>NZ_CP091381.1:0-4972098 GCF_021903635.1 Amycolatopsis sp. FU40
TCTTCACCACCGACCAGAAGGCTGAGCCGGTCGGCATCGTCGCGCTGTTCCTGACCGGCGGCCTCGCGTTCCTCGCCGGCAGCTACATGCAGTTCGTGTCCCGCCGGATCGAAGAGCGCCCGGAGGACCGCGAGGACGCCGAGATCAGCGACGGTGCCGGCGAGCTGGGCTTCTTCAGCCCGGGCAGCTACTGGCCGGTCGCGCTGGCCGCGGCGGCCGGGCTGGCCGGCCTCGCCCTCGCGTTCTTCCACATCTGGCTGCTCGTGATGGCGATCGTGGCCCTGCTCATCGCCGTGGGCGGCCTGGTGTTCGAGTACCACACCGGTCCCGAGCACGACTGAGTTCTTCCGCTTCACCGCGACGCCCGGCTGGGAACTCCCGGCCGGGCGTTTCGCGTATCCGGCTTGGCGCGCTGCGGAGCCAGCGCGGCGGCGAGCACGGCCAGCATGCCCAGGCCCTCCGGCCAGGTGAGCTGGTGGCCGAACGCCAGCATGTCCACGACGACCGCGACCACCGGGTACAGGTAGGACAGCAGTGCCACCGTCGTGGTCGGCAGCTTGCCGATGCTGGCGTACATCAGCACGTACATCACCGCGGTGTGCACCGTGCCCAGGAGCAGGAGCCACAGCAGTCCAGGAGCTGAACTCGGCAGCGGAGTGAAGATCAGCGCGGGGGCGAGCACGATCGCGCCGACCGTCAGCTGCACGGCCGCGAGCAGATGCGGCCGGATGTGCTTGAGCTGCTTCGCGATAAAGGACGCACCGGCGTAGAGCAGGGCCGCGCCGAGCGCGAGCGCGATCCCGGCGAACCGGACGGGTTGGCCGTCATCCCCTTGTGCGGAAAGGGAAATCACCACGACTCCGGCGAACGCCACCCCCGCCCGCGTGAGGTGGGAACGGCCGACTTTCTCGCCGAGGAACACCGCCGCCATTCCGACCAGGATCAGCGGTTGGGTGTGGTAGACGACAGTGCTGACGCCGATGGACGACAGCGAGTAGGACGCGAACAGCAGCACCCAGTTGCCGACCAGCAGCAGTCCTCCGGCGACGGCGAGCAGCAGGTCGCGGCGGGTCGGCCGCCAGTCGCGGAACCAGCCTCGGGCCAGGGACCACACGACCAGCAGGACGCCGCCGACGAGGCAGCGGGCGAACGCCACCGCCGGGGCGGCCGCGCCGCTTTCGAGCACGACCGCGCCGATCGTGCCGGACAACGCCATCGCCGCGGACCACTGCAGGACCGGGCGGGATTCGGGGTTCTTCATGCGGCCCAGATTCGTCGCGGCGGCGACGCTCAACCAGTGTCAGAGGTGACAATGACCGCAAAACTTGTGACATCCTGGGCGACATGGACGGAGAACGGGTCGCCGTGCTGCTCGCGGACCGCGTTTCGCCGTTCGAGCTGGGGGTCGCGTGCGAGGTGTTCGGCACCGACCGCAGCGCGGACGGCATGCCCGGCTGGGACTTCGGCGTGTGCTCGCCGGGCGGGGCGGAAGTGGCCAGCTGGTCCGGATTCGGCCTGTCCGGACTGCACGATCTGGACTTCGCGGCGTCGGCGGATTTGGTGATTGTGCCCACCCAAGCGCCGCGCACGGCACCGCCGCCGGAGCCGTTGCTGGACGCCTTGCGCGCGGCTCGGGAACGCGGCGCGTGGGTGGCCGGGTTCTGCGCGGGAGTGTTCTCGCTCGGCTACGCGGGCCTTCTGGACGGCCGCCGCTGCACCGTGCATTGGATCTACGAACCGGAATTCCGCCGCCTGTTTCCCGCCGCGGAAGTGGACTCGCAAGCCCTCTACGCGGACGACGACGGCGTCTTCACCAGCGCCGGAACGGTTGCCGCAGTGGATTTGTGCCTGCACCTCGTGCGGCGGTTGCGTGGGGTTGCGGCGGCTACCGCGTTGGCTCGGCGGATGGTGGCCGCGCCGCATCGCGCGGGCGGACAGGCGCAGTTCGTGCAGGCACCGGTGCCCGCGACGGCCGCACCGGACGACGCGGTGGTCGCCGAGGCGCTCGAATGGGTGGAACGGCGGTTGGATCAGCCGTTCACCGTCGCGGAGCTGGCCCGCCGCAGCGGATTGGGGGAGCGGACGTTCCTGCGCCGGTTCTCCGCGGCCACCGGGACGACGCCCCATCGCTGGCTGACCGAACGCCGTCTCGACCGGGCGCAAGCACTGCTGGAGGAAGGTTCTCTGTCGGTAGAAGACATCGCGGCGGCGTGCGGGTATGCGTCCGCGGCGGCGTTGCGGCACCAGTTTTCGCGGCTGCGTTCGACTACGCCCAGCGCTTACCGGACCGCCTTCCGCTCGTGACCCTGGGCCCGGACCGCCCCAATGTGGCATTGGGTGCATCTGACGCACCGAACGCCGCATTGGGTGCGCTGAACGCACCGAACGCCGCATTGGGTGCATCAGATGCACCCAATGCGGCGTTCAGATCGTTGCGGAAGATCAGCGGCCGGTCGAGGAGAACGCGATCCACCGGTCCAGCAGCGCCGCTGCCGCGCCGCTGTCGATGGCCTGGCGTGCTCGGTCCAGTCCGGCCGCCAAGTCGTCCTCGAGCGAATCAGAGAAGCCCGCGAAGGCGGCCAGCGCGGCGGCGGCGTTCAGCACCACCGCGTCGCGCACCGGGCCGGTCTTGCCGCTGACCAGTTCCCGGACGACCTCCGCGTTCGCCGCCGCGTCGCCCCCGCGCAGGTCCTCGGCCGTGGCGCGCGGGATGTCGAGCGACCGCGGGTCGAAGGTGCGTTCCGTCACCGTGCCGCCGGAAACCACCAGGACCGACGTCGTCGTGGTGGTGGTGATCTCGTCCAGTCCGTCGTCGCCGCGGGCCACCAGCACCGACATCCCACGCTGAGCGAAAATCTCCGCCAGCGCACGGGTTTTGTCGGCGTAGGCGCACCCGATCAGCGCGCTTTGCGGCTGCGCCGGGTTGGTCAGCGGGCCGAGCAGGTTGAACGTGGTCGGCACGCCCAGTTCGCGCCGCGGCGGGCCGGTGTGCCGGAACGCCGGGTGGAACGCCGGGGCGAAGCAGAACCCGATGCCGATCTCCTCGAGCGACGCGAGCACCGCTTCCGGCGGCAGGTCGATCTTCACGCCGAGGGTTTCCAGCACGTCGGCCGCGCCGGACTTCGACGACGCGCTCCGGTTGCCGTGCTTGGCCACCGGCGCGCCCGCCGCCGCCGTGACGATCGTCGCCATCGTGGAGATGTTCACCGAGTTCGACCGGTCGCCGCCGGTGCCGACGATGTCCACCGCCGGGCGGCTCAGCGTGATCCGCCGGGCGTGCGACAGCATCGCGTCGGCCATGCCGGAGATCTCCTCGGGCGTTTCGCCCTTGGCGCGCAGCGCGACCGCGAAGCCGCCGATCTGGGCCTGCCCGGCGCTGCCGGACATGATCTGGTCCATCGCCCACGCCGTGTCCTCGCCCGCCAGGTCCTCGCCTGCGATGAGCCGGGTGAGCAGCGCGGGCCAGGTGTGCTGCGGGGTGGCGCCCACCGGGCTCAGCCGCCGTTGACGGCGGGGACCCGCCCGGCGCGCAGCACGCCGGCGACGGTTTCCGCCGCGGTCAGCGGGTCGAGGGGGTGCACCAGCACGGCGTCGGCCAGCGCCCAGGTGGCGAGCCATCGGTCGTCGCGGCGGCGGACGGCCACCACGATCGGCGGGCAGTCGTCGATCTCGTGCTTGAGTTGGCGGGTCAGGCCGATGCCGCCGGTCGGCTGGGCCTCGCCGTCGAGGATCGCGAGGTCGACCGAGCCCGCGTCCATTTCGGCGAGCACGTCGGCGATGCCGGCCGCCTCGACCCACTCGACGCGGCCGAGGTCGGCCGCCGGGCGCCTGCCGACGGCGTTCATGATCGCCTCGCGGACCTCGGCCTTGTGGCTGAACACCAGGATCCGCTGGGACTGCTCGCTCATTGAGCACGCCTCCGTCTCGTCACGGGTGGAACAGCCGCGATCGTATCGGCCGAGACGCATCTCACGCGGACGCGGTGGGCGAGTCACCCGGTTGCCGCGCCTCCCAGCCCGGAGCGTCGCCGCCGAGCCGCTGCGCCAGACCGGCCATCCGGGACCGTTCCTGGGCGCAGTGCAGGGCGTCCAGCACCTGCACCCGCCGGGCGTGCGCCAGCACGCGGTCGCCGTCGCGGCTTTGTTCGCGCAGGTCGTAGCCGTCCTGCGCGAGAATCGCCGCCGCCTCGTCGATCCGGTGCGCCGGAAGGACGAGGTGATGGACGAGCACCGCGGGCGCTTCGCTTGCCCAGCCGGGTGAATCAGCGAGCACCGCCGAATCCGCGACGGCCGGGTCGAACGCCGAAACGACGGTCGCCAGACCGGGCGCGTCCGGGTCGAGCACCGCTTTTTCCGGCTTTCTGACCAGGTCACGGAGCTTCTCCAGCCAACTCACGAGTAACTCCTTCCGCCGCTGGTCCGCGTCTCGCGCGCGGGTGTGACGCGAAGCTCCCACGACCCGCCGCAGACCCGGCGGGCGGGGTGCGGTCGCGAGAGGACATAATGCGATTCGTGACAACGGCAGCTCCCACCATCAGCCAGCGGGTCCACTCGCTGAACCGGCCGAACATGGTCAGTGTCGGCACCGTCGTGTGGCTGTCCAGCGAACTGATGTTCTTCGCCGGACTGTTCGCCATGTTCTTCACCGTCAAGGCGCAGAACCCGGCCGGGGCGTCCTGGCCGCCGCCGTTGCACGGCGAGGAGTTCCACCTCAACGTCGCGTACGCGATCCCGTTCACGGTGATCCTCGTGCTGTCGTCGCTGACCTGCCAGTTCGGCGTGTTCGCCGCGGAGCGGGGCGACGTCTACGGCCTGCGGCGCTGGTACATCGTGACGCTGATCATGGGCGCGATCTTCGTGTTCGGACAGGCGAACGAGTACCACAACCTGGTCGAGGAGGGGCTCACCATCCCGTCCGGCCCGTTCGGCACGGTGTTCTACCTCGCGACCGGTTTCCACGGCCTGCACGTGATCGGCGGGCTCATCGCCTTCGTGTTCCTGCTGGTCCGCACGAAGCTCAGCAAGTTCACTCCGGCGCAGGCCACCTCGGCGATCGTCGTGTCGTACTACTGGCACTTCGTCGACATCGTGTGGGTCGGCCTCTTCGCGGTGATCTACATCCTCCCCTGATCTCCGCATCGCCCACCACAAAACGGCCTGAACTGACAGCAAGGGTTGCCGCAAGATGACCACCAGCACCAAATCCTCGGAGCGCCGGTTCCGCGCGCGCTCGAAGATGCGCAGGCGCCTCGCGGGCGTGCTCGCACTCGGCGTCGCCCTGGTGGGGGCCGGCGCCCTGTACGCCGTCTTCGCCCCGGAACCGCAGACCGCGCAGGCACAGGGCGACCCGGCGCTGCTGCGCCAGGGCGAGCAGGTCTACAACAACACCTGCATCGAATGCCACGGCGCGAACCTCGAGGGCGTCAAGGACCGCGGTCCGAGCCTCATCGGCATCGGCGACGCGGCCGTCTACTTCCAGACTTCCTCCGGCCGGATGCCCGCGGCGCGCCAGGAGGCGCAGATCGCCCGCAAGCCGCCGAAGCTGACCCCGAGCGAGATCGACGCGGTCGGCGCCTACGTGCAGGCGCACGGCGGCGGCGCGCAGCGTCCGGAGGAGCGCGGCGAGGCGCTGCGCGGCAACGACCCGGCGCGCGGCGGCGAGCTGTTCCGGCTCAACTGCGCCTCGTGCCACAACTTCACCGGCCGCGGGGGCGCGCTGTCGGCGGGCAAGTACGCGCCGCCGCTCGACCCGGCCACCGAGGAGCAGATCTACGACGCGATGCTCACCGGGCCGCAGAACATGCCGAAGTTCTCCGACCGCCAGCTCAGCGCGGAGGAGAAAAAGGACATCATCGCCTACGTCAAGTCGGTGTCCGACGGCAACAACGACCCGGGCGGCAACGGTCTCGGCGGGGTCGGCCCCGCCTCCGAAGGCGTCATCGCCTTCGTCGTCGGAATCGCCGCGCTCGTCGGCATTACGCTGTGGATTGGATCGAAGGCATGAGTGCCGAAGGGCCCAAGCCGCCCTCGGAGGCGGAGCTGGCTGAGATGGACCGCGACGAGCTGCTCAAGCTCGGCGGTCAGCTGGACGGCGTCGAAATCGTCGAGTACCCGGAGCCGTGGCCGGTCGAGGGCACCCGCGCGGAGCGGCGCGCGCAGCGTCTCGTCGCGTTCTGGTTCGCCCTGTCGGCGCTCGCCGGCCTGGCGTTCGTGGTCGTGATGGCGTGGCCGAAGTGGTGGGAGTACAAGGACCCGAGCGACCCGACCGGGCACTCGACCTACAGCCTCTACACCCCGGCGCTCGGCGTCACGCTCGGTCTCGCGGTGCTGTCGCTCGGCATCGGCGTGATCCTCTACACGAAGAAGTTCGTCCCGCACGAGGTCGCGGTGCAGCAGCGCAGCGACGGCCCGTCCGCGGAGGTCGACCGGGCCACCATCCTGGCCCACCTCGCCGACGCCGGGACCCGCAACGGCATCGCCCGCCGGTCGCTGATCAAGCGCACCGCCGGCGCGGGCGCGGGCGCATTGGGCCTCGCGGTGGCGGCGCTGCCGATCGCGTCCTTCATCAAGGACCCGTGGAAGGACACCGAGAACAAGGACGGCCTCTGGCACACCGGATGGCTGCCGAACTTCCCGGGCGAGAAGGTCTACCTGCGCCGCAACACCGGCAACCTCGAAGCCGACGTCAAGGAAGGCGTCGCGCTGGTCAAGGCCGAGGACCTGGACGCGGGCGCGATGGAGACGGTCTTCCCGTACCGCGAGTCGGAGAAGGGCGACGAGAAGAAGCTGGCCGAGGCGCTGATGCGGGTCGACAACCCGGTCATGCTCATCCGGCTGCGCCCGACCGACGCCTCGCGCGTGGTCAAGCGCAAGGGCCAGGAGGACTTCAACTTCGGCGACTACTACGCGTACACGAAGATCTGCAGCCACGTCGGCTGCCCGACCTCCCTGTACGAGCAGCGCACGAACCGCATCCTCTGCCCGTGCCACCAGTCGCAGTTCGACGCCCTGCACTACGCGAAGCCGATCTTCGGCCCGGCGACGCGTCCGCTCGCTCAGCTTCCGATCACGGTTGACGAAGAGGGATACTTGATCGCGAAGGGCGATTTCATCGAGGCCATCGGACCGGCCTTCTGGGAGCGTAAGTCATGAGTTCACTCACCACGCCGACCAAGGGCACGAGCGCACTCCAGAAGCACCTGGGCGAGGCCGCGGACAACGCGGACCAGCGGTACAAGCTGGCCAAGGGCCTGCGGCACCAGATGAACAAGGTGTTCCCGACCCACTGGTCCTTCCTGCTGGGCGAGATCGCGCTGTACAGCTTCATCGTCATCCTGCTGTCCGGGGTGTACCTGACGCTGTTCTTCGACCCCTCCATGCAGGAGGTCACCTACCACGGCAGCTTCACGAACATGCAGGGCATGCAAATGTCCCAGGCGTTCCGCACCACGCTGGACATCTCGTTCGACGTGCGCGGCGGCCTGTTCGTGCGGCAGTTGCACCACTGGGCGGCGCTGATCTTCGTCGCGTCGATGATGGTGCACATGCTCCGGATCTTCTTCACCGGCGCGTTCCGCAAGCCCCGTGAAGCGAACTGGGTCATCGGCGGCCTGCTGCTGATCCTGGGCATGTTCGAGGGCTTCTTCGGCTACTCGCTCCCGGACGACCTGCTGTCCGGCACCGGTATCCGCGCGACCCTGTCCGGCATCGTGCTGTCGGTGCCGGTGATCGGCACCTGGATCCACTGGGCGCTGTTCGGCGGGGAGTTCCCCGGCGACCAGATCATCCCGCGCCTCTACACGCTGCACATCCTGCTGGTCCCGGGCATCATGCTGGCCCTGATCGGCGCGCACCTGGCGCTGGTCTGGTACCAGAAGCACACCCAGTTCCCGGGCGTGCGGCGCAAGGAGACCAACGTCGTCGGCGTGCGGATCATGCCGTACTTCGCCCTCAAGGGCGGCGCGTTCTTCACCCTGGTGGTGGGCGTGCTGGCGCTGATGTCCGGCCTGTTCCAGATCAACCCGGTGTGGAACTTCGGGCCGTACAACCCGTCGATGGTGTCCGCTGGATCCCAGCCGGACTACTACATGGCCTGGGCCGACGGCATGCTCCGGATCTGGCCCGCCTGGGAGGTTTACCTCGGGAACTACACGATCCCGGCGGTGTTCTTCCCTGGCGCGATCGGCATGCCGATCCTGTTCGCGCTGCTGCTGACGTACCCGTTCCTTGAGCGGAAGCTGTCCAAGGACACCGCGCACCACAACCTGCTCCAGCGGCCGCGCGACGCACCGGTCCGCACCGCGCTGGGCATGATGGCGCTCGGGTTCTTCGCGGTGATCGAGCTGTCCGGCTTCAACGACATCATCGCCGACCAGTTCGACATCTCGCTGAACGCGACGACCTGGGCGGGCCGCATCGGCGTGCTGATCGTGCCGCCGCTCGCGTACTACTTCACCTACCGGATCTGCCTGGGCCTGCAGCGGTCCGACCGTGAGGTGCTGGAGCACGGCGTCGAGACCGGCATCATCAAGCGGCTGCCGCACGGCGAGTTCATCGAGATCCACCAGCCGCTGGGCGGCACGGACAGCCACGGCCACGCCATCCCGCTCGAATACCAGGGCGCGGCGGTGCCGAAGAAGATGAACAAGCTCGGCACCGCGGGCCACGCCGTCCCGGGTTCGATCTGGACGCCGGACCCGGCGGAGGAGACGAAGGCGCTCGACCGCGCTCGCGGCAACGGCCACGGGAACGGGCACGGGAAGCTCGAGGGCTCCGAGGAGTCGACCGAGGTCGGTTCCGGGCACTGAGCCCGCTGAGATTCGCTGAACGCCGGAAGGCCCCTTCCTCATCGCGAGGGAGGGGCCTTCTCGCTGTGCCGGGAGGGTTTCAGAGCTGGATGCGGGCGACGATCTCGTCGTCGTCCATTTCGCCGGTCGGCCGGAAGCCCAGCTGCTGGTAGAAGGGCCCCGGGCTGTGTTTGCCGGGCATCCAGCTGACCGTGACGTATTCGGCGTCGCGGCGGCGCGCTTCGGCCAGCACCGCTTCGACGGCGAACCGTCCGTAGCCCTTCTTCTGGTGTTTGGCGGCGATGTTCAACCGCCACAGGTAGTTGCGGTAGTAGTCGGTCGGGTTGTCCGGGTCGAAAGCGGCCATGACGAAGCCGACGAGTTTCTTCCCGGCGTAGATCAGCCTCGGCCAGGCGATTTCGTGCTGGACATAGGCTTCGGCGAGCGAGCAGGCGACAGATGCCACGTAGTCGCGTTGATGCTTCGCCACTTTGAGATCGCAGGCGTCTTCCACATTGTCGACCGTGACTTCGACCAGTCTCGGGGTCGTCATGCGAAATACGGTAGCGCTCTTCGGCGGGGTTCAGAGCCGCATGCGGGCGACGACCTCGCCGTCGTGAATCTGGCCGGTGGGCTGGAATCCCAGCCGCAGATAGAACGGCTCCGGACTGTGCTCTCCGGGCACCCAAAGCACCGTCGCGGACTCTTCGCCGCGGCGGCGGGCCTCGGCGAGGACCGCTTCGACGGCGAACTTTCCGTAGCCTTTTTTCTGGTGCTCGGCAGCGATGTTCAGCCGCCAGATGCCGCAGCGGAAGTAGTCGATCGGACAGCCCGGTTCGAAGGCGGCCATGACGAAGCCGACGAGGTCGTCTCCGGCGTAGACCAGCCTCGGCCAGGCGACGCTTGGCTGGGTGTAGGCCTCGGCCAGCGAGCGGGCGACCGGGGCCACGTAACGCTCCTGGTGCGGCGCCACCGACAGATCGCCCGCCGCGCCCACGTTGTCGCTGGTGACCTCGGCCAGCCGCAGTGCCGTCATGCCCCGGACGTTAGCCCGGGGGTACGACAATTCTCAGGCTCCTTCGACGCCGATCTCGAACGCGGAGTCGGTGTCGGCGCGCGAGTAGGACCGGAACGCGATGTGGGTGACGGTGTCGAGCACGCCGCGGACCTTGCCGATGCGGCCGGGAATGAGGTCGGCGAGGTCTTCGTGGGCCTGCACGCGCACGGTGGCGATGAGGTCGACGTCCCCGGCGCACGAGTAGACCTCGGACACCTGGTCGAGGTCCGCGATCGCCTGCGCGGCCTGCGGGATTTCCTCGGCCTCTACGTTGATCAGCACGATCGCCGTGATCACAGCGTTCCTCCCACTTCCTGGCGGTAACCGACGTGCGCGATCGTAGCCGGGAACACGCTCCCGCATGGTGTGGCGGGTGCGCTGTCTTCGAGGGAGCGGGCCCGGCGGCCGGGCGGTGCGGACGAGCCGCGCGGCAAGAACCCGGTGCGTTCGTCGAGGGGCTCCGTGCCGGGGGTGCGGTTTGCCGCTGAGCCGGAGCGTTCGAGGCGGTGTTTTGTCGCGGCGGTCGGCTCAGCCCGCGACGTGTTCGAGGGACCGGGCGTCGGCGACCCGCGCGAGCCAGGCTTGCCATCCGGCGACAGCGGCGGGCTCGGCCCACGGCCGGGTGGTGCGCACGAGCCGGGTCCCCGGACGGGCGAGCCAGCGCAGCAAGATCCCGACCTCCTCACCGGGAGCACCCCGCAGCGGGCCGTCGCCAGGCAACACCGTTTCCGCAGCAGCGACCAGGGATTCGACCACCGGCATCGGCGGCACCCCACGCCGGGCGACCCCAGCGGAAGCGAGCCTGCCGTAGCGGATCACCGACAGTTCCCAGCCGCCATTGCCGTCCGGGGCCGCGGCGATGAGTTCCGCGACCGACGCCAGCGCGGCCTGCCGGTGCGCGCGGCCGACAGCACGGACCAACCCGGCCAGTTCGTCGCGGTGGCGCGCGGCCTGTTCGTAATGCCGTCGCTCCGACATCTCCTCCAGCCGTGCCGCCGCCACATGCAGCGGACGGCCGTCGTGACCCGCGATGAGCCCGCGGGCAGCTTCCACGGCAGGGGAGTAGTCGGCGACGGTCTGCCTTCCCGCGCACGGGGCTCCGCAGCGGCCGAGTTCCGCCAGGACACACGGCGTGCCGGACGCGGCGGTGGCGGAGATGCGTTGCGTGCAGGTGCGCAGCCCGGAAGCGTCGGCGAGAGTCTCGGAGGCGGTGCGCGCGTCGGCTTGGCTGCGGAACGGCCCGAGCGTGCCCGCGCGCGGCAGGCGGACCACGGAAAGCCGCGGGAAAGCCTCGTCGGTGAGGCTGATCCACCAGCCGTGGTGCGGGTTTTTCGAACGGCGGTTGTAGGCCGGCCGGTGCGCGGCGATCAGCCGCAGTTCGCGGATCTCGGCTTCGAGGGAATGCGCGCACTCGATGGCGTCCACCCGCTCCGCCAGCGCGACCATTTCCCGGATCCGGCCCCGGCTTTCGGAACCGGTGAAATACGTCCGCACGCGCCTTCTCAGGTCGCGCGCGGTGCCGACGTACAGGACTTCGTCGCGCGGTCCCTTGAAGAGGTAGACGCCGGGCCGCGACGGAAGGTCGGCGGCGAGGTTTCGCTTGCGCCGCTGTGCGGGCGTGACGTCCGGGAGGTAGTCGATCAGCTCCTCGACGGTGTGCACGCCGAGGTTGCCGACGCGCTCCAGCAACGCGTGCAGGACGTCGGTGGTGGCGCGGGCGTCGTCGAGTGCACGGTGCGTCGGCCGGGTGCGCGCGCCGAGCAGCATGGAAAGCGACGACAACCGGTAGCTGCGCGCTTCTTCGCGCGGGATGACGCGGCGCGCGAGCTTCACCGTGCAGACGACGGTGGGGCGCGGCCAGACGTAGCCGTGCCCCTCGCAGGCCGCCTTCATGAAGCTGGTGTCGAAGCCGGAGTTGTGCGCGACCAGGACAGTGCCGGCGATGAACTCCAGGAACGCGGGCAGCACGCGTTCGATCCGCGGCGCGTCGTAGACCATCGCCTGCGTGATCCCGGTCAGCTCGACGATCTGCGGCGGGATCGGCGTGCCCGGGTTGACCAGCGTCGCGAACTCGCCCAGCACCTGTCCGGCGCGGACCTTGACCGCGCCGATCTCGGTGATCCCGTCCGGCCCCGGCTTGGTGCCGGTGGTCTCGAGGTCGAACACGACGAACGTGGTGTCCCGCAGCGGGGTGCCGAGCTCGTCGAACGCCAGCTGAGCCTGGTCCGGCCTCGGTCGGGTCTCCATGATCGCGCACAGTAGGGCCGACCACCGACAATCTTGGCGCGCGCCGCCCGCGGCCCGATGGTGACCAGCGGAACGGGCCGGTGCGGCGCGGGATCCGGCGGCGGGGCCTACCCTGGACCAATGCACCCTCAGCCCGTCCAACCGGAAGAAGCCGCGGAGGCCGTCGGCCCCTCGGCGGTTCCGGCGCGGGCGGAAGAGGACGCCGAGGTCCCGGAACCGGGGACGTGTCCGGAACCGGCGACCTGGACGAGCCTGCCGGAGGCGGTGCGCGAGCGGATCGCCGAACTGGCCGCGGCCGCGGTCGCGAAACTGCCGGTCGCGGACGTGCCCAGGCAGCTGCGGCCGGTCGCGAAGTTCGCCCCGGCCAAGCGCGCGAAGCTCGGCGGCACCGCGCTGCTGACCGCGTTGGGTGACTCCGCGCAGTTCCGGACCGCGGTCCTGGAATGGCTGCGCGAGCACCGGACCGACGCGCTGGACCCGAACGTTTCGGACTCCGTCGCCGCCGCTGCCGCCGCGGTGCTGCTCGGCGAATCCGGTGCGGCCGGACGCGTGCGGCTGGTCGCGAAGAACGCCGAGGAAACCGCGCTGCGCGCTGAGCGGGACGCTGCGCTGGCCCGGAACCAGCGGCTGGAAGTCGAAATCGCCGAGCTGCGAGCCGAACTGGAAGAGGCGCGCGGGGCGGTCGAGAGCGCGCGCGGCGAACGCGAGGCCGAGGTCGAGAAGCTGCTGCGCCGGCTGCGGGAGCAGGGCGTGCTGCTGCGGCAGGCCAAGGACGCGGCCGAGGCGGCGCGCGCGGAACTGGCCGACGGGGGCGCGACGCGGGAACGCGAGATCGAGATGCTGAACGCGCAGCTCGACCGGGAACGCCGCCGGGTCGCCGCCGAACGCACTCGTGCCGAACGAGCGGTCGCGGACGCGGAAATGGCCCGGCAGTCGGCGCGCGAGGCCAGGGAGGCCGACGAGGTCCGGCTGGCGTTGCTGGTGGACACGATCGACGGCGCCGTGCACGGCCTGCGTCGCGAACTCGCCCTGGGAGACCGCGGCGCGCGTCCTGCCGACATGGTGAGCGGCGCGCGGTCCGGACTCGGCCCGGGCGGGCGGATCCAGGACGTCACGGCGCTCGACCGGCATCTGGCGCTGCCGAACGTCCATCTCATCGTGGACGGCTACAACGTCACCAAAACGGGTTACCCGGAACTGGCGCTGGCCGATCAGCGCGACCGGCTGGTGCATCAGCTCTCGGCGCTGGCCGCGCGCACGTCGGCGGAGGTCACAGTGGTGTTCGACGGGGCCGGTGTGCTGTCGGTGCCCGCCGCGGTGCCGCGCGGGGTCAGAGTGCTGTTTTCCGAGCGTGGCGTGCTCGCCGACGACGTGATCCGGTCGCTGGTCGCGGCCGAGCCGAAGGGCCGCCCGATGGTCGTCGCGACGTCCGACCGGGCGGTCGCGGACTCGGTCCGCGCGGGCGGTGCGCACCCGGTGGCGTCGGCGGTTCTGGTCAGCCGATTGGGTCGGGTCTGACCTCTGCCCGGCGTGCGGGCTCCGGAAATTGTCGGTGGTGCTTCCTACCGTTTGTTCCCGAGGCGATTCCCGGAACCGGTCCGGGGCCTCGCGGACGAACGGAGGCCCGGTCATGGGCGAGAACAAGCAGGAGCGGTTCGGGGTCGGTTCCGGCGCGCACGCGGGGGATCCGGCTGTGGTCAGCGGGGGAGTTCGCTTCGCTGCGAGGTCGGGAGATCGGGACGGCAGGGTCGGTGGCGGGGCGGCAGAGCGCTCCCGGCCGCCGGACCATCGGCATGAGCGTGCGGCTGAACAGTCCCAGCCGCGGGACCGGGGCGGTCACCCGGGCGGGGAGGGGCCGGCGGTGAGTCTTGCCACTGGGGTGAGTCCGGCCACGGGCCAGGCGCGAGACCGGGATCTGGAGGCGTGCCGGGAAAGCGGCGTTTCGTCCGGTCCCGGCGGGAGCGCCGCTGCCGCGGCTTCGTCCGGCGAAGACGAGCGAGCGGAAGCGGGCAGCCGAAGGCGCGCGGCACCACCACGCCCGGGCGCGGCACGAAGCATGAAGCCAGCGAAACCTGGTGCCTCCCACCAGGAAGAGCGGCGTCCGGCCGGTGCGGTGGACGTCGCGGTCGAGGACATCGACACGTTCGTCGTCGACTGCGACCGGTGTGCGGTGCGCGGGGCGGCGTGTGCCGATTGCGTGGTCAGCGTGCTGCTCGGGCCGCCGGTCGGGCTCGTCTGGGACGCGGACGAACGGCGGGCTGTCGACGCGCTCGCCGAGGCGGGGATGGTGCCCCGGCTGCGCCTGGTTCCGGAGACCGACAGTAGGTCGGCGTGACACCAGTGGGTGACACTGGCTCGCCGAGCGGTCGCCTCGGTGCGGTGAACGGTAAGTAGTCGAAGGGGTCGTTTGTGCTGCCAGAGCGTGTGACCTAAGTCACGTGTAACTGCCTTGCTGGTCCGATGGTGTTTCGCCGGACTACGGAGAGTTTTTACGGGGGGCCCGGTGGACGCGCCGACGGTCTTTTCGTAACCTGGCCGAGATCTCGCGCCAGGCAGCTGTCGGACGACGGCGACGCGGGATCGCCGCCGGTTCGGCTTTGTCGGGGAGTCAGGACCGGAACCAACCACCGTGCGCGGGAAAAGCTGTTGTGGCACACGACGGCCGGAACGCGGACGGGCAGCGTGCGCGAAGAGGGCCCCCGACCTCTTCCGCGCCGGGGTTCCGGCCACGGCGGCCCGACGAGCAAAGGAGACCCGCGCGGCCGTGCAGTCGCATCCAGTCAAGCGCGTGGTGTCAGGCGCCCTCGCGGCCGCCTCGGTGATCGCAGTCGTCACCGTGGCGCAGCCGGCGGGCACCGCAGCCGCTTCCCCCCTCCCCGTCCTCCAGGCCCCGCCGGACTCCGGTTCGGACGCTCTCGCCAAGTACCGCGACCTCGCGGCGCAGGCGGAGAAGGCGAACGAGGACCTCCTCAAAGCCAAGGACGACCTCGCCGCCCGCCAGGGCGACCTCGACAAGGCGAACGGCGACGTGGGCAATGCCCACAACCTCGCCGCGCAGGCCGCCGAGAACGAGAAGAAGTACAAGGTCGACGTCGACAAGTTCGCGAACGCGTCGTTCCTGTCCGGCGTGCAGATGAACAAGCTGTCCGCGCTGCTGGCGGGCACGTCGACGCAGGAGTTCCTCGACCGTTCGTCGGCGCTGGACCAGATCGCCTCGCAGAAGGCGGCCGCGCTGGAGAAGCTCCAGGGCGCGGTCGACCAGGCCAAGTCCGCCGAGAAGCTGGCCTCTGACGCCGCGCAGCGGGCCACCGCGGCGCGCGACGCGGCGGCGAAGCTGACCGAGGACATCACGGCCAAGAAGAAGACGCTCGACGACCAGGTCGCCGAGCTGAAGAAGACCTCGTCGGCGCTGAGCCAGGCCGACCGCAACGCGCAGAAGGACACCGGCGGCGACATCTCGGTGGACCTCGCGAACGCGGGCCCGGCCGCGGCGGCCGCGGTCCAGGCCGCGCTGAGCCAGCGGGGCAAGCCCTACGAGTGGGGCGCCACCGGGCCGAGCTCGTACGACTGCTCGGGCCTGATGCAGTGGGCCTACCGGCAGGCCGGCATCTCGCTGCCGCGGTCGAGCCGCGAGCAGAGCACCACCGGCACGCCGGTTCCGCGCAGCCAGCTGCAGCCCGGCGACCTGGTGTTCTACTACTCGCCGGTTTCGCACGTGGGCATGTACATCGGCAACGGGATGATGGTGCACGCGCCGACCACCGGCGACGTCGTCAAGATCTCGCCGCTGCAGAGCCAGTACGTGGGCGCGCGCCGGGTCGCCTGACCGGACGTTCTCGCTTTCGCCGGGGTGGTGCCGCAAGTGCGGCACCACCCCGGTTTTTTATGGGGGACTGCGAGTCGGTTCTGCGCGTGGGACTGCGCCGGCCACCGGCGAGGTCGTCAGATGAGGCGATGCGTGGGCGGGTGGCGGGCCCAGGTGAATCGCGTGCCGGTTTCATGTGCGGGGCTGCGCGCCGACCGTTGGCGGGCTGATGGCGGTGTCGAGGGTGGGCTGCGCGCCGACCGTTGGCGAGCCGATGTGCGGGCGGATGGCGGGTCGAGGTGAGCGGAGTGCCGGTGTCGCGGGTGGGTGGCGCGCCGACCGTTGGCGGGCTGATGGCGGTGTCGAGGGTGGGTTGCGCGCTGATCGTTGGCGGGCTGATGTGCGGGCGGCTGGGAGGCGAGGTGAGCCGCGTGCCGGTTTCGTGCGGGGTTCTGCGTGCCGGCCACCGGCGAGGTCGCCGGCTCAGCTGATGCGTGCGCGAGTGACGGGCCGAGGCGAGCCGAGCGTCCGTTTCGTGTTTGAGGCTGCGCGCCGATCCCCGGCGGCCGCGGTCAAGAGCCAGCCGGAGCCGGGCACCCGGCAAAGACGTTCCCGCTTCACCGGGCCGGTGCCGGGCAACTGCTCGTCGGTAGCCTGCGGGGGTGCTGAGGACCCTGCTCGTGACGAACGACTTCCCGCCGCGCCCCGGGGGCATCCAGAATTACCTCAATTCGCTGGCCACCCGGCTGCCCGCGGACGACCTCGTCGTCTACGCGCCTTCCTGGGAGCGCAGCAGCGGCTCGCACGTCCAATTCGACGCGGCCGCGCCCTTTGAAGTGGTGCGTCATCCGACGTCGCTGATGCTCCCCACGCCGGACGTCCTGCGGCGTGCGAAGCAGATCATGCGTGCCCGCGACTGCGAGGCCGTCTGGTTCGGCGCGGCCGCTCCGCTCGCGCTGCTGGGGCACCCGCTGCGGCAGGCAGGCGCGCGCCGGATCGTCGCGTCCACGCACGGGCACGAAGTCGGCTGGTCGATGCTGCCCGCGTCGCGGCAAGCGTTGCGGCGTATCGGCGAGACGGTGGACGTCGTCACGTACGTCAGCAAGTACACGCGCAATCGGTTCGCCGCCGCGTTCGGACGGCATGCTGGGCTGGAAATGCTGCCGAGCGGCGTCGACACCACGGTTTTCGCGCCGGATCCGGCTGGGCGGGAGGAAATCCGTGCTCGGCATGGGCTTGGCGACCGGCCGACCGTCGTGTGCGTTTCGCGGCTCGTTCCGCGCAAGGGGCAGGACATGCTGATCTCCGCGTTGCCCGCGATCCGCGAGCGGGTGCCCGGCGCGGCGTTGCTGCTTGTCGGCGGCGGTCCGTATCGCAAGCGTCTTGCTCAGCTGGCCGAGGCGCTCGATGTCGCCGGCGACGTGGTCTTCACCGGCTCGGTCCCGTGGGAGGAACTGCCCGCGCACTACAACGCGGGCGACGTCTTCGCGATGCCTGCCCGCACGCGCGGCAAGGGGCTCGACGTGGAAGGGCTCGGCATCGTCTACCTGGAGGCGTCCGCGACCGGGCTGCCGGTGGTGGCGGGCACGTCCGGCGGGGCGCCCGAAGCGGTGCTGGACGAGGTGACCGGGCACGTGGTCGACGGCCGCGACCCTGGCCAGCTCGCCGAAACCTTGGCGGCGCTGCTGTCCGACCCGGTCCGCGCCCGCAGGATGGGCGAGGCGGGCCGTTCCTGGGTCGCCGAGAACTGGCGCTGGGACACGATGGCGCAGCGCCTCTCGACGCTCCTGGACGGCGATCCGGTGGCGGCGGTGCGCTGACGCGGCTCAGGGTTCGTAGATCGCCGGGTGGCGCGGGTCGTCCACACGGACCACGACGTCCGCGAGGGCGCTCGGATCGACTTCGTTTTCGTAGCGTTCGTAGGCGGGCAGCGCCCATTCGTCGGGCACTCGGCGGCGCAGTGCACCCGGCGAAAGCCACAAATGCACCACGAAATCGAACGCCAATCCCGCGCCGAGCAAGAACTCCCCGTCGACCAGGACGACGCCTCGGTCCGGGACCGGGACGCGCGGCAACCTGGTCGCGCGGTCGCGTTCGGCGTCCCACAGCGCGGGCAGCACTTCGCCGCTTCCGTCGTCGGCGAGCGGGTCCAGCACTTCCCGGCGCAGACCGCCTAAATCGAGCCAATCGGTATACCGTGCGTCCGGATTCTGTTTCCCGTGCTCGAAACGGAGTGACGCTGGTCGCAAAAAACCGGCGGCGGGCACGTGCAGCGCGGCTCGGCCGAGCAGCTTCAGCGGGTCGGTCAACGCCTCCGCGAGCGGGCCGGTTCCGGCCGCTCCGTCGATGGCGACGGCGATTCGCCTGCGGTGGGTGAGCGCGTCGACGCGCTCGGTCAGCTCGGCGGCGAGGGCGTCGGGGGAGATGGGGCGGTAGCGCACGATCGCATGATCCCGCACCGGTTTCCGTCGGTCCCCGATGCCATGATGGCGGCATGGCCAACGAGGAGGGCAAGACCGGGCGGAGTGGTTGGGAGACAGCCGTTTCCCGCACGATGCCGTACCCGGGCAGCCGGGTGTGGGAGTTCCTGGTGGGGGACGGCGTGGAGATCTGGCTCGGCCCCGGAGTCGACCTGCCGCGCGAACGCGGGGCCGGATACGAGACCGAACACGGCACGACCGGCGAAATCCGCAGCTATTCCGACGACCGCTTGCGGCTTACCTGGCGTCCGACGGACTGGGATCACGATTCCTTGCTGGAACTCGAGGTCGCGGATCTCGGCAAGCGCAGCACGCTGAAGATCCGCCAGGAACAGCTCGCGGACGTGGCGGAAAAGGCCGAGCAGCGGGCATATTGGAAACAAGTGGTCGAGCGCGTCGAGGCGGCATTGGCCGAACGCTGACCGAACTGCTCAGGGGGACTCGCAGTGAGCGTCGACGAACACGCCGAGGAACTTCCTTTCGCGGACGAGGAATTCTGGCAGAACACGCACGAATGGCTGGCGCGGCGGCGCGAATCCGGTGCGGTGTGCCCGATCACCGCCCGCCGCGGCATCCCGTCCTACCTGGTCAGCGGGTACGAGCAAGCGCGCGAGCTGCTCAACGATCCTCGGGTCAGCAAGGACAGCGGCGACGTGCAGCGGGTGTACGCGGCGAAGGTCGGCCAGGACGTCCAGGTGCCGGACTTCGGCAATCTGCTCACCCGGCACATGCTCAACAGCGATCCGCCCGCCCACACCCGGCTGCGCAAGCTGGTGAACAAGGCGTTCACCGCCCGCACCGTCGCCCGGTTGCGGCCGCGGATCCAGGAGATCGCCGATGCGCTGCTCGACGAGATGGCCGGGCACGAGCAGGTCGACCTGGTGCAGGCGTTCGCCGAGCCGTTGCCGATCACCGTGATCTGCGAGCTGCTCGGCGTGCGCGTCGAGGACCGCAGCGAGTTCACTGCCTGGTCGCACACGCTGCTGTCGTTCTCCGAGGACCCGGACGCCCAGGCCGTGGCGGCGCGCGAGATGCAGGAATACCTGCAGCAACTGGTCGAGAGCAAGCGCGCCGAACCCGCCGAAGACCTGCTGTCGGACCTCGTGCACGCCAGCGACGAAGGCGATTCGCTCGACGAAGACGAACTGATCTCGATGGCGTTCCTGCTGCTGGTCGCCGGGCACGAAACGACGGTCAACCTGATCGCCAACGCCACGTTCGCGTTGCTGCGCGAGCCCGAACAGGCGGAGAAACTGCGTGCCGACCCGAGCTTGCTGCCGGGTGCGGTCGAGGAGTTCCTCCGGTTCGACGGGCCGATCAATTTCGCGACGCTGCGCTACACGGTCGAGGAGATCGAGGCGGGCGGCGTCACCGTGCCGAACGACGAGTTCCTGCAGATCTCGCTGCTGTCGGCCAACCGCGACCCGGAGAAGTTCCCCGACCCGGACAAGCTCGACGTCACGCGCCCGCCCGGCGGGCACCTCGCGTTCGGGCACGGCATCCACTACTGCGTCGGTGCGCCGCTGGCCCGGCTGGAGGCGCAGATCGCGCTGGGTTCGCTGCTGGCGCGGTTCCCGGAGCTGAGCTTGGCCGTGCCCGTCGAGAGGATCGTCTACCGGCCGAGTTCGCTGGTGCACGGCGTGCTGGCGCTGCCGGTGCGGACGAAGGGGGCGTAGCGGCTGTCACTGCGGTTCCGCCCGCTGCCCGGTTAGGGTCGGCGGGTGGAACCCAGTGCTGCCGATCTCCTCGCCCTCGACGCCGCGCACGTGTGGCATCCCTACGCGCCGATGCCGGGCCGGGTGCCGCCCTTGCTCGTGGAAGAGGCGAGCGGGGTGCGGCTGAAGCTCGCCGACGGACGGGAACTGGTCGACGGCATGTCGTCCTGGTGGGCCGCGGTGCACGGCTATCGGAACCCGGTGCTCGACGCCGCGTTGCGGGAGCAGGCCGGGCGGATGAGCCACGTGATGTTCGGCGGGCTCACCCACGAACCGGCGATCACGCTCGCGAAGACCCTCGTCGAGATGACGCCGGACGGGCTCGAGCACGTGTTCCTGTGCGATTCCGGCTCGGTTTCGGTCGAGGTCGCGGTGAAAATGTGCTTGCAGTACCAGCGTTCCCGCGGGCTGCCCGGCAAGCATCGGCTGCTGACCTGGCGCGGCGGCTACCACGGCGACACGTTCACGCCGATGAGCGTCTGCGATCCCGACGGCGGCATGCATTCGCTGTGGCGCGGAGTGCTGCCGGAACAGGTTTTCGTGCCGGCCCCGCCGTCCGGTTTCGGCACCCCGGTCGATCAGTCCTATGTGGACGAATTGGCGAAGGCGATCGAGCAGCACGCGGACGAACTGGCCGCGGTGATCGTGGAACCGGTGGTGCAGGGCGCGGGTGGCATGCGGTTTCACCATCCCGGTTACCTGCGCGCGCTGCGCGAGCTGACTCGGGAACACGACGTATTGCTTGTTTTCGATGAGATCGCGACCGGATTCGGCCGTACGGGAAGGCTTTTCGCGGCGGAGCACGCTGGCGTGACGCCCGACGTGCTGTGTGTCGGCAAGGCGCTCACCGGCGGCTACCTCACGATGGCCGCCGCGTTGTGCACGCCCGAAATCGCCGACGGCATCACGCGCGGCGAGCTTCCGGTGCTCGCGCACGGGCCGACGTTCATGGGGAATCCGCTCGCTTCGGCGGTCGCCAACGCCTCGCTCGGGTTGCTGGCCGACGGCCAATGGCAGACCGACGTCGCGCGGATCGAAACCGCGCTGCGCCAAGGACTTGCACCGGCCCGGGAGCTGCCGCACGTCGTGGACGTGCGGGTGCTGGGTGCGATCGGCGTGCTGCAGCTCGATCACGAGGTGGACATGGGCGTCGCGACCGAAGTGGTGACCGCGGAAGGCGCGTGGCTGCGGCCGTTCCGGGATCTGATCTACGCGATGCCCCCGTACGTCAGCACCGACGCGGACCTGGCGGTGATCACCTCGGCGATGTCGGCCGCGGCGGCGAAGGCCTGAGGTTACTTCGGGTTTTGCGTGGCTGCCCGTAGTGGATCTTGCCGGGTCACGCAACCCGATCGTGGGTTATTCGATAAAGATCCACTCCATAGAGTGGGACATAGCGGACATTTCACAGGAACATCGGTTTCCTGGTCAGCATGAGACGACTTGCCGTGCTTCGCCACGACGTGCCCGCCTCGCTCGTGGTATTCCTCGTCGCGGTCCCGCTTTCGCTCGGGATCGCCCTAGCGTCCGGCGCGCCGATCGTCGCCGGGCTGATCGCCGCTGTCGTCGGAGGTGTGGTCGCCGGCGCTCTCGGCGGCTCTCCGCTGCAGGTCAGCGGGCCCGCCGCCGGGCTGACCGTGCTGATGGCGGAGACGATCTCCACCTTCGGCTGGGCGGTCACCTGCCTGATCACCGTCCTCGCCGGGGCGCTGCAGATCCTGTTCGGCCTGAGCCGCGTCGCGCGGGCCGCGCTGGCTATCTCGCCGGCGATCGTGCACGGGATGCTCGCCGGGATCGGCGTCACGATCGTGCTCGGCCAATTGCACGTGCTGTTCGGCGGAAAGGCGCAGAGTTCGGCGCTGGAGAACATCGCCCAGCTGCCCGCGCAGATCGCCGCGCACCACGACGCCGCCGCCCTGATCGGCATCCTGACCCTCGCCATCCTGCTGGTCTGGCCCAAGCTTCCCGCGGCGGTGCGGAAAATCCCCGGACCGCTGGCGGCCATCGCGGTCGCGACGGCAGTGTCCCTGGTCGCCGGAATGACGCTGCCGCGCGTCGAACTGCCCGGCGACCTGCTGCAAATCCGCTTCACACCGCAGCTGCCGGACGGCGGATGGGGCCAGGTCGCGGTCGCGGTGATCACGATCGCGCTGATCGCCAGCGTCGAGAGCCTGCTGTCGGCGGTCGCGGTCGACAAACTGCAGAACGGCCCGCGCGCCAACCTGAACCGCGAGCTGATCGGTCAGGGCGCGGCGAACATGGTGTCCGGCGCGCTCGGCGGACTGCCGGTCACCGGCGTGATCGTGCGCAGTTCCACCAACGTCGCGGCCGGGGCGCGCACGCGGGCGTCGGCGATCCTGCACGGCGTGTGGGTGCTGGTGTTCGTGGTCGCGCTCGCCGGGGTGCTGAAGTCGATTCCGCTGGCCGCGCTGGCCGGGCTGCTCGTGCACGTCGGCGCGAAGCTGGTGAATCCCGGTCATCTGCGGCAGGTGCTGCGCCACGGCGATCTGCCGCTCTACCTGGTGACTGTCGCCGGGGTGGTCGTGTTCGACCTGCTGACCGGCGTGCTCGCCGGGATCGTGCTGGCCGTGCTGCTGATGTTGCGCCGGACCGTGTGGTCGGGCGTGCATGCCGAGCACCACGGCGGCGAATGGCGCGTGATCGTCGAAGGAGTGCTGACGTTCCTGTCCGTGCCGCGGCTGACGAAGGTGCTCGGCACGATCCCGGCGGGCTCGAAGGTGACGCTGGAACTGGTCGCCGATTACCTCGACCACGCGGCGTTCGAGAGTCTTTCCGCCTGGCAGCAGGCGCACGAACGGACCGGCGGCACGGTGGTCGTCGACGAGATCGGGCATCCGTGGTTCGCGAAGGGCAAGGAAGGCCGCCCGACGCTCCGGCGCACCGCCGCCGCCGGTGCGATGCCGAGGTGGCTGGCCCCGTGGTCGGCCTGGCAGGCGGTGGACGTGCGGGTGCCCGGGCAGCGCACGCACCGGGGCGCGACGGAGTTCCAGCGCCGGGCCGCGCCGCTGCTCAAGGACGTCCTCAGCGGGCTCGCGCACGCCCAGCAGCCGCACACGCTGTTCATCACGTGCGGTGATTCCCGGATCGTGCCGAACCTGATCACCACGTCCGGTCCGGGCGACCTGTTCACCATCCGCAACATCGGCAACCTGGTGCCGCCCGGGCAGGCCGATCCGTCGACGAACGCGGCGATCGAATTCGCGGTCGGGGTGCTGGGGGTGCGGGAGATCGTGGTGTGCGGGCACTCCTCGTGCGGTGCGATGGGCGCGCTGGCCAGCGGCCCGCCCGCGGACACCGCGCTCGCGACCTGGCTGGTGCACGCCGAACCGAGCCGGAAGCGGGCGGGCGCGGTGACCCTCGGCGGGGAACGGCCGGAGCGCGAACCGGACCGGCTGGCGTTGCACAACGTCCTCCAGCAGCTGACGCATCTGCGGCAGTACCCGCTGGTGGCCGAGGCCGAAGCACGCGGCGAGCTGGCGCTGACCGGGCTGTACTTCGACGTGGGCGAGGCGCAGGTGTACCTCGCCGACCCGGCGAAGGGCGAGTTCGTGGCCGCGGGAGCGCCCGCGGCGGCCCCGGCCGGCTGACCCGGGCCCTCGCGCGTGCCTCCGGGTGCGCGCGAGGGAACCCCGAGTGTTGACATCGGGGAGCACGGCAATATCTTGATGGCTCGTGACGACGCTCGTGATGACCGGAACCGGGACCGACGTCGGCAAAACGGTCGCCACCGCGGCGATCGCGGCGCTGGCCCTCGCGCAGGGACAACGCGTCGCGGTGCTGAAGCCCGCGCAGACCGGCGTGCTCCCCGGCGAGGCAGGAGACCTCGCCGAGGTGGTGCGGCTGGCAGGCAAGGACCTGACGATCCGGGAGCTGCGGCGCTATCCGGATCCGTTGTCGCCGGAAGCCGCTTCCCGGCGCTCCGGGCTCCCGACGGTCGGGCCCGGGGAAATCGCCGCCGCCGCCAGCGAACTGGACGCGGCGCACGACCTCACCCTGGTCGAAGGTGCGGGCGGGCTGCTGGTCCGGTTCGACCCGCAGGGGAGCACGCTGGCGGATGTCGCGTGGTCGCTGGGGGCGCCGGTGGTTCTCGTCGCGCAGGCCGGGCTGGGGACGCTCAACACGACCGCGTTGACCGCTGAGGTGGCCACTCGGCGCGGGTTGAATGTCGTGGGCGTGATTATCGGGTCCTGGCCTGCTGATCCTGATCTGGCCGCGCTGGAGAACCTGCGGGATCTGCCGGTCGCCGGTGGCGCACCTTTGCTGGGGGTTCTTCCCGCGGGCCTGGGCGCGGCGGACCGGGAGACCTTCGCCGAGCAGGCGCGGCAGGGGTTGTCGCCGTGGTTCGGCGGGGAGTTCGATCCGGAGGCGTTCACCGCCGCTGCCTCCGCGCAGAACTAGGACGGGAAATCGCCCCGGTTTCCGTGCTGGGCGATCCGATCGGCCCCGGATCGGGGCGGAAGAAACCGGGGCGTTTTCTTGGCCGCGACGGAGTCGTGGCGAACAAACGCTCGGCCACCGGTTACTCTCAGTCCCGCACACTCGCAGGGAACGCACGCGCAGGGAAGGGAGCCTCGGGTGGTCGATTCCGCGGGCAAGGCGGCGCATCGGTCTTCGGCGGTCGCTGAGGGGTGGTCGGTGCCGGTGTTGTTTCCCGCGCAGCGGCCGCGGGTGGTGGTGAAAGCTGATCTGCTTCCCGCGGTGAGCGTTCTCTCGACTGCCGCGTTGCTGGGGATTCCTCTGGGGTGGTTGTGGTCTCTGCTGGCTCCGGCGGAGAAGGTGCGGGTGATCGGGTCCAACGGTCAGCTGGCGCCTTTGGAGCTGGAGAGCTGGCATCGGTTCGACGATCTGGCCGTGTTCGGGTTTTTGGCGATGGCTGCCGGGTTGTTGATCGGGCTGGTCGTGTGGTTCCTGCGGGAGCGGCGGGGGCCGGTGGTATTGGTGGCCGCGGCCGGCGGGGCGTTGGTCGCGGCTTGGTTGGGGACGCAGATGGGGCCTGCGTTCGCCAATTCGAAGTATTCGGTGGACGCGCCGCCTGCGTTGGGGGCGGTGATTGAGCAGGCGCCTCGGATCGAGACGGGGTGGGTGGTGCTGGCCGCGCCGTTGGTGACTTGTTTGGTTTACGCGTTGATGACGGCGTGGAATGGGCGGGAGGATCTTGGGCGGCGGCTCGGGTGATCGGCTCGTCGCCTGGCGGCGACATTGCCTCGTGAGCGGTTGCGCGGGCACCCCGATTTTTTAGTGTGACTACGGCGCGGGGGTGCTTGTCAAGGCGGGAAAGATGCCTTGACAAGCACCCCCGCGCCGTGTTTTTGGCTTCGTATCGGGGGCGGGGGGAGGGGTGGGTGCCTTGCGGGGTTGGGTGCGTCGGCTGCGGGTGGTTGGTGGGGCGCGGCTTGGGCGGCTGGTTGCGGTGGGGGTCGCGGCTGCGGTTTAGCGCCCCAATGTGGCATTGGGTGCATGTGGCGCACCGAATGCCACATTGGGTGCGGTGCTGAGGTGGGTCGGGAGGGGAATCAGAGTCCCTCAGGGCCCGTGGGGTGGGAGCGTGAGGCGAGGTTGGCTAGTTCAGGTCCGCGGGCTTGGTGAAGGTCGCGAGCTCGGTGGGTGGCAGCGGCACCGCGCCGAGGGTTTCCAGGAAACCGGCTTCTCGGGTGAGCAGGCGGCAGGCGATGCGCAGGCGGCGAAGCGGGTGGGTTTCCTCCAGCAGCAACTGTCGGTCCTCCAGCGGGAGGAGACAGTCGGCGGCTAACTGGTAGGCGAGTTCGCCCAGGTCGGCGTCGTCGTGGGGTGGGTGCCAGTCGTCTGCGTGCCAGGCGGCTTCGCAGTATCGCTGGTGGGCGCCTCTCGCTACCTCGGCCAGCTGGCGGGCCGTGGACTCCGCTGAGGTGGGGACCGCGTCGTCGGGGAGCCAGTCGACCACGGCCATCAGGTACGGCGCGGACGCTCGGTGCAGTTCGCGCAGGCGGAAGCGGCGGGCGGCGCGCGTTACTACGTCGTAGCGGCCGTCGGGGAGGCGTTTCGCTTCGCGCAGGATCGTGCTGCAGCCCACGCTGTACACGTGGTCCAAACCACTGACCTCGCGGACGAGCGGGGCGCGCAGGGCGACCACGCCGAACTCGTGCTCGGGGACGTTGCCGGTGACCAGGTCCGCGGTGAGCTGCCGGTAGCGCGGTTCGAAGATGTGCAGCGGCAGGTGCGTACCGGGGAGCAGCACTGTTTGCAGCGGGAACAACGGCAGGGTCGCCGTTCCGCTGGGGCACTGCTCTGGCTCGGTCACGGCGTCCACGGTACGGGCTGCGGAGCCCCGGCGCAGTTCGTGTTTACCGGCGAGGAGGGGGTTTCAGGACCGCGAAGGGGTCGGTGATGTGCATGTCTTTCGCGGCGAAAGAAAACAGCGCCGCAGGTCGTCCGCCGGTCCGGCCGGGGGCGGCGGTGTGGCCGGTGGGGACCAGCAGACCACGCCGTTGGAGCACGCGTTGCAGGTTCGTCGCGGACACTTTGTAGCCGAGTGCGGCGGAGTACAAGCCCTTGAGCGCGGAGATGGTGAATTCCTCTGGGGCCAGTGCGAAACCCAGGTTGGTGTAGCTCAGTTTCGAGCGCAGGCGGTCGCGGGCGCGCAGGATGATCGCCTCGTGGTCGAAGGCGGTGCGCGGCAGGGCGTTCACGTCGTGCCACTCGGTGTCTTCGGGGACGGCTGGGTCGACGTCGGAGGGGACTAGGCCGAGGAACGCGGTGGCTACGACGCGGGGGCCGGGGACGCGGTCCGGTGCGCTGAACACGGCGAGCTGCTCGACGTGCTTCAGCTGGCGCACGTCCACCTTCTCCGCGAGCTGCCGCCGGATCGACGTCTCCACGTCCTCGTCGGGGCGCAATCGGCCGCCGGGAAGGGACCAGCGGCCCAGGTGCGGATCGAGCGCTCGGCGCCACAGCAGCACCCGGAGTGTGTCCGAGCGCACTTGAAGGACTGCCGCCAGAACCTCGTGGGCGAGGGGGGCTCGGGTGTTAAGATGGCTTCGCACGGTTTTCGATTATAAGGCGAAAACCAGCATGGGGAGGGACCGGGGTCGATCCGGTTCCGAGGCCGGCGATTCTCGAGAGGGCCGAACACATGACCACCACGCTTGACCAGGATCTGACCCCTTACGGCGGGGTCGAGGCGGACGCCGACTGGGCCGCCCGCGTGCGGGAGCTCGCCCGCAAACGCGACGCGGTGCTGCTCGCGCACAACTACCAGGTCCCGGAGATCCAGGACATCGCGGACTTCACCGGCGACTCGCTGGCGCTCAGCCGCATCGCGGCCGGCAGCGACGCGTCCACGATCGTCTTCTGCGGCGTGCACTTCATGGCCGAGACCGCGAAGATCCTGGCCCCGGAGAAGACGGTGCTGATCCCGGACGCGCGGGCCGGCTGCTCGCTCGCCGACTCCGTCACCGGCGCCCAGCTGCGGGAATGGAAGGCCGAGCACCCGGGCGCGGTGGTCGTCTCGTACGTGAACACGACCGCCGAGGTCAAGGCCGAGACGGACATCTGCTGCACGTCGTCGAACGCGGTCGACGTGGTCGCTTCCATCCCGGCTGACCAGGAAGTTCTCTTCCTTCCGGACCAGTTCCTCGGTGCGCACGTCAAGCGCGTCACCGGGCGCGAGAACATGCACGTCTGGGCCGGGGAGTGCCACGTGCACGCCGGGATCAACGGGGCCGAACTGGCCGCGCGCGCCGAGGAAAACCCGGACGCCGACCTGTTCATCCACCCCGAATGCGGGTGCGCGACCTCGGCGCTTTACCTGGCGGGCGAGGGCGCGGTGGCCCCGGAGCGGGTCAAGATCCTCTCCACTGGCGACATGGTGCACGCGGCGCGCGACACCAAGGCGACCTCGGTGCTCGTGGCCACCGAGATCGGCATGATCCACCAGCTGCGCAAGGCCGCGCCGGAGATCGACTTCCGCGCGGTGAACGACCGGGCCTCGTGCCGGTACATGAAGATGATCACCCCGGCCGCGCTGCTGCGGAGCCTCACCGAGGGCGCGGACGAGGTCCACGTCGACCCGGAGACGGCCTCGCGGGCTCGCGCCTCGGTGCAGCGGATGATCGAAATCGGGCAGCCTGGCGGTGGGGAATGAGCGGCCTAGTTAACGCCGATGAGGCGAAAACCGCACCGGATCCGAGGTGGGAAGCCCGGGCCGATGTGGTCGTGATCGGCAGCGGCGTGGCGGGGTTGTCCGCCGCGCTGCGGGCCCGCGAACTCGGGCTGCATGTGCTGGTCGTGACGAAGGCGGCGGTCGCCGACGGCAACACCCGGTGGGCGCAGGGCGGCGTGGCCGTGGTGCTCGACGGCGAGCGCGACGAGGGCGACACGGTCGAGAAGCACACGGCGGACACGCTCACCGCGGGAGCCGGGCTCTGCGACGAGGGCGCGGTGCGGTCGATCGTCGGCGGCGGACCGGCGGCGGTCACCGAGTTGCGGCAGAACGGCGCGGTGTTCGATCACGGCTCGAGTGGGCTGTCGCGGGCTCGCGAGGGCGGGCACAGTGCGTTCCGGGTGATCCACGCGGGCGGCGACGCGACCGGTGCGGAGGTCGAGCGGGCACTCGTCGCGCAGGCTGGCGAGAGGCGGATTCCCGTGCTGGAGCACCACATCGCGGTCGACGCGCTGCGCACGTCCGCGGGCGAGGTTGCCGGGGTGACGGTGCTCGACCGCAACGGCGTGCCCGGCGTGGTGCGTGCGTCGGCGGTGGTGCTGGCCAGCGGCGGGTACGGGCAGCTGTACCAGGCGACCTCCAATCCGGAGATCGCGACCGGCGACGGGCTCGCGCTGGCGTTGCGCGCTGGTGCGGCGGTGGCCGACATCGAGTTCGTGCAGTTCCACCCGACGGTGCTGTACACGCCGGGTGCACGCGGGCGGTGTCCGCTCGTCACGGAGGCGGTGCGCGGCGAGGGCGCGACGCTTGTGGACGGTGCGGGCGCGCCGGTGATGGCTGGGGTGCATCCGCTCGGCGATCTGGCTCCGCGCGATGTCGTGGCGGCGGCGATTACCCGACGGCAGACGCTGGCTCCCGGTGGCATCGACGATCACGTTTTCCTTGACGCCACTGGCATTCCCGGGTTCGCCAAGCGGTTCCCGACCGTGCACGCGGCGTGCGCGGTGCTGGGGATCGACCCGGCGGTGGACGCGATCCCGGTGACGCCCGCGGCGCACTTCGCGTGCGGTGGCGTGGTGGCCACTGTGGACGGACGCTCGACGGTGCGCGGGCTGTATGCGGCGGGCGAGGTGGCTCGCACCGGATTGCACGGGGCGAACCGGTTGGCGTCCAACAGCCTTCTCGAAGGGTTGGTCGTCGGGCAGCGGGCCGCGGAGGCGGTCGCCGCGGATCTGGCTGCTGGGCTGCTGCCGGATCCGTCGCGCGGGCGGATTCCGGAACGGGCGACCGCGCCGGCGGCGGAACGTGATGTGCTGCAACGGGTGATGAGCCGGTACGCGGCGATCGGCCGGGACGCGGACGGGCTCGCCGCGGCGGGTTCGGCGCTCGACTTGTCGACAACGGACAGTCCGTTGTGGACGCACAGCGCGGTCGAGGACGCGGCGCTCACCGTGGCGGCGCAGGCATTGCTCGCGGCGGCGGAGCGACGAACGGAATCGAGGGGATGTCACGTGCGGACGGACTTCCCGGAGCGGGTCGAAGGGCTGCGGCGGAGCCAGCTGATCAGGCTGAGTCCGTCGGGACAGCCGGTGCTGGTCGAGGCGGCGTCGTTGGAAGGGGTGGCATGAGCGGGGAATTCTCGGAAGCAGTCGTGCGGGCACTGGTGGTGGACGGGCTGGACGTCGCCGATGTCCGGCGCGTCGTGACCACCGCGCTGGAAGAAGATCTGCGGTACGGGCCGGACGCCACGACGGCGTCGACGGTCCCGGCGGACGCCCGGGCGGTGGCGGAGCTGACACCGCGCGTCGCCGGCGTCGTGGCCGGGATTCCGGTGGCGCTGGCGGTTTTCGACGAGGTGCTCGGCGACGACTGCGAGGTGGTCTCGATCCGCGAGGACGGCTCGCCCGCCGTCCCGGGGGAGCCGGTGCTCGTGCTGCGCGGTCCGGTGCGCGGGCTGCTGACCGCGGAGCGCACGGCGCTGAATCTGTTGTGCCTGCTGTCCGGAGTGGCGACGGCGACCGCGGCGTGGGTGTCCGCGATCGAGGGAACCGGCGCCGCGGTAAGGGATTCGCGCAAGACGACGCCGGGGTTGCGGCTGCTGCAGAAATACGCGGTGCGGTGCGGCGGCGGGGTGAACCACCGGATGGGCCTCGGCGACGCGGTGCTGATCAAGGACAACCACGTGGTCGCGGCCGGTTCGGTCACCGCGGCGCTGGCGGCGGCCCGGGAACACGCGCCGCAGCTGCCGTGCGAGGTCGAGGTGGACGATCTGGCTCAGCTGGACGAGGCGCTGGCCGCCGGAGCGGACGAGGTGCTGCTCGACAACTTCACGCCGGAGGAGTGCGTGAAGGCGGTCGCGCGGCGCGATGAAGTGTCGCCGAAGACGAGGCTGGAGTCGTCCGGCGGGCTGACGCTCGACCGTGCGCGACCGTACGCCGAGTCCGGTGTGGACTACCTCTCCGTCGGCGGGCTCACGCATTCCTCGCCCGCTCTCGATCTCGGGATGGACCTGCGCTAACCCTGTCGCCGCGGCCCGCTCTCCACTAGAATCTCCTTGTCCGACAAGGGGAGGGGGCCGCGGTGCGGGGAATTGCCGCCGGAGCGGTGGCCGTGCTCGTGGCGCTCGGCCTGCCTGGCACGGCGACCTCGGCCCGGGCGGCCGCGTGCGCGAATCCGTCCGATCCGTACACCGGGCCGGTGCCCTGGGGCCAGCGGCTGGTGAACCCGCCGCGGCTGTGGGCGCTGACCAAGGGCGAGGGGCAGACCGTCGCGGTGATCGGCACCGGCGTCGACAAGCAGAACGCGCAATTCGGGCCAGGGCAGGTGCTCGGCGGCGCGGGCACCGCGGATTCCGACTGCGACGGCCGCGGCACGATCGCCGCGGGCATCGTCGGCGCGCAGCCGGCGAACCAGACCACGTTCACCGGCGTCGCACCCGGGGCGAAGCTGCTTCCCTTGCGCTACACCGAAAGCAACGGCTCCTCCTCGGACGGCGGCGGCGATCCCGGTGCGCTGGCGGGGGCGATCGACACGGCGGTCGACCGCGGTGCGGGAGTGATTCTCGTGGCGGTCCCGGCGGGTTCGGACAGCCCGGCGCTCGGTGCGGCGCTTGAGCACGCGAAGTCGCGCGGGGCCGTCGTGATTTCGGCCGCGGCGGCGACTCAGCAAGGGGCGCACACCTATCCGACCGCTTCGAAGGGCGTGCTCGCGGTCGGTTCGACGGACGAATCCGGCGCGCCGGTGCAGTCCGAAGCCGGGGATTACCTCGGAATCGCCGCGCCTGGCGCGAATCTGGTGAGCACTTCGGCAGGCGGCGGGGGCGCGGTCGCGCATCGCTGGCCGATTACCGACCCGAGCCTGGCCGCGGCGTATGTCGCCGGCGTGGCGGCGCTCGTGCGTTCGGCGCATCCGGAACTGAAAGGCGAGGAAGTGGTGAACCGGTTGATGCTCACCGCTTCCCGCCCGCCGTCCGGAGCGCACGATCCGCGCCGCGGCTGGGGAATGCTCGATGCGTACGCTGCGGTGTCTTCGACGTTGCCCGCTGACGCGCCCGGTCCGAGCGCGGCTGCGGTGCGGTCTGAGCTGCCCGCGGTGGTTCCGGCCGCCGCGGCGGCTCGGCCGACGTCGGATGTGGCGGCGGGAGTCGTTGCGGTGGGCGGGGTCGCGGCGGCTGCGGCGGCGGGAATTGGGGTGGCGGCGTTCCGGCGGGGGCGTCGGCGCGGGTGGCGGCCGTCGCGGTTTCGGGCTTGAACCTCGTGAGTGGCAACGCCGGTTCTAACCGGGATCAGCACTCACGAGTCGGGCGTGCGAGGGGTTGGCTGCGCTGTTTCGGCGGCGGGCGGCGCGGGGGGTCGTGAGTGGCAATGCCGGTTCTAACCGGCAGCAACACTCACGAGGCGCGTCGAGCCGATGATCGCCACGCCGCGTCCGTCGCGCGCGATGTGCACGCTGAAATCTGCGCCCTCACGGGAAAACCGGGCGATCACTTCGCGGTAAGTGCTGCGGTCGTACGATTCCCAGCCCGCCGCTTCCAACGTCGGCCGCACCGCTTCGGCCAGCACCCGCGTAGCGGCCGGGCTGTCCTCCAGCCGGACCCCGTACTGCCAGCACACCGAATGCCCCGGCTGCGCGGGATCGCAGTCCAGCTCACCGTCCACTGTGGGCACTGCGCGAGGGCCGAACGCTTCGGCGACACTGTCGATGACGTTCGTCAGCTCGGCAGCCAGATCCTTCAGTTCGCGCGTGATCACGGCAGCACCGCCGGAACCGGCACAGGCGCCTCAGTGACGTGACCGCCGGTCAGGACCCCGTAGATGTTCTCCCACGAATCCGAACCCGGTTTCAGCACGCCGCTGTGCGAGGACAAGCCCCACTGCACGTTTCCGGCGGCGTCGCGGCCGGTGGTGAGCTCGGTGACGCCGGGGAAGGTGTCCGGGTCGGCGCCGTGGCCGATGCCGGTCCATTCCAGTGCCCCGGCGTTGCCCTGGGCGAGGATGATCGGGTCCAGCGGGGCGGTCATCGAGTACCGCTGCACGCCCGCCTGGCTCGGCGGCAGGTCCGCTGGGCTCCATACGCCGTGTCCCATGCCCGCCGACTCTACGTGCAGCACCCGATCCACTGGCAAGCCTTGCTGGTCAGCGAGCCCGACGGTGGCGCCGCCGTAGCTGTGGCCGATCGCGGTGATCGTGGCCGCGCCGCCGGTCTGGGAATCGACCTGGCCGCGCAGTTCGTCGCCGAACGCCTTGAGGTTCGGGGCCATCGTCTGCGCGTAGCCGGCTTCGGCGCCCTCGGTGGTCACGTTCTGCGGGAACACGCCGTCGGCCCAGACGACCATCGCGGTCCGGCCGCTCGGGTCGGCGGCGACGAGGCTGCGGCCGAGGTCGGCGTAGGACTGGAAGGTGTCCATCCGGGTGTGCACGCCGGGCACGAACAGCCCGACGTTGCGCGTGCCCGGCTGGATCGTGCCGACCAGTTCGGCGATCCGGCCGTTTCCGGACGGATCGAACCGCAGGATCTGCCGGTGGTCGTCGATGATGCTTTGGTACAACGCGATTCGCCGCTTCGAGCGGGCGATGGCGTCCGGATCGGACAGTCCGGCCAGGCGGGTCCGTTCGGCGGCGAGCGCGTCGGACACCTTCATCCGGTTGGCCGCGATGGTCCCGGCCCAGCCGCCGCCGGCCGCGGATTTTCCGGCGGACGGCACCGGGTCTTCGGGCAGCAGCGAACGGTACATCGCCGCTACCTGCTCGTCGGCGCGCCGGTAGCCCGCTGACGAAGCCGTGAGTCCGTCGCGAAGGACCTGGGCGCGAACGACGCGCTGGTCGACGTCCGCCGCGAGTGCGCCGAGCGTTTTCGCGAGCCCGGCAGCACATCCGGAGGACGCGGACACCTGGCCGAAGGCCGCGGCGGGCACTCGTTCGCCCGCCACGGCCTGCTGCACGGTCCGGAGCGCGCCGGCGCGAGCGTCCAATTCGGACGCCGCGCTGGCGAGTTTCGCCGGGGCGACCCGGTAGCCGTCGGTCACGGCTGGTCGGTCGGCTCTTCGCCGATGACCGAGGGCGCGACCGGAGCCTGCTGGCCCCACACGTTCTCGGTTTCGACGAGCCACGCGGGAATCCGGCGCCCGGAGCCCATGTCGCCGCCCGCTCCCATGCCGCCCATCGGCATCATGGGCATCATCGGCATGGCGCTCTTGGCCGCCGCGCCCGCCGCGCCGGCGGCACCGCCCGCGAGTCCGCTGAGGACGTTCGACTGCGCGTTCCCGGCGAGCCCGGAGTGCGCGGCCGGAGCCTCCCCGGCGCCGCTGAGACCGCCGCCGGAGGGAATGCCGCCGCCGTCGATCGACGGGGCGTCCCCGCCGCCGACCGGGATCCCGCCGCCGCCACCGCCCGCGGGACCGGCCCCGCCGCCGAGCTTCGTGCCCGGAGGCGCGTCCTGCTCCTTGTCCTTGCCGTCCTTGTCTTTGTCCTTGCCCGAGGCCCACGGCGGAACCTTCGGCATGATCGAGCCGAACCGGCCGAACGCCGCCGCGGACGCGGCCGCGAGACCGGCGGTGAACATGTCGCCGAACAGCGGGCTGCCCGGGTTCTGCGCCGGGTGCCCCGGTTCGGAGCCGGGAACCTGCGTGCCGTCGGCAGGCAGCGGGTGCGAATCGACCGGGGCGCCGACCGCGGTGCCGCCGTCCGGGCTGTTGCCGATCGGGCCGGTGGCGCCACCGGTGGAAGCGCCGCCGCCGGGGACCGGCTTGGGCGGCGGGGCGGCCGCGTTCGGCGAGACCGGGATCGAGTCCTCGGCGGTGTCGTAGTTCGTCGCGAGGTTGTTCATCACGACGATCGCCTTCGCGTGCGCGGAGCCGGCGGCGTTGGCGGCCTGCTGCTGCGCTTCGACGTTGGCGATCGCCTGCTGCCGCTGCTGCGTCGCGGCGATGATCGTGGCGGGCGGGGTGTCCGGCGGAAGCAGCGGCGGGTTGACCGCGAGCGCGACGTCGGCGGGGGAGACGTCCGGCACCGCGACCGGCGGCGGCATCTCGGCCTTCGCCTTGACCAGCGCGTCCGCGGCGTCCTCCAGCATGTCGCGCATGCCCTGCGCGGTGACCGCGACCTTCCGGATGCCGCCGACCAGGTCGGTCATCATGGTCCGGTACTGGTCGGCCGCGCCGCCGGTCCACGAACTGGAGAAGTCGGTGAGCTGGTCCGACAGGTTCTCGGCCTGGTCGTACAGCCCGCGCGAGGCCGAACTCCACTGTTCGGCCGCGGCGCGCGCAGTGGTCGGGTCGCCCGCCTGCAGCATCGCGTAAAGCTGCTGATGGGTGTAGCCGGCGAAATTGGTGCGAGGCCCGCTCATGCGTTCTTACCCCCTGAAGAATCAAGGCCCAGCAACGAAAAAAGCGGGTCCAGCAGACCGGTCTGCTGACCCGATTGGTGCAGATCGCCCGCGACCGACTGGTCGGCCTGGGCGTATCCGTCGGCGACGGTGGTGGTGACGTCCTGAGCGAACGTGATCGCCCCGCGGACCTGCTCGAGCAGGCCCTGCATCTCGGCGACCGCGGCGTGGTGGGCGTCGGCGAGCGAAGCGGCTTCCCCGAACTCCCCGAACAGCAGCGGATGCTCCCCGAGGGTGCGCAGGAAGTCGTTCGGCCGGGACATCGCGTGGATCTGGGTTTCCAGCTCCCGGACGAAGTCCGTCAGCGATTCCAGGTGGACGTAGTACGACTGGTCGGGCATCGGCCGGTGACCTCTCGTGCGGCAGGACGCGGGAAAGCCGGCCGTCCGGAGCGGGCGGGGGGTGGTCCCGCCCCGGACGGCCGGCGTCGGGGCCGGATCAGGCGAACAGGCCCTGGTTGCGGTTCTCCAGCTGGTGCTGGAGATCGTGGGCGTCGCCGACCTTGGTGCCGAACTGCGCGATGATCGCGACGATGTCGGCGGTCGCCTGGCGGAGCCGGGTCTCGGACGCGCGCGCCGCTTCACCGGCGGAGCTGCCCGAGGCGTACCAGGTCTGGGTGATCGGCTGCAGGTTCTGGTGCAGCTGCTCCAGCTGGGAGGTCAGCGCCTTCGCCTTGGCGGCGAGCGACGCGGAGCTGTGCTGCAGGGCCCCGAAGCTGATTTCTACGACGTCAGCCATGGTGTCTTGTCCTCTCTCAGGGGTTGAGGCGAGGGATCACATTGCCCTCGACGGTGTGGCTGACGCTCTGGAAGCTCTGGTGCACGTCGGAGTCGCCCGAGTTGTAGTTCGCGTGGCTGGTGTGCACGAGCTGCGACATGGTGTCGAGCTCCCGGACGGCGGCGCCCATCTTCTCCTGGAGCCTGCGCTGCAGGTCCCAGAAGGCGACCGCCTGGTCGCCCTTGTAGTTCCGCAGCGTCTCGGTCAGCTCGGACTCCAAGCTGGCCATGGTCGTCTTGGCGTTCGAAGCGGTTTCCTCGAAGCCCTGGACGGCGCGCGTCATGGCAGCGGAATCTGCCTGGAATCCCGGACTGGACATCTGACGGGCCACCTCCTTCCCTCTCGTGGAAAATCCCGGTGCGCGGCGGGCCGCGCGGTGTGAATGTCACGCTAGAAAAAGAGCGGGTGTGGTCAAACGGCACAACTGCCGGTCGCTTTGACGGCACTATTACCCACAGGTGGGGTGCTCCCTACCCCCAAGACGGGGGACGACGCCAGTGTTCGCGCCCCCGCGCGCGGCCAGGCTGTCCCCATGACTTCCTGGGGATTGCGACTGTTCCGGCTGCACCGCCCGCTCGGCGTGCTGGCCGGGGCGATGGCGGTGCTGCTGATCGCGTGCGTGTTCGGGCTGCTCCTGGATGATCGCACGCTCGTCAACGCGCCGCTGTGGGCGAAGCCGTTCAAATTCGCGGTTTCGGTGGCGTTGTACGCGCCGACGCTCGCGTGGCTTCTCTCGCTGGTGAAGCGCGGCCGCCGGGCCGGCTGGTGGATGGGGACGGCGTTCGCGGTGGGCATGGGCACGGACATGGGCCTGCTGGTGTGGCAGGTGCTCGTTCAGGACCGGCCGCTGCACTTCAACCACGCGACGCCCGCCGACGTGACGATCGGCAACATCCTGGCCACCGGCGCGTTCACCGCGTGGGGCGCGACCGCGGCGGTGGTGATTCTGCTGCTGTTCCAAAAGCTGCCGGACCGCGCGCTGACGTCCGCGCTGCGGTGGGGAACCGCGCTCGCGGCGGGCGGAATGGGCCTGGCGCTCATGATGTTCTCGGCCAGCCCGGCGCAGCAGCGGGTGCTGGACGGCGGCGGCAAACCGGCGATGATCGGCGGGCACACGATCGGGCTCGAGGACGGCGGGCCGGGGCTGCCGCTGCTGGGCTGGAGCACGGTCGGCGGGGACCTGCGGATCACGCATTTCGTGGGGATCCACGCGATCCAGGCGTTGCCGCTGCTGGCGCTCGCGCTGGTCGCGCTGTCCCGGCGGTATCCGGTGCTGTCGAACGAACTCGTGCGGCGCCGGCTCGTGTGGACCGGTGCGGCCGGGTACGCCGGGGTCATCGTGATCACCGCGTGGCAGGCGATGCGGGGGCAGTCGATTGTGCGACCGGACTTGTGGACGCTGGCCGCGGCCGCGGGGTTGGTCGCGGTGGTGGCGCTCGGCGGCTTGGTGTCGGTTCGCGCGGCGAGCGTTCCCGATGAGCGGCATGCGCTGAGGGGATTCTGAGATCTCTCCGGTAGGCCTTGGCGGGTTGGCCCGACGGGAGGACGGTGTGATGGCTTTTCCCCAAGACCTGCTGGATTCGCTGCGGCGCGCGCCGGACGCGATCGCGTTCGAGCACGGGGACCGGCGAATGCGCCGGGGCGAGGTGCTCGAGCTGATCGGCCGGTTCGCCGCCGGGCTGAGGGCGGCCGGGATCCGGCCGGGGGACGGCGTCGGGCTCGCGACCGGGGTGACGCCGGAAGGCTGGGCCGCCCAGATCGCGGTGCAGACGCTGGGGGCTCGGGCGGTGGGGGTGCGGGCCGGGTTGCCCGCGGCGCATCTCGACGCGGTGCTGGACGGAGTGGCCGCGGTGGTGACCGACGCGGAACCGCCGGAGCCGGCGGGAGCGCGGACGCTTCCGATCGGCCCGGAACTCCTTGCCGCGTATGAAGAACCGGTGCCGTGCGGGAGACCGTCGGACATCGGCTGGGTGGTATTCACGAGCGGGAGCACGGGGGCGCCCAAGGGGGTCGCGTACCGGTTCGACGCGTTGGGGGAGTTCGGTCTTGAACAGCGGGCGGGGGACTCGGCCGAGGACTATCGGCGGTTTCTGCTGTTCGGGACTTTGAGCAGCGCGGTGATGGTGTTGCATGTGCAGGCTTGTTTGCTCGCCGGCGGCACCGCGGTGATCCCGGAGGGGTTGCCGGACTTTCCCTGGATTCTGCCGCGGCTGGACATCACGGCGGCGCTGGTGACGGTTCCGCGGTTGTATCGGATGCTGGATGTGCTGCGCGAGGAGGAAATCGATCTTTCCGGGCTGCGAATGCTGACGGTCGCCGGGTCTCCGGTGGAACCCGGGTTGCTGGCTGAGGGATTCGCGCGCATCGGACCCGCGTTGCGGCAGGGGTACGGGCAGACCGAGACCGGGAAATTGACGGTGCTGGACACGGCGGACGTGTCTGCGCGTCCGGAGGCGATCGCTTCGGTCGGATTGCCGGTCGAGGGGGTCTCGCTGGAGGTGCGGGACGCTTCGGGCCGTGCGGTTCCGGTGGGGGAGACGGGGGAGGTTTTCGCCCGTACCGCAAGGGCTTTCGCGGGGTACTGGCGCGATCCCGCGCTGAGCGCGACGGTGCTGGCCGACGGCTGGGTCCGCACTCAGGACATCGGGCGACTCGACGAGAACGGTTTTCTGTATTTGACCGGTCGCGCCCGGGACGTGGTGATCGTGAACGCGGTGATTCATTACACCGGGCCGATCGAACGTGCGCTCGCTGCGCACTCCGCGGTGGACCAGGCGTATGTCGTCGCGGTTCCGGACGAACGGACCGGGGAAGCGGCGCACGCGTTCGTGGTCGCCGCTCCGGGGCGCGATCCGGATCCGGGGGAATTGCGGGCGGCAGTGGCCGCGGAGTTGGGGGAGGCCGCGGTTCCGGCTTCGTTCACGGTGCTGGACGAGGTTCCGGTCGCGGAGTCAGGAAAACCGGACAAGGCCGCGTTGCGCGCCCTCGCCCGGTGATCGCCGCGGGGTTCCGGCCTGCCGCGCAAGGGGGCGGCAGGCCGGAACGCGCGGATCAGACGCCCGCGGTCTGCTTGATCCAGTCGCGGCTGTTGGCGACGCTGGCGTAGTTCTGGGTGCCGTGCTCGTCGCTGCCGGAGTTTTCGCCGGTCGAGCAGACGCCCACCTGGACGCCGTCGGCCAGCTGCGGGCCGCCGGAGTCTCCGTGCCACGAGGATCCGGTGACGCCCTTGCTGGCGATGGCCTTGCCGTTGAAGGCGTCCGTGCTTTCGCCGGTCACCTGGACGTCCGCGGTCTTGAGGGTGTCCGAGGGCGGGCTCTGGTCCTTGGTGCGGCCCCAGCCGTAGATCTGGTTGGTGGCACCGTTTTCCGGGTCCTTGTCGGCCAGCTTCATGAACGTCGTGTCCACAGCGGACTTCAGGTGCAGCAGGGCGATGTCGCCGTTGGGGGAGGCCTTCTGCTCGTCGACCGCGGCCTCGGTGCCCTTGCCCAGCGCGACGTCGCCGACCTTGACGTGCATGCCGCCCTTGTTCAGGCAGTGCTGCGCGGTGAGCACCCACTGCGAGGCGATGATCGTGCCGGAGCATTCGAAGCCGCCGTAGTCGGTGACGTCGTCCCAGAACACCTGGGCGCCCCACGGGGCCGATTTCACAGTGCCGCCGCCGATGATGTGCGTGTCGGCACTCGCCGGGACTGCCGCCCCGGCCCCGAACGCCATCGCAGCCCCAGCGACTACGGCCGCCGCTTTCGCGTAACGCATGGAAAATCCCTCCGCCTCGGTGGTGATTTCCCGACCGTAGGCGGCATCTGGAAATCCGGTAACCTACGGAAGTCGGTCTTCGATCCACGTTTCGCGGAGCGTGCCGTCCGGGTCAAGCCGCCGATGGAGGGTCTCGGCTTGCTCCGCACGGGTGAGCGCGGCGACGGCCTCCTCCTGCTGAAGGTGCAGCGCGTGCACGGCGACGCGGAGCTTGCGGATCCGGCCGCGGGTGCGGAGCCGGGCCCGCCACGGATGCCAGAGGACGGCGAGCAGGAGGCCGGTGGTTTCGGCGCGGTAGGACTGGGCGGCTTGGGTCAGTTGCTCGGCATTGGCGCCGGGGACGCCGCCGAGCCGTCGGTCGACGGTGGTCGCTGTCGCGGCTTCCAGGACGCGTTCGTGCGCGCCCGCGGCGAAATCGGCGACGCGGCGGGGAATCCCGGCGACGAGCACCGCGGTGAGCAGTTCGGAGAGGGCTTCGCGGAGGGCGCGGTGGGCGTCGGTTCCGTCTTCGAGGACGGCGACGATCCCGAGCGCGTCGGCGAGGGTTTTCCGGCTGGTCAAGGTGTTCGGGGGCAAACCGATCCGGATTTCGCGCACTCCGCCGGAGACCGCACGGGCCGCTTCGAGCCGCCGGTAGACCTCGGCGCGGAGCTGGCGGCGTTCCTGGACCTTCGTGAAGTAGTTCGTCAGCGCGGCGCCGACGACGCCTCCGCCGGTGGTGTAGGCCAGTTCGACCAGACCGGGCATCAGGGCTCCCCTCGCTCGTGGACTGCATATGCTGGCAGCAGCAGACATACCAGGGAGCGGGATGCACACGGTGACGTTCGGCGCGGCGCGCGGAGATCGGCTGGTGATCGCTGTGCACGGGCGGATGCACCCCGGCGCGGACGATTTCTGGGACGGAAACTGGCTCATCAGCCCGATCGAGATCGTCTCGGGCGGGTTCACCGCGCGGCTGGACGCTGGGTTGCGGGCCAATGAACTGCAGGAGTTCCGGCAGCAACTGGCGACGTGCCCGAAGTCCGGCGGCAGCGCGCGGCTGACTTCGCTGGAGGATTGGCTGGACTTGACGGTGACCGTCTCGGACGGACGGGTCGAGGCGGAAGGCGTCGCGGTCGCGGATCATTCGAGCGGGAACCGGTTGTCGTTCCGGCTTGAGGGGCTTGAGTACGCGCAGCTGGCTGAGGTGGTGGCTGGGTTGACGGAGATCGAGGCCGGTTATCCGGTGCTGGGGCTTCCCGGCGAGGTCCCGGGTTGACTTCCGCGGCAGTGCCATGGCCCGGCGAAACTGTGCTCGACTGCCCACGGCGTTTTGCCGACGAATGGCTTGCGGCGGACGAGAAGTCCGTCGCTCCGATCGCCGCCCCGTCGGGAGTGGACGACGCGGTTCTGGACCGGCTGCGTACGGGCGCGCGATTCGTCGGCGCGACGGAGGTGCTCCGCTGCGGTCTCGGACCAGGGTCTGTTACGGAGCCGCTGGCAGTGGGCTTCATGCTGACGAGCAGTGGTTCAGTGCTGTTCGTCGTGCCTGACTTGTCCGGCGCGGTTCTCGCTGGCGGCGGGGGATATGCGCTGGTGGCGGGCACCCGGTTGGTTTTCTCCGGTGCCGTGCCCGAAGGCGTCGACGACGCCCGGGCCCGGTTCGGGCGGACGGCGCGGCGGAGTACCCGCCGGTGGAGCATGCTTGGGCGAAGCGGAGCGAGGCGCCTGCGGAATCGGGAGTGGGACGGCAGGTGGCGGCGATGGAGTCGTTCGCTCGCGGGGAAATGACCGGGCCGGAGTTCGCGAAGACTTGGCATGCGGCCCGGAGGCTGTCCCCGGAACGGAACGAGCGGTGGCGGGATCCGCTCGGGCAGGTGCTGAATCACCTCTTCTTCGTGCTGGAGGACTATCCGATCGATCCCAAGCTGCGCGAACCAGACGACACGACTGACGACGAACTGCTCGCCGAGGCACGTGCGGCCCTGCATCGGCTCGCGTGATGGGGTACGAGATCCGGTTGTACTGCCGGACCGGCGGGCTCGGCGCCGCGGCCGGGTTCGAGGCGTTGACGGCGGAGCTCCCGGTCGAGGATCGGTGCGACGGCGAGGGATGGGTGTCTGCTGACGTCGGCTGCCAGCTCGAGTTTTCCGCGGGGACACCGTTGGTCGCGACGATGATCGCGGAGGCGTCGGACCGGGTCGCCGCGGCTGACGCGCTGGTGACGCTGACGCTCAGCGGCGACGTCGCGTGGTCAGCGGTAACGGCGGTGTGGCGGGCGGCGAAGTCGTTGTGGGACGTGGTTCCGCACGACGACGGCTCCGGCTTCGCGGTGGACCTCGACGAGAGGGGGACAGAGTGAGCTACATCTTCGACGTCGGCGACGAGACCGTCTGGAGTCCGGCGCTTCGGGTCGGCCGGCTGTTCGTGAGCATGGCGGAGACGCTGGCGGTCAACTTCGACATCGACCTCCGCACCGCCGGGTTCACGGCGACGGCCAGCGACTTCTGCTCCGTCGACCCGCCCCGGCTCGCCCTGTTCGTCCGGGCGATGCTCGACAGTTCTGTGCTGACGCATTCGGAGTACCGGGAACTCGCGCGCGGGTTTCTCGGGATCTGCCTGGCCATGCTGGAATGGTCCGGCCGTCCGGCCGAGGACGTGCCGCCGGATCTGGCCGAGGCCCGCGACGCGGTGCGGATGAGGTCCCGGTGACGGGCTGGACGCGGCTGGAGCGAGTTCCTGCGACTGCTGTTCAACGGGTCGCGAGCCGGACTCGGCCCGGACGGGAGCGACGATCCGCCGTGGTCGGAGGCGGAGAAGGAACAGTATCTGCGCATGGCCTGCGACGTGCTTTCGTTCGCGGAGGCGTGCGAGCTGATCGGGGCGGACGAAATGCTGAACCGGCAGCTGTTCCTTTCGGCTTGGCTCGTCGAGTTCGGGTTTTTCTTTGCCGGACAAGGGGTATGGTCCGGAGGCCGCCGTTCGGCGGATCATGACTGTGCCCGAGCCTGAGCGGCGCGTCAGTTTCTGGGATTTCCACCGGATCTCGGACATCTTCGCCTGGCCCACGCGCCGGAAGTCGCTCCCGGTGGAACGGCCGGAGATCCAGTGGCGGTCCCTCAAGATCATGGCGGAATGGTGCGCCCATCCGGTGTGGTTCTTCAATCCGTACACGCACGACGTGACCACCGCTGTCGACCCCGCGTCGCCGGAGCTGGGGCTGAGCCCGGAACTGGCTCGCGACCTGTCCGCGTGGCAGGACGAATGGGACGCCACCCTGGACAACGCCGACCCGGTGCCCGCGTTCCCCTCGGAGGAAGCCGGGCGGCGTTTCGACGAGCGGGGCTGGGAACTCGCCCGGCGGGTGCGCCGTGAAGTGCCCGCGGACTGGGACGTCTCCTACCTGAGCCATCTGACCCGCCGAGAGGTCTTCCTCGACTGAACCCGCTCAGTCCTCCACCGGCTTGGTCCACGCCACCTGCACCAGCTCCGTCCCGTGCCGGCGCGACACCAAGGTTCCCCGGCCAGCAGGCTGCGGCGAAGGCTTCACATCGCCCAGCAGCGCGCCTTCCTCCTTGCCGCCGGACATGACCAGGCCTGGCGAGCCCAGTTCCCGGACCCGCTGGATCACCGCCTCGTACAGACCCCGTCCGGCGCCGCCGGAGGAGCGGGCCAGGATCAGGTGCAGGCCGATGTCTCGTGCTTGCGGGAGGAATTCCAGCAGGGGCAGCACGGGGTTCCGGCCCGCGGTGGCGACCAGTTCGTAGTCGTCGATGACCACGTACAGGTCCGGGCCGCGCCACCAGGAGCGGTTGCGCAGTTGGTCGGGCGTGACGTCCGGGCCGGGGAGGCGGTTGCGCATCGCGGTCGCGCATTGGTTCACCAGGTCGGTCAACGTGTTCTCGGCGCCGGCGTAGCCGAGCAGGTGCGGTTGGTCCACCACGCCGAGCAGGCCCCGCCGATAGTCGCCGACCAGGATCAGGGCTTCGTCGGGGGTGTGAGTCGCGCAGATTCCGGTGACGATCGCACGCAGCAGCGAACTCTTGCCCGATTCGACGTCGCCGAAGGCCAGGAAGTGCGGGTCCGTCCGGAAGTCCAGGTGGACGGGGCGCAGCGTCGACTCCGCCAGGCCCAGGGTGATCCGGCCGTGCGGGGCGGCGGGGAAGGAGTCCAGCGGGACTTCCGGCGGGAGCAGGCGGACCTGGGGAGCGCGCGGGCCGGTCCAGGCGGCGGAGACTCGGCGGACCAGGTCCAGGCCGCCTGCGCCGACGGTTTCCGGGCGTTGGTCGGAGTCGATGCGCGGGAGGGCCGCGAGGAAGTGCAGTTTGTCCGCGGTCAGGCCGCGGCCGGGGCGGTCGGCGGGAACGTTTTGCGCCACCTTGCGGTCGATCGACGAGTCCGCTGGGTCGCCGAGACGCAGTTCGAAGCGGGTGCTGATGGCGTCGCGGAGCTGGGCGCGGGCGCCGATCCACTGGTTGAGCGAGACCAGGACGTGGATGCCGAAGCCGAGACCTCGTTGGGCGAGCGCGGTGATTTGTTCTTCCAGGCGTTCGTATTCGGACCGGATGGTGGTCCAGTTGTCCACGAACAAGAACACGTCGCCGAATTCTCGGTCGTCGTTGCTTTCGGTGAACTCGCCGCGGCGGCCGCGGAAGGCGGCCATCGACTCGATTCCGTGCGCGGCGAAGAATTCTTCCCGCTGTTCCAGCAAAGTCACGAGTTCCGCGACGACCCGGCGGCAGCGTTGCGGGTCGCGGCGGGTGGCGTAGCCCGAGACGTGCGGGAGACCCGCGATCGGGGCCAGTGCGCCGCCGCCCATGTCGAGGATGAAGAACTGCACCTCGGCGGGGGTGTGGGTGAGGGCGAGCATCGCCGCGATGTCCTTCATCAATGTCGACTTGCCGCTTTGCGGTGCGCCGACGATCACCGCGTTGCCCGCCGCGCCGGAGAAATCCGCCCACAGCATGTCGCGGCGCTGTTCGAAAGGCTTGTCCACCAACGCGACCGGAATGGTCAGCTTGCCGTTGCCGCCCCAGCCGAGCGGGCACAAACCGCGGCGCGGGTCTTCGCCGATCGGCGGCAGCAATTGGTCCAAAGTGGGCGGTTCGGCCAGCGGCGGCAGCCAGATCTGGTGCGCGGCCGGGCCGCGTCCCTCCAAACGGGACAGCATGGCGCCGATGATCGTTTCGCCGGTGCCCTTCGCGGGAGCTTCGGCGGCGGGTTGTTCGGCGACGGGGACTTCGACCGGGCCCAGGGTGAAGGGCAGTACGCCGAGTTGCTGCCCGTCCGAACGCACGATGCGGCTGCGCGGCGGCAATTCGCCGGACACGTAGGCGGCCTTGAGCCGGATCAGCGTGTCGTTGTCGGACTTCAGGTAAGCCGAACCGGGTACCGGCGGCAGTTGGTAGGCATCGGCGACGCCCAGTACCGCACGGCTTTCCGCGGCGGAGAACGTGCGCAGGCCGATCCGGTACGACAGGTGCGAGTCGAGCCCGCGCAACCGGCCTTCCTCAAGCCGCTGCGACGCCAGCAGCAGGTGGATCCCGAGCGAACGGCCGAGCCGGCCGATCGCGACGAACAGATCGATGAACTCCGGCCGCGAGGACAGCAGTTCGGAGAACTCGTCGATGATCACCAGCAGTGAGGGCAACGGCTGCAGCGGCGTGCCGTCCGCGCGCGCCTTCTCGTAGTCGCGCACCGACGCGTAGTTCCCGGCTGCGTGCAGAAGTTCCTGCCGCCGCAGCAGTTCGCCGTTCAACGCGTCCGCCATGCGGTCGACGAGCGCGAGGTCGTCGGACAGGTTCGTGATCACCGCGCAGGTGTGCGGCAGGTTGGTCATGCCGGCGAACGTCGCGCCGCCCTTGAAGTCGATCAGCGCGAGGTTCAGCTTCTCCGACGAATGCGTGACGGCCAGCGCGGTGACCAGGGTGCGCAGCAGTTCGCTCTTGCCGGACCCGGTCGCGCCGATCACCAGCCCGTGCGGTCCCATGCCGCCCTCGGCGGATTCCTTGAGGTCCAGTTCGACCGGGCGGCCGTCGGGGTTCACGCCCAACGGGATCCGCAGCCGGTCGCGCGCCGGGCGCGGGGCCCAGGTGACGGTCGTGTCGGTGTCGCGCGGGTCGCCGATGCCGAGCAGCCCGGCGAGCCCGAACGTCGAGGACATCGGCTGTTCGCTGACCACCGCGCCGCCTTGGTGCAGCGGCGTCAGCATCCGGGCCAGCGCTTCGGCCGCGCCGTGGTCGAGCCGGTCCGGCAGGCCGAGGAACCCGAGCCGCGCTTCGGTGCCGTCGAGCACCACCATGCCGAGCTGGTCCGGTGCGACGTGCAGGCTCAGCAACCGGTCGGTCGACGTCGCGCGCGGCTGGTCGCCGCCGATCTCCAGCACCGTGACGCCCAGCCTGCCTTCCTCGGCCAGCAGCCGCGGTTCGCCGTGGGAGTCGCCGCCGTCGACGACGAGCACGATGTGCGGCAGATCCGCGGCCGCGCCACGACGCGAGAACGCCGGGCGGTCGCCGAGATCAGGGCCGAGCAGCTTCGCGAGTTCCGCGGCGCTGTCGGCGAACAGCCGCCGCGGGCCGGTCGCGTCGGAGAGCACCGGCGCGGTGGCGTGCGGCAGCCACTTCGCCCATTCCCAGTCGTGCGAACGGTCCGGCGCGACGCAGAACGCGACGCGCAGGTCGGTCGGGGAGTGGAACGTCACCAGCTGCGCCAGCACCGCGCGCGTCATCCCGAGCACCTCGAACCGGCGGCCGGACAGCGTCGCGGCCGCGTACGAGCGCAGCGAGATCGAAACCGGCAGGCCCTCGACGGTGGAGAACGTCTGGATGAAGTGCTTGAGGTTGGTGGAGGAAACCGGGTCCAGCTCTTCCAGCGGCGCGATCTGCGGCGCGCGCAGCGGAGTCGCGAGCGGCTGCGGGCCGGTGGCCGCGCGCACCATCGCGAACGAGCGGTCGCCGCGGCGGCGGTCCCAGTGCTGGTCGGTTTCGACGTACGCCCACAGGTCCGCCGGATCCGGCTGCTGCGCGATCAGCGTGGCGCGCTGGGAGTCGGCGACCGCGCGCACGCGCGTGCGCAGACCGGCGAGATACCGCTGGTAGTCGCGGCGTTCCTCGTTGATCTGGGCCTTCTTCGCCATGCCGCCGCGGCCGAGCGACATCACGATCATGCCGCCCATCGCGGTGACGAACAGCGCGCCGAAGATCCAGGTCATCACCCCGCCGTCGCGTCCGATGTAGACGAACGACATCGCGCCCATGCCGAGCATCATCGGCAGGAACATCATGAGCTGCATCACGCCGCCGGAGCCGCTCTTGGGCAGCATCGGCGGGGACTGCAGCATGATCTCCCCAGGCTGCTCGCCGAGCAGGCCGAGGCGGTCGCGGGTGGAACTCATGCCCCGTATTTTGGCCGCCCGTTGTCCGGTCGCGGTGGGTACTTTTGCCGTCCGCTCGCCCGGCGGCGCGAACTTACGCTCTGCGCAGACGCCCCGCACCGGTGCGTCGTTCGCGGGAGACCGGGAGGGAGCGCCATGGGCACGACCGGCGAGTACCGGGCCGAGCCGGAGGCCATGCGCTCCACCGTCGGCAACGTGGGCGGCATTATCGCCCACGGCATCAACGCCGTCGCAGACCTGGAAAAACTCGTCCTTCAGCCGACGACGTTCGCCAGTTTCGGCAGTGTGGTCGCGGCGGCGAACGAGGCGCTGCACTCGCAGCAGGTGACCGCGGTGCGCTCGCTGCTGCAACTGCTGCAGGAGATCAACGGCCTGGTCAAGCACAGCGCGGACGCTTACCAAAGCGCCGACGAAGCGGTTTCCGACGGCTACGGCGGGGGCGGAGGGCATTCGGCGCCGTCGCAGACGTCGATCTGGGGCACCCCGCACGCGGCGCACCTGGCCGAGGCGGCGATCACCGACAGCGCCGGCGCGCACGGCGAACCCTCGTCGGTCGGCAACGTGCTGCGGTACCTCGGCGACGCGGACCTCGGCAGGCTCGCCGAGCATCCGCTGACCGACGCCCGGTTCCACGGCGTCGCGGACTTCAACGACTGGCTCGCCGGCGACGCCGACAACCAGGCTCGCGTCGGCCTGATCGAGGTTTATTCGGGCACCGCGCGCACCTTCGGCGACGTGCCCGGCGGCGTGCACAGCGGCGACGTCGTCGTGGTGGAACCGCTGCTGCTCGCCGACCACCATCCGGTGATCGGCGTCGCCGGGGACGGCGGCGCCCTCTACAACCATGGCCTGCTCGATCCGGGCCTCGGCGGACTGGCCAAGGTCAGCGTGTACCGGCCCGCCTCCGTCTGACCCCGAACCCCGACCAAGTGAGGTCCGATGCTCTTCCCGAACTCCAGCGCGATGGACGCCACCGCCTCCGGCGGGGGCCCGATCACCGTGCTGCCGCAGATCGTCACCGGCCAGCCGGAGCAGATCGCGAAGCACGTCCTCGACCTGCTGCACAAGGCAGCCGAGCTGACCTCGCTCTACACCGAGCTCAGCAAGGCCGCCGATCAGCTCGGCAAGGTCTGGTCCGGCGGGGCGTCGGAATCGGCGCTGCAGAAGATCTCCCACTCGCTCGACCAGCTCACCAAGATCATCAACGTGATCGAGAAGGGCGCTGAACTGCTCGGCGTCTCGGGCACACTGGTGAAGGCGGCGCAGGAGGCGTACCGGTCGGTGGTCGCCGCGGTGAACCCGACTGTCGCGTCGCTGATGTCGAACTGGTGGACCTACGGGGCCGCGGTCGCGCTTTCCACTGCCACGAGCGCCACGCTGCGCGGATTCATCACCGCGGTCGGCGGACTGCTGAAGGCGCTCGGCGCCGGCGACCTCGCGAACCAGATCAGCCAGGTCGCGACGATCATCGGCGACATCGAAAAGCTGTTCCACCACGGTTCTTCCGACGCAGGCGGCGCGGCGGGCAACGCGGCGGTCTCCGGCACGCCGGTCACCGCGCCGCAGATGCCCGCGCCGGTCGCGAGTGCGTCCGGGCAGGCGGCGATCGGCGGCAGCGGCGGGGGAGTGCCCGGAGGCAATCCGTCGTTCACGAACTACACGCCGCCCGCGCTGTCCCATGGCGGCGGATGGCCGACTGGCAGCGGGACCGGCACTGGAGCCTGGCCGTCCGGCGGCGGTGCAGGAGCGGGTGCGAACCCGGGCAACAGCTGGATCCCGGTGGACCCGGCTCCGGCGCCCGCGCCTTCGGTGCCCGCTCCGTCGACCGGTGCGCACGAGGTCGTGATCCACACCGACCTGAACACCGGCCAGTCGACCGTCGAAGCCCCGGCCGGGCAGGACGTGGACATCGATGTCGACGTCACCTACCAGGGCAAACACTTCCAGCAGCACGTCGACATCGACGCGAAGGGCGCGTAGCCGGTGGCCGTGGACGCGTCCGGAGTCGTCAGCTCGGTGCTGTCGAACTACCGGCAGGTGCTGGTCGAATACCAGCGCCGGGTCACCGGCGACCCGGCGGCGCTCGAGGCGGCGGCGAACCGCTGTGGCACCAGCGCGTCCACGATTACCGGCAAAGCCACCGAAATCGCGGACGCTGCCACGGCATTGCACGCTGACTGGGACGGTGCTGCGTACGCCGCATATGCGACAGCAGCGTCCGATGTCGCACACGCGTTGACCGAAGACGGCACGAAGCTGGCTGAGCAGAGCAAGCGGCTGTCGATGGCTGGACAGCTATTGCGATGGGCGCGTTCCGGGGTCGATTCGGTCATCTCGCAGTTCGATCAGTACGGCGCGCAGCTGATCAACCAAGCACGGTCGGCGGATCCGAACGCGGTGGGCGCTTTTATCGCCGCCGCAAGGGATTTGGGCGAGCAGGCGGTCGCAGCTGCCGGGCAGGTCGCGGACGAGCTGTCGGACGCGCTGGCGGAGTTGTTCCCCGCGCCGTGGGCCGGGCCGATGAGCAAGCCGGGCAAGCTGGGCAAACGCGGCTACGGCCCGTTGTCCTGGGTCAACGGCGACACGCTCGACGGACGGAAGCGGCCGCGTTCGGCGCCGTCGTGGTTCGGCAATTCCGGCTGGAAGAAGCTGACCTGGAACGGCCTCGAAGGCACCCGCGCACCGAAGAAGGCGGACACGCCGTTCGGGCAGCCGAAGCTGAAGAGCGAGATCGCCCGCGCCACCGAGATCACCTACCTCAAGACGGCGCACGAACAAGACGGCTTCATTCCGGAGTACGACGGGAAAATCTCGTCGCAGGGCTGGGACGCGAAGGCGTCCGGCCACGCGGAACTGGGGTTCCGGGAGGACATCGGGACCAGCGGAAGCTACGGCGTCGCGCACGGCAGCGCTCGCGGTTCGGCTTTCGCGGGCGGCGAGGTCAGCGCGTCGGGACAGCTCGGGCTGCACGGGCTTGGCGTGCATGCCAACGCTTTCGCGGGCGGCAAGCTGGAGGGCCAGGTCGCGGCGGATGTCGCGGGGGTCGGCGTCGGCGCGAGCGGGAGTGTCCAATATGGAATCGGCGCTCAGCTCGACGGGCAGTTCGTGTATGACAACGGGCACCTGAAGATGAACTTCAAGGCGGGTGCCGCGCTAGGGCTCGGCGCCGGGCTCGGCGCGAAGATCGACATCGACCTGCCGAAGGTCGGCGCGGCGGTCAGCGAGTACGGCGGCGCGGCGATAGACGCGGTCGGCGACGCGGCGGGCGAGGCGGCCGACGCGCTGGGCGGGGCTTGGGACGACGCGGCGCAGTATGTGGGTTCCTGGTGAGCGCCATGGCCGATCTGGTGACGCTCCCGCTGGGCTTCGACGTCCCCGAGGGCTGGACGCCGGTGCCGCCGATCGCGCCCGGTCTCGTTTTCGTCGCCGTGCACCCGAATCCGAAGGCGGATTTCACGCCGAACATCACGCTCGGCATCCAGCAGCGCCAGGATTGCTTGCCGATGAAGGACATCGCGGACGAGGCCGTCGAACGGCTCGGCCGGACGATGGCGTTGCTGGACGTCGCCGACCGGCAGGAGGTCGGCGGCCCCGCCGCGCCCGGCTGCACCCAGACCTTGCGGATGCGCACCGGCGAAGGCCAGGATCTGCTGCAGATCCAGGTGTTCCTGACCGTGCCCGGCCCGGCCGGGCGGGTCGTGCTGGAACTGGTCTGCACGGCCGATCCGCAGGACGCGCGCACGCTCGTCCCCGACTTCCGGAAGTTCGTGGCCAGCGTGCACGTCCGCCGGGAAACCCCGCAGGAGAAGGAGAACGACGGTGACTGAACCGTATGCCGTGCCGGACATGGACGAATTGCTCGCGCAGGTCCGCAAGCAGACCGAAGAGGTGCAGCGGATCCAGCGCACGGTCGAGGCGATGGAGGTCAAGGCCGCCTCGCGGCAGAACGAGGTGACCGTGACGCTGCGCGGCGACGGCCGGTTCACCTCGGTCGACATCGACCAGCGCGCGATCCGCGAGTACGACGCGCGCACGCTGTCGGAGATCGTCCTCGAAGCGGTGAACGCCGGTCTGCAGAAGCTCGCCGAGGCGAGCAGCGCGAAGTTCGCCCCGGTGATCGAGGCGTCCAGGTCCCAGCAGTGAGCGCGCCGGCCGTCGCCGGGTCGACCCGGCGCGTCACGATCGTCACCCCGCGCGCCAGGGTGGACGTCGCGCTGCCGCAGCAGAGCACGTTCGCCGAACTGGTGCCGCAGCTGGTCCGGCTCGCCGGGGCGGCCGGGCAGGCGTCGGCCGAGCATCCGGGCTGGGTGCTGTCGCGGCTCGGCGGCGCGCCGCTCGCGCTCGGGCTCACCGTGGCCGCCGCGCAGGTGCGCGACGGCGAGGTGCTGCACCTGACCCCGCGCGAACGTCCGCGCGGCCCGCTGCTGTTCGACGACGTGGTCGACTCGATCGCGAGCGTCGGCGAATCCGCGTCGACCGCGTGGGGGCCGAAGGTCGCGCGGCGGGCCGGGATCACCGCGGCCGCTCTGCTGTTGTTCGCGGGCGGGCTGCTGATCCAGGCGTCGCTGGCGGGCAGCGTGCTCGCGCCGATCGGCACCGGGCTGCTCGCGATCGTGCTGCTGCTCGGCGGCGGTGCGCTGAGCCGCGCGTACGGCGACTCGGGCGCGGGCGCGGCCGGGGCGCTGGCGGGGGTCGGCGTGGCGTTCCTGTCCGGGATCTCGTTGCTGCCGCCGCATTCGGTGTTCTCGCTCTCCGCCGGACCGCTTGCCGCGGGGCTCGCCGCGGTGACTGTTTACGGAGTGCTGGCCGCGGTTTCGGTGGCGGACCGGCTGCCGTTCTTCGTCGCGGTCGTCGGTTCGGCCGGGATCGGCGCGATCGCGACTGGTGTCGTGCTGCTGACTGGCGCGAAGCCGGTTGCCGCCGCGGCGGTCGCGGCCGTCCTGGCGACTGCGTTGGCTGCCGTCGCGCCGATGCTCGCGCTGCGGCTGGGCCGGATGCCGCTTCCTCGGGTGCCGGACGACATGGAATCCTTCCGTGCCAACGAACAGCCGTCGCTCGGTGCCGAAATGGCCGGGCGGACGACGTACGCGCAGGCCTTGCTCACGAGCTTGCTGGTGGCGCTCGGACTCGTGGTCATCGGCTCGTCGATCGTGCTCGCCACCGGCGGACCGTGGGAAGCCGGGCTGGCGGCGCTTGTCGGGACGGCGTGGATCCAGCGTTCGCGCGCGTACGCGGGCCGCACGCAACGGCTGGTGCTGGTCGGCTTCGGCCTCGTCGCGTTGCTGACCGCGGGTTTCTGGCTGATCGCGGACAACCAGCGGATCGCGCTGCTCGCGGCCGGGCTGGCATTGGTGCTGGCCGCGGTGGTGTCGTTGTTCTACGCGACGCGGGTCGCCCGCGGGGTGCGATCGCCGTATTGGTCGCGGTTGCTGGATATTTCCGAGTTCCTGGTGCTGCTGTCGCTGGTGCCGTTCGTGGCGTTGATCGCCGGGGTGTACGAGGCGGTCAGCGGCTGAGCGGACTGGCGGCTTTGAGCGTCCGCAGGACCGGCGCGGTTTCGCAGGAGCGGATGCCGGGCAGCGCGCCGAGCCGGTGGGTGAGGTAGCGGTGCAGGGCAGGCGGATCGGCGCAGAGCGCGTGCGCGAGGAGGTTCGTCGGCCCGGTGGTCGCGGCGACGACGGCTAGCTCGCGATGGGTGGCGAGTTCGGTGGCGACGGCGTCGAGATCGGCTGGGGCCACCGCCATCCACAGCAGCGCTTGCGTGGTCGCGCCGAAGAGCCGGGCGTCGATTTCCACGTCGAAGTAAAGGGTTTCCGCGGCGCGCAGGTCGGCGATCCGGCGGGCGACGGTCGCGGCGGACCAGCCGGTGACGGTCGCCAATTCGGTCTGGCCGAGGCGACCGTCTCGCTGCAACGCGGTGAGCAAGGGTTTGTCGGCTGCGGTCGCTTCGGCAGCTGTGGCGCGGGTTTCCGGTTCCAGCTGACGGCGTTGAGCGTCGGTGAGGACCTCGGCGCGACCTAGCCAGGCGGCAGGTCCGCCGTGGTACAGGTGCAGCAGCTGGTGCGCGGAGACGGCGGTGATGCCGGTCGTGCGCGGGATGTCGTGCAGCAGCAGGCCGTGCTCCGAGTTGTTCGCGCTGTGGACGATGACGCAGATTTCCGTGCCGCCGCCGGCGAGTTTGACCCAGGTCGTATCGGTGCGGCGGACGAGCGCGTCGGCGACCCGTTGCGCGACCGCCGGGACGACGGTGAGCCGCACGAGCCACTGCGTCTGCCCGGCGCGATGGGGTGCGGCCAGCCCGACGACGCGCAGTCCGGCTTCAGCACGCAGCCGCCGGTAGCGGCGCGCGACGGTCTGCGTCGAGACGCCCAGGACGGTGCCGATCCGCGCGAACGCGGCGCGGCCGTCGATCTGGAGCGCGTGGACGAGGGCGTGGTCAAGCTCGTCGAGCATGGCTTGATTCTGCACTAAGCTGTCCTGAGTGGAAGATTTCTGCTCGTTCGCGCTGGTAGCTGGAATGTTGCCTGGCCGCTGCCCAGGCTGGCAGCATGAACGATTCACGCCGCTGGGCCGCGCTGGCGGTCCTGCTCGTCGCGGAAGCGATGAACCTCCTCGACACCACGATCGTCCAGGTCGCCGCGCCCGCGGTGCACGCCGAACTGGGCGGCGCGATCTCCTTCTACACTGTCGGATACACGCTGCCTTTCGCGCTTTTGCTGATCACCGGCGGACGCCTCGGCGACGTTCTCGGCCGACGCCGCACTTTCCAGTTCGGCATGGCCGGTTTCGTCCTCGCCTCGGCCCTGTGCGCGGCCGCGACCACGCCCGGGTTCCTGCTTGTTTTCCGGGCCCTGCAAGGAGCTTCGGCCGCCCTGGTGATCCCGCAGACGATCGGGCTGATCCGCGTCCTGTTCGACGGCGCGGCCCGGGCCCGGGCGCTCGGCCTGATCGGCCCGGTGATGGGACTGGCCGCGGTGAGCGGTCCGGTGCTGGGCGGACTGCTGACCGACGCCTGGTCGTGGCGGTCGGTGTTCCTGGTGAACGTCCCGCTCGGACTCGCCGTGCTCGCCGCGTCCGGGCTGCTCGGGGAAGACCGATCCGCCGTCCGGCCGCGGCTCGACCTGCTCGGGACCGGCCTGGTGGTGCTGGGGGCCGGGCTCGTCGTCTATCCGCTCCTCTCGCAGTGGAACGGCTGGCTCGTCGCCGCCGGGGTGGTGGTGCTGGTGGTTTTTGCTCTGCAGCAACGGTTTCGCGGCGGTCTGATCGAGCGCAGCCTTTTCCGCGGCTTGGGTTTCCCCGCCGGGTTGGTGACGTCAGTGCTGTTCTTCGCCGTGATGACCGGGCTGACCCAGGTCGTTGTGCTGTTCCTGCAATTGACCCAGCATGCCGACGCCCGGACCGCTGGACTCTCGTTGCTGCCGTGGTCGGGCGGGCTGGCGGTATCGTCCTTTGTGGCCGGACGCTGGCTCGTTCCGCGTTTCGGTACGCGGATTCTCTTTGCTGGCGTGGTTTTCCTGGCCGCGGGGATCGCCGGGATCGCGCTCGGCTGGCCGCTGCTGCTCCCGCTGGCGATCGCGGGAACGGGAACGGGATTGTTCACCGTGCCGTTCTTCACCGCGGCGCTGGCGCTTGTCCGTCCTTCGGAGACGGGTTCGGCGGCTGGGTTGCTGAACGCGGTGCAACAACTCGGCGGAACTGCCGGAGTCGCTGTGCTGACCACGGTTTTCCTCGCCACTGACGTGACGGTCGCGTGCTGGACCGCGGTCGGCCTGACTGCCGCGGCGGGGTTGGCCGCGCTCGGGCTCATCCGCGGAACGCGCGCCGATAGTCCGTCGGAGCGGTCCCCAGCCGGAGTGTGAAGTGGCGGCGCAGGTTGGCCGCCGAACCGAGGCCGCTGCGTTCGCCGATCAGGCCGATCGGCAGGTCGGTGGATTCCAGCAGGCTGCGGGCGCGCAGGACGCGCTGGTCGAGCAGCCATTGCAACGGCGTGGTCCCGGTGGCCTCGTGGAACCGGCGGACGAACGTGCGCGGGCTGACCCCGGCTCGGCGGGCCAGCTGCTCGACCGTCAGCGGCTGGTCGAGGTTGCGCGTCGCCCAGTGCAGCACCGGGCCGAGGCCGGCGTCGTCGGTTTCCGGCACCGTCGCGGAGACGTACTGCGCCTGCCCGCCGCCGCGATGCGCGGGCAGCACCATCCGGCGCGCGACCTCGTTGGCGACGTGCGCGCCGAGGTCGCTGCGCACGACGTGCAGGCAGAGGTCGATGCCCGCGCTGCGTCCGGCGCTGGTGAGCACCTGCCCGTCGTCCACGTAGAGCACCGACGCGTCCACCTCGACCCGCGGATGCAGCATGGCGAGCGCGGCGGCGTACATCCAATGCGTCGCCGCGCGGCGGCCGTCCAGCAGCCCCGCAGCCGCGAGCGCGAACGCGCCGGTGCACAGCGAGACAATCCGCGCGCCTTGGGCTGCTGCTTCCTGCACGGCGTTCACCAGGGGCACCGGGATCGGTTGTCCAGTTTGGACACACGCATACGGCAGCGCGGGAACCAGCACGGTGTCGGCGTCCCTGAGCGCGTCGAGCCCGTGACTGGCGTGCTGGCGGAAGCCGAATTCGGTGCGGGTTTCCGGCTTTTCCGCGCAGAACCGCAGCTCGTACCAGGGGTCGGCGAGGTCGGTCCGGGACGGCCCGAACACCTCGGCGGCGATGGCCAGCTCGAACAGCGGCATGTCGTCGACCAGCGCGACCGCGACGGTTCGCATGGATCCGAGGATACGGCAGGAATTGTGCGGAAGGTGTCAGTCCTGCCACTCGATCTCGCCGCGGCGGGGTGGCAGATTCGCTGCCGTGACCGTCGTGGAACTCCGCCAGTACACCCTCCGGCCCGGGCAACGGGACGTCCTGATCGACCTGTTCGACCGCGAGCTGGTGGAACCGCAGGAGGCCGCGGGCTGCACCGTCGTCGGCCAATTCCGCGACGAGGACGACCCGGACCGGTTCGTGTGGTTCCGTTCCTTCCCGGACATGACGGCCCGGCACGCCGCGCTGACGGCGTTCTACCTCGAAGGCGAGGCCTGGCGGACACACCGCGACGCCGCGAACGCCACCATGCTCGACAGCGACGACGTCCTGCTGCTCCGCCCCGAAACCGACTTCCCGCCGATGTCCCGGCCACTCGATCCCGTCGAGTCGTCCTCGCGAATCCTGGTGCTGATCGGCCCGCCTGCCGCGGATTTCGCCGAGCCGTTCGCTTCCTTCGTCACCGAACCCGCGGAGAACACCTTCCGCGCGCTGCCGGTGCGGGAAGGGGAGAACGTCCGGGCCGGGGTCTGGGTTTTCCCGGATCTTGAGTCGTTGCGGGCGTTCGAATCCGGGCTGGCTACCGCTGACTACGTGCAGCGGCTTCGCTTGGCTCCGACGTCGCGTTCTTCGCTTCGCTGATCCGCCGCGCGACGAGCCGGTCGATGCGCTGCCACGCGGGGCTGTCGAGATGCGCGGCGAGAAGCTCGACGACCTGGCGGGGCACCTTCCGGAAGTCCGGCAGATCAGACGGCAACGTCATCCGCTGGCCGAGCTCGGCGGCCGCGTCGGCGATCGCTTCGAGCCTGGGATCGTCGGGACTCCACTCGATCGCCTCGTCATACGCGCGGAGAACGGCGACGTACTCCGGATCGTCCAGCAACGCAGTGCGGCTGACGACAATGGCGCGGGCGACCTCCGGGGCGAGCGCGCAAGCAAGGATCCAGCCGTCACGGATCGCGTTCTCGTGGCGCGCGGAGAGCCCGAGCGGCTTCAGCCGGTCCATGAACGCGATGGCTTCGGGCGGCAGACAGAGCCGGTCGGGCCGATCGAGGTCCCGCAGCCGGGCACGGCGTTGTTCGAGCTGCCGGATCCGGTCGCGCAACTCGGCGTCGATCCGGGCGAGCGCGGTCTCGTCGGCGTCCAGCACCTCCGGGATGCGCGCCAACGGGACCCCGGCCTTGGCGAGCGTGACGATCCGGGCCAGGTCGACGACCGCCTGCGCGTCGTAGCGGCGGTATCCGGAGGCGTCGCGCACGGGCTCGGGCAGGAGCCCTTTGGCGTGGTAAACGCGGACCGCCTTGGCCGAAACCCCGGCTTGGCGCGCGAGCTGGCCGATGGTGAGCATGCCCCAGTATCGCGCTTGACCTTGTCCCAGGGGCAAGGTCGGAAGCTGGCCGCATGCACGATTACGACACCCTGCGCGCGCTCGCCGACGAGGGGAACGAAACCGCACTGGACCGCCTCGCCGACCTCGCCGACGGCCGCGGCGACCTGGCCGAACTGTCCGAACTGCTCGACGAGGGCAGCGAACACGCCGGACGCTTGCTGACCCGCAGGGCGGTGGAGAACCGCGATCTGCGGGAGCTGCAACGGCTCGCGGACGCGGGAAGCGACGATGCGGGCAACGAACTGGAACGACTTCTCCGGGGCGATTCCTCGATCTCGTGAGGGAATTCCCTCGCGAACTTCCCTCGGGCTTGGGGCTCAGGTGAGCGCGAGCGGTAACGTTCGCCGCACCGCGGCCCCTTGCTCGCCGTGCAGCGGAACCACCGAAACCCCTTGCGGCACCGGTGCTTCCTCCGCCCGCGTGCCGACTCGGATGGTCAGCTCGAGCTTCTCCCGCCCACCCGGCGTCCGCCGCAAAGTCGCGGACGTCGCGGTGAACGCCGCTCCCGGCACCGCCACCGCCAACGTCCGGGCGAGGCCGCGCGAAGACCGCGGCGAGTAGCACGTCTGCGTGAGCCCGCCCCACTTCCACGCGCGCCAGAAATCCCCGTCGGCCTCCGGGTTTCCGGTCGAAACGCCCAGCGCCACCCGAAGCTCGTTGGTCAGCTCGCCTGCCTCCAGCACGGTCGACGGATAGCCCGCCTCCGCCAGCGCCACCATCAAGCTCAACGCCGCACTCGCCGTGCTCCGCAGCGCTCCCAGTTCGCCGCCGCCGCGGGCGAGGGCGGCGATGGGCGCGTCTTCCGGCCGGTAGCGCACCGCTAGCCAGCGCACCCGATACACCCGCGAATCCCTTGGCACCGCCCACGTCAGCAACTGCACGGCGGCCAGCGGGATGTCGGTGTTCTGGAAAGTGGTGCGGAGGATGGCCAGCAGTTCGTCGGCCGAAGGCTCCCCGGCGCCAGGTGTGAGACGGACGATCGCGCTCCAGTCGCCGTCGACCTCGGCGACGCCGAAGCGGTTGCCCGCGCGGTCGACGTGCTGCCGCACCTTCACCGGACCGGCGATACGCAGCAGCGCGTCCGGACTGTCGCGGCGGCTGTCGTGGCGACGCAGGCGATGCGCGAGCCACGTCCACGCCCAGCCGGCGAAATGCCGTCCGGAGACCCGCACCGACGTCGTCGCCACCAGCAGTCCGGCCAGCGCGGCGATGGTGATCCGCATCGGCTGGGCCAGGCCGTGCACGGTGAACGCGAGCAGCAGCGCCAGCGCGGCGATCTCCCATCCGGCAGCCTGCAACGGGCGGATCGGCAGCAGCCACGGCCACGGCGCGGCGCCTGAGATCCCGGGCGTCCCGGGAGCGCGGGCGTGAGCCGGGGCAGGCGGCGCGGACACGGACAACGCATTCCCCTCTTCCCCGGGCAGCGACCCGGCCCCGCGAACGCTAGCGTCCCCGCGCGGGCGCGTGGGCGTAAAAATTACCCTCGTGCGCCTCTCGGGAGCTGTCTAGCCTGCGCGAGAAGCGGATGTGATCTCCAGGGGGCCGGGACAGCGTGTGGACGCAGCGGGACCAGATCCAGGCGTACCAGTTCCTGCGCCGCCGTCTCGTGTCCGCGCTCGTCGCGGCGGACGCCAACCATCCGGTGTCGCCCAGCCGCCGTCTCGTGCTCGGCACGCTGCTCGGCGTCGGCGCGGCCCTGCTCGTGACCGCGGTGTTCGGGGTGATCGGCCTGGTCAGCCCGTCCGGCGGGAAGGACTGGCTGGCCGGCGGCAAGGTGATCGTCGAGGAGGACAGCGGGGCGCGCTTCGTGCTCGGCGCGGACGGCGCGGTGCACCCGGTGCTCAACTACGCTTCCGCGCGGCTGCTCGCGGGCGGCAACGGCCAGGAGACCGTCACGGTGCCCGCCGAGAAGCTCGGCACGGCCCCGCGCGGCACGCAGATCGGCATCGTCGGCGCGCCGGATTCCTTGCCCAGCACGCTGATCACCACCCCGTGGACCAGCTGCAGCCGCACCACCCAGGACGCGCCCGCGTCGGCGGAACCGCTCGTCGCCGTGCTGCTGGAACCGGCCGCGTCCGGGGTCGAGCTGCCGCGCGATTCGGGCGTGATCGTCCGCGTCCCGCAGGGCGGCCGGTTCCTGCTCGCGGGCGGCCACCGGTACCGGCTGAGCGACGAAGCCGCGGCGGCCCTGCAATTCGACAGCTACCCGACGATCACCGTGTCCGCGCGCTGGATCGACACCGTGCCCGCCGGCCGCGACCTCGGCGAGATCCCCGTCGACGGCGCGGGAAACCGCGGCCCGCGCGTCGGAACGCAGGAGACGCGCGTCGGCCAGGTGCTGTCGGTCGTCGACCCGATGGCCGGGCCCGCCAACGCCTCCACCTACTACCTCGTCCGCCCGGACGGTCTCGAACCCGTCGGCCAGACCGAGGCCGCGCTGCTCGTCACGACCCCGGCGAACGAACCGGCGTACTCGGGCCGTCCGGAACCGGCACGGGTGCGCGCCGCGGACGTCGCCTCGGTGAAGAAGGTGAGCGAACCCCGCTCCGGCGGCGCGGATCCGGCGGCGTACCCGGACCGGATCCCCGGGAAAGCGCCGATCACCGGCAGCGCGGTGACCCTGTGCGCGCAGAACGGCCGCGTGACGGTCTCGGCGGACCTGCCGGTCCCGCCCGGCGCCCGCGCGCTGCCGGTGCAGAGCCGGACCGACGCCCGGGTCGCCGACGTCGTCTACGTTCCGCCCTCGCGCGGCGCGGTCGCGACGGACCCCGGGTCCGGCACGATTTATCTCGTCACGGACACAGGACGAAAATATCCGGTGGCGAACGGGACGGCGCTCACGTCGCTGGGCTACGGTTCTGGGTCCGGGCATCCGGTCGCGGGCGGGCTTCTCGCGCTGATGCCGACCGGTCCCGCGCTCGATCCCGCCGTGGCCGGGCAGCCTGCGGGAACGGGGTGAGCGAGCCGGTGACCACGACAGCGCAGCGACCCAGCGACGTGCCGGACCGCCCCGACTCCCCGGCTCCCGGCGCCGTTCAGGTCGCCGTCATCGAAGACCATCCGCTGTACCGCCGCTCGGTGGAACGCGTCCTCATCGAGGCCCCGGACGTCGAACTGGGCGCGGTGGTCGATTCGGTCGCCCGCTTCCACGTCGCGCGCCAGCCCGCCGGAAGCGTCGTCCTGCTCGATCTCGGCCTGCCCGGCGTCGCCGGCGCGGCCGCCGTGCTGGAGGTCGCCGAACTGGGCCATCACGTGCTGGTCGTGTCCGCGCAAGCCGAACCGGAGACGGTGCTCGCCGCGATCGCCGCCGGGGCAAAGGGATTCCTGTCGAAGGACGTCGACGTCGACGAACTGCTGATCGCCATCCGCGCGGTCGCGGGCGGCGGCGCGTACGTGTCGGCCGTGGTCGCCGGAATGATCATCAAGGACAACACCGACCGCCCGGTCACGCGGCCGGAAATGGAGCTGTCGCCGCGCGAAGTGCAGGTGCTGCGGCTGGTCGCGGCGGGGGAACGGGACGTCGACATCGCGCGGATCCTCGGCATCGGCGTGCGCACCGTGCGCGGCTACCTCGACCGGATCCGCGACAAGACCGGCGAACGGCGGCGCCCCGGCCTCGTGAAGGAAGCGATCCGCCGCGGCCTGGTGGGGAAGGAAACAGTGACGTGAAAGCCGACGAGGGGCGGCGCCGGAGCGGACCCATCCAGGTCGGGGTGATCGAAGACCACCCGCTGTACCGGGACGCGGTCGCGCGCGTGCTGAACGAGGCCCCGGACATCGAACTGGGCGCGGTAGCCGACTCCGTGGCGCGGTTCGCGGTGCAGGACCAGCCGAAGGGCAGCGTGGTCGTGCTCGACCTGAAACTGCGCGGCGTCCAGGACGCGGCCGCGGTCCTCGAGGTGGGGCAGATGGGGCACAAGGTGCTCGTGGTGTCCGCGCACGCGGAACAGCCCGAGGTCCTCGGCGCGATGCAAGCCGGGGCGAAGGGATTCCTGTCGAAGGACGTCGACGGGGACGAACTGCTGCGCGCGATCCGCACGATCGCGGAGGACAACGCGTACGTCTCGCCGACCCTGGCCGGGATGATCATCCAGGACAGCGACGAACGGCACGCGGGACCGAAGATCGTGCTGTCGGAGCGGGAGAAACAGGTCCTGCGCCTGGTGGCGGCGGGGGAGCGGGACGTCGACGTCGCGGAGATCCTGGACATCAGCGTCCGGACGGTGCGGTCTTACCTGGACCGGATCCGGGACAAGACGGGGGAGCGCCGGAGGGCGGGGTTCGTGCGGGTGGCGATCCGGGAAGGGCTGCTGCGCTGACCGCGAGAGAGCCGGCCCGGGCCTACGACTACGACGTCGCGGTGTCGTTCGCCGGAGAAGACCGCGAGTTCGTCGAGGCTGTCGTCCGCGAGGTGAACGCCGCCGGGTACAAGGTGTTCTACGACCAGGACGAGCAGGTTTCGCTCTGGGGCGAAGACCTGACCGAGTACCTGCCGAAGATTTACGAAGAACGCGCACGGTACGCCGTGATGTTCGTTTCCCGGCATTACGCGGCCAAACCGTGGACGAGGTTCGAGCGGCGAAGCGTGTTGTTGCGGGCGATCAATCAGCCGGAACCGTATTTGCTTCCGGTGCGTTTGGACGCGACCCAGCTCGACGGCGTCCGGGACAGCATCAGTTACCTGGACGGGAACATCGTCGGGGCGAGCGGCATCGCGGGCGCCATCTGCGAGAAACTGGGCAGCGCCGCCGCGGTGGGCGGAGGCGGGTTCAACGGGTACGTTCCGCGCAACGAGCACGAAGCCACGGTGCTGATCGGCGAACGTCCCGCGGGCTGGGAGTATCTGCTCTTTTCTTACGAGCTGGTGCGCGGGGTCGAGCGGTTGCACGACGCCTATCTCGATCATCGCATGGGCTTTTCCCATCCGGCCGAGTACGTGCCGGTCGACCAGGTTCTGCCGATCATCAAACGAGAACTCGCGACAGTTTTGAGTGTGATCAGGAACTTCGGCGCGGTGCTTTCCGGCGACGCGCAAACGGCCGCGTTCGGGGCGGTCGGCGAAGCCGGGGACGTCCCGCGCATAATCCACGTGGCGAGCCGCTACGTCGCCGTCTACGAATCATTCCTGGAATGGTCCTACCGGCTCCGCGGCTACGCGACACCGTCGGACGAGGTGCACGAAGTCTTCGCAGCTCTCGCCCGATACGCGGATCTGCCTGTGGAACGGCTGAGGTCGTTCGTGTACGAGTTCCGCGAGCGCGCGGACCCCCTGCACGCGCGACTGCTCAGCGGCGAGAACGTCACGGTCCAGATGACCCTTCCGCTGGAAATCGCTCCCGAAGCGTCGGCCCAGTTCGACCAGGCACTCGACGACTTCCAGCGTCACCTGCAGAGCTGACCCCTACAGCCGCCGGTTCGCCAACGCCCCGGTAGCCGTCCGGGCCTTCCCCGCGACCTCCGGGTCGACGTCCACCACCAGCATCTCCGCCCCGGCCCCGGCCTGCGCCTCCACGCGCCCGAACCCGTCCGCGACCAGCGAGTACCCGATCCCGGTCGGCGCCTTCGGATTGACCTCCGCCCCGGTCGCCGCAGGATCAGCCTGCCCGCAAGCCGCGACCCAGCAGCCCGAGTCCAGCGCCCGCGCCCGCACCAGCACTTCCCACTGCTCGCGTTTCCCGGCCCCCGCGCCCCACGACGCCGGAACCGCCACCACATCCGCCCCGTCGTCGGCCAGGCGCCGGAACAGTTCCGGGAACCGCAGGTCATAGCAGGTAGCGACCCCGAACACGGTCCCTTCCGCGGAGAACGTCACGACCTCCGAACCCGGCGCGACGGTGTCCGATTCGGCGAATCCGAACGCGTCGTACAGGTGGATCTTGTCGTAGCCGAGATGCTGTCCGAGTCCGGTGATCAGCAGCGTGTTCCGCACCCGCCCGTTGTCCGCCGGCGTGAACATCCCGGCGATCACCAGCACGTCGTGCTCAGCGGCGATCGACGCCACCGCCGACGCCCACGGGCCGTCCAGTTGCTGGGCGACGGGGGCGAGCGGGCGGCCGAAGCGGGCCATCGCCGCCTCCGGGAAGACCACCACGCGGGCTCCGGCGGCCGCCGCGGCCTCCACGCCGGAGCGAACCGTTTTCAGGTTTTCTTCCGGGTCGTCGCCCGAGTTGAGCTGGCACAACGCGATCCGGGGCACACGAGCCTCCCTGGTCCGGGGACAGCGGGTCGTCACCGAGTATCCCTGCCGGGAGCGCGCGGGCCACCTCGTACCCTGGTGTCCATGTTGAACCGCACCGACCTGCGCGGGCAGGTCCCCTCCGCTGCCGAGCTCCGTGCCGCGCTTCCGCGCGCCGAGTACGACGTGGACGCGGCGCTGCATCAGGTCCGGCCGGTGGTCGAGGCGGTCCGCGACCGCGGGGTCGAGGCGGTCCTCGAGTTCACCGAGCGGTTCGACAAGGTGCGCCCGGAGACGGTCCGGGTGCCCGCCGAGGAGCTCTCCAAGGCGCTGTCCGAGCTGGATCCGCAGGTCCGCGCGGCGCTGGAGGAGTCCATCAAGCGCGCCCGGAAGGTGCACGCGGACCAGCGTCGCCAGGACGTCACGACGCAGGTCGTCCCGGGCGGCACGGTCACCGAGCGCTGGGTGCCGGTCGACCGCGTCGGCCTGTACGCGCCGGGCGGGCTGGCGGTGTACCCGTCGACCGTGGTGATGAACGTCGTCCCGGCGCAGCTGGCCGGCGTGCGTTCGCTGGTCGTGTGCTCGCCGCCGCAGGCCGCGTTCGGCGGGCGGCCGCACCCGACGATCCTGGCCGCGGCCGCGCTGCTCGGCGTGGACGAGGTCTGGGCGGTCGGCGGCGCGCAGGCGGTCGCGCTGGTCGCCTACGGCGGCGTCGACACCGACGGCGCCGAACTGGCCCCGGTGGACATCGTCACCGGCCCCGGCAACATCTTCCTCACCGCGGCCAAACGCCTGGTCCGCGGCGTGATCGGGATCGACTCCGAGGCCGGTCCGACCGAGATCGCGATTCTCGCCGACGAGACGGCCGACCCGGCGCACGTCGCCGCCGACCTGATCAGCCAGGCCGAGCACGACCCGCTGGCCGCGAGCGTCCTGGTGACCACCTCCGAGGAACTGGCCGACGCCGTCGAGGCCGAGCTGGCCGGCCGCGTCGCCGCGACGAAGCACTCCGAGCGGGTCGGCCAGGCGCTGGGCGGCAAGCAGTCCGGCGTCATCCTGGTGTCCACTGTGGACGACGGACTGCGCGTCGTGGACGCGTATGCCGCCGAGCACCTGGAAATCCAGACCGCGAACGCCCGCGAGGTGGCCGCGCGGGTGCGCAACGCCGGAGCGGTCTTCGTCGGCGCGTACGCCCCGGTTTCGCTGGGCGACTACTGCGCGGGCTCCAACCACGTGCTGCCCACCGGCGGGTTCGCCCGGCACTCCTCGGGCCTGTCGGTGCAGAGCTTCCTGAAGGGGATCCACGTCGTGGACTACTCCGAGGACGCCCTGCGCGAGATCGCCCCCCGCGTCGTCGCGCTCGCGGACGCCGAAGACCTGCCCGCGCACGGCGAAGCCGTCACCGCACGTTTCGAAGGAGACGGCCGATGAACGAAGCCACCCCCGGCGGCGAGGTCACCCTCGCCGACCTCCCGCTGCGCGAGGACCTGCGGGGCCGCACCCCGTACGGCGCGCCGCAGCTGGAGGTCCCGATCCGGCTCAACACCAACGAAAACCCGTACCCGCCGCCGCCCGAGCTGGTCGACGACGTCGCCGAGGCCGTGCGTGCCGAAGCCGCGTCGCTGCACCGGTACCCGGACCGCGACGCGGTGGCGCTGCGCACCGATCTGGCGGACTACCTCACCGTGTCCACGCGGGTCGTGCTGTCCGAGGCGAACGTGTGGGCGGCGAACGGGTCGAACGAGATCCTGCAGCAGATCCTCCAGGCGTTCGGCGGTCCCGGCCGCACCGCGCTGGGCTTCGAGCCGTCGTACTCGATGCACCCGATCATCGCGACCGGCACGCGTACCGACTGGCTGCCGGTGCCGCGCCGCGCGGACTTCTCGCTCGACACCGCGCGGGCGGCCGAGGCGGTCGCCGAGCGGAAGCCGGACATCGTGTTCGTGACCAGCCCGAACAACCCGACCGGCGGGTCGATCCCGCTGGACCAGTTGCGCGGCGTGCTCGACGCGGCGCCGGGGATCGTCGTGGTGGACGAGGCGTACGCGGAGTTTTCGTCGCAGGCCAGCGCGATCGAGCTGATCGCGGAGTACCCGGCGAAGCTGATCGTGTCGCGCACGATGAGCAAGGCGTTCGCCTTCGCGGGCGGGCGGCTGGGCTACCTCGCCGCCGCGCCCGCCATCGTGGACGCCCTGCAGCTCGTCCGCTTGCCGTACCACCTTTCCAAGGTCACCCAGGCGGCCGCCCGCGCCGCCCTCCGGCACGCCGACGCCACCCTCGCGTCGGTGCACCGGCTCTCCGCCGAACGCGACCGCGTCGTGGAAGCCTTGCTGGGCCTGGGATTCACCCCGGTGCCGAGCGATGCCAACTTCGTCCTCTTCGGACAGTTCAGCGACGCGCCGGCCAGCTGGCAGTCCTATTTGGACCACGGCGTGCTGATCCGGGACGTGGGCATCGAAGGCCACCTGCGGGTGACCGTCGGCACCCCGGAGGAGAACGACGCCTTCCTCGAGGCGAGTAAGGAAATCAAGCGATGAGCCGCGTCGGCAAGGTGGAGCGCACCACCAAGGAATCGTCCATCCTGGTCCAGCTGGACCTCGACGGGACCGGGCAGGTGGAGATCGCCACCGGAGTGCCGTTCTACGACCACATGCTGACGGCGTTCGGCGTGCACGGCTCGCTGGACCTGAAGGTCGAAGCGACCGGCGACGTCCACATCGACGCGCACCACACCGTCGAGGACACCGCGATCGTGCTCGGCCAGGCGTTGCGCCAGGCCCTCGGCGACAAGAGCGGCATCCGGCGTTTCGGCGACGCGTGGATCCCGATGGACGAAACCCTCGCGCACGCCGCGATCGACGTCTCGGGCCGCCCGTACTGCGTGCACGTGGGCGAACCGGAGCAGTTCAACACGTTCACCATCGGCAACAACTACCCGTTCGTCCTGACCCGGCACGTCTTCGACTCGCTGGCGTTCCACGCGCAGATCGCCCTGCACGTCCGCGTCATCCACGGCCGCGACCCGCACCACATCGCGGAGGCGGAGTACAAGGCCGTGGCGAGGGCGTTGCGGGCGGCTACGGAGCCGGATCCGCGGGCAGGCGGGATTCCGTCCACGAAGGGCGTGCTTTAACGGCTATGGACGTGCGCGGTTCTCTGAAAGAAGTACTGCGCTCTTCCGATGAGCAGGCCGCGGCACTGGCGACGGAGCTTGTCCGAGCGGACGGACCGGGAGTCGACGACGCGATCCTCGCGGTGGCGACCTGCGGGACCCGGTCTGGCGCGGTGATGACACTGGCGATCCGGATCCTCGTGGAGCGCGATCGCGATCGTGATCCGGAACCGCTGCTCGCCCTCGTCCCGGACGGGCAGGTCAGAGCCGCGGACCGCCGGCCGTCCTGGCCGGTCAAAGCTCCGATCGTCACCCGGTACCGATTCGGTTTCGGCCGGCTCCGGCAGCTCGACCCAGTCGGCCAGTACGAAAGGGTTCTCGACTGCTATCCCACTGTGGTGCGGATGGACGCGGCCGTCGGGCTGGGGGATTCCGGGGAAAGCAGCGCTCTTGATCCCTTGGCGAAGGCGTTGAAGGACCGCTTTGCCGCAGTGCGCACGCTCGGTGTGCACGCGGTCCGCAGGCTTGGCAACGCGGGATTGCGCGAAGCGGCGCGGGAACACCCCGTCCGGGATCTGCTGATCGATCTCCTCCAGGACACCCTCCGGGAGACGCGGATCGCCGCGGCGCGAGCGCTCGGTTCGCTGGGGGAGCTGGCGGTTCTGGAGGAGCACCGTCCGAAGTCGTCTCGGGATCAGCGTGAATGGGCGCGGATCATGCAGGGCGAGATTCCGCCGCTGAAGCGAACCTGGCCCGGGGACCGCACGATCTGATTCACACGCGGAACACCGTGCGCGGCGCGGCATACGCCACCGGCCCGGGAAAGTGTTCGGCGGCAAGGCGAACCGCGTCGCGCGGGGTGACCGTGTGACCGAGATGCGTGAGCACCAGCCGCGCGGCTCCAGCGGCCGCGCGGCCCGCTTCCGCTGGAGTCAGGTGTTCTGCGGACGGCTCGATGCTGTCCGCCTCGCACAGGAACAGATCCGTCCCCTTCGCCAGCGTCGAGAGCGCCGAGCACGGTCCGGTATCCCCGGAGTACGCGAAAGTCCGCTCCCCGTCGGTGATCCGCACCCCGAACGCCGGAAAGCCGTGCGACACGGCCACCGTCTCCAGCCGCAGCCCGCCGACGCGGGTCCGGTGTCCGTCGTGCAGTTCCCGGACGGCGAACGCCTCCTCGATCGGCGCGCGCCCGGTGTTGCTCAGGAACGCGGAGATCCGCGCCGCTGTCCCGGGCGGGCCGTAGAGCGGGATCGGCCGCCGCGGAGTGAGGTCCGCGAACAACAGCGCGTACACCGCCGGCAACAGATCCGCGACATGGTCCGCGTGCAGATGCGAGATCCAGATCGCGTCCAGCTCCGCCGGCGAGACGTGTTCCTGGAGGGCGGCGAGGGTGCCGGGTCCGGCGTCGAGCCAGATCGCGGTGTCCTCGTGGCGCACCAGGTACCCGGAGCAGGGAGCGTCCGGGCGCGGGTACGGCGTCGCGCTGCCCAGTACCGTCACGGTGAAAGCCATGTGGCACGCTAACCCCTGTGAGCAAAGAGCTGATCGCGGTCCTGCTGCTGGCCCTCGGCGGCTTCCTGGCCGGCGGGGTCTACTCGCTGTGGAAGACCGCGAAGTTCTTCGCCGTGGTGCTGGGCATCGCGGCGGTGCTGGCGATCGGCGGGGCCATCGCCTGGCTGGTCAGCTGACCACTGCTCCGGCATCCTTCGTCAGGATGAATGCCCGCTGGCGCGCGCTTTCCCGCGGCCTGGCGGGGGCCTGAATTGCTCCTGACGGATGCCTCCCCACGATTGACGCGGCCTTCCCGCCGCGTGTCGCCCGCAGCCAGCGCGAGCCCCTTCCCGCAGCGAGCACGTGACTGACTCGCGGCGACCCGGGTAGTGCTGACGCTCCCGCTGCGCGCCTTCCCGCGCGGACGTCCTCGCAACTAACGCGTGCCTCCCGGCAACGAACCACCCCCAACCCTTGCCGCACGGCCCGCGCCTACGCCGCCAACGGCTGATAAATGCACTCAGCCAACGTCGCGTGCTTCTTCCACCCCAACGTCTCGTACAGCGCCCGCCCGGCATCGGTCGCCCCGAGGACCCCGAGCACGGCGCCGTCGGCAACCGCGCGGTCGGCGAGCGAGCGCATCACGAAGCCGCCCAACCCGCGGCGCCGGTGGGCTTCCTCGGTCACCACCCGGTCCACGATCACCGCGTCGCCGACCGCCGCCATCTGGCCCTTCGCCGCCTGCTCGCCCGCGCCGTCCAGCACCCGGAGGAACGTGACGGCACCGCTGATTTCCACGCTCACCGTGTAGCCCTCCGGCGCGACCGGGTCCGTGGCCAGCAGATCCGTCGCCATCAGGTGCCCGGTGTGCTCCCAGGCGACTACCCAGCCGCCGGGGATCCATGGCTCGACGGTCTCCGGCTCGGCAGGCGTCTTCAGCCACGTCCGAGGTTCGCTGACCGCGCCGGCAGCGGCGCGGACCAGCGATTCCTCAGCCTCCGGCAGGACATGCCTGCCCACTTCCGCGGGGTTGTCCGGCACCTCGACGAAAAGCCCCCATGGCTTCTCGACCGGCGCGGGCGTCTGCCGCGACAACGCCCATCCCGCGACCCAAGTTCGTACCGTGTCTTCGATCATGAAATGAAGGGTACGAACCACCACCGACAAAAATCAGACTCGAGTCAGTTCGCGTTCGTCGTCGCCGGGCGCGCCGAGTTCCCGGACCAGGCCTTCGCCCTCGACGTCCACGTTCGGCAGGATCCGGTCGAGCCACTTCGGCAGCCACCAGGCGCCGCGGCCGAGCAGGGACATCACCGCGGGCACGATGGTCATCCGGATGACGAATGCGTCCACCAGCACGCCGAAGGCCAGCGCGAAGCCGATCGACTGGATCAGCGTCGATTCGGCCAGGACGAACCCGGCGAACACCGAGATCATGATCAGCGCGGCCGCCACGACGACGCGCGCGCCGTGCCGGAATCCGGTCACCATCGCTTCCTGCGGTTCGGCTCCGTGCACGTGTTCCTCGCGCATCCGGGTCACCAGGAACACCTGGTAGTCCATCGCGAGCCCGAACAGGACGCCGATCAGCAGGATCGGCAGCATGCTCATGATCGGGCCGGTCGAGGCGACGCCGAGCAGGTCGGTGAGCCAGCCCCACTGGAACACCGCGACCACCGCGCCGAACGTCGCGACCACCGAGCCGAGGAACCCGAGCGTCGCCTTCAGCGGCACCACGACCGACCGGAACACCAGCATCAGCAACAGGAACGCCAGCCCGACGATCAGCGCGAGGTAGGGCAGCATCGCGTCGGACAGCTTCTGCGACACGTCGATGTTGGCCGCGGTCTGGCCGGTCACCGCCAGGCTGCCGCCGGTGCTTTCGGCCAGCGGACCGGATTGTGCGCGGATCGCCGACACGAGGTCCTCGGTCTGCGTGCTGCTCGGCCCGCTCTTCGGGATCACCGTGAGCACCGCGGTGTCCCCGGCCGGGTTGACCTTCGGCGGCGTCACCGCGGCGACGTCCGGCAGCTTGCCGATGTCCGCGGCGGCCTGCTTCAGCGCGGCCGGGTTGTGGTTCGGGCCGGTGTCGACGACGACCAGCAGCGGTCCGTTCGCGCCCTCGCCGAAGCCCTTGCTGACCAGGTCGTACGCCTTGCGCTGCGTGGTGTCCGGCGCGGCGGTGCTGTCGTTGGGCAGGCCGAGTTGCATGCTCAGCGCGGGAATCGCGACTACGGCCAGTCCGACGAGGGCGGTCAGCAGGACCGGAACCCGGTGCCGCGCAACGAAACGCGCCCAGCGTTCGCCGTGCGTCGGTCCTTCGCCGCGGCGGCGCACCCGGATCTTGTTGTTGCCGACCCGGGCGCCGGCGAAGCCGAGCACGGCGGGCAGCAGCGTCAACGCGATCAGCACGGCGATCACGACGGTCGCCGCGGCGGCGATGCCCATCTGGCCGAGGAACGGAATCCCGACCACGGTCAGCCCGGCGAGCGCGATGATCACGGTGAGCCCGGCGAACACCACCGCGGAGCCAGCGGTGCCGACCGCCCGGCCTGCGGCTTCTTCGGGTTCGCGGCCCTCGGCCAGTTCGTGCCGGTACCGGGAGACGATGAAGAGCGCGTAGTCGATGCCGACCGCGAGCCCGATCATCAACGCCAGCACCGGGGTGTTGGAGTTCAGCTCCAGCGAACCGGACGCCAGCATGATGCCCGCCATCCCGACGCCGACCCCGATCAGCGCGGTGAGCAACGGAATCCCGGCGGCCAGCAGCGAGCCGAAGGTGATGATCAAGACGACCGCCGCGACCGCGACGCCGAGTCCTTCGGTGGCCCCGGTCGCCGGAATCCCCTGCACCGCGTCGCCGCCGTACTCGACCTGATATCCCGATTGCTTCGCGTGATCGCCGGTGGCCAGCAGCGCCTGCCGGTCGCTGTCGGACAGTTCGAAGCCCTTGACCTGGTAGCTCACCTGCGCGAGCGCGACCCGGCCGTCGGGGGAGACCGACTTCGCCTGGAACGGGTCGACCACCGCGGCCACCTTGGGCGCGGACTTCAGCTTGCCCACCACGGACTCGACGGCCGCCTGGCCCGCCGGGTCGGTGACCTTGTGCCCGTCCGGCGCGGCGATCGCCACGCGCGCGGTGCCGCCGCCCGCCGCGGCCTGCGGGAAGTGCTCGGCCAGCCGGTCGATCGCCTGCTGGGATTCGGTGCCGGGGATGGTCACCGAATCGGACAGCTTGCCCGACAGCGTGAGCGCGCCCGCGCCCACCGCCGCGAGGACAAGCGCCCAGACCGCCGCCACGAGGGCCCGGCGGCGGAACGACAGCCTGCCGAGCCGATACAGGAAGGGTGCCACGAGTCGTCTCCGTTTCGCGCCCGAAGCGGGCTCTCCGCACTGGGAATCGCCCTTTCGAAGCTAGCCGTTCGGCAAGGGACTGCCAAGCCGATCGGCTAGGATGTGACTAGCCGCACGGCAAGTTTCGGCCTAGTCGCTCGGCAAGTACCATGATGTGCTGCGGAGCAGCGCACTCCGCTCGATGAGGAGGGCGCGATGACGACCGTCGAACCGGTCGCGGACACCCGGACCAGGCTGCTCGCCACTGCGCTGCGGCTGTTCTCGGAGCACGGCGTCGAGGGCACGTCGCTGCAGATGATCGCCGACGAGCTGGGCGTCACCAAGGCCGCGGTGTACTACCACTTCAAGACGAAGTCGGAGATCACCGAGGCGGTCGCGGAACCGGGAATCCGGGAACTGGACGAACTGGTCGTCGAGGCGGCGAAGCACCGCCGCCACGGTGCGCGCGTGGACCATCTGCTGGACGGTTTCGTCGATCTCGTGGTGCGGCACCGGGTGCTGGTCGCGCTGTTCTCCAGCGATCCGGGCATCGACGCGGCGCTCGCGAAATCGAAGCACGGCGTCGAAGGGTTCAAACAGGCGCTGATCTCGATCGTGGCCGGCGGGCCGGAGCTGGACGTGACCGCTCGCGTGACGGCGATCGTGGCGTTCACCGGCATCGCGATGGCGGGCGGGGCGCCCGATCTGGCCGAGGTGGACGACGAAACGCTGCGCCAGGAGCTGATCGGAGTGGGCAGGCGGCTGCTGGGCAGGCCGCGCCGCCGGGTCTGCTGAACTCGCGTCTCAACTACTGAGAGTCCTGTTGCAGTATTTGGGACAGGACTCTTAACCTCGAAGCATGTCTTCGGATAGCGCTTACGGGCAGGGGCACGCGGAAAGCGTTGTACGGTCTCAAGTTTGGCGTACCGTCGACAATTCGGCGGCTTATCTCGCGCCGGAGCTGCTTCCCGGGCGCAGCGTGCTGGACGTCGGCTGCGGGCCCGGGACGATCACGGTCGACCTCGCCCGCCGGGTGGCTCCGGGCGAGGTCGTCGGCATCGACGTGTCGGAAGCCGTATTGGAACAAGCGCGGGCGCACGCGCGGAGCGAAGGCGTGTCCAACGTCCGGTTCGAGCGCGCCGACATCACAGCGGCCCCAGCGATCGGCCAGTTCGACGTCGTGCACGCGCACCAGGTGCTGCTGCACCTGACCGAGCCGGTGGAAGCGCTGCGGCACATGCTGGCCCTGGCCAAATCCGGGGGTGTGGTCGCCGCCCGCGACACTGACTACGCCGCGGCGTTCTGGTGGCCCGCGGACTCGCGGCTGGACCGCTGGCTGGAGGTGTACCGCGCGGTCGCGCACGGCAACGGCGCCGAGCCGGACGCGGGACGGCGGTTGCTGGCCTGGGCGCACGCCGCGGGCGCTCGCGACGTCACGCCGAGCGCCTCGATCTGGTGTCATTCCACCCCTGAGGAACGCGCGTGGTGGGGCGGCATGTGGGCGGAACGGATCCTGGATTCCAAGATCGCCGAGCAGGCCGTGGCGGGCGGACACGCGTCCGCCGAAGACCTCCGCGAGATCTCCGCCGCGTGGCGTGCGTGGGCGGCCGACCCGGACGGCTGGTTCTCGATCCCGCACGGGGAAATCCTGTGCCGCGTAGCCGAAACCGGCTGAAGCGCGGCTCCCGTAAAGGTGCGTGCGGGCCATCCCGCGGGAATCAGATTCGGTCAGGGTTCCCCTCGCGGACCTTCGCAACGCCTACGGCAGCCGAGAGTCTTTCAGCGCTTCGGCCGCGTGCAGTTCCTCGGCGGTGAGCTGGTCCGCGGAAACCCGGACGACGGAGCGGAAACGGCGGCACACCGGGCATCGCTGCAGCCGGCGGTCGCCGAGCCGGATCGCCTTGAACGACACCAAGGGCAGCCAGATCGTGGAGAAATAGTGGCCTTCGCCGCACTGGACGATCGTGTAGTCAGCCATGGCCGCCTCCTTCGGAGCGACGGACTCAGTATGCGCTACCCGGCCAGAAACTCCGCGGGAACCGCCGAAGTCAGCCACACCCCGTTGTCGCTCACCTGAAACACGTGGCCGCGCGCGGCCATTTCCCCGGCCGCGACCGTCAGCACCACCGGTTTCCCGTGCCGCGATCCGACCTTCCACGCCGTTTCGCGGGTCGCCGACAAATGCACCGCGTGCCGCTTCATCGGGCGCAATCCCTCCGCCCAGATCGACGGCAGGAACCGTGTCGCCGTCCCGTGGAAGAGGATTTCCGGCGGCACCGCGTCCGACAGTTCCAGATCCACGCGGACGCTGTGCCCCTGGCTGGCGCGGATCAACGTCCTCGTCTCGTCGAAGGCGAACCGCTGTTTGGCGCAGTTCGCGACGACCTCGTCCAGTTCCGCGCGGCTCACCGGGAACCGGTTCCGGGCCAGCGCGGCGAGCAGTTCGTCGACGGAGACCCAGCCGCCGGGGGAGAGCGTGAGGCCGATCCCGCCGGGGTCGTGGCGCAGGTGCCGGGACAGCCGTTTGGATACTCGGGTTCGATATTTCTCGTTCATTTCTGCCCGCAGTAACCCACACCGAAGCCCTGCCGCGCAACGGAATTCAGATGCCGCCCTCCAGGACGGGACGGAGCTTGCTGGCCCCGGGCCCGAAGCGGGAGAGCTCGTCGTCCGCGTTGTACAGGCCGCAACTGCGCAGCGACAGGCATCCGCAGCCGACGCATCCGGTCAGCCGGTCCCGCAGCCGCTGCAGCGCGTCGATCCGGGCGTCGAGTTCGGTCTGCCATTCGCGCGACAGCCGGGCCCAGTCCGCCTTCGTCGGCGCGTGGTCGGCGGGGAGCGTCTCCAGCGCCGCGCTGATGTCCTCCAGCGACAGCCCGACCCGTTGCGCGGCGCGGATGAACGCGATCCGCCGCAGCACCGAACGCGCGTAGCGGCGCTGGTTGCCCGCCGAGCGCTCGGAAGTGATCAGGCCGCGCTCCTCGTAGAACCGCAGCGCCGTGTGCGGGACTCCGCTGCGTTCCGCGACCTGCCCGATGCTCAGCTTGTCCGCCAACCTCGTCATAAGTCCAGGTTAGCGCTTGACCTTCAGTTTGGTCGAGGTTGCATGGTCGCAACCATGACCACGACGACCTCCGAGCCGGGCTACGCGGACCTGCCCCGGCTGATCTCGCTGATGACCGGCGACGACAAACACCACGCGGCCGCGGAGTCCACAGTGGACGTCCTGTGGGTGCTGTTCGACCGGGTCCTGGACCTGGGCCCGGACACCGCCCGCAACCCCGGGCGCGATCGGTTCCTGCTGTCCAAGGGGCACGGGCCGATGGCGTACTACGCGGTGCTCGTCGCGAAAGGCTGGCTGGACGAGGACGAACTCGCCGGCTGGAGTTCGGCGCGGTCGCGGCTCGGCCACCATCCGGACCGCCTCCGCGCACCCGGCGTCGAAATCTCCAGCGGCTCGCTCGGGCACGGCCTGCCGATCGCCGTCGGCACCGCCCTCGGCCTGCGCGCCCGCCGGTTCCGCCCGCGGATCGTCACGCTGGTCGGCGACGCCGAACTCGACGAGGGCTCCAACCACGAGGCGATCGCCGTCGCCGCTCGCCTCGGGCTCGACAAGCTGACCGCGGTGGTCGTGGACAACCAGTCCTCGACGCACGGCTGGCCGGGCGGCATCGCGCGCCGCTTCGAAACCGAGGGCTGGGCCGTGCGCACGGTTTCCGGCCGCGACCACGAAGCGCTGTACGACGCGTTCACCACCCCTCATCCCGGACGGCCGCTCGCGGTCGTCGCCGTCGTGGAACCGAAAGGCGCGCACTGATGCCGAACATGCGGGACACCTTCCTGGCCACCGCCGAGGAAATCGTCAACACCGACCAGGACGTGGCGATCGTCCTCGCCGACATCTCCGCCGCGGCGCTCGCCGAGGCCGCGCGACGGCATCCGGACCGGGTGATCAACGTCGGGATCCGCGAGCAACTGCTCGTGAGCACCGGCGCCGGCCTCGCGCTCGCCGGGCTGCGGCCGATCGTGCACACCTTCAACGCGTTCCTCGTGGAGCGCGCGTTCGAACAGATCAAATTGGACCTCAGCCACCAGGAACTCGGCGCGGTGCTGGTGTCGTACGGCGCTTCCTACGACATGCCGATGGAAGGCCGGACGCATCAGGCTCCCGGCGACGTCGCGCTGATCGATTCCCTGCCCGGCTGGTACGTGCACGTGCCCGGCCATCCCGAGGAGGCGCGGCGGCTGCTGCTCGATTCGGTGCCCGGGGACAGCCGGACGTACCTGCGGCTGTCCGCGCAGGAGAATTCCGAGCCGCACCTGGGCGTCGGGCTCCAGACGATCCGGCAGGGCACGCGCGGCGTGGTGATCGCGGTCGGGCCGATGCTGGACCGGGTGCTGGAGGCGGCCGAGGGCATGGACGTGACGGTGCTCTACACCTCGACGGTGCGTCCGTTCGACGCCGAGGGACTGCGTGCCGCGGTGACCGGCGTGGCCGACGTCGCACTGGTGGAGCCGTATCTCAAGGGAACTTCCGCGCATTGCGTCGCCGACGCGCTCGCGGACCGGCCGCACCGGCTGCTGAACCTGGGCACCCGCCGGGACACCGAGGTGCGGATCTACGGCACGCTCGCCGACCACGATCTCGTGCACGGGCTCGACGCGGGTTCGATCGCGTTGTCCCTCAAGGAATTCTTCACGAGATAAGGAGGGATTTCGGCAGCGGGCAACCGCCCGGGGTCACCAGCCGCTGTCGGCGCGCCGCACGGGATTCGCCGTGCGCGCGGTCGACCGGCGCGCGAGATCGATCTCCGCGCGGGTCTTCTGCAGCGGGATGGTCAGCTCCCTGAACTGCGGAAACGGCACGCTGTCGATGTCTTCCCGCCACGCTTGGAACATCCGGCAGAGCAGATCGGACTCGGACATTTCGTCCTCTTTCCGGGTCCGGGGGCGCCGGCCGCGCCCGCACATAGCCGAATGGGTACCCGTTCGGGGCGAGAACGAAACGGGCTCGGAACGAAATTGTCCGGGAGGCTAGGCTCGGGGTGTGTCTCGTGTGGTGATCCTCGATTACGGCTCCGGAAACCTCCGCTCCGCCGAACGCGCCGTCGAGCGCGCGGGCGCCGAGGTGGAGGTCACCGCCGACCCGCAGGCCGCGCTCGAAGCCGACGGCCTCGTGGTGCCCGGCGTCGGCGCGTTCTCGGCGTGCATGAGCGGGCTGCTGGGCGTGCACGGGCACCGGATCATCGGCAAACGGCTGGCGGGCGGACGCCCGGTGCTGGGCATCTGCGTCGGCATGCAGATCCTGTTCTCGCGCGGCGTCGAGCACGGCGAGGAGACCGAAGGCACCGGCGAATGGCCGGGCACGGTCGAGCGCCTGCACGCCGACGTGCTCCCGCACATGGGCTGGAACACCGTCCGCGCCCCCGCCGATTCGCAGCTGTTCGCCGGGATCGACCCGGACGAACGGTTCTATTTCGTGCACTCGTACGCGGCGCGGAAGTGGGAACTGGAGTCCGGCCTCGCCAACATGCAGCCCAAGGTGACCTGGGCGAACCACGGCGAGGACTTCGTGGCGGCAGTGGAGAACGGGCCGCTGTGGGCGACCCAGTTCCACCCGGAGAAGTCCGGCGACGCGGGGGCGCAGCTGCTGCGCAACTGGCTGGGCACGCTCTGAGCAACCCTCGTGAGTGCTGGCGCCGGTGAGAACCGGCGCCAGCACTCACGAGGCCCCAAGCATCCCCCGGAAGGTGCGTCCGGTCCCGCCGCTTAGGCTGTGCGCGTGACTTTCACGCTCCTTCCCGCAGTTGATGTTGCCGACGGCCAGGCGGTCCGACTCGTCCAGGGCGAGGCGGGCACCGAGACCTCCTACGGCAGTCCGCTCGAGGCGGCGCTGCAGTGGCAGCGCGACGGCGCCGAGTGGATCCATCTCGTGGACCTCGACGCGGCGTTCGGCAAGGGCAGCAACCGCGAACTGCTCGCCGACGTCGTCAAGCGGCTCGACGTGCAGGTGGAGCTGTCCGGCGGCATCCGCGACGACGCGTCGCTCGGGGCGGCGCTCGCCACCGGGGCCCGCCGGGTCAACCTCGGCACCGCGGCGCTCGAGGACCCGGACTGGACGGCGAAGGTCGTCTCCGAATACGGCGACCGGGTCGCGATCGGGCTCGACGTGCGGATCACCGAGGCCGGGCACCGGCTGTCCGCGCGCGGCTGGACCTCCGACGGCGGCGACCTGTGGGAGGTCCTGGAGCGGCTCGACCGCGACGGGGCCAGCCGGTACGTCGTCACCGACGTGAGCAAGGACGGCACCCTGCGCGGCCCGAACCTCGAACTGCTGCGCGAGGTCACCGCCCGCACCGACGCGCCGGTGATCGCTTCCGGCGGAGTGTCCAGTGTGGACGATCTGCGTGCGCTCGCCGGGCTGGCGTCGGACGGCGTCGAAGGCTCGATCGTCGGGAAGGCGCTGTACGCGGGCGCCTTCACCCTGCCGGAGGCCCTCGCCGCCGTTCGCTGACCGTCGGAATCGGTGCCAGGAAACGGAAATCACGCGGCCCGGTCGAGCGCGAGCTGCCCGGCCGGCCGCATCCGGCCTTCCTTCCGGAGCAGCTCGGCCCGGGCGAGATTTCGCGGCGACCACGGGCTTTTCGGCCGTCGCGGCGTGTACCGCTGGGTGTAGGCCGAGTCGTCGCGGCGGCGGGTCAGGCCGTCGATCCAGCCGTAGCAGAGCGCTTCTTGCAGCGCCTGCTCATAGGTGAGGCCGGGCGCGCCCTTCTTCGCCAGCACCAACCAGACCTCGGTGGCGGAATCGTGGTGCTCGGCCAGCCAGTCCCGCCACGACGCGGCGTCGGTGAAGACCATCATGCCTGCACCATCGTTTCGCGGACCGAGACGTAGTGCGGGTTGTACATCAGCCCGAGGACGTTGCCCCACGGGTCGATCACCGACGCGGTGATGAACCCGGTGCCGCGGTCGCGCGGGGCGTCGTGGACCTTCGCGCCCATCGCGACGACGCGCTCCAGCGTCGCGGGGACGTCCTCGACGTGCCAGAACACGACCGCGCCCGCGGGCTGTCCGACGGTGGCGAGATCGGCGGTCCGGGACAGTTCGCTGGTTGCGTACGAGCTGTGCACGATGCCGAATTCGTGCTGGTAGTCGCCGATGCGCCACTCCAGGTACGCCGGGGTGTCCAGGTACGGCGCGACGCCGAGAAGGTCGGTGTACCAGCGCTTCGCCGCGTCGAAGTCGGGGGAGTAGAAGGTGACGGTGCTGAGTCCTCGAAGCATCTCTGAGTCCTTGTCTGCTCGGTTGTGGGACTAGCTTGTCCTTCAAAGTGCTCATCTTCTGAGCACTTTTGGAGAGAGAATCGAAAACATGCGAGCTGACCGTCTTGTCGCTGCCGTCCTGCTGCTTCAGGCCCGCGGCCGGGTGACCGCTGCCGAACTGGCCGAGGACCTGGAGATCTCCGTGGCCACCGCCCGCCGCGACCTGGAGGCGTTGTCGGCGGCCGGGATCCCGGTCTACCCGCAGCCCGGACGCGGAGGCGGATGGTCGCTCGTCGGCGGGGCCCGCACCGACCTCAGCGGGCTGACCGCGGCCGAGTCGCAGGCGTTGTTCCTGATGCTGGGACCGGCGGCGTCCGGCGGTCCGGAACTGTCGTCCGCGCTGCGCAAGCTCGTCCGCGCGCTGCCCGCTACGTTCCGGGCCGACGCCGAAGCCGCCGCGCGAGCTGTCGTGTCCGATCCGGCCGGGTGGGGCGAGCAGGACCGCGAACCGCCCGCCCCCGTCCAGTCTCTCCAGCAGGCGGTCGTGCGGCGGCGCAAGGTGCGGTTCGACTACAGCGGCAAAAGCCGGTTAGCCGATCCGTACGGCCTCGCCGACAAGGACGGCGTCTGGTACCTCATCGCTGGAACCCCTGCGGGACAACGGACTTTCCGCGTCGACCGGATCTCGGCGGCGGAAACCACGGACTTGCCCTCGCAACTGCCGGAAGACTTCGATCTCCGGGAACAGTGGGCGCGGGTCGTGGAGGAGATGGAGCAGCGGCGTTCGCTCGTGTCCGCGACGGTGCTGATCGACGCGCGGTATCTGTCCGTGCTGCGGTCGCGTTTCGGGCGGCATTGCGAAGTGGCCGGGGAGCGGGACGGCCGGGTCGAGGTGAAGGTGGCGGCGCACTGGGCGCGTTCTGTCGCGGAGCAGCTGGCGGGGTGGGGCGACCTGGTCGAGGTGACGGAACCGGAGCCGGTCCGCGCCGAACTCGCCCGTATCGGACGGGAGCTGACGGCTCGCTACGGGAGCTGAACGGTTACCCGCGAGGTAATCGACTCCATGCGCGGGAGCGGACAGGATTGGTTGGCAGGCAACGAAATCGACCCCGAGGAGCCGGACGTGACCGCTTACGCCATCGCCCACCTGCGCCAGCCCGGAGCCGTGGACGCCGAGGTCTGCGAGTACCTGGAGCTGATCCAGGCGACGCTCGACCCGTTCGAGGGCCGGTTCCTGGTCCACGGAGGACAGACGCGCGTGCTGGAAGGCGCCTGGCCGGGGGCGACCGTCGTGCTCGAATTCCCGGACTTGGCCGCGGCCGAGGAGTGGTACGCGTCGGCGGAGTACCGCAAGATCCTGCACCTGCGCACCGACCACCTGGTGGGCGACGTGATCCTCGTCGAGGGCTGCGGCCCGGACCACGATTCGGCCGCGATGGGCGCGCGGCTCCGCGCGGAGGCGGCTCGGTGACTTACTCGGCGAGCTTGACCGCGATCCCGATCGTCCGCTCCGGTCCGCCGCGGAGCCGGCTGAAGAACATCGTCACGCGTCCGATGATGCCGTAGTCCCGTGCGATCACCCCGCGGACGCGCTCGGTGTCGGCGGCGTCGAGCAGCCGGGCGGTCCCGCTCACCTCGGCGCCGTGCACCCGTCGGCCGCGGACGTCGCACGCCTGCAGCCGAACCTCGCCGTTGTTGCGGATTCGCTTGACCTTGCCCGCGTTGCATTCCGAAAACAGCACCAGTTCGCCGCCGTCGCGGGAGGCCCACACCGGGGTCGGGACCGCGCGGCCGTCGCGGCGGAAAGTGGTCAGCACGACGTACTTCTCGGCGCCGAGACGCTCCAGTTCGGACATAGCCCTACGGTAGACGGCGTCACAGCCCTTGGCAGCGGTCGGCGGGCCGCGGCGAGCCGGGCGTCGTCGGCATGGCGACCGATGTGCCGTGATCGGCCACCTTCTGCATCGCCACGTGAGTCGCCGCGACGTAGCCCCAGGTGAACAGGACGACCAGGGCCGCGCACACGCCGAGCGTCGCCTTTCGCAGCCCGATTCGCCCCAGCAGCGCGGAAATCCCGGCTCCGGCGAGGAGGAACAGCACGAGCGAACTGATCTGCCACAGCGTCACGCCGAGACCCGACCACGGCACGAGTTCGCTCGACCGGCAGGTCAGCTGCTCGCCCGCGGTGAGCTGGGCGAGGTAGTTGGCGCCGACGCACCAGGCCACCAGTACGGCGATGATCGCGGCGCCGATCCCGAAGGCGTACGCCACTCGCGAAAGCCTGCTCCGAGACTCCCCCAGTTCGGACATGGCTGCACGGTAGCGGTCAGCGGGTCCCCAGCCAGGCGTATTCCGGCGCCGAATCGAGCACGATCCCGTTCGCCACCGCGACCAGCTGCTCGCGCGGCAACCGGCCGGAGACGCTCAGCCAGCGCCCGTCCGACAATCGCACGGCGACCTGTGCGTCGGCCGGTCCGGAGGCGGGCACGTAGGCACCGGGGAGACCGCGCACCTGCACCGGCCCGGAACCGCCGAGGGCCGGGGAACCGCCGCTGATCGTCGCGCGCACCTTGCCGTTGGGGCCGCTGGCGTCGAGCACCGTCGTCGCGTTGCCGGAACTGCTGCCGCGCACCGTCGTGGCCTCTTCGCGCAGACCGGCGGGCAGCGGGCCGAACCGTGCCTCGCCGCGAATCCGGACTGGTTCGACGGTCACGGAATCGGCTACTTGCTCGGCCACCGAGCGTGCGTCCGGGACGCCTTCGACCTTGGCAGTCAGCACGTAGCGGTTGTCCGGCATCCAGGTCAGCGTGGCGATCGTGTCGTTCGGGCCGGTCACCATGCCGATCCGGCCGTGCACCACGACCTGGTCCCGCACCGCCGAGATGCGCAGTGCGGTCTGCGCCCATTCCGGATCGGCCGTGGAGTGCGCCGCGAGTTCCACCCGGCTCGCGCCGGACTGCCATTGCCGCACCTGCGCGGTGGTCCCGGGCCCGCCGGAGCGGTACTGCTCGGTGAAGCCGTCCGGCAGCCAATCCGGCGTGTACGCGAGCACCGGCCGTCCGGCGGCGGGTGTGAGCTGCGCGGGCGCTTCGGCGACCGTGTCGACCACCAGCGGCACCCCGGCGGCGACGGCGATCACCGCGGCGGCCGCGGCGGCGAGCGCGAGGCGAGGACGGCGTCGGCGTTGCCGGGCCCGTGCGAGCGCGTTGAGCACTTCATTGCCGTCCGGCGCCCGCTCGGCGAGCCGTTCGAGGCTGTCGCGCACCAGCGTCTCGGTCTCGTTCGAGGGGGTCATTCTCCTGCTCCGGTGGTGAGGGCGGCCGGCAACGAGGGCATTCCGGCGCGCAGGGTCGCCAGCGCGCGCGAGATCTGGCTGCGCACGGTCGAGACGCCGCAGCGGAGGAAATCGGCGATTTCGGCGTCGGTGTAGTTCTCGTAGTAGCGCAGGACGACCGCGGCGCGCTGTTTCCGCGGCAGCGTGGCCAGCAGGGCGAGCATTTCGTCGCGTTCGTCGTAGGCGGTGCTGGGATCGGCGGTCGGCGGTCCGAGCGCGTCGAGCACCGTATGGTTCGACGGCACCACGCGGCGGGCGGCGCGGCGGCGCCACGACAGGTACTCGTTGGTGATCATCCGGCGGACGTAGGTGGGCGGCGATTCGATCTTCGACCAGCGTTGCTGCGCGCGCAGGAGCACGTCCTGCACGATGTCCTGCGCCAGATGCGGGTCGTCGGCGAGGACGGTCGCGTAGCGCAGCAGCCCGTCGAGGCGTTCCGCCACGAAATCGTCGAAACCGGTCGTCACGATCATCAGACGCGCGAGGGGCGGGTTTTGATGCTTCGGATCCGAAAATTGTCGGCGAAGCCGTCGCGGCGGGCTTGACAGAGCGGCCGACTAGGCTGGGGGCATGGCTGTGGCGGTTCGGGTGATTCCCTGTCTCGACGTCGACGCGGGCCGGGTCGTGAAGGGCGTCAACTTCGCCGACCTGCGCGACGCGGGCGACCCGGTGGAGCTGGCGCGCCGGTACGACGCCGAGGGCGCCGACGAGCTGACCTTCCTCGACGTCACCGCGTCCTCAGGCGACCGCGAAACCACCTTCGACGTGGTCCGCCGCACCGCCGAGCAGGTCTTCATCCCGCTGACCGTCGGCGGCGGCGTGCGCTCCACCGACGACGTCAACCGGCTGCTGCGCACCGGCGCGGACAAAGTGAGCATCAACACGGCCGCGATCGCCCGCCCGGAGCTGCTGCGCGAGGCGTCGCGCCGGTTCGGGGCGCAGTGCGTCGTGCTGTCCGTCGACGCGCGGCGAGTGCCCGAAGGCAGCGAACCGACGGCGTCCGGCTTCGAGGTCACCACGCACGGCGGCCGCCGCGGCACCGGCATCGACGCGGTGGAGTGGGCCGCGCGCGGCGAGGAACTCGGGGTGGGCGAGATCCTGCTCAACTCGATGGACGCGGACGGCACCAAAACCGGCTTCGACCTCGAACTGATCGACCTGGTCCGCAAGGCGGTGCGGGTCCCGGTGATCGCCAGCGGCGGCGCGGGCGCGACCGAGCACTTCCTGCCCGCTGTGCGAGCGGGCGCGGACGCGGTGCTCGCGGCGAGCGTATTCCACTTCGGACAGTTGACGATCGGCGACGTGAAGGGCGCGCTGCGCACCGGCGGGGTGGTCGTGCGATGAGCCTCTCGCCGGAACTGTCCGCCCGGGTGAAATGGAACGCCGACGGGCTGATCGCCGCGGTCGTGGTGGACCACGCGACGTCCGACGTGCTGATGATGGCCTGGATGAACGACGACGCGCTGGAATCCACGCTCACCACCCGCCGCGGGACCTATTGGTCGCGCAGCAGGCAGGAACTGTGGGTGAAGGGCGAGACCTCGGGCCACGTCCAGCACGTCCGCGAAGTCCGCATCGACTGCGACGGCGACACGGTGCTGCTGCGAGTGGACCAGACCGGCCCGGCTTGCCACACCGGGACGCACACCTGCTTCGACACCGACGAACGGCTCCTGCTCGCCGACGAGAGCGCGTGATGACCGTCGTCGCGAACGTGCTGATCGGGCTCGTCGCCCTGATCCACCTGTACATCGTGGTGCTGGAGATGGCCCTGTGGACCACGCCGCGGGCGCGGGCGGCGTTCGGCACCACCGAGGAATTCGCCCGCGAGAGCAAGACGCTCGCGGCGAACCAGGGGCTGTACAACGGATTTCTCGCCGCGGCGCTGATCTGGGGGCTTATCGCGGCCGATCCGGCGGGTTTCCAGCTGAAGCTGTACGGGCTGGCGTGCGTGATCGTGGCCGGGCTGTACGGCGCCGCGACGTCGTCGAAGCGGATTTTGCTGGTGCAGGTGCTGCCGGGCGGGCTCGCGCTGGTCTTTCTGCTGCTGTCGCGCTGAGGAGGTCGTGAGTGGCGATCGCGGTTCTAACCGGGATGAGCACGCACGAGCCTGCTTGAGCCGATGCCTTCAGGTGACGCGTCGCGCTGCGAGGTCGGCGTGCCCGCCTCGCCTGGGGCTGTGGGCTGAAACCGGCGTCGCAAGCTGGGCGGTGCGGGCTCGTGAGTGGCAATGCCGGTTCTGACCGGGATAAACACTCACGAGCCCCCGCCTCAGTCGATGTCCCCGGTGAGATAGCGCTGCAACGTCGGCGCCACCGCCGCGACCAGCGTGTCCACCTCCGCCGACGCCATCGGCGGGAACCGTGCCACGTACCGGATCAGCCCCATCCCCACCACCTGCGAAGCGCACAGCGCGACCCGCAGCTCCAGCCGGTCGCTGCCGAGGTCGCTGAGCAACCCGGTGAAAAACTGCGAGAAGAAGTCGCGCAGCACGTTGCTGGCCGCCTCGTGTCCGGCGATGCTGCGGATCAGCGCCTGGAACGTGTCGCCGCCGACGCCGTCCCAGCGGGTCAGGAAGGTGTGCGCGATGCGAGCGCCCAGTTCGTCGTCCGGGCCGTCGCGCAGGATCGGGACCAGTTCGTCCGGTTCGAACGGCAGTTTCAGCACCGCTTGCGCGAACAGGCCTTCCTTGCCGCCGAACCAGTGGTTGACCATGGCGGCGTCGACGCCGGCGCGGGCGGCGATCGAGCGGACCGTCGCGCGTTCGTAGCCGTTCTCGGCGAACACCGCGCGGGCCGCTTCGAGCAGCACCGCCCGGGTGTCCTGACCAGCGGGGCGGCGGCCGCGGCGGCGCGCGGTAGTGTCTTCCGTGCTCACCGGACCATCTTGACCGGTCGCCGCCTCGAATTCAACACACATTGAATTGAGAGCCCGCTGACCGGCTGACGCGGCCGTAGCGGCACAATGAGGCGCATGGTCAGCTCAGCAGCCACGTCCACGGCCGGGCCCGGCCCGGTCAGCCCTTCCCGCGCCGAGTTCCGCGCGCTGGCCGAGAGCCGCCGCGTGATCCCCGTGGTGCGCCGGGTGCTCGCCGACGGCGAGACCCCGCTGGGGATTTACCGGAAGCTCGCCGCCGACCGGCCCGGCACGTTCCTCTTCGAATCGGCCGAGAACGGGAAATCGTGGTCGCGCTGGTCGTTCGTCGGCGTGCGCAGCCCGGCCGCGCTGACCGTGCGCGACGGCAAAGCGGTCTGGACCGGCACCCCGCCGGACAACCTGCCCACCGAGGGCGACCCGCTGCAGGTGCTGCGCGCGACCGTCGAGGCGCTGCACACCGAACCGCTGCCCGGCCTGCCCCCGCTGACCGGCGGGATGGTCGGCTACCTCGGCTACGATTCGGTGCGCTGGCTGGAAAAGCTGCCCGAGCTGGCCGAACGGGATCTCGACATCCCCGAGCTGACCATGCTGCTCGCCACCGATCTCGCCGCCTTCGACCACCACGAGGGCACCGTCACGCTGATCGCCAACGCGGTCAACTGGGACGATTCGGCCGAACGCGTGGACGCCGCGTACGACGACGCGCTGGCCCGGCTGTCGGCGATGACCGAGCAGCTGCGGGTGCCCGCGCCGCCGACGGTCGCGACGTTCGACCGGCCGGTGCCGGAATTTCGCCGCCACCGCAGCAAGGAAGACTTCCACGCGGCCGTCGACAAGGCGGTCGAGGCGATCAAGGCGGGCGAAGCGTTCCAGGTCGTGCCGTCGCAACGGTTCGAGATCGAGACCGGGGCCGACGCGCTCGACGTGTACCGCGTGCTCCGCACCTCCAACCCGAGCCCGTACATGTACCTGCTGCGGCTGGAGGGCTTCGACATCGTCGGCTCCAGCCCGGAATCGCTGGTGACCGTCCGCGACGGCCGCGCCACCACGCATCCCATCGCGGGCACCCGCTGGCGAGGCGCGGATCCGGAGGAGGACGCGCAGCTGGCCAAGGATTTGCTCGCGGACGAGAAGGAACGCGCCGAGCACCTGATGCTCGTCGACCTCGGCCGCAACGACCTCGGCAAGGTCTGCAAGCCGGGCACCGTGCACGTGGTCGACTTCTTCCAGATCGAGCGCTACAGCCACGTCATGCACATCGTGTCCACGGTGACCGGCGAGCTGAAGGACGACGCCACGGCCTTCGACGCGGTCACGGCCTGCTTCCCGGCGGGCACCCTTTCCGGCGCGCCCAAGGTCCGGGCGATGCAGCTGATCGAGGAACTGGAGCCGGTGCGCCGCGCGCTGTACGGCGGCGTGGTCGGCTACCTGGACTTCGCGGGCGACGCGGACACGGCGATCGCCATCCGCACCGCGCTGATGCGCGACGGCACCGCGTATGTGCAGGCGGGCGGCGGCGTGGTCGCGGACTCGGTCCCGGACTACGAGGACACCGAATCGCTCAACAAGGCCCGCACCGTGCTGTCCGCGATCGCCGCGGCGGGCACGATGATCCCGGCGGGGGAGCTGGACCCGGCAGAGGACGCGGCCGGTGTCTGAGCGGTCCGGCGAGGCGGAACCACGGCGCGGCGGGGCCGAGGCGGAAACGGAAGCTCCGTCCGCGGGCGGCGGGAAGGCAAAGCGTCCACTGTGGACGATCATTCTCGCCCTCCTGCTCGGCGCGCTGGCGCTGTGGGGCGCGTCCCGGATGGTGTGGTTCGCCGAATTCCGCGACGAGGGCGTGCGCGGCACCGTCCTGTACACCGAACCCGGCGAACAGCGCGCCACCGCGCTCGTGCCGCTCGCGATCCTCGCGCTCGCGGGCGTCGCCGGAGCGGTCGCGACCGGCGGCTGGCTGCGCCGCGCGCTCGGGATCGTGCTGGTGCTCGCCGGCGCGGCGGGCGTCTGGAACGGCGTGGCCGGGATCAAGTTCGGCGGCTTCGCACCCGGGCTGCCGGGCACGGAAATCGTGCTCGGCCACCTGATCGCGGTGCTCGGCGGAATTCTTGTCGCGCTCGGCGGGTTGGCAGCGATCAAGTGGGCGGGAGCCGCGCGGAAGCTCGGGGCCCGTTACGCCGCACCGGGAGCCAAGGCGGCGCGGAAGGATCCGGACACCGAGCTGTGGGAGGCGTTGTCGGAGGGGGACGACCCGACCGATCCGCCGGATCCGCGGCGCTGAGCAACCCGGAACCGGCCGGTCATCGAGCGGGGGTTAGCATCGTTTCGGCGGGAAGGGGAAGGTTTTTGTGAGCGAGCTTGCGAGTGGACCCAGGAGTGCGGCAGCGGGTAGGGGCGTCCGATGAGCGTGCTCGAAGACATCGTCGCCGGCGTGCGCGAGGATCTCGCGCAGCGGGAATCCGCGCTGCCGTTCGACGAACTGAAGGCCAGGGCGGCCAAGGCCGTTCCGCCGCGTGACGTCATGGCCGCGCTGCGCGAATCCGGCATCGGCGTCATCGCCGAGGTGAAGCGGCGCAGCCCGTCGAAGGGCGAGCTGGCCACGATTCCCGACCCGGCCGCGCTGGCGCGGGACTACGAGGACGCCGGCGCGCGCGTGATCAGCGTGCTCACCGAGCAGCGCCGCTTCGGCGGTTCGCTCGCCGACCTCGACGCGGTGCGCGCCGCGGTCGACATTCCCGTGCTGCGCAAGGACTTCATCGTCAGCCCGTACCAGGTGCACGAGGCCCGGCTGCACGGCGCGGACATGGTCCTGCTGATCGTCGCCGCGCTGGAGCAGAACGCGCTCGCCGCGCTGCTCGACCGGGTCGAATCGCTCGGCATGACCGCGCTCGTGGAGATCCACAACGCCGAAGAAGCCGACCGCGCGCTCGAAGCGGGCGCGAAGGTCATCGGCGTCAACGCGCGCAACCTGCACACCCTCGAAGTGGACCGCGACGTGTTCTCCCGCCTCGCGCCCGGCCTGCCGATGGACGTGTTCAAGGTCGCCGAGTCCGGCGTCCGCGGCCCTGGCGACCTGATGTCGTACGCGGGCCACGGAGCGGACGCGGTGCTCGTCGGCGAGGGCCTGGTGGCGTCGGGCGACCCGAAGGGCGCGGTCGTCAAGCTCGTCACCGCCGGTTCGCACCCCGCCTGCCCGAGGCCCTCGCGGTGACCGAACGCGGCAAGCACGACCCGGACGAACGCGGCTACTACGGCCCGTACGGCGGCCGGTTCATGCCGGAAGCGCTGATCGGCGTGGTCGACGAGGTCGCGGCGGAGTACGAGAAGGCCCGCCACGACCCCGCGTTCACCGGCGAGCTGAACCGGCTGCTCACCGAGTACGCGGGCCGTCCGTCGCTGCTCACCGAGGCCAAGCGGTTCGGCGAGCAGGCCGGCGGTGCGCGGGTGTTCCTCAAGCGCGAGGACCTCAACCACACCGGTTCGCACAAGATCAACAACGTGCTGGGCCAGGCGCTGCTCACCGTGCGGATGGGCAAGAAGCGCGTCATCGCGGAGACCGGAGCGGGCCAGCACGGCGTCGCCACGGCCACCGCGTGCGCGCTGCTCGGCCTCGACTGCGTCGTGTACATGGGCGAGGTCGACACCGAGCGGCAGTCGCTGAACGTCGCGCGGATGAAGCTGCTCGGCGCCGAGGTCGTGCCGGTGAAAACCGGGTCGCGCACGCTCAAGGACGCGATCAACGAGGCGCTGCGCGACTGGGTCACCAACGCCGACACCACGCACTACCTCTTCGGCACCGCCGCCGGCCCGTCGCCGTTCCCGATGATGGTGCGCAACTTCCACCACGTCATCGGCGAGGAGGCGCGGGCGCAGATCCTGGAGAAGGCGGGCAGGCTGCCGGACGTCGTCGCGGCGTGCGTCGGCGGCGGGTCCAACGCCATCGGCATCTTCTCCGGCTTCTACGACGACCCGTCGGTGCGGCTGGTCGGCCTGGAGCCGGGCGGCGAGGGCATCGAGGGCACCCGGCACGGCGCGACGCTCACCAAGGGCAGCCCGGGCAACCTGCACGGCGCGATGTCGTACCTGCTGCAGGACGAGGACGGCCAGACGGTCGAATCGCATTCGATCTCCGCCGGGCTCGACTACCCGGGCGTCGGCCCGGAACACGCGTGGCTCAAGGACTCCGGCCGCGCCGAGTACCGCCCGGTCACCGACGCGGCCGCGATGGACGCCTTCCGGCTGCTGTCGCGCACCGAGGGCATCATCCCGGCGATCGAGTCGGCGCACGCGCTCGCCGGTGCCCTGGAACTGGGCCGCGAGCTGGGTCCGGACGGGCTGATCGTGGTCAACCTGTCGGGCCGGGGCGACAAGGACATGGACACCGCGGCCCAGTGGTTCGGGCTCGTGGACGGGGAGGGCAAGTGAGCGGGCTCGACGAGCTGTTCGCGGCGACGCGGGCGGAACACCGGGCCGCGCTGGTCGGCTACCTGCCCGCCGGATTCCCCTCCGTGGACGGCTCGAAAGACCTGCTGGCCGCGACGATCGACGGCGGAGCGGACCTGGTCGAGGTCGGCGTCCCGTACTCCGACCCGGTGATGGACGGCCCCACCATCCAGGCGGCCGCCGAGGCGGCGCTGGCCAGCGGATTCCGGCTCAAGCAGCTGTTCGAGGTCGTGGAATCGGTCTCCGCGCGCGGCGGTCGCGCGGTCGTGATGACGTACTGGAACCCGGTGCACCGCTACGGGGTCGACGCGTTCGCGCGCGACCTGGCGTCCGCCGGTGGCCTTGGCTTGATCACGCCGGACTTGATCCCGGACGAGGCCGACGAGTGGATGGCCGCGTCCGCCGAGCACGGTTTGGACCGGATCTTCCTGGTCGCGCCGTCGTCGTCGGAGGAGCGCCTGGCGAAGACCACGGCGGCCTCGTCGGGCTTCGTGTACGCGACCGCGGTGATGGGCGTGACCGGCGCCCGCGACGCGGTGGGTGTGCACGCGGAGGACCTGGTGCGGCGGACTCGCGAGCACACGGAGCTGCCGATCGGCGTGGGCCTCGGCGTCCGGTCGCGGGAGCAGGCCGCGCAGGTGGCCGGGTTCGCGGACGCGGTGATCGTCGGATCCGCGCTGGTCACCGCCGCGGCGGACGGTCCGGATGGCGTGCGGAAGCTGGCTTCGGAGCTGGCGCAGGGCGTGCGCGAGGCGGTCGCTCCGGCCTGACCTCGGGTCGAGGGGCCGGAAACTGTCGGTGGTCGTTCGTACTCTCTCGGTATGCCGACGACGACAGCAATCTGGGCGAAGCTCCCGGATTGGCAGAAGTACTCGCCTTGCCTAACGAACAGCTCCTCGGCAATCGGATCGAGGGAGTCGACGGAACCCTGGTGATGGGTCCGGCTCCGACTGCGCTCCACCAGCAGTGGCTGCAGCGATTGCAGCTCGCAGCGGTGCCAGCCTTGCCGAAGGGCACTGAGCTGCTCCCTGGCGTCGCTGTCCGCTGCGGCGAAAACCGGCTGCTGATCCCGGGCTTCGTGATCGTCACCTGCCCGGATGTGGCGACGACCTGGTACCCAGCGTCCGAGGTTCTGCTGGCCGCGGAGATCGAATCCCCGTCCGCCCGAGTGCAGGACCGGATTCTCAAGAAGGCCCGCTACGCCGAAGCCCTCATCCCGTACTACCTGCTCGTCGACCCGGAGCAGGAAGCCGCCACCGTGTACGCGCTTTCCGACGGCGACTACCTCCCGCACGCGAAGAGCGAAGGCGGCCTGCTCACCCTGGCCGAACCGTTCCCCGCGGAGCTGGATCTGCGCGCTTGAGCGGCCAGTTGTATGCATCGTGTACGCCGTCCGCGCACAGTGCGGCGCATGGCTTTCGACATCGGACAAGTTCCCCGGAGGACGTTCCTGCGCGGGGCGGCCGGCGTGAGCGCTGCCGCGGCGGCGGGGCTCCTGCTGCCCGGTCTCGCGGACGCCGCTGACGCGCCGCGCATCTACAGCTGTGCCGAGTGGGGTGCGCGCCCGCCTGCGGATCCGCTCACCACGCTCGACCATCCCGCCAATCGCGTGCTCATCCACCACATCGACTGTCCCAACAGCACCGACTACTCGCTCGAGCACGCGTTCCAGGTCGCGCGCAACGATCAGGCTGACCACATCGACAACAACGGCTGGTCCGACACCGGCCAGCATTTCACGGTCTCTCGCGGCGGCTATCGCCTCGAAGGCCGCCACGGCAGCCTGGACGCGTTGCGCAGCGGCAAGAAGATCGTCCGCGCGGCGCATTGCCCCGGCCAGAACGACAACGCGATCGGCATCGAGAACGAGGGCACCTACATGCAGGTCGCCCCGCCGAAGGCGCAGTTCGATTCGCTGGTGGTGTTCGTGGCGTACGTGTGCCGCCAGTACGGCATCCCGGTGAAGGAAATCAAGGGACACCGCGACTTCTACAACACGGACTGCCCGGGCGACAAGCTGTACGCGATGCTGCCCGAGTTGCAGTCCCGGGTGGCGGCCTTGCTTCGTTGAGCGGGTTCAGTGCAGGAAACGCATTGCCTGGCACAACTCCGCGGGCTTCAGCGATCCCAGCTCGGCCACCTCGGCGCGGCGCACGTCCGTCAACGTGGTGGCCAGCTGAGGCCCGAACGCCGTCCGCAGCACCTCGTCGGCCTCGAACGCGTCGACCGCGTCCGACAACGACTCCGGCAACCTGGCGACGCCAGCGGCTGCGGCGTCTGCGGGGGAGAGCGAGCCAGGATCCACGCTGACCGGCTCCGGCAGGCGCGCCTCGGCGGTCAAGCCTGCCAGTCCGGCGAAAAGCAGGCCGGCCACTACCAGATACGGGTTCGCGGTGAGGTCGAAGCACTTCACTTCCAGATTCGCCGCGGTGTCGCGCTGTCCGGCCGCACCGCGGATCAGGCGCAGCGGTGCTTCGCGGTTTTCCAGGCCCCACGCGGTAAACACGCCTGCCCAATGGTGCGGTTCCAGCCGCAGATAGCTGACCACCGACGGCGCGCCCACCGCCAGCAACGCGGGCAACCGGCGGAAAATCCCCGCACCGAAGGATTCCGCGGTCGAGGTCAGCCCCAAAGCTCCGGTCCCGCCCGCGCACAGATTCCGCTCGCCGTCCCAGAGGCTCAAGTGCACGTGCCCGCCGTTGCCGACGCCGCCGGGTTCGAACTTCGGCGTGAACGACGCGCGCAACCCGTGCGCAGCGGTCACCGTTCGCACCGTTTCCCTTGTCAGCACGGCTAAATCGGCTGCCCGCAAGGGGTCCGCCGCGGCGATCGACAGCTCGAACTGGCCCGCCGCGTACTCCGGGTGGATCTGCTCCACCTCTACCCCAGAACGTTCCAAAGTGGACACGAGAGCGCGCAGGTACTCGTGGTTCGCGCTCAACCGGGAGTATCCGTAGGCCGGGCCGGGCAGCGGGACTCCGTCCGCGTCGGTCGCGATCCACTCCAGTTCGAACGCCGTCCGCGCGGTCAGGCCGCGGTCGGCGAGCTGGTCCACGGCGGTCGCCGCGAGCGCGCGCGTGTCTTGCGGGTGCGGCTGTCCGTCCTGGTCGTAGCGCCACGCCGGGGCCCACGCCCAGCCGGGTTGTGCGGCGAGGACGGTGAGCGCGTCGAGGTCGGGGTGCAGTCGCAGGTCGCCGACTGGGCCGAGGGAATGCTCGCCGTTCGCGATGCTGTCGGTGCCGAGGAAGAAGTCGAACGAGTTGGACGCGCCGACGCCCCACGCCGCGACCGTCGCCAGCCTCGCCACCGGCACCGCTTTGACGCGCGAAATCCCGGAGTTGTCCACGAAACTCAGCGCGACGAGTTCGACGCCCGCCTGCTCCATCCGGCCCGCGGCGGCAGCGCCGAGTTCCGCGAGCCGGTCGCGGTCGAGTTTCGAGGGGGTGGACGACAAGGCGCGCTCCTTCGATGCCGGACGAGGTTCAGCCAGTCGGCGCTGGTTGTCCGCGCCGCCTCGGATGTTCACTGTGTACTCCGCGGGGAAAGGAGCGCATCCGTGTCCGGAGACCGTCCCGAATTGCGGCGCACCTTGTCAGTCTGGCAGGCCGTCGGGCTGTCCGTCGCGCTCATGGCACCCAGCATGGCCGCGAACATCAATCCACAGCAAACAGCCGCGGCCGCCGGACGCGCGGTGCCGCTGGCGTTCCTCCTTTCGGCGGCCGGAGTGCTGCTGGTCGCATACGGCTTCGTTCAGCTCTGCCGCCACTACCAGCACGCCGGCTCGGTCTACGCGTTCGTCGGCGCCACGCTCGGCCCGCGCGCGGGCGTGGTGTCCGGGATCGGCCTTCTCGGCACGTACACCTTCTACGCCGTGGTCACCAGTTCCGCCGCGGGCGTGCTCGGCACCGCGTTCCTCACACAGGTCGGGATCTGGCCGCATCCGCCGTCGTGGGGGCCGTTCGTGCTGACCGCGGTCGCGCTGATCGGCAGCTGGCTGCTCGCAGCCGCCCCGGCCCGCCGTGGCACCAGCACACTGCTCGCCGTCGAGGGCGCGACCATCGCGCTCATTCTGCTGGTCACCGTGGTCATCCTGGTCCGGCTGATCGCAGGCGACGCCCCGAGCGGCCGGTTCACGCTGCGGGTTTTCGTGCCGGACACCGGAATCTCCGGCATTTTCCTCGGCGCAGTGTTCGGTTTCCTATCGTTCGCCGGTTTCGAAGCCGCCGCGACGCTCGGCGAGGAAACCCGCGACCCGCGCCGCAACATCCCGCGCGCGATCCTCGGCACGGCCATCTTCGGCGGCGCCTACTTCGTCCTCGTGACCGCCGTCGAGATGATGGCCTTCGGCGGCGACGCCACCGCGTTCCACGATTCCCCCTCGCTGCTGGGCGACCTGGGCAGCCGCTTCGTCGGCCCGTGGGTCGGCGACGTCATCAGCGCGGGTGCCGCGATCAGCGCGTTCGGCTGCTGCCTGGCCTGCGTGGTCGGCGGCTCGCGCCTGCTGTTCGCCCTCGGCCGCGACGCCTTCGACGGCCGCGGCATCGGCCGGATCTCCGCCAAGGGCATCCCCGCCGTCGCGGTGACCGTGGTCGCACTCGCGGCGGCGCTGATCATCTTGGTGTGCGCGGTGTTCTTCGGCGCGACCGCGGACGACACCTTCTCTTGGGCCGGATCCATCGGAACCTTGCTCCTGCTGGTGATCTACCTGCTCACCACCGTCGGCGCGATCCTGTTGCTGTTCGTGCGGCGGCGGATGCGCGTGCCGTGGTGGCATTTGGTCTTCCCGATCGGCGCGCTGGTGCTGCTCGGCTACACCGTGTATGTCAACGTCGTGCCGTACCCGGCCGAGGGCCCGCCGCGATGGTTCCCGGTGGTGGCTGGCGGGGTGCTGGTGCTGGCTGTCGTCGTGGTGGCCTCGGCGCCCGGATTCGCCCGTAGGGTGGGGGAGAGGCTCGCTGAAGGAGACGCATGACCGATCTGCTGGATTTCGTCGCGGACCTGCCGTTGGTCGACCATCACTGCCACGGCGTGCGTACCGGCGGCGTCGACCGCGACGGGTTCGAGCGGATGCTTACCGAGGCGGACACCGTGTCGCCGCTGGGGACGTCGTTGTTCGATTCGCTCATCGGCCTCGCCGTGCGCGAACGCTGTGCGCCGATCCTCGATCTGCCGAAGCACGCCCCGGCCGACGACTATCTCGCTCGCCGCGCTGAGCTGGGGTCGAGAGAGGTCAACCGGCGGTTCCTGCGCGGCACCGGCAGCACGGATTACTTGCTGGACGGCGGTTTCCTCCCCGAATCCCTCACCGCCACGACGGACTTCGCCGAACTGGCCGACGCCCGCGCGCACGACATCGTCCGGCTGGAACAGGTCGCCGAGGACGTCATCCGCGGCACCAGCGCCGCCGGTTTCGCCGAGGACTTCGCTGCCGAACTCGACCGGCGCACCGGGAACGCGGTGGGCGTCAAGTCGATCGCGGCGTACCGGGTCGGGCTGGAGTTGTCCGGGGAACGTCCGGTTCCCGGCGAGGTCGAAGCCGCCGCTGGACGCTGGCTCGCCGGGATCGAAGCGGGCGAACCGGTCCGGCTGGCCGACGAGGTGCTGCACCGCCACCTGGTCTGGGCGGGCATCGACCGGCGGCTGCCCGTGCAGTTCCACGTCGGCTACGGAGACTCCGACGTCGACCTCCACCGCTGCGATCCCTTGCGGCTCACCGGTTTGCTGCGCGCGACCCGCGACGCGGGCGTCCCGATCCTGCTGCTGCACAACTATCCGTTCCACCGCAACGCCGCCTACCTCGCGCAGGTCTTCGAGCACGTCTTCGTCGACGTAGGCCTCGCAACGCACAATGCGGGCTTCCGCGCCCCCGCGATCCTGGCCGAGACGCTGGAACTGGCGCCGTTCGGGAAACTGCTGTTCTCCACGGACGCGTTCGGCCTGGCCGAGCTCTATCACCTGGGCACCGCGCTGTTCCGGCAAGGACTGTCCGACTTCCTGCGCACCGCTCTCGCCGCCGACGCACTGTCCGAAGCGGACGCGCTCCGGCTGGCCCGGCTGGCCGGACACGAGAACGCCGCACGGATTTATCGGCTGGAGCGGAAATGAACGACCTGGTCGAGGCATGGCGGGCCGCGCTGGCCGAGGAACTGCCCGCCGCGGTAGAACTCCGGCACCGGATCCACGCCGACCCGCGTGCGTCCGGCGACGAGGACGACACCGCCCGGATCGTGGCCGCCGCGCTCGGCGAGGGCGAGCGGGTCGCGAAGACCGGGCGGCTGATCGAGATCGCCGCGCCGCACCCGGGGCCGGCCGTAGCCCTGCGCGCCGAACTGGACGCGCTCCCGGTCATAGAGCGCACCGGCGTCGAATGGGCCGCGAAGACCGGTCTGATGCACGCCTGCGGCCACGACGTCCACCTCGCCGCGCTGACCGCGGTCTGCCGGGCGGCGCGGCGGGTCGAACTCCCGCGCCCGTTGTACGCGATCTTGCAGCCGCGCGAGGAAACGTCGCCGTCCGGGGCGCTGGATCTGGTTGAATCGGGCATTCTGGAAGAGCGCGGCATCGACACGGTGATCGGCGCGCACGTCCAGCCGCGGCTGCCCTACGGCGTCGTTTCGGCCGCTCCTGGGCCGGTGAACGCGTCGACTGACGAGTTCGAGGTCGTATTGCACGGCCAGGGCGGGCACGCGGGGTATCCGCATCTCCTGCGCGACCCGGTGCTGGCGCTCAGCCAGCTAGTGGTGAGCCTGCAGCAGATCGCGAGCCGCCGGATCGACCCGATGCACGGCGCGGTCTGCACGGTCGGCCGGTTGAACGCGGGCACGGCGGCGAACGTCGTGCCGAACACGGCGTCCGCGTTCGGTTCGCTGCGGCTGATGCGGGCGAGCGACCGCGACCGCGCGTTGGAGGCTCTCGACGACGTCGTGCACGCCACCGCCCGTGCCTACGGCTGCACGGCCGACCTCCGGATCAGCCCGTGCGAGCCCGTCCTGGTCAACGACCCGGCGCTGGCGGCTGCCGCGAGAACGTGGCTCGAACGCGGCGGCGCGGACGTCGACGTCGATTTCCGGTCTTTCGGCGCGGACGATTTCGCGCATTACTGCGGCGACGGCGTCCGCGGATTGATGCTTTTCGTCGGATTGGGCGAGACCGCGGGCTCGCCCAGCCTGCACGGCGAAACCTTCCTGCCCGAGGACGCCGCGGTCGGCCAGGTCGCGGACGCGCTGCTGGCCGGATACCTGGCCGCGGCCTCGGACCAGGAGTATCCGGAGACGGCCGTGACCGGGCTGTGACCGGGTCTTGACTAAGGGTTCCGCGGCACCGGGACCACGACCGGGGTCCGACGCGCTACGGTGGCCGCGTGTACTCCGCAGCATTCCTGGCCACGATCCCGAGCCCCGACCAAGGCGTCTGGCACCTGGGCCCGATCCCGATCCGGGCGTACGCGCTCTGCATCATCGCCGGCATCATCGTCGCGATCTGGTGGGGCGAGCGGCGCTGGGAGGCGCGGGGCGGCACCAAAGGCACAGTGCTCGACATCGCGGTGTTCGCGGTGCCGTTCGGCCTGGTCGGCGGCAGGCTCTACCACGTCGTCACCGACCCGGAGCTGTACTTCACCGAGGGCAAGAACCCCTGGAACGCCTTCGCCATCTGGGACGGCGGCCTCGGCATCTGGGGCGCGGTCGCGCTCGGCGCGGTCGGCGCGCTGATCGCCTGCCGCCGCCGGGGCATCCCGCTGCCCGCGATGGCCGACGCGATCGCGCCCGGCATCATCGTCGCGCAGGCGATCGGGCGGCTCGGCAACTACTTCAACCAGGAGCTGTACGGCGCGCACACCGACCTGCCCTGGGGCCTGGAGATCTACCAGCGCTTCAACCCGGAGACCGGGGCCCCGGACGCCCTCGGCGGCGTCGCGACCGGGCACATCCCGCTGCCGGAAAGCCCGGTGCACCCGACGTTCCTGTACGAGCTGATCTGGAACCTGCTCATCGCGCTGCTCGTGGTGTGGGCGGACCGCAAGTTCAAGCTCGGCCACGGCCGCGCGTTCGCGCTGTACGTCGCGGGCTACACCGTCGGGCGCTGCTGGATCGAGCTGATGCGCACCGACACCGCCAACCACATCCTCGGCCTGCGGGTCAACGTGTGGACCTCGATCCTGCTGTTCATCGGCGCGATGGCGTACTTCGTCGCCGCGGCCAAGCGCGGTCCGCGCGAGGCCCCGGAGACGTTGCGCAGCAAGGGAGACGAGCGGAACGCCGCCGTCGAGTCCACTTCGGACGATGCGGGGGAGAAGCCGGAACCGGACGAGAAGGCACCGGAGGACACTGTGGACGCGGGCTCCTCTCCGGGGGAGAACGGCAAGCCCGAGAAGTCCTGAGCACCGCAACGGAAACGAGGCCCTCGCCCGGATTGGGCGGGGGCCTCGTTTCGCGCGCGGGCCGGCTGAGGTCCGTGCGGGGAACCCTGAGGGGATCAGATTCCCGGAGGGTTCCCCGCACGGACTTCCGCGGGAGCGGAGCGGGGGTCAGCTGAGGAACGAGCCGCCGAAGTAGTCGTCGTCATCGCCGGAGTCCTGGCGCCGGGCACGGCGGCCCGGCGACGGCGGCGGCTGCGGCGCGGACCGCTTCGGCCGGTCGCCTCGGTCCGCGAGGGGATTGGCGAAATCGTCCTCCGGCGGCGGTTCCGGCGCGCGGTGCCGCGGCGGAGCGGGAGGAGCGGGCGGTTCCTCCTTGGGCGGCTCCGGAGCGGGAGCCGGGGGCGGCGGCGTCCGGTCGGCGAGCGGATTGTCGTTCGAGTACTCGGGCGGCTCCGGCGCGGGCGGGGCCGGGGGCTGCGGACGGCCGCTGCTCGCCAGCGGGTCCGCGGCGGAGAACCCGGCGGGCTTGTCCGGCGTGTCCGGATAGGTCGAACGTCCGGTGCCGGACAACGGGTTCCCGGCGCCGCCGGTGCGCGCCTCGAGGATTTCCTCGGGGCTCTGGCCCTCCTGCAGTTCCTCGAGGATGTCTTTGGCCTCGCTGAGCTTCTCGTCGGCGAGCGCGCGGACCTCGGGGTCGGCGAACGCCCGGCCGGCGGCGACGTCCTCCCAGGAGAATTCGCCCGCTTCGACCTTCCGCTTGACCAGCCGCAGCTGAGCGGGCGCGTCCGGACGCGAGGCGGCGCGCTTGATCGCCTCGATCCGTTCCGGGGTGTCGGTTTTGGGCAGCGGACGGAGCTTGATCTTCTCCAGGTCCTTCAGCAGCTGCTGGGACTTGCGGACCGTCCGGTCGAGCGCGGCCTCGGCCTCCCGCAGCTCGGGCGTCTTCCACGAATCGTCCGCGGTGACGGGCTGGGACATCTCGGCAGTTCCTCCTTAGTCGATGCGGCCGTGGATCCGGCCGCTCGCCGAGCGCCGGGGCGGATGGGACGGCGGGTGGTTCGCGGGCGGGTGGTTCGGCTGGGACGGCGGGTGGTTCGGTTGCTGCGGCGGCTGGTGGTTCTGCTGGTTCTGCGGGGGCTGGTGCTGCGGACCGTCCGGTTGGGACCGCTGGTTCTGCCCCCGCTCGCCGTCACCTTGCGAACGGTCGCCTTCGTCGCCGGAGCGGCGGTTGCCGTTCTCGCCGGAATTACTGTCGCCGGACGTGCGGTCGCCCTCGTCGTCCCCGCCTTCGCGCGAGCGCCGGTTTTCCGCGTGCGCCTCGCGCGACTCGTGGACGCCGTCCTTGCCCGCCTGCACGGCGTCCTTGGCGTCCTGGCCGATGCCCTTGGCGTTGTCCTTGATGTCGCCGACGTCGCCGCCGATGTTCTTCGCGATGTCGACGAGATCGCCGATGCTGCCGACGTCCTTGATCTTCTGCAGCTGCGACCCGATGTCCTTGATCGAGTTCCAGATGTCCTGGACCTTCGTGATGATGTCCTGGATCATCTCGATGATCGAGATCAGGGCGTTGATCAGCGGCAGCAGTTCGCTGAACGCGGTGATCGCGTCGGCGATCCAGCCCGCGATCGGGACGCACGCCTCCGCGGCCATCACCAGCAGCCGGTCGATCAGGCTCTTCAGCAGGTCGAGCGCCTTGGCCGCGAGCTTCTTCGACGTGTCCGACAGGAGGTCGAAGCCCTTGGCGATCAGCGACGCGATCCCGGCCTCGGCCGCGAGCCCGGCCCGCCATCCGGCCTGCACGTAGGCCTTGTGCTCCAAGGAAGCCATGCCGTGCCAGGAATCGCTGACGGTCTTCTCGTTGGCGACCATCACCTCGGAGAATGCCTTCATCGCCTCGGAGATGTTGCGCCATGCCTCGGCGTCGGCCGACATCTTCGAGAAATCGCCGGTGAGCGGTTCGATGAACTGCTGGGTGAGCGTGGTGCCGGTGAACTTCTGGTACACCCACTCGACGGCCATCACCTCGACGCCGGCGTCCTTCACCAGCGCCTGGACGTCCTCGCCGGAGGTGTCTTCCGGCGGCTGCAGCAATTCGACGATCGAATCGCCGCGGTCGAAGTCGCCGGTGCCGCCGGGGACTCCGCCGGGCTCGCCGCCCGAACCCCCGGTGCCGCCCTCGCCGCCGTTGCCGCCGCCTTCGCCGCCTTCGCTGCCGGAACCGCCCTCGTCGCCGCCGGTGCCGCCTTCGCCGCCCCCGTCGCCGCCTTCGCTGCCGGAGCCGCCTTCGTCGCCGCCCCGGCCGCCGCCTTCGTCGCCGCCCTCGTTGCCGCGGTCACGGCCCCGGCCGTCGCCGCCTTCTTCGCCGCCGTCACGGCCATCCCGGCCGTCGCCGCCGTCCTGACCGTCTCGGCCATCCCGGCCATCCCGGCCATCCCGGCCATCCCGGCCGTCGCGACCATCCCGGCCGTCTCGACCGTCTCGGCCATCCCGGCCGTTGCCGTTGTCGTCACCGGAGTTTCCGCCGGTGCCGCTCGGATGCGTCCGGTCGTCCCCGCCGGACGGACGGCGTCCGTCCGGGCCGGTGCCGGGGTGCTGATCGCCGCCCGGATGACGGGGCTGCTGGCCGCCCGGAGGCGGCTGGTTGCCGGGATGCGGCTGGTTGCCGGGATGCGGCTGATTCCCGGGGTGCGGCTGGTTGCCGCCGGAATGGGACGGCGGATGCGTCGTCCCCGTTCCCCCGGAGTGGTGGCCGCCGCCGTGGCTGCCGCCATGGCCTCCGCCGTGCCGTGCCATGTCTGTTCCCCCTCGTCAGAGCCGTGTGGTGCGGATGCGCATCAGGCCGCGCCGCGGCCGGAGTCGATGCCGTCGAACTGGTCGATGAACTGCTGGAGCAACTGCGCGGAATTGGCGTCGTGGTGCGCGTAGGCCTGCGCCGCCTGCTTGACCCCGTCCGAAAGCGAGGTCAGCCGCGAGTGGCCGAAGTCGAGCGTTCCGCCGTAGAGGTTCGCGACCAGCTGCACCACCGGCTGCAGCACCACGAACAGGCCGGTGAACCCGGACGTGTCGCACGCGGTGGAGCGCATGTAGTCGTTGATCTTGCTGATCTTCTCGTGGAGGCTGTCGAGCACCTCGGCGTACTGGTTCATCGTCTCGACGTCGACTTCTATGCCGGACATGAAAGAAACCGCCCTCCCCGTGAGCTGTTGGTTGCCGAACACTATGGCAACCGACGATCACCGAGTGTGGGCGGTTCCCAGAAATTTGTGCGATTACCTGGGAGGATCGGGCGAAGGGGACGAAGCGGGCGCATCGACTTCGTCACGTGCCGGGTGCGCGCGGCGGCTCCGGGGCTTATGCTTCGCAGACCGAAGCATCTCAGAACCCATCCGGAACTATGTCGTTCCGCGCTGCCGGATCGTTACCGTTCTTCCCCGTTCGGGGAGCTCCGAGGCGCTGCTGGGGTGTTTCCCAGGTGTTAAAGTCGCGCTAACAAGCGGGCCATCGTCGTCCCGTGCGCTCCCCGCGGCCGGTTCGCCGGCCACCGCACGAAACGACGAAGGAGGTCCCTTTTCCATGATCTTCTCCGCCATCCCCGGCAAGCAGGGTCTGTACGACCCGGACACCGAGCAGGATTCCTGCGGCGTCGCCATGGTCGCCGACGTCCAGGGCCGCCGCACGCACGGCATCGTCACCGACGGTCTCGCCGCGCTCACGAATCTCGACCACCGCGGAGCCGCGGGAGCCGAGCCGACGAGCGGCGACGGCGCCGGGATCCTGCTTCAGCTGCCCGACGAGCTGCTGCGCGCCGAGGCGGGTTTCCCGTTGCCCGCGGGCGGCTCGTATGCCGCCGGGATCGCGTTCCTGCCCGCCGACGACGAGCAGCGCCGCAAGGCGATCGGGCTCACCGAGCGGATCGCGGCCGAAGAAGGGCTCGCCGTCCTTGGCTGGCGCGAGGTTCCGGTGGACACCGACGGCGCGGACATCGGCCCCACCGCGCGTTCGGTGATGCCGCATTTCGCGATGCTGTTCGTGTCGTCCCCGCACGGCGAAACCGGCCTCGAACTGGACCGGCTGGCTTTCTGCCTGCGCAAGCGCGTCGAGCACGAGAGCCTCGCGTCCGGCTGCGGCACGTACTTCCCGTCGCTGTCCGCGCGCACGATCGTCTACAAAGGCATGCTCACGCCCGAGCAGCTGCCCCGGTTCTTCCCCGATCTCCGCGATTCCCGGCTCACCAGCGCGATCGCGCTCGTGCACTCCCGGTTCTCCACCAACACTTTCCCGTCGTGGCCGCTCGCGCACCCGTTCCGGTTCGTGGCGCACAACGGCGAGATCAACACGATCCGCGGCAACCGCAACCGCATGCGCGCCCGCGAGGCGCTGCTCGAATCCGATCTGCTCCCCGGCGATCTTTCGCGGCTGTACCCGATCTGCTCGGCCGACGCGTCGGACTCGGCGTCCTTCGACGAGGTGCTGGAGCTGCTCCACCTCGCGGGCCGCTCGCTGCCGCACGCGGTGCTGATGATGATCCCGGAGGCGTGGGAGAACCACGCTTCGATGGATCCGGAACGGCGCGCTTTCTACCAGTTCCACGCCAGCCTGATGGAGCCGTGGGACGGTCCGGCGTGCGTCACCTTCACCGACGGCACGCTCGTCGGCGCGGTGCTCGACCGCAACGGACTGCGCCCGGCGCGCTGGTGGCGCACCGCCGACGACCGCGTCGTGCTGGCCAGCGAGGCCGGAGTCCTTGACGTGGCACCGGAAAACGTCGTCGCGAAGGGACGGCTGCAGCCCGGCCGGATGTTCCTCGTGGACACCGCCGCGGGCCGGATCGTGGACGACGAAGAGGTCAAGTCCGCGCTGGCGCGCAAGCAGCAGTACAGCGACTGGCTGCACGCCGGCCTGCTGAAGATCGCCGAGCTGCCCGACCGCGACCACGTGGTGCAGAGCCACGATTCGGTGCTGCGCCGCCAGCTCGCTTTCGGTTACACCGAAGAAGAACTGAAGATCCTGCTCGCGCCGATGGCCGCCAACGGGGCCGAGCCGATCGGATCGATGGGATCGGACACCCCGGTCGCGGTGCTCTCCAAGCGGTCCCGGCTGCTCTACGACTATTTCAAGCAGAACTTCGCGCAGGTGACCAACCCGCCGCTGGACGCGATCCGCGAAGAGCTGGTCACGTCGATGAGCCGGATCATGGGGCCGGAGCGCAATCTGCTCGCGCCCGGGCCCGCCTCCTGCCGGCACCTGAACCTGCCGTACCCGGTGATCGACAACGACGAGCTGGCCAAGCTCATCCACATCAACGACGACGGCGACCTGCCCGGTTTCGCCTGCAGCGTCCTTTCCGGACTGTACGAAGCGGACGGCGGCGCGGACGCGCTCGCGGCGGCGATCGAGCGGGTGCGGCGCGACGCGTCCGAGGCGATCGCGGCGGGTGCGCGCACACTCGTGCTGTCCGACCGCGATTCCGACCACCGGATGGCGCCGATCCCGTCGCTGCTGCTGGTTTCCGCGGTGCACCACCATCTCGTGCGCACCAAGGAACGGCTGCGCGTCGCGCTTGTCGTGGAGACCGGCGACGCCCGCGAGGTGCACCACATCGCGCTGCTGCTGGGCTACGGCGCGGCGGCGGTGAACCCGTACCTCGCCTTCGAAACCATCGAAGACATGATCAGCCAGGGCGCGATCACCGGCATCGAGCCGGCGAAGGCGGTCCGCAGCTACGTGCAGGCGCTCGTCAAGGGCGTCCTGAAGATCATGTCCAAAATGGGCATTTCGACGGTCGGCGCGTACACCGCGGCGCAGGTGTTCGAATCCCTTGGCCTGAGCCAGGAACTGCTCGACGAGTACTTCACCGGAACGTCGTCGAAGCTCGGCGGCGTCGGGCTGGACGTGCTCGCCGAAGAGGTCGCGGTGCGGCACCGCCGGGCGTACCCGGACAACCCGACCGACCGGGTCCACCGCGGACTCGAGACCGGCGGCGAGTACGCGTACCGCCGCGAGGGCGAACTGCACCTGTTCACGCCGGAGACGGTGTTCCTGCTGCAGCACGCGTCGAAGACCGGGCGCGACGAGGTGTACCGCAAGTACACCGAAGAGGTGCACCGGCTCTACCGCGAGGGCGGCACGCTGCGCGGGCTGTTCAAGTTCCGCGACGGCGCGCGCGAGCCGATCCCGCTGGACGAGGTCGAGCCCGCGTCGGCGATCCTGCGCCGGTTCAACACCGGGGCGATGTCGTACGGCTCGATTTCGGCCGAGGCACACGAAACCCTCGCCATCGCGATGAACCGCATCGGCGGCCGGTCGAACACCGGCGAGGGCGGCGAGGACCCGGAGCGGCTGTACGACCCGCAGCGGCGCAGTGCGATCAAGCAGGTCGCGTCAGGCCGGTTCGGCGTCACGAGCGAGTACCTCGTCAACGCCGACGACATCCAGATCAAGATGGCGCAGGGCGCGAAGCCGGGCGAAGGCGGGCAGCTGCCGCCGAACAAGGTGTACCCGTGGATCGCCCGCACGCGGCATTCGACGCCGGGCGTCGGGCTGATTTCCCCGCCGCCGCACCACGACATTTACTCCATTGAGGACCTGGCGCAGCTGATCCACGACCTCAAGAACGCCAACGAGCAGGCCCGCATCCACGTGAAGCTGGTGTCCTCGCTGGGGGTCGGCACGGTCGCGGCGGGCGTGTCGAAGGCGCACGCGGACGTCGTGCTGATCTCCGGGCACGACGGCGGAACCGGCGCGTCGCCGATGAACTCGCTCAAGCACGCGGGCACGCCGTGGGAGATCGGGCTCGCCGAAACGCAGCAGACGTTGCTGCTCAACGGTTTGCGCGACCGGATCACGGTGCAGGTGGACGGTGCGATGAAGACCGGCCGCGACGTCGTGATCGCCGCGCTGCTCGGCGCCGAGGAGTACGGCTTCGCGACCGCGCCGCTCGTCGTGGCGGGCTGCATCATGATGCGCGTGTGTCACCTCGACACGTGTCCGGTCGGCGTCGCCACGCAGAGCCCGGAGCTGCGCAAGCGCTACACCGGGCAGGCCGACCACGTGGTGCGGTACTTCGAGTTCGTCGCCGAGGAAGTGCGGGAAACCCTGGCACAGCTGGGATTCCGGACTCTCGACGAGGCGATCGGGCACGCCGAGATGCTCGACACCGACGAGGCCGTGCAGCACTGGAAGGCCTCCGGGCTCGACCTCGGCCCGGTCTTCGAGATGCCCGCGGAGACGCCGTACGGCGGCGCGAAGCGGCGCGTGCGCGAGCAGGACCACGGCCTGGCGCACGCTCTGGACCGCACGCTCATCCAGCTCGCCGAGGCGGCGCTGGAGGACGCGCATCCGGTGCGCCTGGAACTGCCGGTGCGCAACGTGAACCGCACTGTCGGCACGCTGCTGGGCTCGGAGATCACCCGCCGCTACGGCGGCGAGGGCCTGCCGGACGGCACGATCCACGTGCTGCTCACCGGTTCGGCCGGGCAGTCGCTCGGCGCGTTCCTGCCGCGCGGCATCACGCTGGAAATGGTCGGCGACGCGAACGACTACGTCGGCAAGGGCCTGTCCGGCGGCCGGATCGTGGTCCGCCCGCATCCGGACGCGAGCTTCGCCGCGGAACAGCAGACGATCGCGGGCAACACGCTGGCCTACGGCGCGACTTCCGGCGAGCTGTTCCTGCGCGGCCAGGTCGGCGAGCGGTTCTGCGTCCGCAACTCCGGCGCGACGGTCGTGGCCGAGGGCGTGGGCGACCACGCGTTCGAGTACATGACCGGCGGCCGCGCGGTGGTGCTCGGCCCGACCGGGCGGAACCTGGCGGCCGGGATGTCCGGCGGCAGCGCGTACGTGCTCGACCTCGACCGCGCGAAGGTCAACCAGGACATGGTGGACCTGCTTCCGCCGGACCCGGAGGACCTGGCCTGGCTCAAGCAGATCGTGCAGCAGCACCACGACCTCACCCGCTCGGCCGTGGCCGCGTCGCTCCTGGGCGACTGGACCCGGCGCTCGGCGGCGTTCACCAAGGTGATGCCGCGCGACTACCAGCGGGTCCTCGATGCGGCGAAGGCGGCGCGTGCAGCCGGCCGAGACGTCGACGAAGCGATCATGGAGGCGGCTCGTGGCTGACCCCACCGGTTTTCTCAAGCACGAACGGCAAGAACCGAAGAAGAAGTCCTACGAGGAACGGCTTTCCTCGTGGGGCGAGGTCTACGCCGACGTTCCGGCGGACGAGCGCAACGAGCAGGTGCGCACGCAGGCGTCGCGGTGCATGGACTGCGGCATCCCGTTCTGCCACTCCGGCGGTTCCGGCTGTCCGCTGGGCAATCTGATCCCGGAATGGAACGACCTCGTCCGCCGCGGCGACTGGGCGGCGGCCAGCGATCGCTTGCACGCCACCAACAATTTCCCGGAATTCACCGGGAAGCTGTGCCCCGCGCCGTGCGAGGCGGGCTGCGTGCTGTCGATCTCGCCGCTGTCCGGCGGGCCGGTGGCGATCAAGCGCGTCGAGGAGACGATCGCGGCGCAGTCGTGGGAAGCCGGATACGTGCAGCCGCAGCCTGCCGAGGTGTCCTCGGGCCGCAAGGTGGCCGTCGTCGGCTCCGGTCCGGCCGGGCTCGCCGCGGCGCAGCAGCTGACCCGCGCGGGCCACGAGGTCACCGTCTTCGAACGGGACGACCGGCTCGGCGGCCTGCTGCGGTACGGCATTCCCGAGTTCAAGATGGAGAAGAAGGTCCTCGACCGGCGGCTCGCGCAACTGCGCAAGGAGGGCACGAAGTTCGTCACCGGCTGCGAGGTCGGCGTCGACCTGTCGGTGGAAGACCTGCGCGCGCAGTACGACGCGGTCGTGCTCGCCGTGGGCGCGCTGCGCGGCCGGGACGACCGCACCACGCCGGGCCGATCGCTGCAGGGCATCCACCTGGCGATGGAACACCTGGTGCCCGCCAACAAGTTCGTGGAGGGCGACGGCCCGTCCCCGGTCGACGCGAACGGCAAGCACGTCGTGATCATCGGCGGCGGCGACACCGGCGCGGACTCCTACGGCACCGCGACTCGCCAAGGCGCGCTGTCGGTCACCCAGCTCGACCAGTACCCCACGCCGCCGGAAGTCCGCGACGACGAGCGCTCGCCGTGGCCGACCTGGCCGTACATCCTGCGCACCTACCCGGCGCACGAGGAGGCGGGCGAGCGGAAGTTCGCGGTGGCGGTCAAGCGGTTCGTCGACGACGGCGACGGGCACGTCAAGGCCGTGGAACTGCAGGAAGTCCGCGTGCAGAAGGACCCGGAAACCGGCCGCCGCGAGGTCATCCCGGTCAACGAGAAGGTCGAAACGCTGCCCGCGGACCTGGTCCTGCTGGCGATCGGCTTCGAAGGCGTCGAGGAAATGCCGCTGCTGGAAGGCCTCGACCTGACCCTGACCCGCCGCGGCACCCTGTCGTGCGGTGCGGACTGGCAGACGGAAACCCCCGGGGTCTTCGTCTGCGGCGACGCCCACCGCGGCGCGTCGCTGGTCGTGTGGGCCATCGCGGAGGGCCGCTCGGTGGCGGCCGCGGTGGACACGTTCCTGACCGGTGCCTCGGACCTTCCGGCTCCCGTGCACCCGACCGCGTTGCCGCTCGCGGTGGTGTGATTCCCCCTGGCTCGGGCCCCGGCGCAACGGCGCGCCGGGGCCCGTTTCTTTAAGCTGGGTTCTGTGCGGATCGGCGAATTAGCCCGGAAGACCGGGGTCAGCGCCCGCTCGCTGCGGTACTACGAACAGCAGGGCCTGGTGCGCAGCACGCGGTCCGCGGGCGGGCAGCGGCAGTACCTGGCGACCGAGGTCGAGCGGGTCGAACTCGTCCGCCGGTTGTTCGGCGCGGGCTTGCCCAGCAAGGTGATCGCCCGGCTGCTGCCCTGTGTGCACAGCGACGACGCGGCCGTCATCGAAGACGCTTTCACCACCATGGTGGGGGAGCGGGACCGGCTGACCGCCGACATCGCCCGGCTCGCCGATGCCCGCGACGCACTGGACGTGCTGATCGAGGCGAACACCCGATACCGGCAGGGCGAAGACGTCTCGTGCTAGATGCTGATGACTAGCTTGCCCGACGCGTGCCGGGACTCGACGAGCGCCAACGCTTCCTGCGCCCGCGCGAGCGGATAAGTCCCGGTGATGTGCGGATCGAGCCGCCCCTGGGCCATCAACTCGGCGACCCGCTCCAAGCTCGTCCGGTCGAGGCGACGACGGACGAACTCGCCGCCGAGTTCGGTCACCGACGGATCCCCGGCGGCGACAAGCTTCTTCCCCAACGACGCGACGTCGCGCAAAGACTGACCGCCGACGGTGTCGACCACGGCGTCGAAACTGCCCACGACGCTGCCTGCCGTGTAGTCGACGAACGCCGCGCCGTACTTCGTCGCGAGTTCCCGCTTGGCCGCGCTGCCCGTACCGGTCACGACGAGCCCCCGGTCCCGCGCGAGCTGGGCCACCGCGATGCCGACCCCGCCGCCGATTCCGTTCACCAGCAGCGACGCGCCCTTCGGCAGGTCGAGCTGGTCGAGCACGTCCAGCGCCGTGGTGCCCGCGACGGGGATGGTCGCCGCCCAGGTCCACGGCAGGGAATCCGGAATGCGCGCGGTGGATTCGCCGAGCAGCAGGGTCGTTTCCGCGTACGTGCCCGCCCCGGTCAACGCGAACCCGGTGACCCGGTCGCCGACTTCCAGCCCGGTCGCGTCCTCGCCCACGGCGAGCACCGTCCCCGCCGCCTCCATCCCGATGACCTGGGGAAACGGCAGATGCCCGTTCAAATCGGGGACATGGCCGGACCGCAGCAGATGATCGAGCGGATTCACCCCCGCGGCCGCGACCCGGACCAGAACCTCAGCGGGACCGGGTGCCGGGTCCGGCCGGTCGTAGTACTCCTGGACGTCGGCCGCGCCGAACGCCCGGTATCCCAAGACAGTGCTCATTCGCTTGTCCCTCCTTCACCGTCCAGCGCCGGCGGCCGGCTCGAGGACAGTTCGACGCTATTCGCTGACATTGATGTCAAGTTCCAGTTGTTGTGACCCGGTCAACTCGGTCCACCGAGGCCAGTTCATTTGGGTGAGTGGCCGTTTCCACCCTGGGCACTGAGGTCCCGGCATTTCACGCCGGCCGACGAATCCAGTGTGGGAACGGCTCATTCATCGGGCACGTCTTGATCTCCAGGCGCGCCTGCCCCGGTGCCCCTAAGCACGCTGCCGCCCGCGGTGCGGTGGTCGCTCGCTTCTGGCCCGGCACGCCGGTGCACGGTTTTCGTTCTCTCGATCCAGGACGCATGAGAAGCTGAATCGTCGGAGGGGGCTCCAGGTGGACGATGACGTGCAGATCACGAACCAGGTCCTGGGCTCGGTCACGGGCAACGTCGTGCAGGTAGGCCACGCCGATTCAGTCAGCTATGCCGGGACCCCGCCCGCCCGTTCCCGGTACCTGGAATGGGTGCGGCAGATCGCGCCGATGAACCTCATCGGCCGGGAGCCGGAACTGGCTGAGCTGGCACGATTCTGCACCGTTCCCGAGGGGCCGGACTATGTGTGGTTTCGGGCCGAACCCTGGACCGGGAAATCGGCGCTGATGTCGACTTTCGTGCTGAACCCGCCTGCCGGGGTGCGAATCGTCTCGTTCTTTGTCACCGCTCGCTCGGTCGGAGACGACACGGCGGACGCGTTCCTCGACGTCGTACAGGAGCAACTAGCGGAAATCCTGGGCGTGGCAAAAGACCCGGCGGTACGGAACCTGCCGGCCGTATTCAAAGACGCGGCCGCGCACTGCCGAACCCGCGACGAGCGGCTCGTGGTGGTGGTCGACGGGTTGGATGAAGATCGCAGCGCGGCCGGGCGCAGCATCGCTGCGCTGCTCCCGGTGCCGTGCCACGGCCTGCGGGTCATCGTTGCGAGCCGATTGAACCCGGATGTCCCGAGCGATGTCGGGGCGGACCACCCGCTGCGCGACCCGGGGATCGGGCGGCTCCTCGCCCCGTCGGCAGCTGCCCGCGCAGCTCGCGCGGACATGGAGCGCGAACTGGACGATTTGCTCGCCGGGGAAGCCGTATTGCTGGGCCTGTTGGTGGCGGCGCGCGGCGGTCTTTCCTGCCGGGACTTGGCGGAGCTGACCGGACAACCTGTGAGAGCCGTCGGGAGGGCGCTCAACAGCGTGGCGAGCCGCTCGTTTTCTCGCCGCCCTGCGCAGTGGCGCTCAGCTGAAGCTCCTGACATCTATGTGCTGGGCCACGAGAACCTGCAGCGTGAAGCAGAAGAAGAGCTTGGGCAGGAGATGCTCGCGCGGCATCGATCAACCATAAATGCCTGGGCGCGTCGTTACCGCGACGCCGGCTGGCCGGCCGACACTCCGCAGTTCCTGCTGCGCGGTTATTTCCGGCTGGTGCAGGAATCCGGAGACTCTGCCGCGCTGGCGGACTTGGCCGCCGAACCCGGCAGGCACACGCGGCTGCTGGAAGTGTCAGGCAATGATCTGGCGGCGTTGGCGGAGCTGGACCAAGCCCGGGCGGGGCTTCTTGAAGGAGATGCCCCTGAGCTAGTCCGCCTGATCGCAATCGATTTCCACCGAGAGGACCTGCACGACCGGAACCTCCGGACGCCGAGTTGGCTGCCAGCTGTGTGGGCCGAGAGCGGTCGGCCTGAGCCTGCCGTCGCACTGGTCAAAGCGATGACTGATCCTGTGCTGCGCGATGGCGCGCTGATCGAGCTGACCGGAGCGCTCGCCCGCACCGGCCAGGTGGGACTGGCCCAGCAATTGGCGAACGACGGTTTGTCGTCGAGCCAGCTCGACAAGGACGAACTTCAGGTAGCGATCCCGATCGCACTCGCGCGGGCGCGACAGCCTGCGGCGGCGTCCGCAGCGGTGGCACAAATGGCCGGGCTTAGTCCCGACCTGCGCAGCCAAGCGGAGGCTTACCTGGCACTGGCTGGCTCTGAACCGGATCACGACCGCGCGGGGCGTCTCGCCCTGTCGATCGCGGACGACGCTCTTCGCAACCGGACGTTGTCTGGGCTGGGCCGGATGGTTGTCGCGACAGATCCGGAGGCAGCCGAGCGCTTCCACGCCGCGATCGACTCGGCACGGCAGTCGTCGGAGCCCCTGCTCGGAGACCTGATTGAGACCTACTACTGGTGCGGCCGTTCCATCCGGGCCCGTGAGCTGGCGGAGAGATTTGGTCTAGGCGTGCTCATCGAGAGCTTGGAGCAAGCATCTTGGCTGCGCGCGTCCGACGACCCGCTCGAGGAAGTCGCGGATGTGGCCGAAGCCGGCGGCTCGAGAGAACAGAACGAGCGGCTGCTGGAGGTGGTCGACGCATTGATCGCCACCAGCCGGTTGTCCGGGATCCCGGCCGTGCTCGGAGCGATGTCCTCTGCCTGGAAGCTGGAAGCCACTATGCGCTACGTCAGGGCGCTGGCGGAGCAAGGCGACGCGGCTAACGCATTCGCGTGGGCGACCCGGCCTGGGCCGGAGTCGGAGGCGGGAAGCTATCAAGCGGTCTTGCACAATCTCGGCGGACTGGCCCGCGGTGCGTTGCGTGCGGGCGATCTGCCCAGCGCTCGGCTGGCCGCGGCCCAGGCCGAGGAACTGGCCCGGCGGCCTGTGCCTGGGAAACGTCTGCTGAACGGGATCAAAGCTCTGATCGGCGCGGTCGTGGCTACGCGAGACATCCGCAGGGCGGAGGTGCTCGCGCCGCTGGTGCAGCTGGCGAGATTCGACGGCCCGGAGCTGGCCGCTTTCCTGGACTTCGTGGCGGCCGAGTGTGACTGCACGGTCGCGAGGAAACTGATCGTCGGGCTGGGGAGAGCGGACAAAGCGCGGACTCCGTTGCTGGTGCTCGCCAGGCGCCTCCGCAGAGCGGGCGACACCGACGCGCTCGCCGGACTCGCTGCGGATGTCCGTGCCTGGATCGATTCGTTCCGGAAGCGGGCGGAGCAAGATCCGAGCGCGTGCGTGGCGATGATGTGTGCGGTGGGGCAGCCCCAGGAGATCTCCGAAACGTTTGTCTGGTGCAGACAGGAGAAGGAGTTCGAACCCACCGGGATGCTCGACGGTGTGGCTGAGCTTGCTATGCGCGGCGAAGACAATCTTGCCCTTCAGCTCTGCGAGTTGGTGCCCCAGGACCAGCGTGAGGACGTGCTCGCCAGGGCCGTCGAAGAACTGGCCGCGGGAGAGTGGGTGGACCTGGCCGAGAGCATCGCCGATCGGCCGGACCGGTACAGCCGGCACGACTCAAGGAGTCCTTTTCAAGCGTTTCTGCGGGGCGTCGCCACCCATGACCTCCCGCGGGCCCTGGCGAAAGCGGAATTGCTTCGCAGGCCAGCAGATCGGGCCGCCGTCCTCGTCGAGCTGGCGCGCCACGCCAATCCTGCTGAACGACGGCGTATCCTCGCCAAGGCGGTCAGCCTCGACCACTGGTCGGTCGTCGTGCCCGCACTCGACGCGGACGATCTTGCCGGTGTAGTGGCGATGGCCGACCGATTCGGCGCTCTCTACCGGGAAGACGCCCCGGACGCGTGACCCTCGCCGCCCACCGGCCCGGTCACAGCGGGCAGACCCTATCCTGAGACGCGTGAACTGGACAGTCGACGTTCCCGTAGACACTCTTCCCGAGCTGCCGCCGTTGCCTCCTGAGCTGCGGGACCGCCTCGACACCGCCTTGTCGCTGCCCGCCGCGCAGCAGCCGGAGTGGCCGGACGCCGCGCTCGCCAAGCGGGTGCGGGGCGTGCTGGAGAGCGTGCCGCCGATCACCGTGCCCGCCGAGATCGACCGGTTGAAGAGCCGGCTCGCCATGGTGGCCCGCGGAGAAGCCTTCCTGCTGCAGGGCGGCGACTGCGCGGAGACGTTCGAGTCCAACACCGAACCGCACATCCGGGCGAATCTGCGCACGCTGCTGCAGATGGCCGTCGTGCTCACCTACGGGGCCAGCCTGCCGGTGGTGAAGGTCGGCCGGATCGCGGGCCAGTACGCGAAACCGCGCTCGTCCGGCACCGACGCGCTCGGGCTGCCGGTCTACCGCGGCGACATCATCAACTCGCTCGTCGCCAAGCCGGAGCTGCGGGTGCCGGACCCGGGCCGGATGATCCGCGCCTACGCGAACGCGGGCGCGGCGATGAACCTGGTCCGCGCGCTCACCGGGGCCGGCATGGCCGACCTGCACCAGGTGCACGACTGGAACAAGGACTTCGTGTCCTCGTCGCCCGCGGGGGAGCGGTACGAGGCGCTCGCCGCCGAGATCGACCGCGGCCTGCGGTTCATGAACGCCTGCGGCGTCACCGACACCTCCCTGCAGTACACCGAGATCTTCGCCAGCCACGAGGCGCTGCTGCTCGACTACGAGCGGGCGATGCTGCGGCTGGACCAGGCCGACGCGGCGAACCCGAAGCTGTACAACCTGTCCTCGCACTTCCTGTGGATCGGCGAGCGCACCCGGCAGCTCGACGGCGCGCACATCGCGTTCGCCGAACTGCTGTCGAACCCGATCGGGCTCAAGATCGGCCCGACGACCACGCCCGAGCAGGCACTGGAGTACGTCGAGCGGCTCGACCCGCGCAACGAACCGGGCAGGCTCACGCTGATCTCCCGGATGGGCAACGGCAAGGTCCGCGAGGTGCTGCCCGCGATCGTGGAGAAGGTCGAATCGTCCGGGCACAAGGTCATCTGGCAGTGCGACCCGATGCACGGCAACACGCACGAATCGTCCACCGGCTACAAGACCCGGCACTTCGACCGCATCGTCGACGAGGTCCAGGGCTTCTTCGAGGTGCACCGCAAGCTCGGCACCTATCCCGGCGGCATCCACGTCGAGCTGACCGGCGAGGACGTCACCGAATGCCTCGGCGGGGCACAGGAAATCTCCGACGTCGACCTCTCCGGCCGCTACGAGACCGCCTGCGACCCCCGGCTCAACACCCAGCAGTCGCTGGAGCTGGCCTTCCTGGTCGCGGAGATGCTGCGCGGCTGACCTTCCGACCGAGAGTGCTGATCCCGGTTGGAGCGGACACCGGGCTGGTTTCCCAGTAGCGGGTGGGGGGCTCTCGCCCCCCCCGGTCGCAGGGACCGGCACGCGATGCCTTCGCGGGGACGGCGCCGCGCGGCCCATCGGCCCAGCCGGTGCTCCACATCCTCTGGCCAGCACCGCCGCACCCGGCACTGCTGAGAAACCCCAATGTGGCATTGGGTGCGTCAGATGCACCCAATGTGGCGTTCGGTGCGTTGAGCGCACCCAATGCCGCATTGGGGCGCTAGACCGCGCACAACCCGAAGCCGCGGCGTACCGCTCACGAGGCGTCGAGCAGTTCCGCCGCCGATTTGGCCACCGCGTCGCGCAGGGAGCCAAGATCCGCCACCGCGTCCGCGTTCGCCTGCAGTCCGATGTGGACACTGTCGCGATAGGGCGCCACCGCGATGCCCACCGCCTGATGCGGAGCCAGCGGCACGAACGGATAGACCTCCGTCAGGGGCGCACCGTCGAGCGCGTGCCGGGCGGGCGGCACCGGCACGGTCGTCACCACCAGATCGAACAGCAGCGGCGCGGCCAGCCCCGCGGTTCGCGTCCCGAGCCGGTGCAGTGCCGCGGGCATCCGGTCGGCCAGCAGCGGAAACGCCCCGGCTCCGCGTGAAGGGCCGGCGGCTTTGTTGCGCGTCATCGCGGCGCGCACCTCGGTCAGCCGCCGCACCGGATCGTCCATTCCGATCGGCAGATCGCACAAATAGCCGGAAAGCTTGTTCCCGCCCCATTGCCCGGCCGCTCTCCCGCGCACACTCACGGGAATCAGCGCGCGCAGCGACCGTCCCGTCGCGCGAATGCCGCGGTTGATAAGCCATTCGCGCAAGGCGCCGGAAAGCACCGCGAGCACCACGTCGTTCGTGGTCCCGCCGTGCGTTCGCCGGATCCGGCGAAGATCGGCCGACGCCAGCCGGGCGAAACCGAGGCGCCGTTCGGCGGTGGCGGGTGCGGCCAGCGGCAGGCACGGCGGACGCGCCGCCCGGACCACAGACGACGCGATTCCCGCTGTCTCCAACGTATCCCGCACCGCGCTCATCGGCGAACGCGGCTGTGGAATCGCCGGCGCGGGCTCGGGGATCGGCAATCCGTCTAGGAGTCCTACCGTCACGGCGTACGCGCCCGCTCCGTCGGTCAGCGCGTGGTGGAGTTTGAGCAGCACCGCGAAGCTTCCGTCCGGAAAACCTGTCACCACAGTGAGTTCCCACAACGGACGGTGCGGGTCAAGAGGTTCGGCGATCCACCTCGCCGCGAACTCCGGCAGCGGGTCCGGGTCGTACAGCGCGGTCAGCCGGTGGTGGCGAATGTGTTTCACTGCCCGGAAATCCGGGTCGTCCACCCAGGTCGCGGACCCGGGCGGGAACAGTCCCGCGCGGATTTTCCGGCGCAGCGGCGGAATATTCGCCGCCCGGCGCGCGAGCAGCGCGGTCAGCCGGTCCGGATCCACCGGTCCGTCCGGCGCGAAAACCAGGGCCGCGCCCATCTGCATCGGCGCGGTTTCCCTGGAGAGGCAAAGAAAAGCGACATCGAGCGAGCTGAGCGGGGCAGGTGCCATGGTCCACCTTCCAACGTCCGGCGTCGGGTGCGAATGTCGAGGGCGAATGTCACGACACTACTCGGGTATGACCGGCGGACGGCCGTTATGTTTCCAGGACGCTAATTCCCCGGGATTTCACTCGCCCGTGGCGCGCCGAGGCTGCCGCTGCGGCAGTCCTGGTCCGGCGGCCGGACCCGGACCGGCGGCGGCGTCGTTCACCTCGGCGGCGATCTGGCGCATCGCGACGCCGTTGCCCGGCCGCTTCGGCAGCCCCGGCCACAGCTCGCCGGCTTCAAGCGCGGCAGCGCGCAGCCGGCCGCCGTCGAGTTTGGTGTGCGTTTCGGCGATCTCGCGGTCGAGCCACTGCACGATCACCTTCAGCGGACCGGCGCTGGGCAGCGGCCACACGAACACCGGATGCTCGTAGCGGAACTCCGAGCCGCTGCCTTCCTCGACGCGCAGCACCGGCTCGTGCGGTTCGCCCGCGCTCGGCACCGAAACGGTTTCGGAACTGGCCCGGCCGCCGTCCGGGAACAGCACGCCGACCAGCAGCGAGTTGTAGTCCGGGATGCGCCGGTGGCCGATCAGCGGCGCGCCGTCCATGCGGTCGCGCGAATACACCGCGATCCGCAGCGTCATCGCCTCCGGCCACACCTCGACCGCGCGCAGCGCCACGATGGTGCGCTCGGACCGGCCCAGCGGCGTCGCCCACGGCACCAGCGCGGGCACGATGTGGTCGGCGGGCGGGCCGGTCCACGGACGGCCCTCGTAGCCGAACAGCTCCCGTTCCCGGACCGGGAACAGGGGTCGCTCGCGAGGACCGTCCGTGAAGAAGCTCATCAGTCCTCGCGAGGGGCGAGGCCGCCGTCGGAACCGGACTGCTTGGGGCCCATGGCGTCCATCAGCTGGCGGGCGAGGCCGAGGCCCGTGCCGCCGAGGGAGAGCGCCTTGGTGAACATGTCCGACATCCCGTCCGCGCCGTTCAGGACCACCATGTGGTCGACATTGCCGAAGGCCTGTGCGCCGGCTTCGACGATTTCCGGCCAGCGCTCGGCCAGCTGTTGTGCTACCACAGCCTCCTGGTTCTCCGCCAGTGCGGCCGCGCGCGCCTTGATCGACTCGGCCTCGGCGAGTCCCTTCGCTTTCGCCGCCTCGGCTTCGGCCAGACCTTTGGCTTTCGCCGCTTCGGCGTCCGCGAGCCCCTTCGCCTTGGCCGCCGCCGCTTCGGCCTCGCCAGTGGCTTTCGTCGCACTCGCGCTGGCTTCCGCGCGTGCCTTCGTGGCCTGCGCTTCGGCGTCCGCCGCGGTCTTGACCCGGGTCGCGTCCGCGCCCGCCCGCAGTTCGGTTTCCTTCGCCTGTGCCTGCGCGCGGGCGATTTGCGCGTCGCGTTCCGCGTCGGCGGTGGTGCGCGTTTCGTACGCCTTCGCGTCGGCCGGTTTGCGGACCTGCGACTGCAGCCGCTGCTCGGACAGTGCCGCCTCGAGTTCGGCGGCCCTGGTCTCCTGGACCACGACCTCCTGGCGCGCGGTCGCCTCGGCCAGCGGACCGGACTGGCTCGCCTTCGCCTTGGCCTGGTCCACCTCGGCCTGGTACCCGGCCTGCTGGATCTGGCTTTCCCGGATCGCGCCCGCCTTGCGCGCGGCGGCGACCTGCTCGGCCTCGGTGGCCTCCTGGTCGCGCTGGGCCTCGGCGATCCGCGCGGCGGCGGCGATCGCGGCCGCGTGCGGTTTGCCGAGGTTGACGATGTAGCCGGACTCGTCGTCGATCTCCTGGATCTGCAGCGAGTCCACGATCAGCCCGAGCTTGATCATCTCGGTGGCCGACGACTGGCGGACCTCGCCGGTCAGCGCGTCGCGGTTGTGGATCATCTCCTCGATGGTCAGCCCGCCCACGATCGACCGCAGGTGGCCGGAGAACAGCTCGTGGATGGTGTCGTTCATGCCCTTCTGCTGGTCGAGGAACCGGCGGGCGGCGTTCGCGATCGAGGCGAAATCGTCGCCGACCTTGTAGATCACGACCGCGCGCACGGTGACCGGCAGACCCTGTTTCGTCACGCACGAGACCTGCAGGTTCACCCCTCGGGTGTCCAGCGACAGCCTGCGCGCGGTCTGGAAGCCCGGCAGCACGTTCACGCCGCGGCCGGTGACGATCTTGAACCCGAGGCTGTCGGCGGTCTCGGTGCGCTCGACCCGGACGCCCCAGCCGGAGATGATGAGCGCCTCGTTCGGCTCCGCGACCTTGTACAGGATCCGCAGGAGCCCGAACAGCAGGATCACGGCCACGACCGCGATCACCACGATGACCCAGATTTCCATAGCCCTCGCCGCACTTTCCGTATTCAGCTGGCACGGCGCTGAGGCGCCGTCAGCACTGCGACGCGGTCAAGCGCGCAACGGTTGCCACCTTTCCACGTAGACCGTGCGCGGAGGCTCGAAATCGACCACCAGAACGGGTGTACCGACGGGGAAACTGGTGTCCGGGTCGGCGGGATAGGCGTAGAAGGCCTCGGTGCCGCCGCGGACGCTGAGCAGCACCTCGCCGATCAGCCCCGGCCCGACGGTGCCGGTCACCCGGCCGCGGCTGCCGATCATCCGCCGAACCCCCGGATCTTGACCTTGGTGCCCTTGGGCACGAACGAGCCGGGGGCCGGGTCCTGCTCCAGCACGAAGCTGAAGCCGCCGCCGTGCCCGTGGCCGTTGCCGTCGCCGCCCTTGCGGTCGACGTCGAGCCCGGCTTGTTTGAGCAGGTCCGCGGCCTGGTCGAACGGGCGGTACCGGACGTCCGGGACCTGCACCGCGTTCGAGACGTAGACCTTGACCTTCTTGGTCCCCGGCGAACCCGCGCCCGGGTCGGTGCGGGTGACCGCCCCCGCGGGCACGGTCTGCGAGAACTCCTCGCCGCCGTCCTGCGGCTGGAATCCGGCCTGCTTGAGGATCTGGAACGCCTCGTCCTTCGACCGCCCGGTGACGTCCGGGACCGGCGGAAGCGGTTCCGGCCCCTTGGACAGCACCAGCGTGACCTGGCCGCCGACGTCCACCGGCGTGCCCGCCGCCGGGCTCACGCTCACGACGGTGCCTTGCGGCGCGGTGTCGCTGTATTCCGGCGTGCCCTGGACGACCGTGAGCTTCTGCTCCTGGATCGCCTTCGCCGCCGTGTCGAGCGCGGTGCCGACCTGGATGTTCGGCACCTTCGGCTTGCCCTTCGACACCACGACGGACACGGTGGCGTCCTGGTCGAGCGTGGTGCCAGGGGCCGGATCCACCTTGATGACCTTGTTGGCCTCGACCGTGTTGTCGAACTCCTGGCTGTAGCGCGGGTTCAGCTTCGCCGCGCGCAACTGGTCGCCCGCTTCGGCCTGGGTCAGCCCGGCGAGCTTCGGCACCGTCGTGGTCGTGACCTTGGAATCGCTGAGGATGAACGCGAACGCGCCGATCAGCCCGCCGAGGACCAGGACCCCGGCGACCGCGAGCGCGATCAGTTTGCGCTTGTCCCGCGGCTTTCGCGGCTCGTCCGGCGCGGCGGCGGGCGCGGCGCGCGGCGGTGCCGGAGGGGGCGGCGACGCGGGCACGGCGCGGGTCATGGCGCGCGTGCCGCGAGGTCCGGAGACCGGCATGGTCTGCTGGCCCAGCGGGACGTTCTGCTGGACGGCCGGGATGTTCGGGAGGGTGCGTTCGACGTCCGACACCCGGTCGCCGTCGGGCGGCGGAGGCACCGGCACCGCGACCGGCTGCAGCCCCAGTTCGGCGCGCGCGGCCTGCAGCTGGGCCAGGAACTCGCCTCCGTCGGCCGGGCGCTGCTCCGGATCGCGGCGGGTGGCGCGCAGGATCAGGTCGTCGAGCACCGGCGGCAGGTCCGGCCGCAGCTCGCTCGGCCGGGGGACGTCGTCGTTCACGTGCCGGTAGGCGACCGAGATCGCGGTGTCGCCGGTGTAGGGCAGCCGGCCGGTGAGCATCTCGTACAGCAGGATGCCCGCCGAATAGACGTCGCTGCGGGCCGTGGTGTCGCCGGTGGCGACCTGTTCGGGGGCCAGGTAGCCGACGGTGCCGAGAATGACGCTGGAGCTGGTGGTGCCCGCGCTGGCCACCGCGCGGACCAGGCCGAAGTCGCCGACCTTGACCACGCCGCCCGCCAGCTGCCCGCTGCGGCCGATCAGCACGTTCTCGGGCTTGACGTCGCGGTGCACCAGCCCGGCGGCGTGCGCGGCGGCCAGCGCGGCCAGCACCGGCTCCGCGACGCTCAGCGCGAGCGAGACGTCCAGCTGGCCCTGTTCGTCCAGCAGATCGCGCAGCGTGCCGCCGTTGACCAGCTCCATCACCAGGAAGGCGAGGCCGGAGTCCTGGCCCGCCGGGGTGTCGAAGCCCTGGTCGTGCACGGCTACCACGTTCGGGTGGTGCAACTGGGCGGCCGAACGCGCTTCGCGCACGAACCGGTCGACGAACGACCGGTCGTCGGCGAACCGGGGATCCATGATCTTGATCGCCACCGCCCGGTCGAGACGGGTGTCGAGGCCCCGGTAGACGGCCGACATCCCGCCCCTGGCCAGCAGCTGGTCAACGCGGTACCGGCGTTCGAGCAGGGTGCCGACGAGGCTGGGCTGGGTGCGCGTCACGGTGGGCAATCGTACGGAAGGCCGCGCGTGCCGGGGCGGGTCACCCGTGCGTAGCAGTGGTCCGGACGGGGGAATGTGGCACAGTGTCACGTGTGAGTGGGATTCCTGTCGCCGACGACATCCTCGACGCCGCGGTCGCGGTCAAGCCGTTGCCGGAGGTGGCGGCCGCATTGGGCGTGTCGGCCAACAAGGTGCGCCAGATGCTGCGGGACGGCGAATTGATCGCTGTCCGGCGCAAGGGCGAACTCTGCGTGCCCGGCGATTTCTTCGTGAAGGACGGCGTCGTCAAGGGACTGGGCGGCACCATCACCGTGCTCGCCGACTCCGGGTTCAGCCGCACCGAGATGCTGCGCTGGCTCTTCACCGCCGACGACACGCTGCCGGGCAGCACGCCGATCAACGCGCTGCGCACCAGCCACGGCACCGAGGTGAAGCGGCGCGCGCAGGCGATGGCGTTCTAGCTCCTTCCCGCATTGCTCGCCGGCGGGCTGACAACAATTGCCCGTCCGGACAGAAACCGCGTTTTCCGTTGACGCGGTCAATTCGCTCGGTCCATCGTCGTGAACCGTCCTGAAAATCCTGCTCGGCCGCATGCTGGAGAGGAGCATCGGGCATGGGAGGACGGGTTTCCGGAAGACGCCGCGCGCTCGTGTCGGCCGTCCTGGTGCTGGGCGGTTCCGCTTTGCTGCCACCGCCTGCGGTCGCCGAGACCGTGCCCTTCGCAGCGGCGCCGCGAGCGCGGGAAGTGACGCTGGTGACGGGGGACCGGGTCACGGTTTTCCCGGGACCGAATGGCGCTACGAATTACGCCCTTTCGTCGCCGCCGCGCACCGCTTTTCAGTCGTATCAAGCCGACGGCGGCGACCGTTACGTCATTCCGAGCGACGCCGTTCCGTTTCTCGGAAAGCTGGACAAAGCACTGTTCGACGTCACCGCGCTGGCGCGGACGCAGCCCGGGAACACGCCGCTGGAGGTCACCTTCCCGGCCGGCGCGGCCCCGGCGGCGCTGCCCGGCATCACGCTCACCTCGTCCGCTGGGAACACCGCGACCGGGTACCTCGCTTCCGCCGCCGAATTCACCGCTGACCTGCACCGACGCCTCGCGGACGACGCGTCCGCCGGACGTCCGGCCGGCAGCAGCGCGCTGCCCGCGACGATCCGGCTGGCCGGTGCGCCCCGCGAACAGCAGCCGCGCTACCCGATGAAGATCCTCGAACTCCGCCTCGCCGATCTGCGGGGCCGCTCGGTCAACGGCATCGTCTCGCTGATCAACACCGATTCCTCGGCCAAGCTGCTGCGGCACGTCGACGTCGACGGCGTCACCCGGATCGCGGTTCCCGAGGGGCGCTACGCCGCGTCCGCGACCTTCTCCGACTTCGACAGCACGGGAAGCGTGGTCGCCACGCGGACGTCGTGGCTCGAGGGCTTCGTCGTCGGCGATTCGCCGGACGTGCAGACCCTGACCGTCGAGGAGAAGTACGCGACCGCCGAGGTCAAGGTGGCCGCGCCGAAGTCGACGACGCAGGACTTGCTCACCGCCAATTTCTTCCGCGAGGACTCCACCGGCCGCGGATTCGCCATCGGCATCGCGGGCAGCAGGACCAAACAGTACGTGCGGCCGGTGGCGAAGCCGGATCAGGGCCTGTTGCACTACGTCGTGCAATGGGGCGGCAAAGCGCCCAAGCCCGAAGACCGGTACCGCGTCGATCTTTCCTTCGCCACCGAAGGCATCTCCGAGAATCAGTCGTTTTCCACTGAGGACAGCGAACTCGCGACGGTCCGCGACCGGATGTACGCCGATCCCGCGGACAAGATGCCGGTCGCGATCGACAGCGGCCCGGTCGACCCGGTGATCCAGCGGCACGGCCTCGGCGCGAGCGGCTTCTTCGTCCCCGCTCCCGGGGTGCTGACCGACTACCTCGGCACCTCGCACACCAAGGAATGGGTGCAGTACGAACAAAAAGGCTCTTCGTATCAGCTGATGACCGCCGATCCGCACCCTTATCGGCCGGGCAGCACCACGACCGTCGACTGGTCCCGCGGCCCGCTGTCCGCCGGTCTCGGCCAGTGGCGGCGGGACCGGCAGTGCGAGGCCTGCTACTCCGGCGGCACCGTTTCGGTCGCCATCCCGGAATTGCGGGACAGCGTGCCGGACCACACCGCGATCCCGTTGTTCTACGCCCCGCGGCTGCATTTTACCTTGTACCGCGACGAGCAGCAGGTCTTCGATCAGGCCGGTGCCTACGGCGCGTCGGTCGAGGTGCCGAAGACGCGCGCGACCTTCCGCGGCGTACTGGACGTCGACCGGACCGCTGTCCCCGGCGTCAGCCAAGCCGGAAAGCTGCGCACCGAACTGACCCTGCAGTACGACCCGGCCGCGGGTGCCGCGTTGCCGAACCCGCATCGCTGCCGGGCCAGCGATCCGGCGCAGCCGTGCCGGATCCTCGGTGCGCTGACCGTCGACTACCGGCTGGCTTCCGATCTCTCCACGACGTCGTCCTCACCGGTACAGGTGCTCGAACTGCACGTCGGCCACGCGTCCTACAGCGGTGCCGGTTCGCATTCGCCGATCACCTCGGCGACGGTTTCGGTGTCCGTCGACAACGGGGCCACCTGGCAGCCCGCGCAGGTCTTCGGTCTCTTCGGCGAATACGCAGCGGTCTGGCGGAATCCGCCGGCCGGTACTTCGCCCTCGCTGAAGGTAACCGCGCGGGATCTCGCGGGCAACGCGATCACTCAAACGATCAGCAACGCCTACACCGTAGGGAAGGCCGAGCGATGAAACGCGTCCTGGCTGTGCTGGTTCTCCTCGGTGCGCTCGTCCCGTCCGTCGCGTCCGCCGCCCCACGGGACGTCTGCGGTCCCGCTGCTCCGGGGTTCGCCCGCTGCTATGCCAAAGTGGACAGTCGGTCTGCCTTGCGCGCCACCGGCTACAGCCCCGCTGACCTGCGTTCCGCCTACCGCCTTCCGGACACCGGCGGCGCTGCCGAAACGATCGCCATCGTCGACGCTGGCGACGCCCCGACCGCCGAAGCGGATCTGGCGGTATATCGACAAACCTACGGCCTCCCGCCCTGCACCACGGCGAATGGCTGCTTCCGCAAAGTCAACCAGAACGGGGATGCGACGCCACTCCCGCCGCGGCAAGGCGACTGGCCGGTGGAGACCGCGCTGGATCTCGACATGGCCTCCGCCGCCTGCTCCCAGTGCAAGATCCTGCTGGTAGAAGGCGATGACGCGTCGTTCGAAGCACTCGGCGCCTCCGTGGACACCGCCGTGAAACTCGGCGCGACGATCGTGTCGAACAGCTACGGCGCTCCGGAAAGCCACTGGTCGGCCGAGTTCGCCGCGCACTATCAGCACCCCGGCGTCGCAATCGTCGCGTCGAGCGGCGACGGCGGATTCGACGCACCCAGCGCGCCCGCGGTGTACGCGAGCGTCATCGCGGTCGGCGGCACGTCGCTGTCCAAAGCGGACAACGAACGCGGCTGGACCGAATCGGTGTGGACCGGCGCGTCGAGCGGATGTTCGGCCTGGGTGGCGAAACCGTCGTGGCAGAAGGATCCGAACTGTCCCGGCCGGACCGTCGCCGACGTCGCCGCGGTAGCCGATCCCGCCACTGGGCCCGCCGTTTACGAGACCACAGTCCTGTCCGGCTGGCGAGTAGTCGGCGGGACCAGCGCGTCGGCGCCGCTCATCGCGGGAGTCATCGCGCTGGCCGGACACCACGACCGGTATCCGGACGCTTCGCGGTTGTACTCGGGGCAGCTCAACGACGTCGTCAGCGGAAACAACGTCGGCTTCGAAGACTGCGGCGGCGACTACCTGTGCACTGGTGTGCCGGGCTACGACGGCCCGACCGGGAACGGAACTCCGGACGGACTGGCTGCTTTCTGACCGTCCACAACGGATGCGCGACCGCCGCGACCACCTGCGTCCCCGCCGCCGCGGCCAATCCGGCGGCGGGGGAGCAGGCGGCCAACGGCCCGGCCACCGCGTTCCCCAGCGCTATCCCGGCGATCTTGATGCTTGCCGCGGTGGTGAACACCTGCGCCCGCATTTCCGGCGGTGCCTCCCGATGCCGAACCGCGAACAACGACGCCAGTTGCGGTCCTTCGCCGACCCCCGTGAGCGCAACCGCCGCTACCAGCAGCGCTGCATTCGGTGCCACCGCCGCCCCGGCAAGCCCAATACCGATCGCGATGGTGCTCAACCGCACCGCGCGGTCCGGCGAATACGACCGTCGCGAAAGGACTGCGTTCGCCAGCAACGACGCGACTGACAACCCGACGAGCAACAACGTCCCGTACCCCGCGCTGCCCAGCCGCTGCGCGCCGACCAGCGGATAGCAGACGAACGCCATCCCGATCCCGACGCACGACAACGTCGAGGTCGCGGTGGACTGCCGCAGCGCGGGATTGCGCACGAGAACGGTCGCTGCTTCACGGAATCGCGGCCGCTGTTTTTCGGCACTCCGGGGAAGCCGCCATGCGAACGGCACCGCAACCAGCACGAACACGCCCGCGAGAACCACTGCTGCCGGAGCCCCCGCTGTCGTGGCGAGCACTCCCGCAAGTCCCGGTCCGACCAGAGCTGCCGCGGTGAACGTCATCGCGTCAAGCGTGCTCGCCTTGCCGAGCTTCGCTGCCGGTACGAGCGCGGGCACCTGCGCCGTCCACCCGCCGCCGATCGCTGGCGCCAGCAGCCCCGTCACCACCGCAATCGCTACTACCAGCGCAAACGGCACCGCCCCGAAAAGCACTGTGATGGCTGTCAGCCCCACTGCATACCCGACCAGCCCGACCGCGAGGATCCGGCCAGGCATGCGTGACCGGTCGAGCACCGCGCCCAGCAACGGCCCGCCCATCGCCGCCGCGACCGTGAGCCCGGCCAGCAACGCCGACCCCGCGACGGCCCCCGAAGCACCCACGCCCAGCAGCAGCACCGCCGGACCGGACAACTCGTCCCCAGTGCGCGCGGCAGTGGCCCCGGTGAGATACGCCGCGAACCTGTAACGGCTTGACATAGACAAGATGTTACAGTGGTGTATGCCTGGAACGCAGCCGGATTCCGCGGGCCGCTCCGCCCGGGACGCTGTTCGCCGTGCCGTAGCGCTGCTCGACGTGCTGTTGACGGCGGACCCTTCGCCGGATTCGGTAGCCGCAGTACTGGTCGCGCACGGAGAACCACAACCCCAGCTCTCCGCGCGCGAGGTAGCCGAGCTGCGCGCCGCTGCGCTGGAGCTAAGAGAGGTCTTCGCCGCGCCAGACGCCGCGTCGGCCGCCGAGGTGCTGAACGCGCTGTTCACCGCCTACGCGGGACCTCCGCGCCTGACCGCACACGACGACACCTTCGGCTGGCACCTCCACGTCGACGCATCCGACGACGGCCCATGGGGCGCCTGGCTGATCACGTCCTCCGCGCTGGCGTTGGCCACCCTGCTCGCCGACCGCCAAAGCGTCCCCGGCGGTCTGTGCGCGTCGCCGTCGTGCGGGAAACCCTTCGCCCACCTAGGCGGCGGCAGCCCACGCCGGTACTGCTCTTCCCGTTGCGCCACAAGGGAACGAGTCGCCGCCCACCGGGCCCGGCTAACCTGACCGGCATGGAGATTCTTTCCCTGGCGGACTTCACGAGCTTCGTCCGAGCCAACCCGCTAGGCGTCGTCGCCACCACTGCTTCGAACGGCCACCCCGAAGCTGCCCTGGTCAGCTTCGCCATCGCCCCAGACGGATCGCTGCTGTTCAACGCTCACCGCACCGCTCGAAAGGTGGCCAACCTCCGAGCACATCCGCGCGCCGCTGCGGTAATCGGCTGCACCGGCACGGTTTCGCTCCAGGTCGAAGGCGAAGCAGCCATCGAATCCGGCACTGCCCGCCGCGATGCAGGCCAGGTGTACCTGGAGCAGTTCCCGGGCTCCCGAGCCCTCGACGAGGACTTCGCGCTCATTCGCCTGACCCCGGATTGGCTGCGCTCCTACGACGCCAGCGTCGAACCGGCCCGAGTCAGCGAGGGCGTCCCGGTCTGGCACTGAGCCCACGCTGCGCCAGCGCGGACACCGCGACCGCGACCCGTCGCCCCTTGCCCACTGCCGCGCGGCGGTTGAGCACGGCGTAGTCCATCGCTTCGATCTCGTCCAAAATGCCTTCGTACAACGTGATCGCCGTCCGCACGCACGGCCGGGATTCCGGCCGCAGCAACGAAATCCCCTCCTCAGCCCGCCGATACACCGCACGCGTCCGCGAAACCGCCACCGCCAGCGCCGCCCGCACCCGAGGATCCGAACGGTCCTGCCGACGCGCGTCGAGCAACCTCTCGCGGTCCACTCCGAACGCCGCCAGCTCCTCGGCAGGCAGATACAACCGCCCGCGGTCGAGATCCTCGCCGACATCCCGCAGGAAATTGGTCAGCTGAAACGCTTCCCCCAACGCCGCCGCACTCGGCGCAGCTTCCTCCAGCGGCCCGACGGTCCCGAACACCGGCAGCATCTGCAGCCCGATCACGCAGGCCGAACCGTAGATGTACTCACCGAGGTCGGCGTAAGTCGCGTACTCCGCGACCGTCAGGTCCATCCGCATGGAATGCAGGAACGCGTCGACGAGATCGCGGCGGATGTCATAGCGGCGCACCGTATCCGCAAGGGCGGCCAGCACCGGATCGACCGGTGCCCGCCCGTCGTAAACCTCGTCGACCAGCCCGGCGACCTTGTCCAGCGCGACCGCCGGATCGGTGCCGGGCTCGGGGTTGTCGACCAGTTCGTCGGCCATCCGCGCGAAGCCGTACAACGCGTGCGCGGCCGGCCGCGCACGCGCCGGAAGCAGCCGCGTGGCAAGGAAAAACGTGCGGCCGTGGTGCGCGTTGATGCGCCGGCACTCCGTGTAGGCGGCACGCAGCGCGGGCTCGGCGATGCCGGCCGCGTCGAGCTCGCTCACCGGCCGGTGATCCGTTCCGCGGCGAGCCGTCCGGAGATCAGCACCGGCGGGATGCCGACACCCGGCGTCGTCCCGCATCCGGCGAGCACCACGTTTTCCGCCGCCCGCACCAGGTTCGCCGGTCGGAACGGACCAGTTTGCGGGAAGGTGTGCGCGAGCGAGAACGGGGTCCCGGCGGCCAACCCGCGCGCGGCCCAGTCGGCCGGAGTCAGCTGTTCGTCCACAATGTACTCGTCACGGAACCCGGTGAGCCCGCGCGATTCGAGCGTCCGCAACAGTTCTTCGCGATAAGCCGGGCCGACGCGCGCCCAGTCGATCGGGCCGGTGTTCAGGTTCGGGGCCGGAGCGAGCACGGAAATGATCTCGCCGCCGTCGCCCGCGAGTGTCGGCTCGGTCGCGGTCGGGCGCGTGACCAGCAGCGACGGATCACTCATCAGCTTGCCCTCGCGGACGATCTCGGCGAAGGTGCGCTCCCACGCCTGGCCGAAGAAAATCGTGTGGTGGTCCAGTTCCGGCCATGAACGGTCCGCGTGCCCGTGCAGCACGAACGCCGATGGCGAGTACTTCAACGGCAGCACACGCCGCGGACGCGCGCCGATCAGCCGGTACGCCGCTGAAAGTTCTGTCGCGAGCACCACGGCGTCACACTCAATACGCTCGCCCGAGCGCGTGCGTACAGCGCGTACGCGGGACGACACTCGCTCAAGCCACGCGGCTTCCGTGCCGAACCGCAGTTCGGCACCAGCGCGTGTCGCAGCGTCGGACATCGCGCGGGCGATCGCGCCCATGCCGCCGCGCGGGTAGTAGACGCCGCCGACAGTGTCCATGTACGCGATGACGCCGTACGCGCCGAGCGCGCGCGTCGGATCGAGACCCGCGTACAGCGCTTGGAAGGAGAAGAGCCGCCGTACGCGCTCGTCGCGCAAGAAGCTGGAGACGCGCGGCCCCAGCCGACCGAAGCCGCCCAGCGCCGCGAGCTTCCCGAGTTCCGGCCGGACAAGATCCAGGGGCGAATCGAAGTTCGCCCCGATGAAGTGGTCCTTCTGTGCCGCGTACAGGTCGGTGAGCCACCGTCGCAGCCGCCGGTAGCCGTCCGCCTCGGCCGGACCGGCGAACGACCGGATCTCGGCTTCCATCGCCTCGCCGTCGGTGTGCACGGCGAGCGTGCTGCCATCGGCGAAACGAGCCCGGTACGCCGGATCGAGCCTGGTCAGCGGCACTGTGTCGGCCAGCGACTCGCCGACCGCGTGCAGTGCTTCGTCCACCAGTTCCGGCATGGTGAGCACGCTGGCCCCGGTGTCGACCGCGTTCGCGCCGAAGTCCTGCTGGCCGGCTCGTCCGCCGGGCATCTTCTGCTGCTCCAGCAGCGTCACCCGCCGTCCCGCGCCGAGCAGGTGCAGCGTCGCCGAGAGCCCGGCCAGCCCGGCGCCGACGACCACGACGTGGTCGGCGGGCCCGTTCACCGTCCGCATCAGAACTTCCGCTGGGTAGCCAGACGGATCAGCTCGGCGAGCGCGGACGGAGCGGGCTCGGCGAGGTGCGCGCGGTCGAGCGCGGCGTTCGCGGAGGCGGTCAGCTCGTCGATCCGGCGCTCCACCGCGGCGACCGCGCCGACCGAGGTCAGCGCCTCGCGCACCTGGTCCACGGTGCCGTTGGTCAGGTCGGCGGCCCCGATCGCGTCGGCGATCGCCTTGGCCGCGGTGTGGTCGCCCTTCTCCGCGGCGAGCTGCAGGCCGAGCGCCACGAGCAGGGTGCGTTTGCCCTCGCGCAGGTCGTCCCCGGCGGGCTTGCCGGTCACCGACGGGTCGCCGAACACGCCGAGCAGGTCGTCGCGCAGCTGGAACGCCACGCCGACGTCGCCGCCGAACTCCAGCAGGGTGGCGATCAGCCGGTCGTCCGCCCCGGCGAGCGAGGCGCCGAGGTGCAGCGGCCGCTGGACGGTGTACGCGGCGGTCTTGAGCCGGTCGATCCGCAGCGCGGCCTCGGGCGAAGCGTCGCCGACGGCCTGCGTGCGGACGTCGAGGTACTGCCCGGCGAGCACCTCGGTGCGCATCGCGCGCCAGGCGGGCCGAGCCGCCGCGATCGTCTCCGCGGGCAGCGGGGCGTCGGCGAACATGTCGTCGGCCCAGGCCAGCGCCAGATCGCCCACCAGCACCGCGCTGGCCAGCCCGAACACCGACGGCGAACCGAGCCAGCCCCGGTCGGCGTGCAGTTTCTCGGCGGCCACGTGCACGGTCGGCCTGCCGCGGCGCGAGTCCGAGGAGTCGATGAGGTCGTCGTGGATCAGCGCGCACGCCTGGATCAGCTCCAGGCTCGCCACCGCCTGCAGCGCGCCCTCGGCGAGCGGACCGGACGCCGCGCCGCCCGCGCCGCGCCAGCCCCACCAGGCGAAGGTCGGCCGGATCCGCTTGCCGCCGCCCAGCACGAAACCGGACAGCGCCTCGATCCCGGCCGCGACGCTCGGCTCGGTGCGCAGGATCTCGCTCCCCGCCCGGCCGAGGAAATCGGCCAGCGCACGCTCCACGTGCGCGGGGAGGTCGGCGTCGAATCCGGGCGCGTCCATGCCCTCATCCTCCGGGACGAGGGCGGCCGGGGTCACGCCGGGCGCCCCCGGATGTGGCGCACCAGACGCGCTCAGCCGCTCCGGAACGCGTCAGGACGCCCGCTCGCCGCGAAGTACTCCGCTGCCTCGGCCGGTCCGCGCGGCCGGTAGCCGGGTTCGAGACAGCCTTCGTACCAGTCCTTCGCGAGGTGCCACAGCGCGTCGAGCCCGAGCAGCTCGCCCGGACTGTCCACACAGGACTCGGCACAGTACAGCCGCTGCTTGCCCCGGTCGCCCGCGAGCTGCTCGGGCGAGGCCGGGAAGTAGGCGACCTGCGTGCCGCTCGGCGGCCGGTCCCGCCGCACGACCAGCGCGGACGGCTCCCCGCAGCCGGGACAGCGCGTCGCCACCAGCACCTCGGGCTCGCCCGAGACGAGGTGCGGGATCGCGAACGAATCCCAAGCGCAGCCGCCCCACCACATGGTGTGCTCGCCCATCACCGCGAACCCGAGCGGGACCGCCGCGAACGGCGCGGCCAGCGCCACGTGCTCGCATTCGTCCAGCCACAGCCATCTCGGGTCGGCCATCCGGTGCAACGCCTGTTTCGCCACCGCGAGCGACCCGTGCGCGGCGTCCGCCAGCTCGGGCGCGGTGGGCGGGCGGCCGCGGGAGGAGAACGCGCGGTAGACGGCCACGCGCACGTCTTCGTCCCAGGCCAGATCGTCTTCACTGCTCATGGGCTCGCCTCCCCGGGAGGGTTCGCCCACTGACGGTACGCGCGTGGCCAAGCCCACCCGTCAGCTCTGCCGCGCGTCGCGGCGAGCCACTACCATTTCACTCCATGACGTCGGTGATCGAAAGGCTGCGGGGGGACGGGCCCGCGTTCTCCGTCGAGTTCTTCCCGCCCCGCGACGAGGCCGACGAGGCCGTCCTGTGGAAGGCCATCCGCGAGCTGGAACCGCTGGACCCGGCGTACATGTCGATCACCTACGGCGCGGGCGGTTCGAGCCGCGACGGCACCATCCGCAGCATCGCCCGCGTCGCCACCGAAACCACGCTCTGCCCGATGGCCCACCTGACGGCGGTCGACCATTCGGTGGCCGAACTGCGGAACGTGATCGGCTGGTACGCGGCGGTCGGCGTGCGCAACATCCTCGCGCTGCGCGGCGACCCGCCCGGCGACGTCTACGGCGACTGGGTTCCGCATCCCGAGGGCCTCACCTACGCCGAGGAACTGGTCGGACTGGTCCGCTCGCTCGGCGACTTCTGCGTCGGCGTCTCGGCCTTCCCGTACGGCCACCCGCGTTCGGCGGACCTGGAATCGGACACGAAGCACCTGGTCCGCAAATTCCGCGCGGGAGCCGATTTCGCGATCGCGCAGCTGTTTTTCGAGGCGGAGGACTTCCTGCGGCTGCGCGACCGGGTCGCCGCCGCGGGCTGCGACGCGCTCGTGCTGCCCGGCATCATGCCGCTGACCACTCTGCGCACGCTGCACACCACGATCAAGCTCTCCGGCGCTCCCGCGTCGCAGCGGCTGCTGGACCGGCTCGAACCGTTCTCCGACGACCCCAAGGCGTTCCGCGCGGCGGGGATCGACTGGGTCACCGAACTGTGCGAGAAACTGATCGCCGAAGGCGTGCCCGACCTGCACTTCTACACCTTCAACCGGTCCAAGGCGACGCGCGAGGTGGTCACCCGGCTCGGGCTGGTGCCCGCCCGCACTTACTAATCCGACCAAAAGCAGGCCGACCCCCACCCCGCACGTAACCGTTGCTGCGAAGCCATTAGGCCGTGGCTGTGGTCGGATTAGCAACGATCGGCACAGTACTCTGTGGGCCGCGGCCAGGTCCGGCCGGTAGCGTGCCGGACATGGCTTCCACCGAACAGAGCGTTCCGGAGATCTGCGACCGGTACGTCGACGATTACGTGGCCGTGGACCCGGTCGCGGCCACCATGCTCGGCGTCGCGGGCTACGACGACCAGCTGACCGACTATTCGCCCACGGGCCACGACGCCCGCGCGGACCTGGCGCGGCGCGCGCTGGCCGCGGTGACCGCCGCGGAACCGGCGGACGCGGGGGAGCGGGTCGCGAAGGCCGTGTTCACCGAGCGGATCGGTCTCGAGCTGGAGATCCACGACGCGGGTCTCGACGCGGCCTCGCTCAACGTGATCGAGAGCCCGGTGCAGGGCCTGCGGATGGTCTTCGACCTCATGCCGACCGACACCCCGGACGACTGGGCGAACGTCGCGGCCCGGCTGCCGAAGGTGCCCGAGGCGCTGGCCGGGGTCCGCGCGTCGCTGCTGGCCTCGGCCGACAAGGGGCGGGTTTCCGCCCTGCGGCAGGTCTCGAAGGTCGCCGAGCAGTGCGAAACGTGGGCCGGACTCAAGGACGGACCGGGCTTCTTCGCCGGCATGGTCGCCGACGCGGGCGTGGACTCCCTGAAGTCCGACCTGGCCTCGGGCGCGCGAGCCGCGGACGAGGCGTTCGCGGAATTCGCCGGATTCCTGCGCGCCGAACTGGCCCCGAAGGCCCCGGTGAAGGACGCCGTCGGCGAGGACACCTACCGGCTGTGGTCGCGCTACTTCATCGGCGCGGAGCTGGACCTGCGCGAGGCGTACGAGTGGGGCTGGCACGAATTCTCCCGCCTCGAAACGGAAATGCGCGCGGTCGCGAACCGCATCAAGCCCGGTTCGACGCCGGCGGAAGCCGCGGCGGTGCTCGACGCCGACCCGCGCTACCGCATCCAGGGCCGCCCGCAGTTCGAGGCGTGGATGCAGCAGCTGTCCGACGACGCGCTGAAGTCGTTGCGCGGCAAGCACTTCGACATCCCGGACCGGCTGATGGCGCTGGAGTGCAAGATCGCCCCGCCCGGCGGCGGCGTCGGCGCGTACTACACCGGGCCGAGCGAGGACTTCAGCCGTCCCGGCCGGATGTGGTGGTCGCTTCCCGCGGACCGCAACGATTTCACGACCTGGCGCGAGGTTTCGACGGTCTACCACGAGGGCGTCCCGGGCCACCACTTGCAGATCGCGACCGCGGTCAACCAGGCCGAGACCCTCACGAAGTACCAGCGGCTGATGACGTTCATCTCGGCGCACGGCGAAGGCTGGGCGCTGTACGCGGAACGCCTCATGGAGGAGCTGGGCTACCTGTCGGACGACGGCAACCTGCTCGGCATGCTGTCCGAGCAGCTCTTCCGCGCCGCCCGCGTCGTGGTCGACCTCGGCATGCACCTGGAACTGGAAATCCCGGCGGGCACCGGATTCCACGAGGGCGAGCGCTGGACGCCGGATCTGGGCCTGGAGTTCATGCTGACCCGCACGATCACCGACCACGCCCACATCCACGACGAGATCGACCGCTACCTCGGCTGGCCGGGCCAGGCCCCCGCGTACAAGCTGGGCGAACGCCTCTGGCTGGCCGCGCGCGACGAGGCCCGTGCGCGGCAGGGGTCGGCGTTCGACATCAAGCAGTTCCACACGAAGGCCCTGCAGATGGGCGGCATGGGGCTGGACACCCTGCGCGAGCAGCTGGCGCAACTGGACTGAGACTGCTTTCCCGGGCCGGTGTTCCGCACCGGCCCGGGGGTCTTCCGCGCATGTTTACCGCTCAGCTCATCGAAACCACCCGGTTGGACCTGCTGCCGCTGTCCGTCTCGCACGCCGAGGAGATGGCGTCGGTGCTGTCGGATCCGGCCCTGCACACGTACATCGGCGGTGCTCCCGACTCGGCGGCGGCTCTCCGCGCGCGTTATCAGCGGATGACCGCGGGCTCGCCCGATCCGGCGGTGTCCTGGCTGAACTGGGTGATCCGGCTGCGCGATTCCGGCCTTGTGGGCACTGTTCAGGCGACGGTCAGCCGCGCTGTCGCCGAAATCGCCTGGGTGGTGGGAACTCCGTGGCAGGGCCGGGGCATCGCCACCGAAGCCGCGCGCGGACTTGTCGCGTGGCTCGACCAGCGACCGGTGGACGAGATCATCGCCCACATCCACCCGGAAAACCGGGCCTCCGCCGCCGTCGCCGCCGCGATCGGGCTCTCCGCTACCGGCGAATGGCAGGACGGCGAGATCCGCTGGGCCGCAAACCCGTTGATCGTCTCCCCGGCCTCTGGTTAAGCTCCCGCCCGTGCAGTGGCTTCTCGTCGTCATCCCACCACCAGCCTCCTGAGCGGGGCAGTTTTCGCCGCGTGCGCCCGAACCGGGCCCGCGGCCACCGGATGACGTCCTGAACCGGCCGGCACACGCTGTCCCGCGTCGTCGATTTCCGATTCCTTCGACGCAGGAGCCCACTTCCGAATGTCTGTTGCCGTACCTTCGCGCGCCCGCTCGTCGGCCGCCCTAGTCCTCGCCGGCGTGCTCTGGGGAACCGGCGGCCTGTCCGGCTCGCTTCTCGCCCAGCAAGCCGGCCTGCACCCGCTCGCCGTCGCCACCTACCGCCTGCTGATCGGCGGCGCCGCGAGCGCGGCGTACGTCGCTCTCACCGGCGGACTTCGCCTTCCCGCCAAGGAAACCTGGCGCCGTCTCCTTCTCGTCGGCGCCCTCTTCGCGCTTTTCCAAGCCAGCTACTTCGCTGCCGTCGCGCTCAGTTCGGTCAGCGTCGCGACCATGACCACGATCGGCGCCGCACCCGTTGTGCTCACGATGGTCTCCGCGGTGCAGCGCCGCCGCGCGCCCCAGCTGTGGACGCTGGTGTCCGTCGGCGGCTCCGTCGCGGGGCTCGTGCTGTTGCGCTGGTCGCCGGAGACCGCGACGTCACCCGCTCGGCTTGTCGGCGGCCTAGGCTTCGCGCTGCTCGCGGCGACCGGTTTCGCCGTGCTCACGCTCGTCACAGCGGAGCCCGTCAATGGCCTAGAACCGTTGGCTACCACCGCATTCGGCTGCCTGACCGGCGGTTTGCTGCTGACACCCGCCGCACTCTGGCTCGGCATGAGCCTGCCCGCCAACGCCGACGTACTGCTGTTGGCGGTGTACTTCGGCGTTGTCCCGACAGCCGTCGCGTACGCCGCGTACTTCCGCGGTCTCGGCGGTGCCCACCCGGTGCTGGGCGCACTGTCCGCGCTGCTGGAACCGCTTACCGGGACGGTGCTTTCGGTAGTTTTCCTGCACGAGCGCCTGAGCACGTTCGCGTGGGGCGGCGCGGTGCTGCTCGTCGCGGCACTCGCGGTCGGCTACTGGCGACCTGAGCCCCGGTGAGCATCATTCACGGACTGTCCGCATTCTTGGAGATTTCGCCACGAACGGGTGGCAGATTCCGCTACGGTGCCGCGCATGATCACCGAAAACCGAATATTCCGGGCAGCGGCGCTGGCAGCGGGGGCGACTCTGCTCGCCGCCCTCGCGGGCTGTGGCGGCTCGACCGCGGGTACCGCCGCCGCGGGTTCTCCCGCCTCCGAAGCGAAACCCCCGATCACCGACCCCGCCGTCCAGGCGGCGGCCCTGCGAACAGTGGATCCGTGCGCGCTGCTGGACGCCAAGACTCTCGGCGCCCTCGGCACTCCGGACCAGTCGAGCCTTTCGTCCTCCGAATGGGGCGAGTGCAGCGTCAACGTCAAGGACTCCGGCGGCAAGACCGTCGAACTGGTGCTGCGCGTCGGCGACCAGCTGATCATGTCGAAGGACCCGGCCGAGAAGCTCGAAGGCCTTCCGCTGGTCGTCGACAACGACAAGCCAGGGTCGTGCTGGGTCTCTGTCGTGACGTCGTTCGAGCAGTCTCTGGGGATCACCTTCCAGGCCAAGGCTCCGGGCGGCGACGCGTGCGCGCTCGGCCGCGCGGCGCTGGCCAAGGTCGTGCAGGCCCTGCACAGCACTCCGCCGCAGTACCAGCAGATGCCCGGTTCCGTGCTGACGACCGACCCGTGTGCCGTCGCCGGCAAGCAGGCCGTGGAGACCGCGCTGGGGCAGAAGTCCTTTGTGGAGCCCAAGAGCCTGCACGAATGCGACTTCTGGTCCGGCGACGACACCCACTACCCGCAGGTTTCGGTGCACCTGTACCAAGGCCTGCCCGCCGACGCCGAAGACGGCCAGCCCGCCGACCTCGGCAGCGGCGTCACGGCCATCCAGAAGAAGGACGAAGACAGCAGCGTAGTCAGCTGCGACGCGACCTGGCGCAAGATCGAAACCCCGAAGGACGACGAGGCGCACGGGTACGGCGAGATCGTCTCCGTGCAGTTCAGCGGCGAGCCCGCCAGCGGACTCGACACCGGCACCGCCTGTACGAAGGCGGTCGCCGTGGCCAAGACAGTGGCGCCGTCGCTCGGCCGCGCCTGATCGCCCGCGATTTGCCGGTGCGCGGGCCTTCTGGGGGCCGTGTTATGCGGTAGGCGAGCGCGCCGCGCGCCCGGTCCGAAACCGGGCGCGCGGCGGTCCTACCGCGCTTCGAGCGGCAGCGCCCGCCCCAAAATCGCGAACGGCCGCGGATCGCCGGTGAACTGGTAGTCGCGCAGAACGTCGACGAACCCCATGCGCCGGTACAGCTTCCACGCCCGGCTGGTCCCCTCCGGAGTGGAGAGCAGCACGTTCGCGCTGGGCACGCCGTCGAGCAGCCTGCGCAGCAGGTCCTCGCCGATCTGCTTGCCCTGGTTCTCCGGGCGCACGTGGATCTCGGTGAGCTCGAAGTAGTCCGCCAGCCAGCGCTCGGCTTCCTCGGTCCCGGAACGGCGGGTCAGGCCGTGCCGGACCTGCTCGTGCCACCACTGCCCGGCGCGGCCCTTGTAGCCGTACGCGATGCCGAGCAGGACACCGTTGTCGTCGAGGGCGGCTATGCAGCGCCAACCCTCGCGCAGCGCGTGCGTGAGCCACATCGGCGCGCGCTGCTCGGCCGTGCCCTCGGGGTAGCGCATGGCGTTCACGTAGATCGCCAGCGCTTCCGGCAGCCGGGACCGGAACTCGTCGGCGGAGAGCTGCACGTACCGGGAGCACCCGGAGGAGGACATCGCGGTCACAGTCGACCATCCTCCCCTTCGCCCGCGAGATCGCCCGGGGTGCCCCCGGTGAGCGTGACGAGCGCGTCGAACGTCGTCGGGAAGACCGATTTCGGATGCCCCGCCGCGGCCCACACCTCGGCGTACCCGCGCAACGCCGTGTCCACGAGCGTCACGAGCCGCTCCGGATGCCCGATCGGCGCGACACCCCCGATCGGCTGCCCAGTGTGCTCCCGGACGAACGCCGCGTCCGCCTTGCCGACTTCCGCGACCCCGGCGAGTTCCGCCAGCCGGAACTCCTCGGCCCGATGCGCCCCCGAAGTAAGGGCGAGCAACGCGACCTCCGCCCCGTCATTCCTGCGGGCGCGGAAAACCAGACTGTTCGCGATAGCGCCGACCGGCACGCCGAGCGCCTCCGCGGCCTGCGCGGCGGTGCGCGCTTCAGCGGGCAGCACCCGCACTCCGTCAGCGGCGGCGTGCAGCCCGGCCTCGCCCAGCGCGGCGGTGACCTTGGCGACAGCGGGATGGTCGTGGGTGCTCACTCCGTTATGAGACCACGCCGGTGCAGCCGTGTCCCGCACCACGTGCCCGGATTCCACCAGCGGGGTTGAGCGGATTGCCCGGCGCGGCTACTCTGGAAACAGATCGAACAGACGTTCGATACCCGGTGGGAGCGCACCGGCCGGTCCCGGGGTGGGGGAAGCACCTCGGGCCCCCGGCCGGGCCCACCCGAGCAGGAGGAGGGTCGCCATGTCCGTCTCGGTCGTGTCCCCCGCGGACAGTGCCGCCGAGGCACCCCGACCTGGTGCGGTGGGCGAACAGCTGACGTTCGGCGCACCGGTGGAACGGCCGGGTGCTGCTGGTGCTTCTGCTGCTGGCGGCGCTGCTCAGGCGCCGGGTGCTGGTTCTGCCGCGTCGGTTCCGTCGCCTGCTTCGGCGGCTGGCTCCGCTCAGCCCGGGCTCGATCTTTGGCTCGCGTCGGAGAGCGGTTCTGCCGCCGGCTCCGCCCAGTCCGGTGCTGCGGAATCTGGCCCAAGCCTGTCGCCCGCGCCGGGAAGCGGCTCGGCGGCTGACTCTGCTCAGTCTCCTGCCGTGGAATCCGGCCTCGGTTCCTCGCCCGAGCCGGTGCCCTCCGCTTCGGCAGTCAACCCTGCCGCTCCGGCGACCAACCCCGCGCTGCCCTTCGCGTCGGAGAACACCCCGGCCGCGGCTCCCCAGCCCGAACGCGCCCCAACCCCCAAGCCAACCGTGCACCACGTCCCCGAAGCCCCCGTGCCCAGCGGTCCGCCCCCGAGGCAGGTCGTCCACCGCACCCGGGCAGCGGTCCGGCCCTCTGCCGAACCGTCCGCCCGCCGCTCCGGCGCCAAGGGCCAGCCGCAGCTTCCGCTGTCCCTGCGCCCGCCGGCCCCTCCCGAGGCAGTCGCCCTCCTCGCCCAGGCCAACCGCGGACTCGACCACGCGGAAAACGAACGCGACCCAGCCGAACGCTTCATCGGCGCCTACCTCGCCGCCCTGCGCGGCGCCGGTGCGGTGCTCGCCGTCCGGGGCCGTCCGCGCCGGGGCAGGGGCCGTCCGGCCAGCGGCTGGGTGCTGCTCGACGCCGTCGCCCCCGAACTGCGCGAGTGGTCGGCGTTCTTCGCCGACCACTCCGAAACCCGGGCCGCCGCCGAAGCGGGCATCAGCGGTCGCGTCACCGCCGAACTCGCCACGGGCCTGCTTGAGGCGACCGCCCAGTTCCTCGAACTCGTCCGCCGGGTCGTGCACGGCCTGCCGATGACCGGGGAAGCCCATGTCGCGTGAACTCGGCACGGTCGACCACGGCCGGCTGCTCGAGGCGTTCTCCGTGGAGGCGCACCTGCTGGGGGAGGTGGCGCACTCGGCGTCACCCGATTCGCCGGTGCCCACCGCCCCCGGCTGGACGTTGAACGAGCTGCTCAAACACGTCGGCTCCGTCTACTGGCAGGTACTCGGCTGGATCCGCGAAGGCCGCCGGCCAGAACCGTGGCGCGAGCCCCTGCCCGGCCAGCCAGTGGCGGACTTCTACTCCGCGGCCCGCACCGAACTCGAAGCCGCACTGGCCGACCACGACCCGGCCACCCGAGCCGCCACCTGGTGGTCCGCCGATCCGACCCACGGTTTCTGGCGTCGCCGCATGCTCCACGAAACCCTCGTGCACCGAGTGGACGCCGAAAACGCAGCCGGAACCGGCGACTCGACAGTGCCCGACGACCTGGCCGCCGACGGCGTCGACGAGGCCCTCACCCTCTACTTCGGACACAAACTCACCACCATGGGCGTCTCGGGAACCCGAAACGGCACAGTGGGTTTCCACACCGGCGGCCACAGCTGGATCGCGAGAGCAGGCCCCGGCGAGACAGAGGCCTGGCGCTGCTCTTCCCGAGAAGCCGACGCCGCGGACGCGATCGTCACCGGCTCGCCCGCGAACGTGTACCTCTGGCTCTGGGGAAGAGTCCCGGTGACCATGGTCCACACCGACGGAGACCACGAGCTGTCCGCCCAAGCCTGGGCCCTGCTGCGACTGGCGACCAGATAGCGTTCGAGAACCGAAAGCGGGGAAGCTTCCCGGTTCTGCGCTGTTTCCAGACCACCGTGGCGATCCGGCTGTGCCGGCAAGCGTGATACCCCCGCGCTTGCCGGCACAGTTCTTTCACCCGATCCCGCACCCGCTGCGCCGCCGCGACCCGCCGTTTTCGTCGGCCCTGCCCGCTACCGTGGCGACATGGCACCACGTCTGGCCAACCTGGTCATCGCCGCCGAACAGCCAGCACGCCTGGCCCGCTTCTGGTCCGGCCTCCTAGGCTGGCAGCTCACCACGGAATCCCCGGACGAGGCCACCGTCCAACCCGCACCCGACGACGGCTGCGATCTCACCCTGCTCTTCGCCGCGACCTCCCGCCCGAAGACCGCCAAAAACCGGCTCCACTTGGACCTCTCCAGCACCTCCGGCGAAAACCAGCGCGAAACGGTAGCCCGAGCGGTTTCCCTGGGCGCACGCCCCATCGACATCGGCCAGCACCACGTCCCGTGGATCGTTCTGGCCGACCCCGAAGACAACGAGTTCTGTGTGCTGGAACCCCGCGCGGAATACGCCAATTCCGGTGCCGTAGCGGCGATCGTCATCGACGCACAGGACCCCGCACGCCTAGCCCGCTTCTGGTCCCCGCTCACCGCATGGCCGATCACCGCCGAAGAACCCGCCATCACCACCCTGCGCAACCCCGCCGGCCGCGGCCCCACCCTCGAATTCCTGCGCGTGAACACCCCGAAACACGGCAAAAACCGCCTCTGCCTAGACCTGTCCGGCGACCACCCCGCCGAAGCCGCCCGCATCCAAGCCGCCGGTGCTCACCCAGTCGGTACCCATCAGCCCAACGCCTCTCAGGCCCACTTCACCGACCCTGAAGACAACGAATTCGGTCTCCTGCTCTCAAACTGACCCCACCGCTGTTTCCCGCAGATCACACATTTCCGACCACCCTCTGACACACCCGAAACACCACAGGACACCCCTGGTTACGTGCGTCGGCGACGGTACGTCCATGGACATGCCTTCGACACCCCGCAGCCTCCTCGCGAACGCCACCCCCGACGAACCGGCACACCTGCCTCGCCCCGAGCGAAACCCACGTCACTCCAACGAAAACCTCCCGCCGACCCAAGCCTGGCGGGTACGCGTCCGCTCCGACGACCACCCCGGCACGCTGGCCCGCTTCGCCATCCGACTGGCCGACCTCGAATGCAGCATCCTCGGCCTGACCAGATACCCAGCCCCAGGCGGCGTCCTGGACGAATTCGTACTGCGCCCAGCAGCAGGCTTGCCCCAGCACCTCCTGATAGACGCCCTCCGCGACGAAGGCGGCGACTGCCTGGGGATGACCGAAACCACCATCCCCGCCCCAGTTGCCACCACACTCGCCACCGAAGAATCGATCGCCGACGCCGCCCGAGAACTGCTCACCCCCATCCCGGAAACACCCGCCCCTGCCCGGTCGACGACCGCGGATATCCGAAAAATCCCCGACCCGGCGACACGCACCGAACCCACCTCGCCGCTCGACGCCCCAGCAGTTGCTGACGCGGAGACAACTTCTGGTGCCGATGCCGGACGACGCGACGCATCGGCGTCCCTCGCTGAGCCGTCTTCGGGGCCGCTCGACGTCCCAGCAACTGCTGGTCGGGAGGCAACCCCTGGAGCGAATCCCGGACGACGCAGTGCTCCAGCGCCCTTCACCGGCAAGGAGACGAGCGCCGAGGACACTTCGCGGCCGGTCGACTCTGCGGCAGTCGTTGATACCGGACCTCGCGAGTCTTCGCGGACCACTGCGTCCCTCACCAGCGGGGAGACGTCCGCCGAGGCTTCCGTGCACGAACTCCGTGCCCCTTCAGCAGCGACCGCCTCTGGCTGGGATGCCGCTTACGGACTCGATGCCGAGGCAGGCCGTGCTTCGGCGACTACTTCGCTTCCAGTCGCGGGCGAGTGGTGCATCGGGACTGACATTCGGGAATTGCCCACTCCGGCAACAACTTCCCGCACCGCCGAGGGCGAGACGGCCGCCGAACCTGACGGCGGGAAGGCGCAGGCAACAGCTGATGCCGTCATGCGAGAGGCAGTTGCCGAAACCACCGTTCGCGGACTTCGCGACTCAGCCGCCACAGCACTCGTCGCCGCGCGGCGGGCGATTGTTGATCCGGATTGCCGCGCTCCGATGTTGCGGGTGGTCCTGTCCGCGGATCTCGTGACGCTCGTCCCGGCAAGCGAGGCCAACCCGGGGCGTACCGAAGGCGGGCACCGGGCGGTTTTCCCCTTCGGAGACGGGCAGGCGTTCGTCGCTCGGCGGCGATGGGTGGCGTTCGCCGAACCCGAACTTGCCCAGGCCTCGGCCTTCCTGGAACTGCTGGCAGCGGCGGAGCAGAACTTGGCCGGTCCGGTCGTGCTCGACCGTCCAGACGGGGCGGCGGTCATTTTGCGGGTCGGTACCCCGCGGGACACGGACGCGATCGGCGCGGTGCATCTTCGCTGTTCGGCGAAGACGTTGTTCAACCGCTACCACACGGGGCTGCGCACGGTACCCCGGAAATGGCTGCACCGCTTGCTCATGCCGCCGCGCGGAACCAGCCTGCTCGCGGTGTGCGGCCGGGACGTGATCGGGTTCGGGCAGTTGATTTCCCAGCGAGACGGCACGGCCGAGGTATCGCTTCTCGTCGAGGATGCTTGGCAGCGCCAGGGAATCGGCACGGCGTTGCTCGCTCGGCTGGTCGCCCTCGCCGAGGCCGGCGGGACCACGGAATTGATTGCGGTCCGCCTTCCGGGCAACGACGCCATGGCCCGGACCGCTGTTCGCGCCGGGCTGCGGGTCGAAACCGGCTCGGACGACGGCACGGTGCTCCGGCTCGCCGCCGCCCGGACGCCGCGGGCGGTCAGCGGTTCCAGAACCAGTCTTTGCCCCGCGCCTCGCGCAGCGCCTGCTTCTTCCGGTCGGGAGTGAGCCGGTCGAGGTAGAGCTTGCCGTCGAGGTGGTCGGTTTCGTGCTGGAGGCACTGGGCCAGCACGTCGACGCCCTCGACCTCGATCGGCTCGTTGCGCAGGTCGACGCCGCGCACCACGGCGTGCTTCGCGCGGACCGTCGGGAACCACAGTTCCGGCACGGACAGGCAGCCTTCGCCGATTTCGTGCGTTTCCTCGGAAAGGTGGGCGATCTCCGGGTTGATGACGTACCCGGTCAGCCCGCCGACGTCGTAGCTGAACACCCGCAGCCCGACCCCGATCTGCGGCGCGGCGAGCCCCGCCCGGCCCTCCGGCTGCACGCTGTCGAGGAGGTCTTTCACCAGCGCCTCGATCTTGCTGTCGAACGTGGTCACCGGGTCGCACACGGACTTGAGCACCGGGTCACCGAAGTAGCGCAACTCGCGCATCGCCATGATCGAACGTCCTTTTGTCCACCGAGGGGCCACGAGAAGTCTAGTGACACCACCTGCTTCCCTTGCGCGGGTCCACCGAGCACCCCGCTTGGCCGCACGGCAGAGCCGACCGGACGCGCTCGCGTTCGCGGCTCGGCCGAGCCGCCGCCCCGGCAGTGTCAAGCTCTCAACCGGAGTCCCTTCGGAGTCGCGCGGAAGCCCGCTTCTTGCAGGATCTCGGCCAGTTCCGAGGTCAGCGCGTGTTCTCCGTCCGCGCGCTGAACGGCCAACTGGCCCAGCCAGCCTTCTCGGACCGCGGTCGACAACGCGGCCGCGGCGGCTTGCAGCGCACTGCGTTCCTCGGTGAAGCTCAGCAACGAGCGGCCGCCGCGTTCGACGTACAGGGCTGGGATTCCGTCGACCAGCACCGCCAGCGCTCCGGCTTTGCGCGCTGGGCGGTGTTTCGTGTCGCCTGTCGCGGCGGGCCAGGACAGCGCCGCTCCGTACGGCTGTGCTGGATCCGCGGCGGCGAGCACGACGGCACGCGCGTTGTCGTTTCGGGCCGTTGATGCAGGCGCGGTGCTGGAGAGGGCACGCAGCCGGTCGACCGCGCCCTTCGCAGCGAACTGTGCGGCACCGAGACCTTCGACGACATAGCCGCGGATGACCTGTCCAGTGTCTTCCATGCCGCGCAACACTTTGTAGATCCCGGAAAACCCGCCAGTGACCCGTTCGGTGTCGAGCGCTCCTCGGGTGAGGACCCCGTGCCGTTCCAGGAATGCCTCGGTGCGGGCATGTGCGCGGCGCGTCGGGTCGGCCTCGCGAGGCGGGGTCAGCGCCCAACGGCCGGCCGCGGTCGGCGGCCCGGTGCGCGACGGCATCGCCGGACGGCCGGCGCGCATGCGGGCGTATCGGCCGCGTGGCGCTTGCCGCCGCGGTTTGTGTGCGCCGTGTCCCGCGACCTGCGCGCGCAGCGGCGCGAGCGTGTCGCCGGTGACCAGTCCGGCCCACACCAGATCCCACAGCGCGGCCACCACGGCGCCGTCGTCCGGCGGTTGCTCCAGACCCGGCGTGACCCGGTCGACGAGCTGGCGGAAGAACAACGCTCCGCCTTCCAGCGCCGTCACGATCGCGTCGTGCAGCGGACTGGCCGGCGGATTCTCCTCGACCTCGGGCAGCAGCAGATCCGCGACGTCGGACGGAGCCAGCGCCAGCCAGCCGTCCCCGCCGGAGAGCGAACCGCAGCCTGCCCAGGTGACCTCGCCCGCGGTGGTGAGTTCGTCGAGCAGCGCGGGGGAGTAGCCCGGCAACCGGCTCGGCAGGATCAGCGACTCCACCGCACTCGCCGGCAACGGCGCACCGGCAAGCTGTTCGACCACCGACAGCACGTCGTCGGCCGTCGGCGCGGACCGCAGCCGTGCGCCGATTCCGTGCCACGAGGGCAAGAACCGGCCCAACGCCGCCGGTTCCACGGGCTCGACTTCTGCCCGCAGCCGAGCGAGCGACGCGCGCCGCAACCGCCGCAGTACGGCCGCGTCACAGTATTCGACGCCCACGCCATGGGTTTCCGGATGCCCGACCGGGCTCAGCTCGCCGCGGACCAGCCTGCCTTCACCGGTGAGCCGGTCGAGTACGCCGGTGACGACCGCTGAGCCCAGCCCGAACCGATCCGCCGCCGCTGTCGCGGAGAACGGACCGCGGGTGCGCGCGTAGCGGCCGAGCAGGTCGCCCAGCGGATCCGCGACCGGCTCGGTGAACGCCTCGGGCACGCCGACCGGAAGGGCGACGCCCAGCGCGTCCCGCACCCGCCCGGCGTCCTCGATGGCCAGATACCGCTCCTCGCCGCCGATCCGCACCTGGATCGCGCGCCGTGCCGAGGCGAGCTCTTCCAGCCATCCCTGCTGAATCCCGCGTTCCGCGGCTTCCGCGACGGACAGATCGCCGAGGAACCGCAGCAGGTCCGCCGCGTCTTCCGCGGACCGGGCGTGCCGATCCGGATCGAGCCGCTGCAACGACCGTTCGACCTCGGCCACGGCCTCGGGGTCGAGCAGCTCGCGGATCGCTTCCGTGCCCAGCAATTCGGCCAGCAGCGCGGAATCCAGTGCCAGCGCCGCCGCTCGTCGCTCGGCCAGCGGAGCGTCCGTCTCGTACAGGAACATCCCGACGTACCCGAACAACAGGCTCCGTGCGAACGGCGACGCGGCAGGCGTCTCCACCTCGACCAGCCGCACCTTGCGCGCCCGGACATCGGCCATCAGCTCCCGCAGGCCACCGACGTCGTAGACGTCCTGCAGAACCTCGCGCATGGCCTCCAGCACGACCGGGAACCGCTCGTACTTCGCCGCCACCGACAACAGTTGCGACGCCCGTTGCCGTTGCTGCCACAACGGCGTGCGCCGCCGCGGATCCCGGCGCGGCAGGAGCAGCGAGCGTGCCGCGCACTCCCGGAACCGCGCCGCGAAGACCGCCGAGCCGCCGACCTCCGCCACGATCAACTGCTCGACCTCCTCCGGATCCAGCAGGACGTCGTCGGCGGTGATGGCGACCTCGCCGCCGTCGGCATCGAGTGCGTCGGGCAGCCGCAGCACGATGCCGTCGTCGGAGTGCGCCACCTGGGCGTCGACGCCGCGGTTTTCCCGCAGCCGCGCGGCGATCGCGAGCGCCCACGGCGCGTTCACCTGCGCGCCGAACGGCGAGTGCAGCACGATCCGCCAGTCGCCCAGTTCGTCGCGGTAGCGTTCGAGCAGGATGACGCGGTCGTTGGGCACGTGCCGGGTCGCCGACTTCTGTTCTTCCAGATACGCCAGCAGGTTGTCGCAGGCGCGCTGGTCGAGCCCGGCCGCGGCGGCCCGTTCTCGCGCCGCTGCGGTGTCCGAAGTGGACAGTTCGCGGACGAAGGCGCCGAGCGCCCGGCCGAGTTCCAGCGGCCGTCCCGCGGCGTCGCCCTTCCAGAACGGCATCCGGGCGGGCTGGCCCGGAGCGGGCACGACGATCACCCGGTCATGGGTGATGTCGGTGATCCGCCACGACGAGGTGCCGAGCAGGATCGTGTCGCCGACCCGCGACTCGTACACCATCTCCTCGTCGAACTCGCCCACGCGCGAGCCGGGTTTGCCCTCGTCGCCCGGCGTCATCACGGTGAACAGCCCGCGGTCGGGGATCGTGCCGCCGGAGGTGACCGCCAGCCGCTGCGAACCCGGCCGTCCGCGGAGTTCGCCGCCGACCCGGTCCCACGTGATCCGTGCCCGCAGTTCGCCGAACTCCTCGCTCGGGTAGCGGCCGGCGAGCATGTCGAGCACCGCGTGCAGCGCGTCGTCCGGCAGCGAGCTGAACGGAGCCGCCCGCCGGACGAGCGCCGCCAGCTCCGGCACCGTCCACGGTTCGAGCGCCACCATCGCGACGACGTGCTGGGCCAGCACGTCGAGCGGGTTGCGCGGGTACCGCACCGCCTCGATCGCCCCGGTCGCCATCCGTTCCGCGACGACCGCGCACGACACCAGATCGCCGCGGAATTTCGGGAACATCACGCCGGAGGACACCGCGCCGACCTGGTGCCCGGCCCGGCCGACGCGCTGCAGCCCGGACGCCACCGTGGGCGGGGCCTCGATCTGCACGACCAGATCCACCGCGCCCATGTCGATGCCGAGTTCGAGCGACGACGTGGCCACCACGCACGGCAGCCGCCCGGACTTGAGCTCCTCTTCGACATGGGTGCGCTGCTCGCGGGACATCGACCCGTGGTGCGCCCGCGCGATGACCGGCTCCGCGCCCGTCGTGACGCCGGACTGCCCGACCGCCTCGGCCGGGAACGCGTCGCTCCGGGACAGACCGGTCTGCTCGGACGCGAGTTCGTTGAGCCGCGCGGTGAGCCGTTCGGTGAGCCGCCGCGAGTTGCCGAACACGATGGTGGAGCGGTGCGCGCGGATCAGCTCCAGCACCCGTTCCTCGACCGCGGGCCAGATCGACGGCCGCTGCACCGCCGCGCCTGCCACCTCTTCCTGGGTGCCGATCCCGCCTTCCGAGGGCAGCTGCGACAGCGACGTGAGGTCGTCGAGCCGCTCCATCGGCGAGGGCGCCGGGCCGTCGAGATTCGCCATGTCCTCGACGGGCACCTCGACCCGCACCTGGATCGTCTTCGCGAGCTTCGGCTGCACGACGGTGACCGGACGGCCGCCGGCGAGGAACGCGCTCACCTCGTCGATCGGGCGCACGGTGGCCGACAGCCCGATGCGCTGGGCCGGTTTGGGCAGCAGCGCGTCGAGCCGTTCCAGCGACAACGCCAGGTGCGCGCCGCGTTTGCCGCCCGCGACCGCGTGCACCTCGTCGACGATGACCGTCTCGACGCCCTTCAGCGATTCCCGCGCCGAGGACGTGAGGATGAGAAACAGCGACTCCGGCGTGGTGACCAGCACGTCCGGCGGGGTTTTCCCGAACGACCGGCGCTCCGCCGCCGTGGTGTCGCCGGTGCGCATGCCGACCTCGATCTCCGGGGCGGGCAGGCCCAGCCGGTGCGCGGCCTGGGAGATGCCCGCCAGCGGCGCGCGCAGGTTGCGCTGCACGTCGACCGCCAGCGCCTTCAGCGGCGAGACGTACAGGATCCGGCACCGCTCGCGCGGGTTCGCCGGCGGCGGTTCCGCCGCCAGCCGGTCCAGTGCCCACAGGAACGCGGACAGCGTCTTGCCGGACCCGGTGGGCGCCACGACCAGGGCGTGCTGCCCGGCGTGTGCGGCCCGCCAGGCCCCTTCCTGCGCGGCCGTCGGGGCGGCGAAGGCTCCGGCGAACCAGGTGCTGGTCGCCGGGGAGAAGAGGTCGAGGACGTCGTTTGCCACGGGATCCATCATGCGCGGCGCCCCCGACAATTTCCGGGGCCCCGGCAGCGGGCTCCGGTCCGGATCCCCTCGTGTGGGTGAGGCGATCGGCTCAGATCGCGTACTTCCACACGGTCAGCGAATAAGCCGAGTACCAGGCCCCGACCAGCACGAACACCGTCGCCGCGGCGATCATCGTGGACTTCTTGCGCCCGGCCAGCCCCATCGCGACGGGCAGCAGGAGCGCGAAGCCGGGGAGGACGAACCTCGACTTCAGGGCAGGCAGCCCGGCACTGCACAGGACCAGCACCAGGACGCCCGCCGCGTACGCGGCCAGCGGCCACGGCATCCGGCGTCCGGTGACGCAGACAACCGCGAGCGCGATCGCCGCGACCATCACCAGCACGACGAGCGTTTCCCACGCGTTGCCCGAGGTGAAAAGCGTCTGCGTGATCCACCGCCAGGCTTCGGCCCCGGCGTCGAAACGCGTGTTCCAGCCGCGAAGCTCCACGTCTTGCCAGCCGGTCACACTGCCGGTCTTCACCGCGACGAATGTCCAGTATCCGAGCAGGCCGAGCGGCGCGACGAAGACGCACACGAGCGCGTTCCACCGCTGTCTGTTCCGCCACACGTCGATGGCCGCGGCGATCACCACGACGGCGACCAGCACACACGCCGTGGACCGGGTGAGCCCGGCGAACAACGTCGCGGTCGCGGCGAGGTACCAGCGGCGTTCGAGCACGCCGACCAGCGCCCACGCGGCGAACGCGGTGAAGAGCGCCTCGGTCATCACCATGCTCTCGGCGATCGCCATCGGCGCGGCGCCCCACAACACCGCGAGCAGCAACCCCGCCCGCTGGCTGTGGACGAGCCGGCCGATCCGGTACATCGCCGTCGCCGCCGCGATCCCGGCGAGCGTCGACAGCAGGAGGCCCGCCCCGAAGTACGTCACCCCGGGCAGCTTCTCGAGCAGCCCGGTCAGCGCCGGATACAACGGGAAGTAGCCGTACGACGCGTCGGGATACGGCAGCCCGGCAGCGTCGAGCGGATTGCTCACGCCGGTGTAGCCGTGCTCCGCGATCTGCAGGTACCACCAGCCGTCCCAGGACTGCAGCCGGTCGCCGAGCGGCAGGTCCCGGGGCGCGGCCATGGCGGCGAGCGCGCCGAGGCCGACCACCCGCACGACGAGGTACAGCACTGCCGCGCGCACGTAGCCGGAGCGGCTCCATCTGCCCGCCGCGACCCGCAACGAGTGCGCCGGGCCGTCCGCCGCCGCCCGTTCGAACTGCTCCCGGCGGGTCTTGTCCGCTAGCTCTGTCATTGCCTCCCCGTCCTCGGAAGACGAGACGTTCCGTTTGTTCCCGGGGTTGCGCGCGCCGCGAGTTTCGCGGGTCCGCACGCACGGTGACCGGGCACGTGGCAGCATCTCCGCCAGCGCTGCTTGAGTCGAGGGGAAATTACTGTGCGGATCCTGTCGGTGGACCTCGGGACGTCCAACACCGTTGCCGTCCTTTCCGCGCACGGCAGGCCGCCACGCGTCGTCGAGGTCGACGGGTCGGCCAACATGCCCTCCGCGGTGTTCGCCGGGGAAGACGGCACGCTCATGGTCGGCCGGGACGCCGAACGTCGTGCGCGGCTCGACCCGACACGGTTCGAGCCCAACCCTAAACGGCGCATCGACGAGCAGACGCTGCTGCTCGGCACAGACGTCGTGCCGGTCAACGAAGCGCTCGCCGCGATCCTGCGCCGGGTGCTCGACGAGACCACGCGCCAGCTCGGCGGCGAGCAGCCCGACGAGGTGCGGCTCACCCACCCCGCGCAGTGGGGTCCGGTGCGCCGCAACGTGCTGCTGAGCGCGGCACGGCTCGCCGGCATTCGCGGAAACGTGGTCCTCGTGCCGGAGCCGGTCGCGGCTGCTGCGCACTTCGCGTCGTTCCCTGAGCGCGCCTTGGCTCCAGGGCAGGCTCTCGCGGTGTACGACCTCGGCGCGGGCACCTTCGACGTCGCAGTCGTCGGCGCGAACCAGAACGGCTACACAGTGCTCGCCGAGGACGGTCTGCCCGACCTCGGCGGCCTCGACGTCGACCAGGCGCTGATGGTCCACGTAGGACGTGAGGTGTCGCACTCGGACCCGCAGCGCTGGCAGCGGCTGCTTCGCCCCGAGTCCACTGCGGACCGGCGTACGCGACGCGCGCTGCAAGAAGACGTGAAGGCCGCGAAGGAGGCACTGTCTCGGCATCCGCAGACAGAGGTGCCGATGCCGGAGCCGTTCAAGGACGTGCTCGTCACGCGCGGAGAGCTCGAAGGCTTGGTGCGTCCGGCAATGCTGCGCAGCGTGGAGCTGCTCTCGCGGACCTTGCGTTCGGCCGGGCTGACTTCGGATCGTCTCGCCGGTATCTACCTCGTCGGCGGTTCGAGCCGGTTGCCGCTGGTCGGGTCGATGATCGCGGAGAAGCTCGGCGTCGTCCCCACGAGTCTCGACCAGCCTGAGACGGCTGTCGCGCTGGGTGCACAGCACGTCGCTAAAGACGGACTGTCGATGCGTACGCAGAACGTCGAGGGCCAAGTGGCGTCAGGTGCGCCGTACGCGCCGCCTGCTGCGCCGCAGGGCGGCTACCCGGCGTACTCGCCGACGCAGCCACAGCAGATGCCGCCGTTCCAACCTTCGCCGGCACCGTCCAACTTCCCGACGTACACGCCCGCGAAGCCGGAGAAGAAGAGCCGCACCAAGCTGTTGATCGGCATCGCGGCAGCTGTGGTGGTCGTGCTCGCCGCGGGATTGACTGTGTTCCTGACAACACAGGGTTCGTCGGTGAAGACGTATACCGCCGATGAGTGCCGTACGCCGGGCCAAGCCGACTCGTCCGGCCTGACCGGCTGCATGCGTCAGCTCGCCGGCAAGGTCGCTGACAACGGCGGCTGTGCTCCCGGCATGGGCAACGGCCCCGCCGCGCCGGCGAAGAGTCTCGGGACCGCGGCGACATGCGCCGCGCCGGGGCGCGCGGGCACTCAGGTGACGTACGTGCAGGGACAGTCGGCAGCGGAGCTGAAGCAGTACACCGACGGACTGCTCTCCTCCGCGGGCGGCGACCGCACCGAAGCGGACTGGAAGGGCAACGCGCTCGAAGGGCACTACGCGGCGGCGGCCGGGCAGTCGTCGGCGGTCCTCGTGTTCACCGTGAAGGACCGGCCTCTCGTCGGTTTCCTCTATCAGGTGAATTCCGGCGGGCAGGCGGCCACTCCGGGCGCGCTGGCCGACTACTTCGAACAGAGCGTCCAGCCGGGGGAGTGATCCCCGTTCGCGCGGGAAAGCTAGCATTCGCCCGATGCGTATCACGGTGTTCCGACGGCTGATGGCCGAGGAGTTCGGGTCCGGACGCGCCGAGATGCTCGCCAAGGACCACGTGTTCAGCGGGCTCGGCGGGCGCACGGTCGAAGAGGCGCTGAGCGCGGGAACGCCGGCCAAGGAGATCTGGCGAGCGGTCTGCGTCGAGTTCGAGGTGCCGCCGGAACGGCGCTGACCTGGGGTTTGCCGGTTCCGGTCGGCGCGAAGGGCGAAAACCGCGGCGCATGGGCGTGTCGCCGCGAGCCTCGAACATCTGTTCGTCTATGGTGTTGTGCACAACGGGGCCAGCGATCCACAGATCGGTCGCCGCGCCTGGAATTGTCGGTCCCTCCCCGTAGCGTCGGACCGGACAGAGCTTGGACCCCGGACAAGCTTGATCTGGACAACCGAACACACACAGGCCCCAACCAGCGAGGTGGACTTCCATGCCAGCAGCACCCGACAAGGACAAGGCGCTCGAGCTCGCCCTTGCGCAGATCGACAAGCAGTACGGCAAGGGCTCGGTGATGCGCCTCGGCGAGGAGTCCCGGCCGCCCATCGCCGTGATCCCCACCGGCGCGATCGCCCTCGACGTCGCCCTCGGCATCGGCGGCCTGCCGCGCGGCCGGGTCGTCGAGATCTACGGACCGGAATCCTCCGGTAAGACCACGGTCGCCCTGCACGCGGTGGCCAACGCCCAGCGCAACGGCGGCATCGCGGCGTTCATCGACGCGGAGCACGCGCTCGACCCGGAGTACGCGAAGCGGCTCGGCGTCGACACCGACGCGCTGCTCGTGTCCCAGCCGGACACCGGCGAGCAGGCGCTCGAGATCGCGGACATGCTGATCCGTTCCGGCGCGCTCGACATCCTGGTCATCGACTCCGTCGCGGCCCTCGTGCCGCGCGCGGAAATCGAGGGCGAGATGGGCGACTCGCACGTCGGTCTCCAGGCCCGCCTGATGAGCCAGGCGCTGCGGAAGATCACCGGTGCGTTGTCGAACTCCGGCACCACCGCGATCTTCATCAACCAGCTGCGCGAGAAGGTCGGCGTCATGTTCGGCTCGCCGGAGACCACCACCGGTGGTAAGGCGCTGAAGTTCTACGCGTCGGTCCGGCTCGACGTGCGCCGCATCGAGACGCTCAAGGACGGCGGCGAGCCGGTCGGCAACCGCACCCGCGTGAAGGTCGTCAAGAACAAGGTGGCCCCGCCCTTCAAGCAGGCCGAGTTCGACATCCTCTACGGCATGGGCGTCTCGCGCGAGGGCTCGCTCATCGACATGGGCGTCGACCAGGGCATCCTGCGCAAGTCGGGCGCCTGGTACACGTACGAGGGCGACCAGCTCGGCCAGGGCAAGGAGAACGCCCGCCGGTTCCTGCGCGACAACCCGGACATCGCCAACGAGATCGAGAAGCGCATCAAGGAAAAGCTCGGCATCGGCCCGCAGGTCGACGCCGAAGCCGAGGCAGTGCCCGCGCCGGTCGACTTCTGATCCGGGGAGGGGAGGGGATCGGCAGGTTCCCTCCCCGGTGCTCGGGCCGAACGCTGGGCCGCCGCTGAACCCGATGCGGTCTCTCGCGACAGCCTCGCCGGGGCGTGGCGGTGTTCCGGATACGGTGGAGCGTTGTTGTCCTGCGCGGAAGGTTTCCGCGGGACGGCGGGCGTGGTTCAGCGGCTCGCGGACGGGTCGGTCGGCGCGGTATGCCGGATCGGCCCGGGGCTGCGTGCGCAGGGCTGTCAGAGGTTGCCGGTGCTGGGCTTGCCGGTCCGAGCCTGTGCGAGTTCGGCGGCTATCGTCCGCCGGGATTCGCGCCGGTGTCGTGCTGTGGTGTCGGGCGGCGGAAACGGTAGAGGTGACGGTGTCGTCGTTCCAGCGGCGGCGCCGGGAAGAGGAGTGCGGTCGTGGCCAGGGCACCGAAGGTCGATCCGATGGAGTTGCCTCCGGAGGAGCGGGCCAAGAAGGCCAAGGAGATCTGCTTCGACCTCCTCGCCGCCCGGCCGCGGACAGCGGACGAACTGCGGCAGGCGTTGCAGCGCAAGGGGTTCGACAGCGAGACCGTCGAAACCCTGCTCGGCAAGCTCGACCGCGCCGGTCTCGTCAACGACGCCGAGTTCGCCGAAACCTGGGTCCGCAACCGGCACGCGAACCAGGGGCTGTCGCGCACGGCGCTGGTCGCGGAGTTGCGGCGCAAGGGCGTCGACGGGGAGATCGCGGCGCAAGCGGCGGAGGAAGTCGATCGGGACTCCGAGGAACAACGGGCTCGCGAACTCGTGCGGAAGCGCCTCGGGTCGCTCGGGAACGTCGACGAGCAGACCGCGATCCGCCGGCTGCTCGGGTTCCTCGCGCGAAAGGGCTATCCGCAGGGCATGGCGTACACGGTGATCCGCGACGAGCTTCGCGAATTCGGGGCGGAAGCCAGCATGCTGGACGACGTGACGGTCGACTGACCGCCCCGCGGCGCCAAGAAACCCGCCGCCTCCAGCGCGGAGACGACGGGTTTCCGGAACAGCTCAGCGCAGCGCGGCGGCCTCGGCGGCCAGCTTCTCGACGGCGGCGAAGTCCTTGGCCGCCAACAGCTTCGCGGGTGTCAGCCACGAGCCGCCGATGCAGCCGACGTTCGGCAGCGCCAGGTACGACGGGGCCGACGAAACCGTGATCCCGCCGGTCGGGCAGAACTGCAACTGCGGCAGCGGTCCGGCGATCGACTTCAGGAACGCCGCGCCCCCGCTGGCCTCCGCCGGGAAGAACTTGAGCGCGCTCAATCCGCGTTCGGCCAGCCGCATCGCTTCCGACACCGTGCTCGCACCGGGCAGGAACGGCAGCCCGGTGGCGAACGCGGCGTCCAGCACCGAGTCCGTGCAGCCTGGTGTCACCAGGAACTTCGCGCCCGCGTCGGCGGCCTGCTTCGCCTGCTCCGGCGACGTCACCGTGCCGGCGCCCACGACGATGTCCGGCACCTCCGCGGCCACCCGCTCGATCGCGGTCAGCGCGACCGGCGTGCGCAGCGTCAGCTCGATCACCCCGATCCCGCCGGCGTGCAGGGCGCGGGCCGTCGGCACCGCGTCGCCGACGTCGTCGATCACCACGACGGGCATCACGGGGGACAGGGCGAGCAGGTCCGTGCCGGTGGTCACTGACCGACCTCCTGGGTCTGGAGAGCGTACGAGGACTCGCCCATTGTCCCGCTTCCGAATGGCGGAACGCCCCGGGCGAGGTCCAGCTCCGGAGTGAGCGCGCCGAACACGCTCGCGCCCTGGTCAGCGGGCCCGACCGCGCGCCGCAACGCCCCGAACAGCTCCCGCCCGGTCCCGCTCCACGCGGCCTCCGACGGCGGGGCGTCCGTCAGGTCCCGGCGCGCCAGTTCGTCGTCCGCGATCAGCACGTCCAGCGATCCGGACCGCGCGTCGAACCGGACCACGTCGCCGTCGGCGATCCGGGCGATCGGCCCGCCCACCGCGGCCTCCGGCGTCACCTGAATCGCGGCAGGCACCTTGCCCGACGCACCCGACATCCGTCCGTCGGTGAGCAGCGCGACCCGGAATCCCCGGTCCATCAACACCCCCAACGCAGGCGTCAGACCGTGCAGCTCCGGCATTCCGTTCGCCTGCGGACCCTGCTGACGCAGCACCACGACCACGTCCCGGTCCAGCTCCCCGGCCTCGAACGCGACCCGGAACGCCTCCTGCGAAGTGAACACTCGCGCCGGTGCCTCCACGACGCGGTGTTCCGGGGCGACCGCCGACACCTTCGTAACCGCTCGACCCAAGTTGCCTTCCACCATCCGCAGCCCACCGTCCGGCGCGAACGGCCGCCACACCGGACGCAGCACCTCTTCGTCGAGGCTTCGCGTCGGCACGTCCCGCCACACCAGTTCGCCGTCCGACAAGATCGGCTCCTGCGTATACCGGCGCAGCCCGGGACCCGCGACAGTGAGCACGTCCTCGTGCAGCAGGCCCGCGTCGAGCAGCGTGCCGACGAGGAACTGGATGCCGCCCGCCGCGTGGAAGTGGTTGATGTCCGCGCTGCCGTTCGGATACACGCGCGCCAGCAGCGGAACGACCGCCGACAGATCCGAGAAATCGTCCCAGCTCAGCTGAATCCCAGCCGCCGCGGCGATCGCCACCAAGTGCATCGTGTGGTTCGTCGACCCGCCCGTGGCCAGCAGCGCCACGATGCCGTTCACGAACGCTTTTTCGTCCAGCACCTGCGAAATCGGCGTGTACGCCTCGCCCCGGGACAGTTCGACGACGCGTCGCCCAGCCTCTTCGGTGAGCGCCTTGCGCAACGGCGTATTAGGCGGCACGAAGCTCGCGCCCGGCAGGTGCAGGCCCATCACCTCGACGACCATCTGGTTCGAGTTGGCGGTGCCGTAGAACGTGCAGGTGCCGGCTGAGTGATACGACGCGGCTTCCGCGTCGAGCAGGTCTTCCCGCGTCGCGAGCCCCTCCGCGTACAGTTGCCGCACCCGGGCTTTTTCCTTGTTGGGCAAGCCCGAGTTCATCGGACCGGCAGGCACGAGCACCGCGGGCAGATGCCCGAACGACAGCGCGCCGATCAACAGCCCCGGGACGATCTTGTCGCACACGCCCAGCAGCAACGCCGCGTCGAACATGTCGTGGGACAACGCGATCGCCGTCGCCATCGCGATCACCTCACGGCTGAACAGCGACAACTCCATGCCCGGCCGTCCCTGCGTGATGCCGTCGCACATCGCGGGCACTCCACCCGCGAACTGTGCGACGCCGCCGACTTCGCGGACCGACTTCTTCAGCCACGCCGGGTATTCCTGCATCGGCTGGTGTGCGGAGAGCATGTCGTTGTAGGAGGAAACGATGGCCACGCCAGGTGCGCGCAGTTGGCGCAGCGCCTGCTTGTCGACGCCGTCCATGGCGGCGAATCCGTGTGCGAGGTTGCTGCAAGCGAGGCCGCGGCGGACCGGGCCCTCCTCGAAAGCGGCCGCGCTGCGGGCGAGGTACGCCGCCCGCGTGTCCGCACTGCGCTCGGCGATCCGGTCGGTGACGTCGGCAAGCACGCGGTGCACCGCGGCGGTCGGGTTCGGGCTGCTGCTCATCTCAAGCTCCCGGCTCGTGACGGGTTCGCGAGACGGCGGCGCTGGCGTCGCGGGAACGTGACGGTGCACACGGTAACCCGAAAACCCTCCGGAAACAAAATCGATTCAGAAACCCCTTGCGGGGTCGTCGGGCGGGTGCACCGCTGTCGGCGGACTGCCGGACGCTGCCGCTGAGCCGCGGTATGCGGCCGGTGTCTGCGGCTGCTGACGGTCGATGGGCGTCATCAATGTGAAACAGGCACTATCCGCGGCTGGAGGTGACGGTGGATGCGAGATTCGGAGATGCCCGACGAGCGTGAGCGTGCTTTGGGCATGGCGTTGCGGAATGCCCGGATCGAGGCGAGCCTCGGTTTGCGCGAACTGGGGCGGTGGGTCGGGGTCGACTCGGCGCAGCTGTCGAGCTGGGAACTGGGCGAGGAGGTTCCGACGCTGGAGGACGTGGCCGGGTTGCTGGGCGCGCTCGGAGTGGTCGGCGAGGAGAAGACGCGGATCATGGAACTGACACGTGAACTGGCCGGGTCGAGCTGGATCATGTACGGGTCGCAGGCGGACACGGCGCACTACACGATGGTGGCCGGCCACGAGCGGCACGCGGAGTCGATGACCGTGTGGGCTCCGCTGCAGATCCCGGAGCTGCTGCAAATCCCCGATTACGCGCGGCTGGTGTTCGGCCCGACCCTGTGGGACAACGAAATCCTGGAGCACGTCGTCGGGAATCGCTTGAGCCGCAACGAGGTTCTGTTCGGAGCGGACCCAGTCGAGGCGCGGATATTCGTCGGTACTGAGGCGCTGCGGCAGCACTTCGGTGATGCCGAGGTGATGCTGCGCCAGGTGCGGTACCTCATGGAGGTTGCGCAGACGGTGAAGATCCAGGTCGTCCCGAGCGAGGTCGTGACGGAGGGCGCGTTCAGCCGGTACCGACTGCGGGACGCGACCGACGTCGTGTACTGCCCGCACCAACGCGCGGGCGTTTTCCTGGCCGGCCGGGAAGCCGCCCCGTACGCGGACATCATCGAGCGGCTGGCCGAGTCCGCGCTGGCCTTCGAGGATTCACTGCACCATCTGTCGGCCGCAGCTGCCGGTTTCGCGGAGGAGGTGAAAGCCCAGCGGCTCGCGAACGAGACCGGACTGACGAAGCTCTTGACGGGCGAGGATCCAGCTGACTAGCGGCTGTTGCGTGGGGTGAGCTCCGGATAACTCTCTGTCTGTCGCGAGCGCGTCCCGCTCATCGGCGAACCGGCATCGGCGGCTCGATTTGCGCGTCAGACGTCCCGGCGTCGTCCCGGACCCCACTTTCGGCCCCTATCTGGCGAGAAATCCCCAGGTCAACAGGTACAACATGCCCCGCTCTGGTAAATGTGCTACTTGTCACAGTGCACCGCGCGAGGCAGAGTCGTACCTGGCGACGTTGATCGTCACCCGAACTGCCGGCCCCACCACCAGGGAGGCTTCCGATGTCCACCACAGAGATCGCCGAACTCCGGCGCACCATCGGCCAGTTGCGGCAGTGCGTGGGCGCATTGCGATCGCGCTACGGCGACGCGTCCGCGGTGCGCCGGCTGGCCAACGACGTCGAGCGGCTCGACATCGACAGCGCGGATCTGGACGGGCACCCGCCCGCTGTGCCCGCGCAGGCGAAACCCGTCGAACGCGTTCCTGTCCCCGATACTCCCTACGATCCGGCGCTGTGGAGCGGCGCCGACGACGAAGGTGTCGGTGGCTACAAGCGCGACCAGCGGTGAGCGCCCCCGCTGACAACGACGTCAGCCGCGCCCGCACCGGCGTTCGAGCGCCGGGGCGGGCGCTGCTCGCCGCCCGGACACTGCGCACCGACCGGTGGTGGCTGTCGCCCCTGCTCACTGTGCTGGGGCTGGCCACCTTCGTCGTTTACGCGACTGTCCGGGCATTCGTGCGCACTGCCTACTGGGTGCCCGAATACCATTATCTGACGCCGTTTTACTCCCCGTGTGTGTCCACCTCCTGCGTCCCGGGCTCAAGCCACTTCGGGCACTGGTTCGGCGAAATGCCGTCCTGGCTGCCGCTCGGCGTGCTCGTGCTGCCGTTCCTGCTCGGGTTCCGGTTGACCTGCTACTACTACCGCAAGGCCTACTACCGCTCAGTGTGGTTTTCCCCGCCGGCCTGCGCGGTCGCCGAACCGCACGCGCGCTACACCGGAGAGACGCGGCTGCCGCTGATCGTGCAGAACGTGCACCGGTACTTCTTCTACGTCGCGTGCGTCGTCTCGCTCGTCAACACCTACGACGCCGTCGTCGCCTTCCAGAGTCCCACCGGGTTCGGCTTCGGGCTCGGCAACGTGATTCTGGTGCTGAACGTCGTGCTGCTGTGGGCGTACACGCTCTCCTGCCACTCGTGCCGGCACGTCACCGGCGGGCGGCTCAAGCATTTCTCGAAACATCCCGTCCGGTACTGGATCTGGACGCAGGTCACGAAGCTCAACACCCGGCACATGACCCTCGCGTGGACGACGCTCGGCACGCTCGTGCTGACCGACTTCTACGTGATGCTCGTGTCCAGCGGCGCGATCTCGGACCTGCGATTCGTGGGCTGACCCCCGGAAATCCAGCAGCGCAAGGCAGTTCTCCCCAGCTCGTGAGGTGGCTTATTCCATGACCGAGGTCGAACGGCACAGCTACGACGTGGTGGTGATCGGTGCCGGCGGCGCCGGTCTGCGCGCGGTGATCGAAGCGCGCGAACGCGGTTTCAGCGTCGCGGTGGTGTGCAAATCCCTTTTCGGCAAAGCGCACACGGTGATGGCCGAGGGCGGCTGCGCGGCGTCGATGGGCAACGCCAACTCGAACGACAACTGGCAGGTGCACTTCCGCGACACCATGCGCGGCGGGAAATTCCTCAACAACTGGCGGATGGCCGAGCTGCACGCTCGGGAAGCGCCGGACCGCGTCTGGGAACTGGAGACGTACGGCGCGCTCTTCGACCGCACCGCGGACGGGCGGATCAGCCAGCGCAACTTCGGCGGGCACACGTATCCGCGGCTCGCGCACGTCGGCGACCGGACCGGGCTCGAGCTCATTCGCACTATGCAGCAGAAGATCGTTTCGCTGCAACAGGAAGACTTCAAGAAGTACGGCGACTACGAGGCGCGGATCAAGGTCTTCGCCGAGTGCACGGTCACCGAACTGCTGCTGGACAACGGCGCGATCGCCGGCGCGTTCGGCTACTGGCGCGAGAGCGGCCGGTTCGTGCTGTTCGAGGTGCCCGCGGTGGTGCTCGCGACGGGCGGCATCGGCAAATCGTTCAAGGTGACGTCGAATTCGTGGGAGTACACCGGCGACGGGCACGCGCTGGCCCTCCGTGCCGGCGCGAAGCTGATCAACATGGAGTTCGTGCAGTTCCACCCGACCGGGATGGTCTGGCCGCCGAGCGTCAAGGGCATCCTCGTCACCGAGGGCGTGCGCGGCGACGGCGGGGTGCTCAAGAACTCCGAGGACAAGCGATTCATGTTCGAGTACGTGCCCGAGGTGTTCAAGGGCCAGTACGCGGACAGCGAGAGCGAGGCCGACCGCTGGTACGCCGACCAGGAGAACAACCGCCGCACGCCGGACCTGCTGCCGCGCGACGAGGTGGCGCGGGCGATCAACTCCGAGGTCAAGGAGGGGCGCGGATCCCCGCACGGCGGCGTGTTCCTCGACATCGCGAGCCGGTTGCCCGCCGAGGAGATCCAGCGGCGGCTGCCGTCGATGTACCACCAGTTCAAGGAACTCGCCGACGTCGACATCACCAAGGAAGCCATGGAGGTCGGCCCCACCTGCCACTACGTGATGGGCGGCGTGGAGGTCGACCCGGACACCGGCGCGGCGAGCGTCCCCGGCCTGTTCGCCGCGGGCGAGTGCTCCGGCGGCATGCACGGCTCGAACCGGCTCGGCGGCAACTCGCTGTCCGACCTGCTCGTGTTCGGCAGGCGAGCCGGGTTGGGCGCGGCGTCCTATGTGGACGGCCTCAAGGACCGGCCCGCGGTTTCGCAGTCCGATGTGGACGCCGCGGCCGCGATGGCGCTCGAACCGTTCAACCCGCCCGCGGACGGCACGCCGGAGAATCCGTACACGCTGCACACCGAGCTGCAGCAGTCGATGAACGATCTTGTCGGCATCATCCGCAAGGCCGGGGAAATCCGCCAGGCGCTGGAAAAACTCGCGAACATCCGGCAGCGGGTCGGGCAGGTCACGGTGGAGGGCCACCGGCAGTTCAACCCCGGCTGGCACCTCGCGCTCGACCTGCGGAACATGCTGCTGGTGAGCGAATGCGTCGCCCGCGCGGCGCTGACCCGCACTGAAAGCCGCGGTGGCCACACCCGTGACGACTATCCGTCCATGGACGCGGAATGGCGGCACCGGCTGCTTGTCTGCGCCGCGCAGCCGGGCGACAACCCGCTCGTGCCGGACGTCGACGTGACCGTGAAGGAACAGGTGCCGATGCGGCCCGACCTGCTCGAACTGTTCGAACTCGACGAGCTGGGCAAGTACTTCACCGACGGCGAGCTGGAGACCCACCCCGGGAGGACCGCGTGAGCTACCAGGCGAAGTTCCGCGTGTGGCGAGGCGACGCGACCGGCGGCGACTTGCAGGACTTCACCGTGGAGGTGAACGAGGGCGAGGTCGTGCTCGACATCATCCACCGGCTGCAGGCCACCCAGGCCGCGGATCTCGCGGTGCGCTGGAACTGCAAAGCAGGCAAATGCGGCTCCTGCTCGGCGGAGATCAACGGCAAACCGCGGCTGTTGTGCATGACGCGCATGTCGACGTTCACCGAGGCCGAGGTCGTGACGGTCACGCCGATGCGCACCTTCCCGGTGATCCGCGACCTCGTCACCGACGTGTCGTTCAACTACACGAAGGCACGCGAGATCCCGTCCTTCACCCCGCCGGAGGGGCTGAAGCCCGGCGAGTACCGGATGCAGCAGGTGGACGTCGAGCGCTCGCAGGAATTCCGCAAGTGCATCGAGTGCTACCTGTGCCAGAACACCTGCCACGTCGTGCGCGACCACGAGGAGAACAAGGAGAGCTTCGCCGGACCTCGTTACCTCATGCGGATCGCCGAACTGGAGATGCATCCGCTGGACGTCGCCGACCGCCGCGACGCCGCACAGGACGAGCACGGGCTCGGATTCTGCAACATCACCAAATGCTGCACCGAGGTGTGCCCGGAAGGCATCCACATCACCGACAACGCGCTGATCCCGATGAAGGAACGCGTCGCCGACCGCAAGTACGACCCGATTGTCTGGCTGGGAGACAAGTTGTTCCGGCGCAATCGGTGACGTCCGCCGCCGAGGTGGCTGGGTTCGCCGGTGCGGGCCCGGTGGTGTGAGGCCGCGGGCGTGTCCCAATCGCGGGAGGCAGGCCTGTCTGGTTGCGGACGGCGGGCCTGCTTGTCCGCATGAGGCGGGTCGGTCGTCTGCGGGCAGCAGGTCTGCTTGTCCGTGGCACAGGCTTGCTCTTTCGCCGACGGCGGTCCCGTGCACTTGCTGACGGCGGGCTTGCTCGTTCGCGCGATGTGGGCCTGCGGTGTCGCCTACGGCGGGCTCGTTTGCTCGGAGACGGCGGCTCCGTGCTCTTGCCGACCGCGGGCCAGCTTACCCGCGGATTGCGGGGGCTGAGTTCTCGCGCGAGAGCCTCTGCGCGCGTGCGCTGCGGGCGTATTCAGTTGTGGTTGGGCAATAAGCGGTCCCTTCTTGGTTGATGAGCCTGGTCCTGACGGCAGGTCGATGCACCGATCCCGGCAGCTGTCGTCCGCGCGGACGCCGCGATTCCCTTATCCGGGCAGCGTGATCTCACCGCGCGCAGAGCGAGGCCGCACCGACCAGTGCGCTGGCCAACGCACTGGGAGAGAAAAGGGAATCGCGACGGCCGCAACGAGAACGCTCGCGGGCTCACATCACATGCGATGTACTTACTTCAACGAAATCAACGTTAGCAGGACCGGCTACCGGACGGCATCACTCGATCGGCTCGACCGCCGGAAGGTCGATTTCCGTTGCCCGCAAAGGACTTCTCGAGAGGACAGGAACGATGATCACCGGCGCGCACGTCATCCTCTACAGCAAAGACCCGGCAGCGGACCGAGAGTTCCTCAAGGGCCTGCTAGGCCACATCGACGCGGGCGAAGGCTGGCTCATCTTCCGTTTGCCCCCAGCGGAACTAGCCGTGCATCCGACAGAAGGAGCGCCGCAGCAAGAGCTCTACCTGATGTGCGACAACCTGGACGAAACAGTCCGGCAGCTGACCGAGAAGGGAGCCGAAGCGGACGGTGAGGCGACCACGGCGGCATGGGGCACACGTGTGTCGATCCGCCTCCCCAGCGGCAGCGTGCTGCCCCTGTACCAGCCGCGGCACCCGCCAGCACACGGCTAAAACAAGAAGCCCCTGGCGCTGCAAGGGAAGCAGCGCCAGGGGCTTCAGGCGAGAACGGAACGAACCGTCAGGCAGGTCCAGCGCCCCCGAGCACGTTGCTGCTCGCGGCAGCGGAGAGCCCCGCCTGCTCGATGCCGGCGTCCGTGTCGATGTGCTTCTTGCTGCGCCGGTTGCGTCGCTCCAGGTAAGTCGCGAGCGCGGTCAGCAGCAGGCACATCGCGATGTAGATCGCGGCCGCCACGAGGGTCGACGGGACGATCGGGCGGCCGAAGGCGCCCTGGCTGCCGATGTAGCGGGCGTAGTACAGCAGCTCCGGGTACGTCACGAGGAAGCCGAGCGCGGTGTCCTTGAGCAGCACGACCAGCTGGCTGATGATCGTCGGCAGCATCGCGCGCAGCGCCTGCGGCAGCAGGACCGTGAACATCACCTGGGTCTTGCGCATGCCGAGCGCGTACGCGGCTTCGCTCTGGCCCTTCGGCAGGGACTGGATACCCGCGCGGAACACCTCCGCCAGCACCGAGCCGTTGTACAGCGTCAGGCCGAGCACCACCGCGAACAGCGGCGACGTGTCGATGCCGAGGGTCGGGAGGCCGTAGTAGAACAGGAACATCAGGATCAGCAGCGGGATCGCGCGGAAGAATTCCACGACGAACGTGCAGATCCCGCGCACCCACGCGTGGTCGGACAGCCGTCCGGCGGCGAACACCGCGCCGAACACGATGGCCAGCACCGCGCCCAGCGCGAAGGCCTTCACGGTCGCCAGGACGGCGTTCGCGAGGTCGCTCTGCACCTGGGAGTACTGCAGCCACTCCCATTTGCGCCCGGCGAACTGGCCGCTGTCGACGAAGCGGTAGACGATGAACGCGATCAGCGCTGCCACCACGAGGATGCCCAGCACCGCGTAGATCCGGTGCCGCGCCCGCGCTTTCGGGCCCGGGGTGTCGAACAGAACCGTGCTCATCGGGCCACGCTCCAGCGCTTCTCCAGGCTGCGCTGCACCAGCGACAGCACCGCTACGAGGATGATGAAGCCGAGTGCCACCCACAGCAGCGCGATCATCTGGTTGTCGCCGCGTTCGGACACGTACTGCCGGATCGCGCCGGCCTCGGCGACCGAGAACCCGCTGGCGATCGTCGTGTTCTTCAGCAGCGCGATGAGCATGCTGACGAGCGGCGGGACGACCGACCGCAGCGCCTGCGGGAGGACGATGCCGCCGAGGATCTGCCCGGACGACAGGCCCAGCGCGCGGCCCGCCTCGGCCTGGCCGAGCGGCACCGTGTTGATGCCCGAGCGCACGACCTCGCAGATGAACGCGGACGTGTAGATCGTCAGCGCCACCGCGGCGGTCGGGAAGTAGTCGATCTTGACGATGTCGAGCAGCGGGTAGGCGAACACGAGGAACGCGAACACCAGCGTCAGCGGCGTGTTGCGCAGGACGGTCACGTACGTCGTGCCGATCGCGCGCAGCACCGGGACCGGGCTCACCCGCAGCATCGCGAGGATCGTGCCCAGCACCAGGCTGCACGCCCCCGCGATCAGGAACAGTTCGATCGTGGTGAGAAAGAACGGACCGAAGAGGTCCAGATTGTCGAGCAGGACGTCCATGGAGCCTTCCCCGCGTCCGTGTGCCGATAGTGGGTGTGCGGCGGCCGGTGGGCGAAAGCTTCGCCCACCGGCCGCCGGATCAGGTCAGTACCGCTCGATGGCCGGCGGCGTCGCGGGCGCGCCGGACTTGCCGAGGGTGGCGTCGTAGATCTTCTTCCAGGTGCCGTTGGTCTCGGCGGCCTGCAGCAGGTCGTCGATCTTGTCGCGCAGCACCTTGTCGTCCTTGTTCAGGCCGATGCCGTAGGGCTCCTTCGAGAACGGCTTGCCGACGACCTTGAAGCTGTCCGGGTCCTGCGCCGCGTAGCCCTTGAGGATCGCGTCGTCGGTGGTGACCGCGTCGACGTCCTTCGTGGTCAGCTTCTCCACGCACTGCGAGTACTTCTGGAACTCGACGATCTGGTCGGTCAGCTTCTGCTCGCGCACGCGCTGGATCGGGGTCGACCCGGTGACCGAGCAGACCTTCTTGCCCTTCAGCGTCTCCGGGCCGGTGATCGAGGTGTCGTCCTTGCGGACCAGCAGGTCCTGCCCGGCCTGGAAGTACGGGCCGGCGAACGACACGAGCTTCTTGCGCTTGTCGTTGATGGTGTAGGTGCCGACGTAGAGGTCGACCTGGCCGTTGGAGATGGCCTGCTCGCGGGCACCCGAGTCGACCGTCGTGTACTTGATCTTGTCCTCGCTGATGCCGAGGCCCGCCGCGACCATCCGGGCGATCTCGATGTCGAAGCCCTGGAACTTGCCGGTCTTCGGGTCCTTCTGGCCCAGCTCGGGCTGGTCGTCCTTGACGCCGATGGTGATCGAGCCCGCGGACTGGATCTTCTTGAAGATCGGCGAGCCGTCGAGCTTGACGTCCTTCGCCACTTCGTAGGTCGGCAGCGCCGCGGCGTTGCTGTTGGCGTCCCCGCCGGAACCGGCCGGGGTGCCTTCCTTGCCGCAGGCGGTGAGCAGCAGCCCGCCGGCGAGCAGAGCGGCCGCGAGGGTGCGGATCCTCATGTCAGTCTCTCCAATATCTGTCCGGGAAAATCTGTCCGGGAACGTCGGTACCGGTCGGGGTAGCGCCGGTGGACACGGCCGATTACAGCCACCTCGGCCGCGGGGCGCCGGGGGATTCCCCCGAACGGGTCAGTGGGTCAGGATCTTGCCGAGGAAGTCCTTCGCGCGGTCGGACTTCGGCTTGGTGAAGAACTCCTCCGGCGTCGTGTCCTCGACGATCTCGCCGTCGGCCATGAAGATGACGCGGTCGGCGGCGCGGCGGGCGAAGCCCATCTCGTGCGTGACCACGAGCATGGTCATGCCGTCCTTCGCCAGCCCGGTCATCACGTCCAGCACCTCCTGGACCATTTCCGGGTCCAGCGCCGAGGTCGGCTCGTCGAACAGCATCACCTTGGGCTTCATCGCGAGCGCGCGGGCGATCGCGACGCGCTGCTGCTGGCCGCCGGACAGCTGGGCCGGGTACTTGTCGGCCTGGTTCGCGATGCCGACGCGCTCGAGCAGTTCCATCGCGGTCTTGCGAGCCTCGGCCTGCGCGGTCTTGCGCACCTTCACCGGCGCGAGCATGACGTTCTCGAGGATCGTCTTGTGCGCGAACAGGTTGAACTGCTGGAAGACCATCCCGACGTCGGCGCGCAGCGCGGCGAGCGCCTTGCCCTCGGCGGGCAGCGGCACGCCGTCGACGGCGATCTCGCCGGAGTTGATCGGCTCGAGCCGGTTGATCGCGCGGCACAGCGTCGACTTGCCCGACCCGGACGGCCCGAGCACGACGACGACCTGGCCGCGCGGCACCTCGAGCGTGATCTCGCGCAGCACGTGCAGCTCGCCGAAGTACTTGTTCACGGCGGCCGCCTTGATCATCGGCGTCGCCACCTCGGTGGTCATCGTGGCCTCCAGAGCTCCGTTGGTCAGCGGCGTCCGCGGAACCGGGGTTCCGCAACGCTTGCGGAAACCTACTACCGGGACATCTCTTGTAAAGACGGCTTGAGCAATACTTAGGGTTTCAACTACGTATCGGATGCGGCCGTCGTGGCGGCGTTCAGCCTAGTCGGGACTGTGGCGGCCGCCACGCACCGTGTCCGCGTGCCGCGGTGCCCTAGAGTCCGGCTACCGTGGTCTGGATCACCGGGGAGGAGCAAGCGTGCGCGTGCTGCTGGTGGAAGACGACGACCGGGTCGCCGGGGCGCTCGTGCCCGCGCTGGTCCGCCGCGGGCTCACCATGCAGCGGCTGCCGTCCGGGGCAGGTGTGCTCGACCGGGTCCACGACGTCGACGTGATCCTCCTCGACCTGGGGCTTCCCGACGTCGACGGCGTGGTGCTGTGCCGCCAGATCCGCGCGGTCAGCGACGTGGCGGTGATCGTCGTGTCCGCGCGCGGCGAGGTGAACGACCGGGTGCACGGGCTGCGCGCCGGCGCCGACGACTACCTGGTCAAGCCGTACGACGTGGAGGAACTGCTCGCGCGTGTCGAAGCGGTGCGGCGGCGGCGCGTCGAACGGCCCGCGCCGTCCGTGCCGGTGGTGGAGGTCGGCGACGTCCGGATCGACCTCGCCCGGTACGAGGTGCTGGTCGCGGGCGAGCCGATCGCGTTGTCCCGCAAGGAGTTCCAGGTGCTCGCGCTGGTCGCGGCGGCGGGCGGCGCGGTGTGCTCGCGCGAACAGGTGCTGAACGAGGTGTGGGGGCACCGCGGCGCGGCGGAGAGCCGTTCGCTGGACGTACACGTCGCCACCCTGCGCACGAAGCTCGGCCGTCCGGCGCTGATCGAGACAGTGCGCGGCGTCGGCTACCGGCTGGGCAGCCGGCGGGACTGACCGATGCGCGTCCGGCTGCAGGGCATCGTCGTCACGCTCGTCGCGCTGCTCGTGTTCGGGCTCGGCATCCCGCTCGCGCTCAGCATCGCGAGCAGCCTCCAGCAGAAGCTCTTCCTCGACCGGCTCACCGACACCTCGCGGTTCGCCTCGCTCGCCCAGCGGCCGCTGCTCGACAACCAGCTCGGGCTGCTGGAACCGAAGCTGCGCCGGTACACCGAGGTGTACGGCGTGAAAGTGGTCGTGGTGAACCAGGACGGCGATCCGGTGCTGAGCTCGGTGGGCGGCGCCGTCGACCGGACCGCGATCCGGGTGCCGGTGAACGAGGCGCTGGCCGCCCGTCCGCCCGAAGCCGGGCCTTTGCTGATGCCGTGGGCGAGCAAGCCGCTGGTGCTGGCCGAGCCGATCCTCATCGACGGCGAGGTGCGCGGCGCGGTGGTGACGGAGTCGGCGACCGATCACGTCCGCACCCAGCTGCTGTGGCAGTGGCTGCTGCTGGCCGCGTGCGCGCTGGTCGCGTTCGGGCTCGCGCTGCTCGTCGCGCTGCCGGTGGTGCGCTGGACGCTGCGCCCGGTCCGGCGGCTGGACGAGGCGACGGGCGCGCTGGTCGCGTCCGTGGTCAGCGGCCGCGAGGCGGAACCGGTGGGGGAGAGCGGCGGTCCGCCGGAGCTGCGGCAGCTGGGCCGGTCGTTCGACCGGATGGCGGCGAGTGTGTCGGAAGCGCTGGCCGCGCAGCGTGCGTTCGTCGCCGACGCTTCGCATCAGCTGCGCAATCCGTTGACGGCGTTGAAGATCCGGCTGGGCAATCTCGACGGCCAGGTCACCGACGAAGCCGCGGCGGCCGATCTCGAAGCCGCGCAGGTGGACGCCAAGCGGCTGAACCAGATCCTCGACGAGCTGCTGTCCATGGCCCGTGCGGAGTCCGCTGGCGGCGAGCTGGTTTCCGAAGACCTCGCCGAGGTGATCGCCGATCGCGTCGCCGACTGGTCGGTGGTCGGAGCGACTCGCGAGGTCTCATTGGAGAGCGCGGTGAACGTCAACGGCGCGCGCGTTCTCGTGCCGCCGCGCGGGCTGGAGGTCGTGCTCGACGCGTTGCTGGACAACGCGCTCAAGTTCAGCCCCTCCGGCACTTCGGTCGAGGTGGCCGCGAGCGTCGCCGGAGACCGCGTGACGGTTTCGGTCCGCGACCACGGGCCCGGGCTGCGAGAGGACGAACTGGAGCGGGCGGCCGACCGGTTCTGGCGGAGCACGGCACACCAGAACGTGCCCGGATCGGGGCTGGGGCTGGCGATCGTGACCGAGATCGTCCGGCATTCCGGCGGCGAGCTCCAGCTGTCCCTGCCCGACGGCGGCGGGCTGCGGATCGCGATGGACTTCCCGCTCGAGCGCTAGACCTTCTCCGCGCGGTAGTACGCCAGCGCGCCGGGATGCAACGGCAGCGGCCCGGTTTCGATGCCCGGGTGCACGTCGATCGACAACGCCGCCCGGTTGACCGCCGCGAGCTGCGGCCGGGCGTCGTACAGGCCCTTCGTGAGCGCTTCGGCGACGTCGGCGGACATCGAGGTGGGCACGACCAGGAAGTTCGGCACCACGAGCGTCGTGACCGGGCCGGGCTGGTCGTACGTGCTGCCCGGGATGGTCGCGGTGCCGTACACCGGGCTGAACCGCTGCATGCCCGGCATCAGATTGGACATGTCGAGCAGCCGCAGCCCGACCTTGCGGTTGTACTCGGTGATGAGCGGCGTCGGCAGCCCGCCGGACCAGAACATCGCGTCGACCTTGCGGTTCTCGAGCGCGGAGAGCGAATCCTCCAGGCTCAGCTGGTTGACCGTGACCGCGCCTTTCAGCCCGGCGACCTTCAGCACCCGGTCGGCGATGTACTCGACGCCCGACTCGGGAGAGCCGACCGCGATGTGGTGGCCGCGCAGCATGGACACCGCGGTGTAGGGCGAGTCCTTGCGGACGACGATGTGCAGGTAGTCGTCGTGGATGCGGGCCAGCGCGGCGAGCTTGCCGGGGTGCGCGGCCGCCGCGTCCGCGGCCAGGTCCGCGGCGACGAACGCGACGTCCGCGCCCCCGGAGAGCACTCGGTTGAGGTTGTCCCGCGACCCCTGGGTGGCGAGCACCTCGGGCGTCTCGATCCCGAGTTCGCCCGCCCACGCCGACGCCAGCGGCCCGGCCAGATCGTGGTAGACACCGCCCGCCGACCCGGCCGCGACGCGCAGGTGCAGGTTCGCGAAGCTCGGCCCGCACCCGCTCAGCAGCACCATGAGCACTGCCAGCGCCGCCGTCAGCCTCCATCGCATGCAGCGATGGTGCCAGAGGTCAGCCGGTGACGTCGGCCAGGCTGTCGCCCATGCGGATCTTGCTGAGCCACTGCGTCGCCGTCTCGTCGGCCTGGTGGTAGACGCCCCACTTCAGGTAGTTCCGGTCCCCGTCGATCGTGGTGCCGGTGTAGGTGGTCGATCCGTCGAAGAACGTCTGGCGCTTGCCGTCGAACCAGAACTGGATCGTGCCCTCGGTCCGGTCGGTGGAGATGCGGAACGCGATGTCGTGCCACTGGTCGTTCGAGACCGGCGCGTTCCAGAGCTTGACGCTGGTGTGGTCGGTCGTCCACTCCTCCAGCTGGAGCTGGCCGCCGGAGATCTTGAGGACGATCGGATGGTTCGCGGTGCCGGTGCTCGGGCTGCATTTCAGCTGGAACACGTACCGGCTGGTCGAGTCGGTGATGCGGTACTTCGACGACCAGCCGAGGTAGAAGGTCTTGCCCGCGGCGAGATCCGGGCCGACCGCCTCGCAGCGCTCCTCCTTGGCGAGCTGCTCGGCGACCCACACCTTGCCCTTCACGGAGTCGGCGGTCTTGAAGTGGCCGTCGGCGCACTGGATCGAGTTGAACGCGCCGACGCCGTCGGCGGGGTCGGCCGACCAGGTGACCGATTGCGGAACCGGTTCCGCGGCGACCGGGGCGGCCGCCAGCGCGGCGACGACGAGCGTGCTCGCGACAGCGGCCGCGGAGCAGGCGAAAACCTTGCGCACTTTTCCTCCATAGCGGCGGCGGTCCGATTCGGAACAATGGCGGTGATCTTATCTTCGGGCGGGCGCGGAAAACAATAGCGAAAATTGTTCGGCGACATCCGGTCCGGTGCATTTTCGTTCCCGGTCAACGGCACATTTCCCGATTAGCGGAATGCTCGGCGAGGCGCGTCGCGGATACCGCCGCATTGCGTCCGCCGGGCGGGTGCCGGGTCCGCCCTCGGCCGCGGGGTTTAGTCTGGACGGCGATGAACGCGAAAACGTACCAGATCCGCACGTTCGGCTGCCAGATGAACGTGCACGACTCCGAACGGCTCGCCGGGCAGCTCGAGGAAGCCGGCTACGTCCCCGCTCCCGGGCAGGCGAAGCCGGATCTGGTCGTGTTCAACACCTGCGCCGTGCGGGAGAACGCGGACAACAAGCTCTACGGCACCCTCGGGCACCTCCGCCCGGACAAGGTCGCCAATCCGGACATGCAGATCGCCGTCGGCGGGTGCCTCGCGCAGAAGGACCGCGGCGACATCGTCAAGCGCGCGCCGTGGGTCGACGTCGTCTTCGGGACGCACAACATCGGTTCGCTGCCGGCGCTGCTGGAGCGTGCGCGGCACAACGCCGAGGCCGAGGTCGAAATCCTCGAATCGCTCGAGACGTTCCCGTCCACGCTGCCCGCGCGCCGCGAATCGTCCTACGCGAGCTGGGTGTCGGTTTCGGTCGGCTGCAACAACACCTGCACGTTCTGCATCGTGCCGTCGCTGCGCGGCAAGGAGCGCGACCGCCGTCCCGGCGAGATCCTGGCCGAGGTCGAGGCGCTGGTCGCCGAGGGCGTGCTCGAGGTGACCCTGCTGGGCCAGAACGTGAACTCCTACGGCGTCGAATTCGGGGACCGGCTCGCGTTCGGCAAGCTGCTGCGCGCGACCGGCGGGATCGACGGGCTGGAGCGCGTGCGGTTCACCTCGCCGCACCCGGCCGCGTTCACCTCGGACGTGATCGACGCGATGGCCGAGACCCCGAACGTCTGCCACCAGCTGCACATGCCGCTGCAGTCCGGTTCGGACCGGGTGCTGCGCGAGATGCGCCGGTCGTACCGGTCGACGCGGTTCCTGAACATCCTCGACGAGGTGCGCGCCAAGATGCCGGACGCCGCCATCACCACCGACATCATCGTCGGGTTCCCCGGCGAGACCGAGGAAGACTTCCAGGCGACGCTCGACGTCGTCCGCGCCGCGCGGTTCTCCAGCGCGTTCACCTTCCAGTACTCGAAGCGCCCCGGCACGCCCGCCGCCGAAATGGCGGAGCAGCTGCCGAAGGAGGTCGTGCAGGAGCGCTACGACCGGCTGGTCGAGCTGCAGAACGAGATCTCCTGGGAAGAGAACCGCAAGCTGGTCGGCCGCCGGGTCGAGCTGCTGGTCGCCGCGGGCGAGGGGCGCAAGGACGCGGAGACGCACCGGATGAGCGGGCGGGCCCGAGACGGACGGCTGGTGCACTTCACGCCGACCGGTTCGGCCGTCGACCGCTCGGTCCGGCCGGGCGACGTCGTGGAGACGGTGATCAGCTACGGCGCGCCGCATCACCTCGTCGCCGACGGAGACCTTCTGACGCATCGCCGCACGCGAGCGGGCGACAACGCCGAAGCCGGTCTTCGGCCCAAGACGAGCGGGGTCACCCTGGGACTGCCGGGCTTCGGAGCCCCGGCGGCGCAGCCGGCCCCGGTGAGTGGGTGTGCAGGATGAGCGAACCGGGAACGCCGGCCGAGGTCGACCGCAGGCTGAGCGAGGAGATCGACGACGCGGGCCGCCGCGTCGCGCGCACGGTGGAGCTGGGCAGGCGCGGGTTCACCATCTCGGTGCTGATGTTCGTGCTGCTGGTGGCCCAGATCCTGCCGTGGGCCCAGGGCCGCGCGGGCTGGGAGACGCTGGCCGGCCAGGCGGGCGGGGTCCCGCAGCTGTTCGCCGTGACGTCCACCGGGGTCGGCGTGTTCATCGGCGCGGTCGCGCTCGTGTCGCGCCGCTGGTGGGTCGCGTGGTGCTGCGCCGCGGGCGGCTGGTTCGCCTCGGTCGACGGCCTGCTGGCGATCTGGTCGCAGCAGTCCGCGCACGCCAGCGGAGCGTCCGGCGACGGTCCGGGCATCGGCATGATCGTGGCGTGGATCGCGACGATCATCCTGGCGACGCTCTGGATGCGGACGGCTTTTTCGCGCAACTGACCGCTTCCGGCAAAGGGCGGTGAGGGGACCCTCACGGACTCTGATTCCCCCGGGGACTTGAAAAAGGGCCGGTACCGAGCGGTACCGGCCCTTTCGCTTGAGCTAGCTCAGCGGTCGGCGACCGCGGCTTCCGCGGCCTCCATCCATTCCCGCCACTGCGCGGCCTGCTCGTCCGCCTTCTTGGCCCGCCGCTCGTCCCCGGCGGCGCGGGCCTTCGCGGCCTGCGATTCGAACTGCTCGACGCGCTCCCGGAACTGCGCGGCACGCGCCTGCGCCTCCGGGTCGGTGCGGCGCCAGCGGCTGTCCTCGGCCGACTTCACCGCGTCCTGCACCGCCTTGAGCCGTCCGTCCAGTTCGCGGATGCGCTCGCGCGGGACCTTGCCGATCTCGTCCCACTGCTCCTGGATCCGGCGCAGCGCCGACTTGGCCGCGTCGAGGTTGGCCGCCACGTCGATCTTCTCGGCCTCGACCAGCAGTTCTTCCTTGCGCTGGGCGTTGCCGGCGAACTCCGCGTCGCGCTCGGAGAACACCGCCGAGCGGCGGGCGAAGAACGCGTCCTGCGCCGCGCGGAACCGCTGCCACAGGGCCTCGTCACTGTCCTTCGGCGCGCGCCCGGCAGCCTTCCACTCGGCCATCAGGTCCTTGTACCGGCCCGCGGTGGCGCCCCAGTCATCCGAGTCGGACAGCGCTTCGGCCTCGGCGATCAGCTCTTCCTTGCGCTGCTTCGCGCTCGCCCGCTGCTTGTCCAGTTCGGCGAAGTGCGAGCCGCGGCGGCGGTTGAACGCCTCGCGCGCCTTCGAGAAGCGCTTCCACAGTTCGTCGTCGGTTTTGCGGTCGACGCCCTTGACCGTCTTCCACTCGTCGAGGATCGCGCGCAGCCGGTCGCCCGCTGCCTTCCACTGGGTGGACTCGGCGGCGATCTTCTCCGCCTCGTCGGCCAGCGCCTGCTTGCGCGCCACGGCCGCGGCCCGGGCTTCCTCCCGCTCGTGCTTGACGTTGACCAGCGCCTTCTCCGCCAGCCCGATCACGAACTCGAGCCGCGCGGCGAGCGCTTTCAGATCGCCGACCACGGCCGCCTCGCCGAGCCCGTCGCGAATCTGGGTGGCGCTCGAGAGGGCGTGCTTCGGGTCGCCCGCTCCGGAGTTCAGCCGCGTTTCGAGCAGTTCGACCTCAGTGCGCACGTCGTCGAAGCGGCGTGCGTAGTGCAGCAGGCCTTCCTCGGGCGTGCCGGCCTGCCAGACCCCGACCTCGCGTTCGCCGTCGGCGGTGAAGACGTAAACGGTGCCTTCCGCGTCGACCCGGCCCCAGGTGGCGGGGGCGGGTTCGGCGGGCGGCACCGGAGGCGCGGCATGGCCGGCGCCCTGCGCGTGCGGCACCGGGTGCGGTGCCGGGGTGCCGGGGGACGTGTTCTCCTGGGCCATCGCAGGCTCCTTATCGCCTGTACGCCCGCGGCTGCGGGCGCCCCGCCGCGTGAGCGGGGCCGGGTTACGCTGTTGTCGTGCTCTGCCGGGGGCATGGGGCCCCAGCGGCATTCAAGCAGCTCAGCGCGCGCCGTGGTACTGGATGAGCCGCCTGAAAGCGTTGATCCTACTTCTCCTTGACGCTCCGTGCCCGCGTCCCGACCCGGCCGGGTAGCGTTTCTCAGCGTGATCAGCCCAGCTCAACGGCCCCGTCCGGTGGCCGTCGTCGGCCCTACCGCCACCGGGAAGACGGCACTGGCCGTCGAGCTCGCGCTGGCGCTGGACGGCGAGGTGGTGAACGCCGACGCGCTCCAGCTCTACCGGGGCATGGACATCGGCACCGCCAAAGCGACCGAGGAGGAACGCCGAGGGGTCCCGCACCACCTGCTGGACGTACTCGACGTGACCGAGACCGCGTCGGTCGCCGCCTATCAGCGTGATGCCCGCGGCACGATCGAGCGGATTCTCGCCGAGGGCCGGGTTCCGGTGCTGACCGGCGGTTCCGGGCTGTACGTGCAGGCGGTGCTGGACGACCTCCATTTCCCCGGCACCGACCCCGCGGTGCGCGCGCGGCTCGACGAAGAGGCCGCCGAACTCGGCACCGCCGCGCTCTACACCCGCCTGGGGGAGCGCGACCCGGTCGCGGCGGCGGCGATCCTGCCCACGAACACCCGCCGCATCGTGCGTGCGCTGGAGGTCATCGAGATCACCGGCGAGCCGTTCTCCGCGAACCTGCCGAAACCGGGTCCGGCGCGCTGGGACGCCGTGCTGATCGGGGTCGACCGCGAGATCGCCGAACTGGACGAGCGCGTCGACCTGCGGGTGGAGCGGATGTTCGAGGCCGGTCTCGTGGACGAGGTGCGCGAGCTGCTCGGCCGCGGTTTGCGGGACGGGAAGACCGCTTCGCGAGCGCTCGGCTACCAGCAGGTGCTGGCCGAACTGGACGGCGAAGGCGACTTCGCGGCGGCTGCCGCGGCGACCGCGCAGGCCACTCGGCGGTTCGTGCGGCGGCAGCGTTCGTGGTTCCGCCGGGACAAGCGGATCCAGTGGTTCGACGGCGGATCGGCGGACCTGGCCGCGCGGGTCCTCGCCGTGCTCGACCAGTAGCCTGGACGCATGGGCGGCATCGAATTCCTCAAGGGCCACGGCACGCAGAACGACTTTGTGCTGCTGCCTGACGCGGCCGGCCGCCTGGACCTCACGGCGGAGCGCGTGGCGGCGCTGTGCGACCGGCAGCGGGGCATCGGCGCGGACGGCGTGCTGCGCGTCGTCCGGGCGAAGGCGATCGGCCAAGAATCCGCGGGCGAGTGGTTCATGGACTACCGCAACGCCGACGGCTCGATCGCCGAAATGTGCGGCAACGGCACCCGCGTTTTCGCGCGCTACCTGGTCGACGCCGGGCTGGCCGAGGAGGGCGAGTTCGTCATCGGCACCCGCGCGGGCGACCGGCCGGTCGTCGTGCACCCGGACCGTTCGGTCACCGTGCAGATGGGTCCGGCGGCGATCACCGGCACGTCGGTCACCGTGGTGGCCGGGCAGCCGTTCTCCGGGGTCGCGGTGAACGTCGGCAACCCGCACCTGGTGTCGGTCACCGACACCGACATCGCCGGGCTCGACCTGCGCGACCAGCCCGATTTCGACCACGATTTCTTCCCCGCCGGGGTCAACCTGGAGTTCGTGAACGTGCTCGGCGAGGGCGCGCTGCGGATGCGCGTCCACGAGCGCGGCGTGGGGGAGACGCGCGCCTGCGGCACCGGCACGGTCGCCGCGGTGGCCGCTTCGCTGCACCTCGCGGGCAAGGACACCGGCGAGTCCACAGTGGACATTCCGGGCGGGCAGGTGTCGGTCACGATCGGGCGCGGCGAATCGACGCTGTCCGGACCGGCCGAGATCGTGGCCCGCGGCGAGCTGGACGAAGCCTGGTGGCTCGCCGCGGGCGCTTGATCAGCTGATCGTCACCGCCACCGAGAGTTCGCCCTCCTGGGTGGCCACGGTGTTCACCACTCCGGCGACGCGCACGTCCTCGGCGATTCCGGCGAAACCTTCGAGCAAGTCCGCCGGAGCGGTGACCGACAGCGTCTCTACAGAGGTCCGCATCGACACCTTCGCGTCGGACTTGGCCCGGCGCACCGCGGCGATCACGGAACCGGCCAGCGGCAGCAATGCGACGTCACCGTCGACGTCGGGCGCGGTCGGCCAGGACGCCTGGTGCACCGAACCTTCCTGCCACCACGACCAGATCTCTTCGGTGGCGAACGGCAGCACCGGCGCGAACATCCGCACCAACGCCGACAGCACCGTCCGCAGTGCCACCTGCGCCGATTCGGCTGCCTCCGCGCCGAGATCGCCGTACGCGCGGCCCTTCACCAGCTCCACGTAGTCGTCGCAGAACGTCCAGAAGAACGTCTCGGTCACCTGCATCGCGCGCGCCTGGTCGAGAGCCTCGAACGCGGCTGTCGCTTCCTCGATCACCTGCGCCAGCGCGGCGAGCACAGACCGGTCCAGCGGCTGCGTGGCGACCGATGCCGGCTTGGGGATCCCGAGGCCGAGGACGAACCGGCTCACGTTCAACAGCTTCGTCGCCAGCCGTCGCCCGACCTTCATCTGGCCTTCGTCGACCGCCGTGTCCACGCCCGGGCGCGCGCTCGCCGCCCAGTAGCGCACCGCGTCGGAACCGTGCCGCTCCAGCAGATCAGCCGGCGTGACGACGTTGCCGACCGACTTCGACATCTTCTTGCGGTCGGGGTCGAGCACCCAGCCGGAGATCACCGCGTCCCGCCACGGCAGCACGCCTTCCTCCAGTTCGGCGCGGACCGCGGTGGAGAACAGCCAGGTGCGGATGATCTCGTGCGCCTGCGGCCGCAGCGAGTACGGGAACACACGGCGGAACAGGTCGTCGTCGATGCTCCAGCGACCGGCGATCTGCGGCGTCAGCGAGGACGTCGCCCAGGTGTCCATCACGTCCGCCTCGGCGACGAACCCGCCCGGCACGCCGCGCTGCTCCTCGGCGTAGCCCGGCGGCACGTCGGTGCTCGGGTCCACCGGCAGGCTGGCGTCCCCGGGCGTCAGCACCGCGTCGTGGTCCGGCTCGCCATGGGCGTCCAGCGGATACCAGACCGGGATCGGCACGCCGAAGAACCGCTGGCGGCTCACCAGCCAGTCGCTGGTCAGGCCCTCGACCCAGCTGCGGTAGCGGACCCGCATGTGCGGCGGGACCCAGTTCAGCTCCTCGCCGCGCTCCAGCAGTTTCGCGCGCAGGGCGTCGTCGCGGCCGCCGTTGCGCAGGTACCACTGGCGGCTGGTGACGATTTCCAGTGGCTTGTCGCCCTTTTCGTAGAACTTCACCGGATGCGTGATCGGCCTCGGCTCGCCGCGCAGCGCGCCCGCCTCCCGCAGGAGCTCCACGAGGATCTGACGTCCAGTGTGGACAGTCTTGCCCGCGAGAGGCTCGTAGGTGTCCGCCGGGACGCCCTGCGGCGGTTCGGCGCGGAACCGGCCGTCGCGCCCCAGCACCGGCCGCGTCTCGAGCTGCAACGCGCGCCACCAGGTGACGTCGGTCGTGTCGCCGAAGGTGCACACCATCGCGATGCCGGTGCCCTTCTCCGGATCCGCGAGATGGTGGGCGTGCACCGGCACCTCGACGCCGAACACCGGCGTGCGCACGGTCTTGCCGAAAATGCCTTGGTAGCGCTCGTCATCCGGATGCGCGACGAGCGCGACGCACGCGGGCAGCAATTCGGGCCGGGTCGTGGAGATCAGCACTTCCGCGCCGTCTTCGGCGGTGAACACGAGGTCGTGATACGCGCCTGGTCGTTCGCGGTCTTCCAGTTCGGCCTGGGCGACAGCGGTGCGGAAGGTGACGTCCCACAGCGTCGGGGCTTCGGATTGGTACGCCTCGCCGCGCGCGAGGTTGCGCAGGAACGCGCGCTGCGAGATCTCCGTGGTCGCCGGGTCGATCGTCTGGTACGCCAGCGTCCAGTCGACCGAAAGCCCGATGCTCCGCCAGACCTCCTCGAAGACCTGCTCGTCGGTTTCGGTCAGCTGACGGCACAGTTCCACGAAATTGCGCCGGGACACCGGAATCGCGTTCTTGCCGGGCTTGTCCGGCGGGGTGAAAGACGGGTCGTAGGGCAGCGACGGCTCGCAGCGCACGCCGAAATGGTTCTGCACCCGGCGTTCGGTGGGCAGTCCGTTGTCGTCCCAGCCGACCGGGTAGAAGACCGAACGCCCGCGCATCCGTTGGTAGCGCGCGAGAACGTCGGTGTGCGTGTAGGAGAAGACGTGCCCGATGTGCAGCGAACCGCTCGCGGTCAGCGGCGGCGTGTCGATCGAGTAGACGTCCTGGCGGGTCCGGTCGAACCGGTATACGCCTTCGCGTTCCCACACCGGTACCCATTTGGCGGTCAGGCCGTCGACGCCGACTTTGTGCGGGATCTTCTCGTCCATGCCCGCACCTTACGGGGCGGATACAGCGATTTCCCCGCCCGTCGGCAGATCCCGCATGCGCCGCAGCGGCGAGCAGATCACCCACAGCGCGCCCGCGATCGGCCCGGCGGTCCCGATCCACAGCGCGCCGGCGAGCCCTAGCCACTCGCCGAGCCCGCCGCCCAGCAGCCCGCCCAGCGGCAGCGCTCCCCAGACGACGAACCGGACGCTCGCGTTCATCCGGCCCAGCAGCCGGTCCGGGGTGATCGCCTGGCGGTAGGAGACCTGCGCGATGTTGTAGAGGATCACGCCGAACCCGAACGCGGCCATCCCGAACCCGGCCGGCACGATCCGCCAGTCCGGCGCGGCGAACAGGACCAGGATCTCGCCCGGCCAGAACAGCACCGGGACCAGCCAGATCGACCGGGCCTGCCCGATCTTCCGGATGATCGGACCGGCGCACAGCGCGGCCGCGATGCCGCCGATGCCGCTCACCGCGAGCAGGCCGCCGATCTCGGCCGGTTTCAGCCCGGCCGTGCGGGTGAGGAACAGCACCTGGACGGCCTGGACCACTCCGCCGAAGAAGTTCGACGTGGCGGTGCAGGCGACGATCGCGCGCAGCGGCCGGTCGGCGGCGACGAACCGCAGGCCTTCGAGCATCTGCGGCACCAGCCGGTCGTGCCCGGCGCGTTCGGGGAGGGTTTCGACGGTGCGGATGCGCCACAGGCACAGCGCGGACGTGAGGTAGCCGAGCCCGGTGACCAGGACCGTGCTGGCCGCGCCGATGAACTGCACGAGCACGCCGGCGAGGCTCGGCCCGGCGATCTGCGCCGACGACTGCACGCCCTGCAGCTTCGCGTTGCCCTCCAGCAGCTTCTCGCGGCCGACCAGCGCGGGCAGATACGCCTGGTAGGAGACGTCGAAGAAGACCGTCGCGAAACCGACGAACAGCACGACCACCAGGACCTGGGCCATGGTGAGCACGCCCGCCCACCAGGCGAACGGGACGCTGAGCAGCAGCACTCCGCGGACCAGGTCGGCGGCGAGCATGAGCGGCCGTTTGCGCATCCGGTCCACCCACACGCCCGCGGGCAGGCCGAGGACCAGGAAGCCGAGCGTCTCGGCCATGGTCAGCAGGCCCATCTCGAACGGGGTGGCGGCCAGCGTGACGGCGGCGAGCAGCGGAATGGCCGTGACCCCGACGAACATCCCCAGCTGGCTCGCCGTGTCCCCGGCCCACAGCCTGCGGAAATCGGCGTGGAAGAAGAGTGAGTCGCGACGCACCCGATCGAGTGTTGCCGAGTGATTGGAAAGTGTCAATCACTTTGTCTAGGCTGCTCGCGTGCCGCGGAAACGACGACCCTCCACCGAAGCCGAGGCGGCCGCGCTCGCGTCCGGAATACGGCTGCGCATCATCCGGTTGACCTCTTTCGAGGCGATGACGAACAAGGAGCTGGCAGCCCGGCTCGGCCGCGACCCGGCGACGACGCTGCACCACGTGCGGCGGCTGGTGGACACCGGTTTTCTCGTTCCGCAGGAACCGCGCCGGGGCGCGCGCGGGGCGAAGGAGATCCCGTACCTGTCCACCGGGCTTTCCTGGCAGCTGGACAACGCGGACGCCGACGCGATCGCGGTCAACGAGGCCATGCTCGAGGCGTACCTGGCCGAAATGGCCGAGGCCGACCTGGCGGAGACGGAGACGACCCGGCTCGTGGTCCAGGTGGGCGCCGAGGACGTCGCGGAGTTCAAGGAGCGGCTCTACGGACTGCTCGAAGAATTCAAGGCCAGGCCGCGCGATCCGGCCTCGGAACGCACCGCCGTGTACGTCTCGATCTATCCCAGCAGGTAATCCACTCGGCTCCCGCGCGGAAACGTGGGACCATGGAGGCACGATGACAGAACAGACACACGAAGACTTTTACGACGACAACGACCCCTACGACCCCTCGGTCGGGGAGATGGAGCTCGAGGACCGCGCGTCGCTGCGCCGGGTCGCGGGCCTCTCCACCGAGCTCGAGGACATCACCGAGGTCGAGTACCGGCAGCTTCGGCTGGAGCGCGTCGTGCTGGTCGGCGTGTGGACTGAAGGCACCGCCCAGCAGTCCGAGGCGTCGCTGGCCGAACTGGCGCGACTGGCCGAGACGGCGGGCTCGGAGGTGCTCGAAGGCCTCGTCCAGCGGCGGCAGAAGCCCGATCCGGCGACGTATGTCGGGTCCGGCAAGGTCCGCGAGCTCCGCGACGTGGTCGTGGCCACCGGCGCCGACACGGTGATCTGCGACGGCGAGCTCTCGCCAGGCCAGCTGCGCCAGCTGGAGGAGAAGGTCAAGGTCAAGGTGATCGACCGGACCGCCCTGATCCTCGACATCTTCGCCCAGCACGCCCGTTCCAAGGAGGGCAAGGCGCAGGTAGAGCTGGCCCAGCTGCAGTACCTCGTCCCGCGGCTGCGCGGGTGGGGCTCGGCGCTGTCCCGGCAGGCCGGCGGCCGCGCGGGCGGTGCGAACGGCGGCGTGGGCCTGCGCGGGCCTGGTGAAACGAAGCTGGAGACGGACCGGCGGCGGATCAGCAAGCGCGTGGCGAAGCTGCGCCGGGAGATCGCCGCGATGGACACCATCCGCGAAACCAAACGCGGCAAGCGCGTGGCCAACGAGGTGCCGAGCGTGGCGATCGTCGGCTACACCAACGCCGGCAAGTCGAGCCTGCTCAACGCCTTGACCGGGGCCGGGGTGCTGGTGGAGGACGCGCTGTTCGCCACCCTCGACCCGACCACGCGCCGGGCGCAGACGGCCGACGGGCGCACGTTCACGCTCACCGACACCGTCGGGTTCGTGCGGCACCTGCCGCACCAGCTGGTGGACGCGTTCCGCTCGACGCTGGAAGAGGCGGCCGACGCCGATCTGCTCGTGCACGTCGTGGACGGTTCGGACGCGGCTCCGGAGGACCAGGTCAACGCGGTGCGCGAGGTGCTCGCCGAGATCACCCGCAGCCGCAAGGAGCCGCTCCCGCCGGAGCTGCTGGTGATCAACAAGGCCGACGCGGCCGACGACGTCACCCTGGCCCGGCTGCGCCACGCGCTGCCCGGTTCGGTGCAGATCTCCGCGCGCACCGGCTCGGGCGTGGCCGACCTGGCCGAGGTGCTGGCCGAACGGCTGCCGCGCGCGGAAACGGTGATCGACGTGCTGGTCCCGTATTCGCGGGGCGAGCTCGTGTCCCGGGCGCACGCGGAGGGCGAGGTGCTGGAAGAAGAGCACGTCGCCGACGGCACGCGCTTGCAGGTGCGGGTCCGGCCGGACCTCGCCGCGGCTCTGCGGGCGTTCGAGACCAACGCCTCGGCGCTCTGAACGTCTTCCGTAGTGCACGGCCCGAGCGGGCCGTGCACTACGGAGGTGAACTGGTGCGGGTCGTCCTGGCACTGACGGCTGTCCTGATGCTCGCGGGAGCTGTCCCGGCAGCGGCGGCTCCGGCCCCTGAGCCTCTTTGCCAGGTCAAGGACAAGCGCCTCAACGAGCTGTCCGGCCTGGCCTCCGACGGCGAGCATTGGTACGCGATCAACGACGGCGGCACCAAGGTGCAGGTCTTCGTCCTGGATCGGAAATGCCAGGTGACGGACGTCCTGACGGATTCCACGGACCCGTATGACGTGGAAGATCTGGCCCGCGGCAAAGACGGCACCCTGTGGCTTTCCGACACCGGCGACAACCGCGCCAAGCGGGAAACGGTCGCCCTGCTGGAACTGAAACCAGCCGGCGGCGCGGCCGTCGTGCATCGCCTGACCTACCCGGACGGTCCGCACGACACCGAAGCCCTGGTTCTTGACCAGTCCGGCACGCCGTTCCTGGTGACCAAAGACCTGCTGGGCACTTCCAAGGTCTACCAGCCCTCGGGCCCGCTGGCAGCTCCCGGCCCGACGAAGCTGAAGCAGGTCGGCACTCTGCGCGTCCACAGCACCGACACACCGGGCGGCCCGGTGGGCTCGTTCGGTTCGGCACTGATCACCGGAGGCGCGACCAGCGCGGACGGGAAAGTCATCGCGCTGCGGACCTACACGGACGCGTATTTATACGCGGCCCCAGACGGCGATGTCGCGGCGGCTCTGCAACGCGAACCTGTCCGGATCCCGTTGCCGAATGAAAAGCAGGGCGAAGCGATTGCTTTCGAGCCGGACGGCACGTTGTTGTCCGCGAGCGAAGGCGTCGGCGAACCGGTGCGGGCGATCAAGAACGCGACCTCTCTGGTCACTCCGCAAGCACCTGCACCAAAGCCAGGTGGTGCCGCTACTCCTCAGCCAGCGGAGCAGGAGTCAGGCGGTTTCCCGCTCGTTCCCGCTGCCGCCGTTGCCGCGGTGGTTGTTCTCGGTGCGTGGTTCTTGCTCGCCAGGAAACGCCGCCGTTCCTGACTCGCTGCCGCACTTTCGCGCCGCTACAGCCGAGGTGCCGTTCCCGCCACAGCGCGGTTCCTCGTACGCCGTTCTTGCCGCGGCGCCGTTCCAGACGCGCCGCCCGCGCTCGGTGCCGCTCTCGCGCGCGGCAGCTTCTGCTTCGGCAGCGTTCCTGCCGCACTACTCCTGTTGTGGCGTCGTTCTTGCCGCGCCGCTCGGGCGTTGCCGCTCCTGCCGTGGCAGCGTTCCTGCCGCGCCGCTATTCCTGCCGCGCCGCTATTCCTGCCGCGCCGCTATTCCTGCCGCGCCGCTATTCCTGCCGCGACGCCGCTCTTGCCGTGGCACCGCTCTTGCCGCGCCGCCTTTGTGCGCCGCTGTTCTTGCCGCGCGATTCCGCTCCCACAGCGGCACCATTCCTGACGCACCGATCCCGCCGTGGCACCGCCCCTGCCGTGCCACCGCTCGTACGAGCCGCGCCTGCCTCCGTTCCCGCCGCGCCGCTGCTTCCGGCCTGACGCAGCCTCGCAACCGTCGGCGAAACCGAACCCCGGCGCGCACTCCCCTCGCCCCGGCCCAGGGGAGGGGAGCGCGCCACGGTTCAGAGCCGCCGCAGCACCGCCACGACCTTGCCCAGGATCGACGCGTCGTCGCCGGGAATGGGCTCGTACGCGTCGTTGTGCGGCATCAGCCACACGTGCCCGTCCTTGCGCTTGAACGTCTTCACCGTGGCCTCGCCGTCGATCATCGCGGCGACGATGTCCCCGTTCTCCGCGGCGGGCTGCTGCCGGACGACGACCCAGTCGCCGTCGGTGATGGCGGCGTCGACCATCGAATCGCCGGTGACGCTCAGCAGGAACAGTTCGCCCTCGCCGACGATTTCGCGCGGCAGCGGGAAGACGTCCTCGACAGCCTGTTCGGCGAGTACCGGACCGCCTGCCGCGATCCGGCCGACCAGCGGCACGTACGCCGCCTTCGGCACGGACGGCTGCTGGTCCATCTCGATGCCCATCGGGTTGTCGTCGGTGGACGCGAGCACGCCCACCGCGCGCGGCCGGTTGGCGTCGCGGCGCAGGTAGCCCTTGCGCTGCAGCGCGCGCAGCTGGTGCGACACCGACGACGTGGACGTGAGCCCCACCGCCTCGCCGATCTCGCGCACGCTCGGCGGGTAGCCGAAGCGGCTCACCCACGTGCGGATGACGTCGAGCACCTGCTGCTGGCGGACGGTCAGCGTCTCGTCCACGTCGTACACCTCCGGCATGGCGCTCACCTTCCCCGTGCTCTCGTGGCCGGATTCGCGCGCGGATTGTGCGGACGCCTTGCCCCGCGAGGCCGTCTTGGCCCCTTTCGCCGAGGTGCCCTTCACCGTGTCCTTCTCCAACGCTGCGTCGCCTCCAGCCGTCCCGCGGTCGCCGTGTCGGCGTCCCGCGCGTGTCCGCGTGCGCCGGTCCGGGATCCGCGTTTTCCGCGAACGCCCGTCCGGCGGCACCCGCCGGAGCCGGTCCGGCAGATGTCCTGGTCACCGACGTTAGTCACCGCGAGCGACGATTTCAAACATCTGTTCGATCGACACGCCGTGTCCTCTCGATTTTGTCGGTGCGGGGTGGTAGACCTTCGCACGGACGTTCGATAGAACGCCTGTTCGATCTGGACCGCTGCGGCGCAGGTGTACGGCCCGGACCGGACGGATCCGCAGGTCACGAGGAGGTTCCGGAATGTCGATCCTGGCAGATCGCGGGCTGGTCCGCCCGCTTCGGCCCGTCCCTGCCGTCCGCCCTGCCGAGGGCGGCGCCGCTTCGGACGGGCCGGTCCCGGTCCGGAGGGAACCCGGGTCCGGCGGTCCGGCACGCCGTTCGCGGCGGCGCGCGGGGCGCGTGGACGCCACCCGAAAGGATGGTGTTCCGGAGGGCTCCGAAGCCGAATCCGGCGCTGATCCGGGCTCGGCGTCCGGTTCCGCCGAGGTGGTCGAGCTTCGCGGCCGGGCCGGCGCCCGGCGCGGCCCTGGCGCGGATCGGCCCGGCGAGGGTTCGCGCGGTGAGCCCGGCCGGCGGCGCGCCTGGCAGGCGGCGACCGAGGCCGGACTCGCTGGTGGCGAGCTGCCTGATGCCGGGTGGCCGGCACCGGGCGAGGCGTTCGGCCGAAACAGTGCGCGGCCGGTGCGGGAATCTGCCCGTTTCTCGCCCTCGGCGGAGCGAGGCGCGCGGGCGGCGGCGACCGAGGTTGCCGAGCCGAGGTCCGCCGGCGCGGTCCGGTCCGTCGAGCGAGCCGGATTCCGGACGTCGGCCCCCTCTGCCGTCGAAACCGAAGAAGCCCCCGCCCGCAAGCCCCGCGAAGCGCGCGGCCGCACTGCGGTCCGGCACCTCCCGGCTGTTGTCCCGGCGAACCCCGGGCGCACCGCGCGCGAGCGGCGTGGCGAGCCGTTGCGGCCGCCGTCGCGGGAGCGGGTCGTCGCGGGACGGCGCGGCGGCGTGGCCTGCAAGACCGCGGCCCGGCCGTCGGTGCGGTGGCCGTGGCTGTTCGCGATCGCCTTCGCGGCCTGCCTCATCGTCACCGGGCTCGGCGTGTTCGGAGCCGGAGTGTCCAGCGGCCCGGTGCCGTCGCGGACGGCGTCCGTTTCCGTGCAGCCCGGCGATTCGCTCGGGGCGCTCGCCGCCCGGTTCGCGCCGAACGCCGACCAGAGCGCGGTCGTCGAGCGGATCAAGGAGCTCAACAACCTCGACGACACCGCACTGATGCCCGGCATGCCGCTCACCGTGCCGGTCGCCTGGTCCGGCGCCGGTTCGAGCGGGGAATCCGGCGGGCGATCGGACACGACTGGGTCATGACTTTCGGAAACCACCCGGTCGCATCTTGCGCAACCGCTCTTTCACCCTCTCGGGTTTCTTGCGCCCGCCCCGGCGGCGATCTATGGTCTACCCCTATATCTAGTAGTTACACCGCTGTAGTTGGTCCACAGGTAGGGGTAGACTGGCGGCAGTTGTCCACAGCCGGCCGGCAGTTGCCCACCGGATGTCCACAAGTCGATCACCAGGCGCGGGGTCGCGCGCGGTGACCGCGGTCCAGGCCGTAGCGTGGCGGCAGGGGCCGGTTGGGACAGGAATCGACCGGCGCGGAGGGGAAGGTGATCGGCGGATGAGGTGCCCGTTCTGCCGGCATGCGGACTCTCGGGTCGTCGACTCCCGAGAGGTGGACGAGGGACAGGCGATCCGGCGGCGGCGTTCGTGCGCCGAGTGCGGACGGCGTTTCACCACGTCGGAGACGATGGTGCTGGCCGTGGTCAAACGGTCCGGCGCCACCGAGCAGTTCAGCCGGGACAAGGTGGTCAACGGAGTGCGGCGGGCCTGCCAGGGCCGTCCGGTCGACGACGACGCGCTGCAGAAGCTCGCGCAGCGCGTGGAGGAGTCGATCCGGTCCGCCGGGCTGGCCGAGATCCCCAGCCACGAGGTCGGCCTCGCCATCCTCGGCCCGCTGCGGGAACTGGACGGCGTCGCGTATCTCCGGTTCGCCAGCGTCTACCGCTCCTTCTCCTCGGTCGAGGACTTCGAGAAGGAGATCTCCGACCTGCGGAAAGCCATGGCGGGAACTGCGGAGGACCAGGAAGGCGAGCGCGCCGGCGACGACTGAGCCGTCACCGGGTCGCGGGGAGCGAGGGACAGGACCGCATGACCGAAACCGTGGGAACCGGCGCTGCGGCCGGACAGAACAAGAAGCCGAACAAGGGCCTCACCGTCCGGCGGGTCTTCACCACCGAGGGGACCCACCCCTACGACGAGGTCGCGTGGGAGACCCGCGACGTCGTGATGACGAACTGGCGCGACGGCAGCGTCAACTTCGAGCAGCGCGGGGTCGAATTCCCCGAGTTCTGGTCGGTCAACGCGACCAACATCGTCACCAGCAAGTACTTCCGCGGCGCGGTCGGCAGCCCGCAGCGCGAGAGCAGCCTCAAGCAGCTCATCGACCGCGTGGTGCGCACCTACGTCAAGGCCGCCGCCGAGCACGACTACTTCGCCGGTCCGTCCGACCTCGAGATCTTCGAGCACGAGCTCACCTGGATGCTGCTGCACCAGGTCTTCAGCTTCAACTCCCCGGTGTGGTTCAACGTCGGCACGTCCTCGAAGCAGCAGGTGTCCGCCTGCTTCATCCTCGCCGTCGACGACACGATGGAGTCGATCCTCAACTGGTACCGCGAGGAAGGCCTGATCTTCAAGGGCGGTTCCGGCGCGGGCCTCAACCTGTCGCGCATCCGCTCCTCGAAAGAACTGCTCACCTCCGGCGGCACCGCGTCCGGCCCGGTTTCGTTCATGCGCGGCGCCGACGCCTCCGCGGGCACCATCAAGTCCGGCGGCGCCACCCGGCGCGCGGCGAAGATGGTCGTGCTCGACGTCGACCACCCGGACATCGAAGAGTTCATCCAGACCAAGGCGCGCGAAGAGGAAAAGATCAAGGTCCTCCGCGACGCCGGGTTCGACATGGACCTCTCCGGCTCCGACATTTCCTCGGTGCAGTACCAGAACGCGAACAACTCGGTCCGCGTGTCCGACGAGTTCATGCACGCCGTCGAGAACGGCACCGACTTCGGCCTGCGCGCCCGGCTCACCGGCGAGGTCATCGACCGCACCGACGCGAAGAAGCTGTTCCGCAGCATGGCACAGGCGGCGTGGGAATGCGCCGACCCGGGCGTGCAGTACGACAGCACGATCAACGACTGGCACACCTGCCCGGAATCGGGCCGGATCACCGCGTCGAACCCGTGCAGCGAGTACATGCACCTCGACAACTCGAGCTGCAACCTCGCGTCGCTCAACCTGCTGAAGTTCGTGTCCGAGGAGGGCACGTTCGACGCGCCGCTGTTCGCGAAGGCCGTCGAGTTCGTCATCACCGCGATGGACATCTCGATCTGCTTCGCCGACTTCCCGACCGAGCCGATCGCCGACACCACGCGCAAGTTCCGCCAGCTCGGCATCGGCTACGCCAACCTCGGCGCGCTGCTGATGGCGCTGGGCCACGCGTACGACTCCGAGGGCGGCCGCGCGCTCGCCGCCGCGATCACGTCCCTGATGACCGGCGTGTCCTACCGTCGTTCGGCCGAACTGGCCGGCGTCGTCGGGCCGTACGAGGGCTACGCGCGCAACGCCGAAGCGCACCAGCGCGTCATGCGCAAGCACGCCGCGGCGAACGAACTCGTCCGCACCTACCACAGCAACGACGCGGCGGTCCGTGCGCTCGCGTCGGAGGAGTGGCAGAAGGGCATCGAGCTGGGCACCCGCAACGGCTGGCGCAACGCGCAGGCCTCGGTGCTCGCGCCCACCGGAACCATCGGCTTCATGATGGACTGCGACACCACGGGCATCGAGCCGGACTTCTCGCTGGTGAAGTTCAAGAAGCTCGTCGGCGGCGGGTCGATGCAGATCGTGAACCAGACCGTGCCGCGCGCGCTGCAGGTGCTGGGCTACCAGGCCGAGCAGGTCGAGGCGATCGTCGAGTACGTCGCGCAGCACGGCCACGTGGTCGACGCGCCGGGCCTGCGTCCTGAGCACTACGAGGTGTTCGACTGCGCGGTCGGCGACCGGTCCATCGCGCCGATGGGCCACGTGCGGATGATGGCCGCGGTCCAGCCGTTCATCTCGGGCGCGATCTCGAAGACGGTCAACATGCCGGAGTCGGCGACCGTCGAGGACGTCGAGGAGATTTACTTCCAGGGCTGGAAACTCGGCCTCAAGGCGCTCGCGATCTACCGCGACAACTGCAAGGTCGGCCAGCCGCTGTCCACCGGCAAGAAGAAGGAAGCCGCGGCGGAGACCGAGCCGGAGAAGGTCGTCGAATACCGTCCGGTGCGCCGCCGCCTGCCGAAGAAGCGCCCGAGCCAGACGGTGTCGTTCACCGTCGGCGGCGCCGAGGGCTACCTGCACGCGGGCTCGTACCCGGACGACGGCCTCGGCGAAATCTTCGTGAAGCTCGGCAAACAGGGTTCCACGCTGTCCGGCGTGATGGACGCCTTCTCGATGTCCATCTCGGTCGGCCTGCAGCACGGCATTCCGCTCGAGTTCTACGTTTCGAAGTTCTCGAACCTGCGCTTCGAACCGGCAGGCATGACCGACGACCCGGACATCCGGATCGCCACGAGCGTCATGGACTACCTGTTCCGTCGCTTGGCACTCGACTACCTGCCGTACGAAAAGCGTGCGCAGCTGGGCATTTTCACCGCGGACGAACGCTCGGCCGAGGTCGAGGCGAACTACGGCGGCCAGAGCCTCGACATCGACGCGCTGCGCAGCAGTGTCGATGCGTCGCCTGCCCGTGCTGAAGAGTCCACAACGGACGCTTCGGGTCGTGATGCGCACAGCACGGCCGAGCTGATGGAACTGCACCTTGGCAAGGCCGCGGACGCACCGCTCTGCATGACCTGCGGCACGAAGATGCGGCCCGCCGGTTCGTGCTACGCCTGCGAGGGCTGCGGGGCGACGTCCGGCTGCAGCTGATCGGTCGTTGAAGGAGGGGGCGCGGTGATTCCGCGCCCCCTTCTTCGCTGAAGACATGCCTCGGCACCCGCGGGACGTCGGTCGGCCGCGAGTCCGGGTGCGTCGGACGTTCCCGCGAGCGACGCCGCCGTGGTGGCGGATGCCGTCCAGGGCAAGGATTGTTTTGTCCGCTGGGTGTGCGCTCGAAAATGCCCCGCCCTGCTGGAGGGCGCGGCGCATTTCAGGTCAAACCGCGGTTCGCCGGGCTCAGAGGTCCTCTTGCGTGCTGTGGTGGTGCAGGCCGAGCAGGGGCAGCCACACCTTGTCCACGATCTCGACGATCGCCGAGTCCGGCACCGCGCCCATCGCCATCAGCATGTCGTGGCGCATGAGGTCGAAGGGCAGGTTCACCACGCGTTCGGGCCGGGGTGTCTCCGTGAGCTCGCCGCGCTTGACGGCGCGGTCGACGAGCGCGGCGAAGGGAGACTGCTGGTCCGCGATGCGAAGACGGTCGCGCAGGTCGCTGAAGCTGGTGCCGGTCTCGCGGAAGTAGTCCGCCAGCTGGATGTGCAGGAGTACCACCATGCGGGCCCGCTCGGTGTTGACCTTGCGCAGGAGAACGAGGGCGTCCCGGCGCAGGCTGCCAGTGTCGGGGAGGTCGAGCGGACGCCAGTGCCGGGCAAGCGTGGCGACGAGGAGATCCTCGCGCCGTGACCAGCGCCGGTAGAGCACGGGTTTGCTGGTTCCGGCGCGCGCTGCGACGGCTTCGTAGGTGAAGCCGTGGTAGCCCTGCTCGACGAGCACCTCCCAGGCGGCATCGGTGAGCGCGTTTTCCAAGGCAGTGCCCCTGCGCCGGGTCGGAGTGCCCTCCGTGCGCCGTTGCTCGCTCACCGCTGCCCTCCGGATGGTCGCGTTCAGCCAGTCGGTTAGACCCGCTTGCGTATCTTAACTGCTCGTCGTACGCTCGGAGATATAAGATACGGAGCCGTTTCTAAACGGTGTGCGACCGGGTAAAGGAACCGCCATGTCCATGATCAACGCCGCGCTCGTGGAGTCTTTTGACGAGCCGCCGCACTACCGCTCGGTCCCCGCCCCCGCGGCTGCCCCCGGCCAGGAAACGGTGGACGTCCTCGCCGTCGGCGTGCACCCCGCCACCCGCGGCATCGCCGCCGGCAAGCACTACACGAGTCCCAAGACGCTGCCCGCGCTGGCGGGTGCGGACGCGGTCGTCCGGCGGGCGGGCGGCTGTCTCGGCTATGTCATGACCATGGGCGCCGGCAGCCTGGCCGAGCGCATCGTCATCGATCCGGCCGCGATCGTCCCTGTTCCGGAGGGAACCGATCCCGCGCTCCTCGCCGCCACTATGAACCCTGCCCTGTCCTCGTGGACCGCGCTGCGCACCCGCGTCCCGTTCCAGGCCGGGCAGTCGGTCCTGGTGCACGGCGCGACCGGCAACGCGGGCTCGACGGCTGTCAAGGTCGCCAAGCACCTCGGCGCGGGCCGAGTGATCGCCGCCGGACGCAACCGTGCTCGTCTCGACGACCTCGCCAGCGAGGGCGCGGACGCCGTCGTTCAGCTGGTCCCCGACGAGGATGTCACCGCGGCCGCGCTCGCCGAGGCCGCGGCGGAGGTCGACGTGGTCTTGGACTACGTGTGGGGGCCGCCCACCGAGCTCGCCATGCGCGCCGTTCTCGGAGCGCGCACCCAGCACACCCGATTGCTCGACTGGGTGCAGATCGGCGGTATGGGCGGGGACGCGATCACCCTCTCCGGGCACGCTCTGCGTTCCTCCGCGTTCCGGATTCTGGGCAGCGGTTTCGGCGCGGTGGACACGGAGGTGATGCTGCGGGAGTTCGCCGAGCTCGTCGCCGCGATCGCCGCGGGCGGCATGGCCGTGCGCCCGCATCCGTTCCGGCTCGATCAGGTCGAGGCGGCGTGGGCGCACCAGGACGCGCCCGGCGAGCGCACGGTCGTCCTCTTGTGACAAGCGACCGGTTCTCGCCGCGGAGAGGTTTCGTCGTCAGGGCAGCATTTGCGCGACCCCCTCGCCGAACGACCAGTCCACCTCGTGGTTTTCCGTCAGGCTGAAGAACACGTTCCGCGGTTCGATCCCCGTCGCTTCGGCGATAAGCTCGGTCGCGCGCCGGTACAAGGCGGTTTTCTGCTCATTGGTGCGACCGGCGCGCATCGTGATCGCGACGTACACGATGTCGTCGTCGCGCTGGACGCCGAAATAGCTTGGGTCGTAACGCAATCGGTCGGCGGCGTGGCTGTTCATGATCTGGAACCGGTCGTCGACCGGGACGTCGATGGTTTCGGTCATCGCCTGGTGCACGGCTTCGCCGATGGCGGGGAGGCGGTCGGCGTTGGGTTCGGACAGCACGTCGATGCGGACGAGCGGCATGGGGGACCTCTCAGCTCAGTAGGTCGATATTCGGGCGGGACAGGTGAAGCACCCGGTACTGGACGTCGCTGTCCTCGTCCGGCGTGGTGGTCCAGAGGGTGAAGCGCACGGTTTCCCAGCGCTGCGGGTCAATCGCCAGCGCGGTGGTGTGCACAGCGGGGCTCTGCGACAGCTGCGCGAGTTCGGCCAACTCGCGGTCGATGCCGTCCGAGAACTGCCCGACGCGTTTAGTCGCGAACACCGGGACGGTCGCTCGCGCTGGACCGGGCAGACAGCGAGCGCCGGCCCAGTGGTGCACCGGCGGACGCCCGAAATCCTGGATGATGCCGTCGAATCCGCCGCCTCCCCAAAGGAATCGGCTCATTCCGGCGGTGTCGGCCCAGAGATAGAACGGAGCGTAGTGGTTGTCGCGCACCAGATATGCCTTGAGTCCCAGTCCGGGGAACGCGTCGGTGCGGTGGCCTCGGGTCGCGACTCGGTGCTCGATGTCGTACCCGGCGGGCAGGTCGATCTCGTACTGCATCGCGTACATCGACGTCACCGCCGGCCGAGGAGTGCGAGCGCGCCGCGGATCGCTTGGTCGAACGGCTCGGCCGTCCCGGACGACCGGGCGAGGACGTATCCGCCTTGCAGCACCGCGACCAGCGTGGTTGCCGTGGCCGCTGGGTCGAGGTCGTTCGGCAGTTCTCCGTTCGCGATGCCCTCGGCGAGCACTTCGGCGAGACGGCCGCGCAGCCAGTCGAACGTTTCCTCCAGCGGCGCGCGCAATTCCGGGTTCGTGACGATCTCGGGGTCCAGCGCCAGCCGTCCGACCGGGCAGCCGCGCAGGACGTCGCGCTCGCGCGACAGGTAGGCCGAAACGCGTTCGACCGCCGTCGTGCCCTGGGCGAACGCGGTCTCGGCCGAGGCCCGCAAATCGTCGGCGTTCTGCCGGATCGCGGCGAGCGCCAGGTCGGCCTTGCCGGCGAAGTGGTGGTACATGCTGCCCTGTCCGGCCCCGGCGCGCTGCTGGATCGCCTTCGGGCTGGTGCCGACGTACCCCCGCTCCCACAGCAGGTCCTGAGTGCTCGCGATGAGCTGGTCTCTCGTGGACATGAACCTACCGTACATACTAGTAGGTACAGAGACAAGCGGGGGGTGCGGGACCTGCGGAGGGGAGACCGGCTGACCGCCTGGTCCGGACGATCTCGGCCCGGCAGGCTTTCCGGCAGCCGAAGAAAGGATTTCTCCGTGATCAAGTCTGCTGGCCGCCGCCGTCCAGGAAGCGATCGGCAGCATTCCGGCGGCACCGTCCGGCGGATCGCACAGGTGGTCAAGAAGGCACGGTTCCCGGAACGGTTGCCGGAGCCCGACGTTCGACGCGGTGCGGAATCCGCGTGCAGCCCGGGTTATGCGGGGCGGACGCGGCTGTGCACGGTCAGCCCGAGGACGGAAGCAATGGCGTGCATCGGCGACTCCGGCGGTCCGCGGATCCGGCGGACGGCCCGGGCGAGCCGGGGAGGAAACTGGCGGTCGTGACTTTCGTGTCGGCGGGCTATAGCGCTGTGCGGCGGACAAGCGAACTCGTGTCGATCAGCGAGTGCGTCGCTGAGGTGCACGACGACTGGTTCCGCGATCTCGGCCTCGCTCGGCAAACCGGGCTTCACGTGCTCGAAGTGGGCTTCGCGCCGGAAGAAGCCGCGCCGATCGTCCGTGAGATCGTCGCGGACGGCTGGGACCGCGAGACCAGTGTCGTGGTGAACCGGATCGAGGAAGGCACGCGCCCGTCCGGTGAGTTGCTCGGGTTCGAACTGGTCGGTTACGACGGCGGACTCTGGCATACCTGGCACTGCCTCGGCGGCCTGGTCGGCGACGTCCGCGCGGCGACCGGCGTCGTGCCCGGACGCTGCGGCCTGATCGAGGGCGCTGCCGCGGCCCGCCGGGCTGCCCGCTGGCTCACCGAGTCCGGTCTGGGCGACCCGAAAGTGTTCGACTGGGCCGCCGCGGCGCTGTTCGTCCCGTAGCTCCACGGAATCTCCACATCCTCCCCGCGACAGCGGCACATCCGGGCGGCAGCATGACCGCCGTGGAGCGGAGTGCGGTTTTCGAGGCGGAGGCGCGGCGGCGGAAGATCCGGCCGCAGCCGGCGTGGGGGAGCGGGGCGCGGCTGGACCCGGTGGTGGCGCGCAGCGTCCGGCGGTTCCGGCCCGCGCCGGACGAAGAGCAGCACCTGGTCGCCCGGCTGCTCGAAAGCGCGAGCCCGCCGGGGAAAAGCGACGTGATGACCCAGTTGATCACCGATGTGCTCGCGCTCGGCTACTACCGCGCGCTGCGGGACGGCACCCGTGATCCGCTCACCGCGGAGGTGGCTGCGCGCGTGTTCGCCGGGTTGGAGCGCCGGCTCGGCTGTCACGTGGATCGGTTGCGGCGCTGGAAAACCGCGGCTTCCGTGCGATGGCGAGCCAGAGCGATTCTGGAAACCGGCGGAATCCTGGTCGGTCACGGACGCGCGTTGCGGCGGCTCGGCGTGCCCTGGCTGGCGTTCGTCACTGATGCCTGGGCTCTGTTCGAAAGAGCGGTCGCCGAGGTCCGCAGAGGACCGTCGATCCGCCCGGGGCCGCGCGTGCGGGCGCGGCCCCGGGGGCTGGTCTAGGAAAGCTTCGACCAGAGGAATTCGTACGCGACCGCCGAACGGAACGCGAGTTGTTCGTTGTCCGCCGCCGCTCCGTGACCGCCTTCGATGTTCTCGAAGTACTCCACGTCGTGGCCCTGCTCGCGCATGCGCGCGGCCATCTTGCGCGCGTGCCCGGGGTGCACGCGGTCGTCGCGGGTGGAGGTGACGAAGAGGATCGGCGGATACTCGCCGTCCGCGGAAACGTTGTGGTACGGCGAGTATTTCGAGATGTACTCCCATTCCTCCGGGACGTCCGGGTCGCCCCATTCGGCCATCCACGACGCACCGGCGAGCAGCAGGTGGTAGCGCTTCAGGTCGAGCAGCGGCACCTGGCACACGATCGCGCCGAACAGCTCCGGATAGCGGGTGAGCATGACGCCCATCAGCAGACCGCCGTTGCTGCCGCCTTGGATGCCGAGCCGTTCCTTCGTCGTGATGCCCCGCGCGACGAGATCGCGCGCGACCGCGGCGAAGTCCTGGAACGCCTTGTACCGGTTCTCCTTCACCGCCTGCATGTGCCATTCCGGTCCGTATTCGCCGCCGCCGCGGATGTTCGCGACCACGTACGTGCCGCCGCGCGAAAGCCAGGAGCGGCCGACGACCCCGCCGTACGACGGGGTCAGCGAAACCTCGAAACCGCCGTATCCGTACAGCAGCGTGGGGCCGTTTTCCGCGCCGGGCGGGCGGACCACGAAGTACGGGATCTTCGTGCCGTCGTCCGACGTCGCGAAGTACTGGCTGACCGCGATCCCGGCCGCGTCGAAGAAGGCCGGCGCCTGCTTCAGCACCTCGACGTCCCCGCCGACGACGCCGCGAGTGAGCGTGGAGGGCTGGACGTAGCTGGAGGAATCCACCAGGTACTCGTCGTCGACGTCCGGTTCGGTGTCGACGATCTGCGCGCTGCCGAATTCCGGCGCGCCGCCCAGTTCCGCCTCGGCCCAGCCGTCCGGGCCGGGCGTCAGCACGCGCAGCTCCGACTTGACGTCGTGCAGCGTCGCGAGCAGGAGGTGGTTGCGGGTCCACGCGTAGTAGTCCAGCGAGGTGTGCGCGTCCGGGGTGAACAGCGCGGTGAAGTCGCGGTCGCCCGATTTGAACGCCTCGTAGCGGATCGCGAGCAGGGTGCCCGCGGGGTGTTCGGCGCCGCCGACGGTCCAGGCGCTGCGCGGGTGCACGAGCAGCCATTCGCGGTGCGTGGACACCTCGACGTCCTCGGGCAGGTCCAGTTTGGCCAGCCCGGACGGGGTCCGCTCGAAGTACTCGGTGCGGTAGAAATCGATCGCCCGGCGCACGAAATCGCGTTCGAAGCCCTCGGTCGGGTCGTGGACCGCCATCACCGCGACGTCGTCCGGCTTGCCCTCGGCGACGAGAACCGCGTCCTCGATCGGGGTGCCGCGCCGCCATTCCTTCACCAGCCGCGGATATCCGGACGTGGTGAGCGAGCCCGGGCCGAAATCCGTCCCGATGTACACCCGGTCGGCGTCGATCCATCCGATCCGGTGCTTCGCCTCGGGCAGGGTGTAACCGTCCGCCACGAACTCGTGCGCGTCGAGGTCGAACTCGCGGACGACGGTCGCGTCCGCGCCGCCGCGCGACAGCTGGACCAGGCCCAGCCGGTGCCCCGGACGCAGCACCGCGGCGCCCTTCCAGACCCAGTTCTCGTCCTCGGCCGCGGCGAGCGCGTCGACGTCGAGCAGGATCTCCCAGTCCGGTTCGGCGGTGCGGTACTGCTCCAGCGTGGTGCGCCGCCACAGCCCGCGCGGGTGGTCGGCGTCCTGCCAGAAGTTGTAGTAGTGCGTCCCCCTGCGCGCGACGTACGGGATCCGTCCGCCCGCGTCGAGCACCTCGCGGATCGAGTCCCGCAGCTGCCCGAACCTCTCGCCCGCGGTGAGCACGTCCAGTGTCTCCGCGTTGCGCGAACGGACCCATTCGAGCGCCTCGTCGCCCGTCACGTCTTCAAGCCACAGGTACGGATCTTCGACAGTCATAGCGTCCAGTCTCGCTGCCGGTCGCGGATCCGGCCAGGATCCCGGCGTTCCCGTTTCGTGATCCAGGTCCGCGCGCGGTCTCCGTATGCTGGTCGGGAGGGGGAGGAATGACGTATTACGCCGGAGGCCCGTGGCCTCCGCAGCCGCCGCCGCAGGCTCCGCCGCGCCGGAAGCCGGGCAAGGCGCTGGGCGCGGTCGCCGCGGTGGCGATCGTCGCGGTCACGCTCGCGCTCATGGCCGTGGTGCCGCACGAGGTGTCCGGGCACGCGATCGCGGCCCCGGACGCCGACGCGATGCCGGACCGCCAGGACGCGAAACCGGTGCGCAAGCTCAGCGGCAATCCGCTGATGGCCGACGGGGTCGCGCTCGGTCCCGTGTCGTGCGACCTGCCGGACCTGAGCCGGGACGCTGAGCAGCTGAAGACGTTCTACACCGCGCTCGTGGGCTGCCTGAAGCAGGCGTGGCAGCCCGCGCTGGACAAAGCGGACGAGCCGAACCTGCCGGTCAAGGTGTCGGTCACGCTGCCGAAGACCAGCGCGTGCGGCAACGCGCCGTCGCGGGACGAAGCGGTCGCGTACTACTGCGGCGGCGACGCGACGATCTACGCGCCCACCGAGTGGATGCTGTCGGACGCCGGGTTGAGCCGAGCTCGGCATTTGGCGACGCTCGCGCACGAGTACGGCCACCACGTCCAGCGCGAGAGCGGCATCCTCGACGCGGCGAGCACGGAAATGGGTTCACCGGAGCCGAGCAGCGACGCGGACAAGGCGGTCGTGCGCCGGATCGAGCTCCAGGCGAACTGTTTCGGCGCGCTGTTCCTCAACGCGGCGGCGGATCGCGGGTCGATCAGCCGGGCCACCGCGAACGCCGCTGTCGCCGACTACGGCCGCGCCGACGACAGCGGCGACCACGGCACCCGCGCGAACCAGCTGGCCTGGGCGAAGGCCGGTTACACCGGGGCCGGTCCGGCTGCCTGCGACACCTGGTCGGCCCCGGCGGACAAAGTCAGCTGACGCGCCACCGCGGGTCGCGGCCCAGCCTGCCGAGGAACTGGTCCAGTTCGTTTTCCTCAGTGCCGACGGGGACTACCGGCGCGAACGTCCCTCGCTCGACGCGTTCCTTCGGGTCGGTCGGGATCATGAGCGCGAACTGCAGCGCGGCGTGCACTGCGTCCGGCACCGGGTCGTACGCGACGTCGAGGGTCTTGGCCAGGTCCCAGCCGTGCGCGACGGTGTCGACGAGGTGCATCGCGATCGCGACGGTGCCCGGGAAGGTGCCGAAGGTGTTGATGGCGATCTGGCGTTCCGCGACGTCGGCTTCGCCGTATGCGGCGAGGTAGTCGGTCACCGAAGCTGCGTACGCGGCGTACGGGTCTTCGCCGAGCTGACCGCTGTCCCAGTCCTTCGCGGAGCCGTTGCGCGCTGCTTCGGCGAAGGCGTGGTTTTCGCTGACTTGGTGGCGGAGCAGGTCGGCGAGCGTCCAGCCGGCGCACGGCGTGGGCCGGTCGAGGTCCGCCGCGGTGATCTTCGAGACGATCGGGTCGAGCACGAGCAGGGACTGTCGGTCGAGGTCGAACGTGGTCATGGGCTCACGCTAACCGCCAGATCGGTCCAGGAAGAGAGCCAAAGCGGAGCCAACTGCGGTGGACCAATCTAGGCTGGACGCGTGGACCTGCACCTGGCCCTGTCCGGCACCCGCGGCCACCGCGACGAGATCTACCGCCAGATCCGCGAAGCGGTGCTCGACGGGCGGCTCCGCGACGGCGACGTGCTGCCGCCGACCCGGGAACTGGCGCACCAGCTGGCCGTTTCGCGCACCACCGTCACCGCGGCGTACGAACGCCTCACCGCGGAAGGATTCCTTGCCGGCCGAGTCGGCGCCGGTACCTACGTGCGCGCCGGCGCCGCGCCACGGCCCGCCGAACCGACCGGGTTCGCGGAGGGCGTCCAGCCACGTCCAGAGTGGACAGACGTGCCCGCGCCGCCGAGAGCGTTCACCACCCCGCCGGAGTTCGATTTCCGTGCCGGAGTACCGGATGTGCGGCTGTTTCCGTTCGACACCTGGCGTCGGCTGACGGCGCAGGCGCTGCGCGGTTCCCGCGCGGAACTGATGACTTACGGCGAACCCCAGGGCGATCCCCGGCTGCGCACCGAACTCGCGCGGCACCTCGCGGTGTCGCGGAATGTGCGGGTGCTCCCGGAGCACCTCGTGATCACTTCGGGCGCGCAGCAGACGATCGACCTCGTCGCGCGGGTCTTGTTGCGGCCTGGCGATCTGGCTGCCGTCGAGGATCCCGGGTATCCGCCGCCGCGCTTGCTGCTGGGCACGCTCGGGGTGCGTGTCGCGCCGGTTCCGGTGGACGACGAGGGCATCGTGGTCGACGCGATCCCGCCGGGCACTCGCCTGGTGCACGTGACGCCGTCGCACCAGTACCCGATCGGCGTCGCGATGTCGCCGTCCCGCCGACGAGAGCTGCTCGATTGGGCCGAGGACAACAGCGCGGTCGTGGTCGAGGACGACTACGACACCGAATTCCGCTACTCCGGGCGACCGCTGGAACCGTTGCACAGCTTGGATTCCCACGGCCGGGTGGTCTACGTCGGCTCGTTCTCGAAGGTCCTGTCTCCCGCGTTGCGGCTGGGTTTCCTCGCCGCGCCGCCCGCTCTGGCCGAGGCGATCGTCAAGGCGAAGTACCTCGCCGACTGGCATTCCCCGGGCATCGAACAGGCGGTGGTCGCGGCGTTCATCGCGGAAGGCGGGTTCGCCAGGCACGTCCGCCGGATGCGCGGCGTCTACCGTGCCCGCCACGACCTCCTCGTCGACAGTCTTCGTGCGGAATTCGGCGACGTGCTGGAGCCGGTTCCCGCGTCGGCCGGGCTGCACCTGAGCGCGTCGGCGGATCGCGATCTGCGCGGCTTCGCGCGGAAGGCGTCCGGGGCGGGCGTCCGGCTGTTCTCGCTCGGCGATTTCTCCGTGGCGGCACGGCGGCACGGGCTGCTGTTCGGCTACGGCGCGATCGCGGCGGACGAGATCGGACCCGGTCTGGCCCGGTTGCGCAAGGTGTTCGACGGTTGAGCGCGTTACCACGAACGGACGCGTCCCGCTGGACTTTCGCACTCGGCACCGGGGCCCTAACCTGATGTGACCCGACTCACCGAGGAGAGGGCATCGCCATGCGGATTGCGGATGTGCTTCAGCGCAAGGGCGCGACGGTCGCCACTGTGTCGCCGGGGACGACGGTCGCCGAACTGCTGGCGGGACTCGCCCGGCACAACGTCGGCGCGATGGTCGTCGTGGACGCCGAAGGCGGGATCGCCGGGATCGTGTCCGAACGCGACGTCGTGCGCAGGCTCAACGACCACGGGCCGGCCGTGCTGCAAGGGCCGGTCGCGGACATCATGACCACCATGGTCGCCAGCTGCACCCCGGACGATCCGGTGGACCAGCTCAGCGTCGTGATGACCGAACGGCGGATCCGGCACGTGCCGGTGCTCGACGGCGGGCGCCTCGCCGGCATCGTGAGCATCGGCGACGTGGTGAAGATCCGGATGGAACAGCTGGAACAGAGCCAGGAACAGCTGGAGGCCTACATCTCGCAGGGCTGACGCGTCATTCGCGCCAGCCGCTGAGTTCGACGCCCTTCGCGACGTCCACCCGGTAGCCGAGCGAGACCGTCGCGGACGCTCCGGGCGCGATCGTGAGCCGCCAGGTGAACTGGCCCAGTTCCGTGCGCTCGACCGGCTCCGGGCTGAGCCGCAGGTCCCGCACGGTGATCGCGTCGTCCCGCGATACGGGGGCCTGGTCGAGCACGGCCACCACGGCTTCGCGCGGGCTGTGGTTGGTGACTGTCGTCAGGTAGTCGGCTTCGCGGCGGCGTTGCGCGGAGAACGTCGCCTTGCCGGCGCTGCGCTTGACCAGTTCGCGTTCGACGCGGATCCGGTCGTCGACGCCCAGCGCGAGTTCGCGTTCCTCGCCGGGAGCCCACAGTTCCAGCTGCGTGCTGCCGACGAATTCGGCTTCGTGGAACACTGCGGCGCGACCGGCGCGAAGCGTGTGCTCGCCGGTGTTGACTACCTTCGCGCGCAGGTATGCCTCTTCGGCCTGCGTCGGCGCGGTCACGTAGTCCAGTTCCGCGGTGAAGTCCAGCTGCGCGAGCGTCGTCCGGTGGCCTTGCGCGCCGGACGGGATCGCGACCGGACGAGCGGGGCGGAAGGTAACCGCGGTGGTGCCTTGCTCGACCTCGGCGACGTGCGCGGCGAAGCCGTCTCGACCGGCGGGCGCTGCGCCGCCGTACGCCATCGCGGCGGGTGCGGGCGGCACCATCGAGCGCCGCTCCGGCTGCTGCCGATCCAGGTACCAGGGCTGGAGTTCCGGGATTACGACGGTGTTCGCCGGGCGCGCGGTGGACAGCGTCAGCTCGCACTCCGGCCAGTCCTCGCCGGTGTGCTGGCTGACCAGTCCGTACGAGGTGACTGTGACGTCGGTGCCGCGTACGCGGACGTCGTACCCGGGTTCCCAGCGCGCGCCGGGGACCACATAGGACAGTTCGATTTCGGCGGTGGCAGGAGATTCCAGCTCCACCACGATAGTCGAACTGTCCTGTTGGGACTGTGCGCTGCGCGTCTCGATCTGACGGTCGAGCGCGGCGAGGTCTTCGCGCAGCCGTTCCAGCTTCGTGGCGAGCGCGCGACGTTCCTTGAGCGCTGCGGCTAACTGCGTGCTGAGTGCTTCGCTCACTTCCTGCACACGCCCCGGTTCCGCGTCGCCACCAGCCAACGCCTTCGCGAAGCTTGCTCCGCTGCGTCGCGAGACCCCGGTCAACAGGTCAACGCGCGCGGCTGCGGCGCTCTCGTCGTCCGCGACCTCGTCGACAGTCGCCTGGTCCGCGCGACGCTGCTCCACGAGCGCGCGCAGCGTTGGGTCCGCAGGCGCGGCGTGTTGCGCGTACGCGACGTCGACGCCCGTGACCAACGCGTCGCCCGCGCCGCTGACGCGCACCGAAGCAGCGTCGAGCGACAGGGGGAGACCCGTGATCTCTACGCGGGACCCGTCGGCCGGAGTGACTTGACAGCGGCGGGTGACGCGCGCGTGCTGCGGATAGACCGTGACCGTGACTATCGGTGCGTCCATGGCTCCGACGTTAGTCGGTTGACGCGACTTGCGGTTGACGGAACTCTCAACTTGCTCGCCTGCTTCGTCCAGCTTGGGGGTTCTGGTGGGAGTTGCCGCTCGAGTCGCTGCCGTTTTCGTCGCAGTGGCCACATTGTCCGTGCCCGCGGTCGCTGAAGCTGCTTCGCCGCCAGCGCCGGTGTTCACCGACGGTCAGGCGCAGCCGGTCTTCGATCCGGCTGACGTCATCCGCGAAGACGTCTGGGTCACCGCGCCCGTCGACAGCGACCACGACGGCAAGCCTGACCTCGTACACGCGCAAGTGGTGCGTCCGCGCGCCACGGAGCAAGGCATGAAGGTGCCTGTCGTGTACGAAGCGAGCCCGTACTTCGCAGGCGGCAACGACGTACCGAACCACGACGTCGACACCGAGCTGTACGTGCCAGGCCCGCACGTCGCGGCGCCGATCGGCTGGAGCTACCAGAACTACTTCACCGCACGCGGATTCGCTGTCGTGTACGGCGAATCTCTCGGCACCGGGCTGTCGACCGGCTGTCCGACGACCGGCGACGTGAACGAGACGATCGGCGCGCGCTCGGTCGTCGACTGGCTGAACGGCCGCGCGGAGGCGCACGACAAGGCCGGAGCGCCCGTCGCGGCGAGCTGGAGCACCGGGAAGACCGGCATGATGGGCGTGTCGTACAACGGCACGCTGCCCAACGCGGTCGCCAGCACCGGCGTCGAAGGGCTCGAGACGATCGTGCCGATCGCGGCCATTTCGAGCTGGTACGGCTATTACCGCAACGCCGGCGCGGTCGTGGCGCCCGGCGGATACCAGGGCGAGGACACGGACGTGCTCGCCGGCTACGTCTATTCGCGTGCCGACCAGCAGGTCTGCCGTCCGGTGCTCGACGGCCTCACCGCCGCGCAGGACCGCTTGACCGGGGACTACGGCCAGTTCTGGGACGTGCGGAACTACCGCGACGACGTCGGCAAGGTGCACGCGTCGGTGCTCGCGGTGCACGGGCTGAACGACTGGAACGTGAAGACCGAGCAGGTCGCCACCTGGTACGACGCGCTGAAGAAGCACGGCGTCGAGCACAAGATCTGGCTGCACCAGTCCGGCCACGCGGATCCGATCTCGCTGCGCCGCGACGTCTGGCTCACGACGCTGAACAAGTGGATGTCGCACTACCTCTACGGGGTCGACAACGGAATCGAGCGCGAGCCGAAGGCGACCATTCAGCGCGAGGACAAGTCGTGGGTGGACGAGGCCGAATGGCCCGCGCCCGGCACCTCGGACGTCGAACTGCACCCGTGGCCGGGCGGACGGTCGACCGGGGCGCTCGACCGGCAGCCCGTGCCCGGCCGTCCGACGATCGAGACGCTGGCCGACGACGCGAGCAAGAAGATCGAAACGCTCGCCGACGCGGCGTCGTCCGGGAACCGCTTGCGCTACCGCACTTCCGCGACCACGGAACCCGTCCGGTTGTCCGGCACCGCGAAGGCCGAGTTGCAGCTGTCGTTCGACCGCCCCGCCGCGAACGTCACCGCGGTGCTGCTGGACCGCGCGCCGGACGGCACTTCCCACGTGATCAGCCGCGGCTGGACGGACCCGCAGAACCGGATCAGCCCGTCGGTCACGTCGCCGATCACCCCCGGACAGCGGTACCGCATCGAGGTTTCGCTGATGCCGAAGGACTACATCGTGGCCGCCGGACACCGCCTGGAGTTCGTGCTGGCGTCCAGCGACCACGACTTCACCCTGCGGCCGGAGCCGGGCACCGGGCTGGCGCTCGACCTGACCGGGACGACGGTGAAGCTGCCGATCGTCGGCGGGAAGAAAGCGTTCTACTCGGCGATCCCGGCACGGTAGGCGAAGGCGACGGCCTGCGCGCGGTCGCGCAGGCCAGCCTTGGAGAACAGGTGATTGACGTGCGTCTTCACCGTCGCCTCGCTGACCACGAGGGTGCGCGCGATCTCCGTGTTCGACAGCCCTGCCGCGATCAGCCGCAACACCTCGACTTCGCGCGCGGTGAGGCCTTCCAGCTCCTTCGTGCGCACCGGCGCGCGGCTCGTCGCGGCGGCTACCAGCCGTTGCTGGAGCGCGCCGTCCACAGTGGACTGACCAGCGGCTGCCGAGCGGAGGGCGCGGACGATCGCGTCCGCGTCGGCGTCCTTGGTGAGGAAGCCTCGCGCACCGGCTTTGAGCGCGGCGAGCAGTGAGTCGTCATCGGCGTACGTGGTGAGGACGACGACTTCGGTCTTCGGATGCTGCGCGCGCACCAGTTCGGTCGTCTCGACGCCGTCGCGGTTCGGCATGCGCAGGTCGACGAGCAGAACGTCCGGCTGGTGCTCGGCGACAAGCTCGAGAGCCTGTACGCCGTCCGCGGCCGCGCCTACGACCTCGATGCCGGGCAGTAGCCCGAGAAGCGTGACGAGGCCTTCGCGCACTACGGCCTGATCGTCGGCGAGCACCACGCGCAGCGTCACGCCGGCACCGTCAGCTGAATCCGCCATCCGTCCTCCCCAGGGCCGCATTCGAGCTTCCCGTTCAACAGCGCGACCCGTTCGCCCATGCCTCGCAAACCGTATCCCGGAGACGGCGGCTCCGGCGGACGGCGGCCCTGGTGGTCGATGATCGTTAAGTCGACTTCTTCGTTCTTGAAGGCCACCGTGACGTCTACGTCGGGGCCTGCGGCATGTTTGCGCGAGTTGGCGAGGGCTTCCTGTACAGCGCGTACGAGCGTCGTGCCGACAGCTGCGTCCAGCTCGCGCGGTTCGCCTTCGATCACCAAGTCGGCGCGAGAGCTGGTGTCGAGCCTGTACGCGGCTAGAAGGTCTGAGACCGAGCGCTCGACGGGTACGGCGTCTTCGCGCAGCGCGGCGACGGCCTTGCGTGCTTCGGCGAGACCGTCGGTCGCTAGCTTCTGCGCGCGTTCTATCTGTGCGAGAGACTCTTCGCTCGCACCGTCGCGGACCATCATCAGGCGCGCGCCCTGAAGGTTGAGCGCGAGACCGGCGAGGGAGTGCGCGAGGACGTCGTGCAGTTCGCGGGCGATGCGCGCGCGTTCGGCGAGGGCGGCTGCGCGGGCGTGCTCTTCGCTGGCGGTCTGGGCGCGGGCGAGCGCGAGTTCGGTCTGCTCCAGCCGTTCCGCGCGACCCCGGCGGTTGGCGGCGAGCAGCACCATCACGACGAGGATGGCGAAGAGGGCGACCGCGTTCAGCCAATCGAGGTCGTAGGCGATCGACCAGACGAGGATCGCCGCCGAAGCCATGGCGAGCGCGACAGCCGCCGGGATCCGGCTGCTCACGCGCAGGGTGTAGAAGACCGCGCCGAACATCGTCGTCGAGGTCCAGCTGCTCGGCTGCAGGATCCAGAGCGCGCCCGCCCCCGCGACGACGGCGATCATGGTCGCGGGCATCAGCCAGCGCGGCTGCGACGCCCGGGTGAGCCAGAGCGCCGGGACGGACAAGACGAGAAGGGCCCCGATCAGCGGCCACGTCCAGGGCCTCGCGTTGGGGATCGCGAACAGGGTGGGCACGGCGAGCACGCCCCAGCGCACCCAGTCGGCGCCCTCGAACCGCCGCCGCGCCTTCGCGAGCGAGGCCGCCGGTGTGCCCATGGACCCTCCCGAGTCGTCTTGTACGGAAAATGTACTGGCTCGGGCTTGGCTGGAGGGCGTCGGACATTTCCCCCACCAGGAGGTACGCCCCATGTCCAGATTGAGACGGTTCGCGGCGGTCGCGGCCGCGGTGGCCTTGCCCGCGTGCGGCCTGACGCTCGCCGCCCAGTCGACGGCGTCCGCGGCCCCCAACTTCCAGGTGCCGTTCAAGTGCGGCGTCACGGTCACCGCGGCGACCTTCAGCGGCCACAACCCGGCCAACTCGGTCGACTTCCAGAAGTCCGGCATCACCGGCATGCCGGTCCTCGCGGCCGCGCCGGGGACGGTCACGCGCGTCGCGAACGAGGGCAGCACCAGTTACGGCCGCTGGATCGAACTGGACCACGGCGGCGGCTGGCGGACCCGGTACGCGCACCTGTCCGAGCAGGAAGTCTCGGTGGGCCAGAGCGTCGGGCAGGGCAAGGAGATCGGCAAAGCGGGCGCGACCGGCGGAGTGACCGGCCCGCATCTGCATTTCGAAGAGAACCTGAACGGCGTGACGCAGAAGGCCGTGCTGAACGGCGTCGCGGTGCCGTACTACGGCAAGAAGGACTTCACGAGCAAGAACGGCTGCGGCGGCAACCCGTACTCGGCGACGCAGGTGTGCGGGTCGGGCTTCTCGGTGATCGACCAGCAGGCGCTGGGGACGGCGGGCACCGCGTACCTGCTGTACAACTCGTCCTCCAAAGAGAACTGCGTGACCACCCTGAAGGCGGTCTCCCTCGGGACGGCCAGCCCGGTTTCGGCGTTCCTGGAGGTGCAGGGCTCGACCAGGGCGACGGATTCCGGGAGCTTCACCTACTACGCGGGCCCGGTGAAGAAGAGCGCCGGCTCCACGTGCGTCAAGTGGGGCGGTTCGGTCGGCTCGTCCGCGTACGAAAGCCCGTTCGAACACTGCGGCTGACGCGTTTCCCGACGATGCTGCCGGGGCCTGATCGGCTCCGGCAGCATTTGTCTATTGTGGACCGTTGCCGCCGATGCACACACCACCGACATTTTCCGGCGCTTCTCTTGCCTCGTCGCGGGACTGTCCACAACCGCCTGCTGCCGTCCACAGATTTGCCGCGCCGGCCCCGATTCGCTTGATCGCGGCGCACAGTGGAGGCGTGACCACCTCGACGCCGCCCGGCATCTCCCGGGCCACCCTCAGCAACCCGGCCGACCTCATCGCCTCGCTTCCGTACCTGCTCGGTTTCCGCCCCGAGGAATCTCTCGTGCTGCTGGGCCACCGCGTGCCCGGCACGACGATCGGCCTGATGCTGCGCGCCGACCTTCCGCCGCGAGAACTCCAAGCACAGCAAGCGGAAGCGCTGATCCCGCGCTTCGACGACCCCGAGCACAACGGTGTCACCGCCGTCATCGTCGGCGGTTCAGCGGACGAACACGGCCCACCCCACCGAACACTCGCAGCCGAGCTGGAACGCTGCCTGGCGCGGCACAACCTCCGCCTGTTCCACGGACTGTGGACCCCAGAGGTCGAACGCGGTGCGCCATGGTCGTGCTACCGGGACCCGGACTGCTGCGGTGTTCTGCCCGACCCGCGGGAAACCGTCCTCGCCGCCGCGACCACCGAGGCCGGCTTCGTGGTCTTCCGCAGCCGTGAAGAACTGGCTGCGGTGCTGGAACCCCGCTCCCCGGAAGCGATCGCCCGCCGTGCTGCCTTGCTGGAGTCCGCCCCGGAACCGTTGTGCGGCCCAGGCAGGTCAGCGAGCGATGTCCTGGACGCCGCGGTCACCGAACTCCGCGCCGCGTTCCTCCGCCACCGCCGAGGCGAGGGCCCTCCCGACGACGACCAAGCTGTCCGGCTAGCCCACGCACTGATGCTCACCCCCATCCGCGACGCGTGCCTGGCTCTCGCAGTCCCACCGCACACGTCGCTGACCCGCGAGGCGGAGGAAGTGTGGCTGACGCTGGTCCGCGAACTGCCTCCGCCGCACCGGGCAGAAGCCGCACTGTATCTCGGCTATACCGCTTTGATGCGCGGGGAAGGCGCGCTCGCCGGGATGGCGCTGGCGAACGCCGTGGAAGCCGATCCGGAGCATTTGGTGGCGCAGTTGCTGCAGACCGCCTGGAACATCGGCACGGACCCGGTCAAGCTGACCGGCCTCGCCGATCTCAGCACGGCGGCAGACCTCGGGTTGTCCCCGCCGCCGGAGCCGGGCAAGGAGGAGCCGGGTGCGGGGCGAAGATCGGGGCCGCCGAGGGGATGAGATGACGGCTGCCGGAGCTGGTAGCGCGAGCGGCGGGCGGACGTGAGCCATGGTGTCACCGCCACAGTGATGGAATGCGGTTACATGGCGATGCGCCGGAATGGCTTTGCTTGAGAGGGATTCCGTCCGCGGCGCCCGCGTTGCTGTCACACCGGCAAGTCCTAAGTGGAATCCCACTGCCTGGCCGCGCCCGAACGGTGCTCGCCACAACGATGCCGGGGCGGGGACTCATCCGAATCCCCGCCCCGCACCGAAAACCACGTCCGAACCAGACCCGGTACGCGGTGCCCGAGGTCTGGCCGGGATCCGCCGTCAGGAACGACGCGACTGGGTGAACTGCCAAGCGTCCGACACGATCCCGTCGAGATCCGTCAGCTTGGGCGTCCACCCGAGTTCGCCGTTGGCCTTGTCGCTCGACGCGACCAGCACCGACGGGTCGCCCGCACGGCGCGGGGCCACCACGGCGGGGATCGCGTGCCCGGTGACCCGGCGGCAGGCTTCCACGACCTCCAGCACCGAGAACCCGGTGCCGCTGCCGAGGTTGTAGATGCGGTGCTCGCCGCCGGTGGCGTGGCGCAGGGCGAGGAGGTGGGCGTCGGCGAGATCGACCACGTGGATGTAGTCGCGGACGGCCGTTTTGTCGGGCGTCGGGTAGTCGTCGCCGTAGATGGAGATGTGGTCGCGGTCGCCGGTCGCGACCTGGAGGACGAGAGGGATGAGATGGGTTTCGGTGGTGTGCCGTTCGCCGAACGCGCCGTACGCGCCTGCCACGTTGAAGTAGCGCAGGCTGACCGCGGCGAGGCCGTGGGCGCGGGCGAAGCTGGTGATCGCGTGGTCGATGGCGAGCTTCGACGCGCCATAGGTGTTGGTCGGCTGCGCCGGGGCCGTTTCCGGGATCGGCGACACGTCAGGCTCGCCGTAGGTCGCAGCCGTGGAGGAGAACACCAGGCGCGGCGTGCCGTGCTTCTTCATCGCCTCCAGCAGCCGCAGCGAGGTCACCACGTTGCCTTCCCAGTACTTCGCCGGATCGGCCATCGACTCGCCCACCAGCGACTTCGCGGCGAAATGCAGCACGCCGTCGAAACCTTCGCCGAGCAGGTCCGCGGCGACCTCGGCGGCGTCGCCCTCGACGAAGCGGGCCTGCGGGTGCACCGCGTCCGCGTGCCCGGTCGACAGGTCGTCCACCACGGTGACCTGGTGACCCGCTTCGATGAGGCGGGCGGCGCACACGCTGCCCACGTACCCCGCGCCGCCCGTCACGATGAGCTTCAGGGGGCTTTGCTGGTCCGTCACGTCAAGGCCTTTCTGCTGAGGGGTGGCGACTCTGCGGCACAGTCTCCCCTCAGTGCGACGCGACGGACCCTCCGGGGGTTGCTCCGGAAATCAGGCTTCGTCGCGGCCCGCGCCGCGCGACGGCACCGCCGTGAACATCCGCGGACGGCGGAACCCGGCCTGCTCGCAGGCGGTTTCGACCGCGGTGCGCACTCCGTCCAGATCGTCGTCGCGGACCAGTGCGATCGCCGAGCCGCCGAACCCGCCGCCGGTCATCCGCGCGCCCAGCGCGCCGGCCGAGCGGGCCGAATCGACCACGAGGTCCAGTTCCGGCGTCGAGATGCGGTAGTCGTCGCGCATGCTCACGTGCGAGGCGTCGAGGTACGGTCCGATCTCGGCGAGCTTCTTCTCGCGCAGCAACGCGACCACGTCGAGCACCCGCTGATTCTCGGTGACCACGTGGCGTACCAGCGGGACCAGATCCTCGGGCAGCTGCGCGAGGGCCTCGTCGAGCCCGTCGAGCGTGACGTCGCGCAGCGCTTTCACGCCAAGCAGTTCCGCCGCTCGCTCGGTGCCGCGCCGCCGTGCGCCGTAGCCGCCGTCGGTGTGGGAATGCTTGGTGCGGGTGTCCATGATCAGCACCCGGAGCCCGGCCTCGCCGAGCGGGAACGGCACCTGCTCCATTTCGCCCGAGCGGACGTCGAGGAACAGCACCCGCGAGTCCTCGCAGCACAGCGACGCCGTCTGGTCGAGCAGCCCGGTGGGCGCGCCGACGAAGTCGTTTTCCGACCGCTGCACCCAGCGCGCGATCTCCGGGCGCGCGGGAGTCCCCGCTCCGCCGTCCTCGAGCTCGACCCCGGCCACGCCCAGCAACGCCAGCGAAACCGCGCATTCCAGCGCGTGAGAGGAGGAAAGCCCCGCCCCGGACGGCACGTCGCCGGCGATGACCAGGTCGGCGCCGCCCGCGTAGCCCTGGTCGCGCAGCACCCACGCCACCCCGGCGGGATACGCGGCCCATCCCTCGACCGATCCCGGTTCGAGCGCGGCGATGTCGTGCGGCCCGGAGTGCTGCAGCTGCCCGTCGTCGCCGAGGGTGGCGACCCGCAGCTTGCCGTCCTCGCGCGGGGACGCGGCCGCGGCCAGCCGGTGCGGCAGCGCGAAGGGCAGCACGAACCCGTCGTTGTAGTCGGTGTGCTCGCCGATCAGGTTCACCCGTCCCGGCGCGGACCACACGCCTGCCGGGGCCCGCCCGTGGACGTCCTGGAACGCGCGCGCCGCGTCGGCCGCCGGGGTCACTTGGCGAGCGCCAGCACGGCGTGCAGCGCCGCGGTGGACACCTGTGCCGTGGTTTCGGTGCCCTTGACCTCGACGGTGGCGCTTCCGCCGGAAGCCTTGCCGACCGTGACGAGGCCGCCGGGCACGATCCCGACCGTCCGCAGCTCGGTGAGCAGCGACTCGTCGAGCTGCACGTGCTCGGCGATGCGGCGGATCTCCACCTCGCCGCCGCCGGTGCGGGCGAACTCGTCGAGGCGCACCAGGCCGTCCTCGGCGCGCGGCGCGGGATCGCCGTCGCCGAGTTTGTCGAGGCCGGGGATCGGATTGCCGTACGGCGACGTGGTCGGGTGGTCGAGCAGCTTCACCAGCTTGCGCTCGACGGCCTCGCTCATCACGTGCTCCCAGCGGCACGCCTCGTTGTGCACGTGCTCCCATTCGAGGCCGATGACGTCGACGAGGAGGCGTTCGGCGAGCCGGTGCTTGCGCATGACCGCGACGGCGAGGTCGTGGCCGTGGTCGGTGAGCTGCAGGTGCCGGTCGTCCGCGACGACGACCAGCCCGTCGCGCTCCATCCTGGCCACGGTCTGGCTCACGGTGGGCCCGCTCTGCTGCAGGCGTTCCGCGATCCGGGCCCGCAGCGGGACGACCCCTTCCTCTTCGAGCTCGTAGATGGTACGCAGGTACATCTCGGTGGTGTCGATGAGATCGTTCACGCTGTCCCCTTCGTCCGCGTAGCTCATCGTAGTCGTTGGCCCCGACAGCGACGGCTCGCCTCGGCGTAACGGCCCGGCCTCCGCGAAAAGTCCTGCCCTGATGCGCGAACCGCGTCCGGACCTGCAAGATGGGGCCCATGCGACCGTTGATCACGCCCGCCGAGCTCGCCGCGTTCCCCGGCTCCGAGCGTCCCGTCGTGCTGGACGTCCGCTGGCGGCTCGGCGGACCGTCCGGAGCGGAGTCCTACCAGGAGGGACACCTGCCCGGGGCGGTGTTCGCCGACCTCGACACGGCGCTGGCCGCGCCGCCCGGCGAGGGCGGCCGCCATCCGCTGCCCGAACCGGCCGCGCTGCAGCGTGAGCTGCGGAAAGCCGGGGTAGGGGAGGGGCGTCCGGTGGTCGTCTACGACGACGCCGACGGTTCGGTCGCCGCGCGCGCCTGGTGGCTGCTGCGCTGGGTGGGCCATCCGGAGGTCGCGGTGCTCGACGGCGGTTACGCAGCGTGGCTGGCCGAAGGGCGGGAAGTGACGACCGACGTGCCTTCGCCGGAGCCCGGCGACATCGAGGTCCGGCCGGGCGCGATGCCGGTCTTGTCGGCGGACGAGGCGGCGGCGCTCGCGCGCGAAGGCGTGCTGTTCGACGCGCGTGCGCACGTCCGCTACACAGGCGAGACGGAACCCGTCGACCCGCGGGCCGGGCACATCCCGGGCGCGGTCAGCGCGCCGTCGTCCGAGCACGCCGGCGCGGACGGGCGCTGGAAGTCGCCGGCCGAGCTTGCCGAGCGGTTCGCTTCGCTGGGCTTGGCCGACGGGGTTCCGGTCGGCGCCTACTGCGGTTCGGGCGTCACGGCGTCGTCGGTGGTGCTCGCGCTGGAGGTCGCCGGGCATCCGGAGCAGGCCGCGCTGTACGCGGGTTCCTGGTCGCACTGGTCGCGCGATCCGGAGCGTCCCGCTGCCACCGGGCCCGAACGCGGCTGAATCCGCCGGAACTTTCCGCGCCGCGCGCCGACTTCTCGTCCGGAAGGCTTTTCCAGGCGAGAGGCGGCGTTCATGGAGCGAAGAACATTCCTGCGCGGGTCGGCGGCGGCCGGAGCGGCGATGGCGGCGTTGCCGGCCGAGGCCGGGGCGGCGACCGGGCGTCGGCCGTTGCGCGTCCAGGTCGTGTTGTTCGACGGCGTCGAGGAGCAGGACTTCGCCGGTCCGTACGAGGTGTTCTCCGCAGCCGGCATGCACGCCAAACGCGGCACGGACGTTTCGTACGTGCGCGTGGACGGGCCGGGCGTCGTGCGCGCGGCGTACGGGACGAAGGTGGAGGTCGAGCGCGGCTGGTCGCCGCAGGACGCCGACATCATCGTGGTGCCGGGCGGCGGTTACGGGAAGCGGAAAGGCCCGGGCATCTGGGCGGAAATCGACCGCAAGGTCCTGCCGGACGCGCTCGCGGCCGCGCCGCGCAAAGGGCTGACCCTCGCGTCGCTCTGCACGGGCACACTGCTGCTCGGCGCAGCCGGACTCGTGCGCGGACGTCCGTGCACGACGCACCACGGCGCGGTCGAAACGCTCGTCCAACAGGGCGGCGTGCTCAAGAAAGCCCGCGTGGTCGACGACGGCGACGTAGTCACCTCAGGCGGCATCACGAGCGGGCTGGACCTGGCCTTGTGGCTGGTGAAGCGGGAACTCGGCTCCGACGCGGCGGTCGGGCTGGAAGAGATGCTCGAGTACGAAGCGCGCGGCGTCGTCTGGACGCGCGGCTGAGTCTTGCCCCGCCGCGAAATCCGGCTCGGGGTGCGGCGGGGAAGTACAGTGCGGTGCATGTCGTCGCCTGCAGTTGTCTGGGATCCGTCGCTGCTGAAGTACGACCTGGGCGGGCAGCATCCGTTCAACCCCGTCCGGCTCGACCTCACCGTGCGGCTCGCCACTGAGCTGGGCGTGCTCGACGGCGTCGACCTGCTCGTGCCCACTGCGGCGGGCGACGAGGAACTGCTGCGCGTCCACGTGCCCGAGTACTTGGCCGCGGTGCGGGAAGCGCCGAATGTGGGCTGGGACGTCGGGCACGGGCTCGGGACCGACGACAACCCCGTGTTCCCCGGCATGCACGACGCGACCGCAATGGTCGTCGGCTCGACGCTGCTCGCCGCGCGCAAGATCGCCGACGGCGAGGTGCGGCGGGCAGTCAACATCGCGGGCGGGCTGCACCACGCGATGCGCGATCACGCGTCCGGCTTCTGCATCTACAACGACTGTGCGATCGCCATCTCGTGGCTGCTCGACCACGGCTTCGACCGCATCGCGTACGTCGACACCGACGTGCACCACGGCGACGGCGTCCAGGCCGCGTTTTACGACGACCCGCGCGTGCTCACCGTTTCGATGCACCAGCACCCGTTCACGCTCTGGCCCGGTACCGGCTACTCCGCCGAGGTCGGCAAGGGCAAGGCAGCCGGTACGGCGGTGAACGTCCCGCTGCCGCCGCATACGCAGGACCCCGGGTGGCTGCGGGCGTTCGACGCGGTGGTTCCGGCTGTGCTGCGAGAGTTCCAGCCGCAACTGCTGGTCACCCAGTGCGGAGTGGATTCGCACGAGGAAGACCCGATGGCCGACATGTCCCTGTCGGTCGACGGACACCGCACCATCTACGCCACGCTGCGCGACCTCGCCGAACGCTATGCGAACGGCCGCTGGCTCGCCGTCGGCGGCGGGGGATACCAGCTGATCCGCGTCGTGCCGCGCTCGTGGACGCACCTGATGGCGACCGTGCTGGACCGCGACGTCCCGCCGGAAACGCCCTTGCCGCCCGGCTGGGTCTCGACGGTCCGCCGCGCCGCCCCGGCCGCCGACCTCCCCGCCGCGATGACCGACGGCAAGGACACCGCCTTCAAACCCTGGGGCGACGACGCGGACGACCCGGTGGACATCGCGATCCGCGACACCCGCCGCGCGATCTTCCCCCTGCACGGCCTCGACCCGGACGATCCGAGGGACTGACCATGCCCGACCAACCTCGCCGCCCCGGCACCGGCAACCCCGGCCCGGGCGACCCCGCTCGCGACACGCACCCGACGAGCGGTTTCGGCGGAACCGATGCACCGGCTCCCGGGGGCTTCTCCGGTCGCGACGCCCGTTATGCGGCGGGAGGACCCAGTGCGGCCGGAGACCCGAAGCCCGGCGGCGTTTCCTCCGGAGCGGCTGCATCGGCTGCGGAGAACAGGCACGGAGGAAGCGGTCCGGCGGGCGGACCTGTTCAGGGCGAGTCCGGCACGGACCCGGCAGCGGGTGCCGCGGCGTCGGAACGGCCTGGCTCCGCGGCAGGTTCCGTTGCGGCAGGCGGCAAGGCGGCGTCGGGCGCGGCAGGCGGGCGCAGCGCGTCGGAGCAGCCAGCGAACCCCGCCGCAGACGGCGGGAAGCGTGATCCCTACGACTACCCCCGCGATTGGGAAGCCGACGTAGTCCTGTCCGACGGCGGCACTGTCCACTTGCGACCGGTCGTGCCCAGTGACGCCGACGGTCTCGTAGCCCTCCACAGCAGGCTGTCCGACCGCACCCGGTATTTCCGGTACTTCGGCGCCTACCCGCGGATCCCGCCGCGGGATTTGGAGCGGTTTTCTACTGTGGACCACCACGATCGGGTCGCGTTCGTGGCCTTGCTCGGGGACGACGTGGTCGCGGTGGGGCGCTACGAGCGGCTCGATCAGGGGCCTTCGGCGGAGGTCGCGTTCGTCGTCGACGACAAGCATCAGGGGCGCGGGCTCGGGTCGATTCTGCTGGAGCATCTTGCCGCGGCGGCGTCGGAGTGCGGGTTGCGGCGGTTTGTCGCCGAAGTGCTGAGCGAGAACGCGGCGATGGTGCGTGTGTTCCGCGACGCGGGCTACCAGGTCAGTCGTGCGATCGAGGAAGGCGTGCTGCATCTCGAGTTCGACATCGACCCGACCGAGGAATCGCTCGCGGTCGCGCGATCGAGGGAGCAGGCGGCCGAGGCGCGGAGCGTGCACAATCTGCTCCATCCCGGCACGGTGGCGGTGATCGGGGCGTCCGCGGATCCCACCAAGGTCGGGCATGTCGCGTTCGCCAACCTGCTCGCGGCGGACTTCGCGGGGGCGGTGTATCCGGTCAATCCGGAGCATCGGTCGGTTCGCGGGGTGCGGGCGTATCCGTCCGTGCTGGACATTCCGGATCCGGTTGACCTGGCGTTGGTGGCGGTTCCGGCGGAGGCCGTCGAATCGGTGCTGGACGCTTGCCTGGCCAAGGGCGTCAAGACGCTGGTGATCGTGTCCGGCGGATTCGCGGAGTCGGGGCCGCTGGGGTTGCACGCGGAATTGCGGCTGGTCGGCGAGGCGCGGGCGCACGGGATGCGCGTGGTCGGGCCGAATGCGCTGGGTGTGCTGAACACCGCGAAGGACGTTCGGCTCAATGCGACGCTCGCGCCGCGGTTGCCGAAGCGCGGGCGGACCGGGTTCTTCTGTCAGTCCGGTGCGCTGGGGACGGCGATTCTGGCCGACGCGGGGTCGCGCGGGCTGGGGTTGTCGACGTTCGTGTCGGCGGGCAACCGGGCGGATGTGTCCGGCAATGACCTGTTGCAGTACTGGGAAACGGATCCGGACACCGATTTGGTGTTGCTGTATCTGGAGTCGTTCGGCAATCCGCGCAAGTTCGCGCGGCTGGCGCGGAGGTTGGCGCGGTCGAAGCCGATCGTCGCGGTGAAGTCGGGGCGGCATGCGGTGCGGCCGCAGCTCGCGGCGACGTCGGCGGAAGTCGACGAGGCCAGTGTGCAGGCGTTGTTCGAGCAGGCTGGCGTCGTACGCGTCGAGTCGCTGGCGCAACTGTTCGACACGGCGCTCGTATTCGCGCATCAGCCGTTGCCGGCGGGGCCGAGGATCGGGATCGTCGGGAACTCCAGTGCGATCGGGTTGCTGGCGGCGGATACCGCTCGGGCGGAGGGGTTGCGGCTGGCGTTCGATCCGGTCGACATCGGGCCGCAGGCTGGGCCGGACGAGTTCGCTACGGCGGTTCGGGAGGCGTTGGATTCGCCGGATACCGACGCGTTGATAGCGGTGTTTGCGCCGCCGGTGGCGATTCCTGGGGCTGCGTACGCGCGAGCGTTGCGCGAAGCGGTGTCGGAGATGAAGCAGTCGAAGCCGATCGTCTCGACGTTCCTCGCTGCGGAAGGCGTGCCGGACGAGTTGGCGGTGCTTTCGGACGACGGGGTGCCGACGCGTGGGTCGATTCCGTCGTATTCGAGCCCCGAGCGTGCAGTGAACGCGTTGGCGAGAGTGGTGCGGTACGCCGCGTGGCGGCAACGGCCGCAGGGGACATTGGTGCGGCCTAGCGGTCTGCACGTCGAGCAGGCGCAGGAGATCGTGCGAGAGTTGTTGCCGGAGGACGGCAGTTCGACGCTGCTGTCTGATGACGACGTGGTGCGGTTGCTCAGCTGTTACGGCGTGGACGTGGTGCCGTTCCGGGTGGCGGCCAGTGAAAGCAAGGCGGTGGCCGCGGCGGCGGAGCTGGGGTATCCGGTCACGCTGAAAGCGGTCGACGAGCGGTTGCGCGGACGGCCGGACTTCGCTGGCGTACGGCTTGACCTGATGTCCGAAGACTCCGTACGCGGTGCATACCGAGACCTGCGCGCGGTGTCCGGCGACGAAGAAGTGTACGTGCAACAGATGGCGCCGAAGGGGCTGTCGTGCGCCATTGGACTGCAGGACGATCCGTCGTTCGGCACGCTCGTCTCGTTCGGGCTGTCCGGGTTGGTGAGCACGCTGCTCGGCGACCGTGCGTACCGGGCGGTGCCGTTGACGGACGTTGACGCGGCGACGCTGATCCGAGAGCCGCGTACGTCGCCCTTGTTGACCGGGTATCGCGGTGACGAGCCTGCGGACCTCGCGGCGTTGCAGGACATGGTGTTGCGCGTCGCGGCGCTCGCGGAGGACAACCCGGAGGTGCGGTCCTTGGCGTTGGATCCGATCCTCGCGTCGCCGGACGGGGCGTTTGTCGCCAACGCACGGTTGGTGGTGGGTGCACCGCCGACGCGGCCGGATACTGGACCGCGTCGGCTGCGGCACATCACGCCGTTGGACTGACCACCAAGTCGCCGAGACCGAGCAGTTGTTCCGTAGCGCCGCCGCTGGTGAATTCCAGGCGCTTCGCGGCTGCGAAGTAGCGGTGGACGGGGTGCTCGACATCGATGCCGACGCCGCCGTGCAGGTGCACTGCGGTGTGCGCGACACGGTGTCCGGCTTCGGCGGCCCAGAACTTCGCGGTGGCCACGTCAGCGGCAGCGGGCAGGCCTTCGGAGAGCTTCCAGGCTGCCTGCCACAGCGTCAGCCGTACGGCTTCGACGTCGATGTACGCGTCGGCGAGACGGTGTCGGACGGCTTGGAAGCTGCCCAGCACCTTGTCGAATTGCTTGCGTTCACGCGTGTACGCAGCTGTCAGTTCGAGCGCGCGTTCCAGCACACCCAACTGTTGTGCGCAAGCGCCTAGAGTGCCGCGAAGGCGCAACTGTTCGCCGACATCGCCGAGAGCGACTCCGGGGGTGTCTGACAGTGTCACCAAACCAGCGTCGGCATGGTCAGTGGTGGACTGCGCTTCGATCGAGACCCCAGCAGCGTCCTTCTCGACGATGTACACGCCGTTGGCAGCTTCGACGAGTAAGGCGTCCGCGAAGGCTGCGAAGGGGACCGCGGTCTGCGTACCGGTGAGGCGTCCGTTTGAAGCGACGAAGGAACCGCCCAAAGCGACCGCGAGGACAGCTTTACCGCGCGAAACGGGCAGCAGCCATCGCTCAGCCAGCAACGGGTCGGTGAGCACCGAGCCAGCCTGAACGACCGAGGACAGGTAGGGGACCGGGGCGACCGCGCGGCCGATCTCGATCAAGACAGAACACTGCTCCAGCAAACCGAAACCGCCGCCGCCGACTGTCGAAGGCAAGGCGGCGTCGAGGACGCCGGAACGGGCCAGAACAGTCCACAGTGGAGCATCGAAACCACCGGACCCGTGCGCGCCCAGTGATTCCGCGGTGACCTGATCGGTGAGAATGCGCCGGGTCAGGGCGGATAGGTCGGTTTGTGCTTCGGTGAGAGAGAAGTCCACCGGGAGAACTCCTTAGCGTGTCACAGGCTGGCCGAGGGCGGTGGCGGCGACGATGTCGCGCTGCACCTCGTTGGTGCCGCCGCCGAAAGTGAGGATCAACGCCGAGCGGTGCAGCCGTTCCAGCCGTCCCGCGAGCACCGCGCCGGGGGAGCCGTCGCGCACCACGGCGGCCGCGCCGACCACCTCCATCAGCAGCCGGTACGCCTCGATCGCCATCTCGGTGCCGTACACCTTGGTCGCCGACGCCTCCGCCGGGCCGAGTTCGCTGGCCGCGGCGGCCCAGGCGATTTTCCAGTTCCGCAGCTTCAGGTACTCCGCGCAGGCGTGCACGCGCGCGAGGTGCGTCCGGACCCATTCGCGGTCGGTCAGCGACTCCGCGCGGGCCCATTCCACGACGTCGGCCAGCGCTTTGCGCACCGGTGCGGCTGACGTCAGCGCGACGCGTTCGTGGTTGAGCTGGTTGGTGATCAGCGGCCAGCCCGCGTTCTCCTCGGCGACCCGCGACGTGACCGGAACGCGGATGTCGTCGTAGTAGGTCGCGCTGGTGCCGGGCCCGGCGACGGTGTGCACCTTCGTCCAGGAGAAACCCGGCGCGGAGGTCGGGACGATCAGGATCGACAGGCCCTTGTGCTTGCGCGCCTCCGGATCGGTGCGCGCGGCGAGCCACACGTAGTCGGCGTACTCGATCAGGCTGGTCCACATTTTCTGCCCGTTGACCACGTACTCGTCGTCGTCGCGGGTTGCCCGCGTGCGCAGCGAGGCGAGGTCGGTGCCCGCGCCCGGTTCGGAGTAGCCGATCGCGAAATGCAGTTCGCCGGCGGCGATCTTCGGCAGGTAGAACGCCTTCTGGTCCGGAGTGCCGAACCGCATGATCGTCGGGCCGATCGTGTTCACCGTCAGGAACGGCACCGGCACCCCGGCGACCGCCGCCTCGTCGGTGAAAATCAGCTGGTCGAGCATGCTGCGGTCCTGGCCGCCGTACTCGCGCGGCCAGCCGAGCGCGAGCCAGCCGTCCTTGCCGAGCTGCCGCACGATTTCCTTGTACGCCAAGCCGTCGCCGTACTCGCCGCCCGGCGCGGCGAGGCTTTCCCGCCGCGCGGGCGTCATCAGCTCGGCGAAGTACTCCCGCAGCTCAGCGGCCAGTGCCCGCTGCTGCGGCGTGTAGTCGATCCGCACCCGTCACCTCCACCCCGCCGGTCTCGTTGTGGTGTCGTACCGGGCCCCGGCGGTAAGCTAGAACCTGTTCTAGTTGTACCAGGAGCGGCGAGCGGGAGGAAGCATGGAGGTCGGTGTCGACCGGGAGCTGTGCGAGGCGAACGCGGTCTGCGTCGGGTTCGCGCCGGAGGTCTTCGATCTCGACGACGACGAGAACCTGGTGATCGGACCGGTTCCGGAGGAAGAAGTAGAACGTGTTTCGCAAGCGGTGACCAATTGCCCAAAGAACGCCCTGTTCACGACCGGTTGATCGGGGCTTGCTCAATACGAGAACAGATTCTAGTCTGTGCTGCGTCAGGCAGGCTTCGACGAGGAGGCTCGCGGGTGGAACCGTCCGTAGGGAAGACGAACGGCCAGGCTGGGGCGGTTCGATGACGCTCGAGGGCAAAGTCGCTGTCGTCACCGGGGCCGGAGCCGGGCTGGGCCGGGCCGAAGCGCTCGCGCTGGCCCGCGAAGGCGCGTCCGTCGTGGTCAACGACATCGGCGAGGCGAAAGACGTCGTGGCCGAGATCGAACAGCGCGGCGGCAAAGCGCTCGCGGTCGCCGGGGACGTCTCGGCGGCCGAGACCGCGAAGGAACTGCTGTCGGCCGCGGTCGACCATTTCGGCAGCCTCGACATCGTCGTGAACAACGCGGGCGTGCTCCGCGACCGGATGCTGTTCTCCATGTCCGACGAGGACTGGGACAAGGTCATCGCGGTGCACCTGCGCGGGCATTTCCTGCTGTCCCGCAACGCCGCCGCGTACTGGCGCGATCGCTCCAAAATGGAGGGACAGCCGGTGTACGGCCGGTTGGTGAACACCGCTTCGGAGGCGTTCCTGGTCGGTTCGCCGGGGCAGCCCAACTACTCGGCGGCGAAAGCGGGCATCGCGGCGCTCACCATGTCCGCGGCGCGCGGGCTGGCGAAGTACGGCGTGCGCGCCAACACGATCTGCCCGCGCGCCCGCACCGCGATGACCGCGGATGTCTTCGGCGAAGCGCCCAAGGACGGACTCGATCCGTTGTCGGTAGAGCACGTTGCTCCGTTTGTCGCATTCCTCGCGTCGCCGGACGCGGACGCCGTCAACGGTCAGGTTTTCGTCGTCCACGGCGGCATGGTCGCGTTGCTGAAGCCGCCGTCGGTGGAGGAGCGGTTCGACACCGCGAACGGCGCCTGGACCACCGGCGAACTCGCCGCGACCGTCGGCGCGCACTTCGCTGATCGAGACCCGGAGCGGATGTTCGCCGCGACCGATCTGCTTTCGCTGCCCTGAACCCGGAGGACGCATGACCGAGGACCGGTTGGCCGGCAAAGTCGCCCTGATCACCGGAGCAGCGCGCGGACAGGGCGCGGCCGCTGCGCGCGCGTTCGTCGCGCAAGGCGCGAAAGTGGTGATCGCCGACGTTCTCGACGACGAAGGCAAAGCGCTCGCCGCGGAACTCGGCGAAGCCGCGGTGTTCTGCCACCTCGACGTGAGCGACGAGGACGGCTGGACCGCCGCGGTCGAGACCACGGCGGCCGAATTCGGGCCGCCGACGGTGCTGGTCAACAACGCCGGGGTGCTGTACTTTTCGGAACTCGCGAAGACGCCGCTCGCCGAATACGAACGCGTCGTGCGGATCAACCAGATCGGGGCGTTTCTCGGCATGCGCTCGGTCGTTGAACCGATGGCCGGGGCCGGCGGCGGCTCCATCGTCAACGTGTCCTCTGTGGAGGGTCTGGCCGGGATGCCGTTCCTCGTCGCCTACACCGCGACCAAGTTCGCGATCCGCGGGATGACCAAGGTCGCCGCGCTGGAGCTGGGCGCGCGCGGGATCCGGGTCAATTCGGTGCATCCGGGCATGATCGACACGAAGATGGTTTCCGACGCGGCGGGCGCGGACGTGGACGTGTCCTGGGTGGGCAAGAAGGTCGCGCTCGGCCGGGTGGGCCGCGCCGACGAGATCGCGCCGCTGCTGGTGTTCCTCGGCAGCGACGAGAGTTCGTACTGCACCGGCAGCGAGTTCGTCGCGGACGGCGGAGCCACCGCGACGCACGCGCTGAAATTGTGACCGCGAACGGTGCTGCTGCGCCTAGGGTGACCGCTGGGGGCCGAAGGGACGGGAGTGAACACCGCTAACCGAAATCGGCGGGCGGGGATGGGCAAGACTCGGGGGTGACTACTGGGAGGTGCGGTGGGCGGAAGCGGCTCGGTCACTCTCCCGGGCACCGCGGCGCTGACCCAGGTCGGCAGGCTCGCCACGCTGTCCTGGGAGGTCCTGCGGGCGATCTTCAAGCGCCCGTTCCAGTTCCGCGAATGGATCCAGCAGTGCTGGTTCTTCGCGAGCGTGACCATTCTTCCGACGGCTCTGGTCGCGATCCCGTTCGGCGCGGTCATCGCCCTGCAGCTCGGATCGCTGACCACGCAGATCGGCGCGCAGTCCTTCACCGGCGCGGCCAGCGCGCTCGCCATCGTGCAGCAGGCGAGCCCGCTGATCACGGCGCTGCTGGTGGCCGGGGCCGGGGGAAGCGCGGTCTGTGCCGATATCGGCGCGCGCAAGATCCGGGAAGAGATCGACGCGATGGAAGTCCTCGGCGTCAACCCGGTGCAGCGCATCGTGGTGCCGAGGGTGCTCGCCGCGATCGTGGTGTCGGTGCTGCTCAACGGCCTGGTCAGCGTGGTCGGCGTGCTCGGCGGCTACTTCTTCAACGTGGTCCTGCAAGGCGGCACGCCCGGCGCGTACCTGGCCAGCTTCAACGCCCTCGCGCAGGTGCCGGACCTCTGGATCAGCGAGATCAAGGCGTTCCTGTACGGCTTCGTCGCGGGCGTGGTCGCCGCGTTCCGCGGGCTGAACCCGGCGGGCGGGCCGAAGGGCGTCGGCGACGCGGTGAACCAGGCGGTGGTGATCACCTTCCTGCTGCTGTTCCTGATCAACGTCGTGCTGACCGCCGTGTACCTCAAAGTCGTGCCCCCGAAGGCGTTGTGACATGACGGCCGAACCGATCGAGCAGACGCGCGCGTCCGACCGGACGCTCGAGATCATCGCGCGCCCCGGCGCGAGCCTCGAAGGACTCGGGAAGCAGTTGTCCTTCTACGGCCGGGCGCTCGCCTGGTCGCCGCGCACGATCCGCCGCTACGGCCGCGAAACCACGCGGCTGCTCACCGAGGTCTGCTTCGGCACCGGCGGCCTCGCGGTGATCGGCGGGACGCTCGGCGTGATGATCGGCATGACCCTGTTCACCGGCCTCATCGTGGGCTTGCAGGGGTATTCGGCGCTGAACCAGCTCGGCACGGCCGCGCTCACCGGGTTCATTTCCGCCTACTTCAACACCCGCGAGGTCGCTCCGCTCTCGGCCGGGCTCGCGCTGTCGGCGACCGTCGGCTGCGGGTTCACCGCGCAGCTCGGCGCGATGCGGATCTCCGAGGAGATCGACGCGCTCGAAGTGATGGCCGTGCCGAGCATGCCCTACCTGGTCACCACGCGCGTGCTCGCCGGGGTGACCGCGGTGATCCCGCTGTACGCGGTGGGCCTGCTGTCCTCGTATCTCGCGTCGCGGCAGATCACCATCTGGCTCTACGGCCAGTCCGCGGGCACGTACGACCATTACTTCACGCTGTTCCTCCCGCCCGAAGACGTGCTGTGGTCGTTCGCCAAGGTGATCGTGTTCAGCGTGCTGGTGATCCTTTCCCATTGCTACTACGGCTATACCGCGTCCGGCGGGCCGGCCGGGGTGGGCATCGCGGTGGGCCGCGCGGTCCGCACGTCGATCGTGCTGATCTCGGTGCTGGACTTCTTCCTGAGCCTCGCGATCTGGGGCGCGAACACGACAGTGCGGATATCCGGATGAGTACCCGTCGAGAGTTGCGCAAACGGCTCCAGTACCAGCTGCTGGGGCTGGTGTTCCTGGTCGTGGCGGCGTTGTTCTTCACCACGACGATCGCCGCGTACCGCAAGGCGTTCACGCCGGTGACGCTGGTGAAGCTGGAGACCGACCACGTCGGCAGCCAGCTGCGCGTCGGCGGGGACGTGAAGGTGCGCGGCATGCTCGTCGGCGAGATCCGCGACGTGCGGCCGGTCGGCGACCACGCGGAGCTGGAACTGGCGCTGCAGCCGGACAAGACCGACGTGATCCCGTCGAATGTTTCGGCGCGGCTGCTGCCGAAGACCCTGTTCGGCGAACGGTACGTCGCGCTCCAGCTGCCCGAGCGGGCGCAGCGGCCGATCAAGGCGGGCGACGTGATCCCGCAGGACCGCAGCAGCACCGCGATCGAACTGGAGCAGGTGCTCAACCACGTCATGCCGCTGTTGCGGGCGGTGCAGCCGGAAAAGCTGTCCAGCACGCTCAATGCCGTGTCCACCGCGCTCGACGGACGCGGCAAGAAGCTCGGCGAGACGCTGACCCGGCTTTCGGACTACCTCGGCAAGCTCAACCCGTCGCTGCCCGATCTCAAGGCGGACATCACCGGGCTGGCCAACGTGTCCGGCATCTACGACAAGGCCGCGCCGGACGCGTTGCAGGCGCTGTCGGACCTCACCACGACCACGCAGACCATTGTGGAGAAACAGCGCGGCCTGACCGATCTGTACTCCTCGGTCACCGGCACCGCCACCGACCTGACGCGCTTCCTGGAAGTCAACAAGGACAACATCATCCGCCTCACCACCGCCGTGCAGCCCACGCTCGACGTGCTCGCGAAGTACGCGCCGGAATACCCGTGCCTGCTCAAGCAGCTGGCCGGGACGGTGCCGAACGCGGAGCTGGCGTTCGGCAAGGGCACCGCGCATCCGGAGGTCAGCCGCGTGACGATCGAGTTCTCGGCGAGCCGCGGCAAGTACCTGCCCGGCGTCGACGAGCCGAAGTACGACGACAAACGCGGCCCGCGCTGCTATCCGCAGGTGCCGAAACCCGGGCGCTGGCCGCAGTACCCGCCGGACGGCGCGGTGAAGGACGGGGCGACCAAGCCCGCTCCGCCGCACGATCCGGACGGCACGCTGCCCGGCGATTTCACGAACGGCCCGCTGCCCGGCGGGTCCGGGTCGACCGGCGGCGCGCCGAGCATCGCCGGGTCGGCCGACGAGCAGAAACTGCTCGACCTGCTCGCCTCGCCGACGCTGAACACCACGCCGGACAACGTGCCGGGCTGGTCGTCGCTGCTGGTCGGGCCGCTGTACCGGGGGGCGGAGGTGGAGCTGAAATGAGGTCGTTCGTTCCCGCGCTGATCAAGATCGGCATCTTCGCCGTGGTCACGGTGCTGCTCACCGGCGTCCTCGCCACCACGATCGCGAACACGAACTTCGGCAACACCGCGTCCTACGTCGCGAAGTTCACCGACGCGTCCGGGCTGCAGGCCGGCGACGACGTGCGGATCTCCGGCGTGAAGGTCGGCCAGGTCGAGACGATCGGCGTCGACCAGGGCGAGCAGAACTACGCCGAGGTGCGGTTCCTCGTCGAATCGGCGTACAAGCTGCCCTCGCTCGCCACCGCGACGATCAAGTACCGCAACCTCGTCGGCCAGCGCTACCTCTCGCTCGGCACCGATGTCAGCGGCGGCGACACGCTGTCTCCCGGCGACACCATCCCGCCGGAGCGCACGAAACCGGCGCTGAACCTGACCGTGCTGTTCAACGGGTTCAAACCGCTGTTCAAGGCGCTGGACCCGAAGGAGGTCAACCAGCTCTCCGCCGAGATCGTGCAGGTGTTCCAGGGCGAGGGCGGCACGATCACCAGCCTGCTCTCGCACACCGCGTCGATCACGACGTCGATCGCGGGCAAAGACAAGGTGATCGGGCAGGTCATCGACAATCTCAACCAGGTGCTCAGCACGGTCAACGCGCGCGGCCCGCAGCTGGGCGACCTCGTCGACCAGACGCAGCGGCTGGTGAGCGGCCTCGCCGAGCAGCGCAAGCCGATCGGCGACGCGGTGGGCGCGCTCGGCGATCTGACCAACGCGACCGCGGGTCTGCTCGCCGACGCCCGTCCCGCGGTGCAGCAGGACGTGACCCAGCTCGGGAAGCTGGCGAACAACCTCAACGATTCGCAGCCGCTCATCGAGCATCTGCTGCAAGTGCTGCCGGGCAACCTGGAGAAGTTCACCCGGACCCTGAGCTACGGCAGCTGGTTCAACTACTACCTGTGCGGGATCGAAGGCACCATCGGCATTTCCTCGCTGGACGTGACGCTGCCGATCGTGCCGATCCCCGGCACCGAACGCGCGCCGAGGTGTGGCCCGTGAAACGACTGAAGGACCGGAACCAGGCGAGCGTCGGCGCGGTGACGCTCGTGCTCATCGTGCTGGTGACCGCGGTGACGTACTTTTCCGACAGCATCCCGATGTTCGGCAACGGCACCACCTACACCGCGGCGTTCGCCGAGTCCGCCGGGCTCGCGCCGGACAACGAGGTCCAGGTGGCCGGCGTCAAGGTCGGGCAGGTGACGTCGGTGGAACTGGGGCACAAGCAGGTGCTCGTGAAGTTCCGGGTGAAGGGCGTCCGGGTCGGCGACGCGTCCACGGCGTCGATCGAGATCAAGACGCTGCTGGGGGAGAAGTACCTCGCGCTGGACACGAAAGGCGGCGGCACGCAGACGCCCGGCGACACGATTCCGGTGCAGCGCACGCGGACGCCGTTCCAGTTGCAGGACGCGTTCAACCAGCTGTCCACCACGGTCGGCGACATCGACACGCAGCAGCTCGCGCAGAGTTTCACCGCGCTGTCGGATTCCCTCAAGGACAGTCCGAAGTACCTGAAGGACACGCTGTCCGGGCTGTCGGCGTTGTCGAAGACGGTGTCCTCGCGCGACGCCGACCTGCACACGCTGCTGTCCAACACGAGCAAGATCTCGAAGACGCTGTCCGACCGGAACGCGCAGCTGCAGCAGTTGATCGGCGACGGCAACCTGCTGCTGACCGAACTGCATCAGCGCCGCGAACAGATCAGCACGTTGCTGAAGGGCACGCAGGAGATTTCGAAGCAGCTGTCCGGGCTGGTCGCGGACAACCGCACGCAGATCGGGCCGACGCTCGCCGCGCTCGGGAAGGTGACCGACGTGTTGCAGCGCAACCAGGGCAACCTCGACCGGAGCTTGCAGCTGATGGCCCCGTTCGCCCGGGTCGGCGCGAACGCGACCGGCAACGGGCGCTGGTTCGAGGGGTATCTGTGCGGTCTGCTGCCGCCGACGATCACGGCGGGCGGGCTGTCGATCAACCCGGAGGGCTGCACGCCGCCGATCTCCGCGCCGGACCAGGGGGTGGGTGGACGATGACTGCCGCCGACGTAATTTTTCCCGCGGAGGCGTCATGACCGTCGAAACTCGTGCCGGACGGAATCTGGTCACCTGGCTTGGCTTTGCTTGTGTGGCAGCGCTTTTGCTCACGGCGGGCATTTACCTCGTGCTGCGCGATACGGGCGGCACCAAAATCTCGGCCTACTTCGGCAAAACCGTCGGCCTGTACGCCGGTTCGTCGGTGCGAGTGCTGGGCGTGGCGGTCGGCGAGGTCACCGCGGTGACGCCGCAAGGCCAGGCGGTGCGCGTGGACATGAAGGTGAACGACGACGTCCCGGTCCCGAAGGACGTCGGCGCGGTCGTCGTGTCGCCGAGCCTGGTGAGCGACCGGTACGTCCAGCTGACCCCGGCCTACGACAGCGGCCCGACGCTCGCGAGCGGAACCGTGCTGCCGCGCGACAAGACCGCGACGCCCGTCGAACTGGACGACCTCTACGCGAGCCTCGACAAGCTGTCCACCGCGCTCGGACCCAACGGAGCCAACAAAAACGGCGCGTTCTCCGATCTGCTGGACACCGCCGCGGCCAACCTCAAGGGCAACGGCAAGGACCTGAACTCGACCGTCAGCAGGCTCGCCGAACTGGCGGGCACGCTCGACGATTCGAAGGACGACCTGTTCTCCACGGTGAAGAACCTGAACTCCTTCACCTCCGCACTGTCCCAAAGCGACAGTCAGCTGAACGAGTTCTACCAGCGGCTCGCGGACGTCAGCGGCTTCCTCGCCGACGATTCGCACGACGTCGGGGCCGCGCTCGATTCGCTGTCGACGTCGCTGCAGGACGTGAAACAGTTCGTGGCGGACAACAAGAACGGGCTTTCGTCCAATGTGGCCAAACTGGCGTCGCTGACCAAGGTGCTGGTGGACCAGCGGGCCGCGCTCGCCGAGGTGCTCGACATCGCGCCGACCGGGGCGACGAACTTCATCAACACCTACGACGCGGCGTCCGGCACGATCGCGGTGCGGGACAACCTGAACGAGATCACCAATCCGCCGATCCTCACGATCTGCCGATTGATCAGCGCGGGCACGCCGAAACCGCTTCCGGACACGCTCGGCAACATCTGCAAGAAGCTCGCGCCAGTGCTCGACGGCACGTTGAAGCTGCCGTCCATCCCGCAGGCGCTGAACTCGCTGCAGAACGGCCAGCTGCCGCCGTTGCCGCTGCCGCTGTCGGACGTGCTGACGCAGAAACCCGGAGGCGCCAAGTGAAACGTCTCCGCAAACGGCTGGCGGGCGTGCTCGCCGGGGTGCTGGTGCTCGCCGGGTGCAGCGACGGCGGGTTCAACGGGCTGTACTCGACGCCGTTGCCCGGCGGCCCGGACGTCGGCGACCACCCGTACCACGTCACCGCGTTGTTCACCGACGTGCTCGACCTGGTGCCGCAGGCGAACGTGAAGGTGAACGACGTCGCGGTCGGCCGGATCGACCGGATCGCGCTCACCCCGGACACCCGGTCCGCGCTCGTGTCGATGACGGTGAACGGCGACGTCCAGCTGCCCGCCAACGCGCGTGCCGAACTGCGCCAGTCCAGCCTGCTCGGCGAGAAGTTCGTGCAGCTGAGCGCGCCGGCCGCGGAGAAGCCCGCGGGCAAGCTCGCCGACGGGGCGCAGATCCCGCTCGGGCGCACGAACCGCAATCCGGAGATCGAAGAGGTGCTGGGCGCGTTGTCGCTGCTGCTCAACGGCGGCGGCGTCGACCAGTTGCAGAACATCAGCCGCGAACTCAACGACGCGCTGTCGGGCAACGAACCGCAGATGCGCGCGCTGCTGTCCCGAGTGGACGAACTCGCTACCCAGCTCGACGGGCACAAGGGCGAGATCCTGCGCGCCATCGACGGACTGGACAAGCTGTCCACGACGCTCGCCGGGCAGAAGCAGAACATCGCCACCGCGCTGGACAAACTCGCGCCGGGGCTGAAGATCGTCGCCGACCAGCGCGACCAGCTGGTGGGGATGCTGAACGCGCTGAACAAGCTGTCCGGCGTCGCGGTCGACACGGTGAACCGCAGCCGGGACCAGCTCATCGCTAACCTCAAAGCGCTGGAGCCGACGCTGCGCCAGCTCAGCGCGGCGGGCAAGGATCTGCCGAACGCGCTGCGGATCCTGCTGACCTACCCGTTCCCGGACTACGCGGGCAACGTGATCAAGGGCGACTACGCGAACGTCGACGCGCGGATCAACCTCGATCTCGACAAGCTGGTGCAGAACTTCACGAACTCGTCGCAGCCGCCGTTCCAGCTGCCGACGCCGCCCTCGACCGCGGCCACGCCGCCTGCCGCCGGGCAAGGGACGCCGCAGCTGCCGCAGTTGCCGTTGCCGCTGCCCAACACCCCGGCTACGGGCGGAGCGAAACCGGGCCTGGGCGGGTTGCTCGGCGGTCTGCTGGGAGGCGGCTGATGAACACGCGCAAAGTCCGGATCCAGCTGCTGGTGTTCTTCGCGATCGCCGTCGTTTCGGTGGCGTACGCGGGCGGGCATTACGCCGGTCTCGACCGGATCTTCGGCAACCGCGGCTACCACGTCACGCTCAAACTGCCCGACTCCGGCGGGGTTTTCGTGAACTCCGAGGTCGCTTACCGCGGCGTGACGGTCGGCCGGGTCGGGGCCATGACGCTCACCCCGCAGGGCATCGACGTCCGGCTCGACATCGACTCCGGCGGCCCGGACATCCCGTCCGCGCTGCACGCGCAGGTCGCGAACCGGTCGGCGGTGGGGGAGCAGTTCGTGGACCTGCTGCCGGACCGCGAATCCGGGCCGTACCTGGAGGACGGCGCGGTCATCGCGCAGGATCGCACGTCGCTGCCCGCGACGCCGGATTCCGTGCTGACCCATCTCGACGGCCTGGTCGCGAGCGTCCATCCGGAATCGCTGAAGACGGTGGTGGACGAGACGTACGACGCGTTCGCCGGTTCCGGTCCGCAGCTGCAGAAACTGCTGGACAGCACCAGTTCGCTCACCGCGACGGCCGCCCAGTACGTCCCGGACACGCAGGGGTTGCTGGCGAATTCGCGCACCGTTTTCGCGACCCAGGAGCGGCAGGCGCAGAACATCACGGCGTTCGCGTCCGGGCTGAAGACGATCGCGGGACAGTTGAAGTCGTCGGATCCGGCTGTGCGCAAGGTGATCGACGAGGCTCCGCAGCTGAGCCGCCAGATCAGCGACGTGCTCGCGACGTCCGGGACCGACCTCGGGGTGCTGTTCGCGAACTCGCTCACCACCGCGCAGGTCACCTCGATGCGGAAGGACGCGATCGAGGAGCTGCTGGTGGCTTATCCGGTGATCTCGGCGTTCTCGCCGTCGACCTCGCCGGACGGCACCGGGCATCTGGGCGTGGTGTTCAACTTCTTCGATCCGCATTCGTGCACGAAGGGGTACGAAGGCACGAAACAGCGTCCGGCCAATGACACGAGCGAAGCGCCGGTCAACATGAACGCTTACTGCGCGGAGCCGCCGGGCAGCCCGACCGAGGTGCGCGGTGCGCAGAACGCGCCGTACGCGGGGAAGCCGCCCGCGATTCCGGCCGCGCCCAAGGCTTCCGCGCCTTCGGACCAGGGTTCGCAGCAGCAGCTGCCGGGTCTGCTGGGGCAGCTGACCGCACCGCTGAAGGGCGGGCTCGGGGCGTTGCTGGGCGGTTCGTGATGGCTGAGGAAAGCGAGGAGGTTGTTGCGGGGCAGCCCTTCCTGAATGGACGGGTGCTGACCGTGCTGGCCGTAGTCGCGGTGCTGGCCGCCGCGTGGTTCGGCTGGTCATGGTGGAGCGCGGCGCAGGACGACAGCCTCGCCCGCGGCCGCGCCCGGGACGCCGTGCTGGCCGCCGCGAGCACGGAACTGGTCACGCTGAACACGATCGACTACCGCACGAGCGCGGTCGACGTGGACCGCTGGATCGCCGCGACGACCGGGCAGTACGGCAAAGACCTCTCCGGCGACCGGCAGTTGCAGATCGACCGCGCCAAACGCACCAAAACCGTGTCGACGGCTTCCCTGGTGCAGGCCGCGGTCACCGAACTGAACCCTTCGGCAGGAACCGCGCGGCTGATCGCGGTCCTGAACGTCCGCGTGAGCACCGGCGACGGCGCGCCTTCGGCGAAACAGGCGCGCTTGGCCGTGGACTTCGCGCAAGACGGCGACACGTGGAAGATCGGCGGCGTCCAGGCGGTGGGCTCGTGAACCGGCGGACGATTGCCGCGGCCGTGGCGGCTGTCGCGCTGGCCTGCGCGGTGTGGTTCGGGGTGCAGGCGTCGCTGCTGCAACCCGAGGACGACGAGGCGATGGTCGACACCGAGGCGACGTCGCAGGTCACCGATCAGGTGAGCGCTGCGGTGAAGGCGGTTTTTTCCTACGACTACGCGAACCTGGACCGCACCGCTCGTGCGGCGGCCGATGTCTTGACCGGCTCGGCCGTGGGGCAGTACCAGGCCCAGTTCACTGCGGCCCGTCAGCGCGCGGCGAACGAAAAGCTCGTCCGGACAACCACAGTGCGCGCGATCGGGGTCCGCTCCCTGCACGGCGACGACGCGAGCCTGCTGCTTTTCCTGGACCAGCAAACGATCCTGCCCGGCGGCGGAGCGCCTCAGTCTTCGGTCGGCCAGCTTTCTGTGACCGCGCATCGCACCGACGGACAGTGGAAGATCACCGCGCTGGATCCGCTGTAACCGCCCGGCCGAGCAGCCCGCTCACTTCACGTGCGAGAGCCACCGACGCCTCGATCTCGACCTTCCGGATCGACACGCTCTCCACGAGGAACCCGAACGGCATCCCGAGCTTCCGGCAGAAAGCGGCCAGCTCGCGGGCGTTCGCCAGGCACTGCTCGTAGGACTCGGCCAGCGTGTCGTCCGCGTGGCGCAGGGAATTCTCCAGCCAGCGCGGGACGTGGACGCCGAGCCACTTGAGGAACGCCAGCGTTTTCGCCGAACCACAGACCGAGAGGGTGAACAGGACCGGCTTGGGTTCGAGCTGCTGCTCGCGGCAAGCGTAGAAGTAGTCGGAGACCATGCTCTTGGCCGCATCGGCGCTGTAGATCACCTGCGAGATGAAGTACGCGCAGCCGGCCTGCTGTTTGGCGATCAGCCGCAGGTGCTCGTCGGGCCGCTCGGTGATCGCGACGCCGCCGAGCAGCAGGTCGGGGCGCACCTCCCGGCGCAATGCCTGCGCTTCGGACAGCCGGGTGTGCACCTCCTTGCCCTTCGAGGAGGCCCCGACGAAGACGGACAGCACGCGGTCGGTGTCGGCGGTCCGCAGCCAATCGCGCAGCTCGCCCTCGGGGTACTTGCCGACGCACCGGTAGATGACCGCCGGACGGTCCCACCCGCTGAGATAGTCCGCGTGGTAGCTGGCCGGGTCGAGGGTCGGCAGGTAGGGGAACGGCCGCTCCTCGGGGTTGCGGTCGCTCTCGTCGTCGATGTCGTAGAGGGCGAGGCCGTCGACGTCGAGGTCGCTCAGCCGCGCCAGCGTGGCGGCGGTGATCTCCCGGATCCGCTCGGGAGTGTTGCTGAGGCGAGGCGGGGTGATGCCGAACAGCAGGACGCCGCTGCCGGAGTCGGTCAGCTTCGCCCGGAGAGTGTGGTCCGCCATGGCTCGAAAACTAGCAGCGCTCCTCATCCCGCGAAGGGACCGCCTGGTCCGAACACCTGCTTGGCGAACCGTTCCCCGGCCGACCGGTGCGTCGCCGCGTCCGGGTGCAGCGCGTCCGGCAGCGGGTGCTCGGCGAAATCCCCTTCTCCGTACAGCGAAAGCCCGTCCACGTAGGACAACGCCGGATCCTTCCGATCCCGGACGATCCGCGCCAGTTCCTCCCGGATCACCTTCAGCGTCAGCTTCCCCTCCGCGACGGCGGCGGGATCGCCCGTCGCCTTGAAGCGGAGCGTGCCGGTGCTGAAATCCGGTGCTCCCGGACCCGGCGTGTCCTCGTGGATCGGGCACAGCCAAGGCGAGACCACCGCCAGCGGAACGTCCGGATGCCCCTCCCGGATCGTGTCCAGGAACCCGTGCACGGCCGGGCCGAAGGCGCGCAGCCGCATCAGGTCCGCGTTCACCACGTTGATTCCCAGCTTCACGCTGATCAGATCGGCGGGAGTGTCGCGAATGGCCCGCGCGGTGAACGGGTCCAGCAGCGCGCTTCCGCTGAAGCCGAGGTTGATCAGGTCGACCCCGGCGGCAGCGGCGGCCAGCGCGGGCCACGTCTGGGACGGGCCTGCCGCGCCGGTGCCGTGGCTGATCGAGCTGCCGTGGTGCAGCCAGACCCGGCGGGCGGGCGGCAGCGGGGAGATCGGGGCAGTGGTGCGCAACGCGACCAGCCGGGTGGTTTCGTTGTACGGCAACCAGATCTCGACGTCCTTGACACCCGAAGGCAGGTCGGAGAACCGGACCGTGCCGGGCGGGCCGGGACGGGTTTCGCCCTCGCCGGTCATCATGTCGAGGATCAGTTCGTCGCCGCCCGACACCGTGGCGGAGCCGCCCGGACGCCCGTTCAGCACCAGGTCGTAGCCGCCGTCCGGCAGCGGCGGCACGCCCACGTAGCCGACCTTCGTGCGGTGGCTGTCCAGTTCGATCGCCGTCGACTCGGTGCGGAACGCCAGGCGCACGCCGGACGGCTGGGTCTCCGCCATCGCGAGCCTGCTGTCGGTGTTCTGCGTCCGCGCCCGCGCGGTCAGCCGGTGCGGCAGCAAGCCCCGCGGCGTGCGTTCGAGCTCAAGTGCGCCGCGGACGAACTCTTCGCCGATCTCGGTGGTGATCCACTGCATGCCGCCGAGTGTGCCGTCCGCGGCCGTGCGCCGCCAACGGGATATCAGCCGTCCCAGACCCCGGGGCCCTCGCGCAGCACGGCGACCGGGGCGGCCCCGGCGGACGGCCACAGGTCCAGCACGTACCGGAAATGCTCGCCGAACTCGTGGTCGTGCCATTCCGCGTCCGGCGGGCCGCTCTCCACATAGGACACTCGGACCCGGTACCGCCCTGGCGGCACCGCGATCCGGTGTTCCTGGCGGGCGTAACCGGCGGGACCGGCCAGCGTCGCCTCTCCGTCGGGGACGTCGAGATCGGCTTCCACCACGTGCGACGCGTCCGGCAGCACCGGCGGCGCGGATGCGCCGACCGACACGTCGACCTCGACCCAGTCGGAGCGCGCGGTCGCCACGGAGAGCGACGACGGCTCTACCGCGACGCGGTGCGCGGAGACCGCCTCGTCGGTCCATCCGCCGTCGCCGGGACGCCAGGCGTCCTTGTCCCGCAAGGAGAACTGCCGTTGCTCGGCATGCACCAGGTACCGCACGGGACCCACGCTAGCCCACGAGAGCCGGGGGTCACCCGAACTGGCTTGCGCGAGCGGTTTAGCGTGGTGGTATGACCACAGCTCCTGTCGATGTCGACACTGCCCGTCGCGACTACGCCGCGCTGGTCGAGCGCGGACTGTCCCTGGACATCACCCGCGGCAAGCCGTCGCCCCGGCAGCTCGACCTCTCCGCGGATCTCCTGACGCTGCCGAACGGCCAGTACAAGGCCGAGGACGGCACCGACACCCGCAACTACGGCGGGCTCAAGGGGCTGCCGGAGCTGCGCCGCATTTTCGCCGGCGCGCTGCAGGTGCCGGTCGAGCAACTGTTCGCCGCGGGCAACTCGAGCCTGGAGCTGATGCACGACACGATCGCGCAGGCGATGCTCAGCACCCTGCCGGGCGCGCCGCGCCGCTGGGCCGACGAGCCCCGGATCGCGATGCTGTGCCCGGTGCCCGGCTACGACCGGCACTTCGCGCTCGCCGAGCGGTTCGGCATCGAGCTGATCCCGGTGCCGATGACCGAGACCGGCCCGGACATGGACGTCGTCGAGCGCCTCGTCGCCGAGGACGCCGCGGTCAAGGGCATCTGGTGCGTGCCGAAGTACTCCAACCCGACCGGCGTCACCTTCAGCGCCGAGGTCGCGGGCCGGCTCGCCGCGATGCCCGCCGCCGCGCCGGACTTCCGGATCATCTGGGACAACGCGTACGCGGTGCACCACCTCACCGAGGACGAGCCGGAGCTGGCCGACATCCTCGCCCTCTGCGCCGAGGCCGGGAACCCGGACCGCGCGTTCGTGTTCGGCTCCACCTCGAAGATCACCTTCGCCGGGGCGGGCGTCGGGTTCTTCGGCGCGTCCGAGGCGAACCTCGCCTGGTGGCAGAGCGTGCTGAGCAAGCGCACCATCGGCCCGGACAAGGTCAACCAGCTGCGCCACGCGATGTTCCTGAAGGACGCCGACGGCGTCCGCGCGCTGATGCGCAAGCACGCCGAGCTGATCGCGCCCAAGTTCGCCGCCGTCGAGCGCATCCTCGCCGAGGAGCTGAGCGACCTGGCGACCTGGACCAAGCCGACCGGCGGGTACTTCATCTCGCTGACCGTGCCCGAGGGCACCGCGAAGGAGGTCGTGCGGCTGGCCAAGGAGGCGGGCGTCGCGCTGACCCCCGCCGGGGCCACCCACCCGCACGGCGACGACCCGGCCGACGCGGTCATCCGCATCGCACCGACCTTCCCCGAGCTGGCCGAGGTGGAGGAGGCCGTTCGCGCCCTCGCCATCTGCGTGCGGCTCGCGGTCGCCCAGCGCGCCTAGATCGACCGGCCTGTGCCGCCGCCACCCGCTACGGTGTCGGCGGCACAGTCGTTTCCAGGGGGGCACGATGCGGGTTCTGATCGCTGGCGGCGGAGTCGCGGGCACAGTCACGGCGATGGCTTTGCAACTCGCCGGGCACGAGCCGGTCGTCTACGAGGCGCATCCCAGCGGGGGAGCGGACGCGGGCGCGTTCCTCGTCGTGATGCACAACGGCATGAACGCCTTGCGCGCGATCGACGCCGACCGTCCAGTGATCGAGGCGTCCTTCGCCTCGACCGGCATGGAACTCGTCGGCCCGGACGGAACCACACTCGGCGCGCACGAGTTCGACCGCGAACTCGACGGCCCGCGCACCCTCACTCGCGCCGCGCTTTACCGTGCGCTGCAACAGGAAGCGGAACGCCGTGGCGTCGAGATCGTCCACGGCAAACGCCTCGTTTCCGCTGCGGAGGGCGTCACCGCGACTTTCCAGGACGGCACCACCGCGTCCGGCGATGTGCTCGTCGGCGCGGACGGCCTGCATTCTGTGGTCCGCACGCTCATCGATCCGCAGGCCGAGCCGCCGCGCTTCACCGGCCTCACTGTGGTCTACGGCTACACCCGCGCCGAAGGACTTCCTGCCGCGCAAGGCATCTACCGGATGTTCCGCGGCAGCCGCGCCGCGTTCGGCTACACCACCGACCCCGGCGGCGCGACGTTCTGGTTCGCCCGCGTCCCCGACTCCGAACGCTCGCGGGCCGAGATCGCCGCCGTCCCTCCGGAAGGCTGGCGAGAGTTCGCCCGCGCCGCCTTCGCGGACGACCCGCTGCCGTGCGCCGCGATCGTGGCCGCGACCGGCGACGACGTGCACGGCGGACACTCCTACGACCTGCCGACCACCCGCGTGTGGTCGACGCCGTCGATGGTGCTGGCCGGCGACGCAGCGCACGCAGCGTCCCCGGCGGCCGGACAGGGCGCGTCGATGGCGCTGGAAGACGCCGTGGTCCTCGGCCAGTGCCTGCGCGATCTGCCGGACGCGCCCGCCGCGTTCGCGGCCTACGACCGGCTGCGCCGCGCCCGCGTCGAGAAGCTAGTGGCCGCCAGCGCGGGCAACGACGTCGGCGGCGAGCGAGGATGGGCATACCGGCATCATCTGGACTGGACCGCGCGAATCACAGCGTGAGCGGCTCGCCGACGATACGATCCGCGCATGACTCAAGCCGCGCCACCTCAGCAGTTCCCGATCCTGCTGTCGACCATGAACGATCTGCCCGGGTACCGCGTAGTCCGCGTGTTCGGCGAGGTCTTCGGGCTCACCGTCCGCAGCCGCAACATGTTCTCCAACATCGGTTCCGGGTTCAAGGCGATGGGAGGCGGCGAGCTCAAGGGCCTCACCAAGCTGCTGTCCGACTCGCGCCACGAAGCCCTCTTCCGGCTCTGCCAGGAGGCCATGCAGCACGGGGCCAACGCCGTGCTCGCGCTGCGCTTCGACTGCAACGAGATCGCGGGCACGGCCAGCGAGATCGCCGCGTACGGCACCGCGGTGTACGTGGTCCCGGATGGTGCCCAGCAGCAACAGCAGGCCCCGCAACAGCAGCAGGCCGCCCCGCAGCAGCAGTACGCGCAGGCGCCGCAGCAGCAATACCAGGCTCAGCCGCCGCAGGCCTGAGCCCCTTGCCCGGCTTGCCCGTGCGACGAGCCGCCCGGCGGCCGTGACGGACGAAAACGGGCCCGCACCGGCGAAAGGTGCGGGCCCGTCTTTTCGCCGGGGTCACTTCCGGTACAGCGCCTCGATGTCGGACGCGTAGTTCTTGTTCACCACGTTCCGCTTCAGCTTCAGACTCGGCGTGATCTCGCCGCCCGCCTCGGTGAAGTCGTTCGCCAGCACGGTGAACTTCTTGATCGACTCCGCGTGCGACACCTGCTTGTTGGCCTCGTCGACCGCCGCCTGGATCTCCGCGCGCAGGTCCGCGTCCTCGGCCAGTTCCGACACCGTCGCCGCTTCCGGCTTGCCGTGCTGGGACTTCCAGGCCGGGAAGTACTCCTCGTCGATCGTCACCAGCGCGGCGATGAACGGCCGCTGGTCGCCGACCACCATCACCTGGCTCACCAGCGGCGCGGCCTTGATGGTGTCCTCGAGCCCGGACGGGGCGACGTTCTTGCCGCCCGCCGTCACGATGATCTCCTTCTTGCGGCCGGTGATCTTGAGGAAGCCTTCCGCGTCCAGCTCGCCGAGGTCGCCGGTGTGGAACCAGCCGTCGGTGAGGGCTTCCGCGCTCGCCTCCGGGTTGTTGTAGTACCGGCCGAACACGACGTCGCCCTTGAGCAGGACCTCGCCGTCTTCCGCGATGCGCACCGAGGTGCCCGCGACCGGACGCCCGACAGTGCCGACGCGGAACGCCGCGCTGGTGTTCACGTTCGCCGCGGCGGACGTTTCGGTGAGGCCGTAGCCCTCGAACACCGGCACGCCGATGCCGCGGAAGAAGTGCGCCAGCCGCGCGCCCAGCGGCGCTCCGCCGGACACCGCGGCGATGCAGCGGCCGCCCAGAGCGGCGCGGAGCTTGCCGTACACCAGCTTGTCGAACACCAGGTGCTTCGCGCGCAGGCCGAGCGAGGCACCGCCCTTTTCTTGCGCCTCGCTGTACGCGACCGCGGTGGCCTCGGCGGCGTCGAAGATCTTGCCCTTGCCGTCGGCGTGTGCCTTCTGCTTCGCGGTGTTGTAGACCTTCTCGAACACGCGCGGCACGGCGACGACGAACGTCGGCCGGAAGGTGCCGAGGTCCGGGACCAGGTTCTTCACGTCCGGCGTGTGGCCGAGGGTGACCCGGGCGGTGAGCGCGGTGATGGCGATCGCGCGGGCGAGGATGTGCGCCAGCGGCAGGAAGCACAGCAGCGAGTTGCCCTGCTCCATCAGCTCCGGGAAGGCCTCGATGTCCGCGCGGATCTCGGCGAGCAGGTTCCGGTGGGTCAGCTCGACGCCCTTGGGCCGGCCGGTGGTGCCCGACGTGTAGACGATGGTGGCCGTCTCGTTCGCGGTGACGCCGCGGCGGCGGGTGTGCAGGTCCTCGTCGGAGACCTCGGCGCCCAGCGCGGTCAGCTCGTCGACCGCGGGGGCGTCGCCCTCGATCTGCCAGGTGTGCTCGAGCGTGCTGAGCCGCCCGCTGATCTCGTCGACCGCTTTCCGGTGCGCGCCGGTCTCCACGACGACGGCCTTGGCCGCGGAATCGGAGAGGATCCAGTACACCTGTTCGGGCGACGACGTTTCGTAGATCGGAACGGTGACCGCGCCCGCGGCCCAGATCGCGAAGTCGACCAGCGTCCACTCGTAGCGGGTCTTCGACATCAGCGCGACGCGGTCGCCGTGCCCGACGCCCGCCGCGATCAGGCCCTTGGCCACGGCCGCGACCTGGTCGGCGAAGTCCTTCGCGGTGACGTCGAGCCAGGTGCCCTCGACCTGCCGCCGGAAGCTGACCACGTCGGAGAACCGCTCCGCGTTCGCCCAGACGACATCGGCCAGGTTCTCGTCGTCGGTCACCGGCTTCCCGGCGGGGGCGCTGTATTCGCGCACGTGGACCTCCGTGTTCGACGCGTGCGGTTACCCGCCAGTCAACTTAGCGTGCCGTAGACCTTAAGACCATGCTGGCACGGGGCGCGCGGCGAGGTCGTGACATCGTGTCCGGGTGCACGAACCGCCAGCTCTCGATCTTGTCGACGAGACCTTCCTCGTCGTGCCCCCGTCGACCGTCGCGGCCGCCTTCGCCGACCCGCGCTCGTGGCGGCGCTACTGGCCCGACCTGGAGTTGCAGGTCTACACCGACCGGGGGGACAAGGGCCTGCGCTGGACCGTCACGGGCGCCTTGATCGGTACCATGGAGGTCTGGCTGGAACCTGTTCTCGACGGCACGGTGCTGCACTACTTCCTCCGGGCCACGCCTGCCGGTCCCGGCGGCGTGCCGCGCGAGCTGAGCCCGCGCGAACTGCGCCGCGAATTCGACCGGCGGGCGCGCGCGGCGAAGGACGTGGCGCTGGGATTGAAGGAGATCCTCGAGGACGGGCGCGAGCCGGGGATTCCGCCCCGGCCCGTCGAGTAGGAGGCTCTTGTGCGGGTTCACGTCGTTTCGGACGTGCACGGCAACGCCGACGCGCTGAAGCGGGCGGGGGACGGGGCGGACGCGCTGGTCGTGCTCGGCGACCTGCTCGACTTCGTCGACTACCACGACCACGACAAAGGCATCATGGGCGTGCTGTTCGGCGCGGAGAAGGTCGGCGAATTCGCCCGCCTGCGCCGCGAAGGCACCAGGGACGAGACGGTCGCCTACTCGCGCACGCTGTGGGCCACCCTGGACGACCCGGCCGCCGCGGTCGACGAGGCGGTCAGGGAGCAGTACTCCACGTTGTTCGCTTCGATGACCGCGCCGACGTACGCGATCCCCGGCAATGTCGACGCGCCGTCGGCGTGGCCGGAGTTCGCCGGCGAGGGCGTGCATCTGGCCGACGGAGAGGTCGTCAGCATCGGCGGCCTGCGGTTCGGTTTCGCCGGCGGTGCGGTGCTGCCGGACGGCGTGCTCCCGCGTCCGCGCAAGGGTGCGGCGTGGCGGCCGTACCTGCGGGCCCGCGAGGAGTTCGACGCGGCGGTTTCGCTGCTGGACGAGGTCGACGTGCTCTGCACGCACATCCCGCCCGCGGTGCCCGAACTGACCTACGACGTGGTCGCCCGCCGCGCCGAACTCGGTTCGCGGGCGCTGCTGGACCTGATCCGGCGGCAGCGTCCGCGCTGGTCCGTCTTCGGGCACGTGCACCAGCCGCTGGCCGCGCGACGCCGGGTCGGGCACACCGAGTGCCGTAACGTGGGTCACTTCAAGGAGACCGGGCAGCCCTACGTGCTGCGCTGGTGACTGTGCTGTCCGGCTACGCTTCGTCCCATGGCCGAGCAGTCCACGCAGTCCATCGAGGTCGACGCCGAGCCCGCGCGGGTCATGTCGGTGATCTCCGATTTCCCCGCGTACCCGGAGTGGGCCAAGGCGGTCCGCGAGACCGAGGTGCTCGCGACCGACGACGAGGGCAGGGCGAAACAGGTGAAGCTCACCCTCGACGCCGGGCCGATCAAGGACGTGTACACGCTCGAATACGACTGGGACGATTCCGGTCTCGGCGTCAGCTGGCACCTGGTCAAGGGCCAGATGCAGAAGGCGCAGAACGGCCGGTACGCGCTCGAACCGCTCGGCGGCGGGCGCACCCGCGTCACTTACACCCTGTCGGTCGAGCTCGCGCTGCCGATGATCGGGCTGCTCCGGCGCAAGGCGGAGAAGATGGTCATGGACACCGCGCTCAAGGAGCTCAAGCGCAGGGCAGAGGGCTAGATGCGCATCCTGCTGTTCACCGGCAAGGGGGGTGTCGGGAAGACGACGCTCGCCGCGGCTACCGCTGCCGCGCTGGCCGGCCGCGGCAGGAAGACGCTCGTCGTGTCCACCGACCCGGCGCATTCGCTCGGCGACGCGTTCGGCACTTCGCTCGGCGGCGAACCCTCCGAAGTGGACATCCGCCGCGACGGCGCGCCGGCCGGTCTCTGGGCGGCGCAGGTCGACTCGCGGGCGCTGGCCGACCGCACCTGGCACGAGCTGCGCGGCGAACTGCGGAAAGTGCTGGCCGGAGCCGGTCTGGACGTCCTGGACGCGGAAGAGCTGACCGTGCTGCCCGGCGTCGACGAACTGCTCGCGCTGAGCGAGGTGCGGCGACTGGCTTCGCAGGGGCCGTGGGACACCGTGGTGGTCGACTGCGGTCCGACCGCTGAAACGCTGCGCTTGCTTTCCCTGCCGGAAGCCGTTTCGGGCTACTTGGGCCGGGTATTCGGCAACCGGCGCGTCGCGGCTTCGGTGCGGCAGCTCGGCGCGCATCTCGACGCGCTGCGCGAATTGCTCACCGATCCGCGCGTGACGACGGTGCGGCTGGTGCTGACACCGGAACGAGTGGTGGTCGCCGAGGCGCGGCGCACGCTGACGTCGCTGGCGCTGCGCGGCATCGCGGTCGACGGCCTGATCGCCAACCGGCTCATGCCCGCGCCCGGATTCTGGCGCGGTTCGGCGGCGAAGTGGCTGCGCACCCGCCGCGACCAGCAGGACGCGGTGCTGGCGGAACTGGCCGAGGCCGGATTCGGCCCGGGCGAGCTGGCCCGCGTCGAGCACCGGGCGAGCGAACCCGTGGGCGCCGAGGCTCTCGCCGAACTGGCCCGCGAACTGTACGGCAGCCGGGATCCGTTGGCCGGCAACGGAAAACCGGTCACGCCGCTGTTGTCGGTGGCCGCCGACGGGGCCGGTTTCCGGCTGCGGGTCGCGCTCCCGCTGAACCGGGATTCGGCAGTCGACCTCGCCCGCGTGGACGACGACCTGGCGATCACCGTGGACGGGTTCCGCCGCCTGGTCGCACTGCCCGAGACGCTGCGCCCGTGCCGGATCACCGGCGCGGAATCCGACGCCGACGGCCTGGTGGTCAGCCTGGCCGGGAACCGGGGATCCGGATGAGCGAAGAACACGAGGCGGGGTCTTTTTCGGACGGCCTGAAGCTGGCCGAGGAGATCCGGCTGCTGGTCGAGATGGTGATCGAACGCGCCGCGCCGTGGCTGGAAGGCGTCATGGCCGCCGGGCACGGCGGCGCTCCGGAGGAACCGGGCGGATCGGGCGACCCGGGTGTGGAGGACAGCACTTCCGGATGCGGCTGGTGCCCGCTGTGTGCGATCGTCGCCGTCGTGCGCGGCGAGCGGCCGGAGTTCGTGGCGAGGGTCCTCGAACAGGCCGCTCAGCTCGTCGCGCTGCTGCGGGCGGTGCTCGCGGACCGGTGGGAGCCGGAGGAAGGCGTGCACATGCCCGGCTTCCGGCCCGCCGCGCACGCGTCCGCGACCGCGTCCTCGGCGGAGCCGTCGTCGCGGGTCCAGCACATCGTCGTCCGCAAGCGCGCGGACTGGCAGCCGGAGCGGGAGAACTGATTGCTGACCGTAGGGGTGGACGTCGGCGGCACCAGCGTGCGCGTCGGCGTCGTGGACGAGCGCGGTTCGCTGCTCGACACGGCGCGCGTCGGGACGCCGAGCGAGGAGAACGCGCTCGAAGACGCCATCGCCGGGGTCGTCGAAACCCTGCGCAACCGGCACGACGTCGCCGCGGTCGGCCTTGCCGTGGCCGGTTTCGTGACCCGAGACCGGCGTTCGGTGATGTTCGCGCCGCATCTCGCCTGGCGCAACGCCCCGGTGGCGGACCGGATCGCGAAACGCGTCGGCCTCTCGGTGACGCTGGAGCACGACGTCAACTCGGCGGTCGTCGCCGAACACCGCTTCGGCGCCGCGCGGGGTGCGGGGGTGGCCGCGCTGGTCGCGCTGGGCACCGGGATCGGCGCGGGTTTGCTGCTGGACGGCGAGATTTACCGTGGAGCCCACGGGGTCGCGCCGGAACTCGGCCACCTCACGGTGGTGCGCGACGGCCGCGCCTGCCCGTGCGGCAAGTACGGCTGCTGGGAGCGCTACTGCAGCGGCACCGCGCTGGCCGCGACCGCCGTCGAGCTGCTCGCCCGGTACCCCGGCCGTTCCACCGTGCTGTCCCGCGAAATCGCCGGCGACCCCGGTTCGGTCACCGGCCGCCGAGTGGCCCGCGCGGCCCGCGACGGCGACCCGATCGCCTTGCGCGCCATGGCGGAACTGGCGAAATGGCTCGGCGAGGGCCTGGCCTTGGTGGCGGACGTCTTCGACCCGGAGATCATCGTGATCGGCGGCGGAGTGTCGGAGTCCGCGCCGCTGTTCCTGGACGAGGCCCGCGAGCACTACGCCGGCGCGATCACCGGTGCGCGGCACCGTCCGCTGGCCCGGATCCGGACGGCGCATCTCGGGGACGACACGGCGATCGTCGGGGCGGCGGCGCTGGCGATGGACACGTTGTGAGTGCTGATCACGGTTCTTGCCGGGATTAACACGCACGAGGTTCTGTGGAAGGCTGGGCCGGGTGACGCCGATGACCGCCAACCGCTTCGTGCGGTGCTCGTGCGGCAGGCAGCACTGGGGCGCGTTCGGCGCGGCCGGCTTGTTGTTGTGCGATCCCCGCCGCGGCGTGCTGTTGCAGCAGCGCGCGTCGTGGGTGCACAACGGCGGCACGTGGGCCTTGCCCGGCGGCGCGCTCGAGGTCGGCGAGACCGTGCACGAGGCCGCTGCCCGGGAGGCGTGGGAAGAAGCAGCCATCCCCGCGTCCGCCTTCCGCGCGATGTCCGCTTCGGTGCTGGACCACGGCGAATGGCAGTACACGACGGTCCTCGGCCTGGCCGACAGCGCGCTGCAGGCCCAGGTCGCGAACGAGGAAAGCGCCGAGATGCGCTGGGTCCCGCCGGACGAGGTGGCCGCACTGGACCTCCACCGCGATTTCGCCGCCGCCTGGCCGGTCTTGCGCGAGCAGCTGGGCCGCGAACTGGTGCTGGTGGTCGACGCGGCGAACGTGATGGGCTCCCGCCCCGACGGCTGGTGGCGCGACCGCCACGGCGCCGCGGAACGCCTGCGCGACCAGCTGACCACCCCAGCCGAACAAGGCCTGCGCGACGCCGTGACCGGCATCGGCGCGGGCGCGGCGTGGTCCTGGTGGCCCCGGGTGGTGCTGGTCGTCGAGGGCAAAGCCAGGGGAGTGGAATCGATCCCGGGCGTCGAGGTCGTCGCGGCGGAGACCGACGGCGATTCGAAGATCGTCGAGGTGACCGCCGCCGCCCGTCGACGCCCGCACGACCACGTCGTGGTGGTGACGGCCGACCGCGAACTGCGCGGCCGGGTCGGGGATCTCGGCGCGTCGGTGCTCGGGCCGGGCACGTTGTTGCGGGAGCTGGGCGGGTGAGCGGTGGTCGCGGCCCCTTGGCAGGGCTAGGGGCACCTCCTTCGTGGTGACTGGTCGTGGGTCGCGCGGCCGGGGCGGGGATCTCGACGTGCGGGTGCGGGGCCGGGGACGTTGTTGCGGGAGTTGGCGGGTGAGCGGTGGTCGCGTGGTCGTGGCTGCTGCTCGGTAGCGCCTCGGGGGGCACCTCCTTCGTGGTGACTGGTCGTGGGTCGCGCGGTTAGGTCGGAATCTCGACGCGCGGGTGCTGGGCCGGGGACGTCGTTGCGGGAGCTGAGCGGATTTCGCGCGGTCTCGGACGCAGCCCGATACCGCTTCGGGGACCACGTCCGTGGTGGCGGTCGAGCGAGCGGCGCTCGACTTAAGCCGCTGCCCGGCAGCGGCCCGCGCGCTCGTACCGGTGGCAGCCGACCGGGAACCGCTCGGCGAGGGAACCCAGCGCCCTCGCGAGGCACCGAGCAGTTGGCCAAGAGCCGCTGCCTTCCCGCGTGCGTAGCCGGGCCCGTGTCGTGGTGGCGGCGACAGATCGCGAGCCGCTGTCCCGCCCGGCCAACGCTCCCCGGCAGCCGTCACACGGTCTTCACCGAACCCGCGTCCACAAGGTGGTCCGTCCCGGTGATGCTCGCCGCCAGCGGTGACGCCAGATATGCGATCAACGTAGCCACCTCATCCGGTTCGATCAGCCGTCCGGTCAGCATCCCCGCACCGGCGGGCAGTGCAGCCAGCAAATCCTCGTGCGACAACCCCATCGACGAAGCCAGTTCGGCGCCGTAACTGTCCGGGCCTTCCCACAGCGCGGTACGAACCGGTCCGGGCGAAACAGTATTGACCCGAACGCCCCGCGGCCCGAACTCCTCCGCCAATGCCTTCCCGAAAGCGGTCAACGCGGCTTTCGCGGTGGTGTAAGCGATCGGGCCCGAATGCGGCATCCGCGCACCATTCGAGGACACCGTGACGATCGCGCCCCGCCGTTCGATCAGATGTGGCAGTGCCGCACGGGAAGCCCGCACCGCGGCGAGGAAATTCAGCTCCAGCAAATCCGTCCACTGCTGATCCGCGAGAGACAGGAAACCGCCGGCTTGCCCGCTGGCACTGTCGCCGCCGCCGACGTTGTTCACCAGGACGTCCAAGCCGCCGAATTCCGCGACGGCTTGGTCGATCACCCGTCCGGGACCGTCGGGAGCGGAGAGGTCCACCGCGATCGGCACCGCGCCGGTTTGCTTCAGTTCCGGCGTGATCGTCCGGGCCGCGGCCACCACGCGCATCCCCTCGCCGATCAGCGCGGAAACCGTGGCCAGGCCGATTCCCCGGCTCGCTCCGGTCACTGCCGCGGTCTTGCCGGTCAGCTGCAGGTCCATCGAAATCCCCCCAAGTCGGGTCACTAGCGATGCAGTTAAGCTAGCAGTTGCAACAGAAGTGTCGCAACTAATAATCGAGTGGCAACCATGGCGTAAACTGATCGGCATGGAGAAACGGGCCCTGCGCGCGGACTCGGAACGGACGGCCCAGGCGATCCTCGAGGCGGCCGAACGGGTGCTCAGCGACAACCCGGCGGCGACCATGGAGCAGATCGCCGAGGCCGCCGGCGTCTCGCGGACGACTGTGCACCGCCGGTTCGCCAGCCGGGACGCGCTGGTCGACGCGATGACCCTGTGGGCGACGCAGCAGTTCCACAACGCGCTCGCCAGCGTCCGGCCCGACGTCACGCCGCCGCTGGTCGCGCTTTACCAGGTGACCGCGAAGGTGCTGAGCGTCAAGCTCCGGTGGGGCTTCGCGATGAACGCGCACCCGGCGGAAGAAGGCGTCCTCACCCCGGACGTGCTCGCCCAGTGCGATGTCTTCTTCCGGCGGCTGGAGGAAAGCGGCGCGCTGCGGCCCGGCGTCGACCTGGTCTGGGCGCGGCGCGTCTACTGCGCGCTCATCCACGAAGCAGCGCAGGACCAGGACTCCGCCGATCCGGACGCGCTGGCCACCCGCGTCGTCGACACCGTGCTCGGCGGGTTCGGCAAACCCGGCGTGACGATGGGCTAGGGGAGCCCGTCCCCGGCGAGTTCGGCGACGATCTTCGCGATCCGCCGCTCCCGGGTTTCGGCGCGCTTGGCCGAGGTGACAGCTTCAGTCCGTTCCCGTTGGGCGGTAAAGGAAAGCTTGTCGAACGCCGCCCGCGCGCCGGTCCGTTCCGCCAGCGCCGAAGCCAGATCGTCCGGCATCTCGACGGTCCGCTCGGCGAGGTCGGCTTCGAGCGTGACCTCGACCGTCTCCCCGGCGGCGACCCCGGCCGCCTCCCGGTTCGCCGCGCTGAGCGGCAGCATGAACTCGCCCGAATAGACCGCGACCGTGCTGCGGTAGGTGTACGGGCCGATCGTCACCCGCACCTTCGGCCGCCGCCCCTGGCCGAGCGCCTCGACGACCTCGGCCGGGACCCGGAAACCGGTGGCGGTTTTGCCGTTGAGCTCGACGAGCGTGCTGAACGTATGCGACATCGCTGCCTCCCAGACCAGCTAAGCGTGCGGGACGCCGTCGCGCATCTCGGTGACCAGCGCGGCGACCACGGCCTTCAAGGATCCGTTGTACTGCTTCGCGACCGCCCGCTGCCGCTGATAGCTCGCGCCGACCCGGAGAATGTTCTCGACATCGCGCAGCTCGCGGGCGCAGTCCAGCCGCTTGGCGACCGGTTCCAGCCGGTCCAGCAGCTCGGCGAGGTCTTCGGTGACGAGCCGTTCGCGGCCGGCGGCGTCGAGGATGACGATCGCGTCGAGGCCGTAGCGGGCGGCGCGCCACTTGTTCTCCTGGACGTGCCACGGCGGCAGCACCGGCAGCGTCTCGCCCTTGTCGAGGCGGGCGCTGAAGTCGTCCACCAGGCACTGGGTGAGCGCCGAAATCGCGCCGACCTCCTGCAGCGTCGGCAGTCCGTCGCACACGCGCATCTCGATGGTGCCGAAATGCGGGGCCGGGCGGATGTCCCAGCGGATCTCGGAGAAGTGGTCGATCACGCCGGTGGTGAACATGTCCTCGACGTAGCCCTCCAGCTCCGCCCATTCGCGGAACTGGAACGGCAGCCCGGCGGTCGGCAGCTGCTGGAACATCAGCGCCCGGTTCGAGGCGTACCCGGTGTCCTCGCCGGACCAGTACGGCGACGACGCGGACAGCGCCTGCAGATGCGGCGCGTAGCGCAGCAGCCCGTCGAGCACCGGCAGCACCTTGTCCCGGTGGTCGAGCCCGACGTGGACGTGCACGCCGTAGATCAGCATCTGCCTGCCCCACCACTGGGTGCGGTCGATCAGCTTGGCGTAGCGCTCCTTGTCGGTCACCTTCTGCCGGTACCACGAGGAAAACGGGTGCGAGCCCGCCGAGAACAGTTCGACGCCCAGCGGGTCGGCGACCCGGTGCACCTCGTCGAGCGCTTCGGAGAGGTCGTGTTTCACCTCGCCGACCGTGCGGCAGACGCCGCTGACCACCTCGATCGTGTTGAGCAGCAGTTCCTGTTTGATCCGGGGATGTTCGGCGGCCCTTTCCGGGCGGACCGCGGCGAGGAGTTCCTCCGCGACCGACCGCAGTTCGCCGCTGCGCCGGTCCACCAGCGCGAGTTCCCATTCCGCGCCGACGGTGGAACGCCGGGACGCCTGGAAGTCGATCCGCATGCCCGCCCGGTCAGACCTGGGCGCCGTTGCTGGGGTCCGCTCCCGGCGGCGGGCCCTGGCGCACGCGCAGCAGGAGCAGCGCGATGCCGGTGGCGAGCGAAAGGATGCCGAGCGGCGTGGCGAGCGCGGGGCCGACCCCGATCAGGTTCGGCACGATCAGCAGCAGGAGCCCGACGACGAAGAACAGCAGCACGATGAACGCGCCCTTGCGCCAGCGCGGCAGCGGCGGCGGCTCCGGGGGCACGTAGTGCTCGTCGTCCTCGGCCGGGTCGCCGGAGAACATGGTGGTGTCCCAGTCGGTGCCGCCGGTGCGCCAGCCGTCCGAAGACGACGGCGGCGAAGACGGCGGGGCGGCCGGAGCAGGCGGGTCCGCGGCGGGCTTCGGCTTGGCCTTGCCCGTTTCGGGTTCGGCTCCGGGGGACGCGTCGGTTCCGGCGGACGCGGGGCCGGCGCCGGAGAACGGGTCCTCGTCCAGGAACACGCCCACGCCCTCGGCCCGGAGATCGGCCACGATCTCGGCGAACGTGGCGTCGACGTCCTCGGGTCCGTCCGCGCCTTTCCCCCGGTTCATCCGGCACCCACCTGTCCCGCCCGCAACTGCCGGGCGAAGTCGACACTGCGGCTGAAGATCAGTTCCGCGTCGTGGTCCTGCGTCGCGACGTGATAGCTGTTCTCCAGCACCACCTCGGTCACGTCCGTGCTCGAGATGCCGTCCAGAACGATCTGCGAGTTCTCGGGTTCGACGACGTGGTCGACCCGCGAGTGCAGCAGCAGCACCGGCTGAGACACCTTCGGCAGGTCGGCGCGCACGATCTTCCACAGCCGGGCGAGGCTCGCCGCGGCCCGCACCGGGGTGCGCGGATAGGCCAGTTCGACCTCGCCGGGCTTGGCGATGTCGTTGCCGATCGCGCGGATCGACGGGACCACTCGCGACAGCAGCGGCAGCACCTTGGCGTCCAGGCTCAGCCGCGTGACCGACGGGTTGACCAGCACGAGGCCGGAGACGTCCGCGCCGAACTCCTCGGCGAGGCGGAGGGTGAGCGTCCCGCCCATCGACATCCCGCCGACGAACACCTGGTCGCACTCCGCGCGCAGCGCCAGCAGCGACTCGCGCACCGTGGCGTACCAGTCCTGCCAGGTCGTCCGGTTCAGATCGCGCCAGTGCGTGCCGTGGCCGGGCAGCAGCGGGCAGCGCACCGCGAAGCCCTCGCCCGCCAGGTGCGCGCCCCAGGCGCGCATGCCGTCGGGCGTCGCGGTGAATCCGTGGCAGAGCAGGAAGCCGGCCCCGGAGGAACCCGGGTGGGAGAACGGTTCCGCGCCGGCGAGCACGCCCATCACGAACGCCCTTCCGAATCGAAGCGGTGGAGTCCTCCCATGCTCTCACGCCGAAGCCGGGTTGTGGGGCCCACTCCGGAAGCGGGGATCCTTCCGGTCCCGCTGTGAGATCGGTCGCTGCCCCCGGGTGACCGCCCGCTCTCGCGTTGTGCGGGCCGGTGCTTGTTCCGTACCCTGACCTGCCGGGGCCCGCGCGGGCAGGAAAGGACTGGAACCCGGTGCTGTACTGGCTGATGAAGTGGGTGTTCATCGGGCCGCTGCTGAAGACGCTGTGGCCCACCAAAGTCGTCGGCGCCGAAAACATCCCCGAGACGGGTGGCGCCATCCTCGCCGGCAACCACCTCGCGGTCGCGGATTCGTTCTTCATGCCGCTGCGGGTCAAGCGCAAGGTCACCTTCCCGGCGAAGTCGGAGTACTTCACCGAGCCCGGGTTCAAGGGCCTGCTCAAGAAGTGGTTCTTCACCGGCGTCGGCCAGTTCCCCATCGACCGCTCCGGCGGCAACGCCGCGCAGGCCGCGCTCGACACCGCGATCCGGCTGGTCAAGGACGGGCACCTGCTCGGCATCTACCCCGAGGGCACCCGCTCCCCGGACGGACGGCTGTACAAGGGCAAGACCGGCGTCGCCCGGATCGCGCTCGAATCGCGCGGCGTGGTGGTCCCGGTGGCGATGGTCGGCACGGACAAGGTCAACCCGATCGGCTCCAAGATGTGGTGGCCGCGGCGGCTCGAGGTGCGCTTCGGCAAGCCGCTCGACTTCTCCCGGTACGAGGGGTTGGCAGGCGACCGGTTCATCGAACGCTCCATCACCGACGAGATCATGTACGCGCTGATGGAGCTCTCCGGCCAGGAGTACGTGGACATTTACGCGGCCAAGGCCAAGGAACTGCTCGCCGCCGAGGCGGCCGGGGTGAAGCCCGCGGTGCCGGTCCAGCCGAGGGCCCTGGACGCCGATCGGGTGCCGGAGACGAAGGCCGGGTAGGGCCCCACTAGAGTTCCCCGGTGCGTTTTTTCTACGACACCGAGTTTATTGAGGACGGCGTGACGATTGACCTCGTGTCGATCGGTGTCGTTGACGAGCGCGGACGCGAGTTCTACGCCGTGTCCACCGACTTCGATCCCGGGCGGGCCGGGGCTTGGGTGCGGGAGAACGTGCTGCCCAAGCTGCCTTCGCCCGCGGATCCGGCTTGGCGGAGCCGCGAGCGGATCCGGGCGGATCTGCTGGAGTTCTTCGGGAAGCCGCCCGGGGGGATCGAGCTGTGGGCTTGGTTCGCGGCGTACGACCATGTGGCGTTGGCGCAGTTGTGGGGGCCGATGCCCGCGTTGCCTCGGCAGTTGCCTCGGTTCACGCGGGATCTCCGGCAGCGGTGGGAGGACGCGGGTAAGCCCAAGCTGCCTGCCGCGCCTGGGGATCAGCACGACGCGTTGGCTGACGCCCGGCACAACTTGCAGCGGTGGGAGGTTATCGAGGAGGCGTTTCGCCGGGGGCGGTGATTCGGCTCGTCGCCTGGCGGCGACATCGGCCGTCTTGGGTTGCGTGGGGCACCCCGAAGGGTGATTGTGCTGACGGTCTGGGGGTGCTTGTCAAGGCGGGAAAGATGCCTTGACAAGCACCCCCAGACCGCAGGGACGCTTCGTATCGGGGTGCGGGGGAGGGGCTGGGTGCCTCGATCGTTGGGTGCACCGGGTGCGGTTTTAGGGCGCGAGGGAACCCTCGCGGGTTCCCTCGCTTCGAGACAGGCTGGGCGGGTCAGCGGGTGCGGCGGGCGCGGACGGCGGTCGCCAGGGTGTCCAGCAGGTCTTCGGTCGTGTCCCAGTCCATGCAGGCGTCGGTGATGGACTGGCCGTAGGTCAGCTTCTCCGACTGTCCCAGGACCAGGTCTTGGCGTCCGGCGACCAGGTTGCTTTCCAGCATCAGGCCCGCGATTCCGCGTTCTCCGGCGGAGATCCGGCCGGCCAGGTCGCGGACGACCTCGGACTGGCGGACGTGGTCCTTGTTGCTGTTGCCGTGGCTCGCGTCGATCACCAATCGCTCCGGGAGGCCGGACTTCGCCAGGCGGGCGAGGGTTTCCTCGACGGACGCCGGGTCGTAGTTCGGGCCCGCGGAGCTGCCGCGGAGGATTACGTGGCAGTCCGGGTTTCCGGAGGTCGTCACCAGGGCGGCGAGGCCGTCCACGTTGATGCCGGGGAAGACGTGCGAGGCGGCGGCGGCGCGGGTCGCGTCCACGGCTACCTGGATGTCGCCTTCGGTCGAGTTCTTGATGCCGACCGGCATGGACAGGGCGCTGCACAGCTGGCGGTGGACCTGGCTGGCGGCGGTGCGGGCGCCGATCGAGCCCCAGGTGACGATGTCGGCGATGAACTGCGGGGTGATCGGGTCGAGGAATTCGCAGCCGACCGGGAGGCCCAGTCCGGAGACGTCCAGCAGGAGTTTCCGGGCCAGGCGCAGGCCCTTGTTGACGGCGAACGTGCCGTCCAGGTCGGGATCGTTGATCAGGCCCTTCCAGCCCAGCGTCGTGCGCGGCTTTTCGAAGTACACCCGCATCACGATGTGCAGGTCTTCGCGCAGGGCCTCGGCCTTGGCGGCCAGGCGGCGGGCGTAGTCGAGGGCGGCTTCGGGGTCGTGGACCGAGCACGGGCCGACGATCACGGCCAGACGGTCGTCGCGGCCGTCGAGGATGTCGACGGTTTCCGTGCGGCCGTTTTGCACGACTTTGGCGACCGCGGCGTCCACGGGATGGTCTTCGCGCAGCAGCGCGGGCGAGATGAGGGGACTGACCGACGTGGTGCGGCGGTTGTCCAGCGTGCTCGCGTCGGCGGGGGCGGCGACGAGGGGGGTGCTCATGTGCGGGTGGTTCCTTCCTGGTGGACACCGACCCGCGGGGGATTCGCCGAGCCGGTTCGAGATCCGGCTCGGGGTGGAGGTCAGCGCAGGTTCACGCCGCCGTGCCCACCCGGGGCCGGCTTCGTAAACCAGAAATAGCGCTGCACAGCCCCAAGGTAACACACCGTCCAGCGGCCCCGGCCCGGACCGGATTGGGCAGGTGGTCCGCCCTGCACCGATCCAGATGAAAACCGCTACGCTGTCCGCGGACTGTGACTGCACTCTCCCTGCGAGGAAAGACGGAGGCAACAGATGCGTGTCGGTGTGCTGACGGGGGGCGGCGACTGCCCCGGCCTGAACGCGGTGATCCGCGCGGTGGTCCGCAAGGGCGTCGAGGTGCACGGCTGGGAGTTCGTCGGCTTCCGCAACGGCTGGCAGGGCCCGCTGACCGGCGACAGCCGGCCGCTCGGCCTCGCCGACGTCGAGGACATCCTCACCCGCGGGGGCACCATCCTGCGGTCGTCGCGGACGAACCCGTACAAGGTCGACGGCGGCGTCGACCAGATCCGCAAGGTGCTCGCCGACCAGGGGGTCGACGCGCTGATCGCGATCGGCGGCGAGGACACCCTCGGCGTCGCCAAGCGGCTGACCGACGACGGCATCGGCGTCGTCGGCGTGCCCAAGACGATCGACAACGACCTCGGGGCCACCGACTACACGTTCGGCTTCGACACCGCGGTCTCCATCGCCACCGAGGCGATCGACCGGCTGCACACCACGGCCGAATCGCACCACCGGGCCCTCGTCATCGAGGTCATGGGGCGGCACGCGGGCTGGATCGCGCTGCACTCCGGCCTCGCCGGCGGCGCGAGCGTGATCCTGGTCCCGGAGCGCCAGTTCTCCGTCGACCAGGTCGTGCAGTGGGTCGAGCGCCGCTTCGAAAAGGAGTACGCGCCGATCATCGTCGTGGCCGAGGGCGCGCTGCCCGAGGGCGGCGAGGAGAAGCTGCTGACCGGCGAGAAGGACGCTTTCGGGCACGTCCGGCTCGGCGGCATCGGCAACTGGCTGGCCGACGAGATCTCCGAGCGCACCGGCAAGGAATCGCGCGCGGTCGTGCTGGGCCACGTCCAGCGCGGCGGCACCCCGACCGCCTACGACCGGGTCCTCGCGACGCGTTTCGGCCTGCACGCGGTGGACGCGGTCGCCGACGGCGACTTCGGTGTGATGGTGGCGCTCAAGGGCACCGACATCGTGCGCGTGAAGCTGTCCGAGGCGACGGCCGAGCTGAAGACCGTTCCGCTGGAGCGGTACCAGGAAGCCGAAGTCTTCTTCGGCTGAGGTTCTCCCGTGGTAGGGGCAACCCCACCACCGTGCCGGGGGCGTGCGGTATTCCGTGCGCCCCCGGCTTTTTTCTACCCTCGGCTCGTGCGAATCTTCCTGGCGGGCTTGGCGATTCTCTCGGTGACCGCGGCCCCTCCTTCCACAGTGGACGGTGTGTGGCGGACAGACGGGTACGGGCAGCTGGTCCACGTGTCCGGCGGCAAGCTGACGACTTACGACGAGACCGAGGTGAGCTGCCTGCCCGGCACGCTTTCCGGAACTGGCGACGGCACAACGTTTTCCACGAACGAAGGCTCGGTCGTCACCATCCGGGCGGGCCGGATGAGTTTCGACGACAACCTCGGCGTGCGGCGGTTGCGTCGTGTCCCCGGCGGGCTGCCGCCGGAGTGCCGGGCTTCGTCCGCGGACTTGTTCGACGTCTTCTGGCACACCTTTGCCGAGAACTATCCCTTCTTCCGGGCGAAAGGCGTCGACTGGAAGTCCCAAGGGGACGCTGCCCGCCGCGAGATCGCCGCGCATCCGGAACGGCTCTTCGACGTCCTTTGCGGACTGATCCGTCCGCTGCACGACGCTCATGTCGGCTTGCTCGCGGCGGGACAGCACTGCTCGTTCCCGAGGCCAGGCACGCCGGATTTGAAGACGACCGTCCCGCGCGCGATCGCCGTGGCCGACGCGAATCTCGGCGCGCCGATTCAGCGCTGGGCCGGCGGAGCCATCGCCTACGCAGACCTGCCGGAGGGCCGTGGATACCTGCGGATCAGCGGATTCCACGACTACGCCGACACTTTCGCCGCCAGCAGCGAGGTCCTGGCGAAAGCACTGGACGAGATCTTCACCGCCGACCGGGTGCGCACGCTGCGCGGCCTGATCCTCGACCTGCGTGTCAACGGCGGCGGGGACGACCCGCTCGGACTGCAAGTCGCCGCCCGGCTGACCGGCGTCCCGCATTTCGCCTACGCCAAACGCGCCCGCAACGATCCGGAGGACCCGACGCGGTTCACCGTGCCGCGACCGTTCTTCGTGCAGCCCGCCGCAGCGCCGCGCTACACCGGCCCGCTGACGGTCCTGACCGGCAGCCTGGACGTCTCAGCGGGGGAGACGTTCCTGCAAGCGCTGCTGAACCGGCAGCCGCGACCAGTCCTGATCGGACAGTCCACTCAGGGCGCTTTCTCGGACATGCTAGAGCGGACGCTGCCGAAGCCGGGCTGGAAGGTGGCGTTGCCGAACGAGGAGTATCTCGACCCGCGCGGCCGCACCTACGACGGCACCGGCATCAGCCCGGACCTCCAGGTCCCGGTCTTCGCTACGGACGACCTCGCCGCCGGAAAAGACCCAGCGCTCGCCGCCGCCCGCCGGTAAGGTGAGCGCATGGGGTCGGTCAGGCAGGTCCAGGTCACTTTCGATTGCGCGGAACCCGAGCGCGTCGCCCGTTTCTGGTGCGAGGTGCTGGGGTATGTCGTGCCGCCGCCGCCGGAAGGGTTCGCCGATTGGGCGGAGTTCGACCGTTCGCTGCCTGCCGAGCATCAGGGCGCGGCGTTCGCCTGCGTCGATCCGGACGGCGTCGGCCCTCGGCTGTACTTCCAGCGCGTGCCCGAAGGCCGCGTGGTGAAGAACCGGGTGCACCTCGACGTGCGCGTGGGCGCCGGTCTGGCCGGCGAGGAGCGGCTGGCGGTCCTGAAGGCCGAGGCCGACCGGCTGGTCGCGCTGGGCGCGTCCATCGTGCAGGTGCTGGTCGCGGACGAGGTGAACGAGTCCTGCATTCCGATGCAGGACGTCGAGGGCAACGAGTTCTGCCTGGACTGACCGAAACCGCCGTGCCGCGCCCGAAGCGACGGCACGGCGGCTGCCGGGTCAGGAAACGGAAACGTTGGCCGGAGCGGTGAACGTGCCGCCCGAGACCTGGTAGATCTGCGAAACGGTGAGGCTGCCGCCCGCCGGGATGCTGTCCTGGCCGGTGATCACGACGTGCCCGGTGGACGCCGAAGCGGTGCCCGGGTTCGTCGTCGACAGCGACTCGTTCGAAGCCAGGTCGAACGACAGCGTCCAGCCGTTCGCCGCCGACGAACCGCCGTTGGTGATCGTGAAGTGCGCGAAGGCGCCGAAACCGTAGTCGTAGTCCGTGGTGAACTTCGCGGTCAGCTTGCCCACTGGAGCCGTCGTGACGGTCCAGGCGAACGGAGCCTGCGCGGTCGCCCCGGCGGAGTCGGTCGCCGTCACGGTGACGTTGCTGGTGCCCGCGGTGCTCGGCGTGCCGGTGATCGAGCCGGTCTTGCCGTCGATGGCCAGCCCGGCCGGGAGGCCGTCCGCCGAGTAGGTGTAAGGCGAGGTGCCGCCGGAGGCCGTGACCTTCAGCGAAACCGCCTTGCCCACCACGCTGTTCTGGTTGCCCGGGTTGCTGACGCTCAGCTTGCCGTTGGTGCCGCCGCCGGGGGTGAGGCCGGTGACGCCGTGCGGGGTGCCCAGGCCGGTCGGGCCGTCCCAGCCGGTGCCCGCGTTGCAAATGACAGTGCCGCAGCTGCCGTTGCTGCCCGAGGTGACGTCGTTGAAGTCGCCGGTGTGCGCGTACGGATAGGTCGCCGCGTTGTCGCCGTCCTTCGGCGTGCCCGCGAGTGCCCAGATGCCGGCGACGATCGGGGTGGCGAGGCTGGTGCCGCCGTACTGCGACTGCTGGCCGTTGACGTAGATCGTGATGCCGCTGTTGGGATCCGCGTCGGCTGAAATGTCCGAAGTGGCCCGATTGTCGCACGCGGTGCTGATCCCGTTCTGGAACGCGGGCTTGCTGAACTTGCTCGAACAGCCGCTGCCCGCCTTGCTCCAGGCGGTTTCGGAGTAGCCGCTGCCGGACGCGGTCAGCGTGGTGCCGCCGACCGCGACCACCTCGGGCGAAGTGGCCGGGTATTCGGCCTGGGAACCGCTTTCGCTGCCCCAGTCGCCGGTGGCGCCGAGGATCGCGACGCCGGGGTGGTTGTAGTGCTGCTCGGCGTCCGACGGGATCGCGCTTTCGTGGTCGGCGTAGCTGTTGGACACGATCTTCGCACCGAGCCGGACCGCGCTGTCGACCGCTGCCGCGAGGTCGCTGTCCTCGTTGCTGTTGCCCTCCACCAGCAGGATCTTGCAGTCCGGGCAGAGCGCGCTGACCGCGTCGACGTCGATGGCCATCTCGGTCGCCCAGCCCGAGTCGGTCTTGGACGGAAGCGTGCTCGTGCCGTCCTGGCCGACCACGGTCAGGCAGCCGTTCGCCTTGGTGCAGGAGCCGAGGTTCCAGTGCGACCGGTAGTCGTTCAGGTCCTTCTCGATGCCCGGGTCGTCGAAGGCGTCGACGATCGCGACGGTGGTGCCCCCGCTCTTCATCCCGGCGACGCCGTAGGCCTTCTGCAGGTCGGCCGGGCTCATCGCGCTCGCCGGTCGCGCACCTGCCGAAACCAGTTGCACGGCCTGGCATTTCGCGTAGCCCGCGGGTGCGTTGGCGCACGACGCGGGGCTCAGCTGAGGGCTGGCGTCGGCGATCGGGGTGCTGAGCGCCGCCATCCCCGCTCCGAGAGCGAGCGCGGCGCCGGCGGCGGCCAGCCGTCTCAAGGTCATTCCTGCACGCATCATCGCGTCCTTCCTCGTACGCCGCTGCCCGGAAGACGGGCGAAAAGCGGTGCCGCCATTGGATTTCACCGAGGCGGCCCGAACCAGGAACAACCGGCACAACCGGCTGTTGTGCCGGGAGGAGGAACCCGACCTTCGGAGGATGTCCCGCGCCCCGGGGCGAGCGACGATGGACTGGCGGGAGGTGCGGGACATGCCGGACGGCGCGACGGAAACGTTCGACCGGACGCTGGTCCGGTTGCGCCGGGCAGCCGGGCTGACGCAGGAACAACTGGCGCAGCGCTGCGGGCTGAGCACGCGCGGCGTGGGGAATCTCGAACGCGGGCAACGACATCCGCGGCGAGTCACCGTGCAGTTGCTCGCCGACGGTCTCGCGCTGCCCGAGGACAGCCGGGCCGAACTGCTCGCAGCCGCCCGGCGCGGCAGGCAACGTCCGCCGGACCACCCCGTTCCGCCCCCTCGTCCGGCGCCGGACCTCATCGGCCGCACCGAGGAACACGCCCTGCTGGACAAACACATCTCCGGCACAGGAAGGCCGTTTCTGGTCTTCGCGGGACAAACCGGAATCGGCAAGACCCGCCTGCTCGCCGAAGCCGCGACGCTGGCCGAATCCCGCGGAACGGTGGTGCTTTCGACGGCGTGCTCGCGGTTTGGCGGAGAGCCGTACGCGCCGCTCTCCGAAGCGTTCGCACGGCACTCTTCCGAGCACTCCGCCGGATCCGGCCTGGCGTTCCTGCTTCCCGAACAACGCACCGCCGAACCGGCTCCAGCCCGCTGGCTGATGTTCGCCGAAGCAGCGCGGTTTCTCGACACGCTGGCGCGGCGGCACGGCGTGCTCGTGATCCTGGACGACCTGCAGTGGGCCGGTCCGGACGGGCTCGCGCTGCTGGCGTCGCTCGTCCAGGACGTCCAGCCGGACCGCGTCCGCTTCCTCGCCGCCTACCGCGACACCGAGATCGGCGCGGCCGAACCGTTGGCCGACACGCTGCTCGACCTGTACCGGAAAGGCTTGGTGACACAGCATTCGCTGGCCCCGCTGGCGGACGACGACGCGACGATGCTGTTGCACCACAGCGCCGGAACCGAGGTCGGGCAGTCCGCCCGCGACCGGGTGCTCCGGCTCGCCGGCGGACTCCCGTTGTTCCTGGTCCAACTGGGGCACGTATTGGGCAGATCCGGCAAACCGCCCGCGGAACTGCCCTGGGGACTCGCGCACGCGGTGCGGCGGCAGGTCGGTTCGCTGCCCGAACGCACGGCCGAAGTGCTGACCCTGCTGGCGGTGGGGCAGCAGCGGATGGATCCCGACGTCCTGGCCGCGGCTGCCGGGCTGGACCCGGCCGAATTGTCCGAAGTGCTGGCTCCCGCGCACACCGCGCGGTTGCTGGACGAGAACGCCGAGGGCGTCCGGCTCACGCACGAACTGGTCGCCGAAGTAGTGAACGGAGACCTGCCGCCGAGCCGTCGGCATGTGCTGCACCGCAGACTCGCCGAAGCTCTGGGAGGCGCGGCGGCGGCCTACCACTACACGCACGCACAGGATACTGAACGCGCCGCGCAGACTTTGCGGCACGCCGCGGAAAAAGCCGGCAGACAAGCCGCGCACGACACGGCAGCTCAGCACTTGGGCGCGCTGGTCGACCTGCTGGACCGTGCCGGTTCCCAGGCTGCCGTCGCCGAAGCCGCTGAAGCCTGGGCGGACGCGCTCGCCGCGGCCGGCCGGTACGACGCCGCGCTCGCCGCCGCCGAACGCGCGCTTTTGGTGTACCGCAAGGAAGGCGACGAGGAACGGCAGCGCCTCGTGATCGCCAGGATCGGCTACCTGCACTACCAGCGCGGCACCCCGCGCGAAGGCTTGGCCCGGATCGCGCCGACGCTGACCGAGGACCGCCCCGGCGGATCGGCCGTACGGCTGCGGCTGGCACGTGCCGCGAACCTCTACCAGAGCACCCGCTACCGAGAATCCGTCGAGGTTTCCACCGCCGCGATCGTCGCGGCAGAGTCGGCAGGGGACGAGCACGGACTGGCGGGCGGGCATCTGCGCCGCGGACTCGCGCTGCGCCTGCTCGGCCGCAACGAGGAAGCACTGGCCGACCTGCACACCGCCGCGGCCACCGCGGAACTGTGCGGCGACCGGGAGATCGTCGTCCGCGCACTGACCGGGGTCGCCGTGCTGCACCACTACCGCGGCGAACTGGCCCGAGCGGACCGGCAGTTCGAGCGGATCCTCCGGCTGGCCGAGGAACTCGGCGACCGGGAACTGCTCAGCCGGGCGGTCTGCAACGTCGGAGCCAGCGCGATCTATGTCGGCCGCTGGGGAGACGCGCGGCGGCGATTCGGCCAGGCGCTGGAACTGGCCGGGCACGGCAGGTCGCCGATGTGCGGCGCGATGGCCCTGATCGGCCGAGGCGGCCTGTGGTCAGCCTGTGGCCGCTTCGCCGCGGCAGCCGACGACCTGACTCAAGTGATTCGACTGGGCCGAGAAAGCGACAATGCCGATATCGTCTGCAACGCGTCCGCTCAGCTGGCGGAGAACGACGTACGCGCGGGCCGACCTGAGCAAGGGGTGCGCCGGTTGCTGCCGTTGCTTGCGCTGCAAGGGGAGCGGAGCTGGCAGATGACCGACGCACTGCCGTTCCTCGCCGAAGCACAACTGGCGGCCGGGGACCCGGTTGCCGCCGGGGAGACTGCTGCGGAAGCTGTTGCCTGCACTGAGCATATTGACCATATCCTCGCCCGCACAGATGCGTTTCGGGTGCAGGGCCTTGCCGCGCTGCGCCGCGGATCTCTTGCCTCGGCGGAGGAAAGCCTCGGGGAAGCGCACGCGTTGGCTGAACGGATGGCTTCGCCGTATTTGCTCGCCCGGGTGCACGCCGCGCACGCTGGTCTGTCGGAATGCCGCGGCGACAGTGTTGCCGCGGCACGGGATCGGGAGCGAGCGGAGGAACTGTTCACGGCTTTGCGGCGGGACGCTTTGGCGGAGGACTGACCGGACTGTCCACACCGGACGCTCAGTCGCGGAGAAAACGGGGTGCTCCAGAAGCATTCGGTTCTTACACTTTCGGACATGGACGGCTTCCCGGATCTCCTGAACGTGGTCGATGTCGAAGCGACCTGCTGGGAGAAGCAGCCGCCGCCCGGTCAGGTCAGCGAAATCATCGAAATCGGTCTCACTGTCGTCGATCTGAGCGCGGGCGAGCGCGTGGCGAAACACCGGATCCTGGTTCGCCCGGCCCGGTCCGAGGTGAGCCCGTTCTGCACGGAGCTGACCGGACTGACCCAGACCGAGGTGACCGGCGGCCTGTCGTTCCGGGACGCCTGCCGGACGCTGGCGGTGCGGCACCGCACCGCGGAGTTGCCGTGGGCCAGCTGGGGCGACTACGACCGCAACCAATTCGCCCGGCAATGCCGCCACACCGGAACCGAGTACCCGTTCACCAGCCGGCATACCAACGCGAAGGTCGCTTTCACGGCGGCTTACGAACTGCGTCGTCGCCCTGGAATGGCACAGGCACTCGCCGTCGCTGACCTCCCGCTGGAGGGTCGCCACCATCGTGGCGACGACGATTCGTGGAACATCGCCGCCCTGGTGCTGGCCGTCGCGAAGCGCGGAGCGTGGCCGAGTTCCTAGATCCGCGCCAATTCGTCCAGCACCCCAGCGGCCTTGGCGATGTCCTCAGTCAACGGCCGGTCCTCCAGCCGCTCATCCAACACCTCCACCGCAGCCGCGAACGCCGCCCGCACCGGCAGATCCACCAGTTCCGCCTTCCGGATCCGCAACGCCCGCACCGCCGCCACCAGTTCGCAAGCGAGTACCTGCCGATAAGCGGCCGCGGCCGCGGTAGCCGCCCGTGCGGCCTGGGTCGAGAAACTCGCGTGGTCTTCGATCCCGCGCGACACCACCGCGGTCCCGAGCGTCGCGGGCAATGCCGCCTGCCGCAGTTCGGTCAGCGCGTCGTGTGCCACGTACTCCAAGATCATCACCCCGGAACTCCCCGGCGGCCCGACCGCGAGGAACGGCCGCAAGCCGGTGAATTCCGGTTCCACCAAGTCCCCCAGCCGGGCCACGGATAGCTCCGCGACCTGATGCACCGTCGCGCGGGCTTGGTCGAGCGCGGTCGAGACGTACGCGGTGTGGAAGTGCGCGTGGTGGTACGCATCGCCGTGCACCGTGGAGATCATCGGGTTTTCGGTGCTGGCATTGATCTCCACGGCGAGCACGTCGCGCAGATAGTGGATCGCGTCCAAGGCGGGACCTTGCACCTGAGGAAAAGCGCGCAGCCCGAAGGGATCCTGAAGCCGACGTCCCGGCCTTGGCGTGCTGTGCATGCCCAACAGCCGACGCATCTCAGCCGCGCACGCCACCTGTCCGGCGTGCGGACGTGCTTCGTGCACAGGCGTCGCGTACGCCTCGGGGTTGCCGTCGAGGGCCACGTATGTGAGCGCGGCGACGGCGTGGCTCGCGCGGGTGAGCGTGTCCAGGCTCATCGCCGCGAGGGTCGCTTCGGCGAGCGTCGCGGCGTTGCTGCTCATGAACGCCAACGCGTCGCCCGCGTGCACCGGAACCGGTGGCACCGAGCCGATCGACCACGCGCGTTCCCCGGCCAACGCGAGCGCGGTTTCCGCGAGGGGAGCGAGGTCGCCGGTGCCGATCGCGCCCAGCCGGTGTACTACGGGCAGCGCTCCGGTGCGCACGGCTTCGGCGAGCGCGCCGATCAGTTCCGGGCTGATTCCGGACCGGCCGGTCAGCAGCTGGTTGAGCCGGATCAGCAGCATCGCGCGGATCTGGCCGTCCGGCAGGAGGTCGCCGCTCCCGCCCGCATGGCTGCGCAGCAAGCGAAGGCCGTGTTCGGCGGGTTCGTCCACCGCGTCGTCCTTGTTCGCGCCGACGCCGGTGGTGCGGCCGTAGACCACTCGCCGGGTGCTCAGGTCCTCGGCCAGCTTCCACGAGTGCTCGGCGGCGCGCAGCGCGGCGATGGACACGTCGATCGCCAGCGGGCCGTCGGTGTGTGCCGCCGTGACCACGTCGGCGCACCGCAGGGTCCGGCCGTCCACTCGGATCACGGCGTGCTCCTCATTCGGTTTCGTCCAGCCGCTGTTCGAGCGCGTCGAGCCGGTCCGCCCAGAACTGCCGGTAGGGCGCGAGCCACGCGTCCACTTCGGCCAGCGGCTCGGCGCGCAGCCGGTAACAGCGGCGCTGCGCGGACACCCGCACGGTCACCAGCCCGGCCTCGCGCAGGACGCGCAGGTGCTTGGACACGGCGGGCTGGCTGAGCCGCAGTTCGGCCACCAGTTCGCCGACCGACCGCTCGCCCTCGAGCAGCAGGTCGAGCAGTGCGCGGCGGCGGGGTTCGGCCAGCACGTCGAAGGTCTGCATCACCCCGGAAATCTGCCTCGCGGCGCATATGCCTGTCAAGGAATGCGCGTACCGCCGAATGTCCGTTTTATGGTCTAAACCATTGACCTGGTGGTCTAGTCCACTTACGGTGCATTCGTCCCCGCCGTCATCGGCTCGTCACCGACGGTGACTCCTGAAGGGAGCAACGATGCTTCGCTTGCGCAGAAAACGCCTGCTGGCACTGGCCGGCCTGGCGACCGCGGCGTTCGCCGCCGCGGCCGCGCTCGTCCCCGCCGCTTCGACGGCCGCGCCCGCCAGAACCGAGGCCGCGTCCGGCAAGGTGGTCGGCTACTTCACCGACTGGGGCATCTACGACCGCAACTACCACGTGAAGAACATCGAGACGTCCGGGTCGGCGAACAAGCTCACGCACATCAACTTCGCCTTCGGCAACGTCACCGGCGGCGGCTGCGCGATCGGCGACGCGTGGGCCGACTACCAGAAGACCTACGACGCGGCGGGCAGTGTCGACGGCGTCGCCGACACCTGGGACCAGCCGCTCGCGGGCAGTTTCAACCAGCTCAAGAAGCTGAAGGCCAAGCATCCCGGGCTGAAGATCATCTGGTCGTTCGGCGGCTGGACCTGGTCCGGCGGCTTCGGCCAGGCCGCGAAGAACCCGGAAGCCTTCGCGAATTCCTGCTACAACCTCGTCAACGACAAGCGCTGGGCCGGGCTCTTCGACGGCATCGACCTCGACTGGGAGTACCCGAACGCGTGCGGTCTCACCTGTGACACGAGCGGACCCGACGCGTTGAAGAAGCTGCTCGCGGCCGTACGGGCGAAGTTCGGCTCGTCGAAGCTCGTCACCGCCGCGATCACCGCGGACGGCAGCAACGGCGGCAAGCTCGACGTCACCGATTACGCGGGCGCCGCGCAATACGTCGACTGGTACAACGTGATGACGTACGACTTCTTCGGCGCCTGGGCCGCGCAAGGCCCGACCGCGCCGCACTCGCCGCTGACGTCGTACAACGGCCTGCCGACGCAGGGCTTCTACTCGGACGCGGCCATCCAGAAGCTCAAGAGCAAGGGCGTCCCGGCCTCGAAGCTGTTGCTGGGCATCGGTTTCTACGGCCGCGGCTGGACCGGCGTCACGCAGAGCGCGCCGGGCGGCACCGCGACCGGACCGGCTCCCGGCAAGTACGAACAGGGCATCGAGGACTACAAGATCCTCAAGACGAGCTGCCCGGCGACCGGAACCGTCGCGGGCACCGCGTACGCCAAGTGCGGTTCTAACTGGTGGAGCTACGACACCCCGTCGACCATCGCGGGCAAGACCTCCTACGCGAGGTCGCAGGGCCTCGGCGGCGCCTTCTTCTGGGAGCTGTCCGGCGACACCTCGAACGGCGAGCTGATCACGGCACTCGCCAAGTAACCCCGCTCGATGCGGCCGGGGCGCCGATTCTGTCGGTGCCCCGGTTGCTAATCCGACCTAAAGTAGGCCGACCCCCGCTCGGCACGTAACTGTTGCTGCGAAGCCATTAGGCCGTGACTGTGGTCGGATTAGCAACGATCGGCACAGTATCGTGCTGCGGGTGAAGTTCAGCGGATTCGGGGAGCACGCCGTCGAGTTCTACGACGGGCTGCTCGCGGACAACACCAAGGCCTACTGGGACGACCACGTGGCGATCTACAAGGAGCACGTCCGGGCTCCGATGGAGGCGCTGCTGGCCGAGTTGGAGCCGGAGTTCGGCGCGGGCTTCGGCGAGGCGAAGGTGTTCCGGCCCTATCGCGACGTTCGGTTCGCCAAGGACAAGACGCCGTACAAGACGCACTGCGGCGGTGTGATCGAGTCCGGCCGCGGCGGAGGAGCGTATTACGTCGAGGTCGGGCCGGCCGGGCTGCGCGTCGGCGGCGGCTGCTTCCACCTCGCCTCGGACCAGCTGGCCCGGTACCGCACGGCGGTCGACACCGAACTGCACGGGCCCGCGCTGGAGAAGATCCTGGCGAGCCTGCGCAAGGCGGGCTGGAAAATTCTCGGTGACCGGCTGAAGTCCAAACCACGCGGGTTCGACGAGGACCATCCGCGCCTCGACCTGCTGCGGCACCGCTCGGTGTACGCCGTCCGCGCCTGGGAGCCGGACGACTTCCTGCACGAGCGCGAGGCGCTGGACCGGGTGCGGAAATCGTGGCGCCAGCTGCGGAAATTCAACGAATGGGCCCGCGACCACGTGGGTCCGAGCGAGAAACCGCGGCGCTGAACCCGACCTCCCCCGTCCGGGTGATTCCGGGTGCCCGCGTGCGACGGCGCCGCGCGGCGCTCGGCGGGGCCTGGAACTGAATCCTTCCCGCGTTCTCCGGCCGGAGTTTCGGGATCGGTACAGACGCGAGCGGCCCGAGCGACTAGGCTCTCCGGACGTGAGCCGACGCGCGAAGATCGTTTGTACATTGGGTCCCGCGACCTCCACCCCGGAGAAGATGCGGGCACTCGTCGACGCCGGGATGGACGTCGCGAGGATGAACTTCAGCCACGGCAGCCACAGCGACCACAAGCAGGTCTACGACCTGGTCCGGTCCGCGGCCGCCGAAAGTGGCCGGGCGGTGGGGATTCTCGCCGACCTGCAAGGACCGAAGATCCGGCTGGGCACGTTCGCCAGCGGATCGGCGGAATGGCACACCGGCGACGTCGTCCGGATCACCGTCGAGGACGTCGCGGGCACCCACGACCGGGTCTCGACCACCTACAAGGGACTCGCCAAGGACGCCAAGCCGGGCGACCGGCTGCTGGTCGACGACGGCAAGGTCGGCCTGGTGGTCAAGGACGTCGAGGGCCCCGACGTCGTGTGCGAGGTGACCGAGGGCGGCCCGGTCAGCAACAACAAGGGCGTGTCGCTGCCCGGGATGGACGTCTCGGTGCCCGCGCTGTCCGACAAGGACATCGAGGACCTGGAGTTCGCGCTGCAGCTGGGCGTCGACTTCATCGCGCTGTCCTTCGTGCGCTCGCCCGCCGACATCGACCTCGTGCACCAGGTGATGGACCGCGTCGGCAAGGGCCGGCTGCCGGTCGTCGCGAAGATCGAGAAGCCCGAGGCGGTCTACAACCTCGAGGCCATCGTGCTGGCCTTCGACGCGGTGATGGTCGCCCGCGGCGACCTGGGCGTCGAACTGCCGCTCGAGCAGGTCCCGCTGGTGCAGAAGCGCGCCATCCAGATCTGCCGCGAGAACGCGAAGCCGGTCATCGTCGCCACGCAGATGCTGGAGTCGATGATCAGCAACTCCCGCCCGACCCGCGCCGAGGCGTCCGACGTCGCGAACGCGGTCCTTGACGGCGCGGACGCGGTGATGCTGTCCGGCGAGACGAGCGTCGGCCGGTACCCGATCGAGACGGTCCAGACCATGGGCCGGATCGTCGAGGCCGTCGAGACGGATTCGCCGGTCGTGCCGCCGCTGTCGCACGTGCCGCGCACCAAGCGGGGCGTGATCTCCTATGCCGCCCGCGACATCGGCGAGCGGCTCAACGCCAAGGCGCTGGTCGCGTTCACCCAGTCCGGAGACACCGTGCGCCGCCTCGCGAGGCTGCACACGCGGCTGCCGCTGATGGCGTTCACGCCGGAGCAGAGCGTCCGCAGCCAGCTGGCGCTGACCTGGGGCACCACGACGCAGATCGTGCCGCGCGTGGACTCCACCGACCAGATGATCCAGCAGGTCGACCACGCGATGCTCGAAATGGGCAAGTACCAGCGCGGCGACCTCGTGGTGATCGTCGCGGGCTCCCCGCCCGGGACCGTCGGGTCGACCAACCTGATCCACGTCCACCGGCTCGGTGAAGACGACCACGCATAAGGGACACGCCGGAACCTTCCCGCATAGTGTTCCGGCATGACTGAGATGGCCAGGGAAGCCGCCACCGAACTCGACACGAGCCCCGGTGGCGGCGGGCAGCCCGTGCTGGACAAGCTCGTCGCGCTGCTCGACCTGGAGAAGATCGAAGAGAACATCTATCGCGGCGTTTCGCCCGCACACTCGTCGGTGCGGGTGTTCGGCGGGCAGGTCGCCGGGCAGGCGCTCGTCGCGGCGGGCCGGACCGTTCCGGAGGAGCGGCGGGTCCATTCGCTGCACGCCTACTTCATCCGCGGCGGCGACCCGAGCGTCCCGATCGTGTACGAAGTGGACCGCATCCGCGACGGCCGCTCGTTCACCACCCGGCGCGTCGTCGCCGTCCAGCACGGCAAGGCGATTTTCTCGCTGTCCGCGTCGTTCCAGAAGGACGAGCCGGGCATCGACCACGCCGAGACGATGCCGGCCGACGTGCCCGATCCCGAGTCGCTGCCGACCTTCCCCGAGCTGACCGCGGGCTACGGCCTGCGCTTCAGCGAGATCCCGCGGCCGATCGACATCCGCTACGTCGGCGAGCCGCCGTGGGTCACCCGCACCACCGGCGAACGCCCGACGCACCACCGCGTCTGGATGCGGGCCGACGGCACCCTGGCGGACAACCAGCTGCTGCACGTCTGCGTGCTCACCTACGCCTCGGACATGACGCTGCTCGACTCGGTGCTCGCGCGGCACGGCGTGTACTGGGACGTCGACAAGGTGCTCGGCGCGAGCCTCGACCACGCGCTCTGGTTCCACCGTCCGTTCCGGGCCGACGAATGGTTCCTCTACGACAGCACCTCGCCGAGCGCCTCGGGTGCCCGCGGGCTGGCCACCGGACGGTTCTTCACCCGCGACGGCCTGCATGTCGCCACCGTGGTCCAAGAAGGACTGCTGCGGGTCCGATAAGGACCACCGGCCCGCTGATGACCACTCAGAGTGGCTGTCTGCAGAGGAAATCGCCGGAAACCGTCACACTCTCGTGGCGAAATTGCGCGGGAATACTCGTCTGAGTAATACCGCGAAGCAAAGGAAGGTGCCCGGGACCGGTCGGGGGGCGGCCCCGGACACCGTGGTCGTCCCGCATTCGGCCGGTGTCCGCGAATAGCCGAGGACGGTCTTCGTCTACGCTGCTCAGGGCCGTCGGCGCGGCTGGATTCGCGTCGCGGCCCGCAGGATGCCAGAGTACAAGCGCACTCTGCACAATGCAGGTCGGAACCAGGTCGGAACCGGTGACGGCGGGCTCCCGCCGCGACAGTGGGAATTCGCCGGTGTTATTACTCCACTGACAAGTCGATCACCTGGTTAGATATGCAGTGCGGGCAACAATACGGACCGGAGGTGCTGCCGTGGCGAGAGGCCAGGGACCGACCGTTCGCCGCCGGCGCCTCGCGAGCGAGCTGCGGAGGCTGCGCGAAGCCGCCGATCTCACCATCGACGAGGTCGGCGAAAAGCTGGAGTGCTCGGCGTCCAAAGTGAGCCGCATCGAAACCGGCCACGTCGGCGTCACCCCGCGCGACGCGAGGGACATGCTCGCGCTGTACGGCATCACCGGCGACGAGCAGGAGGCGCTCGTCCAGCTGGCGCGCGAAGCGCGCAAACGCGGCTGGTGGCACGCCTACAACGAAGTCTTCACCGGCACCTTCGTCGGCCTCGAAGCCGACGCGAGCTCGCTGCGCGCGTTCCAAGCGCTGCTGGTTCCGGGCTTGCTGCAGACCGAGCGCTACGCGTTCTCGGTGATCCGCGCGCTGCGCCCGGACGCCGAGGAGTCCGAGACCCGCCGCCGCGTCGCCGCGCGGATGGCCCGCCAGCAGCTGCTGACCGACGACCCGCCGGTCGAGTACTGGGCGGTGATCGACGAGGCGGTGCTGCACCGCGTGGTCGACAGCCCCGAGGTGATGGCCGAGCAGCTGTACCGGATCACCGCGATGGCGGAAAAGCCGAACGTGACCGTCCAGGTGGTGCCGTTCGGAGCCGGGGCGCACCCCGGCATGGAGGGACCGTTCCTCATCATGGGCTTCCCCGAGCAGGCCGATCCCGACGTGGTCTACGTCGACGACAGCACTTCCAGCGGCCTGTACCTCGAACAGCCCGACGACGTCCGGCGCTACGCGCTGATGTTCGACCACCTGCGCGCAGCAGCGCTGAAACCGGACGATTCGGTGGCGCTGATCACCGACGCGGCCGGCCGGTTCGCCGAACAGGCCGCCGCGGTTCAGGAACCGAGGAACACCGACCCGAGACAGTGAGGATGTGGGGACCATGATGGCCGACCTTTCCGGTGCCCAATGGCGCAAGAGCAGCTACAGCGGCGGCGGCAACGACTGCGTCGAGGTCGCCTTCGTCGCAGGCGGCGCCGCGGTGCGCGATTCCAAAGACCCGGAAGGCGGAGCGTTCCGCCTGCCCGCCGCGGGCTGGCAGGCGCTCCTGGACGCGGTGCGCGGCCAGGGGCAGGCTTGATCCGTTCGCCCGGCTGATCGTCGCACTGAGACCCCTTACCCCGCTCGACCTGGACTTCCTTAGGCGAGAGCGCGGGTAAGGGGTCTTTTCGCGTCCGGGTGTAGGCGATCACCTGATGTCCGGGGCGGGCCCTCAGCACGAAAGTGGACTTCGTCAGAGAACGAGGACCCGCTGGGGAGAACACGATGAGCGACTACAACTGGGACGCCACCCGCGCCGAGGTCGACTACCGGATGGCCGAACTGCGCCGCGCCGCCCGCCACGCGCGCATGAGCCGGGGCAACCGGGTCGTCCGCTGGGTGCGCGCGCACCGCATCACGAACGTCGAGGTGCCCCGCCAGGAAAGGCGCACGGCGACGGTGCCGGAGGCAAGGGCGCGACATAGCGCATGAGCCCAGGGACCGGGTCGGGGACGGTAAGGGGGTCGGGCGGGGCGGCCGCCCCGGAACACAGTTTCCGCGGCCGCCGCTCCGCCCGCCGGAAGCAGCTTCCGCAGAGGTCCGTGAGGGGAACTCTGCGGGAATCAGAGTCTGTGCGGGTTCCCCTCCCGGATCTTCCCGCGACTCGGCGGAGCCCCCTTCGTCCGGGCGATCGGACGGAGATCACTGGCCGGACCGGCCGCCACGAGGAAATCCATGTCGGAACTGTCGGGGGTGTAGGTGAGAATGCATCTCGTGCCTCGTCTCGGTTCCGGTATTCCGCTCGTCGCCCGTACGCAGGAGATGCGTCGGCTGCGCGCGGCCTTCGCGCGCGCTGAACGCGGAGAAGCAGGTGCGGTGCTGATCGCGGGCGACGCCGGCGTCGGCAAGACCCGCCTGCTCACCGCGCTCGGGGAGCACGTCGCGGGCTGCGGCGGGCTCGTGCTCACCGGCCGCTGCATCGACGTGCGCGACGGCGGTCTGCCCTATCTGCCGTTCGCCGAGGCGCTGGCTCCGCTCGGGTCGTCGGCCGATCCCGCGGTGTCGGCCGCGGTGCGGGCGCGGTCCGCGCTCGGGATGCTGCTGCCGCAGGGCGGCGATCCGCAGCCCGCGGCCACCGGCGACCACGGGCAGGTTTCGGAAGGGGAGCGCGAGGGCGTCCGCCGGGTCCGGCCCGAGCAGGACCTCGGCCAGCTCCAGCTGTTCGACGCGGTGCTCGGGGTGCTGACCGAGGTCGGCCAGGAGCAGCCGGTGGTCGTCCTGCTCGAAGACCTGCACTGGGCGGATTCCTCCACCCGCAACCTGCTGTCCTTCCTGCTCAGCCGCCTGCGCGCGCAGCGGCTGCTGGTCGTCGGCAGCTATCGCGAGGAGGACGTCCACCGCAGGCATCCGCTGCGCGGTCTGCTCTCCGAACTGGTCCGGTTGAACACGGTGGAACAGCTCACGCTCGCCCCCTTCGGACCGGCGGACGCGCGGGCGTTCGTCGCGGCGCTGGCCGAGGAACCGCTTTCGCCGGACGTGGTCGCGGACATCGCCGAACGGTCCGAGGGCAATCCGTTCTTCGTCGAGGAACTCCTCGCCACCGGCGCCGACTGTCAAGATCTCCCCGCCGGGCTCGCCGAAGTCCTTCTCGCCCGGCTCGAACGCTTCCCCGCGGAGACGCGCCGGGTGCTGCGGGTCATCTCGGTGGCCAACGAGTCGGTGTCGCATGCCGCGCTCGCGCAAGTCGCGGGCATCGGCGACCTGGAGCTGGACGAGGCGCTGCGGGAAGCCGTGCAGCACCACGTCCTGGTCATCGAGGACGGTTTCTACACGTTCCGCCACGCTTTGCTGCAGGAAGCGGTGTACGCGGATCTGCTTCCCGGCGAGCGCACGCGGATGCACGCGGGGTATGCCGCGCGGATCCAGTCGATGCCGCAGGGCCGGGGTCACGATGCGAAGCTGGCCTTCCACAGCTTGGAAAGCCGGGATTACGACACTGCTCTGCCCGCGTTGCTGCGTGCTGCCGACGAAGCGGAAAAGCTCGGCGCTCCTGGCGCTGCTCTTCGGCACATCGAGCAAGCACAGGCCATTTGGGACGCCGTGGCTCCGGAGAAGCGCCCGGAAGGCGTCAATGAACTGAAGTTGCTCAACGAGGCCTCGTACTTCGCCGGCACTTCGGGTGAGCCGGAGCGCGCGGTGGCGTATGCGCGGTCAGCTACCGAAGCGCTCAAGCCGGACGCGTCGCCCGAACACGCGGCGAAGGTCTGGCGTCGGCTGGCCGAAACGCTGCTCACCTTGGAAGGCACGTTCGACGAGGCGGTTCGGGCGATCGAGCGGGCTTGGGAACTGGTCGCCGACCGGGAGCCGAGCGGTGCGCGAGCCTGGGTGCTGGCTTCGCGGGCCGGATTCCAGCGGTTGCTCGACCGGCCGGACGAGGCCTTGGCCAGCGCGCATACCGCGGTCGCTGACGCGCGCGCGGTCGGGGCGGTCGGTGCTGAGGCGTCGGCGCTGGTCACGCTGGGCACGTTGGCTGATGGCGCGGGGGACGCGGTCGAGGCTCGTGCGCGGTTGTGCGAGGCCGAGGGCAAGGCGCACAACGCTGGTGCGTTGAACGTCGAGATCCGGGCGATGTACTTCCTCGCCCTCAGCTACGACGACCAGGCTGAGATGGACTTGGCGCTCGCCCATGCCGCGCGCGGGGTGGAGCGGGCCGAGGCAGTCGGGCTCACCTGGAGCGCGTACGGGCTGGAGTTGCGTGCCCGGCTCCTCTACTTGCGGTACCTCAGCGGAGATTGGCCGAAGGAGGACGCTGCGGGACGCGCCAGGCGGGGTGTGTCCAGCGCGGTCGCCGCGCGGATCTTGGCCAATTGGGTGCTGTTCCTGGTGGGACGCGGGCGGTTCGCGGATGCGGCCAAGGCGTTGCCGGGGCTTCGGCAGCAGTGGATGGCGGATCTGCAGATCGCCCTCTCCGCGGGCGATGCCGCGATCGAGCTGGCTGCTTGGCGCGGGGAGCATGCCGAGGCGCTGCGGATTACCGACGAACTGGTGTCGTGGCTGGAGAAGGTCGAGACCGCGCTGCTCGGCGGGATCCGGATTGTGGCGCTGGCGATTCCGTCGGCCGCGGCGTTGGCCGCGGAGGCCAGGGCCAAGGGGGATCTGGCTGCTGCCGACGGGTTTGTGGCTGCTGGGCGGCGGCTGGTCGAGCATGGGCGGCGTTGTGCTGCTGAGGGACAACCGCGGTCCGGGACTATGGGGCCGGAGGGGCGGGCCTGGCTGGCTCGGATGGAGGCGGCTGCCTCTGGGCTGGAGGGGCCTGCTGATCCTGAGCTGTGGGGTGCGGCTGCCGAGGCTTATTCGTATGGGGCGGTTTACGAGCAGGCGGTTTGCCGGTGGCGGCAGGGGGAGGCGTTGCTGGCCGCTGGACGTGCTGGGGCCGGGGAGGCGTTGGAGGCGGCGCATTCGGTGGCGGTGAAGCTTGACGCCGTTCCGTTGCGGGATGCGGTGCGCGATGTGGCGCATCGGGCTCGGGTCGAACTGTCCGGGGTCGAGGTGGTTCCCGTCGCGCGGCCGCAGGTGAATCCGCTGACTGACCGGGAGCGGGATGTGCTGGAGCGGGTTGCGCTGGGACGGACGAATCGGCAGGTGGGGGAGGAGCTGTACATCAGCGAGAAGACGGTGAGTGTGCACCTTTCCCGGGTGATGGCGAAGCTGGGGGCCAGCCGGCGGGCTGAGGCGGTGGCGATCGCTTATGACCGGGGGTTGCTTGCTGCGCCGGAGTGATCGGCTCGTCGCCTGGGGGGACCTTGCCGCGTCTTGGGTTGCGTGGGGCACCCCGAAGGGTGATTGTGCTGACGGTTCGGGGGTGCTTGTCAAGGCGGGAAAGATGCCTTGACAAGCACCCCCGAACCGCAGGGCGGCTTCGTATCGGGGTGCGGGGGCGGTGTGGGTGCCTCGCTCGTTGGGTGCACCGGCTGCGGTTTGGCGAGTGGGGCTAGCGCCCCAATGTGGCATTGGGTGCGTCAGATGCACCCAATGTGGCGTTCGGTGCATGCGACGCACCCAATGCCACATTGGGGTGCATTTCGGCGGGTGCCGGGCGGCTGGTCGTGAGGGGAGCCCTGGGGGAATCAGAGTCGATGAGGGTGGCCTCACGGACGGTTCAGCGGCCGGGGAGGTGGCGCAGGAGTTTCATGCTTGCTGTCATGAAGCGGGCCCACAGGGAGCCCGGTACGCCCTTGGGCGGGCGTAGGGCCAGGCCTCGTTGTACGGCGATTGATTGGGGTTCGGTGTATTTCAGCAAGCCTTCTGCGCCGTTGCGGCGGCCTGCGCCGGATTCCTTCATGCCGCCCATGGGGACCGCCACTGTTCCGAAGGTCGCTGCGTAGCCCTCGTTGACGTTGACCGTGCCCGCCTTCAGACGCGCGCCTACTTCCCAGCCTGCTCGGCCGTTTTTGGTCCATACGCTTGCGTTCAGGCCGAATGGGGTGTCGTTTGCTCGTTCGATCGCGTCGGTGACGTCGCTGAATCCGTAGATCGACACCACCGGGCCGAAGGTTTCCGAGGCGAACGGGGTCATTCCGGGGCGCACGTCTGTCAGGACCGTCGGCTCGTAGAACAGCGGGCCCAGGTCCGGGCGGGGGCGTCCGCCGGTCAGTACGCGGGCGCCTTTCGCCCGGGCGTCTTCCACGTGGGCTGTCACGGTTTCCAGCTGGCTCTTCGACGTCAGCGAACCCATTCCGGCGTGGTAGTCCAGTGAACCGCCCAGGCGCAGTGCCGCTGTCCTGGCCACGAATTCCCGGGTGAACTCCTCGCGGATGCTGTCGTGCACGTAGATCCGCTCCACCGACACGCAGAGCTGGCCCGCGGACGAGAAGCACGCGGTGACGGCGCCGGCGGCGGTCTTGGCGATGTCTGCGTCCGGCAGGACGATCATGGGGTTCTTGCCGCCCAGTTCCAGCGAATAGCTGGTGAGTCGCTGGGCGATGCGGCCTGCCAGGTCCTTGCCGGTCGGGGTGGAACCGGTGAAGCACAGGTAGTCGCATTCTTCCAGCAGGGCATTGCCGATCTGCGAGCCTCGGCCCAGCACGATTTGCCACAGGCCGGAGGGCAAGCCCGCTTCCTCGGCCAGTTCGTGCAGCCACAGGGCGGAGAGCGCGGTTTGGTTGTCCGGTTTCTGCACGACTGCGTTCCCGGCGGCGAGGGCGGGGAAGACGTCCATCGCGGTCAGGGCCAGCGGGTAGTTCCAAGGGGAGATGATGCCGACGACGCCCTTGGGGTGCCGCAGTTCTCCTGCTCGCGTCAGGCCCGGGATCACGCCGGGGGCGCGGCGCGGGGAGAGGATTTTCGCGCTGTGCTTGCCGTAGTAAGCCGCGACCAGCACGGTGGCGCTGACCTCGTCGAACGCGTCGATCCGGGCCTTGCCTGCTTCGACCTGGACCAGGTCGAGGACCTCCGCTTGCCGCGCGAGCACCAGGTCGTGCAAGCGCACGAGGAATTGCTGACGGCGGGCCACCGGCAGCGCTGCCCACTTGCGTTGCGCGGCGCGGGCGGAGGCGAAGGCGGCGCGGACCTCGGCGTCGTCGGCCTGGGGGAGGGAGGCGATCGGCTGGCCGGTGAAGGGCGCGGTCATCTGCACCGGGGCGTTGTCGGCGCCGCCGGTCGCGCGGGCGACGAGTGCGGCCGCGCGGGAGGCGGACGGGGCGCCTGCTACGCCGCCGACGGTCGCGGGCAGGGGCTGGCCGGTGAGGTTCGCCGGGGTCGTACTCGTCATCGAGCGCACCTTCTTCCGTGCGGGGCCGGGTGTTACCGACGAGTACACCATACCGGCGGTATGGACACTAGTCGCCCGAGTACAGCAGCACGGCGATCCGCTTCCACTCCTCCAGCAGCTGACGGCGCCTACGCGGGTCGCCGCCCAGTTCGGCGTCCAGGGCGAGGCCTCGGGTGAGGTTCACGGTGAGCCAGAACAGCATCTCCGCGCGTTCTTTCGGCAGGTCGCCGGCGACATCGCTGATGTGCTCCAGCGTCGCCCGGCCCAGCGCGCGGTCGACCGGCCGGATCGCGGCGCGCAGCTCCGGGTCGGTGCGGGCGGCGACCCACAGTTCGGTGACCGCGGTGGACAGCGTGCCCGAGTAGCCCTCCCACAGCAGGTCGATCGCCGCCGCGACGCCGGACGCGCCGCCCGGCAGCGAGCCGAGCGAGGCGGCGAGCTGAGTGCGCAGCTTCGTGGTGAGGTGCTCGACTGCTGCTGCCATGAGCTCCGCCTTCGTGGCGAAGTAGTGCTGCACCGCGCCCTTCGAGACGCCTGCCCGGGTGCAGATCTCCTGCACCGATGCCCGCGAGTACCCGATCTCGACCAGGCAGTCGATCGTCGCGTCCAGCAGGGCGGTGCGCGTCTGCTCGCGGCGTTCGGCCTGGGTGCGGTGTCCCCGGGCGACCTCGGTCATCGCGGCTCCTGCTTTACGTACCGGACGGATGGGATGTACATTCCGGCTAGAACTTACCTGCCAAGCGTCATGTTTTCCAGTTCGCGGGAGGCCAAGCCGTGCCGTTGCAGATCCAGAAGAGCTCGTGGAGCACCACCGAACTCGAAGACCTCCGGGAGCTCGCCCGGTCGTTCCTGCAGAAGGAATTCGTGCCGAACCAGGAGCGCTGGGCGGCGGAGAAGAAGCTCGACCGGGAAATCTGGACCAAGGCGGGCGAGCTCGGCCTGCTGTGCCTGTCGATCCCGGAGGAGTACGGCGGGGGCGGCGGCACCTTCGCGCACGAAGCCGTGCTGTACGAGGAGCAGGCCCGGGCCGGGGACAGCGCTTGGGGCGTCACCGTCCACAGTGGAATCGTCGCGCACTACATCCTGGCGTACGCGTCAGAGGAAAAGAAGCGCGAGTGGCTGCCGAAGATGGCCACCGGCGAGATGGTCGGCGCGGTCGCGATGACCGAGCCGGGCACTGGTTCAGACCTCCAGAACATCAAGACGCGCGCGGTCCGCGACGGCGACCACTACGTCATCAACGGCGCGAAAACCTTCATCACCAACGGTTTTCACTCCGACCTCGTCGTGGTCGCGTGCAAGACCGACCCGGACGCCGGCGCGCAGGGCGTCTCGCTGATCGTGGTCGAGACCAATACCCCCGGCTTCCGCCGCGGCCGCGTGCTCGACAAGGTCGGGCTCAAGGGCCAGGACACCGCCGAGCTGTTCTTCGACGACGTCCGCGTGCCCGCCGCGAACCTGCTCGGCGACGCCGAGGGACAGGGCTTCGTCCAGCTGATGCTGCAGCTGCCGCAGGAACGGCTGATCATCGCCGTGACCGCGGTGGCCGGCCTGGAGGCCGCGGTGAACCTGACCATCGACTACACCAAGGAACGCACGGCGTTCGGCCGCCCGATCTTCAACTTCCAGAACACGAAGTTCAAGCTCGCCGAGGCGGCGACGGAAGCCGCGGTGTCGCGCGCGTTCCTCGACCAGTGCATCGAACGGCATCTGCGCGGCGAACTCGACGTCCAGGGCGCGGCCATGGCGAAACTGTGGACGACCGAGCGGGTGAACAAGGTCGTGGACGACTGTCTCCAGCTGTTCGGCGGCTACGGCTACATGACCGAGTACCCGATCGCGCGGGCCTGGGCGGACGTGCGGATCTCGCGGATCTTCGGCGGCACCAGCGAGATCATGAAGGAAATCATCTCCCGCACGCTCTGAAACCGGTTGCTGCGAAAGGACTTCCCCGTGAAACAAGGTCCGCTGGCCGGGCTGCGGGTGGTGGAGCTGGCCGGGCTCGCGCCGGCTCCGTTCGCCTGCATGATCCTGGCCGACCTCGGCGCCGACGTGATCCGCGTCGACCGCGCCACCCCGGGCGCCGACGTGCTCGGCATCCCGAACGACCCGCTCGCCCGCGGCAGGCGCTCGGTCGGGGTGAACACGAAAACGCCCGAGGGCGTCGAGCTCGTGCTGAAGCTGGCCGAACGCGCCGACGTGCTGATCGAAGGCTTCCGGCCGGGTGTCGCGGAACGGATGGGCATCGGGCCGGAACAGGTGCACGCGCGCAACCCGCGGCTCGTGTACGGCCGGATGACCGGCTGGGGCCAGGACGGTCCGCTCGCGTCGGCGGCCGGGCACGACATCAACTACATCGGCGTCGCCGGCGCGCTCGACCCGATCGGCCGGGCGGGCGAGCGTCCGGTGCCGCCGCTCAACCTGGTCGGCGACTTCGGCGGAGGCGGCCTGATGCTCGCGATGGGCGTGCTGGCCGCGCTGCACGAGCGCACGACGTCCGGACGCGGCCAGGTCGTGGACGCTTCGATGGTGGAAGGCGCGGCGCTGCTGACCACGAGCCTGCACGGCATGCGCGCGGCGGGCGTGTGGCCGGGGGAGCGCGGCGAGAACCTCCTCGACGGCGGCGCCCCGTTCTACGACACCTACGAGACCGCGGACGGCAAGTACGTCGCCATCGGCGCGATCGAGATGCGCTTCTGGGCCGACCTGGTCAAGGTGCTCGGGCTGGAGAACGAAGACCTGCCGATGCACGTCGACCAGAGCCAGTGGCCCCGGCTGCGCAAGATCATCGAGGAGGCGGTCGGCCGGTTCACGCGTGACGAACTGGTCGCGCGGGCGGAGGGCACCGACGCGTGTCTCACCGCCGTGCTGTCGCCGTGGGAGGCCGCCGAGCATCCGCAGAACGCGGCACGCGGGACGTTCGTGGACATCGGCGGCACGGTGCAGCCCGCTCCGGCGCCGCGGTTCGACCGCACGCCCGCGGCCACGCCGGAAGCACCGCACGAGAAGGGCGCGGACACCGCGGAAGTGCTGGCGGAGCTGGGCTACGACGACGCCGGGGTCGCGGCGCTGCGGGAGGCTGGCGCGGTTTTGTGACGCCTGTTGTCACAACGGCAGATCGGACCGGATCACCGAGTAGAGGATGTGGTCGCGCCACTGCCCGTCGCGGAAATCGAACCCGCGCAGGATCCCCTCGCGGGTGAATCCGGCCTTCTCCAGCGAACGCTGCCCGGCCCGGTTGCCGGCCTCGGTGCTGGCTTCGACGCGGTTGAACTGCGTGTGCGCGAACAGGTAGCGCACGAGCTGCCGCTGCGCCTGCGCGCCGAGGCCGTGCCCGCGCGCCTCCGGCAGCAGGACCATGCCGATGTTCCAGCAGTAGGTGTGCGGGCCGGTCCGCGTGCGATGCCACGAAACGAGCCCGAGCGGGCGTTCGTCGAGCGTGGGGACGAGCATGCCGTTGTCGGTGGTCAGCATGCCGTTTTCGCGCCAGAGCCGCCGGACGTAGCCGGGGTCGTGCCAGCCGAACCACTGGTGCTCGCCGACCGTCTCCGGGTCGTTGGTCAGCGCCTCCAGCAGACCGAGGTCGGACTCGCGCACCGGGCGGAGAGTCACTGGGCCGTCGTCCATCGCCGGAGCGTACCGGGGGCGGCCGCCGGGCCCGGCTCACCCGATGGTGACCGGGGTCACCCAGCCGTGAGCTTTCTGGCTGGATCGGGGCCTGCGACGGGCCATTCCGGCGTGTCGTCACTACAGTGGGAGCCGACTCTGCCGAGGCGGGGCCGGCGTCCGACCGGGCGCCGGGGGAGCGGAGGGGAACGAAACCATGTCGAGCGGCCTGAAGAAGATCGTCGTCGTCGGAGTGGTCGCGCTCGTGCTGTTCTTCCTGATCACGCAGCCCACCAACTCCGCGGCCTTCGTGCACCGCGTGCTCGGCTGGCTCAAGGACGGCGCCGAAGCGATCGTCACCTTCTTCAAGAGCCTCTTCGCCTGACCCCGGTTTCCCGCTCGCCGGACCCCCCGCGCGCCCGTCCGGCCAACTAGTCACGCTTTGTCACCGGATCCCGGGATTCGGGCACTTCACTCGACCATCCGGGTGGATTGGCCCATAAAACCGCCTGGTCACGGAATTTCCGGGGTCCGGGGTATGGCGGAGAAAGCGGGTGCCGCCCTACGGTGCTCACATTGCGTGATCAGCCGGTTCTCCGGTCCCCCGGGAACCGGGTCACGGCGGGTTTTCGGCCCGGTCACGCGTGGGGAGCCAATCGTGGACGCGCAACGGGGCAGGCGGTCGAAATGCCTGCCCGTCGGGGACCGATGAGGAGGCAGGGATGACCGGAGATCCCGGAGTGGACGCGTTGATCCGGCAGTGGTCGGCCGAGCGCGAGAAGACCCCTGAGGAGCAGGAGGTCGACCGCATCGCCTCGGCCTGGCTGGCCGACGCGCCGGCCGCTCCGCCCGGCATCCCCGGCCAGCGCGCCCGGTCCGGACCCGCCCGCTGGGCCCCGGTCGAGGCCGCCGACCCCGGCTACCTCGACGCGATGCGCGCCCGGCTGCCGGAGGTTCCGGAAGAACTGCTCGTCGCCGCCGCGGGCTGGTGGCAGATGGTCGGCGACGTCGCCGAGGCCGAACAGTGGTGGGACGCCGGGATCAGCCCGCTGGACCAGCGTGCCCTCGACTACCGGGCGGCCGGTCTCGCACCGTCCGACCTCGCCCGCCGGCTCGGCCCGATGACGGTGCTGCAGCACCTCCGCCGCGGCAGCGCGCCCGCGTGGTGCGTCGCGCGGTTGGCGCGGCAGCAGAAGCCTGCCTGATCGTTCGTCGCTTCGGGTTTGCCGGGCGGCTTGCTTCGTGCGGCTTGGACGACGGAAGTCGCGTCTGATCGTTCGTCGGCTCGGGCTCGCCGGGCGGTTTGGTTCGTGCGGCTTGGGCGGCGGAAGCCTTGCTCGATCGTTCGCCGCCGCGGGATCGCCGGACGGCCGTTTCGTGCGGTTGGCGCGGGAGCCGCGTCCGATCGTTCGCCGCCTCGGGGTCGCCGGATACTTGGTTTCGCGCGGCTCCGCGCGGAAGAAGAAGCCTGTTTGACAGCTGTGTTGCCTGGTCGGCGAATCGGCCAGGCAACACGGCGAAGCGCCCGCCGCGGTGCGGTGGAAGGCATTTCCTGATCGGGCGTGCCGGAAGCCGCATGCGGCGGACGTTTTTCTCTGGCGGGGTCGCCACGACATCAGCGGTCTGAGCGCAGCGGAAGTCTGCTGGCACGGCCGGTCGGCGAACCGCCGCGCACCCGCCCCGGCATGGGGCTTGGGGTGTTTGTGCGGCGAAGACCGTCCACCTGACGGGACCGGATTACCCGGCCGGGTGAACCGGCGTGGCGGGGACCATGGCGATGCGTGCGTAACGCTAACCTGCGCGGGCTCGTTGTGTGTTGCGAACCCCAAGCCATGCTGGAGGACCGGAGTTTCGTGCCCGCCACCGGACAGACCCCCGACACCGCGCGGACCGGGGACGAGACCGCGGCTTCCGCTGCCGCCCCCTCGCCCGCCCGCCGCGGTCATGGCGCCGCGCTCGCGGTGCGGCTCGCCGTCGTCGTCGCGGTGCTCGCGGTCGCGGGCGGCGGGGTCTGGATCGTCACCAGGGCGGCCGCCCCGCAGGCCAGCCCGACCACGACCGACATCCCGGCGCTGAGCGTCAAGGCGGTCGACGTCAAACCCGGTTCGATCGCGCCGGTCAACGCCGTCGTCGCGGGCGGGGCCGCGGACCAGGGCACCGCGCCGCAGTCGGCGCGCCCGGCCGGCGGCGACCCGTTGCAGGCCTGGGCGGACAAGGTCGCGCCGGTCACCGGCATCCCGGCGAGGGCGGTGCGCGCGTACGGCAACGCGGAACTCGCGATGCGCGAGGTCGACCGCGGCTGCCACATCTCCTGGGCGACGCTCGCCGGCATCGGCCGCATCGAGTCCAACCACGGCCAGTACGGCGGAGCGGTCCTCGGCGCGGACGGCCGCCCGTCGAAGCCGATCATCGGCGTCCCGCTCGACGGTTCCTCCGGAGTCCGCGCGATCAGCGACACCGACGGCGGCCAGCTCGACGGCGACCCGGTCGCGGACCGCGCGGTCGGCCCGATGCAGTTCATCCCCGGCACCTGGCGGAAATGGGCGTCGGACGCGACCGGCGACGGCCGCGCCGACCCGCAGCAGATCGACGACGCCGCCCTCACCGCCGCCCGCTACCTGTGCGCGGGCGGCCGCGACATGGCCAGCCCGGCGGGTTGGTGGGCGGGCATCCTGTCGTACAACAACTCGACGGAGTACGCGCAGAAGGTCTTCGGCCTCGCCGACGGCTACGCGAAGGCGGCGCAGAAGGTGCAAGCGGGCTGACGCTCCGGGTCACCCGCTGCTTCCCGGCCGCCGGTCCGTGAGGGGTCCCCTCGCGGACTTGGGTTCCCGCAGCGTTCTCCTCGCGTCTCGCGGCCGGTCTGTCACGGACTCTGATTCCCGCAGGGTTCCCCTCACGTACCGCCGCCGGTCCGCGAGGGGAACCTTCGCGGACCAGACCCGCCGCCGTCCGGCATGCGCCCCAATGTGGCGTTGGGTGCGTCCGACGCACCGAATGCGGCATTGGGTGCGTGACATGCACCGAATGTGGCATTGGGGGTGTTTGGCCGGGTCGGGTCGCGGGGCGGAGGCGGTCCGGCGCGCGACCAGGGTGTGCGGGGGCGGCTTGACGTCGGCCCGGGGCCGGCCACCTGGCGAATCCGGCCGCGAGCGCCGGGTGGGGCCCCGGTCACGACCTCGCCGCCTCTCAGCATCGCCCTCTCCGGCCAGTGCTAGCGTCGATACCGTGCCTGCAGATCCCGGCCCGGCCGCGTCCCCGCTCGGGCGCCGGCTCATGATCGTCGCCACGAGCGTCGTGAGCCTGGCGTTGTGCTGCGGGCTGGCCTGGTGGCAGTGGGACCGGTTCACGTCCGCCACCGGCACCTTCCAGAACCTCGGCTACGTGCTGCAATGGCCGCTTTTCGGGCTTTTCCCCGCGTTCATGTTCTGGCGCATCAAGAAGCTGCGCGAACGCGAAGAGGAAGCCGCCGGGCAGCCCGAACAGCCCGAACAGCCCGCTCCGGCCCCGGTTCGCGTGCCCGCCCCGCGACCGGCCGCGGCTCCCGTCGAAGAAGACGACGAACTCGCCGCCTACAACCGCTACCTGCGCGAGCTCAACGCCCGCGACCAGCAGTCCTGAACGCCCGCGGAAGTGAGGACGCTCCCATGACGACCAGCACCGACGGTGCCGCACCTGCTCGCCAGTCGAAGGTGTCCGGCTCGCTGACCCGGTTCCGGGCCAGCGCGTACGTGACCGGTGTCGGCCTGCTCGCGCTGTGCGCCACCATGATCATCGAGTACGGCTTCGGCAACGCCGCGCCCGCGCAGGTGTACTCGCCGATCCACGGCGTGCTCTACATGATCTACCTGGTGCTCACCATCGACCTCGCGATCAAGGCCCGCTGGTCGATCAAGAGCACCGTCCTGGTGCTGCTGGCCGGCTGCGTTCCGTTCGTGTCGTTCGTCGTCGAGCGCCGGGTGACCCACCGCGTGCAGGCCGGGCGCGACGTCTTCTGAGCAACGAAAAAACCGCGGCACCCGAAGGGGCGCCGCGGTTTTTTCGTACCGGTGCTCAGGAGCCGAAGCCGATGCCGGTCAGCGACCGGACCTCCATCTCCGCGTGCTTGGCCGGGTCGCCCTTCGAGCGGCCGGCGAAGGTGCCGATCGCGCCGCACAGGAACGACACCGGGATCGACACCAGGCCCGGGTTCTTCAGCGGGAACCAGTGGAAGTCGACGCTCGGGAAGATCGAGTCCGGCGCGCCTGACACCACCGGCGAGAACAGCACCAGCACGACGCAGGCGATGAGCCCGCCGTAGATGCTCCACAGCGTCCCGGTCGTGTTGAACCGTTTCCAGAACAGCGAGTACAGCAGGGTCGACAGGTTCGCCGACGCCGCCACCGCGAGCGCGAGCGCCACGAGGAACGCGATGTTCTGGCCGTTGGCGAGGATGCCGCCGAGGATGGCGAGCACGCCGATCACGACCGCGGTCAGCCGGGCGACCCGGACCTCGTCCTCCGGCTCCGCCTTGCCGCGCTTCACGACGTTCGCGTAGACGTCGTGCGCGAACGAGGCGGACGCGGTCAGCGTCAGCCCGGCCACCACGGCGAGGATCGTCGCGAACGCGACCGCCGAGATGACGCCGAGCAGCACCGTCCCGCCGACGTGCAGGGCCAGCAGCGGCGCGGCCGAGTTCTCGCCGCCGGGCGCGGCCTTGATCTCGTCCGGGCCGACGATCGCCGCCGCGCCGAAGCCGATCACCAGCGTGCACAGGTAGAACACGAACATGCACGCGGTCGCCCACACCACCGAGCGGCGCGCCTCGCGGGCGTTCGGCACGGTGTAGAAGCGCATCAGCACGTGCGGCAGCGAGGCGACGCCGAGCACCAGCGCCAGCGACAGCGACACGAAGTCGAGCTTCGTGGTCCCGTTCTTGCCGTAGGAGCCGCCGGGGGAGAGCAGGTCCTTGCCCATCGGGCTGCGGTCGGCGGCCGCGCGCAGCAGGCTCGAGAAGTTGAAGCCGTACTTGCCCATCAGGAACACCGTGATCAGCGAGGCCGCGGTGAGCAGGATGGTGGCCTTGATGATCTGCACCCAGGTGGTGCCCTTCATCCCGCCGAGCAGCACGTAGGAGATCATCACCAGCCCGACCACGGTGATCACCAGCGCCTGGCCCCACTTGGAGTGGACGTCCAGCAGCAGCGCGACCAGGCCGCCCGCGCCCGCCATCTGCGCGAGCATGTAGAAGAAGGAGATGACCAGCGTCGACGTGGCCGACGCGGCGCGCACCGGACGCTGCTTCATCCGGAAGCTGAGCACGTCGCCCATGGTGAAGCGGCCGGTGTTGCGCAGCAGTTCCGCGAGCAGCAGCAGGTCGACGAGCCACGCGACGAGGAAGCCGATGGAGTAGAGGAAGCCGTCGTAGCCGTTGATCGCGATCGCGCCCGCGATGCCGAGGAACGAGGCGGCGGAGAGGAAGTCGCCGGACAGCGCGACGCCGTTCTGCCTTCCGGTGAACGCGCTGTCCGCGGTGTAGTAGCCCGACGTCGACGAGCGCCGGTTGCCCGCGCGGTAGACCACGTAGAGGGTGATCGCGACGAACAGCGCGAACACCCCGGTGTTGATCAACGGGTTGCTCTCCGAAGCTCCTTCGGCGAGCGAAACGGTGGTCACTGAGGTGTTCCTTCCGTGACAGGGGCGGCCTGCGCTCGGATCTCGGCGGCGCGCGGGTCCATCTCGCGGTCGGCGAAGCGGACGTACAGCGCGGTGATGGCCGCGGTGGTGACGAACTGGCCGAGGCCGAGCAGCATGCCGACGTTGACCAGTCCGAAGACCGGCGTGCTCATGAACTCGCCCGCGTAGGCGGCGAGCACGACGTAGACGAGGTACCAGACGAAGAACCCGATGCTCATCGGGAACACGAACCGGCGGAAGCGGCTGCGCAGCGAGCGGAACTGGGGGCTGCGCTGGATCTGCTCGTAGTCCGGGCCGCGCCTGCGGCGCCTGCCGCGAGGGGCGGCGTCGCCTCCTTCGCGGTCGAACAGCGCGGGCATCTGGCCGGTGTCCTCGGCCGCGGAGGCCGGTCCGGTGGTGCGCGCGACGTTGTGCATGGCTGCCTCCGGCAACTTGCGCGGTGGATGGCGCCGGGCTCGTTCGGGAAAGCGCCCGGATCGCCCTTGCGGACTGGGAGGCGGCCATAGTAACGACGCCGCCGGAACGCGGAAAAAGCCGGTTCGCGAGGGCACCGGAAATTCCTTTTCGCCCGGGAAATAGCGCGAATCGGCGGGTCCGGGCAGATCACAGGCTGATCACTCGGAATAGTGAGCACCGATGTCACGGGGAGTTGCCGGGATCCGTCCGGGTTGCGGCAGATGGCGGAGTGACGGGCCGGTCAAGATCCAATACGGTGACCGGTCGTAGCCGCCGGGCGGGGCGGCCGCTCCGCTTCGGCGGGCAGGTCGCGGGCCGGGCGGGGATTCCCAGGCAGGGAAGGGAGGCTGGCAAAAATCACCGGGTCGAGCGGCGCGTCGCTGCATCTCCACAACATCGGGTTCAACTTCCGGGTGCACCCACCCGATGGGGGCACGGAGCGTAGTCCCATCGAGGGTGTCGCTTACCCTGTGTGGGCTAATCGGGTGACGGCCGGACGCCGAGGCCGAGAGCGCCGGGTAACCGGAATTCCCGTGCTGGGCGCCCGCGTGCGAATCCGCGGCTCCGAGTTCCCGCGTTCTGACTATTTTCCCAGGTCAGCCCCCCGATGCGGAACGCAATAACGCAGGCGGCGATTGGTGTACGATTCTTTGGCCCCAGCCGCCCGCAGCGATCGATAAGGCGCAGACAAGTTGATCTCGACCACCGCCGTGCAGTCCGCAAGTTGCGTCGTGCACGTGCATAGTCCCGGGAAGCCGATCGTCTCCCGGACCGGTGAAGGATCGGCCGAGTCGTGCCCGCCCCCGGTCGGACGCGCGGGCAGGCGGACCGCGGGACTCCGCGCCGGGAGCGCGCCGCGCCCCGGGAGCGGACGAAGCCGCGGGGACCGCCGACGGGCCGCCACGACGCCGGACAGGGAGTCACTTTCGTGACCGTTGCAGGAGAAGGCCAAGTGCCTGTGGAGAAGCTGCTCGGCCGCCCGCCCAAGCGGCCGCGCTGGTCGTCGGGCTGGCGGGCGGCGTTGCGCTGGCGGGACTGGAGCCTGCCGGTCAAGCTGTCCGCGGTCACGATCGTCCCCATCGTGCTCGCGCTCGTCCTCGGCATCACCGCCATCGCGGGCCAGGTCTCGCGGTCGAGCGACTACCAGCGGATCGACCGGCTCGTCGCGCTGAGCACCCAGTTGCGCGCGCTCACCGACGGGCTGCAGCGCGAACGCACCCAGACCGCCGTCCAGCTCATCGCGGGCACCTCGGGCGTCACCCCGGAACTGAAGTCCGCCCGCGCGGCCACCGACGCCGCGGTCGCGCCGTTCACCGAGGCGGCCGCCCGCGTCGGGGCCGACGGCTCCAGCGTCTCCGGCGCGGTGAACTCGGCGACCGCGCAGGTCAACGAGATCGCGGTGATCCGCCAGCAGGTCGGGGCAGGCCTGCTGAACGCGGCCGAGGCGGTCGGCGACTACAACGCCGTCACCACGGCGCTGATCGGAGCCGACACCGCGGTGTCGGCGGGCGCGAGCGCCGACGCGCTCGGCAGCACCCCGAGCGCGCTGCACGACCTCGAAGCGGCCAAGGAACAGGTGTCGGTCACCCAGTCCCTGGTGGGCTACGGCATTTCCGCGGGCACGCTGACGCCGCAGCAGCTGAGCGACGTGCGCGACGCGGAACTGCGCTACGACGACCGCGTCGCCGACTTCAACGCGGCCGCCACCGCGCCGCAGCGCCTCGACTTCGAGAGCACGATCAAGCCGGACACCTCCTACGACCGCAAGCGGATGCTCGGCACCGTGCTCGGCGGGCAGGGCATCTCCACCGACGACGCGCTCAAGCGGATTTCGGCGCAGGAGTGGAACAACGCCTCGAACGCGGTGACCTCGCAGCTGACCGAGGTCTCCGGCCGGATGAGCGCCGACCTCACCGCCGCGTCGTCCCAGCTGGTCGAGGACGCCGGCAGCAGCGCCGGTCTGCTGGCCGTGCTGCTGTTCGCGGCGCTCGCCGCGGCGGCCGCGGTCGTGTTCGTCATCGCCCGCCAGCTGCTGCGCTCGCTGAAAGTCCTGCGGCGCTCGGCGCTGGAGGTCGCGGAGAAGGACCTGCCCGAGGCGGTCCGCAACATCCAGGAGGGCCGCGCGCAGAGCGTCGAGGTCGAGCCGGTGCCCCTCCAGGTGCAGGACGAGGTCGGCGAGGTCGCGCGGGCGTTCGAGAAGGTGCACAGCCAGGCGCTGAAGCTGGCGACCGAACAGGCCGCCATGCGCGCCGGCTACTCCAGCGTGTTCGTCAACCTGTCGCGGCGCAGCCAGAGCCTCGTGCAGCGGCAGCTGCAGCTGATCGAGCGGCTGGAGCGCGACGAGGAGGACGCCGACCAGCTCGCCACGCTGTTCCAGCTCGACCACCTCGCCACCCGGATGCGGCGCAACAACGAGAACCTGATGGTCCTCTCCGGCGCCGAGCCGGGCCGCCGCTCCGGCCAGCCGGTCGCCACGCACGACGTGCTGCGCGCCGCGGTGTCGGAAATCGAGCAGTACCAACGGGTTTCGGTGCAGCACCCGCCCGCGGTGAAGATCGTCGGGTTCGCCGCGAGCGACGTCCAGCGGCTCATCGCGGAACTGCTCGACAACGCGACCGCGTTCTCCGCGCCGGAAACGCAGGTGACGGTCGCGACGCGGCTCGCCGAGGACGGTTCGCTCAACGTCGACATCCTCGACAAGGGCATCGGCATGAACGAGTACGAGGTGGTGGAGGCCAACGGCCGCCTCACCGACTCGGGCTCGGTCGACCTCGCGACCTCGCGCCGGATGGGCCTGTTCGTGGTCGGCCGCCTCGCCGGCCGCCACCGCATCGGCGTTTCGCTGCACGGCGGCAAGGACATCGTCGGCGTGCGGGCCACCGTGGTGGTGCCGCCGGAGCTGGTGATGACCGGGCTGGCCACGGCGCCGGGCGACCGCGCCGAACCCGGGCAGCTGCCCGGCCCCAAGGCGAGCCTCGCAGCACCGCCCGCGGCTCCCGGCGGACTGCCGCGGCGCCAGCGTCCGGCTTCCAACGGTTCGGCCGTGCCGGGTCTCGTTCCGCAGCAGGGCAGCAACTCCGAGGAAACGCAGCGGTGGCCCTCGGCCGGCGACCTCGCCGGTTTCTCCGGGGACAAGGTCGCGCGTCCGCCGTCCGACCTCGAGGTGTCCGGCACCGCGCTGTTCAGCCCGATCCCGCGAGACGACGACACGCCCGCCCCGCCGCCGCCCGCGCCGAAGCTGCCGCAGACCTTCGACGTCCCGCCGCCGCGTCCGGAACCGGAACCGGCCGCGGAAACCCGCGACGAGCGCGACGGCGAACTGCCCTCGGGCAAGGACCTCTTCTCCGCGGCCAACGCGACGACGCTGAGCGACTGGTGGAACCAGGCCGCGCAGCAGGTGCCGGAGGTCCCGCCGCCGTCCGCGGCCGAGACGACGATCGAGAACACGCCGATCTTCGACGAGATGCTGTCGGCCTGGTTCCGTTCGCCCGCGCAGCCGCCGCCCGCGGCCGCTTCCCCGGCTGCTTCGCCCGCGTCCGGCAAAGCCGCCGCGGAACCGGAGGCGGACGAGGAACAGCAGCAGCGCAACTGGGATTTCGCGAGCGACGAAAACTGGCGGACGGTGCAGGCACTGTCCCAAGTGGAGCCGACCGCGTTCACCAAGTCGGGCCTGCCCCGGCGCCGTCGCGGCGAACAGCTCATGCCGGGCAGCGCCACGCCGGAACCGGCGGCTCCCTCGGCCGAGACGCCGAGCAGCGAGCTCCCGGTCCGCGACCCAGCGGACGTGCGGGGACGGCTGAACAGCTTCCAGCGCGGGGTGACGCGCGGACGTCAGGAAGTCCGCGGCACCGCGCCGGAAACCACTGGCACCGCGGCGGATTCCGGAGCTGCGGACGCTTCGAACGCCACGACCTCGCCGGAGCGGGCTCGTGCCCACGACGCGGCGGTCCGGCGGCGGCAGACGGTCGCGGGCGCGTTCGGCGTTCCCGCTGACCCGAACCGTCCGGGCGGGATGCCGCAGCGCACCCCGGGCGCGACGTCCCAGCCCGGTTCCGGTGCGCCGGACGCGCCCGCCGGGTTCGGCGAACGGCCCGCGGACGCGGACTCGTCGAACGAGACGGCGCCCGTGCAGGCCGTGCCCCCGGCGTTCGACCCGGACGGCGGCTGGCCGCGCCAGGAACCCGCCGCGCGCACGGAACTGCCCGCGCCGCAGCCGAACCGGACCGTCCGGCCGGACAAGCCCGACAGCCTGCCGACCCGTCGCAAGGGCGCGAGCAGCCTGCCGCCCGCTCCGCCGACCGCCGACCCGAACCAGGTCCCGGCGGCCGTGGCCGGGCTCGAAGCCGCGGTCTCCGGCACGGGGCAGACTCCCGCGTCGCAGGCGGCACAGGCTTCGGCCAACGGCCAGACCGCCGCGCCGGAGAAGACGGACAGCCCGGCTTCGGCGAACGGACAGGCTTCCGCGCCCGCCGAGTCCCCGGGCACGGAGCAGACCTCCTTGTGGGGCAAGCCCGCCGAGAACCCTGGCCAGGCTTCGCCGTTGACGACGTGGCGTGCCGCGCAGGCTCCGGCCGCCGCACCGGGCAAGCCCGCGGAGAACGCGGAGCAGTCCGGCACGACGGCGGACCCGGCCTCGGCTCCGGCTGCTCCGGCTCCGGCGGCTTCGGCTCCGGCGCAGGGGCTGGCCGGGGGACTGGGCCAGACCCGGGTGCCCGGACAGAACGTCCCGGGCCAGTCCGGAACGCCGGGCCAGACCGCGGCGCCGGGGCAGACCGGGCTGTGGGGTCAGCCGCTGGTGCCGGGACAGGCTCCGTCGCGGCAGTCCTCCGCCGGACAGGACGCCCCGCAAGCCCCGCAGGCTCCGGCCGCGCCCGCCGGTTCCGACGGGCCGGCCAGCCCCTCCACGACTCCTGCCGAAACCACCACTGAGTGGAACTTCGGTTCCGACGAAGGGTGGCGGACGGTCCAGTCGGTGTCCCAGTCGACACCCGCTTCCTTCACTTCGGCAGGATTGCCTCGGCGCCGCCGAGGAGAACAGCTTCTTCCCGGCAGCGCACCGCCGCCCGCCGGGTCGGCGAGCCCCCGTCCGTCCCGCGATGCGCACGACGTGCGCGGTCGCCTGAGCAGTTTCCAGCAGGGGATCCAGCGCGGCAGGCACCGCACCGCGCAGGCCGCTGAGAAGAACCACGAAACATTGGAGGGTGAATGACCTCGCCGAATGCGGCCCAGCCGCAGCAGAACCAGTTCGGCTGGCTGGTGAACGACTTCGCCGACCGCGTCCCGGGCGTCGCGCACGCGGTCGTCGTGTCGGCAGACGGTCTCCTGCTGACGGCCTCCAACCGGCTGCCGCTCGACCGCGCCGACCAGCTCGCCGCCGTGGCGTCCGGGCTCGTCAGCCTCACCCAGGGGGCCGCCCGCTGTTTCGAGGCGGGCTCGGTGCGCGAGACCGTCGTCGAGATGGAACTCGGCATCATGGTGCTGATGTCCATCAGCGACGGCTCCTGCCTGGCGATCCTCGCCGCGCCCAACTGCGACATCGGGCAGGTCGCCTACGAGATGACGATGCTCGTCGACCGCGTCGGCCAGATCCTGACCCCGGAGCTGCGCGCGCAGCTGCAGGGCGCCGGGGGCTCGCTGATCGGCGAACCGGTGGGATGATGGCGCGATGAGCCAGGGGTCCGGATTGTTCGGCGAAGAGCCCGGTACCGGCGGCGAACCCCCGCGCGGGGAGGAGCCCGCCGCCGGGGACGACGGCACGTTCGCCGACGTCCTCAACGGGTTCAGCCTTGATTCGGGCCGCTCGCGCAAAAAACGGAAGAAGAGCGGCAAAGAAAAGAAGGAATCCCAGTCCCCAGTGCCGCCCGCCGCGGGAGCGCACGCGGCAGCGGACCCGCCTGCGGCACCCGTGCCGCAGGCCGACCAAGGAGATGGTGTGACCTCTCTCGTCTCTCCACCGGGCAGTACGGACTCCGACGGCCCCAGACCAGGCGGGCTCTTCGACCCGGGACCGCCGAGCGGCGAGTTCTCGATGCCGTCGGCGATCGTCCGGCCCGAGCGCCACGATCGGGTGGACCCGGCCGAGGAGACGTCGATCGTGCGCCCGTACGCTCTCACCGGCGGGCGCACCCGGGCGAACTACGCGCTCGAACTGGAGACGCTGATCTCCACCAAGGACCATGTCGCCGCGGGGGGCTTCCCCCAGGCGGCGGCGGAGCAGATCGAGAGCATCTCGATCATGGAAGCGTGCCGGACCCCGCGTTCGGTGGCGGAGATCGCCGCGGTGCTGTCGGTGCCGCTGGGGGTGGCACGGGTGCTGATCAGCGACGCGGCCGACGCCGGCCTCGTCACCGTGCACCGGACGATCTCGGGCCAGGACGGCGCCGAAGCACACTTGATGTTGATGGAAAGGGTTTTGAGTGGACTCCGTCGGCTTTAAGGCACCGCGGGAAACCGCGCCCCCGACCATGACATCGGCGAAGATCGTGGTGGCGGGCGGCTTCGGAGCGGGCAAGACGACCTTCGTGGGCTCGGTGTCGGAAATCGTTCCGCTCACCACCGAGGCGATGATGACCGACGCCAGCCGCGGCATCGACAACCTCGACCAGACCCCGTACAAGACGACCACCACGGTCGCCATGGACTTCGGCCGCGTCTCGCTCGACGCGGACCTGATCCTCTACCTGTTCGGCACGCCCGGCCAGCAGCGGTTCTGGTTCATGTGGGACGACCTGGTGCGCGGCGCCATCGGAGCGGTCGTGCTCGCCGACACCCGCCGCCTCGCGGACTCGTTCGCGCCGATCGACTTCTTCGAGGACCGCGGCCTGCCCTACATCGTCGGCGTGAACACGTTCGACGGCGTGCTGGAACACGACATCAATGATGTGCGCGAGGCGCTGTCGATCGATGCGAGCATCCCGATCGTCCGGTGCGACGCCCGGGAGCGGGAATCGACGAAGCAGACGCTGATCACGCTGGTCGAGTACGCGATGCGGCAGTGGATCGCGTTGCGCGCGGCGAAAGCGCACCAGTAAGCGAAAACCGGGTCACGCTTGGGTGACCCGGTTTTTCTCTGCCTTCAGCGCTTCGTGCGGTAGCGCAGCAGGACGACCGTGTTGTCGAAGGTGCGGGTTTCGACCAGCTGCAATTCCGTGCGGTCGGCGCCTTCGGCGAAGGGGCGTTTGTCTCCGCCCAGGACTACCGGGTGGACGCAGACGAGGTACTCGTCGATGAGCCCGCGGCGGCCCAGTTCGGCGGCCAGCGCGTAGCCGCCCATCAGGACGATGTCGCCGTCCGCGGCTGCTTTGTGGTTGGCGACTTCCTCGGCCAGGTCGCCGCTGGCGATCTCGGTGTTCCAGTCCGCCGACGCGAGGGTGCGGGAGAAGACGAGCTTCGGCTTCTCCCGCCACAGCGGGGCGAAGGCCAGGTCGTGCGGATGGTCCGAAATGGACTCCGCGTCGGGCCAGTAGCTCGACATCATTTCCCATACGCGGCGGCCGTAGGCGAACATCGCGGCGCGCTCGGACAGTTCGTTCGAGTAGTCCGAGAGCTCCTGGCCCATGAGGGGCCAGTCGAATTCTCCTGCGGGGCCTTCGACGCAGCCGTCCAGCGACGTGTGGACGAGGTAGACCAGGTCGGCCATGGCGGGCTCGCTTCCTTGATGAGTGCCGGTCACCAGAGGGTCGGCGCCACCATGGCTGCCTGGACATCGTCGCCCGAGAAAGTTTTCAGTACTCGTCGTGGCGGCGCCACCAGCTGCTGGGGGCGTCCGTGCCGCGCGGCTCTTCCTCCCACGCCTCCTGCCGTCCGAACGGGGTGACGTCGAGGTACCGCAGCGTGCCGACGAACTGGTCGCCGCCGCGGCCGTCGGTGAAGTAGGTGCGGTAGACGTCGTCGCCGTCGCGGAGGAACACGCTCACGCCGAAGCCGCCGTCGATGCCGCAGTCCGCCGGGAAATCCGTGCCTGCGGCGGAAACCCACGGGATCGTCCAGCCCATCCTGGCCCAGTACCGCTCGATCTCCGGCGGCGTCGCGGGCGCGATGACCTTGAGCGTGACGTCGCGGGCGTGCAGGTGCGCCGGGTGGCTCATGTTGTCCACGAGCAGGGAGCAACCGGGGCAGCCCACCTCGTCGCCGGGGTACAGCATGAAGTGGTAGACGATCAGCTGGCGGCGGCCGTCGAACAGGTCGAGCAGGCTTTGCGTGCCGTCCGGGCCGGCGAGTTCGTACTGCTTCGCGAAGCGGACCATGGGCATCCGGCGGCGCTCGGCGGCCAGCCGGTCGCCCGCGCGGGTGTGTTCCTTTTCCTTGCGCAGCAGGGCTTCCCGGGCGCTGGCCCATTCTTCCGGCGAGACGACGCGGGGGAGTGCGGCGGTCATTTCAGGTCCTCCAGGGTCTTGTCGAGATCTTCGAAACCGGATTGCCAGCCGTCGAGGTGGCCGTCGCGCTCGGCCGTATCCGGGAACGGGGCTTGGTGGAACGTCATCGAGGTTTTGCCTGCCAGCTCGGCCAAATCGATGGTCACGAGCGTTTCGCCGACTTCGTCCTCCGGGTGCTGCCAGCGGAAGGTGAACACGAGCCGGGACGGTGCCGAAACCTCGCGGTAGACGCCGGACACCCGGCGGTCGACGCCGTGCTCGGCGCTGGTGATCCGGCTGTGCCAGGCGCCGCCGGGGCGCGGGTCCGTGCTGGTCTCGGACGCGACGAAGCCGTGCGGGCCGAACCAGCTCGCGAGGTGCGCCGGGTCGGTCCAGGCCCGGAACACCAGTTCCCGCGGCGCGTCGAAGACCCGCACGATGGTCAGCTCGCTCATTCGGTCCCCTCCCGCAGTTGCCGCAGATGCTCGTCCAAGCGGTCGAATCCGGACTCCCAGAACCGCCGGTACTCCGCGACCCAGCCGGCGACGTCCGCGAGCGGACCCGCCTCCAGGCGGCACGGCCGCCACTGCTTGGTGCGGCCCCGGCTGATCAACCCGGCCTGCTCCAGCACTTTCAGGTGCTTCGACACCGCTTGCAGGCTCACCTCGAACGGCTCGGCCAGCTCGTTGACAGTGGCCTCGCCGCGGGTGAGCCGGGCGAGGATCGCTCGCCGCGTCGGGTCCGCCAGCGCGGCGAACGTGGTGCTCAGCTGATCTGTCGGCATCGGTGCTCAATCACTTGGTTAATTAACTAATGGGTTGAATATAGCCCGGATGTCAACCCTTGAGAGCCGGGTCACTTCGGGCTCGGGTTTCCAATAGTAGGAAGTCCTAGTAAATTGGGGGGATGAGCGGCAGCGACCTGTACCGTCCCGCGAACCCGGTCCGGTTCGTCACGGCGTCCAGCTTGTTCGACGGCCACGACGCCTCGATCAACATCATGCGCCGGATCCTGCAGTCCCAGGGCGCGGAGGTGGTGCACCTCGGCCACAACCGTTCCGTCGACGAGGTGGCCACGGCCGCGATCGCCGAGGATGTCCAGGGCGTCGCCATCTCCGCCTACCAGGGCGGGCACGTCGAGTACTTCAGCTACCTCGTGGAGCTGCTGAACGAGCGCGGCGCGGGGCACATCAAGGTGTTCGGCGGCGGCGGTGGCGTCATCGTGCGCGAGGAGATCGACCTGCTGCATTCGCGCGGCGTGGCACGGATCTTCTCGCCCGAAGACGGTTACGAGATGGGCCTGCCCGGCATGATCAACATGATGATCAAGGCCTGCGACAGCGACCTGTCCGCGCAGCCGCCCGCCTCGGTCGACAAGCTGCTCTCCGGCGACGTGCCGGCGCTCGCGCGGGTGATCACCCAGCTGCAGCGCGAAAACCTGCCCGAGGAATGGCTGTCGGCGATCACCGAGGCCGCCGGGCAGAAGCAGGTGCCGGTCCTGGGCATCACCGGCACCGGCGGTTCCGGCAAGTCCTCGCTGACCGACGAGCTGATCCGGCGTTTCCGGCTCGACCAGGAAGACAAGCTGCGCATCGCCGTGCTCGCGGTGGACCCGTCGCGGCGCAAGGGCGGCGGCGCGCTGCTCGGCGACCGCATCCGGATGAACTGCCTGGACGGCTCGCCGGTGTACTTCCGATCGCTGGCCACCCGCACCACCAGCGGCGAGATCCCGACCGGGCTGAGCGAGTCGATCCTCGCCTGCAAGGCGGCCGGATTCGACCTGGTGATCGTGGAGACGCCGGGCATCGGCCAGGGCGACGCGGGCATCGTCGACTACGTGGACGAGTCGCTGTACGTGATGACGCCGGAGTTCGGCGCCGCGTCGCAGCTCGAGAAGATCGACATGCTCGACTTCGCCGACGTGGTCGCGATCAACAAGTTCGAGCGCCGCGGCGCCGAGGACGCGCGTCGGGACGTCGCGCGTCAGCTGGTGCGCAACCGCGAGGCGTTCGGCTCCGCGCCCGAAGAGATGCCGGTGTACGGCACGAGCGCGGCGAAGTTCAACGACGACGGCGTGACCGCGTTGTACCAGCACCTGCGCGACATGCTCGCCGACCGCGGGCTGTCGGTGTCGGCCGGTACGCTGCCGGAGGTTTCGGGCAAGGTCTCGACGGACGCCAGCACCATCATCCCGGGCAACCGGGCGCGCTACCTCGCCGAGATTTCCGAGACGGTGCGCGGATACCACGAGCAGACCGAGAAGCAGGTCGCCGCGGTCCGCAAGCGCGAGCACCTCGCCGAGGCCAAGGCCGCGCTGTCGGAAGTGGACGCGAACACCGACGCGCTCGACGGCCTGCTCGCCGCCGCGGAGTCCGATGTGGACGGCGAGACGACCAAGCTGCTCGAACGGTTCCGGGCGCTCGCCGCGGACTACCGGCAGGACGAGCTGGTCGTGAAGATCCGCGACAAGGAGCTGCGCACGCAGCTGTGGCGGGAAACCCTGTCCGGCAACCGGATCCCGCGCGTCGCGCTGCCGCGCTACACCGAGTCCGGCGAGCTGCTTTCGTTCCTGCGCCGGGAAAACCTGCCCGGCTACTTCCCGTACACCGCGGGCGTCTTCCCGTTCAAGCGCGAGGGCGAGGACCCGGCGCGGATGTTCGCCGGCGAAGGCGACGCGTTCCGCACCAACCGCCGGTTCAAGCTGCTGTCGGCCGATTCCGAGGCCAAGCGGCTGTCGACGGCGTTCGACTCGGTCACGCTGTACGGCCACGACCCGGACACCCGCCCGGACATCTACGGCAAGGTCGGCACCTCCGGCGTCTCCATCGCGACGCTGGACGACATGAAGGCGCTCTACGACGGTTTCGACCTGACCGCGCCGAACACCTCGGTGTCGATGACGATCAACGGGCCCGCGCCGACGATCCTCGCGTTCTTCCTCAACACCGCGATCGACCAGAAGTTCGCCGCGTTCCGCGAGGAGCACGGGCGCGAGCCGTCCGAGACCGAGGCCGCCGAACTGCGCGAATGGGCGCTGAAGAACGTCCGCGGCACGGTGCAGGCGGACATCCTCAAGGAAGACCAGGGCCAGAACACCTGCATCTTCTCCACCGAGTTCAGCCTGCGGATGATGGCCGACATCCAGGAGTGGTTCATCCAGCACGGGGTGCGCAACTTCTACTCGGTGTCGATCTCCGGCTACCACATCGCCGAGGCCGGGGCGAACCCGATCTCGCAGCTGGCCTTCACGCTCGCCAACGGGTTCACCTACGTGGAGTCGTACCTGGCGCGCGGCATGGACATCGACGATTTCGCGCCGAACCTGTCCTTCTTCTTCTCCAACGGGATGGACGCGGAGTACTCGGTGCTGGGCCGGGTCGCGCGGCGGATCTGGGCCGTGGCGATGCGCGAGCGGTACGGCGCGAACGACCGGTCGCAGAAGCTCAAGTACCACGTGCAGACCTCCGGCCGCTCGCTGCACGCGCAGGAGATGAGCTTCAACGACATCCGCACCACGCTACAGGCGCTGTGCGCGCTGTACGACAACGCGAACTCCTTGCACACCAACGCGTTCGATGAGGCGATCACGACGCCTTCGGAGTCCTCGGTGCGCCGCGCGATGGCCATCCAGATGATCATCAACAAGGAATGGGGCCTGTCGAAGAACGAGAACCCGCTGCAGGGCTCGTTCGTCATCGACGAGCTGACCGACCTGGTCGAGGAGGCCGTGCTCACCGAGTTCGACCGGATCTCCGAACGCGGCGGCGTGCTCGGCGCGATGGAGACCGGCTACCAGCGCGGCCGCATCCAGGACGAATCGCTGCTGTACGAACGCAAGAAGCACGACGGCTCGCTGCCGATCATCGGCGTCAACACCTTCCGCAACCCGAAGGCGGGCGAGGACGACGTCGAGGTGGAGCTGGCCCGCGCGACCGAGGACGAGAAGCAGTCCCAGCTGCGCAGGCTCGCCGATTTCCAGCAGGGGCACCGCGAGGAGGCCCAGCAGGCGCTCAAGGCGCTGCGCGACGCGGCCACCCGCGGCGGCAACCTGTTCGACGTGCTGATGGATGCCGCGCGGGTGTGCTCGCTCGGTCAGATCACCGAGGCGTTCTTCGAGGTCGGCGGCCAGTACCGGCGCAACGTCTGACCCGTCACGCCCGGTCGGCGGCCAGCCGCCACATCGGGACGAGGACCCGGCCCTGCTCGTCGACGTCCAATGCGTCGAGCGCGGTCGGGTCCGGCTTTTCCTCCTCCGAAACGGCGGAGACCGCGGCGATCAGGCCCTCGCGGCTCATCGCGGTGGTGTAGACGGCTGGTTCGAGCACGCTGATCGTCCAGCCGTTGCCGACCGTTTCGCGCAGATTCTGCTCGGTGATCCGGTACGGCACCGGGAAGTTCGCCGGCACCTCGTCCGAGAAACAGAATATGTTCAGCCGTGCGCCGGGTTTGGTCGCGCGCACGAGTGCCGCCACGTACGCGTGCCGCTGTTCTTCGTCGAGACAGTGGTAAAGCGCGCTGTCCAGGACCGCGTCGAAGCGGCCTTCGTATCCCTCGAGCCGGGTCGCGTCGGCCTGGGCGAAGGTGAGGTCCAGGCCGCGCTTCGCGGCGGTTTCGCGGGCACGCGCGAGTGCGGTCGGCGCGCCGTCGAGACCCGTGACGCGATGTCCGCGAGACGCGAGGAACATCGCGTTTTCGCCCAGGCCGCAACCGATGTCGAGCACTTCGCCGTGGAATCCGCCGTCCGCTTCGAGCGCGACCACCGCGGGCTGCGGGCCGGCGATGTCCCACGGGACCTTCTCCCCGATCGGGGTCTTGCCTTGGTACATCTCCTCGAAGTCGACGTCCGTCACGTCCATCCGGAGCCTCCTATTCAACGGGTGATGATTTAACGCTAGCGGACGGGGCCGGTGATCTGTCAACAGCCCGCGGGAATACCTGCCCGATCCGCGGAGTAGAAGGAGGCATGGATTTCGGCATCTCGACGTTTGTGACCGACGAAGGCATCCGCCCCGACGTGCTCGGCGAGGCGGCGGAGGAGCGCGGCTTCGCGTCCCTCTTCCTCGCGGAGCACTCGCACATCCCGACGAGCCGCGAAACGCCGTACCCCAGCGGGGGCGAGCTGCCGCGGGTCTACTACCGCACGCTCGACCCGTTCGTGGCATTGACGGCCGCCGCGGTGAACACCTCGAACCTGGTGCTGGGCACCGGTGTCGTGCTGCTCATCCAGCGCGACATCATCCACACCGCGAAGGAGGTGGCGTCGCTCGACCTGATCTCGCGCGGCCGGTTCGCCTTCGGCGTCGGGGCGGGCTGGAACCGGGAGGAAATGGTCAACCACGGCACCGACCCGAAGACCCGGGGCGCACTGCTGAACGAGCAGATCGCCGCGCTGAAGGCGATCTGGACGCAGGACGAGGCCGAGTTCCACGGCAAGCACATCGACTTCGACCCGATCTTCGCGTGGCCGAAGCCGGTGCAGACGCCGCATCCGCCGATCTACGTCGGCGGCGCGAGCGACGCGGCGCTGAAGCGGTTGATCGAGCACGGCGACGGCTGGATCCCGAACCCCGCGGTGTCGCCGGACGACGTGCGCCGCGTGCGTCAGCAGCTGGCGGACGCGGGTCGCGGGGACATGCCCTCGCAGCTCTTCGGCGGACCGGCCGACGCGGACGCGGTCAAGCAGTACGCCGACGCCGGGCTGGACCACTACGGGTTCATGCTGCCGACGCTGCCGGAGGCGGAAACGCTGGCGCTGCTGGACGAATACGCCCGTCTCGCCGCGGCTTTTCGGGCCGAATGACGTGTCGTGAAGGGCTCCTCGATTCCCACGAGGAGCCCTTCACGGATCTTCAGCGGGGGAGGCCGAGCACTCGTTCGGCGGCGGCGGACAGCAGGACTTGCGTGGTGCCGCCCGCGATGGACAGGCAGCGGGTGAGCAGAAACTCTTGCGCCGCCTGCGTGTCCGCGACCAGCTCCGGTGCGAGATCGAGCGCGAACTCGGCTGTTTCCTGTCGATGCCGTACGCCCAGCAGCTTCGCGACCGACGATTCCGCGCCCGGTCCGAGGCCGTCCAGCCGCCGCAGCGTCGCCCGCAGGTCGAGCACCGAACACGCGCTGCCTTGTCCGATCAACGCGCCGAGCCGGTCGCGATCCACGTCTGCGGGCGCGGATTCCAGCAGTGCCTCCACGTTCTCGCCCACCGCGGAACCGCGGCCCAGCGCCACGCGTTCGTTCGCCAGCGTCGTGCGCGCGAGCTTCCAGCCCGCGCCGGGTGCGCCGACGACATCGGCGTCCGGAACGAAGACGTCGTCCAGGAAAACCTCGTTGAACACGCTCCGTCCGGTGATCTCGCGCAGCGGTCGCGTGGTGATGCCGTCGGCGCGCATGTCGACCAGGAAGTACGTGATTCCCTTGTGCTTCGGCACATCCGGGTCGGTGCGCGCGAGGCAGATCGCCCAATCCGCTTCGTGGGCAAGCGACGTCCACACCTTCTGGCCGGTCAGCAGCCAGCCGCGGTCGGTCCGGCGCGCCACGGTGCGCAGCGACGCGAGATCCGAGCCAGCGCCGGGCTCGCTGAACAGCTGACACCAGGTCACTTCGCCGCGCAGGGTCGGCTTGGCGAAGCGTTCGCGCTGGTCGTCGGTGCCGTGCGCGAGAATCGTCGGCACGGCCCAGCCGCCGATGACCAGGTCTGGCCGCCGGATGTCCGCCGCGGTCAAGGCGGCGTCGATCCGCAGCTGCGTCGCCGCGTCCGCGCCCATGCCGTAGGGCTGGGGCCAGTGCGGGGCCAGCAATCCCGAGTCCGCGAGCGCGGTGCGGCGCTTTTCTTCTGGCAGGGCAGCAATTTCCGCGACCAGCCGGGTCACCTCGGCATCCTCGCCGACATTCACCCCGAGCGTCCGCCGCTTCCCGGCCAACGCCAGGTCCGCGGCCCGCTGACGCCACTTCTGGGAACCGCCGAGCCATTGCCGCAACGCCAGCGCGCGCCGCAGGTACAGATGCGCTTCGTGTTCCCAGGTGAACCCGATTCCGCCGAGCACCTGGATGCAGTCCTTCGCGTTCTCGACGGCAGCGTCCAACGCCACCGCCGCAGCGCTCGCGACGGCCAGCGGGTCGCCGACTGACGAAGCCGCGTCCCACGCCAGCGCCTCGGCCGCTTCGGTGCGGCACAACATCTCCGCGCACAGGTGTTTCACTGCCTGGAAAGCGCCGATCACCTGGCCGAATTGCTCCCGGACCTTGGCGTACTCGACGGCCGTCGTCAGGCACCAGCGCGCCACGCCCGCCGCTTCCGCGACCGCGAGCGTCGCCGCCAGATCGCGGACGTCCGGCAGATTCAGCACCTCGCCCGGCGCGTCGGCCTTGACCCGGCCCAGCGACCGGGAAAAGTCGAAGGGGGTCAACGGTTCCACCGCTGCGCCGGGCGGGACCAAGACGTACTGATCGCCGCGCGGTACAAGCAGCCATGCTTTTCCGTCCGCGCCGGGTACGGTCGCCGATTCTTCCAACTGCACCGCGACCTGCGCGGCTCCGTCGGCGATCTCGGCGGCGAGTTCCTTCGAGTGTTCCGCCAGCAGCAATCCGGCCAGCGCGGTGCTCAGCAGCGGCCCGGGGACCAGCGCTTCCGCCGCGGCGGCGAGCCCGGCCGCGAGATCCGCGACGGTCCCGTCCGCGCCGTTCACCGACGCGGGCAGTGCGATGCCGGTGAGGCCGAGCGCGGAGAACCCGTCCGGCAGGCTGGCGCCCGCGGTTTCGGCCGCGCGCACGGCGGCGACTGGATCGTGTGCTGCCGCCCAGGCCCGCACGGCGGCGGCTAGCGCGGTTTGGTCCTCGGTGAGCGCGACCGGCATCGGTCTCCTCCTCGCGGGGTACAGAGCTACTGGCGAGTGTAGAACGTGTTACAGTTTTTCCGCCAGGCGGTCGAGAGTTGAACCTTTCTCCAGGGCAGGTACGCTTAGCCGGAAACTGGAACGAGTTCCGCAAGACGGCTTGCGTGACGACAGAGGGGAATGCGATGCCGGGGAAGGCGAAGACGCCGGCGAAAACGCGGGCGAACGGCCTCGGCGCGATGGGCGAGGAACTGGGCTCCGCGGCCCAGCGGGACCGCCGCCGCCGCATCATCGACGCGACGCTCTCGCTGGCCTCCAAGGGCGGCTACGACGCGGTGCAGATGCGCGCAGTCGCCGAAAAGGCCGACGTCGCGCTGGGCACGCTCTACCGGTATTTCCCGTCGAAGATTCACCTGCTCGTGTCGGGTCTTGCGCAGCAATTCGAGGCCGCGCACGAGAAGATCCAGCGCAGCGCGATCCCCGGCGAGACCCCCGCTGAGCGGCTGATGTTCGTCCTGGGCCGCAACACCCGCCTCATGCAACGCGATCCGCACCTCACCGAGGCGATGGTGCGCGCGTTCATGTTCGCCGACACGTCCGCGGCCGCCGAGGTGGAACTGGTCGGCAGGCTGATGGAGGACATGTTCGCGAGCGCGATGGGCATCGACGACCCCACCGAGGCGGACCGCGACATCTTCCACGTGGTGGCCGACGTGTGGATGGCGAACCTGGTCGCCTGGGTGACCCGCCGCGCCTCCGCCGCCGATGTGGCCAGCCGCCTGGAGCTTTCCGTCCACCTGCTCCTGGACAAGTAGCCGTCCGTGCGGGACACCCTCATCGACTCTGATTCCCCCAGGGTCGCCCTCGCGACCAGCCGCCCGGCATCCGCCGAAATGCGCCCCAATGTGGCATTGGGTGCGTGGGACGCACCCAATGTGGCGTTCGGTGCGTGGGACGCACCCAATGCCACATTGGGGCGCTAGCCCCGCCCGCCTACGACACCGCAGCCGCTGCACCCACCCAGCGAGGCACCCAGCCCTTCCCCCAACCCCGATACGAAGCCTCCCTGCGGTTCGGGGGTGCTTGTCAAGGCATCTTTCCCGCCTTGACAAGCACCCCCGAACCGTCAGCACAATCAACCTTCGGGGTGCCCCCCGCAACCCAAGACGGCCGATGTCGCCACCAGGCGACGAGCAGAACTGTCGGACCCAAGCGTTACCGTGCGTGGGTGGAGTTCGACCAGACCACCCAAGCCACCTACCTCCCCTCGGATCCCCCGCGAGAGGGAGTTCTGGCGCTGTGGGGCGACGAGATCGAGGGCGACACCCCGATCCAGCTCGTCCTGCCCGGCGGCGGGAAGTTCGCCCGCACCGAGGTAGTAGCGCGACTCGTGCCGCTGGCGCAGGCGATCCCGCGCCTCCTGGTCGTACCGGACGAGACGAGCCCGGCGATGGCGGCGTGGTCGGCGGTGGTCAACGCCGGAGTGAATCTCGTGGCGCGCGGCCGCTTGCGCCCGGCGTCGACCCCGAGCGGCCTGGGCACCTGGCGTGTGGGTCCGCTGGACTCATCCGACGAAGAACTCCTGCGCGGACTAGCCGCCGCGCTGCCGCCGGAAGCGCACGCGCTGCCGTTGTCCGGCGTGAAACGAATCCGCTTGCACTCACCGGAATCACTGGTCCGCGCGGTATGGGACGCCGCGGCGGACGTCCTCGTGCGCAGTCCGGCAGCGGCAGTCGGGTCCGGCGGGGCGGCGTTCGCGGAATCTCAGCCCACGCTGCTGGACCCGGACGGCGCGGCCTGGCTCACCGAGCTGGAAGCCCGCAGCCCGGACGGCGCGCAACTGTTGCTGCGCATCGAAGCGACCGACGAGGAATTCTCCGGCGTCCTGGCCGTTCGTTCCACTCTTGAACCGAGCCTGGTCGTCGAAGCGGCCACGTTGTGGGACGCTCCCGAAGCGGTACTGCATCGGCTGGGCGACCAGGTGGAAACTCAGCTTCTGCTGGGGCTGCGGCGAGGTGCCCGAGCCTGGCCGCCGCTGGGCCGGATCCTGTCCGAACCGGCGCCCACCACGCTCCCGCTGTCGGACGACGAGGTCGTCGACCTGCTCGGCGCCGGGGCCCGTGACCTGGGCGGCGCGGGCATCGAGGTGCTGTGGCCCAAGGATCTTTTCTCCGGCGAGGTGCGGGCGAAGGCGAGCGTCACGCAGGCTCCGGCGAGCGAATCCGGTCCCGCGTTCCCGCTCAACGGCCTGCTGGAGTTCCGCTGGCGGCTCAGCCTCGGCGGCAGCGAACTCACCGACGAGGAGGTCGCGGCGCTCGCCGAAGCCAAACGTCCGCTGGTCCGGTTGCGCGGGCAGTGGGTGAAGCTCGATCCCGCCTTGCTGGCGCGGATGCGGGCTCGCCGGTCGCGGCTCACCGGCGCGGAAGCGTTGGCCGCGGCGCTCACCGGCGAACTGGAGGTCGACGGCGAACGCGTCGAGTTCGCCCCGCAACCGGCGTTGTCCGGGCTCGCCGAACGTTTGCGGGAAAGGGAACCCGCACCGGTCGAGGAACCGGCGGGGCTCACCGCCACCCTGCGGCCGTATCAACGCGCGGGGCTGGGCTGGCTCATCGCGATGACCGAGCTCGGCCTCGGCGCCTGTCTCGCCGACGACATGGGGCTGGGCAAGACAATCCAGCTCATCGCCCTGCATCTGCACCGCCGCGCGCAGGCCGCGGGGCCGACGCTCGTGCTGTGCCCGACGTCGTTGCTGGGCAACTGGGAACGCGAGTTCGGCAAGTTCGCGCCGGACGTGCCGGTGCGCCGTTTCCACGGTGGCGGACGGCATCTCGACGACCTGGCCCCGGACGAGGTCGTGCTCGCCACGTACGGGGTGCTGCGCCGCGACCGGGAGCTGCTGTCCGAAGTGGACTGGGGCATGGTCGCCGCGGACGAGGCGCAACACGTCAAGAACCCGTTGTCCGCCACGGCTAAAGAACTGCGGCAGGTGCCGGCGGCGGCCCGCGTCGCGCTCACCGGAACGCCGGTGGAGAACCGGCTCACCGAACTGTGGTCGCTGCTCGACTGGACCACGCCGGGGCTGCTCGGTCCGCTGGAGAAGTTCCGGCGCACCGTGGCGCGGCCGATCGAACGGGACCGGGACGAGACGGTCACCGGAAGGCTCGCCGCCACGGTCCGGCCGTTTCTGTTGCGCCGCCGCAAAACCGACCCGGACATCGCGCCGGAGCTGCCGCGGAAAACCGAGACTGACCGGTACGTCCCGCTCACCGCCGAGCAGACCACGCTGTACGAGGCGGTGGTCCGGGAGAATCTCGCGCAGATCCGGGAGGCGCAGGGGGTGCAGCGGCGCGGCCAGGTGCTGAAGCTGCTCACCGAGCTCAAGCAGATCTGCAACCACCCGGCGCACTACCTCAAGGAAAGCACCGGCGCGCTGAGCGGACGGTCGGGCAAGCTCGCCGCGTTCGAGGAACTGCTGGACGTCATCCTCGACGAGGGCGAGAGCGTGCTGGTGTTCAGCCAGTACGTGCGCCTGTGCCGGTTGCTGGAGCGGCGGCTCGCCGAACGCGGGCTGCCCACCGCGCTGCTGTCCGGCGAGGCCGGGCCGAAGCAGCGCGACGAGATGGTGGCCGCGTTCCAGTCCGGCGAGGTGCCGGTGTTCCTGTTGTCGCTCAAGGCGGGCGGCGTCGGGCTCAACCTCACCCGGGCCACGCACGTGATCCACTACGACCGCTGGTGGAACCCGGCGGTGGAGGACCAGGCCACCGACCGCGCGTACCGGATCGGGCAGGACCGGCCGGTCCAGGTGCACCGGCTGATCGCCGAAGGCACGCTGGAGGAACGCGTCGCCGCGGTGCTGGAAACCAAGCGCGGGCTGGCCGACGCGGTCGTCGGCGCGGGGGAGGACTGGATCACCGAACTGTCCGACGACCAGCTCGCCGACCTCGTCCGGCTGGGGAGCGGCTGATGCCGCCGCGGCGGACGTTCGGGCGCCGGTGGTGGGGCCGGGCGTGGGTGGAGGCGCTGGAGCAGCGCGCCAAACTGGATCCGAACCGGTTGCCGCGCGGGCGGACGTACGCGCGCAAGGGCGTCGTGGACCAGCTGGCGATCAGCGCGGGCGAGATCACCGCGTGGGTGCGGGGAAGCCGTCCGGATCCGTACCGGGTCGCGATCCGGATGCGCGAGTTCAGCGCGTCGGAATGGGACAAGCTGCTCGACGTCGCCGGTCGCCGCCTCGGGCATGCTGCCGCGTTGCTCGACGGCGAGCTGCCGGAGGAACTGGCCGTCCAATCACGCGAGGCCGGAGCCGATCTGCTGCCCGGCCCGGGTGATCTGCGGCCGCGGTGTTCCTGTCCGGACAGCGCGAATCCGTGCAAACACGTGGCGGCGGTGTACTACCTGGTCGCCGACGAGGTGGACGCGGATCCGTTCGTGCTGTTCACGTTGCGCGGCCGGGGCCGGGACGAGGTTTTGGCTCAACTGCGCGAATTGCGCACGCCCAGCGCCGCCCGTCCGGCTCGCGCGCCGGAAGTCGGATTGACGCCGAAAAAGGCGTACGCACGGCGAATCGCGCCGCTGCCGCCGCTGCCCGCTGTCCCCGGCGAACCCGGTCCGCCCGCGGTGCTCGATCTCGACCCGCCTGCTCGCTCCGGCCTGACGTCCGCTGGTCTCGCCGCGCTGGCCGCCGACGCCGCGTCGCTCGCGCTCGACCTGCTGCGCACCCGGGATGCCTTGGCGGACTTGACTTTCGCCGAGGACCTGGCTCGCCGGGCCGCCCGGCCGGGCGCGGACGTCTTCGGGCTCGCCGCTGCCGCCGAGGTCGCGCCGTCGGAGCTGATCGTGTCGGCGCAGGCCTGGCGAGAAGCGGGCCGGTGCGGGCTGGCGGCGTTGCGGGACGTGTGGAGTCCCGGCCCCGGTCCGCTGGCGGTGGCTCGGGCGGAACTCGCGGAACTGCCGGGGGAGGCGAAGGTGTGGCGCAACCGGGTGACGGTCGGTTCCGTGCAGCTGCGGTACGGACGGGACAGCCGGTGGTACCGGTTCGTGCGGGTCGCGGGCCAGTGGTGGCCGGACGGGCCTCCGGCGGAGCAGCCGGTCGACCTCGCCTACCCGGCGGAGGGCTGAGCCCCGGACTGAAACGAGACGGTCCGTCTCGTTTTGTGCTAGCGTCTGCGGCATGACGAGAACCTGGGTGATCACCGGAACGAGCCGCGGCCTGGGCCGGGCGCTGGCTGTGGCCGCGGCGGAAGCGGGCGACCGGGTGCTGGCGACCGTCCGCACGCCGGGCAGCGCGCCGGAACACCGGAACGTCGTGGAGCACGTGCTCGATGTGCGGGACCGGGCCGCCGCGCGGGAAGCCGCGCGGCGGGCAGTGGCCGAGTTCGGCCGGCTGGACGTCGTGGTGAACAACGCCGGGTACGGACTGGTCGGCATGGCTGAGGAGGCGAGCGAGGACGAAGCGCGGGACATCCTGGAGACGAACCTGCTGGGCGCGTTGTGGCTGACCCAAGCCGCATTGCCGGTGTTCCGCGAGCAGCGGTCGGGGCACGTCGTGCAGATCTCCTCGGTCGGCGGCGCCGGTTCGGTGCCGGGATTCGGGCTGTACAGCGCGAGCAAATGGGGGCTGGAGGGCATGAGCGAGGCGATCGCACAGGAGGTCGCCGAGTTCGGCGTGCGCGTGAGCATCGTCGAACCGGGCGGGATGGACACCGAATGGGCGACCGGCAGCATGCGGTTCGCCACCCCGGACCCGGCGTACGACGGTTTGCGCGAGCGGATGTTCGGCACGACGACCGTCCCGTGGGCCGCCACCGGCACCGGCGGCGGCACCCCGCCCGCGGAGATCGCCGCTGAGATCCTGCGGCACGTCGACGACCCCGCCGACCAGCGATTGCGCGTCCTGACCGGTGCCGACGCCCCCGGCATGGTCGCGACCGCGCTGTCTGGACGCCTCACGGATTACCGTCAGGACAAGCGTTTCTCGGACGCGGAGATCTGACATGGCACGCGCCAGCACCCGAGCCCGAGTGCACGCCGCGGTGCTCTCGCTAGCCGCCGAATCCGGCTTCGGCGGCCTGACCATGGAGGGCATCGCGGCTCGCGCGGGCGCCGGGAAGCAAACGCTGTACCGCACGTGGTCCTCGCCCGCCGCGGTGTTGCTGGACGCGCTGCTGGAACAAAGCCTCGACGCTGCCGGCGAAGTCGCTGTCCCGGACACCGGCGATCTTCGGGCTGATCTGGAGACCCTGGTCCGCGGCATGATCGCCGAACTGGCCGATCCGGCGACAGACCGCCTGCTCCGCGCGGTGACCGCCGAACTGCAAACCGATCCGGCTATCGGCGCTGAAGTCTTGGATCGCCTGCTGGGCCCGCAACTGCGCGCGATCGCCGACCGCCTGGCCCGCGCCGCGGTCGCCTGCCCGGAGGACGGTGCGGAACTGCTGCTGGGCCCGGTCTTCCACCGATGGCTGCTGCGCACCCGGCCGTTCACCGAAGACTGGCCCTCCGCCCACGTCGCGCGGGTGCTGCGCGCGGTGTCGTCGGGCGGCTAGCTTGGCGAGAAAGACAGCGCCCGACACCTGGGCGCAGCAACGCCCGCGCATGCTCGACCTCTGTCAAGCCTGGAACGCAGACCTGGAAACCCGCTTTCCCGCGCGAAATGTCGTCGTGGAGCTGCACCCCGAGTCACCCCCGGCGCCGACCACCCCGTGGAACTGGTTCCTCGCCTTCGCCATCGACGGCGCCGAATTCGAAGCGCTGGTCGTCCACGATCTCTCCGCGGCCGTCTTCGAAGCCGACACCGGTGTCTTCGAAGATCACGTCAAGCTCGAAGACGTCCCCGCCTGCCTCGCCCGCAGGCTGGAGCAGACCGGGTCAGCTATCGCCTGACTCGGACCCTCGAAGCTCCACGCAACACCCGCCGTCGCGAGGCGCGACCCGGGCCGTCGAGACTCCTGGCACCTGGAGTCCTTCCACGACCCCGTTCAGGAACCGGTCCGTCATCCCGCACACCAGCTCCGGCGCGCGTCCCGCCAACGGCTGGAACGGGCAGTTGCGCAGCCGCAGGCACACCGGCGTCTCGCGGTTCGGCTCGAAACCGTGGCGGGCCAGGACCGCGCTCGTCAGTGTCAGCCCGCGTTCCGTGCCCAGCCTGCCCGGACGGGAGCGTTCGCGTTCAGCCGCGCCGGCCGCGGAGCCGTGCCGTCCGGCCTCGCGGAGCGCAGCGTCCCGGGCCGGTTCGCCGGGGGCCGCCGAGGCGACGGCGTCCACCAGGATCGCGGCCAGGACGTCGGGGTGCCGGGGCGGGATGGTGATCGCGAAGTCGGTCCCCGCGGGTTCGTAGACCTTCGGGGCGCGGCCCACCTTCCGGACGCCGCCGACCGTCTCGTAGCGGGCGCGCAGGAGGCCGGCCGTCACGAGTTTGTCCAGGTGGAACGCGGCCAGCTTGCGCGAGATGCCGACCGCCGCGGCCGCCTCCTCGCGCGTCACCGGGCGGCCTGCGTCGCGGATGAAGGAGTACATCCCCCGGCGCAGGTCCTCGTCCAGCGCCGCTACCGCGCGGATGGTCGCCAGGTCACTCGTCACACGCCCACGATAACGCCTAGCGAGGTTCCCCGATCCCAGTACCTGGCTTGTTCACCTGGTCACATTGACTCCGCCGGGCAATAAGACAAAGATTTATCGGCGAAACCCCGTCCCGCCGCCTCCCGAAGCCCGAGGATCGCCCATGCAGTCGTCCGGAACCGCCCTCCGCGTCGTCCACGAGCCCGTTCCCGGCTTCGACCTGGCCGCGGCCGAAAACGCGGCGGGGGACTTCCTGCGCGCGCTCGGCATCAGCCTCGACTCGGAGAGCCTGCGCGGCACCCCCGGCCGGATGGCCCGCGCGTACGCCGAACTGTTCACGCCGCGCTCGTTCGACCTGACCACGTTCCCCAATGACGAGGGCTACGACGAGCTGGTGCTGGCCCGCGACATCCCGGTCCGGTCGGTCTGCGAACACCACCTGCTGCCGTTCATCGGGGTCGCGCACGTCGGGTATCTGCCGGGCGAGCGGATCCTCGGCCTGTCGAAGCTGGCGCGGGTCGTCGAGCATTTCGCGTGCCGCCCGCAGGTGCAGGAACGGCTGACGAAGCAGATCGCGGGATGGCTCGGCGACCAGCTGTCCCCGAAGGGCGTCGGCGTGGTGATCGAGGCCGAACACACCTGCATGACCCTGCGCGGCGTGCAGGCGACCGGCTCGTCCACGGTGACGTCCACGCTGATGGGCACCCTTCGCGAGGATGCCCGTTCGCGTCAGGAGTTCTTCTCGCTGACCGGGGTCAACGCCTGAGCGTGGGCCCAGTCGAGGAAGTGCTCGACGCCGCGTACGACGTGGGTGCTGCGGATCGACGGGAACACGTCGAAGGCGTGCTGCGCCCCGGCGAGTTCCGCGTACGCGACCGGGTGGGCGGACTTGGCGCGCAGCCGGGCGACGAACTCCCGCGCCTCCGCGACCGGCACGAGCGAATCGTGCTTGCCGTGGATCACGAAGAACGGCGGCGCGTCCTCGGCGATCCGGTCCAGCGGGGACGCGGCGAGGTAGTCGTCCAGGCGGTGCTCCGGGGCGAACACCCGGCGCGCCATCAGGCTTTCCAGGCGGTACCGGCTTTCCTCCTCGCCGGTCGACGCGGCGATGTCGTACACGCCGTAGTGCGGCACGCAGGCCTGCACGCTCGTGTCCGCCTCCTCGAACCCGGGCTGCAGCGCCGGGTCGTTCTGGCTCAGCGCGAGCAGCGCGGCCAGGTGCCCGCCCGCCGAACCGCCGGTCACCGCGACGAAGCGCGGGTCGCCGCCGTACTCGGCGATGTGCTCGCGGATCCAGGCGAGCGCTTGCTTGGCCGCGACGATGTGCGCCGGCCAGCGCGAGGCGGGGGAGAGCGGGTAGTTGATCGCGACGCAGACCCAGCCGCGGCGGGCGAGGTGGCGCATCAGCGGCAGGCCCTGCTGTTCCTTGTTGCCGATCGTCCACGCGCCGCCGTGGATCTGCAGCAGCACCGGTGCGTCGCGGACTGTTTCGCGCGGACGGTAGACGTCCAGCAGGAACCGTTTGCCGCCAGGGGCGTACGCGACATTCCGGTCGCGTACGACGTCCGGCTCGTGCATCCGGAACGGCATCAGCAGGCGTCCCCACGGCGTCGAGAAGTCCGAGGGGTTCTCCAGGCGGTCCCGGTAGTCCTCGCCGAGCGCTTCGACGAGCGCGGCCTCCACCTCGAGGCGTGCCTTCAGCGAGGTCCCGATGAGCGACGCGAAACCGGCCGCGGACAGCCCGGCCAGCGCCAGCCCGATCCGGTCGCTGGGGCGGCGCACCCCGTGGCGCGCGACGTGCTGCACGGTGTCGGCCGCGGTGAGCGCGAGCAGGTGCGGCGCGAGTTCGCCGGTGAGCCAGCCGGCGAAGAACACCGGGATCGAGGTCGGCCGCGGTTTCGGCGGCCGCAGGGCGAGCGCGGCGAGACCGAGCTGCGCCGCCCGGCGGGTCACGAAGTCCGGTTTCACCTTCCCGATGCTACCTCCGCCGAGCGCCCCGGCCAGGGTTCTGCCTTACCCTGGCAGACATGCAGCGACTGAGCGGGCTGGACGCGAGCTTCCTCTACCTGGAGACGCCCTCGCAGGTCCTGCACGTCTGCGGCCTGCTCACCCTCGACGGCTCGACCATGCCCGGCGGCTACGCGTTCCCGGAGTTCAAGCGCCGCCTCGCCGAACGCGTCGCGCTGATCCCGGCGTTCCGCCGCAAACTCCACAATCCACTCTGGAACCTGAACCATCCGGTGTGGGTCGAGGACGAGGATTTCGACCTCGACAACCATGTGCACCGGATCGGCCTGCCCGCGCCGGGCGACGACCGCGAGCTCGCCGAGATGTGCGCGCACATCGCCGGGCAGCGGCTCGACCGGGCGCATCCGCTGTGGCAGTGCTACGTGATCGAGGGCCTGTCGGACGGACGGCTGGCGGTGCTGCTGAAAATGCACCACGCGAGCGTCGACGGCGTCGGCGGGGCCAGCCTGATCGGCTACCTCGCCGGTCTCGAACCTGACGCGCCGCTGCCGGAACTGCCCGCCGGCGAACGCCGCAACGACGGTCTCCCCACGCGGTTGCGGCTGCTGCGCGAGAGCGCCGATTCGCTGCTGCACCGGCCGTTCGAGATCGCCCGGTTGCTGCCGGAGCTGATCGAGCTGGTCCCGCGGTGGCTCGGCAAAGCCTTGCGCGGCAAGGGAATGCCGGTGCCGTTCACCGCGCCGCGGACCTCGCTGAACGGCACCATCACCGGTCATCGCTCGGTCGCTTTCGCGCAATTGGATCTCGATGCGGTGAAGCAGGTGAAGGACGCTTTCGGCGTCACGGTGAACGACGTGGTGCTGGCGCTCGTTTCCGGTGCCCTGCGGCAATTCCTGCTCGGCCGCGGCGAACTGCCGGGCGACCCGCTGGTGGCGACGGTGCCGGTATCGGTGCACGAACGCACGGAACGCGATCGCGGCAGCAACCGGGTTTCGGCCTTTTTCGCTTCGCTGCCCACACATCTGCCCGACCCGGCGGCGCGCGTGTTCTTCCTGGCCGAGGCGAACCGGCGGGCGAAGGACCACCATTACGACATCGACGCCGACATGCTCGCCGACTGGGCCCAATTTTCCCCGGCGACAGTCTTCGGGCTCGGCGTGCGCGCGTATTCGGCGCTGCGATTGGCCGAACGGCATCCGGTGGTGCACAACCTGATCATCTCGAATGTGCCTGGGCCGCCGATGCCGCTGTATTTGCTGGGGGCGCGGATCACCGGGCTTTATCCGCTGGGGCCGGTGTTCCACGGGGCGGGGCTCAACATCACGGTGCTGTCGAACGACGGCAAGGTCGGGATTGGGTTGCTGGGGGCCAAGGAATTGGTGAAGGATTTGTGGCCGCTGGCGGACGCGTTGCCGGAGGCGATGGACGAGTTGAGCAAGGCCGCGCCGGTTTAACGGCGCTTCTTCTTCGCCGTGTGGGGAATATCCGCGAACTTCAACGTCGCGCGCAAGCTCCGCACCGCTCGGTCCAGCCGCAGCAGGGCGACCTGCGAGAGCGTGAACAACTCGTCCACATTCCATGCCCGTCCCGCGGCGGCGAGCACCACAGTGTCCGGCGCGCCGCCCAGCGTCCGTCCCGGGTCTAAAGCGGACACCTTGTCGGCCAGCTGTGCCAGCGCTTCCGGCTCATCGTGCAGTGCTTCGGCGGACACGAGCGCCTGGGTGTAGAGATGGCTGGCCGCAGTAGCCCGGCCGAGCCATTTGACGTGGATCAGCTCGTCTTCGGGGCCCAGCACGTCGCAGAGTTCGAAGCGCGGATGCAGGTGAGTGCTCGCGAAATCCTTGTCGAGGCACAGGTATCCCGGCGCGAGAGCGGCGACGCGGCGGCAATACCGATGCTCGTCGTCGGGCTGCCCGCTCGGTTTCCACGTGATGTCCGGCCAGACGTGCTTGCGGGCCACCAGATCCCGGACCTGATCCCGCATCTGCGCGACATAAGTCTCGCCGATCCGGTACCAGCGCGCCTGGTGGAATACGTACCGGGTGTGCTCGACGGTCGTCTCGAAGACGAGCCAGCGCGCGGCGGGCAGCGGCGCTCCGGTGGGTTCCGCGCCCGCGTCGTCGGCGCAGGTCGTGATGCGGCCCGCGCGCAGGGCTTTCAGCCGCCGCTCAACGGGAATTCCGCTGAGCCGCGTGGTCAGGTGGTCCAGTTCGAGGCGGCCCGACACGGGGATCGGGCCGCCGGGACCGAGGCCGGTGATGCGGAACGAACCGGCGTTTTCCGCGTCGTTCGCGGCACTCGACGGCCAGGCCAGGCCGAGCGCGTCGCTGCCGCCGAGTGCTTCGGCGAGTCGCCGTTCCAGTTCGGGCACGAGCGGGTGGTGCCGGTCCATCGGGCGGGTCTGGGCGATGAACCGCAGCGCGGAATCCTCGTCCGGTTCGTCGACGACCGCGCCGACGGCGTCGAGGTCGGCCAGGAACGCTTCGGGGTCCTTCGCCAGCGGTGCCCACAGCGAGGTGCCGACGCGGATGCGGTAGCGCTTGCCGGTCACCCGGCCGTAGGTGAGGTCGGTGAGATCCGCCGAACCGGCGAGCCGGTGGACGAGGTCGCCGTATGGTTCGAGCCGGAACGCGGACAGTTCGCCGCCGCCGGGAATCGAGATTTGCGTGGCCCGCGCGGAAACGTCGAGCGCGGCGCTCGCGACGAGGCCGAGGTCGAACGGGTCGAGCCGGCGGATTCCGAAGCGCAGCCCGAAACCCTGTTCGACGTGTTCGTCGTTGAGCACGAGATGTCCCGCGCCCCAGGTGACCGCGTAGGTCCAGGGCGGGCGCGGCACGAGCAGGACGGCGAACGGCAGCGTCGAGGGCAGGTCGAGCGGGCCGCCGCCGAGGGCTTCGGCGTGCTGCAGCCATTGCGGGGCCTCGGTGCGGAACGCGCCCGCGACGATCCGTGCCCGGGCGCCGGGCAGGTCGACCGGGCGGTCGGCGCTGATCTGCTCGGCCGACAACGGGGTCAGCAGGTCGGATTCCGCCGCGGAGCCGTCGAGACGGAAGAGGGACGCCGGACGGCTGGGGGCAGGCATGACCACCACCGTAGGACGGAATTCCAGGACGTCCGGTCAGCCTAAGCGGCGCAGCGGTCCGGCCGGTTAATCACGGAGCGCGAATAGCGTTCGGAATGGTGAAATCCCGTTGAATCGCCCATTCACGGGACGCGGGCACGGCCGATGATAGGGTTCCCTTTCGGGATGCGCCACAGTGGGTTTTCCGAGGCCGGGCAACGGGTAGGTGATCCCGTGATGGCCGTTTACTGGACGCGGAATTGCGAGTGGAATAAATTGCCTGACTCTTCCGAAAGAACCTGTTCGCTGGGCACGGCTGGGCTGACCGGGGTGACAACTCCGCATTTCGGTGACGCACGGTGAGCGTTTCGGCGGACGGGTCGCGCGGCGAATGGGCTAGCCGGGTCGGCCGCCGGTCGCGGGACGGTTCGCGCTGCCGCGCGTGCCCGACTACCCTGGCCGAGTCGTTTCCGGTCGGCCCGCCTGCGGGGGCAGCATGATGACAGTCCCGATGTTCGCGCACGGCGACCGTCTCACGCGTCGGGACCTGGAGACGATCTCGGATGAACGCCGCCGGTACGAGCTGGTGGACGGGACGCTTCTGGTGAGCCCGTCCCCGCGTCCGCTGCACCAGCGGGTGGTCGCGCGCCTCCTCGCCGCGCTCACCCCGGTGTGCCCTGCCGACTGCGAGGTCCTCCCCGCGCCGGTGGACGTGGTGCTCGACGAGTTCACCGTGATGATCCCGGACGTCGTGATCGGGCGGCGCGAGACGTTCACCGAACGCGCCCTGGTCGGCGTCCCGGTGCTGGCGGTCGAGGTGGTGTCGCCGTCGAGCAGGCACATCGACCGCTTCCTCAAACCGGCCCGGCTCGCGCTCGCCGGGTGCCCGTACTACTGGGTGATCGAGCCGAACGAGCCGGCGCTGAGCTGCTTCCGCCTGGTGGACGGCGAGTATGTGCTGGACGGGGAAGCGACCGGAGACGACGTGGTGCGGCTGGAGGTGCCGTATCGGCTGGAGTTGCGGCCCGCGGATCTGGTGTCGACGTACTAGGGCCCTCGTGCGTGGCAATCCCGGTTAGAACCGGGATTGCCACGCACGAGCCGCTACGCCGAGTCCGCGGCCTCCGCCGCCCGTTCCTGCCCGCCGATCGCCGCCTGCACCGAAGTGCACGCCGCCATCAACGCCGCCACGAACTGGTCCGCCGCGAACACGCACGCGGTGTGCCCGGCCGGGATCTCGTACGTCGCCGCCCCCGGAATCCGCCGCGCCAGACTCCGCTGATGTGCGGGCGCGATGAACCCGTCCCGCGAAGTCACCACCACCGCCGCGGGCAGATCGAGCGTGTGCAGCCACGGCGTCGAGTCGAAGCGGCCGATCTCGTCCAGCGCGACCGCGATCGCCCACGGGCTCGTCGAGCGGAATTCCTCCAGTGCCCACCGGTGGTCCTCCAGGCGGGCGAGGCGTTCGCGGCGGGGTTCGCCGGGGACCAGGCCGATGCGGGCCTGGTCGCGCAGCAGGTGCAGGGTGCGGCCGAACAGGTCGAGTGCCACGCGTTGCCGGATGCCTCGCCGGAAGTTGCTCGCTGTCGAGCACAGGACAAGGCCGGTGACGCGGTCGGGATAACGGTGGGCGGTCAGCTGGCCGACCATGCCGCCCATCGAGTAGCCCGCGACCATGAACTCGTCGATGCCCAGCGCGTCGGCGACCGCGACCACGTCGTCCGCGCAGTCTTCGAGGCTGAAGTCGTGCGAGCGGATGCCCTGGCCGTGCCAGCGCTGGTCGAACACCACCACCCGGTGGTTCGCCGACAGCCGCTTCAGCACGGGATACCAGGTGAGCAGCCCGGTGCAGGCGACGGAGTGCAGCAGGATCACCGCGGGTGCGTGCCGCGGGCCGACGTCCACCACGACGGTCTGGCCGCGGCCGGGCAGGGACAGCGGCTTCGGGTCGGGGACGCCCGCGGTGGGCGGGATGGTCGCGAGCTTCCGCGTTGCTTGCCATCCGACGTCGCCCAGCGCTGATTTGAGAACTTGTTCTGCACCCATGCCGGCGTGCCGCCCTCCCTGCTCGTCCTGCCGATCTACCGCCCGGGACCCGGTCCCGGGGGTTGCCGAGCCAGCCCATACCGGCTAAAAATAGAACGTGTTCCACCTAGGTGGAGGGAGACCGGAGTGGACTTCACCCCCGACGATACGCAGGGCGAGATCACCTCGCTCGCCGCGCGAGTGCTCGGGAAGGCCGACGAGCCCGCGGACCAGTGGCGAGCGCTGGCCGACGCGGGCCTGCTCGCCCTGCCCCTGCCCGCCGACCTGGGCGGCGACGGGCTCGGCGTCGACCACGTCGCCCCGGTGCTCACCGAGGTCGGAAGGGCCGCGGCGGCGGTGCCCGCATACGCCGTGCTGGCGCTCGGGATCCTCCCGATCGAGGCCCTCGGCACCCCGGCGCAGCGCGCCGAGTTCCTGCCGCCCGCAGCCGCGGGAGAGACGATTCTCACTGCGGCCTTGCACGAGCCGTCCGCACCGCTGACCTCCATCCCCGGGACCAGCGGTGCGGCGGCGGACGGCGCGTGGGCGGTGACGGGCGTCAAGACGCACGTGCCGTACGCCGCGGAGGCGACGCGCATTCTCACGCCGATCGCGTTGCCGGGAGGCACTGGCGTCGCGCTGGTGGATCCGCGCGCCGACGGGGTCGAAGTGCTGCCTGCGTACAACGCGACTGGCGCGCCGGAGTACACCGTGCGGTTCGACGGTGTGCGGGTGAGCGAAGCGGATTTCTTGCGTGACCGCACGGCAGGACATGCGTTGCAGACGCTGCACCGTTACGCGCTGGCAGGAGCGCTCGCGCTCGGCGACGGCCTGCTCGCCGGAGCCTTGGCGTTAACTGCCCAGCACGTCGGCGAGCGCACGCAATTCGGTCGTCCACTTGCGACATTCCAAGCGGTGGCACAGCAAATCGCGGACGTCTACGTCGCTTCCCGCACCGTGCATCTTGCCGCGGTGTCGGCAGTGTGGCGGTTGGCGTCCGGATTGGACGCGGACACCGAGCTGGACATCGCGGCGTACTGGCTGACCGAGGAAGCTCCGTCCGCGCTGGCGATCTGTCATCACCTGCACGGCGGTGTCGGCGTCGATCGCACCTATCCGCTGCACCGGTATTCCTCGGCGGTGAAGGACCTCGGCCGCGCGGTCGGGGGAGCGGCGCACCGGCTCGGCCGGCTGGGCGAACGAGTGGCGGGATGAGCATGCACATCGAACTGACGGCCGCGCAACAAGAACTGCGAGCGCAGCTGCGCGAGTACTTCGCGGGCCTGCTGACCGCCGACGAACGCCGGGCCTTGCTGCGGGAGCGGCACGGGCAGGTGTACCGCGACGTCGTGCGCCGGATGGGCCGCGACGGGAAGCTCGGCGTCGGCTGGCCCAAGGAGTACGGCGGCGGCGGTTTCGGCGAGATCGAGCAGCACATCTTCGTCGACGAAGCCGCCCGCGCGGATGTCCAGCTGCCGTCGGTGACGCTCCAGACGGTCGGGCCGACGTTGCAGGCGTTCGGCACCGAGGAGCAGAAAGCCATGTTCCTGCCGAAAATCCTGGCCGGCGAAGTGCATTTCGCCATCGGGTACACCGAGCCGGAAGCCGGGACGGACCTCGCCTCGCTGCGCACGCGCGCGGTCCGCGACGGCGACGACTACGTGATCAACGGCCAGAAAATCTTCACCACCGGCGGCCACGACGCGGACTACGTGTGGCTGGCCGTCCGCACGGACCCGGACGCGCCGAAGCACAAGGGCATCTCCATCCTCATCGTGGACACCCGCGACCCCGGCTATTCGTGGACGCCGATCATCACCTGCGACGGTGCGCACCACGTCAACGCGACGTTCTACTCCGACGTCCGGGTGCCGGCGAACATGCTGGTGGGGGAGGAAAACCGCGGCTGGCGGCTGATCACCACGCAGCTCAACCACGAGCGCGTGATGCTCGGCCCGGCCGGGCGCATCGGCGGCCTGCACGACCGCGTGTGGGCGTGGGCGGCGGCGCGCCGGACCCCGGACGGCGCGGCGCTGCTCGACCTTCCGGACGTGCGCGCGGTCTTGGCCGAGACGTTCGCGGTCGCGCGGGTCAACGAACTGCTGAACTGGCAGGTCGCGGCGGCAGCGGCGCACGGGTCGGTCGAGATCGCCGACGCCTCGGCGACGAAGGTGTTCGCCTCCGAGCGAATCCAGCGGATCGGGAGGCTGCTGGAGGAGCTGGTCGGGCGGCACGGCGACCTCGCCGACCCGGACACCGCGGAACTCGCCGAATGGCTCGACGTGCTGGCGAAACGGAACCTGGTGCTGACGTTCGGCGGAGGCGTCAGCGAGATCCAGCGCGAACTGATCGCCTCCGCCGGACTGGAACTGCCGAGGGTGCCGCGATGACGATCGAGGAAGCCGCCGCGAAAATCGCCGCACAGGGCGAAAGCGCGCCGAGGTACGCGCGCGATCCGGTGAACCAGGCGATGGTGAACAACTGGGTCGAGGCGATCGGCGACGCGAACCCGGTCTACACCGACGCGGAGTACGCCGAGACGAGTGTCCACAAAGGACTCGTCGCGCCGCCGGCGATGGCGCAGGTGTGGACGATGCCGGGGCTGCACGGCGTGCGCGGGGACGACGACCCGCTCGGTTCGATCCTGAAGGTGCTCGACGACGCCGGGTACACCTCCATTGTGGCCACCAATTCCGAGCAGACCTATCACCGCTACCTGCGGGCGGGCGAGCACGTTTCGACCACGAACGTGCTGGAGGACGTCACCGGCCCGAAGCGCACCGGGCTCGGCGAAGGCTGGTTCGTGACCACCCGGACGAATTGGTATGTCGACGGGGAACTGGTGGCGGACATGGTGTTCCGCGTGCTGAAGTTCCGTCCGCGCGAACCGGAGCCGCCGCCGTCGCCGGTGCTGCGGCCGGTGATCAGCCACGACACCAAGTTCTTTTGGGACGGCCTGCGCGAGGGAGAACTGCGCGTCCAGCGCTGGGGCGACGTGCTGCGGCATCCGCCCGGCCCGATGCCGCCGGACGGATCGCTCGACACAGTGCCGGACTACGTGGTCGCGAGTGGACGCGGAACCGTCTACAGCTTCGTCGTGCACCACCATCCGGCGGTGCCGGGCAAGCGGCTGCCGTTCGTGGTCGCACTGGTGGAGCTGGAGGAAGGGGTGCGGGTGATGGCCGAACTCCTGGACGCCGACCCGGCCGAGGTCCACATCGGACTTCCGGTGACCGCCGCGTTCGTGCGCGTCGACGACGAATTGACCCTGCCCGCGTGGAAGGTGGCGCGATGACTGCCGCAGTCGGGACCGAACTGCCGCCGATGGTGCTCGAGGCGACGCCGACGGTCGTGATCAGCACCGCGCTGGCGACCCGGGATTTCCAGGACGTGCATCACGACCGCGACGCCGCCGTCGCGCGCGGGTCGAAGGACATCTTCCTCAACATCCTTACCGACACCGGCCTGGTGCAGCGGTACGTGAGCGAATGGGCCGGGCCGCAGGCGCTCATCCGCTCGATCAAGATCCGGCTCGGCGTGCCCTGCTACGCCGGGGACACGCTCACCTTCACCGGCCGCGTCATTGCCCGCGACGGCAACGACGCCGAACTGGAAGTGTCCGCTGTGGACAGTCTAGGTGCGCACGTGACCGGCACGGTTTCGCTGACGCTGCCGGAGGAGGACGCATGACGTTCACCGGGACCACCGCGATCGCCGGGATCGGCGCGACCGAGTTCTCCAAGGATTCCGGACGCAGCGAACTGCGGCTGGCGGCCGAATGCGTCAGCCACGCGCTGGCCGACGCCGGGCTGAAACCGTCCGATGTGGACGGAATGGTGTCGTTCACCATGGACGGCAACGCGGAAATCGCGCTCGCCCGCGAACTGGGAATCCCGGAGCTGACATTCTTCAGTCGCGTGCACTACGGCGGCGGCGCGGCGGCGGCGACCGTGCAGCAAGCGGCGATGGCCGTCTCCAGCGGAATCGCCGACGTCGTGGTCGCCTACCGGGCGTTCAACGAGCGCTCCGGAACGCGGTTCGGGCGCGTGTCGGCGGCCGCGGCCCAGCAGGTGAATACGTCCGGTGTCGACAATGCGTTCCACTACCCGATGGGCATCGCGACCCCGGCCGCGACAGTGGCCATGGTCGCGCAGCGGTATCTGCACGAATACGGGGCGACCAGCGAGGATTTCGGCAAGATCGCGGTCATCGACCGGGCGCACGCGGCGACGAACCCGAACGCCTGGTTCCACGGCAGGCCGATCACGCTGGAGGAGCACCAGGCTTCGCGCTGGGTCGCGGAACCGTTGCACCTGCTCGATTGCTGCCAGGAAAGCGACGGCGGCGTCGCACTCGTGATCACCAGTCTCGAACGCGCGCGCGACCTGCGGCAGGAACCGGTGGTGGTTTCGGCGGCGGCGCAGGGGAGCGGGCCGGACCAGTACGTGATGACCAGCTACTACCGCGACGACCTCGCCGCGCTGCCGGAAATGGGCGTGGTCGGGCGGCAGCTGTGGGCGCAATCCGGGATCGGGCCGTCCGATGTGGACGTCGCGGTGCTGTACGACCACTTCACCCCGTACGTGCTGATGCAGCTGGAAGAGCTGGGCTTCTGCGGTCGCGGCGAGGCGAAGGACTTCATCGCGGGCGACACGCTGACCCTCGGCGGGAAGCTGCCGCTCAACCCGCACGGGGGCCAGCTCGGCGAGGCGTACATCCACGGCATGAACGGCATCGCGGAAGCGGTCCGCCAGATGCGCGGCACGGCGGCTAACCAGGTCGCTGGCGCTGGTACTGCGGTCGTGACGGCAGGGACGGGAGTGCCGACGAGTGGGCTGGTGTTGACTCAGGCCTCGTGAGTGTCTATGCCGGTTAGAACCGGCACGAACACTCACGACGGCCACTCACGACGGCCACTCCCGAGGCTCGGTCGATAGCGGTCTGACCTGCGCTTGTCGGTGTGCGCATAGCCCTTGTGGGTCAACGCGCATCACCTCATTGCTGGCTGGTGTCCTCACCCCGCGCGTGTCACGGTAGTAAGGCCCGTGTGACGCAGCGTGTCCGGAGGAGTGTGCCGAGGTGACTGTCCCGCTGGCGTGGCTGTTCACCGTGCTGTTCGCCTTGCTGGCGCTGCCGTGCGTGCTGCGGCTGGTGAAGCTCGATTACGTCAGCCTCGGCCACCGGGTGCGCAACGGCGACCTCGCCGAACTGCTGCTGGTGGTCGCGATGGTCGCGATGCTGTCCCCGGTCGGCGGCCCGATCCCGGCCGCGGGCTGGCAGGCGGTGCTGGTGCTGACCGCGGGCTGGTTCGCTTTCTCCGCCTGGCGCGGCCGGGCCGAGGGGCACAGCTGCGCACACCACGCGCTGTCGGCGGCGGCGATGCTCTACATGGTCACCGCGATGCCGCACGGGGGCATGGTGCACGGGCCGTGGCTCACGATGTCCACAATGGACGCCAGGCTCGCGTGGCCGGTGGTCGCGATAGGCGCGGCGGCTTACTTCGCGGTGGACGCGGTCCGCTCGGGCGTGGTGGCGATGCAGTCGCGCGGCACGGCGGTGCCTGGGCACGCGTCGCGCACGCTGTGCCGCGCCGCGATGGGCGCGGGCATGGGCGTCATGCTGCTCGCGGCGGTCTGACTCAGCCGATTCGCTGGACTTCGCCGTCCGGCGGGAGTTCGGCCAGCGTCGGCAGCGTGTCCGCGGGATGCGCGGCGACCCACTCGCGAGCCGCGGCGACGTCGCGCCCCAGCGCGTCGATCAGCTCCTGCGCGGAACCGTAAGCCTCCTGGTTCCGCAGGTGCTTGCCGAGCCAGACGGTGAGGCGTTCGCCGTACAGGTCGCCCTCGAAGTCGAGCAGGAAGGCCTCGACCAGCCGGTAGCCGTCGGCTCCGTAGTAGGTCGGGCGGCGGCCGACGGACACGGCGGCGGCCACGCGCGTGCCGTCCGCGCGTTCCGCCCAGCCGGCCCACACCCCGTCGCCGAGTTCGCCGCGCTGGTCGCGCAGCGCGATGTTCGCGGTGGGGAATCCCAGCTCGCGGCCGCGCTTGTCGCCCGGCTCGACTGGCCCGCGCACCACGAAGAAGGTGCCGTCTCGCTCGTCCGCCATGGGACAACCGTATAACGGTCCCGATGCTCAGCGGGGCGTCAGCACTGTGTCGGCCAGCACAGGCGCGTCGTCACGCTCCGGCGCGGTGGTCGTGACCAGCAGACGGCCGTCTTCGCGCCACACGCGCACGCGCAGGTTCTCGCCGGGGAACACGACGCCGGCGAACCTCGTCCCGAATGCCGAGACGCGGCCGGGATCGCCGTCGAGGAACGCGTCGACCACGGCTTTCCCGACCATGCCGAACGTGCACAGCCCGTGCAGGACCGGCCGGTCGAATCCGGCGGCCTTGGCGAACGCCGGGTCGGCGTGCAGCGGGTTGCGGTCGCCGCACAGCCGGTACAAAAGCGCCTGCTGGGGCAGTGTCGCCACGTCGAGCACGGCGTCCGGTTCGCGGGCAGGGACCTCGACCTTGCCCGACGGGCCGCGTTCACCGCCGAAGCCGCCCTCGCCGCGGGCGAAAATGCTGGTCCGGGCTGTCCACAGTGGAGTGCCGGACTCGTCGGCGACCTCGGTCTCCTGCACCAGCACCGCGGCCTTGCCCTTGTCGAAGACGTCGGCGATCCGGGTGCGCGCGACGGCCTTGCCCTCGGGCTCGACCGGCCGGTGCAGTTCGATTTCCTGCTTGCCGATCAGCACTTTCGCCAGGTCGACGTCGACGCCGGGGAACTTCAGCACCGGCGGCTCGAAGGTGCGCAGATTCGCCGCGACGGTGGCGAAGGTCGGCAGCACGCGCAGGTCGCGCTCGTAGGCGTAGCGCAGTTCGCGTTCGTCCAGCGGATCCGCGCCCGCGCCGACGGCCAGGTGGTACAGCAGCACGTCGGAGGCCGTCCAAGCGAAGCTGACCTCGCCGAGATCGGCGCCGATCGCGACCGCGGGGTCGATGGGCACGGGCTCTCCACTCACTCGTAGCTGACGGACACCTCGTCGGTCAACGGTACCGATTGGCAGGCCAGCACGATCCCGTCGGCGATGTCCTCGGCGTCCAGCACCTCGTTGTTCAGCATTTTCACCTCGCCGGAGGTGATGCGGCACGCGCACGCGCTGCACTGGCCCTCGCGGCAGGAGTACGGCGCGTCGAGGCCCTCGGCGAGCAGGTGGTCGAGCAGTTTCCGCTGCCGCGGCCAGGCCAGTTGCCGGGTCTCGCCGTCGAGGTCGACGGTGAGCGCGGTGGTCTCGCCGCCGGTGTCTTCCTCTGGCTCCGGTTCGTCCGCGAAGGGATTCCCGGTGAGCGAGTGGAACTTCTCCACGTGCACGCGTTCCCGCGGCGCACCCAGGTCGCGCAACGCGTCCTGCGCGGCGGCCATGAACGGCGCCGGTCCGCAGAGGAACGCCTCATGCCCGGCGTAAGGCTTGGCCAGCGCCCGCAATGCGGTGACGGCCGGCAAGCCCTGCAAGCTTTCCAGCCAATGCACGACGGTGAGCCGGTCGCCGAACCGCTCGGCCAGTTCGCGCAATTCGGCGGCGAAGATCACCGATTGCTCGTCGCGGTTGGCGTAGACCAGCACCACCTGTCCGTCGCCCTTTTCCAGCGCGGACTTGAGAATCGACATCACCGGCGTGATTCCGCTGCCCGCGGCGAACAACAGGAAATCCGCGTCCAAGGAGGACGGACAGAATACGCCCGACGGCCGGAGCACGTCGATCGTCGCACCAGCGCGAAGTTCGTCGCAGACCCAATTCGAGCCGTATCCGTCGGCCGTCCGCTTGACCGTGACTTGCACCCGGCCCTCGTGCGGCGCGCTCGAAATCGAATAGCACCGCGCGACGGAACCCGTTTGGTCGCTGGGAATCCGCAGCGTGAGGAATTGCCCGGGGGAGTAGGCGAACCGCTCCAGATGTTCGTCCGGGACAGTGAACACAATGGACCGGGCGTCCGCGGTTTCCTCGATCACCTCGGCGACGGTGAGCGTAACGACGTCAGTCATTGCGCACCTGCCCGAAATTGCCGTCGCGGACCGCGCTGTCGATGCTGTCCGCGAGTTTCTCGCAAGTGTCCAGCAGCGCGGTGTTGCCGCCGGAAGCGGCGTGCGCGGCGAACACCGGACAGCTGGTCGCGGCGTCGGTGGTCCACTGGATGCTGGTGTGCTTCAGGCTGTTTTTCTTGACCAGCACACAGGTTCCGCAGCTGCGGCATTCGTGTGGCCGCAGCCCGGAGGTGAGGAATTCGGTCGCTTCGGCCGTCACACCCCAGCCTCCTCCGACTGAGCCGCCGCCTCGGCCTCCGCCCGCTGCCGGGCCAGGTTTTCCTGCACCTCGGCCGCCCACACCTCGTTCGCTTTCGTGGTGTCCACTTCGAACTCGAACCGGCGCGTCATGTCCTCGGTGACGTCCGCGGCGTCCACGTAGAACTGGTCGTACCAGCGGCGCAGCTGGTAGACCGGGCCGTCCTCCTCGCACAGCAGCGGATTGTCGATCTTGGTCTTGTTCTTCCAGATCTCCACGTCCTGGAGGAACCCGACGCCGATGCCCTTGGCCAGCTTCGCGGCGATCTTGTCCGCGTGCTCGTCGGAAATGCCCGGCATCTTCTTGACCATGATGCCCCATTGCAGCACGAACGAGGTCGGCGAAACCGGATAGTGGCAGTTGATCAGCACGTTCTCGATTTCGAAGCCCTGGAAGGAGTTCACCAGCCAGTTGATCATGTAGGAGGGGCCGAAGTACGACGCCTCCGAGCGCAGCAGGTTCTCCTCGCCGCCGTAATTGGACGCCATGCCCATGTCCGGGCGGCCCTTGGTGTTGAGGTACTGGGTGGCGATGTGGCCCTCGAACACGTTCTTGAAATACGTGGGGAAGGCGTAGTGGATGTAAAAGAAGTGCGCCATGTCCACCACGTTGTCGATGATCTCGCGGCAGTTGGCGTTCTCGATGAGGATCGAGTCCCAGGTCCAGTTGCTCCACTCGTCGCTGAACGCGCCCTCGACGCGCGGGATCACGACGTTCTCCGGCGGCGGATTGCCCTCCGGGTCGTGCCAGACGAACAGCTGCTTGTTCTCCTCCAGCACCTGCCACGCCCGGGTGCGCGCCCGCAGCGGGACCCGCTTGGCGTACGGGATCGACTTGCACTTGCCGTTGCCGCCCCAGCGCCAGTCGTGGAACGGGCACGCGATCTCGTCGCCCTTCACCGAACCCTGGGTGAGGTCGCCGCCCATGTGCCGGCAGTACCCGTCGAGCACGTTCAGCTTGCCCGCGGTGTCCGCGAACACGACGAGCTTCGTGCCGAACGCCTGCACCGCGTGCGGTTTGCCGTCGCGGAAGCTGTCGGCGAGCCCGAGGCAGTGCCACCCGCGGGCATACCGCGCAGGGGGCGCCCCCGCGTCGATCGTGCGGATCTCGGATCCATCGGTCTTCGGCGTCACTGCCTGCCTCCCGTGCCGGTCTGATCTTCGTTCGCCAGCGCCTGTGCCGCAAGGTAGCCGAACACCATCGCCGGGCCGATGGTCGCGCCCGGCCCGGCGTAGGTCCGGCCCATCACCGGCGCGCTGGTGTTGCCCGCCGCGTAGAGGCCGGACACGACCGTGCCGTCCTCGCGCAGGACGCGGGCGTTCTCGTCAATCCGCAGCCCGCCCTTGGTGCCCAGGTCGCCGGGCACCACGCGGACCGCGTAGTACGGGGCCTTGGCGAGTTCGCCGAGGCTCGGGTTGGGGCGGTTGCGCGGGTCGCCGTAGTAGTGGTCGTAGGCGCTGAGCCCGCGCTGGAAGTCGTCGTCGACGCCCTTGCGCGCGAAGCCGTTGAACCGCGTGACGGTCTGCTCCAGCGCGTCGGCGGGCACGTCGATCTTCTCGGCGAGCCCGGCCAGCGTCGCGGACTTCGCCACGATCCCGGCCTTGTACCAGCGCCCGGGCAGCGGCTGCCGCGGGCCGAGGCCGGTGAACAGGTAGCGGTCGCGGTAGCGCTGGTCGAACACCAGCCACGCGGGGACGTGCTTGCCGGGGCCGTCGCCGTCGCCGTACATCGCGTGCACAGCCTCGACGTACGGCGCGGATTCGTTCACAAACCGCGTGCCCGCGGCGTCGACCATCAGGCAGCCTGGCCGCGAGCGCTCGGCGAGCGCGAACCACGGGCCGCCGGTGAGCGGGAACGACGGGCCCCACCAGGCGTCGTCCATCAGGTCGGTCGCCGCGCCGAGCTTGAGCCCGGCGTTGATGCCGTCGCCGGTGTTCGCCTCCGCTCCGACGGTCCATTCGGTGCCGATCGGCGCGCGCTGGTACTTGGTGCGCATCTCTTCGTTGTGCTCGAAACCGCCGCAGGCGAGCACCACGCCGCGGCGCGCGCGGAACAGTGTTTCGACCCCGTCGCGGCGGGCCACGATGCCGGTGACGACGTCGTTTTCCACCCGCAGGTCGACCAGCGGCGTGTCGAGCAGCACCTCGACGCCCGCGTCTCGCAGCCCCTTCCGCAGCCCGGCCGCAAGCGCTTGCCCCATGGACAGCAGTTGTTGTCCGCGGACGCGTCCGACCAGCCATTTCATCCCGAGCGACAGCATCCGGGCGAAGCCGCGCGGATGCCGGGCGATCAGGCTCAGCCAGCGATAGTCCGACTGGGTGATCGGCACGCCGAGCGGGGGCGCGCTGTATGGCGGCTCGAGGTCGGCCAGGTCGCTGCCGAGCAGTTTGCCGTCGAGCGGCTTCGGCTCCACCGACCGGCCGCCGGGACGTCCGCCGGGCGCCTCGGGGTGGTAGTCGCTGTAGCCCGGCACCCACTTGAACTCCAGCGGCGTGTTCCGGGTGACGAACTCCAGCACCTCGGGGCCGTGGTCGAGGAAGGTCGTGCGCAGGTGCTCCGGGACGACGTCGCCGACGATCGATTCCAGGTACTGCCTCGCGCGTTCGGGTGGTTCTTCGATGCCCGCGGCCCGCAGCGCGTGGTTGCCGGGCAGCCAGACGCCGCCGCCGGAGCGGGCGGTCGAACCGCCGAAGCGGGCTGCCTTTTCCAGCACCACCACGGAAAGCCCGCGACGGGCGGCGGCGAGCGCGGCGGTCATCCCGGCGGCGCCGCTGCCGGCCACCACCACGTCGTACTCGTCCGACATGCCACCTCACATGTAACGTGTTATCGGCTAAAGCTGGCCTGCTCGGGGCCACTTCCGTCACCATAGACGAGAACGTGTTCCAGTTCTAGGGTGGCGGACTATGGACGAGCTCGGGGCGGACGTCGTGATCATCGGAGCCGGCGCGGCCGGCGTGTGCGCGGCCATCGAAGCGGCCGACGCGGGCGCCGAGGTGCTGCTCGTCGACCGGTTCTCCGGCGGCGGGGCCAGTCGCATGAGCGGCGGCGTGGTCTACGCCGGGGGAGGGACGCCGCAGCAACGCGCCGCGGGCGTCGAGGACAGCGTGGACGCGATGTACGCGTACCTGCGGATGGAAACCGGCGACGTCGTGTCGGAGCGGACGTTGCGGCGGTTCTGCGAGGAAAGCGTCGACATGGTCGCGTGGCTGGAGCGCCAAGGTGTGCCTTTCGAAGGCAGCATGTGCGACTACAAGACGTCGTATCCCAGCAACAAGCACTATCTGTACTACTCCGGCAGCGAACTGTCCGGCGGCTTCCGCGACGTGGCGAAACCCGCGCCGCGCGGACACCGGGTCAAGGGGCCGGGCACGTCCGGGAAGCTGCTGATGAAGCAGTTGCTGGCGGCGGCTCGCGGGCGCGGCGTGAAGGTGCTGCCGCAGACGCAGGCGATGAACCTGATCACCGACGACTCGGGCACGGTCACCGGGGTGCTCACGCACACTTTGCGGGACGCGCCTTCGTGGGTGCGGGCGCGGCATGCGCGGCTCGCGGATTGGGCGGCGAAGCCGGGCATCTACGTGCCCGCGATGCGCCGGTCGCTGCACCAGCGGGTGGAGCGGATCGAGCGCAAGCACGCGCGTGAGCTGCGGATCAGCGCGCGCCGGGGCGTCGTGCTGTCGGCGGGCGGGTTCATCGTGAACCGGGCGATGGTGCGCGAGCACGCGCCCGCGTACCGCGGCGGCCTCGATCTCGGGACCTCGGCCGACGACGGGTCCGGCATCCGGATGGGCGTCGAGGCCGGCGGGCGCACGGCGGAGCTGGACCGGGTGTCGGCGTGGCGGTTCCTGACGCCGCCGTCGGCGTTTCTCGGCGGCCTGCTGGTGGGCGCGGACGGCCGCCGGATCATCGACGAATCCCGTTACGGCGCGGCGATCGGCGAGCGCATGATCGCCGAGCACGGCGGCCGCGGCTGGCTGCTGGTCGACGAGCCGATCGTCGCCGAAGCCCGGCGCGACGGGCGAAAACAAGGCCAATGGTTCGCGACGCTGCAACTGCGCTATCTGCTCGGCAAGGGCCGGGTGACCGCCGGGACGATCGAGGAAGTGGCCGCGCGGGCCGGGATCGACCCGGCCGGGCTGACGGCGACCTATGCCGAGTATCAGCGCGGTCCGGATCCGGCGGGCAAACCGGAGGACTTCGCGCGGCCCTTGGACACGCCGCCGTACTCGCTGATCGACGTGTCGGTGAAACCCAACCTCGGCTATCCGTGCCCGATGCTGACGCTGGGCGGCTTGGTGGTCGACGAGGACACCGGTGCGGTGGCTGGCGTGCGCGGTCTTTACGCCGCCGGGCGCACCGCGGTGGGAATCTGTTCCAGGTCGTATGTGAGCGGGCTTTCGCTGGCTGACTGCGTGTTTTCCGGCCGCCGGGCAGGGTTGCACGGCGCTCGCGGGGTGGACCGCGTCGACAAAAACGAGAACGTGTTCTAGTCTTGAGCGTGTCGAGCGAGAGAGGACGGCCGATGAGCGAGCTGGCTGCCGTGATCGCGGGGGTGCGCGACCTGCTTCCCGTGCTGCGGGAACGCGCACAGGAGACCGAGGATGCCCGTCGGATCCCCGCCGAATCCGTGAAAGCGCTGCAGGAGACCGGATTTTTCCGCCTGCTGCAACCGAAACCGTACGGCGGCTTGGAAGCCGACCCGGTCACCTTCTACACCGCGGTCAAGCTCATCGCGAGCGCCTGCGGGTCCACCGGATGGGTCGCGTCGATTCTCGGCGTGCACCCGTGGCACGTCGCGTTGTTCGACGCGCAAGCCCAGGCGGACGTGTGGGGCGAAGACCACGACGTGCGGATTTCTTCTTCGTACGCGCCGATGGGCAAGGCGACCGTGGTCGAGGGCGGCTACCGGCTGTCCGGGCGGTGGAGCTTCTCGTCCGGAAGCGACCACTGCACGTGGGTGCTGCTGGGCGGGCCCGCGTTCGCCGACGGCAAGCCGGTGGACTTCTGCACGTATCTCGTGCCGATCTCGGACTACTCCATTGTGGACGTCTGGGACACGGTCGGGCTGCGCGGCACCGGGTCCAACGACATCGTCGTCGAGGACGTGTTCGTGCCGAAGCACCGCGCGCTGAGCTTCATGGCGACGTCGAAGTGCAAGACCCCGGGCCAGGAAGTCAACCCGGGCCCGCTGTACCGGCTGCCGTACGGTTCCGTGCACCCGAGCACCATCACCGCGCCGATCATCGGGATGGCCCAGGGCGCGTACGACGCGCACGTCGAGCACCAGGGCAAGCGGGTGCGGGCGGCGTACGCGGGCGAACAGTCCAAAGAGGACCCGTTCTCGAAGGTGCGGATCGCCGAGGCGGGCAGCGAGATCGACGCGGCCTGGCTGCAGCTGACGCACAACATCGACGAGCTGTACCAGCTGGCCTGCAAGGGCGAGAAGCTGCCGTTCAGCACGCGGCTGCGGGTGCGCCGGGACCAGGTGCGCGGCACCGAGCGGGCGATCTCCGCGATCGACCGGCTTTTCGAGAACTCCGGCGGCCGCGCGTTGCAGCGGGGCACGCCGATCCAGCGCTTCTGGCGCGACGCGCACGCGGGCCGGGTGCACGCGGCGAACGACGCCGAGCGCGCGTACGTCATGTTCGGCACCGGCGAGTTCGGTTTGCCCGTCGAGAATGCGATGGTCTGATGGCTCCCGAAGGTTCCTATGCAGACACTGCGGGCGGCATTCGCCTGCACTACCACGAATCCGGCGCGGAGAACGCCGAGACGGTGCTGCTGCTGCACGGCGGCGGCCCGGGCGCCTCGGCGTGGAGCAACTTCGGCCGGAACCTGCCGGTGTTCGGAAAGTCTTACCGGACACTGGCGATCGACCAGCCGGGGTTCGGCCGGTCCGACAAGCCGACGGACCACCCGCAGTACTTCCGGCACAGCTCGGACGCGGTCGTCGGCCTGATGGACCGGCTCGGCATCGAAAAGGCGCACCTCGTCGGCAATTCGCTCGGCGCGGGTGCGGCGGTGCGGCTCGCGCTGAACCATCCGGGACGCGCGGGACGGCTGGTGCTGATGGGCGCGGGCGGGTTGAGCGTCAACCTGTTCGCCCCGGACCCGACCGAAGGCGTGCGGCTGCTGTCCAAGTTCGCCGGGGATCCGACGCGGGAGCGGATGGAAGCGTTCCTCCGGATCATGGTGCACGATCAGGCTCTGGTGACCGACGAGCTGATCGACGAACGGTTCGAGATCGCGCGTTCGCCGGAGTCGCTCGCCGCGATGCGGGCGATGGGCAAGTCGTTCAGCCTGCCGGACTCCTTCGAGGAAGGCATGTTGTGGCGCGAGGCTTACCGCCTGCGGCAACGGGTCTTGCTCGTGTGGGGCCGGGAGGACCGGGTCAACCCGCTCGACGGCGCGCTGCTGGCGTTGAAGACGATCCCGCGCGCGCAACTGCACGTGTTCGGCGGCTGCGGGCACTGGGCGCAGCTGGAGAAGTTCGACGAGTTCAACCGACTCGCCCTCGACTTCCTCGGGAGTTCGTGATGGCTATCCGTTCGCTGGGATATCTGCGCATCGAAGCCACGGACATGGACGCCTGGCGCGTCTACGGGCTGAAGGTGCTCGGCATGGTGGAGGGTTCGGGTTCCGATCCGAACGCGCTCTACCTGCGCATGGACGATTTCCCGGCGCGATTGGTGATCGTGCCGGGGGAAAAGGACCGCCTGGCGGTAGCGGGCTGGGAAGCGGCCGACGCCGCGGAACTGGACGACGTCCGCGCCCGGCTCGACGCGGCTTCGGTGCCGTACAAGGAAGGCACGCCCGAGGAGCTGGCTGACCGCCGGGTGGCGGAGATGATCAGCTTCGCCGATCCGTCCGGCAACACCCTGGAGGTGTTCCACGGGGTCGCGTTGCAGCACCGGCGGGTGGTGAGCCCGTACGGCCATCGGTTCGTGACCGGCGAGCAGGGCCTCGGCCACGTGGTTTTGTCGACCCACGACGACGAGGCCGCGCTGCGGTTCTACCGGGACGTGCTGGGCTTCCGGCTCCGCGACTCGATGCGCCTCCCGCCGCAGATGGTCGGCCGTCCCGCCGACGGCGACCCGGCGTGGCTGCGGTTCTTCGGCTGCAATCCGCGCCACCACAGCCTGGCGTTCCTGCCGATGCCGACGCCGAGCGGGATCGTGCACCTGATGGTGGAGGTCGAGGAGACCGACGACGTCGGGTTGTGCCTGGACCGCGCGAAGCGCAAGAACGTCCCGATGTCGGCGACGCTGGGCAGGCACGTGAACGACCTGATGCTGTCGTTCTACATGAAGACCCCGGGCGGCTTCGACGTCGAGTTCGGCTGCGAGGGCCGTCAGGTCGAGGACGAGGACTGGATCGCTCGCGAGAGCACCGCGGTTTCGTTGTGGGGCCACGACTTCTCCGTGGGCGCGCAATGACAGCCGCCGTCTCCGGCGCCGTGCCGGACCGGTTTCGCGAGGTGCTGGGCCACTTCTGCACCGGGGTGACCGTGGTGACCGGCTACGTCGAGGATTCCTCGGCGGTCGCGCCGACCGGACCGGTGGGTTTCGCCTGCCAGTCCTTCGCCGCGTTGTCGCTGGACCCGCCGCTGGTGCTGTTCTGCGTCGCCCGGACGTCGCGCACCTGGCCCGCGCTGGCCGCGGCGGGCACGTTCGCGGTGAACGTGCTCGCCGAAGACCAGCAGGCGCTCTGCGCCGAGTTCGGCCGGCGAGGCGGCGACAAGTTCTCCGGCGTGACCTGGCGGCCCGCGCCGTCGGGCGCGCCGCTGCTGGACGGGGCGCTGACCTGGGTGGACTGCGAGGTGCAGGCAGTCCACCCGGCCGGGGACCACTACGTGGTGGTCGGCCGCGTGACCGCACTGGGCGAGACGTCCGACGCCCGCCCGCTGCTGTTCCACCGCGGCCAGTACACGGTCACCGAACCGGTGCCGGACGCGCTCACCGCGCTGATGCCCTGGCCCCGTCCGGACGACTGGCTCTGACTCCCTCGTGAGCGGCGATCACGGTTAGAACCGTGCTCGCCGCTCACGAGGTTTATTTCCAGCGGAAGTGCACGAACACCCGCCCGAAGTTGTCTTTGTCCTTCTCGACGCGGTGGTAGAGCGCCTTCACGTCCTTGCGCTCCAGGAACCGCAGCACGTGCTTCTTCAGCTGCCCTGACCCCTTGCCCGGGATGATCTCCACGAGCGGCGCCTTCTTCGCGACCGCCTCGTCGATGACCGCGCGCAGTGCCCGGTCGATCTCCCCGCCGCGGTTGTAGATGTCGTGAAGATCGAGCTTGAGCTTCATAGGTCCTTCCTACCCCACGCATTCATAGTCGACATCGACTACTCTTCTGCGTATAGTCGATCCTGACTAAGGAGCTGTGGTGAAGCGACGCGTGGTGGGGAATCCGCTCGGGCTGGCCGTGCTGGCGGGCTTGCTCGAGGAGCCGATGCATCCGTACGAGATGGCGCGGCGGCTCGTGGAGTACGGCAAGGAGCGGGATTTCAAGTACACCCGCAGCTCGCTGTACATGGTGGTCGGGCAGCTGGAGAAGGCCGGGTTCATCGCGGCGCAGGAGACGCTGCGCGATTCGGCGCGTCCGGAGCGGACGGTCTACGCCATCACGCCTACCGGGCGGCTCGAGCTGCTCGACTGGATGCGCGAGCTCGTCGCCGAGCCGGCCACCGAGTATCCGCTGTTCGGGGCGGCGTTGTCGCTGTTCGTCGTGCTGCCCGTGGACGAACTGCTCAAGCTGCTCCAGCAGCGGCTCGTCGCGCTCGCCGCGATCGCGGACGACATCCGCGCGACGATCGACGCGGGGCGGGAGCAGGGGCTCGCCTGGTGGTTCCTGGTCGAGGAGGACTACCGGCTGACGAAGGTCGAGGCGGAGCGCGGCTTCGTCGAACGGCTCGCCGAGTCGGTCGCCGGGGAGGACTACCGGCAGGCGTGGGAAACCTATTTCAAGGGGAGAACATGAACGTATCAGTGATCGGCGGCGGCATCGCCGGTGCGGCCACCGCGATGGCGTTGCAGCGCGCGGGAATCGAAGCCACTGTCTACGAGGCTTATCCGAAGGCGGCGGACGGAGTCGGCAGCGCGCTGACGCTGTCTCCCAACGGCCGCAACGCTTTGCGGCAGATCGGCGCCGACGACGCGGTGGCCGCGGTCGGCATCGAAGTGCCCGGGATGGTGATGCAGAACCACAAAGGCCGCGTGGTCGGCAGATTCGACGGACTGCCGGACCTGCCGCCGAGCCTGCTGCTGCGCCGGGACCGGCTGTACCGCGCGCTGATGGACGAAGCATTGAGCCGGGGGATCACCGTCGAATTCGGCAAACGGCTGAAGTCCGTCGAGAACAAAGCGGACCAGGCGATCGCGCACTTCGCGGACGGTTCTTCCGCGGCAGGCGACGTGCTGATCGGAGCGGACGGCATCCGGTCGGCAGTCCGGTCCGCTTTGGACCCAGCGGCTGCCGCTCCGCGCTACACCGGACTGCTCGGCCTCGGCGGCTGGATCCACAACCCCGGCCTGCCGGTCACCGGGAACTACCAGCACTTCGCCTTCGGCAAGCGGGCGTTCTTCGGCTACTTCATCGACGCGGACGAGATTCTCTGGTTCAGCAACGTCCCCGCCGCCGACCCGGCCGAGGCGAAAACCGCGCCGCCGCAACACTGGCTCTCGGTGCTGCGCGAACGGCACGCGGACGACGTCCCGGCGCGGGACATCATCGCCTTGCTGAAGCCGGAAGACGTTGGCCGGCCAGGAATCCTGGAGGACATCCCGACGGTGCGGACGTGGCATCGCGGCCGGATCGTCCTGGTCGGAGACGCCGCGCATCCGACGTCGCCGAGTTCCGGGCAGGGAGCGTCGCAGGCGGTCGAGAGTTCGCTCGAACTGGCCCGCGCGCTGCGGGACGCTCCTGACGTGGCAACGGCTTTCGCCCAGTACGAGGCGGCCCGGCGGGAACGGGTCGAACGGATCATCGCGCGAGCGGCGAAGATCAACAACGACAAGGCGGCGGGGCCGGTCGCGCGGATCATGCGCGACTTGCTGATGCCCGTGATGATGAAGACGGCGATGAGCCCGGAGAAGATGTTCGGCGACGTGCACCGGCACCGGGTCGAGTTCGCGGCTTCGTCCGTCCCGGCTTAGCGGGTCAGCCGAGGGTCTGCCACCATCCGTCCACCGGCGGCGGGGCGGACGCGTCGACGCGCTGCCCCGGCTTCGGGATCGCGAGCGGGAGGTCGCTGGCCTTCGCCTCCCGCCACACCCGGTCCGCTGGATCCGACCAGGTGTGCATGGCCAGCGTGAACGTCGCCCAGTGCACCGGGATTAGCAGCCCGCCGCGCACGTCCAGATGGGCGGCGACGCCTTCCTCCGGTGTCATGTGGATGTCCGGCCAGTGCGGGGCGTACGCGCCGACCTGGATCAGCGTCGCGTCGAACGGGCCGTACTTCGCGCCGATCTCGGCGAAACCGGCGAAATATCCGGTGTCGCCGCTGTAGTAGACGCGATGCGCCGGACCGGCGATCACCCACGACGCCCACAGCGTGCTGTCGTTCGCGAGGCCGCGGCCGGAAAAATGCTGCGCCGGCGTGGCGACGAACCGGATCCCGGCCACGAGGGCGTCCTCGTGCCAGTCGAGTTCGATGATCCGCGCGGCCGGGACGTGCCACCGTTCGAGGTGCGCGCCGACGCCGAGCGGGACGAGAAACGGCGCGTCGGTCAGCGAGATCAATGCCTGGACGGTGGGCAGGTCCAGGTGGTCGTAGTGGTCGTGGGAGATCACGATCGCGTCCAGTTCGCCCAGCTCCCGCAGCGAAACCGGGGGAGCGTGCAACCGCCGCGGCCCGGCGAACGCGGCGGGCGAAACCCGGTCGCCCCATACCGGATCGCACAGCACGCGGGCGCCGTCGATCTCCACCAGCGTCGACGCATGTCCGTACCAGGTAAGGAAAAGACCGTCGGCGGAGGAGGCGGCGGGCGAGGAGATCAGCGGGATCGCGCCGCCCGGTCGGCGGAGGGCGTGGTCCTCGCCGAACAGGAACTCGCGCACGAGCCCGCCGGGGGAGGAGGGCGTCGCACGAGTGGCGGCGGCGTTGTGGAAGACGCCGCCGTCGTACTGCGGAGACCGGCGCATCCGCTCAGCACGAGCTCCGGCGGCCTTCGCGCCGAACGCCGCCGGAGTCAATGCTTGGAAGCTCATGCCACCGAGTCTACGAAGCGTTCCTGAGAGGAGCCCCAGCTTCGTGCAGGTGCCGCAGCGTCTGCCGGTACGAGGACACCAGCCCGGTGCGCAGGTACGGGATGCCGATCTCGGCGCAGTACGCCTCCACCACCGGCTGGGCGCGGCGCAGGTGCACCGACGGCATGCTCGGGAACAAATGGTGCTCGATCTGGTGGTTGAGGCCGCCGAGCAGGACGTCGATCACCGGTCCGCCCGCGACGTTCCGGGAGGTGAGCACCTGCTTGCGCAGGAAGTCCAGGTCCGTTTTGCCGGTCAGCGTCGGCATGCCCTTGTGGTTCGGCGCGAAGATCGAACCCATGTAGACGCCCCACAGCCCCTGGTGGACCGCGAAGAACAGCAGCGCGAGCCCCGGCGGGAGGACGATGAACAGCGCGGCGAGGTAGACCGCGAGGTGGGTGAACAGCAGCCCCGCTTCGAGCCCGCGACGGCGCAGGCCGGGGCGCGTGACGGCGCGGATGCCGGACCAGTGCAGGTTGAGGCCTTCGAGGGTGAGCAGCGGGAAGAACAAGAACGCCTGGTGCCGGCCGATGAACCGGGGCACGCCGCGCGCCTCGCGAGCCTGCCGCTGAGACCAGACGAGCACGTCCGGGTCGACGTCCGGGTCCAGTTCCTCGTGGTTCGGATTCGCGTGGTGCCGGGTGTGCTTGTCCATCCACCACCCGTAGCTCATCCCGATGCCGAGGTTCCCGGCGAGACGCCCGGCGATCTCCGCGGGACGGCGCGTCCGGAACACCTGCCGGTGCGCCAGATCGTGCGAAAGCAGGGCGATCTGCCCGAACATGAACGCCTGGAACGCGGCCACGGCCAGCTGCCACCACGAGTCGCCGAGCAGCGCGAACGCGACCCAGCCTCCCGCGAACAGCACGGTCACGAGCGCGATTCGAGCGGTGTAGTAGCCGGGGCGGCGGTCGAGCAGACCGGCGTCGGCGATCCGGCGGCAAAGCCGGGCGAAGTCGCTTCCCGGCCGTGGGGGCGAGGGGAGGACGAGCTTTTCGGTGGTCACCCGGGCGAGTATTGCGGCGCGGCGCCCCGGCGGGAAACCAGCAGACCCGACGGCTCGTGCTGGGGTTGTCCCCACCCCGCTCGTGTGCATTCCGGAAGCGGTGCTGCTCAAGCGCGTGACGAGTCGCCGGGCGAGCGCTCCGGCACGGCCTCCAGGGGCGGCAGGGTTACTCCGGGTGCCAAGGAAATTTCCATCGTTCGGCGGTCCGCCGCCCCTTCCGCCGCCGCTGCGCGAAGCGCCGTTCCTCAGCGCGGTTCGCCGCCGGACCGCCGCCGGGTCACCTCCGCGATGCTCGCCCAGTCGAGGTCCGCGCCGACCTGCTCGACCGCGGTGGCGAACACGTCCTGCAGAACCGGCCCGGCGGGCAGGTCGACGCCCAGTTCGCCGGCGGTGTCCAGCGCGAGCTTCAGGTCCTTCAGCCCCAGCGCGGCGGTGAACCCCGGCGGCGCGTAGGCGCTGTTAGCGATAGCGTCCCCGTAGCCGCGGTAAACGGTGCCGGGGAAGACGGAATCGTTGATCATGTCGACGAACCGCCCGGTGTCCAGTCCGGCGTGCTCCAGCACGGTGATCGACTCGGACAGCGCCTGCAACGCGTGAATGATCAGATAGTTCACCGAAATCTTCGCCGTCGGCGCGGCGTCCACGGCGTCGCCGAACTCCCAGACCTGCCGTCCGATCGCGGCGAGCATCGGCGAGGCTTCGGCACGGGCCTCCGCGTCGCCGGACACCAGCACGGTCAGCTTCCCCGCCACCACGGCTTCCGGACGGCCGACCACGGGTGCGCTCAGATACCGTCCGCCCTGCGCAGCGAACTCGCGGGCCGCTTCCGGGCTGATGGTCGCGTGGTTGACGTGGACGAAGCCCTCCGGAGCGGAGCGGAGCCGCTCGGCGGTGAACACCTGCCGCACCGCGTTCTCGTCGCTCAGCATGGAAAAGACGGTCCCGGCGGCGATCGCGTCCTCGGGAGTTTCGCCCACGTTCGCGCCTCGCGCGGCCAGATCGTCCGCTTTGCCCGCGCTGCGGCTCCACACGGTGACGTCGTATCCCGCGTCAAGCAGGCGACCGGCGATAGCGGCGCCCATCCTCCCGAGTCCGATGAAACCTACCCGGCGAGATGGTTCGGTCATGATCATTCCTCCAGTCATTGACGGCTCACGGCCTCGGTCATCTCTTCGTCGATCTTGCGCAGCAGCGTGCGGTTCGGACGCAGCGTGCCTTCGATGTCGCGCAACTGCCCGTTGTCGTCCACGTCCGCGTCGGTGATGACGGCTTCGACGTGCGTGCCGAGCACTCGCATGTGCAGCCCGTGCAGGACGGTGACGAACTGCTCGGCGGCCTTCCCTCCGCCGCGGGTGCCGTAGGAGAGCAGGCTGGCGGGCCGGTCGCGCCACTCCCGGCAGAGATAGTCCAGCGCGTTCTTGAGCACCCCCGGATAGCCCCAATTGTATTGCGGGAAAACGAAAAAGAACCCGTGATAGCTCTGCACCAGCTCGCTCCAGGCCCGGGTGTGCTCGTGCGCGTACTGCTGCGCCGCGGCCTTGACGGGCTCGTCGAGGAACGGCAACGCGATCTCCGCGAGGTCGACCAGTCCGTAGCCGAGTCCGCTGCCCTCCTGCAGCCGGGCCCGCGTCCAGGCCGCGACATCCCCGCAAATCCGGGAAGGGCGGGTGCTTCCCACGACGACGGCGATGCGTTTCCTGTCTGCCATGGGCGCGTTTCTCCCGTTTGGTTCGTCTAGCGGACTGTTGGTGACACGAACTAAAATAGTTGGTGTCACGAACTAAGTCAAGCTAACCTGGTCCCCGTGACCGTTTCCCCGCCCGCAGACGCCCCGCCGCCGGAGCTGAACCTCACCGACGCCCTCGTCCAGCTGTCGTTCATCGTGCAAGCCGTACTGGGCCGGCTGGCCGGGGAACAAGGACTGTCGGTCACCCAGCTGCGCATGCTCGCCGTACTGGACGACCGCGAGATCGGCATGCGGCAACTGGCCGGAATCCTCGAACTGGAGAAGTCCAGCGTCACCGGGCTGGTGGACCGGGCCGAACGCCGAGGCTTGGTCCAGCGCATCGCAGTCCCCGGCAACCGCCGCGCCGTCCACGTCACGGTCACCTCGGCGGGGCGAGCTGTGGTGCACCAGGTGCGCGACGCGATCGACACCGAACTGGGCCAACTGGCGGCGACCCTGAGCGAAAGCCGCCAGGACACCTTCCGCCGCACCGTCGAATCGCTGATCCACCACTACGCGACCGAACACGCCATCCCGCTGTAAACCTGACCGCGGCGAGGGCTGCGAAACCGGTATGAAACCAACCTGCCGAGAGCCGCCCCTTCTGGCAGCGTGTGCCCATGCGCAGCTACTACCTCCCCCCGATCGTCCCCGTAGTCGCTCTCGTCCTCATGCCGTTCCTCCCCTTCGTCAACTCGTCGGGCCTGTGGCTGGGCTTGCCGAAGATGATGGTGTGGGGCGCTTTCTGGTGTCTCATGTTCACTCCGGCGCTGCTGCTGTCGGAACGGCTCCTGTCCCGCAGCGGCGAGGAGGATTGACGATGATCCTCGCCTTCACCCTCGCCGGCATCGTGCTCATCGGCGTGCTCGGCTTCGTGGGCCGCCGCCGTCCCGCCGCGGACCTCGCGGAATGGACCGTCGGCGGCCGCAAGTTCGGCGCGCTGACCATGTGGTTTCTGCAGGCGGGCGAGGTCTTCACGACCTTCACCTTCCTCGGCATGGCCGGGCTGGCGTTCTCCGGCGGCGTGGCCGCGATGTACGCGCTGCCGTACGTGCCGATCGCCTACGTGGTCCTGTTCTTCCTCGCCAAGCGGATCTGGCGGATGGGCAAGGAACGCGGCTATCTGACCCAGGGCGACTTCCTCGAGGATCGGTACTCGAGCCGCGCGCTGGGCACGGTGTCGGCGATCCTCGGCGTCGTGTTCGTGCTGCCGTACCTGCAACTGCAGATCACCGGGCTCGGGCTGATCGTCCGGCTCGTGACCGGCGACCACGCGTCCGGCACGCTCAGCATGATCGCGGGCAGCGTGCTGGTGGTCGCGTTCGTGCTGTGGGCCGGGCTGCGCGGCGTCGCGGCGACGTCGTACTTCAAGGACGCGATCATGCTCGTCGTCCTGGTGGTGCTGATCATCGCGGTGCCCGCGCACTTCGCGGGCGGCGTGTCCGGGGTGTTCCACAAGATCGACCAGCTGCATCCGGAGAAGCTGTTCGTGCACGCCGGGGCCAACGACCACACGTGGTTCATCACGAGCATGCTGGTCAGCGCGATCGGCGTCGGGCTGATGACGCTGCCGCACACGTGGCCCGCGCTGATGTCCGCGCGCGACCCGAAGGTGCTGCGCCGCAACTACACCTGGATGCCGGTCTACGAGCTGTGCCTGCTGCTGCCGATGATCATCGGATTCGCGGCGATCCTGGTGGTGCCCAAGGGAAGCGACCCGAACGGCGTGCTGCTGTCGTTGAGCAAGGAGGCGCTGCCGGGCTGGGTCACCGGGCTCGTGGTCGTCGCCGCGACAGCCACCGCGATGGTGCCCGCGGCGGGCATCCTGATCGGCATTTCCTCGTTGGTGGCAAGGAACATCACCCGGGTGCGCAGCGAGCGCAAGCAGTTCTGGATCAACCACGGGACGGTCGTGCTGGCCAGCGCGCTCGCCCTCGTGCTCGGCATCTTCCGGCCGGACCTGCTGGCGAACCTGCTGCTGCTCACCTACTCCGGGTCGGTGCAGCTGGCCCCGGCGAACCTGCTGGGCTTCCTGAAGAAGGTCCCGGTCGGCAAGGCCCCGGTGTTCGCCGGGCTGCTGGCGGGCGAGGTCGTGGTGATCTGGCTGACCTTCGTGGACACCAAGCTCGTCGGCACCGTGAACGTCGGGCTGGTCGGGCTCGCGGTCAACGTGGTCGTGCTCGCGATCGCGGCAGCTGTCGAACGGGCCGTGACCCGGTCCGGAGACGTTGTGCAGACAGGAGAACCGGTATGACACGGACCCTTTTCGCCGGCGGCACGGTGTTCGACGGGACGGGCAGCGCGCCCGCGCCCGCGGACGTCGCGGTCGAGGACGGCCGGATCGTCGATGTCGGCACGGGCCTCGACGGCGACCGCGCGGTGGACTGCGCCGGGGCGATGCTGCTGCCCGGGATGTTCGACTGCCACGTGCACGTCACGGTGTCCGACCTGGGGTTGCTGCAGCGGGTCCAGAAGCCGTTCTCGTACCAGTTCTACGAGGCGGCCCGGAACCTGTGGACGACGCTGAAGCTCGGCATCACCACGGTGCGCGACGCCGCCGGGGCCGATCTCGGCATCAAGCAGGCGGTCGCGGACGGCCTGATTCCCGGTCCCCGTCTGGAAATCGCGATCGGCCTGATCAGCCCGACGGGCGGGCACGGCGACGGGTGGATGCCGTCCGGGCATTGCGTCCCGCTGTCGCTCCCGCACCCCGGCCGCCCGAGCGCGCTGGCCGACGGCCCCGACGAGATGCGCCGAGTCGCCCGGACGCTGCTGCGCGCCGGGGCCGACGTGCTGAAGGTCTGTACCACCGGCGGCGTGCTGTCTCCTCGGGACGATCCGCGGCATTCGCAGTTCACGCCGGAGGAACTGGACGTCCTGGTCGCCGAAGCGACCATGCAGGGGCGAGCGGTGATGGCCCACGCACAGGGCGCGGAAGGGGTCAAGAACGCCGTCCGCGCCGGGATCCGGTCGATCGAACACGGCATCTACCTCGACGACGAGGCGATCGAGCTGATGCTCGCGCGCGGCGCCTGGCTCGTCCCGACACTGGTGGCTCCGGTGAACGTCATCCGCGCGGCGGCCGCGGGCGCCGCGCTGCCGGATGCGGTGGTGCAGAAGGCGAAAGAGGTCGCGGAAGTGCATCTCGAGTCGGTGCGCCGGGCCGTCGACGCCGGAGTCCGGATCGCGATGGGCACCGACAGCGGCGTCGGCCCGCACGGGACGAACCTCGAAGAGCTGGAACTGATGCGCTCGGCCGGGATGAGCCCTGCGGACGTGCTGGTCGCCGCCACGTCGTCGGCCGCTCAACTGCTGGGCAAGGACGCCGAACTCGGTCGCCTGGCACCGGGGTATCGCGCGGACCTCGTGGTCGTTTCGGGCGATATTTACGATTTCCCGGCGCTGGCGGGGAATGTTCGGGAAGTGTGGCAGGACGGGGCGCGCGCGGTTTAGGGCGGGGCTTTCCCGGGCACGGCATACTGGCCGCCGTGATCATGAAAACCGAGGAACGCCACGCTTCCTGGCTCGAGCTTTTCTTCGACCTGGTCGCGGTCGCCGGCGTCGCCCAGCTTTCGCACCTCGTGCGCGGAACGACTTCCTGGAGCGACGCCGGCCTCTACGTCGTGTGCTTCCTCGCGTTCTGGACCGCGTGGATGTGCTTCACCGTGTACGGCAACGTCACCGGCGAAGCGGCCCGCACGATGCCCGTGCTGCTCGCGATGGCCGGACTGGTTTTCATGGCCGGTTCGGTGCACGACATCGGCGAGCACGCACAGGGTTTCGCCATCTCTTACGTGGCGGTGCGCGCGCTCGCCAGCCGGGTCTGGGAAGGCCGGGAAAACACGCGGATCATCGTCGAATGGCCGGTGGTGCACGCCGGGATGGGCGTGGTGCCGTGGTTCGTTTCGTTCTGGGTCGACGCGCCGTGGAAGTACGCGCTGTGGGCACTCGGGCTGGGGATCGACCTGATCGCCGGGCTGACCATGTCGGGAGAGCAGGTCGCGGCCAAGGTCGCGGAACGGGCCACCCAGTCCAAGCGGCCGATGCCAGGGCTGGCTTTCGCGCACTTGGACGTCGCGCACTTCGGCGAGCGGCTGGGGCTTTTCACGATCATCGTGCTGGGCGAGGGCGTCCTGACGGTCACCGACGCGATGACGGAGATCCCGGACTGGGAGTGGCCGCTGATCACGACCGTGCTCGGGGTTCTGGCGCTGCTCGCGGCTTTGTGGGGAGCGGCGTTGTTCCAGGGGTTCGGCGGGATTCCCTACCTGTCCCACGCCGCTTGGGGCCCGCGGGTGCTGCTGCCGGTGCACTGCCTGGTGGCCGGTTTGCTGGCAGCGCTGGCGGCCGGATTCGGGGATGCCGTGGAGTCGGTCGCGCACGGACACGTCGCCGCGGGGACGCGATGGCTGCTGTGCGGTTGTGTCGCGGCGTTCACGGTGGTGGGCGTGGTGGCGCGGGTGGCTTCCGGGAAGTGGAAACCGTGGGATTTCGTCGCCGTGCTCGCCGGAGTGGGGATTCCGGCCGCACTGGGCTTCGCCGGCGGGGGACTGCCTCCGGCGCGGTTCTTGTGGGTGCTGCTGCTGGCGATCCTGCCGGGGTTGGTGCGGGAGTTCCCCCGACGTCGCCCGGTTGCCGCTTCGGGCGCGGACGGCCGGTAAGGGGGAACCCTCAAGGACTCTGATTCCTTCAGAGTTCCCCGCACGGCTTTCAGACGTTGGCGAGGAGATCCTTCAACGCGGCCGCGAACTTGGCCGGATTCCGTTGCGGCGCCAGGTGCGCACCCGGCGTCTCGGTGAACGGCAGGCCCAGTTCGAGCGCGAGAATCTTGGCGGGCTGGTAGTGGTACCAGCCGCGGCTGGCTTCCCCGGCGACCGGCACGATCTCGGTGTTCGTCCGGCGCAGCGCGCGCAAATCCGGCAGGTAGTCGAAGAACTCGGTCAGCTCGCGGTCGAACAACCGGAGCCAGTCGCCCTCGTTCGGCAGCCGCAGACGCGGCAGGTCGGGCAGCGCGGCACCGGCGATCCCGTCCGCGAACCGCGTGACCGCGCCCATCAGATCACCCGAACGGGCCAACCGGACCTGCGCCGCGGCGGCCTCGAGAATCCCCTCGGCGTCCGGCATCAACTGGATCGCGGGCGGTTCGTGCGCGACGAACGCGGCGACCCGATCCGGATACCGCGCGACGAGATCCAGCCCGATCAACGCGCCGGCACTGGTGCCGAACATCGAAACCGGCCCGCTCCCGCCGACGTGGTCGAGAACCGCGAGCGCGTCGTCCGCCTGCAGTGCCACCGGAACGGGCCCGGTCGTGGTGTCCGTGCTGGAGAAATGGCCGCGGCGGTCGTAGGTGATCACGGTGTAGTCCGTGCGCAAAAGCTTGACCAGCGCCCGGAACGAGTCCGCCGCACCGGTCCCGCCGGGGACCAGCAGCAGCCGCGGTCCCTCGCCGGTCGTGCGGACGGCCAGCTCGCCGCCCTCGACCGGACAGCGATGCTCGGCAGTCTCGGCGTCTTCCGCGATCATGCCGAGAGTCAAGCACAACCCGGGTCACCCGATGGCTTCCGGGACGCCGGTTTTTGTCGGTGGCGGGTGGGAGACTCCGGAAATGACGAGTTGGGATGAGTTCAGTGCCGCCGCCCCGACACTGGCCTCGCGCGTACGGGCCCGCTTCGCCGCTGCGGATTCGCACGTCTTGGCCACCCTGCGCAGCGACGGTTCGCCACGCGTGAGCGGTTCGGAGATCGACTTCCGCGACGGCGAGGCGTACATCGGGTCGATGCTCGACGCCGTGAAGGCCCGCGATCTTCAGCGTGACGACCGCTTCGCCCTGCACGCCTACCCCGGCATCGAGGAAGGCGGCGACGCGAAAATCGCCGGGCACGCGGTGGAGATCACCGATCCGGCGGAGGTCGCGCGCATCCAGGAGGGACAGGAAAGCCATCTGTTCCGGCTGGATCTGCGGGAGGCCGTGGTGACGTGGGTGGAGGACAACACGCTGTGGATCGAATCGTGGCACCCGGGCAGCTGGGTGCGGTTCGCGAGGCCGGACAACGGTCCCGCGGTGCGGACGGAGCTGCAACTGGGGTGACGGGCCGACCAGCGGGCGATCCGCGCGGCGGGTCTGGTGAGGGGAGTGGCAGCCGATAGGAGAGTCAGGCGGCCAGCAAACGGGCTTTGGCTGGGGTGAAGCACCTGGACGGTCCTGATCGAGCGGGCCGTCAACTGTGCGCGCCGGGACAGAGTGCGCGCCGGAAACAGGGGGGAGCGCCGGAAACTGGAGGGAGCGCCGGGACGGCGGCAGCGTGGGCAGCGGCAGCGAGCGATAAGTGTGGCGAGGCGGTGAAGTGTGGCGAGGCGGTGAAGTGTGGCGAGGCGGTGAAGTGTGGCGAGGCGGTGAAGCGTGGAGCGAACAGCGCGCCGAGCCCTAACCTGGCCCGATGAAACTCACCTCCACCGTGCTCGACGCACCGGATCCCCGGGCGCTGGCCGAGTTCTACCGGGAGTTGCTCGGGTGGCCGATCGGCGCTGACGAGCCGGAGTGGGTCACCTTGCGGCCGTCCGAGGGCGGGGCGGGGCTGTCGTTCCAACTGGAGACGCAGTACGTCCCGCCGGCGTGGCCTGCCGGGCCGGGGGAGCAGCAGATGCAGCTGCACCTCGACTTCGAGGTCGACGGGCGCGCGGCATTGGAAGCTGCGGTCGCGAAGGCGGTCGAGGGAGGGGCTCGGGTCGCGGAGTTTCAGCCGCAACAGCTGGTGCGCGTGTTGCTGGATCCGGCTGGGCATCCGTTCTGCTTCTGGACGGACGACCGGCCTTAGCCGACATCGCGACACCGCGATCCGTGCGAAGGCGGAAAGGCTGGGCTCGCACCAGCCGCGGCCTCGAACCCGTCGGCCCGCGAGAGTTCCCTTGCCACAGCGGAACCGGTGCCAGCCCGGCAAGAAATCCGGCCCGACTCAGCCCGGCACCGGCCCGACCCAGCTCGGCACCGGCCCGACCCAGCTGTCCTGGGCCGATTCAGTCCCGCACCGGGGCCGACCCAGCCCTGCCCCGGCCAGTCCGCTCAGATCCGCTCCAGAATCGTCGCCGTGGCCATCGCCCCGCCAGCACACATCGAAACCAGCGCCGTCGTCGCGTCGCGGCGCTCGAGTTCGTGCAGTGCGGTCGTCAGCAGCCGCGCGCCGGTGCTCCCCACCGGGTGTCCCAGCGCGATCGCGCCGCCGTTGACGTTCACTCGCGTCTCGTCCGGATTGTGCATGCGCTGCCACGAAAGCACGACCGACGCGAAGGCCTCGTTCACCTCGAACAGGTCCACGTCGCCGATTTTCATCCCGGCCGCTTCGAGAACCCGCGTCGTGGCCTGGACGGGACCGTCGAGGTGGTAGTACGGCTCCGCGCCGACCAAGGCCTGCCGCCGGATCCGCGCACGCGGGCGCAGGCCGAGCGAGCGGGCCAGCGAGGCGTCCATGATCAGCACCGCCGCGGCGCCGTCGGAGATCTGGGACGACGAACCCGCCGTGTGGATTCCGTCCGGCACCACGGGCTTCAACCGCGCCAGACCCTCCATCGTGGTCTCCCGCAGGCCCTGATCCCGTTCCACCACACCGGCTTCCGTCGTGACCGGCACGATCTCCCGCGAGAAATGCCCGGCCGCCCACGCGGCGGCGGCGTTGGTCTGCGACCGCACCCCGAAAGCGTCGACGTCCTCGCGCGTGATGCCTCGCCGGATCGCGATCCGTTCTGCCGCACCGTATTGGTCCGGCATGTCGACCGACCACGCGTCCGGTTTGGGGGAGCCGACGCCCTCGCCGCGGTTGGCGCCAAGGGGAACGCGGCTCATCGCCTCGGCGCCGCACGCCACGCCCACCCTGATCGCGTCCGCGGCGATCAAGCCCGCGATCAGATGCGCGGCCTGCTGCGCCGAACCGCATTGCGCGTCGATCGTCGTGGCGCCGGTCGATTCCGGCAGGCCCGCGTGCAGCCAGGCGGTGCGGGTCAGGTTGCCGCACTGCTCGCCCGCCTGCGTGACGGCTCCGCCGATCACCTGCTCCACCTCGGCCGGATCGATGTCCGCCCGTTCGACCACTCCGCGCACCGCCGCGCCCAGCAGTTCGGCCGCGTGCAGGCCGGACAGCCAGCCGCCGCGCTTGCCGATCGGCGTGCGTGCCGCGGCCACGATCACCGGTTCGCCCACGAGTGTCCCCTTTCCCTGCTTCAGCACAGCAAAACTAGAACACGTTCCTGTTAATGACAAGCGGCCGCACGGCAGCGCGGAAGTCGATCACCAGAAGATGAGCGAGCACTCACCTGCGGCAATTGGTTCTGGAACGGTAAAGTAAACAGGTTTCACTCAAGCGGGTTCCGTTGGTTAACACCGTATGCTCTACTGGGGTCATAGAACGCGTTGCAGTTGGGTATCACCGCCGATCCCGCGCAGGAGGCCAAGCCGTGGCAGCTCCGCTTTTGCCCGCCGGTTTCGACTTCACCGATCCGGACCTCTACGCCAGCCGGCTGCCCCTGGAGGAGTTCGCCGAACTCCGCCGCACGGCGCCCGTCTGGTGGAACCCGCAGCCGCACAACACCGCCGGATTCGGCGACGACGGCTATTGGGTCGTCACGCGACATGCCGACGTCAAGGCGGTCTCGCGCGACAGCGAGCTCTACTCGTCGAGGGAAAAGACCGCGATCATCCGGTTCGACGACCAGATGACCGCCGAGGGCCTCGACGCCAACCGGCTCGTCCTGCTGAACATGGACGCGCCGCAGCACACCAAGCTCCGCCGCATCGTGTCGAAGGGGTTCACCCCGCGCTCGATCGCGAAGCTCGAGGACACCTTGCGCGACCGCGCCGAGCGGATCGTGCACGAGGCCAAGAAGAAGGGCTCCGGCGACTTCGTCACCGACGTCGCGTGCGAGCTGCCGCTGCAGGCGATCGCCGAGCTGATCGGCGTGCCGCAGGAGGACCGGCTCAAGCTCTTCGACTGGTCCAACCAGATGGTCGCCTACGACGACCCGGAATACGACCTCGAGCCGATCGCCGCGTCCGCGGAACTCGTCGGCTACGCCTGGAACATGGCCGAGGACCGCCGCCGCTGCCCGATGGACGACATCGTCACGAAGCTCGTCCAGGCCGACGTCGACGGCGAATCGCTCGGCTCCGACGAGTTCGGCTTCTTCGTGATCCTGCTGGCCGTCGCGGGCAACGAGACCACCCGCAACGCCATCACGCACGGCATGAAGGCGTTCCTGGACCACCCGGACCAGTGGGACGTCTTCAAGGAGCAGCGCCCGAAGACCGCGCCGGACGAGATCGTCCGCTGGGCGACGCCGGTCGTCGCGTTCCAGCGCACCGCGACCCGCGACACCGAACTGGGCGGCGCGCAGATCCGCAAGGGCGACCGCGTCGGGATGTTCTACAGCTCGGCCAACTTCGACCCCGAGGTCTTCGACGAGCCCGGCAAGTTCGACATCCTGCGCGAGGACAACCAGCACGTCGGCTTCGGCGGCACCGGTTCGCACTACTGCATCGGCGCGAACCTGGCCCGGCTGGAGATCGACCTGATCTTCAACGCGATCGCCGAAGCGATGCCGGGCATCGCCGAGGTCTCCGCGCCCGAGCGGCTGCGGTCCAGCTGGCTCAACGGGATCAAGCACTACCAGGTCCGCTACGCCTGAGCAGGCGAAACGCCCGGGCAAGCGACCTGATCGGCAAGGAGCGCGGCGCACCGGCATGATGGCCCCGTGCGCACGACGGTAGACGCGGAATTCGGCGTCCGGGTGACGAAACCCGGCCTCGCCGCGATCTCGGTCGCCGCCGTGCGCGCGGACGCCGGCGAACTCACCGTGTCCGACGCCGGTTCCGCGCGCACCGCCGAGTTCGAGCACGGCACCCGCGCGGAGGTGTACGACCTCGCCGAGGGCGAGCATCGCGTTGCCTACCACGGCGAACGAGTGCTGCACCGCGGCAACGCCGAACCCGTCACGCTCGCCGACATCGCGCGGTACACGCGGCCCAGCCGGTACTGCCCGTCGGACCGGATGGGCGGTCTGCTGCCGCCGGGCATCGGGGACCTGACCGGCGCGCGGGCGCGAGTACAGGCGATCGTCGACCACGTGCACGGCAGGCTCTCGTACGTCGTCGGTTCCGGCGGCCCCACCCACGACGCCATCGACACTCTCCTCGCGGGCGAAGGCGTCTGTCGCGACTTCGCGCACGTATGCGTCGCGCTGTGCCGGCTCGTCGACGTACCCGCGCGCTACACGTCGGTGTACGCGCCGGGTTTGCAGCCGATGGACTTCCACGCGGTTTTCGAAGCGGGCATCGACGGCCGCTGGTACGTCTTCGACGCCACCCGGCTGGCCCCGCGCCAGACCATGCTCCGCATCGCGACCGGACGCGACGCCGCCGACACCCCGTTCCTCGCGACGCTGGACTGCGAACTCGACTTCCTCGGCGCGACCGTCTTCGCCACGACCGACGAGCCGCTGCCGCGTGACGACGGGCACGCCCCGGTCGTACTGGCCTGAATGCGTGTCTTTTGCGACAAACAGCGCGTCCGCTGGGTAAACAGTGACGGTGAAGCGTTCCCGCAAGACCCCCGGGCCGAGCAAGTGGGCCCGCGCGCGTGCCCGGTACCGATGGCTGGACCACATCGCGCGCGCCACCAACCGGTACATCGACTACGGCGGCTACCACTACGTCGCGTCGATCACCTACTTCAGCCTGCTGTCGCTGGTGCCGATTTTGATGCTGTCCTCGTCGGCGGCCGGCTTCGTGCTCGCGACGCAGCCGCATCTGCTCGACGCGCTGGTGCGCGGCATCTCCGGATCGCTGCCCGGCCCGATCGGCGCCCAGGTGTCGTCGATCCTGACCGGGTTCGTCGAGCAGCGCACCGGCGTCGGGGTCGCCGGTCTGGTCGTCGGGCTGTACTCCGGCTGGAACTGGATGAACGCGCTGCGGGACGCGCTCACCGCGATGTACGGCCAGAACCGGTCCGAGGGGCCGCTGCTGCGCACGATCCTGATGGACGTCCTGGCGTTGCTCGGCCTGGCCGCGGCGCTGCTGGTGTCGTTCGGGATCTCGGTGTCCGGCACCGCGGTAGGCCGTTCGCTGCTGGGGCTGGTCGGTGTCGAGGACACGAGCTGGGGACACAACCTGCTGTCGTTCGTCTCGGTGCCGCTCGCGCTGCTCGCCGACTGGATGGTGTTCCTGTGGGTGCTCACCCGGTTGCCGCGGGAGCGCGTCGGCTGGCGCAGCGCGATGCGCGGCGCGGTCGCCGCGGCGGTGGGGTTCGAACTGCTCAAACTGGCCGGCGGGTTCTACCTGAACTTGATCAGCAAATCGCCGTCCGGCGTGGCGTTCGGTTCGGTGATCGGTCTGCTGTTCTTCATCTCGCTGATCGCGCGGATGCTCGTGTACATCACCGCCTGGACCGCCACCGCCCGCGACGCTCCGCGCAAACCGATCCAGCCTCCGGCGGCGACGCAGCTGCGGCCGATCATCGCGCCCAAGCAGAACAACGGGAAGGCGGCTCTGCTGGGCGCGATGGTCGGGGCATTGGGGACGTTGTTCGCCTTGCGGGGGCGGCGAAAGGACTAAGGCTTCTCCGAGCCGACGACCCACATGCTGAAGTACTGCGAGCCGCCGCCGTACGCGTGTCCTAACGCGACACGAGCACCGTCCACTTGGTAATCACCGGCACGGCCCATCACCTGCTTCGCCGCTTCGGAGAACCGCAACATCCCGGATGCGCCAATGGGATTCGACGACAGCACGCCGCCCGACGGATTCACCGGCAGACGTCCGCCGATCGCGGTGTCACCGGCTTCGGTGATCTTCCAGCCCTCGCCTTCGGCGGCGAAGCCGAGGTTTTCCAGCCACATCGGCTCGAACCAGGAGAACGGCACGTAGATCTCCGCGACGTCCACTTCGGACAGCGGATCCTTGATGCCCGCGTCGCGCCACAACGCGGCCGCTGCGTCGCGACCGGCTTGCGGGCTGACCTGGTCGCGTCCGGCGAACGTCGTGGGCTCGGTCCGCATCGCCGTCGCGTGGATCCAGGCCGCACCGCCCGGCACGGCGTCCCCGGCGGCTTCGTCGCCGAGCACCATCGCGCAGGCGCCGTCGGAGGACGGACACGTTTCGTCGTACCGGATCGGGTCCCACAGCATCTGCGACGCCTGCACCGACTCGACCGTGATGTCGGACTGCTGCAAGTGCGCGAACGGATTCAACGCGCCATTGCGCCGATCCTTCGCCGCCACGATCGCGCCGATGTGTTCCGGAGCGCCGGAACGGCGGATGTAGGACCGCACGTGCGGCGCGAAGTAGCCACCGGCTCCGGCGCCGACCGGCATCTGGAACGGCGGCAGGATCGACAGGCCCCACATCGCGTTCGATTCGGACTGTTTCTCGAACGCCACCGTCAGCACGCGCCGGTGCACGCCGGACTGGACCAGCGAAGCGGCGACCAGCGCCGTCGATCCGCCGACCGAACCCGCGGTGTGCACGCGAATCAACGGCTTCCCGTTCGCGCCCAACGCGTCCGCGAGGAACAGTTCGGGCATCATGACGCCCTCGAACAGGTCCGGCGCCTTGCCGATCACGACCGCCTCGATGTCGTCCCAGCCGACCTGGGCGTCCGCCATCGCGCGGTCGATCGCTTCGCGGAGCAGACCGGCCATCGACACGTCGGTGCGCTTCGCGCGGTGGTGCGTCTGCCCGGTCCCGAGCACCGCGGCGAGCTGCTTGGTCATCGTGCCTCCAGCACGGCGAGGAGGTTCTGCTGCAGGGCAGGTCCGCTGGTCGCGTGCGCGAGCGTCTTGGCCGCCTCGCCGCGATGGATGCGCGCGGCGGCCTCGCCGATCCGCGCGAGCCCGGCAGAGAACATGGGATTCCCGGTGAGCGCGCCGCCGGACGGGCTGATCCGCACGCCGTCGTCGAGGCCGAGTTCACGGCGCAGGATGAGTTCCTGATGCGTGAACGGCGCGTGCAGTTCGGCCAATTCGACACCGTCGAGATCCAGCCGTTCCGCGGCGATGGCGGTCGACGGGGAACGCGTGAGGTCGCGCGCGCCGAGAACGGGGGAGTCGATGCGGTGCTCCAGCCCGGAGATGATCGCGGGCCGCTCCACGAGGTCGCGGGCCCGTTCCTCCGAGGCCAGGATGATCACCGACGCGCCGTCCGTCACCGGCGCGATGTCGTGCGCGCGAAGGGGATCGGCGACATACGGTGTGTCCAGCAGTTCGGCGACGTCCACGGTTCCGGAGAGCTGCGCGGCTGGATTGTCCGCCGCGTCCGCACGCGATCGGGCGGCGACTTCGGCAAGGTCCTTTTCGGACCACAGCCCGCCTTCGAGGCCCAGCCGGGCTTGCAGGCCGGCGATCGCCAGCGAATCCGGCCACAGCGGAGTGACGAGGTACGGGTCCAGCTGCATCGCCATGACCCGGCGGAGCTGTCCGGCGCTGGCTTTGCCGAATCCGTACACGAGCGCGGTGTCGACCTCGCCGGTGCGGATCTTCAGCCACGCCTCATACAGCGCCCAGGCGGCGTCCATTTCCACATGGGACTCGTGGATCGGCGGGAACGCGCCCAGCGCGTCCACCGCGGCGATGAACGAAAATGCCCGCCCGGCAAGGTAATCCGACGATCCTGAGCACCAGAATCCGATGTCTTGTTTGGACAGTCCGGTCGCGGCGAACGCCTCGGCGAGGATCGGCACAAGCATTTCCACGCCGTTGGTGGTGCCCTCGGTCTTGCGGACGTTGGGCGCCTGCGCGAAACCGGCTACGGCTACTTCAGGCATGGTTCCTCACAGGTGATGGGCGAAGGTCTCGTACGCGGCGTCCGGTTCGCCGGTGGGCTCGAAGTGGCTGATGTTCTCCAGCGACGTCCACCATTCCTCGCGCGGCCGCCAGTTGGCGCGCACGCGCATGCCCATCCGGACCTCCTCGGCGGCACAGCCGAGCACGAGGTGCAGGAAGGCGATGTCGGCCCCGTCGAGCAGGATGTACGCCGCGACGTACGGCGGTTTGATGCGCTGGCCGAGGAACGGCACGTTGACGATGCAGAACGTCGTGACGATGCCGGTGTCGGGCAATTCCACCTCGTCGGTGGTCGGCACGCCGTCGACCGGGCAGGCACCGCGCGGCGGGATGTAGACCTTGCCGCATTCGGGGCAGCGCTGGCCGAGCATCCGCCCTTCGGCGAGCCCGCGCAGGTACCGGCTTTCCTCCGGCGACGCGGAATGCTGGTACTTCAGGTGCACCGGCGTGATGATCACGCTGACCGGCGCGCCGTCCTCGCGTTCCGCCACCGGCGGAGGAGCTTCGGTGGGCGTGGTGTCCGGGGCGTCCGCGGGCAGGAAGTACGCGATGTCGCGGATGTGGCCGACCGTTTCCTCCGCCCACCGCACGCGCACGCGCTGTCCGATGTGGACATTGTCCGGCGAGCCGGCGTCGAGGGCGTGCAGCAGACTGGTGTCCGCGCCGTCGAGTTTCACCAGCACCCAGGCGAACGGACGCGACAGCGGCTGGCCGTCGAGCGGATCCGCGCACCAGGACCAGGAAACGACAACGCCTTCCGCGGCGACCGGGACGAATTCCGTCAAGGGGTCGGCGGTGGCCGGGTCGTACTCGACCGGGGGCACGTGCACGCGCCCGTCGCTGCCGCGCACGCCTTCGATCCGGCGTTCGCGCAGCGCGTTCACGAAGCGGCCGAGCACCGGCCCGGTCGAACGGGTGTAGTCGAAGCCGACGTTGAGCGGCGCCGACAGAGGAGCATCCGAAACCGTCACGGCTTCGAGTGAAACACGTTCTCGAATCCGAGGCAAGGAACCTGTTGTGTCTATGTGGAACGCGTTCTAGATTTGGGAGCTATGGACCTGGGACTGTGGACCATCGCCGCGGCCGAGCCCGCCCGGGTGGCGCTGGTGGATCCGGACGGGCGGGAAATTTCCTACGGCGACCTGACGGCGAAAGCCAACCGGTACGCCTCGGGGCTGCGCGAGCTCGGCCTCGGCGTCGGCGATTCGGTGGTGCTGCTGCTGCCGAACGGCGACGAACTGGTCGCGGCGTACTTCGCGGCGATCCAGACCGGGCTGTACGTGGTGGTGGTGAACTGGCATCTCGTCGGACCGGAAGTCGCGTACATCCTCGCCGACAGCGGAGCCAAGGCGTTTCTGGCGCACGAGCGGTTCGCCGATGTGGCGGTGGCTGCGGCCGACGAGGCTGAGTTGCCTGCTTCGGCGCGGTTCTCTGTCGGATCTGTGTCTGGCTTCCGTCGTGTCGAGGAGCTGGGCGCGGGGCTGGGCGATGGGCGGCCGGACAACAGGACGGCCGGCTCGCCGATGCTGTACACCTCGGGCACGACAGGGCGGCCCAAGGGCGTCAAGCGGCCGCTGACCGGGGCGGACCCGGATCAGGTGCCCGCGGCGTCCACGTGGTTCTTCGGAGTGTTCGGGCTGCAGCCGTTCGACGATCACGTGCATCTGTGCGGATCGCCGCTGTATCACACGGCGGTGCTCAACTTCGTGGCTATTTCGCTGCAGCTGGGACATGCCGCGGTGCTGATGGATCGTTGGGACGCCGAGGAAATGCTGCGGTTGATCGAGCGGCACCGGGTCACGCACAGCCACATGGTGCCGACGCAGTTCCGCCGGTTGCTGGCCCTGCCGGACGACGTGCGCGGGAAGTACGACCTGAGCTCGCTGCGCGTGATGATTCACGGGGCCGCGCCTTGTCCGCTCGAAGTGAAGCGGCAGATGCTCGAGTGGTGGGGACCTGTGGTCACCGAGTACTACGCGGCGACAGAGGGCGGCGGGACGGTGATTTCCGGCGAAGACTGGCTGCGCAAGCCGGGGTCGGTGGGATTGCCGTGGCCGGGGTCGACAATCCGGATTCTCGACGACGACGGGAACGAGGTGCCGACGGGCGAGACCGGCGCGGTGTACATGAAAATGGGCGACTCCAAGTTCGAGTACCACCGCGACAAGGCCAAGACGGAGAAGGCCCGGGTCGGGGATTTGTTCACCCTCGGTGACGTCGGGCATCTCGACGAGGACGGCTATTTGTTCCTGCACGACCGCAAGGCCGACATGATCATTTCCGGCGGGGTGAACATTTACCCGGCGGAGATCGAGGGCGAGCTGGTGATGCATCCGAAGGTCGCGGACGTCGCGGTGTTCGGGATTCCGCACGAGGACTGGGGCGAGGAGATCAAGGCGGTCGTGCAGCCCGCGGACGGGGTCGAGGGATCGCCGGAACTGACCTCGGAACTGCTCGCCTACGCGGAAACGCGGCTGGCCCGGTTCAAGCTGCCCAAGTCGGTGGACTACCTGCCCGAACTGCCCCGCGACCCCAACGGGAAGCTCTACAAACGCAAGCTGCGCGCCCAATACGTCTCCTGAAGGTACGTGCGGGGAACCCTGAGGGAATCAGATTCCCTCAGGGTTCCCCGCACGTATGTCAGCGGCCCTGGAAGTCGGGTTTGCGTTTTTCGGCGAAGGCTTTGGGGCCTTCTTTCGCGTCCGCGGAGGCGAAGACTTCGATGCCGTACTTGGCGTCCAGTTCGAAGGCTTCCTCCTCGTGCATGCCCTCGGTGTCGCGGATGGTCTTGAGGATCGCGCGTATCGCGAGCGGGCCGTTGTCGTTGATCAGTTCAGCGAGTTCCAGCGCGCGAGACAGCGCTTGACCGTCGGGGACGACGTGGCCCACCAGGCCGACGTCGCGTGCCTCTGCGGCGGTGATGTGCCTGCCGGTGAGGAGGAGGTCCGCGGCGACGGTGTACGGGATCTGCCTGGGCAGGCGCACGGCCGAACCGCCCATCGGGAACAGGCCCCAGCGGGGTTCCGAGACGCCGAATTTCGCGCTCTCCGCGGCCACCCGGATGTCCGTGCCTTGCAGGATTTCCGTGCCGCCCGCGATGGCCGGTCCTTCGACGGCCGCGATGAGCGGTTTGGTGAGCCGGCGGCCCTTCAGCAGGCCCTCGATGCGGCTCGGATCGAAGGAACCGTTCGAAAACGACTTGTCGGGGGCGTTGCGGGACATGGATTTCAGGTCCGCGCCCGCGCAGAACGCGCCGCCGGCTCCGGTCAGGACGCAACTGCGCACCTCGTCGTCGGAATCCACCCGGTCCCAGGCCTCGACCATGATCGCCAGCATTTCGCCGGTGAGGGCGTTGCGGGCTTCCGGGCGGTTCATCGTCACCACGAGCGTGCGGCCTTCGAGGCTGACGAGTGCGTGGGGTTCGGCCACCGGGGCCTCCTTCTCAGCTGGCCGGGGTCATTGCCCAGAACGATAACATGTTCTACTTTGGGTGAGTGGCACTCAACATCGCGGATCTACTCGAGCACGCCGTCGACGCCGTGCCGGAACGCGTCGCGGTCGTGTGCGGCGGACGCCAGGTCACCTTCGCGCAGCTGGAGAAACGCGCGAACCGGCTGGCGCACCACCTGGCCGCGCACGGCGTGGGACCCGGCTCCCACATCGGTGTCTATTCCCGGAACTCCATCGAGGCGCTGGAAACCATGTTCGCCGCGTACAAACTGCGCGCGATCGCGGTGAACGTGAACTACCGCTACGTCCACGGAGAACTCCGCTATCTGTTCACCAACGCCGACCTGGTGGCGCTGGTGCACGAGCGGCGCTACTCCGACCGGGTGGCGGCGGTGCTGCCGGAAACGCCAAAACTGAAACACGTTGTAGTCGTCGACGACGGTTCGGGCACGCCGTACGAGACGGGCGTCGAGTACGAGTCGGCGCTCGAGGGCGAGTCGGACGAACGCGACTTCGGCGAGCGCAGCGCCGACGATCTGTACATCCTCTACACCGGCGGCACCACCGGTTACCCCAAGGGCGTGCTGTGGCGGCACGAGGACATCTGGCGTGCGCTCGGCGGCGGCATCAACTTCGTCACCGGCGAGTACGTGCCGGACGAATGGACGCTCAGCGAACAAGGCAAATCCGGTTCGCTCGTACGGTTGCCGGCCGCTCCGTTGATCCACGGGGCCGCGCAGTGGGCCGCGTTCGGCGCGTTGTTCACCGGCAGCCCGGTGGTGTTCGTGCCGCAGTTCGACGCGCACGACGTGTGGCGCGCGGTGCAGGAACACAAGGTGCAGGTGCTGACGATCGTCGGCGACGCGATGGCGCGGCCGCTCGTGGACGCCTACCGCTCCGGCGATTACGACGCCTCGTCGCTGGTCGCGGTGTCGAGTCACGCGGCGCTGTTCTCGCATTCGGTGAAGCAGGAATTCCTGGAGATGCTGCCGAACGTCGTGATCACCGACGCGATCGGTTCGTCGGAGAGCGGCTTCACCGGAATCGGCATGGTGGGCAAGGATTCCGACCATTCCGCGGGTCCTCGGGTGAACTTCGGCAAGGACGCCATTCTGCTGGACGACGAAGGCGAAGTGGTCGAACCGAAACCCGGTGCGGTCGGGCTGATCGGCCGCCGCGGCCACGTCCCGCTCGGCTATTACGGCGACCCGGAGAAAACCCGCACCATTTTCACCGAAGTGGACGGCGTCCGTTACGTCGTGCCCGGCGACTACGCGCGCTACGAGGAAGACGGCACGGTGACGTTGCTGGGCCGGGGATCGCAGTGCGTGAACACCGGCGGCGAAAAGGTTTATCCGGAAGAAGTCGAGGGTGCGCTGAAATCGCATCCGGACGTTTTCGACGCACTGGTCATCGGCATCCCGGACGACCGGCTCGGCCAGCGCGTCGCCGCCGTCGTCCAGCCGCGTCCCGGCGTGCGGCCGGATCTGGCCGCGCTGGAAGCACACGTGCGGACCGAGGTCGCCGGATACAAGGTGCCGCGAACGGTGTGGCTGGCCGAGGAAATCGGCCGTTCGCCGAGCGGGAAGCCGGATTATCCGTGGGCCCAGCGGTACGCCGCCGAACACGAACCCGCCTAGGAGGGCGCATGCGCACATCGTTGTGCGACCGGTTCGGCATCGAGGTGCCGATCTTCGGATTCACCCCGTCGGAGCACGTCGCGGCCGCGATCAGCCGCGCGGGCGGCATGGGCGTACTGGGCTGCGTCCGGTTCAACGACGCCGCCGAACTCGACGCGGTGCTGTCCTGGATGGACGAAAACACCGACGGAAAGCCTTACGGCGTCGACATCGTGATGCCGGCGAAGATCCCGTCCGAAGGCACCCAGACCGACCTGAACGAACTGATCCCGCCGGGACACCGGGAATTTGTCGATAAAGTGCTGAAGGACCTCGCGGTCCCGCCGCTGCCCGACGACACCGACGAACGCGCCGGGGTGCTGGGCTGGCTGCACTCGGTCGCCCGGTCCCATGTGGACGTCGCGCTGAACCACCGGATCAGCCTGATCGCCAACGCACTGGGCTCGCCCCCGGTCGACGTGATCACCCGCGCCCACGACGCGGGCGTCCCGGTGGCAGCCCTGGCCGGAAAGGGCTCGCACGCGGCTCGGCACGTCGACAACGGCGTGGACCTCGTTGTCGCGCAAGGGCATGAGGCAGGCGGCCACACCGGCGAGATCGCGACCATGGTGCTGGTCCCGGAAATCGTCGACGCGGTCGGCGACCGCGCCCCGGTCCTGGCGGCCGGAGGAATCGGCTCCGGCCGCCAGGTCGCCGCCGCACTGGCCTTGGGCGCGTCGGGCGCGTGGATGGGCTCGTACTGGCTCGCGACGCGGGAGTACCTCCAGACGATGCCCGAATCGGAGGCAATGCAGAACGCGCTGGTCGCGGCGACCTCGGCGGACACCGTCCGGACGCGGATCTACACGGGCAAGCCCGCCCGCCTGCTGAAGACCCGCTGGACGGAGGCATGGGCGGCGCCGGGTGCGCCGGAACCGCTGCCGATGCCGCTGCAGAACCTGCTGGTTTCCCACGCGCACAACCGGATCCACGCCGCCGCGGACCCGTCGGTGGTGTCGATGCCGGTGGGCCAGATCGTCGGCAGGATGGACCGGGTCCGCCCGGTGGCCGAGGTGATGGCGGATCTGGTGCAGGGGTTCGACGAGACGGTTTCCCGGCTGGACAAGCTCCGCTGAGCTTCAGGCGAGGCGCTGCTTGATGAAGAGGGCGGCCCGGTCCAGGGCTTGGCCTGCTTCGTCGAGGGTGTCGGTGAAGGTCTGGAAGACGTGCGGGACGTCGGCGGTGATGTCGAGGATCACGTCGACGTCCGCCTCGCGGGCGCGTTCGGCCAGCCGGACCGAATCGTCCAGCAGGACCTCGTTCGTGCCGACCTGCAGCAGGATCGGCGGGAAGCCGGTCAGGTCGGCGTGGACCGCCGGGGCGAGGAGCGGCTGGGCGGGGTCCGCGTCCGCCCGGTACAGCTCGCCGGTCTTGCTCATGCCTTCCCTGGTGAAGAAGGGGTCCGCGGCTTCCTTTGCCACCATGGACGCGCCGGAACAGGTGTGGTCGAGCCCCGGCGAGAACGCGACGATCCCGGCGGGCATCGGCAGTCCCGCGTCGCGCGCGGCGAGGGTTGTGGTTACGGACAGGCCGCCGCCCGCGGAGTCGCCCGCGAAGACGATCGAGGACGGGTCGTTGTCTTCCAGGAGACTGCGGTAGGCGGCGAGGCCGTCTTCGATCCCGGCCGGGAACGGATGCTCGGGCGCGAGCCGGTAATCCAGCGAGAGAGCGCGGATTCCGGTCCGCAGGACCAGATTCGCGGTCAACGCCATCGCGGTGTGCGGCGAACCCAGCGAGAACGACCCGCCGTGGAAGTACAGGATCGTGCCCGGCAGCGGTGTTGTCGGCGGTTCGACGAGGACCGCCGGTCTCCCGGCGAGCGCGGCCGGAGTTTCCCGATGCTCGGTCGGCACGGGGTACTGGCTCATGAGCCTGGCGAACCCGGCCCGCATCTGGTCGATCGAAGACGCTTCGGGCTGCTCCGGTGCGTTCCGCAGCTTCTCGTCGATGGCGCGGCGCTGTTCCCTGCTCATCCGCTTCTCCTCAAAATTCCTTGGAAGTATATGCCGTGGCATCTAATGCTAGACTATATGCCATGGAAGGTACTTCGGCGAACGAGCAGCTCTTCGACCATCTCGTGCGCTGCGAGACCCGGATCTACAACGCGCTGGCCGAGGGCCTCAAGGCCGAACACGGCATCGGCGCGGCGCAGTTCGAGTTCCTGCAGTACCTGGGACGGCATCCGCAGTCGCGGGTGGCGGACCTCGCGGTGAACTTCGCCGTCGGGATCGGAGCGACCAGCAAGGGCGTCGACCGGCTCGAAGCACGCGGCTGGGTGCGCCGGGTGCCGAACCCGGAGGACCGGCGGTCGTCGCTCGTCGAGCTGACCCCCGCCGGGCGGGAGCTGACCGAGGCGATGGAGAAGACGTTCCGAAACCAGCTCGACGTGCTCATCGGCTCGGTGGTGGGGGAGGACCGGGCCGCGGGGGTCATCGCGGTGCTCGCCGAGTTGCGGGGGGCGCTGGAGGAGCGCGGGGTCGGGCTTCCGGCGGGCTAGGGTTCGCGGATTCCGGTGGCGGGATCCCGAGCGGGCGCGAGAGCGCTTGGTGCGGGTCAGATGCCTGCCCGGCGGTTTCCGAGGGCGGGGGCTCGCATCGCTGCCGTGCCCCGGCGGGGTGGAGGCGGAATGCCGGGCTTGGGTGGCTGGCCTGCGGTTTCCGTGAGGGAGATCTGCGCCGCTCGTTCGGGAGGCCGCGCGACTTGCTGCGGATTGGCCCGCGGTTTCAGGCAGTGGAGACCGCGCTGTTCGCCGGGTGCGGAGGGGCGCGCAGCTTGGTTGCCCGTCTCGCGACTCCGCGTGGTGCGGAGCCCGAGTTTTGCCGCACTCTGGCGCGTTAGGCGAGCGGAACCCGGCGACGTGGCAGCGCCGCCTTCATCCCAGCCGGAGGTTCGCGAGCCACACCCTCCCGCACCCGAGTGCAGGCGTAGTCAGCCGTGCCGCCCCGGGAAGACACTGCACAAGCCAGGTGCGGAACCCCAGCGGAGTCCCGCACCCGGCTCGTCACAGCGGGGTCAGATCTTCCCGGCCGCAGCGGCGATGTCGGAGGCGAACGTGCTCACCTCGGTGTACACGCCGGGCGCGTGGGCCCTCGCGCAGCCGTCGCCCCAGCTGACGATGCCGACCTGGATCCATTCGCCCGCGCCGTCGCGGCGGAACATCGGGCCGCCCGAGTCGCCCTGGCAGGTGTCGACGCCGCCGGTGTCGAGTTTGCCCGCGCACAGTTCCGCGTCCGGCTTCAGGTCGGCGTAGTCGCCGCCCTGGGACTGGCACGTCGAGTCGTCCACGAAGGGGACCTCGGCCTTCAGCAGGTAGCGCTGCTGTGCGCCGCCTTCCTGGGCCGCGCCCCAGCCGGCGATGGTGAACGTGCCGGAGTTGTTGTCGGCGTTCTTCGCGATCGGCAGCGTCGGGATGCCGCTCACCGGGCTCGCCAGCTTGATCAGCGCCCAGTCGCCGCCGGTGGAGTCGTACGTCGGGGACCGGTAGACGTAGGTCGAACGCACCTTCTTCGCGCTCGAGCTCTGCAGATCGACCACGCCGAGCGTCGCGGTGATCGACGAGTCCGCTCCGGTGCGGTCGACGCAGTGCGCGGCGGTCAGCACGATCTGGTCCGTGTACAGCGCGCCGCCGCAGCCCATCGAAAGCCGGACCATCCACGGGAATTCCCCTTGGTCGGCGCGCGTCCCGCCGACGACCTGAGGCTCCGCGCCCGGCGACGGCGGCGTCGACGCCGCGGCGGGCGTCGCCAGTCCGGCGGCGGCCGCGAGTGCTGCCGCGCCGGCCAGGACTCGCGTGAGCATGCTGAAGTTTCGCTTGTCGGCCAAGGGGATTGTCCTTCCGGTGTCCACAGTGGAGCTTCCGCTCCCGGGGCGGGGAGGTGTCGTGTGGTGACGAATCGACTACACCAGAGCGGCGGTAAGTGGACAACCAACTTTCTTCGGATCTTTCGGATTCTTCACCGGATCCGGCAGATTCCGGCCTCGGGGACGACGATAAAAAGCAGCCTTGACCTGGGGGTCTGTGAAAATCGGAGTAGCCGGGCGGAGACGGAGCGAGGGGGACTTTCGCGCACCGCCCACGGCGAGCAGTGCGCGATCCCCTGCCGGAAAGCAAAAACTCAGCGCACAACCCCTCGACGGCGCACCAAGTACGCCACCGCGCCCAGCCCCAGCACCAAACACCCGCTGATCACCGAGGCGGCCGGCAAACTGAAGGCCAGCACCGCGCATCCCGCCAACCCGCCAGCCGCGACCGCCTTCGGCGCGGCCCCCTCGTCCCGGCGCAGCGTCAACGCGGAAGCGTTCGCCACGGCGTAATAGGCCAGCACCGCGAAGGACGAAAACCCAATCGCACCACGCAAATCCGTCGTCGTCGCCAGTACCGCGACCACCACGCCCACCGTCAGCTCAGCCCGGTGCGGAACCGAAAACCGAGGATGCACCGCGGCCAAGAACCGCGGCAGATGCCCGTCCCGCGCCATCGCGAGCGTCGTCCGCGAAACGCCCAGCACCAAAGCCAGCAACGAACCCAGCGCGGCCACCACGGCGCCGACCCGAACCACTGGCGACAGCCACGGCACGGCCGAAGCGAGCGGGTCGGAACTCGCGCCGATCCCGTCTGGTCCCAACGTCACCAGCAGCACCGCCGCCACCACGGCGTACACCACGAGCGTCAGTCCCAAAGCGAGCGGAATGGCTCGCGGAATCGTGCGTGCCGGGTCGCGGACTTCCTCGCCAAGAGTGGCCAGCCGGGCATAACCGGCGAAGGCGAAAAACAGCAACCCGGCCGCTTCGAGCACACCGCCGCCGTGAAATGGCATCCACGGGGAAACGTGCGTGCCGGAAAATCCGAAAACCGCGACCAGGGTGAGCACCACGAGGGTGATGCAAACGATCACCCGGGTCGCCAAAGCGGACCGGTGCACGCCGAGATAATTCACGCCGGTGACCACACCGATCACGCCCACCGCGAGCAGGCTCCGCCAAGGCTGGCCGAGCCCGGGCGCGGCGTAAGCGACGACGGTCAGCGTCATGGCCGCGCAGCTCGCCGTTTTCCCGGCGACGAAACCCCAACCCGCTATGTATCCCCAAAATTCACCCAGGCGAGCGCGTCCGTACACATAAGTGCCACCGGATTCCGGATACAGCGCGGCAAGCCGGGCGGAGGAAGTCGCGTTGCAGTACGCGACTAGCGCGGCCACGGCGAGCGCGGGCAGCAATCCCGAACCCGCAGCACGCGCAGCGGGAGCGAACGCGGCGAAAACGCCGGCGCCGATCATCGAACCGAGTCCGATGAATACAGCGTCGGCGAGGCCTAACCGGCGGGCCAAAGGCATTGCGGGGTCCTCCCGTGGGGTCAGTTCGCGAGACAGCGAACCACGTGCCGCGCGTCTGGCATAGGCTCGGGTCTCGTGCCCACGTCTTCGCCGCTGTCCCGCCTGTCCGCCGACGGACCGGTTCGCGACGGCATCCCGGATCACGGCCGCGTGCCGCGCTACTACGCGGTGAAGGTCGAACTGCTGGCCGTCATCGCCGAATTGGGCGAAGGGAGCGCGCTGCCCACAGAACGCGAACTGTGCGAACGGTTCGAGGTGTCCCGCGCGACAGTCCGGCAAGCGGTCGGCGAGTTGGTCCTCGAAGGCAGGCTCTCGCGACGGCAGGGGAGCGGCACGTACGTCGCCGCGCCGAAGCTGGTCCAGCCGCTCGCGCTCGTCAGCTACACCGAAGGCCTGCGCCGCCAAGGGATCCGTCCCGGCCGCACGCTGATCACGCTCGAACGCCGCGCCGCGGGTACTGGGTTGGCCGCCGACCTGCGGATCGAACCGGCTGCCGAGGTGATCCACCTGGAACGCGTCCTGCTCGCCGACGACGAACGCGTCGGCCTCGAATCGACCTTCCTCCGCGCCGACAAGTTCCCCACGCTGCCGGAGGATTTCGACCCGGAGCAGTCGCTGTACGCGTACCTGCGCGACGAACTGGGCGTCGTCTTCGACGGGGCCGAGGAACGCGTGGAGACCGTCCTCGCGACACCTCGCGAGGCGCTGCTCATCGGTACGAACCCGGCGCTGCCGATGCTGCTGATGCACCGGGTGTCGTGGGGTCCGGACGGCGAGCCGTTCGAGCGGGTCCGGTCGCTTTACCGCGGGGACCGGCTGAGTTTCGTGACGCGACTGAGCCGTGTCGAGTAGCTGTCACACCCGGTGCCGCCAGTTCGTTCCCTCCGCAGCGAACGGAGGGAACGAACCATGGAGATCGCACTGTGGACCGCTCAGGCGGCTCTGGCTTTGCTTTTCGCTTTGTCCGGCGTGCTGAAGTCGACGATGTCGCGGCGACGGCTGATCGAGACCGGGCAAACCGGCGTGGCCGCGTATCCGATGCCGGTCGTGCGCTTCGCCGCGATCTGCGAACTCGTCGCGGTGGCCGGGCTGATCCTGCCGAGGCTGACCGGGATCGCCCCGGCTCTCACCGGGTGGGCGGCGATCGGCCTGGCGGTGGTGATGGTCGGCGCGATGGCGGGGCACTGGCGGCTGGCCGTCACCGAGCACCGCCCGGCGGAGTACCGCAATGTCGCGGCGAACGTCGTGATCCTGGCGGTGTGCGTGTTCGTCGCGGCGGGCCGCCTGTGAAGATAACAGAACGATAACTCATCCGGTCCAATATTCGAGGCTGCTTCACCTGGCGTTCCCCGTGCCGACAGGCTCCGTTGAGCGCGGGCGGCGACTGTTGCGGCCGTGCGAATCCTCATCGTTGGCGGCGGCGTGCTCGGCACCCAGCACGCCTGGCAGGCCGTGGAACGCGGCCACGAAGTCCTCCAGCTCGAACGCGAGCCGGAGGCGCGCGGCGCGTCCGTCCGCAACTTCGGGCTGGTCTGGGTCGGCGGTCGGGCCGCCGGTCCGGAGCTGGAGACGGCGGTGCGCGCCCGGGAGCTGTGGGAGCGGATCGGCGAACGCGTGCCCGCGCTGGGTTTCCGGCCCAACGGCTCGCTGACGGTCGTCCGCACCGACGCCGAACTGGCCGTCGCGGAGGAGGTCGTCGCCGGGCCGGAGGCGGCGGAGCGCGGCTTCAAACTCCTCGACGCGAAGGAAACCCGGGCGCTGAACCCGGCTCTGCGCGGCAATTTCTCCGGCGCGTTGTGGTGCGAGCGCGACGCGGCCGTCGAACCGCGGACGGCGCAGCCCGCGCTCCGTGAAGCACTCAAGGCGAGCGGGCGTTACCGCTGGCTGCCGGGCCGCGAGGTGCGGAACCTGACGGAAAACGGCGTCGTTGACGATCACGGCGAGCGGCACGAAGGCGACGTCGTCGTGTTCTGCACCGGCGCGTGGCTCGGCGGGTTGGTCCGCGAGATCGCGGGCGAGATCCCGGTGCGGCGAGTCCGGCTGCAGATGGCGCAGACCGAACCGTTCGACGAACCGTTGCCCACCAGCGTCGCGGACGGCGACAGTTTCCGGTACTACCCGGCCTACCGCGGTGCGGCGCTCGACGCGATGAACGAAGGCCAGCCGCAGGGCGAGGTCGCCGCGCAGAACGCGATGCAGTTGCTGATGGTGCAGCGTCGCGACGGCTCGCTCACCATCGGCGACACGCACGAGTACGCGCAGCCGTTCACCTTCGACGTCACCGAAGACTCGTACGAACACCTTGCCGAAGTGGCGGGCGCGCTGCTCGGCCGGCCGCTGCCGAAGATCCGCCGCCGCTGGGCCGGCGTCTACGCGCAGGCAACCGACCAGGCCGCGGTGGTCCACCGGGAACGCTTGTCCGACAACGCTTTCCTCGTCACCGGTCCCGGCGGCCGGGGGATGACCTGCTCGCCCGCAATCGCCGAAGACACCGCAAAGGAGCTGGGCTGGTGACCACCGAACTCGTCGTGCTCGACATGGCCGGAACCACCGTCGCGGACGACGGGCTGGTCGAACGCGCCTTCACCGCGGCGATCGCCGCCGCCGGAGTGTCCGAAGAGGACGAACGGTACGCCGGAATGCTCGACTACGTCCGGGAAACCATGGGCCAGTCGAAGATCGCCGTGTTCCGCGCGCTGCTCGGCGACGAAGACCTCGCCCAGCGCGCGAACGCCGAATTCGAGGGTTCGTACGGACGGCTGGTCGCGGCCGGGGAGTGCAAGCCGATCCCCGGTGCCGAGGAAACCATCCGCGGCCTGCGCGAGAACGGCGTTCGCGTCGCGCTGACCACCGGTTTCGCGCCCACGACTCAGCGCGCGCTGCTGGACGCGCTCGGCTGGCACGACCTTGCCGACCTCGCGCTCGCGCCCGGCGACGGCGTGCGCGGCCGTCCGTATCCCGACTTGATCCTCGCTGTCGCACTGAAGCTCAAGGTCGCCGACGTCCGCAATATCGCGGTGGTCGGCGACACTCCCACTGATGTCCGCACCGGCCTCGCCGCTGGTGCCGGAATCGTCGCCGGAGTGCTCACCGGCGCCAGCAACCGCGCCGACCTGGAAGCGGCAGGCGCGACCCACGTTCTCGACTCCGTCTCCGCCCTCCCCGCTGTCCTTGAAGGAGCCACCCAGTCATGAGAATCCGGAAAGCGACCGTCGTCGCTCTCGTCGCTGCCCTCGCCGGCCTCCTGTCCGCGTGCGGCGGCACAGCGGGCGGCGCGTCCGGCGATCAGACCGTCACCGTGTACACCGCGGATGGCCTGGAGGACTGGTACAACGCCCGGTTCGCCGAGTTCAAGCAGCAGACCGGGATCACCGTCCAGGCCGTCACCGCCGGGTCCGCCGAGGTCGTTTCGCGCGTGGGCAAGGAAAAAGCCAACACCCAGGCCGACGTTCTCGTGACGCTCCCGCCGTTCGTCCAGCAGGCGGCGAAGGAGGGCCTGCTCGCCGCGTCCGCCCCGAAGGGCGTCGACCAGGTCCCGGCCGCGCAGAAGGACCCGCAGGGCCGCTACTACGCGCTGATGAACAACTACCTCAGCTTCATCTACAACCCGCAGCAGGCGAACCCGGCTCCGAAGAGCTGGAACGACCTGCTCGACCCGAAGTACAAGGGCAAGCTCCAGTACTCGACGCCGGGCGAGGCGGGCGACGGCACCGCGGTGCTGCTGCAGGCCCAGCACGTGTTCGGCGACCAGGGCGCGCTCGACTACCTCGGCCGCTTGCAGGCGAACAACGTCGGGCCGTCGTCGTCCACCGGCAAGCTGCAGCCGAAGGTCGCGAAGGGCGAGGTGCTCGTCGCCAACGGGGACCTGCAGATGAACCTCGCCGAGATCGACAAGAGCGGCGGGTTCTCGGTGTTCTTCCCCGCCGACGCGCAGGGCAAGCGGTCCACCTTCGCCCTGCCGTACTTCGCCGGCCTGGTCAACAACGCGCCACACGCGGACAACGCGCGCAAGCTGCTCGACTTCCTGTTCTCGCCGGAAACCCAGGCGAAAGCCAGCGACGCGTACGGCATCCCGGCCCGTTCCGACGTCAAACCGCAGGGCCCGAAGGCGGAGAAGATCACCGCCGCGATGTCCGGAGTGGACATCTGGACCCCGGACTGGAACTCAGTCCTCGGCCGCCTCGACGCCGACCTCGCCGCGTACCGGAAGGCCACCGGACAGTGACTCCGGCAGTGGAGTTCCGCGGCGTATCCGTCCACTTCGGAGCGACGCAAGCGCTTGCCCCGCTGGACCTCTCGGTCGCCCGCGGCGAAACGCTCGCACTGCTGGGACCGTCCGGCTCCGGCAAGTCGACCGCGCTCAAGGCGCTCGCCGGATTCCTCCGGCCGAGCGCCGGACGGGTGCTGCTCGACGGCCAGGACGTCACCGACCTGCCGCCGCACCGGCGTGGTCTCGGCGTGGTGGTGCAGAGTTACGCGCTGTTCCCGCACCAGCGGGTCGCCGACAACGTCGCGTTTGGACTGAAGGCGCGGAAGACGCGCCGGGCGGACGTGCCGAAGCGCGTCGGCGAGGTGCTGGAACTGGTCGGGATGAGCGAGTACGCGCGCCGCTATCCGTGTGAGCTGTCCGGTGGGCAGCAGCAGCGGGTGGCGTTGGCGCGGGCCCTCGCGATCCGGCCCAACGTGCTGCTGCTCGACGAACCACTGTCCGCATTGGACGCCGCATTGCGCGAGGACATGGTCGCGGAACTGCTGCGGCTGCGGGCCGAATTGCCGGATACGACGCTGATCTACGTCACTCACGACCAGAGCGAAGCTCTCGCGCTCGCCGACCGGATCGCGGTGCTGCGCGACTCGCGGCTGGTCGAACTCGGTCCGTGTGAACAGCTCTACCGCCGTCCGGCCACGGAGTTCACCGCGAGCTTCCTCGGCGCGGCGAACCTGATCCCGGTCGAATTGGTGCGAGCGGACGGCTCGGTCGCGACAGTCCGGCTGGCTGGGCGGGAACTGTCCGCCGAACCGTCCGGCACGCTCCAACCGGAGCGGCCGGTGGCGCTCGGCGTGCGGCCGCACCGGATCTCGGTCGGCGAACCCGGACCGGACACTTTCCCAGCGCTGGTGCGCGGTGTGCAGTGGCGCGGTTCCGGTTACCGGCTCGACCTGCGGCTCACCGACGAGGTCTGCGACATCCGCGCCGAGGTGCCGGACAGTCCGGTGCTGCCCGCGGTCGGCGACCGGGTCGGGGTGTCCATTCCGGACGGCTGCCCGCTGGTGGGGGTGGGCGGATGACCGGCCTCGCCCTCGGCGCCGCTGCGGTCGCTCCGGCCCGCCGCAATACCCGGCCCCGCCGGTACCGGATCGGCTGGCTGCTCCCGCCCGCGATCGTGGTCGCCGGGTTTTTCGGCTATCCGCTGGTGCTGGTGATCCTGCAGTCCCTCACCGCGCAGGACGGTAGTTTCGGGCTTTCGGTGTGGACGCAAGTGCTGTCGTCGCCGGAATTCGGCCGCGCGGTGTGGCAGACGGTGTCGCTGGCCTTGGGTTCCACCGTGGGTTGTGTCCTGCTCGGCGGGTTTCTCGCGCTGGTTGTCGCATTCGTCCCGTTTCCCGGGGCGACACTGCTGGCCCGGCTCGTGGACACGGTGCTGGCATTCCCTTCGTTCCTGATCGCGCTGGCCTTCACCTTCCTTTACGGCGGCGCGGGAGTCTTCGGCACCGCTGGGTTTCTGTACTCGCCGTGGGGTGTGCTGCTGGCTGAGATCACCTTCTACACGCCGTTCGTGATGCGGCCCGCGCTTGCCGCGTTCAGCCAAGTTCCGTCGGCGCAGTTGGACGTGGCGGCGAGTCTCGGCGCGCGGCCCGGCCGAGTGCTGTGGCGCGTTGTGCTGCCGGAAGCGTTGCCGTCGCTCGCGTCCGGCGCGTGTCTGGTGCTGCTGTTGACGATGAACGAGTTCGGCATCGTGCTGTTCCTCGGCGCCAAGGGCGTCTCGACCCTGCCGATGCTGGTGTACGGCAAGGGAATCGTCACGTTCGACTTCCCGGCCGCCTCCGTGGTCGCGGTGGTGAATGTGGTGCTGTCGCTGGTGCTCTACACGGTTTACCGGCGAGCGGTCGGGAAAGGGGGACGTCGTGCTGTTGTGGACGCGGCGTAGCCGGTTGCTGGTGTGGCTGGTGTTCGGCGTGGTTTTCCTCGGGGTGGTGGCCGCGCCGCTGGTGATGAGCGTGCTGGCGTCGTTCGCCGGGAGCTGGACCGGCGTGCTGCCCAGCGGGCTCACCGGGGCGCATTACACCGAGGCGCTGTCTGGCGAGACGTTCGCGAGCTTGTCGGTGAGCGTGCAGACCGGGGTGATCACGTCGCTGGTGTCGGTGCTGCTCGGAACCTGGGCCGCGCTCGCCGTCGACCACGCGCCGCCGCGGCTGCGCCGGATCGCGGATTCGCTGTTCCACCTGCCGATCGCGGTGCCGTCGGTGGTGCTGGGCCTGGCCTTGCTGGTGGCGTTCAGCCGTCCGCCGGTGGCGTTCAACGGCACGCGCTGGATCGTCCTGGCCGGACACTTGATGATTCTGCTGCCCTTCGCCTACAGCACGGTTTCAGCGGCGCTGCAACGCGTTGATCCGCTGCTCGCGCAGGCCGCGGCGAGTCTCGGCGCGCGTCCGTTGCGGGTGTTGCTGCGCGTCCGGTTGCCGGTGCTGGTGCCCGCGATGTCGGCTTCGGCCGGTTTGGCGCTGGCGATGTCGATGGGGGAATTGGGCGCGACGATGATGCTGTACCCGCCGGACTGGCGGACGCTCCCGGCGACCATTTTCTCCCTCACTGACCGGGGACAGGTGTTTCTCGCGTCGGCGAGCACGGTGCTGTTGCTGGTGGTGACGCTGGCCGGGGTGGTGCTGCTGGGGTTGGTGCGGGGGCGGGCTTCGGCCCGGTGAAATAGTTTTCCCGCTCGGATGCAACCGTCGCGGCCTCTGTTCCGTCCGCGATGCATGCGGACTACAGGGAAAATCGTGGGAGCGAGCGCGCTGCTGCTGACGGTCGCGGCGTGCGGGGGCAACGGAACCGTGGCTGCGCCGGTTTCCTCGGGGCCGCCGTCCGGTTCGGTGTCGGTGTCCTCGCCGCCGCCGTCGCCGTCCTCGACGTCGGTTGCGCCGCCGCCGGTGTCTGGGCCGCCGAAGAGCCGTCCGACGCAGGGTGTGCCGCCTGGGGACACGGCGCCTGCTGCTGGGCAGGTCAATGCTTCGGCGCTTCCGGCCGGGTATCCGCACGACGTCACGCTCGCGGAGGGTGGCTCGGTCGTGGTGATCCAGGCTGAAGAGGGCGGATGCGACAAGCTCAGCGCGAAGGCGGGTGAGCAGACGGCTGCTCAGGTTGTCGTGCTGGTGACTCTTGCCAAGGCGCCGCACGGGCAGATGTGTCCCATGCACGTGCGGGAGATTTCGTTGCCGGTACGGCTCGCTGCCCCGCTGGGCGGACGGGAATTGGTGTTGAAGCCCGGTCCGTGAAGATCGGGTGCAACCCGGCCGGGCGGCCGCTCCGTCTAGAGGGCATGAGGTACTCGACGAAGCTGATCGGAACGACACGACTGGCGGGCGCGGCACTGGTGCTCACGATGGCGGCCGCGTGCGGCAGTCCGACGAGCATGGCGAACGCACCAGCGTCCGGGACCGAGACTGCGCCGGCGAGCGGCAGCGCTTCGACCTCGATGCCGCCATCGGGCAAGCCCCAGTTCAACCCTCCCGCGGGGGCGGTTCGGGTTCCGGACAACCGGGTCGACGGGGCTGCGTTGCCCAAGACGTTTCCCAAGGAGGTTTATACGGACAGCGGGGGGAAGGTGCTCGTGGTGCGGGCTGAGGAAGGGGGATGCGGGCATGCGCTCGGGTCGGCTGTTGAGCAGAGCGCTCAGCGGGTGGTGGTCGATTTGAGCGAGACCAAGGCGCAGACCGGGCAGATGTGCACTATGGATCTGCGGCATCCGGTGATTTCGGTGCCGTTGGAGGCGGCGTTGGGGGAGCGGACTGTGGTGTTGAAGCAGTCTCCGCCTCGGTGAGGTCGCTCGGGTGATGGGTCGGACGGCTTCGTCGGGGGGTTGTTCGGCTCGTCGCCTGGGGGCGACATTGCGCCCGGTCTTGGGTTGCGTGGGGCACCCCGAAGGGTGATTGTGCTGACGGTTCGGGGGTGCTTGTCAAGGCGGGAAAGATGCCTTGACAAGCACCCCCGAACCGCAGGGCGGCTTCGTATCGGGGTGCGGGGGAGGGGCTGGGTGCCTCGCTGGTTGGGTGCGTCGGCTGCGGTGTCGTAGGTGGGCTGGGGCTAGCGCCCCAATGTGGCATTGGGTGCGTCAGATGCACCCAATGTGGCGTTCGGTGCGTGGGACGCACCCAATGCCACATTGGGGCGTGCCGGGGGCTGGTGGGTGGGTCGTGAGGGGAACCCTGAGGGAATCTGAGTATGTGAAGGGGCCCTTCACGTACTTCGGGGGCTGAGCAGTCCACAGTGGACGTGTTGGTCTGTTCGGGGTTGTGTCGATGGCCGTGGGGCTGGTGCGGCCCTAGGCTTGGGTGATGGGAACTCGCCAGGTTTCGCGCAGTGCTCTCGTTGCTGCTGCGCCGGAACGGATTTTCGCGTTGCTGGCCGATCCGGCGCAGCATCCGCTCATTGACGGGTCGGGCACGGTTCGAGGCAGCCGTGGGTCTGCGCCGGCGCGGTTGTCGCTGGGGGCGCAGTTCGGCATGGAAATGCGGATGGGGGCGCCGTACCGGATTCAGAACACCGTGGTCGAGTTCGAGGAGAATCGGCTGATCGCTTGGCGGCACTTCGCCGGGCACCGGTGGCGTTGGCTGCTTGAGCCGACTGGGGACGGACGCACTGAAGTCACCGAGACTTTTGACTGGTCTACTGCGCGGTCGCCGCTGGCGATCCGGTTGCTTGGCTTTCCCCAGCGCAACGCCGAGGCCATCGAGAAGACTCTCGCCCGGTTGGGCGGGATGTTTCCCGGATGACCTCGGCGCCGGTTTCCGTCAGCGGAAGCTGATCTGCAGGACCGGTTCGCTGGTTTCGGAGAAGAAGTCGTTGCCCTTGTCGTCGATGACGATGAACGCGGGGAACTCTTCGACCTCGATTTTCCAGACCGCTTCCATGCCGAGTTCGGCGTACTCGAGCACGTCGACCTTCTTGATGCAGTCCTTCGCCAGCCGGGCGGCCGGGCCGCCGATCGAGCCGAGGTAGAAGCCGCCGTGTTCCTTGCACGCGGCGGTGACCTGCTTCGAGCGGTTGCCCTTCGCCAGCATGACCAGCGAGCCGCCCGCTGCCTGGAACTGGGCGACGTACGAGTCCATCCGGCCCGCGGTCGTCGGGCCGAACGAGCCGGACGCGTAGCCGTCGGGGGTCTTCGCCGGGCCCGCGTAGTAGACCGGGTGATCGCGCAGGTACTGCGGCATCTCCTCGCCCGCGTCGAGACGTTCGGCGATCTTGGCGTGGGCGATGTCGCGCGCCACGACCAGCGGGCCGGTCAGCGACAGGCGCGTCTTCACCGGCAGTTGCGCCAGCTGGGCGCGGATCTGGTCCATCGGCTGGTTCAAGTCGACCGACACGACCTCGTCGGACAGGTCGTCCTCGGTGACGTCCGGCAGGAAGCGGGCCGGGTCGCGTTCGAGCTGCTCGATGAACACGCCCTCGCTCGTGATCTTCGCCTTCGCCTGGCGGTCGGCCGAGCAGGACACCGCGACGCCGACCGGGCAGCTCGCGCCGTGCCGCGGCAGGCGGATCACCCGGACGTCGTGGCAGAAGTACTTGCCGCCGAACTGCGCGCCGATGCCGAACTGGCGCGTCATCTCCAGCACCTGCTGCTCGAGGTCGCGGTCGCGGAACGCGTGGCCCAGCTCGGAACCCTCGGCGGGCAGGTTGTCCAGGTAGCGCGCGGAGGCCAGCTTCGCGACCTTGAGGTTGAACTCGGCCGACATGCCGCCGACCACGATCGCCAGGTGGTACGGCGGGCACGCGGCGGTGCCCAGGCTGCGCAGCTTCTCGTCCAGGAACCGGGCGAGCCGCTTCGGGTTCAGGACTGCCTTCGTTTCCTGGTACAGGAACGTTTTGTTCGCGCTGCCGCCGCCCTTGGCCATGAACAGGAACTCGTACGACGGATCCGTCGCGTCCGAGTCCTTGTGGTAGAGCTCGACCTGCGCGGGCAGGTTCGTGCCGGTGTTGCGCTCTTCCCAGAAGTTGATCGGGGCCATCTGCGAGTAGCGCAGGTTCAGCTGCTGGTAGGCGTCGAAAATGCCCTGCGACAGCGCGCGCTCGTCGTCGCCGCCGGACAGCACGCCCTCGGTGCGCTTGCCGATGACGATCGCGGTGCCGGTGTCCTGGCACATCGGCAGCACGCCGCCGGCCGAAATGGCCGCGTTGCGGAGCAGGTCCATCGCGACGAACCGGTCGTTGCCGCTGGCCTCGGGGTCGTCGACGATCGCGCGCAGCTGCTGCAGATGTGACGTACGCAACAGATGCTGGATGTCGGTGATCGCCGTGCGCGCGAGCGTCGTCAGCGCTTCCGGATCGACCTTCAGAAACTTCCGCCCGGCGGCTTCGACGGTCTCGACGCCGTCGGCGGTGACCAGCCGGTACTCGGTGGTGGTGTCCTTGCCGAGCGGCAGGACTTCGGTGTGCTGGAACGTGGTGGGCGGCACAGCGAGGCTCCTTTGCCCTGATCGGGATTGGCTCACGGTACTCAGCGGGTTCCGCCCGGTCGCACGGGCGCGGGGACGCTGTGGGATAGCGCACTCCGCGGCTTTTCGCGCGGGCATGGTCGGGAGGCCGGGCCCACCCCGACGGACCCGACCTCCCGGGGAAAGCGGACCGGATGCGCACACATCCGCCCCGCGTGACTAACGGGACCCCCGCCGGCGCGTTGACCGGACGCCGCACAGCGGGGGTCGCGAACGCTTGCTACCCACTGCCCAGAACCGCCAAACGCGAACGAGACGCGAATTCCACGATCGGGTGCGCGGAGTGGTGACGGGATTGCGGTGGGTGTCGGTAGAAACGGGATCAAGGGGAGGAAACGGGGCACGGAAGGAGGGTTGTGCGCCCAGAAGGGGCTGAAGTGGCTGGTGGTGCTCAAGTGGCTGGTGAGGCTGGTGGTGTTGCTGAGGCGATTTGTCGGCAAATCAGCGCGGCCGTGATCGGGGCGGTGAGCGGGGGGAGATCGGAGGCGGGACACGGGTGAAACCCCTGGTCGGACCGGTCGAATGATGCCGCGCTCGTCAGGGGGCGACAGGGGAAACCGGGGGTCAGGCACGACAGAAACCACGGCCGGAAAGCCGAAACGAAGGTTCTGCGGAACCGGCGGTGCGAACCGCCGCCCCTCGCAAGCCGAACGACTCCGCGGTCGTCGGGACGGCTGACGGCGGAGATCGGTGCGGGACGCGACAGGACCTCGGGCCGGAGGGCCGAACTGAGGGTGCTGCACAACCAGTGGCGTGAACCGCCGGAAAGCCGCGCGACTCCGCCGTCATCCGGGCGGCAAACGGCCCAAACCCTGGTCCGGACACGACAAAACCCCCGGTCCGGAAACCGAACCGAGGGTCCTGCGCAATCAGCGGCCCGAACCGCTGCCCACCGAAACAATCTTCTGGCCGAGGGTCTCCGCCCCGCCTGACCGAGCCCCACCCGGTCCCCGCGGAAAACCCCGGCCCGCCCGTCCGCGTGCCTGCCGCGGCCGGCTCACCGGACCCCACGCCCGGTCAGCCCGCCGCGCCAGCCCGAATCAGCCCCGCTGGACCGGCTTTTCCGCCCTCCCCGGAACCCGGGCCCCGAACCCCGGCTCCGGAAGAGGGAAGAAACTCAGCTGGCGTACGCCCGAAGCCGGTCGGCCCGCTCGCCCTGGCGCAGTTTCGCCATGACCTCGCGTTCGATCTGCCGCACGCGCTCGCGGGACAGGCCGAAGTGCTTGCCGATCTGGTCGAGCGTGCGCGGCTGGCCGTCGTCGAGGCCGTAGCGCAGCCGGATGACGTGCTGTTCGCGGTCGTCCAGCGTGGCCAGGACCCGGCGGAGGTCGTCCTGCAGCAGGCCGGAGATGACGGCGCTCTCGGCGTCGGTCGCCTCCGAGTCCTCGATGAAGTCGCCCAGCGGGGCGTCCTCCTCGGTGCCCACCGGCATGTCGAGGCTCACCGGGTCGCGCGACTGGTCGAGCAGGTCCGAGATCTTGTGCACCGGAATGCCCGATTCGGCGCTCAGTTCCTCGTGCGTCGCGTCGCGGCCGAGCTGCTGGTGCAGGTCGCGGCGGATCCGGGCCAGCTTGTTCACCTGTTCGACCAGGTGGACCGGCAGCCGGATCGTGCGGCCCTGGTCCGCCATGCCGCGGGTGATGGCCTGGCGGATCCACCACGTGGCGTACGTGGAGAACTTGAACCCCTTGGAGTAGTCGAACTTCTCCACCGCGCGGATCAGGCCCAGGTTCCCCTCCTGGATCAGGTCGAGCAGCGGCATGCCCCGTCCGGTGTAGCGCTTCGCGAGCGACACCACGAGGCGGAGGTTGGCTTCCAGCAGGTGGTTCTTCGCGGTGTGGCCGTCGCGCACCAGTGCGCGCAGCTCCTTGCGGCGCTGCGGCGTGAGGTCCTCGGCGGTGTCGAGCATGTGCTGGGCGAAGACCCCGGCTTCGATCCGCTTCGCCAGCTCCACCTCGTCGGCCGCGGTGAGCAGCGCGGTCTTGCCGATGCCGTTCAGGTACACGCGCACCAGGTCGGCGGCGGGGCTCTGGGCGTCGAGGTCGGCGTCGGTGAGCGCCCCCACGCTCGGACGCTCCTCGGTCTGCTGTGCTGGAATCCGGCGCTCGCGAATCCCGCGCGCTTCGCGTTCGAGAGTCTGGACTGACATTCTGCCTCCCCGGTCACGGGCTGAACGTGTCTCGCCGGCGCCTGCGGGACGGGGCCTGTGGAATCCCGTGTCCGCGGGCCCAGCCGGCTTGGCTGGACACTGGTCTCAACGCCCCGGGAAGCTGAAACGTTCCCGGCTCGCTGAAATGAGGACGGGCGTACCCGCCCCGCGGTTGCTCCACCAAAACTGAGGTTTTGCTGAGAACCGCTGCGCTCCGGGAAATATGCGCGAATCGCGCTGCGTGCCTTCGATGTTACGCGGCCTTCTCCACTGTGGTCTAGACCTCAACCAGAACGGTGAACGGGCCGTCGTTCACGCTTTCCACGGCCATCTGCGCGCCGAACCGTCCGGTCGAGACGGTCGCGCCGCGGCCGCGCAGTTCCGCGACCACGGCGTCCACCAGGGGTTCGGCGATTTCCGGCCGGGCGGCGGCGGTCCACGACGGGCGGCGGCCCTTGCGGGTGTCGCCGTAGAGCGTGAACTGCGACACCACGAGCAGCGGCGCCCCGGTCGTCGCACACGATTCCTCGTCGCGCAGCAACCGGAGTTCGTGCAGTTTGCGGGCCATCGTCGCGGCCTTCGCGAGATCGTCGTCACGGTGCACGCCCAGCAATACGAGCAGTCCGGGTTCCTTGATCTCCCCGGCAATCTCCCCCGCGACGGTCACGCTCGCGCGGGTGACCCGCGCCGCCACCGCCCTCACCGCGGCGAACCGGGCACGAGCATGCCGTGCCGCACGAGTTCGCGGACGATCGGCAAAGCGGCTGCGGCCAGTCCGGCCGAATCGAGGCCCTGCGCGGCGGACAACAGGTCCAGCAAATCCGACAGCGGCAGCGCACCGCGGCAACCCGCGAGAAGACGCGTAGTGAGTTCGTCGACCTCGTGCTGCCAACCGGGTCCGTCGGTGCGATGCAACCGCCGCACGGTTGTTTCCCAGCCTTCATCGCTGGGAGAGTCAACGCGTTCAAGCAGCACTGTCTCGGGTACCCGAAACGCTACGTCCAACACATTGTCGCCGTGCGTACGCAGCCACTCGACGCGGTCGAGCCAGTTCGCTGCTTCGGGGCCCAGCGGGTCGTCGTAAGCCTGTCGCAAGTCTTCGCAAACAACAGTCGGCGTCTGACCGTTCGCGCGCCGCAGTGTCACGAAGCCGAATCCGATGCCCTGTACGTCGTTTTCGGTGAACCAGTCGAGCCACGCGGCAGCCTTCGCGCGGCCTTCGGGCGAGCGCGGGTCGATGCCTTCGTCGCGAAGCCAGGTGCCGACGTACAGCCCGGGGTCGGCGACGTCGCGCTGTACGAACCAGGCGTCGGTCTCCGGCGGCAGCCAGCGCGCGACGCGGTCGCCCCAGTCTTCGCCGCGACGGTGCAGCCACGACGCGAGGAGCTGACCCGTGCCGCCGTCGTTGAGGAAACTCGGCAGCTGACGGACGACGAGCGCGCTCGCGTCGTCGCCGGCCAAGCCGGAGTCGCGGTAGGTGTAGTCGACGCGCGGCGGACCGACCACGAATGGCGGATTGCACACGATCTGGTCGAAGCGGCGGCGTGCGACCGGCGCGAACCATTCGCCGCGCAGCAGTTCGACCTCCAATTCGTTCAGCCGGAACGTGCCCGCGGCCAGCGCGAGCGCGCGAGCCGACACATCGGTCGCGGTGACCCGCTGCGCGTGCCGGGTCGCGTGCAGCGCCTGGACGCCGTTGCCGGTGCCGAGGTCGAGCAGGGTGCCGACCGGGCGGCGGCTGGTCGCGCGGATCAGGCTCAGCGACGCGTGCCCGACGCCGAGCACGTGGTCCTCGGGCACGACGTGGCCGAGCATGTCGGCGTCGAGGTCGGAGACGACCCACCACGAACCGTCCTCGTCGCCGTGCGGGCGGATGTCGAGCGCGGCGCGGAACTCGTCCCCGACGGTCCGCAGGATGCCCGCGGTCACCGCGTCGTCCGCGCTGAGCGGCGCGAACGCCGACGAGACAGTCTTCTCCGGCTCGGCGAGACCGAGCAGGTACAGCCGGATGAAGACGCCGAGATCGCCCGCGTCGAGGCTTGCGCGGCGGGCGGGTTCGGGCTCGCCGCGGCCGAGCGCCGTGTGCGCGGCACCGCCGAGCGCGTCGACGACGCCGTCAGCGTCGTAGCCGGTGCGTCGGAACGCTTCGCGCAGCCGCGCGCAGACGTCGTCGGAAAGGTCAGGGAGAGGCGTGTTCGTGCTCACGGTGGGTAAGCCTGCCACGATGAGCATCGTGACCACCGAGACCACCGAGCGTGTCCTGGCTCCGCTTGAAGCGGCACTGCCGGAGCTTGAAGCGCTGTACGTCGATCTGCACCGTCATCCCGAGCTGGCGTTCACCGAAACCCGCACGGCAGCCGAGTTGGCCCGAAGGCTGACTGAAGACGGCTTCGAGGTGCACACCGGCATCGGTCGCACCGGCGTCGTCGGGGTCCTGCGTAACGGCGAAGGACCAACTGTGCTGCTTCGTGCGGACATCGACGCGTTGCCAGTCGAGGAGCAGACAGGGCTCTCGTACGCGAGCACTGCGCGCGGCGTCGACTCCGAGGGTCGCGACGTGCCGCTGATGCACGCCTGCGGGCATGACATGCACGCGACGTGGCTCTCCGGGGCCGCGCACCTTCTCGCGGCTTCGCGGGAGCAGTGGTCCGGCACGTTGCTCGCGCTCTTCCAGCCCGGGGAAGAGGCCGGTGACGGTGCCGCGGGAATGGTCCGCGACGGTCTCTTCGACCGGGTCGGCCGCCCCGACGTGGTCTTCGGGCAGCACATCGTGCCTGGTCCGGCCGGGTGGGTGCTGACGCGTCCCGGCGTGATCATGGCGGCGACCGACACCTTGCGGATCACCCTGCACGGTCGTGGCGGGCACGGGTCGCGGCCGGAAACCACGGTCGACCCGGCGGTGCTGGCGGCGTCTGTGGTGCTCAAGCTGCAGACGATCGTGTCGCGGGAGATCGCCGCGACCGAGCCTGCTGTGGTGACTGTCGGCTCGATGCACGTCGGGACCGCGGCGAATGTGATCGCTGACCATGCAGTGCTGGAGGTCAATACCCGGGCCTTCGACGACGCTGTGTTGCTGCGGCTGCGCAAGGCGATCGAACGGATCGTGAACGGCGAAGCCGCGGCTGCGGGGGCGCCTCAGCCGCCTACGGTGGAGGTCGTCGCGTCCTATCCGGTCACGGCGAACGACGCTGCCGTGTCGGACGAGTTGACTGAGGTGTTTCGCGGGCACTTCGGGGCGGAGGCGACGATGCCCGCGCCGTTGGTCACCGGCAGCGAGGATTTCAGCGAGTTCGGGCGCGCGGCCGGGGTCCCGTCGGTGTTCTGGCTGGTCGGCGGGTTCGACGCGCAGCAGGTGATTACCGCGATGACGGAGGGGCGGTTCGAGACGGACGTGCCCTCGAATCACTCGTCCAAGTTCGCGCCGGTGCTGCATCCGACCTTGCGGACCGGGGTCGAGACGCTGGTCGTCGCCGCGCTGTCCCGGTTTGCCCGCCCGGGTGTCGCGGACGGGCGGTGAGTGAGACGATGGAACGCGGAGGTGGTGCTGTGAACGCACCCCACGGAGCCGATCCCCGCCCCGAGCCTGTGTTGATCACCGAGGCCGAGCCGTCGCTGGACGATCAGCTGGCGGCGCGGAAGCGGAAGTACGTCATCATGATGGTGTGCCGGATTCCCTGCCTCATTTTGGCCGGGCTGACTTATCACACGTGGTGGCTGGCGATTTTGTTCTTGGTGATTTCCGTGCCGTTGCCTTGGATCGCGGTGCTGATCGCCAATGATCGGCCGCCCAGGAAGTCTGAGAAGGTCAATCGGTATGCGCGGGATGCTCGGCAGATTGAGGGGCGGAAGCATCGGGTGATCGACGGGTAGGGCCCGTCTGGTCGGCTCGTCGCCTGGCGGCGACATCGGCCGTCTTGGGTTGCCTGGGGCACCCCGAAGTTTCATTGTGCTGACGGGCGGCGGGTGCTTGTCAAGGCGGGAAAGATGCCTCGACAAGCACCCGCCGCCCGCGGGGAGGCTTCGTATCGGGGTTGGGGGAGGGGCTGGGTGCCTCGATCGTTGGGTGCACCGGCTGCGGTTCGAGGACGTGAGGGGAGGACCCTCACGTCCGGTGTCTCAGGGTTGGGGGCCGATGCGGCTTACTGCCAGTGCGCCCAGTTGGGTGCCGGTGCGCAGGACGTCCACTGTGGACTTTCCGGCTAGCCAGGTGGTGAGGACGCCTGCGTCGAAGGCGTCGCCTGCGCCGGTGGAGTCGACGCAGGTCGTTTCTACTGCGGGGACTGAGGAGACGCCGGTTGCGTCGATCCAGCTCGCGCCGTCCAGCCCGGCGGTCACTACTACTGCGCCGACGGTGGTCAGCAGTTCGGTTGCGGAGGACGGGTCTGCGGAGCCGGTCAGGGCGACCAGTTCTTCGGTGTTCGGCATGAGCAGGTCGGTGCCGCGTACGTCGTCCAGGAAGGCCGCTGGGTCGTGGATGTGGGCGGCTGCTTGGGGGTCCACGGAGGTGGTTAGGCCCGCTTTCTTGGCAGCGTCCAGGGCGGCCAGTCCTGCGGGGCGCGAGGACGGGTCCAGCAAGACATAGCCGGACAGGTGCAGGTGGGTGGAGCCGGCTAGGGCCTCGGGGGTGACGTCTTCGGGGGCGAAGCGTTTGTTCGCGCCTCGGTCGGCGAGCATGCTGCGTTGGCCTTCGCCGTCAACGAGGACGACTACGCAGCAGGTAGGGGCTTCGGGATCGGTCGCGAAGGCGCAGCGGACGCCTGCGGTTTCCAGTTCGGCTCGGATCAGGCGGCCGCCTGAGTCGTCGCCGATGCGGGCGATCAGGGTGGTTTCCGCGCCTAGCGAGCGCAGCCACAGCGCGGTGTTCGCTCCGGCGCCGCCGCCGGTGAAGCGGATCGCGGCTCGGGCGTCGCCGCCGTGGGGGAGAGGTTGGTCGTGCCGGGCGACGACATCTAGGCCCGCGTCGCCGACTACTACGATTCCGGTCACGACAGGGCCACCGCCACTTCGGTCGCGAGTTTGGCGTTGGACAGCACCAAAGCCTCGTTCGCGTCGATGCTGACGCCTTCGCTTGCGGTGTGGAAGTGCTCCAGCAGCACCGGAGTCACGTCCGCGCCGTGGACATCGGCGTCGGCCAGTTTTGCCAGGCCTTCCCGCAACAGCCGGTCGTGCAGGGCACGGTCCATTTCGGACTCTTCCGGGATCGGGTTTGTCAGCAGGACACCGGAATTCGCGTAGCGGCGGTGGGCGGAGATGACCGCGGCGGCTTGCTTCGGGTCGTCCACCCGCCAGCCGACGGGGTGGCCGGACGAGCGGAGGTAGAACGCGGGGAAGTCGTCGGTGCGGTAGCCGAGGACGGGCACCGAGTTCGTTTCCAGCACTTCCAGGGTGGCGGGGATGTCCAGGACGGACTTCACGCCGGAGCACACGACCACGGTCGGCACCTTGGCCAGGACGCCGAGGTCTGCCGAGACGTCCCAGCTCTGTGCCGCGCCCAGGTGCACGCCGCCGAGGCCGCCGGTGGCGAAGACGCCGATTCCGGCTGCCGCGGCGAGCGCCGAGGTGCCCGCGACGGTGGTGGCGCCGGAGCGGCCGAGGCCGACCGCGGGGCCCAGGTCGCGCAGGGACAGCTTGTCCAAGCCGGCGTCGGGGGCGCAGACGCGCTCCAGTTCGGCGGGGGAGAGGCCGATGACCGGCCGCCCGTCGAGCACGGCGATAGTGGCCGGCACGGCGCCGCCGTCTCGCACGGTTTGCTCGATGCGGCGGCCGACGTCGAGGTTCCGTCCGTACGGGAGGCCGTGCGAAAGGATCGTGCTCTCGAGCGCGACGACGGGGTGACCGTCACGCAACGCCGAGGCGACTTCCTCGTGGACGAACAGGGGAGTGGTCTGGGTGGTCACGAACGGACATCATCTGTGATCGCCGCGCACACTGCGGCATCGGGTCAGCTCAGCCCGCAAATTCTGCCGCGCGGTGGCTTCCCAGCGTGAGCGGGCGCTTTCGGTGAGGTACAGCGCGGGCCGCGTGAGGAGGCTTTCCAGTACTGCGGCGCGGCCGGTCGCCCAGGCGTCGTCGGGGTAGCGCGCGTACTCCTGACGCACGTTGTCCACGTACGCGGCGTACGTGTCGGGAGGTGCGCCGAGGATGGCTAGGTCGGCGTCGAGGAGGGCTGCTGCGGCGAAGTCGTCTTCGGGTGCTTCGTGGGAGGCGGTGGCGAGGACGAGGGCTTCGGCCTGGTCAATGTGCGCATCGGCAATCCCTGCGCGCGTGAGCCAGCGGCGAAGCCACTCCGCGCTGCGTTGTTCGTCTTCGCCGGGTACGGCGTCGTAGACCACGTCGTGTGCCCACGCGGCGAGTACGACGACAGCGCGTTCGTGGAAGGGCAGGTCGGACGCTAGCTGCTCCGCGTCGTGCGCGACGGCGGTGGCGTGGGCGAGGCCGTGGTAGCGGCGGTGCGGTTCGGTGTAGCGCGTTTCGAGGTCGGCCCAGGCGTCGCGGCCGACGTGGTGGTCGCCGCCGAGGCGGGTCAGCGCGTTGTGCCAGCGGGGTGCGGACTCGTGCGGCATCCGGGCTCCTGAGGGGTCCCTTGGCAGGTCAGGCGAGCCTAGCCGGGCATTACCGCGGGCGCGGCGCTGAGGCATGATGGTGGGGTGAGCACCGAAACGCTGACCAAGCCGGAGACCGACAGCACCGAGTCGACCGACGACGACTCGCCGAAGATGTTCCACTACGTGCGCAAGAACAAGATCGCCGAGAGCGCGGTCATGGGCACGCACGTCGTGGCGCTCTGCGGCGAGGTCTTCCCGGTCACGAAATCTCCCAAGCCGGGGTCCCCGGTCTGCCCCAAGTGCAAGAAGATCTACGAGGGCCTCCGTCCCGGCGGCGACGACTGAGGTTTCCCCCGCGTCCCGGTGCGCGGGAACAAAGGTGAAAATCCTTCACTCGGTGGCTGTGCACCCGGGGAGGAACTGGTAGACCTGCAATCCGGCCAGTCGCCTCCCCGCAGGAGTGTCCCCGCATGCGCGCAACCGGGATCGTGCTTTCCCTCGTCGTCCTGCTGTCCGCCGTCAGCGCAGTCGCGGCGGGCGCCGCGGACGCGGTGACCGGATGGACCACCGTCGGCTCCGACCGGGCCCGTCCGCTCGACGAGAGCCAGGGCCTCGCCACCGTCGAGCGCTCGTCCGGAACCAGCATCCGCTACACCGGCATCGGCACGGTCGACCCGGGTCTCGCGGCGAAGGGCTGGAACCACATCGGCGACCCGGGGTCGGCGAAGGGCTGGTACGTCGAGCCCTACCAGCGCGACGACCGCGGCGCGAAGCTCTTCCGCGTCGAAGCTCCCGACGGCTCCCGCGCCGACTACCAGCACGCGCTGGAATCGTGGGAGGCCAACAACAATTCGTTCGCCGCCGTGTCGCCCGACGCGCGCTGGCTGGTGTCCGGCGAGTGGGGCACGATGGACCGCCTGCTCGTCTACCCGATGCCCGGAGTCGCGGCCACCGATCCCGGCCAGAACCTGCCGTACGCCTCGGCGATCCGGCTCGACCACCCGGTGCGCGACGTCCAGGGCTGCGATTTCGTCTCCGCGACCCGGCTCATGTGCTCCTCCGACGACCCGGACGGCAGCCTCTTCGGCACTGCCAAACCGTTGCTGCAGGTCGATCTCTCCGGCCCGGTCTCCGGCTCCGACGTGACCGGGCACGTCACCTCGCTCGGCCAGCTTCCGCTCGAAAGCGGCTGCGGCGGCAACTTCGAGGTCGAGGGCATCGACTACGACGAGCGCGACGGCGGCACGCTGCGGGTGGTCGTGATGTCGCCGAGCGTCTGCATCGCCTTCGACAGCAAGACGTGGCGGTTCCGCCAGGGTTGAGTCAGCCCTGCCGCGGACGGCGCGGACGAGATTCGGCGGACGGCTCCGAACCGGTGGCGCGCTCGGGTCTGGCGAGTTGCACGGTCTCCGATTCGGTGCGGTCCGGCTCGTCGTGGCCAGTCTCGGAGTCGTCGGTTTCGTTTCCGGGGTGCCGTTTCGGCCGCCGCAACGGCATCGTCGTGCGGTCCCACAGCCGGCGGCCCTCCTCGGCCCGCATCCGCTCGTTCGCGCGTTCCATCTCCAGCCGCCGCCACTTGCGCCGCTGCCGCCGGGTCGCCTTCGCGGGCCACAGCTCCTGGATCGCGCTGTTGAAATACGCGCCGCCGACCACCGCGAGGCCGATGAAGAACATCAGCAGCAGGAACGCGATCGGCGCGGCCAGCGCGCCGTAGGTGTAGCCGGTCTTGGTGATCCAGTTCAGGTAGATCCGCAGCCCGATGCTCGACACCAGGAAGACCACGCCGGCCAGCATCGCGCCCGGCAGCCCGCGGTGCCAGGGCAGCCGGCGCGGCAGCGCGAGCTTGTACAGCGTCGTCAGCGCGAGCGCGATCATCACGCCCAGCACCGGGTAGTAGAGCGTGCCGACCCAGGACGAGACTGTCGGCCGCCAGTCGACCGGGAAGAACTCCGGCAGCAGGTCCGGCCCGATCGCCAGCAGCGGCAGCCCGATCACGAGCCCGATCAGCGCGCACAGGTACAGCAGCAGCGCGAAAATCCGCTGCCACACCTCGTTGCGGACGCCGTACTGGTCGTGCGCGACGGTGATCGCGTCGACGAACGACGACATCGCCGACGAACCCGCCCACAGCGAGATCACGAAGCCCACGGACACGATCTCGCCCTTGCCGACGGTGAGGATGCTGTTCACCGTCGGTTCGATGATCTCCTGCACCGCGTTGGCGCTGAAGATGGTGTGGCTGAAGGTGATGATCCGGTCGTGCACCGCGGTGACCACGTTCTGGCCGAACCACTCGCCGATGAAGCCGACGCTGCCCAGCAGCCCGAGCAGCAGCGGCGGGAGCGACAGCGTCTGCCAGAACGCCGCCTCGGCGGCCTCGGAGAAGATGTTGCCGTCCCACGCTTTCGCGAGCGTGCGGGTGAGGAGCCGCCACGGCCCCCTGCGCACGGTCTTCTCCGGCACGCTCTTCTTCGGCACTGCCTCGCCGTTCGGCTCTGCCGCGCCGGCGTCCGGTGTCACCTCGCCCATGGTGTGTCCCAGCATGGTCCATGCGCGCGGTTTTGGCTCGTCACCCCCGCCGAGAGGGGGCGTGTCGGAGGACACCACCCGTGGCGGTGGCGGGCGCCCGGGGACTCGGAAGGTAAGCTGGCCGACGTGCCCTCATCGCGGCGCCCGGCGGCGAAGCCGGTGCCACAGTGGGGGTTTTCGCACGTCACGGCCGCGCCGAGCGGTCCGAGGAGGGGGTGAACCGAGTTTTGTCCGAGACGACCCAGCCGGTCCTCGGGGCGCCGCCCGCGGAGAAGGACAGCACCGCGCGTCCGCTGCGCGCCTGGCAGCGCCGAGCGCTCACGAAGTACCTGTCGAGCAGGCCGAAGGACTTCCTCGCGGTCGCGACGCCGGGCGCGGGCAAGACGGTGTTCGGCCTCCGGATCGCCGCCGAACTGCTTTCGGACCGCACCGTCGAGGCGGTCACGATCGTCACCCCGACCGAGCACCTGAAGCACCAGTGGGCGGCCTCGGCCGCGGCGGCGGGCATCCCGATCGACTCGAACTTCCGCAACACCACCGGCGTCACGTCGTCGGACTACCGCGGCGTCGCGGTCACCTACGCGCAGGTCGCCGCGCATCCCACGCTGCACCGGGTGCGCACGGAGAACCGCAAGACCCTGGTGATCCTCGACGAGATCCACCACGCGGGCGACGCGAAGTCCTGGGGCGACGCGACCAGCGAGGCGTTCACGCCCGCGGTGCGCAGGCTCGCGCTCACCGGGACCCCGTTCCGCAGCGACGACTCGCCGATCCCGTTCGTCACCTACGAACCGGACGCGGGCGGCTTCCAGCGCAGCAAGGCCGACCACTCCTACGGCTACTCCGACGCGCTCGCCGACGGCGTGGTCCGGCCGGTCGTCTTCCTCGCCTACTCCGGCGAGGCGTCGTGGCGCACCAGCGCGGGCGAGGAGTTCACCGCGCGGCTGGGCGAACCGCTCACCGCGGAGCAGAACGCGCGCGCCTGGCGCACGGCGCTCGACCCGGCGGGCGAGTGGATCCCGGCGGTGCTGCAAGCCGCCGACACGCGGCTCAGCCAGGTGCGGCAAGGCATCCCGGACGCGGGCGGCCTGGTGATCGCCACCGACCAGGAAACCGCGCGTGCCTACGCCAAGATCCTGGAGCGGATCTGCGGCGAGACGCCGACGCTGGTGCTGTCGGACGACCCGAAGGCGTCCGGGCGGATCAAGGAGTTCTCCGAGACCAAGGAACGCTGGATCGTCGCGGTCCGGATGGTGTCCGAAGGCGTCGACGTGCCGCGGCTGGCCGTCGGCGTGTACGCCACCAGCGCGTCCACCCCGCTGTTCTTCGCACAGGCCATCGGCCGCTACGTGCGGGCCCGGAAAAAGGGCGAGACGGCGAGCATCTTCCTGCCGAGCGTGCCGGTGCTGCTGGAGCTGGCCAGCGAGCTGGAAGCGCAGCGCGACCACGTGCTCGGCAAACCGCACCGGGAGAAGGAAGGCTGGGACGACGAACTGCTCGCCCAGGCCAACCGCACCGAGGACGAACCGGGCGAGGAGGAGAAGGCGTTCACCTCGCTGCACGCCTCGGCCGAACTCGACCAGGTCATCTACGACGGCAACTCGTTCGGCACCGCGGTCTTCTCCGGTTCCGACGAGGAGCAGGAGTACCTCGGCCTTCCCGGCCTGCTGGAGCCGGACCAGGTCCGCGCGCTGCTGCGCAAGCGGCAGGAAGAGCAGATCTCCGACGAGAAGCGGCGCAAGCCGAAGACCGAGGAACCGGCCGCGCCGCCGGTCCGGTCGCAGTCGGTGAGCGAACGGCTCGGCGCGCTGCGCAAGGAGCTCAACGCGCTGGTCGGCGTGTACCACCACCGCACGAAGAAACCCCACGGCGCGATCCACAACGAACTGCGCCGCCAGTGCGGCGGCCCGCCCACCGCGATGGCGACGGTGGAGCAGCTCGAAGAGCGGATCGTCACGCTGCGCTCCTGGTAGTCCTTCCAGCCGAGCACCGGGGCGCACGACGCGGTCGTGCGCCCCTTCTCCTGGTAGAACGGTTCGTCCGGTTCGATCCGGGCGCCTGAACGGGCACCGTCACGCCTCCGACCGGACAAGACCGGACAAGTTCTCGTTACGCTCGGTGCGTGGCCGAGGTCACTCCGTCAGCCGAGCCGCCAGATGAGGGCCGTGTTGCCGAACTGTGTCCATTTGGTGTCGGTTACTCGATCCCGCCATCTTCCGCAGAGCCGCTCCGCGGCATATGTTGTCGGCCACAACATATCTGCGACGGTGCACGGGGACCCCTCCCGATCACCCCGCGAGCATGATCGGAGAAGGAACGAGGATGCGCACCAGAACCCTTACCCTCCTCGCCGCGACGGTGAGCGCCGGCCTGGCGCTCTCGGCGTGCGGCGCCAACAGCGCGGGCTCCGGCAACTCGGGGGACAGCAAGAGCTCCGCCTCCGCCCCGGCCGGCGGCGGCGCCAACGGCAAGGTCGGCGTGATCCTGCCGGAGACCGCCACCTCGGCCCGCTGGGAAGCCTTCGACAAGCCGATGCTGCAGGCCGCGCTCTCCGCGCAGGGCTTCAGCGCCGACATCCAGAACGCCCAGGGCGACAACCAGAAGTTCTCCACCCTCGCCGACGGCTTCATCAGCTCCGGCGTCAAGGTGCTGATCATCGCCCCGTCCGACCCCGCGGTCGGCGCGGCGATCGAGGCCAAGGCCAAGAACGCGGGCATCCCGGTCATCGACTACGACCGCCCGAGCCTCGGCGGTTCGGCCGACTACTACGTCTCGTTCGACAACGAGAAGGTCGGCGAGATCCAGGCACAGGGCCTCGCGGACGCGCTGAAGAGCAAGCCGGGAGCCAACGTCGTCCAGATCGAGGGCGCGCCGACGGACAACAACGCGACCCTGTTCGCCAACGGCCACGACAAGGTCCTCAAGCCGCTGTACGCCTCCAAGGCGCTGAACCTCGTGCAGAAGCAGCCCATCGACAACTGGGACGCCCAGGTCGGCGGCACGACGTTCGAACAGATCTTCACCCGGGTCGGCGGCAAGGTCGACGGCGTCGTCGCGGCGAACGACGAGCTGGCGGGCGCGGTGATCACCGTGCTGAAGAAGAACGGCCTCAACGGCAAGGTCCCGGTCACCGGCCAGGACGCGACCGCGGCCGGGCTGCAGGCGATCCTGCGCGGCGACCAGACGCTGACGATCTTCAAGCCGATCAAGGAAGAGGCCGAGAACACCGCGAAGCTGGCCGCCGCGCTGGCCAAGAACGACAAGGCCGCCGCGGACGCGATCGCCACTGGCAAGCTGCACGACCCGAAGAACAACCGCGACCTGAAGTCGGTGCTGCTGCAGCCGCAGCTGATCACGATCAAGGACATCAAGACCGTCGTCCAGCAGGGCTACGTCAAGGCGTCCGACATCTGCACCGGCGACCTCGCCGCCAAGTGCACCGAAAACGGCATCTCCTGACGCCGCAGTAACTCCCCGCCAAGAGCAGCCGGGCCGGGACGCGTTCCCCCGACACGCGTTCCGGCCCGGCACCCACGCGAGAGACAAGCGATTCCCATGAGCGAGCCCATTCTCGACATCACCGGCCTGAACAAGAGCTTCGGCCCGGTCCACGTCCTGCACGACGTGGACTTCGCCGTGCGGGCGGGCGAAGTGACCGCGCTCGTCGGCGACAACGGGGCCGGCAAGTCCACTTTGGTCAAATGCATCGCGGGCATTCACCCGTACGACACCGGAGCGGTGCGGTTCAACGGCGCGGACGCGCACATCCGCGGCCCGAAGGACGCCGCCGGGCTCGGCATCGAGGTCGTGTACCAGGACCTCGCGCTCGCCGACAACCTCGACATCGTGCAGAACATGTTCCTCGGCCGCGAACGCGGCAGCAGCTGGCTGCTCGACGAGGCCAGCATGGAGAAGGCCGCGCGCGAAACGCTGGCGTCGCTGGGCGTGCGCACGGTGAAATCCGTCCGCACGCCGGTTTCCTCGCTGTCCGGCGGGCAGCGCCAGACCGTCGCGATCGCGAAATCGGTGCTGTGGAACAGCAAAGTCGTCATCCTCGACGAGCCGACCGCCGCGCTCGGCGTCGCGCAGACCAAGCAGGTCCTCGACCTGGTGCGCAGGCTGGCCGAACAGGGCCTCGGCGTGGTGCTGATCAGCCACAACATGGCCGACGTGTTCGAGGTCGCGGACCGGATCGCGGTGCTCTACCTCGGCCGGCTGGTCGCGGATGTCCAGACCAGCGACGTCACGCACAGCCAGGTCGTCGAACTCATCACCGCGGGCCGATCGGGCGATCTCGGCCTGGCCCGTCCCGAAGCTGTCGCGCTGTGAGCGAGAAAGAACCCGCCATGACCGAAACTTCCGAGAAGCCGCAGACTCCGGACGCGCCCTCCGGGGCGATCGCCGACTTCGGCATCGACACCACCTCGCTGTCCACCGGCGAAGCGATCAAGGACTACTTCGCGCGGATGAAGGACGGGCAGCTCGGCTCGATCCCCGCCGTGCTCGGCGTGATCGTGCTCGCCGTCCTGTTCAGCGCGCTGTCGGGCGACTTCTTCACCCTGCAGAACATCGCCAACCTGCTGGAGCAGGGCGCGGGCCAGACCATCATCGCGATGGGCATCGTTTTCGTGCTGCTGCTGGGCGAGATCGACCTGTCCGCGGGCACCGCGTCCGGCGTCTGCGCGTCGCTGATGGCGCTGCATTACGTCCACAACGGAAACCTGCTGGGCTCCATGGGAACCGGCGTCTTCATCACGTTCATCGCGGTGCTCGTGCTCGCGGTGGTGCTGGCGCTGCTGCAGAAGATCTGGGCCGGGGCGGCGGTTTCGCTGGTCGGCATCGTGGTGATCCTGGTCGGCGCGCCGGTCAACGCGTGGGTCGAAATGCTCATCGCGGTCTGCACCGGCACCGCGATCGGCTGCATCACCGGTTTTCTCGTGTCGAAGATCGGGATGCCGTCCTTCGTCGTCACGCTGGCGCTGTTCATCGTGTGGCAGGGCGTGATCCTGCAGTTCGTCGGCGAGGGCGGCACGCTGCCGATCAGCACGAGCGACACGCTCAACGCGGTCGCCAACGGCAACCTTTCGGTGGCGGGCAGCTGGATCCTGTTCGTCGTCGCGGCGGGCGGCTACGCGGTGCTCGCGCTCGGACAGCACTTCTCGCGGCTGAAGCGCGGGCTCGTCGTGCAGCCGACGCCGATCGTGCTGGCGAAGGTCGGCGCCATCGCGGTCGTCGCCGCGGTCGCGACTTACCTGCTCACCATCAACCGGGCGTCCAACGACCTCGTCGTGATCGCGGGCGTGCCGTACGTGGTGCCGATCGTCCTGGTCCTGCTGGTGGCGGGCACCTACGTGCTCAACCGCACCAAGTACGGCAGGCACCTGTACGCGGTGGGCGGCAACAAGGAAGCCGCGCGCCGGGCCGGCATCAACGTGCCGAAGCTGCGCACCAGCGTGTTCGTCATCAGCTCGTCGTTCGCGGCGATCGGCGCGATCGTGTACTCGTCGAAGGTCGGTTCGGTCAGCGGCCAGTCCGGCGGCTTGAACACGCTGCTGTTCGCGGTCGGCGCGGCGGTCATCGGCGGCACCTCGCTGTTCGGCGGCAAGGGCCGGATCATGGACGCGGTGATCGGCGGCGCGGTGCTGGCGATCGTGAACAACGGTCTGGGCCTGCTTCAGCAGAAGGCCGCGGTGGTCAACATCATCACCGGCCTGGTGCTGCTGCTGGCCGCTTCGGTGGACGCGTTGTCGCGACGGCGGGCTGAGGCATCGGCCCGCTGAGGGCTGATGGGAAGATGACCCGGTGAGCAGCCCGCCCGTCGCCCGCCCGGACGAGGTGCGCCGGCACAACCGCACGACCCTGTTGCGCCTGCTGCACGTCGGCGGGCCCAGTACGCGGGCGGCGCTGGCCACCGAGCTGGGGCTCAACCGGAGCACCATCAAGACCCTCGTCGACGGCCTCGCCGAGGCAGGCGTGGTCGAGGAAAAAGTGCCGAGGCCAGGGCGAGGGGCGGGCCGCCCCTCGCTCCTGGTCCTGCCGCAGCCGCACGCCGCCGTCGTCCTCGCGGTCGACCTGCAAGTCGAACACGTCGCGATCGCGCTGGTCGGGCTCGGCGGGCAGATACTCGGGCGCAACAGCTGGAACCTGCATGCCCGGACGCGGACCGCGGACGAGGTGATCACCCACGTGATCGAGTCGACGCGGGTGCTGGCCGGCGACCTCGGCGTGGAGCCGGTGGCGGCCGGCGTGTCGGTGCCCGGGGTGGTGCGGCGGGCCGACGGCTTGGTGCACGAGGCGCCCAACCTGCGGTGGACCGATGTGGCGCTCGGGGACCGCTTGTCGGCGGTCCTGCGGATTCCGGTGCTGGTAGCCAACGACGCCGAGCTAGGGGCCGTTGCCGAGCATCTGCGCGGGGCGGCCCGGGGATCTTCGGATTCGGTGTACGTGTCCGCGGACGTCGGCGTCGGCGGCGGGGTGATTTCGCAGGGTTCTTCGCTGCGCGGCGGCGCCGGGTATGTCGGCGAGATCGGCCACATGGCGATCCGGCCTGGCGGGCGGGCTTGCTACTGCGGCAGCCGCGGATGCTGGGAGACCGAGATCGGCGAGGCGGCGCTGTGCCGGGCTTTGGGATTGCCGGAGGACACGCCTCGCGGAGTGATTCTCGTCGAGCTGCGCGAACTGGGGCTGGATGCCGACGCGGCCGCTTCCCGGCTGGCGGAGTACGCGGAGTGGCTCACGCTGGGGTTGGTCAACGTGGTCAACCTGCTCGGGCCGGAGCTGGTGGTGCTGGGGGATCTGCTGACGGTGCTGCCGGAGTCGGTGATGCGAGCGGTCGCCGAGGAGGTCCGGGGGCGGAGCCTGGTTTCCCGGGCTGCCGGGGGGACCCGGATCGTGAGTTCGGCGCTGGGCGCGGACGTGAAGCTGCTGGGGGCGGCTGAGGTGGCTTTCGAGGTGGTTTTGGACACGGTGTGAGCTGGGCGTTTCGTCTTCGGCTCGTCGCCTGGCGGTTGCGTGGGGCACCCCGTTAGCCCATTGTGCTGACGGTTCGGCTTCGTATCGGGGTGCGGGGGAGGGGCTGGGTGCCTCGATCGTTGGGTGCGCTGGTGCGGCTTGTTCGCTCGGACGGCGGAGTGTGGCGGAGGTCGTGGGCTGACGGTGTCGGAGGCCAGCGCGAGTCCGAGCACACCCACGGGGCCAGTCCTGTACGGCAAGAGGGCAAGAACTGGAAGGTGCCGGGGCGGCACAAAACCGCCAGCCGAAACCGGGCGTCACCCCGGAAAACACCGGAGGCGGCAAGCGCGCCTGCGCCTGCCGCCTCCGGGGAGCGAATCTGTCGGTGAGCGAACTTACTTCTGGATCTCCGCGGCCAGTTCCTTGAGCTTGGCCTCGTGCTCGCGGGCGTGGTGCCCGCAGAAGAGCAGCTCGCCTCCGGAGCTGAGGACAGCGCGTACCTGAGCTGCTGCTCCGCACCGGTCGCATCGGTCGGCTGCGGTCAATTCGGGGCGGGTGAGCGTCGGTGTTGTCATGGGGGTCTCCCTCCGTCCCGGCACCGGTCGCCCGGTGCCTCGATCCAGCTACGCCCACTTCGGTCTCGATGCCTTCGGCGGGGATCGCTTCCGGCTCCGCGGTGTTCGTGCTTCCACTCTTGCAGACGTTTGGCGGCCCGCAAGTGTTCCCGCGCCGGTGGGAGGTGCGTCACGCCGAATTAGCCCGGTTGCCGCAGCGGCGTCCCACCCCGTAGGACCAGACCACCCGGCGCGGGGCGTTTTCCGTGGTCAGGCACCATGCGGGAGTGGGCATTGCACTCTCCTGGAAACGCGTGAACGCGATTCCGGCACCGGTCTTGTTCGTTCTCAGCGGAATTTCGATGTATGCCGGTGCGGCCATCGCGGTCGACCTCTTCGGGCACGCCACGCCGTCTGGGGTCGCGTGGCTGCGCTGTCTCGGGGCGGCCGTCGTGCTGGTGCTGTGGCGGCGGCCGCCGAAAGCCGCCTGGCGAGGGAAAAGGCTGCTGCTCGCGGGCGCTTTCGGGGTCGTCACCGCCGGGATGAACGTGGTCTTTTACGAGGCCATCGCGCGGCTGCCGCTGGGCACGGTGGTCGCGCTGGAGTTCGCCGGTCCGGTGGTCGTGGCGGCGATTGGGTCACGGACCCGGCGCGATTTGATCGCGCTGGTCCTGGTCGCGCTCGGGGTGGTCGCGATCGCGGACGTACGGATCGCGGGCAGTCCGCTCGGCGTCGTGTTCGCGCTGGCCGCGGCGGCTGCGTGGGCGGGGTACATCGTGCTCGGCAAGCGGGTCGCGATCGGCGGGGACGGGCTGGATTCGCTGGCGGTCGGGTTCGTGGTGGCGACGGTCGTGCTGTCGCCGCTCGCGCTGGGCACCGGCGAAGTGTGGGGTTCGCCACGCATGCTGCTGCTCGGGATCGGCGTCGGCGTGCTGTCGACCGTTGTGCCGTACGCGCTCGACCAAGTGGTCCTGCGCCGCCTCGGGCAGGCTCGGTTCGCGGTGCTGCTGGCATTGCTGCCGGTGACGGCGGGGGTCGTCGGGTTCCTCGTGCTCGCGCAGGTGCCGAGCGTCGCCGAAGCGATCGGGACGCTCGCCGTCGTCGCCGGGGTGGCGTTGCGCAGCCGGGACGACGCCGGGCCGGTCACTGAGCCGCCCGGGTGAACACTCGCGGATGGCCCGGGCGGCCCCGGCCCGCGATACTGATCCCGAGCCCGAGGAGGTTGCCATGACCAAGGCGGCGTCGGCGGCGGCGAAGGACCTGGCCGCGGCGGGGGTCGGTGGCGTCCACCTGGCCTGGGCGGACAACAACGGCATCCCGCGTTCGCGCGTGGTCCCGGTCGGCGGGCTGGCGGACGCGGCGGTCCGCGGCGTCGGCGCGACCTCGCTGTTCGCGGTCTTCGACAGCCACGACGCCATCACCTACGCCCATTCCGGTCTCGGCACGCCCTCCGGCGACATCCGGCTCGTGCCGGTCGTGGAACGCCTCCGCCGGCTCGCCGGGCAGCCCGCGCTCGCCTGGGCGCCGGTGCGGCAGCTCGCCGCGGACGGTTCGCCGTGGCCGTACTGCCAGCGTTCCGTGCTGGAGCGGCAGGTCGCCGAGGCGGCGCAGCGTGGTCTCGAATTCCGGGCCGGGTACGAGCTGGAGTTTGCCGTCGCACCAGCAGGCAGCGAGGACGTCGTGTCCGCGCCGGGACACCGCGGCCCCGCCTACAGTCCGCACGCGCTGATCGGCCTGGACGACTTCGTCGCCGCGCTGCTGCACGATTTCGCCGCGAACGGCTTGCAGATCGGCCAGCTGCACGCGGAATACGGCGTGGCACAGCTGGAATTGTCGCTCGCGGCGACGGACCCGGTATCCGCGGCGGACGATCAGCTGCTGGCGCGCCAGACCATCCACGCGGCCGCGCACGCACACGGGCTGGTGGCGAGTTTCGCGCCGATGATCGGCCTCGGAGCCGCGGGAAACGGCTGGCACTTGCACACTTCGGTCCGCCGCAAGGGCCGCAACCTCTTGGCAGGCGACGGCGTGCCGGGCGGCGAAGGCGCGGCGTACCTCGGCGGGCTGCTGCGGGATCTGCCCGCGCTGACGGCGATCACCGCACCGAGCGTGCCTTCGACGATGCGGTTGCGGCCGGGGTTTTTCGCTGGCGCGTATGCGTTCTGGGGCGTGGAGAACCGCGAGGCGCCGCTGCGGTACGTCCCGGGCACGGCGCTGCTCGGGGCGGAGCACGCGAATGTCGAGCTGAAGACGTCGGACGCGTCGGCCAACCCGTATCTCGCGCTGGCCGTCGTGCTCGCCGCGGGAATGGCCGGGATCGAGGATTCGGCGGTGCTGCCGGAGCCGATCGCGGAGGACCCGGGCGGCTGGAGCGAAGGGGAACGGAACACCGCGGGCGTGCTGCCGCTGCCGGCGAGTCCGTCCGAACAGGACACCGCGCTGCTGGCGAATCCGCGCGTGTCCGGGGCGCTGGGGGACGAGCTGCTCGGCGCGTTCCGCGCGGTGCGCGCCTCGGACGCGGCGTGGGCCGCCGAGCGGGCGCCCGAGGAGATCGTGGCGGCGCATCTGTGGCGGTACTGAACACGGGGCTTTCCGACGTCCACTGGCTTCCCGGCGGCGCGCGCCTGGTCGCCGAAGCCCGAGCGGAACTCCCGCAGAAGGACGGTTTGGCGGCGGCCTTCACCGGACTCGTGACGCTGCGCGCGGCGGACATCGCGGTACCGGACCAGGACGAGGTCGCGATCGCGGCGGGGACCGTGCGCACGTCGACCAGCCGTCCGGCGGGTGCGCTGTCCCGCAACGACTTCCGGCTTCCGGTACCGTTCGACGAAACTGCTGCGGGCACTTCGCTGGAGGGTTTGGCCTCAGCTGTCCGGACGTTGTCGGAGGAGAAGCTGGCGGTGGTTCCGGCGCTGGGGGAGTGGAGCGCTTCGACGGTTTCGGATCTGCTGCTGGGCTTGTGGGAACTGCCGCGCGTGGCGGTGCTGGCGCGGGTCGACCCGGCGGAGCTGGGCTCGCCGGACACGCCGGAACGCGCGTTGCTGGACTATCTCGACACCGGCATCCCTCCACTGTGGACAAACCGATGGCGGCCGCCCGCACCGCATCACGTGCTGATCGCCGGAGTACGGCTGGGTGCGGAAGGGACGCTGCTGTCCGTTGTGGACACTTACCGCGAACTGGGCGACGAAGGCGTGCACGACCAGCCGGTGGAATGGATCGCGGCGGCGCTGGAATCGGTGCTGCTGGTGGCGGACGCCCGGCACGCGGAGGTGCTGGCGCAGGCGGTTTCCTATGCCGGGCTGCGCACGCAGTAGGCCGGGAAAACAGTTCGCGAGACCGGCCGGGCGGATGGCAGCCTTCGCGTCATGACGGCCCCTTACGAGATCCGCGCGGACTTCGACACGGACACGATCGTGGTCTACCAGGCCTACCGGACGGCCATCGCCGACGCGGCATTGCGGGCGGGCCGGTTCGTCGCGCCGTTTTCGTTTCACCGGATGACGTGGATCAAGCCGTCGTTCCGGTGGCTCATGCATCGCAGCAACTGGGCGCGCAAGCCCGGTCAGGAACGTGTTCTCGCGGTGCGGATCACCCGGGCCGGGTGGGAGGAGGCGCTGTCCCGGGCGGCGCTCACGACTTCGGATCCGGCAGCGGTGGCCGAGGCCGCGGTGCACGTCCAATGGGATCCGGAACGGTCGTGGCGCGGAGCGGCGCTGAATCACTACAGCATCCAGGTCGGCGTCGGCCGCGAACTGATCCGGGCCTTCGCCGACGAATGGATCGTCGGCATCGAGGACCGCACGCCGCAGGTCCGCAAGGCCGCGGCTCTGGTCAAGGACGGGCGCACCGCGCAAGCACAACGGCTGCTGCCCGCGGAACGGGTGTATCCGCTGCCAGGAGAACTGGCAAACCGCCTGTGCCGCAACGGCTAACCGTCGTACCGCTCCTGCGCGTCCAGCAGTTCCTCCCAATGCTCGGCAACCCAGCCGTACACCGCCCGCATCGGTTCCAGCAGGCTTTGGCCAAGCGGCGTCAGCGCGTACTCCACGCCTGACGCGGGATCGGCGTGCGCGGTGCGGGACACCAGACCGGAGCGTTCGAGGCCGCGCAACGTCTGGGTCAGCACCTTCGGCGTAACGCGACGCAGCGGCACGCGCAACTCGGAGAACCGCCGCGGCCCGTCCTCCAGGCAGCGGATCACCAACGCGGACCATTTGTCCCCGAACCGGAACGGCACCAGCGCGGACGGGCACAGCTCCTCGAACAGGTCCGGAGGCAAGGGCCGGCGAACGGTCATCACGGTCTCCTCTCAAGTATCCCGGAGGGAACCGGCCCCCTGGCTACCTTCCAGAGCATCGACACTCCAGGAGGTATTCCCACGATGAGCAAGATCGTTGTTTTCGGGGCGGGCGGCCGGGCCGGACGGCAGGCGGTCGCGGAGGCACGGCGGCGCGGGCACGAAGTCACCGCGGTGGTCCGCGATCCCGCGCGCTATCCCGACCTGGCAGATGTCGTCGCTGGCGATGTCACCGACGCGGCCGACGTCGCTGCCCTCGTCGCTGGGCAGGACGCGGTCATCAACGCGGCCGCGGTCTACGGCGAGGGCACCGACCCGCACGCGTTCTTCACCGACGCCGCACACGCTCTCGTCACCGGTTTGTCGCAGGCCAGGCTCGTCGCGGTCGGGCTGTCCGCGCTGCTGCCCGCCGCCGACGGAACCTCGGTGCTGGACTCTATTCCGGCCGAGTTCCGGCCGTTCTGCCTGGCGCACGCGGCGGGGCTCGAGGTGTTGCGCATCGAGGGCGCCGGGCTGGACTGGGTGTACGTCAGCCCAGTCGGCGACTTCGACCACGAAGGCGAGCGCACCGGCCGCTACGAAATCGGCGGGCACGGCGACCTCGCCCGCAAGATCTCGTACGCCGATTTCGCCGTGGCGCTGCTCGACGAGGTCGAGAATCCGCGGCACCGCCGCGTGCACCTGGCAGTGGCCTGAACCTACTTCGCGAAGCGGGAGTGCTTGCGGCCGTAGAAGAAGTAGATCAGCAGGCCGAGCACGAGCCACGCGGCGAACCGGATCCAGGTCATCACGTCGAGGTTCAGCATCAGGTAGAAGCACGCTACCGCGGCGACGATCGGCACCACCGGCGAGAACGGCACGGTGAACGGGCGCTTCAGGTCCGGACGGCGTTTGCGCAGCACCGGCACCGCGACCGCGACGATGATCATCGCCGACAGCGCGCCGATGCTGACCATGTCGGCCAGCGCCGAGATCGGCACGAACGCCGCCAGCACGGCGATCAGCGCGGCCCCGCCGATGGTCATCCGGTGCGGCGTGCCCCAGCGCGGGTGCGCCGTGCCGATTGCCTTGGGCAGCAGGCCGTCGCGGCCCATCGCGAAGCCGATCCGGCCGATCGTGACCAGTTCGACCATCATCACCGACGTCAGCCCGGTGACCGCGCCCAGCGAGATCAGCGCGCCGACCCAGTGCTGGCCGACCCGGTCGAACGCGTCCGCGAGCGGCGCGCCGGAGTCGATGTCGGTGTAGTGGACCATGCCGGTGAGCACGATCGAGACCCCGATGTAGAGCACCGCGCAGACCGCCAGCGCGCCGAGGATGCCGACGCGGAGGTCCTTGCGCGGGTTGATGGTCTCTTCGCCGAGGTTGGCGAGCGCTTCGAAGCCGGTGTAGGCGAAGAACACGACCGCCGCGGCGGTGACCATGCCGGCGATGCCGTACACCGACTGCTCGAGCCCGAGCGCGGCCTGGACCACCGGCTGGTGCAACGCGTTCGCGCTGCTCGACGGCGGCTGCGCGGGCGGGATGAACGGGGTGAGGTTCGAACCCTTCACGAAGAACACGCCGACGGCGAGGATGAGCACGCAGACCGCGACCTTGACGAGCACCAGCACGTTCGTGAGCCACGCGGACTCCTTGATGCCGACGACGGCCACGACCGTCAGCACCGCGATGATCAGCACCGCGCCGACGTTGACCGTCGCGGACTCGCCGAACCAGTCCGGCGACAGCCCGAGCAGGTTCGCGAGGTAGCCGGACCAGCTGCGCGACACCACGGCCGCGCCGAGCGCGAACTCCAGCAGCAGGTCCCAGCCGATGATCCAGGCGAAGACCTCGCCGAGGGTGGCGAAGGCGTAGGTGTAGGCGCTGCCCGCGGTCGGCACGCTGGAGGCCAGTTCGGCGTAGCAGAGCGCGGCGAGGCCGGCGACCACCGCGCCGATCACGAACGAGAGCGTCACCGACGGGCCGGCGTGCGTCTTCGCCTCGACCCCGGCGAGGGTGAAGATCCCGGTGCCGATGATGATGCCGACGCCGAACCCGATCAGGTCGCGCCCCCTGAGCCGCCGCTTCAGCTCGCCGGATTCCTGTCGCTTGAGGACTTCGTCGACGTCGAGAGTTCTCCGCTCACCCATGGGGGAACGTTAGAAGGTCGCGCCCGGATGCGCAGATCGGCTAACCGGGTGGCTCAATACCGTGGTCTTGCGCGAGGATCGCGGCCTGCACCCGGGACCGCAGGCCGAGCTTGGCGAGCACCCGGGAAACGTGCGTTTTCACCGTCGCCTCGCCGATGTACAGCCGGGAGCCGATTTCGGCGTTCGAAAGCCCGGCGCCGAGACAGCCCAGCACCTCGCGTTCGCGTTCGGTGAGGTCCGCGAGCCCGCTCGGCGCGGGCGACGGGCCGGCCGGGGTGCTGGCGAAGGCGGCGATCAGCCGCTTCGTGACCTGCGGGGCGAGCACGCCCTCGCCCGCCGCGACCAGCCGGACGGCCTCGATCAGCCGCGGCGCCTCCACCGACTTCAGCAGGAACCCGGCGGCCCCGGCGCGCAGTGCGGCGTGCACGTATTCGTCGAGGTCGAAGGTGGTGAGGACGAGGACCTCGGCGAGCCCTTCGGCGATCAGCCTGCGGGTGGCGGTGATCCCGTCGGTGCCGGGCATCCGGACGTCCATCAGGACGACGTCCGGCCGCAGCGCGCGGGCCTGGCGCAGCGCGACCTCGCCGTCGGCGGCTTCGCCGACCACCTCGATGCCCTCGGCGTTGCCGAGGATGAGCGCGAGCCCGGCGCGGATGGCGCCGTGGTCGTCGGCGACGAGGACACGGATGGTCATGAGGGCTCTCCGGCGAGGGGAAGTTCGGCGTGGACGAGCCAGCGCGGTCCGGACGGACCCGCTCGCAGGGTGCCGCCGACAGCGTGGGCGCGCTCGCGCATGCTCAGCAAACCGTGCCCGCCGCTGCCGGACGGGGAAGGCGCGCCGAGCAGTTCATTGCCGATTTCGACGGTCAGCGTGCCGTCGGCCGCTCGCAGCCGCACTGTCGTCTGGCTGCCCGGCGCGTGTTTGACCGCGTTGGTGAGCGCTTCCTGCGCGATCCGGTACGCGGTGAGGTCGACGGCCGTCGGCAGCGCGAGTTCTTCGTTCACAGTGGAATCCACGGTCACCGTCATGCCCGCCGCTCGGGCAGATTCCACCAGTCTGGACAGTTCGGCCAGCCTCGCCGGAGCGGTCACCTCGTCGTCGGTGGACTCCGAACGCAGCAGGCCGATCATCGCGCGCATTTCTTCCAGCGCGTGCACGCTGTTCTCCCGAACCGCGACGAGCACGGTCTGCGCGGTCTTCGGATCGTCTGCCATGGACAGCGCCGCCTCCGACTGGATGGCGATAGCCGACAAATGCCCGGCGACGACGTCGTGCAGGTCGCGAGCCATCCGCGCGCGCTCGGCCGCTACGGCCGCCTTTCGGTCCAGCGCAGCGATCGTCGCGAGCTGCTCGGCGTTGGCCCGTTCGGTCGCCGCGATGTCGCTCTGCTGGCGCACATTCGCGCCCCACCACACCGGGACCAGCAGGAACGACAGCATGCCGAACACCCCGAACGCAGCCGCTCGCCAGCCCGCGATGGCCACGAAGACGAACAGCACCGCGAGCGTGGCGGCGGCGGTCAATCCGACCAGCACCCGGGCGGTGCGGCGGGAGCCGTGCAGCACCGCGGTGTAGAGGAAATCCGTGTACGCGACGGCGATCGGCAACGACAGACCCACCACGACGTCAAACCCGACGATGCCGGTCGCGATCAGCAGCCCCCACGGCACTGTCCGGCGCAGGAACAGGGCGAGGCACATCGCGCCGAGCTCGGCGAACCGGACCCAGATCGGGTACGGGTCGCTGTTGCCCTGCAGCCGGTGGACGTCGATGAGGTACAGCATCGCGCCGCCGGCGAACACCGCGAGCGCGACGAGGCCGTTCTGCTGCCACAGCGGCAGTTCGCGCGGCCGGGGGAGGGCCGAGCGCAGGTCTCGCAAGCGCACCCGACCATGACAGCACACCGCGGCGGCCCGGTCGTCCTACGAAATGATGACCCCCCGATCGTGCCGACCGCTGACGCGCGCGGACGTCCGCGCCCGCGACAGTGAGGCCATGGACGAGATTCTGAACAGCCAGATGACCGCCGCCATCGTGGCGTGCGAGATCGGGTTCTGGGTCTTCATCGCGGCCGGGCTGCTGACCCGGTACGCGCTGCGCAAGCAGAAGGCCAGCACCGTGCTGCTCGCGCTGGTGCCCGTGGTCGACCTGGTGCTGCTGGTGATCACGGTGATCGACCTGACCAACGGCGCGAAGCCGAACGTGACGCACGGGCTGGCCGCGGTGTACCTGGGCTTCTCGGTGGTGTTCGGACCGTCGATGGTGGAGTGGGCCGACATCCGGTTCGCGCACCGCTTCGCCGGCGGACCGCCGCCGGAGAAATTGTCCGGTCGTGCGAAAGTGCGCAAGGAATGGCTCGAATGGGGCAAGTGCGTGCTGGCCTGTGCGATCAGCACCGCACTGCTGTTGCTCGCGATCCTCTTCATCGGCGACGCGAGCCGGACCGAGCCGTTGTGGGGCTGGATGTCGCTGCTGGCCAAGGTCGTCGGCATCTGGTTCCTCGTCGGGCCGTTGTGGCACCAGATCGGGTCTTCCGAGCGGAAAGGAAGGGCGCGGTCGTGATCGAGCTGCTCGGCATTCTCCTGGTGGTGCAGGGCGCGGGCGGGCTGATCAACCGGCTCGCCGGGGCGGAGCACCCGAGCTGGTTCGTCCAGTTGCACGTGCTGCCGCCGCGGCTGCACGTGATCGCCAGCATCGTCCTGCTCGGGGCGGGTGTCGCGGTGCTGTTCGCGAACCGGGCGCGCAACCGCCGGCGCGGCTAAACTCGGCGGGGTGGCGGCCGGTCCGGTTCTGCTGTTCGCCGTGGTCAGCGTGGCACCCTCGGCGTTGTTCTGGGCTGCCCTCCGCCTTCCCGCGCTCTGCCGCTGGCTTCGTCGGCGACGCGCCGCTCCAGTGCCGTCCGAACCGCCGGTAGAGCAGGTGGCCGCCGACCTGCGCCGGGTACGCCGGACGCTCGCGCGGCTTCCCGCTGGTACGCCCGCCGCGCGTCGGATCGGCACCCGGCAGGCGTACGACGCACTGCTCGTCACCGCCTGCCGCGAGCTCGGCGTCGAACACCGGCTCGACGGCTTGCGCGAGGGCGCCGACCGGGATCTCGAACGGCTGCGGATCGAGGATTCGCTGAGCCGTCAAGGATTCGTGCTGTCCTGAACGGGGTGGCAGGATGCCCCGGTGGACTTCCAGCCGAAAGACCGTCCCTCGGACGCGTTCCAGCAACCCCTCACCGCCGAGCAGATCGAACTGCTGTGCCGCCGTGCGCTCGGCAGCAGTGTGCGGTCCGCCGTCGAAATCGGCTGGGGCGGCTACAACAACACCTACCGGGTGGAGCTGGCCGACGGCCCGGCGATCCTGCGCGTCGCCCCGGAACCGGCGCGGCAAAACCGGATCGAGCACCAGTTCATGCGCAACGAATACCTTGCCGCGCCGTACTTCGCCCCGATCGCGCCGCTGATGCCGCGCACGATCGCCGCCGACTTCACGCACCAGGTCATCGGCCGGGATTACGTCCTGCAGGCGGTTCTCCCCGGAGCGCCCGGCCCGGACATCCTTTCCGCGCATACGCCGGAGGAACGGGTGCCGTACTTCCGCCAGCTCGGCGAAATCACCCGCGCGATCCACGACGTGCGCGGCCCCGGTTTCGGCGTCGTGGCCGGTCCGCATTTCGCGACCTGGAGCGAAGCGCTCATCGCGTATTTCGAGGACAACGCGGCAGACGTCGAAGGCTTCGGCCTCGACGGGTCTGACTTGCGCGCGATGGCCGCTTGGGTGAAGCGCGACGCCGCGCTGCTCGACGAGATCACCGAACCGCGCCTGACGCACGGGGATCTTTGGCATGTGAACGTCATGCTGACGCCGGAACTCGAGATCGTCGGAGTATTCGACCACGACCGAAGCTGGTGGGGCGACCCGGCGGCGGACTGGACGATCCGCATGGCCTCGGTGAAAACGGGTTCGAGACGGGATTGGTTCTGGGAAACCTACGGGCGGCCCGACGAGTCCCCGTCGGCGCGTCGGCGCGCGTTGTACTACGAGGCCCGGCACCTCGGCGCGGTGCGGCTGGAACGGCAGCGGCTCAAGGAGCGGCAGGTAGAAGAGACGTACGCCGATCTGGCCTCTATCCTGGCCGAACTGGAGTCCTGAGCGCGGAAGTCCTCGCGAGCCGGGGCGGGGCCGGTCAGAGTGAAGGATCGGAGCCGCGCAGAGCGGCCCACCAGAAGCCGAACGCGGCGATCAGCACGCTGACCGTCAGCCAGCCCGCGAATCCGCTGCCGTCGACCAGCGCCCAGAACGCCCCCACGACCGGGGCAACCGCCAGCACCGGCAGGTCAGCGCGGAACTGCCGAGCAAGCCGTACCGGCGTGGCCGCGGCGAGCGCGCGTTCCTCGTCCGGCTCGGAAGGGTTGTCCAGCCGGCGGCCGCGAGGTTCGCCAGTGCGCACCGCGCCTGCCGGGTACAGCACCTCGCCGTCGAGGCGCACGGCGACGTGACGGTCTGTGCGCAGGTCACCCAGCACCTCGACCCGCGAGGGCGACGGCAAGCCGATCAACGTCGGCGAGAAGTACACCGGGATCCACCGCGGCGTCGCGGTGTCGGTCTCCAGCCACGACCGCGTCAGCAAGCCGCGTTGCACCTTCACCCGGCGCATCGGCACCGAAGCGACCGCCTTGCGCCGGGACGGCTGCACGAAGCGCGTGAAGAACAGGAATCCGTTCACCGCAAGCATCGCGAGCACTGCGACCACCGTGACCGTCGCGTACGTCGAGGCGCGATCGGCGGTCACCAAAGCCGAAGCGCCGGTCGTGACCGCGCGCGAAGGGGCTGACGGGTCGTAGCGCACCGGCACCTTCGTGCCCAGCGGCGGGGGAGTGGTGTCCAGTTCGACCGCCGCGCTCGCTTCCGGCTGGTTCGGCACCGGGAACCGCACCGTGACGGTGGCGTCGTCGACCCGGGAGACGATGCCAGTCGCGTTCACGGTCAGCCCCTGCAGCCGCGGCCGGGTGCTGTTGAACTCCAGCAGTTGCACCACGAACACCGCGGCGCACGCGACGAACACCACCGCACTCGTCGCCAGGATGTGCCGCACCGGCCGCAATCGCAGGAACTTCCGCACAAGGATCACCTTAACTGTCCAAAAAGGAAGGAGCGGCGCGGGGAGTCCGCGCCGCTCCTTCGTTTCCCGCTGGGGGAGGATTACTTCACGAACCCGATCTTGGTGTAGTCGTACGGGTTGTTCGCGTAGCCAGGCGAACCGAAGTTGCCGAGCGTCTTGCGGACGGCGAAGGCGCCGGTCGACTGGAAGATCGGAAGCTGGTGGCCCAGCGCCCAGATCTCCTTGTCCGCGGCGTTGATGTCCGCGGCCCGCTTCGTGTCGTCCAGTTCCTGCGCGGCGGTGTCCAGCAGCTGGTTCAGCTTGTCGCTGCCGATGTGCCCGTAGTTCTGGTTGATGTTCTTCGGGTCGAGGTAGTAGATGCCCTTGCTGCCGCCGATCGGGAACGAGTTCGAGATCCAGCGGAACAGCGTGAGGTCGAAGTTGCCGACGTTCACGTAGTTCTTGAAGAACTCGGCCGACGGGACCGCGACGATGTCGATGCCCACGCCGATCGCCTTCAGCTGCGACTGCAGGATCTGGCCGGTCTGCTGGCTGATCGGGGTGCCCGACGGGATGACCAGGCGCAGCTTCAGCTGCTTGCCGTCCTTGGCGCGCAGGTCGCCGGACTGCTTCCAGCCCAGCTTGTCCAGCTCGGCCTTGGCCGCGTTCTGGTCGAACTTGTACGGGCCGCTGTTGTCCTCATAGGTCTTCGAACCCTTGAGGTACAGGTGGTTGCCGATCGGCGTGGTGTCCTTCTGCATCTGGCCGAGGATCGACTTCGAGATGGTCACCGTGTCGACGCCGCGCATGACCGCCAGCCGCAGGTCCTTGTCCGAAAGGATCGAGGACGGCGCGCCGTTCAGCGTCATGTGCGTGTAGTCGGGGTAGGTCGACTGGCGCACGACCGCGTTCGGGTCCGCCTGCGCCCGCTTGAACGCGTTGATGTCGTTGTTCAGGTTGTAGAAGTCGATCTGCCCGTTGGCGAACGCGTCCGCCAGCGCGGGACGGTCCACGACCTTGTAGGTCACGGTGTCCAGCTTCGGCTTGTCGCCCCACCAGTTCGGGTCGCGCTCGAACACCGCGGTCTTGGCGGTGTAGTCGACGTTCTTGATCTTGAACGGGCCCGCGGTGATCAGCGCCTTCTGCGCCCAGCCCTTGTTGAAGGTGTTGGCGTCGGCCATCGCCTCCTTCGGGTACAGCGGCGAGAACAGCGACTTCCACTCCGCGAACTTCTTCGCGAAGGTGACCTTGACGTCGAGGTCGTCAGTGCCCTTCTCGACCTTGGCGATGTCCTCGTAGCCGGTGGTGCTGGAGACCTGGTAGGCGGTGTCCTTGCCGTTCAGGACCTTCGCCATCGCGGCGAAGTCCTCCCAGGAGAACTGGCGCCCGTTGCTCCACTTGGCCTTCGGGTTGATCTTGTACTCGATGACCTGCGGGTCCTGGCTGACGATCTCGGCCGAGGTCAGGTAGTTCTTGTCCAGACCGACCGTCGCGTCCGCGTTCTGCGGGAACGGGTAGGGCAGGATCGCGCCGAACATGTTCGCGCCGTCCAGGACGGTGCCGTCGACCTGGTAGTAGTTCCAGTTGTCCGGCAGCTGGTCGACCGGCCACTTGAAGTCGCCGCCGTCCTTCAGCTTGTCCATCGGCTGCTCGTTGATGTCCGACGTCTTGACGCCCGTGGTGCCTGCGTCCTGCAAACCCTTGTCGCCGCCGCCGCTGCCTCCGCCGCAAGCGGCGAGCAGGAGCCCCAGAGCGGCAACGGGGGCCACGATTGCGGCCATTCTCCGTCGCATGTGTTTACCTTCCTTCTTCTGGTGTGCCAACGGATTGTGGCTACACAACTTCGCGGGTTTTGGCATAGTGGCACGCGACGTCGTGGTCCTCGGCGCGGGATTCGCGCGGGGGTTCGACGTCGACGCACTTGCGCTTGTCCTCTTCGGACAGCTGGGAGAAGACGAAACACCGGGTGCGGAACCGGCAGCCCGACGGCGGATTCGCCGGGCTGGGCAGGTCGCCGGTGAGGATGATCCGGCCGCGCTCGCGTTCCTTGGCCGGGTCCGGGATCGGGATCGCGGACAGCAGCGCCTGCGTGTACGGGTGCTGCGGCGCCTCGAACACCGTGCGGACGTCGCCGATCTCCACGATCTTGCCGAGGTACATCACGGCCACGCGGTCGGCGATGTGCCGGACCACCGACAGGTCGTGCGCCACGAACAGGTACGACAGGCCCAGCTTGGCCTTCAGCTCGTCCAGCAGGTTGATCACGCCGGCCTGGATCGACACGTCGAGCGCGGACACCGGCTCGTCGAGCACGATCAGCTTCGGCTCCAGCGCGAGCGCCCGCGCGATGCCGATGCGCTGGCGCTGCCCGCCGGAGAACTCCGCCGGGTACCGGTCGGCGTGCTCGGGGCGCAGCCCGACCAGCCCGAGCAGTTCCGGCACCCGCTGGTCGATGCGCTCCTTCGAGAACCCGTGCGTCACCATCGGCTCGGCGATGATGTCGCCGATCGGCAGCCGGGGGTCGAGCGCGGCCATCGGGTCCTGGAAGACCACCTGGAGGTCGCGGCGGATCGACTTGCGGTCCTTGCCCGCGAGCTTCGCCACGTCCTTGCCGAGCACCGCGACCGAACCGTGCGACGGGGCCGCCAGTTCGAGGATCTCCATCAGCGTGGTCGACTTGCCGCAGCCGGATTCGCCGACCAGGCCGAGGGTTTCGCCCTCGACGATGTCGAAGGTGATCCCGTCGACCGCGCGCACGACGCCGACCTTGCGCTTGAAGACGGTGCCCTTGCTGACCGCGTAGTGCTTCTGCAGGTCCTGCACGTCCAGCACGGTCGAGCGCTGGGTGCGCGGCAGGGACGCGACCGCGGCCTCCTCGATCACCTCCGCGCCGTAGACCTCGGCGGCGTCCGCTTCGGGACGGGCGAGTTCTTCGGTGCGGATGCAGGCGGCCCGGTGCGTCGTGTCGACCGGCGCGTTCGGGTTGCCCGGCGTGATCGTGAACAGTTCCGGCTCGGCCGTGCGGCATGCGTCGATCGCCAGCGGGCAGCGCGGCGCGAACGGGCAGCCCTGCGGCAGGTTCACCAGCGACGGCGGCTGGCCCTCGATCGGCACCAGCGGCTGCTTCTCCCGCGCGTCGACGCGGGGGATCGAACCGAGCAGGCCCAGCGTGTACGGCATCCGCGGCTGGGCGTAGATCGTCTCGACCGGACCCTGTTCGACCGCGCGCCCGGCGTACATCACCATCAGCCGGTCGGCGAACCCGGCGACCACGCCGAGGTCGTGCGTGATGATCACGATGCCGGCGCCGGTGACCTCCTGCGCGGTCTTGAGCACCTCCAGCACCTGCGCCTGCACCGTCACGTCGAGCGCGGTGGTCGGCTCGTCGGCGATGATCAGGTCCGGGTCGTTGGCGATCGCGATGGCGATCACCGCGCGCTGGCGCATGCCGCCGGAGAACTCGTGCGGGAACGCCTTCGCCCGCGCCGCCGCGTTCGGGATGCCGACCAGGTCGAGCAGCTCGACCGCGCGGTTGTTCGCCTGCTGCTTGGTGATCGTGCCCTTGCCGTGCACCAGCAGCGCTTCGGCGATCTGCGCCCCGACGGTGTACACCGGGGTCAGCGCGGACAGCGGGTCCTGGAAGACCATCGAGATCTTCTTGCCGCGGATCTTCGACAGCTCGACGTCGGACTTGCCGATCAATTCGCTGTCCTGGAACCGGATCGAGCCCGACACCCGCGCCTGCGGGGGCAGCAGCCCCATCACCGCGAGCGACGACACCGACTTGCCCGAACCGGACTCGCCGACGATGCCGAGCACCTCGCCGGCCGCGACCTGGTAGTTCAGGCCGCGCACCGCGTGCACGCGGCCGGACTCGGACGGGAAGGACACTTCGAGGTCGGAGACCTCGAGCACGGTGCCGGTGGGCTTGCCCGTTTCCGCGCTCAATTCGAGTGCGGCGCTCATGCTTCTGCTCCCACAGGTTGCGTCGAGGCGCTCGACTTGGTCTTTTCTTCGATCCGCTTGCGTTCCTTGCGCCGCGAACGGCTGGACGACGGGTCGAGCGCGTCGCGCAGGCCGTCGCCGACGAAGTTCACCGCGAGCACGGTGAACACCAGGAAGCCGGCCGGGATGTAGAACAGCCACGGGAACGTGCGGACCGCGTCGGAGCCCGCCGAGATCAGCGTGCCCAGCGAAACGTCCGGCGCCTGCACTCCGAAGCCGAAGAACGACAGCGACGTCTCCATGATGATCGCGACGCCGACGTTGATCGTCGCGTCGATGATCAGCAGCGAAGCCATGTTCGGCACGATGTGCTTGAAGATGATCCGCCACGGGGACTGGCCCATGAACTTGGCGGCCTTCACGAACTCGCGCTCGCGCAGCGTCAGCGTCATGCCGCGGACGATGCGCGCGGTGATCATCCACTGGAACAGCGCGATCAGGCCGACCAGGATCAGCCAGGTCTTGCCGCGGAAAGCGGGCGACAGGATCGAGATGATCAGGAACGGCGGCAGGATCAGCAGCAGGTCGACGACCCACATGGACACCCGGTCGGTCCAGCCGCCGAAGTAGCCCGCCGCGGAGCCGACGATCGAGGCCACGCCGGTGGAGAACAGCGCGGCCAGCAGGCCGATGGTGAGCGACTTCTGCAGTCCGCGCATGGTCTGCGCGAACATGTCGCCGCCGATCTGGTTGGTGCCGAACCAGTGCGTGCCGTCCGGCGGCATCAGCGTCGCGGCCGGGTCGAGTTCGTCGTAGCCCCACGGCGAATACCAGCTGTAGGTGAACGCCAGCACGTAGAACAGCAGGATGACGACGAGCCCGACCAGCGCGAGTTTGTTGCGGAAGAACCGGCGGGCGACGAGCCTGCCGCGACTGGAGGACTTCCCGGTCTGCTGCTCGGTTTCCGTTTCGGTGGCGGCGACAGCCGAGTCGGCGAGGTCGGCCTCGTTCAATGGGGCGGCCATCAGATCCTCACCCTCGGGTCGAGCGCGGCGTAGAGCACGTCCGCGAGCCAGCCGGCGAGCAGCACGCAGATCGCGATGAACAGGGTCACGGTGGTGACGATGTTGGTGTCCTGCTTCTGGATGCCGGTCACCAGCCAGTCGCCCATGCCGTACCAGCCGAAGATCTTCTCGGTGAAGACGCCGCCGGTGATGAGCAGGCCGAAGCCGAACGCGAACAGCGTCGCCATCGGGATCAGCGCGGTGCGCAGGCCGTGCTTGAACAGTGCGCGCCTGCGGGTGAGGCCCTTGGCCTGCGCGGTGCGCAGGAAGTCCGAGCCGAGCACGTCGAGCATCGCCGAACGCTGGTAGCGGCTGTAGTAGGCGACCTGGGTCAGCACGATCGCCAGGGTCGGCACGATGATGTGCTGCAGCCGGTCGAGCAGGACGTCGCCGAAACCGCCGTCGACCGCGCCGCCCTCGCCCTGCACGATGAAGAACTGGTAGCCGTCGAGCAGGTTGTCGTTGACCGACTGCGCGCCCGCCTTGAGGATGGTGGCGATCACGAACACCGGCGTCGACAGCACCACGAAGGAGAACGTGGTGGCGATGTAGTCGCTGATCTTGTACTGGCGGATCGCGCTGATCACGCCGACCAGCACGCCGATGATGATGCCGATCGTGATCCCGAGCAGGAACAGCCGCAGGCTCACGCCCGCGCGGCGGAACAGTTCGTCGGTGATCGCCTGATCGGCGACCGTGCGGCCGAAGTCGCCCTGGAACACGCCGCCCAGCCAGGTGAAGAACCGGTGCGGGATCGCCTGGTCCAGGTGCAGTTCGGCGGCCTTGGCGTCGATGGTCGCCTGCGGAGCCGGCGGATTGCGCAGCTTGAGCGCGTCCAGCGGGCTGAACGACAGCGACGCCAAGGAGAACGCCGCGAAGGTCGCGACGAGGCACAGGGCGATGTAGTTGACGAGTCTGCGGAGGAGGAACCCGATCACAGTTGCCTCGCTTCACCGGGGCCGGAGGATCCGCTCCGCGCCGCCGGGCATCCCTGGCTCGCTCGCGATTGAGTTTTCGTCGAAAACACTGGGCGGTGCTGCCTTCCAATACTGACGCTCGTTGTGGGCGCAGCTTAATGGCGATCACTCGTTGCGATCTTCGTTTTCAGGCAACCAAACAATCACGATTTCCGCGCATCTGCGGAGAACAACCAACTTTAGCCTCTTGCCCGGGTCCCAGTGTCGCGGTGGGTGCGCGACTGTGCACCGGCGATGAGTATTCCGGAACGGTTCCGGGGTTCCGGGTGAACGGTTGTGAACAGGAAACGGACACGCGTGCAAAGCCCGCGGCTCCGGCGGTGCACGTTCGGGTGCACGTTCACTCGCCGGGATTCACGCGCGGATTACTCTTGCGCCGCAGCGTAATTCGCATCGGGACCCGGTGTCTCCGGGTTTTCGGGACTTGTCCTGGGTCCACTGTGGTCAGCGAAGGAAGGATTTCGCGGAAATGCCGGGGCGATGCCGCGCGGCGTTGTCGGTAAACGCAGAAACCCCGCCGCCGCGTAGTGCGGGGCGGGGTTTCTCGCCGGAACCGGAGAAGCTCAGTCCAGGTAGTCGCGCAGCACCTGCGAGCGCGACGGGTGGCGCAGCTTCGACATCGTCTTCGACTCGATCTGCCGGATCCGCTCGCGCGTGACCCCGTAGACCTGGCCGATCTCGTCGAGGGTGCGCGGCTGGCCGTCGGTGAGGCCGAAGCGCAGCCGGACCACGCCCGCCTCGCGCTCGGACAGCGTCTGCAGCACCGACTGGAGCTGGTCCTGCAGCAGCGTGAACGACACCGCGTCGACCGCGACGACCGCTTCGGAGTCTTCGATGAAGTCGCCGAGCTGCGAATCGCCCTCGTCGCCGATGGTCTGGTCCAGCGAGATCGGCTCGCGCGCGTACTGCTGGATCTCCAGGACCTTCTCCGGCGAGATGTCCATTTCCTTGGCGAGCTCCTCGGGCGTCGGCTCGCGGCCGAGGTCCTGGAGGAGTTCGCGCTGTATGCGGCCGAGCTTGTTGATGACCTCGACCATGTGCACCGGGATGCGGATGGTGCGCGCCTGGTCGGCCATCGCGCGGGTGATCGCCTGGCGGATCCACCACGTGGCGTACGTGGAGAACTTGTAGCCCTTGGTGTAGTCGAACTTCTCCACCGCGCGGATCAGGCCGAGGTTGCCCTCCTGGATCAGGTCCAGGAACGCCATGCCGCGGCCGGTGTAGCGCTTGGCCAGCGACACGACGAGCCGGAGGTTCGCCTCCAGCAGGTGGTTCTTGGCCCGCTCGCCGTCGCGCACGATCCACTTGAGGTCGCGGCGCATCTGGGTGACGAGCTTCTCGCCCTCCTCCTCGGCGGTGCGCACGCGCTCGGCGGCGTAGAGCCCGGCCTCGATCCGCTTGGCGAGCTCCACCTCCTCCTCGGCGTTCAGCAGCGCGACCTTGCCGATCTGCTTGAGGTAGGCGCGGACCGAGTCGGCCGACGCGGTGAGCTCGGCGTCCTTGCGCGCCTGGCGCAGCGCCTCGGACTCCTCCTCGTCCCACACGAAGTCCGGGTTGTCCGAGGACTTGCCGCCCTTCTCGGCGGCACTCGCGCGGCGGCGGGCGGCGGTGGACGTCGCGGCTCCCGCGGCCCCCTCGGTCGCTTCGGCCTCGTCCTCGGAGTCGTCGTCATCGTCGTCGTCGGTCTCGTCGTTGACCGTCTCGTCGACGACGTCGACCTCGACCTCTTCGAGATCGGACAGATCCGGGCTGTCGAGTTCGGCCTCGTCGAGGTCGACCGGGCCGTCGGGATCGCCGTCGTCGGTCTTCGGACCCTTCGCGGCGGCCTTCTTCGCCGGAGCCTTCTTGGCCGGAGTCTTCTTCGCGCCCGCCGGCTTCGCGGCGGTCTTGCGCGCCGGGGACTTCGCCGCTCCGGTGGCTGCCTCGTCGGCCGGCTCGCCGGCTTCGGTCGCTGTCTTCGTCCCGCCTCGGGTTGCGGTTCTTGCGGCTGCCACTTACGCCCTTTCGCAGCGGTCGATCATGACGAGCCGAGATGTCGCCACCTCAGCTGCCTCACATTCGGGGAACACGCCTCGGCCTGCGGTTTTACCTCCGCAGCTCCTGCGCCGTGTTCCATTGTAACGACGTCGGCCCACTGCGTCGCGAAGCGATCACCCTCCGGCCCCCTTCCCGGCGCCTCGCGGTGACCGCTCCGAGACCCGGCGCGGACTCCTCGCTCAGTGCCCGGCGCCCTCCGCGGCGGCCGCGGCGGCCCCGACGATGCCCGCGTTGTTCTGCAGCGACGCGACGGCCACCGGCGTGCGGATGTCCAGCAGCGGCACCCACTTCTCGGCCTTCTTGCTGACGCCGCCGCCGACGATGAACAGGTCCGGCCAGATCAGGTTCTCCAGCACCGAGAGGTACCGGTGCACCCGCTTGGCCCACTGCGGATACGACAGGCCCTCGTTGTCCTTCACCGAAGCGGCGGCGCGTTTCTCCGCGTCGTGGCCGTCGACCTCCAGATGGCCGAATTCGGTGTTGGGCACGAGCTTGCCGTCGTGGAACAGCGCGCTGCCGATGCCGGTGCCGAAGGTGAGCAGCGCGGTCACGCCGGTGCGCGCGGCCGCGTCGCCGAAGCGGATCTCGGCGAGGCCCGCGGCGTCGGCGTCGTTGAGCATCGTGACCTCGCCGACGCTCTTGCCGAGCCGCTTCGCGAAGAGCGCCTCGGCGTCGGTGCCGATCCACTTGTGGTCGATGTTGGCCGCGGTGTGCGCGGTGCCCCTCTTGACCACCGCCGGAAGCGTCACGCCGACCGGGCCGTCCCACTCCGCCGCCCGGACGATTTCGGCGACGACGTCCGCCACCGCGTCCGGCGTCGACGGCTGCGGCGTTTCGATCCGGTGCCGGTCCCCGATGAGCTGTCCCTGTTCCAAATCGACCAGCGCGCCTTTGATACCGCTGCCGCCGATGTCGATTCCGAAACCTCGGGTCGCCGTCACTGACGTGGTCCCTTCTCGCACGATTCAGAAGTCTGCTGCGGAGACTTTAACCGGATGTGGTGACATGGCGGGCGTGGGAGTTGACGAGGCGATGCTGAACGACCTGAAAAACACCGCCGAACAGGTCGCGGTCGAGGCCGCGCACCTGGTCCGGACGGCGTGGGTGCGGATGCGGTCCGGCGGCGAGGTCGCCGTGGACACGAAGTCGGCGGAGACCGACGTGGTGACCGCGGTGGACCGGGAGTCGGAGGAACTGGTCCGCGCCCGGCTGGAGCGGATCCGGCCCGGGGAACCGGTGCTGGGCGAGGAAGGCGGCGGCGCGGTCGGCGACGCTGCCGGCGGGGTCACCTGGGTGGTCGATCCGATCGACGGGACCGTCAACTTCCTCTACGGCCTGCCGACCTTCGCGGTGTCGATCGCGGCGCAGATCGACGGGGTTTCGGTCGCGGGAGCGGTCGTGGAGCCGGTGAGCGGCCGGCGCTGGACGGCCGTCCGCGGCGGCGGTGCGTGGCTCGACGGCGACCGGCTGTCGGTGTCCGCGGCGGACCGGCTGGACCTGGCGCTCGTCGGGATGGGGTTCTCCTACGCGCGGGACCGCCGGGTCCGGCAGGGCAAGCTGACCGCGGATCTGGTCGGGCAGGTGCGCGACATCCGCCGCCGGGGCGCGGCCTCGCTGGACCTGTGCGCTGTCGCGGCCGGGTGGCTGGACGGATTCTTCGAGCACGGCCTGCACCGCTGGGACTGGGCGGCCGGAGCGCTGATCGCGCAGGAAGCGGGCGCGACCGTGCTGCTGCCGGGCGAAGCGGCGGACCTGGGGGAGGACGCGACGTTCGCGGTGTCGCCGGGCATCGCGGCTGAGCTGCGCGCGGCGTTGGCCGCGGGCGGCGCGGCAGAGGTGTGAACTGGTCGTGAGTGCTGATCACGGTTCTAACCGTGATCAGCACTCACGAGGGAGTCAGCAGGTGACGGAGCGCGCCGAGGCCAGGAGCGTCTGGTCGATCACCGGCGCGCCGGGGCTGGCGGACTGCTCGCTGCTGCCGCCGCCCTGGTGCGCCTGCGACCAGGCGGTGAGCTGCTTGAGGATCTTGACCGCCTCGGGGCGCGGCTGGACGTCGGTGAAAAGCTTCCCGGTGGCCAGGTCGACGCTGGCGTCCTTGCGGGTGTCGTGGACCAGCTCCGCGCAGGGGATCACCAGGCTGACGGTGCGGGCCGCGGCGGCGCCGTTGTCGCCGTACCGGATCTGGCCGCGGCAACGCGCGTCGCCTTTCGGGTACGCCGGGTCGTTGCCGGGATCGCCGATCGCGGTGAAGCCGAGGTCGCGCAGCGCGTTGGTCGCGATGCTGCCCTGCCCGCGCGTGCTGCTGGCGTTGAGCACCTTCAGCGCGACCTTGTCCGGGGGCATCGGCGAGCGGTCGTCCAGACCGTTGTGCGGGACCGACGTGTAGGTGATTCCCGGCGGCGCCTTGGGCTCCGGGGTGCAGCGCACCGCCTCGTCGATGTCGCCGCGGCCGACCACGGCGTTGACCCAGACGAACACCGCGCCGAGCGCGAGCACGCCGATCACTATCAACGCGGGCAGCGGACGGTGCTTGCGATAAGGCCGCGCACCACGGTTCCCCGACCCGTTCCCCGACGCCACCTGCCCCGTCCCTTCCCCTCGCAGAACCGGCCGCGGTCGCCCCGCCGCGCCTCGCGGTAACCGCCAGCGTACGCACCGGCGTGGTAGCCGGTGAGCCTAGGCGCTGTTCGCGGCGCGCGGTGTCGCGGGTCACCTTCACCCATTCCGCGTAATGCCCCTCCGTGGCGATCGCACCACGGACGGCTCCGCGCGGGCAAGCGGACTCGGCCGCGAGGTGATGTTTGCGACGGCGGGGCAACCCGAACGGAGGACAGGTGTCTCACCTGCGCGTTCCCCCTCCCGGGTGACGCTGGGACGGCAATGTCCGACTCGGTGCGAGGCGCGCCCGGCGGTGAGCTACCCTTCCCGGGCTCCGGCCGCAGAACGAGGTCAACCAGGTTGAGACCTGGGTCACTCGCGGGCCGGGCACAAACAGGGGCGCTGGAACGTTGACCAGCGGCACGACCGGTATCGGGCGCCTCCGGAACCGGTGCAGGACGACACGCTGAATCGCAGGGGTGAGGGACACCATGGCTACCGACTACGACGCTCCGCGCCGCAGCGAAGCCGACGAGCTGGCCGAAGACTCGTTGGAGGAGCTGAAGGCCCGGCGGAACGAGAACCAGTCCGGCGTCGTCGACGTCGACGAGGACGCGACCGCGGAGAACTTCGAACTTCCCGGCGCGGACCTTTCCGGGCTCTCCGGGGAAGACATGACCGTGAAGGTCGTGCCGAAGCAGGCGGACGAGTTCACCTGCTCGGTGTGCTTCCTGGTGCACCACCGGAGCAGGCTCGCCGAGGACAACGGCGGCCGGCTGATCTGCCGCGACTGCGCCTGACCTGGGGATTTTCTCGGGGAGATCTAGGGGAGATTCACGGGGACAGCGTTTTCGCGGTCTTGGGAAGACTGGGTAAGCGACGGGGGTCGGCCTTGGCGGTCGGCCCCCTTACTCGTGTTTGGGGTGGTTCGGCTCGTCGCCTGGCGGCGACATCGGCCGTCTTGGGTTGCGTGGGGCACCCCGAAGGGTGATTGTGCTGACGGTTCGGGGGTGCTTGTCAAGGCGGGAAAGATGCCTTGACAAGCACCCCCGAACCGCAGGGCGGCTTCGTATCGGGGTGCGGGGGAGGGGCTGGGTGCCTCGCTGGGCGGGTGCACCGGCTGCGGTTTTTGTGAGTGGGGCTAGCGCCCCAATGTGGCATTGGGTGCGTCAGACGCACCCAATGTGGCGTTCGGTGCGTGGGACGCACCCAATGTGGCATTGGGGCGCATCCGGTGGGCGGGCGGTGGTCCGGGAAGGGCTCCTTGAGGGAATCCAAGTCCGTGAAGGAGCCCCTCACGGGCTTCAGCGGGCGGGCGGGTCAGGCGCCGCGGAGCAGTTCGACTACCCGGCTTGGTTTGCGGGTGCTGAAGAGCCAGTACGGGGTGGGGTCTGCTGGGTCGGTCAGGGTGATGCGGACCGCGGGGCCTACCCAGCTTCGGTGCAGGACGAAGGCTGCCGGGTCGCCGTCGCGGCCCAGGGCGTGGCGTTTGGCGTCTTTTTCCACGACGGTGATGTCGCCTACGTAGCGCAGCGGCAGGTGGGCGTCGCCTAGCCAGAGTTCGGGGTCGTCGCCCGCGGTGATCTTGACTTTCGCCCGGCCCATCGAGAGCAGCAGCGCCGCCATGACCGGCACGGCGATCGCCAGCGGGATCCACATCGGGACGGACGGGTAGCCCAGGTGGACCTCGACGCCCAGCAGGATCGCCCCGGCCATCGGCAGGGGCCAGCCCCACCACGGCAGGTAGAGCCGTTCGGAATGTGCGACGACGCCCGTCGCGGCGGTGTTCACGCGGTCAGCCACGCATCAAGGGTAGTCTCGCCGCCCGTGTCCAGCGTTCAGGTCCTCCTTCAGCGGCTCGACCCCGAAGTCCCGCCGCCCGCCTATGCCCGGCCCGGCGACGCCGGGGCCGATCTCGTCACCACCTCGGATATCGTGCTCGGACCCGGCGAGCGCGGGGTCGTCGGCACCGGGGTCGCGATCGCGCTGCCCGCCGGGTACGCCGGGTTCGTGCATCCTCGCTCGGGGCTCGCGGCGCGCGTCGGATTGTCGGTGGTCAACACTCCCGGCACGATCGACTCGGGCTATCGCGGCGAGATCAAAGTCTGCCTCGTCAACCACGACCCGCGCGAGAAGATCGTGCTGGCGCGCGGCGACCGGATCGCGCAGCTGGTGGTCCAGCGGGTGGAGCACGCGGAGTTCGTCGAGGTCGCCGAACTCGAGACGACCGAACGCGGCGCGGGAGGTTACGGCTCGACCGGCGGGCACGCCACACTGGCACCCGGCGCCGGAGACACCGGCGCGGGCACCGGGGAAGGAACGGAACGATAGTGGGGATTTTCGGACGCAAGCGCCGGTCGAGCGACGACGAGACCGGAGGCGTCGCTTCCCAGCGCGGCGAAAACGCCGAAGCTGACGGTGCCGACGACGCGCTCGAACCCGAGGACCAGCTGTCGGAGACAACCGACGGCCCGTTCGACGCCGCCGAAGCCGAAGAAGACGGCATCCCGCGCATCGACCTGGGCTCGGTGCGCGTGCCGGTGCCCGACGGTTCGCAGGTGCAGGTCGAAATGGACCCGGAGGAAGGCGGCGTGCGCGCGGTGCACGTCGTGACCGAAGTCGGGCAAATCACCGTCAGCGCCTACGCGGCCCCGAAATCCGGCGGCCTGTGGCGCGAGGTGAGCAACGAGCTCGCCGACCAGCTCCGCGCGGACGGCGCGAAGGTCAACGTGGGCCGCGGCGAATGGGGCATGGAACTGTCCGCGATCGTCGGCGACGTAGCCCTGCGCTTCGTCGGAGTGGACGGCCCGCGCTGGATGCTGCGCGGCGTGATCGCCGGCCCGCAGTCCACTGCCTCGCAGGCTCCCGAAGTCCTGCGAGCGATCGTGCGCCGCACCGTCGTGGACCGGGGCAACTCCCCGATGCCGGTGCGCACCCCTCTCCCCATCACGCTCCCCGACGCAGTCGCCCAGCACATCGCGGAACAGCAAGGCTGACCGTTTTCGCTCTCCAGAAGGCCCTCGCGGACACCATTCCGCGAGGGCCTTCTCGACGCGTCCTCACAACGCCCGCAAAAACGCCAGAACAGTCGCTCTCCCCAACGCCTCCCGATCCCGCCCGACCGCCTCGAGCGACGTCTCCCCGTACCTCCCCCTGGGCAGCGTCCGAGCCCACTCCCGGGCGACCGAAGCGGGATGAACGGGATCATCCGCGCATCCGCCCACCCCGGCCGGAACCTTTACGCCCCGCAATTCCGCCAATGCCGGCGCTGGCCTCCCCGCCGCCGCCCGCAACCCGGCCTCCAGCCCGTCCCCCTGCCGCCGCCAAGCCCGCCCCAGCTCTTCCCCGAGCCACCCCGGACTTCCCGCCGCCGCGGAAGCCAGCGCCCCCTCCACCCCCGCATCAGCCACCAGATCCGCCGTGACCGTCGCAGCCGCCGCCGCGGGTGCTGATCCGGATTCCCCGTTCCAAGCCGGGAGCGCCGCCAGCAGCCCCTCGCAACGCCCCGGATTCGCCACCGCCCACTCCGCGGCGAGATGTGCCCCGAACGAAATCCCGCCCACCAGCAAAGTCCCGTACCGGTCAGCGAGACGGTCCAGTCCGGCCAAAAACTCCTCGGCGAGGCTCGCTCCGGCAACCGGTGCGGGCGTGATCAACGGCACCCCCAGCGCGGCGAGCGGCCCCCCGAACACCGAGCGCACGAAGACCTCGTCGGAGCCGGTGCCGGGCAGCAGGACGGCGGCCGGGAGACGGATTGCGGACGTCACGTTGCGATCTTGCCCCAAACCCGTTTCCCTGACTGGGACCGCAGCTACGCTGGAACACGCACGGGCCGAACGAAGTCGGGGGCCCCGGAGCACAGGAGCACACCATGTCCGCCAAGGACGGCGGCTACTTCAGCCGGTTGGTTCGCAAGCTGACCAGCGACGTCGAGGACCTCGACGCCGACGAGATGTCCGAGAGGTCGGGTGCCGAAGGCGCGCAGCGCGCCTGTGACTGCCGGTCCGGCGAAGAGGTGACGGTGCTCGGCAGGCTGCGCAGCGTCGAGCTGTCGCCGACCGACGGGCCCGCCTCGCTGCAGGCGGAGCTGTTCGACGGCACGCAGGGCGTGACGCTAATCTGGCTGGGCAGGCGCCGGATTCCCGGCATCGAGCCCGGCCGTACCGTCAAGGTTCGCGGCCGGATGGCCGAACGGGACGGGCAGAAGGTGCTCTACAACCCGTATTACGAACTCCAGAGCCCGGTAGGGTGATCAACGCTCGTGACTGAACCCGCTGCTCCCCGCGACGAGAAGGACGCGCCCGGAAACGGGGGCGACGAAGAGCGGCAGCCGACGCTGATGGAGCAGATGGGCGGGGTTTCCGGCCTGTTCTATTCCTCGGTGCCGGTCATCGTCTTCGTCCTGCTGAACGCGTTCTTCGGGCTCACCGCGGCGATCTGGGGCTCGATCGGCAGCGCGGTGGCGATCACCGTCCTGCGCGTCGTGCGCAAGGAGCCGCTGCAGCCGGCCATCTCGGGGTTCTTCGGCGTCGCGATCGCGGCGTTCATCGCGTTCCGCACCGGGTCCGCGAAGGGGTTCTTCCTCTTCGGCATCTGGGCGAGCCTCGCCTACTGCGCCGTGTTCGTGATTTCGGTGGTGGTGCGCTGGCCGCTGGCGGGCGTCGTGTGGAACGCGCTCAACGGCAACGGCACCGCCTGGCGCAAGGACAAGCCGTCCCGCTACGGCTACGACGTCGCGACGCTCGCGATGGCCGTCATCTTCGCCGCCCGGTTCGTGGTGCAGCGCTGGCTCTACGACGGAAACCAGACCGGCTGGCTCGCGTTCGCCAAGATCGCGATGGGCTACCCGCTGTACGCGATCGGGCTGCTGGTGGTCGTCTGGGCGGTGCGCCGCTCCGACAAGCGGCTGAAGGCGCTCGCCGAGGAAGAACCGGAGCCGGAGACCGACGCGCAGGTGGAGGCGCGCCTGCGGGAGAAGTACGCGCAGGCGCCGACTCCCGAGACCTGATCCGACGCACGCAAAAGGGGCGGGCCCGCGACGAGCCCGCCCCTTTTGCGTGTCTCAGTAGCCCAGCGCCGTCCGGATCTCCGGTTCGACGTCCGAGGTCGCGACGAACAGCAGTTCGTCGCCCGCCTCCAGCGGGTCCTCCGGCTGCGGCACGATCACCCGGTCGCCGCGCAGGATCGTCACCAGCGCCGCGTCGCGCGGCAGCGCCAGTTCGCTCACCGGCTTGCCCGCGAGCGGCGTCTCCTCCGGCAGGGTGAGTTCCACCAGGTTCGCCTGCCCCTGCCGGAATGTCATGAGCCGCACCAGATCGCCGACGCTCACCGCTTCCTCGACCATCGCGGCGAGCATCCGCGGGGTCGACACGGCCACGTCGACGCCCCACGCGTCGGTGAACAGCCATTCGTTGGCCGGGTTGTTCACCCGCGCCACCACGCGCCGCACGGCGAACTCCGTCTTCGCCAGCAGCGACACCACGAGGTTCGCCTTGTCGTCGCCGCTCGCCGCGATCACGACGTCGCAGCGTTCGATGCCGGACTCCTCGAGGATCGACACCTCGCACGCGTCGCCCAGCACCCAGTCGGCCTGCGGAACGGATTCCGGCTCGAACTGGTCGGCGTCGCGCTCGATCAGCATCACCTGGTGGTTGCCGTCGATGAGCTCGGCGGCGATGGACTGCCCGACGGCTCCCGCGCCCGCGATCGCGACCCGCATCAGTTCTCCTCCTCGGGGGCGCGAGCGGCCAGGCTCGTCACGTCTCCGACGGTGCCCGAACGCGCCGCCACCCACACGTCGTCGTCGGCCTGCACGACGGTCTTCGCGTCCGGCAGCACCGCGGTGCCGAACCGCATCATGAACGCCACCCGCGCGCCGGTGGTCTCCTGCAGCTCGCGCACGCTGCGGCCGACCCAGCCCTCGTGCAGCGGCAGTTGCAGCAGCGCGACGTTGCCGGACGGATCGCGCCACGCGGAGGCGACGCCGTCGGGCAGCAGGGTGCGCAGGAACCGGTCGGTCGTCCACGGCACGGTCGCGACGGTCGGGATGCCCAGCCGTTCGTACACCGCGGCGCGCTTGTGGTCGTAGATGCGCGCGACCACGTGCTCGACGCCGAAGTTCTCGCGCGCGACCCGCGCGGAGATGATGTTGGAATTGTCGCCGCTCGACACGGCCGCGAAAGCGCCCGCGCGCTCGATCCCGGCCTCGACGAGCACCCGGCGGTCGAAACCCGCCCCGACGACCTGCTGGCCGTGGAAGTCGCTGCCCAGCCTGCGGAACGCCTGCTGGTTCTTGTCGATGACGGCCACGTCGTGGCCGAGCCGCTCCAGCGCCGCGGCCAGAGACGCGCCGACGCGGCCGCATCCCATGATCACCACGTGCACGCTTAGCCTCCTCGCAGGGTGCGGATGACCCGTCGGTGGGTACCCTCGGACACCAGCGCCGAACCTACCTTGCCCCTGCCAGTTAGGCTCTCGTGGTGTCGAAGTTCCCGACCGTGCTGAAGCGGCTGGTCCTAGGACGTCCGTTCCGAAGTGACCGTCTCGCCCACACCTTGTTGCCCAAGCGCATCGCGCTGCCCATTTTCGCCTCCGACGCGCTGTCCAGCGTGGCCTACGCGCCGGAGGAGATCTTCCTGACGCTGAGCGTCGCGGGCCTGTCCGCGTACGCCTTCGCGCCGTGGATCGGGGTCGCGGTCGCGCTGGTCATGCTCGTCGTCGTGGCGTCCTACCGGCAGAACGTCCACGCGTACCCGAGCGGCGGCGGCGACTACGAGGTCGCGACGACCAACCTCGGCGGGAAGTTCGGCCTGACGGTGGCGAGCGCGCTGCTGGTCGACTACGTGCTGACCGTCGCGGTGTCCACTTCGTCCGGTGTCGCGAACATCGGTTCGGCGATTCCGTGGGTGGCCAACCACAAAGTGCTCGCCTCGGTCGTGATCGTGGCCGTGCTGACCGCGCTGAACCTGCGCGGAGTGCGCGAATCCGGCAAAGCGTTCGCCATTCCCACGTACGGCTTCATCGCGGGCATCCTGATCATGGTCGTCTGGGGGCTGTTCCAGGCCGTCACCGGCACCGAGATGCGCGCCGAGAGCGCGGGCTTCACGCTGCACGAGGAAGGCAACTGGGCGGGCATCGCGTTCGTGTTCCTGATCCTGCGGTCGTTCTCGTCCGGCGCCGCCGCGCTGACCGGGGTCGAGGCGATCAGCAACGGCGTGCCCGCGTTCCGCAAGCCGAAGTCGAAGAACGCGGCGACCACGCTGCTGCTGATGGGCGTGCTGGCGGTGACGATGCTGGTCGGCATCATCACGCTCGCGATCGTGACGAAGGTGAACTTCGCCGAGGACCCGGCGCGGCAGCTGGCCGGCGCGCCCGCGGGCTACGAGCAGAAGACGATCGTCGCGCAGATCGCGCACGCGGTGTTCGAGAGCTTCCCGCCCGCGTTCTACTACATCTCGTTCTCCACCGGCATCATCCTGCTGCTGGCCGCGAACACCGCCTTCAACGGCTTCCCGGTGCTCGGCTCGATTCTCGCCCAGGACCGCTACCTGCCGCGGCAGCTGCACACGCGCGGCGACCGGCTGGCCTTCTCCAACGGCATCCTGTTCCTCGCGGTTTTCGCGCTGGTGCTGATCATCGCGTTCGACGCCGAGGTCACCCGGCTGATCCAGCTGTACATCGTGGGCGTGTTCGTGTCGTTCACGGTGAGCCAGGCGGGCATGATCCGGCACTGGAACCGGTTGCTGGACAAGGAAACCGACGCGGCGGCGCGGCGGCGGATGCGCCGTTCGCAGACGGTGAACGCGATCGGCCTCACCATGACCGGCACCGTGCTGGTGATCGTGCTGATCACCAAGTTCCTGCTCGGCGCGTGGATCGCGATCGCCGCGATGGTGGCGATTTTCGCGTTGATGACCGCGATCCGGAAGCACTACGACCGGGTGGCCGAGGAGCTCAAGGACATGGGCGACGCGCCGACCGTGCTGCCCTCGCGCAACCACGCGATCGTGCTGGTGTCCAAACTGCACCGGCCGACGCTGCGCGCGCTGGCCTACGCGAAGGCGATGCGCCCGGACGTGCTCGAGGCGGTCACGGTCAACGTGGACGACGCCGACACCCGCGCGCTCACGCACGAATGGGAAGCGCACAAGTTCAAGGTGCCGCTGAAGGTCGTCGAATCGCCGTACCGGGAAATCACGAAGCCGGTGCTGGACTACGTGAAGCGGGTCCGCGGCGCCAATCCGCGAGACGTCGTCACCGTGTTCATTCCGGAGTACGTCGTGGGGCACTGGTGGGAGCAGGTGCTGCACAACCAGAGTGCGTTGCGGCTCAAGGGAAGGCTGCTGTTCCAGCCGGGTGTGGTCGTGGCGAGCGTGCCGTGGCAGCTGGAGTCGTCGCAGAAGGCGGTCGCGCGGCTGCGCAAGGCCCGCCCGTCCGCCGGCGACGTCCGCCGCGGTTTCACGCCCACGACCCCTCGTCCCGCGGACGCCCCGAAGCCCGCTCCTGCGACTAAGGAATCATCAGAATGACCGAGAGCTGGCTAGGCCGGATCCTGGAACTGGAAGTCGGCCCAGTCGCGCACGGCGGACATTGTGTGTCGCGTGTGGACGGACGAGTGCTGTTCGTGCGGCACGCGCTGCCCGGCGAACGCGTGCGGGCCGAAGTGACCGAGGACAAGGGCGGCTCGTTCTGCCGCGCCGACGCGATCGAGGTGCTCAGCGGGTCGGAGCACCGCGTGACGCCGCCGTGCCCGCTCGCCGCCCCTGGCGGTTGCGGAGGCTGCGACTGGCAGCACGCCGAACCGGCCTACCAGCGGGAACTGAAGGCCGCGGTGGTGGCCGAACAGCTGCAACGGCTCGCCGGGATCACCCGTGACGTGGTTGTCGAACCGCTCGAAGGCGGCCCGCTCGGCTGGCGCAGCCGGGTGCGGCTCGTCGCCGGACGCGACGGCCGGGCGGGCTTGCGGGCGCACCACAGCCACCGCGTCATCCCGATCGACGACTGCCCGATCGCGGTGCCCGGCTCGCTCGGCACCGCGCTGAGCAAGCGCTGGCGGCCGGGTACCGAACTGGAAGTCGCCAGCGACGGCGAGAACCACCTCCACCTGCGCGAACTCGCCACCGTGCGCGGGCGTACGCAAGGCAAGCAACTGTCCGGCGGCATGGCGATCCAGCACGCCGCCGGACGCGACTGGCGGCTCGACGCGCACGGCTTCTGGCAGGTCCACCCGCGCGCGGCGGACACGCTGGCGGAACTCGTGCGGGAATGGGCGGACGCACCGCGCGGCGGGGTCGCCTGGGACCTGTACGCCGGGGTCGGCCTGTTCGCCTCGGTGCTCGCCGATCAGGTCGGCCCGGACGGCCAGGTGCTGGCCATCGAATCCGGCCGGCGCGCGGTCTCCGACGGCGAGCGCAACCTCGCCGACCTGCCGCAGGTCAGCTGGCGTTCCGGACGCGTGGAACACCTCATCGAAGACGCCCCGGCGCCGGTCGACGTCGTGGTCCTCGACCCGCCGCGCAAGGGAGCCGGCCGAGCAGTCGTCAACGCGATCGCGGCCGGTGAGCCGGACCGGATCGTCTACGTGGCTTGCGACCCGGCGGCGTTGGCGCGGGACGTGCAGTTCTTCTCGGAGCACGGGTATTCGCTGACGGATCTGCGGGCTTTCGACGCGTTCCCGATGACGCATCACGTGGAGTGCGTCGCGCTGCTCCAGTGACTCTTATCGCCCCCGTTGGGCATTTGCCGCCGCGATCAGTCCCGTCGCGGCCAAGACGAGGCCCGCGGTCAGCAGCACCCATGCTCCTGCCGCGGGCTGAACGTCGGCGGAGGGGGCGAGCCGGTTCGCGCTGGGGAGCGTGATCACGAGGTAGCGCAGGAGGATTCCCGCTACCGCGATGCCGGTCAGGGCGGTGAAGGCCAGCGGCTCGGCTTGGCGTCGGCGGAGAGTCAGGATCGCCAGCGCGAAGGCGAGCGCCAAGGCTCCGGCACAGGCCAGCCGAAGGCCGAGATCCAGATCGGGTTCCGTGCCGCCCAGCGGCAGATGCGACGGAAGATAATGCGCGGTCGGCAGGGCAAGCCCGACGCCACCGCCCACCGCGGCGATCGCTCCGGCCCACGCGAGCACCCGATTGCCTGCCACGGAAGAAATTCTACGTCGGTATCGCTGCTTCCGATTGCTTGTGCCGCAACGGAATCTGCTGCTTCGGCCGGACGGGAGACTCCCCGTTGACGGTCACGATTCGGTCACGCGAGAACCTCAGCGCGCTCCGCGGCGACTGACCGGATGTGCATCGCGGAAGGTGCGCGGTTCTCCGGCAGCGGGTCGGAGGACGGAGCGAGGGGTGGACATGATGGTGCGCGGAATTCTGTCACTGGCGGGTGTGCTGCTGGCGAGACGGCGGACCGGCGCTCGGTCGGGAACCGGTTGTCAGCACCATCTCTCGCGTCCACGGTCAGAACCGGAGCCAGCGGTCGAACCACCCACGGGCCCGGAACAGGACGTCGAGTTGGTGATGGCGTTCCCGGATCGAGTGCCCCTCCCTCGGGTAGATCACGAACTCGTGCTCGACGCCGAAATGGCGCAGCGCCCGGTGGAAGCACACGGATTGGCCGAGCGGAACGTTGGTGTCCTCGGCGCCGTGCAAGAGGAGCACCGGAGTGCGAACGCGGCTGGCGAACGAGATCGGACTGACCGCGTCGTGCGAATGCGGGCCGACGCCGTCCCACCCGGTGCTGCCGCCGAGCGCGGCTTCGAACTGGCCGTACTCGCCGGTCGCGGCGAGCATGCCCCAGTCGATGACGCCGGAGAGGACCAGCGCGGCGCGGAAGCGATCGGTCTGGCCGACGGCCCAGGCGGCCAGGAACCCGCCATGGCTTCCTCCGGCGATCCCCAGCCGGTCGGGGTCGGCGACGCCCTCGGCGACGAGCAGGTCGATGCCGGACAGGATGTCGGTCCACTCCTCCTGTCCGACCCTGCCGGCCACGCTGAGGGCGAACTGGTGGCCGTGGCCCTGTCCGCCGCGCGGATTGGGCAGGAACACCGCATAGCCGGCGGCGAGCCACTGCGCGCTGGGGAACCAGAACAGCTGGAAACGATCGGCGTAACGGTCGTAGGGACCGCCGTGCGCGATCGTGATGAGCGGAAACGGGCCGTCCGAAACGGATTTCCCCACTGGCAGTACGAGCAGACCGTCCAGATCGAGGCCGTCGGCGGCACGGTAGGCCAGGGGGCGCTGGGTGCCGAACGCGATGCCGTTCAGCTCGGGGCGGGTGTCGGTGATCTTTCGCAGTGGTCCGCTCGGCGGCCCGACGTGAACATTCGGGGGCTGGTAGCGGGTGCCGGTGAGGACCGCGATCGTCGTGGCGTCCGGAGTGGTGGTGAGGGCATTGAGAAGGCCGGGGTGCTGCGACAAGGTCGTGAGGCCGGTGGGGTCGAGCCGGGCCAGTGTCGTGTTCAGGCCGTCGGCGAACACGACCAGTGGGGCGGCGTCGGTCTCGTGCAGTTCGGTGGGGCATATCGGGAGGCCGGACGTCCGGTTGCGCAGGACCCGGCTGTCCACGGCGAGGTCGAACACGGCGGTGCCGGCCTGCAGAACCGGTGGGGTGAGAGCGAGGTAGCCGAGGTGCCAGCCGTCCTCTCCTGGCCACCAGATCAGGGATCCGGCAGCTGCGCCTGCCTCCCCGAGATCAGCCGTGGCCCCGGTCACGGGATCGAACAGGTGCAGGCGGCCGGTGCGGGGACCGTAGTCGTTGTCGCTGCTGGCCTGGGTGAGCACGGCGAGCGGACCGCCGCCGGGCCGTTGCCGCAATTCCACGACGTGCCGGTCGCCGAACACCTCTGGAGTGGTGACCAGGCCGGTGCGCAGGTCGAGCAGACGCAACCGGGCACGCGGTTCCCGCTCGCCGACGACAATCGCGTCGTCACGGTCCCGGGCGCGGCTCGCGTCGTGTTCGGTGGGTTCGTCCCAGGCGAGCAGAGCGACCAGGTTGGGGTCAGCGAGCGGCAGGTAGTCGACGATGCCGGAGCGCCAGTCGGTCACCGCGCCCGCCGCGCCGTCAGCGAGGACGAGCCGGTGCACCTGCGAGGTGCCGCGGTCGGCTCGGTCGGAGAGGAAAAACAGCGTGCCCGAGTCCTCGGACCATCGAGGGCGGGATTCCGTTGCGGTGTCGGAGGTTGCCCGGCGGGACGCGGCGGTGCCGTCGGCGCCGACGAGCCAGAGTTCGGTGTCGAGGTGGTCACCGGTCCGGCTGAGGGGAGCGAGGACGTAGCAGAGCAGTTGCCCGTTCGGGGCAAGAGCAGGGGTCTGCGGTGCGCGACCATCAACCACGAGTTCGGCGGTCAGACCAGACATGTGCCCAGTCTGCCCATCTCGCCGGCGCAGCACGCGATCGAACCGGCATCGGTTGGTACAAGGCCGATTAGCGGGTGGTTGTGCCCCACCAGGACACAACCACCCGCCGCGAGGTCAGCCCCGGTCTTCCTTGAGCATGTCCGCGCACTTCTCGCCGATCGCCATCGTCGTGATGCACGGGTTCACCGTGACGAGGAACGGCATCACCGAAGCGTCGGCCACCCGCAGGCCCGCGACGCCGCGGACGCGCAGCCGCTCGTCCAGCACCGCCTCGGGGTCGCCGTCCGCGCCCATCCGGGCCGTGCAGGCCGGGTGGTACACGGTGTTGTGCGTTTTGCGCAGGTAGTCGGCGATCTCGTCGTCGGTCTTGCAGTCGCGGCCCGGCGCGAGTTCCACGCCCGCCCATTCGTCGAGCGCGGGCTGGGCGGCGATCTCGCGGGCGAGTTTCACGCCGTAGGTCATCACGCGCATGTCGTACTCGTCGGTGAAGTACCGCGGGTCGACGCGGGGCTTGTCGCGGAAGTCGCGCGTGCGCAACCGCACGGTGCCCCGCGATCGGCTGCGCGTCACGTTGGGCGTGAGGCAGAAGCCGTTCTCCGTCGTCGGGTAGCCGTGCCGGACGGTGTTCATGTCGAAGGGCACCGAACCGTAGTGGAACATCAGGTCCGGGCGGTCCAGGCCCTCCTCGGTCATGGTGAAGATGCCGATTTCCCACCACTGCGTGGATTCGGTGACCATCGGCTGCAGGGCGTCCCACATCACCAGGCCCTCGGGGTGGTCCTCGAGGTTCGAGCCGACGCCCGGCGAGTCCACGAGCACCTCGACGCCGACCTCGCGCAGGTGCTCGGCGGGCCCGATGCCGGACAGCATCAGCAGTTTCGGCGTGTCGATCGCGCCGGAGCTGACCACGACCTCGCGGCGCGCGGTGATCGTGCTGTGGTGGATGAGGTCCGCGTCCAGCACCTCGACGCCGGTGCAGCGGCGGCCGTCGAACAGCAGCCGTTTCGCGCGGGCTCCGGTGCGGATCTTCAGGTTCGGCCGCTTGCCCATGATCGGGTGCAAGTACGACACCGACGCCGAAGACCGGGTGCCGTCCTCGCGGGCGTTGATCTGGAACCAGTTCGCGCCGTGGGTGACGGTCTTGCCGGAGTTGAACTCCGTCGTCGGGATGCCCGTCTGGGCGCACGCGGACAGCAGCGCCGCGCCCGCGGGGTCGTGCGGCGGGACCGACCGGATGGTGACCGGGCCGGAGCGGCCGTGGTGGTCGCCGGGGCCGTCGTTGGTCTCCAACCGTTGGTACAGCGGGAAAACGTCCGCGGCCGACCAGCCCGGCAGGCCCATCGAGGACCATTCGTCGAGGTCCTCGGCCGGGGCCCAGAACGCGATGCACGAGTTGTGCGACGAGCAGCCGCCGAGCACCTTCGCGCGGGCCTGGCGCAGGTAGGAGTTGCCCGCCTCCTGCGGTTCCACCAGGTAGTCCCAGTCGTATCCGGACTCCAGCAGGCCCATCCAGCGGGTCAGCTCCAGCACCTCCGGCACGTCCGTGTCGGACGGTCCGGCCTCGAGGAGGCAGACGGTCACGTCCGGGTCCTCGGACAGCCGGGCGGCGACCACCGATCCGGCCGTTCCGCCGCCGACCACCACGTAGTCGAACTCGCTTGCGCTCACCGGGAAACCTCCTCGTCGGGCGCGGGGGCGGCGGCGTGGTCCGCCAGCACCCCGACCTTGTGCCGTTGCACGAACCAGTAATAGGCGAAGCCGCCGGCCGCGAAGACGCCGACGAACAGCACCGAAATCCACTTCAGATACCAGTGGAAGGGCGGGGAAGCGTTGTAGATCTCGTTGCGGGGCCAGGCCAGGTTGATCGTCATCGCACCGCCCCACAGCACCGCGAGCACGTTCACCGGGAGACCCCAGCGGCCGAGGGAGAACCGGCCGGCCGGGGTGCCCTCGCGCGGCCAGCGCCCGCGCAGCCGGCGGATCAGCATGGGCACAGTCACGAGGAGGTAGGACAGGTAGATCAGGATGATCGCGAGGCTGGTCACGGCCGAGAAGATCTGCGTGGAGTTGATGTTCAGCACCAGCAGCGCGATCGCGAGCACGCCGATCACGATCGCGGGCAGCACCGGGGTGCCGGTGGTCTTGTTGACCCGCGCCAGCTTCCGGCCGCCGGGCAGCGCGTTGTCCCGGGCCATCGCGAACGCGATCCGGATCGCCGCGGTGTGCACGGCCAGCACGCACACGGTGATCGCGATGAACACGACGAACAGGAACACTCGTCCGATCGCCGGGCCGAGCGCGTCGGTGAGCACGTATTGCAGGCCGACCGTGCCGAGTTCCGGCGCGTTGATGTTGCCGACCGCCATGAGCGCGAACAGGATGATCAGCCCGCCCAGCACGAAGGAGGCGACCAGCGCGCGCAGAATCGCCTTCGGCGCGTTGCGGTGCGGGTTCAGCGATTCCTCGCCGAGCGACGCGGCGGTGTCGAAGCCGTACATGACGTACGACGAGGCGATCCCGGCGATCAGGAACGCGCCGAGGTAACCCGACGAATGCCCGGCCTCGGTGCCGTTCGTCTCGGTCACCACCGACGGGCCGCGTACGAAATGGAAGGCGAGGAACACCACCAGCAGCACCGCGAACAGCAGCTCCACGAACACGCCCGCGCTGTTGATCCGCGCCATCAGCTTCACGCCGAAAGCGTTCACCAGCGTGGTGAACACGATCAGCACGGTGGCCAGCAGCACGCCGTTGGCCGCGTCGCTGGTGCCCGTGCCGTCGCCGATGAACTGGAAGAACGACGTGATCTGCGGCAGCGTCCGCTGGTAGGCGAGCGCGGTCGCGGAGATCGAGACGATCGAGGCCAGCAGCATCATCCAGCCGGCCATCCACGCGATGTGCGGGTTGCTGAGCTTCTTCGCCCAGTTGTAGACCGACCCGGCGACCGGGTACTGCGCGGCCAGTTCGGCGAAGCAGAGCGCCACCATCAGCTGCCCGATGAACACCGCGGGCCAGGACCACCAGTAGGCCGGGCCGCCCTCGGAAAGGCCGAGGTAGGAGAGCTGGAACACCCCGGTCAGCACCGAGATGTAGCTGATCCCGGCAGCGAAGGTGTGGAAACTGCCGAGCGTTCTCTTGAGCTGGTTGGTGTAGCCGAATTCGCCGAGTTCGCGATCGCCGGTGTCGCTCAAGGGCACGAATTCCTTTCGGTGGGGAGAGGGGATCAGCCGGAGAACCAGTGCTGGGGGCCGGGCTTCAGGTTCTGGTGGATGTGCTTGACCTCGGTGTATTCGGCCAGTCCGGTCGGGCCGAGCTCGCGGCCGAAACCGGACTGCTTGTAGCCGCCCCATTCGGCCTGCGGGAGGTACGGGTGGTAGTCGTTGATCCACACCGTCCCGTGCCGGAGCCGGTTCGCCACGCGCTGGGCGCGGGCGGCGTCCTGGGTGAACACGCCGCCGGCCAGGCCGTAGTGGGTGTCGTTGGCGATGCGGACGGCGTCGTCCTCGTCGGTGAATGTCTCCACGGTCAGGACTGGGCCGAAGGACTCCTCGACGACTGCGGTGCTGCCCTGCTGAACGTTGTCGAGGATCGTCGGCAGGTAGTAGAAGCCGTCCTGCAGCGCCGGGTCGTCCGGACGCTTCCCGCCGGTGCGCAGGACCGCGCCCTCCTCGACGGCGGTGGCGACGTAGCGCTCCACCTTCTCGCGGTGCGCGGCGGAGATGAGCGGCCCGGTCTCGGCGTTCTCGTCGAACGGCCCGCCGAGGCGGATCCGCTCCGCGCGCCGCACCAGTTCGTCCACGAACTCGTCGTGCCATTCCCGCTGGACGATGAGCCGCGCGCCGGCCGAGCAGACCTGCCCGGAGTGCAAGAACACCGCGGTCAGCGCGTAGTCGACAGCGGTTTCGAAGTCCGCGTCGGCGAACACGACGTTCGGGTTCTTGCCGCCGAGTTCGAGCGCGACCTTCTTCACCGTCGCCGCGGCGTTCGCCGCGATCACCCGTCCGGTGGCCAGCCCGCCGGTGAACGACACGAGGTCGACGTCCGGGTGCTCCGACAGCGGCGCACCGGCCGACGGACCCGCGCCGAGCACGAGGTTCGCGACGCCGCCGGGCAGTCCGGCCTCGGCGAGCAGCCGCATGAACAGGATCGAGGTGTGCGGGGTCAGTTCGCTCGGCTTGAGCACGAACGTATTGCCCGCAGCCAGGGCCGGGGCGATCTTCCACACCGTCTGCAGCAGCGGGTAGTTCCACGGGGTGATCAGGCCGCAGACGCCGACCGGCTCGTGCACGATCCGGCTGAACGAGTCCGCGCTGCCGGTGTCCACGACCCGGCCCGCGTCGTTGCCCGCCAGCTTGCCGAAATAGCGCAGGCAAGCCGCGATGTCGCTCATGTCGTAGCGGCTCTCCACCAGGCGTTTGCCGGTGTCGAGCGATTCGGCGCGGGCGAATTCCTCGGCGTCGCGGTCGAGCAGGTCGGCCGCGCGCAGCAGCAGGTTTCCGCGCTCGCCCGCCGGGGTGGCGGGCCAGGGTCCGGTGTCGAACGCCCGGCGAGCCGCGGCGATGGCGGCCTCGGTGTCCTCCGCGGTCGCTTCGGCGACCTCGGCGACCAGGCTGCCGTCCGCGGGGCAGCGGATCTCGCGCCGCCCTCCCGCACGCGCGTCCACCCATTCGCCGCCGATGTACAAGTCCGCCATGGGGTCCTCTCGAGCTCGGGGTCCGTCCGGGATTATCACGGCCACGCGGGGTGACCGCGACTTGACTGACCGGCCTCGTGATCTTCCCCGCTCGTGGAGTTGCGTTTCCGCCGGAGCTGTGATCCGGGACGCGGGCGGCCGGACCGAGGTGGCGGCCGTCCGTAGACTGGCCGGAACCGGCGGAGGAAGAAACGGACGGGGTGGAGCGGTGACCATGCTGGACTCGGTGCACGGACCGGCGGACCTGAAGCGCATGAGCGTCGAGGACCTCGGGGAGCTGGCGGCCGAGATCAGGGACTTCCTCGTGGACAAGGTCCGCCGCAGCGGCGGGCACCTCGGTCCCAACCTGGGCGTCGTCGAGCTGACGCTGGCGCTGCACCGGGTGTTCGATTCGCCGCGCGACGCGATCGTGTGGGACGTCGGGCACCAGGCGTACGTGCACAAGATCGTCACCGGGCGGCACGTCGACTTCGACCTGCTGCGCCAGCAGGGCGGCCCCACCGGGTACCCGTGCCGCGGCGAGAGCGAGCACGACCTGGTCGAGAACAGCCACGCGTCCACCGCACTGTCCTATGTGGACGGCATGGCGAAGGCGTTCGAGCTGTCCGGGGGCCCGCGCAGGCACGCGATCGCGGTGGTCGGCGACGGTGCGCTCACCGGCGGCATGTGCTGGGAGGCGCTCAACAACATCGCCGGGCGCAAGGACCGTCCGGTCGTGATCGTGGTCAACGACAACGGCCGGTCGTACTCGCCGACCATCGGCGGCATGGCCGATCACCTGGCGTCGCTGCGGCTGCAGCCGGGCTACGAGCGGCTGCTGGACGGCGGCCGCGAGCTGCTGCGCAGCACGCCGGTGGTGGGCAAGCCGATCTACGCCGCGCTGCACGCGGCCAAGGCGGGCATCAAGGACGCGCTGAGCCCGCAGGTGATGTTCTCCGACCTCGGCTTGAAGTACCTCGGCCCGGTCGACGGCCACGACCTGGTCGCGCTGGAGAAGGCGTTCCAGAGCGCGCGGGCGTTCGGCGGCTCAGTGATCGTGCACGTGGTCACCGAGAAGGGCCACGGCTACGCGCCCGCGGTGAACCACCAGGCCGACCAGATGCACCAGACCGACCCGATCGACCCGGAGACCGGACTGCCGCCGGTGAAGGGCCCCAGCTGGACCGGCGTGTTCGGCGACGAGCTGGCGAAGATCGGAGAGGAGCGCCAGGACGTCGTGGCGATCACCGCCGCGATGCTGCGCTCGACCGGGCTGGAAAAGTTCTCCGAGCGCTTCCCGGACCGCTGGTTCGACGTCGGCATCGCCGAACAGCACGCGGTGACGTCCGCGGCCGGGCTCGCGATGGGCGGCTGCCATCCGGTCGTCGCGCTGTACTCGACGTTCCTGAACCGGGCGTTCGACCAGGTGCTGATGGATGTCGCGCTGCACCGCCAGCCGGTAACGTTCGTGCTGGACCGCGCGGGCATCACCGGCCCCGACGGCCCGAGCCACCACGGCATGTGGGACCTGTCGCTGCTGGGCATGGTGCCGGGCATGCGCGTGGCCGCGCCGCGCGACCCGGGCACCCTGCGCGAGGAACTGCGCGAGGCGGTCGCGGTGCAGGACGGACCGACCGCGCTGCGGTTCTCGAAGGGCAGCGTCGGCCCGGACGTGCCCGCGGTGGAGCGGATCGGCACGGTCGACCTGCTGCGCCGCCCGTCGGGTTCGACGGACGTGCTGCTGGTCGCGGTGGGTCCGTTCGCGCAGCTGGCGCTGGAGGCCGCGGACCGCTTGGCGGACCAGGGCATCGGCGTGACGGTCGCGGACCCGCGCTGGGTGGTTCCGGTGCCCGCGGAGCTGGTCGCGCTGGCGGAACAGCACAAACTCGTAGTGACGGTCGAGGACAGCGGACGGCACGGCGGTTTCGGCTCAGCGCTGGCGGCGGTGCTGCGCGACGCCGAATGCGACGTCCCGCTGCGCGACCTCGCGGTGCCGCAGGCGTTCCACGACCACGGCACCCGGGCCGAAGTGCTGGACCGGATCGGCCTGACTGCCCAGGACGTGGCGCGGCGGATCACGGAGTGGGCTTCGGGCCGGCTGGGTGTCGATGTGGAGGAGACCGCGGGGGAGAAGCCGCGCGCTTGAGCGACGCGGGAAGAGTCTCGGCTGTCGCGGAGCGGGCTTCCCGTTGGCTGGGTGCCGAAGTGAATCCGGCTGCGGGGCGAGGCCGCGCCCATGATCGGGGCGGGCAGGAGAAACCTCGCGCCTGACCACTTGGACGGCGGGTTCCCGGAGCGGGAACCCGCCGTTTCGCTGTCTCGGCGAGGCCGCTCGCCCGGGTGCCGCTAACCCTCCGCTGGATCCTCGGCAGCGAAAGTCTGGTCGATGTCCGGAATCCAGTAGCAGATCTCCAGCGCCTTCAGCCGCGACATGTGCCAGACCTTCCGGCTGCTGCCCAGCGCTCCGGCCGCGCCGAGCAACGAGAGAGCGGCGGCCCCGGCGGCGACCACCCGATGCGGCCCGGTCGCGGTCTGGCCGAGTGCCACGACGACGGCCAGCGTGAAGGCGAAGGCGATGTTGCGCAGCATCACCGACTGCGCGCGCATCCGGACGATTTCTCCCGCAGCGTCCTTGTCGTGCAGTTCAGCCGCGGCGACGAGCAGCACCGGGTTGGCTTGGACGTAAGGGCGGTCGCGCGCCTGCGGGACCCCGGCGATGAACTCCTGCCGCGCGTCCTCCGCGTCCCGGCGGGGACGGAGTCGCTCCAACTGCGCGGCCAGCGGGTGGAAGAGGTGCCCGAGCAGATAACTGGCCACCACGGCACCGGCCACCAGAAGCGCGCCCGGTGCGGACGTCAGTGCCGCGACGTGTACTACGCCCAGGCGGTCGAGTACGTAGACCAGCAGCGACAGTTGGACCGCTCCGGGCACGGCGAAGCTGAACAGGTCGAAGATGCCGACTGCGAACGTCACGAATCGCCTCCAGGACAAGGGGTTCCGGGATCTTCCCACAGAAGGTCCGCGTGCGTACCAGGTTTGCTCATCGCTGCGCGCGATAGCAGTGATCCGCGCTGGGACCTTTCCGTTCTCCGCGTTCCCGGAATAATCAGGGACGGCGGATTGCTCAGTTCCGGGAAAGGCGGAAAGAATGTCGGAAATCAGCAGGCGCGGTGCGCTCGGGGCGGGTGCGGGAATCGCTGCGGCGACTGCGCTCGGGGCGGCTGGAACGGCGCGGGCGAGCACTGGGAAACCAGTGAACCCGACGTATGTCTTCCCGCTCGCCGCATCCGCGCCCGCGGTCCATGACGGCGGGACTTTACGGGGGGCGCATGAGAAGAACTTTCCGGTCTTGGCTGGTCAGCAAGGGTCGGTGTATTTGGTCCATCTCGACCCCGGTGGCGTGCGCGAACCGCATTGGCACCCGTCCGCATAGGAGCTGAACTATATCATTTCAGGCAAGGCGGACTGGAGCATTCTCGGCACACCCGAGGACGGTAGCTACCAGAATGCGGTTTTCAGAGCGGGAGCAGGAGAACTCGTCTTCGCGCCGCAAGGGTTCTTTCACTATTTCGCGAATTCCAGCAGCGCCGAAGGCCTGGACGTGCTCGTCATGTTCAACACCAGCACCGGGGAGCAGAACGACGACATCGGCATCGTCGGCACGCTGAACTCGTTGCCGCGCGAGAGCCGAAGGATCTTAAGCCGGTGGTGATCACGCGCCGGCGGTAGTGGCAGTGGCCACACCTGGTACACGGTCGCATACCGAGAGTGGTACTCCGGGGCAGTGATCGATCCGGTGCTGCTGCGCACTTTTCTCGCTGTGGCCGAGGCGGGCGGGTTCTCCGAAGCCGCCCGCAGGCTGGAGCTCGGGCAGTCGACGGTGAGCCAGCACGTCCGCCGCCTCGAAACGGCGCTCAGTTGCGTGTTGTTCGAACGAGATACGCACAGCGTGCGGCTCACCGGCGACGGCGAGACGATGACCGGTTTCGCTCGCGGCATTCTTGCTCAGCAGGACCGCGCACTGCGCTATTTCTCCCGGCCGGGCCCGCGCGGGCGGGTCCGGTTCGGAGTGTGCGAGGACTTCCTGCTCGGCCACGCCGCGGACGTGCTCGGCCGGTTTCGCGGCGCGCATCCGGGGATCGACCTCGAACTGTCGGTCGAGCTGAGCGAGGTGCTGCATTCCCGGCTCGCCGACGGAGACCTCGACCTGGTGCTCGCCAAGCGCGATTCCGGACAGGGTTTGCGGCGCGACCCGCTCGTGTGGGTGGGCGCGCCCGGGCTGGACCTGGTCCCGGGCGAGCCAGTGCCGCTAGTGCGTTACCCGGAGCCGAGCGTCACCCGGGCACGCGCGTTGAACGCCTTGCGCCGCAACGGTGTGCAGTGGCGGATCGGCTGTGTCAGCGAGCGGCTCAACGGCCTGCGAGTCGCGCTCGAAGCCGGGCTCGGCATCGGCCTGTTCGCGGAATCCGTTGTCCCGGACGGGCTGGTCCCGATCGCGGGGATGCCCGATCCGGGCTCGGTGACGTTCGTGCTGAGCCGCCGGGGAACGGCACGCGGTCCGGCCGCGGCGTTGGCGGACGCGATCCTGTCCGCACAGTGGAGCCGCCCGCCGCTCACGCTTCGGCAGCCACCGCTTCCGCAGCGACAGCCGGCGAAGGCCCGAACACCTCCCGAGGCTCCGGGAACACCTTCACCAGCACCGGATACGCCACCGCGGCCGTGCACAGCGTCACCACCAGGCTGATGTCCACGCCGCCCGTGATGCCCGCCAGCGGTCCGGTGATCATCGGCGTGTTCGCGCACAGCAGGCCCAGTCCGGTGGCCGGGATCCAGGCCGCCATCGCGCGCCAGTTGACGCCCCGGTGGAACCAGTACCGTCCGCCGGTGCGGCCCTCGTTGAACACTTGCAGGTCAGCCGGGTCGTAATAGCCGCGGCGCTGCACGTAGCCGATCATCATGATCACCATCCACGGCGACGTGCACAACACGATCAGCGTCGCGAACGCGTTGATGCTGGACACCATGTCGAGCACGAAATTGCCGACGAAGATGAACAGCACGCTCAGCGTCCCGATCAGCAGCGTCGCCCGAACGCGGGACAGGCGCGGGAAGATCGAGCTGAAGTCCAGGCCGGTGCCGTACAGCGCGGTGGTGCCGGTGGACAATCCGCCGATCAGCGCGACCGCGATCAGCGGGATCGCGTACCAGAGCGGGGAAATCGCGGTCAGGCCGGTGACGTAGTCGGCCGGGTCGGCGACCAGGGTCGCGGTCGCGATGCCGAAGCCGAACGGCAGCAGCGTCGCCAGTTGCGCGAGGAACGGCGCGGCCAGCAGCGAGCGGCGCGAGTGGGTGGCGGGGATGTAACGCGACCAGTCGCCGAGGAACGCGCCGAACGAGATCGGGTTCGCCATCACCGTCAGCACGGCGAGAATCCACGTCGGCCAGAACGTGCCGAGCGCGAAGTCGCCGCTGCCAGTGAAGGACGGGTCGAACGAGCCCCCGTAGGCGAAGATCCCGACCAGCATGATGAGCGTGCCCAGGGTTACCGCGACGCGGTTGACCAACAGCATGAAGCGGTAGCCGTAGATGCACACGACGAGTACGGCGATCGCGATCACGCCGTACGCGACCGCGCGCAGCACGGGGCCGCCGTCGATGCCGAAAAGCCGCTGTGCCGCACCGGCTACCGCGTCACCGCTCACCCACACCGAGATCGCGAAGAAGGTGATCGCGGTGAGCAGCGACAGGAACGAGCCGACGCACCGGCCGACCACGCCGAAGTGCGCGCCGGACGAAACCGCGTTGTTGGTCCGGGTGACCGGGCCGAACAGGGCCATCGGGGACAGCACGAGCGCGCCGAGCACCACGCCCACCACGGTCGCGGCGAGCGCGGCCCAGAAGCTCAGCCCGTACGCGATCGGCAGCGTGCCCAAGATGATCGTGGCGAACGTGTTGGCCCCGCCGAACGCGAGCCGGAACAGGTCGCGCGGCCGGGACGTCTGCTCGGCGGGCGGGATCGGCGCGATGCCGTGCTGTTCGACCTCGGTGACTTTGCCGCTCATCACTCGAACCTCGTCATCACGTGCTTGACGCGGGTGTACTCGGCGAACGAGTACGCCGAGAGGTCCTTGCCGTGCCCGGAGTGGCCGAACCCGCCGTGCGGCATCTCGGCGGTCAGCGGGCCGTGCGTGTTCACCCACACGCAGCCGAAATCGAGGTCGCGCGACACCCGGGCGACGCGGGCGACGTCGTTCGTCCAGACCGAAGAAGCCAGGCCGTAGGGGACGCCGTTGGCCAGCTCCAGCGCTTCCGTCTCGTCGGCGAACGACTGGACGGTGATGACCGGCGCGAAGACTTCCTCCTGGACCAGTTCGTCGTCCTGCCGGAGGCCGGACACGACGGTCGGCGCGAGCTGGAAGCCCGGTCCGGTCGCGGTGCCGCCGGTTTCGACGCGGGCGTGCGACGGCAGCCGCTCCAGCAGGCCGAGCACGCGGTCGAGCTGGGCGCGGCTGTTGAGCGGGCCGTAGTCGACGTCCGGACGACGCGTGGCGGCTGTTTTCGTCAGTGCGGCAACGAACTCGTCGTGGACGCTCTCGTGCACCAGCACGCGGCTGCCCGCGGTGCAGTCCTGTCCGGCGTTGTAGAACGCGGCGTCGGCGATCCGCTCGGCGGTGTCGGCGAGGTCGGTGTCCGGGAAGACCAGCAGGGGAGCGTTGCCGCCCAGTTCCAGGTGGGTGCGCTTGAGATCGGCCGCGGCGACGGTCGCCACGTCGATGCCGGCGCGCGTCGAGCCGGTGATGGACACCAGGTCGGTGTGCGGGTGCCGGACCAGCGCACGGCCGGTTTCCCGGTCGCCGCACACGACGTTGAACACGCCCGGCGGCAGGGATTCCGCCGCGATTTCGGCCAGCAGCACCGCGGTGGACGGCGTGGTTTCCGCCGGCTTGAGCACCACGGTGTTGCCCGCGGCGAGCGCCGGGCCGATCTTCCAGACGGCCATCATCAGCGGGTAGTTCCACGGCGCGATCTGCGCGCACACGCCGATCGGCTCGCGGCGGATCACCGACGTGTGCCCGGCCAGGTATTCGCCCGCGCCGGTGCCTTCGAGCTGCCGCGCGGCACCGGCGAAGAACCGCAGTGTGCTCACGCATTCCGGGATTTCCTCGTCCAGCATGACCGCACGGACCTTGCCGGTCTCGCGGACCTCGGCGGCGGCGAACTCTTCCGCGCGGGCTTCCAGCGCGCCGGCGATCTTGAGCAGGGCTTCCTGGCGCTGCGCGGGAGTGCTGCGCCGCCACGACTGGAACGCGCGCGCCGCCGACTCCATCGCGAGATCGATTTCGTTCCGCCGGGAAACGACGCTGGTGCCGAAAACCTTGCCGGTGGCCGGGTTCGTCAGTTCGAGGGTCGCCTCGGTGTCGGGCGTGTCGACCAAAGCGCCGCCGACGAAGTTGCGGACGTAGGTCATGAGTGCTCCAAGTGGGTTGGGGCGAACATCTTCAGCAGTGCGGGAAGCACGACGACCGACGGGCCGGGGGTGCGCAGCGCGTCGGCGAGATCGGCGCGGACAGTGTCCGCAGCGGTCTTTCGGGCGGGGATGCCGAACGATTCGGCCAGCGCGACGAAATCCGGCCGCGGCAGTTCGGTCGCGGTGCTCTGGCCGAACGCGCCGGTGAGGTATTCGCGCAGGATGCCGTAGCCGCCGTCGTCGACGACCAGCCAGGTCACGTCGAGCTGGTGCTGCACGGCGGTGGCCAGTTCGGCCAGCCCGTACATCGCGCCGCCGTCGCCGGACACGGCCAGCGATCGCACACCGGCCGCGGCAGCGCCGAGCGCGCCGGGAAGGCCGTAGCCGAGGCCGCCCGCACCCTGCGCGGTGTGGATCGGCGCTCCGTCGGGATTCCACACCGACCACGCCCAGTAGGCCGCGATCGTCATGTCCCAGAAGGTCTGCGTGTCTTCGGGAAGCGCGGCGCGGATGTCCTCGAGCAGCTTCCGTTCAAGCGCGAGCGGCTGACTGTCCAACCTGGACTCAACGCGCGCGAGCAGGTCCTTCACCGCCGCTTCGGCTCGTCCGTCCGCAGTACGCGGCGTGAGCTGATCCAGCAACGCGCGGAGGGTGTGCCGGACGTCGGCGTGCAGCGCGAGCGCGGGGTAGTTCGACTCCAGTTTTCCGAGATCCGCTTCCACCTGCACGACCTGGCCGCGCGGCGCGAACTCGCGGTAGTTGCTGGACAGTTCGCCCAGCCCGGAGCCGAGCACCAGCAGGACGTCGGCGGCGGAGAGGAATTCCGTGGTGTGCCAGTCTTCCATCCACGATTGCGCGGACAGCTCGTGGTCCCAGGCGAAAACGCCCTTGCCGCCGAACGTCGACACCACCGGCGCGCGCAGGGTTTCGGCGAGCTGGCGCAGTTCGTCGTGCGCTCCGGAACGCAGCGCGCCGCCGCCGGCGAGGATCACCGGATTCTTCGCTTCGTCAAGGAGTTTCGCGGCCTCGGCCACCAGCTCCGGCAACGGTTCGAGCGGCGCCGGAGCCGCGGTCACCGACGTCAGCCGCGGCAGGTTCGCCGGGGCGAGCAGCACGTCCTGCGGGATTTCCACCCACACCGGCCCGTACGGCGCGGTCGCGGCGGATTCCCACGCCTCGCGCAGCGCGGTCGGGATCTGACTGATCGACCGGACCACGTGCACCGACTTCACGATGTCGCGGAAGCTGGCCTGCTGGTCGGTGAGTTCGTGCAGGTAACCATGGCGTCCGCCGCCGAGCCCGGCGACCGGGACCTGGCTCGAGATGCCGAGCACCGGCACCGATGCCGCGCGCGATTCCTGCAGCGACGCAAGCGTGAGCAACGCACCGGGGCCGGTCGACACGATCATCGGCGTGACCGGCACCGGGCCGTGCGGATCGGCGGCGAGCCGGGCGCGCGCGTGGCCGTCCGCGGCGAAGGCGAGATTGTTCTCCACTCGCGAGCTGACCACGCGCAGGTCTTCAGCGCGGCGCAGAGCCTCGAACAGGCCAAGCGCGTGCTGTCCGGGCAGGCCGAACACGGTGTCCGCGCCGAGCGCCCGCAGCGTCTCTACGACAACGTCGCCGCCGATCCGGGTCATGCGCTGCGTCCCAGCGCCAGCAGGCTGACCAGGTCGTAGGCGACGTGCGATGCGGCGACGGCGGTGATCTCGGCGTGGTCGTAGGCCGGGGCCAATTCCACGACGTCCGCGCCGACCAGGTTGAGCCCGCGCAGACCGCGCAGGATCTCCAGCAGTTCGCGGCTGGTCATACCGCCCGCCTCGGGCGTGCCGGTGCCGGGCGCGTGCGCGGGGTCGAGCACGTCGATGTCCACGGACACGTACAGCGGACGGTCGCCGATGCGCTGGCGAAGCGCGTCCACGGTCTCGTCGATGCCGCGGCGCAGTACGTCGCCGGAGGTGACGATGCCGAAGCCAAGGCGACGGTCTTCTTCGAGGTCGCGCTTGCCGTACAGCGGGCCGCGCGTGCCCACGTGCGACACGGCGCTGGTGTCGAGGATGCCTTCTTCGACTGCGCGACGGAACGGCGTGCCGTGCGTGTACGGCTCGCCGAAGTAGGTGTCCCAGGTGTCGAGGTGAGCGTCGAAGTGAAGCAGCGCAACGGGGCCGTGCTTCTTCGCCGCCGCGCGCAGCAGCGGGAGCGCGATGGTGTGGTCACCGCCGACAGTCACTAGCTTCGTCTCGCCCGCAGTGAGCGCTTCGGCTTCCTGCTGCAGCTTTTCGATCGCTTCACCGATGTGGAACGGGTTGACCGCGATGTCGCCAGCGTCGACGACCTGCTTCTCCGCGAACGGCGAAACGTCCAGACCTGGGTGGTACGGCCGCAGCAGGCGGCTCGCCTCGCGAAGCGCCGAAGGACCGAACCGCGCGCCGGGACGGTAGGACACGCCGGAGTCGAACGGCACGCCGACCACGGCTACGTCGGCGCTCGGCACTTCGTCGATCCGCGGCAGCCGCGCGAAGGTCGCGAAGCCGGCGAAACGCGGGATCTGCGACGAGTCGAGCGGGCCGACCGGACGCTGTTCACTCACTGGGTCAACTCCTGTCGGGTTTCGGATGCGCTGAGATCTTCAGCGGCTTCGGAACCATGAAGACGTTGTGTCCACACGGAAAGAATGCTGTCCGGCGTACGCGGTGTCGCGAGACTGACACCGACGTACACGACCAGGCTGACGCCGAGCCCCCAATAAATCGGACTGTTGGCCGCGACCCCGTCGATGATCATGAAGGCGATGACGGACACCGTGCCAGCCACCATCGACGCGTACGCGCCTTCGCGAGTACCACGCTTCCAGAACAACGCGCCGACGATCGTGACGAGCAGGCCGCCGACGAGGATGTCGTACGCGATGGTGAGCGCGTTGACGACGTCGTCCACGAGCATTGCGATACCGATGGCCACGATGCCCAGCACAAGTGTCGTCACTCGGTTACGCAAGACCTCGCCACTCTTAAGGCCGATCTTGCGGAACAGGTCCGAAGTCGTCGTGGTGGCGCACGCGATGAGCGCGCCGCTCGAAGTCGACATCAGCGCCGAGAGCGCCGCAGCGAGCACGAGACCGCGTACGCCGGTGGGCAGCAGCCGTTCGGCGATGGTGGCAAAGGCGTCCTGCGCGCTGCCGAGGTCTGGGTACAACACCTTCGCCGCCGTACCGATCAGCGCGCCCGCGATGCCGTAGACGAGGCAGTACACGCCGGAGATGACGCCGCCGCCGGTCGCGACGCGCGGGGTGCGCGCGGTGAACACGCGCTGCCAGATGTCCTGCCCGATCAGCAACCCGAACGTGTAGATCAGGAAGTAAGTCAGGATCGTCTCGCCGCCGATCGAGGTGAACTCGAAGTACGACGCGTCCAGTTTCTCGGCCATCCCGCTGAAGCCGCCCGCCGAGACGAGCGCGACCGGGAGCAGCACGAACAGGATGCCGATCGTTTTGATCACGAACTGCGCGATGTCGGTCAGCGTGATCGACCACATGCCGCCGAGCACCGAGTACAGCACCACGATCGACCCGCCGATCGCGATCCCGGCCCAGCTCGGGATCGAGAACAGCACCTTGAAGATCGACGCGAACGCCAGTGTCGAGGTGACCGTGAGCATCAGCGTGTAGCCCCACATCACCACGCCGGACACCGCGCTGGCGCGGCCGCCGTAGCGCAGGTCGAGCATCTCGCCGACGGTGTAGACGCGCAGTTTCACCAGCCGCCGCGCGAAAACCGCGTGCAGCACCAGGATGCCGACGCCGATCGTGATCACCAGCCACGCGCCGGAGATGCCGTAGGTGTAGCCGAGTTTCACGCCGCCGACGGTCGACGCGCCGCCGAGCACGACGGCCGACATCGTGCCGGAGTACATGAACCAGCCGAGCCGCCGTCCGGCGACCAGGTAGTCGGATTTCGTCTTGGCCAGCCGGAGGCCGATCCAGCCGACCCCGATCATGCCCGCGATGTACAGCGCGATCACCGCATAGTCGCCGCCCACGGGTCCTCCTTGAAACGGGGTGGGTTCTTGCGGGACACCGTAGGGTCGGGCGACCCCGCGGCGGCATGGGACGATGTATCCAGGACTTCGCCGAAGATTGGTTGAAATGACCCAGCAGGACGTGCTGTTGCCCGCAGAGGTGACAGTCCCACTACGCACCGTCGCGGGCAACCCGGAGCTGGCGCTCGATGTGGTGCCCGAAACGTTGCGTCCAGGCGCCCTGGACCGGCCGGTGCGGTGGGCGCACGTGAGCGAACTGGCCGACCCCGCGCCGTACCTGGTGGGTGCCGAACTCGTGCTGACCGCGGGCGTGAACCTGCCGAAGGACGCCGACCGGTACGTCCGGGGACTGCGCGACGCGGGCGTCACCGCACTCGGCTTCGGCCTCACCCCGACAGTCTCGGAAACCCTGCCGTCCTCGCTGCGCGACGCCTGCGTGGAGCACGGCCTGCCGCTGCTGGTCGTGCCACCCGCGACGCCGTTCCTGGCGATCAACCGCGCCGTCGCCGTCGCGCTCGCCGAAGCGGGACGACACGAAGAACGGCGACTGGCGGAAGGTCGCGAAGCGCTGACGCGAGCCGCGGGCGGCGGCTTGGGGGAGTTGGTCGCCGCGCTCGCCGGACGCTTGCGCGGATGGGTCGCGATGGTCGGTGCCGGGGACGTACTCGCCGCGGGCTACGACGCGCCGCAGCCGTTGCCGTCGCCGGTGAAGGAACTGCTCGCGACCTTGCGCGCTCGCTCCGGAATCCGCATCGCCTCCACCGAATTGCCGGACGGCACCCACGTTGTCGCGCAACCGGTCTATCCGCAGGCGACCGCCGCGCACCTGGTCGTGGCCGGCCGCGCGCAACGGTTCGACAGCGGGGACCGGGCGATCCTGGCCGTCGGCGCGGCGCTGCTGGGACTCGTCGGCCGCGCCGGATCGGACAGTGCGGAACTCGGCGCCGCGGCGACCGCGTTGCTGCTCGGCGGCCCCGGTGCGGACGCGCTCGCCGGAGTCGTCGGCAGCGACCAGGCCCGGCTCGTCGCCGGAGTCGCCCGCCGACGGGGTCCGGACGCGCTGGCCCGGCGGCCGGACTGGCTGCGCGCCCGGCTCGACACCCCGCTGGTCCAGGTCCTGCCCGGCCCCCGGTTCTACGCCATCGCAAGCGAGCCCACCGACCTGGACGGTCTCCTGGAACACGGCTGGCTCGCGGTGGCCAGCCCGCCGCACCCCGCCGCCGGCCTGCCCGCCGCCGTCGCGGAAACCGAACTGCTGCTCGCCCGCGCCCGCGCACTGGCTCGTCCGCTGGCCGCCAGCGCCGACCCGCTCGGCTTCGACGACCTGATCCCGCCCGCCGCGGCAGGCGCGTTCGCCGAACGCCTGCTGGCCCCGCTGCGGGAACTGGACCGCGCGCACGGCCGCGAGCTGGTGCCGACCCTGCGGACGTGGCTGGCGCACCACGGCAGCTGGGACCGGACCGCCGCCGAACTCGGCGTGCACCGCAACAGCGTGCGGCACCGGATCGGGCAGGCGGAACGGGCGCTGGGGACGGAGCTGGCCGATCCGGAAACGCGGATGCGACTGTGGTTCGCGTTGCGGTGGGGCTGAACGCGAGTGTCCACTCAGGCTTCTCAGGTGCTCTCAGGAAACTATGGGATTGTGGTCTGGTGCGAGTTCTGGTAGTCGAAGACGAAGAGCCGTTGGCCGACGCGATCGCCCGCGGGCTGCGGCGGGAGGGCATGGCCGTCGACATCGCGCTCACGGGCGACGACGGGCACGAGAAGTCGTCCGTCACGCGGTACGACGTGGTGCTGCTCGACCGCGACCTGCCCGGGATGTCCGGCGACGACCTGTGCCGCGAGATCGTGACGTCCGGCGAGCTGACGCGCGTGCTGATGCTGACCGCGAGCAGTTCGGTGTCCGACCGGGTGGACGGGCTGTCGCTGGGCGCGGACGACTATCTCGCCAAGCCGTTCGCCTTCCCGGAGCTGGTCGCGCGCGTGCGGGCACTGGGCCGCCGCGCGACGCCCGCCGCGCCGCCGCTGCTCACCGCGGGCGACGTCGAGCTGGATCCGGCGAAGCGCACCGTCCGGCGCGCGAGCGGGCCGGTCGAGCTGACCCGCAAGGAGTTCGGCGTGCTCGAGGTGCTGCTGTCCGCCGGGGGTTCGGTGGTGAGCAGCGAGGAACTGCTCGAACGGGTGTGGGACGAGAACGCCGACCCGTTCACCACGACGGTCCGGGTCACCGTGATGACCTTGCGCAAGAAGCTCGGCGAACCGGGCATCATCGAGACCGTGGTCGGCTCGGGCTACCGGGTGTCGGTCGCCGGTTCCGAGTGAAGCTTCCCGGCGCCCGCAGCCTGCGGGTGCGCGTCACCGTCCTGGCGACCGTCCTGGTCGCCGCGGCGGGGTTGCTGCTGCTGTGGCTGGCGTGGACGCTCGTCGGCGACGCGGTCGACGCCGTGCCGCACATGCCGCCGGGCACCATCGTGCGGGTCGACGGCATCGACGTGGACGCGTCCACGCTCGCGCAGCACCTGCGCACCCACGCGGTCACCCGGGTGCTGATCTTCGGCTCGCTGGCCTTCTGCTTCGTGGTGGCCGCGGCGGCGATCCTGGCCTGGACGTTCACCTCCCGCGTGCTGCGTCCGCTGCGCGAGATCACCGGGACCGCGCGACGGCTGTCGATCGAGTCGATGGGGGAGCGCATCGGCGAGATCCGCTCGCGCGACGAACTGGCCGAGCTGGCCAAGACGTTCGACGACATGCTCGACCGGCTGCAGGACGCGTTCGACTCGCAGCGGCATTTCGTGGCCAACGCGAGCCATGAATTGCGCACCCCGCTGTCGGTGATCCGCACGGAATTGGACGTGACGCTGTCCGACGAACACGCCGACGAGGCCGAATTCCGCCGGATGGCCGGGGTCGTGCTGGACGCGACGAACCGGGCAGGGCAGTTGGTGAATTCGCTGCTGCTGCTGGCGCGCACCGACGGAGCCGGTCTCGTGACGCGGGAACTGGTCGACCTGACCGTGCTCGTGGAACGGGCTTGGTCCGCGGTCCGCGGCGAGGCTGAACAACGCGGCCTGCGCGCGGATTTCGCGATGCAGCCGTCCCCGGCGATCGGGGATCCCGCTCTGCTGGAACGGATCGCGGGAAACCTGGTCGAAAACGCGGTGCGGCACAACGTCGACGGAGGCTGGATCGAGGTGACGACGGAGCCGGGCGCGCGCTGGTCGACGTTGCGGGTGCGTTCGTCGGGCGGGCTGCTGGACCCGGCGGCGGTGCCGGAACTGTTCCAGCCGTTCCGCCGCGCCGGGGTGGCCCGGACGGCGCGTTCCGGTGCGGGACTGGGGCTTTCGATCGTGCGGGCGGCGGTGCAGGCGCACGGCGGGACGGTGTCGGCGGAGCCGGTGGTCGGCGGCGGGCTGGCGGTGACGGTGCGGCTGCCCACCGCGTAGCGACCCCGTAGCACCTTTTCAAGGAAGGTGCTACATTAGTCTTCATGGGGCACAGTATCGGACAGCGGGAACTGCGCAACGACAACGCGGAGATCATGCGCCGCGTCGCGGCGGGCGAGATGTTCACCGTGACTCGCAACGGAAAACCTGTCGCCGACCTGGTGCCGCACCGAGCACCGGAAGAACCGCCGCGGAACCGGACGCTCGGCGAAATCCAGGAAGCTTTCCGCGGGCTGCCGCCGATGGACAGCGCCGAATGGCGGCGCGAGCGGGACGCCGATGACGCTGTCTTCGGCGCCGACCGCCTGGGTGAGCCAGGCGAAGACCAGTGACCGTCCCGGCTCGCGTCCTGCTTGACACCTCTGTGGTCATCGACCTCGAACGGCTGGACTTGGGCTCGTACGCGTCCGCAGTGCCCGCAGTCAGTTCGGTGACCATCGCGGAGCTGGCTTACGGCCTCGCCACCGACGATCCCATCCGGCTCGGGGAACGGGTCGAGCGCTACCACACCGCCCTCGAACAGTTCGTGGTGCTGCCGTTCGCCGTCAACGAGGCCAAGATGTACGGCACGGCCGCCGCGCTGGTCCGCCGGTTCGGCCGGGATCCGCGTCCCCGCCGGATGGATTTGCAGATCGCGGCGACGGCGGCAGTGCAGCGGATCCCGTTGCTCACCAGGAATCCCAAGGACTACGTCGGGCTCGACCGGCTGCTCACCGTTATCGACGTCTGACGCGGGCCGCCGACAGTCCTCATTGGACCGGACGCCCCGCCTCACCGAACTCGCGGACGCAAAAATCCGTGAGTGCCTTCAGCGCCGCCGTGGTCTGCCCGCCCCGGACGCAAGCGAGCACCACCGCGTTCTCCGGCAGCTCGTCCGCGATCCGCCGGTAGATCAGCGGCAGCCCGTCGTAAGTCCGGTCGCCGTGCGGCCTGCCCACCAGCACCGAATAGCCCAGCCCGCGCGCGACCATGGCCCGGATGGTCTCGACGTTGGCCATGCTCCAGCCGGCGACCGGTTCGACGCCCGCGTGCCGCATCAGGTTTTCGGCCAGATCGCGTGCGGGGCGCAGGGAAGTCAGGATGGCCGGCTCGTCGCTGAGTTCCGCGAGGGCGATCTCGTCGCGGTCGGCGAGGCGGTGGTTCGCGGGCAGCATCAAGCGCAGCCGGACCGGGGCGATGCGTACGTGGTCCAGCCCGCGGCGCAGATGGGCGGAATACAGCAGGCACGCGTCGATGTCGCCGTCGGCCAGTTGCTGCTGCAGTTCGTCGGACGGGCCTTCGGCGATTTCCAGCCGCAGCGCGGGATGCGCGTGCGGTCCACCGGGGCTTCCCTGTGCTACCAAGGCGCTTCGACGCTGTGGGCGGGCTTCGCCCCGGCGATCGCGATCAGCCTTGTGCTCGCGGCGGGGGCGGGACGACGTTGCTGGGCACTCGCGAGGGGAGGGAGCGTGAGCTGTCGTGAGTGGCAATCCCGGTTAGAACCGGGATTGCCACTCACGACCTACCGGACGTCCACAAACGTAGGATTCCCGTACAGCCACAGGTCCTCATACGGATCAGCCTGCCCGATCACGTCCATCGCCGGCTCGATCCCGCCTGCGACGTGCCGCTTCCCGTCCGTCCCGCGCACCCGGACGTAGAACGGCTCCCGCACGTTGCGGAACGTGTGCTTGAACGTCACCCGCCGTCCCGCGTAGCCGCGCGAAGGCGTGAACGACTCGACCACGCGCGTACCTGGCGCAGCCATCGTGTCGCGATCCGCCGCCGGGCCGGTGACCGGACCGGAGATCAGGTCCAGCCGGCCGAGGCGCGGCACCGAACCCGATCCGTTCGGCCGGTACGCGGTCACCGCGGACACGACGACCGTCACCGTCGAACCACGCCGCACGCGCAGCCGTCCGCCGAAGGTCGCGCAGTCGCCGCCGCCGAGCACGCCGACTTCCAGCTGCTGCACCAAACCGCCGTGAGACAGCCAAATCCGGCCCGCGCGCAGACCCTCCAGCACACCCTCGAAGCCCGGCCGGCGCACGCCGACCACGGTGCGGCTGAACTCGCCGGGGTAGAAATCCGCGTACGGCGCGGACAATTGCGGGACCCCGCTGTCGACCGGGTCCGGGTACTTGCCGGTCTGCTCGTACCAGCCGTCCGGCACCGACGGGCGCACCAGCTGGTCGCCGCGGTTGTAGTGCGAGTCCGAGTTCGTGGTGATCCACCACGGTTTCCCTTCGGCCAGCAGGGAATCCCACAGCCCGCCGACCTTCGCCGTGGTCCAGTCCCAGCCGCCGAACGTGCGGTACGCCTCGGCCGGGAAACCGGGCCACGAGTCCGCGCCGGGGTTGTTGGCGTAGCCGCCGCGCGCGCCGCCATTGCCTTGCGGCTTGGGGAATCCGTCGGCCTGCGCGCCGGGCGCGCCTTCCATGCCGATCACGATTCCGGGTGCGGTGTCGCGGTAGTTGCGCAGTTCGTGCGGCGACACGCGGCCGTTGCGCAGCGGGTGGTTGATCAGCACGACCGGCGCGTGGATCCGGCGCTTGCGTTCCTGCTCGGCAAGCCACCGCAAACCCTTGAGCGCCAACGCTTCGTGCTCCGGGCTGGAGGATTCGGAACCGGTCAGCCGCCAGTCGAAACTCCGCTCGAATTCGCGCAGCACGCTCGCCTGGTCGCGTCCTGCCTGGAAGAACAGCGTCGCGTGCTCCGCGCCCGGCACGTTCCACTCCATGCCTTGCCACAGCAGCAGATCCGGATGCCTCCGCTGCGCGGCGAGCACATCGTGGCTGGTCGGCTCCACCGATGACTTCTCGTGCGTCGCGTGCCCGTGATCGGTGAAGACAATCCACTTCGCGCCGTGTTCGCGCGCTCCGGAGGCGATCCGGTCGATCGTGTACATCGCGTCGTACGAGTACTGGCTGTGCGTGTGGTGATCGCCGACGACCCACTGGTAGCGGCGGCCGAACAGCCAGTCGAGATCGATCCCGAGGTCGAGCCCCAGATCGAGGCCCGCGGCGTCGGCCTGGCCCGGGGCCAGCACCGGGACTCCGGCCGCGACAGCGCCCGCCAGCCCCGCGCGCTTGAAGAATCCGCGACGGCCGACGCCGCCCGGGTTCGTGCTGTTCATCCTGCTCCTGACCTGCTCGAATGATTCGGCAGGACGCTATGGGGCAGCGGTGAACGGCTGGTGCCCGGAAGGTCACGAAGTGCTCGGTGTGTCCGGGTTCACGGCGGAGCCGCCCTGCGGACCAGGGCGGCTCCGCCAAGGCGTTACGCCGGAACCGAAGCCACGCCCTGGGACAGGAACGGCTTGCCGTTGACCCGCTCCGAGACGCCCGCCCGGTCCAGGTACGGCGTGATCCCGCCGAGCCAGAACGGCCAGCCGGCGCCGAGGATCAGGCACAGATCGATGTCCTGGGCCTCCGCGACCACGCCCTCGTCGAGCATGATCCGGACCTCTTCGGCGATCGCGTTCAGCGCGCGGTCGCGGACCTGCTCGGCAGTCGACGGCTGGTCGCCCTGCGTCCACAGTTCGGCGACCTCCGGGTCGACCGACGGCGTGCCGGTCGCGTCCCAGGTCCAGACGCCCTTCTTGCCCGCCTTCACGAACTTGTCCAGGTTCTCGCTCACGGTGAAGCGGTCCGGGAACGAGCCGTGCAGCGTCTCGCCGACGTGCAGCGCGATGGCCGGGCCGACGAGCTGCATCAGGTTCAGCGGCGACATCGGCAGGCCGAGCGGCTCCAGCGCGGAGTCGGCCACGTCGAACGGCGTGCCCTCGTCCACGGCCACCAGCACCTCGCCGAGGAAGCGCAGCAGCAGCCGGTTCACGACGAACGCCGTCGCGTCCTTCACCAGCACGCTCGACTTCTTCAGCTGCTTGCCGACCGAGAACGCGGTCGCCAGCGCCGCGTCGTCGGTCTTCTCGCCGCGCACGATCTCCAAAAGCGGCAGCACGGCCACCGGGTTGAAGAAGTGGAAGCCGACCACGCGCTCGGGGTGCTGCAGCTTCGACGCCATCGCGGTGATCGACAGCGACGAGGTGTTCGTGGCCAGGATCGCCTCGGGGGAGACGTGCTGCTCCAGCTCGGCGAACACCTGCTGCTTCACGCCCAGCTCTTCGAAAACGGCCTCGATCACGAAGTCCGCGTCGGCGAACGCGGCCTTGTCGAGCGAGCCGGTGACGAGTGCCTTAAGCCGGTTCGCGCCGTCCGGAGACACGCGCTTCTTGGCCAGCAGCTTGTCGATCTCCTCGTGGACGTAGCCCACGCCCTTGTCGATGCGCGCCTGGTCGACGTCGGTGAGCACCACCGGCACCTTGAGCCTGCGCACGAACAGCAGCGCCAGCTGGCTGGCCATCAGGCCCGCGCCGACGATGCCGACCTTGTTCACCTTGCGCGCCAACGACTTGTCCGGCGCGCCGGCCGGCCGCTTCGCCCGCTTGTTGACCAGGTTGAACGAGTACAGCCCGGCGCGCAGCACGTCCGACATCAGCAACTCGGCGAGCCCGTCGGTCTCCGCCGCGTAGCCGCGGTCGAGATCGTTCTCCCGCGCCAGCTCCAGCAGTTCGACGGCCTTGGTCGCGCCCGGCGACGCACCGTGCGTGCGACCGTCCACAATAGACTTGGCACGCGCGATGGCCGCGTCCCACTCCGCACCGCGGTCGATTTCCCGGCGAGCCGGGGTGATCTCGCCGTTGATCACCTTCGCCAGCCACAGCAGCGACTGCTCCAGGTAATCCGCGGAACCGAAGACCTCGTCGACGATGCCGAGTTCGGCGGCCTTGCGCACGTTCAGCATCTTGTTCTGCGCCAGCGCGTTCTCGATGATCACGGTGACGGCGGCGTCCGGGCCGATCAGGTTCGGCAGCAGCTGCGTGCCGCCCCAGCCCGGGAACAGCCCGAGGAACACCTCGGGGAACGCGATGGCCGCGGTGTTCTCCGACAGCGTCCGGTAGTGGCAGGACAGCGCGAGTTCGAGCCCGCCGCCCATCACCGCGCCGTTGACGAACCCGAACGTCGGGATCTTCGACTCGGTGAGCCGGCGGAACACGTCGTGCCCGGTCTGCGCGATCTCCCGCGCCAGCTTCGGGTCCGACACCGCCTCGACGCCGGAAAGGTCCGCGCCGACCGCGAAAATGAACGGCTTGCCGGTGACCGCGATCGCGGCGGGCTCGGCGGCGAACGCCTCGTCCAGCGCGGCGTTCAGCGCGACGAGACCCTGCGGGCCGAAGGTGTTCGGCCGGGTGTGGTCGTGGCCGTTGTCCAAAGTGATCAGTGCGACCGGCTTGTCCAGCCCGGGAACCTTGACCAGGTTGGTGACCGCGTTCGTCACGACCTCGTCCGGGAACGCGGCCTTCGCCTCTTCAGCGGTGAAAGTCATTACTTCGCCCCCTCGGAGCCCTCGGAGCCGTTGTAGGCCGGGTTTTCCCAGATCACGGTGCCGCCCATGCCGATGCCGATGCACATCGTGGTGAGGCCGTAGCGCACGTCGGGGCGCTCGGCGAACTGGCGCGCCAGCTGCGTCATCAGCCGCACGCCGGATGAGGCCAGCGGGTGGCCGCACGCGATCGCGCCGCCCCACTGGTTGACCCGCGGGTCGTCGTCGGCGATGCCGAAGTGGTCGAGGAAGGCGAGCACCTGCACCGCGAACGCCTCGTTGATCTCGAACAGCCCGATGTCGTCGATGGACAGGCCGGTGCGCTTGAACAGCTTCTCGGTGGCCGGCACCGGGCCGATGCCCATCACTTCCGGCTCGACGCCCGCGAACGAGTAGCCGACCAGCCGCATCCCGATCGGCAGGCCGAGCTCGCGCGCGGTGTCTTCGTCGGCGAGGATCGCGGCGGTCGCGCCGTCGTTCAGACCGGCCGCGTTGCCCGCGGTGATCCGGCCGTGCGGGCGGAACGGCGTCTTCAGCTTCGCCAGCTGCTCGACGGTCGTGCCCGGGCGCGGCGGCTCGTCCTCGGTCGCGAGACCCCAGCCGAGTTCCTTCGACTTGGTCGCCACCGGAACCAGCTCCGGCCCGATCTTGCCGGTCTTCACGGCCTCGGCGTAGCGCTCCTGGCTGCGCGCGGCGAACGCGTCCGTGCGCTCCTTGGTGATCTCCGGGAACCGGTCGTGCAGGTTCTCCGCGGTCTGGCCCATTACGAGCGCGGTCGGGTCGACCAGCTTGTCCGCGACGATCCGCGGGTTCGGGTCGACGCCCTCGCCCATCGGATGCCGTCCCATGTGCTCGACGCCGCCGGCGATGGCGATGTCGTACGCGCCGAAGCCGATGCCGCTCGCGGTGGTGGTCACCGCGGTCATCGCGCCCGCGCACATCCGGTCGATCGCGAAGCCCGGCACGGACTTCGGCAGCCCGGCGAGCAGCGCGGCGGTGCGGCCGATGGTCAGGCCCTGGTCGCCGATCTGCGTCGTCGCGGCGATCGCCACCTCGTCCACGCGCTCGGGCGGCAGCTCCGGATGCCGCCGCAGCAGCTCGCGGATGGCGTTGACGACGAGGTCGTCCGCCCGGGTCCCGGCGTACATGCCCTTGTCGCCCGCCTTGCCGAAGGGCGTGCGTACCCCTTCGACGAAGACGACATTGCGCACCCCTCGCGCGGTGGGCGCGAGCGGCGGCGTTGCTGGTGCGGCCACGAATGCTCCTGAAGTCGAGAGTGTTCCTGCCCCGCACCCTAGCCCTTGTTACCGGTGGGTAACCAGTGCAGTGGCCCGGTCGAGTGGGGGACGGCACACTCCCGGGGTCTTGTGGCATGCGGCACACTGGCGGGAACGCACCAACCGGACGGGGGACGGCAATGGCGCTTTTCCGGGCGAACCCGGCGACCGAAATGGCGCGGCTGCGCAAGAAACTGGCGAAAGCCGCGGATTCGGATTCCCCGGAAAGCCTCGCGATGCGCCACCGGATCGGCATCCTCCTGGTGGAAACCGGCGACTGGCCCGCGGCGGCGGAGCACTACACCGAACTCGCCGACGCCCAGGTTCGGGTCGAGGGCGAACAGCACCCTGGCACGCTCGGCGCGTGGCTGAACCTGGCGACCGCGAAGGCCGCGCTGGGCCAGATCGAGGACGCGGTGCACCTGATGGGGTCCACAGTGGACATCTACGAGGCCGTCAGCCCCGACGGCCCGGCCACCCTGCAGGCACAGCTGGTGCTGTCGGAGATGTATTCGCTCTCCGGGGAGTACGACGAGGCGCTGGACGTGCTCAGCAGGCACCTGAACGCGTGCGCGGACAAGTTCGGCGAGTACCACGAGCTGACCATCGCGGGCGCGCGCCGGAAGGTGAGCGTGCTGCGGACACTCGGCCGATACGACGAGGCTCGCTCGTTGAACTCCGGCCTGTCCCGTAAACCGCGAGACGACTACGAACGCGATAGCGCCCGCGCGGTCGGCTTGCTGATCCGCGCCGAAGCCGGTGACGCGAAGATCGTCCGGCACAAGGTGAGGGAACTCGCCGAGCAGTACCGCACGCCGGAATTCATGGAGGTGCTCGCCGCGGTGCTGCTGCGCGCCGGGGAACCCGCGGAAGCGGCGGAGCTGTACCGCGCCGTGCTGTCCGCGCAACCGGCGGCGCAACAGTGGGGCCCGGCCGGGGAATTGGCCCGCGCGTACTTGGAAAGCGGCCAGCTCGACGCGGCGGAGACGCTGGCGAGGGAACTCGTGTCAGCCGACGGCCTGCCGGACGGGCATCCGCTCAAGCTCGGTTTCCGCGCGACGCTGGCGCGGGTCGCCCGGGAACGCGGCCGGGACGAGGAGGCGGACCGCGAGCTGGAGGAGGTCGCGGCGGGCTTGACCGAGGCGTTCGGGTCGAAGCATCCGGACGTTCTCGAGGTCGCCGGGTGGCTGAAGAAGGACTGAATCCGCGCGGGCCCGGACCGAACCGGGCCCGCGCGAGAGTCACTCCTCTTCCGGACGCTCCGGAACCGGCGTCCCGTCGTGCAAATGCGGTTCCCGCAACCGGAAAATGTCCTCGAACTCCCGCATCCGCGCCGCCCGGTAGTCCGGGACCCCGGCCGTGTCGAAGCGGTAGAACCCGGCCCCGTCCTGGAGACCGCGCCGCTGCCCGGTCATGTTCTCCTCGACGATCGCGGGCGCCCGGAACCGCTCGCCGAGTTCGCCGGTCAGGTAGCGCGAGGCGTAGTACAGGATGTCGCCGCCGCCCCAGTCGATGAATTCCAGCGGGCCCAGCACCGAAAACCGCGGCCCGAGCCCGGCGCGGACCGCGAGGTCGATCTCGGCGGGTCCGGCCACGCCTTCCTCGACCATCCGCGCCGCCTCGTTCATGAGCAGCGCCTGCAGCCGCGGCACGATGTAGCCGGCGGCAGGCCCGCACACCACCGGCACCTTGCCGATTTCGCGCAGCAGTTCCACGAGCCGGTCGACCGCGGCCGGGTCGGTGGCGTCGCTCCGGCTGACCTCGACCAGCGGCATCAGCTCGGCCGGGTTGAGCCAGTGCGCGTTGACGACCCGCTCCGGCCGGTCGGCGAGTTCCGCGATCTGCGTGACCAGGAAGGTCGACGTCGTCGAGGCCAGCACCGCCGACTCCGGCACCTGCGAGCCGAGCCAGCCGAACACCTCGCGCTTGACGTCCATGACCTCCGGCACGGCCTCGAACACCACGGTCGCGTCCGCGAGCTCCTTCGCCGAACGGTCGCCCAGCGTCAGGCTTTCCAGCGCGTCCGCGTGGCCGAACATCGCGCGCAGCCGGTCGGCGAGGCGCTTGCGCACCTCGTCGCGCCGGAGCTGGCGTTCTTCCTCGGTGCGGTCCTTGACGTCCGCGAGCAGCACCGGATGTCCCGCCGCGAGGAAGGCCAGCGCGATGCCCTCGCCCATCCGCCCGGCGCCGACGATGGCGATCACGACTGGACTCCGTCCTGCAGCAGCTTGGTCAGCCCGGCGCGGTCGAGATCCGCCAGGCCGAGGTTCTCGAAGGTCCGGCCCTCGGCGTAGAAATCGCGGCCGGTGATGGCGGAACCCAACGCCAGCAATCCTTCCGCGACCGGCGTCGGCACCCCGGCGAACCGGCCCGCGGACACCAGCAGCGACAGCCCGAGCCGGGTGTCTTCCACCATGTAGCGATGCGTGTGGAGGTCGATCTTCTCGCGCCAGTCGCCGCTGTCGGTGAGCCTTTCGTGCGCCGAGCGGCCGTACATCCATTCTTCGCCGTCGGTGGCGTAGTGGTCGGCCAGCGGGAAGTGCGGCGCGCCGTAGCCGAACGCTTCGCGCAGCGCGACCCGCTCGGCGTCCAGCGCGTCGGTGACGCTCCGGATCGACGGCTGTGTGCCCTCGTTGTGGATGTCCCAGGCGGCGAAATGCTCCAGCGGACCGGCGTTCATCGTGATCAGCGGCGGGTGGATGATCGGACCCGCGTTCATCAGCGCACCGCTGAGCCCGTCGCCCGCGTCCTCGACGCTCGGGTACGCCTCGCGCAGCGTCTTGAACGCGCTTTCCGCCAGCCGCAGCGGGAAAACCCCGGTCGGCAGACGGGTCGCGTACCCGCTGATCACCACTTCCGCGTCCCCGTGCCGGCGCGCGAGATACGGCAGCGTCCCGGCTTCGGCGAACGCGATCTCCGAGCTCCCGCCCGCCGCCGCGACGGCCTTGGCGAACACCATCGAACCGAACGTGCCCGGCGGCAGGAACACCACCTGGCCCTCGGCCAGCAGCGGGGCGAGCCGGGGAGCCAGGTCGTCGTGCGTGGTCGACGGCAGCGGGAGCACGACCAGAGCCGCGTCGCGCACCGCCTCGGCGAGGTCCGTCACCGGGTTGATCTCCCCGGCGCCGTCGCCCACCGGCACCGATCGGGAACCCCGGTAGTCCCGGACGCCCACCGCTCCGGTCGCGCGCACCGCTTCCAGCGCCTCGGCGTTCCGCCGCCACCAGCGCACTTCGTGGCCGTGCTCGGCGAGTTCCGCCACCGTGGCCCAGGAACCGTGCCCGCCCCCGAGAACCGCGATCTTCACTGTCATGTGCTCCTGTCTCGTACTGGTGTTCTTCTCGCGCCGACCGCACTTTCTCACGGGTCGACGAGGTCGGTCTCGGCCCACAGCCGATCTTGCTGTTCGCGCACGATCCGGCCGAACTCGCCCGGCACGATCGTCCGGTACGGCCCGGATTCGACCGCCACCCGCGCGATGGTCTCGATCGCCGGCTCCGGATCGCGCTGCATGGCGAGGAAATCCGAGAAGTCGTGGTCCGAGGCAGGTGCGTTCTCGACGAGTTTTTCGTTGAACCCCGTGGAAAACGGCCCGGGCTCGACGACCCGGACTTCGATGCCGTGCGGCCGCAGTTCCTGGCGCACCGCCTGTGCCATGGCTTCGAGGGCGGACTTGCTCGCCCCGTACGGGCCCGCGCCGGGAGCGACGAACAGCCCGGCCACCGACGTCACGAACACGATCCGTCCGCCCCGCCCGGCGGCGACGAGCCGGTCGGAGACCAGCCGCGTCAGCTCCAGCGTGCCGAAGACGTTGACCTCGAACGTCTTCCGGACCACTGCGGAATCCGTACGCAGAAGCGGTCCTTCCGCGCCGAATCCGGCATTGTTGAGCAGAACCGACGCGTCGAGCGCCGCCGCTGCCTCGCGATCAGCCGGGTCGAGCAGATCAAGCCGGGAGACCTCCGCGGCGAGCCCGCGTTCGGCGAACGCCGTCCGGACCGGCTCGATCTGGTCGTCCCGTTCGACGGTGGCGAACACCCGGTGTCCCCGCGCGGCGAGCGTCAATCCCGCTCCCAGCCCGAGACCCGATCCCGCCCCGGTGATCAAAACCGACTCGGTGCGTTCCTCGTTTGGCCGACCCACGCCCGCAGTGTCGCTTGCGTCGCGGCCCGGCCTCAATCAGACTTCCGCCACATGGAAGCCAGACCCACCGCGGCGGCGCGGCTGCTGTCGGTGCTGGACTGCTTCAGCCCGCGGACGCCGGTCCTTTCCCTGACCGAAATCGCCCAGTCCGCGCGCCTGCCGTTGAGCACGGCGCACCGCCTGGTCGGCGAACTGGCCGAATGGGGAGCGCTGGCCCGCGACGAACACGGCGGCTATCACCTCGGCCTGAAACTGTGGGAGCTGGGCTCGCTGTCGCTGGCCAGGGCGTCGATCCGCGAAATCGCGCTGCCGTACCTCGGCGACCTGTTCGACGCGACCGGCGAAAACGTGCACCTGTCCGTGCTGGACGGAACCGACGTCGTGTTCCTGGCCAGGCTGGCCGGACACCGCTCGGTCGGCATCCTGACCACGACCGGCAGCCGCCTTCCCGCGACCACCACCGCCACCGGCCGCGTCCTGCTCGCGCACGCCGCCGCGGATACCCGCGAATCCGCGCTGACCAGCCCGATCCCGGCGGAAACAACGCACACCACGACCGACCCGGAGACCCTGCGCGCCGAACTCGCCGACATCGCCCGCACCGGCTACTGCGTCGCCGACCGCCAGCTCGCCGACGACGCGGTCGCCGTCGCCGCCCCGATCCGAGACGCTTCCTCCCGCGTTACCGCGGCGGTCGCGGTCGTGGGCCGCCGGGAGACGACCTCGGTGGCCCATCTGGTGCCCGCGGTGGTCACCACAGCCACCGGCGTGGCGCGGTCGCTCGGATACCGCCGACCGGCACGCCGCCGTTTGTGACGGGGTCTCAACCTCAGCTAGAGGTCTGAACCACCGGCCCGGGTCAGGAAGCCGTGCTGTGCAACGCCTTGCTCAGCGCCGCCGCGGTCAGCTCCACCTGCCACGGCCGCGCCCCGCCCGCCCGCAGCGCGTCCGCGACCGAGTCCTCCGCGAGGTCGGCCGGGGGACGCCAGCAGGTGCGCCGGACCAAATCCGGCAGCAGGAGGTTCTCCACCGGCAGCTTGCGGTCCTCCGCGATCGCGGCCAAAGCGGCACGCGCGGCGGCGAGCCGGGCGGCGGCGTCGGGGTCCTTGTCGGCCCAGCGGTTCACCGGCGGCGGACCGTCGGACGGCTGGCTCGGGCTCGGCAGCTCGCTCGCCGGCAACGCCTTGGCCGCCTGGAGGTGCCGCAGCCAGCTGGCCGTGTATTTGCGCTGCACGCGTCCGCTGAACACCGGCAGCGCCTGCAACTCCTCGACTGTCTTCGGGTCCGACGTCACCGCGTTGACGATCGCGCTGTCAGGCAGGATCCGGCTCGGCGCGCGGTCGCGTTTGCGGGCCAGTTCGTCGCGGGCCTGCCACATCTCCCGTACCGCGGCGAGGCCGCGCGGGCTGCGGATCTTGTGCACCCCGGACGTCCGGCGCCACGGTTCGGCCCGCGGCGCGGGCGGGGGAGCGGTGCGCACCGCCTCGAACTCCTGCTGCGCCCACTCCAGCTTGCCCTGAGCGGCCAGTTCGGTCTCGAGTTTCGCGCGCAGTTCGTTGAGCAGTTCGACGTCGAGCGCGGCGTAGTTGAGCCAGTCGATCGGCAGCGGACGCTTCGACCAGTCCGCGGCGCTGTGCCCCTTCTCGAGCGTGTACCCGAGCAGCAGCTCTACCAGCGTGCCCAGCGCGACGCGTTCGTACCCGGCCAGCCGCCCGGCCAGTTCGGTGTCGAACAGCGATCGCGGCCGCAGGTCCAGTTCCGCCAGGCACGGCAGATCCTGGGACGCGGCGTGCAGCACCCATTCGGCGTCGTTGAGGACGTCCCGCAGCGGGGCGAGGTCGTCGGCGAGCGCGATCGGATCGATCAGCACCGTGCCGGAGCCTTCGCGGCGCAGCTGGACGAGATAGGCCTTCGGCCAGTAGCGGTAGCCCGAAGCCCGCTCGGTGTCGACGGCGACGGCACCCGTGCCCGCGGCGAGCCGCGCGCACGCCTCGGCGAGCGCGTCGGGATCGGCCACGACCGGAGGGGTGCCTTCCGCCGGTTCCCTGAGCAGCACCGGCGTTCGGGAGGCCCCGGAGTTCTCGGTGGTCTCGTCTCCGGTCCGCGCTCCGTCCGCCTGTGCAGTTCCCATGTCCGACGACCCTACGGGACGGGTGGACCGCGCCTGGTCCGCCCGCCCCGCAGGGACGTGGTTCGTCGTCGTCAGCGGATCACGCCGGCTCGCATCGCCAGCGCGACCATCTGCGCCCGGTCGCCCGTGCCGAGCTTGCGCCCGATGCGGGACAGGTGGGACTTGACGGTGAGCGCGGAGAGGGAAAGCTCCTCCCCGATCTCCTTGTTCGACTGCCCGTCCGCGACGAGCTGGAGCACCTCCACCTCGCGAGCCGACAGCTCGCGCGGGGTGTTGTCGGTGCCCGCCACTCGCGTGCCGGTCGCCAGGACCGGGGCCACGCTCGGGTCGGCGTAAACGCCGCCTTCGAGAACCCGGCGCACGCCGTCGGTGACCACCACCGGCGACGCCGACTTCAGCAGGTACGCCTGAGCTCCGGCCTGGAACGCGGAGCGCACCGCGTACGGGTCGTCGGAGGATGCCAGCACCACCACGCGCGGCCAGCCGTGGCTACGGAGTTCCGTAACCAGCTCGATGCCGCTGCCGTCCGGCAGTCCGAGATCGAGGATCGCCAGGTCGCACGGGCCGGTGGCCTGTGCTCGCGCCCTCGCCTCGGCCACCGTGGCGGCTTCGTGGACGGTGCCCGCACCCATTTGTGCGAGTCGTGCTGCGATTGCCTCCCTCAACAGCGGGTGGTCATCGACCACCAACACGGAAAAAAGCTCTTCCCGCGGGTGCGGAACCATGCTCGCCGGCAAGGCGCCGGCTGGCGTGGATCGGACGGCCTGAGATAAGCCGACGGTAGCCACGTCACTACCTCCCTGGAGTCGGTCGTGCCCCCCGACCGGCACCGGGACCTTCGGCCGTTCAGCCGCGCCAGCTTTAGACCGAAAGTGGTGTCGTCCCAGGCACTGTAGCCGTCCGGACGCCGTTGCGGGGGGATCGAATGGGTATCTATCCGAAACAGTTCGTCACTCAGCGAGGTCGTTGTAACACGATCGGACTAACGATCGGAGTCTTGTTAACGACTGGCGACCGGGCTGCGATGCACCTGAGTTACCGGCAACGAAACGGGCGTGCAGATGGCCCGTGCACCTGCGGGTGCTTGCGGAGCCGGGCTGCCGTCCCGACGGTCCGGGCCCGGAAATGCGCCCCGGCCGGGGCAAGATCATTTTCTTTCATGTTTTGCCGCGCATCCTGCTCGCTCGCCCGCGCCTCGCCGGAAGCGCCGGGAAGGGGTCCGCGACCGCGTCGGAGCTGGTTACCGGGGGTTCACTGCCTGTGATCACGCCCGGCCACGAACGTGCGGCATCCGGAGCAGTGCCGCCTGCAGTCCACGATGGACGGTCGGCCGCGGACGCCCGGACGCCCCGCCGAAGATCCCCGCGGAGCGCCGCGAGGGCCCGGATCCGCCCGGGAAGGCGCGTTCGTGCGCGTGCAAGCGCCGCGAAGACGCTGCCCGACCGGGTGAACTTAGGAAATCAGGAGCTCTGCCGCTGCTCGAACAGCGTGACGCCCACCGGAGGCAGCCCCACGACGCTCGCCATCACCTGGCAGAACGCCAGCCCGTGCGGCCCGAGCGCGGCGTCGGTCGGGGTCCAGGACGCCCGCAGTTCGAGGTCGTCCGTGCGGGCGGGACCGGAGATGTCGCCGAACCGGGCCGAGGACGTCTCGGTGACGGTGCCGCCGAGCGCCTTCCACGACGCCCCGGAGGCCTCCAGCGCGTCGGTGAGCCACGACCAGCCGACCGCGGGAAGGAACGGATCCGTGGCCAGCTCGCGGTCGAGTTCGGCGCGGACGTACATGACCAGCCGCAGCACGCCGTCCCAGCCCTCCTGGCCGTCCGGGTCGTGCAGCAGCACCAGCCTGCCGGACGCGAGCACGTCCGCGGGGCCGGAGACCTCGCAGCTCAACGCATAGGACCACGGCGCGAGCCGCTGCGGCGCACGCATCGTCTCCAGCCGGATCTCCGGGCGCGGCCGGACGGCTTGCAGCGCCGCGACGGCTTCGCGGAAGAGCTCGGGCACTGGCGTCATCGCGGTCACGCTCCGACTGTAGGGCGGCAACACCCGGTTGCGGACGCAGGCGCGCCGAGCGAGACCCACCCGCGACCCGCGGGACGGCTCGGCTGGCCAATGCCCCACGCGCTCCACTGCGCCGCACGCTTGCTCCGCGGGGCACTCGGCTCCGCTCCCTTCGTGAGTGTTTATGCCGGTTCTAACCGGCATAAACACTCACGAGACTCCGCGCGTTCGGGCGCGCTGCGCGAGGCGATGGCGGCGTGGCCCTGGGCAGCCGCTCTAGGCCTCTGAGTGGCGAGCCCGGGGAGAACCGTCGCGCATCGCCTGCCGCCTTGTCGTGCCGGGTCGTTGTCCACGCCGTCGTCGCGCCGCAGCCCCGCTGTCCGCCCGGTCTTGCCCAGCCGGCCTCACCGCGCACTCCGCTTTGCCCCGCTGTCTCGTTGCCCACTCCGCCTTGCTCCCGCCTCGATGACCGCCGCGGTTCTGCCCCGCCGTCCGTCCAGTCACGCCTCGCCTTCTTCCGTCCTGTGCACCCGACGCCGCTTCGGGTGCATGACGGGACTCGGCGAGCCAACGCCGTGCCGGGTGCGCCGGAGGCAACGAACGCCGCGGCCGACGCGACACGCAACGAATGCTGCACTGCGATCCGGTGGAGGGCACCGAATCCGAAGCGGGCCGTGGGAATGCCGCTGCCGCGAAAACCGGGTTGTGGCTCGTTGGGCACGGGGCGGCCCGGGACTGCCGGGCCCGCGTGGGACCATGGGGTTCGTGCCTCAGGTTTCGTCCGCGCCCGTCGGCGCCCCGTCCGTTTCGCCCCGTCGCGCTCTGCCCGGCTCGGCTTTCCTCGCCGCCGCGCGCGGGGAGCGGCCCGCGCACGTTCCCGTGTGGTTCATGCGCCAGGCAGGCCGCTCGCTGCCGGAGTACCGCGCGCTGCGCGAGGGCGTGCCGATGCTCGACGCGTGCTTCGACCCGGAGATGCTCGCCGAGATCACGATGCAGCCGGTCCGCAGGCTGGGCGTCGACGCGGCGATCCTGTTCAGCGACATCGTGGTCCCGCTCAAGGCGGCGGGCGTCGACATCGACATCGTCCCCGGCACCGGTCCGGTCGTGGCCTCGCCGGTGCGCGACGCGGACGCCGTGCGCGCTCTGCCGAAGCTCGAACCGGAGCAGGTCGGGAAGGTCGCCGAGGGCGTCCGGCTGCTGGTGGAGCGGCTCGGCGAAACCCCGCTGATCGGGTTCGCCGGCGCGCCGTTCACGCTGGCCAGCTACCTGATCGAGGGCGGCCCGAGCCGCAACCACGAGCACACCAAGGCCTTGATGCACTCGCAGCCCGAGGTCTGGCACGACCTCGCCGCGCGCCTCGCCGACGTCGCCGCCACGTTCCTGCGCGCCCAGCTCGAGGCGGGCGTCGACGCGGTGCAGTTGTTCGACTCGTGGGCCGGTGCGCTGTCCGAGCGCGACTACCGCGAGTTCGTGCTGCCGCATTCGACCCGGGTGCTGGCCGTGGCCGGGGAGTACGGCGTGCCGCGGATCCATTTCGGCGTCGGCACCGGCGAGCTGCTCGGCGCGATGCGCGAGGCGGGCGCGGACGTGGTCGGCGTCGACTGGCGGATCCCGCTCGACGTCGCGGTCCACCGGCTCGGCGGCAACGTGTCGGTGCAGGGCAACCTCGACCCGGCGCTGCTGTACGCGTCGTGGCCGGTCCTGGAGGCCGAGGTGCGCCGGATCGTCGAAGAGGGCCGCGCCGCTCGCGGGCACGTCTTCAACCTCGGCCACGGCGTGCTGCCGGGCGTCGACCCGGAGGTGCTGAAGCGGGTCGTCGACCTGGTGCACTCGCTGTGAAACACGTCGCGGTCGTCGGCGGCGGGATCTCCGGGCTGGCCGCGGCGTACCGGGTGCGCCGGCTGCTCGGCGACCGGGTCACGATCACCGTCTTCGAGAGCACGGCCTCGATCGGCGGGAAGCTGCGCACGGCGGAGGTCGGCGGAGTCAGCTACGACGTCGGGGCCGAAGCGTTCCTCGCCCGGCGGCCCGAGGTGGTTTCGCTGGTGGAGGAGGTCGGCCTCGCCGATCGCCTGGTGCATCCGACGAAGGCGCGCGCCAAAATCCACGCCGGCGGTTCGGTGCAGAGCCTGCCGCCCGGCACCGTGATGGGAGTCCCGGCGTCCGCGGACTCGGTCGCGGGCGTGCTGTCCGAAGACGGCCGCAGCGCGGTCGAGAAAGAACGTTCGCTCGGTCCGGTCGACCTGGGCGAAGGCGATGTGCCGCTCGGGCCGCTGCTGCGCACGCGCTTCGGCGACGAACTGGTGGACAGGCTGGTCGACCCGTTGCTGGGCGGCGTTTACGCGGGCGGTGCCGACGGTCTCGGCCTCCGCGCGACGATGCCCGGCCTGGCCAACGCGATCGAGGGCGGAGCGGGTTCGCTCACCGAGGCCGCGTCGTCGCTGCTGCCGAAAACGCCGGGCACCGCACCGGTTTTCGGCAGTCTCACCGGCGGCTTGCGGGGCTTGCTCGACCGGTTGCTGGAGCTTTCCGGCGCTGAGCTGCGCACTTCGTCAACGGTCCGCGCGCTGACGCGGACGCCGTCCGGCTGGCGTCTCGAATTCGGTGCTGCCGCGCCAGCGCACGCGCCTGCCGACAGCCCGGTGGACGCGGACGCGGTGCTGCTCGCAGTGCCCGCACCGGCCGCCCGGAAACTGCTCGACGGCGTAGCCCCGGCGGCTTCGACCGCGTTCGGCGAGGTCGAACTGGCGTCGATGGCGGTCGTCGCGTTCGCGTTCCCGCCCGGCACGGAGCTGCCTGACGCGTCCGGAATCCTCATCGGCGCGGGGGAGCGGGACGCGGAAGGCGTGCCGTACGCGGCCAAGGCGTTCACGTTTTCGTCGAACAAGTGGGCTCACCTCGGCGACGCCGGACCGGTGCTGGTGCGCGGTTCGGTGGGCCGGTTCGGCGAGCCCGGCGCGTTGAACGGCGACGACGATTCCCTGGTCGAGGCGGTCCGCGCGGACCTGGCTCGCCTCGCCGGCGTCACCGCGAAGCCGATTGACACGCTGGTGACCCGCTGGGGCGGCGGCCTCCCGCAGTACGGCACCGGGCACCTGGAGCGGGTGACGCGGATCGAGACGGCAGTGGCGGATGTCCCGGGCCTTGCCGTGGCGGGCGCCACGCTGCACGGCGTCGGCCTGCCGGCGTGCGTGGCCACGGCCGATGCCGCTGCCCGCCGGATCGCGGAGCAGCTCTTCGTGTGACGGAGCCCCATGGCGATCGCCGGACCGGAAGTGCCAGGATGGAGTCATGGCGCGGCTGAATTACCACGAACTCAACGACACGATCCGCTACACCACGTGGTCGGTCTTCCGGATCGAACCGGGGAAGTTGGGGGAGGACCGCGGCGCCGCGGGCCGCGAGACGGCCGAGTACCTCGACGGGCTCGAGGCCAAGGGCGTCGTCGTCCGGGGCGTCTACGACGTGTCGGGCCTCAGGGCTGACGCGGACTACATGATCTGGTGGCACGCCGAGGAGATCGAGCAGGTCCAGGCCGCCTACACCGGGTTCCGGCGCACGCCGCTCGGCCGCGCGTCCACGCCGGTCTGGAGCCAGACCGCGCTGCACCGGCCCGCCGAGTTCAACAAGAGCCACGTGCCCGCGTTCCTGGCCGGCGAGGAGGCGCGGAAGTACATCTGCGTGTACCCGTTCGTCCGGTCCTACGACTGGTACTTGCTGCCCGACGAGGAACGCCGCAAGATGCTGGCGGACCACGGCAAGGAGGCGCGGGACTACCCGGACGTGCGCGCCAACACCGTCGCGTCGTTCGCGCTCGGCGACTACGAGTGGATCCTCGCCTTCGAGGCCGACGAACTGCACCGGATCGTCGACCTGATGCGCCACTTGCGCAACACCGAGGCGCGTCGCCACGTGCGCGTCGAGATCCCGTTCTACACCGGAACGAAGGTGCCGCCCGCCGAGCTCGTCGCGGCTCTGCCGTAACCGCCGGTGCAGGACGTACTCGCCGGAGCCTGGCAGTCGCTCGCCGGGGAACCGCTGCCCGCCGTGTCCTTGACCGGCGACGAATCCGTGCTGCCCGGGCACTTCCGGGTCCCCGCCATGGCAAGCGCGAGCATCGCCGCGGCCACCTTGTCCGCCGGTGAATTGCTGCGGCTGCGCGGCATCGACCCGGGCACGGTGTCGGTCGACACCCGCCACGCCGTCGCCGCGTTCCGCAGCGAGCACCTGCTGCGCATCGACGGCGAGCCCGGACCGAGCCCGTGGGGCCGCATCGCGGGCGACTACCGCGCCGCCGACGGCTGGATCAAGCTGCACTGCAACACCTCACGGCACGAGGCAGCGGTCTGCTGGGCGCTCGGCGTCCCGGCGACCCGCGAAGCGGTGACCAAGGCCGTGGCCGGGAAGACCACGGCAGAGGTCGAATCCGCCGTGGTGACCGCGGGCGGCGCGGCGGCGTTGATGCGCTCGCGCGAGGACTGGCTGGCGCACCCGCAGGGCCAGGCTGTCGCGGAACTGCCGCTGGTCGAGCTGAACCGCATCGGGGACGCGCCGAAGCGCACCCTGTTCGACTCGGACCGCCCGATGGGCGGCGTCCGCGTGCTGGAACTGACGCACGTGCTCGCCGGACCCGTCGCAGGCCGCGTGCTGGCCGCACACGGCGCGAACGTGCTGCACGTCGGCGCCGCGCACCTGCCGCGGATCCCGGTCCTGACCATGGACACCGGCCAGGGCAAGCGTTCCGCGTTCGTCGCGCTCGACACCGAAGGCGGCCGCGCGAAGCTGAAGAAGCTCATCGCCCGCGCGGACGTCCTCCTCCAGACCTTCCGCCCCGGCGCACTCGCCCGAATCGGCTTCGGCCCGGACGAGCTCGCCGAACTGCGCCCCGGCCTCGTGATCGCCGACGTGTCCGCGTACGGCTGGACCGGCCCGTGGGCCCGTCGCCGCGGCTTCGACAGCCTCGTGCAGATGTCGTCGGGCATCGCCGAGGAGTACGCCACCGACGCTCCGGCACCGCTGCCCGCGCAAGCCCTCGACCACGCCACCGGCTGGCTGACCGCCGCCGCCATCATGACGGCAATCCGCCGCACCGCCACCGACGGCGGCACCTGGCACGCCCGCTTGTCCCTGGCCGGCACCGGACGGTGGCTCGATTCCTTGGGCCGCAAGGACCCGGAACCGTCCGAAGCGGACTACGCGGACGTACTGGAGACGGTCGACAGCGACTTCGGCCGGATGACCCGGGTGCGGATGGCCGGAGAACTGCCGGGCGCGCCGCCGCACTGGGACCACCCGTCGCACCGGCCCGGCGCGGACACGGCAGTGTGGTCGCCGGTCGTGCCTCAGCCGGTCTCGTAGGTGCTGCCGGTCTCAGCGTCGTCAGCTTCGTCGGTGGCCGCGCCGGTTGCGTGGCTGCCGCTGCGCCCGTCCGGTGGATGCGGTCAGCTGAGGAGCGCCGCGTCGGTCTCGAGGCGGACTCGCCGTTGAGGCGAGCGCGGTCGGTCTCGCGGGTGCCGTGTCGGTTTCGCGTGGGCACTGCCAGTACGGGTGCGCCGCATCGGACCTCGCGCGGATGCCGCCACAGTCCCGTGAGCAGCGCCAGCTCGCGGCTAAATCGGCATAAGCCCTCCCGTCACCCGCTTGTCCGGATAAGCCGCCAGACCGCCCAACGCGACCAGCTCGGCAGGTCCCGCACTACCACCCGCGCCAGCCTGCTGTTGGGCCCGCGCGAGGACCGTCGCACCCGCAGTCGTCGGCGGCAGCGAACTGACCTTCCGCTCGGCGAACGTCTTGGTGATCCGCTGACTGCCGACGAGACAGAGCCACAGCGTCAATACGACCTCGCCGAAGACAAGCAGCACCATGGCGTTCAGATGAGACTCGCCCACGTCGTAGACCAGCCGTCCCACCCCGGCCGCCAGCACGACCAGGGCGACCGCCGTCAACGTGTACCCGAGACCGGTCAATGGCCTGCGCCGGCTGACCAGCCGCCGTTGCACGAGATCGGTTTCGAGCGTCCGGATCACCGGCTTGAGCACCGACGAACGCGCGACCCACGATGCGAGGCGACCGCGTCCGGCCGCCTGGTGCACAGCCTGCTCAAGCGGCGGCGACGCAGGTGGCGGGCCCGCGGCGACGATCTCGCCCAGCGACCCGACTCGCAGCTGGCCGCGCGCGAGCAGCGTCGCGATCGCAGCCTCGACCAGCCGAGGACGCCCGCCAGCCAGGTATGCGACGTCGTAGACATCGCGCGGCACGGCGGCCGGCTCCGGCGCGGACGCCTGGGTGGCCAGCTTGTCCTTGCCGGTGGCCAAAATGCTCGCCAAACCCGCGGCGGTGGCCACGTAGACGAGCAGCATCGGGCTCAACGCGGCCCAGAATCCGTTCACGACAGGTTTCCTCCCTCCCGGCTCGGCAGAGATCGGATAACACCGCCGTAACCAGACATGTCGTCAGCGTAGTCAGCACCACCGACAAAAACCGGACGGGCTCAGCGCCGAAACCACCTGCGCCGAGGTTTAGGCAGGTCACCGCGGGCGATGAGCCACTCCGCGAAGGCGTCGGCATACTCGCGCGCCCGGATCGAAGTCGTCTTGGGCCGCTCCGCCGCGTACGTGTCGAAAAGCGGCCGATACCGCGGGCCCAGCGCCTCAGGCAGGTCCGGCCGCAGGTATGCGACCAGTCGCCGTCGCTTGGCGAGCAGGACGTCCGCCTCGATGCGCAACCGCGAGGCATCGAAGCCGGACGGTGCCTCGGCCCCGGTCAACAGGCTGTCCAGCAGCGCAGCTTGCCGAGCTGCCAGTTCTTCCCGGCTCACAGCGTCACCGCGGTCCGCAGTGCGACCAGTTCGGCAGCGAGTTCGGAATCGGTGGGGTAGTCGTCGTCGCGCTCCAAGAGAACGCCCGGCGGATCCGTGCGCCGGCGCAGTTCGGCGAGCAACTCCAGCACCTCCGGCAGCACCGGATGCGCGTGCGTGTCGTGATAAACCCCGTCGCGTTCGACACCGCCCGCCATGTGCACGTACGCGAGCCGTTCCCACGGAATCCCGTCCAGGAACGCCGCCGGATCGGTGCCCACGTTGCGCGCGTTGGCGTACAGGTTCGCGACGTCGACGATCAGCAGACAGCCGGTCCGTTCGGTCAGCTCGGTGAGGAATTGTTCCTCGCTCAGCTCGTTTTCCGGCCATTCCAGCAGCGCGGCGATGTTCTCCAGCGCCAACGGTACGTCCACAATGGACTGTGCGAGCCGGACGTTGTCCACCAGCACGTCCAGCGCCTCGCGCGAGCGCGGCAGCGGCATCAGGTGCCCGGAGTCGAGCCCGCCCGCGCGGACGAAGCACACGTGGTCGCTGGCCAGCGGCGCGTCGAGGGCCCGCGCCAGTTCGGCCAGATGCTCCACGCGCGCGGTGTCCAGCGGCTCGGCCCCGCCCAGCGACAGCGACACCGCGTGCGGCAGCACCGGCATCCCGCGATCCTTCAGCGCCAGCAGGCTTTCCGGCAGGTGCGGGGCGTGCAGGTTCTCCGCGACCACCTCGACCCAGTCGACACCCGGCAGCCGCGCGATCGACAGGTCGAGTTCCGGTCGCCAGCCGATGCCGATTCCCAGCCGGTCAGCCACCGCATCCACCTCCGCCTCCGCATCCACCGCCACCACCGCACGACGAGCCGCCGCCGGACGACGTTCCCGCGCCGCTCCTCAACGCCAAGCTTGTCGCATGGTCCGGGTACTGTGCGAACCCGCCCAGCGCGACCAGCGAAGCAGCGCCGACCAGCAGCGCACCGGACTGTGCCCGCTGTGCCGCCGGATCCGTCCGCACCGCGACGACCATCCCGCGGCCGGCCTTGGTCAGACGGGCCTTCGGCCGCTTTCGGCTGGTCACCGCCAGGACCGTAAGAATCGCCGTGACCGCCAGCAGCACGTTCAACCCCGCAGTCGGCCGATGCAGCGCGGAGCCGTTCGCCGAGCGCACCAGACCGACCACGAACAGGGCGGCGTAGACCAGAACAACTCCCGTAGCGAAGCCGGCGGAGGCGAAGGTGACCAGGCCGCGCTCGCGCAGTTCGTTCCTGATGTTCCGTACCGGTACGGAACATGTCTCCTTAGCGCGCAGCGTCGCGGCTGTCTGGGTCCGATTGCGCACGGCCGCGTGGACAGCCTGCTCAACCGGTTCGGTCGGCGTTCTGGAGACGGCGGTGAGCTGGCCCCGGCTGTCGACCCGCAGCAGCCCACGCTCCAGCAGCGCCGCGATCGCCGTATCGACGGTGCGGTGGTGACCGCCCGCGAGGTAAGCGAGCTGATAGACGTCGAGCGGACGGTGCACGTCCGCAGGCGCCTTGCGCAGCAGCGGCCAGCCCAGTTGCACCACCAGCGTCAAGGCCAGCGCAGATCCGTAGATCGCCAGGAACTGCGGGCCTGAGATCCCCCACGGCTCGTGCACGACGTCTCCCTCCTCGGCCCGCGGGCGGGCCGTGCGCCTCGCCGCGGCTACCCGCCGCAGCCGCCTCCACCGCCGCAACTGCTGCCTCCGCCGCACGAAGACCCGCTGCTGCACGAGGAACCACCGCTGCTGCAGGACGACCCGCCGCTCGACCCGCCGCCCCCGGTCCAGCTGCCGCCGCCGCTGATCAAAGCCGTGCTCATTTCCTCGTCCGGGTACAGCGCGATACCGCCGAGCGCGACCACTGCCGCTGCACCGACGAGCAACGTTCCGTTGCCGCTTCGGTTCGTCGCAGCGAACTCCTCAGGCCGTTCCTCGGCAGCTTTCGCGTCTTCGCGGGCACGCACCACGATCGCGTGGCCCGCGTCGGTCGGGCGCGAGGTCTGCGAGCCCTTGCGGACCCCGTAAGCGATCAGCGTCAGGGTCCCGGCCACGACGAGCAGCCCGATCAGCCCGCCGATCGGCCGGTCGAGCTGCGCGCCGTTGACCGCGCGGACGATGCCGATCAGCAGCAACGCGGCGTACCCGGCCACGATGCCGGCGCGAAAGCCGTCCAGCCCGTCGCCGGCGACGAGCAGTCCGCGTCGTTCGAGGTCCTGGCGGATCTTCTCCACCTCCGGCTGGACCATCGGCGACTTGCGCACCATGGCGACAGTCGCCGTTCCGCCCTGTGCGGCGTCGTGCACCGCGCGTTCCAGCCTCTTGCGAGCCGGTCGCTTGCCGATCGCGCTCAGCTTGCCTTTGCTGCTCACCCGCAGCAGCTCCTGTTCCAGCAGCGTCGCGATCGCGGTGTCCACCGTGCGGTCCGAGCCGCCGGCCAGGTACGCGAGCTGGTAGACGTCCGGCTGCAGCGGCGCCTCGACGGTCGCGGGCGCGCTCCGTCGCCGGGACCGCGCGATCGACGGCCAGCTGATCTGCACCAGCAGGACGACGGCCAGTGCCAGACCGAAGATCAGCAGGAATTGCGGGCCGGAAATGCCCCACGGTTCGTCCACGGCTTCCCCCTCGTATCAGCGTTGCCGGAACCCTAACCGGCCGGTCGCCGGAGGCTGTCGGCAGAACTGACGCACGTGATGTCCGGTTCGTTCCCGGCTCAGCTGTTCCCGCCGCCGCAGCCCCCGCCGCCACACCCGCCTCCGCACCCCGACCCGCCGCATCCGGAGCCGCAACCCGCTCCGCCTCCGCATCCGGACGCGCAGCCCGACCCGGCGGCCCAGTACCCCGCCGGTCCGGCGAACCCGCCCGCCGCTCCCGCGATGGCCACCCCCGTCCGCCTGGTCGCCGGGAGCCCGCGGAGCAGAGCGATCCGCAGTTCGCGATCCGGATGATTCGACAGCCCGCCGACCGCGACGCTCCCGGTCAGGCCGCTGATCAGGCTCCGGTCCGGCCACGCCGCTTCGGCTGCGGTGCGGCCGGCGTCGGTCGGCCGGATCCGCCGGGCCGCCCGGCGACGGGACAGCGCGGCGAACGCGAACCACGCGGGCAGCAGAACCGAAATCAGCACATAGCCGTTCAGCCCGCCGACGAACGCCGCCACGCCGGCTGCCGCCAGCACCGCTTCCTCGATCGCGGTCCACTTCCATGCTCTCCGCAGCGCCTGGCCGTCAACCAGCAAACCGCGTTTGGTGAGGTCGTCGATCAGCTCGCGGACCGTGTCGCCCTCGACGAGCCCGCGCAGCACCGTCGCGACCCCGACTCCCGTGCCGGTCAGCTCGGCAGCTTCCCTGCTCAGCGCGTCCGACGGTGCGGTCGGCGTGCGGTACAGCCGCCCCACGGAGTCCGCGCGCAACTGTTCCCGTTCCAGCATCGAGGCGACCGTCGTTTCGGCGACGCGGATCGGTCCGTTGGTCAGCAACGCGACCTGCGCCGCGGACGTCAGCCGGGTCTCAGGATGCCTGCCCCGGTTCAGCCGGGCGGCGGTCCGCCGTCCGAGCCACCAGCAGGCCAGCGCCAGCACCAGGATCAGCGCGGCCGGCATCGCGCGTTCGATCGTCCAGTCCATCACGGTCCCCCTCCGGATGAACAAACCACGTTACCCGCCTGCGCGGGGTTGCCGCCGGACGAAAAACCGCCCTCCCCGGAGACGGGAAGGGCGGTTTCAGCGGACCTCGGCGTCAGTCGCCGGCGTCCTCGACGAGCTTCAGGGAAATCGAGTTGATGCAGTACCGCTGGTCGGTCGGGGTCGCGTAGCCCTCGCCCTCGAACACGTGCCCGAGGTGGCTGTGGCACGAGGCGCACAGCACCTCGATGCGCCGCATGCCCATGGTGCGGTCCTCGCGCAGCAGCACCGCGTCGGAGTCCGCCGGGTCGTAGAACGACGGCCAGCCGCAGTGGCTTTCGAACTTCGTGTCGCTGCGGAACAGCTCCGCGCCGCAAGCCCGGCACTCGTACACGCCGGTGGTCTTGGTGTCGGTGTACTCGCCGGTGAACGGCCGTTCGGTGCCGGCTTGCCGGAGCACCGCGTACTCCTCGGGGGCAAGCTGCTCCCGCCATTCCTGGTCGGACTTCACCACGCGCGGAGTGGTGCCGACGACGGGTTTCATACCTTTCACCCTTCCCACGTTACCTGGAGAGAAAAGCGACCGTGTGCAGCGCGATGTCCCAGGCGGTGACCAGCAGCCCGAGCACGATCAGCACCACGACCAGCGCGGACACCCAGTAGCGGAGCCCGCCGGTGCGGGTGCTGGAATCGGCGAAGTCGGCGACCTGGTCCAGGCACGCCTCGACGGTGAAAGTCGGCCCGGTGCGCTCCATCCGGTCGAGATGGGCGGCGAACGCACGGGCCTCCGGGTCGTACGGATCCAGCCCGACCAGATCCTCGTGGAACCGAGGATTCCAGCCCGGCGGCAGAGCTCCGTTCTCGGCCATGCCTCAACGGTAGGCTATTCGGCCTGCCGGACCCACCTCTGCGGCGAGTGTCACTGCGCGAAGGAACTCGCTAGGTGCCCGAGGCCGGAGCATCAACCTTTGTGTTGCTGTCGATGCGCATCTGCCCGCCAAGGATCACGATGTGGTAGGGACGGCGAACGCCGTTGAGTTCCATCGTCAGATCCAGCGAGCCGTCGGGGTTGGGGGAGCCCAGAGCGCGAGCGCTCCGGTACCCCTGAACCTTGTGGCTGTCGTCCGCCCAATAGGCCGCGTAAGCCTCTTGAGAGCCGTACACTGCTTGCGCCGCGGGCGTCAGCAAGTTCCAGCCTTGGCCGGGGTCCGGATAATAGCTGTCGGTGAGAAAGTGGCCGGCCGCACCGTAGTCGGTGATCTTGCCTTCCGACGGGGTTTTGCCGAGACCCGCAGGGCTGGCGGAGCTACTGGGCGCACTGCTGGGCGGAGCGGTCTGGCTCGCAGCCGACTGGCCGCCCGGCGTCTGCGCGTTCGACGAAGGCCCGCCCTTGTCCCGGCTGCTGCTCAAAACCAAAAACACCACCAACGCCACCGCGACAACCGCCACGGCCCCGCCAGCGAGGAACGCCATCTTCTTCTTCCGCGCCGCAGCAGGCGAAACCCGATCCCCCGACCCAGCACCGGAATAATTCGGCGCTGCGGCAGTAGGCGTCGGCCGCACCGCGGGCTGCGGACGCGGCGGCGTGTTCGCCGGGGGAGCAGGACGCGAAGGCGCGCCCATCGGCATGAATGCCGCAGTCGGCGTCCGAGGCGGGTTCGACGGAGCCTTCGGCGCCGCAGCAGCAGCCGCCGGAGCAGCCGTACGCGCCCACGGCGGACGAGACCCGTTGCTCCCCGGACCGCGATTCCCCGAAAGCAACTGCTGCGGCGCAGCCGGTTCCCCAGTCGCCAACGCGGCCAGCCGCTCCCGCGCCTCGGCCATGCTCGGCCGCTCGGAAGCTTCGCTGCGCAGCAGGCTCATCAGCAACGCGGTCGCCGGACCGGCCTGCGTCGGCGGGTTGACCTGGCCGTTCGCCGCCGCGTAGAGCAGGGCGAGCTGGTTCGTGGTGTTGCCGTACGGGGTCTGTCCCTCGATCGCCTGGTATAGCGTCGCGCCGAGGGCGAAGACGTCCGAGCTGGGCACCGGGTCGGCACCGCGGGCCAGTTCGGGGGCGAGGTACGCCGGGGTGCCGCCGATGAGGCCGGTCTGGGTGAGCGTCATGTCGCCGGCCGCGCGGGAGATGCCGAAGTCGGTGATCTTCGCGGTGCCGGTTTCGTCGATGAGGATGTTGCCGGGCTTGACGTCCCGGTGCACGATCCCGGCGCGGTGCGCGGCCACGAGCGCCGCGGCGACCTGCTCGCCGATCCGCGCGACCTGGCCGACCGGCAGCGTGCCTTGTTCGGACAGCACCGCCGACAGGCTCGGGCCGTTGAGGTACTCCATCACCAGGCACGGGTCGCCGCCGTGCTCGGCGACGTCGAACACGACGATCGCGTTGGGGTGCTGGAAGCGGGCGGCGTTCTTCGCCTCGCGCATGGCGCGCTGGCGCATGTTGTCGCGTTCGGCCTCGGAGACGCCCGGCTGCGGCAGGATCTGCTTGATCGCCACGGACCGCTCCAGGCGCACGTCCACGGCACGCCACACCACGCCCATGGCACCGCTACCAATGTGCTCGACGAGGCGGTAGTGCCCCGCGATCAGCTGCCCGGTGTCGATGACGCCCGCTCCTGACGAAAGTCCCGTGATCGTGGTCGTGCGCAGCGCGGATACCCCTCGCGCACCCGAACGAGTGTAGCGGTCGGAAGTACCTGCCCGCCGTCAGCCAGCCGGTGCCGACGGCACGGGCGCCTCCGGCTCGGCGGCGGGGACGCGCTTCCGCAGCACCCGCACCAATCCTGCCGCGCCGAGCGCCGCGAAGACCGCGTAGCAAGCCAGCAAAGCGGGCGGCGTGTCGCCGGTCAGCGCGTCCGCGAAAACGACCACCGCGACGGTTCCGGGGACGCTCCCGAGCGCCGTTCCGGCAAGGTACGGAACGAGTTTCACGGACGAAACGCCGCACAGGTAGTTCATCGCCGAAAACGGGACGACCGGGATCAACCGCAGCGAGGTGATGGCGAGCACGCCACCGTCGGAGAGCCGGTCGTTGACGGCCCGCACCGGCGCGCGGTGCAGGTGCCGCAGGATCAAGTCGCGGCCGAGCAGCCGGGCCAGCCCGTACGCCAGTCCGGCGGCGATCGTGGTGGCCGCCAAGGCGATGACCACCCCCGCGACGCTGCCGACGAGCAAACCGGCGGCCAGGTTGAACACTGTGCGCGGGATCGGCGCGACGGTGAGCAACGAGTACGCCACGAGGAGCACCAGCGGAGTCATCGATCCGGTCGCCGCGGCCCAGGCACGCAACTGCGCCGGTCCCGGGATCGGCAGCCACAGTGCGGCGGCGCCGAGAAGAGCTAGCACGACCAGGGCGGCGATCAGCTTGGTTCTCCCGGACACCCCGCCACGGTACGGCACTCGCGGCTACGGTGGCCGCATGGCCAAAAACGGCGATCCGGTCGAGTACCAGGTGGGGGAGCGCACCGTCCGGGTGTCGAGCCCGGACAAGGTCTATTTCCCCGAACGCGGCATCACCAAGCGGCAGGTGGTCGAGTACTACCTCGCCGTGGCCGACCCGTTGCTGCGCGCGATCGGCGAGCGGCCGACCACGCTGAAACGCTACGTCGACGGCGTCACCGGCGAATGGTTCTACGCCAAGCGCGTGCCCAAGGGCGCGCCGGACTGGCTCGAGACCGCGCGGATCACCTTCCCGTCCGGCCGCACCGCCGACGAGGTCTGCCCGACCGAACCCGCGGTGTTCGCCTGGGCGGCCAACCTCGGCACCTTCGACTTCCACCCGTGGCCGGTCCGCCGCCCGGACCTGGACCATCCGGACGAACTGCGGATCGACGTCGACCCGCCGGAGCGCGCCGGATTCGCCGACGCGGTCGAGGTCGCCGGCGTCGTCCGCGAGGTGCTCGCCGACGCCGGGCTCGCCGGCTACCCGAAGACCTCCGGCGGCCGCGGCGTGCACGTCCTCGTGCGGATCCGCCCGGAATGGGACTTCATCGCGGTGCGGCACGCGGTGATCGCGCTCGGCCGCGAGGTCGAACGGCGGATCCCGGACAAGGCGACGGTCTCCTGGTGGAAGGAGGAACGCGGCGGCCGCGTCTTCCTCGACTACAACCAGGCGGCCCGGGACCGGACGGTCGCCTCCTCGTGGTCGGTGCGCGGCACCCCGCGCGCGACCGTGTCGACCCCGTTGACCTGGGACTTGCTCGCCGACGTCGACCCGGACGACTTCGACGTCCTGACCGTCCCCGGCTTCCTCGCCGAGCACGGCGACCTGCACGCGCCGATGGACGAGAAGGCGTTCGGCCTGGAGACGCTGCTGGAGTGGTACGAGCGCGACGACCGCGACCTCGGCGGCGCGGAACTGCCGTACCCGCCGGACTATCCGAAAATGCCCGGCGAACCGAAGCGGGTGCAGCCGAGCAAGGCCCGATCCGACCAGGCGTGATCGTCCGATCGCCGGGCGTGTTCACTCTCGGTGATCAACATCGCGGCGAATTTCACGAATGTTTCCGCAGGTCGCACTGATTTTTCCGAGGTCGATTACGATGGGGCGTGCCGCTGGGCGGTAACGCGCCGGGGTCGAGGTGCGACTATTGCCGGGGCCGGAGGGGAGCCGGGACCGGAGGAGGGAGACGTCGTGGACGACCTGATCGCGTTCCTGGCCGCGCGCGTCGGACAGCGGCAGGCGCTGATCATGCAGGCGGTGCAGAAAGGCAAGGCCGGCGAGCCGCTCACTCGCGGCGAGGCCAAGGTCGGGCTCGAGGAGCGGGTCCGCTCCCTCGGCGACCTCGAACTCGACGTGGTCAACCAGATGATCAACGAGATCGAGGCGACGCGGCGGATCATGCTCGCGCATCGGACTACAGTGTCGGAGAAGGTGCCTGGGTTCCCGCTGTACGGCAGCGAGTATTGGTGTGAGACCTGTCATGTGCCCGCGGACGAGGCCGGATCGAATTGGTGCTTGACGTTGCGGTTGCTGGCGTTGCCGTACGCGGATCATCCGGATTACAGCGAGCGGTGGAGGCCCTGATCGTCGGGTGCGCTGGCTGCGGTTTCAGTGCCGTGAGGGAATCAGGAGCCGCGAGGGCGGCCCTCGCGGACGGTCGCTGGGGCGGGGAATTCGCACTGCGCGGCCGGCGTTGGCGTGAGCGTGGACGTTCCGATTTCCGTGCTGGACCGGTCGCCCGTGCGGCGAGGGCGGGGGACCGCGCAGGCGATCCGGGACACTGTCGCGTTCGCGCGTGACATCGAAGCGCTCGGCTACCACCGGTTCTGGGTTTCCGAACACCACGGCGTGCCTGGGGTCGCCGGGTCGTCGCCTGCGGTTCTCGCGTCAGCCGTTGCCTCCGCGACATCGCGCATCCGGGTCGGGTCCGGCGGCGTGATGCTGCCCAATCACCGTCCGCTCGTGGTGGCTGAGCAGTTCGGGATCCTGGAGTCGTTGTTCCCCGGGCGGATCGATCTCGGGATCGGGCGTTCGGTCGGGTTCATCGAGCCGGTGCGGCGGGCGCTCGGGCAGGGCAAGGACGCGGCCGACGGCTTCGACGAGCAGGTTCGCGAGCTTCTCGCGTTCTTCCGCGGCGAGCACGACGGTGTGCACGCGATTCCGGCCGAAGGCCTGCCGGTGCCGGTGTTCTTGCTCGCGACCGGTGCGGGTGCGGATCTCGCCGCTCGGCTGGGCTTGCCGCTCGTGATCGCTCCCGCGCATGGTCAGCGTGCGATGGTCGAGGCGATTTCGCGGTACCGCGACACTTTCCGGTCCGATGTGGACGATCCCTGTGTCGTCGTGTCGACAGCGGTCGCGGTGGCGGACACCGCGGAGGAGGCCAGACGGCTGCTGGTGCCCGAGGCTTGGTCCACTGTGTACTCGCGCAGCCACGGCGTGTTCCCGCCGCTTTCGCCCGCGGACGAGATTTTGGCGCTGCCGATGACCGATCGCGAACGCCGTCGTCTCGACGACACGTTGGCCGGGCAGATCAGCGGCACTCCGGACGAGGTCGGCGCACGTCTCGCGGACCTGGTCGCCTCGACGGGAGCGGACGAGCTGCTCGTCAGCACCAGCACTTACGACCCGGTCGCGCGCGTCGAATCGTTCGCCGCGCTTGCCGAGTTGGCTGCGGCGGAACGGCTTTCGGTTTAGCCCAGGACGATCGGCAGCTTCTCCGCCAGCGAACCCAGCGCCGCCTTCTCCTCGTCAGTCGCGGCACGGCGGCCGGTCGCCACCAGAAGTGCGCTTTCGTCGTCCAGCGACGACGGAAGCGGCCAACCCAGAGCGGTTTCCACGGTTCGCCGGGTCGCTGCCAGGCAATCTGCGTCCGGACCGTCCACTCCGGACAGATGCATCACGAGGTCCAGGTGGTGCAACGTCGCCTCGACGACGTAGGTCTCGAAATAGTCCGCGACTGTCAGCACGTAGTCGCGGGTTTCGATCTTCGATGCCGGGTCTGCGAGCGCGGCGGCACGCCCGGCCGCCTGGGCGAGGTCGTCGAAGTGGTGCGCCAGCCCGGCGGCGGAGCCGTAGCTGACCGCCGCGCGGCGGGTGAACAGCCCTTCTGCCTCCATGCCGGTCGGCAGGTCGGTGCCGAGTTCCCAGTATTCGGCGGCGGTGCGCGTCGGCTCGCCTTCGGCAGGGGTCGCGAGCGTGATCAGGATGTCCTGCGCGTCGATGACCAGATGGAACACCAGATCCTGCACCAGCCAGCCGGTGCAGCCCGACGGGGCGAGCCACTGCCCGCCTTCAAGCGATTTGACGGCGTTCTGCAGGGCGTTCCAGGAGCGGAAGAAGAGGTCCACGACGGCACCTTAGCGATCACGAACCCCCGCGGCATCCGATTTACAGTCGCAGCAACAGTTCGGTGAGCAGCCGCTGAGCTGGATCAGCCAGGTCGATCCCGGACACCTCCGACGCCCGTCGCACCCGATAGCGCACGGTGTTCGGGTGGATGTTCAGGGAGCGCGCGGCCGTGCGGACGTCGCCGAAAGCGTTCAGGTACGCCAGCACCGCGGGGATCAGGATGTCGCCGTGATCGGCGTCGTGGGCGCGCAGCTGCGCGAGCCGCGGATCGCGCAGCCGCGGCTGATCTTCCAGGTAGGCCAACACTTCCGACAACAACACGTCGGCCCGGACGTCCGCCAGCGACGCGACGTCGGACGGCCAATGACCGCGCGTCATCGCCATCAGCACCCGGTCGGCATCGCCACGCGACAACGCTGCGTCCGACAGCCTCGGCACAATTCCGCCGAGCGCGGCACGTACCGGTGCGTCGAGGTGTTTCCTTGCCGCACCAACGATTTCCTTCGCCAACGCCAGCACTGGCGCAGCCGAGTGTTCCGGCAGATCCGGGAGCAACGCGTAAACCCGGCCGCCGAGCACGCTCACGAGCGCGGTTCGCCGGTAGGCCGCGGTGTGCACGGCGATCAGGTGCACCAATTCGGCCCTGCGCAGCAACCGGTCCGAAGCGGCGGTCGACTGCTGCCGCGAGAGCGTGAACGCCAAAACCTGTGCTGGACGCGCGGGATCGGCGCCGATGTCGTCTGCGACCGACTCGGCGTCGACGCGTCCTTCCAGCAATCCGGCCAGCAAGTCCTCGCGCAGCCGAAGTTGCGGATCGGGCAGGGTGCGTGCGCGGATCAGTTGCGGGGCAAGGGTTCTGCTCGCGCCGAGCAGTGCCGCCTCGGCCTGCTCGGTCAGCGGCTGCGCGCCTTCCTGCACCCAGATCGTGCCAAGCGGTTGCGATCCGGCGTGGATCCCGGCGGCGATGCGGCGGCGGATTCCCAGCTCCGGGCGTTCGTCCACGCGCACGATTCCTTCGCCCGCCCGCAATCGCTGGTAGACGCCCCATTCGCGGAGGATCGCGAGGTATCGTTCCGGCCCTTCGCGACCCAGGATCGACAATCGCCGCAGCTCGTCGACCTCGTCGCCGGCCCTTGAATACGCCAGGACGCGGCTCGCGGTGTCCTCGATGCTGACCAGGCCGCCGGTGAGCGTCGCGACCGTCTGGGCCAGTGCGAACAGGTCGCCGAGCACCTCGCCGGTTTCCGCTTCGCCGCCCGCTCGGGCCGCGTCGACGACCCCTCGCGCCAGCGCCTCGACCTGCTCCCATCGCGCCTCCGCGCCGACGGTGAGCAGCGCGACGCCAGCGTCCGCCGCGACGTCCGCGCCGCCTTCGCCCTTCACTGCCACCGCAGCTGCTCCGGCGCGTCCGGCCGCCCGGATCGCCGCCGCCGCCGAACGACCCCGCGCGCCGATCACCAGGACCAGGTCGCCGGCGTGCGTTTCGGGCGGGTCCTCGGGGTCGAGGATCACCACGTCCTGCACCGGAACGCCCAGTCCGCGCGGCGCGACGAGCACCCGCACGAGGGGTTCGCCGAGCGTCGCGAGCACGTGCCGCAGCGAGGCGCCCGCGAACGGTTCAGCGGCCGTCATCGCGTAGGCCGATCGGACAAAACCATATGGGCGATTCTAGCCGCTTGAACAAACCCCTGAACGCTGCGCAGCGTTATCTTTCGGGCAACCGACGAGTAAGCCAACGAGGGAGCCGCCGTGGACGCCGTGACCCAGACCCCCGCCCCGAAGAACGAGCCGGTGCTGACGTACGCGCCGGGCAGCGCCGAGCGCGCCGAGCTGGAGGGTGCGCTGAAGAAACTGGGTCAGGCCGGTCCCGTCGACCTGACGGTCACCGTCGGCGGCGAGCAGCGCGCCGGCGGCGGCGAGAAGATCGACGTTGTCCAGCCGCACAACCACGGCCACGTCCTCGGCACCATCCAGAGCGCCACGAAGCAGGACGCGACCGACGCGATCGCGGCCGCCGCGAAGGCCGCTCCGGAGTGGCGCGCGCTGTCCTACGACGACCGTGCGGCGATCCTGCTGCGCGCCGCTGACCTGCTGAGCGGCCCGTGGCGCGCGACGCTGAACGCGGCCACCATGCTCGGTCAGTCGAAGACCGCGACGCAGGCCGAGATCGACTCCGCGTGCGAGCTCGCCGACTTCTGGCGCTTCAACGTCGCCTTCGGCCGCAGCATCCTCGACCAGCAGCCGGTCAGCTCGCCGGGTGTGTGGAACCGGATGGAGCACCGTCCGCTCGAGGGCTTCGTGTACGCGATCACACCCTTCAACTTCACCGCCATCGCCGGCAACCTGCCCACCGCGCCCGCGCTGATGGGCAACACCGTGCTGTGGAAGCCGTCGCCGACGCAGAGCTTCGCCGCGCACCTGACCATGCGCCTGCTCGAAGAGGCCGGCATGCCGCCGGGCGTGATCAACCTGCTGCCGGGCGACGGCAAGGCCGTCTCGGAGGTCGCGCTGACGCACCGCGACCTGGCGGGCATCCACTTCACCGGCTCCACTGCGACGTTCCAGCACCTGTGGGGCACTGTCGGCGCGAACATCGCCGGCTACCGCAGCTACCCGCGCCTCGTCGGCGAGACCGGCGGCAAGGACTTCGTGCTCGCGCACCCGTCGGCCGACATCGACGTGCTTCGCACCGCGCTCGTCCGTGGTGCCTTCGAGTACCAGGGCCAGAAGTGCTCCGCCGCTTCGCGTGCGTACGTGCCGCGCAGCGTCTGGGAGCAGATGAAGGACGGACTTGCGTCCGAGACCGCCGCGCTCAGCTACGGCGACGTCACTGACCTGTCGCACTTCGGCGGCGCAGTGATCGACCGTCGCGCCTTCGACAAGCACGCCTCGCTCTTCGAGCGCGTTAAGAACGACAGCGAGGTCGAAATCCTCGTCGGCGGCACTGCGGACGACAGCGTCGGCTACTTCGTGCAGCCGACCGTTCTCGTGTCGACGAACCCGAAGCACGAGATCTTCAGCACCGAGTACTTCGGCCCGATCCTGTCGGTCTACGTGTACGAAGACGCTGACTTCGACTCCGTGCTGCAGCTGGTCGACGAGACCGCTTCGTACGCCCTGACCGGCGCCGTGATCGCGAACGACCGCACGGCTGTCGCGAAGGCGTCTCAGGCGCTGCGGTTCGCTGCGGGCAACTTCTACGTCAACGACAAGCCGACCGGCGCTGTCGTCGGCCAGCAGCCGTTCGGCGGGGCGCGCGCCTCCGGCACGAACGACAAGGCCGGTTCGGTCTTCAACCTGCTCCGCTGGACGAGCCCCCGCTCGATCAAGGAGACGTTCGTGCCGCCGACCTCCGTGCGCTACCCGCACCAGGGCTGAGAAGGAGACACCGCCATGCTGCGTGCCCCGTTGCTCGCCGCCGCTCGTTCGCAGCGGATGCGTGCGCTCGTCGAAGCGGTACCGGTCACCCGGTCCGTAGTGCGCCGGTTCGTGTCCGGCTCGGCTACCGCCGACGCCGTGCGCGCCGCACGGGAACTGGCCGCCGACGGCCGGAAGATCACCATCGACCACCTCGGCGAAGACACCACCGACGCCGCACAGGCCACCGCCACCGTGCAGGCGTACGAGGAGTTGCTGACGGCGCTGTCCGAACAGGGCCTCGCCAAGGGCGCGGACGTCTCGGTGAAGCTGTCCGCGGTCGGGCAGTTCCTGCCGGGCGACGGCGAAGGCGTCGCGCTCGAGAACGCGCGGAAGATCTGCGCGGCGGCCGACGCGGTCGGCGCGACGGTGACGCTCGACATGGAGGACCACACCACCACGGACTCGACGCTCGGCATCCTCCGCGAGCTGCGCGCCGAGTACCCGTGGGTGGGCGCGGTGCTGCAGGCATACCTGCACCGCACCGAGCAGGACTGCCGCGAGCTGTCCGGTCCCGGGTCGCGCGTGCGGCTGTGCAAGGGCGCTTACGCCGAGCCGGAATCGGTGGCGTTCCAGGACAAGTCCGAGGTGGACAAGTCGTACGTGCGCTGCCTGCGCGTGCTGATGGCGGGCAAGGGCTACCCGATGGTGGCCTCGCACGACCCGCGGATGATCGCGATCGCGGGCAAGCTCGCCGCCGACGCCGGCCGCAGGTCCGGCGACCACGAGTACCAGATGCTGTACGGCATCCGGCCCGAGGAGCAGAAGCGGCTCGCCGGCGAAGGCGAGACGATGCGTGTGTACGTGCCCTGCGGCGACGAATGGTACGGCTACTTCATGCGACGGCTGGCCGAGCGGCCGGCGAACCTCGCGTTCTTCCTGCGCGGGCTCGTCACCCGGTCCTGAACAGCTGCGAAGGCCCGGCACCCTGGTGGGTGCCGGGCCTTCGCATTACCCCGGATTGCGCCTGTGGTGGCCGGTTCAGGCCTGCTCGGCTTCTTGCGCGGCGGCGGCCTTGCGCACCTCGTCCATGTCGACCTCGCGGGCCTGGCGGATGAGGTCCTCCAGCGCGGCTTCCGGAAGGGCGCCGGGCTGGGCGTAGATGAGGGTCTTGTCGCGGATCACGGCGAGCGTCGGGATCGAGCGGATGTTGAACGCCGCGGCGAGCTGCTGTTCGGCCTCGGTGTCCACCTTCGTGAAGGTGATGTCGCTGTGCTTTTCCGACGCCTTCTCGAACACCGGTGCGAACTGGCGGCACGGGCCGCACCAGCTTGCCCAGAAGTCGATCAGCACGAACTCGTTGTCGGTTACGGTCTGGTCGAAGTTGTCCGCGGTCAGTTCCACTGTGCTCATAGGCGGTCCAACGAACGAACCGGGTGGGGAATTCCCCGCGGCGGGGTAGCGTCCTGGTGAGTGTCCGATGCTTCCTTGGAGGTTGATGTGGCTGACGGGATCTTGGGACGGATCGACGAGCTGATCGCGGAGGAGAAGGAACTGCGCGACCGGGCGATCGGGGTCGGGCTGTCCTCGGACGACCGGGAGCGGTTGCGCCGGGCCGAAGAAGAGCTCGACCAGTGCTGGGACCTGCTGCGGCAGCGCCGGGCAAGGGTCGAGTTCGACGACGATCCGGACGAGGCTTCGGTCCGGTCGGTGGGCGAGGTCGAGGGATACCGGCAGTAGTCCCTCGGCGCGCCCAAAAGCTAACTGTTAGCTTTTGGTAACCGGCCAGACTTTGTGGCTGATAGCATCCCCGGATGACTGAGCCGTCCGGGCGGCGCGAGCGCAAGAAGGCTGCGACCCGTCAGAAGATCGCCGACACCGCGCTCCGGCTTTTCCTCGAGCGCGGGTACGACGAGGTGGGCATCCGGGACATCGCGGCCGAGGCCGACGTCGCCGTGACCACGGTCTTTTCGCATTTCGCCTCGAAGGAAGCCCTGGTCTTCGAGCAGGATTCGAACTTCGAGGAAAGCTTGCGCGGCGCGGTCGAGCGGCGGGCGTCGGCGGAATCGTTGATCCCGGAGTTGCGGGGCGAGATCCAGGCGCTGGTGCGGCATTGCACCGCGGACAGCGTCGCGCCGGTCTGGCGGATGATCGACGGGTCGCCCGCGCTGCGGGAGTACGAGGAATCGATGCGGCTGCGGCACGCGGAGTCGCTCGCGGCGGCGATGGCGGCTGATCCCAGTCTCGGGCGGACTCCGACGGCGTGCCGGGCAATCGCGCGGTTCGTCGTCGACGCGTATTCGGTGGCTCGCGAGGCCGCTGATCCCGAGGCCGCCGTGGACGAGGTTTTCCGGATGATCGAGGCGGCCTGGGCGGCTGCCAGTCCTGCTGTGTCGCGTTAGGACGGTCGGCCTCGCATTGCTCGGCTCCTGGCCGCGAGTGGCGGGATTCGGTGCGCTGGCGGGGTTTTCGGCACTCCTGGTGAACTTCCCGGTCTCATGTGGGTGAGCGGATCCCGCTGGGCCGAGTGATGCGCTCTCGAACAGGTGTTCGAGATACTGGGTGGGTGTTCGAGACGACTTCGGCGGGGCAGCCCCGGTTCCGCCACCTCAGACCTCAGCGGGGATTGTTCGGCCGGATCAGCGGGCTGGTGCGTGGCTGGCGGCGCTGTCTCGGCGAGATGGAGCCCTTTGACAGACGCGCTGTGCGAACCGCACGGCGCGAGCGGCTCCGTGCTCGCCTGCCTGGCCGATCCCTAGGCCGGGCAGAGGGTGCCGTTGTCCGGGATCTTGCCGTCGATCAGGAAGGACTGCGCGGCGGCAGTGACGCAGGAGGACTGTCCGACCGCGCCGTGCGCGACGCCCTGCCACGTGACAGTCACGGCGCTGGGCATCTGGTCCGCGGCCCGGGTGGTGCCGAGCTGCGGCGTGACCGGGTCGGTGGCGGTCGCGGCCACCAGAATGGGCGGGGCGCCGGGCGCACCGCCGGGAGGCAGCGCCTCGCGGCGGACGGGCCAAGCACCGCACCAGGCGAGCTCCTGGGCGACTGCTGCGCCGAACTGCGGGTACTTCGCGCGCATTCCGGCCGCGGCGCGGTCCAGTTGGTCGGCGGGCAGCCGGGTGGTCGAGTCGTTGCACCGGGTCGCGATGGTGCCGCCGATGCGCGACGTGCGGCCGCGGACGTCCGCGACGATCGGATTCGCGAATGCGGCCAGCGCGGTGACGTCGCCGTTCTTCGCGGCGTTCAGCGCGTCGGCGAGAGCGGGCCAGTTCGAGCGGTCGGCGAGCCCTTGGTACACCGCGTAGGTCGCTACGCCAGGGCTCATCGTCACGCCGTCGTCAGTGTCCACAGGGGACGTACGGAGCCGGTCGGTCACCGTCTTCAGCGCGACCTTCGCGTCGCCCATCGGACAGTTGCGAGCGGCGCAGTCGGCAGAGAAGGCGTCGAACGTCGCCTGTGCGCCAGCGGCCACCGCGTCGAGCACTGCCGCACGGTCGGCGCCCGGGTCCGGAATGCCGTCCAGCACCATGCGGCCGACCTGCGCCGGGTAGCGCACCGCGTACTCCGAAAGCACCTTCGAGCCGTCACCGCGGCCCAGCGCATTGAGCCGGTCAAGGCCGAGTTGCTTGCGCAGCTGGTCGAGGTCGCCGGCGGTGCGCCAGCTGTCCAGCGCGGTCTGCGCGGTGTCGAGATCGAGCGCGCACTGCTGACCGGCCCGGCGAGCCGCGTCGAGCACCTCGCCGAGACCGCCCTCCGCCGGGTCCGCGCCCAGCAGGTCCGAACGCACTTCCAGCGGCACGCACTGCACGCCGCCGGACAGCCCGGTGCCGCGCCGGTCCACGCCGATCAGCGAGAACTTCTTGAGGAACTCCGGCGGAAGCCGGGTCGCCAAGCGCGCGGCGTACAGCGAGCCCGGCTCGCCGCCGACGTCGTTGACCACCACGAGGGGGATCGGTCCGTCGCCTGCCTTGAGCACGAGGATGCGGGCGAGCAGATGCTGCGAGTCCTCGGGCGCGTCGAGCGGCGACGTCACGCGCGCACAGCTGACGTGCAGCGAGTCGGGCAGCGCCGGAGCGGCCATCCGCTGCCGGGTGTCCGCGTCGCAGTTGGCCCAGCGCAGGGCGGACTTCTTGGGCTCGGCCAGCGGCGGCAACGGCACCGCGGCGGTGCTCGGGGGCGGTGCGGTCGTGGCGCGCCCGTCGTTGTCGATCACCGCCGGGCGTACGGAGGGTCCGCTGGTGCAGCCGGCCAGCAGGAGCACTCCCAGCGTCGCCGCCACCAGCCGGGCGCGCGTACGGAAACGGCTGGGGGAACGGCGGTGCACGGGCTGGTCCTCACGTCTGCTCGGCGGAACTCTCGGACGAGCTTGGCACGCCTGGTGTGGGAAGCCAGTGAGCGGGTCCTGCGGCGTGTCCGGTCAGCGGGTGCGCACGACTTCGCCCCGGAACACCGCCGACAGGTCGTACCGGGCCGGCTCGTCCAGTTGCGAGTAGCCGCACGACGAGGGCTCCCGGTCCGGCCGCCAGCGCGCGAACTGGGCGGTGTGGCGGAAGCGCGACGGATAGCCGCCCTCCGTGTGCTCGTACGAGACCTCCACCACGCGCTCCAGCCGCAGCGGCACCCACGGCTGTTCCTTCGACCGCCAACGCGTGATGCCGCCCGGGATCCGCTGGCCCTCGCGGACCGCGTCGCCCAGCCACGGATGCCCTTCGCCGTCCGTGATCAACGGGGCCAGCTCCTGCGCCAGCTCGCGGCGGCGTGCGACCGGGAACGAACCGACCACGCCGACGTGGTGCAGCAGCCCGTTCTCGTCGTACAGGCCGAGCAGGAACGAGCCGACGGCCTCGCCCGGTTCGCCGTCCACGTGCCAGCGCAGGCCCGCCAGCACGCAGTCCGCGGTGCGGGAATGCTTGTACTTGAACAAAACCCGCTTGCCCGGCGAATACGGCTCGTCCAGCGGCTTGCCGATCACGCCGTCCAGTCCGGCTCCTTCGAACAGCTCGAACCAGTGCCGCGCGGTCTCCGGATCGGTCGTCGCCGGCGTCAGCGCGATGCCCGGCAGGGATTCGAGCCGTTCGCGGCGCGCCGACGTCGGCTCGTCCGCGAACGACTCGTCGCCCAGCGCGAGCACGTCGAAAGCCACGAACTGCGCGGGCGACTGCTCGGCGAGCAGTCGGACGCGGCTGTCCGCCGGGTGGATGCGCTCGGTCAGCGCGTCGAAATCGAGCTTGCCGTCGCGAGCCACCACCAGCTCGCCGTCGAGCACGACGCGCTCCGGCAAGGATTCCCGCAGCGCGGCGAGGACTTCCGGGAAATACCGGTTCAGCGGCTTCTCCGCGCGCGACTGCAGGGTGATCTCGTCGCCGTCCCGGAAAACCAGGCAGCGGAACCCGTCCCACTTCGGCTCGAACAGCAGCCCGCCGGAATCGGGAATGGCTTTCGCCGGCTTCGCCAGCATGGGCTTGATCGGTGCCTGCACAGGGAGGGCCATGCGGGCATTCTGGGCGAAACGCGGGATCAGCGCACGCGTGCCGGGCCGGTCGTGTCGAGTTCGAGCCGCACCGCGGTCGGCAGGGTCTCGACGCCGAGCGACTCCCTGGCCCGGGTCAGCACGTACGCGTCGAGGTCTTCCCACACCCGCCGGACTTCCGTGCCCTCGGCCAGCCAGAGCGTGATCCGCAACGCCGGATCGGCCACGGTGCCCACCGACCGGACGCGAGCCCGGGTAACCCCGTCGACGCTCTCCGCGTCCGTTTGCACGGCTCCGGCCAGTGCTCCGGCCGTGACGGTCAGCTCCGCGCCGATCGTCTCGTCGAGCTTCAGGTCCGGACGGCGTTCCGGGCGCAGCGAACGGAAAAACCACCACAGTCCGAACACGAGCAGCAGCACCCCGAGCACCACCGCACCGATCCGCGCGTACAGCGCGTGGTCGCCGAGCCAGCCGACCGCGATCGGGTCGAGCACCGGCCGGTGCCCGCGGAACTGCCCGAGCCACCCCATGCCGACCACCAGCGCACCGGCACCAGCCAGCACCCCGAGCACGCCGACCAAGGAGGTCAGCGTGCGCTCGGCACCGTACGAACGGCCTTGCGCGCGACGCGCCGCGGAAGCGCTCATCACCGGTCCTTCGGGGAGTCGACGACCACGGACACCTTCGGACGACGCTGCAGCGGGAGGTCGTCCAGCACCCCCGCGACAGTTTCCAGCAGCCGCGGCCGCAATTGTTCCTCGTTTTCCAGCCGGCTTGTCGCGCGCACGCGGACCCGACGGGAACTGGCCGTCACGGACGCGCCGCGCACGTTGTCCTCCGCGCGCACCGCCAGCCCGACCAGCCGCGCGAGCGCGCGCGGCGAGGTGTTCACCGTGATGCCGTCGGCGGGATCGGTCATCCGTACCGCGCGGTCGCCCGCACCGAGTGCCAGCAACAGGAGCACAAGCCCGGCGAGCACGGCGATTCCCGCGGTGATCCGCACCGGCGTGCTGGTCCAGTCCAGCTCGGCGATCGCGGTTTTCCACCGATGCCACGGCACGAGCAGCGGTTCCTTGCCGGGCTGCCACCAGGCCCACCCGACCTCGAGTGCCAGCAACGCGCCGCCGGCCGCGACGGCCAGGCCGAGCAGTGTGGACAGAAGACGGACGAGGATGCGCATCATCGCACCCTCGGCGGCACGTCCGGCAGCAGCGCGGTGACCGTCACCGCGACCGAACGCACGTGATAGGAGGTGATGCGTTCGACCTCTTCGACGACTTTCGCGCGCACCTGCCCGGTCACTTCCCGCACCGGTGCCGGATAACGCAACGCGAGATCGAGCGACAGCTCGACGTCGTTGTCCGAGCCGCCAACTTTCGCGGACGTGCCGGTTATCCCGGTGCTGACCCCCGCGACGCGGCGCTCGGTGCGCATCGTTCCCGGCACCTGGTCGGCGGCGTGCTGCGCGACCTTGCGCACCACGGCGTGCGCGATGGTCAGCGAACCGCGCTCGGCGGCCTCCGGAAGGTCGCTGCGGGACGGCCCTGCCTCGACCGCCCCGGTCACTTGTCTCGGCCCTTCCCGAACAGGTCGCCGAGGTCGAGTTCGCCGTCGAGGACCCGGCCGACCACGAGCCCGATGATGCCGACCGCAAAGGTCACCAGGAAAGCGGTGAACCCTTGCGTGGCGGCCAGGCCGAGAATCAGCCCGGCGAGGATCCCGGTCTGCGTAGCGTTCAACGTGCGCCCTCCTGGGATGTGCGTGCTGCGGCGGTTGCGGTGATGGCTGGTCTGAGGTGCTGCGGTGTTCGGTTTGGCGAGCGTCTTCGCGGCTGCGGCTCGCTCGGTGCTCCGGGTTCGCCGGAGCGGAACGCCGTCACTGGGCCCGAACCGGCCCGGCCCGGCTGACGGCGGCGCCCCGGCGCGGTCGAAGCGCCGCGCTTGAGCTGCCGTGGCCGAGACACCGGCCGGTCACCAGGTCATTCGACCCGGCTCGACTCGGGCTCGTCCTCCTCGCCGGGCAGGTGGACGTCGTTGACCGCGATGTTGACCTCGATCACCTCGAGCCCGGTGATCTGCTCGACGGAGGTGATGACGTTGCGCCGCACGTCGCGGGCGACTTCCGCGATACGCGCGCCGTACTCGACGACGACGTCGAGGTCGATCGCGGCCTGCTTCTCGCCGACCTCGACCGAGACGCCCGCGGTGGAGGTCGCGCCCGAACCCGGGATCCGGTCCCGGATGGCCCCGATCGCCCGCGACACCCCGCCGCCGAGCGCGTGCACCCCGGCGACCTCGCGCGTCGACAGCGCCGCGATCTTCTGCACGACCAGCGACGAGATCGTGGTGCGTCCCGCGGTGTCCGTCTGGTCGACCGCCGCCAGCGCGGAAGACGGAACAGCGGTAGGCACATCGGGCCGGTTCGTGCTCGGCATGGTTCCTCGCTCCCTGTATGTGGACATGGCGCGTCCAGTGTCGCCGCGAGCGGCCCGCGGCGCCGGAGACGTGCCCGCCGGAAGGACCTCCCGACCGGGCGAAAACTCACGCGGCATCCCTCGAATGGGTGAGTCGGCAGCACGTGAAAAGCCCGTGCCGAGCCATGCCGGACTTGACCGGCGGCCGACGGACCCGAGCTCCGTGCGATGGCTGCCTCGGCGGCCGTGCCGCTGCCTGCACGCCGGTGATCGACTCCGCCGCCGCGATCCGCCGCTCGCGCCAAGCCAGCCACGCAGCTCGAACCAGGACAGCGGCGCGGGGCTCGGCCCCTGCTCGCGCTGGGTCGGTGACACGCCTCGACCCAGCGACGCGGTGCAGGGCGACCTCGCTGTTCGCAGCGGTCTGGCCGAGCATTTCGGCCCCTGTTCCGTGGTGCCGAGCCACTGCGCCGGTTCTGGCCACGCGGCTCGGCCCAGCGCCGCAGCGCCCGACCGAGCCAGCGCAGCGGGGCGCCTGACCAGCGCGGCAGCCCGGTGACAGTTACCACACGCATCCCGCCGCACCCTCCCCGTCCGCAGTCGAAAGCGGCTCCGACCGGGGGATTTGCCGTTCGCGGCCCGGCTGAGGCGCGCCGAAGGGGCCGGCACCGTCCGGATAGGCTCTCCGACCATGCCCGCAGCTGCGCTGACCGACCGGTTTCCCGAGCTTGGGGCCGACGAGCTGATCGCGTCCCTCGTGCCGCCGCCGCGGTTCGGCGAGGCTCGGTTTTCCACTTACCTGCCCAATCCGGACGAGCCCAGCCAGGCGGCCGCGGTCGAGGCGTGTTCGGCGTTCGCTTCGCGGATCGGGGCGGCTAAGGCCAAGAAGTCCCGCTTGCGGTCGCTCTTCGGCGGCGGGGCGGCGATTCCGGACGGGCCGATGGGGCTTTACCTCGACGGCGGGTTCGGGGTCGGCAAAACCCACCTGCTCGCGTCGACTTGGCACGAGACTCCGGGGCCCAAGGCGTACGGCACGTTCGTCGAGCTGACCCACCTCGTCGGCGCGCTGGGGTTCGCCAACGCGGTCGCGCGGCTTTCGCAACACCGGCTGCTGGCGATCGACGAGTTCGAGCTCGACGATCCCGGCGACACCACGTTGGTCAGCCGGTTGCTGCAGGAACTCACCGACGCGGGCGTCTACGTCGCGGCGACCTCCAACACCCTGCCGGACAAGCTCGGCGAGGGGCGGTTCGCGGCGGAGGACTTCCTGCGCGAGATCCAGGCGTTGTCGCGGCGGTTCGGCGTCGTGCGCGTCGACGGGCCGGACTACCGGCACCGCGGGCTGCCGGATGCGCCGCCGCCGGTCGGCGACGACGAGATCGACGCCTCGGCGGCCGCGCATGAAGGGTCCACTGTGGACGAATTCAGCGCGTTGATGGCGCATCTCGAGCGGCTGCATCCCTCGCGGTACGGGAAGCTGCTCGACGGGATCCGGCGGGTCCACCTCAAGCACGTGACGCCAGTGCCGGACCAGATGGTCGGGCTTCGGCTGGTCGCGTTGGCGGACCGGCTGTACGACCGGGCCATTCCGGTGGTCGTGTCCGGCGTGCCGCTGCCCGAACTGTTCGGCGAGGAGATGCTGAACGGCGGTTACCGCAAGAAGTACCTGCGGGCGATCAGCCGGTTGACGGCTCTCGCGCGCGACGCGGTGACAGCGCCGCCCGCATCGCGGTGACCACGGCGGGGGCGAAGCAGACGCCGCCGGCGATGTCGGTCAGGTAGTGGTAGCCGAGGCCGATCATGCCTACGGCCGCGCAGCAGACGAGCACTGTGCCTGCCGCAACGGCGGCTGCCTTGAATCTGACCAGCAGTACTACGGCGGTGAGCACGGCTACCAGGCTGACGGTGTGGCCGCTCGGGTAGACGAGCGTGCCGCCTTTCCAGCGGTCGAAGGCTGGTTTCAGCGCCCAGCTGTTCAGCGCGATGGCGACGAAGGGACCTGCCACGGCGAGTAGTGCGTCGAGGCGGTTGCGGCGGTAGAGGCAGATTCCGGCGATGACGACGACGGCCGGGATGAGTACGTACGGCTCGGTGGGCAGCACGAGTGTGCCGAGCAGGCTCGAGTTCAGCTTCGAGGCAGACCTCTCGGCCCATTGGTCCACTGTGCCGGGTGCGTAGGGCGCGACTAGCAGTCCCAACGCGACTGTGGCGAGCGCGCAGAGCGCGGCGAATAGGGCGAGGGTTCGCCTGGCGGTCACGGGAACGAAGCCTAGTCACATTCACGGCGGCGCGCGGGTCCTCCTTTCGACACTGACGAACGGAGGGACAAGAACCAATGGGGGACACTGAGATCCACGGGACTGTCGCGGACGGTTTCGAGGCGGTCCGCGACGAGTTCGCGACAGCGGCTGAGGCGAGTGCTGGCGTGCAGTTGGCGGTCCGCGTGCAGGGGCGGCTGGTGGTTGATCTCTGGGCGGGCGACGTCACGGGCGAGACGTTGACTGGCGTGTATTCCTCGACCAAGGGGGCGACCGCGCTGGTGGTGGCGTTGCTCGTGCAGGACGGCGCGCTGGACCTGGACGAGCCGGTCGCGCGCCACTGGCCCGAGTTCGCCGCTGCGGGCAAGGGCGGAATCACGGTGCGCGACGTGCTGACTCATCGTTCCGGCGTGCTCGGGGCGGACGGCGGGCTGTCCGCCGAGGAACTCGCGGACGATCGGGTGATCGCGCAGCGGCTGGCCGGGCAGCGGCCGTTCTGGCGACCGGGATCTGCTTACGGCTACAGCGGATTCGCCGGGTTCTCGGTCGTCGCGGAGGTGGTCCGGCGGGGCACCGGGCGGTCGGTGCGGGAGCACTTCGAGACGCGGATCAGGAAACCGTACGGCCTGGACCTGTATCTCGGGCTGCCCGAGCAGGAGGAGCACCGGTACCGCGAGGTGCTGGCGGGGGAGGCGGGCGCGGAGGAGCTCGCGGCGTTCCAGGCGCACGTTCCGAGTCCGTACAGCCTGGGCGGCATCGGCTACGGGCTCGATTCGACGCCGCCGCTCGATCAGGTGGCGTTCGTGAACACCCGGCGGGTGCGGGCGCTCGGGCAGGTTTCCGCTGGTGGCGTAGGGAGCGCGCGGGGGCTGGCTGGGCTGTACGCGGCTGCGGTGTCCGGTTTGGACGGACGGCGTCGGCTGCTCGAACCTGGCACGCTCGGCGAGTTCGCGATGCTCCACTCCACCGGCCGTGATCTGGTGACCGGGGAAGCGGGCCAGTACGCGCTCGGGTTCCAGGCGAAAGGGCTGCGGTATCCGTTCCTCGGCGCGAATGCGTTCGGGCACAACGGATCCGCCGGGTCGGAGTCCTTCGTGGACCCGCGTAGCGGCGTCGCGTTCGGGTACACGCGGCGGCAGTTCTCCGCGACCTGGTCCTATCCGGAGCACGACCGCCTGGCCGCGGCAGTGCACGCGGCGGCCAGCCGGTGAGAGCCGGGTGACCGCCGCAATGCGATGCTTGTCCCATGTCGCTGTTCTCGCGCCGTCCGGCCGAAACCCCGTCCGGCCCGTTCCGTTTCCGGATTTCCGAGATCTACCAGATCCCGACGCGCGGAATCGTGGTCACCGGCACGGTCACCGACGGCACCGTCCAGGTCGGCGCGAACGCTGTGGTGCAGCTGCCCGGCGGCGCGCGCCAGGTCGTGGTGACGAGGATCGAAACGGCGCGCCGCAAACGGCAGTCCGCGGAAGCCGGTGCCGAGGCCGGGCTGTACCTGTCCGGCCTCAGCACCGATGACATCCCGACCGTGCCGGGCGGCGACGGGCAGCAGCAGGCCAACAACGCGCTGAGCGGCGTCGAGGTGACTTCGGCCTGAGCGGGCACGCTGTGTGAGCACCGCCTCTGGTGTCTTCACGCGGAGTGCAGTAAACACCCATTGTGCTCAATTCACCAGAACCGCGGCGGGCGTCGGCGCTCCGGCTGATCCGGTTCCTGCGGCTGGTGTACGCGGTGCCGCTCGGGCTCGCGATCGCGGGCGTCGTCGGCGGGTTCGTCCTCGATTACGGCTGGTACATCGCGGCCGGATCGGTCGGCTTCAGCCTAGCGATCATGGCGCTGACGCTCGGCAGCGTCGCGCGATCGATGCGCGGGAACGCGTCTCCGCAGAGCATGCGGTTCGTCCAGCAGCACGGCGACCGCGCGCTCGCCAAGATCGAACGCTTGAAGACCACCGGAGCGCAGGTCAACGACGCGTACGTGACCGAGTTGAAGCTGGTCGTCGCGCCGCCGGACGAGACTGCGTACCGGGCGACGGCCCGGGAGTTGATTCATCCGGTGCGGTCCGCGGCGTATCAGCCGGGGACGGTCGTTGTCGTCAGGCACAGTCCGCGGTATCCCGGCGTGGTCGCGGTGGACGCTGATCCGCCGCGGGAATGGACTCAGCGGCCGTGGCAGGCCGGGATCATCGGCGAGGAGCGCACACCGGAACCTGAAGCGCGGCTAGGGAATGCGGTCGGACGGCTGGCGATGACGGTGGTGAGCACGGTCGTCGTCGCGGTGGCTCTGCTGGTGCCGATCCGCGACGACGTCCTCGGTCAGCTGATCTCTCCGCCGGACCTGTTCAGCGCGGAGGATCTGCGTGCCGGCATAGCGAAATTGTCCGCCGAGAGCGAGCGTTTCGAAGACCTGACGGTGGAGCCGGACCAGTTGCGCGCCACGATTCCCGGCGCGTACCTCAGCTATCGCGGCGGCACGGTCAAACGCGACTCGTCCGGCGCTGGCAAGCCGGACAAGCAATTCGCCGCGAACGAAGTCAATTTCGCCGCGATACCCGGCCTTGTCGCGAGTTTCGGCGGAGACCCGGCGGACGCTCGCGTGAGCGTCCGGCGCGAGGACGTCGGAATCACGATGACCGTCCGGTCGGCCAACGACGGCAACCGGCAGCTGGTCGCGGACGCGCAGGGCGTACCGGCGCTGACTGCGGATGCGTTCACGGAGAACGGTTTCCGGCAGGTCGCCGAGTCGCTGACCAAGCTGAGCGGCCGTCCGGAAGCGTACGAGGCGATCATCCGGGCCGACCACGTCGAATTCCAGGTGCCTGGCCCAGGTCCGGGCACTTCGGACGACTACGACTGGTATCGCGGACGTCTGGTCGAACACCGGCCTTCGCCGATCCAGCCGGATCCGGGCGCGCCGCTGTTCGCGTTGTCGGAACTGTCGCCGAAAGCGCTGCCCGCGATTCTCGCGAAGGTGAACGAGCGCATGCCCGGCTTCCCGCGCGACAAGGTTTCGGTGGCGCTCCGGCAGAACGACGGAACGTGGAGCCTGACTACGTCCGTCCAGGATGAGTACGGCCGCGGCATCGAGGTGACCGCTTCGCCGGACGGGTCGACGGTCGCGGTGATGCCCACCCGGTGACCGCCGCCCGGAAAACGGCGGTCACCGGGCAGGTCAGCCGCGCACGACCTGGGCGATCGCGTCGACGCCGCGGTCCAGTTCGGCTTCGGTGATCACCAGCGGCGGCGCGACGCGCAACGTGCGGTCGTGCGTTTCCTTGCACAGCACGCCCAATCCGGCCAGCGCCTCGGACGCCGCCCGTCCGGTCGGGCCGCCCGGCGCGATGTCGACGCCTGCCCACAGACCGCGTCCGCGGACCTCCGAGACGCCGTCGCCGACCAGCTTGGCCAGCCGCTCGTGCAGGTGTGCGCCGAGTTCGGCGGACCGCTTCTGGTACTCGCCGGTTTGCAGCATCCGCACCACAGCGCGGCCGACCGCGCACGCCAGCGGGTTGCCGCCGAAGGTCGAACCGTGTTCGCCCGGCTTCAGCACGCCCAGCACGTCGCGGCTGCCGACCACCGCGGACACCGGGACGATGCCGCCGCCGAGGGCCTTGCCCAGCGTGTACAGGTCAGCGCGGACGCCTTCGTGCTCCAGTGCGAGCACGGTGCCGGTGCGCGCGAGACCGGACTGGATCTCGTCGGCGATCATCAGCACGTTGTTCTCGTCGCACAGCCGTCGCACTGCGGCGAAGAACCCTTCGGGCGGCACAATGACGCCTGCCTCGCCCTGGATCGGCTCCATCAGCACTGCCGCGGTGCGCGGCGTGATGGCTGCCTTCAACGCTTCGGCGTCGCCGTAAGGCACCTGGACGAAGCCGGGCGTGAAGGGGCCGTAGTCGGCGCGCGCGGTTTCGTCGTCGGAGAACGAGACGATGGTGGTGGTGCGGCCGTGGAAGTTCGACGCCGCGACCACGATTTCCGCCGTGCCCGCCGGAACGCCCTTGACCTGGTACGCCCACTTCCGCGCGACCTTCACCGCGGACTCCACGGCCTCGGCCCCGGAGTTCATCGGCAGCACCATTTCGGTCCCGGTCAGCTCGGCGAGCTCGCGGCAGAACAGGCCCAGCTGGTCGTGGTGGAACGCGCGCGAGGTGAGCGTGACGCGGCCCAGCTGCTCGGTCGCGGCGGCGATCAGCTCGGGGTTGCGGTGGCCGAAGTTGAGCGCGGAGTAGCCGGCCAGGAAGTCCAGATAGGACTTGCCGGCCACGTCGGTCACCGAAGCGCCCTCGGCTTCGGCGATCACGACCGGCAGCGGATGGTAGTTGTGCGTGCTCCATTGCTCGTCGAGCGCGATGAAGCCGTCGGAGGAGGTGGGACGCGCGGTGCCGGCAGGCTGGACGGACGCTGTCATGCGTTCAGGCTAGAGGCCGTTCGCGGGGAGTTCAGCCGGGAAACGTTGCTTTCCCCCGTCGTTCGTTGCGCAATCGAGGGGTCTGCCCGGCGATTCGCTGCGCGGCTCGCTCGACCGGATGACACCCGCCCGCACCGGCGGAGAAGTCCCCGGGATCGGCCGCCGGCCCGGTTATCGTCCCGGGATGGCGAAGAAGCAGCAGAACGGAAACCGGGTCCGCGACGCGCTCCGGGCGGGCGACGAGCTGCCGGACCCGGCTTCGTCGCCCGTGGGGCCGGAAAAGAAGGCGAAAGGCGGCAAGAAGCTCGAGTCCGCCGGGGAACAGCTCGCCGAGTTGCAGGAGGCGCTGTACGCGGAGGGCATCGGCGGCGGCGCCCGCAGCGTGCTGTTGGTGTTGCAAGGCATGGACACCTCCGGCAAGGGCGGCACCGTCGGCCATGTGCTCGGCTTGGTGAACCCGATGGGCGTGCAGTACGCCGGGTTCAAGAAGCCGACGGCCGCCGAACTCAAGCACGACTTCCTGTGGCGCATCCGCAAGAAGCTCCCGTCGCCGGGCCACCTCGGCGTGTTCGACCGCTCGCATTACGAGGACGTGCTCGTGCCGCGCGTGCTCGGCCAGCTTCCCGCGGCCGAGCGACGGAAGCGCTACACGCAGATCAACGCGTTCGAGAAGGAGCTGACCGACAACGGCACTGCCGTGGTGAAGGTGTTTCTGCACATCTCGCCGGAGGAGCAGCTTCGCCGGCTCACCGCGCGGCTGGACCGGCCGGAGAAGCGGTGGAAGTTCGATCCGTCGGACATCGAGGCGCGTCGACAGTGGCCTGCCTACCAGAAGGCGTACGCCGACGTGTTGAAGCGCACGTCGACCGCGCACGCGCCGTGGTACGTGGTGCCCGCCGACCGCAAGTGGTACCGGAACTGGGCCGTCGCCGAACTGCTCGTCGAGACATTGACCGACATGGACCCGCAGTTCCCGGAGCCGGCCTTCGACGTCGAAGAGCAGCGAGCCGCGCTGCAGGGTGTTGGCGTGTCCGGCTGATCATCTGAAAGAGTGCTGGTCGTGACCGATTTCGCACTCGACGATGTTCCGTTCCTCCGCCAGCAGGCCCGCACCCAGCGGTTCACTCTCGGCGCGCCCAAGCAGTTCCGGGTCGCCCCGGACGGATCGCGGGTGCTGTTCCTGCGCAGCGCCACCGGCACCGATCCGCGGCACAGCCTGTGGTCGTTCGACCTCGCGACCGGCGAGGAGACGAAGCTGATCGACGCCGCCGAGCTGGTGTCCGGCGACGAGGACCTGCCGCCGGAGGAGCGGGCGCGCCGCGAGCGGGCCCGGGAGACCGGCGGTGGCGTGGTGGCCTTCGGCGTCGACGACGCGTTCACCGTCGTCACGTTCACGCTGTCGGGCAAGCTGTACACGCTCGACCTCGCGAGCGGCGAGACGCGCATCCTGGTCGACGGCTCCGTGATCGACCCGCGGCCGAACCCGACCGGCACGCACGTCGCGTACGTGCGCGAGCGCCGGCTGCACGTGATCGAACTGGCGACCGGTGAGGACCGCGTGCTCGTCGGCGAGGACGACGAGGATGTCACCTGGGGGCTCGCGGAGTTCATCGCGGGCGAGGAGATGGACCGCACGCGCGGCTACTGGTGGGCGCCGGACGGGCGCAGCGTGATCGCGGAGCGCGCGGACCGCGGCCCGGTGCCGCGCTGGACGATCGGCGACCCGGCGAACCCGCAGCAGCCGGCGAACGTCGTGGCGTACCCGTCGGCGGGCTCGCCGAACGCCGAGGTGTCGCTCGCTGTGCTGAGCCTGGACGGCAGCCGCGTCGACGTGGCACAAGGCGATTGGGAGTACCTGGTCACCGTGCACTGGTCGGCGGGCGGGCAGCCGCTGCTGGCCGTGCAGCCGCGGGACCAGAAGCGGCTGACCGTGCTCGCGCTGGACCCGTCGGACGGTTCGGTCGCCGAGGTGCACACCGAGACCGACGAGCACTGGGTCGAGATCTTCCAGGGCGTGCCCGCGTGGACCGCGGACGGCAAGCTGGTGGTGGAAAGCGCGGCGGACGGCGATCACCGGCTCGTGGTGGACGGCAAGCCGGTCACGCCCCCGGGCATGCAGCTGCGGATGGTGCTGCACGTCGGCGACGAAATCCTTTTCACCGCTTCGGAAGACGACCCGACGCAGATCCACCTGTACCGCACCGAAGCCGGCACGGTGCGCCGGCTGTCCGCAACGGACGGCGTGCACGTCGGTTCGGGCAGCGCGGCTCTCACGGTGCTTTCCTCGTGGAGCCTTGACCACAGCGGTCCGAAGGTGACCGTGCTGCGGGACGGCACCGAGGTGAGCGAGATCGAATCGTCCACTGTGGACCCGGAGATCGTTCCGAACCTGACCTGGCTCACCCTCGGCGAGCGCCGGCTTCGCGCGGCTTTGGTGCTGCCGCGCGGATACGAGCCCGACGAGGGCAAGCTGCCCGTCCTTCTCGACCCGTACGGCGGCCCGCACGCGCAGCGCGTTCTCCAGAGCCGCAACGCTTTCCTCACCCCGCAGTGGCTTGCCGACCAGGGCTTCGCCGTGCTGGTCGTCGACGGCCGCGGGTCGCCTGGTCGCGGTCCGGCGTGGGAGAAGGAGATCGCGGGCAAGCTGGCCGACGTCACGCTGGCCGACCAGGTCGACGCCCTGCACGCGGCCGCCGCGGCGTATCCCGAGCTGGACCTCGATCGGGTCGCGATCCGCGGCTGGTCCTACGGCGGCTACCTGTCCGCGCTCGCCGTGCTGCGGCGGCCGGACGTGTTCCACGCGGCGGTCGCGGGAGCGCCGGTCACCGACTGGTCGCTTTACGACACCCACTACACCGAGCGCTACCTCGGCAAGCCGGACGACGAACCGGAAAGCTACGAGCACAACTCGCTCATCGCGAGCGCCGGTTCGCTCGAACGGGCGCTGCTGATCGTGCACGGTCTCGCCGACGACAACGTCTTCCCGGCGCACGCGTTGCGGCTTTCCTCGGCGCTGCTGGCGAAGGGCCGGGCGCACGGTTTCCTGCCGCTCGCGGGCGCGACGCACATGACGCCGCAGGCCGAGGAGGTCGCGGAGAACCTCATGCGCACCCAGGTCGAATGGATCCACCGGGAACTGGCCGCGCTCGGGAAGCCGAGCTGACGTCCAGCCGGAACCGCCTTTGACTCGCGCCAGCGCTCGCGCGACACGCTGCGTTCGGCTTCGGCGGGGGAGAAAGTGACCGAGGAATACGAGATGTTCTCCCTCGCCGAGCTCCGGGCGGCCGATCCGGCTCCGCCGCGCTGACCCTTTCCCTGAACGGCCGGTGCTCCCTCTGCGGAGCACCGGCCGTTTCTTGTGCGGTGCCGCCCCGCTCACGGACTGCCGGTGGGTATCCGTATTGTTGCGCAGGGTAAAGTAAGGCAAGCTTTCCCTAAGAAAGGCGGTTCCATGGCGGATGCGCCCTCAGCGCGGGTGATCTCCCCACCCGGCGGCGTGGCTTCGGCGGAGTGGCTGGCCGGCGGCTCTGGCGGTGCGGACCGGCTGGCCCGGTTGCTCCCCGCGGCGCTGCGCGGGATGGCGGCGGGCACGGCCGAACGCGGCGGCCCGGTTCCGGCGGGCGGCCCGGCCGCGGTGGCGGCGGCCCTCGTTCAGTCCGCGGCTGGGCTCCCTCGGCACGGAGTGGGCGCCGAACAAGCCTTGGAAGAGCTTTCCGCCCTGCTCGCCGCCGGATCCGCCGATCCGGCCGACCCGGCGTGCGCCGCGCATCTGCACTGCCCGCCGCTGGCCGTTTCCGTCGCCGCCGACGCCGTCGCCTCCGCGCTGAACCCGTCCATGGACTCCTGGGACCAGGCTCCGGTCGCGAGCGAGATCGAGCGCGAGTTCACGACCGGCATCGCCCGGCTCTGCTATCCGGACGCCGCTCGCCCGGATGCCGTCATCACCTCTGGCGGCACCGAATCCAACCTTCTCGGCCTCCTGCTCGCGCGGGAATCCGCGGTCACGCGACCGGTGTGCGGAGCTAATTCGCACCACAGCGTCGCCCGTGCGGCGTGGCTGCTCGGACTGCCCGCGCCGGTCGTGGTGCCCTGCGTGGACGACCGGATGGTCGCGTCCGCGCTGGCCGAGGCGTTGGCGCCGCTCGGCGCGCAGGCCGTGGTCGTCGCGACCGCCGGGACCACCAACACCGGCCGGATCGACCCGTTGCCGGAGATCGCCGAAATCTGCCGCCGGACCGGAGCGCGGCTGCACGTCGACGCGGCGTACGGCGGTCTCGCGCTCTGCAGCGAAACCCTCCGCTCCCGCGTCGCTGGTCTGGAGCTAGCCGACTCCGTCGCGCTTGACCTGCACAAATTCGGCTGGCAACCGGTAGCCGCCGGCGTCTTCGCCGCGCGCGAGGAGACGGACCTGCAAGCGCTCACCGTCCGCGCCGAGTACCTCAACGCCGACGACGACACTGAAGCCGGACTGCCCGATTTGCTCGGCCGTTCGCTGCGTACGTCGCGGCGTCCCGACGCGTTCCGGATGGCGGTCACGCTGCGCGCGCTCGGCACTTCCGGGATCGGTGCGCTCGTGGAACGCTGCTGTGCCAACGCTTCCGGCGTGCACACGATGGTCGATGACCATCCGGCGCTGCGCTCGTGGGGCGCGCCCGAACTGTCCACAGTGGTCTTCCGTCCGATGACGGCGGACGAGCTGCCGGGAGCCGCCGGAGACGACCTGGTCGCGCAGGTGCGTCGCACGCTCCTTGAGGACGGCACCGCGGTGATCGGTCGCGGCGCGCTGCCGACCGGACCGGACGGCGAGGCGCAGTTGTGGCTCAAACTCACCCTCCTGCACCCGCACGCCCAACCCGCCGACTACCGCGCGCTGCTCGACGCGGTGGCCACGGTCGCGGCTGACCTGCGCACGAGCGTCACGCGGGAAAGCCCGGTCGCGTCGTGAGGCGTTACGACGTCGCCGGGGTCGGGATCGGGCCGTTCAACCTGTCGCTGGCCGCGCTGGCGGATCCGCTCGACCAGTTGGAGGTCGTGCTGTTCGATGCGCGCCCCGAGTTCCGCTGGCACCCCGGGCTCCTGCTGGACGGCGCGACGCTGCAGGTGCCGTTCCTCGCTGACCTGGTGACGCTCGTGGACCCGACCAACCGTCATTCGTTCCTCAACTACCTGCGCGAACGCGGCCGGTTGCTGCCGTTCTACTTCGCCGAGCGATTCCATCTTCCTCGCGCTGAGTACGACGACTACGGCCGCTGGGCAGCGTCCCGGCTGCCGTCGTGCCGGTTCGGACACGAGGTCACCGGTTTGCGCTGGATCGACAGTGAAGAAGCGTTCGAGTTGACCGTCGATGGTGCTGAACCGGTACTGGCGGCGGCGGTCGTGCTCGGTGTCGGCACGCAGCCGAGCGTGCCGGAACCGTTGCAGCCCTTGGTTTCCGCACCCGGCGTGCTTGCTCTGCATTCGGCGGACTACCTCACGCATCGGCCGGAGCTGATCGCTGCGGATTCGGTGACGGTGGTCGGCTCAGGGCAGTCGGGCGCCGAGGTGTTTCTCGATCTCGTGCGTTCGAGATCCACTGTGGACGGACTGCGCTGGCTTGCGCGGACACCGGCGTTCGCGCCGATGGAGTACTCGAAGCTGGGCTTGGAGCAGTTCACCCCGGACTACACGGCGTACTTCTATGGCCTCCCCGAGGCGGTCCGGGACAAGCTTCTCCCGATGCAATGGCAGCTGTACCAAGGGATCGACGCGGAGACGATGGCGGAGATCCACGACGAGCTGTACCGCCGGAGCATCGGCGGCGACTGGCCGGGCGCGGTGCTGACGCCGGGCGTCGAGGTGGTGTCCGCGACCGTCGGCGACGGGATCGACCTGGGGCTGCGGCATGTCCAGCAAGGAACGACCGCGACGCACCGGACGGCCGCCGTGGTGGCTGCCACCGGCTACGCGGAAACGCCGACCGGACCTTTGCTGGAGGGGCTCGGCGAAGCGGTCCGCCGCGACGCCAAGGGGCGGCTCGTGATCGGTGCCGGCTATCGCGTCGAACTCGATGTGCCGGGGCCGTTGTTCGTGCAGAACGCGGAACGGCACACGCACGGCCCCGGCACGCCGGATCTCGGCCTCGGCGCGTGGCGGGCGGCGGCGATTCTCAACGCGGTATGCGGAAAACCGGTGTACGACCTGCCCGGGCGGACGGCGTTCACCACGTTCGGCCTCGACCAGACGGAGGACCTGTGACCCTGACCGACGACGCTGCGTGGCGGGCGGCGGGCTCGCTCGTCACGCACAAGATGCTTGGCGAGTTGTCCTACGAAGCGATGCTGGCGCCGGAGCCTGGCGAACCGACGCGGGCCGGACACCGCAGCTGGCGGCTCGACCTCCACGGCGATGTTTCGTACCGCTTCGAAGCACGCCGAGGTGCGTTCGAGTCGTGGACAGTGTTGCCCGGCAGTGCAATCCGGATCGCCGAAGGCGTGGAAGCTCCGGCAGACGACCCGCGCGCGTTGATCGTCGACGCGCGCGAGGGCCTCGGTCTCACTGGCCTGCGATTGGCAGACGTCCTCGCTGAGTTGACTTCGACGGTCGCCAACGAGGCAACCCGGTTGCGCCGCGCACCGACCGCCGCGGCACTGTCCACGATGGACTACAACCTTGCCGACGGCCACCTCACCGGCCACCCTCGCCTGGTGCTCAACAAGGGCCGTGTCGGGTTCTCCGCCCGCGACCGTGCCCGTTACGCGCCCGAGTCCGGTGCCGACATCCGGCTGCGCTGGTACGCCGTGCACCGCGATCTCGCGCAGTTCCGCAGCGTGGCCGGGATCGACGCGGAAACCCTGCTGCGCGAGGAATTGGACGACAAGACCCGCGCAGAGTTCACCGCCCGCACGGCACAGCTCGGCGCTCCCGCCGACTACGTCTGGGTCCCGGTGCACCCTTGGCAGGCCGACGAAATCATCGGGACGCTGTACGCCGCCGAACTGGCGACCGGCCGGATGGCCGAACTGGGGGAGAGCAGCGACGTCTACCGTCCACATCAGACAGTCCGGACGCTGGCCAACCGCTCCCGGCCGGAGCGCCGCGATGTGAAAACCGCCGTCTCCGTGCGAAACACGCTCGTCTACCGCGGCCTGAACTCCGCCGCGACGCTCGCCGGGCCGTCGGTCACCGAATGGCTGCGCGGGATCGACGCGGCCGACCCGCTGCTGTCCGAGAAGTACCGCTTCGAGCTGCTCGGCGAGGTCGCGGGCGTTTCGGTCCGGCATCCGCTGTTCGGCTCGCTGGAGGAATTGCCGTACCGGTTCCACGAAACTCTCGGTGCGCTGTGGCGCGAGCCGCTCGTCGCCCGGCTCGCGGACGGGGAGCAGGCGATCTCGTTCGCCGCGCTGCCGTACCGCGATGCCGCTGGCGAAACCGTGCTGACCAGGCTGATCACGCAATCCGGCGACGGTGCGGAGGCGTGGCTGTCGCGACTGTTCGACCTGCTGCTCACACCGTTGCTGCACTGGCTGCTCCAGTACGGCGTCGGATTCTGTCCGCACGGCCAGAATCTCGTGCTCGTGGTGGACGCCGACGGCCGCCCGCTGCGCATCGCGATCAAGGATTTCGCGCAGGGCGTCGACCTGCTGGACGAGGAACTGCCCTGTTACGCGGACCTTCCGCCGGACGCCGCCGCCGACATGCTGCGCTGGCCCGCGCATCTGCTCGCGCAATCGCTGTTCAGCTCGGTGTTCTCCGGCCAGCTGCGGTTCTGGGCGGAACTGCTGCTCGACGATCTCGGCCTGGCGCGCGGCGGCTTCTGGGCACTGGTACGCGAGGTCGTCGGCCGCTACCGCGACGAAAACCCCGAGGTAGCCGAGCGATTCGATGCCTGCCGGTTGTTCGCGCCGGACGTCGAGCGAGTCACGCTCAACCGCGAGCATCTCGCCGGACAGGGCTTCGACAAGGTCGAACGCGACGACGAGTTCGACGTCCGCTGGGGCCGCGTGCCCAACCCGCTGCACGCACCCGATCCGGACGGCGCCTGGTGAGCCCGTTCGGTCGTCCGGTCGGGCCGCGGTCGCTGGCTGTGCGCGCCGAAGCGGGTACCGCGGCGGCTGAGGTCCTGCGTCGAGTGCTGGCCGAGGACGGCGCTCGGCTGGTGCTTTTGGTGCCTGATCCGCACGCGCGGTTCGCGGCGGTCGAGCTTGCCGCGCCGTTCGCCGCCGAAGTCGTGGACAGCGGATACGGCATGTGCAGCTACGTCTTCGCCTGGACGCCGGAGCGTGAGCCGCTGCCGGAGATCGGCCCGCTGAAGCCGTATCTCGCCGGGTTCGGAGACCTGCGCGTGCGACTCGACGCGGCGACGGCGTTTCCGCTCGGCGACCGGACGTGGGCAGTAGCGGGGGACGCGGAGTTTCCGTCCGGCGAGCCGGCTGGGCTCGCGCCGCGGACGGTGTTGCGGACGCAGTTGACGCGCCTGGAAGAACACGGCCTGGTCCCGTCGATCGGGATCGAGCACGAAGTGGTTTTCCGCAATTTGGCAGGGGAACCGCTCACCGGGCACGGCGTCGACTACGCACTCGGCGGCACTGAACGCCTCGCGCCGCTGCTGGCGGATCTGCGGGCCGCCACGGCCGGTCTCGGCGTGGAATCGGCGCGGGCGGAGTGTCATCCGGGGCAGTACGAGGTCGTCCTGCGGCACCGCGACGCGCTCGCGGCCTGCGACGATGCGTTGCTGCTGCAGATGGCGACCCGGCGGGTGGCCGCCCAGCACGGTGCGCAAGCCGACTATCTCGCGGCGCCAGAACCCGGTCAGGGGAATTCATGCCACGTTCACCTGTCACTGTCCGCTTCGGACGGACCCGTCGGGTTTCCGTTCGCGCTGGGCGCTTTTATGGCCGGGGTGCTGCGGGACGCGCGATCGTTGTCCGCGGTGTGGGCTCCGACGTGCAACAGCTACGTCCGGCTGCGCACCGCGCCGTTCTCGCCGCGTGAACTGCGGTGGGGACCGGATGACCGGACGTCGTCGATCCGGCTGTGCGGGACGTCGCGGCTGGAGTTCCGCTTCGCCGGCGCGGACGCCCAGCCGCACCTCGTCGTCGCCGCGCTGCTCGCCGCCGGTACCGCTGGCCTGGCCGAACAGCTGTCGCCGCCTGACGCGGGCGCCCCGAGCGGACAGCTCGCGTCGTCGCCGTGGGAGGCGCTGACGCTGCTGGAGCGGGGGCGGGTCGCGGAATTGCTGGGGGAGGACGTCGCCGCGCAACAGGCCGCGTTGCTGCGCGAGGAGCTCGACGCCGCGCTCGGATCGGTGACCGAAGTGCACCGCCGCCGGGGCGCCTTGCGCGCGTGAGGACTTGCGCTGACCGGCGCTGATGCGCAGGCTCGGGGCCGTGAGCGAATACGAGTACGACCTCATCGTCATCGGCTCGGGCCCGGGAGGGCAGAAAGCCGCCATCGCGGCGGCGAAACTGGGGAAGAAGGTCGCCGTCGTCGACCGCCACGACATGGTCGGCGGCGTGTGCGTCAACACGGGCACCATTCCGTCCAAGACGCTGCGCGAAGCCGTGCTGTACCTGACCGGGATGAACCAGCGCGAGCTGTACGGCGCGAGCTACCGGGTGAAACAGGACATCACCATCGCGGACCTGATGGCGCGCACGCAGCACGTCATCGGGCGCGAGGTGCAGGTGGTGCGCGCGCAGCTGCTGCGCAACCACGTCGATCTGATCGGCGGCGTCGGCTCGTTCGCCGACCCGCACACCGTCCTGGTCGACGGCAAACACCGCGGCGACCGGCGCACCATCACCGGCGATTACGTCGTGATCGCGACCGGCACCCGTCCGGCGCGCCCGGACCACGTCGACTTCGACGCCGCGCGCGTGCTCGACTCGGACGAGATCCTGGCGATGGAGACGATCCCGTCCTCGCTGGTCGTGGTCGGCGCGGGAGTGATCGGCATCGAGTACGCGTCGATGTTCGCCGCGCTCGGTTCGCGGGTGACCGTGGTCGAGCAGCGCGACCAGATGCTGGACTTCTGCGATCCGGAGATCGTGGAATCGCTGAAGTTCCAGCTGCGCGACCTCGGCGTCACGTTCCGGTTCGGGGAGAAGGTCGCGAACGTCGCGGTCTCCGCCGACGCCACCGTGACGACCCTGGTCAGCGGCAAGCGGATCCCGGCCGACGCGGTGATGTACTCGGCCGGGCGGCAGGGCATGACCGGCGCGCTGGCGCTGGAAAACGCGGGCCTCAACGCGGACAAGCGCGGCAGGCTGGAGGTCGACGAGCACTACCGGACGTCGGTCGAGCACGTGTACGCGGTCGGCGACGTGATCGGGTTCCCGGCGCTCGCGGCGACGTCGATGGACCAGGGCAGGCTCGCCGCGTACCACGCGTTCGGCGAACCGGCGAACGACATCGGCGCGTTGCAGCCGATCGGGATCTACACGATCCCGGAGATCTCGTACGTCGGCGCGACCGAGGCGCAGCTGACGTCGTCTTCGGTGCCGTACGAGGTCGGCATCGCGCGGTATCGGGAACTCGCGCGCGGCCAGATTTCCGGGGACAGCTACGGGATGTTGAAGCTCCTGGTTTCGACGGCGGACCGGAAGTTGCTGGGAGTGCACGTCTTCGGCACCGGCGCGACCGATCTCGTCCACATCGGCCAGGCGGTGATGGGCTGCGGCGGGACGGTGGATTACCTGGTGGACGCGGTCTTCAACTACCCGACGCTGTCCGAGGCGTACAAGGTCGCGGCCCTCGACGCGACGAACAAGATCCGCGCCTTGGAACGGTTCGCCGGCTGAGCTCCGCCTCGCTCGTTCGAGGGGTGTTCGAACATGTGTTTGACAGTGCTTTAGAACATGTGTTCGACTGTAGGGGTGCGTTGGGAACAGTTGCGAGCGGGGAAGGAGGAGCCGGCACTCCCCGGTCTCGGTGCCTTCGGGGATGTGGTGCGCTCGGTGCGCGCGCCGGAGTTCGGCGGCGTCACCTTCCACGAGGTGCGCGCCCGGTCCGTGCTGAACCGGGTGCCCGAGTCGTCCGCGGTGCCGTTCCGGTGGTCGGTCAACCCCTATCGCGGGTGTTCGCACGCGTGCACGTACTGCCTCGAAGGCGACACGCCGGTGCTGATGGCGGACGGTCGCGCGAAGCCGATCGCCGAGCTGCGCGTGGGCGACCGGATCATGGGCACGCGCGGACACGGCGTCGCGCGCAGGCTCGTGCCCACCGAGGTGCTCGCGCACTGGACCACGGTGCGCCCGGCGTACCGCGTCACGCTGGACGACGGCACCCGGATCGTCGCCGGTCCAGACCATCGGTTCCTCAGCTCGCGCGGCTGGAAGTACGTCACCGGCAGCAAACTCGGCACCGCGCAACGGCCGCACCTGGAGTCCGGCACCGAGCTGGTCGGCGGCGGCCGCTTCACGCGCACGCCGGACGACACGCTCGGCTACCGCGCCGGGTACCTGTGCGGAATGCTGCGCTCCGGCGGTTTCGCTGCGGAATCGGACGCCGCCGCACGAGCACTGGCGTACCTGCCGGATTTCGGTTCGTCAGTAGGCTTCATGCGGATCCCGCGAGAACCGGATGCCCACTGGGCACGCGGTTTCCTGGCCGGACTGTTCGACCTCGCGGGCGGCTACCGGCGCGGCACGCTCTCCATCGCGCACGACGAGAACGAAGTGGTGGACATGCTGTTCGCCGCACTGGACCGGTTCTCGTTCGGCTACGACACCGTCGGCCACCGCCAGCACCCCGGCCGCCGACAAGCGAGGCTCACTGGCGGCACCGGCGAGGTGCTGCGGTTCCTGCACCTGGTCGACCCGGCCGTCGAATGGAAACGCTCCCTCGACGGCACCGTGATCGGCGGCGTCCGGCGCACAGTCACGAGCGTCGCGCCGATGGGCCTGGAGCTGCCGCTGTTCGACATCACGACAGGCACCGGCGATTTCATCGCGGACGGGATGGTGTCGCACAACTGTTTCGCCCGGAACACCCACACATACCTGGATTTCGACGCCGGCCGGGACTTCGACACCCAGGTCGTGGTCAAGGTCAACGCGCCGGAAGTACTGGCCGCACAACTGAAACGACCGAGCTGGCAACGAGAACCGGTCGCCATGGGCACGAACACCGACCCGTATCAACGCGTCGAAGGCCGCTACCGATTGATGCCCGGGATCATTCGCGCCCTGGCCGGCTCCGGCACCCCGCTGTCGATCCTCACCAAGGGCACCATGCTGAGCCGAGACCTGCCCCTGCTGGAGTCAGCGGGCAAGGATGTCCCAGTCCACCTGGCGGTATCACTCGCCCTGCTGGACGGCGACCTGCAACGCCGCCTCGAACCCGGCACCCCGACCCCGCGAGCCCGCCTGGACCTGATCCGCAAAGCCGCTGCCGCGGGTCTGCCGTGCTCCGTGATGGTCGCGCCGGTGCTGCCGTACCTGACAGATTCGCCAGAGGCACTGGACCCGCTCTTCGCTCAACTGGCCGACGCCGGGGCGACCAGGGTGACGGTCCTGCCACTGCACCTCCGGCCGGGCGCACGGGAGTGGTTCGCCGCTTGGCTGAAGCGCGAGTATCCCGCGCTGGCACCGCGCTACCGCCGCCTGTACGCCCGAGGAAGCTACGTAGACCGCGGCTACCGGGAACGACTTGCCACGGTGGTCGGCCCGTTGCTTCGGCGGCACGGTCTGGACCCGCGGGCGCCCAGGGCGCACTCGGAAACCCGGACAGAACCGGCCCCGCCGGGGGAGGCGGGCGCCGAGGTGCCGGAACAGCGAGCGGGGGAGGCAGAACAGTTGCGGTTGCTGTGACACGCCCGGGCTCGACTATCGTCGCGGGCCACGCTGAGTCGGCGGCCAGGCGATCTCGGAGTGCCGACCGCGCCGCGCACTAGCCGGAATCCCGCGACGCGGACGAACGGGACTCGCACCGCGATCCGGGACGGAGTCTCTCGTGCGGAGCGTGCAGAAGGACCGACCCCTCGCTTCGCGCGGGCGGGCGGACCCGGGGGCTGCCCGCCCGCTGATTGAGGTGGGCGGCTTGCTGTGGTCGTGTGGTGGTGCTGATTGAGGTGGGCGGCTTGCTGTGGTCGTGCCGCGGCACCGAGTGAGGTGAGCGGCACGGTTCGGCCTCGCCTGCGGCACTGACTGCGGTGAACCGCGGGCTCCTCCTGCCGGGGCGAAGATTGCGGCACAGCGCGCGATCCGTGCCTCGCCGGGCGAACTGTGCTTCGCGCGCCAACGACCAGGCGAGCGGGCCTGCCCGTGAACCCCGCACCGAGCCAACTCCACTGTCCCGCGAAGCGTCCCCGCCGTACGGGCGCTGGCTCGGGGGAGTTTTGCCTCTGGCGCTGGGCCTGTCCGCCAGGCTCGCAGTCCGCAGCACCCCAGTCCTGCCGTCCGCGAACCCGGGCCGTCGCCGCCAAGAGTTCACCGGTCTAGCGGAGTCTTTCCTCTGGCCCGGCGCATGCCCGGAGCGCTGACCGCCCCACCGAACCGGTGCCGTCCCCGCCAAGCGGGCATTGACCCCACGGGATCGCACCCTCGCCCGGGCCCCGCTAGCCAGACCCGCACCACTCCAACTCCACTCGCCGACCCAGCTCACCCGCCGGCCCGACCGCCCCGAACCGCGCCCCCGTCATCCGCCCCACCGGCCCGACCCAAACCTGCCCGCACCCCCGGACACCGAGTTCGTTAGCCTCTGTATCCGGCGAAATGCGTGTTCGGCTCAACCCCGCACACCCGCCGCACCCGAAATCTCGTGGACCTAGGGAGAGCAGTCGCAGTGCTCCGCACTCATCAAGCCGGCACTCTGCGTGCCGGGCAGGCCGGTCAGACCGTCACCCTCACCGGCTGGGTGGCGCGGCGGCGCGATCACGGCGGAGTCATCTTCATCGATCTCCGGGACGCCAGCGGCGTCGCGCAGGTCGTGTTCCGCGAGGGCGAGATGGCCGAGCGCGCGCACGCGCTGCGGTCGGAGTTCTGCGTGAAGGTCGTCGGCGAGGTGTCGAAGCGGCCCGAGGGCAACGCGAACCCGGACATCGCCACCGGCGAGATCGAGGTGCTGGCCACCGAGCTGGAAGTGCTGTCCGAGGCCGCTCCGCTGCCCTTCCCGATCGACGACCGGGTCGACGTGGGCGAGGAGGTCCGGCTCAAGTACCGCTACCTCGACCTGCGCCGCAGCGGTCCGGCGGCCGCGATCCGGCTGCGCAGCGAGGTCAGCCGCACGGCGCGCGAGGTGCTGCACGCGCAGGACTTCGTCGAGATCGAGACGCCGACGATGACCCGCTCCACCCCGGAAGGCGCCCGCGACTTCCTGGTGCCCGCGCGGCTCAAGCCCGGCTCCTGGTACGCGCTCCCGCAGTCGCCGCAGCTGTTCAAGCAGCTGCTGATGGTCGGCGGCATGGAACGCTACTTCCAGATCGCCCGCTGCTACCGCGACGAGGACTTCCGCGCGGACCGCCAGCCCGAGTTCACGCAGCTCGACATCGAGATGAGCTTCGTCGAGCAGGACGACGTCATCGCGGTCGGCGAAGCGATCGTCAAGGCGCTGTGGAAGCTGATCGGCCACGAGATCGCCACCCCGATCCCGCGGATCACCTACCGCGAGTCGATGGCGAAGTACGGCTCCGACAAGCCGGACCTGCGCTTCGACCTCGAGATCACCGAGCTCACCGACTTCTTCTCGGACACGCCGTTCCGCGTGTTCCAGGCCCCGTACGTCGGCTCGGTCGTCATGGCGGGCGGCGCCTCGCAGCCGCGTCGTCAGCTCGACGCCTGGCAGGAGTGGGCGAAGCAGCGCGGCGCGAAGGGCCTGGCGTACGTCCTGGTCAACGAGGACGGCACGCTCGGCGGCCCGGTCGCCAAGAACCTGTCCGAGACCGAGCGCGCGAACGTCGCGGAAGCCGCGGGCGCGAAGCCCGGCGACTGCATTTTCTTCGCCGCGGGCAAGGTTTCCGCCGCTCAGCCGCTGCTCGGCGCCGCGCGCGACGAGATCGGCCGCAAGCTCGGCCTGATCGACGAGGACGCCTGGTCGTTCGTGTGGGTCGTGGACGCGCCGCTGTTCGCGCCGGTCGAGGACATCGGCGACGACGTCGCGGTCGGCTCCGGCAAGTGGACCGCCGTGCACCACGCGTTCACCTCGCCGACCCCGGAGTGGATCGACAAGTTCGAGCAGGACCCGGGCAACGCGCTCGCCTACGCCTACGACCTCGTCTGCAACGGCAACGAGATCGGCGGCGGCTCGATCCGTATCCACCGCGAGGACGTCCAGAAGCGCGTGTTCGCGCTGATGGGCCTCGGCGAGGAGGAAGCGCAGGAGAAGTTCGGCTTCCTGCTCGAGGCGTTCCAGTTCGGCGCGCCCCCGCACGGCGGGATCGCGTTCGGCTGGGACCGCATCGTGATGCTGCTGGCCAAGGCCGATTCGCTGCGCGACGTGATCGCGTTCCCGAAGACCGGCGGCGGCTACGACCCGCTCACCGCCGCGCCCGCGCCGATCACCGCGCAGCAGCGCAAGGAAGCCGGCATCGACGCGAAACCGGCGGTCCCGCAGAGCAAACCGGCCGCCGCACCGGAGAAGTAGCGGCGTGTCCGTCGAGAACGGCTGGAGGGGCGGGGCGGTCTAGTGCTGCACCTCAGGGCTATCTGCCCGCCGGAGCGCACTGGCGAGACGCTGGAGCTGCTGCGCACCCATCCGGGCGCGGCGCACCTGATCGTGCACCGCGGGGCGTCCGTCTCGCCTGAGGGCGACCTCATCGAGGCGGACATCGCGCGGGAGGCGGCCGACGACATCGTCGACGCGTTGTGCACGCTCGGTCTCGACCGCAGCGGCGGCATCACCATGGAATCGCTGGACACAGCGCTTTCCGATGCCGCCGACGCGGCCGAGGAAGCCGCTCCCGGCGAAGGCGCGGACGCGGTCGTGTGGCAGGAGCTGCTCGGCCGCACCGGCGAGGAATCGCGGTGGAACGCGACGTTCCAGGCATTCCTCGCCATCGCGTGCCTGCTCGCCGCGGTCGGCGTGCTGACCGACTCGTCGGTGACGATCGTCGGCGCGATGGTGGTCGGTCCGGAGTTCGGCCCGCTCGCCGCGATCGCGGTCGGCATGGTGCTGCGCCGCTGGGACCTGGTGCGCCGGGCCGGGGTCGCGCTGGCCGTCGGGTTCCCGGTCTCGATGGCGATCACGCTGCTCGGCGTGCTGCTCGGCAGTTCGGCCGATCTGTTCGATCCGCACGCGATAGTCAATAACCATCAGGTCGATTTCGTGTACCAGGTCGGACCCGCGTCGTTCGTGGTGGCATTGCTCGCCGGGGCGGCCGGAATGCTCGCGATGACGTCGGCGAAATCGGCCGCGCTCGTCGGCGTGTTCATTTCGGTGACGACGGTGCCCGCGGCCGGTTACGCGATGGTCGCGGCCGTCGCCGGACGCTGGGACCGGGCCGGTTTTTCGGTGCTGCAGCTGCTGGTCAACCTCTTCGGAATCGTTCTTGCTGCGGCCATTGTGCTGATAGTTCGCCGACGCAAGCAACGTTCCACCGCGTTGCTGCGTCCGCTTTCCCGTGGGTGATTCCGGGCGTGTCCCGGCGCCCGGAACGTTGTGGTCATGGTTGCTCAGTCACGAGTAGGGTCGGTGACAATGACAGTCGACACCTCCTCCGCCGGCGACGCTGGAGTCCGGGCGGAAGCCGGGGAACTCGCAGTCGCCGCGGCCGTCGCGGCGGGCGAGGCGGTGCTCACGCGCCGGTTCGGGAGCGCGATCACGCTGGTCTCGCCCGAACACCTCTCCGGAAGCGGCCCGGCGACCGTCGTCCGGGCACGGGTCGTGTCTTCCTCCTTCGCACTGCCGCGCACCCTGGTGGTCAAGCACTATCCGGACCCGCCGGAACCCGGCCGGGTCGATCCGTTCGCCCAGGAAGCCGTGAGCTACCAGCTGTTCACCGCACTGGCCCCGGACGAGCGAATGTGCCCGGAACTCCTGGCCCACGACGGCGGCGACCGCGTGCTGGTGATCGAGGATTTGGGCCGCGCACCGACGCTGCAGGACAAATTGGCCGCCCGCGACTCCCGGGCAGCGGAGCGCGCACTCCTGTCCTGGGCGCGCTCGCTGGGCCGCCTGCACGCGAGCACCGCCAGCCGCGAAGCCGATTTCAACGCCCTGCTGCGCCGTCTTGGCGGCCCAGTGCGCACCGACAACGACGGCTTGGCCGGCCTGGCCGACGACGTCGAAGAACTTCTCTCCGAGCTGCTGGACGTGCCCGTCCCCGAGGCAGTGCGCGAACGCATCGCCGAAGCCGTCGCCCAAGCCCGGTCGGCCGCCTTCCGCGCGTTCAGCCCCGTAGAACTGGCCCCGGAAAACAACCTGGTCACCGGCTCCGGAGTGCGCTTCCTGGACTTCGAACGCGGCCGGGTCCGGACAGCCCTGGTCGACGCCTCCTGCCTGCGGCTGCCGTTCGTGTCGGACCCGCGCGCGATGGCGCTCCCCGCAGGCATGAGCGAGGCGATGATCGCCGCCTGGCGAGCCGAAATCGTCGACGTATGGCCTTCCTTCGCCGACGACGTCGAGCTGGCGAGGCAACTCACGATCAGCGAAATGCTGCAAGTCTGGCAAATCACCCGCGAACTGCTCCCGCACCTGAACCTGAGCAGGCACGCCACCCCCGTCAGCCGCGAGGCCGCCCTGGTCACGTGGTGGCGCGAACTGGCCCGGCACGCCGGTTACTCGCGCCTGACCGAGGTCGCCGAACACTCCACCAGAGTCGCCGCCGCCCTGGCCGCCCGCCTGGGCCCGCACGCCGACCTGGCCTTCTACCCAGCCTTCCGCTGACCCGCAGCACACCCGCCGCCGCTGTCCGTGAGGGCCACCCTCATTGACTCTGCTTCGCTCAGGGTTCCCCTTACGACCTGCCGCTGGTCCGTGAAGGGCTCCTTCACGGACGTGGATTCCCTCAAGGAGCCCTTCACAGACCGCCGCGCCCGCCTGCCGGATGCGCCCCAATGTGGCGTTGGGTGCATCCCACGCACCGAACGCCACATTGGGTGCGTCTGACGCACCCAATGCCACATTGGGGCGCTAGCCCCCACCACCTACGACACCGCAGCCGCTGCACCCAACGAGCGAGGCACCCAGCCCCTTCGGGGCGCCCCACGGAACCCAAGACGGCCGATGTCGCCGCCAGGCGACGAGCCGAACCACCCCAAACCAGACCCCCAGTACCGGAAGTTCCCACCTCCGTCCATACCGCGTTACCTCCCCATCACCAGCGGTGAGCCTCAATACCGGATGGTCTTGGTCGTGACCGTGATCAGCGTCGGAGTCACCCCACCCGCACAGCCGGCCCCCGCCCCCCGACCGCAAACCCAGCCCCGGCGAGCAACCCGCCTGGCAGTCCTAGGCGACTCGACGGCAGTAGGCCTAGGCGACCCCCTCCCCAACCGCGGCGGCTGGCGTGGCGTGGGCCCGTTGGTCGCGGAAGCACTGGGCATCGCCGAAGACGGCTACCTGAACCCGTCCTTCACCGGTGCCCGCATGTCCTGCGTCCGCACCGGCCAACTGCCGCAAACGATCGCGCACCGCCCAGACATCGCGCTGGTCGTAGTCGGCATGAACGACACCCTCCGGCCCGACTTCGACGCGGACGCCATCGCCGCGGACCTCACCGCGATCGTCCGAGAACTCACCGCGATCGGCACCATCGTCTTCCCGGTGCGTTTCCACGACCACAGCAAGGTCTTTCGCCTCCCGCCGTCCCTGAAGCGAGCCCTCAGCGCCCGCGTCACGGAACTGAACGAGGCGATCGACCGAGTGGTGGAAACAGAAGGCATCGCCTGCCTGAACCTGGACACCCTCCCCGGCGCCTACGACCTCACCGTCTGGAGCGTCGACCGCCTGCACCCTTCCGAACTGGGCCACCGCATGCTCGCCGAAGGGTTCGCGAACCTGGCCGCAGCAGCCGGTTTCGAGGTGCCGCAGCCAGTGAGCCTCACCTGCTCCGGCGGCGTCGAACCAAGCGCTGCCGCGCACTTCGGCTGGCTCGTCGCCAAGGGCGTGCCGTGGCTTTGGCGGCGTGGCCGCGAGTTCCTGCCCTACGCCGCGGTCATCATGTGGCGCTCGTTCCGCGAGCGCGTGGGCTGAAAACCCGCAACGCCTCCGCGTCCGACGCCGGATTCCGTACGAAATAGTCGTTCCAGTCCTGAATTCCGGGATATTCCGACGTCTCCGCCAACTCCCGGCACACGGTCTCCGCGTCGTAAGCAGTGCGCCGCAGTTCGACGCCGGGACCGAGCCGCGCCCAATGTGCTCCCGTTGTGCCATAAGGCATTCCGACGCTGCCCGGGTTCACGATCCGGCACCGGTCGGCCAGTCGCAGGAACGGCATGTGGGTATGCCCGCACACCACCGTCTCCGCCGTGACGCCGTCCAAGACCTCCGCCCAGCGCGACAATGGGCTGTCCACGAGCGCGACTTCTTCGTCGTCGCGCGGAGTGGCGTGGCAGAACAGCACTTCGCCTAGCCCGTCGATTTCGAGCGTGACCGTCAGCGGCAAGCCGGCGAGCAGCGCGACCTGATCCGGCCGCAGCTGCGTCGCCGCCCACGGGCCGATCGGATCGGGGATCTTGGCGGGGCCGCCGCCCGCGAGCGTGACCAGTTCGCGATCGGCGTTGCCGCGCACCCACACCGCGCGGTCGCCGAGCGAGACCAGCCGGTCGAGCGTCTGCCGGGGCAGCGGTCCGGCCGCGAGGTCGCCGCACAGGACCACCAGGTCGGCGGCGTGGACGTCGGGTTCGGCGAGGACCGCGTCGAGCGCGGGCAGCACGCCGTGGATATCGGACAACACCGCGACCGAGGAGACCATCGCCCCAGTCTGCCCCTCCGGCGGCGCTGCGGGGCCGGGCGAGCGGGATTGTCGGGGTGGTCGGATACCGTCGTCGGCGTGGCACAGGACGAACTCTTCACGGTGAACCCCGACGTGGGGCCGCCGCCGGAACCCTCCGGAGCGAACCAGGCCGAACCGCAGGCCGACCCGGCGACGTCGCCGCTCGCGGTCCGGATGCGGCCGCGCACGCTCGACGAGGTGGTCGGGCAGCAGCACCTGCTGCGCGAAGGGGCTCCGCTGCGCCGGCTGGTCGAGGGGGCCGCCCCGGCGTCCGTGCTGCTCTACGGCCCGCCCGGCACCGGCAAGACCACGCTGGCGAACCTGGTGTCGATCGCCACCGGACGCCGGTTCGTCGCGATGTCCGCGCTGTCGGCGGGCGTCAAGGAGGTGCGCGGCGTCATCGAGGAGGCGCGGCGGCGCAGGCAGTACAACACCGAGAACACGGTCCTGTTCATCGACGAGGTGCACCGGTTCTCCAAGACCCAGCAGGACGCGCTGCTCGGCGCGGTCGAGGACCGCACGGTGCTGCTGGTGGCGGCGACCACGGAGAACCCGTCGTTCTCGGTCGTGTCGCCGCTGTTGTCGCGGTCCTTGGTGCTGCAGCTGCGGCCGCTCACCGACGACGACATCGTCGCGGTGCTGGAGCGCGCGCTCGCCGACGAGCGCGGGCTTGGCGGCGAGCTCACGCTGACTGACGACGCGCGGGCACACCTCGTGCGGCTTGCCGGCGGTGATGCGCGTCGGGCGCTCACGGCATTGGAGGCGGCCGCGGATGCCGCGTCCGCCACGGAGAACAAGACGATCGATCTCGCCGTTGTCGAGTCCACTGTGGACAAGGCGGCGGTGCGCTATGACCGTGACGGCGATCAGCACTACGACGTGATCAGCGCGTTCATCAAGTCGATCCGCGGGTCGGATGTCGACGCGGCGTTGCACTATCTGGCTCGGATGATCGAGGCGGGGGAGGATCCGCGGTTCCTCGCGCGGCGGTTGGTGGTGCACGCGAGCGAGGACGTCGGGCTGGCGGATCCGACGGCGTTGCAGGCGGCGGTCGCGGCGGCGCACGCGGTGCAGTTCATCGGGATGCCGGAGGGGCGGCTCGCGTTGGCGCAGGCGACGATCCATCTGGCTACCGCGCCTAAGTCGAACGCTGTGGTCACGGCGATCGATACGGCGTTGAGCGACGTTCGGTCCGGGGCGATCGGGACCGTGCCGCCGCATCTGCGTGACGGGCACTACGCGGGGGCGAAGCAGCTGGGCAATGCCCAGGGATATCGGTATCCGCACAACGTGCCGGAGGGCGTGCTGGCTCAGCAGTATCCGCCGGATGAGCTGGTGGGGCGGGACTACTACGAGCCTACGCAGCGTGGCGGGGAGCGGACGCTGGCCGAGCGGGTGCCTCGGTTGCGGCGGACGATTCGAGGGGAGCGACAGGGGTGAGTGTGCCGGTCAGCGGGGGCTAGTGAAGGTCGCCACTCTTCGGGGTGGGCCGGGAACATCCGGCGGTGTCGTCGGTTGCTCCTCTGCAAGGAGAGGGGGCGGCGATGACGTTGTTGACCGTCTGGCCTGATGATCAGCCCGGGCATGTGCTGCTGCGGACTGAGGACACGGGGGCGATCGTCGCCGAGCTGGGACGGGTGGGGGCTGGGTTTGCCCGGTGGCCCGTGGCCGAGAGCGGCTCCGATGAGGGTTTGCTGGACCGGTACCGGGGGTTGATCGAGGCTCTGGGCGGCGGGGATTGCTCGGCGGATGTGGTCGCCGGGGAGCCTTCGCTGGTGGAGCGCAGTTTGGGCCAGGTCGAGGACCGGTTTTTCGTGCGCGGGGCCGCGGTGTGGTACTTGCACGCCGGGCGGGAGGTGCATGCGGTGTTGTGCGAGCCGGGGGATGTGCTGACGGTTCCGGCTGGGGTTCGGCATTGGCACGACGGGCGGGCAGGCTATGTGACTGTTCGGGTTCGGCGTGCTGGTGCTGGGACTTCTGGCGGGGCGGGGCGAGTTGTGTCGCCGGGGGAGTTCCCTGGGATTCGGGAACTGGTTGCGGAGCGGGCCGGTGGGTCGCCTGCGTTGCGTGGGTGATGGGTTCAGGGTTCCCCTCCCGGACTGCGCAGTGTTGATCGCGGCATGTTCCGGGCTGTCGCGCCGCTGATCCTGCCGATCTGCGTGTCTGGCGGCACGATGGCCGGATGACCACAGTCGCGTTTCTCGGTACCGGGATCATGGGACGTCCGATGGCCGCCAATCTTGCTCGCGCTGGGGTGACCGTGCGAGCTTGGAACCGGACTCGGGCCAAAGCTGAGCCGCTTGCCGCGGAGGGCGTCACCGTCGTCGAGTCGCCTGGTGAAGCGGTGAAGGGGGCCGACTTCCTGGTCACCATGCTCTCGGACGGGCCGGCGGTTGCTGAGGTGTTTCGGGGGCTTTCGCTCGAACCGGGGACTATTTGGCTGCAGACCAGCACCGTCGGGATCGAGTGGGCTGATCGGCTTGCGGAGGCGTCCGTCGCGGCGGGAGTGCCGTTCGTTGATTGTCCGGTGATGGGGACGAAGGGTCCTGCCGAACAGGGGCAGCTTCAGGTGCTCGCGGCCGGGCCGGACAACGTGCACGACGGGGCGGCGGAAGTGTTCGACGCGATTGGTTCCCGGACTCGCTGGCTCGGCACCGAACCTGGGACGGCGACACGGCTCAAGCTCGTGATGAACGCCTGGATTCTCGCGCTCACCAACGGCGCCGGGGAAAGCCTCGCCCTCGCGAAAGTGCTCGGGGTGGATCCGCAGTTGTTCTTCGACGTGATGAGCGGCACCGGGTTCGACGTGCCTTACGCGCGAGCGAAAGGACCCATGATGCTCTCCGGCGAGTACCCGACCAGTTTCCCGGCGTCGCTCGCGGCGAAGGACGCGCGGCTTGTCGTCGAGGCCGCGGGGGACGCGATCGACGTCGGTGGGGCGGCGGCTGCGTTGGCGCATCTGGAAACCGCGGTCGAGGCGGGGCATGGCGAGGACGACATGGCGGCGGTGTACGAGGGGATCGTCAAGCGTTGAGCAGTGACGCGACGCGGTCGACGCCGATGCCGGAGACGAGCAGGCGTTCCTTCGCGTTGCCGAGCAGCCGCGCGGTCCATGGGGTGAATCCCCCGTCGCCGACGGGGGCTAGTCCGGTGCCGAAGTCCGCGGTGACGGTGAAGCAAAGGCCGGAGTAGTAATCGCGGCCTGCTGCGCGGTCCGGGGCCTCGGAGACGGTTACGCCGGGCAACGATTCCTGCACTGAGGCGGCGAAATCGGCGAAGCGAGTGTCCAAAGTGGTCACTTGGAAGCCTGCGGCGCGGGCGCCGGCCGCACGCACGGCGGTGGTGAGCAGTCGCGCGTGCTCAATCAGGTGTTCGCGTTCGAAGGACCGGCTGCCTCGGTCGCGACCGGCGGTAACGGCGGCGAACAGCGAGAAGTGGGCGAAGAACCCGGGGGCCGGAAGCTGGGCTCGGACGATGCGTTGCACGGTGGCGAGGCGCACCGGCGCGGCACCGGTGCGGCGGACTGCGGCTTCCAGCGCGAGGCCGTTCGTCGGGTCCGCGGCGACTTCCGTGCCGCGCCCAGTGGGGACGACCCGGTGCTGGGCCAGTCCGGCCACTGCGGAATGCGCGCCGAGCGGGACGACCGGGGAGAGCGTCACTCGTTCGAATTCCGGTGGCGCGGCGGAAAGCAGGGAATCTTCGACCCGCCGCAGAACCTCGAACGGCAAGGGCGCGGGCGTGGTGAAGCGGTCCTCGCGGTAGCGGCGCAGGACGTCCGGTCCGCGCAGTTTCGCGGCTCGGCGGCGGGCTACTTCCAGTTGCAGTGTGGTCAGGTCCGCGCCGGGAAGGCCGGCGAGCACGTCGGCGGCGGGACCGCCCGGCCCGGCCAGCACGCGGGGGAGCGGGCCGCGTCCGTTCGAGGAGTCCATGAGGCGAGCAGACCAGCCGGAGCGCGTCTGCGCGAACTGTTTTCCGTGACGGCGACTGCGCTGGGTGACCACTGCGGCGGGGGGTCCCCGCCGAGAAGCGCCGCAGGCGGTAACCTCACACCACCTAAGACCCCGCACCACCCGAGGAGGGCCCGTGTCGGCAGGGCAGATCGCCGCGCTGATCGCCGCAGGAGCTTTCGTACTGCTGGTCTTGCTGCTGGCGATCCCGCTGCTCAAGCTCGGCCGCACGCTGGACGAGGCGACGATCGCGATCCGCAAGGCGCACGAGAACAGCGACCCGATCCTGATCGGGGCCAACGAGACGATCACGCACGTCAACACGCAGCTCGAGCGGGTCGACGGGATCACCTCGAACGCGCAGGCGGTGAGCGGCAACGTGTCCGCGCTCTCGTCGGTGTTCACCGCGACGCTCGGCGGTCCGCTGGTGAAGACGGCCGCGCTGTCGTACGGGATCAGCAAAGCCATCCGCGCGCGCCGCAAGAAGCAGGAAGCGAAGGCCGCCAAGGCGCAGCGCCCGGCCCGCCGGGGGAAGAAGTGAAGCGGCTGTTCTGGCTCGGGGTCGGGGTCGTCGCCGGAGTCGCGCTGAGCCGCAAGGCGAGCGAAACCGCTCGTCAGGCCACGCCCGCCGGGTTAGCATCGAACTTGGGCGACGCCGTGCGGGAACTCGCGGGCGCCGTCGGTTCGTTCGGCGCCGAGGTGCGCGCCGGGATGAACGAACGGGAACAGGAGCTGCACGACATGGTCGAGGAGCGGACCGCCGTGCTCGCGCCGCCTTCGGGCGCGGGCAGGCACGCCGCACGTCGCCCCGCCCGGCGAGCTCGCCGGGCGGAGGGCTGATCTCCGCGCGCCTTCCGCCGCCTCCGACCCCCGTTTCCTTTCCCCGGCCGAAGCCGGGTCTTCAGCACAAGGACGTACCCGTGGACACACACGAGATCACCGACCGTTTCCTGCGCCATTTCGAGAGCCGGGGCCACACGCGCGTGCCGAGCGCCCCGCTGATCCTCGACGACCCGAACCTGCTGTTCGTCAACGCGGGCATGGTCCAGTTCAAGCCGTACTTCCTCGGCGAGGCCCCGCCGCCCTACCCGCGCGCGACCTCGGTGCAGAAGTGCGTGCGCACGCCGGACATCGACGAGGTCGGCAAGACCACCCGGCACAACACGTTCTTCCAGATGGCGGGCAACTTCTCGTTCGGCGACTACTTCAAGGAAGGCGCGATCGAGAACGCCTGGGAGCTGATCACCAAGTCCCAGGACGACGGCGGCTTCGGCCTCGACCCGGACCGGATCTGGGCGACGGTCTACGAGAAGGACAGCGAGGCGGCCGGGCTGTGGCGCAAGCTCACCGGCCTGCCCAGCGAGCGGATCCAGGTCCGCGACGGCAAGGACAACTACTGGGACATGGGCGTGCCCGGTCCCGGCGGCCCGTGCTCGGAGATCTACTACGACCGGGGCCCCGCGTACGGCCGCGAGGGCGGCCCGGTCGCCGACGAAGACCGCTACATCGAGATCTGGAACCTCGTCTTCATGCAGGACGTCCGCGGCGACCTGAGCCCGAAGCTGGGCCACCCGCCGATCGGCGAGCTGCCGAAGAAGAACATCGACACCGGCATGGGCGTCGAGCGCGTCGCGACGATCTTGCAGGGCGTCGAGAACGTGTACGAGACCGACCTGGTGCGCCCGGTGATCGGCCGCGCCGAGGAGTTCTCCGGCCGCCGCTACGGCGCCAACCACGCCGACGACGTTCGCTTCCGCGTCATCGCCGACCACGCGCGCACCGGCGTGCTGCTGATCGGCGACGGCGTCACCCCCGGCAACGACGGCCGCGGCTACGTGCTGCGCCGCCTGCTGCGCCGCATCGTGCGCTCCACGCGTCTGCTGGGCGTGCAGGAGCCGGTGCTGCAGGAGTTCGCGAAGGTCGTCAGCCAGACCATGGGCCCGACCTACCCCGAGCTGGTCAGCGGCTTCGACCGGATCTCCGAGGTCGTGCGCGTCGAGGAGGAGGCGTTCCTCGCCACCCTCACCAGCGGTTCGCGCATCTTCGACCTGGCCGCGGCCGAGACGAAGAAGGGCGGCGGCGACGTGCTCGCCGGCGACAAGGCCTTCCAGCTGCACGACACCTACGGCTTCCCGATCGACCTGACGCTGGAGATGGCGGCCGAACAGGGCCTGACCGTCGACGAGGCCGGGTTCCGCACGCTCATGGAGGAGCAGCGCAAGCGCGCGAAGGCGGACGCGGCGTCGCGCAAGAGCGGCCACGGCGACCTGTCCGAGTACCGCAAGGTGCTGGAGCAGCACGGCGAAACCGAGTTCCTCGGCTACACCGAACTGCAGGCGGACGCGAAGGTCGTCGGCCTGCTCGAGGACGGCCTGCCGGTGCGCAGCGTCGCCGCGGGCCGCAAGGCCGAGCTGGTGCTCGACCGCACTCCGTTCTACGCCGAGAGCGGCGGGCAGATCGCCGACACCGGCGTCCTGGTCGGCGACGGCGTCGAGCTGAAGGTGCTCGACGTGCAGAAGATCGTGCCGGGCCTGTTCGTGCACCGCGTCGAGGTCACCCAGGGCGAGGTCGGGATCGACACCCGGCTCACCGGATCGGTGGACGCGAACCGCAGGCTCTCGATCGAGCGCTCGCACTCGGCGACGCACCTCGTGCACGCGGCCGTCCGCGGCGCGTACGGCAAGCGCGCGGCGCAGGCCGGTTCGCTCAACGCGCCGGGCCGGATGCGGTTCGACTTCACCACGCCGGGTGCGGTGTCGGCCGACATCCTCACCGAGGTCGAGCAGGAAGTGAACGACTACCTGCAGACCGACGTCGAGGTGCAGAGCTACACCACAACCAAGGACAAGGCGCTCGAGCTGGGCGCGGTCGCGCTGTTCGGCGAGAAGTACGGCAACGACGTCCGCGTCGTCGACATGGGCGAGTACTCGCGCGAGCTGTGCGGCGGCACGCACGTCGGCCGGATCGGCCAGCTGGGCCTGGTCAAGCTGGTGTCGGACGCGTCGGTCGGTTCCGGCGTGCACCGCGTCGAGGCGCTGGTCGGACCGGACGCGCTGAAGCACGTCCGCAAGGAGCAGCTGCTCGTGTCGCAGCTGGCGAACACGTTCAAGGTGCCGTCCGAGGAACTGCCCGGCCGGATCGAGGACGTCCTGTCCCGGCTGAAGAACGCGGAGAAGGAGATCGAGCAGCTGCGCACGCAGCAGGTGCTCGGCTCGGCGGGCGCGCTGCTGGACAAGGCGCAGGACGTCTCCGGCGTCTCGGTGGTCGCCGAGGTCGTGCCGGACGTCGACGGCAACGGCCTGCGCGCGCTCGCGTCCGACATCCGCGGCCGCCTGGGCGACCGCGCCGGTGTGGTCGCGCTGTTCGCGCCCTCGGGGGAGAAGGTGGCCTTCGTGGTCGCCACGACCTCGGCGGCGCGCGACAAGGGAATCGCGGCGGGCAAGCTCGTGCCGTCGTTCGCCGGGGCGATCGGCGGACGCGGCGGCGGCAAGCCGGACATGGCCCAAGGCGGCGGCAGCAACCCGGCGGGCGCGGAGCAGGCCGTGACGGCGCTGCGCGCGGCGGTCGCGGACCTTGGCCGCTAACCGCAGGAGAGGCCCGGATCGGCCCGGCGAGTCCGATCCGGGACGGGGCAGGCGGCTCGCGGTCGATGTCGGGTCTGTCCGGGTGGGGGTCGCGCTGAGCGATCCCGCCCCCGTGCTCGCGAGCCCGCTCGTTACCCTCTCCCGTGATGCGAAGGACGACAGCGATCTGGACCGGCTTGCCGATCTCGTCACCGAACACGAGGTGGTCGAGGTGATCGTGGGCTTGCCGAGGACGCTGGCGAACCGGCAGGGCGCGGCCGCGGACATCGCGCTCGCGTATGCGGAGAAGCTCGCCGGGCGCGTGGGGGACGTGCCCGTGCGGCTGGCAGACGAGCGGTTGACGACGGTCACCGCGTCGCGAATGCTGTCCCAGCGGGGGGTCAAGGGACGCAAGCAGCGCGCCGTGGTGGACCAGGCAGCGGCAGTCGAGATCCTGCAAGCCTGGCTCGACGCCGCCGCCGCGCACCGCGCCCGGAAAGGCGACTCATGACCGACCCCCGCGGCCCCGGCGACCCGGGTGGCCGCCGTCGGCTGCGCAACCCCGACAACCCGGACGTGCCGGACCCCGCGGCGGGTTCCGGCGCCCCGGGCGGACGGCGCAGGCGACGCGAGCCCGAAGACGAACCCCCTCCCCGCCGCGCGGCGCCGGAAGGCACGCCGCCTGGCGAACGACGACGTCCGCGAGGTGACGTGCCTCAGCGGCTTCCGGCAGCGGAAGGCCGCCGACGCGCGCCCGAGGGAACCCCTCGCCCGGCCGGCGAACCGACCCGCCGCGTCGCACCGGACGCGATGCCTCCGGCCGAACCGCCGCGCCGCCCGGCCGCTGAGGCTCCGCCGGCCCGGCGCCGCCGTCCGGTCGCGCCGCAGGACCGGCCGAAGCGGTCGACGGAGAACTGGGACTTGCCGCCGCACGCGGCCGACGACCTTCCCCGAGCGCGGCCGCGCCGCATAACTCCGGGCGAAGCACCGGTGGCCGGGAACGACATTCCGTCCGCGGAGGCCGAGCCGCCAGCCGGTCGACGCCGTCGGCGCGAGGACGTTCCGCCGCCGGTCGAGGCTGAACCTCCGGCAGGCCGTCGCCGGTTCGAGGACGCGCCGTCGCCTGCCGAGCCGCCAGCCGGCCGTCGCCGTCGGCGCGAGGACGTTCCGCCGCCCGTCGACGTCGAGCCGCCGTCCGGCCGCCGTCGCCGGGACGATGCCGACGTGCCGGTGGAAGCCGCCGCACCTGGCCGTCGCCGGGCGCCGGAGATGCCGCCGCCTCCTCCGGCCCGGCGCGCTCCCGCTCCGCCGCCGGACGGCTCCATGCCGCCGGATCCCCGGTTCGCCGAGGCCTCGATGCCGCGCGATCCCCGGTTCGCGGACGCGTCGATGCCGCCGGACCCGCGCTTCGCCGACGCTTCGATGCCGCGCGATCCCCGGTTCGCCGAGGCGTCGATGCCGCCGGATCCCCGGTTCGCCGACGCTTCCATGCCGCGCGACCCGCGTTTCGCGGACGCTTCGATGCCGCGCGATCCGCGCAACCAGCCGCCGCGACGGCAGCCGGTCGAGCAGCCCACCGAAGTGATCCCCGCCGTGCCCGCCGCGGCGCACGAACCGGAGCACCCGGACGAGCAGCCGATCGACGGCCTCTTCGAGGACGAGTACGACGACTACGGCGAGTACGAGGACTACGACGACGAGTACGACGGCTACGACGAGGACGGCTACCCCGAAGACGCGGCCGAGCCGCCGGTCGAGGAGCCGCCCGCGAAGAAGCCGCGCAAGAAGAAGCGCAAGCGCGCGATCGGCTGGATCGCCGCGGTGCTCGTGCTCGTCCTGCTCAGCGGCGGCGCCTATTTCGGGTACCAGAAGATCTTCGGCTACGCGGACTTCGACGGTTCCGGCGAAGGCGACGCGCTCGTGCAGGTCGAACAGGGCGACACGACGTCCGCGATCGGCGCGAAGCTCACCGACGCGGGCGTGGTCGCGAGTTCCCGGGCGTTCGTGAAGGCGGGCGCGGAGAACACCGCGCTCAGCAAGATCCAGCAGGGCTACTACCTGATGCGCCAGCACATGTCCGGCGAAGAAGCGGTCGACCTCATCACGTCGCCGACCGCGCGCGTCGGACGGCTGGAAATCCGGCCGTACACGCAGTTCGACGACATCACCCAGCCCAACGGCAAGGTCACGCCGGGCGTGTACAGCCTGATGTCGAAGGCGTCGTGTGCGACCTTGGGCGGCAAGAGCACCTGCATTCCGGTCGATCAGCTGCGCAAGACCGTCGCCGACGCCGACCTCAAGGCGCTCGGCGCGCCCGAATGGGCGCTGGCCGACGCGGGCAAGGCGCTGAGCAAGGACAAACGCCTGGAAGGCCTGATCGCGCCCGGCGTCTACGACGTGAAACCCGGCTGGAGCGCGACCGAGCTGATCACCGACCTGGTGAAGCAGTCGGCCGATTCGATCCAGGCGGCCGGGCTCACCGCGCAGAACACCGGGCCGGGCATGTCGCCGTACCAGACGCTGATCATCGCGTCGCTCATCGAGCGCGAGGCGATCAAGCCGGACTTCGGCAAGATCTCGCGGGTGATCTACAACCGGCTCGCGCAGCGCATCCGGTTGCAGCTGGACTCCACGGTCAACTACGTGCTGGACCGCCCGACGCTGCTCACGAAACCCGAGGACCGGGCGAAAGCGGGTCCGTACAACACCTACGCCAACTACGGTCTCCCGCCGACGCCGATCGCGGTGCCCAGCATGGACGCGATCAAGGCAGCGGTCAGCCCGACTCCCGGCGACTGGGTGTACTTCGTGAAATGCGAGATGGACGGGCATTCCTGCTTCGCGGTCACGAACGACCAGCACAACGCGAACAGGGCTCTGGCGGAGCAGCGTGGCGTCATCAAGTGACCGGCCGCGCCGCGCGGCGGTGCTGGGCAAGCCGGTGGCGCATTCGCTGTCGCCGGTGCTGCACCGCGCGGCGTTCGCGGCGCTGGGCCTGGACGGCTGGACTTACGACCGCGTCGAAACGGACGCCGCCGAGCTGCCTGGTTTCGTCGACGGTCTCGGCCCGGAGTGGGTCGGGCTCTCGGTCACCATGCCCGGCAAACGCGCCGCACTCGACTACGCCGCCGAGGTCGCCCCGCGCGCGGCCGCGGTCGGCGCGGCGAACACGCTCGTGCGCCGTCCGGACGGCTGGCTCGCCGACTGCACCGATGTCGAGGGAGTGACCGGAGCCCTGCGGTGCGCCGGCGGTTACTCGACTTCCGCGGGCGACCAGGCCGTGGTGCTCGGCGCGGGCGGCACCGCTGCCGCCGCAGTCGTCGGGTTGGCCGAGCTGGGCGTCACGACGGTGCGTCTGGTGGTGCGAGAACCGGCGCGAGCTTCGGAAACCGTGGACGCGGCCAAGCGCGCGGGCCTGGACGTGGACGTGCTGCGCTGGTCCGAAGCGGACTTCGCGGAGCTGTCGGACGCCACAGCGGTGCTGGTCAACACAGTGCCGCCGGACGCGGTCGTGCCGCACCTCGCGGAGCTGTCCCGCATCGGCAGTGTGCTCGACGTGATCTACCACCCGTGGCCGACGCCGCTGGCCGAGGCGGTCGAGCGGCGCGGCGGACGGCTCGCGACCGGGCTCGACATGTTGCTGCACCAGGCATTCGGGCAAGCGGAGCACTTCACCGGGCGACCGGCGCCGCGCGAGGAAATGCGGGCGGCGCTGCGCGAGGCGAGCGGAAACATCCTGCCGCTGCCGATTTCCTGATATCCTGGCGGGCTGCTTTTCAGCCAGCAACAGGGGGAATCACTGTGACCAGGCAACAGTTCGGCGAGGAAGAAATCCAAGCGGCGTGGGTCGGCGAGGCTCCGAAACACCGCACCACCATCACCCTCGCCGAGTACGACCCGGAATGGCCGCGGCTCTACGAACGCGAGGCGGCGCGGATTCGCGGCGTGCTCGGGGATCGCGTGCTGCTGCTCGAACACGTCGGGTCCACCTCGGTGCCGGGGCTCGCCGCCAAACCGGTCGTCGACATTCTGCTCGAAGTGCCCGATTCGGACGACGAAGCGGCATATGTCCCCGATCTCGAAGCGGCGGGCTACCGGCTGGTGATCCGCGAGCCGGACTGGGAGAAACACCGTCTGTTCAAGGGGCCGGACACGAACATCAACCTGCACGTCCATTCGCCCGGCAACGGCCAGACCGAGCGGTACCGGCTGTTCCGCGACCGGCTGCGCAGCCATCCGGAGGAACTGGCGCTGTACCTGGCGAAGAAACGCGAACTCGCCGCGCAGGTCTGGGAATACGTGCAGAACTACGCCGACGCGAAGAACGATGTGATCGACGAGATCATCGAGCGGGCGCGCAAGGCCTGACCCGCGGGTTACGGTGGGCGGCATGAAGATCGCGATCCTCGACGACTACCAGAACGTGGCTCTCCAGTGTGCGGACTGGGGCTCGCTCGGCGCGGAGATCGAGGTGTTCGACGAGCCGTTCGCCGGGCCGGACGAGACAGTGACGCGGCTGGCCGGGTTCGACGTCGTGGTCGCGATGCGCGAGCGCACGCCGTTCCCGGCCGCGGTGTTCGACCGGCTGCCGGAGCTGAAACTGCTGGTCAGCACCGGCAGGCGGAACGCGGCGATCGATCTGGACGCGGCGAAGCGCTGTGGCGTCGTGGTGTCCGCGACCGGGGCTCTCGCCGCGCCGACGGTCGAACACGCGTGGGCGCTCATCCTGGCCGGTGCGCGCAATCTGCCGCTCGAGTTCCGTTCGATGCGCGAGGGCGGCTGGCAGGTCGGTCTCGGGATGGCGTTGCGGGACAAGACACTGGGCCTGCTCGGGCTCGGCAGGCTGGGGGCCGAGGTCGCGCGGATCGGCCAGGCGTTCGGGATGAAACCGATTGCGTGGAGCCAGAATCTCACGCCGGAGCGGGCGGCCGAGCATGGCGTCACAGCAGTGTCCAAAGAGGACTTGTTCGCGCGGTCCGATGTGTTGTCGGTCCACTTGGTCCTGTCCGAGCGCACTCGCGGGTTGGTCGGTGCTGCCGAACTCGCCGCGATGAAGCCGGCCGCGTTGCTGGTGAACACTTCGCGCGGGCCGATCGTCGACGAATCGGCACTCGTGGACGCGTTGCGCGGCAAGAAGATCGCGGCGGCCGCGCTGGATGTCTACGACGTGGAGCCGCTGCCCGCGGATCACCCGCTGCGGACGTTGGACAACGCGATCCTGACGCCGCACATCGGCTACGTGAGCCGGGAAACGTACGAGATTTTCTATGGCGGCGCGGTGGAGGACATCGCCGCCTTCCGGGCGGGCGAGCCGATCAACGTGCTGAACTAGGGGAACGGCCGGACCTCCGGCGGGTAAACCGTTCCTTCCGGCGGCACGGTCAGATCAACGAAATACCGTGCCGTCGCCCCGGAAGCGGCTGTGCTGGGCACGTCGAGCGTCGTGTGTCCGGCACCGTCGACCACGATTACGTGGCCGTCGCCGAGTTCCCGTGCGGTGGCCTGGGCGTTGGCGAGCGGGGTGACCGGATCGTTCCGGTTGGCCAGGATCAGGATCGGATGCTGCCGCGGCCGGTTCCACGGTCCGAGGTACCGGTCCTCGTCCCGGGCGGGCCAGCCGACGCACTGCGCCATCGAAAACACCGGTGCGATCCCGAAATACGGCTGGCGTTTTTCTTCAGCGGCAGCGAGTTCGGCGTACTTGGCGGTGTCCTGGGGGAGTTCGCTGTCCAGGCACTGCACCGCCAGGAACCCGGGCGAATGCGTCGGCACGCGCGGATCCAGCACCGGCGCGGGGGACACCGGCGACGACGGCACGAGCCCGGCGAGCGTCTTCGCCAGCCGCGGCCACCGGGATGATTGATACAGCGCCCGATCGATCGTTTCCATCAGCGACGCCACCGTCATGCCGCCGACCGGACCGTGCGTCAGCCGGGCGAACACCGCGGCGAATTTCTGTTTCAAGTCACCGCCGGCGAACGCGCATTTGCCCGGTCCAGCCGCGGCGCAGGCAGCGAAGAACGCTTCGAGTTCCTGCTGCTGGGCCGTCGCGACATCGGCGCGCACGTCGACCGGTTTGTGCTGCTGACCCGGCTGTCCGGTCGAGTTCGCCACGAGGTCGAGCGTCCCGTCGAGGACCATCGCGCGCAGCTTGCCGGGGAACAGGTTCGCGTAGGTGCCGCCGAGATAGGTGCCGTAGGAATAGCCGTAGAAGTTCAGCTGCTGCTCGCCCAGCGCCTGTCGGAGCACATCCATGTCCCGCGCGACATTCGCGGTCGACAGATGCGACAGCTCGGCGCCGGTGCCAGCCGCGCACGCCTTGCCGACGGCCGCGCTGGCGGCCCAGAACGCCGCGCTGTCCCGCAACGGCGAACCGGCGGCGGGCGGCGTTCCTGGGCATTGCACCGGGGCACTGCCGCCGATGCCACGTGGATCGAAGCTCACCAGGTCGAATTTGGCCCGCAGCTCGTCCGGATACCGCGGGCCGAACCGCATCAGCTCGCCGACGCCGTCGGTGCCCGGACCGCCGAAATTGATCATCAGCGACCCGACGCGGTGCGCGGGATCGGTGGCCGGCATGCGGATCACCGAAAGATTCAGCTTCGCGCCGCCGGGTTCGCGGTAGCTCAGCGGAACCGGCGCGGTCGCGCATTGGAAACCGCCGTGGCACGGCGCCCAGTCGAGTTTGGGCGCCGCAGCACCGTTGGTGCCCAACGGAAGCGGAGCGTCCGGCGCGGGCAACGGTTGCGGTGCTTGGGTTTGCGCGGCCGGGGCGGAACAACTCGCCACGAGCAGCAGAGCGGCCAGCGCCCACCAGCGTCTCACGCGGAGAGTTCCGCCAGCACGGCGTCGGTGAACGGCGGCCAGACTTGCGCCGCCCACGGTCCGAACGAACGGTCGGCGAGCGCGACGCAGGCGTGTCCCGCTTCCGGGTCCACCCACAGGAAAGTACCGGACTGCCCGAAGTGGCCGAACGTGCGCGGCGAGCTGTTCGCGCCCGTCCAGTGCGGGCTCTTGTGGTCGCGCAGTTCGAAGCCGAGGCCCCAGTCGTTCGGCTTCTGGTGCCCGAAGCCGGGCAGCACGCCGTTTAGCCCCGGGAACGCGATTTCCGTGGCCGCGCTGAGGGTTTCCGGCGCGAGCAGCTTGGGAGCCTGCAGTTCCGCGGCGAACCGGAGCAGGTCGTCCAATGTGGACACCGCGCCCGCGGCGGGGGAGCCCTCCAGCCGGGTCGACGTCATGCCCAGCGGTTCGAAAAGCGCCTCCCGCTGGTACTCGGCGAACGCGATGCCGGAATGCTCGGCCAGCGCGTCGGCGAGTTCCTCGAACCCGGCGTTGGAGTACAGCCTGCGCGTGCCCGGCTCGGCCATCGCCTTGTGCGCGTCGAAGGCGAGCCCGGAGGTGTGCGCGAGCAGGTGCGCGACGGTGGAGCCTTCCGGCCCGGCAGGCGTGTCCAGTTCGACGACGCCCTCTTCGATCGCGATGTGCGCGGCGTAGGCGGTGAGCAGTTTGGTGACCGACGCGAGCCGGAACGGGCGGGCCGGGTCGCCGTGGCGTCCGCGCACCTCGCCGGAAGCGGAGACCGCCCCGGCCGCGGCGTTGTCCACTGGCCATTCGTCGATCAGGCGCAGACTCTCCATGCCCGCCAGCGTAATAGGGCCCGCCCCGGCGCCGTTCCGCAGTGCCCGGACGCGAACGAACCGTGCGGGGCCCCGGAAGTCCGGGAGCCCCGCACGGTTCGTGTTTTCCCCGTGGAGCGGTATCGCTACTGAGCGTCGAGATCGGTGGCGACCAGCTCGGCGACGGCCTCGACCGCCGCCTCGGCACCGTCTCCTTCGGCGCTGATGACGACCTCGTCGCCGTACGCGGCGGCGAGGGTCATCAGGTTGAGGACGCTGCCGGCGGCCACCGGTTCGCCGCCGTCCTTGGCGATCTGCACCGCCACGGGCTGGGCCGCGGCCGCCTTGGCGACCAGTGCGGCCGGGCGGGCGTGCAGCCCCACCTTGCTGGCCACGGTGACGCGTTTCTCCGGCATGGTGTACCTCTCTTGCTGTTTTCGGGTGTTACTTCGCGGCCGTGCGCTCGAGGTCGCCCTCGATCGAGTCGTCCTCGCGGCCCGGCGTGCGCAGGTTGAACTTGGTGATCACGACGCGGAACACCACGTAGTAGATCACGGCGAACACGAGCCCGATCGGGATCAGCAGCCACGCTTTCTGCGCGGTGTCCAGCGACGAGTTCAGCGCGAAGTCGATCGCGCCGCCGGAGAACGAGAAGCCGAGGTGGATGCCGAGTGCGTTGCAGACCGCGAGCGAGATGCCGGTCATCACCGCGTGGAAGATGTACAGCGGCCACGCGACGAACATGAACGCGAACTCGATCGGCTCGGTGACGCCGGTGACGAAGGCGGTGAGCGCGGCCGAGATCATGATGCTGCCGACGAGCTTGCGCTGGCCGGGACGCGCGGTGTGCACGATCGCGAACGCCGCGGCCGGGAGGGCGAACATCATGATCGGGAAGAACCCGGTCATGAACGAGCCGGAACCCTGCACGTGGTTGAAGAAGTTGGTGAGGTCGCCGCCGCCGAAGATGAACCACACCGGCACGTTCAGCAGCTGGTGCAGGCCGACCGGGATGAGCAGGCGGTTGAGCAGGCCGTAGATCCCGCCGCCGAGGACCGGCGAACCGACGACCGCCTTGCCCGCCGCGGTGATTCCCTCGTCGACGTACTTGAACAGCAGGCCGAAGATCACGCCGAGCACGATCATCGCCAGCGCGGTGATGATCGGCACGAACCGGCGGCCGCCGAAGAAGGCGAGCCAGGACGGCAGCTTGATCCGGTGGTAGCGCTGCCACAGCAGAGCCGCCACGATGCCGGACACGATGCCGGTCAGCACGCTGTAGGGCCAGTGGATCGGCGCGAGGTCCCAGCCGGGCTTGTAGCCCTGCTGGCTCTTGATCGGGGCGATCGCCTGGATCACCTTGTTGAACACGACCCAGCCGATGACGGCCGCGACGGCGGTCGAGCCGTCGCCCTTGCGGGCGAAGCCGACCGCGATGCCGATCGCGAAGATCAGCGGCAGCCAGTCGAAGATGCCGCCGCCTGCCGCGCCGATCACGTCGGCCGCTTTGCCCCAGTTCAGCCCGTCCTTGCCGAGGACGTCGTCCTGGCCGAGCCGGTTCAGCAGACCGGCCGCGGGCAGGGTCGCGATCGGCAGCATGAGGCTGCGGCCGAAGCGCTGCAGCCCGGCGAGGCCGCCGCCCTTCTTCTTCCCGCCGGCCCCAGCCGCGGTGGTGGCGCTCATCGGATACCTCCATTGTGGGGTTGGTCGCCGGAACCCGGGGAGTTCCGGTCCAGCTGCATGGTCACCTGGTAGTGGTCGCCCCGGTACCAGGACGTCATGTCCTCGACCGGTTCGCCGCCGGAGCTGGAGACCCGGCGGAACACCAGGAGCGGACTGCCGGTGCGCATGCCGAGCAGGCGCGCCGTCTCGCGGTCCGCGGATTCGGCCCAGACCGTCTGGTACGCCTGGTCCGGCCGGCGCGAAAACGCTTCGGCCAGCTGGGCGTAGAGCGAACGGGTCAGGTCGAGGTCGAGCAGGCCGGGGGTCCGGCCCGCGTGGTACCAGCCGCGTTCCACGGCCAGCGGAACGCCGTCGGCGCGCCGCAGCCGCACGAGCCGGTGCGCGGGCACGCCCTCGGACAGGCCGAGCGCGTGCGCCGAAGTCACCGGCGGGACCTCGGTCGAGGTCGAGATCACTTCGGTGGTCGGGGTGAGCCCGCGCCGGCGCATGTCGTCGGTGAACGACATCAGGTACACCTGCAGTTCCATCCGCCGGGCGGCGGTGAAGGTGCCCTTGCCCCTGACCCGGGCCAGCAGTCCTTCCTCGACGAGCTTCCCGATCGCCGAGCGGACGGTGAGCCTCGAAACGCCGTAGTGCTGCGCGAGCTCTCGCTCGGACGGGATCGGCGAGCCCGGCGGGAGCTCGCGCTCCACCAGGCGGCGCAGGATCTCCCGCAGCTGGGCGTGCTTCGGGGTCGGCCCGTTGACCACGCGGTCGGCGGGGTCGGACGGCGGAATGTGCGCGGCCGCACTCATCTCGGTGTCACCCTCCCTCGCTTCTCGCGCACCGGGGCCGGTGCTCGCGTCCGCGCCGGAAGATTGGTACGTTCCGGTCTAGACCAATGATCTGATGGGGCAGGATGCTCCGCAGCGCGAGCAGGTGTCAACCACCGTTATCCGTTCGTGGCCGGGCTCGCCCGGCAACGTGGCAAACGGCGTAGTAATGGTGGCGGAGCGCACCTGTTCCGAGTGGAAAACCAACGGGATACGAGGAGGCCGCGATGGCGGATGACAGGCCGGAAAAGATTCTCGCGGCGCTCGGCGGCGCGGACAATCTCGTCGAGATCGAGGGCTGCATCACGCGGCTGCGGTGCGAGATCGAGGACATGTCCTTGGTGGACGAAGCCGCACTGAAGTCGGCCGGCGCGATGGGCGTCGTGAAGATGGGCTCGGCGGTCCAGGTCATCGTCGGCCCGGAGGCGGACACCATCGCCAGCGACATCGAGGACTTGATGTGAGCCTGCCGATCCTGAGCCCGGTCGCGGGCGAGGTCGTCGCGATCACCGAGGTGCCGGATCCGGTGTTCGCCGAGGCGATGGTGGGCCCTGGCATCGCGGTCAAGCCGTCCGGCGGCCGCGCCGACGCGGTCGCGCCGGTCGACGGGACCGTGGTGACGCTGCACCCGCACGCGTACGTCGTGGCCACTGAGGACGGCCGCGCGGTGCTCGTGCACCTCGGCATCGACACGGTCAAGGAGAAGGGCGAGGGGTTCACCCTGCACGTCGTCAAGGGCGAAAAGGTGCGGGCCGGCCAGCCGATCGTGGGCTGGGACCCCGAGGCGGTCGCCGCCAAGGGCTACTCGCCGATCGTCCCGGTCGTCGGGCTCGACGCGTCCGCCGACGTCCTCGCCGGCCTCCAAGGCGGCCGCACGGTCGCCGCCGGCGACGAGCTGTTCACCTGGAACGATTGATCCGAACGCCCTTTGTGGACCGTGACTGTCCACAAAGGGCGATTCCGGTCACGCCGTGACGACCTCGCCGTTCTCGATCTTCACGGCCACTTTGGACAATGGCTGGCTCGCCGGCCCCTTCTTCACCTCGCCGGTCAGCGCGTCGAACACCGAACCGTGGCACGGACAGCTCGCCTGGCCGTTCTCCGGCGGATTCACCGTGCAGCCCTGGTGCGTGCAGACGGCGCTGAAACAGGCGACCGTCCCCTTCGCGGGCTGTGCCACGAGCACTTCCTGCCCGTCCGGGGTTTTCGCGGATTTCGCTTGGCCCACCGGCACTTCCGCCAGTGCGATCACCTTGCCGCCCGGCTTGTGCGCGGCCTGTCCGGATCCGCCGTCGCCGCTCCCGCAGGCGGTGAGAGCGACGGCGGCGGTCCCCGCGACGGCCGCCCCGGAGACGAGGACGGAACGGCGGGAGTGAAGTTCGGCAGTCATGCCCTGTGCAACGAACCGGGGCCCTTCCGGGCGCCGGTGAACCGCCGCGGTCGCCCGTGCGTGTAGTCCGTATCCGGTATTCCGCGCGGAAGGAGACGCCGTGGTGACCACTTGGATGCGTGTGCTGGGTGCGGCGGGCCTGGCTGGCTCGGCGGCGATCCACTTCTCCCTGTACTGGGGCAGCGGCTACGCGGACATCCCCGTGGTCGGGCCGCTCTTCCTGGTGAACGGCGTCGCCGGCGTGGCGATCGCGATCGCCTTGCTCGCCTGGCGGCATTGGCTCCCGGCGTTTCTCACGCTGGGCTTCGGCGGCGTGACGCTGCTGGCCTACCTGCTGTCGGTGACGGTGGGCTTCTACGGCGTGCACGACCAGTTCAACAGCCAGTACGAATACTGGGGCGTGATCACCGAAGCGGTCTGCGTGATCTCCGGTCTGGTGCTGCTGGTGCAGGCGATCCGCGCGCGGACGGCTCAGAACGCGTAGCGGTGCACCTTCTCCGGGTGGATGACGACCCGGACCTGGGGGAGGTCTCGCAGGATCTTCGCGCCGGCGGCGCCTTCCTCGGTGCTGAGGTCCCAGTACCGTTCGGCGAGCCTGCGGGCGAGGTCGTGCCCGCCGTCGGCCTCGATCGTGACGCGCCTGGCGACGGACACCCAGCGCTCCGGTTCCCCGACCGGAGCCGCGACGACGATCGACGCGCGCGGATCCTCGCGCAACTGGCGGATCTTGACCGAGTCCGGGGACGTGAACAGCTGGATCGTGCCCTCGTCAGTGGCCTCGAACCACACCGGCCGGGGCCGCGGCGGCCGCGGTCCGGCGGCGACGGTCAGGAAGCCGTGCAGAGGACGGCGGAGGAACTCGAGATCGTGGTCGGTGAGGGTGCTCATGGCTGCGATTCAACCGGGTGTGCCCGGACGATCCCATAGACGATACGCCGGATTGCCTGTCCATTCGTCTAACCTCGGGCGAGTGGACGCGTTCAGCGATTTGATCCGCGGGGTCCGGGCGCACGGCTCGTTGTTCGGCTGCACGGCCCTGTCCGCTCCGTGGTCGCTCCGGTTCGTGGACAGTGCGCCGCTGACCCTGTGCACGCTGTTGAGCGGCGAGGGCTGGATCGTGCCGGAGGACCATCCGCCCGAACTGCTGCGCGCCCGCGAGACCGTCCTCGTCCGCGGGCCGTTCTCCTTCGTGGACAGCCTGGACACCACCGCCGTCCCCGTCGAATGCGGCGAGTTCTGCGCCACTCCCGATCAGGGCGGCGCCCAGCACCACCTTGGCTGGAACGACCCGTTCCACGGCGAAACGAACCTGATCGTCGGCGCGTACCCAGTGCGCAGCCGCGGCCGGATGTCCGCGCTGCTGGATGCCCTGCCAATAGTCGTCCGGCCGCCCTCCTCGGCCGCGGAAGACCCGGTGCTGGACCACCTGGCCGCCGAACTGGCCGTCGACGCGCCGGGCCAGCAGATCGTCCTGGACCGTCTCTTGGACTGGATGCTGGTCTGCCTGCTGCGCGACTGGTTCGACCGTCCAGGCGGCACCCCGCCGCCGTGGTGGACGGCCCAGCGGGACCCGGTGGTGGGCGCCGCTCTCCGGCTGCTGCACGCGGATCCGGCGGCCCCGTGGACGGTCGTCACGCTGGCCGCGCGGGCCGGAGTTTCGCGGTCCACGCTGGCCAAACGCTTCGCGGACCTGGTCGGCGAGCCGCCGATGACGTACCTGACCCGATGGCGGATGACCCTGGCCGCGGACCTTCTGACCGAACAGCCGTCGATGCCGATCGCGGAGGTGGCCTGCGCGGTGGGGTACTCGGACGCGTTCGGGTTCAGTTCGGCTTTCAAACGCTTGCGAGGCGTCAATCCGACCGGATACCGGCGAGCTTTCCTCGCTTCTTCCCCCGGCTGAAAGTGCCTCCGCCGAGTGAACCTTCCGGCGTGTCGCGCACGAGGGGTCCCCTCGCACCGTGATTTGTTTGCCCTGGTCCAGGCGTTTTCGACAGGCTGGGCGCATGGTTCTGACAGCAGTGCTCGCAGCCGGGGCGGTGGTCCCCGTGCTGCTGATGATGACGAAGAAAGCCGGTGCCCCGGTCTCCGCGGCGATCGGCATGACCGCTGCCGTCGCGGCCGCAGCAGTGGCCGCGTGCCGCGCCGACGCGGGCGCGCTTCCGGCTTGGTGGCTGCCCGTGGCGTGGCTGGTCTCGGTACTGGGCGTGCCCCTCGCCTTGGCTGACGCCCGGCACCGCCGCCTCCCGGACATCCTCACCCTGCCCGCCTACCCGGCCGTCGCCCTGACCCTCACCCTCGCCGCCCTGAGCGGCGGAGGCTGGCGGTTGGCGGTCGGTGCTCTCCTGGGATGCCTGCTGTTCGGCGGGACACACCTGATCGTCCACAGGTTGTCGGCGGGCGGCCTCGGCCCCGGTGACGTGAAACTGGCCGGGTCATGCGGCGCCGTCCTGGGCGCAGTCGGCGGACTGGCCCCCGCGGCGGCTGCCGTCCTGGCAGCGCTGGCGAGCCTGGCGGGTGTCGTACCGATGTGGCTGCTGCGCCGGATCCGCCAGACGCGGTCTTCTGCCCGGCTTGCTTCACCCTCATCCGTCACCGACCGGACCGTCGCACCCTCGCTCCGCTCGGCAGCCGAAGGAGAACTCCACGAGCCCACACCGAGCCAATCCGACCCCTTAGCGGCCAGTCTCGCCCAGCCGGACCTCGCCCGTGCGCACGAGACAGCCAGTCCCGCCCCGTCCTCTGCTCCGGCAACCGCCCCCTCCGCGCCGACCGACCCCACTCCCGCGCCGTCTGCTCCCGTTGCTGCGCCGATCGATGCTGCGGTCCTCCCGGGGCCTGCCTCGTCCGCGCCGCCGACCAACCCTGTTCCCACGCCGACCGCCTCCGTTCCTGCGCTGCCCGGTCCGGTTGCCGCGCTGCCCGGTCCGGCCCCCACGTCAACTGGTGCCGCGTTCCCGCCGGGGCCTGTCTCGTCCGCGCCGCCGACCAACCCTGTTCCCACGCCGACCGCCTCCGTTCCTGCGCTGCCCGGTCCGGTTGCCGCGCCGTCTGGTCCGGCCCCCACGTCAACTGGTGCCGCGTTGCCGCCGGGGCCTGTCTCGTCCGCGCCGCCGAGCAGCCCTGTTCCCGCGCTGACCGACCCCGTTCCCGCGCCGTCTGGTCCGGCCTTCACGTCAACTGGTGCCGCGTTCCCGCGGGGGCCTGTCTCGTCCGTTCCGCCGACCAACCCCGTTCCCGCGCTGCCCGGTCCGGCCCCTACTCCAACCGGCACCGCGGTCCCGCCGAAGCCCGCCCCCGCCGCACCTCCGCCCGGCCCGGCCCGCCCCCGGACCCGCGCCGGCCCCCTCCGCGTTCCCTACGGCCCGGGCTTGGTTCTGGCCACCTGGGCGTGCGCGGTCTTCCCAGCCGCTGGAACGGGCATCACCTGAGGCCAGGGGCTCTGCCAGGCCGCCGGACACGCCGTGACAGGATTGGCCGGTGCTGCGCTGGATCACCGCTGGAGAATCGCACGGACCCGCCCTCGCCGCTGTGCTCGAAGGGCTGCCTGCCGGGGTGGAGGTGACGACCTCGGACCTCTCCGCGCAGCTCGCGCGGCGCCGGCTCGGGTTCGGCCGCAGCCCCCGGATGGGCTTCGAGACCGACCAGGTCCAGTTTCTCGGCGGGGTCCGGCACGGGGTCACCCAGGGCGGCCCGATCGCCGTCCAGATCGAGAACGCCGAGTGGCCCAAGTGGGAGAAGGTCATGGCGGCCGATCCGGTCGACGAGGCCGAGCTCGCCGGGCTCGCCCGCAACGAGCCGCTGACCCGGCCCCGCCCGGGGCACGCCGACCTTCCCGGCATGCAGAAGTACGGCTTCGACGAGGCCCGTCCCGTCCTCGAGCGCGCCAGCGCCCGCGAGACGGCCTCGCGGACCGCGCTCGGCACGGTCGCGCGGAACTTCCTGCGGCAGCTGCTCGGGGCCGAGGTGCTGAGCCACGTCGTCTCCATCGGCGGCGCCGACGCTCCCGACGGCCCGCTCCCGCAGCCGGGCGACCTCGCGGCGATCGACGAGAGCCCGGTGCGGGCGTTCTCGGCCGAAGGGACCGAGGCGATGGTCGCCGAGGTCGACGCGGTGCGGAAGGCGGGCGACACCGTCGGCGGCGTGATCGAGGTGATCGTCTACGGCCTGCCCCCGGGCCTCGGCTCGCACGTGCACTGGGACCGCCGTCTCGACGCGCGGCTCGCCGGCGCGCTCATGGGCGTGCAGGCGATGAAGGGCGTCGAGGTCGGCGACGGCTTCACCACCGCCCGCCGGTGGGGCAGCCAAGCGCACGACGAGATCGACCGCGGCACCGGACCGGTCGGCGTCACGCGCCGGTCGAACCGCGCGGGCGGGCTCGAGGGCGGCATCACCAACGGCGAGCCGTTGCGGGTGCGCGTCGCGATGAAGCCGATCTCGACCGTGCCCAAGGCGCTGTCCACAGTGGATGTCCGGACCGGCGAGCCCGCCGTGGCGATCCACCAGCGTTCCGACGTGTGCGCGGTGCCTCGCGCGGGCGTGGTGCTGGAGTCGGTCGTGGCGCTGGTCGTCGCGGACGCGGCACTGGAGAAGTTCGGCGGCGACTCGCTGGCCGAGACCCGGCGCAACGCGCAGTCGTACTTGAAGGCGCTCGAGGAGCGCTGGTGAGCCCGCGCGCGGTCGTCGTCGGACCGCCGGGCTCGGGCAAGAGCACGGTCGGCCCGCTGCTGGCCGCGGCGCTCGGCGTGTCCTTCCGCGACACCGACGACGACATCGTCGCCCGCGCCGGACGCGCCATCTCGGACATCTTCGCCGACGACGGCGAACCCGCGTTCCGCGCGATCGAGGAGGAAGCGGTCGCCACCGCCCTCGCCGAACACGACGGCGTCCTCTCCCTCGGCGGCGGCGCCCCGCTCACCCCCGGCACCCGCGCGCGGCTTCAGGACCACACGGTGGTCTTCCTGAACGTCGGGCTCGCGGCGGGCGTCCAGCGCACTGGCATGTCCAGCGCGCGCCCGCTGCTCGCGGGCATCAACCCGCGCGCCACCTTCAAAGCTCTGCTCGACCAGCGGCTGCCGGTGTACCGCGAGGTGGCGACCGTCGAGATCGAGACCGACAAGCGCACGCCCGAAGAGGTCGTCGCGGCCGCCGTCGCCGCCCTCGAACCCGACCGGGTCCGCGAACCGTGACCCGCCACCGGCCGCCCGCGCCCGCTCAAGTCCGTGAGGGGAACCCCGCGGGACTCTGAATCCCGCAGGGGCCCCTCACGGACCGCAAACCCCGCTCCAGGACCACCGGGCCCGGGAGCAGTGAGGAGAACCGTGTCCGCCACCCCGCCCGTCCGGATCCGGGTCGCCACCGCGCAGCCGTACGACGTGCTCGTGGGACGCGGCCTGCTCGGCGAACTCACCGAGCAGCTCGCCGACGCGTCGAAGGTCGCGCTGATCCACCCGCCGACGCTCACCGCCACCGCCGAGGCTGTTCGCGACGAGCTGGCCGCGGCCGGGCTCGACGCGCACCGCGTCGAGATTCCCGACGCGGAGGACGGCAAGGCCTTCTCGGTCGCCAGCTTCTGCTGGGAGGTCCTCGGCCGGATCGGGCTGGACCGGCGCGGCGTGGTCGTCGCGCTCGGCGGCGGGGCGGTCACCGACCTCGCCGGGTTCGTCGCGGGCACCTGGATGCGCGGCGTCCGGCTGGTGAACGTGCCGACGACGCTGCTCGGCATGGTCGACGCGGCCGTCGGCGGGAAGACCGGCATCAACACCGAAGCGGGCAAGAACCTCGTCGGCGTCTTCCACGAGCCCTCCGCCGTCCTGGTCGACCTCGCGACGCTGGAATCCTTGCCGCGCAACGAACTCGTCGCCGGAATGGCCGAGATCGTCAAGACCGGCTTCATCGCCGACCCGCGGATCCTCGAACTGATCGAGGCCGACCCGGCGCAGGCGCTCGACCCGGCGGGCGACGTGCTCGCCGAACTGGTCCGCCGCTCGATCCAGGTGAAGGCCGACGTCGTCGCCGCTGACCTGCGCGAATCCGACCTGCGCGAAATCCTCAACTACGGCCACACCCTCGGCCACGCCATCGAACGCCGCGAGCGCTACCGCTGGCGCCACGGCGCGGCGGTCAGCGTCGGCCTGGTGTTCGCGGCGGAACTGGCCCGGCTGGCCGGACGTCTCGACGACGCCACCGCCGACCGGCACGCCTCGGTGCTCAAGCTGATCGGCCTGCCGACCGCCTACGACGCGGACGCGCTGCCCCAGCTGCTGGAAACCATGAAGGGCGACAAGAAAACCCGCTCCGGCGTGCTGCGGTTCGTCGTCCTCGACGGCCTGGCCAAACCCGGCAGGCTGGAGGGCCCCGACCCGTCGCTGCTCGCCGCCGCGTACTCGGCGATCGCGGCCGAGTCCACCGAAAACGGCGGGAGCGTGCTGCTGTGAAGACGTTCGTGTTCAACGGCCCCAACCTCGGCCGCCTAGGCAAACGCGAGCCGGACGTCTACGGCTCCACCACGCACGACGACCTCGCGCACCTGTGCGTCGCGACCGGCCAGGAGCTGGGCCTCGACGTCGAGGTCCGCCAGACCGACCACGAGGGCGCAATGGTCGGCTGGCTGCACGAGGCCGCCGACGCGGGCGCCCCGGTCGTGCTGAACGCCGGCGCGTGGACGCACTACTCGATCGCCGTCCGCGACGCCGCCGCCCAGCTCACCGCGCCGCTGATCGAGCTGCACATCAGCAATGTGCACAAGCGCGAGGAATTCCGGCACCACAGCGTGCTTTCCGACATCGCGACCGGGGTGATCGTCGGCCTCGGCGTGGATGGTTACGCCCTGGCGCTGCGCTGGATCGCCGCGCACGCGTCCTGACCTCGCGTTAGACGCTGCTGCCGGGCGGTTCCGGTGCCGCGGCGGGCTTTCCGGCATCACGCCAGGGTGCGGCCGCTGGGGCTGGGGGTGAGGGCGGCAGCCCCGGGGGTCGTGAGTGTTCGTGCCGGTTAGAACCGGCGCCGCCACTCACGAGACCGGCGGAGACGCGGACCGTCGCGCCGGATCGCCGCGCACCAACCGAAAAGCAAGCCTCCGGTAAACCCGCCGCTTGACCGGCAGATGCCCGATGTGGTTCACCCATCCGGTGCCGCTGTCGCTACACTCGGCGATCATGCACCCGTTTCGTCGTGGGGGTCGGCGACCCGTGCGTCAGCTGCTCTCGCTGCTGATCGCCGGTTCCCTCGTTTCCGGGTGCAGCCAGACGATGGCCCAGCCGCAAGCCGAGGGCACGGGGCACGGCGGCATCGCGGGCGGTGCTCCGCAACCGCCCAAGGATCCGCCTCGGGCGGCGGACGTCGCTCTCGCCGCGGGGGCCAGCAGGCAGGGCGGGGGCGTCGTGGCGGCCGGGGCCGCGGACGCGTCCTACAACTACGGCCCCACCGTGATGGTCGAGAACGGCCGCACCCGGATCTGGTGGTGCAGCCAGTACAGCAGCGCCCCGCCGCCGGGCGACGACATCCTCTACGCCGAGGGTCCCTCGGCCGACGGACCCTTCACCGGGCCGGGTGGCGGCGCGCCCCCGGCGGTCCTGTCCGGCGCGCCCGGGAACTTCGACGGCATGCACACCTGCGACCCGTCCGTGCTGCGCGTCGGCGGCACCTACTTCATGTACTACACCGGGGCTGCGGGCGACCACGCGCTCGGCAACGCGATCGGCATGGCCACCAGCCCGGACGGCATCCACTGGACCCGTTCGAACGGCGGCAACCCGATTCTCGGCGCGTCCCACGACGTCCACCGCGCCAACGTCTACGGCGCCGGCCAGCCCTCGGTGGTCTTCCTCGACGGCTGGTACTACCTCATGTTCACCGACACCACCGGCCGCGCGGCGGGCTGGAACGGGGCGGGGCAGTTCGTCGTCCGGGCGCACGACCCGGCGTTCCGCGAGGGGGTGGAAGCGTTGGGGGAGAAGGGGTTCGAGCCCACCGCGACGACTGCCGCGCCGCGGACCCGGTCTGTGGTCGACGCGTTCAGCGTGGACCTGGAGTGGGTCGGCGCGCTCTCCGCCTTCGCCATCGCGCACGAAACCGCCGAGGGCACCACGATCACCTTCTGGGACCGCGATTTCACGATGCAGCCGTACAAACCGGTCGTGATCCCGGGCGCGTGGAAGGAAGGCCCCGGCCTAGTCCGCCGTCCGGACGGGCACGCGCCGACGTCGGTCAGCGACCCGTGCGATCTGGTTTCGCTGGACGTCGTGCGCGCCACCGAGATCGGCCCGACGGGCGCGCCGACCGGGCTGAAGCACTTCGGGCTCGACGTGAAAGGCGCGGGCGGCTGCTCGACCCCCTCGCGCAGCATGGCGACCTTCGACGGCGTCGCGATGCCGTCCCCGGACCGCATGATCGACCTCTACCGCCGCGGCGAGCGGATCCGGATCGACCGGCGGTCAGTCGCCGCGGTGCTTGCCGGGGAACTGGTCGACCGGCCGTTGCCGCAGGTGCCGGAAGCGCCGGTGAAAACCCGCCTGCGCTCGGGGGCCACCATCGTGCACGCGTACGGCCGCGGTTACGGCATCGTGCTCGACGGGCAGCTTTACGGCTTGCCGGACACGACGATCGTGCCGCTCAACGGTTCCGGGGTGCAGGAGATCGACCCGCAACAGTGGGACGGCGCCGCGCGCGGTTTGCCGCTGGGCGGCTGACCGGCGAAGGCTTCGGAGCGGTCCGCGGGGCCGGGCTCGGCGGGAGTTCGAGTTCGCCGGAACGGCTGCCGGCGCCGTCCTCGTCCTCGTCGTCCGGTTCAGGTGCGGCGGACTCCTCGTCGGAAGTCTCCGCCGGCCGCCGCATCCGGCCGCCGACGAACAGGCCCAGCCCGGCGGGCACCAGCACCAGCAGCGCGGAGAACGCCGCCCCGCCGGTGAGCGCGGCGCCCAGTTCGGAAACCCCGGTCTGGTCGACGAAGATCGCCCGCCCGATCACGTACAGGATGCCCGAGCACACGCCCGCGACCAGCGACGCGATGAACCACGCGCGCCCTCTGTCGCGCAGGCCGCGCCAGCCGTCGATCGCGCTCCACAACGCCGCCAAGCCGACCAGTACGGCGATGGTGAGCGACGTGAACAGCGTCTGGCCGGTCGGGTGGAACACGGACCACTTGGCGAGCAGCGTCATCGCGGCGGCGTGCACGACCGCCATGACCAGCCCGCGCGTCAACCAGGCACCCAGCATGGACGGAGTGTAGGCGCGCCGAAGTTAACCGCCAGTAGGCCGTCCTCGAACCGCGGCCGCGGGGACGGCCGGAAGCCGCTGGTTAAGCTGGTCGCGTGCCGGAAATCCACGCTCACCGCCGCGCCGCGGCCGCCGCCCTGCTCCACGAGAACGGGGTCGACGCGCTGCTGGTCACCGATCTGCTCAACATCCGCTACCTGACCGGGTTCACCGGGTCGAACGCCGCGCTGCTGCTGCACGCGGACGGCGACGCGAAGACCCTGTTCTGCACCGACGGGCGCTACACGACCCAGTCGGAGTCAGAGGTGCCCGACCTGGAGCGCGTGCTCGACCGCGCCAGCGCCCGCGCGCTCGCGGTGCACGCGGCGGAGCAGGGCTACGGCCGGACCGGGTTCGAGAGCCAGCACGTGAGCGTCGAGGAGCACGAGAACCTCAAGGTGTGCTTCGACCGGGTCGAACTGGTCCGCACTCCGGGGCTGGTAGAGCAGTTGCGGGTGGTCAAGGACGAGGTCGAGATCGCGGCCTTGCGCGCCGCGTGCGCCGCCGCCGACCGTGCGCTCGCCGCCTTGATCGAGGCCGGGGGAGTGCGGCCGGGCCGGACCGAACTGGAAGTGGCGCGCGACCTGGAGAACCGGATGCTGGAGCACGGTTCGTCCGGGATCTCCTTCGAATCCATCGTCGCCGCCGGGCCGAACTCGGCGATTCCGCACCACCGCCCGACCGGGGCCGAACTGAGCCGCGGCGACTTCGTGAAATTCGACTTCGGCGCCACGGTCGACGGCTACCACTCGGACATGACCCGCATGGTCGTCATCGGCGAACCGGCGGACTGGCAGCGCGAGATCTACGACCTGGTGCACCGCGCGCAGGCGGCGGGCGCCGAGGCTGTCCGCCCGGGCGCTGTGGTGTCCGAAGTGGACGCCGCGGCCCGCTCGGTGATCGCCGACGCCGGGTACGGAGAGCAGTTCGCGCACGGTCTCGGCCACGGCGTCGGGCTGGAAGTGCATGAGGCACCGAGTCTCGCCGCCGCGGGCGTCGGTACACTGTCCGCCGGTATGGCGGTCACCGTCGAGCCCGGCGTGTACCTCGCGGGGCGCGGTGGCGTGCGCATCGAGGACACGCTCGTCGTGCGGGACTCCGGACCCGAACTCCTCACCCTGAGCACCAAGGACCTCGTGGCCGTCTGACGGCCGCGGCCGAAGAGATCGAACACAGGAGACCTGAAGACTCGTGGCCACCACCAACGACCTGAAGAACGGACTCGTCCTCAACCTGGACGGCCAGCTGTGGAGCGTCACCGCGTTCCAGCACGTCAAGCCGGGCAAGGGCGGTGCGTTCGTGCGCACCACGCTCAAGCACGTCCTGACCGGGAAGGTCGTCGACAAGACCTTCAACGCGGGCACGAAGGTCGAGACGGCCACGGTGGACCGCCGGAACATGACGTACCTGTACAAGGACGGCGCGGACTTCGTCTTCATGGACGGCGACACCTACGACCAGATCACGGTGCCCGCCGAGACCGTCGGCGACAACGCGAACTACATGCTCGAGAACACCGAGGTCCAGGTCGCGGTGCACGAGAACGAGCCGCTGTACGTCGAGCTGCCGACCTCGGTCGAGCTGGTCATCCAGCACACCGACCCCGGCCTCCAGGGCGACCGTTCCACCGGCGGCACCAAGCCGGCGACGCTCGAGACCGGCGCGGAGATCCAGGTCCCGCTGTTCCTCTCGACCGGCGAGAAGATCAAGGTCGACACCCGCGACGGCCGTTACCTCGGCCGCGTCTCCAGCTGATGGCGGACAAGCTTCCCCCGCACCCGAACCGCGGCGGCGCGATCAGCAGGCGCCAGGCGCGCCGGCGCGCGGTCGAGATGCTGTACGAGGCCGCCCAGCGGTCCGCCGACCCGGTCACGCTGCTGGCCGACCGGGTCGGCGCGGTCGGCCTCGACCCGGTCGCGGACTACACGATCACCGTCGTGGAGGGCGTCACGGCCCACCGCGAGCGGATCGACGAACTTCTCGCGGAGCACTCGCAGGGCTGGACCCTCGAGCGGATGCCGCCGGTCGACTTGGCGGTCCTGCGCGTCGGCGTGTACGAGATGCTGTGGTCGGCGGACGTCCCCGACGCGGTCGCGATCGACGAAGCGGTCGGCCTCGCGAAGGAACTTTCGACGGACGACTCGCCGCGGTTCATCAACGGCGTGCTCGGCCGTATCGGCACGATCGCCGACCGGCTGCGCGCGGTCCTGTAGTCCTCGCCGCCCTGGCGGCTCGGTAGTCAGAGGTAACCCGGCTGGGGGAAAGCGGCCACCTGAATGGCCGCTGCCTGATCGGGTCACCGCCGGGCCCCGGCGGCCGGTGCGAGGGGCGTCCGGGAGAAAATTGATCACCGAGCGGAATCGGATCCGGTCGGCGGGCGCCATTCGCGGCCGGAGAATCCGGGCGATGGCGCGGCGATCCGGCGCGGTTGGGGTGACGGGCTCCCGGATTCGCTGCGGTGAGTAAGCAGTCCTGCTGAGCGGGCCCCAATGCGGTGATCGCGGCCGGGGGCTGCGAAATCCGCGACGGGGCAACGGTTTCCGATGGCTGAACGGGGACTTAACCGCTGCCGGAGCGGAATTCGTTGCCTGGGGGAGCGGCGAGACCAGACGGGCGCCGCTGTCGGGAGAGCGTGCCCGGGGCGGAAAACCCGTTGTGAGCGGGGGAAATGCTCGGGGCGAGACTGCCGCGAAGGTCGCTTCATGCTGACAGTTCAGGTTTGCGGCCACGCGCGGGGAATGCTCGGTGCCGGACTGTCGCGCTGCTCGGGGAGTTGCTTTGCGCTGGTAGTTCAGGTTTGCGACGCGGGAATGCCGGTGCGGGATTGTTGCGCTGATGGTTCGGGTTTCGTGGCTGCGAGCGGGGGAAATGCTCGGCGCGAGAGAGCCGCGCTGCGGGGAAGTCGCTTGACATCGGCGGTCCGGGTTTCGCGGCCGGGAGTGAGCAGGCGCTCGGCGCGGAACTTCAAGCCGGGCAAGGAAGTCCGCTCGGCATCCGAAGCTCGGAGCGGGGAAGCGGCCGGGGCGGAAGAACCCCTGGCGCTCTGGGGCGCACCGCAGAAAATGCGCCGGAATCCGGAAGAAATCCGATTCTCAGCGCGGAAAACCCAGGCAATTCCAGCGAAGTCACCGGCTGTGGCCAGGCGCGTCGCGAGGCAGAACAAGGCAGGTCAGCGGTCCCGGGCACCCTGGATCAACCGAGGCCGACCGGATCCGGCGGGCCGGGATTCGCGGCCGGAGACTCACCCGAAGCGCGGCGGGCGTTCCCGGTTCCCCGGGTGCGGGAAGCCCGCCGCGTCGTGCACGGCCGCTGCCGCCATCAGTGCTCAGTCCTCTTTGGACGGGCGGGCTTCCGGCGGGAGGACGCCCCAGTCGATGAGCTGCTCGGTCAGCTCGCCGGGGGTCATGTCGTAGATGATGGCGAGCGAGCGCAGGTCCTCGGTGCGGATGGAGAGCACCTTGCCGTTGTAGTCGCCGCGCTGGCTCTGGATCGTGGCCGCGTACCGGGCGAGCGGGCCGACCTTTTCCGCGGGGAGCTGCTGGAGCCGCTCCAGGTTGATCACGATCTTCGTGGCGGGCTCGGCTCCCGAGGGGACCCGGCCCTCCGGCAGCAGTTCGACCACCGGCACGCCGTAGAAGTCCGCCAGCTCGGCCAGCTTCTGGACGGTGACCGCCCGGTCGCCGCGCTCGTACGAGCCGACCACGACGGCCTTCCAGCGTCCGCCGGACTTCTGCTCGACCCCGTGCAGGGACAGGCCTTGCTGCTGGCGGATCCCGCGGAGCTTGGCCCCGAGCGCCTTGGCGTAATCGCCCATCTGGTGGTTCTCCGTTTCATCGCCCCTGCCCGGCCGGGAGGACCGGAGCCGGGGACTCCTCGAGTCGAATACTCAGAGTAATGGTTACGCATAGTTGTCACCAGGTCAAGCAGAAGGTCGGTCCGCGCAGGTGGCGGCCGTGCGCGTACCACCCGGAAGACTGATTGACCGCTCCTGCTACTGTCGGTGCGGTTTCCGGCAGCAGCCGGTTGCCGACGTCCTTTAAGGACCCGTCCAGAGAGGCGGGGAAGGAGGTCCGCCTTGTCGTCACGTCCGCGTGGCGCGGCGGAGCCGGCGGGAGAGCGCGAGCTGCTGTCCGCCGGTGATGTCGCGCGCACGATCGCGAGGATGGCCCACCAGGTCATCGAGAAGACCGCTCTCGGAGCCGGTCCGCCCGAGCAGTACCCGGTGCTGCTGGGCATCCCCACGCGCGGCACTCCGCTGGCCGCGCGCCTCGCCGGGAAGATCGGCGAGTTCGCCGGGGTCGCGCCGCCGCACGGCGCCCTCGACATCACCCTGTACCGCGACGATCTCCGCCGCCGTCCGCCGCGCGCGCTCGAGCAGACGCAGCTGCCGCCGGGCGGGATCGACAACCGGGTCGTCATCCTCGTCGACGACGTCCTGTTCTCCGGCCGCACCATCCGCGCAGCCCTCGACGCCCTGCGCGACCACGGCCGCCCGCGTGCCGTCCAGCTCGCCGTGCTCGTCGACCGCGGCCACCGCGAGCTGCCGATCCGCGCCGACTACGTCGGCAAGAACGTGCCCACCGCGCGCGCCGAGGGCGTCTCCGTGCTGCTGTCCGAAACCGACGGCCGGGACGCGGTGCTGCTGCGCGCGCCGGAAGGAGAAACCCGGTGAAGCACCTGCTCGCCACCGACGGGCTCGACGCGGACACCGCGACCGCCGTGCTCGACACCGCCGACGAGCTGAAGCACACGCTGCTCGGCCGCGAGGTCAAGAAGCTGCCGACGCTGCGCGGCCGCACCGTGATCACGCTGTTCTACGAAAACTCGACGCGCACCCGGGTCTCGTTCGAGATCGCCGGGAAGTGGATGAGCGCGGACGTGATCAACGTCTCGGCGTCCAGTTCCTCGGTGAACAAGGGCGAATCGCTGCGGGACACCGCGCTCACGCTGGCCGCCGCGGGCGCAGACTGCGTGATCATCCGGCACCCCGCCTCGGGGGCCGCGCACCGGCTGTCCGGCTGGCTCGCCGGTCCGGGCACCGCGGTGGTCAACGCGGGCGACGGCATGCACGAGCACCCCACACAGGCGCTGCTGGACGCGGCGACGCTGCGCGAACGCCTCGGTTCCCTGAAGGACCGGCGGATCGCCATCGTCGGCGACGTCCTGCACAGCCGGGTCGCGCGGTCGAACATCCACCTGCTCAGCACCCTCGGCGCGGAGGTGGTGCTCGTCGCGCCTCCGACGCTGCTGCCGGTCGGCGTGGAGAAGCTGCCGGTCACGGTCTCGCACGACCTCGACGCCGAGTTGCCCGCCGTCGATGCGGTGATGATGCTGCGCGTCCAGGCCGAGCGCATGCACGGGGGCTTTTTCCCCTCCGCGCGCGAATATTCGATCTCTTACGGGCTCTCCGAGCGCCGTCAGGCGCTGCTGCCGGACCACGCGGTCGTACTGCACCCCGGTCCGATGCTGCGCGGCATGGAGATCGCCTCCGCGGTCGCGGATTCCCCCTCCTCAGCCATTACCGAACAGGTCCGCAACGGCGTGCATGTGCGCATGGCGGTCCTCTACCACCTCCTGGCCAGTGAAGGAGCTGCCGCGTGAGCATCGTGATCAAGGGTGCCCGCCCGTACGGCGAGGGCGAGCCGGTGGACGTCCTGATCGAGGACGGCGTGATCGCCGCCATCGGCGAGGTGAACGTTCCCGAGGGCGCCGAGGTGCTCGACGCCAAGGGCCAGGTCCTCCTGCCCGGGTTCGTCGACCTGCACACGCACCTGCGCGAGCCGGGCCGCGAAGACACCGAGACCATCGACACCGGCTCCGCGGCGGCCGCGCTGGGCGGCTACACCGCGGTGTTCGCCATGGCCAACACCGATCCGGTCGCCGACAACGCGCTCGTCACCGACCACGTGTGGCGGCGCGGGCAGGAGGTCGGCCTGGTCGACGTCCATCCGGTCGGCGCGGTCACCGTCGGGCTCAAGGGCGAGAAGCTCGCCGAACTGGGCACGATGGCCAAGGGCACCGCGGCGGTGCGGGTCTTCTCCGACGACGGCGTGTGCGTCGCGGACCCGCTGCTGATGCGCCGGGCGCTGGAGTACTCGTCCGCGCTCGACGCGGTGATCGCCCAGCACGCCGAGGAACCGCGGCTCACCGTCGGCGCGCAGGCGCACGAGGGCGAGCAGGCGTCGCGGCTGGGCTACGCGGGCTGGCCGGCGTCGGCGGAGGAGTCGATCGTCGCGCGCGACTGCCTTCTGGCGCTGCACGCGAACGCGCGGCTGCATGTCTGCCACGTCTCCACCGCGGGCACGGTCGACGTCCTGCGCTGGGCGAAGGAGCGCGGCACGAAGGTGTCGGCCGAGGTCACGCCGCACCACCTGCTGCTGACCGACGACCGGCTCGAGACCTACGACCCGGTCAACAAGGTCAACCCGCCGCTGCGCACCGGCGGCGACGCGGAGAAGCTGCGCGCCGCGCTGGCCGAGGGCGTCGTGGACTGCGTCGCCACCGACCACGCGCCGCACGCCGTGCAGGACAAGGACACCGAGTGGGCCGCGGCCCGGCCCGGCATGCTCGGCCTGCAGACCGCGCTGTCGGTGGTCGTCGAGACGATGGTCAAGACCGGTCTGCTCGACTGGCGCGGCGTCGCGCGCGTGATGAGCGAGCGGCCCGCGGAGGTCGGGAACCTGGCCGGGCACGGCCGTCCGATCGAAGCGGGCGAACCGGCGAACCTGACGCTGGTCGACCCGGACGCCGAATGGACCGTGCGCGGGGCCGAACTGGCCAGCATCGCGGCCAACACCCCGTACGAGGGAATGCGGTTGCCCGGCGTGGTGACGGCGACCCTGCTGCGCGGGCGGATCACCGCACGCGAGGGGAAGATCTGCTGATGGAGCGGTTGCTGCTGACGCTGGGGATCGTCGCGTTCTTCCTGCTGTGCCTGTGGGGCATGTGGGTCGGCTGGCGGCGCAAGGCGCGTTCGCAGAGCGCGCGGATCGCGCCGTTCCCGGAGATCCCGGCCGAGCCCGGCGAGTTCCAGCTCGAATCGACCGGCGTGTACGTGGGCACCACGACCGCGGGCAACTGGCAGGACCGGGTCGTCACGCGCGGCGCGGGCCCGCGGTCGGGCGCGGTCTGGCGGCTGCACCCGGACGGGATCGCCGTGGAACGCGGCGGGCTGCCGGACTTCTGGATCCCGCGCGGCTCGATCACCGGGATCCGCCGCGACTCGCGGCTCGCCGGGAAGGTCACCGGCACCGACGTGCTGCTGGTGATCACCTGGCAGCTCGGCGACGTCGCGCTGGACACCGGGTTCCGCGGGGACGACCTCGACGACTATCCGCAATGGATCAACGAACTTTCCGATCACGACATCAAGGGAGGTGCCCAGTGAGCACCGGCACTCGCGGCCCCGCCGCCCTGGTTCTCGAAGACGGCCGGGTGTTCCGCGGCGCTGCGTACGGCGCGCGCGGGCGGACCCTGGGCGAGGCGGTGTTCTGCACCGGCATGACGGGGTACCAGGAAACGCTGACGGATCCGTCGTACCACCGGCAGATCGTGGTGCAGACGGCGCCGCAGATCGGCAACACGGGCTGGAACGACGAGGACGACGAATCGGCCCGGATCTGGGTTTCCGGTTACGTGGTGCGGGATCCCGCGCGCACGCCGTCGAGCTGGCGCGCGAAGCGCACGCTGGACGAGGAACTGGTGCGCCAGGGCGTGGTCGGGATTTCCGAAGTGGACACCCGCACTTTGACGCGGCATCTGCGCGAGCAGGGCGCGATGCGCGCCGGGGTGTTCTCCGGCGACGCGCTGGGCAGCGACGAGCAGATGGTCGCGGAGGTGCTGGCGAGCCCGCCGATGAAGGGCGCGGACCTCGCGGGCGAGGTCTCCACGGAGAAGCCGTATGTCGTTGCGGCGCAAGGCGAACGGCGGTTCCGGGTCGCGGCGCTGGACTTGGGGATCAAGTCGAACACGCCGCGGCTGATGACGCAGCGGGGCATCGAGGTGCACGTGCTGCCGTCGAGCACGAGCGCGGAGGAACTGCTGGCGCTGGAGCCGGACGGGGTGTTCCTGTCCAACGGCCCGGGCGACCCGGCGACGACCGCGCACGCGACGGCGTTGACGAAAACCGTTCTGGAGCAGCGGATCCCGCTGTTCGGCATCTGCTTCGGCAACCAGATCCTGGGCCGCGCCTTGGGTTTGGGCACCTACAAGATGCGTTACGGGCACCGGGGGATCAACATCCCGGTGATCGACGTGGCGACCGGCCGGGTGGCGATCACCGCGCAGAACCACGGTTTCGCCTTGGAAGGCGAGCCGGGACAGCGGTTCGATTCCCCGTACGGGGCGGCGCAGATCAGCCACTACTGCCCGAACGACGACACCGTGGAGGGCGTGCGCGCGTTCGACGTGCCCGCGTTTTCCGTGCAGTACCACCCCGAAGCGGCGGCGGGTCCGCACGACGCCGCGCCGCTGTTCGACGAATTCGTTGACTTGATGGAGAAGAAGGCCTGATGCCGAAGAGGACGGACATCCAGCACGTGCTGGTGATCGGCTCCGGGCCGATCGTGATCGGGCAGGCGGCCGAGTTCGACTACTCGGGCACGCAGGCCTGCCGGGTGCTGCGCAGCGAGGGTCTGCGCGTGTCCCTGGTGAACTCGAACCCGGCGACGATCATGACGGACCCGGAGTTCGCGGACGCGACCTACATCGAGCCGGTGACGCCGGACTTCGTGGAGAAGGTCATCGCGGCCGAGCGCCCGGACGCGCTGCTGGCGACGCTGGGCGGGCAGACCGCGCTGAACTGCGCGGTGGCGCTGCACGAGCGCGGCGTGCTGGAGAAGTACGGCGTGGAGCTGATCGGCGCGGACATCGACGCGATCCAGCGCGGCGAGGACCGGCAGAAGTTCAAGGACATCGTGCGCACGGTCGGCGCGGACGTCCCGCGCTCGCGCGTCTGCCACGACATGGACGAGGTCCGCGCCACCGTCGAGGAACTCGGGCTGCCGGTCGTCATCCGGCCGTCGTTCACCATGGGCGGGCTCGGTTCGGGCATGGCGCACACGCCTGAGGACCTGGAGCGGCTGGCGTCGACCGGGCTCACGGAGTCTCCGGTGACGGAGGTGCTGATCGAGGAGAGCGTGCTCGGCTGGAAGGAGTACGAGCTCGAGCTGATGCGCGACAAGCACGACAACGTGGTGGTCGTGTGCTCGATCGAGAACGTGGACGCGATGGGCGTGCACACCGGCGACTCGGTGACCGTCGCGCCGACGATGACGCTGACCGACCGCGAGTACCAGGTGATGCGCGACGTCGGGATCGCGGTGCTGCGCGAGGTCGGCGTGGACACCGGCGGCTGCAACATCCAGTTCGCGTTCAACCCCGAGGACGGCCGGATGGTCGTGATCGAGATGAACCCGCGCGTGTCCCGTTCGTCCGCGCTGGCGTCGAAGGCGACCGGTTTCCCGATCGCGAAGATCGCGGCGAAGCTGGCGATCGGCTACACCCTCGACGAGATCCGCAACGACATCACCGGCGAGACCCCGGCGGCGTTCGAGCCGACGCTGGACTACGTCGTGGTGAAGATGCCGCGGTTCGCGTTCGAGAAGTTCCCCGGCGCGGACCCCACGCTCACCACGACCATGAAGTCGGTGGGCGAGGCGATGTCGTTCGGCCGCAGTTTCCCCGAAGCTCTCGGGAAAGCGATGCGGTCGATCGAGACGAAGGCGACCGGGTTCTGGACGCTGCCCGACCCCGAGGGCGCGACTGCCGAGTCCGTTCTGGACTCGCTGCGCACGCCGCACGAAGGCCGCCTCTACGAGGTGGAACTGGCGCTGCGGCTGGGCGCGACGGTCGAGCAGGTCCACGAGGCCTCGGGCATCGACCCGTGGTTCATCGACCAGGTCGCCCTGATCGGCGAGGTCGGCGCGGAGGTCCGCGACGCCCCGGTGCTCGACGGCGACTTGCTGCGCCGCGCCAAGCGCACCGGCCTGTCCGACCGGCAGATCGCCGCGCTGCGCCCGGAACTCGCGGGCGAGGACGGCGTGCGGGCGCTGCGGCACCGGCTGGGGGTGCGGCCGGTGTTCAAGACGGTCGACACCTGCGCGGCCGAGTTCGCGGCGAAGACCCCGTACCACTACTCGGCCTACGAGACCGACCCCGCCGCGACCTCGGAGGTCGCCGCCCAGTCGGACAAGCCGAAGGTGCTGATCCTCGGGTCGGGGCCGAACCGGATCGGGCAGGGCATCGAGTTCGACTACTCCTGCGTGCACGCGGCGATCGCGTTGCGCGAGGCCGGGTTCGAGGCCGTGATGGTCAACTGCAACCCGGAAACCGTGTCCACCGACTACGACACGTCCGACCGGCTGTACTTCGAGCCGCTGTCGTTCGAGGACGTGCTGGAGGTCGTGCACGCCGAACAGCAGTCCGGCACCGTGGCCGGGGTGATCGTGCAACTGGGCGGGCAGACCCCGCTCGGGCTCGCGCAGCGCCTCGCCGACGCCGGGGTGCCGGTGGTCGGGACGCCGCCGGAGGCGATCGACCTCGCCGAGGACCGCGGCGCGTTCGGCGAAGTCCTCACCGCCGCCGGGCTGCCCGCGCCGAAGTACGGGACGGCGACCTCGTTCGAGGGCGCGAAGCGGATCGCCGACGAGATCGGCTACCCGGTGCTGGTCCGCCCGTCCTACGTGCTGGGCGGGCGCGGCATGGAGATCGTCTACGACGAGGAGTCCCTCGCCGGCTACATCCGCCGCGCCACCGAGGTCACCCCCGAGCACCCGGTGCTGGTGGACCGGTTCCTCGACGACGCGATCGAGATCGACGTGGACGCCCTGTTCGACGGCGAGGACCTCTACCTCGGCGGCGTGATGGAGCACATCGAGGAGGCCGGGATCCACTCCGGCGACTCCTCCTGCGCGCTGCCGCCGATCACCCTCGGCGCGCAGGACCTCGACGCGGTCCGCGCCTCCACCGAGGCCATCGCCCGCGGCGTCGGCGTCCGCGGCCTGCTGAACGTGCAGTACGCGCTCAAGGACGACGTGCTCTACGTCCTGGAAGCCAACCCGCGCGCCTCCCGCACCGTCCCGTTCGTCTCCAAGGCCACCGCCGTCCCGCTGGCGAAGGCCGCGGCGCTGGTGATGACCGGCTCGACGATCAAGGACCTGCGCGCGTCCGGGGTGCTGCCCGCCGAGGGCGACGGCGGCCGGATGCCCGCCGACTCCCCGGTCGCGGTTAAGGAAGCCGTCCTGCCGTTCCACCGGTTCCGCACCCCCGAAGGACACGGCGTCGACTCCCTGCTCGGCCCGGAAATGAAGTCCACCGGCGAAGTCATGGGCGTCGACACCTCCTTCGGGAAAGCATTCGCGAAATCGCAGAGCGGCGCCTACGGATCCCTTCCCACTTCGGGCCGGGTATTCGTCTCCGTCGCCAACCGCGACAAGCGCTCGCTGGTCTTCCCGGTGAAGCGGCTGGCCGACCTCGGCTTCGAGATCCTGGCCACCTCCGGAACCGCGGAAGTGTTGCGGCGCAACGGGGTTGCCTGCTCGGTGGTGCGCAAGCACTCCGAACCGGACCCGGGCACCGGCGAGCCGAACATCGTCGACGTGATCCTCGCCGGCGACGTCAACATGGTGATCAACACGCCGTACGGAAACAGCGGACCGCGCGTGGACGGTTACGAAATCCGGACTGCCGCGGTGTCGCGCGACATTCCGTGCGTCACCACGGTGCAGGGCGCCGCGGCGGCCGTGCACGGCATCGAAGCGCTTATCCGCGGCGACATCGGCGTGCGCAGCCTCCAGGACCTCCAGGCGGCGCTGAAGGCGACGTCGTGACCGCCCGGTTCGGGGCGCGGCTCGCCGAAGCGGTGGCCGCGCGCGGGGCGCTGTGCGCCGGGATCGACCCGCATCCGGGCCTGATCGAGGCGTGGGGCCTGCCAGTCGACGCGAGCGGGCTCGAACGCTTCGCGCTCAGCGCCGCGGAGGCGCTGGGCGAGGTGGCGGCGATCGTGAAGCCGCAGTCGGCGTTCTTCGAGGCGTTCGGGCCCGCCGGCGTGGCGGTGCTCGAACGCGTCGTAGACGTCGCTCACGACGCCGGAGCGCTTGTCTTGCTCGACGTGAAGCGGGGTGACATCGGCTCCACCATGGCGGCCTACACGGCGGCGTACGTGGCCGAAAAGGCGGCTTTCGCCGCCGACGCGGCCACCGTGTCGCCGTACCTCGGCTTCGGCGCCCTCGACGCGGCGGTCAAGGCGGCGAGCGAAGCGGGCAACGGGCTCTTCGTGCTCGCGCGCACGTCCAACCCGGAAGCGGACGCGTTGCAGCGCGCGCGGCTCGAAGACGGCCGTACGGTCGCTCAGAGCGTCGTAGACGCTGCGGCGGACCACAACGCAGGTGCTGAGCCGTACGGCGACGTCGGCGTGGTCGTAGGGGCCACTGTGGCTCCTGGGGAAGTCGACCTGAGCCGGCTCAACGGACCGGTGCTCGCGCCCGGTTTCGGGGCGCAGGGGGCAACCGAGGCGGATTTGCGGGCAGTCTTCGGGGAAGGCCTCCCGGGGCTGCTCCCGGCGTCTTCGCGCGACCTGCTGCGCCACGGCCCGGACACGGCGGCGTTACGCCGTGCGGCCCAAGAGGTGAACGGCCGGTTGGCGGGACTGCGCGGAAAAGGCCAATAGCAGGCCCCGGAATCGCGCTCCACCAGCCACCCCCGCATTGTGGCCCCTGCTCAGGGGTGGGTACCGTCGCGTCACCCACCCAGATGTGAGAACTACCGGAGGAAAACGTGGCACTTCCCCAGCTGACAGAGGAACAGCGTGCTGCGGCGCTGGAGAAGGCCGCCGCCGCCCGCCGCATCCGTGCTGAGCTGAAGGAGCGGCTGAAGCGGGGCGGTACCACTCTGGTCGACGTGCTGAAGCAGGCCGAGGAGAACGAAGTCCTCGGCAAGATGAAGGTTTCGGCCTTGCTCGAGGCGCTCCCCGGCGTCGGCAAGGTGCGCGCCCAGCAGACGATGGAACGACTGGAGATCGCCCCCAGCCGCAGGCTCCGCGGGCTCGGCGACCGGCAGCGCAAGGCGCTGCTGGCCGAGTTCAGCGGCGAGTGAGCGGCGTCGGTCAGGACTACCCGGTGACCCGGGGCGCCGACCGCGGCAGTGAGCCGGTGGCAGGAGATCTCTCCCGCCCCCGGCTCACCGTCGTCTCCGGCCCTTCCGGCGTCGGGAAGTCGAGTGTGGTGGGACAGCTGCGCCTGCTCGAGCCGAACCTGTACTTCAGCGTTTCGGTGACGACGCGGGCGCCGCGGCCGGGCGAGGTCGACGGAAACCATTACCACTTCGTGGATTCCGCCGAATTCGACCGGATGGTGGCCGGGAACCGGCTGCTGGAGTGGGCCGAGTTCGCGGGCAACCGGTACGGGACGCCGCGCGAGCCGGTCGAGAAGGCGTTGGCGGACGGCCGTCCGGCGGTGCTGGAGATCGAACTGCAGGGCGCGCGCCAGGTCCGGGCCGCGATGCCGGAGGCACGGCTGGTCATGCTGATGCCGCCGTCCTGGGAAGAACTGGTCGGCAGGCTCACCGGCAGGGGCACCGAGACCGAGGCCGCGGTCGCCGCCCGGCTGGCGGAGGCGGAACGCGAACTGGCCGCGGCCGGGGAGTTCGACGAACGGGTCGTGAACGCCGACGTCGAGGTCGCCGCGCGGCGGTTGCTAGACTTGATTACCGGCGGTGGCGATTCTGCCGCCGATCGATGTGACGATACGGAGCACCACGAGTGACTGTGCAACAGGCGACGCTGGAAGAGCTCGAAGGCATCACCAACCCGCCGATCGACGACCTGCTCGAGAAGGTCTCCTCGAAGTACGCGCTGGTGATCTACTCGGCCAAGCGGGCCCGGCAGATCAACGACTACTACGCGCAGCTGGGCGAGGGCCTGCTGGAGTACGTGGGCCCGCTGGTCGAGCCCGGCCCCCGCGAGAAGCCGCTGTCGATCGCGCTGCGCGAGATCCACGGCGGGCTGCTCGAGCACACCGAGGGTGAATGACGCCAAGCCCAGGGTCGTCCTGGGCGTGGGCGGCGGCATCGCCGCCTACAAGGCGTGCGAGGTCCTGCGGGGCCTCACCGAATCCGGGCACGACGTCCGCGTCGTGCCCACCGAGGCCGCGCTGAACTTCGTCGGCGCGGCGACCTTCGAGGCACTGTCCGGGAACCCGGTGCACACCGGGGTGTTCACCGAGGTGCCCGAGGTGCAGCACGTGCGGGTCGGCAAAGAGGCCGACCTCGTGCTGGTCGTCCCGGCGACCGCGAACCTGCTGGCCAAGGCCGCGCACGGGCTCGCCGACGACCTCCTGACGAACACCCTGCTCACCGCCCGGTGCCCGGTCGCCTTCTTCCCGGCGATGCACACCGAGATGTGGGAGCACCCGGCCACCCGCGACAACGTGGCGTTGCTGCGCTCGCGCGGCCTGGTCGTCACCGAACCCGCCGCCGGCAGGCTGACCGGCGTCGACACCGGCAAGGGACGGCTCGCCGATCCGGCCGAGATCGTCGACCTGGCCCGGCTGCTGCTCGCCGAGCCTCGCGCGCTGCCGCGCGACCTCGAGGGCCTCCGCGTGGTGATCTCCGCGGGCGGCACCCGCGAACCGCTCGACCCGGTCCGCTACCTGGGCAACCGATCGTCGGGCAAACAGGGCTTCGCGCTCGCCCGGGTCGCCGCGCAACGCGGCGCCGAGGTGACGCTGGTCGCCGGGCACACCGACGAACTGCCGTCTCCGGCGGGCGCGACGCTGCAACGAGTGTCCACCGCCGAGGAAATGCGCAAAGCGGTGCACGCCGCCGCGGCGGACGCGGATGTCGTCGTGATGGCCGCCGCGGTCGCGGATTTCCGGCCCGCGACGCCGGCCGACCACAAGATCAAGAAGTCCGACGACAGCCCGGACCCGGTCATCACGCTCGACCGCAACGCCGACATCCTCGCCGAAGTGGTGCAAGGACGGCGTTCCGGGCAGATCGTGGTGGGTTTCGCCGCGGAAACCGGCGACGAGAACGGCAGCGTGCTCGACCACGCCCGCGCCAAGCTCCGCCGCAAGGGCGCGGATCTGCTCGTGGTCAACGCGGTCGGCGACGGAAAAGCCTTCGGCACCGAGGACAATTCGGGCTGGCTGCTCGCCGCGGACGGCACTGAGCAGGTCATCTCGCAAGGCGCTAAAGCCCGGCTGGCGGCCACATTGTGGGATGCCGTAACAGCGTTGATTGAACGTCGACTCTAGCTACAGGCCCGCTGGGTAGGGTGGGCTGTGCCAGGAGCGCCTGAAATACCGGTGGGGCGCCATCGCTTGACCGAGGGAAGTGACGAGGTCGTGTCTGCGTCCACGAAAAGGCTGTTCACGTCGGAATCCGTGACGGAAGGCCACCCCGACAAGATCTGTGACGCCATCAGCGACTCGATCCTCGACGGCCTGCTGACCAAGGACCCGCGCAGCCGGGTTGCCGTCGAGACCCTGATCACGACGGGCCAGGTGCATGTCGCGGGCGAGGTGACGACCGAGGCGTACGCGGACATCCCCACCATCGTGCGGGACGTCATCCTGCGCATCGGCTACGACTCGTCGGCCAAGGGCTTCGACGGCAACTCCTGCGGCGTGAACGTCGCGATCGGCTCGCAGTCTCCGGACATCGCCCAGGGCGTCGACACGGCGTACGAGTCGCGCGTGGAATCGGACGAGGACGAGATCAACCGCCAGGGCGCGGGCGACCAGGGCCTGATGTTCGGCTACGCCTGCTCGGACACGCCTGAGCTGATGCCGCTCCCGATCGCGCTCGCGCACCGCCTGTCGCGCCGCCTGACCGCGGTCCGCAAGGACGGCGTGCTGCCGTACCTGCGTCCCGACGGCAAGACCCAGGTCACCATCGAGTACGCGGGCGAACAGCCGGTGCGGCTCGACACCGTCGTGGTCTCCACCCAGCACGCGGACGGGATCGACCTGGAGCAGATGCTCGGGGTCGACGTGAAGAAGCACGTCGTGGAGCCGGAACTGGCCGAACTGGGCCTCGACACCGACAGCACCCGCCTCCTGGTGAACCCCACCGGCCGCTTCGTGATCGGCGGCCCGATGGGCGACGCCGGGCTCACCGGCCGCAAGATCATCGTCGACACCTACGGCGGCATGGCCCGCCACGGCGGCGGCGCGTTCTCCGGCAAGGACCCGTCCAAGGTGGACCGTTCGGCCGCGTACGCGATGCGCTGGGTGGCCAAGAACGTGGTCGCCGCGGGCCTGGCCGGACGGGTCGAGGTGCAGGTCGCGTACGCGATCGGCAAGGCCGCTCCGGTGGGCCTGTTCGTCGAGACGTTCGGCACCGAAACAGTCGACCCGACCAAGATCCAGTCGGCCATCAGCGAGGTCTTCGACCTGCGCCCCGCCGCGATCATCCGCGACCTGGACCTGCTCCGCCCGATCTACGCCCCCACCGCGGCGTACGGCCACTTCGGCCGCCCGGACCTGAACCTCCCGTGGGAAAGCACCGCCCGCGCCGACGCCCTGCGCTCGCTGGCCGGCGCCTGACCCCGCTGAGCTTTGGGTCCGTGAAGGGCCCCTTGCGGGAATCTCATTCCCGCAAGGGGCCCTTCACGGCTTTCGGGGGCGGCCGAATGTCCTCAAACCGCAGCCGCTGCGCTCAACGGTTCGGGGTGCCCCGCCGCACCTTCTCCCTACGAGACGACAGCCTTGTCGCCCCCGTCTGGTAGAGATCTCCAAGTGACCAGCTCCGAACCCACCCCCCTATGGGACCTCCCGGAGCCTTCGCGCTCCACCCCGGAGCCGAAGGCCACCCCGGCGAAAAAGCCCGCCCGCAAACCCGCCCGCTCCCGCAAAGGCCAGCAAACCCCCGCCCCGGAACTGCCCGTCGCGAAGATCGCCGTAGACATCCCGCTGGCCCACCTCGACCGCACCTTCGACTACCAAGTCCCGGAAAAACTGCACGAATCCGCGGTCCCCGGCTGCCGGGTCCGGGTGCGTTTCGCCGGCCAGCTGGTCGACGGCTACCTCATCGAACGCACTGACACGACGGAGTACGAGCGAAAACTCGCCTACCTGGAGCGAGTCACCTCGAGCGAACCCGTCCTCCCGCCTTCTCTGCACGCCGTCTGCCGCTCGGTAGCCGATCGCTACGCCGGAACCCTCTCCGACGTCCTGCGCCTGGCCCTGCCGCCAAGGCACGCGAAGGCGGAAAGCGAACCCCCTGCGGAACCGGCCCCCGCCCCGGACGCCCCGGACATCTCCGCCTGGTCCCGCTACCAACGCGGTGAAGCGTTCCTGGAAGCGATCGCCGAATCCCGCCAGGCGAACGCGGTCTGGCAAGCCCTGCCCGGCGAAGACTGGCCGCGCCGCCTCGCCGAAGCGGCCGCCACCGCGGCCGCCCAAGGCCGGGGCGCGGTCCTGGTGGTCCCGGACCACCGCGACCTCACGCGGGTGCACGAGGCGTGCATCGAACTGGTGGGGGAGCAGGGCGTCGCCGCGCTGATCGCCGGGTTGGGGCCGGCCGAACGGTACCGGCGCTGGCTTTCCGTGCTGCGCGGCGCGGTCCGCGTGGTGGTCGGCACTCGCGCGGCGATGTTCGCGCCCGTCGCCGATCCCGGGCTGTTCGTCGTCTGGGACGACGGCGACGATCTGCACCTGGATCCGCATGCCCCGTACCCGCACGTGCGGGATGTGCTGATGGATCGGGCCCACGCCACGAAATCGGCGTTCCTGGTCGGCGGGTTCGCCCGGACCGCCGAAGCGCAGCTGCTGGTGGAATCCGGCTGGGCGCAACAGATCCAGGCCGATCGCGCCGGACTTCGCGCCGCCGCCCCGCGCGTGACCCCGGTCGGCGAGGACTTCGACGTGGCGCGTGACGAAGCAGCTCGGGTCGCCCGGCTGCCCGCGGTCGCGTTCGAGGCCGCGCGCCAGGCTTTCGCCGCCGGATTGCCGGCCTTGGTCCAGGTTCCGCGCCGCGGTTACGTTCCCGGATTGTCGTGCGGCCAATGCCGGACGCCCGCCCACTGCCGTCGCTGCGCCGGTCCGCTCGCGTTGCCCGGCGGGTCGGCGGACGGCGCCCCGCGTCCGCCCGCGTGCCGGTGGTGCGGTGTCCCGGAGACCGCTTTCCGGTGCCCTGCTTGCGGTTCCGTCCGGTTGCGGGCCGTGGTGGTCGGCGCGAAACGCACCGCGGAAGAACTGGGCCGGGCCTTCCCCGGGGTTCCGGTCCGGACCTCCGGCGCGACCGAAGTCCTGGCGACCGTCCCGGGCCGTCCGGCGCTGGTGGTCTGCACGCCGGGCGCGGAGCCGGTCGCCGAAGGCGGTTACGGCGCGGCGCTGCTGCTGGACGGCTGGGCGTTGCTGGGACGGCAGGATCTGCGTGCCGCGGAAGAGACTCTCCGCCGCTGGATGGCCGCCGGCGCGCTGGTCCGCCCGGCGTCGGGCGGGGGCCGGGTGATCGTCGGCGCGGAAGCCGGGCTGGCGGTGGTGCAGGCACTGGTGCGCTGGGATCCGGGCTGGCACGCGAGCCAGGAACTGGAACAGCGCCGGGAGCTGGGTTTCCCGCCCGCGATGCGGATGGCGAGCGTCGAGGGGAGCCCGGCCGCGGTGGCGAGCGTGCTCGACGACCTTCCGCTGCCCGGCAGCGGCGAGGTGCTCGGCCCGGTCCCGCTGGGCGATTACGACGACGAGGGCAACGCGGAACGAGAACGGGCGCTGGTGCGGGTGGCCCGCCCGGACGGCCGCGCACTGGCGACGGTGGTGCGCGACGCGGTGGCCCGCCGGGACGCCCGGAAAGCGGTCGAGCCGGTGCGGGTGCAGCTGGATCCGCTGGACCTGATCTAGGAACGCGGTAGCTTAGGGGTATCCGGAAGCCCGGTGTGCCCGGAAACGGTCGTTCAACTGGCTTTCCGCCCGCAGTCGCACGGCCGGCCCCGCCTGCCGCTTGTCCGCGAGCACGACTGAATTCGCTAAATCCCTTCCAGTCGACCGCTCATTTGCGCGCCGAACTCCGCCACAGACGCGGTTTTCCGCACTACTGCGCGGTTTCCGTTTGAATCCGTTCGTCCCGGGGTGTATGGGAAACGTGGAAAACGGGGGAGGGGCGCGGCGGCGCGGGGCGGCCGGTTGCTCCGTTCGCGGGGCCGCGCTGCGGCATTCGCCGTCTTCGCGGCTCCCAGGCGCGCACTTACCCTTGAGGCCGGGCGGCCAAGATCAGGACCGCGGCCCGGGCCTGCCGCTCGCGTGCCCCGGTCCCGCGGACAGGAGTCGGCGTTGATGGGCGACGTCTCGATCCGGCCGGCTGAGCAGGCGGACCTCGCGGCGCTGGCGGAGATCCTCGGCGACCAGGGGTTTTTCGAGGACCGGTTCACCCGGCAGGCGAAGGGGCTCGGCGTCCTGTTCGCCGCGTGGTGCTCCGCGCGGCCGGTCGGCGACGTGTACCTCTGGCTCGAGGACGCCGAGGAACCGCCGATCCGCGGCCATCTGCCGGGCGTCCCGCTGCTGACCCATCTGGAGGTGGCCCCGGAGGCGCGCAATCGCGGCATCGGCGCGGCTCTCGTGCGTGCGGTCGAGGATTACCTGGTCGGGCATGGGCACGCCCTGGGCGCGCTCGCGGTCCGCACGGACAACACCCGCGCCGCGAGGCTGTACCGCCGCCTCGGCTACCACGACTGGGGCCATGGCACGGTCGTCTGCTACGCCGAGCGCGTTTCGCCGGACGGGCGCACGATTTCCGAGGCCGAGCGCTGCCACGTACTGGTGAAGCGGCTGCCGGACGACCGTCCCGCACCGCTAGCCGGCCGCGCCTGCGGCGAAGGCTGAGCCTTCAGGACTTGTGCACGATCTCCGCGATCCCCAGCGTGTCGAAAGCGGCGTCGGGGTCGCCAGCCGAACCGTGCCGCGCGCGCAGCGACAGCAGATGCGTCTCCCACGTGTCCCGGTCCCGCTGCCAAGCGCGCAGGTACCGCACGCACAGGTCCGGTTCGATCAGCAGGCTGCGGCCGTGCGCGGCCTTCAGCGCCGCGCTCATCCGCTCCTCGTATCCACCGGTCAGGTACGGCGCGTCCTGGACCTGGCGCAGCGTGGTGCGGATGAACGCCCGGCGGCTTTCCAGGAAGCCCGCCCAGTACGCGGCGGTCGCGTCGGCGATGCCGAGACCGTTGTCCAGCAGGCAGTAGATCCCCTCGGCGAGCGTGTCGCCCAGTTCCTCCGACCGGGCGCGCACGGTGTTGCGAAAGGGGTCGTAGTCGTGCTGGTAGGCGAAGCTGGTGACCGCGGTGGCGCGCAATCCGGTTCCGCTGAGGAGGAAAAACCAGTCCTCGTTGTAGATGTCCGGGAAGAACGAGGAGAACGCGTCGCGCCCGACCGCCAGCGCGCCGCCGCCGACGAACGTGTCCTGCTTTCCTCCGGACTCGCGATAGGCGTGGCACACCACGGAGTTGTCCGGCATCCCGATGTTGGCGAGGCCCGCCGCGGCGTACTCGTCGAGCAGTCCCGCGGCGGCGCGCAGGTTGCTGGGCCGCGGAAGCGGGATGTCCTTGCTCGGGAACAGCCGGATGTCGTCGTCGAGGAACAGGATGCGCTGCCAGCCCGCCAGATCGGCGACGAGCACGCCGAGGTTGCGTTTGAAACTCGTGTCGGTGCGGCGCAGCAAACGCTTCGCCTGCAGCAGCCTGCTTGTCGCGAACGGCGGAACGGCGCCGAGACCCGCTGCCTCGTCGGTGTCGATCGCGCGGACTCGCACCCCGGCGCGCTTCGCGGCGAGCACCGCGTCGGTCGCGCGCGCGTTCTTGCTGCACAGCAGCAGAAGCGTGGCGTCGACTTCGCGGGCGGCGCGGAAAGCGTCCTTGAGGTAGGCGGCGGGGCGGCCGTTGGGCACGACGATCGCGTCCAGCCTTGCCTGCGGCGCGTCTTCGGCGGCGACGTGATGCAGCAGCCGCTGATGCGTCGTGTGCTGCGCCGGCGCTGCGACGGTCGCGGTCATGTGAGGCTCGATTCTGGCCACTCGTGCAGCCGGTTTTCAGGCAGGGTCCAGTCAGGGGTGAGCCCTTGGTTGTCGAAGACCGGGACCCGGCTGATGATGCTGAAGGAATCCGCGCCCGCGAAGCGCTGGTCGAGGTAGGCCTGGTTGCGATCGCGGAAGCGGCGGTCGGTCAGCGCTCGTACGGCCCCGAGGGTGCCGCGGCCGTACATTCCGTTGCACACGGTCACGGTGCGCTTGCGGTTGAGCGGGCTGACGCCGTGGTAGAAGTGCGCGACGTCTTCGAGCAGGATTCCGTTGCGCAGTTTGGCGCTGAACATCTGGGTCGTGCCGTCCGGGCGGGTCACTTCGAACCCGGTTTCCAGCTGCTCCTCGTCGCCCTTGCGGCTGATCTGGCGGACCGGCACGTCGACCCGGTCGAGCAGCGCGCGGGTCTGCGGATTCCAGTCGACGCCGCCGAGCAGCACCAGGTGCGCGGTGTACTCGTCCGCCGACAGCGTCGTGTTCTGGTCGGTGGTGCGGAAGGTGACGTCGCTCGCCGGGTTGCACGCGCGGATGTGGCCGTAGAGCTCGAGCAGCGCGTCCGGGTCGGCGTAGGTGTAGAGGTTCACGTAGTCCGGGCTCGACGGGTCGGTGTAGGCGATCCGGTACTTCTCCGGCAGCTGCGCGCAGACGATCACGATGTCCTGGTTCGGCGGGAAGTGCCACAGGCTCGAGGGCGCGAAGACCGGCTGGGCCGGCGGGTCGTCGAGGTCGCCGCGCAGTGCCTGCAGCTCCGCGAGCAGCTCCTTGCGGACGGTGTGCTCGTCGTCCGTCAGGTTCTCTGTGTCCAGCAGATGAAGATTGGGACCCTGCACCGAACGGCGGGTGGCGAAGAAGGTCGCGTACGCCTCCAGGCGATGAGGCGGGGGCGTCACCGGTTTCGCCACGTTCTCCCACGACGACAGCAGGCCGGTGCTCACGCCGAAGGCCTCGGCGAGCTGCTTCTGGGTGAGCACCACGTCGGACCAGCTCTCCTTGCGCAGGGTACGCAGGCGAGCGGCGAGCGCGGGATTGGGCTGAGACACGACTTCAGACCCTTCAGTGAAGTTCAGTCAGGCGTGAATGGCGGGGATTCTACACCCGGGACGCCGGGGTGGCCGGACGGGCCGGGGTCGAGTGTCGGCGAGCGTTCAGGGGTTGCCAATCTCGGACTAGACCCGCACCTGAACCGAAGATGTCGTGTGCGCGACACCATTGTTTCAGTCCGGGCCCACCCTTATAGTAGCTGCTGTGAAAGTCTACTAGATTTCAGTAGCTTCCTGAAATAGGGGGGCGGTCATGGACACCTCAGCAGTACAGGCACCAGTACACCGAGCCATCGTGGTCGTCGACATCGAAGGGTCGACCACCCGTACGAACCCGGCTCGGGCCGGGCTCCGTTCGGTCCTGTTCGACCTGCTCGACGAGGCGTTCCGGGCCGGCGGCATCACGGAGCAGTTCCGGGATCCCTTCGTGGACCGGGGCGACGGGGCGCTGTGCCTCGTGCGGCCCGTCGACGAGGTCCCGAAGACGGTCCTGCTCGCCCGCGTGGTGCCCGCGCTGACCGAACTGCTCGCCCGGCACGGCGACCAGGACCCCGAACTGGCCTTCCGGCTGCGCGTTTCGGTGCACGCCGGCGAGGTGCACTACGACGCGCACGGGCCCTACGGCGAGGACATCGACATCGCCTGCCGCCTCCTCGACGCCCCTGACCTGAGACGCAGGCTGCGCAGCTCCTCGGGGCCGCTCGCGCTCGTCGTCTCGAACGCGATCCACCGGTCGGTCGTCCGGCACGGCTATGCCGGGATCGACCGCAGCTCCTTCGCACACGCCTTCCACGTGCGCGTCGGCGGGCAGCGGACCCGCGGCTGGGTCCGCACCACCGACGCCGTCCGGCCGGGAGCGGGACTGATCGCCTGACCGGTCCGGCCGACGACGAGGAGGGGGGACCGCCGTGGAAGCGATCGGGTTCTGGCCGGCGCTGGGCGCCGCGGACCGGGCGAAGTTCGAAGAGCTGTCCGTCCGCAGGGCTTACCGGCGCGGGGACGTCCTCTGCCGCGAAGGCGAGCGAGCCTCGGTCGTGCTTCTCCTCCTCGCCGGGCACGTCCGGATCACCAACGCGACGCCGGACGGGCGCGAGGTCGTGATCGGCGTCCGCGGCGCGGGCGACGTGATCGGCGAACTGGCCGTGATCGACGGCGGACGGAGGTCGGCGACCGTGCAAGCACTCGACGAACTGGACGTGCTGGTCGTGCCCGCCGCGCGGTTCGTCGCGCTGTGCCGGCGCGAGGCCGCGATTTCCTGGGCGCTGCTCCAAGTCCTCGCCGACCGGATGCGCGACGTCGGACGGCAATGGCTCGACATCGGCGGCGGGACGGCCACCCGCCGCGTCGCCGCGCAGCTGATGCAGCTCGCGGTGCAGCACGGCGTGCGGCGAGGAACGGACATCGAAGTCGCGGTGCCCGGAACGCAAGCAGAACTCGCTATGACGGCAGCGATTTCGCGCGAATCGTGGGCAAGGGTGACGCGGGAACTCCGCCGCCAGGGGGTGATCAGCACCGCCCGCGGGAAGGTGACCATCCACCGGCTCGCGGAATTGCGCAGGCTCGCCCGCTGAACGTGTCAGCTGACACAGATTTCCCGGCCCCGCCGGGGTTTTCTGGAAACACACCACCGAGGGAGGCAGTCATGGAACCGTTTCTTCCCGCTCCTCAGCCGGTTCGCTGGCGTCGGGGGGTGTACGCGGCAGCTCTGGTCATCCCGTTCACCGTCGCTCAGGTGTGGGCGCTGCTGGTGTTGCTGAGCCTCGAATCGCTCCACGGTCTCGTCGGGCAGGCCTTCCTGGTGACCCTCGCTGGTTCCGTCGTCGCGACAGCGGTCGGCTGGCGCTGGGTGTGGCAGCTGGGTTCGGAACGCAGGCGGGTGCGGGCGCGCGAGGAGATGCGCAGGCGGGCGTACGAGAACATGCGCGAATTCGGGCGGGAGAACCTGCGCGAACCGCGGATAGCGGCGCGGATATGACCACCGTGCTGGCCGCCGCGCAGGGCGGCGGGCAAGGCGTGCCGGCTGCGGTGCTCGTGCTCGCTTTGATCGTGCTGATCGCGGTGGTCCGGGTGCTGCGCTGGATCGCCGGGCTGGCGGTGCGGCTGGCCGCCTCGGTCGCGGCGATCGCCGGTCTGGTCGTCGGGGCGGTGGGGGTCGGCGGGCTGGCGACCCTGACCGCGGTGGCGATGGCGGCCTCGAAGTGAGTGTGGACACCGGTTCCGCCGCGGGGCAGACTCGCCCGCATGCCCACGACCGGAAAGCGAATCCTCGCGGTGCTCTCCGTGGCCGCTCTGGTGTCCACGGCCGGGGCGGCCAGCGCCTCGGCCGCCGTTCCCACTCCCAAATCGCCTGTCGCGACCGGCTACCTCGGCGCGGTGTCGAGCATCGACGCCGACGCCACGGCCATCGGCACGCAGGTGCTGCGCGGCGGCGGAAACGCCGTCGACGCGGCGGTCGCCGTCGCGGCCGCGCTAGGCGTCACGGACCCGTTCTCGGCCGGCATCGGCGGAGGCGGGTTCTTCGTGTACTACGACGCGAAAACCGGCAAGGTCCACACGCTCGACGGGCGGGAGACCGCGCCCGAGACCGCGGACGAGAACCTCTTCGTGGAGAACGGCAAACCGTTGCCGTTCGCGGACGCGGTCACCAGCGGGTTGAGCGTGGGGGTGCCCGGTACTCCGGCTACGTGGCGCGACGCGTTGCGCAAGTGGGGGACGCGTTCGCTCGCGCAGTCGATCGCTCCGGCGGAGCGGTTGGCGCGCAAGGGGTTCGTGGTTGATCAGACGTTCCATGATCAGGTGGCGCACAACGCTGATCGGTTCGCTGCGTTTCCCTCGACTCGGTCGTTGTATCTGCCCGGGGGACAGCCGCCGGCGCCGGGGACGGTGTTCCGGAACCCGGATCTGGCCGCTACGTATGGGCAGTTGGCGCGGCGGGGGACCGATGTGCTGTACCGAGGGGAGGTCGGGGCGGATATCGCCCGGACCGTGCAGCGGCCGCCGGTGGATCCGGCTTCTTCGCTGAAGGTTCGGCCGGGGAAGCTTTCTGCTGCCGATCTCGCGGCGTATCAGGCTGTTGAGCGGGTGCCCACGCATACGCGGTACCGCGGGCTGGATGTCTACGGGATGCCCGCGCCTTCGTCTGGTGGGCTTACGGTGGGCGAGGCTCTGAATATTCTGGAGAATTACGATCTTCGGGGGGCGGGCAAGGCGGATTATCTGCAGTATTTTCTGGAGGCTTCGCGGTTTGCCTTCGCCGACCGGAATCGGTGGATCGGGGATCCTGCCTTTGTCGATGTGCCGGCTCGGGAGTTGCTCAGCCAGGAGTTCGCGGACAGCCGGGCTTGTCTGATCTCCAAGGACCACGCTGCGACCAGTCCGGTCGCGCCTGCTGATCCCCGGCGTCCGCAGCCTTGTGCGGCGGGGCCGACGGGGGCGCCCACGCCGTATGAAGGGGAGAACACCACTCACCTGACTGTGGCTGACCGGTGGGGGAACGTCGTTGCTTACACGTTGACTATCGAGCAGGAGGGTGGAAGCGGGATTGTTGTTCCCGGTCGTGGGTTTCTGCTCAACAACGAGTTGACCGACTTCTCGTTCGTGCCTGTCACTCCCGGCGTTCCCGATCCTAACCTGCCTGGTCCGGGGAAACGGCCTCGGTCGTCGATGGCTCCTACTGTGGTGTTGCGGGACGGGAAGCCGTTCTTCGCTGCTGGGTCGCCCGGGGGCGCTTCGATCATTACTACGGTGCTGCAGGTGGTTTTGGGGCGGGTCGATCGCGGGTTGTCATTGGAGGACGCGATTGCCGCGCCCCGGGCTTCGCAGCGGAATTCTGCCAAGGCTGATGTGGAGGCGGGATTCCTGGCCCAGCCGGAGACTGCGGAGCTGCAGCGGCGGGGGCAGGTGTTCTCGGCTTCTCCCGCGGAGATCGGGGCCGCTACCGGGGTTGAGTCTTTGCCGGACGGGCGGTGGGTTGCTGCGGCTGAGCCGGTGAGGCGGGGCCAGGGGGCGGCGCAGGTCGTGTTGCCTTGGCGGTGGCCTGGGGGCCGGTGATTCGGCTCGTCGCCTTGGCGGGCGACATTTGCGCTCGGGTGTGGGCCACCACCCCGAAGTTTGATTGTGCTGACGGGCGGCGGGTGCTGGTCAAGGCGGGAAAGATGCCTTGACCAGCACCCGCCGCCCGCAGGGAGCCTTCGGACCGGGGTCGGGGCGGTGTGGGTGCCTCGCTGGTTGGGTGCGTCGGCCGCGGTTGTGCGGTGGCGGGCCTAGCGCCCCGATGTGGCATTGGGTGCGTCAGATGCACCGAACGCCGCATTGGGGCGCATCCCGGCGGGGCGGCGGGAGGCGGCGGGGTGGGCTGGGAAGGGCTCCTTGCGGGAATCCAAGTCCGTGAAGGGGCCCCTCACCGCCGGGCGAGTGTCGTGAGGGGACCTCTGAGTTCCTGAAGGCGGCCCTCCCGGACAGGCCTCGCGGCCGAGGGGGCAGGCCAAGAGGGCGGCGGGCAAGAGTCAGTTGTTGGAGAGCTGGCGTTTTACCTCGGCTGCGACGCGGGAGCCTTCGGCGCGCCCGGCGATTTTCGGCTGCACGGCCTTCATCACCGCGCCCATTCCGGCCATCCCGGAGGCGCCGGTTTCCGTCACTGCCTCGGTGACCAGCGCGCGCAGTTCGTCGTCCGAGAGCTGGGCGGGCAGGTAGGCGGTGAGAACCTCTGCTTCGGCTCGTTCGCGCTCCGCTGACTCCGCGCGGCCTGCCTTGTCGAAGGCCTCGGCGGCGTCGCGGCGTTTCTTCACCTCTCGGGTGATGATTTTCAGTACCTCGTCGTCGGAGAGTTCGCGAGCGCTGTCGCCCGCGGTTTCTTCGTAGCCGATCGCCGAGAGGGTCAGCCGCAGCGTTGCCGAGCGCAGCTGGTCCCTCGCCTTGATCGCGGTCGTCAGGTCGTCGTGCAGGGTCGCCTTCAGCGTGGTCATGTACCCGATCCTGGCGCCCGCCGCGGCTGGCTGCCCGCGCCGCGCCGTCGATGCGGGGGTCTTCTAGACTCGCTTCCGATGTCCGACCAGCCTGAAATCCCCTTTTCCCTTCCGGAGGTGCGGTGATGCGTCTCGTTTTCGCCGGCACCCCGGAGCCCGCCGTGCCGTCGTTGCGCGCGCTGATCGAGTCCGAGCGGCACGAGGTCGTCGCGGTCGTCACGCGGCCGGACGCCCAGGCCGGGCGCGGGCGCAAGGTGCTGCGGTCCCCGGTGGGCGCGCTCGCCGACGAGCACGGCATCGAGGTGCTCACGCCCGCCCGCGCCGGCGACCCGGCGTTTCTCGCCAGGTTGCGCGAGCTGGCGCCGGACGTCTGCCCGGTCGTCGCGTACGGGGCGTTGCTGCCGCAGTCCGCGCTCGACATCCCGGCGCACGGCTGGGTCAACCTGCACTTCTCGCTGCTGCCCGCGTGGCGCGGCGCGGCCCCGGTGCAGGCGGCGATCCGGGCGGGGGACGAGATGACCGGCGCGTCCACCTTCCGGATCGTGAAGGAGCTCGACGCGGGCCCGGTGTTCGGCGTGGTGACCGAGACGATCGGCCCGGACGACACGTCCGGCGCGCTGCTCGGCAGGCTCGCCGAGTCCGGCGCGCACCTGCTGGTGTCCACCGTGGACGGCATCGAGGACGGCACGCTCCGCGCGGTCGAGCAGCCGGGCGAGGGCATGAGCTACGCGCCGAAGGTGACCGTCGAGGACGCGCGCGTGTCGTTCGCCGACCCGGCTTCCGCGGTCGACCGGCACATCCGTTCGGTGACGCCGGATCCCGGCGCGTGGGCGGAGTTCCGCGGCGAGCGGTTCAAGCTGGGGCCGGTCACCGTGCTCGACGAACCCGGTCCGCGGCCGGGCGAGCTGGTGGTCGAGCGCAAGCGCGTGCTCGTGGGCACGGCGACGAAACCGGTGCGGCTGGGCGAGGTCCAGGCGGCCGGCAAGAAACGGATGGCGGCCACCGACTGGGCGCGCGGCACGAGGATCGACGAAGGAGAGCGCCTCCAGTGAACGAGCGTGGAGAACGGCGGCCGTCACGGCCGCAGCGGGGCCGTCCGGCTCCGCGCAAACAGGGACCGCGGCGTCCGCCGGAGATCGACCCGGCCCGCCAGGTCGCGTTCGACGTGCTGCGCGCTGTCCGCGAGAAGGACGCGTACGCCAACCTCGTCCTCCCGCAGCTGCTGCGGGAACGCCGGGTGAGCGGCCGCGACGCCGCGCTGGCCACCGAACTGACCTACGGCACCGCTCGGGCGCAGGGCCTGCTCGACGCGGTGATCGCCGCGTGCGCCGACCGGCCGATCGAGAAGACCGACCCGGTGGTGCTCGACGCGCTCCGGCTCGGCGCCTATCAGCTGCTGCGCACCCGGATCCCGGAACACGCCTCGGTAGGGTCCACTGTGGACCTCGTCCGCGCCGAAGCCGGTTCGTGGGCAACGGGATTCGCGAACGCCATCCTGCGTGCGGTGTCGGCAAAGGACGAGACGCAGTGGCTCGACGAACTGACCCCGGACGAGGCCGCCGACCCGATCGGCGCTTACGCGCTCCGCACCGCGCACCCGCGCTGGGTCGCCCGGTCGTTCGCGGAAGCACTGGGGGACAAGGGCGCCGAGCTGAAGGCCGCCCTCGAAGCGGACGACGCCCGCCCCGCGGTGCACCTGGTCGCGCGCCCCGGCGAGATCAGCGCCGACGAACTGGCCGCCATCACCGGCGGCGACCCCGCGCCGTACTCGCCCTACGGCGTGCACCTGCCCGCAGGCGCGGGCGACCCGGCCGACGCGGAACCAGTGCGCGAACGCCTTGCCGCGGTGCAGGACGAAGGCAGCCAGCTGTGCGCCATCGCCGTCACGAAGGCCCCGCTGGAAGGCTCCGACGAACGCTGGCTGGACCTGTGCGCGGGCCCCGGCGGCAAAGCAGCGCTGCTCGGCGCGCTGGCCAAGATCAGCGGCGCGCACGTGGACGCCGTCGAGAAGGCGCCGCACCGGGCCCGGCTGATCGAGAACGCGACCGAGGGCCTGCCGGTCACCGTGCACGTCGCCGACGGTCGCGAGACCGGCCTCGAACCGGGCTACGACCGGATCCTGGTCGACGCCCCGTGCAGCGGCCTCGGCGCACTGCGCCGGCGCCCCGAGGCCCGGTGGCGCCGCAAGCCGTCGGACGTCGCGGACCTCACCAAACTGCAGGGCGAACTGCTGATGGCGGCACTGGACCTGGTGCGTCCGGGCGGCATCGTCACGTACGTGGTGTGCTCGCCGCACCTGGCCGAAACCGAAGGCGTGGTAGGCGAAACCGCCCGCCGGACCAAGTCCGAGATCGTGGACGCCCGCGAGTTCTTCCCGGACGTCCCGCAGCTCGGCGACGGCCCGTACGTCCAGCTGTGGCCCCACCGACACGGCACCGACGCGATGTTCTGCGCGGTGCTGCGCAAGCCGTGACGGATCTAGGTTTGGTCGCCAGCTCGTGCGGCGGACTGGACACCCGGTTCACCGACGAGCTGGCGAAACCCGCGGTCGCCCGAGGCTGGCGGCTCGCCATCACCCTCACGCCGACTGCCTGGGGCTGGCTGAAAGCGACCGGCGGACTGGGCGAACTCGAAGCCACGACGGATCTTCCGGTGCGCGCCGCGTCCCGGCTCCCCGGCGAACCCCGGCCGCATCCGGACCCGAAGGTGTTCCTCTTCGCTCCCGCGTCGGCGAACTCGGTGGCGAAGCTGGCGCTGGGGATCGCGGACAACCAGGCGCTCACGCTGCTCGGCGATGTCCTTGGCGCGCCGGGGAGCACCATCGTCGTGGCCTATCAGATCCAGCCGGCCCGGGAGCACCATCCGGCCTGGCGGCGGCATCTGGACACGTTGACCGAAGCTGGCGTCCGGCTGCACCGGCTGGACCCGCGCCGGCCTTGGTCGGAGCCTCTCGACTTGCTGCCCTCGCCTGCGTAAAAAGCCGGGAAGAGCTCCTTGCGGGAATCAGATTCCCGCAAGGAGCCCTTCCCGGACCTCAGCGGCTCAGCGCAGGCGAAGAGCGCGCTTCACCGTGCCGAACAGGTCGGTCTGGTTGGTCAGCCCGACGACATTCGCCGCCTGCGGCCCGTAAGCCGCGATCCGGACCTGCGTCCCGGTGTGCTCCATCGAGGAACCCGGCAGCGCAGTCCCGTAGTTGAGGGTCATGTTCGCGCCCTCGTTGGTGATCAGGGTGGCAGTCTGCCCCGGCGTCTTGGCGTCGTTGGACACGATCTGACTGGTGTGCCCGTGGTCCGCGGTCACCACGACCAGCGTGTCGGTGTGGCTGCGGGCGTAAGCGAGCCCGGCGGCGACGGCCGCGTCGAAGTCGATCGTCTCGCCGATCTGGCCGCAGGGGTCGGCCGCGTGGTCCTGCTTGTCGATCGAAGCACCCTCGACCTGCAGGAAGAATCCCTTGTTGCTGCGCCGGTCATCCAGCAGCTGCAACGCCTTCTGGGTCTGCGCCACGAGCTTCGGCTGCGTCTTCGGCAGCGCCGGGTTCGCGGTGCAGCGGGTCGGCGCGGTGCCGCCCTGCGCCGCCTTCGGGCCGGTCCAGTTCACCGGCATGTTGCCCGGCGCGAACAGGCCGAGCAGCGGCTTGCCGGGACGGGCCTTCGCCAGGTCGTCAGCGGTGTTGACCACGTTGTACCCGGCGGCCTTGGCCTGCTCCAGGACCGGCTTGCCGTTGAACTGCCCGGCGGTCGCCTTTTGGTCGAAGTACTTCGCGCCGCCGCCGAGGAGGACGTCCGGGCGGGTCTGCACGAGCTGCTCGGAGATCGAGCCCGCGCCGCCGTTCTCCTTGGCGTTCTGCGCGCACTTCTTGGTCGTCTCGTCCGGGCCCTTGCAGTCGCGGTCGACGACGTGCGCGCCGAGCACGGCCGGGGTCGCGTCCTGGACCTCGGCGGTGGTCACGTCGCCGGTGCGCAGGCCGCTGCGCTTGGCGAGTTCGAGCAGCGTCGGGACCGGGTTGCCGTAGGCGTCCACGGAAATCGCGCCGTTGTAGGTCTTCGTGCCGGTCGCCCAGCCGGTGCCCGACGCCGCGGAGTCGGTGACGTAGTCCGGCTTAGCCGGGTTGCCCTTCTCGACCGCGTACGTGGTGTAGTCGCCGGTCAGCGGGAACTCGTCCATCGCGAGCCGGCCTGCCGCGCCGCGCTCGTAGTTGCGCGCCGAGGTGATCTCGGACTGGCCCATGCCGTCGCCGATGAACAGGATGACGTTGCGCGCGTGCCCGCCCTGGATCGCCTGGCGGACCTCCTGCGTGCGGTCGCCCGCGCCGGCCGAAGCGGTGCGCGCGCCCTGGTCGTCCTGGTTGCCCTGCGCGGCGATCGCGACCGGGGCGGCGGCGACCATCGCGACGCCCAGCGCGCCCGCGGCCAGCCACTTGCGGCGGCCTGCCAAGACGGTTCTCATGATTCTCCTCGGGGTGCTTCTCGTCCGGAACTTCCGGAGGTGACCCATTAGTGCTCGCCGATGTGTTCGATACGGAGAATCCGGATGAGCGCCCGGTGTCCGGAAAGCGAACTCCGGTGCGGTCACGGCCGGTGAACAGGGCGGAACCGGGTCCTTTTACACTCGGCTCGTGGCTTCACCTCTCATCGCACCCAGCATCCTGTCCGCCGACTTCGCCAAGCTCGGCGAGGAGATCGCGGCCGTCGCGCACCCCGGGCAGACCCGGGCCGACTGGGTGCACGTGGACGTCATGGACGCGCACTTCGTGCCCAACCTGACCCTCGGCCTGCCGGTGGTCCAGTCGATTCTCAAGTCGACCGACCTCCCCGTCGACTGCCACCTGATGATCGACGACCCGGACCGCTGGGCGATCGGATACGCCGAGGCCGGCGCATACAACGTCACGGTGCACGTGGAAGCCGCCAAGGACCCGGTCATGCTGGCGAAGAACCTGCGTGCCGCGGGCGCGAAGGCCGGGCTGTCGATCAAGCCGGGCACGCCGCTCGAACCGCACCTGGAGACCCTGAAGCACTACGACACGCTGCTGGTCATGTCGGTCGAACCGGGCTTCGGCGGGCAGTCGTTCATCGCCGACGTGCTGGAGAAGGTGCGCACCGCGCGCCGGCTCGTCGACACCGGGCACCTCAAGCTGATCGTCGAAATCGACGGCGGGATCAACTCCGACACCATCGAACAGGCCGCCGAAGCGGGCGTCGACTGCTTCGTCGCGGGGTCGGCCGTCTACGGCGCCGAAGACCCGGGCCGCGCCGTCGCCGCACTGCGCGAACAGGCCGCCCGCCTCCGCGTCGGCTGACCTTCCGGCCCGGGAAGCTCCCGGGGCCGCGCGGGTGTTGGATGGAGGGGTCACCGAAGACGGTGGCCGGGCGAGGAGGCAGCAGTGTTCACGGGAATTGTCGAAGAGGTCGGCGAGGTCACCGCGGTCGAGCAGCTCACCGACGCGGCTCGGCTCACCGTGCGCGGCCCGCTGGTCACCTCGGACGCGGGCCACGGCGATTCGATCGCGGTCAGCGGCGTCTGCCTGACCGTCGTCACGGTCTCCGGCGGCGAGTTCACCGTGGATGTGGTGAACGAAACACTCCAGCGTTCGAGCCTCGCGAAGGTGGCCGTCGGCGACGCGGTGAACCTCGAGCGCGCGACCCCGGCGGGCGGACGGCTCGGCGGGCACATCATGCAGGGCCACGTGGACGGCACCGGCGTCTTCATTTCTCGCGACGAGCGCGGCGTGACGACGTTCTCCCTGCCCCCGGCCTTGTCGCGGTACGTCGTGGAGAAGGGGTCGATCGCCGTTGACGGCGTTTCGCTCACTGTCGCGAGCATCGCCGAGGACCGGTTTTCCGTCGCGTTGATCCCCACCACGCTCGAGGCGACGACTCTCGGCAGGCGGGAAGAAGGCGACCACGTGAACCTCGAAGTGGACGTCGTCGCGAAGTACGTGGAGAAGCTCACTGCGCCACACGTGGCGGCGAACGCGCACAATGTGTGACATCCACCCGGCGGCGGCAGCGAAGGAGCACCCGTGAGCGAGACGAAGGCGGCCGAGCCGCAGACCGGATGGACCCCGTGCGGAGCAGGCGCGGCGGTCGACGTGGACGCCATCGAGGCCGCGATCGCGGACATCGCCGCCGGGCGTGCGGTGGTCGTCGTCGACGACGAGGACCGCGAGAACGAGGGCGATCTCATCTTCGCCGCGGAGAAGGCGACGCCGGAACTGCTCGCGTTCATGGTGCGCTACACCTCGGGCTACGTGTGCGTCGCGCTGACCGAATCCGAGGCGGACCGGCTCGACTTGCCGCCGATGTACCACACGAACCAGGACCAGCGCGGCACCGCCTACAGCGTCACGGTCGACGCGGCCGACGGCATCACCACCGGTATCTCCGCCGCCGACCGCGCGCACACCACGCGGCTGCTGGCCGACCCCGAAGCCACCGCGAAGGACTTCCGCCGCCCCGGCCACGTCGTGCCGTTGCGCGCCAAGGAAGGCGGCGTGCTGCGCCGTCCCGGGCACACCGAGGCGTCGGTCGACCTGGCCCGGCTGGCCGGGCTGCACCCGGCCGGCGTGCTCTGCGAGATCGTGTCGCAGAAGGACGAGGGCGACATGGCCCGGCGCGACGAGCTGGAAGTGTTCGCCGCCGACCACGACCTGAAGATCATCTCGATCGCGGATCTGATCGCCTACCGCAGGCGCACCGAGAAGCAGGTCGAGCGCGTCGCCGAGGCGCGGATCCCGCTGGCCGCGGGCGAGTTCCGCGCGGTCGGGTACGACAGCCTGCTCGACGGGATCGAGCACGTCGCCTTCGTCTACGGCGAGATCGGCGACGGCGAGGACATCCTGGTCCGCGTGCACTCCGAATGCCTCACCGGCGACGTCTTCGGCTCGCTGCGCTGCGACTGCGGCCCGCAGCTGGACGCAGCGCTGCAGAAGGTGGCCGACGAGGGCCGCGGGGTCGTGCTGTACATCCGCGGGCACGAAGGCCGCGGCATCGGCCTCCTGCACAAGCTTCAGGCGTACCAGCTGCAGGACGCGGGCGCGGACACCGTCGACGCGAACCTGGCGCTGGGCGTCCCGGCGGACGCGCGCGACTACGGCACCGGCGCGCAGATCCTGTGCGACCTCGGCGTCCGGTCGATGCGCCTGCTCACGAACAACCCGGCGAAGCGGGTCGGCCTCGAGGGCTACGGCCTGCGCGTCACCGGCCGGGTCGCGCTGCCGATCTCGCCGAACCCGGAAAACCTGCGGTACCTGCGCACCAAGCGCGACCGGATGGGGCACGACCTCAGCCAGCTCGAGCACTACGACCAGGTCGGCGCGTCCGACGCGGGCACGGAGGAGGACACCACGCGATGAGCGGCGAGGGGCGGCCGGAAGCCGCGCTCGACCTGCGCGACTGCAAGTCCTTGCGGCTGGCGGTCGTCGCGACGCGGTGGAACGCGAAGATCACCGACGTGCTGCTGGAGCGCGCGCTCGCCGCGGCGAAGGACGCCGGGCTGGAAGAAGAGCCCACGGTCATCCGTGTCGCGGGCGCGGTGGAGCTTCCGGTCGCGGCGCAGGCGCTGGCCCGCAACCACGACGCGGTCGTCGCGCTCGGGGTCGTGATCCGCGGCGGCACGCCGCACTTCGAGTACGTGTGCGACGCGGTCACCGCTGGTCTCACCCGGGTCGCGCTCGACGAGAGCACCCCGGTCGGCAACGGCGTTTTGACCTGCGACACCGAGCAGCAGGCCCTGGACCGCTCCGGCATGCCCGGCTCCGTGGAGGACAAGGGCTACGAGGCGGCCGTAGCGGCGCTCGACACCGCGCACGTGCTGCGCGGCCTCGGCAAGCCATGGACCGAGCGGGGATTCGTGTGAGCGTGATGACCGAGCAGCAGGCCACTTTGGTGATCCGCCCGCGCCGGGCGCTGGTCATGTGCAGTGTGCTCGCCGTGGCGCTGCTCGCGGCGTTCGTGGTCGTGGCGGTCCTGCTGCGCAGTTCGCACACCGGCGTCGTGTTCGAGGCGTCGGACCAGATCGCGATGATCGGCATCGGCGTCGCGCTGTCGGCGGGCACGATGCTGTTCGGCAACGCCCGCGTCCGCGCGGACGCCACCGGCATCGAGGTCCGCAACGTCCTCGCGCGGCGGGTGTTCACCTGGGACCAGGTGCTGTCGATCAGCTTCCCGGACGGCGCCTCGTGGGCCCGGCTGGAACTGCCGGACGACGAGTACTTCTCGGTGATGGCCGTGCAGGCGGTGGACCGCGAACGCGCGGTGACGGCGGTGCGCGCGCTGCGGAAGCTGCACCGCGCCGCCACCGAGGCCTGAGTTCCCTTACAGCTCCAGATCCACGACGATCGGCGCGTGGTCGGACGGCTGCTTGCCTTTGCGGGCTTCGCGGTCCACGTAGGAATCGGTGACCGCTTTGGCGAAAACCTCGTTCCCGTAGACGAGGTCGATGCGCATTCCCTTGTTGTTCGGGAAGTTCCCGCCGCGGTAGTCCCAGTACGTGAACGGGTGGTCGTACTTCAGCGGCCGCGGGAACACGTCGGACAGCCCGGCGTCGCGCAGCTTCTTCAGCGCCGCCCGTTCGGGTTCGGTGACGTGCGTGGATTCGGCGAACAGCGAGATGTCCCAGACGTCTTCGTCCGTCGGCGCGACGTTGAAATCCCCGAGCACGGCGAACGGACGGGCATGCCGCAGTTCTTCGCCGACGAGGTCGCCGAGCTTCTCGAACCACTCGAGTTTGTAGGCGTAGTGCGGGTTTTCCGGCTCGCGCCCGTTCGGCACGTACACCGACCAGACGCGGATCCCGCCGCACGTCGCGCCGATCGCCCGCGCCTCGGCCTGCCCGTCGAAACCCGGTTCGCCCGGCAGCCCGCGCACCACGTCGTCGAGCCCGATCTTCGAGAGGATCGCGACGCCGTTCCACCGCCCCAGCCCGTAAGCGGCGACCTCGTACCCGCGCGCGGTGATCTCGTCGGCGGGGAAGGCTTCGGTGGTGTTCTTGAGTTCCTGGAGGCAGAGCACGTCCGGAGCGGTGGTGTCGAGCCAGTCGAGCACGCGGGGCAGCCGGGGAACGATGGAGTTGACGTTCCAGGTGGCGACGCGGACGGTCATGGCTGCTCCCTGATCGTTCGGCGGGCCGGCGAGGCCAGGCTACGGCAGGCCGGTTTCTTCCGGCGAAGACGGGGAGAAGCGATGGCGGAAGTCAGAGTCACCTACGACCGGGCAGCCGACGCGGCCTATATCTATTTCGTGGCTCCGGGTGATTCCGCGAAGTCGGCGTACATGTATCCGTGCGACCCGGTCGCGGTCGACGGGATGATCAACCTCGATTTCGGCGAGAGCGGGCAGTTGGTGGGCGTCGAGGTCCTGGCCGCGAGCAGCAAGCTGCCGCGGTACCTGCTGGACTCGGCGGAGCAGCTTTCCTGAGAGGTCGGAGCCGCCCGCATCAAGGGGTCTCACGGAAACTGTCGGACCCTCGCCATACAGTGGGGCACGTGGCTGATCCGACCACCTACCGACCTCAGCCGGGGAGCATCCCGGACTCGCCTGGCGTGTACAAGTTCCGCGACGACGCCAAGCGGGTCATCTACGTCGGCAAAGCGAAGAGCCTGCGCAGCAGGCTCAACTCGTACTTCGCCGACCTGTCCGGCCTTCATCCGCGCACGCGGCAGATGGTCACCACCGCGGCGAGCGTCGAGTGGACCGTCGTCGGCACCGAGGTCGAGGCGCTCCAGCTGGAGTACAACTGGATCAAGGAGTTCGACCCCCGGTTCAACGTCCGCTACCGCGACGACAAGAGCTACCCGGTCCTCGCGGTCACGCTGAACGAGGAATTCCCCCGGCTGCACGTCTACCGCGGCGCGCGCAAGAAGGGCGTCCGCTACTTCGGGCCGTACTCGCACGCGTGGGCGATCCGCGAGACGCTCGACCTTCTCCTGCGCGTTTTCCCTGCCCGCACCTGTTCCGCGGGCGTCTTCCGGCGGCACGGGCAGATCGGGCGGCCGTGCCTGCTCGGCTACATCGACAAGTGCTCGGCTCCGTGCGTGGGCCGGGTGTCCGCCGACGAGCACCGGGCGATCGTCGAGGACTTCTGCGACTTCCTCGCCGGGCGCACGGACGCGATGGTGAAGCGGCTCGAACGCGAGATGGCGCAGGCGTCCGAAGAGCTGGAGTTCGAGCGGGCCGCGCGGCTGCGGGACGACCTGGGTGCGTTGCGGCGTGCGATGGAGAAACAAGCCGTGGTCTTCGGCGACGGCACGGACGCCGATGTCGTCGCCTTCGCGCACGACGAACTGGAGGCCGCCGTCCAGGTGTTCCACGTGCGCGGCGGGCGCGTGCGCGGGCAGCGCGGCTGGGTGATCGACAAGGCCGAGGAAATGGACGTCCCGGCACTGGTCGATCATTTCCTCACCCAGTTCTACGGCGAGGAATCCGACCGCGCGGGCCGCGACGACGTCGAGACCGGTCCGGTCGTCCCGCGCGAGGTGCTGGTGCCGGAGCTGCCCGGGGACGCCGACGCGGTCGCCGAATGGCTGTCCGGCCTGCGCGGGTCGCGGGTGCGGCTGCGGGTCGCGCAGCGCGGCGACAAGAAGGCGCTCGCGGAAACGGTGGAGCGCAACGCCAAGGAAGCGTTCACCCAGCACAAACTGCGCCGCGCGGGCGATCTCACCGCGAGGTCCGCGGCGCTGCAGGAACTTCAGGACTACCTCGCGCTCGACAGCGCGCCGCTGCGCATCGAATGCATCGACATCAGCCACATCCAGGGCAGCGACGTCGTGGCGTCGCTGGTGGTGTTCGAGGACGGCCTGCCGCGCAAGTCCGAGTACCGCAAGTTCGCGCTGCGGGAGGCGGCGACCGAGGGCGACGTGGCATCCATCGCCGAGGTCGTGCGCCGGCGATTCCACCGCTATCTCAAGGAAACGGCCGAAAACGCCGCTGAGGCAACGGAAACCGGCTCGGACACCGCTTCGGACACCGTGGCGGGAGCGGGGGACGAGGCAATCCGGCCGGTGCGCGCCGGGATCGACCCGGAGACCGGCCGCCCGCGCAAATTCGCGTACCCGCCGAACCTGCTGGTCGTCGACGGCGCGGGCCCGCAGGCCACCGCGGCCGCGGACGTGCTCGCCGAACTGGGCATCACCGACATAGCCGTCGTCGGGCTCGCGAAGCGGCTCGAGGAGGTGTGGCTGCCGGGCGAACCGGATCCGATGATCCTGCCGCGCACGTCCGACGCGCTGTATCTGCTGCAGCGGCTTCGCGACGAGGCGCACCGGTTCGCCATTCGCTACCACCGCGAAAAGCGCGCCAAGCGCATGCAGACGTCCGAATTGGACAGTGTGCCCGGACTCGGGCAGGCTCGGCGCACCGCGCTGATCAAGCACTTCGGCTCGGTGAAGAAGCTCAAACAGGCCCGGGTCGAGGAAATCGAAGCGGTGCCCGGTTTCGGCAGGCGCACTGCCGAGGCCGTGGTGGCGGCACTGGCCGGGGAGACCGGCGCCGCACCGCGGGCAGTACCGGGAGGGGACCAGGGGTCGTGATCGGGAAGGAAGCACAGACGTGAGTGCGGAAGAGGAAAAACGGGGCAGCGGGATGGAGGTCGCGGTCGTGTCCGGCCTGTCCGGCGCGGGCCGCTCCACGGCGGCCAAATGCCTGGAGGACCTCGGCTGGTTCGTGGTCGACAACCTGCCGCCGGAGCTGATCGCCACGATGGTGGAGCTCGGCGCGCAGGCGCGGGGGGCGATCACCAAGGTGGCGGTGGTGATGGACGTGCGCTCGCGCGCGTTCACCGACGACCTGGCCTCGGTCATCAAGGACCTGGACGCGCGCGGGTACAAGCCGCGCGTGCTGTTCCTGGAGGCCACCGACGCGGTGCTGGTGCGCCGCTTCGAATCGGTCCGCCGCGGACACCCGATGCAGGGCGACGGCAGGCTCGCCGACGGCATCACCGCCGAGCGCAAACTGCTTTCGCCGCTGCGCGAGGAAGCCGACCTGGTGCTCGACACGTCCGCGCTGTCGGTGCACGACCTGCGCGCGAAGATCGAGGACGCGTTCGGTTCCGAGGCCAGCACGCAGACCCGCGTCACCGTGCTGTCCTTCGGCTACAAGTACGGTTTGCCGATGGACGCCGACCTGGTGATGGACGTGCGGTTCCTGCCGAACCCGTTCTGGATCCCGGAGCTGCGCGAGCACACCGGCCTCGACGGCGAGGTGCGCAATTACGTGCTGTCGCAGGAAGGCGCCGAGGAATTCCTCGACCGCTACCACCAGCTGCTGCGGCTCATCGGCGCCGGCTACAAGCGCGAGGGCAAGCGGTACCTGACGCTCGCGGTCGGCTGCACCGGCGGCAAGCACCGCAGCGTCGCGATCTCCGAGGAACTCGCCCAGCGACTGTCCAATGAGGACGGCATGGCAGTAAAGGTGGTGCACCGGGATCTTGGCCGGGAGTGACGTGCGCGCGGTGGCGCTGGGCGGAGGACACGGGCTGCACGCGACGCTGACCGCGCTCCGGCGGATCACCCGCGCCGTCACGGCGGTGGTGACGGTGGCCGACGACGGCGGGTCGTCCGGCAGGCTGCGGCGCGAACTGGGGCTGCTGCCGCCGGGCGACCTGCGCCAGGCGTTCGCCGCCTTCGCCGCGGAGGACGGCGGGCGGCTGTGGGCGGAGGTGTTCCAGCACCGCTTCGGCGGCGACGGCGCGCTCGCCGGGCACGCGGTCGGGAACCTGCTGCTCGCCGGGCTGTTCGAGGTGCTCGGCGACCCGGTGGCCGCGCTGGACGAGGCGAGCAGGCTGATGGGCATCTCCGGCCGGGTGCTGCCGATGTCGCCGGAGCCGCTGGAGATCGAAGGCGAGGTCAGCGGCCTGGACAGCGAGGACCCGGACGCGATCCGGCGGATCCGGGGCCAGGTCGCCGTCGCCAGCACGCCCGGCCAGGTGCACCGCATCACGCTGCACCCGGCCGGACGCCAGGAGCGCCCGCCGCGCGGTTGCGCGGAGGCGATCGAGGCGGTGCTGGAAGCGGACGTCGTTTTCCTCGGCCCCGGCTCGTGGTTCACCAGCGTGCTGCCGCATGTGCTGGTCCCGGATCTGCACGACGCGCTCGTGCGCACCACGGCGACGAAGGTCGTCGTGCTGAATCTTGTCCCCCAACCGGGGGAAACCGGCGGATTCTCCCCCGAGCGGCATCTGGACGTACTCTTCGAGCACGCGCCCGCGCTGCGGGTCGACGCCGTCGTCGCGGACCGTGATTCCGTCCCTGACCCGGCAAGCCTGCGCCGGGCGGCCGAACGCCTCGGAGCCAGGGCCTGCCTGGGGGCGGTGGCCGACCCGGTCGTGGCGGGACGGCATGATCCTGGTGCGCTCGCCCAGTGCATGCGAGAGGCACTCGGCCTCGGCGGGGAGCACTGTGGGTGACGGCGGGCGCGCAGCGAAAGGCAGGAGGGGCAGTACATGGCGATGACCGCCGCGGTGAAAGACGAACTGAGCCGGCTCGAGATCACGAAGATCGGGCCGCGCCGGGCGGAGGTCGCGTCGCTGCTTCGCTTCGCGGGCGGGCTGCACATCGTGGCCGGCCGGGTGGTGGTCGAAGCGGAGCTGGACACGGGTTCGGTCGCGCGGAGGTTGCGCAAGGAGATCCACGAGCTGTACGGACACCATTCGGACGTCCACGTGATCACCGCGAGCGGCGGCCTGCGCAAGGGGACGCGGTACGTCGTGCGCGTGGTGAAGGACGGCGAGGGCCTGGCGCGCCAGACGGGTTTGATCGACCAGCGCGGCCGCCCCGTGCGAGGACTGCCCGCCGCCGTGGTGTCCGGCGGAGTGGCCGACGCCGAAGCAGCCTGGCGCGGTGCCTTCCTGGCCCACGGCTCGCTGACCGAACCGGGCCGCTCGTCGTCGCTGGAAGTGACCTGCCCCGGCCCGGAAGCGGCCTTGGCCCTGGTCGGCGCGGCCCGGCGGATGGGCATCCAGGCGAAGTCCCGTGAGGTGCGGGGCGCGGACCGCGTCGTGGTCCGCGACGGCGACGCCATCGGCGCCCTGCTGACCCGCCTGGGCGCGCACACGAGCGTGCTGCAGTGGGAAGAGCGCCGGATGCGCCGCGAGGTGCGAGCGACCGCCAACCGCCTCGCCAACTTCGACGACGCGAACCTGCGCCGCTCGGCCCGCGCCGCGGTCGCGGCGGCCGCCCGGGTGGAACGCGCCCTGGAGATCCTCGGCGACACCGCCCCGGACCACCTGCTCGCCGCCGGCCGTCTGCGCCTGTCGAACCGCCAGGCGTCGCTCGAGGAACTGGGCCAGCTGTCCGATCCGCAGATGACGAAAGACGCGGTGGCCGGCCGGATCCGCCGGCTGCTGGCGATGGCGGACAAGCGGGCGAAGGAACTGAGCATCCCGGACACCGAATCGGCGGTAACCCCGGAAATGCTCGAAGAAGAAGCCTGACGCGGCGGTCGGCGGGGCGCTGCCGCTCGGCGGCCCGCCGGGATCAGCGCCGCCGGAAGTCTCGTGAGTGCCTATGCCGGTGGGAACCGGCCTGAACACTCACGAGGGTGCGCCTGCCGGCGGATCCCCGCCGCGCTGGACGGGCCCGGGACCATCGCTCGTCCCGCGAGCGTTCTGCTACGCCTTCCGCGGCGCTGACTGCTCCGTCCTGCGCTTTCCGCAAGGCACCCGCCCAGTGGGCGCCCCTCCAGGCACGCGCCCCCGGCCCCGCGGCGCCCGCCCCGCCGTCAAGAGTGCGTCCACAGTGGACAAATCACCCCCGCCACACCACCGTGTTCGCTACCGTAGGGGGCATGATCGATCTGCCGCTCTCCGTACTTGAACTCGCGCTGGTCGAGGCCGGGCAGTCGGCCACCGCGGCGCTCGAACCGCTCTCCGCTGTCGCGCGCAGGGTTGACGAGCTGGGCTACCGCAGGCTCTGGTTCGCCGAGCATCACGGTTCGCCGGCCATCGCCAGTGCCTCCCCGCAGGTGCTCGCGGCGCACGCGGGCGCGGTGACGTCGCGGGTCCGGGTCGGGTCCGGCGGGGTTCTGGCGCCCAATCACGCGCCGTTCGCGCTGGCCGAGCAGTTCGGCACCTTGTCGGCGCTCAACGGCGGCCGGGTCGATCTCGGCGTGGGCCGCGGGCCCGGTGCGCTCGATCCGGACATCATCCGGGCGCTGCGCCGCGGAGCGGAGCCGGCTCAGGAAGCCGACTATCACGCGGACGTCGACGAGCTTCTGCAGCATCTCGGCAGCGACAAGGTGCTCCCCGGCGGCGTGACCGTGCCGGAGCCGTGGCTGCTCAGTTCCAGCCCGGCGGGGGCGGAGGTGGCGGCCGAGCGCGGGTTGCCGATCGCGTTCGCGCATCACATCCGGCCGGACAACACCGCGGTCTCGCTGGAGCGTTACCGGGAGAAGTTCCAGCCGTCGAAGTGGCGTTCAGCGCCGTACGTGCTGCTGTGCGTCGAGACGATCTGCGCGGACACCGAGGCCGAAGCCGAGTACCTGTCCGGGCCGATGAACGTCCTCAAATCGCACCTGCTCGCCGGCGGCGGGGGAGACCAGCCGATGCTCACGCCGGAAGAGGCCGCCGGGTACGAGTTCGCGCCGGAGATGGTGCCGCAGCTCGAACACTTCCGCGCGGCTCAGGCGTACGGCGAGCGGGAGCAGGTCCAAGCGCGGCTCTCGGAGCTGGCGAAGCAGACCGGCGCGGACGAAATCATGGTCACGGTGCCCGTTTTCGACGCGAAGGCGCGCATCCGCTGTTACGAACTGGTGAAAGAATGAGGTGCGGCAGGGGTGACCGGCGCCGCTCCGGTCACCCCTGCCGCGGCTTTATCCGGCGAGCCCCGCGCCGGGGAACTTCAGCTGCACCACCACGTTGTCGATGGTGTCGGGCGTGCCGCCGAGCTTGTCGTTGTTCGTCGAGGTCACCCACAGGTGCCCGTCCGGCGTCTTGGTCACCGAGCGCAGCCGGCCCCAGCGGCCGGAGAACACCGCGGACACGTCGCCGACGCTGTCGCCCTTGATCTGCGTGACGAACAGCTGCTTGCCGGTCACCGCCGCGATGTAGATCCAGTCGTTCACGATCTCGATGCCCGACGGCCCGGCCTGCGAGGTCGGCCACGTCTTCTTCGGCGCGATCGTCCCCTTGCAGTCGCCGATCGTGCCCTCGCAGGCCGACCAGCCGTAGTTGCCGCCCTTCTGGATCAGGTTCAGCTCGTCCTGGCTGCTCTCGCCGAACTCCGACGACCACAGCCGCCCCTGCGAGTCCCAGGCGAGGCCCTGCGGGTTGCGGTGCCCGTAGCTCCAGACGTACCGGGCGTTGCCGCCGGTGGCGTAGAACGGGTTGTCGCTCGGCGCGGAACCGTCCGGGTTGAGCCGCAGGATCTTGCCGTTGAGCGAGCTCTTGTTCTGCGCGTTGGCCTTGACCTTCGCGTCGCCGACAGTGGCGTACAGCTTGCCGTCCGGGCCGAACGCGATCCGGCCGCCGTTGTGGTACTGGTTCTTCGACATCCCGGTCAGCACCGGCGTGGTGGTCTTCGACAGCGTGGTGCCGTCGTAGGTGACCTTCACGATCCGGTTGTCGCTGGAGGACGTGTGGTACAGGTACACCGCGTGATCGGTGTTCCACTGCGGCGAAATCGCCAGCCCGAGCAGCCCGCCCTCGCCGTTCGTGGTGACCACGCCGGGGATCTTGCCGAGCGTCGTCTTCTTGCCGTCCGGGGTGATCTGCAGCAGTTCGAACCGGTCCCGTTCGGTCACCAGCGCGTTGCCGTTCGGCAGGAAACCGACCGCCCAGCCGAGGTCGACCTTCGCGATGTCCTTGTCGTACGACGGGATTCCGCCGCCCGCACCGCTGCTGCTGGTCGTCTTCGCGGTGACCGCGTTGCTCGCCGCGGAGGCGTTCCCGTTGGGGTCACGCGCCTTCACGGTGAATGTGTAGGACGTGTTCGGCTTGAGGTCGGTGACCGTCGCCGAAGTCTGCGAGGTGGTCGAGACGATGTCGTTGCCCTGGTACACGTCGTAGCCCGCGATCGAGCCGCTGTCGTCGGTGGAAGCCTTCCAGGACAACGAAATGCTGTCCGAAGTGCTGCCGGTGACCTTGAGCGAACCGGGCACGCTCGGCGGGGTTTTGTCGTCGCTGGGCGGGGTTTTCACGCCGACCACGTTGCTCGGCTGCGACGGGTTGCCCGCCGCGTCGTAGGCGATCACCGAGATGTCGTAGGAGGTGTTCGGCGTCAGCTGGTCGACGGTCGCCGAGGTGGTCTTGCCGTCCACGACCTTCAGCGTGTTGCCGCCGCGGTTGATCTCGTACCGCGTGACGCCGACGTTGTCCGTCGCCGCGTCCCAGCGGAAATCGGCCGCGGTCGGCCGGATGTTCGACGCCTGGAAGTTCTTCGGCGGCGTCGGCGGCTCGGTGTCGGCCGGGGCGGAGAAGCTGTCGGTGATCTTGTCGGTGTTGGGCCCGCCGTTCGCGGACGCCGAAACGGTGCGCACGTGGTTGACGCCCGCGGTGAGCTGGACGGTCGCGGTGACGGTCTTCCACGTCGTCCAGGAACCGGTGCCGGGGAAGGAAACCGTGCCCTTGTCGCCTCCGTCGACCACGAGCTTCATCGGCCGGTCGTCGGCGGTTCCGTTGGCGTAGCGGAAAGTCAGCGTGTGCGTGCCGGCCTGTGCCGCGTTGACCGAGTAGTCGGCGTAGCTGCCGACGAGGTTGTCGAAGTCCACGAATCCCTTGCCGGAGTAGCCGGAGTGGTTCGTGGCGATCTTGGCCTGGGAGAGCGTCGCGTCCTCGGACTCGTAGTCCCCGGTGGCCGCGGTGGCGGTCACGGGGGTCAGCAGTGCGCAGCCGAGCGCGGTCGCCGCGGTACCGGCGAACAGCGCGCTCAACGTCGAGCGTCGTGCCACGGGGGCCTCCTGCTTGAGGGGGATCGGGGCGGCGGCGGGGAACTGCACAGTCTTCGTTAGGAAACTTTCCTATTTATCGGGACAGATCACACACCCTCGGCAGGTGCGGTGTCAATAGTGCGATCGCGGCATTACGCTCCGCAGCCGTGGCCGCGGAGCGTGCGCCGAAAGAAGCGACGGGTCAGAACCCGGCGATGTCCGCCCGCGCGATCACCTTCGTGATCCTCGCCCGGACGAGGGATTCTTCCGGGACGGCGTTGCGCCTGCCGTAGGCCAGGCCGTTCTCCTCGCCCATGTACCGCGCGCCGAGCCGGGTGGCCCACTCCAGCATTTCGTCGAGGTCGTGGTGCAGTTCGGCCTCGGCGGTGAACTGGACGTACGAGAACGGCGGCCGCTGGTCGTCCACGGCGAGCGAGATCCGCGCGTCGCGGCGCAGGGCCTTGCCCTTGAGCGTGTCCGTGCCGGTGGTGAAGATCAGCTCGTCGCCGTCCGGGCCCTCGTTCAGCAGGAACCACACGGGCGTGACGACCGGGGCTCCGCTGGCCCGCACGATCCCCAGCATCCCGGTCCGCGTGCCCTCGCTCGCGAACTTCCACCACTCCGCCCTGGTCATCTCCCGCATGCCCGCCACGCTAGCCGTCCGCGTGTGCGGGCGCTCGGGCAGGCCGACTAGCCTGACCTGCTGTGCGATACGACGAGATGGGCGCCGCTGGGCTCGCCGACGAGGGGCTGACCCGTCGGCTGAAGGCGCTCGCCTGCACCGCGCCGTTGCACGACCTCGACGCGCGCAAGGCGAAGCTCGACTGGGCCGACGCCACGGTGTACCAGATGGCCGAGATCGCGCTGCACACGATCGACCAGGTCACCATCGCGATGGACTTCGACACCGGGGCGGGCCACGACCAGGTCATCGACCGGCTGCTGCCGTTCATCTCGCTGCAGGCGCCCTCGCGGATGCCGGAAGAGCACGTGCGCGTCGCGAAGTGGGTGCTGGACAACCTGATCAACGTCGGCACGACCGACCGCGGCTTCCGGCGCGTGTACGGCTCGCTCGGCCCCGGTGGCTACCAGCGCCGCCAGTTCGACTTCAAGCTCCTGGTCGAACTGGCCGCCCCGGACGGCGAGGTGTACCTGCGCGCCACCGACGAGGCGATCAACGTGCTGGTCGGCGCGCTGGACACGGACGTCGAATCGGCGCAGATCGCGGCCGAGGTGAAGCTGGAGAACCTGATCAACCGCGGCCGCCTAGCCGACGCGAAGCTCGCCGCGGAGCAGGCGCGCTACCGCACCGTGCAGTACGGCGAGACGCTGCGCGCGAAGCTGGACGCCACCCGCCGCGACGTGCGCGCGGTCGACTGGGAGAGCGAGGTGCCGGAGCTGATCGAATCGGCGCTCGGGCACATCGAGTCCCGGTTCCGCGCGGAGAACGCGATCCTGAAGAACATCACCACCGCGCGCGACGAGTCCGAGGACGCCGACCACAAACGCCGCGCGGCCGAACTGGTCGACATCGTCGCCGACTGCATCCGGCGGCACACCAAGCTCCAGTCGCGGATCGCCGACGCGGGCGCGGTCTTCCGCGCCGAACAAGACCGCCAGCAGTTCTCCGGACCGCCGCAGCGGGCCACGATCGACCTGTTCGGCCAGCTCCTGATGCCGACGCTCGGCCTGCCGCTCGCCGACGCCACCGCGCCCGCCGAGCACTTCTTCCACGCCGTCGCGGGGATCGCGACGCCGGTCGTGCCGTCGCTGTCCTCGCTGGTGTCGCTGCTGCTGCGGCCCGCCCCGGAACGCGACCAGCTGGTCGGCGAGGTGCCGGAGCCGGAGCTGGTGCCCGCCGAGGTGACCGACCGCTTCGGCGACGACGTGTGGCGGCTCGCCGACGAACTGCTCGACCTGCCCGATGTCCCGCGCCGGCTGTCCGGGCTGCTGGAGGACGCGCGCCGCTCCGGGCAGCCGCACCTGGCGTCCCTGGTCGCGCTGCGTGCCCTGCACGCTTACAGTCCCGAGGTCGGCGCGGCGCGCCGGCAGGGGGAACGCCACGTGCTGCTCGCCGTCGACGACGGCACCCTGCTCGACGACCCGGAGTTCGGCGGGGCCGATCTGCTGCTGTCCACCGCGGAGGTCGAACGAGCTGACGACGAGACCGAGGAGGTCGCTTGAGCACCTTTCTCTCGGAGCGCCTCGAACGCCCCAATGTGGCGTTGGGTCCATGTGACGCACCCAATGCCACATTGGGGCGCTTTGCGGCAAGCCGCGACGAGACCGAGGAGGTCGCCTGATGCCGGTGACGCACACGAGCGTCGACGCCGAGGCCGCCGCGCGCCTCGTCGCGTTCGGGATGCGCCCGAAGCAGCTGCCCGCCCGCGACGTCGTGTACGGCGAGCTGGTGCGCCGTTACGGCGAGGACAACGCGTTCAAGGCGCTCACCCACGCGGTCGCGTCCGGTCTCGGGCTGATGGTGCTGGAGGTGACGCAGCAGGCCGGCTGCGTGCTCGCGGCCACCGACGAGTCCGTCTTCGAGATCAAGATGGACAGCTACGCGCGGCAGGCCAAGATCCGCGAACGGCGCGAGACGGAAAAGGTGCTGCACGGCCTGATCCATCTCGCGACGGCCGCGCTCGGCTATCCGCGGCCGGACGACCTGGCCAACGACACCTACATCGGCCGGGTGAGTGTCGAGCAGGTCGACGCGATGGTTCGCGAAGCGGCGCGTGTGCTCGACGAGCGCGCGCAGTTGGCCGAGGCGAACAACGACCCGCTCGCGGACGCGCCGGAGCTGGAGCAGGCGTGGCGCGCGTACGCTCGTCGGCCGGCCGCCGCGGCGACGAAGGACGGCCGGATGGCGGCGGACACGACGCGCGGCATGGTGTCGCGCGCGCTGCGATTCCTTGCCGATCAAGGCTTTTTGGTGCAGGTGAGCGACGAGCAGGGCGGCACTTACCGCACGACGCCGCGGTACCAGATCCAGGTGCGCGAACTGGCCGCGGACGCCGCGTTCGACGACCTGCTCGCGCTCGACGTCGTCGCGGTCGCCGGGGCCGGGGGAACGCTGCGCGCGACAGCCTCGGACACGCTGCAGTAAGAGGGGACGGGAATGTACGAGCTTTCGCGGGTCCGCCTGCATTCGGTGGGCCCGGCGGGCGCCCGGTACCAGGACGTGGTGCTGGACTTCAGCGGCGTCGGGGCCACGATCACCGCGCCGAAGCAGGACGCGCTGTTCTCCGCGGGCATCCACGCCGGCGGCCCGGTGCGCCGCCCGTCGCCGGCGAGCGTGCTGTTCCTGGAGAACGGCGGCGGCAAGTCCGTGCTGATCAAGCTGATCTTCTCGGTGATGCTGCCCGGGCGGCGCCAGGTCGTCGGCACCACGAGCACGAAGGTGCTGGAGAAGTTCGTGACGGCCAAGGACGTCGCGCACGTGGTGCTGGAGTGGCTGCACGTCGAGACCGGCCAGCGGGTGATCACCGGCAAGGTGTCGGAGTGGCGCGGGCACGTGACGTCCGCGGACTCGGAGAACCTCGTCGACTCCTGGTACTGCTTCCGCCCGACCGCCGACGTCGCCCTCGATTCGCTGCCGCTGACCGAGGACGGCAGGCTGCTCACCATGTCCGGGTTCCACGACCGGATCGCGGGCGCGGCGATGGCCGAACCGGAGCTGGAGCTGTTCTGGACGCGCCGCCATCACGAATGGACCGGGCGGCTCGACCAGCTCGGCCTCGACACCGAGCTGTTCCGCTACCAGCGCGCGATGAACGCGGGCGAGGGCGAGGCGGCCGATGCGTTCCAGTTCTCCACCGACGAGGCGTTCGTGGAGTTCCTGCTGCGCGCGGTGCTGTCCGAGGACGAGCCGAAGGACCTCGCCGAGGTCGTGTCGACGTACGCGAACAACCTCGCGCAGCGCGGCGATCTGATGGCGGAGAAGGAATTCGTCGAGGGCGCGCTGGAACTGCTCGGTCCGCTGGCCGAGGAGGAAGGCGTGGCCGCGGCTTCGCGGCGGATCGCGGATTCGGCGCGCGAGGATCTCGGCGAGCTGGCCGGGCGGATCCACGCGCGCAACGAGCTCGAGAACGCGCGGCTGTCGGGGCTTGAAGAGCACGTCGAGGAAGTGCGGAGTGCGGAAAAGCTCGCCGAGGGCGATCATCGGCGGCTGACCGCGGGTGTGACCGAGCTGCGTCGGCTGGTCGCGGTGCTGCGGTTGGAAGAAGCACAGATCGAACGCGAGCGCGTCGACGGCGAGCTGGCCGAGGCGAAGACGCAGGCTGAAGCGTGGCGCGAAACCGCGACGGTGCTGAACCGGTTGAACGCGGCGCGCAAGGCGAAAGACCTGCGTGAACTGGTCGGAAACCGCGAAGAGAAGGCGAAGCCCGCGTTGGCCGCGCGGGATGCGGCGGCGGTCGCGTTGGGGCGCGGTTTGCTTTCGCTGGCGCGTGACGCGCAGCGGCAGGCGGACAAAGCCGAGGCGCACGCGGACGCGTTGCGCGCCGAAGCGGAGAAGGCGCAGACCGAGCGGGACGAGGCGGCGAACCTGGCTGCTGGCCGCCGGGCCGAGGCGCGCGGGTTGTCGTCGCGGATCGCTGAGCTGCGCGAGGAAATCTCCGAGTCGGTCCGAAGCGGACTGTTGACCTCTGGGGCGGACGTCGCGGAGGCGGCTCGGTCGGCGCGGGCGGAAGCCGAGGCCGCGGCGGCGGAATCCGTTCGCCGGGAACAGGAACTCGACCGGGTCGGCGAGGATCTGCAGGCGGCGCAGCGTTCGGTGAACGAGGCGCACCAGCTCGCCGGGTCCACTCAGGATCGTCTCGTGCGGGCGGCTGAAGACCTCGAACGCGCGCATCGGCGGACCGACGCGTTGGCCGCGGAACCGCGGTTGATGGAGTTGCTCGGCGCGGACGACGTCAAGCTGGAGAGCGACCTTCCGGTGCTGCTGCAGCGTTTGCGCGACGCGAGCGCGGCGGTGGAGAAGGAACAGACCGCGCTTCGGATGGAGGAGTCTGCTGACGAACGGGCGCTGGCCGCGCTCGGGTCGGGCGGGCTGCTGCCGCCGCCGGAGGACGTCCAGGCGGCGCTGGACGCGTTGGAGCAAGCCGGGATCACCGCGTGGTCGGGCTGGCGTTATCTGTCCAAACTGGACTCCGTGCGGCGTGACGAAGTGCTGGAGCGGATGCCGCAGCTCGTCGCTGGCGTGCTGCTGAACGATGCGGCACAGGTCAAGCGGGCGCGCGAAGTGCTGGCGGCGTCGCGGCTGTTGCCGAGCGCGGTGATCGCGGTGGGGACCACCGATGCGTTCCAGAAGGACGGTCCGGCAGCGGCGGGCGTTGAGTTCCTCGTGCCGCCGAACCCGGCGATGTACGACGAGGAAGCCGCCGACACCGAGCGGGAAGCCGTAGCGCAGCGGCATGCCGAACGGCAGCGTCGGCTGGAGCAGCTGTCGGAGTCGCTGGCGGCCGACGGCGCGTTGACGTGGAAGCTCACCACGTGGCGCGAGGACTATCCGGCCGGCGCGATCGGGACGCTCGCTGAGCAGGCCGAAAGCGCTCGCGTCGCCCGGGAGACCGCGCAGGCCGCGCTCGCGCGGGCCGAGGCGGAATTCGCCCGGTTGAGCGAAAAAGTCACCGCCTTGCGTGAGCGAGTCCCGGCGTTGCGGACCGCTTCGGCGGAGGCCGAGGAGAAGGCGCGTCGGCTCGGCGAGCTGTCCACGCGGGCCGCGCGCGTCGCCGAATGGACCGAAGAAGTCGAGCGGGCAACGGAAATCGCGGAACGCGCGGAGACGTCGGCGGCCGAAGCGTCGGCCCGTGCGGCTCGGTTGCGCGAGCAGGCGGCGGAGGAACAGCGGACCGCTGACGGACACCGTCGCACGGTCACCACCGCGCGGTCCGAGCTGGCCGAGGTGCCAGGTGCATCCGAGCTGCCGGAGGACGTCGAGGCGCCTTCGGAACCGGTGGACGCGTTGCGGCGTACCTTCGCGTCGGCTTCGGAGGCGTACGCGAAGGTCGAGGTCGGCAGCGATCTCCGGGCCGAGCTGGAGCAGGCCGAATCCGCCGAAGCGGCGGCGTCGTCCGCGTTGGAGGCGCTGGACGAACAGGTCCGGGTGCGCGCTGCGGCATTGCTGGAGACGCCGGACGGTTCGGACGCTTCCGCCCGGGCGGCGGCATTGGCGCGGGCGCGACGAGTCGTCGATGCTTTGGAAGAGGAACGCACCGAGGCGATCGGCCAGGTGTCGACGCGTCGGGCGGAGCTGGACGTGCTGCCGTTGCAGACCGGTGTCGCCTCTCCGGCCGAGCGCCCGCGCGATATCGAGCACGGCCTCGAGCTGATCGACGCGGCCTCGCTGGAAGTGTCCGCGGCGGCCCGGAAGTGGGAAGAGCTGCAGGAACGCCGAGCGGCGGCGGAAGCGACGCTGGACGCGGCCAAGGCTTCGGCGTCCGGTTTCGGGCTGCTGTCGGAATCGCTGGCGCACTTGCGCTCGGACGAGCCAGCGGAAGCCTACGACGGCGATGTCGAGTCCGCGCGGACCCGGTACAACCAGCTCAACACCGTCCTGAACGACGCGCAGTCGGCGGCCGATTCCGGCGACCGCAGGGTACGGGCGGCGGCGGACCAGCTGGCGCAGTACGCGACCGAGAAGCGGTTCGAAAAGCTCAGCACGCCGGTGCGGCAGCAGGTGATTTCCGTGAAGCGGGACCAGCTTCCCGCGCACGCGGCGGAATGGGGCGAGGCGCTGCGGCCCCGGCTGCGGACGCTCACCGACGACCTCGCGCAGATCGACCGCCACCGCGGCGGCATCATCACGCGGCTGCAGGGGATGGTCGAAGGCGCGCTGCGCACCCTGCGGTCGGCGCAGCGCGTCTCGCGGCTGCCGGACGGGCTCGGCGACTGGTCCGGCCAGGAATTCCTGCGGATCCGGTTCACCGAGCTGGAAGACCACGTGCTGGCGGAAAAACTGGGCGAGGTCGTCGACGAGGCAGCCGCGGGCAAGACCGCCGACGGCCGCGACGTGAAGCGCGACGGGCTGTCGCTGGTGCTGCGCGGGGTGCACGTCGCCGCGCCCAAGGGGTACCGGGTCGACATGCTCAAGCCGGATTCCGTGCTGCGCACCGAACGCCAGCGGGTGTCGGAAATCCGCGACGTGTTCTCCGGCGGCCAGCAGCTGACCGCGGCGATCATCCTGTACTGCACGCTGGCGGCTTTGCGCGCCAACAACCGGGGCAAGGCGCGGAACCGGCATTCGGGCGTGCTGTTCCTGGACAACCCGATCGGCCGGGCGTCCGCCGGGTATCTGCTGGAACTGCAGCGGGCCGTCGCGGAGGCGCTGGGCGTGCAGCTGATCTACACGACGGGCTTGTTCGACGCGGGCGCGCTGGCGGAATTCCCGCTGATCGTGCGGCTGCGCAACGACGCGGACCTGCGGGCCGGGCGGAAGTACCTGTCGGTGGACGCGACGATCCGGAATTCCCTCGACGACCTCGGGGATCCGGACGGGGTGGCGCGGCTTTCGGCGACGCGGATGTTCAGCCGTTCGTCTGTCGTGGCGGATCCGGCTGCCGAAGAAGAACAACCGGCTTGACGGCTGGCGCGCGGTCTGCTCGGATGGCATACCGCGCGCCGGACCCGTCAGTCGACGGGCAGGTACGCCAGCCCGTGGCCGCCTGCTTCGGTGTCCAATGCGGTCACCAGAGCGCGGGTCTCGGATCGACAGCCTCCGCTGGCGCGGCCCGCCACTGTCAAGGTCCACAAAGGACACGAACGGCGCTTCCTTGTCCGCCGGGGCACGCGACAAGGCGCGATCGACGCCGCACTCGCCCAGCTGAGCTTGCGCCGCTGGGTAGCCGTGGTCGTGCCCGAGGCCTCGCGCCTTGGTCTTGGCGAGCGAAAGCGACCTGGTGACCATCGGCATCGCAGGCTGGCCGGATCCTGGCTGCTTTGGACCCGCGAACCTTCCCGCTCCCGCTCGTCCGGCCATGCGTCGAACTGGGCCTCGCACCCCCCCCCTTGCCCGGCCCGGGTCGGGTTCCGGAGCCCCGTGTGCACCGCGCTGCTCGCGTGCCGCTGACCAGCACAGATCCGTTTTTGTCGGACCTTGCTGGTAGGAATCAAGCCGTGAAGATGACCCTCGCCCAACGCCGGGCCCGCCTCGGCGTACGCCACCATCTAGCGGCACGGGCGACGACCGTCGAGGAAGCAGTCGACGGCGTCGTCGCGCTGCATGCCACCGATCCCGCTTCCGTGTACCTGTCCGTCTGGTCGCGCGTGCGCGACGTCTCGGTCGCCGACGTCGAGGACGCGCTGTACTCCCGGCGCACCCTGCTGCGCATCCTCGGCATGCGGCGCACCGTTTTCGTCACCGACGTCGCCACCGCCGGTTCGGTGCAAGCCGCGTGCTCGTACGACATCGCCGCCCGCCAACGCCGCCTGCTGGAAAAGCAATTGGGCACCCTCGGTCATCCGGAGAATGTGCCGCGTCCCGCCGAATGGCTGGACGAGGTCATGGCGAGCGTCGAAAAAGCCTTGCGCGCCAGGGGATCGGCGACCGCCCAGCAGCTGGCGGAGGACGAACCGCGCCTGCGGCAGCAACTGCTGATGGCGAAGGGAAAACCGTACGAGTCGATCGGCAACGTCACCAGCCGGGTGCTGTTCCAGCTGGCCGCGGAAGGCCGCCTCGTACGAGGACGCCCGCGGGGGAGCTGGCAAAGCACGCAATACCACTGGTCCCCGCTGACCGATTGGCTTGAGAGTGCTTCCGGCTCTGGCACCGGAACCAAGTCCAGCGTTGCTGCCGACTGGCCCGGCCTCTCCGAAGACGAAGCCCGAGCCGCCTTGGCCCGGCGATGGCTGCACGCCTTCGGCCCCGCGCCGGTGGCCGACCTCCGCTGGTGGACCGGCTGGACCGCGGGCCAAACGAAAAAGGCACTGACCGCCGTCGCCCCCGCCGAGGTCGACCTGGACGGCGAACCAGCGATCGCCCTGCCCGGCGACCTGGCCCCGGTCGGCGACCCCGCCCCATGGATCGCCCTGCTGCCAGCCCTGGACTCGACCGCGATGGGCTGGCAGTCCCGGGACTGGTACCTGGGCCAGCACCGAACCGCCTTGTTCGACCGCAGCGGCAACATCGGCCCGACGGTCTGGAGCGACGGGCGGATCGTCGGAGCATGGGCCCACCGGCCGTCGGGCGAGGTGGCTGTGCGCCTGCTGGAGGACATCGGAACCGAGAAGACGGCAGAGGCGGAGTCCGAGGCGGCACGGCTGAGCGCATGGCTGGGGGAGGCGCGGGTGGTGCCGAAGTTCCGCACTCCGGCGGAGAAGGAGCTGGCCGGGTAGCCACAGGTGTGCACGCCGCCGCCAAGACCGCGGTCGGGCGGCGGGAGGGATCACTGGCCGAATGCCTCGGCGGCCCGGCCTGCCCGGTGGCTGGGCTGCTTGGCGATCGGGTTGCTGGTGGCTGGGCAGCCTGGCGATCGGGTTGCTGGTGGCTGGGCTGCTCGGCGATCGGGCTGCTGGTGGCTGGGCAGCCCGGCAGTTCGTGTTCCGCGCAGTTCTCTCTCCGGCGCCGGAGAGAGAACTGCCGTCCTCCCAGCGCCGGAGAGGTGAGCGCCGGACTGATGCCGTCGCCGAAGCCAGTCGCCCTCTGCTCAGCGCCGCCTGGTCGCTCTCGGCCGTTCTTAGCCTCGACGGCCTGACTGCCCGCCCTCATGCCTGGTCAGCCCCCGGCTGCCCGCGCCCAGCCTCGGCCGCCTGCGGTGCCGTGCCCCATCGCGATCTCCGGGACCGGCCCGTCCGCGCCGAGCCTGTCCGCTTCGTCCCAGCCATTCGCCCGCGCGGTCTCCGAGGAGCAAGCCGCGTTCGCGCCGAGCCTGTCCGCTTCGTCTCGGCCATTCGCCCGCGCGGTCTCCGAGGAGCAAGCCGCGTTCGCGCCGAGCCCGTCCGCTTCGACCCAGCCACTTGCCCGCGCGGCCTCCGAGGACCAAGCCCCGTTCGCGCCGAGCCCGTCCCGAACCCCGCCCCGCCGAGCCCTCTCGGCCGAAACCCCCGCCGCACCCCGCGCGCCACCTCGCCCGGCGAAACCGTCCCGACAGCGTGAACCGGGGCACCAAGACCGATCAAGCCACTGGTCCGCTCCCGCCGCCCGGCCCCGGGGGAGCGCTCGCCCCGTTTTCGCCCCTCACCCGGCTGAGCTGGGTTCTTAATCGATTCTTGACGTCTCCCGGCAGTGGTGGAAGTCTCGTCAGGGCAGTCCGGGGCAACGGGGCCCGCACGCTAGGGTTGCACCGATTCCGGAAGTCGCAGAAGTCGTCCGGGGCGGGCGCCCCGGGGAACTTCCGCAGTGACCAACTTCAGCGGTCGGCGGCCGGCGCGCCGCCGCCGTGATCAACACCAGAGGAGTGGCAGCAGTGACCGTTCGCGTAGGTGTCAACGGCTTCGGCCGGATCGGCCGCAACTTCTTCCGTGCCGTGAAGGCGAGCGGTCACGACATCGAGGTCGTCGCGTTCAACGACCTCGGCGACGTCGCCACCATGGCCCACCTGCTCAAGTACGACTCGATCCTCGGCCGCTTCCCGGGCGAGGTCAGCGTCTCCGACGAGGGCATCGTCGTCGACGGCAAGACCATCAAGGCCCTCGCCGAGCGCGATCCGGCCAACCTGCCCTGGGGCGACCTGGGCGTGGACGTCGTCGTCGAGTCGACCGGCTTCTTCACCAACGCCGACGCCGCCAAGGCGCACATCGCGGGCGGCGCGAAGAAGGTCATCATCTCCGCGCCCGCCAAGGGCGAGGACCTGACCGTCGTCCTCGGCGTCAACGACGACAAGTACGACGGCTCGCAGACGATCATCTCGAACGCGTCCTGCACCACCAACTGCCTCGGCCCGCTGGCCAAGGTCCTCAACGACGCCTTCGGCATCGAGCAGGGCCTGATGACCACGATCCACGCCTACACGCAGGACCAGAACCTCCAGGACGGCCCGCACAAGGACCTGCGCCGCGCCCGCGCCGCCGCCCTGAACGTCGTCCCGGCCTCCACCGGCGCGGCCAAGGCGATCGGCCTCGTGCTGCCGGAGCTGCTCGGCAAGCTCGACGGCTACGCGCTGCGCGTCCCGGTCCCGACCGGCTCGGCCACCGACCTCACCGTGACCCTCAAGAAGTCCGCCACGGTCGACGAGATCAACGCGGCGTACAAGGCCGCTGCCGAGGGCCCGCTGGCCGGCATCCTGAAGTACTCGGTCGACCCGATCGTGTCCTCGGACATCGTCACCGACCCGGCGTCCTGCATCTACGACTCGCCGCTCACCAAGGTGATCGGGAACCAGGTCAAGGTCGTCGGCTGGTACGACAACGAGTGGGGCTACTCCAACCGCCTCGCCGACCTGATCAAGCTCGTCGGCTCGAAGCTCTGAACCTGATGAGCGTCAAGAACCTCGACGACCTGCTGGGTGAGGGCGTTCAGGGCCGCTACGTGCTGGTGCGCAGCGACCTGAACGTCCCGCTCGACGGGTCGGCCATCACCGACGACGGCCGGGTCCGGGCCGCGCTGCCGACGATCAAGAAGCTCGCCGACGCGGGCGCGAAGGTCGTCGTCACCGCGCACCTCGGCCGCCCCAAGGGCGAGCCGGACCCGAAGTTCACGCTCGCGCCGGTCGCGAAGCGGCTGGGCGAACTGCTCGGCTCCGAGGTCCCGCTGGCCGGCGACCTCGTCGGCGAGTCGGCGAAGGCGCTGGTGGCCGGACTGGCCGACGGCGATGTCGTCCTGCTGGAGAACGTGCGCTTCGATGCGCGCGAGACCAGCAAGGACGCGGTCGACCGGTCCGAGCTGGCGGCTGAGCTGGCCGCGTTGACGCCGGGCGGGGCATTCGTCTCCGACGGCTTCGGCGTCGTGCACCGCAAGCAGGCCTCGGTCTACGAGATCGCCGCGGTGCTCCCGGCGTACGCGGGCGGCCTCGTGCTGGCCGAACTGGACGTGCTGAAGAAGCTCACCGACGACGTCAAGCGCCCCTACGTGGTCGCGCTCGGCGGCTCGAAGGTGTCGGACAAGCTCGGCGTCATCGCGAACCTGCTCACCAAGGTCGACCGGCTGCTCATCGGCGGCGGCATGGCGTACACCTTCCTCAAGGCCAAGGGCTACGAGGTCGGCACGTCGCTGCTGCAGGAGGACCAGCTGGAGCAGGTCAAGGGCTTCCTCGCCGAGGCCGAGAAGCGCGGCGTCGAACTGGTGCTGCCGGTCGACGTGCTCGCCGCCGACGGGTTCGCGGCCGACGCGGCGCACGAGGCCGTCGACGTCACCGCCATCCCGGCCGACCGCATGGGCCTCGACATCGGCCCGCGCAGTGCCGAGCTGTTCGCGCAGAAGCTCGCCGACGCGGCGACCGTCTTCTGGAACGGCCCGATGGGCGTCTTCGAATTCGAGGCGTTCGCGGGCGGCACCCGCGCGGTGGCCGAGGCGCTCGTGAAGAGCGACGCGTTCACCGTGGTCGGCGGCGGAGATTCGGCCGCCGCGGTGCGGCAGCTGGGCCTTCCCGAGGACGGCTTCTCGCACATCTCCACCGGCGGCGGTGCCTCGCTGGAATACCTGGAAGGCAAGGAGCTGCCCGGCGTGGCGGCGCTGGAGGGGAAGAACTAAGTGGCACGCAAGCCCCTGGTGGCAGGCAACTGGAAGATGAACCTCAACCACCTCGAGGCCATCGCCCTGGTGCAGAAGATCGCCTTCGCGCTGCCGGAGAAGTACTACGCGAAGGTGGACGTGGCCGTGCTGCCGCCGTTCACCGACATCCGCAGCGTGCAGACCCTGATCGACGCCGACAAGCTCTCCCTGACCTACGGCGCGCAGGACCTGTCGCCGCAGGACTCGGGCGCGTTCACCGGCGACATCTCCGGCCCGATGCTGGCGAAGCTGGGCTGCAGCTTCGTCACCGTCGGGCACTCGGAGCGGCGCGCGATCCACGGCGAGACCGACGAGCTGGTCAACAAGAAGGTCAAGGCCGCGCTCAAGCACGGCATCACGCCGATTCTGTGCGTGGGCGAGGAACTCGAGATCCGCGAGGCGGGCGAGCACCTCGAGCACACCCGCAACCAGCTGATCGAGGGCCTCAAGGGGCTCAAGGCCGAGCAGGTGCAGGCCGTCGTGATCGCGTACGAGCCGGTGTGGGCCATCGGCACCGGCAAGGTCGCGACCGCCGCCGACGCCGAAGAGGTCTGCAAGTCCCTGCGCGGGACGCTGTCGGAGAAGTACGGCGACGAGGTCGCCACCGCGGTCCGGGTGCTCTACGGCGGCTCGGTGAAGTCCGGGAACGTCTCCGAGCTGGTGGCCGCGGACAACATCGACGGCGCGCTGGTCGGCGGCGCGAGCCTGGACGGCGAGGAGTTCACCAAGCTCTGCGCGCTCGCCGCCGGTGGCCCGCTGCCCTGATCGTGGGCACTACCGGGTAGCCTGTGTGTTCGGTCCGTCACTAGAGCAGTGGACGAGTCCAGGGGTACGGTGAAGATCCGCACGCTGGTGCGGGTCCGGCCGTACCCCTGCATGCTCCGACAAGCACAGAGGATGACATGAAGCTGTTCCTGCAAATCCTGTTGATCGCCTCCAGCGTGCTGCTGGTGGTGGCCGTGCTGCTGCACCGCGGCCGGGGCGGCGGCCTGTCGTCGCTGTTCGGCGGGGGGATGCAGTCGAGTCTCGCGGGGTCCAGCGTCGCCGAGAAGAACCTCGACCGGATCACGCTGCTGCTCGGAGCCATCTGGCTGATCAGCATCGTGGGTCTCGGCCTCCTGCTCAAGGTCTGACCGGGTCCCCGGAAGGGGACTTGCGATCGGCGTGCCTATTGGGGGGCGCGCCGCCGATTCCAACGGGTGAGGATTCATGGTTGGCGGTAACGCGATTCGCGGCACCCGCGTGGGTGCCGGTCCTTCGGGCGAATCGGAGCGGGGTGAATCGGCGCCACGGCGCCGGGTGTCGTATTGGTGCGCGAACGGGCACGAGGCTCGCCCGTCGTTCGCGATGGACGCGGAAATCCCCGACGAATGGGACTGCCCGCGCTGCGGGCTCCCGGGCGGTCAGGACGAGCAGAATCCGCCCGCCGCGCCTCGTACCGAGCCGTACAAGACGCATCTGGCTTACGTGAAGGAACGCCGCAGCGACGCCGACGGCGAGGCCATCCTCGCCGAAGCGCTCGAGCGCCTCCGCCAGCGCCGCGAATTGATCTGAGGCACGGTTTCTCCGGGACCACCGGCTTCCCCGTCCGCGAGGGCGAGGGCCGGTGGTTTTTTAGTTCCCGAGGCACTGGGGCGGCCTGACCGGGGCAGGTCCAGACCACTGCGGCACGGTCAGGAACCGGTTGCGGTGCGTGAGAGGAACCCTGAGGGAATCAGATTTCGTCAGGGTTCCCCTCACGTACCGCCAAAGAGGCTCAGTCCGGCGGAGACACTCCCGTTCGGGGCGTATCGCTCAAGTGGTCCAGACCGGCGAGGAGCAGGTCTAGACCTTCGGAAGGCCGGTTTCCGGCCGGGCGCGAGCAAGCTCTCGGCAGGGCCAGGTTTCTTGACCGGTCCGGACCAATTTCAGGGTCCGGCCAGGCTCAGCGATCCAGCGGATACCGCGCCCGAACCCGGAATCCGCCGTCCTCCGTTCCGGACGTTTCGAAGCTTCCGCCCAGGAGCCGGGCGCGTTCGGCGAGGCCCGTGAGCCCGTGGCCGCCCGACGGGAAAGCCTCGCCCGCGCGGCAGGCGCGGGCGTTCTCGACCTCGATGTCCAGCGCGCCGCTCGCCGCGTGGATGCGGATCGTCGCCGTCGCGCCGGGGGCGTGTTTGTGGACGTTCGTCAGGCATTCCTGCACCGTCCGGTACGCCGCCGCCGAGACCTGGCTCGGCAAGGTGTCCGGGAGCTGCTCGACGGTCAGCTGCACCGGGACGTCGCACTCGCGGATCAGGTGGTCCAGCTCCCCGATGCCGGGGCGCGGGCCGTCGTCGCCGGAGCCGGAGCGCAGGACGCTCACCAGCGAGCGCAGTTCCTCGAGCGTCCGCGTCGACAGCTGGCGGATGACCTGCGCCGTCTCCAGCGCCGGGCCTTCCTTCGCCTGCGCCTGCAGCGCGCCGGCCTGCATGGCGATCAGCGTGATCTGGTGCGAAACCACGTCGTGCATCTCGCGGGCCAGCCGGGCGCGTTCCTCGGCGCGCACCGCGTCGGCGTGGAAGCGGCGTTCGCGGTCGCGGCTCTTCGCCAGTTCGCGCAGTTTCGCCGAGATCTCCGCGCGCGCCCCGATCAGCAGGCCGATCGCGATCGGCATTCCGGCCACCAGCACGCCGTAGATCCCGTCGAGGACGTGTTCGCGCCAGCTCAGTTCCGCGAACTCCGGCAGCGGCCACCGCACGAACCGGCAGGTGAACACCAGTCCGGCGCCGACCCAGGTCTGCCAGTGCAGTTGCCGCCGCGTCGCGAGCATGCCGAGGTTGAGCATCGACGCGAGCTGCGCCCATCCGGCGAAGAATCCCGGCACCGCGGCGAGCACCGCGAGGAACGGGAACCGCCGCCGCACCACGACCGCGAGGCACGCGGCGGCCGACAGGTACAGCGAATAGGGCTGTGCTTTGGGCGGCACGACGAGCCAGACGTCGAGCACCGCCAGCAGCACGACCACCGCTTCGACGGCGATCGTCGCGACGAGGGGCTTCCGGAACACGGCGAACGCCCCGGTCAGGCTGGCACGCCTGGCTCGCCGGGCGGCTCCCGCGGCGGAGCTGCTCATCGAGATGCCAGGAATCGAGAGTCCCTCAGTGCTCATCGCGGCGACCCCATTCGTCTTGTGGACTTAGTGATGAGATGCTCCGGCCACCCGATCGGGACGCGCGGCGGTGAACAAATGTGCGGATGCTAACGGGAACATGTGTGTTGCCAGTAAGTTTCACCCAGAGTGGTTCTAGTGGTGTTGTAATCTCCACGACTGCTCCAACAGGATGAACGAAGCGCGGTCGACATCACCTAGTGTCGATCACATCACCTTATGTTCACCATACGGCGGTTCCCACATACTGGTGAGCCGCTTTTTGGCCGAGTGTCAGTTGCTCCGTTTGCCGCCCAGGTCGACGCTGAGTCCGTGCCACGCGTACAGGGGAGAGATCACCCGTGCGGGTGGGAGGAAAGTGTCGCTGCGCAGTCGAAGGCCGCCGCGTCGTGGCGAGCACGGACGCGGCGGCCGGAGTGAGCGGGCGGCTGGGGTTTACGCAGGCGTCTCCGCCGTCGCGACGAGAACCGCACGGCCGAGCACGTGGCCGAACATGGTGAACCCGAGTACGGCGGGGGTCGCGTCCGCCGGGACGCCGATCGATGCGACATCCAGGGCGTGCACGACGACGAAGTAGCGGTGTTCGCCGTGGCCGGCGGGCGGGGCCGCGCCGATGAAGCGTGCGGCGCCCGCGTCGCCGCGCAGCTGGAAGGCACCCTCGGGCAGAGCGGAGCCGATGTCGTCGCCCGCGCCTTCCGGCAGGTCGGTGACGGCGGCGGGGATGTCGGCGACTGCCCAGTGCCAGAAGCCGGAGCCGGTCGGCGCGTCGGGGTCGTAGACCGTGACGGCGTAGCTCTTCGTGCCTTCCGGGGCGCCGGACCAGGACAGCTGCGGCGAAATGTCCTTGCCGCCGGGCACGCCGAAGATCCCCGAGAACTGCTCGGCGGACCAGGCCGCGCCATCGGCGACGGTCGTGCTGGTGACGGTGAAGCTCGGCGCCTCGGGAAGGCGCGCGAACGGGGAGTTGGCGGACATGGGTTCCTCTCGATGGAAGCGGGATACTATCGACTATAGCACTAATAATCGATGATTTTAGGGATCGTCTATCCTGAGACCATGAAGCAGATGCTGTCCGAGCAGATCTACGACCAGGTCCGCGACGCGATCATGCGCGGCGAGGTCGAGCCGGGGCAGGCGCTGAAACCGCAGGAACTGGCAGCGCGGTACGAGGTCAGCCTGGCCGTGGTGCGGGAGGCGCTGGTGCGGCTGGTCGGGGAGGGGCTGGCGGAACGGCTCGCGAACCGCGGCTTCGCGGTGCCCGCGATGGCCGATCGGCGGTGGCAGGAGATCGTCGAGGCGCGTCAGACGGTCGAGCCCGCGATGCTGCGGTTGTCCGTCGCGCGCGGAGACCTGGAGTGGGAGACGCGAGTGCGCGCGGCGGGGCACCGGCTCGCCCGGACGCCGATGTATGTGCCGGACGAAGGCAGCTACTACTCCGCTGCTTGGGCTGAGGCGCACCGCTTGTTCCACCGCACGCTGCTCGACGGCTGCGGGAACGCGGTGCTGTTGGAGAATTTCGACCGGATGTGGAGCGCGAGCGAACTGGCCCGGCGCTGGACGGTGCACCCCGCGTACCGGCTGCCGGCGGAGGACGTGCTCGCCCAGCACGAGGAACTGGAGCGGGCCGCGCTGAGCCGGGACCCGGAGGAGGCGGCGGGGTTGCTGATGGATCATCTGGCGGCAACGGCGGAGCTGTTGACCGGTGCGGGGGACTCGTGAGTGTCTGCGCCGGTTCCAACCCGGCGCGAACACTCACGACCGCCCGCCCGCTTCCCTTGCCCCGCAACGAAAAAGGCTCCCCGCGTCATCACGCGAGGAGCCCTTCCCGGCAACCGTCTTACTCAGCCGGCGGCTGGTACACCTTCGTAAGCTTCCCGGCCGCCTCGCGATCGAGGAGCCACAGCGTCCGCCGGTACCCGCGGGCGCCCGAGACCGGGATCTGCGTTTCCGGCGCACCCGCCAGTGCCTGCGCGACCGCGTCCGCCTTGGCGGTGCCCGCCGTCATCAGCCACACCTCGCGGGCACGGCGGATGGCAGGCAGCGTCAGCGACACGCGCGTCGGCGGAGGCTTCGGGCAGTCGCGGACCGGCACCACCGAACGCTGGGTTTCGCGCACCTCGGCGGTTTCCGGGAACAGCGACGCCGTGTGGCCCTCGCCGCCGAGGCCCAGCAGCATGATGTCGAACTCCGGCACGTCCGCGCCGGGGCCCGCCGCGTCGGAGAGGACCTTCGCGTAGGCCTCGGCGGCCGCGTCGACGTCGTCGCCGAATTCGCCGTCCGACGGGGCCATCGCGTGCACCCGCTCCGGAGCCAGCGGAACGTGGTCGAGCAGGGCTTCGCGCGCGCCCTTCTCGTTGCGCTCGTCCGAATCCGCCGGGACGAACCGTTCGTCGCCCCAGTAGATGTCCAGCCGCGACCAGTCGATCGCGTCCCGTGCGCTCGATTCCCGCAGTTCCCGCAGCACGGCGATACCCGTGCCGCCGCCGGTGAGCACCACCGACGCCGCACCGCGGGCTGCCTGCACGTCGACGATCCGCGTCACCAGGCGAGCCGCGGCGGCCGCGGCCAGCAGGTCCGGGTTTTCGTAGACGACGACCTCGGTCCGGCTCATGACGTGCTCTTTTCCGCGGTCTTGCGGGGCGTCTTCGGCTTCGCGGCGGCAGCGGGCTTGGCCGAAGCCTTGGCGGCAGCGGGCTTGGACCCGTTGGACGCGGCGATCTTGTGCAGCCCGTGCAGCGCCGCCTCGTAGATCTCGTCCGGGTCGAGCCGGCGCAGTTCCTCCACGAGACACTCCGGGTTGCTGCGCCGCTGCAACGCGATCCGCCGCGTCGGCTGGCCGGGCTGGGTCAGCGTGCCGACCCGTCCGTCCGGCCGCGTCAGCTCCACCGCGCCCGATTTCCGCTCCAGCTTCACCGAGATGATGCCCTGCGCGCTCGAGCTCTTGACCCGGTGCACCGGAGCCTTGAGGTACTCGGCGAGCCAGCCCGCGAGCAGTTCGGTGGACGGCGAATCGGCCTCGCCGGTCACCGTCGCGCTCGTGATCTTCTCGTACGGCGGGAGATCCAGCGCCGACACCAGCTGCGCCCGCCAGCGGGTCAGCCGGGTCCACGCCAGGTCGGTGTCACCCTCCACATAGGACTTCGCGCGCGTGGTGAGAGACCTTATCGGGCTCTTTTCCGCGGCGGAGTCGGTGATCCGCCGCTGTGCCAGCTGGCCGAGCGGGTCCTCCGCGGGGGCCTTCGGACCGGCACCGGGCCACCAGGTGACGATCGGCGCGTCCGGCAGCAGCAGCGGCACGACGGCGCTCTGCCCCTGCGCGGCCAGCGGGCCGTACAGCCGCAGCACGATGACCTCGCTCGCGCCCGCGTCGCCGCCGACGCGGATCTGGCCGTCTATGCGCGGCGCGGCCGTGCGCGCGCCCTTCGCCACGACGATCACCCGCGACGGGTGCTCGCGGCTCGCGTCGTTCGCGGCCTCGATGGCGTCCTCGAGCTTGGCGTCGTCGTCCGCGACGATCACCAGCGTCAGCACCCGGCCGAGCGCGACCTGGCCGCCCTGCTCGCGGATCTCCACCAGTTTCTTGTTCAGCGCCGACGTCGTGGTCGACGGCAGGTCGATGATCACGGACGCCTCCAGTGCCTGCCGGTACGCTCCAGCATTTCGTCAGCCGATTTCGGTCCCCAGCTGCCCGGCGGGTACTGCTCCGGCGCGGTGCCGAGCTTCGCCCAGTGCGCCAGCACCGGGTCGAGGATTTCCCACGACAGCTCGACTTCCTCGTTCACCGGGAACAGCGACGGCTCGCCCAGCAGCACGTCCAGGATCAGCCGCTCGTAGGCTTCCGGCGAGGATTCGGTGAACGCGTGGCCGTAGCCGAAGTCCATCGTGACGTCGCGGACCTCCATCGTGGTCCCCGGCACCTTCGAGCCGAACCGCAGCGTGATGCCCTCGTCCGGCTGCACGCGGATGACCAGCGCGTTCTGCCCCAGCTCCTCGGTGGAGGTGGAATCGAACGGCAGGTGCGGCGCGCGCTTGAACACGACCGCGATCTCGGTGACCCGGCGGCCGAGCCGCTTGCCGGTGCGCAGGTAGAACGGCACGCCCGCCCAGCGTCGGTTCTGCACCTCCAGCGTCACCGCGGCGTACGTCTCGGTGGTCGAGTCCTTCGCGAACCCGGCCTCCTGCAACAGGCCCGGCACCTTGGTGCCGCCCTGCCAGCCGCCCGCGTACTGCCCGCGCGCGGTGGTCTCGTCCAGCGGCAGCATCGGCTTGGTCGCCGCCAGCACCTTGGCCTTCTCCGACCGCAGCGCCTTCGGCTCGAACGACAGCGGCTCGTCCATCGCGGTGAAGGCGAGCAATTGTAGCAGGTGGTTCTGGATGACGTCGCGTGCGGCGCCGATCCCGTCGTAGTACCCCGCGCGGCCGCCGAGGCCGATGTCCTCGGCCATGGTGATCTGCACGTGGTCGATGAAGTTCGCGTTCCAGATCGGCTCGAACAGCTGGTTCGCGAAGCGCAGCGCCAGGATGTTCTGCACCGTCTCCTTGCCGAGGTAGTGGTCGATGCGGAACACCGACTCCTCGGGGAAGACGTCGTTCACGATCGCGTTGAGCTCCTTGGCGCTGCGGAGATCGTGCCCGAACGGCTTCTCGATGACCACGCGCCGCCAGGTGTTCTCGTCGGCCTGCGCGAGGCCCGAACGCGCCAGCTGCTTGGTCACCACCGGGAACGCGCCCGGCGGGATCGACAGGTAGAACGCGGTGTTGCCGCCGGTGCCGCGTTCCTCGTCCAGTTCGCGCACGGTCTTCGCGAGCCGGTCGAAGGCTTCGTCGTCGTCGAAAGTGCCCTGGACGAACCGGATTCCTTCGGCGAGCCGGTTCCACACCGACTCCTTGAACGGCGTCCGCGCGTGCTCGCGCACCGAATCGTGCACGAGCTCGCCGAAGTCCTGGTGCTCCCAGTCCCGGCGGGCGAAGCCGACCAGCGAGAACCCGGCGGGCAGCAGCCCGCGGTGCGCGAGGTCGTAGATGGCGGGCATGAGCTTCTTGCGCGCCAGGTCGCCGGTGACGCCGAAGATCACCAGGCTCGACGGCCCGGCGATCCGCGGCAGCCGCTTGTCGCGGGGGTCCCGCAGCGGGTTGCGCCAGGTGGTCACTGAGCGGCCTCCTGCACTGCCCGCACGAGCTCGGCGAGCCCGGCGGCGCGGTCGGTCAGGTGCAGCCGCAGCACCGGGCGCCCGTGCTCGGCGAGCACCTGGCCGTCGCCGAGCGCCTGCGCGTGCTGGAGCTGCCCCAGCGTGTACGGGCGGTCCGGCACCGACAGGTCCTCGTCGACGGCTCCGGTGATCTGCAGGAAGCTGCCGTTCTGGTGGCCGCCCTTGTGGTACTGCCCGGTGGAGTGCAGGAACCGCGGGCCCCAGCCGAACGTGGTCTGCACGCCGGTCCGCTTGGCGATTTCGCCGCGCAGCAACGAAGTCGACGCGTCGTCCAGCCGGTCCAAGTAGGCCTGCACCGCGATGTAGCCGCCGTCGGCCACCGAACCGAAGAACGCGCGCAGCACGTCGGCGAGCTTGCCGTCGGTCGAAACTCCTTCGCTGCCAAAGACTTCGACCGCACCGTCCACAGTGGCCGGCGCCTCGCCGCCCTTCAGCTTCTCCGGGTCGTCCAGCAGCGCGCGCGCCGCCTTCTTGGCCGCTTCGACGTCCGGCTGGTCGAACGGGTTGATCCCGATCAGCCGTCCGACGAGCGCGGTCGCGAACTCCCACAACAGGAACTGCGCGCCGAGCGGGCCGGTCACCGAGATCTGCGCCGCACCTTCCGCGGCGCCGATCGCGACGGCGGTCGCGTCCTTGCCGTGGTCGGCGAACCCGGGCGCGTCCGGGCCGTCGACCGCCACCGGCAGCAGGCCGGTGCCGAGCTTGCCGGTGGACTCGGCGATCAGCTGCTCCGCCCAGTCCGGGAATCCCTTGATGCCGGAACCGGTGTCGGCCAGCACCACCTTCTCCGCGCCCGCTTCGTGCGCTGCGCCCCAAGCCGCCGCGAGCTGCACGGCCGGGTTCTCCGCGGTGTCCTCGGCGAGCGTTTCCGCCACCGACGCGGCCTGGTCGAGCAGCCGCGCGACGTCCGCGCCCGCGAGACCGGCAGGCACGAGGCCGAACGCGGTCAGCGCGGAGTATCGGCCGCCGACGTGCGGGTCGGCCAGGAAGGTCTTGCGGTAGCCCTCTTTCTCCGCCAGTTCGGAGAACGGGGAGCCGGGATCGGTGACGACGACGATGCGCCGCGCCGCGTCGATCCCGGCGTCCGCGAACGCCTTGGCGAAAATCCGGCGGTGGCTGTCGGTTTCGACGGTGCCGCCGGATTTCGACGACACCACGATGACGGTGCGCTCGAGGTCGCCCGCGAGCGCGTCGGCCACCTGGCCGGGGTCGGTCGTGTCGAGCACCGTGAGGGGGACGCCGGCGGTGGCGGTGATGACCTCCGGCGCGAGCGACGAGCCGCCCATGCCGGCGAGCACCACGCGGTCCACGCCTTCGCTGTGCAGTTCCGCGCGCAGCGTTTCGATTTCCCCGATCAACGGACGCGACGACTTGTGCAACGTCGTCCAGGACAATCGGATCGACGCTTCGGACTCGGCGTCCGGACCCCACAAGGCGGAGTCCTTGGCGGCGAGCTTGGCAGCGGCGCCGTCGGCGGCCAGCCGCTGCGCCAGCGGCGCTGCCTTTTCTGCCAGTTCGGCGTCGACGATCACGACGCCGGTTTCGTCCCCGCTCATGGTCTCTGGTTCAGCCCCTCGCTTTGTTCAGCTGCCCGGTCACCGTGTCCAGCAGTTCCTGCCAGGACTTCTCGAACTTCTCGACGCCTTCGGTCTCCAGCGTCACGAACACGTCGGGCACGTCGATGCCCGCCGCGGACAGCTTGTCGAAGATCGCCTGCGCCTGCTCGCCCTTTCCGGAAACCGTGTCGCCGGTGATCTCGGCGTGGTCGGCGACCGAGTCCATGGTCTTCTCGGGCATCGTGTTCACGACGTCGGAGACCACGAGCTGGTCGACGTAGCGGGTGTCGGAGTAGGCCGGGTCCTTCACGCCGGTGGAGGCCCACAGCGGACGCTGCGCGTTCGCGCCCGCCTCGGCGAGCGCCTTCCACTGGTCCGTGGCGAACAGCTTCTCGAAGGCCGCGTACGCGAGCCGCGCGTTGGCGATGGCCGCCTCGCCCAGCAGCGCCTTGGCCTCGTCGGTGCCGATCGCGTTCAGCCGCTTGTCGACCTCACTGTCCACACGGGACACGAAGAACGACGCGACCGAGTGGATGCCCTTGAGGTCGTGGCCGTTGGCCTTCGCCTGCTCCAGACCGGCGAAGAAAGCCTTGATGACGGCCTCGTAGCGCTCGACGGAGAAGATCAGCGTGACGTTGACGCTGATGCCCTCGGCGAGCACCGCGGTGATCGCGGGCAGGCCCTCTTCGGTCGCCGGGATCTTGATCATCACGTTCGGCCGGTCGACGGTCTTCCACAGGTCCTTGGCCTCGGCCACCGTCTTGTCGGTGTCCTTCGCCAGGCGCGGGTCCACCTCGATGGACACGCGGCCGTCGACGCCGTTCGTGGCGTTGTACACGTCGCGGAACAGGTCCGCGGCGTTGCGCACGTCGGTGGTGGTCAGCTCCCGGACGGTGCCGTCGAGGTCCGCACCGCGCGCGGCGAGGTCGTTGACCTGCTCGTCGTAGGCGGCGCCCTTCGACAGGGCGTTCGCGAAGATGGTCGGGTTGGTGGTCACGCCGACGACGTGCTTGTCGCGGATGAGCCCGGCGAGGTTGCCCGAGTTCAGGCGCTCCCGCGAGAGGTCGTCCAGCCAGATCGAGACGCCTGCTTCGGAGAGCTGCGCGAGTCGGTCAGTCATGAGTGCACTCCCTTCAATTCAGTTCTTGGTGTTGGCGATCGAGCGGCGGGCGGCGTCGACCACGGCTTCGGCGGTGAAACCGAACTCGCGGAACAGCGTCGCGGCGTCGGCCGAGGCGCCGTAGTGCTCGATCGACACGTTCTCGCCGGCGTCGCCGGTGAAGCGCTGCCACGGCATCGCGATCCCGGCCTCGACCGAAACGCGGGCCTTGACCGTCGGCGGCAGGACGGCGTCCTTGTAGTCCTGGTCCTGCGCGTCGAACCACTCGACGCACGGCATCGAGACCACGCTGGTGGGGATGCCGTCGGCCTCCAGGGTCTTGCGCGCCTCGACCGCCAGCTGGACCTCGGAACCGGTCGCGATCAGCACGACTTCCGGGGCGCCGTTGGACGCCTCGGCCAGCACGTAGCCGCCCTTCTTGACGCCCTCGGCGTTCGTGCCCTCGAGCACCGGCACGTTCTGCCGGGTCAGCGCGAAGCCGGACGGGTGGTGCACGTCTTCCAGAACGGCCTTCCACGCGTACGCGGTCTCGTTGGCGTCCGCCGGGCGGACGACGTTGAGGCCCGGGATGGCGCGCAGCGCGGCGATCTGCTCGATCGGCTGGTGCGTCGGGCCGTCCTCGCCGAGACCGATCGAGTCGTGCGTCCACACGTAGATGACCGGGGCCTTCATCAGCGCGGCGAGCCGGACCGGCGGGCGCATGTAGTCGGAGAAGGTGAGGAAGGTCGCGCCGTACGGGCGGGTGCCGCCGTGCAGCGCGATGCCGTTGAGGATCGAGCCCATCGCGTGCTCGCGGATGCCGAAGTGCAGCGTGCGGCCGTACGGGTTGGTCTTCCACATGTCGGTGCCGGCCTCGGCCGGGCCGAACGAGTCGGCGCCCTTCATGGTGGTGTTGTTGCTCTCCGCGAGGTCCGCGGAACCGCCCCACAGCTCGGGCAGCGGCTCGGCCAGCGCGTTGAGCACCTCGCCGGAGGCCTTGCGGGTGGCGATGCCCTTGGCGTCGGGCTCCCACGACGGCAGGTTGTCCGCGAAGCCCTCGGGCAGCGTGCGGGTCGACAGCCGGTCGGCCAGCTTCTTGCGCTCCGGGTTCGCCGCGGCCCACGCCTCGAAGCGCTCCTGCCACTCGGCGCGCTGCTTCTCGCCGCGCTCGATCGCCTGGCGGGTGTGCGCGAGCACGGCCTCGTCGACGTCGAAGTTCTTCTCCGGGTCGAAGCCCAGCGCCTTCTTGACGCCCGCGACCTCTTCCGCGCCCAGCGCCGCGCCGTGCGCCTTGCCGGTGTTCATCTTCGTCGGGGCCGGGTAGCCGATGATCGTGCGGAGCTGGATGAACGACGGGCGCTCGGTCTCGGCCTGCGCCGCCTTGATGGCCGCCTCGATCGCGACGACGTCCTCGCCGCCCTCGACGGTCTGCACGTGCCAGCCGTAGGCCTCGTACCGCTTCGCGACGTCCTCGGACAGCGCGATGTTGGTGTCGTCCTCGATGGAGATCTTGTTGTCGTCGTAGAAGACGATCAGGTTGCCCAGCTGCTGGCGGCCCGCGATGGACGAGGCCTCGGAGGTGACGCCCTCTTCGATGTCGCCGTCGGAGGCGATCACGTAGATGTGGTGGTCGAAGATGCTCTCGCCGGGGGCGGCGTCCGGGTCGAGCAGGCCGCGCTCGCGCCGGGCCGCCATCGCCATGCCGACGCCGTTCGCGAGGCCCTGGCCCAGCGGGCCGGTGGTGGTCTCGACGCCCTTGGTGTGGCGGTACTCCGGGTGGCCCGGGGTCTTGGAGCCCCAGCGGCGCAGTTGCTCGAGGTCTTCCAGCTCCAGGCCGAACCCGGCCAGGTACAGCTGGATGTAGAGGGTCAGGCTCGAGTGCCCGGCGGAGAGGACGAACCGGTCGCGGGCGGGCCACTCCGGGTCGGCCGGGTCGTGCCGCATGGTGCGCTGGAACAGCGTGTACGCCAGCGGCGCCAGGCTCATCGCAGTGCCCGGGTGCCCGCTGCCGCAGTTTTCGACGGCGTCCGCGGCAAGCACGCGGGCGGTGTCTACGGCGCGGGTGTCGGTCTCGGTCCAGTCGGCCGGCACGTTGCGCCGGAGCAAGGGGTTGGTCTCGCTGCTAGAGGTTTCGGACACTGAACTCGAACTCCTGCGTCGGTGAAGTGGTGGCTGTATTCCGTGCGTGCCGCTCAAGTGCTGCGGTGTGCGCCCTCAGTTATCTCAATCGATCCCGAAGGGACGATATTCCTGCTGGCGGCGCTGTGCAGGCGGAGCGAGCGGCCCGTCGCTGTCACCCTAGTGCGTACGCGTGCGCGCGAGCGCGGGCGCGCACCCTGCGGGTGAGGTGATCCTGCCCGCCTGTCCTTCCCCGGCTACCCGCCGAAGGCCTTCGCGACTCACGGGGCGACGTGACGGACGAGACACCGCCGGGCGTGTCCCGGACCCGCGGGCGCTGAGCCAGTCCGCCACGTCTAACATCGATCGCGGGCCAGGCACGGGAGTTCCCCATGAGCACCACCTCTTCTTCCGCGCCGCCCGGCCCAGGACTGACTCAGGGAGAGAAATGTCGTTGGTGAACGCTGCGCACGGACGCAGTGAAGACACCAGCGCCGTACCCCCGGACGGCGGACGGCCGAGCGGGGCCCGGCGAAGCTTCCGCCAGGTGGCCGGCGCGTACGCCGCGCTGGCGAAGCCGCGCGTGATCGAGCTTCTCCTCGTCACCACGATCCCCGCGATGTTCCTCGCCGGGCGCGAGGTGCCGAACCCGTGGCTGGTGGTCGCGACGCTGGTCGGCGGCACCATGGCCGCGGGCAGCGCGAACGCGCTCAACTGCGTGATCGACAGCGACATCGACAAGGTCATGAACCGCACCAAGCGGCGCCCGCTGGTGAAGGACGCGGTGCCGCGGCGCAACGCGCTGATCTTCGGCCTCGTCCTGGGCATCGCGTCGTTCGCCGTCCTGTACTTCACGGTGAACCTGCTGGCGGCGGTCCTCGCGATCGCGACCATCCTGTTCTACATCTTCGTCTACACCCTCGGCCTCAAGCGGCGGACGTCGCAGAACGTGGTCTGGGGCGGAGCCGCGGGCTGCATGCCGGTGCTGATCGGCTGGGTCGCGGTCACCGGCACCGTGCAGTGGCCCGCGTTCGTGATGTTCGGCGTGATCTTCTTCTGGACCCCGCCGCACACGTGGGCGCTGGGCATGAAGTACCGCGACGACTACGAGCGCGCGGGCGTGCCGATGCTCCCGGTCGTCGCGACCGCCGAGCACGTGGCCCGGCAGATCGTCATCTACTCGTGGGTGATGGTCGCCTGGACGCTGCTGCTGCTCCCGGTCACCAGCTGGCTGTATGCGACCTTCGCGATCCTCGCCGGCGGCTGGTTCCTCTTCTACGCGCACCGGCTGCAGGCCGCCGTGCACCGCGGCGAGGAGACCAAGCCGATGGCGCTGTTCCACCGGTCGAACACGTACCTGATGATCGTGTTCGTCGCGCTGGCGGTCGACTCGGCGATCGGCTTGCCGGTCCTCGGCCTCCCGTTCTGACCCGTTCTCCGACCCGTTCCGCGCCGGGCAGGAATGGCCCGGGATCCTCGCCGGTTGCACTCTTCCGGCCCCGATCCCGACCTGAAAGCAGGACCTTTCCTTGCCCGAGGAACCGGCCTACGAAGCCGAGCTGCGCCACGAACAGGCCTACGTCGACGCCCTGTTCGCGAAGCTCGACGCCGAACGCACCCAGACCCAGCGCCGGCTGGACGAGACCCTGCGCCAGACCGGCGGGACGCCGCAGGCGCGGACCGAACGCGAAGCCGCCACGACCCTGCACAGCGACCGGCTCGCCCAGCTCGGGTCGGTCGAGCAGGGCTTGTGCTTCGGGCGGCTGGACTTCGTGCCCGGCAGCAGCGACGAGGAAACCGCCTACATCGGACGGCTCGGCCTGTTCGACGAGGACGACGACTACCGGCCGCTGCTGATCGACTGGCGCGCCCCGGTCGCGCGGCCGTTCTACCTCGCCACCGCCGCTTCGCCGGACGGCGTGCGCCGCCGTCGCCATCTGCGGTCGCTGAGCCGTCGCGTCACCGGCTTCGACGACGAGATCCTCGACCTGACCGCCGCCGACCAGGGCCAAGACCTCGGGCTGGCCGGCGAGGCCGCGTTGCTGGCCGCGCTGGAGCGCCGCCGGACCGGCGAGATGGCCGACATCGTCGCCACCATCCAGGCCGAGCAGGACCGGATCATCCGCGCGCCGCTCGGCGGGGTGATGGTGGTGCAGGGCGCGCCGGGCACCGGGAAAACCGCGGTGGCGCTGCATCGCGCGGCGTATCTGCTTTACACGCACCGCCAGCAGCTGACCACGCGCGGCGTGCTCGTCGTCGGCCCGAACTCGACCTTCCTGCGCTACATCGGCCAGGTGCTGCCGTCGCTCGGCGAGACCGGCGTGCTGCTGTCGACCATCGGGCAGCTGTGGCCGGGTCTGGACGCGGACGGCGCCGAGTCGCCGGAAGCGGCCGAGGTGAAGGGCCGCCTGGTGATGGCCGAGGTGCTCGCCAAGGCCGTCCGGGATCGGCAAGGTGTACCCGATCCGGTGATCGAGATCGAGCACGAACGCGAGATCCTGAAGCTCGACCGGAAGACCTGCACGCAGGCCCGGGCCCGGGCCCGCCGTTCGCGGCGCCCGCACAACCTCGCGCGGCGGCTGTTCGTCTCCGACGTCCTCGACGCGCTCACCCGGCAGGCCGCCCGCGCTTTGGGCGAGGACCTGTTGGACGCCCAGGACGTCCAGGACATCCGCGCCGAGCTGGCGTCGAGCCCCGCGGTGGCCGCCGCGCTGAACTCGCTGTGGCCGAAACTCACGCCCGCGGGCCTGCTGGACGACCTGTTCGCCGAGCGCGAACACCTCGACCGGGCGGCGGGCGAGCTGCTGTCCGAAGAGGACCGGAAGCACCTGGAGAGCGGCCGCGACGCGAAGTGGACGCCCGCCGACGTGCCGCTGCTCGACGAACTGGCCGAACTGCTCGGCAGCGACGACTCCGAGGAGGAGGCCGAGCAGAAGCGCCAGGAACGCGTCGAGCGGGCGTACGCCGAGGGCGTGCTGGACATCCTCGACCAGGATGAGGAAATCCAGGACGAGGAGGTCCTGCGGGTGTCCGACGTGCTGGACGCCGAACTGTTCGCCGAACGGCAGCAGGCGCGCAGCCAATTGACCGCGGCGCAGCGGGCGGCGCAGGACCGGACGTGGACGTTCGGGCACGTGATCGTGGACGAGGCGCAGGAACTGTCCGCGATGGACTGGCGGCTGCTGATGCGCCGCACGCCGAACCGGTCGATGACACTGGTCGGCGACGTCGCGCAGACCGGGGCCGCCGGGGGAGCACGGACCTGGGACGAGGTGCTGTCGCCGTACGTCGCGGACCGCTGGCGGCTGGAGCAGCTGACGGTGAACTACCGGACCCCGGCGGAGATCATGGCGGTCGCGGCGGGCGTGCTCGCCGAACTCGACGTCGATCTGGCCGCGCCCGCTTCGGTGCGGGAGACCGGGGTGCCGCCGTGGGGCGTGGAAGTCGTTTCGCTGGACGAGGAACTGCCGTCGCTGGTGGCCGCGGAACTGTCCGCTGTGGACGGTGGGACCGTGGCGGTGCTGGTGCCGGGCGGTCGCTTCGACGAGGTGCGGAAGCTGCTTCCGGAGGACGAGCGGCTGAGCGTGCTGACGGTCGATCGTTCCAAGGGGCTGGAGTTCGACGGGGTCGTGCTGGTGTCGCCGGACGAGATCGTGTCGGGGTCAGCGCGTGGGCTCAACGACCTGTACGTGGCGTTGACTCGGGCTACGCAACGGCTCGGCGTGGTGCGGACTGGTCCGGCGGTGCCCGCGCTCGGCGGGCTTGGTTAACCCGGACCCCGCCCCGCCGCCACCCTCAACGGAACGGCTGCGCCGTGCGGATACATTCAATCATGCAGAACATCGGCAGGACAGCCGTCATCGGCGCGGTCGCGGCAGTCGCCGCGTTCGGCCTCACGGCCTGCGGCGGCGACAGCAGCGCGGCTCCGGCGACCCCGAGCCGCGAGTGCACCGCGGACGACATCAAGACCACCGGGAACTTCGGCCAGGTGCCGACGATCACCGTCCCGGACGACTGCGCCCCGCCGAAGAAGCTGCTCACCAAGGATCTGTCGGAGGGCACCGGGAAGGCCGCGGCCGCCGGGTCGAAGCTGTCGATGAACTAGCTGGTCGTCACCTGGTCGAACAAGAAGAAGCTGGACAGCTCGTTCGACCGCGGCGAGCCGTTCGGCCTCGACCTCGGAGCCGGCCAGGTCATCGACGGCTGGGATCGGGGCCTGGTCGGCGTCAAGCAGGGCGGACGGCGGCTGATGATCATTCCGTCCGCCCTCGCCTACAAGGACGGCGGACGCGGCATCGCGCCCAACGAAACGCTGGTGTTCGTGACCGACGCCCTCTCCGTTTCCTGAGTCAGGGGATCAGCAGCAGCTTCCCGGTCGTCCGGCGGCCCTGGAGGTCCTCGTGGGCCTTGCGGGCGTCGGCGAGCGGGTAGCGGCCGCCGATGCGGACGTTCAGCGAACCGTCCTGCACGGCGGCGAACAGTTCGCCTGCGCGCCAGTCCAATTCCTCGCGCGTGCGCAGGTAGTGGCCGAGCGTCGGGCGGGTCAGGAAGAGCGAACCGCCGGAGTTGAGGCGCTGCGGGTCGAGCGGCGGCACCGGGCCGCTGGCCGCGCCGAACAGGGCCAGGGTGCCGCGGATCTTCAGGCTGGCGAGGCTGCCGTCGATGGTGTTCTTGCCGACGCCGTCGTAGACCGCGGCGACGCCTTCGCCGTCGGTCAGCTCGCGGGTCGCGGCGGCGAAGTCCTCGCGGTCGTAGCGGATCACGTGGTCCGCGCCCGCGCCACGGGCCAGCTCGGCCTTCTCGTCGGTGGACACCGTGGCCAGCACTCGCGCGCCGCGCGCCTTCGCCAGCTGCACCAGCAGCAAACCGACGCCGCCGGCCGCCGCGTGGACGAGGATGTCGTCGCCTTCCTGCACTTCGTAGGTCGAACGCACCAGGTAGTGCGCGGTCAGGCCCTGCAGCATCGTGGCGGCGGCGATCTCGTCGGACACGCCTTCGGGCACCTTCACCGTGGCGCCGGCCGGGACCACCGCGCGCTGGGCGTAGCTGCCGAGCACGCCCTGCCAGGTCACGCGGTCGCCGGGGGCGAATTCGGTGACGCCCTCGCCGGTCTCCACGACCGTCCCGGCGCCCTCGGAGCCGAGGACGAACGGCAGGTCGATCGGGTAGATGCCCTGGCGCTGATAGGTGTCGATGTAGTTGACGCCCGCCGCGGCGAGGTCGACCAGCAGTTCGCCCGCGCCGGGCGGGCCGGGCTCGATCTCGGCCAGTTCCAGCACTTCCGGGCCGCCGGTCCGGGTCACCTGCACTGCGGTCGGCATGGTTCCTCCTCGAGATGTGCGCGTCTGGCGTCCACTATGGCCGAGAACACGGTCGGGCCGCGGGGGCGGGGGTCTCGGGTTAAGCTCCGGACGTGGCTGAGGAGACCGAAAACACGCCGACCGCGCCGACTGCCCGCCAGCTGGCCTCCGCCCGCGGTTTCGTGGCGAAGCACGGCAAACCGTCGCGCGCCGTGGTCGAGAACATCGGGCTGGCCGGCGCACGCGTCGTGCTCGTGGGCCCGGACGGGGCGATGGGCGACGTGCTGGTCGCCGGGGTCGAGACCGGGACCGCGCTGGTCGAGCAGGTCGACGACCTCGAGGCCGCGGAGTGGGACAGCGAAACCGTGAAGACGGTCAAAATCGGTGCCGCGCACCGGCGCAAGATGGCCGGGCCGCGAGCGGGCCGGTGACCCGTTCGGCGATTTTCGTCGGCTGCGCCGCGCTGCCCGAGGGCGACGGCGACGAGGCCGCGGTGCTGCCCGCGCTCGCGGACCTCGGATTCGCGGTGAGCTGGGCGGCCTGGGACGCGGCCGCCGATTTCGCTTCGGCGGACATCGTCGTGCTGCGTGCGGCCTGGGACTACCCGGAGCGCCGGGAGGAATTCCTCAGCTGGTGCGAGGACGTGCCCGGGCTGAGCAATGCGGCCGCGGTCGCGCGGTGGAACACGGACAAGACGTATCTCGGCGAACTGCTCGACGCGGGTGTGCCGACGGTGCCGGTCGAGATCGTGCCGCCGGGGGAGAAGCCGCGCTGGCCGAAGAAGCCGTTCGTGGTGAAGCCTTCGGTGGGGGCGGGAGGTCGCGGCGCCGCTCGGTTCGCCTCCTCCGGTGCGGACGCGGAGCGGCATCTGCGCGCTTTGCACGAGGACGGGCGCACCGGTCTGATTCAGCCGTATCAGTCCAGTGTGGACACTCAAGGCGAGATCGCGGTCGTGTACTTCGGCGGCGTTTATTCGCACGCTTTCACGAAATTCGCACCGCTGGAGTCCGAAGTGGACGCTTCCGGGCTGTACCGGGAAGAGCGGCTGGCGGCCGCTGTTCCGGCTCCCGAGGTGCGTGCGGTGGCCGAGGACGCGCTGGACGCCGCTTGCGGGTTGCTCGGTATTTTGCGGGCGGAACTCTTGTACGCGCGGGTGGATCTGGTCCGCGGGGACGACGGCCGTCCGTTGGTGCTGGAGCTGGAGCTGACTGAGCCGTCGCTGGGGTTCCGGCACGCGGACGCGGGTGCTCCGTTGCGGTTCGCGTCCGCGGTGCGGCAGCAATTGGCCTAGCTCGTTCGCCGCTTCGCCGCCAACCGTTCTGCCCGGGGCCAGCGGACGTCGCTTGCCCAGCCGAGCCGTTCGAACGCCCAGATCACCCGGGCCGAGACGTCCACCTGTCCGCGCAGCACGCCGTGCCGGGCGCAGGTCGGGTCGGCGTGGTGGGAGTTGTGCCACGACTCGCCCATGGACAGCAGCGCCAGCGGCCAGAAGTTGGCCGCGCGGTCGCGGCTCGCGAACGGGCGGTCGCCGATCAGGTGGCACACCGAGTTCACCGACCAGGTCACGTGGTGCAGGAACGCGATCCGGACCAGCCCGGCCCAGAAGAACGCCGTCAGCGCGCCCTGCCAGGTGCCGCTGAAGGCCCAGCCGAGCGCGGCGGGCAGGGCGAGGCTGAGGGTGATCCACAGCCAGAAGAACCGGTTCACCAGCCGCAGGTCGCGGTCGCTGACGAGATCCGGCGCGAAGCGGTCGGCGTTGGTGACCTCGCGCTGGAACATCCAGCCCATGTGCGCGTGCCAGAACCCGCGCAGCAGCGCCGACGGCGACGTGCCGAACAGCCACGGCGAATGCGGATCACCGTCGCGGTCGGAGAACGCGTGGTGGCGGCGGTGGCTCGCGACCCAGAAGATCACCGAACCCTGCACGGCCATGCTCCCCGCGATCGCGAGCGCGATCCGCAGCGGGCGGCTCGCTTTGAAGGCACCGTGGGTGAAGTAGCGGTGGTACCCGACGGTCACGCCGAGCGTCGCGAGCACGTAGAAAACAGTCGCGAGGATCAGGTCGGTCCAGCCGATGCCCCACCCCCACAGCAACGGCACGGCGGCGATCAGCGCGGCGAACGGCACGAGCAGGAACGTCTTGAGCACGATCATTTCGGCGGTCCCGCGCCTGCCGGATAGAAGGGGCTTGGCGGCACGGGCAGGGGCGGTCGGCATGGCGGCACCTCGGGCTTTTCGGGGCTTTCGGAAAGCCGGTCGGCGACGACGGTAAGCCGCCGACCTGTCCGCCGGGCCGACGCGCAGTTACGCCCGGATGACCGTCAGTTCGCGGTGGCGAGTTGGTCGTCGAGAGGAGGCCGAGCGGAGAGCGGGCGTTTTTGTCCCCGCTGTTTCCGGCTGATGCTCGGCAGCGCGAAGCCGTCGGTTTCGCGATGGCAAGTTGGCTGTGGCCTGAACACCAAGAGGCGAGGCCGAGCGGAGAACCGGCGCTTGGGCCGATGGTTCCCGGGCCGATGCCCAACGGCGCGAAGCCGTCAGTTCGCGGTGGCGAGTTCGCGCTTCTCCGCGGGCTCCAGCGACGTGACCGGGCCGCGGTCGCGGGTGCCCGTCCACAGCACCGCCGTCACCACGATCACGAGCGCCGAGCCGAGCACGTGGAACGACACCATCGCCTCGGGCACGCCCAGCGCGTACTGCACCGTTCCCAGCACGCCCTGCAGCAGCGCGACGACCCACGCCCACGCGTACCGCTGCCACACGCTCTTCGGCGCGCCGACGCGCATCAGCGTGAGCCCGAAGACCCCCAACACGACCAGGTACGCGATCAGCAGTCCGCTGTGGATCCGCGCCAGCTGCTCGATCGGGGCGTCGAGCCGATGCGTGTTGACGTCGCCGCCGTGCGGGCCCGCTCCGGTGACCGTCGTGCCGGCGATCAGGACCGCCCACATCAGCACCGTCAGCAGCACCAGCATCTGCCGTCCCAGCTTCGGGACCAGCGGGCGCGCCGGTTCGTCTCCCTCGCGGAAGGCCTTCAGCAGCAGGACCGCCAGCCATACGAGCGGCGTCGAAGCGAGGAAATGGATCGCGACCGTCCACCATTCCAGTTTCGCCAGCACCGTCAGCCCGCCGATGACCGCTTGCAGCACGACGCCGCCGGGCATCGTCCAGGCGAGCTTCACCAGGCGCTTGCGCTCCGGGTGGTCGATCTGGATCCGCCACGCGGTGAGCACGGCCAGCGCCGCCACCACGATCACGACGCCGGTCAGCATCCGGTTCGAGAACTCGATCCACTGCGTGACCGCGTCGATGCCGGAGCGCCGCACCGGCACCAGGCTGCCCGCGACGCACTGCGGCCAGGTCGGGCATCCCAGCCCGGACCCGGTCACCCGCACCACGGAACCGGTGACGCCGATGCCTGCCTGCGTGACCACCGCGGCGATCCCGACGCCGCGCTGGACCGCGGCGGAGGGATACGGCAGGCGGGCGATCAAACTGCGAAGGGACACGCGGAAAGAATACTCGCGCGCGTTTTCCCGCCTTCACGCGGCGGTATTGTTCCGCCCGGATTTGCCAGCGTGCGCAAGGAATCGGGTGCGGCGGCGGTCACATTTCCCGGGGATTTCCGTGCGGTGTTCCGGAAATCGGCGGGTGAGATTCAGGTGAGTTTCGTGGTCCGCGTCGCCAGCACTCCGGCCACCGCCGCCCACACCACCAGCACCGCCGCCGGACCGAGCGGGAACTGGCCGTCCACCAGCGCCGCGCGCATGCCTTCCGCCAGCGCACCGGAAGGCAGCAGCGACACCACCAGACCGACCCCGGACGGCAGCGCCGACGGGGCGAGCAGAATCCCGCCTGCCAGCAGCAGGACGAACCACACGATGTTCGCCAGCGCCAGCACCGCTTCCGCCCGCAACGCGCCGCCCAGCAGCACGCCCAGCGCGCCGAAAGCCAGCGTCCCCAGGATCAGCAGCACCACCGCCGAACCGATCCCGGCGGCCGACGGGGACCAGCCCAGGAAGGCCGCGACGACGCCGAGCACCACGGACTGCAGCGCCACCACGACGAGCGCCGCCACGACCCGTCCGGCCACCAGCAGCCAGCGCGGCAGCGCCGTCGCCGAAAGCCGCTTCAGCACGCCGTACCGCCGGTCGAAGCCGAGCGCGATCGCCTGGCCGGTGAAGGCCGACGACATGACCGCCAGCGCGAGGATCCTCGGCGTCATCCAGTCCACTTTGGACGTCGAACCGAGCTGGCTCGCGGGAAGGATGTCCAGCAGGCTCAGCCCGATCAGCAGCGCGAGCGGGATGATGAGGGTGAGCAGCAGCTGCTCGCCGTGCCGCAGGGTCAGCGCGGCCTCGACGCGTGCGTGCGTGCGCAGCATCTTGCCGAGCGAACCGCGGCCGGGCGCGGGGGCGAAAGTGCCCGCGGGGAACGGAGAACTCATGCGCGCAGCTCCCGTCCGGTGAGTTCGAGGAACACTTCTTCGAGCGTCCGCCGTCCGACTTGCAGTTGTTCGGGCAGTACGCCCTGTTGCGCGCACCAGGCGGTGACGGCGGAGACCACCTGCGGGTCGACCGCGCCCTCCACCAGATACGAACCGGGTGCGGTTTCGCTGACCCGGTACCCCTCCGGCAGCGCGGCTTCGAGCAGCGTCGTGTCGAGTTTCGTCCGGGCGCGGAACCGCAGCTGCGCCGCCTCGCCCGCCTCCAGGGTCAGCGAATGCGGCGTGCCTTCGACGACCACCTTGCCGTGGTCCACGATCACCACCTGGTCGGCCAGCGTCTCCGCTTCCTCCATCAGGTGGGTGGTGAGCAGGACGCTCACGCCGTCCGCGCGCAAGGCCGCGAGCAGGTCCCAGACCAGCCGCCGCGCCTGCGGGTCCATGCCCGCGGTGGGCTCGTCCAGGAACACCAGCTCCGGACGGCCGACCAGTGCGCATGCCAGCGAAAGCCGTTGCTGCTGCCCGCCGGAGAGCCGTTTGAACGGGGTCCGCTTCGCGCCGGCGAGCCCGAGCACGTCGAGCAGCCACGCCGGATCGTGCGGGTTCGCCGCGCAGGAAGCCACTAGCCGCAGCATTTCCTCCGCGCGCACGCCCGGGTACGCGCCGCCGCCTTGGGGCATGATCCCGACGCGCGGGCGGAGCCGGGAACTGTCCGCGACGGGGTCGAGGCCGAGCACGCGCACCTGGCCCGCGTCAGGTCTGCGGAAACCCTCGCAAATCTCGACAGTGGTCGTTTTTCCGGCGCCGTTCGGCCCGAGCAGGGCCAGCAGGGAACCACGCTCCATGCGCAGGTCGATGCCGTCGACCGCGGTGGTGGAGCCGTAGCTTTTCGCCAAGCCGGAGATCTCGACGGCGGGGTTGTCCACAGCGAATCACGATACGACGTCAGCGGGCGCGCGCGGTGCTGGGGACGCCGGAGGTGTCCTGGACAACAGCAGCGGCGAAACCCGGTACACGATCGCGAGGCCGCCGAGGGTCACCAGAGCGGCCGCGCCGTAGGCCCACGGCAGGACGTACGAGCGGCCGTCGAAGGTGCCGCCGGTGGGCGGCAGCAGGAACGGCAGCCCGGCGCTGATGACCGTGGCGACCACCCGGAACCGCGACGTCCCGGCCGCGGCGGCGAGCGGGATCACCGCCCACAGCAGGTACCAGGGCTGGAGGTTGATCTGCAGGATCATCGCCGCGCCCAGCGAGACGCCGAGCCCGATGATCGGCCGGTACCGCCATTTGAAACTGGCCCACAGGAATTTGATCGTCACCGCCGCGGTGATCACGTTGCCGAGCGTGCCGAGGATCGGCACCAGCGCGTCGGTGTGGTTGCCCAGCCCGAGCGTGATGCCGAGGACGCCGCTGAGGTTCGCGATCTCCGCGGTGGGGGAGATGAACGACCGCACCAGTCCCGGCGTGCTCGCCGTCGCGCCGATCCAGCCGAAGCCCAGTCCGGTGCCGACGCAGATCGCGGTGAGCACCACGCCGAACAGCACCGCCATCGGCGTGCCCGCCCACACCAGGTCCTTCAGCCGCCCGTGCCATCTGCGCGCGACCATCACCGACAGGAACGGCAACGCCAGCACCGCCGGGATCTTCACGGTGGCACCGATCGTTATGATGACGACCCCGAGCGCGATGAAGAGCAATTCGCCCTTCGCCAGCGGCGGCGGGCTGTCCCCCTTCACCCGCACCGGCAGCCGCCGGATGCCGATCTCCAGCCCGGCCACCATGAGCCCGATGGCCAGCGAATCGTTGTGCGCGCCCGCGACGAAATGGAAGATCAGCAACGGGTTCGCCGCGCCGAGCCACAGCGCGGTGGCCGGCTGGACGCCGAACCGTCGGGCCAGCCGCGGCACCGCCCACACGATCAGCAGCACGCCGACCATCGCGAGGCCGCGCTGCAGCAGCACGCCGACGACGATGTTGTTGCCGCCGACCGGGGCCAGCCAGCCGCCGAGCCGCAGCAGCAGCGGTCCGTACGGGGCGGGTGTCTCGCGCCAGATGTTGGTGACGCCCGCGGTGAGCGGGTCGGCGACGCCGAGCGCCTGCGCCGGGCCCAGCTGGTACGGGTCCATGCCGCGGTGCACGATCTCGCTCTGCGCGAGATAGCTGTAGACGTCGCGGGAGAACAGCGGCGGGATCAGCAGCAGCGGCGCGACCCACATCGCGACGGTGCGGGCGAGCTGCCCGCTGGTGGCCAGCCGCGCGCTCGCCGGACGGGCGAACCGGGCGAGCATGAGCCAGCTCAGCACCAGGATGCCCATCCCGGAGAACGCGATCGCGAGCGAGACCGTCGGGATCCGGACGAACAGCCGCAGCACCGGCAGGTCCTGCACCGGGTTGATCACCGGCGCGGCCCCGGCCCCGAGCGAGCCGAGCGCGAGGAACAGGGAGCCGACGGTGCCGAAGCGGCGGACCACGTCGAGGCCGCGGGTCTCGGCGGCGTTCAGCGGATCGGTGCGGCGCGGGCCGACCGGGGACGGCGCGGCTTCGGGGGCAGGGGGAGCGGCCACGGCGCCGTCAGCGTCGCCCGGTTCGCCGGATAAGTCCGGTTCCGGTGCCCGCTGCTCCGGGTGTTCGCCGATTGCCACGCCCGGAAGCGTATCGACTCCGGTTCACGCGGCGTATCGAGCCATTCGGTCCCCCGGCGACGGGATCGCTCCCGTTGGGCCGGGCGCCGCGGTGGCGAGGTGAGTCGGGTCACTGGGCGGCACCCCGCCTTTGCCCGGCGGCCGGAAATAAGACACACTTGTGTTGTGAAAAAGAACGGGACCGTCGGCGAGGGGCGCGGCGAGCAGCCGCGCACCGCGGCCGTCGGCGTTCCCGTGCAGGTCAGCGCCGCGAACGTGGCCGAGGGCCGCACCCGGCACGAGGTCGCCCGGCTGTTGCTGGAGCAGGGCCCGATGACCGCCGTGGTGGTCGCCGAGCAGCTCGGGATCAGCCCGACGGCGATCCGGCGGCACCTCGACGCGCTCCAGGCCGACGGCGAGGCCGAGACCCGCGACGCGCCGCGCAAGGGCCCGCGCGGACGCGGCCGCCCGGCCAAGCTGTTCCTGCTCACCGAAGCGGGCCGGGCCCGGTTCGGGCACGCCTACGACGACCTCGCGGTCTCGGCCATCCGCTTCCTCGCCGAGCACGCCGGCCCGGACGCGGTGCGCGCGTTCGCCGAGCGCCGCGTCGAAGGGCTCGTCGGGCCGCACCGGCAGGCGATCACCGGATCGGCTGATCCGGTCGAGCGCGCCGAGGCCCTCGCGGCCGCGCTGAGCAGGGAGGGCTACGCTGCCTCGACCCGCCAGGTCGGCGCGGAGAACCCCGCCGCGCACGTGGGCGCGCAGCTGTGCCAGCACCACTGCCCGGTCGCGCACGTCGCCGCGGAATTCCCGCAGCTGTGCGAGGCCGAAACGGAAGCGTTCGCGAAACTGCTGGGCACCCACGTCCAGCGGCTGGCGACCATCGCGCGCGGAGACAACGCGTGCACCACACACGTACCCGCCGGACCGGCGGGTATCCCGGCCCATCCCGAGCCGGACCGCACGACGCCCGGACAAGCGGCCCCGCCGCCCGAAGGGCACGCACCACGGATCCCGAATGGAGGGAAACCCGCATGACTGCCGCTGCCGAGCAGCGCACTCCCACCACCGAGCCGTTGAGCCAGGAAGAGACCATCGCGTCCCTTGGCAACTACGCCTTCGGCTGGGCGGACTCCGACGAGGCGGGCGCCAGCGCGCGCCGCGGCCTGAACGAGGATGTCGTCCGCGACATCTCCGAGAAGAAGTCCGAGCCCGAGTGGATGCGCGACGCCCGATTGAAGGCGCTCAAGCTGTTCGACCTCAAGCCGATGCCGAACTGGGGCGCCGACCTCTCGGGGATCGACTTCGACAACATCAAGTACTTCGTGCGGTCCACCGAGAAGCAGGCGGCCAGCTGGGAAGACCTGCCCGAGGACATCAAGAACACCTACGACAAGCTGGGCATCCCCGAGGCGGAGAAGCAGCGCCTCGTGGCGGGCGTCGCGGCGCAGTACGAGTCCGAGGTCGTCTACCACCAGATCCGCGAGGACCTGGAGGAGCAGGGCGTTCTCTTCCTGGACACCGACTCCGCGCTCAGGGAGCACCCGGAGATCTTCCAGGAGTACTTCGGCTCCGTGATCCCGGCGGGCGACAACAAGTTCTCCGCGCTGAACACGGCGGTGTGGTCCGGCGGCTCGTTCATCTACGTGCCGAAGGGCGTGCACGTCGAGATCCCGCTGCAGGCCTACTTCCGGATCAACACCGAGAACATGGGCCAGTTCGAGCGGACGCTGATCATCGTCGACGAGGACGCCTACGTCCACTACGTCGAGGGCTGCACCGCGCCGATCTACCAGTCGGACTCGCTGCACTCCGCGGTCGTCGAGATCATCGTGAAGAAGGGCGCCCGCTGCCGCTACACGACGATCCAGAACTGGTCGAACAACGTCTACAACCTGGTCACCAAGCGCGCCAAGTGCGAAGAGGGCGCGACCATGGAGTGGGTCGACGGCAACATCGGCTCCAAGGTGACCATGAAGTACCCGTCGGTCTTCCTCATGGGCGAGCACGCCAAGGGCGAGGTTCTCTCGGTCGCGTTCGCGGGCGAGGGCCAGCACCAGGACGCCGGGGCCAAGATGGAGCACCTCGCGCCGCACACCTCCTCGACCATCGTGTCGAAGTCGGTCGCGCGCGGCGGCGGCCGGACCTCCTACCGCGGCCTGGTCAAGGTCGCGAAGCGGGCGCACCACTCGCGCTCCAGCGTGGTCTGCGACGCCCTGCTGGTGGACACCATCTCCCGGTCGGACACGTACCCGTACGTGGACATCCGCAACGACGAGGTGTCCATGGGCCACGAGGCCACCGTGTCCAAGGTCAGCGAAGAGCAGCTGTTCTACCTGATGTCGCGCGGCCTCGACGAGGCCGAGGCGATGGCGATGATCGTGCGCGGGTTCGTCGAGCCCATCGCGCGCGAGCTGCCGATGGAATACGCGCTCGAGCTGAACCGCCTGATCGAGCTGCAGATGGAAGGGTCCGTCGGCTAAATGTCCGTGGCAGAGAACAACGTTTCCGAGTCGCTCCGCGAGGGGGCCGTCATTCCGGCGGCCTCCCGCGCGGAGCGGTTCACCTCTTACGACGTCGAGGCCTTCGAGGTCCCGGGCGGGCGTGAGGAAAACTGGCGCTTCACTCCGATGAAGCGCCTGCGCGGCCTGCACGACGGGTCCGCCGTCGCCTCCGGCGAGATCACGCTGGAGACCGAGGCCGCGCCCGAGCTGAAGATCGAGACCGTCGGCCGCGACGACGCGCGCCTCGGCGAGGCGGGCGTGCCGAGCGACCGCATCGCGGCGCAGGCGTACTCGTCCTTCGCCAAGGCCACGATCGTCACCGTGCCGAAGGAGACCGAGGCGTCGAAGCCGTCGGTGCTGCGCATCCACGGCCCCGGCGAGGGCAAGGTCGCCTACGGCCACCTCCAGGTGCGCGCCGAGGCGTTCGCCAACGCGGTGATCGTGCTCGACCACGTCGGCTCCGGCACGTACGCGGACAACGTCGAGTTCGTCATCGGCGACTCGGCCAAGATCACCGTGGTCAGCGTCCAGGACTGGGCCGACGACGCGGTGCACGTGTCCGAGCAGCACCTGCGGCTCGGCCGCGACGCGACGCTCAAGCACACCGTGGTCACCCTCGGCGGCGACCTGGTGCGCGTGTCCCCGACGGCGACCTTCGCCGACCGCGGCGGCGACGTCGAGATGCTCGGCCTGTACTTCGCCGACGCGGGCCAGCACCAGGAACACCGGCTGTTCGTGGACCACGCGGTGCCGAACTGCAAGTCCAACGTGATGTACAAGGGCGCCCTGCAGGGCGACGACGCGCACACGGTGTGGATCGGCGACGTGCTGATCCGGGCGGCCGCCGAGGCCACCGACACCTACGAGCTGAACCGCAACCTCGTGCTCACCCCCGGCGCGCGCGCCGACTCGGTGCCGAACCTCGAGATCGAGACCGGCGAGATCGAAGGAGCGGGCCACGCGAGCGCCACGGGAAGGTTCGACGACGAGCAGTTGTTCTACCTCCAGTCGCGCGGGATCGGCGAGGAGGCCGCGCGGCGGCTGGTCGTGCGCGGGTTCTTCCACGAGATCCTGGCCCGCATCGGCGTGCCCGAGGTGCGCGAGCGCCTCGAAGCCGCGATCGAGGCCGAGCTCGAAGCCGTGGGCGCCTGAGCCCGTCGTCCGTCCCCTTCAGACTCTTTAGGAAAAGCAGAATGGCTACCCTGGAAATCAAGGACCTGCACGCGTCGGTGAACACCGACGAAGGCGCCAAGGAGATCCTCAAGGGCGTCAACCTGACCATCCGGTCCGGCGAGACGCACGCGATCATGGGCCCGAACGGCTCCGGCAAGTCCACCCTGTCCTACGCGATCGCCGGCCACCCGAAGTACACGGTGACCTCCGGCGAGGTGCTGCTGGACGGCGAGAACGTGCTCGAGATGAGCGTCGACGAGCGCGCCCGCGCGGGCCTGTTCCTCGCCATGCAGTACCCGGTCGAGGTGCCCGGCGTCTCGATGTCGAACTTCCTGCGCACCGCGGCCACCGCGGTCCGGGGCGAGGCTCCCAAGCTTCGCCACTGGGTCAAGGAGGTCAAGGAGGAGATGGGCAAGCTCGGCATCTCGAGTGAGTTCGCCGAGCGCTCGGTGAACGAGGGCTTCTCCGGCGGCGAGAAGAAGCGCCACGAGATCCTGCAGCTGGCGCTGCTCAAGCCGAAGTTCGCCATCCTCGACGAGACCGACTCCGGCCTGGACGTCGACGCGCTGCGCGTCGTGTCCGAAGGCGTCAACGAGTACAAGGCGGGCAACGAGGTCGGCGTCATGCTGATCACGCACTACACCCGCATCCTGCGGCACATCACCCCGGACTTCGTGCACGTCTTCGCCGACGGCCGCATCGTCGAGTCCGGCGGCCGCGAACTGGCCGACGAGCTGGAGGAGAACGGCTACGTCAAGTACGTCGGCTCCGCCGAGCCCGCCAAGGCCTGACGTTCCCCGCGCCCCGTTCCCGACGACACCGAGAGAGAGGAGTTGGCTCGATGACCACCACGGCTTCGAACAGCCCGACCAACTCTGTTCCCCTTGACGTGGCGGCACTGCGTGCCGACTTCCCGATCCTGACGCGCACCGTGCGCGACGGGAAACCCTTGGTGTACCTGGACTCCGGAGCGACCTCGCAACGGCCGGTGCAGGTGCTCGACGCGGAACGGCGGTACGTGTTCACGTCGAACTCGGCCGTGCACCGCGGCGCCCACCAGCTGTCCGAAGAGGCCACCGACGCCTACGAATCCGCGCGCGCCAAGACCGCGGAATTCGTCGGCGCGGACCCGGAAGAGCTGGTGTTCACCAAGAACGCGACCGAGGGCATCAACCTCGTGGCGTACGCGATGAGCAACGCCGCCACGGCCGGTCCGGAGTCCGAACGGTTCCGGATCGGCGAAGGCGACGAAATCGTCATCACCGAGATGGAGCACCACGCGAACCTGGTGCCGTGGCAGCAGTTGTGCCAGCGCACCGGGGCGACGCTGAAGTGGTTCAAGGTCACCGCCGAGGGTCGGCTCGATCTGTCCGATCTGGACAGTGTGATCACGCCGCGCACCAAGGTGGTCGCGTTCGCGCACCAGTCCAACGTGCTCGGCACGGTCAACCCGGTGGCGAAGCTGGTGGCCAAGGCGAAGGAGGTCGGCGCGCTGACCGTCCTCGACGCCTGCCAGTCGGTGCCGCACTTCGCGGTCGATTTCCACGCGCTGGACGTCGACTTCGCGGTGTTCTCCGGGCACAAGATGCTGGCTCCGTCCGGGATCGGCGTGCTGTACGGCCGGACCGAACTGCTCCAAGCGATGCCGCCGTTCCTCACCGGCGGCTCGATGATCGAGCTGGTCACCATGGAGCGCACCACGTTCGCCGCGCCGCCGCAGCGGTTCGAGGCGGGGGTGCCGATGACGTCGCAGGCGATCGGCCTCGGCGCGGCGGTGGACTACCTGTCCGCCATCGGGATGGACCGCGTCGCGGCGCACGAGCACGAACTGGCCGCGGCGGCGATCGCGGGCATCAGCGCGATCCCGGGCGTGCGCATCGTCGGGCCGACCGACCTCGAAGACCGGGGCGCGACCGTCGCGTTCGTGATCGACGGCGTGCACCCGCACGACGCCGGCCAGGTGCTCGACAGCCTCGGCATCGCGGTGCGGGTGGGACACCACTGCGCGTGGCCGCTGCACCGGGCCTGTTCGGTGCCCGCGACCGTGCGGGCGAGCTTCTACCTGTACAACACGCTGTCCGAAGTGGACGCTCTGGTCGCCGGGATCCGCGAGGCGCAGAAGTTCTTCGGGGTGGACCAGTGAACCTGGAGAGCATGTACCAGGAGATCATCCTGGACCACTACAAGAACCCGCACGGGCGCGGCCTGCGCGATCCGTTCGACGCGGAGTCGTTCCAGGTCAACCCGACCTGCGGCGACGAGATCACCTTGCGGGTCAAGGTCAGCGACGGCAAAGTCGAGGACGTGTCCTACGACGGGCAGGGCTGCTCGATCAGCCAGGCGTCCGCGTCGGTGCTGACCGACCTGGTCGTCGGGCACACCGTCGACGAGGCGTTCACGACCATGGACGCCTTCGTGGAACTGATGCAGGGCAAGGGCAAGGTCGAACCGGACGAGGACGTACTGGAGGACGGCGTCGCGTTCGCCGGCGTCGCGAAGTACCCGGCGCGCGTGAAGTGCGCCCTGCTCGGCTGGATGGCGTTCAAGGACGCGGTGTCCAGCACCACCACAGGAGCTGAGAAGGCATGAGCGCAGCTTGCAAGCGAATCATGGTTGTTCATGCCGTCGCCTCCCAGGCAATGAGCGTGAAACTCCTTAAGGAGGCGACGGCATGAGCGAAGAGACGGCCACCGACCCGCGCGAGGGGCGCACCGCCGCGGACCTGCCCGAGCAGTCCGCCGCCGTCCCCGCCGACATCGCCAAGATCGAGGACGTCGAGGAAGCGATGCGCGACGTCGTCGACCCGGAACTCGGCATCAACGTCGTGGACCTCGGCCTGGTCTACGACATCCGGGTCGAGACCGACAACACCGCGACGATCGACATGACGCTCACGTCCGCGGCCTGCCCGCTCACCGACGTGATCGAAGACCAGACGTCGGCGGCGCTGACGTCCGGCGGCCTCGTGAACGACTTCCGGATCAACTGGGTCTGGATGCCGCCGTGGGGCCCGGAGAAGATCACCGACGACGGCCGCGAGCAGTTGCGGGCGCTCGGTTTCACGGTCTGAGGCTTTTCGAAGGCCGCTCCCGGTATCGCCGGGGGCGGCCTTCGGCGTATCCCGGATTGGTGCGTTCGGGCGCATGCGGGCGGAACGCCGGTTTCTGTCGGTCCCGGGTGCTATGACTGGTCGATGACCGAACCTGATTCCGCATCCGTGTCCTCTCCCGGGGACAGACCCGGGCGCGGCCTGGCCGTCGCGGCGGTGTCCGTGGCCGCGGTGAGTTTCGCGCTCGGGGTGGCGACCTGGCTCGCCTGGCTCCTCGTGCGCCCGAGGCTGCTCATGGGCGGCATCTACCCGATCGTGGCCGAGGTGTTCGTCCTGGTGCTGGGCGCGCTGTGGTTCCTGGCGGTGCTGGCCTCGGTGCTGGCCGTGGTCTTCGGCCTGCTCGCGGGAGCGCGGCGCTACGGCGCCGATCTCGCCAGGCTGGGCGCACTGCTGGGCGGGCTGGCGTTCGTGGTGGCGCTGGCCGGGACTGTCGCGTTCACGTCGAATCCCGGGTTCACGACCGGACAGTTCGATGTCCGGCCTACGCATGCGACGCTGGGGCGGTGAAGTCTGTATAACGACCTATACGGCGGCGCGGAGCCGTGCGAGTCCATTGTGGACGGAATGGCCCGATCCGCCTGGGCGATGCCTGGCTGGGCAGGGAGAGCTGTCGATCCTCGTGCGGTGATGGATGGTTTCTCGGCCCCGCTGTCAGGTTTCCGCTTGGCTCGCGACCGGGGGCGCACGCCGCCCCGGCGACGGCGTCCGCGGCCGTGAGATTGCCGAGTGCGCCAGAGGGGACCTAGGCGGGAGCTCTCCGGCGCAGGCTGATGCCCTGCGAGCCTGCCAGGTAACGACTGTCCGAATCCATCCGATGATCGCTTCGTGACAGAAGGCTTCCCTGCCGCTCCGCCTCCGGCCGGGCGTGCGCCGCGCCGGTTTTCCTGGGTGCTCGCTGCTTTCGTCGTGGTCGCGCTCGCGGGCTCGGTCGTGGCGGTGACCGGGCTCCTCAAGGTGTTCAGTTACCGGTCGCTGACCGTGACGGGCGGGTCGATGGCGAATACCGTCGTGTCGGGCGAGCGGGTCGTCTTCGGACTGCGCGAGGGCCAGGAGATCCACCGCGGCGACCTTGTCGTGTTCGACGCGAGCGCGTTCGGCGACGGACGGCGCGGGACGTTCCTGCAGCGCGTGATCGCGGTCGGCGGCGACGAGGTCGAATGCTGCGACCTGGAGCGCCGGATCAAGGTGAACCGCAAGTCGATCGACGAGCCTTACGTGGCCGGCGAGCAGACGCCCTTCTACGCGAAAGTGCCGACGGGCGCGGTTTTCCTGGCGGGGGACCGGCGGGACATCGCGGACGACTCCCGGTGGCGGGTCAACGAACCCGGCGGCGGAGCGGTGTCGTTGTCCGCGGTGCACGGCGTCGTCTCGGCGACCGGGAATCTGTTCTGGGTCAGGCAGATCCCGGCGACGACCGCGTTCACCGCCGCCGGGTTTCCCGGGACGACGGAGCCGGATTCCGGACCGGTCACCGGCCGGATCACCGCCGGAGCCGGGGCGGGGCTGTTCCTCATCGGGTTCGCCGGTCTGCTCGGGACCGTCGTCCGGAGCGCCGGAAGACGACGAAAAGCAGCCGCAGTCCCGCCAGCGCGCTGATCATCAGCAGGTTGTAGCCGAACACGTGGTTCAGGGTCAGCCCGGGCACCACCTGCGGACCGCTGGAACTGCCCAGCAGCAGCACGGCCATGAGCCCGGTCGCGATGCCGACCAGCGCCAGCAGCACCTCGTGCACCAGGCCGGTCACCAGGTCGCGGTCGCGTTCGTCGGAGAACAGCCGCATGTTCACCGACAAGCGGCCTTCCTCCAGTGCCGCGCCGATCCGGTCGACCCGGCGGGGGAGGCGGCGCAGGACCGGAAGCAGCGCGGTGAATTCGTCGGTGACGGTGCGGCGCAGGGTTTCCGGGCGCAGGCCGATGCGTTCGGTGGCGAACGCGCGGGATTCGGCGACCAGGTCGAAGTTCGGCGCGAGCGTCGCGAGCGTGCCTTCCATGGTCGCCAACGCGCGGAACACCGCGGCGATCGGCGGCGGGACGGCCAGGCGGAAGTCGGCGACGACTCGGAACAGGCCGGTGAACAGGTCGAGACCGGGCGTTCGGCCGGGGCCGAAGTGCCGGGCCAGCAGGGCGCCGAGCGCGCGTTCCAGGCGTTGTTCGTCGAGGTCGTCGGGGCGGTTGACGATTTCCAGCAACCCGTCGCGCACGCCGGCGGGGTCGCCGCGGTCGATGGCTGGCAGCAGGGCTTGCAGGCCGGCGCGCAGGCCGGTGTCGAGGCGGCCCACGGAGCCGAAGTCGAGCAGGCCGAGGGTGCCGTCTTCGAGCAGCAGAACGTTGCCCGGGTGCGGATCCGCGTGGAACACGCCGCCCAGCAGCACCTGGTCGAGCAGGCCGCGCAGGAAGGTGCGGGCGAGTTCCTCGCGGGAGCATGCGGAACCGGCGGAAAGCGGTTTGCCGTCCAGCCGGCGCATCACCAGGACACGTTCCGTGGACAGTACTTTGTGGACAGCCGGAAGGGTGACGCCGGGGACCGGATGCGCGGCGATCGCCTCGATGTTCGCGGCTTCGGTGCGGAAATCGAGTTCGTCCTCAAGGGATTCGGCGAAGCCGTCGGCCAGTTCCCGCACGCCGAGCGAACGTGCCCAGCCGGCGCGTACGTACAGCACGTCGGCGAGGCGGCGGACGATGTCGATGTCGCGTTCCACTTGCTCGCGGATCCCGGGCCGCTGCACCTTCACGACCACCTCGGCGCCGGACCGCAGCCGGGCCCCGTAAACCTGCGCGATCGACGCTGCGGCAAGGGGTTCGTCGTCGATGTGGGCGAAGGCAGTCACGTCGATTTCCTCCCGCAGCAACGCGCGCACCTCGTCTTCGGGTGCGGGCGGGACCTGATCGTGCAGCTTGCTGAGTTCGCGGATGTACACCGGCGGCAGGAGATCGGCGCGCGTCGAAAGCAGTTGGCCGAGCTTCACGAACGTCACGCCCGCTTCTTCAAGCGCCAGTCGTAGCGATCGAGCGAGTTTCGCCGAGCCGTCGGGGCCCGCGGTGCGCCGGCCGGTGAGGAACGAGCCGAGACCGTGGCGGATCGCGATGCGCATGATGCGCGAGTAGCGACGGGCGCGGGCGGCGCGGGAGCGCAGCGACCGCATCCGGGCGAACAGGCCCGGCCCGCCGGACGGAACCGCGAGTTCGGCGACGAAAAGGACCAGCAGGGTCACCGCGAGCGCGCTGCCCGCCAGCGGGATCAGCAGTCCGATCGCGACCCCGGCGTTGGACAGCACGGCGATCGGGAACAACCGGATGACGGTGCCCGCGACGAGCCAGCCCGCGAGCGCGGCGCCGAGCGCCCGGACGAGACCGACGCGCACACCGAGCACCTTGCGGGCCGCGGCGACGAGCGGCCACAGCACGACGACGTAGGCCAGCAGGCCGAGCAGCAGCGTTTGCATGCCGACGAGCACACCAGCCCGGCGGCGCCCGCGGATCCAGCCGGGGCGGGACGGGCCTCCCTCTCGCGGGGGAGCGTCCTACTTTCGGACGTAGTCGCCCGCGGCGGTGAACTTCTAACGTCATCCAGCGGATAAAGGGTTGCTTGCTTTCCCGATGACGTACGGAGGACACGATGCACGCACGAGGGTTCCGGCGGATCGCCGCACTGGCCGCGGCGACCGCCGCTCCGCTGGGCTTCGGCCTGGCGACCGCACCCGCCGCGTCCGCCGCCGCGGCGACCACCGTCTACTACAGCTCGGCGGGCGCGCCGGACTACGTCGCCCAGATCGACCAGGGCGCGGCCAACTGGAACGCCGCGGTCAGCGACGTGCGGCTGGTCAAGGACGAGGGCAAGGCCACGGTGAAGATCCACGAGGTCAACAGCGGCGGGTCGTACACGCAGACCGACGGGCACGGCAACGGAGACGTCTACCTGGACACGAGCCAGGTCGCCGAGGGCTACGACCCGACCCGCATCGCCGCGCACGAACTCGGCCACAACCTCGGGCTGCCGGACCACTACGAGGGGCCGTGCACGGAGCTGATGTCGGGCCACGGGCCGGGCACCTCGTGCACCAACGCCAAGCCGGACGCGCAGGAATCGGCGAAGGTGCAGCAGTTGTGGGCCAACGGGTTCCGGATCGACGGCACGCGGGTCACCAAGACCGTCTACTGAGGGCCTCGTGAGTGGCGATCACGGTTCTAACCGGGATTGCCACTCACGACCTCCTACTCCGCCTGCAGCAGGAAGAACAAGAAGCTCGGGCTGACGCACAGCATCCGGTAGTCCTCCGGGAACAGCTTTTCCGCCTCCGGCACCGGTTTCGGCTCGCTGATCGTCGAGATCCGGAACCCGGCCTCGGCGAACGCGTCGGTCATCGCGTGCAGCGGGCGGTTCCAGAAGCTCATCGGCGTCGTCCGGCCGCCGACCTCCCAGTCCTCGGTCCATTCGTAAGTCGCCGAGTAGTCCGTCTGCTGCCCGGCCTGGCGTTGCAGCAGGTGGATCGCGTACGGATGGTCGACCACCACGATCAGCCGTCCGCCGGGCCGGAGGACACGGTGGAATTCGGTGAGCGTCGGGCCCCAGTCCTTCAGGTAGTGCAGCACGAGCGAGGCGATGACGTCATCGAAAGCGTTGTCGGCGTAGGGGAGTGGCCCGGCGACGTCGGCGACGCGCAGGTCCACGTCCGGGCCTAGCCGCTGGCGGGCGATCTCGAGCATGCCGCTGCTCAGGTCGAAGCCGGATACCTCGGCGCCGCGTTCGCGCAGTGCGACGGTCAGCGGTCCGGCGCCGCAGCCCGCGTCGAGAATCCGCCGTCCGGCCACGTCTCCGGCCAGCGCCAGCACGGCGGGCCGCTCGTAGTAGGCGTTCTGGATCTCCGTGTCCGACATGGCGGTGTAGGTCTCGGCCAGCAGGTCGTAATCGTTGATCACGGTGCTCTCTTCCGAAGGCATGCGATCCAGGCTGCCAGAAAACCGCCGCCAGGGTCCCGCCCTGGAGGGAGGCGTCCGCCGGGACCGCCTGTCAGGATTGGCGGGTGCGTTTCCTTCGTCCGCTGGTCAGCGGGGTCACCTATCGCCGATGGGTGTACCTGATCCTCGGCGCCGCGCTCAGCGTGCCGTACCTGCTGCTCGCGATGATCGCGATGCCGTCGCTGATGCCGTTCGCGACGACGATGGGATGGGCGAGCGTCGCCGGATTCGTCGTGATGCTCGTCGTGCTGGCCGCGACCGCGTTCCTGCCGGCGGTGCGGGTGCTGGAGGCGGCGGCGGTGCGGGAACTGCTCGCCCAGCCCGCGCCGGGACGCGGACGGCTGCGGTGCGCGACGATGTTCGTGCTGCACGTCGTGGCCGGTTTGTTCACCGGGCTCGCGACGCTCGCCCTGCCCGCCGGATTCGGGTTCGCGATCAACGCGGTCTTCACCGGTCGGCTTGTCGACACTCCGGATTTCCATCTGACGGTTCCGCGCGGCTGGGCTTCGGCGTGGCTGCCCGCGGCGTTCGTGGCGGCTTTCGTCGTGCTGATCTACTTCGTGTGGGCCCTCGGCGGAGTGCTGCGCCGCGCGGCGGCCCGGTTGCTCGGCTGGTCCGCCGCCGAACGCATCGCACAGCTCGAACGCCGCACCGACCAGCTCGCCGAACGCACCCGGCTCGCGCGCGAACTGCACGATTCCGTCGGGCACGCGCTTTCGGTGGTCACGCTGCAAGCCGGGGCCGCACGGCGGACGCTGCACACCGACCCCGGCTTCACCGAGGAAGCGCTCACCGCGATCGAGGAATCGGCTCGCACCGCGCTCGACGACCTCGACCACGTGCTCGGCCTGCTCCGCGACGAAGCACGCGACCGGACGCCGCACGCGGGTCTCGCCAACCTGCCCGCGCTGATCACCGTGACGCAGCAGTCCGGGACGGAGTGCCGCGTCGAGGTGCAAGGCGATGTCGGCGCGGTGCCGGCGGTGGTTTCCCGCGAGGTGTACCGGATTTTGCAGGAATGCCTCACGAACGCGGTGCGGTACGCGGGCAAGGTGCCGGTCACCGTCGCGCTGGCGGTCGCGGACGGGCAGTTGCGGGCCGCGGTCGCGAACCCGCTCGGTTCGGCCCGTCCGTCGCGCGTCCGCGGCGGACGCGGTCTGCGGGGCATGGCGGAGCGGGCGGAGCTGGTGGGTGGCAAGCTGTCCGCGGGACCGGTGGGCGAGAACTGGGAGGTCGTGGTGACGGTGCCGTGGGGGAACCGGTGAGCGTGCGAGTCCTGCTGGTGGACGACGAACGGCTGATCCGGGCGGGGCTGCGGGCGATCGTGGACAGCGAACCGGATCTGACCGTGGTCGGCGAGGCGTCCGACGGCTCGGAGGTGCCGGGTCTCGTCGGCCGGCTGCGGCCGGACGTCGTGCTGATGGACGTGCGGATGCCCGCGGTGGACGGGATCCGCGCGACCGGGCATCTTCTGTCCACTGTGGAGGATCCGCCGAAGGTGATCGTGGTGACCACCTTCGAAAACGACGACTACGTGTACGACGCGCTGCTCGCCGGCGCGAGCGGATTCCTGCTGAAACGCGCGCGTCCGGAGGAGATCGTCGCCGGGATCCGCACGGTGCTGGCGGGGGATTCGCTGCTGTTCCCGGCCGCGATCCGGGGCATGGCCGCCCGCCGCGCGCCGGGTGCCGCCGCGCCGCTGGACTTCCTGACCGAACGGGAACGAGACGTACTGCGGCTGATGGCGGCGGGACTGTCCAACGGGGAGATCGCGGCGGAGCTGTTCCTGGGGCTGCAGACGGTGAAAACGCACGTCGGGAACGTGCTGTCGAAGCTCGGTGCGCGGGACCGGACGCAGGCGGTGATCCGGGCTTACGAGTCGGGCTTCGTCAGGCCGACCGGCTGATGGCGACGTCCCTGCCGATGCCGCGCAGGACCTCGACGCGGTCGCTGCCGGGGCGGCTGAGGACCCAGCTGGAGCCGGGAACGGCCTTGGCGCGTTTCTTGAGCGGCGCGAGCAGCCGGGAAGCGTCCCGATAGGACGGAATCGTGCCGCTGCCGCACACGAGCGTCGCCAGGGAAACCGTGACCGGCATGCCCTCGGCGGACCAGTGCGTGTCCAGCAAAGCCGCGGCGACGGTGCCGATCTCGTCCACGTCGCACACGATCAGGAAGTCGTCGCCGCCGACGTGGCTCACGCGCATCCGCGGCAGCCGCCGGGAAAGGTCGGTGAGGGTTTCGCCCAAGGCGCGGATCAGATCGTCTCCCGCGGCGAAACCGGCGTTGTCGTTGACCGACTTGAACGCGTCGACGTCCAGCCACGCCGCCACGAACTGCTCGCCGCTCGCGATCCGGCGTTCGACGTCGCGCGCCGCCGCTTCGCTGCCCGGCAGCCGGGTGAGCGGGCTGAGCGTGACCGCCTCTTCGACCTTCGCCTCGGCGACCCCGCGCACGACCTCGGTCACCAGCACGACGCCGAGACAGCGCCCGGACGCGTCGACCACCACGACGTCGTCGCCGGTGCGGCCCCAGTCGGCGTCGGTGACCAGTTCGAGGAATTCCAGTGCGCTCGCGCCGGCCTCGATCAGGCGCGGTTTGTCCGCCAGCCGCGCGGCGGACCGCTTCGCGTGCAGGGCATGTCCGTACGGACCGGTGATGGTGACGAGGAATCGCGTCCGGTCGACTGACCATTGTGGACGGTTGTCCGCGTCGACGCCGACCACGCCGCTCGGCGCGTCCGCGGCGGCGAGGACCTCGCGGACGTCGTCGCAGGTGGCGTCGACCGGCAAGGTGGTGGCCGGGCGCAGGAAATCGCCGACGCGCGGGGCCTGCGGCGGCGCGGGCGTGCGCCGGTCCTCCGGGATGACCGCGCCGGAGGCGGGCGCGGACCGGTGCGCGGCGGGCGGTGCGAGCAGATTGCCCTGCGCGATCCGGACGCCGAGGCTCTGCGCCGCGTCCAGCTGCGACTCGGTCTCGATCCCGGTCGCGACCAGCCGGATGTTCGTGCGCGTCGTGTAGTGCAGCAGCGCCTCGACCACCGCCGTCGCCGCCGGGTCACCGGGAAGGCCGCGCAGCACGCTGCGGTCGAGTTTCACCAGGTCCACCGGGGACTGCGCGAGCAGCGCCAGCGGCAGGTCGCCGCGGCCGAGCCCGTCGAGCGCGAGCCGGAAGCCCTGTTCGGTGAGCGCGCGCATGCCGTCGAGCAGGCGGCCGGTGGGCAGGTGCGTGAACGGCGGCCCGACCTCCAGCACCACGTCGCGGGTGCGCCGTCCGGCCGCGCCGAGTTCGGCGATCAGTTCGTCGAACGCCTCCAGCGGCGACGCGAGCGTGCGCGCGGAGACGTTGAGGTGCAGCGGAAGCGCGCTGGGCCGCTCGGCCTCCTGGCGTACCGCCGCGGCGGCCAGCCCGAGGTCGACCTCGGTGAGCCTGCCCTCGCGGCGGGCCTCGGCGAGCAGTTCGTGCGCCGTGCCCCGGCCCGGCCGGGCCAGCGCTTCGTACGCGACGACCCCGCCGGTGTGCAAGCTGTACATCGGCTGGAAGGCGAATCGGACCGCACGCAGCGTCGTCACGGACGCGATACTCGCACCGCCGGAGGGGGCTGCGAAACCGTTGTCAGCTGATGTTCACCAGCGCGGCACTTTGGCCACCGGAACGGAGTAACAAAATGCTTTTCGCGTTCGCTCGATCGGGCAAGGCAAAATTCCCGGCACGGGCTCAGCCCAGCAGCAGGCGGCGGAGGCGGGCCGGGGCGGCGCGGAACAGGTTTGCCATGGTCGAGGCGGTGCCGGGCAGGTCGGTGCGGCCCGAGGTGAACGCGCGCTGCGCCGGGATCGGAAGGTCGAAGAACAGGTCGAAAAATTGCGCTGACTGAGCGGGTGACATTCCGCACAATGCACGGAGTCCGTGGCGGCGCAAGGCATGCACAGCACGGGCTTCGGGCGGCCACAATGCCTTCCGGGCAGCACTGGCCGCGGCCGCCGGACCTGCGTCGAACGCGTCCGCGAGAGCCTGCGCGACGCGAGGCGCGAGCTGCAGCGCGGTCGCGAGGCTGTAGCCGGTCGCCGGGTGGACGAGCGCGCCCGCAACCCCGAACGGCACCGACTGGCCGCGCTTCGGCAGCGGGACGTCGAGCACGATCCGCACCTGTTCGACCCGGCCTGCGGGACGGATTCCCGCCGCTTTGAGCCGGGCGTGCAGCCGCTGGGCCAGTTCGGCCACTGGGAGCCCGGGTTTGCGCGCGAGCGACGTCTCTTCGACCAGTACGGAGCCGTCGCCGAGGGGCAGTGCATACCGGAAGCTGTCGGTGCCGTCGCGCCAGTCCATGAAGACAGCTGTGTCGGGCGGGGCGAGCCGCTCAGCTTGGTCCGCGGGCAGCACGAGCCCGTACGCGGTCTGCTCGGCGCGTGGAGCCCGCAGCTTGGGTGCTCCGGACGCGTCGACGAACACTGCGGCGGCGAGGCGTCGACCGTCGGCGAGCAGGACCGTCGTACCGTGCGGACCGTGTTCCGCGCCGGTCACCTTGCCGGTGACGACCTGGACGCTCGGCTCGGTGAGCCACTCGCGCAGCCCGGCGTTGTCGATTACCCGATACGCCCGGTCGACGCGGTGCTCGCGGGTTCCGAACGCCAGCGTCGCCGCCGGAGCCGCGGCGATCGCTTCGCCCGGCAGCTCAGGCGCCTCGTCCGCCCACATTCCGTAAGTATTCGGCCACTTTCGGTGTGGATCCGGGTCGAGCACGGCCGTTTCCAGGCCTCGCCGGGCGCACGCGGCCGCCAGCGCCCGTCCGGCCGGGCCGCCGCCCGCCACCAGCACGTCGGTCATCCCGCAATCCTGCCGGACGGCCGGATACGGTGGGACACATGGACGAGACCGATCCGAGGGCAGCGCGGCGGGACCCGGCGAACGGGGCGGGCGGGTTCACCGACCTGGCGACCAGCCCGTTCCGCGTCGACCGCGACCGGATCACCGCGTCGCCGTTCTTCGCGCGGCTCGGCGGGGTCACCCAGGTGGTCAGCGCGGGCGGCGCCGGGCTGCTGCACAACCGGCTGACGCACAGCCTGAAGGTCGCGCAGGTCGCGCGCGGGATCGCGGAGCGGATCACCGGATCGAGCGAGTCGGCCGAACTGGCCGCGAAACTCGGCGGCTGCGACCCGGACGCGTGCGAGGCGGCCGCCCTGGCGCACGACCTCGGGCACCCTCCGTTCGGGCATCTCGGCGAGCAGACCCTGGACCGGATCGCACGGCACCGGTTCGGCCTGGCCGACGGTTTCGAGGGCAACGCGCAGTCGTTCCGCATCCTCACGACGACGGACGTGCGCGGCCCGTCCGCCATCGGGCTGGACCTGACGACCGCGGTTCGCGCCGCGGTCCTGAAATACCCGTGGGCGCGGCTGCATTACCCGCAGCCGCATCCGACCGCGATGCCCCTGCCGCCCCGCGGCGCCGCCGAGCCGGACGACGCTCCAGGCACCGGTGCGAGCAAGTTTTCCGCGTATGTCACGGAATTGGACGACTTCGAGCAGTCGCGGGCCCCGTTCGCCGGGCGGATCGAGCCGTGGCAGCAGACGGTCGAAGCGTCCGTTATGGACACTGCCGACGACATCGCGTACGCGATCCACGATCTGCAGGATTTCCACCGCATCGGCGTCCTGCAGCACGCCCCCGTCGCCGCCGAACTGGGGGAGTGGCTGGCGCACGCCGTCGATCTGGCCTCTTTGGACGATGCCCGGCTGACCGCGGAAATCCGCCGCCCAGGCCGTTCCCTGGAGCGGATGCGCCGCCGCATGCACCTGAAGGACAGCTGGATTGTGGACGACGACGCCTTCGCCGCCGCCGTCGCCCGAGTCCAACGAGAACTGGTCGACGGCCTGCTCGCGGACGGCTTCGACGGTTCGACCGAGGCCGAACAAGCGACGGCGGCGTTCTCGGCGAACTGGATGGCGCGATTGGTGGACGGGGTTTTCGTCCTGTCGTCGCCGCCGACCCGGTCCGGGCACGTCTCGCTGCGTCCCGCGCAGTGGCACGAGGTGCAGGTCCTGAAGTTCGTCCACCGGCGGTTCGTGCTCCTGCGCCCCGATCTCGCCCTGCACCAGCGCGGCCAGGCCAGCCTGGTCACGACGTTGGTCGACGCGCTGGACGCGTGGCTCCTCGACCGCGACGAGGCTTCCCGCTTGCCGCGCCGGCTGCACGACCTGATGGAACTGGCGCACGGCGAATACTCGGACCTCGCGCGGACCGCGCCGGAGCTGCTGGTGGGCGCGACAGGCGAGCGGATCGAGGGCGCGGACGCGGTGCGCGGGCTGGCCCGGGGCCGGGCGGTCGTGGACTTCGTGGCTTCGCTGACGGACAAGCAAGCGGTGACGTTGCTGGACGCTTTGTCGGGCCGGTCGAGCCAGCCCTGGTCGGATTCCTTCGTGCTCTAAATCGGTTGCGGGACGGGTGCCTGGTCAGCACGGTAGGCAGATGCCTGTGACGATCCGGGAAGCCGGCGCGGACGATTGGCCGGGGATCTGGCCGATCGTCCGGGACGTGGTGACCGAGCAGCGGACGTTCCCCTACGACCCGGCCATGAGCGAATCCGAAGCACGTCGGCAGTGGCTGGTTCCCGCCCCCGCGCGGGTCGTCGTCGCTGCCGAAGGAGACCGGGTACTGGGCACGGCGAACATGTACGCCAACCGGCCGGGTCCGGGCAGCCATGTCGCTTCGGGAAGCTTGATGGTGTCCCGGGACGCACGCGGTTCCGGCGTCGGGAGGGCCTTGGTGCTGGACCTGATCGCTTGGGCCCGGCGGGCTGGTTTCGCGGCGATTCAGTTCAATGCGGTGGTCGAGACCAATGTCCATGCGATCCGGCTGTACGAGAGTTTGGGGTTCGTGACGCTGGGGGTCGCGCCGGGGGCTTTCCGGCATCCGGTCGAGGGGCGGGTCGGGTTGCGCATCATGTGGCTGGAACTGTGACTCGGTTCGCGGAGGTTTTCACTCTCGGCGCGAGGCTGCCGGGGCAGGTTTTCCGGGAGCCCCGCGGGGACTCGCTGTTCTGCGAGTACGACGTGGTGCTGGCACCGGAAATCTGGCCCGCGCTTCGCGAGATGGCCCGCTGGCACGGCGACGACCGGGTCGACCTTCTGGTGCTCGAACCCGGCGCGCGTCAGACGGTTTCGGCGCCCGTCGGCTCGGAGGGTTACTGGTCGGCGATCGGACACGAATCGGACGACGAGTTCCTGGACTCGATCGCTGTGACGGCTGATGTCATCGCGGTGACGGGGCCGTCCGGGAAGTGGGGCTGCTGGGGAGAACGCGGTCCCGAGGTGGCGGTGTTCCAAGGCTTCCCGGACGCCGCGGCCCGCGAGGAATGGCGCGAGCGGTTCGGCCCGTTCCTGGACGCGGCGGAAGCGGTGGAGTCGTATGTGTGGATGGCATTCGGCGGACGGCGGCCGGTTCCGGATGAATACGCGGCTGCGTTGGTGGCCGACTACGGGATCGGGTGAACGGTTTGCTCCGGCGGGGGAGATCTCAGGTGCCGATGTATCGGGTCGTCTCCGAGGAGAGCCGTCCGGGTTTCGCGCTCCCCTTCGAGCCACTGCACGGATTCTTTGCCGACGAGGAGACCGCCGGAAAGGTGACCTTCGCAGGCATCATCGGCGCAGCCGACGCACGACCGGTGACTGTGGACGATGCGGAGCTCGAGGTGCTCGATGATTCCGGCGACGCGATCGGCAGGTATTGGTTAGGCCGGTTCGAACTGAAGCCGAAGAACATCTCCCCGGCGCCGGGCGGGTCAGCGAGTCTCGAAGTTCCGTCGTGCGGCGGCGAGCCTTGTCCCCACGAGCAAGCGATCTGGTCGCGTTGGCGCCGCGGCTCGATCCTGCTCGGCGAGTGGACGCGACATCCCGCGACCCAGCACGGCAACTGGCTGCACGTCGTGCAAAACGCGTGGTTCACCTCGGGGAAGCACGCGATGCGCTGCGACACAGGCGACATCGTCATCGACGGACAGCACTGGTCCTCGAAGGACTCGTTCTCTTGCGCCATCGGCGAAGCGGCGAATGGCCCAGGCGGTTGCTTCGGCAGCAACTTGGCCGCGCTCCACGACTGCGTCCGAAGCGGATCGAAGGCAGCTCAGCGCTATTCAGTGAGCTGGAACGCCGTGGAGACTTCCCGCCGAGCCCTCGGAGATGCCTTCGTGACCGCGGTCACGGAAATCTTCGGCCAGTACAACGTCGAACCGCGCTGACCGGCGACTCCGGCTCCCGGCCGTGCGCGCGAAAGACGGCAAGCTCCGCCGAACGGCCTACGACGTCCGGCTGGCAACGGATATTGCCTGACCAACGTCACCCCAACGGCCGTTTTTCCCGGACAGAAGTGGTACTTAGCTGGATCCAGCCGGTGATCACCGGCGTTGGCCAGCGTGAGTCGGGGCACGCGGTGTGAGATCGGAGGACGCACGTGCGTCGTACCCGTTCACCTGGAGCCTCGACAACAACCGCGAGAAGACGGACGGGCGTGGTCGCCGCGGCGGTGCTTGCCGCCGGGCTGGCGACACCGCCCCTAGCGGAAGCGCAGGAGTCCACTGTGGACTCCACGGCGAACAGTCAGATCGCCGCTTTGCAGGCGGTGAAAGCAGGACAGACCGCGACTGAGTCCAAAATAGACAGCAAGCTGCTCGTCCAGGAGAAGATGCGCACGCGGAGCCTGAGCGCGGCCGCGTTGCCGGGAATCGCCAGGATCGCGGACAAAGCACTCGTCGACATCCGGGTCACGAAGGTCAGCGACGGGCTCGTCAACGACCTGCGCAAGGCCGGAGCCGAGGTGCGTGCGATGTCGAGCACGGCGGCGAGCATCCGGGCCGAGGTGCCGTTGACCGCATTGCCGGAGATCGCGAAACGCGGCGACGTGAAGCACGTCGAAACCGCGGATCAGGCGATGACGGCGCGGCAGCGGGAAAACAAAGAAGGCTCGGAAACCAAGCAGCAGAAGGCCGACCGGATCGACCGGCAGCTCAAGGAAGCGATCGGAACCAAAACGCAGGTGGTCAGCGCGGGCGACCGGGCGCACAACGCGGACACCGCGCGCCAGCAGTTCGGCGTGACCGGCACCGGCGTGAAGGCGTGCGCGCTGTCCGACGGCGTCGATTCCCTGGAGGTTTCCCGGACCAAGGGCGAGCTTCCGGCGGTCGATGTCCTGACCGGACAAGCGGGCAGCGGCGACGAGGGCACCGCGATGCTGGAGATCATCCACGACCTCGCCCCGAACGCGAAGCTCGGTTTCGCCACCGCGTTCACCTCCGACGCGAGTTTCGCCGACAACATCCGCAAGCTCCGTTTCGAAGCGCATTGCGACGTCATCGTCGACGACGTCATCTACTTCAAGGAATCCCCGTTCCAGGACTGGATCATCGCGCAAGCGGTGAACGACGTGACGGCCGACGGCGCGCTCTACTTCTCCTCCGCGGGCAACGAGGGCAACGTCGCCGACGGCACCGCCGCGCATTGGGAAGGCGACTTCGCCGATTCGGGAATCTCGATCGGCAAGTACGCCGGCACCGCGCACAACTTCGCGGGCGCGGCCGGAAAGCAGGCGTTCGAGCCGATTTCGGACGCGTCGTCGGCGAACATCCCGGTGACGCTGCACTGGTCCGACCCGATCGGCGCGGCCGCGGACGACTACGACCTCTACCTCCTCGACGCGCGCGGCAACGTCGTGAGCTTCAGCCAGGACGTCCAGAACGGCACTCAGGACCCGTACGAGCAGCTGGCCACCCCGTTCTTCGGCGGCACCGGGCTGCGGCTCGCCGTGGTGAAGTTCTCCGGGGCGAGCCGGTACCTCTCGCTGACCGCGTTCGGCAGCCGGTTCCGCGATTCCGCGGACGGGCTCAAGGCGTACTCCACGCCCGGCGCGGTCGTGGGCCACGCCGCGGCGCGCAAGGCGTTCGCGGTCGCCGCGGCTCCGGCCGAGGCGGCGTTCGGCCGTCCGCTCGAACCGGGCGACCCGGCGAACCCGACCGGACCGTATCCGGCGGCGTATTCGGCGACCAGCAAGGCGGAACGGTTCAGTTCGGACGGTCCGCGGCGGGTGTTCTACGAAGCCAACGGAACGCCGATCACTCCGGGCGACGTGTCGTCGACCGGGGGAGAGGTCCGGCAGAAGCCGGAAATCACCGCGGCGGACGGCGTGCACACCTCGGTGAGCGGATTCGACCCGTTCTTCGGCACTTCGGCGGCCGCGCCGCACGCGGCCGCGATCGCGAGCCTGGTGCTGTCCGGCAATCCCGGACTGTCCTCTTCGGACATTCGCGAGGCGTTCCTCAAGACCGCGGTGGACATCGAAGCTCCCGGCACGGACAACCTCACCGGTGCCGGAGTGTTGCTGGCGGACAAGGTGCTCGCGTACACCGGTGCCAGCCCGCAGCCGTACGCGGAAGCGGGACAGCCGACGGTCCGCGGACCCAACGGCGGCAGCACGCTCAACCCTGGTGACATCGCGACGGTCACGCTGCCGGTGAAGAACACCGGCGACGGCACGGCGGTGTCCACGAGCGTCGTGCTCACCTCGCCGACCCCGGGCGTCGCGATCGAGCCGCGGGCGAAGTCGTACGGCACGATCAGCCCGGGACAGACCGGAATCAACGACTTCACCGTCACGGTTCCGGCCGGCCAGCAGCTCGGCTCGCCGGTGGTGCTCAACGCGAAGGTGACTTTCGCGGGCTCGTTCTCGCCGCGCACGAGCACGTTCTCGCTGCCGGTCGGCACACCGTCGCCGGTTTCGCAGGCGTTCGCCTACGCCGGTCCGGCGGTCGCGATCCCGGACAACTCGCCGCTCGGCGCGTCGGTTCCGCTCGTGGTGAGCGGCGTCGGTCCCGCGTCGAAGGTGTCGCTTTCGATCGACGGCACCGCCTGCACCACCGCGGAGAAAGCGACCACGGTCGGCATCGACCACACCTATGTCAACGACCTGGTCGGCACGCTGACCGCGCCGTCCGGCGCGACGGCGACGCTGTTCCAGAAGGGCGGCGGCAGCGGCAACAACCTCTGTCAGGTGGTGTTCGACGATTCCGCGACCAAGCTGTTCAGCACGACCGGATCCGCGGACGCGCCGTACACCGGCACCTACCGGCCGGTCACGCCGCAGAGCCAGCCAGGCGCTTCGGCGGACGGCACCTGGACGTTCAAGGTCGTCGACACCACGGGCGGCGACACCGGTTCGATCCGCAGCGTTTCGCTGCACGTCAACGGGTACGCGACGGCCGGGCGTCCGGCGGATGTGCACAAGACGGTGACCGCGGGGCCGGTGCGGCCTCAGCTGGCCTGAGCGGTGCGGGACCGTCGCGCTGCGCGGCGGTCCCGTACCGTTTCCCCATGGCACGGCAGGTCGCAGGCGGCGGACGGGCGGTGGAAGTCCCGCCCGAACGGCTCGACGGCTGGTTCGCCCGCTTCGCCGAACGCAACGGCGGCGTGCGCGCCACGGTTCTCTCCGCGACGCAAGTGCGTGTCACCGCCGGGAACGGCACCACGGCCACCGCGACTGTCCCGTTTGGACCGTTGAAGGAGCAAGGCGAGTACCCCGGACTGGCCGTCGGGCCATTGCTCCACCACGTGCGAACGCCGCGGCTGATCGCACTGCTGCTGGTCCGAAAGGGCGGGCACTCGCTCGGCCTCGCCTACGACGGCCGCGTGGTCCTCTCCCGAACCGACCGCCATCACGTGCAGGGCCGGACCGCGGCGGGCGGCTGGTCGCAGCAACGCTTCGCGCGCCGCCGCGAAGGCCAAACCCGAGCCGCGCTCCAGTCAGCCGCCCAAGACGCGTACGAGGTTCTGCTGCCCCGGCTGTCCGAAGTGGACGCTGTAGTGCTCGGCGGAGACCGTCGTGCGCTGGACGAACTGCGCTCCGACCGGCGGCTCGCCGAGCTGTTCGACCGGGCCGAGCCGCGAGTGCTGGACCTCCCCGAACCCCGCCACGAGGTGCTGGCCGACGCGGCACAGCGAGCGCGTGCCGTGGAGCTGGTGGTGCGGGATCGGACAGCGGGGCGCGAGTGAATCCGGACACGGCCGCGAAAACCGTTCGACGCCGACCCGTACACTGGGTTCGTGGTCAACAGGGCATTGGTGCGGATCCAGAGAGAGTAGCCGCCCGCCCCGCATCGCACGCGGTGCCGGGGCGCTCCAGCACGTCCACCTGACCGCCCCCGTATCCGGGAGTTCTCTTGATCACGGCCACTGGCCTTGAGCTGCGCGCCGGTTCGCGCATCCTGCTCAACGGCGCCACCCTCCGCATCCAGTCCGGCGACCGCATCGGCCTCGTCGGCCGCAACGGCGCGGGCAAGACCACCTCGCTGAAAGTCCTCGCGGGCGAGGGCGAACCGCACGCGGGCGACGTCCGGCGCAGCGGCGAACTCGGCTATCTGCCGCAGGACCCGCGCGAGGGCGACCTGTCGGTCACCGCGAAGGACCGCGTGCTGTCCGCGCGCGGGCTCGACACCCTGCTGCGCGACATGGAAAAGGCGCAGACCTCGATGTCCGAGCTGGTCGACGACAAGCAGCGGGACAAGGCGATCAACCGTTACGCGCGGCTCGAAGAGCGGTTCTCCTCGCTCGGCGGGTACGCCGCGGAGAGCGAGGCGGCGCGGATCTGCTCGAACCTCGGGCTCGCCGACCGCATCCTGTCCCAGACGCTCAGCACGCTGTCCGGCGGTCAGCGCCGCCGCGTCGAGCTGGCGCGCATCCTGTTCGCCGCCGCCGAGGCGGGAGCGGGCGGCAAGTCCGAGACGATCCTGCTGCTGGACGAGCCGACCAACCACCTCGACGCCGACTCGATCAACTGGCTGCGCGGCTTCCTCAAGCAGCACGACGGCGGGCTCGTGGTGATCAGCCACGACGTCGAACTGCTCGGCGACGTCGTGAACAAGGTGTGGTTCCTCGACGCCACGCGCGGCGAGATCGACATCTACAACATGAGCTGGCAGCGCTATCTCGACGCGCGCGCCACCGACGAGAAGCGCCGCCGCCGCGAGCGCGCGAACGCCGAGAAGAAGGCGTCCGCGCTGCAGGCGCAGGCCGCCAAACTCGGCGCGAAGGCGACCAAGGCCGTCGCGGCCAAGAACATGGCCCGGCGCGCGGAGCAGATGCTCTCCTCGCTCGACGAGACGCGCCAGGCGGACAAGGTCGCCCGGATCAAGTTCCCGGAGCCCGCCTCGTGCGGGCGCACGCCGCTGACCGCGGACGGATTGTCCAAGTCGTACGGTTCGCTCGAGATCTTCACCGGCGTCGATCTGGCGATCGACCGCGGCTCGAAGGTCGTGGTGCTCGGATTGAACGGCGCCGGAAAGACGACATTGCTCCGGCTGCTCGGCGGAATGGAAACGCCGGACACCGGATCCGTCGAACCGGGTCACGGATTGCGTTTGGGCTATTACGCACAGGAACACGAAACTCTCGACCACGAAGCGTCGGTGTGGGAAAACATCCGCCATCTCGCGCCGGACACCGGCGCGCAGGAGCTGCGGAACCTGCTCGGCTCGTTCCTGTTCACCGGCGAACAGCTCGACCAGCCCGCCGGAACCCTGTCCGGCGGCGAGAAGACCCGGCTCGCACTCGCTGGACTCGTGTCCAGCCAAGCCAATGTGCTGCTGCTGGACGAACCGACGAACAACCTGGACCCGGCCAGCCGCGCCCAGGTTCTCGACGCGCTGCGCAGCTTCGCCGGCGCGGTCGTGCTGGTGACGCACGACCCGGGCGCGGTCGAGGCGCTCGAACCCGAGCGCGTGATCCTGCTTCCGGACGGAACCGAGGACCACTGGTCCGCGGATTATCTTGAACTTGTCCAGCTTGCCTGACCGAGTGCGTCCGTTCGGGTGCTTACCGTGTCGGGCAAAGCACTGGAATGGCCCAATGTGATCGCGGTTTCGATCGTTTTAGCGCTGTCGTCTGGCAATCCGGCGCGTAGTGTTCGATCATTGCCCCGGCAGGGGCCGCGAATGGCCCGGAACAACCACTCGGCGGGAAGGCGATCGACGTGGCTGATCTCAAGAAAGGCGCGCGGATCACCGGCAACACGCGCGACAAGCTGGCCGCTGACCTGAAGAAGAAATACGAGAAGGGCTCGAGCATCCGGGCGCTGGCCGAATCCACCGGACGGTCCTACGGGTTCGTCCACCGGGTGCTGTCGGAGTCCGGGGTCCAGCTGCGGGGGCGCGGCGGGGCCACGCGAGTCAAGAAGAAGTAGCGTCAGCGCGGCCGCTGCGCGGGGGGCGCACGGTCGAAGCGGTCGTCCGGAAGGTCAGCGCGGCGCCGAGGAGTACCAGCGGGTACACGAGGTAGCCGTACCGGGTGGCCGGAGTAAGCAGGATCAACGCGCCGAGTCCGACGGCGGTTCGCGTCAGTGCAGCGGATCCCGTCGCGGGGGGCCGGCGCGCCAGCCAGATCAGCATCGCCACTGCCGCAACACCCACCAGCACCAGGGAAATCACGGTGCCGGCCGGTCCGGTCTGTGCGATCAGATGCCCGGGCAGCGGGCTCGCCGCGGGGGAGCGGACCGCGCCCATGCCGAGCGGGAAGCGGATCACGTGCTCGGTGAACGCCGCCGGGTTCGCCAGATACACCGGCAGATGCAGCGCGATCGTCGTCGCGGCCAGCGCGCCCGCGAAGCGACCCGTTGCCGCCCAAGGATTTTCGCCGCGCGCACGCCGGTAAACGAATACCGCGAGCACCGCGGCGGCAGGCGCGACGATGAGTTTCGCGCTGATCACCAGCGCCAGCACGAACCCGGTCCATCCGGGACGCCCCGATGCGGCGAGCGCGAAGGTCAGCACGAGCAGGCCGACGATCGCGAGGTCCGGACCGGCCACCGCCCAGGTCAGCGCGGTCAGCGGACACGCGATCGCGAGCTGTGCGGCGAAAACCGGGATCCGGGGCCGGTTCAGCAGCCGCCAGGACGCGTACGCGCAGATCACCGCGGCCAGCGCGAACATCCAGCGCGCGTCGGTCAGTGCATTGAGGACTGGAGTGCCGCCGAACAACGCGCGCGGCAGCCCGAAAACGGTCATCACCGGGCCGTACGGCGTGTAATCGTTCACTTCCGGTGCGCGGTGGAGCGCGGTGATGTCGATGTACGGGGTTCCGTGCCGCAGCAACAGATCCGCACTGCGTTCGATCACCCACACCTCGGGCTGCGCGGCCCAGGAGAACGGAGTGATCAGCCAGTCCGTTCCGGTCAGCCGCCGGATCACGAGCATCAGCAGCGGCGCGCACATCGCGAGCACGATCACCGCGCCGATACCGATCCAGCGCGACCCGAATTTGCCGTTAGTTTGCATTCCGCGGCGCGCGGAAATCGTCAGCCAGGCACTGTGCGCGGCGGCCAATCCGTATCCGGCGACGGCGAAATCGCCCCAGATCCGGTAGCCGTAGAACTCCGAAGCGAGCGCGGTGCCGAGCGCGAAGGCGAAGCAGCCGAGATAAAAGACGAGATCCCAGCCGGCGACGCGCACGGGATGGGCTTCCTCGGCGCGCGCAGGGGCCATCAGCAGTTGCACCCGCGTTTCCTCCCCGGCTCGCCGACCCCGAAACGCCAGGCTACCGAGCCGGGCCGCGCCGGATCCCACCGCCCGTGGCCCGTGCGGGCCCAAGGTCCGTGATGGGCTGCTCCAGGAAATCCGGGTCCGTCGGGGAGCCTGGCGCGGACGTCGGGAAGAATGCCGGGCGTCCCGGTGTTGTGCAGGGCATCTCCGGAAAAAAGTTCAACTAAACTAGAGGTTTTCACCAGCTGGGGGACACTCCGATGGACAACACCTGGGCGCTGCTCAGTTCCGCGATGCGAGCTGGCGACGCGCCGAAAGCACTGACCCGGGGCACGGTTCGCCGGGTCGCGCGGTTCGCCCGCCCGCACTGGGTGCGGCTGCTGGCCTTCCTGGTGCTCACCGTGATCTCGGCGGTGCTGGCGGTGACGACGCCGGTGCTCGCGGGCAAGGTCGTCGACGCGATCGTCGGCGGGCACGAGCTGAACGTGGTGATCTGGCTGTCGGTGGTGATCGCGGTGCTCGCGATCCTCGACGCCGGGCTCGGCCTCGCCGAACGCTGGCAGTCCGCGCGGATCGGCGAGGGGATCATCCTCGACCTGCGCGTGGCGGTGTTCGAGCACGTGCAGAAGCTGCCGATCGCGTTCTTCACGCGCACCCGCACCGGTGCGCTGGTCAGCAGGCTCAACAACGACGTGATCGGCGCGCAGCGCACCTTCACCGCGACTTTGTCCGGTTTGGTCACCAATGTGATCCAGCTGGCGCTGTCGCTCGTGGTGATGGTGTCGCTCTCGTGGCAGGTCACGCTCGTCGCGCTGGTCCTGTTGCCGATTTTCGTGCTGCCCGCCCGCAGGCTCGGCCGCCGCATGGCCGGATTGCAGCGCGAGGCCGCGCAGCTCAACGCCGGGATGACCACGCAGATGACCGAGCGGTTCTCCGCGCCGGGCGCCACGCTGGTGAAGCTCTTCGGGCGGCCGCGCCAGGAGGTCGCCGACTTCGGCCTCCGCGCCGGTCGGGTGCGCGACATCGGCGTCCGCACCGCGATGCTGACGCGCTGGCTCATGACCAGCCTGACCCTCGTGTCCGCGCTCGCGCAGGCGCTCGTCTACGGCCTCGGCGGCTACCTGGCGCTCACCGGCAAGCTCGAACCGGGCACCGTGGTGGCGCTGGCGCTGCTGCTGACCCGGCTGTACACGCCGCTGACCGCGCTCGCGAACGTGCGCGTGGACGTGATGACCGCGCTGGTGTCGTTCGAGCGGGTCTTCGAGGTGCTGGACCTGGAACCGATGATCAAGGAGCCGGCCGAGCCGAAGAAACTGCCCGAGGGCGGGGTTTCGGTCGAGTTCGCCGACGTGAAGTTCGGGTACCCGGCTGCGGACAAGTTCTCGCTCGCCTCGCTGGAGGACGTGGCCACTTTGGACAGCCGGGGCGGCGAGGAAGTGCTGCACGGCATCAGCTTCCGCGCCGAAGCCGGGCAGATGGTCGCGCTGGTCGGTTCGTCCGGTGCGGGCAAGTCGACGATCGCTTCGCTGCTGCCGCGGCTGTACGACGTGGACGCCGGCTCGGTGCGGCTGTCCGATGTGGACGTCAAGGACCTCAGTTTCGCTTCGCTGCGCGAAACCGTCGGCGTGGTGACCCAGGACGGGCACCTGTTCCACGACACGATCCGCGCCAACCTGAGCTACGCGCGCCCGGACGTCACGGACGACGAGATCTGGGCCGCGCTGGACAAGGCACGGCTGGGCGACCTGGTGCATTCGCTGCCGGACGGACTCGACACGACCGTCGGCGAACGCGGCTACCGGCTTTCCGGCGGCGAACGGCAGCGGCTCACCATCGCGCGATTGTTGCTGGCGCAGCCGAAGGTCGTAGTGCTGGACGAGGCGACCGCGCACCTGGACTCGGAATCCGAGGTCGCCGTGGGAGAAGCGCTCACCGGCGCGCTGGAAGGCCGGACGTCGCTGGTGATCGCGCACCGGCTGTCGACCGTGCGGGCGGCGGATCTGATCCTGGTGGTGGAAAACGGGGACATCGTGGAGCGCGGGACGCACGACGAACTGCTGGCGAAGGAAGGCCGGTACGCGGAGCTGTACCACACGCAGTTCGCGGAGGAGCCTGCTGCGGCGTAGGGGGGTCGTGAGTGTTGATCACGGTTAGAACCGTGATCAACACTCACGACGTCCTCAGCGCAACGCAGGCACTCGCGGCCCGTACTTGGCCAGCAGCGCCGCGTTCGCCTCGTCGCCACCCTCCACATTGGAGCTGCGCCACAACGGAACGTCGAGCCCTTCCGCGGTGCCCCGGTCGTAAACCTCGGCCAGAATCAAGTTCCACAAGAACGCATTGACCACAGTGGACAGGGGGCCAGTGCGCGGCGCGGCCGCCGGATAGCTGGCATCGCCGGGAATCACCAGCGAATCCAGCACCACAGTGCCTTCCTCGACCAGCGTCGTGGCGGAGCGACGCGGCGCGGCGGCCACGCACGCCCTCGACGTCACGGCGATCACCGAGGCGCCCCGGCGGCGCGCGCCAGCGGCCAATTCGACCGGGTACGGATTCACGCCGGACGTGGAAAAGACGACCAGCACGTCCTCCGGCCCCGGTGCGCGCTCGGCCAGCACCTCCTCGGCGAGCCCGGAACGGCGCTCGGTCCGCGTGCTCTGCTGCGCGCCGTGCAGCGGCAGCAGCTCCGGGTGGTACACGGGATACACGCAGGCGAGTCCGCCCGCGCGGTAGAACGTCTCGGCGACCGCCGCGAGCGAATGCCCGGCGCCGGCGGTGAAGACCAGCGCGTCGGCCCGGATCACCCCCAGCAGCAGATCGGCGGCGGCGGACACCTGCGCGGCGTTGGCCTCCGCGGCCGCCGCAAGCTGGTCCGAAGTGCTCTTCACGAGATCCGTGGCGCTCACCACACCTGCCCTTCCTCGCGGGTCCGGGCACCGAATCTATCGGGTGGACACGCTTCGTGGTGGATTACCGTGGAGTTGATCGAAATGGGGGTGCCGGTGAACGGGAAGCGGCAAAACGGCGGGCCGGATCCGGCCGTGCGGACGTGGCGGGCCCCCGGACAGACCCGCGCGGTGGCGCTCGTGCTGCACGGCGGGGCCGAACGCAGCACCGCGGTCGTCCAGCCGTGGCGATTGGCGTACCAGCGGATGGTGCCGCTGGCCCGCTCGCTGCGCCGCGCCGGAGGGCGGCACGGGCTGGAAGTCCGGCTGATGCGGAACCGGCTGTACGGCTGGAACGGGCGGATGGAAAGCCCGGTGCCGGACGCGCGCTGGGCCCTGGAACACATCAGAGCCGACCATCCCGGGCTGCCGGTGGTCCTCGTCGGCCATTCGATGGGCGGCCGCGTCGCGCTGCGGGTCGCCGACGATCCGGCGGTGACCGGGGTGTGCGCGATGGCCCCGTGGACGCCGCCGGGCGAGCCGGTGGACGCGGTGGCGGGCCGCGCGGTGCTGATCGCGCACGGCACCCGCGACCGGATGACCTCGCCCGCCGAGTCCTACGCCTTCGCCGCGCGCGCCCGCGAGGTCACCGACCTGGTCGCGCGATTCGAGATCGCGGGCGAGGGCCATTCGATGCTCCGCCGTCCCGCGGTCTGGACCCGGCTGATGTGTGCTTTCACACTGGACCGGATCGGAGTGGGCGAGACGGACGAGACTCTTCGTCAGGCCTGGTCCCGCCCTTCCGGCGACCGGTTGCGCATTCCGGGGTAACCGGAGTGCGCGGCCCGGTCGCGAAGGCACCGGGGACGAAGCGGGAATATCATGGGGAAGGGCTCGAAAGCCCGTTCGGAGGGAGTGTCTTGTCCACGTCACGAGTCGATCCGACAGTGGTCTCAGCGGTCTCGCAGCCGGTGCCCGACGCATCCCGATGGCCCGGCCTCGCCACGCCGCCGCACTCTCCGCTGCGGGCGCGCGCGGCCGAGGCACTGTTCCGGCACGCGGTGAAAACGCTGGACGTGCGGGTCTCGTTCCCGGACGGCACGGTGCTCGGCGCGGGCGGCCCGGACGCGCCGGAGATGCGCATTCACCGGCCCGCGGCGTTCTTCCACCGGCTCGGAGCCGACGCGAAGATCGGCTTCGGCGAGGCGTACCTGGTCGGCGACTGGACCGCGGAGGACCTGGCAGGCGTCCTCACGCCGTTCGCCGAGCGGCTCGCCACGCTCGTGCCGCCTTTCCTGCAGCGGTTCCGCCGGTTCGCGGAGCGCGTGCAGCCGACCGCGGAAGAGAACACGATCGAGGGCGCGCGGTCGAACATCCACCGGCACTACGACCTGTCGAACGACCTGTTCAGCGCGTTCCTGGACGAGTCGATGATGTACTCGTCGGCGCTGTTCGGGCCCGGGGACACGCTCACCCAGGCGCAGCACCGCAAGCTCGACAGCGTGCTCGACTACGCCGGCGTGCGCAAAGGCAGCGAGGTGCTGGAAATCGGCACCGGATGGGGCGAGTTGTCCATCCGCGCGGCCTCGCGCGGCGCGAAGGTCACGTCGCTGACCATCTCGCAGGAGCAGAAGGTGCTCGCCGACGCCCGGATCGCCGAAGCGGGCTTTTCCGACCGCGTCGACGTGCGGCTGTGCGACTACCGCGAGGCCACCGGCGAATACGACTCGGTGGTCAGCGTGGAGATGATCGAGGCGGTCGGGGCGTCCTACTGGCCGACGTTCTTCTCCACGATCGGCAAGCGGTTGCGCCCGGGCGGGCAGTTCGGCCTCCAGGCGATCACCATGGACCACGACCGGATGCTGGCCTCGGCCAAGTCCTACACGTGGATCCACAAGTACGTCTTCCCCGGCGGCATCATCCCGTCGGTGCAGGCGATCGAGGACGGGATGCGCGAGAACACCCGGCTGAAGCTGGCCGGGATGCGCGAGTTCGGCCAGGACTACGCCCGCACGCTCAAGCTGTGGCGGGACCGCTTCCAGCAGCGCTGGGACGACATCCGCGGCTTCGGGTTCGACGAGGTGTTCCGGCGGATGTGGGAGTTCTATCTCGCCTACTCCGAGGCCGGGTTCCGGTCGGGGCATCTGAAGGTCCACCAGTTCGGGTTCGCCGACCCGCGCTGAGGCCGTCTCACCTCGCCGGGACAACCCGCGTAGGGTCCCGCACGTCCACCGCAGGAGGACCGTGCAGGACTCTGCGCGGCCGCACACCGGATCGGGGAGACAGGCCCATGACGTACGGAGGCGACGACGGCAGGCGGCGCATGCCGCCCAGGCCACCGCAGCCACCCGCACGCCCGCGCCAGCAGCAGCGGGCGCAGATGCTGCCGCTGCCGGGGAGAGGGCAGAGCCCCTACGACGCCCGCACCCGGCCGATGGGCGCGCGCGGCGAGGCCCCGGCCCCGCCGCCGCCCGCACCGCCGAGGCAGGACCCGCCGGAGTACGGGGGCAGGCAGCCGCGGCCGCGCCGTCGCCGCCGGTGGAGCGTCGGCAAGATCCTGATGACGCTGCTCATCGTGTTCGTGCTGTTCGTGGGCGCGATCTGGGCGTATCTGGAGTTCAGCATCAACCGGGTGGACGCGATCGGCGACTACTCCGGGCGCCCGGCCGCGGCGTCGGGCACGAACTGGCTGATCGTCGGGTCGGACAGCCGCCAGGGCCTGAGCGCGGCGGACGAGGAGCGGCTGGCCACCGGCGATTCCGGCGAGGCGGGCGGGCAGCGCACCGACACGATCATGATCGCGCACCTGCCCGACAATTCGACGAAGCCGACGCTGCTGAGCCTGCCGCGCGACTCGCAGGTGAAGATCCCCGGCCACGGTACGAGCAAGATCAACGCCGCGTTCGCGCTCGGCGGCCCGAAACTGCTGGTCCAGACGGTCGAACAGGCCACCGGCCTGCGCATGGACCACTACGCGGAGATCGGCTTCGGCGGCTTCGCGAACATCGTCGACGCGATCGGCGGCGTCGACATGTGCATCGACAAGGACATGAGCGACCCGATGACCGGCATCGACATCAAGGCGGGCTGCCAGAAGCTCGACGGCCGCTCGGCGCTCGGCTTCGTCCGGATGCGGCACGCCGAGGCGACGCCGCGCTCGGACCTCGACCGGGTCGCGAACCAGCGGAAGTTCATCGGCGCGCTGGTGAGCCAGGTGGCGAGTCCCGGGACGCTGCTGAACCCGTTCGACTTCTTCCCGCTGCTCGGCTCCGCGCCGGACGCGCTGACCATGGACACCGGCGACCACGTGCACAACCTGGTCGGCCTGGCGATCGCGATGCGCGGTATCTCGTCGGACGGCGTCACGACCACGACGATGCCGATCACCGACGCGTCGGCGCAGCATTGGGACAAGAAGAAGTCCGCGCAGCTGTTCGACGCGCTGAAGAACGACAGCGAGGTGCCGAAGGACATCGTGCTGAACTGACGCTCTGTGGTGCGGCGGCGGCAGGCTCCGGGAAATTCGCGAGCCTGCCGCCGTTTCTGCTGTCAGGATGGCTCGCATGGAAACTCTTGCCGACGGTGTGGTCACCCTCGTTCGCTGGCGCCCGGAACATCGCGACGCTCAGGTGGCGACCGTCGTGGGATCCCTGGACCACCTCGCCGCGTGGATGCCCTGGGCGATCGACGGCTACGACCAGGCCAAGGGAGACGAGTTTCTGGCGCGCGTGGCCTCGCAGTGGGAGAGCGGGGAGGAGTACAACTACGCGATCTACACCCCGGACGACGAACTGGCGGGCAGCTGCGGCCTGATGCGCCGCGGGGACGGGTGGGAGATCGGGTACTGGCTCGCCAAGAGCCAGACGGGCAAGGGGTATGTGACGCGGGCGAGCGCTCTGCTGGTCGCTTTGGCTTGGCGGCTGGAGGCAGCGTTTGTGTTGATCAAGCACGATTCGGAGAATGCCCGCAGCGGCGCGGTTCCGGAGCGGTTGGGGTTCTCCCGGATGGGGGAGGAGAAGGCCGAGGGGCGGCTTCCGTCGGCCTGCAGCGGGGTGAATGTGGTGTGGCGGCTTGATCGGGCCGCTTGAGTGCCCGGCTGATCGGCACGGGGCAGGGCGAGAAACCCTGGCGCTGCTGTGCTTGAGAGCGCCCCACTGTGGCATTGAGTGCGTCGCATGCACCCAATGCCACAGTGGGGCAATCCTCGGCTGAGGCGGGGCTTCCGGGTGGCGCCGGTCAGGCGTCCGCGCGCTCCCGAAGCACCTTCAACGCCCGGTCAGCATGCGCCGTGAAGTTCAGCTCGCTCTTGATCACGTCCAGCACCCGCCGGTCCTCCGCGATCACGAACGTCTGCCGTTTCGTGTGCAGGGGCAGGATTTTGCGCCACACGCCGAACTGCTTCGCCACCGTACCGTCCACATCGGACAGAAGCGGATAGTCGAAATCGTGCTTCGCGGAGAACTCGCGCTGCTTGCCGACAGCGTCCGGGCTGATGCCGACCCGCTGCGCGCCCGCCTCGGCGAATTCCGCGGCGAGGTCCCGGAAATGGCAGCTTTCAGCGGTGCAGCCGCTCGTCATCGCGGCCGGGTAGAAGAACAGCACGACCGGTCCGTCGGCGAGGAGGGCGGACAGGGTGCGGTCGACGCCCTGGTCGTCGGGGAGGGTGAAGTCGGGGGCGAGGTCGCCAGGCTGCATCGGGGTAACCTTTCGGTCGTCGGCAACGCCATTTTGCCTGGGTGCCGGACACGTAGTCGCGGCGACCTCGGCAAACGACCGCGAGACCGCCTGAACCTTCCTGCTCACCAGCCCTGCTCGCCCCGGTTCCTCCAGGGCGCGTGCTGGCCGTCGCCTGATCGAGATCAGCTGTCCGTAACTTCTGAGCCGCTGAGACCGACAAGAAAGGACGTCAACTGGGACTGAAGTCGATTGCGGAGGAAATTGTGGTGCTGCTCAAGAAGAAGACGCCCGAAGAGGCAGCCGCGGAAGCCGCGGCGAAGGAGCAGGCACGCCGTGCGGCGGAGGATCGCAAACGCCAGGCGCAACTGGAGAAGGAAAGGCAAGCGTTTGAGCAGTCCCCAGCCGGGCGCGCCCGGGCGGCATTCAGGAAGGGCGACCACGTCTTCCAGTTCTCCATCGACGTAATGAACCAGAAGGCCGTCATCGTCGCGATGGTCGGCGGCACGACGACACAGCGGACGAGCGACCCTGTCGACGTGCTCAACTCCGTGTGCCGCGAAGGCTGGGACCTGGTCAACGGTTCGTTCGTCTTCGTCGAGCAGGGCCAGGAGAGCCGTGACAAGTTCATGTCGTCCGGACAGAACGTTGCGGTCAAAGGCGAAGTGGTGGGCTACTACCTGTTCAAGCGCTGCGAGGCGAACCGGCAGGCGGCATAGGCGCACGAAAGCCAGGGTCAGCCGGCGTGCCGGGCGATCATTTCGTCGACCTCGTCGCCCGTCGCGGACTCTGCCACGAACGAACCCCGCGCCGCCAGTACGCCCTGTTCCCGCAGCCGTTCCGCGTGGCCAGCGTCCCGAACGCCCTCCGCGCCGATGCGCAGCCCCAGCTCCTTCGCTCGCGTGACCAGCTGCGACAGGTGCCGCACGTCGGTCTCGGACGGGTCGGGGTCCGCCAGTGCGTCGACGACCGGGCCGCTCAGGATGACGTGTTTGACCGGGAGCTGGTAGCGCGGGATGAGTTCCAGGTCGGACGAGCCGGAGATGGTGAGCACGAGTTGTGCGCCCAGGTCGGCGAGCACGCTGAACGAGTCCAGCAGTTCGCCTTCGCCGTCGAACATCGACGCGCGGTCGGTGCACAGCCGCAGCGCTCGCGCGGGCAGGCGGTGCCGGTCTAGCTGATTCTTGACCAGCAGCACCAGATCCGGGTCGATGGCGAGCCGCTTCGGCAGGCGGATGCAGACGTCCGGCGCGGCGGGGCCGTACTGTTCGCGCCAGCGCGCGGTCGCGCCCAGCGATTCCTGCAGCAGCCATTTGCCGAGCGGCACGGTCATTCCGGTGGTCTGCGCGAGCGGGTAGAACTCCTCGGGCCCGAGTTCGCCGCGTTCGGGGTGGCTCCAGAGCAGCCCGGCGTTCACCGCGGCGATCTCGTCCGGCTTCGCGAGCTTGACCGTCGGCTGGTAGATCAGCGAGAACTCGCCGTTCTCCAGCGCACCGGCGATCACCGCGCCGAGCTGGTAGCGGTTGCGGTCCCGTGCGTCGAGCTGCGGGTCGAACAGCATCCACTGCGCCTTGCCCGCCTCCTTGGCGCGGTGCAGCGCCAGTTCGGCCGCGCGCAGCAGATCGCTGTGGCTGCCGTCGTTCGCCGGGCGCACGACGATCCCGATGCTCGCGCTCACGCCGATGCCGTGCCCGTCGACGTACACCGGCTCGCTGAGCTCCTCCAGCACCCGGTCGGCCAGCACGACCGTCTTCTGCGCGGTCAGCTCCGGGCCGCGCAGCAACACCGCGAAACCGTCGCCGGACAGCCGCGCGACGTAGTCCTCGTGCTGGCCGTCGAACACCGACTTCAGCTTCCTCGAGATCGCCTTCAGCACCTGGTCGCCCATGCCGGCGCCGAGTCCGTCGTTGATCACCTTGAACCCGTCGATGTCCAGGTACAGCAAGGCGATCTCGTCGGAACCGCCCGAGCCGAGGGCGAGTTCGAGCTGGGCGTTGAACGCGGCGCTGTTCGGCAGTCCGGTCAGCGGATCGTGCAGGTTCTGGTGGCGCAGCCGTTCGCCGAGCAGGTGCAGGTCGTCGTCATCGGCGGCCATGAACACCGGGAAGTACGTGCCCGGCCGGTCGCCGGGCAGCGACGCGAGCGTGACGTTCGTGGTCAGTTCGCCGTCGCGGCTGTGGCCGAGCTGCACACTTTGGACAGTCCGGCGGGCGTCGGCGGTGAGGGGCAGGCCGTCGAGCGCGGTGCGCAGCCGTTCGGCGTCCTGCGGGCCGGCGGCGAGATCCGCGATGTGCCTGTCCCGCAACGCTGTCGTGGAGGTGCCGAGCAGCCGAGCCAGCGCGCCGTTCGCCTCGACGACGTTCCCGGCCGCGTCGGTGAGCGCGATGCCGAGCGGCGCGGAGGAGAAGAGCGCGGTGAACCGGCGCGTGGCACCCGCGTCCTCGGGACGCGCGGCGACCTCGCCGGCGAAGTCGAGCAGGAACCGCTCCACCTCGGCGGGAGGGAGCGTTACTCCGTTGGTGTCAGTCAGCGCCGCCGCGTACTTGCGCGCGACGTCGACCAACCCTGGCATGGCACCAGGCTCCGGCACACTCCACCTCTTCACACGCGGACAAAGACCAGCTCAGGCCCGGTGCGGAGGATCCGAAGACCCACACTGGGTACGAGTTGGCCATAAGTGATGCCACGGCATCACGGACCAAACAGGGTGTCTACCGGCTGAACGAGTGATGGGCACTACACAACTGGTGACATCAAGTCACCTTGAGTACACGAAGGTGGCCTGTACTGCGGTTTTGTCTCCAGCTGTCGACCTTTCTGTCCCGCTCGGCGGCCGTCAACGATAGGCCAACCGGGCGGGCAGTCCGTCGGCGGGCACCGGAAGCGAGACGTAGTCCCACTTGGCGACGTAGTCCTCGGGCACCGACCAGCGGTGCGCCCGCAGCAGCTCGTGCATGAGCGCTTTCACCTCAAGGCCGCCGAACTGCAACCCGATGCACTTGTGCGCGCCGCCGCCGAACGGCATCCACGCGAACCGGTGCGACTTGTCCTCGCGGCGGTCCGGCCCGAACCGCTCGGGGTCGAAGCGCAGCGGATCGGTCCAGTGCTCGGGGGAGTAGTGGTTCAGCGTCGGCGAAACCGCGACCATCGTGCCTTCCGGCAGGTAATGGCCGAGGACGGCAGTGTCCTTTGTGGTCTTTCGGGCCAGCGACGGCACCGGCGCGCGCAGCCGCAGCGCCTCCTTCATCACCAGATCCAGCGTTTCGAGGCTTTCCAGCGCGTCGAGGTCCGGCAGATCGTCGCCGAGCCGCAGCGACTCCTCGCGGGCGCGCTCCTGCCATTCCGGGTGTTTGGCGAGGTAGTAGGCCATCGCGCTGGCGGTGATGGTGGTCGTGTCGTGCGCGGCCATCATCAGGAAGATCATGTGGTTGACGATGTCGGCGTCGCTGAACCGGTCGCCGTCCTCGGAGACCGCGTGGCAGAGCGCGGAGAACAGGTCGTCGCCGTCCGCGTCGCGCTTGGCCGCCAGGTTCTCGCCGAAATAGCGCTCCAGCGTCCGCCTGCCGCGCAAACCCGCGGCCCAGCGACCGCCGGGCACCGGATATCGCACCACGGCGGTACCGGCGCGCACAGCGGCCACAAACGCGCGGTTGATGCGCTCGGCGTCGGAGGCGGAGCGCATGCCCATGAAAACCTGCGTCGCGACGTCCAGCGTCAGCTGCTTGAACGCCCAATACAGCTGGGGGCGGCCGGACGGCAGCGCGGCGACGCCTTCGCGCAGCGCCGGACCCATCTGCGCGACGTAGCCGCGGAGCCGGTCGCGGGTGAACGCCTCCTGCATGATCCGCCGGTGCAGGTGGTGCTCGCCGAAATCGAGCAGCATGAGCCCGCGCTCGAAGAACCGCTCGATGAAGAACTTCCAGCCCTCCTGGGAAAACGCCTTGTCCTTGTTCACGAGCGCGGCCTGGGTGGCTTCGGCTCCGGACAGCGTCACGATCCGCTGGCCGAACACGCCCATCCACGACACCGGGCCGAACTGCTCGAAGCGGTGCAGGCTGAAGTCGAGGCCGAACCGCATCCCGTCGAGCGTGTGGCCGATCAGCGGCGGCCCGTCGTCGCCGAGCACCGGTTTCAGGCCGCTGCCCGCCGGGGGAGGCGCGAGCTCGCGGACCGGCCAGCGCGCGCCGAGCCATCGGTCGTCCACCTTGCGCGGCAACGGGATCATGGTCAGCGGCGGCATCCGGCCGCGCAGGTTCTCCGACAGCCGCGTGACGCCGTCGCTCCCGGCGTGGGCGACCCTGCCGAGCGCGCCGCCTGCCGTCGGGAGTCCCGTCTTTCCGGTCACGTCCGCCATGGCGACCACCTCCCGGCAAGGGTATCGGTCGCGTCCACGGTCCCCTGTTATTGACGCGATGACAATACCTTGCGGGCCTGCCGTTCGGGTGATCCTCGGACCGGTGCCGGGCGGCGCGGCCGGCCGCCCGGCGCCGGGGTGGGTCAGCGAGGTTCGGCGCGCAGTTCCCGGGCCGCGTCGACCAGGTGCCGCAGCGCCGGTTCGACCTCGGCGTAACCGCGGGTCTTGAGGCCGCAGTCCGGGTTGATCCACAGCCGTTCCGCCGGAACCGCGCCGAGCGCCGTGCGCACCAGGTCGGCCATCTCGTCCTGGTCCGGCACGCGTGGCGAGTGGATGTCGTACACGCCTGGACCGACGCCGCGGCCGAAGCCCGCTTCGTTCAGATCGGCGAGCACTTCCGTCTTCGAGCGGGCGGCCTCGATGCTGGTGACGTCCGCGTCGAGGGCGTCGATCGCGGGCAGCACGTCGCCGAATTCCGAGTAGCACATGTGCGTGTGGATCTGGGTGGTTTCCGCGGCGCCCGAGGTGGCCAGCCGGAACGCGGGGACTGCCCAGCCGAAGTACGCCTCGCGGTCCGCCGCGTGCAGCGGCAGCAGTTCCCGTAATGCCGGTTCATCGACCTGCACGATCCGGATCCCGGCGGCTTCCAGGTCCGCGACCTCGTCCCGGACCGCCAGCGCGACCTGGCGTGCGGTGTCGGCCAGCGGCTGGTCGTCGCGGACGAACGACCACGCCAGGATCGTGACCGGGCCGGTCAGCATGCCCTTCACCGGGCGGTCGGTGCGGCTTTGCGCGTACTGCGCCCATTCGACGGTCATCGGTCGCGGCCGGGAGACGTCGCCGAAGAGGATTGGCGGGCGGACGCAACGGGATCCGTACGACTGGACCCAGCCGAGGGCGGTCGCCGCGAAGCCGGTGAGCTGTTCGGCGAAGTACTGGACCATGTCGTTGCGCTCGGGTTCGCCGTGCACGAGGACGTCTAAGCCCAGGTCTTCCTGCAGCCGTACGACGCGGTCGATTTCGGTGCGCATCGCGGTGCGGTAGGCGGTGTCGTCGAGTTTGCCCGCGCGATGTGCGGCTCGGGCTCGGCGTACCTCGCTGGTTTGCGGGAAGGAGCCGATCGTGGTGGTCGGCAGCGGCGGAAGGTTCAGCGCTTTCTGTTGTGCTGCAGCGCGTTCTGCATACGGCGCGCGGACGGTGTCTTCTGGTTGGAGGGCTCCGACGCGGGCTCGGACGTCGGTGTCGTTGAGTTCGGCGGCTCCGGCCCGGTCGGCGACTGCGGCTCGTGCCGGGCCGAGGTCGACGTTCTCTCCGCTGAGCGCTCGGCCGAGCAGCACGACCTCGTCCACCTTTTGCCGGGCGAAGGCCAGCCAGTTCTTGAGCCGCGGGTCGAGGTCTGTTTCCGCGCGCACGTCGTAGGGGACGTGAAGGAGCGAGCATGACGTCGAGATGCTCACGTGTGCTGCGGTGTCCCTCAGCCGGGCTGCGCGGGCCAGAGCGACGCCTGGGTCTGTGCGCCAGACATTCCGGCCGTCGACGACCCCGGCTAGGACTTCCTTGTCTCGCAGCGCTCCTTCCTCGGCGACTTTGTCCACAAAGGATTCATCGGTCACCAGATCGACGGCTATCGCTTCGATGGGGGAGCGGGCCAGGACGCCCAGTGCCCGGCCGAGGCCGCCGAAGTATCCGGCTGCCAGCAGCTTCGGGCGGTGGTTTTCCTTGGCCAGCCAGTGGTAAGCGCGGGTGAGCGCGTTGCACTCCGGCGTGGTTCGGTCGGCTGCGAAGGCCGGTTCGTCCAACTGGACCCATTCGACGCCCTGGTCGGCCAGTTTGCCCAGTAGCTCGGCATATGCGGGCAGCAGTTCGTCCAGCAGGTCCAGCGGGGTGAAGCCGGGTTCGGCCGACTTCGCCAGCAGCAGGAAGGTGACCGGGCCGACGAGCACGGGGCGGGTGGTGATGCCGAGCGCCTTTGCCTCGCGGACCTCGTCGACCGGTGTGGTGCCGGTGAGTGCGAAGCGGGAGTCCGGGCCCAGTTCCGGGACGAGGTAGTGGTAGTTGGTGTCGAACCATTTGGTCATTTCGAGCGCGGGCGCGTCCGGCACCCCGCGTGCTGCGGCGAAGTAGGTGTCCAGTGGCGACAGGCCCAGCCGGGTGAAGCGTTCCGGCAGGGCGCCGAAGAGGGCGGCGGTGTCCAACACCTGGTCGTAGAGCGAGAAAGTGCTGGACGGGATCGAGTCGAGGCCCTGGTCCCGCAGGGTCGTCCAGGTTTGCTCGCGCAGCTGCCGTCCGGTGGCTCGTAGTTCTTCCTCGGTGCTCTTTCCCGCCCAGCAGGCCTCGAGCGCTCGCTTCAGTTCGCGGGCCGGGCCGATTCGCGGGTAGCCGAGAATCGTGGTGCCGATCGTGTTCACAGCATGCATCCTCACGTGCTCGCCGGAAGAGCCCGGGCACGCGGAAACGCCGTGCTTCGGTCGGCGCCTTGTCCCGCGAGGCCCGGACTCACGCACGCCGTCGGCGTGCGTGCCATTGGCAGGTATTCGGACTCGTGGGCGTATCGCTCGTGCCTACCGGCTGTCGCTTCCCGGGCTTGGCGCCCAGTGCTTTACCGCGTTTCGCGGTGACAGCTTTCGTTCCCACATACCGCTGCGGGGCAGTCCCGGAATCGCACCGGGTTCCCTGTTGCCTCGTCGGGACGCGGCTGCGTCCTGGCGAACCAGTGGCGGGGTCAGCTTACCGGGTCCGGGGCCAGGATGCGGGTGTCCCAGGGTTCGGGAGGGATCGTCGTGCTGCTTGCCGGAGCAGGAGGGAGCGTTGCGAGACGAACGGAGGAGCTGCACCGTGCTGTCTGGCGTCAAGCATGGTGCAGCTGATGTTTTTGGTGCACCGTCCGTTAACGCCTGGCCATTGCTCACTGACGGGCCATATTTTCTGCTTATTTTTCAGTCTCTGCTCGAAATTGCTGTGCACACCAGGGAACATCCGTTGACTGGGTTGTCGCCCGGTCGGCGGTTTCTTGCGTGCAACAGCCAGGATAAGGTGTGGAGTTGCTGGTGACGCGCCAACATTCGGGAGACTCAGTTCGTGACTTCGCAAGGGAGGGGCGATGCGAATTCTTTCTCCTGCTCGATCATTTTCTGCGGTTTTAGTGCTTATTTCTTCGACGTTCGCGGCGAGCGTCAGTCAGGCAAGCGCGGTCAGTCAACCAGCGTGCACGATTTCGGATCACTGCTACGCTGTGGGATTCATCGGATCCAAGCAGCAGCCGTTGTGGATGAACGGGGTCGGTTCGGATCTGACGGTTGGTTGTCTTCATGTGGACAACCGAGATGCCGAGTTCGCCAACTGGGAGCAGTGGCTTCTCACCAACCTCAACAATCCGAAGCTGGACACCTGGGTTGAAGCGGGAATGACCGCGGGAACACTGTACAGTTCCCCGGGGCGCGAGAAAGGATTTCTGTGGTGCTGGGCCGATCAGCGGCCAGGGGTGCCGTACCGGGAGTTCTACATCAAGTCCGCGCATGAGCTCGCCAGCGAGAACGTGACCTTCCGCTGGGTTCCCGGCAGTCCCAATTGGGAGATTCGCCAGAATGGGAATCTTGTCGGAATTTCCGAAGGCAACGGGGCATTCGGCGGCCAAGCGGACAATGTACTCGAGGTAACGGTCCCGAGTGCTCGAGTGTTTGCCAACTCTTCAAAGTTTCAATACCAGGATACCGGCAACCAGTGGCATCCCGCTCAAGCGGAACTGGTCAACGATCGACCAGATCTGTTTCTTATGTACACAAACGGGCAAAACATAACGGGTGCAACGCGCAAGCCTTGCGTAGACAAGACGGAGAAGATGTCTGCCGAAAGCAACGTCACGCCGCCTACTTCCGCCGACCTGCTGGGTGTGGCGAAGAGGTTGGCTGCCGCGAATGGCGAGAGCAGCCCGGCCGATATTCGATATGTGAAAACCGACCGCAATGCTCTTAAGCATATTGACGGAACGCAGCCCAAGGCCAATGATCCGGTGTACTTGATTCAAATGACCGGTAACTTCGTGGGGTACGCCGCCAAGATCCCCAGGGGAAGCAATGCTCCCAGGGGAAACGTGCTCACCGTAACGGTAGACGCGAAATCCGGGCACATGCTGGGCTGGTCGATCCTGGTGGAGCCGCACGACCTTGCGACGTTCGGAGTGGTGTCGGCACTGCGGTAGCGAAGGGGCCTGGCAAACGAACTCGGCCGCACCCTGGACAGGGTGCGGCCGAGTTCCAGCAGGTGTCTTGAGGTGGGGATCAGTCCCAGTCGAGCGCGCCGCCGGACTGGTATTCGATGACGCGGGTTTCGAAGAAGTTCTTCTCCTTCTTCAGGTCCATCGCCTCCGACATCCACGGGAACGGGTTCTCGTTCTCGCCGTAGATCGGGGACAGGCCGATCTGCTGGGCGCGCCGGTCGGTGATGAAGTGCATGTACTGCTCGCACAGGTCAGCCGACAGGCCCAGCATGCCGCGCGGCATGGTGTCGCGGGCGTACTTGACCTCGAGTTCGCACGCTTCCTGCAGCATTCCGCGCACCTCGGCCTGGAATTCTTCGGTCCACAGGTGCGGGTTCTCGATCTTGATCTGGTTGATGCAGTCGATGCCGAAGTTCAGGTGGATCGACTCGTCGCGCAGGATGTACTGGTACTGCTCGGCGATGCCGACCATCTTGTTCCGCCGGCCGAGCGACAGGATCTGCGCGAAACCGGTGTAGAACCACATGCCCTCGAAGATCACGTAGAACGCCACGAGGTCGCGCAGGAACGCCTGGTCGGCTTCCGGCGTGCCGGTCTCGAAGTCGGGGTTCTCCAGGTTCTGCGTGTACTTCAGCGCCCACGCGTCCTTGTCCGAAATGGACGGAACCTCGCGGTACATGTTGAACAGCTCGCCCTCGACCAGGCCGAGGCTTTCGCAGATGTACTGGAAGGTGTGCGTGTGCACGGCCTCCTCGAAGGCCTGGCGCAGCAGGTACTGGCGGCACTCCGGGTTGGTGATCTGCCGGTACACCGCGAGCACGATGTTGTTGGCCACCAAGGACTCCGCCGTGGCGAAGAAGCCGAGGTTGCGCTTGAGCATCTGCCGCTCGTCCTCGGTCAGGCCGTCCGGAGACTTCCACAGCGCGATGTCGGCCTGCATCGCGACCTCGGTCGGCATCCAGTGGTTGTTGCAGGCCGCGAGGTACTTGTCCCATGCCCACCGGTACTTCATCGGCAGCAGCTGGTTGACGTCGGCGCGCGCGTTGATCATCCGCTTGTCGTCGACGTTGATCCGGGCCGCGCCGACCTCGATCTCGCCGAGGCCGGTCGCGTCGGTCGTTTCCACGTTGGTCATTCAGGGTCACCTTGGGAGTTGGGGGTCGTGAGTGGCGATCACGGTTCTAACCGTGATCGCCACTCACGAGGCGTTACTGGCAGGCTTCGCAGTCGGGGTCGTCGATCCGGCAGGCAGCGCCCTCGGTCGCGACGAAATCGACGTCGGTCTTCGGCATCTCCTTCGGCTCCGCCGGAACGGCCGCGGCGGGCGACGGCGACGGCGCGGGGGAGGCGGCCGGGACCGCGGCGGACGGCGACGGCGACGGAGAAGCAGCCGGGGCCGCGGCGGGGGCGGCGGCCGACGGAGCGGCCGGGGCCGGGGTGGCGGAGACGGCGTTCAGCTTGCCGTCGGTGCCGCGCAGGGTGCTCTTCTCCACGTGCGTCGCGGACTGCGCCCGCAGGTAGTACGTGGTCTTGAGGCCCTTGTGCCAGGCGTAGCGGTACAGCTCGTCGAGCTTGCGGCCGCTCGGGGCCGCGATGTACAGGTTCAGCGACTGTGCCTGGTCGATCCACTTCTGCCGCACCGAACCGGCGTCCACGATCCACTTCGACTCGATCTCGAAGGCGGTCGCGTACAGCGCCTTGAGGTCGTCGGGGACCCGGTCGATCTGGCCGACGCTGCCGTCGAAGTACTTCAGGTCGCTGACCATGACCTCGTCCCACAGGCCGCGCGCCTTCAGGCTCTTGACCAGGTGCGGGTTCACGACGGTGAAGTCGCCGGACATGTTCGACTTGACGTACAGGTTCTGGAACAGCGGCTCGATCGACTGGCCGACGCCGGAGATGTTGGAGATCGTCGCGGTCGGCGCGATCGCCATCACGTTCGAGTTGCGCATGCCGACGGTCTTGACGCGCTCGCGCAGCGGGGCCCAGTCCAGCGTGGTGGAGGTGTCGACGTCGAGGCCGTCGCCCTGGCGGGCGTCGATGAGCAGTTGCATCGAGTCGATCGGCAGGATTCCCTTGCTCCACAAGGAACCCTCGAACGTCTGGTACTGGCCGCGCTCCTGCGCGAGATCGGTCGAGGCCGAGATCGCGTAGTAGGAGAGGTGCTCCATCGACACGTCGGCGAACTTCACCGCGTCGGCGGACGCGAACGGCACGCCCAGCTCGAACAGCGCGTCCTGGAAGCCCATGATGCCAAGGCCGACCGGACGGTGGCGCAGGTTGGAGCGGCGCGCCTCCGGGATCGTGTAGAAGTTGATGTCGATCACGTTGTCGAGCATCCGGACCGCGGTGCGCACGGTCTTCTCGAGCCGCTTGGTGTCGAGCCCTTCAGGGGTGACGTGCTTGAGCAGGTTCACCGAGCCCAGGTTGCAGACCGCGACCTCTTCGGTGTTCGTGTTCAGCGTGATCTCGGTGCACAGGTTGGACGAGTGCACGACGCCGACGTGCTGCTGCGGCGAACGCAGGTTGCACGGGTCCTTGAAGGTGATCCACGGGTGGCCGGTCTCGAACAGCATGGTCAGCATCCGCCGCCACAGCTCGACCGCGCGGACCTTGCGGAACACCTTGATCTCGCCGCGCGCGGCGGCCGCCTCGTACTCGCGGTAGCGCTGCGCGAACGCGTTGCCGTAGAGGTCGTGCAGGTCCGGCGTCTCGTTCGGCGAGAACAGCGTCCACTCGGCGTTCGCCTCGACGCGGCGCAGGAACTCGTCCGGGACCCAGTTGGCGGTGTTCATGTCGTGCGTGCGCCGCCGGTCGTCGCCGGTGTTCTTGCGCAGGTCGAGGAATTCCTCGATGTCGACGTGCCAGGTCTCCAGGTACGCGCAGGCCGCGCCCTTGCGCTTGCCGCCCTGGTTGACCGCGACCGCGGTGTCGTTGGCGATCTTCAGGAACGGCACGACGCCCTGGGACTGCCCGTTGGTGCCCTTGATGTGCGCGCCGAGGCCGCGGACCGGGGTCCAGTCGTTGCCGAGGCCGCCGGAGTACTTGGCCAGCAGCGCGTTGTTCTTGTACGCCTGGAAGATCGAGTCCAGGTCGTCGTCCACAGTGGTCAGGAAGCAGGACGACAGCTGCGCGCGGTTGGTGCCGCTGTTGAACAGCGTCGGGGTGGACGCCATGAAGTGGAACGTCGAGAGCAGTTCGTAGAACTCGATGGCGCGGGCTTCGCGGTCGTCCTCGCGGATCGCCAGGCCCATCGCGACGCGCATGAAGAACGCCTGCGGCAGCTCGAACCGCACGCCGTTGTGGTGCTGGAAGTACCGGTCGTACAGGGTCTGCAGGCCGAGGAAGCCGAAGTCGAGGTCGCGCTCGGGGCGGATCGCGGCGGTGATCTTGTCCAGGTCGAACGTGGTCAGCTCGGCATCGACCAGTTCGAGTTCGACGGCGCGGCGCAGGTAGGCGCGGAAGTACGGCGCGTACTCGGTCGCCATCTCGTCCTGGCTGGCCTGGCGGGGAGTGCCGGCGAGGTAGCTCAGCGCCTCGCCGCGCAGCTTGTCCAGCAGCAGCCGGGCGGACACGAACGAGTAGTTCGGCTCCTGCTCGACGAGCACGCGCGCGGCCATGATCTGCGCGAGCGCCAGTTCGTCGGCGGTGATGCCGTCGTAGAGGTTGCGCTTGGCCTCGGCCAGCACCGGCTCGGCGGACACGTCTTCGAGCCCGGCGACAGCCTCGCCGACGACGTGCGAAACGCGCGCCCAGTCGAGCGGGCGCAGCGTCCCGTCGGCGCCCTTGACGCTCAGCGCGACTTCGGCGGACGCGGGCGCGGCGGCCTCGCGGGCCTTTGTGCGCTCGTCGCGGTAAAGCACGTAGGCGCGGGCGACTTTGTGGTGCTCGCCGCGCATCAGGGCGAGTTCGACCTGGTCCTGGATCTGCTCGATGTGCAGCGGGGTCTCCGGGCCGGTGTGGCGCAGCAGCGCCGCCTCGACCTGCCCGGTCAGCTCCGCGACCACGTGGTGCACGCGGGAGGACGCGGCGGCGTCGCCGCCCTCGACCGCGAGGAAGGCCTTGGTCAGCGCCACCGAGATCTTGCCCGCGTCGAAGGGCGAGACGCTTCCGTCCCGCCGGATGACGCGGACCGCGCTCGGGGCCCCCTCCGCCGCCGACGGCGGCCGCTGACCGGTTTCCACTGACATGCGTGTCTCCAACAGATCCTCGAAATGGGCGCGTTCGAGCGGCACACAGCCGGTCAAGGCCATGCGCTGCGGTTTCGTCGAAACAGCCCGGCCGCCCTCGTCAAGCGGTCTCCCCGTCGCTGGGGGCTGCCGGTTCCCAGAGACTACATGTTGGGGTGGGGGCTCGCACGGGCCCCAAGGTATGGCGTGTCGGTCTCACCCTGGCGGGTTATCCGATCACCGAGGGCAAGATCCGAAACGCAGCTTCGTGGCGGCCAGTGCGGCACTGGCCACGGGCCGTTTCCCGGCCAGGTACGCCAGTGGTCCGGTGGGGTTGACCGACCAGTCCGCGGCTGCCGCCCGGGGCTTCGAACGCCACTCGACCGGGGTACGCAGCGGGTTGCCGTTTCGGGCTTGAGCGATCTCGAAGCGTACCGGGAGTGTGATCGGCAGCCCGAGGCGCGGGGTGAAGGCGGCGGTGGCGATCCAGTCGTCGGAGGTCGCCGCGGTGAAGGTGCGCCCGCCGGTGAAGGTGAAGGCCGCGAGTTCCTTCGGAATGCCCCAGAGTTCGCGCCCGCCCGCGCGCGAGACCTCGCTGTCGACCCAGATGTCGGTGATCGACGCGGCGAGCCCGCGGCCGCGCACGGCGACGCAGGACAGGAGCTCGTGGTAGCTCAGCCGACCGGACGGCAGGTAGTCGATCCAGGCGGTGAAGACGGCGGCCTGGTTGTCGAGGAGCAGCGGTTCGGCGCCGGCGGGAAGCTTGGGCAGCTCGTCGATGGGGACTCGCCACATCGAGATGCAGGCGTCGGCGGCGAGGTGCCACGGTTCGGGCGGGTACTCGGTCATTCGCTGGTCCACGGGAGGTACGGCGGCAGGTCGCGGTCCACGCGCAACGGGAACTCGGGCGGGCGTTTCTGGAAGAACGAGGCGATGCCTTCTACGGCGTCGGGGTTCGAGCCCAGTCGGGAGATGAGCTTCGAGTCCACCTGGTGGACGTCGAACGGCGACGGTGCTGAGGCCATCCGGTAGAGCAGTTGCCTCGTGACCGCTACCGCGACCGGGGCGGTGGTCTCGGCGATCTCCTTCGCTTTGGCCTGTGCTTGCGCGAGGACGTCGTCGGGACCGTGGATCTGGTGGACTAGCCCGGTCTGGAGTGCTTCGTCGGGTCCGAAGAGTCGTCCGCTGACCATCCAGTCGACGGCCGCGCCCATGCCGACTAGGCGGGGGAGGAACCACGCGGACGCGCCTTCGGGGTAGATGCCGCGGCGGGTGAAGACGAAGCCGAACTTGGAGTCGGTGGAGGCGAGGCGGTAGTCGCAGGAGAGGGTGATGGTGATTCCCGCGCCTACGGACGCCCCGCGTAGTGCGGCGATGACTGGCTTGTTCATGGTGAAGATTCGCTTCGAGACGCGGCCGGCTGGTTCCTGCCAGTCGTCCGGCGGGCGGTCGCCGAAGTCGAAACCGCCGGAGGAGAGGTCGGCTCCTACGGAGAAGTCCTTGCCGGTGGCGCCTAGTACGACTGCGCGGACGTTCTCGTCCCGGTCGGCTCGGTCCAGGGCGTGGGCTAGTTCGTCGGCCATCCGGGTGGTGTAGCCGTTGCGGGCCTCGGGGCGGTTGAGGAGGACGGTCGCGACCTTGGCGGCGACCTCGTAGGTGATCTCCGCGTAGGAGTCCATGTCGGGACGGTAGGGGGGTTGTTTTCGTGGTGTCAATAGCGGGGTGGCTCGTCGCCTGGCGGCGACATCGGGCGTCTTGGGTTGCGTGGGGCACCCCGAAGTTTCATTGTGCTGACGGTTCGGGGGTGCTTGTCAAGGCGGGAAAGATGCCTTGACAAGCACCCCCGAACCGCAGGGCGGCTTCGTATCGGGGTGCGGGGGCGGTGTGGGTGCCTCGCTGGGTGGGTGCGTCGGCTGCGGTGTCGTAGGTGGTGGGGGCTAGCGCCCCAATGTGGCATTGGGTGCGTCTGACGCACCCAATGTGGCGTTCGGTGCGTGGGACGCACCCAATGTGGCATTGGGGCGCATCCGGTGGGCGGGCGGTGGTCCGGGAAGGGCTCCTTGAGGGAATCCACATCTGGGCAGGGGTCCCTCGCGGGCTTGGTGCGGGTGGGCAAAAACAATCAGGCGCGCTTGATTTTTCTGTCGCCAGGGGTCACGCTGGGTCCGCACGAGGTGGTGCGGCGGACGCAGGGAGGCGCAGGAATGGCTGATCTCGCGGGGATCCTCCGGGATCTCGCGGCCGAATCGCAGGCGGTCGACGACCTGGTTGCCGGGTTGCCCGCCGAGGGGTGGGCGCGGCCGACGCCCGCGCCTGGCTGGAGCATCGCGCACCAGGTGGCGCATCTGGCGTGGACCGACGGCAAATCGCTGATCTCCGCGAGCAGGCCGGAGGACTGGCAGTCCGAGGTCGAAAACCTGTTGAGCATCGGCGAAAACTACGTCGACCAGGGTGCCGAGGACGGGGCTCAGCTGCCGCCGGACGAGTTGCTGGCGCAGTGGCGCGCGGGACGGGCCGCGCTCGCCGAGGCGCTTGCCAAGGTGCCGGAGGGGCAGAAGCTTCCCTGGTACGGGCCGCCGATGAGCGCGGCGTCCATGGCGACCGCGCGGATGATGGAGACCTGGGCGCATGGACAGGACATCGCCGACGCGCTCGGCGTCACTCGCGAACCTGCCGAACGGCTGTGGCACATCGCCCGGTTCGGCACGCGTACGCGCGATTTCGCGTACAAACTCCACTCTCTCGCGCCGCCGACCGAGGAGTTCCGGGTCGAGTTGACCGCGCCGGACGGCAGCACCTGGGCGTTCGGGCCGGAGGACGCGGAGCAGCGGCTGACCGGCAGTGCGCTCGACTTTTGCCTGGTCGCGACGCAGCGGCGGCATCCGGCGGACACTGATCTCGTCGCGACCGGTGCGGATGTCGAGGAATGGCTGGGCATCGCGCAGGCGTTCGCCGGGCCGCCCGGGGCGGGGCGCGAGCCGGGGCAGTTCGCGTGAGCGCGCCGTTGCGCGTCGGGAACGCGTCCGGGTTCTACGGCGACCGGTTCTCCGCCGTGCGGGAAATGCTGACCGGCGGCCCGCTCGACGTCTTGACCGGCGACTATCTCGCCGAGTTGACCATGCTCATCCTCGGCCGAGACCGGATGAAGGACCCGGCGCGCGGCTACGCCAAGACGTTTCTCCGGCAGATGGAGGAGAACCTCGGGCTGGCCAAGGAAAAGGGCGTCCGGATCGTCGCGAACGCGGGCGGGCTCAATCCGGCCGGGCTGGCGGATGCGTTGCGCGAACTGGCCGCGAAGCTCGGTCTCGACGTGAGCGTCGCGCATGTCGAAGGCGACGACCTGATCGCGCGTGCGGAAGAGTTCGGCTTCGAGAAACCGTTGACTGCCAACGCTTATCTCGGCGCTTGGGGCATCGCGGAATGCCTCAAGGCCGGTGCGGAGGTGGTGGTGACCGGGCGGGTCACGGACGCGTCGGTGATCGTCGGACCGGCGGCGGCGCATTTCGGCTGGGCTCGCGACGACTACGACGCGCTCGCCGGGGCGGTCGCGGCGGGCCACGTCATCGAGTGCGGTGCGCAGGCGACTGGCGGGAACTACTCGTTCTTCCGGGAACAGCCAATCGGAGTGCCGGGATTCCCGCTCGCGGAGATCCACGCGGACGGGTCGAGTGTGATCACGAAGCATCCGGACACCGGTGGCGTGGTCAATACCGGGACCGTTACGGCGCAGCTGTTGTACGAGATTACCGGTGCGCGGTATGCGAATCCCGATGTGACGGCGCGATTCGACACGCTGTCATTGTCGGACGACGGGCCGGACCGGGTGCGGATCAGCGGGGTTCGCGGGGAAGCGCCGCCGCCGACGTTGAAGGTGTGCCTCAACCGGCTCGGCGGCTTCCGGAACGAGACGACGTTCGTCCTTACTGGACTGGACATCGAAGAGAAAGCCGCGCTGGTAAAGGAACAGCTGGAGGGTGCGCTGGCGAAGCGTCCGCCCGCGGAGGTCCGGTGGACCCTTGCCCGCACTGATCACGCGGACGCCGACACCGAGGAACGCGCCAGCGCGCTGCTGCACGTCGCGGTGAAGGACAACGATCCGAAGATCGCCGGACGCGCGTTCAGCGGAGCGGCGATCGAGCTGGCGCTCGCGAGCTACCCGGGATTCCACGTCACCGCACCGCCTTCGGACGCTGCGCCGTTCGGAGTCTATTCGGCGGCCTTTGTCGACGCTGCCGCGGTTCCGCACGTCGCGGTGCTGCCGGACGGGTCCAAGGTGGACATCGCGCCCGCTTCCGAGACGGTTGCTCTGTCTGAAGCGGACGAACCGGCGCTGCCGGAACCGTTGCGGGCGGACAAGGTGCGCCGGGTTCCGCTCGGGCTCGTCGCCGGGGCGCGCAGCGGCGACAAGGGCGGCAACGCGAACCTCGGCGTATGGGTGCGCTCCGAGGAAGCGTGGCGCTGGCTCGTGCACCGGCTGACGGTCGGGGAATTCCGCCGTCTGCTGCCGGAAACCGAAGGACTGCCGGTCACCCGGCATCTGCTGCCGAACCTGTGGGCGATGAACTTCGTGGTCGAGGGCATTCTCGGCGACGGCGTCGCTTCGCAGGCCAGGTTCGATCCCCAGGCGAAGGCGCTCGGCGAATGGCTGCGGGCGCGCGAACTCGACGTCCCGGAGGCGCTGCTGTGACCGAGGATCCGTTCCGCACGCCGGAACGCACCGAACTGCGCGCGACGGTGCGCCGGTTCGTGGAGAAGGACGTGCTGCCGCACCTGGACGACTGGGAGCGGGCCGGGGAACTGCCGCGCGACCTGCATCGCAAGGCGGGGCAGCTGGGCCTGCTCGGGGTCGCGTTCCCCGAATCCGCGGGCGGCGGCGACGGCAATTACCTCGACGCGCTCGTGGTCGCAGAGGAAATGCACTATGCGGGCGGGTCCGGCGGGCTGTTCGCGTCGCTGTTCACCTGCGGGATCGCGGTGCCGCACATTGTCGAGGCCGGCGACCCGGTGCAGATCGAACGCTGGGTGCGGCCGACGCTCGAAGGCGAGAAGATCGGTTCGCTGGCCGTCACGGAACCGGACGGCGGCTCCGATGTCGCCGGGATCCGCACCACGGCGGTGCGCGAGGGCGACGAGTACGTGATCAACGGGGCCAAGACGTTCATCACCTCCGGGTGTCGCGCGGACTTCGTGACCACAGTGGTCCGAACCGGCGAAGCGGGTGCGCACGGCCTTTCGTTGATCGTGGTGGAGCGCGGGACTCCTGGGTTCACGGTGTCGCGCAAGCTGGAGAAGATGGGCTGGGCGGCTTCGGACACCGCGGAACTGTCTTATGCAGACGTCCGGGTTCCGGCGGAGAACTTGGTCGGCGCGGAAAACAGCGGGTTCGCCCAAGTGGCCACGCAGTTCGTCACCGAACGGCTTTCGCTTGCGGTGCAGGCGTATGCGCACGCGCAGCGGGCACTGGATTTGACGCTGGACTGGTGCCGGATGCGCGAGACGTTCGGCCGTCCGCTGATCTCGCGGCAGCTGGTGCAGCACAAGCTCACCGAGATGGCCTGCAAGGTCGACGTCGCGCGGACGTACGCCCGGCAGGTCGCGCTCCGGCACGTGTCCGGCGAAGAAGTGATCGCCGAGGCGTGCTTCGCGAAGAACACCGCGGTGCAGGCCGCCGAATGGGTCGTGAACGAGGCGGTGCAGCTGCACGGCGGGCTCGGCTACATGCGCGAGTCCGAAGTGGAACGGCACTACCGCGACGTCCGTATTCTCGGCATCGGCGGCGGCACCACCGAAATCCTCACCGGACTGGCCGCGAAGCGATTGGGATACACCGCATGACCACTATCAGGTCCACAGTGGACACACGCGCCGACGAGTTCGCCGCGAACCGCGAGGCGATGCTGGAGAAGCTCGCGGAGATCGACGCCGAACAGGCCAAGGCGGTCGCCGGCGGCGGGGAAAAGTACGTCGAACGCCACCGCAAGCGCGGGAAACTGCTGGCGCGCGAGCGGATCGAATTGCTGCTGGACGAGGATTCGCCGTTCCTGGAGCTGTCGCCGCTGGCCGCGTGGGGTTCGGACTACCGGGTCGGCGCGAGCGTGATCACCGGGATCGGCGTCGTGGAAGGGGTCGAATGCCTGATCTCGGCCAGCGACCCGACGGTCAAGGGCGGCGCGAGCAACCCGTGGACGACGAAGAAGTCGTTCCGGGCGGCGGACATCGCGGCGCAGAACCGGCTGCCGGTGATCAACCTGGTCGAGTCCGGCGGCGCGGATCTTCCGACTCAGAAGGAAATCTTCATTCCCGGCGGCCGGATCTTCCGGGACATCACCCGGTCTTCGGCGGCGAAGGTGCCGACTGTCGCGCTGGTGTTCGGCAACTCCACGGCGGGCGGCGCGTATCTGCCCGGCATGTCCGACTACGTCGTGATGGTGAAGGAACGCGCGAAGGTGTTCCTCGGCGGACCGCCGCTGGTCAAGATGGCGACCGGTGAGGAATCCGACGACGAATCCCTTGGCGGCGCGGAAATGCACGCGCGGACCTCCGGGCTGGCCGATTACCTCGCGGTCGACGAGGAGGATGCGATCCGGCTCGGCCGCGGCATCATCAAGCGGCTCAACTGGACCAAACAGGGTCCGGCTCCCAAGCCGGACTACGCCGAACCGCTGTTCGACGCCGAAGACCTGCTCGGCATCGTGCCGACCGACCTGAAGATCCCGTTCGACCCGCGCGAGGTGATCGCGCGCGTCGTGGACGGTTCGGACTTCGACGAGTTCAAGCCGCTGTACGGGCCGAGCCTGGTCACCGGCTGGGCGAACATCCACGGGTATCCGGTGGGGATCCTGGCCAACGCGCAGGGCGTGCTGTTCGGCGAGGAATCGCAGAAGGCCGCGCAGTTCATCCAGCTGGCCAACCAGATCGACACGCCGCTGGTGTTCCTGCACAACACGACCGGCTACATGGTCGGCAAGGAATACGAGCAGAGCGGCATCATCAAGCACGGCGCGCTGATGATCAACGCGGTGTCGAACTCGAAGGTGCCGCACCTGTCCGTCCTCATGGGAGCGTCCTACGGAGCCGGGCACTACGGGATGTGCGGCCGGGCCTACGATCCTCGGTTCCTGTTCGCGTGGCCGAGCGCGAAATCCGCGGTGATGGGGCCGGCGCAGCTGGCCGGCGTGCTGTCCATTGTGGCCCGTGCCGCGGCGGCGAGCCGGGGCCAGGAGTACAGCGAGGAAAACGACGCCGCGATGCGCGCCATGGTGGAAAACCAGATCGAGGCGGAATCGATGCCGATGTTCCTTTCCGGCATGCTTTACGACGACGGCATCATCGACCCGCGCGACACCCGCACGGTGCTCGGGCTGAGCTTGTCGGCGATCCACAACGGACCAGTCAACGGCGTCGAAGGCGGCTTCGGCGTCTTCCGGATGTGAGGGCCATGATCCAGAATCTGCTGGTCGCCAACCGGGGCGAAATCGCCCGCCGGGTGTTCCGCAGCTGCCGGGACGCCGGAATCGGCACCGTCGCGGTGTTCTCCGACGCGGACGCCGACGCGCCGCACGCGCGGGAAGCCGACCTCGCCGTCCGGTTGCCGGGCAACGCACCGGGCGAGACGTATCTGCGCGGCGAACTGATCGTCAAAGCCGCGGCGGACGCCGGTGCCGACGCGATCCACCCCGGGTACGGCTTCCTTTCCGAAAACGCCGGCTTCGCCCGCGCGGTGCTCGACGCCGGACTGACCTGGATCGGCCCGCCGCCCGCGGCGATCGAGACCATGGGCTCCAAAGTGGAGTCGAAACGGCTGATGGCCGCCGCCGGAGTCCCGGTGCTGTCCGAATTGGACCCCGCGTCGGTGACCGACTCCGATCTTCCGTTGCTGGTCAAGGCTTCCGCCGGAGGCGGCGGCCGCGGCATGCGAGTGGTCCGCTCGCTGGACGAGATGGCCGAAGCCGTGGAAAGCGCTCGCGCGGAAGCTGGGTCCGCGTTCGGCGACCCGACGGTGTTCTGCGAGCGGTACCTCGAAACCGGACGGCACATCGAGGTCCAGGTGCTCGCCGACTCGCACGGCACTGTCTGGGCGGTAGGGGAGCGGGAGTGCTCCATCCAGCGTCGGCACCAGAAGGTGGTCGAGGAAGCGCCATCGCCCTTCGTGGACGATGCCATGCGGGCGGAGTTGTTCGACGCGGCACGCAAGGCCGCGCAGGCGATCGACTACGTCGGCGCGGGAACGGTCGAATTCCTGGCCGGTCCGGATGGCCGGTTCTACTTCCTGGAGATGAACACGCGGCTGCAGGTCGAGCATCCGGTGACCGAGAACGTCACCAGACTGGACCTGGTGGCGTTGCAGCTCTCGGTGGCCGAGGGGGATCGGTTGCCTGCCGAACCGCCTGCTGCCAACGGACATTCGATCGAAGTCCGCCTGTACGCCGAAGACCCCTCAGCTGGATGGCAGCCGCAGAGCGGAACGCTGCACACTTTCGAACTGTCCGGAGTGGACCGCGAGTTCATCCACGGTTCCGGACTGCGCCTGGATTCCGGCGTGGAATCCGGTTCGGTGATCGGCGTCCACTACGACCCGATGCTGGCGAAGGTCATCACCTGGGCGCCTACACGGGCGGAGGCCGCGCGTCGACTCGCCGGTGCGTTGGCTGGTGCGAAGATCCACGGTGTGGTGACCAACCGGGACCTGCTGGTCCGGATCCTGCGTCACGAGGCTTTCCTGGCCGGAGAAACCGATACCGCGTTCTTCGACCGGCACGGACTGGACACTTTGGCCGCACCGCTGGCCACTGTGGACACCGAACGCTGGTCCGCGCTGGCTGCCGCGCTGGCCGATGCCGCCGGAAACCGAGCTAATGCGACCACTCTGGGACGGCTGCCCAGCGGCTGGCGCAACGTCCGCTCCGCCGGTCAGCGCAAGGTGTTCGCCAAGGGAGACAACCGTTACGAGGTCGGCTACTCGCTGACCCGCGACGGTCTGCGTGCCGAAGGCTACGACGACGTCGCCCTGGTCGCCGCCACGCCGAACCAGGTCGTCCTCGACGTCGCCGGTGTCCGCCGGACCTTCGCGGTCGCCCGGCACGGCGCGGTGTCCTATGTGGATTCGCCACTGGGTCCGGTAGCGTTGACCGCCGAACCGCGGTTCGCCGATCCCGATTCGGCACTGGCTGCGGGCTCGCTGCTCGCACCGATGCCGGGCACCGTCGTGCGGCTCGCAGTGTCCGCAGGGGACAGTGTGCGGGCAGGCGATCCGTTGCTGTGGCTGGAAGCGATGAAGATGGAACACCGGATCTCGGCCCCGGCGGACGGCGTGGTCGCCGAACTGCCGGTCGAGGTCGGGCAACAGGTCGAGGTAGGCGCGGTGCTGGCTGTGGTGGGAGAGACCGAATGAACGCGATGAACTTCGTCGAGCCCGAAGAGCGGGTGGCGCTGCGGAAGGCCGCGGCCGACCTGGCGGGCAAGTACGGGCACGAGTACTACGCGAAGAAAGCCCGCGCGGGCGAGAAGACCGACGAGCTGTGGAACGAAGCCGGACGGCTCGGCTACCTGGGTGTGAACCTGCCGGAGGAATACGGCGGCGGGGGAGCCGGGATCGCGGATCTCGCCGCGGTGCTGGAGGAATTCGCGGCCGCGGGTTCGCCGTTGCTGCTGATGGTGGTGTCGCCGGCGATCGTCGGGACGGTGCTGTCGCGGTTCGGCACGCCGGACCAGAAAAAGCAGTGGCTGCCCGGAATGGCGGACGGCAGCAAGAAGATCGTCTTCGCGATCACCGAACCGGACGCCGGATCCAATTCGCACAAGATCACGACGACCGCCCGCCGGGACGGCGGCGACTGGGTGCTGTCCGGTCGCAAGGTGTACATCTCGGGGGTCGACGAGGCGGACGCGGTGCTCGTCGTCGGCCGCACCGAGGACGCGAAGACCGGGCGTCTGAAGCCCGCGCTGTTCGTGGTGCCGACGGACACGCCCGGGTTCGAGTTCACCAAGATCGACATGGACATCGTCGCGCCGGAAAACCAGTTCTCGCTGTTCCTGGACGATGTGCGGCTGCCCGCGGAAGCCTTGGTGGGCGAGGAGGACGCGGCGATCGCGCAGTTGTTCGCGGGCCTGAACCCGGAGCGGATCATGGGCGCGGCGTTCTCGCTGGGCACCGCGAGGTACGCCTTGGACAAGGCAGTCGGCTACGCCAACGAACGCCAGGTGTGGGGCGCGCCGATCGGGTCGCACCAGGGTCTCGCGCATCCGCTCGCACAGGTGAAAATCGAACTCGAGCTGGCGAAACTGATGACGCAGAAGGCAGCCTCGCTGTACGACGCGGGCGACGATTTCGCCTCGGGCGAGTCCGCGAACATGGCGAAATACGCGGCGGCGGAGGTCGCGATCCGGGCGGTGGACCAGGCAGTGCAAACCCACGGCGGAAACGGCCTGGCGACCGAATACGGCCTGGGCAGCCTGGTGACGGCGGTGCGTTTGGGCCGGATCGCGCCGGTGAGCCGCGAGATGGTGCTGAATTTCGTGGGGCAGCACAGCCTCGGGCTGCCGAAGTCGTACTGAGCAGTGGTGAAGTCATGAGGTGCGTCCGGCGCGGGCCTTGGCCGCGGTCCGTGAGGGAATCGGAGTCCCTGAGGGTTCCCCTCACGGACTTGTGCGGGAGCGGGGCAGGTGCGGCCTGATGCTCCGCGAACCGCAACAAGAACGCAGCCGCACCACCCGGCGGCGGCTGATCGAAGCCGCGATGGACTGCATTGGCGAGCGGGGCTGGCACGGAGTCACCGTCGCGGTCATCGCCGAGCGGGCCGGGGTCTCCCGAGGCGCCGCGCAGCATCACTTCCCGACCCGGGAAGCGCTGGTCGCCGCGGCGGTCGAACTGCTCGGCGAGGCTCAGCTGGACGAACTGCGCACGCGCGCGGCCGGTTCGCCGGGCGGGTCGTCGCGGATCGAGTGGGTCGTCGAGATGTTGCTGACCCTCTACACCGGGCCGATGTTCCGCGCCGCGTTGCAGCTGTGGGCCGTCGCGTCGACCGACGACCAGTTGCGCGACGTGCTCGTGCCGCTGGAGGCGCGCGTCGGGCGGGAGGCGCACCGGGTCGCGGTCGAACTGCTCGGGGTCGACGAGGCTCAGCCGGGCGTGCGCGAACTGGTCCAGGCCACTCTCGACCTCGGGCGCGGGCTCGGCCTCGCCAACCTCCTCACCGACGACACCCGCCGCCGCGAGCAGATCGTGCGCGAGTGGGCTCGGACGCTCGAGTCTCGCCTCGCGGGAACCGAACAGGTCTAGTCCTCGTCACATTCCCGCATTGCTACAGTGTGGTTGTTAACACATTCGGCCCAATGGGCGATAACGTTGAGTAAGTAGCCCACGAGGAAGAAGGCGATCCCGGTGTCCGGTTCAGAAGGGGTGACCGTCGAGCTGACCCATCGCGCGATGGCCATGCTCAAGGCGGTCGCGCAACAGCGCGCGGAGATGTCCACCAGCTGCGAGCCCGACCTGTTCGTCGACGGTTTCGCTTGCTGCGACCAGATGACCGCACACGCGCTCGCCAAGGGCGGCTACGTCCGTCCGGGCACGGGAGTCACCGCCGCGGGCCGGGTCCCCGCTGAGCTGACCGAGGCCGGGGCGGCCGCGCTCTCGGTTACCGCCGCGGCCTGATCTTCACTCGTTCGGCCGTACCCGTACGCATAGCGTGACGGACGGCAGAACGGGGACCTCCCGGGCGGGAAGGTCCCCGTCGCCGCGCTCCGCCAGGCCGGACGGCCTCGATGCGGGCGTGCGCGAGGCGGTGGTTCGGTCCACCGGGGCGCGAGCTTGGCCGACCCGATGAATTGCCTCGCTAGACGCTGCTCGAACTGCCGTTGCCTTGGCTCGGGTCGGCTCTGCACCGCTGCCTGTAATGCACGGCTCAGCCGAGCCGTCAGTTCGATCCAGACGGCGAACAGTTGCCTGGTTCGGCCCGAATCGGCCGAACCCGTCGCCCAGCTTGGGCCAGGCTGGCGAGTCGCCGCTGCCTGGCACGGCTCAGCCAAGTCGCCGCTCGGCTAAATCCGGATCGGGCCGAGCCTCAGCCCGATCCGGCCGGCTGAGCCGCCGCCAGTTCAGCGCAGCGCGGTCTGATCGCTCTCAGCGTCGCGCAGGTCAGCCGTTGTACCCGGCCACGACCTTCGTGAACGCGTAGTTCTCCTGGTCGATCCCGCTGCACCCGCCGCAGTCCCGGTTGGTCGCCCAGAACGTCACGCGCCCCAGGTGGTGCTCCGCGGCCCAGTCGCGGATCGCGGTGAAGTCCGCGACCGACACGACCTCGCCCGCCCGGTCGGTCTTGCCGTTCATCGACGAGAGACCAGCGCGGTGGTAGGCGGTCGCGTCGTCCCAGCCGAACGTCGACTTCAGTTCTCCGACCAGGCCGTCCACCGCGGATTTCGTCATCGCGACCATGTCGCCGCCGTCGGAGAAGTCGAAGGGCATCAGCGACCACACGTCGACGTCCGCGCCGAGCGCCTTCGCCTGCGTGACCAGGCGCTTGCCCCAGTCGTTCGGGCCCTGCGGCGTGGTGCCCATGGTGATCACAACGCGCACACCAGGGTTCTTCTCCTTGACGATCTTGACCGCGCCGAGGATCCGGTCCTGCACGGCCGCGTTCTCGAACTCGTCGGTGTTCTCGATGTCGAGGTCGATCGCCTTGAGGTCGTAGGCGTCGATCACCTGCTGGTACGCGCCGGCCAATTCCTCCGGCGACCCGCAGTTCGGGCCCAGTTTGTTGCCCTGCCAGCCGCCGAACGACGGGATCACGTCGCCGCCCGCGGCGCGGATCTTCTGGATCATCGCGGCGTCGGTCCCGTCGAGCGGGCGGTTGCCGTCCCAGGCGGGGGCGCAGCCGCCGCCGGAAAGCATGAACGCGAGGGTGAACGCGCTGACGCCGGTCGCGTCCATCGCGGCCGACGGGTCGCTCTGGCCGCCCCACTGGTACAGGTACGGGGCCGCGAGGACCGGGTCGCCCGCGGCTGATGCGGTGCCGGTCGCGGTGGACAAAGCGGCGCCCGCGGCGAGCGCCAGTACGCCGATCCGGCCGGCGAGTTTCCGGCGGGAACTGGTGCGGCGCAAGGATTTCATGGGTCCTCCAACGGGGGAAACGCGCACCCGGCGGCACGCGTCATCGGAGCACCTGGCGAAGCCGGACGTGGCGGCGGCGCCCCGCAGGCACTCGGGGGAGTGTGTGCGCAGTCACAATGGACTAGACCATTGAGAAGTGTCAAGACGGGAGCGGGGGTGGGAAAAAACCTCACCGAGGTGGCCGAGGTCGCCGGGAGGTTCCGGGGCGCCGGTGAGCGGGACTATCGGGAAGCGGTGCGTGGACGCGAGGGCAAACCGGGTGCGGACGGAACTGCCCGGACTGCACGGGCGGAATGCCGTGTCACGATGGGAAGGGAGCGATACCAGCGCGAATTTCGGACGAACGGGAGCGTCATGACCGAACCGGTCCGGATCAGTGGCGCCGACGTCGCCCCGGAACAGCAGGCCGTCCGGTACGAGCTGGCGATTCTGTCGTTCCAGCTGCTCGACGGGCCGAAAGCCGCCGAGGGCGTGCTGCCGTGGGTCGAGGGGCACGGCGAACTGCTCGGCTGCTGGCAGACGGAGAACGGCCCGCTCGGCAGGCTGGTCGTGCTGCGCGGATTCGAGAATCAGCAAGCGCTGGACGAGGAACGGTTGCGCGCCCGGCACAGCCGAGCACCGTTCGGCGGCGAGTATCTGACCGACCTGTCGCTGCGGAGCTACGCGCCGTTCCCGTTCGTGCCGCCGGTCCGGCCGGGCAAGTACGGCTCGGTCTACGAAATCCGCGACTACCACCTCCGGCCGGGCGGCCTGACCGCGACGATCGACGGCTGGCGCGAAGCGTTGCCCGCGCGGCATCTGGTCGACCCGCTGACCGTGGTGATGTACGCGCTCGACGGCCCGGACCGGATCATCCAGATCTGGCCGTTCTCGAGCCTCGACGAACGGCTCGCGATCCGCCGCGATCTCTACGCGAAGGGGATGTGGCCGCCGCCGGGCGCGCCGGAGGAGATTCTCGACGCGGACTCGATCATCGCGGTGCCGACGGAGTTTTCGCCGCTGGCGTGAGTCACGTCGGTTCGCCGATGTCCTCGAACCAGAGCGCCGGTTCCCGTTCGATGAAGTCCGTCATCAGCGCGACGCAGGCGGGGTCGTCGAGGAGGTCGATGCGGACGCCGTGGGCGGCGAGCCAGCCGTGGCCGCCGGTGAAGGTGCGCGATTCGCCGATCACCACGTGCGGGATGCCGAATTGCCGGACCAGCCCGCTGCAGTACCAGCACGGCGACAGCGTGGTGACCATGATCGTGTCGCGGTAGTGCGGCCGGCGGCCCGCGGCGCGGAACGCGGCGGTTTCGGCGTGCAGGGACGGGTCGCCGTCCTGGACGCGGCGGTTGTGGCCGCGGCCGAGCAGCTTCCCGTCGCGGTCGAACAGGGCCGCGCCGATCGGCACGCCGCCCTCGGCTTTTCCGGTTTCCGCCTCTTCGCGGGCGACAGCGAGCAGGTCGTCGAGCATGCGTCACTTTCGCACGGCGCGGCGAGGTCCCGGCGATCGAGGACCGGAGCTGTCCGCGAAGCGTGGCAGAGTGCTCGGCATGTACGGAACCTCCGAACGCCTGTTGCGCCTGCTCTCGCTGCTGCAGGCGCGCCGCGACTGGCCTGGTCCGGACCTCGCGGGCCGGCTGGGGGTGGACATCCGGACGATCCGCCGCGACGTCGAACGGCTGCGGCAGCTCGGCTACCCGGTGCACGCGACACCGGGGGTCGCGGGCGGGTACCGGCTGGGTTCCGGCGCCGCGCTGCCGCCGCTGCTGCTGGACGACGACGAGGCGGTCGCGGTGGCGGTCGGCCTGCGCACGGCGGCGAACGGGACCGTGTCGGGCATCGAGGAGACGTCCGTGCGGGCGCTGGCGAAGCTCGAACAGGTGCTGCCCGCGCGGCTGCGGCACCGGGTGCGGGCGATGGATTCGGCGATGGTCCGGATCCCGGGCGGCGCGCCGACGATCGACGCGGAGCTGCTCACCGTGGTGGCGGCCGCGTGCCGGGACCACGAGCGGCTGCGGTTCACCTACGGCACGCACGCGGGCGCGGTGGCCGAACGCGACGTGGAACCGCTGCGGCTCGTGCACACCGGCTGGCGCTGGTACCTCGTCGCGTGGGACCTCGGCCGCGACGACTGGCGCACCTTTCGGCTGGACCGCATCGACGGTCTCCCGGTGCCCAGTTTCCGTTTCACGCCAAGGGAACCACCGGCCGAAGACCTCGCTGCCTATGTGTCGAGCCGGATCGCGACCGCGCCGTATCCGCACATCGTGACGCTGCGGGTGTCGGCTCCGGCGGAAATACTGGCGGCGCGGGTTTCCCCGACAACAGCGGTGATCGAGCCGATTGACAACGAAACCTGCCGGATGCGGACCGGCGCGAAAACCTTCGACTACATTCCGTTTTATCTCGCGCAGTGGGAATTCGACTTCGTGGTGGAGGACGCGCCGCCGGAATTGACGGACCGCCTGGCGCGCATCGCGCAACGATTCGCGCGAGCGACGTCAGGACGGAATTCCGCTGGTGGCGACGACGAGCAGATCCGCGGCGGCAGCTGACAGCGCCTCGGGGAAACCCTTGCCGTCACGGTGTTCCTCGGCCATCCAGCGTTCAGTGGCCAGTCGCAGGACGGACAGCCCGAGGTCAGTGGCCAACCTGGCTGTTTCGGGGTCGATGCCTCGCTCCCGCAACGCGGTGGCGAGAGCTTCCGAAATGGTGACGAGCTTGATCAATTCCCGTTCGCGCAGCGGGGGATTGGCCGCGATCACCGTCGCTCGGCGCAGTAGGAATTCGCGCGGACGGAATACCCGCGGCGCGGTGGCGAAGGCGGCCAATAGCGTTGGCAGCGCGGGTGTGCCGGGCGGGACGGCGCCGATCGCGGTGACGAATTCGGTTTCCAGTTCCTGGCTGCCGCCGAACAGGACTTCCCGCTTGTCCGCGAACCAGCGGTAGAACGACCGCTCGGTGAGATTCGCGCGCTGGGCGATCTGCGCGACGGTCGTGCGGTCGTAGCCCTGTTCCTCGAACAACGCCAGCGCGGCCTGCTCGAGCCGGTTCCGGGTGTTGCCCTCCCATCGCGCCATGCGGCCAGTGTAGCGACAGCAGATGCTGTCATCACTCTGGTAGCGTCAGTGACGACAGCTTCTGTCATCACTTGCGAGGAGACAACCCAGATGCGCACCCTTCGTTTCCATGAGCACGGCCGCGCTGCCGAGGTACTGCGGGTCGAGGACGCCGCGGCCCCCGAATCCGGGCCGGGCCAGATCCGCGTCGCGGTCCAGGCGTGCGGCGTGAACCCGGCGGACTGGGCGTTGTGCGAGGGCCTGTTCGCCGGCGACCTGCCGCGCGGCATCGGATTGGAGGTGTCCGGCACGGTCGACGCGCTCGGCGGAGGCGTGACTGGCGTCGAGATCGGCGACCCGGTTTTCGGTACCGCGCCTTTCACCGGCCCGACCGCCGGCGCGTCTGAGCAGGCGCTGCTCGACACGTGGTTCCCGCGGCCGGACGGGCTCGACGCGGTCCACGCCGCAGCTTTGCCGATGGCGGTCGGAACGGCTTACGCGGCGCTCGACGCGCTCGGCTCCGGCACCCTGCTCGTGCACGGCGCGGGCACCACCACCGGGTTCGCCGCGGCACAGATCGCGCTTCTGCGCGGGGCACGCGTGATCGTCACCGCGGGCGAGACGCACGCCGCGGCGCTCCGCTCGGCCGGCGCGGAAGTCACCGGCTACCAGGACGGAATCGCCGAACGCGTGACGGCGCTGGCCGGGGGACCGGTCGATCGCGTGCTGGACGCGGCGCCGTTCAGCGGCAAGGTCGCCGAACTCGTGCGCACGGTCAAGGAACCCGGACACGTGCTGACGCTCGACCTCGGCTCGGACCAGCCGGGGGTCCAGACCATTGTCAGCTCGGGCGTTCAGCCGCGCTACGACATCCTCGGCGAGTTCGCGTCGCTGGCGGCGAAAGGAAGGTTTTCGATTCCGGTGTCCCGGGTTTTCCCGCTGGACGACTGGCGGGCCGCGCTCGAACTGAGCCAGTCGCGGCAGGCCCGGGGCAAGCTGGTGCTGGCGCTCTAGCTCGCTACTTCGCGCCGAGCATGCGGAGGACGAGTTCGCCGTACTCCTTGCCGAGTTCGGCGGGCGTCTGCCGGGTCCGTTCGCTGTACCAGCGCGCGACGTCGACACCCAGCGACAGCACCGCGCGCGCCGCGATCCCGACGTCGGCGACGGTGAACGCACCGGACTCGACCCCGTCGGCGATCACCTCGCGCACCCGCTGCTCGATCTTCCGCCGAAGCTGCGCGACCACTAGATATTCCTTCTCCGGCAACGCATTCAGCTCGTACTGCACTACCCGCGCGACCGTGTGCCGCCGCGCGTGCCAGGCGACGAAATCCTCGACGAGCAGCCGCATCCGCTCCACCGGGCCGGTGACGCGCCCGATGACGTCCTCGACGAGGGCGAGCGTCTGCTCGTGACCGTTGCGGCTGATCGCGAACAGCAGCGCGGCTTTGGACGGGAAGTGCACGTACAGCGCGGCCGGGCTCATCCCGGCCGCACCGGCGATGTCCCGCGTGGTGGTGGCGTGGTAGCCGCGCTCGGCGAACGACTCCACCCCGGCGAGCATCAGCCGGCGCGCGGTCTCAGGCTGCACGTCGGGCCACAGGTCGGCCGAGAGCGTGGTCATCCGGCGATCCTCCTCTAGTCCCGCGCCGGCCGGTGAGTCCGCCCGTCGTATGTCGAGTGTAAGCGCTCGCTCAGTGCGGAGTCCGGTGATGCGTCTCTGAATCGAGGATGACCTGCCGGTGAGCGTGTCCGAGCCCGGTGGCTCTGGCCGGGAGAAACAGCACGTTTCGGTGGGCGTGAGCGCCCGCCGTGCAGTCGCCGAAGACGGCCTCCGGGGTGCCGGAACCAAGGTCGATCGAGGCTGGACCATGGCGTTGGCCTGATTTATACGGTGCTGAAGCCGCGGCGTGCACCCGCAAACGGCCCGCAACCGGTTGCGGACCCGGAACGCGCTCTTCGGGGACCGGCTGCACGATCCGGACGGGCGCGGTTCGGCCCTGGACAGGGAGTAGGCCCAGGACGCGGCACTGCGAAGTCATCGGCGGCGGGTCGGCACGCCCGGAGACGATGCGAGGGCGTCCAGTGGGATGAGCGTGGTGACCAGCGACTCAGGCACCGGACCACCGCCCAGCTGACGCGATGGCCCGACCAGGAAAACTTCGAGCCAGGCGGCGGTCGCGCGAAGCGCGGCGCGCAAGTCGCCAGAAGGCCGGAACCGAGGCGTGACTGCCGAGAGCAGCGGATCGACGCGGTGGTACCGGTGCCAGCACGAGGGCGCCGGTACCACCGCGTCGTGCCGGTTACCGGGCCGCGGTGGCAGGTGCAGCTCCGTTGATCGCAGCGACGAGGTCGTGTACCGCGGGTTCGCGGAGGACTTCGTAGTGATCGGCGGCGAGAGTGACGACGCGGGGCGGGGCGGCGCTGTAGCCGGTGGTTTCTTCGATGAAGGAGTAGTCGTCGCCGGTCGCTTTGAGGAGTGTGACGGGGGCGGCCAGGCGGCGTTGGGAGAGTTCGTCGAAGGTGTAGTCGAACTGGTAGGTCTGGGCGACGATGCGGATGATGCGGCGGACGGTGTCCTCGTCAAGGCCTGGGCGGTGCCGGGCGATCGCGTCGGCGAAGCTGTCCTCGTCGTGGGCGTGGGCGAGGCAGTCGTCGAGTTCTGGGCCGTCGATCCGGCCGGTGAAGACGGAGAAGAGGATGGTGACGTACACGGGGTTGCGGTAGCTGGCGGTGCGGTCGTTGCGGCGCCCGGCGCTGACGGTGGGGTTGCCGGGGCAGATCAGGACGAGTTCGCGGACTTGCTGGCCGGCTTGTTCGAGCTGCCAGGCGGTTTCGAAGGCGACGCGGGCGCCGAAGGAGTAGCCCCACAGCGAATACGGTCCTTCGGGCTGGACCCGGCGGATCTCGGCGAGATCGGCCGCGGCTGTCTCGGCGATCGTGGCGAACGGGGTTTCGCCGGGGTTGATGCCGTGGGCTTGGATTCCGTGGAAGGGGCGCCCGGATTCCTGTCCGAGGGCGCGCAGGTTCATCGGGTAGCCGCCGAGACCGGGCCAGCAGAACACTGGGGTCCCGGTGCCGCCGGCGTGCAGCGGAATTGTCCGGGAGACGGGGATGTCGTGGTCGTCGTCGATGCGGGCGGCGAGGTCGGCGAGGCGGGGTGCCTCGAACAGGACCTGGATCGGGAGCTGCGTGCCGAGTTCGGCGTTGACGGTGTTGATCAGTTTGACCGCCACGAGCGAGTTCCCGCCGACGGCGAAGAAGTCGTCCATTGTGGACACTTCGGCGTAGCGGAGTGCGGCGCCCCACAGTTTGGCGAGGCGCTGTTCGGTCGGGGTGGCCGGGGCGACGTAGGCGGTGGCCGTGCCGGCGGCGGTGACCTGTTCGGAGCGGGCGAGCGCGGCGGTGTCGATTTTGCCGTTGGCGGTGCGGGGCAGGCGGTCGAGGACCAGCACCCGGTTCGGGATCATGTAGTCGGGCAGGGTGGCGGCGAGTTCGTCGCGGATGAGTTCAGCGGGTCCCTTCATGTGCACGGCGTCTTCGCGCATGTCTTCGCCGCGGAGCTGGTCGGCGCTGACGCGGCCGCCGACGAAGAAGTACGACGGCCCGGGTTCGATGCCGTGGCGGGTCAGGATGTCGTCGAGGCGGCGGGCGGCAGGCAGCGGGTGGCCGGTTTCCGAGCTGTAGCCCGACGACATGAACCCGAAGCCGAGGTCGTTGCTTTGGAGCTGGTGCAGAGCGGTGCCGAGGACGACGTAGCGCAGCCAGGGCTGCCGGGCGCGGCTGACCGCGCTGATGCCGAGGCTGGCTCGGGCGTAGACCTGCTGGTTGATGGCGATGACGTGCTTGGCCTGGAGGAGTTCGTCGCCGAGCCGTTCCAGCCTGCCGTCGGTGCAGCGGTACTGGCCGGCGGGCAGGTCGGCGATCGCGCCCGGATGGGCCTGCACGTAGATCTCGGTGTCGGCGAGCCAAGGGGTCTCGCCGTCGTCCGGCACGATGTCGAAGGTGCCGAGGTAGTGGTCCTCGTCGGCGATGTCGAGCCGGTTTTTCGCGGCGGGGTCGTGGTGCGCGGGGCGGACGGCGAGTCCGTGGTCAGGGAGGATGTCGGCGAAGACGCCGATCAGGTGCCCGGCTTCGATTTCCAGGACCTCGCGGATGTTGTTGCGGTAGACCGGTTCGATGGCGCCGTGCCGCCCGGCGAGGTGGATCCGGATTCCGGGGTGCCCGGCGGCGGCTGCGGAGATCAGCACCAGCCGGTGGTCGGCGGGATGGTAGTAGTACACCCCGTCCGGGACATCGTCCACACCGGACAGTTCGAGGTAGAGCTGGGCGGCGTAGAGCGATCCGGGGGAGGCGTAGGAGTATTTGGGCAGCAGGCGCTGCTCGCTGTGGAACTGGCCGAACCAGCGCAGGATGGCGCCGAGCCCGGCGGGCCCGAGGTCGCGCGGCTGGCGGGGGCGGGGCTGTCGCGGCGCCGGTGCGGCGAGCAGGCGCAGGAGGTCGTCGCGGGTGGTCGGGCCGCCGTCGTAGAAGCGGTAGGTCTTGCGGGCGAACACTTTCCGCCGCTGCTCCGGTGTTTCCTGTCGGCCGGGAAGCGCGATCGCCGGTCGTCCGGCGAGCTGGTCCTCGCCCCGGATGCCGGGGTCGGCCAGTTGCGCCCGGACTTGGAGGCGGCTGGCCTTGGACTGGTGGTGGCTGCCGTGGTTGCCCTGGTCCATGACGGCGGCTTCGGCGGGGTTGAGTTCGACGCAGGCGATCAGTTGCGGGGACCCGGTGCGCGGGTCGTCGGCGACGAGGGCGGCGGCTTGCCGGACCCAGGTGTGGTTCTCGACGGCGAGGGTGACCTCTTCGAGTTCGACGCGGTAGCCGCGCAGCTTGACCTGGTTGTCCGCCCGGCCGCAGAACTGGATGGTGCCGTCCGGGTTCCAGCGCACGAGGTCGCCGGTGCGGTACAGCCGCTCGGTCGGCACGAACGGCGACGGGATGAACCGCTCCCCGGTCAGGTCCGCCCGGCCGAGGTAGCCGCGGGCCAGCTGGGCTCCGCCGACGTACAGTTCGCCGGTCTCGCCGATGTCGACGGGCGCGAGGTCGGCGTCGAGGATGTAGCACTGGGTGTTGTCGACCGGGGTGCCGATGGGCACCGACGCTGCCTCGTCGTCGAGGTCGTCCGGGTCGACCAGATGCGCCGTGGCGTTGATCGTGCACTCGGTCGGACCGTAGAGGTTCACCAGCGAGCACCCCGGCACGGTGCGCAGGAGTTCGCGGGCGAGCGGGACCGGCAGCGCTTCGCCGCCGGAGAACACGCGCTGCAGCGAGGTGCATTCGGCGAAGCGCTCGGTGTCCAGCAGCGCGCGCAGGAGGGTCGGCACGCACTGCAGGGTGGTCACGTCGTGGCGGATGACGGTGTCGACGAGTGCTTCGGGGTCGCGGTAGATGCCGGGCGCGCCGACGACGACGCGTCCGCCGACCGCGGGGGCGAGGATTTCCCACTGTGCGGCGTCGAAACTGACCGGGGTCTTCTGCAGCACGGCGGTGTGCGGGCCGACGTGCCCGAAGTAGTTCATCCACCGCATCTGGGACAGGACGCTGCGGTGTTCGATCATCACGCCCTTGGGCCGTCCGGTGCTGCCCGAGGTGTAGATGACGTAGGCCAGGCCGGTCGGGCTTGCTGCGCCCCGAGGCGGCTCCGGGCTCGGTTCGGGCAGTTGGGCGGACGTGACGATTCGCGTTGCGGGCGAAGCGAATTCGCGCAGCCGGTCGCGCAGGTGGTCCTGCGTGAGCACGACGCGGACGTCCGCGTCGGCGATCATGTACTGGATCCGGTCTTCCGGATAGTCGGGGGACAGCGGCAGGTAGGCGGCGCCGGAGCAGAGAATGCCCCAGATCGCGACCAGCAGCTCCGGGGACGGGTCGGCGTAGACGCCGATCCGGTCGTCCGGGCGTACGCCGAGGGCGCGCAACCCGGCGCCCACGCGGCAGGCGGCGCGGTAGAGGCCGGCGACAGTCAGCGTGGCGTCGTCGCTGATCACCGCGGGGTGATCGGGTGCGGCGGCGGCGCGGTCGGCGAGGAGTTCGGGCAGGGTGCGGGCGATGTCGACGGGGTGAGGCCCGGTCGGGGTGGGTGCCAGTGCGTCGGGGGACTGCATGGACTTGCTCCGATTCACAGTTCGCGGGGGACGGGGAGGTCGAGCGGTCTGGTGGTGCCGGGGGCGGGCCGGATCCGTTGCTGCGCCAGGACGACGGCGCCGACGACGGTGGCGGCGCCGACGGCCTGCCATGGGGTGAAGGACTGATCGAGGAAGAGGTAACCGAGGACGGTGGCGACCAGCGGGCTGGCGAACGCCAGGAAGGAGACCGCGAGCGCGGGCAGCCGCTCCAGGCCGCGGAACCACAGCGCGTACGCGATGAGCGCGCCGACCACGCCGAGATAGGCGAACCCGGCGACGTTGGCGCCGCTGATCCGGCCGGGCAAGCCTTCGACGGCCAGCGTGGCCGGTGCGAGCACCAGCCCGCCCGCGGCGAGCTGCCAGCCGGTGAAGGTCAGCAGGCTCGTCCCGTCCGGGCGGCCCCAGCGCTTGGTGAGCACGATGCCGGTCGCCATGCACACCGCGCCGCCGAGCCCGGCGAGCACCCCGACCGGGTCGAGGCGCGCGCTCGGCTGCAGCACGAGCAACGCGACTCCGCCGATGCCCAGGACGCAAGCCACGACCTGGGCCAGGCGGATCCGGTCGCCGAGCACGACCGCCGCGAGCACCAGCACGAGCACCGGCTGCAGCGTGAGGATCACCGCGGCGACCCCGCCCGGCAGGAGGTAGGCGGCGACGAACAGCAGGAAGAAAAACGCCCCGATGTTGACCACGCCCAGCACGAGCGCACGCCACCACCAGCGGCCCGTTGGCAACGTCCGGCCCGCCGCCAGCAGCGCGAGCCCCGCGGGCAGGGCGCGCACCGTCGCGGCGAGCAGCGGGCGGCCCGGCGGCAGCAGTTCGGTGGTGACCAGATAGGTACTGCCCCACACCGCCGGCCCGAGCGCGGTCAGCGCGAGGTCCGCCGCGCGGTTCGCGACCGGCGTCTCGTGCGTCATTCGGCGCCGACCGGCTGCGCCGCCGGAGCGGTCCGCACGATTTTGCGCACCAATTCGACAACCGTCCAGGGGCCCGGCCCGATCGCCGCGATCAACAAGAAAGCCCAAGCGTACAAAGCGGACGGTTCACCCTCGTTCTCCATGGGAAAAGGCGAGTGCGGGAAATGCACGGTGAAATAGGCGAAAGCCATCGAACCGGACGCCAGGAGCGCGGCGGCACGCGTGCCCGCGCCGATCATGACGAGAATTCCGCAGGCCAGCTGAATGGCAGCTGCCCACCATCCGGGCCAGGTCGGGAAACTGACCGTGCCGCCATGGGTTCCCACCGCGCCGCCGAGGACGCCGAACAGGGACGCGGCACCGTGGCACGTGAAGAGGAAGCCGATAACGACGCGGAAAACGGACTGAACACCAGGCGTGATCCGGCTGGCGGGAAACGACATGCGAAGACCTCTCCGGGGACTAGGGGTGCACTGAAATGCCGCCCGCCGCGTCGTCGCGTCAGGCGGTTCGTTCGAATCGAACGCCCAGGATTAGATCCGGCGCATGGAGAATTGGTCTTCCTGGAACGTAAACCAAAGGTGTCCATGCCGTGACACTTCCGAACGGGTCCGGAAATTACGTGAAAAAAATTCCCCGTCGCCATTCCGGAATCCGGAAAGCGACGGGGAATGTGTATTGATCAGTTAGCGGTCGAGCTGATCCAGCAAGGTGTTCGCCCATTCGGTCGAGTAGTCTTCCAATAAGGGAAAGCCCTTGCCGGGCGGTGCGGTCCAGTGGTAAGTCGCGCCCGGATTGTGCCGATCGTATCCGCCGGAGGCGAACAGGTGCGGGCTGCCCTGCACCCGCGGACCGCGGGCGATCTCCCAATCCTGGTAGATCTCCGCTCGCCCGTCGCCGCGGGCGAGCGCCTCCGCCAGCGCGGACTCGTCCACTCGATCGCACTGGGCCGCGACATCGAGGATGACCGGGTGCAGGCTGACGCATCGGCCGTCGACGTAGAAGGCGTGCCGCAGAGCCTCGTCGAACTGGTCGGAGGCGGCGAGCCCGCCGATGTCGGGGTGCTTCGCGGCCTGCACCGCTTCCATGGCGGGCAACGTGGTGACCGGATACTGGTGTTCGGCGCCCGTCCACAGCCGCCAACCCAGCTCGGGCCGGCGCCCGGCGATCGCCACGATCTCGGCGTCGAGGATCAGTTTCGGCGTGGGCTGCCGGTTGAACAGCTCCAGCGGGAACGCGCGGTGGTCGATCAGCGGCTCGTGGCCCCGGTTTCGCGCCGCGGTGCGCAACGTGGTCAACGCCAGGGTGGCCCACGGACAGCCGATGTCGGACCAGACCGTCACCACTCCCGGGTCGGCGCGCATCAGAACTTCCGCGGCCACGCTCAACCTCCACCCATGCGGTGAGTCGCTAACGAGTCGTTAGTAAAGGTGGAGCACTCACGTTTGTCAAGTCGCTTACCAAGCGTTAACGTCGTGAAGTGGACCGCAACGCCGAAGCCTTCTGCCCGCTCTTCCACCACGCGGTGGAACTGATCGGGCGCCGCTGGAGCGGCGCGGTGCTGCGCGCCATGCTCCACGGCAAAACCCGCTTCCGCGACATCCGTGAGGCCATTCCGGGCCTGAGCGACAAGATGCTCGCCGAACGCCTGCACGAGTTCCAGGACGAAGGCATCGTCGAACGGCGCGTCTACGACGAAACCCCGGTGCGCATCGAATACGTGCTGACGAAGAAGGGCCACCAACTGCAGACGGCGGTCGACGCCTTGTCCGACTGGGCCGAAACCTGGGTCGCCGAGCCCGCGCCGCGGGCCGACTGAGGCTGGACTGGGTGCCGAAACCGGCATCGAACTGTCCATTGAGGACACCGGCGAACGCGCTCATCGCGGTCGGGGCGCCGTCCGGAGAGGCGGTCTGCCGCTCGCCCGCGACGACCGCCGGGTACTACCGCGACGAAGAGGGCCAGCGCGTCGTGGCGGACCGCTGCCAGGACATCGTGCGGACCGGCGGCGAGAACGTGTCGGCGATCCGCGTCGACCTGAGAAACCTCAGGACGGCAGTGATGGATTCCGACGAGGCGCCGGACCGTTCCGATGCGGGAGACGACGTGTTCTGGACGACGACGCACGCTGATCTGACCGGCATGCTGAACGAATGGCTCAAGGTGCCAGTGTTCGTCAAGAACGACGCGAACCTGGCAGCACCGTCGGCTCGGCCGCGCAGCGCGGCCACGTCGTCGATGCTCGACCCCGGCCTGGCGGTGGTTTGCGGAAGCGCGGCCCAGATCGCGTCGGGCGTGCCCCCGCTGATCGAAGCCGAGGTCGGACGCTTGCTCGAAGGGGCGGATTGCCCTGCGGCGCAAGCGTCGAAACTCGGCGACGAGATTGTTCGGGCCGGTGCAAGAGACGGCACCCTGATCCGGCCAGGCGATTCCGTGCTCATGCCCCGCGGAGCCAAAGACCGCGAACACGCGGCCTCCGGCGAAGCAGGCCAAAGCGACGGAGAACTGGTGTTCGCGGGTCACGGGACCACGTGCGACAGGGGTTCACCGGTCCTTGAGTCCGAGCGAAAGCCGGGCTTGCAGCGTCCACGCGGCAAGGAAGGCTTCCTCGTCCACATCGCCCGGGGTGTGCCCGACGAGTGCGTCCAGAATCGGGTAGTAGGTCAGGGAAGCGAGCAACACGGACGCGGTGGCTTCGGGGTCCTCGACCTGGAAGTCGCCGCGGCGCACGCCAGAGGCGATCCATTCCGTCGCGACGGTGTAGACCGAGCCGAGCACGCCTTGCCACATTTGTTCCAGCAGGTCGGGAAACGGTTCGAGTTCGCGGAAAATGATGCGCAGCGCGGCGCGGTCCCGGCGCATGCTGTCCCAAACCAGCCGCGCGAGCACGGGCAGCGCCTCCTCCGGTGCTTCGGGCACCGCTGCCGCTTGCCTGCTGCGGTCGCTGATCCCCGCCAGATGCTGCTGCACGATTTCCTCCAGCAGCGCCCGCTTGGAGGGGAAGTGTTTGTACAGCGCTCCGGATCCGGGGTTGAGGCCGCACGCGCGCTGGATGTCGGCGGTCGAGGTTTTGCCGAAGCCCCGTTCCGCGAACAGCTGGGCGGCCGCTTCGACCAGGTGCTGCCTCGTCACGCCGGGAGTTGAACGCGCCATAGTGAGAGAGTACTCTCTTTCCTATGGTCGAGGTTCAGGTGACTGAGACGATCGACTGCCCGGCGGACCGCGTGCTCGAGTTCGTGATGGACCCCCGCGCCTACGCCGCGGTCGACCGCAAGATCGGTGCGATCGACTGGGTGCGGCGCGCCGGGGACGTCACCGAGTTTCGCTTCGGCAGCAAGCTTCCCGGCATTCCCGGTCCGGCGGTCAAGGTGGTTTCCCGGATGACCCGCACCTCGGACGAGCGGGTGGACGTGCGGCTGCCGCCGATCCCGGCGAACCGGCTGGCCAATCTCGTTTCCGAGTTCAGCGCCAGCTGGGTGTGCGTGGCCTCGGGCGAGCGCACCGCGGTCACCCGGACTGTGCGGTGCGGGTTCAAGGGGCCGGCGAAGTGGTTCGCGGAGCCGGTTTTGCGCCGGACTTTGCGGCCGGACGTCGAGGACGAGATGCGGCAGGCCAAGGCGGCGCTTGAGTCGTCCGGAGAGACGCGGTGATTGACTCCCGCGACGGTGGGTAACCAAGCGCTCGTGACAGGTTCCCCCATTGCCGTCCTCGACATCGACGGGACGCTCGTCGATTCGAACTACCACCACGCTCTCGCCTGGTACCGGGCGTTGCGGTCGGTGGGAGAGGTGCACCCGGTGTGGCGGCTGCACCGGCTGATCGGGATGGGCGGGGACCAGCTCGTCGCCGCGGTCGGCGGGGAGGAATTGGAGCGCCGGGCGGGCGAGCGGGCCCGGGAGCGGCAGGGCAAGGAGGTCGACTCGCTGCTCGAGGAGATGGCGCCGCTGCCGGGTGCCCGCGATCTGCTCGCGGCCGTCAAGGAGCGCGGCCACCGGGTGGTGCTCGCCAGTTCGGCTCAGCAACGCCACGCGGAGGTCTTCCTGGACAAGCTCGACGCTCGCGCTCTCGTCGACGACTGGACCACCAGCGCCGACGTCGACGCGTCCAAACCGGCCCCGGATCTGCTGCGGGCGGCGCTGAAGAAGCTGGGTGCCCCGCCCGGCGCGCCGGCGGTGATGGTCGGCGACTCGGTGTGGGATGTCGAAGCGGCGAAAAGGGCCGGAATGCCCGCGATCGTCGTCCGCTCCGGCGGCTTCGGAGACGACGAACTCCGGGAGGCCGGTGCCGTCGCCCTCTACGACACGCCAGGGGATCTCGCGAAGTCCCTGGACGACACCCCGCTCGCTTGAGTGGTGCGGGGAGCGCCGAACGCCGTCCCGAGGACCAGGGAGTCGACCGGCCGCGCGCCGTGGTGGAGGAACTGGGGGCGACGCTGGTGAAGACGATGAGGAGTCCCGCCACGGACAGGGCCGAGAAGGCCGCAATCGGCGACATGGGCTCGTTGTTGTTCGGGACCGCGACCCCGCCCATCTGAGCGGCGCCGGACCGGCGGTTGCCCGGAAGTCCGTTCCGGAGCGGACGAACGGAGCAGTCGCGGCGACAGGTTTCGGACAAAACGCGGGCTGTCGCTGGACCGGCTTCGCGCAGCCTCCGCACACTCGGCCGACAGTGGGTTTCTTTCCCCCGGCCTTCGAGGAGTTCCGATGCGTCGAAGAATCACCCTCAGCCTCACCGGTGCGGCCGTTCTCGCGGCGAGTCTCGCCGCCGTGGTCGCGCCCGCCGCCCAGGCGTCCCCTGGACTGATCGCGGCCATGCAACGGGATCTCGGCCTCAGCGCCGGGCAAGCGCAGACCCGGCTCCGGCAGGAACTGACCGCGTCGCGGCAGTTGCCCGCGGCCCAGCAGGCGGCCGGAACGGCTTTCGGCGGGGCCTGGTTCGACCCGGCGCGCGGCAAGCTGGTCGTCGGCGTGACGGACCCGGCCGTGGCCGGCGCCGTTCGTCGGGCCGGGGCGGAAACCGTTCCGGCACAGGTCACCGCCGCGGCGCTGGACGCGGCGAAGACGGCCATCGACACCGCTGCGAAAGCGAACCGAGCCCCGGCCGCGGTCAGCGGCTGGCACGCGGATCCCCGCAGCGGCAGTGTGGTCGTCACCCTCCAACCCGGTGCGCACGGTCCGGACGTCGACGCTTTCCTCGCGCGAGCCCGTGCCGCAGGCCCGGTGACCGTGGTTCCCGGTGCTCGCCCGCAGACGTTCTCGGCAGGCACCGTCGGCGGGGATCCCTATTACATCAACGGAAACACCCGCTGCTCCATCGGCTTCTCGGTGCACGGCGGGTTTGTCAGCGCCGGGCACTGCGGCAGCAAGGGCAGCTCCGTCGTCGGCTGGGACAACTCGGCGATGGGCACGTTCGCCGGATCTTCCTTCCCCGGCAACGACTACTCCTACATCACCATCGGCAACGGCTGGTGGACCGCCCCCGTCGTGCTCGGCTGGGGCACGGTCAGCGACGTGATCGTCCGCGGGTCGGCCGTCGCGCCGGCCGGTTCGTCGATCTGCCGCTCCGGCTCGACCTCGCATTGGCACTGCGGCACCGTGCTGGGCCTGAACGAGACCATCAACTACGCCCAGGGCGCGGTTTACCAGGCGACGCACACCAACGCGTGCGCGGAACCCGGCGACTCCGGCGGCTCCTTCATCACCGGCGACCAAGCCCAGGGGGTCACTTCGGGCGGTTTCGGCAACTGCGGTTCCGGCGGTGAGACCTGGTTCCAGCCGGTGAACGAGATCCTGCAGACCTACGGCCTGTCGCTCGTCACCGGGTGACCTGTCCGGGCCGCGGCGCCAGCCTTTTCGGATGCTGGCGCCGCGGCCTGGCGCGGGTGAGGTTTCCGAGCCCGGCGGACAGTTGACGAACGCGAGCGGGCAGCAGGCGATCAGCGCCGTCCGACTTCGTGCGCGCGGCCATCCGCACGGCGAGGCAGGACAGGAAGTTGCACAGCACTCCGCGGAAGAACAGCGCGCTCGCTGATTCCGCGGTTTTCGCCTCGACCGGGCTCGCGAGCCGAGCCGCGCCCGGGCCGGGTGCCGCGCGCCGCCGGACGAGGGCGCCGGACACGGCGGGCGTTCGCTCAGTCTCGGGACGGACTGCGCGAGATGCGGGCCGCGACGATTCCTCCTGCGATCAGCAGTGCCGCGGCCGCCCATGCCCACAGCGGCACATCGTTCTCGCTGGCCGTCGATGCCGCAGCGGTGGACGGTGGCGCGGCCGCGGCGCCTGGGCCGGGCTTGGTCAGCGTGAAGGAGTAAGAGCCGGACACCGGATGCCCGTCGGCGGACACGATCCGATAGTCCACAGTGTACTTCCCGGCCGGACCGAGCGGTTTCACCGGCGCGGAGAGGTCGGCTCCGGCGACCGTGTGCGCGCCGGACTCCCAAGGCGTCTTTCCGTCCGGGCCGAGCGCGGACAATTCGGTGAATCCGCTGTCCAGGGGTCCGTTGAAGGTGCGCACTATTTTCGCGGGTCCGGCAGCGATCGCGGAATCCTTCGCCGGACTGCTCGATTCCAGAAAGCTGTGCGCCTCGGCCGCGGCATGCGGAACAAGGGTCGCGGCCAGTGTGAAAAGAATTGCGGCGAGCCCGCCTCGGCGCTGCCGTTCTCGGTCGGCGGGGGCAGCGATGGAGAGCGATCGCATGAACCCTGCTTCCGGAAGGCAATAAGTGTCGGACCGGGATGGTCCCGGAAGCTCGTTGTCGGCAGCGCGACGGCTGCGTTAAACAGTTCTCACTCCTCGGGGCGAGTGCGAGTTCACCGATTGCCCGCGGTTATCCGGAAGTCGATTTTTCCGTTCCCGTCATGACCGCGTCGGCTAGCGAAACGCGCGGTCTGATGTGGTGCTCACTCGTCATGCTCCATCCGCCAGTCGGGAGGAAATGATTGTGGTGGCTTCAGCCGGGCGTGGACTGCGCCGGGACCACGGGGTCGCGGCCAGTCTGGCGGGCGCGGTCGTGATCGTGGCCGGATACGCCTCGGGAATCGGATTGAAAACCACCGCAGCGGGCGACGCACTGCTGGCGAATCCGGTCTCGACCGCCTCGGCCGACCAGCAACGGCGCGACGCGTTCCGGCAGCGGATCGTCGACTACAACGCGCAGCTTGCTGAGGTCTGCGCCGAGTTCGCCCAGTGCCCGTACGACGAAGGCGCGGGTTTCGCGGCTCGGTTCGATCCGAGCGATATGTCCACTGTGGATTGCTTCCGCCCGAGTGCGAAAGGGCAGGCGTTGATCGCTGACGTCGCCTGGAAGGCGGTGGGCTCCTGATCGCTGGAGGCGGTGCCGTTCGCTGGGAGCGGTACCGTTTCCGCGTGTCCGGGACGCCGAGGACCTCCTAATGCTCCGGCACAGCCGCGGCAGTGTCGTCGGATGCCGTCCGAGCCGGAATCGCGTCGGTGGGCCCGTGCTCGCCGAGCCGCTCCGCGGCGAAGTCGAGAAGGGCGGAGGCGCGCGGGGTGAGCTTCATGTCCGCCGGCCAGATCCCCACTACGTGGGTAACCGTGACCGGGGGGTCGAGCGGCCGGATGACGACCGGTCGTCCCTCGATGCTCATGGGGAGCGCGTGGGGCCGGGACATGAGCAGCCCGTAGCCGAGTCCTCGGCCCACCAGTGCCTCGACGAGGCCGATCTGGGAGACCCTGGCTTCGATCCTGGGCTCCAGGCCGCGCGCGGTGAACGCGTCCGCCACATTGCGGACGCCCGGTGTCGCGTCGTACTGGATGTAGGGCTCGTCGGCGAGATCCGCCAGGTCCACTGTCTCGGCGGCCGCGAGCGGATGCCCGGGAGGCAGGTGCGCCTCGAGTTCTGTCGCGTAGATCCTGCGGCGGCGGCATCCGGTCGGCAGCGACACGTCGTACACGAGGGCCACGTCGAGCCGCCCTGCCTCGAGATCGGAGAGCAGTCCTTCGTTGGTGCCCACCGTGATCCCGATGCTCACGCCGGGATGCCGCTGGGGGAAGCCCTCGAGAAGCTCCGGCACCACGTTCGCGGCGAAGCTCGAGTAGCAGCCGAGCCGCACCGGACCTCGCAGCTCCTGTTCGCGTCCGGCGCTCAGGACGAGTTCGTGAGTGTCGGCCACGATCTGACGAGCCCGCCGGGCGAAATCCTGACCGGTCGGAGTGAGCGTGAGCCCTCTGGCTTTGCGCCGCACGCACAGCTGCTCGCCCACGGCGCTCTCCAGGCTCGACACGGCCTGCGACAGCGCGGACTCCGAGATGTGCAGGTGCGCCGCGGCCGCGCTGAGCGTGGGGAAATTCGGCAGTGCCGCGAAAAGTTCGAGTTGCCGCAGGCTCACCTCGGAGATGGCTGCCCCACTTCTTCAGTTCAACCGAATTACATCCTCACATTACCACGATTTACACGCAGACGAGGGCCTCGCATGATGAGAGGAACAGCTTCCCGATCCCTCCGAATGGAGGGCTGGCAAGGACTTTGGGGACAACGGTGCGCTCCTCCGACTCCGTCTCGCCACGGCGAATCGCCTGCGCGACGGTCATCGGCGCCGATCCTCCTCCGTGTCGTGCGCACCGGCCGCCGGAACCACCGGTGCGAGCAGCGGGTGTCGCGCGAGTCAGTCAAGAGAAGCAGAGGCAGGCAAGGAGAAGCAGTGGCAGGTCAGGACACTTGAATCGCGATCGTCGGCGGAGGGATGGGCGGGCTGACGGCCGCGATCGCGCTGCGGAAGATCGCCGGCGTCCAGGCCACCGTGTTCGAGCAGGCGGGCAAGCTGGGCGAAGTGGGCGCGGGGGTCACGGTCGCGCCGAACGCCGCGCGCGTTCTCGAGAGACTCGGCGTGCTCGACCGGATCAGGCGGGTCGGCGCGGTCCCGGACGGGCACGGCGTCTACCTGAACGCCATGGGCGGTCTGGTGACCGACGCGGCATGGGAGGACTCGGCCAAGCAGCACCAGAACATCGGCATGTACCGCCCGGACTTGATCGACGCCTTGGCGCAGGAGGTCGATCCGGCGACGATCCGTCTCGGCCACCGGCTGGTTTCGGTGCAGACACTGGGCTCCGGCGTTCGTGTCGAGTTCGAGAACGGCGCGGACGACGTGTTCGATGCCGTGATCGGGGCGGACGGCATCCATTCGGTGGTGCGGGGAGCCGTCGGCCAGTTCCCGGAGCCGGTCTACTCCGGGTACATCGTCTACCGCGGAGTGGTCGACGCGTCCCGCCTGCCTGGCGACTGGCGCATGATCAGCCAGGTGTGGATGGGCAACCGGAGGCACTTCATGTGCTATCCGCTGCAGCAGCGGAAGCTGTTCAACCTCGTCGCCGGAATCCCGAGCGACCGGCCGCTCCGCGGGGCCTGGTCCGGTCCGGCAGAGGTCCGCGAACTCGCCGCCGAGTTCGCGGGCCGGGACTGGGATCCGAAACTCCAGGAGTTCATCGGGTGCATCGAGCACACCTTCTGGTGGGGCCTTTTCGATCACGAACCTCTCGCCAACTGGTCCCGAGGGCCGATCACCTTGCTCGGCGACGCGGCGCACACGATGCTGCCGCACCAGGGGCAGGGGGTGAACCAGGCGATCGAGGACAGCATGGCGCTCGCCACGTTCCTCGCGGCAGCCGAAAACGTCGCCGACATTCCCGAGGCGTTCCGGCGCTACACCTCGGTCCGCATGCAACGCACGGCCATCCTGCAGAACGGCTCTCGCCGGGCCGGCGCCATGTTCGACGCACAGCACGAATTCGCGGACCTCAAGAAGCGCGACGCCGATCTCCGGGTCGGGCGCGACTTCCGGCGAAGCGCGGTATTCGACTACGACGCGCAGAAAGTGGCCGAACAGGCGCTCAACCGATTTCAGGGGGTTCCGGTCGCATGACCTCGATCAGCATCATCGGCAGCGGCAAGATGAGCGGGGCGATCGCGGAAGTCGCGGCCCGGGCCGGCGCCGACGTCCAGATCATCAAGCGCAGCGCGGAAAGCATGTCCGCGGCGCGTCCTGGTCCCGATTACGGCGTCCTGGGCGACAAGCTCACTGGAGACCTGGTCGTGCTTGCCGTTCCGTACGGGGCGTACCCGGGCATCGTCGAGCGCTACCGGGAGCAGTTCCGCGAAAAGATCGTCATCGACATCAGCAACCCCATCGATTTCTCCACCTACGACCGGTTGAAGTCGCCAGCCGATTCGTCCACCGCGGCCGAACTCGTGAAGCTGCTGCCGGCGGGCACGGCCGTCGTCAAGGCGTTCAACGTCAATCTCGGGGACACGCTCGTCAGCGGCACGAACGGCACGACGCGCACGACCGTCCTGTTCGCCGGGGACTACGCGGACGCGAAGATGGCGGTCGTGGCGTTCGTCGAGGCGGCGGGAATGCGCGCGGTCGACGTCGGCCCGCTGACCCGCGCAAGGGAACTCGAGGCGATGGGATTCCTGCAAATCGTGCTGGCGGCGCTGGGCAAGACGCGGTACGAGTCGGGCTTCGCGCTGCTGGAGTGAACGGGTTCGGCCGACCTGCCGAGGTCAGTGCCGGCAGGCGGCCGCCCCGTGGCAGGAGACCATCGCCCGCAGCGTGTCGTGCAGTTGCCGCGCCTTGTCCGGCGGCAGCTGAGCGGCGGTGTTGTGCAGTTCCTGCGGATCCGTGGTCCGGTCGTAGTACTCCTTGGCGCCGTCGGCGTACTCGACGTAGGTGTAGGTGGTGCTCCGAATCGCCTCGTAGGTGGTCGGATTGCCGCTGTTCTTCGCGGGTTTGTCCGGGTCGTTCTGGTCGAAGTCGGGACCGTGGTGCTCCACCAGCCCGACCGTGCGCCACGCCGGGGGTGCGGTGCCGTTCAGCAGCGGCACCAGGCTTTCGCCGTCTACCTGCGCGGGGGTCGATGCCCCGGCCAGCGCTTCGAAAGTCGGCCGCAGATCGATGTTCTCCGCGGGCTGGTCCACCGTCGCGCCCGCCTTGACTCCCGGGCCGGTGACCACCAGCGGCACGTGCACGTCCGTGTCGAACGCAGTCTGCTTTCCGGGGGTGAGCCGGTACTCGCCCATGTGGTAGCCGTTGTCCGAGGTGAAGACGAGGTCGGTGTTCCCGCGTACTCCGGCTTTGTCCAGCGCCGCTTGCACGGTGCCGATCATCCTGTCGACCGACTGCACGGCCTGTGCTCGCTTGCGGAAGTCCTTGTCGATGGTCTGTTTTTCCCGGTCAGTCAGCGGGGTGCGGGGGGCGAGCCACGACGGCGGCGAAGACGGGAGCGTGTCGTACGCGGGGCCGCGCGGTGCGGTGAGCCCGGGGAACGCGCCGGCGTCGCGAGGCGCGGGGGTGTAGGGGCCGTGCGGGGCGAACGTGGCGAGTTCCATCGCGAACGGGGTGTGGTCGGCCGCCGAGCTGGCGACGAACTGCGCGGCCTTGTCCGCCATGACGTCGACGAGGTAGTCCTCGGGTTTCTTGCCGTAATGCTTGACCGTGCCGTTCTCGTTGAGGTCGTAGTCGAATTCGCCGTAGCCGTTCCCGGCGACGTCCCACTCGTTCCAGCCGGGCGGGATTCCGTCGGATTTCGGCTGGTAGCCGTTGAGGTACTTGCCCATCATCGCGGTCCGGTACCCGGCCTGCCGCAACGACGTCGCGTAGGTCGACTTGTCGTCGCCGCGGCCGTGGAAGACGCGGTAACCGCCGTCCTTGCCGCCGTTGGTGAACACGCCGGTGTCGTGCGGGACCATCCCGGTGAACAGCGACGAGCGCGACGGGCAGCAGAGGGAGTCGGTGACGGTGTAGTCGGCGAAGGAGGTGCCAGTGCGGGCCATGTCCTGTACATGCGGCAGATACGGCAGCAGATTCATCGACAGATCGTCGGTGAGCACGAGGACGATGTTCGGTTTGCCGCCGGCCGCGGCGGGCTGGCCCGGCACGCAGGCGACGGCAGTCGAAGCCACTGTCAAGGCCAGCAGCGAGATCAGGAGCGAACGAGCGCGTTGCGGCATGCCCCGCACGCTAGGACCGCGATCGGCGAGCCCGGTTCGAGGCGTGTTCGGGTTCGGTAAATCCGCCGCGCGCTCAGCCGAGTTCCTGGGCGAGCCCGACGACGATATTCTCCGGCCCCCGCACGTAGCACAGCAGGAAGATGTCCTCGTACCGCACCACCTCGTCGACCAGTTCGGCTCCGTGGGCGCGCAGGCGGGCGAGGGTGTCTTCGAGGTCGTCGACCGCGAACATCATCCGGCGGATGCCCAGCGTGTTCGCCGGGGCCTGCCACGGCTCCGGGGCGATCGCCTTCGGCTGGTGGAACTTCGCCAGTTCGACCCGCCCGGGGCCGTCCGGGACGCGCAGCATGGCGACGTCCTGCCGGATGTCCTTCAGGCCGACCACCTGTTCCGCGCCGCGCCAGTCCAGCGGGCCCTTGTTTTCCAGTTCCAGCCCCAGTTCGACGAAGAACGCGATGACCGCGTCGAGGTCCTCGACGACGATGAGGACGTTGTCCATCCGCTTGACCGTCATGCGGTCACCGTAGCGGTCCCAGAAAATCTTAGTGGTGCTATTCTTAGCCCAAAGTTATTCACGGGGGTGCCGGATGCCGAAGCGGACCGAGCCGGACGAGGTCGACGAGATGCTCGCGCAGTGGCGCGACGAGGTGCCGGAGGTCGACACGTCGCCGCTCGCGGTGTTCGGGCGGTTGCATCGTTCGTTCGACCGGTACCAGCGGCAGCTGACGCGCGTGTTCGCCCGGCACGGGATCACGGTGGCGGATTTCGGGATCCTCGCCGCGCTCCGGCGGGGCGGCGCGCCGTACCGGCGCACGGCGGGGGATCTCGCCGACACCAACCTGCTCACCACCGGCGGCATCACCCAGCGGGTCGACAAGCTGGTGCAGGCCGGGCTCGTCCGCCGCGAACGCGACGAGGACGACCGGCGAGTGGTGTTCATCGGCCTCACCGAGGACGGGCTCGCGGCCACGGACAAAGTGGTGCACGAGCATTTTCCGAACGAAAACCGCATGCTGGCCGGGTTGACCGCGACGGAACGGGCGCAGCTGGCGAAATTGCTGGGGAAGCTGGAGCAGTCGCTGGACCAGGCTGAGTTCGGGGACTGAATGGTGCCTGGCTCGTGAGTGTCGGCGCCGGTTCTCACCGGCGCCAACACTCACGAGGCGCTCAGCCCCGAGCCCACGGGATCGGTTCGTCCGCGAGGCTCAGGTACAGGCTCTTCTGCCGCTGGTAACTCCGGATCGCGGTGCGGCCCTTGTCCGTGCCGAGGCCGCTTTCCTTGGTGCCGCTGAACGGTGTCGAGATGCTGAACTGCTTGTAGGTGTTGATCCACACCGTCCCGGCCTCGACGCGGCGTGCCAGGCGAAGCGCGCGGCGGTAGTCGGCGGTCCAGATGCCGCACGCCAGGCCGTAGACGGTCGAGTTGGCCTGGGCGACCAGGTCTTCCTCGTCGTCGTAGGGCAGCAGGACGCCGACTGGGCCGAAGATTTCCTCCTGGCACGTCTTCGCGTCCGGGGCGAGGCCGTCCAGCAGGGTCGGCAGGTAGTACGCGCCGCGTGACAAGCGTTCGTCAGAGGGGATTCGCCCGCCGCAGCGGACCACCGCGCCTTCTTCGCGGGCGCGGTCGACCATCGCGGCCACCTTGTCGCGGTGCGCGAACGTCGCCAGCGGCCCGACCTGGGTGGCCGGATCGGTGCCGGGCCCGAGGCGCAGGGCGGAAGCGGCGGCGGTCAGGCGGGAAGCCCATTCGCCGTACTGCTTGCGCGGCAGGAAGATCCGCGATCCGGCGATGCAGCTCTGTCCGGTCGACGAGAAGATTCCATACAGGATTCCGGCGACAGTCTCCTCGACGTCGGCGTCCTCGCAGACGATCGTCGGCGATTTGCCGCCCAGTTCCATGGTGACCGGGATGATCCGGTCCGCGGCGATGCGGCCCAGCACGCGTCCGGTGGTCGTGCCGCCGGTGAAGGCGAGCTTGCCGACCAGCGGGTGGCGGGAGATCGCGTCGCCGACGACCGAGCCGGGGCCGGGCAGGACGGACAGCAGCGCGGGCGGCACGCCGGCGTCGTGGACGAGGCGGGCCAGCGCCAGCGAAACCAGGGGGGTGGCTTCCGCCGGTTTGAGCAGGACGGCGTTTCCGGCGGCCAGCGCGGGGGCGATTTTCTGGGCGTCGCTGGCGATCGGCGAGTTCCACGGCGTGATCGCGCCGACGACGCCGATCGGTTCGTGCACGCTCATCGTCAGGTGCGCGCCGCGGCTCGGCGGGAGTTCGCCTTCGAGGGTTTCGAGCGCGGCCGCGTAGTAGCGGAAGGTGCCTGCCGCGCTCGCGACCAGTGCGCGGGTTTCGCCCAGCGCCTTGCCGGTGTTGCGGGTTTGCAGCAGGGCGAGCTGCTCGGCGTGGTCTTCGATCGCGTCGGCGACGCGGACGAGCAGCCGGGCGCGCTGGTGCGGCAGCAAGTCTCGCCATGCCGGGTCCGCGGCGGCCGCGGCACCGGCGCGGGCGGCGGCGTCGACCTGGGCGGAGTCGGCGGCGTGGATCGAGGCGACGGCCGACCCGTCGGCGGGATCCACGCACGCGGACGCGGGGCCGCCGCCGCGCTGCCAGTCGCCGCCGACCGGGATTTCGTCGGGCGGGACGGGGAAGGGCTGCATGGCGGACGTCCTTTCGGCGCGGGTGACGGGGGTGCGACCGAGGAAACCTTAGACCTAAGATTTCGTCAAGGCCTGCCGCCGCGCGCGAGCCGCCGGGAAGCCGCCGGAAAGAATTTTAGGTCTAAGGGGTTGTGCGGATCACAGGCCTCGGGGTACAACCCTTATCAGTAATTCTCTTAGACCTAAGGCATTCGGATCCACGGAGGAGCTGCCCCCGATGACCACCACCGAAAGCAAGAATCAGCACCTCGAGGAGCTCATCGACTCGTGCATCGCCGCTCGCGAGACGCGGTACGAGGACTGGGACACCCTCGGCTTCCAGGCCGCCGCGAAGGGCGACGAGTTCCGCCGCGCGCAGATCCGCTACATCGGCTCCGGCGCGACCGGCAACCACGAGGGCGACGCGCGCCAGCTGCCCTCGGAGCACTTCACCTTCTCCAACATGCGGCTGCCGGTCGGCGCGATCGGCCCGGAGCACACCCACCACGACGTGGAAGAGGCGTTCTTCGTTCTCGAAGGCACGCTGGAGGTGACCGTGCACGACGTCGAGGACGGCACCAAGACCGCGACCCGCGTGCTCGGCTACCGCGACCTGATCCGCGTGCCCGCCGGGGTGCCGCGCAGCCTGCGCAACGCCGGCGACACCGACGCGCTGTTCTGCGTCATCATCGGCGCGCAGAAGCCGCAGCTGCCGACCTACCCGCCCACCTCGCCGATGCACGGCGTCACTCGCTGAGGACGACTGCGATGCCGACGATGCTGCGGGTGCACCGGACGACGTGGCTGGCCGACCGGGTCACGCAGGTGGAACTGCGCGATCCGGAAGGAAAGCCGCTGCCCGGCTGGGAGCCGGGAGCGCACCTTTCCCTGCACCTGCCGAACGGGCTGGTGCGCGAGTACTCCCTCTGCGGCGACCCGGCCGACCAGTACAGCTGGACGGTCGCGGTGCTGCGGGAGGAATCCTCGCGCGGCGGCAGCGCGTGGGTGCACGAACGGCTCACCGCGGGAATCGTCATTCCCGTCGAGGGCCCGCGCAACACCTTCGCCCTGCACGACGCTCCGGAGCACCTGCTCATCGCCGGCGGCATCGGCGTGACCCCGATCCTGGCGATGGCCAGGAAGCTCGCCGGCGGCTCCGCGCCGTGGTCCATGCTCTACTGTGGACGGTCGCGCGGCGGGATGGCTTTCCTGGACGAGCTTTCCGGACTCGCCGGGGACCGGCTGGAAGTGCACGCCGACGACGAGCACGGCGGTCCGCCCGATCTGGCCGCGAGGCTGGCCGGGCTCGCGCCGGGCACGGTCGTGCACTGCTGCGGTCCCGAACCGCTGCTCCGCGCGGTCGAGGCGGCTTTGCCGGAAACCGCCACGCTGCGGGTCGAACGCTTCCGGGCCCCCGAGGCTCCGGCAGCCGCGCCGGGAACGGGATTCGACGTCGTGTGCGCCGCTTCCGGGACCAGGGTTTCGGTCGCCGCCGACGAGTCCATTGTGGACGCTCTCGGCCGCACCGGGATCTCCGTGCCGACCTCGTGCCGCGAGGGCGTGTGCGGGACTTGTGAAACGAAGGTGCTCTCCGGCGAACCGGACCACCGCGATTTCGTGCTCGACGACGACGAGAAGGCGACCGCCGGGACCATGATGCTCTGCGTGTCGCGGTGCCGGTCCGCCGAACTCGTTCTGGATCTTTAGGAGCCGGCCATGGCCGGACACACCCACCGGCAGCTCGCCGTGCTGCGCGCCGCCGCCGCGGGGCACGTGGAGATGACGTGCAGCCGCGAACCGCACCTTTACGTCGACGGCCTCGCTTGCTGCGACCCGACCCTCGGGCACCAGCTGGCCGGGCTGCTCGCCCCCGAACCGGCCGCCCCGCGCGGGCCGGGGCTGCGGGTGCCCGCGGTGCTCACCGCCGCCGGGCAGGCCGTGCTCGCCCCGACCGCCGCCGCTTGAGCCTCGTGAGTGGCTATGCCGGTGCTAACCGGCATAGCCACTCACGACCACTACTGAAAGGGAACGCCCGATGCCGCTGCAGCTGCGGCCGGTGCAGAGCCGCACCGCCCCGCCAACGAGCTACGAGAACGCGCTGGCCGACGAGCTGGAAGCCGTCTACGGCCGGGGCGTGCACGACCTGCCCGGCGTGGTCGCCGCGCTCAACGCGGGCGGCTTGCGCCCGGCGGACGGCTCCGACTGGACCGAAGAGACGTTCGCCGCCGAACTCGCCCGGCTGGCAGGGGAGGCGTGATGGCGACCAAAACCGCTGAAGAGCTGCTGGCACTGGGCCTGCGCGAGCGCTGGTACCCGCTGTGCCCGTCCGGCACCGTCAAACGCGGCGAGCTGACCCGCATCGAGCGGGCCGGTGAGCAACTGCTGCTCTGGCGCGACTCCGCCGGGGCCGTGCACGTTCAGGAAGACCGCTGTCCGCACCGCGGCGCGCGGCTTTCGCTCGGCGTGCACATGGGCGACCGGGTCGCCTGCAACTACCACGGCGTGCAGGTGGACGGCGACGGTGTCGTCGTGTCGGTCCCCGGCAGCCCCGGGTGTGCGCTGGAGGGCCGTCGCGCGCTGCGGACGTTCCCGGCGGAGGAACACGCCGGTGCGGTATTCGCCTGGTTCGGCCTGGACGAAGCCGCCGAGCCGACGCCGCTTCAGCTTCCGGACCCGATCGCGGGCGGCGAGTGGGACAACTTCCTCTGCTACGTCGAATGGGACGCCCCCTACGGCTACTCCCTGGACAACCTGCTCGACCCGATGCACGGCGCGTTCCTGCACCGCAACAGCCACACCATGTTCGGCGGCAAGCGCGAGGCCGTCTTCCAGATCCGCGCGATCGACGACGGGTTCGTCTTCGAAAAGACCGACCAGCGCGGCGTGAACTTCGACTGGGTGCAGCTCACCGACGCGGGCGCGCAGTGGGTCACGCTCGACATCCCGTACCCCGAAACCGCCGGTCCGGGCGGTGCGTTCACCATCGTCGCCGCGCTGTGCGCGATCAACGAAACGCAGCACGCGGCCTTCTTCTGGCGCTGCCGCAAGGTTTCCGGCTGGGAACGCGACAGCTGGCGCGTCCTCTACCGCAACCGGCTCGAAGCCCGGCACTGGGCGGTGCTGGAGCAGGACCGCGAGATGGCCGAGGCGATGCCGCTCGACGCGTGGGACCGGGAAAACCTGTACCAGCACGACATCGCGCTCGTCCGGATGCGCCGGCTGCTGCGGTCGGAAGCCCGCCGCCAGGCCGCCGCGCTCGCCGCTCCCGCCGCCGCACCGGCTCCGGCCGCGCCCGTGCCCGCCCCGACCCGCTGACGTTCCAGGAGGCCCCATGTCCGCCGAACCCATCGCGCGGCTCCGCGCCCTGCGCGCGGTGACGCTGCGTTCGACGCAGTGCGCCGATTCCGGCGAGTTCTACCGCGAAGTCTGGGGGCTGCAACAGGTCGAAGCCGACCGCGGTGCCGTGTGGCTGCGCGGTTCCGGCGACGAGCACCACGTGCTCCAGCTCGAACAGGCCGACCAGAACGCGCTGGGCAAGATCGCGTTCGCCGTCGCCACTCCGCGCGAGGTCGACGCGGCCGCTGCCCGGCTGGCCGCGCACGGCGTCCCGCTGGTCACCGAGCCCGGCAAGCTCGACCAGGTCGGCGGCGGGTACGGCCTGCGCTTCGCCGACCCGGAAGGCCGGCTGGTGGAGCTGTCCGCCGAGGTCGAAGCGGTCGTGTCCGGCGATCCGTACGGCCGCGCCGCGGTGCCGCGGAAACTGGCGCACGTCGTGCTCAACACCGTCGACATCGACGCGGCCTGCGAGTTCTACACGCGGGTGCTGGGCATGCGGATCTCCGACTGGTCCGAGCACCAGATGGCGTTCCTGCGCTGCAACGCCGACCACCACGTGATCGCGTTCAACCAGGCCGAATTCGCGTCGGTCAACCACATCGCGTACGAGATGAACTCGATCGACCACTTCATGCGCGGCATCGGGCGGCTCAAGCACAACGGCGTCACGCCGCTGTGGGGCCCCGGCAGGCACGGTCCCGGCAGCAACACCTTCGGCTACTTCGCCGACCCGGCCGGGCTCGTCTGCGAGTACACCTCCGAGGTCGCGCAGGTCGAGGAAGACGCGTGGCTGTGCCGGGTGTGGCGGCGCACGCCGGAGCTGTCCGACCTGTGGGGCACCGCGGGCCCGCCGTCGAAGGACGTCCGCGCGCACATGCGCGGCGTGCCGGATCCCGGCTACTCGGCGTGGTGGCAGTCGTGAAGGTAGGAGTGCTGGGCGCGGGGTCGATCGGCTCGGTCGTCGCCGAGGCGCTGCGCGACGGGCAGGTGCCGGGCGCACAGCTGGCCGGGGTGGTCGACCCGATGCTTTCGCCCGCGGGGCTGCCGATGTGCGCGCTGCCGGAGCTGCTGTCCGCTTCGGACTTGGTGGTCGAGGCCGCCGGACAGCGGGCGCTGGCGGACGCCGGGCCGCAGGTGCTGTCGGCGGGGTGCGATCTGCTGGTGGTTTCGGTCGGCGCGCTGGCGGCGGACGGGCTGCTGGAGAAGCTGCTCGCGGCCGGACCGGGCGCGGTCCATTTGTCGACCGGCGCGATCGGCGGGCTCGACCTGCTGCGTTCGGCGGCGCTGCTCGGGCAGTTCGAGCGGGTGGTCATCGAGACGACGAAGAAGGCGTCTTCGCTGGTCCAGCCGTGGATGTCCGAGGCGGAGGCGGAGGAGTTGCGGCAGGCGAGCGCTCCGGTCGAGTTGCGGCGCGGGCCCGCGCGGGAGATCACCGCGGCGTTCCCGAAGTCGGCGAATGTGGCCGCGTCGGTGGCCTTGGCGGTGCGGGATTGGGACGTCGTGGAGGCGGCAGTGATCGCTGATCCGGCCGCGCCGTTGACCTCGCACGTGATCACCGCGGTCGGGCCGGCGGGGGAGTACCGGTTCGAAATCCGGAACAAGCCTTCGCCGCGGACGCCGACGTCGAGCCAGGTCGTGCCGTTTGCGGTGCTGTCCGCGCTGGAAGCCTTGGCGACGCCGAGGGCGGTGTTCCGGTGACCTCCACAGTGGACGGTGTGCAGATGCGGGTCGCCGGGGACGGCAGTCCGGTGTTGCTGCTGCACGGAATCGGCGGTTCGAGCGCTTCGTTCGACGCGCAGATCGCGGCCCTGGCGCCGAAACATCGTGTGCTGGCTTGGGACGCACCGGGTTACGGCGGTTCGGCCGATCCGGAGAAGCCGCTGGGCATGGCCGGATACGCGGCGCTCGTCGGCCGTCTGCTGACCTCGCTGGACGCGGTGCCCGCGCATCTCGTCGGCGTGTCGTGGGGCGGCGTGATCGCGACCCGGGTCGCGCTGGAGTACCCGGAGGTCGTGCGGTCGCTGGTGCTGGCCGATTCGACCCGCGGCTCCGGCGTCGACTCCGAGCGCGCCGCGGTGATGCGGGCCCGGCCGAGCGAACTGAACCGCGTGGGTGCGGCGGAATTCGCTCGCCGGCGCTCGCCTCGGCTGCTCGCACCTGGTGCGGATTCCGCGGTGGCGCAACGCGTCGAGGACATCATGGCGGGCATCCGGCTGCCCGGGTACACGTCCGCCGCGGAATCGATGGCGGAGACGGACCACGGTCCGCGGTTGTCCCGGATCTCGGTGCCGACGCTGGTGCTCGTCGGCGAGCACGACCAGGTGACCGGCGTGGCCGAGGCACGGCGGCTCGCCGCGTCGGTCCCCGGCGCCCGGCTGGAAGTGCTGCCCGGCGGGCACGCGGCGAATCAGGAATCGCCGCGCCGGTTTTCCGCCGAGGTCTTGGACTTTCTGTCCCAAGCGGACTCGGTGGTGGCGCGATGAAGGACCGGCTGTATGTGGTCACCGGCGCGGGCCGCGGTCTCGGCTGGGCGATCGCCCGCGAGATCGGCCGTCAAGGCGGACGCGTCGTGATTGCCGAACGTTCTCCGGACCGGGCCGCGGACGGGGTCGCCCGGTTGCAGGCGGAAGGCGTTGCGGCACACCGGATCGACACGGATGTCGCGGATCCGGAGTCGGTCGCGGCTTTGGCGGACGCGGTCGCGAAGCTCGGCCCGTTGCACGGCTTGGTGAACAACGCGGCGATGGCGGACGGCGTGGGCGGCAAGCACTTCGCTGAACTGGACGTCGAAGCGTGGGACACGTTGATGACCGTCAACGCGCGCGGTCCATGGCTCGTCTCCCGCGCGCTGTACCCGCAGCTCGCACAGACCGGCGGACGCATCGTGAACCTCGCGTCCGACGCCGCCCTGTACGGCTCGCCGCGGCTGGTCCAGTACGTGGCCTCCAAAGGCGCGGTGATCGCGATGACCCGTGCGATGGCTCGGGACGGCGGCCCGGACGGAGTGACCGTCAACGCGGTCGCACCCGGGCTGACCGAGGTCGAAGCGACCGCGGGCATCCCGCAGGAGCGGCACGATCTGTACGCGATGAACCGCGCGCTCACCCGGCCCCAACAGCCGGAGGACGTCGTCGGCTCGGTGGCGTTCCTGCTGTCCGACGCGGCCTCCTACATCACCGGCCAGACCCTCGTGGTCGACGGCGGATTCGTTTGCAGCTGAAGGGAAAACCCGTGGATTTGGGATTGAAGGGCGCGGCGGTGCTCGTGACCGGGGCCAGCTCCGGCGTCGGGCTCGCGACCGCGGCCGCGCTGCTCGCCGAGGGCGCGCACGTCGCCGCCTGCGCCCGCGACGGCGTCCGGCTGGAGAAGGCCCTCGCCGATCTGCCCCGCGCCGAGGGAGCCCGGCTGTACACCGCGTCCTGCGACGTGCTCGACCAAGCGCGAGTCGAAACGTTCGTCGCTGACGCCGCTCGCGAACTGGGCGGCCTGACCGGGGTCGTGAACAACGCTGGCCGGTCGCTGATGGCGCGGCTCGCCGAGACCACCGACGACCAGTGGCGGGACGAGCTGCACCTCAAAATCTTCTCGGTGCTGCACGTCGTCCGGGCCGCGTTGCCGTGGTTGCGGACGGCGGCGAATCCGGCTGTGGTGAACGTGAACGCGATCCTCGCGCGCCAGCCCGAACCCCGGTTGGCGGCCACTTCGGCGGCGCGGGCGGCACTGCTCAATCTCTCCACGACGTTGGCGACCGAACTGGCGGAGGACGGCGTGCGAGTCAACTCGGTCTGCCTCGGACTGGTCGACACCGGACAGTGGCGGCGCCGGTACGAGGCTTCCGGCAGCGAGTTGTCCTTTGCGGGCTGGTCGGCGGAACTGGCCGCCGATCGCGGAATCCCGCTCGGCAGGCTCGGCACCGCGGAAGAGGTCGCTTTCCCCATCGTCACGCTGCTTTCGCCGCGTGCCTCCTACGTGTCCGGCGCGACGATCGACGTCGGCGGCGGCATTGCCCGTTACGTCTAGAAGGGACGGACCCATGAATCACGGTCACGGAGGCGAGCTTCTCGTTCGCCTGCTGTCCGAAGCCGGAGTGGACACCGCCTTCGGCGTGGTGAGTGTGCACAACCTGCCGCTGGTGGAGGCGGTTGCGCAGCATCTGCGGTTCGTGCCCGTGCGGCACGAAGCGGCCGCGGTGAACGCCGCCGACGGGTTCGCGCGGGCCAGCGGAGGACTCGGCGTCGCGATCACCAGCACGGGCACCGGCGCGGGCAACGCGGCGGGCGCGCTGGTCGAGGCGCTCACGGCGGGCAGTCGCGTGCTGCACGTGACCGGCCAGATCGACTCCGAATTCCTCGGCAGCGGCCGCGGCGTCATCCACGAGACGCGCGACCAGATCGGCATGCTGACGGCGATTTCCAAGCACGCGGCCACGGTCACGTCGGTCGAGACCGCCGAGGAAACGCTGCGAGCGGCGATCCGGCACGCGCTGTCGGTGCCGAGCGGTCCGGCGAGCGTCGAGTGGCCGATCGACCTGCAGTACTCGCGGCATGAGTTCCGCCCGGGCTCGCTTGAGCCGACTCTGCTCCCGCCGCCGGACGCCGCGGTCCTCGCGGAAGCCGCCGAATTGCTCGCTGCCGCACGCCGTCCGGTGTTCTGGCTCGGCGGGGGAGCGACCGGCGCGCGCGACGAGGTGCGCGCGCTCGCGGAACGGCTCGGCGCGGCAGTGTTCACCAGCAACTCCGGTCGCGGCACGGTGCCGGAGAACCACGAACTGGTCGTCGGGAACTTCGCCGCGCACGAGTCGGCCGCGCAACTCCTCGCCGACGCGGACCTGCTCGTCTCGATCGGCACGCACTTCCGCTCGAACGAAACCAAGCATTACCACCTGAAGCTGCCCGAACGGCATCTGCAGATCGACGTCGACGCCGAAGCGCTGGGACGCGTCTACCCGGCCACCGTCGGGGTGCGAGGCGACGCCGCGGCGGTACTGGCTGCATTGTCCACTGTGGAATCCGGCACCGAATCGGGCTGGCGCGAACGCGTCATCGAGACCCGGAAAGCCGTACGGGACAAGCTGAACGAGGCGATCGGCCCGTACGCGGAGATCTGCGCCGCACTGCGCGACGGTCTCCCGGCCGAATCCGTGATCGCCCGCGACGTCACCATCCCGTCCAGCCAGTGGGGCAACCGGCTGCTGGACATCCACGACCCGCGCACCAACGTGTTCCCGGTCGGCGGCGGCATCGGGCAGGGCCTGGCCACCGGCATCGGGGCCGCGCTCGCGACGCCGGACGCGCCGACCGCAGTGCTGGTCGGAGACGGCGGCCTCGCGGTCCACCTCGGCGAACTGTGCACGCTGGCGCAGGAACGGCCGTGGCTCGCGCTGGTCGTGTTCAATGACGGCGGATACGGCGTGCTGCGCAACATGCAGGACCACCACCGCGGCCAGCGCGCCGGCGTCGACCTGTACACGCCGGACTTCGCGCGGATGGCGCAGTCGCTGGACCTGCCGCACGCGCTGGTGTCGAAGCCGGGCCAGTTCGCCGACGCGCTGGCGAAGGCGGTGGCCCAGCAGGGGCCGTTCGTGATCGAGGTGGACGTGACCGCTTTGCCCGCGACGCCGCGGCCGTTCGTGCCGCCGGTGCCGGTTCCGGAGAGCTGAGGGAGACCAGACGTGGGAGGCACCATCGAAGCTGCCGAGGTCCACCATCACGGGCACGGGCCCGCGAACCGCCGCCGCCGGGTGGTGCGGACGTCCGCACCGCTGCTGGTGCGGCATCCGCCCGGCCGTGGTTCGCGAGTCCGCGGCGCGGTGCTCGTGCTGCACGGGGCCGCCGGACTCGACGAACCCGTCGAAAACTGCTGCCGCACGCTCGCGAGCTGCGGATACGTCACTGTCGCGCCGCTGTTCTACTACGAGACCGGCGGCCACACTTTCGGTCCGGACAAAGCGGACGCCGCCTTCGCCGCGCTCGCGCTGCCCGACCTCGAAGCCGACCTCGCCGGCGCGCTCGACTACCTCGGCGCCCGGCTGGGCATGCCGCGCCACCGCGTGGCCGCCGCCGGTTTCGGCTCCGCCGCCCACCTCGCCGAACTGTCCGGCGCGGACCTGGCCGCCGCCCTCGGACCCGCGCCGCCACCCTGGCCCGGTACGCCCGAATTCGACCCGCACGCACCCGATCGGCTCGTGCTGCCCGCCGGACCGTCCGCCGCGGACGATCTGGTCCGGTTCCTGGACGCCGAGCTGCCGGACTCGACGCCCTCGGGTCCGTGACGAAGCCCGCCCCAATGTGGCATTGGGTGCGTCAGACGCACCCAATGTGGCATTCGGTGCGTCACATGCACCCAATGCCACATTGGGGCGCAAACCCGCTCCCGGCCCGGCCGCGACGGCAGCTGCCCAGCGCCGCCTTGATTTCCGGCCGCCTGAACCCCCTACGATCGATTGCACGCTCCGGCTCCGAGGAGGGCCCATGAGTATCGCCGCCACCCCCGAGGTGACCCAGCGGGACATCGCCGCCCGGCTGGAACGGCTCCCGATGTCGCGCTGGCAGGTCTCGATCCGCCTGATCATCGGCATCGTCACGTTCTTCGAGGCGTTCGACCAGCTGCTGATCGCCTACACGCTCCCCGTCATCGGCCGCGAATGGCACATGACGACCGCTTCCAGCACCGCGACGCTGACCATCGGCTCGATCGGCATGCTGCTCGGCGCGCTCGCGTCCGGCTGGGCCGCCGACCGGATCGGCCGCGTCAAGGTGATCACCCTGTGCGTCGCTGTCACGGCGCTGTGCAGCCTGGCGATGACGTTGTGCACCGCGCTGCTGCCGTTCCTGATCCTGCGGTTCGTGCAGGGTCTCGCGATCGGCGGTGAAGTGCCCACCGCGGCCGCGTACATCGCCGAAATCAGCCGGGCTCGCCGCCGCGGCCGCTTCGTGTTGATGTACGAGATCGTCTTCCCGGCCGGGCTCGCGGTCGGCGCGCTGGTCGCGGCCTGGGTCATCCCGCACTGGGGCTGGCGGCCGCTGTTCGCGCTGGCCGCGATTCCCGGTCTCGCCGCGGTGCTGCTGCAGCTGCGGATCCCGGAATCGCCGCGCTGGCTCGCCGCGCACGGGCACACCGAAAAGGCCGAGGCGACGATGGCGCTGATCGAGCGCCGGGTCGAGGAATCCCTTGGCCGTCCGCTGCCTCCGCCCGCTGTGGCCACGGCGGTACCGGAAGCGGCGCCCTCGAAGCGCAGTTCGTTCCGCGACCTGTTCGCCGGTCGCTACCGGCGGCGCACGCTGATGGTGTGGACGATCTGGTTTGTCGGCTACCTCGCCAACTACGGCATCACCTCGTGGCTGCCGACGCTGTACAAGGGCTCGTTCCACCTGTCGATCGGCCAGGCGCTCTGGTACAGCACGGCCACGTCGGTCGCCGGTCTCGTCGGCTGCCTGATCGCCGCGCTGGTCGTGGACAAGCTCGGCCGCCGGATCGTGCTGGCCGCCGGCCTCGGCGGGACGACCGCGATGCTGGTCGTGCTGGGCGCGCTCGGCGCCGGGACCCCGTTGCAGCTGCTGGTGTGGTCGTCGCTCGCGGCGATGTTCAACTTCGCGGTGAACGTCTGCCTGTACCTGTACACGCCGGAGCTGTACCCGACCCGCAGCCGCGCGCTGGGCGTCAGCCTCGGCGGCGTGCTGAACCGGTTTGGCCTGATCCTCGGCCCGATCCTCGTCGGCGCGCTGTACGCCGGCGGCAGCGGGCTCGCCTCGGTGTTCCTGGTGCTCGGCGGGATCTGCTTCGTCGGCGCGCTGGTCGCCGGGTTCTTCGCCGAGGAGACCAAGGGCCGCACTCTGGAAGAGGTTTCGCCGTGACGGACGCACTGCGCGTGGTCCTGCTCGGCACGGCGGCCGGGCCGTACCCGGCGCCGGGCCGGCAGGGCTGCGCGAACGCGGTGGTGGTCGGCGGACGCGTCTACCTGGTCGACGCGGGCTACGGGACGCTCGGCAAGTACGTCGCCGCCGGGCTGTCCCTGCGCGATCTCGCCGCGGTGTTCGTGACGCACCTGCATTCCGACCACGTCGCCGAACTGTTCACGCTCTTCCTGCTCGGCTGGGGTCCGGCCAACCAGGGCGTCATCGAGCCGGTGCCGGTCTACGGACCCGGCCCGGACCCGACCGATCCCGGTCCGCCCGCCGCGGGCACGGCGGGGCTGATCGCGGGCAATCTCGCCGCGTTCGGGCAGGATGTCGCGGTGCGCCAGCGGACCAGCGACCGGCCGCGGCTGGTCGGCCTGATCCGCGCCACCGATGTCTTGGCGGCCGGGGAAACCGTTGTGCACGAAGACGATCGGGTGCGCGTGACGGCGCGGGCAGTCCCGCATCCGCCGCTGCATCTGGCGCTGGGCTACCGGTTCGAAACCGAACACGGAGTGGTCGCCTTCTCCGGCGACACCGCCCGCAGCGACGCGGTCGGCGAGCTGGCCGCGGGCGCCGACTTGCTGGTGCACGAGGCGATGGAGCCCGATTTCTACCGCAGCATCGGCTATTCGCCGAAACTGCTGGACTTCCTTGCTGCCTCGCACACCTCGCCGGCGGACGTCGGCCGGGTCGCCGCGGCGGCCGGGGCCCGCCGGGTCGCGCTGTCGCACCTCGGCCCGGCCGATCCCGCCCGGCTCGACGACGAGGGCTGGCTCAAGCGGGTCCGTCCGCACTACTCCGGCCCCGTCGTCGTGGGCCACGATCTGCTCGACCTCACTGTCTAGAAGGAGCTTTCGCTGTGCCGGAAATCGCGATCGTCGGCGGCGGGATCGGCGGCCTCGCCGCCGCTGTCGCCCTGCGGAAGGCCGGATTCTCGCCGGTCGTGCACGAACAGGCGGCCGGATTCGGCCGCGTCGGCGCGGACATCAACCTGACGCCCAACGCCGTCCGCGCCCTCGACGGCCTCGGCGTCGGCGGCGAACTGCGCGAAACCGCGGCGCGGCCGAAGTACCGGATCAGCCGCACGTGGGACACCGGCGAGGAAACGTCGCGCCTGCCGATGGGCGACGAGGCCGAACGCCGCTACGGCTCGCCGCAGCTCACGATGCACCGCGCGGACCTGCTGGCCGCCTTGGAGCGCGCGCTGCCGGACGGCGTCGTCCGCTTGGGACACAAGCTGACCGGACTGTCCACAACGGACTCAGTGGCGCTGGACTTCGGTTCTTCGGCGGCTTCCGCGGATGTCGTGATCGGCGCCGACGGCATCCACTCCGCCGTCCGCACCGCGCTGTTCGGCGCGGAACACCCGGAGTTCACCGGCGTCGTCGCGTACCGCGCGGTGCTGCCCGCGGGCGCGGTGGACGTGCCGAACCTGGACTCCTTCACCAAGTGGTGGGGTCCCGATCCGGACACGCAGCTGGTGACTTTCCCGCTCAACCGCGGCGCGGACGTGTTCGTCTTCGCCACCACGCGGCAAAGCCAGTGGCGGCACGAATCCTGGACCACCCCAGGGGATGTCGGCGAACTGCGCGAGGCGTACCGCGGCTTCCACCCCGAGGCCCGCGCACTGCTGGAGGCGTGCGATTCGGTGCTGCAATCCGCGCTGTACGTCCGCGATCCGCTGCCGAACTGGTCGTGCGGCCCGGTGACGCTGCTGGGCGACGCGTGCCACCCGATGATGCCGTTCATGGCGCAGGGCGCGGGAATGGCCATTGAGGACAGTGTCGTGCTGGCGCGGGCGCTGGCGGCGTACCCGAACACCGAGGTCGCGCTGAAGGCGTACCAGGCGGCCCGGCTGGACCGCACGCGCGAGGTGCAGCTGGCGTCGCGGGGCAACAGCTGGCTTAAGCAGAGCGGAACGAGCTCGGCCGCAGCGGACGCGATCTACGGGTACGACGCCTGGCACACTGCGGTGTGACCCAGGTCATAGCTGAGGTCTCGGGGTGGCGTGTCGAGCCGGGACGGCGCCGTTCGACGCGTAGGTGAACAGGCACCATCCCGAACCAGGAGTTGAACCATGCGCACCCTCATCGCCACCGCGTTCGTGTCCCTCGACGGCGTCGTCGAAGCCCCCGGCGGCGAGCCCGGCTACCGGAACGCCGGCTGGACGTTCAAGGACATCGAATTCGACCCCGCCGCCTACGCGCTGAAGGGCGCCGAGCAGGAGGAAGCGGCCGCGCTCCTGCTCGGCCGCGTCAGCTACGAGGCGTTCTCGCCGGTGTGGCCGGACATGACCGAGGAGTTCCCGCACTACAAGGTGATGCCGAAGTACGTCGTGTCGACCACCCTGCGCGACGAGGACCTGGTGACGAATTGGGGCGAAACGACCATTCTTCGCTCGCTCGGCGACGTCGCCGCGCTGAAGGAGACCGAGGGCGGCCCGATCATCGTCAACGGCAGCGCGACGCTGGTCCGCGACCTGACTGACGCCGGCCTGGTCGACCGGCTGAACCTGCTGGTCTTCCCGGTGCTGCTGGGTGCGGGGAAGCGGCTGTTCAGCGAGACCGACAAGGAGAAGCAGCCGCTGAAGCTGATCGAGAGCGAGAGCTACTCGAACGGGATCCAGAAGCAGATCTTCGAGTTCGTCCGCTGATCGGCTCCGCGATGCGTCGCCGTCTGGCGGTTCTTGCGGGCCGGGCGACGCCGCTCGCCTCATCTAGTCACTGACAAGTCGGTGGCATACTCGATGCCATGGCCCGTCGTTACCATCACGGCGATCTGCGGCAGGCGGTGCTGACCGCGGCCGTCGAGGTGCTCGGCGAATCCGGCCCGGCCGCGGTCAACCTGCGCGACCTCGCCCGCCGGGTCGGGGTCTCGCACGCCGCCCCGGCGCACCACTTCGGCGACCGCGCCGGCCTGCTCACCGCCGTGGCCGCGCAGGGCTTCGACCTGCTCGCGGACGCGCTCGAGGAGCTCCCGCCCTCGCCGGACCTGCTCGAGGCCGGGGTCGCCTACGTCTCGTTCGCGGTCGAGCACCGGGCGCATTTCGAGGTGATGTTCCGCGCGGACCTCCTCCGCGGCGACGACCCGGACCTGCGGGCCGCGCGGGAACGCGGCAGGCAGGCGCTGGACTGGGCCGTCGCCGGGTTCCGGGACGGGAGCGCCGACCCGGCGGTCGCGGGTGCGGCGGCGTGGTCGCTGATGCACGGGTTCGCGACGTTGTGGCTGCAGCGGGCGCTGCCCGCGGATCTGGGCGACGACGTGCGGACGGCCGCGCGTTCGGTCTCGGAGTTGCTTGTCCGGGGCGCGCACCAGCCTCCGCCGTCCGGGTGATCCGCGGAACCGCGGCCTCGCCGGGGTCGTCTCATCGCCGACTTTCCCGGACCGGATGCCCGCGGTCCGGCAGGCTGACATACTGGTGCGCGCGTCCGCTGAGGACGCCCGCTGGGAGGTGGACTGGGGTGAGTTCGCACCGGGTTTCAGACTGGGCAGACGTCCGTGCCCTGCACAAGAAACAAGCCAAGGAGACGCATCGGTCCGGGCGGCCGGAGACGTCGGATTCCGTGCACGGCCCGTCCGGGGCGGGCAACGCCGAGATCGTCGCGGACACCGGCGTCATCGAGCTGGATCCGGCCGAGATCGCGGCCGCCGACGCCGAACTGGAGAAGCGCCAGCAGGAGCTGACCGCCTGCCTCGAACAGGCGAAGCAGCTCACGCATCCGCTCAAGGACGGCACCAGCCCGGTGGCCGCGCACCTGCGGAAGGCGTTCGGCGTGCGCGGGTCCGCCGACGGCGGGGCACAGGCGATCCTGCGGCAGTACCTCGACGAGCTGTCGTCCTTGCGCGAGGCCATCCGCCGGGCCGGCGCGGGGCACGTCCAGCAGGAAAGCGACGCGAAGGATTCGCTCGACGCACTGGGCCGCCGGGCGGACGACGGGGGAGGGACGCCGGCATGAGCCGGACACCGGGCTACGAACGGCTGCCGTACGAAAAGCACCGCAAGCACCGGTTGTGGAGCGAGGACCACCCGCCCACCGCCGCGCAGCGCCGGGTCCTGCGGCGCACCAAGCTCGCCCAGCGGGCCAACATGAAGGACGCGTCCTTCGGCAAGATCAACTGGAACGCCTGGGCGCACACCACGCTCTACGACATGATCATGACCGCCGACCCGGTCGAAATGGGCGCGTCCGCGCACCAGTGGGGGAAGCTGGCGTACGACGTCGATTCGGCGACTTCCGCGGTGCACAAGACGGTGCAGAAGCTGCTGCTGTCCTGGCGCGGCGGCGCGGCGGGGAGCGCGGCGCAATCGGCGTCGAAGCTGACGTCGTGGGGCACGGGCGCGAGCGAGACGATGCGCACGGTCGGCGACAAGCTCGACCACTACACGAGCGCGGTCGAAACGGCGAAGCACAAGATGCCGGAACCGGTGTTCTACACGGCGGAAAACCAGTTCCGCGACGGTTACGACCTCAACGCGGCCAGCGGTCCCAGCGGCGCGGTGATGGTCGATCAGCTCCTCGACGACCACCTGCCGGCCAAACGCGCGGCGTCGCACGCCAAGGCGGAGGCGGTCCGCGTGATGGAGAGCTACGAGACGTCGAGCAAGGGCGTGCACGACAAGCTGCCGCATTTCACCGACGCGCCCGCGGTCACGAACGTCGACCCGGACGGCCGGTCGCGGAGCGAAGCGCGCGGCTCCCGGGATTCTTCCGGTTCCTCGGACGCGGCCGTCACCACGGCTTCGTCCGCTCCGGCCGGTGGCGCCGGGCTGCTCCCGGGAGCGAGCGGACCTGGCGGAACAGCCGGGATGCCGGGGTCGCTGGGCGGCGGTGCGCTCGGCGCGCTCGGCTCCGGCACGGGCGCCGGCAGCGGGAGCGCGCTGCCGGGCGGACTGCTGGGCGGCTCGGTCGGAGCCGGCGGCGGCGCGGCGGCCGGGGCAGCCGGGGCAGCGGCGGGCATGCGCGGCGGCAGCCCGATGTCCGGCGGGTTCTTCCCGCCGATGGCCGGCCAGCGCGGCGACGGCTCCGACGACCACCAGAACCGGTACACCAAGGGCAGTTCCTTCGACTTCCTCGAGGATCTGCCGGACGCGTACCCGCCCGTGCTGGGCGAGTGAGGCGGGAATGGCCAGACATCTCCCGGAGGTCGACGGGGTAGCGCTCTCGCACCTGGAATTCGACCTGCTGTGGTCGGATTTCGATCTCGGTCCCGCGCCGTACCCGCTCGAGGTGCCCTCGCACGGTTCCACGATGGACGAACGCGACCAGCTCGGCGCGCAGGTCGCGGAAAGCCTCGCCGCGGCCGGGCTGCTCGACGAGGACGACGAACCGCATCCGCGGCTCGGGCAGGTGTTCGCGGTGCTGGCCGAACCGGTGTTTTCGGTCGACCTGCTGGTGTTCCGCGATCCGCCGCTGCGCGCGCTGGCCGCGGCCGGGCGCAAACTGGGCGTGCTGGCCGTTCTCGACGCGGGCGAACTCGCGTTGCGGCCGTGCCTGCCGGACGACGTCCCGCAGCTCGCCGCGAGCGTCGTCGGCCCCGCCGAACCCGGTCCGGGCAACGCGGTGCGGTTGCCGCGCGACGCGTTTTCCGAGGCGATGCAAGCGTTTGCGGACAACGGGCACGCCGCGTTCGAGCGGGCGCTCGGCCGGGCCGGTCTCGCCGGCCGGGACCTGCGGGCGATCTCGACGCTCGTCACCACGCCCCGGGTCGCGTACGGACAGTTCGCGGTGAACGGTCCGGGCGGTCGTTCGCCGGTAGTCGCTTGGTACGACACGGAAGCAGGCCGGTACGGCGCGGTCGTGCGGGAGTCCGCGGGCACGAAGTGGGTCACTGTCGCGCCCGCGGATCACGCGTGGCTCGCCGACCGGATGCAGGAACTCGGGCGCGGGGTGTCGTCCGATCGGGGGACTAGGGAACCTGAGGACGAAGGGTTCCGTCTCACTTAGGGCAGCGGCGAAGCGCCCTGCTGAAGGGGGCAGGAAATGAGCAAGTTGTCGGCCGAGGAAATCGCCCAGCACGCGTACCGGGCCGGGTTCCGCGGGCAAGCGCTGACCACCGCGGTCGCGGTGGCGATGGCGGAATCGGGCGGGAACACCCGTGCGCACAACGGGACCCCGCCGGACAACTCGTACGGGCTGTGGCAGGTCAACATGCTCGGCTCGCTCGGTCCCGCCCGCCGCCACGAGTTCCATCTGCACTCCAACGACGAACTGTTCAACGCGGACGAGAACGCCAAGGCGGCCTGGGCGATTTCGGGGCACGGCAAGAGCTTCCAGCCGTGGTCCACCTACACCAACGGCGCGTACAAGAGCCACCTCGCCGCCGCGCGCAAGGCCGCCGAGGACGTCACCCGCCACCACGGCAAAGGCGGGAGCCATCCGCACAAACCCGACCACCGTCCGCACAAACCGCACCACGGCAAGGGCGGCAAGGACGGCGGGTTCAAGGCCGATCTCGAACAGTTCCTCGCCTACGAGCGCACCACCGAGCACGTCGCGAACGAACTGGTGTCGGTCGGCAAGAAGACGGTGCACCGGGTCACCGGGATCGCCAAGGACAGCTTCGGGAAGGTCGGCCAGGAAACCGGATTCTCCGACGCGCTGGGGGATTTCAGCCGTTCGCTGGAGTCGCAGGTGCGGGCCACCGGGGCACACGCGCGCACGCTGAGCGCCTCCGTTTTCCGTGCCCGGCAGGCGTACGCGGGCGCGGATTCCGACGCGAGCGCGGCGATCCGCGAACAGGACATCAAGGGCATTCTGGGCTGAGGGGGAATCCGTGCTGGACACCGCAGGGGTCGCGACGCTGTTCGCGGACGAGATGAAAACGCACCACGGCAAGCTTCAGGGCAAGGCCGCGGACTCGCAGGCCGCGCAGCACGCGCTGCAGCAGGCCGCCCGCGAGATCACCGAACAGTACGAGGCGCAGCGCAAAGCGGCGCACGCGCTGCTGAACACTTGGCACAGCAAGGCGAATCCGGCCTTCGAACACGACACCGGCAAGTTCGGCCGGGATCTCAAGGTCACCGCGCAGGCGAGCACGCACGGGGCGAAGGTGGTCAGCGAGGTCACCGACGCACTCGCCGGGCGGCATCAGGCCACCGGCAAGCTGATCGACGAGTTCGTCGCGAAGGCACGCAAGATCATCGACGCCGGATACGTCCTGGCGCGCAACGGAAGCCCGGCCGCCCTGCTGATGGCGATCGGCGACGTAGCCGACCTGGCGGGCAAGTACCTCAAGGAATCCGGCGGACACCTGAAGAACGCCCGCGCGGAGATGGAAGAGGCGGCGCGCAAGCTGCGTGCGTTGCAGAAGGACCTGAACTACGACGGCGTCGCCGACCCGGGCGGAACGCACCACGCCAAGCCGGGGGACCACCGCAAGCACGAGCAGCACAAAAAGCACGAAGCGCACAAAAAACACGAACAGCACCACGGCAACACGCACGCGAGCCACAGCAAGAAGGTCGACAAGATCCTCGACCACGCGCGGCACAATCTCGGCTACCACGAGGGCCCGAACAACCGGAACAAATGGGGCCCGACCGGACAGCCGTGGTGCGCGTACTTCGCGACGTCGATGTGGCGTTCGGCCGGGGTGGACATCCCGAAGTACGGCTTCACCGGCGACGTCTACAAGTGGGGCCAGCGCCACCACCTCGCCTACGACCGCGGCGCGCTCGCGCACAACGCCCGCCCCGGCGACACCATCCTGTTCGGCGACGGTCCGTCGTGGGGGCACAGCCACCACATCGGGATCATCGAAAAGGTCGAGGGCAACAAGATCACCACGATCGAGGGCAACGCGAACGACCAGGTCGAGCGCCTCACGTACACGCTCCCGCGCGATCTGCACAAGTTCTACGGCGGAGTGCACCCGAAGTGAACATCACCGGCACCGCGCGGCACGCAGGAGTGACCGTCGAAGTCGCCCCCGGCGGCGCTTTGCGCACCCTGGAACTCACCGCAGACGCTCTCCGCACCGGCGGTCCCCGCTTGGCGGACACCATCCTGCACGCCGTGCGCGAGGCCGCCGCGGAGGCGAACGAACGCGCTCGCCGAGCTTTGGAAACCGAATTGGGCGATCTCGGCGGCACCGAGCTGAGCAGCCTCGGCCTCGGCTCGGAGAAGGATCTGGCTGACCGCGCCGAAGACACCACACCGGACACGTGGAGGGTGTGATGGCGGAGCCGTACCAGGAGAACGCGGCCGGACAGGGTGCGGATTGGCGCACGGATCCGTCCGAGCAGTTCGGGCGCGGCGACGCTGCGGGGACGTCGCGCGAGCCAGCCGCCGATCCCGGCGGTCCGGGCGGCGACGAGCGGAGTATCGACGAACTCATCGAAATCGCCGAGGAAATCCCCGACCAGCTAGGTTTGTCCGAAGGCCTGGCCACCCTCCGCGCGACGGCCGGCCGCGAGGGACTGAGTGTCACGGTGAACATGCACGGCATGCTCGTCCACCTGGACATCGGCGAAGCGGCACTGGAACTGGGCCCGGACGCCCTGGCCGCGGAGATCTCGCGGCTCAGCACGGAGGCGGGCACACAGGCGTTGCGCCAGGGCCTGCACGCCATCCGAGCGGGATGCGTTCCCGCAGTCGCGGCGGCCGTCGAAGACGCACTGGCACTGGACGATGCCCCGGAACCAGCCCTGGTGCCTCGCCCGGACGCCGCACGCGAGCCTGCACCAGCACCGGTCGCGCGGCGTCGCACCCCGGTTGAGGAGCAGGACGACGAAGGGTTCGAGCTCAAGCCGGTCAGGGACTGAACGCCGCGCGAGCGCTCGCCTCGGCGAGTGTTCGCCCGGGCCCCGGACCGGCATCGGACTCCGATCGGCGGCCAGGACGTTCGCGAACAGACCGATTGCCGCGGGCGAAGCTCGCGCGCCCGGGCGTGCTCAGCGGCCCCCTGTGCCCGCGCGTGCCTGAATCAGCTCCGATCCCGCAGCGTCGCGCCCCGGCCGGCGAAGGTTTCGTGCCCAACCGGTCAAGACCGGAACGCCGCAGCCGTCTGCCCGAGCCGCGTCCGGTGCGTCCCCGAGCGCCCGCCCGCCGCCGATGCCATCCTGGGAGGCATGACCCACTACGCATTGACCCAGTCCGTGGCGATCGCGACCGACCTCGAAGCCAAGGGTTTCCTCGGCACGGTCGGCAAAATCGCCGCCGCCACCGTCATCTTCTTCATCGCGATCGGCCTGATCGTCGGGCTCATCCTCGGGTACTTCATCGGCCGTTCGGTCGGACGGCGCCAGGGCAGCGGCGGCTGATCGGGTTAACCCGCCTGTCCGGAACGGGACAGAACCTCGCGCGGGCCTTCACCGGCGCCCGCGCGGGTTTCTATTCTGGGCGGAAATTCACCCAGGCGAGGGGACGAGTCCATGCGGACCGTGCTCGTAGTGCTGCTCGTGTTCGCCTCGTTGACCGTCCCGCGCGCGGCCGCCGCCGTCTGCGCGCTCTCGTGTGACACCCTCGACCCGTCGCGGGCCGCGCAAGAGAGTTTTCCCTTGCCGGACAAGGACATCAACGGCCGCGTGCTGCGCCTGCACGTCTCCGGCCAGGACGGGATGGCCTGGGCCAGCATCGACAACGGCCGCGCCGGCGACGCGGTGTGGCTCGACCGGTCCTGGGACGGCGGCAGCACCTGGGACGGCCTGCTGGGCAAAGCGAGCATCCCGAGCACCTGGACCGGCACCCGCACGCTCATGTACAACCTCACCGACCCCGTCGGCCACCGCCGCGGCCTGCTCCGGGCCTGCGGAGACGCCCAAGCGGTGGCCTGCACAGCCTGGATCTACCCGACCGTGTGCGCCGCCGCCTGCGACGGTTCTTCTCCCGGCACGGGCGACACCCAGCCAGTACCGTCCGCGACGATCTTCGGCCGCACCGTCCGGCTCCACTTCGACGACCGCGGAATGGCCTGGTCCAGCATCGATTCCGGCGGCCCCGGCGACGAAACCTGGCTGGACCGCTCATGGGACGCGGGCACGACGTGGCCCGACGGCTCGTCACTCGGCCGCACGAGTGTCCCCGCCGGGGCGACCGCGACACAGACCGCAACGTTCGCCGCTCAAGATCCACGCGGACGGCTGAACGGCGGCGCCGTTCGAGCATGCGGCCGGGAAGCGGCTCACCAAGAGGGCGCCTGCACGGCATGGGCGCGTCCCGCACAATCCCGGGTTGCCGCCGGCGTCGATGCTTTGCTGTGGTCCTACGACATTTACCGCGCCTGGTGGCCGTCGAGCTGGTGGAATTCGGCAGTAGCGGTGACCGCACTGGCGGATTCCGGAGTGCCCGACCTGGACCCCGTACTGGCAAGGGTTTTCGACGTAAACCACGCCGCCTTCCCCGCCGGCGCCCGCAGCTCCGACCCGATCGACGGCGACTTCATCAGCCGAGCGATCGACGACACCGCCTGGTGGGGCCTGGCCTGGCTCGCGGCATACGACCGTACGCACGACTCCCGATATCTCGCCGAAGCCACGAAAATCGCCGGCTATGTGCACGGCTTCTGGGACCCGGCCACCTGCGGCGGCGGAGTGTGGTGGGACCGTGAACGTACTTACAAGAACGCCGTCACCAGCGGCCTCTACCTCCGCCTCGCCGCTGCCCTGCACCGCCGCCTGGCCGGCGACACCGAATGGCTGACCCGCGCCCGTGCGGCCGGCGATTGGTACCTGCGCAGCGGCCTGATCAACTCAGCCGGCCTGGTCAACGACGGCCTCACCTCGACGTGCGCGAACAACGGCCAAACCGTCTGGACCTACAACCAGGGCCTGGCCATCGGCGGCTTCACCGAACTCTGGCGAGCAACCGGCGACCAGTCCTATCTGGACGCCGCCCGCCGATTGGCTGATGCGGCAATAACCGGTCTGACTTCGGACGGCGTGCTGGTAGAATCGTGTGAGAGCGGCTCGTGCGATGACAATCAGAAGCAATTCAAGGGCATCTTCCTGCGCTACTTCGGCGATCTCGCGACAGCTGCCGGCGAACAGAAATACCGAGATTTCGTGCAGCGGCAAGCGGATTCGGTATGGCTGCGAGACCGGGACCCCCTCAACCGGATCGGCGAACGGTGGGCTGGCGCCACCCCGAACGCGGTGGATTGGCGGACACAGGCTTCGGGGCTGGAGGCGTTGATCGCCGCTGCCGCGCAGTAGCTCCGCGATGACCGGGATGCCGCGCGGTCGCGGGAATGCCGCGTGGCGGCTGGTGCCAGGTGGTGTTCGGGCTGTGGCACGACGGCTGGCACCGCGCGGTGTTGGGAATTCGGCGTGACGGTTGGGGTCGCTTGGTGTTGGAGATGCGGCGTGACGGTTGCTGCCGCACGGTCGTGGCTGCGTGGCACCTGGACTTTGCGTGGCGGGCGGGACGCCGCAGCCCAGGGCAATGCCGCGTGCCGCGGGATGATGCGTGACGGCCAGACGCCGGACACTCGTGCGGATGCTGCACGATGGTTGGGACGTTGTGCGGCGGTCGCGATGCCGCGCGGTCGCGGGGAAGCCGCCTGATGGCCGGACCTTGTGTCGTGGTCGGGACGCTGCGTGCTGGCCGGGACTTTGCAAGGCATGACGCCGCCTCTGATACAGCGCTGCCGTCGCAGCCGATCCCGGTGGGCGAAGCGCATCAGGATCCGTTCCGCCAGACGCGCCGAATGGAGAGAGTGTCGTCAACGGTGACTGCAGGGTCGCCGTCGACCAGTACGAGGTCTGCGCGCAGCCCAGGCTTGATTCGGCCGCGGTCGGGCAGTCCGAAGCGTCGTGCGGGGATCGAGGTCGCCGCCCGTAAGGCTTCGGTCGGCGTGAAGCCTGCCGTGGTCAGCAGGCGGAGTTCGGCGTGCAGGCTCGCTCCGTGGGCCATCCCTGGTGCGCCGAGGTGTGCTGCGTCCGTGCCCGCCAGGATATCGACTCCGGCTTTCTTCAGCGCGGCCAACGTTTCCAGTGCGTAGTCGAAGTGCTCGCGGGGGCTCGTGGCCATCGCGCCGGCCAGGTTTTCCCGCCATTCCGGAGCCAGTTTCGGGAAGACGCGACGGTCTTCGGCGAGTCGGCGGCCGGCGGGCTCGCCGGTGATCGACGCGATTGCCGTCAACGTGGGAATGACGAACACGCTGGCGGCAGCGATCTTCTCGATCAGCTCCGCGGTGTGCGGCCGGTCGAAGAAGAGATGGGTGAGGCCGTCCACTCCGGCGTCGACGACTTGTCCGGCGGTCTCGACGGTCATCGCGTGCGCTAGCACCATTTTCCCTCGACGGTGGCTTTCGCGGACCGTCGCCGCGACCAGTTCGGGAGCGAGCCTGGGCAGGGGGTCGTTCCCGAACAGCCGGCCGTCCTCCACCAGGATCTTGAGATAGTCGGCGCCCTCGGCGATCCGGGCCTCGACGAACGCCGCTACCTCGTGCGGATGCGTGGCAGCCGGCCACGGCGGGTCGCCCTTTCTCAGTTGATGCGGGTGCCCTCCCGCCGGAGTGAGACCGATGGACGGAGAACGCACGTCAGCTATGTCATTCGAGGCGGCGACCTTGCGGCGCAACGGAATCATCTGCTGCGGCATCGAGAGCATGTCGAATTCGGTGGTGACTCCGAAGGCCAACGCTTGGCGCAGCGACTCCGCGTCGGTGTGCGTGTGCGCGTCGATCAGGCCGGGCAACAGCGTGGTACCTGCACCGTCGACGAGGTCGGCTCCTTCCGGGCGAGCGCCTCCGACGCTGGCGATTCTTCCGCCGGCGACCTCGACGTCCACGATTCCGAGCGAATTCTCGCCGTCGAAGACATGTGCTCCGGTGATGACGAAGTGGTTCACGGAGAGCTCCCAGCGGGTGGCGCGAAGGTTGCTCCGGAACCGTAAGCGGCGGGTGATCATGGTGCCAAGGAGGCACTTTTCGGGTAGGTGGTGAGGGCGAGGTGACCGGGTTTCCCTTTCGAAGAGTGGCCGGGGCGTTCCGCGGAGAGCCGTCAGAACAGTGGCGCCGAAGCGACGTTCCGGCCCAGGCATCCGGGCAACCGGGCCGACGGGACGCAGCAGGGCATTGACGCGCCGTTCCGCGCGACCCGCCGCGGCCTCCGCGTGCGCCAGACCTCCCCGGCCACGCCCGAGCCCGCGGCGTCCTCAGCCCGGAGCAGCCGCTCAACCTCGGTAAACGCCCCTTGCCCAGCTGCCATGCGTGATGTATACATCTTGTCCATGAGCAGTGTACGACAGGCTGGGCGGGCCGGGTCCGCGCAGGACGTCACCTACCGGTTCCTCAAGCAGCGCATCGCCGAGCTGCCTCGCGACGGCGGGACGTTCCTCACTGAATCGGAGGTTGCCGAGGCGGCCGGGACGTCCCGGACGCCGGTGCGGGAGGCTCTGCTGCGGCTCGAGGCCGAGGGGTTTCTCGAGATCGTGCCGAAGAAGGGCGCGTTCGTGCCGCCGATCTCCGACGCGGAGGTGCGGGCGGTGATGGAGGCGCGCGAGCTGGTCGAGGACTGGTGCGTGCGCAAGCTCGCCGAGCGTGTCGACGAGGCGTTTCTCGGCGAGTTGGACGACATTCTCGCGAAGCAGCGCGAAGTGGTGGACGAGCCGGTGCGGTTTATCGAGTTCGACCGCGCGTTTCATCGGGCGATCGTGCGGCGCGCGGGCAACCCAGTGCTGGCCGAGTTCTACGAATCGTTGCGGGAGCGGCAGGTCCGGATGGGGCTGCGCGCGGTCGCGGGCAGCGAGACCCGGGCCGAAACGGTCCTGTCCGAGCACGCGGCGATCGTCGAGGCGTTGCGCGGCGGCGAGCCGGAGGCGGCTGGGGAGGCGCTGGCGAAGCACCTGTCCAGCACGATGACGGCGTTGCGGGTCGAGGAGCGGCTGTGAAGGTCGCGTTGGTGCAGCTGGCCAGCCCGCCGGACGAAACGGCCGCGGACCGCCGGGTGCGGGCTGGGCGGTTGATGGAGTCGGCACGCGGGGCTGAGCTCGTGGTGCTGCCGGAGTTGTGGGCGGCTGGGTATTTCTCGTTCGACGCGTATCCGGATGAAGCGGAGTCGCTCGACGGGCCGACGGTCGCGGCGGGGCGGGAGTGGGCGCGAAGCCTGGGTGCGTATGTGCATTTGGGCAGTCTGGTCGAGAAAGACGCGGCCGGGCGGTTGTTCAATACCGCGGTGTTGCTCGCGCCGGACGGCACGATCGCGCACACCTATCGCAAGGTGCACGTCTTCGGATACGCCTCGCGCGAGGCGGAATTGCTTACACCGGGCGAGACGCTCAGCGTCGCGGAAACGGGACTCGGGCCGATCGGGGCCACGACCTGTTACGACCTGAGGTTTCCCGAACTGTGGCGCGGGCTGGTGGATCGCGGCGCCAAGACGGTCGTGGTCCCGGCTGCGTGGCCGGCGGCGCGGCGTGCGCACTGGCGGATGTTCACTTCGTGCCGGGCCGTGGAAGAGCAGGTGCTGGTGATCGCGGTCAATGCGGCCGGGACGCAGCACGGCGGCGTCGAGTTGGCGGGTACCAGCCGGATCGTCGATCCATGGGGGACTGTGCTGGCGGAAGCGGGCACAGGCGAGGAAGTGCTGCGCTGCGAAATAGACCAATCCATTGTGGACACGGTGCGGGCGGAGTTCCCAGTGCTGGCCGATCGGCGCTGGCCGGTGTCCACAGCAGACTTCACGGGAGCGGGAGTATGAGCACGATTGCCCTGCACGTCGCGGGAACCGGGGAGGAACTGGCGTTCGCTCCGGCGCGGCTGGTGGTGGCCGGGTACACCGGAAGCGACGAGGCCGCGGTCGAGGAGCACATCGCCGAACTGGCGGCGATCGGCGTGCCGCGGCCGGATTCAGTGCCCGCGTTCTACCACCTGGATACGGGCTTGCTGACGACGGAACCGGTGGTCGGGGTGAGTGCGCCGGGGACGTCAGGGGAGGTCGAGCCGGTGCTGATCCGGCACCAGGGGCGGTATTTCCTGGGGGTCGGGTCCGATCACACCGACCGGGATCTCGAGCGGGACGGGGTGGCACTGTCCAAAGCCGCCTGTCCGAAGCCGCTCGGGGAAGCGGTCGCCGAGATCGGGACCGAGGTGTCCATTCCGGACTGGGACCACGTCGTCGCGGATTCCAGTGTGGACGGATGCCCGTACCAGAAGGGGGAACTGGCCGCGCTGCGGCATCCGGCGGATCTGCTCGACCGGCTCGGTCCGGTCGAGGGCGATTTCGCGCTGTACTGCGGCACGTTGCCGTTGCTCGGCGGCGAATTCACCTACGGCGCGTACTGGCGTATCCACCTGGAACTGCCCGGCGGCCCGACCCTGACCCACGCGTACGAAACAAAACAGAGGAGCGAGTGATGCGCAGCGGAGCCGACTATCTGGCCGCACTGAAAGGCCCCCGGCGGATCTACCTCGACGGCGCGCCGGTCGAGGACGTCGCCCACCACCCGGCGTTCGCGCCGATCGCGAAGACCATCGCGGAATTGTTCGATCTCGCGGCCGATCCGGAATCCGGCATCTCGGTCACCGACCCGGCGAGCGGGTCCACTGTGAACCGGCTGTTCACGCCGCCGCGCAGCCGGGAAGACCTGAAGGCGTACCGCGAAGCGGCGACCGCCTGGGCGCGGCACACGCACGGCTGGGTCGGCCGCAGCCCGGACCACGTGGGGGCGTTCGTCGCGGCGTTCTCCGCGCATCCGGAGGCGTTTTCGCAAGGGGAACGGGACTTCTCGGCCAACATCGCCGCGTACCACAAGCGCGTGCTGGAGGAGAACCTGTACGTCTCCTACGCGATCATTCCGCCGCAGGTTTCGCGGGCGACTACCGCGCACGCCTGGGAAGGCGACCTGATCCAGGCGGGAGTCGCGGAAGAGCGCGAGGACGGCATCGTGATCCGCGGTGCGCAGATGCTCGCGACCGGCGGTGCGGTGGCTGACGAGATCTTCGTGTCCTGCATCAAGCCGCTCGGACCGGAGGACGCCGACTTCGCGCTCGGCTTCGCGGTTCCCGTTGACGCGGAAGGACTTAAGCTCTACTGCCGCCGTCCGTACGCCCCGGCTGCCACGAGTGAATACGACTATCCGCTCACCTCGCGCTACGACGAAACCGACGCGCTGGTGGTCTTCGACGACGTCTTCATTCCGTGGGACCGGGTGTTCGTTTACCGCGATGTCGCGGGACTGCGGCGGCAGTTCTTCGACACCGGTGCGCACGTGTTCGGGAACTGGCAGGCGCAGATCCGGTTCATGGTGAAGACGCAGTTCATCGCCGGGCTCGCGCGCAAGGTCGCGGCGGTGAACGGAGTCGACAAATTCCCCGGCGTGGTCGAGAAGCTCGGCGAGCTGGCGAGTCTCGCGTCCATTGTGGAATCGGCCGTGCTGGCGGCGGAATACACCGCGGAACCAGACGGGAACGGCATGTGGCGGCCCGGTTCCCGCGCGGTGTACGGCGCGATGGGGCTGCAGGCCGAACTGTATCCGCGGCTGCTGGCGATCCTGCGCGACCTGGTCGGCGGCGGCGTGCTGCAGGTGCCCTCCAGCGTCGCGGACCTGACGAACCCGGAGACCCGCGCCGATATCGACAAATACATCTACAGCCCGTCCGCGCCCGCCGAGGAGCGGGTGAAGCTGTTCAAGCTCGCCTGGGACGTCGTCGGCAGCGAGTTCGCCGGCCGCCACCACCAGTACGAGATGTTCTACGCCGGCGCGCCGTTCGTGGTGAAGGGCTACGCCTACCGCAATTACGGCTTCGACGGCGCGCTCGGCGACATCGACGCCTTCCTTGCCAGCTACGACCTCGACGGAGCGATCACCCGATGAGCAAACCGGAACACGAATTCTTCCCGGTGACCGACGTCGCCTTCACGGTGTGCCCCGGCGACGACCCGAAGATCACCGAGCGGATTCTCGCCAAGGACCCGGAAAGCGGGGTGGCGACGCGGATCCTGCGGTACGAGCCGGGCGCCGATTCGACGCCGATGGGCGTGCAGAAACACGATTTCTGGGAGGAGGTCTACATTCTCGAGGGCTCGTTCACCGACCTCACGCTCGGCCGGACGTTCACCGCGGGGATGTACGCCTGCCGTCCGCCGGGCATGCCGCACGGCCCGTGGCGGACCGACGAGGGGGTCGTCACGTTCGAGGTCCGCTACCCCGCCTGAGCCCCTTCGCAAGGAGAACGTCATGATCACTTCCTCGGCCGAGGTCGACCCGATGACGATGCGCCGCACGATGGGGCGTTTCGCGACCGGCGTCGCGGTGGTCACCACCCGGGCGGCGGGGGTGCCGCACGGGATGACCGTCAACTCGCTGACGTCGGTTTCGCTCGACCCGCCGCTGCTGCTGGTGTGCCTGACGACCGGCGCGCGCAGCACCGACGCGGTCGTCGAGGCGGGCCGGTTCGCGGTCAACATCCTGTCCGCGCGGCAGGAACAGCTCGCGCTCCGCTTCGCCCGCCGCGGCGAGGACCATTTCGCCGGGCTGGAGGTGACCGAAGGCAGGCATCGCGTGCCGGTGATCCCGGATGCCTTCGCGCACCTCGAATGCGACGTCGAACGGCATCTGGTCGCCGGCGACCACGTGGTCGTGTTCGGGCACGTGCGCAGCGTGTGCGAGCGCGACGGCGACCCGCTGGCGTTCCACGGGGGACGGTTCGCGGACCTCGCCGACCGGGCCGACGAGCCCGTGCACTGGTTCTTCTGAGGTTGTTCCCAGGGGGGAACCCGCCTCGGTGGCTGCGCCAACAGCCACCGAGGCTTCCGGCATCAGCACTTCATCCGCGTCACGGACCCTCCGACCACAGGAGCCGAAATGGCCGATACCTCTCGCGAACGTAACAGAAAACGCCCGCACACGCGGCTGGGGGTGGTGGCGGCGTCGAGTCTCGCCGGCACCGCCGTCGAATGGTACGACTTCTTCCTGTACGGCACCGCGTCCACTTTGGTCTTCAACAAACTGTATTTCCCGTCGCACGACCCGTTGGTCGGCACGGTTCTCGCTTTCGCCACCTACGCGGTCGGATTCCTCGCGCGGCCGCTGGGCGCGGTCGTGCTCGGCCACCTCGGCGACCGGAAGGGACGGCGGTCGACGCTCATCGCGAGTCTGCTTTTGATGGGTGCTTCGACGTTCTTGATCGCTTTGCTGCCCACTTACGAGGCGGTCGGCGTGCTGGCGCCGTTGCTGCTCGTCGTCTGCCGTCTGGTGCAAGGCTTTGCGCTCGGCGGCGAATGGGGCGGGGCCGTGTTGCTGGTGTCCGAGCACGGCGGCAGTGCGCGTCGGGCGTTCTGGTCTTCGTGGCCGAATGTCGGGCCGCCGCTGGGCAATCTGCTCGCCGCGGGGGTGCTGGCGGTGCTTGGCTCGGTGATGCCGTCGGCGCAGTTCCTGTCTTGGGGCTGGCGGATCGCGTTCGGCTTGTCGGCGGTGCTGGTTCTGATCGGCTTGTGGCTGCGGCTTTATGTCGCGGAAACACCGTTGTTCAAGGAAGCGCCGAAGCCTAAGGGGCTTCCTGCCGGCGTGGTCGTTCGCAAGCATTGGCGCAGCGTTTTGCTCGCGGCGGCGACTCGTTTCGGGGAGAATGCCGGGTTTTACCTGTTCTCGTTGTTCGTGATCACTTATGTCACGACTGTGCTCAAAATGGACAGTTCGGTCGGGTTGACGGCAGTGCTGGCCGGGCAGGCGTGTGCGGTGGTGACGATTCCGCTTTTCGCCCTGCTGGCCGACCGGATCGGACGGCGGCCGATCTACGTGGTCGCTTCGGTGGCGACGATCGTGTGGGCGTTCGTGTTCTTCGCGCTGGTCGACACGCGCAGTCCTGGGCTGATCACGGTCGCGGTGGCCGGCGGATTGCTGATCTTCGCCGCGTACAGCTCGGTGATCGGGGCGTTCTTCGCGGAACTGTTCCCGACCGAGGTGCGGTATTCCGGGGTTTCGCTGGCGTACAACCTGGCGTCGGTGCTGGCCGGTTCACTCGCGCCGATCATCGCGATCGGGTTGTACGCGAAGTTCGGCACCGGGTACGCGATCGGGGTCTATTTGGCGGTGATGGGCTTGATCTCGCTGGTGGCCTCGCTGATCGCGAAGGAGACGAAGTCGGTCGACCTTGGTTCGGTGCCGGGCAAGGAGGAGGAAGTTCGTGCATCCGTCGATTGAGTATCTGGACGCTTACGGCCGCGGCGAGGAGGACCTTCTCGACGGCGAACGCGAGCAGATCGCGGCCGCCGACGCGGACTACGACACCGACAAGCACTGGGCGTTCGAGATCAAACCCGAAGAATGCGCGCTGATCGTGGTGGACCTCCAGGAGGATTTCGTCCGCCCGGACGGGCCGATGCGGGTGCCGGAGGCGTACCGGCAGCTGCCGCGGGTACAGAAGCTCATCGACGCGTGCCGGGAAGCCGGGGTGCCGGTGCTGTACACCGAGCACACGATCGCGCCGGACGTCGCGCACGATTTTTACGCCTTCTGGCCGCCGATCGCGAACGGCGCGATCGCGGAGGGAACGCCCGGAGCGAAGCTGTACCACGGGCTGAAACCGCGCGAGGACGAACGCGTCATTTCAGCGAAGCACACGTACGACTCCTTCGCGGGCACCGATCTGGACTACGCGTTGCGGTGCCAGGGAGTTCGGACGTTGATCGTGTGCGGCACGCTCACCAACTTCTGCTGCGAGTCCACCGCTCGAACCGGATACTTCCTCGGTTACCACATCGTGTTCGGTTCGGACGTCAACGCGACCGACAACGCCGAAGCGCACCGCGCCACCCTCCGTACCATTCGGCGCGGGTTCGGCAGGGTCATGGACCACCAAGCGATCATCGCCGCCCTGAGCGAAGGCGACACCCTTCACCGCGAAGCGAAACTCAAGCCAGCGCCTTGACGTCCAGCAACTGATTCACCTGCGCACTGAGCGCCGCTGCCTGGTCCAGGTGGATTTCCCGGAACGTCACGGTGTCCCGCCCCGGCCGGAGCTGCCCGACCTTCCACAGCGAGGCCGACGCGACGGTGGCGATCACCGCGAACCCGCCGGAGGTGTTGCTGTCCGGGCCCAGCACGGTGAGCACGTCGCCGTACGCCAGGATGCCGCCGGGCGGGTAGCTGGAGTCCAGGAGGTTCGACGGGTGCCCGCCCGCCACGCCGCCGGACGGGCGGGCCCAGCGGAAGCGGTGCGGGTTGAACCGGATGCCGACGCGGTCCGAGCTCAGGTCGCAGCGCCAGGACGCGGCGAGGAAGTCGGCGAAATCCTCCGCGGTCAGGAAATCCGGGTCGGCGTGCGGGCCGCGGAGGATTTCGATTTCCCAGGCGGTCGGGTAGCTCGGGCGCAAGGAGACCGGGAGACGGCGCGGCCGGGAAGGAGCGGCGGGGAAAGTGTCCAGGATGTCCGCGCGTTCCAGGGCTCGGCCGTCGAGGCCGCCGATGCCGGCGAGCAGGAAGGTCGAACGGGAGCCGAAAACCTCCGGTACCGCGATGCCGCCGGACAGTGCCAGGTACAGCCGGTGTCCGGGGCCGCGCAGGACCTCGCAGGCCAGGACGTCGCCGGTTTCCACGGGGACCGATTCCCATTGCGGGACAGGGGATCCGTTGAGGGTGACCGTGGTTTCCGGGCCGGTGACGGCGATCCGGCCGGGGGCGAGGACGCCTGCTTGGAACCGGCCCAGCGGGATCTCCAGGGCGGCCGCGCCGGGGCGGTTGCCGACGAGGAGGTTCGCCAGGCGGAAGGCGAGCGAATCGACGGGACCGGAAGGGAAGAACCCCAATGACTGCCTGCCGCGCCGGCCCGGATAGTCCTGCACGGTCGTCTGCAGGCCGGGTTCCAGTACTTCGAGAGCCGCGGTCTGCGTCACGGGATCTTCACCAGTTCCTGCGCGGCGACCCGGTCCGCGCGCCGTTTGGCCGCCTCGGCCGCGACCGCCGGATCGGCTTGCACGGCGAGGTGGTCGGCGACCGCGTACCGGCCGGGTTCGATGTCGTAGTCGTAGCGGCCCTCGAAAACCTGCCTGCGCAATTCGATCAGTTCCGCCTCTTCGACGCGGTAGAAGGAGATCCGGTCGCCGGGATGGATCAGGATCGGGTCCGCGCGGTGCGCGCGCGGACGGCGGACGAGGTCGCAGATCGGCAGCGTCCGGCCGAAAAGCTGGTACGAGCCCGGCGATTCGATCGGGTGGATCACCAGGCACGGGCCGCCGAACGCGACGGCGCCCTCGGGGGTCCAGGAGCGCGCCGGGTTGTATTTCGGGGCGACCAGTTCGGAGCGCGGGTCGAGGGGGAGCAGCGACGGCAGGCCCGGGTAGAAGCCGGTGAACGCGTTCCACCACTGCGATTCCAGGATCCGCGAGTACAGCGCCTCGCGGTTCGGCAGGCCGTTGGAGCGCACGAGATAGTCGACGTTGTTGCCGTCGACGGCGTTGGGCGCGTCCGGGCGCGTGGTGATCTGGTAGCGCTCCACGGCTTCCCGCGACGTCGAATCGTCGAACGCGATCGGGAGCTTCACCCGGCGGCTCGGCAGCACGAGCGAGCCGGGCTCGGGGATTTCGCGGTGCAGCTGGTCCATCGCGGCGATCACGGCGTCGTGCCGGATCGTTTCCGGGTCGTAGTGCACGAGCAGCGAACGCAGTCCCGGCGCGACTTCCAGCACCCCGCGCACCGGGTTTTCCTCCAGCCGCCGCGCCGAGGCGTGCGCGAAGAAGTTGAGCCCGAGGTCGACCGGCAGCGGCGGCCCGTACTCCACCAGCAGCGCGCGATCGCCCGCGGTCCGGTACGTGACGTCCGGCCGGGACGGGGCAGCTGCGGGCATCGGGATCTCTTTCCGTTGTGCCGCCGGACATCCGGGGGCGGGGAAGTCCGATCGGGACGGTTTCTACCCACCAGCACCGGGTTTTGTCCAGAACGTTGGTTCGTCCGGGTGGCGATCGCCCGGCGGCCGGGCGGACCGGCGGTTACACTTCCGGCCGCCGGATCCGTCCCCGGGAGACACCATGCCGCTTACGGTCCAGATGCTGCTCGAACGCGGCGAACACGGTCTCGAACTCGCCGCCGAAGGCGCGCCCGGAGCTGTGGACCGGGCGGTCACGTGGGCGTTGATCAGCGAGCTGCCCGATCCTTCGCCGTATCTTGAGGGCGGCGAGCTCGTGCTTACCACTGGGTCTCGGCTCGCGCTGGGCGAAGCGGCCAGCCGGGAGTACGTGGACCGGCTCGTGGCTGGCGGTGCGGTGGCGCTCGGGTTCGGGGCCAGTTCGTTCTATCAGAATGTGCCGCGGCCGCTAGTGGACGCGGCCAGCGAGGCTGGGTTGCCCGTACTGGCGGTGCCTGCGACGACCCGGTTCGCCGCGTTGAGCCGTCTCGTCGCCGGGCATCTGTCCGATGAGCGGCAGCGGGAGTTGAACTACGCGGTTTCGGCGCAGCGGGATTTGACCCGGGCGTCCTTGTCGCCGTACTCGGCTCGGGCGATCGCGGAGCGGCTGGCGAAGGCGGTGCGCGGGTGGACGTTGCTGCTGGACGCTGCCGGCGGGTTTCGAGCGGGGGTGCCCGCGGCGCGGATGCATGTGGCGCGGGTGCGGATCGAGTTGCCGCGGCTGCGCGACCGGGCCAATTCGGCGAGTCTGAGCATGACGATCGCGGGGGAGTCGGTGGTCGTGCTGCCGCTCGCGGTGCGGGGGCGGGTGCAGGGGTTTCTCGTGGTGGGGCGGTCTACTCCGCTGACTGCTGCCGAGCAGGCGATTGTCACTACTGCGGTGTCGTTGCTGTGCGCTGAGTTGCATAGTGCGCGCGGGGTGCTGGACAGCGAGCGGCAGCATCGGCTGGCGGTGTTCAAGGCTGCTGTGGCTGGGGATGTCGGGCTGGCCACGGCTATTGGGGACGCGCTGGATACCGACTTTCCGGAGGGGGATCTTCGGGTCGCGATTCTGGGGGTTCCGTCCGGGCATGAGCGGGAGTTGCTCGAGCATGCCGAGGGGGATCACGGGTTGCGGAGTCTGCGGGCGTTGGTGGCCGAATGGGAGCGGGGGCGGGTGGTGGTGTTGATGCCGCCTGCGGAGGGGGATACGCGGACGTTGGAAGCCTTGCTGCGGCGGATTCCGCTGGCTCGGGGCGCGGTCAGTGATCCGACTCCGCCCGGGGAGCTGGCGGCGGCTTGGGAGCAGGTTCGGTCGGTGTTCACCAGTTCGCGTGGGGGTGCTGGGGTGCTGACTTGTGCTGGGGATGTGGCTACCAGCGGCTTGATGCGGTTTCTCGACAACGACGAGGTTCGGGGGTGGGCCCGGGCGTTGCTGGAGCCGGTCACGGACAAGACCGGGTCGGCGAAGATCGATCTGCGGCATACGCTGCGGACGTTTCTGGCGCACAACGGGCAGTCGGATGCTTCGGCTACGGCGTTGGGGATTCATCGGCATACGTTGCGGTATCGGATGGGGAAGGTTGCCGAGGCGCTGGGGAGAGAGGTGGACGATCCGGCTGTTCGGGCGGAGTTGTGGATCGCTTTGCAGTTGGATGATCAGTTGTGAGGGGGCGGCTCGTCGCCCTGGCGGTGCCATTGCGCCCGGGGGCGTGGGGTGCCTCGATGGGCGGGTGCGGCGGCTGCGGTTCGCGAGCCTCAATGAGGTTTTCTCAGTAGCTGTGGTGTGCGGGCTCGCTGCGGCAACGCGCAACGCACGGCTCCGCCTCGCGCCTGGCTCCGCCTCCGCCGACGTACGTGAGCGGACCCTCATTGACTTTGATTCCTCACGGTTCCCCTCACCTGCGGTGCTCACCGGCCGGACCGGCGGGCATCGGCCGGGGGCGGCTTCACCCGCGCCTCGCCAGGCACCCGCGCGGCTTACCGCCCTGCGTCCGGCCCGCCGCAAGGCGCCACTGAGAAACCCCAATGTGGCGTTGGGTGCATGGGATGCACCCAACGCCGCATTGGGGCGCATCCCGGCGAAGGCGGCCGAGGCGGTCCGTGGAGGGCTCCTTGAGGGAATCGGTGTCCGTGAAGGGGCCCCTCACGGCCGGTTGAGCGTCGTGAGAGGAAGCCTCAGGGACTCTGAGTTCCTCAGGTTGCCCCCACGGCGTTGGGAGGGCTTGACGGATTCAGAAGGTTGTTGCGGTGATCGTTGGATGGGGTGCTGACCTGCGCTGATGTGGGTTTGTGCTCCGGTTTGGCATTCCGGGCCCGACTGTTGTCCAACTTGCGCACTACCCGGTCGCGGGACGGTCGCGCAGTCTTTGGGACACCGCTCGAGGGACGGGGCGGGCAAGTTCAACGGTGAACCTGGAGGCAACCCCTATGGGCACGTCGCTGCATCCGCCGCAGCTGGTGACCGGGTCGCGGACTCTCTACCTCGTTTGGGTACCTGAGGATCCCGACGGCGTCGCGGAGCTCGTTCCGGCGGGGCTCACGCCGGCCGCTGATCGGTCGTGCTACATCAACCAGTACGTGGTCGAGGGGGACGCTCAGACGTCGGCCAGCGAAGGGGACGACGCGTTCGGCGCTTATTCGCTGACTTATCTCGGCGTGAATCTGTCCGGCTTGGACACCGAGGCCGGGGTTCCGGGGCGGTGGTGGACCGATTACCACAACAGTTCCGAGCCGATGATCCGTTACGCCCGGGAGCACGGCGTTCCGGCGGGGGCGCCGGGGGAGACGACGCTCGATCTCGACGGGGATCGGCTGGTCGCCACGACGGTCGTCGAGGGGCGGCCTGTTATCCGTACTACCGCGCGTCTCACGATCGGCACGCCGCAGCGGGTTACCGGGCAGTTGCGGTACATCACGAGCCGCGGCGGCGAATTCGTCAGCGGGAGGTATGCCTACGTCGCTGACATCGCCGAGGAATTCGCGGTCGAATCCTTCGAGTTCCTCGACAAAGAGCATCCCGCCTACCGGTTGCGGCCTGCGCACCCCTTGCAGGTGACGTTCGGGTTCTACTCCCCGGCCATGTCCTTCGTCTACCCCGGCGGCGAAGGGCCGCTGGGTTCCGAGCACGGCAGCTAAAAACCACAAGGAGCACCCGCAATGGCTCTGCTGGACCGAGCACAGTGGTACGACATCGCCCGCGACACTCAATGGACTCCGCGTTACGTCACCGAAGCGGAGTTGTTCCCGCCGGAGCTGTCCGGTGGCGAGGGGTTGCCCGACGAGGTGTGGGCGACCTATGACGAGCCGTACAAGGTGAGCTATCGCGAATACGTGGACATTCAGCGGCAGAAGGACGCCGGGGCGTATTCGGTGAAGGCTGCGTTGGAACGCGCGGATTTGTACAACAAAGCCGACCCGGGCTGGATTTCGATCCTCAAGGAGCATTACGCGGCGGTGGCGCTCGTGGAGTACGGGGCGTCGTTCCAGGAGTCGCGGTTCGTGCGCTGGTCGAAGGCGCCGGGCATGCGCAACATGGCGACCTTCGGGATGCTGGACGAGATCCGGCACGGGCAGATCCAGCTGTACTTCCCGCACGAGTACGTGAACAAGGACCGCCAGTTCGAGTGGTCGCACGCGGCGATGTTCACCGACAACTGGGTCACCCTCGGCGCACGGCACTTCTTCGACGACGTGATGATGACCCGCGACGCCGTCTCGACCTCGATTTTCGCGAACTTCTCCTTCGAGACCGGCTTCACGAACCTGCAGTTCATCGGCCTCTCCGGCGACGCCGCGAAGGCGGGCGACTTCACGTTCTCCAAGCTGATCCAGAGCATCCAGTCCGACGAGGCCCGGCACGCGCAGCTCGGCACGCCGCTGCTGCAGATGCTGATCGAGAACGGCCAGAAGGACGAGGCGCAGAAGAAGATCGACATCGCGTTCTGGCGTTCGTACCGGCTGTTCACCATCCTGTCCGGAATTCCGATGGACTACTACGTCCCGCTGGACGTGCGCGAGGCGTCCTTCAAGGAATTCATGGAGGAATGGATCGTCACCCAGTTCATGCGCTCGCTGGAGGACCTCGGCCTCTCCAAACCGTGGTACTGGGACATTTTCCTGCGCGACATCTCCGAGCACCACCACGGCCAGCACCTCGGCACCTACTCGTGGCGGCCGACGCTGTGGTGGGACCCGGCGGCGGGCGTCAGCCCGGAGGAGCGCGACTGGCTGGAAGAGAAGTACCCGGGCTGGAACGACACGTTCGGCAAGGTGTGGGACGTCCTGATCGACAACTTCGCCAACGACCGTCCGGAAAAGACGGTGCCGGGCACGCTGCCGATCATCTGCAACGTCTCCCAGTTGCCGATCGTCGGCACGCCTTCCCGGACGCTGCGCGACATTTCGCTGGTCCACGAAGGACGGCGCTACCACTTCGCGTCCGAAGTGGACAAGTGGATCTTCGAAGACGACCCGGAACGCTACCGGCACCACAAGAACCTGGTCGACCGGTTCCTCGGCGGCGAGATCCAGCCCGCGGACCTCGGCGGCGTCCTGGAGTACATGGGCCTCGGCTCGGTCGGCCCGGGCGGCGACGACGCGCACGGCTTCTCCTGGGTCGACACCTACCGCAAGCAGCTCGTCAAGGCCGGCTGAAAGGAACGCTGATGGCCACCATTCCGCTCGCCGTGCACTTCGACGGCGACTTCGTGCTCAAACTGCTCCCCGCGGACAGCGAGCACACGATGGACGAACTCGCCGCCGCGGCGGCCGAGAACTCGGTCGGCGTCCACGTGCCCGACCAGCCCGGCCGGACGCTGCGGGTGCGCCGCCAGGGCGACGCGCAGCCGTTCGACCGGGCCAGCACCGTCGCGGCGGCCGGCCTCGGGCCGACCGAATGCGTCGAAGTCTATTTCGAGCGAGGAGGACCGGATGAGCACCGCTGAACCCATCGCCGACCCGGTCGGCCCGGTCCTCCAGGTCGGCGAGGTGGCGCGTGCCGTCGCCGACGCCGCGGTGACCGACAACCCCGGCTGCCGGGTCGACATCCGCGACCGCGGCTCCTACGTGCGGGTCGAGGTCGAGGGCGGCGAATGCGTCCTGCGCCGCGAGACCATCGCCGAGGAACTCGGCCGCCCGTTCAAGATGTCCGAGCTGGAGCTGATCATGCCCTCGTTCGTGGGCCGGATCGAGACCGGCGGCGACGTCTTCCGCTTCTACCTGGGCACTTCCGCCCGCAAGGAGGCCAGCTCGTGAGCACCCCGCTCAAGCCGCTCAAGACCTGGGGGCACCTCGCCGCCCGCCGGCGCAAGCCGAGCGAGTACGAGATCGTCTCCACCAACCTGCTGTGGCACACCCGCGACCCCGAGCAGCCGTGGGACGTCGGGCACACCGGGTTCATGGCGGAGCACTACCGCCGCTACCGCAACCAGAGCCCGATCACGCACCCGGACTGGAACGCTTTCCGCGATCCGGACGAACTGGTGTACCGCACGTACAACATCCTCCAGGACGGCCAAGAGTCCTATGTGGACGGCCTGCTCGACCAGCACGACGCCGAGGGCCACGACCGCGGTCTCTCGCCGGAGTGGGTCGCGGTGCTGGCCCAGCTGTACACGCCGAGCCGGTACCTGCTGCACACCGTGCAGATGGCCAGCGCCTACCTCGTGCACATGGCTCCGGCCAGCACAATCGCCAACTGCGCGGCGTTCCAGGCCGCCGACTCGCTGCGCTGGCTGTCCAATGTGGCCTACCGCACCGCGGAGCTGCGCCAGGCGCACCCGACGGCCGGGTTCGGCGAGCGCGAACGCGAGCTGTGGGAAGAACTTCCCGCGTGGCAAGGGTTCCGCGAGCTGATGGAACGCCAGCTGACCACATTCGACTGGGCCGAGGCGTTCGTCGCGCTGAACGTGGTGGCCAAGCCGGCGCTCGACGAGATCGTGCTGCGTCAGCTCGGCGTCAGCGCCCGGCGGCACGGCGACGTACTGCACGCGTTGCTGGCCGAATCCGCGTTGCGGGACAGCGAGCGCTCGCGGCGCTGGACCGAGGCGCTGGTCAAGCAGATGTCCGAAGTGGACTCGAACGTGCCGCAGCTGCGCGAGTGGGTCGCGAAGTGGCAGCCGCTCGCGGTCGCCGCGATCGAGGCGTACGGCGCGGAGGTGGCGGAAAACGCCGAAGCGGCGGAGAACGCGATCGGCGCGGTCCGGGCGTTCCAGCGGCAGCTCGGCATCGGAGGCTGAACCGGCCATGACGACCGAACACCAAGTCCTCCTGCGGGGGACCGGCGTTCGCTTTCCTTGCGCGGAGGGCGACACGCTGCTGCGTGCCGCCCTCCGCGCGGGGGTCGGCCTCAGCTACGAGTGCAACAGCGGAGCCTGCGGAAGCTGCCGGTACGAGCTGCTCGAAGGCGACGTCCGCACGCGCTGGGCGGACGCGCCCGGGCTCAGCGCCCGCGACCGGCGCAAAGGCCGCAGGCTGGCCTGCCAGAGCGAACCGGCCGGCGACTGCGTCGTCGACCTGAGCTCGGTGCCGGAACCCGCGCCGCACCGTCCGATCCGGCAGCGCGCCCAGCTGCGCGAGGTGCACCGGCTCACGCACGACATGGCCGAGTTCGTGTTCGTCGCGGAGAAGCACGCCGCGTTCAGTGCCGGGCAGTACGCGATGCTCGGCTTCCCCAGCGGCATCGAACGCGCGTACTCGATGAGCAATCTCGGAAACTGCCAGCGGGAATGGAAATTCGTCGTCAAACGGTCGCCGGGCGGGAAAGCGACGTCGATCCTGTTCGACGGGCTCGGCCTCGGCGAGACGATCGAGCTGGACGGCCCGTACGGCCAGGCGTACTACCGTGCCGGCGACGACCGCGACATCGTTTGCGTCGCAGGCGGTTCCGGACTCGGCGCGATGGTGAGCGTCGTGCTCGGCGCGGCTGCCCAGGCCGACGCCGCCGAGCGCACGGTCCATTTGTTCTGCGGCGGCCGTGCTCCGCGCGATTTGCACATTCCGGAAGCGATGGCGATGGCCGGGCGCCGGCTGCGCGCACTCCACGTGCACACCGCGGTTTCCGAACCCGGTTCGGCGGATTCCGGATCGCACCAAGGATTCGTCCACGAGGCCGTGGTCGCGAAACTGGGCGGAGCGCTGACCGACTTCACTTACTACGCCGCCGGGCCGCCCGCGATGACCGACGCGCTCGCCCGCGCGCTGGTGCTGGACGGCGGGCTCGCCGCCGACCGGCTCCATTTCGACCGGTTCAGCTGAGAAAGGAGCTTCCGCATGGGTTTCGTGCGGGTGTGCAGCCTCGACGACGTCTGGGAAGGCGACATGGAGTCGTTCGAGGTGGGGGACAAGGAAGTGCTGATCGCCCACCTCGACGGCGGCGAGGTCGTCGCGACCCAGGCGATCTGCCCGCACCAGCAGGTCGAACTGGTCGAGGGCGAACTGGACAAGAAGACCCTGATGTGCAAAAGCCACCTGTGGACGTTCGACCTCACCACCTGCCAGGGCATCAATCCGGGCCACGCGCAGCTCGCCCGGTACCCGGTGCGGCTCGAGGGCGACGACGTCTACATCGACCCCGACGGGGACACCCCGAAGATCGCGCATTCCTGAGAAGAATTGCCGGAACAGACAAGGAACAGCACTCATGGTTGCCATCAACTGCGACATGGGCGAGGCCTACAGCATCTACCGCTGCGGCGACGACGAGGGCATCATGCCCTACATCACGGTCGCGAACGTCGCCTGCGGCTTCCACGCCGCCGACCCGGTCGTCATGCGGCGGACGGTCGCACTGGCACACGAGCATTCGGTGAAGGTGGGCGCCCACCCGTCGTTCCCGGACCGCGACGGGTTCGGCAGGCGCGAGCTGAAGATGGAGCCCGAGGAACTCACCGCCGCGGTGGTGTACCAGGTCGGCGCGCTGACCGGATTCCTGGCCGAGCACGGAATGCCGCTCAACCACATCAAACCGCACGGTGCGCTGTACGGCCTCGCCTCGCGGGACGAGACGGTCGCGCGGGCGATCGCCGAGGCGGCTGACGTTTTCGACGTGCCGCTGATGGGCATGGCCAATACCGTGCACGAAAAGGTGTGGGGCAAGCGCAGCCAGGGTTTCATCGCCGAGTACTACACCGATCTCGACTACCGCGCCGACGGTTCGCTCATCATCACCCGCGAGCACGTCGCCTACGACCCGGCGATCGCCGCCGAACGGTCCGTGCGCGCGGTCACCGAGGGGCTCGCGACCTCTGTGGACGGTCAGGACATCCCGATGCGCGCGGACTGCATCTGCGTGCATTCCGACACTCCTGGCGCGGTGGATCTGGCCAAGAGCGTGCACGACGCCTTGACGCCGTACCTGACCTGAGTTCCCCTGATTGTCCCTACCGAACCGAGCGCGAGGTGACGCTGATGTCCCGTCTCGAAGTGGTTTCGCCCATTCCCGGGGTCTTTTACCGCAAGCCCGATCCGGACAGCCCGGATTTCGTCAAGCCCGGCCAGAAGGTCGGTGCGGACGACACGGTCGGGCTGGTCGAGGTGATGAAGTCCTTCTACCCGGTGCCCGCGGGCGCGGCCGGGACGGTCGTGGAGTTCGCTGCCGACGCCGAGGCGGTCGTCGACGCGGGCCAGCCGCTGGTAGTGCTCGAGGTGGACGCATGAAACGGTTGCTGATCGCCAATCGCGGCGAGATCGCGGTCCGGATCATCCGCGCGGCGAACGACCTCGGGATCGAGACGGTCGCGGTCGTCAGCGAGGCGGACCGCAACGCCGCGCACGCGCTGCTCGCCGATCAGGTCGTCCCGATCGGCCCGGCTCCGGCGACGAAGAGCTATCTGGTGGCGGACGCGATCCTCGCCGCGGCGAAGGAAACCGGCGCGGACGCGGTGCACCCTGGCTACGGATTCCTGTCCGAGCGCGCGTCGTTCGCCGCGGCGGTGGCGGACGCGGGGCTGACGTTCGTCGGTCCGGAGGCTTCGGTCATCGAGCAGATGGGGGACAAGGTTCGCGCGCGGCAGGTCGCGCAGGCGGCCGGGGTGCCGACGGTGCCCGGGACGCCCGGCGGAGTGTCCGATGTGGCCGAAGCGGTCGCGGCGGCGAGCGAGATCGGGTATCCGATCATGCTCAAGGCCGCGGCGGGCGGCGGCGGCCGCGGGATCCGGGTGGTCGCGAACGAGGCCGAATTGAAGGTCGCGTTCCCGCAGGCTTCGGGCGAGGCCGCGAGCGCGTTCGGCGACGGGCAGATGTACCTGGAGCGGTTCGTGCGGGCCGCGCGGCACGTCGAGGTGCAGGTGCTCGGCGACGGTTCCGAGACGGTGCACGTCTTCGAACGCGAGTGTTCGCTGCAGCGGCGGCGGCAGAAGGTGGTCGAGGAGGCTCCGTCGCCGGGCATCGACGAGCGGATCCGGACCGGGATGACGTCGGCGGCGGTGCGGCTGTGCAAGGAGGTCGGCTACCGCAGCGCGGGCACCTGCGAGTTCCTGGTGGACGACGACACCGGCGAGTTCTTCTTCATCGAGATGAACACCCGGATCCAGGTCGAGCACCCGGTCACCGAGCTGATCACCGGGATCGACCTGGTCGCCGAGCAACTGCGGATCGCGGCCGGGGAACCGTTGCGGTTCCGGCAATCGGACGTGACGAAACGGGGGCACGCCGTCGAGTTCCGCGTCTGCGCCGAGGATCCGGAACGGAATTTCCTTCCCGGTCCCGGAAAGATCGGCGACGTCCGGTTGCCGGGCGGTCCGTGGGTCCGCACGGACACCTGGCTCGCGCCGGGCAGCCAGGTCCCGCCGTTCTACGATTCCTTGGTGGCCAAGGTGATCGTGTGGGGCGACGACCGGACGACCGCGTTGCGCCGGGCGAAGCGGGCACTGTCCGAATTGGTCGTCGAAGGCGTTCCCACCACCACGACGCTGCTCATCGAACTGCTCGGGCAGCAATGGTTCGCCGACGGCGCGTTCACCACCGGGACGCTCGAAGAGTGGCTCACCCAGCGGGCGGAGGCGGGCGCATGAACGGCGCGACTCCCGCCCGGTACAGCTGGGGCGGCGACGAGCACATTTTCGTCGAGCTGGCCGAGGAAATGAGCCTGCAAGCCAACTTCCGCGCGATGGCGATCACCACGTCGCTGCGCGAGAACCGGCCGGACGGCGTCGTGGAGATCTGCCCGGCGAACGCGTCGTATCAGGTCCGGTACGACCCGGACGCGATCGAACCGCGCACCTTGATGGCGCATCTGCGCGACATCGAGGAGAAGGTCGGCGACGCCGCGGACTTCAGCCTCTCGACGCGAGTGGTCGAGATTCCGGTGCTGTATCAGGACCCGTGGACCACCGAAACGCTGATGCGCTTCCGCGACCGGCATCAGGACCCGGACGCCACCGACATCGAGTACGCCGCGCGGATCAACGGATACGCCGGGGCCGGGGAATTCATCGCGGCACACAGCGGCGCGCCGTGGTTCGTCTCGATGGTGGGGTTCGTCGCGGGCCTGCCGTTCATGTACCAGATGGTGCCCCGGGAACGGCAGATCGTCGTGCCGAAATACCTGCGTCCGCGCACCGACACTCCTAAGCAGACAGTCGGTTATGGCGGCTGCTTCAGCTGCATTTACTCGGTGCGCGGTGCGGGCGGGTACCAGATGTTCGGCATCACTCCGGCCCCGATTTACGATCCGGCGCAGGAACTGCCGGACTTCGAGGATTTCATGGTGTTCTTCCGGCCCGGCGACATCGTGCGGTTCAAGCCGATCGACCGGGACGCCTACGACGACTACGTCAAGGAGGTCGAGGCCGGGACGTTCCGGATCCGTTCGCGTCCGGTCGACTTCGGGCTGCGCGAGTACCTCGACGACCCGGACGGCTTCACCGCGGGACTGATGGAGGTGCACCGTGCCGATTGAGGTCCGCCAGCCCGGACTGGCCACGACGATCCAGGACGCCGGCCGCAACGGCTATTACGACGTCGGCATCCCGCCTTCGGGCGCGCTCGACCAGTACTCGTACTCGGTCGCGAACCGCTTGGTGGGCAACGATCCCGGGGCGGCCGCGCTCGAGTGTGTCTATCTGGGACCGGAGCTGCGTTTCACCGAGGACACCGTCATCGCGATCACCGGCGCCGAACTTCCGCCGAAACTCAACGGCGAGGAACGGCCGCTGTGGGAGGCGTTCGCAGTGCAAGCGGGCGATGTCCTCGCCTTCGGGTTCTGCAAGCGCGGCGCTCGCGCGTACCTCGCGGTGAGCGGCGGCGTCGACGTCCCCTTGGTGCTGGGCAGCCGATCCACCTACGGGCTGGGGAAACTCGGCGGGATCAGCGGCGCGCCGCTCGTCGCCGGGGATGTCGTCCCGGTCGGCTCCGGCGCTGGTGTGCCGGGGCGTTCTTTGCCGGAATCCTTGCGTCCGGCGTTGTCGAAGGAGATCGAAGTCCGGGTGGTGATGGGTCTTTACGACCACGTGCTCACCGACGCGGGCCGCGCGACGTTCCTGGACACCGACTGGACGCTCACCCCGGTCGCCGACCGCGTCGGTTTCCGGTACCAGGGCGCACAATTGGAGACCAAGCCGCGCACCCCGCCGTTCGGAGCCGGACAGGATCCGTCGAACATCGTGGACGCGCCTTATCCGATCGGATCGATCCAGGTTCCCGGTGGCGTCGAACCGATCATCCTGCACCGGGACGCGGTGTCCGGCGGCGGTTATATGATGGTCGGCACTGTCCTCAGCGGAGACTTGGACCTGGTGGCGCAGTCCGCGCCGAACACCAAAACCCGTTTCGTAGCGGTCGATCTGGACGAAGCGCTCGCCATCCGCCGCGAATACCGCGCTCGCACTCGGCGGGCCGTTGAATCCCTGAGCTGACAAGGAGTTCTCATGCCCCACGTCCAGATCGACTGGTTCCCCGGTCGCACCGCCGAGCAGAAACGCGAGCTCGCCGAGGTGCTGACCCGCGAGATCTGCCGGATCGGCAAGTGCGCCCCGGAATCGGTCGGCATCGTGTTCACCGACGTCGACACCGCGAACTGGGCGCGGGCGGGCAAGCTTTTCTCGGACAGCTGATGACCGCCCTCCGCTCCCACGTCCTGATCGACGCTCCCGCCGACGCGGTGTGGCAGGTCATCGGCGACCCCGCATCGGTCGCCGATTGGTTCCCGTCGATGAAGTCCTCCACCGGCGACACCCGGCACCGCACCGTGGTACTGGGGGACGGATCGATTCTGGAAGAAGCCGTCGTCACCCATGACCCGGCCCGGCGGCGGCTGCAGTACCGGGTGACCGGCGGCGATCTCCCCGTCATTGACCACCTCGGCACCGTGGACGTGCTGGAGATCGACGCGGGCCGGTCGATCGTCGTGTACAGCACGGAAATCTCGCCGGACTCGCTCGCCGACGCCTTCGACGCCGCCATCAGCGAGGCCGTCGCTGCCCTGCCTGCCCACCTGTCGTGAGGTCTGTGAAGGACTCCTTGGGGGAAGCAGATTCCCTCAAGGAGTCCTTCACGGCTTTTCCGCGAGCCGGTAGCCGGAACCGCAGGGGATCAGGCGGCCGCCGGTGGGCGGGGTGAAGTGCGTGCCCAGTACGAGCGCACCTGAACCGGCCAGTTCGGCGAGGAGGCGACGGCGGGTCTTCTCGGCTTCCGCCGGGTCGATGTCCACGGACGCGCCGATCTCCGGGTGCGCGAACTGCACCGGATGGTGCACCGCGTCGCCGGTGATCAGCGCGGTTTCGCCGGAGCCGGCCAGTTCGATCGAGACGTGTCCCGGGGTGTGGCCGGGCGTCGGCAGCAATCGCACGCCGGACACGATTTCCACTCCGTCCGCGGGGACGTCGACCAGGTCCAGCAGGCCCGCGCGTTCCACCGGCAGCACCGAATCCTCGAACATCCGCCGCCGCGGTGCGTCCATGGCATAGCCCGCCCAGAAATCCCGCTCGGCGCGGGCGGTGACGTACCGGGCGGAGGGGAACGTCGGCACCCATTCGCCGTCCTGCTCACGCGTGTTCCAGCCGACGTGGTCGGCGTGCAGGTGAGTGAGCAGCACCAGGTCCACCTCGTCCGGCGCGAACCCGGCGGCGGTCAACGCGTCCAGGTAGCCGGTGCTGAGGTCGTGCCACGCCGGGTTCGCGCGGGTCTTCCCGTTGCCGATCCCGGTGTCGACAAGGATCTTCATCCCGTCCTTTTCGAACGCGAAACTGTGGCTGTGCAAGCGGATCGCGCCGCCGTCGGCGAAGTCCGGCCGCAGCCAGTCCTCGCCCGAGACGACTTCCGCGGTCGCGCCGGGGAGCAGCCACGGTCCGGTCGCGGCGGGGAATTCGATCTCGTCGATCCGGTGGACAGCGATCTCGCCGACGGTCCAGGACATGAGCCAGCGCCTCCTTAACGCAACATGTTTGCGTTAAGCGACAGTAGCCGCTACCGTCGCTTAAAGCAAACGCTTAGCTTTTAGGAGCCCTAGTGTCCGACCTGACCCCCGAGCAAGCGGCAAGCCTGGCCGCCCGAGCCGGATTGCCGCTGGATACCGCCAGACACCCCGACGTGGCCGCCGTCGCCAACCACATCCACTCCGTGGTGACCGTCCTGCGCGACCTGGATTTCGGCGACACCCCACCGGCTTCCCTCTACCGCGCGGAGGAGGACGTCCGTGTCGCTGGCTGACCTCACGCTCGCCGAAGCCTCCGCCGCGATCCGGGACCGGCGCGTGTCGCCGACAGAGCTGGTCGAGGACGTCCTGGCGCGCATCGACGAGGTAGAACCCCGGCTGCACGCGTACGTCACGGTGGACGCCGACCGCGCCCGCGCGGAAGCCGCAGCGCTCGGCCGGATCCGCGGCCCGCTGCACGGCATCCCCATGGGGTTGAAGGACCTGATCGACGTCGCCGGAACCGCGACCACTGCCAGTTCCCAGGTCCGTGCCGGACATCGCGCCGAGCGGGACAGCGCCGTCGCCGCGCGGCTCAAGGCCGCCGGAGCGGTCCTCCTCGGCAAAACCCACACGCACGAATTCGCTTACGGCCTCACGACTCCGCAGACGCACAACGCCCGCAACCCGTCTCGCGTCGCCGGGGGATCGAGCGGCGGCTCGGCAGTGGCCGTCGCCGCGGGCGCCGCGACGTTCGCCCTCGGCACCGACACCGGCGGCTCGATCCGGGTCCCCGCCGCGCTGAACGGAGTCGTCGGCCTCAAGCCGACCTACGGCCTCATCCCGCGGAACGGCGTGACGTCGTTGTCCTGGTCGCTGGACCACGTCGGCCCGATCACCCGCACCGTCGCGGACGCCGCGCTCGTCCTGTCTGTCCTCATCGGACAGTCGTTCCCCGTCGGCGAAGACGTGGCCGGTCTCCGCGTCGGAGTGCCGGGCAACTACTACTTCGACCGCCTCGACCCGACGGTGGAAGCCGCTGTCCGCGAAGCCGTCGGCCACCTCGCCGAACTGGGCGCGGAGCTGGTCGACGTCGAAATCCCGATGACCCGCTACCTCCAGGCAACGCACTGGGGCCTGATGGTTCCCGAGGCCACGGCGTATCACGAACGAAGCCTGCGGACCGTGCCCGACCAGTACGCCGCCGACGTCCGGGTTCTGCTGGAGGCCGGCGAGCTGATGAGCGCGGGGGACTACCTGCGCGCCCAACGCGCCCGCACCCTCATGCGCCAGGAATGGACGCGGCTGTTCGACAAGATCGACGTCCTCGCCGCGCCGACCGTCCCGATGACCGCTGTTCCGGCCGGACAGGAGACGGTCACGTGGCCGGACGGAAGTGTCGAAGCGGTCTCGGACGCGTACGTACGACTGTCGGCCCCCGCGAACATCACCGGCGTACCAGCGCTAACCCTCCCGGTCGGCGAAGACCTCGACGGAATGCCGATCGGCCTGCAACTACTCGCCCGGCCGCACAGCGAATCCGTGCTGCTGCGGACCGGACACGCCCTGGAACAGGCGCGGCTTAAAGTGGCACGGTGAGCCAGAAGCGGATGGTGCGCCCGGGCGGGCGCAGTGCGCGAGTCCAGGAATCGGTGCACGCCGCCGTCCGCGACCTGATCGCCGAATCGGGCCGGGACGCGCTGACCGTGCCGCAGGTGGCCGCCCGCGCGGGCGTCACGCCCTCGACGATCTACCGGCGCTGGGGCGATCTGCAAGAACTCCTGTCGGACGTCGCGGTCGAACGGCTGCGCCCGGAAGCACCGCCGGAGGACCGCGGTTCGCTGGCCGAGGACCTGACGGCGTGGACCGAACTGTTCCTGGACGAAATGTCCTCGCCCGCGGGCCGCGCCTACATCCGCGACGCGCTGCTCGGCGACCCGGACGGCAGCAACGCCGGCCAGTGCTCGGCGTACGCCGTCGACCAGGTGGAAGTCGTGCTGGCCAGGGCGGCCGCCCGGGGCGAGGCCGCGCCGGCGGCGGACACGGTGATGGACCGGGTGGTGGCCCCGATCATGTACCGGATCCTGTTCCGTCCGGACGGCCTCGACGCCGCCTACGCGCGCCGGCTGGCGGCTGAAGTGCTGGCTTAGAACCAGTGCACGCAGTGCGGCGCGCGATCCGACCGGAACAACGCGTCCGCCAGTCCGGCGGCTTCTCCGTTGTGCGCCTGGACGTGACCGGCCCGGACCAGCACGCTCGGCAACGTGCCGCCGAGATAGACCGACCCCAGATCGCTCACGTCCAGCGACAGATCCGGCGCGAGATCCGTCCGCACGCACTCCGCCTTCCCGTCCCGCACCCTCAGCAGGTACCGGCCGTGTTCTGCCAAGAAGGGGTCCGTCACGTCGAGGACCAGCGATCCGTCCGTGAACCAGCCCCGGCTGGTCAGGGCGCGCGGGACGTCCAGCAGCCGCACCCAGAGCCAGTCCGTCGTGGTGGGCTCGCCCGCGCGCAGGTCCGCCAGCTGCCAGCGCAGGGGATTCCCTGGCGGGAGGTGCCTGAAGTCGATCTTCTTCACCAGGTCGTGTCCCAGCAGGTACTGGGTGAGCGAGGTGAAAGCCGCGTCGTCGACAGCGATGACCTCGTCGACTGTCAGGGCGGTGTCGTTGACCAGGTAGCTCGCGTACCCGTCCGCGGTGCCGTCCGCGTCCCGGTGCACGACGAGGTAGCGCGGCTCCGGCCCGGTCGGCGGGTGTCCCGCGCCCAGCGCCCACCAGCGATGCGGCCGCGACAACGCGCCGGGCTGGGTGCGGCGGTAGCGGTCGTAGATCTCTTCCAGCAGCTCGCCGCAGTCGACGCGCCGGAGCAACTCGACGGAGCCGGTCGCGACCGCCGTGCCTCCGCGTGGGGTGCCGAAAGCGGAGCGGTGCCGCTCGACGGTCATCTGCTCCGTGAAGGTCGCCGGTCCGTAGCCGAATCGCCGGTAGATCACCGCTTCGGAGCAGAGCAGGACGGACAGGAACTCGCCCCGGGCACGGACGTCGGCGAGGTGTTCCTGCATCATCGCGCGGAGCACGCCCTGGCGCCGGTGCGTCGGCAGCACACCGACGGCCGTGACCCCGGCGGCGGAGGCGAGCACGTCGCCCGGCAGCGTGAGGTCGAAGGAGTACGCGCCGGCGGTGCCGACCGGTTTCCCGTCCGGCGCGTGGGCGATCAAGCTCCGTTCGCTCTCGAAAGCGCCCAGGATTCCGCTGCCCGCCGAATCGGGCCAATACCGGCCGAACGCGGCTTGGACGGTGCTGAAGAAGAGCTCGTAGTCGTTGTTGTGCCGGATTTCCATGGCAGGAGGCCCCCAGGAGCTGACGGTGTCTCCCAGTATCCCAGCCGCGCTCCCGGGGGCAGGCAAGCGATTTACGCCTGAAGGGCTCCCGGCTGGACGCGCGCCTGGAATTTCTGCAGCAACGCGGCCGCGACGCTCACCGCGATCACCGCCGGTTCCTTCCCGGCGAGGTCCGGCAGCCCGATCGGGGTCGTGATCCGGGACAGTGCCGCCTCGTCGTGCCCGAGGCCGGTCAGCCGTTTCCGGAACCGCGACCATTTCCCGGCGGACCCGATCAGCCCGATCGACCCGCAGGCGCCGCTGCGCAGCGCCGCGTCGCACAGCGCGATGTCCTCGGCGTGGTCGTGCGTCATGATCAGCACGTGCGTGCCCGCGGGCAGCTCCGACAGCACCGTCTCCGGAAGCAACGGAACCTGGTGGACGTGCACGCTGGCCACGGCGTCGTCGAGCACGGCCAGCCGTTCCGCGGTCAGCTGCGCCGGCCTGCTGTCGATCAGGTGCAGCGAAACCTCGTGCCGGGCGAGCACCCGCGCCAGCTCGAGGCCGACGTGCCCGACCCCGAAGACCGCCACCGCCGGACGCACCGGAAGCGGCTCGAACAACAGCGTCATCGTCCCTCCGCAGCATTGCACGCCGTGCTGGTAAGGAGCCTTGTCGGACAACGAAAGCGTTTGCAGCACCGGCGCGGTCGCGTTGTCCCGCAACAACTCCCGGGCCCGCTCGATCGCGACTGCCTCGGCGTTGCCGCCGCCGATCGTGCCGTGGCATTCCGCCGAGCCGACCACCATTTTCGCGCCGCCCTCGCGCGGGGTGTGCCCGCGCGAGGACGTCACCGTGACGAGCACGCCCGGCAGCCCCGCGTCCCGCAGGTGCTGGACCGCGCTGAGCCAGTTCACGGCTGGCCCACCAGATCAGGTACCTGCGCCTCGACCGCCGGAGCTGCGGTGACCGCTCGGTCGATCGCCCAGAACACGGCCTCCGGCGTCGCCGGCGAAGCGAGGTCGACGCTGTGCCCGGGCTCGCCGAACGCGGCGACCGCCTGCCGCAACGCTTCGCGCACCGCGAAAGCCAGCATCAACGGCGGTTCGCCGACCGCCTTCGAGCCGTAGACCGCGCCTTCTTCGGCGGCATCGGTCAGCAGCGTGACGTTGAAGACCTCCGGCATCTCCGACAGGCTCGGCAGCTTGTACGTGCTCGCCGCCTGGGTCGCGAGCCGTCCGCGCGAGGGCCGGCCGGACTCGTCCCAGCGCAGGTCTTCCAGCGTCAGCCAGCCCATGCCCTGCACGAACCCGCCCTCGATCTGGCCGATGTCGATCAGCGGGGACAGGCTGTCTCCGACGTCGTGCACGATGTCGACCCGCCGCGTCCGGTACGCGCCGGTGAAGTCGTCGATCTCGACCTCGGCCAGCGCCGCGCCGTAGGCGAAATACTTGAACGGGGTGCCGCTCATCGTCGCGGAATCCCAGCTCAGGCCCTCGGTCCGGTAGTACCCGGCGGCCGACAGGTGCACCCGGTCGAAGTAGGCCGCGTGCACCAGTTCGTCCCAGCCGATCTCCTCGCCGGACGGGGTGCGCGCGACCCCCCGGACGATCCGGACGTCGCTCTCGGGCACGCCGAGCTTGCCCGCCGCGACGGCGAGCAGCCGGTCGCGGATCTGCTCGCAGGCGTTCTTGACCGCGCCGCCGTTGAGGTCCGCGCCCGAACTCGCCGCGGTGGCCGACGTGTTCGGCACCTTGTCCGTCCGGGTCGGGGCCAGCCGGACCTTCTCCGGCGGCACGCCCAGCGCGGTCGCGGCCACCTGCAGCATCTTCGTGTGCAGGCCCTGGCCCATTTCGGTGCCGCCGTGGTTGATCAGCACCGAGCCGTCCTTGTAGACGTGCACCAGCGCGCCGGCCTGGTTGAACGCGGTGAGGTTGAACGAAATCCCGAACTTCACCGGCGTGATCGCGAGCCCGCGCTTGGAATGCGCGTGCTTCGCGTTGTACGCCGCGATCTCGGCCTGCCGCTGCTCGGCGTCGCCCGAGTCCAGGAGCTGCTGCCAGATCCGGTGGATGCGTTCCGGGTGCCGCACCGGCATGCCGTACGGCGTTTCCTGGCCCTCGGAGTAGAAGTTGCGCCTCCGCAGCTCGGTCGGGTCGATGCCGAGCAGCGGTGCGCAGCGGCCGAGGATGTCCTCGATCACCAGCATGCCCTGCGGCCCGCCGAATCCGCGGAACGCGGTTTGCGACGTCTTGTTCGTCTTCGCGATCCGCCCCAGCGCGCGGACGTGCGGGATCCAGTACGCGTTGTCGACGTGGCACAACGCGCGGGCGAGCACCGGCTCGGACAGGTCGAGGCTCCAGCCGCCGTCCGCGGTCAGCACGACGTCCAGCGCCCGCAGTGTGCCGTCGGCGTCGAAACCGACGCTCCATTCGGCGTGGAAACCGTGCCGTTTGCCGGTCATCGTCATGTCCTGGGTGCGGGTGAGCCGCAGCCGCACCGGACGTCCGGTGAGCGTGGCGCCGAGCGCGGCGACGGCGGCGTACCCGTGGGGCTGCCATTCCTTGCCGCCGAACCCGCCGCCCATCCGCAGGCTCTGCACGGTGACCTCGTGGCTGTGCTTGCCCAGCACGTGCGCCACGATGTCCTGCGTTTCCGACGGATGCTGCGTGCTGCTCTGCACGAAGACCTGGTCGGACTCGTCGACGTGCGCCAGCGCGCACTGGGTTTCCAGGTAGAAGTGCTCCTGGCCGGCGAAGTCGAACTCACCGCGGAAAACGTGCGCTGAGCTGGCCATCGCCGGATCGACGTCGCCGCGCGCCACCACTCGCGGCTCGCCCTGGAAACTGCCCGCGGCGATCGCTTCGCCGACGGTCACCAGCGACGGCAGCGCTTCGGTGTCCACCTCGACGGCCGCCGCGCCCAGCCGGGCCGCTTCCAGCGTCTCGCCGAGCACCCAGGCGACCGCGTGGCCGAAGAACATGACCTCGGACGGGAACAGCGGTTCGTCGTGGTGCACGCCGGAATCGTTGACGCCGGGCACGTCGGCCGCGGTGAGGACCCGGACCACGCCGGGTACGGCTTCCGCTGCCTCGGTGCGGATCGCGAGCACCTTCGCGTGCGCCTCGGTTACCTGTACAGGGTATGCGTGCAGGACGTCTTTCGTGCGGGCGACGAGGTCGTCGGTGTACAGCGCGGTGCCCCGGACGTGCGCGGCCGCGGCCTCGTGCGGGCGGGCGATCCCGATGGACGGGCTTTCCGGGCGTTCCGAAAGTGCGCTCATGCTCGTGCTCCCTCAAGAGAGTCGGCGTGCAGTTTCAGCAGGCTGCGGCCCAAGGTCGCGGCGCGGTAAGCGGCGCTCGCGCGGTGATCGTCCATCGGCGTGCCCTCGCCGCGCAGGATTTCCGCCGCGGCGCGGACGGTTTCCTCGTTCCAGGACTGCCCGACGAGCGCCGCTTCGGTGTCTTTGGCGCGAATCGGTGTCGCGGCGACGCCGCCGAGGCCGATCCGCGCGGTGCGCACGAGACCGTCTTCGATGTCGAGCGCGAACGCGACCGCGACGCTGGAGATATCGTCGAACCGTCGTTTGGCGACCTTGTGGAACGCGGTGGTTCCGGCCAGCGGCAGAGGAATGCGCACCGACCGGATCAGTTCGTCGTCGCGGCGGACGCTTTGCCGGTATCCGGTGAAGTACTCGTCGAGCGGCACCTCGCGCTCTCCGTCTACAGAGGACAAAACGACACTTGCGCCGAGTGCGAGCAGCACCGGTGCGGAGTCGCCGATCGGCGAACCGGTGCCGAGGTTCCCGCCGAGCGTCGCGGCGTTCCGGATCAGCCGCGACGCGAACTGCGGGATCAGCTGGCTCAGCAGCGGCACCCGGCCGTCGAGGCGGCGGTCCATTTCGGTGAGGCTCAGCCCGGCCCCGATTTCGATCGTGTCCGCGCCGATGTCCAGCACCTGCAGTTCCGGCACGCGGTCGATGGCGACGACGCAGTCCGCCCGGACGCCGCGGATGTTCACCTCGACGCCCCAGTCCGTCGACCCGGCCACGAAAGTCGCGTTAGGACGGTCGTGGCGCAATTGCAGCGCTTCGGCCCAGTCGGACGGCCGGAGATAGTCCCGCCCGCCGTCATGCAGTCGCGTCGCAACGGGTTCCGGTGCGCGGCAGGTTCGCCGCTGTGCCAGCGGATCCTCGGCCGGGGGAGCGCCGAGCGCGTGCGCGGCGTCGCGGATCGGCCGGTATCCGGTGCAGCGGCAGAGGTTTCCGCTCAGCGCGTGGATGTCGAAGCCGTTCGGCGCGTGGTCGTCGCCGGTCGCGTCGCGGTCGCTGCGGTAGTACTCGGCGGCCATGCTGCAGACGAATCCTGGAGTGCAGTAGCCGCACTGGGATCCGCCGCGCACGGCCATTTCGTGCTGCACCGGGTGCAAGTCCGCTGTGGACCCGAGACCCTCGGCCGTCCACACCTCCTGCCCGTCCAGCGAGCCGACCGGGGCGAGGCACGCGTTGATCGCGACCAGGTCCGTCGGGGATTCGACGCCGGGCCGCGCGACCAGGATCGCGCACGCGCCGCATTCGCCTTCGGCGCAGCCCTCCTTGCAGCTGGTCAGGCCCTGTCCGCGAAGCCAGTCCAGTGCCGTGGTGTGCACGGGAACGGCGCCGATCGCGGTGCGTTTCCCGTTGACGGTCACCTCGGGGTCGACCATCGGAGTTCCTCTCGTCTTTTCTCGGCTGGGGCCACGGCCGCCGACGCGCCGGGCCGGCGCGGGTCAGGGGACCGTGGGGGAGTAGCGGCGACGGGACTCGAGCCCGTGCGCGAAGCGCGACCGAGCGGGGGAACCGCTCAGTGCCGCGTTGGCCAGCCGTGCGCGACGCGCCCCTTGTTCCAGGCGGACTGGCGCGTGCGCTGACGGAGGTCGGCGAGCTGTCCGGAAGTCAGCAGCATCGCGCACCTCCTCGAGAGCGAACGGAACGGGCGGTGCGGGCGCACCGCCGTCGACGAAGCGTAACGCCGGTCTCAGGCCGAGACAAGGGCCGGGGTCGCCCGGAAGGAGACCCAGGACACACTCCTCTATACCCCCATGGGGTATAGAGTTCGTGCCGTCGAGAACGAGCGAAGGAGAGTCCGATGAACGTCAACGGCACCGCACTTTCGACCGGCGAGGTCCAGCTCGGCGTGGTGCACGCCCCGGCGACGGCGGGCGAGGACGGCGAGCTTTCGTTCACCGTCGCCACTGCCGGCGGGCAACCGGTAACCAAATACGAGGAGGCGCACGGCAAGCAGTTGCACCTGATCGTGGTTCGCGCCGACGGGGCGCACTTCCGGCACCGCCACCCGGTGCTCGACCCGGAAACCGGCGTCTGGACGATCCCGTGGACTTGGGCCGCGGCAGGCACCTACCGCGTCTTCGCCGACTTGACCCCGGCGGGCGGCGAGAGCGTCACGCTGTCGCGCACGGTCGAGGTCGCTGGCGACTACCAGCCGCAGGTCGCGGAACCGATCGCTGCGAGCGTCGTCGACGGCTACCAAGTGACCCTCGAAGGCACGCTCGCGGCCGGTGCCGGAACGCTGCTGACCGCCCGTGTAACCCGCGACGGACAGCCGGTCACCGACCTGGAGCCGTACCTGGGTTCGTTCGGGCACCTGGTCGCACTGCGCCAAGGCGACCTCGCCTACCTGCATATCCACGCGCTCGACGACGGGAAGCCCGGACCGGAGATCCGCTTCCACGCCGAGGCCCCGACGACCGGCCGGTACCTGCTGTACCTCGACTTCCAGGCCGCGGGCGTCGTGCGCACCGCCGCCTTCGTCCTCGACGCCGCCTGAGCAGCTTTATGCCGTGCTGCCGATCCCCTTGAAGAGAAAGCGAAAGACGATGACCACTGCCCAAGAAACCCGGCCGAACACCCTCCGCTGGCGGGCGCTCGGACTGATCGCCCTGGCCCAGTTCATGGTGATCATGGATACCTCGATCATCGGCGTCGCCCTGCCGCGCATGCGCGACGCTCTCGGCTTCACGCCCAGCACGCTGTCCTGGGTCTTCAACGCTTACGTGATCGCCTTCGGCGGCCTGTTGCTGCTCGGCGGACGACTGTCGGATTTGTTCGGCGCCAGAAGGCTTTTCGCCGCCGGCTGGGCAATCCTCCTGGCCGGTTCGGTGCTCGCCGGAGCCGCCGGGAACGTGCCGGTCGAACTCGCCGGCCGGATCGTGCAGGGCGCGGGAGCCGCGCTCATCGCCCCGTCCGCGCTGACACTGCTGATGATGCTCTTCGGCAGCAACCCGAAGGAGCTCACGAAAGCCCTTGCCCTGTACGGCGCGGCGGCTCCGGCCGGCGGTACCGCGGGAGTGTTCCTCGGCGGAGTGATCACCGAGTACCTGTCGTGGCCGTGGGTGTTCTACCTCAACGTGCCCATCGCGGTGCTCGCGCTGTTCGCCGCTCGCGCCGTTCTGCCCGGGGGAGCGACCGGAACCCGCGGCACGGTCGACGTTTTCGGCGCGCTGACCGTCACGCTCGGCTTGGGGACCCTGGTGTACGGCATCGTCCGCGCTCCGGAAGCGGGCTGGGCAGCCACCTCGATCGCTGTGGGCGCCGGCCTCGTACTGCTCGCGGTTTTCGTTGCCCGGCAGGCGAAAGCCCGCACTCCGCTGATGCGGCTGTCGATCTTCCGCGCCCCGCGGCTCGGCGCGGCGAACCTGGCGCAGGTGTTCCTGGGCGCGGCGTGGATTCCGATGTGGTTCTTCCTGAACCTCTACCTGCAGCAGGTGCTCGGCTTCCGCGCCTTCCCGGCCGGTGCGGCGCTGCTGCCGATGACCGCGCTGATCGTGCTGGGGATGATCGCCTTGGCCCCGCGGGTGATCGGCCGGTTCGGGGCGAAATTACCGATCGTCGCCGGGTTGCTGCTGCTGGCGATCGGGCTGGGCTGGCTCGCGCTGGTGCGTGCTGACGGAAGCTTCTGGGTCGACGTCCTGCCCGCGTCGCTCGTCGCGGCGCTGGGGATGTCGCTGGCCTTCATCCCGTCGCTCAGCACGGCGATTTCCGCGGCCCGGCCGGAAGAAGGCGGTCTCGCGTCGGGGATCGTGAACACCGGTTACCAGGTGGGTTCGGCGCTGGGGCTGGCCGTGATGACCGCACTGGCGGCCGCTTCGGGCGCGAGCGCGCTCGGCGACCCGGCGGCGTTGACGAGCGGCTACTCGGTCGCGTTCGCCGGCTCGGCAGTGCTCGCCCTGGCAGGTGCCGGCTTCGCGGCTCTGACCTTCCGCCGCCGGTAAGCGACGTGAAGGACTCCTTGAGGGAATCTGGTTCCCTCAAGGAGTCCTGCACGTCACGCCTTTGTCTCGGCGGGCTTCCAGATGCGGGCGTGGAGGCCGACGAACAGCAGCACGAACGCGACCGTCAGCAGGATGTGCCCCAGCCCGGCGATCCCGGCGATCGCCGCGCCGGATTCCTTGCCCAGCACGGTGAGCGTGCCGTGCACGACCATCCCGCCGACCGTGACGAGCATCCCGGCGTGGTAGATCCAGAAGAACGGCGCGAACGACCTGGTCGCCGACAGCGTGAACACCTTGTCCAGCACCAGGACGATCAGGAACACCAGCGTCCCGAGCGCGAGCAGGTGGGTGTGCACGATGGACAGCTGGGTGTCGCCGGTGAAGTCCTTCGCCTTGGTCAGCTCGCGGTAGTACAACCCGCCGAGCAGGCCGAGGATCGTGTAGATCGCGGCGGCCCAGTAGATCTTCTTCGTCATCGGTTCTCCTCGGCTCCGGCCCGGGCCGGCTGGTGGATCCGTCCGTCGACGACCTCGTGCACCGAGTCGACCCCTTCGAGGTGGGAGCGGTCGTGGGTGACCAGTACGGTTGCCGTCGCCTGCTGGTGCGTGATCGTAGTGAGCAGATCGACCACCGCCGCGCCGCGGTCCTGGTCAAGGGCGCTCGTCGGCTCGTCGACCAGCAGCACGGCGGGCTCGTTCATCAAGGCGCGCGCGATGTTGACCCGCTGTTGCTGGCCGCCGGAAAGCCGCCCCGGCCGGTGCGTCGCGCGATCGGCCAGTCCGACCGCGTCGAGCAGCTCCCTCGCTCGTTTCGCCGCCTCGCGGCGCGGCGTCCCGCTCAGGTGCGCCATGACTTCCAGCTGTTCCGCCGCGGTGAGCGACGCGAGCAGATTCGGTTGCTGGAACACGATCCCGATCGTGGTGCGGCGCAGTTCCGCCAGCGCGGCCCGGTCAAGGCCGGTGGTGTCGGCGCCGCCGACGACTACGCGTCCGCGATCGGGCCGGATGAGCGTCGCGGCGACGGCCAGCAGGCTCGATTTGCCGGACCCGGACGGCCCGACCACCGCGGCGACGCTCCCGGCGGGCACGTGGAGGTCGACCTGGTCGAGGGCGGTGAGGCGGGAATCGCCGTCGGGGTAGGTGAGGGTGATGCCGGACAGGTGCAGGCTCATCAGTGCGCTCCGGAGGTGAGGGCGGTCAGCGGGTCGACGGAAGTGATGCGGCGGACCGCGAGCGCGGCGCCGAGCACCCCGAGGAGCACCAGCACCGCGGCCGGGCCGAGCAAGGTGCCCGCGCTGAGCACGAACGGCACCGTTCCCGACGCGACCGCTCCGAGCGCGGCGGCGAGCCCGGTCCCGAGCGCGGTCCCGCCGACCAGCAGCACGACGACCTGGCCGAGAGCGTCGCGCAGCAGGTACCTGGTGGTCGCGCCGAGCGCTTTCAGCACCGCGATGTCGCGGCTGCGCTGGATCGTCCACACGGTGAAGAACGCGCCGATCACCAGCGCGGAGATCACGAACAGGAACGCGCGCATGAGCTGGAGCGAACCGTTTTCCGCCGAGTAGGAACCGATCGCGGACAACGCGTCGTCCTTCGTGACGGTCCGGGTGCCGAGGCGGGCGTCCGCGGCGGCGATATCGGCGGATGAGTCGGTGGTCACCGCGAGCACTGTCGCGTTTGGACCGTCGAGGTGCGTCCACACCACCGGGAGATGGCTGTACGACGCGTCTCCGGAGATCGCGGACACGGTGACTTTCTGGCCTTGCAAGGCGAGCTGATCGCCTTCGCGGGCCTGCAGCGCGTCGGCCGCGTCCGTGGACAACACGACCGTGCCCGGACGCTGATTTCGGACCCCGAACGACGCCAGCGTCGCGGTGCGCTCGCCGGCCGCGGCGCTGGCCGTGCTGATCGCGATCGGTTCCGCGCTGGTCACGCCCGGAACCCGGGCGTACTGCCCGGCCTGCTCACGGGTCACTGTGGACTGTCCGAACGAGAGCGATCCGCTGCCGGGTTCGGCGAAGACCAGGTGGTCGGCCTTCAATCCGGTGATCGCGGACGTGCTCTGCGCGGCCAGCCCCGCGGTAAGCCCGGACAACAGCCCGACCAGCAACGTCATCAGCACGACGACGGTCCCCATCAACGCGAACCGCCCCTTGGCGAAGCGCAGATCCCGCCACGCGACGAACATGTGCGTCCCTTCCTTCTCGATGTGCTTCCCAGCCTCGTCCGGACGGGGCGCGGGAACATCGCGCCGCGGATGGCATCCCGGGAATCGATGGGTGCACTCGCCGCTCAACCTTTCGATTGATGCGAAATCCGCCCGGGACACGGACAATCGGCGGGGGAGGTAGCCGCTTTCGTGAATCCGCACACCCTCGACCGGCCGTTGCGCGTCCTGCGCGTCTGCCTGCACCTCCTGCTCGCCGGGCTGCTGGTGCTCGCCGTCGCGCGCGCGTTCGCCGACGGCCTGCCGCACGCGCCCGCGGTGCTGGCGGGCGCGCTGGTGATGGGCGGCGTCTACACCGCGGGCCCGCTGCTGCCTCGCGTCGGCCGGTTGCCGGGTGCGACGGCCGGATGGCTGGCCGTGCTGGGCGTCGCGTGGCTCGTGCTGCTGTGGCTCACACCGGACGGGGTGTGGCTGGCATTCCCGCTGTACTTCCTGCAAATGCACCTGCTGCCGACGCGCTGGGGTCCGTCCGTCGTCGCGCTGACCACCGTGCTGGCGATCGCCGGTTTCACGCGCCACCAAGGCGGATTCAGCGTCGGCGTGATCATCGGCCCGGCGCTCGGGGCCGCGGTCGCGATCGCCACCGTGCTCGGCTACCAGGTGCTCTACCGCGAAAGCGAGCAGCGGCGGCAGCTCATCGAGGAGTTGCGCGAGACCCGCAACGATCTCGCCGCGATGGAACACTCCGCGGGCGTCCTAGCCGAACGCGAACGCCTCGCGCGGGAAATCCACGACACCCTGGCACAGGGCCTGTCGAGCATTCACCTGCTGCTCCGCGCCGCCGAGCGCGCACTGCCGGACCGTCCGGACGCGGCGGTCCCGCACGTCACGCAGGCTCGGCAAGCCGCCCAGGACAACCTCGCCGAAGCCCGCCGCCTCGTCTACGCCCTCGCCCCGGTGGAACTGGAAGGCGCTTCCCTGCCGGCGGCTTTGGAACGCCTGTGCGCGACCACGCAGCAGCGCTCTGGCCTGACTGTCCACTTTCACCTCAGCGGCACCCCGTTCGACGTGCCGACCGCGTATGAGGTCGCCTTGCTGCGGATCGCCCAATCGGCACTGGCCAACACCGTCCGGCACGCCGCGGCCGGCCGGGCGGAGCTGACCTTGAGTTACATGGACACGAGCATCACCCTGGACGCCGTGGACGACGGCATCGGTTTCGACCCGCAGGAAGTACGCGGCGGCAGCGGCTTCGGCCTGCCCGCGATGCGCGCCCGCGCCCGCTCCCTCGGCGGCTCGTGGACCGTGGAATCCTCGCCCGGCAACGGCACCGCACTGGCCGTGAGCTTCCCCGTGGACCCGCGATGATCCGCCTCCTGCTGGCCGACGACCACCCCGTCGTCCGCGCCGGATTGCGCGCCGTCCTGGAAACCGAACCGGATCTGGAAGTCGTCGCGGAAGCCTCCTCCGCGGAAGAGGCCGTGCGGCTGGCGGCGGACGTGGACGTGGTGCTGATGGACCTCCAATTCGGCTCCGGAATGCACGGCTCCGAAGCCGCCGCGGCGATCACCGCGTCGGCCGACGCCCCGAAAGTCCTGGTCCTCACGACGTACGACACCGACGGCGACATCCTGGCCGCGATCGAAGCAGGCGCGACCGGGTACCTGCTGAAGGACGCCCCGCCCGAAGACCTCGCCGCCGCGGTGCGCAATGCCGCCGCCGGACAGACCGTGCTGGCCCCCGCGGTCGCCCACCGGCTGATGAACCGCATGCGCACCCCGGCGGCCGCGTTGTCGCCCCGGGAGATCGAGGTGCTGGGACTGGTCGCGGACGGGTTGTCGAATCTGGAGATCAGCAAACGGCTGTTTTTGAGCCAGGCGACGGTGAAATCGCATTTGGTGCACATTTACACGAAACTCGGAGTGGATTCCCGGACAGCGGCGGTGGCGGCGGGGAAGGCGCAGGGGCTGATCCGCCGCTGACAGCGGGCGTCCGGGGTTTCGGTCGCCGCGGCGGATCGCGGCCGGTTCGCGGCGCCGGACCTGGCTGACCGATCGCGCGCCGGATTCCCAGGCCGCCGCAGCCGCACCGCATCCAGGTGACGGGAGTAGTCCGGACAGCCCGGCCGGGCGACAATGCTCAGCGGGAGGAGGCGCGCCGATGACCCTGTTCGCGATGGCCGTCGTCCTTCTCGCGGGCCTGGCCGGACCGCTGCTGGCCACCCCGGAACGCGCCCGGATCCCGATCGTCGTCGGGGAAATCCTGCTCGGCGTGGCGGCCGGCCGGACCGGCTTCGGCTGGGTGGACGCCGGCGATCCGATCCTCTCTTTCGTGGCCTCCGCCGGGTTCGCGCTGGTGATGCTGGTCGCCGGCAGCCACGTGCCGTTGCGGGACCCGGCGTTGCGCGTCGCGGCCGGGCGAGGGGCGGTGCTGGCCGCGCTGGCGGGCGTGCTGTCGGCGCCCGCCGGATTCGGGGTGGCGGCGCTCGTCGGCACCGGGCACGGACTGCTGTACGCGGTCCTGCTCGCGTCCAGTTCCGCGGCGCTGGTGATGCCGGTGCTGAACGAGACGAAACTCGCCACACCGCCCGCACTGGCCTTGACCGTGCAGGTCGCGATCGCGGACACGGCGTGCATCGTGGCGCTGCCGCTGGCGGCCGCGCCGGAGCGGGCCGGGCGCGCGGCGCTCGGGGCGCTGGCGGTCGTCGCGGCCGGGGCGGTGTGGTTCGTCGTGCTGCGGTGGCTGCATTCCCGGGGCCTGGTGGACCGGGCGCACGACCTCAGCAAGTCCCGGCATTTCGGCCTCGAGCTCCGGATCGCGCTGATCGTCCTCTTCGGACTCGCCGGGCTGGCCCAGCTCGTCGGGGTGTCGGTGATGCTGGCGGGATTCGTCGCGGGTCTGGCGCTGGCCGCGGTCGGGGAACCCCGCCGCCTCGCCCGGCAGCTGTTCGCGGTGACCGACGGCTTCCTCGGGCCGGTGTTCTTCGTGTGGCTGGGCGCTTCGCTCGATTTGCGCGCGCTCGGCCAGCATCCGGTGATGCTCGTGCTCGCGGCGTTGATCGCAGCGGGTTCGGTGGTGGTCCACGGTGCGACGCGGCTGCTGGGACAGCCGTTTCCGCTGGCTTTGCTCGCAGGCGCGCAACTAGGGGTGCCGGTCGCGGCGGTCACCATCGGCACGAGCGAAAAATTGCTCGCTCCGGGCGAGGCCGGGGCGATTCTCGCCGCGGCGCTGATCAGCGTCGGGGTCACCGCGTGGGCAGCGTCCCGTGCTGTCCGCGATGCCGAATCGAGGGAGGCCTCATGAAGGAACATTGGAAAGACGAACCGGACGAGCATGATTATCCGGCAGCATTCGACTACCTCACCCTGGTCGCGCCCGAGGACACCGCGACCGGTCTGGTCGATCAGCTGAAGGAAGCGAAACTGACCCACCGCAAGGCGAAGGACATCCTGCGGGCCAGCAGGCTGAAGCTCCTGCCCGAGGACAACGCGCACGTCGCGAAGGACCTCGAGAAGGTCAAGGACGGCAAGGCGCTCTCGCCGGTCCTGCTCGTCCGCGGGCACGGCCATCCCGGGTTCGAGACGGCCGACGACCTGGTCGTCGCGGACGGTTACCACCGCGTGTGCGCTTCGTATCACCTCGACGAAAATGCCGACATTCCGTGCAAATTGATTTGAACGCCGCTTGGATTCCGAATTGATTGCGAAGCCCGGCCGTTCGTAACGCCTGCTCGTCGTTGTCGATCTTTCGATGCGAGATCGACGAGACAGGCGGAACAAGTGGACGAGCACAACATCGAGAGCCACCCGGACCTGATGGACCCGGATTGGCAGCGGCACGCCGAGAAGGAAGCCTGGACCGGCCTGCGCCGCGACCGCCGGCGGGCGCGGCGCAGGCTGGCCGCCATCTGGGGCGCGGTGGTGATCGTCGCGGCGGCGGCCGGGTTCTACCTGTGGCAGCGGGGGACGACTCCGGAGGAGGTCGCCGGAAGCGGTCCGGCTGTGCTCACGTCGACCACCACCGCGCCCGCGCCGACCGACCTTCCCGGCTACGGGCGCGTCGACCTGGCCCGGCCGTTCCTCAACACCCCGGCGCAGAACTGGCCCGAAGGCATCGCCGGGCTGAAGATCCCGGCCCCGGCGAAGGTCGGCGCGTTCTCCGCGAAGCAGGTCGGGGCGGCGCAGGAGCAGGTCAAGCACGCGGTCGAGGTCGCGCAGTTCGACAAGAACGTCCTCGAAGGGCATCACCCTGAGGGGTATGTCGGGCTCTTCGCGCCGGATCAGCGGGGCGACCTCACGGCCCACATCAGGCATTACGTGATCTACCTGGCCGAGGGGTACCGCCTGCTGCCCGTGCAGTCGAGGATGACCGGGAAGATGACCGTGCGGCCAGGCGAAACCGGCGAACTGCTGGTGCACGTCTCCTACGTGGTGGCCTACGCCTTCGATCCCGGCAGCCGCATCGTCAACGGGCCCGCCGACCTGGAGCCGTTCGTCCGGGTCGACACCGACTACATCCTGCGCAGCGGCTCGGGCTGGGCGCCGGGCGACCGCGGGCTGTGGGCCGGCGACGGCGGTTCGTTCTACACCAGCGTCGCGTGCCGCACCGGCAAGTCGGACGACCTCGCGCCCGCGTTCAGCGACCCGAACTACGACGCGCCCTCGATGAGCCCCCAGCCGGGCGAGTTCGACCCGGACAAACCGTTGCCCACCAAGGGAAACTGCGGCGAGTAACCAGGCCGGGAACCGAACGGGGGATTCTCTGGAACGCGCCAGGACGCGGCCCGGTACCATCAGTCGCGATGATCACGAATGTGTCTCGGCGGGCCGGGTCCGGCGCCGTCGCCCCGTGGCGGGTCGACGAGGTCGGACGGAAGGTGCGGCTGCGCGAGGTCCGCCCCGGCGACCAGCGCACCCTCGCCGGATTCGACCGGGACTCCGTCCGGGCGCGCGACCCGCAGGTCGGCGGTTACCGGCACTGGGCGACGCACCGGGGGCACTCCTCCCCGGACGGCTTCCACTTCGCGATCGAGACCCTGCACAACCGGACGCTGGTCGGCTCCGTGTGGGTCGAAACGGACCCGTTCTCCGGCCGGTTCAGCTACGGCGTCGGGATCGGCCCGCAGCACCGCCGCTGCGGTTACGCCGCCGACGCCGTCGCGCTGCTGCTGGCGTTCATGTTCGAGCGGTGCCGGTACCGGGCGTGCGAGGTGAGCGTCAACGGGAGCAACTTCGCTTCGCTGTCGCTGCACGGCGAGCTGGGCTTCCGGGAAGAGGGCCGGCTCCGCGACGCCGAGTTGCTGCGCGGGGAAGTCAAGTACCCCGTTCTCATGAGCATCACCGCCGAGCAGTTCGCGGAGCGTCACCTGGCACTCGCGGCCCGCGGCGCAGGCCGGTCCTCGTCGCGCGGGCGGCACTGGCGAGTCCAGCGCCCCGGACGGCACCGCCGCATCGCCTACTCCACGGGCGGCTAGCTCCCATTTCTCCAAGCGCCCGGGCCGCCTGAGCTGCGATGCTCACCGGGTGATCAAACGCATCATCGCCTACTCCGAAGGCGCCGACGACGCCGCGACCCGCGACTTCTACGTCCACGTCCTGGGGCTCGACGTCGCCATGGACTATCCCGCTCTCGGCCTCCGAAGCGGCGACAACCCGGCCGCGCAGGTGCTCGTCCTCCCGCCCGGAAGCACCGATCCCGTCCCTCGCTGGGGCATCGACCTCGGCGACCCCGAGGCGGTCGAAGCAGCCCACGCCGAGGTGGTGCGGCGCGGGCTGCGGGTGGTCTATCCGCTGACTGACGAGTCGTGGGGAGTGCGGCGGTTCTTTGCGGAGGATCCGGGCGGCAACGTCGTCAACGTGCTTGCCCACGTAACCGGCAGTTCGCGCACCGAATAAAAGATCGCGTTCTCCTTGAACTCCAAGCGATCCAGCGGGGCGGCCAGCGTCAGCGTCGGCACCCGTCGCCGCAACGTCGCGTACGCGACCTCCAGCTCCACCCGGGCCGGCGGCGCACCGAGGCAGAGGTGCCGCCCATAGCCGAACGCGACGTGGTGGCGAGCGGACCGGCGGATGTCGAAGCGGCCGGGGTCCGGGAAGACCAGCGGATCCCGGTTCGCGCGACGTGCCTCGGTGTGCGTGATCGACAAGTAGCGCAACAGTTCCTCCGCCGGGCCGGACACATCGCTGAACTGCTCCGGGTGCGTCAGCAACACGGCCGTGCCCAACGCGATCATGGCTGCGGTGGTGTCGTGACCGGCGACGAGAAGAAGTTGCCCCAGCACGGCAATGGAACGCGGGGACATCGCTTCCCGTTGCTCGACGGGCAGCTTGCTGAGCAAACCCGGCTCGGCGGCCTCCGTGGCGACGAGCCCTTCCAGATACGCATTCAGCTCTTGGCTGGCCGTGACAGCCCGCGTCGGGTCCGGGTCGTCCATGACGAGCGTGCGGGCCACGCTCTGAAAGAAATCGCGATCCGCGCAAGGGACGCCGAGCAGTCCGCGGATCACCAGCGAGGGGAGCGGCGCCGCGAACGCCTCGACCAGATCGGCCGGATTCGGTCCGGCGAGCATTCCGTCAAGGAGATCGTCGGCTAATCGCTGAATGCGCGGCCGCAGCGCCGCCATTTTCCGGACGGTGAATTCCGGGGCCAGGATCCGCCGCTGCGCGGTGTGCTCCGGCGGATCCATCTGCATCAACGTCTTCATCCGCGCGTCGCGCGCCTTGCTGATCGCGTTGGTGTGCGGAAAACCAGGCTGCGCGACGTCGGCGCTGACCCGCGGATCCGCCAGCACCGCACGGACATCGGCATACCGGGTGATCAGCCAGGGCTCGCTGCCGTCCCACAGCCGGACCCGCGACACCGGCGGCCGCGTCGTCAATCCGGGCGCGGGATCGAAGGGGCACCGTGGCGCACGCGCCATCGGGAAGGTTTCCTCGTCGCTCATGCGGACTCCTCGCGTCGGCTTGCCTGGAGTCGCAGCATGGCCGCCCGGGAGGCCACGGCAATCAGGCAAAACGGACGTGAGGTGTGTCACGGACTGAGAACTCCGGTCTGTCCGGCGGCGGCCGCGGCGAAGGACGCCGTCAGCCAGGCCGGGTCGGTGATCGCGGTGCCGACGACTACGGCGGCGGCTCCGCGAGCGAGCGCGGCTGCTGCCGAGTCCGGCCTGTGGTAGCGGCCTTCGGCGATGACCGGCGTGGCCGGCAGTGCTTTCCGCAAGGCCGCGACCAGGTCCAGGTCCGGCCCGTCCCGATGCGGCGAATTGCCGGTGTATCCGGAAAGGGTGGTCGCGACGAGGTCCGCTCCCGCCTCGGCCGCGGCGATTCCTTCGTCCACAGTGGACACGTCGGCGAGCACGAGTCCGCCGCGACCGTGCGCGGCGGCGACGAGGTCCGCGAAAGCCGATCCGTCCGGGCGCGGCCGCGAGGTGCCGTCGGCGGCGACGACGGCCGCGCCCGCGTCGAGCACGGCGTGCGCGGCGGCGACGGTCGGCGTGATGTAGACGCCTTCCGTGCCGTCCTTGGTGAGCCCGAGCACCGGGACGTCCACCGCGGCGCGGACGGCGGCCACGTCCGGCACGCCGCCGACGCCTCCGCACCGGATCGCCGCGGCGCCGCCGCGAACGGCGGCCTGTGCCATGCGGACGATCGTCGGCGTGTCCCGCAACGGATGTCCTTCGGGCGCCTGGCACGAAACGATCAGCCTGCCGTGGATCGTGCGGACGAATTCTTCCCGCGTCAAGCGCATTCCGCGGTTCCTTCCTCGAGTGCCAGGAGCGCCAGCAACGCGGCGCCGAGGACGGGCGCGTCGGCGCCCAGCCGCGCCGATCGCACCTCCGCCGGACGGCCCGCCGGGCGGACTTCTGCCCGCAGGGCCTCGGCTGCTGCCTGGACGAACGGCTCGCCGAGTCCGAGCCCGGCGCCTCCGCCGAGGACGACCGCGTCGACGTCGACGGCGGTGACGAACCCGCTCAGCGCCCTTCCCAGGATCCGGCCCGCTCCCGCCACGACCGCGGCGGCGTCCGGCTCGCCTGCCCGCATCCGCCTCGCGATCTCCGGCAGCGGCACTGGTTCGCCGCCGGCCCTGGCGGAATACGCGGCCGCGACGGCAGGCCCGGCGACGCTCGCTTCGAGGTGGTCGTACCGGCCGCAGCCGCATGGCCGCGCGCCGCGTTCCGGCGTCAGCAAATGCGCTATCTCCCCGGCGCTCCCGTGGTTGCCGTGCACGAGAACGCCGTGCCGGACAAGGGCTCCGCCGAGACCGGTGCCGACTGAGACGTACAGGACGAGGCCGTCCGGTTTCCCTTCGGTCCGGCAGGACTCGCCGTACGCCATCGCTCGCACGTCGTTGTCGACCGCGACCGGCACGCCGAACTCCCCGGACAACCGCTCTCGGACGGGCGCGCCTGCCCAGCCGGGCACCACGTCCGTCGCCGACACGACCGTCCCGTCGCGGACGATGCCGGGCGAGCCGACCCCGATCGCCGAGAACGGCCCGGCCAGTTCGCGCAGCATCGTCGCCACCGTGTCCAGCACCGCCGCGGAACCGCCGTCCGGCGTGGGCCTGCGGAGCATCCGCACGACCTCGCCGTCGTCGACGAGTCCCGCGGCGATCTTGGTGCCGCCGATGTCCACGCCCGCGGTCGTCGTCACAGCAAGCCGCTTTCGGCGAGCCGCGTCCGGACCCGATCGATTTCGCCCGCGTCAAGAGGGATCTGCGGGGGAGCGGTGAGCGGATCGCCGATGACGCCGAGCAGATGCAGCGCCGCCTTGAAGGCGCCGAGCGCCGACGAGCCGCGGCCCATGCGGGCGGCGGACCCGGCGTTGACGAGGTCGAACAGCCGGATCAGCCGTTCCTGTTCCTTCGCCGCGGCATCCCATTCGCCGGCGACGCAATGCCGGTACAGCCGGACGTAGCCGTGCGGATCGACATTGCCGAGTCCGGGCACCACGCCGTGCACCCCCATGCGCAGCGCAGTGTCCACTGTGGTCTCGGAACCGGTCAGCACGCTGAACGAAGGCGCGCTGTCGCGGGTCGCGAGCGTCACGGACCGCATGGCCGCCTCGTCGCCGCTGGAATCCTTCAGCCCGGCCAGCACGCCGTCGGCGGCCCAGCCGCACAGCAGGTCCGCGGTCAGCTTCGTGTGCACCGAAACCGGGAGGTCGTAAGCGAAAACCGGGACCGGGCTCCGCTGGGCGACCAGCCGGAAATGGCGGTCGATCTCGGCCGGGTGGGTGCGCGTGTAGAAGGGTGCGGTGACGACGACGGCGTCGCAGCCCGCGGCGGCCGCCGTCCGCACCTGGTCGAGCACGCGCAGCGTGGTCATGTCGATGGCGCCGGCCAGCACCGGGACCTGCCCGGCCGCGCGGGCGACCGCCACCTCCAGCACGGTGCGCCGGTGCGCATCGGGCAGGAAGGCGGTCTCGCTGGTGGAGCCGAGCACGAAGAGCCCGTCGACCCCTGCGTCGAGAAGGTGGTCGAGGAGGCGTTCCAGCGAGGGCACGTCGACCTCGCAGCCCGCGGTGAGCGGGGTGCAGACCGGCGGGACGACGCCGTGCAGCGGTGCGGTGATCACAGGGTTTCCTTGCGGTTCGAGGACGGGCGGTTCAGCGGGCGGTCGCGGCGGCGGAACGGGTCCGGCCGTCGACGGCGTCGGCGGTCCAGGCGGCGTCCGGGCGCAGCAGCCGCTGGATCCGGGTCGGGGCGTCGATCGCGATGAGGATCAGGACGACGAAGGTGAGGGAGAACGACAGCACGGCCAGCGCGGTGCCGAGGGTGAGGTGGGTGGCCAGGCTCGCGCCGAACACCGGGGCGACCGCGCCGCCGAGCGCGCCGACGTTGTAGGTGAACCCGAGGCCCGCCGCGCGGTGCCGGACGTCGAAGTACCCGGCGATCCACTTGGGCAGCAGGCCGGAGATGCCCTGGCCGAACACCTGCTGCAGGAACAGCAGCACGCCGAGCAGGACGAGCTGCTGCCCGCCGAGCGCGAACACCGGGAAAATCAGCACCTGGGAGATCAGCAGGCTGACCCAGTAGGCGCGGGCGGTGCCGAAGCGGTCGCCGGTGAACCCGGCCACCCAGCAGCCGGCCGCGGCGCCCAGGCCCGCGAAGAACAGGACGGTGCTGGTCTGCGCCGGGCTGTAGCCGAGGCTGGTCTTGAGGTAGGTGGGCAGCAGCGACTGGATCGGCCACGAGTACAGGAACGCGCAGAACACGATCACCATCACGGTGATCCCGGTCGGCCAGCGGCGGCCGGAGAACTGCACCATGTAGGAGACGAACACCGCGGCGGCGGCGACCGCGAGCGGGATCACCAGTGCCGCGGAATCCGCGATCCCGGTGAAGATCAGCACGAGCGACGTCAGCGCGACGGCGGCGAGCGCGAGGTTGACGGCCGCGCGGCGGCCGCGGAACAGGATGTCGAGCACCGTCGGTTCGCCGGTGTTCCCGGCTTCGGTCCAGTCCCGCGCCTCGGGGAGGCTCCGGCGCAGCCAGACCGCGACCGCGATCGGGGCCAGCCCGATGCAGAACAGCGCGCGCCAGCCCCAGGCGGGCACGACCAGTTCGTAGGCTCCGGCCGCCACGACGGTGCCGATCGAGTACCCGGAGATCAGGAACCCGCTGGCCTTGTTGCGCAGGTGCTGCGGCCAGGACTCGATCACGTAGGTGGAGCTGGCTCCGTACTCGCCCGCCATGCCGAGGCCGATGACCAGCCGCGCCGCGAACAGCACCCCGTAGGACGGCGCGAGCCCGCAGGCGAGGGTGCCCGCGGAGAACAGCACGATCGAGACGATCATCGCGCTGCGCCTGCCGTACCGGTCGCCGAGCGCGCCGATCACCAGCCCGCCGACCCAGCGCGAGACGAACGCCGCCGAGATCAGCGCGGCTCCTTCCGCGGTGGTCAGCTGGAAGGTGTCCTTGACCTCGGTCAGCACGAGCGTGATGAGGACGAAGTCGAATCCGTCGAGCAGGTAGCCGAGCCAGGCGGCGGCGAACGCCTTCCACTGGCCGCGGTCGATCTGGCGGTACCACCGCGCGGGCGGCTCGGCGTGCGTCATTGCTCCTCCAGGACCGGCGCTTGAGGTTGGACGTTGGACGTCCAACGTTGTGCGGTAGAGTAGGCACACGCAGGGTCCGAAGTAAAGGGCGTCTTCCGGAAATGAGGTTGCGATGACCCGAGCCACCGCAGGCAGGCCGCGCCCGGCGCACGGCGATCCGCTCGCCGCCGAGATCCTGCGGCTGATCCGGGAGCTGGGCCTGCGGGCAGGCGATCCGATGCCGACCGAACTGGAACTCATCGACCGGCTCGCGGTATCGCGGAACACGGTCCGGGAAGCGATCCGCGGCTTGCGCGCGCTGGGCATCGTCGACATCCGGCACGGCCACGGCACGTTCGTCGGGGAGGGTTCGCTCGCCGTGCTCGCGCCCTCGCTGGTGTTCCGCACGCTGGCCGACGGGGGAGCGGGCGGTCTGCTCAACCTGGTCGACATCCGCGAACTCGTCGAGGTCGGGACGATGGACGTCCTGGCCGGCGCGTTCAGCGACGAGACGCTGGCGCGGCTGGAGGGCCTCTGCGACGAGATGATCCGGACGTCGCTGGACCCGGCAGTCGACCGCGAATTCCACCGCACCCTGTACGCCGGCTTGGCCAACCCGCTGGTGGGGCAGCTCGTGGACCTGTTCTGGGACTCCTACCACTCCGCCGAATCCGAGCTCACGCTGCCGGCCGACGCGGCGAACGTCGCGCATACCGCCGAGCAGCACCGCGCGATCGTGAAGGCGCTGCGCGCGGGCGACGCGGCGCGGGCCCGGACCGCGATGACCGAGCATTTCGCCGACATCAGGGCGCGGCTCGCCCGGGCCGGCGGATAAGCCCGGCGCTCGCGCTCGCCGCGACGGCCGCGGACCGGGTGCGCGCTCCGAGCGATGACTCGCGCGGAAACATCGACGGCGCGCTGAGCGGCGCCGGTGATGCCGGTCAGCGGACTTCGAACGTGTCCAGATCGCGTGCCACCGCGACGGGACCGGGGAACGTTTCCCGGGCGGTCGCGACGAGGCGCCGCGGGTCGACCGCGTCGAGGTGGTTGGGGACCACGTGGCTCAGCACCAGCCGGCGGACCTCGGCCTGACGGGCGACCCCTCCGACTGCCGTGTGCGGGGTGTGGGACTCCCGCAGGTGCCGGGCGATGCCCTCGCGCTTCGGGCCGGCGGGCAGGGTGGCGAGCATGGCGTCGAGGTCGATGACCTCGTGCACCAGCAAGTCCGCTCCCCGCGCCAAGGCGATGAGGTTGCCCGAAACCGCGGTGTCGCCGCTGATCACGACCGAGCCGTGCGCGCTGTCGAACCGGAACGCGAACGCGGGGTAGCAGAGCCGGTGATCCACCAGGGTCGCGGTGACGCGCACGAGGTCGTCGGCGTACACCTCGAACGGTTCGACCGGCGGATGACGGCACGTCACCGGATCCGCGCCCGCGTGCTCGGGGATCGCGATGTCCCGGGGCCGGATCCATTCTTCCGGCGCGGAGCGGCCCTCGTCCGCCATGCGCACGGCGACGTCCGGGCCGTAGACGCCTTCCAGGAGCGCGGCCACCACGTCTTGCGTTCCCGACGGTTTCCGGTTGCCGCACACCGCGTCGATGCGCTGCGCTCGGGCGTCGTCCTCCGCGGGGAACCGGGACGGCGCGGCGGGTCCGACCACCTCGACGGGGCGGGCGAACGACTCGCCCGGCACCTGCCATCCGGTGACGAGGAACGCGCCGAGATCGTAGATGTGATCGGAGTGCAGGTGCGTCAGGAACACGGCGCGCAGCTGTTCCCAGCCGGCCGCGGCGCGATAGTTCCGGACCGATCCCATCCCGCAGTCGACAACGTAGGCGGCGCCGTCGACGGTGACCAAGGTGCTGATGCCCGCTCGGCCCTGGGAGACCACGGGGCCTCCGCCGGTGCCCAGCGTGACCACTCGCATCCCGTTGCCTGCCGGGAATTCTCCGTCCCGGGGCCCGGTGTCGGGGGGTGCCGGCATGAGCGTTGCCTCCGCGGTCGGTGATGCGCCCACGCTATGGTGCCGGCGGTGCGGTCGGCAAGGCATCGCTCCGGTGTCCTCATCGGACTGACCGGAGCCGCCGGGGTTTCTCCAGGGCCACTGCACGTGCGGCCCCTTCGGCGGAGTCGGGAGGGCAGAGGATCGGCCCGCCGGAGCGCCTGACCGCCCACGGCGGTTATGGTCGAGCAAACGGCCGCGGGCCGGTACATCGTCGTGCGGGGGAGTCGAGTGAGCAATCCGTTGGTCGCGCCGGTCAAGGACTCGACGACGGCGTTGTCCGGGATACCGTTGCTCGAGGACGCGGAGACGCTGAAGCAGGGCATCGAGAGCAAGAACTGGGCGTCGGTGGCGATCGGCGCGGTCGGGACCGCGCTGGACGTGCTGACCGCGGTGATGGACCCGTTCGGCGCGATCCTCGCCGCGGGCGTGGGCTGGCTGATGGAGCACGTCGGCCCGTTGAAGGAAGCGCTCAACGCGCTGACCGGCAACGCGGACGAGATCAAGTCCCAGGCCGAGACGTGGACGAACGTCGCCAAGGAACTCGAGGGCATCTCGGCCGAACTGGGCGAGCTGATCAAGAAGGACCTGGAGAGCTGGCAGGGCGAGGCCGCGGACGCCTACCGGAAGCGGGCCGGGGACACGTCCGCGCTGATCGCCAGCGCGCAGAAGGGTTCCGAGGGCGCGGCCAGCGGGGTGAAGACCGCGGGCGAAGTGGTGGCCGCGGTGCGAACGCTGGTGCGCGACACGATCGCGGACCTGGTCGGGCACCTGATCTCGTGGGCCTTGCAGGTGCTGTTCACCGCGGGGATCGGGATGGCGTGGGTGGTGCCGCAGGTCGTCACCGCGGTCGCCAAGACCGCCTCGACCATCGCCAAGGTCACCTCGAAGCTCGTCAAGGCGCTCAAGGCGCTGATCCCGCTGCTGAAGAAGGCCGGGACGCTCTTCGAGGACGCGGGCAAGGCGCTGAAGGGGCTCAAGAGCGGCAAGGGCGGCGCGACGCACACGCCCAAGGACATCAACGTCAAATCCGAGAAGCCGAAGGGCGGCTCGAAAGACAACGAGAGCACCACAGCCTCCGGCGACCACAGCGGCGGGCATGGCGGCGGCGAGCGCGGCGGGGACACGCACACCTCCGGCGACCCCAACCCGCCGAAGGACCACAAGCCTGAGACCAGGGACGAAAACACCTCGGCCGCGGGCTCGCGGGAGGACGTCGGGGGGACGGACGGTTCGCGCGGGGGAACGCGCGACCGGGACGGCGGCAACTCGATCAAGAAGAACAACCAGCCGCCCGCGGAGAACTCGACCCCCGGCTACTGCCGTCCGGGCAGCGGCGACCCGATCGACATGACCACCGGGCGGATGATGCTGCCCGAGACCGACCTCGTGATCGCCGGTGCGCTGCCGCTGGTGCTGCAGCGCATGCATTTCTCCACCTACCGCGCCGGATTCCGGTTCGGCCGCACGTGGGCGTCCACTGTGGACCAGCGGCTCGAGATCGAGGACGGGGAGATCGGCTTCGCCGCCGAGGACGGCACGTTCCTCGTCTACCCGGTGACCGAAGGCGCCGCGCTCCCGGTCAGCGGGCCGTACTGGCCGCTCAAGCGTTCGCCCGAAGGCGGCTACGTCATCGAACAGCACGACCTGCAGCGGATGCTGTACTTCGCGCCCGACGGCAACGGACGGCTGCCGCTGACGGCGATCTTCGACAACGACGGGCACCGGATCCACTTCTGCCACGACGAAGACGGACTCCTCGCCGAGATCCGGCATTCGGGCGGCGCCCGCATCGGCGTCGAAACCGCGGCGGGGCTGGTCACCGCGCTCACTCTGCTGGGCGAGGACAACGCGGCCGAGCGGGTCGAACTGGTCCGCTACCGCTACGACCGCGAACTCCGGCTGACCGAGGTGATCAACTCCTCCGGCCAGTCGATGCGCTACGGCTACGACGGACTGGGCCGCGTCGTGCGGTGGACCGACCGCAACGGCCGCTCGTACGAATTCGTCTACGACGAGCAAAGCCGGTGCGTGTCGGGCAGCGGGACCGAGGGACACCTCGCCTACACCTTCGCTTACGACAGCGAGGCGCGCGTCAGCACCGCGACCGATTCGCTCGGCAACACCACCGAATTCCACCTGAACGCGAACTTCCAGATCGTGCGCCACGTGAGCCCGCTCGGCGGGGTCACGCGCTACGAATGGGACCGCTTCGATCGCATCGTCTCCCAGACCGACGAGCTGGGCCGCACCTCGCGGTGGGAGTACGACGAACAGGGCGACCTGGTGGCGTACACGTTCCCGGACGGCGCGCGCCGCCTGTTCGAGTACTCCGAGCACCGGCTGCTGTCCACTGTGGAGCCCGACGGCGCCGTGTGGCGGCAGGAGTACGACGAGGAAGGGCGGCTCGCCGCGGTGCACGGCCCGCTCGGTGCGACCGTCCGCTACACCGTCGGCGAGGACGGCGCGGTGCGCAGGTCCGTCGACGAGCTGGGCAATCTCACGAGGATCGAGTCCGACGCCTTCGGCAGGCCCGTCACGGTCACCGACCCGCTGGGCGCCGTCACGCGCACCTCGTACGACGCGATGGGCCGGGTGGTCTCCGAGACCGACGTGCTCGGCGGCACCACCGAGTACGCGTGGACGGTCGAGGGCCGCGGCTGGCGGCGGACCGCGCCGGACGGGTCCGTGCAACGCCGGGTCTACGACGGCGAGGGCAACGTGCGGGAGGAGATCGACGAGCTGGGCGGCGTCACCCGTGTCGACTACGGTGCCTTCGATCTCCCGATCACCCAGATCATGCCGGACGGCAGCCGCCTTCAGGTCGAGTACGACACCGAGTTGCAGATGATCGCCGCCACCAACGGCGAGGGCCAGACCTGGCGGTTCGAGTACGACGGCGAAGGGCGCGTGGTCCGCGAAGCCGACTTCGACGGGCGAGTGCTGACCTACGCCTACGACGCCGCGGGACAGCTCGTCTCGCGCACCAACGCACTCGGCAGCGTCACCACCTATGCCTACGATCTGCGTGGCAACCTCGTCGAGAAGCGCACTGAAGACGATGTCAGCCGCTACGCCTACGACGCAGCCGGGCGCATGGTGCGCGCCGTGAACGCCAGCGCCGACGTCTCGTTCACCTACGACGCTCTCGGCCGGGTGGTGGCCGAGACCGTCGACGGCGAGACGGTCACGACCGGCTACGACCTCGCGGGCAACCTCGTGCACCGGCGAACCCCTTCGGGGGTGGAGAGCCGTTGGGACTACGACGGCCGGGGCGCGCCCGAGTCGCTTGCCGCGGGCCCGCGCACGCTCCGGTTCCGCCACGACGCGGCGGGCCGGGAGATCTGGCGCGGGCTCGGCGCCGCCGAGCTGACTCAGGAATGGGACGCGCGATACCGGTTGCGCAGCCAGACCGTCGCCACCGGACCGGCCGCCATCGCGCAGCGCCGCGTCTACGAATTCCGGGCCGACAGCGCCATTTCCGCCGTCGAGGAACTGCTGGGCGGCCGGCGCGAGTTCACGCTCGACCGGATGGGCCGCGTCCTCGCAGTGCAGGGCCCGAACGGCCCGGAGCAGTACCGGTACGATCGTGCCGACGCCGTGGCACTGCCGGACAAGCGCGCCGGTGAGTTCGACGCGCAGGGCAGGCTCGTCAGCCGCGAGGGCTGGACGTACGAGTGGAACGGCGAAGACCGGCTCGTCGGCGCGACGTCCCCGGACGGGCAGCAGTGGCGGTACCGCTACGACGCGCTCGGCCGCCGCGTCGCGAAGCAGCGCCTCGACGGCGAAACGGTCGTGTTCGAGATCCGTTTCGTGTGGAGCGACGACCTGCTCGTGGAGCAGATCGAAGCGACGCCGTCGGGCCGCGCGCGCAGCACCACGTGGGAGTGGCATCCGGACGACGAAACCCCGGTGGCGCAGACGGATCGCACGTATGACGGCGAAGCTTGCGTCGACGACCGTTTCCACGCGATCGTCGCGGACTTCCTCGGCGCGCCCGCCGAACTGGTCGACGAAACCGGCCAGATCGCCTGGCACCGCGACGAAACGCTGTGGGGCGTGCCCCGCTCGGCTCCGTCCGGCCCGTCGACGCCGCTTCGGTTCCCCGGCCAGTACCTCGACGCCGAGACCGGACTGCACTACAACCGCCACCGCTATTACGACCCCGGCACCGCCCGCTACCTCAGCGCGGACCCGCTCGGGCTCGACGGCGGGCTCGACCCGCACGCGTACGTGCGCAACCCGCTCACCTGGAGCGACCCGCTCGGCCTCGCGGGCGGGTGCAAGAAGAACAAGCTCGACCTGCGGAACGGCAAGGAACGGAAGGGACAGACCGGCACCACGCCCTCAGGGCTGAGCTATGGCCCGATGAAACGGGGCGGGCGCGGGGAGAAGAGCCGGGTCGACCACGTGGACCTGCACACCGACAACGTTCCGGGCAAGGCCGAACACGGGGTTTTCGGCACCCGCAACGGAAACGCGTGGAGCAAGGACAAGGCCGTCAAGGTCACCGACTCCGCTTGGCGAAGGGTCAAATCGGGCGACCCGCGCATCACGAAGGAAGTGCAGGGCGACCGGACGGTCTATATGGTTCCGATGGACAAGAAGGTCGGTTACATCGACGAGCGCGTCCCGGAGCGCGGCCCATTCGACCACAACACCGGCCGCGCCGAGATCATCCGGAACGAGCGGGGCGACATCCAGTACCAGCGGGAGAACGGGAACTATGTCCGGGAGCCGCACGACCTCGACCACCTCAGGATCGTGGTCGACAAGAAGGGCAACGTGATCACCTCCTACCCCGACCGCGTCCGCGACTACTGAGCCGCGGCGGCGGGGCGAGCCGGCCGCAGCCGGCACGCACCGCACTGATCGCGCGGGAACGGCTCGTGCGCCAGTCTCGCCGGAGACAGGCGGCCACCGGCCGGCTCGCGTCTCCGGCGGCCGGCGTTCAGGCGGGCACGTGCGTACGGGCGAGTCGCCGCCGGCGGTGAGCGGCCATGCGGACCGGGGCGTCGGTCCAGCCGTAGCCGTCGTGGCCGCCGAGGCGCTGGACCAGCGCGAGGAACACCCGGCCGCCGAGTACTTCGGTGCAGGCTTGCAGGTAGTCGCCTTCGGCGGTGTGTTCGTGCAGCACGCCGAGTTCCCGGTAGGCGGCGAGCCGGCCGGCGGGCAGGTCGAGGCGGGCGTCGAGGTCGGCGTAGTAGTTGTCCGGGACGGCCAGCAGGGGAGCGCCGGCGGCGCGGGCGGCTTGGGCCGCGGCGAGAAGGTCGTCGACGGCGAGGGCGATGTACTGCGGTTCGGACACGCCGGGCGCCCATTCGCCGCGGCGCAGCAGGGAAACCGTGAGCGCCAGCCGGATCCGGCGGTGCGGGTCGGCGACCGCTCGGCTGCGGACGAGGCCGAACGGCGCGGCGAATTCGCCGGCCGCGGCGGGTTCTAGGCCGAGCACGGTGCGGTAGAACAGGGCTGCTTCGTCGAAGTGGTCGAAGGGCTGTGCGAGTCCGATGTGGTCGATGCCGGTGATCCCGATGCCGTCGGCGGTTGCGCCGGTGGGCACGAAGTCGCCGGTCCAGTCGTCCTCGTTTCCGGTGCGGCAGAAGAACAACGCTGTTCCGTCCGGCGCGGTGACCGCGGCGAGGTCCGCTTCGGCGGGGCCCTGTTCTCGCGGCAGGCGTTTCGCGTCGAGCCGGATGGCCCGGCGGGCGGCCGCAGCGGGGTCGGCGGATTCGACGGCGAGGGCAGCGACGGCTGCCGGGCCGCCGGAGCGGTTGACGAGGATCCGTGCGGCGCCTTGTTCCCAGCGTTCCACGGGTTTGGTGCGGTGGGTTCCGGTGCGCGCGAAGCCGAGTGCGGACAGGACCGGGGCGAGGGAATCGTCGGCGGAGAGTTCGACGAAGGCCGGTCCGCGGACAACCGGTGCGGGCTGGGCGATCGGATCGGGGGCCGAGGTGGCCTCGGCGAGCGCGAGCAGGGAGCGGTGCGCGTCGATCGCGGCGCGGTCGGGATCGGCTTGGCGGAAGACGTCGTTGAACACCTCGAGCGAGAGCGGTCCGGCGTATCCGGCGGCGAGCACGGGGGCGAGGAATCCGGGCAGGTCGAACGCGCCTTGCCCGGGGAAGAGCCGGTGGTGGCGGCTCCACTGCAGCACGTCCATCGACAGATGCGGCGCGTCGGCGAGCTGGAGGAAGAACAGCTTGTCGCCGGGAATACCCGCGATGGCGGCGGGGTCCGAGCCGCGCGAGAGGATGTGGAAGCTGTCCAGGCACAGGCCGACCGCCGGGTGGTCAGCGCGGCGCACGGCCTCCCAGGAACGGTCGTAAGTGGACACTTCCTTGCCCCAAGCCAGTGCCTCGTAAGCGATCCGCAGCCCGCGGGCGCCGGCTCGTTCGCCGAGTGCGTGCAGTTGCCCGGCGAGGCGGTCGAGGTCGGCGACGGCGTCGTGCGCCACCGAGGAGCAGACGAGCACGGTGTCGGCGCCGAGTTCTTCCATGAGGTCGAATTTGCGTTCCGCGCGGCGCAGGTTCGCCGCGAACCGGTCCGGGTCGGTGGAGTCCAGGTCGCGGAAGGGCTGGTAGAGGTCGATCGACAAGCCGAGGTCGGCGCAGCGCAGCCGGACCTCGCCGGGCGGCATGGGGGAGGCGACGAGGTCGGGCTCGAAGATCTCGACGCCGTCGAATCCGGCGGCCGCGGCGGCGGACAGCTTGTCGTCGAGCGTTCCGGAGAGGCAGACGGTGGCGATTCCGGTGCGGAGTTCACGCGACACGGCTGGCGCCTCCCGAGGTCTCGGCTCCGACCAGTTCGGTGAGGTGCCGCAGCATCCGCGCCGGATCGGGTTCGCGGCCGCAGAACAGTTTCAGCGCGGCGGCGGCTTGGTGCACCGCCATCGGGCTGCCGTCGAGGGTGCGGCAGCCGAGCGCGCGGGCGGCGCGCAGCAGCGGGGTCTCCAGCGGCCGGTAGACGATCTCGGCGACCCAGAGTTCCTTGCGCAGCAACGAAATCGGCAGCGGCAAGCCGGGATGCCCGGCCATGCCGACCGGGGTCGCGTGCACCAAGCCGTCGGCTTCGGAAAGCTCGCGCTCGAGACCGTTCCCGGCCCGCGCCCGATCGGCTCCGAACCGCGCGGTGAGGTCGTCGGCGAGCCGGATCGCGCGGGTGGCGTCGGTATCGAGCACGGTGAGCGATTCGGCGCCGAGCTTCAGCAGCGCGTGCGCGGCGGCCGCACCCGCTCCGCCCGCGCCCAGCAGCACGACTCGGCGAAGCGGCGCGTCGGGCAGACCGGCGACGAAGCCGTCGCGGAATCCGGACCAGTCGGTGTTGTGCCCGACCGCGCGCTGGCCGTCGAAGACGACGGTGTTGACCGCGCCGATCGCCGCCGCGTCCGGCGACAGTTCGTCCAGCTGCGGGATCACCAGCTGCTTGCACGGATGCGTGACGTTGACGCCGGACAGGCCCTCCTCGCGCGCCTGGGCGATCAGATCGCCGACGGCGTCGGCCGGAATGCCGAGCGCGTCGAGGTCGAACCGGGCGTAGGTGCACTCCAGGCCGAGTGCGCGCGCCTCGCGCTCGTGCAGCGCGGGAGAGAGCGACGGGCCGATTCCGGTCCCGACGAGGCCGGTCAGCAGCCGGCCGGGCACGATGCGGTCGGGGGACATGCGCACGGCTCCTCGCTGTCAATGAATGTACTAGTTAGTTACTTGTACCGTGTCGGGGCGCGAAAGGGAAGCGGCGGCCGGATATCCTCGGCCAGGTGAGCCGAGCAGCGAGGACGATCCCGTGAGCGCCGAGCCCTCCGACGCGCCGGAGCGGCAGCGGGACGCCGAACGCACCCGTGCCGAGATCCTCGACGTCGCGACCGGCGAGTTCGCCGACCGCGGCTACGACGGCGCCAGGGTCGACGAGATCGCCGCCCGCACCAGGACCACCAAGCGGATGATCTACTACTACTTCGGCAGCAAAGAGGGCTTGTACGTCGCCGTCCTGGAGCGCGCCTACCAGGGCATCCGGGCGCTGGAGCAGCAGCTGGACGTCGATCACCTCGACCCCGCGCGCGCCATGCGGGCGCTGGCCGAGCTGACCTTCGACCACCACGAATCGCATCCCGCGTTCATCCGGCTGGTCGGCATCGAGAACATCCACCACGCGGAGCACCTGCGGACCTCGCCGATCCTGCCCGGGCTCGCCGCGCCCGCGGTCGACGTGCTCGCCGGCATCCTGGAACGCGGCCGCGCCGCCGGGTTGTTCCGCGACGACGTCGACGCGCTCGACGTGCACATGATGATCAGCGCGTTCTGCGTCTTCCGGACCGCCAACCAGCACACCTTCCAGGTCATTTTCGACCGTGACCTGCTGGATCCCGCGCGCCGCGACCACTACCGGCGCATGCTGGGAGACCTGGTTCTCGAGTACCTGACCGCGCACGTCGGGCGGGCCTGACCGGACCGGATCGCGGCGAAGGGCTTGACACGCCCGCGGCGGCTAACTCACTATCCGGTACATAACCAGCCGGGACATTCCGGCCGGACGGACCCGTCGACCGCCGCCGCGGTCATCAAGGAGGCTGACGTGGACGACGCTGTCCCGCGCCAGGAGCACGATCCCGCATCGCCGGGCGCCGCTCGCCGCACCCCACGCCAGGCGGCTGTGTCGTCGTGGATCGGCAGCGCATTGGAGTACTACGACTTCTTCATCTACGGCACCGCCGCGGCGCTGATCTTCCCGAAGGTCTTCTTCCCGGCAGGCAACGCCGCGACCGCGACGATCGCCTCGCTCGCCACGTTCGGCGTCGCCTACGTCGCCCGTCCCGTCGGTTCGTTCATCCTCGGGCATCTCGGCGACACGCTGGGCCGCAAACGCGTGCTGCTGCTGACCTTGCTCGGCATGGGCACCGCGACCTTCCTGATCGGCGTCCTGCCCGGCTACGGCACGATCGGCGTCGCCGCGCCGATCCTGCTGGTCGCGCTGCGCCTCGTGCAGGGGCTCGCGGTCGCCGGCGAACAGTCCAGCGCCGGATCGGCCACGCTGGAACACGCGCCGCCGGGCAAACGCGCCTACTTCACCAGTTTCACCCTCGCGGGCACGCAGTTCGGCCTGATCCTGGCGACCGCGGTGTTCCTCCCGCTGTCCTCGATGCCGACCCCCATGCTGCTGTCCTGGGGCTGGCGGATCCCGTTCCTGCTCAGCGCGCTGGTCACGGTCGTCGGCTGGTGGATCCGGCGGTCGATGCGGGAAAGCCCGGAATTCGCCGCCGCGCGCGAGCAGAACGCCGTGCCGAAGGCTCCGCTGCTGGTGCTCCTGCGGCACCACACGCCCGACGTGCTCAAGATCGTGGTGAGCGCGCTGATCTCGGTCACCAGCACGATCGTCAGCATCTATTCGCTGACCTACGGGGTGTCCACGATCGGCCTGTCCCGCAGTTCGATGCTGTGGATGATCATGCTGAGCAACGTGGTCGCGCTGGCCGCCATTCCGTTGTGGGGCAAGGCAGGCGACCGGTTCGGCCGCAAACCCGTCTTCGCTGTCGCCGCGCTGGGCGTCGCAGTGCTGATCTGGCCGTTCATCTGGGCGGTCAGCCAGGCGAACGTGGTGCTGGTGTTCGCGCTCGGGATCCTGTTGTCGGGAGTCGTGTACAGCGCCTACGGCGGGGTCGGCTATGCCTTGTGGACCGAGCAGTTCGGCACCAAGGTGCGGATGTCCGGGGTCGCCGTCGGCACGCAACTGGGCTTCGCGCTCGGCGGGTTCGCGCCGTCCATCGCCGCGGCATTCGCCGGTTCTGATCTGAAGAACTGGCTGCCGGTCGCCGGGCTGACCGCCGGGGCGGCGTTGGCGGCGGGGCTCGCGGTGCTGACCATGCGCGAAACCTGCCGGGTTCCGTTGGCGGAGCTGGGAAAGCGAGCGCCGCGCGCGGTCGCGGACAGCAGCACAGTGGCTGCCTGACGCGTTCGCCGCGAAGGGCGAGGAGTCCCAGCGGGAAGACTCCTCGCCCTTCTGCCGCGGTCAGTCGCGCACGGCCAGTTCGCCGAGTTCGGACCAGCCGTCCTGGTCGACCTTCGCGTTGACGATGCGCGGCGTCTCGGCCAGGTACGGAGGCAGTTCCCGCTGCGCGTTCTTGAAGTGGTCCGAGCCGACGTGCGCGGCGCCTGCGTCGTCGTCGCGGAAAGCTTCCACGAGCACGTACTCGTTCGGATCGGCGAGACTGCGCGACCACTCGTACCAGAGGCAGCCTGGTTCGGCGCGGGTCGCTTCGGTGAACGCGCGCGAGATCTCCGGCCAGTTCTCGGCGTGTTCGGGCTTCACCCGGAATTTCGCGGTAATGAAGATCATCGAGGCTCCTTCTGCGGGTCAGGGCACGAGGATCGCCCGGCCGCGGATGCGCCCGGCGGTCAGATCGTCCAGTGCGTCCTGGAATTTCTCGAGCGGATAGCGCACCGTGTGCAGCCGCACCCGGTCCTGCGCGGCGAGCACCATGAGCTCGCACAGGTCGGTATAGGACCCGACGAGGTTGCCGATGAAGTTGATCTCGGCCGAGATGACGTCGATGGTCGGCACGTCGATGTTCTCGCCGTAGCCCACGACGTGGTAGTCGCCCGCACGGCGCAGCATCGCGACGCCGTCGCGGGTCGCGCCGCCCTCACCGACGAAGTCGAGCACGGTCTCCGCGCCCGCGCCGCCGGTGAGGTCCCGCACCGCGGCGACCTGCCCGCCGTCCGCGACGACGCCGTGGTCCGCCCCGATCGATTCGGCCAGCTTCACCGCATCCGGATTCCGGTCCACCACGATCAGTTCGGCCGCGGTGAGCGCCTTGAGCACCTGGATGCCGATGTGCCCCAGTCCGCCCGCGCCGATCACCACGCACCGGTCGCCCGGGCGCAGCCGCCGCGCTGCCTTCGCGGCCGCGTGGTAGGCGGTGAGCCCGGCGTCGGCGAGTGCGGCGACGTCGGCTGGTTCCAGGGCGTCGTCGAGCTTTACGACGCTGCGGGCCGAGGTCTTGAGGTATTCGGCGTATCCGCCCGCGGTGTCGATTCCGGGGAATTGGCTTGCCGCGCAATGCACATCGTCGCCAGCGCGGCAGGCGCGGCACAGGCCGCAGGTGATCAGCGGGTGCACGATCACCTTGTCGCCTTCGGCCACGTTCGTGACCGCGCTCCCGACCGCGTGCACCCAACCCGCGTTCTCGTGGCCGATCGTGTAGGGCAGCGCGACTCCGGACTTCTCCGCCCACTGCCCTTCGAGGATGTGCAGGTCGGTGCGGCAGACCCCGGCCCCGCCGATCCGCACGATCACGTCGTAGGGGCCGGTGATGTCCGGTTCGGGGACGTCGGCGAGCCGGGGATTCTGGTCGTATCCGACGACCTGTACTGCTTTCACGACGCCTCCTTGGCGATTGCGTGCTCGCGCGGCGTCTGGTCGGCCGCGGACTCGGGGTAGCGGGTGCGGAGCAGGCCTCGGCAGAAGTGCGCGTTGCCGTCCATGGAGATGCGGACCGACCGTGCGAACCGCAACCGCAGCGGCACTTCCTCCCTCGGGTACGGCCGTCCGTGGTCGTCGACGAGCACCGGTTGGTCCGGGGCGGTGGCGAGGCCGAGCGCGGCGCGGCGGCGCAGCAGGGCGTGCGTGGCGCGGTCGTCGGGCAGATCCCCGAGCGTGACGTCGTGCAGCGCTTCCTCGGCCAGGTCGCGGTCTGCACGAAGCAGTGCGGTCAGCACTCGCTCCATCGCCGCGGTGTGCGCCTTGCGCTGGAACGTCAGGCGCAACTCTTCGAGGTCTTTCTCCGCCTCGCTGCCGAACGTGCCGCGATAGCCCGCGTCCGCGGCCAGACCCCGGTTGATCAGGTCCGAATCGTGATGGTCGTCCAGCCGCACCTCGACCCGCTCCGCTTCGGGCAGACCGGTCAGCACGTCCTTCGCATCTGATGCCATCAGGTACGCGAAATTGGGCGAACAGAACGAAGTCGGCAGCCGCAGATGCACGGTCACCGTCCCGTCCCGGGCCTCGAGCGAACGCACGAAACCCAGGTCGGTGATCGGTTCGTCGAGTTCGGGGTCGAAGACGGTGTCCAGCGCCGCGCGGGCGCGCTCTTCCAGGGCGGGCATCACGCGACCGACACCGCCTCCGGTGTCGCCTCCGCCGGGTCGTCGGCCACGCGCAGCTCTTCCGGGACCTCGATGTCGTACATCGCCGCCGCGTTGAGCCCGAGGATCTTCTTCTTGACCTCGGTGGTGAGCGCCGGGTACTCCGTCATGTCCTCGGGGATCTGGAAGTCGACGAACTTCTCGACGAGCCACTTCGGCGTCCAGATCGCGTAGTCGCTGGAGAACTGGATCCGGTTTTCGTCGAGCCAGTACAGCAGTTCGCCGATGATCTGCGCGAAGTAGCGCGGCCGCGTGTGGATGAACGGCATCGCGACGGCGAGCCCGGCGTGCACGTTCGGCTCCTGGGTGGCGATCCAGCAGAAGTCCTCCAGCCGCGGCAGGCCGCAGTGCTCGATGACGAAGTTCAGCTCGGTGAAGTCGGTGGCGACCTTGTCCACGTCGGCGACGTCGAACGCGTCGCGGTCCAGCGGCCGGATGGTGGGGCCCTTGTGGATGTGGATGTTGCGGATGCCCAGCTCCTGCGCCGCTTCCAGGTAGCGGTAGCTCCACTTGTCGTCGAGCTTCCAGCCGCGCGAATCGCCGAACCACTCGGCGGTGTAGAGCTTGACGCCTTTCAAGTTGAACCGTTTGGCGTCCTCGCGCAGCTGCTTCAACCCGTCCTCGCCGAAACGCGGGTCCCAGCAGTGGTTGTAGGTGAGCTTGTCCGGATGCTGCTGCGCCAGCGCGAACGCTTCCTCGGTCTGGCCGAAACCGTTGGTGTAGAAGGCGGGCAGCGCCGCGGGCTGGAAGATCGCGTGGTCCACGTAGCCGTCGGCGAACAGGTCTTTCAGGAGCCGGTCGCCGCCCTGGTAGAGGTACTCCTCGTACGGCCACACCTCGGATTCCGGGCTGAGGTTGCGGTGGTAGTCGTAGAAGCAGTCGATGAACTGCTTGCCGTGGATGTTGCGCTGGTTCTCCGGGCGGGCGTCCCAGAGCGCGACGTGTGCGTCCAGGATGTAGTAGCTCTCGCCGTCCTTGGTGTACATGGGTTTCCTCTCCGCGTCGTGACCGCACTGGCACGTCCGGACTCGGACGGTAGGGCGGACGCGGCGGGCGGGGGAGGGCCCCGGTGTCTCACTTTGAGACACCGGACGCGTTCGCGGGTTACGCTCGCGCGGCTAGCCTGGACCAGGACGGACGCAGTGCCGCGTCTCCCGGGAGGTCGATGTGCCGAACAGCTCGCACGAATCCGGCCCGCCCGCCGTGCCGAGCGCGAACGCGCCGCGGCTGCGCGCGTCGTGGCAGCGCAGCGAGCACTACGGGGTGCCCGAGGACGAGGTGAACCCGGTGTTCAGCGGCTCGGTCGACACGGAGTCTCTGCTGTACGAATGCGGCCTCGAGGTGCTGCGGGGTTTGCAGGCGACGCTCGCGAACGAGCCGATCAGCCTGATGCTCACCGACAGCGAGGGCCTGGTCCTCAGCCGGATCTGCGGGGACGCGGGCATCACCAAGTCGCTCGACCGGGTGCATCTGGCGCCCGGCTTCTACTTCGCCGAGAGCAACGCGGGCACCAACGGCCTCGGGCTCGCCCTCGCGGACCGCACGCCGTCGCTGGTGCGCGCGGGGGAGCATTACTGCACCAGCTTGCGCGGTTACACGTGCGCGGCGGTGCCGGTTCTCGATCCGCTGAGCGGCGCGCTCGCAGGAAGCGTCAATCTCACCACGTGGTCGGAACAGTCGTCGGACCTGCTGCTGGCTCTCGCGCAGACGGCGGCCGGGCACACGAGCGCGCTGATGCTCGCCCGCGCTTCGGGGAGGCAGCCGCGCCCGGTGCCGCGCGGCGAGGTGTACCGGATGTACTCCGAACGCCTCGACCCGCCGCGGTTGTCGGCGGCCTGGCAGCATCCGCTGGTCGAGGCGTTCGAGGCGATGCGGCAAGGCCGGACGGTGCTGGTGACCGGCGAATCCGGCGCCGGCAAGACAGCGCTGGCCGCACTCGCGCGCCGGGAACTGCGCACCCGCGAACGGCTGCTCAACGCCCGCCCTCCCGCGCCGGACGAGGTGCGCCAGTGGCTGCGGGTGTGGGAACCCGAACTGGGCAAGGCCGACACGTGCGTCGTCGTGTCCGGAGCGGACACCTTGCCCGCGTGGGCCGCGAGCGAGCTGGCCGCCCGGTTCCTGTCGCTGCGCCAGGACGACGGTGTCGCCCCGTTCGTGCTGACCGCTGCTTCGGACGCGGTTCCAGCCTCCCTGGCGCCCATCGTGGACACGGTGGTCGAAGTTCCCCCGCTGCGGCTCCGGCCGGACGATGTGCTGCCACTGGCGCAGCATTTCGCGCACCGCGCCCGTGGCCGCCCGGCGCAGTTCACGCCTGCGGCTGCGCGGGCGTTGACCGCCTACGACTGGCCGGAGAACGTCAAGCAGCTCCGGCGGGTGATCCAGAAGGCGGCCGCGCGTTCCGGGAACATCGACCTCCAGCACTTGCCAGCGGAGATCTTCGCGAACGCCGGGCACCGGCTGAATCGCATGCAGGCACTGGAGCGGGACGAAATAGTCCGCTGCCTGTCCCAACCCGGTGCGACGGTGGTGCAGGCCGCCGAGCAGCTCGGCATGGGCCGCGCCACGGTCTACCGGAAGCTGGCGCAGTACGGGATCGACGTGCAGCGGTTCCGCTCCTGACCTCGTCGGTCCGGCCTGCTGCGGGGAGGTCCGCTCGCGCGACTCGTTCCCGGGAAACCGTTGCGGGGTCTGAGGTTTTCCGCCCAGCGCGCTCCGGTCACCCGGGAAGCGGCGTGATCGACACCGGCGTGACCAAGACCCGGTCGTGGCCCGCTTCGCGGACCGGGCCGGTGAGTTCGAACGAACCGGTGCAGGGCAGGTCGCCCGCGGACGGCCCGGCCAGGACCTCGATCGTCCCCGGCTCGACGATCCGGCGCAGGTCGAGTCCGGTGAAGCTGGTGCGGTCGGCGTGCAGCGCGAACGTGACCCGGGCGGCGCGGCCTGCCTCGAGCGGCACCCGGGCGAAGCCGGCGAGCTGCCGGACGGGGCGGGTGACCTGGGCGTGCACGTCGTTCAGGTACAGCTGCACGATTTCGTCCGCCGCGCGTTCGCCGGTGTTGCGGACGGTGACCGAAACCGACAGTTCGCCGTCGGTGGGAATCTCGGACGCGCTCAGCCGCAGGTCCGAGTAGGCGAACGTGGTGTAGGACAGGCCATGGCCGAACGGGAACAGCGGGGTCGGGTCGAGGTTGCTGATGCCCTCGCTGTCGCGGCCCAGCGGCGGGGCCAGGTAGGTGCCGGGCGAGCCGCCGGGCACGCGGGGGACCTGCACCGGCAGTTTCCCGGACGGGGCGGTCCGGCCGGACAGGATCCCGGCGACGGCGCCGCCGCCCTCCTCGCCCGGCAGGAACGCCTGGACCGCGGCGGCGGCGCGGCCGGCGTGGCGGCCGAGGGCGTACGGACGGCCGGAGACCACCACGACCACGACCGGGGTGCCGGTCGCCAGGAGCGCGTCGAGGAGTTCGTCCTGGACGCCGGGGAGGCTCAGGTCGGGGGCGTCGCAGCCCTCGCCGGAGGTGCCGAGGCCGAACATGCCCGCCCGGTCGCCGACGACGGCGACGCACACATCGGCGGCTTCCGCGGCGACCGCCGCGGCGGCGATGCCGGAGCGGTCCTCGTCGAGGATGGGGCAGCCTTGGTGCACCGTGATCTCGGCTGCGGGCAGTTCGAGCCGCAGCGCGTCGGCCAGGGACGGAACGCTTACGCCGAGGCCGAATTCGGGGTGCCGCGGCAGGACGTGGTTGGGGTAGGAATAGCAGCCGAGGAAGACCAGCGGGTCGTCGGCGCACGGCCCGACGAGGGCGATTTTCCCGGCGGATTCCCGGGCGGACAGCGGAAGCGTGCCGTCGTTGGCGAGCAGCACGACGGACTTCTCGGCGATTTCCCGGGCCAGGGCCCGGTTGCGCGGCGAATCCAGATCGACCGGCGCGGCCCGCGGAGCCCAGTCCGCGTCGAGCAGGCCCAGTTCGGCCTTCTGCCGCAGGAGGCGGCCCGCGGCCCGGTCGACGAGCGCCTCGGGGACCTCCCCGGAACGGACCAGTTCGGTCAATTCCTTGCTGTAGCACAGGGTGTCCGGCAGTTCGACATCGATCCCGGCGGCCAGCGCGAGCGCGCCCGCCGCACCCGCGGTGGCGGCCACGCGGTGCATGCTCTTGAGGAACGCGATGGCCCAATAGTCGGAGACGACGACCCCGTCGAAACCCCATTCCTCGCGCAGAATCGTGCTGAGCAGCGCTTTGCTGGCCGCGGCGGGCACGCCGTCGAGGTCGGTGTAGGAGTTCATGACCGAGCGGGCCCCGCCCTCGCGCACCGCCATCTCGAACGGCGGCAGGACGACGTCGCGCAGTTCGCGCGGCCCGATCGAAACCGGCGCGTGGTTGCGGGCCGCCCGGGACGCGGAGTAGCCGGCGAAATGCTTCAGCGTCGCGATGATCCCGGCCTTCTCCAGGCCGCGGACATAAGCGGTGCCCATCATGCCGACGAGGTACGGGTCTTCGCCGAGGGTTTCCTCGGTGCGGCCCCAGCGGTAGTCGCGCACGACGTCGAGCACGGGCGAAAGCCCTTGATGCACGCCGACCGCGCGCATGTCCTCCGCGATGGCGGTGGCCATCCGCTCGACGAGACCGGGATCGAAGGTCGCCGCCCAGGCGAGCGCGGTGGGGTAGACCGTGGCGCCGAGGGTGGTGAAGCCGGTGAGGCACTCTTCGTGCACGATCGCCGGGATGCCGAGCCGGGTCCCGGAGACGATTTCGCGCTGCAGCGCGGCGATCCGGGCGACGCCGTCGGCCGCGCTCACCGGCGCCGTGCCGAACGGGCGGGTGAGGTGCCCGATCCCGTCCGCGCGCACCTGGTCGAACGGGACCTCGCCGCGGGCGAAAACGTCCTGCATGGGAGCGACGTTCCCGCTGATCTCCTGATTGCCGGGCCACGCGCTGCCCAGCTGGGCGACCTTCTCCTCGAGCGTCATCCCGGCCAGCAGCGCGTCCGCGCGTTCGGCGGGGGAGAGGGTCCGGTCGTGCCAGCGGCTCATCGTGCTCCTCGGTCGGCTGCGGGGGCGGTCGAATCGCGCACGACGAGATGGGTCGCGAGTTCGACGTGGTGGGAATCGAGCGTCTGCCCGGAAATCAGCTTGAGCAGGGTGCGCAGCGCGACCCGGCCCATGTCGTGCAGCGGCTGCCGGATCACGGTCAGCGGCGGGGTGGCGAGCCCGGCGAGCATGGTGTCGTCGAAGCCGACGACGCTCAGGTCCTGCGGCACCCGCAATCCCCGCTGCCGGGCGGCTTCCAGCACGCCGAGCGCGGTGGCGTCGCTGGCGGCGAACACCGCGGTCGGCGGATTTTCCATGGCCAGCAAGCGGTTTCCGATCTCCAGCCCGGCCGGATGGCCGAAGTCGCCGTGGCGCACCAGTTCCGGGTCGAAGGCGACGCCCGCGTTGTCGAGGGCGGCGCGGTAGCCGTGCAGCCGGGCCTGGCTGCAGGAGGCCCCGACCGGCCCGCCGGCGAACGCGATGCGCCGGTGCCCGAGGCTCAGCAGGTGCTCCGCGGCAGCGATCCCGCCGGACCAGTTCGTCGCGCCGACGCTGGCGACCTCGGTCCGCGGCAGGTTGATCGGGTCGATGACCACCAGCGGCAGCCCGGCGCGTTCGAAGCTTTCGACCTGGGCGAGCGAGAGTTCGGAGGTCACGACGATCAGGCCGGCCCGGCCGTTGCCCTTGAGCCGGTGCGTCCACTGGTCCTCGGGGCTGAGCGGGCCGCCGGGCGCCGCTTCGGGCATCCGGCTCACCACCACGTCGGTGCCGAGTTCGGCGCCCGCGGCGGTCACCCCGCGCAGCACTTCGAGCGCGTACGGGCTGACGAGATCGTCGAACACGACGTCGACGATCCGGGTCGCGGGGGCGTTCCGGCTCCCGCCGCGCGGCACGTATCCGGCCTCCCGCAACGCTTGTTCCACTCTGGCGCGGGTGCGCGCGGCCACGTCGGACCGCCCGTTGAGCACCTTCGAGACGGTCGGCAGCGAGACGCCGGCGGCTTCGGCGACCGCCGCGAGCCTCGCGCCGTTGCGGGACGGCATCGGGCCCCCTCCTTTCGAAATGTTTCGAACCGTGATTGTTGGCTGTGAAAGGGAATTTAGCACTTGACTGGCCCGAATCACTACCCTAGATTTCGGCCAGCCCACGGGAAGTTTTCGAAACTTTTCGAACCTTCGGAGCGGAAGGTGCATCATGAAACTGGGTACTCGCCGGACGGTCCGCGGGACGCGGACGACGCTCGCGGCGACCGGGTTCGCGGCTCTGCTGGCCTTGACCGCGGCGTGCGGCACGAGCGGGCCCACGGCCGCCGCCGGGGGGAAGGCGACGGCATGGGCGCTGACCGGCGGCGACGAGCAGGTGTTCCGCACTTCGTTCGCCAGCGGCGGCGTCGAGGGGCAGTTCTTCGGCAACGACGCGTACAAGCAGAAGATCCGCTCGGCCGTCGGCGCCGACCAGGCGCCCACCCTGGTGTTCAGCTGGGGCAACGGCGGGATGCTGAAATCCTGGGTCGCGGCCGGGAAAATCATGGACCTGACCCCGGAGGTGCGGAAGGATCCCGCGCTGACCGGCCGCTTCCTGCCCTCGGTGGCGAAAACCGGGGTGCTGGACGGAAAGACCTACGCCGTGCCGAACAACAGCATGCAGCCGGTTTTCCTGTTCTACAACAAGGATCTCTTCGCCCGGGTGGGCGCGCAGCCGCCGAAGACCTGGGACGAGCTGATGGCGCTCGTCCCGAAGTTCACCGCGGCCGGGGTCGCCCCGTTCTCCCTCGGCGGGCAAAGCAAATGGCCGCAGCTGATGTGGGAGGAGTACCTGGTCGACCGGATCGGCGGGCCGGGCGTCTTCGCCGCGATCGCCGCGAACAAGCCGGGCGCCTGGTCCGATCCCGCGATCCTGGACGCGAACCGCAAGATCCAGCAGCTCGTCGACGCGGGCGGATTCGCCAAGGGGTTCAATTCGATCAGCACCGACAGCAACGCCGACCTCGCCCTGCTCTACACCGGCAAGGCGGCGATGTACCTGATGGGTTCGTGGGCGTTCCCCACCATCAAGGAAGCCGACCCCGGTTTCGCCGCGGGCAAACTCGGCTGGCTCGGCTTCCCGGTCGTGCCGGGAGGGAAGGGCGATCCGGCCGACATCGTCGGGAACCCGGCGAACTTCTGGTCGGTGTCCGCGCACGCCTCCGACGCGCAGAAACAGGCAGCGGTGAAATACCTGCGCGAGGGCGTCATGAACGACACCTACGTCGACGCGCTGCTCGCCGGGGGCGCGGTGCCGCCGGTGAACGGGATCGAGGCCAAACTGGCCAAGGCCCCTGACCCGGCGTATCTGTCCTATGTGTACGGACTGGCGCGGAACGCGCCGAATTTCCAGCTCTCCTGGGACCAGGCCCTTTCGCCCGGACAGGCCGACGCGCTGCTGAACAACCTGGACCAGCTGTTCCTCAAGCAGATCACGCCCGAGCAGTTCTCGGCGAACATGAACGCGACGGTCGGGAAGTGACAGTGTCCGCTGCCCTCGCGCGAGAGCGGTCCGGCAAGCGGCCGCGGTCCGCCGCGACGCCCGGCCGCGCCGGACCGCATCCGCTGACGGCCGTTCCCGCGCTGGCGTTCTTCTCGATCTTCGCGCTGCTCCCGCTCGGCGGGGTGGCGGCGCTCAGCCTGATGAAGTGGGACGGGATCGCCGACCCCGGCTGGGCCGGGCTGGCCAACTGGACGGCGGCGCTCGGCGATCCGGCCACCTATCACGCACTCTGGCTCAGCGTGCAGGTGATGGCGGCGAGCTGGTTGTTCCAGACGCCGGTCTCGCTTCTGCTCGGCGTGCTGACGGCGGGCCGCGGCCGGTACCGCGCGGTGCTGGGCGTGCTGTATTTCCTTCCGCTGCTGCTGTCCTCGGCCGCGATCGCGATCGCGTTCAAGGCCCTGCTCGACCCGAACTTCGGGATGAGCCGCGCGTTCGGCGCCGCCTGGCTCTCCCAGGACTGGCTCGGCGAACCGACACTGGCTCTGTACGTGGTGATCTTCGTGATCGGCTGGCAGTTCATGCCGTTCCACACGCTGCTCTACCAAGCGGGCGTGCGGCAGATCCCGGCCCAGCTTTACGAAGCCGCGCAGATCGACGGCGCGGGCCCGGTCCGGCAGTTCTTCCACATCACCCTGCCGCAGCTGCGCTACACGATCGTCACCTCCTCGACGCTGATGCTGGTGGGTTCGCTGACCTATTTCGACCTGGTCTTCGTGCTCACCGGCGGCGGCCCGGGCAACGCCACCCGGTTCCTGCCGCTGGACATGTACCTCAACGGTTTCTCCAACAACGACATGGGCCGCGCGAGCACCCTGGCCGTGCTGCTCGTCGTCGCCGGGCTGGCGCTGTCGCTGGGCCTCTCCCGGTTCGCCCGCTTCTCCCGCGGCAGCCAGCAGGACGGTGTGTGATGGCCAGGAGCAGGCCCAACGTGCTCGGCGGGCTCGCCGGATTCGCCTGGCTGTTCGTCGTCCTCGTGCCCGTGTACTACATCGTCGTGACCAGCCTGCGCGGCCAGAGCGGGTTCTTCGGGGCCAACCCGTTGTCGCTGCCCGCCGATCCCACCTTCGAGAACTACCGGCTGGTCCTGGACAACGGCTTCCTGCGCTACCTGCTCAACAGCGCGATCGTCACGGCAGGCACCGTGGTCATCACCGTCGCGGCAGCGCTTCTTGCGGCCTACTACATCGTGCGCGGCCGGACCCGGTTCTCCGCGACCACGTACAAGATTTTCCTGCTGGGGCTGGCGATCCCGCTGCAGGCGACGATCATCCCGATCTATTACCTGATCACGCGCGCGCACCTCTACGACACCCTGCTCGCGATCGTGCTGCCCTCGGTCGCCTTCGCGATTCCGCTCTCGGTGGTCGTCCTGGCCAATTTCCTGCGCGACGTGCCGCACGAGCTGTTCGAATCGATGCGCGTGGACGGCGCCGGGCACGGGCGGATGCTCGTCAGCCTGGTGCTGCCCATGGTCAAACCCGCGATGGTCACCGTCGCGGTGTACGACGGCCTCAACGTGTGGAACGGATTCCTCTTCCCGCTCATCCTCACCCAGAGCGCCGACCAGCGCGTGCTTCCCATGGCGCTGTGGGCCTTCCAAGGCCAGTTCCGGGTCAACATCCCCGCGGTCCTCGCCGCGGTCGTCCTTTCCACCCTGCCGGTCCTCGCGCTGTACATCCTCGGCCGGCGCTACCTCGTCACCGGTCTCACCGCCGGCTTCGGCAAGTAAGCCGGCCCTCGCCCAGCCGGCCGTCCTGCGGGGACGGGCAGTGCGCCGCGCGTCGGCCGGACTTCCCGGCGGGGCCCGCCGTTGCCGAAGCCGGGCAAACGCACTGGGTCGCGACGGCGGTCACCGGCTGTGTTGTGACCGTCGCCGTAGCGGTTCGAGGTTGCGCGAGGAACCAGCGCCGTTATCCTGCGACTAAGCGGCCGCTTAGCGGTGGCTGTCCAGCGGCGGACAAGGAGACGGTGTGGTGGAGTCGTTCAAGGATCGCGTTGCCCTGGTCACCGGGGCCAGCCGGGGGATCGGGCTGGCCATCGCGCAGGGGCTGGTCGAGCGCGGGGCCAAGGTGGTCATCACCGCGCGCAAGCCGGAGCCGCTCGCCGAGGCCGTCGAGCTGCTCGGCGGGCCGGACGTCGCGATCGCGGTGCCCGGCAAGGCCGACGACGCCGCGCATCAGCAGGAGGCGGTCGCCGCCGCGGTCGAGAAGTTCGGCAGTCTCGACATGCTGGTCAACAACACCGGCATCAACCCGGTTTACGGTCCCACGCTGGACGTCGACCCGGCCGCCGCGAGCAAGATCTTCGCGGTGAACGTGGTCGCGCCGCTGTCGTGGATCCGCGCCGCGCGGGACGCGTGGATGGGCGAGTACGGCGGGTCGGTGGTCAATGTCGCCTCGATCGCGGGCATCCGCACCTCGCCGGGCATCGGCATGTACGGCGTCAGCAAGGCCGCGCTGATCCGGCTCACCCAGGAACTCGGCGCGGAACTCGGCCCGAAGATCCGGGTGAACGCGGTGGCTCCGGCGGTGGTCAAGACGCAGTTCGCGACCGCCCTTTACGAGGGGCGCGAGGAAGAGGTCGCGGCGGCGTACCCGATGAAGCGGCTCGGCGTGCCGGAGGACATCGCGGGCGCGGTGGCGTTCCTGCTGTCCGGCGAGGCCGGCTGGATGACCGGGCAGACGGTCGTTCTCGACGGCGGCGTGACGCTCGGCGGCGGTCTGTGAGCGCCGGAGTCGTCATCACCGGCGGTGGTGGCGGGATCGGGGCCGCACTGGCGCGGCGGTTCGCGGCGGACGGGGCTCGCATCGTGGTCGCGGACCTCGCCGGGGATCGTGCGGCCGAGGTCGCGGCGGAGGTGGGCGGCACGTCGTTCGCGGGTGACGTCGCAAGCGAATCCGGGGTGGCCGACCTGATCACTGCGGCCCGCGCAACGCTCGGTGAGATCGACGTTTTCTGCGCCAACGCCGGGGTCGCGCCGTTCGGCGACGCCCACGCGGACGAAGACGCGTGGTCGCTGGCCTGGGACGTCAACGTGATGGCGCACGTCCGGGCGGCCCGGTTGCTGCTGCCCGCGTGGCTGGAGCGCGGCGAGGGCCGGTTCGTCGCGACGGTGTCCGCGGCGGGCGTGCTCACCAGCCTCGGCTCGGCACCGTATTCGGTGACCAAGCACGGCGCGCTGGCGTTCGCGGAATGGCTTTCGGCCACTTATCGCCACCGCGGCATCGCCGTGCAGGCGATCTGCCCGCAGGGCGTGCGCACCGCGATGCTCGAGGAGACCGGAGAACGCGGCAAACTGCTGATGGGCGCCAGCGCGATCGACCCGCCGCAGGTGGCCGACGCGTTGTTCGCCGCGATGGCCGAGAACCGGTTCCTGGTGCTGCCGCACGCCGAGGTCGCGGACTTCTATGCCTTGCGCGCCACCGAAACCGACCGCTGGCTCGGCGGGATGAACAAGCTGCAGCGGAAAATGGAGGAACTGCCCGGCGACGCGTGACCCGATATTCTCCCCGGGGCGGCACGGGGCCGCAGGGGAGAACAGGGAGCCGGAATGACCGCACCCGCGCGGGCTGACGTGTCGCGCATCGCTACTGCCAGTTCCATCGGCACCGCCATCGAGTTCTACGATTTCTACATTTACGGGACCGCGGCGGCGCTGGTGTTCGGGAAGGTCTTCTTCCCGACGTTTTCCTCGACCGCCGGGGTGCTGGCCTCGCTCGGCGCCTTCGCGGTCGGGTTCGTCGCGCGCCCGGTCGGCGCGATCCTTTTCGGACACTGGGGCGACCGGATCGGCCGCAAGTCCATGCTGGTCACGTCCTTGCTGGTGATGGGACTGTCCACAGTGGCCGTCGGGCTGGTGCCGGACTACGGCACGCTCGGCATCTGGTCGCCGGTCCTGCTGGTAGTGCTGCGCTTCGTGCAGGGCATCGGCCTCGGCGGCGAATGGGGCGGCGCGGTGCTGATGTCGACCGAGTACGCGCCGCCGGGCAAACGCGGCCTGTACTCGGCTTTCCCGCAACTCGGCCCGGCCGTCGGGTTCGTGCTGGGCAACCTGCTGTTCCTGGTGCTGGACGCGGCGCTCCCGCCCGCCGAGTTCCTGTCCTGGGGCTGGCGGCTGCCGTTCCTGTTCTCCGCGGCGCTGCTGGCGGTCGGGTTCTACATCCGGATCACAATCGCCGAGACGCCGGTTTTCCAGGCCGCTTTGGACAAGGCCGAACAGGCGAAAGTCCCGCTGTTCGAACTCTTGCGAAAGCAACCGCGGGTCTTGGTGCTGTCGACGTTGTCGTTCGTGCTCGCGCACGCGCTTTTCTATACCGTCACGACATTCTGTCTTTCGATGGCGACGACCACGCTCGGCATCCCGCGCACGACTGTGCTGATCAGCCTGCTCATCGCGGCCACCGCGATGGGCGTGGCGACGCTGGTGTTCGCGATGAAGTCCGACCAATGGGGCCGCCGACGGCTGAGCGCGGCTGCGGCGGTTTCCGTTGTGGTGTGGGCCTTTCCGCTGTTCGCCTTGCTGCAAACCGGCAATCCGGTGCTGCTGACGATCGGGTTCGCCGGCGGCCTGGCGTGTTTCGCGATGCTGTACGGGCCGATGGGCGCGTTCCTGCCGGAGCTGTTCCGCGTGCGGTACCGGTATTCCGGCGCTTCGATCGCGTACAGCGCCGCCGGGGTGATCGGCGGCGGGATCGTGCCGCTGATCTCCACCGACCTGTGGGCGTCGACCGGTTCGACGGTGCCGGTTTCCCTGGTGCTGGTCGTGCTCGGGGTGCTCAGCTTCCTGTGCGTGCTCGCCTTGCCGGAGACCCGCGACCACGACTTCTCCGACGGACTCGGCGCGGGCCGCCCCTGACTTTCGGCCCCACCCGGCCGGGGGAAACCGGCCGGGAGCGTTGTTTCCGGCCTTCTGCGCCGTTCGGGCTGCGGCTCTTGACACGCCGATTTGGTCTAGTCCAGTGTGTGACGGCACCCTTCCGGGTGCACTCCTCCCGGGTTGATCCCGCCGCCTCAAACCGGAGGTGTTCCGTGGTGCTCGTGGGAGGAACACGATGAAATCAGTGCGTCGGCTGGCCGCGCTCGCGGCGGCGGCAGGGGCGGCTCTCGCGACGGCGGCCGGGGTGGCCACGGCCGCGCCCGCGTCCGCTCCGCAGCTCGCGGCGGCTCCGGACCCGGTGCTCGCTTCGCCGTACCTGTACCAGTGGGCGGGGCAGACCAGTGCGTCGGCGGCGATGTCCGCGACCGGGATCAAGACGTTCACCCTCGCGTTCATGCTGTCGGACGGCTCGTGCAATCCGAAATGGGACGGCGACCGTGCGCTGACCGGTTCGGACAAGACCCTGATCAAGAGCATCCGCGACGCGGGCGGCGACGTCATCCCGTCCTTCGGCGGCTGGTCCGGCACGAAACTCGGCGCGAAGTGCTCCTCGGCCACGGCGTTGGCGGGGGCGTACCAGAAGGTGATCGACGCGTACGGCCTGAAGGCGATCGACCTCGACATCGAGAACACCGACGAGTTCGAGAACGCGACGGTGCAGGACCGGATCCTGAACGCGGTCAAGATCACCAAGCAGAAGAACCCCGGCGTGCGCGTCGTGATCACGATCGGCACCGAAACGTCCGGCCCGAACGACTGGGGCAAGCGGCTGATCAAGCAGGCGAAGGCGATCGGCGCGCCGGTGGACGTGTGGTCGGTGATGCCGTTCGACTTCTCCAGCGGCGGCGACATGGCAGGCAAGACAAAGTCCGCGGTGGACGGCCTGGCAGCCCAGTTGAAGTCGACGTTCGGCTGGGACAGCGCCACGGCGTACCGGCACGCGGGCCTGTCGTCGATGAACGGCAAGACGGACAACGCGGGCGAGGTCGTGTCGGTGTCGGACTTCACCGCCATCCGCGACTACGCGGCCAGCCATCACCTGGGCCGGTTCACTTTCTGGGCCGCCAACCGGGACTGCTCGGGCGGCGGGGAGTGCAGCGGAATCTCGCAGCCGAAGTACGCGTTCACGAAGATCGTGGCCGGGTACCACGGCTGATCCTGGTTCCGGTCTGAGCCGGTCGGGCTGATGGGACTGGGCCGATCCTGCGGGCCGGATCGGGCGAACCTGTCCGGACCGGCCAGGCCCTGGAGCCCGCGCTTGATCTTGGCGACGAGGCCGCCGTTTCCGAGGGGTGCGGCCTCGTCGCCGCCGTCGCGATCAAGCTGTCCGTGCGGGGCCCCTGAGGGAATCGGATTCCCCTCAGGGGCCCTTCGCGCGGCGGGGGTGCGACCGCGGCGGGCGGCCGACCCGTCAACCGCCCAGAACCCGCCGGACGAACTCCGTCTTCCCCGCCGTGTACTCCTCCCGGTCCGTCACCTCCCCAGCCAGCCGCCGCTTCACCTCGGCATATTCCTCGGCCAACCCGGGATCCGCCCGCAGCGCGTCCCGGAATCGGAGCTGTGCCTGCCACCTGGGATGTCCTTCCGGCAGCAAATGCAGATGCGCCACCCGACGCCGCCCCTCCGCGTCAGGCAGCACGAAAAACCGCCGCCAAGGCGCCGCGACATCCAACTCCGGCGGCACGAAACACCACCCGCCCGCGGAAAGCACCGGAACCACCGCCGAGACCGTCTCCGGGGACAGGTCTCGCATCGAGGCCATCACGTCGAGCACCGGTTTGGCCGCCAAGCCGGGCACCGCCGTCGAGCCGACGTGTTCTACCTCCCCGCGGGCGAGCCACGGCGCGAGCCGCCGCGCGAGCTCCGCGCGCAATGCGGAGCCCCGCGACGCCCACGTCGGATCCGGGGGATGGATTGCCGGCCGTTCATCGGCCCAAGCCGGGGTCTCGGACATGCGAGCACGGTAACCCCGTCCACCGACAAAAAACCGTCAGGCGGGCAGATCCACCAGGTCAGCCAGCCGGGCCCGATGCCGTCCGGGCGTGCCGAAAGCGATCTGGTCGCTCTTGGCCCGCTTGAGGTAAAGATGCGCCGGATGTTCCCAGGTCATCCCGATCCCGCCGTGCAGCTGAATCGCTTCCTCCGCCGCGTGCACCGCGATCGGCGACACCCGGGCCTGCGCGACGGACACCGCGATCGGCACGTCGTTCCCCGTCGCCAGCGCATCCGCCGCGTACCGGGCCGCGGCCCGTGCGTTGACCAGTTCCGTGTACAGATTCGCCAACCGGTGCTTCAGCGACTGAAAACCCCCGACCGGACGGCCGAACTGATACCGCCCCTTCAGGTAGGTGACAGTCTCGGTCAACGCCCACTCGGTGATCCCGGTCTGCTCCGAAGCCAGCAACCCAGCCGCAGTGGTCAAGGCGCTGTCCAAGGCATCGGCGGCAGCTGCACCGGTGCAAATCGCCTGCGCGGCAGCAGAATGCAGCGTCACATCGGCGACCCGCCGCGTCAGGTCAAGCGACACGGCCTCGGTCACGGTCGCCGCGGAAGCGTCGACGGCGTAAAGGCCAGGGCCGTCAGGGCCAACAGCCGGAACGACCAGCAGATCGGCGGCCGAGGCATCGACCACTGTGGACACTCGCCCGGTCAGGGTTCCGTCGAGAAACTCGACAGTCGAAGGAAAAGCAGCGCCCGGAGCGGTCGACAAAGGCACCGCCAAAGCGCCGATCGCCGAGCCGGAAGCGAGCTGGGGAAGCAGATCCGAGCCGGCAGCCAGCAAAGCCGCGGTAGCGAGCACCGCACTGCCCAAGTAAGGCACCGGCGCGACGCTCCGGCCCAGTTCCTCCATGACGACCGCGACCTCGCGCGGCGAAGCCCCGTGCCCGCCAAGGGATTCCGGCACCATGAGGCCCGCCGCGCCGAGGTCGGCGGCCAAGGTCTTCCACAGGGAAAGGTCGTACGGCGTGTCCGTTTCGACCCGCGCCAGCAGCGCCGTCGGCCCGGCCCGGTCGGTCAGCAGCGCCCGCACCGAGGACCGCAGATCCTCTTCCACGTCCGAGTACAGCAGGTCCGGCGTGCTCATCGCGGCAGGTCCTTCCAGGCGACGTCCTTGTCCACCCGCGGCTCGGACGGCAGCCCCAGCACGCGTTCGGAGATGATGTTCCGCAGCACCTCCGAGGTGCCGCCCTCGATCGAGTTCCCCTTGGCGCGCAAGTACCGGTACCCGGCGTCGCGGCCGAAGAAGTCGACCTGTTCCGGACGGCGCATCGTCCAGTCCTCGTAACGCAGGCCCTCTTCCCCGAGCAGTTCCAGCTCCAGGCCGGACAGCTGCTGGTTCAGCTCGGCGAACGCCACCTTCATCGCCGAACCCTCCGGACCGGGCGCGCCGACCGCGAGCTGCTGCCGCTGCCGTTCTCCGGCCAGCCGCAGCGATTCGGCCTCGACCCAGTGCTGCACGAGCCGGTCGCGCAGTTCCGGCGTGCGCAGCTCCGGACGGTCCCGCCACGTCTTCGCGACCAGCCCGATCATGCCGCCCTCGCGCGGCATCGCGGTGCCGCCGATCGCGACGCGCTCGTTCATCAGCGTGGTCTGCGCGACCTTCCAGCCCTCGCCGACCGCGCCGATCCGCTGTGAGTCCGGGATCCGCACCTCAGTGAGGAAGACCTCGTTGAACTCCGCCTCGCCGGTGATCTGCCGCAGCGGCCGGACCTCGACGCCGGGTGCGGTCATGTCGCACAGGAAGTACGTCATGCCCTGGTGTTTCGGCACGTCCGGGTCGGTGCGGGTGACGAGGATGGCCCACTGCGCGAGGTGCGCGCTGGACGTCCACACCTTCTGTCCGGTCACGACCCAGGCGTCGCCGTCGCGGACCGCGCGGGTGGCCAGCGCGGCGAGGTCGGAGCCGGCGCCGGGTTCGCTGAACAGCTGGCACCACACCTCCTCGCCGGTCCACAGCGGACGGAGGTAGCGCTTCTTCTGCTCCTCGGTGCCGAACGCGAGGATCGTCGGCGCGGCCATGCCGAGTCCGATCAGGATCCGGCGCGGGTTGTTGTCCGGTGCGCCCGCGGCGGCGAAAGCGGCCTCGACCTCGCCCTGCAGCGCACGCGGAGCGCCTTGTCCGCCCAGGCCTTCAGGGAAGTGCACCCAGGCGAGCCCGGCGTCGAAGCGAGCCCGCAGGAAGTCCACTGCGGACATCTTGGAAGGATCATGCGCGGAAAGGAAAGCGGCGACCTGCGCCCGCAGCTCCTCGGCGGTCACTTGCCCGCCTCCGTCCGGTACTTCTTCAGCTCGCGCCGTGCCAGCGACCGCTTGTGCACCTCGTCCGGGCCGTCGGCGAGCCGCAGCGTGCGCACCCCGGCCCAGATCTCCGCCAGCGGGAAGTCCTGCGAAACGCCGCCCGCGCCGTGCGCCTGGATCGCCTTGTCCAGGATCCATTCGACGGCCAGCGGGGTGGAGATCTTGATCGCCTGGATCTCGGTGTGCGCGCCCTGGTTGCCGACGGTGTCCATCAGCCACGCGGTCTTCAGCACCAGCAGCCGCTGCTGTTCGATCCGCACCCGCGCCTCGGCGATCCAGTCCTGCACCACGCCGGAATCGGCGATCGGACGCCCGAACGTCTCGCGCGACAGCGTGCGGCGGCACATCGCCTCCAGCGCGCGCTCCGCCATGCCGATCGCGCGCATGCAGTGGTGGATGCGGCCGGGTCCGAGGCGGGCCTGCGCGATGGCGAACCCGGACCCCTCGTCGGCGATGAGGTTTTCCGCGGGCACCCGCACGTTCTCGAACAGCACCTCGGCGTGCCCGCCGTGGTCGCCGTCGGTGTAGCCGAACACCTGCATGCCGCGCACGACGGTCAGCCCCGGGGTGTCGCGCGGGACCAGGATCATGCTCTGCTGCTTGTGCGCGGGCGCGTCCGGATCGGTCTTGCCCATGACGATGAAGATCTGGCAGTTCGGGTTCATCGCGCCGGTGATGTACCACTTGCGCCCGTTGATGACGTACTCGTCGCCCTCGCGCCGGATGCTCGTCGCGATGTTGCGCGCGTCCGAAGAGGCCACCTCGGGTTCGGTCATCGCGAACGCGGAGCGGATCTCCCCGGCCAGCAACGGTTCCAGCCACTGCTTCTTCTGCTGCTCGCTGCCGAACATGGTCAGCACTTCCATGTTCCCGGTGTCCGGCGCGGCGCAGTTCACCGCGGCGGGCGCGAGATGCGGGCTGCGGCCGGTGATCTCGGCCAGCGGCGCGTACTGGAGGTTGGTCAGCCCCGCGCCGTGGTCGCCGGGCAGGAAGAAGTTCCACAGACCGCGCTTGCGCGCCTCCGCCTTCAGCTCGTCGACGATCGGAGGCGGCGACCACGGATCGGTGCGCTTTGCCAGCTGCTCGTGGAAGACCGCCTCGGCGGGGTAGACGTGCGAATCCATGAATTCGAGCAGCTGCCCGCGCAGTTCCTCGGTACGGGCGTCGAACGCGAAGTCCATCAGTTCTCCTTGGTGAGCGTCTTGCTGCCCTGCTCGATCAGGGGGGCGACGGCGGCGCCGATCTGGTCGAAGCCCTCGCCGACGGTTTTGCCTTGCTGGAAACGGAAGTAGATGCCTTCGAGGATCACCGCGAGCTTGAAGAAAGCGAAGCTCACGTACCAGTTCAGCGCGGACAGATCGCGGCCGGACCGCTGCGCGTAGCGGGCGATCGTCTCGTCAGTGTCCGGATAGCCGGGCGCGCTGCTGGCGTTGGACACCATCGGCAGCGAAAGCTGGTCCCGCTGCGCGTAGGTGATCATCAGGCCGAGGTCGGTGAGCGGGTCGCCGAGCGTGGACATCTCCCAGTCCAGCACCGCGGTGATCTTGTCGTCGCCGTCGACGAGCACGTTGTCCAGCCGGTAGTCGCCGTGCACGATGGCGGGCGGGCCGGACACCGGGATCGCGGCGGCGAGCTGGTCGTGCAACCGGTCCGCGCCGGGCAGGTCGCGGCTGCGCGAACCGTCGAGCTGCTTCTTCCACCGGCGCAGCTGGCGTTCCAGAAACCCTTCCGGACGGCCGAAATCGCCGAGCCCGACCGCTTCCGGATCGACCGCGTGCAGGTCGACGAGCGTGTCCACCAGCGAATCGGCGATCGCCCGCGTCCGCTGCGGGCCGAGCTGCTCCAGCTCCTCGGCGGTGCGGTACGGCGTGCCCTCGACGAACTGCATCACGTAGAACTGCGCGCCGAGCACGTCCGCGTCCTCGCACAGCAGAACGGTTTCCGGCACCGGAACCGGAGTTCCGGCCAGGCCGCTCATCACGCGGAACTCGCGGCGCATGTCGTGCGCGGTCGGCAGAACGTGGCCGAGCGGCGGACGGCGCACGACCCAGCGCTGCGTGCCGTCGGAGACGAGATAGGTGAGGTTGGACCGCCCGCCCTGCACCACGTCCGCGGCGAGGGCTCCGGAGACGAGCCCGGGCCGCTCGCGGTCGAGATGGGCGCGCAGCCTCGCCAGATCGAGGCCGGGCGGGTCGGTTTCGGTCATCGGAAGGACTCCAGTTCGTGCGAGGTCGGCGGTCGCCCCAATGCCGCATTGGGTGCGTGAGACGCACCGAATGCCACATTGGGTGCGTCAGATGCACCCAATGCCACATTGGGGCGCGGGCGGACGGTCAGAGGATGAGCCGGGAAACCATCTCGGCGACGCAGGCGGGTTTGTCCTCGCCCTCGATTTCCACAGTCCAGCGCACCACGGCCTGCTTGCCGCCGGGCACGTCGGTCAGCTCGACCAGTTCGGCGGTCCCGCGCACCCGCGAACCCACCTTCACCGGCTGCGGGAACCGGACCTTGTTGAGGCCGTAGTTGATGCCCATCTTCAGGCCGTCGACCCGGTAGATCTCCGGCAGGAACGCCGGGATCAGCGACAGCGTGAGGAACCCGTGCGCGATCGTGGCGCCGAACGGGCCCGCGGCCGCTTTTTCCTGGTCGAGGTGGATCCACTGGTGGTCGCCGGTGGCGTCGGCGAACAGTTGCACCTGCTCCTGGGAGACGGTGTGCCATTCGCTCGTGCCCAGTGGCCCGCCCACTGCTTCGGCGAGTTCGGCGACATCGGAGAACACGCGCATCGAGATCAGTCCTTCGGTCCGCCGGCGACGTAGATGACCTGGCCGGACACGAATCCCGCGCCCTCGCTGACCAGGAAGGACGCGACGTTCGCGATGTCCTCGGGCGTGCCGACGCGCTGCACCGGGATCTGCGAGGCGGCCGCGGCCTTGAAGTCCTCGAAGCTCATGCCGACGCGCTCGGCGGTCGCCGCGGTCATGTCGGTGGCGATGAACCCGGGCGCGATCGCGTTGGCGGTGACGCCGAACTTGCCCAGTTCGATCGCCAGCGTCTTCGTGAAGCCCTGCATGCCGGCCTTGGCCGCGGAGTAGTTGACCTGCCCGCGGTTGCCCAGCGCCGACGTGCTGGACAGGTTGACGATCCGGCCCCACTTCTCCTGCGTCTGGTACTTCTGCACGGCGCGGGTCATCAGGAACGAACCGCGCAGGTGCACGTTGAGCACCGAGTCCCAGTCCTGTTCGGTCATCTTGAACAGCAGGTTGTCGCGGGTGATGCCGGCGTTGTTGATCAGCACGGTCGGCGCGCCGAGTTCCTCGGCCACGCGGGTCACCGCGGCCTCGACCTGCTCGGCGTCGCTGACGTCCAGCGCGACGCCGACCGCGCGGCCGCCGTCGGCGGCGATCGCCTCCGCGCCCTGTTTCACCCCGGCCTCGTCGAGGTCCAGCAGGCCGACGGCGAACCCGTCGGAGGCGAGGCGGCGGGCTACGGCGGCGCCGATGCCGCGGCCTGCGCCGGTCACGATGGCCACACGGGAAGCGGTCACGGGGATCTCCTCATCGTCGAGAAAGCGTTCGGCAGCGGCGCTAAGCGTACGCTTAGTACGAGAATTTCGCGAGACCTCGGACGTGCGGTTCGCCGCGTGCGGCCGGAATGTCGGGGCCAGCGAGTAGTGTCGCCGCCGATGAAGATCACGAGCGCGCCGCTCGCCGCGGCGGGTCGTGCGCTGGGGGAGGCAGTCGCCGGCGGCGGCGGTCCGGCGGTCGCGCCCGGCCGCACGCACCAGGCGCTGACCGGGCTCGCGGCGGTCGTCGCCGGAGTGCTCGCGTTCTTTCCCGCCGACCGCGCGAACGAGGGTCTGCGGGTGCTGGCGGCCGCGCTGACCATGTTCGCGGTCGGGCTCGCCCTGGTGCGTCCGCTGTGGGCCTGGCGGGTGCTGATCGTCGTCGTGGGCTGCGCGGACCAGCTGTACGGGATCCACGCCCGGTTCGGCTGGCCGTGGACCGAGGGGTTCGCGCTGGCGGCGATCCCCGTGCTCGCCGCGGTCGGCCGCAACCACCGGCCGGGCGTGCTGGCGTGGGTCTGGCTGATCTCCACCGGGGTCAGCGCCCTGCTGGCGAACGTGCGGGGCGAGCTGGTCGTGATCTCCGTGCTGCTCGCGGCGCCGCTGGCGTTCGGCTGGCTGGTTTCGCGGCTGCGCGGCGCCGAACGCGAGCTGGAGGCGGAGTCCACCCGCCGGGCGGTGCTGGAGGAACGGGCCCGGATCGCCCGCGAACTGCACGACGTGGTCGCGCACCACATGTCGGTGCTGGCCATGCGCGCGGACTCGGCGCGCTACCGGTTCCCCGGCCTCGACGACGGATTGCGCGAGGAGTTCCGGTCGATCCAGGACACCGCCCGCAACGGGATGACCGAAATGCGCAGGCTGCTCGGCCTGCTGCGCGCCGGGCAAGCCGGCCAGGAGACCGAGCCCCAGCCCGGAGCGGGCCAGATCGAACAGCTGGTGGAACGCGTCCGCGCGGCGGGCACCGACGTGCGGTTCGAGCTGCGCGGCGATTACCGCGGGCTGCCTCAGGGCGTCGGGCTGTCGGCGTACCGGATCGTCCAGGAAGGGCTCAGCAACGCGGTGCGGCACGCTCCCGGCGCGCCGGTCGAGGTGGTCGTGCACGTGGGTCCGGGACAGCTGCGGCTCGTCGTGCAGGACACCGGTGCCGTCGCGAGCGCTCCGGAGGACACGGCGGGCCGGGAGAAACACGGACTGCTCGGGATGCGGGAACGCGCGGCGGCGCTCGGCGGTACGTTTTCCGCGGGACGACGGGACGGCGGCGGGTTCGCCGTCGTCGTGACCGTTCCGCTGGACTAGGGGGAAAGCCATGGCGGTGACGGTGGTGATCGCCGACGACCAGACCATGGTCCGGCAGAGCTTTCGCGCGGTGCTGGACGCACAGCCGGACATCGAGGTGATCGGCGAGGCGGCCACCGGGACCGAGGCGGTGGCCGCGTGCCGCGCGCTGCGCCCGGACCTGGTCCTGATGGACATCCGGATGCCGGGCCTCGACGGGCTGGCCGCCACCCGGCTCGTCCTCGGCGACGGACGGGACGCCGGGCCGCGAGTGCTCGTGCTGACCACGTTCGACGCGGACGAGTACGTCTACGGAGCGCTCAGTGCCGGAGCCAGCGGGTTCCTGCTGAAGGACTCCCCGCTCGACGATCTGGTCGTCGCGGTCCGGATGGTGGCGGCGGGCAACGCGCTGTTCGCGCCAGCGGTCACCCGCCGGGTGATCGAGGGGTTCGCCGGGACGCGGCCGCCGACGCAGAACGTCGGCAGGCTGTCCGAACTGACCGCGCGCGAACTCGAGGTGCTGCGGCTGATCGCGCGCGGACTGTCCAACGCGGACATCGCCGCGCAGCTGGTGATCGCCGAGCAAACCGCCAAGACGCACGTCAGCCGGGTGCTGGGCAAGCTCGGGGTCCGCGACCGCGCACAAGCCGTGGTGCTGGCCTACGAAGCGAAGTTCGTGGTGCCGGGCCAGTGATACGCCGGTAGCACTCGCCGCGAGGGACGCTACCGGGGGAGCAGCCGAAGACCGCTCCGCGGACCGACGATTCCGAGTCCCTGGTCTCCCTAGCTTTCCCTTGTGCGCCAAGAGAAAAATATTCTCCTCGGGCTGGCGGCGGCGATCGCCGCGCTGACCGGGGTCGCCGTCGTCCGCTGGCTCGGCGGCGCACCGCTCGGAGTGGACAGCGCGGTGTATCGCGCCGGTGCGCTGGCCGTGCTGCGCGGACAGCCGCTCTACGAACCCTTGCTCGCGCTCGACCCGAAGTCCGCGCTGGAACTGCCTTTCACGTACCCGCCGAGTGCGGCGTTGCTGTTCCTGCCGCTGGCTGTGCTTCCGGGGCATTTCGCGTGGTTGCTGCTCGCGGTCGGCTCGGTGCTCGCGCTCTGGTCGGTGACGCGCCGGTTCGCCTGCGAACGACCGCTGCTGACGCTCTGTCTCCTGCCGGTGCTGGAACCCGTGTGGCGGATGATCTCGCTGGGCCAGATCAATGGCGTGCTGATGGCCATGGTGGTGCTGGATGCGCTGCCGGTCCGCAACCGCAGATCCGCCGGGGTGCTGATCGGACTCGCGGCCGCGGTGAAGCTGACCCCGCTGATTTTCGTCCCGTACCTGTTCCTGACCGGCCGCCGCGCCGAAGCCTGGCGCGCGCTGGCGACCTTCCTCGGGGCGAGCGCGGCCGGGGCGCTGATCCTGCCGGGAGACTCGATCCGGTATTGGACATCGGCGATGCTGGACAACCGCAACGCCGGAACCGTCGACTGGGTACTCGACCAGTCCCTGCACGGCATGTTCGCGAGGCTCGGCGCGACCTCGCTCGGCTGGTACGCGGCGTTCGCGGCGCTGTGCCTGCTGGCGGGTGCGTTGCTGGTCCGCGAGTTCCATCGGCGTGGCGATCAGCGAGCCGCGCTGCTCGTGACGGCGGGGTGCGGACTGCTGGTGAGCCCGCTTTCGTGGACGCACCACTGGATTTGGGCAGTACTGCTGATCGGTTTGCTTTCCGGCAGGCGGGCCGCCCTGATGTGCGCCGGAGCGGTTTTCAGCGGGATCGCGCTGGCTGTGGTTCCCGAGGGCGGGCATCGGGAGCTGTCGTGGAATCCGGTCGAGACCGTGCTCGGCAACGCCTATGTATTGAGCGCATTGGCTGTCGGCGCGGTGCTCACTGTCCGGATGCTCGTGCGGGGGCGGCTAGCGCGGCCAGCGCGACGAGTTCAGTAAGCGCCATCCCGCGTTCAACAAGACCCAGCGGAATCAGCAGCCACCAGCGCTGGTCGGTCAGCGCGGCGACGGCGACCGCGCCCAGGATCACCGCGAACCAGGCGAGCGACGCGACGGCGAGCGCGCGGGCGAGGAACCGGCGGCGCGGGGAGTCCGGAAAGGCCGTGCGCGCCGAGACGAGCACAGCGAGCGGAAGGCAGACGAAGGCGACGACGCTGGCGATCCGGTGCAGCGTGCCGCCTGCGCCGGTCGCCGCCGCGTTGGTCCAGTCGGTCTTCGGGAAGGCGACGATGACCAGCAGCCCGGCCGTCCAGAACGCTCCGAGCACGGCCGCGAGGACCGGCAGCCGTCGTTGCAGCCGCAGCACGGCGAACGCGACCGCCGAACCGGCCGCGACCAGCACGACTGCCAGGTCGAACACCCATTTGCGGTCCGACAGCCCGTATTCGCTGATGGTCCGCCGGGTCGCGCTGATCTCGTCGGTGGGCGGCACCACCTGCAACAGCAGCATCAGCACGGCGCCGAGAGCGAGCGCGGCGATCCCGGCCAGCGCGAGCAGGACGGGGCGGCGGTCTGCGGACACGGTCGTCATGTACTCAGCGTGACACGTGCCGGATATGTCCCCGGTGAGTCAGGCCGCCCGGCCCGACCCGGTGACCTGCGCGCGCACCGTGCGCAGCGCGTTGTGGTCCACAGTGGACGGTTCGGCGGACAGCCAGCCGCCGATTTCGTGCAGGAACTGCTCCGGCGTCATCGGCGGACCGGGTTCGCCGTCCGCTTCGGCGGTGGTGACCTCGCCGTCACGGCTCGGGTACACGATCATCGCGCCGCGCAGCGCGACGCCGGGCAGCAGTTCGCGGTAGCGCTCCAGGCTTTCTTCCAGCTGGCTGCCGCCGCCGCGGAACGGGCGGCCGTTGCGCAGCAGCCGTCCGTCCTCGGCGGTTTCGTAGTGCCCGGGCAGCCAGAGCTTCGATTCGACCAGCACCAGGCGTTTCCCGCACAGCACCGCGTGGTCGACGTCGGCGAAGACCGAACCGGGCCACGCGAGACCGTGGAAGATGCGCGCGCCGGGCAACCGGGTCAGATAGCGTTCCAGCAGGTCCGCGGTGAGCTGTTCGGCCAGTTCGTCGGCCTCGGCGCCGGGGGAGCCGAACACCGCGGTGGCGCCGAATTCCTCCGCGAACTCGTGCCGGGCGCGGCGCGCGGACAGGAAGCCGCGGGCCAGCCGGTGCACGAGCAGCGCGGTGCCCGCGGTGAGCGCGAGCCAGACGATCAGCACCGGCGGCGTGAAGTCGATCCCGGCGAGCAGCGGCAACAGCACCAGCACCGTGCCGGCGACCGCCGCGACCACCGCCGTGTGCCCCGGCCCGCGCCGCCGTCCGTGCCGCATCCGCGGGTCGGCCGCGGCGAACGACCACCACTCCAGGGTTTCCGGATCGATGTCCGGCGCTTCCGGGCGGTAGCCGGGCTGCTCGCCGAACCGCCGCCGCGGCCGCGGTTTGGGCACCGAGGCGGCCGGGACGCCGGCGTCGTAGCGGGCGCGTTCGTTGGGGTCGGCGAGGGTGTCGTAGGCCTCGCGCAACAGCTGGAAGGTGCCGACCGTGCCGCCCGCGTCCGGGTGCAGCGTCTTGGCCAGCCGGCGGTAGGCGGCCTTGATCTCCGTGGGGGACGCGGTTTTCCCCACGCCGAGTACCGCGTAGTAGTCGGGCACGGTTCGGGTTCCACCTCCGGACGGCTGCCCGCGCAACGATATGGGGTCGCCGGGGCGGCGTGCCATCCGCCTCCGCGGCGCGCCGGAGTGAACGCTAGTCCCGGGCCAGCCACTCGGCGCGGTCGAGGGCGTACTCGACGGCGTGCCGGTCGTCGCCCGGAGCGAAGTAGCCGGGGTCGTCGGAGACGAAGTCGCGGATGTGCCGGAGGCCGATGGCGGCCATCACCGCCTGGGAGGCTTTGTTGCCCGTCGCGGTCCCGGCGAAGATCCGGTCCAGGCCGACGTCCCGGAAGCCGTACCGGAGCAGTTCGAACGAGCCTTCCTTGGCGAGTCCTTTGCGCCAGTGCTTGCGGAGCAGCCGGTATCCCAGCTCGGCCTCTCCCGGAGTCTCGCCGGGGCGCAGAGCCCAGTAACCGGCGAAACCGGCTTCGAGGAACCCGGCCCAGCAGCCGAGGCCGAGGCGGGTGTCCGCGAGCAGTTTCCGAAGCGCTTCAGCCGATTGCTCCCGGGTCCGCACGCCGCCCAGGTACCGCATCACCTCCGGGTCGGCGGAAAGCTCGGCCTCGTGCTCGAGATGCCCGGCGGACAACGGGACCAGCCGGAGGCGTTCGGTGCGCAGGATCGGTTGGGACACGCTAGCTCCGGGCCAGCCACTCGTCGCGGCCGACGGCGTACTCCACCGCGTGCAAGTCGTCGCCGGGGGCGAAGTACTCGGGGTCGGCGACGAAGTCCCGGACGTGCCGGAGCCCGATCGCGGCCATCGTCGCCTGCGAGGCCTTGTTGAGCGCCGCCGTCCTCGCGTAGATGCGGTCGAGCCCGACGTCGCGGAACCCGTGCCGGAGCATCTCCCGCGCCCCCTCCTTGCCGAGTCCCTTGCGCCAGTACTCGCGAAGCATCCGGTAGCCCAATTCGGCCTCTCCCGCGGATTCACCCGGCCGCAGGGACCAGAAACCGGCGAAAGCGGCGTCGACGAAGCCAACCCAGCACCCGATCCCGCTGCCGGCGTACGCGAGGGTTCGCCGAAGCTCGTCCGCTGACTGCTCCGGGGTCTGCACGCCGGCCAGGTACCGCATCACCTCCGGGTCCACGGAGAGCTCGACCAGATGCTCGAGATGTCCGGCGGACAACGGCACCAGCCGGATGCGTTCGGTGTGCAAGACGGGCTGGGACATCACGCGAACGCTCCCGGATCGGCGGACGACGGGAAGCAGTCTGGCAGCCGCGAGGTCCGCCCGTCAGCCGGTTTTCCGCCGCTTCGTCGCAAGGCTCCCGGTCAGCGGCGCCATCCGGCGGAACCGCCCGCCCGCGCCCGGACGCGCTTCGTCCGCCGGGCCCGCGCCCCACCGTCCCCTTCTCCCACTCCCGCACCGGTTTCGGCAACTTTCCGGACGCAGCTCTTCCGCACCCCGTTCATCTTATGTTAAGAAGCTTTACTAACTATTGGATGGAGGCACGACGTGAGCTCACCCACCCGCCCGGGGGACTCCGCGACCCTTCCGGGGAACGGTCTCGAACGCCGGATCGGGCCGCTGCAGGCGACCGCGATCAACATGACGCAGATGTGCGGGATCGGCCCGTTCGTCACCATCCCCGCGATGGTCGCGACCATGGGCGGCCCGCAGGCGATGTTCGGCTGGATCATCGGCGCGATCATCGCGCTCGCCGACGGGCTGGTGTGGGCCGAATTGGGCGCGGCGCTGCCCGGGGCCGGCGGCACCTACATCTACCTGCGCGAAGCGTTCCAGTACCGCTCCGGGCGGCTGATGCCGTTCCTGTTCGCCTGGAGCGCGGTGCTGTTCATCCCGCTCATCATGTCCACCGGCATCATCGGGCTGGTCCAGTACCTGGGCTACCTGGTGCCGGGCGTGACCGACGCGGGCGGCGTCACCCCGCTGGGCAAGGTCATCGGCATCGGCCTCGTCGTGCTGATCGTGCTCGCGCTCTTCCGCCGGATCGGCCAGATCAGCAAGCTCACCACCGCGCTGTTCCTGGTCATGCTGTTCGCCGTCTTCGCGGTGATCATCGCGGCCTTCTCGCACTTCGACGCGCACCAAGCGTTCGACTTCACCCCGGGGGCCTTCAGCTGGGGCGGCTCGTTCTGGTCCGGCCTCGGCGCGGGCCTCGTCATCGCCGTCTACGACTACCTCGGCTACAACACCAGCGCGTACCTCGGCGGCGAGGTCCGCAACCCGGGCCGCACGCTCCCGCGCTCGATCATCTTCTCGATCCTCGGCATCATGACGCTCTACTTCCTGCTGCAGGTCGGCGTTCTCGGCTCGACCCCGCTGGAGGAGCTCAAGAACGCGACGTCCGTCGCGTCGTCGGTGCTGGAGCAGGCGTGGGGTTCGGTGACCGCGAAGATCGTCACCGTCTTCATCGTGATCGCGGCGGTCGGTTCGGTGTTCGCGGGCCTGCTCGGCGGGTCGCGCGTGCCGTTCGAAGCCGCGCGGGACAAGGTTTTCCTGCCGGTGTTCGGCAAATTGCACCCGAAGCTGAACCTCCCGACCGCGGGCGTGCTCGCGATGGGCGTCATCACCGCGATCGGTTCGCTGTTCACCTTGACTGACGTGATCAACGCGGCCGTTACCGTGCTGGTGATCATCCAGTCGCTGGCGCAGGTCGCGGCGATCGTCGTGCTGCGCCGCCGTCAGCCGCACCTCAAGCGGCCATACCGGCAGGTGCTGTATCCGGTGCCGACGATCATCGCGTGCCTCGGGTGGGTTTACGTTTTCTATTCCGCTACGCCGCTGTCGAAGTGGCTGACGGCGGCCTGGATCGTCCTGGGCCTTATCGCGTTCGCGGTCTATGCCTCGAAGGAAAAGGTGTGGCCGTTCGGTCCCAAGGAAATCCGCGAGGCGTTCGCCTCTCAACCGGCGGGGGCGGAGTCGTGAGGAAACCGCTGATCGCCGGGATCACCGCACTGGTCCTCGTTCCCGGCGTGGTGACGGGCGTGACTGCTTCTGCTGCTGATTCCGCGCAGCAGCCGGAAACCGCGGCGTCCCGTCCGCAAGGCCGGTCGGCGATCGGCCTCGACGGCTGGCAGGTCCTGACGACCGCGCAGGTCAAGGACGACGGCACCGCGGTGTCGAAGCCCGGTTACCCGACGCGCGGCTGGCTGAAGGTGAAGCCGGACGACGCGGGCGCGCCGGGCACCGAGATCAACGCGCTGGTGCAAAACGGCAAGTGCGCGGACGTCTTCTACTCGGACAACATGCGCAAATGCTTCGGCTACCAGTCGAAGCGCGGACCGGTCGTGACGAAGCAGTTCAAGGACCCGTGGTGGTTCCGCACCGAGTTCAACCCCGGTTTCCGGCCGGGCAAGAACGCGAAGCTGACCATCCCCGGCGTCGTCGGCGAGGGCGACGTGTGGCTGAACGGCACGCTCGTCGCGGGCAAGGACGTGGTGAGCGGCGCGTACGCGGGCCACACCTTCGACGTCACGAAACTCCTGCGGCCGGGCCGGAACACGCTCGCGGTCAAGATGTACCCGAACGACCCGAATTCGATGTACACGCTCGATCAGGCCGACTGGGCGCAGATCGTGCCGGACAACAACACCGGCCTGCAGTTCCCGCCCACGCTTCAACTGTCGGACGCGCTGAGCGGCGACAACGCGCACGTCGTGCAGGACAACGCGGCGGATCTGTCGACGTCCTCGCTGACCGCGAAGGTCGACGTCGCCAATGACGCGGGCACGCCGCAGACCGGCGAGGTCACCGCGACCGTCACGCCGCCGGGGCGCGACCGGCCGATCGTGGTGCGGCAGAACGTCACGATTCCCGCGCACACCAAGCAAACCGTGACGTTCACGCCGGCGAAGTTCCCGCAGTTGAAGATCGTCAAGCCTCAGGTGTGGTGGCCGTACTCGATGGGTGCACAGCCGTTGTACACCCTGGGCACGACAGTTTCGCAGGGCGGCGTGGTGTCGACGTCGTCTTCGGAGACGTTCGGGATCCGGACGGTGACGTCGAAGCTGATCGGCAAATCCCCGGCGCTGCCGGACGGCGCGCGGAAGTTCGCGATCAACGGCCGCGACTTCGTGTTCCGCGGCGGCGGTTTCGCGCCGGACCTGTTCCTGCGCTACGACAAGGCCGACATCGCCCATCAGCTCGCGCTGATCAAGAACATGGGCCTGTCCGGCGTCCGGCTCGAGGGCCACGACATGCCCGCGGACTTCTACGAACAGGCCGACCGCGCCGGACTGCTGGTGCTCGGCGGATTCCTCTGCTGCGACGCCTGGCAGCCGGAACATCCGGAGAAACTGACCGACCGCGACTACCGGATCATGCACGATTCCGCGTATTCGATCGCGCAGGCCGAACGCAGCCATCCCAGCGTGATCACCTACGGCTGGAGCGACAACGAACCGATCCCGCGGCAGGAAACCGAGACGCTGAGCGCGTTCAAGGCGGCCGACTGGGACGTGCCGGTGATCGCGTCGGCGGAGTACAAGAGCACGAAGACGCTCGGCCCGTCGGGGGAGAAGGAAGGCCCGTACGACTGGGTCCCGCCGACGTATTGGTACGACTCGTCGACCTTCGACAAGACCGACCCGAGCCGCACGAACGCGGGCGGCGCGTGGGGTTTCGCGAGCGAACAGAGCGCCGGGCACACCGTGCCGACACTGGATTCGCTCCGGCGGTTCCTGTCGCCGGAGGAGCAGGCGAAGCTGTGGCAGGACCCGGGGTACAACCAGTACCACGCGAATTACGAATCCGGGCACGGCGGCTACAAGTTCGGCACGCTGTACACCTTGGACGAGTCGATCCTCCGCCGGTACGGGAAATGGGATTCGCTGGAGTCCTATGTGGAGTCCGCGCAGATCGCGAACTACGAGAACACCCGTTCCCAGTTCGAGGCGTTCCTCGCGCACGCCAACGACAAGAAAAACCCGTCGACCGGGGTGGTGTACTGGCAGCTGAACAAGGGCTGGCCCACGCTGCTGTGGGCGCTGTACAACAACGACGGCGACCAGCCGGGCGCGTATTTCGGTGCGCAGAAAGCGAACAAGCCGCTGCACGCGCTGTACACCTATGACACTGGCACGGTCGCGCTGTCCAACCTTGGCGCCGCGCGGCAGAACGGGATTTCCGTGCAGGCCAAGGTGTACGATACTGCGGGCAAGGTCCTCGACGACCAGACCGCTCCGGCGGTTTCGCTGGACAGCCAGGGCGTCGCGACCGGTTTGCTGAAGCCGAAGGTCCCGGCGGAGACGAAGGCGCCCGCGAAGGCGCAGGTGTATTTCGTCGAGTTGCAGGTGCGCCAGGCGGGGAAGGTCGTGGACCGGAACGTCTACTGGATGTCGACGCAGAAGGACGTCGTCGACTGGGCGAAGACGCTGCAGAACCCGCAGGCGACGATGAGCCAGTACAGCGATCTGACCGCCCTGCGCGATCTGCCGAAGTCGCAGGTCGGCGTGACCGCGTCGACCCGCCCGTCGCGCGGCCCGGACGGCACGGACACCGCGACGACGGTCACGGTCGCCAACACGTCGAAGACCTCCGCGGTCAGCTTCTTCCTGCGCGCCGACTTGCGCCGCTCCACCGACGGGTCGCAGCTGCCGGCCGCGACCTGGGACGACAACGACATCACGTTGTGGCCGGGCCAGTCGCAGACGCTGACCGTCCGCTACCGGGCCGCCGACCTCCACGGCGCGGCCCCGACCGTCAGCGTCGACGGGTTCAACACCGGCAGGGTCGTGGCGCCCGCCGGTCCGCACCGGGACAGCCAGGGAGCTGTCCCGCCGGTCATCGAGGGGACCCGCGAGTGACATCGGAAGACCTGATCCTGGGCATCGACTTCGGCGGCACGAAAGTGGCGCTGGGTCTGTCCGACCGGACCGGCACGCTGCGGGCGACCCGCCGCCTGGACACCGACGCCGAAGCAGGCGCCGAACAGGTGGTCACGCGGGCCCTGGCGGCGGCTGAAGAGCTGGTTTCCGGTTCCCCGCTGGCCGCGATCGGCGTGGTCAGCCCGGGAATCGTGCTGCCGGACCGGATCCTGCTGGCCCCGAACGTGCCCGGCTGGGAAGAACTCCGTCTGGCCGAACTGGTGTCAGCGGCCTTCCCCGAGGTTCCGGTCGCGGTCGGCACCGACGCCAAAGCCGCGGCACTGGCGGAATGGACCTGGGGCACGTTGAAGGGAGCCGACCCCGCGGTCTTCCTCTCCCTTGGCACCGGAATCGCCGCCGCGGTCCTGGTCGGCGGCCGCCTGCTGACCGGCGCGAACGGGGCGGCCGGGGAGATCGGGTACAACCTGCGCACCCCCCAAGACGCCGACGGGTTCGCCAGCGGAGCGGCGCCGCTGGAAGAAGCCGTCGGAGGCCGGTGGCTGGGCACGCGGGCAACCGCGTTGCTCGGCCGCCCGGTCACGGCGGGGGAGTTGTTCGCCCTGGCGCGGGAAAATACCGACGCCAAGGAACTGGTCGCTTCGGCGCTGGACGAGCTCTCCATGCACGTGGCCAACCTGGCGATCGCCTTCGACCCCTCGCGGATCGCGGTGGGCGGCGGGTTGGTTCGGTCGGCCGATGTGCTGCTCCCGGCTTTACGAGAACGATTGGCGGCCGCGGTGCCGTTCCCGCCGGAACTGGTGCCCGCGCGGTTCGACCAGGACGCTTCGCTGCTGGGCGCGGTGGCTTTGGCACTGCGGGAGTGAGCCTCCGTGACCGGCGGGGTCGTTTCTGCGCTTCGCCGGTCACGGGTACCAACTTGACAGGGGGTTTGTTGGCTGGGTTCGCTAGCCGTGGTGGGCTAGCAGCTGTTCGCGTGCCGTGTTTGCTTGCTGCGATGGCCAGGCGCGATGACCTGTCGTGTTCGCCAGCTGCTGTGGCTGGCCATGTTCGCCCTCTGCGTTCGCCCGGCGCGGTGGCCTATCGCATTCGCCAACCGCGGCGGGCTAGCAGCCGTTCGCGGGCCGCGGTGGCCTCCGTACAGGCCACCAGTTCGCGGGCGTGCGCCTGGTCGGCCGGCACCCATGCGGAATTCCTGCTGGCGTCGGTGAATTCAGCGAACTTGCCCGTCCTTCGGCAGTAATCGAGCCGGTCAACCCAGAGTCTCCCCTTCGCCGAGCCGTATCGATTTCCCGCCGGACGTTCCCTGCCCGCGGTGTTCTTCCCCACGTCGGTGCTGCCGTCTTTCGCCGCGCGACTCGTCGCCGGATCCGCGCCTCTTCGCCCCGCAACCGGCCGCGGTGGCGCCTGAATCCCTAGCGTGCCAGCGCCTGCCCGCCGAACTGCCCGGCTGCTAGCCGTGCCAGCTTGCGTCTCGCGCCCCTGCTGCCGTTTCCCCCGGCCGCCGTCGCCCGCTCCTACTCGCCCCGCGGCCCGGCGAACTTCCCTCCGCGTTCCGAGGGTTCCGTGCCCGCCGTCGACCACGCAGTCCGGCCACCAGCCGCGCCAGACCGCGGCTAGGTCTCCTGCCCCCTCCGCCCTCCGCCCTCCGCAGCCGCCACCCGCTCCCCGGCCATCCCCCTGACCAGCCAAAACACCCGCTAGATCCAACCTGGCAGCACCGCGCACCGATCTGGCGCCCAAGAAGTGTGGACGAGGAGCTGCGGGTAGCCGTGCTCGTCGCCAGCACCCGGGAGGGCCGGGTCGGCGGCGAGATCGGACGATGGTTCGTCGAGCGGGCCGCCGGGCACGGCGGGGTGGCGCTCGACGTGCTCGACCTCGCGACGTTCGCGATCCCGGCCCGGTTGCCGGCCGAGCCGACGGCCGGCATGGCCGGGTTCGCGAAGCGGATCGCGGCGGCCGAGGCGTATGTGGTGGTCACGCCCGAGTACAACCGCAGCTTCCCGGCGTCGCTGAAACAGGCGATCGACTGCGCGTACGAGGAATGGCGGGCCAAACCGGTCGGCTTCGTCTCCTACGGCTACCGCGCGGGCGGCCGCTACGCGGTGGAGCACCTCCGGGATGTCTTCACCGAACTGCACACGGCGACGGTGCGGGATTCGGTGTGTCTCGACCTGCTCGAGCACGAATGCGGCGACCCCGGCGCGGGTCCGCACGGCGAATCCGCAGGCCACGCGGCCTCTGCTCTCCTGGACGAACTGATCTGGTGGGGCCTCGCGCTGCGCGACGGCCGCCGCGCGCGGCCGTATCGCGGATGAAGAACTGAGGGGAAGGACAAGAACATGAGCAACGCTGCCGGGGAACCGGCGATCGAGACTTCCGGGCTCGTCAAAGTGTTCGGCGAGACCCGTGCGGTCGACGGGGTCGACCTCGTGGTGCCCGCCGGAACCGTGTACGGCGTCCTCGGGCCCAACGGCGCGGGCAAAACCACCACCGTCCGGATGCTCGCCACGCTGTCCCGCCCGGACGGCGGCGAAGCACGGGTGTTCGGCCACGACGTGGTGCGCGAGGCGGACGCCGTGCGCAGCCGGGTGAGCCTCACCGGCCAGTACGCCTCGGTCGACGAAGACCTGACCGGGCAAGAGAATCTGGTGCTGCTGGGCAAATTGCTGGGGCATCGCACCGGCGCGGCGCGCGATCGGGCGGCGCAACTGCTCGCCGCGTTCGGGCTCACCGACGCCGCGCGCCGGCAGGTGAAGAACTACTCCGGCGGCATGCGCCGCAGGCTCGACATCGCCGCGAGCATCCTCAACACGCCGGACCTGCTGTTCCTCGACGAGCCGACCACCGGGCTCGACCCGCGCAGCCGCAATCAGGTGTGGGACATCGTCCGTGCGATCGTCGCGCAGGGCACCACCGTCCTGCTCACCACGCAGTACCTCGACGAGGCCGACCAGCTGGCGTCGCGGATCGCGGTCATCGACCACGGCCGCGTCATCGCCGAGGGCACGAAGGGCGAGCTGAAGGCCTCGGTCGGTGTCGGCGCCGTCCACCTGCGACTGCGAGACGCTGACCAGCGTGCGACCGCCGCCGAAGTGCTGGAACGCGCGCTGTCCGCCACCGTGCAGCTGGATCCCGACCCGGTCGCGATCACCGCGCGGCTGTCGTCGGACGCGCACGAAGCCGCCGCCGATCGCGCGTCGCGAGCTCTCGCGGAACTCGCGAAGGCAGGCGTCACCGTCGACACGTTCTCGCTCGGCCAGCCCAGCCTCGACGAGGTTTTCCTGGCTCTCACCGACCGCACAGCCACCGAGGAGGCGGCGTGACCACCGTCAAGGAACCCGATCTCGACCTCGCGGCCCCGAAACCGGACGACCTGGCCGCGGTCCTGCTCTCCACCGAACGGCCGCCGCGGCCGAGCGCGCTGTCCGCCTCGTTCTCCTTCGGCTGGCGCGCGGTGCTGAAGATCAAGCACGTGCCCGAGCAACTGTTCGACGTCACCGCGTTCCCGATCATGATGACGTTGATGTTCACGTACCTGTTCGGCGGCGCGCTGGCCGGTTCGCCCACGCAGTACCTGCAGTTCTTCCTGCCGGGCATCCTCGCGTCGAGCGTCGTGATGATCACGATGTACACCGGCGTCGCGGTCAACACCGACATCGAGAAGGGCGTGTTCGACCGCTTCCGCACGCTCCCGATCTGGCGGCCCGCCCCGATGGTCGGCTATCTCCTCGGCGACGTGCTGCGGTACCTGATCGCGTCCGTGGTGATCATGGTCGTCGGCCTGATCCTGGGCTTCCGTCCGGACGGCGGCGTCGGCGGCGTGGCCGCGGGAGTCCTGCTGCTGCTCGTGTTCTCGTTCGGGCTGTCGTGGGTGTGGACGATGTTCGGGCTGCTGCTGCGGTCCGAGAAATCGGTGATGGGCGTCAGCATGATGGTGATCATGCCGTTGACGTTCCTCAGCAACATCTACGTCGACCCGTCCACCATGCCCGGCTGGCTCCAGGGCGTCGTCTCGGCGAACCCGATCAGCCACTTGGTGACCGCGGTCCGCTCGATGATGTCCGGAGCCTGGGACGGCGGCGCCATCACGTGGACGGTGATCGCGTCGGCCGCACTGACCGCGGTGTTCGGGACGCTGACAATGCGGTTGTACAACCGAAAGTGACCGCTGCTCGGCAGGAGGCCGTCCGGACGTGAACCGGGCGGCCTCCCGGGCGGGTCGCGGCTCTATTCCGCGGGGGAGAGCACGTAGGAGAACCGGCGGACCGCCGGAACCCAGTGCTGGAACCGGGAAAGCGTGTCGATGCGCAGCGTGGCCGACACGTGGGCAAGGCCGCGATGCAGTTGACGCCAGTCCCGCAATTCGTTGTCGCACAGCGTTCCGGCGACCGGGTTCCGCCAGACCTCGCCGTGTCGCCGCGGTGCGCAATCGGCTACGAACCCGGCCCAGGCGGCATCCGGCGGACGGTGGACGAGGCCGCCGGTGATCGCCCGGTCCGGATCGGGCAGCGTGTCCAGTGCCTTTTCGAGTACGAGCCCCGGCGCGGTGAGCAGACCGAGCAGCGCCACGACCGCTTGGTAGTCGCCGGGTTCGGTCTCGTCGCCGAGGAAATGCGACGCAGCGGACAGATCCCGGGTCGCACGAATCATCCGGTACAGGTTGAAGAGCCGCTTCGCCTCGCGCGGGGTGCTGATCAGCACGTCCAGTTCGGACAGCAGATCGATCTCCGCGGGCGTGAGCGGACGCGGCGGATCCGCGGCACGCTCCGGACGGCTCTGACTGTCTACTTCGGACCCTTCCTCGATGTCCGGAGCCAGGTCAGGCAGCGTCCTGGCCGGGGAAGGAATCTGCTGTGTCCGCGGCCGTTCCTCTCCGGCCGGCTCCAGCAGCCGGTCGTCGGTCAGCGACCGCAGCAGCCGGCGCAGGCTTCCCTCGGACATCGTCGGCAGCACGAACGGCAGGTTGATGATCTTCCCGAGATAGTCCTCCGGCGAAGCGAGCCTGCCCGCTTCCGGGGAATCGTCGAGCATCCCGTCGTAGCGGCTGTGCAGCGACCGGGTCAGCCACCGCGGGTCGACGCCGACCACCACCACGAACAACTCCAGGGCGAGCAGCAGATGCACCGCCTCCAGCACCTCGACCACCTGACGCGCGCTGCACCGGTCGAGGTCGTCGATGTACAGCACGATCCGGTCGATCGGGGTGCCGCCCGAATCGGGGTGCGCGCGCCAATCGTCCATGAGCTCGACCAGTTGCTCGAAATCCTTCCGGATGGTCGAGATCAGCCCGAGGTCGCGCCGGTAGGAATCGCCGTGCGCGCGATCGGCCAGAAAAGCGTAAAGATTGCGGCCCGGCGTCAGCTCGGTCAGCTCCCGGCCGAGTTCGCCGACCCTGGCCACCACTTCTTCCAGTTGCGCCTCGGCGACCCGCTGATCGGTCTCCGCCCGCCGAAGCTCCTCGAGCATCCGGGCGACCTCGGGCGAGACCATCCTGCTCGCGCGCCGGTCGATGCCGCGGCGGAGATCCTCGCTGAGTTCGCGCAACTCCCGAAATCCCGACCGGGCGCGGCTCAGCAACGCGACCCCGGTGCCCGCCGCCGCGGCGAACCCGACGCCGATCCCGGCCAGCCATTCCCGCGCCACCGGCACGATCGCGGCGGCGAAGAACCCGACGAGCAGGATGACCACGGACACGACCAGCGCGATTTTGCCCCAGCGCCCCTTCGGCGACCTGCGCAACGCCTCGGCCTCGGACAACGTGCCGCGCAGCTGCTCGACGAGCAGCGCCCCCTGCTCGGCCTCGTCCTGAATCCCGAGGCGCTGCCACACTTCCCGGCTGCCGCCCAACGCCCGGATCAGGACTCTCGCGGCGTCCTTGCGATTCAGCGCGGCTTTGTCGACATCCGCTTGGAGTTTCGCGGCAGTCGCCCGCGCCTGACGCTTCGCGTCCTCGAGTTCGGTGACCTGATCGAGCCGTTGGGCCAGCTCCTCGCGCAGCTGGTCCCGCCGCTGCTGCGCATTCGGGCCCGGACCGGCGAGCTGCCGGAAGATTTCGTCGCCGAGACTGGCCCAGAGATTGCGATCCGCGTAATGCCAGGCGTTGAACCCGATCTGGACGATCTCGCCGCAGTAAGCCGGATTGCCCGACCCCGCGAGCCTGCCCACCTCGGCCCGCATCAGCCCCATGAAGTAACTCTTGCCCGCTCCCCACTCCCCGAACACCCCGACCGACAGCGGCGGCAGAGTGCTCCGGTCGGCGATCACCGTCGCCAGCATCGACACGTAGGGCGCGACGCCGAGCCGGTCGCGTTCGAGCGGGATGCCGAGCGTCGGATCGACCAGGTCGTTCGAGACGCCGCCGGCCAGCTCGACCGCGGAGAATCTCGGGACTCCCGGCCGGCCCCAGGCCGCGCGGATCGCGTTCTCCGTCTCCTCGGAGTTGCAAATGAAGACGAGAGTGCGCAACCCGCTGGTGTCCTGGAGAGCCTTGACCGCCGCCGGAATCACCACCGCGGCGACTTCGTCGTCGCCGAGCCCGAGGTTGCCAGTGCCGAGCAGCGGCAACCCGAGCGCGATCGAGTTCGTGCTCGCTGCGTACCGGATGCCCGCTCGGGTGGCCGCGGCGATCGCGGGGAAGGTCGGCGGGCCGGAAGCACCGCCTTCATGCGGCGTCACGAGCACGGCGAACCGGAGCGAATCCCGGCTGGTTCCGCCGAGATTCAGCACGACCGGCCGCTCCGGGACGATCGCGTCGTAGTCGACCGAGTCCCAGCCCGCGTCCGGAAACTGGTCCCGGACGACATAACCGAGGCTGCCGAGCCCGCTGCCGACGGAGACCGCGATGGAGTCGATACCGGATTTCCACGGACGGTTCGTGCGCACCACATGGCATGAGGTCCCGCCTGCTGAACCGAGATAACCGGAGTCGTTGTGTGCGGGTGTGCCTGCCATAGCAGCCCGCGGCCTCCACGACCTCGACGTCGACGCGGACGGCCAGCCTAGTCAACGGTGCGGCTTCTGCGCTCGGGCTGTGTGGTTTGGACGAGCAAGTGGTTTCGGGCGGGCGGGGCGCTGCGGCACCTATGAGCCTTGCTGACCTGCCGTGCTTGCCACTGCGTGAGCCGCGACATCGGCAGCCCAGCCTCAGGCGGTTGGTCGGCCTGGCCGACGGCACCGCTTCTGTGCTCGGGCAGCGTGGTTTTCGGCCAGCAGGCGGTTTCGGGTGCGCCGTCTGGGCACTGCCGTGCCCCTGCGCCTCGCCGATCTGCTGCGCTTGGCGTCGCGCAAAGCGCAGCACGGACAGCCCAGGCCCCGCGCGGTCGGTCGGCCTGGCCAACGGCACCGCTTCTGTGCTCGACCTGTGTGGTTTCGGCGACCTGTGTGGTTTGGGCGAGCGAATGGTTTGGGCGAGCGGGTGGTTTGGGCGCGCCGGGTGGAGTGCTGCCGTGCCGATGCGCCTCGCCCGGTCGCTGCGCGTTGCGCGAGCCACAGCACCGACAGCCCAGCTCCGCGAGGTCGGTCGGCTTTTCCGGCTCAGCCCGCTTGTGTGAGCGGGCGGGCCTGGCCACCCTCATTCGGTGCGGTGGTGCGGTGGTGCGGTGGTGCGGTGGTGCGGTGGTGCGGTGGTGCGGTGGTGCGGTGGTGCGGTGGTGCGGTGGTGCGGTGGTGCGGTGGTGCGGTGGTGCGGTGGTGCGGTGGTGCGGTGGTGCGGTGGTGCGGTGGTGCGGTGGTGCGGTGGTGCGGTGGTGCGGTGGTGCGGTGGTGCCGGTTGTTGCTTGTCTCCTGTCTCTGTTTCTCCTTGCTTTTCCTTCCCCTGACGTCGTGCCCGGCAGGCCGGGCGCGCCCGCGGTCACAAACGCCAGGTCGTAGGTGTCTCCGGGTGGTAGCTGCAGGACGAGCCCGTCGTGATGGTGCGGCGGAGGTGGTCGGCCAGTTCCGGGTGGAGGTCGGTCAGTTTGCGGATGGTGTCGCGGATGCGGGCGGTCACGGCTTTGCGGGCGCGTTCCGTTTCGTCGCCTAGGCGGCGGGTTCGGCCGGACAGGCCGGTCGATGTTCGGAGTTCGTCGAGCAGGGCGGCTCGTTCGGTGTCCAGGGTGGCGGCTTTGGCGTCGTCGCCGCGGAGGGCGGCGGCGTCGATCGCCTCGTCCAGGTGGTCCAGGCGGCGGCGGTAGGCGGCTTTCGCGGCGTCGTCCAGGACGGGGTCGCCGCTGAAGGTGCGGGTGGCTTCGGATTCTTGGCCGCCGTCGGGGGAGAGCAGTTGTGCTGCGGGGATTTCGGTGCCTGGGCTGCTCAGCAGGTAGTTCAAGTCTCGCAGGCCCTTCGCGTCTGGCATGCGTACTTCGCGGCCGGCGAAGCGCAGGGTCCAGACTGCGTCGGTTCGGTGGAATTCGTTGGCGGCAGCAGGAGGTGGCGGGGTCGCGGGGCGGAGGTGGGCGGTGATGTGGTGCAGGCCTAGTTCGGCGGCTTCGGCGGTGACGGCATCGGCTAGGGCGGTGGCGCGGTCGGTGTCGCCTAGGTCCAGCAAGGTGCTTGCCAGGTGGTTGCGGGCTTCGACGGCCCACGGGCGGGCACGTAGCCGGTCTGCGGAGCGGGCGGCGGCGGTGAGGTGGGCAGCGGCTGTTTCGTGATCGCCGAGGGTTTTGTGCAGCAGGCCGGTCCACAGGTCTACCGGGCCGCTCAATTCGCAGCCGTACAGGGAGACCAGCCATTCTCCGGAGTGCGGGGAAAGCTCGCGCAACAAGCGTTCTGCCGCTGCGCGGTCTTTCAGTACGACGGCGGCTTGGGCTTGGCAACGCAGCCACAGCGGAGTGAAGGCGCGGGCGTAGGGGCCGTCAGCGAGTGCTTCGGACAGTTCGTGCCGGGTGGTGGCTGCGTCGCCGGCGAGTGCTGCGGTGAGGGTGCGCAGCAGAGCTGGGTGCGGGAAACCCGAGTCGGCCATTTTTGCCGGGAGGTCAGCGGCCTCGGCGAAGCGGCCTTGCACCAGCAGGGCGCTCCAGCGCAATTGATCGGGCATGTAGCCGTAATCATTGCTGCCGAAGATTTCCGGTGCGGCCAGTGCTTCCGCGAGTGCTTCGTCGGCTTCTCCGAAGCGGCCGCGGAACGCGCAGATGATGCTGCGGTCGATCGCTTCCGCCAGTTTCGCGGCTTGCACGCCTTCGTCGGCGATCCCTTGGAACACGTGGAACTGGTCCAGATATCGCGGATCTCCCTGTTCCAGCAACGCGACCCACTTGAGCGAGGCCGCGAAGAACTCGTTCTCCCGGTCGCCGGTGCGCCGCGCGATGGCGGCGAGTTCGTCGGTGAGGCGCTCGCGTTCGGCACCGCTGCCCAGGCCCCAGATCGCGTCGTGCCTGGCCCACAAAGTGAACGCCAGTGCGTCGTCGTCCTCGTCGTCGCGGGCGAGGATCGTGGCGCGAGCGGTGAGTTCCAGTCTGATGCGGTCCAGCGAGAGGGGTTCGGCCGCGTTGCCGCCGCACAGTTTTTCGTGTGCCTCGCGGAGAACTTGAACGGTGAACTCGCGCTGCGCACCGCCGGTGCCGAATTTCGACAGGGTGAGGGCGGCGCGGGCCAGGAGGTTCGCGTTGTCCTCTTGGCGAGCCAGGGCGACCGCCTCTTCGCAGAGGAGCCAGGCTTCGTCTTTCGCCTCGAAGCGCCATAGTGCGGTGGCCAATTCCAGCGCGACGACGGCTTGGCTGCGGTCGTCTGCCGCTCGTTCGCGGGCTCGGCGCAGGTGTGCGACTGACTCCTCGAATGCCATCCGGGCGCCTGCGTCCTTGGCCGCGGCGAGCAATAAGCGGATTACGTGCTTCGGGTCGAGTTCGGTATGGGCGAGGTAGGCGTGCCGGGCGCGTTCGGCGACGCCGACCAAGGTTGGGGTGTGTTCGCCGGCGCGCACCACGGCTGCGTGGCGGCGTTGTGCTTCGGTGGGCGTCAGCTCGGCGTATCTCGACTCCCGTACCAGGTCGTGCGCGAAGGAGAAACGGCCTTCGCCAAGTGCGACAACGAGCCGGGCGGCTACGGCGCGGGTGAGCAGGTGGTCGACCTGGGCGGCGGGCGCGCCGGCGGTGGCGGCGAGCAGCTGGAGCGAGAACTCGCGGCCGAGCACCGCCGCGTTGGTGAGCAGATCGGTGACTGGGCGGGGGAGAAGGGACAGCCGTCGCTGGAGTGCGTCGGCGACGCCGGGCGCGACTGCGGACACGGTGTTCCCGCTGCGCCACAACCGCGCTGTTTGCTCGACGAAGAACGGGTTGCCGCCGGTGCGGCGCTGGACGTCGGTGGCCAGCTCGGCGCCCGGATCCGCGCCCGCGGTGCGGCTCATCAGCTCGGCGACTCCGGTTTCGTCCAAGCCGGTGAGCGTGATCGTGGTTGCTTTCGCGACCAGCGGCAGCATCAGCTCGTGCAGAGGATGGCTGGGCGCGTCCACCTCGACGTCGCGGTAGGTGCCGATGAGCAGCAATCGCTCGAACCAGGTGTGCCGGGCCGCGAATTCGAGCAGCCGCAGCGACGCCGGGTCGGCCCAGTGCAAATCGTCGAGGATGACGACCACTGGCCGGTCCTGTGCCACGGTGACCAGTGCTCGGGTGACCGCGTCCGGCAGTTCGAAACCGTCGTCGGCGGGTGGTTCGGGGGTTTCGCCGAGCAGCGCGGACAGCGTCGGCGAGCTGGCGACGGCCCATTCGTGCGGAGCGGCTTCGCGGCGGAGCGAACGCATGACCTGGACCCATGGCCAATAGCCCGGCGCGGCCCCGGACTCCCAGCAGGTGCCGCCGAGAACGAGCGCGCCTGCTTCTCGTGCGTCGTCGGCCAGTGCGCTGACCAGTGCGGTTTTGCCGATTCCGGCCTCGCCGGCGACCAGAGCGAGGCCGCCGTGGCTGGCGGTGGCGCGCGAGAGCTGCGCACGCAAGGTCGCGGCGGGGTGGGCCCGCCCGATCAGCGCCGCAGTCATGTCCGGTTCCTCCCTTTCTCTGCGAGCCTCTCACGGGACTCGCCTCGTCGTCGCGTACTTTCACCGGCTGCGACCGGCCGGTCACGCAGGTCATGCCGGTCACTGGCGATGCGGGCCATTCTGTCCGGGGGGTCTGACAATTCCCGGGAGCCGTCACCTGGCCGGGTGACGGGAGTCCACTGTGGACCGGCGCTGGTCACAGGGTGACGGGCGTCTCCGCCCGGGACCGGCGGAAGGGGTGGTTGCGGTACTGTCGCCGCCATGGGGAGTCTTCGTTCGCGCATCCTCGCCTGGGCGGGCCGCCGGTACATCGCCCGCCAGCAGAAGCGCGGTTTCGATCTCGAGAAGATGGCGCTGCTGCCGGATTCGGCGCTGGAGCCGTTGCGCCGCCAGGGTCTCGACCCGGTTCCGGACCTCGGCAGGCTGCGCGGCGAGGCGCCGATCAGCAAGCTGGACCTGCCGTTCGGGATGAACGCCTGGCTCGTGACCGGCTACGAGGAGGCCAAGGCCGTCCTCGGGAAGGGCACGGAGTTCAGCAACGACTTCACGAACCTCGTCGGCAACGCGGGCGTCACCGAGGACCAGAACCCGGGCGGCCTCGGATTCGCCGACCCGCCGGTCCACACGCGCCTGCGGAAGCTGCTGACGCCCGAGTTCACGATGCGCAGGCTTTCCCGGCTGACGCCGCGGATCGACGAGATCGTCGCGGACCAGCTGGACGCGATGGCCGCCGCGGACGGTCCGGTGGACCTGTGGGAGCAGTTCGCGCTGCCGATCCCGTCGCTCACGATCTGCGAACTGCTCGGCGTGTCCTACGAGGACCGGGCGGACTTCCAGCGGCTGAGCACCGCGCGGTTCGACCTGTTCAGCGGTGCGGGCGCGTCGCTGGGGGCGATCTCGGAGTCGCTGGGGTACCTGCTGGAGATCGTGCGCAAGCAGCGCGAACAGCCCGGCGACGGCCTGCTCGGCATGCTGATCAAGGAGCACGGCGACGAGGTCGACGACCGCGAGCTCGCCGGCCTCGCCGACGGCATCCTGACCGGCGGCCTCGAGACCACGGCGAGCATGCTGGCGCTGGGCGCGCTGGTGGTGCTGCGCGATCCGGCCGCGTTCGAGGCGGTCCGCGGCGACGACGATTCGGTGCACCGGTTCGTCGAGGAACTGCTGCGCTACCTGACGGTGGTGCAGATGGCGTTCCCGCGGTTCGCGAAGCAGGAAATGGACATCGCGGGCGTGCACATCAGCGAGGGCGACATCGTGCTGGTGTCGCTGTCGGTCGCGGACCGCGACCCGGTGCTCGGCAAGGGCGACATGGACCGCTTCGACCCGACCCGCGAGCCGTCCTCGCACCTGGCGTTCGGGTACGGGATCCACCGGTGCATCGGCGCGGAGCTGGGCCGGATGGAGCTGCGGGCGGCATACCCGGCCCTGGTCCGGCGCTTCCCGAACCTGCGGCTGGCGGTGCAGCCGGAGGAGCTGGAGTTCCGGAAGGTGTCGATCGTGTACGGGCTTGATTCGCTGCCGGTGCTGGTGGACTGATTCCGGGTCGCTGGACGGCCGGGGCGGCTCGGGTGGGTGCCTCGGGGCGGGCCGGTGCTCGGTCGGTGCGTGAGGGCTCGTGCGGCTGGGTTGGCGCGGCGCTCGGTTGCTGTCGGATGCGGTGGATTCGGCCGGCGGATGACTTGGGCGGTGGCCGCACCGACGGCGTGCGCGCGGGACGGCCGCATCGGTGGGTGCGCGAAGCGGCTTCGTCGGACCGGCGGCGTGCGAGTGGTGTGAACGGTCGCGCGGTGGAATCCGCGGTGCGCGCAGGAACGCACAAGACGGTCTAACCGACCCAACAGCGCACTCGTCATGGGCGGAGGCGACGCGGTCGGACCAGGTCCGCGCAGGTGATCGAAGCCCGCCACGGCACCGCCCTCGCCGGGCTGCTCACCTCATCGCACCCCTCGCGGCCGGAACTGGATGCTGATCCGCGGCCCCACCGCCCGCGCCGTCTTCGGGATCGCGTGTTCCCACGTCCTCTGGCAGGACCCGCCCATCACGATCAAGTCTCCGTGCCCCAGCGGGTACCGCACTGAATCTCCGCCGCCTCTTGGGCGTAGGGCCAGGTGGCGGGCGGCGCCGACGGACAGGATCGCCACCATGGTGTCCTCGGTCCGGCCGCGGCCTAGGTCGTCGCCGTGCCAGGCGACGCTGTCCTGGCCGTCGCGGTAATAGCAGAGTCCGGCCGTACGGAACGGTTCGCCCAGTTCGGCTGCGTAGTGGGCGGACAGTGCCTCTCGGGCCTCGGTGAGGACGGGATGCGGCAAGGGAGCGTGCTCACGGTAGAAGCACAGCAGACGCGGCACGGCGACGACCCGGTCGTACATCTGGCGGCGCTCCGCGTACCAGGGGACCTCGGCCGCCAGGTGTTCGTACAGCTCGTCCGAACCGTCGAGCCACCCGGGAAGCACGTCGATCCACGCGCCTTGACCCAGTTCGGTGCGCTGCACGTCGGACAGCGGGCCCAGCGTGGCCGGCCCGCTGGCACCGAACAGCGAGCCCTGAAATGCCTGACTCATGCCTCCAATCTACACGATATTCGAACACCTGTTCGGATGAACTACTCGGCGGGCTTGGGATGCGCGGTGACGACGAGGCGGTGGAGGCGGGCGTCGGGGGCGGATTCGTTGTGGTAGCGGGACACGAGGTCGGTCACGAGGGTGGTCAGCTCGTCGGTGAAAGCAGACCGGTCGCGGGCGGAAGCGAAGGCGATTTCCGTGTCCAGGGTCAGCGTCGAGAGCGGTTTGCCCGCGCGAGCCGCGCGTCGGGCCAGGCCCGCGACCTCGCGCAGGGTGCGTCCGGCGACGGCGAGCAGGTAGCCGACCGACAGGCGGTCCGGTTGCACGCTGGCGGAACCGGCGGCGCCGAGGGCGGCGGGGGAGACCAGGTAGGCGCCGGCGGTGGCGGCGAAAAGGCGTTCGGTCAGGCCGCCCCATTGCCGGGTTCCGGCGGGTTCCACCAGGCCGTGCGATTCGAGCGCGCGCAGGTGGTAGTTGACCTTTTGCCTGGTCAGGCCCACTCGGGCGGCCAGCGCCGCGGCGGACGCCGGTTCGGTCAGCGCGGCCAGCAGGCGGGCGCGCACCGGGTCCAGCGCGGCCGCCGCGACGGCGGGGTCCTCGATCACTTCGACGTCCTGCATCCCCTGAGCCAAGCAGTGACAAACAAAGTCGTCAAGGGAGGAGCCCTTGTCCGCGACCGGCCGGGGACTTACAGTGATCAGCCAGTGGTCTGGACCTGTACCGCTACCGCCGCCCTGAGTTCCACGGAGGTTGGCACGTGCGCACGAGAACCCGGATCGGCGGAGCACTGGCGGCGGCGGTGTGCGGGCTCGCGATTCTCGCCCCGGTCGCGAACGCCCAGGTCGGCGGCGGCACCTGGAAATCCTGGTCGCCGGGGTACAAGGAGCAGCAGAAGGGCTGCGGCCAGATCAGCGGGCTCACCTTCAAGCTGACCTGCTCCGACGGCAGCGGCGAACAGCGCGCCGAGCGCCGCTACGAGACCTACGCCGGCGGCACGCACCAGTTCGAGGGTTCCTTCAAGATCACCAGCATGGGCGGTTCGCGGATCAGCCTGAAGCAGACGTTCCGCGACGGTTCGAACGCCGGGCCGTACTTCCTGCTGGCGGTGGAAAAGGGCGGCCGCCTCTACACCGTCGAGAACGGCCAGACGGTGGCGACCGGCGCGACGGTCGGGACCTCGGTGCGGGTCAACACGATCAATCAAGTGGGCAGCTCCCACAAGGTGTACATCAACGGCTCGCTGAAGCAGACCGACGCCAGCCCATCGGGTAGTTATTACGACAAGTTCGGGTCGTACCGGACGGCGAGCGGGGCTGGGCCGATTACCGTGCAGTGGAGCGGAATCAAGTTCTGGACCCGGTGATCGCCCGGACGGGTGCCTGCCGCCGCCTGGCGCCCGTCCGGCCGGAATTCCGTTGCCTCGGCAGGGTAATTCGGTCACTGTTGCGGCCATGACTTTGGTTGAGCACTACAACGCCGAGACCACCGAGAACACGCGGCTCGTCAGATCGCCGCACGGCAGACTGGAATTCCGGCGGACGCAAGAACTTGTGCGCAGAGCGATGCCGGCGACCGGGCAGAGAGTGCTCGACGTCGGCGGGGCGACCGGGGTGCACGCCCGATGGCTGGCCGCGGACGGACATTCGGTGCACGTAGTCGATCCGGTGGCCTCGCATGTCGCGGCGGCAGCCGAGATCGAAGGCGTCACAGCGGAAGTCGGCGACGCGCGAGCGTTGGCGTGGCCGGACCACAGCGCGGATGTCGTGCTGTTAATGGGTCCGCTCTACCACTTGACTGAATCCGGTGATCGCGAGCGAGCGCTTGCCGAAGCCCGGCGCGTACTTCGTCCGGGCGGCATTTTGTTCGCGGCGGCCATTAGCCGTTATCTCTCAGTCATGGAGACCGGAACCAACGGCCAGCTCACCGAACAGTTGAGTCCAGCGGTGAGAGCCGTGGTCGATACGGGCAGCTACGACGGCCACGTCGGCTTCGTGCCCGCGCATTTCCACACCGCGGACGAACTGCGCGACGAGCTGGAAACCGCTGGTCTGAATGAGATTTCCGTGTGCGGAGTGGAAGGCCCGGCTTGGCCCGCGCTGGACGTGGCCGGCATCGAGGAATTCGACGCGCGCGTGGACGCGGCCCTCCGCTGTGCCCGCCTGGTCGAGCAAGACCCGCTCTTGATCAATGCCAGCGCGCATTTCCTCGCGGTAGCTGTCAACTAGCCCACTTGTCGAGCGAATCCCACGCCGCGAGCGTCCGGCGGCTGGTGAACCGGCGGTGCTCACCGGTCAGCGGATCGTCGAATTCCAGCACTTTCGCCAGCAGCTGCAAGGGTTTCGTGAAGTCGTCGAGCGGTTTCTCGTGCAGCTCCGGATAAAAATCGTCGCCAAGGATCGGAATCCCCAACGAACACATGTGCACCCGCAGCTGGTGCGTGCGGCCGGTAGCGGGCGTGAGGCGATAGCGGCCCAGCCCGTCCCGGTGTTCGAGAAGCTCCACTGTGGACTCGGCGTTCGGCGGTCCGGCAACCTCCTGCGCGGCGAGCACGCCGCGTTCCTTCACGATCCTGCTGTGCACGGTCCGGGGCAGCTCAAGGCCGGGATCGTAGGGCGCGATCGCCTCGTATTCCTTGTGCACCAACCGATCGCGGAACATCGTCTGGTACGCCCCGCGCGCGGACGGCGTGATCACGAACATCACCAGCCCGGCCGTCACGCGGTCGAGCCGGTGGGCGGGGGAGAGGGCGGGCAGGTCCAGCGAACGGCGGAGGCGCACCAAAGCGGTTTCCAGGACGTGCCGTCCGCGCGGGATGGTCGCCAGGAAGTGCGGTTTGTCGACCACGAGCAGGTGATCGTCGCGGTGCAGGACGGTGACGTCGAACGGCACCGGGACCTCGTCCGGCAGATCGCGGTGGAACCAGATGAACGAACCGGGGACGTACGCCGCGTCGATTCCCAGCGGACCGTCCTCGCCGTGGATCCGCTGCTCGTGCAGCATTTCCTCGATCCGTGCGGGGGCGACCCGGGGAAGGCGTTCGACCAGGTGTTCCAGCAGCGTCGTCCACGGACCTTCCTCGGGCAGCCGCAGCCGTGCGGGGTCTAAGCCGTGCCGAGGCGGGATCGGGGCCGGGCGCTTGCGTCTCATCGGCTCCCGAGTCTAGTCGGCGGAGTTCTGCCGGTAGGCCGCGATGTAGCGGGCGGTCGCCTCGGCGTTGGCCGCGGCGGCTTTCTCGCGGCGGACCCGCTTGCCGGTTCCGGGCGGGAAACCGTTGCGGGACAGCCGGTGGTCGATGCTTTCCTCCATGTACGCGCACGAGTAGAAGTACGACACCAGCGCGGCCATCAGCACGATCGCGAGCCGCAGCCCGAGCGGGGCCGGCAGCAGCAGCCAGACCAGGCACAGCGGCGCGATGCCCACCGTCGCGCGCAGGACGTGCCGGGCCTTCCAGTGCTTGGACGTCGCGTCGTGCAGCAGCCAGTCGCGGTAGCGCTCGGGAAGCCGTCCGCTCACGGCGTAGGCGAACCAGCGGAGAACGCCGGGCCGGTCGGTCATCGTTCCTCCTCGGGGTCTGCCGCCACAGTACCCTAATGATTAGTACGCTAACTAATAGTGTGGTGCAGCCCGCGCTAGAGTGGGCCCGAGCACGAGGAGGACGAGTGGCCGAGATCGACCTTGGCGAGGACCCGCTGAAGCTCGACCGGCAGGTGTGCTTCGCGCTGTCGGTCGCCTCGCGCAGCGTGATCGCGATTTACCGGCCGTTGCTGGAGCCGCACGGGCTGACCCATCCGCAGTACCTGGTGATGCTGGCGCTGTGGGAACAGTCGCCGCGGTCGGTGAAGGACCTCAGCACGGCGTTGCGGCACGAGCCCGCGACGCTGTCCCCGCTGCTCAAACGGCTGGAGGCGATCGGGTACGTGACCCGCGGCCGCAGCCGGGCCGACGAGCGTCAGCTGACGGTCGAGCTCACCGGGAAGGGCCGGGAACTGCGCGCCGAAGCGGAGAAAATCCCGTATCGCGTCGTGGAGCGGCTCGGCATGGAGGTCTCCGAACTGGAGGCGCTGCACGCCGCGCTGGGCCGGGTCATCGAAGCGACCGCCTGAGAAGGAAGAACTCGCGCCGCAATCCGGTTCTGTCGAAGGAAACGTGCCGACAGAGCGGAGCGAGCGTGGACAAGATCCGGGTGGGGGTGGCTCCGGGACTCGGGACCGGGCCGGCGGAATTCACCGGTTTGGCCGAGCTGACCGAGGCGGCGGGCGTCGACTCGCTGTGGCTGTCGGAAGTGGTCTATTCGCCGGATGTCGACCCGTTGATCGGGATGACGCACGCGCTGGCCCGCACCGAACGGCTCAAACTCGGCACGGGCGTGGCGATTCTCCCCGGCCGGAATCCGGTGCTGGTCGCGAAACAGCTGGTCACGCTGGCCGGGCTGGCTCCGAAACGCGTGCTTCCGGTGTTCGGCCTGCTGCCCGCGCAGCCCGCGGAACGCGGCCTGTTCCCGGTGCCGGAGGGCCGACGCGCGGCGGTCTTCGACGAGTCGCTCGCGTTGCTGCGGCTGTTGCTCGAACAGGACAACGTGTCCTTCGACGGCGAGTTTTTCCAGGTCGACGGCGTGACGATCGGGCCGCGTCCGGCGAAACGGCTCGACGTCTGGGTCGGCGGGGCCGCGCCTGCCGCATTACGTCGAGCGGGCCGGTTGTCCGACGGGTGGCTCGGCAGTTTCCACACGCCGGAGCAGTCCCGCGCGGCGCGGCTGGCGATCCAGGAAGCCGCCGCCGAAGCCGACCGCGAGATCGAATCGGACCATTTCGGGCTGAGCATGGTCTTGGCGCTGCACGGGATCCCGGAACGGCTGCGGGCGGTGGCCGAGAAGCGCAATCCGGGCCGTCCGACCACCGACCTCGTGCCTGCCAGCTGGGCCGAGGCGCGTCGGATGATCGAGCAGCACGTCGAGGCCGGACTCACGAAATTCGTGGTCCGGCCGGGCTACTCCGGCGACTACCGGCAGTTCCTCGACGATTTCGTGCGCGAACTCGTGCCGCTGCAGAACTAGAACGTCAGCTGTTCGGTCTTGCGGGGCATGAGCAGCAGCGCGACGACGCTCACCACCGAGACGGCGACGATCGCGAGGAACACGTTGTGCGTGGCCCCGGCGAGCGATTCGCGCACGTACGCCGTCGCCGGCGAGTTGTCGTGCGTGCCGCTGAGGACGCGGCTGGTGGCGTCGACGCTCTCCGGAAGGTGTCCGGCGACCTCTGCGGGCGGGTTCGCGAACCGGCCCGCGAGGGTCGCGTTGGCGATCGCGCCGAAGACGGCCGTGCCGACCGCGCTGCCCAGCGAACGGCTGAACATGTTGGTCGCGGTCACCACGCCGCGGCGCTCCCAGCCGACGGTGGACTGCACGGCCACGACCGTCGGACTGGAGGAAAGCCCGAGCCCGATCCCCACCACGAACACCGCAGCCGCGGCCATCCAGACCACTGAGTCGAGGCCGAGAAACGCGGCCATGACCGCCCCGACGAGCAGGAATCCGGTGCCGATCAGCGCGGTGTCGCGGAATCCGATCCGCAGGTGGATCTTTCCGGACAGCGACGCCGCGATCGGCCAGCCGATCGTCAGCGCGGCCAGCGCGAAACCCGCGGTGAGCGCGTCCGTGCCGAGCACGCCCTCGGAATACGTGGGCAGGAACGAGCTGAAGCCCAGCAGCACCGCGCCGGTGACGAGCGCGACGAGATTCCCGCCGATCAGGGTGCGGCGGGTGAACACCCAGAGCGGCAGCACGGGTTCCTCCGCACGCCGCTCGACCAGTACGAACGTGACCAGCATCAGGACCGCGACGGCGAAGATCGCCAGGCTCGGCGCTGAGGTCCAGCTCCACGCGACCCCGCCTTCCAGCAGGGCAAGGATCAGCAGCGCGCAGCCGAGCGTCAGCAGGGTCGCGCCGGCGTAGTCGACCTTGTGCCGGGTGCGGTTCACCTGCTCGGTGAACTTGCGGTAGAGCATCCACGCGGCGAGCGCGCCGAGCGGCAGGTTGACGAAGAAGATCCACCGCCAGCTGAGGTATTCGGCGAACACGCCGCCGAGCGTCGGCCCGATCACCGAGGCGACCGCCCACACGCCGGCGAGGTAGCCCTGCACCCGGGCGCGTTCCTCGACCGTGTACAGATCGCCGACCATCGTCATGCTGATCGGCTGGACCGCGCCCGCGCCGATGCCCTGCACCGCGCGCGCCGCGATCAGCACCGGCATGCTCCACGCGACCCCGCACAGCACCGAGCCGACCAGGAACGCGGCGATGCCGAAGAACATCACCGGGCGGCGGCCGAGGACGTCGGCGAACTTGCCGTACAGCGGCACGGTGACCGCCTGGGTGAGCAGGTAGATCGAGAACAGCCACGGGAACTGGGAAAACCCGCCGAGGTCGCGGACCACCGACGGGACCGCGGTGGCGATGATGGTGCTGTCGAGGGCCACGAGGCCGGTGCTCAGCATGACAGCGGCGAGGACGGGTCCCCGCTCGGATCGAAGGCCTACGGCGGCGCGTTTCGCCGCGGGCGGACTGCTCGTGCTACCCATGCCGGGAATAAACTCCTTCGCCCGGGCAAGCATTCCCCAGCCGATCGATCGGTGCCCGGGGGTCCGCCGGACCGCCATCATGGAGGGATGGACAGATGGGTGCGGCCGATCGGCCGGGGCTGGGTCGTTCAGGGCGCGGTGCCGGGGCCGGATGTCGACGAGTTCGCCGAACCGGAGGCGGTGACGAGGGCGCTCGCGGCGGCGGAAGGGGACACGCTGCTGGCCGCGCAGCATCCCGCGCGGACGCCCGCTGCGCTGGCCGCCGGGCTGGACGTCGAGGCCGCGCTGCCGGAGGCGCGGGCGACGCTCGAACGGCTGCTGACCGGCCATTACCGGCCGGAGACGGGATTCGTCGCGGCGTACCGGATCGGCGAGACGATCGCGGGCGTGCTGTGCCTGGTCGACGTCCGGGAGCTGACGTCGGCCGGGGCGCACGTGAAGCACACCGAGGAGGTGTATCCGGAGGTGGTCGCCGAGCGCGCGGCCGTGCTGGACGGCCTCGGGTGCGCGACGAGTGCCGCCCTGCTCGTGCCGGTCGGCGACGGAGCGGAGCTGACCGCGGCGGTCAAGGAAGCGGCGAGTTCGGCGGCTCCTGATGTGTCCACTGTGGACCGTGCGGGGCTGCCGCACGAGCTGTGGGTAGTGCGGCCAGGGGAGAGGCAGGAACGGCTGCTGGAGGCCGCGTCGGCGAGCGATCTGCTGGTGGCGGACGGGAATCACCGCGTCGCGGCCGCTGCCGGGAGCGGTCAGCTGCTGGCGTTGATCACGGCGGGTTCGCAGTTGGAGATCCGGGCGATCAACCGCGTGCTTCTCGGGACCGGACGCTCTGCCGAGAGCCTGTTCGCGGCTTGGCAGGAGGCAGGGCTGGACGTGGCCTGGTCGAATGACGCGACCCCGCCTTCCTGCCCCGGCACGGCAGTGGTGCTGGCCGGCTCGCGCGTGCTGCGGGTGCGGTTGCCGGGTTCGGACCCGCTGATCATCGACCACGAAGTGGCGGAACAGACGCTCCTCGGCTCGGCGCTCGGCCTCGACCCGGACGGCCCGCACGTGCGCCCGCTGCTGCCGGGCAGCCCGGTCCCGCCGGACGCGGACGCGGTGGTGCAACTGGCCCCGGTGCCGTTCGAGACGGTGCAGGCGGTGCACGCGGCGGGGCGTCGGATGCCGCGGAAGGCCACGTACTTCACGCCTAAACCGCGCGGCGGGCTGGTGCTGGCGCGCTGGTAAGCGCTGGTAAAAAGGTGCAGGTCAGCGTCTGTTCCGCTTAGGATCGCGCAGGTGGAGCTACCCCTGATGCCGCCGGTGCGGCCGATGCTCGCCAAAGCCGTGCACGAGGTGCCGCGCGATGGCGGGTTCTGGTATGAGCCGAAGTGGGACGGCTTCCGGTGCGTCGTGTTCCGCGACGGCGACGAGGTCGAACTCGGCTCGCGCAACGACCGGCCGCTCACCCGGTACTTCCCGGAACTGGTCGAGCTGCTGCGGGACGCGTTGCCGGAAAAATGCGTCGTCGACGGCGAGATCGTGCTGGTCACGCCGCGCGGGCTGGACTTCGGGGCGTTGCAGCTGCGGCTGCATCCGGCGGCCAGCCGTGTCCGGAAGCTCGCGGAGGAGACCCCGGCCAGCTTCGTCGCGTTCGACTTGCTCGCGCTTGGCGAGCGGGACCTGACCGAGGAGCCGTTCGCCGAGCGGCGGCGGGCGCTGGAGGGGATTTTCGCGCCCTCGACCGGTCTGCAGCGGGTGCATCTGACCCCGCTCACGACGGATCCGGACCTCGCGCAGGACTGGTTCACCCGGTTCGAGGGCGCGGGTTTCGACGGGGTCATGGCGAAACCCGCCGATCTGCCGTATGAGCAGGACAAACGCGTGATGCTGAAGGTGAAGCACGAGCGCACCGCGGACTGTGTCGTCGCGGGTTTCCGGTGGCACAAGGACGGCAAGGGCGTCGGATCGCTGCTGCTCGGGCTGTACGACGAGGAGGGGGCGCTGCACCACGTCGGCGTCGCGAGCAGCTTCACCGCGGCGCGGCGGCGGGAGCTGGTCGAGGAACTGGCCCCGTGGCGGGAGAACGCGCTCGACGGGCATCCGTGGCGCACCTGGGCGGAATGGCAGGCCGGCGAGGTGCGCCGGCCGGGCGCCAACAGCCGGTGGGCCCCGGACAAGGACCTGTCGTGGGAACCGCTGCGCCCGGAACAGGTCGCCGAAGTGCGCTACGAACACCTGCAAGGCGGCCGTTTCCGCCACGGCGGACGACTGGTGCGCTTCCGCCCGGACCGGACCCCGGAATCGTGCACCTACGCGCAACTGGACGAGGCCCCGCCCGCCGAACTGGCGGATCTGTTCGGGGAGGCCCGATGAGCGGCGTGCCGCTCGACCTGGACGGCGTGGAACTGACCATCTCCAGCCCGTACAAGGTTTATTTCCCGGAACGAGGCGAAACCAAGCTCGATCTCGTCCGCTATTACCAAGCTGTCGCGGGCCCGTTGCTCGACCGGCTCGGCGGCCGCCCCTTGCTGCTCGAACGCTATCCGGACGGCGCGGGCGGAAAGTCGTGGTTTCAAAAACGCACGCCCAAGAACGCGCCTTCCTGGCTGACCACCGCCGTCGTCTCCACCCCCAACGGCACCACCAGTGACGCACTGGTGGCTGCGGACCTGGCGCACGTCCTGTGGGCGGTCAACCAGGGCTGCCTGGGCTTCCATGTGTGGCCGAACCGCGCGTCGGCGCTGGACATCGCGGACGAACTGCGCATCGACCTGGATCCGTCGCCCGGGATCGGCTTCCCGCACCTGCGCGAGGCAGCCGTGCTGGTGCGGGAATTCCTCGCCGAGCTGGGGATCGAGGTCTATGTGAAGACTTCCGGTTCACGCGGCCTGCACTTGTATTCAATGCTGGAACCGCGCTGGAACGGCTACGAAGTACGGGCCGCCGCGGTGGCGTTGGCAAGGGCATTGGAACGGCGGCATCCCGACCTGATCACCGCGCAGTGGTGGAAGGAAGAACGCGGCTCGCGAGTTTTCGTGGACTTCAACCAGAATGCGCCGCACAAAACGGTTTTCGGCGCTTGGTGCGTGCGGCCGAGGGCCGGCGGACAGGTTTCTGCGCCGATCGCCTGGGACGAGCTGGCGACAGTGGATCCGGACGCCTTGACGCTGTCGACGGTCCCGGCGCGGGTCGCGGAACGGGGAGATCCGTGGGCTGGCGCGAACGATCGGCCGCAGTCGATCGAGGCGCTGCTGGAGATGTCGCGAGAGGACCTGGCCGGCGGGCTGATGGACGCGCCATGGCCGCCGGTGTACCCGAAGATGCCGAACGAACCGCCGCGGGTCGCGCCGAGCCGGGCGAAGAAGGCGCCCGCCGAGGAGTGACCCGGCACGTCTCACCCCAACGGCAGGTCAAACGCCAACTGCTCCTGTGCGCCAACCCCCACCGGCACTCCGGCCAAAGTGCCCGCGCACCCGGGGCAAGGCGTGACGTGCCCAGTCCCCTGGGCAGTGAGATCGATCGGCGTCCAAGTCCGTGATTCCCGCTCCCCGCAGGCAGACCGCCGATACCGCAGATCGTCCGCCCGAGTCATCACATGCGCGACCGGATCGTCCTCCGGCAACGCACCCACGAGGTACCACCGGGCCGCAATCGTCTCCGCCATGGAACTAGTCCTCCAAAGAGGCTGGTCCGAGCTATGAAGACATAGTGCGACTCCCACGCCGCCAACCCGCGCGTTTACGCTTCTTCGGCGTGGCGCGTTTCGCCCTCATCCGGTTCGTCCAGGTACCGCAGAAAGCGCAAAAGGCCCCGCTCATCAGGCACATCGTCCTCAGCCAGGCAAGCGGCGAGCTCCCGTTCGACGGCCGCGGAATCAATCCCGGCGCCAATCAGCACCAGTTCGGTCCGCCGCGGCCCAGACGGCCAGGTCGACCGTTCCACCTGCACAAACGCCCCGACAGTATGCAATCCGAACCGAGAGCGGGACTCGGGAGACCCCAGATCCACCTGCCCTTTGACCCGGTAAAGCCCGGCAGGACGGCTCTCCAGAAACGCGAGAAACCGCCGAGGCGAAAGCGGCCGCTCAGCAGTGAACGCGACGCTCTCGTACCGCGCGTGCAAATGCTCGGAATGATCATGCTCGCGCAGATCGTCAAAAGACAACTGCCCGTAACTTTCCCGAGGCCGGGGATCGAAAAACAGCCCCGGATCAACGCGCCCGCGCTCGGTCTCAAGCACCGGCACTCCAGGTGCGTACTCCTCCACGACAGCGCGAACCTTGGCCACCGCGTCCGGCTCGGCCCGATCGACCTTGTTGAGAACCACCAGGTCGGCAACCCGCACATGCTCGGTCAGCTCCGGGTGCCGCACCCGCGTCGCCTCGAACTCGACCGCGTCGACCACCTCGACCAGCCCGCCGTACCGGATATCCGGGTTCTCGCTGGCGATCATCAGCCGCAGCAGATCGCGGGGCTCGGCGATCCCGCTCGCCTCCACCACGATCACGTCGATCCCGGCCTCAGGCCGCGACAGCCTGCCCAGCATCGCGTCCAGCCCGCTGGCGTCGACCGCACAGCACAGGCAGCCGTTGCCCAGCGAAACCATCGTGTCGACCTGCCCGGCGACCGCGAGCGCGTCGATGTTCACCTGGCCGAAGTCGTTCACCACCACGCCGACCCGGACGCCTTGGCGGTTGGCGAGCAGATGGTTGAGCATCGTGGTCTTCCCCGCACCGAGAAAACCTGCGACGAGCACTACCGGAACCCGCTGCCTTGCCACGCGTCAACCCTCCTGTCGTCCGGGCAGCCGACGATACCCGCGGACCGTGGCAGCCCGGCGCCGTCCTCGATGAAAGGGAGTTGACGCAATGTGCCGTCGTGGCAGGATGAGCGGATGATCTGGACGCCGGGCAGGGAGGACCGGGTCGACGGCATGCCGACGGCCGCGGAATGGCGGCAGTTGTCGGTCGTGCCGGAGAAACGGGAAGTCTTCGGCTACGACCTGTACTTCCGCGAGGGCTGGGCGGACGTGCTTTCGGTGTTCGGCGGCGACGCGACCGGCGTGCTCGGCGGACTGGCGATGCTGGTGGTCAAACCGGACGCGGTAGCCGGCCGCAGGCTCGGCCCGATCATGGATTACCTGGCGGACAACGGTTTCGTACCCGTCGCCACCACGCGGTTCGGCTACACCCGGCATTCGATGCGCGAGGTGTGGCGCTACGACTGGCACATCTACACCGTCGACCGGCTGCAGTTGTGCACTTTCTGGTATCTCGCCAACGATGTGCTGCTGTTCCTGGCCCGCGACGTCCGCCCGGTCGCGGGATTGCCCGCGACGGTCCGGCTGTGCGAGCTGAAGGGCGTCGGCGATCCGGCCCAGCGCGAACCGCACCATTTGCGCACGAAGCTGAACCCGCCCAACCGGATCCTGAACTTCGTGCACGTCGGCGACGAACCGGCGGACATCGTGCGCGAGCTGACGATTTTCCTCGACCGTCCGGAACGGCTCCGGTTTCTCGAGGACCTGCGGGCGCATCTCGCCGAGGACCGCACGGCACAGGCGCGAGCCGAGATCGCCGCCATCGAAGCCGATTGCCCCGCGCACGACCTGGACATCGACGCGACGCTGGCCCGGCTGGCCCCGATGACGGGCGAGGCCGCGGTTTCCCGGCTGCGGGACGTGGTCGAGGGCGGGGACCGGATCAGCTGGGACGAACTGGCCGAACTGGTGCCCTTCGACAAGGCCGACCGCTGGGACGTGATCGTGACCGCGTCGTTCGTGGTGCACAACGAGCGTCCGGTGCCGCATGCGCTGCTGCCCGCCGTTTCGGCGGAGGCGTGGACCGCGCGGATGCGGTAGCGCCGGGTCTACAACGGACGCCTGGCCCGGGGTTTGGCCCAGTGCACCGGATCCGGGTTGGCGATGAGCTTCGCTTCACCGGGTTCGTCGCATTCGATCAGGCCGGCCCCGGCCGCGGCGAGATCCCAGCGATCGACCTCGGCTCCGCTTTCGGCGACCGCCTCGGCGACCTCGATCCACGGCACAAATTCCCCGAAGCGCAGGCGTTCCAGCAATTCGAGCGCCCGGCCGCCGTGCTCTGCTCGCTTGAGCGCGTCTGCCACCGCGTCGGCGGCCTCGTCGGCGTCGAAGGTCCGCGGGGCGGGGGCCGCTTCGAGTGCTTCTTCGAGCAACGGGAGACCGGCCGGGGCGCCGGAGACCAATGCGTTCAGTGCTTCCCGGCGCTGTGTCGGGTCGAGCAGCAGGCCGATCTCCCGGATCAAGTCGGCGGGCTCGTCGGCGACGTGGACGTAGCTGAAGTTGCGATTGTGCTGGTGCAGCAGGGCGCGCAGGGTGCCGGGCTGCTGCTTCAGCGGATCGGCCGAGCCTTTCAGCGCGGCCAGCCGCATCGTCGCGGGCATCGGCCCTGGCTGTTCGTCGCGCACGAGCAGCAGCAGGGCGGAGCCGCGATAGATCAGGTCGTTCAGCGCGAGCCGGTCCACCGTGGCCGACGTCAGCTGGTACCGCCACATCTCCCGCCACCGCAGGCCGTCCAGGTCGGGACGCTGCACGGTTTGGACGGCGAATCCCTGCTCGCCCAGCCAGCCGAGCACCGGGCGCACCTTGCCCGCGGCGATGCCGTCCGGTTTGACCAGGAGAAGGGCGTGCCGGCGCACGATGTCGGCGGTCCGGTCGCCGAGGAACCGGGCGATGTCGCGAGCGCCTTCCCGGAAGTAGGTTTCGCGGCGGTACGCGATGCGCTTCGCGGGCATGCGCGTGAGCGCGGCCCAGTCCATGTCTTCGATCGTCGCTCCCCTTGGCCGATGCCGGATCCGGTGCGGTGATCTTATCCGGCGCGCGCCGCCCCTGTCGTATGAAGCACCGATGAGCAGTTCGCCAAGAAGTGTCGAACGTCTTCGAAAGCGCGCCGCCGTGCGGGTGATGCTCCGGATCCGGAATCGGCGGATCGGCGTACCGCCAGCGGAGCATCCGGGCGAACCGGTTGATTCCTTTCCGGAACTTCGGCGTTCCGAAGGTCTACTGTGGACAATAGGGATTTGTTCGTGCTGGCAGGCGTTTTCAGTGGTCCGGACCAGTTGTGGCGGGGTATCTCGCACTGTCCCGGCCGCGGATTGCGCCGGATGTCGCAGGGGGATTGGTCGGTTCCGGGGCTTGTCTCGACACATTATCCGCCATTCCTTGAAATCACGTAGAATATTGTTCACTCGGATGGTCGCTGCGCGGGGTGGCCGGGGTCCATAGAGTTCTGAGGGGCAGCGCTGGTCCGGTGGGGGAATAACCGCCAGCGGCTCCGAATCGCGGCTCGCTCACCGCCGCGCGACCGCGGCCCGGCCGGACGCCGGAGGGGACCTGCGTATCCCGAGGAAGAATATTCCCGGAGGGCCGGAATGCACCGATTGCTTGAATCCCGCAGCACCATCCTGATCACCCAGCAGGAGGCCGAAACGTTCGGAAGCGGCTGGCGCGCCCGCGCTTTCCGCGACGTCGAGTCCAGGCTCACCGACCGTGGTTTCCCGTGTGTCTTCTCGAGAAACGCGTTCCGGAAGGGCCTGCTGCTGTTCGCCTTCGCCGAGGACGCCGGGCCGGACGCCATCGCGAGACTCGGCCGCGAACTCGCCGATTACGTCGAGCTTTCCCGGAATTGGAACGGTCATCTCGACACCGCGTACCCGCTGCTGATCGTGTTTTCCCCCGCGGCGGTGTCCGCCCGGTCGGTCGCCGGGTACCAGGCGTTCGGCTGGGAGGTGCTTCAGAAGCTGCACCGCGTCGACCCGGCCCGGTGGCCGGAGAACGTCGGCACCGACCCCGGCGAAAGCTCGTGGTCCATGTGCTTCAACGGGATGCCCTTGTTCGTCAACATGAGCAGCCCCGCGCACGAGGTCCGGCGCAGCCGCAACCTCGGCGAGCACTTCGTGCTCGTGATCAACCCGCGCGAACGATTCGACGTCGTCGCGGGCGACACCCCGAGCGGCCGCAACGTCCGCAACAACATCCGGGCGAGAATCGACCGATACGACGGTGCGCCGCGCGCCCGTCAGCTCGGCTCCTACGGTGTCGCCGGGCTGGAATGGTGGCAGTACGGTCTGCCCGAGGAAGATGTCGACCGGACCGATTCCTGCCCGTTTTCCTTCCGTGCGCCCGAAACCGCGCAGCCGGACGAGGCGGCGGCGCCTGCCTGATCGGAGACAGGCGATGACGGAAGTGATCGTTTCCCAGGGGCGCATCGGCGACCGCGGCGCGGGAATGATCGAAGGCGCGGCTCGGACGGCACGTGCGCTGAAGCAGTGGTACGACGTCGAACCGAGTTATGTCGGCAATTCGGCCGGCCCGGCGAACGATGACTGGACGGTCAGCCTCCCGGCTGCCGAAGAGACGCTTTCCGGCCTGGCACAAGCTGTTTCGGCGAGTGTCGAGACTAGGCGGCGAACGGTGCTCGCGGCTAACACTTGTTCGGCCAGCCTCGCGACGTTGCCCGCTGCGTTCCGCGCGTATCCGGACTGCGTGGTGTTGTGGATCGACGCGCATGGTGATTTCCATACCCCGGAGACCACGAGGTCGGGTTATCTCGGCGGGATGGCGCTCGCCGGGGCGTGCGGGGTGTGGGACAGCGGGCACGGTGCGGGTGTCGACCCTGGCCGGGTCGTCCTGGTCGGCGCGCGCGATATCGATCCGGCAGAACGTGAGTTGCTGGATAAGGCGGGCGTTCGGATTATCGCTCCGGCGGATGTCACTGGGCAGCGGGTCGCGGCTGCGGCCGGGGGTGCGCGGGTGTGGGCGCATATCGACTGGGATGTGCTTGAACCGGGTACGGTGCCTGCCGATTACCGCGTTCCGGACGGACTTTGCCGCACAAGATCCGTGAGATTTTCGAGGCGATTCCGGCGGTGGACATTCCCGGTCTGGAGCTGACTGAGTTCGCCGCGACCGGAGACGAGCGCATTGACGCGCGGGCGACTGAGTCCATTATGGACATGATCGCGCCGGTGTTCGTGACCGCGGCGCTGCGATAGACCGAAGTGGCTGTTGCCGATTCGGCGTCCGAGCGGGCAAGATCGGGACCGGTGAGCCAGTCTGATGCCGGCGGCTTCCGGCATTGGGCGGGCTGGATTGCTCCGGGGCAGGGGGTTCCGATGATTGCCGGTGCTTGGTGGTGCGGAGGCCGGGTTGCCTCAGCGGTCTTCGGAGCGGAGGCCGGGTGACCGCCCGGTCCGCTGCCGCTGAACGCGGGACCCCGATGAGGCCTGCGCTCGTCCTTGCCGGCGTGCTGTTGATCGCGATGAACCTGCGTGCGGCGATCACGTCGCTCGGCCCCGTTCTGGGGCTCGTCCAGGCTGATCAGGGGCTTTCCTCGATAGCTGCGTCTGTCTTGGTCAGCGTTCCGCTCATTGCGTTCGCTGGGTGCTCGCCGATCGCGCCGAAGGTTGCCGCGAAGCTCGGGCTTGAGCGGATGCTCGGTGCGGCGGTCCTGCTGCTCGCGGTCGGGATCCTGCTGCGTTCGACTCCGCCTCAGTTGTTGTTGTGGACTGGAACCGCGCTGCTCGGGGTCGCCATCGCGATCTTGAACGTCCTGCTTCCCGCACTGGTCAAACGGGATTTCCCCGCGCGGATCGGGCCGGTTACCGGTACGTACACCGCGGTGCAGTCCGGGGTGGCCGCGATCGCTGCTGGGGTCGCGGTGCCGCTGGCCGGGCAAGAGGCTGGTGGGTGGCGGCTTTCGCTGGGGGTCTGGGCTGGTCTTGCGCTCGTCGCGCTAGGGGTTTTTCTGCCGCAGTCACGGCGTTCCGGTGCCGCACCGCTTGTGCGTACCGCTGGGGTGGTGCGGCCGTGGACGAGCTGGCTGGCCTGGCAGGTCACTGTCTTCATGGGGTTGCAGTCGCTTGCTTTCTATGTGCTGGTGACCTGGTTGTCTTCGATCGAGCATGCCGCGGGGATCAGTTCGATGGCCGCTGGGTTTCACCAGTTGCTGTTCAATCTGTCCGGGCTGGCCGGCAGCTTGGTTTGTTCCATGGTGATTCATCGGTTGCCTGATCAGCGGCCGGTCGCGATTGCCGGGTCGTTGTTGTTGACGGTCGCGTTGACCGGGTTGCTGGTCGCGCCTGGGGTCGCGGTGCTTTGGGCGGTCTTCGCCGGGTTGGCCGGTGGAAGCACGTTGGCGTTGGCGTTGTCGCTGTTTGGGTTGCGCACCAGGAATTATGCGGACGCTGGGGCGTTGTCCGGGATGGCTCAGTCCGCGGGCTATACGCTCGCGGCGCTGGGGCCGGTCGTTATTGGCGCGGTTCATGACGCTGCTTCGTCTTGGACGCCTGCGCTCGGGGTGTTGATCGGGCTGGCGCTGGTGCAGACGGTGTTCGGAGGGTTGGCTTCTCGGCCTCGGACGCTGGCCTGATGGGCTCGTCGCCCTGGCGGGCGACGTCGGCCGTCTTGGGTGGCGTGGGGCACCCCGAAGGGTGATTGTGCTGACGGTTCGTGGGTGGGGCGCGCCGGGGGGCGGGCGTGGGGCGGCTTGGGGGTGGACAATAAGGACATGATCAACGTCCTCGTTGCGTACGCGGGCAAGCGTGGTGGCACCCGTGAGATCGCCGAAGTGGTCGGCGAGGAGTTGCGTGCTGCCGGGTTCGCGGTGGACGTGCGTGCTGCGGGTGAGGTCGACGGCGTTGCTGGGTATGCGGCGGTGGTGGTCGGCAGTGCGCTCTACTACGCGCGGTGGCGGCCTGAAGCGGTGCGGCTGCTTGAGCGCAACACCGAGGCGTTGCGGGTGCGTCCGGTGTGGTTGTTCCACAGTGGACCTTGTGGTCCTGGCGCGAATGTGGCCAGGGTTGGCTTGCCTGCGCGGGTGACCTTGCTGGCCGCGGCGATTGACGCGGGGCGTACTGAGACGTTCGGCGGGCGGCTTGATCCGGCGCTTGCGGACGGTGTGCTGGAGAAGGTGATGGCGCGGGGCAACCGGGTCGGGGATTTTCGTGACTGGGAGCGGATCCGGGCGTGGGCTCGGGACATCGGCCGCCGGGTGCGTTCCCGGGTTCCGATTTGATCCGCGGCCCACTGTGAAACGTCCGGTTCGTCCTGCTTTGCTTGGTATGTCAGGGAGTGCGGGCGTCCACATGCGACTCTTGCTTCGCCGCTGCGCCGGGTGTAGACCAAGCCCGTGACCGAAAACGCAGCGGGGGGCAAGGAAAAACGCAAACTCAGCGCCGATCAGCGGAACTCGTTCCTCGCCGCGTGGCTCGGCTGGAGCATGGACGCGTTCGACTATTTCCTGGTCGTGTTCGTGCTCGCGGACATCGCGAAGGACAAGTCGTTCGGGGCTACCGCCACTCAGCTGGCGTTCATCACCACCGCGACGCTCGTCATGCGTCCGGTCGGCGCGTTGCTGTTCGGGCTGTGGGCGGACCGGTCGGGACGGCGGATTCCGCTGATGGTCGACGTCCTGTTGTACTCGGCGGCGGGCGTGCTGTGCGCGGTCGCGCCGAACTTCACCGTGCTGCTGATCCTGAGGTTCGTTTACGGCATCGGCATGGGCGGCGAATGGGGCCTGGGCGCGGCGCTCGCGATGGAGAAGATCCCGGTGGAGCGGCGCGGGTTCTTCTCCGGGCTGCTGCAGGCCGGGTACTCCGCCGGGTACCTGCTGGCCGCGCTGGCGTATCTGCTGTTCCACACCGCACTCGGCCTGGAGTGGCGGTGGATTTTCGTGCTGAGCATCTTCCCGGCGCTGATCAGCCTGCTGATCCGGGCGCGGGTCGAGGAATCCGAGGTGTGGGAGGCGGCGCAGGAGAAGATGCGCGTCACCCGGACGTCGGTCAAGGACGTCCTGTTCAACCCGAAGGTGCTGCGCCGGTTCGGGTATCTCGTGCTGCTGATGACCGCGTTCAACTGGATGTCGCACGGCACGCAGGACGTCTACCCGACGTTCCTGAAGGCGACCGACCACGGCGGTGCCGGCCTGAGCGCGGCGACCAGCACCTGGATCGCGGTGCTGTACAACGTCGGCGCGATCATCGGCGGCCTGGTTTTCGGCTCGCTGTCGGAACGCTTCGGCCGCCGGATGACGATCGTCGGCGCCGCGGTGCTCGGCTTGCCGATCGTCCCGATCTTCGCCGTCGACCACGGGGCCGGGATGCTCGCGCTCGGGTCGTTCCTGATGCAGGTCATGGTGCAGGGCGCGTGGGGCGTCATCCCCGCGCACCTGACCGAGATGTCCCCGGACGCGATCCGCGGCTTCTTCCCGGGTGTCACGTATCAGCTCGGCAACCTGCTGGCCGCGCTGAACCTGCCGATCCAGCAGAGCATCGCGCAGTCGCAGGGGTATCCGGCCGCACTGCTGTGGACTGTGATCCCGGTGCTCATCGCGGTCGCCGTGCTGACCTCACTCGGCAAGGAGGCGAAGTCCATCCGCTTCGGCGGCGAAGGCGCGACCACCGCACCCGCGGGGACTTCCTGATCTTTCCGCCTGCTGGGTGCGGGCGTCCTTGCCGTCGAACAATCGCCGATATATCGTGGTCATATCGGCGATTGTTCGACGGAGGAGGACGACATGACGAGGACCGCAGGCGGAGACCACCTGTTCCGGGGCTTCGGCGGCCCAGAACGCTTCGGTGGACACGGAGTGCCGTTCGGCTTCGGCCGTCCCGGACCGGTTCGCCCTGGTGACGAGGGCCGGGGAGTGCCGTTCGGCGGGCCGGAGGCGCATGGCGACGGGCCCGGCGAGGGGAGGGGGCGACATCCGGGCGGGCCGGGGGAAGGGCACGGGTGGCCTTGGGGAGGTGCGCCGGGCGACGAGCGCGGCTGGCCTGGGCAGTTCGGCGGGCGAGGCCCGGGGTTCGGCCGGCACGCGGTGTTCGGCGGGCCTGGCGCCGGGTTCGGGCAGGGCGGGCTTTTCGGGGGACCGGGAGTCGGCTTTGGCGGGCCTGGCCATCCGGGCTGGCACGCGGTCGGGCACCCCGGCTCGCCGGGCGAGGCGGGGGAACGCCACGGTCATCCGGGCGGGTCGGGGGAGGACCACGGGCACCCCGGTCTTCCTGGTGAGTCAGGGGAGGATCACGCGCACTTCGGCCACCGCGAGCACTTCGGCCATCCCGGCCATCCCGGTCACCCTGGAGACGAGGGAGCCTGGGACGACACCGTCTTCGAAGCCCGTGGCGGCTTCCCTCCGGGGCCTCCCAGTCCGCCTGGACCGCCGCATCGGCCGGGGTTTCCCGGGTTCCCTGGCTTCCCCGGGTTTCCCGGCGGCCCTGGCGGTCCAGGAGGGTTTTTCGGCGGCCCGCCCCGCGGCGGTCGAGGTCCGGCCCGTCCGGTGCGTCCGGCGGTCCTCGCCTTGCTGGCGGAGGAACCTCGCCATGGTTACCAGCTGATGCAGGAGATCCGCCGTCGCACGAATGACGAGTGGCGGCCCAGCCCGGGGTCCATTTACCCGATTTTGCAGCAGCTCGAGGACGAAGGCCTGGTCCGCACGGCGGAGGAGGGCGGTCGTCGGGTCGCGCATCTCACCGAGGCGGGGCGGGAGCACGTCGCGGGGCGCGAGGAGGAGTTCGCCGCGCTCTGGGAGTCTCCGGCTCGCGACCAGGAGCCGGGGGCGGACCGGTTCGCGGCGCTGTATCAGCAGATCGGCGAGTTGGCGGGAGCCGCGGCGCAGGTCGCGCACACGGGCAGCGAGGCGCAGTGCGAGGAGGCGCGGAAGGTGCTCCGCGAGGCCCGTCGCCGGTTGTACGCGTTGCTCGCGGATGACGATTTCGAAGAGTAAGAACCGCCGGTGGGTGGGTCCGCAAAGGACTCGCCCACCGGCGGTCACCTCGGGGCACAACCGGAGGTGGTCCGAGCGCGCGTGTCGGTTGTTGGACGGCGGAGCGGTGCGGCGGGTCCAATGCGGCCATGCCATCGTTTGTCCACCTGCACGTCCACACTGAGTACTCGATGCTGGACGGTGCGGCGAAGATCGGTCCTCTTTTCGCGGAGGCGGCCCGGTTGGGGATGCCTGCGGTGGGGATGACCGATCACGGGAACATGTACGGCGGGGACGAGTTTTATCAGACGTCGAAGAAGCACGGGATCAAGCCGATCATCGGGATCGAGGCGTATGTCGCGCCGGAAAGCCGGTTTCACAAGAAGCCGGTGTTCTGGGGGCAGGCGTCGCAGCGGGGGTCGGACGAGTTCGGCGAGGGCGGCGATGTGTCGGGCGGCGGTGCGTATACGCACATGACGATGGTGGCGGGGAACGCGACGGGGTTGCGGAATCTGTTCAAGCTGTCGTCGCTGGCGTCGATTCAGGGGTATTACCGCAAGCCGCGGATGGATCGTGAGCTGATCGCGGAGAACGCGGAGGGGATCATCGCGACGACGGGGTGTCCGTCGGGCGAGGTGCAGACCCGGTTGCGGCTGGGGCAGCGGGAGGCGGCGATCCAGGCGGCTTCGGATTACAAGGACATTTTCGGGGCGGGGAATTTTTTCCTGGAGTTGATGGATCACGGTTTGCCGATCGAGCGGTCGGTGCGGGAGGGGCTGCTGGAGATCGGGAAGCTGCTGGACCTGCCGCCGCTGGCGACGAATGATTCGCATTATGTGACGAAGGACCAGGCGGACACGCATTCGGCGTTGTTGTGCGTGCAGGCCGGGAAGACGTTGAACGATCCGACGCGGTTCAAGTTCGACGGGGACGGCTATTTCCTGAAGTCGGCGGAGGAGATGCGGGAGTACTGGGACAAGGAGGTCCCGGGGGCGGCGGACAACACGCTGCTGATCGCGGAGCGGGTCGAGTCGTACGAGGACGTGTACACGCACAAGGACCGGATGCCGGTCTTCGACGTCCCCGAAGGCCACACCGAAGCCACCTGGCTGCACCATGAAGTGATGTCCGGGCTTGCGCACCGGCTGCCGGACGGAGTGCCCGGCGAATACCGGGAGCGCGCCGAATACGAGCTCGAAGTCATCGTGGAGAAAGGTTTTCCCGGGTACTTCCTCATCACGGCCGACCTGATGACGCATGCCCGCGAGGCGGGAATCCGCGTGGGTCCGGGACGCGGGTCGGCGGCGGGATCGCTGGTCGCGTACGCGCTCCGCATCACCAATCTCGACCCGATCCGGCACGGTCTGCTGTTCGAACGGTTCCTGAACCCGGAACGGGTGTCGATGCCCGATATCGACATGGACTTCGACGACCGCCGGCGTGGCGAGATGATCCGGTACGCCACCGAGAAATACGGGTCCGATCGGATCGCGCAGGTGATCACCTTCGGCACCATCAAGACGAAAGCGGCGATCAAGGATTCCGCGAGAGTCCACTTCGGACAACCCGGCTATTCGATCGCGGACCGGATCTCCAAAGCCTTGCCGCCGCCGGTGGCCGCCAAGGACATTCCGCTGTCGGGGATCGTGGACGCCAAGCACGAGCGTTACGCGGAAGCAGCCGAGGTTCGCACGCTGGTCGAGACCGACGAAGAGTGCAAGACGATCTTCGACACCGCCCGCGGCCTGGAGGGGCTGATCCGCAACGCCGGTGTGCATGCCTGCGCGGTCATCATGTCCAGCGAACCGTTGATGGACGCGATTCCGTTGTGGCGCAGGGACGACGGCTCGATCATCACCGGCTGGGACTATCCCTCCTGCGAGGCCATCGGCCTGCTGAAAATGGACTTCCTCGGCCTGCGCAACCTCACCGTCATCGGCGACGCTATCGACAACATCAAGGCCAACCGCGGCGAAGACATCGACCTCGACCGGCTGGCCACCGACGATCCCGAGACCTTCGCCCTGCTGGTCCGCGGGGACAGTCTCGGAGTGTTCCAGTTGGACGGTGGCGCGATGCGAGATCTGTTGCGCCGCATGCGTCCCACCGGGTTCGAGGACATCGTGGCCGTCAACGCGCTCTACCGGCCTGGTCCGATGGCGATGAACACGCACAACAACTACGCCGACCGCAAGAACAAGCGGCAAGCCATCGAACCGATCCATCCGGAACTCGAGGAACCGTTGCGCGAGATCCTCGCCGAAACGCACGGTCTGGTGGTGTATCAGGAACAGATCATGCAGATCGCGCAGAAGGTCGCCGGGTACTCGATGGGCCGCGCGGACGTCTTGCGGCGCGCGATGGGAAAGAAGAAAAAGGAAGTCCTGGAGAAGGAATTCGAGGGCTTCCGTTCCGGAATGATCGACAACGGGTTCTCCGGCGAGGCCGTGCAGGCGTTGTGGGACACCATCCTGCCTTTCGCGGGCTATGCCTTCAACAAGTCGCACGCCGCCGGGTACGCGCTGGTCGGCTACTGGACCGCGTATCTGAAGGCGAACTACACCGCGGAGTACATGGCCGCGCTGCTCACGTCGGTGGGTGACAACAAGGACAAGTCCGCGATCTATCTGTCGGAGTGCCGCCGGCTGGGGATCAAGGTGCTGCCGCCGGACGTGAACGAGTCGGCTTTGCGGTTCGCGGCCGTCGGGAACGACATCCGCTTCGGTCTGGGCGCGGTGCGCAACGTGGGCGCGAACGTGGTGGAGTCGATCATCAAGACGCGCGAGGAGAAGGGCAAGTACTCCTCGTTCACCGAGTTCCTGGACAAATCGGAGCTGGTGGCCTGCAACAAGCGAGTGATCGAATCGCTGATCAAGGCGGGTGCCTTCGACTCGATGGGGCACACCCGGCTGTCGATGATCCAGGTGCACGAGGACGCGGTGGAAGCCGTCGTCCCGCTCAAGCGCCAGGAAGCGATGGGCCAATTCGACCTCTTCGGCGGAGAAAACAAGGAACCGGCGTCTTCTCCGTTGTCGCACGTGAAATTCACTGCCGAAGAGTGGCCGCGCAAACAGTTGCTGGCACATGAACGGGACATGCTCGGCCTCTACGTTTCAGCCCACCCCTTGGACGGCGCCGAGGGCGTCCTCCGCAAACACGCACCCCGCCCGATCGCGGCGATCATCGACAATCCACCCAAGGAGGGGGAACTCGTCGTCGCCGGGTTGATCACTTCGCTGGAGCGCCGGGTGAACAAAAAGGGCGAACCCTGGGCGATCTGCACGGTCGAGGATTTGGACGCGTCTCTTGAGGTGTTGTTCTTCGCCAAGTCGTACGCGTTGTGCGCGGCGGATCTGGTGGAGGACAACGCGGTGCTGGTGAAGGGCCGAGTGAACTGGCGGGAGGACAGAATGTCGGTCTTCGGGGCGGACCTGGCGCCGCTGGACCTCACGGAACTCGGGGAAACGCCGCTGGTGCTGCACACGCGGGCGGAGAAGGTGACGCTGCCGGTGGTGCTGGAACTCAAGCAGACTTTGCTGGCGCACCAGGGGAATACGCCGGTGCACCTGCACGTGGGGGAGCAGCGGTACGCCCTGGACGGGTACTCGGTCAAGGTGACCCCGGCGCTGCTGGGCGAGGTGAAAACCATCCGGGGGATCACCGTGGCCTCGTGAGTGGCAATCCCGGTTCTAACCGGGATTGCCACTCACGACCGCCTCAGCGCTTGAGCCCGTGCTCGATCGCCTCGATGATCCGCGGCCGCAGCTGCGCCGTGCTCACGATCGCGTCCACCGACCCGACCTCGACCGCGCGCTGGATGCTGTGCACCCGGTCGAACTCCGACGCCACCTCGCCGAGCTTCTCAGCCCGCACCGACGACGTGACCTCGGCCAGCTCGGCCGCGCAGGCAGCCCGCTCGGCCCCGCTCAGCTCGCCCAGCCGCTTCTGCAGCTCAGCGACCCGAGGGTCGTTCGCCGTCCGGGTCTTCACCTCGCCGGCGAACACCACCGCGGCCGCCGGAGCGCCGCCGAGCACCGAGGCGAACGAGCCCTCCAGCGCCAGCACCGTCATGTTCGGGTTCAGCGCCTTCGAGAACACCACGAACGCCCCGCCGTGGTAGCGCGAGATCACCGTGAACACGATCGGGCCTTCGAAGTTCACGATCGCGCGGCCGATCTCGGCCCCGTACTCCAGCTGGAGCTTCTTCATCGACTCCGGCGAGCCGTCGAAGCCGGACAGGTTCGCCAGCACCACCAGCGGACGGTTGCCGCTCGCCGCGTTGATCGCGCGGGCCGCCTTCTTCGACGACTTCGGGAACAGCGTGCCCGCGGTGAACGTGTCCGGGCCGTCGGTGGGCGGGAAACCGCGACGGGGCACCGAACGCGATTCGATGCCCAGCAGGCACACCGGGTGGCCGCCGATGTGCACGTCCTGCACCGCGGCGGTGTCCGCGTCCGCCATGCCCGCCCAGCGCTCCAGCACCGGGTGGTCCTGGTCGGACAGCGCGCGCATCACCGTGCGGATGTCGAACGGCTTCTTGCGGTCCGGGTTGTGCTCGGCGGAGAAGATCTGGCCCACGGTGGCGAAGTCGCTGCCGACGACGGCGTGCGGGTAGTCCGACACGTCGCGGCCTGCCGGGTCGGTGGTGACCGCCTGGCGCGGGCCCGCTTCGCCCGGCACCACGTAGGTGTGCGCGTAGTGCGCCATCAGCACGTCGCGCGCCCCGGCGAGGTTCGGCGCCCAGTACTGCGCCTGCCCGTTCGGGCCCATCACGCGGTCGTAGCCGCCGATGCCGAAGTTGTCCTCGGCCGACACGCCGCCGGAGAAGTCCAGCGACTGCTTGCCGGTGAGCACCATCGCCGAATCCGGCGTCATCACCAGGATGCCCTTGGTGTGCATGAGCATCGTGGCCTCGGCGTTCCAGTACGGCTGCGCGCCCACGGTGATGCCGGCGACCACGATGTTGATCTCGCCGCCGTCCTGGGTGAACTCCACGATCCGCTTCAGCGCGGCCGCGACCCAGTCCATGTTCTCGGTGCCGGACTCCATCGAGATCCGCGCGCCGGACGACAGCGCGAACCATTCGACCGGAACCCGCAGCTCCTGGGCCAGGTTCAGCGCCGCGATCACCCGCGTGCACTCCGGTTCGGCCAGGGCGCCGAGCGACTTCGTCGGGTCGCCCAGCAGCACCACGCGCTTGACGCCCTCGGGCACCCGCTCGGTCGGCGTGCTGACCACGCCTGCCACGAGCCCCGCCTTGTTCTGCCCGCGCGGCCGGTCGACCGGCACCAGCGCGCCGGTGTCGTCGAGATCGTGCTCCTCGAAGGACCCGCCGCCCGCCAGCAGTTCGGTGAGCTCGTACGGGTACACCGTGTCGCGGCGAGCCGCGCGCAGCACCTTCTGCCGGTAGTCGTCCAGCGGCTGCACCGGTTCGGTGCTCGGGGCCTCGACCGACAGCCGCACGCCCGCGCCGACCTCGTTGCGGACCGTCACCGCGATGTCGGTCAGCTCGCCGGTTTCCGCGTTCCGCTGCCGGGCGAGGAACTGGATCTCCTCCAGGCCCGCGCCCGCGGTCGTCGGCAGGACGCGGCGGGCGAGCAGGTTCAGCTCGTCCATCGTCAGGTCGCTCGGCGGCCACACGTAGATGACGATCCGGTTGGTGTCGAACCGGTTCTTCGCCGGACGCCGAGCCTGCGCGTTGCGGACCGCGTCGAGGCACGCGGCGAGCGTGTCCTCGGCCGAGGGCAGCGACACGAGCCTGCCGTCCGCCTCGCGCAGCGGCGTGAGGTCGCGGACCTGCGCCATCGCGATCAGCCGCTCGTCGGCCGGGTTGGTCTTCGCGGTGCCGGTGAACAGGTACACCTCTTCGTCCGCCGACGGCAGCCGCGTGAGGTCGAATTCCTGCAGCCGCTCCAGCTGGAGCCGCTCGGCGACGCGCGGGTGCAGCCCGCGGATCACCCGGTCCTCGGCGAAGCCGGATTCGGTGCGGCGGAAGGTGAAGTGGTGGTGCATCACCGCGCCGCCGCCACCGGCGACCGTGGTGACGACCCGGTCGACGTCGGCCGGAAGCGGTTGCGCCGCGACGATTTCGCCGAGCTTCCCGGCCATCGCGTCGCTGTCGGGCTGGTCGGTCCACTTGAGATAGACGTCCGTGGCGACCGGAACCCCGGCGTCGGCGGACAGCTCGGCCACCGCGCGCATCGCGTCCGGCAGTTGCGGGAAGTCGACCGCGGTGGTGACCACGCGCGCCGGTTCGGGGTGCTCAGCGGTGACGAACGAGCAGCCCGCGACCTCGCGCACGCGCACGTCGGTGAGCGCCTTGTTGCCGTAGTAGCGCCGGGTCAGCACCTCCAGCATCGGGGCCGGGTCCGCGCCCGGCCGCCCGATCCGCTGGCCGAGCAGCCGCACCAGCGGCTCGTTGCTCGACACCATGCCGGAGATCCGCTCGGCGCGGTCGGCCGCGTCCGGGTTGCGGTCGAGGTAGCGCAAATGGCCGCGGATCTCCGCGTACACCTCGGCGCGCGCCCGGCGCAGCAGCGGCTGCGCGAACCAGCGGAACACCACGCCGCGGGCGAGGTCGCTGACCGCCGGGAACCGCAGCTGGGTGGCGGCGACCAGGTGCTCCAGCGCGAGCCCGGCCGTCTCCCGCAGCTCGGCCGACGGCGGGGCCTCGGTGAGCCATTGCCGCAGCAGCGCGGACACGATCGCGCTGTCGCTCGAAGCCCGTTGCTGGGCAAGGAAAATCCGGAAAACCGCCTCTTCCAGCTCCGGCGTGCGCTCGAGGTCGCCGACGCCGTAGTGGCCGAGCACGCGGCGCAGCCTGCCCTGGAATTTCTCCGGCAGCCCGGCGCGCTCGACGTCGAGGCTCTGCAGGTAGGTGTGGAAGTACTCGCGGGCGCTGTGCACCGGGCTCGACGCGCTGAGGTCGTCCGCGGCGGGCTTGTTCCGGCTCAGCTCGGACAGGTCGGCGAACACGCCGAGCAGTTCGAGTTCGCCCTCCAGCGGCCGGGCAGTCAGGTCGGCACGCGCCGACAGATAGCCGCTGAGCACCCGGCCCTGGTCGTGCGGGTCGACGTCGAACCCGAGCAGCAGGCTGCGCAGGTCCTGCCTGCCGCGCTCGACCCGGTCGGCCGCGCTCGTGCCGTCCTGCTCGGCGGGCAGGTCGATCTCGGCGGTCTCGGCCTGCGCGGCGGCCTCGTCCTCGGCTTCGTCGGCCAGCGGTTCGAGGCGCAGCAGCGGAGCACCGGTCTCCACCTGGCTGCCGATCGACACCGGGAGTTCCTTGACCCTGGCCCGGAACGGCGCGCGCAGCACCGTCTCCATCTTCATGCTTTCCAGCACGAGCACCGGCGCACCGGACTCGACCTCGTCGTCCACCGCGACCGGCGTGGCGACCACCAGCGCGGGCGCGGGGGAGCGGACGACGCCGCCCTCGTCGCGGCTGATCCGGTGGGTGATGCCGTCGACCTCGACCAGGTGGGTCGGCCCGTGCGTGCCGGTGACGAGCCGGAACCGGGTGCCGTTGACGGTGATCTGGCCGCTGTACTCGTCGAACCGTTCGAGTTCGACATCGGCCGGATGCACCTCGCCGCCGCCGCTGACGCCGACCCGGAACCGCTTCGGCCCGGTGCGCGCCACGGTGACCCGGTAGGACGCGCCGCGCAGTTTCAGGTCCAGCGGACGGATTTCGTGGCGCACCTGCGGACGGCCGCCGAACGCGGTGGACAGCAGGCGCTGGCGGCTGACCTCCTCGTCGTCCTCGTAGGCCTCGATCGCCGCCGCGGCGAGCGCGACCGCGGAATGCCGCGTGGTGACGAGACGGCCTTCGGCGCGGACGCGGTCGATCCAGCCGGTGTCCGCGCTGGCGTCGATCACCTCGGGCTGGTCGAGCAGGTCGAGCACGAAGCTCTTGTTGGTGGCGCCGCCCTCGATCAGCACGGACGTCTCGGACATCGCCCGGCGCAGCCGCGCGAGCGCCTGGTCGCGGTCGCGGCCGTAGGCGATGATCTTGGCGATCATCGAGTCGAAGTCGGCGGGGATCGTGTCGCCCTCGCTGACGCCGGTGTCGACCCGGATGCCCGGGCCGGCGGGCAGCAGCAGCCGCGCGATGCGGCCGGGGGACGGCGCGAAGTCGCGGTCCGGGTCCTCGGCGTTGAGCCGCGCCTCGACGGCGTGCCCGGACTCCTCCGGCTGCGCGCCTTCGAGTTTGCCGCCGGACGCGACGTGCAGCTGCAGCCGCACCAGGTCGGTGCCGGTGGTGATCTCGGTGATCGGGTGTTCCACCTGGAGGCGGGTGTTGACCTCGAGGAAGGCGAACATCCGGTCGCCGGGGTGGTAAAGGAATTCGACGGTGCACGCGCCGCGGTAGCCGACCGCGACCGCGAGCCGCTCGGCCGACGCCTTGAGCTCGGCGGTCTGCTCCGCGCCGAGCACCGGCGACGCCGACTCCTCGATGATCTTCTGGTTGCGCCGCTGCACCGAGCAGTCGCGGACGCCGAGCGCCCACGCGGTCTCGCCGTCGGAGATCACCTGGACCTCGACGTGCCGGGCGCCGGTGACCAGGCGCTCCAGGAACACGACGCCGCTGCCGAACGCGCGCAGCGCTTCCTGGCTGGTGCGCTCGTACGCCTCGGTGAGGTCGCCCGCCGACTCGACCTTGCGGATGCCGCGCCCGCCGCCGCCCGCGGTGGCCTTGAGCATCAGCGGGTAGCCGATCTTGTCGCCCGCCGCGAGAGCTTCCTCGAGGGTCGCGACCTCGCCGCCGCTCCACGGAGCGACCGGGACGCCGACCTCCTCGGCGATCAGCTTCGCGCCGATCTTGTCGCCGAGCTTGCGCATCGCGTCCGCGCTGGGACCGACGAAGGCGACCCCGATCTTCTCGCACAGCTCGGCGAACGCCGGGTCCTCGGCGACGAAGCCCCAGCCGACCCACGCGGCGTCGGCCTTGGTCTCGACCAGCGCCTTCTCCAGTTTGGCGAGGTCGAGGTAGGGCCGCGCGGAGGCGGGGCCGAGCGAATAGGCGACGTCGGCTTCGCGGACGAAAGTCGCGGTGGCGTCCGCGTCCGTGTAGAGCGCGACCGTCTCGATCCGTCGCCCGGTCTCGGCGGACAAGTCCCGGACGGCGTGGATCAACCGCATCGCGGCCTCTCCGCGGTTGACGATGGCGACGCGATTGAACACGGACAAAGCCTCCCAGTGAACCTGACTGCACCACGCACAGCAGGCGACGCCGGACCCGCCGGAACGTCGCCTGTCTTCGTCGTACACATTGCTCCCTTACCGCCGGGTACACCAATGTCGCGGATGACGCATGCCGCGCCTGCCGGTTTGTAGAAACCCGCCAAAAACGGCTCGTGTCACGTCGTTCCGGCCTCGTTTATCGCGAGGTATGCCACAAATCACGCCCGGCTGACCAGGGGCGGAGGCAACTGGACGGCCAGGCGTTTCCAGGGGGTCGGACAGGGGTCACCCGCAGTTCAGGCGGCGGCGCGGAGCGTGCCGGACGGAATCGGAGCTGAGGCTCCCCTGAGCGGGGAAAATGTGACCCTTGACACTCCGGCGGGCCACCCCTACCGTCGCGGGTAATCGATTTCTCGACACGGGGCGGGCCGAGAGGCGGGGCATGGGCGAAGGCGGCGCGCTGGCCGAACTGGCCGGCGTCAGCAAGACCTACGGCGGGGTGCGTGCCCTGGGCGCGGTGGACTTCACCGCGGCGAAGGGGGAGGTGCACGCGCTGCTCGGCGAGAACGGGGCAGGCAAGTCCACGCTGCTGAAGATCTTGTCGGGGGAGATCGCCGCGGGGGAGGGGGCGATCCGGATCGCGGGGGAGGCGGTCCGGTTCGCCCGCCCGGCCGACGCGCGCCGCGCCGGGGTCGCGATGATCCATCAGGAACTGGACCTCGTCCCCGCGCTTTCCGTGGCGGAGAACGTTTTTCTCGGCCGCGAACCGCACACCCGCGGCGGCACGGTCGACCGGCGGCGGATGGTCGCGGCCACGCGCGAGGTGCTGGAGCGCTCCGGCGTCGACCTCGACCCGCGCACGCCGGTAGAACGGCTGCGCACCGGCGAACAGCAGCTCGTCACCATCGCGAAGGCGCTGTCGCTGGACGCCCGGATCCTGCTGATGGACGAACCGACGTCGGCGCTGTCGCCGCGCGAGGTGGAGCGCCTGTTCACGGTCATCGACCAGTTGCGCGCGGACGGGGCGGCGATCGTCTACGTGTCGCACCGGATGGACGAGATCGGGCGGGTCGCGGACCGGGCGACGGTGTTGCGCAACGGCGAGGTCGTCGCGGAGTTCAGCGCGGCGGAGCTGACCGCCGAACGGGCCGCGGAGGCGATGGTGGGCCGTCCGGTGCACTTGATGTTCCGCGCGGACAGCGTGCCCTCGCCGCATCAGGACGACGTGCTGCGCGTCGAGGATCTCGTGATGCGGCCGCGCGCCGGGCGGCGGGAGCCGGACGGGATCAGTCTCACCGTGCGGGCCGGCGAGATCGTCGGTATCGCCGGATTGCTCGGCGCGGGACGGACCGAGCTGCTGGAGGCGCTGTACGGCGCTTCCGGGGGAAAGCTTTCGAGCGGCCGGATTTTCCTGCGCGGAAAGGAGTTCCGGCCGCGTTCGCCGCGCCGGTCGCTGCGGTCGGGGATCGCGTTCGTGCCCGAGGACCGGCGGATCGCGGGGCTGGCGCTGGAGCATTCCGTCGTGGCGAACACCGTGCTGTCCATTGTGGACCGGCTGGCGCGGTTCGGGATCGTTCCCGGCCGGCGCGAGCGGACGGTCGCCGGGGAGGAAGCGGGGCGGCTCGGGGTGAAACTGGGGTCGCTCGCCGATCCGGTGGGTTCGCTGTCCGGCGGGAATCAGCAGAAAGTGGTGCTGGGCCGGGCTTTGCTCACCGAACCGGCGTTGCTGCTGCTGGACGAGCCGACGCGCGGCGTGGACGTCGGGGCGAAGGCGGAGATCTACCGGCTGCTCGGCGAGGCCGCGCGGAGCGGCGTCGGGGTGCTGCTGGCGTCGTCGGAACCGGCGGAGCTGGTCGGCGTGTGCGACCGCGTGGTGGTGCTGCGCGGCGGACGGAGCGTGCACGAACTGGACACGGCGCGGGCCGGCGAGGCGGAACTGCTCGCCGCGTCGATGGGAGACGTCCGGTGAACGGGCGCGCCGTGCTGGCCGCGGTGTTCCGCTTCCAGAGCGTCTTCGGGCTCGTGCTGGTGTTCGCCGCCGCGATCGTCTTCTCGCCGCACCGGGACGGGGAACTGGTGTTTCTCGGCAGCGGCAACTTGTTCAACGTCGTCCGCGCGATTTCCGAGATCGGCATCATCGCGGTCGGCATGACGCTGGTGATCCTCGTCGGCGGCATCGATCTGTCGGTGGGCTCGGTGATGGGGCTGGCCAGCGTCGGCGTCGCGCTGCTGCTCACCAGCGGCGGCTGGGGACTCGTGCCGGGCGTGCTGACGATTCTCGCGCTCGGCTTCGGTTTCGGTCTGCTGCAAGGGATCGCGAGCGCGCGGTTCCGGATCCAGTCGTTCATCGTGACGCTCGCCGGGATGCAGATCGCCCGCGGGATCGCGCGGATGTGGTCCGGCGGCGAGGGAGTTTCGATCGCCTACGGGTCCGGTCCCGGCCAGGCCCCGGTGCCGTTCTCGCTGCTGGGCGAGCGGACGTTCGGCGGCGTGGTGCCGATCCCGGCGCTGTTCTTCGTGGTCGTCGCCGCGCTCGCGGTGCTCGTGCTGCGGGCGAGCGCGTTCTCGCGGCACGTGTACGCGATCGGCGGCAACGAGAAGGCCGCGGTGCTGTCCGGGGTGCCGGTGATCCGGGTGAAAGTGCTGGTCTTCGGCCTGTGCGGGCTGCTGGCCGCGCTGGCCGGGATCGTCCACGCGGGACAGTACAACTTCGGCGGGCCCAACGACGGCACCGGCTACGAGCTCAACGCGATCGCGGCCGTCGTGATCGGCGGGACCAGCCTGTCCGGCGGGCGCGGGTCGGTGTCCGGCACCGTCGCGGGCGCCCTGCTGGTCGGCGTGCTCGACAACATCCTCCAGCTCAACGACATCGATTCGAACGTCCAGCTGATCGTGGTCGGCGTGGTGATCGTGCTGGCCGCGGGCCTGCAGCGGCTGCGCCCGGCCGCGGCGTAGGCGTTCGGGAAAAGGGGAGCAGATGTCCGGCATCATCCGCGGCGGTGCGGTCCTGGCGGGGCTGGCCCTCGTCGCCGCCTGCGGCACCACCCACGAGAACGCGCCGGGCGCGTCGTCCGGCACCGCGCCCGCGGCGAAACAATGCCACGGCCCGAGCGGGAAATACAAAATCGGGATGAGCCAGGCGAATCTCGCCGAACCGTATCGCGTCCGGATGGACGACGACATCCGCAAGGCGGCGGCCGGAGTGCCGCAGTTCAGTGTCAGCTACGCGGATGCCGCGCAGGACAACGCCAAGCAAGTCGAGCAGGTCAATACTTTCCTGACTCAGGGGATCGACCTGCTGATCATCAGCCCGAACGAGGCGACGCCGTTGACCGGTGTGGTGAAGAAGGCTTACGACCAGGGGATACCGGTGCTGGTGCTGGACCGGAAGGTCGACGGCGACGGGTACACGTCCTTCATCGGTGCGGACAATGTGGACATCGGCCGTCAGGCGGGCAAGTTCTTCGCCGAGAAATTGCTGCCGCGGGGCGGGAAAGTCGTCGAGCTGAAGGGCCTCGCCGGGTCGACGCCCGCCAAGGAGCGCAGCGACGGATTCACCCAGGGCATCACCGACCGCAATATCACCGTCGTGGGCAGCGCGGACGCGGATTGGTTGCGGGACAAGGGACAGCAGCAGGCGGACGCGTTGCTGAAGGCGCATCCGGACGCGCAGGCGATGTTCTCCGAGAACGACCCGATGGCCGAGGGCGCGCGCATCGCCGCGCAGAACGCGGGCCGCGCGGACCTGCCGATCGTCGGCATCGACGGCCTGCCGGTGCCCGAAGGCGGCATCAAAGCGGTCGAGGCGGGCCGGTTGTCGGCCACGTTCATCTATCCCACCGGCGGCAAGGAAGCCGTCGCGGCGGCGAAGAAACTGCTCGTCGACTGCCAGACGGTGCCCAAGACGCAGACCCTGCCCACCCGCCTGGTGACGCGCGACAACGCGGCCCAGGTGTACGCCGAACTGAACCGGAGCTGACCTATGGCGCGAATCGGTGTCCTCGCCGTCTCCGACGGGCGCGACCACGTGCACCGGCGGAACACCGGCTTCATCCGGTCCAAAGCGGACGAGTTCACCGCCGCGCTGACCGCGGCGGGCCACGACGTCGTCACCGGAGGGCTGGTCGCCACGAACACCACCGCGACCGCGGCCGCGCGCTCGGTCGCCGCGAGTTCGGTGGACGTGACGGTGCTGTACTACGCGGTGTGGGCGTTCCCGCACTTCACCATGCTGGCCGCGGACGCGACCCCCGGCCCGCTGCTGCTGGTCGCGAGCACCGACCCGACCGAGCCCGGCCTGGTCGGGATGCTCGCCGCGGGGGGAGCGCTCGACCAGATCGGCCGCGCGCACACCCGCTTGTGGGGCGCGCCTGCCGACCCGGAGCTGATCGCCGAAGTCAGCGCACACGCGAGCGCCGCCGCTGCCGTCGGTTCCCTGCGCGGTTCGACCTTCGGCCGCTTCGGCGGACGGCCGATGGGCATGAACACCGCGGTCGCCAATACCGACCAGTGGATGCGCCAATTCGGGGTGGACGTCGAAGAAATCGACCAGTACGAACTGGTCCGCCGCGCTGAAGGCCCTTCGGCGGAAGCCGTCAGCGGGCGGAAATGGCTGGAAGAACATGCCACCGTGCACTACGACGGAGATCGGCTCACGCCGGAATTATTGGAACGCCAACTGCGCCTTTACCTTGCTGTGCGCGATGTCGCCGCTGAACGGCACCTGAATTTCTCCGGCATCAAAGCACAACCGGAGCTGACCGAGCACTTCGCGACCGCTGATGTCGCCGAGGCTTTGCTCAACGATCCTTACGACTGGAACGGTCCCAAGGCGGTGCATGTCACGGCCACCGAAGCGGACATGGACGGCGCGCTGACCATGCAGCTGATGCACCGGATCACCGGTACGCCAGTGCTTTTCGCGGACGTCCGGCACTACCACCCGGACCGGGATGTCTGGGATCTGTGCAACTCCGGCCAGCACGCGACGTGGTTCGCCGCGCGAAGCGAGGATCCGGCGGAGAACCTGTCGAAGGTGCACCTGTACCCGGAAGTGTTCTTCTTCCCCGCGGGCGGGGCTTCGGTGCAGCACATCGCCGCCCCGGGCCGGATGACACTGGCGCGATTGAGCCGGTTGGACGGGGAGTATCGGCTGCAACTGGTGCTGGGGGAGTTCGAGAACTACGACGAGCGGACTACGGAGGAGCTGGTGTCGCGGTCGACGCGGGAGTGGCCGCACGCGTTCGCGCGGCTGGAGGTGGCTTCGGAGACGTTCCTGTCGCGCTTCGGGGCGAACCACGTGCATGCGGTGCCGGGGGACCGGCGGAGGGAACTGCGCGCGGCGGCTCGGTTGATGGGGGTGCGGGTGGAGGAGTGGAGTCGCTGACCGGATGCTCGACGGCCAGGTGAGGTTACTCGCTGCGGCAACGCCCAGCTCCGCCTCGCGCACGTTCCGGCTCCGCCGACGTACGCGAGGGGAACCCCCATTGACTCTGATTCCCTCAAGGAGCCCTTCACAGACAATCCGCTGGGTGACTTCAGCGGAGCGGGATCCCGGGCGTGTCGGCACCCGCCAGCCAGTCGGCTCCTTGCCGGTACAGCGTCTCGACGGCGTCGCCGGTCAGGCCGGGAAGGCCGTTCCGCACGGCGAACCCGGCCTTCGTCTGGACGTAGCCGAGGTGCCGGTAGCCGATCGGGAAGCGGCCGAGCAACGCTGGATCGAGGGACAGCGAAGCCGCCGGGTCGACGACATCGAGCCGGTCCTTTTCGTAGATCGGCTGGCGGCGCACGATCTTCCATTGCCGCTCGTGCACCGCGAGGAAGTCGTAGAACCGGCCGGTGCACACGACGTCCACGGTCACGCCGTCGACGTCGGCGCGCTGGTTGATGGTCATCTTCGTCTGGGCGACCGCGCGATCACCGGCGAGATCGGCGGTGTGCCCGCCCAGGAAGTGCAGGATGCTCACCCCGTTCTCGAATCCCGTGCGGCTGGCGGCGATGAACTCGGTCGCCGGACCCTGGAACCAGGTCGCGCTCATCCAGTTCGCGCCGGGATGCCAGACCGTGGCGAACCGCTCTCAGTCGCCCGCGTCTCGCCACAGGGCCCAGTTTTCCACCAGTGCGCGGATTTCGAGGCGGTCAGCGTCGGCTGTGGACAAGAGAACTCCCTTCGTCGGAGACCGCGGTCTTGGCTTGTTCGCGGATCGGCAGGAGCAGGAATACCCCCAGCAATGGACCGGCCGCCAGCACCGCGAGGGCGAGGAACAGCGAACCGGTGGCGCTGAACACCGCGCCCACCGCGACCGGTGCGAAAACGCCGCCGAGCTGCCAGGCGGTGTTGGCGAATCCGAAGGCCCCGCCCACGAACCGCGGATCCGAATATTGGGGCACGGTCGAGTTCGTGAGCACCGTATAGCCGTAGACGCCGAGTCCTAGGAGCGGTGCGAGCACGAGCAGCATCGAGTAATTCCGGACCAGCCCGAACACGGCCAGGATGAGCGTGAAGTATCCGCTGAGCACCATCAGATGCGCCTTGCGTGTGCCGCGGACACGGTCGGACAGGAAGCCGACCAGCGGTTTGACCACGATGGCTGTCGTGCTGACGATGACCATCACCAGCGCGGCCTTCCCGGCGGACAGGCCGAGTGCCTTGACCATCAGCGAGTTGCCCCAGGCCAGGAAACCGAGGGTGGCCCATTGCATGCCGAGACCGGCCGCCGCGAGCGACACAAGGTTGCGATTGCCGAACATCGCGCGCAGGCCGAGACGGCCGCCGCCTGGTGCCGGGGGTTCGCCGACGGGTTCGACCGGGGTCGGCGGATCGTTTCGCAGGAACGCCCAGCACGCCACGCCGACAGCAACGGTCAGCGCGCCGAGCAGGTAGTAGACGCCGTTCCAGTGCAGCACCGTCAGCAACTCCGGGATGGAGGCGTTCGCGATCACCCCGCCCAGCGCGGTCGACGTGATGTACAGGCCGAACGCGGTACCGCGCTCGCGGGGCGGGAACCAGCGGCTGATCAGCTTCGTGAAGGACGCGACGTCGGCGCCGCTGACCAGCCCGATGAGGATCTGGATCGCGATTCCCACGCCGACGTTCTTGACTGAGCCGAACGCGAAGGTCAGGATTCCCGCCGCCACCAAGGAGATTCCGGCCGCCATGCGGCCGCCGATCAGGTCGGCGACGACCCCGCCGGGGATGTTGGTGACGACGTAGCCGATGGACAGCGCCGTGGCGAAGATCCCGAGCTGGGCCACGGAAAGCCCGAGGGAATGCGAAGCGTCGACGGCGACCACCGACCACGCGGTGCGGTTGATGTAGATGAGGGTGAAAGCAAGCCAGCAGCTGGCCAATATCACCCAGCGGTAGCGGGAAACGGCCGGATGTCCGGGCAGGGCTGTGCCTGCGGATGCCTCCGTGGTGTCCATGTGAGGACCTCCTTGTCCTGGACGGTGAGGTGTCAGCGCAGCAAGCCCCACTCGCGGAGCTGTGCCGCGTTGTGGCGCAAGGCGGCGCGGGGCGTGCGGTCGAGGCTCATGTCTTCCACGGACACCCAGCCGCGGTAGCCGTGCTCGCGAAGGAGCCCGAGAACGCGAGGCACGTCGACCTCGCCGTCTTCGAGCGGCGTCCATCCCGGTCGCCATGAGCCGCCCGGCGACCGGAAGTGCGCGGCGTTCTTCAGGTGCACGTGGCCGAGGTGGTCGCCGAGCAGGTCGAGCGCGATTTCGTGGGCCTCGTAACCTTCGAAGACGAGATTTCCGACGTCGTAGATGACGCCGACGTGCGCCGGGTCGAACCGGGCGACCACCCGGTGCGCCAGAGCCGCGCTGGAGCAGATGGTGTTGTGGTGGATCTCCAGCAACGCCCGGACTCCGGTTTCCTTCGCCGTGGCCGCGACGTCGGCGAAGAACGCGACCGTTTCCTCGTAGAGCACGGAATACGGTTTGTTCGTGCGGGAGATCCGCGGCGCCTGCAAGCGGATCTGTCCGGTGCCGGCGGCGACGGCCATCTCGCAGGCCAGGCGCAGCGTCGAGGTGTCGCCGACTTCGATGTAGGGGGCCAGGCCGACCACTTCGAGCCCGGCCGCGCGAGTTTTCTCCGCGACGCTCTCGGCCGCCGCCACGTCGAGCGGAAGGGTGGACCGGTGGTCCACGAGGAACGGGTGCGCCGGCTGGGGATCGGGAATGCTGCCGGGCCGGGGCTCGACGCGCCATTCGACGCCGCCGAATCCGGCCGCGGCGATGTCCGCGATCGATTCGCTGATGTCCAGTGCGGGCAACGAGATCGTCGCGACGCTGAACCTCATCGCGGTGCCGGACGCTCGACGGCGAGCGGCGTCCGCGGCAGCGGGGCGAGCTGAGCGCCGCCGCAGACGTGCAGGACTTCGCCGGTGATGAAGGACGCGGCGGGCGAGGCGAGGAACGCGACGGCGTTCGCGACGTCGCGGGATTCGGCCATGCGCGGGAGCGGGGTGATCGCCTGGTACTGCTCCAGCAGGCGCCGCATCTGCTCCTCGTCGCGGTCGTAGCTGGTGAAGTCCGATTCGATGAAGCTGGGCGCCACGGCGTTGGCGGTGACGTTGTACTTCGCCAGTTCAGTCGCGAACGAGCGGGTCATGCCGACGAGGCCGGCCTTCATCGTCGTGTAGGCCACCGGACCGCCGGAAACCCAGTTCCGCGAGGCGATGTTGACGACGGTGCCGCTGTTTTGCGCCTTGAAGAAACCGAGCGCGCGGCTCACCAGGATCGCTGGCGCGCGCAGGTTCACGTCGCTCATCAGGTCCCAGTCGTCCGGGGCGAGTTCGGACAGGGTCGAGCGGCGGTTCACCGCGGCGTTGTTGACGACGACGTCGATCCGGCCGAACCGGCTGCCCGTCTCGTCCACCAGCGACTCGATCGCCTCGAGCGATCCGAGGTCGGTGGCGATGCCGAGGCAGGGAGCGGCGAACCGCGCCCGGAACCCCGCGACGGCCGCGGCCGCCGCGTCCTCGTTCACGTCCGCCACTACGACGGCGACGCCGTCCTCGAGGAGCCGCGCCGCGATGGCGCTCCCCAGTTTTCCGGCGCCGCCGGTGACGATGGCGACGCGTCGGGGCTCGGTCATTCTCTTCTTCCTTTCGGGAAACGAAATCGGTCAGCGGATCCAGTCCGCGATCGCGGCCACGACCTCGGCGGGATGCTCGTGGTGGGTCCAATGGCCGCCCGGCAGCACCTGAATCCGGGCGGCGGGAAGGATTTCGCGCGCGAGAGCGGCACGTTCCTCGTTCCGGTAGAACGCCAGCACCGGCACGGGGAAACCGGCGAAGAACTCCGCGGTCTGGGTCTGGAAATGCAGGGCCTCCGGCGCGAAGGCGAAGTCGGCGAAGAGATCGCGGATCGCCTCCGGCGCGGCCGAGACCGGCCCGTCGGCATCCGGCACCGGGCTGGGCCCGGACTTCAGGAAGTGCTCGGCCGCGACGGCGACCGGATCCTCCTGCCGGAGCCGCCCGGCCAGCGCCTCGATCCGGGCACGGTCGGCGTCGGGAAGCCCGAACGCCGGATCGACGACCACCAGGCCGGCGACGAGCTCCGGCTCCCGCCGAGCGAGGAAAGCGGCCGCCTCGCTGCCCGCGGAGTGTCCGACCAGCACGACGCGAGCGAGTCCGAGACGCTTGAGCACGGCGTGGACGTCGGCCGCGACATCGGGAAGCCGCATGCTCTCGCCCGGCCGGGACTCGCCGTGCCCGCGCAGGTCCACGGCCACGACCGGAGCGAGGCCGCGGAGACCGTCGACGATCGGAGCCCAGTCCGAACGGGAGCGAGCCCAGCCGTGCACGAGCACGAAGGAGAACGGCGCGGCACCACCGGAAAACCGATCGAAGGCCAGTTCGACGATCTCTGTGCTCACGGGGCCCTCCTGGGAGTGTGGTGGCTCCTCAGATCGTCAGCGGCCTGCGGTTATTTATCAAATGCCTATTATCGGCCAACCCCATGCTCGCGAGGCATAACATGTGCCCATGCTTGAGTTGCGTCAGCTCGACTACTTCCGCGCGGTGGCCGAATACGGATCGATCTCGCGTGCCGCGGCCGCCCTGCACCTCACCCAGCCCACGCTGAGCAGGCAGATCGCCCAGCTGGAGAAGAACCTCGGGTACCAGTTGCTGCGGCGCACGCCCGGCGGCACCAAACTGACCGTGGTCGGAGAAGCCCTGCGCGCGCATCTGCTGTCGATCTTCGAACTCGTCGACCGGGTCCCGGAAGTCCTCCAAACCGCGTCGGCGGGCGGGCATCTCGTGCATCTCGGAGTGCCCTCGGGCGTTCCGCGCGGCTGGATCGAGGATTACCTGGCGGCGGTCGCCGCCGAGGCTCCGGAGATCCGGTTCGCCATCGTCGAGGCCACCAGCGAGGAACAGCGGCGGATGCTCAACAACGGCCTGCTCGACCTGAGCCTGATGCACACCGAACCGCCCGAACTCCACGCGGAATTGCTGTTCCGGCAACGGCTCGGCTGCGTTTTCCGGGAAGACGCGCTCCCGGCCGGCCAAGCCGAGATCGACGTCACGGACCTCGCCGGACTGCGCGTCATGGCGCATTCCTCGAAAGGCGAGGAAATCAGCCTCCGCACCGCCGCCGCGACCACCCGAACCGAAGTCGACTGGCTCTTTCGCGCCTTCTCCGAGCACAGCGAACTGATCGCCGCCAGCTCCCGGGTGGACGCGATCCTCATCGGCAACGCCTCGGCGCGCAAATGGTTCCCTGGCTGGACCTGGGTCCCGCTCAGCGAGCACCGGCCCGAACACTGGATGCGCACGTGGGCCGCTTGGGCAGGCACGGACCTGAAATACGGCGACCTGCTCCTGCGCTGCCTGCGGGAAACCGCACGGGAATACCAGGCCGATCCCACCTACAGCGTTGCGCCGTCGCCGCTATGAGGCAGAGGCTCGTTCAGCAGATCGCCGGTGCTTTTCGAGCCGAGCGGCCCGCCAGCCCGACAGCGAAGCCAGCGGCCAGCGCGAACACCGCGGCCTCGTAGGTCATCGCGTGCCACAACGCCTGGCCGGGGTTCCCGGCGGACGTCGCGTAGGCGATGCCCGCGAACGTGACGCCGAGTGTCCCGCCCAGTTGCTGTGCCGTCGGGAGCAGACCCGAGACCGAGGTCGCGGCTTCGGGGCGGACTCTGGCGATGATCTGGGTGAACGCCGAAGCGGTGAACACGCCGAACCCGATGCCGCCGAGGCACAGCGCGAGCCAGTAGACCCACCGCGGGCCGGGGTCGCTGATGGTCACCGGGACGAGAAGCGACACCGATCCCATGGCCAGGGAGGAGACCGCCAGAGCCCATGGGCCGAAGCGCCGGCCCAGTCTGTTCGCGATCCCGCTCCCGGCCAGCGCCCCGATGGCGTACGGGGTGATGCCGAGCCCGGTCTGAAGCGGACTCCAGCCTCGCACGCCCTGCAGATGCATCGACAGCAGCAGCGTGAAGGACGGGACTCCGGCATTGAACACCAGGACGATGCCCAGCCCCCAGCGCGTCGCCGGTTCGGCCACCGCGGACGGATGGACGAGCGGATCCGCTGCCCTGCGCTGGGAAATCGCGAAGCCGCCCAGCAGCGCCGCGGCCAGCGCCAGGCTCAGCCACGTCCACCACGGCCACCCGGCGTCCCTCCCCGTGGTCAGGGGAAAGACCAGCAGGGCCAAACCGAGCAGGCTCAGCGCCGCCCCGGTCCGGTCGACGCGTTCCGTCGTGCGTTCACCGCGATCCGGCGGCAGTGCGGGGGAGAGCGCGAGGGCGGCGATGCCGACGGGAACGGTCAGCAGCATCGCCGCCCGCCAGCCAAGGCCGAGCGGGTCGAGCTGGATGAGCACCCCGCCGAGCACCGGGCCCGCGAGCGAAGCGGCCGCCATGGTCGCGCCGAACGCACTCAACGCGGCGGCACGACGGTCCGGGGGCACCGCGGATTGGATGATCGACAGAATCTGCGGCGCCATCATCCCGCTGCCGAAACCCTGCAGCAGACGCCCGGCAATCAGCACCCAGGCCGCGGGCGCGGCCGCCGCCCCGATCGAGGCGAGGGTGAATACTGCCATCCCGGCGACGAACATCTTCCGGCAGCCGTATTTGCCGCCCAGCCGCGCGGAAACGATCAGCGAGCAGGCGTAGGAGAGGGTGTAGGCGGCGAGAACCAGCTGGCTCTCGCCTGCTCCCGCGCCGAGATCCCGTTGGACGTCGACTACGCCCACCTGCATGACCGTGACGCTGAACAGCTGGACGAACGTGCCGGACAGGATGATCGGCAGGAGAAGCCGCTGAGCCGGAGAACGCACCGCGGTCATCGGGAGGACCGCTGCAAGGCGATGGCGGCGAACATCGTGGCCAGCTCCGCGGGCCGGATCACGAACGGCGAATGGCCGCCCGGCAGGGAAAACACCTGGAACGGGTTGTCCGGCGTCGCCTGGTCGGCCTCGGAGATGATCAGGTCCTGGGTCGCCGGCGGCAGGGCCAGGTCGCCGGTCAACCGGATGTAGGAGCGCGGGAGCCGTCCCCAGCGCCGCGCCGAGAGCGGAACCGGCGTGACGAAGTGCGAGAACGGGTGGTCCGGGTGCAGGAACTGCCGCCACGAGTCCGAGGCGTCCGCGGGGAGGTCGTTCAGGAACGCCCGGCGGATGACCTCGGTGACCGCCGGGTCGGGCGAAAGCGGGTTGATCCGGATCGCGCCGAGTTCGGCCGGGTCGCCGATCGGCGGGATCTGAATGGCGCCGGCGTTTTCCTCGGCTTCGATGTAGTCGGCGAACCGCGGCCGGCCCGCGGGCACGAACGAGGACAGGTACACGAGGCGGTCGACCAGTTCGGGTGCCTGTTCCGCGGCGGCCGAGACCGCGGAACCCGCGGCGCTGTGGGCGACCAGCACCACATTCCGATAGCGGGTGCGGACGCCGGACAGGGCGTCGAGGACGACGTCGGTGCTGTCTTGCAGGGTGAGGTCGCGCAGCGCCGACTTCTCGGCGGCGAGCCCCGGCTGGCCTGGCTGGAAGTACCCGCTCGGGACGGGTGCGCCGAGCCCGCTGCCGGGCAGGTCGACGGCAATGCTCGCAAGGCCGTTGCGGCCGAGCGCACGCTGGGTCGAACTCCAGTGCACGGCGCCGTGCCAGGCGCCGTGCACGAGCAGCAGGACGGTCTCGGACGAGGACGGAGGGGTCATTCCAGTGCCCTTCGAAAGCGTTGATCACGGACCTCGCCAGGTCACCGCAGCTCCGCCCCGTTATCCACTCTCATCTCTGACGAATGCCTTCGTCATACTTTCCGCGTATCGTGACCGCGTGGAAGCCCGTCATCTTCGCTACGCTCTGGCGCTCGCCGAGCACCAGCATTTCGGCCGCGCCGCGGCGTCGCTCGGCATCGCCCAGCCGCCGCTCTCGACCCAGATCGCCGCACTCGAACGCGAGGTCGGCGAGCGGCTGTTCGACCGCACCCCGCGCGGCGTTTTCCCCACCGCCGCGGGCAATGCCTTCCTCGCCAGGGCGAGCAGCGCGCTCGCCGAGATGAGCCTCGCGACGGTCGACGCGGGCCGCGCCGCGCGCGGGGAGACCGGGCGGCTGCGGATCGGGTTCATCGGGTCCGCGCTGCTCGACCCGCTGCCGAGCGTGCTCGGCCGGTTCCGGCGGGCCCGGCCGGACGTCCGGATGGTCCTCCAGGAACTGGACACGCCGACCGCGTCCGCGGCCCTGCTCGCCGGTGAACTGGACGTCGCGGTGGGGCGCGGCAGCCCTCGCGGCGCCGGCGCGGAAGACTTGGTGACGGTGCCCATCGGTGCGGATCGCCTGGTGGCTGTGGTCTCGACGGCGCACCCGTTCGCCGGGCAGCGGTCGGTCGAGGTCGGGCAGCTGGCCCGCGAGCCGCTCGTGGTCAGCGCGGACGCCGCCGGTTCTTATCTGCGGCGGGTGTTCCAAGACGCTCCCGCCGCGCTCGACGGCGCCGCGCTGGCGCGCGACGTCCACACGATCGCCGGGCTCGCCGCGTGCGGCGCGGGGGTCGGGCTCGGCCCGGACCGGATGCGCCTGATCGCTCGCGACGACATCCGGTTCTGCGACGTCGAACCCCGCTTCCGGCTGCCGGATCTGCACATGTCTTTCCAGGCCGCCGATTCCTCGCCGGTTCTCGCGGCTTTCCTTTCCGTGGTGCGGCAAAACTGCGCGGAGGTCGGCTCCCGGCTCGACGACCTGCTCGCCCGGCACCCGGCAGTCTCCGAGCGGCAGCCGGCGCTCGACGTCTCCTGACCGTCGGCTGTGGCGACGGGAACATTCAACGACCGCAAGGGAGAACCATGCCTCGGGACACGCTTGAGTCGGTGCGCCTCGACGACGTCGAACTGGCTTACCGCGTGGAAGGGGACGGGCCGGAACTGGTCGTCCTGGTGCACGGATGGCCGCAGACGAACGCGTGCTGGCGCAACGTGATCGAACCGCTCGGCAAGGGCCGCACCGTCGTCGCCCCGGACCTGCGCGGGTACGGCGCCTCAGGCCTCGCCCGGTCCGGGGACTACGGCAAACGGGCTGCCGCCGCGGACCTGAGCGGCCTGATCCGCCATCTGGGATTCGAGTCGGCGGCGGTGATCGGGCACGACCGCGGAGCCAGGGTCGCGCATCGCTGGGCGCTCGATCGCCCGTCGGAGGTCAAAGCGCTGGCGCTGCTGGACATTCTGCCCACGAGGGTGGTCATGAACTCGTTCGGCCGCGAGTCGGCGAGCGCGATGTGGCACTGGTTCTTCCACTGGAACACGGACCTGGCCGCGCAGCTGGTCGGCGGGAACGTCGAGGCGTATCTCGGTCATTTCTTCGCCAGAGTGCGCGAATCCGGTGCCGTCGACGAGGAAACCTTCCGGCACTACGTCGAGGCGTTCAGCGACCCGGCACGACTGCGAGCGTCCTTTGAGGACTACCGGACCGGCTTCTCGGCCGATCTCGAACGCGACGAGGCGGATCACGCGAGCGGGCTGCGGGTGCGCGCCCCGCTGCTGCTCCTGTGGGGCGCCGGGGGCGGCCTCGGCGGGCGCGACGTGGTGCGCGTCTGGCAGGACCAGCACGCCGATCCCGCCGCGGTCACCGGTCATGCCGTTCCCGGCGGCCATTACGTTCCGGAAGAAGCGCCCGGCGAGGTCGTTGACGCGGTCGAGGCCTTTCTGGAGCAGACGCGCTGACCTTCCGGAAGCCCGGCCTCGCCTCGGAAGAACCGCCGCTGCCGACCCGTTGATGCCGCACTGAGGTTTTCTCAGTGGCACCTTGCGGGTGCCTGGCGAGGCGCGGGTGAAGCCGCCCCCGGCCGATGCCCGCCGGTCCAGCCGGTGAGCCTGTACGTGAGGGCCACCCTGCGGGAATCAGAGTCACTGAGGATTCCCCTCGCGTACGTCGGCGGAGCCGGAGCCGAGCGTTGCCGCAGCGAGGCCGCACACCACAGCTGCTGAGAAACCTCAGTGTGGGAGTGGCTGCCTCCATTGAGGTTTCGCTTCCCGCCCGGTGCTGGTCCCTGCCGCCGCCTCCGCCGCGAGAGGCAACCGAGCCGCCGCTCGGCCTTGAATCGTTTCGTTCCCGATGATCGCTGCCATTGCCGGGCGGCGGGCGGCGGCCTTTCCGGGCGGTCCCGGGCCTTCCGGCTACACGATCGTGGCGATCCGTTTCCGCAGGTCGAAGCCGCTCCCGTGCTGCGCGGGCATCGGTATTCGCGCTGCCCGTTCCTGCTGTCAATGCTGCCCTTGCGTAGCCAACTGAGACGTAGATCTCCACCGTTGGGGTGAAATCTGCTCGGTCGGGCAGCTTAGGCTCTTACGGCGCGTTACTTATTGAGAAACATTCACTTCGGTCCGGACAGGTTCGCGACCGGGTAACGAAGGAGGCGCCGTCGTGGAAACCGAACCGCAGGTCGTCCGCGCGACGATCATCTTCGGGCTGCGCACGTTCGGGTCCGTCCCGCTGCCGGTGCGCGCCGATCTGGAATACGACCCGGCGGATCCGTTCGCGGTGTCGGTCGGCTACCACGCCGGCGGCGGTGTCGTGCGCTGGCTGTTCGGGCGGGATTTGCTCGCCGACGGCCTGCTCGCCCCGGCGGGCGACGGCGACGTCCAGGTGCGCCCCGCCGCGGACGACAGCCGGGTGCTGGTGGAGCTGAACGCGCCCGACGGTTCCGCGGTGCTGGAGGCGGCGGCGAACGAACTCGCCGACTTCCTCGACCGCACCTACGACGAGGTCCCGGTCGGCTCCGAAGACCGTTGCTTCGACTTCGACGAGGAACTAGCGAAGCTCGCCCTGCGCGATTGACCGTCCATAGTGGACGTCGGGTGGCTCCCGGGCAGGAGAGTCGACCTGCTGCGGGAGCGGGCGGGGTTCGGTCGCACCGCGAACGCCTGGCGCGTCGAGGATTCGGCCTCGCGCGCGGATCGCCTCGTCGGCCAGTTCCGGCCCGGCGAAGTCGCACCGCCGGAACCGCCGCCCACGGCGCGAACGGCGAACCGGGGCTCGGGTTCGAGCATCCCCCGGCCAGGTGCCCGAGCATGAACGGCCGATGAACGAATCCCCGCCGTCGCCCAGAAACCGGCAGCCCGCCAACAAGACTCCGCCGCAGCGCAACCCGTGACCGCGCCGCCGGAACAAGCCCCACGAACAGGCGGACTCAGCCGCCGCGTGAGTGAACCTCATGGTCATCCGGGTTGACCGCACCGGCAGAACGCGTACGGTCTCCAGTGTTGGCTGTTGTCCGGAACCATACTGCGGTCAGCGCCCCAAGCAGGTCTCTGCGGAAGGAGCGCAAGCCCATGACTCTTCATCTTCCCGGCGTCACCGCGCCGGTGGAATTGACAGTTCGCGCGGCGAGGCAGGCGGACGCGATCCACCTCGCCCCGGTCGGGGACCTCGACGCGGCTACCGCGCACGTTTTCGAATCGGCTCTCGCGCCGTTGACCGGGCCGGTGGTGGTCGACCTGTCCGGTGTCGCGTTTCTGAGCTGTGCGGGCGTTCGCGCCCTGCTCGACGCGCATGAGCGGATCGCCCAGTTCACTGTCGTGGCCGGGCAGGGGCACGCCGTGCGGCGGTGTCTTTCGGTGACCGGTGCGGACGAGATTCTGTGTGTCCGCGAGGCGGTCGCTGCCTGATCGAGCGAGTTTCACGGCTGCCGCGCACGGGTAGGCCGCCGACATGACGATCGAGACGAACCGCGTTCCGCAGCTCGAACTCAACAACGGCGTCCGGATCCCGCAGTTCGGCCTGGGCGTCTTCCAGATCCCGCCGGAGGAAACGGCCGCGGCGGTGCGCGAAGCGCTGGAGGCCGGATACCGGCACCTCGACACCGCGCAGATGTACCGCAACGAAGAAGGCGTCGGCGCGGGCATCCGCGATTCGGGCGTACCGCGTGAAGAAATCTTCGTCACCACCAAGCTGGCGAACGACGCGCAGGGCCACGACAACGCGATCAACGCGATGGAGGGCAGCCTGCAGCGGCTCGAATTGGACTACGTCGACCTCTACCTGATCCACTGGCCCCTGCCGAAGCAGGACAAGTACGTCGCCACCTGGCACGGTTTCGAGGAACTGCAGCGCGCGGGCAAGGCCCGCGCGATCGGGGTGTCCAACTTCCAGATCCCGCATCTGGAACGCCTGGCCGCCGAATCGGCGACGGTGCCCGCGGTCAACCAGATCGAGCTGCATCCCGCGTTGCAGCAACCGGAATTGCGCGCTTACCACGAGGCGCACGGCATCGTGACCGAGGCGTGGAGCCCGCTGGCCCAGGGCGAGGTTCTCGAAGACCCGCTGCTGGCCGAACTCGCCGAGAAACACGGCAAGACCCCGGCGCAGATCGTGCTGCGCTGGCACGTGCAGCTCGGCAACGTCGTGTTCCCGAAGTCGTCGTCTCCGAAGCGGATGCGGGAGAACATCGACATCTTCGACTTCTCCCTCAGCGACAGCGACCTCGACGTCCTCAGCGGCCTCGACGAGGGCCGCCGGACCGGCTTCGACCCGGACACCTTCGAAGGCTGAACCAGATCGCCCAGTCGCCCGTTGTCTCCGGTGAGAAGGGAGGCAGCGTGCGACTGTCCTGTTTCGTGGTGCCCGGCGACGTCGACGACCGCAGCGTGCCCAGCGGCGGCAACACTTACGACCGCCGCATGGCCGAGCACCTGCCGGCCGCACTGCGGCCGGCAGCCGGCACCTGGCCGGACCCGGACGAGGGCGCGAAAAGCCGGCTCGACCAGGTTCTCGGCGAGCTCCCCGATGGTGCGAAAGTGCTGCTCGACGGCCTGGTCGCCTGCGGAGTGCCAGACGTACTGGCCCCGCACGCGGACCGGCTCGGCCTGGTCGTCCTCGTGCACCTCCCGCTGGCTGACGAGACCGGCCTCGACCCGCAGCGCGCGGCTGACCTCGACGCCCGCGAACGGAAGACGCTCCAGCTGGCGGACCAGGTCGTCGTCACCAGCCCGGCCGCCGCACGCGCCGTCGAGCAGCGGCACGGCCTCGCCACCGTCCGCATCGCACCGCCCGGGACCGATCCGGCGCCGCGGGCCGCCGGGACCGACGGGGTGTCCCAGCTGATCTGTGTCGCCGCGGTGACGCCGCGCAAGGGACAGGACATCCTCCTGAACGCACTGTCCGAAGTAGACGGACTGAAGGTGGACCTGGTCGGCTCCCGCACTCGAAACCCGGCCTACGCCGGCAGCTTGACCCACCCGCGTGCCCGCTTCACCGGCCCGCTCGGCGGAGCTGACCTGGAAGCCGCCTACCACCGAGCCGACCTGCTGGTCCTGCCCTCGCACGCCGAGACGTACGGCATGGTCGTCACCGAGGCGCTCGCTCGCGGCATTCCGGTGCTCGCCTCGGACGTCGGCGGCGTGCCCGGCGCTCTCGGCCGTGCGCCGGACGGCGAGCGGCCCGGCCTCCTCGTCCCGCCCGGCGACGAAGCAGCCTTGGCAACAGCGCTCCGAAGCTGGCGTGACAGTCCTGAGCTGCGGAAACGACTCCGTGCTGCGGCTGTCGGGCGAGCGCGCACACTGGAGGGATGGGCCGACGCGGCGGCCCGGTTGAGCGGAATCTTGGCGGTGGGTTGATGCGGTGGCTGCGACTGCTGGCCGGGGCCGCGCTCATCGCCGCGCTGTGGTGGCGGCTCGGCACCGGCGCGTTCGCCGGCGGCCTGCGCGCGCTGGGCCCGGGACCGATCGCGACAGCCCTGGTCATCGGCGTCGTGACCACGCTCGCGAGCGCCGCGCGCTGGCGGCTGGTCGCCGCTCGGCTCGGCCTGCGCCTGCCGTTCCGTGAAGCTGTCGGCGACTACTACGGCGCGCAATTCCTCAACGGCGTCCTCCCCGCCGGCGTGCTCGGCGACGTCCACCGAGCAGTCCAGCACGGCCGACGATCCGGCGACGTCGGCCGCGGCGTTCGAGCGGTCGTGCTCGAACGCGCCGCCGGTCAGACCGTGGTGGTGGTCGCCGGGCTGGCCGTAGTGGTCTTCCGGCCGGAGCTGCTGCCGCGGCAGGTGCTGATCTGCCTGGGGATCGTGATCGTGGCGCTGGCCGTGGTCGCGGTGGCGATGCGGCAACGGCTCAGGCACGTCTGGGCGGCCGACATCCGGACCGGCGTGCTCGAAGCGTGGCCCGGCGTCACTGGCTGGTCCCTGCTGGCGGTGGCCGGGCATCTGACGTTGTTCGTGGTCGCCGCCCGCGCGGCTGGCGCGACCGCGCCGTTGAGCGCCCTGCTGCCGCTGCTGGTGCTCGCGTTGCTGGCGATGGGGATGCCGCTGAACGTCGGCGGATTCGGCCCGCGCGAGGGCGCCGCGGCGGTTTCGTTCGCCGCTGCCGGACTGGGCGCGGAGCAGGGCGTGACGGTCGCGGTCGGCTACGGCGTGCTCGGTCTGGTCTCGACGCTGCCCGGCGGGGCGGTTCTCGCGCTCCGCCGGATGATCCGGCGGCCGGGCCCGGACGGCAGGCCGGTATCGTCCGGCCGGTGGCGGCGGCTTTTCGGGGGATTCGGCGACGGTGGCTCGCGGCGCTGGCCGTCGTCCCCGTTCTGGCCGCGTCGGCCTGCGCTTCTTCGGTCGCGGCGATCAGCAAGGCAGGCGACGTCGTGCACACCGCGGCCGGCGCCGTCCGCGGCAGCGTCGCTCCCGATCACCGGGTATTCCAAGGCATCCCGTACGCGGCCGCACCCGTCGGCGAGCGGCGCTGGCAGCCGCCCGCCCCGGTCGAGCCCTGGCCGGGGGAGCGCGACGCCACGAAACCAGGGCCCCGCTGTCCGCAGGCCGCCGACGGAGCCTTGACCAGCGAAGACTGTCTTTACCTGAATGTCTGGACGCCGCCGGTCGGCGAGACCGGACGGCCGGTCCTGGTGTGGCTGCACGGCGGCGCGTTCCTGAGCGGCGGCGGCGACCGCTACGGCGCCGCCCGGCTGGTCGACCGCGGCGACACGGTGGTCGTCACGCTCAACTACCGGCTCGGCGCGCTCGGCTTCCTCGCCGACCCGTCGCTGGGCCCGGAACCGGGCAACTACGGCTTCCTCGACCAGCAGCAGGCGCTGCTCTGGGTGCGCGACAACATCGCGTCCTTCGGCGGCGACCCGGACCAGGTGACGATCGCGGGGGAGTCCGCGGGCGGGATGTCGGTGTGCGACCACCTCGTCGCCCCCGGCTCGCGCGGGCTGTTCCGCGCCGCGATCATCCAAAGTGGACCGTGCCAGGCGCAGGCGACGCTGTCGGCCGCCGAACACAAGAGCGTCGAGTACGCAGCCGCGCGCGGCTGCACCGACCGCCGGACCGCCGCGGAATGCTTGCGGGCGTTGCCGGTCAAAAAACTCCTGACCGCTCCGGCGTACGGCTCGATCGCGGGCATCGAGATGCCGGGCCCGGTCACCGGCGGTTCGGTGCTGCCCGGCAAGGTTCCCGCGACCCCGGTGCCGGTCATGCTGGGCACGACGCACGACGAGTTCACGTATTTCCTCGCCGAGCAGGCCGCGGCCGGTCGCGAAGTCACGCGGCACGGCTACCCGCAAGCGCTTGCGAACGTCTTCCCCCACGCCGACGCGGTCGCGCGCGAATACCCGGTGGACGCGTTCAGCGGCAACGCTTCCCTTGCTTACGCGGCGGCTGTCACGGACTGGGCGTTCGCCTGCCCGGCCGCGAAGCTGGGCAGTTCGCTCCCGTCCGTGTCGAGGTACGAGTTCAACGACCCGACCTCCCCGGCGGCGGCCGCGCTGCGGGCGCCGTTCCCGCTCGGGGCCACGCACACCGCGGAACTGCCCTACCTGTTCGATTTCGCCGAGCAGCCAACGACATTCACCCCGGCGCAGCAGCGGCTCGCCGACCGGATGGCGGACGACTGGACGGCGTTCGTCCGCGGCGGCCCCACCGGGCAGGCGGTCGCGTACCGGCCGGGCGGCGCGCAGCCGTTGACCGGATTCGCCCAAGATCACCACTGCGGGTTCTGGGCTTCTCTACGCTGACCGGATGACCGTGCGCGCCGAAGATCTTGACGAAGCCATCGCCTGCGTATCCGCCGCCCTCGAGCCCGTCACGGGCGGCGACTGGACGCGTCCGGCGGGCGATCTCGAGTGGGATTGCCGTTACACCGCGGAACACCTCGGCGACACGCTCCTGTCCTACGCCGCGCAGGTCGTGAGCCGCCCGGCCGACCGCTACGTGCGCTTCCTCGCCAAAACCGACGCCGACGCGTCCCCGGCCGAACTGCTCGAATTCGCCCTCACCGGCGGGCGTTTGCTCGCCGCCGCGGTCCGGAGCAGCCGCCCCGGCGAACGCGCCTACCACCCGACCGGCCGTTCGGATCCCGCCGGTTTCGCCGCGATGGGCTGCGTGGAACTGCTGCTGCACGGCGACGACATCGCGCAGGGCCTGGGCGCCGCCATCGACCCGCCGCGCGACACCTGCGCCCGCGTCGTCGCGCGGCTTTTCCCCGAGCAGGAGCCGATTCCCGACGCTTGGGACGCGCTGCGCTGGTGCGCCGGGCGGATCGACCTGCCCGGACGGCCCCGGCGGACCGGCTGGAAGTGGCGGGGCAGCCCGCTCGAGGACGGCTCGATTCCCGAGGAGTGAACACACCTGCCCGCGGGGTGGTCACATCCGGTAGTCTTGACCACCAGGTCGAGAGGCGCTGCAACGGACCGGTGGTCCGCCACGCTCGGCCGGTACCACCATCCAAGGGCGCCTCCGTGGACTCATGCGGAGGTGGCGATGACCCAGAACCTGCGGAACCTGCTCGACCAGCGCGTCGTCGTGCTCGACGGGGCCTGGGGCACGATGCTGCAGGGGGCCGGTCTCGCTCCCGAGGACTACCGGGCGGACTGGCTCGAGGGCCACGAGAAGGACGTCACCGGCGACCCGGACCTGCTGAATCTCACGCGGCCGGACGTCGTGCTCGACGTGCACCGCCAGTACCTCGCCGCGGGCGCGGACATCACCACCACCAACACGTTCACCGCCACCAGCATCGGCCAGGCCGACTACGGCCTCCAGGACCGCGTGCGCGAGATGAACCTGCGCGCCGCCGAACTCGCGCGCCAGGCCGCGGACGAGTTCGGCGACCGGTACGTGGCCGGGTCGATCGGCCCGCTCAACGTCACGCTGTCGCTGTCGCCGCGCGTCGAGGACCCGGCGTTCCGCGCGGTCACCTACGAAGAGGTCAAAGCCTCGTACGCCGAGCAGATCAAGGCGCTCGCCGACGGCGGCGTCGACCTGCTGCTGATCGAGACGATCTTCGACACCCTCAACTGCAAGGCCGCGATCACCGCGGCCCGCGAGGTCGCGCCGCACCTTCCGCTGTGGATTTCGGTGACCATCGTCGACCTGTCCGGGCGCACCCTGTCCGGCCAGACCGTCGAGGCGTTCTGGACCTCCGTCGCGCACGCGCGCCCGATGGTCGTCGGCGTCAACTGCTCGCTCGGCGCCGCCGAAATGCGCCCGCACGTGGAGGAACTGGCGAAACTCGCCGACACCTACACCGCCTGCCACCCGAACGCGGGCCTGCCCAACGCGTTCGGCGGCTACGACCAGACGCCCGAGGAGACCGGCGGCATGCTCGGCGAGTTCGCCGGGGCCGGGATGGTCAACATCGTGGGCGGCTGCTGCGGCACCTCGCCCGCGCACATCGCCAAGATCGCCGAGGCCGTCAAGGGCCTCCCGCCGCGGCCGGTGCCCGCACCCGAGGCGAGCACGCGGTTCTCCGGCCTCGAACCGTTCAAGATCGGCGCGGACACCGGGTTCGTGATGATCGGCGAGCGCACCAACGTCACCGGCTCGGCGAAGTTCCGCCGGCTCATCGAGGCGGGCGACCACCAGGCTGCGGTGGACGTCGCGCTGGAGCAGGTCCGCGGCGGCGCGAACCTGCTGGACGTCAACTTCGACGCCGACCTGCTCGAATCCGAGCAGGAGATGACGACCTTCCTCAACCTGATCGCCACCGAGCCCGAGGTCGCGCGCATCCCGGTGATGATCGACAGTTCGCGCTGGAGCGTGCTGGAGGCCGGGCTCCGCTGCGTGCAGGGCAAGGGCGTGGTCAACTCGATCAGCCTCAAGGAGGGCGAGGGCCCGTTCCTGGAGCAGGCCCGGCGCATCCACGACTACGGCGCCGGCGTCGTGGTGATGGCCTTCGACGAGAAGGGCCAGGCCGACACGGTCGAGCGCAAGGTCGAAATCTGTTCCCGCGCCTACGATCTGCTCACCCGCGAGGCCGGTTTCGCGGGCGAGGACATCATTTTCGACCCGAACGTGCTCGCCGTCGCCACCGGCATCAGCGAGCACAACGGGTACGCGAAGGCGTTCATCGAGGCGCTGCCGCTGATCAAGCAACGCTGTCCGGGCGCGCACACCTCCGGCGGCATCTCGAACCTGTCGTTCTCCTTCCGCGGCAACAACGTCGTGCGCGAGGCGATGCACTCGGCGTTCCTGTTCCACGCCGTGCGCGCCGGGCTCGACATGGGCATCGTCAACGCCGGCCAGCTCGCGGTCTACGAGGACATCCCGAAGGACCTGCTGGAGCTGGTCGAGGACGTCCTGTTCGACCGCCGCGCGGACGCCACCGACCGGCTCGTGGAGTTCGCCGAGACGGTCAAGGGCAGCGGCACCAAGCGCGTCGTCGACCTGTCCTGGCGGGAAAACCCGGTGGCGGAACGGCTTTCGCACGCGCTGGTGCACGGCATCGTGGACTTCATCGAGGACGACACCGAGGAGGCCCGGCAGGAGTTCGACCGGCCGCTCGAGGTCATCGAGGGCCCGCTGATGGACGGCATGAAGATCGTCGGCGACCTGTTCGGCTCGGGGAAGATGTTCCTGCCGCAGGTCGTGAAGAGCGCGCGGGTGATGAAGCGTTCGGTGGCCTACCTCGAGCCGTACATGGAGGCGGAGAAGGCCAAAATGCAGGCCGAGGGCCGCTTCGAGACCACCCGCGGCCAGGGCAAGGTCGTGCTCGCCACGGTGAAGGGCGACGTGCACGACATCGGCAAGAACATCGTCGGCGTCGTGCTGGGCTGCAACAACTACGAGGTGATCGACCTCGGCGTGATGGTGCCCGCGGCGCAGATCCTCGACACCGCGGTGGCCGAGCACGCGGACGTCGTCGGGCTGTCCGGGCTGATCACGCCGTCGCTGGACGAGATGGTGTCGGTCGCGCAGGAAATGCAGCGGCGCGGGCTCAAACTGCCGCTGCTGATCGGCGGCGCGACCACGTCGAAGCAGCACACCGCGGTCAAGATCGCCCCGGCGTACGACCACACGACGGTGCACGTGCTCGACGCGTCGCGGGTGGTCGGCGTGGTGTCCGACCTGCTCGACACCGACCGCGCGGACGCGCTGGACACTGCCAACCGCGCGGAGCAGCAGCGGCTGCGCGTCCAGCACGAGAACCGGCACGCGACGCCGATGCTCACCGTCGAACAGGCCCGGGCGAACGCCGAGAAGGTGTCGTTCGACGAGATCCCGACGCCGGAGTTCACCGGGGTGCGGGTGGTCGAGCCGTCGATTCCCGAACTGCGCGAGATGATCGACTGGCAGTTCCTGTTCCTGGCCTGGGAACTCAAGGGCAAGTACCCGGCGATCCTCGACCAGCCGGTCGCGCGCGAGCTGTTCGACGACGCGAACCAGCTGCTGGACGAGATCATCGAGAACGGCTCGTTCACCGCGCGCGGCGCGTACGCGTTCTGGCCCGCGCACTCCGAGGGCGACGACATCCTGCTCGACGGCGAGTACTCGGACTGGAAGTTCCCGATGCTGCGCCAGCAGACGCAGAAGCCGGACGGCCGCGCGAACCGGTGCCTCGCCGACTACATCGCCCCCGCCGGGTTCGGCGACCACCTGGGCGGATTCGCCGTCGGGATCCACGGCGCGGAAGACCTCGCCGCCCGCTACGAGGCCGAACACGACGACTACCGGGCGATCATGGTGAAGGCGCTGGCCGACCGGCTCGCCGAGGCGTTCGCCGAGTACCTGCACCTGGAGGCCCGCCGCCGCTGGTTCGAGCCGGACGTCCAGCCGGACCTGGCGGACCTGCACGCCGAACGCTTCCGCGGCATCCGCCCGGCGCTCGGCTACCCGGCGAGCCCGGACCACAGCGAGAAGAAGGACCTGTTCACGCTGCTGGGCGCCGAGGAACTGGGGATCGGGCTGACCGAGTCGTACGCGATGACCCCGGCCGCCGCGGTGAGCGGGCTGATCTTCGCGCATCCGGAATCGCGGTACTTCACGGTCGGCCGCCTCGGCCGCGACCAGATGGAGGACTACGCGGCCCGGCGCGGCGAGGAACTGTCCGAAGTGGAGCGTTGGCTGCGGCCCAATCTGGCTTACTGAGCCGGTTCTCGTGCGACGCCGGGACAACGAAAGCGGCGGCCGGCTGGATGGCGGCTGGGGGAACCGGTTCAGGACAGCAGTTCGGCGAGCCGCTCGGTGTCGCGCAGGTACTGCTCGTACGGGAAACCCGACTTCAGCAACGCCTCGCGCAGTTCGTCCCGGAGCGGTTTCCCGGTGTCGTGGAAGGCTCTCCGGCCCGCGTCGGTGAGCGTGACCAGCCGTCGTCGCGCGTGGTCGGGGTCCTGGCGCACCTGGACGAACCCGGCTGTTTCCAGCGGGCGCAGCGCGCGGCTGATCGCCGGGTCGGACACCGACATCGCCTGCGCGAGCTGATGCTGTGTCGCGGGTTCGATGTCTTCCACTGTGCCCAGCAGGCGGAGCTGGCTGTAGGTCAGCCCGGCTGAATCGTCCGCGCGTTTCCGCGCGGCTTCGCCCAGCAGGAACACCACTCGATGAAGCGCTTCGGCAAGTCCGTCGTCCACGGGAGCGAGCCTACCAGGAGTGTTGACGGGTTAATATTAACTATGCAAGACTCATCGGCATGGAGATCCCTTACGCCGCTCAGACCCTGTTCCCCCTCATCTGGCCGCTGATCGCGGTCGCCGGTGCGCTGATCCGCACCCAGGAGAGCCCTTCGCCGCAGGCCAGGCTCGAAATCTGGCAGCGGTGGTGGGCGGTCGCCGCGCTCGGCTGCGGCAGCCTGTGGATGGTCTTCGCCTTCCTCGGCGCGCCGGGCGTGATGGCCGACGTGATCGGCTTCACCCGCTCGCCGTTCCAGTTCGAGATCGCGTTCGCCAACCTCGGGCTCGCGGTGATGGGCTTCCGCGCCGCCTCGGCGTCGGCCACCGCCCGTGAGCGCATCACTGTCGGACTCGGCGCCGGGATGTTCCTGTGGGGCGCGCTGATCGGCCACGTGTGCCAGTGGTTCGCCAACGGCGACCACGCGCCGGGCAACACCGGCGGCGTCCTGGTCTGCGACCTGCTGTTCCCGGCGGTGCTGATCGTCCTCGCTGTTCGTTCGAAGCGGCTGGCCGCGGCTGTCGAGGAGCCCGCGCTTGTCTAGCCGACCTGCACGTCCTGGCCGCTGGGTTTAGTTTCGACGCCGTGGCGAGACTCAGTGTGGTCCGATTCGGACTCGTCGCCGGGCTGGTCGTGCTCGCGGCCGGGGCGGCAGTGCTCAGCGCGGCTTCGCCGTGGTGGTGGTTCCTGGCGGCGCCGCTGCTGGTGCTCGCGGCGACTGGGGTGTACGACGTGACTCAGCGGCGGCATTCGGTACTGCGGAACTACCCGGTGCTCGGACATCTGCGGTTCTTGCTCGAAAGCCTCCGGCCGGAAATGCAGCAGTACTTTGTGGAACGCAACTTCGACGGCCGTCCGTACGACCGGGACATCAGGTCCATTGTCTACCAGCGGGCCAAAGGCACGGCCGCGGAAGAACCATTCGGCACCGAGCGCGACGTGTACGCCGAGGGATACGAATTCCTCGTCCCGTCACTCGCGCCGGTGCCGGTTCCGGACCACGCGCCGCGAGTCCGGGTCGGCGGGCCGGACTGTGCGAAGCCGTACGAGATGGCGTTGCTGAACGTTTCGGCGATGAGCTTTGGGTCCTTGTCCAGCAACGCGATCCTCGCGCTGAACCACGGTGCCGCTCGCGGCGGGTTCGCGCACGACACCGGCGAGGGCGGGCTCTCGGAATACCACTTACGGGGCGGCGGCGACCTGATCTGGGAAATCGGCACCGGCTACTTCGGCTGCCGAACCCCGGAGGGGGATTTCGATCCTTCGACCTTCGCCGGCAAAGCCGCGCACGACGCGGTGAAATGCGTTTCGCTGAAACTTTCGCAAGGTGCCAAGCCCGGGATGGGCGGAGTGCTGCCGGGCACGAAGGTGAACGCGGAAATCGCCCGGGTGCGCGAGGTTCCCAGGGGAGAAACGGTGGTTTCGCCGCCGTATCACCGAGTGTTCTCGACTCCCCGCGAACTGGTTCGGTTCATCGCCCGGATGCGCGAGCTGGCCGGCGGGAAGCCGACCGGATTCAAACTGTGCGTCGGTTCGCGGGTGCAGGTGCTGGCGGTGTGCAAGGCGATGCTGGCCGAAGGGGTCACACCGGACTTCATCGTGGTCGACGGCGCGGAAGGCGGCACCGGCGCCGCCCCGCTGGAGTTCGCGGATCACCTTGGCACGCCGCTCACCGAGGGTTTGCACACTGTCCACAACGCACTCGTCGGGACCGGGCTGCGGGACCGGATCCGGCTCGGGGCGAGCGGGAAAGTCGCGACCGGCGCGGACGTGGTGAAGCGGCTGATCCAGGGCGCGGACTACACGAACGCCGCGCGGGCGATGATGTTCGCGGTGGGATGCATCCAGTCGCAGCGGTGCCACACGAACAAGTGCCCGGTCGGGGTGGCGACGCAGGATCCGCGCCGGGGCCGGGCGCTGGACGTGGGGGACAAGACCGAGCGGGTGCGCCGGTATCAGGAGGCGACAATCGCTTCGGCGATGCGCATCATGGCGGCGATGGGGGTCTCGGACCCGGCGGAGTTGTCGCCGCGGTTGCTGCGCCGCCGGGTGGACGCGCGGACGGTGCTGTCGTACGCGGAGTGGTACGACTGGCTGGAGCCCGGTCAGTTGCTGGCGGAGCCGCCTCGCGAGTGGGCGGAGGAATGGGCGGCGGCTGATCCGGATCGGTTCGCTTGAACGGGTGCTTCGCTTCGGCGGCTGTCCGTGAAGGGCCCCTTGGCGGAATCTGATTCCCTCAAGGAGTCCTTCACGGACCTCGGCATCGGGCGGCGAGTTCCGTAGCGCCGCGGTCTGACGTGCCGTTCTCCGCGACTGGCCCTCGCTGGACCCGCCGATGGCGGAGCGGGCGCGCGGCCGGGCGGAGGGCGCGCGGTGCCGCCGTCCGGTGGTCCACTGGCGATTCGCCGTCCGATCGGGCACGATCGGTGATCGTGGCTTCGGGAGACGGGCAGGACGCGGGCGACCTCGAGGTGTCCGTCCGGTGGCGGGGACCGGCCGCGGTGGTGACCGTGGGCGGCGAGATCGATCTGGTCACCGCGCCGGAACTGGGCGAGTTCGTGGGCGGGGTGCTCGAACGCGAGCCCGGCGTGCTGGTGGTCGACCTGCGCGCGGTCGATTTCCTCAGCTCGTCCGGGCTGCAGGTGCTGGCGGGCGCGCATCGCAAGCTCGACGCGGGCGCGCTGCGGGTCGTGAGCACCTCCTCGATCACCTCGCGGCCGTTCACGACCACCGGCCTCGACGAGTGGATCGCGCTGTTCCCCTCGGTCGACCAGGCGCTGGCCGGGGTCGCCGGAGCGGGCGGCTGACGATGGACGTGCAGGAGGACACCCGCGCACTGAGCTGTCACGGGATCGTGGCGGAGCCGGGGGCGCTGCGCGCGCTGCGGCACCGGCTGCTGGCTTGGGCGCTGGAGTCCGGCATCCCGGACGATCGCGCGCACGACATCGTGCTGGCCGGGTACGAGGCGCTGGCGAACGTCGCGGATCACGCGTACCCGGGGGAACCGGGGCTGGTGGACCTCGACGCGGTGTGCCGGCCGGACAGCGTCGAGGTCGTGATCGCCGACCACGGCGAGTGGCGTCCGCCGGACGAGGCCGAGGACGACCCGGTTTCGGTGCGCGGACGCGGATTGCTGCTGGTGCAGGCCACGGCGGACCGGGCGGACGTGCGGACCGGCGCGGACGGCACGGTGGTCACGCTGGGCTGGAAGCTCTGACGGGCTGAGGCGCGACAGTCCGGTTTGGAGTGCTGTCGGCGCCGGCGACGCAGCGGCTGGCTGCCGGGAAGTTCGGGTCAGCTCACCGGTTCGGCGGCGCGGCGGCGCAGCAGGTACCGCTGGACCTTCCCGCTCGGATTGCGCGGCAGGTCCGGGATGAACTCCACCCGCCGCGGGTATTTGTACGGCGCGGCAAGGGATTTCGCGAAGTCCTGCAGTTCCTTGACCTTCGCCTCGTCGCCGGGGACGCCCTCGTTGAGGACGACGTAAGCGGCGACGATCGAGCCGCGCGCGTCGTCCGGGGCGGCGACGACCGCGCATTCCAGCACATCCGGGTGGCGCAGCAGCACCTCTTCCACCTCGGGCCCGGCGATGTTGTAACCGGACGAGACGATCATGTCGTCGCTGCGGGCGCGATAGTGGAAGTAGCCGTCGGAGTCGCGGACGTAGGTGTCGCCGGTGAGGTTCCAGCCGTCCTCGACGAAGACGGTCTGCCGGTCGTCGGCGAGGTAGCGGCAGCCGGTCGGGCCTTGGACGGCCAGGCGGCCGGGGGTGCCGTCGGGGACCGGGTGGCCGTCGTCGTCGACGATCTGTGCGCGGTAGCCGGGGACGACGCGTCCGGTCGCGCCCGGGCGGGCGTCCTCGTCGGCGGCGGAGATGAAGACGTGCAGCATTTCGGTGCTGCCGATGCCGTCGATGAGCCAGTGGCCGGTGGCCTCGTGGAAGTCGGTCGCGACGGATGCGGGCAGCGCTTCGCCCGCGGACACCGCGCGGCGCAAGCCGGACAGCAACCGGCGGCGGTCGGACGCCAGGATCGCGCGGTACGCGGTGGGCGCGGTGAACAGGACGGTCACGTGATGCTCGGCCACGAGGTCGGCGAGTTCGGCCGGGGTGGCGCGTTCGATGAGCAGCGTCGCGGCGCCGGCGTGCAGCGGGAAGACCAGCAGGCCGCCGAGGCCGAACGTGAACGCCAGCGGGGGAGTGCCGCAGAACAGATCGGTTTCCTGGGGTTTGACCAGGTGCCGGGAGAACGTGTCGGCGATGGCGAGGAGGTCGCGGTGGAAGTGCATGGTCGCCTTGGGGCGGCCGGTGGTGCCGGAGGTGAAGGCGAGGAGAGCGACGTCGTCCGCGGCGGTGTCGACGTCCTCGAAAGTCTCGGGACGGGCAGCGCAGCGGACGGCGAGGTCGTCCGGACTGTCGCCGCCGTAGGGCACGAGGGGGAGGTCGAAAGACTGCAGTTCCTCGGGATACCGGTGGTCGCAGAGGGCGATGACGGGCGTGCTCGCCTCGATGATCTTCGACAGCTCGTGCGCCCGCAGCATCGGCATGGTGGCGACGGCGACCGCGCCCGCCTTCAGCACGCCCAGCCAGCACGCGGCGAGCCACGGGGTGTTCGGCCCGCGAAGCAGCACGCGGTTCCCGGGCACGACGCCCTGCGCGGTGAGCTCGTGGGCGATCTGGTTGGCGCGGGTCAGCAGGTCGCCGTAGGACCAGGATTCGGTCGGCGAGAGCAGCGCGGGACGGTCGGTTCCCCAGCGCGCGATCGTGTCGTCGAGCAGGCGAGTGGCCGCGTTGAGCCGGTCGGGGTAGCGCAGTTCGGGGAGGTCGAACCACAACCGCGGCCACTGCTCGAACGGCGGGAGGTGGTCCCGGCAGAACGTGTCGACATGCGCACTCGGCTGGAGCTGCACCACGTGCCCCCAATTCAGACGACGGCCATTCACGCGTCCAGCTACTGTAATACGTTTTACGATCGTCAGGAAGACGCAACATCGGACGGCGCTCGCGGGGGCACGGAGCGCAGCCGGGGAGGGGTTGCCGGGGCAGCCTGGAGGCTCCGAATACCGCTCCCGCAGTCGCGAAGCGAATCACTCGCTCGTCTGGTCTTGACGAATCGACGCGAACGGAACGGCTCACCACTGAGTAGGCTCGGGCGCTCGGTAGACCCAGCCTCGAGGGAGGGCGATGTCAGGGTCGCAGCTGGTGGTGACCATTGCCCTTGGGCTGCTCACCGTCACCGGAGCCTTTGCCGGTGCGCGGATGGGAGCCCGCGCGAACGACCGGGCCACGAAGCAGCGTGAAGACGCGGCGCGGCGCGAGGAGTGGTGGCGGCGCTTCACTTGGGCCGCGGAACTCGCGCTGGACGACTCGGTCCGGAAGCGAGCGGCCGGTCTCAAGCTGCTGGCGAAGCTGGGGAGATCCGGCCTGGCCACCCACGACGACAACCAGCTGCTTGACGTGTTCCACCACCACGCGCTCGATAGACTGATTCGTGATGTGGAAGGAGGCGAGGAGCTATGAGCCGACTGCACCATGTGACCGAAGAAGAGATCGCGGCGGCCCAGCTGCGCCTCGTCACGGACAGAAATCTCCGCCGGACCTCGCCTGCTGTCGTGACAGCTATAGCGCAGATGGTTGTTGGCGACGTCCTTGAGCTTCCCGGCGCGGACGACCGAACCGCAATACGGGCACCCGAGAGCGCGAGCAGCATTCCCAGTTCCGACAACCCGGCCGTAGCTGCGGAGGCGCAGCGGCTTCTGGATGTCATCTCGTCGGAGACCCACCAGGCAGGTCGCTTGGCGTCGCTGCTTGTGGAGGCACTGCAACCTTCGGAGGAGGCGAGACTGGCGCTGGCCCAGCAAAGGATCCAGTCGGAATCCGGGACTTCAGGCAATGTCGCGCAGAAGATCGCCGATTGGGAGGCGTTGCTTGCCGACATGGTGCGTGTTCTAGGCCCTGACGACCCAAGGACATTGCAGGCTCGCGCGTCGCTGGCAAGAATGCTCCGTGCTCGTGCTGACGAGGTGCGCCCCGCTGGGGGAACGCATCGCGCTGAAGAGATTCCTGGGAATGCAGACCCAAAGGTCAGTTAGTCGCCCCGCGATCACTCGCCGGTTCGCGGCGGCGAGGTTTCCCTCGCAGCGCGCGCACAACGCCGCTCAGGCGTGAGCGTCCAGATATGCCGGGTCCGGCGGAGGAATCGGCACATCCGGCTGCCCCGCCAGCAACTGGTTCATCGCGGCGAAGTACGGCGGCGCGGCGACCGTTCCGCCGAACGCTCCGTGGCCGCAGTCGCCCAGGTGGACGGGGGTGCCGGGGCAGATTTCCTGCGGGTGGGGGCCGTCGGCGAAGACCATGGAGGACACGGCGTAGTGGTCGACTCCGCCGACGAACGCGACGGATTCGCTTTGCTGCGTGGTCCCGGTCTTCCCGATGTCCGGGTGGGTCCAGCCCGCCGACTGGGCCGCGCGGGCGGACGTGCCGATCGTGGTGTCCTGGCTCAAGCCCGCTTCCAGCGTGTTCGCGACGCCGGGCGGGATCACCTGTTCGCAGGCCTGCTGGTGCAGTGCGACCGGCTGGCCGTGGCGGTCGGTGACGGACAGGATCGGGTCGGGCGGGCACCACATCCCGCCGCTCATCAGGGTGGCCGAGACGTTCGCCATCTCCAGCGGGCTCACCGGGCTGTTGCCCAGCGTGAAGGACAGCAGGTTCTGGAAGTACTGCGACTGCGGTTCGTTGTACTGCGGGTTCTTCGACCGCGGGTCGGACGGGTCGGTGATCGGCTTGCTGCCCGCGTCGTTGGTCGCCATGGTGTTGCGCAGGCCCAGTTTCCGCGCCATGTCCAGCACCGCGGGCATGCCCACTTGCGCCTCAAGGCCGACGAACGCGACGTTCGGCGACGTCGCCAGCCCGGCGGCCAGCGAGATCGGGTTCGGGTAGCTCGTGCCGTCGTTGCTCACCGGATAGCAGTGCGTGTACCGGTTCATGTTGGGCGGGTTGAAGCAATCGCTGAACGGGTTCGGCAGCGGCGTGTTCAGGCCGGCCTTCCCGGCGACCATCGCCGCGGCCGAGGTGAAGATCTTGAACGACGAGCCCGCGCCGAACTTGTTGCTCGCGTCGGCCACGATGTTCGTGGACGTCTCGCCCTGGTCGGGATCGGTGCCGTAGTTGCGGTTCGAGACCATCGCGAGCACCTGGTGCCCGTCGCCGCCGGGCTGCACGACCGCGAACGTGTTGGCGACGCCGTCCTGCGTGGTCGGCACGTTCGCGTTCACCGCGTCCTTCGTCACCTGGCTCACGTGCGGGTCCATGGTGGTCTTCACGGTGTATCCGCCGGTGTCGATCTGGTCGGCGGTGAGGCCGGACTGCACCAGGTAGCGCACCGCGTACGCGCAGAAGAACCCGGCGTCGGGAGCCGCGCCGAGGCACGTGCTCGACGGTGCTTGCGGCCGCGGTCCGCTGAGGCCCAGCGGGGTCGCCTTCGCGGTCGCCCCGTAGGACGCCGGGATCGAGCGCGCGGACACCATCGAATCGATCACCAGATTGCGCCGTTGGAGCGCCTTGTCCGGATGCGTGTACGGGTTGTAGATGTTGGGGTTGTTCACCATTCCGGCGAGCAGTGCGGCCTGCGGCACGGTCAGTTTGTCCGCGGTCGTCCCGAAATACGCCTGTGCGGCGGCGCCGACCCCGTACACCGTGCCGGTGTATTCGACCACGTTCAGGTAGTCGGCGAGGATGTCGTCCTTGGACACGGTCTGGCTCAGCTGCACGGCCATCTTCGCCTCGCGCAGCTTGCGCGCCAGCGAATCCTCCTGATCCCGTTGCTGCGCTGCCTTGTCGTTGCGGTCCACGACGTTCACGAGGTAGTTCTTCACGTATTGCTGGGTGAGCGTGGACGCGCCTTGCAGGTTCCCGCCGGAACTGTTGTGCACCGCGGCGCGCAGCATGCCCTGCGGGTCGACGCCGCCCTCGCTGTAGAACCGGCGGTCTTCGATGTCGACGATCGCGGCTTTCATCGCCGGGGAGATCTGCGCCGCGGTGACCGGAATGCGGTACTGCGAGTACAAAGTCGCGATCGTTCCGCCGAACCGGTCGGTCACCGTGGTGACGAGCGGCGGCTCCGCGTGCACCAGATCGGCGGAGATGGCGTCGACCGAATCGCTGACCTGGTTGGACAGCACGCCCGCGCCGATCGCGACCGGGGCGAGCGTGCCCGCGACGAGAATCCCGGCCAGCACGCACAATCCGAGGAACGGGGCTATCCCCCTGCGACGAGACACGGTTCCCAACCTATGCCTGTGCCGGTGAGAAACCGGTGTGCGGACGAGGGTGTTTCATCGAGCCAACCTTCCCAGCAGAGCCGAAGCGACCGCGATCGCCAGCGCGGTCGCACCCACTAAGACGCCGAAGTCGGCCCACAGGTTCTCCGGGGTGCCGATCAATAATCCCCGCAAGGCATCGACTTGATAACTGAGCGGGTTCGCATGGCTCAGCGCCTTGAGCCAGGACGGCATCAGATTCACCGGATAGAGCGCGTTGGACCCGAAAAACAGCGGCATGGTGATCGCCTGGCCGATGCCCATCAGCCGTTCGCGGGAAAGCACCAAACCGGCGATAACGATGGAAAGACAGCAGAAAAAGGCCGAACCGAGCACAACGGCCACCGCGGCGCCCAGCAGCCGCAACGGGTTCCCGGTCAGGCCCACGCCGAGCAGCGCGGCGAGGATCACCACGATGAACGCCTGCACGAGGGCGCGTACCCCGGCTGCGAAAGCCTTGCCCGCCACCAGCGCGGCGCGCGGGGTGGGCGTGACGAGCAGCTTCGCGAGGACGCCCGCGTCGCGCTCCCAGATGATCTGGATGCCGTAGAAGATGGAGATGAACAACGCGGACTGGGCCAGAATGCCGGGCGCGAGATAATCGAGGTAGGGCACCGAACCGGTGGGGATCGCGCGCAGCCGGGTGAACGTTTCGCCGAAGATGAGCAGCCACAGCGCGGGCTGGATCGCCCGGGTGAGCAGTTCGGTCTGGTCCCGGCGGAGTTTCTGCAGTTCCACCAGGCACATCGCGCCGATCCGGGAGAACAGCACGCGCAACTGCCCCAGCGGGCCGGGGTCAGCCGAGACGGCGGGCGGTGCGGCGAGCGGCACGGACATCGCGGATCCCTCCTGCGTCGAGCGCGTTCCCGGTGACGGTCCGGAACACGTCGTCCAATGTGGACTCCGGGCCGAGCCCGGCTTCGAGGTCGGCCGGGGTGCCGAGCGCGCGGATCTTGCCGGTGTGCATCAGCGCGACGCGGTCGCAGTACTGCTCGGCCTCGTCCATGTAATGGGTCGTGACGAGCACGGTCATCCCGGTTTTGGCGCGGATCCCGGAAATCCGCTCCCAGACCGCCGAACGCGCCACCGGGTCGAGGCCGATGGTCGGCTCGTCGAGGATCAGCAGCCGCGGCGAGCTGACCAGCGCCTGCGCCAGTTCCAGCCGGCGGATCATGCCGCCGGAGTAGCGGCCCGCCGGGCGGTCCGCGTCGTTCTCCAGTCCGACCAGTCCCAGCGCCTCGCGCACCTGGGCGGCGCGCTGGGCTCGCGGTACGTCGAAGAGCCGGGCGAACAGCGACACGTTCTCGCGGCCGGTGAGCGCGCCGTCGGCGGAAAGCTGTTGGGGGACATAGCCGATCAGCCTGCGGACGGCCATCCGGCGGCGGGCGACGTCGAGCCCGAAGACGGCGATGCGGTCCGGCGCGACCGGCAGAAGCGTCGTGATCATCCGGATCGTGGTGGTTTTCCCGGCTCCGTTCGGGCCGAGCAGACCGAAGACCTCGCCGGGCTCGATGGCGAGATCCACGCCGTCGACCGCGACGGTGTCGCCGAAGGAGTGCCGCACATTGGTGCAGCGGATCGCCGGTTCGCTCATGCCGTGTCCTCCTTGAGCACTTCGGTGAGCCGTTCGAGGGCGGGCAACGCGGCGACGATCGCCGAAGTGTCCTCATCGGACAGTCGAGTGAGCGCGGCGGAAACCAGCCCGATGCGGGTGCGCCGCCAGGCCGCCATCCGGTCCCGGGCCGCGTCGGTGAGCTGCAGCCGCGCGGCCCGGCGGTCGGCCGGATCGACCTCGCGCCGCAGCAGGCCCGCCTCGGTGAGCACGTTCACGAGCGTGCTCACCGAATTCCCGGCCAGGCTGAGTTCCCGGGCCGCCGCCGCGACGCCGATGCCCGGGTTCCGGTGCACGACGCGCAGCAGTTCCACCTGCGAACCCGGCAGGTGCGGTCCGGGCAGTTCGGCCCGCACCCGGCGGCGCACGACGCGGCGTACGCCCAGCACTGCGGCGAGAACGCGTTCGGCGAGATCGATCCGGGGTGACGGCATGCTTCGAAGTTAACTCTAACTCAGAGCTATTAGCAACGCTAAATGTCGCGTTCGCCGGAAGCCTGCTGAGTTATCCTCGGTGGAGAAGCAGTGCGATGCCGAGCGCGATCATGGTCGCGGCGATCACGCCGTCCAGGATCCGCCAGGCCGCGGGGCGCGCGAACACGTCGGACAGCCTTCGCGCGCCGAGCCCGAGCGTGCTGAACCAGACCGCGCTCGCGACTGCCGCGCCGATGCCGAACAGCCAGCGGCTGTCGCCGTGTCCGGCCGCGACGGAGCCGAGGAGGAGAACCGTGTCGAGATAGACGTGCGGGTTGAGCCAGGTCAGCGCGAGGCAGGTGAGGAGGACGCGCTTCGGCGAGGACAGGTCTGCGGGGGAGACGGTCAGCGTGCCCGGCCGGAAAGCGCGGCGCGCGGCGAGGATCCCGTACCCCACAAGGAAGAGCCCGCCGACGATCGCGATCGCCTCGACCGCCGACGGCCATCGCTGCAGCACCGCTCCGATCCCGCTCACCCCGGCGGCGATGAGGACCGCGTCGGACAGCGTGCAGACGAGGATCACCGGCCCGACGAGACCGCCGCGCAATCCTTGGCGGAGCACGAAAGCGTTCTGCGCGCCGATGGCGACGATGAGGGACATGCCGGTGCCGAACCCGGCGCTGAGTGCTGCGATCACCCCGCCGACGGTAGAAGCGGGCGCACGGATTATTCCAGGTAAAGATTCTGAACTAAGATAAGCGTTCGTGATGTCCGATCTTCCGCTCGACCAGGTCCGCACCTTGCTCGCGGTGGTGGACGAGCAGTCGTTCGACCGGGCCGCCGCGGTCCTGCACGTGACGCCGCCCGCGGTGAGCCAGCGGGTGAAGGCGCTTGAGCAGCGGATCGGCCGGGTGCTCGTGCTGCGCTCGAAACCCGTGCGGCTCACCGAATCCGGCGAGGTGCTGGTGCGGTTCGCGCGGCAGTTGACCCGGCTCGAATCCGACACCCGCGCGGAACTGGGCCTCGGCGGGCCCGGCCAGCCGACGACGCTGCCGATCGCGGTCAACGCGGACTCGCTGGCCACCTGGTTCCTGTCCGCGCTCGAGGAGGTCCCCGCCGAACCGCCGGTCTCGTTCGACCTGCGCAGCGACGACCAGGACCACACGGCCGCCCTGCTGCGCGAAGGATTGGTGATGGCCGCGATCACCGCGACGCCGCAGCCGGTGCAGGGCTGCACCGTCAGCCGCCTCGGCACGATGCGGTACCGGGCGGTGGCGTCGGCGGAGTTCGTGCGCCGCTGGCTGGACGGCGGCTCGCCCGCGGAGCGGCTGCCCGCCGCGCCGGTGGTGGTGTTCGACCGGAAAGACGATCTGCAGGACCAGTTCCTGCGCCGCCTGACCCGGCGCGAGCAGCCGAGCCGGGTCCGGCACTACATCCCGGCGTCGGTGTCCTTCGTGGACGCGGTGGAAGCCGGACTGGGCTGGGGGATGGTGCCGGAACTGCAGCTGTCCGGGAGAGAACTGGTGGATCTCGTGCCGGACCGGGCGGTGGACGTCGCGTTGTACTGGCAGCAGTGGAAGCTGGACTCGCCGTCGCTGGCCGCGGTGGCGGAGGCGGTGGCGAGGGCGGCCGGGCGCGCGTTGGGGCCGTAACAGTCTGGAGGCGCGATGCGTCTGTTTCACCGTGCCGAGGACAACGGGCAGCTGAACCGGGCATGCTGTGCGGTCTTCTCGAGGGAGGAACACTCCAGTGACGGAACCGGCCGGCGTCGAGGCCATCGACCAGCTGCGCGACGAATGGATGCTGAAGGAAGCGGAGGAACTGGGCCGGCAGGCGGTCCGGGACTTCCCGGATGATCCGGCGAGGTGGATCGCGCTGGGCCGGGTGCGGGTCGATCAGGTTCTCCAGGCAGAAGCGCTCGATGCTTTCGAACGCGCATCGAGGTGTTCCGATCCTGTTCCGGATGCCGCGGCGTGGCAGGTGGCGGTGCTGAGCAGGTGTCGGCGGTTCGAGGAGGCGGATGCCCGAGCGGTTGCCGGGCTCGCCCGGTGGCCGCAGAACGCGAAGATCCGCCTCGCGCACGCTCGAGTAGCCTGCGACCAGGAGCGGTGGGCCGCTGCGTTGCCGCGCTTGGACGAGGCACTGGCGATCGACCCGGACCAGTGCGACGTCGCGCAGTGGAAAGTGACGACGCTGAGAAACCTGCGGAGGCTCGGAGAAGCGGAAGAAACAGCGCGCCGGGCGATGGAACGGCACCCGGACGCCGCGGGTCTCCTGACGTCGATGGGCTGGGTGCGTTTCGACCAGATTCGGGACGAGGCGGCGCTGGACTGCTTCCGACAGGCGCTGAAAGCCGATCCGCGGCACGAATGGGCATTGCGGTCGAGAATCTCGCTGCTGCGGAGGCTGAGGCGGTTCGAGGAGGCCGAGGCGGCAGGGCGGGAGGCAATCGAGCTGCGCCCGCGAAGGTCGAGCCTGCTAGTGGCGATGGCTGAGCTGGCCAAAGACCGGAAGCTCTTCGAAGAGTCCTTGGGCTGGTACGAGCTGGCGCTGGAGAACGCGCCCCGGCACGCCGCCGCGCTGACGTCGCGGGTGACGGTGCTGCGCTTGCTGAAGAGACCCGTCGAAGCGGAGACGGCTGCACGCGAGGCGGTGTCGTTGCGTCCGGACGCTCCGGGACCGCTGGTCGCGCAAGGATGGCTGGCGGCTGCCCGCCATCGCGGCGAGGAAGCGCTGGACTGCTTCAGTCGGGCACTCGCGGTCGATCCGCGTCATGCGTGGGCGTTGCGTTCGAAGGTGACGCAACTCCTGACGTCGCGGCGGGTCGCGGAGGCTGAGGCCGCGGCCGAGGAGGCGATGGGCCGACGGCCCGACGACGCGTCCTGCCTGCGGAAGATGGGCGAGGTGAAGGAGGCCCAGCACAAGCTCGAAGAAGCACTCAGCTGGTACGACCGGGCGCTGGACACCAGCGCGCGAGACCTGTCCGCGTTTCTGTCACGAGCAGCGGTGCTGCAGCGGCTCCGGCGGTTCGAAGAGGCAGATTCGGCGGTGTGCGAGGCGATCGAACGGTGCCCGAACGAGCCGGACCTGTTTGTGCGGCGGGGCTGGGGCCACGCCGCTCGGTACCAGTACGAGTCAGCTCTGGACTGGTTTCAGCGGGCGCTGGACCTCGACCCGGGATGTGCTTGGGCCTGGCGGTCCCGAGCGGCGGTGCTACTCGAGTTGCGGCGGTACGAACGGGTCGAGACCGTCCTCAAGGAGGCGTTCGGTCACTGCCCCGGCGATCCGGGCCTCCTCCTCGCGCGAGGTGTGCTCGAAGACGCCCGCTTCCGGTACGCCGCCGCATTGGACTGGTTCGAGCGTGTGCTGGACGCCGATCCGGGAAGTGTCGCGGCGCTCGAGTGGCGGCTGGTCGCCCTGCGCAGGTTGAGGAGGTTCGAAGAAGCCGAAGCAGCGGCTGAAGAAGCGGTCGAACAGCACCCTCGCGATCCGGTCCTCCTGGCACAGCGGGGATGGGTACTGCACGACCAGTCCCGCTTCGACGCGGCGCTGCGGTGCTTCGAGCAGGCCGTGGACCTCGATCCGCTTGATGGCTGGGTGTCGAGGTCGCGGGCGTCGATGCTGCAACGCCTGAGGCGGACCGAGGAAGCAGAGGCCGTCCTTCGCGGGGTTCTCGATCGCGAGCCGGACGACGTGCCCGCCATGATCCAGATGGCTTGGTCCGCGAGGGGCCGGCTCGGTCTGGAAGCAGCACTGGAATGGTACGAGCGGGTCTTGACGGTCGACCCGTGCCATGCCCGGGCGCTGGAGTTGCGAGTGACTTGCCTGCGTCAATTGCGCAGGTTCGACGAGGCCCGCGCTGCCGCGGACGCAGCGACGGCGTTGCGGCCGGACGTGCCCAGCCTGGTGCTGGAGCGTGCCTTGCTTTTGATCGACGAAGATCGTTTCGAGGAGGCGCTGGAGAACGTCCGCCAGGCTCTCGAAGCCGATCCGCTCGACGCCACGGCGCTCGAAACCCGGGTGACCGTGCTTCGGAGGCTCAGTCGTTACGACGAAGCCGAAAAAGCGGCGCACGAAGCCATAGAACGGCGGCCGGACGAGGTGGACCTGCTGGTCGAGTTGGGGCTTCTGTACGACCACCAGTTGCGGTACGAGGAAAGTCTCCTTTGGTTCGACCGGGCGCTTCGGCTGGACGCGTTCGACGTCGGGGCGATCAACGGTCGATCGGCGGCCTTGCGTTCGCTGCGCCGGTTCGACGAGGCCGAACGATGCGTTTCCACGGCATTGAAGCGAATGCCCTGGAACCGGTCGCTGCGCGAGGAACTTGTCTGGGTTTATCACGACAGCCATCGGTTCGACGACGCTGATCAGGAGATCGCTCGGTTGCGAGCGGACAGCCGGAACCCTCGGGAAGAAGCTGAATCCGTGGCACAGGCGGGATGGGTCCGGTTCTCCTCGGGTGACTATCAAACCGCCGAAGAGCGGTTTCGTGCCGCGTGCGAGAAAGCGCCGAACAGCGTCGGACTTCGATTCGGCCTCGCCTGGTGTTTGGTTCGGCAAGCGACACAGCAGGGACGGGACGAGGCCGAGAAGCTGTGTTTCTCCGTGCTCGAACAATCGCCCCGACACCATTCCGCACACACTTGCCTGGGTGTCCTGAATTACCAACGGAGAAATTATGCACAGGCGGAGCAGCACTTCCGCCGCGCGGTCGAACTCGACCGTCACCACGCGAGCTACGTCGACCTAGGTGCGCTCTATTCGCAGCTGGGCCGGTTCGACGAGGCGGAAACCCACCTCAATGCGGCACTGGAACGCGATTGGTACGACGCGCAGGCTCACGTCGAACTCGGCTACCTCCATCTCCAGCGCGGTATCGACGACCCGACGGGCAAACCCAGTGCCAGTGCCGCGCGGCATTTTCGGCAGGCGCGGCAAATAGATCCGGCCAACGGGAGTGCGAGTCTCGGGCTCGCGGTAGCGCTCATGCGGTCGGCTGGCGACTTCGTCGAGGGCGAAGACGTCTTGCAGCAAGCGTTGCGCCGCAACGACTGTGACTTGCCGCGGTGGCAGTTGCTGATGGCGGTGGCCAAATTGCTCATCGAACGCGGCGACGCCACCCAGGGCAGGCAGTTTCACGCCGACGCGCTCGCTCGGGCGCAGGAAGCGATTTCCCTTGCCTCGAAAGAAGCAGAACCGTATTTTGTGGCCGCGGTCGCCCGGTACAAGCTGGCTGAGTCTGCCGGGGATTTCCCGGCGAAGCCCATGCAGCGGCGCAAGGCGATCCGCGACCTGCGTCGGTGCGTGAAGCTCGATCCGGGGAACGTCGAGGCGCGGCGCAGTCTCCAGATCATGGAGGAAAGCCTGCGGATCACCCGGAGCAGCACGGCGGGCAGCGTCGTGGTGGTGGTCGTCGGGATCGCCGCACTGATCGCGTTGTGGGCCGCGTTCTTCTTGTCCGACAAGATCACCGGCGTGATGCTGACGACGCTCACGCCGGTGCTTGTCGGGCTCATGGTCGTGGGGCTGGTGCTGCCGTTCCTGATCCGGTTGAAGCTTCCCGGCGGGGTCGAGGCCGACCTCAGTGCGAGCATCCGGCAGATCTCGTCCGGCCCGACTGGGGAGGAGACGTTCGGGCCGGGCCGGTTCAGCGTGGCCGCTGCGGCGGCGAGCCCCGGGCCGCAGGGACAGCTGGCCAGACTCTGAGCTATCCCTGCGCGATCGGCCAAAGATCGTCGTTGAGAAGCCGCTTCACGATCTTCCCGGTCGCGTTCCGCGGAAGCTCCGGCACGAAGTACACATCGCGCGGCACAGCGAACCGCGCGAGCCGCTGGTGGATGTAGTGCCGGACGTCCTCGGCGTGCATGCGGGCGCCGCGGCGGAGCACGACGTACGCGGCCAGCCGCTGGCCGAACTCGTCGTCCGGGACGCCGACCACGGCCGCGTCCGACACGCCCGGCAGTGCGGCCAAGGCTTCCTCGACCGGGCGCGGGAACACGTTCTCGCCGCCGGAGACGATCATCTCGTCGGCCCGGCCGGTGACGAACAGGCGTCCGGACGCGTCCTGGTAGCCGACGTCGCCGGTGGCCATCAGGTCGTGGGCGCGGGGGACGCTGGAACCGTTGGTGTAGCCGTCGAACAGCATGTCGTTGCCGACGAAGATCTGGCCTTCGTCGCCGGGCGGGACCGGGCGGCGCTCGTCGTCCAGGATCGCGACCTGGGTGCCGGGCGGGCAGCGGCCGGCGGACGTCGGCGCGGCGCGCAGGTCGGCCGGGTCGGCGATGCTCGCCCAGGACACCTCGGTGGAGCCGTAGAAGTTGTAGAGGACGTCGCCGAAGGTGTCCATGAACGACGTCACGAACGCGCCCGGCATCGCCGACCCGCTGCTCGCCACGATCCGCAGCGACGACAGGTCGTACCGGTTGCGCACGCGTTCGGGCAGGTCGAGGATCCGCTGCAGCATGATCGGGACCGCGAACAGCGCGTCGCAGCGGTGCTCGGCGATCGTGCGCAGCGTCTGCTCCGCGTCGAACCGGCGGATCAGCGACAGTTCCGCGCGCAGCGCCATGCCGAGCTGCATCGCGGCCAGCCCCCAGCTGTGGAACAGCGGGGCGGCCACCGCGATCTTGTCCCTGGCCCGCAACGGGATTCGCGACAAAACGGTCGCCGACGTGCTCACGCCCTTCGGCGTCGGACGGCGCGCGCCCTTCGGGGCCCCGGTGGTGCCCGACGTCAGCACGACGATCCGGCCCTCGCGTTCGCTCGGCTTCGGCCGGGTCGTCGGGGCGTCCTGGAGCAGTTCGTCGAGCGTGCGGTAGCCCTGTTCGGCGTCGTCCCAGGTGCTCACGCGCGGGAATTCGCCGGGCACCGACGCGATGATCGGCGCGAACTCGTCGTCGGCCAGCACCGCGGCGGGCGGGTGCTGCGTGAGCACCTCCTCGACGGCGGCGGGGGAGAGCCCGGTGTTGAGCAGGACGACGTCGGCGCCGAGCTTGCTGCAGCCGACGAACGCCTCGATCATCGCCGCGTGGTTGCGGCACATCAGCGCGACCCGCGAACCGGCCTCCACGTCGAGCGCGGCCAGCGCGTTGGCCAGCTGGTTGCTGCGCTCGTCGATCTCGCCGAACGTGCGTGTGTTGCGCTCGTCGTGGACCGCGACGTCGTCGGCCCCGCGCGCGGTCGCGGCGAGGTATCCGCCGGCCAGGGTCGCGCCCCAGCGGGCGAACGAGCTGAGCTGCTTGACCATCCTGTCCGGCCGTCCCGCGGCCAGCACTCCCGCGCGGACCAGCGTGTTCGCCGTGCGCAGGGCGGTGGCGGGCTCCTGCTCCGGCGGGTCGCCCGGAAGCCCGGACAGCTGCTGCCCGATCCGCTTCGCCAGCTGCTTGAGCAGGCCTTTCACCGTGCCGCGGGCGAGGAGGTCGGTGTGCTCCTGGGGCAGCGAGGGGAGCATCATCCGCAGCACGATCTCGGTGCCGCCGCGCGGGACCGGCCGCAGCTCGACCGACACCCAGGTCCGCTCGTCCGGCAGCCCGCACCAGACGACGTGCTCGCCAGGGCGGTACACCGCCGCGTGAATCGTGCCCTCGACCATGGTGTGCCGGTCCGGGGCCAGCCGGATCAGGCAGTGCGGCCCTCGGCCGCGCACCGCGGGCACGGTCACCTCGCACCAGCTGATCGCCGGGACGAACCTCGGGTACAGCTCGGGACTGCCGACGATCTGCCACACCTGTTCGGGCGAGTGCCCGACCACCGCACTCGCCTCGACTACATCGTCTCGCATCGCGATCCGCCTCGCCGCCGCACGCGTGTGGGCTCCCCGGTCCTTCCCGGACGCGTGTGTTCAGGTTGCGGGGACGCTACCAGCCGAAGCGCGCCCGGGGTACTCCGAACGGAGGGCAATCCAACTGGATGGGAATTTTCTTTCCAGGCCTTCCCCGCCGGTGACGGACGCGACCCGGCGGGTCCCGGCGTCCCGGACATAATGGGCCGGGTGGAGCAACTGGTCGAGGAATACGGACCCAGCTGGGACCCGGGCCCGTACGAACGGGGCACCGACGGACCGCGCGTGATCCTGGTCGGCGCGGACACTTCGCCGACCGGGCTGCGGGCGACGGCCTACGGCGGCGGCCTCGCCCGGAGGCAGCGCGCGCGGCTGGTCGTGGTGTACGTGGCAGCGCCGACGGTGTGGACCGGCCTCGCCGCGGCCGCGGTCGTCGACGTGCAGCAGCAGACCTTCGAGGAAGAGATCGAGCAACTGCGCGCGGAACTGCGCGACCGGGCGGCCGACTTGCAGGTGCCGGTCACGTTCGTGGTCCGGCGCGGCGAGACGTTCCCCGAACTGCGGCAGGCCGCGCAGGAGGTCAACGCGGACATGGTCGTGGTCGGCGCCTCCGAACAGGGCGGGCACCGGCTCGTCGGCTCGGTCGGCAACCGGCTGGTGCGCGCCGCGACCTGGCCGGTCGTCGTGGTGCCGTAGGGCCTCGTGAGCGGCAACGCCGGTTAACCGGCAGCAGCACTCACGAGGCTCGGCAGGGGTGGAGGCGCAGTGGAGTTCGTCGAGGTCGTCGCGCGCTTGCGGGGCGCGGGGTGTGTCTTCGCTGAGGACGAGGCCCGCCTTCTGCTGGGCCAATCGGGCGACGTGGCCGGGATGGTCGAGCGGAGGGTCGCCGGGGAACCGCTGGAGTACATCCTCGGCTGGGCGGAGTTCGCCGGCCGCCGGTTCGCCGTCGCGCCGGGCGTCTTCGTGCCCCGGCACCGCACGGAGTTGCTCGTGCGGCTGGCCATCGGGTTCGCGCACGAGCAGTCAGTGGTGCTCGATCTGTGCTGCGGATCCGGGGCGCTGGGCGCAGCGGTCGCGGCCGAGGCGCCCGGAATCGAACTGCACGCGGCGGACGTCGAACCCGCCGCGGTGGACTGCGCGCGGCAGAACGTGCCTGGTGAGGTCTACGAAGGCGACCTCTACGCCCCGCTTCCGCAGCGGCTGCGCGGCCGGGTCGACGTCCTGATCGCGAACGTCCCGTACGTCCCGACTGACGACGTCGCGCTCATGCCGCCCGAGGCGCGCGATCACGAACCCCGCGTCGCGCTCGACGGGGGAGCCGACGGTCTCGACGTGCTCCGTCGCGTCGTCGCCGAGGCGCCGTCGTGGCTCGCGCCCGGCGGGCACGTGCTTTTCGAGGCCAGCGAACGCCAAGCGGCCGCGGCGACGGCCGAACTGCGCCGGGCAGGGCTGGTCGCGGCGGTGGAAGAAGATGACGAACTCGGCGCGACAGTCGTGGTAGGACGGCGCGAACACTGAGCGGCGAACCGGATTCGCCCGCTTTCCGTACTGCGTGCGTCCGGTGGGGACGTCTAGGGTCAACGCATGAAGGTCGGCCTGCTCACCCGGGAGTACCCGCCGGACGTGTACGGGGGAGCGGGGGTGCACGTCGAGTTCCTGGCACGGGAACTGCGGTCGCTGGTCGACCTGGACGTGCACTGCTGGGGCCCCGATCGCCCGGACGGCGCGCACGGGCACCGCGACGCGCACGGGTACGCCCAGCCCGCGTTCGCCACCATGGACATCGCGGTCTCGATGGCCGACGCGCTTGCCGGGCACGATCTCGCGCACAGCCATACCTGGTACGCGAACCTCGGCGGCCATCTCGCGAAGCTCGCGCACGGCATCCCGCACGTGATCACCGCGCATTCGCTCGAACCGCTGCGGCCGTGGAAGGCCGAGCAACTCGGCGGCGGCTACCGCGTGTCGTCGTGGATCGAGCGCGATGCGTACGAGGCGGCGGACGCGATCATCGCGGTCAGCTCCGGCATGCGGCGCGACGTCCTCGCCGCGTACCCGAACGTCGACCCGGCGCGGGTGCATGTGGTGCGCAACGGCATCGACACCGAGCTGTACCAACCCGATCCGGGCACCGACGTGCTGGAGAAACACGGCATCGACCCGAACCGGCCGTACGCGTTGTTCGTCGGGCGGATCACGCGGCAGAAAGGCGTGCCGCATCTCGTGCGCGCCGGGGCTGCTCTGGACGAAGACGTGCAGCTGATCCTGTGCGCGGGCGGTGCGGACACGCCGGAGCTGGACGCCGAGTTCCGCGGGCTTGTCGCGGAGCTGCAGAAGAAACGGTCCGGGGTGCACTGGATTCCGGAGATGCTGCCGCGCACGGAGGTCGTCCAGTTGCTGACACACGCGCTGGTGTTCGTGTGCCCGTCGGTGTACGAGCCGCTCGGCATCGTGAACCTGGAAGCGATGGCGTGCGGCACCGCGGTGGTGGCCAGCGACGTCGGCGGCATCCCGGAGGTGGTCGCGGACGGCGAGACCGGCGTGCTGGTGCATTACGACGAGAACGAGCCCGGCGCTTTCGAGGCCGGGCTCGCGCGCGGGATCAACGACCTGGCCGCGGACCGCGACCGCGCCACCCGGCTGGGCCTCGCCGGACGGGACCGCGCGGTGGGAGAGTTCGGCTGGGCAGCGATCGCCGCCGCGACGGTCGGGGTTTACGAGGCGTGCGGGAGGGTTTCGTGATCGACGGATCCGATGTGCTGGGGATCGTCCTCGCCGGCGGCGAGGGCAAACGGCTGATGCCGCTGACCACCGACCGCGCGAAACCCGCGGTCCCGTTCGGCGGCGTGCACCGGCTGATCGACTTCGTGCTCTCCAACCTGGTGCACGGCGGGATCCGCCGGATTTGCGTGCTGACGCAGTACAAATCGCATTCGCTGGACCGGCATATCTCGACGACCTGGCGGCTGTCGTCGCTGACCGGCGAGTACGTCACGCCGGTGCCCGCCCAGCAGCGGCTGGGCCCGCGCTGGTTCCAGGGCAGCGCGGACGCGATCCACCAGAGCCTCAACCTCGTGCACGACGAATCGCCCGCGTACATCGCGGTGTTCGGCGCGGACAACATCTACCGGATGGACCCGCGCCAGATGATCGACGCGCACATCGCGTCCGGCGCGGGCGTGACGGTCGCCGGAATCCGCGTGCCGCGCGCGGAAGCCCGTTCGTTCGGCGTGATCAGCACCGAGGACGGCACCAAGATCGACGCGTTCCTGGAAAAGCCCGAGGATCCGCCGGGCCTGCCGGATTCGCCGGACGAATCGTATGTGTCGATGGGCAATTACGTCTTCACGACGCAGGTGATGCTCGACGCGCTGCACGCGGACGCCAAGAACCCGGCGTCCAAACACGACATGGGCCGCGACATCATCCCGGCGCTGGTGGAGAAATCCGAGGCGGCGGTCTACGACTTCAACGGCAATGTGGTGCCCGGGGAAACGGGCCGGGACCATGGCTACTGGCGCGACGTCGGAACGATCGACAGCTATTACGACGCGCACACGGACCTGATCTCGACGCAGCCGATTTTCAACCTGTACAACCGGAAATGGCCGATCCTGGCCCACCCCGGCCAGCGCGCGGCGGCGAAGTTCGTGGAAGGCGGCACCGCGACCCAGTCGATCGTCAGCAACGGCTGCATCATCTCCGGCGCGCAGGTGGTGGATTCGGTGCTGTCACCGGATGTTTTCGTGGAGAACGGCGCTGTCGTGCAGGGCTCGGTGCTGCTGGACGGCGCCAGGGTCGGGCGCGGCGCGGTGGTGCGGCGCGCGATCCTGGACAAGAACGTCGTTGTTCCGCCCGGCGCGCACATCGGGGTCGATCTGGCTCGGGATCGCGGCCACTACCACGTGAGCGACTTCGGGATTGTGGTGCTGGGCAAGGGGGAAACGGCCATCTAGCCCGCCGCGGCCTCGCGCGCATTTCAGCGGAGAGCGGCGACCGCACGCGCGACGACGTCGGCCGGGCTGGGCTGCTCGCTCATCTCCGCCCGGACCTCCGCGGCCGCGATCCGGAACGCCTCGTCCTCGAGCAACTGCGAAACCAGCTTCGCGACCGTGGGAACATCCACCGCGGCCGGATCGTGGCTCAATCCCACGCCCCGATCGACGACGCGCTCAGCCGACATCGGATTGTCCGCGAAACTGGGCAGAACCAATTGCGGCAGCCCGTAAAACAACGGCGCGGCAGTAGTCCCGGACCCGCCGTGGTGAACAATCGCCGAACACCCCGGCAGGAACACCGACAACGGCAGATACCCCACCGACCGGACATTTCCCGGGAGCTCGCCCAGTTCGCTCAAATCGGCGGTGCCCGCCGCGAGAATGACCTCGACGTCCATTCCGCCGAGCGCGTCCAGCACGACCTTCAGACTGCTGACCCCGGTCATCGCCGGGACTACGGTGCCCAGCGTGACAGCCACCCGAGTCCGGTCCGGCCTCCGCAGCGCCCATTCCGGCAGCACCGCCCCGCCGTTGTACGGCACGAACTGCATCGGCCACCAAGGCACGCCGTCGCGTTCGTCGACGTGCTCCTCGTCCGCGCGCAGCCCGCCCATGCTCGGCGCGCGCGGGTCGATCCGGGCGATGACGTTCGGCGGCGCGTCGCCGAGGCCGAGCTTCTCGCGCATCAGGGCGACGAGTTCGCCGCTCAGGAAGTCGTCGTGCTCGGTGCGCCACGACAGGTCCCTTGCCGACCAGGAGATCCGGTTGCCGACCTCGAGCGCGGGCACGCCGAGCGCGACCGCGGCGAGTGCGCCCGCCGCGTGGTCGGACGGGTAGACGACCAGGTCCGCGCCGAACGCCCGGCCGGTTTCGACGGTGCCCGCGGTCATGGCGGCGGTGAAGAGCCCGAACGGACCCCGATGCTGCCGCGCGACGCGGTATTCCTCGGGTTCGTCCGGGTCCGGGGCGGAACCGTCCTTGACGGTCGCCAGCAGGTCGGTCCAGATGTCGCGGCCGGGGAAGACGTCGGCGACCGGAAGGCCGGCGCGCGCGGACACCTCGGCGATCTCGGCGGTGGTGGCCAGCAGGACCTCGTGGCCCGCGGCACGGGCGGCCCAGACGACCGGGATCAGCGGGAGGGTGAGCCCGTAGCCGGGCGCGGACGCGAACAGGATCTTCACGCGTCCGAGACTGCCAGAACCGTGACGCTCCCCGCATCCCGGTTTCTCTTTCCGCACACCGGTAACGCGCGGGCCGGTCGCGGCGACACATCCGCAGATCATCTCTCCCGGAAAGGCCCGGTCCCCATGCGAAGAGCCCGTATCGCGGCATTGCTCACCCTGGTCGGCTTCGGCATCGCGATGTCCCCCGCGGTCGCCGCGGACGCCGGTCAGACCAGCACCTGGTGCACCAAGAAGGAGCAGGTCGCGATCCTCGGCACGTCGGCCGACACCGGCTACGGGACCACGGGCTACCAGTCCGCTACGGACACGTACGCGCCGACCACGTACGGCTGGACCACGAAAATCGCCAACGATCTCCACGCCGAGTGGAACACCACCACGAAGAACTACGCGCACAACGGCGCGATGGCCACCGACTATTTCCCCGGCGGCCGCTGGCCCGACACGACCGGCGCGCTCGCCGACCTCACGCAGCGCCAGCCCGACCTGGTGCTCGTCGACCTCGGCGGCAACGAGCTGATCGCGCAGGTGGACCCGGCGGTGTTCAAGGCGAACCTCGGGAAGCTCATCGACAACATCCGCGCCGCGCGGCCCGGGGTAGACATCCTGCTCTCGATCTACGCCGAGCTGAAGTGGACGCCCAACCCGTGGGGCGGGCAGACGCAGAAGTACTTCTGGTCGCAGTACGCGACGTCGATCTACCAGACGGCGGTCGCCAAGGGGACGGCGCTCGTCGATCTGCGGCAGTACATCCCGCCCGCGGGCTCGGCGAATCTGCCGAACCCGAGTCCTTGGCTGGCGGACAACGTGCACCTGAACGACGCGGGCAACCTCGCCGAGTACGGGATGTGGTGGGGCTGGACGTCGAGCCTGGGAAGCATTTGCTGACCGGTTCAGCGCGCGGGATCGCGTTCCCGGCCGCAATGCGGTGGCGGAACCGGCAGCGCGACCGATCATCGCTGCTGCTCACGGCGTTTTCGCAGGTCAATGCGGGTGGCGTAACCTCGGCGTAATCAAAATCCCGGTAGCGTCGCCGACGTGGTGACTACGCAGCGGAGGGCGGAACGGGCCCGGCAGGTGGCCGACGGCCTGCGGCAGCGGATCGTCGCGGGCGAGGTCGGCGACCTGCTGCCGGGCGAGCGGGCGCTGGGCGAATGGTTCGGTGCGTCGCGGAACGTCGTGCGGGAAGCGCTCGGCTTGCTGCGGGACGAAGGGCTCGTCGAACGCAGGCAGGGCGTCGGGACGCTGGTCGTGCGCCCGAAATACGGGCACGGGCTCGACCGGCTGACCGGGCTGGCGGAGGCGCTCGAAGGACACGGCGAGGTCGTGAACGAGGTGCGCACCGCCGAGACGGTCGCCGCGCCGCCGTCGGTGGCCGAACGCCTCGGCCTGACGGCGGGGGAGGAGGTCGTGCACCTCGAGCGCGTCCGGCGGCTGGGCGGGGCGCCGTTGTCGCTCGACTCGACCTATCTGGTCGCGGATCTGGGGATTCCGTTGCTGGGGAAGGATCTGGCGCACCGGGACCTGTTCGCGTTGCTGGAGGAGACGAACGGCATCCGGCTGGGACGGGCGGAGGTCGAGGTGCACGCCGTGTCCGCCGGGCCGGACACGGCCGCGCTGCTGGACGTCGCGCCCGGGACCGCGGTCTTCGCGCTGGACCGGCTGACCCGGCTGCCGGACGGGCGCCCGGTCGACGCGGAGTGGCTGCACATCCGCGCGGACCGGCTCACGCTGCGTGCGACCTTGCAGCGCGGGGCGGCATGAACGCGCACGACGCCCCGGCAGGAGTAAATCGATGGGCGCGCCGCGGTTTCCGGTGGCGGACTGAGCGCGGGCAGGCTCGCCGTGCGGGTGGCCTCGCAGCGGAACGCCGCCGAGAGAACGACTTCTGGCGGTGGCACAGGTGATCGCCGCGCTGATCATCACCGGACTGCTCGCCGGGATCGGCATCACCGCCGTCGGACCGGGCGGCGTGCTCGCGACGGTCGGGCTGTTCGTCTTCACCTCGCTCACCCCGGCGCAGGTAGCAGGCACGGCAATCGTCACACACGTAGCCACCGGCATCCTCGGCAGTGCCGCATTCGTCCATTCCGGACAGTTGCGGGAACCCGAGACCCGGCGCGTAGCGGGAGTTCTCGCCGCGGCCGCCGTAGTCGGGACTCCGCTGGGCGTGCTGCTGAACTCGTGGGTGTCCACCAAAGCGTTCGGGATCGTGCTCGGCGGGTTCGCGCTGGTCGTGGCGGTGTTCGTCGGGTTGAAGGGGCGCGAGCGGGCGGTCGGGCTGTCGGTCGCGGGGGCGATCGGGGCGGGCGTCGCCGTGGTGGCGGGCCTGGTCGGGGTCGGCGGCCCGATGCTGGCGGTGCCGTTGCTGGTCGTCGCCGGGATGCCGGTGCTCGGGGCGCTCGCCGCGGCGCAAGCGCAGTCGGTGGTGATCGCCGGCGTCGGGACGCTCGGGTATGTCCTGCACGGAACGGTCGACTGGCGGTTGGCGGCGATCGTCGGGATCCCGGAGCTGGCGGGAGTCTTGATCGGCTGGCGGATCGCGCACGCGTTGCCGACCAAGACGCTCAAAGCCGCTCTCATCGCGGTGCTGGTCGGGATCGCGCCGTATCTCGCGTTGCACGGCTGAAGCCGGGTGGCGGCCACCCGGCTTCAGCCAGTGCGTCATCGGTCGAAGCGAAGCTCCATGACCGCACCCGAGACCGGTTTCCCGGCGCGGACCGCGGTCAGGTCCGCAGTGGACAGTGCCCGCCGGAAGAGGCGGCTGTCGTCAAGCGCGCCGGACAGGTGCTGGGCGCCGTCCAGCCGTTCGCCCAGCCACAGCTGGAACGAGACGGTCTGGGTGACCGAACCGGGCGAGTCCGGACCGGACGCGGCTACCGCGCCGTCGACCAGGATGCGGAGCTGGCCGCCCGATCGCTCAAGCGCCACGTGGTGCCACTTCTGATCGTCGTACGCCGATTGCGTGGTGACCGACTTGCTTCCGGCCGCGGTGGTCGTCATCGCGATCAGGCGATGCGACGCGGGTTCGGCGCGGAGCCACAGCTGCGGCGCGGTGGAGCCCATTCCGCCCAGCCACAGGAGCGGCTGCGGGTCTTTCGAAGCGCCGTACTTGACCCAGGTCGAGAAGGTGAAATCGGCTGAGCCGACCAGTTGCGCCGGCGAGTACGGGACGCGGACGAAGCCGTTCTTCAGCTCGACCGCCTTGCCGAACTTGCCGGGAACCAGGCCGGCGTCGCCGAGGATGCGAGCGGGCTGTCCGCTTGCGACGTCCGGAGTGGACACTCCCGGCGAACGCTTCCAGCCGAGGTAGTTCTCGTCGAAGCGGGCGAACCGGATCTCGTCGCGGGCGTCCACCGCGCCGCCCTCGTACATCAGGCCGATCTTCGCGTTCCGGTCCTGCGGGCCGCTGAGCTGGACCAGGTCGGAGTAGCCCGACCAGTCCGTCGTGACCCGCGTGCCCTGGTCGGCGTTCTCCCAGGTGCGACCGTCGTCATAGGACGAACGGATGGTCATCCAGCGCCGCCGGTCGGTGTCGGCGGGGGAGGCGAACAGGATCCGCTTGCCGCCGGGACGGTCCAGGCGCAGCAGCGAACCTTGCACCATGGGCGTCACGAGGTCGGGGATCGTGGTGAAGCGCTGGGCGAAAGTCTCGCCGCCGTCCCGGCTCAACGCGTAGTCGCGGTTGCCGATGTCGGTGCCGCTTTGTTCGCGGCCCCCGGCGTAAATCGTGCCGTCCGGCAGCTCCACCACGCTGACTTCCGACGGCTTCTGCGTGAAGGTGCCGCCCACCGGATGCAGGTAGTTGTCGACAGCGCCGACGTGCCAGGAGGAACCGCCGTCGTCGCTGTAGACGAGCCCGGCGTAGTTCTCGACGGAATTGGTGCCGTCACTGCGTTCGGCGTTCACGCCGAAGACGAGACGGCCCGCGTGCCTGCCGTGCTGGAGCTGGATGCCGTGCACCGGACCCGAGGCGTACCAGGAATCCCACGCGGGCAGCTTCGCCTGCGCGCTGATGTCGACCGGCGTCGACCAGGTGCGGCCGTCGTCGGTGCTGTACTGCGAGTGCGGCGTGCGCGGGCACGGCACGGAGCAGCCCTTGTCGTCGGTGCGGCCCTTGTTGTACGTGGTGATCAGGACGATCCGGCCGGTCTTGGCGTCCACAATGGGCACCGGGTTGCCGTGGGTGTCCCCGCCGCCGCGGTTGACCACCTGCAGCGGCGACCAGGTGGTGCCGCCGTCGGTGGACCGCTTCAGCACCAGGTCGATGTCGCCGGTGTCGCCGCAGTTGTCCTTGCGGCCCTCGGCGAAGGCCAGCAGCGTGCCGTGCGTGCTGCGGACGATCGCCGGGATGCGGAAGCACGCGTACCCGGTTTCCTGATGCGGGTCGAAGAGCGCTTTCTGATCGAATTGCGGCGCGGCCTGAGCCGAACCGGCGGGGGCGAGGAAAGCCAGCAGCACGAGCGCCAGCACCACGCGAAGGGCGGTTCTCATCTGGTCTCCGTTCCGAACTGTCCGGAAAGGACGGCCACGCCGTGCGCGGCCAGTTCCACTTCGGACGATGGCTGGGCGGGATCGGTGAGCAAATCGGTAGCCGGTGAAGGCAGGGAAACCGTGACGGCTTCAGCGTTGTGGTTGAGCAGGAACAGATAATCGGCGGAACCGTGCCGCACAATCGCCTGGACACCGTCCGGCAACCCGGGCAGCACCGGCGAAACTCCGGCCTCGGCGGTGATCCGGTCGAAGAGCGTGCGCATGACGTCCGCGTCCGGCCGGGTGCCGAGGTACCACGCGACCCCCGAGCCGAACTCGTGCCGCGTGACCGCGGGACGCCCGGCCAGCGGGCCTTCGGCGAAGGTGGCGACGACGTCCGCGCCCTCGGCTTCGATCCATTCGGACCAGATCGTGGCGCCGGCGGTCGCACCGTCGAGGTCGAGCGTCGTGGAACCGCCTTCGGGCAGCGGCCAGAATTCGTCGACCCGCAGGCCGAGAATGTCTCGCAGGGGCGCGGGATAGCCGCCGGTGTACACCCGGTCGTTCTCGTCGGCGATGCCGGAGAAGAACGACACCGCCAGATGCCCGCCACCCTCCACATAGGAGCGGAGATTGGCCGCGACCGCACTGTCCATCAGGTACAGATTGGGCACCACGACGAGCCGGTAGCCGGACAGGTCGCGGGACGGGTGCAGGACGTCGCAGGTGACGTTCGCGTCGAAGAGCGGCGCGTAGTGCGCGAGGTGCGCGTCGAGCTGGCTGAGGTCGTCCGACGGATGCGAGTTCAGCTCCAGCGCCCACCAGCTGTTCCAGTCGTGCAGGATCGCGACGTCGGCCTTCACCCGGCTGTCCGCCAGCTGCGGCAGCGACGCCAGTTCCTGGCCGAGGTCGCGGACCTCGCGGAACGTCCGGGTGTCCGGACCGCCGTGCGGCACCATCGCGGAGTGGAACTTCTCGGCCCCGCCCGGGGTTTGCCGCCACTGGAAGAACAACACCGCGTCCGCGCCGCGGGCGACCGCCTGCCAGCTGCCCAGCCGCATCGTTCCCGGCGGCTTGGGGCTGTTGCGGGTGCGCCAGTTCACCGCGCTCGGTGCCTGCTCCAGCAGCAGCCACGGCTGACCGTCCTTGACAGACCGGACCAGATCGTAGGCGAAGGCCGCTTCCAGGTGCCCGCGCGGATCGTACGGGTCGGGGTAGGAGTCGAGGCTCACGATGTCCTCGTGCGGCACCCATTTGTTCCAGTCGAGCGATTTCTGGACGAGGCCGACGAAGTTCGTGGTCACCGGGACGTCCGGCGTGACCCGGGCCAGCACCTCGCGCTCGTTGAGGTAGCAGCCGAGCGAAGCGTCGGAGGAGAACCGGTGGTAGTCCAGCCGGTGCGCCGGGTTCGGGAACGTCGGCGCGACGCGCGGCGGCTGGATCTCGTCGAACTCGGAGTACCGCTGCGACCAGAAAGTCGTGCTCCAGGCTTCGTTCAACGCCTCGATGGTGCCGTAGCGTTCGGCGAGCCAGCACCGAAAGTCTTCGGCGGACGTATCGCAATAGCAGGCGCGGATATGGCAGCCGAACTCATTGCCGATATGCCACATTTCCAGCGCCGGATGTCCGGCGTACCGGGCGGCGACCTGTTCGACCAGCCGGGCGGCGTGCTCGCGGAACACCGGGCTGGACGGGCAGAACTGCTGCCGCGCCCCGGCGGACAGCCGGGTGCCGTCCGCGCGCACCGGCAGGATTTCCGGATGCCGGTGCGAAAGCCACGGCGGCGGCGAGGCCGTCATGGTGGCCAGGCAAGCCCGGACGCCGCCGGCGGCGAGGTTGTCCAGCACCGTGTCGAACCAGCCGAAATCGAATTCGCCCGGCCGGGGTTCCACCTGCGCCCAGGAGAAAATGCCGACCGTCACCATCGAAACCGAGGCCTCGGCCATCAATTTCAGATCTTCCGCCCACACGTCGGGCGACCAATGCTCGGGGTTGTAGTCCCCGCCGTAGTACAGCCGATCCATCAGAGGAGACCCGCTTCCGCTAGCTTTCCCTTGATCTGCAGCAGTTCGTCGTCGTTGAGGGGGAGTTGCGGCGGCGCCATCACCGCGTTGTCGATAAATCCGCGCATCTTCATCGACGCCTTGAACGCGCCGAGCGCGGCCGAGCCGCGGCCCATCCGGTTCGGCGGCGCCACGTCGGTGATGCTGAACAGTGTCAGCAGCCGTTCCTGCTCGCGCCGCGCGGCCTGCGGGTTGCCGCCGCGGAAGTGGTCGTAGATCAGCACATAGCCGACCGGGTCGACGTTTCCGAGCCCGGGCACCGCGCCGTCCGCGCCCTGCGCGAGCGCGGCGTCCACGAGCAGTTCGGAACCGGTGAACACGGCGAAGTGCTCCAGCCCGCGTTCGCGCCGCTGCTGCAGCACCATCCGGAACCCGGCCTCGTCGCCGCTGGAATCCTTGAGCCCGGCCAGAACGCCGTCCGCGGCCAGGTTCAGCACCAGGTCGCGGTCGAGCTTCGTGTGCACGGCCATCGGGATGTCGTAGGCGAAGATCGGCAGCGACGTCCGCTCGTGCAGGAGCCGGAAGTGCCGGTCGATCTCCGCGACGTGCGTGCGCGTGTAGTACGGCGCGGTCACCACGATGGCGTCCGCGCCGGCCGCTTCGGCGGTCTTCACGTGCTCCGCGACGCGCAGGGTCGTCATGTCGATACAGCCGGCGAGCACCGGGACCCGCCCGGCGACCTGGTCGACCGCGGTTTCGACGGTGATCCGGCGCTGGTCGTCGGGAAGGAAGGCGACCTCGCTGGACGAGCCGAGCACGAAGATCCCGTGCACGCCGGCGTCGAGCTGGAATTCGATGTGCCGCCGCAGCGACGCGGTGTCCACGGTGAAGTCGTCGTGGAACGGCGTGCACAGCGGCGGGATGATGCCGGCGAACTTGGGCGCAGTCATGAGGCAGTCACTCCGATTTCTGGGTGGATGCAGCGGTAGGTGTGCTCGTCCGGCCCGGACTGCGGTGGCAAGGCCAGGGAGCATTCGTCGGTGGCTTTCGGGCAACGGGTGTGGAACGGGCAGCCCGGCGGCGGCGCGGTCGCCGAGGGCACGGGTCCGCTGAGGACGATCGGTTCCACCGGGTGCAGCAGGCTCGGCGTCGCCGAGAACAGCGCCCGCGTGTAGGGGTGGTGCGCGTGGTGCGGCAGGTACGCGGCCGAGGCCTGTTCGACGATCCGGCCGAGGTACATCGTCACGATGCGGTCGCTCATCCGGCGCACGGTCTGGATGTCGTGCGACACGAACACCATCGCCAGTTCGAGCTGTTCACGCAGTTCCAGCAACAGGTTCAGGATCTGCGCGCGCACCGAGACGTCCAAAGCGGACGTCGGCTCGTCGGCCACCAGCAACGCCGGCCGCAGGGCGAGCGCGCGGGCGATCGCTACGCGCTGCCGCTGTCCGCCGGACAGTTGCGAGGGCAGCGCGTCGGCTACGCTGGACGGCAGCCCGACGAGGTTCATCAGCTCCCGGACCCGTTCGGCGCGTTCTTCGGCGGTGCCGATCTGGTGCACGTCCAGTGGATCGCGCAGGATCTTCGAAACGGGCAGCCGCCGGTTCAGCGCGGTCGACGGGTCCTGGAAGATCATGCCGACCGTGCGGCCCAGTTCGGCCGGGCGCAACGCGGTCAGTGGCTGGCCCGCGTACCGCACTGTGCCGGAGGTGGGCTTCTGAAGCCCGACCAGCACTTTGGCCAAAGTGGACTTTCCGCAGCCGGATTCCCCGACCACGCCCACGGTTTCGCCCTTCGCGATGGCCAATGTGGCGTCAGTGAGCGCGTACACCTTGTCGTGCCCGAACAGGCTCGAACCGCGGATCTTGTGCACCACGTGCACGCTGTCGACCTCGACGAGGCTCATGCCTGAGCTCCTTCCGCCATCGCCGCGACTGGTTTCTCAGCCGGGTAGTGGCAGGCCACGAGATGCCCGTTGCCCTCCGGCTCCGGCGCGACTTCGAAGCAGTGCCCGCGCGCGGCGGGGCAGCGGCTCGCGAACCGGCAGCCGGGCGGGAAGTCGGCCGGCGCGGGCACGACGCCCTTGATCTGGGTGAGCGTCGCTTCGTTCTCCTCCAGCGACAGCACCGCGCTGAGCAGGCCGCGCGTGTAGTGGTGCTGCGGCGCGCCGACGACGGCCGCGGTCGCGCCGGTCTCGGCGACCTGCCCGCCGTACATCACGACAACCCGGTCGGCGATGTCGGACACCAGCGCGAGGTCGTGAGATACCAGCACCAGCGCGAAGCCCAGTTCCTCCTGCAGCCGCAGCAGAAGCGCCATGATCTGCGCCTGCACGGTCACGTCGAGCGCCGTCGTCGGCTCGTCGGCCACGATCAGCTTCGGGCCGCGGGACAGCGCCATCGCGATCAGGACCCGCTGCCGCTGCCCGCCGGAAAGCTCGTGCGGATACGCCCGCAGCGTCCGGCCCGGATCGAGGTTGACCAGTTCCAGCAGCTCTTCCGGCGTGCGCGTGCCGCCGCGCCGGGTGAACTGCTTGAGCTGCGCGCGGATCGTCATCGCCGGGTTCAGCGAGCTGAGCGCGTCCTGGTACACCATCGCCAGGTCGTGCCCGAGGTGCCGGCGGCGGACGCTCGGCTTCATGGTGAGCAGGTCGTCGCCCGCGAACCGGATCGCGCCGCTGAGCCGCGCGGCATCCGGCTGCAGGCCCATGATCGACAGCGCGGTCAGCGATTTCCCGCAGCCCGATTCGCCGATCAGCCCCAGCACCTCGCCGGAGCGGACCGAAAAGGACACGCCGTCGACCACGTTCACGCCGTTGTGCCGGTCCGGGAACGAGATCGCGAGGTTCTCCACTGCCAGCACGGTTTCCCGGCCGGACAGATCCCTCGCCTTCGCCGCCAGCCGTTGCCCGGCTTCACGCAGACCGCGCAGCGGCAGCACCGGAGCGGTGGTCTCCGGGGCCAGCTCGATCTGCTGTGCCGCCTCGGCCGCCTTCGCGGTGCGAGCCGACGGCGCGGCCCAAGCGTCGGAGATTCCCTCGGAGAGAATGTTCAACGCCAGCACCGTGGCCAGGATCAGCAGACCGGGGAACAGCGTCGCCCACCAGCCGCCGGTCAGCACGAGGTCCTTGCCGTCCGACAGCACCGAACCCCACGACGGATCGGGCGGCTGGATGCCCGCGCCGATGAACGAAAGCGACGCCTCGAACACGATCGCGTCCGCCACCGTCACCGTGCAGTACACGAGGATCGGCGCGGCGCAGTTGACCGCGACGTGCCGGGCGAGGATGAACAGCCGTTTCGCGCCGATCACCCGCTCGGCCGCGACGTAGTCCTCGCCGTACTGCGCGAGCACGTTCGCCCGCACCACCCGCGCCACCGGAGCCATGTTGAGGAAGCCGATGGCGAGGATCAGCACGAGGATGCCGCGGCCGAACACCGCCACCAGCACCGCGGCGAGCGCGATGCCCGGGAAGGCCATCAGGACGTCGAGGACCCGCATGACCAGCCCGTCGACCCGGCGGCCGGACGTCGCCGCGAACGATCCGACGATGATGCCCGCGACCAGCGCGAGCAGCGTCGCGCCGAGGCCGATCGCGAGCGACCAGCGGGTGCCCGCGACCAGCCGGGAGAAGATGTCGCGGCCGGACTGGTCGGTGCCGAACCAGTGCGCCGCGCTGGGCCCGCCGGCGTCGGTGCTGAGCAGGTCCGGGTTGTGGGTGGCCACGACGGTGCCGAGGATCGCGACGAGCCCGAGCACGATCAGCACGCCCAGCGCGATCCACGAGGACAGGGGAAGCCGCCGGAACCGGACGCCGGGCCGCGACAGCCGGGCGGTCAGGTTCGGGCGGAGGACCGGGCGCATCACGAGCGGCTCCGCAGACGGGGGTCGGCGACGGGGCAGAGCACGTCGGCGAGAAGGTTCGGGTGCATCACGAGCGGCTCCGCAGACGGGGGTTGGCGACGAGGTAGAGCACGTCGACGATCAGGTTCACCAGCACGAACCCGGCGGCGATGGTGATCACGAAGCCCTGCACCTTGGCGGTGTCGCCGTCCTGCACGGCCTGGATCATGTTCTGGCCCATTCCGGGCAGCGCGAACATCGTCTCGATCACCACCGCGCCGCCGAGCAGGTAACCGACCCGCAGGCCGAGCACGGTCAGCGGATTGACCAGCGCGTTGCGCAGCACGTTCCGCCCGACCACCACGACCGGCGGCAGCCCGCCGCCGCGCGCGGTGCGCACGTAGTCCTTGTCGAGTTCCTCGACCATCGACGTGCGGATCACCCGGGTCAGCTGCGCGGCGACCGGCGCGGACAGCGCGATCGCGGGCAGCGTCAGCGAGTTCAGCCAGCCGGAGAAGGAATCCGCCGGGCTGACGTAGCCGCTGGTGGGGAACAGGCCCTTGCCGACCGCGAGCCACTGCACCAGCAGCAGCGCGATCCAGAACGCCGGCGCGGCGACGCCGGCGAGCGTCACGAACCGGATCAGGTGGTCCGGCCAGCGGCCGCGGAACAGCGCCGAGGTCACGCCGAGCACGACCGAGACGACGAGCGCGAGCGCCAGGCCGAGCAGGGTCAGTTGCACGGTGAGCGGGAGCGCCGTGGCGATGGTCTGGCCCACCGGCTCCTTAGTGATCACGCTCGTGCCGAAGTCGCCTTGCAGCAGATGCCACACGAAGTGCACGTATTGCAGCGGCAACGGGTCGAGCAGGCCGTTCTGCTCACGGAACTGCTGGAGCTGGTCGGCGGTGGCGTTGGCTCCGTTGAACGCGGCCATCGCCGGGTCGACCGGCGAGAACCGCATGACGATGAACACGAACAGGATCACGCCGAGCAGCAGCGGGATCAGGGCGAGGATGCGGCCGGCCAGCATCCGCACGACGACTGTCACTTCGCGGGCCTCCCGTCAGACCGGTTTGGCCTGGTTGAGGTAGATGCCCGGGTAGCCCTGGGCGCGCACGCCGCTGATCGCCTTCGGGTCCCAGGCGGTGCCCATCTGCGTGAAGACGATCGGGTAGATCACCGCCTGCTCGGAAATCTGGTCGAGCAGCTGCTTGTACAGCCCGCCGCGCTTGGACTCGTCGGTTTCCGCGGCGGCCTTGTCCTGCAACGCCAGCAACGCGTCGGTGTCCGGGCCGCTCCAGCGCGCGTACCTCGTCATGAGCACCGATTGCGCGTCGTAGTAGTAGCGGATGAGCAGGTCCGGGTCGTTGCCGAACTGCAGCGGGTTGTTCGTGGTGGCCACCACCTGGAAGTCGTCGCCGTTGTCCAGTTTGGAGAACAGCGCCTTCGTGTCCTGGGAGTCCAAAGTGGTCTGCACGCCGATCGCGTCCCAGCCCTCCTTGATCACCTTGACGCAGTCGAGCACGAGCGAAGTGTTCGTTGTGGACAGCGAGATCTTCAACCCGCTGACGCCCGCTTCGGCGAGCAACTGCTTCGCTTTCTCCGGGTTGAAGTTGAAGTCCTGCGCCGCGGGCTGCGAACCGGGCAGCTTCGGGTTGATGAACGACGTGCCCGCGGTTCCGGTGCCGCGCAAGCCGATCTCGATCATCTTCTTCTTGTCGATCGCGTAATGCAGCGCCTGGCGGACCCGCTTGTCGGCGAACGGCGTGTGCTTGGTGTTGAAGAGGAGGAACAGGTTGTTGCCGCCGTCGGCGAATTCGACCGTGCGGCCAGCCTTGCGCAGCTGCTCTGCGTTGGCGGGCGGGATGTTCTCCGCGATCTGCGCGTCCGGCTTGGCCCCGGAGATCGCCGCGACCCTCGGCGCGGAATCCACAATGGACTTCCAGAGCATCTTGTCGTACGCGGCCGGGCGCGGGCCGTTGTAGTCCGCGAACTTCTCGAACGAGGTGTGCGACAGCGGGGCCTGTTCGGTGACCTTGTACGGCCCGGAGCCGACGACCTTGCCCGCCGCGGCGGCCTTCCAGTTGTTCTCGAACACGTGCTTCGGCACGATCTTGCAGATCTGGATCCGCTGCAGCGCGTACGGGAACGCGAATTTCAGCTTGAACTCCACCGTCTTCGCGTCGACCTTGGTGACGGACTCCAGCCACTGCGAGAAGAAGCTGTGGATGAGAACGTTTTCTTTCGGGTCGAGCACGCGGGCGTAGGTGAAGACGACGTCGTCGGCGGTCACCGGCTGTCCGTCGTGCCACTTCGCGCCGTCGCGCAGCTCGAAGCGCATCGTGGTGCTCTTGAGATCGGCGGGCAGCGCTTTGGCCAAGCCGGGGAACGGTTCCCGGGTGACCGGATCGCCCTCGACGAGCGATTCGTAGCTGTGCAGGATGGCCGCCATCGCGAACGCCGACGCCGTCTGCAGCGGGTCCCAGGTCTGATTGTTGCCGTACCCGATCACCGCGGTGACGGAACCGGACGAACTGCCGGTCTTGTTGGTCGACGCGGGACCGCCGCAGGCGGCGAGCGTCGACGAAACCGCTGCGGCAGCACCGGCGAGGCCGGCGTAGCGCAGCAGTGCGCGCCGGTTGAACTGAGTCCCCATGGCGGTTCGGGACATGGCGTCTCCTGACTTGATGCGGTGTTCCACCCAGAAAGCATCCAGAAGTAGGACGTGGGACGTCCTATGACTTGCCGGAACCCTAAGTCCCGTTCCCGCCCCGGTCAAGAGGCTGGTTCCCACCCGCGCGGGTGCGGCGGGGGAAGCCGATCATGACGTAGGATGTCCTGCGATGGCGACGTGCCAGTGCAAGAAAGACATCCGGGAGAAACGTGTGGCGCGCCCGCAACGCAGTGAAGAGATCACGAAGCAGATCATCGACTTGATCGTCGACCGGCAGCTGCCGACCGGCGCGCCGATGCCGACCGAACTGAGCCTCGCCGAAGACCTCGGGGTCAGCCGGAATTCGATCCGGGAGGCGGTCAAGGCGCTGCAGGCGCTCGGCATCGTCGAGGTCCGGCACGGCTACGGGACGTTCGTCGGCTCGGCCGGGTCGGAGGCGCTGCAGACGTGGCTGCTGTTCCGCACGCGCAGCCGCGGCAGCACCGACGCCGGGCGGCTGCGCGATCTGCTCGAGGTCCGCGAGATGATCGAAACGGAGCTGACCAGCCGGGTCGCCCGCGACCACCGGCCGGAGCTGATCGGGGAACTGCAGGCGTGCGTGGCGCGGATGCGCCGCAAGGGACCGGACGCGGCGGTGGCCGACCGCGAATTCCACGACCTCATCTGCGCCGAGGCGGGTTTCGACCTGGCGCGCGAGCTCACCGGCTTGTTCTGGGACGTCTACCGGGCCGCGGAAGGCGAAATGGGCGGGCCGGTTTCGTCCGCTCCGGCCACCGCGAAACGGCACCAGGCGATCGTGGACGCGCTCGTGAGCGGCGACGCGGAAGCGGCCGCGCACGCGGTGCACCGGCATTTCGACGAGGTGCGCAAACGCGCGAAAGCCGGTCGCTACGGCGGCTTCGGGGAGGCGCGGCCCGCGGTTTCCGGCTCGGCCGCCAGCTGATTGCGGTTAGCCTGGAGAGGTGACGACTCCGGAGATCGCCTTCCTGCCGCCGTCCGCCGCCGAGGACGCTGCGCTGGTGGCCCTGCTGACCGATCTGGTGAACACCGTCTACGCGAAGGCCGAGGCGGGATTGTGGGCCGGTTCGGCCGATCGGACCAATGCCGGGGAGATGGCCGGGCTGGTTCGCACGGGGGAGATCGCGGTCGCGCGGATCGGCGAGGCCGTGGTGGGTTCGGTCCGGATCCAGCGGCTGGCGGACGATCTGGGGGAGTTCGGCCTGCTCGCTGCCTCGCCGGAGGTGCGCGGCGCCGGGATCGGGCGGGAGCTGGTCCGGTTCGCGGAGCGGCACTGCCGGGAGCTCGGGTGCGCGCGGATGCAGCTTGAGCTGCTGGTGCCGCGGGAGTGGGCGCATCCGTCCAAGGAGTTTCTCTCGCAGTGGTACAGCCGCTTGGGGTATCGGGTGGTGGAGAAGTCGACGATCGACGGGCCGCATCCGGAGCTGGCGCCGCTGCTGGCCACTCCGTGCGATTTTCTGATCTGGCACAAGGAACTCGGCTGATCGTGGCCCGGGATTTCCGTCCGGTTTTGTCCTGGTGTCAATTCTGACCAGGTGGTAGAAATTGGCGAAAGCCCCTCTACCTCTGGGAGTTGGCATGGGTGGACCTTCGGTGCAGCTGTACTCGGTGCGCGACGCGTTCGCGGCGGATCCGGACGAGACGTTGCGGCGGCTGGCGGCGATCGGGTTCGAGCGGGTCGAGCCGTATGGGGTGGTGGAGAACGTCGAGGCGCTCCGGGCGGGGTTGGCCGCGCATGGGCTGAACGCTCCGACGGCGCATGCCGCGTTGGTCGGGAAAGACCAGGAGGCGGTGTTCCGGGCGGCTCGGGAGCTGGGGATCGGGGTCGTGATCGAGCCGTTGGTTCCGGCTGAGCGATGGGGGAGTCTCGCCGATATTTCGGATACGGCGGCTGCGCTTAATGCGGCGGCTGAGGTTGCCGCGCGGCATGGCGTTCGGGTGGGGTACCACAATCATTGGTGGGAGCTCGAATCGCGGATTTCCGGGCGCAGTGCGTTGGAGGTTTTCGCGGATCTGCTTGCTCCGGAGATCGTGGTGGAGGTGGACGCTTATTGGGCTGCTGCGGGCGGGGAGGATGCGCCTGCGTTGCTGCGGCGGCTGGGGGAGCGGGTGTGCGCGATTCACGTGAAGGACGGGTCGTTGGCTGTCGATGCCACCGGGCAGGTGCCTGCGGGGCAGGGGCGGGTGCCGCTGCGGGAGGTGCTTGCGGCTGCTCCGGGTGCGTTGCGGGTGGTGGAGTTCGATCAGCATGAGGATGTATTCGGCGGGATCGCGGAGAGTTTCGCTTATCTCGCTGAGGTGGGGGAGTGACTGTCGGGGTCGGGATCGTCGGGGCTGGGTTCATCAGCGACGCCTATTTGGAGAATCTGACGGCGTTCCCGGATCTTCGGGTGGTGGGGATTGCTGATCTCGATCTGGACCGTGCTCGGGCGCAGGCGGCTCGATACGGTATTCCCTGGGCGGGTTCGGTAGCGGATCTGCTTGCGTTGCCGGATGGTGAGATTGTCGTGAATTTGACTGTGCCCGCGGTGCATGTCGAGGTCAGTCTCGCGGCGGTCGAGGCGGGCAAGCACGTTTGGACGGAGAAACCGATCGGGGTGGATCGGCGGACTGTGCGGAAGCTCCTTGATCGGGCGCGAGACGTCGGGGTGCGGGTGGCCGGGGCGCCGGACACGCTTCTCGGTGCTGGGCATCAGACTGCGTTGCGTGCGCTTGCGGGCGGGCGAATCGGTGCGCCATTTGCTGCGTTGGCGTTGTTTCAGACGCCTGGGCCGGAGGGGTGGCATCCTGCGCCGGAGTTTTTGTTCCAGGCTGGAGGCGGGCCGCTGCTGGATATCGGGCCTTATTACTTGACGCAGCTGGTTCAGGTGTTCGGGGCGGTGCGGAAGGTCACCGGGGTTGGCGGGCGGGTGAGGGAGACTCGGGTGATCGGGGCTGGGCCGCGGGCTGGGACTGAGTTTCCGGTTACGGTGCCTACCACGGTTAGTGCGTTGATCGAGTTTGCGCGCGGGGGGACCGCGCAGGTTTTGCTGACGTTTGATTCTGCGTTGCGGCGTACCGGGGTGGTTGAGGTTTCCGGTTCGCTGGGGACTGCGGTTTTGCCGGATCCTAATGGGTTTGGCGGTTCTGCCGTGGTGCATTCGGGTGGGGAGGCGGAGGAGCTGGCTGCGGTGGGGCATTCGGCTGCCCGGGGTACCGGGGTGCTTGATTTGGCCCGGGCGGTTCGGGCTGGGGTGGCCGAGAGGGCTTCGGGGGAGATGGCTTATCACGTCTTGGATGTGATGGTGGCTGTTGAGGAGTCCATGGAGCTTGGGGTGGGGGTTGAGGTGGGCAGCCGGGTGGAGGTTTCGGAGCTGTTGCCCGTTGAGTGGGATCCGTTTGTGCGGACGTTGTGAGGCGGCTCGTCGCCCTGGCGGGCGACATTGCGCTGGGGGTTGGGCCCCCACCCCCGAACCGCAGGGTGGCTTCGGATCGGGGTTGGGGCGGTGTGGGGATGCCTCGATGGGTGGGTGCGTCGGCTGCGGTCCGCGAGTGGCCGACGCATCCCGGCAGGTCGGCGGGGCGGGTGGGCTGTGCAGGGCCCGTTGAGGGAATCTGCGTCCGTGAGGGGCCCCTCACGGACCGGTTGAGGAGCGTGAGGGGAACCCTCATGGCGGGATCGGCGGCCATCCGGGGGTGCTTTTCCTGAATCCGCCTAGTTTGGGAACAGCGGGACGGTCAGGAGAGTTTGCAGAAAGAGGCGGAGGGAACCGACTGTATCTACTTGCGTGGGGGTGGTGAGCCACTGGACCTGGAGGCCGTCCATCAGTGCGATGAAGGTGAGTGCCGCCAAGTCCGGGTCTGCGCCGGGGCGGAGTTCGCCTGTTTCGGCGAGCGCGTGGAACGACTGGGCGATGCTGTCGCGGGCTTCGCGGTAATGGCGGGCGAAGTAGGCGTGTGCGGGGTGGTCCTCGGAGATCGCTTCGGCGGCGAGGCGCGAGTACAGCTCGACGATGCCTCGGTGGCGGACGTTGTGTTCGGCCAATGCGATGAAGCGGCGCAGGACTTCCAAGCCGGGCGGGGCGGACAGTTGCTCTCGGACGGCGTCCTCGGCGTCCCGGCGTTCCAGGACCGCCGCGAGCAGCGCTTCCTTCGTCGGGAAGTGGTACAGCAAGCCGGCGTGGGTGATGCCTGCTCGCTTGGCTATTTCCCGCAGCGACGACGCGTGGTAGCCGGCTTCGCCGTACACGACGGCGGCCGCCGAAACGATGTCGTCCCGGCGGATTCTGCCCTTCAGGTAGCCCTCGCTCACGGGGCGGCGGTCAGGTCGGCTTCCACCCGCCCATCATGCCCCAGCCCCATTCGCATCCGTGTTCCTGACTGGACCCGACCCCCGAAGAGGAGCCGAGCCCGATGACCGAGCTTTCCCCGCCCCCGGTGCTGCCCCGCGCGGCGCGCGTCGCCACCTGGACCGTGTTCGCGCTGTGCGGGTTCGCGGTCGGCATGTGGGTGGTGCACATCCCGGTGATCGAGCGCGCGACCGGCGTCTCGCACACCGCGCTCGGGGCGCTGCTGCTCGTGCTCGGCGGATCGGCGCTGGTCGGAATGCAGGTCACCGGGCCGCTCGCGGACCGGTTCGGGCATCCGCGCGTCGTGTCCGTCGCGGGGGTGCTCGTCGGGGTCGCGGTGGTGCTGCCGGGGTTCGCGGCGAACTGGTGGACGCTCGGGCTCGCGCTCGCGGCGTTCGGGTTCTTCAACGGTTCGCTGGACGTCGCGATGAACGCGCACGCAGTGGTCGTAGAACGCGCTTATCCGCGGCCGATCATGGCCGCCTTCCACGCGATGTGGTCGATCGGCGGTGCGATCGCGGCCGTCGTCGGCGCGGCAGTGCTGGGCGCGGGCGTGCCGGCGCTGGTGTCGCTCGGCGGTACCGGAGTCCTGTGCATCGTGGTTTCGCTGGTGGTCCGCCGGTACTTGCTCGACTCGTCGGAGGAGGCTGCGGAGGAAACCGCTGAGGAAGCCGAACCGACGCGTACGCCCGCGCGCGTGGTGTGGCTGCTGGGTCTGTTGGCCTTCGCGCTGATGCTGTCCGAGGGCGTCGCGAACGACTGGGCGGCGCTGTATCTCCGCGACGGGCTGGGGACGTCGGAAAGCACCGCCGCCCTGGCTTACGGCTCGTTCGCGGTGGCGATGACGGTCGGCCGGTTCGCGACCGACCGGGTCGCCGCGCTGGCCGGACCGGTCGCGGTGGTGCGCTACGGGAGCGGGCTCGCCGCGCTGGGGCTGGCGATCGCGTCGCTCGCGCCGTGGGTGCCGTTGTCGTTGTGCGGCTGGGCGTTGTTCGGGCTCGGGCTGTCCGGGGGCGTCCCGCAGTTGTTCACCGCGGCGGGCAACCTGGACAAACGCGCGTCGGGGGCGTTGATGGCGCGGGTGGTCGGAGTCGGGTACGTCGGGCTGCTGGCCGGTCCGGCGATCATCGGCGGGCTGGCGCACTGGGTGCCGCTGAACGTCGCGTTCCTGCTGCCCCTGGCATTGTGCGTGGTGGCGGTGGTGTTCGCGCCCGCGATGAAGCCGCGCGGCTGAGTCAGCGGGTGCAGGCCCGGGGCTGCAGTTTCTGGCCTCCGCCGGAAAGAACGATCGTCCCGGACGCTCCGCCGCCGCCCGCCGCGAGGATCGTGCAGACGATCTGCGCGACCGCGTTCGGCGACAATTCCCGGACGTTGACGCCGATCGCCGCCTCGTTCACCCCGATGGCGATCGGCTCGAACGACGGCGGAAGCTCCGTCGTGTAACCGCCCGCTCGTTCGTCCTCGTCCGGCCCTTGTTCCAGTGCCCGCACCCGGTCCGCGGCAACGTCGCCGACGCCGTTGCGCACCACCGGCACGACGGTCCCGTTCACCACGAAATACACCGTCGCGGTGTGCCCGATGTTCCCGTTCGGCGGCCCGCTGGGCGCGTTCTCGCCGGGGATCACGCCGCTGGGCCGCACCCCGCAGCCGCTCGCCAGCACCAAGACCGCGACCAGCGCCAGCAACCGCTTCGTCATCGCACCTCCCGGGGCAGCCACAACGTGAACACCGCACCGCCTTCGGGCCGGTTCCCGGCGACCAGTTCCCCGCGGTGCAAGCGCGCGTTCTCCCAGGCGATGGCGAGCCCGAGCCCGCTCCCTTCCGAACGGCTGCGAGCGGTGTCCGCCTTGTAGAACCGGGAAAACACGTGTGGAAGCACCTTCTCGTCCAGACCAGGGCCGGAGTCCTCGACGGCGAGCGTGATCCCCGCCTGGCCGCCCCGCAACCGCACGGTCACCGGCTCCGCGCCGTGCCGCAGCGCGTTGCCCACGAGATTGGCCACGATCACGTCGAGCCGACGCGGATCGACCCGCGCCCGGATCCCTTCCGGCAGGTCCGTCTCCACTGCGAAGCCTCGTGCTCGCAGGGTCGCCCGAACCGCCTCGGCGACATCGACGTCGTCCACCTCGAGCGAGGCGGTACCGGAGTCGAACCGGGTGACCTCGATCAGGTCGTTGACCAGCCGGGCGAGGTTGTGGGTTTCCTGGCTGACCAGCCGCACCGCCTCGCCCGCCGCGTCCGGCAGCCGCTTCGCTTCGGCGTCGAGCATGTCGGTGACCGCGGTCATCGCGGCGAGCGGAGTGCGCAGTTCGTGGGACACGTCGGCGACGAATCGCCGTGCGTCGGCTTCCATCCGGCGCAGTTCGCCGACGTGCCGTTGCAGCGAGTCGGCGGTCGAGTTGAACGTCTGGGCGACGCTGGCCAGTTCGTCGCTGCCGCGGACGGCGATCCGGGCGTCAAGGTCGCCCGCGCCGAGCCTGCGAGCCGCGCGTTGCAGCTCGCCGACCGGCCGCAACACGCTGCCGGCGGCCAGCACGGCGAGTATCAAGGCCACCACCAGCGCGGCGCCGCCCGCGAGCCACGCGTCCCTGGCGAGCCGGTTCACCGCGTCGATTTCCGGGTTGAGATCGCGCAGTTCGTAGACCTCGATCCCGGACGGGATCGTCGGATTCCGCCGGTCGCCGGTCGCGATCAGCAACTGCGCGCCCAGCACCAGCTGCGTCACTCCGCCGACATCCACGCGCTGCCACGCGACCCGGCCGGATTGCACGACCGCGCGCAGCTCCGGCGTGATCACCGAGGCGGGCATGTCGCCCGCGCTGTGGCCGCCGCTCGTCACCAGTGCGGAGGTCTTCCGGCCGTTGAGCCGCTCGGCGGCCGACTGCAGCGCACTCGTGTCCACAGGCTGCCGGGGGAGCGGATACAGCTGCTTGAGCTGGGTGGTCATCTCCGTGGCGGCGTTGTCCTGGGTGCGCTGCAGGATCCCGTTCCGGGCCTGCACGTAGCCGATCCCGGCGACGGCGAGCGCGGTGAACACGCTCAGCAGCGCGAACGCCACCAGCAACCGGGTGCGCAGCCCGCGCAGCCGCCAGCCGGTCACAGCGGCCCGAAGCGATAGCCGAAACCGCGCAGGGTCTGGACGTACACCGGTTTCGCGGGGTCGTCCTCGATCTTGGCGCGCAGCCGCTGCACGCACGCGTCGACGAGCCGCGAATCGCCGAGATAGCCCTGGTCCCATACGGATTCGAGCAGCTGCTGACGGCTGAGCACGCGACCGGGGGAGGAGGACAGCTCCAGCAGCAGCCGCAGTTCGGTCGGCGCGAGCCCGATCACCGTGCCGTGCTTGCTGACCACGAGGCCTTCGCGGTCGATCGTCAGGTCGCCGTGCCGTTCCGGGCCCGGTTTCGCGTCCGGGTTGCGCGGTTCGCCGCCGGTCCGGCGCAGCACCGCGCGGATGCGCGCCTCCAGCACGCGGGCCTGCGCGGGCTTCACGACGTAGTCGTCGGCTCCCGCTTCGAGCCCGGCCACCACGTCGATGTCGTCGTTGCGCGCGGTGAGCATGATGATCGGGAGATCGCCTGCCGCGCGGATGCGGCGGCAGACCTCGAAGCCGTCCATCCCGGGCAGCATGAGGTCGAGGACCACGACGTCGGCGGAGTCGCCGGCGAGCCGGGCGAGGCCTTCCTCGCCGGTCTCCACCGCGTCGACCGTGTGGCCCTGATACGTCAGGGCCAGCCGCAGGCCGTCGCGCACGGCCTGGTCGTCTTCGATCAGCAGCACCCTCGGCATGTCTCCCACTATCGCAGTCCGCCCGTCCGGCCGCCCGGACAGTCCACAGCGGACGGCCGGGCCCAGCCTGCCCGGCCCGGATCGCCGCCCGGTGCGTGCCGTGTCATCGTTCGGTAACAGCACCGCCGCGGCGAACTGTTACAGAGCTGTCAAACTCCGGGCGCAGTGCGCGCACACTGGGGCCCGAAAGTGGACCCCATGATCGAGTCGCTTCGCCGGCCCCGGGTCCTCGCGACCGTCACCCGTCTCCTGGCGGTGGCGCTGCTCCCGGCGGCGTTCCTGCGTTCGCCCGGCCGCGGCCGTTACCTGGCCTGCCAGTGGGCGCTCGCGACGCGCTATCCGGCCGAGGACCTCGCGGGCCTCAGCGAATCGGCCCGCGCGGCGTTCACCGCGGCGCGCGCCGAGGCGTTCTGGCGGGATCGCCAGCTCATCGGACTCACCTCCGGCCACCGCGACGCCGCCCATCAGCACCGGCTGTTCGCCGAAGAGGTGCACCGCACCGGCTCCGTCGCCGCGGCCCGGCGTCGAGTGCTGCCGCCGCACGAATCGGCCCACGTCCGCGGCACGGCGCTCGACGTGCGCCCGAGCGAGGGCGCGGCGTGGCTGGAGCGGCACGGGGCGGAGTACCGGCTGTATCGCCGCTACGACAACGAATGGTGGCATTTCGAGTACCACGCGGACACCGTGCCGATGCGGTTGCCGAACCCGGACGCGTCGCGCCCGCCGTCGATGGCCCGAGCGGCCAGTTAGGGTGATTTCCTTTTTGCGGCACGGGATTCCAGGTACCGTCGTTCGGGAACGCTGAGAGTTTTCCGTGCCGCTGAACGGTAATAGACCCGGGCTTGCCCGGGCTCGCCCGCCAGGTCGAGCAGGTGCGCGCGCACCACGTCGACGCGATGATGCTCGTCCAGCCCGGCGATCTCGTCGAGCTGCCGCAACCCCTCGCGGGCGCCGTGGACCATCGCGACCGGGACGATCCGGTTCAGCGCCGCGACCGGACTCGGCGCGAGGGCGAGCAGCAGGTCGTAGAGGGCGAGGATCTGCGGCCAGTCGGTGTCCTCGGCGCGGGCTGCCTCGTCGTGCACCGCGGCGATCGCGGCCTCGAGCTGATACGGCCCGAGCTGGGCGGTGACCAGGGTTTTCCCGATCAGGTCGAGCCCTTCGGCGATCACGGCGGCGTCCCACAGCGTGCGGTCCTGTTCGGCCAGCGGCACGGCGGCGCCGTCCGGCCGGGTCCGCGCGGGCCGCCGGGCGTCGCTGAGCAGCATGAGCGCCAGCAGCCCGGCGACCTCGCCGTCGTCGGGAACCTGCGTGTGCAGCTGCCGGGTCAGCCGGATCGCCTCGGCGGTCAGCTCGACCCGGTTGACCGCGGTTCCGGAGCTGGCGGTGTGCCCCTCGGTGAAGATCAGGTACAGCACCTGCAGCACCGCGGTCATCCGCTCGGCCCGTTCGCCCGGCGGCGGCATCCGGAACCGGGCCCCGCTGAGCCGTTTCTTCGCCCGGTTGATCCGCTGGCTCACGGTCTTCTCCGGAACCAGCAGCGCCCGGCCGATCTCCGCGGTGGTGAGGCCGCCGACCGCGCGCAGCGTCAACGCGAGCTGAGACGGCTTGCCGAGTTCGGGATGACAGCACAGCATCAGCAGGGTCAGCGTGTCGTCCTCGGCCGGAGCGAATTCCGGCTGCGGCACCGCCAGCCCGGCGGCCGTGTGCTCCCGCTGCCGACGAGCGGACTCGCTGCGCTCGATGTCGATGCGCCGGCGCGCGGCCGCGGTGATCAGCCAGCTTCTGGGGTTGTCCGGCAGGCCCTGTTCCGGCCATTTCACCGCGGCGGACAGCAGCGCTTCCTGCACCGCGTCCTCGCAAAGCGCGAAGTCGCCGAACCGGCGGCAGACGGCGGTGAGCACCTGCGGCGCGAGGTCGCGCAGGAGCTGCTCGAAGCCGGGCGGGGGAGTCAGAGATCCAGCTCTTTCACGTTGCGGAGCGGCCGGACCTCGACCTTGCCATACACCGCGTCCGGCACCCGCGCGGCGTGTTCCAGCGCCCGTTCCATGCTCTCGCATTCGACCAGGTAGAAGCCGACCAGATGCTCCTTGACCTCGGCGAACGGACCGTCGCTCGGCACCGCCTTGCCGTCCTGCACGGTGACGCACTTGGCCTCGGCGGGATCGGCGAGCCCGTCGCTGAGCACCAGTTCGCCGGACTCCTCGAGCGCCCGGGCGAGCGCGAGATGGCTACGGCCGAACTCGGCCTTCTTCTCGTCCGGCATCTCCTCCCAGAGCGCCCGGAACCGCGGATTGCTGTGGATCATGATCAAGTACCGCACGACGGCCCCCTTCGAAATTTTTCGCCGCCGGTGTCGCCTCGCGGATTCCGGCTCCGACGTCCCCCGTGCACATGTCAGCTGAAGAAGGAGCATAGCCGTGCGGAAGATCGTGGCCGGACTGTCGGTTTCGCTGGACGGGGTGACCGAGTCGCCGCCGGACTGGATGACGCTGAACCACGAGGCGGACGAGGTGATCCGCGCCGGCATCGCCGAATCGGACGCCGTCCTGCTCGGCCGGAACACCTACGCGGACTTCGCCCGGATGTGGCCGGGCCTGGGCGACTCGTCACCGATGGCCGCGTTCCTGAACAACACCCCGAAGTACGTCGTCTCGAGCACGCTCACCGAAGTGGGCTGGCGCGGTTCGACGCTGCTCGGCCCTGATCTGGCGGCTGAGCTGAACTCGTTGAAAAGCAAGCCGGGCAAGAACATCCACATTCCCGGCAGCCCCCGGCTGGTGCGGTCGCTGCTGCCGGCGGGTTTGCTCGACGAGCTGAACCTGCTGATCCACCCGATCGTGCTCGGCTCGGGCGCGCGGCTGTTCCCGGAGGCTTCTTCCCGTGCCGACCTCGAACTCGTCGCTTCCCGGACGTTCGGCAACGGCGTCCTCTCCGTCACTTACCGGCCGGCGATTCTCTGAGACCTCCAGGAGGAAAAATGTTCGACACCAGCAAGGCATTCAGCGGTTTCTCCGTGGACGACATCCCGGCCGCGCGGACGTTCTACGCCGAGACGCTCGGCATCGAGGTCGCCGAAAGCTGGGGGATGCTGCGGCTGCGTCTCGCCGAAGGACGCGAAGTGCTCGTCTACCCGAAGGGCGACAAGCACGTTCCGGCCGAGTACACCGTTCTCAACTTCCCGGTGGACGACATCGACCAGGCGGTCGCGGACCTCGGCGCGGCCGGGGTTTCCTTCGAACCGTTCGACGGCGTCGACGAAAAGGGCGTCTTCCGGCTCGGCGGTCCGCTGATCGCGTGGTTCCGCGATCCAGCGGGGAATATTCTTTCGGTCCTCCAGGAAAACTGAGGACGGGACCGCAAAACTGAAGATGCCGGAGCGTGCGCCCGGATGAGAAGTTGGAGGCATGACACCAGTTTCGGGGCCGGCTCGCACGAGCTGGCGGGGAGTGCTCGCGCTGGCGGCGGCGATCGTCGTGGCCGCTTCGGCCGTGGGATTCTTCCGGGCTTTCCAGCTGCCCGGAATGGATGCGACGGGCCCGATGGATTCGATGGTTTCACCGGGTCCGACGGGTTCGACGGCTGACCGGCGATTGCACGGCATGGCGCTTGCCGACATGCCGGAAATGTTCGTCGCCGGCGCGGCCTTGCTCCTCGCGCTCGGAGCCGCGCTGGTCCTCGGCCGGACGCGGCACAGCGGTGCCCCGGGTGTGCCGGTTGCCCCGGTTGTCGTGCCGCAGCCGACGGTCCGGGGAAGGCGGACGACCGCGATGGTCGCCACCGCCGCGCTGACGATCGACATCAGCAAGACGTCGACGCTGGGGTTCGTCATCCCCGGCCTGCGCACGGAATACGGCATCGACGCTTCGACCGCGTCGCTGCTGGCGGTGAGCGGGCTGTCCGGCACCGCGCTGGGCGCGTTGCTGTGCAGCAGGCTCGCCGAACGCATCGGCCGCCGGGCCTGTTACCTGCTCGCCACACTCGGGTTCACCGCCACCAGCATGTGCGGCACCATGCCGGATTTCCGCGGCAACGTGGTGATGTGCTTCCTGATGGGCATCGCCGTAGGCGGGCTGGCTCCGATGCTGATCACCGTGCTCAGCGACCTTTTCCCCGGTCCGGGCAGGGGAGCGGCGGTGACCGGCCTGTCGATCGTCGCGACCGCGATCGGTTACCTGGTCGCGTCCGGTTCCGCGCTGTGGCTGGAGCCCGTGTTCGGCTGGCGGGTGCTGTGGCTCATCGGCGCACCGACCGGCCTGCTGCTGGCCGCCGCCGCTGCCGTCATCCCGGACCGACGAAGCACCCGGGCACCTGGTGGGCCGGCGGACGACTGGCTGGCCCGGAACACTCTCACGACCCGGCTGCAATGGGTGTTCGCCTTCTCGATCGGCTTGACCACATTCGGCCTGACGACCTGGGTACCGACCCTGTCCCGCGTCGGCGGTCTCTCGCTGACCACGGCGAACGCCCTCCTGACGGGCTCGGCGGTGGCGATGGTGCTGTGCGCGGGACTGCTGGTCCTCGGCTACCGCCGCTTCGGCCCAACCGGCGTCACCGTGCGGCTCGCCGTCTGCACCGCGGTGCTGCTGCTGGCACTCGCGGTGTCCGGATGGGCGGTCGCCGCACCATGGCTGTCGGCCGCAGTGCTGACGGTCGCCTTGCTGGGCGTCAACACCATGGCCGCGGTGTTCCTGCCAGTCGCCGCTGATGTGGCCGACGACCGGTCGCGCGGGCGGGCCGCGGGTTCGGTGTCGTTTTTCAACCGGTTGGGCGGGCTGGCTGGGCCGTTGGTGCTTTCGCTGCTGGTGACGTCAGTGTCCGAGGTGCTGTGGTCGGGCGCGATGCTGGCCCTGTTGTGCGGTTCGGTCGCGGCTTACACGAGCCGTCGGCAACGGGTGCTGCGCAAGGCCGGAGCGGGGTGATCGCCAGACCCCGCCCGCTTCTGTCCACAGTGGTCAGAACCGCCGGGCGAACGGCAGCGGGCGGCGCATCCGCACCAGCAGCAGCAACGGAATCAGCACGTAGGGGAGGTTGAACGCGAGGAACTTGCCCGGGTTGCCGGTGCGGGTCGCCGGGTCGCCGAAGAACTCGACGCCGAACACGACGATCCCGGTGAGCGTGACGATCATCGTCGCGTAGACCACCGCGAACAGCTGGATCCCGTTGCGGCCCGCGACGAGGCACCAGACGAGCACGACGTAGAACGGGAGGTAGACGAACGCCGAGAGCCCGGTGACGATCCGCATCCAGTCCGGCGGGTGCATGAACAGCGGGTCGGCGTCGTGGGCGTACCAGTAGTTGGAGTCGACGAAGAAGTTGCCGGTCGGCCGCGAGAAGTCGACGCCGATCGTCGGCAGCAGGTCGCTGATCAGGGACGTTACCGTGAACGCCGAGAAGATCACCGCGAAGAACAGGTCGATCTTGCGCTCGCGCAGGGGCAGGTTCGCCGTCGTGGTGCCCATCGGCGGATTGTAGGGCGTCGCACCGGCGATCTCGGCAGTACAGTCGCGGTCATGAACGCGTTCCAGGTGTGCCTCTGGGTGTTCGCGGGCGTGTGCGCCGGCTGCTGGCTGCTGTCGGTGCTCACCAGGGAGTACTCCTGGGTGGACCGGATCTGGTCGGTCGTCCCCGTGGCCTACACCGGGATCTTCGCCGGGCACGCGGGGTTCGCGGACGCCAGGCTGGACCTGCTGTTCGCGCTCGTGTTCCTGTGGGGCGCGCGGCTGACGTTCAACTACGGCCGCAAGGGCGGCTACGCCCCCGGCGGCGAGGACTACCGCTGGGCGGTGCTGCGCGGCCGGATGGCTCCGTGGCAGTTCCAGCTGTTCAACCTCTTCTTCATCACGCTCTACCAGAACGTGATCCTGCTGCTCATCACGCTTCCCGCGTGGACCGCGCTGGACCATCGGACCCCGCTGGGCGCCGCCGACATCGTGCTGGCCGTCGCGTTCGTGGCCTGCCTGGCCGGCGAGACGATCGCGGACCAGCAGCAGTGGAACTTCCACCAGTGGAAGAAGCGCGAGACGGCCGCCGGGCGCATCCCCGAACCGCGGTTCGCGCAGACCGGGCTCTTCCGGTTTTCCCGCCACCCCAACTTCTTCTTCGAGCAAGCGCAGTGGTGGCTGGTGTTCCTGATCGGAGTCTCCGCGGCCGGCGCGGTCACCTGGACGATCGCCGGCGCGGTCCTGCTGACGGCGCTGTTCGCCGGTTCGACGATCTTCACCGAGAGCATCACGCTCGGCCGCTACCCGGAGTACGCCGACTACCAGCGGCGAGTTTCGCCGATCGTGCCGTGGTTCCCGTGCCGGGCCGACCGCCGCGGAAGCGCCGTGGGGTCCACTTCGGACTGAGCGCTGCCCGTTATGTGACCGTCCTCACGTCAATGCCGTGAACCTCCCCGCTGTCCGATGAGTCGGAAGGGATACCGTTCGCCCGGTAGGGTCACGGTTCACACGACTGGGGGTAGTTTCATGATCGGTTTCGAAACCGACCTCGACGACCTGCGCAAGGCGAGCGGGTTCGTCGCGGCCGCCGGGGACGCGGCGGAGACCGCGCGCGGCGGCGTGCGCAGGCTGGACCTGCCCGACGCGGTCGGCCCGGCCGCCATCATCGGTTCGATCGACCTGTTCGGCGGCGGCCCGACCACCGCGTTCGGCGGATCGCTCGGCATGCCCAAGGTCGCGGCGGCGTACGAGAACCACCGCGCGAAGGTGGAGGAAGCGCTCGCGAAGCTGGCCTTCACGACGCATCAGGCGAGCGAAGCGCTCAAGCGCGTGGCGGAGCTGTACGAGGCGTCGGACGCCGAGTCGCAGTCCGCGGTGCGGCGCGCGGGCGGAGAGGTGCGCTGACGTGAGCGAGCAGGAAGACTACTTCGGGCTCAGCGGCGGCTCGGACGGCCGTCCGCGTTCGGAACTGCTCGAAGGCATCAGCGAGGATCTGCACAAGGGCGCCAACGACGCGCTCGACGGGATGGAATTCCTGCGCTACGCGGAGTTCTTCAAGTTCTCCATGGCGAACGAGCTGTACGAGGCGTACCAGGACAAGATCACCGAGGTCTTCCGGGAGTTCTCCGAGGCCGACCTCAAGGACACCGGCGGCGGCCTGCAGTCGATGATCAACTCGTACGAGCCGGTGTGGAAGAACCTCAGCCGCGGGTCGATCACCGAACTGCGCCGGGCGAAGGAACTGCTGGGCTCGTGGCGCGGCAACGCGGCCGAGGACGTCAAGACCTACCTCGACCGGCTGTCGGAGACCTACGAGGCGCTCGCCGCCGAGATCACCGTCGTGGAAAGCGACATCGTCGCCGCCCGCGACGGCGTGTGGGCGGCGCGGGAGGACCTCAGCTCGCTCGCGCTGACGTTCCGGGAAACCGCGGAGAAGTACCAGAAGGCGAAAGCCAAGGAGGGCGAAATCTCCTGGTCGAAGGTGGCGACGGTGGCCTTCACCGGCGCGCTGATCGGGATGCTCGCCGTGGTCGCCACCCCGGGAGGGGCCGCCGCCGCGGCGGGCGGGCTGTCGATGAGCGCGGTCGGAGCACAGGCCGCGGTCGCCGGCGCGGGAGCCGGGCTCACCGAGGTGACCGCGCAGGCCTCGGCGAAGGTCGAAGGCGACAACGCGGACGACATCTTCGAGAGCTTCCTCAGCGGTGCGGACAAGATCCGCTCGCACATGCGGGAGTCGGCGAGCCGGCTGGCGGACAAGATCCACGAGAAGTCGGTCAACCTGCCCCCGGTGCCGAACCCGCCCGACGTGAGCCCCGGCGATTCGTTCGACCCGGGCAACTTCGAGACCTCGAACACCCCGAAGGGCACCGAAAAGCGGGTCCGGGACCGCAACGTCGACATCGCACCGGACGGTTCGGTGTCGCAGCCGATGTCGCCGTCCGCGATGGACTGACGTGGCCGGTCCGGAAGAACTGATCCAAGCTCTGTCCGCGTTGTCGGTCGAGGCGTCCTCGCCCGGCAACGCGGTCACCGCCACGGTCAACACCGACGGTGTCCTCACTGGACTGAAACTGTCCGGCACAGTACGGAATCTGCCGCCGGACGAGCTCGCCGCGCTAGTCCTGCGCACGTACGCCGAAGCGCAACGGGAATCAGCGAACCGCACTGCGGCGCTGCTGGCTCCGCTCGGCACCCGCGGCTTCGTGATGGACCGCTTGAAGTGGCGGGCCGGATTCGAGCCTGACCTCGCCCCCGCGACTCCGGCCCCTCGGCGACCCGCTCCGCCCGCTGAGACGGTACCGCCTGCTGCGCCTAGCCAGCCGAAACCCGTTGCTGCACCGGAAAAGCCTGCGGCACCTCGGCAAACCGCGGCCGGATCCGTCGTGCAGGGCGAGGGCGACTACCTCCGCAACCGCACCGCCGACCCCGAACTTCCTGCGGAACCGGAGCGCCCGGTGAGCGACGAAGACTGGTACGAGGCTGGCGTCCGGTTCGATGAGGCGTGGTAGCCGTTCGGGCGAGGGTGTTTTCGTCGCCGGGCGGTTTGTGCGGGGCGGGCAGTGCGGCGGTGTCGGCTGATGCTCCGGGGGTGCCGGAGTGTCCGGTGGGCTACGGAGCTGGCGTGCGCTTCGATGAGGCGTGGTAGCCGCTCAGCCGAGCGTGCCTTCGTCGCCGAGCAGCTTGCGCAACCCGGGCAGCACGGCGGAAAGGTCCTTCCCAGTACGGAAAGCGACCACCGTCGTCTCCGCCTCTCCGGTGTTGCCGAACAACGCAACCGTGTCCGCCATCGCGGCGTCGAAGGCCGCCTCCGGGTCCGTCGCCTGTCCGCGCAGCCATCGCCGCAGGACGTGGTTGTGCGCTGTCACCACCGCGGCCGCCATGAGTTCGGCGCGCAGCGCGGTTTCCTCGCCGCCGCCCATCCAGCGGTGCACGAATTCCTGGAACAGCCGCTGATACTGCCGCGTGCCCGCGATTTCCCGCGCTCGTAGTGCGGGCACGCTGCGGGTGAGCCGGTAGCGCGCCAGCGCCAGCTCGCCCTCCGCGACGTAATGCCGCAGCACGAGGCGCGCGGCTTCGGTGACCGCGACGGTCGCGGTGCGCGGGTCGGATCCGGCCAGCCGGGCCTCGATCGCGCTCAGCAGGACCTCGTGGTCCGGGAAGATCACGTCCTCTTTGGACCGGAACGCGCGGAAGAACGTGCTGCGCCCGACGCCTGCCCGGTCGGTGATGTCGTCCACCGTCGTCTGGTCGTAGCCGCGCTCCTCGAACAGCGCGAACGCGGCCTCGGTCAGCCGCTGCTTTGCCGGTTTCGCGGGCATCGGGCCACCTTTCGCACGCACGCTGCGGCCAGCCTAATCGGCCGCGGCTCCCCGGGAGCAGGGTGAGGTGGGCCACCCCGCTCTCGCCTACTCGCCGGTACTGAGTACCGTTATCATGAAACCAAGTACCGGAGGGATGGGTGAGGCACGTGGAGCTCGTCGGCGTGGTCGGCTGCGGCCAGATGGGGGCGGGGATCGCCGAGGTGTGCGCCCGGGCCGGCCTGGACGTCGTGGCGGTCGAATCGAGCCGGGCGGCCGCCGACGCGGGCCGGGCGCGGCTGGAGGCGTCGCTGGGGCGGGCCGAGCGCAAGGGCAAGATCGCGTCCGCGGCCGGCGTGCTGGAGCGGATCCGGATCACCGAGAACCTCGACGACCTTGCCGACCGCACGCTCGTCGTCGAGGCGATCGTCGAGAACGAGGCGGTCAAGGCGGAGCTGTTCGCGAAGCTGGACAAGATCGTCGCCGCGCCGGACGCGGTGCTCGCGTCCAACACGTCGTCGATCCCGATCATGAAGCTCGGCACCGCGACCGAGCGTCCCGCGCAGGTCCTCGGCATCCACTTCTTCAACCCGGTCCCGGTGCTGCCGCTGGTCGAACTGGTGCCGAGCCTGCTCACCGGCGACGAGACCACCGACCGCGCGCGCAAGTTCGCCGAGGAGACTCTCGGCAAGCACGCCATCCTGTGCCAGGACCGCGCCGGATTCGTGGTGAACGCGCTGCTGATCCCGTTCATTCTCGCCGCGGTGCGCATGCTGGAGTCGGGTTTCGCGACGAAGGAAGCCATCGACGAGGGTCTCGTGCGCGGTGCCGCGCACCCGCAGGGCCCGCTCGCGCTGGCCGACCTGATCGGCCTGGACACCACGAAGGCGGTCGCGGAATCGCTGTACGAGGAGTTCAAGGAGCCGCTGTACGCGCCGCCGCCGCTGCTGGCCCGCATGGTCGACGCCGGCCTGCTGGGCCGCAAAACCGGCCGCGGCTTCTACACCTACTGAGTTCCGGCGAGGAGAATCCGATGAGCTTCGACCTGTTCAAGATCAACGAAGACCACGAAGCGATCCGCGAGGCCGTGCGCGCGGTCGCCGAAGAGCAGATCGCCCCGCACGCCGCGGAGGCCGACGAGCGCGAAGAATTCCCCAAGGCGTCCTACGACGCATTGGTCGCCTCGGACTTCCACGCCCCGCACGTCCCGGAGCAGTACGGCGGCGCCGGTGCCGACGCGCTGGCCACCTGCATCGTGATCGAGGAAGTGGCGCGCGTGTGCGCTTCGTCCTCGCTCATCCCCGCGGTGAACAAACTCGGCAGCATGCCGCTGATCCTGGCCGCGAACGAGGACGTCAAGGCGAAGTACCTGCCCCCGCTGGCGTCGGGCGAAGCAGGATTCTCGTATGGACTGTCCGAACGCGACGCAGGATCGGACACCGCCTCGATGCGGTGCCGTGCCACCCCTTCCGGCGATGACTGGATCCTGAATGGACAGAAGTCCTGGATCACCAACGCAGGCTTCTCCGAGTACTACACGGTTCTGGCGGTAACCGACCCCGACGGTCGCCGCGGAGCCAACGTGAGCGCCTTCGTCGTCGAGAAGTCCGACCCGGGCTTTTCCTTCGGTGCCAAGGAAAAGAAACTGGGCATCAAGGGCTCGCCGACGCGTGAACTGCTGTTCGACCAGGTCCGCATCCCGGGCGACCGCATGGTCGGCGAGCCGGGCCAGGGCCTGAAAATCGCGCTGAAGACGCTCGACCACACCCGGGTGACGATCGCCGCGCAGGCCGTCGGCATCGCGCAGGGCGCGCTGGACCACGCGCTGGGGTACGTCAAGGAGCGCAAGCAGTTCGGCAAGCACATCGCGGATTTCCAGGGAATCCAGTTCATGCTGGCGGACATGGCGATGGCAGTCGAGACGGCGCGCCAGATGGTGTACACCGCTGCCGCGAAGTCCGAACGCGGCGATGACGACCTGTCGTTCTTCGGCGCGGCGGCCAAGTGCCACGCGTCGGATGTGGCGATGAGCGTGACCACGGATGCGGTCCAGCTGCTGGGCGGGTACGGGTACACGCGCGACTTCCCGCTGGAGCGCATGATGCGGGACGCGAAGATCACCCAGATTTACGAGGGCACGAACCAGATCCAGCGCCTGGTGATGGCTCGGCAGTTGCTGAAGGGCTGAGATCCTTCGGGCTTTGGTTTCGCGTTCTTGAGCGGCGCGGTGATCTGCAGGGAGCGCAAGTACGTGAGGGGAACCCCAGGGAATCGGATTCCCTCAGGGTTCCCCTCACGTGCTTCACCGGTGCCCCGCAACTCGGCCGGTGCCGCACATCGCCGCAGCGAAGCCACCCGCCACCGCTGCTGAGAAACCCCAATGTCGCGCTACCGCTTCGGTAACCGGCCTGGGCTTTCTGCCGCCGTGGATCACGACGCTGGCTTGTGCTGCCGATCATGCCGCCGCTGCGCCTTGACCACATCCACCGCCCGCGCCCGGACCCAATCCAGCAGACCCGCCAACGGCGTAGCCAGCTCCTGCCCAAGCTCCGTGAGCGAGTACGTCACCTTGGGCGGCGTCGCAGGCTCCACCTCGCGATGGAGCAAGCCGTCACGCGTCAGAGTGCGCAGGTTCTGCGACAGCATCTTCTCGCTGATCCCGCCGATCGTGTCGCGCAGTTCGTAGAAGCGCGCCGGTCGATCGCGCAAGGAGAGCAGGATCAGCGTGCCCCAGCGGCTGCACACGTGGTCGAGCACCGTCCGGCCGGGGCAGTCGCTATTGAACGCGTCACCCGGGTCCGCGGCGGCGCGGCGTCCTGCCTCGGTGCCTACTCCCATGTCCGGAGCTTACCCCAGGGTGCGTACTTACCAGAAGTTAGCCCAGAACCTACGGTGAGCTTCACTGCGACACAAGGAGGTATTCCCGTGACCAGTTTGGTGATCGGAGCTACCGGCAACGTCGGCCGTCAGGTGGCTGTTCAGTTGGCCGGGCGCGGGCTTCCGGTACGCGCGTTGGCGCGGCGGCCGGAGAACGCCGATTTGCCCAGCGGCATCGAAGTCGTTCCCGGTGATCTGTCCGATCTGGACAGCCTGCGCGCCGCGTTGCGGGGGGTGGACTCGGTTTTCTTGATGTGGCCGTTGATTTCCGGCGATCCGGCCGAGGCGATCGCGGACACTGTCGCTGCCGGCGCTCGTCGGCTGGTTCTGCTCTCGTCGGCCGCGGCGCGCGGGGATTCGCACGACGCGATCAGCCAGGTCCATCGTGCGGTGGAGGAGGCGATCGAGCGCACCAGTCTGGAGTGGACGTTCCTTCAGCCGCACGGATTCGCGACCAACACCCTTGGCTGGGCATCGCAGATTCGCGAGGACGGCGTCGTTCGCGGGGCTTACGGTTCGGTTTACTCCACGCTCATCCACGAAGCCGACATGGCGGCGGTCGCGGTGACCGCGCTGACTTCCGAGGGACATGCCGGCGCGAAGTACGACCTCACCGGTGCCGCGGCGCTCACGCAGGTCGAGCAGGTTCGGGTGATCGGCGAGGTGATCGGCCGGGAGACTCGCTGGGAGGAGGTGCCGCGGGAGGTCGCGCGCGAGCTTCTCCTCCGGCGGATTCCGGCGAAGTACGCGGACGCCATGCTCGACGCGTTCGCCCGCTTGGCCGGTCGCGAACCCGATCGGCCGACGACGACGGTGGAAGACGTCACGGGGGTTCCGGCACGGACTTTCGCCCAGTGGGTGGCCGATCACGCGGCCGAGTTCGCTCCTGCGGAGCGGTGAGGCAGGGGGCGGGATCGCGCGGACGCTCGCCCGGCACACGGTCGCACGAGGGGCGGACCGGTCCGGAGCCGCTGTCGCACCCCGTCGCGGCATGGGTTCAGCAATTGCTAATATTCGCAATTGCTGAACCCTTCCAGCCCGTCCGCGGGCGGGCCCGGACCGAAGGAGGCGCGGTGAGCAAGCCGCTCTACCAGCTGAAAGCCGAGTTCTTCAAGACGCTCGGCCATCCGGCCCGGATCCGGGTGCTGGAACTGCTGTCCCAGCGCGAGCACGCCGTCGCGGAGATGCTGCCCGAGGTCGGCATCGAACCGGCGAACCTGTCGCAGCAGCTGGCGGTCCTGCGCCGGATGGGGCTGGTCACCACGCGCAAGGAAGGGTCGAGCGTCTACTACTCGCTGATCAGCCCGCAGGTCGCGGAGCTGATGGCGGTGGCGCGCGAAATCCTGACCGGTGTGCTGTCCGGGCAGGTCGAGCTGCTCGACGACCTGCGTACCGCGCAGGCCGGCAGCACGCGCCCCGCGGAGCATTGACGTGCGCGGGGCCTGGCGCGCCGGTGGTGCGCGGTGTTGAGGCTGTGGCGTGCGATCCGCCGGACGGGACGGACCGCCGAACCCGCGCCGCCGCGGCCGGAGCCGTTGCCGCGAGCGCGTGAACTCGGCGGTTCGGTCCAGTTGCGGCACGTGGACGCGGGATCGTGCAACGGCTGCGAGATCGAGATCGGTGCGGCGTTCGGCGCGGTCTACGACGCGGAGCGATACGGCGCGCGGCTGGTCGCGTCGCCGCGGCACGCGGACGGGCTGCTGGTCACCGGACCGGTCACGCGCAACATGACGGAGCCGTTGAAGCGCACGTACGAGGCCGTGCCGCGGCCGCGGACGGTCGTGGCGATCGGGGACTGCGCGCGGAACTGCGGCGTGTTCGCCGGTGCTTACGGCGTGACCGGCCCGGTGCGCGACGTCGTGCCGGTCGACCTCGAAGTGCCTGGCTGCCCGCCTCGGCCCGAGGCGATCGTCGAGGCGGTGCGAAAGCTGACCGGCCGGTGAACCTCGCGGCGGCAGGGCTCGGGACGGCGGTGGGGAGCGGCGCGGCGGCAGCGCTGGTGTGCCTCGTGGCGCCCGCCAAGGCCCGGACGCTCGTGTCCGGAATCGGCACGATGCTCGCGGGTGCGGCCGGGGTCGCGGCGGGTGCGGCGGCTCTCGCCGGGCAGACCGCGCACGCCGGGTTCCCGTGGCTGCTTCCGTTGTCCGGGTTTTCGCTCGAGCTGGACCGGACGGGCGGGCTGTTCACGGCAGTCGCCGGCGGAGCGGCGATCGCGGCGGGACTGTACGGGATCGGTTACGCGCGAAACGGGCTGCGCGCCCGCACGGTGCAGGCGGTGCAGCCGCTGTTCGTGGTGGCGATGCTGCTCGTGCCCGCGGCGGCCTCGGTCGGGACCTTCCTGGCGTGCTGGGAGCTGATGGCGGTCACGTCGCTGGTGCTGCTGCTGGCCGAGCACCGGCTGCGGCCCGCGGTCGCGTCGGCGGGCCGGTGGTACGCGGTCATGACGCACCTCGGGTTCGTGACTGTCCTCATCGGACTGCTCTGGTTCGCCGCGCTCGCCGGCGGCGACAGTTTCGCGGCATTGCGCGCCGCTTCCCCGCCGCCGGCCGCGGCGAGTGCGATCTTCCTGCTCGTGCTGGCCGGGTTCGGTTCGAAGGCCGGGATCGTGCCGCTGCACGCCTGGCTGCCGCGCGCGCATCCGGAGGCGCCGAGCCACGTGTCCGCGCTGATGTCGGCGGCGATGGTCAATCTCGGCGCGTACGGCGTGCTCCGCGTCGGGTTCGACCTCCTCGGCGGCGGGCCGCGCTGGTGGTGGGTCGTCGTGCTCGCGCTGGGCGCGGGCTCGGCGGGGTACGGGATCCTCCAGGCGGTCATGGCGTCAGATCTCAAGCGGCTGCTGGGGTATTCGACCACGGAGAACCTCGGGCTGGTCTTCGCCGGGATCGGCGCGGCCGGGCTGCTCGCGTCCGCCGGCGACCGGGTCGCGGCGGGGCTGGCGCTGGCCGCCGCGTTGCTGCACATCGTGGGGCACGCCGCGTTCAAGACCCTGTTGTTCCTCGCCGCCGGATCGGTGGTCCACGCGACCGGCACCGGAGACCTCGACGCGCTCGGCGGCCTGCGCGGCCGGATGCCGTGGACCACCGGCCTGTTCGGACTCGGCGCGCTGGCCGCCTCGGCGTTGCCGCCCGGCACGGCTTTCGTGTCGGAATGGTTGCTGCTGCAGGCTTTGGTGCACGGTCTCCCGGCAGCGGGAGTGGTCACCGCGGTCGCGATGCCGCTCACGATGGCCGCTGTCGCGCTCACCGCCGGCCTTGCGGTGGCGACGTTCGTCAAGGCGTTCGGCATCGGGTTCCTCGCGAAACCGCGCGGCGCCGGAGCGGAGCGGGCGCACGAAAGCCCGGCGGCGATGCTCGTCGGCATGGGTATCGCGGCGGTGGCGTGCGTGGTGCCCGCGCTGTTTCCCACGCTGGTGTTGCCCGCGGTCGGCGCGGCGGCGGGCTTCGGCGATCCGGCCGCGCGCGACCTGCTCACCGTGCGGCTGAACGGTGTCGCGGGCACGGTTTCGCCGTTGCTGATCACCGGCGGCCTGCTCGGCGGCGCGCTGCTCGTGGTCGCGACGGTGCGGATGCTCGCGTCGAGCCGGGCGCGCCGGGAAGCGCGGCTCTGGGACTGCGGCGGCGGTCCCGCGACGGCCAGGGCGGAGTACACCGCGACGTCGTTCGCCGAACCGCTGCAACGGGTTTTCGACAACGTGGTGCGCCCGGAGACCGACGTGGACGTCGGCCACTACGACGAAGCCCGTTACCTCGTGCGCCAGGTCGCCTACCGCCGGGAGGTGCCGGACCGGATCGAACGAGTGCTGTACCGGCCGGTCCTCGCCGCATTCGCGACGTGGGGCCGCGCCGGGCGGAGGCTGGCCACCGGCAGCGTGCACCGGTACCTCGGCTACGGCTTCTCCGCGGTGGTTCTCGCGCTGATCGTGCTGGCGGTGACGCGATGACCGGGTTCGCCGCCGCCGGAGCGGTCGTGCAGACAGTGCTCGTGGTCACCGGAGCGCCGGTGCTGACCGGCCTGATGCGGCAGGTCCGGGCCCGGCTGGAGGGGCGGGCCGGAGCCGGGGCGGGCCAGCCGTGGCGCGACCTCCGGAAACTGGTGCGGCGCAAGGAATCGCTGACGCCGCGGGGCACCGGCCAGGTTTTCCGGACCGCGCCGGTCCTGCTGACGGCGACGACGCTGCTGGTCGCGTTCGCGGCCCCGTTCGTCACCACGGCGTCGGCGCTGCCGCCGGTGGCCGACCTCTTCGCGGTGGTCGCGCTGCTTGCCCTCGGCACGGTCGCGCTCGCGCTCGCCGCGCTCGACACCGGCACCGCGTTCGGCGGGATGGGCGCGAGCCGGGAGATCACCGTCATCGCGCTGGTCGAGCCGACGCTCCTGGTCGCGATCCTGGCGCTGTCCGCGCGGGCGGGCAGCACCGACCTCGCCGCGATCGTCTCGTCCACAGTGGACGATCCGGCGCGGGTCGGTTCGCCGGTGAGCCTGCTGGCCGCGGTCGCGCTGGCGATCGTGACGGTCGCGGAGACCGGGCGGCTGCCGGTCGACAACCCGGCCACGCACCTCGAGCTGACGATGGTGCACGAGGCGATGGTGCTGGAGTACGCCGGACCGGACCTCGCGCTGGTCGAACTCGCGTCCTCGATGCGGCTGACAGTGTTCCTCGGCCTGCTGGCCAATCTGTTCGTGCCGTGGGGGATCGCGACGTCGGCGTCGCTGCCCGCGCTGCTCGCCGGGGCCGCGGCGTTCGCGGCGAAGGTCGGACTGCTGGGTGCGGCGCTCGCGGCGGCCGAGGTGTTTTTCGCGAAGCTGCGGCTGTTCCGGGTTCCGGAGCTGCTCGCGGGCTCGTTCCTGCTCGCGTTGCTGGCGGTGGCGGCGTCCTTCGTCCTGCCGGGAGGGGTGTCGTGACCGAACTGCTCTACCTGGTCTGCGGGGTGTTCCTGCTGACCGCGGTGCTGGTGCTGTGGAGGCGCGAGCTTCCGGTTCTCGTGCGGGTGCTCGCGGTGCAGGGCTGCGCGCTGGCGGGGGTGGCCGCGGTGCTCGCGGGCTCGGTCGAGGCGGCGCTGACCGCGGCAGGGCTGCTGATCCTGCGCGCCGGTGTCCTCCCGTGGCTGGTGCGGCGGATGACCGCGCGCCAGGGGCCGGACCGACGCGAGACGCGTCCGGTCGTGAACGTGACGGCTTCCTTGCTGTCGGCCGCTTTGCTGGCACTCGTCGCGTACGCCGTGTCGCGGCCGCTCGTGGAACTCGATCCTTCTCCGGCGTCGGCGGCCGCGCCGGTCGGCCTGACCGTGGTCCTGATCGGGTTCTTCGTGCTGGTGACCCGGCGGCGGGCGGTGTCCCAGCTCGTCGGATTCCTCGTGCTGGACAACGGGATCACCGCGACCGGCCTGCTGCTCGGCGCCGATCCGGGGCTGCTCGTGGAAATCGGGGTGTCGCTGGACGTGCTGCTGGCGGTCCTCGTGCTGCAGATCCTGTCCGGCCGGATGCGGCAGCTGTTCGGCGGCACGGACCTCGGCGAGCTGCGGGAGTTGCGCGACTGATGGCGATCCTGGTCTTGGCGGTGCCCGCGGTGACGGCGCTGGGCTTCCTGGTGCCCGCGTGGCGGCGCGGCATGCTGTGGGCGGGCGCGGCGAGTGCGCTCGTGAGCCTCGCCGCGGCGATCGCGCTGGCCACGACAGTGGTGCGGACCGGTCCGGTCAGCGCGCTGGGCGGGCTGCTTCGGGCCGACGCGTTGTCGGCGTTCCTGCTGGTGGTGATCAGCGCGGTCGCGGTTCCGGCGACGCTGGCGACGCCGGGGCATTTCGCGGCCGAAACAGCGGCGGGCCGCGCGACCGAGCGCACGGCGGCGAGGCACGGCCTGCTGGTCCACCTGTTCCTCGCCGCGATGACGCTCGCCGTCCTCGCCGCCAACCTCGGCCTGCTGTGGGTGTCGATCGAAGCGACGACGGTCGTGACCGCGTTCCTCGTCGGACAGAGCCGCACCCGGACCGCGGTCGAGGCGGCGTGGAAGTACGTGGTGATCTGCTCGGCCGGGCTCGCACTGGCGCTGCTGGGCACGCTGCTGCTCGGATACGCGTCCGGACACGCCGGGGGCGGCCTCGATCTGGCCGGGCTGGCGGCCGGGGCGAGCGGCCTCGACAGCGGCGTCACGCGGATCGCGGTCACGCTGCTGGTGCTCGGATTCGGGGCGAAGGCGGGGCTGGCCCCGCTGCACGCCTGGCTGCCGGACGCGCATTCGCAAGCGCCCGCACCGGTGTCGGCGCTGATGTCCGGGGTGCTGCTCGCCGTCGCGTTCTACGCCGTGCTCCGGGTGAAGGTGGTCTCCGACGCCGCGCTCGGCGCCGGGTTCGCCCGCGGCCTGCTGACCGTGATGGCGCTCGCGTCGCTCCTCGTGGCCGCGACTTTGCTGCTGGCGCAACGCGATTACAAGCGGATGCTGGCCTATTCCAGCATCGAGCACCTCGGGCTGGTGTCGTTCGGCGCGGCGGTCGGCGGTCCGGTCGCGACGGCGGCGGTGCTGGTGCACGTGCTCGGCCACGGCCTGGTCAAGGCGGTGCTGTTCCTGGGCGCGGGCCGGGTCGCGCAGGGGACCGGCACGAGCCGGATCGACCGGGTGCGCGGGCTGGCCGCGCGCGGGCCGGTGCTCGCGGGCTGTCTCGGCGCCGGAGTGCTGGCGCTGGCCGGGATGCCGCCGTTCAGCCTGTTCGCGAGCGAACTGGGGCTTGCCCGCGCCGGTTTCGCCGGCGGTCTCGGCTGGGCGACGGCGATCGTCCTGGTCCTGGTGCTGGTGGTCGCGGCGGCGCTGGCCGGGCACACGACGCGGATGCTGCTGGGCGACCCGCCCGGCGGCCCCGGTGCGGCGCGTGCTCCGGTGACGGTGCCGCGTGCGACCCGGGTCGCACTGGCGGTGCCGCTCGTGGCCGGGGCGGTGCTCGGGTTCTGGACCGGTCCGCTGTCCTCGTTGCTGCACGCGGCGGCGTCGGCCGGGGGAGGGGCCTCGTGAACGTACGGGAAGCGACTCCCGCGGAGCTGCCCGCGGCGGCGGAATCGTTGCTGACGGAGGGGTTCCGGGTCGCGCTCGTGTCCGGGCACGACGACGGCGACCGGCTGCGCGCGGTGTATCTGTTCCTGGCCGAAGGGGACCGCCGGGCCGAAGTGCACGTGCCGCTCCCGGCAGCCGGCCCGAGGCTGCCGAGCTTGGCCCGGCTGTCGTTCCCGGCGGGCCGGTTCGAGCGCGAGATGCGGGACCTGTTCGGCATCGTGCCCGACGGCCATCCGTTGCCGCGCAGGCTGGTCCGGCATTTCCACTGGCCGCGGGGCTGGTATCCGATGCGGTCCGGAGCCGGTGCGCCGCCGGAGTTCGGCGAGGCCGACGGGCCGTATCCGTTCCGCGCGGTGGAAGGGGCCGGGGTGTCGGAGATCCCGGTCGGCCCGGTGCACGCCGGGATGATCGAGCCGGGACACTTCCGGTTCTCCGTGTCGGGCGAGACGATCCTGAACCTCAAGGCCCGGCTGTGGTTCGTCCACAAGGGACTGGAGGCGCTGTTCTCCGGCCGGGAGCCCGGCGCCGGGATCGAGCTGGCCGAACGGATCAGCGGCGACACCGCGGTCGGGCACGCGCTGGCCTATTGCCTCGCCGTGGAAGACGCGCAGGGCCGGGAGGTGTCCGCGGACGCCGCGCGGGTCAGGGCTGTTCTGCTGGAACTGGAACGGATCCACAACCACGTGGCCGATCTCGGCGCGCTGTGCAACGACGTCGGGCACTCGGTGCTGAACTCGCACGCGCAGACAGTGCGGGAGAAACTGTTGCGGCACAACGAGGAAGTCACCGGGCACCGGCTCCTGCGCGGCGGCGTCCGGCTCGGCGGGGCCCGGCTCGCCCGGCTGCCGGACACGGCGAAAGTGCGGGCGCTGGCCGCCGAAGCCGGGGAGATCGCGCAGCTGGCGCTCGACCATTCCGTGGTCCGCGACCGATTCGCGGGCACGGCGGTGCTTTCGCCGCGGCAGGCGGCGGACCTGGGGACGCTCGGATACGTCGCGCGGGCCAGCGGCCTCCGCCGCGACGCGCGGTACGAGCACCCGTTCCTCGATCTGGGCGAACCGGTGCGGCACGCGCGGACCGACGGCGACGTCCTGTCCCGGTTCCTGGTGCGGGCCGAGGAAATCGCCCACTCGGCGGCGCTCGTGGAACGGCTCACCGGGTCGCTGGGCAGCCGGTCGGAGACGGCGGATCCCGCCGGTTCGGGGTCCGGGGCCGGGGTGGCCGAGGGCTGGCGCGGCACGATCGTGCACCGGGTCGAACTCTCCGGCGGGGTGCTGAGCCGCGTCAAAGCCGTCGACCCGAGCTTCTTCAACTGGCCCGCGCTGCCGGTGGCGCTCGTGGACACGATCGTCCCGGATTTCCCGCTCGTCAACAAGAGTTTCAACCTCTCGTACGCGGGCAACGACCTGTGAACCCATCGACCGGAGGCAGTATGCCGAGTGAATTCGTGCGGGAACTGAAGCGGGGCGTCGCGGCGGCGCGCCAGGCGCTGGAGACCGCGGGCGAGGAAGAGTCGGACAGCCACCGCGCACGGCTCGCGGAGCTGCGGGAAATCGCGCGGCACAACGGAGTCGACCTCGACGGCCCGGACGCGGGCGAGACCGGCCGGTGAACGGGCTGCGGGCCGGGCTGGCGGTGGTCGGGGACAGCGCGCCGGACGAGCCGGAACCCTCGCTGGCGCTGCTGCGCGCCGACGCGCGGGCGATCCGGGAGCACACCGGCACACCGGCGTCGGCGTTCGCGGTGCGCTCGCGGAACGCGGGCGAACTGTCGGCCGCGCTGCGGTCGTTGCCGAGCGAGGTCGAAGCGGTGTACCTGACCGGGGCGGACCCGGCGAAAGCCCGTGCGGCGCAACGGGACATCGCCGCGGGCGGCGGGATTCCGGTGATCACCGAGGAGGAAACGTCGGGCATCGTGCTGGCCGCCGCCGTGCTGATCCGGTCGCGCAGGCTGCACGTCGCGCCGTTCGCCGCGAAGGTGGTGGTGGCCGGCGCGGACGCGATGCCGCTGCTGGTGCCGCTGCTGGTCGCGTCCGGGGTGGGGGACGTCGTGGCCTGGCGGCGTTCCGACGCGGCCGGGTACCCGCTGGCCGAGGTCGCGCGAAACGCGACCGTGGTGGTCGACGCGGCGGGAGACCTCGGCGGGTCGCTGCTGGTGGCGCCGGACCGAAGCGCGGGACTGCTGCCGCTGCCCGGACTGTTCGCGGCGTCGCGGCGAGGGCTGGTCGCGCGGCCGGTGAACGATCCGCTGTATCAGCTGGACGTGCACCGGGCGTGCGCGCACGCGTTGACGACGCTGGCACCGGTGGACCGGCTGCTGCCGGAACTGTCGGATCCGGATTTGGCGGCGCGGGTGTCCGACGCGATCGAAGAGGCGTTGCGGCCGCCTCGGCAGCGTTAGCTCAGCGGTCGTAGTACGTGGTCGGACCCTCCGGCCACTGCCGGGTAGGCGGAGGAGGCGGCTGCTGCTCCGCCCGGCTGCTCCGCTTCCGCCGGTGCAACGTCCGCGCACTGGCCGCCATGCTGCTCACCAGCGAAGCGATCACCAAGCCGATCACCAGGTTGATCGCCGCGGTGGCGATCTTCGCCTCCATGCCCACCGTCAAAGTAAGCGGCAGGACCACCGCGATCGCCGTGACCAGCACCATGATCCACCCGAAGAACTGGCCCGGCGCAGGTGTCGCCACGCTCAGCAGGTGCATCAGCCCGGTCGCCAGCAGCGCGACAGCGGCGGCGGAGATCGCGTATGTCGGCGTGCTCGCTTTGCCCCACAGGCCATCGCCTTTCGGGGCGAGCACGGGCACGTCGAAAATCCCTCGCGCGATCAGCAGGCCCACTACCGCCACGAGCGCCGCGACCACCGCGGTGGCCACGCCGCCCGCCCACAGCCTCGCCGCGTCGATGCCTGGCCGGGTGTCCTCCCCGTAGTCGCCGGGGTAGTGCTGCGCCATCAGCGGTCCCTCCGTCGCAAAACCGGTCGCTGCCGATTGTCCCGCTAGTTCGGCTGGTTCGCCGGGTCTGCGGATTTCGCCAGCGAACGCAACCGGAATGACAGGACCACGAGGGTTACCCCGTAAATGACCGCGTAAATCCCGATCAGCAGCGCGACGCCGAACGCGCCCGCGATCGGGTGGAACAGCACGAGCACCCCGGCGATCACCGAAAGCGCGCCCGCCACGATCAGGAACGCCTCGCCGGTGATCTGCTTGCGCAACCGGATCGCGGCGACGATTTCCATGATCCCGGTGACCACCGCCCACGCGCCGACGAGCGTCGCCAGCACCAGCACGGTCACCCCGGGCCACACCAGCGTCATGATCCCGGCGACCAGGCCCAGCACGCCGAGCAGCGCGTACGCGATCCGGTGCGTGCCGTCTCCCGGCCGGAATGCCTGCATGATCGCCCCGGCGGCGTCGATCAGCACGTAGATCCCGAACAGGAAAGCCAGCGCCAGCACGGTGATGCCCGGCCACACGAGCGCCAGCACGCCGAACAGGACGCCCAGGATCCCGCGCGTGAGCACGAGCGGCCACGCGCGCCGCGGATCGAGCACCGCGAAGCCGAGGACGGGCGGAATGGGCGTGGACATCGGGTGCCTCCCGGGGGTGTCGTGCTGACCTGGCGAAACGGTAGCCGGACCGGGGCGCCGTCGCCGGGACCTCACCCGATCGAGGGCGTTACCAGTCGACCGTCAGCCCGGCGAGCCGCCACGTTCCCGGGTCGGGTACCCGCTTCGCCTCAAGGACACGCAATCCGGCGAACCGGTCCAGCAACGCGGTCAGCGCCGCCTCCGCCTGCACCCTCGCGAACGACGCGCCGAGGCAGAAATGCGGCCCGTGCGCGAAACCGAGGTGCGCGCCTGCCGAGCGGCGGACGTCGAAGCGGTCCGGATCGGCGAAGACGCGCGGGTCCCGGTTCGCCGCGGCGATCGAAGCGGTGACCGGTTCGCCTTGGCGGATCCGCACGCCGTGCAATTCCAGGTCTTCGGTCGCCCGCCGGGGAATGGTCAGCAGCTGCGAACCGCACCAGCGCATCAATTCCTCGATCGCGCCCGGCCACAGCTCCGGTTCCGTGCGCAGCGCTTCGAGCTGATCCGGGTGCGCCAGCAGGGTTTCCACGGAATTGGCGATGAAATTCGCCGGAGTCTGCCCGGCCAGCACGAGCTGCCAGACCAGCGCGACGGCTTCCGTCTCGGTCAGGCCCGCGCTCGTCAGATGCGCCAGCATCGCGCTGTCCGGATGCGCGACCAGCGTCCGCGAGCTGTCGATGATCCCGGGCACGGCGGCGGCGAACTCGTCTCCGGACACCTGCACGACCGCCGCGCCGTATTCGTGCCAGCGCGGCCGTTCGGCGTCCGGCACGCCGACCAGGGCGCAGATGACCTCCATCGGCAGCGGCCGGGCGAACTCCGCCAGCAGGTCGACCGGGCCTTCCGCGGGCAGCGCGTCCAGGTACCGGGCGACGATCTTCTCGATCTCGGGGCGGAAGTCCAGCGCGCGGCGGGCGGCGAACGCGGGCGTGGCGAGCCGGCGCAGCCGGGTGTGTTCCGCCCCTTCCATTTCCTGCATGGTCCGCAGGTAAGGGCGGCAGTGCTCGGGGACGTCCGGACGCTGATAGCTGGCCTCGCTCAAGGCGAACCGCTGGTCAGTGAGCATCGCGCGGGCTTCGGCGTGCCGGGTCAGCACCCACATCGGCGGGAATCCGGGACCGGTCAGTCTGGCCAGCGGTCCCTGCTCGCGGGCGGCTCCGTAGGCGGTGAACGGGTCGCTCGTGACCGCGGGATCGGTCAGGTCGAGGTCGGGAACGGGGAGCACGGGGGACAAGGAAGACCTCCAGATGTTCAATTCAGATGATCTCATCATATGAATGGTGGCGGTATCTTGGCAAGGAAGCGGACCGGGAGGACTCACGATGGCGCGGCTCACCAGGGCGCAGACGCAGGAGCGCAACCGGGCGAAAGTGCTGGCCGCCGCCCGCGAGGAGTTCACCGAACGCGGCTTCCGCGACGCCAAGATCGACGTGATCGCCGAGCGCGCCGAGCTGACCCGCGGCGCGGTCTACTCCAACTTCCCCGGCAAACGCGCGCTCTACTTCGCCGTGCTCGCCGCCGAAGCGGAACGGTTCGCCGCCCAGCCGCCAGAACCGGACCCGGGCCTGACGCCCGCCGAGGCGCTCGGCGCGTTCGCCCGCGCCTGGGTCGCCCGGCTGCCGCTGGCCACCGATCCGGACGCGCGGCTCGGCGTCGACCTGCTGCCGGAAATCCTCGCCGACGAACTCACCCACCGCCCGTACGCGCAGTTGCTGCGCTTCGACGCGATCGTCCTCGGCCTGGTGCTGGAGCGGCTTTCGCCGTCGTCCGGACGGTCGGTGCGGGTGGCGGAAGCGGCGCTGACGATGCTGCACGGGGCGAGTCAGCTCGCCGCCGCGGCACCCGGTTTCGGGGAGCCGTTCAACGTCGTGCGCGCGTGCGAGGCGTTGCCCGCGCTGGGACTCGCGGACGCCTGGCCGGAGCCGCCGATCGTGCCGCAGGCGAAAGCAGCCGGGGAAATCTGGTCTCCGCCAGAGGTTTTCGACGCACTGCGGGAGCGTCCGGCGCGGATCGACGGGGACGGGGTGGTCGCGGTGATCGGGCTGCACCGGCTGTCCGCGGTGGAAGAAGCCTTGCGCGCGGCCGAAGAGGTCACGCTCGTCGTGGTGACGGGTCAGCCGGGGGAGCTGGTGCCGTTGACCAATCTGGTGCTGGCGGATCTGCGTGGTCTGCTGAAGCGGTCGTGCCCGGAATCGGCGTGGCCGGACGTGCGGGTGATCGTCGACGAGACCGGCGCGGTGGCCGCCGCGGCCGGGGTTTCGGCGGTCAGCGACGCGACCGAGACCGCTATCCGCGTCCACAATGGACACATTCTGCTGCGGGCGGAGGGCTTCGGCGCCTGCCACGCCGCCGCGACGGGCGCCGTGCCCGCCGGATGAATCGGCGGAATCCGCTGCCGGGCCGCCTAAACCCTTCCGACGTCGGTGGACAGGGCAGCCGCCGCGGCAGATAGTGGAGCGAAGATCGGCCGAAAGGAGCGGCGATGGCCGAGATCGCTCCGCTGGACCGGCAGTTGCGCGGCCTGCTGCGGCACGGCACGTTCGCGCAGGTCCTCGACCACGCGCTGAACGTCCGGGGGCTGAGCCTCGAACAGGTCCGGCAGCGGCTCGCCGGGCGGGGAGTGCGGGTCAGCCGGGCGGCGCTGAGCTACTGGCGCCACGGCCGCAGCCGTCCGGAACGGGCCGAATCGCTGCGTGCGGTGCGGGCCCTGGAGGCGGTGCTCGGCCTGCCGCCGGAATCGCTGGTCGCGCTGCTCGGCCCGCCCCGGCCGCGGGGAAGGGGAGCGGCGGCGGAACCGGAGGCCATCGACCGCAAACGGCTGTGGCCGGGCCACCGGCCGTTGCTGGCGGAGCTGAACCTGCCGCCGGACAATCTGGTGCGGCGTCTCGACGTGCACGAGCACCTGCGGGTCGACGAGCACCGGCGGCTGACCAAGGTGCACACCCGGCTCGTGGTGGAGGCCACCGCCGACCGGGTCGACCGGTGCGTGGTGTTCCTGTGGGCCGAGCGGTCCGCCCCGGCGCTGCCCGCCGAGGTCCGGTACTGCCGTCCCGGCCGGGTCCGGGTCGATCCGGAAGCCGGGGCGACGGTCTGCGAACTGCTGCTGGACCAGCGGCTCGCGACGGGCGAGCGCAGCGTGCTCGAGTACACCGCGGTCTACCCGCCCGGCCCGGAACTGACCTTCTACCACCACCGCTTCACCCGCCCGGTGCGGCAATACCTGCTGCAGGCGGAGTTCGCCGGCGCCCCGCCCGCCACCTGCGTGCCGTTCCGCCAGAACAGCGTGCAGGCGCCGCGGCGCCCCGGGCCTCCGCTGTGGATAGGGGCCTCGCGGACCGCGCATCTGGTGCTGACCGACGTCCGGCCGGGCATCGCGGGCCTGGCCTGGGAATGGGCTTGACCGGCGGTCCCGGGAAACCGCCGGCCAGCCCCTCCGCACCCGGTCAGTAGACGAACCAGGAGACCTGCGCCTTCCCCGCCGTGCCGGAGGTGTCGGTCGCGGTGATCGTCGAGCTCAGCAGACCCGAGGTGGTCTGCGGGTTCCCGGAGATCACGCCGGTGGCGTGGTCGATGGACAGCCCCGAGGGCAGTCCGGTGGCGCTCCAGGAGTAGCTGCCGGTGCCGCCGGAGGCGCGCATCGCCAGGTGCACCGGCGAACCGTGCGGCACCGCCTGGAAGCCCGGGTCGGCCACGGTGACCGGACCGGACGAACCGCCCTGCACGGTGAGGGTGAACGTGGTGTCGTGGCTCGCCGTGGCGTTCTTGCCGGTGATCGTCACCTTGTACGTCCCCTGCGGCGTGGAGGCGCTCGTGGCGATCGTCAGCTTCGCGGAACCGCCCGCGTTGACCGACGCCGGATCGAACGTCGCGCTCGCCCCGGCGGGCAATCCGCTCGCTGACAACGCGATGTCGCCGCCGGACGGAGGCGTGGCGCCGATCTGCTGGTTGGCCCAGTCGCCCATCGAACCCCACAGCTTGCCGTGCGCGTTGTAGGACGCACAGTCGGTGCGCAGCCAGGAGAAGACCCCGTAGATCTTGCCGTTGTAGTAGTACGGTCCGCCGGAGTCGCCTTGGCACAGGCCCTTGCTGCCGTCGCCGTAGCCGTCGCAGAACATGTACTGCGGCTTGAACACCGACGAGTCGATGGTGCTGCAGTTCGAACCGTCCACTGTGGGCAGCACGACCTCGCGCAGCTGGGTGTTCTTGCCGGCGTCATTGGCGTCGGTCTTGCCGTAGCCGATGGCCGTGCCCTGGGTGCCCAGCGGCAGGTCGTCGGCCGAGGACGCGATCTTCGGGTAGGTCATGCCCGCCGGAACGGGGATGTCGGTCTTCGTGAAGATGATCGCGACGTCGTTTCCGTTGCGCCAGCCCTGGTCGCTCTGCGGGCTGTAGTCCGGGTGGATCCGGAACTCCGCGATCTCGATCCGGGTGCCCTTGCTCGTGTCGTTCAGGTCGTCCCGTCCGTAGATCAGGTACTTCGGGTCGCCGTCGGCGAACTTGCAGTGCGCGGCGATCAGCACCGCCCGTTTGGCGACCACGCTGCCGGTGCAGGACTGCTCCTGCGGGCGCACCCCGCCGGTGCGGTGCTCGGAAATGATGAACGGGTACTTGGCGACGGTGGTCGGCTGCCCGTTGATCACGCTCGGGCTCGCCGAGGGCGCGGCGCCGTTCACCGCGGTCGTCGAGACGGTGGTCGTGGCGGATTGCCCGGCGTTGACCGACGCCGACGTCGGGTCGACGCTGAGGGAGAAATCGCCTTGGCCGGAACCGTTGACCGTCAAAGCGACCGGCGTCGTGTGCGTGGCATCAGTGGCTTTTCCCGTCACTGTAACGGTGTTCTGCCCTGGTGAGGCTGAGGACGACGCCGCGAGTGTGAGGGTGGACGTGCCGCCCGCGGTCACCGAGGGCGGGTCGAACGTCGCCGTGACGCCGGCTGGAAGCCCGCTCGCCGACAGCGCGACGCTCTGCGCGCTGCCCTTGACGACCTTGGTGGTGATCTTCGTGGTCGCCGACTTGCCCGGGTCGACGCTGACCGAGGCCGGGTCCGCGGCGAGGGAGAAGTCGTTGGCCGCGGGCGGCGTCGTGCCGTTGATCAGCGGGTCCGCCAGGTTGTCGCCCTGCATGGAGCCCCAGCCGGTGCACAGGTCGTAGCCGGTGCCCGCGTCGTAGGTGCCGTTGTTGCCGGAGACGACGTCGTGGAAGGCCGAGGAGTACTGCGCGGACTGGGCGATCGAGTACACCGTCGGGTTGATGGCGCCGAGATTGCTCTTGCCCGAGCTCTTCGCCTTCTGGTTCACCATCGCGAGATAGCCGGCCCACAGCGGGGAGGACAGGCTCGTCCCGCCGACGTCCTGCCAGCCGCCGTTCATGTACACCGAAAGCGCGCCCGCCCCGTAGTCGGCGTCGAGCGCGACGTCGGGCACCGAACGGTACTTGCTGCTGCCCGGCTGCCAGTCCGGCTTGCCGTAGACCGCCGAATACCCGCCGCCGGAGCGGGTGTTGCCGGTGCCGCCCTGGTTCCAGCACGACTCCGACTGGTAAGTGCCCGCGCTGTCGCTCGTCCGCAGCTGCGTGCCGCCGACGCCGGTGAACAGCGGGTCGCTGGCCGGGTAGTCGGCCTGCACGGTGGAGTTGTCGCCGTTGTAGCCGCAGCCGGTGGCTCCCCAGTCTCCGGAGGCCGACAGCAGAGTGACGCCCTGGGCGACCATCTGGGAGTAGGAGTCGTGCGACGCGGCGATCGGGTCGGATTCGCACTTCTCGCCGAGCAGCCACGAGCCGGACAGGATCGTGATCTCGTTGTCGCTCGCGATTTTCGCCATCTCGTCGACCCAGGCTTTGTCGCTGTTCGGCGCCTCGTAGACGATCTGGCTCGCTCCGGGCGCGGTGGCCGCGACCGCCTGGATGTCCAGCGTCACCTCCAACTGCCCGCTGCCCGGCTGGGAAACCCCGCCGTCCACCGGGACCGCCTTGGGCTTGACCGCGGGCTGCTTGAAGTAGTTCGTCCAGGCGTCGATGTCGGACTGCTTGAACGAGTCGAACTCGATCAGCCCGACCGTCTGCCCGGATCCGTCGTAGGAACCGGAAAGCTGCTTCATGCTGTAGGCGGTGCGGAACTGGGCGGGGGTGTAGCCGCCGCCCGGGCCGCCGGGACCCGCCGGGGACGACGCGCGGTGCGCGATCGGCCGGTTCGTCAGGCCGGTCACCGTGCGCACGATCTTCGCGACCGACGACGGCACGCTCGGCGCGGATTCCCTGGCGTAAAAGTGCTTTCCGGCTGAGTCGGCGTAGTCGCCGAGCCGCGTGCCAAACGCCGCCTCCACCTGCTCGACGGTCCCGGCCGCGTCGACCACCTGGCGGTTGGCTGAGACGTCGGTGACCCGCAGGCCCTGTTTCTCCAGGTATGCCTTCGCAGCGTCCACATCGGACTCGCGCGGTGCGAAGCGGGCCGTGTAGTCCGCGCTGGACAGGAAATGCCGGTAGTCCGGCGAACGCGGATCGCTGACCGAGGCGACGAACTGGGCGAGCCCGGCTTCGTCGTGGGGACGCAGCGAGAGCGCGATCGGGATTTCCCGGCCGGGATCGGTGGCGCCGAGACGCTGCGCGCCCGCCGGGGCGGAGCCGGTGGGCGCCAACGGCGTCCGCGGCTCTTGGGCGGCAGCCGAACCCGGTATCGCCAGAGCGGCTGTCAGGACGAGACCGGCTGCCGCGGCGGCCGGTCTCGCCCACAGGGAACGAGGGAGCACGATTCCTCCAAAGCGAAGCGGAGAAGAAACAGCCGGCCAAGGCTAGCCGCGGCGGGGGCCGCCGAATCGTGCTCGCTGAACGTTCGACGACGTTCAACCGTAATTCTGAACCAGGGCGTTTCCCCTGCTCAGAGGTAGTGGGGTGAAACAGTTTTCCACAGAGTGGCGGGTCAATTCACCGCGCTGGGAGGACGAAACTGGAAAGGAGAACCGGCACGACCGTCAACGCGATGGCTGTCCAGGGCAGCGCGCCGGGAGCTGTGCCGAGCAGGACTCCGCCGATCAGCGCGCCACCGGCGACGGCGCCGTTCCAGCTGGCGATGGTCAGCGACTGCGCGATGTCGGCACGGCGTCCGGCCAGCACCGCGGTGACCGCTTGGAACGACGTCGGCGCACCACCGAAAGCCAAGCCCCACAACGCACACGCGGCGAGCAGCAGCACCGGTTCGCGGCCGCCGAAGACGAGCATCCCGAAACAGCCGGCGGTGACGGCGGCGCAGCACGTGAGCACGGCACGGGGATGCCGGTCGAGGGCGAGCCCGACCAGCCACAGCCCGGCCACCGTGGCGGTGCCGAAGAGCAGCAGCCCGGCGCTCAACAGCACGAGATGCCCGTGAGCGGCGTAGAACGGCCCGAGATAGGTGTAGAACATGTTGTGCGCCAAGGAAAACGCTACCACCAGCAGCAACAGCGGACGCAGCCCCGGCGTGCGCAGCACGGCGCGGAGACTCGTCCGAGCCCCCGGTTCCTCGCCGGACAGCGGCGGAACCACCGCCACGATCCACCACAGCAGCGGCGCCGCGACGAGAGCCATCCCGGCGAACACCCAGCGCCAGCCGACGAGTTCGCCGAGGGCGGCACCGGCCGGGACGCCGAGCGCGAAACCCACCGGGGTGCCCGCCATCGCGACGGCGAGCGCGCGGCCGGACCGCTCCGCGGGCACGAGGCGCATGGCGTAGTTCGCCACGAGGGACCACAGAATCCCGGTGAGCGCCCCGGAGGCCACCCGCGCCGCGAGCACCAGCGCGAACCACGGGGACAGCGCGATCGCCAGATTGGCCGCCACGAACCCGGCGACCAGCAGGAGCAGGAGTTTCCGGCGCGGCATCCGGGCCGACGCCGCGGTCAGCGGCAGCGCGGTGAGGGCAGTGGTGATCGCGTAGACCGTCACCAGCTGTCCCGCGGCGGCCGGGGACACGCCGAGGTCGGCCGCGGCCGGGAGCAGGATTCCGGCCGGGACGATCTCGGTCAGGCAGCCGAGGAACACCGAGGCGGCCAAGGCCAGCAGGGCGGGGAGGGGCAGAGCGGTGCGGCCGGGCGGCGCGGTGACGTCCATGGCGGGGTCCTTGGGGTCGTGGCGGTCGGCCGCGTCGGTCAGGCGGGGGCGGGTGATTCGTCGTCGGGTTCGGTGTTGTGGCCGCGTCGGTCATGCCGTCGCGGAGCACGGCCGGGCGGGGGAAGTGCGGCCGTGCGGGGTGGGTGATGCGTCGCCGGTCGGTGATTTGGCGGCCGCGTCGGTCATGCCGTCGCGCGGCCGGGCGGGGAGGAGCGGCCGGGCGGCGCCGTGACGTCCGTGGTGGGGGGGGGCCCTGACGTCGTGGCGACCGGCCCGGCCGCGCGCGGTTACGTGGTGTGCAGCAGCAGGTTGTGCGAGCCCTCGCCGGGATCGACGACCTTGTCCTTCGCGGCCGCGTCGGTCATGCCCTTGAGCACCTGGTCCGGCGTCGCGTCCGGATGCGCGGACAGGAACATCGCGGCCACCCCTGCCGCTTCCGCCGAAGCGATCGACGTCCCGGAAACCACGGCGGACGCGCAGTCTCCCGTGTTGTCCGCCGTCGGGATGTCCTTGCCTGGCGCGTAAAGGTCCACGCAGCTGCCGAAGTTCGACGACGGCGCCCGGTGGTCGGCCTGATCGGTGGCGCCCACGGTGATCCCGGTGGTCTGCCGGGCGGGCGTGATGTCGCAGGCGTTCACCCCGGTGCTGCCGTCGCCGTTGCCCGCGGCGACGGTGTAGGAGAGGCCGTTCTGGGTCATCTTGTAGAGCTGGATGTCGAGGACCGTGCCGCTGGGACCGGCGAAGCTGAGGTTCAGCAGGGCCGGGCGCTGCGCGTTGAGGTTCACCCAGTCCAAAGCGGACAGAATCTCCTCGGACGTGCCCGTGCCGTCGCAGCCGAGAGTGCGCACCGACTCGACCGAGGCCTCTTTCGCGACGCCGTAGCGGCTGCCCGCGATGGCGGCCGCGACCTGGGTGCCGTGGCCGTTGCAGTCCGTTCCGCTCTGGTCGTCGTCGGGATCGACCGCGTCGTACGCGGCGTGCGCGCGTCCGCCGAAGTCGTGGTGGCTGGTGCGCACCCCGGTGTCGAGCACATAGACGTGCACGTTGGCCGCGGTGTTCGGATAGGTGTAGCTGCCGTCGAGCGGGAGGTCTGTCTGGTCGATCCGGTCCTGTCCCCACGAAGGCGGGTCTTCCTGGGTTCCGGCGGCGGTGTAGACCTGGTTGGCCCCGACCGTGGTGACCGCGGCGTCGGTGAGGTACTTGTCGTGCTGTTCCCGGGTCGCCGAAAGGGAAAACGCCTGCGAGACCGAGTAGTAGACCCGGCGCAGCGTGCCGCCGTACTTGGCGATCAGCGCGTTCGCCGCGGCGGTGACCTTGTCCTTGTCTTTGTCCATCGGCTTGAGCCGCACGATGTACACCGCGGTGTCGTCCGCGACCGCCGCGGGCGCCGCGATGCCGGCCGCGAGCGAGAGCAGGGCCGCCAGCACGACGGCTTTCGGGGTGCGTTTCATGGTCGTCCCTTCGGGGAGCCTCCGCCGCGATCCCGGGGAATCCCGGCGGAGGCGGGCGCGGTCAGAGATTGTTCAGCCAGGTGCGCAGGTCGTCCGGGCCGCTGCCCTCGTCGAATCCGACCACCCGGCTGCCCTTCTCCTGACCGGCGGAGATGTCGATCAGCGTCGGGATGTACTCGATCCCGTACTTGTCGGCGATGTCCTTGTTCTGGCCCTGCTCGCTCAGGTCCACCTTCGCCCAGATCCACTTGCCGCCGTCGGCCGCGTGGTATTTCTCCAGGTAGGGGGCCATCTTCTGACAGGGGCCGCACCAGCTGGCGTAGAAGTCCAGCACGACCGGCTTGGTCTTGGACATCTCCATCACCTGGTCGTAGTTGGCCGAGGTGACGTCGACGACGGTCTCGTCCTGCGGCGCGAGCGAAGCGTAGGACGCCGGGGTCTGCGCGGCGCTCGCCGGCGTCGCCGCGGCACCGCCGAGGACTCCCGCCGTCATCGCCGCGACGGCCGCGAACATCCGGATTCTCGTTCCCATGTGCTCTCCTCTATTCGGGGTGGGTGACCGGCACCGGCGCCGGACGCGCCGGGGTTTCGGGGGCGGGGCCGGTTTCGGTGGGGTGCCCGGCGCCGACCCAGTCTTCGATTCCTTCCCGGTACTTGCGGACGTCGGCGTACCCGAGTTCGAGCAGCCGGGCGCCGACGAATTCGCTGTTGCGGCAAGGGGTGTTGGCGCAGTAGACGACGATCGCCGCGGTTTTGTCCGGGACGACCCGAGGGGCGTGCTCGTCGGTGAACCGCGCGGCCTGCTCGTAGGGGAAGCCCGGGATGTTGCGGGCGCCGGGAAGGTGTTCGCGGGCGTAGTAGTCGGGCGGCATGGTGTCGACGACGATCACCGTGCCCTCGTCCATCGCGGTTTTCAGCTCTTCGCGGCCGATCAGCGGCAGCATGCCGGTTCCTCCCGGGTTCCGGCGGCGGGCAAGCAGGCCCGCCGCGAGGTGACTGACGAACGCCACGACCACCGAGTTGATCGTGGGAATCCCGAAGTCGAAGACGACCGCGAAGGCCGTTCCGAGCGCCCAGCTGACCAGCGCGGCGAGCTCCCAGTCGCGACCGGCGACGGCTTGCCCGCGGCGCAGGGCGGCGAAAACCGGACGGCACCGGCGAAGCACGAAGTACTCCGCGATGAGCACCCCGGCGACCGGCGGGGCGAGCACGCCGACCGCGGTCAGGAATCCGGCGAAGTCGTCGGCGATCCCGAGCGCCGACGCCGCCGTGCCGAACACGCCGAGCACCAGGACCACGTGCACCCGGCTGACCTTCCGGTCGAACAGCACGTCCACGACGTTGACCAGGCCGAGCGAGGAGGAGTACAGGTTCCAGTCGTTGATCTTGAGGATCGCGGTGGCCAGCACGAGGGTGCCGAGCAGCCCCGAGGAGGAGGTGACGATGCCGACGACGTCCGAGGTGGCGGCGGCGTGCGCGAGCAGCACGCCGATCAGCCCGATCAGGTACTCGCCGAGCGTCACGCTGATCACGGTCTGCTTGACCACGTCGGCGCGGGTGCGGTTGAACCGCGTCATGTCCGGGGTCATCAGCGCGCCGAGGATGAAGGCTCCGGACACCAGCGTGGTCGCCGCGCCGAGCGACAGCGGCGGTCCCGGCGGGGGAGCGGCGACCAGGTCCGCCAGCGAGTGCGTGTGCAGCGCGTCGAGGACCGAATACCCCGCCAGCACCAGGAAAGCGGGCACGGTCAGGTAGGCGGTCCAGGCCATCAGGCGGAAGCCGTAGACGGTGATCACGGTGATCGCCGCTCCGCCGACCAGCGCCCAGCCCCATTCCGGCAGCGCACCGCCGAGGGCGTGCATCCCGTGCGCGAACACCCCGTTCTGCACGCCGAACCAGCCCGCGAGGCTGATCGCCACGAGCAGGCCGACCAGTGCGGAACCCTTCCGGCCGAATCCGGCCCAGCGGGCGAGCACCGAGGTGGACAGTCCCTCGCGCACCCCGGCGATGCCGAGCAGCACGGTGATGACCTCCAGCAGCACCGAACCGATCGTGATGGCCAGCACCGCGTTCCAGAACGTCATGCCGTAGCCCAGCAGCGCGCCGACGATGAACTGCTGGAACGAGGACACCTGCCCGAACCGCTGCACCGCGACCGACGGCCAGGACCGGCGGGCGGCGTCCGGGACGCGGGTCAGCGAATAGTCGTCGTGCCGGTCGTTCATCGCCCGGTCGCTTCCAGTGCGGCTTCGGCGACGACGAGGAAACCCTGTCCCGGCTCGGGCCGGAAGGCGAATTCCCGGTCGAAGAACTTCTCGAGAAACGGCACCCGCTGGTGGTAGACGAACATCGACCGCGGATTTCCGGTGATCAGCCCGGAACCGGCGAACAACGGGAGTTCGGCGAGGAAGTAACGCACGGCGAGCCGGAGCGCCTGCTCGTCCGGCACGTTTCCGGTCCGGCCCTGCAGCACCCAGGTGGAAGCGCCGTAGCAGGCGGAACGGAATGCGCTGTCGGTTTCGAAGTGGGTTTCCGCCGAGGCCAGCAGTTCCCGATAGGACGGCAGTTCGCGCAGCCGGGCCATGCCGAGGATCCGGCTCTCCGGGTCGGGCACGTCCAGCGCGCGCAGCGCGGCGGCGATCTTGTTGTGCACGTGGCAGGACTGCCGGTGCGCCTTCTGTTTCGCCCTGGCGGGCGGGTATCCGAGCGCTTCGAGCGTGTAGGCGGTGACCTCGTCCGGGACGAAAAAGCAGAACTCGGCGAAGCGGTCCGCGGTCCACGCGGCGAGCCGGGCCAGCCGTTCCGCGGTGAAGTAGCCGTTGAACGGGCTCACTCCGACGCAGGCGTGCCGGACGTCCGGATACAGGCGGGCGCAGCCGGAAGACAGCGGAGTCGCGTCGAACATTGAAAATTCCACCTTTTCTCGTCTCGATTCCGCGTTTCTCCCGGCGGGGCGGGACTTGGTGCGGCTCACTGTGCCGGGATCCGGGCGGCGCGGGTAATGCCTGCCGGTTATGCCGCCGCGGGACGGCGGCGACTGTGCGATGCGGAGGTTCGCGAGAGGAACCCGCGCGGAATCAGATTCCTTCAGGGTTCCCCTCGCGGACTTCCGCGGGAGTGCGGCCACGGCCGCAGTTCGGAAAGAGGATTTCCTACTTTGGTCGGGCGATTGCCACACTTTCGCCGGTGCACTCGCACCGGCGGGCGTCATATCGTGAACTTTCGTGGAGTTGGAACTCAAGCATTTGCGCCACCTCCAGGCGATCGCCCAAGCGGGCAGCCTCAACCGCGCGGCCACCGAACTGGTGCTGCCGCAGCCCGCCCTCAGCCGCGAACTGCGCCGGATCGAGGAACTGCTCGGCAGGCCGCTGTTCGAACGCGCCCGCGCCGGGGTGCGGCCCACGCCGTTCGGGCAGCTGATCCTCGACTACGCGGACGGGATCCTGGCGCGCACCGCCCGGATCGGGCCCGCCCTCGCGCAGCACCGCGCCCAGCGCGACAGTGCGTTGCGGGTCGGCTGGTCGGAGACCGTCCTCTCCGGTCCGTTGCTCCGTGCGCTGGAGACGACCGGGCTCGGCGACCGGGCGGAGATCCGGACCGCCGAGTCGACCGCGGAGATGCTCGTCTGGTTCGGCCGCGGCGAACTCGACCTCGCCGTCCTGTCCGAACAGTGCGAGGTGCCGCTCCCCGCGAACACCGGCCGGATCGACCTCGCCGAGGACCCGCTGCTGATGATGCTCCCGGACTGGCATCCGCTCGCCGCCCGCCGCGAGGTGGACCTCGCCGAACTGGAGCACGAGCGGTGGATCTCCTCGACCGGGCCGGACCGCTGCCGCGAGTTCCTCGCCAGGGTGTGCGGCCCGTACGGCTTCGCCCCGGTGATCGCCCACTACGTGCCGGTCTCCGGCCCGCGCGACGAGATCGTCCGCTACCAAGGCGACGTCACGCTCGTCCAGGCCTCCCGCCCGCTCGCCCCGGGAGTGGTGCACCGGCCGGTCCCCGGCCTGCGCGAGCGGACCCGCCATTTCCTGCTGTACCGCGAGGACAGTCCGGTCGCCGCGCGGGCCGGCCTGCTGGCCGGGCTGATCCTCGACGCCTACCACGACGAAAGGGGCGGCTACGACGGCCCGCGCGCGATTCCGGGGGAACTGCCGTGGCTGACCGCCCGGACCAGCTGATCCGCACCGGCACGGACCTCGAGCTGCGGCAGCTGAAGCTGCTGGTCGCGGTCGCCGAGGCAGGCAGCGTGGCGGCTGCCGCGGCCGCGCTGGGCACCACTCCGGCCAAGCTCACGCTGCGGATCCGGCGGCTGGAACGGATGATCGGCGCCGCGCTGCTGGCCGCGGAACCGGCAGGGAAGCTGTTCACCGAAACCGGCGAGGTCCTGCTCGAACACGCCTCGGCGGTGGTGCCGCAGTTCGACCGGATGCTGACCGCCGCTCGCGCCGGACTGGAGCGCCCCGTCGCGCAGATCCGGATCGGCTCGGTGCCGACGCCCGTGCTGCCGCGGCTGATCCGCGAGGTGGGGCTGCGCAACCCCGGCGCCGGACTCGCGGTCCGGACCGGCGAATCGGCCGCGGAGCTGGCCGAAGCACTGCTTCGTGCGGAACTGGACCTCGGCCTGCTGCGTCAGGACGCCGTCCGGGAACGCCCCCTCGAATGGGTTTCGATAGCCACGGAGCCGCTGGTGGTCGGCATTCCGCCCGGACATCCGCTCGGCGTTCCGGATTCGCTCACGCCGGCCGCGCTGTCCGGCCGGCGCTGCGTGCTGCTCGACCAGGCCGTGCAGCCTCGGACGCACGCACTGCTCGCGGCCTTCGCCGACGCTGGCGCTGATCCGCGGCTTTGCTACGCCGACAGCGAATGGGCGGTGCTGTGTGTCGGTTACGGGGCCGGGATCCTGACCGTGACAGCGCCGCCGACGAGACCGATGCCGGACACCTCATACCGGCCACTGCATTGTGCGGCCACGAATTCGACTCTCGTGCTCGCCTGGGCTGAGGACAGCCCGTTTGCCGGTTGCGTCCCGCGCGTCCGTGCCGCGATGACGCGCGCGCACGCCGAATCCCTCCGCGCACTGGTCAGTTGCCGTCCGTGAAGGACTCCTTGCGGGAATCAGATTCCCGCAAGGAGTCCTTCACGGACATCAGAGATCAGCCGATGCGGTAGCTGTAGGGCAGAGTCGCCAGCACCTCGCCGGTTCCGACCTGCGGCAGACCGGTCACGCCGGTCGGCAGCGAAGGCACGGTCACGATGTTCAGGTGCCCGGCCACCTTCTGCCCGCGGTCGCCCGACGGCGTGATCGTCACCAGAATCGTCGCGGTCTCGCCCGGCTTCACCAGCTGCGGCGTGCCGCCGGTGCCGTTCGGGTCCACCGACTGGCCGTACGGGTCGCCGGTCGACGACGTCACCGAACCGTCGAAGCCCGCCGTCTGGATCGACGCCGTGTAGCTCGAATGCCCGGCAGGCGCGCCTTCCGGACCGAACGGGCCGATCTCCTGCACGTCGGCGAACCAGACGCCCTTGGTGACGTACCCGGTCTTCTCGCCGATCGTCGCGACCGACACCGTGCTGCCGTTCTGCGCGGACTTCAGGTCGCCGAGCACGTCGATGCCCGCCGCCGAACCCTGGATCTCCGCCTGCGCGGGCACGGTCGAGGAGGTCGCGACGGTGAACTTGCTCGTCTCGGGCGGAATCGAGTAGACCGGAGCGTCCGAGTTCAGCTCCGGCAGGTTGACCTCGGTCGACCCCTGGATCGGCTGCGGCTGCAGCGTTTGCCTGGTGTTCGTGCGCGCGTCGACGCCGATGGCGAGCGGTTCGACGCCGGTGTTGCGCACCGTCACCGGCACGGTCACCGCCTTGCCCGCGGCGAGCGACGCGGACTGCGGCAGCGCGGGCGCGCCGACCGAGACCTGGTCGAAGCCGACGGTTCCGGTGAACGGCTGGTCGATCTGCTTGCCGGTCACCGGGTTCTGCACGACGAGCACCAGGTGCCAGCGGCCCGGCAGCGGGTTCGCGTCGACGAGCTGCAATCCGGTGCCCTGCTTCAGCGTGGTGGCCGAATCGAGGGAGGCGTTGCTGTTCACGTCGGCGAGTTCGCCGTTCGGGTCGACCAGGACGCCGTCGAGCAGAGTGCCCGGATCCTGGAGTTTCACCGCGACGTCGAGGTCCCGCTTGCCGCGCGGAACGTCGAATTCGTAGGAGAAGGTCTGCGCGGGCGACACCGCACGGGCGTTGCCGCCGGTGATCGTGCCGCTGAAGGCGCCCGGGCCGTTCTTCGTCGGGATCAGTGCGCGCAGCACGGCCGACACGGTGGTCTGGTGGCCGTCGGAGCTGCCGAAGGTGATCGAGTAGTCCGCGTCGCCGCCGCTGGCCGGGGTCTGCAGCGCGACGTGCACCGGCTTCGTCTGCCCCGGGTTGAGCTGCAGGATCTGCGGCGAGACCTGGCCGTACGGGACAGCCCGCTGCGCGGTGGTCGCCAGCTGGACGTCACCGGTGTAACCGGCCTGCCCGGACGCCGAGTAGAGCACCGCGGTCCACGTGCCCGCGGCCGGGCGCGTGACGTCCACATTGGCGTAGTTCGCCGTCGCGGCCCCGCCCTGCGGACGGCTGTTGGCGACGAAAGTGCCGTCCGGCGCGAGCAGCGTCAGCCGCACCACCGGGGTGACCGACTGGCCGTTGACCGACTTCGGGCTGCCCTGCCACGCCATCCGCGCCAGCAGCCGCTGCGCGCCGTTCGGCACGGAGAACGTGACCTTCTTGTACGCCCAGTTGGTGCCGTTGAAGTACGGGAAGGTCGGCAGCTTCGTCGAGTCGAACGCCGTGGTCTGCGCCTGCGTGCCCATCGGGGAGAACGTCCGCGTGCCGGTGCTGACCGTCAGCGGCTTGGTACCCGAGTTGGTGACGTTGACCGACGCCTGCTGCGTGCTGCCCGGCGCGCCTTCCAGCGTCAGCTGGTCGGCCGACAGCGAGATGTTCGACGAAACGCCCGCCGGCGCGCCGGTCGAGCCCGGAGCGGTGAGCGCCGCTTCGACCGCCGCGCGCGCGTCGAGAAGGCCGGCGCCCTGCTCGTCGGCCGGGAGGTTGAGGTCGCGCGCGGTGCTGGTGATGATCTGCTTCACCTGCGCGGGCGTCGGCGACGTGCCGTGGTGGGAATTGCGGTAGCTCTGGATCACCAGTGCGGCGACGCCCGCGGTCAGCGGGGCGGATTCACTGGTGCCGCCGAAGGATTCGAGGTCGGTCGGCTGGGGGACGGTGTTGAAGTTGCGGCATTCCGAGTACGCCGGGGAGCAATCGGCCCAGTTGCCCTCGCCGGGCGCGACGAGGTCGATGGTGCGGCCGTTCTGCGTGATGCCCGACGACGACAGAGCGGAGATGTTGTCGCTGACCCATTTCCCGTTGGAGAACGGGAAAGCCGCGTAGCCGGTCTGCGCGTACAGCCGGTTGTCGGTGGTCGCGCCGGTGGAGATCACCAGCGGGTCGGTGGCCGGGCTGCCGATCGTGGACGTGGTGCCCGCGTCGCCGCTGGAGGCGGTCACCGTGACGCCCGCGGCCACGGCCTGGTCGTTGAAGACCTGGAACAGGTTGCGGGAGCTGGAATCCGGGTACTGGTTGAGGCCGAGCGATTCGTTGATCACGTCGACGTGGTCGACGGTCACCGCGTAGTCGATCGCCTGCAGCACCGCGGAGTTCGTGGCGGTCTTGCCGAAGACGTTCAGCCCCACCAGGCTCGCGCCCGGCGCGACGCCCTTGACGACGATGTTGCAGCCTGCCGGGAGCGGGTGCTTTTCGTTCACGAACTTCGACAGGTCGTGCACCACGACGCCCTGCGCGGCGATCGACGAAGCGTCGCCGAATGCCTCGGCGCCGGCGTCGGTCGTGTTCGGGCCGTCGCCGGAGAAGTCCTGGTAGTCCGAGAACACATGGCTGCCGTCGGGACGGATGAAGTCCGCGTAGTTCGGGTCCATGTTGTCGGCGAGGAACGCGACCTTCACGCCGGCGCCATTGGCCAGATCGGACGCGCTCTTGCCGCCGGTGGTGCTGTACGCGCGGATCGACGTCAGCGCTTCGGGCTCCAGCAACGGTTTCGCCGGATCGGCCGGGCAGGTCGCGTTCGGCGAAGCCGGTGCGGAAGGTCCGCCTGCCTTCGGCGCGGCGGCCGGTGCGCCCGGTTTGGCGTCCGGCAGCGTCACCTTGCTGTCCGGCAGCACCTGCGCGACCGCCGGGTCGTGCGCGAGCTGCGCGGCCTGCGCGGGCGTGACGGTGGCGGAAAACGCGTTGCCCAGCGCGAAGTGCTTGACTTTGGCCGGTGCCGCGCCGGCGAGCTTGGCGAGCACCGAGTCCTGTTCTTGGGTCGCTTTGGCGCGGCGAGTGTCCGAGGCCGCCTTGGTGGGCGGCGCGCTGGGCAACTGGTCCGCGAGGACGACGATCACCGATTGCGGCGCGGTGTCCGCCGCGGCGGCCGGTGCGGCAGCCTGCGCCGGCTGGGTCGCCCCGGCCAGCACCAGGCTGCCGGTCGCAGCCATGACCAGGGCGCGAACGGATCGCGAGGAACGCCCCATGTGCAGTTCCCACTTCCTGCTAGAAGGGTTCGTGAGTTACCGGCCCCGACGAAATCGGGCGCACTCGTGCCGCGCTCGATTTCCCAGTAGCAGAACTCTTTCCGACTCCCGCACGATCCACAAGCGACAATAGTGGGAAACAAATCCGGCAAACGGGACCGAATTTCCGCGCGGTCGCGCATTCGGTCCCGTTTGCCGGAATCGGGGTCAGTCCTGGGGGAGGTGTCGGCGCGAGTGTCGCGTCACCACAAGGGTTCCCGCGATGGCGACCAGTGCGACGCAGGCGAGCAGCACCGGGTAGCCCGCTACTGCGTTCAGTGCCGCCAGAAGTGACGGCAAGAGGAATCCGACATACGCCAGCGCGTAGTACACGCCGGTGAGTTCCGCGATTTCGTCCGGCCGGGCGAGACGTTGCAATTCCAGCAGTCCGGACACCACGACGATGCCGTAAGCGGCGCCCAGCACGACCGCCGCGCCGAGCGCGATCCACGGCGATTCCTCCGCTGCCGCGAAGACGCTCAGGACGAGTCCGGCGCAGAGCACCGCCATCCCGGTGAGCACGGCGCGGGCGCTGGTGGCGCGGTCGACCCGCTTGGCGATCGGCTGAATCCCCACGCCCGCGCCGATCGCGCAGACGGTGAGCAAGGTGGAGTAGGCCAGCGCCCACGACCCGGTCTGGTGCTCGACGAGCTGCGGCAGGATCGCGTACGCCACGCCGCACGAGCCGAAGATCCACGGCGCGGCGGGCAGGATCACCCGGCGGAACCGCGGATGCCGCGCGGTGGCGGGCAATGCGGCGCGGACCGAGCCGGTCCGGACAGCGAGCGTTTCCGGACTGCGCGTGACCGCGAGCAGCGAGACCAGCGCGAGTCCGATGTGGACCAGGTAGGGGAGGACCATCGGCCACGGACCCCATTGCGCGAGCGCTCCGGCGACGCCCGGCCCGATGCCGAGCCCGAGTGTCAGGCACAGTGCCGCGCGGCGGGTGCCCGTGTCGGCCGCGCTGTACGGGTCGGCGTCGGCGAGCTCCTTGATCCAGGTGGAGCCGACGGCCATCGCGACCGCGACCGCGATCCCGGAGAGGAACCGGCCCGCGGCGATCCACCCGGCGCCGGCCGGGCCGAGCGCCAGCAGCACGCTCGCCAGCAGCGACAACACGGTGCCGGCGAACATCACCGGGCGGCGACCGTACCGATTGGACAGTCCGCCGGACAGCAGCAGCCCCGGCACGAGGCCGACGACGTACGCGCCGAGCAGGGCGTCGACGGTGAACGCGGAGTAGCCCGCGGCGTGGTACATCACGAGCAGCGGGGTGAACTGGTTGCCGCCCCATCCGGCCGCGAACACCGCCGCGGCGGCCGGAAACCAGGCCGGGCGAGTGGTCGTTTCGGGTGTGTCGGGCAGGGGGTCAGCAGTAGTGGTCATCGACGGTGCACCGAATCCAAGTGTGCGCGCAGGGCCGGGGCGAAGGTGTCGGCCTTCGTCCCGGCCTCCGCGATGATGTTCAGGAGGTCTTCGTGCTCGCCGACGACCCGCGGCAGGCGTGCCGGGATCGGCGCGAGCGCGTGGACGTTCATCCGGCGCTGCCGGTCGGCGAGCGTCGTGTAGAAGGCGAGCAGCAATGCGTTGCCGCCCGCCTCGACGATCGTGCGGTGGAACAGGGCGTCGGCTTCCGCGAACGCGGGCACGTCGCCCGCGTCCGCGTGCTGCCGCTGGACGTCCAGCACCGCACGCAGTTGCTCGAGCGCCGCCGGGATCAGCTCCGGACGACGGCCCAGCCGTTGTACTGCCGCGCTTTCGACCGCCTCGCGGGCTTCGAGCACGTCCTCGGCCTCGCCCGGGGTGATCGGCACGACGATCGCGCCGCGCTTCGGGATCAGGTTGAGCAGCCCCTCGACCTGCAGCCGCAGGAACGCCTCGCGGACCGGCGTCCGGCTCACCCCGAGCCGCTCGGCGATCTCGCCCTCGCTGAACAGGTGGCCGCCGGGCAGTTCGCCGGTGAGCACGAGTTCCTTCGTGAGCTCGTACGCGCGGTCGGCGGCGGGTTTCGACGCGTTCACAGGTGTGACGCTAACATGCATCCCAGCTTGTATCTAAGCCGTTGTGACCTGCGGCTCAGCTGGTTTGTCGGGGGCGTGTGCGATGCTCCTCGGGTGCTGCTGCTCGACGCCCGACCGACCGTGAACCAAGCCGTCGACGCCATCCGCGCCGCCTTGACCGGCGGCCTGGACCCGGACCAGGACCCGCCGCGGTCCGTCGTACCCGTGCCCACCGGGCAGTTTCTGCTGATGCCCGCGTTCTGGGACCGCTATGCCGGGGTCAAGGTCGCTTCCGTCGCCCCGGACAACCCGGCGCGAGGCCTGCCGCGGATCCAAGGCCACTACCTGCTGATGGACGGCCCGACGCTCACCCCCATGGCCCTCCTCGACGGCGTCGCGCTCACGTCGGTGCGCACGGCGGCTGTTTCCGCGGTGGCCGTGGACCTGCTGGCAGTGCCGGACGCGGAACGCCTGGTGGTGTTCGGGACCGGTCCGCAAGCGCAAAGCCACATCGAAGCTTTCCGTGCCGTGCGACCGGTGCGGGACGTAGTGGTCGTCGGCCGCAATGCGGAGCGTGCGCAAGCTTTCGCCGCGCAGTACCCGTTCGCCCGCGCGGGCACTCCCGACGACGTGTCCGCAGCTGATCTGATCGCCTGCTGCACCTCGTCGCGCACCCCCGTGTTCGACGGAGCGAAGGTCCCCGAGCACGCCACCGTGGTAGCCGTCGGCTCGCACGAACCCGACGCTCGCGAGGTCGACGATGTCCTCATCGGACGATCCACAGTGGTCGTCGAAGGCATCGGCGCGGCTACCCGCGAGGCCGGGGATGTCGTAATGGCAATGGAATCCGGCGCCCTTGCCGCGGACGACCTTGTCTCGCTCGCCGCGCTGGCCCAGGGTGCTGCGGTGCCGCCGGGTCCTCGGCTGTTCAAGAGCGTCGGAATGGCTTGGGAGGATCTGGCGGTCGCGGCGGCCGTCTACGAAGCGGTCAAGTGACATCCCGGCGAAGCGGGAACGCGACCGCCAGTCCGGCCGCGACCAGTGCGTAGCCGAGGAGAACGAGCGCGCCGCCCGCGGTGGGCAGCAGCTGTCCGCCCGCGTGGCCGGTCTGCTGGGCCAGCGCGTCGGCGAGGTAACCGAATTCGGTGAGCGCCGCGGTGGCTCCGCCGGGAAGGAAGGGATAGATCGCGTTCACGCCCGGAATGGCGAGCAGCGCGATCTCCACCAGGTACAGATATCCGATCACGACCGCCAGCGCGGCGACTTGGTTCCGCAGCAGCGCACCGATTCCCACGCTCAGCACGGTGTAGATCGTCATCGCGGCGGCGATCCGGAGCAGAAGTTCGAGGACTGTTCCCGGCGCGAGGCCGACAGTCACTCCGTGGACGGCGGCGCTTCCGTAGAGCGCGAGCCCGGCGGCGGCCGCAGTGACGACGCCGTAGCAGAGCCCGCCGATGGCGAACGCCGCGAGTTTCGCGACGAGGATCCGCCAGCGGCGCGGTGCGAAGAGGAACGTGACGGAAATCGTGCGGTGCCGGTATTCCGACGTCATCGCGACAGTGCCGAAGACGGCCGGGAACAGGACTGTCACGGTCGCCATGCCGAGGACATTCCGCACCCCGGCGGCGGTGTCGAGACCCGGCATCGGCGGCTGGACGTGCTGCGGGCCGATCACGCCGATCAGCCCGACCAGTCCGCCGCCGCACGCCGCGGCCGTGACGAGCGCCCACAGCCACAGCCGGGTGGAGCACAACCGGCGGAGTTCCGCGGCGATCATCGCCGCTCGCCCGCGGTGAGGGCGAGGAAAACCTGTTCCAGGCCGGGTTTTTCCGGGGTCAGCTCGTGAATCCGGAGTCCCGCCGCGGCCGCCCGGTCCGCGATCTCGGCGGTGCCGATCCCGCGGACCCGAAGGAGATCCGGCGCGATCCGCTCGGCAGTTCCGCCCAGCGCCCGAGCGAGTTCGTCGGCGTCAGGGGAACGGACAAGCGCGACGGACGCGGTCGAGGCGGACAGGTCCGCTACGGTCCCGGTGGCGACGAGGCGACCGTCGCGGATGACCACGACCTGCCCGGCGATCTGCTCCAGTTCGCTGAGCACATGACTGGAAACCAGCACCGTGCGCCCGCCCGCGGCGAACCCGGTGAGCAGGTCGCGCAACCACGCCATGCCCCGCGGGTCCAGCCCGTTGCCCGGTTCGTCGAGCACCAGCACCGGCGGATCGCCGAGCAACGCTGTCGCGAGACTGAGCCGCCGCCGCATGCCAGTGGAATAGCCGCGCGAGGGCCGCCCCGCGAAGCCGGTCATCTCCAGTTGCTCCAGCACCTCGTCGACGCGCCGCCGAGGCAGCCGCGCCATCGCGGCGCAGACGCGCAGATGCTCACGCGCAGAACACGCCGGATGCGGCTCGGCCCCGTCGAGCACAGCACCGACGGCGCGGACCGGATGCGGCAACTCGGCGTACCGGAGACCGTCGATCGTCGCGGTCCCGGAGTCCGGCCGGACCAGGCCGAGAAGCATCCGCATCGTGGTCGTCTTCCCGGAGCCGTTCGGCCCGAGGAACCCGGTGATCTCCCCAGGGCTCGCGGAAAACGTCAGCTCGGCGACCGCGGGCGTCGCGCCGAATCGTTTGGTCAGATCTTGGACGGCGATGCTCATGCGCGAGCCTTGAGCGCGTCGGCCAGCTCGGCCGCATCGGGCAGGCTGAGCAGCAGTTCAGCGAACTCCGCGTCGTCGAGGACGATGCGCAGCGCAGGCCCGGACCGGCGCACCGACACCAGCTGGCGCGTCCCGGTGCCCAGCCCCCAGACCCCGACCTTGAACACCCCGCTGACCAGCATGCCGATCCGGCCGCCGCGGGTGCGGGCCAACGGGTTCCCGATCTGTTCGGCCGTCCGGATCCTGGCCAGCGGAACCGTGATTTCTTCGCGCCGCACCGCGAACCGCTCCCAGCGGGCGAACCGCACCCGGAGTTCGTCGCCGACGATCTCGGCCGTCGCCATCGCCACCACCTCCTGCGTTATCTGTTCTATTAGATGTATAGCAGATATCCTGGACGGGTGCTGCTGACTTTGGATCTCGACCGCGAGACGCCGATCTACCTGCAGATCCGGGACCGGATCGTGGAGGCGATCGCCGACGGCGACCTCGCCGAGGGCGACGCGCTGCCCTCCACCCGGCAGCTCGGCGCCGACCTCGGCATCAACTTCCACACCGTGAACAAGGCCTACGACCTGCTCCGCGCGCAGGGTCTGATCCGCATCAACCGCAAGAGCGGCGCGGTGATCCGCCGCGACGCCCGGTCCGGTCCCGCCGAACCCGGATTCGCCGACGAATGGCAGGAACGCCTCCGCACGCTCCTGGCCGAGGCCGTCGCGCTCGGGCTGGACGCCGGCGAGGTGACCGCCCGCTGCGGCACGGTGCTCGAATCCTTCCGCGCCAAGGCTCCGTCGTGACGTCGTCGGTCTGCCTGGATCTCGCGCTGGTCGCGCTGCTGGCCGCCGCGTTCTGGGCGGCTCCCGCGCTGGCCCGGCCGACGCTTCCGTTCGGTGTCCGCGTCCCGGCCGCGCGCATGGCCGAACCGGAGATCATCCGCGCGCACCATCGGTACGCGCGCGGAGTGCTGGTGGTCGGCACTCTCGCGTTCGTCTTGGTCGCTTTCGCTTCAGCCGGACTGCGCTGGGAATCGGCGGCCGCGTTCGTCGCACCGGTTCTCGCGGCCGCTTGCTGCGGGCTCGGCTACCGGGAGCACCGCAGAGTAGCCGCCGCGAAACGGGACGGCGACTGGTATTCCGGCACCCGTCAGGCAGTCGCGGCCGACACCTCCCTGCGCACCGACCCCGTCCGTCCACAGTGGATTCTTCTGGCTCCGGCGGCATCGCTGTTCGCGATCACCGCGGCGATCGGGGCCTGGCGCTACGGCGCTCTGCCCGCGACACTGCCGACGCCGAACGGAATGATCGTCGACCCCGCTCGGCGCAGCGAGACGACAGTCGGCCACGCCTTCGCGACCGTCACCGCGCAGCTGCTGATCATCGTCCTCGTCGGTCTGCTGGGCTTCGCCCTCCCTCGTGCCCGGCCGGAGCTCGACGCGGCACAGCCTGCCGCCTCGGCCGCCCGATACCGCGGCTACCTCGCCGGGGTGCTGCGGCTGCTGTTCGGCACCGCCGGATGCGCGGCCGCGAGCTTGCTGGTGGCGTCGCTGGAGGTGTGGGAGATCGTCCCGGCCACGACAGGCGCGACCGTCGTCAGCTACCTGCCTCTTGCCGCCGCGGCAATCGCGTGGGTGGCGTTCGCGTTCCGGGCCGGCGACGCGGGGCACCGGCTGCCCGCGGACGAAGAAGACTCCGGCCGCGTGCAGCGCGACGACGACCGGTACTGGCGCCTCGCAGGCATGGTCTACGTCAACCGCGGCGACCCGGCCCTTCTCGTGCACCGGCGCTCGGGCGTCTCCTGGACGCTCAACCTCGGCAACCCGATCAGCTGGGCGATCCTCGGGGCACTCGCGGCTTTCGCCGCGCTGGCCGGGTTCGGCGTCGTCGAACTGCCTTCCCGCGGCGGATAGCCTGGGTTCCTTCGACGGCGAGGGGAATCTGGGATGTCCGAGGAACTGACTACCGCGGCGGAACTGTTCGACGCGATCGGAGCCGGGTACGAGGAGGCGTTCGGCCGCCCGCCGGTGGTGGACGCGGCGGTGCGGGAGTTGCTCGCGGTGCTGCCGCCCTCGGCGCGGGTGCTCGACGTCGGCAGCGGGACCGGCCGCCCCGTGGCGGCGGATCTCGTCGCCGCCGGGCATCGGGTGACCGGGATCGACGTGTCCGCGGAGATGGTGCGGATCGCCCGCGAGCAGGTGCCCGGGGCCGAGTTCGTGCAGGCCGACGTGCGGGAATGGGAGTCGGAACCGGAGTCTTGGGACGCGGTGTGCGCGTTCTTCCCGTTCCTGCAGCTGGCGCGGGCCGAAACGGAGCGCGCGCTCGGCCGGATCGCCGGCTGGCTGGTCCCGGGAGGAAGGTTCGCGCTGATCACGGTGCCCTCCGACGTCGAGGACGTCCCGGTCGACTTTCTCGGCCACTCGATCCGGGTCACGAGCTTCCCGGCGGACGCGCTGGTCGAGCGGGTGCGCGCGGCCGGGCTGGAAGTGACCGGGACCCGGGCGGAGACCTTCGCGCCGGACAAGCCCGGGGCGGAGCCGGAGGAGCACCTGCTGATCTCGGCCCGCAAACCCGGCTGAGCGGCTCCGGAAAGCACGAAATGGTGAAACAAATTCAGTGCTGAGGGAAAGCGGGGCGGCATTTCCGCGCTGCCGGGTGAACACGCCGGAAACTGCGCGGAAACGCCGCCCCGCCCGCTCGTCGCGGCCGGTTTTCCGGCCGATCGAATGAATCCCCGCCGAGACCGGGTGATTGCCGGATCACCGCGGTTCGCTCACGGCGACCGGTTCGCGAGGTTTGCTGCCGCCTCGCCACTGACCGCTCACCGCAGCCGATTCGTTTTGTGCCCGCTCGCGCACATCGGCTGGCCGCGGCTCCTGGCTTGCGCTGCTCGTTCTCCGCTGAGCCTGCCCGCCGCACCCGAATCCCGCAGCCGGCTGCGACCGCCGACACGCTCGCTCGCTCGCCGCGGCTGGTTGCCGAGGCTCCTGACGTGCGCGGTTCGCTCGCCGCGCTCGACCTGCGGCAGTTGATTCGCTCGGTTCGCCCGCCGCAGCCGACCCGCGGACTTCCTGCGGCAGTCGGCTCGCGTTTGGCTCACCGCAGACGAGTGGAGGACTTCCTGCGGCAGGATCGCTTGCGGTGGCTGTCTCCTGAGTCTCCTGACTCGCGAAGTTCTTTTGCCGCCAACGGTTTGCTCCGCATACCGCGGGCGATGAGCGAGGCCGATCGCGGAAGCGATCGGCACGGGAACTCAGGCCGGAACAGGCTCGCTGCTACTGGTTGCCCCACTGCTGCTCGCCCTGCTGGCCGCCCTGGTCGTAGCCGCCCTGCTGGCCGCCTTGCTCGTAACCGCCTCGTTCGCCGCCCTGCTCGAAGCCCTGCTGCTGGCCGCCCTGCTGGAAGCCGCCCTGGCCGCCTTGGTCGAAGCCGCCCTGGCCGCCCTGATCGAAACCGCCCTGGCCGCCTTGGTCGCCCTGGCCGAAACCGCCCTGCTGACCCTGCTGTCCGCCCTGGTCGAAACCGCCCTGCTGCTGTCCGCCGCCCTGTTCCTGGCCGCCGCCTTGCTGGCCGCCGCCGAAGTTCTCCTTCAGTTTGTCCGCGCCCTGGCGGATCTGGTCGCCGTGCTTGCCGCCGGTTTTCTCGTCGGCGAATTCGGCGGCCTTGTCGATGCCCTCGCCGACCTTGTCCTGGTTGTTGCCCGCGAATTCCTGGATCTTGTCCTTGGCCTGGTCGAAAAAGCTCATTGAAATCCTCCTTGATCTATTCGTGACCCATGGATACCAGCCGGGTACCCGAAGGGCGCGGCCGCGAGACGCCAGTCCCCGGTTCGGGTGAGGCCGGGCGCCGGTTCTGCCCGGGTCGGGCCACGGGTGGGTTACCCCACACGCCCGGGTCCGGCCGCGGCGGGCCGGTAGGGTCGCCGCGGCAGGGGCGCCGGAGCCGAGGAGGACGTGTGGCGGGACCGTTGAGCGGGCTGAAGGTCGTCGAGCTGGCCGGGATCGGGCCGGGGCCGCACGCGTGCATGGTGCTCGCCGACCTGGGCGCGGACGTCGTCCGGGTGGAACGGCCTTCCGGATCGCTCGACCTCAGCGGCGGCAAGCCGGACCCGCTGCTGCGCGGGCGCCGCTCGGTCGCCGCGAACCTCAAGACCCCCGAGGGCCGCGAGCTCGTCCTGCGGCTCGCCGCGAAAGCGGACGTGCTGGTCGAAGGCCTGCGCCCGGGCGTCGCCGAACGGCTCGGCGTCGGCCCGGACGACTGCTTCGCAGGCAATCCCCGCCTGGTTTACGGCCGGATGACCGGCTGGGGCCAGGACGGGCCGCTCGCCCAGCGCGCCGGGCACGACATCAACTACCTCGGCCTCACCGGCGTGCTGCACGCGATCGGCCGCGCGGGCGAGCGTCCGGTGCCGCCGCTCAACCTGGTCGGCGACTTCGGCGGCGGATCGATGTTCCTGATCGCGGGCGTGCTCGCGGCGTTGTGGGAATGCGGCCGGACCGGACGCGGCCAGGTCGTGGACGCGGCGATGGTCGACGGCGCGAACGTGCTGTCCCAGATGATGTGGGCGTTGCGCGGCCTGGGTTCCTGGTCCGACGAACGCGGCACGAACCTCCTCGACGGCGGCGCGCCGTTCTACGACACGTACGTGTGCGCGGACGGCCGGTATGTCGCAGTCGGTTCTCTCGAACCGCAGTTCTACGCGGCTCTCCTGGACGGCCTCGGCCTCGCCGCGGAAGACCTCCCGCCGCAACTGGACCGCGACGGCTGGCCCGCGCTCCGCGCCACCTTCACCCGGGCCTTCCTCAGCCGCACCCGCGACGAATGGGCCGAGGTCTTCGACGGCACCGACGCGTGCGTCACGCCGGTCCTCTCGCCCGACGAGGCTCCCCGGCATCCGCACATCGCCGCGCGGTCCGGCCTGGTCACGCTCGACGGGATCATCCAGCCCGCTCCGGCGCCGCGGTTTTCGCGCAGCACAACGGATTTGCCGTCGCCGCCGCCAGTGCCGGGCGCGGACACCGAGGACGTCCTCGCCGACTGGAAGGCATGAGCACGCGGCTGGGCGCTCGTGCGCGTTGGCGCCGGTTCTAACCGGCAGCAGCACTCACGAGGACCGCAACCGCACCGGCAACGTCACGTGCCCGTTGGTGATGAACGACGGCACCGGCTCCAGCTCCTCCTCGGCCACCGCCAGCGCCAGATCCGGGAACCGCTCGAACAACGCCGGCAACCCCAGCTCCGCCTCCATCCGGGCGAGCTGCGCGCCGAGGCAATAGTGCACGCCGTGGCCGAACGCGAGCGCTGATTTGTCCTTGCGGGTCAAGTCGAACTCGTGCGCGTCCGGGCCGTGGTGGCTCTCGTCGCGTCCGGCGGGACCGAAGGACGGGAGAATCGGGTCGCCCGCGTGGATGACCGTGCCCTCGACCTCGATGTCCTCTCGCGCGAACCGCAACGGCAGGTGCGAAAGCGGGGCCTGCCAGCGCAAAGTCTCGTCCACGACGTCCGACCAGGTGCGCTTTCCGCCGAGCACCTGCCGCAGCTGGCCGGGATGGGTCAGCAGCGCGGTCACCGCCTGGTCGAGCAGGTTGACCGTCGTCTCGTGACCCGCGGTGATCACCAGGATCAGCGTGTCCACCAGTTCCGCTTCGCTCAGCCGGGAGCCGTCGGAGTCGCGGGCGCTGATGAGGGCGGTGGCGAGGTCGTCGCCGGGCTCGGAGCGCCGCTGGGAGACGAGGCCGGCGAGAATTCCGTACAGCAGCTCGACGTTCGCGGTCGCTTCCTCCGCGGTCGCCGACGTCGCGAAGATCCCGGCCACCGCGGTGCGCAGGCCCGGCCGCGTCTGTTCGGGGACTCCCACCAGCCGGCAGATCACCTCGATCGGCAACCGGTAGCAGTACTGTTCGCGCAGGTCGGTTTCGGATGGTCCGGCGTCGAGTTCGGCGAGCAGGCCGTCGACGATTTCGGCGACCGCCGGGCGCAGCGCGGCGATCCGGCCGGGCGCGAAAGCCTTGGACACCAGCGACCGCAGCCGCCGGTGCTCGTCGCCGTAGGCGGTGAACATGTTCTGCACCGAAACCCAGATGTCCAGCGACCAGTCGGAGGAGATCCTGCCGTCCCGGTAGGCGGGCCAGTGCCGCCGGGCGTCCTTCGACACCCGCGGGTCGGCGAGCAGGGCGCGCAGCAGCGGCAGGCTGGTGACCGACCAGGCGAGCACGCCGCCCGGCAGTTCGACCACGGTCAGCGGTCCGCGGGCGCGAAGCCGGGCGCCCTCGCCGTGCACGTCCGGCGCGGCCGGGTCCAGCACGAAGGGGGTGACGGCGTGGTCCATGGGCGCTCCTCGCGGCCCGATGGTCCACAATGGACTGACGATGGGGGAGGTGTCCGTTGCGGCCACCGGGTCCGCGACAAGCGTAGCGCGGCTAAGGATCGCTCTGTCCGGCTTGAGGGGTGGTCCGGACCAGGCCGGAGAAGGGGTTGACGTCAGCCGTCGGCGCGCTTGCGGTGCAGCGAGAACCGCTCGAACACCGACAGTTCGCCGGTCGGCTTGGTGACGTTGTAGTAGGTCACGTGCATGGTCGTCGTGCCGCCCGGACGGCGCCCGGGATCCACGGTGAACGCGGCGAAGCCGTAGGGGTGGTCGAGGTCGCGCACCGCGCTCCACACCGCTTTTTCGCGCACATAGGTCGGCTTCCGCTTGCCCGTGGCCGGATCCCGCTTGTCCGCGACGGCAGTCAGCACTTTTCCGGTGCCGTCCTTGAAGAAACTGCCGTTGGTGGTGCCGGAGACGCCTCCTCCGCCGAGAATCATGTGCACAGTGCCGTGCGTCGCGTCGATGTTGTCGGTCGCGTCGGACACCGGGTTCGGCGTGAGCGTTTCGCTTTCCGCGACGACGCCGTGCACGGCCAGGGAGCGTTCGTAGTCGTGCTCGTGCCCGCAAAGCACCAGGTCTACGCCGTAGCGGTCGAACAGCGGGCCGTACTTCTCGCGCAGGCCGAGGTCGGCGCCGTTCGCGTCGGACGTGCTGATCATGACCTGGTGCATCGCGACGACGATCCAGTCCACGTCCCGCGACGCCCGTGCCGCGGCGAGTTCTTTCTCCAGCCAGGCGAGCTGCCGCCCGCCGGAGTAGCCGCTGACGTAGAGGTCGCCGCCGTCTTGCAGGCAGTTGTCGTCGTTCTGCAGCACGATCACCCGGACCGAGCCGACGGTGAAGCCGTACCAGAGCCCGGCCAGTTCGGGGTCGGTTTCGGTGGACGGCAGCTGGAAATACGCCTGGTAGGCGTCCATCCCGAGCGCGCCGTTCTGCTTCTCGATCTCGTGGTTGCCCGCGGCGGGCATCCACGGCCGGTACCGCGCCGAGCGGGTGTTGTTGGTGAAGAAGTTGTTCCAGGTGCGCACGCGGTCGACGTCGAGGTTGGCGTAGCAGAGGTCGCCGTTGAGCAGGTGGAACAGCGGCGCGACGGTCTCGATGCCGGTGACGATGTCCTTCGTCGCCGGGGTGGAGAAGAAGTCGAGCGCGGGCGCGCCCTTGAGGTCCCAGGTGACCTGCGGCGCGGACTGGTCGCCGAAGCTGGTGAAGGTGAACGCGGACCGGCCGCCGGGCGCGGTGCGGAACGTGCCGGCGTCGGGCGTCGCGCCGTCGTGCTGGGCGACGTAGAGGTACTCGGTGTCCGGGCAGAGGCGGTTGATCTCGGCGTGGTGCACCCAGACCGTGCGGTTGGAGGCGCCGTCGAGGTAGGTGCGGGTGACCGCGGGCGCGTACGAGCCGAAGCCGTCGTCGAGCGTGCCGTAGAGGACGCGGGGGCGGCGGACCGGGCCGTCGGTGAGCCACGAAACCACCATCTGCCGGGCGGGATCGCGGCCGAACGTGAGGTGCAAACCCTGCACTGGCGTCGCGCCGCCGCCCGGCGCCGGCGCGAGCGGAGCGGCGGCGGCCGTACCAGTTCCGAGCAGTGGTACGGCAGCGCTTGCGCCCATTAGGCCTAATGCTCCTCGACGGCTGACGGCGTTGGACATGGCGGCCTCCTCCGGCTCCCAGGCGAAAGCGAAGTTATGCTGGCCGCGCGGCCCGCCGATGAACGCCTGCTGTCCGGCGCGTGAAGTGTCGTCCGGGCGGGTTCCGGTTCGTTCCCTTTGCCGGGAAACGGTTTCCAGACTGTCCGAAGTGGAGGGTCCGGGCGGTGCCGGATCGATTCAGAACGGTTCTGCTAGCCTCCGGGGTGACGTGCGGCTCGCCGTGGTGCCGCGTTGCCGCCGGGGCGCTCCACGGAGCGTGCGCTGAGTGCTTCGGCTCGAACCTCCGAGGAGCGTTATGACAGGCATCGTCCGGGTCCGGGGCCGTGAGGTGCTCGACAGCCGGGGCAACCCGACGGTCGAGGTCGACGTGGTGCTGGCGGACGGGTCGGCGGGCCGCGCGGCGGTGCCGTCCGGGGCCTCCACCGGCACGCGCGAGGCCGTGGAGCTGCGGGACGGCGACGCGAAGCGGTTCCACGGCAAGGGCGTGCGCAAGGCGGTCGACGCGGTGAACGGCGAGATCGCCGACGCCGTGGTCGGCATGGAGGCGGAGGCGCAGGCCGACGTCGACCGCGCGCTGATCGCCCTCGACGGCACCGAGAACAAGGCCCGCCTGGGCGCGAACGCGACGCTCGGGGTCTCGCTGGCGGTGGCGAAGGCGGCCGCCGCGGCGAACACGCTGCCGCTGTACCGCTACGTCGGCGGGGTGTACGCGCATCTGCTGCCGATGCCGATGATGAACATCATCAACGGCGGCGCGCACGCGGACAACCCGATCGACTTCCAGGAGTTCATGATCGGCCCGGTCGGCGCGGAGACGTTCGCCGAGGCCGTGCGGATGGGCTCGGAGGTGTTCCACACGCTGCGGAAATCGCTGCACGACGCGGGACACAACACGAATGTCGGCGACGAGGGCGGGTTCGCGCCGCAGCTGGGGTCGGCCGACGAGGCGCTCGAGTTAGTGGTCCGCGCGATCGAGCAGACCGGGTACGAGCCGGGCAAGGACATCGCGCTGCTGCTGGACCCGGCGGCCTCGGAGTTCTACCGCGACGGCGTCTACGACTACACCGGCGAGGGCCGCAAGCGCAGCGTCGAGGAGCACGTCGCGTACCTGACCGAGCTGACCGAGCGCTTCCCGATCGTCTCGATCGAGGACGGCCTGGCCCAGGACGACTACGCGGGCTGGAAGCAGCTGACCGACGGCATCGGCGACCGCGTGCAGCTCGTCGGCGACGACCTGTTCTGCACGAACGTCGAGATCCTGCGCGACGGCATCAAGCGCGGCATCGCCAACTCGATCCTCGTCAAGGTCAACCAGATCGGCACCCTGACCGAGACCCTGTCCGCCGTCGACACCGCGCACAAGGCGGGCTACTCGGCGGTCATGTCGCACCGTTCGGGCGAGACCGAGGACACCACCATCGCCGACCTCGCGGTGGCGACCGGCTGCGGCCAGATCAAGACGGGTTCCCTGTCGCGGTCGGACCGCACGGCGAAGTACAACCAGCTGATCCGCATCGAGGAAGAGCTGGGCACCGAGGCTCGCTACGCGGGCTGGGACACCCTGCGCTGATTGTGCGGCGGCCCGGGTTTCCCGCCCGGGCCGCCACTTTCTATTTCTTCACCCGCAGGAACATCGCCGCCGCGGTGAAGGCCGCGCTGACCCAGAACGCCGCACGCGCGTGCGCCGCATCAAGGACGACGGCCCCCGCCACCGCAGGCCCGGCCACCGCCCCGAGATTGAACGCCGTAGTCGCGATCGCCCCGGCCACCCGCGGCGCATCCTCGCTGGCAGACGTGACAATCGCAGCGATCAACGCGGACCCGGCCCCGAACGCCATCGCCCCGGTGACCAACGCTGATGCGACGAGCCCCGGAAGACTCTGCGCCGCGAAGAACGCCGCCACCCACACGGCGGTCAGCACTGCCGTGCCCGCTTTGAGGATCCTCGGCCCTGCCTTGCCCGCGACGGTGACGCCGACGAACGATCCCACTCCGAACACCGCCAGCACGACCGGAACCCATCCCGGCGGGGGCGGTCATCGTGCCGAGGTAGGTGAACGCCGCGAACGTCCCGCCGTTGACCAGCACGCCCTTGACCACGGTCGCCCTGACGCGCGGTCGCGTCAGGACCCGCCACTCGCGATACACCGGGCTTGTGGCCGGCGGATTGTCGAACTTTGCTGTTGTCAGCGCGATGGCGGCCGCTGCCGTGATCGCCGCGATAGCCCAGAACGCGGCCTGCCATCCGGCGTGCTGACCGAGCAGTGTCCCGGCCGGAACGCCGACGATGCACGCGAGCGTGACACCGGACAACAGCACGGAAGCCGCTCGCCCGACGGCGTCCTCCGGGACGAGCGCTGGCAGCGCCGCGAGCGCCACCGCGAGAAACCCCGCGTTGGCGAACGCCGCGAGGGCGCGGGTGGCGAGGAGGAGCGGGAAGTCGGTGGTGAGGGCACCGACGATGTGCACTGCGGAGAAGAGGCCGAGGAAGGTGAGGAGCGCCATTTTGCGCGGCAGTTTGCTGCCGAGCATCGCGAGAACTGGTGCGCCGACGACCATTCCCGCCGCGAAGAGCGACGTGAGCAGCCCGGCGGTACCGATGGAGACACCGGTGCCCGCGGCGATCTGGGGGAGAAGCCCGGAGAGGACGAACTCGGACGTGCCTTGGGCGAAGACCGCGGCGGCTAGCAGGAAGATGAGGGGTGGCAAGGGAATCGACTCCGATGAGCTGTCGGCGTCCGGGGACGCCTGGGGGCTGTCGACGGTTCGCTTGCGGAGTGGGGTGGCTCGGGTTCACGTGCGGCAGCCCGTTGGCTCGGGTGTCTGGCCGCAGTTGGGCCGGTCGGAGCTTTGCCGCGGCGTGATGGCCGCGAGCAGGCTTCGTCCGGATACTGCGGTGCCGGGCATGGGTTGCCAGGTCTGCTGTGCTGCCGAGCATGCGCTGCCGGAGGCTCCGCCGTGTGCAGGCTTCGCCAGCGGTGCTAAGCATGCTGTGGCCGCGGTGCTGTAACGCGGGGCATGCTTCGCCAGCGGTGCTGAGCGCGCTTTGCCGGTTGCTTTGCGTGCACCGGCTTTGCCCGCAGTGCTGTAGTGCCGAGGGCGCCTTGCCTGCGGTGCGCGGTGCCGAGCGCTGCTTTCGCCAGCGGTGCTAAGCATGCTTTGTCGGTTGCTTTGCGTGCACCGGCTTTGCCCGCGGTGCTGTAGCGCCGAGCATGATTTGCCCGCGATGCCGTGGTGCCAAGCACGCTCTGCCGGTGGCTCTCTGTGCGCAGGCTTCGCCAGCACACATATCGAACGGCAAGCTTCGCCCGTGGCGTCAGACTTCACCGCGACGTGGCCACCGTGCGCAGTCTTGGCGCTGGCTGGCCAACCTTGCCGTCGGCGCGATTCGTTCGCACACCGCGGCCCGACGCTATGCCTGGCCGCCGTGCGTGGTCACGCCGGTGAGAACCGGCATACACCACGCACGAGAACCTGTTCAGAGCACAGCTCAACCGCAGGGTATCCGCGGTGAAACTTCCGCCGGTCAGCCCGGCGCGGGAATGAACCCCGGCACCCGTCACTCCGCCGCCCAGCTTGCGGCTGGGCGGCTACCGTCTGCTGGCCTCCGGCGACGTCATGCCCTGGACTTTACCTTGCCGTGCTCAGGGAGTCGCGCGCATTCCCCTGTTCCTCCCGTGGGGAACGGAAATCCGGCCAGGCCGCGCATCGTAGGGTCGCCGGGGCGCGGCCGTCGTCGACAGCCGGAGTTCGCGTTCGGATCCCGTGCGGGGCGAACGAGGAGCGCCGATCCGGACAGCGCGGCACCGGTTGGTCTCGCGGGTTCAGTTGAGTCCGGCGTGGGCGGCGATATCGTCGGCGAACGATGTCACCTTGGTGTACATCCCGGGTTTGCCGGGCTTTCCGCATCCGTCGCCGTACGAGACGATGCCGACCACCGTGTCGCCGACTACCAGCGGGCCTCCGGAATCTCCTTTGCAGGCGTCGACACCGCCGTTCGGGTAGCCGGCGCACAGCATGCTCGCCGCGGAGTACTCCGGGTATCCGGTGCGGCAGGCGGAGTCGCCGGCTATGGGGACGGTGGCTTGGCGCAGGTAGTCCGACCGGTCGCCGCCGTCGGCGAGCCGGCCCCAGCCCAGGACGGTGGCATTGGTTCCGGCGGGGTAGCGGCTCGGATCGCGGGCCAGGCCGGCGGGGCGGTAGGGGAGCGAGCCGCGGACGGTCAGGACTGCGACATCCGCACCTTGTTGCGGCGTCTGGAAATCCGGGTGTTGCCACGCGGCGGACACGGCGCGGACGACGCCGTCCTGGCTGCGTTTGTCTTCTCTTCCGGCTACTACGCTGAGTTCGCCGATCGGGACGGTGGCGGCGCAGTGCGCGGCGGTCGCGACCGCGGTGCGGCTGACGATGACGCCGCCGCAGAACTGGGTTCCGTGACTGTCCACTAAGTACACAGCGTACGGATGTTGCGTCAGTGAAGCCTTTTCTCCGCCGATGACGGTCGGAGCGGCACTTGCGGCGGACAGGCTCAGGCTGATGACGGACAAGACGACGGCGACGATGAAAGCCAATCGGTGTGGCATAGCGGACCCCCTCGGCTGCGGCAGCGCACGAGAACCACTTTAACCGGCGGTTGAGCGGAAAACCGTCGCTGAACCGGGTGGAAACCGCGGGAGCCCGGATCCGGGCTCCCGCGGCGGGTGAGGCGGGATCGCTTGCGAAATTCGGCTCGGGCAAAGGAATCGCGGGCAGAGTGCGGGGGAAGGCTTGCGGTGAAGGAGGCTGACCGATGGGGCCAGGGCGAAGAACGGTTGAGGAAACGGGTTTCGGGAACGCGGGGGAAGCGAGGGCAGTGGCAGGGAAGCGAGGTTCTCGGAGTGAAACCTGGCGACGGCGGCGTCGTCGGCAAGGAACTGCCCAGCAGTCGAATACTCGAACGGCGGCCTGGCCGGAGCCGCCGGCGCGGAGTCGGCCGCAAGCACTGCTCCGAGACCTGGCTGCTTCAGCGGGAGCGCGTTGAGAAACAGCGGTGCGGAACCATCCCGAACTCAGTGTCGGGTCCGTTCGCTTCGGCGGACAAGGCGAGGGGAGCCGGCCCGGGGACCCGAGTGCCGGAAAGCCGCGATCAACTCGGCAGACCGAACGGGGGCCGCCGGTGCGAAGCCGGCCCCAGGCCTCGCACCGGCAACCCCCGGGCACTTCAGCAGAGCGGAGCCACCGGCCCGTCCGAGCCGGTCTTCACGTACGTGTCCGAGATGTAGTGCCCGGGCCCGATCCGGTCCCAGATCTTGCTCGTCCCGAACTTCCCGGTCACCGTGTCCCCGTTGACGTAGCACTCGATGTTCACCTTGGCGTAGTTGGCCGCCAGGCCCTTCACCGACGAGGACGTGTGCGCGCCCGACCGGACGTTCACCGGGTCGCCTGCCGTTTGGACGAGGCCGGTCGCCGCGGCGGAGCCGGTCCACAGGTAGGCGACCTTCACGTTTCCGTTGTCCCCGAGGCCGACACCCGAGCTGAAGGTGCCGTCGGCCAGGTCGATGCCCGCCGGGTTGCCCACCTTGTACCCGAGATCGTCGCGGCCGCCGTTGTAGCCGTTGTGGTAGGCGGCGTACGCCTCGGGCTGGCCTTGCGGCAGGTCTTTGTACTCGGCGCGCACCGAGGGCGGGTTCCAGTAGTCGTCCTTGGTGTTCCACGGGCCGACGTCCCAGACCGGCGCGTATTCGCAGCGGCTGTTGTCCGTCTTGCACACTCGCACGGTGTAGTTGCCGGTTCCCTTGGGCGACAAGGCTTTTCCGGACGGCAGCGCGACGAAGTGGTCGTTGCTCGCGATGACGTGGCCGTTCGCGGTGGTGTGGCCGGCGAGGCCTTCGCGGGTGGCGTAGACGGTGTAGGTCAGCGGGGTGGCCGCGGTGATGGCGTTCGCCTGCGGGGACAGGGAGCCGGTCAGTTCGACGTCGCGCACGGTGGGGCGGGCGGCGGTCGTGCCGGACAGCGTGATCCTGGTCTGCACGATGCTCACCGCACGCGGGAGCGCGGTGCCGGCAGGGGTCCATTCGGTCCAGTCGCCGGCGCCGGATCGGCCGCGGACGTCGACGTCGACCGAGGTGCCCTGCGGCGCGTCGGCGGAGATCTCGGCGGCTACCCGGTTCACCGGCGCGGGCAGGCGCCGTTCGGCGGAGAGCAGGTAGCCCTCGCTGCCCGCGGCCCGGTCGGCGGGTCTCCACGCGGCGTCTCGCAGCGTGAGCGTGCCGCTGGCCGCGGCGACGTTGACGTCGTCGCTGTCCACCGAGGACAGATCGGCTCGCCAGGTTCCCGACGCCTCGGCAGCGCTCGCGGGCGTCGCGACTGCGGCGACCGCCCCCGCGGCGAGCAGTGCGGCGACCGTGCGCCGGACCGTCACATTCCCGACCACGACGGATCTCCCTTCACTCGTCCGAATCGAACTGCCGGAGTGTCGGAGGGATCCGTACACGATCCATACAACGATCTCGCCCGGTCGTGTACCGGACGCGGGAGGTTGACAGCGGGGAGTAATGAGCTATAGCTTTGCAAACAAAGTTAATTTAAGAGCAAAGGAAGTATGGGATGACCATCCTGGTGACAGGGGGGCGCGGGAATGTCGGGAGCGAGGTCGTCCGGGTGCTCCGCGAGGGCGGACACGAGGTGCGTGGGTCGGCGCGTGACGCGACCGCGCTCAACCTGCCGGACGCGGTGTCGGTGGATCTCGCCGCGGAGGGCGGGTTCGAGGACGCGCTGTGCGGCGCAGACGCGATCTTCCTGTATCCGGCTCGGCCGAACGGTGCGGCGGATTTCCTTGCCGCAGCGAAGAAAGCCGGGGTTTCGTACGTTGTGCTGCTGTCCTCGCCGGACGTCTACGAGGGGTCGGCGGACAATCCGATCCGGCGGGGGCATCTGCCCGCGGAGGCGGCGGTGGCGGAGTCCGGACTGCCGTTCACGGTGCTGTACCCCGGCTGGCTGATGGGCAATACCCGGCGCGACTGGGGTGCGGCGATCCGGGCCGGTGAGCCAGTGCGGCTCTTCTCTCCGGAGTCGCAGTTCACGCCGACGGCCGAGGCGGACGTGGCCGCGGTAGCCGCGAGGTTGCTTGCGGAGCGTAGCTATCCGGGGCGAATGCTCACGGTGACCGGGCCGGAGTCGATGACGCAGCGTGCGATCGTCGAGACCCTGGCGGAGGAATTGGGTCGCTCGATCGAAGTGGTGACCGAAACTCGCAGCGAAGCGCTGGAACGGCGTCCGGAGTGGATGCCCGCGGCGGTCCTGGAGCACCTGATGGACGTGGAGGAGGCAGCAGTGGGCCGCCTCGCGCCGGTGAACAACACGGTGGAGCGGTTCGCGGGACGAGCGACGTCATTCCGCGAGTGGGCGCGGGCGCACAAGGACGATTTCGCCCAGCGCCCATAGAAAGTCCACTGTGGACAGTGGCTACGCGGTCTTCCAGGAAACGCACGCGGGTCGCGTCTGGGATTCGCACAATTCCCGCACCGCGCGCAGCACTTCCTCGGCGGAAACCTCGCTCCCGGAGGGCTGCGGGAAGTGCGCTCCCTGAAGGCTGCAGTAGTCGACCGGTTCCTCGCCGACGCCGTTCGCGGGCAGGAAAGTCTCGCCGTTTTCGTGCCACGTCAGGCTTCCGCGCGCACCGCGCAAACCGGCGACCAGGTACGGCGTCCGCGGCTTCCGGCCCGCGTACAGCCACCAGACGATCCCGGCGTCCGGCGTGGGCGGTTCGGCGGAGCGCAGGGCGGAGAGCACGTCGTCGACAGTCGCCTCGGTGACGTCGTACCCGGTCCGGCGACGGGCGTCTTCGATGCTCGCCATGGTGCGCTCCGCTCGTGAAGTGTCCCGATACTACTCGGTGCCGATCGGCGAGCGACTTGTGGAATGGCTGGCGCGCAGCCGGGCCGCGCGCAGCGTCAGATAGCGCTGTTCGGCGGTGTTTCCGGTGCGGGCGGCGGCCGCGGTGTAGTGGCGGATTGCTTCCTCTCGTTCGCCGGCCAGCTCCAGCAGGTGCGCCCGGGCGGCGGCGAGGCGGTGGTGGTCGGGAAGCCGGTCGTCGAGTTCGGCGAGCATCGTGAGCCCGGCGTCCGGCCCGTGCACCATCGCAGTCGCGATCGCGCGGTTGAGCGTTACGACCGGGTTGCCGGTCAGGGCTTCGAGCCGCGTGTACAGCGTGAGCACGCGCGGCCAATCGGTGTCCTCGGCCCGCAACGCGATGTCGTGCGTCGCGGCGATCGCGGCTTGCAAGCGGTATTCGCCGATGCCGTCGCGGGCCAGCGCGGCGGTGATGAGCGCGACGCCTTCCCGGATCAGCGAACGGTCCCATCTCGCCCGGTCCTGCTCGGCGAGCGGAATGAGGTCGCCGTCCGGTCCGGTGCGAGCCGGACGGCGGGCGTCGGTGAGCAGCATCAGTGCGAGCAACCCCGCCGCTTCGCCGTCGTCCGGCAGCGCGGCGTGCAGCAGCCGCGCCAGCCGGATCGCCTCCGCGGACAGTTCGGTCCGGTGCAGACGGCGGCCGCCGCTGCTGGTGTAGCCCTCGTTGAACACGAGGTACAGCACGTGCAGCACGGACCGCAGCCGCGCCTGCCGCTCGTCCGCGGCGGGCATCCGGAACGGCAGGCCGGACTTCTTGATTTTCGCCTTCGCCCGGCTGATCCGTTGCGCCATCGTGGTTTCCGGCACGAGGAACGCGCTGGCGATCTCCGCGGTCGTCAGGCCGCCGACCGCTCGCAACGTCAGTGCGATCGCCGACGCCGACGTCAGCGACGGATGCGCGCACAGGAACAACAGCGTCAGCGTGTCGTCGCGATCCGGCACCTCGGCGCCCGGCGGCTCGGCGGCGACGGTGTCCTCGCGCCGCCGCCGGGCCTGGTCGCTGCGGAAGCTGTCGATGACCCGGCGGCTGGCGGTCTGCAGCAGCCAGCCGCGGGGATTCTCCGGGATCCCCTCGGCGGGCCAGTGCTGCACCGCGGCGAGGAGAGCCTCCTGCGTCGCGTCCTCGGCCGCGCCGAAATCGCCGGACCGGCGCGCGAGGACGGCGAGGACCTGGGGCGCGAGCGCGCGCACCAGGTCCTCGACCTCGGGCTGCGACATCACACCTCCGGCGCGCTCATCACCTGGCGCACCTCGATCGGCACCCGCAGCGGCGCGCCTTCGGGCCCGGGCGCGGCCGAGACCCGGGTGGCGATCTCCAGCGCCCGCGCCTCCGATTCGACGTCCACCACCCGGTATCCGGCCAGCAGTTCCTTGCCCTCCGGGAACGGCCCGTCGGTGACGACCGCGCCGCCCTTGCCGTCCGCCACCACGGTCTTCGCCGCCTCCGGCCCGGCCAGGCCCTCCGCTTCGACGAGTTCCCCGGCCTCGGTCAGTTCGGCGTTGAGCACGTGCTGGAACTGGATGTGCGCGCGAATGTCCTCGGGGGCCCATTCCGGCAGCGGCACGTCGCAGTCCTCGCCCTGGGCGTAGGTCTGCAGCAGCATGTACTTCGGCATAGCGTTTCCTCCAGTGTCCGGCTCGCCGCTTCCGGGCGGGCTCACCAAGGGAACGGAACCCGCGCACCGTCCTCGACACGCATCGCGGACATCTTGCCGGGAATATCGGCGAGCGCGGGGCGGAACAGGTGGCGTGGGTCTCAGTGCCCGGGACGTCCGAATGGCCTAGCAGGTAGGTTGCGGGAAGCAACTCACCTGGAGGGAACCGTGAGCACGACGACCTTCGCCGCGGTGTCCGCGGTCAAGCAGCATTCGGACACCGGGTTCAGCGTCGACCTCAGCCCGGCGTGGACCATCGGCGGCCGCCCGAACGGCGGCTACCTGCTGGCCACGATCGCCCGCGCGGCGACTGTCGTTTCGGGGCATCCGGACGTGCTCGCGGCCAGCGCGCACTACCTGCGCTCGCCCGAACCGGGCCCGGCGGAGATCGAGGTCGAGGTGCTGCGCACCGGCCGGACTGCGACCCAGCTGCGCGGACGGCTGCTCAAGGACGGCGTGCCGCAGGTCGAGGCTCTGCTGACGCTGGGCGTGCTCGGCGAGGCCGAACCGTTCTGGCAGGACGGCGTGCCGCGGCCGGAATTCGGCCCGTTCCCGGAGGAGCCGTGGGGCCCGGCCGTGCTGACGTCCGGCATCCCGATCGCGATCCGCGACGAGATCGACGTGTACTTCGACCGTCCGCTCGCCGACGGGCCCAGCGGCCGCGGCGAACTGCGCGCCCTGCTCGCGCTGCCCGGCGACGAGCCGTTCGACCCGGTCAGCCTGCTGTTCGCGGTCGACGCCCTGCCGCCGGCGACCCTCGACGTCGCGCCGTCCGGCTGGGTCCCGACGCTCGAACTGACCGCCTACGTGCGGGCGCATCCGGCTCCCGGCCCGGTGCGCGTGCTGCACCGCGCCCACCTGATCGGCGACGGGCGGGTCGACGAGTCCTGCCACGTGTGGGACAGCGCCGGGACGCTGGTCGCGCAGGGCACGCAGCTGGCCGGGATCCGGATCGGCTGAGTTCCTGAGCTACTGCCCCGGGTACGGCGGCTGCTGCTGCGGGTAGCCGGGGTACGGGGCGGGCGGCAGCGAGCCGGAGAACGTCGGCGCGGCCGCTGGCGAGTTCATCGACATCAGCAGGTTTTCGACGGTCCTGCGGCGCGCGCCCGCGACGACCGCGACAGCCATGATCTCGAGCGCGAGGCCGAGCACGAACCAGAACAGGTGGTAGCTGGTCAGCGCCTCGAGGTCGTGCTCGTAGCACCACGTGGTCGCCTCCCCGTTCCGCGAAACCTCGCAGTACCAGTGCGGCTTGGCGATCAGCACCATGATCAGCCCAACCCCGATGCTGGCCAGCCCAAGGACCATGAAGAAGACCTGCAGAATCCGCGCGAAGATCGACATGCGCGGAGCGTAGCGACCCAATGCCCGCCGGGTCAGCGGGTTCCGGCAAGTGCCCCCGTCGTGACCAACCGGTACCCGGTGCGCCCGGAAAACTCGGCCGTCAGCGCGAACCGGTCGCCGCGCACCAGCGTGTGCCGCCATTCGATGCGTTTGCCCGCGCTGGTGCCGAGGCGTCCGATGGAGAACGCGCCGACCGTTTCGCCGCAGCCCAGCAGGGTGCGCTCGGCGCGGGTCGGCACGACGGCGCGGATCTGCTCCTCGCCGTGGTCGAGCCGGACGCCGGTGCGGCGATGGAGTTCGCCGTACAGGCTGGTGTGCTGGAAATCCGCGTCCAGCAGCGGCCGGGCGAGTTCGGCGGGCAGCCACACCCGGTCGACGGCCAGCGGGTCGTTCCCGGCCAGCCGCACGCGTTCGAGGTACAGCAGGGGAGTGGAGCCCTCCAGCGACAAGCGTTCGGCGACCACCGCGTCCGCGCGGATGTCGAGCCTGCGCACGACGCTGTGCTGGTCGAGACCGGCCTCCTCGACCGCCGCGAAGAGGCTGTAGAGCGCGCCGAGCGGCTGCTGGATCTCCGCGGCCGCCGCGACGCGGGGCTGGCGGCCGCGTTCGGCGATGAGCGTGCCGTCCGCGCGCAGTTCCCGCAGCGCCTGCCGGACGGTCTGCCTGCTGACGCTGTATTCGTCGGCGAGCGCGAGCTCCCCGGGGAACGCGCTGTCGAATTCCCCGGCGCGGATGCGCACCAGCAGCCGCTGCTGCAACTGCCGCCACAGGGGCTGCCCGCCGGTGCGGACCAGCTCTGCCTCGCCCATGCCGGGAACACTACCGCTTGCCAAATGTACGGACAGCTCTTAGATTAAATGTACGTACATTACCGAGGAGGCCAGAGTGCGCACAGGAGTGAACCGGTGACCGGCGCGACGCTGGGAGCGGCGCGCGCGACGGTGCAGTGGCGGGCGAAGCTCGCCCGTCCGGTGCCGGGGCTCGCGGTCGCGCTGCTGGTCGCGGCGGTGGCGACGGCGGGCGGCAAGCTCGTTCCGGTGGTCGGCGGGCCGGTGCTCGCGATCCTGCTCGGCGCGGTCGCCGGCGCGGTCGTGCCGGGGCTGCGCGGCTGGCGGTTCAGCCCGGGCTACGCGATCGCGTCGCGGCCGGTGCTCCAGCTGTCGATCGTCGTGCTGGGCACGGGGCTCTCGATCCAGCAGGTGGTGCACGTCGGCGGGCAGTCGCTGCCGGTGATGCTCGGCACGCTCGCGGTCGCGCTCGGCGGCGCCTGGGTGCTCGGCAGGCTGCTCGGCGTCCGCGGGGACACGCAGACGCTGATCGGCGTCGGCACCGGCATCTGCGGTGCGTCCGCGATCGCGGCGACCAGTGCGGTGCTGAAGCCGAAGGAAGCCAATATCGCTTACGCGCTCGGCACGATCTTCACCTTCAACGTCGCCGCCGTCCTCCTGTTCCCGCCGCTCGGACACGCGCTCGGGATGTCGCCGCACGCGTTCGGCCTGTGGGCCGGAACCGCGGTGAACGACACGTCTTCCGTCGTCGCGGCTTCCTACGCGTACGGCGGCGACGCCGGCTCGTACGGCCTCGTCGTGAAGCTCACCCGCACGCTCACGCTGATCCCGATCGTGCTCTTCCTCGCCGTGCTCGTCGCACGCAAGCAGTCCGGCGGCCGGGTTTCCTTGCGCGCCATGCCTTGGCACCGGCTGGTCCCGCCGTTCCTGATCGGCTTCCTCGCCGCCGCCACGGTGGAAAGCGCGGGCTGGATCCCGCAGTCGTGGCACGCGCCGCTGTCGACGCTCGGCACCTTCCTGATCACGATGGCGCTCGCCGGGATCGGTCTCGCGCTCAAGCCGTCCGACCTGCGCAAGGCAGGGCACAAGCCGCTGCTGATGGGGGCCATCCTGTGGGTCGCGGTCGCCGCGTCGAGCCTCGGGCTGCAGGCGCTGACCGGCGGGATGTGACGCGCTAGCGCACGCGCGGATTCCGTTTCCGCCGCCTGCGCTCGGCAAAAGCCGCCAGCAGCCGGGGCACTCCTCGGCTCCGGCGCACGAACACCAACGATTCGCCGCGTGGGGCCGGTTCGGTCCCCGCGGCGTTTTCGTCGCGCCGTCCGCGCCGGAACTCGCGGAGCCCGGCGGCGAACACGTCCGGGTCGCCGCCGACGTCCGGGTGATGGGTGCGCACGAACCGGCGGTAGGCCGCCTTGTCGGCCTCGGACCATTCCGTCCGCTCGTCCACCGCCGTCCTTCCCCGGTTGAAGGTTTCACTGGAGGTTCCTGCCGGAAGCCGCGTTGAACTGCCAACCGGCGGTTCAACGATACAGTTCAAGCACATGACCGAGAAGATCGAACTCGACCTGTCCGAGCTTCGCGCCGTCACGGCCTACGCGGTGGCTTGTGCGGAGCCCGCGCTGCCGATCTTCGAACAAGCCCGTCCAGGCGACCGCCGTCCGCACGACGCGATCGAGTCGGCCCGGGCGTTTGCTCAGGGAGCCAAGCGCAGCAAGGCGATTCGCGACGGCGCGTGGGCGGCGCAGCGGGCGTATCAGGAAACTCGCGATGCCGGTCAGGCCGCGGCGAGCGAGGCCGCGCGGGCCGCTGTCGCCGCTGCTGGCGCGGCGTTTCTGCATCCGCTCGCGAAGGCGACTCAGGTGTGGCACATCCTCGGTCCGGCCGGGCACGCGGCGTATGCGTTCGAGTTGGCCGGATTGACGGTTCAGCACCCGGCGGCTGATCCGGTGGTGGTCCGGGTGCTGTCGCGGTATCCGGCGGCTCCGGGCGGCCGGGGCCGGGCGGGGGAGTGGGTGCGCGAGCTGGATGCCTTGCTGCGCAAGGGTTAGCGAACCCGTTCCACCCGCCGCTCGTCCCAGACCGGTTCCGGGGTTTCGCGGACCGCGCCGTCCGAGCCGAAGACCAGGTAGCGGTCGAACGAGCGCGCGAACCAGCGGTCGTGGGTGACCGCGAGCACCGTGCCCTCGTACGACTCCAGCCCGTCCTGCAGCGCCTCGGCCGATTCCAGGTCGAGGTTGTCGGTCGGCTCGTCGAGCAGCAGCGCGGTGGTTCCGGCCAGTTCCAGCAACAAGATCTGGAACCGCGCCTGCTGTCCGCCGGACAACCGGTCGAATGCCTGCTCGCCCTGGCGATGCAGCTCGTATCGGCGCAGCGCGGCCATCGCCGCGCCGCGATCGGCCGCGTGCTCCGTCCACAGCACGTCGACCAGCGTGCGGCCGGTCAGTTCCGGGCGCGCGTGCGTCTGCGCGAAATGGCCGGGCACGACGCGTGCGCCGGTCTTCCACTCGCCGGTGTGCGCGACGTCGCCGCCCGCGAGCAGCCGCAGGAAATGCGACTTCCCGGAGCCGTTCGAACCGAGCACCGCGACGCGCTCGCCGAAGAAGATCTCCAGCGAGAACGGCTTCATCAACCCGGTCAGTTCCAGGTTCTTGCAGGTCACCGCGCGCACGCCGGTGCGGCCGCCGCGCAGCCGCATCCGGATGTCCTGGGGACGCGGCGGTTCCGGCGGGGGACCGGCCTCCTCGAACTTCCGCAGCCGGGTCTGCGCCGCCTTGTACCGCGACGCCATCTCGTCGCTGCGCGCGGCGTACTGCTGCATGTCCCGGACCAGGCGTTTGAGCTGGGCGTGCTTCTCGTCCCAGCGGCGGCGCAGTTCGTCGTAGCGGGCGAACCGTTCCTGGCGCGCTTCGTGATACGTGGCGAAACCGCCGCCGTGCACCCAGGCGTCCGCGCCGTCGCCGCCGGGCTCGACGCTCACGATCTTGTCCGCCGCGCGCGCGAGCAATTCGCGGTCGTGCGAGACGAACAGGACGGTTTTGCGGGTTTCCTTCAGCCGGGCTTCGAGCCAGCGTTTGCCGGGGACGTCGAGGTAGTTGTCCGGCTCGTCCAGCAGCAGGACCTCGTCCGGCCCGCGCAGCAACGCTTCCAGCACGAGCCGTTTCTGCTCGCCGCCGCTGAGCGTGCGCACGAGCCGCCGGCGCGCGCGGTCGAACGGCACGCCGAGGGCCTCGGTCGTGCACATGTCCCACGTCGTCTCGAACTCGTATCCGCGCGCCTCGGCCCAGTCGCTGAGTGCCTGCGCGTACTGCATTTGCGCGGCCTCGTCGTCGACCTCAAGCAGCCGTTCCTCGGCCGCGTCCACCGCCAGTGCGGCGTCGCGAACCCGTTGCGGGGCAACCGAAACCAGCAGATCGCGCACCGTGCGCTCGTCGCGCACCGATCCGACGAACTGCGCCATCGCGCCCAGCCCGCCGGAGACGGTGACCGAGCCCTCGTCCGGCTTCAGCTCTCCCGACAGCATCCGCAGCAGCGTGCTCTTGCCCGCGCCGTTAGGGCCGACCAGTGCGACGACCGCGCCCTCGCCGACCCGGAACGAGACGTCGCCGAGCAGCGGACGCCCGTCGGGCAGCACGTAGCGCAGATGCGCGGCCTCCAAATGCCCCATGCCCGCGCACTCTACCCAGGCAGCCGCGAATCGCCGCACGGTTTTTCGGCTGTCCACAGAGGACACGAAGCGGCGGCGCCGGTCTGCGCCGGCGCCGCCGCTCGTGCGGATCGCCTTATGCCTTCCGCTGCATGCTCTCCCGTGCCGGGTTGGCCTGCTCGCCCGCCTTCGGGTCCTTCTCGTTCTGCTTCGCGCGCACACCGGACTCGACGCGGTCGCCGAGGTCCTTGTCCACGTTGTGCCAGTACTCGAACGCCCGCTTCAGCACCGGTTCGGTCACGCCGTTCAGCAGGTGGCCGACGATGTTGTCGACCAGCCGTTCGCGCGCGGCGTCGTCCAGCACCTCGCGCACCATGGTGCCCGCCTGGCCCCAGTCGTCGTCCTCGGCGTGGTCGACGTAGGCCGAGCGGACCATCTCGCCGTCGGCGTGCCAGCCCGCGGGCGTGCCGTAGCGTTCGGTGTCCGCGCGCGGGCCGCCCTTGGAGTTCGGCGCGTACACCGGGTCGGAGACCTTGGCGTAGCGCATCGCGCCGTCCTTGCTGTAGCTGTGCACCGGCGCGACCGGCGCGTTCACCGGCAGCTGCTTGTAGTTCGCGCCGATCCGGTACCGGTGTGCGTCGGCGTAGGCGAAGATCCTGCCCAGCAGCATCCGGTCCGGGCTCGGGCCGATGCCGGGAACCAGGTTGTTCGGCTCGAACGCGGCCTGCTCGATCTCGGCGTGGTGGTCGGTCGGGTTGCGGTCCAGCGTCATCTTCCCGACCTCGATCAGCGGGTAGTCGCCGTGCGGCCACACCTTCGTCAGGTCGAACGGGTTGAACCGGTAGGTCTTCGCGTCCTCGAACGGCATCACCTGGACGTGCAGGGTCCAGCTCGGGTGGTCGCCGCGCGCGATGGCCTCGAACAGGTCGCGGGTGTGGTAGTCGGTGTCCGCCGACGCCATCTGGTCGGCCTCGTGCTGGGTGAAGAACTCGATGCCCTGGTCGGTCTTGAAGTGGTACTTGACCCAGAACTTCTCGCCCGCGGCGTTGACCCACATGTAGGTGTGCGAGCTGTAGCCGTTCATGTGCCGCCACGTGCGCGGGATCCCCCGGTCGCCCATCAGCCAGGTGACCTGGTGCGCGGACTCCGGGGACAGCGTCCAGAAGTCCCACTGCATGTCGTGGTCGCGCAGGTTGCTGTCCGCGCGGCGCTTCTGCGACCGGATGAAGTGCTGGAACTTCAGCGGGTCCTTGATGAAGAACACCGGGGTGTTGTTGCCGACGAGGTCGTAGTTGCCCTCGGTGGTGTAGAACTTCAGCGCGAACCCGCGCGGGTCGCGCCAGGTGTCCGGGCTGCCGCGTTCCCCGGCCACCGTGGAGAACCGGGCGGCCATCTCGGTTTTCGCGCCGGGCTGGAACACCGCCGCCTTGGTGAAGCGGCTGACGTCGTTCGTCACTTCGAAGCGCCCGAACGCGCCGCTGCCCTTGGCGTGCGGCTGCCGCTCCGGCACCCGTTCCCGGTTGAACTGCGCCATCTGCTCGATCAGGTAGTGGTCCTGCAGCAGGATCGGGCCGTCCGGGCCGAGGGTGAGCGAATGCTCGTCGCTCTCGGCCGGGATCCCGGAGTCCGTGGTGGTCGCCGGGGGTTTCGGTTCTTCGGTCATCTCGCGAGCTCCTCGTGGTGGTCGGAAACGCCGGAGCAGCCGGGGCACAGACCCCAGAAGACGATCTCGGCCTCGTCGACGGCGAACCCGTGCCGGTCGTGCGGCGTGAGGCAGGGGGCCTCGCCGCGGACGCAGTCGACGTCCTCGGCCCTGCCGCAGCGCCGGCACACCACGTGATGGTGGTTGTCGCCGGTCCGCCGTTCGAACCGCGCCGGATGCCCGGACAGCTCGATCCGGCGGACTAGACCCGCGTCGCCGCACGCGGCGAGCACGTCGTAGACCGCTTGGATCGACACGCTGCCCAGGCTTTCGCGCACGCCCGCGGCGATCGCCTCGACAGTGGCGTGCGGGTGCTCGCCGAGCCAGCCGAGCACGGCTTGCCGCGGCTTGGTGACGCGCAGGCCCGCCGCTCGCAGCGTCGCCGCCGAGTCCGGCATCGGAGTCCTCCCCGGGATCTGGAACCGCTCCAGTTCCGCCGGTTACCCGGTCTCCGCGCGGCTCACACCTGGGTGTCACCCGCCGGTCGGACGAGTTCGGCGAGATGCGCCCGGAGGACGGCGACGCACTCCTCCGGCGAGGTGAGTTCCGGCTGCAGCACGGCCCGGAAAGCGATCCCGTCCAGCAGCGCGGCCAGCCGGGGCGCTTCGATCTCGGGGTCCTTCGGCTCGAACCGGCCGCTGCGGGCCTGGGCGTCGAGGATGCGGCGGGCCAGTGTCACGGTGCCCTGAACCGCCTCGCGGGCCAGGTCGTCCAGACCCGGGTCGGCGCGCGCGGCCATCAGGAATTCGACCAGCACGGTCACCTCGGTGCGCCGGCGCTCGTCCAGCGGCAGCAGTTCGCACAGGAACTCGGCGAGCTGGTCTACGGCCTCGTCCGGCGGCAGTTCCGACAGCGAACCGATCTTCTCGCGGCGTTCGACGAGCCGCGCGGTCGTCCGGTCGATGGTGGTGCGCATCGCGAACCGCATCAGCGCGTGCTGGCTGTCGAAGTAATGCCGCACCGAGCCGATGTTCAGGCCCGATTCCGCGGCCACCGCGCGCAGCGAGACCGCGTGCAGCCCGTCCTTCGCGGCCAGCCGCAGCACCGCGTCCGCGATGTGCGCGCGCCGCTCTTCCCCGTCCACCACTCTAGGCACTGGACTTTTATATCACAGACGTGATAGAAACGGTTTGTATCACAGGTGTGACAGAAAGGGGTGCGCTGTGGAGACGGTGCTGAACATCCTGCTGATCCGGTTCGGCATCATCGCCGGGATCGTGGTGGTCGTCGGGCTGGGCGCGTTCGCGCTGATCGTTTCGCTGCGTCGGCGCGGCAAGGGGGAGCGCGTGCGGGAAGGCGCGGCGGTGCTGGCGAAATCCGCGGCCAGGGCGATGGACCGGCGCGGCGCGCGGGGCGTGCGCGGGCGGGTCGGCGGCGAGGTCGTGCGTCAGGCCGCGCGGTGGCTGGACGAGGACCCGGGCCGGAAGCGGTCCGGCCGGTGAACGCGGTGCTGGCCGACGGGGACGAGATGCTGCAGCACCTCGCGCACGATCTGTTCGTGAAGGGGTTGATCGTGCTGGGGGCGGTGGTGGTGGCGGTCGTCGGGATCGTGGTGATCTGGAAGAAAGCGGGGCGCTGAAGGCCCGGGAGGCAGCGCCGGGCGCCTTTCCGGGCACGGGTGCGGGGGCGCCGCGCCGGTCGGCGGGACAACCGCGCGCGGTACGCGCCACGTGGCGGTGCCTGCCGGGGCCGGGATTTCGGCACGATGGAGTCTTCCCCTGGAACACGGAGGCCGTCGATGAGTTATCCGTTCGATCCCGAAATCGCCGCCGCGGTCCCGATGCTGCCCGAGGTCGACCTCGTCGACGTCGCGGCCGCGCGGGCGGGCATGGCCGAACTGATCGCCTCGACGCGAGGCGACTTCGACGAAACCGGTGTCAGCACGCGCGACGAGTCCGTGCCCGGTCCCGAAGGCGCGCCGGACGTCCCGGTCCGTGTTTACACGCCGGATCGCGTCGCGACGAACGCCTTGGTGTTCGACATCCACGGGGGCGGTTTCGCACTGGGCGACCTGGAGGTCGACCACGCGTCCAACGTCGAGCTGGCCCGCGATCTCGGCGTCGTGATCGTGTCGGTCGAGTACCGGCTCGCGCCGGAGAATCCGTATCCTGCCGGGCTGGAGGACTGCTACGCGGCGCTCGAATGGTCGGTCAAGCACGCGGACGAACTGGGCGTCGATCCGGCAAAGGTGGTGCTGTACGGAGTGAGCGCGGGCGGCGGACTGGCCGCGGCGCTCGCGCTGCTGGCCCGCGACCGGGGCGGCCCCGCGGTGGCGTTCCAATTCCTCGCCGTGCCCGAACTCGACGACCGCCTCGAGAGCGGCAGCATGCGCCGGTTCTCGGACACGCCGATCTGGCACCGGCGGGCTGCCGAGTCGAGCTGGGACTACTACCTCGGCGGCCCGGGCAAGCGCGGTGGTTCGGACGTCCCGGTCTATGCGGCGCCGGCCCGGGCGACGGATCTCTCGGGACTGCCGCCCGCTTATGTGTCGGTGATGGAGTTCGATCCGCTGCGCGACGAGGGAATCGCTTACGCACAAGGCCTTTTGGCGGCGGAAGTGCCTACGGAACTGCACTTGTTCCCGGGCACTTTCCACGGTTCCGGGGTGATCCAGCACGCGACGGTGAGCCGCCGGGAAGCCGCGGAACGACGGGCCGTGCTGGCCCGGGTGCTCGGGGTCGAGGCGGACTGAGGCTGGGCGGTCGGGTCGTCGCGGCTTGCCGGGGCGGCCGGAATCGCTTGTGCTGGGCCGATTCCGGCGCGCTTCCACAACTCGCGTCCGCTGTGGACAGTTCGGCCGAAGGCGGCGGGGTTTGCCGGTGGAGGACGATAGAGTGGAAACCGGGGGTGCCCCCGCGCCCCTCACGCAGACTCCGCCAGCCTCCGCGCCACCAACGCGAGCCGCGCCCGGAACCGCCCCGCCGGGTCGTCCAGCGACCATCCCAGCGCGTCCTCCACATGCGCCAGCCGCGCCGCCACCGAACTGTGGTGCCGGTGCAGCGCGATCGCGGCCTGGCGGAGGGAACCCGTGCGGCAGAAGGCTTCCAGGGTTTCCAGATCGCCGCTCCCGGCGAGCGCGTTCAACGCCCGCACGTCCGGCTGCGCGCGCAACTGCTCGACCGGGATCTCCGCCAGCAGCGTCACCGCGCCGAGATCCTCGTGCACGATCAGCGGCCGCGCCGTCGCCGCGAATCGTTGGGCCAGGCGGGCTTGCAGCCACGAGCGCCGTGCTTCGAGGCCGTCGACCGCGTCGCCGACCCCTACCCGGACGGAATCCGGGAGCGTACGGTCCTTGGCCCGCAAGGCCAACGTCTCATTCAGCGCCGGCACGACCGAATCCGGGCCCTCGCGCGGCTGCAACAGCACCGCGGCGACCCCGCCGACCACGGCCACCCGCGCACCGAGCGGTTTGCCGCGGGCGACGAGCGCGACCGCGTCCGCGCCGGCATCGCGACCGGCGCCCGAAGCGACCGCCACCACTCGCAGCGGGCGCGCGGTGTCCAGGCCGAGCAGGGTCAGCGCCCGCGCCCGGTCCTCGTCCGCCGCCTGCTCGCCCAGCACCAGCTCGACCAGCGCCGGGTCGGCGAGATGCGGCGCGGCGGGCGGCGGTTCGACCGGGTTGAGCACCTTCGCCGAGATCGCGAGCCGTTCGAGCACCAGGTCGTCGAGCGGACCCGGCTCGCCCGCCCGTTCCAGCCAGACCCGCCCGGCGCCCTCGAGGTCCGCGACGACCGCGCCGGGCGGCGCCGGGCCGTCGCCGCCGGGTTCGCCGGTCGGCCGGTACCGGAGCACGGTTCCGTCGGCACAGCGAATCCCGGCGACGCATTCCGCAAGAAAAGCCGTCGCGCGCAGCAAATCCGGCAGCGTCGCCCGGCGGGCGATCAGCTCGTCGAAATACGCGATGACGCGCACCGCCGTTTCCGCGCCGGAATCGACCGCGGACAACCGCAGCAGCAAGCCCTTCACGAGTGCCAGCCTAGCGCGAGTCTCATGTGGACAGTCCGGCCAGCGGGTGCAGTTCCTCCCACCGCGGGACGCGCGGCGGGAAGCGCAGCGTCAGCCCGGCTTCCGCGGGCGTGCGGTCGGCCTTGCGCGCGTTGCAGCTGCGCGCCGACCCGCCGCAAGCCGCGACGGTGTTGAGCCAGCTCGTGCGCGCACCGCCGCGCGAAACCGGCGTGATGTGGTCGACCGTGGTGGCCCGGCGCCCGCAGTAGGCGCACGTGTGCCGATCGCGTCGCAGCACGCCGGAACGCGACCAGCGCGGCGGCCCGGAATAACGCCATTTCATGACGACGTAGCGCAGCAGCCGCACCACCTTCGGCCGCGGGAAGACGCCGAGGTCGGGCCCGTCGCTTTCGTGGACGACCGCGACCTGGCGGACCAGCATCCGGATGGCATGGGGGAGCGAGACGGTGTGCAGGGGCTCGTAGCCGGCGTTGAGAACCAGGACTCCCATGGCGACGGGCACCTCCTTTCCGGGGCTGAACGGGCCGCGAACGCAAAAGCCGCCCGGCCGGCGTTCCGGCGGGCGGCTCCTCGCTCACGGCGTGGCAGGCCACGTCATGGCGCGGAGCCGGGAATGCCCGACAGGTGCATGCGTTCGTCGCGACGCGGCATTCCGTGGATCCTTTCGTGGCTGTGGACGACTTCATCATTGCCGCCCCGCGCCGCCGCGTCAACGGAAAATGATCGCCCCCGCTTCAAGATCCACAGTGGACTATCGCGGGCGCGCGGAAGCGGTTTTCGGCGGCGTCCGGTACAACTCGCCCAGCAACGCCACCGCGGCGTGCGTGGCCGGATGCGGATCGCGGGCGCGCCAGGCGAGCTGGACCGGCACCTGCGGGGCGTCGCGGACCCGGCGGTACACAATGCCGTCGCGGCGATACTGCGTCATCGTGGAATGCGGGGTGACGCCGACGCAGCGCCCGGTGGTGATGGCGGCGAGCCAGTCGTCGACGTCGTGCGTGTACTCGATCCGCGGGCGCGATTCCGGCGGCCACAACTCGGCGGAAGTGGTGCCGGTGCGCGGATCGATCACCAGCAGCCGCGACGCGAGATCGGCGAGCGTGACGGTGCGGCGTCCGGCGAGCGGGTCGTCGGCGGCCATGGCGCAGTAGCGGTCCTCGCGGCCGACCGTCGCGTGCGCGTACTTGCCCGGCGGCACCTGATGGCGCACCACGGCGAGATCGGCGAGCCCTTCCGCCAGCCCGGCGGTCGCGGTGTTGGCGCGCACGAGCAGCAGTTCGACGTCCGGGTACCGCGCTGCCCAGCGACGCTGGAACTCCGCGGTGTGCCTGCCCATCGCCGACCACGCGTGGCCCATGCGCAGCCGCGTGTGCCCGGTGGTCGCCTCGCGCACGAGCTCGTCGGCCTCGGCGAGCAGATGCCGGGCGCGGGCGAGCACCTGGACGCCCGCGGTCGTCGGCTCGAGGCTCCGGCTGGTGCGATGCAGCAGCTGCACGCCCAGAACCCGTTCCAGCGAGGCCAGATTCCGGGATACCGCCGCCTGCGAGACGCCGAGTTCGGCCGCGGCGTCGGTGAAGGTGCCCGCGTCCACGATCGTCACGAGGCAGCGCAGCTGACGCAGCTCCAGATCCATGCGTCCAGCGTATCGCTGATGCGGTCAATGCATTTTGCGCATGGATCGGCCGACTGCATGCTCGACCGCATGGCGACTACGGAGCTCGCTCCGCGAACACGTGACGACGCACGGGCGGCCGGTGCCGCGATGCTGCTCGGAAGCGCGCTGTCGAACCAGGTCGGCGCGGCGACCGCGGCGCTCGCGTTCCCGGTGCTCGGCCCGCCGGGCGTGGTGGCGGTCCGCCAATGGGTGGCGGCGGCGGTGCTGCTGGCGGTCGGACGCCCGCGGCTGCGGACCTTCACCGCACGGCAGTGGTGGCCGGTACTCGCTCTGGCCGCGGTGTTCGCGACGATGAACCTCTCGCTCTACACCGCGGTCGACCGGATCGGTCTCGGACTGGCCGTGACGCTGGAATTCCTCGGCCCGCTGGCGATCGCTCTCGCCGGCTCCCGGCGCCGGACGGACCTCGCGTGCGCGGTGGCCGCCGCGGTCGCGGTCGGCGCGCTGATGCGGCCGCGGCCGAGCACCGACTATCTCGGGATGGGGCTCGCGCTGGTCGCCGCGTCGTGCTGGGCCTGCTACATCCTGCTGAACCGGACCGTCGGCCGTCGCCTGCCCGGGGCTGCGGGCTCGGCTGCCGCCGCCGGGGTGTCCGGTCTGCTGTACGTGCCGATCGGGCTGTTCGCGATGCTGCACCACCCGCCGACTTCGGGCGCTCTCGCGGCGGCGCTCACCGCCGGGCTGCTTTCGTCGGCGCTGCCGTTCCTCGTCGATCTGGTGGCGTTGCGCCGGGTGCCGACGCAGTTCTTCGGCGCGTTCATGAGCGTCAACCCGGTGATGGCCGCGCTGGTCGGACTTGTGCTGCTGGACCAGCGGCTCGACGCGGTCGCGTGGGCGGCGATCGGGGTCATCGTGGCGGCGAACACGGTGGCGGTGCTGCGGCGGGCCGGGTAATTGTCGGTGCGGCGGGATAACGTAGGCGCCGTCGGCAAGGGAGGTGTGGCATGGTGCGGATCGCTGATCAGGAGTGGCCGTCGACGGTCGTGCCCGCCGACGCGCGCGAACGCGCCCAGTCGACGGGCGTGCTGGTCCGCCGCATGGGCTGGGTGTCCGAGCGGCTGACCCGGGAGGAACGCGACGACGTCGAGCGGCAGCTGGAATTCTGGTACTCCAACGGATACTGCCCGGACGCGCTGCTGATCGCGATGAGCGCGCTGCCGGACGGGACGCGCCAGCGGCCGCGCCGCGCCAGCGAAAAGCCGGGCGACTTCCTGCGGTCGCGGATGAAGGGCTGGTTCGTCGACGAGTCCGCCGCCGCAGACCTGACCGAGGTGCGCGAACCGCCTCGGCGCGGGCAGACCTTCGAGGCCTGGCTCGCGAACCGGCGCAAGCAGGCGGCTGACGAGGGCACGTATCAACGGCGTTCGCGGCTGACCGACGCGGGGGAGCGGGCCCGGGCCGAGGCCCGCACGATCGCGGCGTCCCGGCGGAAGGATCCGCTCGCGCGCGTGCGCGAGAGCGAACGTCGGCGTGCGGCGGCGTTGGAGAGCCTGCGGGTGGTCGGCGAGGCGGTCGAGGCGCCGCCGCCGCCGGCCTCGGCGGGCGCAACGCCGCGAATGGTGGCTTCGTTCGCTGGACGGCAGTCGTTGGCCGCGCATTCGCCGCAGGTGCTCCGGATTGTCGAGCGGTTGCGGGCGGAGAAGCGAGGGCCGTCGGCGGCGGAATTGGCGGTGCTGCGAAACGCGGTTCGCGACGCGCACCACAATGCCGGGCTCGGGACGTTGGAAGCGGCGAGCGCGGAAGTCAACGACGTGGATTCGCTGACGCCGGACGGGCAGCGGATCAAGGATTTCCTCGCACGTGCGGCGGACGACCGGCTGCCGCTTGACGCGACTGTGCGGTTGCTTCACTCGATGCGGTGAGCTGTGCGTGTCGGGTCACCCGCGGCGGGGAGGGTGCTTCCAGACTCGCCCGGTGATGAACACGGCGATGGACGATGCCGGGCGCTGTCTGCTTTCGGTGGCGTGGAATATCCGGACCGGCGGTCCTCGGGCGGATCCGCGGGCGGACGCGGTGCGGGAGCGGCTGCGGACGGTGTGCCGGGAGCTCGGGCATGCGGCTTGCCGGTTCGCGGCCGGGGATGCGAGCGGGGATCCGGTGCCGTTGTTGCGGCTGGCGGATCGGGCTTACGAGGTGGATACGTTGCTGCTGCTGGTGGGGACTTCGCTGATTCCGGATCCGGGGCGGGATCTGCGGCGGTGGGGCGAGATTGAGCGGTTGGCGGGCGAGGTGGACGGGATGGTCGTGGCGGCTTCGGGCGTGCTGGGCGGGGTCTGTGTTTGATCGCTTGGCCGCGGTCGGCTCGTCGCCTGGCGGCGGCATTGCTTCGTGAGTGGGTTCGCGGGCACCCCGATTTTTTAGTGTGACTACGGCGCGGGGGTGCTTGTCAAGGCGGGAAGGATGCCTTGGCAAGCACCCCCGCGCCGTGTTTTTGGCTTCGTATCGGGGGTGGGGGAGGTGTGGGTGCCTTGCTGGGTTGGGGGCGTCGGCTGCGGTTTGGTTGGTGAGGCGCGGCTTGGGTGGCCGGTTGCGGTGGGGTTCGCGGGTGGCGGTTTAGCGCCCCAATGTGGCATTGGGTGCGTCAGATGCACCGAACGCCACATTGGGTGCGTCGCATGCGCCCAATGTGGCATTGGGCTTTCTCAGCAGTGCGCGGGAGTCTCGCCTCTGCCGAAAGGCCCGGCGCGCGACGCCGACGTCCGCGAGGGCCACCTTTGAGGAATCCCTCACGCCCTCTCGCACGCCGTGAAGGGCCCTTCACGGACTTAGATTCCCTCAAGGAGCCCTTCACAGACCGCCGCAACGCACCCAATGCGGTATTGGTTGCACCCCGCGCACCCAACGCAGCGCGGCGGCGGGACGGGGCGTGTGGGAGTCAGGGTCCGTGCGGGGAACCCTCACGGACTCCAGCCGGGGGCGCAGCTGCCTCGCGGAATCGGTGTCGGAAGGCGTCACGGGCGGGGACTCTGTGGCTCACGAGAATCCATGCGAGCGGGGACGGGTCAGGGGCGTTGGCGCACTCCGGCCAGCACCGCGCTCACACTGGGCAGCCAGCGGTGCCTAGGGTCCGGCGCGGTCAGCCATTCCGGGCCCATGCCGGGTGCTTGCTGACCGGTCGGCAGGGGGAGGAGCGCGCCGCTGTCCAGGACGGTCACGTCTGCCGGCAGGCTGCCTCGCAGGAGCAGTTCGCCGTCGGTCTCGGCGAGGATGGCCAGGCGCGGACCGTGTTGGGTGGGGAGGATCAGGGACGGGCCTTCGCAGCCCAGGGCGGACAGGTGGTTGCGCACCGGGCCTGAGGTGAGTTTCGGCAGGGTGACTGCGCACAGGCCGTTTTCCAAGGCCAGGAACAGGCGCGCGCCCTGCCGCCGGACTGACCAGCCGAACACCCCGCCGTAATACGCGTCTGCCGGGTCTGGGCCGGTGTGGTGGTCGGGCCGCAGTTGCTGGTCGAGAGTCATCGTCGACGCCTTCCGCTCGCATGGGGTGCCCGCCCATGCTAACGGCACTCAGTGCCACTAGCAACCCGGGCTGCTACCGTTCGGGAATGACGGAGACGCCGCGCACCCGGGTCGGGGCCACGCCGGCCGGGCGGCGGCAGTTGCGTCGCGCGCTCGCCACGGCGGCCGTGGATCTCTTCGCCGCCAACGGGTACGAGGCGACGACCATCGACGACATCGCCGCGGCGGCGGGCGTCGGGCGGCGCACGTTCTTCCGGTATTTCGACAGCAAGGACGACGTCCTCTTCGCCAATCACGACGAGATCGTCGCCGAGATGGAGCAGGTCTTCGAGACCGCCGACCCGGCGCGCGACCCGATCGAGGTGGCGACCGCGGCGGTGTCGCTCGTGCTGGAGTCTTATGCCGCGGAGCTGGATGTCTCGCTCAAGCGGTTCACCCTCACGCGCACGGTGCCGTCGTTGCGGGACAAGGAAGTCGCGACGGTCGACCGTTACCAGCGCGTCCTCGCCCGCTACCTCCAGGACCGCTTCGCCGCCGCTGGGGACGAGTCCGCGACGCTCCGGGCCGCCGTGGCCGCGGCGGCGATCGCGGCGGCCAACAACCATGTCCTGCGGCGCTGGCTGCGCAGCGGCGGCCGGGACGACATCGAGGCTGCGGCGACGGAGGCGTTCACCCTGGTCGCGGACGCTTTCCGGACGTCCGGCGGGAAGTCCCCCGCCGAAGCGGAGCCGGGCACGGTGGTGGCGGTGCTCAGCACCGCGACACCGTTGCACGAGGTGGTGACCCGGATCGGCGCCGCGCTGCGCGACGCCGATCCCCGGTGAGATGCTTGCCGGTCGGCAAGTGAAGTGCACTGAGTGCCATTGAAGGTGAAGTGCGGCGGGCGCGGGGGAGGCGCGTTGCCGACCGCCAGTGGCGCGATTCGAGTCAGGCTCGCACCGGCGCTCAGATGCGGATGGCCGCCGCTGTCGTTGATCAAATCGCCGTACTGCGCCTGCGTTGCCGACCACGGTCGACGAAGCATCGCACGGGGGCGTGCTGACCCCGATCTGGGCTGGGACCGCGTCCTGGCCGGGCTGGCGCGCAGCGAGCGATAGGAGAATCAGGCCTTGTCCACCGCGGGCTTGAGGACTTCTTCGCACCACTGCCGGAAAGTCGTCGGCGTTTCCACGGCATTCTGCGGAGTGCGGACCACGCCCTCGTCCAGATGGTTCAGCTTCGCGGTCGCCATGTCCATCATGGACTGTGCCATCGCCTCGGAGTGGCCGTGTGCGAGCACCTGTTCGCCGAGTGCGGAGACCGGGATTTGCTGATACTTGACCGAAATCCCCAGCACCTCGCTCAGCATCTCAGCTTCCTGGTCGGGCGACAGATCTTCCGGTCCGAGCACGGGGACCTCCTCCCGGCCGGTCCACAATGGATCGAGCAGCAGCCGGGAAGTGACCGCGGCGATGTCGCGCGTGCAGGCGGTCGGGGCGGCGTAATCGGGGGGCAGGACGTCGTAGAAAGTGCCTTGTTCTTTGATCGCCGAGGTTTGGCGCAGCAGATTGTCCATAAAGGTCGGATTTGCCAGTGCGCGGAAGGCGACGCCGGTGTCGGCGATGAGGTCGTCCATCGCCAGGGTGGCGGTCACGTGTCCGGCTCGTTCCGCGGACGCGGTGCCGCGGCCGAGGGCGCTGACTGACACCACCCGGCGGACGCCGTGGGTGCGGATTGCGTCGACGGCGGGGCGGGCGAAACCGGAGTAGGCCTCGTCGACGCTCGCGGCTCGCCGGTCGGGCGGGACTAGCCAGAAGACGGTGTCGGCGCCGTCGAAGGCGCGGGCTAGTACTTCGGGATCGCTGTGTGAACCAACGTGGATGTCGACGCGTTCACGCAGGTCAGCGGGTATTTTCGCGGGGTCGCGGACGATCGCGCGGACGGGACGCGCACCGTCGGCGATCTCGGCGAGGACGCGGCTGCCGATGTTCCCGGTGGGGGCGGTGACGACGATCATGCGGGCACTCCAGGAGACTGTCGCAGAGGTGGAGCAGGAAGTAAACTCCACCGTACCGTTTACTTTTGGCGGAGGCAAGGATGGCGCGTGAAGGCGGTTCGCAGCTGAGGGGTGCGGAGCTGCGCAACCACATCCTGCTGGCGGCGAAGAACGTGTTCCTCGAAACCGGCTTCGAGCGGGCGTCGATGGATGCGGTCGCGGCCAGCGCGGGGACGTCCAAGCGGTCGCTGTACGCGCACTTCGAGAGCAAGGACAAGCTGTTCCTCGCGGTGCTCGACCTGGTCCGCGAGCTGTACCTCGGCAAGCTGATGACCCCGGACGCGTACGCGGACGACCCGGTCGAGGCGGTCGCGCTGTACTGCGGGCGGTTCCAGCAGTTGCTGACCTGGGAGTCGCAGGCGCGGACGTGCCGGCTCTGCATCTCGGCTGCCGAACGGTTGCCGGACAGCGCGAAGGCGTACTACGACGCGATGTTCGCGGTGATGTACACGCGGCTCGCCGGGTATCTGGCCGCGCAGTACACAATGGACAATTCGGAGGCGGCTGCGCTCGCGGAGGATCTCGTCGGGCGGACGGTGTTGCCGCGGGTGTTTCGGGTGTTGCTGAACGCTGAACCGGCGATCGAGGAAATGCCGGGGGCTGACGCGGTGGTGGAAAACGTTGACCTGGAACCGATTCGGCTGGTTGTTTCGGCGGCGTTGCGGCCGCGGGCATGAAGATCGCGCGGGAGCTGGGGAGCGCGTTGCCGAAGGTCGGGTTGCGGGTCGATCCCAATGCCGCGTCGTCGGTGCCGGCCGGGCCGGGACTTGGGGTGGAAGCGGACGAGGAGAAGCTGGCTTTCTAGGCGGCGAAGAACGAACGGGAAGGCGATCTCACCGCATGACAGTGCCGCGGTCCGAAATGGACCGCGGCACGTCGTTGGCTCAGCGCAAGGCGTTTACCGTGATGGTGAGCGTGTCCGGGTCGCCTGCCTGGACCGCGCCGCTGAAATCGGGGCCGGGGGAGACGTCGTCGTACGGGAAGGCGTATCCGCGGTTGTCCGGCAGTTTGCTGTGCACGATTCGCGCGTAGTGGTTGGTTTCCGGGTTCTGGTAGAACTTCGCCGGGTCCTCGCCGGTCGGCTGTTTCGGATTGTCGCGCAGGGTGGTGCGGTTCAATGCCGCTGCCAGCCGGGGGATGATCGCCTTGCGGGCGTCGCTGTCGCCTTGTTTGATGGCGAACGGTCCGCTGTCGCAGCTCCATACGTCCGGTGTGGCGGGCTTGCCGAAGCGTTCGCCGTTGTTGAAGGCGAGCACGCCGTCCGCGCCGACCTGGCCGGTGAACGCGCCGAGGCCGGGCACCTGGGTGTCGACGGTGAGTGTCTCGCCGGCGTATTTCTTCCACACCTCGTCGATGTAGCCGTCGAGGTATCCGCCGAATTGGTCGGCGCGGTAATGCGCGGACAGTGCGCGCAGCGGCTTTCCGTCGCCCCCGGTTTCGATGAGCGTGCCCCATTTGCCGCCCTGGGCGTTGAGGGCGTCGCAGATCGGGTCCAGCGAGCGCGCGGGCAGTCCTGGCACGGTCTGGTCGCCGGAGCCGGTCGTGGTGAGGTGCAGGCCGATCGGGATCGCGACGAAGTCGACGTAGCTGATGTTGGCGAAGAGCACGTCGTTGTTGAAGGTGAATTCGCAGAACGACCAGTTCCGGTTGTAGTTCGGGTCGTCGGCGGCGAGGAAGCTCGGGTGCACCAGCGCCGGGCCCTTGTTGACGAAAAAGTCCAGTTTGCTGTCGAGCGCGACATAGATCCGGGCCGCGTACATTTTCGGGACGGTGACCTGGGAAAGCGACTTCAGCGGGATCGCGCAGTCCTCGCCGAGCGGCGTGTGGTCGCTGCCGGGGGACGGCGGATAGTAAGGCGTGCCGTCGGCTTTCAGGATGACGAGCCGGTTGTCCAGCGTCGTTCCGGTGATGTACGCGTAGGTCTGGCCTGCCCCGGACTTGTCGTCGAAAGCGACCTTCGCGGTATCGGGGGTGGTCGCGGAGGCGAACGCGGAGTTCCAGAGTGGAAATGTCGCGGCTGCCGCGGATGCGCCGAGGAATGCCCGCCGGGAAATCAAGGAAAACCGCCTCCTGGAGTCGTGCCCTTTTCCGGTGACCGGCACGCTAGTCACGGCCGGGAAAGCGGGTCAACGAATGCGGGGGAAATTGGCTGGTTTTGTCATTTCCGGCTGATGCCCTGGACGCGCGCTGAGGCACGGGCCGCCGCCACGGCCCGTGCCTCAGTGTCTGGTGCGGACTTCCCGGGTCAGCTCACTTGCAGGTCGATGCAGGCGTAGAAGGCGTTCGCGGTGTCCGCGATGTTCCAGACGGCGAGCACCGTCTGCCTTCCGGTGTGCCCCTTGAGGTTCACGTTGTGGGTGACCGTCGCCGGGGGCTGCTGGCCGCCGCCGTCCACGGTGGCGATCTTGTCGTTGCCGATCCAGTACTCGTAGTTGGACGTGCGGTGCCGGGCGGTGAACTTCCAGGTGAAGGCCACCGAAGAGCCGACCGAGGTCGCCTTCCAGCCCTTGTTGTTGTCGTTCAGCTCGGCGAACTGGGCGTTGCCGCCGCTGCAGCTGTGCAGCCCCTTCGGTCCTTCGACGCTCTGCGGTTCCCACTTGATCTGCCCGCAGGGAACGACTCCCTGCGCGCATTGGGCCTGCCGGCTCGCCGGCGCGTTGACGTACCCGTGCGCGCTGGCGATGCCTGCCGGGCTGATCAGCACGAGCACCGGGGCGATCGCCGTGCCGACCGCGGCCGCGACGAGTTTCCGGTTCGCTTTCATGGACAGCTCCTTCGGGGAATGCTCGTTTCCCGGTGCGGGTACGACAAAGCGACGCACCGGCTTTCCGGGAGCCGGCCCGCACGGGGGGTGAGCGAAGGGGGTGGGCTTCTTGGTCTAGACCATACGCCCGAGATTCGGGAAAGGTCAACAGCTGGCAAAGAAAGGCGGGGGCGGGGTTATCCGTCAACGTTGTCACACAAGACCACTGTCGCTTGTGGTGCTTGCCGGACAGCTTCCTTGGATTGCGCCGGACGGGTGGCCCGGCGCGGATCAGGGTCGCCCAGCGTGATTTCGTCTGCTCTGGACTGTCTATAGTGGACGGTGAGAAGCTGCGCGGGCGCACGGAATGCGGCCGGTCCGGGTGGTCTGGTGCAGCGATTCTGCCCGGTCTCCGAAATCCCCGACTTCCGGAGGGTTGAACGGATTCGATCGGAAATGCTGAACTGGACGGTTCGGGTGTTCGCGCTTTCGCAGTGCCGGCCGCGCTATTTCGCGCAGCCGGCAGCGGCCGGACGGTCAGCGGCGGTCCTCGATGGCTGGATCGCCCCGGGCCGCCGTGCGGATGCGGTCGCTGGCGAGCAGGCCGTGCGGGATGCCGAGCTGGATCGTGCTGGCCGCGGCGAGCCGGGCCAGGTGCGGGTCGGCGAACTCGACGCTCAGCGCGGCCAGATCGTCTTCCAGTTGCTCCGGCGTGCGGGCCCCGACGATCGGCGGGGTTTCGCGGCACCCGGGCGAGTCCGGCTTGGGCAGGAGTGCAGCCGATTTCCCTGGCGACGCCGGCCAGAATCTCGGCGATGCCGGGATTGCGTTCGGTGACCGCGCCGAGGGCGAGGTTGAAGCACTTGCGGGCGCTCTTGCCGGGGGCGGGCCCGGCCGCGGTCAGGTCGGCTCGGGTGTACTTGCCGGTCAGGACGCCGCCGGCCAGCGGAGAGCAGGGGACCATGCCGAGGCCCATCTCGCGGCCGATCGGGGGCGGATCGCGTTCGCCGGTGCACTCGACGAGGTCGTGCTCGGCCTGCAACGCGGCCTGCGGCGCCCATCCGCACAGGTCGGCGATGGCTTGCATGCACGAGATCTGCCAGGCCGGGGCGCTGGACATCGCGACGTAGTGGATTTTGCCCTGCCGGGCGAGGCTGTCCATCCCGCGCGGGATCTCCTCGACCGGCGTCGTGAAATCCCAGACGCGCAGGTCGAGATAGTCCGTGTTCAGCGGCCCGCAGGCTGGCGTCCGCCGAGGCGAACAGCCTTTCGCGGTGCGGCCCGCCGGAGTTCGGGTCGCCGGGACGGCGCAGGTTCGTGTATTTCGACGCGAGGACAAGGCTTTCGCGGCGGGGCGGGCGACCTTGCCGAGCAGGCGCTCGGCGGTGCCGTCGGCGCAGGCCGGCGCGGTGTCCGCGAAGTTGCCGCCGCCGACGACAGCCGGACGGCGCTGAACCGCTTGTTCGCTCGCTGAACGCTCAGGATTGCCGGGAAGGGGTCAGCGGCGGATTTCCTCGCCGTCGTGCCCGGTAAGCCGCTGCCTTCATTTTGTTTCCGCAGGTGGCCATCGCGCACCATTCGCGTCGTGATCCTCGCGAATGGTCCAGGTAAACCTGCGTGCATTCCGGCCGTCCGCATTCCTTCAGCAGATCGGCGTCCGGTCCGCCCAGGATCGTGATCGCGGCCCGGGCCACGGTGGACAACGCCTGTGCCGCGGTCGCCCGGACTTGCCGTCCGGTGCGGGTCAGCTGCGGGACCGCGTCCGGCTGCGCGGCTGCCTCGTTGAGCAGCGTCAATGCCTCCGGGTCGTACTCGTGGCCGACGAGCCGGGCCGCGACCAGGGCGTAAATCGCCTCCCGGACCGCGATCGCCCCCGCCAGGTCCGCTGCCGTGCTCGCCGGATCGGCGCCGGTGACCCCCGACTCGCGGAACCAGGCGTCCAGGCTGCGCGGCGACCCCAGCATCTCGGCCGGCTCGTCGTTGCGGCGGGCCCGCAGCGTGCCGACGAAGTCCAGCGCCGGGTTTCCGCAAGGGAAGGCGTGCTCCATGCGCACCAGTCTGACAGGTGATGAATCGCAACGCAAGGAACTCTAACCGGCCTAGCGGGTTATGAGTAGCGGATCACATAAATACGTAACCTCCTTGACTGGTGACGAATGTGCGTGCGAAGGTTCTCTCGTCGCCGAGACCGGAGGACAGCGGCCCGGTCGCCTGCCGAAAGGCCAAGTCCCATGGACGCGATCACGATGGTGTTCCGCGATGTTCTCGGCGCACTGGCGGCGCTGACCGGCACCGTCCTCAGCGGATTCTGAAAATTTCCGGAAAGGAAAGTCATGTCTGAAACCACTTACACCGCCGTCGTCACCACTACCGGCGAAGGCCGCAACGGGGGACGCGCGGTTTCGTCCGACGGTGCGCTCGACCTGAACTTCGCCATCCCGAAGGAACTGGGCGGCAACGGCGGGGCGACGAACCCGGAGCAGTTGCTCGCGGCCGGGTGGTCGTCGTGCTTCATGGGCGCGGTGCGGATCGCGGCGGCGCAGCGGAAGGTGAAACTGGCCGACCTGGCGGTGGTCGCGGATGTGACGCTGCACCACGACGAGGCGAACTTCTGGCTCAGCGCCGCGCTGCACCTGGAGTTGACGGGGATCGATCAGGAGACCGCGGACGCCCTGGCCGCGGCCGCGCACCAGAACTGCCCGTATTCGAAGGCGCTCGGCGGGAGCATCGAGGTCACGGTGGACGCGACGGTCGCCTGATCCGATCGGGTGGTCGAGGGGGTGATGGGTGCCCTCGACCCGGCGGGATCGCGCGGGATTTCGGTGCTGCCCGCCGCCGCGGGCCACGGCCGGGTCGGCGGGCGGCTGGTGCGCTGGTCAGGGCAGAGCGGGCGGGGCCTGCTGCGCCAGTTCCCGCGCCACTTCGACAGCCACCTCGACGGTCCGCGCCACGAGAGGGGACTCGGCGGCCCGGCCGCGCGGCCAGTGGAGGCAGATCGAGCGCGCCGGGGCCGGGTCGAGGTCGTGGACCTGCAGATCCGGCCATCCCTCCGGTCCGTGGATCGCGCCGCAGTCGCGGCAGACGACCTGGTGGATCGCCAGCCAGGGCAGGACCGCGAGGCCCATTCCGGCGCGCACCATCGACAGGATCGTTTCGCTGCCCGCGGAGCGGAACACGATGCGCGGGCGGGCTCCGGCGTCCGCGAGGGATTGTTCGAGGCGGGGCTGGTCGAAGGTTGACGGCCAGGCCACCATCGCCTTGCCGTCCAGTTCGCGGGCGGGCACCGGGCCCGCCGGCAGGGCGCCGGGCGGGGCGACGGCCAGGTAGGGGTCTTGCATCAGCCGGACATGCTCCGTGTCGTCGCTGATCAGGCCGTCGTGGAACAGCAGGTCGAGTTCGCCCAGCCGAGGCTCGTCGGGTTCGGAGAGCCGGATCTCGCAGCGGGGGTGTTCCTCGCGGAGCAGACGCAGCACGGTCGGCAGGATCGCGTGCGAGACGCTTTGCAGGGTGCCGACGTCGATGCGGCCTTCACCGGCTTTGAACCGGTCGACTGCCTGGCCCAGCGCTTCGGCTTTCGCCAGTACCTCCCGGCCGTGTTCGAGCACGACGGCACCGAGGGGAGTGATCCGCACGGGGCGCGGGCCGCCCGGCCGGTCGAAGACCGCGCCGCCGACGGAGCGTTCCAAGGCCGCGATGTGCTGGCTCACGCTCGATTGCGTGTAGCCCAGCCTCGTCGCTGCCCGGGAGAACGTTCCTTCTTCGGCGATCGCGAGCATCGTCGTCAGCTGCCGCAGGTCGAGGTCGGCCATGAGCGCAGTATATTACTGATCGCGATGGATTCGATCGTAAACAATCGCTTTTCTTAATCTCGCGGCGCTCTTAGCGTCATTGCCATGACAGTCGCGACGATCACCGCCGGGAGAACTCCCGCTCGCAGGCTGCCGTGGGCGCTCGGGGCATGTCACCTCGTCGCTCGCGGCGGCGCGTTCGTGCAGCCGATGCTGGTGCTGTACCTGACGCAGGAACAACAGATGTACCCGACGGCGGCGGGGGCAGTGGTGGCGGCGGTGGGCATCGGCGACTTCGGGTCGCAACTGCTCGGAGGCTGGCTCGGGGACCGGATCGGGCGGCGGAAGACGATGCTGCTCGGGTTCCTTGGGACGGCGATCGCGTTGGCCGCGTTGGGATCCGCTGCGGTGACGCCGGTCATCTGGGCAACGGCAGTGGGTTACGGTCTCGCTGCGGGGCTCTTCCGGCCGGCGGGATCGGCGGCGGTGGCGGATCTTCCGCCGGACGAGCGAGTGCGGGCGTACAGCCTGCTCTATTGGGCGGCGAATCTCGGATATGCCGTTGCGGCAACGGTTTCCGGAGTGTTGGCAAGTCGCGGCTACGGGCTGCTGTTCTGGTTGAACGCGGTCGCGATGCTGCTCGCGGCGTTGATCGTGGTGGCCGCGGTGCCGGAGACCCATCCAGGAACGAGCCGCCAGCGACGCGCGCTGCTGCCAGCGTTGCGAGCAGATCGTTTGATGCGCACTATGACGCTGATCCACGCCGGTTGCTTCACGTTGCTGATGCAGGCGTTCGCCACGCTGCCGTTGTTGATGACTGCGCAGCAGTTCAGTTCCGCAACGTACGGTGGCGTGCTTGCGCTCAACGGGTTCGCCATCGTTGTCCTGCAACCGTTGGCTGTCGCAGTGTTGGCGAATCGCGACCGGGCGACGGTGCTTGCTGCCTCGATGTTGCTGGCTGGCGTTGGCGGCGGTCTCGCCGCCGTGTCACAGGGCATTGTCGGCTATGCCGTCGCGGTTCTCGTTCTCAGCCTCGGACAGATCGGGTTGGCGGTCCAGTTCGGTGCGACGTTCGCTGCTCTCGCGCCGCCTGAACTGCGCAGCGGGTACCTGGGCGTGGCGTCGAGTGCGTGGAGTCTCGGCGCGGTCCTCGGCCCGGTGCTCGGTACGGCGTTGCTGGAGCGCGCTGGCCGAACTTGGCTTGGCCTAGTGGCTTTCGCCGCTGGAATTCTGCTTTTCCTTGCACAGCAAGCCGTCGCTGGACATCTTCGTGAGCGGCAGGACGGCCAATACACCGAGAAGGGGATCAACCAATGACCACCATGACCAACAACGAATGGCGCGCTTTCCTTGCCGAGGGAACGAGGCTTGCCCACTTGGCTCTCACTCGCGCCGACGGGCGTCCGCACGTCACGCCGATCTGTTTCCTTCTCGACGGTGATGAACTTGCCTTCGCGTTGTCGCCGGGAAGCGTCAAAGGCAAAAGCCTTGCCCGGGACGGACGTGTCGCGGTTTGCGTCAGTGACGAGCGGCAGCCGTACAGCTTCGTGACCGTCGAAGGACGGGCCCGGATTTCCGCCGAGCCGGACCAGATCAGGAGGGTCGCGGCGGGGATCGCCGATCGTTACTACCCCGGTCAGTCCGCAGCGGACCTCGCGGAATCGTTCGTCCACGGCGGATTCGCCGCGGTGCGGATCAGCATCGCGCACGTCATCGCCCAATCTGGTCTCGGCTGAGCCTCACCGCAACCGCGCCCCCGCCCGCTCTAGCGCAGTCAGCACTTCGGAGCGGGCTGTGGCGATTTCGCCCGCGGTCAGCGTCGCGGACCTCGGGCGGAGGGTGACTCGCAAGGTGAGCGAACGGTGGCCTGGCGGAATTCTCGAACCGCGGTACTCGCCGACGTACGCCACCCGCTGCACCAAGGCGTGGGCCTGGGTCGCGGTGTCGGCGACCAGCGACCACGGCACGGTGTCGGCCGCGAGGACGGACAGGTCGAAGTCCGATTCGGGCAGGTCGCCGACGGGGGTGTAGCGGTTCTGGCGGGACGGGTGCGTCCGCAGCGCGTCGAGGTCCAGTTCGACGCAGGCGATCGCGCCCCGCTCGATGCCCGCCGCCCGGAGCACCGGCGGCCGGACCAGCGCCAGTGCCCCGGCCGGGCGGATCGCGAGCCGGGCCGACGGGTCGGTCCAGGCCAGGCCGGGGACACCGGACAGGTCCAGTGCGGTGAGACGGCAGTACCGGCGGAGCACGTCGACCAGCCCCTTGGCCCGGCGGAACAGGCCGGCCCCGTCCGGTCCGGCGAGCAGGATCCCGGCGGACGTCCGCTCGCCCGCGGCGAAGACGGTGCCGACCTCGAAGAGGCTGAACTCGTCGTGGCAGCGCAGGTTGGCGGCCGCGGCTTCGAGCAGGTTCGGGATCAGCGACGGGCGCAGCCGGGCGCGATCCGGGGCCGGCGGACGGGCGATGGCGAGAGCGGGGTCGAGGCCGCACGCGGCGAGCAGATGGTCGGCGGACCACGGGTAGGTCAGCACTTCCGTTGCCCCGCCGCGCGCCGCCAGCACCTCCCGGACCTGGCGGCTCAAGGGGAGCCGAGGGGGCGGGGCCAGTCGCACGACGGGCCGCGGCGCGGGCAGTGCGTCGAAGCCGTGGATGCGGGCCAGCTCCTCGACGATGTCCACGGGCAGCGAGAGATCACCGGTGGAACGCCACGACGGAGCGACGACCCGCAGCAGCTCTCCGACGACCTCGGCGGTGCAGCCGAGGGCGCGGAGGATGCGCAGGATTTCGTCCGGGGGCAGCGGGAGGCCGATCCGGCGTTCGATTTCCCCGAGGGTGATCTCGATCTCGGCGCGTTGGGTGGCGGCGAGGACGATGTCTTCCGCTCCGAGCGCCGCGGCTGAGGGATCCGCCTCGGTCAGGAGGCGGAGGAACAGGCCGGCGGCTTCGTCGGCGCGTTGAGTGTCCAAGCCTTTTTCTTGGCGCACTGAAGCTTCGGTCCGGGCGCTGCGCCGGGCGTGGCTGGGGATCAGCGTCGGTATCTCCAGCACGAGCGAGTCGCCCGAGGCACGGACGTCGCTTGGTTGTCCGACGGCGAACATCACGTAAGCGCTCAGGTCGGCGCACAAGTCCTGGACCGGTTGGCCGATTCGCCGGAGCCGGTCGCGAATGAAGGCCGGCGCCGGCACGGAACTGTCCACTGTGCACTGCAGAGCCAGCATCCGCTGATGCCGAGCGGGGTCGGCCAGTGCGAGGCCGGTAGTGCCCGGCGGCCGCGCGATACGGGGAAGCGGAGCCAGCGGGAGTCCATAGAGGACGGACAGCTCGCGCGCGATTCCGTAGTGTCCCCACAGATCGGGGCGATTGGTGAGCGATTTGTTGTCGACCTCGAAAACAACGTCGTCGTCGACGAGGTCGTACCCCTCGACTTCGACGGTCTTCAAGGTCAGCTCGTGCGCCAGCTGGTCCGGCGGACAGCGGGGCAGGGGCACGTAGTCGGCGAGCCAGTCCCGGGAAATCTTCACGGCAGCGGGCCTTTCAGGAGAATTGGGAGAGGAAGCGCAGGTCGGCGCTGTGCATCAGCCGGACGTCGTCGATGCCGTAGCGCATCATCGCCAGCCGGTCCAGGCCGGCGTTCAGGTAGCAGCCGGACCATCGCGCCGGGTCGAGTCCGGCGGCGCTCAGCACGTGCGGATGCGGGCTGCCGCCGGGCATCACCTCGAGCCAGCCGGTCCGTCCGCAGATGCGGCAGCCGCGGCCCGAGCACACCTGGCAGACCATGTCGATCTCGAAACCTGGTTCTACGAAGGGGAAGTACCCGGCGCGCATCCGCGTTCGCACCGGTTCGCCGAACACCGTGCCGAGGATGGTGTCGACGAGGAACCGGGCGCTGGCGAGCGGGATGTTCTCGTCGACCACCAGCACCTCGTACTGGAAGAACGCGCGTTCGTGCCGGGCGTCGGTGCTTTCGTTGCGGTAAACGCGTCCCGGGTAGGCGATCCGGATCGGTGGTTCGTGCGTGCTCAGGTACCGGACGCTCGTGCCGGTCAGGTGCGGACGCAGGCAGCGGCCGTCGGCCAGCCAGTAGGTGTCCATGCTCGTCCGCGCCGGATGGTCGGCGGGGAAGTTCAGCCGGTCGAATTCCATTTCCGCGGAGCTGATTTCCGGGCTCTCGACGACCGCGAAGTTGAGCGCGCGGAAGGCGTCGTCGAGGTCGTATCTCAGCTGGGTGACCGGGTGCAGTCCGGCGGTCGGCGGCGGAAGGCCGGGCACGGTCGGGTCGAGCGGGCGGTCCAGTGCGGTTTCCGCGGCGCGTTTTTCCTCCAGCGCGGCGGTAATGCGCTGGTGTGCCTTGGAAAGCGCGAGGCCGAGCTGTTTTCGGCAGGCCGGGTCGCAGCGGCCGAGGTCGCGGCGGACGGCGGCGAGCGGGCTGGACTTGCCGAGCACGGAACGGCGCACGTCAGCGACAGCGGCGGGCGTGCTGGCCTGGGCGAGATCGGCGAGTGCGGCCTCGGTCAGCGCGGCGATCCGGCGCAGCGCCGAGGCGGGTTCGAGAGGGTCCACGGGTTCCTCGCTTCGGGTCGTGAAGTGCTGGACTTCACCCCCGGGCAGTGCGGGAACACGCGGACGTCAGCGGGCGGAACCCGGCGCGCACGCGCAGCCCCCGGGCACTCCCCGGGGGCGAAGAAATCGCTGCGCACGCATGCGCCCATCATGGCACGCCCCGCTCGCGCTGAGCAAACCCGTTGTGCGGACGTGCGGGGAACCCTCAGGGAATCAGAGTCCCGCAGGGTTCCCCGCACGGCAGGCGGGTCAGTGGCCGACGGCGGCCCGGACGGACTCCTTGAGCGAGCCGAGAGTGGCGATCACCGCGGTGGGTTCGTAGCCGCAGTGCGCCATGCAGTTCGAGCAGCGCGGGTCCTTGCCGCGGCCGAAGTTCTCCCATTCGGTGGTTTCGATGAGCTCCCGGTAGGTCTTCGCGTAGCCGTCGTCCAGCAGGTAGCACGGGCGCTGCCAGCCGAGCAGCGAATACGACGGGATGCCCCACGGCGTGCATTCCAGGTCGCGTTTGCCCTCGAGGAAATCGAGGAACACCGGCGAATGGTTGAGCCGCCAGCGTTTCCGGTTGCCGCCGCCGAAGGCCTTGGCGAACAGTTCGCGGGTCTGCTGCACGCCGAGCCAGTGGTCCTGGTCCGGCGCCTTCTCGTACGCGTATCCCGGCGAGATCTGCATGTTGTCGACGCCGAGGTCGTTGAGGTAGTCGAGCACGTCGATGACGTCCTGCGGGGTGTCCCCGGTGAAGAACGTCGTGTTCGTCATGACGCGGAAGCCCTTTTCCTTGGCGAGCTTGATCGCGTCGACCGCCGCCTGGAAACCGCCCTCCTTGCGCACCGACGCGTCGTGCCGTTCTTCGAGGCCGTCGATGTGCACCATCCACGCGAAATTGCGGTGCGGCTTGAACTTGTGGATGTGCTTGGGCAGCAGCAGCGCGTTGGTGCAGAGAAAAATGATCTTGTTGCGGGCGAGCAGCTGCCGGGTGATCTCGTCGATCTGCGGGTGCATCAGCGGTTCGCCGCCCGCGATCGACACCATCGGCGCGCCGCTCTCCTCGATCGCCCCGACCGCCTGCTCCACCGGCATCCGCTGTTTCAGCAGGGTGTGCGGCTGCGCGATCTTGCCGCATCCGCCGCATTTGAGATTGCACGCGAAGAGCGGTTCCAGCTCGACCAGGAGCGGGAACTTCTCCTTGCGCAGCAGCTTCTGCTTCATCAGATAACCGCCCAGCCGAAGAGACTGGCGCAACGGCATGGCCATCGCTCAGAGCACCTCCCGAGGTAGGGTGAACGTCATTTCTTCCTCCGTCAGCGTGTTTTCCGCGACGCTGACTGGCCCCAATCCGCGCAGGGCCCCGACTGTTTCGGACACCAGGCGCGGCGGAGCCGAAGCTCCCGCGGTGAGCCCGATCCGGCCGATCCCGGCGAGCCGGCGCAGGTCGACGTCGCCGCAGCCGTCCACCAGAACCGCCGGGGTTCCCTCGCGTTCGGAGACCTCCACCAGCCGCCGCGAGTTGGACGAATTCCCGGAACCCACGACCAGCACCAGATCCACTTCGCGGGCGATCGCGCGCAAAGCCTGCTGCCGATTGGTGGTGGCGTAACAGATGTCGTCCTTGCGCGGCGCGGAAAGCCCGGGGAATCGTTCGCGCAGCACGGAAGCGATCTCTTCAGCCTCGTCGAGTGCCAGCGTGGTCTGCATGGTGTAGGCGGTCCGCGACGGGTCGCGCACGGTGACCGTCCGAGCGGCCGCGACATCGCCGACGACCACCACATTGTCGGGCGCTTCTCCGACGGTGCCTTCCACTTCCTCGTGCTCGGCATGCCCAATGAGGAACACTGTCTCGCCGCGACCGGTGTAACGGCGGACTTCGTTGTGCACCTTGGTAACCAACGGACACGTCGCGTCCACTACGGACAGTCCGCGGTCCGCTGCGGCTCGCCGAACCGCCGGGGAGACGCCGTGGGCTGCGAAGACGAGCATCGCGCCTTCCGGAACTTCCTCCACCTCGTCCACGAACACCGCGCCGCGCCCCTGCAACTGGCGCACGACGTGGGTGTTGTGCACGATCTGCCGACGCACGTACACCGGCGCGCCGTGCTTCTCGAGCGCGCGTTCGACGATCTCGATCGCCCGCTCCACTCCAGCGCAGAACGATCGCGGACTGGCCAGCAGCACCTTTCGCGGTCCTATGGCTTCAGCCCACGCAGTGATCGCGGGAGCGGCCCGGCGCAGACTCCGCAACCCGGTGAGGCCATTAGCGACCGTCGAAGGATGGAACAGCGGCGCTCCGGCAGTGTCCACAATGGCTCGAACCACAGCGAACGGTTCACCGTCGGCCGCCAGCCAGGCAGACTCCATGTCGACCGCCAGCGCACCACTGGCGGCCAGCGAAGCCCGTTCCCGTTCCCGCACCACGTGCGAACTGCCGGCCACGGGCCCGAGATGGACAGTGAGGCCAAGCCCGCGCAACGCACCCGCCAGCAACGGAGCGGACGGCACCGGCACCACGCCGGAAGGACCGCGCACCTCAGTGGCGACCACCACGTCTCCCGGCCGTACGGCAGGGGTGAGCCCGCCGCCGACCCCCGCGACGATCCGCGGTCCGGACGGGAGCCGGGCCGCAGCGGCGGCGGCCCGGCGAGGCCCGAGTCCGGTGTGGACCGTCCGCGGACCGGGGCCGCGCAGCGCGGCCTGCTCGATCCGCAACGGGGTGCAGACGATCGGGGTCATGACCCGCCCCGTGCATACCGGCCGAGCGCGGACAGCGGGAACACCACGCGATACAGGTGGTACGACAGGTAAAAGTCGCCCGGGAAACCGGTTCCGGTGTGCTTGTCCTCGTCCCAGCCGCCGTCCGGCCGCTGCCGTTCGACCAGCCACTCGACGCCCCGGGTGACCACAGTGGACTCCCGTTCCCCGGCGGCGAGCAGTGCCAGCAACGCCCAAGCGGTCTGCGACGGCGTCGAATCGCCGCGTCCGGCCCACGCCCGGTCGTCGTAGGACCGCAGATCCTCGCCCCACCCGCCGTCGTCGTTCTGGTGCTCGGCCAGCCACTTCACCGCACGCCGGATCCGCGGGTCGCTCCCGGGGACCCCGGCCGCGACCAGCGCGGGCACCACCGCGCCCGTCCCGTACACGTAGTTCGCGCCCCAACGGCCGAACCACGAGCCGTCCTCCTCCTGGTTGTCCCACAGCCACCGAATCCCGCGACGGCATTCGCGAGTGCCGGATTTCCCTTCGGCGGCCAGCATTTCGACCACGTGCGCGGTCACGTCCGCCGACGGCGGATCGATCACCGCGCCGAAATCGCAGAACGGCAGGCGAGTGGTCAGCACCTGCGTGTTGTCCGCGTCGAACGCGCCCCATCCGCCGTCGCTGGACTGCATTCCCTCCAGCCACGCGACGCTCCGGTCGACCGCCTCCCGGATCCGCAGGTGATCCGGTTTGCCCATCCGCCGCAGCGCGAGCACCACCTCGGCGGTGTCGTCGGTGTCCGGGTAGCCGTCGTTGGCGAACTCGAACGCGAACCCGCCCGGTTGCAGCGAAGGCCGCCGCACCGCCCAGTCGCCGGGCACCCGGATTTCCTCGCCGAGCATCCAATCCGCGGCGCGGACCAGGGTTTCGTCGCCAGGGGAGACACCAGCGTCGAGCAGCGCGGTCATCGCCAGCGCGGTGTCCCACACCGGCGACTGGCACGCTTCGAGCCGGCGCACCCAGCCCTGGTCGGTCTTCTCCCGGATGGTGAACCCGTCGAGCCCGGCGATCCCGGCCTTGAGCGCGGGATGGTCGAGCGAGTAGCCGAGCAAGTGCAGCGCGAGGATCGAGTACACCCACGGCGGCTGGATCCCGCCCCATGAACCGTCGGCCTCCTGCCGCGCGAGGATCCATTCCGCGGCCTGCTTGACAGCGAGCTTCCGCACCGGGTTGAGCGGCAGTTTCGCGTACGCGTGCAGCGCGGTGTCGAGGTTCTGGAACACGCCGTCCCACGTCCACGGCGCGCGCGTCTTCGGTGGACGCTTGCCGGTGCGCAGTTCGGCGACATCGAACGGCAGCTTCCGCACCGGGCGCAGGGTGCCGACGATGGTGAGCGGCACGATGGTCTGCCGCGCCCAGCAGGCGAAGTCGTAGACGTTGAGCGGGAACCACGACGGCAGGAAGATCAGCTCGGGCGGCAGGCTCGGCAGGTCGTCCCAGGACCACTGGCCGACCATCGCGAGCCAGATCCGGGTGAACACGCGCGTCGCCTCGATCCCGCCGTGCTCGCGGATCCAGTCGGCGGCCGTGGCCAGCCACGGGGCGTCCGCCGGATCGCCGGCCAGCCGGAGCGCGACCCACGCCTCGACCGTCGTGGACAGGTCCGCCGGGCCGTCCGGGAAGTTCGCCCAGGTGCCGTCGGAGCGCTGCTGCGAGCGGATCCAGCGCGCGGACTCCTCGGCGATCTGCGGGGTGAGGATGCCGAGGAAGTGCCGCAGCAGCAGGTCTTCGGCGTCCATCGTGACGTTGGTGGCGAGTTCGCCCTTCCACCATCCGGCGCGGTCCTGCTCGCGGCGCAGGAACTCGACGGCCGCGCCGACGGTCTCGGCGGCGGTGCGGGCGGCGGGCGCGGAGGCGGAGGTCCGGGGGACGGTCTGGGTCATCACGCTTCCCTTCCGGCGATGAAACGGGCGATCGAAACGAGGTCGTCGCGCGGGCCCGGCGGGATGGCGGCCAGCGCTTGTTCCGCGGTGGCGACGTGCCGCGCCGCTTCCGTGGTGGCCCACTCGCGGCCGCCCGCGTCGTCCACCAGCGCGGCGATCCGCGCGAGGTCCGTGTCGTCGTCTCCGGCGAGCCATTCCGCGAGCAGCCGGCCCGCCGCGCCGCCGTGGGTGGTCGCGTAGGTGATCGGCAGCGACTTCTTGCGCGCCCGCAGGTCGGAGTACACCGATTTCCCGGTGACCGCCGGATCGCCCCAGATGCCGAGCACGTCGTCGACGAGCTGGAACGCGAGGCCGATCTCCTCGCCGAACACCGCCAGCGCGTCGACCACCTCGGCGGGCGCACCGGCCAGCACCGCCCCGATCGCGGCGCTGGCGGACAGCAGCGCACCGGTTTTCCCGGCGGCCATCGTCACGCATTCGGCGAGCACGACGTCGTCGCGCTGTTCGAACGCGACGTCCAGGAACTGGCCGTGGATGAGCCGCCGCGTGGTCTGGGCGATCAGCCGCCCGGCCGCGACCGCGTGCGGGGAACCGCTGTCCAGCACCACTTCCTGGGCGAGCGCGAGCATCGCGTCCCCGGTCAGGATCGCGCTCGCGGACCCCCACAGCGCCCACACCGTCGGCCGGTGCCTGCGTTCGGTGTCGCCGTCCATCAGATCGTCGTGGACGAGCGAGAAGTTGTGCACCAGTTCCACCGCGACCGCACCGGGAACGCCGACCTCGACCGGCGCGCCCGCGGCCTGCGCGGACACCACGGCGAGCGCCGACCGCACGGCCTTGCCGCCGTTGCCCCGCACCGGCACGCCGTTCGGGTCGGTCCAGCCGAGGTGGTAGGCGCTGATCGCGCGGCTGCTGTCGTCCAGCCGGTCGACGGCGGCGCGCAACGCCGGCTGCACGGCGTCCCGGGCGCTGCCGAGCACCGGCGGCACCGCTGAACGCGTCTTTTCGGCAGAAAACAGATTGGCGGTCATGCTCCGACTCCCTCCCTCTTACCGTTGTGCTGAAGGAGGGCGGCGGCCGCGGCCGCGCCGCTGCGCGCGGCGCCCTCCATCGTCGCGGGCCATCCGGTCGCGGTCCACGCACCCGCCAGGTACAGCCCGGGCAGCGCGGTGCGCGCGGGCGGGCGCAGCGAGGCGGTGCCGGGGCCGGGCCGGAACGTCGCGTGCCGCTCGCGGGTGACGAAAAAGTCGAGCACCCGCGCGCCGCGTGCTTCGGGCAGCAGCGCCAGCAGTTCGGGCAGCAGCTGTTCGCGGAGTTTCGCGGTGGGCAGGTCGATCTGCGCGTCCGCGGCGGACAGCGACATCGCGAGGTACTGCCCGGAGTCCAACCCGGACTGCCGCGTCCGGTCGAACACCCACTGCACCGGCGTGCGCACGCCGGCGACGAACGGTTCGTCGAGGACCTTCCGGTCGAGCACCACGTGCACGTTCACGATCGGCGAGCTGCCGAGGCCGCCGGACCAGCCCGGCGGCAGCCCGATCGCCCCGGGCGGCGCGAGCTGTTCGGTCACCGGCGGGGGAGTGGCGAGGACGACCTGGCTGAACTCCTCCTCGCCGCGATCGGTGACGACCCGCCAGCCTTCGCTGATCGCGCGCACCTTCGTGCCGGCCCGGACGTCCGCGCCGGCCTCGAGCAGCCGTTCGCGCGCCGGGTCGCCGTGCAGTTCCCGCAACGGCACCAGCGACCATCCGATGTCGGCGGCGGCCGGATCGGTGAGCAGGCCCTCCTGAAACACCGTCGCGGCGAGACTGAGCGACGCGTCGTCGGCCGTCGCGTTCAGCGTTGCCACGCCGACCAAATCCCACAACGCTTCGATCGCCGCCGCGCTCTGTCCGTGCCGCCGCAGCCATTCCCCGAAGGACTGACGATCCGTGCGGTCGGCCTTCGGATCCACCCGGCGCAACGCGAGCGCGGCGAGTGCGAACCGGGCCCGGTCGAGCGGGCGCAGCGGGTCGTAACGCAGCAACGAGGTGGCCAGGTGCAGCGGCGCGGGGAGGTCGTCGCGGCGCAGCCAGGTCGGCTCCGTCGCGCCCGGCAGACGGATCGGGATTTCCAGCCGCGGCTGCAAAGTCACCCGATCGGCGACGCCGAGCCGGTCGAGCAGCGCGCGATAAGCGGTGCAGCAGCGGAGAAACACGTGCTGTCCATTGTCGACCCGCAGCTCGCCGCGAGTGAACGAATGCGTGAGCCCGCCCAGATACGGCCGCGCCTCGAAGAGCGTCACCGCACGTCCGGCGTCGGCGCAAGCGAGCGCGGCGGCGATGCCCGCGAGCCCGCCGCCGACCACCGCGACCGGGGCGGTCATCGCCCGATCCCGGTCAGCGCCCGGAACGCGACCACCGCCTTTTCCCGGCCGGACAACGAAAGCCGCCGGTCGAACACGCGCGCGGGCTGTTCGTCGATCCGGTCCAGCAGGGTGCGGTAGATGCCCGACATCGCGGTGCAGCACGCGGCGCTGCGACCGTCCAAAGAGGGCACCAGGCGGAGACCGCGGGAGTACCAGTCGCGGGCCCGCGCGGCGCTGTCGTGGATCAGCGCGGTGAGCCCGCCTTCGGGATCGGCGAGCTTCCCGTCGGGGCCGACGGACAGTTCGACGCCGAACCGGTCGAGGTCCTCTTTGGGCAGATACACCCGGCCGCCCAGCAGGTCCTCGCGGATGTCGCGCAGAATATTGGTCTGCTGCAAGGCAATCCCCAGCTCGTCGGCGTACACCGGCGCGTTCGGCTCCGGACGGCTGCCGAACACGCCGAGGCACAGCCGCCCGACCGAACCCGCCACGCACCGGCAGTACTCGACCAGTTCCTCGAACCGCACGTACTCGCGGCCGGTCACGTCCATCTCGACGCCGTCGAGCAATTCCTCGAACGCGCCGAGCGGAATCGGGTACCGGCGCGCCGCGTCGGCGACCGCGACGTACACCGGATCGGCGGTCGCGGACAGGTCGCCGAGCGATTTCCGGACCCCGGCGAGCCCCTGCAGCTTCGCCTCGGCGGAGGCTTCGGTGTCGTCGCCGATGTCGTCGATGATCCGGGCCAGCGCGTACACCGCGCACAGCGCCGCGCGTTTGTCCGGCGGCAGCAACCGGATTCCGTAGTAGAAGTTACGAGCTTGTTTCCTGGTGACTTCCGCGCAGTGCGCGTAGGCCTCGTCCACTGTGCCCAGTGCCGTCATCCGGACCGCCTCCTCGTGCCGACTTGCAGCCACCCCAGCCAACTCAGCAGCCCGGCCCGGCTCGGCCGGACCGGTGCGGACAGCACGTCGCCGCCGCTCGCGCGCAGCGCGTCGACCGTCGCGAGCCCGCCGGCGAGGAAGCCGCTCACCGCGAACCGCCCCCAGCCCGACAGGCGCCCCAGCAGATCCGCGCCGCCGCCAAGGAGGGCGGCGGCGCGGTCGGTTTCCCACCGCATCAGCGCTTTCATCTCCGGCGACGCGTGCGCGGCGCCCAATTCCTCCTCGGCGACGCCGAACTCGGCGAGATCCTCCTGCGGCAGGTACACCCGCCCGTTGCGGTAGTCCTCGCCGACGTCCTGCCAGTGCTCCACGAGCTGCAGCCCGGTGCAGATCCGGTCGGACAGCTCCGCCGCGCGCGGATCGCGGACGCCGAGCAGGTCGAGCACGATCCGCCCGACCGGGTCCGCGGAAAGCCGGCAGTACGCCAGCAGGTCCGCGAAGACCGGATAACGGTGCACCCGCTGGTCCTGGATGTTCGCCTGGACGAGCCGCTGGAACGGTTCCTCGGTCAGCCGTCCGGCGCGGATCGCGGGGAGAAGTCCACGGACAGCGGGATCTTCCGGTTCCCCGTTGCCGAACGCCGCGGACAGGTCCGCCGAGAACGCCTCGAGCTGCGCGATCCGGTCGCCCTCGGCCTCGTCGCCCAGATCGTCCACAGTGCGCGCGACGGAATAGACCGCGACGAGGTCGGCGCGCAGCTGTTCCGGCAGCACCCGCAGGGCCACCGGGAAGTTTTCCGCGCGCCGTTTCTCTCGCAGCCCCGACGCGTCCGGGGCGTGCCGGACACCCGCTGTGGATCTCATCCCCGCCAGTGTCGCGCCCCCGGACGGGCGGCTTCTGCCGCCGGAAAGCGAATTTCGGTGGCTTCGACTTGGCACGAGAGGCCAAAGTGGGGACAGGATGTCCCGAGGCGACCCGAGACCGCTGCCTGCGACGGAAGGACTCCCGGACACATGGGACCAGATCAGGTGACCCGGCTTGACGAACTGGAGACGGTGGTGGCCCGCCGGCTGCCCGCCATGCTCAACGAGGTCCGCGACCAGCTCGCGGACGAACATCCCGACTACGCGGAGTTCCTGACCGAAGAACTCGCCGACCTCGTCGCCGCCAGCGCGGGATTCGTCCGGCGGCTGATCGACATGGCGGCCGAACCCGACGAGCGGCTGCCGGAACTGGGGTCCGGCGTCGAGCAGACGGTGTTCGAGGAAATCGGGCGGGCGCAATACCAGCAGGGCAGGCGCGTCACGAGCCTGCTGTCGGCTTACCGGGTCGGCGCGCGCGTGGCGTGGCGGCACGTTTCGGAAGCGGCGCTCGATCTCGAGGTGCCCGCCGAACTGTTCGCCTCGCTCGCCACCACCGTGTTCGCTCTGGTGGACCAGCTTTCGGAATCGTCGCTGCGCGGTTACTTGCAGGAGCAGTCGGACGCGGTGCGCGCGCGGGAACGGCTGCGCGACGAACTGACCGCGCTGCTGCTGTCCGACCGCGCGGACAAGGCCGCGGTGCGCGCCGCGGCGGCGCGCGCGGACTGGCGGTTGCCGAAGCACGCCGCGGTCGTGCTGGTGGAGGACGACAACGAGCTGGGCCGGGAATTGGTGTTCCGCCTCGAAGACAGCTGCCTGCGGCTGCGCAGGCCCGGCGTGGTCGTGGCGATCGTGCCGGACCCGGGCGGTCCCGGCAGGCGCGCGTGGCTGGCCCGTGCGCTGCGCGGCGGCGGCGCGGTGGTCGGCGCGACGGTGCCGCTCGACCGGCTCCCGGCCAGCCTGCGCATCGCCGAGGTGACCGCCCGGCTGCGGCGGGACCACCTGCTCAGCGACGATCCGGTGTTCGCCGACGAGCATCTCGACGCGATCATCGTGCACCGCGACGACCGGCTGCTCGACGTGCTGCGAAGACAAGCCCTTGCCCCGCTTGACGAGCTGAACGAATCCGCGCGGGAACGGCTCTCCACCACGCTCACGTCGTGGCTGCTGCATCTGGGGGACCGCAAGGCGGTCGCGGAGGACCTGCACATCCATCCGCAGACGGTGTCCTACCGGCTCGGCCGCCTGCACGACCTGTTCGGGCCGTCGCTGGACGACCCGGCCGTGCGCGCGACGCTCGTGCTGGCGCTCGCTTGGGGGCCGCCCGGGGAAGCGGACGAAATCGCCTGATCGGGGAATTTCCCTGATGCGGCAGCACAGTGGACGTGCTTGGCTCGCGGAAGCGGGGGCGTCCCGGGGGAGGAGGTGTGCGTGGACCCGTCAGCTTTCGGCGCCGAACCGCGCCGCGAGCGCGCGGTAAAGGCCGGGTGCCGCGCCGCGCAGCGCGACGGGGATTCGCAGCCAGCGCGGCACGTAGTAGTCGCCCGGCCGCGCGGCGGCGCGCACCACGGCGGCGGCCACGCGTTCGGCGCTCACCGGACGGGGCGTGCTGCGGGTGAACGGACGGCCGCGACGCTCGAAGAATTCCGTGCGCACCACGCCGGGAACTACGGTTCCGACGGTTACTCCAGTGCCGTGCAACTCGAATCGAAGGCTGTCGGCGAAAGCGTCTACACCGGACTTTGCCGCGGCGTACACCGCTTCCCCGGCGACGCCGGTGCGTCCGGCGATCGACGACACGAAAACGATCTGCCCGCGGTCGTGTTCCAGCATCGCGGGCAGGAGTGCGCGAGTCAGGTCGAGCGGCGCGGTCAGGTTCACCGCGACGAGGTGCCGCAGCCGTTCCCCGGACAGCTCGGGCAGGGGGCCGGCCCAGCCGAGACCGGCGTTGTTGACCAGCAGATCCACCGATCCGGTGATCGCCAGCGCGCGGTCGGCGAGATCCGCCGCGGACCCGGGGTCCGCGAGGTCGGCGGCGAGCGCGGTGCCGCCGGTTTCCTTCGCGAGGACGGCCAGCCGGTCCTCGTTCCGGCCGTGCAGCAGCACGTGGACGCCGGAGCGGGCGAGCTGCCGCGCGGTGGCGGCTCCGATGCCGGAGGACGCGCCGGTGACCAGCGCGGTGCGGGCCATCAGGCGGCGGGCAGCGCGGCCGGGCGGTGGCCCATGCGCAGCGTGATGCCCGCCGAGCGCAGCGAGCGCCGGAACCACCACAGCGAACCGGCGATGGCCAGCCCGATGATCGAATACGAGCCCGCGGTGCTCACCATGAGGAAGTCGCCGACCGTTTCCCGCGCGAGCATCAGCAGCGTCACGCCGCCGTTCACCGCGAAGACGAGTCCCCACAGCACCGACACGCGCTGGAAGAACCGGCGCATTCCGGGGTGTCCGGAGAGCGTTTCGGGGAATGCGCAGAAATCGCCCGCCAGCCGCGCGAGCAGCGGTTTGTTGAACGGCGCGGAGATCAGGAACAGGCTGGCGACGAGGAAATTCTGTAGAGTCGGCTGCAGGAAGTACAGGAAAGCGCTGCCGGTGGCCAGGCCCAGCACAGTGCGCGCGACCAGCAGAGCCGTGGTCAGCAGCAGCACGGCGGGGATCTTCTTGCGCAGCGCCAGCCGGGCGCCCACCACGGCGACCGACCAGCACAGCGCGGCGATGACCCCGCTGTCGAAGCTCACCAGGGTCAGCAGGAGATAGAACAGGCCGGCCGGGACCAGCGTCGACTCCAGCAGGTGCCGGCCCCCGTCCACGACGAGACGGCGGAACGAGGGGAGGTCGATCGTGTGGGGGTGTCGCATGCGGGTTCTGCTGCCTCCGGTGCCAACCGGGCGACTCGGCCTCGGACAAGGCTTGAGCATAAGCACGGCGGATGGGGACGGTGTGAGGTGAAGAGTCCGTGACAGTTACGGGGATGTCGCTGGTCGTGGCTGTCCCCGCCGCCGTCGCCGGCGCGGCGTGCATGGGACTCGCGAGCGCAGCGCAGGCCAGGGCGACCAAAGAGGTGGAAACCGGCAAACCGCTCGACCTGACGCTCTTCAAGCGGCTCGTCGGACGCCCATTGTGGCTCATCGGGATCGCCGCGACCATCCTGGGTCTCGTCCTGCAGCTCGTCGCGCTCGCGTTCGGGCCGTTGCTGCTGGTCCAGCCGCTGCTCGTGACGTCGCTCATGTTCGCGGGCCTCGCGTCCGCGCGGCTGGAGCGCCGCCGCCCGGACCGCACGATGAGTGCCGGCGGCTTGCTGTGCGTGGCCGGGCTCGCCGCGTTCCTCGTCATCGCGCGGCCGAGCGGCAACGGCGAGACGCTCGTCAGCGGCGGCGACCTGCTGCCGCTCGGCATCGCGCTCGCCGCGCTGACCCTGGTCTCGCTTGTTGTTGCCGCGTCAACGAATTCGGGGTCGTGGCGGGTGCTCGGGCTGGCCGTCGCGACGGGCGTGCTGTACGGCCTCACCGCCGGACTGATGAAGGTGGTCGCGGGCCAGTTCCGCGTCGGGATCGACGAGCCGTTCCGGCACTGGACGCTGTATCTGGTGTGCGTCGTGGGGCCGCTGGGGTTCCTGTTGAGCCAGAACACGTTCCAGCAGGGCCGGTTCCTGACGCCCGCGCTCGCCGTCATCACCGCGCTGGACCCGCTGGTCGGCGTCGCGATCGGGCTGTCGTGGATGGGCGAATCGGCCGACGGGCGGCCGCTCGCGCTGTTCGGCGAGGCGCTGGCCGGGCTGGTGATCGTGGTCGGGATCGCGCTGATGTCCACCCGCGCGTCGCATTTGTCGGCGGAATCGGAAACGCCGTCCGCTGAATCACCGGAAGAGCAAGAACCCGGCGAACGGCCTGATTCGGACCCGGACGACGGGTACGGCCTCGCCGGGACCGCCTGTTAGCCGAAAAGGGGGCAGCGTTGGAGCGCGTGCTGATCGTGTCCGCGAACATGGGGCAAGGGCACAACGCCACGGGACGCGCGCTCGAGGACGCGATCCGGCAGCGCTGGCCGGACGCGACCGTGCGGTGGGTCAACGCGCTGGAACGGCTCGGTCCCGGTTTCGAGGGGCTTTTCCAGCGGATTTACGTCGCCAACGTGGAAAGCGTACCGTGGCTTTACGAGTTCTTTTACGCCGCGATCTGGCGGATTCCGTGGTTCGCCGCCGCGTCGCGCTGGTTCACCGCGTCGTGGTGCGGCAGGCGGCTCGCGAAGCCGGTCGCCGAATTCGCGCCGGACCTGGTGCTGTCGACGTATCCGATGGGTACCGCGGGACTGGCCTGGCTGCGCCGCAAGGGAAAACTGCCCGTGCCGATCGGTGCGTGGGTTTCGGACTTCGCGCCGCATCCGTTCTGGGTTTACGGCGCGGCGGATCTCACCATGGTGATGCACGACGTCGCGGTCGCGCCCGCGCTGCGCTCGTCGCCGTCGGCGCACGTCGGGGTGTCCGCGCCGCCGGTGCGCGCGGTGTTCCGCCCTGGCGACCAGACGGCGGCGCGGCAGGAACTGGGCTTGCCGCCCGACGCGTTCGTCCCGCTGGTTTCGTGCGGCTCGTTGGGTTTCGGCGAGATCGAAACGACGGTGCGGGAGCTGCTGGCGGCCGATCCGTCGGTGGCGCCGATCGCGATCTGCGGCCGCAACGACGCGGCGGCCGCCCGGCTGCGCGCGCTGGGCGAACCGCGGTTGCACGTGGTCGGGTGGACGGACCAGCCGGAGCGGTACACGCTGGCGGCCGACGTCGTCGTGACGAACGCCGGCGGGGCGACCTCGCTGGAGGCGCTGGCGTGCGGGCGTCCGGTGCTGATGCATCACCCGATCGCCGCGCACGGCAAGGCGAATGCCCGGTTGATGGCCGCGGCCGGGCTCGCCCTCGTGTCCGCAAAGGACGGCGAGCTGGCCGAGACGGTGCGGGGCCTGCTGGCGGAACCGGAACGGCTCAAGGAGATGGCGGAAGCGGTCGCGCGGCATTGCGAAACCGCTGCTCCGCTGGTGGAGGCGCTGGAATCGCTCGTCTCCGCGCCGTTGAACCCGCCGACGCAGCGGCTGCGGCCGGAGGACGCGCTGTTCGTGCACGTGGCCACGCCGGAGGTGCCGCAGCAGGTCGGGGCGGTGTTGCTGTTCAATCCCAAGGCGGACGGCACGCCGGTCACCCGCGCGGACGCTGAGCATCTGCTTTCCGCGACGCCGGGCTTGCGGACGCGATTGCTGCCGGGCAGCGGGTTGTGGCGCGCGCGATGGCAGGAGGATCCGGGGCGGACGTCGGCGGATGTGCTGACTTCCGTGCGGGTCGGCCCGGACGCGCCGTTGGACGAGGCGTTGACGCGGGAGATGGACGCGTTCTTCTCGGAGCCGGTGTCGCCGGAACATCCGGTGCGGGCGCGGCTGGTGACCGGGATCGAGGGGGAGCAGGGGGCGTTGCTGATCGCGCTGCACCACGCGGCCAGCGACGGGATCGCGGTGATCAGCGCGCTGGTGGGGCAGGCGCGCGGGAAGGAGCCGTTGGCGCCGGTGGCGGTGCCTCGGCGGCGGGGGCGGCGGGACCGCCCCAATGCCACATTGGGTGCGTCTGGCGCACCGAACGCCACTTTGGGTGCGTCGGATGCACCCAATGCCACATTGGGGCGCAGCGAGTCTCACCCCGAGCGGAGTGCGGTGCGGGCCGGGCTTGCCGCCCTGACGGCACCGGTCCGCGGGGTGCTCGCGCGCGCGGCGGGGCCGGTGTGGCACGGACTCGAGCGACCGGCGGGATCGCCCGGCGGCTCCCGGCCCGAGCCCGCGCGTTCGAAGGCCGCCTCGCACCATCAAGCCGCCGAGTTGGCGCGCGGGGTCTGGACTCTCGCCCGAGCCGGTGCCGCACCCCGGGTCGGCTGGGACAAGCGGATCGACAGCCCACGGCGGCACTTCGCCCGGGCCCACCTCTCCGCCCCCGAAGTCCGGAAGGCCGCGCGGCGAACCGGGGTGCCGACGACCAACCTCGTCCTCGCGCTCGTCGCCGAGGCGCTGCATCGCGAACTCGGCGGGGCCGCGCCGGAGCAGCTTCGGGTGTTGATCCCGATGTCGGTCCGCGACACCGGGACCTTCCGTCAGCTCGGCAACCACACCGGCGCGGCTTCGGTGGATCTGCCGACGGGCGCGATGTCGCTGTCGGAGCGGGTACTGGCGACGGACCGGATGCTGTCCGCCCAAGTCGGCCGCGGCGCGCCCCGGGCGGGCAACGCTGTCGTGCGCGTGCTCGGGGTTCTGCCTCCGGCGCTGCACCGCCGGGCGGCCAAGCTCGTCTACCGCGGCACGTGGTTCAGCGTCATCGCCTCGGTGCTTCCCGGCGCGCGGTCGCCGGTGGTGCTCAACGGGGCCCTCGTCCGCACGGTGTACCCGGTTTTGTCGCTGGCTCCCGGCGTCCCGGTCGCGGTCGGCATCATGACGTGGGCGGACCGGTTCACCGTCTGCATCACCGTGCCCGCCGGGCAAGAGAAGCGCGGGGACCGGCTGGCGGCCGCGGTCGTGGAGGCGTTCGGGCGGGTGTGATTACCGCGAGAAGTGCGTCCGGGGGCGGGGGAGAAGTTCGCCGTCTACTTCGATGTCCACCATCTCGTTGTAGAACGCCACGAGGCCGGCGATGGGCTGGACCGCCGCGGCCGGGTAGGCGTACGTCCAGGCGAGGTGTTCGTGCCGGACGTCGCCGACGCGGACGGACCAGTAGCCGGACGTCTCGCCCTTGTACGGGCAGGCGGTGACCATGCCGGGTTCGGCGACGAGGTGCGTGAAGTCGACTTCGGTGCGGTTGAAGTAATACCGCGTCGGGAGGCCGGTTTCGAACAGCAGCACCGGTGACGACGACTCCGCCAGCGTCGCGCCGTTCAACTGCACTCGGACGTGTCGTGTGGAGCGCAAAGCGTCCACCCGCGTGTACGGGTTGCGCGGGTGGACGAAAATCTGTTCGTCCTCTTCGAACCAGGCGTCAAGCGCGTCCCATTCGAACCGGACATGTCCAGGCAGGACAGAGTCGTTTACCCAAGCGGCAGCAGGCTTTTCGACCTCGCCGACGCGCAGCGAGAGGCGCCCGTCGTCTGCCGGGAGCAGCGTGCCGGGGAGAACGTCGTCGAGCGGGAAGTAGAACTGCGGGTAATAGGGCCGTTCCCAGACGTATTTGGCCCGGATGCTGTCCACGATGGTCTTCCCGGCGAGCACTCCGCGCACTCGCCGGGGGACCGGTTCGACGTGTCCGGTTTCGACTGCTGCCGCTGGATAGTCGGTCATCGGTCAGCCGCGCTTCGGGAGTTTCCAGCCGGGGCGCGGGAAGTGGCAGGTGTAGCCGTGCGGGTAGCGCTGGAGGTAGTCCTGGTGCTCCGGCTCCGCCTCCCAGAAGTCGCCCGCCGCGGTGACCTCGGTGACGACCTTGCCGGGCCAGAGGCCGGAGGCGTCGACGTCGGCGATGGTGTCTTCGGCGATCTGCTTCTGCTCGTCGGTGGTGTAGAAGATGGCGGAGCGGTAGCTGGTGCCGATGTCGTTGCCTTGGCGGTTTTTGGTGCTGGGGTCGTGGACCTGGAAGAAGAACTCCAGGAGGGTGCGGAAGTCGGTTTGCGCGGGGTCGTAGGCGACCTCGATGGTTTCGGCGTGGGTGCCGTGGTTGCGGTAGGTGGCGTGGGGGACGTCGCCGCCGCTGTAGCCGACGCGGGTCGCGGTCACGCCGGGCTGGTGGCGGAACAGCTCCTCCATGCCCCAGAAACACCCGCCGGCCAGGATCGCTTTTTCCGTCATTTCCTTCTCTCCCATCGGGGAATCCGTGTACAGGATGACGCCGCGGCGGCGGTCGCTATTCCGCTCGCCGGGGGCCCGGTCAGAACTCCGTAATATCTCCCTCCGCCGCGGCCGAGACGAACAGCTCCAGCAGCGTGCGCAGAGCCTGCGACGGCGGGCGCTTCGCGGAGACGACGACGGTGAGCGGCCAGGTCAGGGAAGTGTCGGCGAGCGGGATCGACACGACGTCCGGGAGGTCCAGCCGGGCGGTGCCGGGCAGGACCGCGACGCCGAGCCCGGCGGAAACGTAGCGCGGCACCGTCCGCAGGTCGGCGACCTCGGCGGCCACCCGGCGCGAAAGCCCGAGCGAGGCGAACTCCCGGTCGACGGCCAGCCGGTTCCCGAAGCCGCGCGGACAGTCGACGAACAGCTCGCCGTCCAGTTCCGGCAGCCGGACCGACTCGCGGGCGGCGAGCGGATGGCTGTCCGGCAGCACGGCGTAGTACGGCACGCTGGCCAGCTGCGTCGCGTCGAGGCCGCCCAGCTCTGCCCGGGAAAGGCCGAGCAGTGCGACGTCGAGCCTGCCGTGGCGGACGTCGTCGGCGAGACCGGACGAACCGGTGAGGGACACCGTCAGATGCAGGTCGACCAGCGGGTGCCTGCGGTGGAACGCGCCGAGCAGCACCGGCAGATCGAACGCGTTCATGCTGGTCAGCGTGCCGATCCGGAGGCTCCCGCGCAGACCGGCGGACGCCTGCTGCACTACGTCGCGGGCCCGCTCCACCGAGTCCAGCGCCGCCTTCGCCTCGGGCAGGAAGAGCGCGCCCGCGGTGGACAGTGCGACCCGGCGGGTAGACCGGTCGAACAGTGTCGCGCCGAGGTCGGTCTCCAGCGCGCGGATCGTCGCCGAGACCGTGGACTGCGTGGCGAACAGCCGCCGGGCCGCCCGCGTGAAGCTCAGCTCCTCGGCGACCGCCACGAAGTACTCCAGCTGCCGCGTCTCCATGCTCTGATTATCGCGGATCCCGATAACTGTGACCAACACTTTTCGTTGGACTTGATGAGTGGAGCGGGGGATCGTTTCAGGGGTAGGTTCCCGCTTGGAAGGTCGACATGGTCACCACAGCTCCGCCCGCTCTCACCGCCCCGGCCGGATGGCGCGTCAGCCACGGCTGGGGATTCCGGGTCATCGCTTTCGCGTTCGCCGCGTGCCTCGCCTTCTCCACCGTGCCCACCCCGCTGTACGCGATTTACCAGCAGCGGGACGGGTTTCCGACGTTCCTGGTCACTGTCATCTTCGCGGCGTACGCGGTCGGTGTGATGGCCAGCCTCTACCTCGCCGGGCACGTCAGCGACTGGCTGGGCCGCCGCCGCGTGATCCTCGCTTCGACGCTCGCCGAGGCCCTGTCGGCGGTGTTGTTCCTGCTCTGGCCGGAGGTTCCCGGCCTGCTGATCGCGCGGTTCGTGTGCGGCGCGGGCATCGGCGCGCTGACCGCCACCGCCACCGCGCACCTGTCGGAACTGCGGGCCGTGACCCGGCCGGACCAGGATCTCGGCCGCTCCGGCTTGATCGCCACCGTGGTGAACATGGGCGGCCTCGGGCTCGGCCCGGTGGTCGGCGGCGTCTTCGCGCAGTACATCGGCAGCCCGCTGACCAGTACGTTCGTCGTGTTCCTGGTGGTGTTGCTGGTGGCGGCGTTCGCGGTGTGCCTGGTGCCGGAGACCGTCGAACGCCGTGAGGAACGTCCGGCTTACCGGCCGCAGCGGGTGTCGCTGCCCGCCGGGGCACGGCCGGCGTTCGTGGGCGCGGCGATCGGGGTGTTCGCCGCGTTCGCGATCACCGGGCTGTTCATGTCGCTCGCGCCGACCCTGCTCGCCGAAGGCCTGCACGAGCACAGCCGGATGCTCGCCGGGGTCACCGCGGGCTCGATGCTGGGCGCGGCGGCGGTGGCGCAGGTGGTCTTCGCTTCGATGGCGGCACGGTCGCAGCTGCGGCTGGGGTTCGTGCTGATGCCGATCGGGCTGGCGGTGCTTTCGGCGGCCGCGTTGTTGCCCTCGCTGGCGCTGTTCCTGGCGGGTTCGGTGATCGCCGGGAGCGGGATGGGCCTCGGCTTCCGCGCCGCGGTCGGGACGGTCGCCGCGCTGGCCGATCCGCTGTCCCGCGGCGAGGTGCTGGCTGGGATCTTCCTCGCGGCCTATGCCGGGCTGGTGGTGCCGGTGCTGGCGGTCGGGATGACGCTGCTGTGGGTGCCGAGCCCGCTCGCGCTGGTCGGCTTCTCGGCGGCGGAGCTGGTGCTGCTGGGGTTCTCGGCCTGGCGGGTGCTGCGGACCGCGTGAGCTCGGGCGGTGCCGGTCCATGGCCGCCGGAAGTCCGTGAAGGACTCCTTGAGGGAACCAGATTCCCTCAAGGAGTCCTTCACGGACAGCGGGTGGTGGCGGCCCTCGTCAGGCGACCTCGGTGGATCGGGTCCGGGCGGCGCGGGCGCTCCATCGTCCGTCGTGGCGGTCCACGCGGATCGGGTGGCCGAATGCCCGGCTGATGCTGGCCGTCGTCACCGCCTGGTCGATCGGCCCCGACGACACCACCGAACCGTCCGCGACGAGCAACGCGTGCGTGGTCGTTTCGGGCAGTTCCTCCAGGTGGTGGGTGACCACGATGGAGGCGAGCCGGGGATGGGTCCGGGTCAGCAGGTCGATGGTTTCGAGCAACTGCTCGCGAGCCGCGACGTCCAGGCCGGTGGACGGTTCGTCGAGCAGCAGCAGCCGGGGGTCGCTGATCAGGGCGCGAGCGATCAGGGCGCGGCCGCGTTCGCCTTGGGACAGCGTCGGCCAGCGTTCCTCGGCCTTGCCGTTCAGGCCGAGGAGAGCGACCAGTTCGTCGGCCTGGGCGACCTGCGCGGCGGTGGGCCGCCAGCGCGGCGGCGTGTCGATGCTCCCGGTGGCGCCGGTCAGCACGACCTCCCGGATGGTGAGCGGCGAACGCAGCGGATGCCGCGGGTCGACGTGTCCGATGCTGCGGCGCAGCGCCTGCAGTTCGACCCGGCCGAGCCGCCCGCCGAGGACGTCCACGGTACCGGCGGTCGGGTGCGTGACCGCGCCGCAGAAACCGAGGATCGTGCTTTTCCCGGCTCCGTTCGGGCCGAGCAGCGCCCAGTGTTCGCCCGCCCGCACGGTCAGGGTCACGCCGTGCAGGATCTCCTTGCCCTGCCTGCGGAACACGACGTCGGTCAGCTGCAGCACGACCTCGCTCACGAAAGTGCCTCCTTCAAGGCGGTCAGGTGGCCCCGGCTCAGTTCCGCGGCGGCGGACGCGTCCTTGTCCGCGATCGCGTCGACGAGCGCCAGATGCGCGGCTTGGTCTTCCTCGGGGGAGGTGATCGGCCGGGCGCGCAGCAGGTCCGTCATCGCGCGGTGGACCCGCGGGACGAAACTGTCGAACAGTTCGATCAGCACGTCGTTGTGCGCGGCGACGAGCACTGTGCGGTGGAACGCGGTGTCGGTGTCCACCAGGAATTCGACGTCCGGGTCGCCGATCGCGCGGGCGGCGAGCGCGCGGCGGATCGCGCGCAGGTCGGTCGGCGTGCGCCGGTGCGCGGCGAGTGCGGCGGCCTCCGCTTCGATGGCGATGCGCGCCTCGATCACCGCGCCGATGGTGGCGCGGCGCAGCACCGCGTCCCAATCCTCGGCGACGTCGAGCGCGGTCACGAAAACCCCGGAACCCTGACGGGAATCCAGCACGCCTTTGCCCGCCAATTCGCGGATCGCCTCGCGCAGCGTCGAACGGCCGACGCCCAGTTGCGCGGCCAAAGTCGTTTCCCCGGGCAATTTGTGACCCAGCGCCCATTCGCCGGAGCGAATGCGCGCCAAAAGGACTTCGGCGGCCTGCGCGGCGAGCGGGTGCCGGTGCACGAGAGGGGGCATCGGAGGGCTTTCCGGTCGGGGAAGTGCGGGAGCGAGGCTACTGCGAAACATTCTTCCGGCGGGGCGTCGAGTGTGGAGCGTCACTAGTCTACTTGTCTGAGGAGTGCGCGAATTTCTGACCCGTTCGGGTGGGTTACGGTGTTTCGACTGCGGTATTCCGGGCGGTCCGGGTGAGGATCGGCCGCATGCGTGCCAGGAAAATGGCCGTCGTGGGCGGAGCGATCGCCGCGGCGGTGTGTGCGGTGGCGTTCGTGGCCGGTCCGGGCGCGAGCGCCGCTCCGTTGCCCGGGGGTCTGGGCCCGTGCGTCGGCGACGCCTGCCCGGGCAAGTACCCGCCGGTCAACAACGGGCCGTTCGCGGGACGGGACAACGGCATCAACGTCTTCGCGGGCGGCGATTTCCTCGTGCGCGAGGGCGCGGCCGAGGCCGAGGGACGCGTCGTCGTGCTCGGCGGGTTCGACATGGCGAAGCGGGCCGGGGCGTCCGCGGTCTACAACGTCGGCATCGCGGGCGTCGGCTCGCGCGTGCCCCCGCCGGACGGCGCCGATTTCCTCACCACCGGCAAGAACGTCACCGTCGCGCCGAACCAGCGGCTGCTCGCGGACGGCGGCGTCGTGCGCTACGGCGGCACCGTCACCGGGACCGTGACCGGCACGCTGAAGCAGGACCCGAACGCGGCGGACCCGTACCGGCAGCTCCGGCCGCAGCTGCAGGAAGCCAGCACCTGCTACGGCAAGTCCGCGGCCACCGGGACGGCGAAGAACGAGGGCTACCGCACGCTGTTCACCGGCGACGGGAAGTCCGCGCTGCAGGTGTTCAACGTCGATTTCGACCTCACCGGCCCCGGCGGCGGCATGCAGGGCCTGGAGTTCGCCAGCATCCCGGCGGGCGCGACCGTCCTGGTGAACCTCGTCGGCGGCAACCGGGTGATCAACACCTACACCGGCGACCTCGCCGACCAGGACCCGATCAACCATCTGCGCGAGAAGCTGCTGTGGAACTTCCCGGACGCGTCGAAGGTGAAGATCGCCGGGCAGGCGCAGTTCCAGGGCAGCGTGCTGGTCGGCAACCCGGCCAGCGACACGACGGTCACCGCGTCCGGGACGAACGGCCGGTTCTTCACCGCGGGCAACCTGCTGCACACGTCCGAGGGCGCGGCGGGCGGGCAGGAGTTCCACGCCTATCCGTTCACCGGGGACCTGCCGGACTGCACGGTCCCGACGACGACGTCCACGGCGCCGACCAGCACGACGTCCACCTCGGCCAGCTCCAGCACCACGACGCCGACCGAGCCGACGAGCTCGACCAGCACCACGACGTCGAGCACGGAGCCGACGAGTTCGACCACGTCGAGTTCTTCCGCGACGTCGACCACGACGACTGGGCCGACGAGCACGACATCGTCCGCCACGACCTCGTCGAGCGCCACCTCGGCCACGAGTTCGACGACGTCCTCGACAAGCTCCACGACACCGAGCGGTCCGTCGGAGACCTCCGGCTCGACCGCGCCGACGTCGTCCTCGGAGACCTCGTCCAGCGCGACGTCCTCGAGTTCGCAGCCGACGTCCTCGGCCAGCACCACGAGCCCGACGACGTCCAGTTCGTCCTCTTCGCAGGCCCCGGCCCCGATCACGACGACGAGCGACAACTCCGGCGGCGTGGCCCCCGGAACCGGCCCGTCTGACCAAGGCCCGCTCGCGTCGACCGGCGCGGACATCCGCGGCTACCTGATCGGCGGCGGCGCGTTGCTGCTCGTCGGCGGTGCGCTGGTGGCGGCAGTGGCGGTGCGCCGCAAGCGCTCCTGACGAAAGCCGTGAAGGGCTCCTTCCGGGAACCAGATTCCCGGAAGGAGCCCCTCACGGACTTGAAGAGGCGATCATCCTGGCATCAATCGGGCATTTCGCTGACGCGAGTGTCCTTTATGGATGGTCGGCAGGCTGAGGCCGCCCGCTGAAGTCTCTGGCGGCGGCGAAGTTCGTGAGGGGAACCCTGAGGGAGTCTGAGTCCGTGAAGGTGGCAGCCCTCGCGGACCTCGCCGCGGCTAGCGGGCGGCGGGCGTGCGTGCGGCGCGGTACTCGGCAGCCCGGGCCTCGTAGGCGCGGAGTTCTTCCTCCCGGTCCGGAACCTCGTGCGGGACACCGTCCGGCTGGTCGGCGAAGAAACCGCGCAGCGCGGCGTTCGCGTCGGCGGCGAGGTGGCCGGTGCGGGCGAACATCGCTGTCTCGTAGCGGGTCAACGCGGCTTCGACGCTCGGCTCCTCGTGCAGCGCGTGCGCCAATTCCGCACCGTCGAGCAGAGCCAGGTTCGCGCCGTGCCCGCCGAACGGGGCCATCGCGTGCGCGGCGTCGCCGAGGACGGTGATGCCGGGGACGCGTTCCCAGGTCAGGGGGGCGGGCAGTGCGGTGAACGCGCGCGCCACGTAGTCGCCGTCGTTGTCGGTCAACAGCGGACGCATTGTCTCGCTCCAGCCGCTGAACTCGCGCAGCAGGAATTCCCGCACCGAGCTGCGGTCGGTCAGGTCGACGCCTTTCCGCGCGGCCCAGTCCTCTTCGGCGCGGAAAGCCACGTAGCCGCGGATCACGCCGTTGCTGTTGCGCTGCACGATCACCGCGCGGCCGTTGCCGTCAGTGGTGAACAACTGTCCGTTGCCGACCAAGGCCGCGATCTCCGGATGCCGGGTTTCGACGTCGTCGAATCGGACGTCCAAAAAGGACACCCCGAGGTACTCCGGCATCGCCTCGGTGAGCCGGCGGCGCACCTTCGACCAGGTGCCGTCCGCGCCGATCACGACCTCGGCGTCCACTGTGGATCCGTTGGCGAAGTGCAAGCGGTGGACGTCGTTTTCGGTCGTCAGGTCGGTGAGTTTGTGTCCCCAGCGGACGGTGCCGGGTGCGAGCCGTTCGTGCAGCATGATGCGCAGCTGGCCGCGGTCGATTTCCGGGGCGGCGGTGTCGTCGTCGGCGGGGGCGAATTCCTTCAGCAGGGTGCCGTGGTGGTCGCGTCTGGTCACGGCTTGGCCTTCGGCGCGGGCCAGTGCGTGGAAGGCGGCCAGCAGCCCGGCGTCTTCCAGGGCGATCTGGCCGCTGTCGGCGTGCAGGTCGAGCGTGCCGCCGGGATCTCGTGCGTCCACGGCGGTGTCGGCGTCGTACACGGTCGCGGCGATGCCGTGGCCGTGCAGGACGTGCGCGGCGAGCAGCCCGCCCGGGCCGCCGCCGACGATGGCGATGCGCGGTGTCTCGTTCATGGTCTTCCCCTCTCCTGCCGGTGCGGTCTGCTCCGAGCATAAGTGGAACCATGCAAAAAGTGCAACAGTGCAACTTAGTGAGTCATTGCACCTTGGCTGGACGCTTCGCCTCCAGTCCGGCGAGCACGATGCCGAGTGCGTAGCCGAAGCTGTCCTCGACCGTGCTCCCGGCTGCCTGCCGTTCCCGCATTCCCTGCGCCATCAAGGGAAACGGGATGCTTTCGATGGTCGCTTCCAGGTCGTCCGGCCAGGTCTGGTCCTCGACGGCGCGGCCGAGAACGAAGTGCACGTACACCCCGGCGCACCGGGTCGCGTCGGCGAGCGGGAACCCGGCGCGGTGCAGCACGTCGACTGCTCGCTCGGCGAATTCGCCCAGCGAGCGGGCGGTCCGGAGGTCTGCGCCGAGTGCCACGCGCGCGCCGTCCCGGTGGCCGAGGAGGGCGGCGTGCAAGGCGGTGCCTGCTTGTTCCAGCCACGACAGCCAGGGGGTGTCGAGAGGCGGGAGGTCGTCCAGGGCCGGGGCGACGAGGGCGTCGGCGAGGTGGTCGAGCAAGGCCCGTTTGCTGCTGAAATGCCAGTACAGCGCGGGTGCTTTGACGCCGAGTTCGGCGGCGAGGCGGCGCACGGTCAGTTTGTCGAGGCCGTCGGCGTCGACCAAGGCGAGCGCGGTCCGGACCGCGGCGGGGATCTCGATCGGCAAGGCGGTTGCCTCCTTAACTAGTTCAAGGCAGTCTAGTCTTTAACAAGTTAAGGAGAGTCATGGACGCAGATGTGGTGGTCGTCGGAGCGGGGCCGGTCGGGTTGTTCCTCGCGGCCGAACTCCGGCTCGGCGGCATCCGGCCCGTGGTGGTGGAGCGGCTCGAGCAGCCCGCGGCGGAACGGAAGGCGCGCGGTATCGGCGTGCTCGCGACGGAGGCGCTGACCCGCCGCGGTCTCGGGCCGCAGCTGGCCGCCGCGCACGAGGAGGGAATGCGCGACTTCGCTCGCGATCACGGCAGTTCGCTCGGGCACTTCGCGAACATCCACAAGATCCTCCCGGACGAAGACCGTCCGCGCACGCACATCTGGCAGCCGGAGCTGGAACGCCTGCTGGCCGACCACGCGGTCGGCGTCCCGGTGCACCGGGCGCATCGGGTGAGCGCGATCGAGTCTGAGGTGGACGGAGTGACGGCGATTGTCGACACCCCGCAAGGAGAACAGCGGTTCAGTGCGGCTTACCTGGTGGGGTGTGACGGCGGCCGGGGGAAGGTGCGGAGCCTCGCCGGGTTCGGTTTCCCTGGCACGCCGCCCTTGCTGCGGACGATCGCGGGCCAGGTCCGTTTCGAAGGGCCGGTGCCGCCCGCCGGACGCTACCCCGGCGGGACGTTCCTGCATGGCGGCAGCATGGCCGGCGTCACCGAATCAGCCCGCGACGGCGAGCCCGGGGGCCCGGTCACTCCGGCGGAGCTGGCGGCGGCGATCCGGCGGGTGACCGGCGAGGACGTTGTCGTGGCGCAGGTGCGCGATTCCCGTCGGTTCGCCGACCAAGCACGCCAGGCCGACGACTACCGGCGCGGACGCGTCCTGCTCGCGGGCGACGCGGCCCACGTGCACTCGCCGAGCGGCGGGCAAGGGCTCAACCTCGGCCTCCTGGACGCGGCGAACCTCGGCTGGAAGCTTGCCGCGGTCGTGCGCGGGGAGATGCCGGAAACGTTGCTGGACAGCTACTTCCGCGAACGCGGTCCGGCCGGTGCGGCGGTGCTGCGCAATACGCGGGCGCAATCGGCGTTGCTCGCGCCGGGGCCGCACGTCGACGCGCTGCGCGAGATTGTCGGGGAGCTGATGGACCTTCCGCAGGCGAACCGGTACTTCTCGGATCTGCTGTCCGGGGTGCGGGAACGGTACGAATTCCCCTACCCCGCCGAGGAACCGGTCGGGCTGCACAGTCCAGAGAAGTCCCTTGTGGACGATGACGGCAGGATCACCCGGTTGTCAGACCATACTCGCACTGGACGCGGCGTGCTCGTGCTCGATCCGGAGAGCCGTGATCTCGCGGCGTTGGCACCAAAACGGGTCGAAGTGGTGCCAGTGACCAATACCGAATCGTTCCTGCTGCGCCCGGACGGAGTCATCGCGTGGACCGGCGGGGAAGCCGAGCTGAAGGGCGCGCTCGACACCTGGTTCGGCTAGGCGCTCGCGCGGCTCCGCCACAGCAGCCAGCCGAAGTACGGCGCCCCGATCAGCGCGGTCACCAGGCCTGCCGCGATCTGGGTCGGTGCGAGGACGGTGCGTCCCAGCGTGTCCGCGACGCACACCAGCACCGCTCCCAGCGCGGCAGCCACCGGCAGCGAGCGCGAGTGGCGGGAACCCGCCAAAGCGCGCGCGGCGTGCGGGGCCACGAGCCCGACGAATCCCAGCGCCCCCACCGCACACGCAGCAGCAGCGGTGAGCACCGCGGCGAGCGCGGCGAAGGCGAGCCGAGAGCGGTCCAGCGAAACGCCGAGCACCCTCGGCACGTCCTCGTCCAGCGAGACCAGGTCGAGCGTACGCGCGCTGGACAGGGCGATCGGCAGGGCGATGACCAGGCACAACAGCACCGGCAGGACCTGGTTGAACTCCCGGCCGTAGGTCGATCCGGCGAGCCAGGTGAGCGCGAGATGCGCGTTCCACGGCGAGGTCACCACCACGACCAGCGTCGTGATCGCCTGTGCGCCCGCGCTGACGCCGATGCCGACCAGCACCAGCCGGTCCGAGGACAGTCCGCGGCCGCTCGAACCGCGGCCGGTGGCAAGCCAGTGCACGAGGGCGAACGTCGCGAACGCGGCGACGGTCGCCGCGCCCATCATCGGCCAGATTCCGATGCCAGGAACCAACAGCACGACGCTGATCGCGCCGACGCTCGCACCGGGCGTCACGCCGAGCAGGCTCGGTTCGGCGAGCGGATTGCGGCAGATCGCCTGCACCAGCGCGCCCGCGACGGCCAGCGCCGCCCCGCCGAGCAGCGCGGCGAGCATTCGCGGCCAGCGGAGGTCGAGCGCGAACGAAACCTCGGTGCCGGAGACCCCGCGCAGCCAGTTCAGGACGTCGCCGAGCAGCACGATCCGGTCGCCCAGCAGGAGCGCGGCGATCACCGCGGCGACGAGCGCGACCGCCAGCACGACGCCGGTCCCGGCCACCCAGCGGCGGGACCGGACGGTGCCGTGCGTGCCGCGCGCGGACGGCGTACCGGACGGCTGCCGTCGCGCCAGCCAGACCAGCACGGTCGCGCCGGCGAGGGTCGTCACGACGCCGGTCGGCACCGAAACCGCTTTGTCCGCCGGGACGAGAGCGCGCAGCAGGACGTCGGCGGCCACGACGACCAGCGCCCCGGTCAGCCCGGAGAGCGGCAGCAGCAACGGATGTTTGCCGAGCCCGGGGACGCGGCTGGCCAGCAGTCGCGCGATCACCGGTGCGCACAGGCCGACGAACCCGATCGGCCCGGCGACGGTCACCGCGACCGCCGAAAGCAGCACCGCCACGACGACTGCGAAAGTGCGGGTACGGCGGACGTCGATGCCCAGCACGCGCGCGTGGTCGTCGCCGAGACCGAGGACGTCGAGGCGGTGCGCGAGCAGGAGGGTAGCCGCGATGCCGACCGCGATCACCGGTGCGGCAAGGGAAACCTGCCGAAGTCCGGATTGGACAGTCGTGCCGCTGCCCCAGCCGTACAGGCCCGCGGTCCGTTCCTGGAACAACATCAGCAGCACCGACGTGAGCGCGGTCAGCGCCAGCGCGATCGCGGACCCGGCGAGCACCAGCCGAGCCGCCCCGCCGCTGCTGCTGCGAGCGACGAGCAACACCAGTCCGGCCGCCGCGAGACCGCCGATGAACGCGACGATCCCGTTGACGTAAAAGGGAAGCGAGATCCCGAACGCCGCGACGCCGACCACCGAGACGTACGCACCGGCGTTGACCGCGAGCGTGTCCGGCGAGGTGAGCGGGTTCCGTGCCACCGACTGCAGCACGCAGCCCGCGAACCCGAGCGCCAGCCCCACGAGCAGCGCCGCTGCCAGCCGGGGGAGCCGGCTGGCCACGAGCACCGCCACCGCCTGGCCGCGTGCGTCGTCGTCCGTGCGGGGGAAAACGGCGCGCAGGAGTTCGCCGAGCCCGACGTGCGACGTGCCTTGCAGCAGGTGCACGGCGGACAGGACGAGCAGCGCGACGAGCCCGGTCAGGAAGACGACGGACGCCGTGAGCCGCGGCTTGCGCGCGGAGAGCGGCCGGGCGGGCGCGGGGGCTGGTGCGGTCATCGGATCAGCGCGTCAGAGCGCCGGTGAGCGCGTCCACGTACGCGATCGCGGACTTCGGGCCGCCGAACATCCAGATGCCGTCCGGGATCCGGTGCAGCTTCGCGGCCTTGACGAACGGCAGCTGCTTCCACACCGCGTTGCCCGCGAGGTCCTGGGTGAAGACGTCGGATTCGGCGTCGTTGGCGGCGTAGACGAAGGAGGTGGCCGGGTCGGTGATCTTGGTCAGGCCTTCGACGTCGGTGGGGGAGAGGCCGTAGACCTTGTCGCCCTCGCCGGTCCACTGGTTGGCGGCGCCGAGCTGCTCGGCGATGCTGCCGAGGAACGAGCCCTTCGTGTACATCCGGACGGTGACCGTGCCGGAGGTCGAGTAGCCGTCGGCCATGACGAACTTGGCCCCGGACTTGCCCGCGCCGGCCAGCTTCTTCTTGCCCTCGGCGACCTTGGCGTCGAATTCGGCGAGCAGTTTGCGGCCCTGCTCCTGCGTTCCGGTCGCCTCGGACAGCGTGGTCACGGTCTTGCGCAGGTAGCCGATCGGATCGGCCGAATCGGAGCCGCGCAGCGTCAGCACCTTCGTCTGCTTCGAGAGCTGCGCGATCACGTTCTCCGGCAGGTCGGTGGTGGTGACGACGAGATCCGGGTGCAGCGCGGCGATCGCGTCGAGGCTCGGCTCGCCGCGGGTGCCGACGTCCGGAGTGGACGCGGCGAGCGGCATGACCTTGTCGTAAGTGTTGTAGCCCTTGACATCCGCCGCGCCGATCGGCTTCACGCCCAGCGCCAGCAGGTTCTCGGTGAGGCCCCATTCCAGCGATACGATCTTCGCGGCCGGCGCGGGGAGGTCGACCTTGCCGCGCTCGTCGGTCAGGCGGACCGGGCCGGCCGGTTTCGCGGCGGCGGCCTGGTCCCCGGCGGCGGGGGCTTCGGTGGTGCCGCACGCGGCGAGCGCGAAGGCCGCGAGCATTGCCGCCGCGGTCGTCAGGACCGTCCTGCGGGCAGGACGAGAGAACACACTGGACACGGGGTTTTCCTTCGAACTAGAGGGATGGGTCAGGCTGAGCGGACCGGCCGCGGCCGGGAGGTGTGCCGTCCGACCGGGCGCGTGCGGACGTGCCCCTCGTCGTCGACGTGGACGTCGATGCGCAGGCCGTAGACGTCGCTGAGCAAATCGGCGGTCAGCACGTCGGCCGGGCGGCCGGCGGCGCGGACGGCGCCGCGGCACAGCAGCACCACCTCGTCGGCGACAGCGGCGGCCTGGTCGAGGTCGTGCAGCACGACGCCGACCGCGACGTCGTGCTCGTCGGCGAGATCGCGGACGAGGTCCAGCGTTTCGATCTGGTAGCGCAGGTCGAGGAACGTGGTCGGCTCGTCGAGCAGGACGACGCCGGTGTCCTGGGCGAAGCAGGTGGCGAGCCAGACGCGCTGCAGTTCGCCGCCGGACAGTTCGTCCACCGGGCGCTCGGCCATGCCGTCGACGCCGGTGTGCCGCATGGCCCGCTCGACCAATTCCGGTCCCTCGGGATCGCCGGAGCCGAAGCGGCCGCGGTAGGGATGGCGGCCGTAGGACACGACGTCGCGCACGCGCACGCCGCCGGGCGTGGGGCGCGACTGGGTCAGCAGCGTGACGTGGCGGGCGAACTCCTTGGGGGACAAGGCGAGCGCGTCCTGCCCGGCCAGCGTGACGTCGCCCGCGGCCAGCGGATGCAGCCGGGCGAGCGAGCGCAGCAGCGTCGACTTGCCGGACCCGTTGGGGCCGACCAGTGCGGTGACCGCGCCCGCGCGCAGGACGATCTCCGCGTCCTGGACCACCGGCTTCGCGCCGTAGCCGAGAGCGAGCCCGGTGCCGGCGAGCGCCGGTGCTTCCGGCCAGGAGTGACTCATGAAGGTTAGCCTAACCTGATCGAGTGATATTCCGAAACCGGACACCGCGGCGGTGTCGGACGTCACGGGCGTTTTGTACCGGGCGGGCCCGCCAGGATGTGAAACGCCTTTGCCGCGTGCCGTTGCCGCTCTAGCTTCTGATCGGGTCAGAGGTTTTCGGATTTCCGGGTGACGAGGGGAGCCGGTGCGTGGCCACGGGCGAACTCGCGACGACGACGCTGCCGGTCGGGGCAGGCTGGCTCGGGTCCCGCATCGGCGAGCGCACGGCGCGGGGCGTGGCCGGGACGGTGTCCGGCCTGATCCGCGACGGGGAGGTGCCGCCGGGCACGCGGCTGCCCACCGTGCGGGCGCTGGCCGCGGAGCTTTCGGTCAGCCCCACGACGATCGCCGAGGCGTGGTCGCAGCTGCGCGCGGCCGGGTTGATCGGCACGGGACGGCGGCGCGGCACGATAGTGCTGGAACCGCCGTCGAGCCCGCCGCCGGAACGCGCGTTTTCCGGCTGGCAGACGGTCGACCTGGAACACGGCCTCCCGGATCCTGGACTGCTGCCGCCGCTGGAGGACGCCGTCGCCGCGGGCGTCCACACGGAACGGTTCGGCGGGCCGGTCAAGAACTCGATCACCCCGCAATTGCGCGCCGCGGTGAAGCCGACGTGGCCGTTCGCCGCCGAATCGTGGACCGTCGCGGCAGGCGGGCAGGACGGGATGCTGCTGGCCTGCCAGGCGGTCGCGCGGCCGGGCGACGTGATCGCGCTGGAAGCGCCGACGGCGCCGTGGCTGCGTGAATTGCTGCGCCGGTCGCGAATCCACGTGGTGCCGGTGCGGTGCGACGAAAACGGGCCGTTGCCGTCCTCGCTGGCGGCGGCGTTGGAACATCGGCCGGTCGCCTTCGTCTACCAGCCGCGTGCCCAGTCGCCGCTCGGGCATTCGGTTCCGGCGGACCGGCTCGCGGAACTCGCCGCGGTACTGTCCGAAGAGGACGTCGCGGTGATCGAGGACGACGACTTCGGGCCGTTGGCTTCGGCTCCCGCGTTGAGCCTCGGCACCCGCTTGCCCGGCCGGGTGTTGCTGGTGCGGTCGTATTGCACTGCTTTCGGGCTGGAACTGCGCAGCTGCGTGATCGGCGGTTCGGCGGTGCTGGTGGAGCGGGTGCGGCAGCAGCGCGGACCGGGGTCGGTGTGGTCGAGCCGGATTCTTCAGGACGCGCAGGCGTTTCTGCTGACCGATCCCGGCAGCGCCGAATTGCTGAACCGGGCGCGGCACCGGTACGCCCATCGGCGGGCGGCTTTGACAGAAGCGTTGCGGGAGCACGGGATCTCGGTGCGCGCTCGGGACGGGTTGACGTTGTGGGTGCCGGTTCCGGAGGAGTCGCGGACGTTGATGACACTGGCGGCCAACGGGGTTTCCGCCGGGTCGGGCACGCGTGCGGGCAATCCGGGGACGCCGCACATCCGCGTGGCGACCGGGCAACTGCCGGATGATCCGGCTTTGGTGGCGGATCTGGCCCGGATGATCGCCCGGGCCGCCCGGCGGCCTTGATGTCTGTTTTGGACAATGCGGCCTGGGCTTCGCTGACCGGCCCGCACGCCGGGTTCGCCGAGCGGGCCGGACAGGCCGTGCGCTACCCCGCCGATGTTTCGGTCTTCTCGGCCGTGCCCGACGAGCCGGCTGCCGGCGTGTGGGACGACGTCGCCGCACTCGCCGGTCCGGGGGCGGTGGTGCCGGCCTTTGCGCAGGCCGGGCCGCCGCCTCCGGATTGGGAGCTGCTGGAGGAGATGGCCGGGGTCCAGCTGGTGGACGCCGGGGTCGACGCCGTGTCCGACCCGGAGGCGGTCCGGCTGACGGTGGCTGATGTGCCGGAGATGCTGGACCTGGTCGCCCGGACGAAGCCTGGCCCGTTTTTGCCGCGGACGGTGCTGCTCGGGACGTATCTCGGCATTCGGCACCAGGGCGCGCTGATCGCGATGGCGGGGGAGCGGTTGCACCCGCCGGGGTGGACGGAGATCAGCGCGGTGTGCACGGACCCGGCTTACCGCGACCGGGGTCTTGCGGGGCGATTGGTGCGTGCGGTGGCCGCGGGGATCCGCGATCGGGGCGAGACGCCGTTCATGCACGCGGTGGCGACGAATGCGAACGCTATCCGGCGGTACGAGGGGATGGGGTTCCGGTTGCGGAGGCGGACGGTGTCCGGCCGGGTGCGCATTCCGGAGGACTGGCGGGCCGTTGAGTCAGCTGATTCGGCGGTGCTTGCCTTGTTAGGGCGGATGACGATCGGAGACCTGCCGGAAACCGCTGCGCGGTTCGCCGCCGGACGCTGCGGCGATCGGCACCCAGCCGCCCCGGGCCCGGTGCTCGCAGCACGACACCAGCTGCGTCGGTTCCGGGCAATCGACGCCGAGGGCGAGCCGTTGTCCGGGCATCTGCCCGCTCGGGCAGGTCCCCGGCGGACCGGGGACCTGCCGGGCGGTCAGGAATCGCTCAACGGAAGGCCCGGCGGGTTGACCTCCGCCTTCTTCACCGCTTCATTCTCCAACCCGTACGCGGCAAGCCATTTCGCATACTGCCCGTGCTGAATCAGATAATCGATCGCCGCGGCGACCGGCTTCACCAGACCGTTGTCCTTCTTGGTCGTAGCCGCGATCAGCCCCTGCAACTTGGCCCCAGCTCCGGAGTACGTGCCCGCGCTGCGGGTCGGGTTCGGGGTTTTCGCTGTCTGTGCAACGTGGTACGCGATGCTCGGGTTCGGTGAGAAGTACGCGTCGATCCGGCCGGACGCCAGCGCCAGGTAGGTGCTGTTCTTGTCGGCGAAATTGCGCACGTCGAGTTTCTTGCCCTCGGCGGTCAGCTTCCGCTGCCATTCGCGGAGGATTTTCTCCTGGTTGGTCCCGCTGTCGACGGCGACCGTTTTGCCCGCCAGCACCTGGTAATCCCCGGCGAAGTTCCACGTGCTCGCGCGGCTCGTCTCGAAGCCGAGGTTGTCCTCGCGGTAGGCGGCGAAGTCGAAGCCCTGCTGCTTGCGCTGCTCGGTCACCGTGATGTTCGAGAATCCGGCGTCGAACTGGCCGCTTTGCAGGCGGACGAACAGGTTCTGCCAGGAAGCGTTCTGCACGTCCGGTTCGAGGCCGAGCACCGCGGCGACGAGACGGCCGAGGTCGGGTTCGGCTCCGGTGAGGGTGCGCTGGTCGGTGCCGACGTAGGCGAGCGGCGGGAATCCCGACGGCAGCGCGCCGACGCCGATCGTCAGTTTGCCTCGGTCGAGGAACTTCTTCGGCAGTTGCGCGCGGATCTCGGCGACGACCGGCACGGTCAGCGAAACCGGGTGCGCGTGCGCGGTGTTCGCGGCGACGGAAATGGTCTGCGAGCCGTTCACAGCGGTCGACGCCTGGGTGTTGCCGCCGCATGCGCCGGCGAGGAGTGCGACCGCGGCGAGCAGGGGCAGGATTGTGCGGGTTTTCATGCGTTCTCCGGGGTTTCGAGGCGGGTGACCTTGCCGAGGAAGGCTCGGGTGCGGTCGTGGCGGGGGCGGTCGAGGACGGCGGACGGCGGTCCTTCTTCGATGACGCGGCCTTCGTCGAGGAACACGACATGGTCGGCGATCTCGCGGGCGAAGCCGATCTCGTGCGTCACCACGATCATCGTCGTGCCGGAGCGTGCCAGTTCCCGGATCACCGCCAGCACTTCGCCGACCAGCTCCGGGTCGAGCGCGGAGGTCGGCTCGTCGAGCAGGATCAGCCGCGGTTCGAGTGCGAGCGCACGGGCGATGGCGACCCGCTGCTGCTGACCTCCGGACAGTTGCCGCGGGTACGCGCGAGCCTTGTCTTCGAGACCGACGCGGGCGAGCAATTCCTTCGCCCGCGTTTCCGCCTCGGCACGCGCTAGCCGTTGCGTGACGACCGGGGCTTCCACGACGTTGTCGAGGATCGTGAGATGCGGGAAGAGGTTGAAATTCTGGAATACGAAACCGATCCGGGACCGCTGCCGCAGGATGGCGCGCTCGCTCAGTTCCTTGAAACGGTCGCCGTGCACGCGCACGCCGACGAGTTCGCCGTCGATGCTGACGTAGCCGCTGTCAAGGCGTTCCAGATGGTTGACGGTGCGTAACAAAGTCGATTTGCCGGAACCGGACGGCCCCAGCACCACGGTCACCTGCCCGCTAGGCGCGGTGAGGTCGATGCCGTCGAGGACGCGGATTCCGTCGTAGGACTTGACTGCGCTGCGAACGCGGACTTCAGCGCTCATCGGGCGACCCCCAGCGTGCGCAGCCGGGCGCGGAACCGCTGGAACGGCGTCGGCGGAACGGTGCGCAATGCGCCGCGGGAGAAGAAGCGTTCGACGTAGTACTGGATCACCGACAGGACGCTGGTGAGGATGATGTACCAGACCGTGCCGACGAGCAGCAGCGGAATGATCTGCCCGCTGTTGGTGCTGGCCTGGGTTTCGACCACGCCGAACAGTTCCAGCAGCGAGGTGATGTAGACGACCGAAGTGCCCTTGAGCAGGCCGATCAGCTGGTTCGCGTAGGCGGGCACGATCGCGCGGGTGGCCTGCGGCAGGATGATCCGCCGGTATTGCCGGGAGCGCGGAAGCCCCAGCGCGGCCGCCGCTTCGAGCTGTCCTTGGTCCACCGACAGCACCCCGGCGCGCACGATTTCCGCGGCGTACGCGGCTTCGTTCAGGCTCAGGCCGAGCACCGCGACGACGAAGAAGCTCAGCACGTCGGTGGCGCTGAAGCTGAGAAACGACGGGCCGAACGGAATGCCGAGGCTGAGCGTGCTGTACAGCGCGGTCACGTTGGCCAGGAACAGCAACAGGACGATCAGCGGAATCGAGCGGAAGATCCACACGTACGCCCAGGAAACCGCTTGGAGCAGCGGGTTTTTCGACAGTCGCAGCAGCGCGAGCACGATGCCGCCGACGAGTCCGAACACCGCGGCGAGACCGGTGAGTTCGAGGGTGAGCAGCAGCCCGTCGAGGATCACCGGCCGGAAGAACCAATAGGCGAAAACATCCCATTGGAAGACCGGATTGGTGATCAGCGCGTGTGCTAATTGGGCCAGCAGCACTAGGACGACCGCAGCAGCCGCCCAGCGGCCGGGACGGCGCAACGGCGCGACTTTCTTCGCGGCCAGCTCGCGCAACCGTGCTTCGCCGGGCGGCTCGGGACCTGCGGACGGCACCGGCACGGCACGCAGCGTCGGAGGAGAACTCACAGTGGCTCCTGGGGATCGCGGAGAGGGCGATCGCCACTGTGACCCGCTGGGTTCCCGGCTGTCGAGTGTCCTCTTGGGACTCCCACATGGTGAGCGCGGTGGTGCGGAAGAAGGTTTTGTACCGGCTTTGTTACTGACTGTCCTCTATGGACTAACGAAGCAGGTGCCGGTCCAGGAACGGGTTCCGGAACTTCCCGGCCGGGTCCAGTCCGGCCGCCAGCTCCCGGAACTGCCGCACCCCTCGGTGATCGAGATCCAACGCCGCGCCGTGGAACAGCTTTCCCCAATGGGCGCGAACGCCGAAGGGAGCCAGCTTCTCCTCGATCAGCGGCAGCACCGCTTCCACCTCCGGCTGACGCTGTTGCCAGGTGAAATGCACCGCCACCCGGTCGCCGTCGTACGCCGGGCTCAGCCAATGCCCATCACCGGCGACGGTGCGAATTTCCGATACCACCAGCAGCGGCGCGATCCGGTCGCCGAGGCCGCGCAACGCCTCGAACGCCGCGGCCGCGTGCGCACGCGGCACGAAGTACTCGCTCTGCAATTCCGCACCGACGCTCGGTGCGAATTCCAGCCGGAAATGCGGCAGCCGGTCGTACCACGGTCCGGGTACTCCGCCTTGCACGGTGGTGTTTTCCGCCGAAATGCCCGCTGCGTGGGCGGGGTGGCGCGGGCCGTCGGCGGGGAGCGCGCCGAACAGCGAGCCGGGGATCTCCGCCGGGACGCGGTTCTTGAGCAGGACCTGATCGACGACGTCGCGCGCCCAGTTCGTGAACAGGCTGACGCTGTAGCCCGCGGCTTGGATTTCGTCGAAGTGCTCCAGGGCGGCGGACCACGGGAGAGCGTCGAAAACGTCTTGGCGGACCGAGAATGCCGGCTCCAAGTCGAGAGTGAGCCGGGTGAGGACGCCGAGCGCGCCGACGTTCACCACTGCTCCGCGGAACTCGGCGTCGGTGCGCGAGAAGGTGCGGAGCGAGCCGTCGGCGGTGAGGAGTTCGACTGCGGACACTGCCGAGGCGAGGCCGGGCAGGCGTTGTCCGGAGCCGTGGGTGCCGGTCGCGACGCTGCCGGCGACGGTGATGTGGGGGAGCGACGCCAGGTTGGCCAGCGCGTACCCGGCCTCGTGCACTTGCGCGACCACGTCGCCGTAGCGGGTCGCGCCGCCGATGGTGAGCGTCGCGACGTTGATCTCGGGCGCGATGTCGACGGCGGAAAGGTCGAGTTGGAGGCCGTCCGGGCTGTCGGCGACTGTGGTGAAGCTGTGCCGGCTGCCGAGGGCCTTGATCCGGGTCGCGCCGGCGACGAGCTCTTGCGCTTCGGCCAGGGTGCGCGGGGCGACGACCTCGCGTGCGCGGTAAGTGAGATTGCCAGCCCAGTTTTCGATCACGAGCGCCGAGCCTAACCGGCCCGGGCGCGGCAGACTGGGGACAGGCCGACCGAGGAGACCCCGTATGCATTCCGCTGGACTCGTCCTGCACCCGCGCCGCGATTCGAAAGCCGCGGTCGACGCGGTGCTGGGCTGGGCGGCCGGACGCGGGATCGAGATCCTCGGCATCGCGGACGAGATCGCCAGGGTGGACTGTTCGGCGACCGCCATCCAGCCCGCTGAACTGGGCAAACGCTCGGATCTGGTGGTCAGTCTCGGCGGCGACGGCACCATGCTGCGCGCGATGCGGCTCGCCGACGGGCAGCACGCGCCGGTGCTCGGCGTCAACCTCGGGAAGCTCGGCTTCCTCGCCGAGGTCGACGTGCCGGACCTGCCGCTCGCGCTGTCCGCGATCGACCGCGAGGAGTTCACCGTCGAGCCGCGGCTGGCGGTGGACGCGCGGTTCGGCGGACGGATCGAGACCGCGTTCAACGACGTCGCGGTGGTGCGTGTGCCCGGCGACGGGAGTGCGGTGGTAGCGGTGCTGGTGAACGGCGAGCAGTTCGTGAGTTACGCCGCCGACGCGGTCGTGGTCGCGACGCCGACCGGCTCCACCGCGTACAGCTTCTCCGCCGGCGGGCCGATCACGAGCCCGGCGGTGGAAGCGCTGCTGGTCACGCCCGCCGCGCCGCATTCGGCGTACAGCCGCGGAGTCGTGCTGTCGGTGCACGACACCGTGACGCTGGAGGTGCTGCCGTCGAGCGGGCGGCTCGCGGTGGAGGTCGACGGCCAGGTGGCGGGGTACGTCGGGCCCGGCGAAACGATCGACCTGCACGCCCGGCCGAACGCGGCCCGCGTGGTCCGGCTCGGCATGACGACGTTCTACCAGCGCGCCCGGCGCAAGCTGCGGCTCACCGATTCGGCGGAAATTCCGCTGTCCTGAACAGGCCCGGCGTTCTCCTGGTAATCGCGCGCTGACCTGCGGTGATCTCGTTCGTGCTGTGCTCGCTGTCACTTGTCGGTGACATTGCCGTGTCCTATTCGTAATGTCGTGGCGGCTTGGCGACCCGAACGAGGAGATGGTGGTGCGAGGTGTCCGGTAGACATCGGGACGGATCGAAGTCGTGGCGGTTGCCGACCGCGGCGGGCGCGCTGGCCGTCGGCGCGCTGGCGGTGCCGGTGTGGCTGGCTGCGAGCTCGGTCGAGCCGGAGCAGTTCCCGGCCGCTGCGGCGGAGATGCACGCGTTCAGTGCGCCGCGGCCGTCGAGCAGCGTTCCGTCCGCCGCCTCGACCCCGCCCGCGACGTCTTCCAGCGCTGCCCCGACGACGACGTCCTCGTCTTCGCCGACGAGCAAGAAGACTGCGAGCGCTTCGGCGACCCCGGCGGCGAAAGCGTGTTCGTCCACTTTGGCCGGCACGCAGCCCGCGGTGGCCCAGGCGGGCAATTTCCTCAAGGAGAAGTTTTCGGTGGATTCGGTCGGCGGCCGGGCCGGACGGTCCGGCGCGAGCGACCATCCGGCCGGTCTCGCGCTCGACTTCATGGTCGATCCGAAGACCGGAAACGCTTTGGCCGCTTATGTTCTCGAGCATCAGGACGAACTCGGCGCGAAGTACGTGATCTGGCAGCAGCGCTACAACGACGGCAGCGGCTGGTCGGCGATGGAGGACCGCGGCGGCGAAACCGCGAACCATTACGACCACGTCCACGTTTCGTTCGAGCGCGGCGCGAAGGTTTCGGTCACCTGCTGACACCCGACTTTCGGAGGTGGGCCGGATTCGTCCCGAAGAGCACACTGTGCGCTGCCGAGTGGTCACCGTCCGCACGGGGTGACCTTTTCTTCGCTGCGTGAGGAGCTCCGATGGCGGGCAAGTTCTCGATCCGGCTCACTCTCAGCGTCGTCGGAGTGCTGGTCGCACTCGGCGGCACCACGACCGTCGCGGCCGCCGCCGCGCCGGACGATCCGGTTTCGTGGCGCGTACCCGCTACGCCCGCCGAGGCTGCTTCCTTGGCGCGCGCCGGGTTCGACGTCGCGGGAACCAGCCCAGGCGTGGCTTACGTGATCGGGAACCAGGCGGTCGCCGGGCAATTGCGGAACCGCGGCTATGCGCCGGAATTTTTCGACACCGTCTACAAAGGAGTGCCGCAGCGCGCCGCGGCCGACACGTTCTACGGCGGCTACCGCACGGTTCCGGCGCAGGAAGCGCATCTCGCGAAAGTCGCGGCGGCGCATCCGGATCTGGCGACGGAGTACGCGATCGGCGAGTCGTGGCTCAAGACCCAGGGCAGGGGCGGCCACGACATCAACGCGATCTGCCTGACCAAGAAACAGGACGGCGACTGCACGCTGTCCACGAAATCGCCGAAGCCGAAATTCGTGCTGATGGCGCAGATCCACGCCAGGGAGATCTCGACCGGCGAAGTGGCCTGGCGCTGGATCGACTACCTCGCCGACGGGTACGGCAGCGATGCCACCGCGACGTCCATTTTGGACAGCACCGAGGTGTGGGTGGTGCCGATCGCGAACCCGGACGGCGTCGACATCGTCGCCTCCGGCGGCAATTCGCCGAAACTGCAGCGCAAGAACGCGGACACCGGCAACGGCACCTGCGGCGGCACGAACAACGGCATCGACCTGAACCGCAACTCGACCTTCCGCTGGGGTGCGGACTCGAACTCGCCGTGCGCGGAGACCTACCAGGGACCCGAGGCCGGGTCGGAACCCGAAGTCCAGGCGCTGGAAAAGCTCTTCCGCTCGATCTACCCCGAACAACGCGGCAGCGGCGACAACGACCCGGCTCCCGACACCGCGCGGGGCACGATGATCACGTTGCACAGCTACGGAAACGACATCATCGTCCCGTGGGGCTTCACCTCCGACCCCGCGCCGAACGACGCCGCGTTGCGCAAGCTCGGCGCGAAGTTCAGCGAGTCGAACGGGTATCTGGTGGGGACCAACACCGAAACCGTGGGCTATTCGACCAGCGGCACGACGGACGACTTCACTTACGGCGCGCTCGGGGTCGCGAGCTTCACGTTCGAGATGGGCGGGCAGAGCGGCAGTTGCGGCGGGTTCCTGCCGCGGTACTCGTGCGTGGACAGCACGTTCTGGCCGAAGAACAAGGGTGCGCTGATCACGGCGGCGCAGTCGGCGGCCGCTCCGTACCAGCAGTGAGGCACGGTTGAGCACGGTGCACCCAGGCGCAGCACGCCTGGGTGCACCGTAGCGTGTCCGGAGTGGACTACCTGCGGTGGCGCGACGACATGCGCCAAGCGATCGACGGCTATCTGCCCCGTATTCAGGCCGTCTTCGCCCGTTTCCGCCAGCTTGAGCCGGACACGGTGACAGACGAGGGCGATCCGGCTGCGCTGCGGAAAGCCGAGGAAGCCGATCCGCCGTTGCCGCGGTCGCTGCTTGAGCTGTACGCGTCCATCCGGGAAGCCAGCTTCGAGCACCTCTGCAACGCTTACTTCATTCACTCCCTTGCCTGGATCTTGGACAGCCTGCACCGCTCCGACATTCCCGCATGGGCGCCCGAAGCCACCGATGAGCGGTTGGCCGTCTTCGCCTCGGACGGCGGCGGACGCCTGTTCGCGGTCGGGTACACCAGCGGAACCGTCTTCCGGCTTCCTGTCGGCGCCGTGGCGAACCAGGTCTACGCCGGCTCGATCGACTCGATCGGGCCGGGCGAGATCGCGAAGGACCTCGCGGATTTCCTGGACCGGCTGCTGCGCCTCGCGCGAGCCTTCAGCGACGAGGACTACGACGAGCGCCTCGTCCTGTGATGGCCCGTCACCTCCAGTTAACTCGTTGGGCGACCTATCTCACCCCGCCGCTCAGGTAAATGCCACCATCCCGGGGCTGCCATATGTACGTACATCCCGTACAGTAGTTCTGTAGCAGAACTAATCGAGCGGGAGGCGGCAGTGACGATCGGGCTGGAGCGGGCTCGGCCGGCGGTCGTGCGGGATCATCCGAAGGCTGGGTGGTTCGCGGTCGGCGCGGTGTGTTTCGGGGCGTTCATGGGGCAGCTCGACGCCAGCATCGTCACGCTCACCTTTCCCGCACTGCAGCACGAGTACGGCGCTCCGCTGGCGGCCGTCCAGTGGGTGTCGCTGGCGTACCTGCTCGCGCTGGTGGGGTTGCTGGCCGCGGTCGGGCGAGTAGCCGACGCGGTCGGGCGGAAGCTCACCTATGTGCAGGGGTTCGGCGTCTTCACCGTCGCGTCGGTGGCGTGCGGGCTCGCACCGACGCTCGGCTGGCTGGTCGCGTTCCGGGTCGTCCAGGCGATCGGGGCGGCGATGTTGCAGGCCAACAGCGTCGCGCTGGTGGTGCGCAGCGTGCGCGAGGACCGGGCGCGCGCCGCGCTCGGGGTGCAGGCGGCGGCGCAGGCGCTGGGGCTCGCGCTCGGGCCCGCGGTGGGCGGTCTGCTGGTCGACACCGTCGGCTGGCGGTGGGTGTTCCTCGTCAACGCGCCGGTCGGGCTGGCCGGGCTGATCGCCGGGCGCTACCTGCTGCCGCGCACTCGCGAGCGCACGCCGCTGGGCCGCTTCGACGGGGCAGGTGTCGGATTGCTGGCGACCGCGTCGACGGCGTTGCTGCTGGTGATTTCCGGGGTGTCCGGGCTGGAGATGCCGGGTTGGCTGCTCATCGCGCTGGCCGCGGCGACGGTCTGTGCGGCGATCGGGTTCGTGCTGCGGGAAAAGGCGGCGAGCAGCCCGATCCTGCAGTTGTCGGTGCTGCGGCCGCCGGTGGTTTCGCTGGGGCTGGCCGGGGCGCTGTGCGGATACCTCGTGCTGTTCGGGCCGCTGACGTTGCTGCCGCAGGTCCTCGGCACGGCGGGCGGAACCGGTGCGGTGCTGACGTGTCTGCCCGCCGGGTTCGCGGTGGCGGCGGTGCTGGCCGACCGGGTGCTGCCCGCTCGGCTCGGGTCCCGCGGGCGCACCGTGCTGGGCGCGCTCGTCGCGGCGGCCGGATGCGCGGCGCTGGGACCGGCGTCCGCTCCTTGGGAGGTGGGCGTGTCGCTGGTGGTGGCCGGGCTCGGTCTGGGAGTGTTCATTCCGGCCAACAACTCGGCTGTCATGAGCGCGATCCCGGCGCGGATGTCGGCCACCGGAGGAGGACTGGTGAACATGGCGCGCGGACTGGGGACGGCGCTCGGCGTGGCGCTGGTGACACTGTGCCTGCACACCGGCGGCGAACCGGCCGCGCTCGCGGTGCTGGCCGGGGCGGGCGTCCTGGCCGCGGCGACCGGGCTGGCGGCACGCCCGGAGCGGGCCCGGTGACCGCGCCCGAACCCGCCCTCGCCGACGTCGTCGCCCGGCTCCGGCGCGCCATGCGACGGGCCGCGCGCACCGCCGATCCGGACAACACGCTGTCGGTCGCGCAGCTGGAATTGCTGTCTTGCCTGTTCGAAAACCCCGGTGCGCGGCCGAGCCGGATCGCGCAATTGCTGAAGCTCGCGCCGAATTCGGTGACGACGATGGTGACCGGGCTGCGTTCGCGCGACCTCGTCACCCGCACCAGCGGCGGGGACGACCGGCGGACGGTCGCGCTCGAACTCACCGACACCGGGCGCGCCGCGGTGGAGCGGTGGCAGGGGCACAACGCCGCGATTCTGGCCGCGGCGCTGGACGGGGTGCATCCGGCGTGGCGGCATCTGATCGCGGCGGCGGTGCCCGCGTTGAACGAGCTGGTGGGGGCGATCGACGCGTTGGCGGAGTCGGGGCAGCCGCACTGAGCCGGCGGGGTTTCCGCTCGGCGGGTCGCTCCGCTTCGGGGCGGTCGGGCGATGGTGCGGCGGCGGCCGGGCATCGTGCGGGCGCGGCTCGGCAAGCGGCGGCACGCCGGACGCATGCGCGACGAGCCGGGATCGCCGGGACTGTCCTCGCCGAGCAGGGCCACCGAGTCGGCGGTGCGGCGGCCACCTCGTCCAGCTCGCCATCCGATCGCGCTGAACCGGCGGGGCTCAGCCAAACCCGGTTTCCGCCGTCGAGCAATGGCGCGGCGTCGAATACCGGGCACGAGCGCAGTGCCGCCCGCATCGGCACCCGGGCCTACAGCGCAGGCGGCCCGGCCTCCACCCGGCGCAACACCGGCTCCAGCTTGTCCTCCTCCGCACTCCCGAACGGCAGGCTTTCCTCCCACCACGTCACCCCGGCCTCGGCCAGCGGTTCGACGACGCCTCGCGCCTGGGCCGGGTCGTTCGGGCTCATTCCGCCGACCACCACGTCGAACGGGGCGTCGGTCTGCCGCTCGCTCCGGACGTAGGCGATCAGGTCCCGCACCTCGGCGATCTCCGGCAGTCCCGCGGTACCGGCGGATTCGAAGATCGGCACCACCCCGTCCCAGCGGGCCGCGCGGCGCATCGGCCGGCGGTTGGGCCACCGGCCCGCCACCCAGACCGGCGGGCGCGGGCGCTGCACCGGCGGCGGCAGCAGTGTGATGTCGCGGGCGGTGAAGTGCTTGCCGGAGAACGTGACCGGTTCGCCGGTCCAGAAGCGGGAGATCAGGTCGACGCCCTCGTCCAGCTTCTCGGCGATCACCTTCGGGTCGGCGGATTCGCCGAAATCGGCGTACTCCGCGTCCAGCGGCGCGCCCAGCCCGACGCCGAACACGACCCGGCCGCCGGTGAGCTGGTCCAAAGTGGACACCAGACGGGCGAGCTGCTGCGGGCGGCGCCGCGCGACGGGGGTGACCATCGGGCCGAGCCGGACCCGGCTGGTGGCCAGAGCCGCGGCGGCGAGCAGGATCCATGGATCGCCGAAAGGGCGGCCGGGACGTTTGTCCAGCACCACGTGGTCCCAGACGAACAGGCCGTCCCAGCCCGCCTCTTCCGCCGCCGAGGCGACCTTGGCCACCGCGCGCGGGTCGGCGAAATCGCCGAAGTTGGGGATGCAGACCGAAAACCGCATGATCACCACCCTGCCCAGCCCCGGCGGGCACGTCAAACGGATTTGCCTGCCACGAACGTCTGCCGCACCCGGGCTCGCAGCAGTGCGTCCGGCGCTTCGGCGAACGGATCGACGTCCAGCACCACGAAATCCGCGGCCAAACCCGGCGCGAGCTGTCCGGTCAGACCGTCCCATCGGCACGCGTACGCGGCGTCGCGGGTGCCGTGTGCGAGGGCTTCGGCCAACGGCAGGGCGTACTTCGGCAGGTTGGGTTCCAGACCGGGGTTCAGCGCGGAGCGGCGGGTCGTCGCGATGTACATGTTCGGCAACGGGGGATGGGGCGCGGTCGGAGCGTCGGAGCCGAACGCGAGGACGGCGCCGGCGGCGGTCATTTCCGGCCACGGGTAGCCGCGCTCGACGCGGTCGTCGCCCAGCATCGCACGCCAGTTGTCCTGGATCGCCGGGTCCGCGTGCACTGGCTGCATCGACGCGACCGCACCGAGTTTCGCCAGTCGCTTGACGTTTTCCGGGGCCACGGTCTCCAGGTGTTCGAGGCGATGCCGCCGGTCGCGCGGGCCGTTGACCTCGATCGCGTGCTCCAGCGCCGACAGCGCGATGTCCGACGCTTCGTCGCCGATGGCGTGCATCGCGACCTGCAAGCCCGCCGCGTCCGCCGCCGCGACGACGGGGGCCAGCGCTTCCAGCGGCCACAACGGCCCGGGGTGACTCCCGTCCGCGAAGGGCTTTTTCATCGCCGCGGTGCAGGTATCGATGACTCCGTCGACCATCACCTTGATCCCGGCCACCCGCAGCCACGGCCCGGACAACCGCGCGCTCAGTTCCGCCGCGCGCTCGACCTGGCGGAGGTCGTCCTCGGTGTTGCCGGTGCGCTCGATCAGCCAGTGTCCGGCGACACGCAGGGGGAGCCGGCCGTTGTCGAGAGCCCGTTCCAGCGCGGCGAGTTCGGTCTCAGCGAGTGCCATGTCGACAGCGGTCGTGACGCCGTCCGCGAGGTAGTGCTTGAACGCCGATGCCAGTGCGCGGTCGCGGTCGGCGTCGCTGGTCTGGTCGTCGAGGAAGTGCCGCATCAGTTGCAGCGCAGCGGTTTCGTAAAGCATCCCGTCCGGTTCGCCGGAGGCGTCGCGGCCGATGCGGCCGTCGAGCGGATCGGGCGTGTGGCGGTCGATGCCCAGTTCGCGCAGCGCGGCGCTGTTGACCCACGCGGAGTGGAGGTCGTTCGCGGCGAGGTACACCGGACGGTCCGGGATCACCGCGTCGATCAGCCGCCGGTGCGGTGCTTGGCCGCCGAGTGCGTCGAAAAGCCAGCTGCGGCCCAGGATCCGGGACGCGGACGGATCGGTTGCGGCGGCGTGGGCGAGCCGGTGCTGGAGGTCTTCGGGGGAGGTGGCGGGGAACAGGTCGACCTGCTCCAGTGCTTCGCCCATCGAGACCAGGTGGGTGTGCGCGTCGACGAAACCGGGCAGCACGAAGGCTCCGTCGAGTTCGACCACCCGCGCTTCACTCTGGTCGGCCTCCGCGGTGCTGCCGACGTATTCGATGGTTTCGCCGCGGACGACCATGGATTCCGCCCAGCCGGACGGGCTCGCGGTGAAGATCCGGCCGCCGCGGTAGTGCACTGGCATCATCGGGCCACCACCGTCTCCGCCGCGACGAACGTGCGCCAGCCGGTCAACGTGTTCGGGCTGCCCGCGTGGATCCGCACGGTTCGGGCGGCTGGTTCGAGCAGGACCGTGGCCAGCGTGGCCCACCGGTCGCCGAACGAAGCGTCCGCGTCCGGGACGCAGCAGAGCTTCGGTTCGCCGGGTTCGGAACGGAGGAAGGCGACGAGGTCGACGGCGTGCGCGGGCGTCGGGTAGTCCCGCACCCGGGCGGTCATCATGGCGTGCCTCAACTGGGAATCCGGTTCGAAGAGGCCGCGTTTCTCGCGAGCGGCGGCGTCGGGGTCGAGAAAGTGGTTGGTGTGCAACAGGAAACCTGCTTCGGGTTCGAGGGTCGTTGCTCCGGTCGGGCTCAGCTCGGCGCAGACTGCCGTGCCGGGGTCGAGCAGCGTGAAGGCTCCGGACGTGCGGATCGGGGCGGTTCGCAGCAGGTCGAGCGCTTCGGCGGCGCTGCCTGCTTCGCCGAGGACGGCCGCGGCCAGCACGTGGACCGGGATGCCCGCGGCGGAGTCGTCTTGGTGGCCGAGGATGTTGAAGAACAGGCCGAGACCGGCGCTGTTGACGCCGATCTTGCCGAGGATGCCGTGTTCGGTGATCCCGGCGAAGGCGTACCGCGTGCCGCGTACTTCCTGGGTGTGCCAGCAGTCCGCGAGCTCGATGTGCCAGTCCCAGGTCTGAATGCCGTAAGGCGCGCCGGAATCGGGAACGCGCACGAGGGTCGAGCATTCCGGCTGGGTGCTCGGTGCGGCGGCGATGAGCTCGGTGCGTCCGTTGAGAGCTGCCGCCTGCCACAGTTCGATCCCGGCGCCCGCGGCGACGCCCGCGATCTCGTCGGCGTAGCGGCTCCGCCACGCGGCGACGTTGTCCAGCAGCCGGAGCGCGTCGGTCCGGACTTGCTGTTCGGTGCGGCCGAGAGTGTCGAACCAGCGCAGGTACAGCTCCAGTGCATCGGTCAGGCCCTCGCGCAGCTGGGCGCCGCGGGAAACTCCGCGGGCGCGCGGGTCCGGGTCGTTGACGAGCAGGTGCATCGTGGTCCTTGCGATCGAGGTCAGGCGCTGGCGCGGGGGCGGCCGGCGAGCAGGTAGACACCGGCAGCGATCAGCATTCCCGCCGGCAGCGAGAAGTCAATTCCGCCGGCCGCGCCGGCGATGAACCCGGTGTACATCCCGGGAACGGCCAGGCAGGACGCCGAGGCGGCCGCGCCGAGGACGAGCGCGGCGATTCCGGGCCAGTGCACGCCGCCGACGTACCAGAACGGGCCGCCGCGGCGTTCGTCGGCGAGCGCGTGGCCGTCGTAGCGATTGCGGCGCAGCAGAAGGTCGGTCACGTAGATCGCCATCATCGGGCCGAGTACGACGACCATCAGCTGCATCAGGTCGTTGACTGCCTTGAGGAAATCGGACACGAGCAAGGCGTACAGGGTCAGCAGCACGCCGGCGGTGCCGTCCAGCAGAACGCTGCGGGAGCGGCGCAGCCGGACGCCGATCGCCTGCAGCGCGAGGCCGGAGCTGTACACGGTCATCGCGTTGTTGGCGATCGCGCCGAGGATCACCGCGATCAGGAAGACCGGCGTGAACCACGGCGGCAGCACGGATTCCAGCGCGGCCTGCGGATCGCTCATGTCCAAAGTGGTCGCCGCGAACGCGCCGAGCGCGGTGAACACGATGCTCGGCAGGAAGGCTCCGGCGGCGGTCCAGGCGGCGACGGCGAACGGTTTGGTGTCGCGCGGCAGATACCGCGCGAAGTCCGCACTGTTGTTGTACGACAAGGAAGCCGACGCGACCAGCGCTACGCCGCCGGCCAGCGCCGCCCACAGCGCGACGCCGTGCAGCGGCGCCGGGGGCTGGTAGCTCCACGCGGTGTGCCGGATCAGGAATCCGCCCAGCACCAGGAAAACCGCGGTCGTCACGATGGCGAGCGGCAGGTAGAGGCGCACGATCACGGCGTGGCCGTAGACGCTGATCGCCAGCGTCGCGGCGGCGATCGCGACGATCACGAGGACTTTGCCCAAGGTGTTGAGTTCGACACCGAGCCGCGCGCACAGGCTGAACGCGGTCACCGATGCCGCGGACCAGCTCAAAGCCACATAGCAGACCGAAACGAGCCAGCCGTTCAGTCCGATCACGAAGCGGTTGCCGCGGGTGCCGAACATCGCGCGCATGATGACCTCGCTCGGCGCGCCCGCCGCCGGGCCGCTGACCGAGACGAGGCCGACCAGCACCCAGCACAGGTTGCCCACGACGATCACCGCGAGCGCCTGCAGCAGGCTCAATCCGCTGAGCACCAGCGCGCCGCCGACGACCAGGCTGAGATAGCTGACGTTGGGCGCGGCCCACACCCCGAACAGGTCCCGGGCCCGGCCGTGCCGTTCGTCGTCGCCGATGACGTCGATGCCGTGGGCTTCGACGCGGGGGCCGCGCCCGGATCGGGCCGGGGGCGGCGCGGACGTGCCGGGCGACACGGGCGGGGTGGCGGGAGCGGTCATGGCGAACCTCCGGACCGGGGAATCGACTCGGGCCACGGTAAGGACCCAAATCGATTTGGGCAATGCTCTTCCCGCAGCGGTTTCCAAAACGATTTGGGCGAGGTTAGGCTGCTGCGTCATGGCCGGGAAAAGGACGCGGGCGACCATCAAGGACGTCGCCCGCCGCGCCGGGGTTTCGCCGACGACGGTGTCGCATGCCTTCAGCGGGAACGGGACGGTCGCGGCGGAGACCGCGGAGCGGGTGCGGGAGGCGGCGCGCGAGCTGGGCTACCGGCCGGACACGGTCGCGCGCGGGCTGCGGTCCAGCAGGCTCGGGGTGCTCGGGCTCGTGGTGCGGCCGCTCGACCCGTCGGACACCGCGTTCCTGGAGGGCGTCGACTACTTCCTCCGGTTCGCCGGGTCGGCCGCGCTCGCCGCGGTGGAACGCGGGTACGGACTGATGCTGGTGCCGGATCCGACGCGCGCCGACGCGCCCGCGGTGGGACTCGCCTGCGACGGATTCCTGATCACCGAACCGGTCGAGAACGACCCGCTGATCACCATGCTGGAGCGCGAATGCGTGCCGTTCCTCGGCGTCGGACGGGATCCGGCGCGGCCCGCGTCGCCGGACTACCTCGACCTCGGCACCGGGCGGATCGTCGCCGAGGTGCTCGACCACCTGGCCGCGGCGGGCGGGACGCGGGTCGCGGCCGTGCTCGGCACCGATCGCAACGAGTGGAACCTGGACGCCGAAAAGGCTTACCTGGACTGGGTTCGCGCTCGCGGGCAGCAGCCGCTGGCGGTGCGCCGCGCGGAGGTCGCGGGGGAGGCGGGCGGCCGCGAGGCGGGAGAGGAATTGTTCGCGCTGGCTTCGCCGCCGGACGCGGTGTACTGCCAGACCGGGAGGCACGCGGCCGGGGTGCTGGCCGCCGCGCTCGCGCGGGGGTTGGCGGTGCCCGGCGACGTGCGCATCGCCTGCGGCGCGGATTCCGATTCCGAGCACACGCGGTCGGGCGTTCCGCCGATCACCGCGGTCGATCTGCGGCCGGTGCACCTGGCTCGCACCGCGGTCGCGGTGCTCGCGGATCGGGTCGAAGGGATTGAACCGCCTGTCCCCGGGCCGGCGGAGTACGAACTGATAGTGCGCGGGTCGACCCGGAGGCAGGCGGTGGGCTAGCTAGGCGTGCGGGACCGCTCCGACCCGCGAGTCACGCGGCCGCAGAGCCGAAAGCGCCCCGCTGAGCGCGAGCCGGCCGGGGCCGGTGAACGCGAGCAGCAGCAGCGCCCAGCAGAACATCGCGGCCGCTTCGCCGCCGTTCTCGATGGGGAAAAGCCCTTGTGACACATGGACGGAGAAGTAGGCGTACGCCATCGACCCCGATCCGATCAGCGCCGCGACGCGGGTCGCGACGCCGAGCAGGACGAGCCCGCCCGCGACGAGCTGGATGAGCGCGGCCCACCAGCCCGGCCAGGCGCCCACCTGCGCCGCGCCGTGTGCGCCGAGCACTCCGAACAGCGATTTCACGCCGTGGCAGGCGAAGAGGAACCCGACGACGATGCGGAACAAACCGAGCGCGTAATCCTGTGCCGCGTCCAGCCGGTGCATGATGCCTCCACATGGGACGACTCGGGCGGACGGGGACGACGTCCGGTCGGACACCAGTACCGGTCCGCAGGAGTGGTCCAGACCTTTCCTGGACCGGTGTCAAGGTATACCGGTGACGTGAGTCTCGGCGATACCTGCGAAAGTCAGGTTCCGCGCGAATCGCCGGATGTGGTAACGGCTGGTGAAGGGGGCGGCGTCCGGTTCGGGGAAGGGGCGGGTCCGTTGGGGGGAACGGGGTTTCCGGCGTCTGCTGGAGAGGATTGCGCCGGACGGTCAGGCCGCGACGGAGGATTCCGCGGCGCCCGTTCCGCGTTCCGCTGCGGGCGGCGGCCCGAAAGCCGGGTCCGGACTGGGTTTTCGGCGCTGCGTCAGCGGTTCACAGCGCGACCACGATCTTGCCGTGCACGTGGCGTCCGGCCTGCATGGCCACCGCCTCGCGGATCTGCTCGACCGGGTACGTCGCCGCGATCGGCACGGTGAGCTCGCCGGAACGGATCGCGTCGGTGATCCGTTCGAGGGCTCCTGGTTTCGCGTCGAACGCACCTGTCGCCCGCACGCCCGGGAGGGCGGGACCGTCGGCGACGGTGGAGATCCGCTCGGGAGCGACGCCGAGTTCGAGCGCGGTCCCGGCCGTCTCCCTGCCGAACAGGTCGGTCGCCGCGGTGATCCCTTCGGGTGCCAAGGCCCGCACGCGATCCGGAAGGCCGGGACCGTATGCCACGGGTTCGGCACCGAGTTCGCGCAGGAATTCGAAGGTGCGCTCGGAGGCGGTGCCGAGCACCCGGGCGCCCGTCAGCTTCGCCAGCTGTACGGCGAAAATGCCCACGCCGCCCGCCGCTCCGCCGATCAGGACTGTGTCTCCGGCTTGGACTCCGATCGCGGCGAGCGCGGCCGAGGCGGTCAGGCCGGCTACCGGGAGTGTGCTCGCCACCTCGCCGCTGATGCCGTCCGGGGTGTGCCACAGGGTCGTGGCGGGAGTCTTGACCAGGACGAAATCCGCGACGGACCGTCCGATCGCGCCGCCGTAAACCCGGTCGCCCACAGTGAATCCGGAAGCTTCGGCTCCCGCTTCGTCGACCACTCCGGCGAAATCGCTGCCGAACCCGGCGGGCAGGGTGATGCCGAATCGCGCCGCCATCTCGGGCTGGGCGGCGATCTGCCAGTCCATCGGATTCAGCCCGGCGGCCGTGACCCGGACGCGAACCTCGTCCTTTCCGGGGTGCGGCTCCGGCACCTCCTCCAGTTCGAGGACGTCGAGTCCGCCGAATCGCCGGTAACGGACAGCTTTGCTCATCTCTTCTCCTTCAGTGACGGGACTTGGTCTCATCAACCGTACCCGAGTGATGAGACCAAGTCCCGTAGACTGGTCCCATGGCTCGCTGGCAACCCAACGCACCAGGACGGCTCGCCGCCGCGGCCCTCGAGCTGTTCGAGGAACGCGGCTACGAGAACACGACCGTGATCGAGATCGCGGAGCGCGCGGGGCTCACGAAGAGCACGTTCTTCCGGCACTTCCCGGACAAGCGCGAGGTGCTGTTCGGGGAAAGCGCGATGACCGGCCTCCTCGCCGAGGCGATCGCCGCGGCGCCGTCCTCGGCTGGGCCGCTTGAGGTGGTGGCGAACGCGCTGGAGGTGCTTGGGCGGGAGGTTTTCACCGGCGAGCGGCGTGAGTTCAGCGCTCGGCGGCAGGCTGTGCTGGACGCTAATCCGGAGTTGCGGGAGCGCGAGGCGCGGAAACGGCTGGGGCTGGTCGATTCGATGATCGGGGCGCTGGAACGGCGGGGGGTTTCCGGCCGGACTGCGCGGGTGGCGGCGAAGGTGGGTGCGCTTGCGTGGGAGGTCGCGTACGACGAGTGGATCGGGACGGGCGGGGAGGATTTCGGTTCGTTGGTGCGGGGGGTGCTTGCGGAGGTTCGGGCGGTTAGCGCCGCCCGTTGATGCTTAGGGGTTGCCGTTCGCGCCGTTGTTCGCGTTCCCCCGTGTTTGGGAGGTCCTCGGCGGTGCCAGGCTGCGTTGGCGCCGATCCGGAATTCCGGGAGAGGTGAAGTACGGAAAGGGATCGGTCTTGTCGGTTCGATGATCGAGGCGCTTGAGGCCCCGGCGTCGCCGGTCGGGCCGCGCTTGCTCTGGGAGACCGCGCACGACGAGTGGATCGGGGTGATCGGCGAGGATTTCGGTCCCCTGGCAAGGGAAGCGCTCGCCGAACTGCGGGGCGGTCAGCGCCGCTCATTGACTCTCGCGGCTGCCCTTCGCGCCGTTGTCCACACTTCGCTCGAGTTGTGGAGCATTCAGCCGGTTCGCCTCTCGAAGGCCGGTTTCGTCGGGCGAGGCCGGTAGACTGGGCGTGGGCAGCCCCCCAGGAGAGGGCGGGGGTGGGGTCGCGGTCAGGACCGCGGCGGCCACCCGGATTCCAGCAGTGCGAACACTGATGCCAAAGCGGCAGCGGGATCCGGTGCGGTGCCGGTGAGATCCGGGATTTCCAGCACGAACCGCGCCAACGCCCGCACGGCTGGGTCGTCCGAGGGCAGGCCGCTTTCCTCGGCAAGGGCCGCGGTCAGGTCGGGTTCGCAGGAATGCCACAGGCGGCGCGCGTACTCGCGCAAGGCGGGCGTCTGCACGATCAGGTCCCGTTTCGGGGCGTGTTCCGGCGGGATGTCCGTCGAGTACGGGCCGCGGGCGGCGAAGAATTCGTGCAAGGCCGCGAGGATCGGTTCGGTGGAGGCTCGGTTCCGCACCGCGGCGACGATCCCGGCCCGGCGTTCCGAGCCGTCGTCGAAGATCAGGGCGTCTTTGCCGTCCGGGACATGGGCGAAGAGGGTCGCCACCGAGATGTCGGCCTCTTCGGCGATCTGCGCGACGGTCACCCCGTCGTAGCCGTGCTCCAGGAACAGCCGCAGGGCGACCTCGTCCAGCCTGCGGCGAGTTTCGAGTTTGCGGCGTTCGCGTCGTCCGGTGTTGACCACGACCCCACACTACCCCAAACCTGAAGTGGGTTTAAAGTTAGAATCACTTCAGGTTTAGGAGGGTGTCATGACAGTGCTGGTGACCGGGGGCAACGCGGGGATCGGCTACTTCGTCGCGGAGCAGTTGGCCGAAGCAGGGGCGGAGGTGGTGCTCGGCAGCCGGGACGCGGCGAAGGCGGAGGTCGCGTTGCAGGTCCTCCGCGAGCGGGTGCCGGGGGTGCGCGCGTCGTGGGCGCGGCTCGACCTTGCCGACCTGGCGTCGGTGAAGGGGATCGAGGTGGGGGAGCTCGACGCGGTCGTGCTGAACGCGGGGGTGTATCTCGAAGGGCCGGAGCGGCGGGAAACCAAGGACGGCCACGAGATGACGTTCGGGGTCAACCATCTCGGGCATTTCGCGCTGACCGCGGCGCTTCAGGACCGGTTGAAGCCGGGGGCGAGGATCGTCACGATGGGCAGCTTCGCGGCGAAATCAGCGAAGCTCGACTTCGACGACCTGCAGAGCGAGCGTGCCTATCAGCCGAAAACCGCGTACGAGCGGTCGAAGCTCGCGCAAACGCTTTTCGCACTGGAGCTGGATCGGCGGCTGCGGGCCGTCGGCAGCAGCAGACTGAGCGTCGTCGCTCATCCTGGCGGGGCGTTGGACAGCCTGACTCCGGACCGGCCGCCGCTGCACGTGCGGAGCACGAAGCTGAGCCTCGCGCGCATTGCCTTGCAGGGCAAGGACGACGGCGCGCGGCCGGCGGTGCGGGCGGCGGCCGGTCCGGATGTCCACAGTGGTCAGATCTGGGGTCCGCGCGTGTTCGGCCTCAAGGGAAAGCCCCGGCCGGAGCCGGTGCGCGGGCCGTACGCGGACGTCGAGGCTGCCGCCCGGGTGTGGGCGGCGAGCGTGGAGCTGACCGGGGTCGAGCCGGTGTTCAGCTGACGTCGATCAGCACCTTTCCGGTGACGCCCTTCTCCGACGCCTCGTGTGCGCGTGCGGTTTCCGCCAGCGGGAACCGGTGCACGGGGAGCCCGTGCTCGGGGCCGAGCCGGAGCCCGCCGTCGCGCAGGGCGGCGTTCAGGTCTTCCGCACCGGCGCGCAGGCGGTCCCATCCGACGGTGTAGAGCACCAGGAACTGGTAGCGGCTGTTGAGGAAGACGTTCTGTCCGAAGTCGACAGTCACGGTTCCGTTGCCGCGGTCGTCGCCGTAGACCGCGACCACCCCGCGCGGGCGGAGCACCGCGGCGTGCAGGGGAGCGTTCACGCCGGCGGCGACCTCCACGATCACGTCGACCCCGTCCGGCGCGATTTCCCGGATCGCCGCGGCGACGTCTCCTTCGGTGTACCGCACGACATGCTGCGCACCGGCGGCGCGCGCGAGTGCGGCCTTGTCCTCCGTGCTGACCGTGGCGATCACAGTCGCTCCGGCCCAGCGGGCCAGCTGGATCGCGGCGTTGCCGACCGCGCCCGCGCCGCCGCTGACCAGAATCGTCTTGCCCGCCAACGCGTTCGGGGCGAGCCGCTGCGGCCCGTCCTCCGCGACGGTGAGCGCGCGGTGGGCGGTGAGCGCCGGGATCGCGAACGCGGCGCCCTCGTCGAAGCCGGACTCATCGGGCAGCGGGACGAGCCGGTCGGCCGGAAGCACGGTGTACTCCTGAGCGGTCCCGGACGTCGGCGAATGCGCGGCGGCCAGCAGCAGCCACACCCGGTCGCCCACCGAGAACCCGTCCACTCCGGCGCCGACCGCGTCCACGACGCCCGCCCCGTCCTGGTTGGGCACGGACAACTCGGCCTCGGCGCCGAAGCGGGAGCCGGAGCGCGCCTTCCAGTCGGTCGGGTTCACCGCGGACACGACGATCCGCACGCGCACCTCGCCCGGCCCCGGTTCCGGCACGGCGAGTTCGGACAACGTCAGCACTTCCGGGCCGCCGAACTGGCGGTAGGTCACAGCTTTCACCCTCGATGCAATTCACCGGCGGGCGCGGCTATTCCCGCCGCCGCGGATCAGCGTCCGCCGGGCTGGCGCCGCTTGTGCCGGGGACTGCCCGAATGCGGCATTGGGTGCATCGGACGCACCCAATGCCGCATTGAGGTTTTCTCAGTAGCTGTGGTGTGCGGCCTCGCTGCGGCAACGCGCAACGCTCGGCTCCGTCTCGCGCCCGGCTCCGCCGAAGTACGTGAGGGGAACCCTCATTGACTCTGATTCCCTCAGGGCGGCCCTCACGTACGGTGCTCACCGGCCGGACCGGCGGGCATCGGCCGGGGACGGGTTCACCCGCGCCTCGCCAGGCACCCGCGAGGCGCTGCTGAGAAAACCTCATTGGGGCGCTCTCGAGCCCGTCGCTGCGTGACGGAGTCTCCTCGCCGACGAAAATGCTCATCGCCAGTTCGACGTCCCGGCCGGCAGGCGCGGCTGTTCCCTGCGAGTGGGTCAGCGTCCGGCGAGTCGCGCGATCACCGGTGCGAAGTCCTCGAGGAAGGCGCCGTTCACGCTGTAGTACGAGACCCCGAGTTCCTCGCGCCGCCGCTGCAGTTCCTCGGCCATCGCGGCCGGTCCGCCGCGCAGGAGGGTGAGGGAGTCGTGCTCGATGAGGGTTTCGATGTCGTGCCCGATGAAACCGCGGATCCAGGGCGGGATCTCTTCCCCGACGACGAAAATGTTCATCGCCAGTTCGACGTCCCGGCCGCCCGCCGCGGCGCGGATCTCGGCGGCGTACTCCGCGGTCTCGGCACGGGTCGCGAGGACGCTGCCGGCGAGCGTGACGATGTCCGCCCGTTCACCGGCCAGCCGGCGGGCTTTCGGGCCGCCCGCGGCGACCATCACCGGCGTGTGCGCGTCGCCGTCGAGACGGCGCAGGTGCGAGATCGTGTCCGACACCTGGGCCAGCCGCTCCGGACCGGTGCCGTACGGCAGCCCCAGTTCGGCGGCGGCCTCGCGCATCGGCGGGATCCCGGTGCCGATTCCCATCTCGAACCGGCGGTCGGTGAGCACGCTGAGGCTGTGCGCCTCCCACGCGGCCGCGCGCGGCGTGCGCAGCGGGCTGGCGAAGACGAAGGTCCCGACCCGCAGTTCGGTGGTCACCGCCGCCGCGACGGCCAGCGCCGCGGTCGGGGTCGGGAGATGGAGATTGTCCGGCGACAGCAGGGTCGAATAGCCGAGATCCTCCGCGCGGCGGGCGGTCTCGCGCCATTTCGCGCCGCCCTCCTGTGCTGCCGCGACGACCCCGAACCGGAATGTTTTTCCCGCCATGGCACCAGAAAACCACGGCTGCCGCACTCGCGCCAGCAAATGCGGCAGCCGGGTGAGTCAGCCGCGCTGGTACTGCTCCCAGGTCAGCTTCGGGTTGACCGCGGGGCCGTCGTCCTTGCCGTGGTTGGCGAGGCCGTTCTGCCCGAGGTAGTAGGCGCCGACCTGATGCTGCGCGCCCGAGGACAGATCGGGATCGTTCACCGCGATCGCGTGGATGTGGTAGCCCCAGTCGCCCTGGGACGGCGTGCGCACCCAGGCCGCGAACCCGACTTTCCGGAGGTCCTTGGCGAATTCGGTGCGGGTCGCCGAAGACATGTTCGCGACCGAAACGTCGAATGCGCCTCCGCCGTCGTGCGTTCCGGCCGACGCGCCGACACCGCCCGGGTTGTACGAGCCCTGGGTGAGGCCGACGTCCTTGCCGAACAGCTTTTCGGCTGCTTGAAGCATCGCCTTGGTGCGCGTGTTCAGCGTGACGCCGTGATAGGTCACGTGGCTGCCCGCGGACACGACGTTCGACACCGTGTACTGGCCGGAGCCGAGCTTCTCCAGCGACGTCCTCCCGGGCAGGCCGGACGCGTCGATTCCGGTGTAGCCGAGAGACTTCTGGTACTTCGAGTAGGCGTCGATCGTGGTGGTGCCGAAGTAGCCGTCGACGTACTTGGCGTCCAGCAGCCCCTTGGTCTGCAGCGCCTTCTCGACCAGCAGGACGCTGTCGTGCGCGCCCGGGGTCTGCGTGCTGTCGGCGCGCTGCGGGTCGATCTGGGCCGCGAGCAGCACGGCCTCCATGTTCGCCGCCGGCAGCGCCGCGGCTACGCCCGGAACGGCGACGGCGACCGTGGCCGCCGCCGCGGCCCCGGCGGTGAGCACTGCGAGTTTCCTGAGCATCCGTGTCCTCCCGGTCCTGGTCGGTCCGGGCCGAGCATCGCCGAGCGGGATACACGGGACGTACAAATGCGGCTCGACCTCACTCCAGCCACTCGGTGACGAACCGGTCGTTCTCGTGGATGTGCACCGCCTCGTACGGTTCGGGACCGAGGGAGACGAACTTGTGCGGCGTGTTCGCAGGCGCGACGAGCACCTCCCCGGCGGTGCCTTCGCGCTGTTCGTCGCCGATGGTGAACAACGCGCGCCCGCGCTGGACGACGAAGGTTTCGCGGTATGGATGCCGGTGCAGCCGCGGTCCGCTGCCGGGCACGGTTTCGTATTCGCGGATGACGGAGACGCTGGAGCCGACTTCGCAGCCCTCGACGTCCCGGGTGGCGGGTTCTGTCATGTCCGTCGAGGTTAGCCCGCTTCTCGCGGTTTCCGGAGATCGTGCTGCCTGCCCGGGCCCGCCAGAGCACGGTTCGCGGGTGTCCAGGCGGGGCAGACCGGAGGCTGCCCAGCTGCGCAGCACTGCGTGCTGGCGGTCTGGGCCGCGAGCACCGGCAGGGAGAGCGTATCGAGGGTGCCGCCGGTCGGATGTCTGTCCGGTCGAAACCGGCCAGATCTCTGTCATCCGGTTGACCTCGCCGCCCGCGAGCCGGAAAGGTCGGACAACACGAGGTCTGGGAGGTGCCGTGCGGTACTCAGTCGTGGCAGCGCTGGCGACGGCGGCGGTCGTCGGAGCGGGGACCGTCGCGGCGGCCGCGCCGCAGGCTCCGCTCGCAAGCGATCCGGCGGCGTACGTGGATCCGCTCATCGGGACGGGTCGCGGCGGCACTTCGGTCGGCGAGATCAACAACTTTCCGGGACCGGCCGCACCGTTCGGGATGATGCAGTTCTCGCCGGACACCGACGGGTCCTACGCCGGCTACCAGTACCACAGCGACAAGATCCGCGGCTTCAGCCTCGACCACGCGTCGGTCGGCTGCAACGCGTTCGGCGACGTCCCGATCCTGCCGGTCGCCGGCGACGTCGGCGCGAAACCGTGGGATCGCGTCGAGCGCTTCACGCACGACGGCGAGCAGGCTGAACCCGGCTATTACGCCGTCACGTTCCCCGACTCGGGCGTGCGCACCGAGCTGACGGCGACCACGCGTACGGGGCTGGCGGCGTTCACCTTCCCGGCGGGGCAGAACGCGCAGGTGCTCGTGAAGGGCGGCGCGAGCCTGGCGGGCAACTCCGCGGCCGGCCTGCGGATCACCGGCGACCGCGAGGTCAGCGGTCAGGCGACGACCGGCCACTTCTGCGGGAAGCCGAACAAGTACACCGTCTACTACGACATCGCCTTCGACCGCCCGTTCACCGCGCACGGCACCTGGGACGGCAAAACCGTCCAACCGGGCAGCGACCAGGTCGACGCGCCGAAAGCCGGGGCGTACCTGACCTTCGGCGACGCCGGCGTGGTCCACGCGAAGGTCTCGATGTCCTATGTGGACGTTCAAGGGGCGAAGAAGAACATGACGCCCGGCTGGGACTTCGCCGGGATGCGCGAGAGCACTAAGAACGCCTGGCGCGACGCACTCGGCCGGGTCCGCGTGGCGGGCAAGGACTCCGCGCAGCTCAAGACGTTCTACACCGCGCTCTACCACGGCCTGATGCACCCCAACACGTTCAACGACGCAGACGGCCGCTACCTCGGCTTCGACAATCAGGTCCGCACGCTCCCGCCGGGGCATTCGCAATATGCCAACTTCTCCGACTGGGATACCTACCGCTCGCTCGCGCCCTTGCACGGCATGCTGTTCCCGAAGGAAGCCAGCGACATGGCGCAGTCGCTGACCAACGACGCGGTCCAGGGCGGCTGGTGGCCGCGCTGGCCGATGGCCAACGGCTACACCGGGCAGATGACCGGCGACAGTTCGGTCGCGCTGCTGTCCAGCCTGTACGCCTTCGGCGCGCGCGACTTCGACGTCAAGACGGCGCTGAAGTACCTGGTCAAGGGTGCGACATCGGTGGACGAAACGCCGGGCGCGTACCAGGAACGCCGGGGGATCGCGGACTACGTCGCCCGCGGCTACCTGCCCAACAACGACGCCTCCCGCGGCGACCACGCGCGCGTCGGCGCCTCCATCACGCTGGAATGGGCGATCGACGACTTCGCCATCGCGCAGTTCGCGGGCGCGATCGGCGACCGCGGCGTCGCGCGGGACTTCGCGAAACGCGGCCAGAACTGGCAGCACCTGTTCAACCCGGCCACCGGCTACCTCCAGCCGCGCGGCCAGGACGGCCGGTTCCCGGACGGTCCGGCGTACCAGCCGCCCGCGCCCGGCACCTTCGGCCAGGACGGTTTCGACGAGGGCAACGCCGCGCAGTACACCTGGCTCGTGCCGCAGGACACGGCCGGGCTGGTGACCGCGATGGGCGGCCCGGCCGCGGTGTCCGCGCGGCTCGACACCTTCTTCCAGAAGCTCAACGTCGGCCCGAACGAGCCGTACATGTGGGCGGGCAACGAGCCCGATTTCGGCGTGCCCTGGATGTACAACCACGTCGGCCAGCCGTGGAAGACCCAAGAGGTGGTGCGCCGGATCGCGACCACGCTGTTCAGCGCGACGCCGGACGGCGAACCCGGCAACGACGACCTCGGCGCGCAATCGTCCTGGTACGTCTGGGCCGCGCTGGGGCTCTATCCGTCGACCCCGGGCACATCGGATCTCACCGTGCACAGCCCGCTGTTCGAACGCGCGGTGCTGACGCTGCCCGGCGGCCGCACGCTGGACATCCGTGCGCCGGGAGCCTCGACGACCACGCAGTACGTCCACGGCCTGGCCCTGAACGGGCACCGGTGGGACCGGACGTCGCTGCCGCAGGATCTCGCGCGGAGCGGCGGACGGCTCGACTTCGCGCTGTCCGCACAGCCGGACCGGAACTGGGCGGCGAACACGCAGCCGCCGTCCTATCGCGACGGTGAGGAGCCGTTCGTCGGCTCGGTGGCCAACCAGGCGACCGTCGAACCGGGCGGCTCCGGCACGGTCGCGGTGAACGGCCAGCGGCTCGGCGGGCACCTGCGCTCGCTGAACATCTCGACGTCGGCCCCGGCCGGGATCACCGTCTCCGGCCCGCGCTCGGTGCGGCTCGACAACCAAACCGGCGGCGGGAAAACAGAACTGACCGTGACCGCGGCACCGGGGATTCCCGCGGGTTACTACGAAGTGCCGGTGACATTGCGCGGAGCCGGACATTCGGTTTCTTCCTCGGCGATTGTGGTGGTCGCGCCTAAGGGAAGCCTGGTCGGCGCGTTCGGCAATGCCGGGATTTCCGACGACGGCGACGGCGGTTCGGCGAATTTCGACGGCGCCGGGAACAGCTATTCGCGGAATGCGCTGGCGGACGCCGGTCTCGCTCCGGGTTCGACCGGACACGCAGCGGGCACGACGTTCGTCTGGCCCGCCGCGCCGTCCGGCCGCCCGGACAACGCGGTGCCGTCCGGGCAGAAGCTCGATCTAGGTGGAACTTCAGCGAGCCGCCTGCTTTTCGTGGGTTCGGCGACGAACGGAGACCATCGCGGGAGCGCGACCGTCGCGTTCACCGACGGCACGACGGCGACCGCCGATCTTTCGTTCGGTGACTGGGTGTTGCCGGGAGGAAATGCCGAACCAGTGTTCGGCAATACGCTCGTGGCCCGCACCGCGCACCGGAATCAGCCCGGCGGCCAGGGAATCGGCGCCTCGGTTTACGCGACGTCGCCGCTGGAAATCCCGGCGGGCAAGAAGATCGCGACGGTGACGCTCCCGGCCGATCCGGACCTCCACGTTTTCGCTCTCGGCCTCGGGTGAGTTTGTCAACCGGGATTCCCAAGGTGTGATCTGTTCGCGGGTTCCGGAATTTCTCGGCCCTCTTCGTCGTAAGTGACTGGCGTGCTCACGACGAAGGGGAGTGGCGTGAACGAAACACGCGAAGCGCCGAAAGCCGGGAGCCAGCTGAAGCTGGTGCTCGTGCTGGGCGTTCTGGTGGCACTGGGGCCGCTGTCCATCGACATGTATCTTCCGGCGCTGCCGGACATCACCCGCGAACTGTTGACGACGGAGTCGACGATCCAGCTGACCCTCACCGGAACGGTGCTGGGGCTCGGGCTGGGCCAGCTGATCGCCGGCCCGCTCTCGGACGCGATGGGGCGGCGCGTCCCGCTCGTCGCGGGAAGTTTGATCCACGTGCTCGCGTCGCTGCTGTGCCTGGTGGCGCCGACGGTCGAATTGCTGAGCGCGGCGCGCGTACTGCAGGGGCTGGGCGCCTCGGCGGGCGCGGTGCTGGCGCTGGCTGTGGTGCGCGACCTCTACACCGATCGCGCCGCGGCGAAACTGCTGTCCAAGCTCATCCTGGTGATGGGCGTGTCCCCGGTGCTCGCCCCGACGCTCGGCAGCGCGCTGCTGGCGTGGACGCACTGGCGCGGGGTGTTCGTGGCGCTCGCCGCGATCGGGCTGGCCAGCGGCGTGGCGGCGGCGCTCGCGCTGCCGGAGACCCTGCCGCCCGCGCGGCGGCAGCCGTTCAAGGTCCGGGCGACCGTGCGGTCCTACCGGAACCTGTTCACCGACCGCTCGTTCGTCGGGCTGGTGCTGGTGGCCGGGTTCGCGATGGCCGGGCTGTTCGCGTTCGTCAGCGGCGGGTCGTTCGTGTTCCAGCAGCAGTACGGGCTCGACCAGCAGCAGTTCGGCCTGATGTTCGGGGCGAGCGCGGTGTGGCTGATCGCCGCGACGCAGGTCAACGCCCGGCTGATGAACCGGTTCGAACCGCACCAGGTGCTGCTTTTCGCGAGCGTCGCGGCGGCGGCCTCGGCGGCGGTGCTGCTGGTGACCGCGCTGACCGGCTTCGGCGGCATGTTCGGCGTCGCGGTGCCGGTGTGGGTGGTGCTGTTCTTCGCCGGGCTGATCCTGCCGAACGCGCCCGCGGTCGCGCTCGACGCGCACGGGGACAACGCCGGGACGGCGGCATCGCTGCTGGGTGCGGTGCAGTTCGGCGTCGGCGCGGCGGTCTCGCCGGTGGTCGGCCTGCTGGGCAACAACGCGGTCGCGATGGCCACGGTGATGTTCGGCGGACTGGTCGTGTCCGGGCTGGTGCTGTGGCTGGTCGCGCGGCCGTGGCAGGGCCGGGAGGCCGAGCCGGAGGTGCTGGCCGACACCCGGGTGCCGGTGACGGTCGACTAAAGCGGGGGCCCTCGTGAGTGGCGGTGCCGGTTCTCACCGGCATTGCCGCTCACGACGGCTCACATGCTGCGGAGCACCGACACGACCACGCCGAGCACCGTGGCCCGGTCGCCGTCGATCACGTCGTAGGCCGGGTTGCGGGGCTCGAGGTAGACGTGCCCGTCGCGGCGGCGGTAGACCTTCACCGTCGCCTCCTCGTCGATCATCGCGGCGACGATCTGGCCCGAATGCGCCTCGGACTGCTGCTTCACCACGACGATGTCGCCGTCGCAGATCGCCGCGTCGACCATCGAATCGCCGCGCACGCGCAGCCCGAAAACGGTGCCGCGGCCGGTGAGCCCGCGCGGCAGCTGCATGACGTCGTCCACGTGCTCCTGCGCGGAGATCGGCGTGCCCGCCGCGATGTCGCCGACGACCGGCACCGGCACCGAGTCGCCGCTTTCGCGCGAGGGGAGGTCGCCGAGGAAAGCGCGCACGTCGATCGGGCGGGAGATCGTGGGACTGCGGCGCAGGAAACCCTTGTCCTCCAGCGCGGCGAGATGCTTCGACACCGAGGACGTCGACCGCAGCCCGACCGCTTCGCCGATCTCGCGCGTGCTCGGCGAGTATCCGTGCCTGCCCACCCAGTCCCGGATGGTGGCGAGGATGCGCTGCTGCCGCTCGGGCAGGGCCGAAGCGTCCAGGTCGTCGAAGACGTCGTCGTAGGCGGTCACGGGCCCGATCGTAGACGGCGTCCGGGCCGGTCGCCGGGGCCGGGGCGGTTGTTCCCGCGGTCGTTCCACTGTGGACGGTGGATGCGCTTGGTAGAGTTGTCCCTCCGGAGGGTGACGGAGAGGGGACCGGGGATGACTCAGCCGGTGATACGGCCGAAGGTGACGGGGATCGGCATCGCGGTGGCGGTGTTGCTCGCGGTGCTGGAGATTTACGCGGTGCGCGGGGGAATCTGGGCGGTCACCGAAATCGTGCGCGGAGCCCGCGTCAGCCCGTCCGATTACCTGTTCGCGGCGACCCTGCTGCTGGCGATCGTGGTGCTCGTCGGCATCGTGATGATTTTCGCGCGGAGGCAAGCGGCCGGCCGGATTCTGCTGTGGGGAGCGCCGGTGCAGCTGCTGTGCGCGCTCGCCGGGGTGATCCTTGCCCATTCCTGGTGGGACAGCGCCGCGTTCGGCTTGATGACGATCCTGGCGGTGGTGCTGTGGCTGCCCGCGGTGTCGGCGAAGACGCCTCCCTCGGCGGGGTACGGGATGCCTTACGGGGCACCGGTTCCGGGCATGCAGTATCCGGGCCAGGTCCCGATGGGGCAGCAGTATCCGCAGCCGGGTCCGGTTCCGCCGCAGTATCCGCAACAGTACGGCGCTCCGGGAATGCCGCCGCAGTACCAGCAGCAGCCTTATCCGCAGCAGCCCGCGCCGGGGCAGCCTTATCCGCAGCCCATGCCGGGGCAATGGCCCGCCTCCGGGCCGCCGCACCAGGGGTGGCCGGGCCAGTGATCACTGCCCGGCGAAGCGCCGCTGCTCGTCCGTGACCTCGGTGAGCACCCGCTTGAACTCCGCGTACTCGCCCCGCCCGAGCCGCTGGGCGTGCCGGTCCTCGATTCCGGCGAGAACGCGGGCCGAGGCGGCGATCATGGCCTTCCCGCGTTCGGTCGGGCAGACGAGTTTCGCGCGCCGGTCGGCCGGGTCGGGGCGGCGTTCGACGTAGCCGAGCGTCGCGAGTTCGTCGACCATCGTGCCGATGACCTGCTTGCGCCGTCCGGACAGCCGGGACAGCTCGGTCGCGCGGGCGCCGTCCGGGCCGAGGTAGGCCAGCACCGCGCCGTGCCGCGGGCTCAGGTCGGCGAAACCCTCGGCGGCCAGCGCGGTGAACAGCTCCCGCTGCACCGCGAACAGCAGCCGCCCGGCGAGCATGCCGAGGTCGGGGTGCGCGGGCGTTCGGGAGTCGGGCACGGCGGAGATCGTAGCGCGAGGTCAGGACCGCCGGGGGAGCACGCAGAATTCGTTGTCTTCGGGGTCTTTCAGCACGATCCAGTGGTCGTTTTCCGGATCCTCCACGACTTTCGCGCCGAGGGTGACGAGACGGGCCACCTCGTCGCGCTGTTCCACCGTGTCCGGCGCGATGTCCAGGTGCAGCCGGTTCTTGCTTGTCTTCCCCTCGGGCACCGGCTGGAACAGCAGCGACGGCCGGTCCGGCGCTTTCAGTTCGACGTAGACGAGTCCATGGCTGTCCGGCCACCGTTCGGCCCTCGGGTAGCCCAGCGCTTCCCGCCAGAATTCGGCGAGCGCGTCGGCGTCTCGGCAGTCGACGGTGACGGCGATCAGATGGCTGCTCATGATCGGGAGTTACCCGCGATCGGCCGCGGTTATGCCCGGGATCTTATGTGTCCATAGTGGACAATCAATGCGGGTGGGCGAGCAGCGTGCCGAGACCGGGTCCGGCGGCCGGTCGGCCGAGCAGGGTGAGGCAGTGCCAGAGCGTCACCTGCGTCGCGGTCAGCACGGGTTTGCCCGCGCGGTTTTCGAGCTCGGCGAGCAGCGGCGCGGTGTGCAGGGCGGTCTCCGGAAGCAGGACGGCTTGGGCGTCCGAGGAGGCCGCGGAATCGACCAGATCGCGGATGCGGGCGTTGTCCCACGTCGCCAGGTCGCGATCCGAACCGGCGTCGGCCGACACGGCGTGCACGGTCGCGATGTCTTCCTCGGCGAGGAACGCCGAGAACGCCTCGGTGATCTCCGGCGCGTACACCGAAGCGAGCGAGATCCGTTTGAGACCGAGCCGGTGCGCGGCGGCGAGGAACGCCAGCGACGTGCTGCTCGCCGGGACACCCAGCGCGTCCGTCAAGGCGTCGGTCTGCGTCTTGGCCACGGCGACGCCGTCGATGAAACTGCAGCTCGTGCACGCCCAGCTGACCACGCGCGGGGACGTCCTGAACTTCGCCGCCGTCGCGACCAGCCGGTCCGGCTCGCTCAGCTCGCGCACGGCGGTCCGGACGTTCTCGCGCTCGACCACGCGCCGAGCCCAGGGCACGTAGGCGAACTCCACGCCCGGCCGGGCATCGAGACATCCGGCCAGGGCGGTGAAGTCGTCTTCGGCGCAATCGCGGGTGGGATACAGCAGACCGATCATCTCGGGCAGTGTCGCACTCGTTCGCCCGCCCGGCAGAACTTCAGGAGCCGGGGCCGGAGTAGATCTCGTCGGCGGGCGGGGCCTTGGCCGGAACGGGCTGGTCCCAGCCGCTGAACTCCATCGTGCCTTGCTTCGGGGACTCCAGCCGCAGCAAGCGGTGCGGTTCGACGGCCTCGATGAAGATCGTGGTGCTGTCGTTCTCGTACCGCAGCGCCAAGGTGCCTGCCGCGTCGGCGGGGCGACCCGTGCCGAAGCCGGGCTGGTCGGTTTCACTGGCCATGCCGCTGACGAAGACGTCGAAGTCCAGGAAGAGCTTGAGCCCCTCGCCGAATCCCTGAGCCATCGGGGAGTCCATCGACACCCACTTGCCGTCCAGCGGCGAGCGGGCCCCGGCGGGACGCCCGGAGATCTTGGCCATCCCGCGGGTGAACTTGATCCAGACCTTGTCGCCGACGCGGACCAGCGGCACCTCAGCGCCGTCCTTCGTGATCGAGCCGCTCACGCTGTCCCTGTTGATTTGCATGTCGAACGTCGTGCCGCCGTCGCTGCCTTTGACGTGGACCGCGGTCGCTTTCTTCATCGCGGCCTTGATGGCCGAGGGGTCGAGCGGGTCGGCGGACGGCGCCGCCGACGAACTCGCGGCCGGACTGGCCGAGGCGGCCGCGCCGGCGAGCGGCTGGGCCGTGTTTCCGCCCGAGCCGGAACAGGCGGTGCAGACGAGCGCGGCGGCGGCCGCCAGGATGCCGTAGCGCAGGAGGAGACGGTGCGAGACCGGGCGAATCATGCGATTTCCGTTCGGACGGGCCTGGGACGTCCCCGGGCGCATCCGCTTATCGCCTGGTCCGGCTGTCCGTTACGGCTTGTCCGCCGCCGTCATGGATTCGTGACAATTCGTCCACAGTGGACGGAAGGCCTCGCGCTCCCGGGCGGGGCGCGAGGCCGCCCGGTCAGGAGCCGGGGCCGGAGTAGATTTCCGCGGCGGGCGGGGCCTTCGCCGGGACGGGCTGGTCCCAGCCGCTGAATTCCATCGTGCCTTCCGAGGGGGATTCGAGCCGCAGCAGGCGGTGCGAGCCCGCGGCCTCGAGGAAGATCGTCCGGCTGCCGTTCTTGTAGCGCAGCGCCGGAGTGCCCGCCACGTCAGCGGGTTCGGCCGCGGAGTAGCCGGGCTTGTCGACGTCGTCGGCCATGGAACCGACGAAGACGTCGAAGTCCATGAACAGCTTGAACACCTCGCCCATGCCCTGGGCGAGCGGGGAGTCGAGCGACACCCACTTGTCGTTCACCATCGCGGCGGCCTCGGCGGGCAGCCCGGCCTCCTTGGTCAGCGACTTGCTGAACCGCATCCAGACCTTCTCGCCGACGCGCAGCATCGGGACTTCGACGCCGTCCTTCTCGATCGAGCCGCTCACGCTGTCCTTGTTGAACTGCATGTCGACCTTCATCTTGCCGTCTTCGCTCTTCGAGCCCTTGACGTGGACCGCGGTCGACTTCTTCATCGCGGCCTTGACGGTTTCGCCGACGGTCGCGGCGTCGAGCGGGGCGGCGGAGGGCGAGGCGGGTGCGGCGGGCGAGCTCGCGGCGGCCGGCGGCTGGGCGGCGTTCTCGCCGGAGCCGGAGCCGGAGCAGGCGGTGCACGCGAGCGCGGCGGCGGCCGCGACGGCGCCGCAGCGCAGGAGGAGACGGTTCGAGACCGGGCGAATCATGCGATTTCCGTTCGGGACAGGCCCAGGACACCCCCGGGCACATCCGCTTATCGCCCGGCTCGGGGGTTCGTTACGGCTTGTCCGGTTTCGTCACATATCCGTGACTCGCCGCCTGGTCCACGGTGGACTGACCAGTCTCAGCTGGCGGCGCGGGTGGCGGCGAAACCGGGGTGCGGAAGCCGCTGCGGGCGGCCGTCCGGGTGGTACTCGAAGTGCCACCATTCGTTGTCGTACACGCGATACAGGCCGAACCGTCCACCGTGGACTTCGAGCCACTGCGCGCCTTCGTAAGGCCGGACGTCGAGCGCGACGCCTTGCACGTGCTGCGATTGCGCGGGCGGAAGCGTGAGATGCAGGGCGAGCTCGTGCGAACCGGCGCGCTGCACTTCGGCGTGGAACAGATCGGCCTGCGTCGCGGCGTCCCGGTGACCGGACGTCAGGCCGAGCAGGATTCCGTGCCGCCACAAGGCTTCGGTGCGCGCAGCGGTGAACGCGGCGTACGTGCCGGGCGTCAACCCGGCGAGGTTTTCGGCCGGATAGCGGGCCCCCAGTGCCCACTGGCACGCGACGTGCCGTGCCCGGCCCCGCGCGACCACCCACGCGACCGGCACGAAAAGCACCGCGAGCACGTGGGTGACCACTCGGTAGATTCCGGTCACTGCAACGCCTTCACGACCGCGGCGGCGGCCTGCGCGATCAGTTTGTCGTCGGACTTCGCGTCCTTCCGCGGGCGGTCGGACAGCACGGCGAGCACGATCGGGGCCCGGTTCGGCGGCCACACCACGGCGATGTCGTTGCGCGTGGCGTAATCGGCGGATCCGGTCTTGTCCGCGACCTGCCAGCCGGCGGGCACGCCCGCGCGGATCACGTGCGCGCCGGTGGTGTTGGCGCGCATGATCTTGGTGAGCACGGCCTGCTTGTCCGCCGGGAGTCCCGAGTCGAGGGCGACGGCGCGCAGGTCCTTGGCCCAGACTCGCGGGGTGGTCGTGTCCCGGACGTCACCAGGGCTCGTCTCGTTGAGAGCGGGCTCGATGCGGTCCACGCGGGTGACCGTATCCCCCAGCCTGCGAAGCTCCGCAGCCAGCCCGGCGGGGCCGCCGATTTCGCGGAACATGAGGTTATCCGCCGTGTTGTCGCTGTAACGCAGCGCAGCGTCGAGGACGCTCTGTAACGACATCTGCTCCCCGATGTGCTTCTCCGTAATCGGGGAATTGGGCACGAGATCGCTTTGCCGAATCGTGACCGTGCGGGCCAGATCATCCCCTCGGTGCAGGATCGCTGCCGCGTTGAACACCTTGTGCGTGGAAGCGTAGGCAAAGCGGTCGTCGGCGTGATAGGCGACCTCGCGGCCGTCGCCGGTGTCGATCGCGTAGACGCCGAGCCGGGCGTCGAAAGCCTTCTCCAGCGCGGCGAAATCCGGCTGCGCGACAGTCTTGGCCGCGGCCGGCGCGGCGCTCGCCGGCGATTCCGGTGTTGCTGGTGTGGCACATGAGGCTAGCGCGACCAATGCGAACGCGGCCAGGGTCAGCCTGCGGAACACGGGGTTCTCCCTCCGAAGTCGATCAACTCCCCAGCAGCGTGCCCGCTGCCGGTTCATGCGGGCCAAGACACTTTTGTGCGGGATGATGCGAATCTGGCATAAGCTGTGGTCGTGGACTTGGTCGGCTGCTGCAAGGCGTTCGTGAGCGTGACCGAAGCGGGGAGCTTCACCGGCGGCGCGGCGGTCGCGCGGATCCCGCAGCCGGTGGCGAGCCGCCGGATCGCCGCGCTCGAGAAGCACCTGGGGGAGCGGCTGTTCGACCGGTCGACGCGGCGGGCGCGGCTCACGCCGTTCGGCCGGGATCTGCTGCCGTCCGCGCAGCGCCTGGTCCGGCTCGCCGAGGCGATGGAACACGACGCGCAGCGGGCGCGCCGGCGGCCGTTGCGGCTGGCCGTCCCGGACACGTCGACCACGCGCGATCTCGCCGAACTCGAAGCGCAGGCGCGGACGGTCGAGGTGTTCCTGGAGTTCCGGGTCGCCGGGCCGGCCGAGCGGGCCGAGTTGGTGCGGACGCAGGAGGTGCGGGCCGCGCTGGTCGCGGTGCCGCCGGAGGACGGGGTGTGGACGGTGCCGCTCGGGCTGGCCGGCGAGGCCGAGCCGGACGAAGCCGTGCTGTACCTGGAAACCCTGCGTGCGGGCCGGTCGCCCGGTGCGCGCCGCCGGGTGTGGGTGCAGCCGGAGGACGACGTGCCGCATGTCCGCGACCGGGTGTTCCGCGCCCGCGACGCGGCCGGGCTGCTGCCCGCGCAGGTCGAGGTCGCCGCGACCCTGACGACGGCCGCGGCGAGCGTGATCGGGTCGGCGGACCTGCTGCTGTGCTCGGCGGATCAGGCGCGGGAACTGGGCCTGGCGTGGCGTCCGGTGGGCGGGGTGCGGCTCGCGCGGGGATACGACGTGGCGGCGGGGCTCGGCGACGACGTCGATCGGGTGCGGACGCCGTTGCGCGCGGCGATAGCGCGCTGTCTCGGTGCGAACGTTGCGGCAGACTGACGCCGTGAACACCGAGGCGCTGCTGGCGCGGCTGAGGGACGAACTCGACGAAGGCGGGCTGCGCGGCTCGTTCCTCGTCCGGGATCTCGCGTCCGGCCGCGAGATCGGGATCGAGCCCGACCTGGAGTTCGCGACCGCGTCGCTGGTCAAGGTCCCGCTCATGGCGGTGACGCAGGACCGGATCCGGCGCGGCGAGCTGGACGGCGCGCAGCAGGTGGAGATCGAACCCGAACGCATCGACACCGCGGGGCCGACCGGGCTGTCGCGCTTCCGGCATCCGGCGCGGCTCGCGGTGGCCGACTTGATGTACCTGGCTTCCGCGATCAGCGACAGCGCCGCGGCCGACCAGTTGTTCGCCCTCACCTCGCCCGCGGAGGTCACGCGGACGGTGCGGGAGTGGGGCATCACCGGCATCTCGGTGCGGCATTCAGTGGGGGAGCTGAGCGATACGCCGGTGGAACGCTTCGCCGCGGCCGACGTGCATCTCGCGCATTCGCTCGCGATCGGCGCGGTCACCGAAGGACAGGGGCATCCGGTGCGGCAGCTGGATGTTTCGCGCGCGAGTTCCGGTTCGGCCCGTGCGTTCGCCGACCTGCTGACTGCACTGTGGACGCCGTCGAAGATCGATCCGGACGTGTCCGCGCGGGTCCGTGAGCTGATGGGCGACAACCTGCTGCGGCAACGGCTCGCGCCGGATTTCGCGTCGGATTCCGCGAAGTGGTCCTCGAAAACGGGAACGCTGGTGAACTTGCGGCACGAGATCGGGGTGGTGGAGCACTCCGACGGTCAGTCGTTCGCGGTCGCGGCGCTCACCGAATCCCGGGTGCCCGCGGCGATCCAGCCGGAGGCGGAGATCTTGATGGCGCGGGTGGCCCGGTCGTTGCGGGACCACTTGCGCGCTCGCGGATGAGCGGACCGGCCGGATCCGCCCTCGCGGCGAATCCGGCCGGCTCTCCGCGTCAGGCCAGGCCCAGCAGCGTGAGGATGAGAACGATTCCGTGCGTCTGCATTTCCCGCACCTCCCTCCCGGATCCAGGCACGGAAAACCCCGCCGCGAAACAGCTGTATTTCGCGGACGACGGTATTTCCGTGATTCTCGGCGAACCGCCCGGAGTGAGCGGCGTGCACCCAGAATGCGATCCGGGAACGTGCGGCGAAAGGGGTTTCCTGTTTCCTCGAAAGCAGGAAACAGCTGACTAGCGCAGCGTCGGGTTTCCCCAGGCCAGCGCCGCTGGGCGGGTCGTCCGGGCAGTGGGGCCCGCCGGAGCGACGCCCGCCGCGGGGCGGCGGATCTCGAGCCGCAGCCGCCGGACGCCGGTGACGTCGAGTTCGGTGTGCCGCGGGCTGCCGAACGCGGAATGGTCGAGGTGGCGGATTTCCCCGTCGAGCCGGACGCAGAACAGGCCGGTCTGGAATGCGGCGTCCTCGGCGTCGTCGAGCACTCCGGCGACCGCGGTGAAATGCGCGTAGGAGCCGCCGAGGTCGATTTCCGCGAACGCCCACGCCCCGGAAGTCGGCCCGGCGGTGCGGAAAACGACGCTGTGCTCGTAGCTGATCCCGTCGATCCGCGCTGGGCCGGCGGTGATGTCCGCACTCTTCTCGCGCCACGGCAGTTCGGTCGCCAGTGCCGGTCCGGGTGCGGAATCCGTTGCCCCGCGCCAGGTTCCGCGCACCGGGCGCTCGTTCTGGCTGCGTCCGGTGATCGCCGAGATCAGCCCGGCGACGCCGTCGTCGTCGAACTTCGAAATCCGGAAATGCGTGGTGGAATGGGGGGTGAGAAATGCCGGGATGTCTTCGACGGAAGCGCCGGGCAGCACCACCGGCAGGATGCGGCGGGTCTCGCGCTCCAGGTCGCGGGTGAGCGCGTCGCGCATGATCCGTGCCTCGAACTGGGAGCCGCGGCCCTCGTCGAAGGGCGCTTCGCCGTCCGCGCGCCGCCGGTAGTCCGGCGAGGCGATCACCAGCACGAAATCAGCGGCGCGGATGTTCCGGATCGCCCAGGCCGACCAGTCGAGGCGGGAGGCGTCGTCCCATTGGTCCAGCCGGACGTCGAGCCCGATCCGGGCGCGGAGGAAGGTGGCGAAGGTGCCGACCTGCCGGTAGTGCTCGGCGGCGGTGTCGTGGGCGTAGCTGATGAAGATCCGGGGTGCGGCGGGGGCGGACATCGGGCTCCTCGAATTCCGGCGGCAGCGTCCGCTCCAGTCTCGGGTCCGGTCCGCGGCAGCGGGTTTTCGGCCACAAAGTGTCCAGAATCTGTCCCTTGCCGGGGTCTGTCCCAAAGGTATCGTCGTGGTCCGAGGCGGGATCGCCAGGACGCGGGAATCGACGGGGAGCGCTGCCCAGGTGTACCACTACGACGTTTTCATCAGTTACGAACGCCGAGCCGAGGCCATCGCCAAGTGGGTCCGCAACCATTTTCACCCCCGGCTGTGCGAACTGCTCGACGGCAACCTCGACCGGGACGTCCAGGTGTTCTTCGACGGGTCGGTGCGGGTCGGCGGGAAGTGGCCGGACGAGCTGAGTTCCGCCTTGCGGCACACCAGGATTCTCGTTCCGGTGTGTTCCCCGAAGTACTTCTACAACGAGTGGTGCCTCGCCGAATGGGCCTCGATGGCCCGCCGCGAAGAACTGGCCGGGCAAGACCGTCCGGCGACCCTGATCTACCCGGTCATCTACTGCGATTCGAAAAACTTCCCGCCGTACGCGCACGAACGCCGGATGAAGAACCTGACCGAGTGGAATCACCCGTACGAGCAATTCCAGGTCTCGGCGAAATACATCGGTTTCCACGACGAGATGAACCGCATCGCGGCGGAGATCGAAGAACTGCTCAGCGCGGCCCCGACGTGGCAGCCGGACTGGCCGGTGCTGACTCCCCGGCCGGACGCCGCGCCCGCCTCCCGGTTCCCGAGGCTCTGAGCCATGACGGGCGTCGTGATCACTTTCTATTCCTACAAGGGCGGCGTCGGCCGCAGCTTCACGCTGGCCAACATCGCGGTGCTGCTGGCCCGGTGGGGGCATCGCGTGCTGTGCATCGATTGGGACCTCGAAGCGCCGGGCCTGCGCGAGTACTTCCGGCCGAAGCTGGACCACGCTCCGAAAGGCGGCGTAGTCGACCTCGTCGCCGATTTCCGGGCGGGCGGCGTCCGGCCGAGCCGGCACATCGTCCCGGTCCAGCTGGACAACGTGCCCGGCACGCTGGATTTCCTCCCGGCGGGCGGCGACGGTCCCGCGTATCCGGGGCAGGTGCAGGGAATCGACTGGGAAGGCTTGTACGACGAGGATTTCGGCGAGTATCTCGAACGCTGCCGCGAGGCGTGGACCTCGGAGTACGACTACGTCCTGCTCGACAGCCGCACCGGGATCTCCGACGTCGGCAGCATCTGCACCGCGCACCTGCCGGACCGGCTGGTCGTTCTCTACACCGCGAACATGCAGAGCGTCCGCGGCGCGGTCGATGTCGCGCACCGCGCGAACGTCGCGCGGAACGCCCTGCCCTACGACCGTCCGCAGCTCACCGTGCTGCCCGTGCTCTCGCGGTTCGACACGCGCGAGGAATACGACCGGTCGGAAAGCTGGCGGGAGATCTGTCTCAACGAGACACGGAGCCTGTTCGACAGCTGGCTGGACCAGGACGTTCCGCCCGCGGTGATCGCGCGCCACCTCACCTTGCCCTACGTCTCGTATTGGACCTTCGGCGAGCAATTGCCGGTGCTGCTGGAGAAAAGCCCAGGTGCGGACCAGATCGGGTTCGCGCTCGAGACCGTTGCCGCGGTGATCGCGCATTCCTTCGACCGGACCGAGCTGCTGGCCGAAAACCGCGACGCCTACGTGGCGGCCGTGCGCACCCGGACGCAAAGTTTCGCCTACGACATCCAGGTCAGCATGCCCCGGTCGAGCCTCGAAGTCTCCCGGGACCTGGTGGCGGAACTGGAGAATCTCGGCATCCGGGTCGGCCGGTCGCTGTCGGGCGACCGGTCCTGGCTCGGCCGCGCGGAAACCGACGCCAAGCACCTGTGCCTGGTGATCGACGGCAAGGCGAGCCGGTGGCAGCTGGCGGAGGTCGAGCTGTTCCTGCATCGCACGTTCGGCCAGGACCGCAGGCTCATCCCGGTGCTCACCGAGGGCACCGACTCGCGCGAGCTGTCCGGCTATCTCGGCAACCTGCGGCATCTGCGCCTGACCAAGTTGAACGGCCCGGCGAAGGTCGCGCGCAGGCTCGCCGACGAGATCGGCGTCGGCCGGTCCCTGGTCGACATCGGCCAGGCAGACCTGGTTTCCCTGCTGCGGCAAGCGGAACACGCCCGGCTGCGCCCGGAACTGTGGGACCTCGTGGGCGAGCTGGCCGGCGAACTGCCCGCCGTCGTGGGAGCCGGGGACAGCGTGCGCGCGCAGGAGCTCGGCGCGGACCTGGCCGTGGTGCTGCGCCTGCGCCCGCGACACGACAACGGCGCGATGCCGCCGCCGATGTCGGTCCGGAAAGCACTGGCGTGGGCCCAGCAAGTGCTCGACGTGCGGGTGAACGGCAGCTAGCCGCGCCCGCTAGACGCCCGTCCGCGCCCGCGGCCGGGATGCCCCGAGGAAGGACGGCGGATGCACGAACGACTGAGCCACAAGCAGTCCGCGGCGATGATCGCGCTGATGGTGCACGGCCGGGAGATGACGAACCCGGAACTGCGCGACGCGGCGGGCTTCGCCCTCGACGGGAGGGACCGGCTCAAGCTCAACCAGCGCTACGTCAGCAGCCGGAAATCCGGCCGCGCGTTCGCGCACCAGCTCACCGACCCTGGCTGGGAATGGTGCGAGGAGGAACTCGCCGCGATGTCCCCGCCGCAACCGGTGCGGAGCACGTTGACCGTGGTGGCTTACCTGGCGCTGCACGGCTTCGTCGAGTATCTGCGGCTCCACAACGTTCGCCTCAAGGACGTTTTCACCGGCGGGGAAGGAAACGCGCCGCAGGCGGCCAACCTCAAGGACCTGATCGTCAAGGCCTACCGCGAACTCGCCCGCGAGCCGCGGGGCTGGGTGGGACTGGCCGATCTGCGATCGTCGCTGGGCGACGCCGAGACCGCCGAGGTCGACGCGGTGCTCAAGGAGCTGAGCCGTACCGGACAGGCGAAACTGGTGCCCGAATCCAACCGCAAGGTGCTGACCGCGGCGGACCGGGCGGCGGCTGTGCGCATCGGCGGTGAAGAGAACCATATGCTGTCGATCGAGGCGTCATGATCGAACATCTGGCCGTGCTGGCGACCTTGCGCTTCGACTGGGCCGACACTCCCGACCACGTCTGGCGCGATTCGCCCTACCACGTCGACGGGCTGCACGCCGACGTGATGGCCGCGATCGACGTCGGCATCCGCGACGCGGCGGCGAGCGACGGGCCGAGCCCGATCGGCCTCGTCATGCAGGGGATGAAGGGCGTCGGCAAAACCCATCTCCTCGGAATGGTCCGGCGCGCGGCGCATCGCGCGGGCGGGTACTTCTTCCTCGACGACCTCACCGCCGGCGACGCGTTCTGGGAGAACACGGCCGACGCGTTGCGCCGCGGCCTGCTGCGCGCCGACGATTCCGGCGAGACGCAGCTGCGCAGCTTCGTGCGCCGGGTGTGCGAGCGCGGCGACGTGTCGTGGGAAGCGACCTCGGCGTTGCTGGGCACGGGCGCGTTGACTCGCGCGCACCTCGACGCGTTCGTACTGGGGCTGCGGAAACTCGACCGTCAGGTCGCCGTGGAATGCGCGGACACGGCCCGCGCGCTGGTGCTGTACGCCGCCGAAGACCTGACCCAGAACGAGATCGGCGACGAATACCTCGGCAGTTCCGAGGAATCGAAGTCCGGCGTCCGGAGAAAGTGGGGCATCCGGGCGAAGGCGAAGTCCGCGCTGGGCCAGGTGCACGACATCACGCGGCTGCTCGCGCTCACCGGCCCGCTCGTGATCGGAGTCGACCAGCTCGACACGCTCATCGCCCGTTCCTCGTTGCAGGCACGCGAAATCGGGCATCGCGGGGAGGAAGACTTCCTCGTCGCCCAGATCGCCGACGGCCTGATGGAACTGCGCGAAGTCACCCGGCGGACGTTGACCGTGCTCGCCTGCCTGCCGACGACCTGGATGCTGATCAAGGACAAGGCCTCGGACACCGTGCCCGACCGTTTCCGCGAAACGCTGACGCTCGGCCGGGTGCTCGACGCCGAGGTCGGACGGCGGCTGGTGGAGCGGCGGCTCGGAGTGGCTTACGCCGCGATGGACTTCACCCCGCCGCATTCGACCTGGCCGGTCGCGCCTTCCGCGTTCGACGGACCGTGGGAGGAGTACACGCCGCGCGAACTGCTGAAGCGGATCGGCGCGCACATCGACGCCTGCGTCCGCGCGGAACGGGTGCAGGAACTGACCAGCTTCGACACCGGCGCGCCGCCGGTGCTGCCGGCGCGCGCGGAACCGAAGCCGGACCGCTTCGCCGAACTCGACGCCTGGTTCGAGCAGCTCCGCGCGGCCGCGGATCCGTCGGCGCTGCTGGATCACAAAGTGGAAGACGAGGTGATGCCCCGGCTGCTGTCGGCCGCGCTGCGCGGCTGGATCACCGAGGTCGGCGACGACGAAATGGAGTGGGACGCCCGCGGCAGCGAGGACGAACTGCACGCGTGGCTCACCCACACCCTCGACGAGGACTCGGATCTGGAGGAGCACTGGGCGTTCCGGGCGATCTCGGTGCGGCATCCGCTCGCGGTGCTCAACCGGTTCCGCAAGGCGCGCTCGGCCGCGGGGTTGCGGCCGGGGGCGGACAACCGCCACCTCATCCTGATCCGGAACTCCTCGTGGTCCAAAGGGGAAAAGACCCAGGCCGAGCTCCGGGCGTTCGAAGCCGCCGGAGGGAAGCGGCTCAAGATGTCCGAAGCGGACGTCCGCACGTTCTGGGCGCTGGACGAGATGTTCGTCAAGGGCGGCCCGGACGTCCACGAGTGGCTGATCGACCGCAGGCCCGCCCGGCGTTCCCAGCTGCTCTCCGGAGTCCTGCCGGACGCCGCTGTGCGTTCCGGGAGCCCCGCGAACCCGGCGCCGTCGAGCGCGCCCCCGGCGGACAAGCGACCGGCGAACCCGGCACCCGCTGCACAGCCCTCCCTCTTCACCCCCTCGCCGACCCCGCGTTCGAACCGCAACGGAACCGCGCAAGCCCCTCGGTCGGACGGAACCCACCCCCCGCCCGGCGCCACTCTCACCCTCGGCACCGAAACCGGCTCCGGCAAGCCCGTCCGCATCGAACTCTCCGCTCTGCGCAAGCACGCCGCCGTCTTCGCCGGTTCCGGGTCGGGGAAAACCGTGCTCCTGCGCCGCATCATCGAGGAATGCGCGCTGCTCGGCGTGTCGTCGATCGTGCTGGACCCGAACAACGACCTCGCCCGCCTCGGCGACGCGTGGCCGAGTCCGCCGAGCGGCTGGGGGCCGGAAGACGCCCAGCTCGCCGAGCGCTACTTCGAGGGCACCGACGTCGTCGTCTGGACCCCGGGCCGCGCCACCGGGCGTCCGCTCGGATTCGAGCCGTTGCCGGATTTCGCGGGGGTGCTGGACGACGAGGACGAGTTCTCCGCGGCAGTCGAGGTGGCGGTAGCCGCTCTCGCGCCGCAGGCCCGGCTCACCGGCAGCACCGCGAAGGCGGACATCGGCCTGGCTGTGCTGCGGCAGACGATCGTGCACCACGCCCGGACCGGGTCGCGGAGCCTGCCGGAGCTGATCGCCGTCCTCGAAGACCTCCCCGAAGGCGTCACGAATCTCAACGGCGGCCGGAAGATCGCCGCTGAGGTCGCGGAGCTGCTCAAGGCCGCGATGGTCAACGACCCGCTGTTCGCCGGGGCCGGAACCCCGGTCGATCCGGCGTTGCTGCTCACCCCGGCCGGCGGCAAACGGGCGCGGATCTCGGTGATCAGCTTCGCCGGGCTGCCCGCCGAGGCGCAGCGGCAGAGCTTCGTGAACCAGTTGCAGATGGAGCTGTTCGCGTGGATCAAGCGGAATCCGGCGGGGGACCGGCCGCTGGGCGCGCTGTTCGTGATGGACGAGGCGCAGACGCTCGCGGCGTCCGGGTCGCTCACCGCGAGCACGCGCAGCACGATCGTGCTCGCCGCGCAGGCCCGGAAGTACGGGCTGGGGCTGCTGTTCGCGACGCAGGCGCCGAAGGGCCTGCACAACCAGATCGCCGGCAACGCGATGACGCAGTTCTTCGGGCGGCTCAACAGCCCGGCGCAGATCGCCGCGGCGAACGAGATGGCTCGGGCGAAGGGGAGTCCGGTGGCGGACATCTCGCGGCTGGAGCGGGCCCAGTTCTACGTGTCCGGCGAGGCGTTCGGGTTCCGGCGGGTGTCGACGCCGCTGTGCCTGAGCCACCACCCGGCGAGCCCGCTGCGCCTCGAGGAGGTGCTCGCGCGGGCCAGGGACGGGGAGGGAAGAGGGGAGGGGTGAAACAGCGGCCCGGGCCCGGGGATCCGTCCTGGCCCGGGCCGCTGCGGCGATCAGACGCCCGCGACCGACTGGATCCAGTCGCGGTACTGGGTGACGTTGATGTAGGCGGTGTAGGACTGGCGGTCGCTCGTGGACGCGACGCCGACCTGCTTGCCGTTGGCGTACATCGGGCCGCCCGAGTCGCCGCCGGCGGTGATGCCGTCGCCGCGGTTGGCGCACACCGAGACGCCCGCCGCGCCGTCCGGGCAGTTGACCGAGGTGACCTGGACGTTGGCCACCTTCAGCACCTGCGACTGACAGTTGATCTCGGGCTGGTCGGTGCAGGTGGCGCCCCAGCCGTAGACCTGCGCGGTGTCGCCGACGTTGACGTCGCTCGCGGTGCCCAGCGGCGCGTACTCGGTCTGCACCTTCTGGTCGATCTGGACGAGCGAGATGTCGGCGTCGGGGGAGTCGTGCACCGACGTCGCGGAGACCTCGGTGCCCTGGGTCTGGTCGAGGCTGCCGACGTGGAAGGTGATCTGCTTGCCGCCCGCGCCCTGCGTGCAGTGCCGGGCGGTGAGGATCCAGTCGGGAGCGATGATCGTGGCCGAGCAGAGTTCCTGGCCGCCGGCGAACATCCGGGCGGCGGCGTGCAGGGAGTCGGCGGTGCTGCCGTCGATGATGGCGGGCTGAGCGGGGGCGGCGGTGGCCGGGGCCGCCGCGGCGACGGCGGCGAAGGCCAGGCCGGACAGGACTGCGGCGGTACGCGCGATACGCACTGGTGATCATCTCCGGTGGGTACGGGGAGCAGTGGTCAGGTACTGACCCACCGTCGTGAATGTCGGTAAATGACGGAACCCGCCGAAGGTCGGGCTGACTCAGTTCCCGACTTTCGTCGTAGGACAAGCGGACCAGCCCGCGTTGACATGGTGCCAGCGTGGAGTGTGAGCGCGGTCACCGTGCCCGGAGGTCCAGAATGGTGTCGGGTGGACGAGCGGGCGCGACAGGCCCCGCCTGGACAGGGAGTGCTGCACGCGGATGGAAGCCGGCTCACAGGGATCGGCACGGCTGAAGTCGTCGTACCGCTACGACGACCTCGACGTGCTCACGCTGCTGCTGGCGGGGGAACTCGACGCCGGCACCGCGCTGGTGGTGGTGCGGGCGGTGACGTTCGCGCTGGCCAAGCGCCCGATGGCGCTGGTGCTGGACCTGACCGGGCTGACCGAGCTGAGCGACGCGGGCGTCCACGTCCTCCGCGCCGCGCAGGACCGCGCGGCCGCGGAGGGCGTGGTGCTGCGGCTGCTCGCGCACCCCTCGGGCGCGGCGGGCCGCAGGCTGGCCGAAACCGGGATGACCGGGGTGTTCGACATCTACCCGGACCGCACGGCGGTCCGCGTGGAGACCGACCGGATCGCGTTCCTGCGCCGGATGAAACGGCGGCTCGACGCGGGCTGAGCCGGTCCGGATCCGGGCGTTTCGGGCCCGCCCGCGCCGCCGAGGTGGCCCGAGCGGGTGAACTTCGGAGATTTTTTCTCCAGTGGTCCGGACCAGTTGCGGCGATGTTGCGAGTTCACGCCAGCAGCGCTTCGGCGAGCCCCTGCTCCTGGATCGAGTCCCGCAGTTTCGCCAGCGCGCGGCATTGCGTCACCCGGACGTTGCCCGCCGAGATCCCGAGCGCCTTCGCGGTTTCGGCCGACGTCAGGCCGACGACGACACGCAGCGTCAGGATTTCCTGTTGCAGCTTCGGCATCCCGGCCAGCAGCCTGCCGAGCGAAGCCCCGAGGTCGGCGGTCAGCGTGTGCGATTCGGGGCCGTCGCCGAGATCCGGGTTCTCCGGGACGTCGGACACCGGTCGCGAACGGTCGCGCGACACCGCGCGGAACGCGTCGGCCACCTTGTTCGCCGCGATCGCGCGCACCAGGTGCAGGAAGGATCCGCCGCGGTCCTCGTATCCGGGAACGGCCTGGAGGACGGCGATGCACACCTCCTGCGCGACGTCGTCGGCCGACAGGTACGACAGGTCGCGTCCGCCGATGCGGGCGCGGCAGTAGCGCGCGATGACCGGTTTCAGCAGCGCCAGCAGTTCCGGAGCCGCGCCGGGGACGCCGTCGCGGGCCGCGCGGACCACGGTTTCGAGTCTTTCGGCCAGCCCGGACGGGCGCGGCAGCGCGGCGAGCGGGACGTAGCCTTCGACCGGTTCGGGCACGGTGGCGGTGGGCATAGGGGTCGTTCCTTTCGTACGGGCGGCCGCGGTGGTCTCGCCCGCTCGATCCGGGAGTCGGCCGTCCGGGCGCGGATGTTGCGCCCGCGCGGGTGTTGTCCAGCTTCTGTCCGTTGCGCGGCAACGGAATTCGCCCGGACCTGGACAGATCTTGGACAGGTTCCGCCCGCCGGTAGCGCGGCGCGGCGCGGCGGCGATCCCGGTGCGGTCGGAGAAATCCCGATCGGGAAGGGGAATCGCGATGATCACGCACTGACCGGCTCCGGGCCCGGCCGGCGGGGTTCAGCCGGCCGGGCTCCACCGGATGCCGTAGGCGAAACCGGGCGCGAGCCGGTCGAACCGCAGGTGCACCTCGCCCGAGCCGTCCGGGCTCACCACGTCGCCACGTGCGCCCAGATCGCGTGCGTCGTCCTGGAATACGCGGTCCAGCCGCACGATTTCGGTCGGCGGCGCGGCCGGGAAGCGCACGTGGAGATCGAAGCGGTCGACCGGATGCCGCGGCACGCACACGTAGTGCGGATGCCGGAATTCCGCGCGGAACCGCAGCGCGAGGTCGTGGGTTTTCCCGCGTGGCAACGGTTCGGCCAGCTGCAGCGCCAGCCCGACCCGGTCGTTCGACTCCATCGCGCGGCGGACCAGCGTGCCGCCGTGGAAGACGTCGACGTCGAGATCGCTTTCCCGCACCGGCCCGGACGTCGCGGAGGTGGTGGTGAGGGTGAGCGCGAGGTCGAGTTCGGCGATCTCGTCGGCGTCGGCGACGATCCGCCGGAACTCGAACACTTCGGGCCGCTCTTGGTCCAGCGCAAGGGACACGCGCAGCAGTTCGGTGTGCCAGCTGCCCTCGGGCGCGGGTCTCGCGCCGCCCTCGCGCGGGCCGGCGAGCGCGAGGTGCGCGACGTGCTCGATGCCCTCGTCGATGCGCCGCCGGATCGTGCGGTCGTCGCGGTCGAGCTCGCGCGCGGCCCAGTGCACCCGCTCCTGGTAGAACGGCTTGCGCGCCGGCTCGTGCATCGCGAACGCCGCGAGCACGGCGATGCGGAGGTCGTCCGGGAGCGTCTTGGCCAGCGGCTCCAGCACGTGCGCGAGCCGGTCGCGGATCTCGACGTTTTCCGCGTTGTCGGGAATCCCGCACACCTCGCGCAGGACCGGGCCGACCCGAATCCCGAGCGGAGTGGTGAATACGCCGCGCCCCTTCCGGAGAACTTTCAATTCCGCGACCAAGTCCGCCGCGTTCGGTTCCACCCGTTCCTCCCTCGCGTCTCCCCGCCCGCAGCCACTGTTCCGCAATGCGGGCGCCGATGTCCAGCCTTGCCCGGCGGTGGCGCACGGACTGTGACCGGAATGATTTCCCATTCCCGCGTCCGGCTGGCGAGCCCGGGTTTATCCGCGGCGCAAATTCGCTCGGATGGCGCCTTCCGGAAACGGCGGGTGACTGTTCCGGCCGTGCTGCTGGCGAACGGTCAGCTGCCCGGCTTTCGATCTCGTAACCTGTGTGCTCGCCGGATCGGAGCCGGTGTGCGGGCTGGTCCCCGGCTCTCCGGAGCCGGCGGTCTTTCGCCGCGGCCTCAGCGCAATACGACTCCGGCGTTGCCTCCTGTTCCCCGTTCACGCGATTAAGGTGGAAACAGGAAACTCCTTCCCCGATTGCCGCGCGCTCCCGCATTCTCGGGGCAAGCCGCTGTTCAGGCAGGCGGAAATCCTCGGAAGGAGCTTGTCGTGAAGGTCGTCTGTTCGTTTTCTCTGCTGGTGCGCGCCGCGTTGTGGCTCGCCGGGGTGGCTCTCGTGTCCGGACTCGCCCTCGGTCATCCGGGCGGACCGGCTCCGGTCGCGCCGCCGGTGTCGGTGCGGACCGCGCCGTGACGAAACCACGGGCCGGCGTCTGCCGGACCGTCATACTGGGAGCGAGAAGAAGGTGGGGGCGGATGACAGCGCGCGCGACGTTCGGGGCGGAACTGCGGCGGCTGCGCACCTCGGCCGGGCTGTCGCTCACCGAGCTGGCGGCGCGGGTGCATTACAGCAAGGGGTACTTGAGCAAGGTCGAAACCGGCCTCGCTGCCCCGAATTCCGCACTTGCCAGATTGTGTGAATCCGAATTCGGCACTCCTGGAGCCCTTACCGCACTGGTTCCCGCGGAAACCGGAAAACGCCGGACCCGGCCGGACGTCCGCCCGTCCGGCCTCCCGCCGGTGACCGCCGACTTCGCCGGCCGCGATTCGGAAACCCGGGCCGTACGCGAGATTCTCGAGTCCGACGGCGGCGTCTGCGTCATTTCGGGGATGGGCGGAGCCGGCAAGACGGCGCTCGCCGTGCGGTGCGCGTACCGGCTCGAAGCGTCCTTCGCCGACGGCAGCCTCTTTCTCGATCTCCGCGGCACCTCCGGCGAACCGGTCACGCCCGCCGAAGCGCACGACCGCCTGCTGCGGATCCTGGAGGTGCCCGCCGACCGGATCCCGGCCGATCCGGACGACCGCGCGGCATTGTTCCGGACCTGCCTGCGCGGCCGGAGTTTCCTGCTGGTGCTGGACAACGCGGGCAGCACCGGGCAGGTGCGCCCGCTGCTGCCCGCGGAACCGAAATGCCGGGTCGTGATCACCAGCCGCTCGCGCCTGCCCGCATTGGACGAAGCCGAGCACGTCTCGCTGGGCGTCCTCCCGTCCGCTTCCGCCGCCGCCCTGGTCGCCGCCCTGACCAGGGCGGCCCCCGACGCGGCCCTGCGCATCGCCGACCGCTGCGGCCGCCTCCCGCTGGCGATCCGGATCGCCGCGGCCCGCCTGCGCGCCCATCCCGCGTGGGACGTCGCGGAACTGGAACGCCGCCTCGCCGACGAAACCCGCCGCCTCGGCGAACTCGACGACGGCGAACGAAGCCTGGCCGCCGCCTTTCGGTTGTCAGTCCGCCAATTGGAGCAGCCGGAAGCGCGGCTGTTCGGCTTGCTGGCCCTGCACCCCGGCCCGGACTTCGACGTCACCGCCGCGCAAGCACTCGGCTCCCTGGACGAGGTGGCGGCCGAACGCCTGCTGGACCGCCTGCACCAGGCGTACCTGCTCACCCAGCCGGAGCTCGGCCGGTTCGGTTTCCACGACCTGGTAAGGGTTTTCGCCGCCTCCGGCGTGAACGGAGAGGACGCTTTCCGCCGCCTGGCCGATTTCTCGGTCGCGACCGCGGAACGCGCCGACCGGGCGATGAGCGGCCCGCGGTACCGCCCGGAGGTGACCTGTCCGCCCGGGCTGCCGGAGGTGGAATTCCCGGACCAGGAGAGCGCGATCGCCTGGTTCCGCGCGGAATGGCCGAACCTCGTCGCGCTCTGCCGCCGGGCCGGGGAGTCCGAGCGCTGCTGGCAGCTGGCGTTCTTCCTGCGGGGATTCTTCTACCTGACCAAACTGTGGGACCCGTGGATCGCGACGCACCGCTGGGCACGCGCCGCCGCCGAAGCGGTCGGCAACCGCTGGGCCGCCGCGACGACCACCGCGAATCTGGGAATCGCCTACGTCGACCGCGGCGACCTGGACGAGGCTTCCCAGTGCTACCGCCAGGCACTTCGGGAGTACCGGGAAATCGGCGACCGCCACGGCGAAGCGACCGCCCTGGCGCATTCCGCGTGGGCCGAGCACTACCGGGGCAACCACGAACAGGCCTTGCGCGACCTGCGCTCCGCGGCCGACTTCTACGACTTGACCGGCAACCGGCGCAGCGGCGCCATCACGGCACGGGGTGTCGCCTTGGTCCTGACGGCACTGGGACGGCCCGCCGAAGCCGCCCGCCTGGTCGAGGAGACACTGGCGGTGTTCGAGGAACTGGGGCTGGAACTGGACGTCGTGATGGGGTTGAACTGCCTTGGCTGGGCGAGGTTCCGTGCGGGGGACCAGCCGGGTGCGGAGTCGGCGTACCGGGAAGCGGTGACCCGCGCCGAGGCCTGCGGCAGCACGCACGAGGCGGCGCGGGGTTATCTGGGGTTGGGAAATGTCGCTGCGGCGCAAGGAGTTTCGGAGGAGGCCGCTGCGCAGTGGGAACGGGCCGAGGCAGCCCATCCGGACCTGGACCCGGTCACGGTGGGGGAGGCGGCCGCGCGGGCTGAGTTCCGGTGAGGGTTCCTGTCCGGGCGACGGACTGCGGGCTCAACCGGGCCGAGATCGGCACGCCGGTTGAGTTCAGACCCGCCCGGCGGGCGCGTGAACCGCTTGCTGGCCGCCCGCGACGTCTGGGGTTCTGGTCGAGCCTCGATCGTCGACGCATCGGGCGCCATCCGCCGCGGAGCGGTCCACGGGGCGGGCCACGTGACCGGCTGGGGCCTGGCTGCGGACGGCGAGTGTTCCTGAGCCGGGCTGCGCCGGATGGCGGTGGGGTTAGCGCGGACTGCTGCTCAGCTTGAGATTTCCGATCGAAGATCGAGCGTTTCAGCTGTGGAGCGAACGCACGACGGAGTGCGCCGCGGCGGTCGCCGGGACGAGTGCCGGACGGTCCTAGCGGCGCACTTGACGTGGGCTGCGAGTGGAGGTGGCGGCGCGCTCGCGCGGCCGGGAATTGCGCAGGGCCGGCTAGGGGCGCGAGAGCTGGTCATTGCGTGGGCGACCGGCTGGTTGCCTGACTGCCGTGTCCGACGGGCCAGGCAATGCCTCTCAGTTCCCAGGCCAGGCGTTTCGATCACGGAACGAACCCGCGCCGGAGAGTGTGCTCGCGGTCTCTGCCTGGCATAGCCGGGCTTTCGGGGCGGGTGGCGGCGTGTTGGGATGGGCGGATGGGATCGTCGCCCGAGCCGGTTGAGCAGTTGCCTCGCGTGGCGGGGTTCCGGGCGCTGATGTTCGCGTTGCCGCCGGTCGGGCGGAGGTGGTCGGCGGGGTTGCGGGCCGCGGCCGCGGTGGCTGTGCCGGGGATCGCGCTGGTGCTGGCGGGGGCCGCTGCCTCGGCGTTGTTCGTCACGCTCGGGACGTTCGCGGTCTTGTACGGCGAAGGGCGGCCGTACCGGGTTCGGGCGGGCGTCGTGGCTGCTGCCGGCGCCGGATTGCTCGCGGCGGCTGCGTTGGGTGCTGCGGTGGGGTCTGCGGTTCCGCCCGGGCCGGTGTCGGTGCTGGTGGTTTCCGTGGTCGCGGTGCTGGCCACCTACGTCGTCGACGCGTTGCGGCTTGGGCCTCCCGGGCCGTTGTTCTTCGCGCTCGTTTGTGCGGGTGCGCAGGCGGCGGTCGAGGCGGGAGCCCGGCCCTGGGTGGTGCTGGGGTGCGCTGCGGCGGGGGTCGGATCGTCGGTTGTGGTGTCGATGGCCGGGGTGCTGGCCGACCGGGCCAAGCCGGAGCGGACGGCCGTCGAACGGGCAGTGCGGGCCGTCGACGCGTTCGTCTCGGCCGAGCGGAAGACGGCCGAGGCGCGGCACGCGGCGGGTGCCGCCGTGTCCGCGGCATGGACTGCGCTGCACGACGCGGGACATCCGCGCCGGGGCACGCAACCGGACCTGGCGGCGACGTTGCTCGCCGCCCATCGGCGGTTCGCGGACGCGTCGCCGGGGGAGTCCGTCGAACTTCCGCCGGGGAAGCTGCCGTTGCCGCCACCGAGCCTCGGGTACCGGCTGCGGCGGGCGGTCCCGTTGCGTTCGCATGCCGCGTTGACGGCGTTGCGCGTGGGCGCCGGGTGCGTGGCCGCCGGGGAACTGGCGGTGGCAGCCGGGTTCGGACGGCCGCATTGGGCGGTGCTGAGCGCTCTGGTGGTCCTGCAGCAAGGGCTGGACCGGCGGCGGGCGAATGTCCGTGCGCTGCACCGGTTTGTCGGGACCGCGGCCGGGCTCGCGCTGTTCGGAGTGGTGATGATGGTCGCGCCGTCCGGGGTCGTGCTGATCGTGGTCTTGGCGGTGTTGCAGTTCTGCGTGGAGCTGGTGGTGCCGCGGAATTACGCGGTGGCGACGGTCGTCATCACGCCGCTCGCCCTGCTGGCTGCCGGGGTCGCGAGCCTGCCGGGCCCGGTGTGGCCCGCGGTGGCCGACCGTTTCGCGCAGACGGCGATCGGGGTCGTGGTGGCCGTGGCGGTGCAGTACGCGGTGGTGCCGCGGGCGCATCGGAAGACGTTGGACTGGACTGGGTCTCGCGTCCGCGCTGCTGCCCGCGCGGTGCTGGCCGGTGCGCCGGTTCCGCGTGCGGCCGCGCGCCGGGACCTCCAGTTCGAGCTGGAAGGCGCGACCCGGGCAGGGGTGGATTCGGTGCACAACGAGCCCGGCTGGGCCGCTGAGCGCTGGCCCGCCCACGCGGCCCTGGTCCACGACGGTTACGACCTGCTCCAGGCCTGCTGGTCCGCGCCGGACGGCAGGTTGCCGGACGTCGAACGGTGGGAGCGCGCGTTCGGCCGGTGAGACCGGGACGCCTGCCCCGCCGGATGGCGGGCGCTGGCCCGGCTCGGCGCGCTCGGCCGGGTTTCTCCGCGGCTCGCTGGTAGCTCATCCGCCTCTAAACGAGCGGCTCGGAGTTCTGCACTGACCACCGGCGTCCGGTCGCGGCCAGGCCTCGAGCCGCTCGTTTCGAGGAAACCCGGAGCCGGTCATCCAGGACGCAGGGCCGCCTCGATCTCCTCCTGCTCCGTCTCGCCGGGAACGATCGTCAGCGGGCCCGCGACGTGCAGCAACCCGGGATGCCGGACGGTCCAGTTCAGCACCGGCAGCGAGTCCTTCGTGAGGTCGTGTGCGGACGTCACGGTGACCCCGGGCGTCGGGCCGCAGGTCACGAGGTCTGCGGACGGGCCGCGACCGTCGCTGCGGCACAGGGCGGCTCGGCCGTCGGCGGACAGAGCCAGCAGCGCTGGGGCGCCGTCGGCGGTGGCGGCGGGCAGGACGTGGTCGTAGCCTGCCATCCGGCGCATGATCAGCCGGTGGACGCGTCGGCCGCGGATGCTGGTCATCGATGCGGTGAAGGTGCGGGCGACGACATCGAGCCGGTCTGCGTTCACGGGGTCAGGCCTCCTCCGTTCGTTCCGGGCGGGGCGAACGGACGAACCAGGCTCCGATTACCGCGGCCACTCCGATGCAGCCGGCGACGACGAAAGCCATGTGCAGGCCGTCGGCATCGGGGCTTACCGCGGCGTGTTCGGCGCTGCTCAGGGTCGCGACGCTGATGAACACCGCGGTGCCCAGTGCGCCGGCGACCTGTTGGAGGGTCGAGAGGATCGCGCTGCCGTGCGAGTAGAGGTGGTCGGGCAGCGCGGCCAGCGATTCGGTCATCAGCGGGGTCATCATCAGGCCCAGGCCGGCCATCAGGACGATGTGGATGCCGATCACCGCGATCAGCGGAGAATCCGGGCCCAGCAACGAGAACAGCCACAGCGAGACCGCCATCGCGAGTGCGCCGGGCAGGACCAGCGGGCGGGCGCCGACCCGGTCGAACAGGGCGCCGACCGGGCGGCCGAGCAGGCCGAGCACCAGACCGCCGGGCAGGACGGCCAGGCCGCTGATGAAGGTCGACTTGTGCAGGACGGTTTGCAGGTACAGCGGCAGCAGGATCGCGCCCGCGCCGATCAGGCACATGAACAGCAGCGCGCTGAGCCCGAGCGCGACTACGAAGCTGCGGTGGGTGAACGGCCGCAGGTCGAGCAGGGCCCGGTCGCGCTGTTGCAGGCGAAGCTGCCGCCAGCCGAACACCGCCAGCGAAACCACGCCGACGACGATCGGCAGCCACGGCGGCACCAGCGCGGTCTCGGCGGATTCGCCCGCGGACGACAGGCCGTACAGAACTCCGCCGAAACCGATGGCGGACAGGACGACCGAGAGGGCGTCGAGCGGGACCGCGCGGGTTTCGCTGTCGATCCGCAGCTGCAGCATCCCGGTGACCAGCGCGGCCAGCGACAGCGGCAGCACGATGAAGAACATCCACCGCCAGCCGAGCGACGACAGCACCGCGCCGCCGATCGTCGGGCCGATCGCGGGCGCGACCGCGATGACGATGCTGATCGTGCCCATCGTCGCGCCGCGGCGCTGGGCGGGCACGAGCCGCATGACGGTGGTCATCAGCAGCGGGATCATCACCGCGGTGCCGCACGCCTGCACGACACGGCCCGCCATCAGCAGGCCGAACCCGGGCGCGACGCCGCACAGCAGCGTGCCGAGGCTGAACGAGGCGAGCGAGAAGACGAACACCTGCCGCGGCGTGAACCGTTCGAGCAGGAACCCCGTCGTCGGGATGACCACCGCCATGGTGAGCAGGAAGCCGCTGGTGAGCCACTGGATCGTGGTGGTCGGGACGGAGAGGTCGACGGTGAGGTCGCGCAGCGCGACGCTCAGGATGGTCTCGTTGAGGATCATCACGAACGCCGACAGCACGAGCACGCTGATCAGCAGCCCGGGCTTGGCGGGCGGGCGCTCCACTGCTTCCGTCGCGGGGGACGAGAGGCCGCTCATGGGCGCACCTCGCTGACGGAGCCGCGGGCGAACCCGGCGGCCGCGAGCCGGGCGGCGACGCCCCGGGCGCTCGCCACGACGACAGGCACGAGGCCGGCGGCACGAACGGAACGGGCATCGGCCGACGGACGGCCGGGGAACGTGGGGCGGCTGCCGGGAGAAGCTCTGCGCGCGGCTTCACCGGCCGCAGCGGACGGGACGGGGGACTGCTGGATCTTCACCTGGCCAGGATACGGAGCAGCACCGACAAAACCGGCGTCCTTTTCCTCCCGCGCACCGCGGCGACGTCCCGCGAAGATCCGGGGAAAGCGGTGGAAAAGCAGCTCGACCTGCGATCGGACTCAGGTCGCCGGAACGATAAGCGAATCAGGAATCTCGTTCGCGGGCGATCCGCCGGCACCGGGCCGGCCCGCGGATGCCCGCGGCCGGGAGGCGGTCCGAAGATGCTCCATTGTGGAGCGTGCGACCAGACCGCGGGCGAACTCACGGATTCATCGCCAGCACCAGGAATCCCGCCAGCAACACCAGATGCACCCCGCCCTGAAGCCGCGTGGCCCGCCCCGGCACCACCGTCAGCACACTGACCACCACCGTGAGCGCGAGCAGCACGATGTGCGTCGGCCCGAGACCGAGCAGCAGCGGGCCCTTCAGCCACACCGAGGCGAGCGCGATGACCGGAATCGTCAGGCCGATGCTGGCGATCGCCGAGCCGTACGCGAGGTTGAGGCTGATCTGCATCCGGTCGCGCCGTGCCGCACGGACCGCGGCGAGCGTTTCCGGGGCCAGGATCAGCAGGGCGATCACCACGCCCACGAAAGACTGCGGAAGCCCGGCCGCGCGCACGCCGGCTTCGATCGCCGGAGATTCCACCTTCGCCAGTCCGACGACGGTGACCAGGGAGATCAGCAGCAGAACGAGGCTGACCAACGTCTTCTGGGCGCTCGGCGGTTCCGCGTGCTCCTCCTCGCGAGTCTCGCCGTCGTGGTCGACGGGAAGGAAGAAATCGCGGTGACGGACGGTCTGTGTCGCCACGAACGTGGCGTACAGGACCAGCGACGCACCGGCCGCGAAAGCCAGTTGCGGTGCGGAAAACCCGGGACCCGGGGTGCTTGTGGTGAAGGTCGGCAAGACGAGGCTCAGCGTCGCCAGCGTGCCGACGGTCGCCAAGGCCGCGCCGCTTCCTTCGGGGTGGAAACGCGTTTCCCCGTACCGGCGCGCGCCCACGAGAAGCGACAGCCCGACGATGCCGTTAGTGGTGATCATCACCGCGGCGAACACCGTGTCGCGCGCCAGGGTGTCGGCCTTCTCGCCGCCGGAAGCCATCATCGTGACGATCAGCGCGACCTCGATCACGGTCACCGCGACCGCGAGCACCAGCGAGCCGTACGGTTCGCCGACCCGGTGCGCGACGACCTCGGCGTGGTGCACCGCGGCGAGAACCGTGCCCGCCAGCGCGATCGCCACCAGCGCGACCGGCACCGGACCGAGCGTGCGACCCCAGGTGAGCGCCAGCAGGACCAGGGCGATCAACGGCAGCAAAGTGGTCCAGGACAACAGATAACCGCGGACGCTCGCCATGCGCACACCCTGGCATATCGGACCCCTGGTCGCCTGGCATCCCGTCCGCGCGGGGGAGTGTCGCGTCCGAAATGGACACTGCCCGTCGCCCGGCTGGGGACGAAATTCACTCGTTCGGCGTAGCAGATGCAGGGTTCCGCAGGTCGACGGCGGGGTACGCGCGGCGGGCAGGGGTGGTCGGCTGGGAAGGAGCCGGAGATGACCCGTGAGATGCAGATGCCCGGCCGCGCGGTGCCGGCGGGCGGCGACGGCGCGGAATACTCGTTCTGGCGCGAGCACACGCACATCAATCTGAGTCCGGTGGCCGCACCGTCGATCCTGGGGCTCGCCGGGTTCGCGGTGTCGACGTTCATGGTGGCGGCCAACATGGCGGGCTGGTTCGGCGACAGCACGACGACGCCGCTGTTGCTGGCCCCGTTCGCGTTCGCTTTCGGCGGCGTCGCGCAGTTCCTCGCCGGGATGTGGTCGTACCGGGCCCGCGACGCGCTCGCCACGGTCGTGCACGGGGCGTGGGGCGCGTTCTGGATCGGCTACGGCGTTTACCAGTTGTTCGTCGGTCTCGGCGGGCTGCCTTCGACGACGGCGAGCCCGGTCGCGGCGGCCGCGATCGGCTTCTGGTTCGTCGGGCTCGCGGCGATCACCTGGACCGGCGCGCTCGCCGCGCTGGCGGAAAGCCTCGTGCTCTGCGCGCTGCTCGCGGTTCTCGCCGCCGGGGCGACGCTGCTGGCGATCGGCCTGATCGGCGACGTCGGCGTCGTGCGCACGATCGCCGCGTACTTCCTGCTCGCGTCCGCGGTGCTGGCCTGGTACGCGTGCAGCGCGATGGTCCTCGAAGCGGCGCATCACCGCGTGGTCCTGCCGATGGGCCTGCGCGCTCCGCGGCCCGCCCGGACCGCGTCGGTGCCGTTGCACCAGGCGATCCAGTTCGATCACGGCGAACCGGGAATCAAGGCCGGGCAGTAGCCCCGGCGAGGAGGTGACCACGGAATGAAGATGAGCGTGGCGCTCACCGCGTTGACGCCGCAGGACCGGAAACTGCGGGAAAGCAGGCTGCCGCTCACCGCCGAGTTCCTGGCCGGGGCCTGGCTGGTGTTCGCGGCGTTCGCGTACAGCTACTCGTTCACGCTGTCCGCGACGGCCGGCTTCTGGAACAGCCTGGCGTGCGGGATCGCCGTGGCAGCGGTCGCTCTGGTCCGGTTCGGCCTGCCGGAACGCGCGCGCTGGCTGGGACTGGTCAACGTCGCGATCGGGTTCTGGCTCATCGCCGCGCCCTTCGCGTTCGGCTACCCGGTCGACGGCCACCGCGACGCGATCCGCACGAATTCGCTGATCGTCGGCGTGCTGCTGGCGATTTTCTCGGTGATCTCGGTGACCGTCGCCTACCGCAGGCACAGCGGCGAGTTCCGGGAGTAAAGAAAATGTACTGGCCGGTGCTGGCGGTGCTCGCGATCGGCGTGCTCGCCTTGGGCAGCGCGGGACTGCGTGCGCGCAAGGCGACGCCGCCGGCCCGGAAAGAGGCGCTCGCCGGGGCCTGGCTGGTGGCCGCGTCGGGCGTGGTGTGGTGGGCGTCCGCGCCGGCCGCCGGGGCGGTGTTGCTGGTGATCGGCGCGGCCGTCGTGTTCGGTGCGGCGCTGACGAACGGACGGTTGCCGCACCGCCGGGGCAGCTGACAAAGCCGGGGTTTGCCGCGGGCCGGGGCCGGTTACCCGGCCCGGGTGAGGCCGGGCCGCCGCGGGCTGCCCGGCGATCGTCGGGTGCGCGGGAGGTCGGTCATGACACAGCTGAAGCCCCGGCCAGTGGTGATCGCCGCCGCGCCGCACCGGGGCAGGAAAGGCTCGGTGCTGCTGGGCATCCTGCGCACCACCGACCACAAGCAGATCGGGCTGCTCTACCTCGGCACTTCGTTCGCGTTTTTCCTGGTCGGCGGCGCGATGGCGTTGCTGATGCGCGGCGAACTGGCCCAGCCGGGGCTGCAATTCCTGTCGCAGGAGCAGTACAACCAGCTGTTCACCATGCACGGCACGATCATGCTGCTGCTGTACGCGACGCCGAATGTGTTCGGATTCGCCAATTTCGTGCTGCCGCTGCAGATCGGCTCTCCGGATGTCGCGTTTCCGCGATTGAACGCGTTTTCCTACTGGTTATACCTTTTCGGCGGATTGATCGTGCTGAGCGCGTTCCTCACGCCCGCCGGGGCGCCGGACTTCGGCTGGACCGCCTACACGCCGTTGTCGGACGCCGTGCACAGTCCCGGCGTCGGCGGTGATCTGTGGATCATGGGCCTCATCGTGTCCGGTCTGGGAACGATTCTCGGCGCGGTCAACATGACGACGACGATCCTGTGCCTGCGGGCGCCGGGAATGACGATGTTCCGGATGCCGCTGTTCACCTGGAACATCTTTTTCACCGCGATTCTCGTGCTGATCGCGTTCCCGATCCTCACCGCCGCGCTGTTCGCGCTGGAGGCGGACCGAAGGCTCGGCGCGCACGTTTTCGATCCCGCGAACGGCGGGGCGATCCTCTGGCAGCATCTGTTCTGGTTCTTCGGCCACCCCGAGGTGTACATCGTCGCGCTGCCGTATTTCGGGATCGTCACCGAGATCATTCCGGTGTTCAGCCGGAAACCGCTCTACGGCTACCGGCTGATGGTGTTCGCGACGGTCGGCATCACCGGGCTTTCCGCGACGGTGTGGGCGCACCACATGTTCGCCACCGGTGCGGTGCTGCTGCCGTTCTTCTCGATCATGACGTTCCTGATCGCGGTGCCGACCGGGCTGAAGTTCTTCAACTGGATCGGCACCATGTGGAAGGGGACGCTGTCGTTCGAATCGCCGATGCTGTGGTCGGTCGGATTCCTCGTCACGTTCCTGCTCGGCGGGCTGACCGGGGTGCTGCTGGCCGCGCCCGCACTGGACTTCCACATCACCGACACCTATTTCGTGGTCGCGCATTTCCACTACGTGCTGTTCGGCACGATCGTGTTCGCCACGTTCGCCGGGATCTACTTCTGGTTCCCGAAGATGACCGGCCGGATGCTCGACGAACCGCTCGCCAAATGGCACTTCTGGACCACGTTCATCGGGTTCCACACGACGTTCCTGGTGCAGCACTGGCTCGGCGCGGAAGGAATGCCGCGGCGATACGCGGACTACCTTCGCAGCGACGGTTTCACGGTGCTGAACACGATTTCGACCATCGGCGCGTTCATTCTCGGCGCTTCGGTGCTGCCCTTCATCTGGAATGTGGTGAAGAGCTACCGCTACGGCGAGAAGGTCAACGTGGACGACCCGTGGGGCTTCGGCAATTCGCTGGAATGGGCCACGTCGAGCCCGCCGCCGCGGCACAATTTCACCGAACTGCCGCGGATCCGGTCCGAACGGCCCGCTTTCGAACTGCACTATCCGGACGCGGTGGAGCGGATGCGGGAGGAGCAGCACATCCATTGGGGGCGGCGGGACAAGGCGAAATCGGACGCCTGATCAGGGCTGGAATCCCTTGACCATGGCCCGCAGCCCGGCGGCGAACCACCGGTCGTAGTACTCGGCGGCGGCGGGGTCGGCGGGCGCCTCCGGCGGCGACCCGACCTGGGCGAGCGCGTGGCCAAGGGTGTAGACGCCGAGGGACTGCACCGCGATCAGCGCGTCCTCCCGGGCGATGCCGTCCGCGGCGAACCGGTCGAGCACGCCCGCGAGCAGCGGCGCGACCGCTACGACGTCGACCGGGTGGGTGGCCAGCAGCGGGACCGCGTTCGGATGGCTCAGCAGCATGGCTCGGTACGCCTCGGCGAACCCGGTCGCCGCCTCCGGCCAGGACTCCCGCGGTTCGAGGTCGGCGAGCGCGGTGGCCACCAGGCGGTTGACGACCGCGGCGAGCACGGCGTCGCGGTGCGGGACGTGGCGGTACAACGACATCGCCGCGACCCCGAGGCGGGAGCCGAGCGCCCGCATGTCAGGGCGTCGAGGCCGTCGTCGTCGATGAGGCCGATCGCCGCCGCGACGATCTGGTCGGCGCCGACCTGCGGCGGGCGACCCGGCCGGCGGCGGGGCGTGTCGTTCATGCGCTCAGCGTGGCAGCCAGCGTCGTGCCGGACATGGCCAGGGCGAGCAGGCCGACGACCAGGCGCTGCACGCACAACGCCGGCGCCGCGATCGACGACCACGGCCGGTGCGGCGCCACGCCCGCGGCGATGAGCAGCGGGAACGGGTAGTTGATCGCGGCGGCGAGCAGTCGCGGGCGGAGATTGCCCGGCGCGAGATCGTTGAGCGGGTGCGTCGGCACCCATTCGGTCAGGACGAGCCAGGCCAGCCACAGGATCGGGACGGCGACGGCGATCGGGGGCACGGCGGTCTCCGCTGCTTATGCGTACATCGTAAGCTTACAAGGTACGCGAACGAGCCCGCAGGGAAGCGCCGATCCGGTGTCCCGCGGGGTCAGCCCTGCTGGCGGCGGAATTCGTCCAGCACCCGGCGTTCCCGTTTCGTCGGACGGCCCGCGCCGCGCTCGCGGCGGGCGACCGGGATCGCCGCTTCCGGCGGCGGCTTCGGGGTGCGGTCGATGAGACAGGTGGCCGCGACGGCCGCGCCGACCCGTTTCTGGATCACCTGCACGACCTCGACTACGCGGGTCGTCGTCCCGATCCGGGCCCGGACCTCGTCGCCGGGCACGACCGAGGTCGCCGGTTTCGCCGGGCGGTCGTTCACGCGCACGTGCCCGCCGCGGCAGGCGGCCGCGGCGTCGGCGCGCGTCTTGGTCAGCCGGACCGCCCAGAGCCAGCGGTCGATCCGCGTCGATTCCATGGGTTCATCATGGCGCGTCCCACTGCCAGCGCAGGCCGAGGATCCCCGGAGTGACCGCCGCCGACACGACGTGCGCGGGAAGGCCCTCGGTGATCGGCAGTTCGGCGACGGTCGTCTCCGGCCCGCCGGGGGAGTCGAGGCGGTAGGCGTGGCAGGCCCGCGGTTCGAAGCCGGGCGCGAAGTGCAGTTCGAGCACGTGCTCGTGCACGGCGTTGCGGAACCGGCGTTCGTAGGACCAGTCCGGGCGGTCGTCGGTGAACTCGAATTCGTACTCGGCGATCGCGGTTTCGCCCCGGTCCAGCCCGCGGCCGAGGACGAGTTCGGCCACCGTGAATCCTTCCTCGGCGAGGGTTTCGGTGCGCCCGGGCGAGCAGTAGCGGGTGCGCACGAGCCGCGGCGGGCAGCCGGGGCCGACGCCGTGCGCGGTGACCAGCCGGATGTGCGTGTCGTCCTCGGTCGCGCGGAGGACCTCGCGCACTTCCAGCCGGTGCAGCCGCCGGTCCGGGCCGACGTGCACGGCCTCGTGGAGGCTCACGACGACCAGCGACGTCCGGTACGCCGTTTCGAACGAGTTCAGCACCCGCAGCACGGCGTTCCGGCGTCCCCACAATCGTTCCCAGCGCACGACCGGGACCGGCGGCGGTTCCGGATCGCGCTCGATCAGCCCGGTCAGCGAGCCCGGCGGCAGGTCCAGCACGCCCTCGAGAATCCGCACCGCGACGCGCGAACGGGCGCGGGCGGGCACGGTGCGGCCGGTCCGCCAGTAGCTGAGGGTGGTGGTGCTGACCGCCGCGCCCGCCGCGGCGAGCCGGTCGCGGAGCCGGTCGAGGCCGAGCCCGCTGCGGTCGATGGCCAGGGTCAGGGCACGGCTGAACGGCCCGTCCGCCAGCGCGTCGGCGAGCCGGTCCGGCTGGGTGCCGGGACCTGTCGAGAACACCTGCGTCCTCCTCGGGTCGTCCCCACCCATTCGCCTCCGGAACGGGCGGCGGCGCAACCCGTCGAAGGTCGGGTCTTGGCCGGTCAGCGCGGCTGCTCGACGAAGGGCTCGCGCAGTTCGACGACCCATTCGCTCTCGTCGCCGGAAGTGTGCAGGTAGACCTCGCAGGGGAAGCCGTCCGCGCGGAAACCGTGCTCGTCGGTCCACCGGGCGAGTTCCTGGTAGCCGGCGAGGATTCCGCTCGCCGGGCCGCGGTGCACGAGCGTCGCGGCGCGGGCGGCGGGCAGTTCGGCGACCTCGAGGCCGTTCGGCGCGGTGACGGTGCCGGACACCGGGAGCGCGGCGTGCACGACGACCGGATCGTCTTCGCCGGCGGGCTTTTCGTAGTAACAGACGAGCGGTCCGGCCGGGGTGGCGTCGGAGCCTTCGAGCCGTTGGCCGAGTTCCGCGCACAGCGGGCGCAGGACCGGGCTGATCGCGTCGGGGGAGAAGCTCTCGACGGTCGCGGTGAGCCGCACGACAGGGGTCGCGGGGAGATCCTTGACGATGATTTCGGTGTCCGGCATGGCGTGCTCGCTTTCCAGCGTGCGGAGTCTCGCCTCGACCTCGGCCAGCCGGAGCCGGTCGGCGGCGACCCGTTCGGCCAGTTCCGCCCGGCGCAGCGTCAGCATGCCGCGGACTTGCTCGGGCGTGATCTGCTCGTCCAGCAGCGCGGCGACCTCGCTGAGCCCGAAGCCGAGATCCTTCAGCGCGACGATCCGGTTCAGCGCGGCCAGCTGCCCGGCGGTGTAGCGCCGGTAGCCGGTGCACGGGTCGACCTCGGCGGGGCGGAGCAGGCCGAGCGCGTCGTAGTGGCGCAGCATGCGGACCGAAACCCGGCCGTGGCGGGCGAATTCTCCGATGGTGAACATGGCCTCTCCAGCACACGCTCTGACACGGTGTGAGAGTCAAGCGTCCCCGCCGGACCGGGAACGGGCCGGCCCCCTGCGCCGACCCGCCCCGGCGGCCCCCTCGTCCCCCGACGAACGAGGGGACCTCGCCGGTCCGCCGCCCTCCACAGGACGGACCGGCGCCGGTCGCGGCTCCCGCGAACGGAACAGCGGAGGGCCGCCATCGTGACGGCGGTCGCCCGCAAAGCCACCCGATCGGGTGAGGATTCGCAGGTCCGTAGGCTGGCCGGGTGAATCGCACGGACCGGCTGTACGCCCTTGTCGAGGAGCTCCGGGCGGTCGCGCCGCGCACCCGGACCGCGGCGTGGCTCGCGTCCCGGTTCGAGGTCAGCGTGCGCACGGTCGAGCGCGACCTCGGCGCGTTGCGCGAGGCAGGCGTGCCGATCTGGACCGAAACCGGCCGGACCGGCGGCTACGGCCTCGACCGCGAACGGACCCTGCCGCCGCTCACGCTCACGCCGGAGGAAGCCATCGCGATCACCGTCGCGTTGCGTTCGGCCGCCGGTTCGCCCTTCGCGGGTGCGGCGGAGTCGGCGGCGCGCAAGGTGCTCGCGCGGCTGCCGTCCGACGTCCGCGACGCCGAACAGCACCTCGCCGCGCGGCTGCACCGGGTCGGCCAGCCCGAACCGCCCGCTGTCCGCAGCGGACTGATCCTGACCGCTCTCGCCGCGCGGCGCGTCCTCCGGCTGTCGTATGTGGACGCCAAAGGCCAGGAGACGGAACGCGATGTCGAGCCGCTGGGCCTGTTGTGGGGTCCGGCGGGCTGGTACGTGCTCGGCTGGTGCCGCCTGCGCGACGCGGTCCGCGGCTTTCTGCTGGACCGGATCCGCGCCCTCGCGCTCACCGGCGACCGTGTCGAGCGCCGCGAGGTCGACCTCGACGCCGAACTCGCGCGGATCTCCGCCCGTCCGCTCGGGGAGTGACCTGCGCCACGCGGCGGGAAAACACCGACAGGACGGTGTCGCCGAGGGCCGCGATGGTTCTCGCATGGCAAACGACCTGACTCCCGAAGAAATCCCCGCCCTCTGGTGTCGCATGTGGAACGAGGACGCCTCGCTCGCGCACCGGCTGCTCACTGCCGACGGCCGCCAGTGGTCCGGCACCAAACCCGGCCTCGACCCGCTGGTCGGCCCGGCGGACGCCGAGGCGTTCATCGCGAAGTACCAGCGCGACGTCGGAAACGTGTTCGTCCCGCGCACTTTCGTCGTCGACGGAACCGACCGGCTCGCCTTCACCTGGGACGTCACCCGGCGCGACGGCGTGGTCATCACCGGTGCCGACCTGTTCGTGCTGACCGGCGGAAAAGTCTCGCGGAACTGGACGATCCCGTCGCCGGACGGCCGGTCGGCGCTGCCCGACGGCCCGGGCGAAGGCGGCTTGGACCGCGAGGAGCTGCGGGTGCTGGCCAAGGACGCGCACCCGTGGCACGGCGAGCTGGTGCTCGACCCGGGGCGCCAGACCATGGCCGGGACCTGGTCGGACGGCTCGCGCGGAGGGATCGCGGTCATGGTCGCGATCGACGGCCGGATCGACCGGGAGTGGGTGGTGCCGGGGACGCGGCCGCTTCCGTGACGGTTCCGGAAAACCGGTGAGATCCGGTTCCGCGCGTGCGATCATGGGGTCCGGCCGGCAGGAAGGACCCCATGATCGCACCGCCCGTCCACCGGTTCCGCGCTCGCGACGGACTCGAACCGGCCTACCGCGAACTGGGCGAGGGCACACCGGTCGTACTGCTGCACGGGTTCACCTCGTCCGGGGAAGCGTGGCTGCGCAGCGGGCTGGCCGAGCAGCTCGCCGAACGCGGGTTTCGCGTGCTGCTGCCGGATTTCCGCGGGCACGGCGCGAGTCCGCAGCCGGACGATCCGGCCCGCTGCCCGCCGGATGTGCTCGTCGACGACGGGCTCGCGCTCGTCGAGCGACTCGGCCTGACCGGGTACGCGCTGGGCGGGTACTCGCTCGGCGCGCGAGTCGCGCTCCGCATGGTCGTGCGCGGTGCGCGGCCTGCCCGGATTCTCCTTGGCGGACAAGGGCTCGCCGCGATGCAGCGGGGCGGTGCGGGCGGGCCGCTGCACCGGGTGCTCACGGCGTTGATCGAAGGCCGGGCAGTGGAACCGTCCGACGCCGGGACCGCGCACTGGATCCGCCGCCTCGGCGCTGATCCGCGCGCGTTGATGCACGTCCTGAATTCGGTCGTGCCGACGGAGCAGCTCACCGCGCTGACGATCCCGGCGCTCGTCGCGGTCGGCAGCGAGGACACCGGGCACGCCGACGCCGAACCGCTCGCGCGGCTGCTGAACGCGGAGTTCGCCCCGGTGCCCGGCGATCATTACGGTGCCTCGGCCGCGCCGGAATTCACTGCCGCGGCCGTGCGGTTTTTCCTTGCCGGAAGACGCTAGCCGAGGATCTGCTTCCCGCCGGCGCGGTGCGTCCGCCAGTCTTCCGGGTCGTGGTTCACCCACACCGTCACGTCCGGCCGGGCGGCCAGCAGCTTCAGCTTGCGCAGCGAATCGAGCGCCCGCACCGAATCCACGTCCACCGGGATTCCGGTGGTCTGGCTGATGTTGCGCCGCACGTGCGCGGCGTCGCCGCTGAGCACGAGGGTCCGGCCGTCCTGGCGCAGCTGCAGCCCGAGCGACCCGGGGGTGTGGCCGGGCAGCGAGAGGAGAGTGACGCTGCCGTCGCCGAACAGGTCGTGGTCGTAGCCCGCGGGCAGTTCGTTCCAGCTGATTTTCGCGGCGGCTTCGAGATCCTGATCGCGGAAGAACCCCGCCAGGTGCGCCGCGGGCTGCTGGGCGTACCGCAGTTCGCCGGCGCCGGCGAAGCCTTGTGCGTGCGGGAAGTGCGACAGTCCGCCGGTGTGGTCGAAGTGGGCGTGGGAAAGCACCACGTGCCGGACGTCTTCGGTGCGGAAGCCCAGTTCCCCGATCTGCCGGTCCAGCCGGAACTCCTCGGGGAACACCGCCTGGAACGCCTCGGCCAGCGGGCCGTAGACCGCACCCGGGTCGCCCGCCGCCTCGGGCGCGAGGCCGGCGTCGAAGAGCATCAGGCCGAGGTCGTGCTCGACGAGGAACGCGGGCAGCGGCATGACGACCGGGGCGTCGCCGCCTCCGGTGAGCACGAAACTCTCGTCGGCGGTCATCGTCGGCGCGTCGAGCGCCCACGCCCTGCGGATTCCGGTCATTCCGCTTCCTCGCTCTCTCCGTTACAGTGCTGTTTTATATATTAAGTTTAATCTATCGAACGAAGGAGTTCGACGCATGCGCACGCGGGGAGCAGTCGTCCGGCAGGCGCCCGGGCGGCTCGAGGTGGTCGATCTCGAGGTCGGCGATCCGTACGAGGACGAGGTCCAGGTCGAGCTCGTCGCGTCCGGCCTGTGCCATTCCGACGACCACCACGTGACCGGCGACATCCCGGTCGGCGGCTATCCGTTCGCGCTCGGGCACGAGGGCGCGGGCGTGGTGACCAAGGTCCGCCCGAACAGCAAGGGCATCGAGGAGGGCGACCACGTCATTTTCTCCGCGATCCCCTCGTGCGGGCACTGCCGCTGGTGCGCCACCGGGCACGCCAGCCTGTGCGACCTGGCCGCGGGCATCCTCGCCGGTCCGCGGTTCACCGACGGCACCTACCGGCTGCACACTCCCGACGGCACGCCGGTCGGCCAGATGTGCGGCATCTCGACCTTCGTCGAAACCACGACGGTTTCGCTCGCCTCGGTGGTGAAGATCGGCAAGGATATTCCGCTGGACAAGGCGTGCCTGGTCGGCTGCGGGGTCAGCACCGGCTGGGGTTCCGCGGTGCACTCGGCGGGGATCGAGCCGGGCGACACGGTGATCGTGATGGGCATCGGCGGAATCGGCGTGAGCGCTGTGCAGGGTGCGGTGCACGCGGGTGCATCGCAGGTGATCGCGGTGGATCCGGTGCCGTTCAAGCGGGAGCAGGCCGCGGTGTTCGGCGCGACGCACGCGGTCGCGTCGATCGAGGAAGCAACGGAGCTGGCGAAGCAGTTCACCAACGGCCAAGGCGCGGCCGCGACGATCGTGACGGTCGGCGTGATGCGGCCGGAGTACCTGCGGCAGGCGCTGTCTTCGGTGCGCAAGGCGGGCACCGTCGTGACGACCGCGGTCGGCAAGCACGAAGTGAGCGAGGTGCCGCTCGACCTGTTCGAGCTGACGCTTTCCCAGAAGCGCGTGCAGGGCACCTGTTTCGGGGCCACGAACGGGAACTGGGACGTGCTGAACCTGCTCCAGCTCTACCGCGACGGCCGGCTCAAACTCGACGAGATGGTCACTCGCGCCTATTCGCTCGAGGACATCGCGCAAGGCTACGACGACCTGTACGAGGGCAAGAACATCCGCGGCATCGTGCGGTACCGGTGAGCCGCGCGGAACCCGGCCGACCCGGCATCCGGAGGATTTCATGACGAACCCGCACGCCGCCCTGCACGTCGGCGGGAAATGGCTGACCGGCGAGGGGCCGGAGATCCGCTCGGTGAGCCCGTCGACCGGCCGCGAACTGGCGGTCACGCCGTCCGCGGGCCCGGACCAGGTCGCGGCCGCCGTCGCCGCGGCACGCCACGCGTTCGACGACGGCGAGTGGAGCAGGCTGGGGCCTCGCGAACGCAGCGCCCTGCTGTACCGGCTCGCGGACCTGCTGGAACGCGACCGGGACCGGCTGCTCGACCTGGCCGCGCACGAGATCGGCTCGCCGGTCGGCAATGCCGAACTGCACGTCGACGGGCCGATCGCGTACTTCCGCTGGTTCGCCGAGGCCGCCCGGCGCGGCCCGCGCGACGGCTGGGAAGAACCTCTTCCGCTGCACCACGATCCGCTGACCTCCGCGAGCACCCTGCTGCGCGAGCCCGTCGGGGTCGTCGCGGCGATCACCGCGTACAACGGGCCGCTCATGCTGTGCGCGTGGAAGCTCGGCCCGGCTCTCGCGGCGGGCTGCACCACGGTGCTGGTGCCCTCGCCGAAGGCGATCCTGTGCAACACGGCGCTGGTGGAACTGGCCGAGGAGGCCGGATTCCCGCCCGGCGCGGTCAATCTCGTGTTCGGCCCGCCCGCGGTGACCGAACAGGTCGCGCAGGCCGGCGAGGTCGACCTGGTGAGCTTCACCGGATCGCCCGCGGTCGGCGGCAAAGTCATGGCCCTGGCCGCGCCAGGGCTCAAGAAGGTGGTGCTCGAACTCGGCGGGAAATCGCCCAACCTCGTGCTTCCGGGCGCCGACATCGCCTCCGTCGTCGCACCTTCGGCCCTGCGGTTCTGCCGGAACGCGGGACAGGCGTGCGGGGCGACGACGCGGACTTTGGTGCCGGAGAAGGATTTCGACGAATTCGTCGAGCGCTCCGCCGAATTCCTCGGCAGCCTCGCGGTCGGCGATCCCTTCTCGCCGAAGACCGCGGTGGGCCCGCTGATCACCGGCGAGCACCACCGGAACGTGTCCGGCTACGTCGCGCGAGCGGTGGACGAGGGCGCGACGGTCGTCACCGGCGGCGGGCGTCCGGCCGGTCTCGACGAGGGGTTCTTCTTCGCGCCGACGCTGATCACCGGTGCGCCGAACACGGCCGAGATCGCGCAGGAGGAACTGTTCGCGCCGGTGGGGATCGTGCTGCCGTACCGCGAAGTCGACGAGGCGATCCGGATCGCGAACGACAGCAGGTACGCGCTCAACGCCAACGTCTGGGGCCCGGTCCCGGACGCGCTGGCCGTGGCGCGGCGGATCCGGTCCGGCACGGTCACGATCAACGGCGGAGGCGGCCGCCGGACCGACGCGCCGTGGGGCGGCCCGGGGCACAGCGGGATCGGCCGGGAAGGCGGGGAAGAAGGATTCCGGGAGTTCTTCGAGGTGAAGCACGTGCAGTGGCCGCTGTGACCAAGGTCCGTGAGGGGAACTCCGATTCCGTCGGGGTTCCCCTCGCGGACAGCTGATCAAGCCCCGATCCGGCGTTCGAATCCTTCGGGAACGATCAGGTCGTCGCGGCTCAGGTCGTGCACGCTGCGGTGGCCCAACGCGAGCAGCGTCGAGTCGATGCCGTTGCGCAGGACGTCCAGCACGTTCTCCACCCCGGCCTGCCCGCCCGCGGCGAGGCCCCACAGGTACGCACGCCCGATCAGAACCGCTCGGGCGCCGAGCGCGAGCGCCTTCACGACATCGCTGCCGCGCCGGATTCCGCCGTCCAGCAACACTTCCACCTCGCTGCCGACTGCCTCCGCGACCGCGGGCAGCGCGCGGATCGTGGCGGGAGTGCCGTCGAGGTTGTTGCCGCCGTGGTTGGACACCGAGATCGCGCTGACCCCGGCGTCGACGGCGCGGCGGGCCTCGTCTACGCGGTACACGCCCTTGAGCAGGAACGGCCCGTCCCACTGCTTACGCAGCCAGCTGACGTCTTCCCAGGTCGGCGGCGCGGTCTGCATCCACTGGCCGTACGCGCCGAAGAACGTGGGAATCGGCGTGCCGGGCTCGGCCATGTTCGGGACGCTGAGGTCGGGCAGCTTCTTGGTGCGGGCGTAAGTCAGCAGCCAGCGCGGATGCATCATGCCCTCGGGCGCGAAGCGGATCAGCTCGCGCAGCGTCATCTTTTCCGGGATGTGCGGGCTGCCCCAGTCGCGGCTGTGCGAGAACGACCAGTCGAGCGTGAGGATGATCCCGACCGCGCCCGCCGACCTGGCCCGGTCGAGCCGACGCAGGATGTCGTCGCGGCTGCCGGTCCAGTAGACCTGGAAATACGTGTTCGGGTTGGCGGCCACCACTTCCTCGACGGGCTTGCTCGCGAACGACGACAGCCCCATCGACGTGCCGCGCGCCGCGGCCGCGCGAGCCACCGCGACCTCGCCGTCGGGATGCACGGCCTGGACGCCGGTCGGCGAGATCAGCACCGGCAGCGCGACGTCGCGGCCGAGGACGTTCGTGCTCAGATCGCGTTCGCCGGGCAGCCCGGCGGTGCGCGGGGCGAAGCGCAGTTCGTCGTACGCGGCGAGATTGTCCTGCAGCGTCAGGCCTTTTTCCGAACCGGCGATCAGTGCCGAGTAGACGGACGCGGGCAGGCGTTTCTTCGCCCGCCGCTGTGCTTCGGCGACGGATTCGAACCAGGTGGTGCTCATCGTTTTCCCTTCGGGTCGACGCGCAGAGGGCGCCAAGTGACGCGCGGCCGCAGCGGGACCGCGGTCCGGTGGTTGAGACAGCCCGCCCACACCCCGGCGCCGTACGCGAGGTCGTCGGCGATCGCGCCGGTGGTGTAGCGGAAAGGGTCGAGGGCGGGGCGGTGCCGCAGCCAGGCGGTCAGCGGCGGCCCGGCGAGCAGGGACGCGATCGCGGCCCGTCGTCCCCGGCGTTTCCGCCCGCCGGGCAGCAGGAGCGCGGCGAGCAGCGGAGCGGCGAATTGGGTGCTGTAGCGGCCGAATCCGAGCCAGGTTTGGCCGACGGCGGTGGCCATCGTCTGCGCGACGCCGTGGGTCGGCACGTCGCTTTGGCGCAGTACGCGGGTCATGGTCAGCACTGCGCCCGCGAACGCGGCGGCGGCCGGAAGCGGACGGCGGGCCAGGAGAGCGGCGACGGTCAGCGTCGGCCAGGGGTGCAGGACGAGCGGAGCCATCGCCGCCGGGCGGCGGAGTGCCAGCGGTGCGGCGGAAGTGCCGTAGCTGGCGCGGCGGCTGAGCAACGCTCGCCAGGTGGTCGGTTCGTGGTGGTCGACGTGCGCGGACGGGTCGTAGCGGATCCGGAAACCGGCGTCGTGGAGCCGCCAGCCGAGGTCGACGTCCTCGCCGACGCGCATTGCCGGGTCGAAGACGGCACCGTCGCGCGCGACGGATTCCAGTGCGGTCCGGCGGACCAGGAGCGCGGCAGTGGGCACATAGGACAGTCGCGTGCCGGGCGCGACGCGCGCGGGGGCGGTGCCGAGGTCGAGGCTGCTGGCGGCGCAGGTGTAGCGGCCCGCCCAGGTGCCGGGGGCGAGGGGGCGTACGCGCGGTGCGACGGCGGCGACGAGCGGGTCGGCGAAATGCCCGGCCAGCCGGTCGATCCAGTCCGGGGACGGGACGCAATCGCTGTCCAGGAAGGCGATCAGGCCGGTGGAAACGTGCTCCAGCGCGGTGTTCCGGGCTGCGCCTGGGCCGCCGTTGACGTCGCGGCGGACGAGTTTCGCGCCGTGCGCGGACGCCACGGCGGCGATGGCGGCGGGGTCGGCGGATCCGTCGTCGACGACCAGCGCGGGGTATCGGCCGTCGAGTCCGGCGAGGCAGCGGCCGAGGAGTTCGGCGCGGTCGCGGACTGGGATGACGACGGTCGCGTCGGCGGATTCGGCTGGTGGCAACGGGTGTGCGAATCCGGCGTCGGTGAGCAGCCGGGCGAGGACCCCTTCTGCTGAGGTCTCGACCGGGTTGTCCGCCAGGCGTTCCCACGCCGTTCGCCCGGCTCTCGTGAGGCGCAGTACGCGGGCGGGGGAGCCGCCGAAGAGGAGTCCGCCGGAGAGTTGTTTGACGCTGGGGTCCATGGCGAGGCGGAATCCGGCGGGCAGCGGGGCGGTCACAGCGCCAGCCCTCCGTCCACCGGGATGACCGCACCGGTTGTCGCACTGCTTTCCGGACTGGCGAGGAACGCCAGGACGGCGGCGACCTCGGCGGGATCGAGCAGCCGCTGCACAGGTTGTTGTGTGGCAAAGCTTTGTGCTGAAGGAAGGTCGTACAGGCGGGCGCTCTCGGCGAGGATCGGCGTGTCGGTCGAGCCGGGGCTGACCGCGTTCGCGGTGACGCCGGAGTCGCCCAATTCCGTGCCCAGCGCGCGAATCAACCCGGCCACTCCGGCTTTCGCGGCGCAGTACGCGGCGAGCATCGGCAACCCGCGCGTGGCGGCGGCGGACGCGACGGCCAGGAACCGTCCGCAGCGGGGTTTCGGACGGCGCAGCAGCGCGGGAATCGCGACGTGGGCGAGGTTGAGGACGCCGCGGAGATTGACGTCGAGGACAGCGTCTTCCTGCTCTGGCGGCATTTCCCACAGCGGTGCACCGCCCGCGATGACCCCCGCTGCCGCGATGGCCGCGTCGAGGCCGCCCCAGTGTTGTTCCGCTGTCGTTATCGCGGCGGCCAGCCGGGTACGGTCGCGGACGTCTGCGCGGAATTCCTCAGCAGTGCCGCCGGCTTCCCGGATCGTTGCGACCACTGTGGACAGTTCCTCGCCGGTTCCCATGGGGTAGGGGAGTGCGGGGTCGTTTTCGGCGAGGTCCACCGCGAGCACGGCCCAGCCTTGTTCGGCCAATTTGACAGCGGTGGCTGCGCCGATGCCGCGCGCCGCGCCGGTCACGAGGGCGGCTCTCATGGCGCCACCACGGAAGTCCAGTCGCGCACGTGCTTTCGCAACTGTGTCGTGAGGTCGTCGAGGAGATCCCGGCCTTCGGCTGCTGTCGCGCCGGTGGGATCGCCGAGGATCCCGGTGTCGGTCACCGCGCGCACGCCGCCCTTGCGCAGAACCGGAAGCAACTCGCTCAGCGGACGGTCATCGCCCGGCACCGCCTTCTCCGCCTGCACCGCGTCCGGTCGAAGAGCCAGCTGGAGAGCGGTTTCCGGCCGTCCGGCGTGGGGATCTCCTTGCCAGCGCGGCTCGAACACCGAGACGTCTCGTGATTCGGCCCGCAAAGTCGCGACCGCGCGGGTCACCGAGGCGGCGTTTCCTCCGTGCGCGGACACGAACAGCAGCCGCCGGAACGTTTCGCAGGCCGACCGGCCCAGTTCCACGAGGAGGAGTTCCGTGGCCGCCTGGCCGATCGACAGCGTCCCGGCGAAGCCCGCGTGTTCGCCGCTCGATCCGTACGGCATCGCTGGCGCGACCAGCACGTCCGGCCGCTGCGCGGCGAGCCTTTCGCACAACGCCGTCGCGATGTCGGTGTCCGTGCTCAACGGCAGATGCGGGCCGTGCTGCTCGGTGGCTCCGAGCGGCACGGCGAGGATCGCGCCGGACGCCGCGTATTCGGCGACGTCCGGCGACGACAGATCGGCCAGGCGCATTTCAGCGGCCCGGGGTGAAGCCCGCGAGCGGGTTTTCGTCGCAGGCCCGGTCCGGCGGGCGGCGCATGCCGATGGTCACCGGCACCGGTTCGCGCTTGCGGGTGCGGTGCGAGTGGTCCAGCGACGGTTTCGGCACGCTGCCCGCGGCGACCCCGGCCAGCGCGCGTTCGCCGTGGCCGCGCACGCATTCCGGGTCCGGGCCGTCGAGCGGCAGCCCGGTGAAGAACTTCGCCGCCATGCATCCGCCGCGGCAGGCGTCGAAGGCCGAACACGACGTGCAGGCCCCGCCGCTCTGCGGGCTGCGCAATTCGGCGAACAGCTCGGATTCGCGCCACACGCGGGTGAATCCGCCTTCGCCGCGGGTGTTTCCGGCGAGGAAGGTGTCGTGGATGGCGAACGGGCACGCGTAGACGTCGCCGACCGGGTCGATCAGGCACACCACCCGGCCCGCGCCGCACAGGTTGAGCCCGGGCAGGCCGCCGTCGCCGTAGCCCGCGAGGTGGAAGAACGAATCGCCGGTGAGCACGTTTTCGCCGTGCTTGACCAGCCACTCGTACAGCTCCCGCTGCTGGGCGGCGGTGGGGTGCAACTCGTCCCAGACGTCCGCGCCGCGGCCGGACGGGCGGAGCCGGGTGAGCCGCAGCTGGGCGCCGTAGCGGTCGGCGATGGCTTTGAAGTCGTCGAGCTGCCCCGCGTTCTGCCGGGTCACCACGACAGAAATCTTGAAGTTCCCGAACCCGGCGGCGGCGAGGTTCTCCATCGCCCGGATCGCGGTGCGGTAGGAGCCGGGGCCGCGGACGTGGTCGTTGACCTCCTCGGTGGCGCCGTCGAGGGAGATCTGGACGTCGACGTAATCGCTGCCGGCGAGCCGGTGCGCGACGTCCTCGGTGATCTTGATGCCGTTGGTCGAGAACTTGACGCCGACGTGGTGCTCGGTCGCGTAGTCGACCAGCTCCCAGAAATCGGGCCGGACGGTCGGTTCGCCGCCGCCGATGTTCACGTAGAACACCTGCATGCGCTCGAACTCGTCGATCAGCGCCTTGCACTCGGCGGTGCTCAGCTCGCGCGGATCGCGGCGGCCGGACGAGGAAAGGCAGTGCACGCAGGAGAGGTTGCAGGCGTAGGTGAGTTCCCAGGTGAGGCAGATCGGCGCGTCGAGCCCGAACTGGAATTCGTCGACAAGCGGCATCACACGCTCCTCGGATGGATCATGTCCGACGCCGCGAGGGCGGCCAGGGCGGCGCGGTAGCGGGGCAGTTCCGCCTGCGCGACCCCGGCCTGCGCGCACGCGGCGCGGGCGGAGGGGTGGTCGGTCAGCGCCTGCACCGCGGCGAGCATGGTGCGGCTCTTGAGAAAGGACAGCCGGCGGGTGCCGAAGTGGTACAGCAGCGCGCCGAACCGCTCCGGTCGGATGGAGACCCGGCTGTCCAGTTCCCAAGCACCGTCCAGATCGAACGCCGCGGCGCTGCGATCAGTAGACACCGCACATTCCGTCGATGGAGACCTCCTCGACGAGCAATTCGTCGGCTACGACCTCTTCGGCCTTCGTCTCGGCGGCGGTTGTCGTCTCGCTCATCGTGACTCCCTTGTCTCGTGGCGGCGATATTTGACACTTGGTGTCGAATGTGAGGGCGACAATACTGTCACCCCGTGCCAGAAGCAATGCTTCGCCGGCGCGAGGCACCCGAACGGGCGTTTGCCGCCGCTGGGAACCGACTGCCCCGCCGGTCCGACTCCTCAGGAGGCGGACCACGCGAAGGGAGCAGGATGGCCATCGGCATCGACGACGCGCCGCGCACGGCGGAGGGGTGGGCGGCAGTCCGGCCGTTAGTGCTGCGGCTGCACTTCTACGCCGGGGTATTCGTCGGCCCGTTCCTGCTGGTCGCCGCTTTGACCGGGATCGCGTACGCGTGGACGCCGCAGCTGGAAGAGGCTGTCTACGCGCACGAGTTGCACGTCCCGGCCGCTGCTGGCGCGGTGCCGCTCGACCAGCAGGTGCTCGTCGCTCGCGATCAGGTGCCGGACGGGAAGATCATCGGCGTCCGCCCGGCGCCGTCCGCGACCGACACCACCCAGGTGATCTTCGACCGTCCGGGCCTGGCGCCGAGTTACCGGTACACAGTGTTCGTCAACCCGCACGACGGCGAGGTCCGCGGCGCACTGGAGACCTACGGTTCGGGGCAAGCGCTGCCCGCCCGAGGCTGGATCGACACCCTCCACCGCAACCTCCATCTCGGCGACTTCGGCCGGCTGTACAGCGAACTCGCGGCGAGCTGGCTGTGGGTGATCACCCTTCTCGGAGCGGCTTTGTGGCTGGGTCGCCGCCGCCGCTTGCGTGCCGTGCTCCTGCCGTCCGCGGGCAAACCCGGACGGCGACGGCTGCGTTCCTGGCACGGTGCGACGGGCCTGTGGATCGCTGCGGGTCTGCTGTTTCTCTCCGCCACCGGACTGACGTGGTCGCTGCACGCTGGTGCGAACATCACCGACCTCCGGTCCTCTTGGGACTGGACGACGCCGTCGGTCTCTTCGGCTTCCCGGTCTCCCGGCGACGTCGGCTGGCAGGCCGTGCGCGACGCGACCGCCCGCGCCGGTCTGTCCGACCCGGTGGAAATCCGGCCGCCTTCCGACGGCGGTTACGTGGTGCAGCAGGTCGGGCGGGGCTGGCCGTCCAAACAGGACTCGATGTCGGTCGATCCCGGCACGGGGAAGATCACCGGGACGCTGAAGTTCGCCGATTACCCGCTCGCCGCGAAGCTGAGCCGGTGGGGGATCGACGCGCATATGGGGCTGTTGTTCGGGGTCGCGAACCAGGTGGCGCTGACGGTGCTCGGGGCGGCGCTGGTTTGCGTTGTGCTGTGGGGGTATCGGATGTGGTGGCTGCGGGGCCGTTCCGGGCGGTCGCGGGGCGGGAGTCGCTTCGGCCGGATGCCAGTGCGCGGCACATGGCGGCGGATCCCCGGGCGAGTGCTGGCCCCAGCGCTGGTCGGATTGGCGGTGGCGGGCTGGTTCCTGCCGGTGTTCGGGGTGTCGTTGCTGGGATTCCTGGCGGTGGACTGCCTGCTGGGCCTGCGCCGGGAGACCGCTCGATGATCGCCGAACTGGGTCTTCGATGGATCCTGACGCTGCTGTTCGCGGCCGCCGGGTCGTTCTGTCTGTACCGATGCGCGCGGCGTCCCGGCTTCAGCGGTCGAGCAGCCGACGCGCTCCACGCGGCGATGTGCGTCGGAATGGTCACGATGGCCTGGCCCGCGACGATGACCTTCGCGCGAATGCCGCAGGTCGTGCTGTTCGCGGCGGCAGCCGGATGGTTCGCGGTGACCACGGCGCTGGGATTCGGGCACGGGCGCCTGCCCGGAGCGCACCACGCGCTGATGATGGCCGGGATGGCGTGGATGGCGTTCGTGATGCCGTCGGCGATGGCGGGAATGACGAGGTCCGCGACCGCGATGGGCGGCGAGCACGCCGGGATGGACATGGGCGACGCGGGCATGACGATGACCGGACACGCGCCCGCGCATGTCGTGGTGGTCGCGGCGGTGCTGGCGGTGGTCTTCCTGGCGGCCGGAATCGCGTGGCTGGCCAGGGCGATCGATCACGCCCGGACGGTCGCCCGCCCCGGACGGCGAGAGATCGGGCTGGCGACGGAAGGCGTGATGAGCTTGGGAATGGCGGTGATGGCGGTCGCGATGATCTGAGCCCGGACGGGCTGTCCGGTGCGCGGTCCGGGCGCGGTTTTCTGGGCCTCGCCTCGTGGAGGCTCTTGCCGGAGACGACTTTCGGTCAGTTCAAGGCCGGCCTTCGCTCTCCAGCAGAGCGCGACCGCCTCCCGGGTTGCGGTTCGCGTCGCTCGCTGGCCCGCGATGGTGTCGCGGATTCCGTGCTCGCCGGTTCCCGGCCGGGTGAGCTTTCCAGGCCGGGCTCCCGAGCGAGGGTGCGTCAGGCCGCGCGATGCCGTCCGGTCGGGCGCTGGGAATCGCGGCCGCGCTTGGGATGCGGGCGGACCAGGGCGAGCGCACCGTGGGGCGCCGCGGTGGTGTGGCCCGGGTCGTCGGCGGTGTCGGCGAGGTCGGGACCGGGCTGATGCCGGAGGCGGTGCTGCCGGTGGACGGCGTAGAGCAGTGCCAGTCCGACGACGAGGAAGACGTGCGACAGCACCCGCGCGACGGTCACCCGGTCGCCGATCAGGTCGCTGGTGGTGAGCACTGCGAGGACGATCACGAACCCGGTGATCATCGGCAGCTGCCCGGCGGCCGCGCGGGTGCGCAGTGCGGCCCACAGCAGTCCGACGCCGACCGCGAGGTTCCAGGCCGCGCTTTCGTTGATGAGGTGACCTTCCATGAAAGCGCCGCCGCCGTGGGCGTTGTCCATGCCGAGCAGTTGCGCGAACGCCAGCCCGCACTGGACCAGCCCGACCAGTCCCAGCGCGACTCGCAGCCCCCATTTCTCCCGCGGCGGAGCCGGGGTTTCGGCGAGGATCCGGCCGGTGAGGTCGGGCACCTCGGGCGCGCTGCGGACCAGCAGGGCACGGCGCAGCGCCGCGCTCCGCTCGTACCAGGTCCGGCACCCCGCGCAGGTCTCGAGATGCTGGTCGACCTGCGGTCCGGGCAGCGGGCCCGCTTCGCCGTCGAGCCGCGCGGACAGCGCTTCGCGGAAGATTTCACAGCTCACGTCTGTCATAGTCGCTCGGACGCGCGTCCCGGTTCCCGGCGGGTTCGGCGATTTTTCTCCGGACTGGTCAGGCACCTGTCCCGGACGGGCATGGACTACCGTGATGTCCGTGTCCACCGGCCGCGACAACGACGACGAGCGGATCACCGCGCTGGCCCTCGCCGCCGGCCGCGGCGACCGGGCCGCATTGGAAGCCTGGGTCCGCGCGACGCAGGCCGACGCGTGGCGGTTCCTGGCCCACCGCGCCAGCCCGGCCGAAGCGGACGACCTCACCCAGGAAACGTACCTGCGCGCGTTCGGCTCGCTGCCGAGGTTCGCGGGCCGGTCGTCGTCGAGGACGTGGCTGCTGTCCATCGCCCGCCGGGTCGTCGTCGACCGCATCCGCGCGCGCTCCGTCCGCCCCCGCGAATCCACGACGGCCGACTGGCAGCGCGCGGCCGAAGAGCAGTCCGCCCGTACGCGCACGGCAGGCTTCGAGGACCTGATCGAACTGGGCCTGCTGCTGGACACCCTCGACGAGGACCGCCGCGAAGCCCTGGTGCTGACCCAGTTCCTGGGCCTGTCGTACGCGGAGGCGGCCGAGGTGTGCGGCTGCCCGGTCGGCACGGTGCGTTCCCGGGTGTCCCGCGCCCGCGACGATCTGCTGCGCGCCCAGGAGGAGAACGACACCGCGATGTGACGCGGCCGGAGCCAGCAGAGCCAGAGCGGCCAATCGGGCCGTTCGTGCCGCGCGAACTGGATGATGACCGCGACCCACGTCGCGGGAACTCGCCGCCCTCTCCGCCCGACCACTCTGCTGTGCGCACTATTCCGGCCCCGCACTGGCGGGGTTTGCTTGCCGCGGCAGGGGTTGCCGCGGTGGCCGTCGTGGCGGTGGTCGCCGCGGCGGGCGATGTCTATGCCGCTCTCGGCAACCCGGCTCCTGGTCCGGTGACGTCCTTGGGCGCCTCCTTGCTCCGGTTGGTCGCCGACGCGGCCGGGGTGGTTTGCGTCGGCGGGCTGGTGTTCGCGGCGTTTCTGGGCCCGCCGGGCAAAGCGGGTCGGCTCTCCCCGGACGGTTACGCGGCGACCCGCACCGCGGCGGGCGCCGCGGGCGTTTGGGCGCTCGCAGCCGCGGTGCTGGTGCCGTTCGACGCCGCTGACGCATCAGGGCGGCCGGTTTCCGAGGCATTGCATCTGGCGAAACTCGCCGTCCTCGTCGACGCCATGGAGGAGCCCAAGGCGTGGCTCTGCGTCCTCGCGGTAGCCGCTGTGGTGGCGATCGGCGCCTGGCGCACGTTGACCTGGCGCACCACGGTGCTGTGGCTCGGCCTCGCCCTCGTCGGGTTGCTGCCGAGGGCGATCGCCGGGCACGTCTCCATCGGCGCGTGGCACGACCTGGCCACGAACGCGTTGGTGTGGCACGTGATCGCGGCAGCGTTGTGGACCGGTGCGCTGGTTGCGCTGCTGGTTCACCGCGGTTCAGGCGCGGCCCGGGAGGTCGCGCTCCGCCGGTATCGACGGTTGGCGACGTGGTGTCTCGTCGTGCTCGCCGCATCCGGGATCGTCGACGGTCTGGCGCTTGCCCGTCCGGCTGGATTGTCAACTGGCTATGGCTTGCTCCTCGGGGTGAAGGTCGTGGTCACGGTGGTGCTGGCGGTGCTGATCATCTTCATGCGCCGTCGTTGGAGCGGCGGCACAGCGGCTCTCGTGGCGGAGGCCGTGGTGCTGGCCGGGGCGATGGGCGTCTCGGCCGGGTTGGCGCATCTGGTGCCGCCGGCGTTCGTGGACGATCCGGCGACCGTCGGCGAGACCGTTCTCGGGTACGACCTGCCTGATCCTCCTGCCTTCGCTCGGCTCTTTCCCGATTGGCGTCCGGACTTGCTCCTCGGTGTCGTCGCGGTGCTCGCGGTGGCGGGCTATGCGGTCGGGGCACGTCGCCTCCGCACTCGCGGCGACGACTGGCCTCGCGGCCGGTTCTGGGCGTGGACGTGCGGCTGGGCGACGGTGCTGATCGCGACGTCGTCCGGCCTGGGCAAGTACTCGTCCGGAACCTTCAGCCTGCACATGGTCATCCACATGACGCTGGCCATGCTCGCCCCGGTGCTGCTCGTGCTCGGCGGACCGGTGACCCTCGCGTTGCGTGCCTTGCCGGTGGCGGGCAAGGGACCGGACGGTCCGCGCGAGTGGCTCGCAGCGCTCCTGCACTCGCGGTTCACGCGTCTGGTCGCGCACCCGCTGGTGGCGTCGGTGGTGTTCGTCGGCTCGTACTACGCGCTGTACTTTTCGGGTCTCTTCGGCGAGGCGATGCGCTACCACTGGGCACACCAGCTGATGAACCTCCATTTCCTCGTGTCCGGCTACGTTTTCTTCTGGCTGGTGATCGGCGTCGACCGTCCGCCGCGTTCGATGCCGCATCTCGCGCGGCTCGGCATGATGTTCGCGGTGATGCCGTTCCACGCGTTCTTCGGCGTGATCCTGATGAACAAGCAGACGGTGATCGCCGAGACGTTCTACCGCTACCTCTCCCTGCCGTGGATGCCCGATCTCCTTTCCGATCAACGCCTCGGCGGCGGCATCGCCTGGGCCACCGGGGAAATCCCGATGATCGTGGTCGTCGTGGCGCTGCTGGTGCAATGGGGACGCCACGACGACCGCGAAGCAGCCCGGCTGGACCGTCGCTTCGACCAAGGCGAGGACGACGATTTCGCCGCCTACAACGCGATGCTCGCCAACCTGGCGGCCAGAAGGCAGTAACCGCGGTCCGCTGCCTGCCGTCGCGGATCAGGTTCGGTCACCCTGAATCCCGCACGACCGGCATCGAGCCGTCGGCCGCTGAATCCGGCTTCCCGCGAACCGAGTTCCCGCTTCGCCACTCGCGGCGGAGATCCCGTTGCGCCGAGCCGATTCCGTGGCTAGCCCACGGCAGTCACCACCTTGTCCAAGGCTCCGTCTTTGACGTCGTCGACGAGAACTTTCAGCTGTGCCAAGCTCATCTGCACTCGCTGCCCGAAGTCGTCGGTCAGCACGACGCGACGCTCCGGCGGTGCGGCGTCGTCGAGGAACAGCTCCGGGCAGCCGCAGTCGCAGTTGCCGCAGAACGTGGTCACGTGCTGAAGATTTCCCGCTGAGGCAAGGGTTTCGGACATCTTCTCTCCTGTCTGATCGGGTTGGGCCGGGCACTGCCACCATCCGGATAGTCGTCGGGGAGAGCCGAAAGGTTCCCAAGTCACCCGAAGGAGTGGCGCCGGAAAAACAGGCGTACGATGGAAATCGGTCCGCCTTCCCGGCGCCGGCACTGCCACCGACTTTGTGCCCGTCCTGGAATCCGGAGAACCATGTCTGCGCAGACCGCCGCCCCCGCGGCGACCCCGACCCGTCACCTCGATCTCGCCGTCGGCGGGATGACCTGTGCCGCCTGTGCGGCGCGCGTCGAACGTTCCCTCGGCAAGCTCGACGGCGTTCGCGCCACGGTGAACTACGCGACCGAACGCGCGACTGTCCACTATCCGCCTGACCTTGACCCCGCCTCGCTGGTCGCGACGATCGAGCGGGCGGGCTACACCGCGAGTGTCCGCGGCGAATCGAGCCCGGAGAACCGCGACGCGCGGATTCGCGACTTGCGCCGCCGGTTGATCGTGGCCGCGGTGCTGGCCGTCCCGCTCGGCAACCTGTCGATCACGCTCGCGCTCGTGCCGTCGCTGCGGTTCCCGTTGTGGGAGCTGGTGTGCCTGCTGCTCGCGACCCCGGTCGTGTTCTGGTCGGCGGCACCGTTCCACCGGGCCGCGCTGCGCAATCTGCGGCACCGATCGTCCAGTATGGACACGCTCGTTTCCTTGGGCGTGCTGGCGTCCTACCTGTGGTCGGCGGCTTCGGTGCTGATCGGATCGGGCAGCGAGGCGGGTTACTGGATCGGGTTCGGCGCGACCGCGCCGGGTGCGGATTCGGTGTACCTCGACGTCGCGGCCGGAGTGACGACCTTCTTGCTCGCCGGCCGGTATTTCGAGGCGCGATCCCGGCGCGGCGCGGCGGATCTGCTCGGCGCGCTGGACGCGCTGGCGGCGAAGGACGTGCGGATTCTGCGTGCGGACGGCGAAGTGCTGGCCGGAATCGGAGAACTGGCGGCAGGCGACCGGTTCGTGGTGCGGCCGGGCGAGAAGATCGCCGCGGACGGAACCGTCGACAGCGGTCTGTCCACAGTGGATGTCAGCGCGATCACGGGCGAACCCGTTCCGGCGGAGGTCGGGCCGGGGAACCGGGTGATCGGCGGGAGCGTCAACCTGAACGGCCGGCTGGTGGTGCGGGCGGAGGCCGTCGGAGCGCGATCGCAGCTGGCGCAGATGAGTGCGCTGGCCGAGCGCGCGCAGGAGCGGAAAGCGGCCGTGCAGCGGCTGGCCGACCGGGTGTGCGCGGTGTTCGTTCCGGTGGTTTCGGCGTTGGCGCTGCTCACCCTGGCGGGGTGGCTGCTCGCCGGGAATCCGGTTCGGGACGCGTTCGGCGCGGCGGTGTCCGTGCTGATCATCGCGTGCCCGTGCGCGTTGGGGCTGGCGACGCCGACCGCGCTGATGGTCGGCGTCGGGCGGGGCGCGCAGCTCGGGATCCTCGTGAAGGGGCCGGATGCGCTCGAGGCGAGTCGTACGGTCGACACCGTGGTGCTGGACAAGACCGGCACCGTGACGCAGGGGCGGATGACTCTCGCCGAGACCCGGGCGTTCGGGTCTTTCTCGCCGGCGGAGGTGCTTCGCCTCGCCGCTGCGGTGGAAGCGTCGTCAGAACACCCGATTGCCGCAGCGATTGTCGCCGGTGCGCCGGTGGCACTTCCGGCTGCCGAGTTCGAGGCACTGCCCGGGCTGGGTGCCCGCGGCGTGGTCGAGGGAACGACGGTGGCCGTCGGACGGCCGAGGTTGCTGGCGGACGAAGGGATTTCGGTTGGCCCGGAGGTCGAGGACGTTGTGGCGTCGGCGGAGGCTGGCGGGGCGACGGCAGTGCTCGTATCGGCGGCTGGCGAGGTCGCGGGCATGCTCGCGGTGCGGGACGAGGTGAAGCCTTCGGCGCGGGCAGCGGTCGCGCAGTTGCATCGGCTGGGGCTGAAAACTGTGCTGCTGACCGGCGACAACGAGGTGACGGCGCAGGCGGTCGCCGCGGAGGTCGGGATTCCCGAAGTGCTCGCCGGGGTTCTGCCGAGCGAGAAGGCGGCTGCGGTGTCTGCGTTGCAGGGCAAGGGGCATCGGGTGGCGATGGTCGGCGACGGAGTGAACGACGCTCCGGCGCTGGCGACCGCTGATCTCGGGTTGGCCGTCGCCGAGGGGACCGATCTCGCCTTGCGGTCCGCCGACATCATTTTGGTCCGCGATGACCTGTCGGTGCTGCCGGACGCGATCCGTCTCGCGCAACGGACGTTGCGCACCATTCGAGGGAATCTCGTCTGGGCGTTCGGGTACAACGTGGCCGCGCTGCCGCTTGCTGCGTGCGGACTGCTGAACCCGCTGATCGCGGGGGCGGCGATGTCGCTGTCGTCGGTGCTGGTGGTGGCGAACAGCCTGCGATTGCGGAATTTCGCGCCGGGCCGCTGAGCCCGGGGTGGGCGGGATCACCCTGGCCGCCGCTCACTCGATTAGGTTAGGTTTGCCTAATCAATCGGCGACGGAGGGTGAGGTGCGCGGTGACGCGGGACGCGGGAGCCGGGATCGAGGGGCGGATCGCGCTGGTGACCGGCGGTGCGCGCGGGATCGGGGCGGCCGTCGTGGAGGCGCTCGCCCGAGCCGGTGCCGTGGTGGCCGCGGTGGATATCGACGAGGAGGGGTTGCGGGAGGTCGCTTCCCGGGACTACGGCGCGGAGCCGGCTCGGGCGGATGTCCGAGGTGGTTCGGACGTCGGCGCTGGCGGGGATGCCGCGAGCGGTTTTGTCGCGGCGGAAGCGGCCAGGGCTCGTGATGGTGAGCGGCTGTCTGGGAGTGCTCCGGCGGGGGCTTTCGCCGGTGGCGATGTCGAGCGGGGTTCTGTTGCGGTGGAGGTGGCCGGGGCTCGGGATGGTGAGCCACTGCCTGGGAATGCCTCGCCGGGGACGATCGTCGGTGGCGTTGTCGAGCGGGGTTCTGTTGCGGCGGAAGCGGCCGGGGCTCGGGATGGCGAGCGGCTGTCTCGGAGTATCCAGGCGGGGACTGTCGCAGGCGGTGATGCCGCCGGGAGTGCTGTGGTGGAAGGTGCTGATGACGCGCTGTCCTCCGCAGTTGCGACTGAAGGGGCTTTGGCGAGCGGCGATGCAGTCCGGACTCCTGCTGATGCGCCGGCGGAGGTGGTCGCAGCTGCTGTGCCGGTAGTCAACGGTGCTGATGCGGCGCGGGCTGGCGGCGCCGGGCCGTCGGTCGATGGCCCGCCGTCGGCCGGGGGGATCGGGCGGGTGGTGCCGTTCGTGGCGGATGTCGGGGAGCCGGGGGCGGTCGCGCGAGTCGTGGCGGACGTCGAGCGGGAGTTGGGGCCGATCGGGATCGGGGTGTCGGTCGCGGGGGTGCTGCGGCCCGGGTCGGTGGGGGAGACCAGCGACGAGGACTGGGCGGCGACCTTCGCGGTCAACTCGACCGGGGTTTTCACTGTGCTGCGCGAGATCTCCCGGCGGATGCAGCCGCGGGGGAGCGGCGCGCTGGTCACCGTCGGGTCGAACGCGGCCGGTGTCCCGCGGACCGGGATGGCTGCCTACGCGGCTTCGAAGGCGGCGGCGACCATGCTCACCCGCTGTCTCGGACTGGAACTCGCCGGGTCGGGGATTCGGTGCAACATCGTCTCGCCAGGGTCGACCGACACCGACATGCAACGTCTGCTGTGGACGGACGACTCCGGCGAAGCCCGGGTTGTCGCAGGGAATCCGGAGCAATTCCGCGTCGGGATTCCGCTCGGGCGGATCGCCGATCCCGCCGACATCGCCGACGCGGTGCTGTTCCTCGCCTCCGACCGGGCCCGGCACATCACCATGCAGAACCTCTATGTCGACGGCGGGGCCACGCTGCGCGCGTGACCCGGTCGACCCGCCGGGCGGCTTTTCCTTTTCGTCCGGGTACGTTAGTGTCCATTAGGTTAGGCTAACCGAACAGTCAAGGTCCGGACCTTGCCCGCAAGGAACGGACGGGGCGGCTCGGCCGCCTGCGCGTGTGCGAAAGGGAATTCACCTCGTGTCCTCACCTGCTCCGGCCCGTCCGCGGCCGGTCCACCGGGCGGCGGATCTCCTGGCCGCGTACCTGCCGGGGTCGTTCTACTACTCGTCGGCCCGCGGGGTGCTGCTCGCCGACGGGGTGCACTCGCACGTCCGCGGCACGGCAGGCAACCGGGCCGCGGCGGCTGCCGAGGCGTTGGAAGCCGCGGTGCTGGCGGGGGTCGCCAATCCGGTCGTGGTGGGAGCGATCGGGTTCCGGCCGGACTCCGGGAGCAGCTTGATCGTGCCCGCGGTGGTGCGGCGGGCCGAAATGCCGGGCGGCGGGGACGCGCAGCGGATGGCCGCGGGTTCCCTGCGGCTGGGCGGAAGTTCACCGGCGGCGGAGTCCGGCGGGAACGCGGGCACGGGTTCGCGTGCGGCGGGCAATGCGGCGGAGTCCGGCGGGAAGCCGGACGGGGGTTCGCAGGTGGCGGGCAGTGCGGGGCAGCGCAGCGAAAACCAAGGTGCGGCCATCGCCGGATCTCGGAGCGGTTCAGGGTTCGCAGACGTCGAAGCGTCGTTGCGAGACGGCCAATCATCCTGGACCGTAGTCCCGCAGCCGGCGCCCGAGGTTTACGCCGAAAGCGTCCGCCAGGCGGTCGACCTCATCGGTGACGGGGAACTCCGCAAGGTTGTCCTCGCCCGGGCGCTGGATCTCGTTGGCGAGCAAGGCGTTTCCGTGCGAAAGCTCCTCCGCGATCTCGTCGTGGCGGATCCGGCGGCGCATGCCTTCGCGGTCGACGTCAGTGCGCCCGGGGATCCGGCGCCGCGGACGCTCGTCGGGGCCAGCCCGGAGTTGCTGGTGTCTCGCAAGGGAAACCTCGTGACCGCGAATCCGCTTGCTGGATCGCGGCGGCGGACGGGGGATCCGGCGCGGGACGCGCAAGCGATCGCCGAGCTTCGGGTGTCCGAAAAGGACCTCGACGAACATGCCCTCGTCGCCGCGCAGGTCGCGGAGGTGCTGGGGCGCTACTGCACCGAGCTGGACGTTCCGGAAGAGCCGGAAGTCATGGGCACGCCTGCGATGTGGCACCTCTCGACCCGGATCGCCGGGCGGGTGGGGCCGGGTGGGCCGTCGGCGTTGGAGCTGGCCGAGGCGTTGCATCCGACGCCTGCGGTGTGCGGGGTGCCGGTCGATCTGGCGCGCGACACCATCGCGCGGCTTGAGCCTGAGGATCGCGGGTATTACGCGGGGCTGGTCGGGTGGACCGATCTCGCGGGGGACGGCGAATGGGTCGTCACGATCCGGTGTGCCGAGGTCGCCGGCAAGACCGCGCGGCTGTTCGCGGGGGCTGGGGTCGTGGCCGGTTCTGATCCGGCGGCGGAATTGGCGGAGACCAGCGCGAAATTCGGGACGCTGCTGCGCGCGCTGGGTGCGGAGGGGGCCGCGTGAGCGTGGTTGTGGCCGCAGGAAACCGCGGCGCGGTATCGGGCGAGCGAGCGTTGGCGCGGGACGCCGCGTGCGAAGGGGGAAGCGTGAGTCTGTGGCCGAGGGAAACCGCCGCCCAGTATCGGGCCCGCGGCTACTGGCGAGGCCAGACGTTCGGAGCGCTGCTGAGCTCGCTCAAGGAGGCGTACGCGGACCGCACGGCGGTGGTCGGCGAGGGGGAGCGCTGGACGTTCGCCGAGGCGGACGAGCGGGCGCATCGGCTGGCCGCGGGGTTCGTCGCGAACGGAATCAAACCAGGCGACCGGGTCGTCGTGCAGTTGCCGAACATTCCGGAGTTCGTCTCGGTCGTCTTCGGGTTGTGGCGGGCAGCTGCGGTGCCCGTGTTCGCGTTGCCTGCGCATCGGGACAGCGAGTTGCGGCACTTCGCGGAGCAGAGTGACGCGAAAGCGATCCTCACCGTCGGGGACCACGCTGGGCATGATCACGCGACGATGGCGCGTGAGGTCGCGCAGCACCGGAAAGTCTTCGTCGTGGGGGAGCCGGAGTTCGCGGAGTTGGCGGCGACCGCGCCGCGGGAGCTGCCGGATCCGGATTCGGAGGGGATGGCGTTTCTGCAGCTGTCCGGCGGCAGCACGGGGTTGCCGAAGCTGATTCCGCGGACGCATGACGATTATCTGTACAGCGTGCGCGAGAGTGCGCGGATTTGCGGGCTCAAGAAGGAAAGCGTGTATCTCGCGGCTTTGCCGGTCGCGCATAACTTTCCGCTCAGCTCGCCGGGACTGCTCGGCGCGTTGCACGCGGGGGCGGCCACGGTGATGGCGCCGCGGCCGGACGCCGATACCGCGTTCCGGTTGATCGAGGCTGAGGGGGTCACGATCAGCGGGGTCGTTCCGCCGTTGGCGGCGGCTTGGGTGCAGGCGGCGGCGCGGACCGGGCGGGATCTGTCCTCTTTGGACGTTCTGCTGGTCGGCGGGGCCAAGTGCGGACGGGAGCTCGCGGAGCGCGTCGGGCCGGCGCTGGGGTGCCGGTTGCAGCAGGTGTTCGGCATGGCGGAGGGGCTCGTCTGCTACACCCGGCTGGACGATCCGGCGGACCTCGTTCTCGGCACCCAGGGGCGGCCGATTTCGGCGGACGACGAGGTGCGGGTCGTGAATCCGGACGATCCGCTGGCGGCGTCGGACGAACTGGTCGAGCCGGGTGAAATCGGTGCGCTGCTGACGCGCGGGCCGTACACGATTCGCGGGTATTACAACGCGGCCGAGCACAACAAGACCGCGTTCACCGAGGACGGGTTCTATCGCACGGGCGATTTGGTGCGGCAAAGGGAATCCGGGCATCTCGAGGTTGTCGGGCGGGCGAAGGAACAGATCAACCGCGGCGGCGAGAAGGTCGCGGCGGAAGAGGTCGAGAACCACCTGATGGCGCATCCGGGCGTGCTCGACGCCGCGGTCGTCGCGGTGCCGGACGAGTACCTCGGCGAGCGGACCGGCGCGTACGTCGTTCCGGCGGACGGGCAGCAGCCGAGTGCGGCGGAGCTGCGCCGGTTCGTGCGCGGGCGCGGGGTGGCCGCGTTCAAGGTGCCGGATCTGGTGGAGGTGGTCGCGGAGTTCCCGGTCACCGGCGTGGGCAAGACCAGCAAACGCGAACTGCGGGCGGCGCTGGCCGCCCTGGCGAAGGAGAGGTGAGGCGTGTCCCTGCCGAAGATCCGGGCGTATCCGCTGCCGACGGCGGCGGACCTGCCCCCGGGGCGGGTCGACTGGCGGCCCGACCCGGCGCGGGCGGCTTTGCTCGTGCACGACGTCCAGCGGTATTTCCTCGCCCCGTACGAGGGTTCGCCGATTCCGGAGATGGTGGCGAACATCGCGGAACTCGCGGAGAAGGCGAGAAGCTGGGGCATGCCGGTGTTCTACACCGCGCAGCCGGGCAGGCAGCCCGCCGCCGATCGCGGGCTGCTCACCGAGTTCTGGGGCGACGGCATCGGCGCGGTGATCGAGGACGATCCGCGCGCGGCGGACATCGTCGACGAGCTGACGCCGCGGCCGGGCGACACGGTGCTGGACAAATGGCGCTACAGCGCGTTCCAGCGCAGCACTTTCCGCGAGCAGCTCGGCGACCGCGACCAGCTGCTGATCACCGGCGTCTACGCGCACATCGGCTGCCAGACCACGGCGGTCGAGGCGTTCATGCGCGACGTCCGGCCGTTCCTGATCAGCGACGCGGTCGCGGACTTCGACCGCTCCCGGCACGACCAGGCGTGCGAGTACGTCGCGCAGCGCTGCGGCGTCGTTACCACCACCGTCGGCGCGCTCGCCGCGCTGTCGGCGCCGATTCCCGCAGGAGCACCTCGATGAGCACCCCCGGACTGACTGCCGAACAGGTCAACGCCGACGTCGCCGAACTGCTCGGCTGCGGCCTCGACGAGCTGACCCCGGACACCGATCTCGCCGACCTCGGCCTCGATTCGATGCGGATCATGAGCCTGGTCGAGAAGTGGCGCGGCGCGGGCGCGAGCCGGCTGGAGTTCGCCGACCTCGCCGAGGACCCGCGGCTCGGGCACTGGACGAAGCTGCTCGCCGGCGGCGCGCAGTGAGCCGGGACGCGCACCGGCATCGCCACACCGCGCGGATCGCGGAGGTCCGCGCCGGGCGGCAGGCCGAGAAAGTGCCGTACCCCATCCGGATCCGGCGCGCGGAGGTCGTGCGGACCAGCGCGGTCGGCGCCGGGCTGCTGCGCGTCACCCTCGGCGGGCCGGGCACGACCGGGTTCGAGGCGCATTCGCCGGACGAGCACGTGAAGCTCCTCTTCCCGGACGCGGACGGCCAGTTGCGGCTGCCCGAGGCGAACGGCGACATGCTCCGCTGGCCGAAGCCGTCGCCGATCTCGCGCGAGTACACCGTCCGCCGCTACGACCCGGCGTCCGGCGAGCTGGACCTCGATGTCGCGCTGCACGACGGCGGGCTCGGCTCGGACTGGGCGCGTGCGGTTCAGCCGGGCGAGACCGTGCACGTCGCCGGTCCGCCGGGCGGGTTGATCGTGCCGCACAGCTACGACCGCTACCTGCTCGCCGGGGACATCACGGCGCTGCCCGCCCTCGCGCGCTGGCTGGAGGAACTGCCGCGGACCGCGGCGGGCTGGGCGTTCGCCGAGGTCGCCGACGCGAGCGAGGAGATCGACCTCGACGCTCCGGACGGCGTCGAAGTCCATTGGCTGCACCGCGGAGCAGCCGCACCGGGCAGCGTCGAGCTTCTCGCCGACGCCGTGCGCGAAGTCAAAGTGCCTGAAGGCGAACGGCTTTACGCGTGGATCGCCGGGGAAGCGGGCGCGATCAAGCCGCTGCGCCGCTGGCTGCGCGACGACCTCGGGCTCGCCCGCGAGGACTACGACGTGACCGGCTACTGGAAACGCGGCGTCGCGGACTTCGACGACGAGCACGAGCACTAACGCATCGTGAGTGTTTGTGCCGGTTCTAACCGGCACAAACACTCACGACCCCCCACCCGCCCGCACCGATCCGCACTACCTGAGGACCCACGCATGACCGTCACCAGAAAGACCCGTCTCGCCGCCGCCCTCGCGGTCGCCCTCACTGTCGTCGCCGGCTGCGGTTCCGGCGACGCGCAGAGCGGCGGGAGCGACGCCCCGACCCGCGTGTTCGCCGCCGACAACGGCGAGATCAAGATCCCGGTCAAGCCGAAGCGCGTGATCGCGACCGGGTACGCCGTGCCGGCGCTGCTCGAGGCGAAGGCCCCCCTCGTCGGGATCTCGACGTGGAAGCGCGGCCTGCCGATGATGACGACCGAGGACCGCAAGAAGTACGACGAGTTGCCGAAGGTCGCGGGAGAGCAGGCCGCCGAGACGAACTACGAGGCGATCGCGCAGGCGGATCCGGACCTGATCGTGATCGGTGTGCCGAAGCCGGTGCTCGCGGACATCGACGTCAAGCGGTTGCAGGAGATCGCGCCGGTCGTGGCGATCGGGCCGTCGGTGCCGTCGGCGTGGCGGGAGCTTTCGCGCAAGCAGTCCGACGCCGCGGGCGCGCTGGCCGGGTTCGACGCCGCGCGCCAGGAATACGAAGCCAAGGCGCAGCAGCTCAAAGAGAAGTACAAAGCCGTGCTGCCGCAGCTGAAACTGGGCCACGTCGGCGCGTACGGCGAGGTAGCGAAGGGCAACTTCCAGCGCGAGTTCAAGGATTCCTGGGGCACCAACGTCGCGCAGGACATCGGCGCGAACTACTTCGGCCAGGTGAAGGTCCAGGGCGGCGGCTCGAAGGACGTCAGCGAGTACCCGTCGATCGAGGAACTGCCGACCGCGTTCGCGCAGGCGGACGCGATCACCTATTCGGTGAAGCCGGACGGCTCGGTGCCGCCCGCGGTGAAGTACGTGCTCGATTCGCCGCTGTGGAAGGAACTTCCCGCGGTGAAGGCGGGCAAGACGTTCGCCTTCCGCTACACCGAAGCGGCCACCTACCGGGCGGCGATGAAGACGCTGGACGCGGTGGACCAGGCGTTCGCGCCGCTGCTGAAGAAGTGACCGCGCGCAGCCGGACCGCGCTGCTGGCCGCCGCCGTCGTCCTGCTGGCGGCGGTGGCCGTGGTCAGCGTGGGCGTCGGCGCGCACGGCATCGCGCCGGCGGAGGTGCTCAAGGCCATCTTCGGGCACGGCGATCCGGCCGATCAGGCTGTGGTGCGCGACGTCCGGGCGCCGCGTGCGCTGCTGGCGGTCGGCGTCGGCGCTGCGCTGGCGGTGGCCGGGGTGCTCGTCCAGGTGCTGTCGCGCAATCCGCTCGCCGAACCTGGTGTGCTCGGCGTGACGGCCGGGGCCGGGTTCGCCATCACGATCGGTTCCGCGCTCGGCATCGCTGTTTCCGCGTCCGGGGAGTTGCTGTTCGCGGTGCTCGGCGCGGTGCTGGCGACCCTGCTGGTCTACGCGGTCGGCAGGCGGTCGCCGTTGCGGATGGTGCTGACCGGTACCGCGCTCACGTTCGTGCTCAGCGGCGTTTCGCTCGGCTTGAGGCTGTTGCTGCCGGACACTTTCGACCGGTACCGGTTCTGGGCGGTCGGTTCGCTGGCCGGACGGGAACAGGCTCCGCTGACAGTGCCGCTGATCGTGATCGCGGTGAGTGTGGTTGCCGCGTTTCTGCTGAGCCGTCAGCTGAACGCGCTCGCGCTGGGCGACACCGTCGCGCACACGCTCGGTGCGAGCGTCGCCCGGATCCGCGCGGTGACGCTGTTGCTGATCACCCTGCTGGCCGGAGCGGCGACCGCGGTGGCCGGGCCGATTCTGTTCGTCGGCCTGATCGTGCCGCATCTCGCGCGTCGCGCGGCGGGTGCGTCGGTGCCGTGGCTGACCGCGTTCGCGGTGGTGCTGGGCCCGATTCTGCTGCTGGTGTCGGACATCGGCTCGCGCGTGCTGCTGCCGACCGGCGAGGTGCCGGTCGCGATCGTGACGGCGTTCGTCGGCGGTCCGGTGCTGATCTGGGCCGTCCGCAAGTACGGGACGGCCGCGCTGTGACCGCGTTCGTGTTCCGCCGCGGGCGGATTTCGCTGCGGGTCGAGCGCCGCACGGTCGTCCTTGTCGCCGTGCTCGCGGTCGTTCTCGCCGGGCTCGCGTTGCTGGGGCTTTGCTACGGCGCGGCCTGGGCGAGCCCGGCACGGGTGTTCGCCGCGCTCGGCGGATCGGGCGGCGGACCGGGCGTGGTGATCCGCGAATGGCGGCTGCCGCGGGTGGCGGCCGGGCTCGTGTTCGGTGCCGCGCTCGGGCTGGCCGGGGCGATTTTCCAGAACGTCACGCGGAATCCGCTCGGCAGCCCGGACGTGATCGGCCTCGACTCCGGTGCCTACACCGGCGCGCTGATCGCGATGACGGTGCTGTCCGGATCGCCGACGCAGCTGACGTTCGCGTCGGTGGTCGGCGGGCTGGTCACCGCGGCCGCGGTCTATCTGCTGTCGATGGGCGGCAGCCGGTCCGGATTGCGGCTGATCGTCATCGGGATCGCGATCAACGCGATGCTGACCGCGTTGAACTCGTGGATCGTGCTGCGTGCCGACCTGGAGGTGGCGATCGCCGCGGTCGGCTGGAGCGCCGGTTCGCTCAACGGCATCGGCTGGAGCGACGTCGCGGTGCCGTTCGGGGTGCTGGCCGTGCTGTTCGCGGTGCTGCTGACCCGGGCGTCCGCGCTGCACCAGTCGGCGCTCGGCACGGAACTCGCGGTCACGACCGGCGTCCGGCACGAAGCGCTGCGGCTGCAGCTGGTCGTCATCGGCGTCGGTTGCACGGCGACGGTCACCGCGGTGGCCGGGCCGATCGCGTTCGTCGCGCTCGCCGCCCCGCAGATCGGCCGCCGCCTCGCCCGCGCGCCCGGGATTCCGCTGCTGCCCGCCGCGCTGGTCGGCGCGCTGCTGCTCGCCGGGGCCGACCTCGTCGCGCAGATGCTGCTCGCCCCGGTGTCGCTGCCGGTCGGCGTGGTCAGCACGGCGATCGGCGGCTGCTACCTGATCTGGCTGCTCACCAAGGAGGTGCGGCGGAAGTGACCGCCCGCTTGACCGCGCGGGACCTCACCCTGCGCTACGGCGACCGCGTCGTGTCGACGCAGTTACGGCTCGACGTTCCCGACCGCGCGTTCACCGCGGTGGTCGGCCCGAACGCGTGCGGCAAATCGACATTGCTGCGCGCGTTCGTCCGGCTGCTCCGCCCGTCCGGCGGCGGCGTGACCTTCGACGGCCGCGAGGTCGGGGCGTATCCGGCCAAGGCGCTGGCGCGGGAACTCGGCTTCCTGCCGCAGGATCCGTCGGCGCCCGAGGACGTCCGTGTGCGGCAGCTGGTCGCTCGCGGCCGGTTCCCGCACCAGTCGCTGCTGTCTTCGTGGTCGGAGGAGGACGAGGCCGCGGTGGTCGGTGCGATGACCGCGGCCGGCGTCGCCGGGCTGGCCGACCGTCCGGTGCAGGAGCTGTCCGGCGGGCAGCGGCAGCGGGTGTGGATCGCGGTCGTGCTCGCGCAGCGCACGCCGTACCTGCTGCTCGACGAGCCGACGTCGTTCCTCGACATCGCGCACCAGTACCAGGTGCTGGAATTGCTGAAGCGGCTGCGCGACGAGGGCCGCACGGTGATCGCGGTGCTGCACGACATCAACCAGGCCTGCCGCTACGCCGACCACGTCGTCGCCATGCGCGACGGCCGGGTCGTGGCCGAGGGCGAGCCCGGCGACGTGGTGGACGCCGCGCTGATCAAGGAAGTCTTCGACCTGCCGAGCGTCGTGGTGCCCGATCCGGTCACCGGCACGCCGATGGTCGTGCCGTCGCTCTGACCCCGGGAGTCACCAGTTGAGCACCGCACTTGCCACTCTCGAGCTGACCAGCGCACAGCTGGGCATCTGGAACGCGCAGCGGCTCGAACCGGATTCGCCGTACTACCTGGTGGGCGATGTCATCGAGATCTCCGGCGGGGAACCGGTCGACCTCGCGGCGCTGGCGGAGGCGATCCGGGCGACCGCCGAGGAGGCGGAAAGCCTGCGGCTGCGGGTGCTCGACACTCCGGACGGCCCGCGGCAAACCGTGTCCGCCGAGCCGGTTCCCCTGCCGGAAGTCGTTGACCTGCAAGGGGAGCCGGATCCGCTGGCCGCCGCGCACGCGCGGGTCGCGGCGGAGCGGCGGCGGGTGGCCGAGGCGTGCCGCGGGATGCTGGACCGGGCATTGTTCTCGCACCTGATCCTCCGGCTTTCCGACACCGAAGTGTGGTTTACGCAGCTCGGTCACCACCTCGTGTTCGACGGCTACACCGCGGCGATGCTCGCCCGCCGCACCGCTGCCCGGTACACCGCGGCGGTCCGGGGCGAAGAGGCGCCGCCGTCGGCGTTCGGCCGGTTCGCGGATCTCGTCGAAGCCGATCGCGCGTACCGGATGAGCGAACGGTTCACGAAGGACCGCGCGTACTGGTGCGACCGGTTCACGCCGATGCCGGAGCTGGCCGAGGACGCGAGCGCGGCCGGGCTGCCGGAAGCGACGTTCACCGCGCGCGCCGAACTCACCGCGGACGAGGTCGCCAGGCTTGGCGAACTGGGGAAGCGCGCGGGGACGACCTGGGGTGACGCGCTGATCGCGTGTTACGCGGCGTTCCTGCACCGCGTGCTCGGGACGGCGGACGTCGTGTTCGCGGTCCCGTTGATGTGCCGGGTCGGAGCGGCGTTGCGTACTCCGGCGATGGCGGTCAACGTGCTGCCGTTGCGGGTTCGCGTGGAGCCGGGCGACCGTCCGGAGGAGCTGACCGGGCGGGTCGCGCAGGCGTTGCGGGAAATGCGGGCGCACCAGCGGTATCGGGGCGAGAATCTGCCGCGGGATCTGGCGGTGCCTGGCGCGGGCGCTTTGCTGCACGGACGCGGGATCAACCTCAAGGCGTTCGATCTGGAGCTGGCGTTCGGCGAGGCGCGCGGGACGATGCGGAACGTCGCGGGCGGCCCGCCGGAGGACATGGGGCTCAGCGTGCTGCCGACGGACGGCGGCGGGCTGCTGCTGGGATTCGAGGTCGACGCGCGTTCGCAGGACCAGGCTGGCGTCGATGCGCAGCTCGCGGCGTTGCAGGCGTTGATCTCCGCGTTCACCGGGGCGGCCGCGCCGGTGGTCGGCGGGGTGGACCTGGTGCCGGACGTCGATGCCTTGCTGGCCGAATGGTCGACTCCCGCGGTTTCTTCGACCGGGGAAGGACTGCTGGACGGACTCGGTGCGCAGACGGCGCTGATGTGCGGCGACGAGCGGCTCACCGGCGACGAGGTGCGGGACCGGGCGCACCGGCTGGCGCGGGCGTTGCGGGCGCGGGGTGTCGGCGCGGACGACGTGGTGGCGCTGGCATTGCCGAGGTCGGTTGATCTGGTGGTGGCGCTGCTGGCGGTTCTCGACGCTGGGGCCGCGTTCCTGCCGTTGGACTTGGCGCATCCGACGGAGCGGTTGCGCTCGCTGGTCGCCGAGGTGACCCCGAAGCTCGCCGTCACGAATTCAGACCTGCTTCCGGGAGCGTCGCAGCTTCGGCTGGACGATCCGGCGGTACGAACCGAGATCGCCGGGTGCTCGGCGGCGGAGTTGTCCGATGTGGACCGTCATCCGGAACACCTCGCGTACGTCATCTTCACCTCGGGCTCCACCGGACAGCCCAAGGGAGTGCTGGTCCGGTCGGGCGGGCTGGAGACGTTGCTGCGGAACCACCGTGCGACCACGGTCGCCGAGACCGCGCAGGGACGGCGGCTTCGCGTGGCGCACACGTACTCGTTCGCCTTCGACTCGGCGATCGAGCAGCTGCTGTGGATGCTGTGCGGGCACGAATTGCACGTCTACGACACGGAAACCGCGCGCGACGTCGATGCGCTGCACACCGCGTTCGTGCGAGACCGGATCGACGTCATCGACACAACGCCGTCGATGGCGGCTCCGTTGCTGGACGCGGGATCGCTCGATCCGGCGTTGCTGGTGCTCGGCGGCGAAGCGACGCCGAGAGCGCTGTGGCAGCGGGTCGCTTCGTCGGGTATCCGGGCGCGCAACATCTACGGTCCGACTGAGGCCACTGTGGACGGTGCCAGCGCATTGATCACCGGGGACGAGCCGGTGATCGGGTTCGCGGTGCCCGGGACACGGGCGTATGTGCTCGACGCCGCGCTGCGGCCGGTGCTGCCGGGCAGCCGGGGGGAGTTGTATCTCGCCGGGCCGCATCTGGCGCGTGGTTATCTCGGCCGTCCGGGCGGGACGGCGGAACGGTTCGTCGCCGATCCGTTCGGGCCGCCGGGAGAACGGATGTACCGCACCGGCGACGTCGTGCGCTGGGTGCCGGGTCGTGGGCTGGAGTATCTGGGGCGGCGTGACGGTCAGGTCAAGATTCGTGGTCACCGGGTGGAATTGGGCGAGGTCGAGAGTGCGCTCGGTGCGGTGCCCGGCGTGCGGGCCGCCGCGGCGGCGGTGCGCGGCCCGCGGCTGATCGGGTATGTCGTCGGTGCCGGGCTGGCGGCGGAGGACGTTCGCGCGACGCTCGCGCAGCGGTTGCCGGAGGCGATGGTGCCGGCCGCGGTCGTGGTGCTGGACGAAATTCCGGTGACCAGCAACGGGAAACTCGACCGTGCCGCATTGCCCGCGCCCGCGGCCGCCGAGGGCGGGCGGGAGCCGCGGACCGAGCGGGAACGGCTGTTGTGCGCGGCGATCGCCGAGGTGATCGGCGTGGAGCGGGTCGCGGTCGACGACGATTTCTTCGCCCTCGGCGGCGACAGCATCACCGCGATCGGCGTGAGCAGCCGGTTGCGGGCGCACGGGCTGGATCTGCGGCCGCGGGATCTGCTGGCGCGGCGCAGTTTCGCGGCGCTGGCGGCGGCGAGCCGGGATCTGTCCGAACCGGACAGCGAACCGGACGAGCCGATCGGCGAGGTTCCGGCGCCGCCGATCGTGCGGACGTTGTTCGAGCTGAACCCGGATCTGGCCGCGATCGCCGGCTATGCACAGTGGACAGTGCTTCGAACGGACGGTCCGGTGCCGGGGCTCCGCGAGGGCGTGCAGGCGATTCTCGATCACCACGACGTGTTGCGGCTTCGCGTTGAATCCGATGGCTCGTTGGTGATCCGCCCGCGGGGCGCGGTCGTGGCTTCGGTCAGTGCGGCGACGGGTGATCCGGCTGTAGTGGCTGAACGGCTGGCGTCCGAATTGGACCCGCGCGCCGGGGAGATGCTGCGCGTCGCGCTGGTGGGGGGCCAGCTCGTGATCGTCGTGCACCACTTGGCGATCGACGGCGTTTCCTGGCGGATTCTGCTGCCTGATCTGCAGACAGCGTGCGAGGGCGGGGTTCTCGAACCCGTGCGCAACTCCTGGCGACGGCATGCCCTGGCGCTCGCCGAACAGGGGGCGAGCGGTGCGCGGCGTGGCGAACTCGGCTACTGGCGGTCGACGCGGAAGAGCAAGCTCGACCCAGAGCGTGACACCGTAGCCACCGCACATCGTTCGGTCACCGTCGCCACTGAAAAGGAAAGCACGGCGATCCTCACGACATTGCCCGCCGCGTACCGCGCGGGGGTCGACGAGGTGCTGCTCGCCGCGCTGGTCCTCACCCTGCGCGGCGACGAAGACGCGCTCACCGTCACGATGGAGGGCCACGGCCGCGAAGGGCTGGATCTCGCCCGCACTGTCGGCTGGTTCACCGCCGAATACCCGGTCCGCATTGAACTGTCCGGTGTGGACACGATCGACCGGTTGCTGCGCGCGGTCAAGGAAGCACGACGAGCGGTGCCGGACGGCGGGATCGGCTTCGGCGTCCTCCGATACTTGGACCCGGGCGCGGAGTTCGCGCCGGAAATGCCGGACGTCCTGCTCAACTACCTCGGCCGGTTCACTCCGCTGTCCGGCGGCTGGCAGTTGCCGGACGAGGATCCCTTCGCCGTCATCGAGCCGCCCGCGAAGGCCTTGGAGCAGGTTCTGGCGCTGAACTGCTTCGTTCGCGAGGAAGACGCCCCGCGGATCGCTGTCGAATGGACCGCCGCGAGCCGGGTTCTGCCGCCGAGCGAGGTCGAACGGCTGCAGCAAGCGTGGGGCGCGGCACTGGCCGCGCTCGCCGAGCACGCGCGGGAGACCACCGGCGGGCTCACCCCGTCGGACCTTCCGCTGGTCACGCTCACCCAGGACGACATCGACGCCCTCGAACAGCAGGGCCCGGTCGCCGACGTCCTGCCCGCGACGCCGTTGCAGGCCGGGCTGTCGTTCCACACCCTGACCCGGGGCGGGCCGGACGTCTACACCGTGCAAGCGGTGACCCGGCTCGAAGGGCGGCTTGTCCCGGAACGGATGCGTGCGGCCGCCGAGGAACTGCTGCGGAGGCATCCGGCGCTGCGCGTCCACCTGCACACGACGGCGGCGGGCGACGTCGTCCAGGTCGTGCCGGCCGACGTGCACCTGGACTGGCGACACGTCGAGCATCCGGAGAACGCCGACGGCGAATGCGCGGCCGAGCTGGCCCGGCCGTTCGATCCGGCGGTGCCGCCGCTGATCCGGTTCCTGCTGCTCACTCTCGGCCCGGCCGAACACCGGCTGGTGCTGACGATCCATCACGCGCTGCTCGACGGCTGGTCGATGCCGCTCGTCGGCCGCTCCCTGCTGGCCGCCTACGCCGAACTCGACGGCGGGCCGGCCGCTCCGGTCGCGCCGCCGTTGGCCGAGTACCACCGGGTGCTGGCCGCCCGCGACCACGACTCGGCGGTCGAGGCATGGCGGACCGCGTTGGCTGGATTGGAAGAAGGCACCCGGCTCGCCCCGGCGACCGCCGAGTCCGCTTCGGACCGTCCACAACGGATCTGGGTGGGGCTCGGTGCGGAGTTCAGCGAACAGCTGCGCGTCTTCGCACGGGAACGCGGCGTGACGTCGACGGCGGTGTTCCAGACCGCGTGGGGCGTCCTGCTGGCGCGGCTCACCGGACGCCAGGACGTGGTGTTCGGCTGCCCGGTGTCCGGCCGTCCGTCCGACGTCCCGGGTGTGGAAGCGATGATCGGCCAGCTCGGCTCGGCCATCCCGGTGCGCGTGGCGTTCGCCCCGTCCGATCCGGCGTCGGCGGTGCTGGCGCGGGTGCAGGACGAGAACGCGCGGCTCACCGACCACCATCACCTCGGCCTGCCGGACATCCAGCGCGCGGCGGGCGTCGGCGATCTGTTCGACACGATGCTGGTCATGGAGAACTTCCCGCTCTCCAGCCGGGAACGCGAACCGCTCGCGCCCGGGCTCGACCTCGCCGGCGTCGACATCACCGACGCGACGCACTATCCGCTGACCGTGATCGTGCTGCCCGGCGACGAGATCACGATCGGCCTCGGCTACCAGCCGCAGGCCTTCGACGAGCCGACCGTGCAGGCTTACGGCCGCTGGCTGACGACGTTGTTGCACGAGCTGGTGGCCGACCCGCAGCAGCCGGTCGCGCGGCTGCGTTCCCTTGGCACGGAAGAGGAAGCGGCTCTGCTTCGGCAAGGAACCGGACCCGAGCCACGACGGGAGGCCGGTACCTGCCTGGAGGAATTCGCCCGCTGGGTGCGGGAAACGCCGGACGCCGAAGCCGTCGTGTGCCGGAACCGCCGCCTGACTTACGCGGAACTGGACCGGAAGGCGAACCAGCTCGCGCACGCGTTGCGCGCTGCCGGGGTACGGGAACAAGACCCGGTCGCGGTGCTGCTGGAACGCGACATCGACTTGGTCGTCGCGCTGTTCGGCGTGCTCAAGGCCGGTGCCGTGCACGTGCCGATGGACCCGGCGTACCCGGCGGAACGCTTGGCGCATCTGGTAAAAGACAGCGCGCCCGCCGCAGTGGTGTCCAGTTCGGACCCTGGCTTCGGCATTCCGGTCATCGACCCGATGGTCCTCAACGGACCGTCTGCTTGGGACGATGCGGTCCCGGCGCCGGACTCGCTGGCGTACGTGATCTACACGTCCGGCACCACCGGAAAGCCCAAGGGCGTCGCGATCGCCCATCGCGGGATTCCGAGCCTGGTCGCGTTGCAGGAGGACATCGTCGGCATCCGGCACGGCGAACGGTATCTGCATTTCGCGTCCACGAGTTTCGACGTGTCGTACTGGCAGTTCTTCCTGCCGCTGCTGTCCGGCGGCACCTCGGTGATCGCGCCGGAGGAGGTGCGCGGGTCCGGCGACGACCTGCTCGGCTACGCCGCCGAACACCGGGTCACCGGGCTGAACCTGCTGCCGTCGTTCCTGTCCGCGATGCCGGACGACGCGACGGTCGACCCGGAGGTGTTCTTCGTCGTAGGCGCCGAACGGCTCGACCCGGAGCTGGCGCACCGCTGGGGCGACCGGCGGGCGCTGTTCAACGCCTACGGCCCGACCGAGGTCACGATCAACTCCGTCACGTGGGTGTATTCGGCCGACGACCCCGGTCCGCTGCCGATCGGACGGCCGGACCCGCAGGTGCGGGCGTACGTGCTGGACGCGGGGCTGCGGCCGGTCGGGACCGGCGTCACCGGCGAGCTGTACCTGGCCGGGCCGAAGCTCGCGCGCGGGTACGTGAACCGGCCGGGGCAGACCGCGGAGCGGTTCGTGGCCGACCCGTTCGGCGCGCCCGGAGACCGGATGTACCGCACCGGCGACCTGGTGCGCTGGCGGCCGGACGGGCAGCTGGTGTTCCTCGGCCGGGCCGACCACCAGGTCAAACTGCGCGGATTCCGGATCGAGCCGGGCGAGATCGAATCGGCGCTGGCGCGGCATCCGGACGTGCGGGCCGCGGTCGTGCTCGTGCGCGAGGACCGGCCGGGGGACCGGCGGCTGGCCGGCTACGTCGTGCCGGTCGACGGCGCGGATCCGGATCCGGCCGCGCTGCGCGAGTACCTGGCCGCTGAGCTGCCCGCGCACATGGTGCCGTCGGCGGTGCTCTCGCTGGAGCGGCTGCCGCTCGGGCCCAGCGGCAAGCTCGACCGGACTGCGTTGCCCGCGCCCGGTCCGCGCAACGTCGCGGCGGCCCGGCAACCGGCGACGGAAGCGGAAACCGTGCTACTGCAAGTGGTTCGCGAACTGCTCGGCCCGGACGTCACGATCGACGACGGGTTCCTCGACGCTGGCGGCGACAGCATCGCGTCGCTCCGGCTGGTCGCGCGCGCCCGGCGCGAGGGCTTGCACCTGACCGCGCGGGACGTCTTCGAGGGCGGCACGATCGCCGGGATCGCGGCTCGGTGCAGCGAGAAGACGGTGGTGGTGTCGCCGGATCTCACGCCCGCGGTCGGGGACGCGCCGCTGACGCCCGTCATGCGGCAACTGCTGGAACGCGCTGGCTCGGACGCCGACGGCTTCTGCCAGTGGGTCGAGGTGTGCGTGCCGTCCGGCGGCGACGTGCCGAAGTGGCGGGCGGCGCTCGACGCGGTCCTCGAACGGCATGACGTGCTGCGTTCGCACTTGGCCGGCGACGTCCTGCGCGTTCCGGAACCGGGCGCGGTGACCGGGGCGGACGTGCTGCTGGTCGTCCCGGCGGGGGAAGACGCGGATCTGCGGGCGCTGCTGGACGAGCAGATCACGGCGGTCCGGTCCGCGATGGACCCGCGAACCGGGCCGATGCTGCGGGCGCTGTGGATCGACGCCGGGCCCGCGCGGCCGGGGCGGCTCGCGCTGGTCGCCCACCATCTCGTGGTGGACGCGGTGTCGTGGCGGATCCTCCTCGACGATCTTGAGCAGGCTTACCTCGGCCGTCAGCTGCCGGATCGCGGGCCGTCGTTCCTCGGCTGGGCCCGCGCGTTGGTCGCGGCCAAACCGGCGCGGCAAGCGGAAAGCCCGCACTGGCAACGGATCGCGGCAACGGCCCGTCCGGTCGGCGGAGCCGCCCAGCACCACGAGATCGAGGTGTCGGAAGAGGTCGCGCAGGCGGTGCTGACGACGTTGCCGGGTGCGTACCGGACCGGGCCGGACGCGGTGCTGCTCACCGCGTTCGCGCGGGCTTACCGCGCCTGGCGCGGCTCGGAGCTGCTGGTCGCGTTGGAGAACCACGGCCGTCCGGACCACACGCCGGACTTCGCCGGAGCCGTCGATCTGTCCCGGACGGTCGGCTGGTTCACCGCGATGTACCCGGCACGGATCGCGCCGCCCGCTGGCGAGACGGCTATCGCCGCGGTCCGCGACCAGCTCCGTGCCGCGGGCGACGGGCTCGGGTTCGGCATCCTCGGCGGAACGTCGACCGGAGCGGACGTCAGCTGGAACTACCTCGGCCGGTTCGAGGCGGCGCCGCGGGAGGAGACGCCGTGGCGGCGCCCGCCGGACGCCGATCCGCTCGGCTCGGCCGGAGCACCGCTCGCGCACGCCCTGATGGTCAACGCGATGGTGCGCGACGACCGGCTGGCCGCTCGGTTCACCTGGCCGTCCTCGGAGTTCGGCACCGCCGAGATCGCGGCGCTGGGAGCGGCGTTCCAGGAGGAACTCGCTGCGCTGGCCGCCGAGGTGCCGGCCGGCGAGTTGTTGCCGTTGACACCGCTGCAGGAGCTGATCCTGCGCGAATCGCGGGCCGCGGACGAGGATCCGTATCCGGTGCAGGCGGCGTTTTCCCTGGCTGGACGGCTGGATCTGACCGCGTTGGAAGCGGCGGCGAACGCGCTGGTGCGGCGGCATCCGAACCTGGGCGCGGTCTTCCCGGCCGGGCACGAGGTACAGGTGCTGCCGACGGAACCGCAGGTCGGCTTCCGAGTGCGCTCGGGCGAGACCGAGCGGCTGCTCGCGGAAGACCTCGCCGAGCCGTTCGACCTCGAGGCGGGGCCGTTGCTGCGAGTCACCGTGCTCCGGCACGGTCCGGACCGGCACGAACTCGTCCTCACCAGCCATCACCTGCTGTCGGACGGCTGGTCGGCACCGCGGATCCTGGCCGAGTTGTTCGCCGGGTACACCGGGGAGTCGCTGCCGGAGGCGGTGCCGGTGTCGCGCTACACGCGGTGGCTCGCGACGCGCGACCACGCGGTCAGCGGGCATGCGTGGCGGACTGAACTGGCTGGTCTGCCGCCGCGGAAACTCCTGACCGGGCGGCCCGCGGCGGCCGAGCCGGAACTGTTCACTGTGGACGCCCCGCTCGTCGCTTCGCTGACGCGAGCCGGTGCCCGGCACGGTGTCACGGCGGGAACGTTGCTGCAAGGAGCGTGGGCCGCGGTGCTGGCTGCTCGGGCCGGGGCCGACGATGTCGCTTTCGGGACGATGGTTTCCGGTCGCACGTCCGAAGTGGACGGTGTCGAGGAGATCCTCGGGCTGCTCGCCAATACGGTTCCGGTACGGGTGCGGTTCACCGGAACCGTGGGGGAGACGCTGCTGCGAACCCAGTCCCGGCACCAGGAACTGCTCGCGCACCAGCACGTCGGCCTGGCGGAACTGGCTGCCTTGACGGGGCAGGACCGGTTGTTCGACAGCCTCGTCGTGTTCGAGAACTACCCGGTGGATCCGGCGAAACTGCGTGAACCGGCCCCGGGGCTGGCGATCACCGGCACCCGGTTCCGCGAGCGCACGCACTATCCGATGACGGTCACCGTGGTCCCCGAACTCGCGGGCGGCTGGTCCGGCATTTTCGGTTACCAGGCCGGGATTCTCTCCGCCGCGGAGGCCCGGTCGCTGGTCGCGGACCTGCTGCGGTTCCTGGCCGAGCTTCCCTCGCGACTGGACGAGGACGCGGGCGAGTGGCTGCGGTGAACCTGTGGCGGACCGCGTTCGTGCTCGTGCTGGGCACGTTCATGGCGACGCTCGACAGCACGATCGTCTCGGTCGGCGTCGAGACCCTGGCGGAGCGTTTCGCCGCGTCCGTCGCCGAGGTCCAGTGGGTCACCACGGCGTATCTGCTCGCGGTGGTGACCGCGGTGCCCGCGTCCGGCTGGCTGGCCGCGCGGTTCGGCGGGCGGCGGACGTGGCTGACCGCGGTGGTCGTGTTCGGGGCGGCGTCGCTGTTGTGCGGGCTGGCGAGTTCGCTGCCGATGCTGGTCGCGTTCCGCGTGCTGCAAGGATTGGCGGGAGGTCTGCTCCCGCCGACGGGGCAGGCGTTGCTGGCGCGCGCGGCCGGGCCGGAGCGGATCGGGCGGCTGATCAGCGTGGTCGGCGTAGTGCCGTTGCTGTCGCCGGTGCTGGGGCCGCTGGCGAGCGGGGCGATTCTGAGCGTCGCGGACTGGCCGTGGCTGTTCTACGTCAACCTGCCGGTCGGCGTGGTCGCAGTCCTGCTCGGGTTGCGGTACGTCGCGGCGGACCAGCCGACAGATCCGCGCGCACCGTTCGATTTCCGTGGCGCGGCTTTGCTTTCCCCGGGTTTGGCCGCAGTGGTGTTCGGGCTGACCGGATTCTCCGACGGATATCCGAAGCTGCTTTCCTCGGCTGCTGTCGTGGCGGGCCTCCTGATGCTGGCTGCGTTTGTCCGCCACGGATTGCGCGTGCGGGCGCCGTTGCTGGATCCGCGCTTGTTCACCCGGCCGCCATTTGGCGCCGCGGCGTTGGCGCTGGTCGTGTTGGGTGCTTCGGTGTTCGGCACGATGTTCTTGCTGCCGTTGTATCTGCGCCGCGGTGCCGGATTAGGCGCGTGGGACACCGGATTGCTTATGGTGCCGCAGGGAATCGGCGCGGCAGCGGGCTCGATGCTGGTGCATCGCCTGGTGGACCGGGCGGCTCCGCGAACGCTCGTGGTGTCCGGAATCGGTTTGGTGACGCTCGGAACCGCGGCTTTCACACAGCTGAGCCCGGAACTTCCCGATGTCGTGCTGGTCATTTCGTTGCTGCTGCGGGGATTCGGGGCGGCGATGATCAGTGCGCCGGTGCTGGCGCTGGTGTACCGCAGCCTGGAGAAGGCCCAGCTGCCGAAAGCCGCCGGCGCGTTGAATTTGCTGAACACTCTTGGCGGTTCGGTCGGGACCGCTGTGCTCGCGCTGGTGTTGCAGAACCGGCTGGCCGCACGGGGCGCGGACGTCGCGGCGGCCTTCGCGGACACGTTCTGGTGGGTGCTCGGACTGGTCGTGGCGGCGGCTGCCGGGGCGGCGAAGCTGCCTAAGGAAAGGAGCCGGTAGATGCAGGACACGTTGCCCAGCCCGGCGGAGGTGACCGCGGGGGCCGCACCGGACGTCGCACGGCACCGCGAAACGGTCTCGGCGGTGCTGGACCGGCGCGATCCGCGGTTGCTGGTGATCGTGGGTCCGTGCTCGGTGCACGACCCGTCGGCGGCGCTGGACTATGCGGAGTCGCTGGCCGGCGCGGCGGCTCGGTACGCCGACGATCTCGTGGTGGTTTTGCGGGCATACCTGGAGAAACCGCGGTCGGTGACCGGGTGGACCGGCTTCCTGCCGGATCCGACGCTGGACGGCAAAGGCGATCTCGCCACCGGGGTCCGGCTGGGCAGGCAGTTCTTGCTCGACGCGGCCGCGACCGGGTTGCCGCTGGCGTACGAGTTCGTGGATCCGGTGCTGGCGCCGTACGTCGCGGACACGGTGAGCTGGGGCGCGATCGGGGCCCGGACGGTGGCCAGCCAGCCGCACCGGCAGCTGGCGTCGTGGCTGCCGATGCCGATCGGGATGAAGAACTGCGTGTCCGGACGGCTGGGGCCCGCGGTGGACGCGATCCGCGCGGCCGGGGCGGCGCACGCGTTCCCCGGGCTTGGCGTGGACGGGCGGATGAAAACCGTGCGCAGCAGCGGAAATCCGGACGCGCACCTGGTCCTGCGCGGCGGTCCGGTGCCGAATTACGACGCGCCGTCGGTCGCGGAGGCGATGAAGGTGCTGGGGGAGGCGGGCCTGCCGCGAAGAGCGGTGGTCGACGCCTCGCACGGGAACAGCGGAAAGAACCACGACCGGCAGCCCGGGGTGGTCGCCGACGTCGCGGAGCAGGTGCGCGCCGGGGCGGCGGTGTCCGGGGTGATGATCGAGTCGTATCTGCGGGACGGGGCGCAGGATCCGGAACGGGTGCCCGCCGATCCGGCGGTGAGCCGGACGGATCCCTGTCTCGGGTGGGAGCGGACGGTTCCGCTGCTGGAGTCGTTGGCTCTGGCTGCCCGGGCGCGGGCGGTGCGGGTTTGATCGCGGGGACGGATCTTTCGCGCGGTCGGGCGGGCTAAGGCAGCAGATTGGCTCGGCGGGCGGCGTTGACGGCTTGGAGGCGGGTCTTCGCGTCCAGCTTCCGCATCGCGTTGCGCAGGTAGCTTTTCACCGTCTCCGGGCCCAGGCCGAGCGCTTCCGCGATGTCCGCGTTGGTCTGCCCGGCCGCGGCCCCTTCGAGGACGTCCAATTCGCGCGCCGACAAAGACGGTCCGCGGGCAGGGGCGCCGGTCAGGGACTGGCACACCGCGTCGATGCGGGCGCGCAGTTCCGGGTCGTCGACCGCGGCGGCGATCCGGCGAAGCTCGGCATGGCTTTCCCGGAGCGCTTCCAGTTCGGCCGGTTTCCCGGACGGCGCGCGTTCCGGTTCCGGGGCGAGCAGGTCGAGCCGCCGGCGCACTTCGGCGCGCACCGCGAGCTCTTGTTCCAGGTCACGGGCCACTTCGACCATCGCGGTGACCGACCGGTCGCCGAAGCGGACGTGTTCGCGGACCGCGCCGTAGAGCACCGCCCGGACGGTCCGCTGCACGATCACCGGCACCGCCATCACCGAGCGCACGCCCTCGGCCTTGACCGCCCGGTCGAAGTGGTGGCTGATCGCGTCGCTGGTGTAGTAGTCCGGCAGCACCACCGGTTTCCGCACGCCGATCGCGCGTCCGCCGAGGCCCTTGCCTTCCGCGACGACGAGGCCGAGCAGCGACGTGGTGGTGTTGCCGAGCAGCTCGGTCATCCGCAGCCGCTTGCCGTCGACGACCTCGCCGCCGAACGACAGCGGCACGCCCGCCGCGCTGCGGAGCCGGGCCAGGGCGCGGCGCACCTCGGCGGTGGTCTCGGTGGCACTCGTCACGGCAGGCACCCCACTTCGGCGGCACGGGAGGCTCCGGCAGGAGGTGTGATTCTACCCAGCCGCGCCGCCGTTGTCGCCGCGTACGGGTCGAAACGCCTGGTCAGAGTGCCGCCGGCGAAGGCGCCTGGGGATGGCGCGGCCACCCCTGTTCGGGGGTGGCCGGCTGGCTGACCTGCGGTGACGATGTGCCGACACCGGCCGACGATGACCGTGGAGCAGCCCCGTGAGCCCTGAACGCACCATGTTCGACCTGTTGCAGACCTACGCCGCGCCGGACGCGGACGCGACCCAGTTGCTGTGCGGACGGCATCCGGCCGACGCCGTCGCGTTCACGCTCGTCGAGGCCGACCTCAGCAGCCGCGACCTCACGTACGGCCGGCTCGAGGCCGCTTCCGCCCGGTTCGCCGCCGCGCTGGCCGCGCACGGCGTGCGGCCCGGCGACCGGGTCGCGACGCTCATGGGCAAGTCCGCCGAACTGGTCACCGCACTGCTCGCGATCTGGCGGCTCGGCGCGGTCCACGTGCCGCTGTTCACCGCGTTCGCGCCGCCCGCGATCGCTCAGCGGATCGTCGGCAACGGGACCCGCGTGGTCGTCGTCGACGCGGGTCAGCGGGCGAAACTCGACCCGGGCGACGACCTGCCCGCCGACCCGGCGCGGATCATCGTGACCACCGGCGAGGCGTCCGGCGGCGATCTGTCGTTCGAGGCGCTGCTGGACGAACCGCACCCGCTGCCGAGCCCGGTCGCGGTCGGCGGCGACGGCACACTGGTCGAGATCTTCACCTCCGGCACCACCGGCACCCCGAAGGCCGTGCCGGTGCCGCTGCGCGGACTCGCCGGAATCCATTCCTACCAGGAGTTCGGCCTCGACCAGACCGACGAGGACGTCTTCTGGAACGCCGCCGACCCGGGCTGGGCCTACGGGCTGTACTTCGCGTTGCTCGGTCCGCTCGCGACCGGACGGCGCAGCATCCTGCTGCACGCCGGGTTCAGCCCCGAACTGACCTGGCAGGTGCTCGAACGCTTCGGCGTCACCAACTTCACCGCCGGCCCGACGGTGTACCGCGCGCTGCGCGGCTCGGGCCTGCCGGTGCCGGCCGGTCTGCGGCTGCGGCACTGCTCGTCGGCGGGGGAGCCGTTGACGCCGGACGTCGTGACCTGGGCCGAGGAGGTTCTCGGCTGTCCCGTGCGCGACCACTACGGCCAGACCGAAACCGGCATGGTCGTCGGCAACGCCTGGCATCCGAGCCTGATCGCGCCGGTCAAGACCGGATCGATGGGACGGCCGCTGCCCGGGTTCGCCGTCGAGGTCCTGAAGGCGGGCAGCGACGAGATCGCGGAGGTCGGCGAGACCGGCCGCGTCGCGATCGACGTGTCCGCCAGCCCGCTGATGCCGTTCTCCGGCTACCGCGACGCCCCCGATCGGACCGCGGAACGCTTCAGCGCCGACGGCCGCTGGTACTACACCGGCGACATCGCCGCCCGCGACCGCGACGGCTACCTGACCTTCGGCTCCCGCGACGACGACGTGATTCTCATGGCGGGCTACCGGATCGGCCCGTTCGAGGTGGAAAGCGCGCTGACGCACCACGAGGCCGTCGCGGAAGCCGCGGTGATCGGCGCGCCGGACGAACTGCGCGGGGAACTGGTGGTGGCCTACGTCGTGCTGAACCCCGGCGCGGAGGGGTCGGACGCGCTGGTCGACGAGCTGAAGCAGACGGTCAAGACCCGGCTGGCCGCGCACGTCTATCCGCGGCGCATCCATTTTGTGGCGGAACTGCCGAAGACGCCGAGCGGCAAAATCCAGCGTTTCGCGTTGCGAGGCCGGGAGCTGAGCACCGCTTCGAGCTGAGTTTTCCCGCGGCCGGTGCCACACTGGTCCGATGCCGCCTGACCTGCACGGCCGGGTCGCCCTCGTCGCGGGGGCGACCCGCGGTGCGGGCCGGGGAATCGCCGCCGCGCTCGGCGAGGCCGGCGCGACCGTGATCTGCACCGGACGCAGCAGCCGCACTGTGCTTCGGCGTTCGGACTACGCCCGGCCGGAGACGGTCGAGGAAACCGCTTCGCTCGTATCTCAACTGGGCGGTGCCGGCGTCCCGTTCGTCGCCGATCATCTGGACCACGACGATGTCCGCCGGCTCGCTGCGTTCGTCCGCGCTGAATACGGACGGCTTCATGTGCTGGTCAACGACATCTGGGGCGCGGAGCGGCTCAAGGGCGGTCCGGCGGATTGGAACACGCCGGTGTGGGAACACGATCTCGACGCGGGGTTGCGCATTCTGCGGCTCGGGGTGGAGACGCATCTCGTCACGTCGCATTTCCTGCTGCCGCTGGTGATCCGGGAGCCTGGCGGGTTGGTGGTCGAGGTGACCGACGGGACTTCGGCGCACAATGCTTCGCGCTATCGGATTTCGGTGTTCTACGACTTGGCCAAGGCTTCGGTGAATCGGCTGGCGTTCTCGCAGGGGCACGAGCTCGCTGCTTACGGCGGCACGGCTGTCGCGGTCACGCCGGGGTGGCTGCGGTCGGAGATGATGCTCGACGCTTACGGGGTTGCTGAGGAGAACTGGCGGTCGGCTTTGGCGGCTGGGGCGCCGCCCGGGTTCGCGGAGTCGGAATCGCCGCGGTATGTGGGGCGCGGGGTGGCGGCGATGGCGGCTGATCCGTTGCGGGACAGGTGGAATCAGCGGTCGGTGAGTTCGGTGGAGCTGGCGCGGGAGTACGGGGTGACGGATGTGGACGGGCGGCAGCCGGACAGCTGGTGAGGTCAGGTGTATTGCTGCCAGCTGAGTGCGCCGTTTTCCAAGTCGGTGCACACTCCCCGAAGCCAGGCCAGTTCTGCGGTGACGACTGCTGTGCGGTGCTCGTGCTCCAGCAGGTGCAGCCGAGGGACGTAGGCGTCGCGCGATGCGCGGAGCACCGCCTCGGTGCCGTCGAGACGTTCCTGCAGTGCCTCGATCCGATGCCGCAATTGGACTAGCGCGTCTTCCGGGGTGAGCAAGTGCAGGAATGACACCGCCGCGGGAAAGAGCGGGAACTCGGCGGCCGGGGTCGCTACGCCGGACCGGACCGCGGCCAGCAACGTCTCCCGCCCGGCCGAAGTGATCTCGTAGACCGTGCGCTCGGGCCGCCGTTCTGTGCGTTCGACAGCATGGACGCGGACCAGCCCATCGCGTACGAGCCGTTCCAGTGCGGTGTGCAAACCCGAGCGCGTGCGGACATTCACGACCAGGTCGACGCCGCGTTCCTTGATCAGCTGCTGCATCCCGTAGGCGTGCCGAGGTTCCTCGGCGAGCAGTGCGAGAACAGCGAGAACGACTGGAGACAGGTTCCCTCGAGAGGCCATAGTCTGTATCGTACTAGTCTGTTACAGACTATAAGGGAGGAGGGTCTGATGGAGGGACGGAGTCTCGGTACGGCGCTGCTCGAAGTCGTGGTCTCCATCGGGGGCTATTACGTACTCCGCGCGTGCGAGGCGGGCGTCTTCTGGTCGCTGACAGGACCGGCTCTGGTGGTCGCGATGCTCGCCGTCGCCGCGACAATCCGCCGTCGCCGGTTGGACCTTGTCGGGTTGCTGGTCCTGATCGAGCTGGCCACGACGCTCACTCTGACGCTGGTGACGCAGAACCCGCGGGCAGCAGCGTTGCGCGAGGCAGCTTACGTAGTGGTCGCCGGGATTTTCTGTCTGGTCACGTTGTTCCGGCAGGCTCCGCTGACGCACGTTTTCGCGGCGTCAGCCGCGAGCTTCGGCGACCCGGCACGGGAGCGGGCTTTCGCCTGCGCGTGGAGTTCGGTGCCGCGGTACCGGCGGTGGCAGCGCGCGCTGACCGCGTTGCTGGGCACGATTCTGCTGGCCGCGGCAGCGGTGCGAGCGGTGATCCTGCTGAGTGCTTCGGACGCGGGGCTCGCGCACGCGACGGACATGTCGAACACGGTGACGTTGTACATGCTCGGTGCGCTTGGCGTGGCGAGCGGGGCGCTGATCCAGGTGCCGCGGCGGATCGTCGAGCGCCTTGCTTCGTCGGCGGAAACCGGTGCCTGACTTCCCTCTCCCGCGCAGGTGGAGGGAACGCGGAAGATCGGTTGCTCGTAGCCGAGATCCATGCGGAGGATGTTGTCCTCGCTGGTCTGGGTGAGGACTTCCAAGATGACCGCGACCGCTCCGCCCGGGTGCTCGTTCGACGCGAACGTGCTGCGGTCCCAGAAGACGACTGGCCAGTGGGTGGGGTCTTCGGGGCTGGCCCGGCGCGGTGCCGATGTCCTGTTCGGCGGTGCTCCAGCCTCGGCCCGGCAGGATACTCCCGGCCCAGCGGGTGATCTCGACGATCTCCTCGATCGGTTGGCTCACCTGCGCAGCTTGCCGGAAATCGATCACCGGCAGGATTGCGCTGAACGGAGCAATCAAAACTGAGGCAACCGCCGCACCGCGGCCGCACACTCGTCCGTAATCCGCGAGACGATCTCCGCCGCCGGAAGGATTTCCGCGATCAGCCCCGCTGACTGACCAGCCTCCACCTTCCCGGAAACCACATCACCGTGCAGAGCGGCGTCCTTGAGCGAAGAATCCTGAAAAACCTTGCGCCGCACTGATTCCTCGGCACCGGAAGCTTCCAGCTCGGCCATCCGAGTGGTGAAATCATTCGACAACGCACGGATCACCCCCAAACCGTGGCCCACCGTGCGCGTGTCGTCGACACCGGCGGCAATCACCGCCTCCTGATAGGACGGATGCACAGTAGCCTCGGAACTCGCCAGGAATCGGGTCCCGAACTGGGCCGCGCCTGCGCCCAAAGCCAGCATCGCGGCCAATCCGGCTCCATCGGCAACTCCGCCGGAGGCGATCACGGGGACCGAAGGCACGGCGGAAACCACGGCACGGACCAGGACCTGCGTGGTCACCATCCCCGGCGGCGGATGTCCGCCAGCTTCAGCACCGACTACCACCAAACCGTCGACACCGGCAGCAGCAGCCTTCAACGCATGCGAAACCCCGGCAACAACGTGCAGGCACCGCGTCCCGGCTGCGTGGAACCGCTCCAGGTACCGGCGCGGGCCGCCTTGGGAGGCGATCAGCACTGGAGGACGGCGGGCGAGCAGGAGGTCGATGACCTCGTCGGCGCCGGCTCGGTAGAGCGGCAGGTTCACCGCCCACGGACGGTCGGTCCCGGCGGCCATTTCGTCCAGTACCCGCGCCAGATCGGGCAGGCGCATCGGGCCGGCGGCGACTACGCCCAGGCCGCCGGAGTTGCTGACGGCCAAGGGGAGTGGCGAGGACGACGAGGCCCACGACATCCCGGCTTGGATGATGGGCAGGTCCAAGCCCAGCAAGTCGGTGACAGAGGTGCGCAGCCGCGTCATGAGTTCTCCAGCAAAGCCCGGGCATAGCGAGCCAGTTGGTTCTTCTGCACCTTGGCGCTGGCGGTCATGCCGATGGCCTCGAACCCGTCCACGATGCGCAGGTGCCGCGGGACTTTGAAACCTGCCAACCGTTCTTTGGCCCACAAGAGCAGGTCTTCTTCCGAAATTCCTGGCGACGTAAGGACGACAAAGGCGAAGGGGACTTCGATCAATCGCTCGTCCGGGACTCCGACGACGGCGGCTTGCCGCACGGCGGGATGCCGGTGCAGCACATCCTCGACATCCGCGGGAGCGACGTTTTCCCCGCCGACCCGGATGATTTCCTTGGTGCGTCCGGTGAAATGGAACCTTCCGGAATCGTCGAGCAGGCCGACGTCTCCGGTGGACAGCCAGCCGTCGGCGTCGATGGTTTCGGCGGTGCGCACGGGGTCGTCCAGATAGCCTTGCATGACGTTCCACCCTCGCACCAGCACCGAGCCCGGTTCGCCGGGGCCGCAGTCGCGGGTGTCGTCCAGGGACCGGATGCGGATTTCCACGCCGGGTTCGGGGGCCATGGCTCCTGAAGCGCGGATGTCCTCCGGTTCCCACCAGGCGGATTGGGCGACGTTCGGCGAGGCTTCGGAAAGTCCGTATCCGGCAACGCATTCGCGGGCGCCAAGCTCCTCGATGACGCGCCGGACGACAGTGGGCGAGGCGGCGACCCAGGCGCCGCGCAGAGACAGGCGGCGGTGCGGGCGGTCGGGGTGGTTGAGCAGGAGCAGGGCGATGGTGTCGTTGCCGGAGAAGTGCGTGCAGCGCTCAGCTTCCAACAGCCGCAACGCTTCCGCGGGTTCGAATTTCGGCATCGTCACCAAAGTGGCGGCGTGCTGCAAAGAGGACAGCACCGACAGGGTGCTTCCGGCGACGTGGAAGAACGGGCGCGCGGAATGGAACCGGTCGCCGGGGCGCAAACCCATGCGGGCGCCGGAAAAGAAGGCGTCGGCGCACATGCTCCGGTGGGTCAAAAGGACGCCCTTGGGACGCGACGTCGTGCCGGAGGTGTATTGCACGAGAAGGAGATCGTCCGGCGTCGCAACGGGTTCGGCAGGGGAGCCGGCGGCCAGGAAATCGGTCCAGCTGTCCTGGCCCAGGATGATGATGCGTTCCAGCGACGGAAGGGAAGCACAGCCGGGTTCGATGCCTGCCTCGGCGAACAGTTCGGGGAAGTTGACGTTCAGGACGCGGTCGGCGGCGAACAGCGTGCTGACCCCGGCGTGCGCGAGCGTGTAGTGCACCTCGTCGGCGGTGAAGCGAGTGTTGACCGGGACGGCGAGCGCGCCCAGTGACCCCAGGGCCAGGAAAAGCGCGACCCATTCCGGAGTATTGCCCAGGCAGAGCCCGACGCGGGAGCCTCGGCCGATCCCGGCGGCAGCCAGCGCGCCGCGTACCCGGGCGACCTCGGCGGCCAGTTCCCGGTAGGTGATCCGCGCGTCGGCGGTGACGACGGCCTCGACGTCGGGAGCCAGCAGCGCGGCCCGGGCGAGGGCGTCCTGGACGGTGAGCGGGCAGGCAGTGCGCAGGTCGGTCATCGGGTCTCTCCAGTGAACCGGGCGACGCCGTCGCGCCAGCTGCCGTCGGCGAGGTTCTGTTCGATGGCGGACATTTCGATCCGGATGCCGCGGTCCAGGTCGGTTTCCGAACCCAGGTCCACGGCGCGTTTGGTCAGGGCGATCGCGCCGGGCGGGGCGGCGGCGATAGCGGCGGCGACCTCGGTTCCGGCGGCTGCCAGGTCCGGGACGACGCGGTTGACGAGGCCGAGTGAGGCGGCTTCGGAAGCGGACAACGGCGTGTTGGTGAACAACAGTTCCTTGGCCCGCCGTTTGCCGATGGCGCGCTGAAGCCGTTGGGTCGCGCCGACGGTGCCCCAATGCGGTTCAGGGAAGCGGAAAACGGTGCCCGAGGCGGCGAGAGCGAAGTCGGCGGCGAGGGTGATTTCGCCGCCGGAGCCGACGACGGCGCCGTGCACCAACGCCACCACCGGACAGCGGCAGGCCTCGATCGCCGCGTAAGCCGCGAAGGAAGCGACTCGGCGGCGGCGGACCCAGGCGGCGTCCTTGCCGGTCCGTTCCTTCAGATCGGCGCCGGCGCAGAAAACCGGGCCGGCACCGCTGAGCAGCACAACGCGGGCATCTGAGATATCAACCGCGTCGAAGGCTTCCTTCAGCGCGTGGCACATCGCGAGATCCACGGCATTGCGCGCCGACGGGCGGGCCAGTTCGACACGGGCGATTCCGTCGGTGACGTCCAGCGTCACGCGTTCGTTCATCAGATCACTCCCGCGGCCCGCAGGCCCTCGATCTCGCCGTCCGACAGTCCCGCCAGGTCGCGCAGCACGACATCGGTGTCCGCGCCGAGAACCGGAGGTGTTCCCGGTGCCGGGGCGTCTCCGGAAGTCTCGCGCAACGGCGTGCGCAGCGCTGGGAACGAGCCTTCGACGGGATGCGTGAACTCCCCGACGACGCCCCGCGCGACGGCGTGCGGATCGGCCAGCGCCTCGCGCACCGAACGCACCGCGCCGGCGGGGACCTCGGCCGCTTGCAGTTCTTTGACCAGCTGATCCCGGTCGTGCCGGGCGATTGCCCCGCGCAGCGCCTTCATGACGCGCGCGCGGTGTTCGACGCGACCAGCGTTGTGCTGCAACGAAGGGTCGGCGGCCAAAGCGGACAATCCGAGCACCGTGCACAACGGTCCCCAATGCTGGTCGCTGCCGCTGATGTGCAGCCATTCGCCGTCCCCGGCCTGGAACGCCGCCGACGGCACGCGTCCCGGATGCTCGGTCCCAGTGCGGACGGGATCCTCGCCGAGCGCGAACAGCCGCGCCGCGTTGAGCGCGTGCAGGCTGAGCTGGACGTCCATCATCGCCACGTCGAGGTGCCGCCCACGGCCGTCGGACGAGCGCCCGGCAAGGCCGGCCAGCACGGCGATCACCACCCACAGCCCGGACGTCAGGTCCGCGACCGGCACCCCGGTTTTCGCGGGCGGACCAGCGGGATCGCCGGTCATCGCCATCACGCCGGACAGCGCCTGGAACACCGTGTCGTAGCCCTTGCGGTGCGCGTCCGGCCCGGTCTGGCCGAAGCCGGTCGCCGACACCAGCACGAGGCCGGGGTTCGCCGCGGACAGGTCGGCGTAGCCGAGGCCGAGGCGGTCGAGCGTGCCGGGCAGGAAGTTCTCCACCACGACGTCGGCGCGTGCGGCCAGTTTCCGGACGACGTCGCGGCCGCGCGGGTCCTTCAAGTCCACAGTGACCGATTGCTTGCCGCGGTTGAAGGCGAAGAAGTACGCGCTTTCGCCGTGCGGCAGCCGAGGTTCGAAGCCGCGGGTTTCGTCGCCGGCGCCAGGGCGTTCGACCTTGATCACGGTCGCGCCGAGTTCGGCGAGGATCTGGGTGGCCAGCGGCGCGGCGAGGACCCGGGAAAGGTCCAGCACGGTGACCCCGGCGAGCGGCCCGGTCATGAGCGGAACCCGCGCATCAGGGCGTTGACGTCCTGGCCCGCCCGCATCGCGGCGTCCGTCGGCAGGTCCGCGACGCGGTAGAAGAGGTCCTTGGCGGCGGCGAGCGCGCGCGGTTCGACCGAGGCCCAGCGCTGCGCGATGGAGAGCGCCGCGGGCACGATCTCGGCAGGTTCGACCACCTGGTTCACCAGCCCATAGGACAGGGCTTCCGCGGCGGTGAGCAGCCGACCCGTGCTGACCAGCTCGAACGCCAGCTTGCGGCCCAGATGCCGGACCAGCCCGGTCATCACCAGCGCGGGCACGATCGAATGCTTCAGCTCGGGGTAGCCGAACTTCAGGTCCGACCCGGCGACCACCAGGTCCGCCCCGATGGCGAGACCGGCACCGCCGCCGACCGCCGCTCCGCGCACCGCGCTGACGACCGGGACCGGCAGCTGCTGCATGCGCGTCTGGAGCCGGGCGGTGAGCGCGGCGCGCTCGAGAACGGCTTCCGGCTGGTCCGGAGTGAGCGACGAGAACTCGTTCAAATCGGCCCCGGCGCAGAACCCGCGACCGGCTCCGGTCAGAACGACCGCACGGACGCTCGGGTCCCGTCCGGCTTCGTCCAATGCGGCATCGAGAGCGCGAGTGAGCGCGGTGTCGAGCGCGTTGAGTTTGTCCGGCCGGTTCAAGGCAAGGACGCGGACAGCGTCGTGATTTTCGGTCAGCAGCACAGGTTTCTCCCCATCGGAAAGGTCAGGCGGACGCGAAGCCGGCGCGGGCGACCATGCTGTGAAGCGGGCGGCCGAGCGCTTCTTCGCAGGCCGCGGACGCCGCGGCGAGCCGGTCCAGATCGAGGCCGGTTTCGACGCCCATCGCGGCGAACAGGCTGGCCAGGTCCTCGGTGCACACGTTGCCGGTGAGCCCGGCCCCGTAGCCGATCTTCGCCGGATGCCCGCCGACGCCGCCCATCGCGGAATCGAAATGCCGGCACCCGGCATCCAAAGCGGCGACGGCGTTCGCGATCCCGGTTCCGCGCGTGTTGTGCAGGTGCGCGACCAACGCCAGGTCCGGGTGCTCGCGGGACAGCCGGGTGTACAGCGCGCGCACCGAGCCCGGGGTCGCGACGCCGGTGGTGTCGCCCAACGTCACCAGGCTCGCGCCGAGGTCGGCGAAACGCGCGACGTCCTCGGCCACCCGGCCCGGGTCGACCTTGCCTTCGAACGGGCAGCCGAACGCCACCGAAACCACTCCGACCAGGCGGAACCGTCCGTCGGCGAGCTTGACCATCTCGGTCACGCGCTCCCACTGCCCGGCGCGCGTGGTGCGCAGGTTCCGCTCGGTGTGCGCTTCGGTGGCGGACACCAGCAGGCTCAGTTCCTCGGCGCCGTGCCCGGCTTCGAGGTCCGCGAGGGCGCGTTCGACAGCGCGCGGGTTCGGGCAGGTCGCCTTGAACGCGACGCCCGGGCGCCGGTCGATCCCGGCGAGCACTTCGGACGCGTCGGAGAACCCAGGCACCCGCGCCGGATGGCTGTAGCTGGTGGCCTCGATCCGGCGGAAACCGGTGCGCGCGAAGGAGTTCAGCAGCGCGATCTTCGTCGCGGTCGGCACGGGCTCCGGCTCGTGCTGCAGCCCGTCGCGGGCGAAGCACTCGCAGATCGTGACGGCGTCGGACATCCTGGGCCCACCTCCTCGTCGGTGGATCCAGAAGTACGCGAGGGTGTTGATAAAGTCAACACTACTCGACGGCCGAGTGAGCCCGCTCACTCTCCTCGACGGCCAGCGCGTGCTCGGCCAGCTTGTCCAGTGCGCGGTCCAGCACCCGCGCCTCCTCGCCGGTGAGCGTGGCGAGGAAGTCCGCGTCGCGCTCGTTGGCGGCGGTGATCAGGCCGCGGTACACCCGGGTGCCCTCGGCGGTCAGCGCCAGCTGCGACGTGCGCCCCGACCCGGCCGTGCGGTTCACCAGGCCGCGGTCGGTCAGCCGGCTGACCACGCGGCTCATCTGCGCTTTGTCGAGTCCGGCGCGGCGCGCGAGCCGGTTGAGCGTGAGCGTCGGGTCGGCTGCGATGAGCGCGATCGCGCGCCATTCGCCGAGGCTTACGCCGAAGTCCCGCCGGTAGCGCACCGCGGCGCTGCGCGACATCGCCGACGACGTGCGCGAGAGCCGGTAGGACAGCAGTCCGGAGATGGGGACCAGGTCGTGTCCGTCTGCGCGTTCGGCCATGGCCGGACATCGTAGCCGTTACCCGCTGGGTGTTGACAAACTCAACACTTGATGCCGAGACTGCCACTCGCCCGATCCGGACGAAGGAGTCTCAGCCGTGGCCGAACCATCCGCTGTCACCGGCGCTCCGGCACCCGCCGGCCTCGACCGCAAAGCGACCTATCGCACGATCGCCCGGCGCGTCATGCCGCTGCTGGTGCTGTGTTACGTCGTGAGCTACATCGACCGCACCAACATCGGGATCGCGCAGCAGGGCCTGAAACGGGACCTCGGCTTCGGCCCCGCGGTGTACGGGCTCGGCGTCACGCTGTTCTTCGTCGGCTTCATCCTCTTCGAAGTCCCGAGCAACGCGCTGCTCGCCCGCATCGGCGCGCGCAAGACCCTCGCCCGCATCATGGCCACCTGGGGCGTGATGACCGTGGTGACCCTGTTCGTGCAGAACGAGATCATGTTCTACGCCGCGCGCTTCCTGCTCGGCGTCGCGGAAGCCGGGTTCTTCCCGGGCGCGCTCTACCTGCTGTCGCTGTGGTTCCCGTCTTCCCGGCGGACCCGGATGACGGCCGTGTTCTTCATCGGCATCCCGGTGTCCGGCGCGCTCGGGTCGGTGATGTCGGGCTGGATCATGCACTCGCTCGGCGGCGTCGGCGGGCTCGCGGACTGGCAGTGGCTGTTCCTGATCGAGGGGATCCCGCCGATCCTGCTGGCCGGGCTCGTGCTGCTCTTCGTCACCGACGGTCCGGAGCAGGCTAAGTGGCTCACCGCCGAGCAGAAGGCCGCCGTGCGCGCCGACCTCGACGCGGACCTGCGGGACAAGGCCCCGGCGAAGCAGAAACACAGCGGCCTGCTGCTCGCCCTGCGCGACCCGAAGGTCTGGATCCTCGGGCTGTGCGCGTGCGGCGCGTACACGCTGGCGAACGCCGTCTCGTACTGGACGCCGCGGATCATCGCCAACGCCGGCGTCGGCAACGTCCTGAACCTCGGCTTGTTCTCGGCGATCCCGCCGCTGCTCGGCATCGTGGTGATGCTGCTGGTCGGCCGGCATTCGGACCGCACCCTGGAGCGGCGCTGGCACGCGGCGACGAGCTGGATCGTGGCGGTGTTCGCGATGCTGGCGATCTCGGTGTCCGGCGGCAATGTCGTGGTGATCATCCTGCTGCTCGCGGTGATGGCGGCCGCGCACTACTCGGGACTGACGGTGTTCTACTCGATCCCGTCGATCTACCTGACCGACCGCGCCGCGGCCACCGGGATCGCGGTCGTGACGTCGATGGGCTCGTTCGCCGCGGCCGCTTCGCCGTCGCTGCTCGGGTTCATCGAGTCCTCGACCGGGAGCCTGTCGCTGGGGCTGCAGATCAGCGCGGGCATCATCCTGCTCGCCGTCGTGGTGCTGCTGGTCGGCGTCCGGCCCGGCGATCTCCGCGAACGTCGGCGCTGACCCTCCAAAGTGTGACGCTCGGCGGCGGGCGCCCGTCCGACCTCGGCGGGCTGCCCGGCGGGCCGTCTCTCTCATCGCTCTCACAGGTTCCCCGGAGTAGACCGGGTGCGCCGGAGGGAGGAGCGGTGAGCGATGGAGCGCGCGAACGGGCACTGGGCCGAGCGGATCGGCGTGGTCGCGCTGGTCTCGGTCCTGCTGGGCGGGGCCGCCTACGGGTGGGCCGAACTGCGCGCGCTGCTGTCCGGGGTGACGGCGTCGACCGCGCTCGACGGGCAGGCCCGGCCGGGCGGGGACACGAACATCCTCGTCATGGGGCTCGATTCGCGGCTCGACGAGCGGGGCGAACCGCTGCCCGCCGAGCTGTACGAGCAGTTGCACGCGGGAGACCAGCACGTCGGCGGCTACAACACCGACGTGCTGATGCTGCTGCACGTTCCGGCCGACGGCGGGCATCCGACGGTCATCTCCATCCCGCGCGACGATTACACCGAACTAGCCGGCTGTCCGGACGGCGTGTGCCAGGGCAAGATCAAGGAGGCTTACGGGTACGCGTTCGCCGCGGAGGCCAAACGTCTTGCCGCGCAAGGCGTCACCGAGAAGGCGGCTCGCGAACAGAGGTCCCGGGACGCCGGCCGCGCGGCAGAAGTCGCTACGGTGCGCCAGTTCCTCGGCGGAGTCGCGGTGGACCATTTCGTCGAAGTCACCCTGGTCGCGTTCTATCAGCTGGCTCAGGTCGTGCAGCCGATCACGGTGTGTTTGTCCGAACCCGCGCACGACAGTTACTCGGGGGCGGATTTCCCGAGCGGGCAGCAGCGGATTTCCGCGGAGCAGGCGCTGGCGTTCGTGCGGCAGCGCCGGGATTCCCGGCACGAGTTCACCGACCTGGACCGGGAACGGCGCCAGCAGGCGTTTCTCGTTTCGCTGGCGCATCAGCTGAAAGAAGGCCGGGTGTTCGGCGACCCGGGGAAACTCGGCCAGCTGGTTTCGGCAGCGCGGGAGAATGTCGCGATCGATTCCGGGCTCGACCTCAACGCGCTGGCGCGGCAGGCGGAATCGTTCGCGGGCGGGGATCTGACGTTGGCGTCGCTTCCGGTCGAACGGTTCGAAAAAGACGCCAAGGGCGAAGACGTCAACATTGTCGATCCGGTGAAAATCCGGGCCGCCGCGGCCCGGCTGCTCGGCCGGACGGTTCCGCCGCCGCCCGCCGCGACGGCCGGGCCCGCGGTGGACGTGGTGAACGCGAGCGGCCGTGAGGGCGCGGCCGCCCGGGTGCTGAAGACGCTCCCGTCGCGGGGATACCGTGCCGGGCGCACGTCCAACGCGCGGCACACGCACCGCACTGTCGTCCGCTACGGACGCGGGGATTCCGCGTCGGCGGCGAAACTCGTGGCCGCGCTCGGCGGCGGGTACGGCGTGGGCTACGACGGCGCGCTGGCCGCGGGGGAGCTGAAACTGGTGCTCGGCGCCGATTTCCGGGAAAAGGCCGACCAGGTCGATCCGGTGCCGGTCGCCCCGGTTTCGCCCGCCGACGAATTGTCCGGAGGCGGGGTGCCCTGCGTGCGGTGAACGGGAGAAGCACAACGATCCTGTGAACCCGTTGAGAACGAATTCCGAAATTAACTCTGCCGAGTGACTTCGGCGGCGCTGCGTCCGCTAATGTCCGGACTCGCGTGACGAGCCGCACAGCAGTGGCTGGGGGATTGCCCGATATCTGTTCTTGTTCCGATTTCAGCGTCCGGGAACGGCGCTGCTGCTTCAGCCCGGCCTCACGCCGCTCGTTGTTGAGTGGCGTCCGGCCGGTTTCGTGACTCCTGTTCTCCTGGAAAGAGGTTTTCCTGTGACGCTGGACGCGGATCGGGTGCGCACAGTCGCGCCCGAGAGGCTCGCCGAAAAGGCGACGGCGGTTTACCGGGCGGGCCCGGCGCCCGCCGTGCGCACGCTTTACGACATTTTCGCCGAAACAGTGCGCAAACACCCGGACGCGCTCGCGCTGGACGACGGAACCGAGCGCGCGACGTACCGCGATTTCGCCGCGCAGGTCGAAGAACTCGCCGGACGGCTCCGCGGCGCCGGGGTCATGCCGGGTGACCGCGTGGGCATCCGGATGACCTCCGGCACCGCATCGCTGTACCGCAGCATTCTCGCCGTTCTCTCCACCGGTGCGGCCTATGTTCCAGTCGACGCCGACGATCCGGCCGATCGCGCCGAGACAGTGTGGACGGAGGCGCAAGTAAGCCTGGTCCTGAGCGATGCGGGATTGCCGCCCTCGCGCGGACCGCAGTGGCCGCGAGTCCGTCCGCAGCCGCAGGACGACGCGTGGATCATCTTCACCTCCGGCTCCACCGGCAAACCCAAGGGCGTCGCGGTCACGCATCGCGCGGCCGCGGCCTTTGTGGACGCTGAAGCCCGGCTGTTCTGCGCCGCGCGGCCGCTGGGCCCGGGCGATCGCGTGCTGGCCGGGCTGAGCGTCGCGTTTGATGCGTCGTGCGAGGAAATGTGGCTGGCGTGGCGACATGGCGCGTGCCTGGTCCCAGCACCGCGCTCGCTCGTCCGCGCGGGCGCCGACCTCGGGCCGTGGCTCGTCGAGCGCGGCGTCACGGTCGTGTCGACGGTGCCGACGCTCGCCGCACTGTGGCCAGTGGACACTCTGGCCAGCGTCCGGCTGCTCATCCTCGGCGGCGAAGCGTGCCCGCCGGAGGTCGTGACGCGGTTCGACGACGGCGAACGGGAAATCTGGAACACATACGGCCCAACGGAAACCACTGTCGTCGCGTGTGCCCAACGGCTGCGCGCGGGCGAACCGGTGCGGATCGGGCTGCCGCTCGACGGCTGGGAACTCGCGGTCGTCGACCCGGAGGACCCGGCGGGCATCCCGGTGCCTTGGGGCCGGAGCGGCGAACTGGTGATCGGCGGCGTCGGCCTCGCCCGGTACCTCGACGCCGCGAAGGACGCGCAGAAGTTCGTGCCGCTGCCGGGTCTCGGCTGGAGCCGCGCTTACCGCAGCGGCGACCTGGTGCGCGCGGTGCCGGAGGGGTTGGAGTTCGTCGGCCGCGCGGACGGTCAGGTCAAGATCGGCGGACGACGCGTCGAGCTGGGCGAGATCGACGCCGCGCTGCGTGCGGTGCCCGGGGTCGCCGCGGCCGCGACGGTCGTGCGGCGCACGGACAGCGGCGCACAGGTGCTGGTCGGCTACGTGGTGCCGGAAGGCGAGAGCCTCGATCGCACCGCGGCGCGCAGCCTTCTGCGCGACCGGTTGCCCGCGGCGCTGGTGCCTCGGCTCGCGTTGGTGCCGGATCTGCCGGTGCGCGCGTCGGGCAAGCTCGACCGCGACGCGTTGCCGTGGCCGCTGGAGGAACCGGCCGCCGCGCCGGCGGTGCCGTCCGATCCGAAGCTGGCGTGGCTGGTGCGGGTGTGGAGCGAACATCTCGGAACCGCGGCCGGGCCGGACGACGACTTCTTCGACCTCGGCGGTTCGAGCGTGACCGCCGCACGGCTCGTTTCCGTGTTGCGCGAACGGTATCCGAGCGCGGCAGTGTCCGATGTGTACTCCTGCCCGACGCCGCGGGAACTGTACAAACGCCTCGCCGGAGCGCCGGTCGAAACTGTCGCCGTGGAGGAGCCGCCGGTCGCTCCGGTGCGCGGCAGCGGATGGTGGCAGGCTGGGGTGCAGCTGGTTTTGCTGGCCCTGTCCGGAATGCGGTGGCTGCTGTGGGTGTCGCTGCTCGGCTCGCTGGTTTCGCTGGTGCTGCCGTTGCAGTGGCTGCCGCGGATGTCGTGGTGGCTCCTCGTGCCCGCGTGGCTGGTGCTGCTGAGCCCGCCGGGGCGGATGCTGCTCGCCGCGGGCGGCGTGCGGATGCTGCGCGGAAAGCTCGCGCCGGGGGACTACCGCCGCGGCGGCATGGTCCACATGCGACTGTGGACGGCGGAACGGTTCGCTGCCGTGACCGGCCCGCCCGGAGTCGCCGGAACCCCGCTTGCCGCGCCGTATGCCCGGTTGCTCGGCAATCGGGTCGGTCGCGGCGTCGACCTGCATTCACCGCCGCCAGCCAGCGGTCTCGCCGACTTCGGCGACGGATGCGCGATCGAACCTGAAGCGGACCTGGCCGGATGGTGGCTGGACGGCCCGGTGCTGCGGATCGGCCGTGTCCGGGTCGGAGCCGGCGCCCGGGTCGGCGGCCGCAGCACGCTGCTGCCCGGCACCGACCTCGGAGCCGGATCGGTGCTGCTCCCGGGCTCGACGCTCGACACCCGCGTACCGGACGGCGCGGTCTGGGGCGGCTCGCCGGCCGGGCCTTCGGGAGAGCGTCCGTCCCGGCCGGCCGCCACGGCACCGCGGGCGAAGCGGTACTCGCTGGCCTTCGCGCTGGGCGGGACGCTGCGATCGTTGTTCATGTTCGTGTCCGCGATCCCGCTGATCGTGGTCGCCCTGCTGCTGATCCCGGCGGCGGACGATCCGCGCGGCGCCGCACTGGCGATCCTGCCGTGGACGCCGTTGCTCGTCCTCGCCGGAATCGCGGTGTACGCCCTGACGATCGTCCTGCTCGTGCGACTGGCCGGCCTGGCCGTGCGACCAGGGGTCTATCCGGTGCTGAGCCGCGCGGGCTGGGCGGCCTGGTTCGTGCACGAACTGCTGGAAATCGCCCGGCGGCAGCTGTTTCCGCTCTACGCCGCACTGGCGACTCCGGTCTGGATGCGCTTGCTGGGCGCCCGCATCGGCCGTGGCGTCGAACTGTCCACTGTGCTCAGCCTGCCGTCGCTGCTTCGGGTGCGAGACGGTGCTTTCCTCGCCGACGACGTCCTCGCCGCACCGTACGAATTGGACCGCGGCTGGGTCCGGCTGGGCGTTTCCGAAGTCGGGGAACGCGCTTTCGTGGGCAACTCCGCAGTCGTCGGCCCGGATCGGACGCTCGGCTCGGCCTCCCTGGTCGGCGTCCTGTCCGACACCCCGGCAGACGTCCCCGACGGCACGTCGTGGCTTGGCCGACCCGCGTTGGAGCTGCGCCGGACCGCCGACACCGTCGACCCCGCCCGCACCTTCGCGCCGCCGCGCCGGTTGAAGCTTGCCCGGGCGTTGGTCGAGTCGTGCCGGATCGCGCCGCTGCTGATCGCGGGCCTGCTCGCACTCGCCGTGAGCGCGGTATTGACCGGAGTGGACATCGCGGACGGCTTCTGGATCGCCGCCGCCCTCGCGCCCGCGGTGTTCGTCTCGGCTGGTCTCTTCGCCGCGTTGCTGACGACGCTGATGAAATGGACGCTGGTCGGCCGATTCCGCCCCGGGCGGCATCCACTGTGGAGCGCGTTCGTGTGGCGGAACGAGCTTTACGACACCTTCGTCGAGACGCTCGCGGTGCCGTGGTTCGCCGGTTCGTTCCTCGGCACGCCGGTGCTGAACTGGTGGCTGCGCACCCTCGGCGCCCGCATCGGCCGCGGCGTTTGGTGCGAGAGCTACTGGCTGCCGGAAACGGACCTCGTCCACCTCGGCGACGACGCTGTGGTGAACCGCGGCTGCGTGCTGCAAACGCACCTGTTCCACGACCGCGTCATGCGGCTGGACCCGGTCCGCCTCGGCTCCGGCGCGACCCTCGGGCCGCGCGCGTTCCAGCTGCCGGGCAGCGGGATTTCCGACGGCGCGACGGTGGGGTCGGGGTCGCTGGTGATGGCGGGGGAGACGGTCCCGCCGCGCACTCGGTGGCGGGGCACGCCGGTCCGGCCCTGGCGGTGAGCGGTCGTGAGTGTTTATCCCGGTTCTAACCGGGATAAACACTCACGAGCCACCTACGCGCGCCCGCCATATGCCACCCCCTTCGCCAGCGCCCTCTCCACCTCCTCGCGCGACAACCCCGCCGCCGCCAGCACTTCCCGGGTATCCGCCCCCGGCGGCCGAGGCGATTCCGCCGCACAACCGGGTGTGCGCCCCAGCTTCACCGGCACCCCGACCCCGCGATACCCGTCCCGTTCGACGACCATTCCCCGGTGCCGCACCTGCGGAGCGTTCATCGCCTCCGCGATATCGTGCACCGGAGACGCCGGAACTCCCTTAGCCAGCAACAACTCAGCCAATGAGTCCCGCTTGTACTGTCCGATCAGAACACTCAGCTCAGCCCGCAGCTCACCCACATTGCTGACCCGGTCGGCATTGGAGGCAAACCGCGGATCGGAAGCCAGCCCGGGCGCGCCGAGCACGTCGACCAGCGCCGCGAACTGCCGGTTGTTCCCCGCTCCGACAAAGAAAGGCCCGTCCGCCGTCGAAAAGGTCTCATACGGCGCGATCGACGGATGCGCCGAACCAGTTCGCCGCGGCACCGCACCATCGGCGAGCCAAGCCGCGGAATGCGGATGCAGCAAGCTGATCACGGTGTCCAGCAACGAACAATCCACCAGCTGCCCGAGCCCGGACCGCGCCCGCTCGTGCAGCGCCAGCAGGATCCCGGAGAACCCGAGCACCCCGGTCACCACGTCGACCACTGGCACGCCGATCCGCAGCGGCGGCCCGTCAGCCTCGCCGTTCACGCTCATCAGCCCGCCGTACGCCTGCAACACCGCGTCGTACCCGGGCAGCCCGCCGAGCGGTCCGTCGGCGCCGAACCCGGTGATGCGGCAATGGATCAGCGCCGGATACTCCGCCCGGATCGTCTCGTCCGGCCAGCCCCAGCGCGCGAGCGTGCCCGCCTTGAAGTTCTCCACCACGACGTCCGCGCCCGCGAGCAGGGTGCCGAGCAGGCAACGACCGTCCGGACCGGACAGATCGAGCACGATGTTCTTCTTGCCCCGGTTGAGGTTCGCGTAGTACGCGCTGGTCCCTTCGGACAGGAACGGCGGACCCCAGCCCCGCGTCTCGTCCCCGGCGGGCGATTCGACCTTGATCACCTCGGCGCCGTGGTCGGCCAGCATCTGCGTGCAGTACGGCCCGGCCAGCACCCGCGACAGGTCCAGCACCCGCAGCCCGTCGAGCGCGCCCATCAGTAGGACCTCGGCAGCCCGAGCACGTGCTGGGACACGTAGTTCAGCACCATTTCCTGGCTGATCGGCGCGAGCCGCAGCAGCCGCGCCTCCCGGAAATAGCGCTCGACGTGGTACTCCCGCGCGTAGCCCATTCCGCCGTGGGTCTGGATCGCCTGGTCGGCGGCTTGGAACCCGGCGTCCGCGCACAGCCATTTCGCCATGTTCGCCTCCTTGCCCGCCGGCAGGCCGTTGTCGTAGCGCCAGGCGGCGTTGCGCGCCATCAGCTCCGCCGCGTCGAGCCGGGTCGCGGCCTCGGCCAGCGGGAACGCCAGCCCCTGGTTCTGCCCGATCGGACGGCCGAACACCTGCCGTTCCCCGGCGTAGCGGACCGCGCGGCGCAGGGCGGCCCGGCCGATGCCGAGCGCCTCGTGCGCGAGCAGGATGCGTTCCGGGTTGAGCCCGTCGAGCAGGTACCGGAAGCCCTTGCCCTCCTCGCCGACGCGCGCCGATTCCGGCACCCGCAGGCCGTCGATCAGCACCTCGTAGGACGACACCGCGTTGCGGCCGAGCTTCGGGATCGCGCGCAGCTGCACCGCGTCGGACTCGATGTCCACCACGAACAGGGACATGCCGTCGGTCGGCTTCTCCACCTCTTCGCGCGGCGTGGTGCGGGCGATCAGCACCATCTTCTGCGACTGGCCGGCCTTCGTGATCCAGACCTTCCGGCCGTGCACGACGTAGGAATCGCCGTCGCGACGCGCGAAGGTGGAGATGCGCGTGGTGTCGGTGCCCGCGTCCGGTTCGGTCACGCCGAAGCAGACGTGCAGCGAACCGTCGACCGCGCCGGGCAGGATCTCCTGGCGCATTTCTTCGCTGCCGTGCTTGACGATGGTGTTCAGCCCGAAGATCGTCAGGTGCATCGTGCTGCACCCGTTCATCCCGGCCCCGGACGCGGCCACTTCTTCCAGCAGCAGCGCGGCTTCGAGGATGCCGAGCCCGCCGCCGCCGTACTGTTCCGGGATCGCCATGCCGAGCCAGCCCGCGGTGGCGAACGCGTCGTAGAACTCGCGCGGGAACTCGGCCCGTTCGTCGCGTTCGGCCCAGTATTCGTCGGGGAACCGGGCGGCCAGCTCGCGCACGGCGCGCCGGATGTCCTCCTGGTCTTGGCTCAGCTGGAAGTCCACAGTGCTGCTCTCCATCGTGCGTATATGAGAACGCGAAGTTCGGATATACGTCCAACGTAAGGCGACGCGCGGCTCGGGTCAAGCGCCGCGGCGGGTGGTTGCCGCGATAGGGTTCGTATGTACGAACGCAGGGGAGGCTGCCATGACCGAATCGACGGCCAAGGCCCACCGGACGGTCGGCCGCGTCACGAGCATCCTCGAGTGCGTCGCGCGGCAGCCCGGGATGCGGCTGCACGAGCTGTCAGTCGCCCTCGACGCGCCGAAATCCTCGGTGTTCGGCCTGGTCAAAGGCTTGGTGTCGACCGGCTACCTGGTCGAGGCCGACGGAGCCTACCGGCTCGGCCCGGCGCTGGGGAACCTGCTCACCGGCGGCCTGCCCGGCATCGCGACCGCCGCCCGGCCCGCCCTGGAGGAGCTCCGCCGCCGGTTCGGCGAGACGGTGATGCTCGGCGCCGCGGTCGGGGATTCGCTGATCTACGTGGACGCGGTCGAGTCCGAGCAGCCGATCCGCTACTCGGCGCCGCTGCGCACCCGGCGGCCGCTGTACCCGCCGAGCGCGGGCAAGATTTTCCTCGCGTACTGGTCGGCTCGCCGGCGCGAGGCGTACCTGAAGTCGGTGCTCCCGGACGCCGAGCGCGTGCAGGCCGCGATGAACGAACTCGACACCGTCCGCGCCGAGGGTGTCGCGCTCAACCGCGGCGAAACCCTGCCCGACGTGAGCGCGGCGGCGCGGCCGATCCTGGTCGACGGAGAGGTCGTCGCGGCCATCGCGGTCGCGGGCCCGACCACGCGGATTTCCGGACGGCTGCCGGAGATCGGGGAGGCGCTGGCCGGCATCACGGCGGCGGTCGTGAAGCGGTGGGAAGCCGCGCGGCAGGGCTGAGCCGGAGTTCCTGGAGGCTCGTGTGGTTGTTGGTCGTGATCTCGGGTTCGACCGCGTGGTTTCCGAGCGTTCGTTGGTGATCGGTGACGTCGCGGCGGTGGTCGTGAGGCGCCGGGTGGCCGCACGCCGGGATTGAGCCGGAGTTCCCGCGGGCCCGTGCGGTCGCCGATCGCGGTCGCGGGCCCGGCCGCGCGGATTCCCGGACGTCCGCAGGAGATCCGGCGACTCCTCAGCTGCGTCACGGCGGCCGTCGTGAAGCGGTGGGAAGCCGCGCGGCAGGGCTGAGCCCGAATTCCCGAAGACCCTTGACCGGTGTGTTCGCGGTCTCTTAGCATCCGGATATACGCATCAAGCGTTCCCAAATACGCACGCAACGGCGCGCGCCGGCTGGCTTCCGCTCGCCTGTGCCCCAGTTCCGGAGAGCAGGACCATGCCCAGTGTTGTGGACGACAGCGTCGGAACGACCCGGAAAGCCCCGCGCGGAGTCGGGGTGGCGGTGGTCGTCGGCTCCGCGCTCGAGTGGTTCGATTTCTACCTCTACGCGTCGATGGCCGCGCTGGTGTTCGGCCACGTCTTCTTCCCGCCGGGCAACGACGCGGCCGCGACCATGGCCTCGGTCGCGACCTTCGCGGTCGGCTTCCTGGCCCGGCCGATCGGCGGCATCGTGTTCGGCGCGCTCGGCGACCGGATCGGCCGCAAGAAGGTGCTGTCGTGGACATTCGTGCTGATGGGCGTTTCCTCGGCGGGCATTGGCTTGCTGCCGAGTTACGCGAGTGCCGGGCTTCTCTCGCCGGTGCTGCTCGTGGTGCTGCGGCTGTTGCAAGGACTCGGCGCCGGGGCGGAGTTCGGCGGCGCGATCGCGGTCGCCTACGAGCACGCTGACCCGCGCAAACGCGGGCGGCAGGGTTCGTGGCCCGCGCTGGGCGTGAACGTCGGCTTGCTCGTCTCCTCGCTCGCCGTCGCCGGACTGACCACTTTGGACAAAGAGTTCCTGCACGGTTTCGGCTGGCGGATCCCGTTCCTGGCCAGCTTCCTGCTCGTCGGCGTCGGACTGTGGGTGCGCCGCCGGGTCCCGGAAACGCCGGAATTCGAGAACCTGGTGCGCAGCAGGAAAAACCGGCCGCGCGGCTGGGCGAACCGGCCGCTGGTGAAGCTGTTCCGCAGCGACTGGCGCGCGCTCGCGGTGGTCATGGTGATCACCATCGGCTACAACGGCGTCAGCTATGTGTTCAAGACGTTCTCGCTCGCTTACCTGACGAATTTCCGCGGTGTACCGGCGAATATCGGCGCGCTGGGGATCAGCATCGCGAGCGGGACGGCGATCGTGACGGTGCCGATCGCGGGCTGGATCAGCGACCGGATCGGCGCGAAGAAGGTCGTGGTCGCGGGTGCGGTCGCGACGGGATTGCTGGCCTTTCCGTTCTTCTGGCTGCTCGACACCGGCACCAGCTGGTTCATCTGGCTGGGCCTCGTGCTGGCGACCGGCATCGTGGTTCCGGCGATGCTGTCGGCGCAAGGAGCGTTCCTGGCCAAGCAGTTCCCGGCGGAGGTCCGCTCGACCGGCCTCGGCACCGGCCGCGAAGTCGGGGGAGCGGTCTCCGGCGGGCTCGCTCCGCTGGCCGCGCTGGCGATCGTGGAAGCCTCCGCGACGCACGCGACCTGGGGTGTCTCGCTGCTGTTCGTCGCGGGCGCGTTGTGCATCGGGCTCGGTGCGCTCGCCGATCAAAGCCGCAACGCGCTCAACTGAGCCGCGGCCACCGGGTGCGGGTCTTGGGCAGTTCCGGGCCGTACACGGCTTCGGCGACCGACCGTTTCAGATTCGCGCAGTGATGCAGGACGTGCGCCGGGAAACCGTTGCCGGAAGGGCGTTCCGGCGGTTTCTCGGCACCGGCGGCCACGAGTGTCCATCCGGAACCGAGTTCGATCAGGCTTCGGTGTTTCGTGGTGTAGTACTCGGGCGAAACGTCGATCGCCACCCCGGTCGCGCCCGCGGCGGCGGCGACCAGGTGCAGGTGGAAGCGGCTGGAGAGCCAGGTCTGTCCCGGCGCGAGCGGGAGACCGCGCTGCCACACGTCGCGGAACGGGTGGAATTCCGCGCCGGGCAGTTCGTGTTCCAGCAACGCGAAAACCTCGCGGTCGACGCGAGGAATCCCTTCCACCACAGCGAGTTCGCCCGGCGGCAACCGCCACGCGCGCACGAGGTCGAGCACCTGCGCGGCGAGTGCGGACGGTCGCTCGGCGCCGATGTCCGACTGCACGCACAGGACGAACTCGCGTGTCGTGGGCGTTGTCGGCGGATGCGGGTCGAGGAAGACGTCGTCGCAAGACCGCTCGACGCCTGCGACACCGTGCAGGAGTTCGGCGGACGGATCGTCGCGGACGTCGACGACGTCGAATCGCTCAGCAAGCGCGCGCAACAGTACGGCGGCGCCCGGCGGGCAGGGGACGAAGCCCTGCCCGGTCATCGCGGAGCGGGCTCCGGAACGCTGCGCGGCCGCTGCGGCCCCGGCGACCAGTCCGAGGTGCCGGGGCCACAGTGCGTTGACGTAGCCGCCGCCGATCAAATGCACGACATCGAGCCCGCCGAGCAATTCGATCCCCGCGTCCCAGCGCGGTGCACGACCGGGGTCGTGCACCGCGGATCGCACCCAGGACGCGACTTCCCACGGATCGTCCGACGGCGCTTCGCCGCACAGCCGCCACAAAGTGTCCGTACAGCGCAAACGCGGGTGCAGGTCGCCGAACAAATGCTGCGCCGGACCCGGCGAATGCGTGTCGAGCCAGACTTCTGCGTCCGGTTCGGTGCGGGCCAAGCGGCGGATCCACGCGGCGGCGATCAGCTCGTCGCCGAAGTTCGGATAGCCGCTCGGCCCGACCAGGTAATGCCGGCGGGGGGACGGGGCACGAGTCACGAAGCGACGCTGAGCTGCGTGTCCAACGCCTGGTCGCCTTGTGCCTTCTCGCTGCCGCTCGGCTCGGCCTGGATGCGGTCCTTGGCCACGCCGTCGCCCTCGAGCGCGGTCGAGATCGCCTGCGCGCGCTCCTCGGACAGCTTCTTCGCCTTGTCCGCGTCCGGGTAGCCGGCGTGGGTTTCGACCTTCAGCTTCACATCGTTGCCCTGCATGGCTTTCGCGATCGCGGCGAGGCCTTCCTTGGCCTGGCCGGTCAACTCCGCCTTCTCCGGCTCGAACTTGATCGGCGAGGCCTGCGAGGCCTGCTGGATCGCGGCGGTGACCGCCTGCGCGGCCGGGCCGCCGTTCTGCCCGGGGGCTCCGTTCTGGCCGGAAGCGCCGTTCTGCCCGGCGTCGCCGGACTGGTTGGCGCCGCTGGGCTGTGCGGCTCCGCTGGACTGGGCGGTGTTCTGCCCGGACGCTCCGGACCCGGACGAGTCGTTCGATCCGCCCGACCCGCACGCGCTGACCAGCGCGACGACGGCTGCGGCCCCGACGACCGCCTTGACGAGTGCCCTCTGCATGGGAATTGCGCTCCTTCGGCTGGGTTCGCCGGGATCTGAACACGGGGCCACAGCAGCGGCAACCGGGGCGCGCCCGGCGAACGCGCCGAGCCACCGCGCGGTTTCGCCCCGTCAGCAGGGCGGGGGCGGCGGCTCGCGGCCTCGCCCGCCGAAACTGACATCCACCCGGGTGAGGGACCCGGAAAGTCCACAAAGGACAGTAAGATCAGCGCGCGCCAGTCGCTGTATAACGTCCTATTCGCCTCACGTTAGGGCGATTTGCCCGGCTGTGCCGGCGGCGAACCGGAGGCGCGCGTCCGATCCGATCCGGCTTCGGAAGACCCCGGGGGCGGCCGCGGATTCCAGGGGTGCATCTCAGGGTGTTCCCCGATGCCGGGCCGTCACAGCCGCCAGCATGCTGATCGATGTGACCCTCATAACGCGGAAGGCCAAGGCGACAGCGCCCGCGATCGCTGCCGGCGCGTTGGCTTTTTCGCTGGTGCCGATTCTCCTGTTGCACCTGGTGGCGGCGGGCGCGATCGACCCGGTCCGCGATGTCATCAGCGACTACGTTTTCCCGCCCGGCGGGGCAGTGCTGCTGGCGGCGGCTTCGCTCGGGCTGGCCGGCGCTTCGCTCCTGGTCCGGCACGCACTGCTCGAACAGGGGTTGCCGAAACGCAGCCCGGAGTCGGTGCTGATCGCGTTGTGGGCGGCCGGATTGGTCATCGCGACGTTCTTCCCGACTGACCCGACCGGCGTGGAGACGTCGTTTTCCGGTGCGGTGCACCGGTATGCCGGCGCGGCGATGTTCGTGTGCCTGCCGCTGGCGGGCTGGTTGCTGGCGCGTCGTCAGCCGGAGGCGAAGGCGGAGGCGAAGGCGGTGCGCTGGCTTTCGCTGGCGTCCGGTGCCGCCTCGCTCGCGTTTCTGCTGGCACACGCGCCGTTGCTGGAGCAGTCCGTGCCCGAGTTCCTGGGGTTGTTCGAGCGGGTGCTGTACGCCCTGCTCTACGCGCAGCTTTTCGCGGTCGCCGCGATGGCCCGGACCGAGGCGGCCGCATGACGATCCTCGCCATCGCGCTCGCCGTGCTCGGCGCGGTTTTCTTTGCCACCGGCGCACTTCTGCAGCACGGCGTCGTCACCGCGCTGCCCGGCCGGCCGCGGATCGGCGGGCTGGTCCGGGCGCCGCGCTGGCTCGGCGGGCTGGCCCTGCTCGGTTCGGGGGCCGGCGTGCACGCGGTCGCGCTGGGGATGGCTCCGCTGACCGTCGTGCAGCCGGTCGGGGTCATCGCCGTGGCGATCACCGCGATTCTCGACCGGCGGCGGCGGGATCTGCCCGCGGTCGCGGTCACCATGCTCGGCGTCGGGACGTTCGTGACCGTCGCCGCGGGCAGCACCACGAGCACCGAGGTCGGTGCCGACGCGCAAACGCGGGCGGCATTGCTGGTGCTGGGGGGCGTGGCGCTGCTGACGCTGATCGGCGCGATCGCTTCGCGTCCGTCGGTCCGCGGATTGTGTTTCGGCGCGGCCGGCGGCGCTGCCTACGGCTTCGTTTCGGTATTGATGCGGGCGGTTTCCCTCGAAATCCGCGAGGGGACCGTCGACTTCGGCGCCGCGGTGTCCGTCGCCGCGATGGTGACGGCGCTGCTGGTCGGCGGCTGGCTCGTGCAGTTGTCCTACCGATGCGGTCCGCCGCACCTCGCCGTCGCGTGCCTCACTGTCGTGGACCCGCTGGTCGCAGTGGGTCTCGGCGCCGGGGTGCTCGGCGAAGCCACCCACCTCGACGCCGCGGCGACCGCGGTCGCGCTGACGGCGGCGGTGCTGGCGGTCGGCGGCGTCGCCGTGCTGAGCCGCGGCAGTTCTTCTTCTGTCCATTCCACCAGATCGGAGCACCCAGTGAACGACGACCGGGCATTGCGCATCGTGGTCGCCGCCGAGACCTATCCACCGGACGTCAACGGCGCGGCGCAGTTCGCGTACCGGCTGTCCACCGGTCTCGCCGGCCGCGGCCACGAGGTCCACGTGATCAGCGTCGATCCGGAAGGCCCGGCGCGCACCGAAAGAGACGGCGACGTCGTGGTGCACCGCGTCCGTTCGCACCGCACCCCGTTCCACCGCACCTTCCGGATCGGCCTGCCCTGGGAGGTGAGCAAGGACGTCGCTGCGCTGCTGGAGGAGTTGCAGCCCGACCTTGTGCACGTCCAGGCGCATTTCGTGGTCGGACGCTACGTGCTGAAGCACGCTGCCGCGATGGGCGTTCCCGGGGTGGCGACGAACCACTTCATGCCGGAAAACCTGTTCGGCCACGTGCGAGTGCCGACATGGCTGCGCGGCGCGGCTTCGCGGTGGGCCTGGCGCGACCTGACGCGCGTGTTCTCGACGGCCCGCGTGGTTACCGCGCCGACGCCGCGTGCGGTGGAATTGTTGCACGACAACGGTTTCCCGGAGCGGGCAGTCCCGGTGTCGTGCGGCATCGACATCGACCGCTACCGGCTGCGCACGGTTTCGCGGACGTCGGACGATCCGACGGTGTTGTTCGTCGGACGGCTCGACGAAGAGAAGCGCGTCGACGAGCTGTTGCGTGCGGTCGCGCTCGTGCCTCGCCTGCGTGCGGAGATCATCGGCGACGGTTCCTGCCGCGCGGACTGGGAAAAGCTGGCCGGCGAACTCGGGGTCGCCGACCGGGTGCGGTTCCGCGGGTTCGTGTCCGAAGAGGACTTGCTGGACGCCTACGCGGCCGCGGATCTCTTCTGCATGCCGGGCGTCGCCGAATTGCAGAGCCTCGCGACGATGGAGGCGATGGCGGCGGGGAAGCCGGTGGTGGTCGCGGACGCGATGGCGCTGCCTCACCTGTGCCGTCCCGGCTACAACGGCTGGCTGTTCGAGCCGGGCAACGTGGGGGAACTGGCCGAGCGGCTGCATGCGGTGGTCGCGGACCCGGCGACGCTGGCGCGAATGGGGGCGGCGAGCGGCAAGATGATCGCCGGGCACGCGCTGGAGTCCACTTTGGATGCGTTCGAGGCCTGCTACGCCGAGGCGACGGGCCGGGTCGCGGCAGTGCCCGCGGCCGCCTGAGACTTCTGGGGGAACAAGGGGGGATGGCCGGGTTCGCCGGACGAAGGGGAGGGATCCGGCGAACCCGGCCGGACTCTACGCGAGAGTGATCGCGTAGAGCTGGACTCGCGGGTCGTCCGGCAGGCTCACCGACTGGACGGTCTTGGCGCCGTCCACGGCGGAGGCGATGCCGAACAGCCGCACCGGCGGACCGTCGACCCCGCTGCCCGCCTTGATCCGGTGCGGCAGGTCGAGCACGACGGTCGTGCCGGACGGCGTCGAACCGGCCCAGTCGCCGAACGTCACCGGGAGATCAGTGCTGGATCCGTCGCTGTAGTGCACGGTCAGCGAAGTGGACACCGGGCCGTTGTGCGAGGAGCCGATCAGCTGTACCGCCTGGTGCTTTCCGGCGGGCAGCAGCAGCGATTGCCCGCGTGCTTCCACGAAGTTCGCCGCGGTGCCAGCGGGATCCGGTGCCGCGTAGGCGACTCCATTGTGGACGAAGGTTCCGGCTTGAGGCATCAGAGCGGCGTCATAACTCCAGCCGCTGCCGTCGAAGTTGCCCTCGGTCGACGCTGCGACAGTCGCGGTTCCGTCGTGGTTGCGGTCGTGGCTGAGATCGACCGCACACTGGGTGCCGGACGTCGTCGCGCACACTGTCGGTTCCCGGACCTCGATGCTGGCGGTGCGGGCGACGGTATTCGCTCCCGGACCGGATGCCTTGAGCTGCACTGAATACGTGCCGATTGGCGTGTTCGCTGGAACGGTCACCGTGACCGGTGCGGTCTTCTGCGTCGGCAGCCGGAAGGACCACAACAGCTGCGACTGGTCGGTCTGCACTCGCCACCCCGACGGTGCCGACGAGGTCACGAAGACCGGCTGCGCTCCCGGGTTCTGGCCGAGCACGTCCAGGTTCAAGTGGACAGTCTGCGCTGAAGATTGCTGGGGCAGCACTACCGAACTCGGCCGCAGCGCCGCGTCCACGTGCCGGCGCTGGTCGCCGGCCGCCTTGTTCACCGACGGCGGTTCCGTGCCCGGCTGCGTTCCCCAGCTCGACGGTGCCGCGCCGACCTGATAATCGAGCTTGCCGCCGTGCGCGACCGCGGACCAATCGAGCCAGGTCTGCCGTACGTCCCGGCCGTTGAGCGAAACGCTTTGCACGTAACGGTTCGCGTCGCTCGCCCCCGGCGCGGTGACGGTGAGCGTGCCGCCTTGCCGACCCTCGTACTGTCCGATCCGGACAGTCGCCGATTCGAACTGCGGACTGGACACTGCGAGGAAATTCGCGCCGCTCATCGTCGGGTAGAGGCCGAGCGAGGAGAAGACGTACCACGCGGACATCGTGCCGAGGTCGTCGTTGCCGGTCATGCCGTCCGGGCCGGTGGTGAACAGCGTCATCGCCGCGCGGACGACGGTCGCGGTCTTCGCAGGCGCGCCGACCCAGTTGTACAGGTACGGGGAAAGCAGATCGGGTTCGTTGTTGGGGTTGTAGGTGGCCTTGGCGTAGTAGTCGTACGGGCTGGCGATCCAGTCCTCGCGCGCGGTGCCCGCCGGGTCCTTGAGGAGGTTGCCGTAGGCGAAGAAGGAGTCGAGCCGCTTTTCGGTCGCCTGCGTGCCGCCCATCAGCTCGGCGAGCCCGGCCGGATCCTGCGGGACGAGCCATTGGTACTGGTAGGCGCCGCCTTCGTGGAACTGGTGGTCGGCGTCGACCGGGTTGTACGGCGTGAGCCAGGTTCCGTCAGTGGTGCGCGGACGGAACTGCTTGTCGGCGGCGTTCCAGACGTTGCGGTACCACTGGCCGCGATCGGCGAACATGCGCGCGTCGGCTTGGTGGCCCAAACCCTTGGCCATCAACGCGAGCGCGGCGTCGGCGGCGGAATACTCCATGGTCGCCGACGTCGGATGCTCGCAGTCGTTGTCCCCGCCCTTGGCCGCGCAGTCCTTGCCGAGGGCGAGGCCGCTCGGGATATAGCCGCGGTCGTTGTAGTAATTGACGCCGGAGCGTCCGTTGTACGGCGAATCGGCGGGTGGTGTGCTGGTCGCGTTCTTCTTGAGCAGCGCGTACGCCTCGTTTTCGTGGCCGGCCAGCAAGCCCTTCGACCAGGCCTCGACGAGGAACGGCGTCACGGGGTCGCCGGTCATGATGTTGGTTTCGCTGCCCGCCAGCGCCCATCTCGGCAGCCAGCCGCCGTCGCGGCCGATCGCCACCACCGACAGCGCGACGTCCCGGGCTACCTGCGGTTCCAGCATTTCGAGCAGCTGGTTCTGCGGGCGATAGGTGTCCCAGAGGGAGAAGTTCTGGTACGGCGTGTAGCCGGTGGCGCGGTGGACCTTGCCGTCGAAACCGGCGTAGTCGCCGCTGATGTCGCCAGCCAGGTTCGGGTGCAGCTGCGCGTGATAGAGCGAGGTGTAGAAGGCGGTTTGGCGTTCGGTGCTGCCGCCGCTGATCTTGATCGCGCCGAGCCGGTCCGCCCACTGCTTGCGCAACGCGGCGCGGGTGGCGTCGAAGTCGTAGCTGTCGCTGGTCTCCGCGGCGAGGTTCGCGCGCGCCCCAGCGAGACCGGTGTAGGAGAGCCCCACCTTGAGGACGACATCGTGGTCAGCGGCCGCGTCGAAGCTGACCCACGCGCCGTTGCCGCCGGTGCCCGCGGCGTCGCGGCTGCCCGCGGTGCGGGTGGTGCCGCGCCAGGTGCCGTAGGAGGCGAAGGGGCGGTCGAACGTGGCGGTGAAGTAGACGGTGTGCTCGTCGTGCCCGGCGCAGAAGCCGCCCGCGCGCACGCGACCCTCGAGGGTCCGGTCGCCGACGACGTGGATCTCGGAATCCTTCACCGACTGGTTCGCCTGGCCGGTGTTGAACAGGACGTTGGCCTGGCCGGTCGAGGGGAAGGTGTAGCGCTGCCAGCCGGTGCGCGGGGTGGCGGTCAGTTCGGCGTCGACGCCGTACTTCTTCAGCCCGACGCGGTAGTAGCCGGGTTCGGCCTTCTCGTCGTCGTGGCTGTACTCGGATTTGTAGGCGTTCTTGTCGACGGAATCGACGGCCCCCGTGGTCGGCATGACCGGCAGTTCGCCCATCACGCCGCAGCCGACGCCGGAGAGGTGGGTTTGGCTGAAGCCGTAGATCGAGTTCTGCTGGTAGTCGTAGCCGCCTTGACCGCCGGTGTCGGGGCTGACCTGCACCATGCCGAAGGGCGCGCTGGCACCGGGGAAGGTGTTGCCGAAGTTCTGCGTGCCGACGAACGGATTGACCAGCGACACCGGATCCGCGGCCGCTGCGCTAGCGGTCCCGGTCGTGCCGGACACCAGCCCGGCGACCGCGAAGCCCGCCGCCGCGATCGCGGTCACCCGTCTCTTCTGCGACCACATGGACGCGCTACCTCCAGGCTGACAACGTTGTCATCATGCGAGCCGGTGCGGAGACGACCGGCTGGTGAGCAGCTTGTCATCCCGCCGCGGCTTTGAGAAGACCGACAACCGGACAGCTTCCGTCCGGCTCTCGGCAGCCGCTGTGCGGCCGCCCGGCCCCGCCGGTGTCCGTGCGGGGAACCCTGACGGAATCAGATTCCCGGAGGGGTCCCCGCACGGACCTTCGCCGAGCCATCACGCGCTGCCCGGTCCGGCCGTCTCCGGCAGCCGCAGCACCGCCCGTGCCCCGCCGTCCGGGAGGTTCGCGAATTCCAGCTCCGCTCCCAGCACCCGCGCCTGCGCGACGGCGATCGTCAACCCCAGCCCGTGCCCGCCGCCCCGCGAGTCCGCGCCGGTCCGGAACCGCGCGGGCCCCTCCCGGAGCAGCACCTCCGGATACCCGGGCCCGCGATCGCTGACCACCACGCACGGGCCGTCCACCTCGACCGTCACCGGCGGGGCCCCGTGCTTGGCCGCGTTCGACAGCAGGTTCGCCAGGATCCGTTCCAGCCGCCGGGGATCGGTCCGCACCCGGACCGCGACCGGGGCCGCCGCGTCCGGCACCCGCCGCCGGACGAACTCCGCCAGATCGAGGTCCGCCAGATCCGCCCGCTCGGCGGCGGTGTCCAAGCGAGCCACCTCCAGCACGTCCTCCACCAGCGACCGCAGCGCGGCGACCCGGTCGCGGACCAGCTCCGCCGGACGTCCGGGCGGCAGCAGCTCAGCCGCGGTGACCAAACCGGTCACCGGAGTCCGCAGCTCGTGCGCGATGTCCGCGGTGACCCGTTGCTCGGCGGCCAATCGCGCCTGCAACGCGTCCGCCATCGCGTCCACCGCCTGCGCGAGGTCGGCCGCTTCGTCGCGCGGGCGCGGGCCGATCGCGTCGCGTACCCGGGCCCGAGTGCCGTTCGCGACGTCGCGGGCAGCGTCAGCGGCCCGCCGCAGCCGACGTGCCATCCCCGCACCGAGCACGACGCCCAGCAATGCCCCGGCGACGGTCACGACAGCGGAACCCGCCAGCAGCTCCCGGTCCAAAGTGGCCAGTGCCTGCGTTTGCGCCGCGTAACTGACCCGCACCGAGACGACGTGCCCGCCGGTTTCGGCGGCTGCCCACAAGACTGGTCCGTCCAAATAGGTCGCCCGGTTCCCGCCGCGCACAGCGTCGCGCAGCGGAGCGGGCAGCGTCGGATCGTCGAACTGGCCGTCGACCCCGGGGTTGCGCAGCAGCAGCTGGATCCACTCGTCCTGCGCGTGCCGCGCTTGGTCGGCCTGCGTGCGCGCGAATTGCTGGTGCACCAGCAAACTCAGCGTCAGAGCGACGGCGGCGGACACGAGGGTCACCGCCGCGGTCAGCCGCCACCGGAGGGTGGCCGGGAAGAGTTTCACGGCTCGGCGCGGAGCTTGTATCCGAAGCCGCGCACGGTCTGCAGCCGTTCCTGACCGATCTTCACGCGCAGCCGCTGCACGTGGACGTCGACCACTCGCGTATCGCCGCCCCACGCGTAATCCCAGACGCTGGCCAGCAGCGTGTCCCGGCTGAGCACGGTGCCGGGCGATTCGGCGAAGCGCAGCAGCAGCCGCAGTTCGGTGGGGGTCAGGTCCACCGGCTGGCCTGCCCGGCGCACGTCCAGTCCGGCGCGGTCGATTTCGAGGTCGCCGAAGCGGACGAACGCGTCCTCCTCGGGCCCGGACCAGCCGCTTCGCCGCAGCACCGCCTGGATCCGCGCGATCAGCACCGAGGTGTCGAACGGTTTGGTGACGTAGTCGTCGGCGCCGGCTTCGAGCCCGAGCACGACGTCGACCGAATCGTCCCGCGCGGAGACCATCAGCACCGGCACCCGGCTTTCCTCGCGGATCCGGCGGCACAGGCTGACGCCGTTGAGCCCGGGCAGCATCACGTCGAGCAACGCCACGTCCGGCGGCTGCGCCCGGAACCGGTCGAGCCCGGCGAGCCCGTCCGCGGCCGTCGACACCCGGAATCCGGCGCGTTCGAGGGCGAGCTGCGTAGCCTCCCGGATCACGTCGTCGTCCTCGACGAGCAGTACCTGCGTCATGTCCCCTCTCACTCCGGCGAGAAACCGTTGCCGGTCCAGCGGTAGCGGGCGACCCCGTTGTTCGGCCCGGTCGCCGACATGGTGGCCAGCTGCCCGTCGAGCACGGTCAGCAGCGCACCGGAGTTCTCCAGCCTGAACAGCTGTTTCCCGTTGACGGTGTAGACGTAGCCGCCGAGATACGCGCTGACCGGCACTCCGGTCGCGCCGCTGCTGCCGGTGCCGGGAGCGCCGACCGCGGCGCACGGATACACGTTCACCACGACGTCGACCTCGCCGGTCAGCTCGTGGTAGGCGGTGCTGACCGGATACGACCCGGCGATCGGACCGTACGGACACGGTCTCAGCGCCGCCTTCGTCCTCGCGCTGACCGTGGGGTCCGCACGCAGCAGAGCGACCGCGTCGACACTCGGGCCGCGCGGGTTGTTCGCCGGTGCCGGGGCGGCCGCCGCCGGGGGAGCGGGGCCGGCGACGCGCACACCGTCCACATCGGAGCAAGCGGTAAGCGACAGCATCGCGACCGCCGCGACCACTGTCCTCCGCATGCTTTGCACATTAGCCATTTTGCCGTCCGCGCGCCGCTCGGGGAGCGCTGTTACAAAACCGACGGGTTTCCTCCGGGCCGCCGCGACGCGATTCCCGGCGGCCGGTGATCCGCCGTTCCTACCTTGGCGGGGAATCGACCAGGGAGGAGTCCGATGAGGACGGAAACGGTGCGGGACCCGGCGGAAACCCGGGTGCCGAAGGGACGGCTGCTGGGCGTGGACGCGGTCCGGGCGCTGGCGATCGTCGGGGTGTTCATCGAGCACTTCTTCGCGAGCGGCTGGCTGCACGGCGGCCCGCCGGACGCGGCCCCGGGGTTCCTGACGTGGCTGAACGTGCAGACGTCCTCCCGCGCGATGAGCCTGTTCGTGCTGCTGTTCGGGCTGTCCGCGGCCTTGATGACCGGCGGCGCGACCCCGTGCGCCGGGCACGAGCGGTGGCGCGCCCGCGGCAGGCTCGCGGTCCGGGCAGCGGTGTTGTTCCTGCTCAGCCTGGCGATCGACGAGTACGGCATGTCAGTGATCGAGTACTACTCGGTGATCCTGCTGCTTCTGCTGCCGCTTACCCGGCTGCGCGCGCGGACGTTGTTCATTCTTTCCGGAATCGCCGTGCCCGCGATGACGTTTTACGCGTTCTGGGTGTTCAACGCCCATTCCGACTGGATGATGTCCGGGTCCGAAACAGCGAGCGGGCTCGCGATCTTCGGGCATCCCGGACAATGGGGCGAGTTCTTCAAGGGGATGGTGCTGTTCGGCGGCGGTTTCCAGGTCGCGTACGGGCTGCCCCTGGCATTGGCGGGAATGGCGATCGGCCGTCTCGACCTTCGCGCGCACCAGGTCCGGATTCGGTTGCTGTACACCGGTTTCGTGCTCGCCGCCGCGTCGATCCTTGGTTCGTGGATCGCGACTTATCCGCTGGGCGGAGCCGAAGCGATCGCGACGACCCCGCCGCCTGGAATGCCGTGGCAGGTGCTGCTGGCGATGCCGCCGGACGGATCGCTGTACGCGACCAGTCCGCTCGGCATCGTGCTCATGATCGGCGTGGCGATGGTGCTGCTCGGCGGACTGCTGATCGCCTTGGACCAGCCGCTCGGCCGTCGTGCGCTGTGGCCGCTCGCCGCTGCTGGCGGACTGGCTTTCACCTGGTACGCAGCACATTTCGCGGTCCTGAAGCTGGTGCCGAAGCCGTACTCCTTCGTGTTCCTGGCGACGGTGGTCGCGGTGATGCTGGCCGCGTCGGTGGCGTGGCGGCATTGGCGGCGGCGCGGTCCGCTGGAATGGCTGGTGCACCGGGCGACGCTGCTCGTGCCGTGAGGTTCAGCGTGCGCGGGGTCCGGCGGTTTCGCGGATCCCGCGCAGCACCGTCACGAGGGTGATGACGGCGGCGAGCATGATGTAGAACGCCGGGGAGAGCTTGTAGCCGGTGGCGGCGACGAGCCAGGTCGCGATGTAGGGTGCGGTGCCGCCGAAGAGCGAAACCGCGATGTTGTACGGGATCGCGATCGCGCCGGAGCGGATGCGCGGCGGGAACAGTTCGGCCATCGCCGCGCCCGCGGCGCCGTCGTAAGCGGCGATCAGCAGGCCCAGCACCACCATCCCGACGACGGCGAGCACCGGATTTCCCAGCGACATCAGCACAAGCGCGGGCCAGGTCAGCACGATGAACCCGGCGGTGCTCGCGATGAGCAGCGGTTTGCGGCCGACCCGGTCGGAGAGCGCACCGGCGACCGGGACCGCCGCGGCCACGACAGCCAGGCACACGGTCGCGGCGACGAACGATTCGACCTTCGTGAAGTGCAGCGTTTTCTGCAGGTAGCTGGGCATGAACGTTTGCAGTGTCCAGTGCGCGACGCCCTTGACCACGACCAGCCCGGCGAGCACCAGCATCGCCCGGCCGCCGGTGCGGAAGGAGTCGCGCAGCGGGCTTTCGGCGACCTGGCCAGTGCGTTCGAGGTCGTGGAACTCCGGCGTGTCGGTGAGCCGCGTCCGCAGATACAGCCCGGCGAGGCCGAGCGGAAGGGCCAGGAGGAACGGCAGTCGCCAGCCCCACGAGGACATCGTCGCGTCGCCGAGCGTCGCGGTGAGCAGCAGCGCGAGTCCGGAGCCGACGACGAAGGCGGCGAAGCCGAAAGTGTTGGAGAAACTGGTGTAATAACCGCGACGGTTCGGTGGCGCGAACTCGTAGAGGACGGTGACCGCGCTGGACGTCTCGCCGCCCGCCGCGAAGCCTTGCACCAGCCGGGCGAGCACGAGCAGCAGCGGCGCGAGCGTGCCGACGGCTTGGTGCGTCGGCAGCACGCCGATGGCGAACGTCGAAAGCGACGTGGCGAGCACGACGATCGCGAGCACTCGCTGCCTGCCGATGCGGTCGGCGAGCGGGCCGAAGAACAGCCCGCCCAGCGGCCGGATGACGAACCCGGCGGCGAACACCGCGAACGTCGACAGCAGTGCGGCGGTGGCGTCTCCGTCGGCGAAGAAGTTGTCGGCGATGAAGGCCGACAGCGTGCCGTAGAGGCCGACGTCGAACCACTCCACGAAGTGGCCGGCGCCGGCGGCGAACACGACTTTGCGCGGCGAAACCTTCGCCGGAGCCGCAGTTCCCAAAGCAGTCATGACGGACCTCGTTGTCTGTCGGCGGGGACCGTTCCGTGAAGGGCTCCTTGAGGGAATCAGATTCCCTCAAGGAGCCCTTCACGGACGGGCGGGGGAGGGAGTGTGGGCGGGGCCGAGGTAGCCGAGCCCGATGCTGACCGTGTCGGCCGCCTCGACGACGAGCGCGCCGAGTTCGGCCTCGCGTTCGTCCAGCGCGATGGCGGAAAGCGCGCCGGACAGCGAAATCGCGGCGGCGATCTCGCCGGTGTGGTCGCGCACCGGGGCGGCGATGCAGGCCCGGCCCAGCGCGAGTTCTTCGATTTCGGTGGTGTAGCCGCGGGCGGCGGCCGCTGCCAGATCGGCGCCGAGCGCGTCGAGCGTCGTGTGGGTGTGCGAGGTGAAGCCGGGCAGCGGTTCGGCGCCGAGCAGTTCGGCGCGCTGCTGCGCGGTGGTGTCGAGCAGGAGGCTCTTGCCCATGCCGGTCGCGTGCAGCGGATTGAGCTGGCCCATCAGGGAAAACGACTTCTGCGCCAGCTGGCCCTCGACGTTCAGCAGGTAGAACAGCGACGCCCCGCGGCGCACCGCGACGTTCGCGCCCAGCCCGAGTTCCCACGCCAGCCGCTGGGCGACCGGGCGCGCCTGCCGGTAGATCGGGTCGTTGTTGAGCGCGATGCCCGCCATGGTCAGCACCGCCGGGCCCAGCTCGTACAGCTGGCTCACCGGATCGCGCTGCACCAGCTCGGCCGCTTCGAGCGTCGCGAGCAGCCGCGACGTGGTGGACACGCCCAGCCCGACCTCCGCCGCCACGTCGGAGACGCGCAACGCGGGACGGCCGGGGGTGAAGGCGCGGAGCACCGCCGAGGCTCGCTCGACGCTCTGATTGCCGCCAGTCTCGGAAACCATGGTCCTGATTATGGGTAGTAGTTGCATATTTCGCAAGTGGCGTGCAAAAGTTGGAGGCAAGTTCCTGAATCCTGGTGTTGGAGGGCTGCATGCGCATTGCCGACGTCACGACCTACGTGCTCAAACCCGCCGGACGGCAGGCGTACCTCGGTGCGCTGGAGGACGGCAGCGCACTGGGCGCGGACGAGGGTTACGTAGTGCGCGAGCCGTGGCGCAGCCTCTACTCCGGCCGGTTCGAGACGATGCTGGTGAAGATCACCGCGGCCGACGGCACCACCGGATGGGGCGAGGCGCTCGCTCCCGTCGGCCCTGAGGTCGTCGCGGCCGTCGTCGACCGGCTGCTGGCCGGCTGGCTGCGCGGTCGCGAGCTGACCGGGCCGCGTCCGCTCTGGCACGGGCTGCGCGACCTGATGCGGGAACGCGGCCACCTCGTCGGGCACCAGGCCGACGCCCTCGCCGCGGTCGACATCGCTCTCTGGGACCTCTACGGGAAGCTGACCGGGCAGTCGGTCGCGCGGCTGCTCGGCGGCGCGCACCGCGAGCACGTCGACGTCTACATCTCCGGTCTCGCCCGCTCCACCGACGAGGAACGCGCAGCTCTCGCCGCCGACTGGGTTCGCCAGGGTGCGAGGCGGGTAAAGCTGGCTGCCGGCAAGGGAATCGAAGCCGACCTGGCGACTTTCGACGCGGTCGCCGCGGCTGCGCCGGAGATGAAGATCGCGCTCGACGCGCACTGGGCGTACCGGATCGGCGAGGCCGTGGAGCTGGGCCGCGAACTGGACCGCCGCGGCGCGCTGTTCTTCGAGGCGCCGCTGGTGCCCGAGGACGTCGACGGACACCGCGAACTGGCTTCGCGGATCACGACGCCGGTCGCGGTCGGCGAGGCGATGCGCAACCGCTACGAATTCGCCGACTGGCTAGGCCGCCGCGCCATGCGGCTGGCGCAACCGGACGTCGCGCGGACCGGCATCACCGAGGCAATGTCCATTGTGGAGCTGACATCGGCACATCACGTTCCGGTGGTGTGCCACCATTCCGTCGGGCTGGGTGTCTCGCTGGCAGCCGGAATCCACGTGTCCGCGGCGAGCGCCGACACCCCGTATTTCGAATACCAGCCCGACACGATTCCGGTGGCGCAAAGCATCCTGCGCACCCCGTTGACCGCGGGCCCGACCGGCTTCGCGGTACCGGACGGGCCGGGCCTTGGCATCGAGGTCGATGCCGATTTGGTTGCTACGCTGGCAAAGGAGAACTGACGCTGTGCCGAATCCGCCGATCGGGCTCATCCCCATCCTGGCCACTCCGTTCGCTCCGGACGGCTCGCTCGATGCGCCGTCGCTGCGCTCGCTCGTCGAGTTCGAGCTGTCCGCGGGCGCGGACGGGGTCGCCGTTTTCGGCATGGCCAGCGAGGGTTTCGCGCTGTCCGCCGTCGAGCGGGAACTGATCCTGCGCGAGGTGCGCGCCGTGGCCGGCCCGGACGTGCCAGTCGTCGCCGGGGTCAACGGCACCGGGATCGCGCCCGCGCTGGAACAGGCGCGACTCGCCGCGGACGGCGGGGCCGACCAGATCATGGTCCTGCCGCCGTTCCTCGCGAAGCCCGGACCGGGTCAGGTCGTGGAGTTCTTCGCCGAGGTCGCCGCGGGCGCGGACCTGCCGGTGATGATCCAGGACGCTCCCGGCGTCACCGGGGTGCCGATCGATCCGGCGGCGGTCGCCGCGCTGGCCGGGGTCGAGGGGATCACGTCGATCAAGGTCGAATCGCCGCCGACGCCGGTCAAGGTCGCCGCCGTGAGCGGCTTCGGGATCGCGGTGCTGGGCGGGCAGAACGCGCAGGCGCTGATCGAGGAGTACGACAACGGCGCCGTCGGGACCATGCCCGCCTGCGAATTCGCCGATCTGCTGCGGGTGGTGCTGGACGATCTCGCCGCCGGGCGCCGGAGCGACGCGCGCGCCGGGTTCGCGCGGCTGCTCCCGTTGATTCACCTGGGGGTGCGGCCGGGGCAAGCGTGGGCCGTGCACAAGGAAATCCTGGTGCGGCGAGGGATCATCGCGTCGGCGACGGTGCGGTTGCCCGCGCGGCCGTTGGACGCGGTGACGGGGAAGGCGCTGAACGAGATTCTTGAGGAACTGGGGTGGTGAACCGGTCGGTCGTCGTCATCGGCGGCGGGTCGGACATCGGGATCGCCATCGCCGAGGCCTTCGCCGGAGATCGCGTGCTCGGCGCGGGTCTGACGGCGACGAACCACCCGGCGTACACCGATTTCGCGGTCGCCGACGCGTCCACTTCGGACGGTGCGGACGCGATTGTCCGGCAAGCCGGTTCGGTCGACGTCCTGGTCCTGGCCGCCGCGGCCCAGCCGGTCGCGGCGGCCCTCGACACCACCGACGCCCAATGGCACTCGGCGATCTCCAACACCCTGGACGCGGCCTTCTACCCGGCTCGCGCGGCGTTGCGGGTGCTGCCGCCTGGCGGGTCGATCGTCGCGGTGACTTCGGTGAACGGATTCCTGGCCGCGCCCGGACTGCCCGGGTACGCGGCGGCGAAGTCCGGAGTGGACGGTCTGGTCCGGCAGCTGGCGCTCGAGTACGGACCGCGCGGCATCCGGGTGAACGCGGTCGCGCCGGGGATGATCGGCGCGACCGGCCGGCCGGGGGTGGCCGAGGGGTATCCGCTGGGCCGCACCGGGACTCCTCGCGAGGTGGCGGACGCGGTCGAATTCCTGGCGTCGGAACGGGCGTCGTTCGTGACCGGCGTGGTGTTGCCGGTGGACGGCGGGTTGTCGATCGCTTCTCCGGCAGCGTTTTTGCGACCGGATCTGCGGGCGCGGTTTCTGCCGGGTTAACGAGCCGTCGACAGCTCCTGACGGCGGGTCGCCAGCAGAGTGCAGCCGACCGCTGCCGCGTAGCCGAGGGCGACCACTGTCATCGGGACAGCCAGCGACATCGTCGAGCCCGCGGTGAGCAGCGTGCCGAGCACCGCAGTTCCCAAGGCGCCCCCCGCCTGCCGGGCCGTGTTCAAGACCCCGCTGGCCAGCCCTGTGTGCTCCTCGGGAGGCGTCGACATCGCGACCGACGTCATCGCGGGCATCGCGATCGAGCAGCAGCACAGCACCACGCCGCCCGCCAGGACCAGTGGCAGGGAATCGGCCGCGACCAGCACGAGCGCGCCGAATCCGGCGAGGCTGAACCCGGTCAGCATCGGGACGCGGGCGCCGAAGCGGGCGGTGAGCCGTCCGCTCGCGGTGGCTCCGACGCCGATCGCGACGGTGAGCGGGAGCGTCAGCATGCCGGTCGCGAACGCGGACTGGCGCAGCGGGCCCTGGAGGTACAGCGACAGGCAGAGCAGGGTGCCGTAGAAGCAGAAATTGAAGAGCAGCCCGGCGGCGCTCGCCGCGGAGAACGGACGGGACGAGAAGATCGCCAGCGGCAGCATCGGATCGCGCCGGCTCCGCTCGGCCAGGACGAACACGAGCCCGGTCAGCGCCCCGGCGGCGATCAGCGGAAGCGCCCAGCCGGAACGGCCGACCTGGATCAGCCCGCCGGCGAGCGCGGACAGGGCGACGGTGCCGAGGACGAGCCCGTACGGATCGAGGCGGCGCTCCCTCGGCGGCGATTCGACCACGTACTGGCAGGTCAGCACGAGGGCGAGGGCGGCGAACGGGACGTTGACCCAGAAGATCGCGCGCCAGTCGGCCAACGCGATCAAGACGCCGCCCGCCACCGGCCCGGTCGCGAGTCCGATCGCCGCGATGCCGCCCCACAGGCCGAGCGCATGCGCCCTCGCCCGCGGTTCCGGGAATTGGCGGACGATCAGCGCGAGCGAACACGGCAGCAACGCGGCCGCGCCGACACCCTGCAGCGTCCGCGCGACGATCAGCACCGGAAGGGCCGGGGCGAGCGAACACAGTGCGGAACCCACGCCGAACACGACGGTCCCCAGCACGCAGATCCGTCGCGCGCCGTAACGGTCGCCGAGCGAGCCCGCGGTGAGCATGCCCGCGGCCAGCGCGATGGTGTAGCTGGCGATCACCCACTGTTCACCGCCCAGCCCGCCGCCGAGGTCGCGCCGGATCGCCTCGACGGCGACGTTCACCACGGTCGCGTCGAGCTGGACGATGAAGAAGGGGAGGCAGAGCGCGATCAGCGCGAGCCGTTGCCTGCGTGCGGAGGTCGTCGTTGCGGTCACGGGACAATCGTGGCGCGGGAACCGTTCGGTGCGGACCGAAGTTTCCGTGCCAGGTTTCGCCGCAGCTCCCGCTGATGTCCGCACTGGCGGCTCCGTCGCGCCCTGCCGCGTACCGCTGCCTCACAGGTAACGCCGCTGGTTCCGCTTCTCCGCGACATACGTCTCGTAAGCCGCCCGAGTGGAGTCCACTTCGGACACCTCGCTCACCGGCACCTCCCACCAGGCCGACCCCGGCGGATCGGGCGCGAGCGGATCCGTCTCCACGTGCACCACCGTCGTCACCGGATTCGCTTTGGCCTGCTTGATCGCCGCCCGGAACTCGTCCACGGTGGACGCTCGCAGCACAGTCGCGCCGAGGCTGGCCGCATTGGCCGCGAGGTCGACCGGCAGCACGTCGCCCTCCAGCAAGCCGTTCCCGGCGCGATACCGGTAGGACGTCCCGAACCGTTGCGAGCCCAGCGATTCCGACAGCGACCCGATCGAAGCGAACCCGTGATTCTGCACCAGCACGATGATCGCCTTGAGCCGTTCGGCGATCAGCGTGACGATTTCCTGCGCCATCATCAGGTACGAGCCGTCGCCGACCAGCACGACCACCTCGCGCTCCGGTGCGGCCAGCTTCACCCCGACGCCCGCGGCGACCTCATATCCCATGCACGAGTACGCGTATTCCACGTGGTACGCCTTGGGATCTCTTGCCCGCCACAGCATTTGCAGGTCACCGGGCATGGAACCGGCGGCGTTGATCACGACGTCGCTGTCGTCCAGCGAACGGTTCAGCGCTCCGAGGATCTCGGTTTGCGCGGGAAGGGGAGCGTGCCCGAGGTCGAAGCAGGCGTCGGCAGCACGGTTCCATTCATCGGCGAGCTGCCGGGTCCGCGCGCGGTAGGAGTCGGAGACCTGCCAGCCGGACAGCGCGGTCGACAAAGCCTCCAATCCGCGTCGGGCGTCGGCCACCACCATCTCGGCGGAATGCTTGGCGGCGTCGAACCGGGCGACGTTGAGGTTCACGAACCGCACGTCCGGGTTGCCGAAGACGGTGTGCGAAGCGGTGGTGAAATCGCTGTACCGGGTGCCAATGCCCAGCACCACATCGGCGTCCGCGGCCAGTGCGTTCGCGGCGGAAGCGCCGGTGGAGCCGAGCCCGCCGACCGCGCACGGGTGGTCCCACGGCACCGCGCCCTTGCCCGCGTGCGTGTCCGCGACGGGAATCCCGGTCGCGGTAGCGAAAGCACGAAGTTCCGGCCAAGCCTCGGAGTACACGACGCCCCCGCCCGCGACGATCAGCGGCGCCTTGGCCGAGCGCAGCAGTTCCGCGGCTCGGCTTATGGCTTCCGGAGCGGGCACCGCGCGGTCGACATGCCAGACGCGGCGGCGGAAGAAGTCCTCGGGCCAGTCGCAGGCTTCGGCCTGGACGTCTTGCGGCAGCGCGAGCGTGACGGCGCCGGTCTCCACCGGATCGGTCAGCACCCGCATCGCCGCGAGCGCGGCCGGGATCAGCTGCTCAGGCCGGGTGATCCGGTCGAAATACTTCGACACCGGGCGGAACGCGTCGTTCACCGAGACGTCGCCACCTCGGGGATCTTCCAGTTGCTGCAGCACCGGATCCGGGCCGCGGCCGGCGAAAACGTCACTCGGCAGCAGCAGCACGGGCAGCCGGTTCGTGGTCGCCAGCGCGGCTCCGGTGATCATGTTCGTGGACCCGGGGCCGATGGACGCGGTGCAGGCGAACGCCTGGAGCCGGTTGCGCATTTTCGCGAACGCGGTCGCCGCGTGCACCTGGCCTTGTTCGTTGCGCGCGAGGTAGTAGGGAAAAGTCCCGGCGGGCGCGGCCTGCAGCAGCGCTTGGCCGAGCCCGGCGACGTTGCCGTGCCCGAAAATCCCGAAACAGCCCGGAATCAGCCGCTGTTCGACGCCGTCGCGTTCGGAGTACTGGTTGGCCAGGAAACGCACCAGGGCTTGCGCGGTGGTCAGCCTCATCGCGGGCCTCCGAACGGCAGTCGCGGATCGACGTCTTGCGATTCCCAAGTCTGGCGTACCCACGCGTGGGCGGGGTCGTCGCAGATCAGCCATGCCCGCTCGGGGCCGGGACCGGCCATCACGTTGAGGTAGTACAGGTCGTAGCCGGGCGCGGCCATCGACGGGCCGTGCCAGCCGTGCGGGATCAGCACGACGTCGCCGCTGCGGACCTCTTCCAGGAGGTCGATCGGCCGCTCCGGAGTGCCGTAGACACGCTGGTAGCCCATCCCGCCGCCGGCGACCTCGAAGTAGTAGATCTCCTCGAGTTCGCTTTCGCCCTCGCGCGCCTCGTCGTGCTTGTGCGGCGGGTAGGACGACCAGTTTCCGCCCGGGGTAAGGACTTCGCAGACGAGCAGCTGGTCGGCGTCGAAGGTGTGCGGCAGGCAGTAGTTGTTGACCTGGCGGCTGCAGTTGCCCGCGCCGCGCAGTTCGGTCGGCACACCGTCGGCGGGCCCGTATCGGGCGGGCAGCCGCTTCGAGGTCTTCGCCGAGGGCAGCGCGAACCTTCCCCGCCCGGTCACGACCGCTTCGGCCTCCCTTGGCAGGTAGGCGAAATCGGTGACCGCATCGAAGACACCCGTGCGACCGGCCAGCTCGAAGGTCTCGCCGTCGACCGACACCGAGCAGCTGCCGGACAGCGGCAGCACAAGTGTTTCCGCGTCGCCGGTGGAGACGGTCTCGGCGCCGTCGAGCTCCAGCACGCGCAGGCCGGAGTAGCCCCAGCCCGCCGATTCGGGAGTGATTTCGAGACTGAACTGGTTCACAGCAACCCCACCGCCGTATCGACCGCCTTGGCCACGTCGCCGTCGTGCGGATAGAGCAGCGACCGTCCGACCACCAAACCCTGCACCGTCGGCAACGCGAGCGCCTCCTGCCAGGACGCGAACGCCGCGTCCGGGTCCGTCACCTCGCCGCCGAGCAGCACGGCGGGCAGCGTCGAGGCGGCCAGCACCCGCTCCATGTCGGCGACCACCGGCAGCTTCAGCCAGGTGTAAGCCGACGACCGGCCGAGGCCGGACGCGATCGTGATGGACCGGATGACCGCCTCGGGGGAGAGGTCATTGGCGATCCGCCCGTTTTTCCAGACCGAGAGGAACGGCTCGACCATCGCGAGGAGCTTCCGTGCGGCCAGTGAGTCGACGGCCTTCGCGGTGTTCTCCAGGACGCTCGGCGTCGCCGGATCGGCCAGGCAGATCCGGGTGAGCATCTTTCCGCCGTCGAACCGCATGCGCGCGATGGTTTCCGCGTCGTAGCAGGCGAACCGGTCGTCGATCTCGAAGCTCGATCCGGCCAGTCCGGTGCGGTTCATCGAACCGAGGACCGTCTTGCCGTCCAGGACGCCGAGGAGCAGGAGATCGTCGATCACGTCCGGGGTCGCGAGCACGCCGGTGACGCCTGGCCGTTCGAGCGCGAGGCACAGCCGCTCAAGCAGTTCACCGCGGTCGGCCATCGCGAGCGGATCGGCGCCGACGGCGTTCGCGCCGCGGGCGGGGTGGTCGGCGGCGATGATCATGGCGGCGCCTTTGCCGTTGAACGGCGTCTTCGCCCGTATCCGCGTGGCCGCGGCTTCGGCGATCGCGTCCGGGTCGTGCACTCGTTTGGCGACGATCCGCTCGACGGTGTTCATTCGGTCCCTCCGAGCCTGCGCAGCACCTGGTCTTCCGTCGGCATCGCGTCCGAACAGGCGAGTTCCCCGGCGACGTGCGCGCCCGCCGCGTTCGCGAACCGCATGATCCGTTCGGTGCCCCAGCCCGCCAGCAGCCCGTGCACCAGCGCGCCGCCGAACGCGTCACCCGCGCCGAGGCCGTTGACCACCTCCACCGGCATCGGAGGCGCCTCGACCTCTCCGGTGTCGTCCACCGCGAGCACGCCCTTCGGTCCCTGCTTCACCACCGCGAGCGAGATGCCCCTGTCCCGCAACGCTTTCGCCGCTTCCCGAGGCTCGCGCAGAGCCACCGCGGTGTCGCATTCGTCGAGGTTGCCGACCGCGACCGTCGCGTGGCCCAGCGCCTTGCCGACCCATTCGCGCGCCTGCTCGCGGGATTCCCAGAACATCGGCCGGTAGTCGAGGTCGAGCACGGTGATTCCCTCGCGGCCGCGGGCCGCCAGCGCGGCGAGCGTGGCCGAGCGGCTCGGCTCCTGCGACAGCCCGGTCACCGTCGCCCAGAAGACTTTCGCGGAGCGGATCGCGTCGAAATCCAGGTCGCCGGCCGCGATGTCGAGGTCCGGCGCCTTCGGGAACCGGTAGAAGTAGAGCGGGAAATCGTCCGGCGGGAAGACCTCGCAGAACGTCACCGGCGTCGGCAGGTGCGGCGAGGTCCCGACGAACCGGTCGGCCACCCCGAATCCGGCGAGCGCGCGGCGCAGGAACCGGCCGAACGGGTCGTCTCCGGTCTTGGTGATCACCGCGCAGGCGCGGCCGTGCCGGGCGGCGGCGACGGCGACGTTGGTGGCGCTGCCGCCGAGGTACTTGCCGAACGAGGTGACGTCTTCCAGGCCGACGCCGGTCTGCAGCGGATAGAGGTCCACCCCGATCCGGCCCATCGTGACGAGGTCGAACCCCGTGGTCATCGCGTCCTCCTCGCAGGCTGTGCTCCGACCGTGCCCCGTGCCCGAGGACTTTGTCAAGACATACGGACATGCACGCGGTAGGCTGCGGCGATGAGCACCAGTCCGGCCTGGGACCCGGTCCGCGGGATCGCGGTGGACCCGGCGAGCCCCGAGCCGCTGTACTTCCAGGTCGCGCGCCAGCTGCAAGCGGCGATCGACGACGGCCGGCTGCCCGCGGGCTCGCGGCTGGCGAACGAGCTCGACCTCGCGGCGGGGCTCCGGCTCTCGAGGCCGACCGTGCGGCAGGCGATCCAGTCGCTGGTCAACCAGGGTTTGCTGGTGCGCAAACGCGGCGTGGGCACTCAGGTGGTGCGCACGAAAGTCGCCCGGCCGCTGCGGCTGAGCAGCCTGTTCGACGACCTCGCCGGGCTGGGCGAGACGCCGTCGTCGGAGGTGCTGATCAACCGGGTGGAACCGGCGGATGCCGAGCTCGCCGCGCTGCTGGAGGCCCCCGGACTGCAGCGGGTCCGCCGGTTGAAGCGGATCCGCTGCACGGGAGGCGAGCCGCTGGCGATCATGAACAACTGCCTCCCGGACGGCGTCCTCGACGTCGATGACGCCGAATTGCGCTCCCAAGGGCTCTATCAGCTGCTGCGGCAGACGGGGATCCGTCTGCATTCGGCGCAGCAGAGCATCGGCGCGCGGCTGGCGACCGAGGAAGACGCGGAGCTGCTGGACGAAACGCCCGGTGCGGCGTTGCTGACCATGCAGGGCACCACATACGACGAGACGGGCCGGGTGGTCGAGTACGGCTGGCACGTTTACCGGGCGTCGCGGTATTCCTTCAATCTCCCGCTGACGCACGGTCCGCAGTAGACAGTCTGCTCAGGACTCGTGCACCCGGGTGAAGTCCGGCTTGCGGCGTTCGCGGTGCGAGGCGAGGCCTTCGCGGACCTCGGGACCGGCGAAACCGTAGAACTCCAGTGCCAGCGAGGAATCGAAGATCGCGCCGGCGAGCTGGCGGTACCAGAGGTTGAGGCTCTGTTTGGTCCAGCGGATCGCGGTGGGCGCGCCGTTCGCCAGCTCGTGCGCGATCTCCCGCGCGGTCGGCAGCAGCCCGTCTTCTTCCTCGACGCACAGCGACACGAGCCCGATCCGCTCGGCCTCGGCGCCGGTCATCGGACGGCAGGTCATCAGGTAGTACTTCGCCTTCGCCATCCCGCACAGCAGCGGCCAGCACACCGCCGCGTGGTCGCCCGCCGCGACGCCGAGCCGCGTGTGGCCGTCGATGATCTTGGCGTTGGCGGCGGCCACCGAGATGTCCGACAGCAACCCGGCGACCAGGCCCGCTCCGACGGCCGGGCCGTGGATCGCCGAGACGGTCGGCTTCGAGCAGTCGATGACGTTGTAGACCAGGTCGCGCGCCTCGCGCATGGTGCGCGACCGGGCCTCGAAGTCGTTCGCCAGCTTCTCGACCAGGTCGAACGAGCCGCCCGCGGAGAACCCCTTGCCCTCGCCGCGCAGCAGGACGGCCTTCACCTCCGGGTCGCGGTCGAACTCGCGCCAGATGTCGGCGAGTTCGCCGTGCGCGGCTTCGCTGACCGCGTTCAGGTGCGGCGCGTCCAGGACGAGTTCGATGACGCCGTCCTCGTCCGGTCCGTCGACCCGCAGGTTCTCGAACTGCGCGTAGCGGCTCATTCAGCTTCCTTCCGTCGTCCGGAACACCTGCGCCACCATGCCATCGGTTCGGACACCGCCGCCAGATCAGATGTCTTCTTCGGCCAGTTCGACGGCGAGACTGGTGCTCGGACCGGACGGGCCGAGCAGGTCGAGCGCGACCGAACGGGCGCCGGGGCTGGCCCGCAGCTGGGCGGGCTGCCCGCAGAACAGCGGCGCCTGGTTTCGGTGGCTGATCCGGCGCACCCGCGAGGCGGGGGAGTCGAGGCGCAGCACTTCGGCGAGCGCCAGCGACATCAACGGGCCGTGCACGACCAGGCCGGGATAGCCCTCCACCCGGGTCGCGTACGGCCAGTCGTAGTGGATGCGGTGCGCGTTCGCGGTGGCCGCGGAAAACCGCATCAGCAGCGTCGGATCGGTGACGAACTCCCAGGTTTGCCCGTCGGTGCGGCGGAACGGCGATCCCGCCGGTTCCAATGCGGCCGCGATTTCCGGGACCGCGGGCGCGGAGGGCGGCCCGGCCTCGCGGTAGAGCATGTTCTGGCGCTCCTCGACGTACGGCGTTCCGTCCATTCCGGACAGTTCCGTGCGCACCTGGACGACCGCCAATTTCCCGGACCGGCCGGATTTCTCGGTAATCGAGTCCACAATGGAGCGTCGCTGCACCGTCTCGCCGACCTTCGGCGCACGGTGGACCACGACCTCGCCGCCGGCGAACATCCGCCGCGGCAGGTCCACCGGCGGCAGGAAATCGCCGCGCACCGGATGACCGTCGAGGCCGAGCCGCGACGACACCGGCCAGTGCGGGGTCGCGACCCAATGCCACAGCGGCGGCAGCTCGTCGCCTTCGCGCGGTGCGGGGAGCCCGTCGTCGAACAGCGCGGCCAACGCGGCGACCGGACCGGGTTCGAGCACTTCTTCGCTGGTGAGGGCGTACGGTTCCCAGGCTTCCGATTCGGACATGGGTTCCTCAGATCCTGTCTGGGGCGAGGCCGTCGGCTGAGTACGTTATCAGGAATGCGCCGGGCAAATCGCTCGAGCAGCAGGGATGAGCAGGCGTCGAGCGGAACGGCTCATGCGATACTTTGTCGGCGAGATGTTCGCCGGAGGGGGAGGCTGAGGCGATGCCCGACAGCACGGGCGCGGGACCGCGCCGCGGCGGTCCGGCGAACCTGAAAGCGCTGGCCGCGCACGAGATCCGGCGACGGGTCTTCTCCGGCCAGCTGCGCGCCGGGGAGAAGATCGACCAGGAGGCGCTGGCCGACGAGCTCGGCATCAGCAAGCTGCCGATCCGGGAAGCGCTGATCACGCTCGACCACGAGGGCGTGGTGGAGCACATCGCCCGCCGCGGCGCGTTCGTGGCGCGGATGACGCGCGACGACATCCGGGACCACTACCGCGTGTTCGGCCTCGTGTCCGGTCTGGCGGCGGAGCGGGCGGCGAAAAACCTGTCGCCGGAAAGCTTGCAGGCGTTGCACGATCTCGCGGACCGGATGGAGTCCGGAGCGGACCGTGCCGAACAGGAACGGCTGAACTTCGAGTTCCACCGCAGGATCAACTACGCCGCCGATTCCCGCCGCCTGGTCTCGATCCTGGGCATCCTGGCGAAAACGGTGTCGCACGGGTTCTACGAGGCACACGAGGACTGGCCCGGCAAAGCGCACGAAGACCACCGGAAGATCCTGAACGCGCTCAGCGCCCGCTCGGCTGCGCGGGCACGGTCCATTGTGGAGAAACACTTCTCGGACGGCGGCGAGCGCGCGGTCGCCTTGCTGGAACGCCAAGGATTCTGGGACAGCTGACTCCGTGCTTCAGCGTCGCTTCAGCAACTGTGCCAAGTGGACACCGCGGACGCCGGCCAGTTGATCGGCTTGGGTGCGGCAGGAGAAACCGTCGGCGAGGAACACCGCGTCCGGGTTTGCGCGTAGCGCCGGAAGCAGTGCATTCTCCGCCACGGCGACGGAAACGTCGTAGTGGCCGCGTTCCATGCCGAAGTTTCCGGCCAGGCCGCAGCATCCGGCGAGAGTGTGCAGTTCCGCGCCGGTCGCCGCGAGCAGGGCTCGGTCGGCCTCGAAACCCATCACTGAGTGATGGTGGCAATGCGGCTGCGCGACCACCGTGGTGCCGGACAGGTCAGGGGCTTGCCAGCCCTCTGTCTTCGCGAGGAGTTCGGCGAGCGTAGTGACCGCGCCGGAAACCGTTGCGGCGTCTGGATCGCCCGGGAACAGGTCCAGTAGGTCCGACCGCAGAACGGCAGTGCACGACGGTTCGACGCCGACGATCGGCAGCCCGGCCTGCGCGTAGGGGCGCAGGGTGTGCACGAGGTCGCGGAGCTTTCGGCGGGCCGTGTCGAGCTGGCCGGTGGTGATCCAGGTGAGCCCGCAGCACGGACGACGCGGCGGGACGAGCACGCGGTATCCGGCGTCATTGAGCACCGCTGCGACGGATTCGGCGACGTCGGTGTCCATGCCGTCCGAAAAGGAATCCGCCCACAGCACCACTTCCGGTCCCTGCTCGCGGATCCCGCGCCGGGACCGGGTGAACGAGCGGCGGGCGAATCGTGGTGCGCGCCGCCGAGTGTCTGCTCCGGACAGTGCTAACAGGACCTTCTCGATCGGCCGGACCGACATCAGCGCGTTGACGACGAGCGGGCCGAGCACCGGGATTCGGTGCAGCAGGCGGATCCAGTCCGGCAACCGGCCCAGCGTGTAATGCGAGACCGGACGGATTCGGTGCCGGTATTTCCGGTGCAGTGCTTCGGATTTGTACTGCGCCAGATCCACCCCGGCCGGGCAGTCGCTGCTGCATGCCTTGCACGACAAGCAAAGATCGAGCGATTCGTGGACCGCGGCGTCCGGCCATCCCGAAACCAGCGAGCCGTTCGCGACCTCCTGCAAGACCCGGGCGCGGCCGCGCGTGCTGTCCTTTTCGTCGCGAGTGGCGAGATAGGACGGGCACATGAAACCACCGGCCGCACGATTGTCGGCGCGGCATTTCCCGACTCCCACGCAGCGGTGCACGGCGCGGGCGAAGTCGCCGCCGTCGTGCGAGAAGGAGAATCCGCCCGCGACGACGGGGAGCGGATGTGCTTGCGGGCGGCGGAGATCGACGTCGAGCGGATGGGGCTGGACGACGACGCCCGGGTTGAGCAGATCGCCGGGATCGAAGAGATTCTTGACCGCGCCGAACAGTTCGATCGTTTCGGCCGAATACATCTGCGGCAGCAGTTCGCCGCGCGCCCGGCCGTCGCCGTGCTCACCGGAGAACGAGCCGCCGTAGCCGACGACCAGCTTCGCGGCGGCGGTCATGAACGCGCGGAACACTGAGGCGTCGCGTTCGAGCGGCAGGCCGAGCCGGACGTGCACGCAGCCGTCGCCGAAGTGGCCGTAGGGAAGTCCTTCGAGACCGAATTCGTCCAGGAGAGCGTCGAAATCCCGCAAATACGCGCCGAGCCGTCCGGGCGGGACCGCGGCGTCCTCCCAGCCGGGCCACGCCTGCTCGCCGGTCGGAGTGCGGCCCGCGAGCCCGGCGCCGTCCTCGCGGATCCGCCACATCGCGGCGGCCTCGGCGCCTTGCGCCAGCACGACGTGGTCGAGCGCCTGGGAGTCTTTGACGAGCCGTTCGGCGTTGTGCCGGGCCTCGGCTTCCGTCTCGCCGCCGACCTCGATCATCAGCCAGCCGCCGCCGTCCGGGAGCGCGGGCACGGCGCCGCGGTGGTGGCGCACCAGGTCGACCAGCCGGGCGTCGAGCCCTTCGACCGCCAGCGGCCGGTGCGGGAGCAGCCCGGGCACGACGTCGCCGGCGGTCGCCATGTCCGGATAGCCGAGCACGACCAGCAACCGGGCGGGGGAGACGTCGACGAGATCGACGGTCGCTTCGAGCGTGACCGCCAGGGTGCCTTCGGTGCCGACCAGCGCGCGGGCGAGCGACCGGCCGTTCTCCGGCAGCAAGTGTTCGAGCGAGTAGCCGGACACCTGACGGCTGAACCGGCCGAATTCGGTGCGCAGCAGGCTGAGCCGGGTGCCGATCAGTTCGGTGAGGCCCGGCACCGCGTCCGACGGACCGGCAGTGAACTGGCGTCCGGTGCCGTCGACCACGCTGAGTTCGCGAACGTTGTCCGCGGTCCGGCCGTACGCGATCGCGTGCGGGCCGCAGGCGTTGTTGCCGATCATGCCGCCGAGCGTCGCGCGGGCGTGGGTGGACGGGTCGGGTCCGAAGCGCAGGCCGTGCGGCGCGGCGGCGCGCTGGAGGTCCGCGAGGACGACGCCAGGCTGGACGACCGCGGTCCGCGCTTTGGGGTCCAAGTCGACAATGCGGTTGAGATGCCGCGAAAAGTCGATCACCACCCCCGGCCCGATCGCGTTGCCCGCGACCGACGTGCCGCCGCCGCGGCTGGTCAGCGGAACGCCGTGGCGGCGGGCGATTTCGAGGGCCGCGAGAACGTCGCCGGTCTCCCACGGCAGGACGACCACCTGCGGGACGACGCGGTAATTGGACGCGTCGGTGGAGTACTCCGCGCGACGGCGGACGTCAGCGTGCACCTCGCCGCGCACGTTCGCGCGGAGGTCGGCGAGCAGATCGGTTTCGGTGGGCATCCCAGGTCCGAATTTAGGTGTTTGAAACAGTATCGTCAATCCGTACGCTGACCCGATGACCTCGGGACGGAGGGGACCGCCGCCGGAGCTGGCCCGGGTGCGGCGGGTGAGCGTGGTGGACTCGCTGGTCGAAGAGATGACCCGGAAGATCCTCGGCGGCGAATGGCCTCCCGGGACCGCGCTGCCGTCGCTGCGGCAGTTCGCGGCCTCGGCCGGGGTGTCGATGCTGACCGTCCGGGAAGCAGTCCGGACGCTGCAGGCGCGCGGCTGGGTCGAGACGCGCCAGGGGGTCGGCACGTTCGTGCTGGAACCCGAGGCCAGCAGCTTCGTGCCGTGGCAGCTGGGCGCGTCGGACGTCGCCGAGTACCGTGAACTGGTCGAGGCCCGGGAGGCGATCGAATCGACCGTCATCGCTTTGGCCGCCCGCCGCCGAACCCCCGCTGAGCTGGTGGTTCTGGCCGATCTGGTCGATCGGATGGCGGCGGCGTTGACCGACCGGGACCGTTTCCTGGAAGCGGACGCCGAGTTCCACGTCGCGCTGGCGGAAGCCGCGCACAACCGGATCCTGCTGCGCAGCATGCTCGCGATCCGCCTCCCGATGCGCCGTCTGATGGCCGACCGGCTCCGCGAAGAACTCGCCGAACACGGCGACCTCACCCGGTCGTGGGAGGACCACCGGGTGATCGCGGAAGGCATCCGGGCCGGCACCGCGGAGCCAGGACATGCCGCACTGGCACGGATCGCCGCGCGCGCTCGGTCCTATGTGGACTCGACGCTGCCGGGTTTGCCCGCGCGCCGTCCGGGTAACCGGACTCCCGACGCCGGGAGGTGATCGATGATGGCCACGCACGTGGACGAAGAACTGTGGACGGAATTCCACCGGGTGGTGAACATGACCTCACGGGAGCTGGCCGACTGGCTGCGCACCCGGGAAGCCGGCCCGGAAACCGAGCCCCTGCCCGACCGCGCGGGCCCCGCGACCGGCCGGAAGGTGCTGTCGATCCTGGGCAAACGTAAGTCGGACGTGAACGAGAACGACGTCGAGGTGATGCGCGACGTGGTGGACCGCGTGCACGCCTCGCGCCGAGACGATCTGGAACCCGTGGCGGGGGACGCGGGGTGGCGCCAAGGGCTGATGTCGCTGGGACATGACCCGGTGAAGCCGGTGCGGGACTGATCCGGCCGGATCGCTGGGTTCTGCCGGGGACGGAGTGAGCCGGGCGGTTTCTGCTGTGGATGTGGTGGACCGCCGGGTTACGCCGCGGACGGAATGGATCGCAGGTGGCGGTGGGGGCGTGAGATGCGCTCAAGACGGCATGGGTTTTCTCCGCAGCTCCCGTGTGCGGTCTCGTCACGGCGGTGCGTGGCATCGGCCGGGCCGCGTGGCTCTCCCCTCACGTATGGGCCCAACGTACGGGCACACCGGGCAGATCCTGGAGCCATCGGCCAAGGACGACTTCGCGCACGGTCCCGCGAAGGCCGCTCTGGTGCCGGAAATTCGCCGAGACCGGCCAGGCAGATCAAGCCCCGGGCCTCGGTGCGCCCCCGGGACGCACCGAGGCCCGGGGTTCTTCCCCTCGGCCGGTGGTTCTTGGTCAGCCGCCTGCCATGGCTCCGATGATGAGGAACGGTTCGGCTCCGGAAAGGACCGGGGCGGGCAGGGCGGTGTCCGGGGCGGTGTTCGACAGGTCTTCCTCGCAGGCGAAGAACCGGACGAACGCCCGGCGTTTGCCGGTGGTCGTGTCGCGGACTGTGCCGCGCAGTTGCGGGTAGGCGCGTTCCAGCGCGTCCAGCAGGGCGTCCCGCGTCGGCGGGTCCGCTACCGGCAGCTGGATTTCTCCCTCGACCTTCGCCAGGCGGCGCAGGTGTGTGGGCAGCTTGACGCGCACGACGGTGGTCATCGCAGGGTTTGCACCTCTACCGAGCACACCGCGGGCAGGTCGCGCACGATCGGGGCCCAGCTGTCGCCCGCGTCGTTCGAGGCGTAGACCTGGCCGCCGGTGGTGCCGAAGTAGATGCCCGCCTCGTCGCAGGAGTCGACGGCCATCGCGTCGCGCAGGATGTTCACGTAGCAGTTCTCTTGCGGCAGGCCGTTGGTGAGCGGCTCCCATTCGTTGCCGCCGGTGCGGCTGCGGTACACGCGCAGCTTGCCCTCCGGCGGGTAGTGCTCGGAATCGCTGTGGATCGGGACCACGTACACCGTTTCCGGTTCGTGCGGGTGCACCGCGATCGGGAAACCGAAGTCGCTCGGCAGGTTGCCGCTGATCTCCCGCCAGTGGTCGCCCGCGTCGTCCGAGCGCATGACGTCCCAGTGCTTCTGCATGAACAGCACGTCCGGCCTCGACGGGTGCAGGGCGATCCGGTGCACGCAGTGCCCGACCTCGGCGTCCGGGTCCGGGATGCCGTCGGAATGCAGGCCGCGGTTGATCGGCTGCCAGGTTTCGCCGCTGTCGTCGCTGCGGAACGCGCCCGCGGCGGAGATCGCGGCGAACATCCGCTTCGAGTTCTGCGGGTCGAGAATGATCGTGTGCAGGCACAGTCCGCCCGCGCCCGGCTGCCAGCCCGGTCCGGACGTGTGCTTGCGCAGCCCGGTGAGCTCCCGCCAGCTCTTCCCGCCGTCGGTGCTGCGGTACAGCGCGGCGTCCTGCGCGCCCGCGTACACCGTGTCCGGGTCGGTCAGCGACGGCTCCAGGTGCCAGATCCGCGTGAACTCCCACGGTTTCAGCGTTCCGTCGTACCAGAGATGGTCGCCGGCCCCGCCCTCGTAGGCGAAGTCGTGGTCGACCTGGTTCCAGGTCTTCCCGCCGTCGTCGGAACGCTGGATCAGCTGACCGAACCACGACGTGGACTGCGACGCGTACAGCCGGTCGGGGTCCGCGGGCGAGCCGGCGAGGTGGTAGACCTCCCAGCCGCCGAAGTGCGGCCCCGCGACCTCCCAGCGCGTGCGGCCCTCGTCCGAGGTGAGGATGAACGCGCCCTTGCGCGTGCCGACCAATACTCGAACTCCAGGCATGCTTTCTCCCTGACAACGGCCCTGTGACCTGGTTCAACCTAACCTCGCCAGCCGCGCGCCGCCTCTCCATTCTTGCGCTCCCGCCGACGCCAGCGGGGGCAGCGCGACCAGCACCGGAGGCGACCACGAGGGCGCGAGGTCGAGCCGGACGTCCTGGCGCAGCGGCACCGGCCCGGCCCGGATCCGCACCGGCCGGGCGGCCGAGCCGACCGCCTGCACGCTCGGCGCGAGCTGTGCGCGCGGTCCGGCGGACGAGGGCAGTGCGCAGGCCAGCAGCCGGTAGGTGCCCGCGGGCACGTCGACGAGCGTGAACTCCAGGTCCGGCCCGAGGAGCGAGCCGCTGACGGGGACGCCGCGCGCGGAGGACGCGGAGAACAGCCCGACGTACACCGCCGGGGCTCCGTCGAGCGCGGACACGGCGGCCGGGCTCAGCAGTGCGCGGCCGGTGACCGCCCCGCCCGCGCAGTCCGGACCCGCCACCCGCACCGGTTCCGGCGGGTGCTCGGCGAGGAGGCCGGGCAGCTGCCGGAACCGGTGCGGGCTCACCCCGACCGCCGCGGTGAACCGCGTGGTGAACGTGCCCGGCGCGGAGAACCCGACCTCGTGGCAGATGTCGACCACCTTCTCGCCGGTGTCCAGCAGTAATTCCTTGGCGAGCTGGAACCGTTGCGCGGCAAGGAATTTCCCCGGCGGCAGGCCGATCTCCCGCTCGAACGCGCGCGCCAGGTGGAACGGGCTGTACCGGACGTGGTCGGCCACGTCCTCGAGCGTGAGCTGCCGGGTGCGTCCGGCGGCCAGGAACCTCGCCGCCTCCAGCACGGCGTCCCGCATGTGCACACCTCCTCGGATGTTCCGCCATGGTAAATCGGGGGACCGACAATTCCGGGGCGTCCGCCGTCGCGGGGCCGAGCCGTGGGGAATTCGCCGGGAGCGAAGCAGGTGTGTCAGCCGTCCTCCGCCTCGACGACGACATCCGAACGCGGGCAGCTCACGCAAGCCAGCACGTACCCGTCCGCACGTTGCCGGGGCGTCAGGCAATTCGGCTGCTTCATCGCCACCTCCCCCGAGCGCAAGCGAACCAAGCACTCGCCGCAATTCCCGACAGTGCACGAATACGGCATCGGCAACCCCGCAGCGAGCCCGGCATCGAGCAACGTGTCACCGGGTTCGACCGTCGCCGCTCCGACGTTCTCGACGACCATTTCCCGCGGAGCACTGCTCATTGCCGGGTCGAAAGCGCCGCTGGTGTACCGCTCCTCGTGGAATCGCCCGTCCGGCACGCCCAGTTCGCCGACCACCGCCCTGGCCGCGGCCGTCACCGGTGCAGGCCCGCAGACGCAGTACTCGGCCGCCGGGGAAGCGTCGCCCAGCCAGCGGCGCAGCAGGTCCTCGTCGATGCGGCCGCGTTCGCCGGCCCAGTCGGCGTCCGGACGCGACTGCACGTGCGTGATCCGCAACCGCCGCGGATGGCGTTGCTGCAAACGGGCCAGCTGAGCGGCGAAGATGGTTTCGTCCGAAGACCGGCTCGCGTACAGCAGCGAGATCCGGCTGCGGCCCGGCCGCGCAAGCCGCGTGCGGAGGACGCTCATCATCGGCGTGATTCCGCTGCCCGCGGCGATCAGCACGAGGTCCGCGCGCGGGTCAGGGCGGAATGAACCGGACGGGCCGCGCACCCGCAGCCGGTCGCCGACTCGCAGATGGTCGTGCAGGTAGGTCGAGAAACGACCGTTGGCGACGCGTTTCACGGTCACTTCGAGCCGCTTCGTTCCGGGCCTGGACGAGGCGGAGTACGCCCGGCGCACCAACCGGCCGTCGAGATCGGCGATCAGGGTGAAAAACTGGCCGGGACGGAAGTCGAAGCTGTCACCGTCGGTCAAAACGATGGTCACTGCCTGCGGGGTTTCGCGGCGGATCTCGGAAACCCGCACGGTCCGCAGCGATCGGTCGAGTTCCGGTGCGGAATCGGCATAGCCCTCGTCGTGGAGCTGGCTGCGGTAACCGCGGTCGATGCCGAATCTGATCAGTTTCGGGAACTTCGCGAGCAGCTTGAACAGGAATCCCGTCGGCGCACCGGCCGCGGTGCTGAGCGACGCGTGCTTCACCGCCAGCGCCATCAGATCGGGCACCTCGGCACGGTCGACGTGCGCCTCCGGATGCCACAGTCGCGAGCGTTCGATCGCCTCGCTGTGCACGAGTTCGGCGTGTGTCACGTCGATCATCAGCGCGACTTGGGGAAGATTTCCGCGGAGGGCCAGGGGTTCCAGCAACGCCGGGTCGTTGGTGAGGGAGGCGGTGCCGCGCAGCTGGAGGATCTCGGTGCGGCCGGGGACGAGCGCGGCGAGGGCGAGTTCCGGGTCTTGGAGCAGGTTGTGCGCGGTGTCGGCCCGTTTGTTGCCGTTGCGGTCCGGCAGCAGAATCGTGCGGCCGTCGACGATCTGGGCGAATCCGGGTTGGTCGCCGCGCGGGCTGGTGTCGCTTCCGCCTGCCGTGTCGCCGGTGGTGAGGACCAGGAACGGGCAGCGAGCCAGGAAATCGGCGATGCCGGGCTGGGCCAGCGGACCGTCGCCGGCGGTGCTGGCCGGCGGCGAAGCGCGCACGGGCCGCGGTTGCCAGAGCTTGGAACGGAAGACGCACCGTCCACAGTGGAGGTAGACCTCCTGGACAGCCACCGTGGTTTCGCGGCCCTCGGTCGCGGTGACAGTTCCGTTGAGCCGCAGGGTTTCGCCGACGCCGGGGAGCAGGATCACGAACGAAATGCCGTGGTCGATCGCCGGTTCCGGGGCATTGGCGGGCAGCGCGAAGCAGAGCTGCGTGGGGGAGCGGACGTGCAGGAAGCCGGGTGCTCCGCCGGCGAACGTGCTGTGCCGGGCGCCGTCGGCGGTCCGGTAGCCGCAGCCGGCGAACGGCGAGTGCGCCAGGATCGTTTCGCAGCCTTCGTCGAGCCGGTCGAGTTGTTTCAGCATGATCGCCGCGCCGGGTCGGCCGATGGCGGCTTCCAGCTCCTCGACAGTGGTCGTCCGGCGGGCGAAGGTTGCCAGGTTCTCACTGGTCATGACTATATTGTGAGCTTTAGCTCGGGTATTTGGCCACTCGCTTTTCCGACCCCGCCAAACCGGTGTTCAGCGGGGCTCGGGAACAACCTTGCTCACATTCCGAGGGTCACTTCGCCGCCGCGCGGTTCGCGTTGAAGCGCGCCTTCTTCTGCCGGTTCCCGCACGTGTTCATGTCGCACCACCTGCGGGTGCGGCTCTGGCTGGTGTCGAAGAACGCGGCCTGGCAGGTCGGCGACGCGCACAAGGCCAGTTTCCCGTCCCGTTCGCCCGAGAGGATGCTGATCGCGTCGGCGGCGATCACTCCGAGGGCGTCCTCCACCGCGGTAGCCGAGTCGAGTTGCCAACGCCGTTCGCCGTCCGGCGTCAGGACCGCTGAGGCCCTGCCCTGTGCGCTGCGGGCATTGATGATCTCGACCGCAGCGGCGGGGAGCGGATCCTGGAGTGCGGCCGCGGTCGCGGCGGCGTGAATCGACTCCCGCAGTTCCCGGGCGAGTTCGAGTTGCCCGGTGGTGCAGGAGTCGACGGCGAGGCCGCTCACCGCGAGCCAATCCGCGAGCCGCTGCGGGGTCGGAATGCGCTCGACGGCCTCGCCGCGGCGCTCGGTCAGGGTCGCCGTGAAGCTGGTCGCGAGCACGGTGCCGAGGCGGAAGTCAGGGAACCCAGCAGGCATGGAACCAGCTTAGCCGGTTGCGCTTGGCGGTGGGCAGCTGCTAGAACCGTCTTAGCCGGTTCCAGTCACGCGAGGAGGACCCATGACCGCTCTGACCAGCGAAGCAGAAGCATTCGAAGCCCGGGCGACGGACGCTGAGCTCGACGATCTCCGGGCGCGGCTAGCCGCGGCGAGGCTTCCGGAAGCCGAAACGGTGCACGGTCCGCGCCGCTGGGACCAGGGCGTTCCGCTCGCCGACCTGGTCGATCTCGTGCACTACTGGCGCACCGAGCACGACTGGCGTTCGTTCGAGACGCGCCTTGGCCGGATCGGCCAGTTCCGGACCGCCATCGACGGGCTGGGAATCCACTTCCTGCACCGCCGGTCCCCGCGTGCGGACGCCACCCCGCTGATCGTGACGCACGGCTGGCCGGGCAGCGTCGCGGAGTTCGTCGACGTCGTGGACGCCTTGGCGGATCCCGAAGACCCCAGCGTGCCGGCTTTTCACGTCGTGATTCCGTCGCTGCCCGGCTTCGGATACAGCGACAAACCGGCCACGACAGGCTGGGGAACGGAAAAGATCGCGGCCGCGTGGGTGCAGTTGATGGAACGACTCGGGTATCGCGAGTTCTTGGCCCACGGCGGCGACTGGGGCGGCAATATCACCACAGTTCTCGCCGGACGGTTCCCGGAGCGGGTTCTCGGTGTCCACACGCTCTTCGCGGAAGGCCCGCCCGGGTTGCCGGCTGACGGCCTGACCGCGCAAGAGCGCCGGTGGACCGAGGAAACCCGCCATTTCTGGCGGCATCGCGCGGCGTATGCGAAACAGCAGGCGACCCGGCCGCAGACCATCGGGTACTCGCTCGTCGACTCGCCGGTCGGGCTGCTGGCCTGGATCGTGGACAAGTTCGCGGAATGGTCGGACACCGAGAACAGTCCTTTCGAGACTATTTCCCGGGACCGTGTCCTGGACGACGTCACGTTGTACTGGCTGACGCGATCCGGAGCGTCGGCGGCCAGGATTTACTACGAGAGCCACAATTCGCTGGATCCCGAACTGCGCGTGGACGTTCCGGCGGCGATCAGCATGTACCCGCGCGACACGGAGAAAACCCCGCGTCCCTGGGCGCAGGAGCGGTTCCGGCAGATCGTCCGGTGGCGCGAGCCGGAACGAGGCGGGCATTTCCCGTCGCTGGAAGTGCCGGAGTACTTCGTCCGCGACCTGCGCGAAGGGCTCGCCGCGGTGCTGCGGGGGTGACAAATGGCAGGGGTCGGGCCCGGCGTCGGCTGGTGTGGTGAATCGGCAACTCCGATCCGAGAAGGAGAGCTGAATGCGAAAGACCATGCCGATCGCGCTCGCCGCAGCGGTGCTGGCGGGGGTGGTGTCCGCGGCCCCAGCGTCGGCTGGGCCAATGCGGTGGGGCGCTTGCCCGGGTCAGCCCGGCCTGGAGTGTTCGACCGTGACCGTTCCGCTGGACTACCGGCATCCGGAGGGGCGGACGATCGACCTCGCGGTGTCCCGGCTGTCCGCGGCGAAGCCGGAGAAGCGGCGCGGGGTGCTGCTGGTCAACCCCGGCGGTCCGGGCATCGCGGGGTTGCGCGTCCCGCTGGCGCAGCCGTTTCCGCAGGCAGTGCGGGACAGCTATGACATCGTCGGCTTCGATCCGCGCGGGGTCGGCTCCAGCGCGGGGCTGACCTGCGGCCTGAACGACGCCGACAAGACGCTCGCGGCCAACCCGCCCTATCCGCACAACCCGGCGGAGGTGGCGAAGTCGGCCGAGTCGGCGCAGCGGATCGCCAGGCAGTGCACGAGTTCGGAGACCGCGGACCTGTTGCCCTTCATCACCACCGCCAACACGGCGCGGGACATGGACCGGATCCGGGAAGCCCTGGGCGAGGCGAAGATTTCCTACTACGGGGAGTCGTACGGCACCTACCTCGGCGCGGTGTACACGACGTTGTTCCCGGACCGCAGCGACCGGATCGTGCTGGACAGCAGCTTGCCGCCGGAGGGCTACGACGTCGAGGCGTTGCGGGCGCAAGGCATGGGTTTCCAGCTGCGGTTCCCCGACTTCGCCGAGTTCGCCGCGAAGCACGACCAGGACTATCACCTGGGCGCGACTCCGGCGGCGGTGACGGCGAAGTACTACGAGCTGGCGGACCGGCTGGACCGGAAACCGGAATCCGGGTTCGACGGGACGGCGTTCCGCGGCTTCACGTCCGGGGAGCTCCGGAATGACGCGAGTTTCCAGGAGCTTGCCACGTATTGGCATCTGCTCGACACGCATCAGCCGCTCCCCGGCGCGGCCGCGAAGCCGACCAGTGATCGCGGCAGCTTCCCGGTCGGCTACCTCGGGGTGATCTGCGGCGATTCGCGGTGGCCGACGTCCGTGCGGACCTATCAGCGCAACGTCGAGATCGACCGGACGCGGTACCCGATGTACGGCGCTTACGCCGCCAATATCCGGGCGTGTGCGTACTGGCCGGCGCCGGTGGAGCAGAAGGTGCGGATCACCGGCGCCGGACCGGCCGACGTGCTGATGGTGCAGAACCTCCGCGACCCGGCGACGCCGTTGCCCGGGGCCTTGCGCACGCGGTGGGCGCTCGGCTCCCGGGCCCGGATGGTCACCGCTGACCAGGGCGGGCACGTCGCTTACGGGGCGGGCGCGAACAACTGCCTGAACGACGCGGCGACGGCGTACCTGGTCGGCGGGAACTTCCCGGCGCGGGACCGTTTCTGCCCGGCCGAGCGTTCTTGACGGCTATTCGGTGCTGAAGATCGGCGCGAAGAACGCGGCCAGTCCGGCGGTTGCGGTGAGGGGAAGGACGTTCGCGACGTACTGGTCCGGCCGGACCACCACGACCGCGCCATCCGGCGAGATCCCGCGGGCGGCGAAGATGTCGTCCGCGGGATCTGCCGCGTAGACCTTCTCGTAGTCGATCAGCGAGAAGGGGCCGGTGCGGGGCAGGAAAACCTCGGGAACCTCGCCGAGATCGACCTCCTCGTACGGCTGCGGGTAGATCACCTTCACGTCGAACCAGGCGTCGATGTCCAGATTCTCCGGGGTGTGGGCCACGACCGGCGAGTCCGGGGAATTCCCGAGCCAGCAGGCGAAATCGGCCACCGGGGCGGCGGGTCCGAAAACGTAGACGCGCCAGCGGCCGTCGGCCTGGGCGTGGTGTCCTAAGTGGATCAGGTTCGCGTCGCAGACTCGCATGACGGGTGCCGACTTGAAGCGTTTGCCGATCGGGAACCCGGTCGCCAGATCTTGGTGTTCGGGCGTGGCGATGAGCACGGAAGGCTGGTAGCACGTCAGGAAACCGGACGGGAATTCGAAGGTCTTCACGTAGAACTCTTCCAGCTCCGCCGGATCGGCCAGGTCTTCGGGCCGGGCCGCCATGAGGGTCGACCATTCCTTGTCGAAGTCGATGAGGTTTTTCGCGATCAGCTGGCGTTCCGCGGAGTAGGTGGACAGCAGCGAAGCGGGACCGCGGCCGTCGAGGACGTGGCCGAGTTTCCAGCCGATGTTGAACCCGTCCTGCATCGAGACGTTCATGCCCTGTCCGGCTTTCGCGCTGTGCGTGTGGCAGGCGTCGCCGGTGATGAAGACGCGCGGCAGCCGGGTGTCGCCGGCGGGAACGTCGTCGAATTTGTCCGTGAGCCGGTGGCCGACCTCGTACACGCTGTGCCAGGCCGCATTCTTGACGTCCACAGTGTAGGGATGCATGATCGCGTTGGCGCGCGCGATGATCTGGTCGATCGTCGTCTTCCGCACCGCGCCGTGGTCGTCCTCGGAGACCTCGCCTAGATCGACATACATCCGAAACAGTGCGCCGCCCTCGCGGGGGATCAGCAGGATGTTGCCGCCGTCGTGGGACTGGATGGCGCATTTCGTGCGGATGTCCGGGAAATCGGTGACGGCGAGGACGTCCATCACGCCCCACGCGTGCAAAGCCTGATCGCCGACGAGCTGCCTGCCGATCGACTCGCGCACCGCGCTGCGGGCGCCGTCGCAGCCGACCACGTATTTCGCTCGGACAACGCGATCCTCGCCGGTGCGCGGGCCGGCGGTATGCCGCAGCGTGACGGTCACCGGATATTCGTCGCCCTCGGTAATGGTCAGCGACTGGAATTCCAGGCCGAAATCGGGCGTCATCCGGCTCGGCGAGTGGGCCATGTACTCGGCGAAATAGTCCTGCACGCGGGCCTGGTTCACGATGAGGTGCGGGAATTCGCTGATCCCGGTCGGGTCGTCGGGCACGCGCGACGAGCGGACGATGCGCTTCGGATCGGCGGGATCGGGTTTCCAGAACGACATCGTGGTGATCCGGTAGGCCTCCTCGACGATCCGGTTCGCGAACCCGAAGGCCTGGAACGTTTCGACGCTGCGCGCCTGGATCCCGTCCGCCTGCCCGACCTCGAGCCGCCCGCCCCGGCGTTCGACGATGCGCGTGGCGACGTGCGGGAACCGGGACAGCTGCGCGGCGGTGATCATGCCCGCGGGGCCGGTGCCCACGATCAGCACGTCGACCTCGTCCGGCAGTTCCGCGGGCCGGTCGATTCCGGTTCCGGCGGCGGGGAGGACGCGCGGTTCGCCGGAAACGTAGCCGTGGTGGTGGAACTGCATGGATTTCCTCACCTCACTGTGAGCACCAGGGGACCGTGTTCGATAATAGAACTCGTTGTTCAATTATTGATTACAACGATGCTAAGGTGGGCCGCTCCGGTGCACAAGACCCCGCGGGGAAGGACCGAGTCGTGACGGAAGCCAAGCAAGCGGCCGGGTCGCAGACGTTGTCGCGCGGGCTCACCGCGCTCGAAGTGCTCGCCGAGGCCGACGCGCCGCTGTCGATCGGCGAGCTGGCTTCGCGGCTCGGGCTGCACCGGTCGATCGCCTACCGCATCGTGCGCACGCTTGAGGACCACGGGCTGGTCGTGCGCGGCGCGAATGGCGAATTGGAACTGGGAGCGCGGCTGGCGGCGTTGGCGCGCAACGTTTCCCGTGATCTTCAGTCGACCGCGCTGCCCGAGTTGACCGTGCTCGCGAACGAACTCGGCATGACGGCGTTCCTGGCGACGCTCGACGGCGAGGATTCCGTGGTCACGCTGGCCAGCGTCGAACCGCGGCAGGCGACGGCGGCGGTGGCACAGCGGCCGGGCAGCCGGCATCCGATCACCGACGGCGCGCCGGGTCGCGCGATCCTGCAACAGCTGCGCGGGGAAAAAACGCCGTACGAAACCAGTCACGACGAGGTGATTCCCGGGCTGTCGTCGATCGCGGTGCCGCTCGCGGTGCCCGGGCAGCATCCGGCCGCGCTCGCGGTGGTGTATTTGACCGGTCCGGCTGATATCTCTGCGATCGGCGCGCGGCTGGCGCGGGCGGCGCAGGTGATCCGGGCCGAACTGCATCCGTGACGGACGCGGTGGACAGCGGCCGGGCCCGGGACGCACGATGGCGTCCGTGGTACAGACGACGCGCTTCGCCCGCTTCCCGCTCGGACACTTCCCGACCCCGCTCGAACCGCTGGAGCGGCTCACCGCGCGGCTGCGCGAACGGCACCGGGACGTACCGGACCTCTGGATCAAACGCGACGACTGCACCGGATTGGCGACCGGCGGCAACAAGACGCGCAAGCTGGAATTCCTCGTCGGCGACGCGCTCGCGCAGGGCACCGACACGCTGATCACCCAGGGCGCGACGCAGTCCAACCACGCCCGGCAGACCGCCGCGGCCGCCGCGCGCGCCGGGCTGTCCTGCAAACTGCTGCTGGAACAACGGCAGGTGCGCGACGAGGAGTACGAGAACTCCGGCAATGTGTTCCTCGACGAACTGCTCGGCGCGGACATCGTGGACCGTGTGCCGGCCGGAACTGATATGCCAGCGGCGATGGAGGACGTGGCCGCGAAGCTGCGCGCGGAGGGACGGCGGCCGTACGTGATCCCGGGCGGCGGGTCGAATCCGATCGGCGCGCTCGGGTACGTCCAGTGCGCGCTGGAACTGGACGCCGCGCCGGTCCCGGTCGACTGGGTAGTGCACGCGACCGGCAGCACTGGCACACAGGCCGGGCTCGTCGCCGGATTGCGCGCGGTGCACAGTCCCGCGCGAGTGCTCGGCGTCAGCGTGCGGCAGCCGGAAGCACGGCAGATCGACGCGGTGCACGGGCTCGCCGGCCGGGCGGCGGAGCTGATCGGCGCCGAGGTTTCCCGCGACGACGTGCTGGTGGACGACCGCTGGGTCGGCGAGGGCTACGGCGTGCCGACCCAGTCCATGGCGGACGCGGTGCGGCTGCTCGCCGAGACCGAAGGGATCCTGCTGGACCCGGTGTACTCCGGAAAAGGATTCGCCGGCCTGCTCGGCGGGATCGAGGACGGCCGGTTCGCCGCGGCCGACCGGGTGGTGTTCGTGCACACCGGAGGCGTCGCCGGACTGTTCGGCTACCGGTCGACGTTCCAGTGATCGCCGGCATCCTCGGCGGCATGGGTCCCGCGGCGACCGCGGAGTTCTACGCGAAGCTCATCGCGCGCACAGCTGCCGAGCGCGATCAAGACCACCTTCGCGTGGCGATCTGGGCGGACCCGACGGTGCCGGACCGGGTCGCCGCGGTTCTCGACGGGAGCACCGATCCGTACCCGGCATTGCTTGCCGGGGCGGGAAAACTGCGGGACCTCGGCGCGTCCGTGATCGCGATTCCTTGCCATACCGCGCATTTCTTCCTGCCCCGGCTGGCCGCGGACAGCGGGGCGCCGTTCGTGGACATGGTCGCGGAAACGGCGGAATTCCTTGCCGGGCGAACGGGTCCGGTCGGACTGCTCGGCACTCGCGGGACGATCGCCGCCGGGCTGTACCAACGGCGAGTACCCGAGGTCGAGTGGGTAGTGCCGTCCGAGGCGGGGCAGCGGGAAGTCGACGCAGCGGTGGCGGCGGTGAAACGCGGCGATATAGCCGGTGGTGCGGCGCATTTCGACCGGGCGCGGGTCGACGCGCCGTTGTCGGTGCTGGCGTGCACAGAACTTCCGTTGGCGGCGGGGAAGTCGGGCAAGGTGCTGGACCCGACGGATCTGCTCGCCGACGCGGTGATCCGCCGCTGCGGCGGAAAACCGGTCGACGTCCGGCCGCCCGCCTGACAGAGTCCGGCCATGACTGATCTGCTGACCGCCGCGGATGTGCTGCTCATGCAGGATCTCGCGCAGCGGATCACCGCCGTGCGCCCGGAACTCGTCAACAGCGACGCCTCCTACGGCGAGCTGGCCTGGAACTGGGGCAAAGGCCATGCCGCACAAGGCGCGAGCTGGGTCCGCCGGCTGTGGTTCGCGGGCGACGGCCTGGCCGCGTGGGGCTGGGCGCAACTGCCCCGGAGCGTGCGGCTCAATGACGGCTCCGCCAAGGATGTCACCGGTGCTTATCTGGCATATCAGGTGCATCCCGACCACGCCGGGCTGGCCGACGACGTGATCGAATGGTTCGACGCCGCCGCGGACGGCCTCGAACGCACCGTGCTTCCCGGAGCGGCCGACAAGTTCGGCCTGGAACGCTGGGCAGCGCACGGCTACAGGCCCGATCCGGACGGCCTCGGCGACACCGGATCCTGGACGCAGCTGAACGAACGCGACCTCGAGGTGCTCGAAACGCCGGTGCTGCCGTCCGGATTCCGCTTCCGTACCGCCGCCGACGCGGGACCGGAGGCGGCTGTCCAGGCGCATGCGGACGCTTGGGGCGTGACCGCGTACACGCTGGACGGCTACGAGGGCGTGCGCGCGACTCCGGCTTATCGCGGTGACCTGCATGTCCTGGTCGAAGCGCCGGACGGGACGATGGCGGCGTCGACGATCATGTGGTTGGACGAGGTGAACAAGACCGTCGAGTTCGAGCCGGTGGGCACGCATCCGGGCTATCGGCGGTTGGGGTTGGGGCGGGCGATGTTGCTGCACGGGATGGATCGTGCGCGCGCGGCCGGGGCTGCCCACGCGACGGTTGCTTGTCTTGGTGCGCCCGGGCATCCGTCGGCGCGGGGGTTGTACTACGGCGTTGGATTCCGCGAGGTGTGCCGGGACGTGCCGATGCTCAAGCCCGCGTGAGCGGCGGCTGTCCCATCCGCATCGCGCCGAACTTCGCGGACATTCGGACCGCGTCGAAGCCGTAGTCGATCATCGCCGTTTCGTACTCGCGCAGCGCCGGGAGGACATCGGTCTCGGTGAGCTTCGCGGCGAGCAGTTCGGCGTCGCGCAGGGCGATGTTCGCGCCGACGCCCACCGCTGGGCTCATCGCGTGGATCGCGTCTCCGAGCAGGGTCACCGGCGTTGTCGGCCACGGCTCGATCGGCACGCTCGTGCGCATGAAGATCGGGAACAGCGTCTCGGGATCGGCGAGGGCCAGCAGCTCGCTCGCTTTCGGATTCCACTTGCGCGCCAAGGAAACTGTCATGTTCCGCAGCTCAAGGCCGGAGGCGGCGCGGAGTTCGTCGTCGGAGTACGGCAGCAGTTCGGTGCGCGCGGCGAGCAGGCACATCACGTAGTCGCTGGTGTCGGTGAGGCCCGGCAACGACACCGGACGCCGGGAGTGGACCGGGGCGATGCCGATGTGCTGGTTGTCCGGGCCGAACAGCCCGCGGTAGATGCCGAACCATTCGTCGGGGATCAGTTCGGCGGTCTCGCGGGAGAGCGGGAAGCGGCCGTACATGATGCGCACGCCGGTGTCCACGACGCGAGCGTGCGGCAGATATTGCCGTCGTAGCACGGAATTCACGCCGTCGGCGGCGACCAAGACGTCCGCGGAAGCGGTGGATCCGTCGGCGAACGTCGCGGTGACGGTGTCGTCCAGGCGGTAGCCGGTGCACTCGCGGCCGAACTCGACGACGTCGTCCAGTCCGTGGAGGAGGATCTCGCGCAGGGTGAGGCGGTTGATCGAGACATAGCGTTCGACGGGTTCCTCCGGCGGCGTCCGGTTGAGGTAGCTGGTACGCGACGGCGTCGAACTGGCATCCCAGATCGCCTGGCTGAGATGCGCAGGAAGCAGCCGCTCGAGCGCGTCGAGGCCGTGCGGGTCGAGCCGCAGGCGATACCCCTGCAACCGGTCGGCGGCTGAGATATCGCGTTCGCGGACTGTGACGTCCACACCGGCGCGGTGCAATCCCTGGGCGAGCGCGAGACCGCCGACGCCGGCTCCGATGATCAGGACGCGAAGTTTTCCGGGCACAGCGAATTCCCCTTCCGGATACGGGCCGAGGGGACGTGCTGGACGCACCGGAAAGGTGCGGGTACGAGCGCGCTGCGCCGCCCGGACTACCCACCGGGCTGTGGCTTTCGACGTCCTGGGCCAGCCTAGCTTTTTCCGGATCCGGATTGTCAAGGACCGATTTCGGCCTAGGCTGGAGTCATGTGCGCACCGGGGCCGGAGATCCGCGGGACACGGGTGGAACTGCTGACCGCACCGGACTGCCCGAACGCCGAGGCGGCCCGGTCTTTGGTGGCCGAGTGTCTCGCCGAGAGCGGCCTCGACACGACGGTCGTCGAACGCGTCGGCCGCTACCGCTCGCCGACGGTCCTGGTCGACGGGGCCGACGTGATGGGCCCGGCCGGGTCGGTCGCGGGGGAGGCCTGCCGTCTCGACGTGCCGACCCGGGAGCGGGTGCTCACGGCGTTGGCGGCCGTGAAGGCCTGACCGGAAGCCCTTGCAGCTCGCGAGTTGTCTTCGGGGCACCCGTCGCTCTGGTTCACATTACAAATGTAATGTAGCGTAGGCCCGACGGCGGCCGAGGAGGTGCGGATGAGCCGGTCCGGAACCGCGGACGACCCCGCCGGGACGAAGCTCGCCCTGCGCCGGGCGGCGGTCGGCGTGGTCGCTTCCGACGGGCTGCGCGGCCTCACCTACCGGGCGGTCGCGCGGGCGGCGGGCTGCACCACCGGCGCGGTCCAGCATCATTTCTCTTCCATCGACGACCTCCTCCAGTCCTCTTTGGACCTGGTGCTGGAGGAAAGCGCGGAAAACGGCCTGATCGGCGCCCGCACCGGCGTCTACGCGGACGGTCCCGAGGTGCGCCAGCGGTTCCGGGACAGCGCGGACCTGCAAGTGTTCCAGTACCAGCTGGTCGTGGAGGCGGCTCGGCGGCCCGAATTGCGGCCGGTTGTGCGGCGGCTCTACGACGGCTATCTCGCCGCGGTCGGCAAGGAACTGTCGGCCGACGGCGGGCTGGCCCAGCTCGTGTTCTACGCCCTCGACGGAATGTTCCTGCACCAGGCGGCGGACCCGGACGTCGATCCGGGCCCGGCGCTCGAAGCCCTGCGCGGCCTGCTCACGGCCGCACGGTAACCGAACTCGAGTCCTCACCCCGGCCGCGCACGACGCAGCCGGGGTCGAAGTGTTGCCGGATACCGTTGCACCGCAAGAACTTCCCACTGTCCTTTCCGGAATTTCGCCGCCGCTCAGGTGTTGACTTAATCAACACCTAGGGGTCAGACTCGGCGCATCCCGAACCCGCCGACCCGAAAGGCGTACCGATGCCCGACACCGCCGCCGCGACCTTGCTGATCGACGGCCGCTGGCAGTCCGCCCCGGCGACGTTCGACGTCGTCGACCCCGCGAGCCTCGCCGTCGTCGGCCAGGCCGCCGACGCGGGGCCCGAGCGGGCGCGAGACGCACTGGCCGCGGCCGCGCGCGCCGCCCGCGGCTGGGCGGGCGCCGATCCGGAGACCCGCAGCGGCCACCTGCGCGCCGCGGCCGCCGGAATCCGTGCCCGGCAAGGCGAACTGGCCGCGCTGCTGAGCCGCGAGAACGGGAAACCGCTCGCCGAGGCGAACGGCGAACTGGCCGGGGCCGCCCGGATGCTGGAGTGGGCCGCCGAGGAGGGCCGCCGCGCGTACGGGCGGGTCACCCCGGCGAACGCGGCCGGTCCCGGCCTCGTGCTGCGCGCCCCGGTCGGCCCGGTGCTCGCGATCACGCCGTGGAACTTCCCGGCCAGCATGCTGATCCGCAAGGTCGGGCTCGCGCTCGCGGCGGGCTGTCCGGTCATCGCGAAACCGGCCGAGCAGACCCCGCTGATCGCCACCGCGCTGCTGGAGATCGTGCAGGACACCGGACTGCCCGGCGGCGTGCTGCAGTCGCTGACCACCGCGCGGCCGGCCGAACTCGTCGGCGCGCTGCTGGCCGACCGGCGGCTGCGCAAGGTCAGCTTCACCGGGTCAACCGAGGTCGGGCTCGGCCTGCTGCGCCAGACCGGCGACATCCTCCGCCGCACGTCGCTCGAAATGGGCGGGCACTCACCGGCGATCGTGTTCGACGACGCCGATCTCGAAGCCGCCGCGGCGGGCGTCGTCACCGGGAAGTTCTTCAACGCCGGGCAAAGCTGCACCGCGGTGAACCGGCTCTACGTCCACGAAAGCGTCCGCGACGATCTGCTTTCCTTGATCGGAAAGAAAACCGCCGCGCTGAAGGTCGGCCGGGGCGACGCCGAGGGCACCGACGTCGGGCCGCTCATCGACGAGGCCGGGCTGGCGAAGGTCGAGAACCAGGTCGCGGACGCGGTCGGCAAGGGCGCGCGCGTGCTCGTCGGCGGCAACCGGTGGACGGATTCCGCGCTGCCGGGCCATTTCTTCGAGCCCACCGTGCTGGACGGCGTCACGCCGGACATGCTCATCAGCCGCGAGGAAACGTTCGGCCCGGTGCTCGCGGTGTCGGCCTTCCGCACCGACGACGAGGCCGTCGAACTGGCCAACTCCACCGATTACGGCCTCGCCGCCTACGTGTTCGGCACCGATCTGCGCCGCGTCTGGCGCACGCTCGACCGGCTCGACTTCGGCGTGCTCGGCGTCAACGACCCGGCTCCGGTGCGCCCGGAACTTCCCTTCGGCGGCCAGAAGAACTCCGGCCAGGAACGCGAAGGCGGGGCCGAAGGCATCGAGGCCTACACCGAGACCAAAGCCGTCGCTCTGCGGTTCTGAACCGCTCCCCGAAAGGAATCCGCATTGACTGACCTCGCCTCCCTCGATCAGCGCACCCTCATCCATCCGCACACCGTCATCGGCGATCCGGCCGAACCGCTCGTCCTCGACCGCGGCGAAGGCGCGCTGCTGTGGGACACCGACGGCAACCAGTACCTCGACGGCACCTGCGGCCTGTGGCAGTGCCCGGTCGGCCACGGCCGTGCCGAACTCGCCGACGTCGCTGCCGCGCAGATCCGCAAACTGGAGTTCTACTCGTCCTTCGGCGACTACTCCAACGCCCCGTCGATCCGGCTCGCCGAACGCCTGCTGTCGCTCGCCCCGGCGGGTCTGGAGCGGGTTTTCCTCACCAACGGCGGTTCGGAGGGCAACGAAACCGCGATCAAACTCGCCCGCCTCGCCTTCCATCACGCCGGTTCGCCGGAGCGCACGGTGGTGCTGGCACGGCACGGCGGCTACCACGGCATGGGCGGCGCCTCGCTGGCCGCGACCGGCATCGAGGGCCTGCGCGCCGGGTACGGCCCGCTGCTGCCGGACGTCGAATGGCTCGGCAAACCGCACGGTATCGAGCACGGTCCCGACGCGACAGACATTCTGGTGGCAGAGCTGGAACAGCGCATCGAGGAGATCGGTCCACATCGGATCGCCGCGTTCATCGGGGAGCCTGTGCTCGGTGTCGGCGGAATGGTGCCGCCGCCGGAGGACTACTGGCCGCGCGTGCAGGAAGTGTTGCGCCGAAACGGGATTCTGCTGATCGTGGACGAGATCGTCACCGCGTTCGGTCGTACCGGGCACTGGTTCGGCAGCGAGCGTTTCGGCGTCGAACCGGACATGATCGTGACCGCGAAAGGGCTCACCAGCGGGTACATTCCGATGGGTGCGGTCCTCATTGGACGAAGGGTGCTCGAACTCGCCGAAGGCGCGACGTTCCTGCACGGTTTCACCTACAACGGCCACCCGGTCGGCGCGGCGGTCGCGCTGGCGAACCTCGACCTCATCGAAAAGGAGAACCTGCTCGAACGCGCCACCGTCCTCGGCGCCCGGCTGCGTGCGCGGCTCGACCCGCTCGCCGAACTGCCGCACGTGCGCGAGGTCCGCGGCGTCGGCCTGATGCTCGGCATCGAGTTCGCGGACCGGCCGACCGCGCCGGTGCAGGCGGGCTGCCGCGCGGACGGCGTGGTGGTCCGCGCGTCCGGGACCAGCATCGTGCTGTCGCCGCCGCTGGTGATCACCGAGGACCAGATCGACACGCTGGCCGACGTGCTGTGCAAGCACGTCGCGGCCGCGGCGAGCTGAACGGAGGAGCCATGAGACGCCGGATACCGACGCTGCTGTCCGCCGCGCTTCTGCTCACCACCGCCGGCTGCGCGATTTCCGAAGGCGGGCCGAACTCGCTCGTGTTCGTGTCCTACGGCCAAGGCGCTTACCAGGCGGGCCAGCGCGCCGCGTGGCTGGATCCGTACGAGAAGCAGACCGGGACCACGGTCACCCTCGACGGCCCGTCGAGCAACGCCAAGCTCAAGGCGATGGTCGAGGCGGGGAAGGTGACCTGGGACGTCGTCGACACCGACGCGTCCGCCGCCGCCGCGGTGTGCGGGAGCCTGCTCGAACCCGTCGACATGGGCGCGCAGGCCGCCGGGTTCCCGGAGGGCTCGCTCACCGATTGCGGGGTGCCGGACGCCTTCTTCGGCATGATGCTGATGTACAACTCCAAGGTCTACGGCCAGCATCCGCCGGCGAAACTCGCGGATTTCTTCGACCCGAAGCAGTTCCCCGGCCGCCGCATCATCTACGGCGGCGACCCGAGCGTCGGCACCATCGAAGCCGCGCTGCTGGCCGACGGCGTGCCGCGGGACAAGCTCTACCCGCTCGACATGCGCCGCGCGCTGCGGATGTACGACCGGATCCGGCCGCAGCTGGCCATCAGCAGCACCTACGGCGACCAGCAGCAGCGCATGGCGGGCGGACAGGCGGACCTGGCGCTGATCGTCAGCGCACGGGCGTTCTCGCTGCTCAAGGCGGGGGCGACGAACTGGAAGGTGGTGCCGGACATCCCGGTGCCGGTGACCTGGGACGTACTCGTGGTGCCGAAGGGGACGGCACGCGCCGAGGAGGCCAAGAAGCTCATCCGCTTCGCCTCGCAGCCGGCGCAAGCGGCGGACTTCGCCGCGCGGGCGGGCGTGGGACCGGCCAACACGGCCGCCCCCGCCGCCCGTTCGGAGATCGGCCGCCAGCTCGACATCTGGGGCGAGGGCAAGGAGGACTTGCGAGTGCTCAGCAACGTGCGCTATTGGGCGGCGAACCGGCCCGAGCTGGTGAAGGCGTGGTCGGATTGGACGACCGGATGACCGCCGTGGCGACTCGCGTCCCGGCCGTGCCGCGGGCCGGGCGCGAGAAACGGCGGACCTCGTGGCTGCTGCTCCCCGCCGCGGCGGTGGTGCTGGTGTTCTTCTTCTACCCGCTCGCCGTGATCCTGTGGCGGAGCTTCACCGAGCCCTCGTTCGGGGTCGCCAATTACCTGGCGGTGCTCGGCGACGAGGTGCAGATCCGCGTGCTGCTGCGGACCCTGCGGACCGCGCTGATCATCACCGTGGCGACGCTCGTCATCGCGTACCCCTACGCCTACGCGATGACCCTCGTCGGCCGTCGTGCCCGGTCGGTGCTGACGCTGCTGGTGCTGATGCCGTTCTGGACGAGCCTGATGGCGCGCAACTTCGCCTGGTACGTGCTCGAACAGCGCGGCGGCGTCATCGACCGGATGCTGTCGGCGATCGGCATCGACGGCGTCGTCCTGCTGGGTTCGGTGGCCGGCGTGACGGTCGCGATGGTGCAGGTGATGCTGCCGTTCATGGTGCTGCCGCTGCAAAGTTCGATGCTCAGCATCGACCGCAGCCTGCTGCACGCGGCGGGCAGCCTCGGCGCGCGGCGTCCGGTGGCGTTCCTGCGGGTATACGTGCCGCTGTCGATGCCGGGCGTGCTGGCCGGGGTTTCGGTGGTGTTCATCATGTCGCTGGGCTTCTACATCACCCCGGCGCTGCTCGGCACGCCGCAGCAGGCGCTGGTCGCGCAGGTGATCGGCACCCAGGTCAACGACCTGCTGGACTTCGCGGGTGCCGGTGCGCTCGGGACGATCCTCCTGGTCGTCACGCTCGTGGTGCTCGCCGTGCTCAGCCGTGTGGCCGCGCCGCTGGGCACCAGTGCGGCCGGAGGTGCCGACCGTGGCTGACAATCCGTCCATCAGCAGGGCCGCCGCGGTGCGGCAGCGGAGCCTCGGCTGGGGCCTGCGCGTCTGGGTCGCCCTCGTCGCGTTCGTGCTCGTCGCGCCGACGCTCGTGGTGATCCCGATGAGCTTCGGCGCGGGCTCGACGTTCGAGTTCCCGCCGAAGGACTGGTCGTGGCACTGGTACGCGGAGTTCTTCACCAGCAAGCAATGGCTGGCCGCACTGGCGAATTCGGTGCAGGTCGGGCTGCTCGCGGCGGCGCTGGCGACCGTGCTCGGCGTGGCGGCCGCGCTGGCGCTCGACCGGATGCGCAGCCGCGGCCGGGGCGTCGTCCGGCAATTGCTGATGGCTCCGATGATCCTGCCCGGCATCGTGGTGGCGGTCGCGATCTACGGCGTTTTCCTGCGCTGGCAACTGAACGGCACGATGCTCGGTTTCGTGCTGGCGCACGCGGTACTGGGGCTGCCGTTCGTGCTCACTTCGGTGCAGACCAGCCTCGCCGGATACGACCCGATCATGGAGAAAGCCGCGGCCAGCCTCGGCGCGCCCCGGTTCACGACGCTGCGCAAGGTCGTGCTCCCGATCATCGCGCCCGGCGTGCTGTCCGGCTTCGTGTTCGCCTTCGCCACGTCGTTCGACGAGGTCGTGGTCGCGTTGTTCCTGCAGACGCCGGCGATCAAGACGCTGCCGGTGAAAATGTACGAATCGATCGTGCTGGAAATCGACCCGACGATCGCCGCCGCGTCGAGCCTGATCGTCGTGTTCACCACCATCCTGCTGTTCGTCCCCGCCGTTCTGCGCCGAAAAGAGCAATCATGACTGACGGAATCGCGACCGCACACGTGACGAAGGCCTACCCCGGCGTCGGCCGGCCCGCCGTGGACGACGTTTCGCTGCACATCGCCGACGGCGAGTTCATGACCTTCCTCGGCCCGTCCGGTTCGGGCAAGACGACCATGCTGTCGATGATCGCCGGGTTCACCCCGCTCACGTCCGGATCGATCACTGTGGACGGTCAGGAGATCTCGCGGCTCAAACCGCACCGGCGGAACCTCGGCGTGGTTTTCCAGCAGTACGCGCTGTTCCCGCACATGTCGGTGGCGCGCAATGTCGCGTTTGGACTGACCCAGCGCAAGGTGCCGAAGCCCGAGATCGCGCGGCGGGTGGACGAGGTGCTGGAGCTGGTCGGGCTGTCGGCGGTGCGGGATCGGTTGCCGCGCCAGCTTTCCGGCGGTCAGCAGCAGCGCGTCGCCCTCGCACGCGCGGTGGTGTACGAACCGCGTGCGTTGCTGATGGACGAGCCTTTGGGCGCGTTGGACAAGAAGCTGCGCGACCAATTGCAGCGGGAGATCGCGCGGATGCACCGGGAACTGGGCATGACGTTCCTCTTCGTGACGCACGATCAACAGGAGGCGCTCACGTTGTCGGACCGGATCGCGGTGTTCAACGACGGCCGGATCGAACAGGTCGGCACGCCCGAGGAATTGTACGAGCGGCCGGTAACGTTGTTCGTCGCGCAGTTCATCGGGGAGTCCAACGCGTTGTCGCTGACGCCGGGGGAGGTGACTGTCGTGCGGCCGGAACGGTTGACCCTGCACACTTCCGCGGAGCCAGTCCCGAGTGGACACCAGCGGGCGAGCGCGCAGGTGACCGACATCGTGTACGTCGGCGACCACACGCGGATTTGGCTGCGGTATTCCGATGGCGCGCGCGGTTGCGCGGTGCTGTCGGCCGGGGTCGCGCACGAGCATCGGCCGGGGGACGAGGTGGTCGTGGCGTGGCATCCGGACCATCAGGCCGTGGTGCCGAGCGGCGGCGTTCCGGAATTGGCGGCGGTATGACTGAGGATGTGCTGCTGCGCGGCGGCGTGGTCCGGACGTTCGATCCGGTAGCCGGGACCGTTTCCGCGGTGCTGGTTTCGGACGGCCGGATCGCCGCGGTCGGCGACGACAAGACGGTTTCCGCCGCTGCCGCACCGGATGCGCGGGTCGTCGAGCTGGCGGGCCGGACTGTCCTGCCTGGACTGAACGACGCGCATTTGCACCTGGCTTTCCACGCCGCCGCCGGTCCGGAGTTCTGTGTGGACCTTTCCGCCGCCTCTTCGTTGGATTCGGTGGCTCGTGCGCTGGCTGACGCGCCGCCGGGGGAGTGGATCGTCGGCCGCGGCTGGCGGGAAACGACGATCGCCGAATTCGCCGGCGGCCGGGCGGCTCCGACCCGCGCCTGGCTCGACGGCGTGACTGGCTCGCAGCCGACCGTGCTGCACCACGCGTCGTCACACGAGGTGTGGGCGAACAGCGCGGCGCTTGAGCGAGCCGGAATCACCGCGGCGACACCGGATCCGGAAGCCGGGGAGATCGTGCGGGACTCCGCTGGCGAGCCGACCGGGATCCTGGTCGAGAGCGCGCAGGAACTGGTCGCTTCGCTGGTGCCGAAGCCGAGCCGGGCCGTCCGGCTGGATTCGATCGTGCGCGGCACGGAACGGTTGAACGCCCTCGGGATGACCAGCGTGACCGACCCGATCGTCCCGCCTGACCTGTGGCAGGACTACCGGGACCTGCACGCCGCCGGCCGGCTGCGGATGCGGATCACCGCGCTGCTGCACTGGAACTGGCCATCGCCGACGACCTCCGCCACCTCGCTCGCGCAGTTGCTGGACGAGACGGACTTCTCCGTCGGCGACGACCTGCTGCGGATCGGCGGCATCAAACTGTTCGCCGACGGGGTGCCGACGCACTGCACCGCGTGGATGCATTCGCAGTACCCCTCCGGCGGGCACGGCAGCCTGGTGACCTTCGGCCCCGACGACGACGCGCGCGTGCGTGAGCTGCACGAACTGGTCCTGGCCGCCCACATCCGGCGGGTTCGCGTGCAAGTCCACGTGACCGGGGACCGAGCCGCGGACGCGGTAGTCGACGCGATCGAGGCGGCCCAGGCGGCCGACCCCTGGCCGGCGGCACGGCACGCCCTGATCCATGGCACTTTCCTGTCCTCCGCCGTGCTCTCCCGCCTGGCTCGGTCGGGAATCGGGGTCATCACCAGCTCGCTGATGCGCACCTACAGCGGCCCGTCAATGGTCCGCGTGCTGGGCGAGGCTCGATGGGCCGACGCCTTCCCCGCACGAGCCCTGCTGGACCACGGCGTGGTGGTCGCCGACAGCTCGGACGCCCCGGTCACCGTGCCCGACTGGCGCCGCGGCGTCGCGACCTTCACCGGCTCGCCCGGCCCGAACGCCTACTCCGCGGTGGCCAGCCCGCTCACCAGGGAAGAAGCTCTGCGGCTGTGGACCACCGGCCCGGCTTGGCTGGAACACGCGGAGACCGCCAAGGGCACGCTCAGCGTCGGCTCCCTCGCCGACCTGGCGGTCTTCGCCCACGATCCGGTCACCGCTGCGGGCCCGGAGTTGCTGAGCGTACGGTCGGAACTGACCATGCTCGGGGGACGGGTAGTGACAGAGTGAGGTTTCGTGTACAGCAGCAATACCGACGCTGACCGCGGCGCTTTCGTGTGGATGGTGAAGAACGCCGTCGTCCCGCGGCCGATCGCGTGGGTGAGCACGGTGGACGGCGCGGGAGTGCGGAACCTCGCGCCGTTCAGCTACTTCGCGCCGCTGACCATGGACCCGCCGACAGTGCTCTTCTCGATTTCGGAAGCGCCGAAGGACACTTTGGCCAATATCGAGGCCACGGGCGAGTTCGCGATCACGATAGCGCTGAGCGGCCAGGAGGAACTGGTCGCGCGTACTGCATCCACAGTGGACTCCTCAGTGGACGAAGCGGAGCACGTCGGGTTGTCGTGGACGCCCGGGGTGCGGATCGGCGTGCCGCATCCCGCCGGGGCCGGCCCGAGCCTGGAGTGCACGCTGGTGAAGGTCGAGGAGTTCAGGGGCTCGCACCTGGTCTTCGGCGAGGTGGTGGGAGTGGCGGTGGACGACCGGCTGCTGCGCCCGGACGGACGGCTGGACCAGGACGTGTACCACCCGGTGGGCCGCATGGGCGGCGCGACGTTCACCCGGGTGGACAACTGGGTGCGGGCGCCGATTCCCGCTCCGGAGGAGTTCCTGGCCGGGAGTCAGCACTCCGCCCCCGGTGCGCAGCCCCGCTGACCGTTCCCCTCACGAACCGGCGAGCCGGCGGAAACCCGTATGCTCGGCCCTGTCCGCACCTGAGCAGGGAGGTTCCCGTGGCCGAAGCAACCCTTTCCGGGATCCTCGACCGCCTCGCGGAACTGCACGACCCCAAAATCCGGGCCGTCAACGAGAACCACGGCGACGACCACAGCGTCAACCTCGGCAAGCTCCGCGCCCTCGCGAAGGAGCTCAAAGCCCAGCCTGGCCTGGCCCGCGAACTCTGGCAGACCGGCGACACCAACGCCCGCCTTCTCGCGGTCCTCGTCGCGCGGCCGAAGCAGTTCGACCGCGACGACCTCGACCGGATGCTGCGCGAGGCGGGCACACCCAAGGTTCACGACTGGCTCCTCGCGAACATCGTCAAGAAGAGCCGCCACGCCGAGGACCTCCGCACCGCCTGGCTCGACGACCCCGATCCGGTGGTCGCGAGCGCGGGCTGGGCACTCACCGCGGACCGCGTCGCCAAGAAGCCCGACGGCCTCGATCTGCCCGGGCTTCTCGACGTCATCGAAGCCGAGATGAAAAGCGCCCCGCAGCGGTTGCAGTGGGCGATGAACCACTGCCTCGCCCAGATCGGCATCGAGAACCCCGGCCTGCGCGCCCGCGCGATCGGCATCGGGGAGCGGCTGGGCGTGCTCAAGGACTATCCGACGCCGCCGAACTGCACCTCGCCGTACGCACCGGTGTGGATCGCGGAGATGGTCAAGCGGCAGGGCTGACGAACAAGATCACGCCTCGGCGAGCGCGATGAAACTGCTCCAATCCGGATCGGACAAACCGAGCTGCGCACCGGCTTCAGCAAGCGCGGAAGCCGCGGAATCGATGAACCACGACGCGGTCAGCACCATCTTCGCCGCAGCAGCAGGATCGCGGCGGACTCCTTCGGGAGTCAGGTCCTGCACCTTGAGCGTATGGACGGCCGAGTCGAGCAACCGGGCGACCAGGCTGTAGGCGTTGGCCGCTTCCGTCGTGCGCGTCAGAGCCCGGAACCGCGGGCGGGCGGCTTCGACCAGATCGGGGACCAGCAGGGAGCGCAGGCGCGGCCATTCCGCCGTCATGTGGTCGTTCAGCCACCGGGACAACCGCTGGTACCGCACGGCGGCCTGCTCGAACCGGCTGCGCAGGGCGGTGATCTCCGCCGGTTCGGATTCGCCTTCCATGAACAGGATCCCGGTCGTCGCGACCACGGCCGGATCGTTGAGGTCGACGCAGCCGACGGCACCGTGCGCGGGGTCGAGCCGGTCGGGCGCGGAACTGCCCGACCACCGGGCGGCCAGCAGTTTCAAGGCGTTCGAATCGCGCCGCCAGGCCGCCGACTCCTCGAGTTTGAGCACCGAGTGGTACCGCTCGTGCTCGCGGTGATCGCGCGCCACCCGCACGTATCCGGCCAGTTCCGCCGGCGACGGACCGCCGCTCGCCTCTGCAGTCATGTCCTCGAGTCAACCAGAAAACGCCTCAGTCCAACGCGAGCGCTTTCCGGAGATCGCCGGCATTGCCCAGCAATTCGGCCGCCCCGGGACGGGTCGCGGACGCGGCCGGATGCGCGAACCGAACCTCCGCCTTCCGCTCGCCAAGGGAGAGCGGCAGCCGCCGCACGGCGAGCTGCAACGCGGTCCCCGGCAGGCCGATCGTGTGCACCGGCCGGTCCGGATGTCCGAACGCCGCGGCGAGCGATTCCGCGCCGACGCCGCACCGGCGGACGAGCACCGGGCTGTCGACGAGATCCCCGAACCGCGAGCGGGAGCGGTTTGCCGGCGGATGGCCGGGGCGGCTTTTCCGAGAAATATTCGCGGTGCGTCTGCGCGGATCCCGGCACAGTTTCGGAGGCGAATGGCAACACCTCCTCAGGGCGTGACGGGTGGTTCCGGAAATCTTCCCCGTTTTCGGCGCTGACGCCAGTTTTACCTGGTTGGGGTCCCCCTATGCGGTGATTCCGGGCTCGTGAACTCCCCGCCACGGGGGAGAGCGCGGTACGAATTTCCCTGCCTGGTGTCGATGAACGCGGGTAAGCAACTCGACAATTCCGTCCTTCTCCGTGGGAGCTTGTGTGATGGCCCGTAGTTCCGGATTCATGCGCTCCCGCGGGAAGCGCGCCGCCGCGGCGCTCGCGGCGGTTTTCGCTGTCGGAATCGCGAGTGCCGCGCCTGCGATGGGTGCGACCCTGCCGCCCAGCGTCAGCCCGGCGAGCCCGTCGTCGGCCTCGGCCTCGGCCTCGGCCTCGGCACCGGCACCGGCACCGGCTTCGACTTCGGCACCGGCTTCGGCGGAGACCAGCCCGGCTCCGTCCAGCACCACCCCGACTACCTCCGCACCGGCCGCCGCACCGCAACCGAGAGCGGCCGAGCCGAGAGGTCTCGGCACTCCGCGCAAAATCGGCCCCGACCCGGCCTTCTCGACGGTCGCCCACGGCGCGATCACGATGGCGTCGAACTCGGTCGTCAGCTGCGGCACCGTGCCGGCGTCCTGCGGGGAGACCGCGAACAACTCCGCCTACGGCTACTGGGTCAAAAGCGATCCGGCCGCGCCGGGCAACACCGCCTCGAGCGCGAACCTGACCGTCCCGCCCGGAGCGACCGTGCTGTCCGCCCGGCTTTACTGGCAGGTCAATCCGATCTCGTCGAACGCCGACTCCGGCGATCCGTCCCGCGCGAACCAGGTCGCGTTCAAAGCGCCGGGCGCCGCGACGTATCAGCGGCTGACCGCCGACACCTACGACTGGTTCGACGCGCTGGGCGGCGGATCCCCGCAGATCACCGCGCACGCGGGCGTCAAGGACGTCACCGATCTGGTCAAACAGGCGGGCGGCGGCTCCTACACCGTGGCCGACCTCCAGGCCTGCCGCGGCAACTCGGCCAACACCGCCAGCAACCTCGGCTGCTGGGGCGGCTGGTCCCTGGTCGTGGCGTATCAGCTGGACACCGATCCGCTGCGCTACCTGCAGATCTGGGACGGCTTCGACTGGGTCCGGGGCGGCGGCAGCCCCACCGCCACGAACATCGACCTGAACGGCATCCGCACCCCGGGCGACCACGCTCCCGCGGCCACGCTCGGGGTCGTCGTCGGCGACGGCGACGCCAACATCTCCGGCGACTACCTCGAATTCGGCCGGGACGCCTCGTCGCTGCAGCGGCTCACGCTGCCCGCGCCCGGCGGCACCAGCACGACCAACGCGTTCAGCAGCCGGATCGACCGGGTCACCGCGAGCGGCACCGGCAGCAACGTCACCGACCGCACGCCGAACCCGGCGAACAACTTCGGCTACGACGCGCGCACGGTCGACGTCACCGGCAAGCTGCCCGCCGGCGCGGACCGGGCGCAGCTGAAGGTCGGGACCACCGGGGACGCGCTCTACCCGCAGACGGTCTGGCTGATGGCCGAGGCCAACGAGCCCAACCTGCAGATCGTCAAGAGCAACGACCCCGAGGGCAACCTCCAGGAACGCCCGCCCGGCTGGGTCGGGCGCGGCGGCGAGATCGCCTACGGGCTCGACATCGCCAACCGGAACCCCGACGGCAGCACGACCAACCTGGACACCGCGACCGGCGTGGTCGTCACCGACACGCTGCCCGCCGGAGTGTCCTATGTGGCCGGTTCGGACCCGCGATGCACGGCGTCCGGCCAAGTCGTCACCTGCACTCTGCCCGATCTGGCCCCGGGACAGAGCACGCACATCGGCTTCCGCGTCACCGTTTCGCCGACGGTCGCCCCTGGCACCCGCCTCGACAACACCGCGTCAGTGGTCTTCCAGGGCAAGCAGACCGGCCGCGAACAGACGCGGACCAGCAACACCGTCCGCAACGTGGTCGCGGCGCCGGAGTATACGCTGACCAAGGTCGTGGACAAGGCGAACGCGCTGCCCGGCGACCAGCTGACCTACACCGTCACACTGGACAACACCGGCCACATCGCGGTGCCGCCCACGACCGTCACGGACACGCTCCCGCCCGGCACGACGTTCGTCAGCGCGGACACCGCGAGCGGCACCGTCACCGGCACCGGCCCGCTGCAATGGCACGCGGCGGCGATTCCGGTGGGCGGCCAGGCCACGATGACCGTGCACGTCCGGATCAACGACGCGACCATCGGCGCCACACTGATCAACCGCGCGAAGGTGACCGAAGGCCCGCCGCCGACCGTCCCGCCGGACCGGCAGTGCACGGACGACACCACCGCGTCCTGCGCGGAGACGGTGGTGCCCGGCACGAAAATCGAGATCGCCAAGACCGCCGACAAGGCGTCGGCGAACCCCGGCGACACCGTGAAGTACACGGTCGTCGTGCGCAACACCGGCCAGGTCGCGGCCCGCGGCGCGACCTTCACCGACGACCTGTCGAAGGTCCTCGACGACGCCGTCTACAACAACGACGCCGCTCCCGGTGCCCAAACCTCTTACACTGCACCGAAACTGACCTGGACTGGCGACCTGGCCGTCGGCGCTTCGGCGACGATCACCTACAGCGTCACGGTCAGGAATCCTGATCCGGGCGACCGCAAACTGGTCAACGCGATCACGTCGACGACCCCGGGCAGCAACTGCGCGGCCGGGTCCGCCGACCCCCGGTGCGGCACCACGACGCCGGTCTCCGGAATCCGGATCAGCAAGACCGCCGCTCCCGCCAGCGCCAAGCCCGGCGACACCGTGAACTACACCGTGACCGTCGCGAACACCGGCCAGACTCCGTTGTCCGGGGCGACTTTCACCGATGATCTGTCGAAGGTGCTGGACGACGCTGTCTACAACGGCGATGCGTCGGCTTCCGCGGGTGCGGTGAGTTATGTGGCACCGCGGCTGACCTGGACCGGCGACATTCCCATCGGCGGCACCGTGACGGTGACCTACTCGGCGAAGGTCAACAATCCGGACACCGGGGACCACAAGCTGGTCAACGCCGTCACGTCCACGACTCCGGGGAACAACTGCGCCGCCGGCTCGACCGACCCGGTGTGCTCTACGACGACTCCCGTGTCCGGGATGCGGATCGAGAAGAAGGCCGACAAGCAGTCCGCGAATCCCGGCGATCAGGTGACGTACACGGTCGTTGTCGCGAACACTGGCCAGACTCCGTTGTCCGGGGCGACTTTCACTGATGATTTGTCGAAGGTGCTGGACGATGCCGGGTATGCCGGTGACGCGTCGGCGTCGGTGGGTTCGGTGGCTTACGCCGCGCCTCGGCTGACCTGGACCGGTGATCTCCCGGTGGGTGCTTCGGCGACGGTGACCTACAGCGTCACCGTGAAGAATCCCGTGACCGGCGACCACAAGCTCGTCAACACGATCACCTCGACGACTCCAGGCAACAACTGTGTCGCCGGTTCGACGGATCCGGCGTGTTCGACCACGACGCCGGTGTCCGGGATCGAGTTCGCCAAGACGGTCGACAAGACCAGCGCGAACCCGGGCGATCCGGTCCGGTACACCGTGACCGTCCGCAATACTGGGCAGACTCCGTTGTCCGGTGCGACTTTCACTGATGATCTGTCGCAGGTGCTGGACGACGCTGTCTACAACGGCGACGGGTCGGCCTCAGCGGGTTCGGTGGCTTACGCCGCGCCTCGGCTGACCTGGACCGGCGACCTTCCGGTCGGCGGTTCGGCGACGGTGACCTACAGCGTCACGGTGAAGAATCCCGTGACCGGCGACCACAAGCTGATCAACACGATCACCTCCGCCACCCCGGGCAGCAACTGCGCGGCCGGGTCGGCCGATCCCCGGTGCGGCACCACGACGCCGGTGTCGGGAATGCGGATCGCCAAGTCCGCCGACCGGGACCAGGTCGTGCCCGGCGACAAGGTGACCTACACGATCACCGTCACCAACACCGGCCAAACCCCGTTGCCCGGCGCGACTTTCACCGACGACCTGTCCCAGGTGCTGGACGACGCCGGCTACAACAACGATGCCGCGCCTGCCGCGCAGGTCTCTTACACCGCACCGAAACTGACGTGGACCGGCGACCTGCCGGTCGGCGGTTCCGCGACGGTGACCTACAGCGTCACGGTCAAGAACCCGGATCCGGGGGACAAGAAGCTCCACAACGTCGTCACGTCCTCGACACCTGGCACCAACTGCCCGCCGGGTTCCGCCGATCCGTCCTGCTCGACCACGACGCCGGGCAAGGAACTGACGGTCGCCAAGACTGTCGACAAGCAGACCGCCAACCCCGGCGACAAAGTCACCTACACCGTGAAGGTGACCAACACCGGCCAGGTCCCGCTGCCGGACGCGAGCTTCACCGATGATCTGTCGCAGGTGCTGGACGACGCCGGCTACAACAACGACGCGTCCGCTTCAGCGGGCTCGACGACTTACACCGCACCCCGGTTGACGTGGACGGGCGACCTGCCGGTGGGAGCCTCGGCGACGGTGACCTACAGCGTCACCGTGCACAATCCGATCTCCGGCGACCACCAGTTGCGCAACACGGTCAGCACACCCGTGCCCGGCAACTGCGAACCCGGTTCGACGGACCCGAAGTGCTCGACCCTGACCCCGCTGCCGGGCATGACGATCGAGAAGAAGGTCGACAGGCCGTCGGCGAACCCCGGGGACAAGGTCACCTACACAGTGACTGTCACGAACACCGGCAAGACTCCGTTGCCTGGCGCGACCTTCACCGACGACCTTTCGAAGGTCCTCGACGACGCTGTCTACGGCGGCGACGCGGCAGCTTCTGCCGGTGCGGTGACCTACGCTGCCCCTCGCTTGACCTGGACCGGCGACCTGCCGATCGGCGCTTCGGCCACGGTGACCTACAGCGTCACCGTGAAGAACCCGGCGGGCGGCGACCACCGGTTGACGAACGTCGTCACGTCGGACACTCCGGGCGGGAACTGCCCGCCGGGATCGACGGACCCGCGCTGTGGCACGACGACGCCGGTCTCCGGCATCGCGATCAGCAAGGTCGCGGATCCCGCTAGCGCGAACCCGGGCGGCACCGTGAAGTACACCGTGGTCGTGCGCAACACCGGCCAGACTTCGTTGTCCGGCGCGACCTTCACGGACGATCTGTCGAAGGTCCTCGACGACGCCGCCTACAACGGCGACGCGACCGTTTCTGTCGGTGTGGTGACCTATGCTGCTCCTCGATTGACGTGGACTGGCGATCTCGCAGTGGGCGCTTCGGCGACGGTGACTTACAGCGTGACCGTGGCGAAGCCGGTGAAGGGCGACCACCGGCTGACGAACGTGGTGGTGTCGGATACGCCGGGGTCGAACTGCCCGCCAGGGTCGACGGACCCGCAGTGCGGGACGACGACTCCGGTCTCGGGCATGGATATCTCGAAGGTCGTGGACAAGAAGGAGGTGAAGCCTGGGGACAAGGTCACGTACACGGTGATGGTGCGGAACACCGGTCAGACTGTGTTGTCTGGTGCGACGTTCACGGATGACCTGTCGAAGGTCCTCGACGACGCCGCTTACGGCAATGATGCTTCGGCTTCGGTCGGTTCGGTGAGTTTTGCGGCTCCGCGGTTGACGTGGACGGGCGATTTGCCGGTCGGTGCCACCGCGACGGTCACCTACAGCGTCACGGTGAACACCCCCGTCAAGGGTGATTTCAAGCTGGCGAACGTGGTCACGTCGGACACACCCGGCGGTAACTGCCCGCCTGGATCCACCGACCCTCGGTGCGGGACGACGACTCCGGTCGCTGGCCTGGACATCACGAAGGTGGCGGACAAGAAGGACGTCAAGCCGGGGGAGAAGGTCACCTACACGGTGACGGTGAAGAACATCGGCCAGATCGTCCAAACGGGAGCGACGTTCACCGACGATCTGTCGAAGGTCCTCGACGACGCCGCTTACGGCAATGATGCTTCGGCTTCGGTCGGTTCGGTGAGTTTTGCGGCTCCGCGGTTGACGTGGACGGGCGATTTGCCGGTCGGCGCCACCGCGACGGTCACCTACAGCGTCACGGTCAACAACCCGGTGAAGGGCGACCACACGCTGGCGAACGTCGTCACGTCGGACACCCCGGGCACGAACTGCCCGCCGGAGTCGAAGGATCCGCGATGCGGAACCACGACACCGGTCGCGGGCCTGATCCTGGAGAAGAAGGCAAGCGTCACCGAGGCGAAGGCGGGAGACCAGGTCACCTACACCGTGACCGCGAAGAACACCGGTCAGACGGACTTGAAGGATGCCACCTTCACCGACGACCTGACCGGCGTCCTCGCCAACGCGGCCTACAACAACGACGCGACCGCCTCGACCGGCTCGACGACCTACACGGCACCGCGCCTGACCTGGACGGGAGACCTGCCGCTGGGTGCGATCGCGACGGTCACCTACAGCGTGAAGGTCAAGACCCCCATCGGCGCCGGGCAGAGCCTCCGCAACGTCATTTCCTCGACCACGCCAGGCACCAACTGCCCCGACGCCTCCACCGACGAGCGATGCGAGACGACCACCCCGCTCACGAAGACCCCGCCGACGCCGCCGGCCCCGCCGACAGTCCCGCCGACGCCGCCGGTTCAGCCGCCATCGCCGAAACCGCCGCTGGCGTCCACCGGCGTGGTGCTGATCCCGGTGGGAATCGCGGCGATCGCGCTGCTGGCCGCTGGTGGAGTACTGCTGCTGATCTCCCGTCGCCGCCGCTCCCGCCCATGACCGGCTGACGGTGGCCGGGCCTGCCGCGGTGGGGCGGGCCCGGCCACCGTCAGCGGACTCACCCAGGCGAGATCCGCTGACGAGCGCCATCAGACCCCGGAGGACCACACCACGCCGCACAGCAGGGCCGATCGAGCTCCGGTGCCCGGCAGCACCCCGTGTCTCTTAGTGGTCCTGGTTTGGTGCGCGTCGACGGCAGCGCCATGCTGTCCTGACGGCTCTGGCGCTCGCGCTGTCAGCCTGTGTCTTTTAGTGGTCCTGGTTTGGTGCGCGTCGACGGCAGGGCCATGCCGCCCAACGGCTCCGGCACCCGCGCCGTCTCCCTGTGTCCCTCAGCGGTCTCGGCCCGTCGCGCATCGATATCCGCAGTGCCACGAAGCAGCGGCACCGGAGCCGCCCGACCGACTCCGGTGCCCCGCCCCATCAGCCCTTCATCAGCCCCCGCATCTCGGCGATCTCCGCCTCCTGCGCGTCGATGATCCGCTGCGCCAGCGCCTTCGCCCCGGCATCCGCCCCCTGGGCCAGTTCCGTCTTCGCCATCTCGACCGCCCCCTGATGGTGCTTGATCATCATGTCCAGCCACGACCGGTCGAAGGCCGGGCCTCGGGCGGCGTCGAGGCTTTTCATGTCGGCGTCGGACATCATGCCGGTCATCGTGTGGTCACCGGACATTTCGTGGCCGCCGGGCATGGAGTGGCTGGTCGCGGCGACGCCCCAAGCCTTCAGCCAGCCTTGCATTTGCCGGATTTCCGGGTCCTGCGCCCGGTCGATCCGGCCCGCGAGGTCGACGACCTTCGGGTCGCTGCTGCGCGCCGGCACCATTTTCGCCATCTCCAGCGCCTGCTGGTGGTGCGGGATCATCTGCTGGGCGAACGTGACGTCAGCGGCGTTGTGTCCCGCTTGCGAGCTGGGTGCGGGGGCGGGCGATTCCGGGCCGCTGCACGCGCCGAGCAGCAGCGACGCGGTCAGCACGGCACCGCTGAAAAAGATTTTGCGCACGAAAAAACCTTCTCTCAAAAGGGAAATTGCGAGGAAAGACCGGAAAGGAAATACCGATCAGGTCCGCAGCACGCAGAGAGAAGTCAGGACGGCCCGGCCCCGTCTGTCGGGTGGGCGGTCGGCGGCGGGGGAGCCGCGGGTGCCGTCGAAAACGGCCTTTGCCGCGGTGTAGCGGCGGAAGACCAGCAGGCCCAGGACGAGCGCGCCTGCCGCGTACAGAACCGCGAGGCAGAGGTGCAGCATCGAGTGTTCGCCAGCGGGCATGCCGGAGTCGACGGCTGGGCCAACCGGGGCCGGGGTGACGGAGTGCGCCTCGACGGACATCTGGCTCGTCATGGCATGCCCGGCACCCGGCGAAGGCACGTGGTGCATCACGGCGACGCCCAGGGCCAATGCGAGCAGCAGCAGCACCCGCTGCACGCTGCCGAGCCGGGACGGTGCCATGGGAGCAACCGTACCTGGCGCCGGGGAACCGGGGCGGGGCGCACGAAGCGGTCACGCTGAGTGGTCGGCGAAAGCGGCCCGATACTGGAAGTTGAACATTCACTCAAGCAGGTTCCAGCCCGTGGCCCGGAGGCCGCCCCCGCTCGCCCGGGGCGCGGGTGTGCTACTAGGTTCGAGGGGGCAAGACTTGATGTCGAAGACAGAAGGAGGGCCCCATGGCCCGGTACGAGCTGCCCGAACTCGACTACGACTACGGCGCACTCGCGCCCTACATTTCGGGCGAGATCAACGAGCTGCACCACAGCAAGCACCACGCGACCTACGTGAAGGGCGCGAACGACACGCTGGACAAGCTCGCCGCCGCGCGCGAGGCGGGCGATTTCGGCTCGATCGTGGGCCTGGAGACGACGCTGGCGTTCAACCTGGCCGGGCACGCCAACCACGTCGTGTGGTGGAAGATCCTCTCGCCGGAGGGCGGGGACAAGCCGACCGGCGAGCTGGCCGCGGCGATCGACGAGGCGTTCGGCTCGTTCGACAAGTTCAAGGCCCAGTTCACCGCCGTGTCCACCACGATCCAGGGCAACGGGTGGGGCGCGCTGTCGTGGGACCCGATCGGCAAGACGCTGATCACCCAGCAGCTGCGCGACCACCACAACAACCTGATCCTGCCGACCACGCCGATCCTGCTGGTCGACGTGTGGGAGCACGCGTTCTATCTCGACTACAAGAACGTGAAGCCGGACTACGTCAACGCCCTGTGGAACATCTTCAACTGGGCCGAGATCAGCAAGCGCTTCGACAACGCCGTCGCCGGCGGCAACGGCCTCCTGCTCGGCTGAGCCCGACGCACTGAAGGCACCGGAAACGGGGTCCGGCCCACGGGGCCGGGCCCCGTTTCGCGGGTTCGGGCGCATTAGTCGCCCGGCTGGGGGAAATCGCTGCGGCAAATGTCGGGAACTGCTGGTCCGCCGGCACTCCGCCGCGCCGCCCGCTCGCCCGGAAGCCCGCCTGCACAGCCTGGATCCGGGTGCATCCGGGCGTGCACGCCGCACGCGCGCCGAATGCGGATGCCGATTAGCGCGACTGACAGTCCGCGGAAGGGCCACCTGATTCAGCGAGATTCGCTCGCATTCGGTGGGTTCTTTCCCCCGATCGAACAATCGCCTGGACAGCGGAGCATTCGCGCGGCACCCTGGAAGTGCAACCATGTCGGGGGGCAGGGGGAGCACATGGCGTTGCGCATTCATTTCACCGACGACGATTTCGGCCGGACGAGGCGGCGCACCGGCCCCGATCCGCTGTGGGAACTGGTGCTGAGCCTCACCGCGCTGCAGAGCCGCCGCCCGGCGGGCGGGCTGCGGGTCTGGTCCGCGCGTGCCCGCAAGCAGCTTCGCCGGGAGGGGCTGCTTCCGCAACCCCGTCCGGTGCCCGCGCTGGAGTTCCGCAACCGGGCCGTCAAGGCGCTGCCGTCCGGCGGGCAGTCCGGCGGCGGCGAAGCGGCGGTCCGCCGCACGGGGGTGCTGAGACCGGCGGAGCGGCAGCGGGAGATCGGCCCGGTCGCGGGCGACGGCGTCGTGCGCGTGGAGAAAACGAGGCTGCGCGCCGACCTTCAGACGTTCTTCGTGCACGGGGTCGCGCCGTCGTGGGTCGGGGAACTGGCGGACGGGGCGCGTGCGCTGCTCGGGTCGGCGCTCACGTCGTACGGCCTCGCGCGGCAGACGCCGGCCGTCCGCACCGAACAGGCCGGAGCGGCGATTCCCTGGGAGCGCACGGAATTCTCCGGCGAGCCTCTCGCGGACCGCAGTGTCTACTTCGGAGGGTTGCTCGTGATCCCGGCCTATTTCCGCGTCGTGGAACCGGATCCGGCGACCGGACCAGAGCCGCCGGTGGTACTGGTCCGGTCCGCGGAGCGCGCGCTCACCTCGGGCGATACCGCCCAGGACCCGCTGCCGGACCTGCTCGGCGCGACCCGTGCCCGCGCGCTGCACGCGCTGGCGGTCCCGCTGTCCACCGCCGAACTGGCCGGGGAGATCGGCGTGACCCCGGTCGCCGCGAGCAAGCACGCGGGTGTTCTGCGCCGCGCGGGATTGGTGGAGAGCCAGCAGGACGGGAAGACCGTCCGGCACGCGGTGACGGCCACCGGACAGGCGTTGCTGAGCGCGTCCGGCGGGTGACGGGGAATGATTGTGCGCGCCGGGGAGAATTCCACGTACTAACGGAAGACGGCGGCAATAAACGACGTGTCAGCACGATCGGCTGACGGCTCGGTACTGAGCGCTTCCGTCGGTGCGGAATGGCGCGCGGATCGCCGATCCGGCTGCGGCATCGGGGTTGCCTCGGTGTGTCGTTACCCACGAATGAGTGAAAAGAACGGGTGAAATCGGACATCGTCCAGGTTTCGATTGCCCACGGCGGGCGCTCTTTCCTGCGACTTGGGCACAGTTGTCCGCAAACCCTGCCAAGATCCCGGTTTTCGCGGCATTCTCGGGGCATGGCTTCTGGTGGTTTCCGCGCGTCCGCGGTGCGCGGGCGCGTGTTCCTCCTTTCCGTCCTGGCCGCGGCCGTCGCGGTCTCGGCGGTGGCCGGGCTGTGCCTGGGGCTGTGGATCCACCGGCAGGGCTCGGCGGCGATCGCCCGTGCGCCCGGCCGGTCCGTCGTCGCCTCCGTCGAGCCCGGATCCGGCGCGCTGCGCGGGAGCGAGGGCGCCGCGATGCCCGACACGCGGCGCGTCACGTGGACCGCACCGGACGGCGGCGTCGAGCAAGCGGACATCCCGCTGCGCTCCGACCCGGCGGCGCGCGGCCTGACCCGCGTCCGCGTCGACGCACGGGGCCAGCTCCGGTCCTCGTCGCCGGACCGCCTCGACGTGCTGTCGGTGTCGGTGATCACGACGATCGCCTGGGAACTGGTTACCGCGATAGCGGGATTCGCGCTGTACCGCCGGTTCGCGCGAGGACGCGCCGCCTGAGAGACCGCCGACCGCGCCCACTGCTCCCGGACTTCGGCATCGCGTGCCGGACCGTCGGCGCGGGGCGGGACGTCAGCGCCAGTGACAGCGGTAGAACCAGACGATCGCGAGCGGAATCGCCGTCGTGAGCACCGCGCCCACCGCGATCGGCGCCACCGAGCCCATCCCGAACCCGACCACCAGGGTGACCAGCCCGGTCAGGAACACGCTGAGCACTCCGAGTGCGGCCGCGGCGAAGGTGACCGCGGGCATCGGGCGGAACTTCTCGAACCGGCGGGCAAGGCGTGGATTTTCCTGGGCGAGGCAGCGCTCGATCTCGTCCAGCTGATGTTGTTCGTGGTCGCGCAGCGCCATCGTCCGCTCCGCCCGTCGACCTTGCCGGGACTTTCTCCGCTGATTCTGCCACGAAACGCGGCCGGAATCCGGGGCTGAGTTCGATTCGAAGCCCCGTGCGGGTGAGCCGGCGGACGGGGCGAACCCTCGGCGGAGCGAGGGCGGCCCGCCGCACTCGGCAGCGGGCCGCCGGTGCGGGTCAGTCGCGGCGGCGGCCGCCCACGATGAGCCGGTAGCCGGTCAGGATGACCAGCGCGCCGAGCACCGCGAGACCCCACGTGCGCAGGTCGAAGAACGTCCCGAGCTGGGTGTGGAACAGCGTTTTGCCGATCCAGCCGCCCACGAACGCGCCTCCGATCCCGAGCAGGATGGTGATGATGCAGCCGCCCGGGTCCTTGCCCGGCATGAGGGCCTTCGCGATCAATCCGGCGATCAGGCCCAGCACGATCCAGCTGACAACGCCCACGTCGGTCCTCTCCTCGGTACGGCGGCGGCCCGTCGGGCCGCCCCTGGCCGGACCAGGATGGCATGGTCCGACCGGGTGGCGCGCGCCAGTGCCGGGGCTACTGTCCGTAGCACCGGCGGAAGTCAGCGGCGAAGGGCCGTTTCCGTGTCCATGTGCGACAGCTTCGCCGGATTCCGCACCGCGTACAGGCCGGTGATCTTGCCCTCGTCGATGCGCAGCGTGAGCACGGTGTCGACCTCGCCGTCGAGCTTCAGCACCAGCGCCGGGTGCCCGTTGACCTGCGTCGGACGCAGCGGCTCGGGGAGCCGGACGTGCCCGGCGGCCAGCAGCCGCGCGACCTTGTCCGCGCCGACGATCGGCCGCGGCACCGCCTGTTTGACGCCGCCGCCGTCGCCGAGGAAGACGACGTCCGGTGCGAGCAGATCCAGCAGCCCTTGCAGGTCGCCGGTTTCGACGGCCTTCTGGAACGCGTCGAGCGCGCCGCGGGTCTCGGCGGGCGTGACGTCGCCGCGCGGACGGCGGGCCGAGACGTGCGACCGCGCCCGGTGCCCGATCTGCCGCACCGCGGCCGGGGTTTTGCCGACGGCTTCGGCGATTTCGTCGTAGGGCACGTCGAAGACCTCGCGCAGCACGAACACCGCGCGCTCGGTCGGCCGCAGCGTTTCGAGCACCAGCAGCATCGCCATCGAGACGCTGTCGGCGAGTTCGACGTCCTCGGCGACGTCCGGCGCGGTGAGCAGCGGCTCGGGCAGCCAGGTGCCGACGTAGGACTCCTTGCGCCTGCCGAGCGTGCGCAGCCGGGTCAGCGCCTGGCGGGTGGTGATCCGGACCAGGTAGGCGCGGTGCTCGCGGATCTCCTCGAGGTTGACCCCGGCCCACTTGAGCCAGGTTTCCTGCAGCACGTCCTCGGCGTCGGCGGCCGAGCCGAGCATCTCGTAGGCCACGGTGAACAGCAGGTTCCGGTGGGCGAGGAAGGTCTCGGTGGCGAGGTCCGGGCTCGCTTCGCCGGGCGCTGTCATGGGTGGCTCCTTCGCGTTCTGGGCTCGATCGGCCATAGGACGCCGGCCGCCGGGAGTTTGTGACATCAGGTCCGGCCGGCGTCGTAGTCGAAGCCCCTCACGGGATGCGAGGGTAGCCGGAGAGGACCTCGGCGGAGAGGAGTTCGCGACGATGGCGGAACGGGGACCGGACTGGCTGCGGCGGACGTGGGACGAGGCCGCGCCGCGCTACGACCGGGACATCGCGTGGTTCGAGCGGGCGCTGCTGGCCGACGGCCGCGAATGGGTGTGCGGGCAGGCCTCGGGAGAGGTGCTGGAGGTCGCCGTGGGGACCGGCCGGAATCTGCCGTTGTACCCGCCGGACGTGCGGTTGACCGGGATCGACCTCAGCCCGTCGATGCTGGACCTCGCCCGCCGCCGGGCCGCCGAGACCGGCCGCGAGGCGACGCTGACCGAGGCCGACGCGCAGTCTCTTCCCTTCCCGGACAGCGCATTCGACACGGTCGTCTGCACGCTCGGGCTGTGCGGCGTCCCGGACGAACGCGGCGCGATCGCGGAGATGCACCGGGTGCTTCGGCCGGGCGGGCGGTTGTTGCTGCTGGACCACGTCGGCAGCCATCGCCGGTTCGTTCTCGCTGGTCAGCGGCTCCTGGAGAAGCTGACCGTGTCCCGGCTGGGGGACTACCTGACGCGCCGGCCGCTGCCGTTGCTCGCCGCGGCAGGCTTCGAAGTGGAGCGGGCGGAGCGGAGCAAGGCCGGGATCGTCGAGCGGGTGGCCGCGCGGAAAGCCGGCTGAGCCTGTACGGTCGTATTGTACGTTCGTATAGGAGGGGTGCGATGAACGGCGCGAGGGGACAGGTCCTGGTCGGCGTGCTGATGGTGGTCGTCGGTGCGGTGCTGTACTTCGGGTTCCACGACGTCGAGACGCCGGTGATCGGGTTGCGGCAGGTCGGCGTGGTCGTGGGAGTGATCGGGGTGCTTGAGCTGATCGCGGTCGCGTGGCGGGCGCGCACGGGGGCGTCCCGGCGGTGAAGCGTGCCGCCCACGTGCTCGATGCGGTGCTGAATGTGCTGGCCGAGCAGGGAATCGGCGCGCTCAGCGTGCGGACGGTCGCCGCGGCGGCGGGTGTTTCCCCAGCGCAGGTGCAGTACTACTACCGGACGAAGAACGACCTCGTGCGCGCCGGTTTCGAGTACGCGGGCGAGCAGTTCCTGGCCGAAATCGAAGCGGCGCAACCGAAATCGATCGCCGGTTTCGTCGAACTGTGGCTGCCGCTGGACGAACCGCGCGCGCGGCGGGCCAGGGTGTGGCTCGCGTACGCGGCGGCGGCCGTCGTGGATCCGGTGCTGCAGAAGGAAAACGCGAACCTCGACCGTGAACTGCGGCAGTGGTGTGTCGACGCTGGGTTGTCCGAGAACGTGGCGGCGCAGGTGCTCGCGATGATCGACGGCGTGACGCTGCAGTGTCTCTCGCTGCCGATGGCGGAGCGTCAGGCGCTAGCGGATCGAACGGTCGGCGCGTTCCTGGCGGCGCTACCTGAGCAGATGTAACACGTGATACATTCAGTGCTGTGGCAGGCGACAAGTGGCTGGTGCTGGTGGTGCGGGTGCCGTCCGGACCGTCGCGGCATCGGGTCGCCGTGTGGCGTGAGCTGCGGCGGGTAGGCGCGTTGTCGCTCGGGCAGGGCGCCTGGGCGGTGCCGGACGTGCCCGGGTTCGCCGGTGGCGTCGCGCGGGTCGGCGAACTGGCCGAACGCGGCGAGGGCGAGGTGATCACGCTCGACGCCGCGGAACGGGACGGTTCGCGCCTGGTGGAGCTGTTCACCGCCGAGCGGGAAGAGGAGTGGGCGGAGTTCCTTGCCGACTGCGGGAAGTTCGATGCCGAGATCGACAAGGAAATCCGGATCGGCAAGTTCACGATGGCCGAACTGGAAGAGGAAGAGCAGAGCCTCGAGCGGTTGCGGCGGTGGCATCGGGATCTGAAGGCGAGGGACGTGTTCGGCGCGCCTTCGGCGGTGGAGGCCGAGCAGCGGCTGCAGCACTGCGCAGAGCGGCTCGCGGACTACACCGAGCAGGTTTTCCAAGCCCTGCACCAGATGTGAAGGTTTCCGATGCGTTCTGCTGAGCTGCGTCCGCTGTACGCCGCCGGGTTCGTCACCGCGTTCGGGGCACACAGCATCGCCGCCAGCCTCGGCGCGTACACGCACGGCGATTCCTTGCTGACCCTGGGATTGCTGCTCGCGGTCTACGACGGCGCCGAGGTCGTGCTGAAGCCGGTGTTCGGCTCGCTGGCCGACCGGATCGGGCCGCGGCCGGTCCTGCTCGGCGGGTTGCTGGCGTTCGCGCTCGCGTCCGCGGCCTTCGTGGTCGCGGGAAACCCGGCGGCGGTCGGGCTGGCACGGTTCGGTCAGGGCGCGGCCGCGGCAGCCTTCTCGCCTGCTGCCGGGGCGCTCGTCGCGCGGTTGTCGCCGACGAAACGGCAGGGTCGCGCGTTCGGCGGTTACGGCGCGTGGAAGAGCATCGGGTACACGCTGGGCCCGTTGCTCGGCGGCGTGCTGATCGCACTGGGCGGGTTTTCCTTGCTGTTCGGCACGCTGGCGGTGCTGGCTTTCGTGGTCGCCGGGTGGGCCGCGCTGGCGGTGCCCGCGCCGGAACCGTTGCCGCGGCAGCGTCAGACCGTTCTCGACCTGGCCCGCCGGCTCGCTGAACCTGGGTTCTTGCGGCCGACCGCGGTGCTGGCCGGAACGACCGGCGCGCTCGCGGTGGGCGTCGGATTCCTGCCGGTCACCGGGGCGGCGAGCGGACTCGGCACAGTGGCGACCGGCGCGGTGGTGTCGGTGCTGGCGTTGTGCTCCGCGCTGGTGCAGCCGTGGGCCGGGCGGCTCCGGGACGCCGGGCGGATCCCCGACGGGTGGGGGATGGCCGGCGGGCTGCTGCTCACCGCCGCCGGGCTGGCATTGGGCGCGTTCGTGCCGGGTGTCGTGGGGGTGGTGGCCGCGGCCGTGGCGATCGGCGTCGGGGTCGGGGCGGCGACGCCGATCGGGTTCGCGCATCTGGCCGGTTCCGCACCGAAGGAACGTCTCGGGCAGACGATGGGGGCGGCCGAGGTCGGCCGGGAACTGGGCGACGCGGGCGGACCGCTGCTGGTCGGCGCGATCGCGTCGGCGGCGACGTTGGCGGCGGGGTTCGGCGGGCTGGCGGCTGTACTGGCCGCGGTCGTCTTGCTCGTGGCTGGCTTCCGAAAGCCGTGAGGGGACCCTGGGGGAATCTCAGTCCCTCAGGGTTCCCTTCACGAGCGATCAGCTTGTCGCGATGGCGGGGTCGCTTGTGGAGGGTTGGCCAGTCTCCGCGTGGCCGGCGAACCGCCGGACGTACTGCCCGTCGTGATCCGCCTTCACCGTGATGTCGTACCAGCCGTCGGCCACGCCCCACTTCGGCACCGCGCGTGACGTGCCAGGGGCGAGCGTGTACTGGTAAGCCTCGGCGGGCGCGTATGCGTCGACGCCGGTGAAGGTGACCGTCCGGCTGGTCGGGTTCGTAAAGGTCACCGTCACATACCCCGCGTCGTGCCGTGCGGTGACTTCCGGGCCCAAGCCGCCGATTGTCCCGGCCTGTTCGCGGAGCCAGCCGTTCGGGCCGAAAACCGAGTACTGGTACCAATCTCCCGCGCCGCTCGGCAGGTGCCAGCTGTCGGAAACCGACTTGTGGCCTTCCACGGTGTACGGCCACGGCCCGTCCGAGCGCATCCGGGACGTCACGTGGAATCCCGCTCCGGCGTCGCCGAGGTTGGTGAAGGTGAGGTACATCCGGCCGTCGCGGGCTTCGGTGTCCGCGGCCAGGTCGTACGGCAGCGCGCGGGCTTTGCGGGCGCCGGGTTCCTGCTTCGGGAGCGAACCGTTCGACGGCGGCACCGGGTGGTAGGTCGGCGGGGTGCTGTGGTCGGCGGGCGGCTGGTAGTCGCCGGTGCCGGGCAACGCCGGGACGCCGCTGTTGGCCCCGGTGAAGTCGAACGCGGACGTGAGGTCCCCGCACACCGCGCGGCGCCACGGCGAAATGTTCGGGTTGTGCACGCCGAATCGCTTTTCCACGAACTGGATCAGCGAGGTGTGGTCGAAAGTCTGCGAACAGACCCAGCCGCCGGTGCTCCACGGCGAGACCGCCAGCAGCGGCACTCGCGGGCCGAGTCCGTAAGGCATTCCCTTCGTGTACGACGCGGCCGCGCCGCTCTCGTACCATTCCCCGGCGACGCTCGCCGTCGATTTGCCCCAGTTCGCGTCGCGCGGCGGATACGGCGGGACGACGTGGTCGAAGAACCCGTCGTTCTCGTCGTAGGTGATGAGCAGGACGGTTTTGCTCCACACCTCCGGGTTCGAGGTGAGCGCGTCGAGCACGCCGGAGACATACCAGGCGCCGTAATTGGCGGGCCACGCCGGATGTTCGCAGTACGCTTCCGGGGCCACGATCCAGGAAACCTGCGGCAGGCGGTCCGCCTTGACGTCCGAGGTGAGGTGGTCGAAGAAACCGTCGCCCGCGGCGGCCCGCGTTCCGGTGCGCGCCTTGTCGTAGAGCGGCGTGCCTGGAGCGGATTTCTGGTACTGGGTCAGGTAAAGCAAGGAGTTGTCGCCGTAATTGCCGATGTACGCGTCATCGGTCCAGCCCCACTTGTGCTCCTTGTCGAGACCGTTGCCGACGTCCTGGTAGATCTTCCACGAAACCCCGGCCTTTTCCAGGATTTCCGGGAAGCTGGTCCAGCCGTAGCCGGATTCTTCATTCCCCAGCACCGGTCCGTTGCCCGAACCGTCGTTTCCGGTCCAGCCGGTGTACATGTAGTACCGGTTCGGGTCGGTCGAGGACAGCATCGAGCAGTGATAGCCGTCGCAAATGGTGAACGCGTCGGCGAGCGCGTAGTGGAACGGGATGTCCTTGCGCGTCAGATACGCCATCGTGGTGCTGGTTTTCGCCGGGATCCACTTGTCCCACCGGCCGGTGCTCCACGCGGTGTGCGTGCCGTTCCAGTCGTGGTTGAGGTCCTCGATGAAGGTGAGGCCCAGGTTGTCCTCGGCGGGCCGGAACGGCAGTGTCTCAGCACCGGAGGAGTCGGCCTGGTTCCACACCGGTTTCCCGTTCGGCAGCGAAACCGGCCGGGGGTCGCCGAAGCCGCGGACGCCGTTGAGGGTCCCGAAATAGTGGTCGAAAGACCGGTTTTCCTGCATCAGCACGACAACGTGCTCGACGTCCGCGAGAGTGCCGGTGCGCACGGCGGCCGGCACCGAAGCCGCCCGCGCGATGCTCGCGGGCAGAGCCGTGCCGGCGGCGGTGGCGGCGGCGAGTTGCATGAATCGGCGACGGCTGACCGATGACATCGGTGTCTCCTGGAAAAAGTCGGGGACAGTTCGCGGACGCGTGCGGGAATTTCCCACCGGGAAAAGCCGAACGAATCATTGACGGATCGTCCGCGCGCTGTCAACCGCCGACCGGGATGGCGCCCGTTTGTACTGCGTCACAGCCGGTTCGCTGCCTGTTTCACCGTTTTGATCACCGGTGCCGTTTCCACGTGGGCGACCGCGGGGAGCGCGGCGACGCTGGTGGTGAGGTAACGGTACAGCTCCTGGTGGCTGGCGCAGACCACCGTCGCGTACAGGTTGGTCGGGCCGGTGGTCGCGGCGGCGTACGCGACCTCCGGGTGCGCGGCGAGCGCGGTGCCCGTTTCCGCCAGGGCCGCCGGGGCGACCGAAAGCCACAGCAGGGTCCGGATTCCCTTGCCGTACAACCGCCAGTCGAGGTCCAGGTCGAAGTACAGCACGTCCCGTTCGCGCAATTCCGCCATGCGCCGGCGGACGGTGGTCGGGGACCAGCCGGTGGCGGCGGCGAGCTGTTCGAATCCGGCGCGCCCGTCGTCGGCGAGAGCGGCGAGGAGCTTGCGGTCGCCGTCGTCGAGCGTCCCCGGGCCGGGCCGGAGGGGGAGCGGCCGCGGGCGCAACCGGGTAATGGCGGCGTCGTCCAGGATGCCGATTTTGGCGACGACGCTGTCGGAGCCGCCGTAGAACGCGTGCAGCACCGAATGGGCGGTGACGCCTTCGACGCGGGGCGTGCGGGGGAGTTTGGCCAGCAGCAACGCTTCGCTGTCGGCTGCGCTTTCGAGGCGGACTGTGCAGGTGATTTCCGTGCCGCCGGAGGTCAGGCTCACCCAGGCGGTGTCCGGTCGCCGCGCGAGTGCCTCGGCGACCGCGCCTGCTGCGGCGGGCGCGCACCGGATGCGCAGGAACCACTGCACCGCACCGAAAGCCGCCTCGTTGACGCCGCCGATGACCCGGACCGCTCCGGTTGACCGAAGCCGGGCGTAGCGGCGGGCGACGGTGCGATCCGACACGCCGAGCGCCTCGGCGATCGCGCTGAACGGGGACCTGGGATCGATCTGCAGGGCGTGCACGAGCTGCCGGTCGAGGTCATCGTAGTCGGATTCCACCCTCTTGAGGCTACCCGTGTCGGAATCCGCCGCATCCGGGTCGCTTTCTGGCTCGCGGACCACCGGGGGCAGAGAGTCGGTCGCGAACACCGACCCACGAGGGGAGAGATCATGACTGCCGAGGTGCTCATCGTCGGCGCCGGCCCGACCGGGATGACGACGGCGAACGAGCTTCAGCTTGCCGGAGTGTCCTGTGTGCTGGCGGACCGGCTGCCGCGGGCCAGCGAACTGTCCAAGGCCGGCGGGCTGCAGTCCCGCACGCAGGAGGCGTTCGACCAGCGCGGTCTTCTTGAACCGTTGCTGGCCACTGGAGACTATCCGGTTACCACCGCGCATTTCGCGGGCAATCTTCTGCCGCTGGCCCGCGGGCGGCACCGGTTCCCGTGGCGTTCGCTCCCGCAGGTGGCGATCGAAGGCTTTCTGGAGAAACACCTTGCCGTGCGGGGCATTCCCATTCGCCGAAACCACGAACTGGTCGGGCTGGCACAGGACGCCGACGGCGTCACGGCGACTTTCGCCGGCGGCACCGAGATCCGGGCCCAGTACCTGGTCGCCGCCGACGGCGGGCGGAGCACGGTCCGGAAGCTGCTCGGCGCGGAGTTCTCCGGCCGTCCCGGGACGGCGACCACGGTGGCCGCCGACGTGCGGCTGAGCGCCGAGGTCCCGATGCACACGATCACCCCGGAGGGCTACCGCGCGCAGGTCTTCCCGCTCGGCGTCGACGCCGAAGGACGGCCATTGCGCCGTCTGACGTTCGGCGGCCCCGGCTGGTCGCTGGAACGGGACGTCCCGGTCACCGAGGACGAAATCCGCACGGGGCTGAAGACGGTCTTCGGAGACCGGGTAGAACTGGTCGAACTCCGTTACGCGCGAAGGATCACGAACGCCGCGCTGCAGGCCGCGCAATACCGGCACGGCCGCGTTTTCCTCGCCGGCGACGCCGCGCACGTGCATCTTCCCCTTGGCGCGCAAGGGATGAACACCGGAATCCAGGACGCGATGAACCTCGGCTGGAAGCTCGCCGCGGCGGTGCGCGGCACCGCGCCCGAGGGGTTGCTCGACAGCTACCACGCGGAACGGCATCCGGTCGGCGCGGCGGTGCTGCGCAACGTCCAAGCGCAGTCGCTGCTGCTGGACGTCGGCCCCGATCCGGCCGCGGCCCGGTCGCTGTTCGCGGACCTGGTGCGGCTGCCCGAGGTTCAGTATCTGCTGGACGACCTGCTGTCCGGCATGGGAATCCGCTACGCGCTCCCGGACAGCGAGGACCATCCGCTGGTGGGCCTGCCCGCGCCCGGCCTCGGCCCGGAACTGCGAGCCGGACGCGGCGTTCTCATGGATCCCGGACGGCGGTTCGGCGATCTCGCGGCCCGGTGGGCGGATCGGGTCGACCGCGTTGAGACGGGTGCCGAGGCGATGCTGGTCCGTCCGGACGGGTATGTGGCGTGGGCGGGCGATCCGGACGGTCTGGAGCCTGCGATTCGCCGGTGGTTCGGTGCGCCGGTGGGCTAGCGTGGCCGTCGTGCAGACCTGGCTGACCGACACCCGGACCTCGTACGACACCGTCGCCGCCAGCTACGCCGACCGGTTGCGCGACTCGATCGCCCGAAGCCCTTCGCTGCGGATGACGTTGGGATTGTTCGCGTCGCTGGTGCGCGAAACCGGCCCGGTGGCCGACGTCGGCTGCGGCACCGGGCACGTCACCGCGCACCTGAACGGCCTCGGCCTGGACGCGTTCGGTCTCGACCTCTCGCCCGGCATGATCGAGGTGGCCCGCCAAGAACACCCCGGCCTGCGGTTCGCGGTCGCCTCGATGACCGCGCTCCCGCTGCCCGGCGCCTCGGTGGCCGGGCTGCTGTCGTGGTGGTCGCTGATCCACCTGCCGGACGACGAGGCGCCCGCCGCGCTCGCGCAGTTCCACCGCGTGCTGCGGCCCGGAGCGCCGGTCGCGATCGGCTTCCACGTCGGTGACGTGGCGCGGTTGAAAACGCGGGGGTACGGCGGACATCCGATGCGGGTGCACGTCTATCGCCGCCGTCCCGCGCAAGTGTCGGAGTGGTTGCGCGAGGCCGGATTCACCGTCGAGGCGCAGTGGGTGGAGGAACTGGACAGCGAGGTGCCGCAAGCGGTGGTCTACGCTCGCCGTCCAGCGTGAGGGGCTTAGCCGAGATCCAGCTTCGCCAGCCGCGGCAGCACGCCGTCGCGCCAGCCCGGGCCCATCCGCTCGCACGCGTCGGCCTGGCGTTTGTCGTCGAGGTCGAAACCGGAGTGGTGCAGCAGGAGCCGGGTGCCCTGGCCCTCGGCGACGAGCGTCCAGGCGAGGGTCCAGTCGCCGTTGAAGGTGTAGACGAACTTCGACGGCGGCTCGGATTCGACGACGCGGCAAGGGATCGAGCCGAATCCGGGCATTTCCAAGCGGAACTCGCGGCCGACGTCCGGGCCGATGTCGCCGGGCGCCCACCACTTCGCGTGCAACTCGGGATCGGTGAGCGCGCGCCAGACCTTTTCCGGCGCGGCGGCGATGAACTGGTCGACCGAGATACTGCCGATCCGGGCGTAGGTCACGGGTTTTCCTCCTCGTTTTCCAGCAGGTCGGCCAGGTCGCGCAGGCGGCCGCGCCAGAACCGTTCGAACGGGTGCAGCCATTCGCCGACCTGCTCGAGCGGGTCGCTTTCCAGGTGGTACAAGCGTTGCCGCCCCACGGGTTCGCCGCGGACCAGCGCGGCGTCCCGCAGCACCTTGAGATGCTCGGCGACCGCCGGACGGCTCAGCTCGAACCGCGCCGCGAGGTCGCCCGCCGTGCGGGGGCCGTCCGCGAGGATCTCCAGCAGCCGCCGCCGGACGGGACTGGCGAGGGCGAGGAAGACGTCGTCGGACATGACGCTACGTTATGTCGGAAGTTTCCGACATGTCAACCAGCGGGACCCCGGCCGATGATCGGTAACGTCCGCCGGCCTGGGGAATATCCACCTGGTATGACGCTTATGTCGAATTCCCGAGTTCGAAGACTGGCGGCCTCGGTTGTCCTCGCCGCGATCACTGTGACGACCGGGGTTCTCGTTCCGGCGGCGGTGACGGCGGCTCCGATCGCCGCTGTGGCGCAGACGCCGGAGGAGGTGCGCACGAACGCGGCCGCTGTCGTCGGGCTCGTGATCACCCCGGAACTGTTGCGGCTCAGCGAAAGCGACTTCGTGCACGAGATCTACCTGGCCGCGCAACGACAGGGGGACGTTGCTGAGGAAGTCCGGTACGAGGCATATCACGCGGACACCATCGGCTCGACGTCGTACTTCCTCGAAACCGCGATTTACCTGGCGCACCAACGGGATCTGGACAGGGAGGCGCTGTACCAGGTCCGGCGCACGGAACGGCAGCCCGCTGCCGCACTGCTCGGTTTCGAGCTGACTCGGATGCTGCTGAGCCAGGAGGATCCGAATTTCGTTTTCGCGTTGTGGGAGCACGCCCCCAGGGATTCGTTCGTGCGGGCCGCCGCGGCTGCCGCCGTCAAGGGGACTCCGGCGGAGAAGAAGGAATTCATCGTGCACGGCATCTTCGTCGAGCATCAGCGTGATGTGGACGCGGCGAAGGAGGCGGCGGAGAAGGAGGCTGCGGAAAAGATCCTGCGCGACGCCCGCGTGAAGGCGGCCGCCGCCGTGGGCATGGATGCGCGGTTGGCCGCGCAGTTGACTGATGAGCAGTTCGTACGAGACGTCTTGTATCGCTTCGCGGCTCCCAATTCCGAGATGTGGATCGCGGCGTACTCCTGCGAGACGCCGGAGCAGCGGCGGGCGTTCATCGACGCCGGCATCTTCGAGGCCGCGGCCAAGGACAAGGTGAATGACCTGAAGGCGCGCGCGGCCGCGGTCGTCGGCGTCGAGGCCAGCTACGCCAGGTATCTCGAAGAGGGTCCGCTGGTCCGGGAGATCTGGACCCGCTCGACGCCGGGCACCCACGTCCAGGCGGCGGCTCGCCGGGCGATGGACAGCCAGTCTCCGGCTGAGTGGCGGGCGTTCCTGGAGACGGGGATCTTCGTCGCCCAGGCGGCGGACAAGTCCTGAATCCGGATGCCTCGTGAGTGCCTGCGCCGGTTCTCGCCGGAATCAACACTCACGAGGCGCAACCCCTCTTCAGCTGCCGCGTCTTGATGTTGTAACGCCAGCCGCCGAAGGGACGTCCGCGCCATGCTCCGCCGCTCACTCCGCCGACTGGCCGTCCTGGCCCCGGTCAGCGCCCTGGTCGCCGTCGCCGTGGCGACCCCGGCCTCGGCGGTGATCGGCGGTTCGGTCTCCGGCTACGGACCGTGGGCGGTGCGGATGCTCGTCGACGGCAAACCCGAATGCACCGGGACCGCGATCAGCCGGGAGTGGATCATCAGCGCGGACCACTGCTTCCACGAGGCCGCGGAGCCCATCGCCGATTCCCGGATCGAGTTCCGGGTCGGCAATCTCGACCAGCGGCTCGGCGCCGTCGTCCGGCCGGTGCCGGGCAGCCGCGACAACCACACGCTGGCCGACATCATGCTGATCAAGGTCGCCCCGATGGACCTCACCCCGGCGAAATTGCCGACCGGCGGACCGGTGCGTCCGGGCGAGACGGTTCGGCAGCTCGGCTGGGGCGCGACCTGCACCGGCGACGAGAACAGCTGCCAGTCCGACGTCCTCAAGCAGGTGGACGCCAAGGTCATCGACCCCGACGACCCGCGCTGCGACGGCATGACAGTCTCCGGCGGCACCGATTTCTGCGCGCTGACCACGACCGGCGTCACGGCGGGCGGCGACTCCGGCGGTCCGGTCATGTCCACCGCCGATCGCGACACGCTGGTGGGCGTCACCAGCAAATCCGACCGCAGCAGCCTCGCGGCCGACGGCGACGTCTTCGGTCAGCTGGAGTGGATCAAGAAGACCATCAAGGGCTGACCGTCAAAACGGCGCTCCGCAGTGCGCGCACGGCTTCGTCGCGCGCGCCGGCCAGGGCGGGGGAATCTGTGGCGTGCGGGGCGCGAAGCGGGACGTGGCGCGGCAGTTGCGCGAAGCGGTCGGACACCGCGTCGAGTACATCGGGGCCCCACGGACCGCCCAGCACGACGAGTTCGGGGTCGGACACGGTCACCAAGGCCAGGAGCACGCCGCAGATCGCTTCGGCGAGGGTGCCGAGGACCTCGTCGGACTTGATCGCGGTCCGGAGAGCGGCGACGTCGATCGTGGTCGAATCCGGCTGGCGGACACCGAGATCCGCGAAGACGTCGATGAACGCCATCGCCTGGCCGCCGGTGCCGCGGGTGAGGACGTGCGCGATTTCTCCGGAGAACCCGGCGTGTCCCCGCCGCACTTCGCCGTCGGCGACCACTGCGCAGCCGAGGCCTTCGCCGAGGAAGAGGTAGGCGAAATCGTCGGCGGCCTGTTCGGTGCGGGCGGCCCAGTTGACGTCGTTGTCCACCGTGACCGGGCCCGCGACCAGCGGCGCGAGGACGTCGGCGGGCGAGAGTTCTCCGAGCAGGAACGGGGAATCGGGCAGGTGGACGAGTTTTCCGGTGGCCCGGTCGACCGGGTCGGCGGCGCTGACGACCGCGAGCCGGAGCGGTCCCGCATCGGCGGAGACGTGGGCGCAGGCCTTGCGCAGCGCCTGGGCGGCCTTCCGCGGCCGCACCGGGCGGCCGAGGTCTTCGACGTGCCGGGCGAGCACCTCGCCGAAAACGTCGACGGCTTCGGCTGCCGCGCCGTCGTGGGCGATGCTCACCACCAGGGCCGTGCCGAGGTCGTCGGCCAGCGCGTAGTAGGTGCCGACGCGGCCGCGGCCGGTGGTGCGTTCGCCGGTGTCGCGCAGCAGGCCGGCCTCGGCGAGCCGCGCGACGCTGTCGCCGACCGCGGGCTTGGAAATGCCGGTGCGGGCGGCGATTTGCGCGCGCGTCAGCTGTCGTTCGGCGAGCAGTGCCCGCAGGACGTGCTCGTCGGTCAGCGACCGGAGCAGGTCGAGGGAGGGCTTGGCCGGCGTCATCGGCGCGAGTGTAGCCGATTTAGTCAGGAGTGTTGCCTGAATCCGGGCAGGGCCCTACCGTCGGTTCAGTAAGGAGCCCTTCCTGAATGGAGCGAGCGCCATGCCACTGCCCCCGTTGCCGCACTGGGAGACCGCGCCGGACGACCTCCCGGCAGCGATTCGCGAGACGAAAGCCGCGCTGCGGGCGCGGATCGAGGCGTCCGGGCGCACCGTGGAAGAGGTGTTCGGGGTCGTCGAGGCTCGCGTCGCCGCCGCGGTCGAGGAGATCGAGGCGGCGAAAGCGCGCGGCGAGGAGATCTGGCCGGTGCTGGAGTACGCCGACATCGAGGCGGGCCGGGTCTCCGAAGACGACCTGGCGCGGCTCCGGAAACGCGGCTGCCTGGTCGTGCGCGGGCACTTCCCGCGCGAGCAGGCGCTGGGCTGGGACCAGGGAATCGTCGGCTACGTCGAGGGCAACCGGTTCTTCGAGAACTACCGCGGCCCCGGCGACAACTTCTTCGGCACCGTCGGCTCGCGACCGGAGATCTACCCGATCTACTGGTCGCCCCCGCAGATGGAAGCGCGGCAAAGCGACCGGATGGCGCGCGTGCAGGCGTTCCTCAACGCGCGGTGGCGTTCGGAATCCGACGGCGTCCGGTGGTTCGACCCCGCCCGGGATTCCCTGTACCCGGACCGCATCCGCCGCCGTCCGCCGGGCGCGGATTCCGGCGGCCTCGGCTCTCATCTCGACCCGGGCACGCTCGACCTCTGGATGACCGAGGCCTGCCAGCGGGCGTTCCGGCACCTGTTCGACGGCACCGTCGAGTCCTACGATCCGTGGGACGCCGCGCATCGCACGGCCGGGCCGCAGTTCGAGGGTTCGACGATGTGCTCGGTCTTCCGCACTTTCCAGGGCTGGACCGCGCTGTCGGACATGGACCACGACCAGGGCGTGCTGCACGCGGTGCCGATTCCGGAGGCGATGGGTTATCTGATGCTGCGTCCGCTGCTGGCCGACGTGCCCGAGGACGACATGTGCGGCGTCATGGTGAACAAGGTGTTCGCGGCCAGCGAGAAATGGCATTCCTTGCTGCTGCGGGCTTCCAGCGGCATTCCGGACGTGCGGGCCGGGGATTCCGTATGGTGGCACTGCGATCTGATCCACAGCGTCGCGCCGGTGAAGAACCAGCAGGGCTGGGGCAATGTCATGTACATCCCGGCCGCGCCGTGGTGCCCGCGGAACGAGGCGTACGCCGGTGCGGTGCGGGAGGCGTTCGAGTCCGGTTCCAGCCCGGCGGACTTCCCTCCCGAGCATTACGAGCGGTCGTGGCCGGACCGGTTCGCCCCCGGGCAGCTGAACGCGACCGGACGGCGCGGGCTCGGAATCGGCTGACAGTGGTCTAGTCCATACGGGCAGCGGGCGGCTTTCGCTCCCGTCGAGGTCCGTGAAGGGCCCCTTGGGGGAATCAGATTCCTTCAAGGAGTCCTTCACGGATCGCGGCGTCGGGTGCCGGGTTCTTCGGCACCGGCGAACCCCCTGGCGGGACAGTGGCGAGCGTGATGTCCAGAAACGCCTGAGTCGCCGCGGTAATCGGCCCGGACCGGTAGATCAGCCACTGCGGCAGCGTCTCCGGCGGCGAGAACCGCAGCACCTTCGCGCCGGCCCGGCGGGCGAGGTCCGCCCAGCCGTCCGGCATCAGGCTCGCGCCGATCCCGCGCAGCACCATCGGCAGCACGACGCTCCGGTCGCCCGCTTCGGCCGCGATCGAGAGGCCCGGCACGCTCGCCGCGAGCCGGTCGAAGAAGCCGCGCACCGCGGTAGGCGACGTGGTGACCACGAACTGCATGCCGCTGAGTTCGGCCCGCTCCACGGCCCCGTCCGAGCCGATCTCCGTGCCCGGCGGAGCGACCAGCAGCACTTCCTCGTCCCGCAGGTGATGCGCGATCAGACCCGGCCCGGCCGGGCGTTCCGCGCTCCCGCACACCCCGGCCTCGCACCGGCCCTGCACGACCATCGCGACCACTTCGGCCGCCGACAACGCCGCCGACGTGCTCACCAGCACGCCCGGATACCGCGTGCGCATCTCGGCGACGATGCTGATCACCGGCTCCAGCGCGGACGACGACGTGGCCGCGACGTCGATCCGCCCGGCCGGCCCGTCGCCCGCCATCCGCGCGGCGGCGCGCAGGGCGTCGAGGTCGCGCAGCACCAGCCGGGCGCGCTCGGCCAGCAGTTCGCCGGCGTTCGACAGCACCGCGTTGCGTCCGACCCGGTGGAACAGTTCGACGCCCAGGTCTTGTTCGAGCTTCGCGATCGCCCGCGACAACGACGGCTGCGCCACCCGCAACGCCCGCGCCGCGTGCGTGAACCCGCCGTGCTCGGCGATCGCGACGAAGTACTCCAGCTGGCGGCGTTCCATAGCGGTACGCTATCGGACTGGTGCCTCAGATGTCTTTGACGTACTGCCAGCCCGCGCGCGACGATAGGCCCCATGGTCCAGACGCGCCCGACGTTGCAGGGCACCTTCGGCATGGTGTCGTCCACCCACTGGCTCGCTTCGGCGGCCGCGATGGCGGTGCTCGAGGACGGTGGCAACGCCTACGACGCCGCGGTCGCCGGCGCGTTCGTGCTGCACGTCGTCGAACCGCATCTCAACGGTCCGGGCGGCGAAGTGCCGATGATCCTCGCCCCGGCGGCCGGCGCGCCCAAGGTGCTGTGCGGGCAGGGCCCCGCACCGGCCGGCGCGACGATCGAGCACTACACCTCGCTCGGCCTGGACCTCGTCCCCGGCACCGGTCCGCTCGCCGCCGCCGTGCCCGGCGCGGTCGAGGCGTGGCTGCTCCTGCTGCACGACCACGGTACGAAGCCGCTGCGCGAGGTCCTCAAGTACGCCATTCACTACGCGGCGGACGGCCATCCGGCGGTCGAGCGCGTCGGCGCGACGGTGGAAACCGTCCGCGAGCTGTTCGAGAACGAGTGGACGACGTCGGCGGAGCTGTACCTGCCGGGCGGGCTCGCGCCGAAACCCGGTGGACTGCTGAAGAATCCCGCGCTCGCCGAAACCTGGCGGCGATTGATCGCCGAAGCGGAGGCGGCCGGGAGCGACCGGGAAGCACAGATCGAGGCGGCGCGGAAGGCGTGGCGCGAGGGCTTTGTCGCCGAAGCACTCGCCGCCTTCGCCGCGAAGCCGGCCATGGACTCTTCCGGCGAACGGCACGCGGGCACCCTCACCGCCGACGACATCGCCGCGTTCCGCGCGACGTATGAGGACCCGGTCAGCCACACCTGGAACGGCTGGACTGTCGCGAAAGCCGGGCTGTGGAGCCAAGGTCCGTCCTTTTTGCAGCAGCTCGCCCTCCTGCCGGACGAGCTGGAGTACGCGACGCCCGAGTACTACCACCGGCTCATCGAGGGCACGAAACTCGCGATGGCCGACCGCGAGGCCTGGTACGGCGACAGCACGGAAGTGTCCATCGAAGCGCTGCTTTCCCCGGAGTACACCGAGGCCCGGCGCAAGCTGATCGGCGAGCGCGCGTCCTTCGACCTGCGTCCGGGCAGTCCCGAGGGACGCACGCCCCGGCTGAGCCGGCACGTGCACTACGTCGCGGGCGGCGGAGTCACCGCGTCGGCGATCGGGGCGGGGGAGCCGACCGTCGCGAAGGACGGCCTGACCCGCGGCGACACCTGCCACCTCGACGTCGTCGACCGCTGGGGCAACATGATCGCCGCGACCCCGAGCGGCGGCTGGCTGCAGTCCAACCCGGTGGTGCCGGAGCTGGGCTTCCCGCTGGGCACGCGGCTGCAGATGGCGTGGCTCGACCCGGGCCTGCCGAACTCGCTCGCCCCCGGGAAACGGCCGCGCACCACGCTGTCGCCGTCGCTCGCCCTGCGCGACGGCGTCCCGGTGATGGCGTTCGGCACCCCCGGCGGCGACCAGCAGGACCAGTGGAACTTCCACTTCTTCCTCGGGACCGCCCTGCGGGAAAAGGTGCGCGGCGGGCTCGATCTGCAGGGCGCGATCGACGCGCCGAACTGGCACACCGACAGCTTCCCGAGTTCGTTCTATCCGCGCGGCATGGCGGCGGGCAGCGTGACGGTGGAGTCGCGGATCGGGGCGGATGTCATTGCCGCGCTGGAAGACCGGGGCCACGCCGTGACGGTCGGCGAGCCGTGGTCGGAGGGGCGGTTGTGCGCGGTAGCGAGGGATCCTGAGACCGGGGTTTTGTCGGCGGCGGCGAATTCTCGCGGTGCGCAAGGGTATGCCGCTGGGCGGTGACTCGCGCGGTCAGGACAGCGCGGTGCGCGCGCCGAGTATCCCTTCTCCTTCTCGCACAAAGAAAATCCCGCGTCCGGGCGCTGCCGCGGGTCCGTCAGTCGTTCCGGGTGCGCAGCGCGGCGAGGATGTCGGCGGTGGCGGCTGTTTCCCCGAGTCGCGGGAAGATCCGTTCGATGCTGTGCCGGTGTGCCTCGGGATCGAGGTCGGCCATGGCGTCGGTGGCGAGCACGACGTGGTAGCCGTGTTCGTGGGCGGAACGGGCGGTGGACTCCACGCCGATGCTGGTCGCGACCCCGGCGAGCACGGTCTGGGTGACGCCTCGGTCTTGCAGCAGCCGGTGCAGATCGGTGCCGGTGAAGGCGCCCCACCGCTGCTTCGTGACGTGGAGGTCGCCAGGCTGGCGGTCGAGTTCGGGAGCGACTTCGGCCCAATCGGCCGGACGCGGTGCGCCGCCGGGGCGCTGCTGGTCCGTGCGTCCGGGAGCTCCGCCGTCGACGGTGACCAGGACGACCGGCAGTTCGCGCGCGCGAAACTCCGCGGCGAGGGCGGCCGCGTTGCCGAGGATTTCCTTGACCTCCGGATGGGCGGCGAGACCCTTCTGCAGGTCGACGACGATCAGCGCGCAGGCGGGGTCGATGGTGCTCAAGGGCATGAGGGATCTCCTTGCGGGGTCAGGGGTTCGGGGGTTCGTAACCGGCCAGGCGCTCCATCAGTTCGCCCGCGGCGCGGAGCACCCGCTGCTCCTCGTCGTCGAGCAATGCCGTGATGGCCCGCCCCAGCCAGGAATCGCGCTCGCGCCGGCTGCGGGCGACGACCTCCCGGCCGCGGCCGGTCAGGACGATGCGGACCTTGCGCGCGTCGTCCGGATCTTTCGTGCGGGCGATGAGGTCGTCCGCGGCCAGTTCGCGCAGTGCCGCGGACACGTTCGGGCTGCTCATCGTCAACTGCTCGGCCAGCAGGCGCGGCTGCGCGGTCTCGGGCGACCGCGCGATCGCGCCGAGGACGGCGAAAGCGGTGAGCGTCAGGCCGGTGACCGGCATGCCTTCCCGGCGCAGCCGCCGCTGGAGCAGCTTGACCTGGGTGCGCAACCGCTCGATCTCGTCGTCCCGCATGTCGCTATGTTACATAGCTATCTGACATAAGCAAATGCGGGCCGAGGGCGCTGACGTGCGCCCGGGAGGCCTCCTTTCGGCAGATTTACAACGTTGTATCGCGGTGCCAGACTGAGTCCGCTCGGTTTCTTCTTTCCCGTGTCCGGCATCCGACCGAAAGAAGCTGTCGATGTCCTCCTCGGAATCTCCCCGCGAAGTCAGCCGCCGCGACGTCCTGCGCCGGGCGGGTGCCGGCGCGGCCGCGGCGGTCGCGCTCCGGTGGCTCCCGGACCTGGTCCAGTCCACTGCCTCGGCAGCTCCGGCGGGAACGCTGAACCCGCTGCGCCCGCCGGCGACGCCGCTCGTCGTGCGCTCGCCGTACCTCTCGACCTGGCAAGCCGCGGACAATCTGCCCGGCGCCTGGTCCACGTTCTGGACCGGGCACATCACCGCGTTGTGCGGAATCGCGCGGATCGACGGCGTCGCGTACGTGTTCGCCGGCGCGCCGCAGCTGCCGTCCGGCCCGAGCCTGACCCCGATGACGCAGAACTCCTTGCAGATCACCGCGACGCGCTCGATCTACGAACTCACCGGCGGCGGCGTGACCCTCACCGTCACCTTCTTCTCGCCGGTCGACCCCAGCAACCTCCAACGGCAGTGTGTGCCGTTCGGTTACGTCGCCATCGCCGCCGCGAGCACCGACGGACGGGCGCACCGTGTCTCGCTGCATTTCGACACGTCGGCCGAGTGGCTGCAATGGGATTCGGGCACGCCGGTCGGCTGGCAACGGCAGGAATCCGGCGGCATCACCTCGCTGAGCGTCCAGGCTGCTTCGCCGACCGTGCTCGCCGAGGACGGGCACGACCAGCCGCGCTGGGGCTCACTGGTCCTCGCGGCGCCTTCGGCGGGGGTGACCTGGCAGATCGGGCAGGACACGGTCGTGCGCGCGACGTCGGCGAACGGGGGAGCGCTGCCCGGGACCAGCGATGCGGACCAGCCGCGGGCGATCAACGACCGCTGGCCCGTCCTCGCGTTCGCGAAAGACCTGGGCACGATCCGGCCGGGCGAGGCGGCCGATCCGCTGGTGGTGGCGATCGGGCACGTCCGCACGCCCGCGGTCAGCTACCTCGGCGCGCAGCTGGCGCCCTGGTGGACGCACTACTGGTCGTCGTGGCCGGACATGGTCGCGTGGTTCCACGCCGACTACCCGGCCGCGCTCGCCGCGGGCATCGCACTGGACCAGCGGATCGACAGCGAAGCATCCGCCGCGGCCGGCGGCGGCAGCACGGGCGGCCACTACGCGGCGATTTGCGCGCTCGCGCTGCGCCAGGCGTTCGGCGGTACCGAACTGGTCGACCGGAACGGCTCGCCGTGGGCATTCCTGAAGGAGATCTCGTCCAGCGGCAACGTGTCCACAGTGGACGTCATCTATCCGGCGCTGCCCGGCTATCTCCATCTCTCGCCGGAGTTCGTGCGGCTGCTGCTGGAACCGGTGCTGGACTACGCGGAGCACGGCGGCTGGCCGAAGACGTTCTCGGAACACGACATCGGCGCGTCCTATCCGAACGCGGCCGGGCACAACGACGGCAACGAAGAGAGCATGCCGGTCGAGGAATCGGCCAACATGCTCATCATGTCCGCCGCGGTCGTGCAGCGCCTGGATCCCGCGGCGGCGAAAGCGTTCGCCAGCGCGCATTACCGGATCCTGCGGCAATGGGCCGAATACCTGGTGGGCAACACTCTCGATCCCGGCAATCAGAACCAGACCGACGACTTCACCGGCTGGATCGCGCACAGCGCCAACCTCGCCTTGAAGGGAATCATCGGCGTCGGCGCGATGGGCGTTCTCGCCGATGTCACGGGAAATTCCGCCGATGCCCTGCGGTACCGGTCGATCTCACGGTCCTACATCAGCCAATGGACAACCTTGGCCAACGACGGCTCGCACCTCCGCATGGCGTACGACCAGCCGGGCACCTGGAGCCTGAAGTACAACGGTTTCGCGGACCGGTTGCTGGGCCTCGACCTGGTTCCGCTCGGGACCGCCGCGCGGGAAGCCGCCTGGTATCAAGGCAAACGAGGCGCGCACGGCGTCCCGCTGGATCTCCGTCACGACTACACGAAAGCCGACTGGGAACTGTGGACGGCCGCCTGGCTGGCCGACCACACCGACATCTCCACGACGCTCATCGAAGGCGTCTACAGCTTCGCCGATACGACTGGTTCGCGGGTCCCGTTCTCGGACTGGTACTTCGTCGCCGACGCCCGGCAATCCGGCTTCCAAGCACGCCCGGTCGCCGCTGGGTACCTGGCCTTGCTGCCGCGCCCGGCCGCCTCGACGACTTCGTGGCGGCGAATCCAGAACCAGCGATCCGGGAAACTGCTGGCGGTTCAGGACATGTCGCTTTCGGACACTGCCGACGTGACGCAATGGCAGGACAACGGCACGGTCGATCACGTGTGGACAGTCGTCGACAGCGGCGACGGGACTGTCCGGATCATGAACCGCAACAGCGGCAAGGTGTTAGCGGTGCACGACCAGAGCCTGGACAACGGCGCGCACGTGCAGCAGTTCCAGGACAACGGAACACCGGATCATCTGTGGCGCATCGTGGACGCTGGCGGCGGCTGGTGGAAGCTGGTGAATGTCCGCAGCGGCAAGGTGATGGCGGTGGATCAACAGTCCACTGCGGACGGTGCGCAGGTGACCCAGTGGGACGACAACGGGACGCCGGACCACCTGTGGCGGTTCGTCTGATCCCTTCACGGACTTAACGGGAGACGGAAGCGGCGGAGCCGGAGTACCGGGCCCGAAGTTCGCGCTTGAGCAGCTTCCCGGTGGCATTGCGCGGAAGCTCGTCCACCACCTCGACCCGGCGGGGGCATTTGAAAGCGGCGATCCGTTCCCGGCAATAAGCGATCACCGCGTCCCCGTCGAGCGAATCGCCGGCGGGCACGACAACGGCGACCACGGTTTCGTCCCACCGCGGATCCGGCGCGCCGATCACCGCGACGTCGGCGATGTCCGGATGCCGGTGCAGCACCTGCTCGACCTCGATCGGATAGACGTTCTCGCCGCCGGAAATGATCATGTCTTTCTTGCGGTCCACCAAGGTCACGAAACCGTCGGCGTCGCAGCGGGCCAGGTCGCCGGAGTGGAACCAGCCGCCGCGCAGGGTTTCGGCGCTCGCTTCGGGCAGACCCCAGTAGCCGGCGAAGACGTTCGGGCCGCGCAGCACCAGTTCGCCGACCGTTCCGGTGGGCACGTCGTCGTCGCGTTCGTCCACGATCCGCGCCTCGACGTGCAGGAAGGGCCGTCCGACGGATCCGGCGTGCGAGCGCACGAACGCCGATTCCAGCACCAGCGCGGCGGGGGAGAGTTCGGTCATCCCGAAACCCTCGACAAAGGTCAGCCCCTTGCCCTCGTAGAACTCGATCACCGGCAGCGGGCACGGTGCGCCGCCGCACAGCAGATATCGCAGCCGCGAAAGGTCGTAGGAGTCGAAATCCGGGACCTGCGTCATCGCCGCCCACATCGCGGGCACCATGAAGTGGACGGTGACCTTCTCCCGCTGGAGCAGCGCGAGTGTCTCTTGTGGATCGAACTTGCCCGCGACCACCACGGTGCCGCCCGCGTACAGCAACGGCAGGGTGAACAGCGCCAGCCCGCCGATGTGGAAAAGCGGGGCCACCGTCAGCGTGATGTCCGACGGGAGGATGCCTTCGCCGGAGGTGAGCACGTTGATCGCGTTCGCCTCCAGGTTGCCGTGTGTGAGCATGGCGCCTTTGGGGCGGCCGGTGGTGCCGGATGTGTACATCAGCACCGCGACCTCGTCCGGCCCGGTCGGTTCGGGTTCGACGCGATCTTCGGTGAAGAGGTCGTTGCTGTGGACGAGCGCCCGGCCGCCGGACGCTTCTTGAGCGAGTGCGGCGAAGGTGTCGTCGTGCACCACGACCACGGGCCGCGCGTCGTCGAGGAGGTACTCGATTTCGGTCGCTGCGAGCCGGAAGTTGATCGGCAGCGTGATCGCGCCGAGCCAGGCGACCGCGAAGAGCGTTTCGAGGTAGCCGGTGGAATTCAAGCCCAGCAAGGCAACCCGGTCGCCTTTGCGCACGCCCAGTTCGCGCAGCGCCGCGGCCCGCCGTGCGACTCGCTGTTCGAGTTCGGCGTACGTGATCCGTTCGCCGGTCTCGGCGGCCACGAGCGCGACCGACTCGGGGGTGACGGTGCCGCGCCGGGCAATCCACTGCGCCAAGCTCGCTGCCATGCCGAGACTCCTTCGTCGCCGGGGACCACGACGAAGGTAACCGTACGGACGGTCAGTGGTCAAACTTCGGCTACAGTGGGCCGATGCCACCCAAAGGCCGCGCCGGGGACATCCTCGCGACGTTCACCCGCTATGTCGCCGAACGCGGGTACGACGCCACGAACTTCTCCGACATCGCCGGCGAGCTGGGGCTGTCGAAGGGCACCATCGTGCACCACTTCGGCACGAAGGACCGGCTGCTCGCCGCGCTGCACGAGTCGTACATGCGCCGCAGGCTCGCCGAGGCCGCGCTGATCCGCGAGCGGCTCGCGACGCCGACCCGGCGGCTGGCCGGGCTGCTGTACGCGTTCGTGCTGTACCAGGTGGTGGACCGGGAGGCGACCGTCGCGTTCCAGCGCGAGGTCGTCCGGCTCGCCGACCACGAAGCGATGGCCGAGGGCCGCCGGATGCGCGCGGAATACCTGGACTTGGTGCGCGCGACGTTGTCCGAAGGGGTCGCGTCGGGGGAGTTCCGTCCGTGCGACGTCGAGGTGCAGAGCCTGCTGATCTTCGGCTCGGCGCAATGGGCGTGGACGTGGTTCGACCCGTCCGGTCCGGTGTCCGCGGAGCAGGTGGGCGCGCAACTGGTCGAACTGGTCCTAGGCGGGCTGTTGACGCGCCGCTCCCGGCTCAGCGGTTTGACCGAAGCGGAGGGCAAGGTGGTCCAGGTGGTGCGTCAGTCCATTGCGGACACTACCGGATCCTGAGCCGCCGCATCATCTTCAGCCCGGACAGCATTCCTTCCACGTACTTCTCGTACTTCTGTCCCGGCCGCGGGCTCATCACCGGCTTCTTCAGCACCGCCAGGTTCTGCACGTCGGTGTACTTCAACAGCCCTTGATCGCCGTGCCGGGCACCCACACCGGACGTTTTCACGCCGCCGGACGGAGTCCCCTTGGCAGCGTACGCCGTCGCGAGGCTGTCGTTCACGTTGACGTTGCCCGTCTCCAGCCGGGCCGCCACCGCGGAAGCCGCGCGAATGTCCTTGCCCCACACCGAAGCGTTCAGCCCGTAATCGGTGTCGTTGGCCAATTCGACGGCCTCGTCCACCGTCCGGTACCGGTGCAAGGCGACCACCGGGCCGAACGTTTCGGTGACCCCGCACAGCATGTCCTTCGTGACGCCTTCCAGGATGGTCGGCTCGAAGAACGCCGGGCCCAGATCCGGCCGGGGGCGGCCGCCGCACAAGACGGTGGCTCCCTTCTCGACCGCATCGTCCACATGGGACTTGACCCGGTTCATGTGGTCCACCGAAACCAGTGAGCCCATTTCCGGCCCGAAGTCGTAAGCCGCTCGCACATCCAGCGAGGAAGCCTTGGCCGCAAAGGCTTCCTTGAATTCCTCGTAGCGCGATTCCGGCAGGTAGATCCGCTCGATGTGCATGCAGATCTGCCCGGTGTTGCCGAACGCGCCGAACACCGCGCCCGGAACCACGTCGGCGAAATCGGCGTCCGGGAGGACGATCATCGGGTTCTTCCCGCCGAGTTCGAGGCAGCAGCCGATCAGGTTCCGGCCGGCCTGCTCGCCGATCACCTTCCCGGTGGCGGTGGAACCGGTGAACATCACGTAGTTCGCCTGGCCGATCAGCGTCGGACCGACATCCGGACCCTCTCCGCACACGACCTGGAACAGGCCCCGCGGCAACCCGGCTTCTTCGAGCAGTTGCACGCCGTACAGCGGTGACAGCGCGGTTTTGTTGTCCGGCTTCAACACCACCGCGTTACCCGCCAGCAAGGCCGGAATGGCGTCGGAAATGCCGGTGGCGAAAGGGAAATTCCACGGCGCGATGATCCCGACCACGCCTTTGGGAACCCGGATCTCGGTCGAGGAAGACACGAGAGGCACCGGTCCGCCGCGCCGCGTCGGGGCCAGCAGTTTCGGCGCGCGGCGCAGATAGTGGCTCATGATCATCGGCGGATCGCACGTTTCCTCGATCGCCATCCGCCGGTTCTTGCCGCTTTCGACCTGGATCAGGTCGGCGATCGTCCGTGCGCGGTCGATGAACAGCGAATGCGCCCGCCGGAACACCGCGAGCCGCTGTTTGAGCGGCGTCGCGGCCCATTTCGCCTGCGCCGTCCGCGCGGTGGCGAACGCCTGCTCGATGTCTGATGGCGTCGATTGCGGCAGGTCCACCAGGACGTCGCCGGTGTAGACCTCGGTGAGCGGCCACACCGCGCCGCCCGAGCCCGGCACGCGCGCGACGAGCCCGCGGAGGAAGTCGTCGGTCGCCGAGGCCGGGCGGGTGGGCCGGACCGGGGTGAGGGTCATGGGTCTCGCGCTCCCGTCAGTTGCCGGAAAGGACCAGCTGCGCGCCCATTTCGCCGATCATGATGCAGGGCGCGTTGGTGTTGCCGCCGGTGATCGACGGCATGATCGAGGCGTCGCAGACCCGCAGCCCGTCCACTCCGCGCACCTTGAGGTCGGGCCCGACGACGGCGAGGTCGTCCACGCCCATCCGGCAGGTGCCGACGCCGTGGTAGACCGACGTCGCGCGGTTGAGGATCGCGTCGCGCAGTTCCTGGCCGCGTAGGTGCTTGCCCGGGTGGATCTCCTCGTTGATCGAGCCCTTGAACGCCTTCGACGCGAAGATCTCCCGCACCATCTCGGATCCCTCGCCGAGCACTTCGAGGTCGGACGGGTCGGAAAGGTACTGCGGGTCGATGAGCGGCGCAGCGGACGGATCGGCCGAGGCGAGCCGGATCGTGCCGCGGCTCTTCGGGTAGATCAGCGTGGTGAGCACGGTCAGCGCAGGCCGCTTGTCGACCGGATGCCGGATCGGCGCGTCCTGGTTCGGCGACACGTACGCCCACGGCAGCAGGTGCAGCTGCAGGTCCGGAACGTCCGCGGCCTGCGACGTCTTGAGGAACGCGAGCGCCTCGAACACCGAGTTCGCCAGGAACGTCGAGCCCGGCTTGAGCAGTTCGCGGGCCATCCCGCGGGCGAAATACGGGGCGGTGCCCTTGTTCTTGCACGACGAGACCTGGAACGTCAGCGCGTGGAACATGTGGTCGTGCAGGTTGTCGCCGACCGGCAGATCGGCGAGCACGTCGATGCCGTGCTCCTTCAGGTGCTCGGCGTGCCCGATCCCGGACAGCATCAGCAGCTGCGGCGACCCGACGAACCCGGCGGCGAGGATGACCTCCTTGCCCGCCCGGACCGTGCGGCGCTTGCCGTTGGCGTCGGTCACCTCGACGCCGGTCGCGCGGCCGTTCTCGATCACCACTTTCCGCACGAACACACGGGACTGGATCTCGAGCGTCCGGGGCGCGAGGTGGTGCAGGTAGCCGCGCGAGGCGCTGTAGCGGAGGCCGTCGGCAGCGTTCTGCTGCATCCGGCTGACGCCCTCCTGCGACTGCCCGTTGTAGTCGTCGATGATGTCGCAGCCGATCGCGTCGGCCGTCGCGTCGAGGAACTGCAGCGTGCCTTCCTGCGGGATCTTGTTGCGGGTGATCTTGATCGGCCCGCCCGCGCCGCGGAAGGCGTTCTCGCCGTCCTCGAAGTCCTCCATGCGCTTGTACGCGGCGTTGACGCTGTCGGCGTCCCAGCCGGTGTTGCCCTCGGCCGCCCAGGAGTCGAAATTCGCCCGGTTGCCGCGGACGTAGACCATCCCGTTGACCGAACTGGAGCCGCCGAGCACCTTCCCCCGCGGCACCGGCATGCGCCGATCGAGAACATGTTTCTGCGGTACTGAGTAGAAGCCCCAGTCGCTCATTTTCTTCAGCTGCGGCACCGCGTGCAACGGGGCCACGAGTCCCGGCTTGCGCAGCAGCAGCTGCTCGTCGCTCTTGCCCGCTTCGAGCACGATCACGCTGGCCCCGGACTCCGCGAGCCGCCCGGCGACGGCAGCCCCCGAGCTGCCCGACCCGACGACCACGTAGTCGGCTTCGCTGCTCCGGGCCACCCTGGCTGCCATGTCCGCTCCTCGTCCCGCGCCCCGCCGAAACTGTAACCTGTTCTAGTTCAGGCACGGTATAGCTTTCCCGCTCGCCGCGCAACGCCTCGCGCGCGAACCTGATTGACTTGCCCCCATGGGGACCGAGGAAGCGAACCGCCGCATCGACGCCGCGCTCGCCGCCGGGGAGACGACGCTGGATCTGCGCGGGCTGCACCTGACGGAGGTGCCGGTCCGGGTCGCGGAGCTGGACGGTCTGGAGAAGCTGGTTCTGGAGGACAACTTCCTGCGGGAGCTGCCGGAGTGGTTGGCGGAGCTGCCGCTGCGGGAGCTGAACCTCAGCGAGAACCGGCTGGCGAGCCTGCCGGAGTGGCTCGGCACGCTGGCGGGGCTCCGGAGCCTGTCTGCGGACCGGAACCGCATCGCCGAGCTGCCCGGGTCGCTCTCCGGGCTGCGGCTGACGGAGCTGCTGCTCGGCCGCAACCGGCTCGCGGGAACGCCGGACTGGCTGGGCGGGATGGCCAGCCTGGAGACGCTGGACCTGGCCGCCTGCCGGTTGGCCGAGGTCCCGGAGTGGGTGCGCGACCTGCCGAACCTGGCGCGGCTCGACCTGGACAGCAACCGGCTGACCGACCTTCCCGGCTGGCTCGGCGAGATCCCCGGCCTGACGAAGCTGTTCCTCTACGACAACCTGCTGACCGAGGTGCCGCGGTGCCTGCGCGGCCTGGACCTGACCGAACTGCACCTGCCTGGCAACCCGCTGACCGGGCTGCCGGACTGGCTGGGCGGGATGACCGGGCTGACGACGCTCGGCCTGGCCCGGTTGCGCCTGGCGGAGGTCCCGGAGTGGATCGCCGGACTGGACCGGCTCGCCGAACTCGACCTGGACGGCAATCGCGTCTCCGCGCTGCCGGACTGGATCGGCGGGCTGGCGAACCTGACCGTGCTGGACGTCGCGCGCAACCGGCTGCGGACCCTGCCCGCACTGCAGCCGGGCCTCCGCGTACTGCGCCTCACGGCCAATCCGTTCCCGGAGCTGCCCGCGCACCTGGCGACGCTGAGCGGGCTGACGGAGCTGACCCTGGGCGACTGCGCGCTGGCCGAGATGCCCGCGTGGGTCCGCGAGCACACCGGGCTGAAGCGGCTGCACGTCGAACGGAACCGGCTGACCGCGCTGCCGGAGTGGATCGGCGAGCTGACCGAGCTGGAAACCTTGTGGGCCGACGACAATCAGCTGGCCGCGCTGCCGGAATCGCTGCGCGGCCTGTCGAAGCTGCGGCACCTGCACCTGGACCGCAACCGGTTGCGGGGCCTCCCGGACTGGCTCGGCGAGCTGACCGGCCTGACCACGCTCGGAGTCAGCGCGTGCGGCCTGGCCGAAGCACCGCCGTGGCTGAGCGGCTTGACCGGTCTCGAAACCCTGTGGCTGAACCACAACCCGCTGCGCGAACTGCCCGCCGGCCTGGCCGGGCTCGAGAACCTCGTGCGGCTGCGGATCGACGGCACTCAGCTGGCCGGGCTGCCGGACTGGCTGGGCGGCTTCGCCCAGCTCAGGATGCTGTACCTGGACAACCTGCCGCTGTCGGAACTCCCTGCCTCGCTGCGGAACTGCGCCGAACTGACCGAGCTGAGCGCGAGCAGCTGCGGGCTCGTCGCCTTGCCCGACTGGCTCGGCGACCTCACGTCGTTGCAGCGGCTGCGGCTGCTCGGGAATCAGCTGTCCGGTCTGCCCGGCTCGGTGGCGCGGCTGGCCGATCTGATCGAGCTGCGGCTGGACTACAACTGGTTCGCCGAACTGCCCGCCCCGGTGGCGCGGTTCGCCGGTCTTCAGGTGCTGTCCGCTCGCGGCAACCAGATCGCACAGCTGCCGGATTGGCTCGGGCAGCTCTCGGACCTGCGGGAACTGAGCATCGGCAACAATCGGCTCAGCGGGGTGCCCGGGTGGCTGGGCGACCTCGTCGCGCTCGGCGACCTGGACCTGGCCCGCTGCGGCCTGACCGCGGTCCCGGAATGCGTGCGCCCGCTACGTCGGCTCGGCAAGCTCACGCTGAGCGGCAACGGCCTCGCCGAGCTGCCCGGCTGGTTCCCGGAACTCGCCGGGCTGACCGACGTGACGCTGGACGACAACAAGCTGACCGTCCTCCCGCCGGAGCTGGCCGGGCTGGCACACCTGTCGTCGCTGTCGGTCCGGAACAACCGGCTCGCCGGGCTGCCGGACTGGCTCGGCTCCTGCTCGGCGCTGACCGAGCTGTGGCTCAGCACGAATCCGCTGAACGGCCTGCCGGACGCCGTTCGCGAACTGCCCCGGCTCCACCGGCTGGACTGCAATGACGTCGGGATCACCGAGCTGCCTTACTGGCTCGCGGACTTCGCCGAGCTGAAGTACCTGACGGTGAGCGGGAACCAGCTGGGCGCGTCGCCCTTCGACTTCAGCAAGCTGACCGGGTTGCGCACGCTAGTCCTGTCCCGCTGCGGACTCGCCGAGCTGCCGGACACGATCGCCCGGCTCACTGGGCTGAAGACTCTCTTTCTTGCCCACAACGAACTTGTCGAGCTGCCTGCGTGGCTGACTGAGCTGACGGACCTGGTCAACTTGGCGGTGAACGGAAACCGCCTCGCCGCGCTGCCGTCGGGCATCGGAGCCCTGGCGGGTCTCAAATGGCTGCAGGCGAACGGGAACGACCTCGCGGAGATACCGGAAACCCTCGGCGATCTGGCCAGTCTCGAAATCCTCAACCTGACGGCCAACCAGTTGCGGAGCCTTCCGGACTGCCTCGGGAAGCTCTTCAGCCTGGCCGACCTGTCCCTGTCGGACAACGCTCTCGTCGAGCTGCCGGAATCCTTGGGGCGCCTGACCAACGTCCGTGCTCTCGACCTCCGCGGCAACCGTCTCGCCGCTCTCCCGGAGAGCTTCGCCCGGCTGGACCGGCTCACCGCGCTCCTTCTCTCGGACAACCTTCTCCGCAGCCTGCCCCCGGCTCTCGCGCACTTGCCCAGGCTCACCACCCTCACCGTCTCTGGAAACCCCTTTATCAGCCCACCCCCGGAAATCACCGCCAGCGGGTCCGAATCAGTCCTCGAATTCCTCCGCGAACGCGAACGCGGCAGCACCGCCCAATGGGTCTCCAAACTCCTCGTCGTCGGCGAAGGCGGCGTCGGGAAAACCTCGCTCGTCCGCGCGCTCGCCGAGGACGCACACGATCCGGACGAACCCTCCACCCATGGGCTGCTCATCCGGGACCTCGAACTCGGCCATCCGGGCCGGGACGTCCGGATGCGGCTGTCCACCTGGGATTTCGGCGGCCAGCAGATCTACCACGCCACCCACCAGTTCTTCCTCACCAACCGTTCCCTGTTCGTCCTGCTGTGGAATTCGCGACTCGGCTGGGAACAGGGCAAACTGCATTACTGGCTCGACATCATCACCGCCCGCGCTCCGGAATCGCCGATCGTTCTCGTGGCCACGCACATTCACGGACGTCCGGTCGATCTTCCGCTCGCCGAATTGCGGGCGAAATACCCGAGAATCGTCGCGAGCGTGCACGTGGACAACGCGGCCAGGGACGGCATAAGCGAACTCCGCGACCTGCTCGCGCAGCACGCGGCGGACCTGCCGCTCATGGGTTCGGAATGGCCGACCTCCTGGCTGAAGGCCGCGGACGCGGTGCGGGCGGTGCCGGAGAACCACATCACGGTCAGCCGGATGTGGCAGATCATCGCTGAAGCGGGCGTCACCGGCGCGGAGCCGAGCCGGTTCATCGCGCGGGCGCTGCACGAGCTCGGCGACATTCTCTACTACCCGGAGGATCCCGAACTGCAGGACACGGTCGTGCTGCGGCCTTCGTGGGTCAACGACTACATCAGCCGCGTGCTGGACAGCGACGAGGTCGCCGAAAAGCACGGGCTGCTCACGAGAGAACACCTGACCGCGCTCTGGCACGATCTCGACAAGGGGATCCGCGATCATTTCCTCGGCATGATGGACAAATACGATCTGTCCTACCGGGTCGAGTCGAACGGCGGGGGAGACCTGAGCCTGGTCGTCGAGCGGCTGCAGTGGAATCCGCCGGAGTACGAGGGGCAGTGGGCGGCCGCGCGGGAGAACGCGCGGCAGATCAAGGTCATCTATCAGCTCAACACGATGCCGCCGGGCATTCCGACCTGGTTCATCGCGCGGTCGCACCGGTTCAGCCGCAATGTGCACTGGCGCACCGGAGCGCTGCTCGGGCACCGCGACGGCCGCCACCTCGCGCTGGTCAGCGCGGACCGGCAGCACAACACCGTCGAGCTGACCGTGCGCGGGCCCTCGCCGGTCGGGTTCTTCATGGTGCTCGACGAGGGCCTCAACCTGACCCTGGAACGGTTCCCCGGCCTGGACATCACGCGCCGCGTGCCGTGCCGGTGCGAGCCGGAGTGCCCGGAGCTGTTCGACTACGAGAACCTCCGCGCCCGGCTGGAGCGCACGCCGCCGAGGCACGAGATCGAATGCCACCGCTCTGGCGAGCAGGTTTCGGTGCCGGAACTGCTGTTCGGCCTCGCCCCGGCGGAGCGGGACTCGACGCGCGCGTCCATGGAGCGGCTGACGCGGACCGTGGAGCAGTTCGGCGAGCGGCTGGAGGAGCAGAGCGACTACCACCAGCGGATGTTCCTGCGCCTGCAGCGGCTCGCTCAGCAGCAGCAGGAAGCGCGCTGCCCCAGCGTGTTCGCGGTCGTCCCGGCCGGGCGGCGGCGGATCACCGGCTCGCCGTACGAGATCCACCTCTACTGCGAGGAACCCGGTGCCTGGCATCGGCTGGACGGCGACAAGGGCGTGTACTCGGTGGCGCAGCCGCGCGAGTGGTTCGTCAAGCTCGGGCCGTACCTGGAGCACCTCATCCGGGTGCTGAAACACGCCGCGCCGCTGGCCGGACCGGTGCTCGGGGTGGCCGCGGGCGTGCTCAACGACCAGCTGAAATCCGACTGCGACCTGATGAAGGAACTGGCCGCGCAACTGCCGAAGGAACTGCACCGCGAGCGCGTCCTGCCAGGCGCGGAGCGGCCGGAGGACGACCTGCCGGAGTCGCACGCGAAGACCGACGCCGACTTCCGCGCGCTCAAGGCGATGCTCGGCAAACTCGACCCGGACGAGGAATGGGGCGGCCTGTCCCGCTACGACACGCCGGAGGGTCTCACGCTCTACCTCTGCCCGGAACACCTGGCCTTCTACCGCGACCCCGCGTGAGCGGCCTTGCTCCGTTCGGTGCGACCCCGCGCACACTGGCTGCGCAAACCAGGCGATAGCGGACACCCCGGACCCTCGGGCGATTGACGACCGGCCGGACACCGCCGTACCGTGCTGCTCGCGCGACGGCTTCCCGAAGCCGGTGAGATTCCGGCACGGTCGCGCCACTGTGTGCCCATCCCGGGCGAGTCAGGTCGAGGAGCCGTCGTCAGGTCCACCCGCAAGGGACGCGTCATCCCGAAGGAGAGCCATGGCCACCATTCCGGCCGACCGGTCCACCCCGGTCGTCTTGCCCGTGTCGAAAGCCGCTTTGCTGCTCGGCGCCACCATCGCCGGCGCGCTGCTGCTGTACTACTTCATCGGCGTCGACCAGGGCGCGGTCTCGATCTTCGGCAGCGACACCCACGTGCACGAGTTCGTCCACGACGCGCGGCACTTCCTCGGCTTCCCCTGCCACTGACGCGCCCGGAACGGACAACCGAACAATGCAGAACAAGCTGATTCTGCGCGGCCTCCTCGCCGGAGCGCTGGGCGGAGTGCTGGCGTTCGTCTTCGCCCGGGTCTTCGCCGAACCGCTGACCCAGGCGGCGATCGACTACGAATCCGGCCGCGACGAGGCGCAGATGGCGCTCGACAAGGCCGCCGGGATGCCGAGCGAGCACGAGGGCCACGAGATTTTCAGCCGTGCCGTGCAGGGCAACCTCGGCATCGGGCTCGGCATGGTGCTCTTCGGAGTCGCCATGGGCCTGCTGTTCGCGGTGACCTACACCGTGCTGCTGGGCCGCGTCGGCCGGATCCGCGCGCGGGTGCTGGCGGTGCTCGTGGCCGGGGCCGGATTCCTGTCGCTGTACCTCGTGCCGTTCCTGAAATACCCGGCCAACCCGCCGGCGATCGGGCACGAGGCGACCATCGGCGCGCGCACCGGGCTGTACCTGACGATGGTCGTCGCGTCGGTGCTCTTCCTGGTCGCGGCCGTCGTCGCGGGCAAGCGGCTCGCTCCGAAGCTGGGCAACTGGAACGCGACGCTCGTCGCGGGCGCCGGGTTCGTGGTGCTGTGCGCGCTGCTGATGGCACTGCTGCCGTCGCTCGGGTCGTTGGCCTCCAACGTCGCCGAGTACGGCCCGCAGACCAGCGAAACCCCGCTGCCGCTCAAGGGTCCCGACGGCCAGATCGTGTACCCCGGCTTCCCCGCCGACACGCTCGTCGCGTTCCGGCTTTACTCGGTGCTGGCGCAGGTCGTCCTGTGGGGGACCATCGCGCTCGTGTTCGGCCCGCTCGCCGAACGCGTGCTGGACCGCGGGCGCGCGGTTACCGTCGAGGCGTGAACCCGCTGACCGGACTGGGCCCGTTCTTCGCCGTCGACACGCATTCGGCGGCCGAACCGGCCGAGCCGTGGCGTCCTTTCGCCGAAGTCCTGGACGACGGCCCGGTGCTGCGCGAACGAATCGCGCAGAACCGGGCCGTGCTCGGCGGCGATTTCGTGGAACCGCGGGTCGCGGCGTCGATCGCGCATCTCGGGCTGGCGGCTCGGATCATCTCGCCCGCACTGGGTCTTGCCGTCGGTGCGGGAGCGGTGCCGGATTACTCGACGGCGTGGTGGCAGCCGAAGCTCGGTGGAGCGTTCCCGTTGTCCCTAGGGGAAAGCGAGCCGGTTGAGTCCGATGTGGTCAGTGCGTTCGCTGCACGGGTCTTGCGCGGGCCGTTGGCTCGGCTGGACGAGGCGATGGCGCAGTTCTCGCTGGCGCGGAACGTCCGGCGAGGGAACGTGGCGTCGGCGCTCAACGGGGCGGTGACGGTGCTGCGATCTGAACGTCCAGAGTGGACTGACCGGGTTTCCGGAATTGTCGCCGCACTGGAGGAATTGCCGGAGCTGGCCGGTACCGCGACTCGGGAAAACGGTCGATTCCGCCGTCGCAGCTGCTGCCTGTTTTATCGGGCGACACCGGATCGCGACGGACCGAAATGCGGGGATTGCGTGCTGGCCTGAACCGGTCAGGGCGCGCGGTTGGCTTGATAGGCGATCATGATTCCGGCGAAACGGTCGGCCTCGTAACAGGGATCGCTGTAGGCGTCCAGTTTCGGGTCGGTCGCCGCGACGGTGACGTTGAGCAGCGTGTCGTCGGCGACGCCGGTTTCGACGGTGCACTGGCCGTCGCGGTCGTCCCGGTGGATGCCCGGATAGCTGTGCACGAAGACCGGCGCGAAGCCCGGGACGGTGGCCCGGCGGCGGTAGAGGGCTTCCAGCCCGCCGGAGGCGGTGTCGACGGAGGCGACGTAGGTCAATGCGTTCGTGTCGTGGGGGATCCAGGTGCAGGCGGTTTTCCCGGCGGCTGGAGCGGCCGTTCCCTGGCTGTTGACGAAGAACATGACCAACTGGTCGTGGGTCATCAGGTCGCAGGGTTTGGCCGTGAACCGCGTCAGGTCGAGCGGGGCGTCGGGGAGCGGCGGCGACAGGCGCGGCGGAGGCGGCGGCGCGGACGAGCAGCCCGCGGCGCCGAGAAGGAGCGCGAGCAGCAGTCCCGCGCGGCGGCCGCGGTCAGGAGGCACAGTTTTGGTCGGCGCCACGGAATTGAGCATAGCCGCATTTCAAAGCTATCGGTTTCCCGCTGAAAGGCCGCAAAAGACCGTTTTGTGTCCCCGAATTCCGAAAATCTCCCAGTGAACCTGCAATCGAGAGCTGTGCGGGGAACACTGGCGAAGGAGAGCGTCGGGAGGTTTGTCGTGCGGAGGAACTACTGGACCTACAGCGCCGGGCTGCTCGTCGCGTGGGGGCTCGTCTTCCTGCTCGCCGGACTGCTCCGCGGCGGACACGAAGTGCGGGTCGTGCTGCCGGTGTTCGGCGGTTTCTGCATCGGCTGGGTGAGCACGACCATCGCGCGGTACGTCTACCCGCCGCCGAAGCGGTGGCTGAGCTGAACCGCGTCCCGGTCGCCGGGACGATCGCCGCCGCGGCGCTGTCGTGGTCCATAAGCTCGGCCCGGTGTTGTCCGAACGAGTGTTCTTCTCCTTCGTCGCACTGGCCGACCCGGCGCGGAAACGCGAGTACAACGAGTGGCACCAGCTCGATCACCTGCCGGAGAACCTGCGACTGCCCGGCGTCGCGCACGGCGATCGCTGGGCGCGGACCGGCGACGGCACCGCGAGTCCGGAGCTGGCCGGCGTCGACTACCTCGCGATGTACTGGTTCCGCCCGCCGTACGAGCAAAGCGTGGCGGAGTGGCGGAAGCTCGGCGAGGACTCCTTCCAATGGGGCCGCGGACCGCTGATCCCGGGCGTGCAGCGGCCGTTGCTGGGGTTCTTCACGCCGGTACTCGGGTACGTCGCGCCGCGAGTCCGGCTGTCCGCGGACGCGCTGCCGTTCCGGCCGAACCGCGGACTGCACGTCACCGTGACCGAACTGGCCGAACCACACGGCGGCGAGGCGCACGCGCAGTTCGCCTGGCAGGACCGGACCCGGATTCCCGAGCTGCTGGCCTGCCCGGGCGTCGCCGGGGCCTGGACGTTCTCCTTCCTCGGCAGGCAGCGGCACTCGACGCTGAACATCGGCTCCGGAGAGGACCGCGCGCCGGGTTCGCTGCGGGTCCGGCTGCTCTACCTGGACGAGGATCCGGTCGAGGCGAGCCGCGAGATCGCCGAGCGGGAGAAGGAGCCTGCGCCGCATCCTGAAGCCGAGCGGGTCCTGCTGTCCGGACCGGTCCGCACGATCGTTCCGTGGCGGGACTGGTGATCCCCGTGGCGGAGTGGGCCGCGCTGCACGATCTCGTGCACCGGTACGCCGCGCGCGTGGACGAGCGGGATTTCGCGGGCGTCGCCCGGCTGTTCGGCGGTGACGGGGTGCTGGCGCTGCCGAATCCGCCACGCGACTTCGGCCCGGTCCGGGAGCACCGCGGTCCCGAAGGCGTCGTGGCCGCTTTGTCCGTGCTGGAAGAAGTGCCGTTGACCGCGCACGGCATCACCGGCGTCGTCTTCGACCCCGGCGACGGCCCGGCAAGCGCACGAGGACGGATTACCTGCGTCGCCCACCACGTCAGCCCGCGCGACGGCCGATTCGCCGATGCGGTGTGGCACCTGCATTACCTCGACCGCTACGCGAAGACCGGCGGCGAATGGCGGTTCAAGCGCCGCGAAGTGCACCTCGATCTGATCGAAACGAGGGAGGTCCGCGCGACCCGCCTCGGCCGGTGACCTGCGCTGAGTCACCCGAACGGGTGGACCCGCCGGGGGCGGCGGCGTGACGGGTTTGCCCGGAAACTGCGTAAGGTCGAACCCATGCCAGGGGACGACGGCCTGCTCACGCAGGACAGCACGCGCGGGCTCACCGCGGCCGAGGTGGCCGAGCGGGTCGCCGCGGGACGGACCAACGACGTGCCCTCGCGCACGAGCCGCAGCGCGTGGGAGATCGTCCGGTCGAATGTCTTCACCCGGATCAACGCGATCTTCGCGGTGCTCGCGGTCATCATCTTCTCCACCGGCTACCTGCTGGACGGCCTGTTCGCCGGGGTGATCGTGGCGAACAGCGTCGTCGGCATCGTGCAGGAGCTGCGGGCGAAGCGGACGCTGGACCGGCTCGCGATCGTCGGACAGGTGCGCCCGCGCGTGCGCCGAGACGGGGTCAGCAGCGAGCTGGCCCCGGAGGAGGTCGTGGCCGACGACGTGATCGAGGTCGGCGCGGGCGACCAGGTGGTGGTCGACGGCGAGGTGCTGTCCGCGGACGCGCTCGAGGTCGACGAATCGCTGCTCACCGGCGAGTCGGACCCGGTGGTGAAGCGCGCGGGCGACCCGATCATGTCCGGCAGTTTCGTGGTGGCCGGGAACGGCGCGTACCGGGCGACGAAGGTCGGCTCGGAGGCGTACGCGGCGAAGCTGGCCGAGGAGGCGGGCCGGTTCACGCTGGTCGATTCGGAGCTGCGGAACGGGATCGACAAGATCCTGAAGGTCATCACGTACCTGCTGGTCCCGGCGGGCGCGCTGTCGATCTACAACCAGCTTTCCGGTTCGCAGCAGCTGCCCGACGCGCTGCGCGGGATGGTCGCGGCGCTCGTCCCGATGGTCCCGGAGGGCCTGATCCTGCTGACGTCGGTCGCGTTCGCGGTCGGCGTGATCCGGCTGGGGCGGCGGCAGTGCCTGGTCAACGAGCTGCCCGCGATCGAGGGCCTGGCGCGCGTGGACGTCGTCTGCGCGGACAAGACCGGCACGCTCACCGAGAACACGATGCGGCTGTCCGAACTGCGGCGGCTGCACGAGGCGGGCGAGGCCCCGGAGACCGTGCTGGCCGCGCTCGCCGCCGCCGACCCGCGGCCGAACGCCAGCCTGGTCGCGATCGCCGAGGGCTGCCCGGACGCGCCGGACTGGACGCCGACCGCCGTGGTGCCGTTCTCGTCGGCGCGGAAGTGGAGCGGAGCGGCCTTCGGCGAGCACGGCGACTGGGTGCTCGGCGCGCCGGACGTGCTGCTGCCCGCCGAATCGGAGGACCGCGCGGAAGCGGAACGGATCGGCGCGCAAGGCCTGCGGGTGCTGCTGCTCGGCCGGGCCGCGAACGCGGTCGACGCGCCGGACGGGCCGGGCAAGGTCACGCCGGTGGCGCTGGCCGTGCTGGAACAGAAGATCCGCGGCGACGCGCGCGAAACGCTCGACTACTTCGCCGCCCAAGGCGTTGCGGTGAAACTGATTTCGGGCGACAACGCGGTGTCGGTCGGCGGTGTGGCCCGCGCGCTGGCCCTGCCCGGCGGCGAGGCTCCGGTCGATGCGCGGACGCTGTCCGAAGAGCCCGGCAAGCTGGCCGACGAGCTCGAAGGGACCGCCGTGTTCGGCCGCGCGACGCCCGCGCAGAAGCGGTCGATGGTCGCGGCGCTGCAGGCTCGCGGCCACACCGTCGCGATGACCGGCGACGGCGTCAACGACGTGCTCGCGCTGAAGGACGCGGACGTCGGCGTCGCGATGGGCGCGGGCAGCCCGGCCACCCGGTCCGTCGCGCAGATCGTCTTGCTGGACAACGCTTTCGCGACCCTGCCGCACGTCGTCGGCGAGGGTCGCCGGGTGATCGGCAACATCGAACGCGTCGCGAACCTGTTCCTCACCAAAACCGTGTACTCGGTGCTGCTGGCGCTGATCGTCGGCGTGCCCGGGCTGATCGGCCTGGACGCGATGCCCTACCCGTTCCTGCCGAGGCACGTGACGATCGTCGGCTGGTTCACCATCGGCCTGCCCGCGTTCGTGCTCTCGCTGGCTCCGAACAACGACCGCGCGCGCCCCGGATTCGTCGGCCGGGTGCTGCGGATGGCGATCCCGGCCGGGGTCGTGATCGGGGCCGCGTCGTTCGTCTCCTACATCCTGGTCCACCCGGGCCACGCGACTACCGACGCCGCGCAGATCCAGGCGAGCACCACGGCGCTGATGACGCTGATGGCACTGGCACTGTGGGTGCTGGCGGTGGTCGCGCGGCCGTATACCTGGTGGAAGGCCGCACTGGTCGCGACGATGGCGGTGGTTTCGGCGTTGATGTTCCTGCTGCCGTGGACGCGGGAGATCTTCCAGCTGGACCCGGGCAATACCGGGTACACGCTGACCGCGGTGAGCTGCGCGGCGGCGGGCCTGGTGCTGATCGAGGCCGGGCGGTGGATCGGGAACCGGATCGGGAAATAACGTCACCGCGGGACGGGATCGGCCTTCGGGAGCCGGAGTTCGAGCTGGAATCCGCGCGCGCCGTGGGTGATGAACGCTTCGCAGCGCGGGGCGCCGGTGACGAGATGCCGGTAGCGAGCGCTCATCGCGGCGGTCAATTCGCCGACGCGCTGGCCGTCGAGCCGGATCTCGATCGCGTAGGAACCCTTGTGCTTGCCACTGGACACAGTGGACGGTGCGAGCTCGGCGGCGACGATCGTGCGCAGCGGGCCGGAGTGGTAGTGCCGCAAGGTTTCCTGGTGGTTTTCCTCCTTGATGACGGTGACCGTGCGCTCCGGTGTCAAGAGATCGGCCTCGGTGACGAGGTTGGCGATCTCCAGCGCGTCCGGGCCCGCGAGGTGCAGGTACATCCCGTAGCGGCGGCCGTTTCCGCCGCCGGTGATCCGCGCCGGGCAGGTCCCCGCGTAGCCGGCATCGCCGAGCGCGCGCAGAACGGGCTGGTAGCTGCGAGCGTCCGAACGGGACAGATAGCCGACTGTTTCCGTTCCGGCGGGGTGGATCGCGGCTACGCGGACGGCATGGAGGTCGTGCGGGTTCCGCGGTTCCGGCACGAGGAGCGCGACGGCCGGGAGATGCTGGTCGAAGCGGTCGCCCGCGGGCATTCCGCGCGCCGCACGCCGCAGCGCCGGCTGGTAATGCGCTTCGCCGACGATCGAGATTCGCCCGTCCGCTGACAACCGCCGCCGGGTCAGCGGGGCGGCTGGCGCGACCTGGATCCGGTCGGGTTCGGGTGGCGTCACTGCCACCGGCGGCGCGATGGGCGCGGTCATCGCCCGCAGCGATCCCGCCAGCGCCGAGCTGGCTCGCGGGGTCGAGAAGTCGAAGGTCGCGCGGTAGCCGTTCGGCCCGGAAAGCCGCAGCGATCCGTATTCGAGGACGGGGAGCCGCCGGTTGTTCTTGTACCGTCGGTCCGGCCCGCCCTTGACGTTCACGTACTGCCAGGTGTGCTCGACGACCCGGGAATCGCCGGGCACCGAACCGCTTTCGATGAACCGCTGGACGTCCGCCTCGATCCGCAGATCCGCGTAGCGGACGTCGGCGTAGTGCTTGCCTTCGCGCAGCAGGACCCGGTCGGGCAGGAAGTAGACCGCCCGGTGGCCCGTGGCGAGCGACGGGACGGCGATGTTCGCGGACAGATGCGGCGGGCCGCCGATGCCTCGGTCCAGCGAATGCCGCTTGACCAGCGCGGACGCTCCGGCGTTGACCTTGTGCTGACGGGTGGTCGACAACGCGCCCGACGCCACGACGTGCCACGCCCGCCGCGCTTCCCGCACTGGTCCGAACGCGTCGACCAGTCCCTGGAACCGCCGAGCTTCCCCGGCGTCCTGCACGTCGTAGAACACCACGACCGTCCGTCGGATCCGGTCCTTGAGGAACACCCAGACGGTGAGCGGGACCCCGGCCAGCAGCGTCCACGGCGACGCGCCCGCGAGCGCCAGCGCGAGCACCAGGACCCACGGCCACCACCGCATCGACCGCGCCGCGTCGTTGAGCTGGCTGACGAACTCGCTGGAATCGGCGGCCGCCATTTCGAGGGTGGTCGCGCCGGTGATGTCGGCCATGACGACGTCGCTCGCGGGCAGCAGCGGCGGTGCGCTCGGGGCCGTCGAGCGAGTTGTCGCCCGATAGCTGACCAGACCGCCGCCGAGCGTGACGTAAGCACCGCGCGGACCGGCGCCGACCCGGAACCCGGGCACGCCGACGGACGCGCCAAGCCCGGCCCGCGACATGCTCACGCGCAGCGGGCCGACCTTGACCCTGGTACGCAGATAGAACGACATAGGCGACCTTCGACCGACGGAATGTGCCCGGTCTGGATCGCCGTGCGTGCGCTGACTGTTACGCGCCGGCCGAGAGGTGCTGCTGCAACGCTCCCAGCCCCTCGACCCGCTCCCGGTCGCGCGCGTCCTGAGCCGCCAGCTCCTCCTCGGTCAGCACGATCGCGTCCGGACCCGGGAACACCGTCGAGTCGTGGTCCGCGCCGAGCCAGCGGACGGTGAACGGCGGGGCCCCGTCCGGCGAGCCCACGGCCGTGATGCGGCCTCGGTGCTCCGGCACGTCCACGTGGATTCCCTTCACGACCAGCCAATCTCCGCGCTGTGCGTGCATGGTTCCTCCTCTGCGGGGTGACGTCGCCTGGAGCGATACCTCACTGGGCCGGGTGCGAAACCTCGAAGTAGTCCGATCAGGGGCAGCAAGTGACTTTTCGTATCGGATCGGCTTGGCCGCGGCGGGATCAGTGCGCGCGGCATCTCGGCTTGCCGCACGAACTGGCCGGTGGCGGAGTTCGCCCGGGAGCACCTGAGCGAACCGGCGGCGGGCTGCCGGTGTGGGACGCGGCCGATCGGCTTCGGCGGCTTACGCGAGCTTGGCAGTGACCACCGGACGCTCGGTCGGCCCGCTGTTCACATTCGTCCGACGGTGCCAGCGCAACTGGCCGTCGCCGAACTCGATGGTGACCGTGTCGTGGAACGGCGACTCCACGAAGTACCAATCCAGCACCAGTTCGCCCGGAGAACGCCACTGCGCGGCAGCGAGGACTCGCGTCGATTCGGCCTGGTACGAGTGGTGCAGCTGCCAGGTGGTCACACTCGTGTCCGACTCGACCCAAGTGGACAGTCCACAACGGACAGAATGACGGCCGCGATCGTCTTCCAAGGTCACGACCAGCACGTCGTCGTCCGCAGTGAACGAGATCGCCGAGATTTCGTCCGCATTGGACTCGCACTCGTACCGCCGGCCGTTCAGCTCAACGGTGGCCGGCGAAAGCGCGGGAGCGGCAACCGTGAGTTCGGCGGCCAGCGCAGCATCAGCTGCCGGGGAAGGCGCACCGGAGAAAGCGGGCACCAGCAGGTCGTGCACCAGACCGGACAACAGCCGGTGCTTGCCGTGCGTGATGCTCCCGGTCGTGACGACTACCGCGTCGTGCTGGGGGAGTACGAAGACGTCCTGGCCGAACATCCCGGACGCCCGGTATCCGCCGTCGGCGTCGAGCCACAGCTGGTATCCGTAACCCTCGGGGCGCTCGTCCGCGTCGGTGGAGGAAACGGGGACGAACTCGGCACCGTTCCAGCTTCCGGCGTCGGCGTTCTGGACGTGCCACGCGGTGGCCTCGCGCACCCATCCGGCGGGCAGGATCCGGTCGCCCTGCCAGAGGCCGTCGTGCAGGTGCAGCACGCCCCACTTCAGGAAGTCGATGCTGCGCAGGCTCAACCCGTTCCCGCCGGAGCAGATGCCTTCGGGGTCGGTGTCCCAGCTGTGCCCGGCGAAACCGAGCGGCTCGAATAGCCGCGGCTGAAGGTAATCGAAGACCGATTGGCCCGAGGTCCGCTGGACGATGGCGGACAGCATGTGCGACGTCGCGCTGGAGTAGGTGAACGCCTTGCCCGGCGGAAGGTCCACGGGGGTGCGCAGGTATTCCCGCACCCAGCTGGTCTTCAGCAGCCGCCAGGTCTTGCCGGACAGGCCGACGCGGTGGCCGGTCCGCATGGTCAGCAGGTCTTCGACGGTGATCGCGCGCAGGTGCTCCGACGCGTCGGACGGCACGAGTTCCGGGAAGAACGAAACCAGACGGTCGTCCAGCCGCAGCAAGCCCTCGTCGAGAGCGAGGCCGAGCGCGGTGCCGACAAAGGACTTCGTCGCCGAATGTGTCGTGTGTGGACGGTCGGCGCGGTACGGCCACCAGTAGTGTTCGAAAGCCAGCTTGCCCGACCGGTAGACGAGCAGGCTGTCGAGCGAGATCCCGTCGGCGGTCAGCCGGTGCAGGAAGCCGCGCACGCGTCGGGCGTCGAGGCCCGCGTCGGACGGGGCGGCGGAGGGGAAGGTCACGAAGGCTCCTGGACGAGTGTTTTCTTGCGGTTCGCGAGCCGTTCGGCGACCCGCGAGAGGGCGATGTTGACGACGATGTAGAGCAGCCCGGCCCCGACGTAGGCCTGGATGAAGTCGCCGCTGAACTCGCCGAGCACCTTGCCGTTGCTGAGCAGTTCGGCGATGCCGACGACGTAGCCGAGGCTGGACTCCTTGATCACCCGCACGGTCTGGCTGATCAGCGCGGGCGCGAGCGCGCGGGCCGCTTGCGGGAGCACGACGAACGTCATGACCTCCCAGTGCCGCAAGCCGATCGCGTGCCCGGCCTCGCTCTGGCCGCGGCCGACAGCGAGGATCCCGGCGCGCACGATCTCGGCGAAGATCGCCCCGGCGTGCGCGACGATCGCCAGCACCAGCTGCCAGAAGATCGGCACCCGGACGCCGAGGATCGGCAGCCCGAACATGAAGAAGAACAGGATCAGCAGCAGCGGCATCGCGCGGAAGAACTCGATCGTCCCGGCGGACGGCCAGCTCAGCCACCGCTTGCGGCTCAACCGGCCGAGCGCGAGCAGCACGCCGGTCACGACTGACAGCACGGTGGACACGAGGCCGGCCAGCAGCGTCATCGCCAAGCCCCGCAAGAGGAACCGCAGCATCGCGCCGTCGGCCAGGATCGCCCAGCGGGCCGGGTCGAGCTGGCCGGAGGCGCCGAGCCGGACGAGGACGAGGGTCAGCAGCCCGAGCAGGACGAGTCCGCACAGGATCGAAACGGTGCGCAGCCGGGCCTTGGCTTTCGGGCCGAGGGCGTCGAAGAGGATGTCGTCGTTCACCGGAGCACCCGGACCTTTCGCTCGACGAGCCGCACGACCCCGCTGACCGCCAGGTTGATCACGAGATAACCGCAGGCCGCGACGGCGAAGGCCAGGATCGGTTCGGCGGTCTCGAGGTTGAAGGAACGGGTTTCGAGCGTCAGTTCGTCCACGCCGACGGCCGCGCCGAGCGCCGAGCCGAGCGCGGTGTTGATCAGGATCGTGCCGAGCGGCTGCACCATCGCGCGGAACGCTTGCGGCAGCAGGACGTCGAGCACGACCCGGCGGAACGGCAGCCCGATCGCCCTGGCCGCCTCGACCTGCCCGCGATCCACCGCGCGAATGCCGGAACGGATGGTTTCGCAGACGTACGCGCCGAAGTAGATGCCCAACGCGAGCACGAGACACCAGAACAACGGAATCAGCACGCCCGCGTCGGGCAGCCCGAAGATGAGCAGGACGGCGATCAGCAGCAACGGCGAGTTGCGGACGAGGTCGACATACAGCCGACCGGCGGCGCGCAGCGGCCGCACCGGGCTGATCCGGCAGATCGCGACGACGCAGCCGAGGACGAGCGCGAGCGGGAAGGCGCACGCGGTGAGCAGCAAAGTGGTGGTGAAACCGCCGAGGATTTCCCCGGCGTGACCGGAAAGCACGGGTGGTCTCCCTTCAGGAGCCGGGGACGGAGCCGGGCGCGGGCGGCTCGGGGGCGGGACCGGACACGAGCGGGCCGACGGTCTGCTCCCACAGCCGCCGCCAGCTCCCGTCGGCGGCGATGCGCCGCAGGAACTCGACGACGATCTGCTTGAACGCCGGATCGTCCTTCGGCAGCCCGATGCCGAACGGGCTGCTGCCGTACGTCGCGGGCGTCATCCGCAGCCGCGCGTCGACCGCCGCTTTGCCGAGCAGGATCGCGGTGTTCGCCGACCAGGCTTGAACCCGGCCTTGCCGGACCGCGGCGGCGCACTGGCTCGATTCCTCGAACACCACCGCGCGTGCCTGCGGACACGCCTTCCGCAGCGCTTCCTGCGCCGCGCCCGGCTGGACCGCGACGTCTTTCCCGGCGAGATCGCGCACGGCAGTGATCTGCGGACCGTCCGCGCCGACGACGACGCCGGAGCGCGCGACGTAATACGGCCCGGCGAAGGAAACGAGCCGCGCCCGGCTTTTGCTGATCGTGTAAGTACAGACGGCGACATCGACGGATCGGTTCTGCAGGATCGCTTCGCGCGTGTCGGCGCCGCCGGTGATGGTGTCCACCTCGGGCGTGCCGAGCAGATACTTGGCCAGCAACTGGGCGATCCCGATGTCGAAGCCGGTGATCTTGCCGGTCGCCGGGTTCATCATGCCGAACCCGGGCGTGGTCACCGAACCGGATTGCCGCAGCACGCCTTGGCCGCGGATCCGGCGCAGCGTAGGCGTTTCCGGCAGGTCGGTGCCGACCGGACCGCGTGCGACGGCGTCGGACTGGTCGAGCGTGGCGTACGCGGGATTGCCCGCGGTTCGGGTGGTCCCGCCGCTGCAAGAGGCGAGCAGCGGAACCGTGCCGGCGGCGAGCAGTGCGGTCCGGCGGGAGAGGAGAGCGGACATGAAGGCCTCCAGGCTCAGTGGCTGAGCACGCGGGCGAGGAAATCGCGGGCGCGTTCGGTCCGCGGCGAGCCGAAGAAGACGTCCGGTGCGGCGGATTCGGCGATCCGGCCGTCGGCCATGAACACGACGCGGTCGGCGGCCTTGCGGGCGAAGCCCATCTCGTGGGTCACCACGATCATGGTCATGCCGTCGGCGGCGAGCGCGGTCATCACGTCGAGCACCTCGTGGATCATTTCGGGGTCGAGCGCGCTGGTCGGTTCGTCGAACAGCAGCACACGCGGTTCCATCGCCAGCGCGCGGGCGATCGCGACCCGCTGCTGCTGACCGCCGGACAGCTGCGCCGGGTACTTGTCGCCGTGCGCGCCGACGCCCACCCGCTCCAGCAGTTCGTCGGCGCGTTTCCGCGCGTCGGCGCGGCTGAGCCCGCGCACGCGGACCGGGCCGAGCATCACGTTGTCCCGCACGGTTTTGTGCGCGAAGAGGTTGAAGGACTGGAAGACCATGCCGACGTCGGCGCGCAGCCGGGCGAGGTCCGCGCCCTCGGCGGGCAGCGGGCGGCCCTCGATCTCGATCGAGCCCTCGTCCGCGGTCTCCAGCCGGTTGACGCAGCGGCACAGCGTCGATTTCCCGGACCCGGACGGGCCGATGACCACGACGACTTCGCCGCGCCGGACGTCGAGGTCGATCCCGGTCAGCACCCGGGCCGAGCCGAACGACTTGCCGACGCCGCGCAGCCGTACCAAGGGCTGATCTGTGCTCATGAGCGCTCCTCGTCGAGCCGGCGGGGTAGGGTTCACTACCAACGGAGAACCCTCCGGCATCTTGTAGTAGCCACTACGTCCAGTCAAGGGTGTCATGTCCACTACTTATCTCGGCGGCGACCATTTCGACGACCACGTCCGCGCCCGGCTCGACGACCTCAAGCCCGCGGAACGCCAGGTCGCCCGGTTCATGCTGGCCAATCCGAACGAGGTGCTGTTCTCGTCCGCGGGCGACCTCGGCGCGGCGGCCGGGACCAGCGACGCGACCGTGGTCCGCACCGCGAAGGCGCTCGGGTATTCGGGGCTGCCGGAGCTGAAGCGCCACCTCGGCCAGACGTTCACCGCACGCACCGAGCCGACCGTCCGGCTGAGCGCGGCGATGGAGAACCTCGGCTCGACCGGTTCGCGCCAGATCGACCGGGTGATGGCCGACAGTGCCGAGCGGCTTCAGGAAATGCAGCGCCAGCTCGCGCCGGAAGCGGTCGAGGAGGCGGCGCGACTGCTGCTCGACGCGCGGATGGTGTTCACCTGGGGGCTCGGGCTCTCGTCGGTCTGCGCCGAGTACGCCGCGTTCCGCCTCGCGCGCCGCGGCCTGGTCACCCGGCACTGCGACGACACCGGGTTCCGGCTCGCGGACGCGTTGCTCCCGTTGAGCGCCGACGACGCGGTGCTGGTGTACGTCCCGGCCCGGCAGAACCGCGACGTCGAGCTGATCCTGCGCTACGCGGAGGAGGTCGGCGCGGCGGTAGTGCTCGTGACGAGCCAGCTGTCCGCGGACCTCGAATCGCGGGTCCGCGTCGTGCTGCCGGCTCCGGATTCCCCGACGAAGTTCACCGGCGAAACCCTGACCGCCTCGATCGTCACCGACATCCTCGCGCACACCATCGCGGGCCGGGAGCCGGACCGCGCGAAGGCGTCCGCGGACCTGCTGACCCGGCTCCGGGCGGACCTCGGCGAGCGGAAGTAGCGCCCTCGTGAGCGGCGATGTCCTGAGGCTCGCCAGCCGGCGGGAACCGGCATCGCCGCTCACGAGGCCCGGCCGACCTGCCCTCGCGGCATCCCCGCCTGCTGGCCTGCTCTCGGAACGTGTCCCGTCTGCTGGCCTGCCCCTCGGAACATCTCCCGTCTGCTGGCCTGCCCTCGCGGCATCCCCGCCTGCCGACCCGCCCTCGGAACATCTCCCGCCTACCGCCCGCACCTGCCTTCCGCGACTGCTCTCCGTCCCTGCCGTCCGCCGCGCCATGGCATCCGCGCTGTCCCGGCCCGTGCGCCGGTGCACGCCTCGTGAGTGGTTATGCCGGTTAGAACCGGCATAACCACTCACGACCCCCCCTCGCCAGCCGCAGCAAGGTTCACCCGCCGCCCGCCTCGCATGCCGTGCCGCCGCCCGCCTCGCCATGCCGCCTCGCCATGCCGTGCCGCCCGCGGCAGCGAGCCCTGACCCACCGGATGTGCCCCGGTGCGGGTCCCGTGAGCGGGGATCGCGACTCTTTCCGCGATCCCCGCTCACGACACCCCTGACCAGCCAAAACGCACTATTCTGCGGTGGTATACACGGCGCGTATACCTGTGTTGTATAGTGATCTTCACCCCCGGGATTCCGGGGTCAAGGGAGGAACAGGGGAATGTCGGTTTCACATACCTTGCTCGGGTTGCTCGAGTCGGGTCCGAGACACGGGTACGACCTGAAACGGGCGTACGACGAGCAGTTCGGGCAAGACCGCCCGCTCGCGTACGGCCAGGTCTACTCGACGCTGTCGCGCCTGCTGCGCAACGGCATGGTCGAGGTCGCGGGGGTCGAGAGCGGCGACGGGCCGGAGCGGAAGCGCTACACGATCACCGACGCCGGGATCACCGACGTCGAGCAGTGGCTGAGCACTCCGGAAAGCCCGGAGCCGTACCTGCAGAACACGCTGTACACGAAGGTGGTCCTGGCGCTGCTGTCCGGCCGCGACGCCACCGATGTGCTCGACGTCCAGCGCAGCGAGCACCTCAAGGTGATGCGCTCGCTCACGAAACGGAAGTACGAGGGCGACCTCGCCGATCAGCTGATCTGCGACCACGCGCTCTTCCACCTCGAGGCGGATCTGCGGTGGCTCGAGCTCACCGCGGCCCGGCTCGGCGAACTCGAGAAGGCGGTGCGCTGATGACCAGGCCGGGAACTGCGTTGCTCGCGGGCAACGCGCTGCACAAATCGTTCGGCCAGACGCGGGCGCTCGACGGGGCGGCGCTGGCCGTCTCGGCGGGGGAAGTGCTCGCGATCATGGGCGCGTCCGGTTCGGGGAAATCGACGCTGCTGCACTGTCTCGCCGGGATCGTCCGGCCGGATTCGGGGACCATCCGCTACGGCGGCCAGGACCTCGTCGCGATGGACGACAAGGGCCGGAGCGCGTTGCGGCGCACCGAATTCGGCTTCGTGTTCCAGTTCGGCCAGCTCGTTCCCGAGCTGACCTGCCTGGAAAACGTGGCGCTTCCGCTGCGGCTGACCGGGGCGAAGCGGGGGCCGGCCGAGGCCAAGGCGAAGGAATGGCTCGCCCGGCTCGAGGTCGACAACCTGGCGAAACGCCGTCCCGGCGACGTGTCCGGCGGGCAGGCGCAGCGGGTCGCGGTGGCGCGGGCGCTGGTGACCGGGCCGAAGGTCGTCTTCGCCGACGAGCCGACCGGCGCGCTCGATTCGCTCAACGGCGAGAAGGTCATGCAGATGCTCACCCAGGCGGCGCGGGAAACGCACGCCGCGGTGGTGCTGGTGACCCACGAACCGCGGGTCGCGGCGTACTCCGACCGCGAGATCGTGGTCAGGGACGGGCGCACGGTCGACCGGGAGCTGGTCGCATGATGCGGGATCTGCTGCTGGGACTCCGGCTGGCCGTCGGGGGCGGCCGGATGTCCGGCTCGGCGCTCCTGCGGCTCGCGATGACCGCGTTCGGGATCGCGCTCGCGGTCGCCGTGCTCCTGCCCGCTGCCTCGGTGAGCCACCTCGTGGACGCCCGGGCGGACCGGGCGGCGGCGATCAAGCAGGACACCTCGCCGCGCGAGGGGATCGCGCCGCTGGCGACCTACCGCTGGTACCCGTCGGTCGGCGAGGACTTCCTCCAGCTGACCGCGGTCGCGGCGACCGGGGAGAACTCGCCGGTGCCGCCGGGGCTTTCCCGGCTGCCCGCTCCGGGCGAGGTGATCGTTTCGCCCGCGCTGGCGGAGAAGCTGAACTCGGCCGAGGGCGCCTCGCTCAAGGCGCGGCTGCCCGGCAACGTGGTCGGCCAGATCGCGGAGCAGGGCGTCAGCGACGCGGCCGACCTGACGGCGTACTACGGGTCGACCGCCGCGGAGATCAAGGCCGAAGGGGAGAGCGCGAGCAGCGTGTACTCCTACGGCAAACCCGCCGAAGGGTTCACGCTGTCGGCGATCATGTGGATGGTCGTCGCGCCGATCGCCGCGGTGCTGCTGCTGCCGTTGCTGATCTTCGTGACCACCGCGTCGCGAATGGGCGCGGCGCAACGCGAACGGCGGCTCGCCGCGCTGCGGCTGATCGGGGTGGACGCCCGGCAGATCAAACGGGTCGCGGCGGCGGAATCGCTGGTGGGCGCGGTGATCGGGCTCGTGGCGGGCGGCGCGCTGTTCTACGCGCTGCGGCCGTTTATCGGGGACTGGCTGCCGTTCGGCCTCCGCGTGTTCCCGGACGACTTCACGCCGTCGTGGGTGGCGCTGCTGGTGATCGCGCTGCTCGTGCCCGGCCTCGCGGTCGGCTCGGCGCTGTTCGGGCTGCGCCGGACGATCGTCGAACCGCTCGGCGTGGTCCGGCAGGGCAAACCGGTGCGGCGGCGGATGTGGTGGCGCTGGACGATCACCGCCATCGGCGTGGTGTTCCTGCTCGGGACGCTCGTTTTATCGCCGGGGTCGGGGGACCAGGCCGCGGCGCTGGCGCTCGCGGTGGGCAGCGTGTTCCTGCTCGTCGGCGTCGCGGCGTTGCTGCCGTGGCTGGTGGAACGGATCGTGGAACGGCTGCGCGGCGGTCCGCCGTCGTGGCAGCTCGCGGTGCGCAGGCTGCAGCTTGACAGCGGCACCGCCAGCCGGGTGGTGTCCGGCCTGGTCGTCGTGCTCGCCGGGACGATCCTGATCCAGGGCGTGCTCACGTCGATGACCAGCCGCAACTCCCAGCGGTACGAGACGCCGGCCGGGGTCGCGGCCGCTCCGGTGCGGGTGGACACGACGAGCGCGCACGAGGCGGAAGTCCGCCAGCGGCTGTCCGGGGTGCCCGGGGTGACCGGCGTGCACAGCTCCAAATCCCTGCAGCTCAGCTCCGGGGACCGGGAGATCTACGGCAGCGTCGGGGACTGCGTGGCACTCAAGACCGAAGCCAACATCGGCGACTGCGCGGACGGGGACATCTTCTACGTGGCGGGCTCGTCGGCCCAGGCCGCGCCGAAGGGCGACTACCGGCTGACCGGCTACCGCGACGGCAACAAGGTCGAGGGTCCGGTGTGGACAGTCCCGGGCAATGTCCGGGTCGTGCCCTCGGGCAACACCGCCAAGGCGGCGGCCAGCAGCCTGCTGGTCACGCCGGGCGCGTTCGGCGACCTCAAGCCGCCGGTGGTGCGCACGGAACTGTTCGTGGCCGGTCCCGGCAGCGTCGACGCGCTGATCGACCGGGTCGCGACCGCGGTGCGCCCGCTGGCGTGGAAGGCCGAGGTCGGCAAGACGGACTTCATGTCCGACTACGCCGGCCGCGACGAGCGGATGCTGGCGAGCTTCCGCGCGGTGCTGCTGACCGCGTCGCTGTTCGTGCTGGCAGTGGCGGCGATGAGCCTGCTGATGCTGTCGATCGAGCAGATCAGCGAACGCCGCCGCCCCCTCGCGGCCCTGTCCGCGGCGGGCGTCCCGATCGGCGTGCTGGCCAGGGGATCCCTGTGGCAAACCGCGGTCCCGGTGGTCGTCGGGGTGGTGCTGGCAGTCGGAGCGGGGCTCGGGCTGACCGCGCCGATCCTGCGGCTGGCGAAGATGCCGATGATGGTCGACGGCGGGGTCCTGGCCGGACTGGCCGGCGCTGCTGTTGCGGCGGTGCTGCTGGTGACGGCGTTGACGTTGCCGCTGCTGCGTCAGGTGACCAGGCTGGACACGCTGCGCTCGGAGTAGGCCGGGGGCGGGGGTGAAGGGCTCCTTGGGGGATTCCTCAAGGAGCCCTTCGCTGTGCTTCAGAAGTGCGCGCTTTCCAGCGTCATCCTCGGGCCGTGCTGATCTCCGTCAGCGCCTCGAACCAGGAAACAGGCGGCTGCGCCGCAAGCGGTTCGGCGGCAGGCGGGCTGGGGCGGGCGTAGCGGAAAGTGCTGACACCGGCTGCGCGGGCAGCGTCGAGATCAGCCGGCGCAGTGCCGACGAACATGCAGGACTCCGCTGGCACCGCGTCCGCGTGCATCGCTGCCGCGATCTGGTCCGGGGCGGGCGGGAGATGCGCCCGATCGGGGCCGCCGCGTCCGGCGATCCGACGGACCTGCTCGCTGAGGCCGTGCATCACCAGGAACGCTCGGACCGTCTCGGCGGCCAGGCTGCTGACCACGGTGATGTGGGTACCTGCCGCAGCGAGGTGAGCAAAGGCGTCGAGGACTCCGGGGGCAGGTCGCGCGACGCCCGCTGTCTCGGCTTCGAGCCTGCACAGCTGGGCGTACACCGCCCGCTCGGTCGACGGGCCGATGGTCGCGGCGTAAGCCAGCACGACGAACGGATCGTCAGTGCGCTTCACCTTCCGCGGCAACGGTCCTTCGCCGACCAGTATCCGCAACCGGGCGGCAAGCGAGTCCATCGCGGACAACCCGGCGACCGGCCCGTCGAACGCGACAAGTACGTGGTCACACTCGGCAAGCAATTTCGCGGTGTCCACGATAACCCCCTGCGGAATCGAGGCCGAAACGCGCCGACTGCCGACGGTCACTCCGGCAAAGCCGATAATACCGCGAGTGTCGCCGTGACCCCACTTGTCTTTCTCGCAGCCGGTGCGGTGTTCGTTCGCGCAATCGTCAGGCATGGGTGAACGAGCCACCCATGCCTGACGATCCCGCACAGTCGAGCGGGGACTGCCCGGTCAGACTGCTTTCGCCGGGGCCCTCGGATTGTCGATCAACAACACCCATTCGACGTCGTTGGTGGCGCAGATGGCGCTCTCCCACGTCCACAGCTGTTTGTTGACGCCCGCCGCGCGGTCCGCTTCGCATGCCTCCTGGGTCGGGTAGTGGTCGAAAATGATCCACGGGTCCTTCTTGGCCGCGATCTTCGTGCTGGCCTGCTCGACCGCGCCGTTCTTCGCGGAAGCCATGACCGGCCCGATCCACAGTTCCGCGGCGGTGGCGGCGATCTCCCAGCAATAGGTCTTGAAGCCCTGGCGGGCCCAAGTCAAGGCGTTGTCGTCACACTGCTGGCAGGCGGTTCTCTGGGCGTTGTCGTAATAGGTTCCGTTCTTTACCCGGATGAACCGCGGCGGCGGAGGAGAGGCAAGATCGCAACCCGGTCGCGAACTGATCGACTGTCCGGCGCTCGTCTCGGAGGCGCTGAGCCTGCTGTCGGCCGAGGCCGTGGAAGGCAGGACCAGGAACGAAAAAAGTGCGATAAGCCCGATCGCAAGCGAGGCGAATACTCGTTTCACTTGAATTCCCCTTTCTTGTGATGACGCGTCAGTAATAACGGAAATACCGGTCACGGTTTCAGGTGCGGCATGAGCTGATTCGTCGGCGATCAAGCTGTCCTCGACTGTCCCCTGCGATAAAAACGCGATCAAACCGTGCAGGGAACCAAATTTGAGGCAAGGACTGTTCGCCGGACTTGCTGCCGGTGAAATAGTCCCCCCTTGTCCGCCGTGCTTCACCCTCCCCCGTGGCAGAGGCGCGAGAACATTCGATGATCACCTCTGCGCAAACATAAGATCATGAGCAAGTAACTCGCCCACACCTCTGAAAGGGTGAAAACGGACAACTAGGCCTCTGGCAAGAGTTCACCCGAACGCACGCTAACGCGCATGGTCTAGTGGCCGTGCGGGATTGCACTGCCGGGATCACCGCGATAGCGACGGTCGGTGCTGTCGGACCCGAATCCGGTCCCGCCCAGCGGCACCCCGGCGTGCGAATCCGTCTTTTATGCCGCCACCGGGACGTGCCGACGGAGGAAATCGATCTGGTCCGCGACCACCCGTTCGAACGGATCCCCTTGGTAAATCGCGAAATGTCCATCCGGGTAAGTCCGCACCTCGCCACGCGGCGCGCGGGCGGCGTACCGCAGCGTCGGCCCGGACGGGGCGACGGAATCCTTCTCGCACACCGCGAACAACGTGGGCACCTCGATCCGGCCGACTCCGCTGCCCGGCCGGTAGCGCAGGATGTCGAAGACCACTCGGGCGGCGACCTCGTTGCGGAAATCGCTGCCTGGCGGCACCAGCGCGAGATAGCCCGGTTCGGCGTCCGGTGCGGTCATCAGCGCGGTGCCTCGCTCCGGGCCGGCGGTGGCGATCAGGTGCGGCGGCCGTCCGAGCCAGTGTCCGACCACGTCCCGGGCCGCGGCGGCGGTCGCCTTGGCTGAGCTGGCGGGGTGCATGGCCAGCGCGGACGCGATGCCGTCGGTGAACGGGCACTGCGCGATCGCGGCGACGAGTCCGGCTGGGCGGGTCGCGGCGGTGCTGAGTACATGGCCGCCGCCGAAGGAGGTGCCCCAGGCGATGACTCGGTCGCCGTCGACCTGGGGGAGCGTGCGGGCGCAGGCGATCGCGGCGGTCCAGTCGGCGAGTTGTTTCCGTGGCGACAGCAGGTGGCGCGGAGTGCCGTCGCTGTCGCCGAAATGCCGGTAGTCGAACACCAGGCAGGCATATCCGGCGGCGGTGAAGCGCTCGGCGTAGGCGGCGAGGCCCATCTCGCGGACTGCGCCGAGTCCGTGTGCCATCACGATGATCGGCGGGTTTTCGTTGGCTGGCAAGTAAAGCGTCGCTGCGCACTGGTCGCCGTCGACGGGGAAAGTCACGTTCATGCGCGGATCTCCTCTCGGGCGGCGGCACTGGCGACGGGGCGGTCGGCGGGAGTGCGGCCAGCCGGACGACGGGTCCCGCGACGGCGTTCGAGTCGAAGGTCGCGCATGTAGTCGTCGTAGTCAACCTGGATGGTGTGGCGCTTGGAGGCGACGTAACGCCGCGCGATCCGGCGTCGGTGCGTGTCGATTTCGCGTTCCATCTCGGCCGCGCCGGGCAGGTGGTAGCGGCCTTGCAGATGATCGGCGATCAGCAGTGCCTGCCGTTCCGCGATCGGCATGATCGCGCCGAGCGGTTGCACCAGCCCGACGAAATACAGTCCGGGCACGCGAGGGTGGAAAACCCGCCGGTACAGGCGGATTTCGTTGTCGCCGGAGGGATCGAGGAAATCCGGGTCGAAGAAAGGAAAGCTGATCTTGTACCCGGTGCAGAACACGACCAGGTCGGCGGCGGCGCGGCGGCCGTCGGTGAAGACGACGTCGTCGCCGTCGAAGCGCTCGATGTTCGGCGCTGGCGTGATCGCCCCGTGTGCGAGCCGGTCGAGGATGCGGCTCGACATCGTCGGGTGCGCTTGCGCGAACTTGTGGTCCGGTTCGGGCAGGCCGTAGCGCGTCATCGGCCCGGTCGCGGCGGCCATCAACCGGCGCGCGACCGGCCAGCGCAGTGCCGAGGGCAGCCATTCCTTCCCGGCGATCTGGTCATACGGCCTGCCCCATACGTATTTCGGGATCACGTGCACCCCGCGCCGCGCGGAGAGGTGCGTTTCCGCGGCGTGGTACGAGGCGTCGACGGCGATGTCCATCGCGGAATTGCCCATGCCGACCACCACGACGCGCCGTCCGGCCAGTTGCGCTTCCTCGGTGTAGGAATGCGAATGCATGATCTCGCCGCGGAATCCTTCGGCGCCGGGGAACATCGGCTCCGGCATTCGCGGATCCCAGTGGTGGCCGTTCGCGACGAGCACCGCGTCGTACCGCTCGGTGTCTCCTGTGGACAGTGTCACGGCGAAACTGCCGTCCGGCTTCGGCTCGACGTGCGTGACCCCGGTGCCGAACCGGATGCGGTCGCCGAAGCCGAAATGCTCCAGGTAGGCCGCGAAGTAGTCGGCGATCTGGTCGTGCCGGGCGAAGTCGGGCAGATGCCGCGGCATCGGGAAGTCGCTGAACTCCATCCGCTGCCGCGAGGTGTTGATGTGCAGGGACCGGTAGGCGGCGGAGACCCCGTTGCGGTTGCCCCACACCCAGTTCCCGCCGACCCGGTCGGACAGTTCGTAGCAGTCCACGTCGGCGCCGCGTTCGGCGAGCACCTTGACGGCGGCGATCCCGGACGAGCCCGCGCCGACGACGCAGACCCGGAAGCTGTTCGCGGACATGCGCTCTCCTCCTTGTGACCGGTGGTCATATGACCAGTGGTCATAGAGTACGATCGGAGCACGGGGAGAGTCAAGAAGAGGAGGTCGGCGGTGCCGACGGGAACGTGGGAGCGGCTGCCGGAGAAGCGGCGGGCGGCGGTGCTGGCGGCGGCCGAGGCGGAGTTCGCGGCGCGCGGGTTCAGCGGCGGCAGCCTCAACACGATCTGCCGCGAGGCCGGGGTGTCGAAGGGCAGCCTGTTCCAGTACTTCACCGACAAAGCCGACATGTACGTTCACCTCGCCGAACTGGCGAGCGTGCGGATCCGCGCGGCCATGGAGGCCGAGATCGCGAAGCTCCCGTGGGACAAGGACTTCGCGGGCGCGCTCGACCGGCTGCTCGACGCGTGGGTGCGGTACTTCTACGACCATCCGCTCGAGCGCGCGATGACCGCGGCGGCCAACCTCGAGCCCGATCCGGTCGCCCGCACGCCGGTGCGCGAGGCGGTCAACAGCCACTACCTGGCGGTGCTGCGGCCGCTGGTCGAACGGGCGGTGGCGGCGGGACAACTGCGCGCGGACACCGATGTCGAGATCGTGTTGTCGTTGCTGCTGCTGGTCTTGCCGCATCTGGCGCTGGCCCCGCATGTCGAGGGACTGGACCCGCTGCTCGGCCTGGTCGAAGGCGATTCCGAGCACGCGGCGGCGACCGCGCGCAGGCTGACCGGGGCGATGCTGGGGCCGTATCTGCGCTGACCGGCGCGGGCTGACGATACGAGAAACGGACACGCAGTTCCTGCGGCGGCCGTCCGCTTCGGACACGAGCGGAGGCGGGCCACCCAGGCGATGCGGGGTTGATCGGACGGCAGGAGTTCGGGCCGCCCGCTTGAGGAGGCGGCTCGGCGCGGAGTGCGCGGACGGCTGCGGGCTGGGCGGGGATTGTGCATGGCTTGAGCGCCGGTTGCGGTTTCGGCTGCGAAATCTGCGCGGGAGTCGCGCTCTGCGCAGGTAAGCGGCGGGTTGGATGCGCTGCCCGCATCGGCCGCCGCTTCGACAGCGAGCTCAGCTCGGGAAGCCGTGCCCGCGCAGGCCGCCCGTCGGATTCGCTGCCCGTGCCGCGGCTTCGATGGCGAGGTCCGCTCGGAACCCGCCCCCCGAGCAGGCAGGCCGCGAGCCGGAATCGTCGCCCGCCTTGGCTGCGAGCTCAGCTCAAAACCCGAACCCCGCGAAGATAAGCCGCCACCCGGATCCGCAGCCCGCGCAGGTCCCGCAGCGCCAGCGGCAAGTGGTAAGCCGGGCGGTAGCCCGCCGCGACGCCGGGCTCCCCGCACGGTCCGGCGAAGTACACGAATCCGTCGTCGTGGTCGCGGCGGGCGGGGGACCACGGCTGGTCCTGCCAGGCGCGCGCCGCGGCGTGGCTGGCGGTCCAGTAGTTCGGGGCTTTCATCGTCTCGGCGATCGCGGCGGCGAACCCGGCGGCGTCGGCGTCGCTGACGCCCAGTCCGCGGCCCGGCCACAGGCGCGGCAGCACCCGGTCCGCGGTGTGGTCCTCGAGCCACGGCGCGCAGGCGAAGATCGCGTGGGAGCCGTCGACCGAGACCGACCAGCGTTGCATGGCCGCCGTGGGCGGGATTTCGTACATGGCGACCACCTGCCGGGAAAGAGAAGCTTGGGCGAAGCATAAATGAACGTCATCCCGGTGCGCCGAGTGCGGCCGAGATCCGGTCGGCGACGGTGCGGGTGAACCGGCCCGCGGCGGGAAGCCGCTCGCCGAGGCGCGATTTCGGGGCGGAAACGTTGACCGCGGCGACGATGTCGCCCCGGAATCCGTACACCGGTGCGGACACGCCGACCAATCCTGGCTCGAACTCCTCGTCCACGGTTTCGTAGCCGCGTTTCCGGATCCCCGCGAGCTTTCCGGTCAGCTGGTCGAGTGGGATAGACGGCGGTTCCGCGGCGGCGCCGGGGAGGTCGGGGAGCGGGTGCGCGGCGGCGCCGGAGAAGGTCCGCCACCAGTGGCCGACGGTGTCCTCGTCCCATTCGCTCAATAACACCCGTCCGGGTGAGGTCGTGAACGGGTCGACGCCGACGCCCTCCCATCCGAGTCCGCGGAAAGCGTGGGACGCGAGTTCGCTCCGGAGGGTGAACACCTGCCCGGCGCGCAGGACGCACAAATGCGTCGTTTCGTTCAGCCGCGCCACGATCGTGCGCAGAAAGGGCGCGGCGAGGTGCGCGAGATGCGTTTCGGTGGCGTGCGTGGCCAAGGCGAACAGCCGCCAGCCCGGCCGGTACGCGCGGGTGTGCTCGTCGCGCGACACCAGGCCGGCGTCGGCGAGCGTCGCGAGGGCGCGCGAGACCTGTGCCTTGTCCCGTCCGGACAGTTCGGCGACGCGGGACACGCCGAGCCCGTCGCGCGCTTCCGGCAGGGCGAGGACTTCGAGCAGGCCGACGTCGCGGACCAGGCCCGAACCGTAGGTGCGCTGGTTCGCCATGTTGAGGACTGTGCAACAACGATTGGGCGAGCGTCAATCCGCGGTTACCGTCCGGGGAGTGAAGATCGCCGACATCCAGCTGCTGCCCGGGACTCTGCCGCTCGACCCGCCGTTCGACGCCGCGTGGGATCCGGTTCCGCGCACGCGGTTCGACGCGACGGTGGTCAAGGTGGTGACCGACGAGGGCGTGGTCGGCTATGGCTCCGGCGACACGATGGCGGGCTTCGAGCCGTACGCGGAGCTGTTCCTCGGCCAGGATCCGATGGCGATCAGCCGGCATGTCCGCGCGCTGGAGACCATCGCGTTCCACGCCGGGCGCTACTGGCCGCTGGAGATCGCGCTGTGGGACGTCATCGGGAAGGTGCTCGGCGTCCCGGTCGCGACACTGTTCGGCGGCGCGGCGGACGCGATCCCGGCGTACGCGTCGACCGGCCGGATCCTGCCTGCTGAACAGCGGGCCGAGGTGCTGGCGGGGGTCCGAGAACAGGGTTTCCAGGCAGCGAAGATCCGGCTCGCCGCGGAGGATTTCGCGGGCGGGATCGCCACCATGCGGGCGGTCCGGGAGGAGGTCGGGCCGGAGATGACGCTGATGGCCGACCTGAACCAGGCCTGGCGGATGCCCGGCGACGTGCGGCCTTCGCTCGACTCGGCGGCGGTCCGGCGATTCGCGGCGGCGCTGCGCGAACTGGACGTGTTCTGGCTCGAGGAACCGCTGCCGCTGGACGACCGGCCCGGCCTGCGCGCGGTGCGGGACGCCGGGGTGCGCGTCGCCGGGGGAGAAATGGTCCGGACCTTCAGCGAGCTGCTGGACTTGGCCGAGTCCGACGTCCTCGACGTTTACCAGCCGGACGTCGCGCTCGCCGCCGGAATGCTGCGCGCCCGCACGCTCGCCGAGCTGGTGCTGGCCCGCAACCGGCTCTTCACGCCGCACACCTGGTCCAACGGCCTCGGGTTGCTCGCGAACCTGCACGTGACCGCGGGCGTCGGCGGGGGACCGTACCTCGAATTCCCTTACGACCCGCCGGTGTGGACGCCGCAGCGGCGCGATTTCCTGCTTTCCGCTCCGCTGGACATCGACGCGGACGGCCTGCTGCACGTGCCGTCCGCGCCGGGGCTGGGCGTCGAGGTCGACGAGGAACGGCTCGGGAGGAAGCCATGACAGAGACTCAGCTCCCGGCGGTCGAGATCGGCCCGTACCCGGCCGCCACGTTCGCCGCCGGCGCCGTCGGGCAGCTGCCCCGGGTGGTCCGGACGATCGGCGCGCGGAAGATCGTGCTGGTCAGTGATCGCGGGCTCGTCGCGACTCCGTTGCCGGAGCAGGCGGTCCAGTTGCTGCGGCAAGACGGGGCGGCAGTCGAGGTTTTCTCCGACGTGCACCCGAATCCGACCACCGACGACGTCGACGCGGGCGGTGCGTTCGTGCGCGCCGCCGAGGCGCGAGCGGTGATCTCGCTGGGCGGCGGGTCCGCTTTGGACGCGGCGAAGGCGATCGCGCTGGCCGCCGTCAACAACCGTCCGGCCGCCGAACTGACCTGGAGCACCGAAGCTTCGGCGGACCTGGCGCCGGCGTTGCCGATCGTCGCGATCCCGACCACGTCCGGCACCGGTTCGGAGTGCAACGACCTCGGCGTCATCACCGACCCCCGGCAGCAGCGCAAGTGTTACCTCGGCGGTCCGGCTTGCCTTGCCCGGTACGCACTTCTGGACCCGGCGCTCACCCTGAGCCTGCCGCCGCGCGCGACCGCGGCCGCCGGAATCGACTGCCTGACCCACGCCGTGGAGTCCTTTCTCTCCGCCCGGCCCAATGCCTGGGCGGATGGTCTGGACCTGCAAGCTGTCCGGCTGGTGGCGGAGAACCTGCGTCGCGCGGTCTCCGCCGGCGAAGACCTGGCGGCGCGGGCGAATCTGATGCTCGCCGCGCACACCGCCGGCCAGGCCATGCGGACGACCGGACTCGGCGTGGTGCACGGCATCGGGCACTCGCTCGGCGGCCGGTTCGACCTGCCGCACGGCCAGGCGTTGGCTTTGGTGCTCACCGAATGCCTGCGGTTCAACCGCGCGGTGCGGGAAGAGCGCTTGGCGCGGCTGGCGGAACCGCTGGGCGTCGCGGATGCCCGGAAATCGGTTGCGCACAACGCCGACGCGGCGATCGCGGCGGTGCAACGCCTGGTCGCGGAGGTCGAACTGGCCGGACGGCTGCGCGAATTCGGCATCGGCGAGGGAGATCTGCCGGACCTGGTCGCCGACACGCTGGCGGACGGGGTGCTGGCGAACACCCCGCGGGAGGTCGCGGCGGCCGACGTGACCAGGATACTCCGCGCGACCTGGTAGTCCGGCGCGGGAAACCGGCGATGCCGGACATAACTCGCGAATACCGTTGTGCGGCAACGGCAATCCGAGCAGGATTGCGGCCCTGCACCGAATGGTGCACAAGGTAACAATCTTATGTCCGCTTGTTTTGCGCGCGCCGTCGCGGGAGGACAGTGGAGGCGGACCGCCGACCCGGCAGGAGGCCGCGACATGGACGAGGCCGGAACGACCGAACAGCTGTCCCCGGCGGTCGTCGCGGGCGACGACAAGCGGCTCAAGAAGCATTTCGGCCCGATCGGGCTGCTGTTCACCGCGGTCGGGTCGATCATCGGGTCCGGATGGCTCTTCGGCGCGCTCAACGCCGCGCAGCTCGCCGGGCCCGCGGCGATCGTGTCGTGGGGGATCGGCGCGGTCATGTTCGTGCTGATCGGAATGACCTACGCCGAATTGGGCACGATGTTCCCGCATTCGGGCGGCGTCGCGCGGTTCCCGCACTATTCTTTCGGTTCCTTCGCGAGCTTTTCCATGGGCTGGGTGACGTGGATAGCGGCGGCCGCGGTGTCGCCGATCGAGGTGCTCGCGGTCGTCCAGTACGCCACGAATTACCTGCCCTGGCTGGAAACGCTCGACGCCGACCGCAACGCCGTGCTCACCCCGGCGGGCACCGGGATCTCGATTCTCCTGCTGGCGTTCTTCGTGCTGGTGAATTTCTTCGGCGTGCGCTGGTTCGCCCGGATCAACAACGTGCTCGTGTGGTGGAAACTCGCCGTCATCGCGCTGGTGATCGTCGTATTCCTGGTGACCGCGTTCCATCCCGGGCATTTCTCGGACTACGGCGGGTTCGCCCCGTACGGCACGCACGGAATCTTCTCCGCGGTCGCGAGCGCGGGCATCGCGTTCTCGTTCTTCGGCTTCCGGCAAGGCGTCGAACTGGCGGGGGAGACGGCGAACCCGAAACGCAACGTGCCGCTCACGCTCATCGGTTCGGTCGTGCTCACCGGAATCCTGTACGTGCTGCTGCAGATCGCGTTCATCGGCGCGGCCCCGTCCGACGCGATCGGCAAACAGGGCTGGGAACACGTCGGCGCGAACTTCACCGCGGGCAGCGACGTGCTCGCGACCTTCGGCCCGCTCGCCGCGATCTCGAGCGTGCTCGGCATCGGCTGGCTGGCCACCCTGTTGTACGCCGACGCGATCGTCTCGCCCGGCGACACCGGGCTGATCTACACCGGCGTCACCGCGCGCATCTCCTATGCCATGGGGCGCAACGGAAACGCGCCGTCCGGGCTCGCGAAGGTGAACTCCGCGGGCGTGCCGTGGGTCAGCCTCTTCCTGGCGTTCGTCGTCGGCTGCTTCTTCTTCCTGCCCTTCCCGGGGTGGAACAAACTGGTTTCGTTCGTCACGAACAGCACTGTCCTGTCGTTCGGGTCCGGTCCGCTGGTGCTGCTGGCGATGCGCAGCCAGCTGCCGAGCCACGCCCGCCCGTTCCGTCTCGGCCGCGGCTGCACGTGGGCGGTCGCGTTCCTGGCGCTGTTCTCCACCAACCTGATCATCTACTGGACCGGATGGGACACGAACTGGAAACTGTTCGTGGTCATCGCCTTCGGGTATCTCCTGCTCGCGCTGCACCAGGCCTTCGCGAAAACCTCGCCGAAACCGGACTTCCGGCACGGCTGGTGGGTGCTGGTGTGGTTCGCCGGGCTCGCCGTGATCAGCTATCTCGGCACGTATCCGGAGGCTTCGAAGCATGCCGGGAACCTGGGCGTTCTGGACTTCTCGCTGGGCGCGGTGGCGTCGCTGGTGCTGACGGCGGCGGTGATGGCGCTGGCGCTGCGGAGTGCGTTGCCGGGGGAGCGGGTGAGGGAGATTTTGGCTGAGCGCCGGGAGGCGGACGAGAGTCCGGCGGCCTGATCCCGCCCCGTCCGGCGCCGTCATGACCGAGCACCCCACGGCTCGCCGCTGCCGGTGTGCACGACCGTGACTGCCGTGCGGGATTCGTTCGGGCCGCTCCGATCCGCGTCCGCCTGACCGTCTGCCATGCTGGGTCCCGGAGGTCGGGAGCATGGGCGCGCGCGTGGTTTTCGTCGTGTTCGACGGCGTGAAGATGCTCGACGTGACCGGGCCCGCCGAGGTGTTCGCCGAGGCGAATCTGGCCGGGGCCGGGTACTCGATCAGCTACCGGTCGCCGTCGGGAGCGGCCGCGGAGACGTCGGTGGGCGTGCGGTTGCCGGTGGACGGGCCGGTCGCCGAGGCGCCGGATCCGGACCTCGTCGTGGTCGCGGGCGGGGACGGGCTGGTGGACCGCGGCGTGCCCGCGGACCTGGTCGCCGCGATCCGCGAGATCGCGCCGCGCGCCGGCCGGCTGGTGTCGATTTGCACCGGTTCCTTCGCGCTGGCCGCGGCGGGCGTGCTGTCCGGGCGGCGCGTCACCACGCATTGGCGGCACGCGGCCCGGCTCGCTCGCGCGCATCCGGACGTCCAGGTGCTGCCCGACGCGCTTTTCGTGCAGGACGGCGACATTTTCACCTCGGCGGGAGTGTCCGCGGGCATCGATCTCGCACTCGCCCTGGTCGAACACGACCACGGCCCCGACCTCGCCCGCACCGTCGCGCGCGGTCTCGTGATGTTCATGCAGCGGCCGGGCGGCCAGTCGCAGTTTTCCGCGCCGCTGCGGATGCCGCGGCCGAGCACGCCGACGTTGCGCGAGGTGACCGATCTGGTTTCGGCGCAGCCCGCGCTCGACCACAGTGCGTCCGCGATGGCGTCGCGCGCGGGGGTCAGCGCCCGGCATCTCGCGCGGCTGTTCGCGAGCGAACTGGACACGACGCCGGCGAAGTACGTCGAGCAGGTGCGGCTGGACCACGCGAAAGCACTCCTCGGCGCGGGACACGGCGTCGCGGAAACCGCACGCTCCTCCGGATTCGGCAGCTCCGAGACGATGCGGCGCGTCTTCGTGGCGCGCCTGGGGATTTCGCCGAGCCAGTACCGCGCCCGGTTCGAGACCACGGCCTCCTGACCCGTGTCCGGAACTGTGGGCACGCGGTCGGTTTTCGCAGTGGGGCCGCGGACCTGGCCGGGCGAGACTCGGGTCAAGCCCGCTTTTCGCTAGGAGGTCTGTGGTGTCCGAGGTGATCGCCGGGATCGAGATTCCCGGAACAGCGCTGGCGCGCGAGGCGACGGACTTGGTGCGCGACGTCGCCGACGAGACGCTGTTCCACCATTCGCGGCGCGTCTTCCTGTGGGGTTCGCTGAAACTCGCGGCACGCGGGCTGACGGCGGACCCGGAACTCGCGTACGTCGGCGGCCTGTTCCACGACCTGGGGCTCACCGACGGATACGCGACTTCCGAGCGCCGGTTCGAACTCGACGGCGCCGAGGCGGCGCGGACGTTCCTCCTCGACCACGGCCGTTCGGCGGAAGAGGCCCGGAACGTCTGGCTCGCGATCGCCCTGCACACGACGCCGGACGTCCCGCTGCGGCTGGCCCCGGAGGTGGCGGTGGTGACGCTGGGCGTGGAAACCGACGTGCTCGGCCTCGACCTGAACGAGATCGCCGACGACCAGCGCGCGGCCGTCGTCGCGGCGCATCCGCGGCCGGACTTCAAGAACCGGATCCTGCGTGCGTTCCGGGACGGCATGGCCGGCCGTCCGGACACGACGTTCGGCACCATGAACGCCGACGTGCTCGCCTATTTCGATCCGGAGTTCGAGCGGGCGGACTTCGTGGAGATGATCAAGGGCAGCGCTTGGCCGGAGTGAAGGCTTGCCAGTTAGTCTTCGCGGAGATAATCTCTGCGAAGACTAACTGGGAGGATCGATCATGTGGACCACTGACTACAGCGCGGAGACCTCGGCGAGCCCGGAGGCGGTGTGGGCGGCGTTGCGGGCCCTGCACAGCGGAACGCCGCTGAGCGAGCGCAGCGACCGGTTCGAATTGCACGGACCGTTCGAGAAGGGGACCGAGCTGTCGGTCACTCCGCAGGGGCAGGACACGTTCCGTTCGCGCATCACCGAGTTGACCGAGAACGAGGTCTACGAAGACGAAACGCGCTTCGGCGAGGTGGTGCTGCGGTTCCGGCACACGCTCGCCTCGCTCGCGGACGGAGGCACGCGCGTCACGCACCGGCTGGAGATCGAAGGGGAAGCGGGTCCGGAGCTCGGACCGCAGATCAGCGAGGACTTCCCGGTCGCCATGAGCGATTTGCTGGCCAGCGCGGAGCGGTCCGCGCGATGACGCGGTTCGCGGGCCCGGGGGACAGTCCGGGTTTCCTGCTGTGGCACGTGACTTTGGCGTGGCAGCGGCGGATCCGGCAGACGCTCGAACCGCTGGGCCTCACGCACGTCCAGTTCGTGCTGCTCGCGTGCTGCTGGTGGATGGAAACGCACGGTGCGCCGCCTCGGCAGCAGGAACTGGCGGCGCAGGCGGGCGCCGACATCAAGATGACCTCCCAGGTGATCGCGCGGCTGGAGGCGGCCGGGCTGGTGACGCGGACGGTCGACTCCGGCGACACGCGCGCGAAACTGGTGCGGTTGACCGAAAACGGCCGCGACCTGGCGGGCCGGGCGGTGACCGCGGTGGAGCGGGTGGACGTGGAGATGTTCGGCTCCGAGGCCGGGCCGTTGCTGCGGACGTTGCGATCGGTGCTGGACACGGAGTGATTCCGCCGGGGCGACGTGGTCGCCGTCTGGGCGGAGGCTGCTCGGGGCCTGTGTCGATCGGGCGCTGCGCCGCGGCCTGCCGGTCGCACGGCAGCCCGCGGTCTCGCGTCATGCGGTCAGTCGCAGGGGCGGGTTTCGGCGGCGGTCTTGAGATCGGTGAGCCAGGTTTCGAGCCCCATGTCGGACGTGGGATCGGCTTGCGGACCGCGGTGGCTTTCCTCGGTGCGGACGAGGACCCCGCCCCGGACGGGGCTGAACGTCCAGACGTGCACGCCGTCGATGTGGTATCCGGCGCTGTCGGCGGGGCCGGTCCAGCGGAGGCATGTTCCGCGGTGGATCTGCTGGACGGTGGAGCTGATCACGACCGTGCTCGGGGGAGCCGAAGGCACGTGGACGGTCGCCTGGAACCGCGAATGCTTGCGCAACGGTCCGGGATCCAGCCGCCGGACGGTCATCGGCGCGGCGGGTTTCTGCCAGGACGTCCAGGCTTCGACATCGGTCTGCAGTCCCCAGATCGTGCGCAGCGGCGCGTGGATGAGGATTTCGGCCCGGTGCCGCGCTTTCGCGGTCTGGTCGACGCCTTTTCCTTGGCAGGTCAGCGATGCCGGGCCGGGATGAGCGGCGGCCTGGGCCGGTGTTGCGCCCAGCGCGCCGGCGACCGCCAGCGGGACCGCGAGCAGGGCAGCCCGCAGTCCGGTCCGGTGGCTCGGTGTCCGCTCGGTCTTCGAGGGGGTGGCGTGCATGGGCGTTTCTCCTGTTCACAGTTGTTAATGATATTAACTCTAGTGAAACAATAGAGTCCCGCCCTGGTGAAGGTCAATAGCAAGAGTGAAAGGTATTAACGCGCGTTAGCCGCGGGGATCGTTCAGGTTGGGAGGAGGACGTCCGGCAGGGCGAACGCCGGTCGGGTTCGCACGCACGTCCTGCCGCGGCAGCCTTCCGCGCGGTACTCCATCGCGATGACGGGACCGGCTTCGCGGATCTCGATCGTCAGCACGGTGACGAGCTCGCGGAAGACGTCGACGACGAGGTCCGCCTCGCGCCGGTACCGGATCCGGACGCTGCGGTGGCTCGTGTCCCAGGCGAGGTGGAGTTCCTCGGTCTCGGACAGGGCGATTTCGACCTCGCGCACGAAGTCGTCGCCGGAGGACTCTTCGGTCTGGGGGAAGATGTCGAAGACGGAGAACCACACGTCGTCGTCGGCGACTGCGAACTCCACGCAACCAACCTGCCGACCGCCAACGGCTAGCCGGGAAACGGACGTGCGGAGACCCCTGAGGGAACCGGATTCCGTGCGGGTCCCCTTCGCGAACTTCAGCCCAGGCTCAGGCGCCCGCGACGAGAAGGGTCCTCCGCACCGCACCCCGGAGCCAGCGATGCGCCCCGTCAGCGGACTGCCGCGGATGCCAAGCCATGCCGATCGTCAACGGCGGCAACGGAACCGGAATGTCGAGAAGTCGCAAGCCAAGCGCGGTCGCGTCGGCAGTGAGGGGCGACGGGGGTTCGCCGGGGAGTGCCGCGGGGATCAGGCAGACCGCATCGCTGCGCGCGGCGAGGGCCATCGCGGCCAGGTGACTCGGCAGGACTATCGGGACCCGGCGGCGGAGGTTGTGTTCGGCCAGTGCCGCGTCGAGGGGGCCGGTGAATCGGCCGCGGCGGCTGACGGCGACGTGGTCGGCCGCGGCGAGCCGAGCGGGGGTCACGGGGGCCGAGGTCAGGGGGTGGCCGGGGCGGACGGCGGCGACCATGCGCAGGGTGAGCAGCTTTTCGACCTGTGTCTCGGGATCGACGTGATCGATGGAGCCGACCTCCAGGTCGAGGCGGCCGTCGCGGAGGGCTGAACCAGCCTCCAGCTCCTCGGCTCGGACGCGGAGGGAGATGCCGGGCGCTTCCTCGCGCGTGAGTCGCAGGAGGCCGACCGCCAGCGTGGCGCCGACCAGGTCGGCGGTTTGGATCGTGAAAGCGGACCGCAGGGTCGCGGGGTCGACGACGGCGCCGGGGCTGAGCAGCGCGTTCAGGCTTTGCACCACGGCGGCGGCCTCGTCGCGCAGGGATTGGGCGCGCGGCGTGGGGACCATGGCTTGCCCGGCGCGGACCAGCAGCGGGTCTTGCAGGATGCGGCGCAACCGGGCGAGCGTGCGGCTCATCGCGGCCGGCGAGGTGTGCAGGCGCGCGGCGGCGCGGGTGACGCTCTGCTCGGTCAGCAGGGCGTCCAAAGCGACGGCGAGGTTGGCGTCGATCGCCGGATTCAGGCTGTTCACCAAGGTAATTCCAGTTCAGGCAAAGATTGCGTGCCGAGATTCCCATTGTGGCATCACGACCGCGCTCAGCAGGATCGAGGACGTACTCAACGGAGGTTTTCATGATCGTCATCACTGCCCCGACCGGAAACATCGGCAGCCGGGTGCTGAGCCGGTTGTTCGACGCGGGCGAGGATCTGCGGGTGATCGTCCGCGACCCCGCGCGGCTGCCGGAGCCGGTGCGCGAGCGCGTCGAGGTCGTCGCCGGTTCGCACGGCGACCCTGAGGTGGTCGACCGGGCTTTCGCGGGCGCGGACGCTGTTTTCTGGGTCGTGCCGCCGGATTCGTCGCGAGCCCCGGCGGACGGCTGGAGCGGCTTTACCGGTCCGGCGGCGAAAGCGCTTGTCGCGCACCAAGTCGGGCATGTCGTCGGGGTCTCGGCGCTCGGGCGCGGCACCGCGGTCGCCGATCAGGCGGGGCTCGTGACCGCGTCGCTCGCGATGGACGAGCTCATCGCGGGCACTGGCGTCGCGTATCGGGCGCTGGCCAATCCTTCCTTTTTCGAGAATCTGCTGGAGGAGGTCGACTCGATCCGGGAGAAGGGCGTCTACGCCGACGTCCTCGACCCGGACCGCAAGGCTCCGCTCGTCGCGGTCGCGGACATCGCCGCGGTCGCTGCGCGGCTGTTGCGGGACCGGTCTTGGACCGGCTTCGCCGACGTTCCGGTTCTGGGCCCGGAAGACTTGTCTCCCCACGATGTCGCCCGGATCATGAGCGAGCAGCTGGGCCGTCCGGTCTGCTACGAGCGCGAATCGCTGGACGATCTGCGCACCACGCTCATCGGCTACGGGCTCAACGAAGACTTCGTCCACGGAATCGCGGAGATGAAGCACGCCAAGGACAACGGCCTCGACGCCGGGATCGCGCGCACCGCCGGAACCGCGTCTGAAACCACGTTCGAACAGTGGTGCGCCGAAACCCTCAAGCCCGCTTTCGACGCCTGACCGGCAAGGATTTCCCATGTCCGACGAACAACCGCCGGTGACCGCGTTCCTGCTGGTCAAGACCACGCCGGAATGGCTCGCGCTGACCCCGGAGGAACGGGCGGACGCGTTCGCCGCCCAGGTCGTCCCGGCGATCGAGGCGAAAACCGCCGGCGTCCGGTCCCGGTTCTACGACACCGAGTTCTACTCCGCGCGCGTCACCGACGTCTGGGTCTGGGAGGCCGACGACCACCACGCCTACCAGCTCCTGATCGACGCGCTGCGCGAAACCCCGTTCTGGGACCGGTATTTCGAGATCGTCGACCTGCTGGTCGGCACTGAGAACGGCTACGCCCGCACGTACGGCCTGGACCCGCTGGCCACCATCGCCACCTGAGCACGCGAACGGGCCCCGTCCCGGAAGACGGGGCCCGCGAGCGGTGCTCAGTGCGCCGCGGCCAGTGCCGCCGCGGCGGGCGGCATCAGCTTCGGATACTCCTTCTGGAACTTCTCGATCATCTTCGCGGACGGGATGATCCGGTTCGGGTTGTTCTGGCTCACGGCCTGCTTCTCGCCCCACGCGCCGGCGGCTTTGCGCTGGTCGGGGGTGCCGTGGCTGTGGTAGCAGTCGCCGATGGAAGCGTCGAGGTAGGTGACCTCCTGCTGGGTGCGGGCGTTCCAGGCCTCGCCCTTGGCGTGCGCTCCGAAGTACCCGCCGTAGGCGTCCGGGCCCATTTCGCCGGATTCGTCGCGCGGGTAGTTGTCGTGCGCGAAGTCGACCTGGTGGCCGTACTCGTGGCCGACGACCGCTTCCACCGACACGTCGTCGAAGCCGAGGTGGTTGACCACGTCGAGCAGGCCGTCGCCGAGCATGATGCGCTTGCCGCCGAGGCTGTCGGCCGGGGCGGAGAACGCGTTCAGGGTCAGCAGCGGGTGGCGGCCGCCCTGCAGCGCCGGGACCTCGTAGAGCACCTTGGTCGCGAGCGCGCCCGCTTCCGCGGCCCGCTTCGGGTCGAGGCCGAGCTTGAACGTCTGCGTGGTGCGTTCCTGGCTGCCCAGGTCGGTGCCCTTCCAGGCGACCAGCTGGATGTTCCAGCTTTCGATGTCCCAGAACCCGCGCAGCTTGTCGATCGTCGCGCCGGCGCGCGGCGTGTACTGGCCGTCGGTGCCGAAGACCTGCGGGGTCTTGTCGCTGGCGACGGCCTGGGTGTAGAGCTGGCCGATCGCGCTCAGCGCGCTGAGCGCCTTGGCCTCGGTCGGGTTCAGCGAGGAAGCGAGCTTGTTCGCGTAGGTCAGCAGCGATCCCTCGGTGCAGCCCGGGATCGGGCCCTGCGCGGCGTGCGCCTGCTGGCCCGGCCGCTTGACCGGCGAGTCGAACAGCGGGTCGACGCCGCGCAGCGCGTTCGCGGGCAGCCCGTTGTAGAGGTCTTCGACGTCCTGGTACAGCTGCGCGATGTCCTGTTCGACCGACGTCGGCTCGGCCGCTTTCGCCTGCGGCGCCGCGGTCGCCGGTACGGCGGTGGCCACCGTCAGCGCCGCGAGGGTGCCCGCCGCGGCGAGCGTTCTGCCGAGAATCCTGGTCCGTTTTCGCATGGGCCCCTCATTCCGGTTTCAAGATCACGAAGTACGCCCAACCCTAAGACGATCTTGGGCGCGGAAACCGGGGCGAGGGAAAGAACCCCGGGATGGCCCACGCCTTTCGGCGGGTTTTCGCCCTGCGGACATCGGCCGAAAGTACTATCGGGCAACCGCGGTAACGGCCCCGGCGAACCGGGCATCCGGGAAAACGGGACGAAATGCGCTTCGCTAAGCCCCGACCCGGAACCGCATCCGGCAGACGACCGCGTCGGACCGGCGGCGCAGCGCCCGGGCCAGCACCGCGCCGCGGCGGTTTTGCAGGACGCGTTGCCAGACGTGTTCCGGTTCGACCTCGGCGACCAGGACGAAAACGTGGCATCCGCCGTGCCGTCGCAGGTGTTCCACGATCGGCTCGCCAAGACGGCGGCGTTCGTCGTGCAGCCGGACCAGCGTGACGTCCGGATGCCACCGTTCCCACGCTTCGACGAATTCGCGCGCGGCCGCTTCTTCCTCGGGATGCGTTACGTGGACAGCTTCGACGTGGTCGCCGAGCGAAAGCGCGGCGGCGAGCGCGTCGCGGGTCAGCCGGGACACCGTGTGGACCGGGACGACCACCAGCGACCGGTTGGGGCGCGGCGGGGGAGGGACGCGCCCGAGTTCGAGGCGCTCGCCGATGCGGCGGTAGGTGCGGTGGACCCATTCCATCAGCAGCACGAGCGCCGGCAGCGCGACCACGATCAGCCAGCCGCCTTCGCCGAACTTCGACGCCGTGACCACGATCGCGGCGATTCCGGTGAGCAGCGCGCCGAAACCGTTGAGCGCGGCTTTTCCGCGCCAGCCGCGCGGGCGCGAACGGAACCAATGCCGCACCATTCCGGTTTGCGACAACGTGAAACCGACGAACACTCCGATCGCGAACAACGGCACCAGTGTGTTCATGTCGCCATTCGCGAGGAGCAGCAGCGAAGCCGAAGCGATCGCGAGGAAACCGACGCCGTGGCGGTACACCTGACGTTCCGCGCGCAGGGCGAAAACGTGCGGCAGATTGTTGTGTTTCGCGAGCAATTGCGCCAGCACCGGCAGCCCGCCGAAAGACGTGTTCGCGGCCAGCGCCAGCAGGATGACGGTGGAGAATTGCACTACGTAGTAACCGAAACCGTTGCCGAGCGACGCGGCGGTCACCTGCGACAGCACGGTCGCACCGTCAACCGGGCGGATCGAGAACTTCCCGATCAGCACAGCGATCCCGAGCAGCATCGCCGCGAGCAGTCCGCCGAGCGCGACTTCCGCCCGCTGGGCTCGGCGGACCCGCGGTTCGCGGAAGGCCGGGACGGCGTTGGCGATTGCTTCGACGCCGGTCAGTGCCGCGCAGCCGTTGGCGAAAGCCTTGAGCAGCAACAGGATGCCGACCGGCTGGAGGGCCTGGAGATGTCCGCTCGCGACAGTGGCGGCCGGAGCGCTGCGGAAGAGACCGACCACCACGACGAGGAGAATCGACCCGACGAACACCGCGGTCGGCACAATGAAGGCCCGCGCGCTTTCGGCGATGCCGCGAAGGTTGATTCCGGTGATCAACGCGAGCACGCCGAGGCAGAGCCACAGTTTGCAGGGCAGCAGCGAGGGAAACGCCGAGGTCAAGGCGGCGACCCCGGCGGCGGCCGACACCGCGACGTTCAGCACGTAGTCCACGATCAGCGACGCCGCGGCGACGAGCGACGCGCGCCGGCCGAGGTGGGCGCGGCTGACGCCGTAGGCCCCGCCGCCCTCCGGAAAAGCGGCGATGACCTGCCGATACGACAGCGTCAGCACAGCGAGCAAGACGGCGATCGCCAGCGTCACCGGCAGGGTGAAGCCGAGTCCTGTCCCGCCCGCGACGGCCAGGACGAGCACGATCGCCTCGGGTCCGTAGGCGACCGACGCCATCGCGTCGAGGGACAGTGCGGCGAGGCCGCCGACGACGGAAAGCCGGTGCCGATCGGCGGCTGGCGGCGTTTCCGGGCGGGACAGAGTTGCGGTCACCCGCTCAGGCTGGCCCCCGCAACGCGCTCACGAGGCGGTCGTTGACGGTTTCCTGACAGTGATCCAGCGAACACGGGTCACCGGGAGGAGCCGGCTTTCCAGTGCCGCACCGCGAACGGCCCGCCCACGAGCACGGCGAGCGCGACCACCCCGGCCACGATCATACCTGGTCGCGAGTCGAACGCCCCGGTCGCGATCAGCACCACGGCGGTGACGATCGCCAGCACCTCCAGCGCGGAGCGGCGGCGCCGACGCCCGGATCCGCGGGCCAGCTTGGCGCTGAGCCGCGGATCCGTGGCGGACAAACCTCGTTCGATTTCGTTCAGTGCACGCTGTTCCCGGTCGGTCAGCATGCGTCACCTTGCTTCCGGTGCGCGTGCCGACGGCGGATGAGGAAGCGCAGCACGAAAACTCCGCCGAAGACCGCCGCGAACAGCGGGAGCGGGTTGCTCCGGACCGCCCGCGCACCAGCGCGGACCTTCTCCGCAGCCGGTGCCGAGACGGTTTTCCCGACCTGTTCAGCGGCCTTGTCGATGGTCGCGTCGACCTTCTCTCCGGCCCGCGTGCGGACGTCGACCTTCTGGCTCAGCGCGTCCAGCGTCTCGGCCAGTTCCTCGCGGGTGACGTCCCGGTCCGCCTTGGCTTGCTCAACCTTGCGTTCGGTCATGACCGCCCCTGCTTCATCGTCTCGACGTCCTCGCGGACCCGCTCGACGGATTCCTCCGGCACCACCGGCGCGGCGCGGCTCGCTTCCTTGCCGCCGACCAGCGCCGCGAGCCCCGCGACCAGCAGCAACGCACCTCCGACGATCAGCGCGGACAACCAGCCGGGCACGACGAGCGCCAGGGCCAGCACAGCGGCGGCGATCAGGGTCGCGCCGCCGAGGAGCGCCAGCACTCCGGCGAAGCCGACGAGCCCGGCCCCGATGCCGAAGCGTTTCCCCTTCGTCTGGAGCTCGGCCATGGCCAAGCGGAACTCGTCTTGGAGCAGGCGCTTGATGGAAGCGGTCAGATCGGCCGCGAGATCCGCGGTGGACTTCTCGCGCGCGGGCGTCCGGTTCATTTCCTCCAGCACGGCTTCCTCCCTTCCTTCTTGCAGGCGTACCCGGCAGGTGGGCGGCAAAACGGGTCAGCGTGATTCCAGCTCGGCCAGTGCTTCGCGGAGCGCGTCGACGACCCAGTCGTGGCCAAGCGGCAGCGGGCTAGGCACCTGGTCGTCCGGGTCGTCGCGACTGTGCGCCAGCACTTCGACTTCGACGCCGGCCTCGCGCAGCGCGGCGATCTCGGCGTCGTGCTGGACCAGCCACGCTTCGTCGGCGACCGCGGCGTCGCCGGGGCTGATCACGCCTTCGGCGGCCGGGTCGACCAGAAGGACGGACCGCAGCGACCCCGAATGCTCGGCAGCCAGCTGCAAGGCTTCGGCCGCGAGCGGTCCGCTCGTGACGAGGTCGCTGCGCTCCGGCGCGGCAAGGGTTTCCGCGGTTTCGCGCCACGCGCCCTCGACCGGGATCCGGTACCAGAGGATCTCGTGGTCCTCGGCGAGCGGACGCCAGGTGGCGGGCAGGCCGTCGTGTTTGGCCGCGCCGGCCGGATCGAGCACGATCAGCCGGGGCGCGCCGGACCGGCCTGCCGCGACCAGCGGCGGGCCTTCCGCGCGGACCGGGTCGGACGGGAACGGTTCTGGCATGTCGGCTCCTTCCACGAGCCTCCGGTTACCCGGGCGGGCGGAGGAGAAACTGCCCGGGAGGCGTAACGGCCGGGAACGTGGGTAGCCGGGGAGTGACCCGGGAGGAAGGAGACGATCTCATGACCACTGCCCGCGACTTGATGACGCCGAACGCCGTGTGCGTGCGCGAGTCGGACACGGTGAACGACGCCGCGCAGACGATGGCGCGCGAACAGCTGGGCGCGCTGCCGGTGTGCGGCGAGGACAACCGGCTCAAGGGAATGCTGACCGACCGCGACATCGTGGTGAAGGTGATCGCCGAAGGCAAGGACCCTCGTGCGGTGCACGCGGGCGAACTGGCGCAAGGAGAAGCGGTGACGATCGGCGCGGACGACGACGTCGCCGAGATCCTGCAGACCATGTCGCAGCACCGGGTGCGCCGGCTGCCGGTGATCGACGGCCACGACCTGGTCGGCGTCGTCGCACAGGCGGACGTCGCCCGCGCCATGCCGAACCCGGACACCGGGGTGCTGGTCGAGGCGCTGTCGCACGATTACTGATCGCCCCGGGTTTGCCAGTCGCGGACCGGGGTAACCGCCGCGCATCCGCAGAGCGGGCCAGGGGGCGAGGGCCGCGCAACCGTCGCAGGGGGACGGTTGCGCGGCTTCTTCCGTGATTGAACGGCGGCACAGCGGGTAGCCGGAAAGGAACAGAACCGACTTTTCCGGGGAGGATTCCCGTGGCCGACCGCATCCGACCTCCGCAGCAGCAGGACCCGCCGGGCACCACCGCGGAAATGGACCCGCAGCCGCGCGATTCGATGACCGACTACGAGGGCCGCGGCCTGCTCGCCGGACAACGCGCGCTGATCACCGGCGGTGATTCCGGAATCGGCCGCGCGGTGGCGATCGCCTTCGCGAAAGAGGGCGCGGACGTCGCGATCTCGTATCTCGACGAGCACGAGGACGCCGAGTACACCGCGGACCGGGTGCGCGCCGAGGGCCGGGAATGCTTGCTGCTGCCCGGTGATCTCGCCGAGGCGAAGCAGTGCCGGGACATCGTCGAGCGCACTCTGTCCGAACTGGACGGACTCGACATCCTGGTGAACAACGCGGCGACGCAATGGCCGGTCGACAGTCCCGAGGACCTGACCGAAGAGCAGTGGATGCACACGTTCGACGTGAATCTGCACAGCTACTTCCGCGTGACCGCGGCCGCGCTGCCGCATCTGGGCGACGGGGACGTCATCATCAACACCGGTTCGGTGAACGGCTTGCGGGGGAACAAGAGCCTCATCGATTACTCGGCTACCAAGGGCGCGATCCACGCGTGGACGTACGCGATGGCACAGGCCTTGGCGGACCGGGGAATCCGGGTGAACTGCGTCGCGCCGGGTCCGGTGTGGACGCCGCTGATCCCCTCGACGTTCCCGCCGGAGAAGGTGGAGAAGTTCGGATTGCAGGCCCCGATGCAGCGGGCGGCGCATCCGGACGATCTCGCGCCGTCGTATGTGTTCCTGGCGTCGAATCGGCTGTCTTCGTACTACAGCGGCGAGGTGCTGGCCGCGTTGGGCGGCGAAACGGTTCCAGGCGGGTGAATTTCGGTCCGTGAAGGACTCCTTGGCGGAATCAGATTCCCTCAAGGAGTCTTTCACGGACGTTCAGCGGTCTTGCGAGTCCAGTCCGGCGGCCAGCAACTCGGCGAGATGGATGCCCTCGCGACCGCCGCTGTCCAGTTCGTGCAACTGGGTCCGGCAGCTGAACCCGTCAGCCAGCACGGCCGTCCGCCGGTCCGCCTGGCGTACCCGGGGGAGCAGCACCCGTTCCGCACAGGCCTTGCTGACTTCCAGGTGTCCCCGCTCGAACCCGAAGTTCCCGGCGAGGCCGCAGCAGCCCGAATCGAGGCGTTCGACGTCCACCCCGGCCGCGTGCAAGAGTTCCTTGTCCGCGTCCCAGCCCAGCACCGCGTGCTGGTGGCAATGCACCTGGGCCAGCGCGTGTCCGGGAATCCGCGGCGGCCGGTACCCGGGGGTGTGCCGGGTCAGCAGCTCCGCGAGCGTCACGGTCTGGTCCCGCAGCCGCCGGACGTCCTGGTCGCCGGGGAACAACTCGGCCACGTCGGAGCGGAAGACCGCGGTGCAGCTGGGTTCCAGGCCGAGCACCAATCCGCCGTTCCGGAGATGCGGGGCGAGCATGCGCACGGTGCGCGCGAGAACCCGTTTCGCGACCCCGAGCTGGCCGGTGGAAATCCAGGTCAGTCCACAGCAGACAGACGGCTCCGGCAGCGTGACCCGCCAACCGGCGTCCTCCAGCACTCGCACGGCCGCCTCGGCGACGTGCGGGTGGAAGTAAGAAGTGAAGGTGTCCGGCCACAACATCACCGTGCCGCGCGCACCGGTACCGGCGGGTTGGCGCCGGGCGAACCAGCGCGGCAGCGTTTCCGGGGCGAAACGGGGGATTTCGCGGTCCTCGACCCCGGCGGCACGCGTCGCGAGGCGGGTTTTGCCCAGCAGGTTCGCCAGCCGGGCCGTGCGAGTCTTCCCGACCAGCCGGGCGACCAGCGGCAGCCAGCCCATGCTGAAGTCCGACCGCGGCCGTTTCCAGGGCCGTCCTTCGTAATGGTGGGCCAGGAATTCCGCCTTGTAGGTGGCCATGTCCACATCGGCCGGACAGTCCGATTTGCAGCCTTTGCAGGAAAGGCACAGGTCGAGCGCGTCGCGCACCTCGGTGGAGCGCCAGCCATCGGAGATCGGGCCGTCGCGGTGTCCGTTGAGCATTTCGAACAGCAGCCGCGCCCGGCCGCGCGTGGAGTGTTCCTCCTCGCCGGTGACCTGGTACGACGGGCACATCACGTCGCCGCTTTCCGAAGTGGACTGACGGCACCGGCCGACGCCGACGCACCGGTTGGCGGCCTGGGAGAACGAGCCGCCGTCGTGCGGGAAGCGGAAATGGAGGTCCTGCGGCTCGGCGGGGGACCACGAGCCGCCGAGCCGCAGGTTTTCGTCGAGCGAGTACGGCGCGACGACCTTGCCCGGGTTCATCCGGTCCGCCGGGTCGAAGATCGCCTTCAGCTGGCCGAAAGCGGTGACCAGGTCGTTGCCGAACATGCGCGGCAGCAGTTCGCCGCGGCTCTGCCCGTCGCCGTGCTCGCCGGAGAACGAGCCGCCGAACTCCGCGACCAGGTCGGCGGCCCGTTCCATGAACCGCCGGTAGGTCGCGACGCCGGACGCGGTGTAGAGGTCGAACGGAATCCGCGTGTGCACGCAGCCCTGTCCGAAGTGGCCGTACAGGCTCGGCCCGGTTTCGTCGGCGTAGCCGAATTCCGCGTACAGCGCGTCCAGCCGGCGGAGGTAGCCGCCGAGTTTTTCCGGTGCTACCGCGGAGTCTTCCCAGCCCTCGAAGGTGTCTCTCTCGCCAGGAACATGCGCGGTCGCGCCGAGCCCGGCCTCCCGGACCTGCCAAAGCTCGGCCTCGCGGGCCGGGTCGTCGAGGAACGCGACCTCGGCGCCCTCGACGGAGTCGAGCAGCCCGCGCGCTTGCTTGTCGGCTTCCTCACGAGTCTGCGCGCCGAACTGGACCATCAGGAAAGCCCGGCCGCGCGGCAGCTCTTCGCGGGCTTTTTCGTTGAGGTGCTTCAACCGTTCGTCGTAGAGCAGCCGGTGGTCGACGCCTTCGAGCGCGATCGGTTCGTGCGGCAGAATGTCCGGCACCGCGTCGGCGGCGGTCGCGATGTCCGGGTAGCCCAGCACGACCATCGCGCGTTCCGGCAGCACCGGCACCAGTTCCAGTTCCGCGCGCAGGACGGTGACCAGCGTCGATTCGCTGCCGACGAGCAGTCCGGCGACGTCGAAACCGTGTTCGGGCAGCAGCGAGTCGAGGTTGTAGCCAGACACCCGGCGCGGGATGTCCGGGAACCGGCGGCGGATCTCGTCGGCGTATTCGTCGCGCAGCCGGCGCAGCTGCCGGTAGATCGCGGCGCGCCGGTCGCCGTGGTGCTCGATCTCGGCGTACTCGTCGTCGCTCGTTTTGCCGCACCAGAACCGGGTTCCGTCCGCCAGCAGCACTTCGAGCCGCACGATGTTGTCCACGACCTTGCCGGTGCGCTGCGCGGTCGCGCCGCAGGAGTTGTTGCCGATCATGCCGCCGAGAGTGCAGTTCATGTGCGTGGCGGGCTCGGGACCGAACCGCAGCCCGGTGTCCGCGAGCTGCCGGTTGAGGTCGTCCAGCACGATTCCCGGCTGCACGACGCAAGTGCGGTTGTCGGCATCCACAGATTCCAGCTCGGAGCAGTACTTCGACCAGTCGAGCACCACAGCGGTGTTGGTGCACTGGCCCGCGAGGCTCGTCCCGCCGCCTCGCGAAAGCACCGGCGCACCGAATTCCCGCGCTACGGCCAGCGCTTCGACGCCGTCGTCAGGGGAGCGCGGCACGACGACACCGATGGGGACCTGGCGGAAATTGGACGCGTCGGTGGAGTAGGCGGCGCGGCTGCCGTCGTCGAAGCGGACCTCGCCCTCGACCCGCTCGCGCAAGGCGGCCGCGAGTGCCTCGGGGTCGATTTCGGCCGGTTCCGGCACGCGAACCACGGGATTGGGAAGTTCGGCGGTGCTCATCGGCCCTCCTTGACCGCATACTCGGCCGCGGCGTCGGCGTGCAGGCGCAGCCCGTGCCCGGCGGTGGACATCGACGGGGCGACCCGGCCGCCGCTGGGGTCGAGACCGCCGTAGAACAGTTCCCGTTCGATCCGGTCGTGGTCGGCGAACCATTCGATGTGCCGGAAGTTCGGCGTCGCCGCGGCCGCGTGCGCGGACAGATTCGGCGCGCAGTGCGCGGAAACCTCGCGGTTCGCCGCGGCGGCGAGGGCGGCGACACGACGCCATTCGGTGTAGCCGCCGCACCGCGTCACGTCGACCTGGAGGCAGTCCACGGAAGGCAGCATCCGGGCGAAGTACGGCAGGTCGTAGCCGTATTCACCGGCGGCGATGTCCGGTCCGTCCGGCGTGCGCAGCTGCGCGAGCCCGGGCAGATCGTCGCTCGACACCGGCTCCTCGAACCAGGTCACGCCGAACTCCCGCAACGTGTCCGCGATCCGGCGGGCCCGGCCGACCGAATAGCCGCCGTTCGCGTCGACGTACAGCGCGGCGTCGTCCCCGATCGTCTCTCGCGCCAGCCGGACCCGGCCGATGTCGCGCGCGACCGCGGAGCCCCACGACTCGCCGATCTTGATCTTCACCCGCGGAATGCGCTGCCGGCGGACCCAGTGGTCCAGCTGGGCGGCCATCTCGTCGTCGTCCTGCGACGTGAAGCCGCCGCTGCCGTAGACCTCGACCTCGTCGTGCACCCGGCCGAGCAGGCGGCTCAGCGGAACGTCGAGCAGCCGCGCGGCCGCGTCCCAGATCGCGATGTCCACAGCGGACAGTGCACAAGAGACAAGCCCGGCGCGGCCGAGGTTCCGGATCGCGTGCTGCATCTCCGTCCAGCACGCGGGCGGGTCCAGCACCGGCTTGCCCGCGACGGCGGAGGCCAGTTTGCCTTCGATCAGCGGGACGCACGAGAAATCGGCGTACGTCCAGCCGAGCCCGTCGGTGCCGCCTGCTCGCACCCTGGCCACGACGAGCGTGGTGGAATCCCAGGAGAGCGTGCCGTCGGCCTCCGGCGACGGAGTGGGCACCCGGTAGGCGCGCGCGTCGATCCGTTCGATGTGCGGGGCGGCGACGGTCACCGCGACCGTCCGGGCAGGAACTCCTGCAGCTTCGTCTTCGCGCCCTGGAACATCAGGTGGAACGCTTCGGGGTCGCCCTTGAGCACGGACTCGGTGACCGATTTCATCTGCTCGAACGTCGCGTGCGGCGGAATCGGCGGGACCTCGGCGTCGCAGCGGACGTCCAGCACCGTCGGCCGGTCCGCGGCGAACGCGGTCCGCCAGGCCGAAGCGAGATCGCCCGGCTCGTCGACGTTGACGCCTTCGAGGCCGACACTCCGGGCGAACCCGGCGTAGTCGACGTCCGGCAGGGACTGCGATTCCTCGAACTTCGGCGCGCCGCCCATCGCGCGCAGCTCCCATGTGACCTGGTTGAGGTCATTGTTGTGGAACACGCAGATGATGCACCGCGGATCCGTCCACAACCCCTGGTAGCGCGCGATGGTGATCAGCTCGGCCATCCCGTTCATCTGCATCGCGCCGTCGCCGACCAGCGCGATCGCCGGCCGGTCGGGATGCGCGAACTTCGCGCCGATCGCATACGGCACGCCGGGACCCATCGTCGCGAGCGTGCCGGAAAGCGTGCTGCGGATGCCTTCGCGGATCCGGAGATTGCGCGCGTACCAGTTGGTCGACGAGCCGGAATCGGCGGTGACCATCGCGTTGCCCGGGATCTGCTTGGACAGCTCGTGCACGATCCGCATCGGGTTGACCGGTTTCGCGTCGACCTCGGCCTGCTGGTCCATCGTGGTCCACCAGTCGGCGACGTTCTTCTCGATTTTCTCGCGCCACGAACGGTTTTCGGTCCGGTTCAGCTTCGGCAGCAGCGCGCGCAGGGTCGCGGCGGCGTCGCCGACGAGGTTGACCTCGGTGGGGTAGCGCATGCCGATGAACCGGCCGTCGATGTCGATCTGCACCGCGCGGGCCTGGCCGTACTCCGGCAGGAACTGGCTGTACGGGAAATTGGACCCGACGATCAGCAGCGTGTCGCAGTCGCGCATCATCTCGTAGCTCGGCCGGGTGCCGAGCAGGCCGATCGCGCCGGTCACGTACGGCAGGTCGTCGGCGAGAACATCCTTGCCCAGCAACGCTTTCGCCACTCCGGCCCCGGTGAGTTCGGCGACCTGGCGCACCTCGTCGACCGCGCCGCGCGCGCCTTGCCCGACGAGGATCGCGACCTTCTCCCCGGCGTTGAGCACGTCGGCCGCCTCGGTGATGGCGGGTTCGGGCGGCACCGGATTCGGCCACGCGGTCCCGGGCGGGCTCGAGGGCATCTGCTTGAACGCGTGCTGCGGCGGCTCGTACGGCTCTTCCTGCAGATCCGCCGGGATGATCAGCGCGGTCGGCGTGCGCGACGCCTGCGCGACCCGGAACGCGCGGTCGAGCGCGTTGGGCAGCTGCTCGGCGACGTTCACCTCGATGCAGTACTCGTTCGCGACATCCCGGTACAGCGCCTGGAGTTCGACCTCCTGCTGGTAGCTGCCGCCCATCGCGGTGCGCGCGGTCTGCCCGACGATCGCGACGACCGGGACGTGGTCGAGTTTCGCGTCGTAGAGCCCGTTCAGCAGGTGGATCGCGCCGGGCCCGGACGTCGCCATGCACACGCCGACCGCCCCGCTGAACTTCGCGTAGCCGACCGCGGAGAAGGCGGCCATCTCCTCGTGCCGGGCCTGGACGAAGCGCGGCTGGTTGTCCGCCTTGCCGAAGGAGGCGACGAGACCGTTGATCCCGTCCCCGGGGTACGCGAACACCTGTTCCACGCCCCAGTCACGCAGCCGCGAAAGCAGGTAGTCGCCGACGGTCTCGGTCATGACAAGTCCTCCCGTGCGTTGAGTCCTCCCCGGCTACCCGCAGGCCCGGGGCGTTACACGTCGCGGCGCAGCCCCTGTTCGGGTCCGGTCGCGTTGGTGGTGGTTTCCGCGCCGTCGAGGTGGCGTGCGGTGTTGACGAGCCCGACCATGCTGAAGGCCTGCGGCATGTTCCCGAGCTGCCGTCCGGCGGTCGTGTCGTATTCCTCGCTCAGCAGCCCGACATCGTTGCGGACGGCCAGCATCTGCTCGAAGACCTCGATGGCTTCCTCGGTCCGGCCGGTGCCGTGCAAGGCGTCGGCGAGCCAGAAACTGCACGGCAGGAACGCGCCTTCGCCGCCGCTCAATTCGCTGGGACCGGAATCGGCGTCCGGGTCGAAACGGTGGACGAAACCGTCTCGCGACAGCTCTTTCCGCACCGCGTCGACAGTTCCGCGCACCCGCGGGTCGCTTCCGGGGAGGAAGCCGACGCGGGGGATGAGCAGCAATGCGGCGTCGAGGCCGCGTGAGCCGTAGAACTGGGTGAAAGTGTTGCGGCCGGCGTCGAAACCCTCTCGGCAGACTTCCTCGTGAATGCGGTCGCGCAGCGCACGCCAGCGGTCGACCGGTCCGTCGAGATCGTGGCGTTCCACCGTCCGGACGGCTCGGTCGATGCCTGCCCACGCCATTACCTTGGAATGCACGAAATGCTGCGGTTCGCCCCGTACTTCCCAAAGGCTTCGATCGGGCTGATCCCAATGGCCTTCGAGAAAATCGAGCAGCCCGCGTTGCAGATCCCACGCCGGATGGATCACCGGAAGCCCGGCTTCGCGGACGAGGTGCAGGCCGTCGAGCGCTTCGCCCCACACGTCGAGCTGCATCTGTCCCGCCGCGGCGTTGCCGATGCGCACCGGGGCGGAACCGGCATACCCGTCCAGCCAGTCCAATGTGGACTCGGGAACGCGGCGGGATCCGTCGAGTCCGTAAAGGACCTGGAGTTCGGCCGGATCGCCCGCTGCCGCGCGGACGAGCCATTCGCGCCACGCGCGCGCCTCGTCGGGATAGCCGGTGCCGACGAGGGCTTGCAGGGTGAAGGTGGCGTCGCGCAGCCAGCAGTAGCGGTAGTCCCAGTTGCGTTCGCCGCCGAGCTGTTCCGGCAGCGATGTCGTCGGTGCGGCGAGGATGCCGCCGGTCGGCTCGTACGTCAGCGCCTTCAATGTGATCAGCGCGCGGCGCACCGCGGAAGGCCACCGGCCGTTGTACCGGCAGCGGTCGATCCAGTCCGCCCAGAAGCTTTCGGTTTGCGCCAGCGCTTTCTCGGCGTCCGCCGGATCGGGGCGTTCCTCGTAGGAGGCGTGGTAGGTCAGCACGAACGGCACGCGTTCGCCCTCGGCGACGGTGAACTCCGCCAAACCCTCGGTCGACACGTCGACCGGCGTGGTCAGCCGAACCGCGTCCGGACCTGCGACCGCGTCGAATCGTCCGTCGACGTGCCGCACCCACGGGCGCACCGACCCGTAGTCGAACCGCGGCCGCAGGCAGGTCCGCATCGGGACCCGGCCGCGCACGCCTTCGACGATCCGGACGAGATCGGCCGCTCCGTCGCGCGGCGGCATGAAGTCGAGCACGCGCACGGCGCCGTCGGCGGTTTCCCATTCGCTGGCGAGGACCAGGGAGTCGCCGACGTAACCGCGGCGAGTGGCCGGTCCGCCGTCCGCGGGCCCGAGCCGCCACACCCCCGCGCGCTCGTCGTGCAGAAGCGCGGCGAAGCACGCGGGGGAGTCGAACCGCGGCAGGCACAGCCACTCGACCGCACCTTCCCGCGACACCAACGCCGCGGTGTGCAGGTCGCCGAGCAGGGCGTAGTCCTCGATCGGGCGCTGGTTCATCGCGGCGGAGTCAGTCCCGGCCGAGCGCCTTCGCGAGTTCCTTCTTGGTCATCGTGGACCGGCCGTGGATGTTGCGCTGCTTGGCCTCGTTGTACAGCTGGTCGCGGGTCGGGCCGCCAGGACCGAGCCGCTTGCCGGAGCGGTGCCCGCCGCGCTGCTGCGGCGATTTGTCGCGCACCGACGTCTTGCTCGCACGGTCCGATTCGCCCGACTGCGCCCGGTTCTTGTTCACCGTGCGGGCCGCGATCTCCTTCGCGCGCTTCTTGCTCGCGCCGCGCTCTTCCTGCGACTCCTCGATGTGCTGGTACTGCCGTTCCCGTTTCGAACTCCAAGCCTGCTGCGGCATCCCAGTCTCCTTCCGCCGTTCTTGATCCCCGGGTTGCCCGCGCGCCGCGCGCGGAAACATCGCGGTTCGCCGCGCCGGAAACGGGTACCCGCTCGCGAGTGGGACGCGAACAGACACTCGCCGGGCGGCTGCTGGCCGAGCACCTGGTCGCCGGCCGGCTCGAGCCAGGGACCGAAATCGGCCTGCGGGTCGATCAGACGCTGACCCAGGACGCCACGGGCACGCTCGTGATGCAGGAACTCGAGGCGCTCGGGCTCGATCGCGCGCGCACCGAGCTGAGCGTCCAGTACGTCGACCATAACCTGCTGCAGGCCGACGAGAAGAACGCCGAGGACCACGCGTACCTGCGGTCGGCCTGCCGCCGGTTCGGGCTGTGGTTCTCCAAAGCGGGCAACGGCGTTTCGCATCCGACGCACATGGAGCGCTTCGGCGTGCCCGGCAAGAGCCTCGCCGGATCCGATTCGCACACCTGTGCGGCGGGCGCGCTGGGCATGCTCGCCGTCGGCGTCGGCGGCCTCGAAGTGGCGCTGGCCATCGCCGGAGAACCGCTCTACCTGCGGATGCCGGAGATCTGGGGCGTCCGGCTGTGCAGCGAGCTGCCGCCGTGGGTGTCGGCGAAGGACGTCGTGCTGGAGATGCTGCGGCGGCACGGCGTCAGTGGCGGACGGCACCGGATCATCGAGTACCACGGCCCGGGGCTGGCCTGCCTGAGCGCGATGGACCGGCACGTGCTCGCCAACATGGGCGCTGAGCTGGGCGCGACCGCGACGGTGTTCCCGGCCGACGAAGCGATCCGCGCGTTCCTGCGGGCGGAAGGGCGCGAACACGACTTCCGCGACCTGCGCGCCGGACGCGACGCTTCCTACGACATCGAAGACGAGATCGATCTGTCCACAGTGGAGCCGTTGGTGGCGAAGCCGTCTTCGCCGGGCAACGTGGTTCCGGTGCGCGAGGTGTCGGGGACACCGGTGGGGCAGGTCGTGATCGGTTCGTCGGCCAACCCGGGGTTCCGGGACTTCGCGGTCGCCGCGGCCACCGTCCGGGGCAGGCAGACGGCCGATTCGGTCAGCTTCGACGTCAACCCGACCTCGCGGCAGATCCTCGTCGAACTGGCCCGCAGCGGACACCTCACCGACCTCGTCGCGGCCGGCGCCCGCGTGCACCAGGCGGGCTGCCTCGGCTGCATCGGGATGGGCCAGGCCCCCGCGCCCGGCACGAACTCGCTGCGCACGTTCCCGCGGAATTTCCCCGGCCGGTCCGGCACCGCCGACGACTCGGTCTGGCTGTGCTCGCCGGAGACCGCGGCGGTGTCGGCGCTGACCGGCGTGCTGACCGATCCGCGCGACTACGCGACCGTCCACCACCTCGCGCACCCGCGGGTCTCCGGACCGGCCCGTTCGGCGGCCGACCCGCGCGTCTTCACCACCCCGCTGCCCGAGGACGAGGCACTGCGGGAGGAACTGGTGAAGGGCCCGAACGTCGCCGGGCTGCCGGACTTCGACCCGCTGCCGGACGAGATCGAGGGCCCAGTCCTGCTGAAGGCCGGGGACGACGTGTCGACCGACGAAATCTCGCCCGCCGGGGCCCGTGCGCTGCCGTACCGCTCGAACATCCCGAAGCTGGCCGAGTTCACCTTCACCCGGATCGACGAGGACTACCCCGAGCGCGCGGCCGACAGCCCGGCCCATTTCGTGGTGGCGGGGGAGAACTACGGCCAGGGCTCGTCGCGCGAACACGCCGCGATCACCGCGCGGTACCTGGGTTTGCGCGTGGTGCTGGCCCGGTCGTTCGCGCGGATCCACTGGCAGAACCTGGTCAACTTCGGCGTCCTGCCGCTGGAATTCGCCGAGCCGGCCGACAGCGAGAAGATCCGGCGCGACGACGTGCTGTCGGTGTCCGGGCTGCAGCGGCTGGCCGAGACGGGGGAGTTCACCGTGCGGAACCAGACCCGGGGCGAGGAGTACCGGACGAGGCACCAGCTGTCGCCGCGGCAGGTGGATGTGCTGCTGGCCGGCGGGAGGATTCCGCAGCTGGCGCGGGCGCTGCACTGAGGCCGGCCTCGCGGGAGCGGGAGCGTGGTCGTGAGGGGAATCATGCGGAATCAGATTCTCAGGGTTCCCCTCACGGCCTCTGGCCGGTCAGGAAGCCTTCAGCGCCGCCTCCAGATCGGCGCGCGACATCTTCGAACGCCCCTTGACGTCGCGCTCCTTGGCGAGTTTCTGCAGCTCCGTCTTGGACAGCTCGGACAGATCCGGCGTGCGCGGCTTGCGGCTGCTGCGCACGCTGTTGGCCAGCGCCTCCATGAGGTCGACCACCTTCGTCGGCTCCTCCGGCTCGGCGGCTGGCGTGACGGTGTTGCCCTCCCGCTTGGCCTCGATCAGCTCTTCCACCCGCTCGCGATAGGTGTCGCTGAACTCTTCCGGCTTCCACGGCTCGGTCATCGCGTCGATCAGCTTGACCGCCAGGTCCAGCTCCTTCTTGTTGGTCTTGGCCTTGGCGGGCAGTTGTGGCACGTCGTCCGCGCTGCGCATCTCGGCGGCGTAATGCAGCGTGTTGAGCACGATCACGCCGTCGCCGGCGCGGGCGAGCGCGAGGTGTTCGCGGCCGTGGAAGACGAACTTCGCGACGGCCGCCTTGTCCCGGCTGGCCAGCGCGTCGAGCAGCAGCACGTACGGGCGCTGTGCTTCCTCTTTCGCGGGTGCGAGCCAGTAGGCGCGGTCGAAGTACATCGGGTCGACCTCCTCGAGGTCCACAAAGCTCTCCACCTCGAGCGACCTCGACCGGCCCGGTGCGATCTCGTCGAGTTCCTCCTGCTCGACCAGCACGTACTCGTCGTTTCCGACCTCCCGGCCGCGGACGATGTCGGCGTAGGGCACCTCGTCGCCGGTCCGCTCGTTGACCCGCCGGTAGCGGATGCGGTCCCGCGTGCCGCGCTGGAACTGCGTGAAGTGCACGGCGTGGTCCTCAACCGCCTTGTACATCCGCACCGGGACGTTGACCAGGCCGAACGACAGCGCACCCTGCCACACCGGACGCATCGGCGCTCCTTCCTCTTCGATGCCCGCCGGGTACCCGATCCGGGCGCCCGGCACACCGCGCCGGTGTAAGCGAGGGGGATACGGGGTAGCTTCTGCTCCGATGCGCATAAAACCTCGCGGAAGCCAGTTCTTCCAGCTGCTCGCGGACGCGGCCGCGAACCTCGTCACCGCCACCGCGCTGCTGCGGGACCTCACCGAGGCGCCGCCCCCGGAACGGGAGGCGATCGCGGCCCGGCTGCACGAGGTCGAACACGCCGGCGACGACCTGACGCACACCATCATGGTCGAGCTGAACAGCACGTTCGTCACCCCGTTCGACCGCGAGGACATCCAGGCGCTGGCCGCGCGGATCGACGACGTCCTCGACTTTCTGGACACTGCCGCCGACCTCGCGGTGCTCTACCGGCTGGAGAAGTTCCCGCCCGGCACCGACGGCATGCTGCGCGTGCTGTGCCGCGCCGCGGAACTGACCGCGGAATCCATGCCGGGCCTGGCGAAGGTCGGCGAGCTGTCGCCGTACTGGATCGAGATCAACGCGCTGGAGAACGAGGCGGACCACACCTACCGGCGGATGCTCGCCGACCTGTTCCAGCCGGGCGCGGACGCGCTCGAGGTGCTCAAGGCGAAGGAAGTCGTCGAACAGTTCGAACTGGCGGCCGACGGCTTCGAGCACGTCGCGGACGTGGTGCAGACCATCGCGGTCAAGGAGTCCTGAGTGGACAGCACCGCCGCGCTCGTCGCCGTCGTGGTGCTGACGGTCTTCTTCGACTACACCAACGGTTTCCACGACGCGGCCAACGCGATCGCCAGCGCGGTCTCGACCAGGGCGCTCCCGCTGCGCACCGCGCTCGTGCTGGCCGCGGTGATGAACCTGGCCGGAGCGCTGCTGTCGACCGGCATCGCCGCGACCGTCGCGAAAGGAATCATCGACGTCCCGGCGGGCCCGGGCGCGCTGACCGTGGTGCTCGCCGCGCTGGTCGGCGCGATCGCGTGGAACCTCGTGACCTGGTACTTCGGGCTGCCGTCCTCGTCGTCGCATTCGCTGATCGGCGGCATGGTCGGAGCCGCGCTGGCCGCGGCGAGCACGGTGCACTGGACGGGCATCGTGGAGAAAGTGCTGGTGCCGATGGTCGCGTCGCCGCTGCTCGGGCTGGTGCTCGGCTACGCGGCGATGGTCGCGGTGCTGTGGCTGCTGCGCCGGGCGAACCCGCACCGCAGCGGCCGGGTGTTCCGGCGGCTGCAGATCCTGTCGGCTTCGGCGCTGGCGCTCGGACACGGGTTGCAGGACGCGCAAAAGGGGATGGGCGTGCTCGTCCTGGCGCTGATCGCGGCCGGGAAACAGGACACCTTCTCGGTGCCCCTGTGGGTGACGCTGGTGTGCGCCGGCGCGCTGTCGCTCGGTACCTGCTCGGGCGGCATGCGCATCATGCGGACGCTCGGCCGCCGCGTCTTCCCGCTCGACCCGCCGCACGGGTTCGTGGCGGAATCGGTCGGTGCTTCGGTGCTGTACTTGACCGCTTTCGCCGTGAAGGCCCCGATTTCGACCACCCACGTGATCACGGCGGCGGTGATGGGCGTCGGCGCGACGAGGCGGCTTTCGGCGGTGCGGTGGGGGATCGCGCGCGACATCGTGCTGGGCTGGGTGCTGACGTTCCCGGCCGCGGCGGGGGTCGCTGCGTTGATGTTCTGGCTTTTGTCGGCGTTCGGCTGATCACTTGGGCACGAGGGCGAGGACTTCGTCGTCGGTGGTCGGGCTGAAGTCGGAGTAGAACTCGCCGACCGCGTGGAATTCCTCCGGTTCTCGCAGGCAGATGACTTCGTCGGCTTCGCGGGTGAGCTTGTCCAGTGCGGGCGGTGCGCCGACTGGAGCGGCGAAGACCAGCCGCAAGGGTGCGTGCGATCGGAGGGCTCGAAGTGCGGCGATCGCGGTGCCGCCGGTGGCCACGCCGTCGTCGATCACCACGACGTCGTGGCCCGCCGGTGAGTGCGGGACGCGGTTGCCCAGGTAGCGGCGGACCTGGTCACGGGCCTCGGTGCGGGCTTGGTCGACCTGGTTCGCGACGTCCTCCGGCGTCAGCCCGAGCGCGCGGAGGCCGGCGCGGTCGAAGAACGGCGGGCCGTCCGCGGCGACGGCGCCGAGCCCGAGTTCCGGCCGTCCGGGTGCGCTGATTTTGCGAGCGACGAGCAGTTCCAGCGGCGCGTCCAGTTCCTCGGCGACGGGCGCGGCGACCGGAAGCCCGCCGCGGACCAGCCCGAAGACCACCGGGTCCGCCCACTCCCGGCAGGCCAGGGCCGCGGCGAGCCGGGTGCCCGCGTCGGCGCGGTTCTGGAACGGTCTCACCGGCGACCCTTCTTCGCCGCGCGGCGGGACTTTGCGGTGCGGCGCAGCAATTGCCCGGCGACAGCGGCTACGGCACCGTACTGGCTCCTCTTCGCGGGCCGAATGCCCTTCGCAGTGGTGCGGCGCAGCAACTGCACAGCGGCGAGTACCGAGGCGGTCAGCCCAGCGGCGACCGCGCCGTGGTGGCGGCTCAGCACCGGCTGGACGTCTCGCGCCTTGGCCTGCTGATCGAACTCGCCGTGCGCGCCGTAGTCGAACCCGCGCGGGCCGTCCGCGGGCTCCCACAGGTTCGCGGGCTGGCTCGGCCGCTGTGGCTGGCCGGTTTGCTGCGCGCCGAAGCCGGTGCGGGCGAGGTACCGGTCGAGCAGGCCGGGCGCGACGGCGTTGGCCAGCAGCGTCGCGGCGGTGCTCGTGCCGACCCAGTACTCGCGGCGGCGCGGATGGTCGGCCGCGTGCAGCACCTCGCGGGCGGCGAGTTCGGGCTGGTAGATCGGTGGAACCGGCTGGGCGTGCTCGGGCAGCCGCGAAAGCAGCCAGGTGAACTGCGGCGTGTTGACCGCGGGCAACTGCACCATGGTCGTGCGGATTCCGCTGTGCTCGTGGAGAAGTTCGCAGCGCAGCGCTTCGTTGAAGCCTTGAATGGCGTGCTTGGCCCCGCAATACGCGCTCTGCAGCGGGATGCCGCGATACGCGAGCGCCGAGCCGACCTGGACGATCGTGCCCGCGTCCCGCGGTTTCATCCGTGCGAGAGCGGCCATCGTGCCGTGCACGAAACCGAGGTAGGTCACCTCGGTCACCCGGCGGTATTCGTCGGGCTTGACGTCGGAGAACCGGGCGAACACCGAGCTGAACGCGACGTTGACCCAGACGTCGATCGGCCCGAGTTCCTCCTCGGCGCGGGTCGCGGCGGCGTCGAGGAGGGCGAAATCGGCGACGTCCGCAGGCAGTTCCAGCGGCGTGCCCCCGGCCTCCCGGACCTCCTCCGCCGCGGCGGCGAGCCCCTTCTCGCCCCGCGCCAGCAAGGCGACTTTCGCGCCGCGGCGGCCGTACGCGCGGGCGACGGCCCGGCCCACTCCGGCGCTGGCCCCGGTCACGACTACGACGGGCGGCATGGAAATCCTTTCCCCGGACCGGGAGTCCGGCGGGTCGGCGGACGCAGGCACTCCTGGCGGGCGACGTGCCCGCACACCGCGATCGCCGCCAGCACGAAGCCGAGCAGCGCGAGCGGCACCTCCGGCGGAAAGACGATCCCGCAGACGACCAGCCCGGCCGCGACCGCGGTCAGCGCCCAGCACGCCACCGGCCACGCCCGGCGCAGCGGCCACGCTGACTGCCCGAAGGCGCGCCGCACCCACAGCGCGTCGGTGGCGAGCAGTTCCCGTTCCATCGAACGCAGCGCCCGGTGGGGATCCGGCTGCCGGTGCGCGGCCATCGCCTGCTCCCTTCCGCCTGACCGACGGCTTACCCGCTTCCGGCCAGGCCAAACCGGAACGGCGGAAGCGTCCGGTTTGCCCCGGAAGACCTCGGGTAACCGGACGCTTTCGCCGGAGAACGTCGGAGGGAGCACGACATGAGCAGGCTGCTGGTGGACCCGGAAAGCGCGACCGTCCCCTGTGGACAGTGCGGCCGCGAGGCGGTGCACGTGGGCAGGCTGGTCCAGGAGGACGGGACGCCGGTCAGCCACGCGGTGGTGTGCACGGTGTGCCGCGCGCATCGTCCGGGCCCGGGACTGGGGGAGACCCGCCGTCCCCGGCTGGCCGTCCTTTCGCGGCCCTCCGAAGGCTGACCCCCGGACGCGGCAGGCCCGTGAAGGATTCCTTGCGGGAATCAGATTCCCGCAAGGAATCCTTCACGGTCGTTTTCCCGGGTCGCTCACTCGATGCCGAGCACGGACTCCGCGGTGGTCCAGTTGGTCAGCATGGCGTGCTGCGCGTCGGCGAGGGTGGCTTTCCCCGCGCAGACCGCCTTCTTCACCGCGTTTTCGACGGAATCCTTGCTGTAGGAGTTCTGCTCGCCGTCGTGCGGTTCGGGCCAGAGGTTCTTCGGGTCCTTCGGAGCGCCGCCCAGTTCGAGCGGCAGGAAGTGGTCCTCCTCGTACGAGCTCATCGAGGTGTCGGAGTAGCCGTAGTCGATGATGCCCTGCTTCTTGAGCTTGTTGGTGTAGGTCGTCGGCGGGCGGATGGTAGCGGTCCAGCCGGGGACGCAGATCGTGTCGTCGATGGTGTCCTGGGTGACGTCCGGGTTGGTCGCGCCGGGCGTGCAGGCCGGGTCGGGCAGCGGAAGATAGGACTGCGAGCACGTCGCGGCGAGCGGATGCGGGACGGCGGCGTTCGCGGCCGGCGCGACCAAAGCGAGCGAACCGGCCAGAATGACGGCGGGCGCGGCGAAACGGGCAAGTCGGGACATGGGAAATCTCCTCCCTGGAGCACGGTCGCGCCAGCCTCCGCCGAGCCCGGGTAATCGCACCACCTACCTTCGAAGGAATGCGTGAAGAATTAACCGGGTGCTCAACTTGGCGGGCGACAAAATGCGCAAGTTGGACGTAAATCCAGGGGGCCCGTACGGGGATGATCCGAAAACGCGGCGCAAGCCGGACGAGTCCGGGTGAACGGGCCGGAACTGCTTGATCCGCCAGCATTCGGGCGTTCGGGGCGGGTCCGGACGGGCGGCTCCGGATACCTGGAAAGGTTCTTCGAAACTGTTTCCGGTCGGTTTTTATGCGCCTTCCCGTCGAATCGGGGAAAAAATGGTGCAATCGATTTCCGCTGCGCCGTTCGGCTGAAGGTTGCGGTGGGTGCGTATCCGTTCCCGGCTGTTGTGCGACCTTTTTCGTGAACACCGCCGGAATCGATCTTTTCGGGCGGAATTCCCGGGGGTGAACGATGAGCGAACCGGAAGGGCCGCGGTCGGGCGCGGGACGCGGAGAAGGCGCGGAAAGCGGCCCGGCGGGCGAAAACGCGCCCGCCGAACCGGAAATGGGGTACGAGATTCCGATCGGGACACCGGTTCCGGCCGCCGAGATGGAACGGCTGAAGGCGGCCGCGGAACGGCACCGCGATCGGGAGGAGGAGGCCGACGCCCCGGCACGGGCCGGCGACGAGGCCGCGGAGGAAGAGGGTGATCACCGTGATGCCTGATGCACAGGTGCTCGAGGGCCAGGCAGGAGAAACGGCCGGGGGCGCGTCGCGGGAGATGGCGGATCTGACGGTCGGCGAACTGCTCGCCGAACCGCCGTCGCCGGACCGGTCGCCGTTGTTCGCGCAACGGTTCCCGGTCCCGGTCGAGGAGTACGACCAGCTGAAGACCGGCGCGCGGGAGCACGGCGCGGAGGCGCTGGCTCCGGCGGACGCGCTCGACGTGCAACTGGACGAGGAAGCGGCGGCGGAATTGTCGGAGGAGAATCCGCCGGAGGACGAGATCGTCGAGGGTTTGGCCCCGGCGGCGTCGGCGAGTTTCGAGGGGATTTCCCAGACCGCGTTCCGGCCGCCGGACTGCACGGTCGCGGTCGGGCCGAAACAGGTGCTGGCCGCGGTCAACGTGGACCTGGTCGGCTACGACAAGACCGGCCTGCAACAGTTCCGGTGGGCCAATTTCACCGCGATGTTCAACCCGGTGCTGCCCGCCGGGGCGCAGCTTTTCGACCCGAAACTGGCCTACGATCACTACAGCGGCCGGTGGATCGTCTGCATCGCCGCCCGGCGCGCGAACCCGCAGGGCTCGTGGATCATGCTCGGCGTCTCGCAGACCGGCGACCCCGCGGGCGGGTACTGGATCTGGAGCACCGACGCGACTTCGGACGGGGCCACCGCCAGCGGCAACTGGTCGGACTACCCGATGCTGGGCTTCGACACCCAGGCGATTTACGTGTCCACCAACCAATTCGCCTTCGGCGGCGGGTTCGCCTACGCGAAACTGCGGATCTTCAACAAGGCGGAGCTGTACGGCGGCGGGGCCGGCGGCGGACACACGATCCGCTGGTGGGATTTCTGGGGTCTGCGGAACCCGGACCGGAGCGCCGCGTTCTCCGTCCAGCCCGCCTGTCATTTCCAAGGCGCGGGCGGGAATCCGCGCGCTTACCTGGTGAACTCGCTGTTCCCGTCGGGGTCCAGCCTGACGCTCTGGACGCTGTCCAACCCGCTGGGTCTGTGGTCCGGCGGCGCGCCGGCGCTGACCGCGACCGCCGTTCCCTGCCGCAGCTACAACCTGCCGCCCGGCGCGGTGCAGAAGGACGGCGGGACAACGCGAATCGCCACGAACGACACCCGGTTGCTCAACGCGGTCTTCCAGGCGGCGGGGCGGACCCAGCGGTTGTGGACGACGCACACGTCCGCGTACAGCTGGCCGGGCGACACCGAGGCACGGTCAGTGGTGCAGTGGTACGAGATCGACGTGCCCAGCCACACGATCGCGCAGCAGGGCGCGTTCGGCGCGCCGGGCAGGCACTACTTCTTCCCGGTGATCCAGACCGACCTCTCCCGCAACGCCCACGTGGCGTTCGGGCGGTCCGCCGCCGACGAGTACGGCCACTTCCGCCAGACCGGCCGCCTCGCCACCGACCCGCCGGGCACGTTGCAGGGCAGCGCCTCGGTGATCGCCGGGCAGAGCGCCTACACCGGCGGCCGATGGGGCGACTACTTCGGCATCGGCCGGGACCCGTCGGATTCCCGGACCGTATGGAGCTACGGCGAATACGCCGGCGCGGGCAACACCTGGCGGACTCGGCTCAACGCGGCGAAGTACTGACAGCAGGGAGGGTGTCATGAACACTGCACAAAAGCTCCGGATCGCGGCGGAGTCCGCGCTCGCGGTGCTCAGCGCTGTCGCGTTGGTGCTGACGCTGACGGTTCCGGACTGGATCGAACGCACGACCGGCGCGTCTCCGGACGGCGGCGGCGGGGGAGCCGAGTGGCTGCTGACCGCCGCCGCTTGCGTGGCGACGGTTCTGTTCGCCGGATTGGCCGCGTGGGAATGGCGGCGGCTGCGGACGGCGTGACCGGCTGGCTTCGCGGTCCGTGCGGGGAACTCTGAGGGAATCTCAGGGTTCCCCGCACGGACTTTCGTCCGCGTCCCGCGCGCTGGCCGACGTCATTCCTCGTAGGCGATCGAGTACCGGGCAGCCACCGGATTGATCTTCACCGGGTCCACCGCGCCGTCGGTCAGCACCGCGGGGCCGGCCTCGAAGAGCTCCTCCAGATAGTGCTCCCATCCGCCCGGCGAGGAGATCTGCAACAGCCGCGGCGGAGGATCCGACACTGCCCGCAGCGCGTGCGGAACCCCGTGCGGCAGCAGCACGAACGTCCCCTTCGTCGCCACGTGGCTCTCGTCGGCGAAGTCGATGCCCAGTTCGCCTTCGAGGACGTAAACGCATTCGTCGGCCTCGTGGTGGACGTGGCGCGGGATGTCGCGCGCCAGCGTCACCTCCAGCAGCGAGAACCGGGTCTCGGTGTCGCCGGTCATCGCCTTCACCGCGAACGCGGGCGGCAGCGGCACCCGGCCCGGGCGCGCCTCGCCGGGGTGCAGCAGCAGGAAGCGGTCTTTCGCCATGGGGTATCCTCGCCAACATATCGGAAGCGGAGTCCGTTTCCAGATTAACCGGAGGAGGGTGTCGGTTGTCAACGGAGCGCAAGCCGAGGGCAGACGCGGAACGCAACCGGGCACGGGTGCTCGAAGCGGCCCGCGCGCTGCTCGCCGAGCAGGACGACGTCCAGTTGCCGGAGATCGCGCGGGCCGCCGGGGTGGGCGTCGGGACGGTGTACCGCAACTTCCCGGACCGGCGGGCGCTCGTGGAAGCGTTGGCGGAGCAGCGGTTCGCCGAGATCGCGGAGTACGCGCGGAAACGGTGCCTCGACGGGAAATCCGGGGTCAAACGGTATCTGCGGCACGTCGGCGAGGTGCTGTCCGGGGACCGGGCGCTGTCGTCCGCCATCGAGACGGCGCGGGGGACGGCGGGAAGCGAACCGCGCGGCGACGCGCTGGCGGAGCTGGAAACCGTGGTGGCGCGGGCGATCGCGGCGGACCAGGCGGCGGGGGTGCTCCGCGCGGACTGCACGGTGGGCGACGTGTACCTGCTGGTCGGCTGCCTCTCGTCAGTGGTCCGCACGGGGAGCGGGGACTGGCGGCGGTTTGCGGAACTGGTCCTGGAGGGGTTGCTGCCCCGGGGCTAGCCGGCCCAACGCGGCAGATGAGACGTGAGCTCGCCGCTGTCGTGCAGCGCGATCAGCACGGCGGTCATGTTCGGCACACCGGGTTCGCGGACGATCAGGCCGTCCGGAACGGCGAAATAGCTGCCGCCCGCGCACTCGCCGGTGCTTTCCCGGCGGCGCATTATCCGGTCGACCTCGTCGAGGGTGAACATCGTTGCGCTCCGCCGGGAACCGTCGGCGCAGCGGACCTCGACGTCGATGTTGCCGACTTCGTCCGGGTGCTCGCCGCCGCCGACGAGGAAGAACGCGTCGAACGCGGAGGTCCGGACGACATAGAACGGGGACTCCCATCCGGCGGAGAGGATTTCGGTCGCCACGGCGGAGAAGCGTGACGGGCCGCCCCGGAAACGGTCCGGAACGGCCCGCCGGCGGCGAGATCAGGCGAGGTCCTCCAGCGGGACCTCCGGGTCGGCCAGCCGTTCCGGGTCCACTGCCTTGCCGGAGCGGATGAGCGCCTTGATCGGGTCCGTGACATCCCAGACGTTGACGTTCATCCCGGCCAGCACGCGGTTTTCCTTGAGCCAGAAGGCGATGAACTCGCGCCCGGGCACGTCGCCGCGGAAGACGACGCGGTCGTGGCCCTCGATGGCGCCCAGGTATTCCATGCCGAGGTCGTACTGGTCGGTGAAGAAGTACGGCAGTTCGTCGTACTGCTCCTCCTTGCCGAGCATCCCGGCCGCGGCCACGGCGGGCTGGTTGAGCGCGTTCGCCCAGTGCTCCACGCGCAGGTGCTTGCCGAGGAACGGGTGGTAGGCGTTCGCGATGTCGCCGACGGCGAAGATGTCCGGGTCGCTCGTGCGCAGGCTCGCGTCGGTCACCACGCCGTTGTCGACGCGCAGGCCGGCCGCCTCCGCCAGTTCGACGTTCGGCTTCGCGCCGATCCCGGCCAGGACGGCGTCCGCCTCGAGGACGCTGCCGTCGCCGAGGCGGATCCGCTTGCCCTGGCCGCCGTTGGAGATGTGCTCGACCTGGACGCCGAGCCGCAGGTCGACGCCGTGCGCGCGGTGCAGGTCGGCGAACACCGGGGCGACGTCGCGGCCGAGCGCGGTGATCAGCGGCAGTTCGAGCGCCTCGACCACGGTGACTTCCACCCCGGCCTGGCGCGCGGCGGCGGTGGCTTCGAGGCCGATCCAGCCGCCGCCGACGACCACCAGCTTCGACGCGGTGCCGAACAGTTCCTTGAGCCGGTCGGCGTCCTCGATCCGGCGCAGGTAGTAGATCCCCGCGGCGTCCGGCAGTTCGCGCGGGCTCGCGCCGGTGGCCAGCAGCAGCTTGTCGTAGCCGAGGCTGGTCCCGTCGTCGAGCGTGACCTGCTTCTGGTCCCGCTCGATCGCGGTCGCCTTGACGCCCTGGCGCAGCTCGACGTTCTTCTCGGCGTACCACGCGGCGTCGTGCACCTGGAAGCTCTCGGCCTCCGCGTTGCCGGCGAGGTAGTCCTTCGACAGCGGCGGCCGCTCGTAGGGCAGGTGCCGCTCGTCGCCGACGATGGTGATCTTCCCGTCGAAACCCTTGTCGCGCAACGCTTCCGCGGCCTTCGCTCCGGCCAGCCCGGCTCCGATGATGACGAACGACGAGGTCACTGACGAACTCCTTCGATGCGGGGACGACGGGAGTACTTATATCACTAGCGAAGTTTGGTCTTATTCGACCGCCCGGTCAAGTTCCCCTGTTCAGAGGTACCCCATGGAGGCAGCACCTACCCGGAAGGGTGTTACTCAGTAGTTTCCTCCGCCGTACCCGCTCGCCGGCGCGGAGCTCGCCGTCGCCGTGGTGATGGCGGTGCCGTCCGAGGCGACCATCCACCAAAGGCCGCCGTTGAGGTTCAGGCCCTGGCCGTTGGCCTGCCCGGCGGATTTGTCGCCGATGTACCGGTACAGCGGGTGCCCGCCGAGCGTTTCCTGCTGAGACCCGTCCGACCGGGTGATGGAGCCGACGCTGCCTTTGGCCGCGCCGGCGAGCGGGGTGCCCGCCGCGACCGGGGGCCAGTAGCTCGCGCAGCTCGCGGCGCAGGCGGACTGGCCGTCGTGGTCCGCGGCGAACAGGTAGATCGTGTCGCCTTTGCTGTCGGTTAAATGCGTCGGTGCGGCAGGCGGTGCGGCAGGCGGTGCGGCAGGTGGTGCGGCCGTGGTCCCGCCGCCGCTGCACGCGGCGGCGAACAAGCCCGCCGCGGCCAACGCGGCCAGCAGCCCGAAAGTTCTTGGGGTCGCGAGAGTTTTGACAGTCATCCCAGCCTCCAGCGGTGCGTGGGTGTCGCTCTTCCTCCGACACGCGGCTGGAGCCGGAACGGTTCAGCGCGATTTATCGAGCGTCACAGCGTCTGGACGGGGGAGACCTGAATGCGTACGGTATGGCAAGCCTAACCTTAGTCACTCTCCGAGGGGGACCCATGCCAGAGCGTGCGCTCGACCGGGCCGTCCCGTTCGTGCTCGGCCTGTTCCGCATCGTCGTCGGCCTGCTGTTCGCGGCCCACGGCGCGGCGGCGGTGTTCGGCGTCTTCGGCGGCGGCCCGAAGGGCGGAACCGTCGCGGTGGGCGCGTGGCCGTCCTGGTACGCGGCGGTGATCCAGTTCGCCTGCGGCCTCCTGGTCGCGTTCGGCCTTGGCACCCGGATCGCGGCGCTGCTCGCTTCCGGTTCGATGGCGTATGCGTACTTCGTCGTCCACCAGCCGGATGGGTTGCTGCCGCTGCAGAACCAGGGGGAGCCCGCGGCGATGTTCTGCTGGGCGTTCCTGTTGCTGGTGTTCACCGGGCCGGGGGCGTTGGCGGTGGACGCGCTGTTTCGGAGGCGGTCAGACGATGCTCGCGGCACGCGGCCACTGGGCGGCGAGCCGCGCGGCGTGCTGAGCGCGGTCCAGGTCAACCCCGGCGCGGGCGACTAGCCGGAGCCGGGAGATGCCGTCCGGGACGCTCGGCGGGCGGAAGCAGCCGACGACGATGTCCCGTTCGTACAACTGGTTCGCCGCGGCTACGGCCTGCTCCGGGGAGTCCGCGGGAATCGACTGCACCGCGCCCGGCGCCCGCGAAACCCCTGCGGCATCAGCGATCGCGAAGGCGGCACGGTGCAGATCCTCGACTCGCGAAGGTTCGGCCGCGATGATCCGGCACGCTTCCGCCGCACTCGCCGCGGCGGCGGGGGCGAGGCCGGTGTCGAAGATAAAAGTCCGTGCCGTGTTGACCAGATGTTCGCGCAGCAACGGCGATCCCAGCACAGCACCGCCCTGGGCGCCCAAGGCCTTCGACAGCGTGGCAGTGACCGCCACGTGCGGCGCGCCTGCGAGACCGGCCGCGTGCACCGCGCCCCGGCCTTTGCCGGCGACGCCGATGCCGTGTGCTTCGTCGACCACTAGGAAAGCGTCGTACTCAGCGCACAATGCCGCGGTGCGCACCAGATCCGTGGCGTCACCGAGCACCGAATAGATCGACTCGACTGCCACGATCGCCCGTTCCTGCGACCGGTCGCGCAGCAGTTGCGCGAGGGCGTCCAGGTCGTTGTGCGGGCAGATCGCGACCGGGGAGCGGGACAGCCGCGCGCCGTCGATCAGCGAGGCGTGGATGTGCGCGTCGGTGATCAGCAGCGTGTCCGGCGAGCCCAGCGCGGTGATGACGCCGATGTTCGCCGTGTAGCCGCTGGAAAAACCGAGCGCGGCCGGTTGCCCGGTGAGGTCGGCCAGTTCGCGCTCCAGTTCGGTGTGACACGGCGTGGTGCCGGTGACGACTCGGGACGCGCCGGCGCCCGCGCCGTACTTCTCGACGGCCTGGACGGCGGCCGCGCGCAGTCGCGGATCGGTGCTGAGGCTCAGATAATCATTCGACGCCAGGTCCAATGTGGACTTGCGCGGATGCCGTCGATCGTCGGTCCGCCGGACGAGACCGGCGACGTGCCGGTCCCGTTCCGCGGCGGTGAGCCAGTCGTGCATCGACACCATGGCGGTCACGCGTTGGGTGCGGCGGCGGTGCCCGCTCCGCGTTCCCGGAGCGCCGGGGTGGTGTGCTCGGCCTGCTGCTGCTCACCCGCGCCGAGGACCTCGAAGCCGGCGTCGGCGATCATCTCCAGGTCGGCCTTCGCTGCCTGGCCCTCGCTGGTGAGGTAGTCGCCGAGGAACAGCGAGTTGACCACGTGCAGCGCGAGCGGCTGCAGCGACCGCAGGTGCATTTCGCGGCCGCCTGCCATCCGGACTTCCGTTGCCGGGCAAGCGAATCGCGCCAGCGCGAGGATGCGCAGCGCGCGCAGCGGGCTCAGCTCCCACGTGCCGGCGAGCGGCGTGCCCTCGAACGGCATCAGGAAGTTGACCGGGATCGAATCGCTGCCGATGTCGCGCAGCGCGAAGATCGCGTCGATCAGTTCGTCGTCGGTCTCGCCCATGCCGACGATCAGGCCGGAACACGCGGAAAGCCCGGCGGACTTGGCCTTTTCGACGGTGTCGACGCGGTCGTCGTACCCGTGCGTCGTGCAGATCTCGGAGTAGCGCGACTCGCTCGTGTTGAGATTGTGGTTGTACGCGTCCACCCCGGCGTCGCGCAGCTTCTCGGCCTGCCCGTCCTTGAGCAGCCCGAGGCAGGCGCACACCTCCACGTCGGAATGCGCGGACTTCACCGCCTCGACGGCTTGGGCGACCCGGTCGACGTCGCGGTCGCTCGGCCCGCGTCCGCTCGCCACCAGGCACACCCGCGACGCGCCGCCCTGGATGCCCGCGCCGGCTTGGCGCGCGGTTTCCTCGGCGGACAGCCACGAGTACTTGAGGATCTGCGCGGACGACCCGAGCCGCTGCGAGCAGTACCCGCAGTCCTCGGGGCACAGGCCCGATTTCAGGTTGACGAGATAGTTGACTTTGACCTTGTTGCCGAAGTGCGCGCGCCGCAGCCGCCCGGCAGCCGCGACCAGGCCGAGCACGTCCTCGTCCGGCGCTTCCAGCACCGCGCGGGCGTCAGTTCGGTCGAGTACGCCGCCGGCCAGCTGCCGGTCGGCCAGGTCGTCGAAGGTTTTGAACACCTATCAAATCCTAGGCGGCCGATCGGCGGGAAGCAAGCGGCAGGCAGAATGAGAGGGGTGAAGGTGACGCGAGACCAGATCGTCGACCGGGCGTACGAGCTGCTGCGCGAAGCGGGGCTGAGCAGCTTGTCGATGCGGCGGGTGGCCCTCGACCTGGGGGTCCAGCCGGGGGCGCTGTACTACCACGTCGCCAACAAACAGGAACTGCTCGCCGTCGTCGCCGCGCGGATCCTGAAGGGGCTGCCCGAGGTGGCGAAGGACCCGCGCGAGGCGGCCGGGGACTTCCGCTCGGCGCTGCTGCAGGTCCGCGACGGGGCCGAGGTGGTGTCGTTCGTGCAGGCGTACCGGCCGGACCTGCTGGTGCCCACGCACGCGCTGCGCCGGCTGTTCACCGGGAAGTACGACGAGCGGCGCGCGGAGTGGGCGGCGCGGACCGTCGTCCACTATGTACTCGGGTTCGTCGCCGAGGAACAGAACCACGCCGAACTGGTGCGTGCCGGGATCGTCGAGGAGGATCCGGCGCACAGCGGGGATTCGGACGAGGCGTTCGCATTCGGCATCGACGCGATCCTCAGTGGACTGTCGTGAGTGTTCATGCCGGTTAGAACCGGCATGAACACTCACGAGTCTGGCGGGGAGGCGCGGATGGAGCGGCACCAGGTCGTCATCTACCTCGGCGCGCTCGCCGTCGGCGCTCTGGCTGGCTGGCTGGCTCCGGCGGCCGGGCCGGTGCTGGAACCGGCGATCAACCCGGTGCTGGCGGCGCTGCTGTACGTCACGTTCCTTCAAGTGCCCGCCACCGAACTGCGCCGCTCCCTGCGCGACGGCCGGTTCCTCGGCGCCGCGCTGGCGGTGAACTTCGTCGTGGCGCCGCTGGTCGTCGCGGCGATGTCCGCCTTCTTTCCGGCCGGGCAGGCGCTGCGCCTGGGCATGCTGCTCGTGCTGCTGGCCCCGTGCGTGGATTACGTGATCGTCTTCAGCGGCCTGGCCGGAGGAAGCAGCCGCCGCCTGCTCGCGGCGACGCCGTTGCTGCTGCTCGCGCAGATGATCCTGCTGCCCGGGTTCCTGTTCCTCTTCCTCGGCGCGGACCTGGCCCAGGTTGTGCGGGCCGGGCCGTTTCTCGAAGCGTTCCTCGTGCTGATCGTGCTCCCGCTGGCGCTGGCCTGGTTTACCCAAGCCTGGGCGGCCCGGCACGCGACCGGCCGCCGGTTCGCCGACGCGGCCGGGACCGCCATGGTGCCGCTGATGGCCGCGACGCTGGCGACCGTGGTGGCGTCGCAAACCCCGAAGCTCCACGGCGGACTCGGCCCGGTCGCGTCGGCAGCGCCGTTTTATGTGGTTTTCCTGGCGGTGATGGCGTTCGCGGGCCTGGGGGTCGCGCGGTTGTTCCGGCTCGACGTCCCCGGCGGGCGAGCGATCGTTTTCACTGGGGCGACGCGGAATTCGCTGGTGGTGCTTCCGCTGGCGCTGGCGTTGCCGGACGGGTTCGCGGTCGCGGCGGTCGCGGTGGTGGCGCAGACGTTGGTCGAGGTGGTCGGCATGGTGTGTTACGTCCGCCTAGTGCCTCGCTTGCTCCCGTAGCCGGGGGTAGAGGCGCGCCGGTCCGCCGCCGTCGAGTCGGGCGCGCAGGCGGGCGGCTCCGTCCGGGAGGAACGGGCTGAGTTCCGTTGCCAGTTCCCGGCAAGTGCCGACGACAGTCCCCAATGCCTCGTCCAGCTCGGTGCCGCGCAACGTCCAGGGCCGGGTCTGCTCGACGTACCGGTTGGCGTCGCCGATCACCTCGACCAAAGCGCCGGTGGCCGCGCGGAAGTCGAAAGCGGCGAGTGCGGTGTCGATCCGGCCGGCGAGCGTGCTGGCCGTCCTTAGCGGACTCGCCGGGACGATCCGGCCGGTGCGGCGGGCGAGGCTGAGCACGCGGTGCACGAGATTGCCGAGACCGTTGGCGAGTTCGTCGTCGGCACGGGCGATCAGCCGCGCTTCGGTGAAGTCGGTGTCGCCGAGCGGGGCGACTTCGCGCAGCAGCCACCAGCGGAGGGCGTCGGCGCCGTAACGGTCGATCAGGTCCGTCGGGCGGACGATGTTGCCAGCGCTCTTGGAGATCTTCGCGCCGTCCAGGGTGAGGTAGTCGTGCACGAAGATGGTGTCCGGCAACCGTTCGCCCGCGGAGAGCAGCAATGCGGGCCAGTACACGGCGTGGAAGCGCACGATGCCTTTGCCGATCACGTGCACTCGCTCGGCCGCTTCGCTCCAGCGGGATGGGGCGGCGGTGAGGTAGTTGGCGAGCGCGTCCCACCAGACGTAAATCACCTGATCCGGGTCGCCGGGCACCGGGATGCCCCAGCCGTCCGAGCGCGCGGCGGGCCGGGACACGCTGATGTCGGACAGCCCGCCGCGCACGAAGCCCAGCACCTCGCGGAGCCGGGCGGCGGGTTCGATCCGGAGGCGGCCGGATTCCAGCAGGCCCAGGATTTCGCCGGAATAGCGGGAAAGCCGGAAGAACCAGTTCTGTTCGGTGACGATTTCCGGCGGGGTTTCGTGTTCCGGACAGCGTTCGTCGTCCGCGTAGAACTGTTCGCAGCCTGCGCAGTAGCGGCCGGTGTAGTCGCGCAGGTAGAAATCGCCGCGTCGGGCGCTGGCTTGCCACAGGCGCCGGACGCCGTCGAGGTGGCGGCGATCGGTGCTGGTGCGGATGAAATCGTCGACGGCGAGCCCGAGCGGTTTCCGCAACGCGGCGAATCGCTCGGCACCGTGAGCCACGAACTCCTGCACGGGAACGCCTGCCGCCTTCGCCGCGGTGACGTTCTTGAGGGCGTTGTTGTCAGTGCCCGTGAGCAGACGGACGTCCGTGCCGCGCAATCGTCGGTGCCGGGCAAGGACATCGGCTTGCACGAGTTCGAGCGCGTGCCCGAGGTGCGGTTCCGCGTTGACGTAAGGGATCGCGGTGGTGATCAGATCGGTCATGGACAACCCTCTCCGCCTCGGCCGACGGCGGAGAGTCCCGGCGACGGCCGGGGCTGTTCTGGTCGTGTCAGCGCACGAGGACGGGCCCCAGGTCGGGGCTCGCCATCCGTGCGGTGTTCATGTCTTCCATAGTGGCCGGGCGCGCGGCTCCGAGGCCACTGGTTTTCCTCAAACGCCGATGCGAGCCGGACGCCCCCGAAACCCCGGTTCGCGGTCCGTGAGGGAAACTCTGGCGGAATCAGAGTCCCTGAGGGTTCTCCTCGCGGACGCGGCGGGGCGGGCTCGAGGGAGTTTTGGCTTTTCGGCACTGGTTTTCAGCGTCCGGTCGTGCCGTCGATCAGTTCGCGGAGGATGTCGGCGTGCCCGGCGTGCCGTCCGGTTTCCTCGATCATGTGCGTCAGCGCCCAGCGGACGCTCGGGCCGTCGCGACCCGGCAGCGGGGCGGCGAGATCCGGGCAGCTGTCGAGAAGTTCGTCGGCGAGCTTGACCGCTTCCCGGTAGCGAGCGACGACGTCGGCGACGCTGTCCTTGGTGCGGAACGTCGACGGCCAGCTCCGTACGGTCTCGCCGAGAAACAGCGACCGCTCCACAAAAGTCAGATGGTTGAGCAGTCCGACCAGATTCGTCCCGGACGGCACCGCGGCGGCGTGGGCTTCGGGTTCGGGCGCACCGTCCACCTTGGCGGCGACCGAGGTGCGGAGATAGTCGAGAAATCCGCGCAGGACTTCGGTTTCGCTGCTTCCGGTGCGGGGCGGCGGCGTGTCGCGACGGCGGGCCACGGCGGTCTCCTTCAGGTTCAGGCGGTGCGGCGGATCAGCAGGACGTGGTCGACGACCTGGGCGGTCTGGCCGTCCGGCCCGGTCGCGAGGCGGGTGGGGGAGTCCGCGCGCTCGACGGCCCACTGCGCCGGATCGAGGGCGAGATCGGCGGCGATTTCGGCCGGGCCGGGGAAATGCGCGTCGGGATCCTGGTTCCACGACCACGGCGCTGTCGAACCGTGGTCCACGACCAGCAACCGGCCGCCTGGCCGCAGTGCGTGCGCGGCGGTGCGCAGGACCGTCGAGCGGTCCAGTTCGAAGGGGGTCTGCAGGTAGTGCGCCGTCACGAGGTCGAACTCGCCGGCCGGGAAGCTGACCCGCAGGTCGTGCCGCACCGCGGTGATCCGCGGGCCGGCGAGGCGGTTGACCGCGACGGCGGAGATGTCGGTGGCGGTCACGGTCCAGCCGCGCCCGGCGAGCCAGCGCGCGTCGCCGCCGTTGCCGCAGCCCAGGTCGAGCGCGTCGCCGGGCGGAAGATCGGAGACGGCTTCCACGAGCCGGACGTTCGGCTTCGGGTCCCCGGGCGGCCGGGCGGCGTGCACTTCGTCCCAGAACAGGGTCGCGTCGGTGGTCATCGGTGGGCTCCTCGGGTCGGGTGCGTCCAGCGTCGCCGGAGCCGGGCCCGGAACGCACGCGATCTTGCCGGAACGGCAACTCCCGCCGGCCGGACGATCCCGGGAAGATCGGTTCGCCGGTGCCGGGCCGAAGTTCCCGAGGGCTGAGGCAATCCGAGTCAGGGCCAGGGACTCAAGCCGGGCGGTTCCGCACGCTGACCGTCCCCAGCGGACCCCGGAGACGGCGACGCGCCCGGTTGGTTCCCGAAATGTCCAGGTCGGCAGGTCCTTCACGGACGACAGATCCCGCCTTGCCGCGCTGCTCCAGTCCGGGCAGCCGCGATTCAGCCATGCTTGCCGAGCCGCCTTGCGCTGCGCGGCGTGCGGTTGAAGCGTGGTCGCCCGGCCCGCGGGACCTGGGCCGCGGATAAGCTCAACTGGTGGATCGGGCGGGCATTTCGGCGGGGCCGAAGCGCCGCGGCTCGAGTTCCCGGCAGGGGTAAGGAGATTCCCTCAAGGGGCCGGTCTCGGGCCTGCGCGGGAATGAAGCCGCGCGGCCCGGCGCTCCGCATCGCCGTGGCACCGGGGCGGGGTTTCCCGCGACCACGTGCTCGGCTGCCGCGTCCCGCCCAGCAGGACCAGCACGTCCGGGCTCACGCCCGCGCGCACCCGGGAGGCGAGCTCGGGCGACGTCTCCCCGAGTGCCGAGTAGACCGCGCGGACCAGGCACCTCGCCGCGTGCGGGGAACGCCTGGTGCGCAACGAGATCTCCATCAGGAGGGCCTCGCGGTCGCACGTGCGGCCGCGGCTCGCCGCGACGATGCCCAGCCGGGTTTGCTCGGCCAGCGGAAGACATCGCAGCAGGCTGTCGACGACGCAGTCGATCGCGAGCCGGTTCCGTTCCGTGCGGGGCAGGCGAGGCCCGGGCAGAATTTCCTTCCGCACCACCATGGACCATCAACTCCTGGCCGCAGAGTAGCCGATCCGGCGCGCGCGGTGACGTTCCTGTTCCGTGCGACGGAAAACGATCCGGCCGCGAGGCATTGAGTCCACTGTGGACGGTAGTCAGCCGGGCGAGCCGGACAAAACGGCGAGCCGATCGAGGGACTCGCGGATCCGGGCGGGCACGTCGGCGCGGCTCTGACCGGCCGGAACCGACAGATGCAGCGTCGCGTGGCTCGTGCCCGCCGCGCCGGACGCGACCTGGAGCCAGCCGCCGTTCCATTCGAGCCGCAGCCGGTCGCCGCACCCGGCCGGGGGTGCGGCGACCGGCTCCGGCAGCCATTCGTTCAGGTGCGCGGCATCGGAGGCGACGGCGTAGACGTGATCCGCCGGCGCGGGCATCCTCCGCTGCGCTTCGAACTCGCTCATGATCTCGGCTACCCGTTTCGCGGCAGCACGAAACCAGAGAGTCCACAGTGGACGCTCACCGACGGTAAGCTGTCCGGCCGGCTGGTTCACACCACCTCGCGGAGGATGGCGTCGAGGTCGGCGGGCGTGCCCAGCGTGCGCAGTTCGGGCGGGGCGAGGCAGCCGATCCGATGGTCGTCGTCGCGGACCGCGGCCGCGAACTCGGCGACGCGGGACGCGGGCGGTGCGACCGAAGGCCCGCCCAGGTAGCGGATGACGATGAGATCCTCGCCGGAGTGCGTTTCCACGGCGGCGGCCCAGCCGCGGATCTCGTCCCACAGCAGGGCGACGTCGCGGCCGGGGTAGGCGGGCAGGTGGCCGTCGAGCGCGACGTAGGCCGACACCGGGGTGTCGTGGTCGACGGTGCAGGACTCGAGGCCGATGCCCAGAGCGCCGGTGACGTCGGCGAGGTAGTTCCACAAGCGCACCGATGCGGGGTGCGACGGGCCGGTCTGGGCGGTGTGCAGCGGCAGGGACACGGGGACAACGCCTTTCTCGCGCGAAGGACTGACGCGGAACAGGGGTGGCCTGTCCCGCGCCACGGGCCGCATCCGGCGGCGCGGCGGGGTTTTCCGGCTAGCGGCCGGAACGCGCCCTTGCGGGCGGTCCGGACCTGATTCCCGGTGAAGGGGCCCGGGAAACCTGCGGAACGCGGCGAATCGGCCCGCGGGGCAGGCAAGTCATCGGATTCACCTCCGTCGCTCGACAGGGGACGCTCTTTTCTTCTAGCATGTCATCGAAACGATGACAACTGCCAAGTCGTCGAGAGGATGACGTTATGGCGGAGGTGGACCCCGGCCTGCTGGTCGAAGGCGTCCGCGCGGCGGTGCTGGCCGCCCGGGACGGCGGAGCGGCGGCCGACCGGTCGCTGGCCGCGCTCTCCGCGCTGCGGGCGCTGCGCGACCAGCTCGGCGCATGGGAACCGGAACTGATCGCGGCCGCGCGCGCGGCAGGCGCGAGCTGGGCGGCGCTGGCCCCGGCGCTGGGCGTGGCGAGCAGGCAGGCGGCCGAACGCCGGTACCTGCGGCTGCGGCCGTCGGCGACCGGGGAGGCCACCGGCGAAGCCCGGGTCGACGCCGAACGCGGCCGCCGCGCGGGAGACCGGGCGGTCGCGGACTGGGCCCGGCGCAACGCCGCTGTGCTGCGGCAACTGGCCGCGGAGGCCAGTTCGGCGCCCGGCCTCGACCCCGCCGGACAGGAAAGCGCCGACCGGCTCGGGGTGGCGCTGGGAGACGACGACGTCACGAACCTGCTGCCGCCGCTGGCCGACGTGCGCGTGCATCTCGAACCGCGGCATGCCGCGCTGGCGGACCGCGTCGGGGAGATCGCCGAGCACACGGACCGGCTGCGCGAGGACGCCGCCGGTCAGCGGCGCGGTCGTGCGCGATGAGCGGGTGCGGTGTTCGGGCCGGGTCGACCGGCGGTGCGCGGACGCGGTCGGCTGGGCGTGGCGGGTCCGGGCGGTGTGCGGTCCGGACAACCGAGGCGGTCCGGGCACGCCGGACCAGGCAGGCCGGCCGCACACGCTCGTCGCGGCACAACAGCTCAGCCGCGCACGTCGAACCAGGCAGGACGCACCGCCGGAGAATCGGCACGCACCGCGTCGCCGGGCCGGCCCGAAGAGCACGCCGACCATCCGCCAAACCCCCGTGCCACCCCCGCGCAATGAGCCGAACGTCTCTTCCGGGGTGCCCCCGCGCTGCCGGTGTGCCCGGGATCCGAGATCATTTCCCGCGGCGGCATTCGTGCGAGCCGCCGTCGTAAGGCATGCTATTCGCGGTTGAGCAGCCAGCCGCGTCCTTTTCCTGCCCGGACGAAGAGCGCTCCGGGCTTCCTGAGGAGGGAAAGAGCGATGAGTGAGCTGACCGACCCGGTGATCGACCCGCCGGGTTCGCTGTCGATCGAACGGGCCGACCGCTCGCCCGCGGCGGTGCTGGCCCTGAACGGGGACCTGGACCTCGGGACCGCCCCGAAATTGACGGCCGCGGTCGCCGAAACCGTCACCGGGAAGCCTCCGGTGCTGGTCCTGGACCTGACCGGGGTCGATTTCCTCGCGTCGGCGGGGCTGACCGTCCTGCTGGCCGCGTGCCGGGAAGCGCCGGAGGGGACGCGGGTGCGGATCGTGGCGTCCGGCCGGGCGACCCTGCGGCCCATCCAGCTCACCGGGCTGGAGCAGAGCCTCCCGCTGTACCGCACGCTCGACGAGGCGCTGGCCGCGGAGTGATCAGTGCGCCCCCGCAGTGCGCTCGAGCACCACGAGTGCGACGTCGTCCTGCGGGGGCCGCGATCCCACCATCGCGGCCATGATCCGGGCGCAGGCCCGTTCCGGGTCCTCCGGCCGGACCAGTTCGGCGAGCTGGTGCATGCCGGTGTCGACGAGCCGGTCCCGGCGCTCGACGAGACCGTCGGTGTAGAACGCGGCGACGGCTCCCGGCGGCAGGTCCACCGTGGTGGTGCGCCGCTGGACGGTGGCCCCGACGGTCAGGCCGACCGGCGGGTCCGGCGGGGCGGACACGAGTGCGGCCGGTTCGCCCGGCGACGCCACGACCGGCGGCAGGTGCCCGGCGAGCGACAGCGCCATGCTCCCGTGACCGGGTCTGAGCACGCCGTACGCGACCGTCGCCATCACTCCGTGCTCGAAGTGGTTCGCTTTGCGGTCGAGTTTGGCGAGAACTTCGGCGGGATCGTCGCAATCGAGCGCGTACGCCCGCAACGCGCTGCGGAGCCGTCCCATGATGACCGCGGCCTCGAGGCCGTGTCCGGACACGTCGCCCATCACGATGCCGGTCTGGTCCCCGGGAAGCCGGAACACGTCGTACCAGTCGCCGCCGAGCCCGGCTTCCGCGCCCGGCACGTAGCGCGCGGCCAGGCGCAGGCCGTCGATGACGGGCAGGACGCCCGGCAGCAGGCTGCGCTGCAACGCGATGGTCGCGGCCTGGTTCTGGTGCATGAGCTCCGCCTGCAGCACGGCGGCCAGCCGGTCGGCCAGCAGTCGCAGGGTTTCGATGTCGGTGGTGGTGAAGCGGCGGTCCCGGACGGCTCCGATGTGCAGCACGCCGACCAGTTCGGTGCCGGCCAGCATCGGGACGCCCAGCATGGTGTGCAGGCCGCGTTCGGCCAGCAGCGCGTTCAGCACCGTGGTCTGGTCCACCTGGTCGATGACCACCGGCTCCCGGCGCGCGGCGACGCTGCCGGGGAAGCCCGCGCCGACCGGCACCTGGACCCCCTGGTAAACCTCCTCCTCGAGACCGGCGGCCGCGACGGCGACGAGACGCTGCCACCGGGCGTCGTGCCGCAGCACGGTGGCGGTGTCGACGTCGAGAACGGTGCAAGCCCGGGTGAGGATCTTCGTGAGCTCCTCGCCGAGGTCGGCGTTGCCCGGCCCGGATCCGAGGATCTCGTCCAGGCGAGTGCGCGATTCGGGCTCCGGCGCGTGAGGCGGCATGCAGCGACAGTAGCCGAACCGCCGCCGGGGTCCAGCGCCGAGAGACAACAGGTGTGAAGTCGGCCCTGTCCGGGTACGCCCGATTGGGCACCGGCGAACTCGAGGACAAGAAGGGGATTTCCCCACGTGATGTCAAGCGGCTGCGGCGAGGGACGACGAAGCGCGGCGGCGGTTTCCGGCACTGGCGACCCCCCTCCCCGCCTGGCGTCGCCGGCGGGCCGGCGGGCCGGCGGTCCTGGCCCGCGGAAGAAGCACCGGCTGTGACCGGCTCGGAGTCCGGGGCGGGCGACACTCCCTGGGTACTGGATCTGGAGGGCACCGGAGTCTCCGCGCTGCCGCGGGTGCGCGCCTGGGCCGGCAAGTCCCTGGGGCATCTGTCGCCCGACCATCTCGCGGACGTCCTGATGGTGATCGAAGAACTGGCGTCGAACGCCTACGAGCACACCTCGGGTCCGTCGTGCGCGCGGCTGACCGTGCTGGCGCGGCCGTGCGTCGTGGTGATCGAAGTGGACGATCCCGAGCCCGGCCGCCCCGAGGTCCGCCCGCCGGACTTCGAACGGGCGCGCGGCCGGGGAATGCTGCTCGTCGACCGGCTCGCCGACGACTGGGGAGTGCACGAGCATTCCGGCGGCAAGACGGTCTGGGCCCGGCTCGGCTGCGGGGTGCCCGCCCGGGAAGCCTGCGAATCGTCCCGCTGAGGGTCATCGGCCCTGCTGCGGGTCGGAGTCGTCGTGCTCGTCGCGCGACGTGCCCTGTTCGCCGCGGATGGTCTCGCGTTCTTCTTCCGGGGTGTCGCCGTAGACGTCGTCGGATTCGCGCGGTTCGGTCATCGGTTCGCTCCTTCCGTTCCCGGGTCCGGGTACCCGCTGGCGCCGCTGGCAACCCGGTTGTCCGCAGTGGCATCGGGTATCCGCCGGGCGAGGCGGAAGGAGGCGCGGAATGGCCGAAGGGGACATTCACACGTGTCGCGAGGGCGGGCTGTGGAAGAACCGGATCGAGGGAATCCGGCGGGTGGCGAACACCGCGGCGCGTCGCGCGGACGCGGTGTCGGTCGGCCGGGAAATGGCGCAGGCGCGCGGGGTCGGCCACTACGTCCACGGAGAACCCCGGGCGAACGGCGACGGCGAGATCGTCGAGCAGCGCTCCTACCGGCAGGCGGCCGGGTGACCGGCCGGTTTCGGGGCGGTGCGGCGGAAATCGCGGTTTGCCCTGAGCGGGCGGGGGTATCCCGGCGGACCGATCGAGATGGAGGACCGCCATGACGACGTCCGTGCGCACCGAAGCGGAGGCCCGGCCGCTGGGCAGAGTATTCCGGCTGCCCGGGGTCTACCGTCCGCAAGAGGACACTGCCCTGCTTTCCAGCGTCCTGACCGCGGATACGCGCATCGGCTGCGGAATGCGGTGCGCGGACTTGGGAACCGGCAGCGGTGCGCTCGCCATCGCCTTGGCGCGGACTGGCGCCGCGGTCGTCGCGGCGGATATTTCGCTGCGGGCATTGGCTTCCGCGTGGCTGAACACCGTGCTGCGGGCCCTGCCGATCGGCCTCGTCCGGGGCGGGCTCCAGGAAACCGCGGAAGCCGGACCGTACGACGTCGTGGTCGCCAATCCTCCTTACGTGCCCTCTCCGACGCCGACGGTCCGCTCGACTCGCGCATGGGACGCCGGACCGGACGGCCGCGCGATGCTGGACCCGTTGTGCGCCGCCGCTCCGTCGCTGCTGGCCCGCGACGGCGCGCTGTACCTGGTGCAGTCGACGATGTCCGATGTGGACAAAACGCGGTTCGCGCTGGCCGCGGGAGGGTTGCGCAGCGAGGTGCTGGCGCGGGCGGAAGTGCCGTTCGGGCCGGTGGTCTCCGGGCGGCTGGAGTACTTGACCGAACGCGGTTTCGTGCGGCCGGGCGACCGCACGGAGGAACTGGTGGTGCTCCGTGCCGCGCGATGAACGCCGGGTCCGGGTGGTGCCGGGCGGGCCGGTGCTGGTGGAGGGTCCGGTGGAAGTGTCCACTCCGGACGGGGAGCCGGTGCGGTCGGACCGGTTCGTCGTCGCGGTGTGCGCTTGCCGGCGCAGCAAGAGGTTTCCGTGGTGCGACACGAGTCACCGGAAGCGGGTCCGCGGTCAAGGCGGTTGACCCGGGCGGCCTGGTCGCGGGGTGCGCGACCAGGCCGCCGCTCTCAGGGCAGCGGCCGGCGCAGCGACGACAATCCGGCCCGCCAGCAGCCGAGCAGGTGCTGGTCGAGTTGCGCCTCCAGGAAACCGGTGGCCTGGACGCCGAGCACGACGTCCGCCGCCAGTTCCGGTTCCGCGGCCAGCAAACCGCCCACGACCTCGTGGCGCATGACTTGTTCGTGCACCGCGTCGGCCTCGATGTGTTCGGTGTAGAAGAAGCGGCAGGCCTCGGGCGCGTCCAGGCGGCGCAGGATCCGGTCCATCCGCTGGGCGCCGGGGGCGGTGGTGATCTCCGCGGCGGCGAAATGCCCGACCAGCGCCCCGCGCGACGACCGGTGCAGGCCGAACATCGACATCATGTTGACCAGCGCGAGCATCGGCCCCGGAACGTGCTCCAGCAACGCCAGGTATCCGTCGGGCAGGTCCGCCGCCGCGAGCAGGTCCGCGAACAGCTTGGCGTGCACCCGGTCGGCGTGGCCGCCGCCGAACTCGTCGAATTCCACTGCCACCAGCCCGGCCTTCGCCGGACCGGACAGCCGCGGGATGACCCACGCGTGCGGATCGGCTTCCTTGAGGTGGTAGACCGACCGGTGCGCGAACAGTTCCCGGACGTGCCACCATTCGCCCTCGGCCAGCAGGAAACCGACAGCTCCGTCCGCGTCGCGTTCGGTCAGCAGCGCGTCGAGTTCGGCGTCCGCGTCGGAGCCGCCGGGGACCGCGTCGCGCAGCGCGGAACGGAACGTGTTCTCCAGCTGGGCCCGGATTCTCAGCAGCGCGGTGTCCCACTCGCGGTCCGCGTCGACGCCGGGCAGCCCGCGGTAGTGCAGTTCGTAGCAGAGGTGCAGGGCGAGGTGGAGATCGTCGCCGAAGGGGTCGGCGTCGCGGAGGTCGACCGCGGTCTGGCGGCCGGGATCCCGCAGGATTTCCAGCAGCGCCGCGGAGACCGGTCCGCGAGCGGCCGGCAGTGCGGTGAGGGAGGTCGTCATCGTCCCCGGGTACCCGCCTGAAGCGAGGTCACGCGTCGACGGTGCGGGCGGTGAGCATCGCGACCACTCCGTCCGGCCCGGCTTTCCGTTGTGCGGCCGAGCCGGTGCCGTCCCGCAGCACTCCTTGGACGAGCTGGTGGGCGAGATCGTGGTCCCCGGCTTCGCGAAGGGCGGGCCCGGCGTAGCGGAGCAGATCGGCGAGGGCTTCGGCGGCGGGCAGCGGTCTCTTGCGGACCGGGTCGACGAGGGCGCCGGTGAGGCCGTGCCGCGTCGCCGCCCATACCGCCGCCGAACCGATCTGCGGGTCGAGGGGAGGTGCCTCGATGCCGCGTTCCAGCTCCGCGAGCGCTGTCGCGACAAGGGCACGCGACAGGACTGCCTGGGCGAGCGCGCCGTCGACGGTCAGCGGCACGTCGGCGACCCGCAGTTCCACCGTCGGGTAGCGCGGCGAAGGCCAGGCGAGCCAGAACGTCTGCTCGCGATCGACCAGCGCTCCGCACTCCACGAGCGTGTCGACGAGCCGCAGATGCGCGGCGTGCGAACTCGCGTGCGGGGAGAGGCCGGAGCCGGGGAAACGGGTTTGCAGCGCCATTCTCCAGCTGTGCAGCCCGGTGTCCCGGCCGCGGTCGAACGGGGAGTTGGCCGACAGCGCGAGCAGCGTGGGCAGCCAGCGCGCGAGGTGATTCACGACCGCTACCGCGGTGTCCGCGTCCGGGACTCCGACGTGCACGTGGCAGCCGCAGGCCTCGTAGTCGGCGGCGAGATCGCCGTAGTGCGCGTCGATCCGCGCGTACCGGTCAGGTGGCAGCGGCTCGGCGGGGGAACGGAGGGTGCCGACCGGGCTGCCGGTGGCCAGAAGCGCGCAACCGGCGTCGGCCGCCGCGCGGGACAGCGCCAGCCGGCCGCGGCGCAGCTGATCGCGCAGCTGCGCCGCGGTCGTGCAGACGCCGGTGGCGTGTTCCACCTGGGTCGCACGCAGTTCCCGGTGGACGGCCGCCCCGTCCGCGAGGCGCCCGACCTTCCCGAGCACCTCGTCCGCGACGGGCAGCGGACGGCCGTCCTCCGGCGCGGCGAGCAGGAATTCTTCCTCGACGCCGAGCGTCGGTACGTCCATCGGCACCTCCCCGCACCGGAATACCCACGCTGCGGCCCGGCAATCCAGCGCTCCTTTCCGGACTGCGCGGCGGCGTGAGTTCAGTTGTGGAACCGCGTGGTCTCGTCCAGCGAAGCCCGCCCGACGGAGAACCGGTTGACCGCTGCCGCGCGGTCCGCGTACCCGAACGAGATCCCGAACAGCAGTTTTCCCCGGTCGAGGCCGAGCGTTTCCCGGACCGTGCCCGCGTAGAAGCTCAGCAATCCTTGCGGGCAGCTGGAAACTCCGTGCGCCTGCATGGCCAGCAGCAAGGTCTGCCCGTACATCCCGACATCCGCCGCGAGCCGGGCTTCGGCGGTGTCCGGCGCGAACAGCAACGCGACGTGCGGGGCACCGTAAAACCGCAGGCTTTCGGCGTCGTAGGCAGCGCGCGCGTCGTGGTCGTCGAAACCGATCTGCAGCGCGCCGTACAACGCACCGCCCGCCGCTGCTCGCCGTTTCTGGTGCACGGCTTCGTAAATGGCTTCGCTGTACGGGAAATCGACCGACCGGCGGCCTTCCTGATGCGCCGCGACCAGCGCGTCGGCGAGTTCGTCCCGCTTGGCTCCGCTGACGACCTCGACCTGCCACGGCTGCGCGTTGGAATTGGACGGCGCCGCGGCGGCGAGGTCGAAGATCTCGCGGAGGGTGCGGTCCGGAACGGGATCGGGCCGGAACGACCGGGTCGCGCGCCGCCCGCGGATCAGGGTCGCGGCGGCGTCGGCGAGTTCGGGCATCGGGGGTGCTCCTTAGGTAAACGTTATCGTGTACCTCAGCACGGTAGCAGGCTCCGGCGGCTTAAGTAAACGGTTCTGTACACTTGGCCGCATGGTCGAGGAGAAGGCCCGCCGGGCCGGTCGCGGCGGACGCGAACGCGTGCTGGCGGCCGCCGCGGACCTGTTCGCCCGGCACGGCATCACCGGCACCACGATGGAGCAAGTGGCCGCCGCGGCTCCGGTGTCGAAGCGGACGCTGTACCTGCATTTCCCGGTCAAGGACGATCTGGTCGTCGCCTATCTGCGGGACCTCGTCCGCTCCGGCGACACCCTGCACGACGTGCTGACCCGCGCGGATCTCCCGCCGCGGCAACGGCTTCTGGCGATGTTCGACCTGCCGGACGCCGAACCGGTGCGCGGCTGCCTGTTCGTCGACGCGGCGGCGGAGTACCCGGACCCGGAGAGCGCGGTGCACGCCTACGCTCGGGAGCAGAAGCTGCTGATGCTCCGGCTGGTCGCCGACCTGGTCGAAGAGCTGGGAGCCGCCGATCCCGCCGAACTGGCCGAGCAGTTGGTGACGCTCGCCGACGGGGCCGCGAGCCGGGCGATGGTGCTCGGCGATCCCGGCTACGGGCGCCATGCCCGGGCGGCGGCCGAGGTGTTGCTGGAGCGCGCCGTCGGCTGACGCGTTGTCCTCCCGGGGAGTCGTCCGCAACAGGCTCGATCGGCGCCCTGGTCCAGTCGAGGGCGGGCAGCGGCGGGCGTGGGCCGGGAGAAACGGTCGGCCGCGGCGAAGAGCGGGCAAGGGCGGAGCCTGGGGTTGCGACCGCCCTTGCCCGAACCGGCCGGGAGGGTCTGGCCCGGCCGGTTCGTCCCCCTTGGCCTCGGTCCCACCCTCCCGGCGGACGCGACGCACCGTGGAGGACGCTGCCGGGAAGGTATGGAACGAGTCTGGAGCACCGCTGGAATCCGCAGGTCAGCGCGGTGCGGGACGGTCGGCGAGCGGGACTTCGCGGACGAAGCACGCGGCCGTCAGGGAGAGCAGCGCGACGACGAGCGCCGCCGCGGCGACCGCGTGCAGGCCGTCGGCGACCGATGCCGGCGGGGTGCCTCGGGTGAGCGCGCCGGCGTACAGCGAGCCGAACCCGGCCGCGCCGATGCCGCTGCCGAGTGTCCGGGTCAGCGAGCCCAGGCCGAGCGCCGCGCCGAGGTCGCGGGGTTCGACGCTCAGCCGGGTGATCAGGATCGTGTTCTGGATGAGGCAGCCGAGCCCGGCTCCGAGCGGCAGTCCGGTCAGCGACGCGAGCAGCGGATCGGTGTCCGGTCCCAGGAGGCAGGCCCCGGTCGTCCCGACGGCGACGCAGGCGCTGCCGATGATCGGCAGGATCCGGAAACGGCCGGTGCGGCGCAGGTATCTCGAACTCGCGTTCATCACCACGACCATCCCGGCGGTCATCGGGATCAGCAGCAACCCGCTGAGCGACGGCGGCACGTCCCGCGCGTTCTGGTAGTACAGCGGGAGGAAGGTGACCGTCGCGACCATGGTGACGTTGAAGGCGAAGCCGAGCACCTGTGCGAGCGCGAAATTGCGGGTGCGGAACATCCGGAACGGCACGAGCGGCTCCGGGCAGCGGCGTTCCACGAAGACGAACGCGGTCAGCGCGGCGACCGCGGCCGCGCACAAGCCGAGGATCGTCGGGGAATTCCAGGCGTAGCGGGTGCCGATCCAGCTGGTCGCCAGGGTGAGGCAGACGACCGCGGCGACCAGCAAAACCGTTCCGCTGTAATCGATTCGCGCTTTCCCGCTTTTCGGCGGCAGCTGGACGCCGACGACTGTCCCGATGAGACAGAGCAGTCCGAACGGGACATTGACGGAGAAGATCCAGCGCCAGCCGGCCGCGTCGGTGAGGAAACCGCCCGCCAGCGGGCCGCCGACGAGGGAGAGGCCCAGCAGCAGGCCGGTCCAGCTGGAGATCCGCGCGGATTGCCTGGGCGGCACCAGAACCTGGACCATCGCCATCGCTCCGACGAGCAGTCCGCCGGCCCCGATGCCTTGCAGCGCACGGAAACCGATCAGCGCGCCCATCGTCGGAGCCACGCCGCACAGCATGGATCCGGCGAGGAAGACGGCCACTGACAGCAGGAACATCGCCTTGCGGTCGAAGTGGTCGCTGAGCTTGCCCCACGCCTGGGTGGACGCCGCGATCGCCAGCGCGTAAGCGGTGATGATCCAGGTCATCGACCCCGGACCGCCGAGATCCGCGGCGATGCCGGGCAGCGCGGTGGCGACGATGTAGCTGTCCAGCATGCCCAGCGCCATGCCGGACAACGCCCCGGCGATGCCGATCTTGACGCGCCGGGTGAACGGGCTGGTTTCTTCCGGCGCGGCGGTTCTCGGCACGGCTCGACGTCCTTCCCCCGGGATGCTGTGCTCCCAAGGTAGCCCCAAAAGTGCCTACTGGGCAAATATGCCTGGTGTGCACTCGATGGTCAGGCGAGCTTCAGCAGCAGTTCGCTCAGCTCGACCGGCATCGTGACCATGCAGTCGTGCCCGGTCGGCAGTTCCCAGACCTGCGCGGGCGTCCCGTTCGGCTGGATCGCGGGGACCGGACGGCGGGTGATGCCCTCCGGGGTCGCGCCGACGCAGTGGATGTGCGTCCGGGGGATCGCCCGTGCGGCCGGATTGTCGAGCCGGGCCGGTTGCTGCAGGCAGCGGACCGGCTGGTCGGAGAGCATTTCGCGCACCCATGCGATGTCGTCCGGATCGGTGACGCCGAACAGCCCGAACGGCGCGGGCCGCTCCGGCAGCGGCGGGACGCGCCAGCCGTCGCCGTGCTGTTCGGCGAGCTCGATCAGGCTTCGGCTGACCGGCTGGACGTCGACCGCGGTTTCGCCGTCCACCGGCACCATCGCGTCGAGGTAGACCAGCTCGGCGACCCGGTCCGGCATCTCGTTCGCGGCCGACGAGACGACCAGCCCGGCGTAGCTGTGCCCGACCAGGACCACGTCCGCTTCGGCGCGGAGCAGGTCCACGATGTCCTGGACATGGGTGTCGAGCCCGATTTCGGGGCTGAGCAGGTGTTTCTTGTCGCCGTAGCCGGTCAGGGAGGGCGCGAGCACCCGGTGTCCGGCCGCTTCCAGCAGCGGGACCACCCGGTCCCACGCCCGGCCGCTGTGCCACGCGCCGTGGACCAGCACATACGTCGTCATAGTCAGGATTCCTCGGGTTTTGTGGTTACCGGAAGTAACCCGGTACTGTTCGATAACCATCGTGCTCGTCCGCGCGGCGGCGGGCAATAAGGCACTCATTAGTGCCCCGGTTCTCCGGAGGTAACCATGGCCGACGAGGTGTGCCGGACCCGCGTGGTCCTGGAAATCGTGGGCGACAAGTGGGCCCTGCTGATCGTCCGCATGCTGCGCGACGGCCCGAAGCGGTTCACTGAGCTCAAAAGGGAAATCGAGGGGATCAGCCAGCGGATGCTCACCGTGACGCTGCGGGATCTGGAGCGCGACGGCATTCTCACCCGGACTGTCCGCAATGTCATGCCGCCGCACGTTTCCTACGAGCTGACGGCCATGGGCCGGACTCTTCGCGAAGCGACCGCGCCATTGCTGGAATGGAGCGTCGAGCATCTGGCGAAGATCGAAAAGGCCCGCGCGGACTACGACGCTCGCTGAACGGAATGCGCCAGTTCGCCGAACCGGCGCAGCAGCGGATCGCTTGACCGGCGCGTCGGCCACAGCAGGCGCAGTGCCACCCGGGGCGCGTTCCGCAGCGGGATGTGCGCGACGCGCGCGTGGGTGTGCGCTTCGGCGGCCGAGGTGGTGGTCGATCCGACGGCCCGGCCGGACGCGATGATCGTGAGCCATTCGTCGTAGCTGCCGCACTGAATCACCTGTGCGGGGCGGTTTTCCGGCGGCCAGTCGAGCGGACTGGTCGCGCCGCTGACCGTGTTCACGACCACCGGATGCGCGGCCAGGTCCGCCCAGTCCAGCTCCGCGCGCGCCGCCAGTTCCGCACTCGCGGCGACGGCGGCCAGCCGGTCTTCCTCGAAAAGCAAGGTTCCGCTGATCCCGGACGCGTCGACCTCGCCGCGCACCAGCGCCGCGTCGACGTCGCCGGAATGCAGGGCGGCCACGATGTCGTCGCGGCGCAGGAGAGTGGCGGTCGCGCCGGTCGCGGTTTCGAAGGCGGTCAGCAGATCGCTCGCCCACGGATCCGGCAGCGCCCACTGGAACCCGATCCGCAGCCCGGCATTCCCGGCCGCCGCGGCGAGTGCGGTGTCGAGATCGCGCAACACGACGCGCAGCCGTCCGAGCAACTCGCCGCCGGCTTCGGTCGGCTCGACGCCGTGAAGCGTGCGCTCCAGCAGGCGGGTGCCGACCGACTCCTCGAGCTGCTGGATCGTGCGCGTCAGCGCCGGCTGGGTGATCAGCAGCTCGCGGCTCGCGGCCGTGAACGTGCCGCACGTCGCGACCGTCACGAACGCGCGCAGATGCCGCAGTTCGACCTCCATGACCGGCAGCCTACCCAGCTATGCCCGCCGCGCATGGCGGTGCCGTGACAGGCATTTCCCTGTCAGGTTCCGGATTTCTAGCGTGGGAAGCATGGACCAGGAGACCTTCCCCGGCTGGGTCGCGCGCGCCGCCGGAGCGACGCTCGAGCAACTCGGCCCGGCGACGCTGGACGACCTCGACACCGCTGTCCGCGTGCGCTACTCCAGCATCAACTACAAGGACGCGCTCGCGTTGCACGGCCGCCCCGGCGTGCTCCGGCGGCATCCGCTGATCGCCGGGATCGACCTGACCGGCGAGGTGCTCAAGTCGCGGCATCCGCGTTGGAAGGCGGGCGACGCAGTCACGCTCAACGGCGCTGGCCTCGGCGAAGACCTGCACGGCGGTCTGGCGGGCCTCGCCGCGGTCAACGGCGACGACCTCGTGCTCGTCCCCGCGCAACTCGGCCCGCTCCGCGCGGCGGCGATCGGCACGGCCGGATTCACCGCCGCGCTCAGCCTGCTGGCTTTGGAACGCCACGGCCTGGCCCCGGAAACCGGACCGATCCTGGTCACCGGTGCGGGCGGCGGCGTCGGCTCGGTCGCGGTAGCGCTGCTCGCGGCGGCCCGGTACGAGGTCATCGCCGCCACTGGCCGCCCTGCCGAGCTGTCTTCGCAGCTCACGGCGCTGGGCGCGGCGCAGGTCCTGGACCGCGCTTCGGTGCTCTCCTCTGGCAAGCCGTTGGGCAAACAGCGCTGGGCAGGCGTGCTCGACGCGGTCGGCGGCCCCGTGCTTGCCGGTGCGCTCGCCGGCCTGCAAGACTCCGGCGTCGCGACGACCTGCGGACTCGCCGGAGGTGCGGAGTATCCCGGCACCGTCCTGCCGTTCATCCTGCGCGGCGTCTCCCTGCTCGGGATCGACTCGGTCCGCACGCCTCCGCTCCGTCGCGAGGCCGCTTGGCAGCGCTTGGCGCAGCTGCTCGATCCGGCGCTCCTGGATTCCGTGACGCGGGTCGTCCCGCTGTCAGACGCCAAGGACGCTGCCGCTTCGCGCTTGGCCGGCACCGGTACCGGCCGCACCGTGGTCGACGTCGCTTCGGCCTGAAAGGGAAGAACATGGATGCCTTCGAAGAACTGATGTCCCTGCGCGACGCTCCGCGTCCCGCGGCCGACGAGGTCACGATCACGGGCTCGGACCCGCTTTTCGCGTCGCCGTTCCGGATCGGCGAAACCCTCGCCGCCGCCCTCGCCGCCCGCGCGGTCGCCGCGAACGACCTGTGGGAGCTGCGGACGGGACGTCGGCAGAAGATCGGCGTCGACGTCCGCGCCGCAGCGGCCACCGCACTAGGCGGCGAAGACATGACGCTCATCCGCGCCGCGGACGGCTTCTTCCGGCCTGCCCCGCTTTCGCCTGCTGTCGAGCGCATGGTCGCGCTCACCCAGCCTTGGCCGACCGCCGACGGACGGTGGTTCCTGCCGCACTTCAATCTGCCGCATCTGGAACGCCGGGTACTGGATGTTCTCGATTGCGAGGCGACACCTTCCTCCGTTGCCGCCGCCGTGGCCAAGTGGAAGGCCGACGATCTGGAAGACGCCATCGCCGCTGCTGGCGCGTGCGGGGGAGTGGTGCGGACACCGGAGGAATGGCTCGCGCATCCGCACGGCGCCTATCTGGCTTCACGCCCGGTCGTCGAGATCACCAAAATCGCGGACAGCGCTCCTTCTCCGTTGCCCGATGGTGGTGCTTCGCCGCTCGCGGACGTCCGGGTCCTGGACCTGACTCGCATTCTGGCCGGCCCCACTGCGGCGTTGAGCTTGGCCGAACACGGTGCGAATGTGCTGATGGTGACCGCTCCGCAGCTTCCGCAGGTGGCACCGTTCGTCCGGGACACCAGTCATGGCAAGCGAAGCACTTACCTCGATTACTCCACAGTGGACGATGCGGACCGGTTGCGTTCCTTGGCCGGCACGGCCGATGTGTTCGTCGAGGGCTATCGCCCGGGTCGGATGTCGGCCCATGGCTTCGGTCCGGAGGATCTCGCCGCGCTGCGTCCGGGAATCGTTTACGTGAGCGTGAACTGCTTCGGTTCCGGCGGTCCTTTCGGGATGCGTGCCGGGTGGGACCAGGTCGCGCAAGCCGTGACTGGCGCCTGTGTGATCCAGGGCGGCGACCGTCCACAGTTGACTCCGGTGTACCTGTGCGATTTTCTCACCGGCTTCCTGGCGAGTTACGGCGCGATGCTGGCGTTGGCGCGGCGGGCGCGGGAAGGCGGGTCGTATCACGTGCGGGTTTCGCTGTGCCAGTCGTCGATGTTGTTGCAACGGCAGGGGTTGTTGGCTGATTACGCGGACGCTCCTGGTCGTCTTTCGCCGGGGGAATTCGAGCGCTACGCGGTGGTCGACGACCGTACGATTTATGGCGATCTGAAGAGCCTCGGTCCGGTGATCCGGATGAGCGAGACCCCGCCGCGGTGGGAGGGGACTACCCCGGAGCTGGGGAGTTCGCGGCCGGAGTGGTGACCCGGCGGCTGCGCGCGTCCGGTGCCCTGGTGTGTTTGATCTGCTCATGGTAGTTTTGATTCGGGCAGATAAAACAGCAGGTGAGGCGATGGACCGGACATTCACCAACCAGGCGCGGCGCGCGCAGATCGTGCAGGCGGCGATCGAGACGATCGCGGAACTCGGCTATGCCAAGGCGTCCTTCGCGCAGATCACCAAGCGGGCTGGACTGCGCAGCCCGCGGATGATCTCGTACCACTTCGCCGACAAGAACGACCTGATCCGCCAGATCGCCGTCGAAGTCTTCACCGCCGGCGCCCGGTACATCTACGAACACACTGAGGCCGCGGAGACCGATCAGGGCAGGCTCCGCGCCTACCTGGAGGCCAACCTGCGCTTCCTGCGCGACCATCCGAAGGAGGTCGCGGCGTTGACCGAGATCGGCAAGCACCTGCGCACCGGCGAGGGCGAGGCGTACACCTCGACCGGCGCGCAGGAGGTCAGCGTGCGGAGCCTGGAAGCCTTGCTGGAGCAGGGGCAGTCCAGCGGCGAGTTCCGGGAGTTCGACGTCCGCTCGATGGCGATCATGATCCGAGCGGCGGTCGACGGCGCCGCACAGCGACTGCACGAGGAACCGGAATTCGATTTCGACGCTTATTCCGGCGAAGTCGTCGCCGCTTTCGGTTTCGCTACTCGGAAACAGTGACTCGTCAGGTCAGGGGGAACCATGATGACCGGAAAACCTGCCGTGCTCGGCAGCCTGAGACAGCTTCCGCTTCTGGAGGTTCTGGCGCCGCTCGCCGTCTTCTACGGTCTGCGCTGGCTTGGGGTGAACCAGTTCGTGGCGCTGCTGGCCGGCAGTGTCATCCCCGTTGTCGGTGCGGTCCGCGGTCTCGTCGCCGAGCGGCGGGTTTCGGGGGTGCGGCTGTTCGTGCTCGGAACGATGGCGGTGACCGTCGCCGGTTCGTTCGTCACCGGAAGCCCCCGTGCACTGCTGGTGCGCGGCGCCGTGCTCACCGTCGCGCTCGGCCTTTTCCTGTGCGCAACCCTGTTTTTCCGCCGCCCTTTCCTGTATGAGGCTGCCCGTAGTGTCCTCGGCGAAGAAAAACAGCGTGTCTGGGAACGGAATTGGGACGATTTTCCGCCGTTCCGGCAGTTGCTGTGGCGGATCAGCCTGATCTGGGGCATTGCCTGCCTGGCCGACGCCGCGATCCGGGTTGCCGTCGCGTTGCTGCTGCCGGTCGACGTCGTGCCGGTCTTGGACGACGGACTCCTTGTCGTCACTTTGCTGGTCCTTCTGGCCGTTCAGCGTCTCTACGGCAGGTCTTTCCTGCGGCGCAACGGGCTTCGGCTGCACGGTGTGCGCCTCGTTCCGCTGGAGAAGGCGTGATGCGCGCGGCCTTGATCACCGGCGGGGCCAGCGGCATCGGCGCCGCCGCTGCCCGCCGGTTCGCCGCCCGGGGGATGCGTGTCGTGCTCGTCGATCGCGACGAGGAGCGGGGCGTCGCGGTGGCCGCCGAAGTGGACGGCCGGTTCGTCGCCGCCGACGTCGGATCGCTGGCGGGCAACGAACGAGCGGTGCGCGCGGCGGTGGAGGAGTTCGGGCGAGTGGATGTCGTGCTGCTCAACGCAGGCGTGCCGGGCCGGTGCGGCCTGGCTGATTTCACCGAAGAGTCCTATCGGGACACTATGCGGACCAATGTGGACGGTGTGGTCTACGGCCTGCACGCTTGCCTGCCGCAGTTGCGCGGTCAGGGCGGGGGCTCGGTCGTCGTGACGGCGAGTTTGGCCGGGCTCACCGGTTCGCCGGACCTGTTCTACGCGACCAGCAAGTACGCCTTGGTCGGCCTGGTCCGGTCGGCCGCGCCGCACCTGGCCGCGGACGGCGTCCGGATCAACGCCCTCTGCCCCGGTCTGGTCGGCACGCCGATCATCGCGGGATTCCGTCCGGCGCTGGAGAAAGCCGGACTGCGGATAGCCGACCCCGCCGAAGCCGCGGCGGCTGTCGAGACGATCGCGGCGGGGGGAGGGACCGGGGGCGCGTGGGTGGTGCAGGCCGGTCGCCCGGCGAGTCTTGTGCCTGTGCCGGAAATACCGCTCGCAGGCTGAGGAGCACCCGTCTTCCAGAAGAGCGCGCTCCATCGCGGATCGCTGGCGACGGCGTGGAAGCAGCGGTGGTTCGATCGGGTGGCGGCGCAGCTCGCTTTGACGGGCGGGGCTGCCTTGTTCGACCGGAATCAGGGGAAGCCGTCCGGAGTTGGCTGAGCCGTACTTTGTCCGGGGACGTACTATTATCGGCGGGCAGGGATGCGGGGACAGGCTCCGGCGGGCCGGACGGGCTGCTGGGGCGCGGGTGCGTAGTTAAGGTCGAGGGATGTCGACAGCAGTGGGTGGGTCAGCGAAGGGCGGCTCGCGGGCGGGGCGTCGGGTGAGTCTGGAGGCGCCCGCGGATCTCGCCGCGGCGCCTGGGTACGGGGCTCGGCGGCTGTATCAGGCGTATTTGGCGGCTTGGAATCGGCATGTCGACTCGGTGCTGACGGGGCCGCAGTTCGCGGTGCTGTCGGCGGTGCGGGCTTATCCGGGGTTTGATCAGACCGCGTTGGCCAAGGCGGTCGCGCTGGATACGTCGACGATGGCTGATGTTTGCCGGCGGTTGGAGAATCGCGGGCTGATTGTCCGGGGGCCGGCGCCGCATGATGCCCGGGCCAAGGTGCTGACGTTGACTGAGGACGGGCTGGCTGCGTTTCGCGAGGTGACTCGGCGGACGCGGAAGCTGGATCAGGCGTTGCTCGCGGGGTGCCCGGAGGAGCGGCGGGGGGAGATCGCGGGGATGTTGAACGAGCTGGGGGCGTTGTGGGAGGCCGTTGCCGAGCGGCCGGAGATCTGAGGGTTTTCGCGGTGGGCGGCTCGTCGCCTGGCGGCGACATTGCGCCCGGTCTTGGGTTGCGTGGGGCACCCCGTTAGCCCATTGTGCTGACGGTTCGGGGGTGCTTGTCAAGGCGGGAAAGATGCCTTGACAAGCACCCCCGAACCGCAGGGCGGCTTTGTATCGGGGTTGGGGGAGGGGCTGGGTGCCTCGCTGGTTGGGTGCACCGGCTGCGGTGTCGTAGGTGGGCGGGGCTAGCGCCCCAATGTGGCATTGGGTGCGTCAGGCGCACCCAATGTGGCGTTCGGTGCGTGGGACGCACCCAATGCCACATTGGGGCGCTAGCCCGCCGCGGACCTCGGTATCGCGTGCCGGGTTCGTCGATGGGGGCAAGGATTCCCGTCCGCTGTTGGGTGACCTGCATGGTGTGCATCGCGGGGATGGTGTGGTGGTCCGTGAAGGGCCTTTGGGGGAAGCGGAGCCTGCGAAGGGGGCGTTCGTGGCCGGACGGCGGGTCGTGAGGGGAACCTGAGGTACTCAGAGTTCCCCTCGCGGGTGGGCTGGGCGGTCCGAAACCGAGGGCTGCCGTGTCGCCTCGTTCGGTGACTGTTCCCGCACCCAGCGCGGCCGAAGCAAGCTCTTCGCCACGAAATCCATCCTGGACTATTGCGTGTTCGGATAATCCGTGTTCGGATTAAACCCGTCCGGGGCGGTAAGCGGAGACGGCTAGCGGGTAGGAGGTCGGCAGGTGGCGGCGAGTCAGTCTTTCGAGGTAGTGGTCGCGGGGGGCGGACTGGGCGGGCTGTGTGCCGCCCTGTCGTTGCGGCAGCGCGGGTTGCGGGTCACGGTGGTCGAGGCGGCGCCGCAGCTCGGGGAGATCGGGGCCGGGATTCAGACCGCGCCCAATGCCAGCCGGATTCTGATCGGGCTGGGGTTGCGGGCCGAACTGCAGCGGGTCCGGTGCGAGCCGCAGGATCAGGTTCGGCGGCGGTGGGCCGACGGCAGCATTATCGCGCAGTTGCCGCTCGGGCAGCGGGTCGTGGACAAGTACGGGGCGCCGTACTGGCACTACCACCGGGCGGATCTGCATTCGGTGCTGCTGCGGGCGTGTGTCGACCCGGACGGGGCCGGGCCGGTGGTGAAGGTGGCTACCGCGGCGAAGGTGGTCGACCTTGATCGGGGGAACCCGGAGAGGCCTGCCGTGATCACCGAGGACGGGCGGCGGTTCGAGGGCGACGTTGTCGTGGGCGCGGACGGGATTCGTTCTGCGGTAAGGGATCTCGCGGGGTTTGACGACACGCTCGCGTTTTCCGGTGAGATGGCGTACCGGGCGTTGATCCCGGGCGATTCGATCGCGGCGGATCCGGCGACTCGGTTCCTGGTCGACCGGTACCACTCCACGATTTGGTACGGGCCGGACAAGCATCTCGTCCATTACCTGATCCGCGGCGGCGAGTACCTGAACGTGGTGGCGATCGTGCCGTGCACGGAGGAAGTCGAGAAGAACTGGAGCGCGCCGGCCAGCGCGGAGCAGCTCGCGGCCGAGTACTCCGATTGGGACGACCGCGTGCCGATGATGTTGTCGAAGGCCAAGGACGACGTCTCGGTCTGGGCGATGTACCGGCGGCGGCGCGATCCGGTGTGGGTGGACGGGCGCGTCGCGCTGCTCGGGGATGCTTGCCACGCAATGCTTCCGTACCAGGCGCAAGGAGCGTCGCAGGCGATGGAGGACGGGGCGGTTCTCGCGGAGGAATTGGGGCAGGCGACGCGCGAGGGGATCGACGCCGCGTTGACCCGGTATGTGCACCGGCGCGCCAAGCATGCTGGGATGGTGCAGGACGCGTCCTTGCAGAACATGAGTTTCTACCACCTGCCGGACGGTCCGGCGCAGCGCGAGCGCGACGAGAAGCTGCGCAGCTTCGACGGCGAGTCCGATGTGTCCTACGACTGGCTGTGGAACGGGACTCCGCTGAACGACCCCGACAACGAATCGATCCACTACCAGTTCGCCCGATAGCACGAAACGGCACACGCAGACTTCGCAAAGGAGCAAAGGCTATGCGTACCGGAGACCAGGTGGTCCAAGACTTGCCGTGGCGCTGGCGCGTCCAGGGCAAGATCTTCCTCATCGGCGGGCTCGGCTACATGTTCGACGCCTGGGACGTCGCGCTGAACGGCTTCCTCACCCCGTTGGTGGGCACGGAATTCGGGCTGTCGGCGACGCAGCGGGGATTCGTCGCCACGGCCAATCTCATCGGCATGGCGGTGGGCGCGGTCGCCTGGGGGACGGTCGCGGACCGGATCGGGCGGAAGCGGGCGTTCAGCATTACGTTGCTGTTGTTCGCGTTCTTCTCGGTGTTCGCGGCGTTGTCGCCCAATATCGAGGTCTTTCTGCTCCTGCGGTTCCTCGCCGGAGTCGGGCTGGGCGGCTGCATTCCGGTGGATTACGCCATCGTCAGCGAGTTTTCGCCGCGCAAGCAACGCGGCCGGGTGCTGTCCGCGATGGACGGATGGTGGCCGATCGGCACGACGCTCGCGGGGGCGTCCGCGACGCTGCTGGTTCCGGTTTCCGGGAACTGGCGGTGGATGCTGGTGCTGATGATCCTGCCCGCGGTGCTGTTGTTCTGGGCCCGGCGCGGGGTGCCGGAATCGCCGTTGTACCTGGTGCGCAAGGGGCGCGAGGCGGAAGCCCGGCTGGTCATCGACGATCTGGTCGAGCGTACGGGTGCGCCGAAGGAGCCGTACCGGATCCCGGCGGCGATTCAGGAAGACAAGCGCGGCGGCGGGTTGTTCGCGGCGGTCGACCAGTTGCGCCGGGTCTGGGCGTACAACCCGAAGGTCACGGGCGTGGCGTGGGCGCTGTTCATCACCGTGATGCTGGTGTACTACGCCGCGCTGAGCTGGATGCCGTCGATCCTCAAGGCGCAGGGCTTCGGGGAGATCGCCGCGTTCGCTTCGACCACTTTGATGAACGCGCTCGGTATCGTCGGCGTCGTGGTGGCGGTGTTGCTGGTGGACCGCATCGGCCGCAAGCGGGTGATCGCCGCGGCCGGGCCGCTCGCCGCGGTCACGCTGGTGATTTTCTCGCTGGTGCTCGGGTCTGCGGGGGCCGCGGTGGTGGCGATCGGCGCGTTCGGGCTCTTTTCGCTCGTCGTCATCCCGGTGATGTACGCCTTCGTGTCCGAGCTGTACCCGACGGAGCTGCGCGCCTCGGGCTTCGGCTGGGCGTCATCGTCGAGCCGGGCGGTCACCGGGTTCGCGCCGCTGCTGTTCGGCAGCGTGCTGTGGCCGGTGCTCGGGCTGCCGCTGACGTTCACGCTGCTCGGCCTGCTCGTCGTCGGAGCCGTGGTGTTCATGGTCTTCTGCGCGCCGGAAACCCGGGGCCGGGAGCTGGACCGGATCGACGGCGACACCGCGCCCGCGCCGGAGCAGTCCGAACTGGACGCAGTCTGATTCGCCGCAGCAGAAAGGGAAACGCATGAAGCCCGCCGCGTTCGCCTACCATCGGGCGCACGACGTCGCCGACGCCGTCGGCCTGCTTTCCGACCTCGCCGGGCAAGGGCGGGAGCCGAAAGCGATCGCGGGCGGGCAGAGCCTGATGCCGATGATGAGCTTCCGCCTGGCCCGCCCGAGCGACCTGGTCGACCTCGGGCGGCTGCGGGATTTGCCGGGGATGACCGACATCGTCCAGGCCGGTCCGACGCTGCGCATCGGCGCGATGACGACGCACCGCCAGGTCGAGTTGGCCCAGCTCGGCCCGGGTTTCGCCGTGCTGGCGGAGGCGATGCGGTACGTCGGGCATCTGCCGATCCGGTCGCGCGGCACGGTCGGCGGCAGTCTCGTGCACGGCGACGCCACCGCGGAGTGGTGCATGCTCGCGCTGCTGCTGGACGCGGTGATCGTCGCCGAAGGACCGAACGGCCGCCGCGAAATCCCGGCCGGGGAGATGTTCTACGGCTTCTACGCGACCGCGGTCGAGGCGGACGAGGTCGTCACCGAGGTCCGGTTCACCCGGGCGGCTCCGAAGGCCGCGTTGACCGAGTTTTCCCGGCGGGCCGGGGATTTCGCGACGGTCGCGGCGGCGGTCACGCTCGAACCTCGCGCGGACGGGTCGCTGGCGGGCGGGCGCGTGGTGCTCGGCGGGGTCGCGCCCGCGCCGTTGCGGGTTCCGGAAGCCGAGGAGGTGCTGGCGGGCGGCGAGCCGGGGCCCGAGTTGTTCGCGGCGTGCGGCCGGGCGGCGGCCGAGGCGATCGATCCGCGGAGCGACGCGCAGGGGAGCGCGGACTATCGGCGCGCGTTGACGAGGACGTTGGTGGCTCGGAGTTTGGGCCAGGCTTGGGAGAGGGGAGAGCGTTGATGGCCGGCAAGCCCGAAGAACCCCGCTTCGACGGCCGGGGCGGAAGGTGGATCGGCGCGTCCGTGCGCCGTCGCGAGGATCCGCGGCTGGTCACCGGCCGGGGAAGGTTCGTTGACGACATCCATCTCCACGGGATGCTGCACGCCGGATTCGTGCGGGCGACCGTCGCGCACGGCAAGATCGCCGAGCTCGACCTCGGCGCCACCCGCGAGGTGGACGGCGTCGTAGCCGCGTACTCGGCGGAAGACCTCCAGCTCGGCGACATGGTCGCGCTGCTGGACCGTCCGCCCGAGGAGTTCACGCCGACCACGATGCCGATCCTCGCGCGCGGCAAGGTGCGATTCGTCGGCGAGCCGATCGCGCTGGTCATCGCGAAGGATCCGTACGCGGTCGAGGACGGCATCGAGGCCGCGCAGGTGAGTTACGAGGTCCTCGACGCCGTCGTGTCCGAGGAGACCGCGCTCGCCGAGAACGCGCCGCTGGTGCACGAGGACGCGCCGAGCAACGTGCTGCTGGACGTCACCTCGTTCGACACCCCAGGCGTGGACGAGGCGTTCGCCGAGGGGTGCGTGATCGAACTCGTCACCCGCAGCGGTCGGCAGAACGCGTTGCCGCTGGAGACGCGCGGCGCGGTGGCGTCCTGGGACGACCGCGACGAGCAGCTTCTCGTCCAGACGTGCAGCCAGGTGCCGCACCAGGTCCGTACCGTGCTGGCGCGTTCGCTGCGGATTCCGGAGCGTTCGGTGCGCGTGGTCGTCCCGGACATGGGCGGCGGCTTCGGGCAGAAATGCGTGGTGGGGCGGGAGGAAATCGCGGTCGCGGCGGCGGCGAAGCGGTTGCGGCGTCCGGTCAAGTGGATTGAGGACCGCGGCGAAGCGCTCGCGTCCGGGTTCCTCGCCCGCGAGCAGCGGTACCGCACCCGTGCCGCGTTCACCCCGGACGGCGAGTTGACCGCGCTGGAGTCCGACATCGTCTGCGACATGGGCGCGTACTCGTGTTATCCGTTCACCGTCGGCATCGAACCGTTGATGGCGGCGGCGGAAATGCCGTCGGTGTACCGGGTTCCGGCCTATCGCGTGCGGGCACGGGCGATCACCAGCAACAAAGCGCCGACCGCGCCGTATCGCGGGGTCAGCCGTCCGCAGTACGTCATGGTGATGGAGCGGATCATGGACCTGGCCGCGCGCGAGCTCGGCCTCGACCCGGTGGAGATCCGCCGCCGCAACGTGATCACCGAGTTTCCGTACGTGGGCGTCAACAAAGTCACCTACGATCCGGGCAGCTACCTCGAATCGCTGGAGCTGGGCGAGAAGATCCTCCGCGACGAGGGCTGGTACGAGCTGCGCGAGAAGAACCCGCACATCGGCATCGGCTACAGCTGCTTCTCCGAGCGCACCGGCTACGGCTCCGAGGCGTTCGCGAAGCGCAAGATGACCGTCGTGCCCGGGTTCGACGTGAGCGAGATCCGGATGGACCTCACCGGTTCGGTCGTGGTCACGAGCGGCACGATCAACCACGGGCAGTCCCACGAGACGACGTTCGCGCAGATCGTCGCGGAACGGCTCGGCGTAGATCTCGCCAAGGTCAAGCTGCGGCAAGGCGACACCGAACGGATTTCCTACGGCTGGGGCACTTTCGCGTCCCGATCGGTGACTATCGGCGGTTCCGCGGTGGCGACGGCGGCGACCCGGCTGGGCGAGCAGCTCTGCGTCATCGCGGCGCACCTGATGGACACCCGCGTCGAGAACGTCGGCCTCGACGGCGACGGCGGAGTGATCCAGCTCGACGACCCCAGCCGGCGGCTGTCGTTCGAGGAGATCGCCGACGTCGCGTACCTGCGCAGCCATCTGCTGCCCAAGGAAGCCGAGCCGACGCTCACCGCCACCGCGGCGTTCGACGTCCCCGGCGACGGCACGTTCTCGAACGCGACGCACGCGGTCGTGGTGGAGGCGGATCCGGGCACCGGCCAGGTGAAAATCCTCCGCTACGCCTGCGTCGAGGACTGCGGCGTGGTGATCAACCCGAAGGTCGTCGACGGCCAGGCGCGCGGCGGGATCGCGCAGGGCATCGCCGGCGCGCTGTTCGAGGAGGTCACCTACGCGGAGAACGGCGAACCGTCGGCGGCGAGCTTCATCGACTACCTCGTCCCGACCGCCGCGGAGATCCCCGACATCACCGTCGACCATCTCGAAACCCCTTGCGCCTTCACTGAAAGCGGCGCGAAGGGAGCGGGGGAGGGCGGCACGATCGGCGCGCCCGCCGCGGTGCTGAACGCGGTCAACGACCTTCTCTGGCACACCGGGGTCCAGCTGGAGCAGACCCCGATCCACCCCGAGGCCGTCCTCGCCGCGCTCACCGCGGCCGACCGGGAGAAAGCGGGTACCGGCGCATGACCGACAAACAGCTGATCGTCCTGACCGTCAACGGCGAGGAGCACGAACTGCTCGTCGAACCGCGGTGGACGCTGCTCGACGTGCTCCGGCACAACGTGGGCCTCACCGGCACGCACGTCGGCTGCGAGCACGGCGTGTGCGGGGCGTGCACGATCCTGGTCGACGGCGAACCGGTGCGCGCCTGCCTGATGTACGCCGTGCAGGCGGAAGGCTGCGCCGTCCGGACCGTCGAAGACCTCGGCACCCCGGAGGAGCCGAATGATCTGCAACAGGCGTTTTCGGAACACCACGGCTTGCAGTGCGGCTTCTGCACGCCCGGCTTTCTCATGCTCGCCGAGGGGTTCCTCGCGCAGGAACCGTCGCCGACGCGCGAGGAGATCCGGGAGACGGTGTCGTCGAACCTGTGCCGCTGCACCGGGTATCAGACCATTGTGGACGCGATCGAGGCGACCGCCGCGCGGCGGTGCGCGCGATCCGGCAGGAAAGAGGACGCGGTCCGATGATTCTCGAGAACACCCTTGACCTTCCCGGCGATCCGGACACGGTGTTCGCGCTGCTCAACGACGTCGAGCGGGTCGCGGGCTGCCTGCCGGGCGCGGTGCTGGAGGGCCGGGACGGCGAGTCCTATCTCGGCAAGGTCAAGTTCAAGGTCGGCCCGGTCAGCGCCGCGTACGCGGGCAAGGTCCGGTTCACCGAGATCGCCGAGGGCGAGCGCCGTCTGCGGCTGTCGGCCCGGGGCGCGGACAGCCACGGCAACGGCGACGCGGAAGCGGACGTCACGCTGACGCTGGTGCCCGGTCCGAAGGGTTCGTCGCTGAACCTGCACACGGATCTCGTGGTGCGGGGCAAGATCGCGCAGTTCGGCAAGGGCGCGATCAGCACGGTGTCGAACCGGATCCTGCAGCAGTTCGCGCAGAACCTCGGTGCGCTGCTGGAAAACGGCGGCACCGCAGCGGAACCGGCCACAGCTACGACTGCTGCCGCGCCTGCGTCGGATTCGCTCGACGGACTGGCGATGCTGCTCCCGCCCAACGCGAAGCGCTACCTCCCCGTCGTCGCGGCGGGCGCGCTCGGGCTGTTCCAAGGCTGGCTGCTCGGCCGCGTCCGGTCGCAGCACAAACTGATCAAGGAGCTGCTGCGTGAACGCGCCTGAGAACGGACTGCACGGAACCGAGACCGATCAGACCTACGCCCGCGCGGGGTTCGGCGCCGCGGTGCCGAGAGGAACCGCGCCGGTGCTGGTCGTGGTCGACCTGACCCGCGGCTTCACCGAGCCGGAATTCCCTTCCGGCGCGGACCTTTCCGCCGAAGTCGAAGCCGCCGGTGCGCTGGTCCGGGCCGCCCATGAGAGCGGAGCCCCGGTCGTCTGCACCGCGATCAGCTACACCCCTGCCGAGGCGGACGGCGACGCGATCGCGTGGCTGCGCAAGGCTCCCGGCATGCGCAGCCTGCGCGACGGAAGCGCCGCGGTCGCGCTCGATCCCCGGCTGGAACGGCACGACGCCGACCACCTGATCGTCAAGAAGGGCGCGTCCGCGTTCCACGGAACAAGCCTCGCCGCGCTGCTCACCGGACTTGGCGCGGACACCGTGCTGGTCTGCGGCGCGACGACCTCGGGCTGCGTCCGAGCCACAGCCGTCGACGCGGTCCAGTCCGGTTTCAACACGCTCGTCGTCCGCGAAGCTTGCGGCGACCGCGCGAGGGGGCCGCACGACGCCGCTCTCTTCGACCTGCAAGCCAAGTACGCCGACGTGATCGGCCTGAGCGAGGGCGTCGAGCTGCTCGCCAAGGCCCGCTAGGAGTTCCCGCATGTCTTCAGTTTCCGACCGGGTGCTGACTCAGCCCGCGCTCGCCGACCTGGCGGACGTCCCGGCGAAAAGCGTCTGGGTGCGGTCCGGTCCCGTCCGGCTGCACGTCCTCGACTACGGCCCGGCCGACGGCGTCCCGCTCGTGGTCCTGCCCGGGATCACCAGCCCGGCGATCACCATGGACTTCGTCGCCCGCGAGCTGACCGACCTCGTCCGCCCGCTGGTGCTCGACATCCGCGGCCGCGGGCTGTCCGACGACGGGCCCGGCTGTGACCTCGACGCTTACGCTGCCGACGTCAAGGCCGTCATCGACCAGCTTCAGCTGGCGAAGCCGCTGCTGTTCGGCCACTCGATGGGCGCGCGGATCGCGGCCAAAGCCGCGCTGTCCGGCGGGATCGCGGGCACTGTCCTCGCCGACCCGCCGATGAGCGGCCCCGGACGGCCGTACCCGACCTCGCTGGCGGTCTTCGAATCGCAACTGGACCAAGCGCAACGAGGGACCGACGCGGACGAGGTCGCCGCCTCGTGGCCGCGATGGCCGCGCCGGGAACAGGAACTTCGCGCTCGCTGGCTCGCTTCGTGCTCTCGTGCCGCGATCGCAGCCACGCACGCGGGCTTCGAATCCGAGGAATTCCTTCCGCTGTGGGAAAACCTGCCCGGGCCGGCCGTGCTGCTGTACGGCGCGGAGAGCCCGGTGGTGACCGCAGCGGACGTCGCGGTGCTGGAGAAATCGGCACATCCGCTGGCAGCCGTGGCGGGCGCCGGGCACATGATCTTTTGGGACGAACCGCAGCCCGCCCTGCAAGCGCTGCGCTCGGCGCTGAAAGACGTGCTCGCCCGCTGACCCCGGCGTGTTTTTCGTACTCGGATAATCCGTATTCGGACAATCAAGGAGGTCGCCATGGACCAGAACCTGTTCAACGACATCTGCTTGCGCCAGCTGACTTTTTCCGGCGTGCACGAGGGCGAGACGGTCGTCGTGCTGACGCGAGGCGCCGAGCGCGCGGAGTACGCGGACGCCTTCCTCTGGGCCGCCCAGCAACTCGGCGCGGCGACCTATCACATGCGGCTGCCGTCGCCGGCGAGCGCGTCCGGCGCGTGGGCGGTCGGGCAATCCGGTCTTGACCAGCTGCCGCTCGCGGTGGACGCGCTGAAGGCCGCGGACATGGTCGTCGACTGCACATTCCTGCTGTTCAGCGCGGAGCAGTTCGCGATCCAGGCGGCCGGCACCCGGATCCTGACCGCTGTCGAGCCGCCCGAGCTGCTGGCCCGGCTGATGCCGACGAAGGAACTGCGCGAGCGCGTCGAGATCGGCGCGGAACTGCTGGCCAAGGCCAAGACCATGCGGATCACCAGTCCGCACGGGACGGACGTCACCTACCAGCTCGGCGTGTACCCGACGATGAGCGAGTACGGCTACACCGACCAGCCCGGCCGCTGGGACCACTGGCCCGCCGCGTTCGTGTTCACCGGCGGGTCCGACGACGGCGTGGACGGCAAGATCGTGCTCGCGCCCGGCGACGTGCTGCTGCCGTTCAACACCTACGTGCAGACTCCGGTGGAGCTGACCATCGAAAAGGGCTTCATCCAGGACATCCGCGGCGGCGCAGGCTCGTCCGGCCTCGACGCCGACCTGCTGCGCAGCTACATCGAGTCCTTCCACGACCCGCGCGGCTACGGCATGTCGCACGTCGGCTGGGGCCTCGACGAGCGGGCGCACTGGCACGGCCTGACCCAGTTCCCCGGCGGCATGGGCATGGAACTGCGCAGCTTCTACGGCAACGTGATGTTCTCGATCGGCCCGAACAACGAACTCGGCGGCCCGAACGACACGGCGTGCCACTTCGACATCCCGATGCGCGGCAACAGCCTGTACCTCGACGACGAGCTGATCGTCGACGCGGGCGAGCTGACCGTGCAGGACATGCGCCCGGCGGCGAAGCGATGACCGACCACCACATCGGGATGATCGTCCCGAGTTCCAACCTGACCATGGAAACCGAGCTGCCGCGGATGCTGCGCGCCCGCGAGGAGCGGTACCCGGAGGACCGGTTCGTCTTCCACTCCGCCCGCGCGCGGATGCAGCACGTGACGCCGGAGCAGTTGCGCGCGATGAACGCCCAGGCTGAGCGCGCGGCGACCGAACTGGCGGACGCGCGGCCGGGCGTCGTGGCGACTGCGTGTCTGGTCGCGATCATGGCGCAGGGGCCGGGTTATCACTGCACCGCAGAGGGTTCGATCACCTCGGCGTTGCGCGCGGAGGGCTCGGACGCGCCGGTGGTTTCGTCGGCGGGCGCGCTGTTGTCCGGGATCGCCGCGCTGGAGGCGAAGCGGGTCGCGATCGTGACGCCGTACATGAAGCCGCTGACCCAGGCAGTCGTCGAGTACCTGGAGGACGCGGGCGTCGAGGTGGTCGATTCGCTCTCGCTGGAGGTGCCGGACAACCTGGCGGTGGCGCGGCTGGACCCGGCGGATCTGCTTGCGCACTACCGGAAACTGGACTTGTCGCGGGCGGACGCGCTGGTGTTGTCGGCGTGCGTGCAGATGCCGTCGCTGCCGTCTATTCAGCCGGTCCAGGACGCGGTGGGGATCCCGGTGCTTTCGGCGGCGACGGCTACGACGTTCCGGATTCTCAGCGAGCTCGGCGTGCGACCGGAGGTGCCGGGGGCGGGGCATTTGCTGAGCGGGAAGGTGCCGGCGGCGCAGGCTGCCTGATCCGCCGGAACCCCGAGGACAGCCGCAGTGGCTCGCCGCGCTGGGCGGGGCGAAGGGAGGTGAGGGGAACCCTGAGGAAGCTCAGGGTTCCCCTCCCGTGCTTCACCGGAACCACGCGGCGGCGGCCGGGTAGTTCCGCTTCGGGTGGTTGCCGTGCGGCACAACGGGTAACCGGAGGTTTCCCGACACCCGAGGAGGCAGCATGGCCGCACCCACCAGGACCGACCTGATCACCGTGATCACCGACGACCACCGCGACGTCGAGCGGGTGTTCGCCGAACTCGAGAGCGAACCCGAGGCCGGGAACCGGAAAGACGTGGTCGACCACGTGATCGCCGAGCTGGTCCGGCATTCGGTCGCGGAAGAGCAGCTCATGTACCCGGCCGCGCGCGAGCACCTCGACGACGGCGACCAGATCGCCGACCACGAGATCGAGGAGCACGCCGAGGCCGAGAAGCTCATGAAGCAGCTCGAGCGCAAGAATCCGGGCGAACCGGAATACGAACAGTTGCTCGCCAAGCTCATCGCCGACGTCCGGCACCACATCAAGGACGAGGAAAACGACCTGCTGCCGCGGCTGCGCGAGGCGTGTTCGGCCGAGGAGCTGGACCAGCTGGGCGAACGGGTGCTGGCGGCGAAGAAGATCGCGCCGACCAGGCCGCATCCGCACGCGCCGAGCAAGCCGCCGGCGAATCTGATCCTCGCGCCGGGCGCGGCGTTCGTCGACAAGATCCGCGACGCGCTGACCGGACGGAAGAGCTGAACGGAAGAGCTGAACGATGACTGACGAGGTGTTCGTGCTCGGTCTTGACGAGGAGAACGAGCGCATCCTGAAAAGACTCCCGTCCGCGGCCGGGCTGCGGTTCCGCCCGCTGCTCAGCCCGGACGAGCTGCAGCACGGCGAGATCGATTTCCCCGACCTGATGAAGAAGGCCCGCCAGCAGCTGGACGATTTCGACGGCGAACCCGCCGCGATCGTGACCTACTGGGACTTTCCGGCCGCCACGATGGCCCCGCTGCTGTGCGAGGAGCACGGACTTCCGCACGTGCCGCTCCCCGCGGTGCTCAAATGCGAGCACAAGTACTGGAGCAGGCTGGAACAGCGGAAGGTGATCGACGAACTGCCTCCGTTCGGCATCGTCGACCTGGACGGGGACCCGCAGCCGCCGCCGGGAGTGGACTTCCCGATGTGGCTGAAGCCGGTCAAGGGATTCTCGTCGGAACTGGCGTTTCACGTGCGGGACAAGCAGGGCTTCGCCGACGCCGTCGGGGAACTGCGGGAGGGCGTCGGACGGGTCGGCGATCCGTTCGAGGACGTGCTGCGCCGGGTCGAGCTGCCCCGCGAGATCGCCGAGGTCGGCGGGGCCGCGTGCTTGGCCGAATCGGAACTGCACGGGGTGCAGGCGGCGGTCGAGGGGTATGTCCGGAAGGGCGAGGTGCACGTCTACGCCGCGCTGGATTCGGTCGATTTCCCCGGCCGGTCCTCGTTTTTGCGCCACCAGTACCCGTCGCAGCTGCCGGACGAGACGGTCCGCCGGATGTCCGACATCGCCGAGCGCGTGATGCGCCAGGTCGGCTTCGAGAACGGCACGTTCAGCATCGAGTTCTTCTGCGACCGGCAGTCCGGGCAGGTGTGCCTGCTGGAGATCAACCCGCGGCACTCGCAGTCGCACGCGGAGCTGTTCGAGCTGGTCGACGGCGTGGCCAACCACGAAATCATGGTCCGGCTCGGGCTCGGCCAGGAACCGCACTTTCCGCGCGGCCGCGGCCCGTACCGCATCGCGGGCCGCTGCTACCTGCGCCGCTTCGACGGCGACGCGGTGGTGACCCGGATTCCGAGCGAGGCCGAGATCGCCGCGTTGTGCCGGGAACTCGGCGGCACGACGATCTCGATCACGCCGGGGGAGGGCCAGCGGTTGTCGGATCTTCCGGAGCAGGACAGCTATTCGTTCGAGCTGGCAGAACTGATCATCGGGGCGGACACCGAGGACGAACTCGAAGCGAAGTACGCGAAGTGCGAGGAGCGGCTGCGTTTCGAATTCGAGGACTGAACAGGAGGACAGAGGGTGGACGGCGACGTCGAGACGCTGTATGAGAACCAGCTGTGGAAGAACCGGATCGTGGGGCATCAGCGGGCGGCGAACACGGCGAAGTCCCGTGCGGAAGCGGTGAAAACGGGGCGGCATATGGCGAAGGCTCGGCGGACTGTCCACATTGTCCGGTCGGAGGACGGGACAGTGGCACGCCGCGACGACTACCGGACCAGTCGTCGCGGCGTGCCGCTGCCGCCGGAATGACGCTACCGGCGGAGGATGCGTTCGAGATGGTTGCGCGCCTGGCGGCCTTCGGGGATCTGCTGCATGAGCCAGTTGTGGAACATGCCGGGGTACTCGGCGTAGTCGACGTCGATCCCGGCGTCTTGCGCGCGGGAGGCGAAGCGGCGGGCGTCCGGGAGAAGGACGTCGCGGGTGCCGATGAACAGGCTGAACGGGCCGAGCCCGGTGAGATCCGCGTAGAGCGGGCTGATCTGCGGATCGTGCGGGTCGGTGCCCTCGGCGTACATCTTGCCCGCCTCGCGCAGGCCGGTGATGCCGAGCATGGGGTCGTGTTCGTCCAATACGACCGAAATCGGGTCTTCCAGCGTCACGTCCAGCCACGGCGAGACGAGGATCGTCTGTTTCGGCTGCGGCCGGCCCTCGTCGCGGAGCCGTTGCGCGACCGACAGCGCGAGCGCGGCACCGGCCGAATCCCCGGACAGGACGGTGTTTTCCGCTGGCTCGGCACCGAGCGTCTGCTCGAACGCGGCTTGCACCATCGGGATCGTCTCGACGTTGCTGTGCCGCGGGACGAGCGGATAGATCGGCAGCGTGACCGTGCAGCCGAGCCGGCGCACCAGGTCAGCGGCGAATTCCCAGTGGTGTGATTCGATTTCCTCGACGTAGCCGCCGCCGTGCAGGTGAAAGACGTGCAGCCCGGCCTTCGCACGCGGCCGCACGGTCCAGCACGCGAACCCGTGCACCTCCCGGTGTTCGAGGTCGAAGTGCTTGCGCAGCTTCCGCGGCGGCCGGGCTTGCGACGGCCGCTGGTGGCGGTGCAGGCGCTGGTGCAGCACGCGGGCGTCGTCGTAAAAGGCCTTCTGCCGCGTCGCGCGCAGATACGCCTGATACAGCTGGGCTTTCATGCTGATCATGCGGAACGGGTACCCGGTTTCCCGCCGCGGGCAACACCGTTTCGCTCGCGCGGCGCCGGGTACCCGGCAGGCATGATCACGCGCGCTCTTCCCTCGTTGCCGTACGAGATCATGGAGGACGAGGACGTCCGGATCCCGGTTTCGGACGGCACCCGGCTGGCGGCGCGGATCTGGCGGCCCGCCGGATCGGAATCGCTGCCCGTGCCGGGGATCGTCGAGTACATCCCGTACCGCAAGCGAGACCTGACCTCTGTCCGCGACTCGATCCACCACCCCTATCTTGCCGGGCACGGCTACGCGTGCGTGCGCGTCGACCTGCGCGGCTCCGGGGAGTCGGAAGGCGTGCTCGCGGACGAGTACCTGGAACAGGAACAGCAAGACGCCGAGGACGTGCTGGCCTGGCTCGCCGACCGGCCGTGGTGCGACGGGCGCACCGGCATGATGGGCATTTCCTGGGGCGGGTTCGCCGCGCTGCAGGTCGCGGCGCGGAAACCGCCGAGCCTCGGCGCGATCGTCATCTCCTCGTTCACCGACGACCGGTTCGCCGACGACATGCACTACATGGGCGGCTGCCTGCTGTCGGACAACATCGCCGAGTCCGGAACGATGTTCGGCGAAGCCACGATGCCGCCCGATCCGGCGCTGGTGGGGGACCGCTGGCGCGACATGTGGCGGGAACGGCTGGAAAACTGCAGTCTGTGGGCCGAACAGTGGCTGCGGCATCAGCGTCGCGACAGCTACTGGCGGCACGCGTCGGTTTCCGAGGACTATTCCGGGGTGCAGTGCCCGGTGCTCGCGTCCAGCGGCTGGGCCGACGGGTACTCCAACGCGGTCACCCGGCTGCTGGCGCATCTCGACGTGCCGTGCCGCGGGCTGATCGGGCCGTGGTCGCACAAGTACCCGCACCTCGGCGAACCCGGCCCCGCGATCGGCTACCTGCAAGAGGTCGTGCGCTGGTGGGATCACTGGCTGAAGGACGTCGACAACGGCGTCATGGACGGTCCGGTCCTGCGCACGTGGATGCAGGAGAGCGTGCCGCCGTCGACGTCCTATGAGGACCGTCCCGGCCGCTGGGTCGGGGAGGCGCGATGGCCTTCGCCGCACGTCCGGCCGACGGAGCATGTCCTTGCCCGGCACCGGCTTGCCCGGCCTGGCGAGTCGGTGGCCGAGGAGCCGTTGAGCGTCGCTTCGCCGTTGTCGGTCGGGCAGTTCGCCGGGAAGTGGGCTTCGTACAGCGCGCCGCCGGATCTGCCGTATGACCAGCGCGAGGAGGACGGCGGGTCGCTCGTGTTCGACACCGACGTGCTCACCGAGCGGTGCGAAATCCTTGGTGCGCCGAGGGTGCGGTTGCGAGTTTCGGCCGATCAGCCGGTGGCGATGGTGGCCGCGCGGCTGTCGGATGTCGCGCCGGACGGCCGGGCGACGCGGGTGACGTACGGCCTGCTGAACCTCACGCACCGGGACGGTCATGAGGAACCAAAACCGCTCGCCCCGGGCGAAGAGTGCACTGTGGACTTCGAACTGAACGGGGTGGCGCAGGCGTTTCCGGCCGGGCATCGGATCCGGCTGGCACTGTCCACTTCGTACTGGCCGCTCGCGTGGCCGCCGCCGAAACCGGTGACGCTCGCCGTGCGGACCGGTGCCAGCGCGCTGACCCTGCCGGTGCGGCCCACCGGCGAGCCGGACGAGGTCGCCCCGGACGAATTCGGCGAGCCGGAGGGGACGCCGCCGCTGCCGGCCACGCAGGTGAGCCAGCCGGAGCAGAAGTGGACGGTGTCCCGGGACCTGGTCGAGTACCACTCGGCGCTGGACGTGGTGAAGAACTCCGGCACGATCCGGTACGACGACATCGATCTGGAGATCACCCGCGACGTGCACGAGCGGTACACGTGGGTCGCGGACGATTTCTGTTCTCCCGCGGCGGAGACTTCGTGGACGGTGACCTTCCAGCGGGACGACTGGCTGGTGCGGACGGAGACGTATACGCGGGTCAGCTGCACTCCGGAGGAGTTCGTGATCGACGCTCGGCTGGACGGGTACGAGGGCGATCGGCGGCTGGTGTCGCGGAACTGGCATCGCCGGGTGCCGCGCGACCTGGTGTGAGGGGTCAGTCGACGAGCTGTTCGGACACCGCCCGGTCGCCGAGCGCGATGGTTTCCTTCGGGGTTCCGTCGGAGACCTTGCGCAGCGCCGCGGCGGCCGTCTTGAACAGCGGCTGCTTCGATACCGGATCCCAGTCCGTGATGGTCAGCTCGTTGGCCGCGCGGACGCCGTCCTCGCCGCTCGGGTCGGCGGTGTCCCAGTAGCCGTAGTGGAATGGCAGGAACAGGACCCCTTCGCGGATGCCGCACGGGCGTGCCTTGGCGCGGACACGCCCGCGCGGCGTGCGGATCTCGAGCAGGTCGCCCTCGGCGATCCCGGCTCGCTCGGCGTCCCGGCAGGACAGTTCGGCCCAGACTTCGGGGGCCGCGGTTTCCAGCTGCGGTGCGCGGCCGGTCTTCGTGCGGGTGTGGAAGTGGTACAGCGTCCGCCCGGTGATCAGCGCGAACGGGTAGCCGGCGCTCGGCGGTTCGGTCGGCACCAGGTATTCCGCGGGCTTGAGCATGGCTTTGCCGTGCGGGTTGTACTCGCGGTATTCCTCCGGCTCGACTGGCTCGCCGGTGTGCAGATCCTTGCCGTATTCCTCGCAGTAATCCGGATCGGCGAAGAACTTGCCGTCCGCGTAAAGGCGTTCGGCGCCGTCCGGATGCGCTTCGTCGACCGGCCACTGCACCCCGCTGATCACGCGGAGCTTCTCATAGGACAGTCCACTGTAGTCACACGGCCGTCCGGCGGACGCCTTTTGCCAAGCTGCGTACGCAGATTCCGCGTCGTGCCAGGGCGGGAAGGCGGCGCCGTCACGGTCGCGCAGGTCCATTCGGCGGGCATAGTCGAGGAATATGTCCAGGTCCGGTCGCGCTTGCCCGGGCGGATCGACCGCCTTCTCGGACAGATGCACGGTGCGATCGGCGTTCGTGAACGTTCCGGTTTTCTCGCCCCACATCGCCGCGGGCAGCACGACGTCGGCGAATTCCGTGGTTTCCGTCGGGAACGCGTCCTGCACGACGAGGAAAAGGCTGTCCTGGCCGAGAATCTTCCGCACCCGCGCGAGTTCGGGCAGCGACACCGCCGGGTTGGTCGCGGAGATCCACCAGAACCGCAGGTCGCCGCTCTCGGCGAGGTCGAGCATCTTCATCAGGTGGGTCGGCGGGCCGTCGTGCGGGATCTGCTCCATCGGCACGTTCCACAGTTCGGCCAGCTGCGCCACATGCGCGTCGTTGTTCCAGTTCCGGAATCCGGTGAGATCGCCGTCGGCACCGCATTCACGGGTGTTCTCGGCGGTCGGCTGGCCGTTCATCTGCAGGACGCCGCAGCCTGGTTTGCCCAGCATTCCGCGCAGCAGCACGAGGTTGTTCACCTGCACCGCGGCGGCGGTCGCCTGGTGCGATTGGTAAAACCCCTGCAGCACCGTGCACAAGAGCCGGTTGGTTGTCCCGACCAGCCTTGCCGCGGAACGGATCTCGGCTGCCGCGACCCCGCAGATCGACGCCGCGCGCTCGGGCGGATAGTCGCGGACGACCTTGACGAGATCGTCGTAGCCCACGGTGTGCTCGTCTGTCCAAGCCTTGTCGCACCAGCCGTGGTGGATGACCTCGTGCAGGATTCCGTTCATCAGCGCGACATTCGTGCCGGGCAGCGGGGCCAGATGCAGCTCAGCGGCTTCCGCGACCGGGGTTTTCCGAGGATCGACGCAGAGCAGGCGCGGCGGCTGCGGACCGGCGAGCCGGTCGAGGATGCGGGACCACAGAACCGGTTGCGTCGCGGCGACGTTGTGCCCGAACAGCGCGATGACGTCGGCGTGGTCGATGTCGGTGTAGGAGGACGGCTGGCCGTCGCAGCCGAAGCTCTCCTTGAGCGATTCGCCCGCGGTCGCGGTGCACAACCGCGTGTTGCCGTCGAGGTGGTTGGTGCCGAGCGCGCCGCGGGCGATCGCGGCCAGCGTGTAGTACTCCTCGGCGAAGAGCTGTCCGCTGGTGTAGAAGCCGAGCGAGCTGGGGCCTTCGGTGTCGAGCAATGCGCGGCTGCGCTGGACGATCCGGTCCATCGCTTCGTCCCAAGTGGACTCGCGGAGCACGCCGTTGTCGCGCACCAGCGGCGTACGCAACCGGTCCGGTGCGTTGTTGGCCTGCCAGCCGAAGAGATCCTTGGGATCGAGCCGTCCGCGGTTGACGCGATCGTCGGCCCGGCCGCGGACGCCGGCGATCCGGCCGTCCTTCACCGCGATGTCGAGGCCGTCACCGTTGGAATGCAGGACCGCGGCGGTGCGGACCCAGCGGTCGACGTCGCCTGCCGTCACGCCGTAAGCGAGATGGCTGTCGACGCGCACCGGCCAGTCCTCGCCCGGACCGTACGGCGTGCGCGTGCCCCATGGTTCGGCGATTCCGTCCCGCACCCTGTCTCCCTCTGTCGGCCGACTCGCCCGGATACCCCGGCAGGCGGCGGCCAAACTCCGGGTTTCGCCCGCGAGACCTCGGGTACGCCGCCGGGAGGAGGCGCAGATGACTGACCGGATGCTCGTAGTCCTGGACGAAGCCGCGAAAGCCGAGGTCCCGCCCGGCTGGGGGCAGGCCGCACCGGAGCACCGGATTGTGCCCTGTCCGCCGGGCCGGGCGCCCGCGCTGCTCGAAGAGGCCGCGGGCGCCAAGCCGCTGGCCGATGTGCTGGCGGGGGGCCAATTGGTGCCGGTCGCGTTGCGGCTGGCCGAGCGGTACCCGGACGCGGTGCGGTCGGTCCTGCTCGTCGGGCCCGATCCGGACGGCAACGGCCGCGCGTCCCGCGAGTGGTTCGCCGCGCACGGCGCACGCGTCGCGTCGGCCCGCGAGGCCGGGGTCGAGGTCGAGGTGCTCCCGCACGGCCCGGCCGGCGCTCCGCTGACCGAACCGCGGGTCGCCGCGGCCGTGGCGACGACGCTCGACCGGCTTCCCGCGGTCCGCCGCCCGGACTGGTGACGTGAGGAGGAACGAAGTGAAGGCTGTGGTGTGGCACGGAACCGGGGACATCCGGCTCGACGAGGTGCCCGACCCGAAGATTCTCGAACCCAGCGACGCGATCGTGCGGATCACCCGCAGCGCGATCTGCGGCACCGACCTGCACCTGGTGCGCGGAACCATGCCCGGGATGGCCGAAGGGACCGTGCTCGGGCACGAGGCGGTGGGCGTGGTCGAAGAGGTCGGTCCCGCGGTGCGCGGGTTCTCGCCCGGCGACCGCGTGGTGATCCCGTCGACCGTCTCGTGCGGCACGTGTTCCTACTGCCGCGCCGGCTACTACGCGCAATGCGATCGTGCGAACCCGAACGGCCCGTCCGCCGGGACCTGCTTCTTCGGCGGTCCGGAAGCCACCGGCTCGGTCGACGGGCTGCAGGCGGAGTACGCGCGGGTCCCGTTCGCGATGACCTCGCTGGTCCGCATCCCGGACGCGGTGAGCGACGACCGCGCGATCCTGCTGTCCGACATCTTCCCGACCGCGTGGTTCGGCGCCCGGCTGGCCGAGGTCAGCCGCGGGGACAGCGTGCTGGTGCTCGGCGCCGGGGCGGTCGGCCAGTTCGCGATCGCCTCGGCGAAACGGCAGGGCGCCGGCCGGGTGTTCGCGGTCGACGGCATCGCGTCTCGCCTGGACAAAGCGCGCGAACAGAACGCCGAGACGATCAACTTCAACGAGGACGACCCGGTCGCACTGGTCCGCGAACTCACCGGCGGGATCGGCGTGGACCGGGTGATCGACGCGGTCGGCGTGGACGCGGAACGGCCGAAGACCGGCCCCGCGGCGCCGGCGGACACCGGCCGGTTCGAGCAGGAACGCGCCGAGGTCGCGCCGGACGCCTCGCCGGACGGCGACCTGTGGGTTCCCGGGGACGCGCCGAGCCAGGCCGCGCGCTGGGCCGTGGACGCGGTCGCCAAGGCGGGCAGCATCGGGGTGATCGGGGTGTACCCGCCGGGGTTCGAGGGCTTCCCGTTCGGGACCGCGATGAACAAGAACCTGACCGTTCGCCTCGGCAACTGCAACCACCGCCGCTACCTGCCGGAACTGCTGGACCTGGTGCGCACGGACGTCGTCGACCCGACCGCGTTCATCACGCGCCGCGAGGAACCGGCGGCGGCGATCGAGGCGTACGAGTCGTTCGACCGGCGCGAGGACGGCTGGCTGAAGACGGTGCTGGAGGCGGCATGACTGACGAACGCCGCCCGGAGCGGGAGACGGCGAATCCGCGCCGCACCCAGGTCGACGAGGAGCGGGTGCCCCGGCGGCCGGACCCGGAGAGCCCGCTGGAGGACGAGGAGGGCCGTTCGAAGCGCGGCCATCCCCAGCTGGGCGACAACTTCCGCGGCGAGACCTGACCGGCACCGCGTCCGCGGTACGTGCGGGGAGCCCTGAGGGATGCGGAGTCCGTCAGGGTTTCCCGCACGAACAGCGGGCCGGTCGAAGCGGGCGTCGATTCCCGCGGGCGAAAGCTGACCCGGGTACCCAGTGGTCCGCCTGGTTTAACGTCGGATCCGCGCGGCTAAGCCAAGGCCCATGAGGATCTTGCTCTGGCACGTGCACGGCTCGTGGACCGACGCGTTCGTCCGCGGCCCGCACGAGTACTTCGTCCCGGCGAGCCCGGAAGGAGCGCCGTGGGGACTGGGCCGGGCGGGGCGGGACTGGCCCGGGGTGACCGAGGTTCCCGTCGACCGGCTCGCGGACGCTCAGCCGGACGTGGTCGTGCTCCAGCGGCCGGAGGAAGCCGCGTTCGTGCGGCCGCAGCTGGGTTCGCGGGTGCCGATGGTGTACGTCGAGCACAACGCGCCGCGGCACGGCGCCGCGGTGTCCCGGCATCCGATGGCGGGACAGGACGAGGTGCCGATCGTGCACGTCACCTCGTACAACGCGCTCATGTGGGACAACGGGATCGCGCCGGTGGCCGTCATTCCGCACGGCATTCCGGACCCGGGCGAGCGCTACACCGGCGAGCTGCCCGCGGGCGCGGCGATGATCAACGAACCGCGCCGCCGCGCCCGCGTGACCGGGGCCGATCTGCTGCCCGCGTTCCGCGAAATCGCGCCGGTGAACGTCTTCGGCATGGGCACCGACGGGCTGCCCGGCGGACAGGGCGACGTGCGTCCGCCGCGGCTGCACGACGAGCTGGCCCGGCACCGCGTGTATCTGCACACCGCGCGCTGGACGTCGCTCGGGCTGTCGCTGCTGGAAGCGATGCACTTGGGGATGCCGGTCGTCGCGGTCGCCTCGACGGAAGCGCCTGCCGCCGTGCCCCCGGACGCCGGGGTGTGCTCCGCCGACATCGAAGTGCTCGCGCGGCGGTTCCGCGAACTGGTGCACGAACCGGATTTCGCCGTGCTGGCCGGGAAGGCGGCCCGCGAGCACGCGCTGGCGCATTTCGGTCTCGACGCGTTCCTGTCGCGCTGGGACCGCCTGCTCACCGAAACCGTCCCCGCTGCGGAAGGAGTCTGATGAGGATCTCGATGGCGTCCGAACACGCCAGTCCGCTCGCCGCGCTGGGGGAGGAGGACGCGGGCGGGCAGAACGTCCACGTGGCCGACCTTTCCGCGGCACTCGTGCGGAGCGGCCACGACGTGACTGTCTACACGCGCCGCGACAACCCGGACGCGCCCGGCACAGTGGAAACGCCGGCTGGCTACCGCGTGGTGCATGTTCCGGCCGGCCCGGCGCGCCGCCTGCCGAAGGACGAACTTTTGCCGCACATGGGGGAATTCGGCAGCTGGCTGCGCGACCGCTGGACCGAGGAGCCGCCGGACGTGGCGCACGCGCACTTCTGGATGTCCGGCGTGGCAACGGTTCTCGCCGCGCGCGAGGCCGGGGTGCCGACGGCGCAGACGTTTCACGCGCTGGGCGTGGTGAAACGGCGGCATCAGGGGGACGCCGACACGAGCCCGCCGGACCGGATGCGGCTGGAGCGGATGGTCGGCAAGCAGGTCGACCGGATCGTCGCGACCTGTTCGGACGAGGTCTTCGAACTGGCGCGGCAAGGGGTCCCGCGACAGCGGATCTCGGTGGTCCCGTGCGGGGTCGACCTGGACCGGTTCGGGACCGGCGGGCCGGTGCAGCCGCGGACCGCGCCGAAGCGGCTGGTTTCGGTGGGCAGGTTGGTGCCGCGCAAGGGGTTCGACCTGGCCATCGCCGCGTTGCCGCGGGTGCCGGAGACCGAGCTGGTGATCGCGGGCGGACCGGCTTCCGGAGCGCTTTCCCAGGACCCCGAAGCTCAGCGGCTGCGGCGGCTCGCGGAACGGCTCGGGGTGGCGGACCGGGTGCGGCTGGCAGGCCAGGTGAGCCGCGCTGAGATGCCGGCCTTGCTGCGTTCGGCGGACGCGGTGCTCTGCACGCCTTGGTACGAGCCGTTCGGGATCGTTCCGCTGGAAGCGATGGCGTGCGGGGTGCCGGTGGTGGCCGCCGCGGTCGGCGGCTTGACGGACACGGTGGTGGACGGGATCACCGGACGCTTGGTGCCGCCGCGCGACCCGGCCCGGCTGGCGGCGAGGTTGCGGGCGTTGCTGGACGAACCCGCGGAGCTGGAGGCACTGGGAACCGCCGGGCAGGAACGGGTCCGGGCGCGGTACTCATGGGACCGGATCGCGGCGGAGACTGTGCGCGCGTACGAGAAAGCCATGCCCGTGCGCGAATCCGGCTGGGCTACCGCACGCTGACCGCTATCCGGTGTACCGGCGCGCGGCCGAGTTGCGCTGTGGTTCTTCCAGCAGCCGCAGTCCGTGCTCGACCTCGGCGGGAACCACGGCCCGCTCGCGGAGCACCCAAGGAAGGCCGCGCAGGCACTCGGCTACCGCGGCGGCCGTCGTCCGGTCCCGGGGCGCGGAAGCCAGCACCGCGGCTCCCCGGCGGAACACCGAACGCCACGGGCGGCGCAACATCAACGTCCACAGGGTGTTCCGGATTCCCAGCCCTCGCCGCCGGCGCGGATCGCGCAGTTTCGACGGGGCGTGGTGGATCACGACGTCCTCCCGCCAGCACATCCGCCAGCCGAGCGCGGCGAGGTCGAGCGCGAGCAGTTCCTCCTCCCCGCCGAGCCACATCCGCGAGGAGAAGCCGCCCACGTCGCGGAAAGCCCGCACGCGGAACATCGTCAACCCGGCCATCACGCCGAGCAGCGCCGGTCCGGGCAGCCAGTCCGGGCCGGGCACCGGCGAATACCGCAGCTCCGGCGTGATCGGGTCCTCCCGCAGATCCGGTTCGACCAGGCAGCGTCCGGTCACCGAACCGAGGCCGGGATGCGCGTCCAGCACCTCGGCCGCGCGGGCGAGGGCGCCGGGCTGCCAGGCGGTGTCGTCGTCGCAGAACGCCACATACGGCGTCGTCACCTCGCGGACCGCGATGTTGCGGCCGACCGCGCCGAGGTTCCGGTTGAGCCTGATCAGCCGCAACTCGGGGAACTCGGCGGCGACGAGGTCGGCGGTGCCGTCGGCGGACGCGTTGTCCACCACGAAGATCGGCGGCTGTTCCGGCAGCGCGACCAGGTGCTTGAGGGTTTCCCGCAGCTGTTCGCGGCGGTTGTGCGTGATCACCACAACGGACGTCCGGTCCATGGTCATCCTTCCGTCAGCCGGGCTTGTCGTTCGACGGCGGCGGGGAGCACGCGGCGGCGGGCCAGCGCAGGCGGCAGCCGGACCGCGGCGGCGGCCAGCGCGGCGAGCAGCCCCGGTTCTCGCGGGGCGCGGGCCAGCAACCGCCGGAGGTGGTTCGCGCAGACGCCGGCTGGTCGTCGTTGCCAGCCGATGAGCAGTTGGTTGCGGGTTTCGGCACGTCGCCGCCAGCCCGGCGACGGTCGCGACGGCGACGGATGATGGTGCGCCACCACGTCTTCCGCGTAGCAGAGCAGCCAACCGGCCGCGGCGAGGTCGTAGGACAGCAGCTGTTCCTCGGCGCCGAAGTGCAGCATCGGGTTGAACCCGCCGACCTGCAGAAAAGCTGACCGCCGCACGATCGCGGAGCAGGCGAGGAACCCGAGCACGAGCGGGCCGGGCGCGTCCGGCGGAGTTCCCAGCGGGCTGTGCGCGAGGGCCGGGGTGATGGGGTCCTCCCGTTCTTCCGGACCGACCAAGGTCCGTCCGGCGAGGAGGCCGAGCCGCGGGTGGACGTCGAAGAGCTTTTCTGCTCGGGGGAGTGCGTCCGGGGCCCACCAGGAGTCGTCGTCGCTGAACGCGACATACGGCGTCCGGGCGGCGATGACGCCCTGGTTGCGCGCCGCGGCACCGTGATTGTGCGGGCTGCGGATCACCCGCACCTGCTCGAAGGAAGCGGCGAGTCCAGCTGTGTCGTCCGTCGAGCCGTTGTCCAGGACGATCACCGGCGGTGGCGGGTCCATTGTGGACAGCTGGGTCAGGGTGCGCGCCAATTCCCCGGCCCGGTTGCGGGTGGCCACGACGACGGTCGTCCGGTTCACGGCGTTTCCTTGAGCGCGCCCACGAGTTCGGCCAGCGGCCCGGGGAACGGGTGTTCCGCGGCGGCACGGGCACGCGCTTCGGCGGAGCAGCACCACTCGAACCACTTGTCCAGGTCGGCCCGCGCGGCGTTCGCGGGCAGGACGGCGGGCCAGCGCAGCGCGTGCGCCTGTGCGGTGACTTTCCCGCCGTGCGCGACGGGGTCGACGGCGAGCACCGGGACACCGGCCTTCAGGCCGAGGGCGAGTCCGTGCAGCCGGGTGCTGACCAGGACGTCCAATCGCGACAGCGTGCTCACGAACTGGTCCGGCGTCGCGCAGTGGCGCCAGTCGTCGGTGGCGAGGCGGGTGTCGAGCGGGACGCGGCCGCAGTCGAGGTCGCGCAGCCATCCGGTCAGCGTCGCGTGCACCGTGTCGTGCCGCCGGTCCGCGCCGTACTCGGGTTGGCCGGGCGCGAGCACCACGCCGACGACCGGCGGCGATTCGACCCGTGCGGCGAAGGAAAGGTCGGCAGCGCAGGCGTCGCCGTCGTCCCGGGCGAGCACCACGTCGAACCCGGCGACCGCGGGGTCCGCCGGATCGGGCACGGACACGCCGATAGCCAGCCGCCGGCATCGCGGGTAACGGCGATGGAGGTCTTCGAGCTGCGTGCCGCGCAACGGGCCGCAGGCGAAGACGACGTGGGTGAAGGCGTCCGGCGGGGCGTCGGCCAGGTGCGGGCCCTCGGGGCGGAACGCGGGGCTCCACACGGTCAGGTGGTCGACCCCGGCTTGGGTCAGGACGTCGCTCACCGCGCGTAAACTCAGCACGTCGCCCGCGGTGGCCTCGCCGTGCCGGAAACTCGCCCAGCCGGTCAGGAGTACTCGCATGCCCGGCGGTTACCCGAGAGTCGCGGAGGTTAACGCGGCGCTGTGCGGGTATCCGGCGCGGCATGGTTTTCTCTCACGCGGTAGTCACCGGCGGAGCCGGATTCGTAGGCGCGCGACTGTGCGCGAAGCTGCTCGAAGAAGGCGCGAGAGTCACCGCGGTGGACAATCTCGCCACAGCCCGCCCCGGCGCGCTCGACGCTGTCGCCGGGCATCCGCGGTTCCAGTTGCTGGAGCACGACGTGACCAAGCCGATCCCGGTGCCCGGGGCCGTGGACGTGGTGTTCCACCTGGCCTCGCCAGCGTCTCCCAAGGACTACTTCCGGCTGCCGCTCGAGACGCTGCGCGTGGGGTCGGCAGGCACCGAGAACGCTCTCGCCGCGGCGCGCGGGGCGCGGTTCGTTCTCGCGTCGACCAGCGAGGTGTACGGCGATCCGCTGGAGCATCCGCAGCGGGAAACCTACTGGGGCAATGTGAATCCGATCGGCCCGCGCAGCGTGTACGACGAGGCCAAGCGTTACGCCGAAGCGCTGACCAGCGCGATGCGACGCGGCGAAGGCGCGAACACCGGGATCGCGCGCATCTTCAACACCTACGGCCCCGGCATGCGCTCGGACGACGGGCGGATGGTGCCGTCGTTCATCACCAGTGCGCTCGCGGGCGAACCGCTCACCGTCGAAGGCAACGGGCGGCAGACGCGGTCGTTGTGCTTTGTGGACGACACCGTCGAAGGATTGCTCGCGCTGGCACGGTCGGACCATTCCGGGCCGGTCAATATCGGCAACCCCCACGAGCTTTCGGTGCGGGAGATCGCGGAGCAGGTGATCGCGATCACCGGATCTTCCTCGCGGATCGTGCATGCCGACCCGGCGGTGGACGATCCGCGGCGGCGGTGCCCGGACGTTTCGCTCGCGCGCCGGGCGCTCGGCTGGGCGCCGCGAGTCGTTGCGGGGGAAGGGCTGCGGCGGACCGTCGAGTGGTTTTCCAGGAAGCAGGCAGCTGCCGCGTAACCGGGCGTCGCTTCGGGGAGTAGCGACGTCCTGGGCTTTTCCGGCCGATTCGTTTATCCCCGACTTCGCCGGGTAGTGCTCCCGGGACAGCGGACCACCGGGGTCCGCGCCGGAGCGAAGGGGTGAGCGGGTGCGCTTCCTGGGAATCAACGCGGTGTTCCACGACCCCGCCGCCGCGCTCGTCGTCGACGGACGGATCGTCGCGGCGGCCGAGGAAGAGCGGTTCAGCCGGCGCAAGCACGGCAAACAGGCGGTGCCGTTTTCGGCGTGGGAACAGCCGGGGCAGGCCGCCCGCTGGTGCCTGGAGCGGGCCGGGCTCACCGCGGCCGACCTCGACGCGGTCGGCTTTTCCTACGATCCGGACCTGGTCGAACCCGGCCTCGCCGGACACGACCCCAGCGGCGAGGAACTGCGCACCGAACTCGCCCGCCGCGCCCCGAAATTCCTCGCCAGCGAACTGCCCGGATTGGACCGGCGGAAGGTCCGGTTCGTCCGGCACCACGTCGCGCACGCCGCGTCGGCCGCGCTCGCCGGGCCGCCGGGCGATTCAGCGGTCTTGGTGGCCGACGGGCGCGGTGAAAGCACGTCGTACCTGGCTGGCGAGTATCGCGACGGACGGTTCAAGGAACTTGCCGCGCAAAAGCTTCCGCACTCGCTGGGGCTGTTCTACGAGGACCTTACCGAGCACCTGGGATTCGCGCGGTCGAGCGACGAGTACAAAGTCATGGCGCTGGCTTCCTATGGCGGACCAGTGCATCTCGACTACCTCCGCGAGCGCGTCTACGTGACCGGGGACGGGGGATTTCGCACCGAGCCGATCGACTGGGCCGCACTCGCCCCGCGGTGCTCTCCTGGCGAGGAACCGGCGCAACGGCACGCCGATCTCGCGTCCAGCGTCCAAAGAGTCCTGGAGGAAGTGCTCCTCGACCTCGCTCGCTGGCTGCACGAGCGGACAGGGCAACGCACGTTGACCCTTGCCGGCGGGATCGCGCTCAACTGTGTCGCCAACACGCGGCTGCACGCGGAAAGCCCCTTCGAGGCGGTCTGGATTCAGCCTGCCGCCGGAGACGCCGGAACCGCGCTCGGAGCCGCCCTTCAGCTGGCGGCCGACGCGGGCGAGCGGATCGAACCGATGTCCGACGCCGCCCTCGGTCGCGAATGGACTGACGAAGAGCTGGAATCCATTCTGCAGAAGGCGAAACTGGACTACGAACGTCCGGATGACGTTTCGGACGCGGTGGCCGGGGCACTCGCGGACGACCGGATCGTGGCCTGGTTCCAAGGCCGCGCCGAATTCGGCCCGCGCGCGCTCGGGCACCGGTCGCTGCTCGCGCACCCCGGCCGCGCCGGCAACCTGGAGCGGCTCAACGACGTGAAGGGCCGCGAGCAATTCCGCCCAGTGGCCCCGATGGTGCTCGCCGACCGCGCGGAGGAGATCTTCTCGCGCGGCCCGTTCCCCAGTCCCTACATGCTTTTCGTGCACGACGTCGCCGAAGCGTGGCGCGACCGGCTGCCCGCGGTGACCCATGTGGACGGTACCGCCAGGGTGCAGACGGTCGACCCGGCAGACGACCCGCGGACCGCCCGGATGCTTTCCGGGTTCGCGGACCGGACCGGTCTTCCGGTCGTCGTCAACACGAGCCTGAATACCGCGGGGCGGCCGATGGCCGATTCTCCGCGCGACGCGTTGGAGTGTTTCGGTTCGGCTCCGGTGGACGTTCTGGCGTTGGGACCGTTCCTGGTCCGGCGTCACCGGGACCGCTGACTTTTCGAGGAGGTGCCGTCATGGCAGACCACTTCGCCGACTTGTGTTCGGCCGCGCAGCGATTGCGTTTCGCCACCCCGCGCATTGCCGCGTGGGGCAGGTACCTGGCCACTGTTTTCGAGAACGGCGGGCGGTTGCTCGCGTGCGGCAACGGCGGGAGCGCCGCCGAGGCCCAGCACTTGACCGGCGAGCTGGTAGGCCGGTTTCGCCGCGAGCGCCGTCCGCTGTCGGCGATCGCGCTGCACGCCGACACCTCGGCGCTGACCGCGATCGGCAACGACTACGACGAAGCCGAACTGTTCGCCCGCCAGGTCCGCGCACACGGACGGCCGGGCGACGTGCTCGTCTGCCTGTCGACCAGCGGCACCAGCCAAAACGTCGTCGCGGCGGCGAAAACGGCCCACGAGATGGGCGTGACGACCTGGGCGTTCACCGGACCGGCGCCGAATCCGCTCGCCGCGCTGTGCGACGACGCGGTGGCGGTCGACGCGCCGAGCGTGGCGACGGTGCAGGAATTGCATCTGGCGCTGGTGCACGCACTGTGCGAAGCCTTGGACGACGCGCTCGGAGTGCCCGCGTGAAGCCGCTGGTGGTGGTCGGCGACGTGTTCCTCGACGTGGACGCCGAGGGCGTCGCGGAACGGCTCTGCCCGGACGCGCCGGTCCCGGTCGTCGACGTGACGAGCCGGTGGCTGCGTGCCGGCGGAGCGGGTCTCGCCGCGCTGCTGGCGGCCCGGTCGGCCGCTGAAGTGGTCCTCGTGACCGCGCTCGGCGACGATCGTTCCGCCCGCACGCTCGCCGGTCTGCTCGAACCGGAAGTGACCCTGGTGCCGGTCCCGCTGGAAGGCGCCACCGTGTCGAAGACCCGGATTCGCGCGGCCGGGCAATCGTTGGTGCGCTTGGATTCCGGCGAAGGAACCGCGTCCGCCGAGGGCTTGCCGGACCGGGCGGAGCGCGCGTTGCGGAGCGCCGGGGCGATCCTGGTGGCCGACTACGGCCGGGGCGTCACGCGGAACCCGCGGCTGCGGGAGGTGCTGACCGAACTGGCGGCCGAGATCCCGGTGGTGTGGGACCCGCATCCGCGCGGGGCCGAGCCGGTGCCGGGAACGCGCCTGGTCACGCCGAACGCCAGTGAGGCGACCGCGGCGGTGCCGGACGCGCTGGAGCTGCCCGGTCTGCTGCGGGAACGCTGGCACGCCGACGCGGTCGCCGTGACCATCGGTTCCCGGGGTGCGTTGGTGGACGACGGCAAGTCGGTGCGGCGGATTTCGGTGCCGGAAGGCGCGCAAGTCAGCGGCAGCGCGACGGACACCTGCGGCGCGGGCGACCGGTTCGCGGCGGCCGCGGCGGCCGGATTGCTCGACGGCGCCGCGGTTGCCGAGGCCGTGCGCGTCGCGGTCGAGGCGGCAGCTCGGTTCGTCGCCGCGGGCGGGGCCAGCGCACTGTCCGTCGAGGAAGGCCGGGTGTCCATTGCGGACCCAAAGGATTACTCGGCGGGAAATGCCTTTGCGGTAGCGGAACGAGTCCGCGCGGCGGGCTGGCGGCTCGTCGCGACCGGCGGCTGTTTCGACCTCCTGCACCCCGGGCACGTCAGCCTGCTGCGCCAGGCGCGCGCTCTCGGCGGCGCACTCGTGGTGTGCGTGAATTCGGACAGTTCCGTGCGCCGGTTGAAAGGCCCGGGACGTCCGCTGCTGTCCGCGCCGGACCGGGCCCGTCTGCTGACCGCGCTGTCCGTTGTGGACGCGGTCGTGGTTTTCGACGAATCGTCCCCGGTCGCGATCCTGGAGCGGCTGCGGCCGGACGTCTGGGTGAAGGGCGGCGACTACGCCGAGGCGGAGCTGCCCGAACGGACGGTGGTCGAGCGGTACGGCGGCGAGGTCGTGCTGGTGCCGACCCTGCCCGGCTATTCGACGACGAGGCTGGTCGCCGCCGCGGCGGGCCAGTGAATCTTCGAGGGAGTCTGATGCGTTCTCTTGGCAATGTCCTGATCACCGGCGGCGCGTCCGGTCTCGGCGCGGCGACGGCCGAAGCGGTCCGCGCGGAAGGCGGCACCCCGTGGGTGCTCGACCGCGCCCGGCCCGCCGACGGGGCGGAATTCGTGCGAGTCGACCTCGCCGACTCCGCTGCGGCCGAGCAAGCCGTACGCGAGGTGGCCGAACGGGCGGGCGGGCTCGACGGGGTGGTGACCGCCGCGGGGATCGACGCGTGCGGTCCGCTCGGCGAGGTGCCGGCGAAGGACTGGGAGCGGGTTGCGCACGTGAACCTCCTGGGCACCGTCGCCGTGGTGCGGGCCGCGCTGCCGTATTTGGAGCAGTCCCACGGCCGGATCGTCACCGTGTCCTCGACGCTCGGTATCAAGGCCGTCAGCGACGCGACCGCCTACTGCGCCTCGAAATTCGGCGTCGTCGGTTTCACGCGGGCGCTGGCCGCGGAGCTCGCGGGCCGGGTCGGGGTGACGCTGCTGGTGCCGGGCGGCATGTGGACTCGCTTCTTCGACGACCGGACGGAGCAGTACCGCCCGCCAGCCGACGCGAAGCTGAACCGGCCGGAACACGTCGCCGGAACGATCGCGTTCGCGCTCGGCCAGCCGCCGGACGCGGAGGTGCGGGAGCTCGTGGTGTGCGCTTCGGAAGAGGGATCGTGGCCATGAGCGTCCTGGCTCTGCGCGCCCTCGGAATCGGCGACCTGCTCACCGCGGTCCCGGCGCTGCGCGGCCTGCGCCAGGCGCACCCGGAAGAGCGCCTCGTGCTGGCCGCCCCCGAATGGCTGCGGGACCTGGTCGAACTGGTCGACGCGGTGGACGAACTGCTCCCCACCCCCGGCCTCGGCGCGCTGCACTGGCCGGGTCCGCCCCCGCGGCTGGCGGTGAATCTGCACGGCAACGGCCCGGAGAGCATCCGCGACCTGACGGCCGTCCTGCCGGACGCGCTGCTCACGCACCGGAACCCGGCGGTCCCGGAGATCCCGGGCCTGGACTGGACGCCGGGCATCCACGAGGTCGACCGCTGGTGCCGGCTGGTCGAATACGGCCAGTGCTCCGCCGACCGCCGGGACCTGCGGATTTCCCCGCCGCCCGGACCGAGTCCGGCGCCGGGGGCCGTCGTGGTGCACCCCGGCGCGGCGTTTCCCGCCCGGCGCTGGCCGCCGGAGAGGTTCGCGGAAGTGGCGCGCGACCTGGCCGCGGCCGGGCAGCGCGTGGTGCTCACCGGCGCGGCGGCCGAACGCGGACTGGCGGAGGAGGTCGCGACGCTCGCCGGACTGGGCCCGGAGGCGGTGCTCGCCGGCCGGACCGGGCTGGCCGAACTGGCCGCGCTCGTGGCCGAAGCGGCGCTGGTGGTGTGCGGTGACACCGGCGTCGGTCACCTCTCGACCGCTTTCGGCACGCCGTCGGTCCTGCTCTTCGGCCCGACGCCGCCCCGGTGCTGGGGCCCGCCGCCGGACGCTCCGCAGCACGTCGTGCTGTGGGTAGGAGACGTCGGCGACCCGCACGGCACCGAACCGGACGCCGGATTGCTGCTGCTGAGCCCCGATCGCGTGCTGGCGGCGGCCCAGTCGGTGCTGCGCCAAGGGGTGTCGCATGGCTGAGCGGATCGGTGTCCTCGGAGCGGGCTACGTCGGGCTGACGACGGCGGCGTGCTTCGCCGCGATGGGCAATCAAGTGTCCGCTGTGGACATTGACGAGGCCAAGGTTTCCCGGCTGCGGACTGGGGAAGTCGACCTCGCCGAGCCGGGACTGGCCGAGCTCGTTGCCGAAGGGCTCAGGGAGGGCACACTGGCCTTCTCCGGCGACTTCGCCGCGGTCGCCGGGTCGACGATGGTGTTCCTGTGCTTGCCGACGCCGCCCGGCGAAGACGGCACCCCGGATCTGCGTGCGCTCCGCGGCGCTCTAGGCGACCTCGGCCGAGTGCTCGCGTCCGGCACGATCGTGGTGACGAAATCGACCGTGCCGGTCGGGACCGCCCAGCGCGTTCCGGAGTATCTCGGCCGCCCTGACCTTCCGGTGGTCAGCAACCCGGAGTTCCTGCGCGAAGGCCATGTCGTGCATGACTTCCGGTGCCCGGACCGCGTTGTCGTCGGTGCTGATCCGCCGGATTCGCTCGCCGCGGACCGGGTCGCGCGGCTCTACGCGCCGACCGGAGCCAGGGTCGTGCGCACGAGCAGCGCGAGCGCCGAGCTGGCCAAGTACGCCAGCAACGGATTTCTCGCGGTGAAGGCGTCGTACGCGAACACGCTGGCCGAACTGTGCGAACAGTGCGGCGCGGACGTCCGCGACGTGTCCGCGGTGATGGGCCTCGATCCGCGGATCGGGCCGCATTTCCTGGCCCCCGGCCCAGGCTGGGGCGGGTCCTGCCTGCCCAAGGACGCCAGCGCGCTGTTGCGGGCGGCGGATTCGGCAGGCGTCGAGTTCGGGCTGCTTCGCGACGCGGTGCGGGTGAACACCCGGCAGCGCACGCGAATGGTCCGCGCGATCCGGACGGCGGCGACCGGGCGTCCGGACGGTTCGCTGGACGGCGTCCGGATCGGCGTGCTGGGCCTGGCGTTCAAGGCGGGCACCGGCGATGTGCGCGATTCCCCGGCGGTCGCGGTCGCGGCCGAACTGGTCCGGCAAGGCGCCGAGGTCACCGCGTACGACCCGGCTGTCCAGTCCGAAATGGACGGAGGGACCGTCGTGGACGATCCCTATCTGGTCGCGAAAGACGCGGCCGCGCTGGCTGTTCTCACCGAATGGCCGGAGTTCCGCGACCTCGACTGGCGGCGGCTCGCCGAAGCGGCGGACCGGCCGGTCGTGGTCGACACCCGCAATGTGCTCGATCCGGGCACTCTCGCCGAGGCCGGGTTCGCCCGGATCGGCGTCGGCACCCCCGTGGAGGTTCCTGATGCGTGTTCTCGCCCTAGGCTGCACCCTCAAGCGCTCGCCGGACCGCTCCAGCAGCGACCTGATCGCCCGGCAGCTGCTCGACCTGTTCGCGGAGCGGGGGGCGACCGGCGAACTGGTCCGGGTGGCCGACCATGACGTGCGCCCCGGGATCAAGGCGGACATGGGCGACGGCGACGCGTGGCCGGAGATCCGGCGCAAGGTCGCGGCCGCGGACATCGTGCTGATCTCGACGCCGACCTGGGTCGGCCACATGTCGAGCGTCGCGCAGCGGGTCGTGGAACGGCTGAACGCCGAACAGTCCGAGACCGACGACGAGGGCCGCCCCGGGATGTTCGGCAAGGTCGGGGTCGTCGCGGTGGTCGGCAACGAGGACGGGGCGCACAAGATCACCGCGGATCTGTTCCAGTCGCTCAACGACATCGGCTTCACCATCCCGGCCCAGGGCGGCACGTACTGGAACGGGGAAGCGATGAAGGGCGGCGACTACCAGGATCTGGACGAGACTCCCGAGGCGGTCGCCTCGACGAACGCCACGCTGGTCCGGAACGCGGTGCATCTGGCCGAGGTGCTGGGGAAGCAGCAGTACCCGGCTTCGTGACGGGCTGGCTGGCGTGGCGCGGATCGGTCGCCTTCGCGCCACCGCGGCGGGGGTGCGTGAGGGAATCAGATCGCCTGAGGGTTCCCCTCACGGCCGCTGTCCGACTCCCGTCGCGACCTCGTGCCTCCGATGCTCGTCCGGAGCCAGCGGCGGAGTAGCCCCGCCCTGCCCGCGGCGCAAGCCGTGCAGGAACTCCCGCACGGTCGCCTCCGCCGACCACTCCGGCTGCCATTCCAGCTCGGACCGCGCTCGCGACGTGTCCATCACCGGCAGCCGCAGCACCGTGTCGAAGAGGCCGGGCGTCGCGGGCACCAGGTGCAAGCGCCAGGCCGCTGCGAGCGCGGGTTTGACCAGCCCGGCCGGGACCGGCACCCGGCGTGCGCGCAGCAGCCGAGCGAGCAGCCGCGGGTCGACCACCGGGTCGGTCGCGATGTTGAACGCACCCGAAACCGGCCGCAGCACACAGCGCCGGATGGCGTCGGCGAGGTCGTCCGCGTGCACGACCTGGAATCGCAGCCCCGGGATGTCCGGCACGATCGGCACCAGTCCGGGCCGGAGGAGGCTGCCGGGCACGAACGGCCCGGCGAACAACCGCCGCTGCTCGGTGGACGCCGTGCGCTGGAAAACGAACCCGGGCCGGACCCGTACCACGCGGATCTCCGGATGGGCCCGTTCGAAGGAGTCCAGAAGCCTTTCCACGTAAGCCTTTTCGCGTGGATAGGCGGCGCCTGGCCAGCCGTGCGTCGGGTAGTCCTCGCTGACCGGACGGTCGTCGGCGGCGGGGGAGTAGGCCCCGACCGAGGACGCCACGACCAGCGTCGGCACCCCGGCGGCCGCGGCGGCCTCGAACAGCCGGAGCGAGCCGCGGACGTTCGTCTCCCACGTGCGGTCCGGGCGACGGGTCGGCTGGAAAAGCCACGCCAGGTGGACCACCGTGTCGACGTCGCGCAGGACGGGAGCCAGCTCGTCGTGCGCCACGTCGGCGCCGACGTACTCCGTCTTGGGCGGCGGAACACCCGCCGGACGCCGTTCGAGGCCGGTGATCGCCTCGACGTCGGGGTCGGCCGCCAACGCGCGCACTGCCGCGGTGCCGATGTTGCCGGTCGCGCCGGTCACTGCGATCCGTCGGGAAGTCATCGGGCCCGGGTACCCGCCTAGGGGCGGGTCAATCCGGGCACCGCCATCGCGGCGGACAGTTCGGCCGTGTCCTGCGCCGGGTCGATCAGTGCTGGTCCAGCTGCCGCAGCAGCCGGCGGACCGGCAACGCCATCGCGCCCAGCCCGAGCGTCGCCGTCACCCCGTCGTCGGAGGAGACCAGCCGGTCCTCGACCTGGCACACCAGCGACCGGCAGCGCTCCAGATCCGCCGCGCGCCCGGGAACCGCGGTGTCCCGCACTGCCGTGGCGAGCTCCAGCAACAGGTCAGCGAGCGCGTCCCGCGCCTTCGGCCACGGATAGACGAACGGCTCCCGTCCCTCCGACGTCGTGCGCACCGCCTCGACCAGCTGCTCTACCGGCGGCCACAACGCTCCGAGCGTCCGCAGCGAGGCCTCGTGCTGCGTCCCGGAATGCCGGCTTCGCTTGCGCAGGTTGAGAAACCGGCCTTCCCGGGTGAGCCCGGACGCGTCCTCAGCCGCTCGTGCGAGGCTGCGCACGTCGCTGACCCGGCCGAGCCATTCGTCCAGGTTCTCCGGCGGTTCGTCGGTCCGTACCAGCTCGGCGGTGTCTTCCAGCAGCCCGGCGAGCGCGGAGGCGAGCCGATCGGCGGCAGCGGCGACGCGTTCCCCGTACAGCGGCGGGAAAATCACTACGTTCACCGCCAGCCCGATCGCGGCGCCGAGGGCGGTCTCCAGCAGCCGGTCGCCGAGCAGTTCCGAACTTCGCGCGGTCCCGTAGGTGACCAGCAGCATCCCGGTCACCCCGACCCACACGCCGGACCCGCCGAACCGCCGCCACGAGCCCACCAGCAACCCGGCGAAGACGACGATCGCCAGCGTCACCGTCTGTTCCGGCACCACCTGCGCGACCCCGGCGGCGAGCAGCACCCCGAGCGTCACCGAGCCGACTTGCTGCGCCCAGCCGAGCAGGCTCCGGTAGACGGTCGCTTCCACCAGGAAGATCGCCGCGTAGGGCGCGAGAAACGGCTGGGAAAGCCCGATCACCCGGGTGGCCAGCAGCCAGGCCGCCACGGCGGCGACGGTCGCCTTGGCGGCCTGCAGCACGGTGCGCCGCTCGCTGCCGGGGACGCGGATCGCGCGGGCCGCCCAGCCCAGCGGCGTGCGGTCGAGTTCGGGCGTCACGCGCGTACGGGCGCGCCCAGGTGGACGAGCTTCGTCTGCGTCATCTCGTCGAGCAGTTCAGGTCCGTAGCCATAGCCCGAACCGCTTCCGCGCTGCGGATGGGCCGCCCCGCCGGGGGCGCCGCCGAAAACAGCGTTGACCTTGACCGTTCCGACCGCCAGCTCCCGCCACGCGTGCTGTGCGTGCTCCATCGACGCGGTGAGCACGGTCGCGGCGAGCCCGTAATCGTCGTTGGCGGCCTCGGCCAGCCCGTGTTCGAAGGAATCCACCACGCACACCGGCGCGACCGGGCCGAAGGTTTCCTCGCGCAGCACGCGCATCTGGCTGGTGCATCCGGTGAGGACGGTCGCCGGGTAATGCGCGCCCGGTCCGGCCGGAATCTGGCCGCCGGCGCGAATTTCGGCGCCCAGTGCTACGGCGTTCTCGACGTGGGAATGCACGTGGTCGCGGTGCCGGGTGTCCACCAGCGGGGCAAGCGTCTGCCCTCGGGCGATTCCGGCGAGCGCTTCGGTGAATGCCTCGGCTGTCGTGCGGTGCACGTAGATTCGTTCCACCGCAACGCAAATCTGCCCGGAATTCGCGAACGCCCCGAGCGCGGCCTGCTCAGCGGCCCAGCGCGGGTCAACGTCCTCGTCCACCACGAGCGGGTCGTTGCCGCCGTTCTCCAGCAGCGCCTTCGCCCCGGTCGCCGCCGCGCTCGCCGCGATCGACCGGCCGGTGGCGGTGCTGCCGACGTGCGCGAGAACGTCCACATCGCTGCGCGCGGCCAGCACCGCGCCGATCCGGCCGTCTCCGTGGACGGTCTGCAGCACGCCTTCGGGGAAAACTCCGGCAAGAACCTCGCCGAACAGCGTTCCGGTGTGCGGACACCGTTCGCTGGGCTTGTGCACAACAGTGTTCCCGGTGACCACAGCCGCGCCGATGAGCCCGCACGACACGGCGACCGGGTCGTTCCACGGAGTCAGCGCGACCACCACTCCGCGCGGCTCCGGGACCATCAGATCGGTGGCGGCGAAGTCCCCGAGCAGGCTGCGGCCGCGATGCACCGGACCCAGTTCGGCGTACTGGCCGAGGGTTCCGGCCCCGGCGAGCACCCCGGCCTTGGCTTCCTCGAGCGGACGGCCGGTTTCGCGCTGGTTGAGCTCGGCCAGGTCGTCGGCGTGCGCGCGCAGCCGGTCGGCGGCGGAGCGCAGGGCCGCACCGCGTTCGGCGGCAGGCGTCCGGTCCCAGCCCGGCTGCGCCCGATGCGCGAGGCCGAGCGCGGCGTCGAGTTCGTCCGGGCTGGCCATCGGGACCGCGCCGACCGGGCTCCCGTCGGCCGGGTCGGTGATCGCGAGCGTGGCGGCCCGGTCGTCGAGCGTGGTCATCGCACCTCCTGTAGGTCGGTCGCGCTGCGGGTACCCCGGCGCACGCACTGTCATACGTTCCGTTTGCCTGCGCCGATGCGGGGTAAACCGGCGCGGGTGAACACTTTCCCGGACTACGCCGTGGTGATCCCGACGACCGGCCGCCCCGCGCTGCGGACCCTGCTGGACACGCTCGGCGCCGCCAAGGGCCCCGGCCCGGCCGAGGTGATCGTGGTCGACGACCGTCCACAAGGGACCGCGCTGGAGACGCCCGAGGGCGTCCGGGTGCTGCGGTCGTACGGGCGGGGCCCGGCGGCCGCGCGGAATGTCGGCTGGCGCGCGGCGAAATCGGACTGGATCGCCTTCGTGGACGACGACGTGGTCCTCGCCGCCGACTGGCCCGCCCGGCTGGTCGCCGACCTCGCCCGGCTGCCGCCGGAGGCCGCCGCGTCGCAGGCCAGGATCGTGGTTCCGTTGCCGGGCAACCGGAAACCCACCGACGACGAACGCGGCACCGCCGGGCTGGAAACGGCGCGCTGGATCACCGCGGACATGGCCTACCGGCGTTCGGCACTGGTCGAGTCCGGCGGTTTCGACGAGCGATTCCCGCGCGCGTTCCGGGAAGACTCCGACCTGGCCCTGCGCGTCGTGCTCAACGGACACCGCATCGAGCGCGGCGAGCGCGTCACGACCCATCCGGCGCGCCGTTCGGGGTTCTTCGCCAGCGTGAAAGCCCAGCGGGGCAACGCGGACAACGCGCGAATGCGGTACAAACACGGCGTCCTGTGGCGGCAGCGAACCGGCGCTGGCAGCGGAATGCTGGGACGCCACGCACTGACCGTCGCCACCGCCGCCGTCGCCGCGCTCGCGCCCCGGAAACGTCGCGTCGCCCTGGTGGCTTGGGCTGGGCTGACCGGCGCTTTTGCCGCACAACGCATCCGTTCCGGGCCGGCCGCGCCCGGCGAGATCGCGCGCATGCTCGTGACGAGCGCGCTGATCCCGCCCGCCGCCTGCTATCACCGGCTGCGCGGGGAAATCGCCGCCCGCCGTTCGCTGGCCCCGCAGGCCGTGCTGTTCGACCGCGACGACACGCTGATCCACGACATCCCGTATCTGGCCGATCCAGAACAGGTCCGGCCGGTCGACGGAGCGGTCGGCCTCGTGCGGCAACTCCGGCGGAAGGGCGTCCGGGTAGGCGTGGTGAGCAATCAGTCCGGAGTCGCGAAAGGACTGATCGAACCGGTTCAACTGACCGCGGTGAACGCTCGCGTGGACGAGCTGTTCGGCGAATTCGGCACCTGGCAGGTCTGCCCGCACGACGCCGACGACGGCTGCGGCTGCCGCAAACCGTCTCCGGAACTCGTCCGGCGGGCGGCGAAAGAACTGTCGGTCGACCCCTCGCGCTGCGTCGTCATCGGCGATACTGGCGCGGACGTCGAAGCCGGGCTCGCGGCCGGAGCGCGCGCCGTGCTGGTCCCGACCGCCCGCACCCTGCCCGCCGAGATCGACCGCGCGCGCCGGGAAGCGCTGGTGGCGCGAGATCTCGCGGATGCGTTGCGCCAAGCCGGAGTCGGCACGTGAAGCGCGTGGTCGTGGCCCGGCAGGACAATCTCGGCGACGTCCTGCTGGCCGGTCCGGCGATCCGGGCGGTCGCCGCGCGGGCCGAGCACGTCACGCTGCTGGCCGGGCCGCACGGCGCCGCTGCCGGGGAACTGCTGCCCGGCGTGGACGAGGTGCAGGTCTTCCGCGCGCCGTGGATCGACCCCGAACCGCCGCCGCTGACCCGCCCGTCGATCGACGCCCTCGCTGACCAGCTGACCGGCTTCGACGCGGCTTTCGTGTTCACCTCGTTCCACCAGTCGCCATTGCCGCTCGCGTTGGTGCTGCGCCTGGCCGGGGTGCCGTGGATCGGCGCGATCTGCGACGACTACCCGGGCAGCCTGCTCGACCTGCGCCACCGCGTACCGGGCGATCCGCCGGAAGCGCTGCGGATGCTGTCGCTCGCCCGAGCCGCCGGGTGCTCGCTGCCTCCTGGCGACGACGGGCGGCTCGCGATCCGCGGCCCGCTGCCGGAGGTCTCGGCGCTGACCGGAATCGGCGACTACGTCGTGGTGCACCCGGCAGCCTCGGTCCCGGCGCGCAGCCCCTCTTCGGTCCACAGCGGACGAATGGTGGACGCGCTCGTCCAGGCAGGACACCGGGTTGTCGTGACCGGCGCGAAACCGGAGGGGAGCACCGCCGACGTCGACCTGAGCGGCCGCACGACCCTGCTCGAACTGGCCGCGGTACTCGCCGGCGCCGAGGCCGTCGTCGCCCCGAACACCGGCCCAGCGCACCTGGCGGCGGCGGTCGGAACCCCGGTGGTGTCGCTGTTCGCGCCGGTGGTTCCCGCCGCGCGCTGGGCTCCGTTCGGGGTCCCGGCGGCATTGCTCGGCGACCAGCACGCGCCGTGCCGGGGAAGCCGCGCCCGGACCTGTCCGGTCCCCGGGCACCCGTGCCTGGACGGCATCGACCCGGCCGAAGTGGTGGCCGCGGTGGAGGAATTGGCCAAGCGGCCGAGCCGCCGGGCGACCGCTTGAACCGCAAGGAAAGGAGAGGACATGGTGGACCCAGCACCGCTGCCCGAGGAGACCGACGGACCGCGCACGGCCGTCGTGACCGGCGCGGATTCCGGCATCGGCCGGGCAGTGGCCGTCGCGCTCGCCGGCGGGGGAGTGGACGTCGGAATCACCTGGCACACCGACAAAACCGGAGCGGAGGAGACCGCCGCCGAGGCGCGGGAACAGGGCGCGGCCGCGCACGTGCGGCAGCTCGACCTGACCGACCTGCCGACCGCGGCGAGCGTCGTGGACGACCTCGCCGGCGAACTCGGCGGCGTCGACGTGCTGGTGAACTGCTCCGGGACCGGCAGCAGCGAACTCGCGATGGACATGGACTTCGACACCTGGCGCGGCGTCGTGGACGTCGACCTGCACGGCGTTTTCGTGTGCTCGCAACGCGCCGCGCGGCACATGATCGACGCCGGCCGCGGCGGCCGGATCATCACGATCACGAGCGTCCACGAACACGTGCCCCGCGTCGGCGCCGCTCCGTACTGCGCGGCGAAAGCCGGTGCGGGCGCGCTGACCCAGGTGCTCGCACTCGAACTCGCCGAGCATGGGATCACGGTCAACTCCGTGGCACCCGGCGAGATCTCGACCCCGATGACCGGCCAGACCGACGTCGACCCGCGTGAGCAGGACCGTCCCGGAATTCCCTTGGGCCGCCCCGGGCACGCCCGTGAAGTCGCCGCGGCGGTGGCATTCCTCGCCACCCCCGCGGCGGGGTACATCACGGGTTCGTCCCTGGTGGTCGACGGCGGGCTGATCCGCATGGGCGCGCAGGCCGGCACGGCCTTCCCGGACAACAGCTGGCGTCGGCCCTAAGCCCGTTCGCGGCTGCCGCCGAGCGCGACGGCCAACGCGATGAGCGCGGTCAGCCCGTGCAGCCAGTTGTCCGCCCAGTTGAGGTTCACCGGATCGTCGCGTGCGGTGCTGAACGCCGTCGCGAGTATCCCGTACGCGGTCAACCCGGTGAACGCGACGAACAGCACCCAGCAGTACGCGACCGCGCCGGAAAGCTTGCGTGCGGCCAAAACCCCGAGCAAGCCGAGTGCGGTGTGGACGATGTTCAGCACCGTGCTGGAACTGAACAGCCAGATCACGCGCGTGGTGTCGTGCCCGGCGTGCGCGGTTTCCGGCACGAAGAACCCGGCGATGCCGAGGACCAGGTAGACCAGCCCGAGCACGGCGACGACCGGACGGGCCCAGGAACGGGTGGTGACCGTCGGCATGGGTACTCCTTTCCGCAGCCGTACTTTTCCGTTGTCGCGGCGGGTTATTCCTCGCGAATCGACTTCGCGACGGAACCGCCCGCCTCGTCCGCCTGCTCGGCGGGATCCGGGTCCGACCGGCGCTGCGGGAGATCCTCGTCCGGGGCCACGGCCTTGGCCGCCTCGGCCCGGGCGAGCGTCTCGTCGTCGGGCGGGTTCGGCACGGGCTGGACGTCCGGGCGTTCCTCGGCGAGCCTGTTCCCGAGCGGCTCGCCTTCGCGCGCCTCGGCGGGGGTCGTGGCCTGCCGGGTCGCCGGGCTCCAGCGTTCGGCCGGTTCGACGCCTGCCTCCAACGGGTCGACCCGCAGTTCGTCCTCGTCGAGGGATTCGGACTGATCGAGCGTTTCGGGCTCAGCCGGATCGCTGTCGGCCATCATGCTCCCTTCTCGCTACAGCGCTTTCCTCGCCGGGTACCCGCGCGGAACGGGACAAAACCGGTGTCAGGCGGCAGCGAGATCGCGGATCGCGGTCTGCGCCTTCTGGATTTCCTGACCGACCAGGAGCGCGGTGAAGCGGGCGACCGAAATGCTGTGCGCGGCCGAGGCGACCGCGTCGCAGGCTTGCTGCGCGTCGCCCGAATGATGCCGCACGCGCCCGGCGAGCAGCGCTTCCTCGAGCTGGCCGGACAAATCGGGGAGGAGTTCGGAGAGGTCGTCGGCGAGGAGGCTCAGCAAGCCCAGCGTCCGGTACAGCTCCGAGGGGGATTCGTAGCCGCCGGCACCGGCTTCGCGACGGAGCCGGCGCAGCGCGGTCTGCGCCTGCTCGGCCGGTGCGGGAGACGTCGCTGAATGATCCATGGACCGCTGGTACCCGGTGGTAGTGCCGCTAACCGGGCGATTGCGGGCGGCTGCCCCGGGTATCCGGGAACGATGAACGAGATCGTCGAACTGATCCGGAGGCGGGCCTGCCTCGCGGACTCCCGCGACGCCGAACGGGTCGCGCACGCCGTGCTGCGGACGCTGTCCGAGCGGATCTCCCCGGAAGCGGCGGCAAGCCTGGCAGTGCGGCTGCCGGCTGAACTGGCCGACGTCCTGCGTCCGGGCGGCGGCAGCGGGGAACGCTTCGAACTGGAGGAATTCGTCGGACGGATCGCGCACCGGGCGGGCCTGAGGGATCCGGAGGCCGTGCACCGGGCCGGTGTGGTGCTGGACGTGCTGGGCCGCGAAACGGTGCAGGTGGCGGACGAGGTCTGGGACGTGCTGCCGGAACCGTTGCGGCACCTGGTCGAGGCCAAGGCCGCCTGACGGTCTCAGGCGTTCCGCATCCGGGGCCGGTGCGGCTGGGCGTCACCGCCGGGAATGTCGCGATCCACGTGATCGGCGTGATGCAGCGCCTGGGCCAGGAGTCCGCGCACGTGCTCGTCCGCGGCGGAGTAGTACACGAACGTCCCCTCGCGGCGGCCCTTCACCAGCCCCGCGAGCCGGAGTTTCGCCAGATGCTGGCTGACCGCGGTCGGCGCGGCTCCGGCCAGTTCGGCGAGGCAGGCCACCGACGATTCTCCCTGCAGCAGCGCCCAGAGCACCTTGATCCGCGTCGGGTCGGAGAGCAGGCGGAAGCTTTCCGCGGCCAGGTGGACCTGCTCGTCGGAGGGCATGTCGAAGTCCGGCAGGGAGGAGTGCATGCCCTGATGCTACCGTTCCTTCTGGGTTATCTGCGCATCTGCGCAGGTATGCTGGTAGTCGGCCGGCGCGTCCGCCCGGTCGCGTGCGGGTTTCGAGCATCCGGGAGTGGTCGATGGCAGAGCTGGGACGGGACCGTTCGCAGCCCGGCGACGGGCACGGGCATGGCGTTTCCGGCCCTGGTCACGGCCACGGGCATGGACACGGGCACGGGCACGGGCACGGGCACGACGAGCCAGCGACCTGGCGGCACCGCGTCAAGCACCTCCTCGCCCCGCACAGCCACGACAGCGCCGACCGCGTCGACACCGCCCTCGAAACCAGCCGACGCGGCATCCGGGCCCTGACCTGGTCGTTCGCCGCCCTCTTCGGCACCGCCGTCATCCAGCTGGCCCTGGTCGCGGTCACCGGTTCGGTGGCCCTCCTCGGCGACACCATCCACAACTTCGCCGACGCCCTCACCGCCCTCCCGCTGGGCATCGCCTTCGCGCTGGGCCGCCGCGCTGCGACCCGCCGCTACACCTACGGCTTGGGCCGCGCCGAAGACCTGGCCGGAGTCGTCGTGGTGCTGATCATCGCCGGTTCAGCCGCGCTGGCCGCGTACGAAGCGATCGACCGCCTGCTGCACCCGCACCCCGTGCAGCAGCTCTGGGTGCTCGCCGCGGCGGGGGCAGTCGGATTCGCCGGGAACGAACTCGTCGCCCGGTACCGCATCACCGTCGGCCGCGAAATCGGCTCCGCCGCCCTGGTCGCCGACGGCCTGCACGCCCGCACCGACGGCTTCACCTCGCTGGCGGTGGTGCTGGGCGCGGCCGGCGTCGCGCTCGGTTTCCCGGCGGCCGACCCGGTGATCGGATTGCTGATCACCGTCGCGATCCTGTTCGTCCTGCGCGACGCGGCCAAGGAGGTCTTCCGGCGGCTGATGGACGCCGTCGACCCGGCGACCGTAGAACTGGCCGAGCAAACAGCCGCGGCGGTACCCGGCGTGGAGGGCGTGCGCGAGGTCCGAATGCGCTGGATCGGCCACAGCCTCCGCGCGGAACTCGCCATCCAGGTCGGCAACACGCTCACTGTCGAGCAGGCGCACGAACTGGCGCACAGCCTGGAACACCGGCTGATCGCCGCGGTGCCCCGCCTGACCGCGGCGGCGGTGCACGTCGAACCGGCGATCGGGGCGGAGACCGTCCACCTCGGCTGATCGCGCATCGAGCCGGGCAAAGCTCTTGTGCCCAGCGGCTAGTACGTCAACCTCGGTGCCGGTGCGCCGCGCTTCTTGGCAGCAGCGGTGAGATGACAGCCGCTGCGCAGCAGGAGGGTGGTGTTCGCTGCGGTGCCGACGTTGAGTTCGGCTTCGTATTTGTCGCGGAGGACGACCTCGTGATCCCCAGGCCGGTCGACCGTGACTTGGCTGGTGTCGAAGCCGTACTCGGCGGCGAGATCGACCGGACTGCGTCTGACGTGCGCGGCCACTTGGCGTCGGGAATGTTGCCTTCGGCCGTCCAGTTCGGGAGGCCCTTGACCACCGCGTCGTCTGTGCGCAAGTCGGCGTTGACGGCGGCGAAATCGTTGCCGCAGGCCGATCCTCCCGCCTGATTCGTTGATCTGCCACGGCTTCAGGCCGGAGGCTGCAGTGGCGATGGCACCGCGGATGCGGCCGTACAGCTGTTCGTAGCGCGTGGTGGTCTGGTCGATGTCGGGGCGTTGGAGGAACTGGTCGAACTGCCGGGTTGTCTGGTCCACGGTCGCGTTCTCCGATGGCGCGTCCGGTCCGGTGCACCCGGCGAGCACCAGCAAGGCCAGTGCCAGTCCGGTCGCTGCCGGGCGGTGTTTGCGTGTCATGGGATGTCGCGGTTCCTTGTCATCGCGGGGGCGGCTGCGGGTACCGGCTGGGAGGTGTGGGAATCGGTTCGCCCGGCGCCGGCGGCGGGACCGGCACGTTCCACGGTTGCACGCGCCGAACGGCGAGGTCGGGAGGTCCCGCGACGACACTGGCCATGTTGTATTGGCTGGTGGAGTTCTCGTCGAGATATTGGCCGTGTTCGTGGGTGATGTGGTGGGGTCCGTCCGTGCCGGTGGTGTCTCCTGTGGACAGTTGCTGAATGTCGTATCTGACGCTGTAGGAGCTAGAGCGGCGCGTGCAACGTGAGTTCGAACGGGGAGAACCCGCGGCCGCGGTAGAAGCTGATGGCGGATTCGTTGGCCGCATACGCCGTGACGCTGGCTTGATTCGCGCCGCATTCCCTTGCCCAAGCGAAGAATTCTTCCGTCAGCGCCGTCGCGACACCGGTTTCGCGGTGTGCGGGGTCGACGCGCAGGCTTTCCAGCACGCCGGCCACCGCGCTCGGCCGGAGTGGGTCGGGGCGGCGGATTCGGCCGATCAGGTGGCCGATCGCGGAATTTGCGGGGGAGAGCGCCAGCAGGCACAGGGAATCGTTGCGGCGCACTAGTTCCGAGAAGTAGGCGGTACCTTCGCGGCGCGGCCAGCCGAGGTCCAGCTGCGGATCGCGCTGCCCGCCGTCCTCGGCGAACAGGGCGGTTGCCGAGGCGACGAGCTGCGGTACGGATTCGGGCGTGGCGCGGACGACGGCAGCGTTCATGGAGAAAACGCTAGCCGGTGCGATTTATCTTGCAAATATCGAGTTTCCGGCGATAAATCAGGCCGACCAGACCTGCTCCCCGCCGACCCACGTTTCCCGTACCGGCACCCGATCCAGCGCTTCCGGATCGGCCGCGAACGGATCCTCCGCCAGCACCGCGAAATCGGCCAGGAACCCCGGCGCGAGCTGGCCCTTGGTGGTCTCCTCCCCGGACGCATAGGCCGACCCCGTGGTGTAAACCCCGAGCGCGGCCTCCACGCTGATCCGCTGCGAAGGCCCGAACAACTCGCCGTCCGGGGCCCGGCGCGTCACGCAGCTGCGCAGTGCGTACAGCGGCGGGAACGGCCCGCACGGATGGTCCGACGAGCCGGCCACGGCGACTCCGGCGTCGAGCATCGCGCGGTGGGCGAACATGCGCTCGACCCGTTCCTCCCCGTAGTACTTGGTCAGTTTGTCCCCGTGCGCGGCGGCGTAGTTCGCGAACGGCACCGCGACCATGCCGTGCTCGCGCATGCGCTTCAGGATCTCGTCGTCGATGATGGAACAGTGTTCGATGCGGTGCCGGGGATCCTCGCGCGGGTTGGCGGTTTGGGCCTGGTCGACGGCGTCGAGGACCCGGCGGATCGCGCGGTCGCCGTTGGCGTGCACGCAGACCCTCCAGCCGGCGTCGTGCACGCGGCGCACGGTGTCGGCCAGTTCGGCGGCGCTGACGCGTTCCAAGCCGTAGCTCTCGGTGCCTTCGATGGGCTGCTCGACCAGGCAGGTCCCGCCGTTGACGGCACCGTCGGCGAAGGTCTTGACGCCGCCAAGGCGCAACCGGGTTTCGGGCGTGAGCGGGGTGTCGGGGAGGGCACGGAAGTAGTCGAAGTGGTCGTAGGCGGCGAGCGCGTTGACCCGGAGCGTGAGCTGGTTCTGGTCGGCGAGGTGGCGGAGGACCTGCCATTCGGTGCGGCCGACGAGTGCGTCGCCGACCGAGGTGATGCCGGCGGCGTGCAGAGCCGCTGCGTGCCGGGTGAAGGCGGCGGCCAGGACCTCGGTCGACGGGTCCCGCACGATCGTCGGGCGCGGGGTGAAGGCGGGAAACGCCAGGTCGTAGAGGGCTTGGTCGTGGATGACGCCGTCGAGGCGGCCGGCGGCGTCCCGGCCGAGGTGGCCGCCGGGCGGGGGTTCGCTGGAGTCGGCGAGGCCGGCGAGGGCGAGGCCGGGGGAGTTGACGACGCCGGCGTGCAGCGTCACGTGCACGACCAGGACCGGGTGGTCCGGGCAGGCTTCGTCCAGTTCGGCGCGGGTGAGTTCGCGGCCGCCGTTGCTGCGGAACGAGTCGTAGCCGCAGCCGATGACCCATTCGCCGGGCGGCGTCGCGGCGGCTCGTTCGCGCAAGGCCGCGGTGAGGTCTGCGGTCGAGCGGATCCGGGACGGCGAGAGGTCGACCTGCAAGGACTGCGCGGCGACGACGGTCGGGTGCTGGTGGGCGTCGTTGAAGCCGGGGATGACGGTGGCATCGCCGAAATCGTGCAGCTGCGCGGCCGGGAACTCGCCGCGCAAGTCGGCGACAGTGCCGTGCGCGACGATCCGTTCGCCGCGCATCGCGAAGGCCGGAGGTTCGGCGCCGGCCATGGTCACGATGCGCCGGGCGGTGACGATCTGCACGGATTCCGGTGCGGACACGAGGTTCCCTCCAGGGTCGACGGCTGACCGTACGGCGCTGTGTCCACAAAGGACGGTGTGGCCACGGTGCCGCACCGCCGATTCTAGGGGCGGGGCGGGCGCGGGCGCATCGCCGAAGCGGGTTGCGGCGATCGGGTGATCTAGGTCGCACCCGGGCGGACTGCGGAATGGGAACCGGCTCCGCGGCGGTGTATACGCTGGAAGAACCGGGCGTCCGGCCCGGCTCCCGCGGCGGCAGGAGGCTCGCATGTCCGGCATCGGTGGGGCGCGGGCCGCGCTCGGCGCCGCGGCCGAGCCGTGGGAGATCCAGGTCGGCCGCGACCTCGCCGACCGCCTCGACACGAAACCGCCTTCGCGCTGGTCCCGGCCGGGTGCGGCGGCGGAAGACCTCGCGGACCTGGTCGGCCCCGGCGAGGTGGTCCTGGCCCCGTCGGCGACCCGGCCGTCGGGCGACGGCGTGGTGTGGACGCCGGAACAGGCGCTGGGCGCGGGCGCGCGCGGGGTGGCGCTGTGGGTCGACGATCTGCCGTACCCGCGCATCGTCGGCGCGATCCCGTACCCGGAGCTGATCGCGGTCGAGCACGCGATGGCGGGGAAGCACTCGTGCCTGGTGCTAACCGGCGTTCGGGCGACACTGGTTTTCCGCTACCGCTCGTGGGCGTGGCCCGCGGTGGCCGACCTCGTGACGCACGTGCGGTCGCGCGCGCACCGTCCCGGCGCGCCGGAACCGGCGCACGCGGGCCCGCCTTCTCTCGGCTGGGAGCGGCTTCCCGTGTCGCCGCTGGTGGCACTGGGGCATCCCCGGCATACGCGCTGCCTCGGCGCGGAACCGGAACTCCCGCGACGCTGGCTGTGGCAGCGATCCCGGCCGGCGGCGTTCGTCGCGTTGACGCGGCAGGAGCTGGTGGTGGTCCGGCATGTGCTGGGCCGGCGGCCGCTGACCCATGGCGTGCAGTTGCTGGCGGTGGCGCGGAACCGCATCACCGGTCTTGGCGCGCGCGGCGATCAGTTGCGCATCGCGGCTTCGGCGGGCCGGTACGAGGTCGACCTCGGCGCCGAGCTGGCGGAGGAGGCGCGGTCGCGGTTCGAGCCCATGCTGCGCGCGGACGGGCGGCGGCGCGTGGTGCGGAAGGCGTCGAAAGCTCCGCAAACCTGACTGTCGCGGAACAAGATCCCGGACGAACGCTTTTTCCGGCGGGTTGTCACAAACCGGGCGGCCGTCCGGTCTTAGCCGACGATCTGGCTGTGCGACTCCCGAGGAGAACCTATGAGCTTGGCCCCTTCCGCCCGTCTCGACGAGGCGGTCCCTTCGCGGTACGCGCTGAAGGTCGGCGACATCGACGTGCTGGTGATCAGCGACGGGGTGCTGCCGATCACCGCCGAAACGCTGGCCACCAACGCCGACCGGGCCGATCTGGCCGCGTGGCTGCGCGAGATGTTCCTGCCGCCGGAGATGATCGACTGGCCGCTGAACGTCGCCGTGGTGCGCAGCGGCGGCCGGACGGTGCTGATCGATTCCGGCCTGGGAACCGAATTCCCCGGCTTCCCCCGCGCCGGGCAACTGGCGATGCGGCTCGTCGCGGCCGGAATCGACCCGTCGTCGGTGACCGATGTCGTGCTCACCCACCTGCACATGGACCACATCGGCGGCTTGCTCGTCGAGGGGCTCCGCGGCCGCCTGCGCGAGGATCTGCAGGTGCACCTCGCTTCGGCGGAGGCAGAATTCTGGCAGGCCCCCGATTTCTCGCGGACCGTCATGCCGGAGCCGATCCCGGAGGTGCTGCGCACGACGGCCACCCGGTTCCTCGACGTGTACCGCGGCCAGCTGCGGCCGTTCGAGACCGAACACGAGGTGGCGCCGGGCGTACGCATCTGCCGTACTGGTGGACATACTCCCGGCCACAGCATCGTCCGGCTGGAGTCCGGCGGCGAGCGGCTCACCTTCGCCGGTGACGCGGTGTTCCAGCCCGGATTCGAGAATCCGGACTGGTACAACGGTTTCGAGCACGACCCGGAGGAATCGGCACGCGTCCGGGTCCGGCTGCTGAAGGAGCTGGCGGCCAGCGGCGAGCAGCTGGTCGCGACGCACCTGCCGTTCCCGTCCGTCTGCCACGTGGCGGTCGCGGGCAACGCGTTCCGTTTCGTGCCGGCTGTCTGGGACTACTGATCCGGACCTTCCCCGGGTGCGGCCTTGTGTCCGCACCCGGGGACTTCAGCGCGATCTTGTGGTAAGCAATCCGGCTATGCGCGGAAAGATGATGCGCGGCCTTGCGGTCGCCGCGATGAGCCTGCTGACCTGTCTCGTCGCCGCACCGCCGGCGCCGGCCGCACCGGAGGTGAAGGCGCCGCCCGAATTCGTCGCCTTGCGTGACGTCGACCCGACCATCGTGCAGGAGATCCGGTACAGCACGCCGCACAACTTCACCGGCGCGCGGGTCGACGGCTACCGGCAGCCGATGTGCATCCTGACCCGGGCCGCCGCTGCCGCCCTGCACAAGGCGCAGTTGTCGTTCCTGCGCCGGGGTTACACGCTGAAGGTCTACGACTGCTACCGCCCGCAGCGCGCGGTCGACAACTTCGTGCGCTGGGCCGAGGATCTGTCCGATCTGCGGATGAAGGCCGAGTTCTACCCGCGCGTGGAGAAGGACCGCCTTTTCGCGGACGGCTACATCGCGGCGAAATCCGGCCACAGCCGGGGAAGCACGGTCGACCTGACCCTCGTCCGGCTTCCGGCGCTCCCGACGCGGCCGTACCGCCCCGGCGAGCCGCTGACGCCGTGCTACGGCCCGAAAGCCGAACGATTCCCGGACAACTCGCTCGACATGGGCACCGGTTTCGACTGCTTCGACACCCTCGCGCACACGCTCGACCCGCGGATCGCCGGCAAACAGCGGGAGAACCGGATGCTCCTGCTGCGCGGACTGGAACGGGCCGGGTTCAAGAACCTGCCCGAGGAATGGTGGCACTACACGTTCCAGCCGGAGACGTTCCCGGACACCTACTTCGACTTCCCGATCTCGCGGCGGTCGCTGAGCTGCCGTCCGTTCTAGGGCAGGCGGGCCGCGACGGTCGCGGCGACGGATTTCGCTGTGTCGCAGACGGCGGCGAGGTTGCCTTTGTTCGCTTCGTCGGTGATCTCGACCAGCACGACCTCGTCTCGTTGTTGCGGTGTGCCTTCGAGCGAGGGGAGTGCTGGCGAATAGGTGCGGTAGACGACGGTGACGTCGCACGTGTCGCCTTCGCGCTCGTGCGGATCGACGTACGCGAGGCGTCCGCCGGCGGTCGTGCGCGTCTGGCCGTCCGGCGGGTCCTCGGCCAGCGGCCACTGGCGGTCGTAGTAGAGGTCGACCGACTTCGCGTCGTGTCCCCACGAGCAGGCCCAGTTCGCGAAATGCCGGTCGACCGGATAGTCCGGCCCGACGGTCCGGCGGAGCGTGGCGTCGTCGACCAGCGTGCAGGCGTCCGTGCGCGCCAGCGAACCCGGCTGGAACGGCTGGGCCCGGCGGGCGACCGGGCCGCGGGCGACGCGCGCGTAGGCGTCCCCGACGACGGCGTCCGCCATCGCGCACAGTTGCGGAGCGGCCGCGCCGTCCGAGCGGACCGAACTCACCGTGACGACCGAGAGGTCCGGCAGCGTGAAGGAACGACGGCATTTCCCGGCGTCGGGATTCGGCCGCCGGATCTCGCCGAGCTGTCCCCGGACCGGCGGCACCTGCGGGTACTGCTCCGGTTCGGACAGTTCCAGACTGGTGACAACCGTTCCGCCGCGGTCGGGCAGGGTCGTGTTCAGGTCGCACCGCGCGAAGGCGCCGAGGTTCGGTTCGAGGAACGCCTTGCCGTACTGGCTCAGGGAATTCACCGACAGCAGCGAGCACGGATCGGCGGTGCGCGGGTCGCCGATCAGGTCTTGTGCCTGCGGTGCGGCGGTCGCCTTCGCGGGCGGGGCGTCGTCGCGGGCGAAGACGAGAAACCCGGCGGCCAGAAGGACAACCGCGCCGATGACTGAGCCGATGACCATGCGTCGCTTGGGTTTCTTCGCGGCTTGCGGCACCGGCGCACCGCGCAGCAGGGCCTCGGCCTCGGCCGCAGTCGGGCGTTTCCCCGGCTGACGGCTGAGCATCGCCCGCACAGCGAGCCCACGAGCGTTGCGCAGCGGCTCGGGAGTCCCTTCCGCGGCCCGGCGCAGCTGCGCGAACGGCCCGTTTTCCGCGCTGCCCCAAGGAGAACCGCCCTCGACAGCCGCGAACAGCGTCGCCCCGAGGGAGAAGACGTCCGACGCGGCGGTGGCTGCCTCGCCGTTCGCGACTTCCGGCGCGAGGTACCCGGCGGTGCCGCCGACGCGGGCGCTGCCGGTGAGCGTGACTTCGTGGCCGCGGGAGATGCCGAGGTCGGCGAGTTTGGCGGTGCCGTCGCCGGCGACCAGGACGTTGCCCGGGGTGAGGTCGCGGTGCACCATGCCGCGGGCGTGCATCGCGGCGAGCGCGGACGCGATCTGCGCGCCGATCGCCGCGGCTCGTCCCGGAGGCAGGACACCGTCGGTGCGCACGATCTCGGCCAAACTGCGCGCCGGGAGGTACTCCATGACGAGCCATCGGTCGGCGCCGTCGGAAACGGAGTCGTACACCGCGACGATGTTCGGATGCTGCAGCGCCGCGCCGAGCCGGGCCTCGCGGCGGATCTGCGGTTCGTCGCCGTCGAGCGACCGCTTGAGCGCGACCGTCCGGCGAAGTTCCAGGTCGCTCGCCCGCCAGACGACCCCCATCCCGCCGGCTCCGAGGCGTTCCTCGAGCCGGTAACGCCCGGCGATCACCTGCGGAGCAGCCACCGCGACAGCCTAGAGCGCGCTTCCCCGGGCTGCCCGCCGACCGCTTCGCTCCCGCACCCCCGGCAGCGGGCCTCAGCTCTCCTTCGCCGCGCTCTTGCCCAGTTGCCTGCGCACCAGCGGCCAGAACGCCGCGATCACCACCAGCGACACGATGCTGGTCCACACCTGGGTGCGGGCGGAATCGTCGGTCAGCAGCATGACCACGATGATCGCCACGACGCCGAGGACGGTCAGGATGCCGAGCCACGGATGCAGCCACATCTTGAGCTTCAGCCCGGCGCGTTCCTCCGGCGTCATCTTGTGCCGCATCCGCATCTGGGTGAACGCGATGAACGAGTACACGAACAGCGCGACGAGGCCCGCGGAGTTCATGATGAAGTCGAAGATGCCGGAGTCGGGCGCGACGAAGTTGACGAACACCGCGATGTACCCGCCGATCGTGCAAGCCACCACCGCGACGGCGGGCACGCCGGACTTGCTCTTCTTCGCCACCACGCGCGGGGCCAGCCGCTTCTCGGCGAGCGCGGAGAACATCCGCCCGGCGGAGTAGAGCCCGGAATTGAGCACCGAACACGCGGCGGTGAGCACGACCGCGTTCATCACCAGACCGGCTCCGGGCAGCCCGAACAACGTGAAGGCGTGCGCGAACGGCCCCTCCTGCTTGGGATTCGGCAGCTGGTTCCACGGGACGATGGTGACGATCAGCAGCACCCCGCCGACGAAGAACAGCAGGATCCGCCAGATCACCGTGACGACGGCCTGCCGCACGCCCTTCGCCGGATCCTCGGACTCGGCCGCGGCCATCACCGCGATCTCGGTGCCGAAGTAGGAGAAAATCACGATCGCGACGCCGCTGAGCACCGGCCACCAGCCGTTCGGTGCGAACCCGCCGTGCTGCCAGAGGTTCGGGATCGAGAAACTGGCCTTCGGCCAGAGCCCGAACGCGAACAGCGCGCCGACCGCGAGGAACACGATGATCGCGGCGACCTTGATGCTCGCCAGCCAGTACTCGACCTCGCCGAACGACCGCGCCGACACCAGGTTCGTGCTGGTGAAGAACAGCAGCAGCACCACCGAGAACACCCACTGCGGGACGTCCGGGAACCACCCGCCGAGCACCGACCCGCCGACGACCGCCTCGAACGCGATCACGCCGATCCAGTAGTACCAGTACAGCCATCCGACGAGATATCCCGCCCATTCCCCGAGCCCGGCCCGGGCGTACTCCATGAACGACCCGATCGCCGGCCGTGCGGCGGCCATCTCGCCGAGCATCCGCATCGCGAGGAAGACGAGCAGGCCGCCGATGAGGTAGGAGACGACGGCCGCGGGCCCGACCGCGCGGACGACGTTGCCGGAGCCGACGAAGAGACTGGCCCCGATGATCCCGCCGAGGGCGATCATGGTGATGTGGCGGGAACGGAGCTTCTTGGGGTCGCTGGCCGCGCTCGCCTTGGGTGCGGCTGTCTCGGCTGAGGCGGCCTTGCCTGAGTTTGCCGTGGCTTCGCCTGAGGCCGTCGTGCCCGGGGCGGCGCCGGACGGGGTCGCTGTGCGTGCGGTTGTCTCGGCTGGGGCCGCCTTCCCCGCAGCCGCCTCGCCCGGCGTGCCCGGGCTTTCCTTGCCCTGCCCGGTGATCCGATCAGCCATCGATCGATCTTCCTCTCGTCCAGCCGTGCCGGCCCGGCAGGCAACGATGTCGGAACCGGCCGTGGAGCCGGGCCTCGCTCACGCGGGACAGTCTGCGGCCGCCGGGTCCGTCGAGGCTAGGTGCGACAGGGGGCGGATGCCGGGCGAGAAAGTTGTCGATCATCCGAATGGAGCAGCAGTGTGCGCCGGATTTGCCGGGTATCGGCGAGCTGGGCGCCGAATCAGGCGCGCTGGAAGTCCGCCAGCGTCTCCCTGATCTGGTATCCCGTGCTCGCGGCCACCCGCGGATTCGTTGCCGCATAAGCGGTGTACGCGTTGAGTCCGGTGCTCAACGCGTATCCGCGCCCGCGCGTCCAGCTGTCCTCGTCGAGGCCCGACTCGGCGCGAAAGACCTCTCGCGCCGAAGGCGGGAGCAGTGTCCACGCGATCAGCGCGTCGCAAGCCGGATCGCCGACGCCGAGCCCGCCGAAGTCGAGGACGGCGCTGATCTGTCCGTCCGCCAGCAGGAGGTTGCCCGGATGAAGGTCGCCGTGCACCCACACCGGCGGATGCGGCCACGGCGGTGCCGCGAGCGCGGCCTCCCAGACCGCGGTCAGTGCGGCGCTGTCGAAGACATCGGCGGTCTCGGCGATCGCGACGCGGGTTCCGGTGTCCCGGCGCGCGAGCGGTGTGCCGATGAACCCGTTGTGCGGTCCGGCAGCGAGCGAGGCGTCGGCTGGGATCCGGTGGAGGGCCGCGACGAACCGGGCCAGTTCGCGCGCGATCCGGTCCGGGCAGGCGAGCCCGCCGATTTCCGGGGGCGAGCCCGGCAGCCAGCGAGAGACCGACCAATGCCACGGATATCCCTCGCCCGGCGAGCCGAGCGCGACCGGCTCGGGAATCGCCACCGGCAGATGCGGCGCGAGCCGGGGGAGCCACCGGGATTCCTTCTCCGGCTGCCCCGCCGCCCATTCGCCGCGCGGCAGGCGCACCGACAGTTCGTCCCCGAGCCGGTAGATGACGTTGTCCGAACCGGCCGGGTCGAGCCGCGAGAGCGGGAGGGCGGCCAGTTCGGGCAGCTGAGCGGCCAGGAGGCGCCTGACCACGGCTTCGTCGGCGAAGTGCGTTGCGGGCAAAGGCAAGTCTCTCGGTCAGGCGCCCCGCGGACCAGGACGCTCGCCTCGATCAGACCACGCCGTCCGGCGCCCGTCTAACGGATTTCGCTCACTGTCCTCAGGAGCTTCCCCCGGGCGAGCGTGGTGAACCACCCGGCGCACGCGATGCGGTTTCCGGCCGAAGCGCCGACGGTTGCCGGCAGGCGCGGACGAAAGCGGCCACTGCCGGCACCGGTTCGGTGCTGCGGTGCAGCAAGTGGAAGTCGGTCGCACGGCCGGGTTCGGCCAGCGGCCGGTACACGACTTCCGGGACCGCGGCCCGTTCCACGCCCGCCGGGACCACCGCGATGCCCACCTTCGCGGCGATCAGCGCCAGCACGCTCAGCGTGCTGTCGGCGCGAAAACGGGACGGCGGGTCCGCCTCGCGCCGGTGCGGCCACGGCGGAGTGAGGTCGCCGTCGCCGGTGATGTACTCGATGTGTTCCTCCCCGGCGAGCTGCTCGACGGTCAGCGTCCGGTGCCGGCCGAGGCGGTGCCCGGCGGGCAATGCGACCAGAAACGACACCGAGCTGGCCGGAGCCGAGGCCAGGCGGGGTTCGCCGGGCGGAGCCGGGAGCGCGCTGAACCCGACGTCCAGTTCGCCGGCGAGGATCGCGGTGCGCTGAACCTGCGGCCCCGCCTCCCGCAACTCGATCCGGACCAGCGGACGCGCCTCGTGGAAATCGCGGATCAGACCGGCCAGGAGGCCGCCGAACACCACGGCGCCCGCCACGCCGATCCGGACGCTCCCGGTCTCCCCGCGCAAGGCGGACCGCGCCGCGTCCTGTGCGCGTTCGGCCTGGGCGAGCACTTGCCGCGCTTCGATCAGGAACGCCTGGCCTGCCGGGGTGAGCCGGGGCCGCCGTCCGGCGCGGTCGAACAACGGCCCGCCGAGTTCGTGCTCCAGGTCCCGGATCTGCATGCTCAACGTGGGCTGGACGACGTGCAGCGTGCGCGCCGCCGCGCTGAACCCGCCCTCCTCGGCCACCGCGACGAAGTAGCGCAGGTGCCGCAGCTCCATCCCGTCTCCTATCAGCAGAACTGATCAGTGAATCAGAAACAAGTGTTTGAGCTTATCGCTTGCCTGGGGCCATCGTGGAGAGACAGACCGACGAACAGGGGCAGCGATGCGGATTGTCACGCTCGAAGAACACTGGACCGACCCGGCGGTGACCGCCGCCGGCATGCCGAACCTGCTGAAACACGTGCCCGGGTACGCCGCGGCGTTCGACCCGGACACCGGGATGCCGTACCCGCGCCGTCCCGATCTCCTGGAGGACCTGGGCGCCGCCCGGATCGCCGACATGGACCGGCACGGCATCACCACGCAGGTTCTCTCGCTGGTCAACACTTTCCTTCCGGCGGAGGTCGCACCGGAACTGACCGCCGCGGCCAACGACACCATGGCCGAGGCGGTCGCGGCGTTCCCCGGCCGGTTCGCCGCGTTCGCCGCCCTGCCGACGGCCGTCCCCGCCGCCGCGGCGGACGAATTGCGCCGGTGCGTCGGCGAACTGGGCTTCGTCGGCACGATGATCATGGGGCGCACCGACGACGAATTCCTGGACCAGCCGCGCTTCGACCCCATTCTGCGCGCCGCCAGCGACCTGTCCGTGCCCATCTACCTGCACCCGGCCCCGCCGCCGGCGGCGGTCAGCGAGGCCAGCTATGCGGGCGGGCTCTCGCCGGCGGTGTCGGCGGCGTTCCGGCTGCCCGCGTGGGGATGGCATCAGGAAACCGCCGTGCACTTCCTGCACCTGGTGCTCGCCGGGGTCCTCGACCGCTATCCGGGCCTGCGGTTCATCCTCGGCCACTGGGGCGAACTCGTCCCGTTCTACCTCGACCGGCTGGACGAGACCATGCCGCGGCGGATGACGAAGCTCGACCGGACTTTCCGCGAGTACTTCCGGGACAACGTGTTCATCACCCCGAGCGGCATGTTCAGCCAGGCCCAGCTCCGGTACTGCGCGGACACGGTCGGCGTCGACCGGATCCTTCACTCCGTCGATTTCCCGATGCTCGGCAACGAGGGAGCGGTGTCCTTCCTGACCGATTCGCATCTTTCCCGCGAGGATCAGGAAAAAATCGCCCACGGAAATGCCGACGCGCTGCTCGGCCTCGGCTGATTCGTTTCGCGGCCGAGGGTCAGTGCGGCTGGGAGAGGTCTCCCGGACGGAAGGCCTCCGCGGTAGTGCTCACCGGCGCGTCGAGTTCGGCTTTGTGCTCGCGCGGATAGACCCAGCGCAGTGTCGCCGTCGACCCGGGGCCGGAGAAACCTATCTCGTAGAAGATCATTCCGTCGCTTTGATAGCCGGAAATCGAATAGTGGTCGCCTTCGTCCTTGCGGTAGGTCACCCGGCCGGACTGTGCTTCCGTCTCGGCGGCCGCGTCGGCCAGTGCGGCGGCGACAGTGCGGCCGCCTGAGTTGGTGCCCCAGACGGTCATGGTCGCGTGGAGTGGCTTGTTGGCGAACGTCATTCCGTCGCCGTTTTCCGGGCTGTACGGTGCCGCGGTATATCCCCGGGGAACGCGTGTGGTGAAGCCGAACCGGGGGTTGGTGTAGGTGGTGCTGGCCGCCGGAGCAGACGAAGACGGCGTCGAGGGCGCCGGGGAAGCCGCTCCGACGCCCAGCATTGTCAGGAATTTCGGTTGCAGCAGGTCGCTGATCTCGGAATAGGGGAGGACGACCGTTTCTTTTCCGGCCGCCATGATGCATCCCAGTTCGTACCACACCATTTCGAACTGGACCCCGGTCTTGGTGAATCCGATCGGCGGCGCGGGCACGTGCCCGCGGCTGGGCACCCGGTCCGCCGCGTCGACGGTGGTTTTCCGGCCGGTGTCGTAGCCGACGGTCGGCTCCCGGCAAAAACCGGCCTGGGTGTGCGGGTCGATGCGGTCGGTCAGCGTTTTCATCCCGGCCGCGGTCAGCGCTTCGGGCCGGAACATGTCCTGGGGGCCGAGCGGGTTCCCGGTGGCGAGGTCGACGTTCACGGTTTCCGGGAAACGCCAGGTCGTGTGCCCCAGCACCTGCGAGTCGAGACCGTGGTCGTAGCGAACGGAAAGCAGGCTCGGCGTCTGCAGCAAGATCTGCGCGGTCGTGTGCGCCGCGGGCGTGTCCCCGGTGTCGGTGAACTGCTGCCGCCAGTCCGGATTGGCGCGTGCGTCGCGGATGGCCTTCAGCCGCTTGTCGATCGGGGCGCGCAAAGCGTCGTTGATGCGTTTCCGCACCGCGGCGTCCGGTCCGCCGGACACTTGCGGGTACTGGAGGTCGTAGGTGATCGGGAGGGCTTGGTCGCGTCCGAAATCGGTTTGGATCGCCACCGTGAGCGCCGCGGGCGCGGGCGGATCGTCCTGGCGGTTGAAGACCAGGATCCCGCCGGTGACGAGCGCGCCGACGACCACCAGCACCGCGACGACCTTGCCGACGATCACCGCGGTCGCCCCGGCCCCGGTGCCCGTGGCAACAGGAGCCCCGGCCGCGACGGCGCCGGCGCCCGCGCCGATCGGCGCGGCGGCGGTTCCGGCGGAGGCCAGCAGCGCCAGCGGGGTGAGCGCGGTCAGCGCCGCGGACGCGGCGGCCAGGCGCTTCCAGCCGCGTTTCTCCCAGTCCTTTCCGTAGGCCTTGCGGGCGACGGTTTCCAACTCGGACACGAAGGCGTCCGCTGTGGACGGTCGCCACGCCGGGTCTTTGGCCATCCCGCGCGCGATCAGCGGACGGAGTTTCTCGGGCACCGCGTCCAGCGGCACGGGCGCCATCTGGTGCAGCGAGCGCAGTTCGTCGGTGGTGGTCGCCTCGAACGGCTGGTGCCCGGTGATGCATTGGTAGAACACGCAGGTGGCGGCGTACACATCGGTGGCGGGCCGGCCCGGTTGCCCAGCCCACTGCTCGGGCGCCATGTACGACGGGGAACCGGCGGTCAGTCCGTTGCGTCCGTCCAAAGTGGCCAGTCCGAAGTCGACCAGTTTCGACTGGCCTTCCCGCGACACCAGCACGTTTCCCGGCTTGTAGTCGCGATGGACGACTCCGGCGGCGTGCGCGTCGGCGAGACCGAGGAGCGAGCCCTTCAGAATGGCCAGCGCGGATTCCGGGGCGAGGACGTTCTCCGCCGCCAGAAGCGCGCGCAGGGACACGCCGGGCACGGCCTCCATCACCAGCGCGGCGCCCTGCGGCGTTTCGACGAAGTCGAACAACTGCACGACGTGCGGGCTTCGGACGCCGGACAGCAGCCATGCCTCGCGGCGGAACCCGGCCGCGATGTCCGGGTCGGCGAGGTACTCCGCGAGCAGGTACTTGATCGCCACCATCCGGCCGGATTCCTGGTGCTTGGCCAGCACGACGCGGCCGAAGCCGCCCACGCCGAGCACGTCGACCTCCGTGAACCCGGGCACCCGCCAGTCGCTCATCCCCGCCGCTTCCCCTCTCCGCGAGGCCGGTCGCGGTCGGCGAGATCGTACTCCGGAAATGTGGCACCCGGAGTGGAGTTGTCACATTTGTGCCTCGGACGTGGGATCGGAGCCTGGACGCACATCCTGGCGCCGATGCGTCGGCGAGCCAGGGCTCAGGAGGCGGATTCCTTGCTCGGTGGTGCGGTAGAGAACCGCGCGGCCGGACCGCTGCCCGGCGACCAGGCCGCTGTCGCGCAGGACCCGGAGGTGCTGCGAAACCGCGCTCGGCGACACGTGCAGGGCCTCGGCGAGGTCAGTGGTCGTGGCGGGGGAGCGCAGTGTCTCCAGCAGTTCGGCGCGCCGTCGCCCCAGAAGGCGGACCGCGTTCCCGCCGGGACGTCGCTCGGCGGCTGTCCACAGTGCACCGCTGCCTCGCGCTGGGTAGCGGATCGTGGTCTGGGTGGTGGTGTGCAGTTTGATCATCACCCACGGCGGACCGAGCACGACGGGGGAGAGGACCAGCCCGCCGGCGGGGCGTCCGGGCGAGGGACGGTGGTCGCCGTCGAGGGTCAGGCGGCCGTCGTGCCAGTTCAGTCCGGCGTGCAGGTCGGTGAACAGGCGGGCCGCGCCGCCGTCGGCCCATTGTTTGGCGCGGTAGGCGATGTCGGCGTCGAGGACAGCGCGCAGCCGGGCCCAATGCGGTGCGATCAAACGGTCGTGCGCTTGACGTAATTCGGCGGCGACGGCGCGCAGCCCGGCCTCGGGGTCGTCGGCGAGCGCTTGGGCGGGGACGGGCAAGTGCTCGCCGAACACGCCGCGCAGGCTCCGCCGGACTTGGCTCGGGGTGGTCCGGCACATCGCGGCGAGCGCCTCGTCGATCGTGCTCGCCGCGCGGGCCGGGGCGGGCAGCAGGAACTGCGGCCAGCCGGCCCGGCCGGTGACGAGCAGCGGCCAGGTCCGTGACAGGTCCAGCGGCCGGGCGGCGAGTTCTCCGGCGGCCCAGCGGGTCCAGTGTCCATGCCGCGGGCCCCAGCATCCGGCCAGGGTCTGCAGACCGGAAACGGTTTCGGACAGCGGCGAGACGGCGAGCCTGGTGCCGGCCAGGTCGCCGGTGCTCAGTTCGAGAGTGAGCGGCACGTCGCGATTATGCGGCAGAAGGCGGGTGTGCGGGCGCAATGCCCGGGCCTGGGTCGCGAGGGGAGCCCTGACGGAATCAGTTCCGTCAGGGCTCGACCCGTCCGCTGGTACGGCGAGGTCTTCGTTGCGCGGTGCTCAGGCGGTCGCGGTTCGGTCGCCGAACCAGCGGGCGAGCCGGCGGTTCAGCTCTCGCTGGTCCTCGCCGATCCAGGCGACGTATCCGTCGGGGCGGACCAGGACGGCAGGGGCGTCCAGGGCCGCCGCGGGGTCGGCGAGGAGGTCGACCCGGTCCGCCCAGCCTTCGACGGTCAGCCGTCCAGTGCGGTCCAGCACCAGGCCGCGGCCCCGGTGGAGGCGGTCGTAGAGGCGGCCTCGCTTCAGGTCGAGGTCGGGGAGACGGCGGCCGAGCAGGCCGGGGCCTTCGCCGAAGTCGTAGCGGAGGTCGATCGCGGTGATTTTCCCGATCAGGCGGCGGTTGACCTCGTCGATCTCCATCAGTTCGGCGAGCAGCCTGCGCACGGCCCGCGGTCCCGCTTCGGCGGACGACAGTTCCATCTGGGCGCGGGTGTTGTCGAGGACGTCCGCGGCTACCGGACGGCGTTCCTCCTGGTAGGTGTCGAGCAGGGCGTCCGGGGCCCAGCCGCGGATCCGCGCGGCCAGCTTCCAGCCGAGGTTGAACGCGTCCTGCACGCCGAGGTTGAGGCCCTGGCCGCCGGTGGGCGGGTGGATGTGCGCGGCGTCGCCCGCCAGCAGCACCCGGCCGACGCGGTACCGGTCGGCCAGCCTGGTGGCGTCGCCGAAACGGGACAGCCAGCGCGGGGAATGAATGCCGAAATCGGTTCCGGCGAGGGCGCGCAGTCGCTCTCGGAAGTCCTCGAGAACGGGCGGTCCGGAACTGAGCCCCGCGGCGGGGACCACGACGCGATAGCGGCCTTCCTCGACCGGCCCCAGCATGAAACGCTTGTCGGCCTGGCGAATCTCCGCCACCTTGGCGGTGATCTCCTCCTGCGGCGAGGTGGCGGCCATCTCGCCCATGAGGGTTTCGGTCCGGGAGGGTTCGCCCGGGAAGCCGACGCCGAGCAGCTTGCGCACGGTGCTGCGCGCACCGTCGCAGCCGACGAGGTACTTCGCTCGCAACTGTTCGCCGTCGGCCAGTTCGACGGTCACTCCGTCCTCGTCCTGCTCGAACCCGGCGATCGCGCAGCCGTGCCGGACCTCCGCGCCCAGCCCGATCGCGTGCTCTTCGAGCAGCCGCACGACGACCGGCTGGGGGATGCCCAGCAAGTACGCGGTGTCGAGCTCCTCGGGGGCGGGCTGGGGGATGCCCGCGAAGATGCCGCCGACCGGCCGTTGCCGTCCGCGCTGGAGGAGTCGCTCCAGCAGGCCGCGCATCGCGAATTGCTCAAGGCTGCGGATATGCAGGCTGACGATGCGGGCTAACGGGAGCGGCTCGGTTTCCTTCTCCAGGACGAGAACCCGCACGCCGTGCAACCGCAGCTCGGCGGCCAGCGTCGCACCGGTCGGCCCGCAGCCGGCGATGATTGCGTCGATCATGAAGCATCCGTTCGTTCGGCTGCCGCGCGCTCCGAAGCGGGCCCTGCCAGGCCTTTGGGGCGGCGCTGCGGCTGCGGTTCGAGACCTCTGTCCTGGGCGCGGGGTGTGCCGTCGGTGAGCGGTCATGAGGGCATGGTCTGGGCATTTCGGCGAGCGCGGGGTCCTTCGCGGACGGTTGGCTCGGCGAGGCCGCACGGTTTAAGTCCCTGGCATTGCCGCATTGAAGTTTTCTGAGTAGCTGTGGTGTGCGGCCTCGCTGCGGCAACGCGCAACGCCTGGCTCTGCCTCGCGCCCGGCTCCGCCTCCGCCTCCTCCGACGTACGTGAGGGGAATCCTCATTGACTCTGATTCCCGCAGGGTTCCCTTCACCTGCGGTGCTCACCGGACAGACCGGCGGGCATCGGCCGGGGACAGCTTCACCCGCGCCTCGCCAGGCACCCGCGAGGCTTACCGCCTTGCGGCGGGCCCGACGCAAGGCGCTACTGAGAAAACCCCATCGGGGTGTTCCGGGGTGCTCGGCCGCGGCGAGTACGGACTCGGCGAGTCTGGCGGCGGCGAGTACGGACTCGGCGAGTCTGGCGGCGGCGAGTACGGACTCGGCGAGTCTGGCGGCGGCGAGTACGGACTCGGCGAGTCTGGCGGCGGCGAGTACGGACTCGGCGAGTCTGGCGGCGGCGAGTACGGACTCGGCGAGTCTGGCGGCGGCGAGTACGGACTCGGCGAGTCTGGCGGCGGCGAGTACGGAACCGGCGAGTCTGGCCGCGGCGAGTACGGACCCGGCGAGTCTGGCCGCGGCGATGACGGTCCCGGTGTGCCTGGCCGACGCGGCGCGCCTGGCCGCACGTCCAGCCGTCGCGCGCTCGGCCGTCCCCCCAACCCCGGCGGGAGCGCCGGAGGCGCATCCAGGCGTCGTGACCCCACGCCGACAGACACGCCCCGGTAAGGACGCGTCAGGCTGGTTCGGGATTCGCGCAGGATTTGGCATCGGCCGCGCCAGTCTGCGCCGCCCACGCCCCTGCGGCAAGCGAAATACCAGGACGCCGCGACCACCGCACGACGGAACATTCGATGTAGCTCCAGCCTACATCATGGCGAACACATGTTCGACCCGAGAAAGCTCCCGGCCATGAAGCGAAGCGACTCCAAGCTCCCCGCCGCGTATTGGCGGTTGTGGTGTGCCTCGGCGGTGGACAACGTGGGCGACGGGATCTTCTCCGCCGCCGTCCCGCTGCTGACGGTCACGCTCACGCGCGATCCGGTGCTGGTCTCGGTCGTCTCGGCCGCGACCTACCTTCCCTGGCTGCTGCTCTCCCTGCCCGCGGGTGCGCTCGTGGATCGGCGCGACCGAGTCGGGCTCCTCTGGCGGTCGCAGGCGCTCCAGGCGGTGATCGTCGCGGTGGTCGCGGTGCTGATCGGGCTGGGGCGGATCGACATCGCGGGGCTGGCGGCCATGGGGTTCGGGCTCAGCGCGTGCGAGGTCGTGTTCGCGAACGCGTCGCTCGCGGTGCTGCCGGACCTTGTTTCCGAGCCGCAACTGCACCGGGCGAACGGCAGTCAGTACGCGGTCGCCAATGCGGGGCAGTTGTTCGTCGGCCCGCCGATCGGCAGTCTGCTGTTCGCGGGCGCGGCGGCGCTGCCGTTCGGCGTGGACGCGGTGTCCTTCGTGGGGTCTGCGGCGTTGCTGGCGACCTTGCCTCGGCGTCCGGTGCCGCGAGGAGTGCAGCCGCCGGTTCGGGTCGCGGTGGCGGAGGGGGTGCGCTGGCTCGGGCGGCACCGGTTGTTGCGGACGTTGGCCGGGCTGCTGGCGGTGAACACGTTCTGTTACCAGCTCGGCAACGTCACGGTCGTGCTGCTCGCGACGCAGATCCTGCACGTCAGCGAGCGCGGTTACGGCGTGCTGCTCGCGGGGGCCGCGGCGGGCAGCGTGCTCGGCGGGATGGTCAACGCGCGGGTCGTGGCGAAAATCGGGGCGCTGCAAGCACTGCTGGTCGCGTTGGTCGCCAACGCGGTGATCTTCGTGCTCATCGGTGCGAGTCCGAATGCGGTGGTTCTCGGTGCTCTGCTGGGGATTAACGGATTTGCGACGACGCTCTGGAGCGTGGTCACGGTCAGCCTGCGGCAGCAGGCGGTGCCGGCGGAACTGCGCGGGCGCGTGCACAGCGTCTACCGGATGCTGGGCTGGGGCTTGATGCCGCTGGGATCGCTGGCCGGGGGACTGGTCGCGGACGCGCTCGGCATCCGGGCGGCGTATCCGGTGGCCGGCGGGGTGCGGGGGATCGCGCTGGTCGTGGCGTTGCCGGTGCTGCTGCCGGCGATGCGCGCGGGGAAGGAGCGGGCGGCTGATCAGCGCTGAGGTCATGGGACGCGGAAAGCGAGCAGGTCGGCCGATTCGTGCAGGACGCCGCCCAGCATGACCTTGCGGACCGCGGATGCCGCGGTGATATCCGCGAGCGGGTCGCCTTCCACGAAGACGAGATCCGCCAGTTTGCCGGGGGCGACGGTGCCGAGATCGTCGCTCATCCCCAGCAACCGGGCCGCGTTGACTGTTGCCGTGGTGAGCGCTTGATGCGGGCTGAACCCGTGAGCCACCATCGCGCGGAGGTTGAGATGCAGGCTCAGCGCGACGAAGTCGATGGGCGCGTCGGTGCCCGCGACCACAAGTCCTCCTCCGTCGTGGATGCGGCGCAAGGTCTGTACCGCGGACGCGAGAACATGTTCCAAGGTCTCGCGCACCGCGGGTTCGGTTACCGCGGAAGTCACCTGCGCGAGCGCTTCCGCTTCCCATCGGGGAAACAGAGCGCGGATCCGAGGGTCGGCGGTCCAGTCGTGCTCGGCCAACAGGACCGCGGCGGAGAAGAGCGTGGGAGTGAGGGACATTCCGCTGGCCGTCAGCGTGGACACGACGTCGGAGTAGGTGCGGCCGCGACGGGTCATGGTCTGCGAATACCCGAGTCTCGTCGACGCGCCGAGATGCTCGACGCCGTCCAGTCCCAGCCAGGCGGCCGGGTGCAGGTAGTGGGAAGTGACCGGGGTGCCGGTCGCGCGTGCCGCCTCGGCGAGCGCGCGTTGCCCGCTGACTGGAAGCCGCACGTAGGCCTTGAGGAGTCCGTGACCGAGTGCGCGAGCACGGGTCAGTTCGCGTTCGACCTCCTCGGCCGAGACCGTCGGCCGCATGAACCCGTAGTAGACGCGGCCGCCGTCGATCGGCTCGCCGGTGGCAAAGCAGCGCGGGCCCAGCTGGCGACCGGCGAGCAGCGCTTCTTTTTCCTGCAGCGCCTCGTAAACCGGGTCGCCGGCCGAGCGGACGGCGGTGATGCCGAACGACAGCCAGAGCCTTCCTTGCCGCACGCCGAAAAACCGTCCCTTGAGCCGGTTGTGCACGTGCGCGTCCGTCAGCCCGGGCAGCACAGTCAGCGCGGTGGCGTCGACCCGGCGGCCGGGACGGTCGTCGCGATGGTCCTCGACCGCCGCTATCCGGTCGTGCTCGACCAGGATGTCGACGTTTTCGCGCAGCGCGGGGGACTGGCCGTCCCACAACCGGCCGGCGTGGACCACGGTACGGCCGGACGCCCTGGCCGCGGTGTAGCCGATTCCCGGCTCGAGGGAACGGACCCGGCCGGTCACCAGGTCGGCCAGGCGGAGTTTTCCGGCGCTGAGATAGAGGATCCGCCGTCCGTCGCCGCTCCAGGACGGGGCGTCGGCGATCTCGTCGGTCAGTCGGCGAGGCTCGGCCGCGGGCCGGCCGGAGCGTTCGACGGGAAGCAGGTGCAACTGCCCGCCGAGGACGCAGGCCATGGTCGTGCCGTCCGGCGACCACACCGGTCCGTCGTGCCCGCGCGAGCTCAAGGACCGGTGCGGCGCGGGTTCGTGGACCGTGCTTTCGCCGGAGCGCACGTCGAGGACCAGGATCCCGTTGGTGCCCTCGCGAAACCGGGCCGAGTACGGCCGCGCCGCGGCCATCGCCAGTTTCGTGCCGTCCGGCGACCAGCTGACGCGACCGGGGTACCACTGCGGGCCGAGCAGTTGTTCGACCGCACCGTCCAGCGAGGTGAAGAAGAGCGCGCCGTCCTGGTCCTGGAAAGCGAGGCCCGCGCCGTCCGGGGACCACACGGGGGCGACAGCCGCCCCGCTCGTGCTGGTGATCCTGCGCCGGAGTCCGGTGGCGAGCTCGTGCAGCCAGAGATCCGGATCGCCGAGCCGGTCACTGGTATAGACCAAGTGCCGCCCGTCCGGCGACCAGGCGGGATCGGCGGCGGCGAAGTCCTCCCCGGCGAGTCTCAGCGCGGGGCCGTCGAGCGGCATCGTCCAGACCGAGCCCAGTGCGCAGAACGCGATGCGGTCTCCCCCGGGGGAAAGCGCCGGGCTCACGATGCCCCGCACCGGCCCGGAATCCGTCCGGCGCGGCCGGAGCCGGGCGGGCGGGCGGCGCGGCGGGTCCGGTACTTCCGCCTCGAAACCGATGTCGCGCACCGTCCCGGTCGCGAGGTCGCGCCGGCGGATGCGCCCGTCCGCGGTGTAGACCACCTCGGCGGGGGAGAGCCAGTGAGCCCGGAAACCGAAGACGTCCTCGTCCGGCGCGGACACTGTGCGGTTCCCGATCACCAGTGCCGTGCGCCGCGCGTATCCGCCGAGCCGTTTCGGGGTGACGCCCTCGAAACGGACATAACCGATCTCGCGGCCGTCCGGGGTCCAGAACGGGGAGGCGACTTGCGCGCTGCGCGCTTCGACCGCTCTTTCCCGGCCGCCGTGCGCGTCGGCCACGTCGATCGCGCCGCCGTCCGCGGTGAACGCGAGCCGCAGGCCGTCGGGGGACCACGCGGGCGCGGCTTCTTCGGCCGCGCTGTCGGCCCACGTCGTAATCCGTCCGCTCGCCACCTCAAGCACGTGGATTCCGTAGCCGCGGCCAAGATCCGCCGAGAAGGCCAGCCGGGTGCCGTCCGGGGAGAAAGCCGGTTCGCGATGGTCGTGCGGACCGGTGGTCAACTGCCGCGGCTCCTGCCCGGGCACGACGGTCCAGAGCTGGAAAGCGCCGGTGCGATAGGACTGGAACGCCACCGCCCTTCCGTCCGGAGACCAGTCGGGAGCGGTGGCGTCGGACAAAGGCCCGGTCACGGCCGCGGCGGGCCCGCCGCGGGCCGGGAGGATCCAGATCCTGCTGAGCAGATCGATCGCGATGCTCGCGCTCGACGGGGCGAGCGCGGCCCGGAAGTGGGTTCCCTCGGTGATCCGGATGGTGCCTCCCCGGTTCATTCCCGGCATCCGGGAAATGGTCGGCGCTGGCCGTCCGCGGGCTGCGGACCGCTTCTCTTCCGGTGTAGCATCCGCGGAGAACGCAAGCGAGGGATTATCTTTTCCGACAAGGGGGGAATTCCCGGTGCCGAGGGGAACGCCAGACCCGCGCCGATCGGAATTGACCGGCTATTTGCCCGCGGGCGAGCCTTCCGGTTAGCGCACGCGGACAATCGTTCGCGCGGCGGGCCGGGTTTCGCGGCAGGCAAATGTGCCGGCGAGAGCGGGGCCCATTGCTCCGAATGGAGTCCGACCGACCGGCGCGGTGTCCGTCCCGCCCGTGGTGTCACGCAGCGTAGTGCTGCGGTGATTCTTTTCGTGTTATGCTCGTCCAGGCCGATTTGTGCTCGCCCAGTCCGCAGGCGGCTGGGTTTCAGGGGGAGTGGCAGGCTTCATCATGGCGGTGGCGACCGAACTCACGGGATTCCTGGAACGGTTGAACTGGACGCCCGAGCGGCTGGCCAGAGAGGTGAACCGGCTCTGCGGGCAGGGCACGGTCAGCGCCAAGGCTCCTTATCACTGGCTCCGCGGCTCCTACCCGCGCCGGGGGATTCCAGAAGCGGTGGCGAAGGTGCTTTCGGAGTACCTGCGCGAGCCGGTCGGGGTCTCGGAGATCTGGCCGGGATCCGCCGGGCCGTCCGCGCGCCGGTCCGGCCCGGCGGAGATCACCCCGCTGGTCCAGGACTCGTGCAGTTCGGCGCGGCTGGTCCAGCAGGTTTCCGAGACGAACGCGGACGAGGCGACTCTCGATCAGCTCAACCACGAACTGTCCGGCTTGACCACTTCGTACCTGCACGTCGCGCCCGGCCCGCTGCTGTACCGCGCGGCGATGCTGCGCGACCGGGTGGCGAGATTGCTGCGCGGGCAGCAGAAGCTCGCCCAGCGGCGGGAACTGCTCGCGCTGGGCGCGCGGTTGTGCGCGCTGCTGGCGTGGATGTCCGAGGACCTCGGCGACCGGAACGCGGCGTACAACCACGCGGCCGCGGCCTGGGAACTGGCGGACCTGGCCGATGACAGCCGGGCGCGGCGCTGGGTGCGCGCCGCGCAGGCGAGGCAGTCGTACTGGCTGGGCAACTTCGTCGAGTCCGCGCAGTTCGCGCTCGACGGCCTCGACCGGCCCGCGGACGACGAGCTGGGAGTGTTGCTGAAACTCCTGGCGGCGCGAGCGTGGGCGGCCGCCGGAATGCGCGCGGACTCCCTGCGTGCGCTGGACGAATGGGCCGAGCGGGCCGAGGCGGAACCGGTGCGCGGAGTGGGCGTGTTCGCCCTCCGGCAGGACGGGCAGGCCTACCTCGCCGGGCACACGATGCTGCTGCTGGACGACGCGGCGGGAGCGCTGGGCGAACTGCAGACGTCGCTCGATTTGCTGGAGCGCGAGCCGGTCGAGCAGCGCTCGTACTCCATGGAGGCACTGGCCCGGATCGACGTCGCGCGTGCGCGGATCAGGCTGGGCGAACCGGCAGGCGTCGCCGAGATGCTCGGCCCGGTGCTGCGGCTCCAGCCGGAGAAGATGATCACCACGATCTCGGCCATGCTGCGCACCGCCGCCGCGGAACTGCACGGCGCGCCCCCGCCGTTCGCCGACGCCCCCGAACTCGGCGGGCGAATCGAGGAATTCCTGGTGTCCGCGGTCGCCGAGCGAGCGGCCGGGCGGGCCAGCTAAAGAGTTTCCGCCGCTATTCTTTCGGGCCCGGTCGCCTTTTCCGGCGGCCGGGCCCGGCTGTGTGAATTGACTGGACAGTACCGGTCAGCGGCCCGGAGTCAGCGGCGCTGACCAAACTGACTTGTTCCTGACGAAGTTTACTGCAATTCGCTTGCTGCCCGATGGTCGTATCGCGTTCAATTAAAAGGAAAGCAGTCCATGGGGTCCGGTGAGGACGCCTCGCCGACGATGCAGGGGAATCGGAGCGCGATGGATCGCGTGCTGTACACGAACCGGAAAGAATTCTCGCACGACCACATTGTGTCCGTGGCCAAGAAAGATCGTTTCGCGGTTGTCGTCAAGGGGTTTTGCGATCCCGAGGTGCTGCGGATCGCCCAGGAGAAACTCTCCTCGTACCGCTCGCGGGAGCAGTCGACGACGGACGGGCAGTTCTGGCGGATGGGATTCCCGTACTCGGAGATCGAGGACGAGACGACCCGGCGCCGGTACCACGACGAGGCGCTGTCCAGCATCGAGCGGCTCCGCTCGATGTTCGCCCCGTACGCGTCGCCGGAGGACGACCTGCGGCTGCTGCTCGACGAGCGGTGGCGGGCGGGCGCGGAGCTCATGCGGGTCCAGGGCGAGAAATGTTTCGTCGGCGTGTGCCGCTTCCAGGGCAACAACGTGGACCTGGTGCCGCACACCGACAAGGTCGAACGGTTCCTGCCCTCGGGATACCAGTCCCGGCTGCAGGCGCAGCTGTCGACCAACATCTACGTCAGCATCCCCGCGGTCGGCGGGGAACTGGAGATGTGGGACATGGAGCCCGCCGAAGACGAATACCAGCGGATGGTGGCCGGGCGCAGCTACGGGATCGACCGCGACCGGCTGCCGGAGCCGGTCGCCGTCGTCAAGCCGGAGCCGGGCGATCTCGCGCTGCTCAACCCGAGGCTGATCCACGCGGTGCGCCCGTCCGGCGACACCACCCGGATCACCATCGGCACCTTTATCGGGTACCTCGGCGAAGACGAGCCGCTCGTCTACTGGAGCTGAGCGGCCCCGATACCGACCTGTCCGCGGCCGTTCCGGGCCGCGCGTTCCCGCACGCGATCGCGTTCCCGAGGCGAACGCGCTCGTTGTTGTGCGCTGACTCCTGGGGTGATCGATGACTTCTGTCGTGCCATTCGTCAACCGGTATTCGCTGACCGCCGCGCAGCGCGAGGTCTGGCTGTCGGTCCAGCGGGACCCGGGCCGCGGGACGCAGCGGGTCGGCGTTCTCTTCGAATGCGGCGGCGATCTCGACCTGCCGGCGTTCGAAGAGGCACTGCGCGGCGCGGTCGCGGAGGCGGAACCGTTGCACGCGTCGTTCGAGACGGAGGCGGAAAGCGAGCCGGCGCAACGGATCCGCGGCGGAACGGAGTGGAAGCTGCCCGTGCTCGATCTGAGCGGCGAGGCCGACCCCCGGGCGGCGGCCGCCGCGTCGGCCCGCGAGGAACTGGCGCGCGTGCCGGAACCCGGCCGCGGCCCGCTGTTCCGGTTCGCGGTGTTCCGCTTAGGCTCTGGAGCCTTCGCGTGGTTTCAGGGCGCGCATCGGCTGGTCGCCGACGAGGCGTCATTGTCGATGTTGTGCCGGCGGACCGCCGAGCTCTACGACGCGTCCGTCGACGGCCGGCCAGCACCGCCTTCGTGGTTCGGCTCGGTGCGGACGATGGTCGAGGCTGACCGCGACTACACGCTTACGACGGCGGAAATCGACCGCAAGTACTGGCAGGGACAGCTGGCCGCGCCGCCTGAGCCGGTGAGCCTGGTCGAGCCGGCGGCAGGTGTCGCGCACCGGACGCGCGATGCTGAGCTGCCTGGCTTGCGCGCCGCCGCGCGCCGCACCGGCGTCCGGCCGGTCGACGTCCTGGCGGCGGCGGTGGCGGTCTGCACGCACCGGACGACCGGGGCCGCCGATTTCGTTCTCGGGCTTTCGCTTCCCGCTCGTCCGGACGAGATCTCGGCAACAGTGCCCGGGCCGCTGGCCAACCTGGTGCCGCTGCGGGTGCGGGTGCGTCCGGGAACGAGTCTCGGCGCCTTCGTGCGCGAGGTCGCGGAGTCGGTCCGGGAAGCCGAACAGCACCAGCGGTACCGGGGCGAGGACGTCGCCAGGGAGGCCGGGATCCCGGGCGGGATCAGGGAATTCGCGGGGCCGACGATCGTCTGGCGCCTCGAGCCGAGCGAACAGCGGCTCGCCGGCCTGCCGGTGACCGCGCGCACGGTGCCCGGCGCGCCGCCGCACGATCTGCTGGCGACGGTGTCGGATGCGGGGGTCGAGGTGGAGGCTCCTGGCGAGGCGGAGCCGCACCGGGAGCGGCTGGTGCGGCTGGTGACCGCGATCGCGGCCCGGCCGGGGACGGCGGTGAGCGAAGTCGGGCTTCTCGGCGAGGACGAGCTGCGCCGGGTACTCGTGGAGTGGAGCGGTTCCTCGGACGATATTCCCCCGGGCCTCGTGCACGAGTGGTTCGAAGCCCGCGCGGCGCTCCGGCCGGACGACGAGGCGGTGGTGTTCGGCGAGCACCGGCTGACCTATGCGGAACTGGACGCGCGTTCGACCCGCCTCGCGCAGGCGCTGACCGCACGCGGCGCGGGGCCGGAGACCGTCGTGGGCCTGGTTCTTTCCCGGTCGGTCGATTTCGTCGTGGCGGTGCTGAAGTCCGGCGCCGCCTACCTCCCGATCGATCCGGACTATCCGCCCGGCCGGGTCGGTTTCATGCTGAACGACGCGAAACCCGTGCTGGTGCTGTCGGAACCGGAACACGAGCGACGGCTGAGCGACGGCACGGTTCCTTGGCTCACCGCCCGGTCCCGGGTGCCGGACGCGGAACAAGCGGAGCCGCGCGGGGTCGACCCCCGCCATCCGGCGTACGTCATCTACACCTCGGGATCGACCGGTGCCCCGAAGGGCGTCGTGGTGCCGCATCAAGGCTTGCCCGGTCTGGTCTCCGCCCAAGCGGTGCGGTGGGGAGTCGGGCCGGGGAGCCGGGTGCTGCAGTTCGCGTCCCCCAGCTTCGACGCGTCCGTCTCGGACATTTTCGTCGCACTGTGCACCGGCGCGACTCTGGTGCTCGCAGCGGCGGACGACCTGCTTCCCGGATCCGGACTGGCCGAAACCGTGCGGCGGCACCGGGTCACGCATCTCAAGCTGCCGCCGAGTGCGCTGGCCTCGATGTCCCCTGACGATCTGCCGTCCGGTCTGACGGTGAGCGTCGCGGGGGAGCCTGCCTCCGCCGAACTCGTCCGGAAGTGGTCCGCGGGACGTCGGATGTTCAACGTCTACGGCCCGACCGAGGCGACCGTGTGCGCCGCGATGAGCGATGCGCTGTCCGGGGAAACCGCCGGGGCTCCGCCGATCGGGCAGCCGTTGCCGGGAACTCGGCTGTATGTGCTTGACGCGGGTTTGTCGCCGGTTCCGGTGGGCGTCACGGGAGAGCTGTTCGTCGCCGGGGCCGGGGTCGCGCGGGGGTACGCGGGACGCGCCGGGTTGACGGCCGACCGGTTCGTGGCGTGCCCGTTCGGCGTGGGCGAGCGGATGTACCGGACCGGCGATCTGGTGCGGTGGCGGGAGGACGGCCGGCTGGAGTTTGTGGGCCGGGCCGACGATCAGGTGAAAGTGCGGGGTTTCCGGATCGAGCTGGGCGAGGTGGAGGCGGCGCTGGCGGCCTGTCCGGGAGTCGGCCGGGCGGCCGCGGCGGTCCGGCCGGACGCGTCGGGCGACCCGCGGCTGATCGGGTACGTCGCGGCCGGGGAAGCCGGGACCGCCGACCCCGTCGCGATCCGCGACCTGCTGCGGGAGCGGCTGCCGGAGTACTTGGTTCCGGCCGCGGTGCTCGTACTGGACGACTTCCCGCGCACTCCCAACGGAAAGCTGGACCGGCGGGCGTTGCCGGAGCCCGCGTTCGCGGCGCACTCGCCGGGACCGCGCACGCCGGTGGAGGAGGTCGTCGCGGGCCTGTTCGCCCAGGTGCTCGGAGTGTCCGACGTGGGCGTGGCGGACAGCTTTTTCGAACTCGGCGGGCACTCCCTTTCCGCGACCAGACTGGCCGCGAAGCTGCGTGCGGTGTTCGGCGCGGACTTCGGCGTCCGGGAGCTGTTCCGTGCGCCGACCGTGGCCGCGCTCAGCCGCTTGCTGTCCGGTGCGCGGCGGGCCCGGCCCGCGGTGCGGCCGACGCCGAGACCCGCGCGGCCCGCGCTGTCGTCGGCGCAGTCCCGGCTGTGGTTCCTGCACCAGCTGGAGGGCCCGTCCCCGACCTACAACATCACCTCGGCGCTGCGCCTGACCGGCGTGGTGGACCGGTCCGCGCTCGCCGAGGCGCTGGCCGACCTCGTCCGGCGGCACGAAAGCCTGCGTACGGTCTTCGCCGAACACGACGGGGTTCCATGGCAGCGCGTCCTCGACGGCGCGTCCGCCCGTCCGGAACTCGCGACCGCCCGCGTGCGTTCCGCCGAACTCGACGGGGAACTGCGCCGCGCCGCCCGCCACGCGTTCCGGCTCGGCGAAGAACTGCCGATCCGCGGCACCCTGTTCCAGGTCGAGGACCGGCCCGCGGAACACGTCTTGCTGCTCGCGGTGCACCACATCACCGGGGACGGCTGGTCGATGGAGAAGCTGTGGCGCGATCTCGCCGCGGCGTACCGGGCGCGGATCGCGGGAACGGGACCGGAATGGCCCGCGCTGCCCGTACAGTACGCCGACTACACCCGGTGGCAGCGGGAAGTCCTGCGGGACAACGGGAAAGAACAGCTGGAGTACTGGAGCCGGAAGCTGGCCGGGGCTCCCGAGCGGATGTCGCTGCCGACCGACCGGCCGCATCCCGATGTGATGTCCTACCGGGGCGAGACTTTCCTCGTGCGGTGGGACTCCTCGCTGCACACCCGGCTGTCCGCGCTGGCCGCGGAATGCGAAGCCAGCATGTTCATGGTGGTCCACGCCGCACTGGCCGCACTGCTTTCCCGGCTCGGGGCCGGGGACGACGTTCTTGTCGGCGGGCCGACCGCGGGCAGGCTGGACGAGGCGCTCGAGGACCTGGTCGGCTTCTTCGTCAACACGCTGGTGCTGCGGGTCGACACCGGGGGCGGGCCGAGTTTCCGCACGCTGCTCGCCCGGGTGCGGGAAACGGACCTGGACGCCTACGCCCATCAGGACGTGCCGTTCGAGCAGGTCGTCGAGGCGGTCAACCCGCCGCGCTCGCTGGCGCACCACCCCCTCTTCCAGGTCAGCTTGGCCTGGCAGATCTCGCGCGGCGAGCCGGACCTGCCCGGAGCCGAGGCGACGACGGTGTTCGTGGACAACGGCACCGCGAAGTTCGACCTGACGTTCCACTTCTTCGAGCACCGGACGGACGGCGGCGATCCGCTGGGCCTCGAAGCGCTGGTCGAATACAACACCGACGTGTTCGACCGGTCCACGGCGGAGAGCATCGCCGGGCGGCTGGAGCGGCTGGTGCGCGCCGCCGCCGAGGATCCGGACCGGAGCCTCGACGTCGTAGAGCTGCTCACGCCCGCCGAACGGCGCCAGCTGCTCGGAGACGGGACGGGCCTGGCGGTCGCCGTGCCTCCGGAACCCGTGCACGACTGGTTCCGGCGCCGGGCGAAAAGCTGCCCGGAAGCGGCCGCGCTCGTCTGGGGCGAGCAGTCGACGAGCTACGCCGAACTGGACGTCGCGTCGGACGAACTGGCCGCCGCGCTCGTCGCGCGGGGGATCGGACCGGAGCAACTCGTCGCGCTCGTCCTGCCGCGCGGTCCGGAACTGGTCACCGCCTTGCTGGCGGTGCTGAAAGCGGGTGCCGCGTACGTGCCGGTCGATCCGGACTATCCGGCCGAGCGGGTGCGCTTCGTTCTCGAGGACGCGGGCGCCGCGCTCGTCCTGTCGACCGCCGAACTGGCTGCCCGGTTCGGAGACGCGGGTGCGTCGTGGGCGGTGCCGGGGGACCTGGCCCGGAGTTCCGGGGCGGCGCTGCCCGCCCGGGCCGCCGATCCGGAGAACCCGGCTTACGTGATCTACACGTCGGGTTCGACCGGAAAGCCGAAGGGAGTGGCGGTGCCGCATCGCGCGCTGGCGAACTTCCTCGCGTCGATGGCCGAACGATTCCCGCTGGGCCCGGACGACCGCTGGCTGGCGGTGACCACCGTTTCGTTCGACATCGCGGGCCTCGAGCTGCTGCTGCCGCTGGTGCGGGGCGCCGCCGTCGTGCTGGCCGACCGCGACACCGTGCGCGACCCGGGCGAACTGGCCGCCCTGATCTCCCGGCGGCATGTCTCGGTCATGCAGGCGACACCGTCCCTGTGGCGGACCCTTGTTCCCGGGCACGCCCCGGCGCTGTCCGGTCTGCGGGTGCTCGCCGGCGGAGAGGCGCTGCCCGCCGATCTCGCCCGCGAGTTGTGCGCGGCCGGAGCGCGGGTCGCCAACCTGTACGGCCCGACCGAGACGACCGTCTGGTCCAGCGCCGCCGACGTGTCGGCGGACGAACGGGTCTCCCTCGGCAGTCCGCTGTGGAACACCCGGCTGTATGTGCTGGACGCCGGTTTCTCGCCCGTTCCGGCGGGCGTGGCCGGGGAACTGTTCATCGCCGGCGCCGGAGTCGCGCGGGGTTACGTGGGGCGAGGCGGCCTGACGGCCGACCGATTCGTGGCGTGCCCGTTCGGCGCCGGCGAGCGGATGTACCGGACCGGCGATCTGGTGCGGTGGCGCGGCGACGGCAGGCTGGAGTTCGTGGGCCGGGCCGACGACCAGGTGAAGGTGCGGGGTTTCCGGATCGAGCTGGGGGAGGTGGAGGCGGCCCTGGCGGACTGCCCCGGGGTCGGCCGGGCGGTCGTCACGGCCCGTCCGGACAGCTTCGGGGACCAGCGGCTGATCGGCTATCTCGTCCCGGGCGGGGACGGCTCCGCTGCCGAGGAGCAGCGGACCCGTCAGGTGGAGGATTGGCAGCGGATCTGGGACGACGCCTACCGGTCCTCGGACGACGCCGGCCGGGGCGAGGACTTTTCCGGGTGGAACTCCAGTTTCGACGACGCGCCGATCCCGGTCGCCGAGATGCGCGAGTGGCTGGACCACACGATCGCGTCGTTGCGGCGGCTGCGGCCGAAGCGGGTGCTGGAGATCGGCGTGGGAACCGGACTGCTGCTGTCGCGGCTGGCCCCGGACTGCGAAGAGTACTGGGGCCTCGACCTGTCCGGCACGGTCGTCGAGGCGCTCGGCAGGCGGGTCGCCGCCGATCCGGTGCTGCGAGAACGGGTCCGGCTCCGCCGGGGGAGCGCCGACGATCCCGGCGACCTGCCGCGCGGCCGTTTCGACACGGTGGTGCTGAACTCGGTCGTCCAGTACTTCCCGAGCGGCGACTATTTGGCCGAGGTGCTGGGTTCGCTCGTTCCGCTGCTCGCGCCCGGCGGGAAGGTGTTCGTCGGCGACGTGCGCGATCTGCGGCTCGCCCCGCTTTTCCACACCGCGGTCGCGGCGGCCCGCCGCACCGGGGAAGAGGATCCGGCTCAGGTGCGGGCGACGGCGGAGCAGCGCCTGAGCCGGGAGAACGAATTGCTGGTCCCGCCCGGGTTCTTCGCGGCGCTATGCCGGGATCTCCCCGGCATAGCCGGGGCCGAAGCGACGCTCAAGCGCGGGCGTTACGACAACGAGCTGTCCCGCTACCGTTACGATGTCGTCCTGCGCACCGCGGCCTCGCCCGAGGTGGACCCCGAGAGCCTTCCGGCGGCACCCGCGAGCAGCGTCGAGGAACTGACGGAATGGCTGGAAAGCGCGCGGCGGGGCGACTTCCGGCTCGTGGGCCTGCCCCGTCGCCGCCTGGAAGGCGAGGCGGCCGCGCACGCCGCGCTGGTCGGCGACGCACCGATGGCCGAGGTTCTCTCCGAACTGGCCCGGACTGACGGGCTGGTTCCCGAGGACCTGCACGAGGCGGGTGCGCGGTTCGGCTACCGGGTGAGCACCCAGGTGTCGCGCGGCGGGCCGGGCCGGTTCGACGCGTACTTCCTGACCGGGGCGGACGCTTCGGTGGCGATCGCCGACGACTCGCGGCGCACGAACAGCCCCGCCGTCTCCGGCGAATTCGGGCGGCTGGCCGCCGCCGCGAAAGAGTTCGCCGCCGCCCGGCTTCCCGCGTACATGGTTCCCTCGGCGATGCTGGTTCTCGACGAGTTTCCGTTGACTCCCAACGGAAAGATCGACCGCAAAGCACTTCCCGCGCCGCTTCCCGGAGCGGCAGGCCGCTCGCGGAAACCGCGGACGCCGGTCGAGGAGGTGCTGACCGGGCTCTTCGCCGAAGTGCTGGGGCTGCCCGCGGTCGGGGCCGAGGAGAGCTTCTTCGACCTCGGCGGGCATTCGCTGCTGGCGACCCGGCTGATGGACCGGGTGCGGTCGACGTTCGGGGCGGACCTCGGGGTCCGGGTCCTGTTCGAGGCCCCGACGAGCGCCGCGCTGGCCCGGCGGCTCGATGCCGATCAGGAAGGGGACGGACTGAAAGTCCTTTTCGGACTCCGGACCCGAGGTGCGCTGCCCCCGCTGTTCTGTGTGCACCCCCTCGGCGGTCTCGGCTGGCCGTACGCGGGTCTGCTGCGCTATCTCGAGCGGGACCGTCCCCTGTACGTGCTGCAGTCGCGCGGCATCGGCGAACCTGGCGCGGCTCCGGAATCGGTCGCGGAGATGGCTGCCGACTACGCGGCCCGCTTGCGCTCCGTGCAGCCGTCCGGTCCCTATCACTTGCTCGGCTGGTCGTTCGGCGGCGCGGTCGCCCAGGCCGTCGCGGTCCTGCTGACCGAGCAGGGCGAGCAGGTGGACCTGCTCGCCGTCCTCGACACCGGGCCGGTCGTCCGCGATCCCGGCCGCATACCGGAACTCGGCGACGAGGAAGTGCTGGGCGTGCTGTGCGAGGCGACGGGCACGGACCGCGACGGGATCGAACGCGAAGGCGGCGGGCCGGCGGGATTCGCCCGTGCGGTCGGGGATTCCGGCGGAGCGCTCGCCGAGCTGGCCCGGGACGAGGACGCGTTCGCCGCGTTGCTCGGCGTCATCCGCCGCAACTACCGGCTGCACCAGGAGCACCGCGCCAAGCGGTATTCCGGGAACCTGCTGCTGTTCCGCGCGACCGGTTCGCAGGGGCGGCTTCGGGACCTGGCCGCCGAATGGCGCCCGTACGTACAGGGAAGGCTGGACGTGCACGACGTGGCAAGTGCGCACGAGCGGTTGCTGCGGCCGGAAGCTCTCGCGGACATCGGCCCGGTACTGGCCGCCGCGCTCGCGTCCGGCCGGGACAGCGGCGAGCGGTAGGCCGGGATGACCGACGACAACACGCCCGGTCCGCGCAACGCGGCGCTCGCCGATCCGGTCCGGCCGGCCGACGGCGTGCGGCCGGTCCCGGCCAAGGTCGTGCCGCTGCGCCGGCCGGGCCGGTGGATCGCCGCCGTCCTCGCTCTCGGCTGCCTGGCCTTGCTCGTGCGTTCCGTGGCGACGAACCCGAACTTCGACTGGCCGTTCGCCGCGCGCTACTTCACTTCCCGCGCGGTGCTGGACGGCCTGGTGGTCACGCTGTGGCTGACCGCGGTGACGGTGGTGGCGGGGTTCGTGCTCGGCACCGTGCTCGCGGTCATGCGGATCTCCCGCAATCCGGTGCTCGCGTCGCTCAGCTGGGGCTACGTCTGGCTGTTCCGGTCGACTCCGCTGCTGGTGCAGCTTCTGTTCTGGTTCAACATCGGCGCGCTGTACCCGACGCTGTCGCTCGGGATTCCGTTCGGCCCGACGCTGCACACGATCGACATGGTCAACCTCATCGGCCCGACCGCGGCCGCGGTGATCGGTCTCGTCCTGCACGAGGCGGCCTACGCGGCGGAGATCGTCCGGGGCGGGCTGCTTTCGGTCGACCAGGGACAGGTCGAGGCCGCGCAAGCGCTGGGCCTGCGCCCGTGGCGCACGTTCCGCAGGATCGTGCTGCCGCAGGCGATGCGCTCCATCGTCCCGGCCGCGGGCAACATGCTGATCGGCACGCTGAAAGGCACCTCGATGGTCAGTGTGCTCGCCGTGGAAGACCTGCTTTACGCGGTGCAGCTGATGTACAACCGCAATTACCGGATCATTCCGCTGCTGCTGGTGGCGACGCTGTGGTACGTCGTTGTGACGAGCTTGCTCTCGGTGGTGCAGTACTACGTCGAACGCTTCTACGCCAGAGGCGCGCTGCGCGAACTTCCGCCGACCCCGTGGCAGCGGCTGCGTTCCCGATGGCGCCTGCGCGGGGCCGGCCTGCCCGGACGGGAGGGCGCGTGAGCGGGACGGAACGGCTGATGGTGCGGGCGCGCGGGGTGACTAAAAGGTTCGGCGCGATTCCGGTGCTGCGCGGCGTCGATCTCGACGTGCGGCCGGGCGAGGTCACCTGCGTGATCGGCCCGTCCGGTTCGGGGAAGAGCACGCTGCTGCGCTGCCTGAACCATCTGGAGAAGATCGACGGCGGCGAGATCGAGATCGACGGCAGGCTGCTCGGCTATCGACGCCGCAAAGGCAGGCTGTACGAGCTGAAGGAATCCGCGATCGCCCGCAGGCGGGCCGAGATCGGCATGGTCTTCCAGAGCTTCAACCTGTTCCCGCACCTGACCGTGCTGGACAACCTCGTCGAGGCTCCGATCGCCGTGCGCGGCCGTTCCCGCGCCGAGGCCGAGCGCACGGCCGCGGACCTGCTCGCCAAGGTCGGGCTCAGCGGACGCGAACGCGCCTATCCCCGGCAGCTTTCCGGCGGTCAGCAGCAGCGCATCGCCATCGCCCGTGCGCTCGCGGTGGAACCCAAGCTGCTCCTGTTCGACGAGCCGACCAGTGCGCTCGACCCCGAACTCGTCGGAGAGGTGCTGGCGGTCATGCGGGAGCTCGCGGCGGGCGGCATGACGATGGTCGTCGTCACGCACGAGATGGGCTTCGCCAGGGAGGTCGCCGACACCGTCGTCTTCTTCGACGGCGGCGAGGTGGTCGAGAACGGCCCGCCGGAGCAGGTGCTGGGGGCTCCGGAGCATTCGCGGACCCGTGCGTTCCTGTCCAGGGTCAAGGTCCGGCCGTGAAGGCCCGGCTGCTGGCGGTGTGGTGCTGCGGATTGCTTCTCGCCGCCGGGTGCGCCGCGGGCGGCGCGCCGGGCGAAGACGCCGACCCGGCGGAGGACGTGGTGTCCGGGGTCGCGACCGACCCGGCGCTCGCGGCGACGGTGCCGGCGGGGATCCGCGCGAACGGGCGGATCCGCGTGGCGACGTCGGCGAAGGGGAGTCCCCCGATCCGCTACCGCTCGGAGGAGACCGGAGAGCTGATCGGGGTCGAGATGGACCTGCAGCACGCGGTCGGCCGGGTCCTCGGAATCCGCGTGGAATCCGAGGAGGCCACCTTCGACGAGATCCTGCCCGCGCTCGGCTCGGGCCGCTACGACGTCGGCCAGGGCAACTTCGGCGTCACCGAGGAGCGCAAGAAAGTCGTCGACTTCGTGACCTATTACACCGACGGCTTCGGATTCCTGGTGCGTGCCGGGCGGCGCCAGGACCCGGTGTCGGGTCCGGCCGACCTGTGCGGGCTGCGGATCGGGGCGGTCGCGGGCACGAGCTTCGAGCAGCTCCTGCAGCGGCGGGTGGGCGAGTGCGCGGCGAAATCCCGGGAGCCGTACCGCGTTTCGGTGTATCGCAGCACCGCGGACGCCATGCTCGCCCTGTCCCAGAACAAAATGGACGTGCTCGTCTCCTCCAGCGTGTTCCTCCAGTACGCCGCGCGGCGGCTGCGGGGCCGGATGGTCTACGTGAACAAGATCTACGAGGAGCAAGTGGGCTTCGTGGTGAAACGCGGTTCCCCGCTGGCGGAGCCTTTGCGCGCGGCTGTGCAGCGGCTGATCGACGACGGGACCTACCGCCGGATCATGGCGAAGTGGGGGCTGGAGCCCGCGTCGATCCGGCATTCGGAAGTGAATCCGCCCGGTCTGCGGTGAAAGGAGTCGGGGTGCGGACGTTGGGATTGGTGACGATCGGGCAGACCCCGCGCGCGGACGTCACGGCGGAGCTGGCGCCTCTGCTGCCGCCGTGCCGGATCGTCGAACAGGGTGCGCTGGACGGGATGGACGAGGAGGCGCTCGCCGCGCTGCGGCCGGGACCTGAAGAGCCTGCGCTCGCCACGACGCTGGCGAGCGGAAGGCCGGTGGTGTACCGGCACGAAGCCGCCGAGCGGCTGGTCGGTGCGGCCGTGCGGCGGGCGGAGGACGAGGGCGCGGACGTCGTGTTGCTGGGCTGCGGCGGGGCTTTCGGTGCGCTGCCCCATCGGAAACCGTTGCTGCGGACGGAGATTCTGGCTCAGCAGGGGGTACGGGCGCTCGCCGGCGGAATGCGGGTCGGCGTGCTGCGCCCGCTGGAGGGTCAGCTGGAAGATGCCCGCCAGGCTTGGCGCCGGGTGCTCGGCGGCGCCGACGTGGCCGTCGGCGCGGTCAATCCGTTCGACGCGCGTCCCGCCGACCTCGCGGCCGCGGTGGCGGGCCTGACCGGCCGGTGCGACGTGCTGGTGCTGGACTGCTTCGGTTTCGGCGAACGGATGCGGGCGGCCGCGGCGCGCGAGTTCGGCGGACCGGTTGTGCTCATCCGGAGTGTCGCCGCGAGGCTCGCCGCCGAGTTCCTGGCCGGAGCCTGACATGGCGGAACTCGCGGCCGGACCCGCGCGCCGGGACGGCATGGACGCCCGTGCGCGGCGGAAATCGTTGCTGGCCAGCGTGCTGGGCAATGCTCTGGAGTGGTACGACTGGAACGTCTACGCGGTATTCGCTGCCTACCTCGCCTCGGCGCTGTTCGACCAGGCGGACCGCGTTTCCGCGTTGCTGAGCACCTTCGCGGTGTTCGCCGTCGGTTTCGTCACCCGGCCGCTGGGCGGGGTCGTGTTCGGGCTCCTGACCGACCGCATCGGCCGGCGGGGCGTGCTGGTGGCGACGATGATCACCACCGCGGGCGCCAGCCTCGTCGTCGGCGTGCTGCCCGGCTACGCGCACATCGGCACGTGGTCTTCGGTGATCCTCCTGGCGGCCCGTCTCGTTCAGGGGATGGGGCACGGCGGCGAGTCCTCGGCCTCGTACGCCTACGTCGCCGAGATTGCTCCGCGGGAACGGCGGGGGCTGTGGTCCAGTTCGGTCTTCATGAGCGTGTCCGTCGGCACGCTGCTGGCCACCGGGCTCGGCACCGTGCTGACCGCGGCGCTCACGTCCCAGGAACTGGCAGACTGGGGATGGCGGGTGCCGTTCCTGGCCGGCGGCGTGCTCGGCTTGTTCGCGCTCTATCTGCGCCGCAACGCCGAAGAAAGCGAAGTGTTCAAGGAGGCTCCGGCGCATGCCCGCCCTTGGCCGCGGGCGCGGTTGTTCGGCGCGGGCCTCCGCATCGTCGCCATCAGCGCGGCGATCGGCGTCATGTACTACTCGTGGATCGTGTTCGGCGTGGGCAACGCGGTCAGCAGGCACGGGATGTCCAGCAGTTCGGCGTTCGCGGCGGGCTTCGTCGCCCAGTCCGCGGTGCTGTTCGTGCTGCCGTTGTGGGGCAGGCTGTCCGACCGGATCGGGCGCAAGCCGGTGGTGCTGGTGTTCGCGCTGGGCTCGGCCGTGCTCGCTTTCCCGATCACCGCTGTGGTCACCGACCAGGGCTGGACGCTGTTCGTCTCCGAATTCGCCGCGGCGCTGCTCTGGGCCGCGGTCGCCGCGGTCTATCCGGCCGTGGTTTCGGAATTGCTGCCCACCGCGTCTCGCGGAACCGGGATCGGCATCGCCAGTTCGCTGTCCAACGCGGTTTTCGGCGGCACCGCCCCGTATGTCGGCGAGCTTTTCGACACGTGGCATCTCTCGTGGATGTTCACCTGCTACATCATCGTGCTGTGCCTGATCGCCGCACTGGCCGCGGCGACGATGAAGGAGACCCGGGGAATCGAGTTGTCCGCAGTGGACTGACCGTGGAGGCGGGGCCCGGAAGCCCCGCCCCTGGTCACTCGCGGACGGCCGGGACGTCGACCGGTTCCCGTTCCGATGACGCTTCCGCCGCGGCGGAACGCATGCGGCCCAGTACGAAGATCGTCGCCATCGCCGCCACCGCAATTCCCGTCAGGAGCAGCATCGTCGCATTGTTGCCCGCGGAGAAGAGCGAGTCCGTCAGGCCTTCGGCGGCCGAGCGGTCGAGACCGGCGTGCTGCTGGAGCAGGTCGCTCGCCGAGCCCGGCTTCGCGACGACGTCCGCGGTCCACGCACCGGGGGCGACGTGCTTGGCGGCGAGGTCGTCGTGCAGGGTGCTTCCCGCGACACCCCGGAACAGCGTCATGCCGAGCGCCAGCCCGACCGCGCCGCCGAAGTTGTGGAAGGTCCAGGTGGCGCCGACCGCGAGGCCGGAAAGCCGTTCGGGCACCGAGGACAGCGCGGCCACCGCGGACGGCCCCAGCACGAACGCCCAGCCGATGCCCATCAGCGCGAACGCGACGATCACGAAGCCGAGTCCGCTCGTCGCGTCCAATTGGGACTGCAGAAGCGCGGAGAGCGCGAAGACGGCGAACCCGGTGGTGAGCACGACGATCGGGCCGACGCGGTCGACCAGCCTGCCGACGAACGGCGAAAGCACCGCCATGGTCGCGGTCGTCGGCAGCATCATCAGTCCGATCGCCACGTCTCCGCAGTGCCGGACGGTGCTGAGGTAGAGCGGCATGAGAAACAGTGCCGTGGTGTAGAAGAAGGCGAGCGAGAATTCCGCGGTCACCGCGCTGAGGAACAATTTGCGGGCCAGCAGCCGGAACGGCACGAGCGGATACTTCTGCCGCCCGTCGACGACGACGAAAACCACGAGCGAGACCGCTCCGACGACGAGGGAGCCGAGCACCTGCCAGGAGCCCCAGCCGAAGGTGTCGCCGAACGTGAAGGCGAAAATCACCCCGGAAAGCCCGAGCGCGAGCAGGACGAGGCCGGGCCAGTCGAGCTTCACGTCCTCGTCGGCCTTCGACTCGGTGAGGCTGACCGCGCAGATGGCCAGCGCGATGACCACCAGCGGCACATTCACCAGGAAGACCCAGTGCCAGTTCAGTGCCCCGACGATCAGCCCGCCGAGCATCGGGCCGACGGCGAGGCCGATCCCGTTCACCGCGAACAGCATGCCGATCGCCTTGCCGCGCTGGGATTCGGGGAAGGCGTTGGACACGATCGTGCTGGAACTCGTGTACAGCACCGCGCACGACGCGCCCTGGAGGAAACGGAAGAACACCAGCAGCGGGATCGTCGGCGCGAGCCCGGCCCCGAGCGACGCGAGTCCGAAGAGGACAGTCCCGGCGTAGAGCACTTTGCGCCTGCCGAGGATGTCCGAGAGCCTGCCCGCGGTCACCATGAACATCGAAAGCGCGACGATGAAGATGTTGACGATCAGCTGCGTTTGCGTCATCGTCGTGCCGAGGTCGCGGGCGATGTCGGGTGCGGCGGTGTTCACGATGGTGAGGTCGATGCAGCCGAGAAAACTCACGATGCCGACTCCCGTCAGCACCCACCATTTCCTGCTGTTTTCGCCGATCACGCCGGTGTTCTCCTCATGAGTTCGTCGTCGGGACAGTGCGCCGCGCGGTCCGGCGGCTCGCGATTATTGGACCGGCAATTCCCGGCGCGCGGCGGCTCGACGCCGGTCAATTTGGTCAGGACGCGGTCAACGTGGTCAACGCCCGGGACGCCGGCGCGCGGCCCGGTAGGGTCTTCGTCCGGAGCGCCCGCTGGAGCCGGCGCCGAAGGCGTTCCCGTCCGGGCCTTCCTTTCCCGCCGGATCCGCGGAGGACAGCGATGAGCGGTGATCTGCCTGAGGTTCGCGCCCTGGGGTCGGAGCTGAGCAACTGGGGGCGCTGGGGCGCCGACGACGAACGCGGCACCACGAATCTGATCACCCGCGAGCGGATCGTGGCGGCGGCCGGGCTGATCCGCACCGGCGAGACGATCGACCTCGGCATCCCGCTCGACGCCGACGGCCCGCAGCCGGGCGGGCTGCGGCAGAACCCGGTCCGGCTGATGTCGGAGAACGGCCAGGAGCAGGAGCTGCCGGGCGGGCTCACGTGGGCCGACGACTACGTGTTCATGCCGCTGCAGGCGGGCAGCCAATACGATTCGCTGGCGCACGTGCACTACGACGGGCTGCTCTACAACGGCCATCCCGGCCACGAAGTGACCAGCAAGGGCGCCGCCCGGTGCGGGATCGAGACGCAGGCCAAGGGGATCGTCGGACGGGGGGTCCTGCTCGATCTGGCGCGGCTGCGCGGCGTGGATTGGCTGGAGGGCGGCGAGGTCGTCACCCCCGCCGAACTGGAAGCGGCGGAGCGGGCGCACGGGGTGACCGTCGGCGCGGGAGACATCCTGCTGATCCGCACCGGCTGGTGGCGGAAGTTCCTTCGGGATCGCGACGCGCAGGAGTTCATCCGCACCGAGCCCGGGCTCGGTCTGGCCTGCCTGCCGTGGCTGCGGGAGCGGGACGTGGCCGTGGTCGGCGCGGACAACTCCGCCGTCGAGGCGGTGCCCGGCGAGCGGCCGGACAGCATGTTCGAACTGCACATGGTGCTGATCCGCGACATGGGGGTCACGCTCGCGGAGATCCTCGACCTGGAAGAGCTTTCCGAGTCGTGCGCGGCCGACGGGCGGTACGAGTTCTTCTATGCCGGCCCGCCGCTGAAGTTCACGAGGGCGGTCGGTTCGCCGATCAACCCGCTCGCCGTCAAATAGCGCCCTGCCCGCGAGAGCGTCCGCAGCCCGGGCGCGAGATCGCTCCCGCTCCCGCCGGAGCCGCCGCGGAGGAGAGACCGTCGCTGGATCGTCCTCAGTGGACAGTTCCGTCCTGAGGCCGAGGCGAAAGTCAATGTTCAGGCAACCGCCCCTATGGTTGCCTTTACCGGTCCGCGCGGCCGGGCGCGCTGCGGAATATGCATCTTATTGACAGTTTGCCGATAGCGGCCGTTTCCGTGCACCGTCCGGGAAGCGGGGTTCCGCTGTTCGGCTATTGGCGGCGGAGAAGGTGCAACGTTTCCGGCGGCGGGGGCGACTGTGCGGGCGGAGGTGGTTGTGACGGAATCGACAGCGGCGGCCCGCGCCGGAACAACGGGAAGTGCGGAGTCGAGTTACCCGGCGGTAAGGGCTACTGCCGTCGCGCGCCATTCGTGTGGTGCGGGGGAGAGCGGGCGAATTCCGCGCGGCGGGGAGCCAGCGGAATTTTCCGGTGATCGGGTGAGGTTTAGCGGAGCGAATCGCCGATTCTTCCTGATCGACTTGTCCCGCTAGCTGTTCGGGGGCGTTTAGGGAAGACGGAAGGTGATCGTTTTCCGGGAAGCGGCGGAAGTCCGGTTCGCGGCGGCGATGTTGCTGCGGTCGGGGTAACGGCGGCCGCTGTTGGCACTACTTCAGCGGTGGCGATCATTGATCCGGCGGCGCGGAGAATGGACGGTTTACGCTGGTCGGAGCAGCGGGAAACGGTGCGGTACGCGGGCGGGACGTCGGCCGAATGCGAAGGCGGACCGTCCGCTTATCTGTGCGTCGCCCCGAGGTGTGAGTCCGTTGTTCATATTTTAGAATGCTCTCGGCAATGTGTGACGCTGGGTGCGAACCGGCGTATGCGGCAGTCCTTCGTTTGGCGGTTGCTGGAGCGCAACCGTGCTAGGCAGGGTATGGATTCCGGCGCGGGTCCGGTCTCGATGACGGCCGCGCTCTGCTGGGGCTAGTACCGCGCGGGCGGGGGGCAATTCCCCGGGCGGCTCCTACGAGTATTCGAAAGGCATGGTCATGCACTCCCGGAAAGAAAGATTCGCCGTCCCGAGACCGCGCCCGGTGCCTGGCGTCGGCGATGCGGACCGGCTGGCCGCCAAGCTCTCGCGGCTGGCCGTCCGGCATCGGGTGCCGGGAGCGCAGGTCGCGGTCTGGTCCGGCGGCGAGACCGTAATGGTCCAGACCGGTTCGGCGGGCGGCGGCAGGCCGATGCGGGAGGACTCGCGGGTGCCGATCGGCTCGATCACCAAGGTGGCGACCGCGACGCTGGCGATGATGCTCGTCTCCGACGGCGATCTGGAGCTGGACCAGCCGGTCGGCGAGATCCTCGGCGACCGCTCGCTTTCCGCCGGGCTGACCTTGCGCAGGCTGCTGAGCCACACGAGCGGACTGCCCTCGGATCCGGCCGACGCCGCCGGATCCTGCCGGAAAGAGGTGCGGGCCGCGGAGTTCGTCTGCGAACCGGGCGCCGCGTTCTCCTATTCCAACCTCGGCTACGCGCTGGTCGGCCTCCTGATCGAAGAGGCAACCGGGATGGGCTGGCGCGAGGCGGTCGAATCGATCCTGTTGCGGCCCTTGGAGATCGAGCCGGTTTACGTCGACAGTCCGGGCGTCGCGGCCGGGCACGCGCGCGACGGCGAGCGCCCGCTCGCGCAGGTGCTGCCGCCGATGCTGGACCCGGCGGGCGCGCTCGCGCTGAGCGCCCGCGACCTGGTCGCGCTCGGGCGGGTTCACCTCGGCAAACCGGGGCTGCTCGACGTCGTCACCGCCAGTGACCTGCACCGGCCGGTGCCGGGCGCGGAACCGTTCGGCCTCGCCGACGGCTGGGGACTGGGGCTGGCCTGTTTCGGCGACGAGGAATTCCGCTGGCTCGGCCACGACGGGACGGCCGACGGCACCTCGTGCCACCTGCGGATCGACCAGGCCGGGGCCTGCGTGCTCGCGCTCACCGCCAACGGCGCGGGCGGCACCGATCTCTGGCACGACCTGGCCGGGGAACTGCCGGAACTCGGTCTTCCGCCGACGACCGTCCAGACCGCGGAATCCTGCCCGATTCCCCTTCCGGACGGCGATTTCGGCACTTATCGCAACGGCGCCATCGGATACACGGTCCGGCCGGACGCCGCCGGCGGCGCGTGCCTCGACGTGGACGGCGACGTCTTCCCCGAACTGACCCGGTACGCCGACGGCGCCTTCACCGTGCGCGACCCGGCGACCGGCCGCGCCACCCCGTGCGGGCGGTTCCGCGGCGAACCCGGCGCGGCGACCGCCGTCGAAATCGGCGGCCGGCTCGCGCGGCGGTGCTGAGCCCGCCCTCCGAACTCCTCGTCCCCACCCGCGCCAGGCGGGATCCCTTGGTGTGCCCGGAAGGTAGCGAACAACGATGACCGCCCCAGACAAACCGGCCGGACCGGACCCGGTCGCCGGCCTGCCCGAGCTGTTCGCCGCACAGGTGCGGCAGGCGCCGGACGCGCTCGCCGTGGAGAGCGCGGAGATCCGGCTGACCTACGCCGAACTGGCGGGCGAGGCCGGCAAGCTCGCCGCGTACCTGCTGCGGCTGGGGTTGCGCACGGAGGACCGGGTCGGGGTGCTGGCGGAGCGCTCGGCCGGGCTGATCGTCGCGGAACTGGCCGTGGTGACCGCGGGTGGCGCCTACGTGCCGCTCGACCGCCGCGCGCCGGACGGCCGGTTGCGAACGCTGCTGGTCGAGGCCGGGGTCACGGTGCTGCTGACCGACGATCCGGTCCGGGCCGCGGAAATCCACAGTGGACAGATCGTCGTGCTCGGGCGGACTTTGCCGAAGGCGGAGTTCCCTTCGGTGGCAACGCATCCGGACAATCTGGCGTATCTGATGCACACGTCCGGCTCGACCGGAACGCCCAAGGGGGTCGCGGTCAGGCATCGGGACGTCGCGGCGCTCGCGGCGGACCGCAGATTCGCCGGGGACGCGCACCGGCGGGTGCTGCTGCACTCGCCGGCGGCCTTCGACGCCTCCACCTACGAAATGTGGGTGCCGCTGCTGACCGGCGGCACCGTGGTGGTCGCACCTCCCGGCGACCTCGACGTGGAGAGCCTCCGCGAAGTTCTTTCCCGGTACGACGTCGGGGCGATCTGGTTGACGGCAGGCCTTTTCCGGATCGTCGCGCAGGAAGCCCCGGACTGCTTCCGAGGCGTGCGAGAGGTCTGGACCGGTGGCGACGTCGTCCCGCCCGGAGCGGTCCGGCGGGTGTTGCGGGCATGCCCCGGCGTCACGGTCGTCGACGGATACGGCCCGACCGAGACCACCACCTTCATGACGGCCCACGCGGTCCAGTCGGCGGACGTGACGGCGATGCCGATCGGCCGCCCGCTGGACGACGTGCGCGCCTACGTCCTGGACGACGCGTTGAATCCGGTCGCGCCCGGCGAACCCGGCGAGCTGCACCTGGCCGGCGCGGGGCTGGCCCGCGGCTACTGGGCGCGCCCGGGGGCGACGGCGGAGAAGTTCATCGCCGATCCCGGCGTGCCGGGCGAGCGGATGTACCGCACCGGCGACGTGGTCCGCTGGAACGACCGGGGCGAGCTGGAATTCCTCGGCCGCACCGACGACCAGGTCAAGATCCGCGGGTTCCGGGTGGAACTCGGCGAGATCGAGGGCGTGCTCGCCGCGGACGACACTGTCGCCGAGGCCGTGGTCGTCGCGCGCGAGGACGGGCCGGGGACGAAGCGCCTGGTCGGCTACGTCGTGCTGGCGCCAGGCGCGCCGCGGAAAGACCTGAAAGCCGTCGCCGCGGCGGTATTGCCGAGCTATGAGGTGCCTTCGGCGATGGTCGTGCTGGACGAGCTTCCGTTGAGCGACAACGGGAAGGTGGACCGGAAAGCGCTGCCCGCACCGTCGGCGGAACCGGACGGCATCGAGCCGAGAACCGGCACTGAACGCGCTGTCGCCGGGATCGTCGCGGAAGTGCTGGGCCTGGACCGCATCGGCGTCGAGGACGATTTCTTCGCCTTGGGCGGCGACTCGATCCTGGCCGTGCAGGCGTTGTCCCGGCTGCGGCGCACGATCGGCGCGGACCTCTCGGCCCGGGCGCTCTTCGACGCGCCCAGCGTGGCCCGACTCGCGCGGCTGCTGGACAACGGCCCGCGAGCCGAGCAGCAGGCGATCCCGGCCGAGTCTCCGCGGGAACTGCTCCCGCTGTCTCCGGCGCAGCGCCGGTTGTGGCTGCTGGACGAGATGACCGGCGGCAGCACTGAGTACAACACCGGCGTCGGGATCCGCCTGTCCGGACCGCTCGGCCTCGACAAGCTGCACCGGGCGCTGGCCACTCTGTGCGCACGGCACGAATCGCTGCGAACGACCTTCGATTCCGTTGCGGGACAAGGCATGCAGCGGATCGCGCCGACCGGGGAAATCCCCTTGAGCATAGCGGATTCCGCCCCGGACGACGAGACGCTGAAGGCTGAATTGCGCGCACCGTTCGACCTCCGGACGGGCCCGCTGACCCGGGCCGTGCTGTTCCCGCTCGCGCCGGACGAGCACCTGCTTCTCCTGTGCCAGCACCACATCGTCACCGACGGCCGGTCGATCGCCGTGCTCACCGGCGAACTCCTCGACCTGTACGGCGGCGCGGTGCTGCCCCCGTTGCCGCTCGGCTACCAGGACTACACCCGCTGGCGGCTGGCGTCCGAACGTCTCGACCAGCTCGGCTACTGGCGCGAAGCCCTCGACGGCCTCGAACCCCTCGCGCTGCCGACCGACCGCCCGCGACCCCCGCAGCGCACCACCGAAGGCGCGGTGCACCGGCACGACCTGTCCGCCGATCTCGTCCGTGGCATCGCGGAAGCGGGCCGCGCGCAGGGCGCCACGCTGTTCATGACCCTGACCGCGGCCGTCCAGGTCGTCCTGGCCGCGTACAGCGGGCAGCGGGACATCGCGGTCGGCACGGCAGTTTCCGGACGTGACCGGGCCGAACTGGAGCAGCTGACCGGGTTCTTCGTCAACACCCTCGTACTGCGGTCCGCTGTGGACAGTGAGCGGCCGTTCGAACACTTCCTGGCGGAGTTCCGCGAAACCGTGCTCGCCGCGTTCGCGCACGGTGACGTCCCGTTCGACCGCGTCGTGGAGGAAGTCCAGCCCGAACGCGACCCGTCGCGGACGCCGTTGGTGCAGGCCGTCGTCGTCCTGCAACGCCCGCTGGTGGCAGACCGAAACGTCGCCGGACTGCAGGTCAGCGAGTACGCCCTGCCACGCCCGTCGGCGCGCTTCGACCTCGTGGTCGAGTTCTGGCCGCAACCCGAAGGCCTGCGCGTCACTGTCGAATACGCCACCGCGCTTTTCGACGCCGCCACCATCGAACGCCTCACGCAGAGCCTGGAAATCCTGCTTGCCGGCATCGCCGCCGACCCCGCGCGGCTGGTGGGCGACCTTCCGCTGCTCACCGCCGAGGACCGCCGGTTCCTGCTTCCGGCCCCGCCCGAAAGCACGCCCGCCGAAACGGTCCCCGAGCTGTTCGACCGATGCGCGGCGCACCAACCGGACCAGACCGCGGTAGTGAGCGGCGACGTCCGCCTCACCTACGCGGAACTGCAGTCCCGGGCGAACGGCCTCGCGCAGCACCTGATCCGGCGAGGCGTTCGCCCGGAGGAGCGGGTCGGCGTGCTGATGGACCGCTCGGCCGACCTCATCGTGGCCGTGCTGGCGATCCTCAAGGCGGGTGCGGCTTACCTGTCGCTGGACCTGCGCTCCCCGGCCGACCGCCTGCGCCGCGTCCTCGGCGGAGTGTCGCTGGTGCTCACCGACCGCACCTGGCACGACACCGCTGTCACTGTCCACCAGGGAACTTCCCTGATCGTGGCGGACGTCGGCGGGGCAGCCCCGGAAATCACGCTGAGCGCCCAGAATCTGGCCTACGTCGAGTACACCTCGGGCTCCACCGGCGTCCCGAAGGGCGTGGCAGTGCGGCACGCGGACGTCGCGGCACTCGCGACCGACCCGCGCTTCTCCGGCCACGAGCGCGTCCTGCTGCATTCCCCGCTCGCGTTCGACGCCTCGACCTACGAGCTGTGGGTACCGCTGCTCAACGGCGGCACCGTGATCGTCGCACCGCCCGGCGACCTGGACGCCGACGCGATCCGCCAGTTGGTCACGAAGCACGACATCACCGCACTCTGGCTGACCGCCGGACTCTTCCGGCTCTTCGCCGAGGAGTCGCCGGAGTGCTTCGCCGGACTCCGCGAGGTCTGGACCGGCGGCGACGTCGTACCGCCGCCTGCCGTGCGGAAGGTCCTCGACAGCTGCCCCGGGACCGCCGTCGTGGACGGCTACGGCCCGACCGAGACCACCACCTTCGCCACCTCGTTCCGGATGCCGGCCGAGGTCCCGGACGTCATCCCGATCGGCACGCCGCTGCGGGACGTCCGGATCCACGTCGTCGACGACGGGTTCCGGCTGCTGCCGCGCGGCGCGGCAGGCGAGGTCTGCATCGCCGGCGCCGGGCTCGCGCGCGGCTACTTCGGCCAGCCGGGCATGACCGCGGAGCGGTTCGTCGCCGACCCGTTCGGCGAGCCAGGGGCGAGGATGTACCGCACCGGCGACCTGGCCCGGTGGCGCACCGACGGGACGCTCGAATTCCTCGGCCGCGCGGACGACCAGGTGAAGATCCGCGGCTTCCGGGTCGAACCGGCCGAGATCGAACGCGCGCTGGCCGCCGAGGACGGGGTGGCGCAGGCGTTCGTGACGGTACGGGCGACCGGCGGGCGCAAACAGCTGGTCGGTTACGTGGTCCCGGCGAACGCGGACCCCGAAGCACTCCGCCGGGCGCTCGCGCGCACGCTGCCGGACTACTTGGTGCCCTCGGTGCTCGTCCCGCTGGCCGAGCTGCCGCTCACCGCCAACGGCAAGGTCGACCGTCGTGCGCTGCCGGAGCCGCAGGTCGCCGGCGAGCGGACGGTGGCCCCGCGCACCGAGCGGGAGGCTGTGCTCGCCGGGATCTGGGCTGAGGTGCTCGGTCTCGACCGCGTCGGCGTGGACGACAACTTCTTCGCCCTCGGCGGCGATTCGATCCTGAGCATCCAGGTGTGCGCCCGGGCCCGCGAGGCGGGGCTCAGCGTGACCACCGCCGACCTGTTCCGCCACCAGACCATCGCCGCGCTCGCCCCGGCCGTCGGCGAAGCGGCGGCGATCCCGGCACGCGGCCCGGAAAGCGGCGACGTCGTTCTCACCCCGGTCCAGCACTGGTATTTCGGGCTGGGTGCGGACCGCTTCGACCAGACGATCGCCGTCGAATTGCCCACTGACGTCGACTTGCCCGCGCTGATGCGCGCACTGGCCGCGTTGTCCGAGCGGCACGACGCGCTGCGGATGCGGTTCACCCACGACCGCGAGGCCTGGCACCAGCACAACGCCCCGGCCGGCGACGGGCACACGCTGCTGCGCTGGTCGCTGACCGGCGAGCCGCGGACCCTGCACCTGGCCGCGCACCACCTGGTCGTCGACGGCGTGTCGTGGCGGCTGCTGCTCGAAGACCTCGGCCGCGCCTATCAGCAGGCCGTGCGCGACGAGCCGATCGACCTCGGCCCGCGGACGACGTCCTTCCGCGAGTGGGCGGGAAGGCTGGCCGAGCACGCGGCAGCGGGCGGCTTCGACGACGAACTCGCGCACTGGTGGGAACTGCCCGCGCCCAGCCCGCTCCCGGTCGACGGCACGGCGGAGAACACCTTCGGCCGAGCCCGCGTCGTCACCGCCCGGCTCACCGCGGACGAGACGCACGCGCTGCTGCGCGAGGTGCCGCGGGCGTACCGGACGCAGGTCAACGACGTGCTGCTGGCCGCGCTGGGCCGGGTGCTGGGGGACTGGACCGGGCACCAGCCGGTCGTCGACCTCGAAGGGCACGGCCGCGAGGACCTGTTCGCCGGGGTCGACCTGTCGCGGACGGTCGGCTGGTTCACCAGCATCTTCCCGGTGGCGCTGGACGTTCCGGACGGCTGGGGCGCGGCGCTCAAGGCGGTCAAGGAACAGCTGCGCGCGGTCCCGCGCCGGGGGATCGGCTACGGCGCGCTGCGGTATCTCGCCGGGTCGGCGCCGGTGATCGAACCGCAAGTGAGCTTCAACTATCTCGGCCAGTTCGATCTGCCCGGCGACCTGGCCCTGCACCGGGAACTCGCGCTGGACGTCTCGCCCGGCGCCGTCCGCCCGCACTTGCTGGAAGTGGTCGGCCGCGTCGAGGGCGGCGAGCTGGAGCTGGCCTGGCACTACGCCGAGGGGGTCCACGAAGAGTCCACTGTGGACCGGCTGGCCGCGGCGATGGCCGAAGCGCTGCGCGAGATCGTCCGGCACTGCGCGGAGCCGGGTGCGGGCGGGCGGACGCCGTCGGACTTCCCGCTTGCCGGGCTCGATCAATCCGCAGTGGACACACTGGCCGGCGACGGCCGGGACGTCGAGGACATCTACCCGCTGACGCCGATGCAGGCCGGCATGGTGTTCCACGACCTCGCCCAGCCCGGCGACCGAGTCTACTTCGAACAGATTTCGTTCACTGTGGACGACGTGCCCGACCCGCACCGGCTCGGCGAGGCCTGGCGGCGGATCGTCGAGCGGACCCCGATCCTGCGCAGCCGGATCGTGTGGGACGGCGTGCCGCAGCCGCTGCAGGTCGTGCACCGCGCGGCCGAACTGCCGGTGTCCTATCCGGACTGGTCCGCAAGAGACAGTGAGAAAGCACTGGCGCAGCTGCTGGAGCAGGACCTCGCCGAAGGCTTCGACCTGGCCCGAGCCCCGCTGGCGCGGCTGGTCATCGCACGCGAATCGGCCAGCACCGTGCGCGTGCTCTGGACCTTCCACCACGTCCTCCTCGACGGCTGGAGCGTCTTCGGCATCCTCTCCGACGTCATCGCCCTGCTGCGCGGCGAAGAACCGCCCGTCCGGCCGCCGTTCCGGGACTACGCGGCCTGGCTCGCCGCTCAAGACGACGAGCGCGCCGAGGAACACTGGCGGGCCGAACTCGCCGGGGTCGCGCCGACTCCGTTGCCCCTCGAACGCCCCGCCGTCCGCACGCACACGTCGAGTTCGACCGGCCGGATCCCGGTGGAACTGGACGACGAGACGTCCGCCGCGGTGTACGCCTTCGCGCGGCGGCACCGGCTGACGGTCAACACCGTCGTCCAAGGCGCGTGGGCCGCGTTGCTGGCTCGCTACAGCGGCGAAACCGAGGTGTGCTTCGGCGCGACGGTGTCCGGCCGTCCGGCGGAACTGCCCGGCGCGGACGACATTCCCGGCATCTTCATCAACACCCTGCCAGTGCGCGTCCGGCTCGACGGGACCCGCGCGGTCTCGGAGTGGCTGCGCGATCTTCAAGCGGCACAAGCGGAATCGCGCCGGTTCGGACACGTCGGCCTGACGAAGCTGCAAGCGTGGAGCGGCGGCGGGAGCCTGTTCGACAGCATCGTCGTCTTCGAGAACTACCCGATCGACGAGGTGCCCGAGCTGCGGGACGTCCGCGCGGCCGAGCGGACGAGCTACCCGCTGGGCGTCGTCGCCTATCCAGGCCGCCGGTTGTCCATGATCCTCACGCACGACCCGGCGCGGATCGGCGATACAGCGGCGGCAAGGCTCGCGCAGCACCTCGAAGCGCTGGTCCGAGGCATGGTCGCGGCTCCGCACGAGCCGGTGTCGCGGGTGCCGATGCTTTCCGAGGCCGAGATCGAGCATCTGCTAGCCGAGCGGAACGCGACTGCCCGCCCGCTGCCGGCCAAGTCGGTGCCGGAGCTGTTCGAAGCCCAGGCACGCCGCACCCCGGACGCTGTCGCGCTCGTCACGGACGACGAGCAGATCACCTACCGAGAGCTCGACCGCCGCGCGAACCGGCTGGCCCACCGGCTGATCGCCGCGGGCGTGCGGGCCGAGGACCGGGTCGCCGTCCTGATGAACCGCTCGCCGGAACTCGTCGTCGCGGAGCTGGCGATCGTCAAGGCCGGCGGCGCCTACCTGCCGCTGGACCTGCGCGCCCCGGCCGAGCGGCTGCGCCTGCTCCTGGAAGAGGCCGCGGCAACCGTCCTCCTCGCCGACGCCGCGTGGCTGGCGACCGCCGAGGAAGTCCACCTCGGCACCATTCTCACCGGCGAGAGCAGCGCCCCCGAAACGCCGCCCGCCGTCCGGGTCGATCCCGAACAGCTCGCGTACGTCATCTACACCTCCGGCTCCACCGGCCGCCCCAAGGGCGTTTCGGCCCGGCACTGCGACGTCGTAGCGCTCACCATCGACCGGCGGTTCGCCCGGCACGACCGGATTCTGCTGCACTCGCAACAGGCCTTCGACGCCGCGACCTACGAACTGTGGGTGCCGCTGCTGGGCGGCGGCACCGTCGTGCTGGCCCCGCCCGGAGACGTGGACGTCGAGACGCTCGGCCGCTCGCTCACCACGCACGGCGTGACCGGCGCGTTCCTCACCACCGGCCTGTTCCGCCTGGTCGCGCAGGAATCGCCGGAGGTCTTCGCGGGCGTGCGGGAGGTCTGGACCGGCGGCGACGCCGTCCCCGCGGCCGCACTCCGCCGGGTCAAGGCGGCCTGCCCGGACACCCTGGTCGCCGACGTCTACGGCCCCACCGAGACCACGACGTTCGCGACCGTGCACCCGCTGCCCGGCGAGGTCCCGGACGTCGTCCCGATCGGCGGGCCGCTCGACCACACCCGCGTGTACGTCCTCGACGGCGACCTCCGGCTCGTCCCGCCCGGCGCGCCCGGCGAACTGCACATCGCCGGCGCGGGCCTGGCGCGCGGTTACCTCGGCCGGTCCGGGCTGACCGCCGAGCGGTTCGTCGCGGATCCGTTCGGTCCGCCGGGGGAGCGGATGTACCGCACCGGCGACCTCGTGCGCTGGAACGACGAAGGCGCGCTCGAATTCGTCGGCCGGGCGGACGAGCAGGTCAAGATCCGCGGGTTCCGCGTCGAACCGAGCGAAATCGAGGCCGCGCTCGGCGAGCATCCCGGCGTCGAACAGGCCGCCGTGCTGGCCCGCGAGGACGGCGGCGTGAAGCGGCTGGTCGCCTATGTCGTCGGGGAAACGGACGGCTTGGCGGAGTTCCTCGGCCAGACGCTGCCGGACTACCTGGTGCCCGCCGCGTTCGTGCGGCTGGAGCGGTTCCCGGTGAACGTCAACGGAAAGCTCGACCGCCAGGCGCTGCCGACCCCCGAGTTCGGCGCGCGGGACCACGTCGCGCCGCGTACCGAACGCGAACGCGCGATCGCCGAGATCTGGGCCGACGTGCTCAGTGTCGAACGCGTCGGCGCGACCGACGACTTCTTCGAACTCGGCGGCGACTCGATCCTCAGCATGCAGGTCGTCTCCCGCGCCCGCCGGGCCGGACTGGAACTGCAACCCGGCGACCTGTTCGCGCACCGCACCCCGGCCGCGCTCGCCGCGGCGGCCCGCACCTCGACGACGGCAGCCGAGCGCGGTCCGGTCCACGGCCCGGTGCCGCTCACCCCGATCCAGCAGTGGTTCTTCGCGACGCAGACCGCCGAACCGGACCACTTCCATCAGTACGTCCGCTTGGGAACGCTCGATCCGGACGCGGCGAACGCGGCCGTCGAAGCGCTGCTGACCCACCACGACGCGCTCCGGATGCGCTTCGCGCGCGGCGAAACGCACTGGCTCCAGGAGAACGGCCCGGTCGGCGCCGAGGCACCGCTGGTCCGGTTCGAGCAGGACCGGCTGTCCGTGCATCACCTCGTCGTCGACGGCGTCTCGTGGCGCGTGCTCCTCGAGGACTTCGAGCGCGCCTACAACCAGGTTCTGGAGGGCAAACCGATCGACCTCGGCCCGCGCACGACGTCCTTCCGCGACTGGGCGATCCGGCTCTCGGAACACGCCGAGGCGGGCGGCTTCGACGACGAACTCGATTACTGGCGCGGCGTGTCCGGCCGCACCACGGTGCCGGTCGACGGCCGGGGCGACGCGACCGTCGCATCGATGCGCTCGGTGACCGCCCGGCTGTCCGCCGCGGAGACCGGCGCGCTGCTGCGAGACGTCCCGAAGGTCTACCGCACGCAGGTCAACGACGTGCTGCTCACCGCCCTCGGCCGGGTCCTGCGCGACTGGACCGGCGGGACCGCCGTGGTCGACCTGGAGGGCCACGGCCGCGAGGACCTGTTCGACGACGTCGACCTCTCCCGGACAGTCGGCTGGTTCACCACGGTCTTCCCGGTGGCGTTGGAGGTCCCGGACGACTGGGGCGCGGCGCTCAAGTCCGTCAAGGAACAGCTTCGCGCGGTACCGCGGCGCGGGATCGGCTACGGCGCGCTGCGGTACCTGACCGGCACCGCGCCGGAGATCGACCCGCAGGTGAGTTTCAACTACCTGGGCCAGTTCGGTTCCGGCCGTCTCGAATCCGACGAAAGCCCGCGTTCGGCTCGCGCACACCTGCTCGACGTCGTCGGCCGCGTCGAGGCCGGCGAACTCGAATTGACCTGGTACTACGCCGAAGGCGTCCACGACCGGTCCACTATGGACACCCTGGCCGCCGCGATGACCGGTGCGCTGCGCGAGATCATCCGGCATTGCGCGGAGCCGGGAGCGGGCGGCCGGACGCCGTCGGACTTCCCGCTGGCCGCGCTCGACCAGTCTGCTGTGGACGAATTGGCCGGCGACGGCCGCGAGGTCGAGGACGTCTTCCCGCTGACGCCGATGCAGTCCGGGATGGTGTTCCACGCGCTGTCCCAGCCCGGCGAACGGGTCTACTTCCAGCAGGTCGGGTTCGTGCTCGACGGCGTCCGGAACGAAACCGGCCTGGCCGCGCTGGAACGGGCGTGGCAGCAGGTGGCCGACCGGACGCCGGTGCTGCGGACGCGGATCGCCTGGGAGGGCGTGCCCGAACCGGTCCAGGTCGTCCAGCGGCGGGTCCCGGTCCCGATCGCCCGGCACGACTGGCGCGACCGCACCCCGGACGAACGCGACCAGGCGTGGCAGGAACTCCTCGCCGGCGACCGGGCCCGAGGACTCGATTTCACCGAAACGCCGTTGCTGCGACTGGCTTTCGCGCGGCTGTCGGACACTGAGGTCCGCGTGCTGTGGACGTTCCATCATGTCCTGCTCGACGGCTGGAGCGTCTTCGGCGTGCTGTCCGACGTCTTCGCCGCGTACTCCGGTGCCGAACTGCCCGAGCGACCGCCGTTCCGCGACTACGTCGCTTGGCTGGACCGGCAGGACGACGCGGCCGCCGAGGACCACTGGCGGCGCGAACTCGGCAGCCTCGTCGCACCCGCCCGGCTGCCCTACGACCGGGCTCCCGCGCAAGCGCACACGAGCCGGTCGTCGGAATGGCTGCGCGTGCCGGTCGAAAACTCCGGACGGCTGCGCGCCTTCGCCCGCCGAGCCGGTCTCACGCTCAACACCGTCTTGCAGGGTGCGTGGGCGCTGGTGCTGGCCCGGCTCAGCGGCGAGCGCGATGTCTGCTTCGGCGCCACGGTTTCCGGCCGTCCAGTCGACCTGGCGGGTGCGGACGACATCACCGGCATCTTCATCAACACCCTGCCGGTGCGGACCACCGTGACCGGGGCCGACGTGACCGAGTGGCTGGCCGAGTTGCAGTCCGCGCAGGTCGAATCCCGTCGCTACGGCCACCTTCCGCTGACGAAGCTGCAAGCGTGGAGTGGTCGCGGCGGAAGCCTTTTCGACAGCATCGTGGTCTTCGAGAACTATCCGATCGACGACGCGGCTGCGCCCGGACTGCGGCTGCGCGACGTCGACGCGGCCGAGACGACGAACTACCCGATCAGCGTTGTCGCGTCGCCGGGGGAGCAGCTGACCCTCGATGTCGGCTACGACCCCGACCTGTTCGACGCCGAGACCGCCGAGCGGATCACCCGGCAGCTCCTCGCCGTGCTCGACGCCTTCAGCGCGGGCCCGGGATCGCTGGAAGACATCGACCTCCTCACCGAGGCGGAACGCCACCAGGTGCTGGTCGAATGGAACGACACCAGCCGGCCGCTCCCGGAAGACGACCTGATCGACCTGTTCGCCGAGCAGGTCCGGCAAGCGCCGGAAGCGGTCGCGGTGGCGGGCGACGGGGTCCGCCTGACGTACGCGGAGCTGGACCGGCGATCCGACCGGCTCGCCCGCTACCTGGTTTCGCTCGGCGCGCGGCCGGAAACGCTCGTGGGCGTGCTGATGGACCGTTCACCAGGCCTGGTCATCGCTGAGCTGGCGATCGTCAAAGCCGGTGCGGCCTACCTGCCGCTCGACACGCGCGCGCCCGAACCCCGGCTCAAGACTCTGCTGGACGGCGTGCAGATCCTGGTCGCCGACGACACGTGGCGCGATACCGCAGCGAAGGTCCACAGCGGACCCACGGTCGTGCCCGGCGACCACACCGCGGTCGCGAAGCTCCCGAAGGCAGATCCGGCCAACCTGGCGTACGTCATGTACACCTCCGGTTCGACCGGAAAGCCGAAGGGCGTCGCGCCCAGCCGCCGCGACATCGTGGCGCTCGCGGCCGACCGGCGCTTCGCGGGGCACCGCCGGGTCCTGCTGCACGCGTCGCAGGCTTTCGACGCCTCGACCTACGAACTCTGGGTGCCGCTGCTGGGCGGCGGCACGGTCGTCGTCGCCCCGCCCGGCGACCTCGACCTCGAGACCCTCGGCCGCCTGTTCGCCGAGCACCGCGTCGACGCTTCCTTTCTCACCACCGGCCTGTTCCGGCTGGCCGCGAAGGAAGCTCCGGAGATCTTCCGCGGACTGCGGGAAGTCTGGACCGGCGGCGACGCGGTCCCGTCGGCCGCGGTGCGGCGGGTGCGGGAAACCTGCCCGGACACGACCGTCGTGGACGTCTACGGCCCGACCGAGACCACGACGTTCGCACTGGCGCATCCGGTCCTCGGCCCGGTGCCGGACGTCGTGCCGATCGGGAAACCGCTGGACAACACCCGCGCGTACGTCCTCGGCCCGGATCTGCGGCCGGTGCCGCCGGGCGCGCTCGGCGAACTCCACCTCGCCGGCGCGGGCCTCGCGCGCGGCTACTACGGCGCCCCCGGCCTGACCGCCGAGCGGTTCCTGCCCGACCCGTTCGGGCCGCCGGGGGAGCGGATGTACCGCACCGGCGACCTCGTCCGCTGGAGCGCGCAGGGCGAACTGGACTTCGCCGGCCGCGTGGACGAGCAGGTCAAGATCCGCGGGTTCCGGATCGAACCCGGCGAGGTCGAGGCCGCGCTCGCCGCGCACCCCGGCATCTCCCAGGCCGCGGTGCTGGCGCGCGAGGACCACGGCGTCAAACGGCTCGTCGCGTACTACACCGGCGAAGCGGACGACCTGCCCGGGTTCCTCGGGCGAACCCTGCCGGACTACCTGGTCCCGGCCGCGTTCGTCCGGCTCGGCCGATTGCCCTTGACCGGCAACGGAAAACTCGACCGGCACGCCCTGCCCGCCCCGGACTTCGCCGCGACCGGCGCCCGCACCGCCCCGGCGACGGAGGCCGAACGGGTCCTGGCCGGGATCTGGTCGGAGGTGCTCGGCGTCGAGGACGTCGGGGCCGAGACGAACTTCTTCGAACTCGGCGGCGACTCGATCCTCAGCATCCAGGTCGTCTCCCGGGCCCGCCGGGCCGGGCTGATCCTGTTGCCGCACGAGGTGTTCCGGCATCCGACGCTGGCCGCACTGGCCGCGCACGCCGGCGGCACCCGCGGGCCGAAGGCCGAGCAAGGCCCGGTCGTCGGCGAAGCGCCGCTCACGCCGATCCAGCGCTGGTACTTCGAAACCCAGCCGGAACGGTTCGACCAGCGGGTCGTCCTGGAATTCGCCGAGGACGTCGACGAGCCCGCGCTGCGCCGCGCCCTCGAAACGGTCTGGGCGCACCACGACGCCCTGCGCCTGCGCTTCGGCCCGGCGCAGCACAGCGACCCGGCCGGACCGGTGGAACTGCTCGTCGGCGAGCCCGCTTTCGACGTCGAACACGGCCCGCTGCTGAACGCGGTCCTCGACCGACGACGGCTGCTGCTGGCCGCCCACCACCTGGTCATCGACGGCGTATCGTGGCGGATTCTCCTGGAGGACCTGGAAACCGCTTACCGCGGCGAAGACCTCGAACCGAAGACGACGTCGTTCCTCGCCTGGGCCCGGCGGCTCGCCGAACACGCCGAGGCAGGCGGTTTCGACGACGAACTCGCCCACTGGCAGTCGCTCCCGCCGGTTCGGCCGGGCGAGCCGGGCGCGATCGCCGACACCCGCGAGGTCACCGTCCGCCTCACCGCCGAGGAAACGCGGGCGCTGCTGCAGGACGTCCCCGAGGTCTACCGGACGCAGGTCAACGACGTGCTGCTGACCGCGCTGGGCCGCGTCCTGCGGGACTGGACCGGCGAAACCCCGGTGATCGACCTCGAAGGGCACGGCCGCGAGGACCTGTTCGAGGGCGTCGACCTGTCGCGCACGGTCGGCTGGTTCACCAGCATGTTCCCGGTCGCGCTGGACGTCCCGGACGAATGGGGTCCCGCGCTGAAGTCCGTGAAAGAACAGCTGCGCGCGATCCCGCGGCGAGGCATCGGTTACGGCGCACTGCGCTACCTGACCGGCACAGCACCGGCGATCGACCCGCAGGTGAGCTTCAACTACCTCGGCCAGTTCAGCGCCGCCGAAGGCGGGCTGTTCCGCGTCGGCAGCCTCGACGCCGACGTCGATCCGGACGCACCCCGCACCCACGTGCTCGACGTAGTCGGCCGGGTCGAAGCAGGCGTGCTGGAACTGACCTGGTCGCACGCCACCGCCGGGGACACCGTCGAAACCCTCGCCGAGCAGATGCTGGCGGCGCTGCGGGAAATCATCGCGCACTGCGCCGAGCCGGGCGCGGGAGGGCGCACCCCGTCCGACTTCCCGCTGGCGGCGCTCGGCCAGTCCACTGTGGACAGTCTGGTCGAAGGCCGGAACGTAGCGGACATCTACCCGCTGACGCCGATGCAGGGCGGGATGGTCTTCCACGGCCTGTCGCAGACCGCGCAGGGCATGTACTTCGAGCAGGCGACCTTCGTGCTGGAAGGAGTGACCGATCCGCAGCGGCTCGGCGAGGCGTGGCAGCAGGTCGTCGACCGCACGCCGGTCCTGCGCACGTCGTTCGTCTGGACCGGGGTGGACGAGCCGGTCCAGGTCGTGCACCGCGAGGCCGAACTGCCGGTCCGGCACCTCGACTGGAGCGACCTGGACGGGCACGACGACGAACTGGCGCGGCTGCTGGCCGAAGACCGTGCGCAAGGCCTCGACCTGGCCGTCGCGCCGCTGGCCCGCATCGCGCTCGCCCGGCTGTCCGACACGGAAGTCCTGGTGCTGTGGACGTTCCACCACGTCCTCCTCGACGGCTGGAGCGTCTTTCAGGTGCTCTCGGACGTCTGCTCCGCGTACGCCGGGCAGCCGCTGCCGTCGCGGCCGCCGTTCCGCGACTACCTCGCCTGGCTCGGCGAGCACGACCAAGCCGCTTCCGAGGAGTTCTGGCGCACCGCGCTCGCCGGGATCGAAGGCCCGACGCAGCTGCCGAGCGACCGGACCCCGCCGTCCGGCCACTCCCCGTGCTCGGCCGAGTGGCTGCCCGTCCGCCTGGACCGGCCCGCCACCGCCCGGCTGGACGCGTTCGTCAAACGTCACGGCCTCACGCACAACGTCGTGCTGCAGGGAGCGTGGGCGCTGCTGCTGTCCGTCTACAGTGGACAGAAGGACGTGGTCTTCGGGGCCACGGCTTCCGGCCGCCCGGCCGAAGTGCCCGGGGTGGACGACATTCCCGGCATCTTCATCAACACCCTGCCGGTGCGGGTCGCCGTGGACCGGAGCGCTCGCGTCGCGGACTGGCTCGCCCGGTTGCAGGCGGCGCAGGCCGAAGCGCGCGGGCACGGGCACGTGCCGCTCGCGCGGGTCCAGGGCTGGGCGGGCCTGCCGGGCGGGGTGAACCTGTGCGACAGCCTCGTGGTGTTCGAGAACTACCCGATCACCGGCGCGGCGGCGGGACACGGGCTGACCGTGCGCGACCTGTCCGCCCGGGAGACGACGAACTTCCCGATCACCGTCGTTGCCTCGCCCGGGTCGGAGCTGTCGGTGGACCTTGGCTACGACCCGGCGCTCTTCGACCCCGCGACGGTGACGGACCTGGCGGCGCGGCTGCTGGACATCCTCAGCGGCCTGACCTCGGACGGAGACCGCGCGCTCGGCGCGGTCCCGGTCATGACCGCGGCCGAGACCCAGCTGCTCGCCGAACGGGCCGGCGCCTGCGGCGCACCGGAACCCCGGTCGTTGCCCGACCTGTTCGCCGAGCAGGTCCGGCAGCGGCCGAACGCGCTCGCGGCTGTCCTCGGCGGCGAACCGGTCACGTACGCCGAGCTGAACCGGCGGGCCAACCGCCTCGCGAACCGCCTGGCCGGGCTCGGGCTGCGGCCGGAAGAACCGGTCGGGCTCGCCGTGGACCACGCGGCCGCGGTGATCGCCGAACTGGCCGTGGTCAAGGCAGGCGGTGCGTACCTGCCGATCGACGCGCGTGCTCCGTTCGAGCGGCAGCGGGTGCTGCTCGACGGGGTCCGGTTCATCGTCGCCGCGGAAGAACATCCGCTCGGCCAGACCGTGCTGCTGTCCTCTGTGGACGATGAACCGGACAGCGATCCGGACCTCGCCGTCGACCCGGACCAGGCGGCCTGCGTGATGTACACGTCCGGCTCGTCGGGGGTGCCGAAGGGCGTGGTGGTGCGCCACCGCGACGTGGCGGCGCTGGCCGCCGACCACCGGTTCCGCGGCGGGGCGCACGAACGGATCCTGCTGCACTCGCCGCTCGCGTTCGACGCCTCGACTTACGAACTGTGGGTGCCGCTGCTCACCGGCGGCTGGGTCGTCACCAGCCCGGACACCGGCCTCGACGCGCCGCTGCTGCGCGGGCTGGTCCGCGAGCACGGCCTGACCTCGGTCTGGGTCACCGCCGGGCTGTTCCGGGTTCTCGCCCAGGAAACGCCGGAGTGCTTCACCGGCCTGCGCGAGGTCTGGACCGGCGGCGACGTCGTCCCGGCGGAGGCGGTGCGGCGGGTGCTGGCCGCGTGCCCGGGGCTGCGGGTCGTCGACGGCTACGGCCCGACCGAGGCGACGGTCTTCGCGACCGCGTACCCGATGGACGCGCCGCCGCCGGACCGGATCCCGATCGGCCGCCCGCTGGACGGCACCCGCGCCCGGGTGCTCGACGCGGACCTGCGCCCGGTGCCGCCCGGCGTTCCCGGCGAACTGTGCCTGGCCGGCGCGGGCCTGGCCCGGGGCTACCGGGACCGGCCGGGGCTGACCGCGGACCGGTTCGTCGCCGACCCGGACGGGCCGCCGGGGGAGCGGATGTACCGCACCGGCGACGTCGTCCGCTGGCGGCCCGACGGCACGCTGGAGTACCTCGGCCGCCGCGACGACCAGGTCAAGCTGCGCGGGTTCCGGGTCGAACCGGGCGAGGTCGAGGCCGTGCTGGCCCGGCATCCGGACGTCGCGCAGGCCGCGGTGCTCGTGCGCGAGGACCAGCCGGGCGCGAAGCACCTGGTCGCGTATGTCGTGTCAGCGGCCGAAGAAGAAGCGCTCAGGCAGTTCCTGGCCCGGTCCCTGCCGGACTACCTGGTGCCGTCGGTGTTCGTCGCGCTCGACCGGCTTCCGGTGAGCGCCAACGGGAAACTGGACCGGCGTGCGCTGCCCGCCCCGCGGGCGGCGGGGACCGGGCACGTCGAACCGGCGACGGAGACCGAGCGCGCGCTCGCCGGGATCTGGGCGGAGGTGCTCGGCGCGGACCGCGTCGGCACCCAGGACAATTTCTTCTCCCTCGGCGGCGATTCGCTGCGCAGCCTGCACATTTCCGCCAAAGCCAGCGCGCTCTTCGACGTCCGGCTGACCCCGGCCGACGTGATGGCCGCTCGCACCGTCGCCGCGCTGGCCGAAACCGTCGAAGACCTCGTGCTGAGCGAGCTGGAACGGCTTGCCGCAGAACTGGAATCGTGAGGACTCCCCATGACCTCGTCCCGTGAGGACCGCATCGCGGCGCTGCCCGCCCACCTGCAGGAAGCGCTGCGTCGCAGGATGGCCGGAACGGCCGGCCGCGCACCGGAGATCCCGGCGGCCGCCGACCGTTCCGGCCCCGTGCCCCTGTCGTCCGCGCAACGCAGGCTGTGGTTTTTCAGCCAGCTCCGCCCGGACGATCCCGAATACAACAGCGCGTTCGCCTTGCGGCTGACCGGTGAGCTGGACGTCGAGGCGCTGGCGACGGCGCTGCGGCTGCTGGTCGCCCGGCACGAACCGCTGCGCACGACCTTCGAAGAGGTCGACGGCGAACCCCGCCAGCTCATTCAGCCGCCGGATGAAGTCGCGCTTCCGGTGCTGGACGCCGCGCCGGAAGACCTCGACGCGGTCTTGAAGGCGGAGTATTCGCGGCCGTTCGACCTCGTGCACGGACCTCTGCTGCGCGCCGTGCTCGTGCGGCTCGGCCGGGCTGAGCACGTGCTGCTGGTGTGCGTGCACCACATCGCCACCGACGGCGCGTCGATGGGCGTGCTGACCGAAGAACTCGGGCTCCTCTACCGCGACGGCGAGCGCGCGGAACTGCCGCCGCAGCCGTTGCAGTACGCGGATTTCGCGGTGTGGCAGCACAATCGCCCGACTCGTGCGGCCGGGCTGGAGCACTGGACCCGGCAGCTGACCGGCGTGACTCCGCTCGACCTGCCGACGGACCGGCCGCGCCCGGCCGCTCGCAGCACGGCGGGTGCGGTGCGCGAGTTCGCCGTCCCCTCCGACGTGGCCCGCGGGCTCGCGGAACTGGCGCGGACTTCGGAAACCACGTTGTTCACCGTGCTGCTCGCGGCCTGCCAGGCGCTCTTCGCGCGCTGCACCGGGCAGGAGGACATCGCGCTCGGCACCGTCGTTTCCGGCCGGGACCGCCCGGAGCTGGAGCGGGTGGTCGGGTTCTTCGTCAACACCGTCGTCCTGCGTTCCGACGTCGACCGGTCGGCTCCGTTCGCCGATCACCTGGCCGCGGCGCGGCAGACCGTCCTCGACGCCTTCGCCCATGACGACGTCCCGTTCGAGGAAGTGGTCGACGCCGTGCACGCGGGCCGGGACCCCGGCCGCAACCCGTTGTTCGACGTCATGGTGCTGCTCCACACCGCCGCCGGGACCGGGCCGGTGTTCCCGGGCCTGGCCGCGGAACCGGCCGGGGTCGGGCGGGATTCGGCCAACTTCGACCTCACCGTCGAATTCGAGGAATCCGGCGGCCGGCTGGCCGGGCTCGTCGAATACAGCACCGAACTGTTCGAGGTCGGGACGATCGACCGGCTGATCGCGCATCTGCTGCGGCTGCTGGCCGGGATCGCCGCCGACCCGGGCCGGCGCGTCGCCGACCTGCCGCTGACCACCGAGACCGAGGAAGCCCAGCTGCTCGGCTGGCGTGGCCCGGTGCTCGACGTCACCGACGTTGCTGGCGGCACCATCGTCGATCTCCTCGACCGCCAAGCGCGCACCCAGCCGGCGGCGACCGCGCTGGTCTGCGGCGACGTCCGGTTGAGCTTCGCCGAGCTCGCCGCCCGCACCGACGTGCTCGCCGCGGAGCTCGCCGGCCGGGGCGCGGGGCCGGACAGGGTGGTGGCCGTGTTGCTCCCGCGCTCGGCCGACGCGATCATCGCGCTGTTCGCCGTGCTCAAGGCCGGGGCGGTGCACCAGTCGATCGATCCCGGCTTGCCCGCGGAACGGATCGAGGTGCTGCTGGCCGACACGCGGCCGGCGGTGGTGCTGGACCGCATCGGCGGCTTCACCGACCGTCCGCGCCCGGCCGCGCCGAAGCCGTCGGACGCCGCCTACGTGATCCACACGTCCGGCTCGACCGGCACGCCCAAGGGCGTCGTGGTCGAGCACGCCGCGTTGGCGAACCTGCTGGCCAACCACCGCGCCGTCTTCGGCCGCGAACGGATGCGCGTGGCGCTCACCGCGTCGCTCTCGTTCGACACGTCGTGGGAAGGACCGCTGCTGCTGGCGGACGGCCATGAACTGCACCTGATCAGCGACGGAACCCGCCTCGACCCGGCCGCGCTCACCCGCTACGTCCGCGAGGAGCGCATCGGCTTCCTCGACGTGACCCCGTCCTACCTGCGGCAATTGCTGCCCGCCGGACTGCTCGACGGCGAACAGCGGCCGCAGTTCCTGATGGTCGGCGGCGAGGCGATCGGCGCGAGCCTGTGGCACGAACTCGCCGGATCCGGCGTGGCCGCCGGAAACTACTACGGCCCGACCGAGTCCACTGTGGACGCGACGTGGGCTCCGGTGACCGGGGACCGGCCGTCGATCGGCCGTCCGCTGGGGAATGTCGGCGCGTATGTTCTCGACGAACAGCTCCGGCTCGTCCCGGCCGGGGTCCCCGGCGAACTCTGCCTCGCCGGAGCCCAGCTCGCGCGCGGCTACCTCGGCAGGCCAGGGCTGACCGCGGACCGGTTCGTGCCGAATCCCTTCGGAGCGCCCGGAACCCGCCTCTACCGGACCGGCGACCGAGCCCGCTGGACCGCCGACGGCCAGCTGGAACACCTCGGCCGCATCGACGACCAGGTCAAGGTCCGCGGGTTCCGGATCGAGCCCGGCGAGGTCGAGACCGCACTGCGCGCGCAGCCGGAGGTGCTCGATGCCGCCGTCGACGCGCGGGACGGCAGGCTCGTCGCGTACCTCGTCGGCGACGCCGAGCCTGCCGAGCTTCGCGCCGCGCTGACTCAGTCGCTGCCCGCGCACCTGGTGCCCTCCGCGTTCGTCCACCTCGACCGGCTTCCGCTGACCCGGCACGGCAAACTGGACCGCCGGGCGCTGCCGGAGCCGGAGATTTCCGCGTCCGCGCAGTACATCGCCCCGCGAGACGACCGCGAACGGCTCGTGATCGACGTCTGGGCCGAGGTGCTCGGCCTGGAACGAGTCGGCGTCGAAGACGATTTCTTCGCCCTCGGCGGCGATTCGCTGCTCGGCATCCGTGTGGTCGCGCGGCTGCGTGCCGAGTTGGGCGCCGACGTGCCCGCGCGGCTCGTTTTCACCGCGCCGACCCCGGCGCTGCTGGCCGCGCAACTGCCCGCCGCGTCCGCGCCGCAGGAGGCGATCCCGCTCCTGCCGCGTGGCGACGGACCGTTCGAAGCGCAGCTTTCCTTTGCTCAGCAACGCCTCTGGTTCCTCGACGAGTTCGACCCGGGCAGCACCGAGTACGTCTCGCCGACCGCACTGCGACTGCGCGGCGACCTGAACGTGCCCGCGCTGAACCAGGCGCTCACCGCGTTGGTGGCGCGGCACGAGTCCCTGCGCACGACCTTCGCGACAGTCGACGGCCAGGGCAAGCAGATCGTCCACCCGCCATACGCGGTCGATCTCCAGCCGGTCGACGGCGACCTGGACACCGCACTGGCCGCCGCGACCGGCCCGGTCGACTTGCATACCGGCCCGCTGCTGCGCGCCGCGCTCACCCGGCTCGGCCCCGACGACCACGTCCTCACGCTGGTGCTGCATCACATCGTCACCGACGGCTGGTCCTCGGGCGTGCTCCTGAGCGAACTCGCCGCTTGCTACGCCGCGTTCACCCGCGGCGACGAGCCCGGATTGCCGCCGCTGCCGGTGCAATACGCCGATTACGCGGTCTGGCAACGAAACCGCACCGACTTCGACGGCCAGCTCAGCTATTGGCGGCACCGCCTCGCCGGTCTCGAGCCGCTGGAGCTGCCCACCGACCGCCCGCGCCCGGCTGTCCGCACGAAGAACGGCGCGCTGCACGAGTTCAGCGTCCCGGCCGGCACCACCGCACGGCTCGCCGAGCTGTCCCGGCAGCAGGGCGGCACGCTCTTCATGACCCTGCTCGCCGCCTGCCAGCTGCTGTTCGCGCGATGGTCCGGACAGGACGACGTCGCGGTCGGCACCGTCGTGTCCGGCCGCGAACGCGCCGAGCTGGAAGGCCTGATCGGCTTCTTCGCCAACACCCTCGTCCTTCGGTCCACAGTGGACTTGAACTGCGGCTTCGATGCTTTCCTCGGCGAAGTCCGCGACACCGTGCTCGACGCCTTCGCCCATCAGGACGTCCCGTTCGACCGTGTCGTGGACGACGTCCAGCCCGAACGCGACCCCAGCCGCACCCCGTTGTGCCAGGTCATGGTCGTGCTGCACAACACCCCGGACGCCCGCCCGGCGCTGCCCGGGATCGCCGTCGAGGAGGTCGCGCCGCCGATCGTGACCGCCGGCTTCGACCTGGCGATCCACTTCCAGCAGACCGCCGGGCGGCTCGACGCGGTGGTCAACTACAACACCGACCTGTTCGACGCGGCCACCATCGAACGGCTGAGCAATTGGCTGCGGATCCTGCTGGCCGGGATCGCGGCGACCCCGTCGCAGCCGCTCGGCCGGCTGCCGTGGATCACCGCCGACGAGCGCGACCGCGTCCTGCGCGAATGGAACCCCGTCGCCGTCGCGCCCCCGGAACCGGCGCTGCACCGGCTGTTCGCCGCGCAAGCCGCCCGCACCCCGCACGCCGTCGCGGTGACCTGCGAAGGCGTCGAACTGACCTACCGCGAGCTGGACCGTCGGGCGAACCGCCTGGCGCACCGGCTGATCGCGCAGGGGGCCGGGCCGGAACGCCTGGTGGCGCTGCGGCTGCCGCGCTCGGCGGACCTGGTCGTCGCGATCCTCGCCGTGCTGAAGTCCGGCGCGGGATACCTGCCGATCGACCCGGACTATCCGCCCGCGCGGATCGAGGCGATGCTCTCCGACGCGCAGCCGGTGTGCGTCGTGGACACGATCGCCGCGGACGACCAGCCGGACACCGACCCCGGCGTGCGGGTCCGGCCGGAGAACACCGCGTACGTCATTTACACCTCCGGTTCCACCGGCGTGCCCAAGGGCGTGCTCATCCCGCACGCGAACGTGACCCGGCTGTTCTCCTCGACCGAGCACTGGTTCGGCTTCGGCGACCAGGACGTCTGGACGCTCTTCCACTCCTACGCGTTCGACTTCTCGGTCTGGGAGCTGTGGGGCGCGCTGCTGCACGGCGGCCGCCTCGTGGTGGTCCCGTCCGAGACAGTCCGGTCGCCGGAGGAATTCCTGGCCTTGCTGGCCGAACAGCGGGTGACCGTGCTCAACCAGACGCCGTCCGCGTTCTACCGGCTCGGCTCGCTGCCGTCCGCGCCGTTGAGCCTGCGGTACGTGATCTTCGGCGGCGAGGCCCTGGACCCGGTGCGTCTGGAGGAATGGCGACGCCGGTATCCGGACGGCCCGCGGCTGGTCAACATGTACGGCATCACCGAGACCACCGTGCACGTGACGCATCGGATCCTCGACGAGCGCGCGACCGTCGGCGTGCCGATTCCGGACCTGCGCGCCTACGTCCTGGACGCCCGCCTCGAACCGGTGCCGCCCGGCGTCGCCGGCGAGCTTTACGTCGCGGGCGCGGGACTGGCGCGCGGCTATCTGAACCGGCCGGGCCTGACGGCGTCCCGGTTCGTCGCGGATCCGTTCGGCGAGCCGGGCACCCGGATGTACCGCACCGGCGACCTGCTGTGCTGGACCCCGGACGGCGAACTGGCCTATCGGGGCCGGGCCGATCACCAGGTCAAGATCCGCGGTTTCCGGATCGAACCGGGCGAGGTCGAGGCGGCGCTGTCGGCGCATCCGGACGTGACCGGCGCGGTCGCCGTCGCGCACGGCACCGGCGACGCCCGGCGGCTGGTCGCGTACTTGACCGGGACCGTGCCCGGGACCGCGGTGCTGCGTGAATTCCTCGCCCGGTCGCTGCCCGCGCACATGATCCCGGCGGTGTTCGTCGCGCTGGACGAGTTGCCGCTCAACGCGAACGGGAAGCTCGATCACCGCGCGTTGCCGGTACCCGGCGCGCGGGCCGAAAACCGTTATGTGGCCCCGCGCACCGAGATCGAGACCGTTCTCGCCGAGGTCTGGTCGGCGGTGCTCGGCGTCGACCAGGTCGGTGTCGAGGACAACTTCTTCGGCCTCGGCGGTGACTCGATCCTCAGCATCCAGGTCGTGTCCCGCGCTCGCCAAGCCGGGCTGACGGTGTCCTCGAAGGATCTCTTCCAGCACCAGACGATCGCCGAACTGGGCCGCGTCGTCACCGCCGGCGCACCGGTCGCGCAAGTGCCGGAGCAAGCCGGACCCGCGCCGCTCGGGCCGATCCAGTCGTGGCTGTTCGCGCATCTGGACGAGCCGTGGCGGCTGACCATGTCCGTCCACGTCGTACTGTCCCCAGTAGACGTTTCCCGGCTGACCGCCGCGATCGCTGAAGTCACCGCTCGCCATGCCGCACTGCGGATGCGATTCTCCGAAGCGGAGGGAAGCTGGCAGCAAGAACCGGCCGCCACGGAGCCAGCGGACATCCTGCGGCACGCTGACCTGTCCGAAGTGGACGATGTGGCAGCGGCGATGCACGCGGAGGCAGTGCGCGCACAGACCTCTTTGGACATCGTCAACGGCCCGGTCTGGCGCGCGGTCCTGTTCACCTTCCGGGACCGTTCGCCGCAGCTGTTCCTCACCGCACACCACCTCGTCATGGACGGCGTGTCCTGGCGCGTCCTGCTGGGCGACCTCGAACACGCCTATCGCGGCGAACCGCTGGAACCGGCGGGCAGTGCGTTCACCCACTGGGCTCGGACCCTCGCCGACCACGTCCGTTCCGGCGGGCTCGACGGCGAGGCGGAATACTGGCGGAGCGTGCTGCGCGGCGTCGAGACCGGACTCCCGGTCGACCGCGCCGGGCGCAACACCGCGGAGTCGGCGCGCTCGGTGTCGGTTTCCCTCGGCCGGGCCGAGACTTCCGCGCTGCTGCGAGACGTGCCCGGCGCGTACCGGACCGAGGTCAACGACGTCCTGCTCAGCGCTCTCGCCCGCGTGCTGGCGCGCTGGACCGGCCGGTCGCGGGTCGTCCTCGAGATGGAAGGCCACGGCCGCGAGGACCTCGCCGCACCGCTCGACCTGTCCCGGACGATCGGCTGGTTCACCGCGCAGTACCCGGTCGCGCTGACCGTTCCCGGCGACGGCTGGGACGCGATCCTCAAGTCGGTCAAGGAACAACTGCGCGCCGTCCCGAACAAGGGCGTCGGCTACGAGGCTTTGCGCTACCTGACCGAATCGCCGCTGCGGAACGATCCGACACCGCAGATATCCTTCAACTACCACGGCCGCTGGGACCTCGGAGCCGCCGAGGACGGGCTCTGCCACGGCCGCGGGGAAAGCCTCGGCCGCGACTCCGCGCCGGACAGCATCCGCCCGTGTCTGCTGGACGTCGTCGGCGTGGTCGAATCCGGCGAATTGCACCTGACCTGGGAATACTCCGCCGAGGTGCACGAGGAGGCGACCGTCCGCGGCCTGGCCGAGGCGACCGCCGAGGCGCTGCGGGAGATCATCGCGCACTGCGCCGGGGCGGGCGGCCGCACGCCGTCGGACTTCCCGCTCGCCCGGCTCGACCAGCCGACGGTCGACCGGCTGGCCGGGGACGGCCGCGAGGTCGAGGACATCTATCCGCTGACCGCGCTGCAGGCGGGCATGGTGTTCCACAGCCTGGTCGACACCGGGTCGAGCGCGTACTTCGACCAGTTCCGGCTGCGGCTGGCCGGCGTCCGGGACCCGCGTGCGCTGGCCGAGGCTTGGCAGCGCGTGGTGGACCGGACGCCGATCCTGCGCAGCAGCACGGTGTGGGACGGCGTCGACGAGCCGGTGCAGCGTGTCCATCGCGGGGTCCGGGTGCCGGTCGGGCAGCACGACTGGCGCGGCCTCGCTCCCGGAGAACAGCAGGCGGAACTGGCGAAACTGCTCGAAGCCGACCTGGCGGCCGGCATGGATCTGACGACGCCGCCGTTGATGCGCCTGGAGATCGCGCGAGTCGCCGACGACGAGGTGCAACTCCTCTGGACCTCGCACCACGTCCTGCTCGACGGCTGGAGCACCGCCCAGGTCTTCGGCGAGGTGTGCGAGCAGTACACGGCGATTGTCGAAGGCACGCCGGCGAAACTGACGCCGCGGCGGCCGTTCCGCGACTACCTCGCCTGGCTGGCCGGACAGGACCGGACCGCGGCCGAGGACCACTGGCGCGACGCGCTCGACGGTTTCGCCGCGCCGACGCCGTTGCCGTACGACCGCCGTCCCACGGAGGCGCACCGCGCGGAATCCGGGGCGACAGTGCTGGTCGAGCTGTCCGCGGACGAGTCGGCGGCGCTGCGAGACATGGCGAAAACCGCCGCGCTGACGGTCAACTCGGTCGTGCAGGGAGCGTGGGCACTGCTGCTCGCGCGCTACAGCGGCGAGCCGGACGTCTTGTTCGGCACCACGGTTTCCGGACGGCCGCCCGAGCTGCCCGGCGTCGAAGCGATGATCGGGATGTTCATCAACACCGTCCCGACGCGCGTGGAGGTCCGGAACGGACAGTCGGCCGCCGAATGGCTGCGCGCGATCCAGGCCGGGCAGGCGGACGCGCGCCGGTACGACTTCCTGGCGCTCTCGCAGCTGCAGACCTTCACCGGGGTGCCGGCGGGCGCGTCGTTGTTCGACAGCGTGGTGGTCTTCGAGAACTACCCGATCGAAGACAGCGGACAGGACGGCGTCCGGGTGCTGGACGTCGAATCGCTGGACACCACGAGCTATCCGCTGAACCTCACCGCCTATCTGCACGACCGGCTCGGGCTCGAACTTTCCTACGATCCGAAGCTGTTCGATGCCTCGACCGCGCAACGGCTCGCCGGACACCTCGCCCAGCTGGTGCGCGCGATCGCCGACGACCCGGAGCGTCGCGTCGGCTCGCTCTCGCCGCTCACCGCCGACGAGCGCGACCAGGTGCTGGCTCTGGGACACGGCGACACCGCCGACCTTCCCGCGGAGACGGTGTTGGACGTGTTCGACGCGACCGTCGCGCGGATGCCGCACGAGACCGCGCTGATCTTCCACGACACCGTCCTGGACTTCGCGGAAGTCGACGCGCGCGCCACGCAGCTGGCGCAGGAGCTGATCGAGCGGGGCGCCGGGCCGGAGCGCGTGGTGGCCGTGATGCTGCCTCGGTCGGCCGAAGCAGTCATCGCGGTCCTGGCGATTTTCAAAGTCGGCGCGGTGTATTTGCCGATCGACCCGGACCTGCCGGAAGAACGCGTCCGCTTCCTGCTCGACGACGCGCGCCCGGTGGTCGTCCTCGGCAGGCCGGACGAGAGCTACGCCCCGCCAGCGCCGCTCTCGAAGCGGCCGGACGCGGACACCGCCGCGTACGTCATCTACACCTCCGGTTCGACGGGCACGCCGAAGGGCGTCGTCGTGGAGCACCGCGCGCTGGTGAACCTGCTGGTCGCGCACCGCGCGATCTTCCTCGAACGCGGGCGGGAGCGGGCCGCGCTCACCGCGTCGCTGGCCTTCGACGCGTCGTGGGAACCGCTGCTGGCGATGATCGACGGCCACGAGCTGCACGTGCTGGACGACGACACCCGGCTCGACCCGATCGCGCTGGTCCGGGCCGTCCGCGCGCACGGGCTCAACCTGCTCGACCTCACCCCGGCCTACCTCCAGCAACTGCTGGACGCCGGGCTCGCGACCGGCGAGGTCCGGCCGCGGACGGTGATCACCGGCGGCGAGGCGGCCACCGAAACGCTGTGGAAGCAGCTGGCCGCCGCGGACGTCACCGGGCACAACTACTACGGGCCCACGGAAGCGACCGTCGACTCGATCCACGCGCCGGTCGTCGGGGACCAGCCGCTGATCGGCCGTCCGCTGGCCAACTTCCGCGCGTACGTGCTCGGCGACACCGGCGAACCCGTGCCGCCCGGCCTGCCCGGCGAGCTGTTCCTCGCCGGACCGCAGCTCGCGCGCGGCTACCTCGGCCGGCCGGGGCTGACCGCGGACCGGTTCGTCGCGGATCCGTTCGGCCCGCCGGGGGAGCGGATGTACCGCACCGGCGACCAGGTCCGCTGGACCGCCGAGGGCTCGCTCGACTACCTCGGCCGCGTCGACGACCAGGTCAAGATCCGCGGGTTCCGCGTCGAACCCGGCGAGATCGAGACGGTCCTGCGGCGGCATCCGGCGATCGCCGACGTCACCGTCATCGCCCGCGAAGGCCGCCTTGTCGCGTACGTCGTCGGGGAAGCTCAAGGCTTGCGCGAGTGGACCCGCGAACGGCTGCCGGAGCACCTGGTCCCCTCGGCGTTCGTGCCGATGGAGGCGCTCCCGCTCAACCGGAACGGCAAGCTCGACCGCCGCGCGCTGCCCGCACCCGGCCGCGCCGGAACTGCCGAGTACGTCGCGCCGCGGACGACCGCGGAGCAGCGGCTCGCCGCGATCTGGGCCGACGTCCTCGGAATCGACCGCGTGGGTGCCGACGACAGTTTCTTCGAACTGGGCGGCGATTCGATCCTCAGCATGCGGATCACGTCGCGGGTGCGCGCCGAATTCGGCGTCGAGGTTTCGCCGCGGATGCTGTTCTCCGCGCCGACTCTCGGCCAGTTCGCCGCGGAACTTCCGGCGGAGCAGGCCGCGGCGGAGACGATCCCGGCGGTCGCGCGGGACGGTGCGCTGCCGTTGTCGTTCGCTCAGCAACGCTTGTGGTTCCTGGACGAATTCGAACCCGGCGGCTCGGAGTACATTTCTCCCACCGCCTTGCGCTTGCGCGGTGAACTCGACATCGACGCTTTGCGGAGGTCTCTGGACACGGTCGTCGCCCGGCACGAATCGCTCCGCACCACCTTCGACGCGATCGAAGGCCACGCCGTGCAGATCGTCCACGAGCCCGCGCCGATCGACCTCCCGGTGGCCGACTTCGACGAGGAAACCCTGGTGCGCGAAGCACTCCGGCCGTTCGACCTGCGCACCGGCCCGCTGCTGCGCGCCCGGTTGTTCCGCGAGGGTTCCGGCGATCACGTCCTGCTGCTGGTGCTGCACCACATCGTCACCGACGGCTGGTCGGCCGGGGTGCTGGCCGCCGAGCTGGACACCTGCTACTCCGCCTACGTCCGCGGCGAGGAACCGCGGCTGCCCGAGCTGCCGGTGCAGTACGCGGACTTCGCCGCCTGGCAACGGGATTTCCTCGACAGCCCCGTCCTGGACGAGCAGCTCGACCACTGGCGGGACCGCCTCGCCGGGCTCGCGCCGCTCGAACTGCCCACCGACCGGCCGCGCCCCGCGGTCCGCACGAACGAAGGGGAGTGGTTCGGCTTCGACATCCCCGCCGAGGTCGCCGCGAACCTGCGCGAACTCGCGGGCGCACAGCACGGGACCCTGTTCATGACGCTGGTCGCGGCCTTCCAGGTCGTGCTGTCGCGGTGGTGCGGACAGGAGGACGTCGCCGTCGGCACGGTCGCCGCCGGCCGCGAACGGGCCGAGCTGGAACGGCTGATCGGCTTCTTCGTCAACACCCTGGTCTTGCGGTCCACAGTGAACTCAAGTGCTTCGTTCCGGGAGTTCCTCGGCGGCGTGCGCGACACCGTGCTCGACGCGTTCGCCCACCAGGACGTGCCGTTCGAACGCGTCGTGGACGCCGCCCAGCCGGTCCGCGACCCGAGCCGGACACCGCTGTTCCAGGCGATGGTGGTGCTGCAGAACACCGGTGACCGGCCGGGCGGCGGCACGCTGGTCGCCGAGGAGGTCGCTCTGCCCGCGACGACCGCGACCTTCGACCTGCTCGTGCAATTCGAGGAGGACGGCGGGTCGCTGCACGCCGCGATCAACTACGCCACCGGCCTGTTCGACGCCGCGACGATCGAACGTCTCGCCGACCGGTTGCTGACCGCGCTCACTGTTCTCGCCGCGCTGCCGGACCAGCCGATGTCCTGCCTGCCGCTGCTGCCGCAAGCCGAACTGGACCAGCTGCGGGCCTGGAACGACACCGCCGTGGCCGTCCCGGCCGCGTCGGTGGCACAGCTGTTCGAAGCACAGGTCGCGCGGACGCCCGACGCTCCGGCATTGCTGTCCGCTGCCGGAGAAATCACCTTCGCCGAGCTGAACGCGCGGGCGAACCAGCTGGCGCGTCTGCTGGTCGATCGGGGCGCCGCGCCGGAACGGATCGTCGCCGTCCGGCTGCCGCGCTCGACCGCGCTCGTCCTCGCGGAGCTGGCGGTGGCGAAGACCGGGGCCGCGTTCCTCCCGGTCGACCCGGGCTATCCCGCCGAACGCATCGAGTTCATGCTGCGCGACGCCGACCCGGTCTTCGTCGTGGACGGCGAACTCGACGCCGGGCAGTACGCGGACACGAACCTCGACCTCCCCGTCGACCCGGACCAGCCGGCGTACGTCATCTACACCTCCGGCTCCACCGGGCGGCCCAAGGGAGTCGTGGTCCCGAACGCGGGCCTGGCGTCCTTCGCCGCCGCCGAGATCGAGCATTTCCGGATCCGTCCGGGAGACCGGGTGCTGGCGTTCAACTCGCCCAGCTTCGACGCGTCGGTCTCGGAACTCTGCATGACCCTGCCCGCCGGCGCCGCGCTCGTCGTGCCGCCGGAGGGCCCGCTGCTCGGCACGCAATTGGCCGAGGTGCTGGCGGAGTACCGGATCACGCACGTGCAGTTCCCGCCCGTCGCGCTGGCGACCGTGCCCGAGACGGCGCTGCCGGACCTGCGGACCGTCGTCGTCGGCGGGGACGTCTGCCCCGCCGAGCTGGTCTCGCGCTGGGCCCCGGGGCGGCGGATGATCAACGCTTACGGGCCGACCGAGACCACCGTCGTGACCTCGTGGAGCGAACCGCTGTCGCCGGGCGGCACGTTGCCGATCGGCAAACCGATCCGGAACACCGAAGTGCACGTGCTGGACGCCCGCCTGCGCGAGGTCCCCATCGGGTCGGCGGGCGAGCTGTACGTCCGCAGCATCGGCCTGGCGCGCGGCTACCTGTCCCGGCCCGGCCTGACCGCCGACCGGTTCGTGGCGGATCCGTACGGCCCGCCCGGGTCGCGGATGTACCGCACCGGCGACGTGGTCCGGCTGACCGCCTCGGGCGACCTGGAGTTCGCCGGACGGGTGGACGACCAGGTCAAGATCCGCGGATTCCGGGTGGAACTGGGCGAGATCGAATCGGCACTGCGGCGGCATCCGGCGGTTCACGAGGCCGTGGTCGTGGCTCGGGAAGCCAACGGGCACAAGCGTTTGGTCGCATATGTGGTGGGGGAAACCGCCGAGCTGCGTTCCTTCCTCGGCGAGACGCTGCCCGACTACCTGATCCCGTCGGTCTTCGTGCCGCTGGACTCGGTGCCAGTGAGCCCCAACGGCAAAATCGACCGCGCCGCTTTGCCCGCACCGGACCTGTCGGCGTTGCAGACCGCGCAGTACGTCGCCCCGAGCACCGGCTTGGAAGAACTGCTGGCGAACGTGTGGGCCGAGGTGCTCGGAATTCCGCAGGTCGGCACCGCGGACAACTTCTTCGAACTCGGCGGGGATTCGCTGCTCAGCATCCAGGTCGTGCACCGCGCCCGGCAGGCTGGGCTGGCGATGCGCTCGAAGGACCTGTTCACGCACCAGACGGTCGCCGAACTGGCCCGGGTGGCCCAGCCGGCCGATTCGGCGCAGGACGATCGCGAAGCCGTCGTCGGGGCCGTTCCGCTGACGCCGATCCAGCGCTGGTTCCTGGACGCTTCGCCGGTCAACCCCGCGCATTTCAACCAGTCCGTGCTGATCGAGCTGAACGGCCCGGTCGACGAGGAGGTGCTGCGCCAGGCCGTCGACGCACTGGTGGCGCAGCACGATGCGCTGCGTTTGCGCTTCGAGCGGACCGCTTCCGGGTGGATTCAGCACAACGACCCCGTCAACTCCGGCTCCGTCCTGCGCCGGGTGTCCACTGTGGACCTGGAGCGAGCCGCCGACGACGCACAGGCGAGCTTCGACCTCGCGCAGCCCCCGCACCTGCGTGCGCTCTTGTCGGACTCTGCCGAGAACCCGTGCCTCTTCCTGGTGGCGCACCACTTGGTGGTCGACGCGGTCTCGTGGGGCATCCTGCTGGAGGATCTGGAACGGGCCTACCGGCAGATCGAAGCCGGGGAAAAGCCCGACCTGGGCCCGAAGACGACGTCCTTCCGGGACTGGGCGCACCGCCTGCGCGAATTCGCGGAATCCGGCGCCTTGGACGCGGAACGCTCGCATTGGGCCCGCGATCTGCCCGGCTGCTCGATCCCGGTGGACCGGGCGGGTGCGGCTCCGCAACCGCAGGAATCGGTGTCGATCCGCGTCGGCGAACGCGACACTGATGCGCTGTTGCACCTCGCGCCGGGCGCCTACCGGACGCGGATCAACGATGTCCTGCTGACGGCGCTGGCTTGGACTCTCACGCGCTGGACCGGCGAGCCCGCGGTGGCGATCGACCTCGAAGGCCACGGCCGGGAGGAGATCCTGGACGACGTCGACCTGACCCGGACGGTCGGCTGGTTCACGACCCTGTTCCCGGTCGCGCTGGCGGTGGATCCGGCCGAGAGCTGGCGAAACCAGGTCAAGTCGGTCCGGCGGCAGCTGCGCGCCGTGCCGGGGAACGGGTTCGGGCATGGGGTTCTGCGGTGCTTCCGGTTCCCCGAACTCGGCCGGGACGCGCCTCGGGTCGCCTTCAACTACCTGGGCCAAGGCGAGAACACCGGCTCGGGCGACGGGCTGTTCCTGCGCTCGCTCCCGCCGCTGGGCCGGGACCAGGACCCGGCGAACCGGTCGCCGCACGCGCTGGAGGTCGTCGGCGGGGTGCGGGAGGGGCAGCTGGAGTTTTCCTGGTACTACCAGCCGGATCAGCATGCGCGGGAGACGGTGGCCGGGGTGGCTGCCGGGTTCGCGGACGCGTTGCGCGCCATCGCGGCGGATTGCCGGGGTGCGCAGGCATGAGCGGGACTCTCGGCAAGGGGCGTTGCCAAGCCGGTTCGGAAGCATGGTCCGCAGCGTCCGATGCGGTGCGCGCTAGCGGCGTTGGCTGTCGGAGGGACGGGCGATGAGCGGGATTCTCGGGACGGGCCGTCGCCAAACCGGGCCTGAGGGCTGGTTCGCCGCATTCGGTTCGGCGGCGTGTGCTGTTGCCGCGGAATGCCAGGGCACGAGCGGGCTTCTTGGTGAGAGCTGGTCTGTCGTGCCGGGTGTTGCCGCTGACTGTCGGAGGGGACAAGGCATGAGCCGGGTAGTCAGGCACGACTGGCCACAGCAGGCCGCTCAGGTGGGCGCCGTCGCGAGGGGCGCGACTGAGGCCCGTCCTGCGGAAGCTTGGGGAGGCGGGGCATGAGCGGGATCGCGGGCAACCGCGACTATCGGCTTCTCTGGACCGGCCAGGCCGTCTCCGAAGCCGGGTTCAGCACGACCACCATCGCGTTTCCGTTGCTGGTGCTGGCGCTCACCGGGTCGGCCGCGCAGTCGGGGCTGGTGCTCGGGGCGGTCGCGATCAGTCAGCTGGTCGCCGGGTTGCCCGCGGGGGCGCTGGTGGACCGGTGGCCGCGCAAGCGGATCATGCTCGGGTGCGAGGCGGCGCAGGCGGTCGCGGCGGGCGGATTGGTGCTCGCGTTGCACTGGGGCGTCGCGGAAGTGTGGATGCTCGTCGCGGTGGCCGTCGTGATGGGGTTGAGCCGGGCGTTGTTCGAGCCGGCCGAGGAGGCCAGTCTGCCGCGGTTGGTGGCTGAGGAGCAGGTTCCTTCGGCGGTGGCGATGAATGCCGCTCGGACCAGTGCGGGGCAGTTGTCGGGGACTGCGCTCGGCGGGTTCCTCTTCGCGGTGGGGCGGGCGGTGCCGTTCCTCTTCGACGTGGCCGCGCATGTGTTCGCGTTCTTGTCGTTGCTGTTCGTCCGGTTGCCTCGGCGGCCGGAACGGGCGGAGAACGGGCCGCCCCAGCATCTCGGGCGGGAGATCGCCGAGGGGCTTCGGTGGGTGTGGACCCGTCCTCCGCTGCGGGCGACCGTTTTGTGCGTGGTCTGTTTGAATCTGTTCTTTTCCGCTTATTATCTGGTGATCATCGTGCTGGCTAATGAGCGGGGGGTGCCGTCCGGGGAGATCGGTGTGATGGCGGCGATGCTGGGGGCCGGGGGGATTCTCGGGTCGTTGGCCGCGCCCTATTTGCATCGGCGGGTCAGTGCGCACGGGTTGGTCATCGGGGTGTTCTGGGCGCTGACTGTGCTGACTCCGCTCGCCGTGTTCGTCCACAATGGATATGTGCTGGGGGTGTTGTTCGCGGCTGTTGCGTTTTTGCCTCCTGCGGCTAATACTGCTATTGCTGCTTATCAGTTGCTGTCCACTCCGGATGAGTTGCGCGGGCGGCTCGGGGGAGTGCTCGGGGTTACCAGCGGGTTGGCTGCCGCTGCCGGGCCCGCGTTGGGTGGGTGGCTTGTCGAGGCATTGCCCGCGGTGCCTGCTGTGTTGACGTGTACCGGGTCTATCGCGGCGGTCACTTTGGCGACTACGTTCAGCCGGACTTTGCGCGGGTTGCCTGCGGCGCCCCGGGTTCGGGAGCTTGAAGAGACTTCTGGTCAGTGAAAGGAGAATTTCATGGACGAGGGTGCTGTGTTTCAGGTTTTGGTGAATGACGAGGAGCAGTATTCGTTGTGGCCCGCGGACAAGGAGATTCCGGCCGGGTGGCGGAGTGACGGGACCCGGGGGAGCCGGGAGGAGTGCATGCGGCACGTCGACGAGGTGTGGACGGATATGCGGCCGCGGAGTCTTCGGGAGCGGATGGCGGCTGAGTGAGCGGGGCGGCTCGTCGCCTGGCGGCGACATTGCTTCGTGAGTGGTTGCTTGGGCACCCCGATTTTTGAGTGTGACTACGGCGCGGGGGTGCTTGTCAAGGCGGGAAAGATGCCTTGACAAGGACCCCCGCGCCGTGTTTTTGGCTTTGTATCGGGGGTGGGGGAGGTGTGGGCGCCTGGATGGGTTGGGTGCGCTGGCTGCGGTTTGGCGGTGGGTGTGCGCGGCTTGGGTGGCTGGTTGCGTTGGGGGGTCGCGGCTGCGGTTGAGCGCCCCAATGTGGCATTGGGTGCGTGGGATGCACCGAATGCCGCATTGGGTGCGTGGGATGCACCGAATGCCGCATTGGGTGCGTGGGGCGCACCGAACGCCGCATTGGGTGCGTGGGATGCACCGAACGCCGCGTTGGGTGCGTCGCGGCGGTGGCGGTGGTCTGTGAAGGGCCCCTTGAGGGAATCTGATTCCCTCAAGGGGCCCTTCACAGACTGTGGCGGTCGTGAGGGGGCGGCTTACGGCAGAACCAATCCGTAGGCGCTCAGTGCCGCGGGGACCGGCTGGAAGAAGGTTTCTCCGCCGGAATTGCAGTCTCCGCTGCCGCCTGAGGTGAGGCCCAGTGCGGTGGCTCCGTCGAACAGCGAGCCGCCGCTGTCGCCGGGTTCCGCGCAGACTGTCGTGTCGATCAGGCCGCTCACGCTGCCTTCCTGGTAGTTCACCGTGGCGTTCAGCCCGGTGACCTGGCCGTCGTGCACGCCGGTGGTCGAGCCGCTCCGGGTGACGGTTTCGCCGACGGTCGCGTCGCCCGCCGCGGTGATTTGCTGGCCGGTGTTCACGGCGCTGGGGGCGTCGACGCCGGCGTCGTAGGTGGCGTACGAGTAGTCAGTGCCCGGGAAGTTCGCGCCGGACGTGCTGGCGATGTGCTGCGAGTTGCCTTGGTCGGCCCACCAGTCGTTGGTGGCCACGCCGCAGTGCCCGGCGGTCAGGATCGCGGGCTGGCCGCTCGAGGTGTGCACGTTGAAGCCCAGCGAGCAGCGCAGGCCCTGGCCCCAGATCGCGTCGCCGCCGCTGATCAGCGGGCGCAGTTTGCCCTTCGTCTTCGCGAAACGGGCTTTGTCGCCGAAGCGGTGGACGGCGTTGGTCACCTGGGCGAGCTTGGCTCCGGTGACCGTCGAATCGGCGGTGACGAGGACCTGTCCGGTCCGCGGGTCGACGCGCCACGCGGTGCCGGGGACGCTCGCTGTGCGGGCCAGTTCCGCGGTCACGGCTTTCAGCTGGGACGCACGGTACTTCACGAACTTCGGCGTCGCGCCCGCCGCGCGGACCTGGTCGGCGGCGGCCTGGTCGGTGACGGTGACCGTCAGGCTCGAACTGGCCTGGTCGTAGAACGAGCCGACGGTGCGGTCGCCGAGCGACTTGGCGATGCTGGCGGACATGGCGGTCGCGGCTCGCGCGTTCAGCGGTGCCGTCGAGGGCTGGGCGGCCGCGACGCCCGAGGCGGCGAAAACTGATCCAGCGGCCAGAACCGCCGCGGCGAAGGCGATACCGCCGCGTCCGCCGTGTCTTTGACTGAGTGCTGGGATCATGCACATCTCCGTTTCTTGCGAATAGGACGATGGCGCACCGCGGTCAGCGAATGCGGGCGCAATTCGCAGTTTAGGGACGCTTGGCAATCTCTTATACCCACGAAAGTCGCGAATCCCGTTCGGCTTTGCTGTTCAGTGGCTCCCGCCGTCCGCTCAACGGAAGTTCCGTTCTCGCCGCATCCGATCCATTAGCGGCTCGTTGAACAGCGCGGACGCCGGACGGAACGCCTAATTCCGCGTTCGGTTCATCCCGGTAATCGAGGTTCGTGCCGCCGCGCACGGTTCGGCGTCCGGCCGTATCCCTCCTTTCGACGGTGTTCGGACTCCGGCGGCCCTGGGACTCTGTGGTTTCCGTCGCGGGCCCGGCGCCCGCGAAGTCGTCCCCGGCCGTATCCCGGCCGAAGTCCACTCCCGCGATTGGCGGGAATGGCTGCTATGGAAGGGAAAGCGATGCGGAAAATATTGCTGACGATGATGGGCGCGGCCGCCCTCTTGTTCGGAGTGGCCGCGCCGGCGGTCGCGGCGCAGCCGGCCATCATCGGCGGCAGCGACGCCACCGAAACCTACTCGTTCATGGTGTCGCTGGACAACGGCTGCGGCGGAAGCCTCGTCGCACCCCAGTGGATCATCACCGCGCACCACTGCGGCCAGGCTTCGCAGGCGCGGATCGGTTCCACCGACATCAACTCCGGCGAAGTCGGCCAGATCGACAACGTGACCACCGACCCGGGCACCGATCTCACCATGATGCACCTGAGCCAGCCCGCCCAGTCCGCACCGGTCGCGATGGCGCAGAGCAACCCGTCGCCGGGAACGGGCGCGCGGCTGCTCGGCTGGGGCTGCACGAGCTGGCCCAACTGCCAGACGCCGCAAACCCTGCAGCAGATCGACCTCCAGGTCCTCGACAGCAGCGCGTGCGCGGAAGGCGGCGGCGGTTCGGGCGACGTCTGCATCTCCGGCGACTACTCGCATTCGGCCTGCCACGGCGACTCCGGCGGCCCGGCGATCGTCGGCACGACCGGGAACTGGACGCTGGTAGGCGAAACCCACGGCCCCGGCGACAACGGCGGCGAATGCGCCACCACCACCCTCTACACCGGCATCGCCCAGTACATGTCGTGGATCCAGCAGCAGATCGGAAGCTGACCCTGTCCAGGAAACCCTCCTTCGGAGAGGAAAAACCATGACCCTGCAACGCTTCGGCCGGCTGGCCGCGGGCGCGGCCGCCGCCTTGGTGCTGCCGCTCACCGGAGCGGGTGCGGCGTCCGCCGCCCCGCTGGACGCGGTCGAGCTGTACTACGACGCCAGCGGACTGCCCGACTACCAGGCCGAGGCCACCCAGGCCGCGGCGAACTGGAACAACTCCGTGCACAACGTGCACCTCAACAGCGGCGGCGCCGCGACCATCATCATGCACGAAACCACCGGCGGCGGTTCCTACACCCAGACCGACGGGCACGGCACCGGCGACATCTACATCGACACCCAGCAGGTCGCCGAGGGCAACGACCCGACCAGGATCATCGCCCACGAGATCGGCCACAACCTCGGCCTGCCCGACCACTACGAGGGCCCCTGCTCGGAACTGATGTCCGGGCACGGGCCGGGAATCACGTGCAAGAACGCGATGCCCGACGCCCAGGAATCGGCTCAGGTGGAGGCGAACTTCGCGAACGGGTTCGTGACGGTTCGCTTGCCGGAGAAGCACATCTACCGTTGACGCGCGGACGCTTGCCCGGCAAGCACATCCGCCGCTGACACCCCGATGCCCGCCGGGAGCGACACGCTTCCGGCGGGCATCGGAGCCGGTTCAGGCGCGGGCCACCTCGACGTCGTCGAGAATCCCCAGCGCGTCCGGCACGAGAACCGCGACGGAGTGATAGGCACTGACCAAATAGGACGACACCGCGCGGTCGTTGATTCCCATGAACCGCACATTCAGGCCCGGCCGGTATTCGTCGGAGAGGTTTTTCGGCCGCAATCCGATGACGCCCGCGTCGTCTTCCCCGGTGCGCATCGCGAGCACCGAGGTGGTGCCTGCCTCGCTCACCGGGATTTTGTCGCACGGCAGGATCGGGACGCCGCGCCACGCGGTGACGCGTTTCCCGTCCACCACGACCGGCTCCGGGTAAATGCCCGCCCTCGTGCATTCCCGCCCGATAGCCGCGATCGCCCGCGGATGCGCGAGGAACAAGCGCGTTTTGCGGCGCCGGCAGAGCAGTTCGTCGAGATCGCCCGGCGTCGGCGGGCCGGTGCGGGTGGTGATCCGGGATTTGAGGTCGGCATTGTGCAGCAGGCCGAAATCCGGATTGTTGACCAGTTCGTGTTCCTGCCGTTCCCGCAGCGCCTCGACGGTGAGCCGCAATTGCTGCTCGAACTGGTTCATCGGGTCGTTGTACAGATCGGTGACGCGGTTGTGCACCCGCAGGACCGTCTGCGCCACGGCGAGGTCGTACTCGCGCGGCGAGGGCTCGTAGTCGACGTACGTCCCGGCGAGGACCGGTTCGCCGTCGTGGCCCGCGGACAGGTCGATGTTCGCCTCGCCCTTGCGGTTCTGCGGTTTCCGCGGCTGGGACACTGCCTGCGCGACGTGCGCGCGCAGGGAGTCGAGCCTGCCGTTGAGCCGGGCGTACGAAGCGCCGGGCAGCACCAGCGCGACCACCCTGGTGGCGGCGCGGGCGGTGAAACCCCAGGCGGCGTCGTCGCCGGAGAGGAGTTCGCCGCCGAAATGATCGCCGTCGGTCGCGGTGCCGAGGTGGGTCTCCGCGCCGTAGCGCCCCTCGCCGTGCCGGGTGACCTTGCCGTGCACGACGAGGACGAGCTGGTCCAGCGGCTGCCCGGCGGTCACGAGCGTGCTGCCCGCCTCGAATTCGCGCTGTTCGAACGCGTCGGCCAGCGCGCCGAGCGCGGTTTCGTCGGCGAAGCCGCGCAGCAGCTCGATTTCGGCGAGCTCCAACGGGACGACCTGCACCCGCGGCCCGGTCTGGAAGAAACTCACCTTGCCGTCGCCGACGGTGTAGGCGAGCCGCCGGTTGACCCGGTAGCTGCCGCCGGGCACCTCGACCCACGGCAGCTGCGACAGCAGCCACCGCGGGGTGATCGAGCGCATCTGCGGCAGCGATTTGGTGGTCGTGGCGAGGGTGCGGGCCGCCTTGACGCCGAGGGAGAGCTGCTCCTGCCGGTCCGTTTGTTCCGTGCCGGGCACCGGGCTCAGCCCTCCCGGCCGATTTCGGCGGCTTCCAGCACGGCGAGCGCGTCGGGCACGAGGACGGCGGCGGAATAGTAGGCCGAGACCAGGTAGGACAGGATGGCCTTTTCGCTGATGCCCATGAACCGCACGTTGAGGCCCGGCTGGTATTCGTCCGGCAGCCCGGTCTGGTGCAGCCCGACGACGCCCTGGGCCTGTTCGCCGGTGCGCATCAGCAGCACCGAGCTGGTGCGGGTCTCGGTGACCGGGATCTTGTTGCACGGCAGGATCGGCACGCCGCGCCACGCGGGCACCTGGTGGCCGCCGAGGTCGACCGAACCGGGGTAGATCCCGGCCTTGCTGCATTCCCGCCCGAACGCGGCGATCGTCTTCGGGTGCGCGAGGAAGAACCCGGGGTCCTTCCACACCAGCGAGAGCAGTTCGTCGAAGTCGTCCGGCGTCGGCGGGCCGGTGCGGGTGGGCACGCGCTGGTCGAAGTCGGCGTTGTGCAGCAGGCCGAAGTCGGCGTTGTTGACGAGCTCGTGCTCCTGCCGCTCCCGCAGCGCCTCGACGGTCAGCCGCAACTGCTGCTCGGTCTGGTTCATCGGTTCGCTGTAGAGGTCGGCGACCCGGCTGTGGACCCGCAGCACGGTCTGCGCCACGCTCAGCTCGTACTCGCGCGGGGAAGTGTCGTAGTCGACGAAGGTGCCCGGCAGGTGCGGTTCGCCGTCGTGGCCCGCGGCGAGGGCGATCTCGGCCTCGCCGTGTTCGTTGCGGGCCGTGTCTCCGCCCGCGATGAACGCGTCGAGGTGGGCGCGCAGCGTTTCCGAGCGGTTCAGCACGCCTTCGAACTCCTGGCGCGACAACGTCAGCACGGTCGCGGAGGTGACCGCTTTCGCGGTGTACTCCCAGATTCCGTCCGACGTGGTGAGCACGTTCTCGCCGAAGTAGTCGCCGTCCACGAGCGTGCCGAGCACGGTCTGGTCGCCGTAGGCGCCGACGCCCGCCTTCGTGATCTTGCCGTGTGCGACGAGGAACACCTGGTCGGCGCGGCTGCCGAATTCGGCCAGCACGTCGCCCGGCTGGTATTCGCGCTGCTCGAACCGGCCGGCCAGCTCGGACAGGGCCGCCTCGTCGTCGAAGCCGCGCAGCGGCGCGAGCTCGCCGAGTTCGGGCGGGATGACCCGGACCTCGGAGCCGCTGGTCACGAACGTGACCCGGCCGTCGCCGACGGTGTAGGACAGCCGCCGGTTGACGCGGTACGTGCCCGCGGACACCTCCACCCACGGCAGCACCTTCAGCAGCCACCGCGTGCTGATGCCCTGCATCTGCGGCACGGACTTCGTGGTCGTGGCCAGCTGCCGCGCCGCTGCGCGGCCTAGGCTCAAGGGTTCCTGGTCCTCCACGTCCGCGGAGTCGACCGGATCGGTGACAGTCACAGCGAAACCACCTTGTCTGGGTTTGCGAAGCCTGGGGTCGGGAGTGCGGGATCAGGATCGGTAGCGAGGGTTCGTGGCGTGCCATTCGAAGCCGCCGCCCATCCAGTCGCGGACGCCGGCGAGGAAGCGCTGCAGTTCCGGCGACGGGACCGAGAGCAGGGCGCGGTGCCCCTCCTCGAACTCGCGCACGATCTTGTTGTGCAGCGCGACCGTGGTCTCGACCGCCTCGGAGACCGGGCAGTTCCGGTCGGCGGCGATCTGGAGCACCATGTTGCAGACCGGGTTCTCGTCGGCCGCGTCCTTGGCCACCGAATGGAGGTCGTTGACCAGGACCGTCGCGGTGCCCGCGCGCATCATCGCCTCCCGCACGCGCGGGTCGTAGTAGAACGGCGCGGGCAGCTCGTACCCGCCGACGGCGTCGATGAGGGTCATCGACGTGTAGAAACTGTCGTGCTGGCGGGCCGCGAGGTACTCCCAGGCCGGGGGGTAGCGGCCGGTGTGGCGCCACGCGGCGTAGGCGTCCCAGCTGACGAACATCGCGAAGGTCGAGTAGCAGACCCGCTGGACCAGCACCGGCGAACCGTGCCTGCCGAGGTGGTCGACCGCCGAGCGGAACCCGACCCGGATCGGATCGGCCCGCAGCGCCTGCTCCAGCGGTTCGGAGAACTCGCCCGCGGGCGCGACCGGGTCCATCGCGGCCATGACGAGCGCCAGCCGCGGCGGGAGCTCGGTCGGCGAGGCGCCGAGGGAGCTGTCGTCGGCGTAGTAGTCGTCGGCCGCCCACCACACCGCGTTGAGCTGCGCGGCGATCAGCAGCCGGTCGGGGTCGGAGGTGTCCGGGTGGGCGAGCATGACCAGCCTGCCGAGGGTGGCCCGCGCGATCTGGTCCAGCCCCTCGCCCTCGAACCCGCAGTCCTCCGCCCACGCGACGAGCCGCCGGTCCACCTCCTCGGCGAGCGGGTCGTCGACCCGCCGCACGGCCGGGCAGTACAGCGGCGAAGCGCTGCCGTCGCCCCATTCCCGTTCCGCGTAGGCCGGATCCGTCCCGCCGGACGGCGCGAACTGCGCCGCGATGCGCGCCGCGGAGGTGCCCAGCCCGAGCGGGCCGGCCCACAGCGAGGACGGGCACGCGAGGTCGGGGCGGACCGCTGCGATTCCGGACATTTCGGCCCGCTCAGACGCGGTCGGCGGCGATGAGCAGGTAGTGGAAGCTGCCCTCGCGGTAGGCGGTCAGGAACGGCCCCTCGATGCCGGTCGCGACGGACGACTGCTCGCGCAGCTCCCAGTACGGGATGGTCGCCTCGGTCAGGTCGACGACGTTGATCGGGACGAACCCGTTGGCGGCGAGCGCCGTGAAATAGTCGCCGCGCGCGTGGATATTGCAGATGTAATGCTGGTCGATCTGGCTCACCGCGCGCGAACGCCCGCCGGTGAGGTCGTTGTAGCACCCGGTGATGGTCACGAATCGGCCGCCCGGGGCGAGCTGCCGCGCGTGTTCGGCGAAGAGCTCGTGCAGATCGACGTACATCGTGCTTTCGTTGTTCCAGATCCCGGCGAAATCGCCGCTTTCGAATCCGGTGTCGAGCATGTTCCGGAGATGGAATCGCACCGAATCGTCGATTCCGCGCAGCCGCGCCTGTTCATTGGCGAAATCGACCTGCTGCTCGGAAATGGAGATGCCGTCCACCCGGCAGCCGAACCGCTGGTGCGCCTGCACGCTCGTGCCGCCGCGGCCGCATCCGGCGTCGAGCAGCCGGGCGGTCGGGGCGATGTCTCCGAGGTGCCCCAGCAGGAACTGCGACTGCGCGGTCTCCAGGCGGTGCATTTCGGCGATGATCGCCTTGTCCCGCTTTTCCCCGCGTCCGTCCAGGACAGACGGATCGTAGTCGCCGATGCCGTAGTGGTGGTGGTAAAGCCCGTCGACGTCGCCGAGGCGCAGGTTGACCGGATCCTTTTCGGCGTTCCAGTAGTCGGCGACCGACTGCTGATACGCGGTGCGGGCAACCGGACGGGCAACAGACGTCATCATGTACTCCCTTTTCCGGAAAGCGATTTCCGGTCGACGCGCGGTGAACTGTGCCGGCGCGCTTCGTCGTGGTGCGAGGCGCTCGGCTTTTCTCCCTCTGCGTCCGAGGCTAGCGAGAATTCTTTTGCCCGGACAAGACGATTCGCGGGAATTCACTCGCGGGCTGGCGGCGCGGCGTTTTCGTGCCTCTTCTGGCCTAGGAAACCACTCCTGCGGGGTGTTCGCGCGCCGGGCGCCGGGCCACGTTCGATGCCGCCGCGGACACGGGCGGATGACGGAAGGCGACAGTCTGTGGACGATCCTCGCAGACGGGTGACGCCCGATGGGCCGAAGCGGTTCCGGGTCGCGGAACTCCGGGGGAGGGACGGGCGGGCCGGCCCAGGGCTTGCGCGCCTTCGGGACCGGCCCGGCCGTCACGCGGTCCGGGAGGTCAGCTGGAGCAGAACGACCCCGCCGACGATCAGCGCGAGCGCGAGGATCCGCGGCCCGCTGACCGGTTCGCGGAGCCAGAAGATCCCGACGGCAGCGGTGCCGACCGCGCCGATCCCGACGAACACCGCGTACGCTGTCCCGGCCGGAACCGTCTTCATGCCGACATTCAGCAGGTACAGCACGAGGACGGTGAGCACGCCGCAGACGAGCGTCGGGACGAGTTTGGCGAAGCCGTCGGTGAGGCGGATGCTGTGCGCCCAGGCGATTTCGAGCAGTCCCGCCGCGAAAACGGCGATCCAGCCCATCGTCATGCCTCGTCGAGTGCGGCGCGAACGTCGGACGGCAGGGCGAGTTCCCGCGCGGCGACGAGATCGGCGAGGTGGGCGGGGTTGCTCGTGCCGGGGATGACGGCGACGTTGGGCGCGAGGTCCAGGAGCCAGGCGAGAGCCAGCGTCGCCGCCGAAACCCCGAGCTGCCGGGCCTGCTTGGCCAACGGCGAGTTCTCTCCGGCCAGTGCGCCGTTGCCGAGCGGACGGAACGCCAGATACGGGAGGCCGGCGGCGGCGGTGGCGTCGAGGACGTCCCTGCCGCCGGTGTGTCCGACGTGGTACTCGTTCTCGACGGACGCGATCGGCGCGACCGCGCGCGCCTGGTCCAGCAACTCGAGCGTCACGTTCGAGATGCCGACGTGTTCGAGCAGTCCTTCGTCGCGCAATTCGGCGAGCGCCCCGACGGTGTCCGCCCACGGCACCGTGCTGTCGGGCATGAACCTGGCGTGCACCAACGGAAGCCGCTCGACGCCCAGTTGCGCGAGGTTTTCCCGGACAGCCGCTTTGACCGCTTCCGGCGCGGCATCGGCGACGAACCCGCCGTCCGGACTGCGACGCGCGCCGACCTTGGTGGCGATGAGCAGATCCTCCGGATAGGGCCGCAGCGCCTCGGCGAGCAGGCGGTTGGCGACCTCGGGCCCGTAGTAGCCGGACGTGTCGATCAGCCGGACGCCTGCGTCGACGGCGGCGCGGACGGCGGCCTTGGCGCGCTCCGGATCGGCCGGTTCGCCCATGGCTTTCGGCCCCGCGAGCTGCATGGTCCCGTAGCCGATCCGCCGTACGGTGCGGCCGGCGAGCGTGAACGTGTGCATGGGTCTGCCCCCAGTCAGTCATGTGGACATCGTGTCCACTTATGACTGTACTCGATCCGGACACGCTGTCCAGATACAGTGGCCGGGTGAACAGCAAGCCAGTGACGGAACGCGCGGACGCCGCGGCGAACCGGCAGCGGATCCTCGCCGCGGCCGAGGACCTGTTCGCCACGAGAGGCCCGGACATCACGATGGGCGACCTGGCCGCGGCGGCCGGGGTCGGACGCGGGACGCTGTACCGGCGCTACGACAGCGTCGCCGCGGTGGCGGTCGCGCTGCTGGACGAGCACGAGCGACGGCTGCAGGAGGCGATGCTGTCCGGACCGCCGCCGCTCGGGCCCGGCGCATCGCCGCGGGAGCGGTTGGTGGCGTTCTACGACGCGATGATCGATTTGCTGGAGAAGCATTTGCCGCTGGCGCTGGGCGCGGAGACGGGGGCCCGGCGGTATCAGACCGGGGCGTACGGGTTCTGGCGGGTTTTCGTGGCGGCGCAGGTTCGCGAGGCGGGATTGCGGGACGAGGCGCTGCCGGACGTGCTGCTGGCTCCGCTGGCGCCCGATCTGTACCAGAATCAGCGGCATGAGCGCGGAATGTCGGTTGCCGCGGTGAAGAAGGCCCTGCGGCGGCTGGCTTGTGCGTTGCCGGAGGGGGACGGCTGATCCGACCGTGTCGAGAGGTCCTTCACGGACGGCGAACGCCGCATGGCGACCACCCGCCGGATGGGTGGCGGCTGAACAGGCCGGAACCGGCGGGAGCGGAGTAAATTCGCCGGATGAACGGTGGCGCGCCGATGCGGATCGGCTGGATCTGTCTCGCGGTGGTCAGCGCGGGAATCCTCGCGTTCGGGATCGTGGTCCTCGTCGCGCCGCCCTCCGGGGACCAGTTGCTCTACCGCACCGACGCCCTCGCCACCGCCGGGCTCGGGTTGTTCGGCGGACTGACCGCGGTGTTCCCGTTCCGTGCCGGGGAACGGTGGGCGTGGTTCGCGTTGTGGTTCTATCCGCTGTTCTGGCTGGCGCATCTGGTGTTCCGGTTGCCGCCGGGGACGGACCACGTGCATCAGGTGGTCTTCGTGGTGCTGTCGCTGGCGGGGCTGCTGGCGCCGGTGCGGCAGTTCTTCCGGAGTCCGGCCGAGGGGCAGCACGCTCGCCGGTAATCCGCGATCGGCGCACGGCAGGGGCCCCGCCGTGCCATCATTCCCGCGTGTCCACGAAAAAGCCCGCTGTGGCACGGCATTCCACGCCGGGAACAGCGAGCGGTCAGGTCGTCGCTCTGCGTGCCGGGGTGTGCTGGATCGCGGTGGTGGTGCTCGGCGGGGCAGCGGCGGTCGGGTTCGTCAGCGCCAGTTCGGTGGCGTCCGCGGCGGGGCTGCTCTTCGGGCTCCTGCTCGCCGCGCTGGCGACGTCGGCGGTCTTCATGTTCTCCGGCCGCGGCTGGTTCCTCGTCGGCGGCTTCCTGCTGACCGGGTTCTACCTCGTGTCGGTCGGAGTGACGGCGGTCGGTTACGTCGCGGCGCACGGTGATCGGTACCGCGCGATCGCGGTGTCCTCCGAATGCCATCACGTCAAGGGCGGCACCGCCTGCACCGCGCGGGTCGACCGGCCGGACGGCACGCTGCTGGTCGACGACCTGTCGGTGAAATCGCGGATGAAGGCGGGCGAAAAGGTCGACGTCGTCGAGGACCGGGCGGGCATCGTCGCGACGCATCGGGCGGACGTGCTGGACCCGGACGCGCTGCCGGCCGACCTGGTGCTGCTGGGCGTGTCGGCGGCGCTGCTGGCCGGATTGTTCGGGTGGAGCGCGTGGCTCGGGGTCCGGCGGCCGCTGAAAAGCTGACTGTGCGGCCATGTCTGCGCGTTCGTCTCTGTCCCGCGCGCGCGACCGTGGTCATGCTCCAGTCGGAACCGTTCGACGCGGGAGGACGCCTTCATGACCATGCAGCCTGAGCGCGGCGCGGACGTGCCGCTGCCCGACCTGTGCGTGCACGAGCTGTTCGCCCAGCACGCTGCCGCGGCGCCCGAGGCTGCCGCCGTGTTGTACGGCGACGACCGGCTCGGCTACGGCGAATTGGACCGCCGCGCCAATCGGTTCGCGCATCTGTTGCGGGCACAGGGAATCGGGCCGGAGACACCGGTCGCGCTGTGTCTGGAGCGCGGCACGACGCTGCTGGTCGCGATGCTCGGCATCCTCAAAGCGGGCGGTTATTACGTCCCGCTCGACCCGGGTTATCCGCCCGAGCGGCTCGCGTTCATGCTCGGCGACTCCGGCGCGACGGTCGCGGTGAGCGAACGGCCGCTGGCGGACCGCGTCCAGGCCGCGCGGACCGTCGTTCTCGCCGACGAAGCCGACCTCAGCGGCTGGCCGGACACCCCGCCTGCCGCGGATGTGGTGCCGGACAACCTGATCTACCAGATGTACACCTCCGGCTCCACCGGTCTGCCGAAGGGCGTGCAGGTGACCCACCGCGGGGTCGTCCGGCTGGTGCACGGTTCCGGCTTCGCCGATTTCGGTGCGGGAGAAGTGTTCCTGCTGCTCACGTCGTTGTGCTTCGACGTCTCGACGTTCGAGTTGTGGGGCGCGCTCGCGACCGGCGCGACGCTGGCGGTGCTGCCGCCGGGCGTGCCGACCGCGGCGTCGATCGAGAAGGCGGTGCGCCGGTTCGGGGTCACGACGGTGTGGCTCAGCTCCGGGTTGTTCGGGCACGTGGTGGACGACCGGGTCGCCGCGCTCGCCGGGGTGCGGCACGTCATCGCGGGCGGCGACGTCGTGCCGCCGGCGCAGGCGCGGCGGGTGATCGAGGAACTCGCGGCCGAGATGAGCAACGGCTACGGCCCGACCGAGTGCACCACTTTCGCTTGCGTGCACCGGGGGATGACCGTCGCCGACACCGCCGGGCAGATTCCCGTCGGCAAGCCGATCGCGAACACGCACGCGTTCGTCACTGATGCCGACGGCGTGCCGGTCGAGCCCGGCGAGCGTGGCGAGCTGCTGCTCGGCGGACCCGGCGTCGCCCGCGGCTACTTCCGCCGTCCGGCGCTGACCGCGGAACGATTCGTTCCCGACCCGGCCGGCGGCGGTGGCCGGCTTTACCGCACTGGCGACGAGGTCGCGCTCCGGCCGGACGGGACGTTCGCCTTCTTCGGACGGCTCGACCAGCAGGTCAAGATCCGGGGTTTCCGCGTGGAGCCAGGGGAAGTGGAAGCGGCGCTGACGGCGCATCCGCTCGTGCGGTCGGCCGTGGTGGTGCCGTACGAACGCGACGGCGGCGACCGGGTGCTGGCGGCGCACGTGGTGGCAGCGCGGCCCGCGGCCGCTGAGCTGCGGGAATTCCTGCTCGCCCGGTTGCCCGCGCATCTGGTGCCCTCGCTGTGGTCGTGGCTCGGCGAACTGCCGATCACGCCCAACGGCAAGGTGGACCGCGCGGCGCTGCCGGAGCCGTCTGCGCCGGCGGCGGAGTTCGTCGCGCCGCGCACGCCGGTCGAGGAGGCCGTCGCCGAGGTGTGGCGGGAATTGCTGGACCTCGAACGCGTCGGCGTGCACGACGACTTCTTCGCCGACCTGGGCGGCCATTCGCTGCTGGCGACCCGGGTGGTCGCGTTGCTGGGGGAGCGGTTCCCGGTGGAAGTGCCGGTGAGCACCGTGTTCGAGGCGTCGACGGTGGAGCTGCTGGCGGCCGAGGTGCACCGGGCGGTGACGGAGTACGTGGCGGCACTGTCCGATGTGGACGTCCAGCGCGCGCTGGGCTGAGCGAGGCCAGGGCTCCACGGCGATGAGGACCGGGCTCAGGCTCTTGATCTCCTCGAGGGGGTGCGTCGCTCCGCGGCGCACCCCCTCGTTCGCGCTGTGCGGTTCGCACAGCGCGGCGACGGATTTCAGGCCTGTTCGATGACCGCGGCCAGCTCGGCGACGGTCCGGGCGGCGAAAAGATCCCGCAGCGAGACGCGGACCCCGAGCTTCTTCCGGATCCGCGCGAGCACCCGGGTCGCCAGCAGGGAATGCCCGCCGATGCGGAAGAAATCGTCGTGGACGCTGATTTGCTCCACCCGCAGCACTTCCCGCCAGATGTCGGCCAGCGCGTGCTCGACCGCGGACGACGGCTGCGCGATCGGTTCCGCCCGGACCGCGTTGCCGGCCGACGGGTCCGGCAGCGCGGCGCGGTCCACCTTCTTGCTCGGCGTCAGCGGCAGCGCGGCCATCGCGACCCACTGCGCCGGGACGAGGTAGTCCGGCAGCTGCGACCGCAGACTCGCCCGCAGCGCGGCGAAATCCGGCTCGCCGGAAGCCGCGACGACATAAGCGACCAACGTCCGTTCCGGCAGGTCCTTCACCACGACCGCGGCCGCGCGCACCGCGGGATGGGCGTCGAGAGCGGCTTCGATCTCGCCGAGCTCGATCCGGAAACCGCGGATCTTCACCTGGCGGTCGAGCCGGCCGAGGAACTCGACCGTCCCGTCCGAGCGGAAGCGGGCGAGGTCGCCGGTGCGGTACAGCCGGGCGCCGGGCGAATACGGGTCCGGCACGAACTTGTCCGCGGTCAGCGCGGGACGGCGGAGGTAACCGCGCGCCACGCGCAGGCCGCCTAGGTGCAGTTCGCCGGGCACGCCGACGGGCGTCGGACGTCCGGCGGCGTCGAGCACGTACGCGCTGGTCGCGGCGACCGGACGGCCGATCGGCAGGCTCGGGACGTCGAGGTCGGCGTCGTCGGCCCAGTGCAGCATGCTGGAGATCGTCGCCTCGGTCGGGCCGTAGCAGGCCACGAAGCGGCCGGGCAAGCGGAGTTCGCGCCAGCGCCGGGCGTCCTCGGCGGTGACGACGTCCGCGCCGACGTTCACCATGTTCAGGTACGCGACCCGCGGATCGCGCGGGGTGAGCACGCCGAGCAGTTCGCGGTAGTAGGCCGGGGTCAGGTTGACGCTGGTGATCCGGTGCAAGCCGAGCTGGTCGGCGAGTTCCTCCGGTTCCCAGAACAGCGGATCGCTCAGCACCACCGACGCACCGGCCAGCAGCGGGCCGCCGATCTGCTCCAGCGAACCGTCGAACGCCAGCGACGCGAGCGAGAGCACCCGGTCGGCCGCGGTGATGCCGTATTCGCGGGCGATGACCTGCGCGTGTTCGGCGTACGAGCCGTGCTGGATCTGGACGCCTTTCGGCCGTCCGGTCGAGCCGGAAGTGTAGATGACGTATGCGAGATGGTCCGGTTCTACTGTCCACTCCGGACTGTCCGAAGAGGATTCGGCGGTGTGGTCGAGGGAAACGACGGGGCAGCCGGTGCCGGCGAACAACCCGGCGTGGCGTTCCTCGGTGACGACGGCGGCGGTTCGGGCGTCCTCGACGAGATAGGCGAGCCGGTCGGGAGGGTTGGCCGGGTCGAACGGGACGTACGCCGCGCCGGATTTCAGCACCCCGACCAGCGCGACGACGGCGTCGACGCTTCGTTCGAGGCAGACGCCGACGGTGGATTCCGGGCCGAGCCCGCTCGCGCGCAGATACCGGGCGAGCCGGTTGGCGGCAGCGTCGAGCTGGGCGTAGGTGAGTTCCTGGCCGCCGCAGCGGATGGCGAGGCGGTCCGGGGTTTCGGCGGCTCGCCGGGCGAACAGGTCGGGGAAACAGCCGGATGCCACTTCGTGGCCCGGGGTCCAGGCCCAGTCGGCCAGCAGGGCGAGTTCCGCGTCCGGGGTCAGTGCCAGTTCGCTCAGCCGTTGCGCCGGATGGTCGGCGATGCTCTCCAGCAGGCGCTGGAAGCGGGCGGCCAGCCGGTGGGCGGTGGCGGGCTCGAACAGGGCGGTCGGGTAGGTGAGGGCGCCGGTCAATGAGCCGTCCGGGCGGTGTTCGAAGTGCAGTCCGAGGTCGAACGACGCGGCCGTCCAGTCCACATCGGACTCTTCGACGTCCAGACCGGGCAGCCGGAATCGCTGCTCCGGTACCTCGTGCAGGCCGAAGAACGCCTGGACCAGCGGGTTGCGGGACAGATCGCGGTCCGGTTCGAATTCGCCGACGAGCCAGTCGAAGGGGACGTCCTGGTTGCCGAAGGCGTCCAGCGCGGTCCCGGCGACCTGATCGAGGAAGGTCGTGAACGCCGGGTCGCCGCCGAGGTCGGCCCGCAGCACGAGGGTGTTGACGAAGAACCCGGCCAGCCCCTCGACCTCGGCCGGGGTGCGCCCGGCGACCGGGCAGCCGACGGCGATGTCCGTGCCGCCGGTGTGCCGGGCGAGAAAGACCTGGTAGGCGGCCAGCAGGACCATGAACGGCGTCGCCCGGCGGGACCGGCCGAGCGCGGTGAGCCGCTCCGCGAGCGCGGCGGGGACCTCGACCCGGACCGCCGCGCCCGCCGGGTCCCACACCGGTCCGCGCGGACGGTCCGCCGGAAGCTCCAGCGGGGCCAGTCCGGCGAGCCGTTCGCGCCAGTAGGCGAGTTGGCCCGCGAGCCGGGTTTCGGCGTCTTCCCGTTGCCAGAGCGCGAAATCGGCGTACTGGACGGGCAAGGCGGGCAGTTCGGGCAGGGTGCCGGCGTGGAACGCGCGGTACAACTCGGCGAGTTCGGCGGCGAGGACGTCCCAGGACGCTCCGTCGAAGGCGATGTGGTGCACGACGATCAGCAGCACGTGCTCGCGCGCGTCGAGGCGGAGCAGCCGGGCGCGCAGCGGCAGGTCGGTCGCGAGGTCGAACGGCACGGTCAGCTCAGCCGCGACCACGGTGTCCAGCTCGCTTTCCGTGACGCCCTCGATCGGCAGCGGCACCGGCTGCGGCTTCCCGACCACCTGGACCGGCACACCCTCGCGACTGCGGTACCGCGTCCGCAACACCTCGTGGCGAGCGACGAACGCGTCGAGCGAACAGCTCAGCGCGGCGACGTCCAGCTTGCCGCGGACCCGCAATGTCAGCGGGAGAAGGTACTCGGTCCCGCCGGGCCGCAACGCGTCGAGGAACCACAGTCTTTCCTGCGAGAAGGACAGCGGCAGGTCGCCGGGCATGGTCATGGCGCCAGGGTGGCCGTTCCCGCCCGGCGGGCCCAGAGCCGGGACGGTGCGCTCGTTGCTGCGCGTTCTTCTCTGTCGCGCCGCCGCCCGCGCGGGAAGGCTCGGCTCGCGACGGGACGGGTGTGCCCGGCGCGAGGACGAGGAGGACCCGGATGAGCGAGGACGAACGCACCTACGGCGTCGTGCTCAACGACGAGGAGCAGTACTCGATCTGGCTGGTCGACCGCGAACTGCCGGCGGGCTGGCGGTACGAGGGGAAGCGCGGTCCCAAGCAGGAGTGCCTCGACCACATCGACGAGGTGTGGACGGACATGCGGCCGAAGAGCCTGCGGGAGCGGATGCGGGCGGACGCTCCGGCTTAGCCGCCGCCTCGGTGGTTTTCCGTGCGGCAGGTACGTGAGGGAACTCCGAGGGAATCAGAACCGGTGAGGGTTTCCCTCACGGACGTTCGCCGACCAGCCTCGCCGACCAGCCCGCAGGGGGAGCGATGACCACCGAACAGTCCCGGCGCGACGAGCTGCTGGAGCGTTATCTGGCCGCGGCCCCGGCCCGGCCGGCCCCGGCCCGGTCGGCGATCCGGGCCGACCGCAGCCGTCCGCTGCCGCTTTCTCCGGCGCAGCAGCGGGTCTGGGTACTGGACCGGCTCCGCCCCGGCGGAACCGAGTACGTGGTGACCGCGGCGTGGCGGCTGCGCGGCCCCCTCGACGTCGAGCGGCTGCGGACGTGCTGGCAGACGATCACGGAACGCCACGAGATTCTCCGCACCGCCTATGTCGAACGCGACGGGGCGCCGGAACAACTCGTCGGCGAACCCGGGGTGGATCTGACCGTCCAGGACGTCCCGGCGGATCGCGTCGAGGCGGTCACCCGGGAAGCCGCGTCGGTGCCGTTCGACCTGGCGCGGCACCGGCCGTTGCGGGTTCGGGTGCTGCGGCAGTCCGCGACTGAGCACGTTCTGCTGCTCGTCGTGCACCACATCGCGTACGACGGATGGTCGACGTCCGTCGTCGCGCGGGAACTCGCGGCGCTGTACAGCGGGCAGACCTTGCCGCAGCTGCCGGTCCAGTACGCCGATTTCGCTTCCTGGCAACGGAAGCACACGGCCAGCGAGCGAGTGACGGAGCAAGTCGAGTTCTGGCGTCGACGGCTCGACGGGGTCGCGCCGCTGACTCTCCCGACGGACCGTCCCCGCCCGCCGGTGCACGATCCGCGCGGGGACATCCTGAGATTCGCCGTGGACGCCGAACTCGGTACCGCCGTCGCCGCGCTCGGCCGGGCGCATCGGGCGACCACGTTTATGGTGCTGCTGGCTGCTTATCAGATTCTGCTGAGCCGGTATTCGGGGCAGGCGGACGTCACGGTCGGCACCCCGGTTGCCGGGCGGACGCGTGCCGAGGCGCAGGATTTGATCGGGCTGTTCCTGAATACCCTGGTACTGCGGGCCAAGGTCGATGGTTCGGTGTCGTTCGCGGATTTCCTCGACGGCGTCCGGCGGGACACTCTCGATGCGTATTCCCGTCAGGAAGCGCCGTTCGAACGGCTGGCCGACGAGCTGGTGCCGGACCGCGATCTGTCCCGCAATCCGCTTTTCCAAGCGATGCTCGTGCTGCAGAACACTGCTGATGCCGGGTTCGAGGCTGCCGGACTGCGCGGCGAGCAAGTCCATTCTCCTTGGCACAGTGCGAAGTTCGACCTGACGCTGGAAGTGACCGAGCGGCCGGACGGTGGTCTGGACGGCGTGCTGGAGTACCCGGTCGCGCTGTTCGACCGGTCCACTGTGGAGCGGATAGCCGGGCATTTCACCGAGTTGCTGCGCGGGATCGTCGCGAATCCTGGCACGCCGCTGGCAGATCTTCCTTGGCTGAACGCTGCCGAGAAGACTGAACTGGCGCGCTGGAATGACACTGACGTTCCCTTCGGGAGCGGGACGCTGCTGTCGCTCATCGCCGAGGGGGTCAGTGCTGGTGGGGCAGCGGTGGTCGCCGGCGGCCGCGAAGTGTCCTATCTGGAGCTGGACGAGCTGTCGAACCAGGCAGCGCATTGGCTTCAGGCGCGTGGGGTGGGCGCTGAGTCGGTGGTGGGGGTTCGGCTGGAACGCGGCTTGGAGATGGTGGTCGCGCTGGTCGGGATTCTCAAGGCCGGGGCGGCGTATTTGCCGCTGGATCCGGATCATCCCGAGGACCGGCTGCGGTTCATGATCGAGGATTCCGCCGCGAAGGTGGTGATCGAACCGGGTGATCTCACGGCTCTCGACAAACCGCGGCACCCGGTGAATGTCGTTGTACGGCCGGATAACGCGGCATACGTGATCTACACCTCGGGGTCCACGGGCAAGCCCAAGGGCGTGGTGGTCGAGCACCGCGGGATCGTGAACCGGCTGCGGTGGATGCAAGCGGAATACGGCCTGACTCCGCGAGACCGCGTCCTGCAAAAGACTCCGTTCGGTTTCGACGTCTCGGTATGGGAGTTCTTCTGGACCCTCTCCGCCGGCGCGACGCTCGTGATGGCCCGGCCGGGCGGACACCGCGACCCGGCTTACCTCGCCGAAGTCATGGCCGAAGGGATCACGACCGCTCACTTCGTGCCGTCGATGCTGCGGGCCTTTCTCTCCGGTCCGGTGCCGTCGCTGCGCCGGGTGCTGTGCAGCGGGGAGGCGCTCCCGGATGAACTGGCGCAACGGTTTCACCAGCTGATCGACGCTGAGCTGCATAATCTCTACGGGCCGACCGAAGCTTCGGTGGACGTGACGGCGACGCGCTGCCTGCCGGGGGAGACCGTCACGATCGGCCGCGCGATCGCGAACACCCGGGTGTACGTGGTGGACGCCGAGCTGCGCGAGGTGCCGGTCGGCGTGCCCGGCGAGCTGGTCATCGCCGGAGTGCAGCTGGCGCGCGGCTATCTGAACCGGCCGTCGCTGACCGCGGAGAAGTTCGTCCCGGACCCGTTCGCGCGGCAGCCCGGCGAACGGCTGTACCGCACCGGCGACCTCGCCCGGCGGCTGCCCGACGGCCGGATCGAGTACCGGGGACGGCTCGACCACCAGGTCAAGATCCACGGCAACCGGATCGAGCTCGGCGAGGTCGAGGCGACTCTGCTGACCCATCCCGACCTGCGCGCGGCGGCGGCCGCCGTGCGTGACGACCGGCTCGTCGGCTACTTCGTCGCCGAGCCCGGCCGTACCCCCGACCCGGCCGAATTGCGCGCCTATCTGGCCCGCACACTGCCGGAACCGATGCTGCCGTCGGCGTGGCTCGCGCTGGACGCGCTGCCTCTCACCGCCAGCGGCAAAATCGATCGCAACGCCTTGCCCGCGCCGGACGGTGCGCGCATGAGCCACGATTACGTCGCGCCGCGCACCCCGGCGGAGGCTGCGGTGGCTCGCGCGTTCGCGGCGGCGACCGGTGTCGATCGAGTCGGGGCGGAGGACAGCTTTTTCGCGCTGGGCGGCGATTCTCTGCGGGCGATCCGCGCCGTGGGGCTGCTGAACGCGGAGGGAATCGAGGCGAGCGTCGCGGACCTCTTCCGGCGGCAGCGAGTGGCCGACTTCGCCGCCGGGCTCGGCGGTCCGGCGGCAGCGATCGAGGTGGTCGAGCCGTTCGCGCAGCTCGCCGCCGGCCAGCGCGCGGCATTGCCGGCCGACGTGACCGACGCCTATCCGCTGTCGCTCGCGCAGGCGGGCATGGTGCACGAGATGCTCGCCGGAGCCGACCGCGGCCTCTACCTGAACCACCTCGGCTACCCGGTGTACGAGGAATTCCGCCCGGACGCCTTGCAGCAGGCAGTGAACCGGCTGGTCGCGCGGCACGAGATCCTGCGTACCTCCGTTGACTTCGCCGCGGTTCCGCCGTTGCAGCGGGTGCACGAGACCGCTGTCGTCGAAGTGACCTGCGACGATCTGCGCGCGTTGCCCGCCGAGGAGCAGGCCGCGCGGGTACGGGAGTACCCGGCGGAGGACCGGGCGCGCGGGTTCGATCTGCTCCGCCCTTCGCTGCTGCGCCTGCACGTCCACTGGCTCGGCGAGCGCGAATGGCGGCTCTCGTTCAGCTACGTGCACGCGATACTCGACGGCTGGAGCCAGAATTCGCTGGTCGCCGAGCTGCTCGAGGACTACCGGGCAGGCGCGGCGACGCACGGGCAACCGCCGCTGGTCCGGTTCGCGGACACGGTCGCCCGGGAACGGGAGTCGCTGGAGTCCGCTGTGGACCGTGAGTTCTGGGCGGACCGGGTGCGCTCGGCCGAGCGGTTTGCCGTGCCGTCGGGTTGGGCGGGCGAGGACGACGGGGTTTACCGCACGGTGCGGGTGCCGTTCGGCGATTTGACGCCTCGGTTGCGTGCGGTGGCTTCGTCGGCTGGCGTTCCGCTGAAGAGCCTGCTGCTGGCCGCACATCTCACCGTGCTGCGAACGATTGCCGGCCGCGACCGGCCGTTCCACACCGGCGTGGTGACCAACAGCCGTCTTGAGCGGGCAGGCGGCGACCAGGTGCGCGGGATGTTCCTGAACACAGTGCCGTTCGCGGCGCCAGCGGACGCGCGCGACTGGCCGGAGCTGGCGCGCGCGGTGTTCGCGGAGGAGACCGCGATGTGGCCGCACCGGCATTTCCCGCTGCCCGCGATGCAGGCCGAGTGGGGCGGGCAGGTGCCGCTCGTCGACGTTTTCTTCAACCACACGGACATGCACGTCCTCACGGAAGCGCTGGTGGACCTGGCCGAGGTCGCCGACAGCACGCCCAACGAGTTCGGCCTGTCCGTGTCGACCGTGCCTGGCGCGTTTGTGCTGGAGGCGTTCACTTACCGGATCGCTGTCGCGCACATGGAGTTCCTCGCCCGGCTCTATCGCCACGTCCTGGAGCGGATCGTGGCCGCGCCGGCCTCCGATCCGCGGCGGTCTGGGCTGCCTGCGGCGGATCGGGCCGCGCTGCTGCGAAATCCTGTGCGGACCGAGCGAACCGGCCGGATGCTGCCGGAGTTGTTCGAGGCCGCCGCGCTGGAGCACCCGGATGCGGTGGCGATGCGGTGCGGCGAAGTGACGCTCGCTTATCGGGAATTGTCGGTGCGGGTCGTTAAGCTGGCGCGGTATTTGAAGGAACAGGGAGTGCGGCGCGGGTCGCTGGTCGGGGTGCTGCTCGACCGGGGTCCGGACCTGCTCGTCGCGTTGCTCGCCGTGCACCGGGCGGGAGCCGCGTACTTGCCGGTCGATCCGCGCTATCCGGCGAAGCGGGTCGGTTACGTGCTGGCCGATTCGGGAGCGGAGGTGGTGCTCAGCGAAGAGCCGCTGGCAGGGTTGCTGGAGGGAACCGGCTGTTCGGCGGTGCTGCTCGACCGCGACGCGGCGGCGATCGCGGCGTGCCCGGCGGATGGTCCCGTGCCCCGGCCCGATGGCGGCGAACTCGCTTACGTCATCTACACGTCCGGTTCCACCGGGCAGCCCAAGGGCGTCCAGATCGGCCATGCCGCGCTGGCGAACTTCCTGCTGTCGATGCGGGAACGGCCTGGTCTCGCGCCGGGTGCGGCGGTGCTCGCGCTGACGACGGTTTCGTTCGACATCTCCGCGCTGGAGCTGTACTTGCCGTTGCTGGCCGGCGGCCAGGTGATCGTCGCGACCGCCGAGGAATGCGTCGATCCGCAGCGGCAGGCCGGGTTGATCGAGCGGACCGCGCCGTCGGTCGTCCAGGCGACGCCGTCGGGCTTGCGGCTGCTGGCCGATTCGGGCTGGACTCCGCCTGCTGAGCTGACCGTGTTCGCCGGCGGCGAGAAGCTGCCGGACGACCTGGCGCGGCGGCTCACCGCGGGCGGGGCGCGGCTGTGGGATCTTTACGGCCCGACCGAAACGACGATCTGGTCGACCGTCGCCGAACTCGACGGGGACCGGGTCGTCGCCTGGGAGCCAGTCGCGAACACCGACGTCTACCTGCTGGGCGACGACCTCGAACCGGTGCCGCCCGGCGTAGCCGGCGAAGTGTGGATCGGCGGCGACGGCCTGGCCCGCGGCTACGCCGGTCGCCCGGCCCTGACCGCGGAACGCTTCGCCCCGGACCCGCACGGCCCCCGGCCAGGCGGACGGCTCTACCGCACCGGCGACCTGGCGCGTCGACGGCCGGACGGTTCGGTCGAGATCCTCGGGCGGGCCGACGACCAGGTGAAGGTCCGAGGCCATCGAGTCGAACCGGGCGAGGTCGAGGCCGTGCTGCGGGCGGACCCGCGGATCCGGGACGCCGCCGTCCAGCCGACCCCTTCCGCGGACGGCGTGGAGCTGACCGCCTACGTCGTCGCCGCGGGGGAACTGTCCATTGCGGACGTCCGGAAAGGACTCTCTGGAGTCCTGCCGGACTACCTGGTGCCCAGCGGTTTCGTGCTGCTGCCGGAACTGCCGCGCACTCCAGCCGGCAAACTCGACCGGGCCGCGTTGCCCGCGCCGGAACCGATGGCGCGCGAACGCCCGCACGTCGCGCCGCGCGGACCGGTGGAGGAACTGGTCGCCGGGGTGTGGGCGGAGGTGCTGGGCGCGGACCGGATCGGAGTGCGGGACGATTTCTTCGATCTGGGCGGGCATTCCGTGGCCGCCACCCGGATTTCGGTGCGGCTTCGCGCGGCGCTGGACGCTGACGTCCCCGTGCGGGCCCTCTTCGACCATCCGACCGTCGAGTCCCTCGCCGCGGCGGTGGCCGGTTATCCGCGGCTCGCTCAGCAACCCGCCGCGCGGACGACAATCCGCCCGCGCGCGGCGGTGAGCGAGGACGCATGAACGAGATGCGGTCGGCTTCGGTGAACCACGGTGGGCGCGGTCGGGTGGCTGGTGGCCGGCGGCTTGCCCCGGAACCGGTTGCCTGGGCGACGATTCGGCCGCGTGCGGCGGCGAGCGGGATGTCGCGGGCATTGTTCAGCGACGGTGGTTGCCGCCGGACGGCTTGTTTTCGGCGGATCGTTCGGCAACGGACTGCCTGGGCGGCGATTCGGTCGGTGAGCGGGATGTCGCGGGTCCTGGCGGGCGGCGGTGGTCGGCGGTTCGCCCCGGGACCGGTTGCCTGGGCGATGATTCGGCCGCGTGCGGTGAGCGGGGAAGCATGAGCGAGACGTTGCTGGACTTGGTCGCCGAAGGAACGGCCGCCGGCGGAACAGCCGTGGTCGCCGGCCACCGCGAAGTGTCCTATGCGGAGCTTGACGCACTGTCGAACCAGGCGGCGCACTGGCTTCGAGCCCGCGGAGCCGGGCCGGAATCGGTGGTGGGAGTCCGGCTGGAGCGGGGCGTCGAGATGGTGGTCGCGCTGATCGGGATCCTCAAGGCGGGAGCGGCGTACCTTCCCCTGGACCCGGATTGTCCCGAGGACCGGCTGCAATTCATGGTCGAGGATTCGGCCGCCACGACAGTGATCAACCCAGGCGATCTGACCGGGCTCGGCGAATCCCGGGAACCGGTGGCGGGCGTGGTCCGGCCGGAGAACGCGGCGTACGTGATTTACACCTCGGGGTCGACGGGGCGGCCCAAGGGCGTCGTGATCGAGCATCGCGGGATCGTGAACCGGCTGCGGTGGATGCAGGACGAGTACGGCCTGACGACCCGTGACCGGGTCCTGCAGAAGACTCCGTTCGGCTTCGACGTGTCGGTGTGGGAGTTCTTCTGGACGCTCTCCGTCGGCGCCACCCTCGTGATGGCCCGGCCGGGCGGCCACCGCGATCCCGGATACCTGGCGGACATCCTCGTGGCGGAACGGATTACCACCGCGCATTTCGTGCCGTCGATGCTGCGGGCGTTCCTGGCCGGTCCGGTGCCGAGGTTGCCGGTGCGGCGGGTGTTGTGCAGCGGGGAGGCGCTCCCGGACGAGCTGGCGGAGCGGTTTCACCGGCTGGTCGGCGCCGAGCTGCATAATCTGTACGGGCCGACGGAAGCATCGGTGGACGTCACGGCGACGCGGTGTCTGCCGGGGGAGCCGGTCACCATCGGGTACCCGATCGCGAACACTCGCGTCCACCTTCTCGACGGCGAGTTGACCATCGCGGGGGTGCAACTGGCGCGCGGTTATCTGAACCGTCCGGCGTTGACGGCCGAGAAATTCGTGCCCAATCCGTTCGCGGAGACGCCGGGGGAGCGGCTGTACCGCACCGGTGATCGCGCGCGGCGGCGGGCGGACGGGGCGTTCGAGTATCTCGGGCGGTTCGACCATCAGGTCAAGATCCACGGGAACCGGATCGAGCTCGGCGAGGTCGAGGCCGCGCTGCATGCGCATCCGATGATCGCCGCGGCGGCGGCCGCGGTGCATGAGGACCGGCTTGTCGCGTACTGCGTTTACCGTGCCGGAGCTGTGCCGTCGACGTCCGAGTTGCGGGCGCGCTTGGCTCGTACCTTGCCGGAGCCGATGCTTCCGGCGGTGTGGATGTCGCTGGTCGCGCTGCCGCTCACGCCGAGCGGCAAGATCGATCGCAACGCGCTGCCTGCGCCGGACGGTGCTCGTCCGGCGCTGGGGGTCGAATACGTCGAGCCTCGGAATGCGGACGAGGCGGCGATCGCGGAGATTTGGGCGGAGACGCTCGGGGTCAGTCCGGTGGGCGTGCACGACCCGTTTCTCGAGCTTGGCGGCCGTTCGCTGGCTGCTACCCGGATCTGTGCGCGGGTTTCCCGCAGCACGGGGCGACGGGTGTCTGTCGCTGATCTGTTCATCGCGCCGACTGTCGCGGAGTTGGCCGAATTGGCCGCGGCGGCACCGCCTGTCCGTGACGTCCATAGTGGACAGACCGCGATTTCGGCGGCACAGCACAGGATGTGGTTTCTCGACCAGCTGTCCGGACCGTCCGCGACGTACACGATGTACGAGGCTTACCGGTGCGCTGGAGAGCTGGACGTCGAGGCGTTGCGGCGCGCGTTGGCCGAGGTGGTCCGGCGGCACGAGACTTTGCGGACGACCTTCCGGAGCCGTCGCGGGGAACCGGAGCTTGTGGTGTCCGCCGCGGGTGAGATTCCTTTGACGGTGGTCGACGGGCCGGCGGAGGAGATCGTCGACGCGGAGCTCCGCCGGCCGTTCGAGCTGGCTCGCGGGCCGTTGCTGCGGTGCACGGTGATCCGCGGCGAGCCGGGGCGGTTCACGCTGCTCGCGGTGGTCCACCACATCATCGCCGACGACACGTCGATGGAGATCTTCTGGCGCGACCTCGCCGAATGCTACGCGGGGCGGGCGTCCGCGCTGCCGGAGCTGGCGGCGTCGCATGCCGCGCCGGATCAGGGCGGTCTCGAGTACTGGAAGTCGGCGTTGGCCGGTGCGCCGCCAGCGATCGAACTGCCGGACAGCCTTGCGCGGCCGGCTCGCCAGGCGCAGCTGGAAGGCACCGTCGAGTTTTCCGTGCCGCAGCGGGTCGTCAGCGCGCTTGAGGCCGTTGCCGCCGAGGCGGGGGCGACGGGGTTCATGGCTTTGCTCGCCGCGTTCGTCCTCGACTTGAAGCGCGCGACCGGGCGCGACGATCTCGTGGTCGGCACCTTCGCCGGCAACCGGCCGTCGGTCGAGGCGGAAGAGTTGATCGGATTGTTCGTGAATACGCTCGCGTTGCGGGTGCGGGTACCTGGCGATCCGGCGTATCCGGAGGTGCTCGCCGCGGTGCGCGAGGCGGTGGTCGGCGGGTTCCGGCATCAGGACGTTCCGTTCGACCAGGTCGTGGCAGCGCTGCGGCCGCCGCGCGATCTGAGCCGGAATCCGGTGGCGCAGGTGGCGTTCCAGTCGCTCGGCTCGCTCTCCGGCCGGCTTCGGCTCGACGGGATCCGCGCCGAGCCGTGGCGGGCGGGACAGGGCGGGAATCCGTTCGACGTGCTGGTGACGGTCCGCGAGCATCCCGACGGCCTGGCCGGGACGCTGCATTACGATCGGGCGCTGTTCACCGAAGCCGCGGCGAAGACGATGGCCGACCGGTTCGTCCGGGTCGTGCGGACGGTCGCGGCCGACCCGGCGACGCGCGGCTCGGAGCTGCCCGGATGACCGGACCTCCTACACTGGGCGGGTGGACGGCGAGGCGGCGTACCGGCCGCAGCTCGGCGAACGCGAGCTGCGGGTGCTGCGGCTCGTCGCCGAGGGGTACAGCAACAGCGAGATCGCGGCCGAACTCGGCTGGTCGGAGCACACGGTGAAGAACGCGCTGTACGACCTGATGGCCCGGCTGGGAGTACGGAACCGGGCCCACGCGGCGGCTTACGCGGTGCGGAACGGGCTGATCTAGGCGCGATTTCGCACCGCGGACAGATCCGTGCGGGAACCCTGCGGAAATCAGGCTCCCGCAGGGTTCCCCGCACCGCACGTCGCCCGGACGCGGCGAGCCGACGGCTTAGATGAGCCCCTGCCGCAAAGCGAACGCCACGGCGTGCGCCCGGTTCCGCAACCGCAGCCGGTGGGTGATGTCGTGCACGATCGTCGTCACGGTCCGGGCCGAATAGGCCAGCGCGGAAGCGATCTCGGCAGTCTCGTGACCGTCGGCGACCATCCGCAGGACGTCGCGTTCACGCGCGTCCAAGGTCGGCGCGGCGGGGGCGTCGAACAGGTCGCTCAGCAGGTCCGGCGGCATCGTGCCGTGGCCGGTCGCGGCGGCGCGCACGGCGGAGACCAGCGTTTGTTCGCAAGCCTGCTCCCTCCGCAGGACGCCGCACGCACCCGCCTCGATCGCGCGGGCCGCACGGGGCGCGTCGACTTTGCCGGTCACCAGAAGCACGGTGGTGCTGCGTTCCTTGGCCGTCCGGATCGCCTCGACGGCCGCGTCGTCGACCTCGTCGACCGCCAGCACGGCGACCCCGCCGTCGGCATCGGCGAATTCGCCGCGGCCGTAAAGCGCGCTTTCCAGTCCGGCGCGCAGGAACGGGTCGGCGGCGAGGACACGCACCGGGACGGTTCGTTCGAGGGTGGTCATTTTCCCTTCTCCTCTCGGCCCGCCGCCACCGCGACGGGTTCGGGTTCTTCGAGCAGGTCCGGCAGGTCCTCGACGCGCCGCAGCGAGGGGCGGGCGGCCAGGCAGCCCAGGACGACCAGCAACAGCCCGGCGAGCAGGAACATCAGTGCCATGCCGCGGCCGGGCCCGGTGCCGATCAGGTGTCCGGCCGAACCGGCCAGTGCCCCGCCGGGGCGCATGAGCGGTTCGAACAGGCCGTCGGCGAGCGGGCCGGCGACGAGGTACGCGACCGGGCTCGCGGCCTGCGACACCGCCCGCGAGGTCGCCATGACCTTGCCGAGGTTCGCCGGATCGACCTTGCTCTGCAGCACGGTCTGCGCGGTGCCGGTGATGACCGGCAGGGTGAACAGGAAGAACGGCCCGATCGCGATCACCAGTGCCAGCGACGGCGCCAGCGAATGGACGGCCAGCGCGATCCCGCCGAACGCCATGAACGCGGCGATCCCGCGCATCCGCTTCTTGGGGCCGCCCCAGACGCCCATCACGAGGCTGCCGGCGAACAGCCCGCAGCCGCCCGCGAACACCTGGAAGCCGAGCCCGGCCGGGCTGGCGAAGGACAGCACCAGCGGTCGCACGAGCGTTCCGGCGATGCCGAAGCAGAAGTAGAACCCGGCCAGGACGCCGAGCAGGCCGGTCAGCCCGGGGCGGCGGCGCAGTTCCGCCCAGCCCGCGGGCACTTGCCGCCAGATCGACGGGCCGCCGGGTTCGGGGGCGGCGGTGCGGACGGCGGCATGCGGCAGCGGGACGAGTGCGACGACCAGCAGTGACGCGGCGAACGTCACGAGGTCGATCAGCACCACCCCGCGTAAGCCCGTGAGCGCCAGCAGCGTCCCGGCGACGACCGGTGCGGCGATCTGCGCGCTGAACACCACCTGGGACAGCCCGTTCGCCCGGCTGAGGTGCTGTTTCGGCACCAGCAGGGGAATCATCGCGCTGAAGGTGACTTGTTGCAGGGTTCCGCACATCGCGGTCAGAGCGGTCACGACGTAGACGTGCCAGGTCTGCAACTGGTCCGCGTCGATCAGCAACGCCAGCGCGCCGACCGAAGCGAGCGCGACGCAGTCCGCGGCGACGAGGAGCCGGCGGCGGTGCCACCGGTCGGCGAGCGCGCCCGCGAACGGCGCGGTCAGCAGGGCCGGGATCGCGCCGGACAGCATGATCAGCGCGAACTGGGTGGCCGAGCCGGACCGTTCGTAGGTCCAGACGCCGAGCACGAACCCGGTCAGCGCGGAGCCGACGATCGAGACCAGCTGGGCCGACCAGAGGAGGACGAACCCCCGCGTTCCCATCGTGGTCAACGGTGCTCCTTTCGGGGGGCGGCGGGAAGGTGCCCGATCCGGACGTAGTGGGCCAGGTAGCGTTGCAGCAGAACGCGATCCGCGGGCGGGCACACCAGTCCGCCCGCCGCGACCACGACCTCGGTGTGCGAGCAGTCGAAGACCGTCCGCCGGGGCGGCGACGTCCGTTCGACCATCGCCGTGATCGCGCTCAGCGCCGGGTCCGCCGTCTCGGCGGCGGCCGAGGCCAGCGCGGTGTGCCAAGCCTCGAACGGGATCGCCTCGATCGGGTAGCCGAACTCGCGCAAGCCGGCGACGACCTCGCCGAACCGCATCGTGCGCTGGTTGTGGAAGTGGAAATCGCAGCCGTATCCGGTGCGCCGCCGCGAAAGGTGGCCGATGGCGGCGGCGACGTGGTCGACCGGGGCCATGTCCTCCTCGAGGTCGAAGTCCTCCGCCGGCGCGGAGCCGAGCAGCACCAGGCAGCGCAGCAGGTTCGCGAACCGGTCGCCGAGCGGGCCGATGCCGGTCCGGCTGTGCCCGGTCACCCGGGCCGGGCGGTGGACGGTCACCGGCAGGCCGCGTTCGCGCGCGGCCCTGGCCAGCCGGTCGGCGGCCCATTTGCTCTGTTCGTAGCCGCGGTCCAGGCCGGCGGGGTCGTCGGGCGGGACGTCCTCGGTGATCACCGCGTCGCGGTCCAGCGGGTAGACGCCCAGCGACGACACCAGATGCACGGGGGTGCCGCCCCGGCAGGCGAGCCGCAGCAACTCGGTAGTGCCGAGCACGTTGCCGGGCCGCAGCTGGGCGTACGGGCGCAGGAAGTTCGCTTCGCCGCCGCAATGGAAGATGACGTCGAGGTCCGCGGCGACCGCGTCCAGTTCGGCCGCGGGCACACCCAGCCGAGGGGAGCCGAGATCGCCGGGGACGGCGACGATCCGAGGACGGAATCGCTCGTCCCACAGCAGGTGGTCCCGCAGCACCTGCTCGATCCGGGCGGCGCCTTCGACGGCGTCGGCGGCCCGGACCAGGCAGCGCACCACGACGTCGCTGTGCCGCAGCAGATCGGCGAGCAGGTGCGGGCCCAGGAACCCGGACGCGCCGGTGAGCAGGGCGATCCGCGGGGCCATCGCGCGCTGGATCGCGGCCTCGGCCTGCGCGGGAGTGCGGCGCGCGTCGATGTCGGCGGGCAGCACGGCGTCCGCGAGCACCGCGGCGAGGCGGTCGTCCTCGCGGTAGCCGGGGGCGCGGACGGCGCCGGCGAAGGCGGCGAGGGTGCTGGCTTCGAAGAGGGTCCGCACCGGGACCTCGACGTCCAGTTCCGCGCGGACCTTCGCCATCAGCGTCCCGGCCAGCAGGGAATGCCCGCCGCGCAGGAAGAAGTCGTCGTCGCGGCCGATGCGGTCCACGTCCAGCACCGCGGCCCAGATCGCGGCGAGCCGTTGTTCCAGTTCGCCTTCGGGTTCGGCGAACGCCGGCGGCGCGGTCTCCGCCGGTTCGGGCAGCGCACGGTGGTCGACCTTGCCGTGGGCGTTCAGCGGCAGCGCCGGGAGCACCGCGAAGGCGTCCGGGACCAGGTAGCCGGGCAGCGCATCGCGGAGCGCGGAGCGGACGGACAGCGGGTCGGCGTCTCCGACGAGGTAGGCGACCAGCCGGTCCGCGCGGGCGGTGACCAGGACGTCCTTGACGCCGGGGTGGCGCCGGCAGGCCGCTTCGACCTCGGCCGGTTCGATGCGGTGGCCGCGGACTTTCAGCTGCCGGTCGACGCGGCCGAGGAACTCCAGCCGTCCTTCGCCGTCGAGGCGGGCGAGGTCGCCGGTGCGGTACATCCGCGCGCCGGGCGCCGGGGAGAACGGGTCCGGGACGAACTTCTCCGCGGTCGCGCCGGGCCGGTCGCGGTAGCCGCGGGCGGGAGCGTCGCCGCCGAGGCAGAGTTCGCCGGGGACGCCGGGCAGCACCGGACGCAGCTGGTCGTCGACGACGCAGGCGCGGACGTGGGGGAGCGGATCGCCGATCGGCAGCTGCACCCGGCCGTCGAGTTCGCCGGCGTCGAAGGTGAGGTAGCTGGTCGCGCAAACGGTTGCTTCGGTGGGGCCGTAGTGGTTGTGCAGTTCGACGCGGCCGTCGGTGAGCGCCGCCCACGTCCGGACAACGGTCGCCGGGACGGCTTCGCCGCCGACCATCATCGTCCGCAGCGGACAGTCGAACGGGGTGTTTTCCGCGGCCAGTTCGGCCACCCACTTCTGCCAGAGCGCGGACGCGGTGTCCACCATGGTGATCCCGCGGTCGCGGCAGAGCCGGACGAGGCCGGGGCCGGTGAGCGACGCCGGGTCGCGCCAGGGCAGGACGGTCGCGCCGGAGACGAGTGCGGGGAAGATGTCGCCCGCGGCGGCGTCGAAGGTCAGCGGCGGGATCGTCAGCACGCGTTCGCCGGGGCCGAATCCGTGCAGCTTCCGGAAGGATTCGGCCAGTTCGGCGAGCGCGCCGTGGTGGACGGCGACAGGTTTCGCGGCACCGGTCGAGCCCGAGGTGTAGATGACGTAGGCGAGGTCGTCCGGTCCCAGCGAGAGCTCCGGCGCGGGACCGGTTTCGGGGAGGTGGTCGAGGTGCAGCACCGGGCCGTCGAACGGGAGGTCGTGGTCAGTGACCAGGGCGGCCGGGGAAGCGTCGGCAAGGAGCTCGGCCAGCCGGGCGGGCGGATGTCCGGGGTCGAGCGGCAGGTACGCGGCCCCGGCGAGGAGCACGCCGAGCAAGCCGGTGATCGCGCCCGCGCTCGCTGGCAGGCCGAGCGCGACGACGTCGCCGCGCCGGACTCCGGAGGCGTGCAAAACTCCGGCGAGACGGCGCGCACGGGAGACTAGTCCGGCGTAGGTGAGGCGGATTTCGTCGTCTACGGCGATGGCGTCCGGAGTCCGTGCGGCCTGGCGGGTGATGAGCGTGGTGACCAGCGTGCCGTCGGAGACCGCCGGCGGGGCCGGGTGGCCGCCGTCGCGCAGCCAGGTTCGGTCCGCGGCGGACAGGGCCTCCACTGTGGACACTGGTGCGTCCGGAGCGGCGAGCATGGCCCGCAGCAGGTGTTCGTACTGGGCGGCGAGCCGGGCGACGGTGGCGGCGTCGAACAGGTCGGTCGCGTAGTCGAGCCGTCCTTCGATTCCGTCGGGAGTCGTGGCCAGCGCGAGGGTCAGGTCGAAGCGCGCGGTGGTCACCGGGAGGTCGAGCCAGTCCGCGCGGACGCCGGGCAGTTCGAGCCCGGCCCCGGCGGAGTTGAGCACGAACATCACCTGGAACACCGGGTTGTGGCTGAGATCGCGGGCAGGCCGCAGGTCCTGCGCCACCCGTTCCCACGGATAACTCTGGTGCTCCAGCGCGCCGAGGCAGGCGTCCTGCACCTGAGCGAGCACCTCGGCGACAGTCGGATCGCCGGTCAGCCGGGTCCGGACGGCGACGGTGTTGGCGAACATCCCGACGCACTGTTCGATCCCCGGCACGGTCTCGTCGCGCATCGGCATGCCGACCACCACGTCGTCCTGACCGGCATGGCGGGCCAGCAGCAGCACATAAGCGGTCAGCAGCACGGTGTTGGCGGTGACGCCGTGCTGCTGGCAGAACGCCGTGAGGTCGGCGGACAGCCGGAAGGAATGGCCGTTGCCGCGGAAGGATTCGGCGGGCGGACGCGGGCGATCCGTCGGCAGTTCCAGCAGCGCCGGGGCGTCGTGGAGTTGTTCGCGCCAGTACTGCTCGCCTGCTTCCAGCGGTTTGGCCGCCTGCCAGGTCGCGTAATCGCCGTAGCGCACAGGCGGTTCGGGCAGGGCGGGAGCGTTCGCCGGGTAGAGCGCGGACAGTTCGCGCAGCAGGATCCCGACGGACGCGGCGTCGGCGACGATGTGGTGCAGCGTCAGCACGAACAGGTGCACGTCGTCGGCGAGGGCGACCAGCAGGCCGCGCACCAGCGGCGGCCTGGTCAGGTCGAACGGGCGGGCTCGTTCGGCGGCGAGGACTGCGTCCGCGGAGTCTGGCGCACCCCGAAGGTCTGCATAGGACAGTTCCGGTGCGGTGCCGGGCAGGGCGGGGATCTGCACCGGCTCGCCGTCGGACTCGCCGAACCCGGCCCGCAGTGCCTCGTGGCGGTCGACGACCGTGGCCAGCGCCCGGCGCAGTGCCTCGACATCGAGTGCGCCGGTGAGCCGCCAGGACTGGGAGATCGTGTACACGCCGTCGCGCGCGCCGAGCCGGTCCAGGAACCACAGCTGGCGTTGCGCGGGCAGCAGCGGGACGGGGGCGTCGCCGGTCCGGCGGGGGATCGAGCCGGTCGCGGCGCCGAGGCCGTCGCGCGCGGCCAGCAGCCGGAAGAGCTGCTCTCGCTCGGGGTGCGTCATCGATGCGCTCCTGGAGGGGAATCGGCGTGGAGCAGGGCGAGGACCTCGTCGTCGGGCAGTGCGGCGATCCGTTCCCGCAGGAGCGCGATCTCGTCGGCGGCGCCGGGTGCGGACTCGGCGGCCCGCAGCGCGGCGGCGAAAGCGGCGATCGTGCGGGCGGCGAACAGCGTCCGCAGGCCGACGCCGGACCGGAAGTGCTCGCGCACCTTCGCCAGCAGCCGCGCGGCGAGCAGGGAATGGCCGCCGAGGCGGAAGAAATCGTCGTGCACTCCGACGTCCTCGACCGCCAGCACCTCCCGCCACAGCTTGGCCAGTTCCCGTTCGACGGCGTCGCGCGGGGCGACCCGGTCGGCTTCGCGGGATTCCCAGACCGGTTCCGGCAACGCGGTCCGGTCGGTCTTGCCGTTCTTGGTCAGCGGCAACGCGGGGAGGAACACGGCGGTCTGCGGAACCAGGTACGCGGGCAGCTGGCCGGAGAGCCGGTCGCGCAGCGGTGCCCATTCGGTGTCCTCGGACACGACATAGGCGACCAGCCGCACGTCGTCCGGACCGGCCGGACGGGCCAGCACAACGGCGTCCGAGACCTGCGGATCGGCGCGCAGCCGAGCCTCGATCTCGCCGAGTTCGATGCGCAGGCCGCGGATTTTGACCTGGTGGTCGGTGCGGCCGAGGAACTCCAGCGTTCCGTCGGCGCGCCGCCGCGCTAGGTCGCCGGTGGCGTAGAGGCGGCTTCCGTCGGCGGCGAACGGGTCCGGCACGAACCGTTCCGCGGTAAGGCCGGGACGGCTGCGGTAACCGCGGCTGATTCCCGCGCCGCCGACGAAGATCTCGCCCGCGACCCCGGGCGGGACCGGGTTCAGCCCGGCGTCCAGCACGTGCAGCCGGGTGTTCGGCAGCGGCGGGCCCAGCGGCACGACCGGGGCGGCGGTGCGGACCGTGCCCGCGGCGACGATCATCGTGACTTCCGTCGGGCCGTAAAGATTCCAGACCCTGCCGTCGGACAGCGCCTCGACGAGTTCCCGGTCGAGCGCCTCCCCGCCGCACAGCCGTTCGCGCACGTTCGCGGGCACGCCGCCGGACGCGAGCAGCATCCGCCAGCGCGTCGGTGTGGCCTGGAGGATCGTCGCTCCGCAGTCCGCCAGCCGCCGCGCCAGCACGACCGGTTCTGCGGAGTCTTCGGTGCTGATCACCGCGACCGTGCCGCCGCGGATCAGCGGGATCAGCAGTTCCCGCACCGACATGTCGAACGCCAGCGTGGTGACCGACGCCCAGACGTCGTCCTCGGTCACGCCGAGCCGGTCCGCGAGGCCGGTGAGCAGGTTGACCACGCCGCGGTGCGGCACGGCGACGCCCTTGGGACGTCCGGTCGAACCGGAGGTGTAGACGAGGTACGCCAGATCGGCCGGGTCGTGCGCCACCTCCGGCGCGGTGTCCGGCTCGGGGTAGTCGAGGTCGACGTCCAGCACGGTTTCGAACCGGGGCAGCCGGCCGGCGTTCTCGCGGTCCACGACGGCGATCCGGACGTCGGCCTCCTCGACGACGTAGGCGTGCCGTTCCAGCGGCCATTCCGGATCGAGCGGGACGTACGCGCCGCCGGCCTTCCAGACCGCCAGCAGCGCGACCACCATCTCGGCGGAGCGGCGGACGCAGAGCCCCACCGGGACGTCCGGCCCTACGCCGCGGCGGCGCAGGGCGTGCGCGAGCCGGTTCGCCCGGGCGTCCAGTTCGCGGTAGGTCAGCGAACCGGCGATCGCGGGTGCGGAGCCCCGGTCCCGGACGTGCGGCGCGATCAGGTCCAGCGCGGTCGCCGCGGCGGGCAACGGACGCGTGAGGCCGCTGTCGAGGGCCGCGCGGCGTTGTGCGCTGTCCAGCAGGGAGACCGCGCCGATCTGCTGCGCCGGGTCGACGGTGACGGAGGACAGGAACGTGCACAGGTGCTCGGCGAAGCGGACGATGGTGGCTTCGTCGAACAGGTCGGTCCGGTACTCGAGGTATCCGTGCAGGCAGTCGCCTTCGTCGCGGACGCCGAGCATCAGGTCGAGCTTCGCGGTTCCGGTGTGCGGTCCGGCGAAGTCGGTGACGGTCAGCCCGGCCAGCTGCGGCAGCGCGCCGTCGCCATGCCCGTTGAAGCCGACCTGGTAGATCGGCGAATGCCCGAGGCTGCGTTCCGGACGGACGGCCTCGACCACGCGCTCGAAGGGGATCTCGGCGCCGCCGAGCGCGTCGACCAGCGCGTCGCAAACGTCGAGGAGCAGCTCCGCGAAGGTCGGGTCGTCGGCGGTCGAGATCCGGACTGGGACGGTGTTGACGAAGAAGCCGATCAGACGCTCGGTGTCGACCTGCGAGCGTTGCCCGACGACCGTGCCGACCACGACGTCGTCCTGACCGCTGTACCGGGCGAGAAGCGCGTGGTAGGCGGCTAGCACAGTCATGAAAACCGTTGCGCCGGAAGTATCCGCGAGCGTGCGGACGGCTTCGGTGAGCGCGGGCGGGAACCGGAACTCGTGGATGCCGCCTCCGTAGGCAGCGGTGGCGGGGCGAGGACGGTCGGTCGGCAGCGTGATCAGCTCCGGCGCGCCGCGCAGCCGGTCGGCCCATTCCCGCAGCAGCTCGACGCCCTCCGGGCCGTCGAGGTGTTCTCGTTGCCACCGCACGAAATCCGCGTACTGCATCGGGAGCGGCGGCAGGTCCGGTTCGCTGCCGGCCAGTTCGGCGCGGTAGCTCTCGGCCAGTTCGTCCAGCAGCAGCGAGACCGACCAGCCGTCGGCGATCGCGTGGTGCAGCGTGACGACCAGGACGTGCTGGTCCTCGGCCGTGCGCAGGAGCAGGACCCGGGCGAGCGGACCGGCGGTCAGGTCGAACGGGACGCGGATCTCCGCCGCGGCCTCCGGCGCGACCGAGTCTTCGCCGGCCGAGCGGACAGTGAAGGAGAAGCCGTTCTCGGTGACTACCTGCTCCGGAACACCGTCGCGCTCCCGGAAAACCGTGCGCAGCGCGGCGTGCCGGGTGGAGATCGTGGCGAAGGCGCGGCGCAGGGCTTCGACGTCGAGCGGTCCGGAAAGCCGCAGCGCGGTGGGCACGTGGTAGACCGGCGAGCCGGGGTCGAGCCGGTCGAGGAACCACAGCCGTTCCTGGCCGGGCGAACACGGGAAGACGTTCACGGCGCCCCGATTCCGGCCTGGTCAGCCTCGGTCTCGTCCAGCTCGCGGGCCAGCCGGTCGTGCTCCACCAATTCGCGCAGCTGGGCCGGAACCTGGTCGCCGAACAGCCGCAGGTACGCGCGCGCCTGGTCCGGATCGGCGCGCAGGAACGGATAGTCGGTCGGCACCATGTGCCGCACCACCAGCATCGGAACCGGGCTGCGCAGCGGGCGGAACGCGGGGTTCCACAGCCCGCCCTTGTCCGGCGGGCCGTTGTGGAACTCGCCGATCATCAGGCCCTCGGCGACGTACTCCGACTTCAGCGCGTGCTGCACGGTGTCGACCACGCCGGAGCGGTCGTCTGGCGGCGCGTCGGGGAACAGCAGGAGGATGGTGGTGAGCTGCGCGCTCGGATGCCCGCGCGGAGCGAGTTCGAGGAACCAGTCCCGGTAGCAGTGCAGGGTTTCGGTGAGCCGCGGGCCCGCGGCCGGCACGCCCGGTTCGACGGCGAGGTAGAACCGGCCGCGCTCGAGCGACGGCTGCGCGAACGGGCACACGTTGCCGCCGCGGCCGAGGTCGGGATGCGGGCCGGACAGGTAGCCGCGGCCCCAGTCGAAGATCGCCCGCAGGTGGATCTCGTACCGCCGCAGGCGTTCGGGCAGGGCGAGCGGGTCGAGGTCGTGCCGCTGCACCAGGACGCGGCCGGGATCGGTCGGATGGATGAGCATCAGCTTCGGTCTCCAGGCGAGTGCGGTCCGGCGGCTCTCCTGCGGGCGAGCGCGCCGCCGGTCAAGGCGAGGGCGAGCGCCGCGGCACCGCCGCCCCAGGCCAGCGCGGCGTGCTGGCGCCGGGCGCGGCGCAAGGCGTCCGCGTACGGGATCGTGGTGTGCGAAACCATGGTGTAGAGCGGCATCCAGCTTTTCGGGAACACGCGGCTGAGCACCAGGTCTGCCTTCTTTCGGGCCAGGAACAGCGGCGAGGCGACCCGGCTGCGCAGTTCGTCGAAGTTCTCCTCGGAAAGGTCCGCGAGGACGTCGGTGTGCGGCTTGCGCCGCCGTTCGAAGGTGCGGAGCGCTTCGGCCCAGTCGTCGTCGGCGAGGCATTCGCGCAGCACCGCGCAGTCCTCCAGCGCGGAGTTCATGCCCTGGCCGTAGAAGGGGTACACGGCGTGCGCGGCGTCGCCGATCAGCACCACGCGGCCCTCGTGCTGCCACGGCGAACTCCGGACGGTCACGAGATGTCCGGTCGGATGCGTGAGGAACTGCTCGACGATGTCGGGCACGAGGCGTCGCACGTCGGGGAATCGGGTGTCGAAGAGGGCTCGCACCGATTTCTCGGTGGTGAGGGTGGCGAAACTCTGCTCGCCGGACAGCGGGAGGAACACCGTCGCGGTGAGCGAACCGTTGACATTGGGGTGGGCGACGATCAGCCCGTCGTCGCCCGGCCAGACGTGCAGGGCGTCCGGACTGCTGCGTATCTCGCCGGACGGGCCCGCGGCGATCGCGAACTCCTTGTAGCCCCAGGGCAGGACGCGCTGCCGGAAGTCGGCGGGCAGCCCGCGCAGCAGCCGGGTGCGCACGGCCGAGAACGCGCCGTCCGCGCCGACTACGAGGTCGGCGGCAACGTGGTATGGACCACTTTCGCCGGCGAAAGCGCAGACGGGTTCGGCGGTCGCCGATCCGCGGTCGAGGCCGGTGAGCGTCACGCCGAAGCGGGCGCTGACGTTCGGGTACTCCAAGGCTTTCGCGAGCAGGATCCGGTTGAGGTCGTCCCGCAGCACCGAGCGCAGGATCTGGTCCTCGTGGCTGCCGTAGGGCTGGAAATCCAGTTCGCCGTCGCGCTGGTGGATCACCCGCCCGCGCATCGGAGCGGCCGCGGCCAGCACCGGGCCGAGCAGCCCGACCTGGTCCAGCGCACGGATTCCGCGCTGGGAAAGGCCGAGGTTGATCGACCGGCCCGCGCCCGCGCCCGCCCCGCGCGGATCCGGCCGGCGCTCGTGGATCTCCACCTGGTGCCCGAGTTGCGCGAAGTGGATCGCGGCGAGCGAACCGGCCAGCCCGGCCCCGGCCACCAGAACCCGTTTGGCGTTCATTCCGGCCGCCGCCGATCCGCGTGAGGGCAATTGTGCCGTCGCCGTTCGGAGCGCTTTTCCGTTGAGCGGTTATGGGCGGCCGGGCGTGCAATTCGGCCGATCGGACCAGTTTTTCGCGCACTTCCGCGGGTGTGCTCACGAATGGTGATCCGGAAGAACTCGGGAGTAATCGCGGGCGCGGCGTGTCCGTTCGGCTGCGGAAAGTGTTCGGACCATTCGGGTAACGTTTCGCCCGGGTGGTCCGATCGATCGTCCGGCCTTCGTCCCGGTCGCGGTAAACGCCCAGGTCCGCTGCTGCTCACCGATCCTCCTGCGAGATTCGTGGCCCGCCGGGCGCGCGGCCGAGGTTCTCCCTGTTGGCCGATAGCCCGGGCCGGGGCGCGGGCACTAACCTGTTCCCGCTTGCCCGGCTGATTTACCGGGGATGTCCCGGGCTCTTAATAAACCGGAAGATATCGGGTGCCAGCATCCGTAGAATTACTGCAATTCGCTGGTCGGGCGAAGGGGGAGAAGCATGGCCGAGAAGGAGTTCGTCGGCAGGGCGGCGGAACTGGCCGCGTGCCTGGACCGCGCGGCGGCGGTGACCGTGGTGGAAGGACGGCCGGGGATCGGGAAAACGCGGCTGCTGGCCGAAGTCGCCCGGCGGGCGCCGGATCCGGTGTGCGCGGTGCCCGGCGGCGCGCCGGAGTTCTCCCGCCGGCTGGCGCACGCGCTCGGCCCGGAATCGCTGGTGGTCGTGGACGACGCGCAATGGGCCGACGAAGCGTCCCTGCGGCTGTTGATGGCGCTGGTCGCGCGACCGGGGAACGACCGGCGGCTGGTGATGTCGGTCCGCGACGGGCAGCGGCAGCCCGCGCTGACCCGGCTGCTGCATTCCGAGCGGGTCCCGGCCCGCTACGTGACGCTGCCCGCGTTCACCGACGACGAGGTCGCCCGGCTGTTGCCGGGGCACGACGACGCCGAGCGGTCGCGGATCGCCGCCGCGGCCGAGCGCATCCCGCTGTACCTGTTGCTGCTGGCCGATTTGCCGCCGCACGAGTGGCCCGGCCACGACGGCGGCCCGGCGGCCGAAGACCGGCCGCTGCTGCCGGCGGAACGCGTGCTGTTCGCCGAAGTGTCGGCGCTGCCGGAGCCCGAGCGGCTGGTCGTCCAGGCCGCGGCGTGCGGCGGCGCGACCCTCGACGCGGATCTCGTCCAGGCGATGACCGTGCTGCCCCGGGCGACGGTCGGCCTCGCGATCGAACGGCTGCTGTGCCGGGGCGTGCTGGCGGGCGGGGCCGCGGGGCTGCGATTCCGGCACCCGCTGGTCCGCGCCGCCGCCGCGCGGCTCGCCGGGCGTGGCTGGGCGGCGGGCGCGCACCACCGGGCGGCGGCTTACCTGCGCGAACTGGACGCGCCGCTCACCTTGCGCGCTTATCACCTCGAGAAGTCTTTGTACCGCCACGATCTGGTCGCGGTCGGGGAGCTGGCGTCGGCGGGGGAGGAAGTGCTCGGCACCGATCCCGCGGCGTGCGCCCGGTGGCTCGGCGCGGCAGTGGCGAACCTGCCGGAACGGATGCGCGGCGGGCACGAGCACTGCCGCCTGTCCGTGCTGCGGGCCGAAGCGCTGCTGGCGTCCGGGCAACCGGCCGGCGCCCGGGCGTTGCTGGTGGCCTTGCCGGAATCGCCCCGGGTGCTGGCGTTGCTTTCCCGGTGCGAGCACACCCTCGGCCGCACCCGGCGCGCGCGGTCGATCGCCGAGGCCGCGATCGCCGCGTCGGGCAACGCGGACGCGCGGGCACACCTTGAACTGGCACACCTGGAATTGCTGGACGGCGACACTGCCGGAGCGCAGGAGCGGCTCCGCCGGATCGCGGCCGACCCGAGCGCCGGGCCCGCGGTGCAGTCCGCGATCGCCGCGCTCGCCGCCATCGGGCTGGCCTGCGCCGGGCGGACCGGCGAGGCCCGGCACGCCCAGCAGGCCGCCGCCGACGGATTCGACCTGCTCGACGACAGCGAACTGCGTTCGGTCCTCTACACCGTTCCCGCGCTGTGCTGGGCGTCGTGCTTCCTCGACGACGACCGGCGCGCGCTCGCCTTGCTGGACCGGGCGGTGCACCTCAGCGCGCCCGGGCTGCGGCAGGGGTTGCCGTTCCTGTACTCGGCGCGGGGTTACGTGCTGTGGAAGCTGGGGCGGCTCGCCGAGGCCGCGGAGGCCGCCGCTGAAGCGGAAACCGCGGCGACCCGCTTCGGCCACCACGACGTCGTGCCGATGGCCGCCGCGATCCGGCTGCGGGTGCTGCTCGCGACCGGAGACCGGTCGGCGGCCGAACAACAATGGCGCACGGTGGACAAGATGCCGCGGCCGACCGTCGAATGGTGGCGGCGGACGGTGGAGCACATCCTCGCCGAGGCCGGTCTCGAACTCGGCATGTTCCCCGGCGCGGTCGAGCAGCCGGTGGAGCGGACGGCGAATCCGTTGCTGGTCGCCAGGTTGGCGCAGGACTGCCGCGTCGCTCTGTCCGAGGGAGCGGCCGCGCAGGCGCGCCGGTGGGCGGCTGACGCGATGGAACGGGCCGCGGCCACTGGGTTGAAGAGCGACCTCGGCATCGCGTTGCTAGCGCGCGCGACGGTGTCAGCGACCGGCGACGACCTCGCCGCGGCGTTGGCGGACGCTTCCGCGGCGGCCGTCGCGTTCGGCCGGGCGGCGATGGTGCTGCATCGAGGCCGCGCGGTGCTGCTGGTCGCGGAAGTGCTGGGAAGACAGGGAAACTTCGACGCCGCGACCCAGCGGATCGGCGAGGCGCGGGAGGTGTTCCAGAGCGCGGGGGCGAGTGCGTTGCTGCGGGAGACGACGAAGGCGCAGCGGAGATTGGCCGGGCGGCGAAAACCGGAGTCGCCGCCGGGCGGGCGAGCGCTTTCTCGTCGCGAACGGCAGGTGGCGGAAATGGTAGTGCGCGGGCTGACGACAAAGGAAATCGCGGCCGAGTTGTTCCTGAGCCCGCGGACAGTGGACGCGCACGTGGCTCGGGTGCTGGCCAAACTCGACCTGACCACCCGCGCCGGGATCGCCCGCCGGTTGATCGGCTGACGCGGGCTTTTCCCTCGTCGCGGGGCCGGGACAGTGGTGTCCCGGGACATGGAACAAGCCGCTCTGCCCGGACGCGCGCCGCTGTACCGTCAGCCCGGATAATCGGTGAAAGCGCGCACGGAAGGGCTGTTTTCGTGGCTGCGAAGAATCGGTGCGTCATGAACCCCGCGGCGAAATACGCCATTCTGGACTTGGACGGGACCCTGCTGCCCGGGCACACTTCGCGGCATTATCTGCAGGTGCTCGTCGACGACGGCACCTGCGACCGGCAAGCGGGGTTGTCCTGCCTGGACGCGATCGCACAGTTCGCGGCCGCGGAAAAAGCGCCGTCGGGGCTGCTGGACGAGATCTACCGGCTGTACGCGCTCGCGATGAAAGGCGCGTCGGTCGCGCAGGCCCGGTTCGCGGCGGAGAAAACCTGGCGGGCGAGCCGGGGCACACTGTTTTCCTTTGTCCCGGAACTGCTTTCGCTGCTGCGGGCGAGCGGATACCGGATCCATCTGCTGTCGGGCAACCACGATTTCCCGGTGCAGGAGGCGGCGATCGACCTCGGCCTGTCCGGCGGGCACGGCGCCGTCGTGGAGGTGGCCGACGGCCGGTTCACCGGACGTCTGCTGTCCGCTCCCGGCGCGGCCGGGGGCAAACTCGCGTTCGTGCGCTGCCTGGCCGACGCGGTCGGATTCGACGCGGAGAACTCGCTCGCGATCGGGAATTCCGCTTCGGACGCGGAGATCTTCGCGTGCGTGGGCAAGGCTGTGGCCTTCGAACCGGACGCGGAGCTTCGGCGGCTCGCCGCCGGCCAGCCGTGGCATGTGGTCGACCGGCGCACGATCTTGCGGGTGTGCGCGCGGCTGACCGCCCGCGCGACTGCCGCGTGATCGGTGCTTCGCCGGATCCTGATCGCTTGGCGCGGCACCGCGATCACGCCGGGCGCCCCGGTTCGCTGACGCCGTCGGGCGGGTTCCCGCCGGAAAGTCAAGACCTTGTTCCGCGGCCTGGAACATTGCTCTGCGTCCATGTTTGGTCGCTCGCCGTCTACTGAGTGCTGGTATCGTCTTTCGGCGGAGGAGCGGCGGTCGCCGGAAAGGGCGTCGGCTGGTTCTCCCGCGGTCGGCACGGACGGCACCAACCCCGTCGTCGTGGCCGGCCCGGTCGATCGTCGCTTCGGAACCGGCGCCGCCCGCCGACCGCGGGGCTGCCGGGGCCGCGGCGACGGCGGCGCTGCCCGGAGTCCGCCGACGCGCTCCGGCGGAAACGCGGGATCGCCGGGAATATTCTCGGGCCGGGTCGATTATTCGCCGGATTTTCGCGCGATCTTTCGCTCAGGTTCTTCGACGGACGAAAAGCGGTGGGAAGCAATTGTCACGGCCTGCGACCACGACGGCGCGGATCCGCGCGACGGCGACGCAGAGTGACCTGCCGCGACCGTTTCCGGGGACGGACGCATCGCACGACGAGGCGGGCGGGCTACCGCGCTGCGCCACTGGGGCGATTCTTTCCGTGAACGGGTGCGTCCAGTTGTGCCGGACGCGGCGCTGGGCAAGCATGAAGGCGCGAGAGCAGGACTGCATCACGAAAGACGCGGGTGGCGAACGAATCGGGCGGCGGCGAGGCGCGGTGCCGCCCGCGAGCGGCGGAGGGTCCGGGGCCGCACAGGGCAGCGGTCGCGCGGCCTCGCCGGAGCACGCGGGGACGAGGATCCCGCCGGCGCGTGCACGAGAGGGATTGTGCGGATTCGGTGGAGGTTTCGGTCGTGACTACGAGCGACGACAACGGGCGGTGGGCTTGCACGAGCGTGGTGCCGAGCAGGCCGATTCCCCGGGCGCTTTCGATCCTGAGCGCTATTCGCGATTCGGGCGGGATCGAAACGCTGAGCGAGATTTCGCGGTCGACCCGGCTGCCGAAAAGCACCGTGCACCGGCTTCTCGCCGAGATGCAGGGATACGGAATGGTCGTGCGGGCGGGATACCATTACCGGCACGGGGAAGCTGTGTGCCGCCTCGCCAGACCGGGTTCGACGCAGGAACTGCAGCGGCTGCGAAGAGGTATTCTCCCGTCTTTGATCGACATCCACTGGCGGACCGGCTACATGGTCGGCCTCGGCGTGGCCAGCGGGAATGTCGTTGATTTCGTGCATTTGATCTACAGCAGCGGTTACTGCTCGCTTGCCGAGCGGATAGAAAACGATTCGCAACTGGCCGGAAGCGCGGCGGGACGGGTGCTGATGGCGTTCGACCCGGGTCTCGCCGCGCGCTTCGCGGTGTTCGCGGGCTACCGCGGGGAGAACGAGAACGGCGGCGGCCTCCCGGCGTGGCTGAGCGCGGAACTGCGCGAGATCCGGCAGCGCGAGGTGTCGTTCAACCCGCGCGTCCCCGGTGCGCTGCTCGCCGCGGCGGTCCCGGTGTTCAACGTGACCGGCACGGCGGTGGCCGCGTTGAGCGTGGCTGCGCCGCGGCGCGTGTTCAATTCGCGGGAAGCGCATTCGTCGCTGCAGGCGACCCGGATGACCGCGCAGCGCATCCTCCGCGAAACGGTGGCGGCTGATTGGCGGAGCGCGAAATCCGGCCGTCCGGTGGAATAGCCGGGCCGCCGGAGGCGTCCGGAAGGCGGAACGTTTCCGGGGGGACGGCGCAATTTTCGCCGGGACGCCGAGCGGCGCGGCAGGTCGGCCGCCGACCGGACCGCGCGGCTTTCTTCCTCTCGCTGATGTCCCTCAGGGTTCCCCTCACGAACGTGCGCGCGGGCTGGGTCGTGCCCGTCGGCCGCTGGCTGGGAACCGGGGAGCGGGTTCCGCGGTGCCGGGAAGGCGTCCGCTGGCGAGGGCGCAGCGCATTGGCCGGCGCCGGGGAAGCCGCAACAGCCGGGAAAGGCTGCTGTGCCAAGCGAAATCCCGTTCTAGCCTCCGCTGTTCGGCGCAGGCCGGGCCGTCGCGCGGGGTCTTCGCCTGCCGGTCGAGCGGCGGAGCGAAGGGGAGGAATTCCCTTCCGGGACAAGCGCTTTCGCTGAACTCTCGCCTGTTCGGCGCAGGCCGTGCCAGCACCCGGAGCCGCCGCCTGCGCGCTGAACCCGCGCGAAGGGCCGCAGCGCCTTCCGGGCCGGGACCAAAGTCTCCTGCGCCGCGGACGTCCGCCCGCAGTGTCTCCGGCGCGCGGCGGCCTAGCGTCGGCCGCGAGACGAAGAGGTACCGGACGGAGGAGGCATGTGATGGAGGAGGAGCGGAGGGCCCCGTCGCCAGGGGCTGCCCGCCGGCCGCCCGCCGGACGCGGCACGCACGGTGCCGCGATCTGCCGGCGAGGACGGGAGAGGGAGAACCGGGAGCCATGGCGGTGAGCCGGCCGGTGGTGGTCGGCGTCGACGGGTCGACGGCGGCGCTCGCGGCGGTTCGCTGGGCGGCGGTCGAGGCCGGGCGGCGCGGCACCGGTCTCGTGGTGTTCCACGCCGAATTGTGCGACGACCCGGACCTGCTGCCGCACGGCAAGCCGCCCGGCGACGCCGAACTGCTGATGGAGCCCGCGCGCCGGCTGTTGCGGCAGGCGGCGGAAACCTCCCGCCAGGCCGCGCCCGCGGTTCCGGTGCGGATGTGCGTCCGGCTCGGGACGGCGGCCGAATTGCTGGCCGCGCTGTCCGACGAAGCCGGGCTGCTCGTGCTCGGCGCGCACGGGCTCGGCGGAGCGCGCGGAGGAGCCATCGGATCGGTGGCATTGCGCGCGGCGGCGTCCGCGCGCTGTCCGGTGGTGGTGATCCGCGGCAGCGCGGCCGTGGACGGACCGGTGGTGGTCGGCCTCGACGACTCCGACGGCGGCGAACGCGCACTCGCTTTCGCCTTCGACGCCGCGGTTTCGCGCGGAGCCGGAATCGAGGCGGTCCACGCGTGGCACGACGGCCGCCCCGGCCGGGAAAGCGGGCTGCGCGAGCAGGTGGCCGCGTGGTCTCGCAAGCATCCGGTCGTGCCGGTGCGCATGCATGTCGTGCGGGTGCGCTCGGCGGCGCGGGCGCTGTCCGGGATCTCCGCCGGGGCGCAGCTGATCGTCGCGGGGGCTCGGGCGCGGGGTCCGCTGGCGGGCGGTTTGCTCGGCTCGACGGGGTATTGGCTGCTCGCGCACGCGGCGTGCCCGGTCGCGGTCGCCCGCTGAAAAGTCCTCTGTGGACGGTGGGGTCCCGGTGCGCGGTCCGCCCGTTCGGTGACTTTCGGCCTTCGGCTTCGGGCAGTCCGGCAGCGTCGCGACTGCCCGCGGGCGCGGTTTCCTGAAAGGGCGACACCGTTCCCGAGAAAGGAGTGCGCAATGACGTCACTGTTGCCCGGTTCCCGGATGGCGCTGCCGAACATCGCCGCCTGGCTCGACCGGCCGTGGCCGTTCGGCGACCACAACCCGGTGCGCATCGAGGAGTCCACCGAAGGCGGGACCTACACCGTCCGCGCCGAACTGCCGGGTTTCGACCCGGAGAAGCACATCTCCGTGACCACGCACGACGGCCTGCTGACCGTCGAGGCCGACCGTGCGGAGCGCAGGCACGTCGACGGCCGCAGCGAATTCTCCTACGGCAAGTTCAGCCGCACGGTCCATCTGCCCGCCGGGGCGGTGACGGGCGAGGTGACCGCGCGCTACGTCGACGGCATCCTCGAGATCTCGATGCCGCTGGCCGGGCAGCCGCACGAGAAACAGATCAAGATCGAGGTCGAGTAGGACCTTCGGCGATCCACCGCGGACGTTCGGGCGGAGGCGAGGAGGCGGCCATGAGCACGACCGGCGAACGGGAAATCGTCGTGGGCGCCGACGGCTCGGCGGGCAGCGAGGCGGCAGTCCGCTGGGCGCTGGCCGAGGCGGCGGCGAGCGGCCGGAGCGTGGCGGTGCTGCGCGCCTGGACGTTCGACCCGCTCGCGGATCTCGAGTCGGCGCTCGCCCGTTCGTACGAGGAGATCGCGTCCCGGTACCGGCACGAGCTGGACGGCTCGGTCGCCAGGGCATGTCCCGGCGCGGATCCGGCCCGGGTGCGGACCGGCGCCGTGGCCGGAGCGCCCGGCCCGGCGCTGGTCCGCGCGTCGGCGGACGCGGCGATGCCGGTGCTGGGCAGCCACGGGCACAGCCGGGTGCTGCGGATGCTCGTCGGCTCGGTTTCGGAGTACTGCCTGCGGCAGGCGCGCTGCCCGGTGGTGATCGTCCCGGCCCGTTCGGCCGAAGAACGCGGGCCGCTGCCGGACGTGGGCGCCGCTCGCCCCGGTCCCTTGCTGTGAGGAGCCCGAGATGAAGAGAAGCCGGCAGGTCCGCGCGGTGATGACCGCCGACGTCGCGACGGTCGAACCGGGGATGTCGGCCGAAGCCGCCGTCGCCGTGCTGGAGCGGCGGGAGGTGAGCGGCGCGCCGGTCGTCGGCGAGGACGGCAGGGTCCTCGGCTTCGTCACGCGCGGCGACCTGTCGCGGCGGCGCTCCGGCCGCTGCTTCGGGAGACGGCACAAGACCGGGAAAGTGGCCGAGGCGATGAGCACGCCGCCGGTGACCGTCGGCGTGGACGACGACGTCGTGCGCGCGGTCCGGCTGATGGACGCGGGCCGGGTGCGCCGCCTTCCCGTGCTGGGCGCCGACGGCGCGTTGGCGGGCATCGTCTCGTACGGCGACCTCGGGCGCGTGTTCCTGCGTCCGGACAGCGAGATCCGCGACGAGGTGCGTGACGAGGTCCTCGACCGAGAACTGTGCCTCGACCCGGCATCGCTGGACATCGCGGTGCGCGACGGCGTCGTGTCGCTGACCGGGACGGTCGAGCGGGACAGCATGGTCCCGGTGATCCCGGTGATGCTGGCCCTCGTCGGCCGGGTGGACGGCGTGGTGGCGGTGCAAGAGCATTTGCGGGTGGGAGTGGACGCCCGGATCGTCCTGGCCGACGAACCGGCCGCGGGCAGAGTGCTCGGGTGACCCCCGATTCCCCGTCGCGCGACGGGAAGAGCGGCCGCTGTCCTTTTCGGACGGTGGCCGCTTCCCGTTCCCGGCCCGGAAGCCCCGCCGCCTCGGCCGCGCACCCGCGGGAGGAGAGGCGGAGGGGCGGGAGAGGCCGGGGGAGGCGCTTTCGTCCCTCCGGGAGAGGACTTCGGGCCCTGACGGAGTACCCGCGGGCAGGCCACGGTGGACCCGGCTGCCGGAACCGGCGGCGGGAAGGGGAGGCGGGGTGCCCGGGAAGAAGCCTGACCGCGCGGTGCTCGTCGGGGTCGACGAGTCGGAGGCCTCGCTGGCGGCGGTCCGCTGGGCGGCCGCCGAAGCGCTGCACCGCGGCTGCCGGCTGCAGCTGTTCCAGGCCGGGACCGCGGACCGGCGGGCGCGGGAACGGTTCGCTCGCGCGCATCGGTGGCTGAGCCGGGCGGCGCAGGTCGCCGAGGAGGCCGCGCCAGGGGTGGCGACCCTGCCGGTCGTGCGGGCGGGGCTCGCGGTCGAGCTCCTCGTCGAGCGGTCGCGGTCGGTGTCGCTGGTGGTGCTGGGTTCGCACGGGCTCGGCGGGCTGCGCGGGGCGGCGATCGGATCGGTCGCCTTGCGGGTGGCGGCGGGGGCGCACTGCCCGGTGGTCGTCGTGCGCGGGCGCGCGGCGGCGGGCGGGGCGGTCGTGGTCGGGGTGGCGGGGGACGAGCGCGCCGGGGAATTCGCCTTCGCGGCCGCGGCGAACCGGCGGGTGCCGCTGATCGCGGTGCGCGCCTGGCGGTCCGACCGGCCGGAGCGGGCCGAGGAGGAGGACCGTGCGCTGCGCGAGTGCATCGCCGCCTGGGCGGACAAGTACCCGGAGGTCCCGGTGCGGGTCCGGGCGGTGCGGGAGCGTTCCGCCGGGCGGGCGCTGATGGCGGTCGAAGGGGCGCAGCTGGTCGTGATCGGCACTCGCGGACAGGAGCAGGTCTCGGGCGAGCTGCTCGGGTCGACCGGGAACCGGCTGCTCGCGCACGCGGCGTGCCCGGTGGCGGTCGTGCGCGGGGCGTTCCGGTGAGGAAGCCCGCGGCGAGTGCCCTGACCGCGCGAAGCGTTGCCGCGGTGGAACTTTCCCGCGCCGGCGATCGGACCGAGGAGGAGCGATGTGCGCACAACCCGGCGACTGGCTGGTCGTGAAGAGCGGCCGGGCGGAGGCCCCGGACCGGTACGGCCGCATCGTCGCGGTCGGGACCCCGGACGGCGGCCCGCCGTTCACCGTCCGCTGGTTCCTCGGCGGCTACGTCTCGACGATCTTCCCCGGCCCGGACGCGCTCGTCCTCACCGAGGCGCAGCGCAAGGCCCCTGCGCCGAACGGACGAGCGCGCCGCCGCGGGAACCGCTCGCGCCGCGGCACTGAGGACGTTGGTCCTTCGCGCCGGTGACTCCGGACCGGCGTGCCTGCCGTTTCCCGTCGCCTATTTTCGAGCCAGTGCCAGGGAAAGGACGGGTCTGATGCGCGCACGCGATCTGATGTCCTCGCCTGCGGAGACGGTGCGTCCGTGGACCTCCGCCGACGAGGCTGCCGGGATCCTCGCCGAACGCGGCTTCCCCGCGCTGCCGGTGGTCGACGACGAGGGCCGGCTGGTCGGCATCGTCACCGAGGCCGAGCTCGGGCGCGGCCGGACTCCCGCGCGGGGCCGGGACCGGCGGCCGTGTCGCCCCGGCGCGATCGAGACGACTGTCGGTGCGGTGATGACCTCGCCCGCCGCCGGGATGCCGCCCGGAGCCGACCTCGCCGACGTGTGCCGCGAGCTGGTGGACTCGAAGAGCCAGGCGATGCCGATCGTCGTCCAGGGCCGCCGGGTGGTCGGCATCGTGACGCGCGGCGACGTGGTCCGCGTGCTCGCCCGCGCCGACACCGCGATCGCCGCGGACGTGCGGCACCGGCTCGAGGTCTACGGCGGGACCGGACGCTGGAAAGTCGAGGTGCACGAAGGGATCGTGCGCATCACCGACCGGTACGACGAGGAAGCCGACCGCGACGTCGCGACGCTGCTGGCGCTCGCGGTGCCCGGCGTGGTCGCGGCGGACCCGGCGGGCGAGGGGCCGGGCAGATGACCGGCCGGAACCGCACGGTGCTCGTCGGGATCGGCGGATGGGACGGCGCCGCCGAAGCGGTCCGGTGGGCCGCCCGGCTCGCCGCGGGCCGCGATCTCGAACTGGAGCTCGTGCACTGCCTGCAGACCGCGGTGCCCGCCGGATTCGCCGGGCCGGGGCCGCTGTTCGAGGACGCGCCCGCCGACGGCGGACGGCGCGCCCCGCTCGGGGAGGACCTGGCGGCTCCGTTCGGCGACGCGTCCCCGGTCCGGGGCGAGGTGTACTCCGACTCCGCGCCCGACCTGCTGATCGACCGGTCCCGCGACGCCCGGATGGTCGTGCTCGGCCGCACCGGGACCGACGGGTTCGCCGGCATGCTGGCGGGGGCGGCGGTCGCGGCGGTCGTGAGCAACGCGGGCTGCCCGGTCGTGGTGGTCCGCGGACGCGGCGGCGACGGGCCGGTCCCGCTCGACGGGCCGGTGGCGGTCGGCGTCGACACCAGCCCGAACAGCGAGGCGGCGATCGCGGCGGCGTTCGAGGAGGCCAGCTTCCGGCAGGTCCCGCTCGTCGCGGTGCACGCCTGGGCGGACGTCGTGTGCGACGCGATCGAGCGCACCGCGCGCCCGGTGCCGGAGCGGGAAACGCAGCGCCAGCCGGTCGAGGAACGGCTGCTCGCGCAGCGGCTCGACGGCTGGCAGGAGAAGTACCCCGACGTCGAGGTGCGCCGAAAGCTCGTGCGCGACCGGCCGCGGCAGGTGCTGCTCGACGAGTCGGAGCGGGCGCAGCTGATGGTCGTCGGCACCCGCGGCCGGGGCGGGTTCGCCGGGATGCTGCTGGGGTCGACCAGCCAGGCGCTGATCCACCACTCCGCGTGCCCGGTCCTGGTGGTGCGCCCGGAGGCACGGCGCTGACCCTTCCCGCGGATATCTGGCGAAATGGCAACAAAACGCGGGATTCCGGGGAATGCCCGAATGGAGCAACCGGCAATTCCGCCGGGGCCCTTCCGATGATCGATATTTCCTCCGGAAGAACCATTCCGCTGATCTTCGCCGCGTCCCGCGCGGGCGGGCCGCTCACTCCGTTCCGCCTTGCGGCTCACCGCCTGATCGCCCGCTTCCGTGGGAAGCCAAGGGAAAAGCGACGGACGGACCGGGTCCGGAGGAGACGCTTTCCCGCGCGATTCCCCCGCGGCGAGAGCGTCCGGCACGCCCATTTTCCCGTTCAACGCCGAAAAACGCGGCGGCGCCCTTTTCGCGCGCTTGACGGCCGCTCGCACGAGCCGCAAGACTGAATTCCCAGTGGCGCGCCGCGGACGGGACGCGGGGCCCGGACGGGCAGGAGCCGGGGTGAACCAGCGGGACACACCCGAAGACGAGGGGCTGACGTTCCCCGATCAGCCGAGGATGGAACTGGACCAGCTTCTCGGCGAACTGGTGGAACGCGCTCAGGAGGTCATCAGCACGCAGGGCAGGCTGCGCGGGCTGCTGCGCGCGACCCAGTCCATCACCGGCAGCCTCGCACTGCCCGCGCTGCTGCGCCGGCTCGTGGAGTCCGCGTGCGAACTGGTCGGGGCGCGGTACGCGGCGCTGGGCGTGATCGGGCCGGACGGGCGGCTGACCGAGTTCGTGCACACCGGGATGGACCCCGAGGCGGTCGCGCGGATCGGCAGGCTGCCCGAAGGCAAGGGCCTGCTCGGCGCGGTCGTCGAGGACCCGCGCCCGGTGCGGCTGGACCGGCTGCAGGACGACCCCCGGTCGACCGGGTTCCCCGAGGGGCACCCGCCGATGACCAGCTTCCTCGGCGTCCCGGTCCGGGTGCGCGGCGAGGTGTTCGGCGACCTCTACCTCGCCGACGCCGAACAGGGCCGGTTCACCGAGGAGGACGAACAGCTGGCGCTCGCGCTCGCCGCAGCGGCGGGCAGCGCGATCGAGAACGCGCGGCTGTACGAGACCGCCCGGAACCAGCAGGAATGGCTGCGCGCGTCCGCGGCGGTGACCCGGGAACTGCTGTCGGCGGATCTCGGCGATCCGCTGGGCCGCGTCGTGGACTACGCGCGGGCGCTCGCGTCCGCGGACCTGGTTTCGGTGACCCGCCCGTCGGAGCGGGAGGGCTACCTTCGCGTCGAACGCGCGATCGGGGCGGGCGCGGAACAGCTGGCCGGGCGGGAACTGCTCACCGAGTCCACTGTGGCCGGCACGGTGTTCGCCCGCGGCGAGCCGAGGATCGGGTCGTGGCCGGACGAGCTGTCTCGGCTGTCCGTGCCGTCCGTGCTGACCTTGAATCTCGATTCGGTGATGCTGATGCCGCTGGCCGGGAACGGGGCGGTGGCCGGGGTGCTGACCGTGTCCCGGCTGGCCGGCCGCCCGGCGTTCACCTCCGACGACCTGGAGATCGCGGCCTGGTTCGCCGACCAGGCGGCGGTGGCGCTCGAACTGGCGCAGGCGCGGGCCGAACGCGAGGACGCCGCGCTGCACGACGAACGCGACCGGATCGCCGCGCGGCTGCACAGCGAGATCCTGAACCGGCTCTACGCCGCCGCGCTGTCGCTGCAGACCACGGCCGGGCTCGCCAAATCGGCGGTGGTCGCGACCCGGCTGCGCGAGACGATCGCCGACCTCGACGACGTGATCAACCACGTGCAGCAGACCGTTTTCCGGCTCGACGACGTCCTGCCGCCCGCTCCGGAGCCGATCCGCGACCAGGTGCTGCGGGTGCTGGCGCGGGCGCGAGAGGAATGGGGCCTCGCGGTGTCCACGCAGCTGACCGGGAAACTCGATCCGGTGCACTCGGACGTCGTGGTGCCGCTGCTCTCCGACGCGCTCGAGCTGATCGCCCGGCACACCTCGGCCGAAGCGGTGGAGGTCGAGATCCAGGCGGAACCGGAGCAGACGACGGTGACCGTCCGGTACGAGGGCGCGGGCGACGTCGCCGTGTCCGCCGCGCCCGGCCTTGCCGCGCTGGCGGAGCAGGCGAGCCGCCGCGGCGGGACGCTGACTGTGGCGGGCGGGTCGCGGCTGAGCTGGTCCGTGCCGGTGAAAACCCGGTCGCCGACCGGTGATTGAGGACTTTCGGCACCGCCGGAGCGGGGCGGCGCGCCGTACTCTCGACGCACGAACGAGCCCGACGTGGGAGAAGGACCGATGCTGCGGGTTTTCCTGGTGGACGATCACGAGGTGGTCCGGCGCGGGGTCGCCGACCTGCTGGAGGAGGACCCGGAGATCGCCGTGGTCGGCCAAGCGGCCGACGTTTCGCAGGCGCTGGCCCGGATCCCGGCGCTGCGGCCGGACGTAGCGGTGCTCGACGTGCGGCTGCCCGACGGCAACGGCATCGAACTGGCCCGCGAGCTGCGGTCGGTCTCGCCGGACCTGAAATGCCTGATGCTCACCTCCTACACCGACGAACAGGCGATGCTCGACGCGGTGCTGGCCGGCGCCGCCGGCTACGTGATCAAGGACATCAAGGGCCTCGACCTGATCTCGGCGGTCCGGGACGTCGGCGCGGGCAAGTCGCTGCTGGACGCGCACGCGGCGGCCGCGCTGATGGCGAAACTGCGCGACAGCGCGGAAAAACAGCGGGGCCCGCTCGCACAGCTGTCCGATCAGGAACGCACGCTGCTGGGGCTGATCGGCGAGGGGCTGACGAACCGGCAGATCTCCGAGCGGATGTTCCTCGCGGAGAAAACGGTGAAAAACTATGTTTCGCGGTTGCTGACGAAGCTCGGCATGGAGCGGCGCACGCAGGCGGCGGTGCTGGCGACGGAGTTGCGGGGCCGTCCGCATCGGCCGGGCGCCTAGACGCTGAGCGGGGACGGAGTGACGAGGACGTCTTCCAGTGCCCGGCGCGGAGTTCGCGGAACGGGGGCTCCGTACCCGAGGCGGAGCACGATCTGCGGCCAGAGCCCCCCGCCGAGCAGGTCCCGGAGCCGGGCGCGGATGGCGGGCACCTCGACCGGCTGGGAGATGAAGGAGGCGTCGATCCCGCGGGCGGTCGCGGTGAGCAGCACCCGTTGCATGGCCTGTCCGGCGCGGAGCCGGTCGATCGCCAGGTCGGCGAACGTCCCGACCACGACGACCAGCGGCGCGGCTCCCAGTGCGCGCGAACCGCCGCCGTAGTCGCGCAGGACCCAGGTGTCGTCCGCGGTGACGGCTCCACCGGCGGCGAACGGCACGCCGTCGCGCCGGTTGCGCCCGCGTCCGGTCCAGCGCTGCCATTCGGACCGGAAGGCCGGGTCCTCGATCTGCAGCCGGTGGCTTTCGCGGATCAGCTCCTTGAGGCCGGCGAGCTGGTCCGCGTCGAGCCGGGGCAGCCAGGCATGCTCGACCTCGGCCGCGTGCCGCAGGGCGCCCAGCGCCCCGGAGGGAACGGGTTCGGCGGTGAACGGCGTGCGGTTGGTGTGCCGCAGCGGGATCGCGTCGGCCAGGGACGCGAGCTTCCGGTCGGTCGCGGCGGCGGCTCGCGGGCGCACGAGGGCGAGCAGGTCGGGGTTGCCGCGGCGGGGGAAGTAGCTGGTCGCCGGGTGGACGCCGGTCGCGTGGATCGCGGTGCGCAGGTTGAACAGCGCGGCTCCGCAGGAGAGCAGCAGTTCGCGCCGGTCAGGGTCGGCGACAGGCAGGGTGCGGTCGGCGTCCGCGTGCACCTCGATGCCCGTCGGGCCGCTGCTGAACAGCCAGGGCTGGGTGTTGTGCGTCGACGGCGCGAGGGTGGCGCTGAGCAGCACCGACGCCACCTGTTCGGCGCTGAGCAGGCCGGACGGCGCCACCTGAAGGGTCATCCTTCTCCCCCGGACCGCGAAACGCGGGACACTGTGTCGTGAATAGTCGCTTCAGCATGCGTCCGCCGGGCGGAGGCGCACAGGGGCGAAAGTCATCTGTCTGAGGACATCGAGCGCTGAAAGCAGGTCTGATGCCGGAAACCACCCGGAAGCTGTCGGGGACCCTGTCGCAGCTGCGGTTGCGGGAGACGTTGCGTGATCTGCAGGAGCGGATCGAGTTGCTGATCGGCACCCGGGACAAAATGGACGGCCTCCTCGAGGCGGTGCTCGCGGTCGCGTCGGGACTGGAGCTGGACGCGACGTTGCGGCGGATCGTGCAAGCCGCGGTCGAGCTCGGCGAGGCCCACTACGGTGCGCTGGGGGTGCTGGGCGACGACGGCGCGCTGGCCGAGTTCGTGTACTTGGGCATCGACGCCGAGACCCGGCAGCGGATAGGGCATCTTCCGGAGGGCCACGGGCTGCTGGGGCTGGTGATCGACGACGCGAAGCCGTTGCGGCTGGAGGAGATTTCGGCGCATCCGGCGTCGGTGGGTTTTCCGGCGAACCATCCGCCGATGCATTCGTTCCTCGGGGTTCCGGTGCGGGTCCGCGACGAGGTGTTCGGGAACCTGTACCTCACCGAGAAGAAGGACGGGGCGGAGTTCACCGACGACGACGAGGTGATCGTGCAGGCGCTGGCGGCGGCGGCGGGGATCGCGATCGAGAACGCGCACCTGTACGAGCAGACCCGGTTGCGGCAGCGGTGGCTGGGCGCGACCAGCGAGGTGACCACGGAGCTGCTGGGCGGGACGGATCCGGTGGACGCGCTGGAGCTGATCGCGGGCCGGGCGCTGGAGTTGACGGGGTCGGATGTGACGATGCTCGCGTTGCCGGGCACGGGTGCGCTTGATGCGGGCGAGGACTGGGACAGCGATCCGGTCGAGCTGACCGTGACCGTGTGCGCGGGCGGCGATGCCGGCGATCTGACGGGGTTGCGGATGCCGGTGGAGGGGACGGTGCCGGGTGCGGTGTTCCGGGACCGGACTCCGCGCCGTGTCGCCGAGCTGATCTTGTCCGAGGACCGCAGCTGCGGTCCGGCGCTGGTGGTGCCGTTGCGGGCGGGTGATCACACGTCGGGGGTGTTGATCGCGGTGCGGGATCCGGGGTCGGCGTTGTTCGAGACGGCGCAGTTGCCGGTGCTGGCGTCGTTCGCGGATCAGGCGGCGCTGGCGTTGCAGCTGGCGGCGCAGCAGCGGGCGGCGCGGGAGCGGGACGTGTTGTCGGATCGGGACCGGATCGCGCGGGATCTGCACGATCACGTGATCCAGCGGTTGTTCGCGGTGGGGTTGTCGATGCAGAGCACGCAGCGGCGGGCGAAGACGCCGGAGCTGCGGCGGCGGTTGCAGGAGAGCATCGATCAGATGCACGAGATCGTGCGGGAGATCCGGACGGCGATTTTCGATCTGCACGGCGGCGCGGCGGGCGGGGTGCGGTTGCGGAACCGGTTGCACGACGCGATCGCGGAGCTGACCGACGACGCGCCGCTGCATCCGGCGGTCAGCATGGCGGGTCCGCTCGACGCGGTGCCCGCCCAGCTGGCCGAGCACGTGGAAGCCGTGGTGCGGGAGGCGGTCAGCAACGCCGTCCGGCACGCCGGAGCGTCGGCGCTTTCGGTTTCCGTCGCGGTCCGGGACGAGGTGGTGCGGATTTCGGTGACCGACGACGGGACCGGGCTGCCCGAGGGGGTTTCGCCCAGCGGGCTGGGGAATCTGCGGGAACGAGCGGAGTCGGTGGGAGGCGAGTTCACGCTCGGGACGCGCCCGGGCGGCGGGGTGCGGCTGGACTGGTCGGCGCCGCTGAGCTGATCCGGGGACGGCAGGCTGGCGCGAAAATGTGCCCAGCGGGAAGTTCAGGCCCGCAGCGCGTCCGGATGATGGTCCGCGGCGGTCCGGGTTGCGGGCACCGTCGCGCTGAGCTGGTTCATTTCGGCGTCGACGTCGATGACGACCGCCTCCAGCAATTCCTGCGAAAGGTCGCACAACGCCCGTCCTGCGGCGAGATAACCGGCCACGTGCGTGAGCCCGCGGCCCTCGGCCGCGCTGTGCGCGAGGCCCACGCCGGAGAATTCGTCGCCGTCGCCGGTCCGCAGCACGGCCCGGGCGCGGGTGTAGTGCACGGTCCGGTCGAACGCGACGGCCAGGGTCCACTGCTGCGGGGTCTCGGTCATGTCAGCTCCGTTCCGGGTTCACCGTCGCAGGCCCGGCCGGGCGAGGAAAAGGGCCGGAAGTCCTCTGCGCGCCTTCGTATTCCGTCGCGGGTACCAGCCGCTTCTTTCTGTTCGGACGCTCGGGCCGATCGTGCGGCGCCGTGCGCGGGCGGCGCTAGGGCCGGAGGTCACCGGCGCTCCGGCGGACGTCCGTTTCCGCGCGGCCGGGCCGGAGCCCTTGGCAGTCCTCTGTGGACCACCGGATTCCTGGCGGAGGGCCAGTTTCCCGACTGTCCATTGCGGACGATGCCGGGCGCGGCGGGAAACCGGTCGGCCCGGCGAGGCGGTTTCGGCGGCGGGCCGGGCCGGGGTAAAGTGGAAAAGCCGTCCGACGCTGCTGCGGAACTCGGCTGGGTTCCGGATTCGGGAAGGCGGTGGGACGGGCAGTGACGGGTGTCGGGGATTTCGCTGAGGCGGTGTCGCCCTTGCTTTCCCAATTGCTGGCCGCGCTGCGCGAGGGCCGCGACACCGCCGTGCCGCTCGCGGCGTTGTGCCGTGGGATCATCGGGCTGATGCCGGTCGACGGAGCCGCGGTTTCGCTGGTCGTCGAGGGTGCGCAGCGCACCCTCGTGCTGGCCAGCGACCCGGTGGTCGAACGGCTGGACGCGCTGCAGTTCAGCCTGGGCGAGGGCCCGTCCTTCGAGGCGTTCGAGACCGGGCGGCCGGTGCTGGCGCCGGACCTGTCGCGGAACCTTCCCGCGTCGTGGCCGGTGTTCGCCACCGAGGCCGGGATGGCCGGGATCGGCGGCATATTCGCGTTTCCGCTGCGGCGCGGCGCGGTCAAGCTCGGCTCGGTGGACACCTACCGGCGCGCGCCCGGCTGGCTTTCCGAGGACGAGCTGGCGACGATCCTGCACGGGACCGACCTCGTGGCCAGCGCGTTGCTGACCGTGGTGACGGCGGGCGTCGAAGAAGAGCCCGACGACAACGTGGTCAGCAGGCTGGTCCGGGACCGGGCCGCGGTGCACCAGGCCACCGGGATCGTGATCGCGGAATTCGGGATTTCTGCCGAACAGGCACTTGCCCGGCTGCGGGCGTACGCGTATGCCCGAGGGAGACTGCTGGACGAGGTCGCGCGCGACCTCGTCGCCCGGCGGCTGCACCCGAGGGAGATCGAGGCATGAAAGCTGTCGGACGGCCGGGTTCCGCACGGGCGGAACGCAGGAACCCCGCCAATGGGAGGGAGAGAGACCGATGAGCGACGGGTTCGCCGGCGCGGTCAGGTCATCGAACGAGAACGAGCTGTTGCGCGCGTTCGTGGACATGGCCGACACGCTGGTCGACGAGTACGACGTGGCGGACATGCTGCACCGGCTCGCGAAATACTGCGTCACACTGCTCGGCGCCTCTGCTGCCGGGCTGCTGCTCGCCGACCAGCGCGGCGGCCTGGAGGTCGTCGCGTCGTCGGACGAGGGCACCCGGATGCTGGAACTGCTGCAGCTGCAGACCGAGCAGGGTCCGTGCCTGGACGCCTACCGCAGCGGCGAATCGGTGAACATCGAGGACATCGCCGCGGCTGCCGGGCAATGGCCGCTGTTCGCGCAGCGGGCGGCCGCGGCGGGATTCCGCTCGGTGCAAGCGCTTCCGCTGCGGTTGCGCAGGCAGGTGATCGGCACGCTGAACCTGTTCGGGCGGCAGGGGCAGAGCCCGGTGGGCGGGTCCGCGCTGAGCGTGGCTAGGGCGCTGGCGGACATCGCGACTATCGGGATCCTCCAGGAACGCGCGATCCGGCGCGGGGAGCTGCTGACCGAGCAGTTGCAGCACGCGCTGAACAGCCGGGTCGTCATCGAACAGGCGAAGGGCGTGCTGGCCCATGCCGGCGGGCTGGAAATGGACGTAGCGTTCGATCGGCTGCGTGCCTACAGCCGCGCGCACAACGCACGGCTCAGCGAGGTGGCCGAGGCGGTCGTGCGCAGCGCGCTGAGCCCGGAGCAGGTGATCGGCGGCGCGAGCTGAGCGCCGGGCGTCACCCGCCGCGACCGGAAAACCACCCGGAATGACCGTAACGGCCCCGCTCCGTGCACCGCCCGGCGGTGCGGGACGTGCGGACTGCCCGGAAGGACGTCTTGGCAAGGTCGCCGGGCCGCCGTTACTGTGGGATTTCCCGGGAGGGACGCCTTCCGGGCAAATGCAGATGCCGCGTGCCCCGGCCCCCGGCTTTCTGACATCTGCGACACGGAACCCGTGCCGACCGTCCGGAGTGCCTGATGTCGCTTACGTCCCCCGAAGCGGTTTTCCATACCCGGCGCAGGAGAACGTGCGAGCGCTGCGGCGAGCAGATCCCGCCGGGGAAACTGCAGACCGCGCTCGTCCCGGATTCCTCGCGCGTCGATCCCGCCGATTCCGCCGGCCACGGCCAGCGGCTCGTCTACGCGTGCGGCGACGAGCACATGGCCCTGCTAGTCGAGAAGGCCCGGCGCGACTGGGTCGACGAGCAGTGGTGGTTCGGCCTGCTGTGCCAGGCGAGCCGGGCCGCGCGGCGGGCGTCGCTGCCCGAACTCGCCCGCCACGCCCGGCTTTCCGGCAGGCAGCTCGACGCGGCGCTGAAGTGGAACCGCGACCGCGAACACCCGTTGCGGTGCTTGCCGGGCGGGCAATCCTGCTGACCCCGGCCCGCTTCGGGCGAGAGCTCTGCGCTGCCCGGAGAACCGCGCGGTCCAGCTGATCGCCAGCACCACGATCAGGACACCGGCCGCGGCCGCGACCAGCCCGCCCGCGTGCAGGAGCCAGCCGAGGAGCATGCCCAGCAATCCGGCACCGGCGGCGGCGAGCAGCCTTCGCCGCAGCTGCGGTTTGCGGAAAAGGCTGCCGGGACGGATCGCGCACACGGAAACCGCTCCGGCCGCGAGCGCCAGCACCAAGGCGAACAGTCGCACGGGCAGCGCCGGGCTGAGTGCGCACAGCAGGAACACGCAGCTGCAGAGCAGACGCCATTCGACGCGAGCGGACACGGCACACCCCGGTTGGTCGGGCTTTGTCTTCGAGGTGCTGCCCACGGTAGGTACGCGCCGTTCCCGTCCGGCAGGGCCGGAGGAGAGCAGCTCGAAGGACCGGAGGCCCGAATCGGACAGAACACCGGCGGCCGTCGCGTTCCGTCCGCATTTTTCCGCGGATTCCGTTCCCGATCCCGCGAAGAATTCACCGCATTCGCCGGGCAGTCCCGCGCCGCGCCGCCGCCTTCTGTCCGGCGGGCCGAATCCGGATCCCTGACAAAGACCATTCTGCCCGGGAATTTGACAGTTCCCGCGCGACCGAACGGAGGTTGTGCCTTGTCCCGCCGAGTCCAGACTGGAGTCAGGCGGGAACGCGCGGTCCGTGCCGTTCTCGTGGCGGTGGCCGGGAAAACGGCCACCGGTGATGTCGAGCCCATGCCGGCAGGCCGCCTGGCCGGTGCGTGGATGCCGCTCGTCGTGTCCCGCGCCTGTCCGTCCGGCTCTCCCGGCGAGGCGGGAGCGAAGGAGGACGGATGAGACTTGACGGGAAGGCAGGCGTCGCGCTGGCGGCGGTCGCGCTGGTGGCGACCTCGCTGGCCGGTTCGGCGTCGATGGCAGGCGGCCGGGCCGCGGCCGCGCCGCCGCCGGCGTGCTCGCCGGACACGACGGTGACCACCGACGACGGCCCGGTGTGCGGGATCGCCGGTCCGGACGTCCGTTCGTGGGAAGGGATCCGGTTCGGCGCGCCGCCGGTCGGCGATCTGCGCTGGGCCCCGCCGCGGCGGCCCGCGAAGTGGACGAAGCCGTTCGCCGCGACCGCGCCCGGCAACGCGTGCCCGCAACTGGCCGGTCTCGGCCCGGGATCGGAGACCGAGGACTGCCTGAACCTGAACGTCCGCGTGCCCGCCAATCCCGGGTCTAAGAAGCTTCCGGTCATGGTGCAACTGCACGGCGGCGGATTCCTGATACTGCAAGCGCAGAACGCCGGCAGGCTCGTGACCGAGGGCCACGTGATCAGCGTCGAGGTCAACTACCGGCTCGGGATTTTCGGCTTCCTGGCGCACTCGGCGTACGGCGAGCACGCGGGCGACTACGGGCTGCAGGACCAGCAGGCCGCGCTGCGCTGGGTGCAGCGCAACATCGCGAAGTTCGGCGGAGACCCGCACAACGTCACGATCTACGGGGCGTCCGCGGGCGGTTCCAGCGTCTGCGACCACACCGCTTCGCCGACCGCGGCGGGATTGTTCCAGCGCGGCATTTCCCAGAACGGCGAGTACAACTCGTTGCTGGGCAACGACATCCAGTGGCAGGCGCAGGACTGCAAGGCTGATCTGCCCGACGAGGAGCAGGCCCAGCAGGCAGGCGCGCGGTTCGCCAAAGCGCTGGGATGCGAGTCGGACGCCGGGGCGTGCTTGCGCAAGGTGCCCGTGGCGACGCTGCTGAAGCAGGCGGGCAACGGGATGAAACCGGACAGCGGCACGATCGCGCCGATCGTGAACGGGACCACGCTGCCGATGTCGCCGGGCGAGGCATTCGCCAAGGGGCGGGTCAACAAGGTCGCGCTGATGCACGGCGTGGCTCGCGACGAGGTCCAGCTGCCGTCCGCCTCGACCCCGGAGGACTACCGGAAAATGGTGGCGCAGCAATACGGCGAACACGCGAAGGAAGTCAGCGAAAGCTATCCGCTGAAGCGATTCCCGAACCCGGCGCCGTTCCTCGCCTACCGGACCGTCGTGGCCGACTCCAACTCGGTCTGCCCCGCGCTGCTGAACGACGAGCGGCTCTCCCGGCATATTCCGGTTTACGCCTACGAAATGGACGACACCGACGTGCCGCCCGCGTTCTTCCTCGATCCGGCCAAACCGAACGGCGCCTACCACGTCTCCGAGGGGATGCTGCTGACGCCGCCGCCGGGAGTCCAGCTCAACCCCAACCAGAAGGTGCTCTCCGACCAGCTGGTGGCGCAGTGGACCGGCTTCGCGCGCACCGGGAACCCCACCGTGGACGGCACTCCGCAGTGGGATCCCTTCACCGAGCGCAACCCGGTCGTCATGTCCCTCAACGCGGCGGGGGACAGCCAGCTCACCACTGAGATCCCGCGTCAGCACCGGTGCGATGGGCTCTGGAACCCGTTGGCTCCGTTCGCGCAGCATCGGTGACGTGCCGGTGCCGGCAGGGTTTTCTCCTGCCGGCACCGGTTTCAGGGCCTGCCGCCTTCCAGATGGATGGTTTCGCCGGTCAGGAACTCGGCTCGCAGCATCCACAGCACCGTGTCGGTCACGTCGGCGACGGCGCCGGCACGGCCGACGAGGGTTCGCTTCGCGGCGTTCGCGAGGACCTCCGGCTTGCCGTCCCAGACACCGGAGTCGATGATCCCCGGCGACAACGCGTTGACCCGGACCGGCGCGAGTTCGGCGGCGAGATGTCGCGCGGCGAAGGCGGCCGCTCCGTTGGTCACGCCCGTCACCACGCTTCCGCGGGCCGGACGCCAGCCGACCTGCCCGGAGAACAGCAGCAGCGACCGGCGGATCGTGAAGTGCTTCGCGAGCAGCAAGGGGCCGATGACCTTGGCCGCGAAGGCGTCGACGGTCTTGTCCCGGTCGAGTTCGCGGATCGGCGCGGCGTGGGGCGCCGCCGCTGTGTTGACGACGTGATCGACCGGTCCGAGCTCGGCCGCCGCGGCCGCGATGGTCGCCTCGTCGCGCAGGTCGATGCGCAGCCCGCCGGGCCGATGGGACGCGACGTGCACCTTCGCGCCCGCCGCGGTCGCGGCCTCGGCGATCGCCGTGCCCAGATGCCGTCCGCCCAGCACCAGCACCGTTTGTCCGGCCAGCCGGTTGTCCATGGTCCTTCTCCGTTCCGTCGGTTCGCCGTGGCCGAAGTAGGCTATGGAAAAGTAACCAGGTACTTCAACGTAACCGGAACCGGAGGAATCGCCGTGGGCTACAACGTCATGTCCGCCCGTTGCCCGTCCCGGGTGGTGCTGCACCGGATCGGGGCGCGGTGGACGGTCTTCGTGGTCAACGCGCTGGAGGACGGGCCGATGCGCTTCACCGCGCTGGTGGACCGGATCCAGGGCGTCACCCCGAAGGTGCTGACTGAAACGCTCCGCGCGATGGAGGAGGACGGCCTGCTCGCCCGCGTCGAGTACGCGGAACAGCCGCCGCGCGTCGAGTACGGGCTCACCGACCTCGGCCGCTCGCTGCTGGTGCCGTTGCGCGCCGTCCGCGAATGGGCCGAAAGCCACGTCCCGGAAATCCTCGAAGCCCGTGAACGCGCCCAGGCCGCCCGGCAGAACTGATTCCGCGCTTGGGGCTAGGCCGTACCCAGGTGCTCCGGACCGCTCCGGCCGATGCCGCGCGCGGCGTCCGAACCGTCCGGCGCCCCGGTGCTCCTGCGCTGGGCGGCGGCCCGGACTCTCGTCGCCCGCCTCATTCGCCACCTTGCCGGAGCGACACCGGGGCTCGGCCAAGCTCGTCTCCACGCGCACCCGCCACGCCGTCTCCGCCGCCGCGGAACTGCTCGCCCGGTTCGATCACGACCACGCCGTGATCGCCGTATTTCTCGGCATTGACCCAGCGCGAGGACTGGCGCTGTCGAACGCCGGCCCGCCGCGGCCGGTCGGCTCAACGTCCCGCGAACCGGTGCAGCGCGTCGAGCACCGCCGGGGCCGGAGTGTCCGGGTGGCCGGCGTCGTGCAGCAGGTGATCCACCCCGGGAAGCCGCACCCGGCCCGGTCCGCCGGCCTGCGCGCGCCGCAGTGCGGCAGTCAGGGCATCCGTTGTCGCGCAGGGGACTTGAGCGTCGTTCGTGCCGCAGGTCAGCAGCACCCGGGTCCCCGGCCGCAGCGCCGCGGCGGCGTCCGGCGGGTACACGGCGTCGTCGCTGTCCACGAATCGGCTGTTCGGTCCTTGAAAACCGGCGAAGAGATGCGCGACGGCGGGCGGCAGTCCGGCGGCGTCGACCGGCCGGTGTTCGCGCAGGGCGGCGACGGCGGCGTCGATCGCCGTGTCGATCGCCCGCTGCTGTTCCGGGGTCAGCTGGCCTTGCCGGGCCGCCTCGGCGATCTGGGCATGCAGTTGCAGCGCGACCAGGTCCAGCAGGCGGATCGCCTGGGGTTGCAGCAGGGCCAGGCCGCGCGGCCGCACTTCGGCGCCGAGCAGCAGGGCGGTCAGCGCACCCTCGCTGTGCCCGACGACTGTCAGCGCGTGCCGGTCTGTCTCCGGCTGGTCGCGCAACGACGCGTAGGCGGCTCTCGCCTGACGGACGAACGCCGGGTAGTCGAGTCTCTCCGGGTGGTCCTGATAGGCGCCGAGCCCGGTGCGGCCGGTGCCGTACTTGTCGAACCGCAGCGTGACGACCCGGTCTTCGCCCAGTGCGGCGGCGACGTGCGTCAGGGTGTTCGGCGACGCGTGCGGCTGGTTGCCGTCGCGATCGGTGGGGCCGCTTCCGGGCAGCAGCAGGGCCGCGGGCAGCCGTTGCCCGGCGCGGTGCGCGGGAACGTGCAGGGTGCCGTAGGTCGAGGCGCCCTCGGCGGTGAAGACGATTTCGCGGTCGGCGGCGGGCACAAGGCAGGGAGCCGCGGTGACGCTGGTCAAGGACAGCACGGCCGCGGCGAGGTGGGGGAGCATTGTCAGCGCAGGCCCTTCTCGATCAGCGCGACAGTCTCGCGGGGATCGTCAACCTGGACCACCAAGCGGGCGTAACGCTCGTCGGCGAGCTCGATGACGACGGCCTTCGACGCGTCCTTGACGTCCCAGAACACCTTTTCCCCGTCGAGATGGAACGTGCCCGCCGTGATCACGCCGGGCACGTGGGCGCCCGGCGCGCGAATCCCCTTGGGCTCGGCGGCCATTCCGGGGTCCGCGGTCGCGCCCCGGACATTGGCCAGCGGGATGGTCAGGCTGCTCTTGAAGGCCCAGAGCTTGTCGAGACCTTCGATCACGACAACGAGATCGTCGCCGTCGATGTGGACCAGTGCCATGTGTGTTCTTCCTTGTCAGTCAAGCGGATCGAGCCGTCGGGTCAGCGCGGTGCGCGCCTCTTCGGGGTTGCCGCGCAGCCGGAGTCCCAGTGCGGCAGCGGCGAGGGCTTCGGCCAGGGCGGGGGAGACGCCGAGCGCGTCGCCGATCGCCTGGTCGAGCGAGGCCAGCGCCGCGGAGACCTCGGTGGCGACCTCCTCGTCGGACGGTGCCCGTTCGACCGCGGCGAGCAGCAGCAAGCCGAGGTCGGCCGAGGCGACCAGGCGCAGCGCGGCATCGGCGTCTTTCGCCGCGGCGAGCGCTTCGGCCAAGGGCTGGACGTCGTCCGCGACGTGCCGGCGCAAGGCGATCAGGTAGAGGCCGCGTTTGCTGCCGAACGTCTTGTACAAGCTGTTGCGGTGCACGCCGAGGTGGGTGACGAGGTCGTCGACCGACACCCCGTCGTATGCGCGCCCGCCGAACAACCTCGCGGCGGCGCGCACCACCTCGTCCTCGTCGAACGCCCGTTGCCTGCCCATGCGACGACGGTAGCCTTTTGAGGAACGATCAGTCAAGAACAATCGTTCCTTAAAAGGCCGGGAGGCGTCGCCGCCGAACCGGCGGACGGGATCGGCCTCGTCCGCGCCGACCTCGCCGAGGCCAGTCCGCCGATTCGCTTTCCCGCAACGAAAAGGCGCCCTGGCGCGCTGCACGGGCCTGTCGGAGAAAATCCCGTCACCATCGGCGTACCGGCGCGCATAACCTCCGGAAACCGCCAGGTCGTGATCGACAGCGGACCGTATTGACGAGCCAGGAAGGCCGCAGATCGTGACATTGCGGGAAAAGGTCGAGAGCCGTCTCGCCGGAGAGTTCGTGCCGGGGGAGCGCGTCGTGGACGCACTGGTCGCGTTCCGCACCGGAGGCGTGCGCAAGACGATGGTCGCCGGCGCGGCAGGCATCGCCGGGCTCGCGGGCGCGGCCGGGATGGCGCTCGCCGCGCGCCGCGGCCAGACCGAAGCCCCTCAAGTGCCGATCTCGACGCCCGGCCGGTTCGTCTTCTCGCTCACCTCGCACCGCGTAGCCCTGTTCACCGTCGGGGGCATCGTCCGGGCCGCCCCCGGAAAGCCGTTGCAGTCGTGGACGCTGGACCAGCTCGCCTGGGTCTCGGAGCCTGAACTGAACTCCGGCGTGGCCCAAGCGCTCCGGGGCCAGATCGGCGTCGCGGGCGAAGGCGTCCTTGGCTACGAATTCGCCCGCCTCCAGGTCGACGCCGGGCGGTCCATGGTCAAACGACTGGCCCGTGCGCTCACGGACCTCGAAACCTGACCTCCTTCACCTGGGCCAGCTCGTCCGGTGCCGGTCCAAGATGGACGATCCCCAACCGCCGGGTCGCGCGCGTCATCGCGACGTAGAGGTCGTTGCGCCCCCGCGGAGCCTCGAGGATCCGGGCCGGATCGACGATCAGCACCGAATCGAATTCCAGCCCCTTGGCCTCCGCGGGCGTCAGCACCGTGATCGCGCTTTCCTCCCGCAACGACGCGAGACGCCCCGGCGGCGCGATGACCGCGAACTGCCCGCCGTTGTGCTCCTCCGCAACCCCGCGGACGATCCGCTCCAGCTCCGCAACCGTGCTCCGCACCCGCCACGGCGATTCCCCAGCCTTCCGCACCGACCGCGGATGCGGTGCGGCCGACAACTCGCTCGCGACCGCCATGATCTCCGCGGGCGTCCGGTAATTGACGCTCAGCTCCGCCACCCGCCAGCGATCCGCCACGTGCGGCCGCAACACCTCCTCCCACGACGCCGCTCCGGCCGGATCGCTGGTCTGGGCGAGGTCGCCGACCACAGTCATCGACTTGCCAGGACAGCGGCGCAGCACCATCCGCCACGCCATCGCCGACAACTCCTGCGCCTCGTCGACCACCACATGCCCGAACGCCGGGGCGGACTCGCCGAGCACCGCGGCCGCTTCGTCCAGCAACGGAATGTCCGCCGCACTCCACGGTGTGCTGCCGAACACCTCGGCCACGACCGCCTCGGCAGTCAGCGACGGCCATAACCCGTCCAGCACCCTGCCCACCGCGACGTCGGCGAGCAACGCTTTACGCAGGTCAGCCACGTCAGCCTCATCCAGCAACCGCCGCGGCCCGTCGTCCTGTTCCGGCCCGAGCACCACTCCCGCCGCCTCCAGCGCGCGCAGGTCCGCCGCACTGAGCCGCCCGTCCGCAGTGCCGCCGTCGAGGGCCTCGCCGGTCTCGGTGAAGACGACGTTCTCCAGGCGGTCGGCCAACTGCTGTGCGAGAAGCTCTGTCATGCGCTGCTGAAACACCAGCCGGGCCTGCTGATAGGGCAGTCCTTTGCGGACGGCGAACTCGATCGCGCCCCGCCACTCGGCTGGCTCTAGCCGCAGGACCTGCTGTTCGAACACCACCTCGACCGCCTCGGGCCGGATCGCCGCCGTGGCCTGCTCGGCTGCCTCCGCCCGCCTCTCGCCCGCGACAACTCCGGCGGTGCCCGCCCGATCCCCGCCTGCCCTCGCAGACCGCGCTTGTCCCGTACCCGCGGCAACTTCCACCCGCCCCCAAACCGCCGCTGCGATCCGGCCAGCCGCCTCCGCCCGCCCCTTGCCCTCGGTTGCCTCGACCGGATCCACCCGCCTGATCTCGACCCCCGGCCGCAACCCGGCAACCGTCGCCGTCACCACCGCCTGTTCGCCCAACCCGGGCAGCACCTGCCCGATGTAGTCGAGAAAAATGTCGCTGGGCCCGATCACCAGAACCCCTCGCGTGCGCAACCGCGGCCGCGTGTACATCAGATATGCCAGCCGATGCAGCGCCACCGCGGTCTTCCCGGTCCCCGGCCCGCCCTGCACCACCAGCACTCCCGCATACCCGTCGCGCACGATCCGGTCCTGTTCGGCCTGCAGCGTCGTGACGATGTCGCCCATCCGCCCGGTCCGGTCCGCCGTGAGCGCGGCTAGCAACGCCGCCTCCCCGACGAGGACTCCGGGGTCCGCCGCACCGGGATCGAACAACTCGTCGTCCAGCGCGGCAACCACCCGTCCCCGGGTCGTGATCCGCCGCCGCCTCCGGACCCCGAGCGCCTCCGCCATGGTCGCGGTGTAGAACGGCTGCGCCGCCGGCGCCCGCCAATCGAGCAGCAGCGGCTCGTCCACGCCGTCCTCGAACAACCCCAAGCGGCCGATGTACCTCCGGCTCCCGTCGCGCATCTCCAGCCGCCCGAAACACAGCCCGTCCTCGACAGCCGCCAGCCGGGCCGACTCCGCCCGCCAGCGCGCCGCGACCTCCGGATCCGCGCTTTCGCGCCCCCGTGCCGCCTCCTCGCGCAACGCGTCGAGCCTGCCGTACAGGCTGGTGACGTACTCCTGTTCGCGGGCAAGCTCCCGCTCGACCTGGTTTTCAGCCGGCACCCCAGAACTCCCCGCTGTCGGGTGAACGATGGCATCGAGGGTGCGCGCCGATCCGGAGAAAGAACAGTCTTGTCTTTGCCGGCGGCGTCAGCCGAACGGTTTTTCCGCCCGAACCGGACGCTGCCGTCGAGGCCTGGCCCCGGAACTCCGGCCGCCCCAAGGCGGGCCTCCGGGCGAGATTCGCGCTGGCCAGGTTCGCGGCCCGCCGCACCGCTTCCGCCGGCAACGGCGTTTCCGCTGGTCCAGCGCCCGCGCACGCACCGCCGCGACGAGTTCGCCCGAGGCCGACCGCGCCGGCACGGCCACGCCGCACAACGGCGGCACCCCGTCGCTGTAATCGAACGCCACGTCCCGGTCCCGGGCGTCGGCGAGCAGCTTTTCCCATTCCCGCCCGGAATATTTTTCGGGCGGCTCGGCGCGCGGTCCGGAAGCGGCGAGAACCATTTCCGTCGCAGCCTTGGAAGGCAGCGCCCAACCGGCACGCATCGCGCAGATCTCGTCGGATTCCGCAGCCGAGGAGCGCCCGTCCGGAATCGGCTGGCACGCCGACGCTGGCCGAGCAGCCGGTGGGCGGCCGCCAATTGGGTAGGCCCGGCCTCGCCGTTCCGCGCCAGTTCCTCCGGCAGAAGAAACGCGCCTTCCAGCACGCCGCGCCCGGGTTTACGCGCCATCGGAATTCCGTCCGGAATCACGCGTCGCCGTCCTCCGGGTTTTATCGCCGGAACCGCATTCTCCGGGCACACTTCCTCGCTTTTTCTCGAAACCGGAGAAATTCGGAAAGATCCGTGCGGCGAAGAACGTTCCTGGCCCACAGGGCTCGGCTGCCGCCCCTTCCCGGCAGCCGCGGGGTCACCCGATCGGCAGCCCCGCGGCGACCGCCCGGTTTGCGTCGCAGTCCGGTTTTGTCGGTGGGGCCGGGTAGCGTTCCGGTCCGTGGACGTTCGGGAACGTATTCAGGAGCTGGCCGATCAGGTCGTAGTGCTGCGCGACGCGTACTACCGGGGTTCGCCGGTGGTGGCGGACGCGGAGTACGACGCGATCGAGGACGAGCTGCGCGGGTTGATCGAGGCGAGCCCGGAGCTGGCCCCGGACCCGAACCCGCTGGACCAGGTGGGCGGGCCCGCGGTGCTGCACGCGCCGATCCGGCATTCGCGGCCGATGCTGTCGCTGGAGAAGGCGACGAAGCCGGAGCAGGTCGAGGCTTTCTTCGACCGGTTCCCCGGGCAGCCCGTGGTCGTGATGCCCAAGCTCGACGGCCTGTCGCTGGCCCTGGTGTACGAGGACGGCCGCCTGGCGCGAGCGGTCACCCGCGGCGACGGAACCACCGGCGACGACGTGACCATGCTCGTGCGCGCCCTGACCGACGGCATTCCGCACCAGGTCAGCGCCCCAGGCCGGGTCGAGGTGCGCGGCGAGGCAGTGATGCTGCGGTCGACCTTCGCCGCCTACAACACCGCACACCCGGACAAGCCGCTGATCAACCCCCGCAACGCCGCGGCGGGCACGCTGCGCGCGAAAGACCCAGCCGCGGTCGCCGAGCGTCGGCTGCGCTTTTTCGCCTTCGACCTGGACACTGAACCGGGCAGTGCGGAAACCGACCTGGGCAGCGGTCTGCTGGCGCTCGGCTTCACCGCCGCGGACATGCGCCGTTGCGCCGACGCGGCCTCCGCGCAAGCCGTCATCACCACGATCGAGCAGCAGCGCAACGACCTGGACTACGACATCGACGGCGCCGTCCTCCGGCTCGCCGACCGCGCCGCGTATGCCGCCGCAGGCACCCGTTCGAGTTCGCCGCGCGGGGCACTGGCGTACAAGTTCGCCGCCGAGGAGAAGACCACCGTACTGTCCGATGTGGTCTGGGACGTCGGCAAAACCGGCAAGATCGCCCCGGTCGCGTGGCTGGAGCCGGTCTTCGTGGGCGGGACCACGGTCACCCGCGCGACGCTGGCCAACCAGGAGGTGATCCGCGCCCGCGGCATCAAGATCGGCGACACTGTGCTGGTCCGCAGGGCGGGCGACGTCATCCCGTTCGTCGCGGGCGTTCTCGACGAGTCGAAACGCACCGGGGCGGAGCGGGAGATCGTGCCCCCGTCGACGTGCCCGTCGTGCGAGCAGCCGCTCACCGAACAGGGCAACAGCCGGGAATTGTTCTGCACCAACGTTTCCTGCCCGGCCCAGACCGTGCGCCGGCTGATCCACTGGGCGTCCCGGGCGGCCGCCGACATCGACGCGATCGGCGGCGTGTGGATCGAACGGCTGGCCGAGGCCGGAATCCTGGAACACCCGTCGGACTTCTACCGGCTGACCAAGGAACGCCTGCTGGAATTCGACCGCATCGGCGAGGTCTCGGCGACGCGGATGATCGAATCGATCGACGCCAGCCGCCAGGTCGGCCTGCGCCGGGCACTGATCGGGCTCGCGATCCCGATGGCGTCGGAAGGCACCGCCGCCCGCCTGTGCCGCGCCGGATTCGCTTCGCTGGAAGCAGTGCTCGACGCGGGCGTCGACGGTCTTGTCGAAGTAGAGGACATCGGGCCGAAGGTCGCCGCCTCGCTGGTGGAACACCTCACCCGGCTGCGCCCTGAACTGGAACGCCTGCGAGAACGCGGAGTTTCCCTGGACGTCCTGGAAGAAGACCTCCCGCCCGCCGTCGTCGCAGGCGCGCCGCTGGAAGGCAAGACCGTAGTGGTGACCGGTGCGATCAGCGACCCGCGATCCGGGGAGAAGGTGCCCCGCCCCACCTTCCAGCGCCTGTGCGAGACAGCAGGCGCGACCACCGCGTCCTCCGTCTCGGCAAGCACGGACCTGCTGATCACCGGCGCCGACGTCGGCGCGAGCAAGCTCACGAAGGCCGAGAAATTCGGCGTCGAGGTCGTGGACCAGGGGGTGATCTGGGAACAGCTGATCGCGGCCGGAGTGGTCTGAACCCGCTTTGCCGGGACGGGTTCGCCGGGTCTGCCGGATCGAGGCGACGGGCGTGCTGGCGCGCCGCATGACCGAGAACCCCTTGCCCGGCAACGGATTCACCTGAACCCTTCGGGGAGCGGCACGGTGCAGGGATCGCGCGCTTTCGGCGACGGCTGGCGAGGCTCCGGACGCGGATGGATGCTCGCCGCCCGGCGTGCCGATCAGCCGTCGCACGCGCTGACTTCCAGAGCCCGATTCCTTCGATCCGCCATCTGGCAACGCTTCGCCCGCCCGCCAACCGATCCGCGGCCATCGGCCGAAACCCGGCGGCTCACTCCGTCCTTTCCAGACCGAAGTAAGGCTCCGCCGCCTCTAATCGCGGCACCGTGACGCCCAGCCGCCGGGCCTCGGCCAGGACGTCGCGGCAGATCTCGCGCGGCTCGCGGGCATCGGGATCGGAGTGCGCCTCGAGATTCACCCGCGCCGGGGGAAAGCGGGCCAGCAGCCACCCCAGCACCGGGACCGTCAGCCAGGTCGGCGCCCGGAACAGCAGCAACGCGCCCCGATGCTGCCGCACGTCGACGCCCCGGGCTTCGAGAAGCCGCACAAGCTCGCGCCCAGCCAGCAACGCCTCCCGCAGATCGCTCCGGGACCTTGCCAGCGAGCTCAGCGAACCCACCCGCACGCCCTGCGAGTGCAGACCCGCGTCCGAGATGAAGTGAACCCACAACCAGCCCCGGAAGTCAGGCCGTTCCCGGACCCGGAACCCAGCGTCGCGGAACACCTGCCGTACGACCCGCTCGCGTTCGGTCGGAGGCTCGCCGAGGGTCCCGAACACAGCGAGCGGCATCAACATCCCGCGAAGCACGCCGTCCTCGCCGAAACCGCCGCCGCCCTGGGGAAAGCCCCACGCGACTTGCTCGACGGGCAGATCGCCGATCGCGGCCAGCGGCTCGGACCAGATGTTGCCGAACACCAGCACCGTCGCCTTCCCGGCGCGCGGCGCCAGAAACGCCGCCGCCTCCGGGAGCCGATAGTGCTGGACGCTCAGCACGATCAGATCGAACTCATGGCCCGGTTCCAGCTCCTCGCGGTAGCGCACCGGCCAAGTCTCGGCGCCCCGCCGCCCCCGCAGGTCGCGGAGATCGAGGTCGATCGACTCCCCGTACTCCGCCGCGCGACCGGGGCGGACATAGAACTCGACATCGTGCCCCGCCCGCTCCAAGGCCCAGCCGTACATCGCCGCGATCACGCCGCGTCCGAACATCAAGATTTTCACTGTCGCACCTCGCCGGAGCCTAAAACTGGAGACAATCTCCACTTGCGAAGATATGGAGACGATCTCCAGTTGTCAACGAGGGGCTCCGGCGACGCCTTCCTCCGCCGGACGATCGACAGCGCCGAGGACGGCGGCACAGACCCGGTCTCCGCCGCGGCACTGGCCAACGCGGTCAGCGGAGAGGGCCAAGCCGTCATCGAGCCAATCCGGGATTTCCCGCATAATCCCGCATAGAACGCCGCGGCACAGTACGATTCCGCCCAGCATCGACCACTCTCTGGGGGAAAATCATGAAACGCATCGCCGTCAGCCTTGCCGTGTCCGCAGTCGCCGTCCTCGGCGGAGCGGGGGCCGCGAGCGCGGCAGGCTACCCGACGTCGAACTTCGGCGACGACATCATCGGCGGGGCCGCCGGGGGCACGCTGACCTGGTACAACCGCTCGGTCGGCGTCAGCGGCTACGTCCGCGACGACGCCGGTTCCGGAAGCACCACGGTGACCTTCGAGTTCCGCCAGGCGGGCACGCTGTTCGACGTCCAGACCCGCTCGGCGCTGAACGACTACAAGACCTTCGGCTGGACCGAACCCGGCCCGTCCGGCGGCTTCAGCAAGGTCGACATCTACCTCGGCCACGGCAACAGCAGGATCCTCATCGCCTCGGTGCCGCGCAAGGTCTGAGCGGGGCGTTCACCTGCGGCGGAATCCGTGCTGCGGCGGGCTTCCAGAGGGAGTATCGCTCGGTCGGCGACGGAGCAGGCGAACACGGCCGGGAACGCCCCGCTCACCGACGGAGCGGTGGCGGCGAACAGCGGGAGCTGCATGGCTTGCCGCTCCGGCTCTTCGCAGGCGGCGGTCCCGGCCGTTCAGCTGGCTTCAAGGCGAGATCGCTCCGGCAGCCAAGCCCGCATCATCTCGGCGTACCGCGCCGAAGCAGCGAGAAGTTCCTCGTGCCGGCCCAGCAGCGTCTCCGGTCCGTCCATCAGCAGCACGCGGTGCGCCCTGATCGCGGAGGACAGGCGGTGTGCGATCACTATCAGGGTGCCTCCCCGGGCGGCGAAGGCGCGTTCCGCGCGGACCTCCGCCGCCGGGTCCAAAGTGGACGTTGCTTCGTCCAGCACGACGACTCCGGCCGGCGAGGCATAAGCCCTCGCCAGTGCGAGGAGCTGGGCTTCTCCGGCGGAAATGCCCTCCGCGCCAGGGCCGAGTTCGGCGTCCAGGCCGCCGAGGCGGGCTAGCAGCGGGGCGGCGCCTACGGCTTCCGCGGCTGCGGCGAGACGGCGGTCGGAGGCTTCGGGGTGGAACAGGGACAGGTTTTCGCGCAGGGTTCCGGCGAAGAGGTAAGCCTGTTGCGGGACCAGCACCAGATGCCGGGGGCGGTCGGCCAGTTCGCTGACGGGCACGCCGCCCAGCCGGACTTCGCCGGAGTGCGGTGGCAGCAGGCCGGTGAGCAGACCGGCGAGGGTCGATTTCCCGATGCCGCTCGGGCCGACCACCGCGAGGTGTTCGCCGGGGCGCAGGTCGAGGTTCAGGCCGTGGACGACCGGTTCCGGGGCGGCGCCCCAGCGGAAGGTCAGGTCGCGCACGGCGAGGCCGAGTCCGGCGGGGCTTTCGGTCGCTGGGCGGCGTTCGGGCGGGGCGGTGGTTTCGGCGAGCCGGCGCAGGGCGACGAGCAAGCGGAGGACGACCGTGGACGCGGTGGCGGCCAGTCCGCGCAGTGCGGGTTGCAAGGTGGTGGCCAGGTAGACGAGCGCGCCCAGCGCCGCCCCTGCGGTCAGTTCGCCGCGGGCGACCATCGACGGCGCGAGGGCGAGCGCGAGCACCAGCGGGACGAATCCGCCGAGCGCCACGATCATCGACCGCAGCGCGGCCGACCTGGCGACCCGCACCGCGGCCGAGGCTTGACGGTCCACCGCGTGGTCGGCGGCCAGCGCGGCGACCGGTTCGGCTCCGCAGGCGACGACGTCGCGCAGCCCGGCGAAAATCGAGCCCGTGGCGGCTGCGGTGCCTTCGTCGGCCAACGTGAGCGCGCGTTGCCGCCGGGCCAGGGAGGGCAGCAGCGCGGCGAATCCGGCCAGCGCGAGCACCACCGGGACCACGACCGGCAACGCCAGCGACCCCGCGACGGTCACCAGCCCGGCAATCGCCGCCGCGGTGGTGACGATCATGCCGCGCGCCTGGACGAGAAGCCCGCCGGTGGCATCGCGCACGACCTCGACGTGCTGGGTGATCCGCGCGACGCCGCGAGCGTCCGGCCCGCTCCGCGGCGGCGCGGGATCGTGCAGCACCCCGCGCACGACGGCGGTCACCAGCGCGTCGCGCAACGGCTCGACGACTTTGCCCAGTTGCCGCCACACCAGCCGCGAGCCGAACGCGCCGGCGAGAGCGGCGAGTCCGAATACCCCGAGCCAGCCGAGGCCGATGCCGGGCTTGCCTGCCGCGAACCCGCTGTTGACGGCCAGTTCGACGAGCCGTCCGGAGAAGAACGCGGGCAGTCCTTCGAGGACGGAGCAGGCCAGGAGAACCAGCCCGCCGCGCCATTGCCCGGCCAGGGCGTTCCAGTAGAGGCGGCCGATGCTCATGGTCCCTCCGCGTGCACGGTGCGGTTGTGTCCGTGGGCTTGCTGCGCCGCGAGCCCACGCCACGAACTCGCCTCGGCGCGGCGCCCGGCGAACGCGTTCCCGCTCACGTTTCCTCCGTGAACACCGCGCGATACCCCGGCATCTGCCACAACCGCGCATGCGGCCCGACCGCCCGGACCTGCCCCGCCGCCAGCCACACCACCACGTCCGCCCGCGCGGCCATCGCGGCCCGGTGCGTCACGACCACCCGGGTCCGGCGGCCGAGTTCCGCCGTCACGGCGCGTTCGGTGACCGTGTCCAGGCTGGCGGTGGCGTCGTCGAGCAGGAGCACCCGCGGGTTCCGCGCGAGCGCCCTCGCGAGGCCCACCCGGGCGGTTTCCCCGCCGGACAACGGAGTTTCGGCAAGAGGAGTGTCGTAACCGTGCGGCAAGCGCACGAGGATGTCGTGAATGCGCGCGGTCCGGCAAGCCTCGTCGACCGCCGGAACGCTGGCCCAGGAACCGTAAGCGACAGCATCGGCGACAGTGGCGCCGAGCAGCGCGGGCTCGGCCGAGGCGTATCCGACTACGGCCCGAAGCTCGTCCGGGCGCAGCACGGCGAGGTCGCGGCCGTCGAGCAGCACCTGTCCGGCGTCGGGGCGGCGAAGACCGGCCAGCAAAGAGACCATAGTGGACTTTCCCGTGCCGGAACTTCCTACTACTGCGGCGAAACAGCCGCCGGGAATGGTGAGGTCGACGTCGGCGAGCGCCCCGTGGACGGTGGCTCCGCGGAGTTCCAGGGCGCCGTTTCCGGGCAGCAGTCCGAGTGCGCCGCGAGGCGGGGGCTCGGCGTCGAGGACCTCGGTGATCCGGAGCGCGGCCGAGCGGATCCGGGAAAGGGTGGTGAGCAGAGGGATTTGCGTGACCAGGCCGAGTCCGAGCGCGACGTACCCAAGGGCGGCGAGGACGTCCCCGGCGCTCAACCGCCCGTCCAGGACACCGAAACCGGCGGCGGCGAGGGTGAGGATTTCCACCGTGGGGAGCAAGAGACCGGCTCGCCACACCATCCGCGCCTGCGTGCGCCACATGCCTTGGCCGGCGAGGTTCAGCCGAGGCAGCGGACGCAGCACCCGGGCGGCTTCGGCGTCGGCGGTGCCGGACGCGGCGATCGTCCGCAGACCGGCGACGGCGTCGAGCAGCCGGGCGGACAGTTCGCCGGAAACCCGTTGGTAGGCAAGCACATCCTTGGCCGTTCCGCGCAGGTGCGACCGCGCGAGCAGCAAGGCGAAGGGGAGGCTGCCGAGGAAGACGAGTGCGAGCCGCCAGTCCAGAAGCGCGAGCAGGACTACCGCGCCGGAGGACAGGAGACCGGTCGCGACCAGCTGCACCACGATCGCGGCGACGCCGCCAGCCGCTGCGCAATCGCCGGACACTCGGCTGACCGCGTCGCCTGGGGCGAACGGCGAGCTGGTGCCCAAGGCGAGCAAACGGTCGGTGACGCGGCGGCGCAGCCAGGCGCTCGCGTTGCTGGTCAGGCGGGCGGGAAGGACCACCATGACGGCGTCCGCGGCGATCTCCGCGGCGCCGATGGCGAGCAGCCAGATCACCGCGCCGGTGCTGCTTCGGCCGCTGAGCACCGCGTCGGTGGCGGTGGCGAGGGCGCCGGGCAGCAACAGTCCGGCACTGGCAGAGAGCAGCGACGCGACGATCACCGCGGCGAGCCTGGGACGGTCCAGGAGCGCGGTCGAGGTCAGGAGGCGATCGGCGGGTCCGGCCATGGCACTCCCTTCGCATGGCGGTCGGCAGGCGCGGTGCTGGCTGAGATCGGCGAAGCGGCTGCGGTGAGCCGGGGGCGGCCGAAGAACAACGGGCGATGCCGTTTTCCTCGGGCGTCTGCGGCGAGCGTGGCGTCGGAGGAGGTCAATGACTTGACGAGGACCGCGGCGGCGGAGCGGCGCGGGTCCGGCGTGCTCGGCGAATGCGCCGAGTGCCCGCTCTGCGGCCCATCCTCGCGGTCGGACATCGCCGGACTCTGGCCGGATCGGCGACCTCGACCTCGCCGCGACCACCGCCGCCAAGCGGGGCAGAATGAACGGGGCGGGAACGGCGCACTTGTCCTGCGCCGTTCCCGCCCTGCCCGCGCGGTCAGTAGCAGAGAAGCAGGCTGAGCGTGCTGTCGCCGCACCATGCGCTGTAGTGGCTGTGGCCGTGGTGGTCCAGTCCCTGGCCTTCGAGGGCTTCCGGGGCCTCCAGCGCCTGCAGTTCCAGGACGTTTTCCATGGGTGTTCCCTTCTCTCGGGGTCCGCCGGCGCTCATCGGCCGGAGGTGTGCGGGGACGGTGCGGAGCCCAGGAAGGGCAGCGGTTCCGCGCCGTCCAGTAGTGCGGCGAGCGTGCGGAGGACCCCCGCGCTGCCGGTGCTGACGTCGGTCGACAGGCGAAGCAGCTGGTTGCCGGGGAAGGCCAGCCCGCCGTGATAGGGGACGCCGTGCCAGGACAAGCGCGCCAGATGCAGGTCGATGGCTTCCCGGTCGGGCTCGTCGGCGAAGGACAGCGCGGCGGCGAGCCCGCACCGGCCGTAGAGCAGGCCGGGGTGGATCACGAACTCCCCGCGGCAGGCGGCGCGCAGCCCGGGCAGGCTCTCGGCGGCCGCGGAGTCCGGCAGGCGCCGGGCGATCTGTTCGGCGACCAGCAGGATTCCGGCGCTGCCGATCGCGGCGTAGGGGAGCAGGCGCAGGGCGCCGTCGCGGACCTGCAGCGATCCGTCCGACGCGGGAGCGCATTCCTCCAGGTCGCGGGCCAGCACCCGGTCGGCAAGGGTGAGCCAGGACGGCTCGCCGGTGTGCTCGTACAGCCGCAGGAACAGCAGCGCGGGCCCGGACCAGCCGCTGAGCAGGCCGGCCCTGGCGAAGCGGCCGGGCGGGTCTGCGGTCTCGAACGCGCTCGCGAGCTTGAGCGCGACGTCCAGTGCTTGGCGGCCGAATTCGTTGTCGCCGCGGGTCGTCGCGAAGTGCAGGCGGGTGAGGCCGATTCCGGCGAGCCCGCTTTCCAGGCCGTGGTCGGTGGTTTGATCGACCAGCGACCGCGACGCGGCGAGCAGTTCGTCGGCTTCTGCCGCGTAGCCGAATTCCTCGAGGACGTACGCGATGCCGTGGCTGCCGTCGAAGAACCCGGGCCGCGAGGGCGGTTGCCGCCGGACGGCCGCCAGCAGCCACTCTTCGTATTCCGGATAACGGCCGGCTCCGGCGACGTGCAGCGAGTGCAGCACGCCCGCGGCTCCGACGCCGAACCCCGTGCCGCCGGAGCGGAACTGTTCGATGTCGCCGGGGAACAGCCGGTCACTACGCTCCGGAGCGGCAGCGGCGAGGATGGCTTCCGCGATCTGCTTGCGGACCAGCGACCAGTCCGGCCGCGGCTCGTCCAGCGCGGTGTGCGTCGAGGGCGATGCGGTGCGCGGGGCGAGCACGGAGACCACACCGTCGGCGTACCCGTCCGGCAGGTCGAACCGCTGCTGCGCGAAGTCCGCGAGCCCGCGCAGTTTGCCGGGCGCGAGTTCCAGCAGCATCACCAGCGGAAGGAACAGCCACAGCCGCAGCGCGGCGAGGGCATGTTCGTCGATCTCGAAACCGTGCCGGTCGGCGGGTGCGCGGAAACCGGGGGCGCCCAGCCCCGGACGGTCGCCGGAATCGGCCTCGACAGCCAGTTCGAAGTCGATCAGCGACACCCGGTCGTGCTCGTCCACCAGGATGTTCTTCCCGTGCAGGTCGCCGAACACGATCCCGTGCCGGTGGATGTCCGCGACGATGCGTTCGACCTGGGCGAGCACGGCCAGCGCGCGTTCGCGGTAGGCCGCGAGACCGCCCTCGGCCCGCGTGCCGCTGGTGAGCGGGTAGTGCCGGGCGAGCCAGCTGCTCAGCGCGATGCCGGGCAGGTGCTCCATCGCCAGATAATGGTGCTCCCACACGGTGAACTGCTCGTGCACGCGCGGGATGCCCGGAACGTCCGCCAGTCGTTCGAGCACCTCGCGTTCGTGGTTCAGCCGGGCGACCGCGTCGGCGCCTTCCCGGTCCAGCCCGGCGTGCGGCCGGGCCTCCTTCAGCACGACGGTCTTCCGGCCGGCCCCTCGCTCGGCCAGATAAACGCCGCCGCCGTTGGAAAAGTGCAGGGAACCGGTCACCCGGTACGGGAATGCGGCCCCGTTCTTGCGCGCGGCCAGGCTGCCGGACAGACAGGACGGAATCGGCGCCCATTCCGGGACGGAAAAGGACGGTTCCCGGCGGTCGGGCACGAGCGTGCCATCCGGATGGCGGATTGCCAGCACCCGGGTTCCGGCGTGTTCGGTCCACTGTTCGGCGAATCCGCCGTACCGGACGTAAAGCGGGCCTTCGCGGTAGCGGAGATCGCTCAGAATATACGCGCCGTGCTCGCCTTCCAGCTCGGCGGAAAGGTCGGACAGTATCGCGGCGAGCGCCTCTTCGGAGTGCGGGTAAATCGTGACGAGCTTGCCGCTACCTTCGCGCGGAGCGTATTTCGAATTGCGGCTCAGCAGGGTCGCCCGGGAGCGCAGATGCTTGTACGCGATCCGATGCTCCACACAGTACCGATGCACGCGGGACAGTACGCCGGCCGCGTTGTCCAGACCTGCGGAGACGTGGATTTTCCAGCCCTGGGCGGGAAGTTTCCGGCCCGCCGGGCGCAGCGACCGCCAGATCCCGCGCGTCTCGTCCGTCCACTCGGGTCCCGGCAGCGGCAGCCCCGCGGCCAGGTCGCCTGCCGCGCCCGGCGATTCGCGCGGTTCGTCGAAGAACAGCGGATCGGCGAAGCAAAAAGCCTCGTACCGGACGTCCATGAAAACGAACCCTTCCCTTTCCCCGAGGAAAACCGGGCGACTTCGATGTCGGACGGTGACACCATTCCCGCACGAGGGGGGTGCCCCGGCCAATCCGCCAACCCGGGGGTTCGACGCTCCTCGTCAGGGTGACGGACGCGGGTTTGGGTCGCTAAACCGGGGACTGCGCGTGAGTCATCCCTACCCGATCGGGGTGTAACGAAGTCGGTTTCCGGTCGGCCGCCCAGGTCGGCGCGGAAAGAGCCGGTGAAATTGGCAGCGGGCCATCAACCCGTTCCGGTGAGCCGGCTTCCGCCCGTCGTCCGGCGCGAACCCGGTGCGGACTGGTCCGTTCGGGGCGGCGCGGCGCATTCGCGTCGCGAATGTGGTGCATTCGTTACCGGACAATGCCCGGCCGCCCGATTCCCGCCTCCGGCACCGTGCCGTGAAGGACTCCTTGAGGGAATCAGATTCCCTCAAGGAGTCCTTCACGGCTTTTCCAGCCCAACTCCCAGGCCGCGGGCACCACTTCGGCGACCCCGGGCCCCCGGTTGGCTGTCCGTGAGGGGGGACCCGCACGGACTCTGAGTCCCTCACGGCAGTCCCCGAGGCCGGGAGGGCGATGCTCACCCGGCCAGTGCCTTCCCCGAGCACACCAGGCTTTCCAGCAGCTCCACCGCGCGCCGGGCGGCCGGGTGCTCCGCGATCGGCTTCTTCACCGCCAGGCTGAGGTGCCGGACCGGCGCGGGAGAGGCCAACGCCACCGTGGCGAGACCGTCCGGCAGTTCGCCGATGCCCAGTTCCGGCACCACCGTCAACCCGATTCCCGTTGCCACGAAAGACATCGCGGTCCGGTAGTCGTGCGTCTCGACGACGAAACTCGGCGAGAAACCGGCCTGTGTGCAGGCGTTGAGCAGCACCTGACGGCACGGGCCTTCGCGCAGGTCGTTGTCGACCCAATGCCGTTCGGCGAGCGCGGCCAGCGGCACTTCCGGCAGCCCGGCGAGCGGGTCGTCGAGGCGGACGACCGCCAGGTAGGGGTCCTCGGCCAGCCGGTGCACGACGACCGACCCGGGGTGCTCGGCCCCGGTTTCCTCCACGAAGATGTCGATGTCCGGGTCGCCCTGCGTGAATTCGGTCAGCATCAGGTCCAGGCGCAGGCCGGGGAATTCGGTGCGCAGCGCGGCGACCGTCGGGGCCAGCCAGGTCGAGCCTGCCGAGCCGAAGTAGCCGATCGACAGGCGGCCGACGCGTCCGGCGCGCAGCTCGCTCGCCACCTGCTCCACCCGGCTGAACGCCTCGAAGAGCGCCTCGGCCTCGGCGGCGAGCGTGCGCCCGGCCTCGGTGGGCTCGATGCCACGGCCGGACCGTTCGAACAGCTGCAGCCCGGTCTCCCGTTGCAGCGTGGTGATTTGCTGGCTCACCGCGGACGGCGTGTAGCCGAGCGCTGCGGCGCTCGCGCGGATCGACCCTGACGCGACGACTGCGCGCAGCACGCGGAGCCGGGGAATGTCCAGCATACGGCGAATGTACAGCACTCCTTAACGGAGGTACAGAACTCATCGCTTGTGCTGTACAGCTGACCGAGGCGACGATGGCCAGGTGACCGATCTCGTGGAAACCGCCCCGCCCGCCCGCAAGACCGACTTCGGCAAGATCGCGGCCGCCGCGGGGCTTGCCGTCGTGCTGTGGGCCTCGTCGTTCGTCGCTATCCGCAGCGTTGGGCACGCGCTGTCCCCGGCGCCGCTGGCGTTGCTGCGGCTCGCCGTCGCGGCCGTCACGCTCACCGTGTTCGCCGTGGCCAAGGGCGCGGTCCGGATCCGGCTGTCGCGCAAGGCGTTCCTGCTGGTCGCGGCATACGCCGTGCTGTGGCTGGCCGCGTACACCGTCGTCCTCAACGCGGGGGAGCGGCACGTCGACGCCGGGACCGCGGCGTTGCTGGTGAACCTCGCGCCGCTGATGGTCGCCGTCGCGGCCGGGAAGTTCCTCGGCGAGGGCTTCTCGCGCTCGCTCGTCGTCGGCTCGCTCGTCGCGCTGGGCGGGGCCGCGCTGATCGCGACCGGAGCCACCGGGAGCAACGACTGGGCTGGCGTGCTGTTGTGCTTGCTGGCCGCGGTGCTTTACGCCGCTGGCGTCATGGTCCAGAAAATCACCTTGCGCCATGTCGACGGGCTGACCGCGATCTGGCTCGGCTGCGTCGTCGGCACTGTGGTCCTGCTGCCGTGGACACCGCAGCTGGTCAGCGAACTGCAGGTGGCCCCCACCGGGGCGGTGCTCGGCAGCGTCTACTTGGGAGTGTTCCCCACCGCGGTCGGCTTCACGGCGTGGGCGTACGCGCTCCGCCGCACGGACGCGGGCCGGTTGACGATGGTGACCTACGCCGTGCCCGCGGTGGCCGTGCTGCTTTCCTGGCTGTTGCTCGCGGAAACCCCGACCGCGTACGGACTCGTCGGCGGCGTGCTCTGCCTGGCCGGCGTGGCGATCTCTCGCCGCCGTTAACGGCGTCCCCACCCCGACACGAGGGGATAGGAGGACACGGTGAACCGCGGATCGGCGAGCACCCGGCGGAACTGCTCGATCTCCTCCGGCGGCACGCCGTCCGCGGTCAGCTTTTCGGCCAGTTCCACCGAATTCGCGGCCAGCAACCGGATTTCCGGCCCGCCGCCCGGCCACCGGGTCGTGCTCCGCGCGCTGCCGACCTCGCGCAATCCGGCTCCGGCGAGCACCTCCGGCAACTGCCCGGCCCATTCGACGTCGCTGCCCGCCCGTTCGAGCAGGTCCAGGATCCGGCCTTGCACGGAACGGAAAATCGTCGCGCTCGCCTCGTCGGGCGTCTCCAGCACGGTTTGCCCGCGCGGCTCGATTTCTTCGAGGACCAGCCAGCCGCCGGGGGCGAGCGCGCCGGCGAGTTTCGCCACCAGTTCGTCTCGCTCCGGGAAGTGGATCAGCACCAGGCGGGCGTGGATCAGGTCGAATTCCCGGTCCGGCACCGGCTCCGCGCGGACGTCGTGGCGCACCGCCGAGGCGTTCGCGGGCAGGTCGGCGAGCAGGCGCGTGTCGAGGTCGGTGGCCAGCACGTGCCCGTCCGGTCCGACCTGCTCGGCCAGCCGCCGGGCGACCGATCCGCCGCCCGCGCCGAGTTCCCAGCAGGACCATCCCGCGCCGACGCCGAGTTCGGCCAGGTGCCGGAAAGTCGTCGTGTCGTAGCTGGCTTCCAGCGCGGACATCCGGTCGCTCGCCGGGGCGCTCGCGTTGTCGAACGGGTACTCGTCGTCCATTCCGCCACCCTGCCAGCATCCGCGCGGCGGTGCTGGCAGGATGACGGAAGTCTCAGCAGGTCGCGCGGACGTAGCCGGATTCGCCCTGCGGCGTGACGTCCCGGTCCCGCTGCACGACGCTGAGGGTGGCGCCCCATTTGGCGCAAGCGTTGCGCAAGCCGTCCGGGGTGTATTCGATGACGATCACGCGGTCGCCGAAATACTGGGTGTATTCCGCGCAGTTGTCCTGCTCGCCGCATTCCTCGGCGACGGCGAAGTCGAGCCCGTTGCCGACCCGCGACGAGGAGAGTTCCGAAGTGTTCTTCTGGGCGATCGCGAGGCCTTTCCCGTGTGCGCGCTGGGAAAGCAGCTTGACGAGGTCCTGGGCGTTCCGTGCGCTGAGCAGGCCCTGGGACCGGGTGAAGCTGTCGTAGTTGTCCGGCTCGATCGCCTGGTAGCCCTTGCCCGCGCACTCGTCGATCCAGCCGCCGACCTTGTCCGCGATCCGGCTCCGCTTGTCCGCGGTGCGCAGGTCGAGCAGCGCCTCGTTCCAGTCGGGATCCAGGACGACGTCGCCGTTGGCGTCGCGCAGGACCAGGTCGCCCCATTCGCCCTCGGCTCCGGGCTGGGCCTGGAAAGCGTTGACGTAGCAGATGTTGTACACCCCGGCGGCGGCCGGGGCGCCGTGGTCGCGGCTGACGACCTGGACGCCCGCCGGCGGCTGGTAGGGGCCGCCGATCTGGTAGTCGAACCCGGCGTGCGGGGCGGGCAGGGCGACTTGGCTGTGCGGGGCGGGCAGCGGGGCGCTTTCCGCCGGGCCGGCGGCCCCGAGCGCGCACGCCGAACTGCCGATCAGCACGGCGGCCGCCGCGGTCGCGCGAGAAATCCGACCAGGAAGCGAATGCATCTGGTGACTCCAGCGATGGTGAGTACGGCCCCGCCTCGGAGGTTCCGAAGACATCCTGGCGACTGGGTCCGGGCTCGCGGGGAGATCCGCATTACCGGCTGGGCGTACTTCTGGCGCCTGCCCGTCCGGCAGGCGCCAGAAGTTTAGCGGATCACCGCGCCGCGCCGTCAAGACTCACGAGCTGCCCAGTGTTTTCCGCAATCCCGGCTGAAGCGCGTCGCCGTGCGCGAGCACCATTTCGTCGCACAGTTCCCAGATGCGTTCGACCGGAAGCGCCGCCGCCGTCGCGGGGTCGGTCATCGCGGCGTGGCGGATGTGCCGGGGATCGTCCTCGACCGCCGCGCGCACCACGAGTTCGGTGGTGCTCAGGTAAGTGCGGTTGAGCGCGGCCAGCTGCGGCGGAAGCGCGTCGACGCGCGTGGGGCGGATGCCGGTGGCATCGGCGAGGCACGGCACTTCGACGGCTCCGGTCGCGGGGAGATTCGGGATCAGCCCGCGGTTGAGCACGTTGCCGTAAACGGTGCGCGGCGTCCCGGTGACGACACTGTGGATGATTTGCGGCGCGTATTCATTGGTGCCCTCGACGGTGAGCGGTTCGTCGCGCTCGATCGCCTGGCGGGTGCGTTCGTATTCGGCTTCGTTCTCCGCCACGACGTCCAGATACGCGCCGATCGGCAGCCGCAGCCGTTCGATTTCGCTGGCGTGGCCGAGATACCAGGGCACGTATTCCGAAGAATGCTCGCTGGTTTCGGTGGGGTAGTAGCCGAGCCGCCGGAACATGTCGAACCGCACGCGCCGCCGCAGCTGCGGGTCCTCGGAGAGTTCGGCGAGCCGCGGGTACAGATCGGCGCCCTGGTGCTCCAGCCGCAGGATCCACGCCTGGTGGTTGATGCCCGCGGCGTGGTAGGTCACCTCGGGCAGCGGCACTTCCAGCAGTTTGGCCAGGTCGTGCACGGTCCAGTACACCGAATGGCACAGGCCGGCCACGCGGTCCGGGCCGAGCGTTTCGGAGAGGTACTGCACGTTCATCGCCATCGGGTTCGTGTAGTTCAGCAGCCACGCCCGCGGGCACACCTGCGCGATGTCCTCGCCGAGTTCGCGCAGGAACGGGAACGTGCGCAGGGCCCGGAAGATCCCGCCGACGCCGAGCGTGTCGCCGATGGTCTGCTGCACGCCGAAGCGCGCGGGAATGTCGAAGTCGACGCGGGTGGCTTCGCCCATTCCGATTTGGACCATGTTGACGACGAAGTCCGCCCCGTCAAGGGCCTCGCGACGGTCGAGGTGCGCGGTGAGGACGGGCTTGGCGCCGCGGGCTTCGGCGATGCGGCCGGCCGCCGCGTGCGCGATCCGCAGGCGTTCCGGGTCGATGTCGTGCAGCGCGACGTGCACCTCGGCCAATTCGGGATAGGCGAACAGGTCCGCCAGCAGACCCTGGGTGAACACGACGCTGCCGGCGCCGACGAAGGTGATCTTGGTGGTCATGCACTTTCCGTTTCGGTGAGATCGAGTTCGTTCCAAGTGGGTTGGCCGTCGATCCCGCCGCGCGCGAGCGTCGACCGGCCGCCGCCGGCGACCCCGGCCCGCAGCGCGTCGCGGAGCGGCAGCCCGCGCAGCGTCGCGGCCAGGAACGCGGCGTTGAAGCTGTCCCCGGCGCCGACGGTGTCGAGCGGGGAGATCGGGGACGCGGGAACCGTCACGGTTTCGCCGCGGTGGTGCGCGAGAGCGCCGTCGGCACCGTTCTTGACGACGACGGTCGGGCCTTGTGCGGCGAGGTGCGCCGCAGCGTCGAGCAGGCTGGATTCTCCGGACAGTTGCAGCGCTTCGGCGGCATTGGGCAGGAGGAAGCCGGTCTCCTGAAGTACCAGCTTGATGCCGCTGGGATCCCACTGCCGCGCTGGGTCGTCGTTGGTGTCCAGCGACGTGGTCGCGCCGTGCGCCCGTGCGGTACGGAACAGTTCCGGCAGCCCGGCGGCCAGCTTGGGCAGCAGGAAGTACGACGAGGCGTGGACGTGTCGCGCGTTCGCGAGCAGCTCAGCGGGGACGTCCGCGGCCGACACCGCGTCCAGCACTCCGGAGCTGGTGACGATCGCCCGGCCGCCTCCGCGGGTCAGGATCGCGGTGAGCGGGGTCGGCAGCGTCGGATCCACCGTGAGGGCTTGGGTGTCGACGCCGCGGCCGTCGAGGAGGTCGCGGACGAAGCGGCCGGCGGCGTCGTCGCCGATCCGCCCGGCGAAGGCGACTTTCAGCCCGAGCCGGGCGGCACCGGCGGCGGTGATCGCGGCGGACCCGCCGAGCGTGATGCAGCCGTGGCCGACGAGGTGCTCCCGTTGCCGGAAGTCGAGGTCTTCGGTCAGCGGACCGAGGACGACGTCGGGGTTGACGTCGCCGAGCACGAGCAGGTCGAAGCGGTGCGGCATGCGTGGTTCCTCTGGACGACTCGTCAGCCTTTGAGGCCGCTGGAGGTGATGGACTGGATGAACGTCTTCTGCGCGCCGAGGAAGGCCAGCAGCACCGGCAGCACGGTGATGACGTTCCCGGCCATCACCGCGGCCCAGTTGGTGTGGTGCTGTCCCTGGAAGGTGGTCAGGCCGAGCTGGAGCGTGTACTGGGTGTCGTGGTTGATCGCGATCAACGGCCAGGTCAGGTCGTTCCAGGTGCTGAGGAAGGTCAGCACGGCGACGGTGCTCAGCGCGGGCCGGGACAGCGGGAGCACGATCCGGATCAGCACCCGCAGCCGCGAGCAGCCGTCGATCCACGCCGCTTCTTCGAGTTCACGCGGCAGCGACAGGAAGAACTGCCGCAGCAGGAACACCGCGAACGGCGTGACCAGCGACGGGACGATCAGCGCGCCGAGCGAGTCGATGAGGCCGAGCTTCTTCATCACCAGGAACGTCGGGATCATGGTGAGCTGGAACGGCACCGCCATGGTCGCCATCATCAGCCCGAGCATCGCCTTCGAACCGCGGAACCGCATGCGCGCGAACGCGTAGCCGCCGAGCGAGCCGAAGACGAGGTTGGCCGCCACGGTCACGACCGACACGATGAGCGAGTTGGTGAACCAGCGCAGGAACAGCGCGTTCTCCAGCACGTACCGGTAGCCGGAGAAATCGATCCCGGACGGCCACAGCGACGGCGGGAACCGGTTGATCTCCGCGTTGCTCATCACCGAGCTGAGCAGCAGCCACACCAGCGGCGCGGCGAACAGCAACGCCAGCGGGGCCAGCAGCAGATGCCACGGGCTGAACGGCAGCCGCCAGCGCCGGGGCTGGCGTGCCACCTCGGGCAGCCGGGCGGCGGAAACCGGGGCGACGTGGGCGCGCGTCGTCATCGAACCTCCTTGGTGCGGCGCAGCAACCGGACGCCCAGCCCGAGCGCCAGCAGCACGACGGCGAGCACGTAGGCCGCGGCGGCGCCGTATCCGGCGGTGAAATTCTGGAACGCCTGCTGCCAGATGAAGTAGACGATCACCGTGGTCGAGCCGAGCGGCCCGCCCTTCGTGGTGACGTAAGTCAGATCGAACACCTGCAGCGATTGGATCAGCTGCCACAGCGTCAGGAACGTGGTCACCGGGAGCACCGCGGGCAGAGTGACGTGCCGCAGGATGCGGAACGGGCCGGCTCCGTCCAAACGGGCGGCTTCGATCAGCGACGGCGGCACGTCCTGGAGCGCGGCCAGGAAGACGACCATGCAGAACCCGGTGCCGCTCCACAGCGTGATGGCGACCAGGACCAGCAACGCCTGCGCCGGGTCGGTGAGAAACCCTTGCGGGCTCAGGCCGATCCGGTGCAGCAGCGAGTTGGCGACGCCGAACTCCGGGTCGAGGATGAACGAGAACAGGACGCCCTGTGCGGTGGCCGAGAGCACGAACGGAACGAACATCAACGTCCGGTACACGCCGATGAAGCGCACTCGCCGGTTCAGCGCGAGCGCCAGCGCGAGGCCGAGCACGATGCTCAGCGGAACGTATAACGCCGTGTACAGCAGCGTGTTGCCGACCGCTTGGCCGAAGTGCGGGTCCTGTGCGAGCGCCGCGTAGTTGTCGACGCCGACGAACCGGGACGGGGTGACCAGGTCGTCGGCCTGGAACGACAGGACGAGCGACCACACCACGGGCACCAGCCCGAGGCCGATGATGACGACGACCGAGGGGCTCAGGTAGGCCCAGGCGGCGGCGGTTTCGCGGCGTCGGCGGGTCTTGGCGGCCGGAGCGACTGTGATCGGGCCGGGATGTACGGACATGGGCGGGGTCCTATCGGGGGATGATGAGGGCGGCGTTGGCCGCGGAGGCGCAGTCGCGCATGGCGTCGGCGGGGGTCGCGCGCCCGAGCAGCACGGAGACGATCGCCGCGGCGACGGCCTGCGAAACCTGCGGATAGGCGGGGTGGTTCGCGCGGACGTGCGAGTTCTCGAGCGACTCGGCGAACACGGAAAGCCCCGCGGTGTCCCGGGTTTTCCGCTGCCATTCCGGAAGCCGCTGCGATTCGGCGCTCAGCGGGAGGCTGCCCGCGCCGACGTCCCAGACGACGTCCTGGCCGGGCGCGGTCAGCCACCTCAGGAACGTTTTGGCCGCGGCGAGGCGGCGGTCGCCGTTGTCGAAGACCGTCCAGGTGTCCGGTCCGGAGATGGTGATCGGCTTTCCGGTGAACGTCGGCAGCGGTACGACGTGGTAGTCGATGCCCGCGCCGAGGATGTCGGGCAGTTGCCACGGGCCGGTCGGCACCATCGCGATCCGGCCCGAGGCGAAGGCCTGGTACATCTGCTCGGAGCCGGGTTTCGGGTCGATGTAGACACTGCGGTCGGCGGCGAGTTTCCGGATCACTTCGAGTGCCTGTACTCCGCTGTCGGCGAAGCCGATGCTGCGCCCGTCCTGGCCGACGATGGTGCCGCCGAGGTCCCAGATCATCGGCCACAGCCGCCAGACGGTGTCCTCGTCGCCCGCGCCGGGCCAGGCCGTGCCGAACTGTCCTTGGCCGCGGTTGGTCAGTTTCTTCGCGGTGGCCACGAAATCCGGCCAGCGCCAGGAGGCGTCCGGCAGCGGGACGCCGTGCTGCTGGAAAAGTTTCCTGTTGCAGGCGACGGCCAGCGAGTCGAGCATCGCGGGCACCGCGCGGACGCGCTCGTTGACGGTGACCGCTTCGAGCGCGGGTTTCCAGAACTGGCCGTGGACGACGTCGCCCATGTCGGCCACGCGCGGGCTGCGGGCGATGCTGGCGAGGTCGGAGCCGAAGATGTACGCGATGTCCGGGTAGGAGCCGGACGCGAGCGCCGCGGTGACCTTCTGCAGCATGGCGTCGGCGAGCACGCCGCCGCCGAGGTCGATCCGGATGCCGGGGTTCTCGCGCTGGAACGCGGCGACGAGTTGCTTGAGGACTTTGAGACCGGTGTCGCTCTGGCCGTGCCACATTTCGACGGTGACCGGCCCGGACGTGGCGGCGGGGGCCTCGGCGCAGGCCGCGGCGGCGGGCACCAGCGCCATCGCCGCCGCGCCGCGGAGAAAACCGCGCCGGGTCAGGGTTCGCACGCGCATGGGTTTCGTTTTCCTTCCCTTGCGCTAGCGGGGACAGGGGGAGGGAGAGGTCATCTGCGGTTTCCTTCCGGCGGGCAGAAGTGGGCGGCTACCTTTTCGGGCAGGGGAGGGACGTCGATCGGCACGGAGCCGGAACGCAGGGATTCAGTGGCGAGTGCGCCCGCCGCCACGGCTTCGCGGGCGGCGATCGGCGACAGTTCCGGCGGGTCGCCGTGCACTGCGTAGCGCAGGAATTCTTTCATGGTGAGGAGATCCGCGTCCTCGTGTCCTGATGCGACACCGTCGATCGGGTACTCGCGGTCGCCGTCTCGGGCCCAATTGCGGCGGCGGTTCCATACTTTCACCACGCCGCCGCCGGTGTCGCCGAAGTTCTCGGCGCGGCCTTCGGTGCCGATCACGGTGTAATTGCGCCAGTAGTCGGGCGTGAAGTGGCATTGTTCGTAGCTGGCGAGGACGCCGTTGTCGAGTCGCAGGTGGACCATCGAGAGGTCTTCGACGTCGACGACCGGGTTGAGGCCGGTTTGGGCGGCGGGAGGCCAGTTGCCGAAGGAAAACCAGTCGTCGGCGAGGCGGTCGCCCTGTCCGCCTCGGTCGGTGATCTTGCCGTAGACGGCCAGGTCGCCCATCGCGGTGACGCGGCGGGTGAAACCTCCGGCGAGGTAGTGGATGACGTCGAGGTCGTGACTGGCTTTCTGCAGCAGCAAGGAATTCACGCGGCTGCGGTCGGCGTGCCAGTCCTTGAAGTAGTAGTCGCCGCCGTTGCCGACGAAATGGCGGCACCACACGGTTTTCACTTCGCCGATCTCGCCGCGCGTCACGACGTCGCGGAGCGTGCGGACGACGGCTGAGTGCCGGAAGTTGTGTCCGATGTAGAGCTTGGCGCCGGTTTCCTGGGCGGCGGCGAGGACGGCGTCCGCGTCAGGAAGTGTTGTGGCGAGCGGCTTTTCGAGGTACACCGCGACTCCGGCGCGAAGCAGGTCGACGGCGATCTCGGCATGCGTCCAGTCCGGGGAAGTCACGATCGCGGCGTCGACCAGGTTCGCGAGTTCTTGATGCCCGGCAACGATCTCGAGGTCGCCGAACATCTCGCGCGCTCGCGCCCGGCCGCGCTCGTCGGGGTCCGAAGCGGCCACGAGCTCCGCCGCGACGCCGGATTCCGCCACGTGCCGGGCGATCTCGGCCCGCAGGCCGACCCCGACCACGCCGACTCGCAACACCCCGGGGTTCACCACGTCGCCACCTCACCTCTGCGTGATATTGATCTGCATGATGGCAAAACAATCATAAATACGCAACGGTTGCGGGCCTGCTTAGCTCGCGACGACCGGCTCCGCGGAGGCCGCCGCGAGGTCGGCGGCGAACGAGGACGACCGCGTCCGGCGCGCCCGCCGACGGCGCTGCCGAGCCGGCCGTTTCGCAGGACTGCTGCCGGTCACGACGCTTGTGACCCGCGCGCGGGCGGACAGCTCGTAGGCGATGTCGGCCGCGGCCACCCCGGTTTCGTCGTCGCTGCGGATGAACCGCTCGCTCTTCGCCGGCGTGCGGGCGGCGATCGCCGCCTCGGCCTGCCGGGCGATCTGTACTGCGGCGGCGGCTCGCAGCCGGTGTCCAGCGCGACGGCCCCGCTGCGGATGCGGGTGATCAGCCGCTGGTCGGCGAGGGTCGGGAGGTCCCGTCGCGCGGTCGCGGGGGAGATGCCGGGTGCCCCGCCGATCTCCGCGATCGTGACGCTGCCCCGTTCGCTCGCCGATTCGAGCAGGGCGTTCAGGCGTTGCCGGGGCGTCATGCCGGTCTCTCGTTTCCTGGTCGGAGGCGGGGCGGTGCTCATCCTAGAGGCCAGGCTCACTCGACTTTATGATCGAATCTGCGCTATAACGCATAGGTCAATCAAAAACACTCAAGTATGATGACGGCTGCGATCATCTCGCCCGTCCTGGATCGAAAGGCCTCCATCCCGTGTCCTCCCTTCCGGATGCCTCCGGCTCCTTCGCGGCCGCCGAACTGGCTTCCCAGCCCGAAATGTGGCGCGCGGCGGCCGCGCTGGCCCCGTCGGCCGCGCTGCCTCAGCCGGGCGAACGAGTGGCCGTAGTCGGCTGCGGCACCAGCTGGTTCATCGCGATGAGCTACGCCGTCGCCCGCGAACAACGCGGCCACGGGGTCACCGACGCCTTCGCCGGCTCCGAATACCCGGCTTCGCGCGAATACGACCGCGTCGTGGCGATTTCCCGCTCCGGCACCACGACCGAGATCATCGACCTGCTCGCCGCCATGCCCGCACAGCGCACCGTGCTGATCACCGCGGTCGGCGAGAGTCCCGCCGCCGCCCACGCGGACGAGGTCGTCGAACTTTCCTTCGCCGACGAACAATCCGTCGTGCAGACCCGCTTTGCCACCACCGCGCTCGCCCTGCTGCGCGCCGGTCTGGGCGACGACATCGACCAACTCGCGTCCGCCTGCACCGAAGCGCTGACGCAACCGATCGACGACCTGCTCGACGCTGAACAGGTCACCTTCATCGGCCGCGGCCCCGCAGTCGGCTTGGCTTGCGAGGCCGCACTGAAGACCCGCGAAGCCGCACAGTTCTGGGCTGAGTCCTATCCCGCCATGGACTACCGCCACGGCCCGATCGCGATCGCCCAGCCGGGCCGTCTCGTCTGGTCGCTGGGCCCGGCCCCCGCCGGACTCGCGGACGACGTCGCCCGCACCGGCGCGCGTTTCGTGCACCACGACCTGGATCCGCTCGCCGCACTCGTGGTGGCGCAACGCTTCGCCGTCGCGCTGGCCGCCCGGCGCGGCCTGGATCCCGACCGCCCGCGCTCGCTGACGCGCTCGGTGATCCTCGCCTGATGATCCTCACCCTGACGCCGAACCCGGCCATCGACGTCACCTACCGGATCGGCGCCCACGCGCCCGGGGACACGAACCGGGTGCTGGAGGTGCAGCGACGGCCGGGCGGCAAGGGCGTGAACGTCGCCCGGGTGCTCGCTGCCGTGGAGGCCCCGGTCCAGGCCCTTCTCCCGTTGGGCGGCGAGGCGGGCCGGTGGCTCGGGGCTGAACTGGACGTGCCCTTCGAGGCAGTCCCGATCTCCGGCGAAAACCGAACCACCGTAACGGTTACCGGGGACGGCCATCCGACGGTTTACGCGGAACCCGGCCCGGAAGTGTCCGAAGAGGAATGGACAGCTTTCGGTTCTCGCCTGGCCCACTGCCTGCCCGGGGCGGACCTGCTGGTGGTTTCCGGTTCCCTGCCGCGTGGTGCCTCCCCGGACCTGGTCTCCGCCTGGACCCGTATCGCCCGGGAAGCCGGAGTGCGGACGCTGGTCGACGCCTCCGGCCTCGCGTTGCTGGCCGCGGCCCGCGCCGGTGCGCTGGTGAAGCCGAATCGAGCCGAACTGCTCGCCGCGACCTCCGCAGCTGACGAAGCGGCTGGCGCTGCGGCACTTCTCCGGCTGGGCGCGCAGTTGGTCGTCGTTTCGCGCGGAGCCGACGGCATCGCCGCCTATGGCCAGGGCGGCGTTCGGATTGTCCCCGCCATCCCCGACGTCCATGGCAACCCGACCGGAGCCGGGGATGCCGCGACCGCCGGACTGGCCGTCGCCCTCGCCGCCGGTCGCCCCCTGATCGAAGCCCTGCGCACCGCCGCCGCACTGGGCGCCGCAGCCGTCCTCCGCCCGGTCGCCGGAGAAGTCGATCTCCCCGCCTATCGCCGATTCCTGAACGGAGCCCCCGCATGATCACCCGTCCCGAACTGCCCCGGCTGCTGGCCGCCGCCCGCGAGCGCGGTTCCGCCGTGGGCGCGTTCAATGTGATCATGCTGGAACACGCCGAGGCCATCGCCGAGGGTGCGGAACAGGCCGGATTGCCGGTGGTGCTGCAGATCAGCGAAAACTGCGTCCGCTACCACGGCGGATTGGCCCCGATCACCGTGGCGTCCCGGGAAATCGCCCGCCGCGCGTCGGTCGGCGTGCTGGTGCACCTGGACCACATCGAAGACCCGGAGCTGATCCGGGAGGGCATCGCATTGGGCGTGGACAGCGTGATGTACGACGGATCGCGCTTGCCGTACGCGGAAAACCTGCGCACGACCCGGGAGATCGCCTCGCTCTGTCACGACGCGGGTGTAGCGGTGGAAGCGGAACTGGGCGAGGTGGGCGGAAAGGACGGCGTGCACGCGCCCGGTGCCCGCACCGACCCGGCCGAAGCGGCCGACTTCGTGGCCGCGACCGGCGTGGACGCCCTGGCGGTGGCAGTCGGGACATCTCACGCGATGGTGGAACGGACGGCCCAGGTGGACCGTGCGCTGGTGACCCGGTTGCGAGACGCGGTCCCGGTCCCGCTGGTATTGCACGGCTCGTCAGGACTGTCGGACGAAGAACTGCGCGGGGCGGTGGCGAGCGGGATGGCGAAGGTCAATATCTCAACGCATCTCAATGGCCTGTTCACGCGGTCGGTTCGGCGGTTCCTGGAGGAGCGGCCGGACGCGGTGGATCCGCGGAAGTACGTCCGGCTGGGGAGGAGCGCGGTGGCGTCGGAGACTGCTCGGCTTCTGCGTTTGCTCGCCGGTTGAGCGGGTACGGCGGCCGGTACTGGTGCATGCGACCGGCGGTGGGGAGCGGTCCGGTGACGGTTTCCGGAGACAGGCTGAATCCGAGGCGCCCGCTGAGGACCGCCATCATCGCGGTCGACGCGTCGGCGATCGACACGCGTGAAGGGAAGTCGATGAGCCCGGCGTCGAACATCTCGTCGTCGAACATGTGGGGGCGAGTCCCGGCCCGGGAGTCGTAGGGCGCGCCGCACTTGAACGCGAAGACGAACTCGCCGGGCGAGAGACAGGAGACAGCGGCGGGGTCGAATGGGTTGGCTGCGATGAGGACGACCTCGGTGTTCTCGGCCAGGCGGTTCGAGATGCCGTCGAGATAGCTCTTCTGCTGCGAGTACTCCACCACGACGGTCCATTCGCCGGACTCGGCGACGCGAATCCATCGCGGCCTTTCGTCGAACGTGGCCGTCCGCAGCACAGGGTCGGCCAGTGCTTGCTCCGTGGTCATGGTCCGCGCCGAGTCCGGATCGATGCCGAAGGCGCGAAACACCTCGGCGGCGCTCGTTCCGCGCACGAAGGCCAGCGCGCCCGGTCGTCCACAGGCGATTTCCCGGTCATCGTTCCTCCGGCCGCGGGCTTCGCCGACGAGCTTGGGCGGAGAACGCGGCACGACCGGGTCGGGTACTCTTGGTATACCAAAGTGCTCCCGTCGAGAAAGGTGCTCTCCGTGTTGATCCGTGACGTCCGTCCCTGGGGCGGTCAGCGCAGCGACGTCGAGGTGGCAGGCGACCGGATCGCCGCGGTCCGGCCGCATGATCCGGCGGCGTCCGGCGGGGACGTGGTCGAGGGGCGCGGGCGGCTGCTGTTCCCCTCCTTCAGCGACGTGCACGTTCACCTCGACTCGACGCGCATCGGCCTGCCGTTCCGGCCGCACACGGGAGCTCCCGGCGTCTGGGCGATGATGCTGAACGACCGCGAGAACTGGCGGAACGCCGAGGTCCCGCTGCCGGAACGCGTCGCGGGCACGTTGGAGCGGATGATCGCGAACGGCACCACTCGCGTGCGCACCTACGCGCAGGTCGACGTGGACTGCCGGCTCGAGAAGCTCGACGCGGTGCTCGCGGCCAAGGAGCGCTTCGCCGCGCACGCGGACGTCGAGGTGATGGCGTTCCCGCAGGCGGGGATCCTGCGCGAGCCGGGCACGGCGGACGTGCTGGAGGCCGCGCTGCGTTCGGGTGCGTCGGTGGTCGGCGGGATCGATCCGTGTTCGCTCGACAAGGATCCCAAGGGGCACTTGGACGTCGTGTTCGGGCTGGCCGAGAAGTACGGCGTCGAGGTCGACATCCATCTGCACGAGCCGGGCCATCTCGGGGTGTTTTCGACGGACCTGGTGATCGAGCGGGTCCGCGCGCTGGACATGCGCGGCAAGGTGACCATGTCGCACGCGTACGAGCTGGGCTCGGTCTCGGAGGCGGTGAGCCGACGGCTGATCGACACGTTCGCGGAGCTGGACATCGCGATGGCGACGGTCGCGCCGTCCGTCGACCGGCAGTTGTCGCTGGCGGAGCTGACGACCGCGGGCGTGCGCGTCGGGCTGGGGGAGGACGGGCAGCGGGACTACTGGAGCCCGTACGGCAACTGCGATCTGCTCGACCGGACGTGGCAGCTGGCCTTCACGCACGGGTTCCGGCGCGACGAGCTGATCGAGATGGCGCTCGCGATCGCGACGACGGGCGGCGCGTCGATCATGAGCCACGACGTGCCCCGGCTGGCGGGAATCGCCGACCGGCCCGGCGTGGCCGCCGGCGACCGGGCGGACCTGGTGCTGGTGGACGGCGAGACGCCGACCAGCGCGGTGATGGACCGCGGCAAGGACCGCACGGTGCTGCACGACGGCGTCGTGGTGGCGGACGGGCTGGCGGTCGTCGACCTCTGACGGGGCGAAGCCCGGCGGGCGCGAGCGTCTGTGCGGGGAACCCTGCCGGAATCAGAGTTCCCCTCGCAGACGTCAGCGGGAGCGGGGGCGCACCGGGGCCGGCCCGGCCGCGAGGCAGGCTGGGGAAGCTCCGCGCTCGCGGTTCACCCGGCCGAAGCGGATTCCTCCGCCGGATGCCGCCGCGCCGCCTCGCTCGTGCCGGTCGCGAGATGGGCCAGCACCAGCCGTTCCACGCGCTCGACATCCCGGTCCACGATCGCCTCGTACAAGAGTTCGTGCTCGGCCGCCATCGCTTCCAGGTCGTCGTGCTGGCCGAGCAGCCATCGCATGCGGCTGCGCAACGTCCGTTCCAGTTCGCCGAGCAATTCGTTCGCCGACAGCGACGTGACGACCTCGTGGAAATCCGCGGCTGCCCGGCGTGCGGACACCGCGTCGCCGGCGCGGGCGGCGCGCAGTTCCGTGTCGAGCACCTCCCGCAGCCGCGCCAGGCCTTCGCGCGTGCGGCGTTGCGCGGCGAGCCGGAAAGTGAGGCCCTCGAAGGCCGTGCGCACCTCGTTGAGGTCCGCGACGTCCGACGCGGTGAACTCCCGCACCACCGACCACGACCGCGGCCGCGGCGTCACCAGGCCCTCGTTTCCCAGCGCGCGCAACGCGTCCCGCACCGGCACCCGGCTCACGCCCATCTCCGCGGCCAGATCCCGTTCGACCAGCTTGCTGCCGGGAGCCCGCGTGCCGTCGAGGATCTCGTTCCGCAGCCGTTCCGTGACGCGCTCGGACTCCGACGCGAAACCCGGCTCCATCCGATCCCCTCCCGCCGCTGTCACCGACAGTATCGGCGAACCTCCTCCCAGGTTCCCGGAAAAACCCGCCCCCGGCAAGGTCTGGCCGCCAGGTTCCGCCGTTTGGTATACCTAAATCCCCGAGCGGAAGGAATCCGATGCGCACTCGCTGGCGTGCCCGCCATGTGCTGGCCCATCAGAACGGGCGGCACGCCCTGCTGGAAAACGGCGAGGTCGTCTGGGAAGACGACGTCGTCGCCTACGTCGGCCCGCGGTATGCCGGAACGACGGACGTGGACGTCGACCTCGGCGAATCGCTCGTCCTCCCGGGCCTGATCGACCTCGACGCGCTGACCGACGTGGACCATCTCGTCCTCGATTCCTGGGCGGCGGCGGACCGCGCGGCCGGTCTCCAGTGGTCCGAGGACTACTTCGCGCACCGCCGCCGCGACGTCTTCACCCCGGAAGAACGGCAGACCATTCGCGAGTACGCGCTCGTCCAGCTGGCGCTGCACGGAATCACGACGTTCATGCCGATCGCGTCGGAAGTCCATTCGTCGTGGGCCGAGCCGTACGAGGAACTCGTCGCGATGGCGGACTTCTCGCGGAACCTCGGGCTGCGCGGATATCTAGGCCCGGCTTACCGATCCGGCGTCAACGTGGCCACTGCGGACGGTGCCCGCACGGTCGCCTTCGACGAACCCCGCGGCGAGGACGGGTTAGCCGACGCGTTGCGGTTCCTGGACCACGCAAAGGAACTAGACGACCCGCTCGTCAACGGTGTTCTGCTGCCATGCCGCATCGAGACCCTCACCGAAGACCTCATGCGCGCCACCGCCGACGCAGCGCGCGAGCGCGACGTCCTGGTGCGGCTGCACTGCCTTCAAGGCGTGCTGGAGCGCGAACTGATCCTCGACCGCTACGGCGTGACTCCGCTGGAAATGCTCAAGCGCACCGGCCTGCTCGGCGAGCGCCTCCTGATCCCGCACGGCCAGGTCCTCGACCGCCATCCCGATGTCTACGGCGAAGACCGCGGCGACGTCGCGACCTTGGCCGCAGCCGGCGCGTCGGTGATCCACTGCCCGCTCACGTCTTTCCGCTACGGCCACGCCCTGCGCTCGTTCCGCGACTACCGCGAAGCAGGCCTGAACCTGTGTCTGGGCACGGATTCCTTCCCGCCGGACCTGGTGCGCGGCATGGACGTCGGCGTGCATCTGGCGAAGGTGATGGACGACCGCGCCGACGCGGCTCCGGCCGAATGGTACGTCGAAGCGGCGACGCTCGGCGGTGCCCGAGCGCTCCGCCGCGACGACCTCGGCAAGCTGGAGCCGGGCGCACAGGCGGACCTCGTCGCGTTCCGCGTCGGCGACCTCCGCGACGGTGTGCGGGACGACCCGATCCGCACGTTCCTGCTCTCCGGAACCGCCCGCCAGGCAACGCATTCCGTCGTCGCGGGCCAGCCGGTGCTGGTGGACGGGCGCCTTCCCGGCGTCGACGAGCGGGACCTCCGCCGCCGCGGGCAGGCGTTGTTCGAGAAGATGCGCGCCGCGTATCCGGAGCGGGACGTCGAACGCCGGGAGGCGGGGGAGTTGTTCCCTCCGGCCTTCCCGGCGTTCCAGGAGTAAGCGGCGGGCGGGGCTATCGCCGCGAGACGATGGCCCCGCCCTTCACCACGAGCCGTCGCGGAGGATGGGACACGACGGCTTCGGCCGGGTACCGTGCGGCTACGAGGAAGAAATCAGCGTGGTCGCCAATTTTCAGGCCGTAATCCTTGAGCCGTAATGCTTTCGCGCCGCCGTACGTCGCCGCGTGCAGCGCGAGTTCGATCTCCGGGTCAGTCCGGAACGAGCTGCGGTACGCCAGGTGCATGGTGCGCGTCAGCATGTCCCCGTCGCCGTAGGGGCCCCACAGGTCGCGGATGCCGTCGTTGCCGCACGCGGCGTTCGCGCCCGCTGCCCGCATTTTGGCCAGCGGCGGCACCGGCCGGTCGTACACCGCCGCGGTGGTCAGTGTGATCCGCTGCTCCGCGAGGCCTTCGAGCAGCCGGTCCTGCTGCGCGTCCGGGATGCCGCAGATGCCGAACGCGTGCCCGATCGCGACCTTCCCGGCGAGCCCGAGCGCCTTCGTCCGCTCGATGACGAGCTCGATCTCCCAGGCCCCGAGCGGTCCTTCGTCGTGCAGATGCAGGTCGACCCCGCAGCCGTGCCGAGCGGCGATGTCGAAGATCGCGTCGAGGTGCCCGCGCGGATCGCGGTCGTAGCCCGCCGGGTCGATGCCGCCGACGTTCTCGACGCCGGACGCCACGGCGCGCTCCAGCAGTTCCAGCGTGCCGGGCCGGGTGAGCAGGCCGCCCTGGGGGAAGGCGACCTGCTCGACGGTGACCCGGCCGCGATGCCGCGCCGCCGCCTCCCGCACCGCCTCGATGCCGGACAGCCCCAGTTCGGGGTCGACATCGGTGTGCGCGCGGACGAAGGAAGTGCCGTTCGCGATCATCGCGTCGAGCAGCGCGGCCGCGGGTTCGGGCGAAGGGAGCCCGAATTCCTTGCGGCGGCGCTGTTCGTTGGAGATCCGGTCGGCGAGCGTCGAACCCGAGGTGTTCGGCACCCAGGGCAGGCCCCACAGGGTCTTGTCGAGGTGGCAGTGCGCGTCGACGAGGCCGGGCAGCAGCAGCGCGCCGCCGCCGTCCTCGACGGGCACATCCGCATCGGCGGGCCCGAACCCGGCGATCCGGCCGTCGCGCACCAGCACGTCCGTCGGATCGCCGCCTCCCAGCCGGACGTTGCGCAGCAACAGGTTCACGCGACTCCCTCCACAGCCTCGGCCCGGACGGTCGGCTCGCGCCGCTCGGAGGTGGCGAGGCTGACGCCGACGGTCAGCACGACGTTGACGGTGATCGCTAGGAGCCCGGGGTTGAGTCCCCACAATGTGTTCTTCGAAGCGAGCACCGTCCACGCGACGATCGCCACGCCGACCACGAGCCCGGTCGCCGCGCCCGCCTTGGTCAGCCGCCGCCACACCAGCCCCAGCACGATCGCCGGGAAGAACTGGGAGACGCCGTTCTGGCCGGTCAGCAGCAGGTTCACCAGCAGGGCGGGCTGGAAGATCGCGAAGACCAGCGCCACCGCGGTCACCACGACGACCAGCGCGCGCGACAGCCGGAACACGCCCAGTTCGCTGGTCTTCGGCCGCAGGACGCCCTGGTAGACGTTGCGGGCCAGCAGCGTCGCGGACTGCAGGAGCAGCAGGCTGATCGGCACGATCGCGGCCAGCGCGCCCGCGCCGCCGACGAGACCGACCACCCACGACGGCATGGTCTTCAGCGTCAGCGAAAGCAGCGCGCCGTTGGTGGCGCTGCCCTTCAAACCGGGCACGACGAGCACCGCGGCGAAGCCGACGAACAGCGTCAGCGCGATCAGGATCTGGTACAGCGGAAGGTAAATCGCGTTGCGGCGGATCGTCTGCTCGGACTTCGCGGTGTACATCGCGGCGAGCGCGTGCGGGAACATGAAGAACGCCGCGCTCGTGACGAGCAGGGTCGACATCATCCACGGGACGCCGAGCGGGCTGCCCGGAGCCGGGACGCCGAGGAAGCCGGGGTGCTGGGCCTGGACAGTGTCGATGAGATGCCCGAAACCGCCGAAGTAGTGCACGGGAATGGCGATGCCGACGACCAGCACGGTGCCGATCAGCAGGATGTCCTTGAGCACCGAAACCCACGCGGCGGCCTTCATGCCGGACGCGTAGACGAACACCGCGATCAGCACGACCGCGAGCACCATGCTGGTGACCCGGTTGATGCCGGTCGTCGTCTCGACGATCTGGCCGAGGCCGAGCAGCTGCGCCTCGATGTAGGGGATCATGAACGCCACGCCGACGATCGCGGTCAGCGCGCCGAACCACGGGCTGCGGAAGCGGTGGGTGAAGAAATCCGCTTGGGTGACGAGGTTGTGCTTCTTCGCGTACCTCCACAATGGAGGGAGGAAGAAGTAGGACAGGACGAAGGCGCACGTGCCGTAGCCGGCGACGTAGAACGCCGCGCCGCCGTTGGCGTAGGCGAATCCGGAGGCGCCTAGGTAGGTGAAGGTCGAGTAGGTCTCGCCCGCGGCGAGCACCCAGAACAGCAGCGTCCCGTAGGACCGGCCGGCGACCGTCCACTGTTCGAGGTTCATCTGCTTCCGGCCGCGCGCGGCGAGTCCGATGACCACCGCCAGCGCCACCACGGCCAACGCGACGACGGCTCCCGCGTTCATCGCTGCTCCTGCTCGGTCTCGGCGGCGCCCGGGCGCCGGATGCGGTCGGCGACGCCGAGGAACACGGGCGTGAGGGCCACCCAGAGGAGGATCCAGAACCCGATCTCGGGCAGGAACCAGATCCGGCCGTCGCCGCTGAACCAGGGCAGGCCGGCGATCATCGCCACGTAAGGAGTGAAGGCCACCGCGGCCACCACTGCGGAACGCTTCATCGCGCACACCCTTCATTGTTTGGTATACCATAAGCGCGGCCAGTGGCGGGTTGTCAAGGGCGTGTTCAGGAACGATGCGGGGTCGCTATCGTTCGAGATGCCGGGGTGTTCGGCGATGTTTGCGGTTTGTCCGATTTGGACGCTGTTGGCGGAACGAGTGCTTTGGTAGACCGGATCACTCTGGTTTGGCGAGGCAAAACCCTTCGCCGGCACCCGCGTTCGGGGCTAGCTTGTGTCGTCGAAGGGGGGCGCAATGGACAACTCGACGACGCAGCTGTGGCGGCCGGCCGGCCCGGCCGAACTGGAGCTGGTCCGTCAGTCCGGCTGGCGCGCGTGGCCGCCGCGGCTGCCGGATCAGCCGATCTTCTACCCGGTGCTGAACGAGGACTACGCGGTGAAGATCGCGCGAGACTGGAACGTCCGGTACGACGGCGCCGGGTATGTGACCCGCTTCCGCGTCGAAACGGCGTTCCTCGCCCGCTACCCGGTGCGGCAGGCGGGCGGCGAGACGATCCTGGAGCTGTGGGTCCCCGCCGAGGAGCTGGAGGAATTCAACGCGCACCTGGTCGGGGAAATCGAGGTCGTGCACGAGTTCCGCTGACCGGCTGGCTCGCGAGCGCCGGTCCCGGTTCTAACCGTGATCGGCGCTCACGAGCCCAGCCGACAACCCGCGAAAACACCGGACCGCCAACTCGACCGGTGCCGACTTCTCCTCCGTCCCGGCCCACAGCTCAAGCGAGATCCGAATGGCATCCGTCGCCGCGGCCGCCACCAGATGCACCGTCACCTCGTCCGTCTCCGGAGTCAGCCGCGCTAACACCGGCCGCAGCCGAGTCTCGGATTCGCCGTTCACCCGATGCCACACCGCCGCCAACGCCGAATCGTCCCCGCTCGCGGCTCGCAGCAGCCCGCGCGTCCAGCTGAATTCCGTAGTGGCGTCGGCGGCGGAGATCGTCTTGTGGATCGCGTCCTCGACTGCCTTCAGCAGCGGCGTTCCTTCGGGTGTCGACGCGAGGTGCTCCCGCCACGAATCGGCGCCTACGACCAGCAGCGGGGCGACCGCGTCCTCTTTGGTGCGGAAGTAGCGGTAGAAGGTGCGCGGCGCGACGCCCGCCGCGGCGGCGATCGCTTCCGCGGTCGTTCCCTGTGCGCCATGCTCGGTGAACAGGCGCGCGGCGGCGCGGGCGATGTCGAGTTGCGTCGCCGCTTTGCGCCGTTCGGTCAGGGTTGGGGTCTTTCCGCTCACCGTCGCCACGCTACCTGATCACTGTCAATCGTGCGGTTGCAGTCAGAGTGGCACAGTCTGCCACCTAGGCGTACCGTGACGGCAGACGAAAGGAGCGGACCATGAACCGTTACGAAGGACGCCGGGTGCTGGTCACCGGAGCGGGCTCGGGCATCGGGCAGGCGACGGTGCTGCGGATGCTGGCCGAGGGCGGGCGCGTCGTCGCCGCGGACGTGAGCGAAGCGGGCCTGGCGGACACCGTCGAGAAGGCCGGCGACGCGGCGGACCGGCTGAGCACCGTGGTCGTGAACGTCGCCGACGAAGCGTCGGTGAAGGCCGGGGTCGCGTCGGCGGTCGAGCAGCTCGGCGGGCTGGACGCGCTCGTCAACGCCGCGGGCATCCTGCGGTCGGCGCACACCCACGAGATGCCGCTGGAGGCGTTCGAGCAGGTGCTGCGCGTCAACCTGGTCGGCACGTTCCTGATGATCCGCGAATCGATCCCGGCGCTGCGCGAGGGCAGCGGCCCGGCGGTGGTGAATTTCAGTTCGACGTCGGCGATGTTCGCGCACCCCTACATGGCGGCGTACGCGGCGAGCAAGGGCGGCATCCAGTCGATGACGCACGCGCTGGCGTCCGAATACGCGAAGGACGGCATCCGCTTCACCGCCGTGCAGCCCGGTTCGATCTCCTCGGGCATGACCGACGGCAGCGGCAAGAGCAAGCAGAGCGTCGGCCCCGGCTTCCCCGAGGACGCCGACTTTACCCTGCTCGGCAAGCTGCTTCCCGCGCTGGGCCAGGGGTTCGCCGGTCCGGAGACGGTCGCGTCGGTCGTCGCGATGCTCGCCAGCGAGGACGCCGCGTTCATCACCGGCACCGAGGTCCGCATCGACGGCGGCACGCACTTCTGATGCGCGATTTGTTCAAGAACTGACCGGCGGCCGGGCCGTAGCGTCGCGGCATGACCAAGCTTTCGACTGCCCGGCGCGGGGTGCGGCGATGATCCTCGTGACCGGCGGCCTCGGCATGATCGGCGCGCACACGGCCCGGGCGCTGGCCGATCTGGGGCAGGACGTCCTCGTCACCGGGCACCGGCGGACCGATTTCCCGTCCTTCCTGGAGGGCCGGGTCGCCGTGGAAACGCTCGACGTCACCGACCGGGAGGCGTTCCTCGCGCTCGGCGACCGGTACGACATCACCGCGATCGTCCACCTGGCCGGCAGCATCCCCGGCGACGACCCGGTCGCGTTCTTCCGGACCGACCTGACCGGCCTGGCCAACGCCCTCGACGCGGCCCGGGCGTGGCAGGTGCGGCGGTTCGCGGTGGCGAGCAGCCTCGGCGTGTACCTCGGGCGCGACGAGCCGAGCTGGCACGAGGACCTGCCGCTGCCGGCCGCGGATCTGCCGCATCTCATCGTGGCGTTCAAGAAAGCCGCCGAACCCCTCACGACGCACAGCCTGCGGGGGAGCGGCGTCGAACCGGTGGTGCTGCGGATCGGGACGGTGTGGGGTCCGCTGGTGGACCCGGAATCGCCGTTCTTCCCGATCCCGTCCTACCTCAACGCCGGGCTGCGTGGCGACCCGCCGCGTCCGCTGGTCGCCGACGAGGGCTTCGACTGCTGCTACGCGCCGGACGCCGGCCGCGCGATCGCGTTGCTGATCACGGCGCCGTCGCTGAAACACGACACGTACAACGTTTCGAGCGGGCAGCCGGTGACGAACCGGGAGTTCGGCGAGGCGCTCGCGGAGATCGCGCCGGGTGTGCCGGATCAGCTGCGGCCCGGCGGCGCGACGGGGCCGTATCTGGATATTTCGCGGCTCAGGGAGGAAACGGGCTTCGCGCCGGAGTTCGACGTGCGGGCGGCGGTGGCGGATTACGCGGAGTGGCGGAAGACGAATCCGCGCTGAGCATCCACCGGCCACAGTGGACGGTCCGGGCGGTGGTGCGAGAATGGCCCGATGGCAGCGGAACAGGGCGTCGAATCCGAGACGGACCGGGTGGTCCGGCAGCTGCGGGACGAGATCCTGGACGGGGCGCGCGCACCGGGAAGCAAGCTCGTCGAACGGGATCTCGCCGCGGACCTCGGGGTGAGCCGCGTCCCGGTGCGGGACGCGCTGAAAACGCTGGTCGCCGAAGGCCTGGTCACGCCGCGTCCCCGGACGTGGGCCGTGGTGCGGGAGTTCACCGCGAGCGACATCGCCGACTTGCAGGAAGTGCGCGCGGCGCTGGAAGTCCTCACGTTCAAGCTCGCGGCGGCCCGCCATTCGCGGGCCGGGCTGGACCGGCTCCGTGCGGCACTGGACGAGGAAACGTCCGCCGCCGCTGCCGGGGACGCGGTGACGGCCCGCCGCGCGGCGGCGGATTTCCACGAGGCCGTCACGGCGATGGCGGGCAATGAGCTGCTCAACGAACTGGAACTGACCTTGCGCAGCCGGATGCGGTGGCTGCTCGGCCAGCACGAGGACCTGGAACGCGTGGCGGGGGAGCATCGGGCGCTGTACGACGCGATCGCGCGGCGGGACGTGGACACCGTGGAAGCGCTGCTGATGGAGCACATGGAGAGCGGGCGGCATCTGCGCGGGCTGGGGCGCGGGGAGGACTGACGGCCGAGTTCCCGGCAAGGAGGCGGGATCGGCCAGGGGCCGGGCACGGCCTGAGTCACGCGCTCGAGACCGCCCGTCCGCCGTCCTTTTCGGACACCCTGCTGAACCGCGGCGGGCGAGAAGCCGGCGCTTGATCATCATCATTTGGTAGGCCGCACGTCGCCCGGCGACGTGCGGCCATTTCGCGCTGTGCCAACGAGCACACAGCACGGCAACAATCCTCGAAGACACTCTTGTGATCTTGCGCGAGCACTTGGTATACCAAACGCCATCGTTTCGCTCTCGACGAGGAGACCCCCGTGCAAGGTGTCGACACGTCCGCCGCCCCGGTCGCGACAGTCCGCTCCGGCCGCACCCTCGTGGGCACGGCCTGGCTGCGGATCCGGCGCAGCCGCATCGCGATGGCGGCGCTGGCCGCGGTGTGCCTGATCGTGCTGTTCGCGATCCTCGCCCCGGTGCTGACGGGCATCGAGGGCTCCGACCCGTTCACCGCGCACACCGGCCCGGACTTCCTCGACGGCTTCACCACGCCCGGCTTGCCGCTGGACTACTACCGCTACCCGTCGAGCGAGCACTGGCTGGGCCTCGAACCAGGCCTCGGCCGGGACATCTTCGCGCGGATGGCTTACGGCGCACGGGTTTCGCTGACCATCGCGCTGCTGGCCACCGTCGTCTCGGTCGTGCTGGGCACCGTCCTCGGCGCGGCTGCGGGCTACTTCGGCGGCAAAACCGACATGGTCATCAGCCGGATCATGGACCTGTTCCTCGCGTTCCCGCACCTGCTGCTGGTGCTGTCGCTGACGCCGATCCTGCAGTCCCGGCTGCGCGGCACCGCGCTCGATTCGGGCAGCCTGATCCCGATCTCGTCGCTGGTGATCATCCTCGGCTTCTTCGGCTGGGCTTACCTCGCCCGCGTCGTGCGCGGCCAGGTGCTTTCGATCCGCGAGCAGGAGTACGTCGAGGCGGCGAAGGCGTTCGGCGCGAGCCGCCGGTCGATCATCCTGAAGCAGATCATCCCGAACGTGCTGGGCGTCGTGCTCGTGTACGCGACCATGCTGATCCCGATCAACATCACCTCCGAAGCCGCGCTGTCGTTCCTCGGCGTCGGCGTGAAAGACCCGACGCCGTCCTGGGGCCAGATGCTCAACGCGGCACAGGCGGGCAACTGGTATCTCTCCGACCCCTGGTTCCTGGCTGTGCCCGCGGGCGCGCTCGCGATCACCGTGCTGGCTTTCAACCTGCTGGGCGACGCCGTCCGGGACGCGCTCGACCCCAAGGCGTCCCGCCGCTGATTTTCCCTTCTGCATAAGGAGTGTTCCGTGAAGAAAAGCACCACCGCGGCGGGAGTCCTGGCGCTCGCCGCCGGACTGACGCTGACCGCGTGCGGCGGCCCGAAACCCGCCGCGGGCGCGGGCAACGGGCAGCAGGACGTGACCAAACGCGCCGCGGTCAAGGTGGCCGAGGGGTCGACGGCGAAGGGCGGCGACGTCCACGTCCTGATGTCGTCGGATTTCCAGACCCTCGACCCGGGCAACAGCAACTACGTCCAGACCGCCAACGTCGGCCAGCTGTACTACCGCACGCTGACCATGGCGAAGGAGACCTCCGGCACACCGCCGACGATCGTGCCCGACCTGGCGACCGACCTCGGCAAGGCGTCGGCGGACGGTCTCACCTGGACCTACACCCTCCGCCAGGGCCTCAAGTACGAGGACGGCACGCCGATCACCGCGCAGGACGTCAAGTACGGCGTCGAGCGCACCTACGCACGCGACGTCTACACCCAGGCCCCGCAGGAACTCGACTCCGCGCTGACCGACGACGGCTACCAAGGCCCGTACAAGGGCGGCGACTTCAAGGCGATCGACACCCCGGACGACCACACAGTCGTCTTCCATCTGAAGCAGCCGTTCGCCGAGTTCCCCGCGCTGGTGTCGCGGTCGAACACCGCGCCGGTGCCGCGGGCGAAGGACACCAAGCTCGACTACACCAACCACCCGGTGTCGAGCGGTCCGTACAAGATCGCGTCCTACGACCGCGGCCGCGGCCTGAAGCTGGTCCGCAACCCGAACTGGGACCCGGCGACCGACCCGAACCGCCCGGCGCTGCCCGACACCTTCACGTTCACGCTGTCGACCGCGCAGGCGACGATCAGCCAGCAGTTGCTTTCCGACGCGGACCCGACGGCGCTCACGCTGGACACCCAGGGCGCGCTGCAGCCGTCGGACATCGCGAAACTGTCCGCCTCGGACATCTCCAAGCGCACCGCCGCCGGTCTGCTCGGCTGCACCGACGTGCTGAACTTCAACACGACGACGATCACCGACCCGGACGTCCGCAAGGCGTTCGCGCTGGCGCTGGACCGCAACGCGATCCTGCTCCAGTACGGCGGCGAGCGGTTCGGCAACATCCCGCAGTCGTATATCAACGACGCGCAGAAAGGATATGTCGAACAGCACACCGCACTGGACCCGAAGGGGCAGCCGAAGCTCGGCGAGGCCAAGAAGCTGTTGCAGGGCAAGAACTATCCTAAGTCGCTGGTGTACGGGTACGCCGAGGCGTCGGCTAAGTACAAGGGGGTCGGCACCGTCCTGCAGCAGAACCTGAAGGCGCTGGGCGTCGACGTGCAGCTGCGCCCGATCCCGACCGCGAACTACTACACCGTCCTCGCCGGCGACCAGATGCCGGACATCGCGCGGTCCGGCTGGTGCGGCGGCGCGGACAGCGCGTCGGTGCGCTTCACGGTCGACCCGAACGTCGGCCCGAGCCTCGACGGCAAGACCTACGGCTTCTCCAACATCCCGCGGTACTACGACGCCAAGCTGTCGGGCGAGCTGTACCGGCTGCGCGGGCAGAACGGGTCCGCCGACGAGCTCGGCCGCAAGTGGGCGACCGCGATGGATCAGATCATGCAGCAGTACCCGCTCGTGCCGCTGGTGCGCAACTACACCTACAGCGTGGTCGGTTCGAAGGTGCGCAACGCGCAGGTCGGCTACTTCTTCGGGTCGATCGATCTGTCGGCCGTCGGCATCGGGCAGTAGCACCCCAGCGAGTACTCCAGCGAGCACTCGAGCGACGAGAGAGGATTCCCCGGCGATGCGGTGTCCACAGTGGACCAGGCGGGTGCGGACGTGATTGGATTCCTGGCGCGGCGCGTGGCCGCGATGATCGTGCTGCTGGTCGTGATCAGCTTCGTCACGTTCGCGCTGTTCCAGATCGGCCCGGCCGACCCGGCCGCCGCCGCGTGCGGGCAGGAGTGCACGCCGGAGCGGATCGACCAGGCGCGGATCGCGCTGGGCATGGACAAGCCGTTCTTCGTGCAGTACCTGGACTACCTGTCCGGCTTCGTGCACAGCCGCACGATCGGCGCGCCCGGCGCGTTGACGGTGTGCGCGTGGCCGTGTCTCGGCAAGTCGTTCCAGACCAACGAAGCGGTGACGGACGTGCTCGCCCGGGCGCTGCCGTACACGGTGTCGATCGCGGTCGGTGCGGTTCTGCTGTGGACGGTCGCCGGGGTGTCGCTGGGTCTTCTCGCGGCGCTGCGCAAGGGGCGGGCGACCGACAAGCTCATTGTCGGCGCCGCCTCGGGCGGGGTGTCGCTGCCGATCCCGGTGACCGGTTTGCTGCTGCTGCTCGTGTTCGTGAGCACGCTGCACCTGCTTCCGTTCACCAGCAACGAGATCTCGTCGCCGTTCGGCCCGGCCGGACCGCTCGGCTGGTTCGGCAACTACCTGCTGCCGTGGGTGGCGCTGGCGCTGCTGTTCAGCGCGCAGTACATCCGGATCACCCGGACCACGATGCTGGAGACCTTCGGCGAGGACTTCATGCGCACGGCGAGGGCGATGGGACTGCCGCGCCGGCGCGTCGTGTTCAAGCACGGCGTGCGGGCGGGCATCACCCCGATCGTCACCATGCTCGGCCTCGACATCGGCAGCCTCCTGGGCGGCGCGGTGCTGACCGAGCAGATCTTCTCCGTGCCGGGCGTCGGGTTCACCGCGGTGCACGCGGCGCAGTCCGGCGATCTGCCGGTGACGATGGCCATCACCATGATGGCCGCGTTCTTCATCATCGTGGCCAACGTGGTCGTCGACCTGTGCTACGCGGTGATCGACCCCCGAGTGAGAGTCTGAGGGCACGTGTCTGCAACCGAAACGCCGCTGCTGGCGGTCCGCGACCTGCGCGTCAGCTTCCCGACCGACGACGGCGTCGTGCACGCGGTCAACGGGATGGACCTGACGCTGGGCAAGGGCGAGACGATCGGGCTGGTCGGGGAGTCCGGGTCCGGCAAAACCGTGACCAGCCAGGCGCTGCTGGGCCTGTTCAAGGGCACGCCCGCGACGGTGACCGGCGAGATCCTGCTCGACGGGACCGATCTGAACACCCTCGCCGAGCCCGCGATGCTGGCCTGTCGGGGCAAGAAGATCTCGATGATCTTCCAGGACCCGCTGTCGGCGATGCATCCGTTCTACCCCGTCGGCTCGCAGATCGCCGAGGTGTACCGGACGCACAACCGCGTGTCGCGCAAGGCGGCCGCCGAGGTGGCCGTCGACATGCTGGGCCGCGTCGGCATCCCCGACCCTCGCCGGCGCGCGGCCGGATACCCGCACGAGTTCTCCGGCGGGATGCGGCAGCGGGCGATGATCGCGATGGCGCTCGTGTGCGAGCCGGAGCTGCTCGTCGCGGACGAACCGACGACGGCGCTGGACGTGACCGTGCAGGCGCAGATCCTCGACCTGATCGGCGAGCTGCAGGCCGAGACGGGCACCGCGGTGATCATGGTGACGCACGATCTCGGCGTGGTGGCGCAGGTATGTCACCGGGTCGCGGTGATGTACGGCGGGATGTGCATGGAGGTCGCGTCCGTCGACGACCTGTTCGCCGCGCCCGGCCACCCCTACACGCAGGGCTTGCTCGCGTCGATGCCGTCGCTGGCCGGGGAAACCGGACGGCTGCGGCCGATCCCGGGCTTCCCGCCCGCGCTGCTCGACCTCCCGCCCGGCTGCCTGTTCGCCGACCGGTGTCCTCAAGCGTCGTCGGTGGCCGACGGCCGGTGCCGGACCGAGGTGCCGTTGCTGTCCGGCTCCGGGCATCTGTCGCGGTGCCATCTCGGGGAGGCGGCGTGACCGAGCTGCTGGAGGTCCGGGACCTCGTGAAGCACTTCCCGGTGCGCGCCGGGCTGTTCCGTTCGACGGGCGCGCTGAAGGCCGTCGACGGGATCAGCTTCTCGATCGGAGTCGGGCAGACGCTCGGCCTGGTCGGCGAATCCGGCTGCGGCAAGTCCACGACCGGCAGGCTGGTGATGCGCCTGCTCGACCCGACCTCCGGGAGCATCCGGCTGGCCGGCGAGGAAATCGGCACCCTGCGCGGCGCCGCGCTGCAGGAATACCGGCGGCGGGTGCAGATCGTCTTCCAAAACCCCGCCTCAGCGCTGAACCCGCGCCAGTCGGTCGGCGCCGCCATCGCCGCGCCGCTGCTCGCACAAGGCATCGCGCCGCCCGGCGGGGCGAAGGCGCGGGTGCGGGATCTGATGGACCGGGTGGGCCTGCGGCCGGACCACTACAACCGGTTCCCGCACGAGTTCTCCGGCGGGCAGAAACAGCGCGTCGGCATCGCGCGGGCGCTCGCGCTGGACCCGCAGCTGATCGTGTGCGACGAGCCGGTGTCCGCTTTGGACGTTTCGGTGCAGGCGCAGGTGATCAACCTGCTGCAGGACATCCAGCAGGAGACCGGGGTGGCGTATCTGTTCATTTCGCACGATCTGTCCGTGGTGCGCCACTTCGCCGACCGCGTCGCGGTGATGTACCTGGGGCACATGGCCGAACAGGGCACGACCGCGGACGTCTTCGCCGCTCCCCGGCATCCCTACACCCGGGCGCTGCTCTCGGCCGTCCCTTCGCCAGGCGCGGACCGCGCTCACCGGATCCGTTTGGCCGGTGATCTGCCGAGCCCTTCGGACCCGCCGAGCGGCTGCGTCTTCCGCACGCGATGCCCGGTTTACGCGGCACTGGGGGAGCCGCGGCAGCGGTTGTGCCGAGACGAGGCGCCCGCTCCCGCTTCGGGCGCGGCCTGCCACCACGTCGAGGCGGCGAACGCAGTGCTGGCTTCCGCCGGATGAGGAACGGTTTCCCCGGCTTTTCCGGCCGGGGAAACCTTTTTCGCTCAGTTCGTATGCGAGATTTCGATGTAGTGCTTTCCGTTCATGGGAATGCACTCGGCGCCGTCGACCGTGGGGTCTGGTGGCAGGGCGCGCAGTGCGTGGACACAGTCGTCCGGGGTTTCGTATGGCCCTTTGTACTCGCGGTGGCTGGCGAATGCGGTGCCGCTCAGCAACAGGGCGCCGCCGGTGGCAGCGAGGCAAACGGCAGCCGTGGCCACGATCTTCCGCATGTGTGATCCCTCCGGTTCCGGCGGTCGCGCTGACCGCCTCATCACGATCGCTACCCTCGCCGAAGCGCGGCGAACCAGCCCTTGCCTGATCGGCTAAAAGGATTTGATCGAACGGGCACCGGGCGCAACCCCTTGCCGGAACGGCAAGTTTCCGTGCCTTCGCCGGGCCGGGCTGGCGAAACTGACCGCATGATCACCGCATCCCAGCTGGTGCCTCGCTCTGTCGCGGCGCTTGCCCTGACCCTCTTGCTCACGATCGGCAGCGTCGCCTGCTCCGCCCCTCCTGCCGAGCCTTACGCCGCCGCCACCCAGAACGATCCCGCGTTCCAGAGCACCTTCCGGCACGAATTCGCCGACGTCGACGGGGTCCGCATGCACTACGTCACCGGCGGCAGCGGCAGCCCTGTCGTCCTGATCCACGGCTGGCCCCAGACCTGGTACGGCTGGTGGCCGGTCATGCCGGAGCTCGCGAAACACCACACCGTGTACGCGATCGACCTTCCCGGCTTGGGCGACAGCACCGGTTCGCCGAGCGGATACGACAAAGCCACCCTGGCGCGGTATGTGCACACGCTGGTTGCTTCGCGGCTCAAGGTGCGGAACGCCGCCGTCGTCGGACACGATTTCGGTGCTGCGGTGGCATTCCAGTACGCGAGCCAGTTTCCTGGCGACACCGCGCGTCTCGGCTATTTCGATCTGCCGCTTCCCGGGCCGGCGATCAATGCTGCCGCTTACCGGACGTTGAGCTGGCATATCGCTTTCCACTCCCAGCGCCGCGTTCCCGAGGCGGTGGTCGGCGACGACGTGCGGGAATACCTCGCGCTGTTCTATCCCCAGGTTTCCTTCGGCGGGACGGCTTTCGGCGGAACTTCGGAGCGATCGCCGTTCTCCGACGCGGAAGTCAGTGAGTACGCCCGGACCTATAGCCGTCCTGCGGTGCTGTCCGGCGGTTTTGAGCTTTATCGGACGCTGGACAAGGATGTCCGCGACACGGCGGCGGCCGCGCCGGTGAAAGTGCCGACGTTGCTGCTGACCGCCCAGGGGCAACTCGACGCCATCCGGGGCACGGTGGCTCCGCGGATGACTGACATCGTCCAGGCGGCGGATGTGCCGCACGCCGGGCATTGGCTGGTGGAGGAGAACCCGCAGTTCGTGGCGGGGGAGCTGGAGCGATTCCTGAACGGCTGACCGGCGGCGGTCGATCGACCGGACGGCCTATGTCTAAAGCAGACACTGGCCACTCCCGGGCCGAACCAGGCCGGGTGGCCGAACCGGACAGATCGCCGTTCGACTCTGCAAGGAGGATTGGCGTGAAAGATTGTCTCGACGGGTGGGCATGGTGCTGGCGGCTCTCGCCCTCGGCTTGTTCGGCCTGACGCCGTCGGCCAGTGCGACCACCGGCGACCTCGGCGGCATGATGCTCGCCGAGTACTGCCAGGCGATGCACTTCGACGGTGCGGTGGACTCCCGCAACGGGCAGTCCAATCCCTGGTTCTGCTACCGGAACAATCCCCGGACCTTGGTTCCGCTCGACCTGTTCGGCGCCTGCCATTGGCAGTTCTTCGACTTGGCCGGCGCCGGGTTCAAGGTCACCTGCCTTGGCCCCGGCGGCCGCTGCTGGGCCCTCAACGCGACCGACTACTCCTCGCCGAGCGATCTGAGCGCGCTCCCGGGTTACTGCCGGTCCCTCGGCTACCGGGACGTCCACCTGGCGTACCGCAACGTCGCCGGGTGGCGCTGCGTCGGCTACGACAACGTCGTGCATCCGCTCGACCTGCACGCTGCGTGCCGCTGGGCGAACTCGGGCCTGGTGGCGCGGGGATACAGCCTCGTGTCGTACTTCAACCACTACGGCGACACCTTCAAGATCCGGTGCCTGTCCATGAAACACACCTAGCCGGGTGCTGAGCGCGCATTCCCGGGCCGTCGGAAACGGCCCGGGAATGCGCTGTTCACAGTCAGGCTCCGGAGACCGCGACCACGCCGGTCATCGTGCCCAGGTAGGCGTGGTCGCCGGACAACGTGGGAGAGGCGAAATGCGGAAGAGCGCCGACGTCCAGCTGAGCCAGCACTGTCCCGTCAGCCGGTGACAGCGCGTACAGCACGCCATCGTTCCAGTCCACCACCCACACCGCGCCGCCGCCGATGGTCGGCGAGCCGTTCGCTGTCCCGTCGGCATGCCAAGCCACGGTAGGCGTTCCGTCCGCGGCGATGCGGACCGCGCGCGGGCCGTCGTTGCACGGCAGGTACGCGGTGTCGCCCTTGGTCGAGCTGCCGCCGAAGGACTGGCAGATCTCCGCCTTGGCCTGCTGCCCGCCGATTCCGCCGAGATTGTCGTGGTGCAGCACGTATCCGGTGCCCCGTTTGCCGACCGCGATGACGTGGTCGCCGAGCAGGGTCGGGCTGGACGAACCGAGATCGAGGTCTTGCGCGTTGTCGTCGGCCCACGTGTCCGGGGCGAACAGATCCACCCGTTGCAGCGTGGGCGACAGGGCCAGCACGGAATCGCTGTCGTCGTAGCCCGTGGTGGACTCGCCGTTGCCGACCGCGTAGAGCAGCCGCTGCCCGTCGACGACACCGCCGCCTGGCGCCCAGATCCCGGCTTCCCTGGTGGTCGGCACGCTGTAACTGAGCGGGTCGGACCCCGCGGTGGTCGCCGACACCACCGAACCGATGTAGTTCGCGCAGTCCCCGGCCAGCCCGCCGTACGCCACGTAAACCCGGTCTCCGAACACGGTCAGCGCCGCTCGCTGCTGGTGCGCCAGCCGGTCGCCTTTAGGCGGTTCCAGCTCCGTGCGCACTTCCACCGCGCCGGTATTGACATTGACCCCGACCAGCACGTGCTGCCCGCCGGTGAGCTCGGCCAGCGCGAAAACCCGTGACGTGGCCTGGTCGTAGGCCATGGTGCCGGTGATGCCGAGCGGGTCGATGTTCCCGCACGGCAGCTCCGCTCTTCTCGCCGGCTCGCCGATGTGCGCCGACCAGCGGACCGCGCCGGTTGCCGGGTCCAGCGCGTAGACGGTGTCGTTCTCCGTGGCAGCCAGGACCTGACCGCCGACCACCAGCGGCTGGCCGTAAACGGCACCGTCCAAAGTGGCCTGCCAGGCCGTGCCGAGGGTGCCCAGCGGAGCGAGGTCGGCCGCTTCGCCGGTGCGCGCGTTGTCGTGGTGATAGGTCGGCCAATCGCCCGAAGCGAGCTGCTGCCGGGAATGACCGTCGGCCGCCGAGGCCGGTGCCGGCGGACCGGCGCCGAGGACGACGACCGCGATCGCGAACACGGTGCGGAGGCAATTCCTGTTCATGAGGTATCACTCCTGGTCGCTGATTAGCGACTCCCCGTATCGCAGTATCCAGCCGCGCTCCGGGTCGCGATACCTCCGAACGGCAGAACACGCGGTCGCAGCCGTCTTGTTCCGGGGCGTGGTTGCCTTGTGTGGCACCGTCTCGCATTCGGTTGTCTTAGCCCCTGCCGATCGCGACGATGTGCCGCGGATTCCGGAAAGCGTCCGCAGCGGGACGGGTTTTCCTGATCCAGCGCCATCGGACGGTTACGATGTCGCGCGCATGATCGGCAAGGACGCGGCCGCTGCGATGCCGCCGACTCAGCCGAGGCCGTCCGGCGGAGCTGAGCCTGGGGTCCAGCCCTGCTGGATGATCCGTCCCAGCTCGTCCAGATGCGGCCGGGCCTCCCGCGCCGCTCCGGCGTCGGCGGTGTCGAAGAGCCGCTCCAGTTCCAGCAGTGCGGCCCGTGCCTTCCGCACCGGCTCGTCCGAACCCGCCCACGGCTCGCTCCACTGGCCGGAGCCCTCGCGGCTCGCCGCGGACCGGAAGATCAGCTCCTCTACCGTATCCGCGGCCAGATCGAGTCGCGCCGACCAAGACTCCAGCAACCCGACGTACCTCTCGTAAACAGCCGGCCGCCACTCGTCGATCATCAAGCGGAGGCCGGTGTGCGTCGCGAACCAGCGGCCTACGACGGCGTCCAGGATCGGGGCGCCGACCCGGTCCGCGGACAGCTTGGCGGTGACGAACCTCAGGTACTTGGTGCCGAAAGCGACTCCCAGGTAGCGCAACGGTTTGTCCGCGAGCGCGCGGAACGCCGCCAGGCCGCCGTGGTCGCGGGCGACGACGGCCGCCTCCGCCAGCCGCTCGGCCGCGGCCGGATTCTCGGTCAGGACGCGGGCGGTGCGCCAAGGGCCGTAGCCGACTCGTCCGTAACCCCAGATCATCGCGGCCAGGAAAGCCCGTTCGGCGCCTTCCGGGGTCGTCGCGTGCGCGGCCTGGCTGGTGACTTCCGCCCGGTCGACGCGTTCGGGCAGGGCGTCGAGGAAGTCCCGCTGGCCGGGGAAATACCTGCGCCAGGCAGCACGGGACCAGCGGATCGGCGGCTGGGCCGCCCCGCCCTGCGCCTGCCATCGCCGGATGGCGTCGGTCAGCGCGGCCGGGACCGGCAGTTCGCCCGAAGCGTCTGTCATACGACCCCCTTGCGTAGATGACCGTGGTACCGCACAGCAATCCATCAGATCACTGGACCTCCGCCGCACGATCCGCGATGGAGCAAGCAGAAGGCTTGGAACAGCGCTGATCCAAGATTCGGCGCTCGGGTGAAACCCAGACCCTCTCCGCCGATCAGGTCTAGACATCCGATGGATTCCCGACTTACGCTCCCGGCCGTCACCGTTCGGTCACGGATCCGACAGGAGGACCGCCGTGTCGATTCCCGCGAGCCTGGCGCTTGCCGCGGTACTGGCGGCCGGGGGAACGCCTGCTCCCGCCGCGGCGGACACAACCGCCTGCCATGGACCGATCCGTCCGGCGGCGATTCAGGCCGTGCGGTCGTGCGACGGCATGGACCGGATCCTCGCCAAAGCCGCCGCGACCGTGCCGCGGTCTGGGCAGATCGCCTGGCAGCAGCGGCCGGTCACCGCGTTCACGCACTTCGGCATGAACACTTTCACCGACCGGGAATGGGGTTCCGGCGCGGAGAAAGAGTCGACGTTCGCGCCTGCCGCGGTCGACACCGACCAGTGGATGCGGTCGATGAAGGCGGCTGGCGTGACGCAGGTGATGCTGACCGCGAAGCACCACGACGGGTTCGTCCTTTATCCGACGCGCTACACGAACCATTCCGTCGTCGCGAGCCCGTGGTGGGTCACGCCCGGGTGCTCCGACGCCGCGGTGACGAAGGCTCGTGCGGCGGCGCAGGACGGGAGGGCGCAGGATCCGTCCGCGTATTGGCAGGTCCGCGCCGCGGGGTGTGCCAATCCGCGTGGCGACATCCTGCGCGACTACGTCGATTCCGCCCGGAAAGCCGGGCTGAAAGTCGGTGTGTACCTGTCGCCCGCGGACGGCGCTGAGTTGCCCGGGCAGTTCTTCGCGGACCAGGTGAAACGGGTCGAGGCGAAGGTCGCCGCCGGGCAGCCGCTGAGCATCGAGGAACAAGCGACTTACGACGACCGTGCCAGCATCCCCGCCGGTCAAGGGCGGTACGGCACGGGCAGCGCGGCGAAGGCCCGGACGATCCCGTCGCTGGTCCCGAACGACGACCGCGCCGCGGCGCTCGCCGATGGGAAACTGCCGAAGTTCACCGTCACCGAGGACGATTACAACACCTACTACCTCAACCAGATCTACGAGCTGTTCACCCAGTACGGTCCCATCGACGAACTGTGGCTGGACGGCGCGAATCCCTGGCGCGGCAACGGAATCAGCGAAACCTACGATTTCCCGACCTGGTTCCGGATGATCCACGCGCTCTCGCCGGACACGGTCACGTTCGCCGGTCCGGCGGGCGTCCGCTGGGTCGGCAACGAGCGCGGCCAAGCTCGCGAGACCGAGTGGAGCGCGCTGCCGACCACGGGAGATCCGAACACCGCGCACAATGAGGAGTTGTTCGTCGGCGGCGCGGAGGGTGCCGACCTCGGGTCGCGGCAGGTGCTCGCCGACCCGTCCGTGCGATATCTGGAATGGGCGCCGGCCGAGGCTGACGTATCAATCCGTCCGGGCTGGTTCTACCACCCGGACGAACAACCGAAGACATCCGCGCAGCTCGTCGACCTCTACCGCGCTTCGGTCGGACGCAATGCCTCGCTCCTGCTGAACGTTCCCCCTGGTCCGGACGGCCGGGTCGCTCCGGCGGATGCCGCCGCGCTGGCGTCCTTCGGGCAGGCGATCGCGAGGACGCAGGCCGGGAACCTCGCCGCTGGTGCGCGAGGGCTGGACGCGGTGACGGATTCCTCGCTCACCACGTCGTGGTCGCCGCCGCGGGGTGCGCTCGCCGGGACGATGGACGTCGTGCTGCCGAAGGCGGTCGCCTTCGACCAGATCCGGCTGGGGGAGGACATCACCCGCGGTCAGCACGTCGAAGGTGCGACTGTGCAGGCCGAAGCAGACGGTTCCTGGCGCACGATCGCGACCGTCACCACGGTCGGAGCCAACCGTCTCGTCACCCTCCCGTCGCCGGTCACCGCTCGCCACCTGCGCGTGGTCGTCACGCAGTCGCGAGCGACGCCGTACCTGGCTACCTTCGCGTTGTACCGCACTGTCCCCGCCGCCTGAGAGGAAGTCATGACTCTACGCCGCAGAGTTTGGCTCGCCGCTGTCGTCGCGACGAGTGCTCTGACCATCGTCCAACCGGCTGCTGCCGAGCCGGGTCCGGTACCGGTGGTTTCCCCGACGCCGCAACAGATCAACCGCGATTCCGCCGATGTGCCGCTGCCGTCCTCGGTGGTGCTGGTCACGAACGGCACCACGGACGGCGCGGCCAAGGATCTCCTGATTTCCCTGCTGAAACAGCATGGAGTCAAGAAGATCAGCGCGGGTCCGCAGCGCGGGCTGGTCATCCGGCTCATCAACAGCAGTGACGCGCCGGCGCAGGCGGAGGGCTACTCGCTCGCTGTGCGGCGTGAGGGCGTGACAATCAGCGGTCGCGACGGTGCCGGACAATACTATGGCGTGCAGACCTTGCGGCAGCTGTTTGTCCGAAAGGGACAGAGCTGGGCATTGAGCGGTGCCGCGGTACGAGACTGGCCGAACATGGCGCTGCGCGGGTCGATCGAAGGCTTCTACGGCCCACCGTGGACGAACGACGACCGGGTGCGGCAGATCAAGTTCCTCGGCGAGACCAAAGCGAACACCTACGTTTACAGCGCGAAAGACGACGCGTATCTGCGTGCACAGTGGCGGGATCCGTATCCGCAGCGGGAGTTGGACGCGCTCGGCCAGCTTGTGCGCAGAGCGAACGCGAACCACGTCGACTTCACCTACGCGCTGTCGCCCGGTGTCTCGATCTGTTTCTCTTCGCCTCAGGATATCGCTGCGGTAAAAGCGAAATTCCAAGCGGTGTACGACCTCGGCGTGCGCTCGTTCTCGTTGCCGTTCGACGACATCTCGTACACCAAGTGGAATTGCACTGGCGACCAGGCGGCGTTCGGCGCGCCCGGCCAAGCCGCCGCGGGCAAGGCGCAGGTCTCGTTGCTGAACGAGATCACCAAGAACTTCGTGAAGACGCACGACGGCGTCCGTCCATTGCAGACGGTTCCGACGGAGTACAGCGACCTCAAGGATTCGCCGTACAAGACGCAGTTGCGAGAGAACCTTGACCCGTCCGTAGTCGTACAGTGGACCGGAACCGCGGTGGTGCCGCCGAGCGTGACGAACGACGAAGCGCAGCAGGTGTCCACTGTGTACGGACGAAAAGTGTTCCTCTGGGACAACTACCCGGTCAACGATTACGAGCAGTCCGCCGGACGGCTGCTGCTCGCCCCGTACGCGCAGCGCGAAGCGGGGCTGTCCAAATATCTCAACGGGATCGTCTCGAATCCGATGAACCAGGAAGCGGCCAGCGAGGTCGCCGAGTTCGGCGTCGCCGACTTCTCCTGGAACGACGCGGGCTACTCGCCGGAGCGCTCGTGGCCGCAGGCGCTGGCCCGGCTCGCGGGCGGCGACCAACGCGCGACCGCGGCGCTGAAGGTGTTCGCGGACCTCGAACACCTGGCTCCCGTCTTCGGGCCCACGCCGTGGCAGTCCCAAGCGCCGGTTCTCGCGGCCCGGGTCGCCGATTTCTGGCAGCACTGGAACGCTGGTGACCACCGTGCCCTGGACAAACTGCGCTCGTACGCCGAACAGATCCGCAACGCTCCGACCGTCATCCGGGGCGGGCAGGTGCAGAACGCGTTCGTCAGCGAGGCAGGCCCGTGGCTGGACGCGACCGCGCTGTGGGGCGACGCGATGGTGACCCGGTTGGACGCATTGGCCGCAGCCGCCCGTGACGACGACGCCACGGCACAGCGCCTGACCGCGGCCGCGGACGCGCTGGTCAAACGGGCGGAAGCGGTGAAGACGGGCAACAGCAACCGGTGGGGCGTGCGGCAGGCGCTCGTCGGCGACGGCGTGCTCGACGCGTTCCTCGTCCAGGTCCGCGCGGCGACGGTCGGATGAGCGGGGGAGGGATGGACGTGAGCAGGAGGAGTTTCCTCGGCGGCGCGGCCGCGATCGCCGCGAGCACGGTGTTCGCCGGACCGGCGGGCGCGGCGGGCCGGCGCGGGCTGAGTGTGTCCGGCGACCAGTTCTTGCTGGACGGCAAGCCGTTCCAGATCGTTTCCGGCGCGATCCACTATTTCCGGCTGCGTCCGGACCAGTGGCGTGACCGTCTGTCGCGGCTCAAAGCGCTGGGACTCAACACCGTCGAAACCTATGTAGCCTGGAATTTCCACCAGCCGACGCCCGGCCGGGCCGATTTCCGCGGCGATCGCGATCTCGCCGCGTTCATCCGGTTGGCCGGAGACCTCGGTTTCCAGGTCATCGTCCGCCCGAGCCCGTACATCTGCGCGGAATGGGAATTCGGCGGCCTGCCCGCGTGGCTGCTCGCGGACCGGAACATGGAACTGCGCTGCGCCGATCCGGCTTACCTCAAGGCCGTCGACGCGTGGTACGACCAGCTGATCCCGCAGCTGGCGCCCCTGGAGGCACAACACGGCGGCCCGATCGTGGCCGTGCAGATCGAAAACGAATACGGCAGCTACGGCAACGACACGAGCTATCTCGCGCACTTGCGGGACAGTCTGCGTGCACGCGGAATAACCAGCCTCCTCTTCGTCGCCGACGGTGCTTCCGAATTCTTCATGCGCTTCGGAGAGTTGCCGGGAACCTTGGAAGTCGGCACCGGCGACGGCGACCCGGCGCCGAGCATCGCCGCGCTGAAAGCCTTCCGCCCCGGAGCGCCGGTCATGATGGCCGAATACTGGGACGGCTGGTTCGACCATTGGGGCGAGCCGCACCACACCACCGATCCCCGGCAAACGGCCGCCCACATCGATCAACTGCTCGCGACGGGAGCGTCTGTCAATCTGTACATGGCCTGCGGCGGCACCAACTACGGCTTCACTGCCGGAGCCAACACCTCTGGGCTGACCTATCAGCCCACTGTGACCAGCTACGACTACGATTCCCCGGTCGGCGAGGCAGGCGACGTCGGCGCGAAGTTCACCGCGCTGCAGTCGGTGATCGCCAAGTACACCAAGCAACCAGTCGTCCCGGCGCCCGCTCGCTCGCCGCGCCTGCCCGCCCAATCGGTCACTCCGGACGGCTCGGTGTCCCTGATGGACTCTCTGCCCGCACTGTCCACAGTGGTCCGCTCGGCGCAACCGGTCTCGATGGAACGACTAGGCCAGTCAACCGGACTGATCCACTACCGCACGACCGTGCAGGGCCCGCATTCCGGCCCGCTGAGCATCCACGGCCTGGCGGACCGGGCACTGGTGTTCGCCGACGGGGTGCAGCTGGGAATTCTGGACCGCGGCCGTCCGGACGCGACGCTCGAGCTGAAACTGGAGAAACCGCGGACCCGCCTGGACATCCTGGTCGACACCATGGGCCGGGTGAACTACGGCCCGTACCTGGCCGATCGCAAGGGCATCGACGGCTGGGTCGCGATGAACACCCAGCAGAAACTGTTCGGCTGGGAGATCCGCCCGCTGCCCCTGGACGACCTGTCCCGCCTGCGGTTCTCTGCCGCCCCGCCGGGCGTTGGCCCGGCCTTCCACCGCGCGATCGCAACGGTCGGCGAACCGGCGGACGGTTTCCTCGCCCTGCCCGGCTGGGAGAAAGGCGTGGTGTGGCTGAACGGCTTCAACCTGGGCCGGTACTGGAAGATCGGGCCGCAGAAGACGCTGTACGCGCCGAAGTCGTTGTGGCGGAAGGGGAAGAACGAACTGGTGGTGTTGGAAATGCACCAACCGGGGCCGGCGATCGAGATCCGTCCGGAGGCAGACCTGGGCTGAGGGGCGAGAAAGGCTTCTTCGCAGTGCCGCCTGCGCTGAAGGTTCCGGGCCGGGCAGATCCTCGCCGCTCGCGGGAATTCTGGATAGTCTGGTGCGGGACTGACAGGGGAGGTCAGGGTGAAGGGGTTCACGACGCCGGACAAGCCGGTGGACATCGCGCAGGTGTTCCCGGAGCTGGCGGGGCTGGAGCGGACCACGGTGCGGCTGCATCCGCGGCAGGACGCGGTGACAGTGCGGGATTCGTCGCTGGGCGGGCCGTTGCTGTGGCCCGCCGAGGAGGCGTGGCCGGTGTGCACGGTCGACCATCCCGACGAGCGGCCGTTGACGAGTCCGGAAGGGAAGCGGCTGCAGCGGCGGCGGGAAGAAATCCTCGAGGAGAAGCGGAACTACGAATACACCGGGCCGCACCCGCTCGACGGCGAGTACGCCGAGCTGGAAACCAGCATCCGCGAGCTGCGCCGCGCGGAGTTCGCCGACGATCCGGCCGCCTCGCTGCCGATGGCGCCGATCGCGCAGTTCTACGCGCGGGACATCCCGGAGCTGCCGTTCCCGGACGGGACCGACGTGTGCCAGGTGCTGTGGTGCCCGACCGACCACGAGCCGCACTACGGGCCGCGGCCGCTGGTGCGGTGGCGGAACTCCGCGGACGTGACCGAGATCCGCGCGGCGACGGAGCCGGACCGCGAGTTCAGCGACGAGGAAAGCCTGCCGTCGCCGTGCCGCATCTGGCCCGAGCGGGTGACGGAGTACCCGCACGCGGACGATCTGCCCTCCGCCGAGCTGCGGGCCCGGATCGCGGAGTGGGAGAAGGGCACGGAGTGGACGTATTACGAGCATCTGTCGGCCGCGCCGGGTTCGAAGGTCGGCGGCTGGATCAGCTGGGTGCAGTACCCGCACTGGCCGGAATGCGGGCGCGGGCATCGCATGGACCACCTGCTGACCGTCTCCTCCACCGAGAGCGGGGGCTGGCAGAGCTGGATGCCGCTCGAGGAGCAGGCGACGACGACCTTCGTGAAACAAGTTTGGTACCAACTGGTCGACGGGGGCTCCTCAGGCACCACGATCGGTCTCGACGAGGAGTTCGACGCCACTGAGATGACCTACTGGGGTGCGGTGGCTCCGGAAACGGTGCGGGAGCGCGTCGTTCCCGAAGACCGCAGCGGGTCCGGCCGATTGGACCTGATGCTGGGCGACGTCGGGGACGTGTACGTCTTCGTGTGCGCGGTCTGCCCGGACCGGCCGGTCGGCGTCGAATTCCAGTGCTGCTGACCGGGGTCACTGCTCTGCGGAGAGGTTTTCGATCGCCCGCTTCCGGCTGTGGTCGAACACGATCGAACTGCGGAACTGCACGACTTCCTTGCGGCTGCTGAGATCCTCGACGAGGAACGTGTGCAGCCGGGAGACGTCCGGGACCGCGACGTGCAGCAGGAAATCGTCGCCGCCGGCGAGCACGAAGACGGCCATCACCTCGGGCATGGCGAGCGCGTCGCGGCGGAAGCGGTCGATGATCGGCTGGCTGAGCGGGCGGATCTGAGCGAACACCATGGCCTGCACGGACCTGCCCAGCGCGGGCAGGTCCACCTCGGCGTGGAATCCGGTCAGCACCTGGCGGGCCTGCAGCCTGCCGATCCGGTCGGAACAGGTCGACGCCGCGACGCCGACGCGCTCGGCCAGGTCGCGCATCGGGATCCGGGCGTCCTGCTGGAGTTCGCGCACGATGAGACTGTCGATCCGATCCAGGTTCGGAAGTTCGCTCATCTGCCGAACATATCACCGTCGTCAGTCCATTGGAGCGGTAGAAGAGGCAGTCTGGCGTCCGTGAGTCGAACAGAGAGTTTCAGCGGGGAAGTACTGCGGGTCGTACGCGGGGACAGGTCGGGGGTCGCGATCGCCGTCGCGATCCATTCGACGGCGCGGGGCCCGGCCATCGGCGGGTGCCGGATCAAGGCGTACCCGTCGTGGCGGGCGGGCGTCGACGACGCGCTGCGGTTGTCGGCGGCGATGACGACGAAGTGTGCGCTGGCCGGACTTCCTTACGGGGGCGGCAAAACCGTGGCGGCGCTGCCCGCGGAGGGAATCGACCCGGCTCGGCGGCCCGGCCTGATCGCGGACATCGCCGAGGCGATCGCCGCGCTGGGCGGGCGGTATCGCACCGGGCCGGACATCGGGTCGACGTCCGAGGACATGGCGGACATCCACCGGCTCGCGCACGGCTGGGCGTTCTGCCGTCCGGAGAACCAGGGCGGCAGCGGAACGTCAAGCGCGGCAACGGCGAGGGGAGTCTTGGCGGCGCTTCAGGCCGGGGTCGCGCCAGGGCCGGTGGCGGGGTTGCGCGTGGGTGTGATCGGGTTCGGCAGCGTCGGACGGCTTATCTGCGAAGCGCTGATCGAGCGGGGCGCCGAGGTGGTCGTGACGGACGTCGAGGACGGGCTCCGGCCGGTCGCGGAACGCCTCGGGGCCTCTTGGACCACGGCGGATCTGGTGCGCGAACCGCTGGACGTGCTCGTGCCTGCCGCGACGGGCGGCTTGCTGACGGTCGAGTCGGCGGCGGCGTGCGGCGCGTCGCTGATCGTGGGACCGGCGAACAACCAGATCGTCGCCGAGGAGGTCGCGACGGTATTGCGGGACAGGGGAATCGCGTGGATTCCGGACGTCGTCGCGAGCGCGGGCGGCATCATTCACGCGGTCGGCCGCGAGGAACTCGGAATGTCCGAGCAGACGGCGAACGCGAAGATCGACGCTATCGGCGATACGGCGAATTCCGTTCTGTCGCTTGCCCGCGAACGGGGTTTGACGACGGCGCGGGCCGCGCGGGAACTGGCGGCGCTCGTCTGAACAAAGCGCACGCCAAGGCTCTGCGAACCTTGGCGTGCGCTTCCGTTTCCGCGGGTCAGTACCAATGCGCGCGGCCGCCGATGCGGCGTCCGGTCCCGCCGAGCACTGCCAGGATCGCGCCGATCACCACCAGGGCGATCCCGATGCTCCACAAAATCTGGATCGAGGTGATGAACCCGATCACGAGCAGAATGACGCCGAGAACAATCACGGGGAGAACCTCGTCTTCCTTCTCACAGTGGGGAAATGTGGCGTGCTCACTCCCGGATACCCTCACTCGGTCGAGTGAAACATGACTGAGGCGGAGAATTCCTGGACGCGCGCTGTGAATCTGTCACCGCATTGATCGGGGAGAAGGAAAGAATTCAGGCAAACGGCGTAAGGGCCCGCGCCTTCGCCACTGTCGCGGGGGAACCGGACGAAGCGGCTGTTTCGCCGCTCACCTGCGTCGGCGCGCCCGGACGGGCATCATGGGTGGAGGCCGGGCCGCCCGCCCGGCGGGAGAGACCGACGACGGGACCGTGCCGATGGACGAGCCGACCGACCCCAGCGCCGATCCGGCGCGCGAGTTCCGCGTCGAGCGGGTGGACCGGCCGCCGGTCGCGGTGCTGGCGGTCTACGGCGAGGTCGACATGGTCACCGCGCCGCTGCTGACCGCCGCGGTCGACGAGGCGCTCGCCGCGACCCCGCCGGTGCTGGTGCTGGACCTCGCCGCGGTGGAATTCCTGGCCTCCGCCGGATTGACCGCGCTGGTGACCATGGCCCAGCACCGGGTGCCCGGAGCCAGCCTGCGGATCGTCGCGTCCGGCCGGGCGACGATGCGGCCCATCCAGCTCACCGGGCTGGAGCAGACCCTGCCGCTGTACCCGACGGTCGAGGCGGCGCTGGCCGGGTCCTGACCGGGGCGTCTCTTTCGGACGGACAGTACGGGTGAACCCGGCCCGAAGAGGGTAACCGGGCGGGGAGAAGACGTTCCGGGGCGGCCGCAAGCGCTGGCGCCACGAGCGGAACAGCCCGTCGAACGGGGAGAACATGCGCATCGGCTACACCTTGATGACTGAACAGACCGGGCCGCGCGAACTGGTCGGCTGCGCGACCGCCGCCGAGCAGGCCGGATTCGACTTCGCCGCCTGCAGCGACCACTATTCGCCGTGGCTGGCCGAACAGGGGCACGCGCCCTACGCGTGGAGCGTGCTCGGCGCGGTGGCACAGGCGACCGAACAGCTCGAACTCATGACCCTCGTGACCTGCCCGACGATGCGGTACCACCCGGTGGTGGTCGCGCAGAAGGCCGCGACGGTGCAGTTGCTGTCCGACGGCCGGTTCACCCTCGGGCTCGGCGCGGGGGAGAACCTGAACGAGCACGTCGTCGGCATGGGCTGGCCGTCGGTGTCGGTGCGGCACGACCGGCTCGCCGAGGCCGTGCAGATCATCGGCGGCCTGTTCGACGGCGGCTCGTTCACTTACACGGGACAGCATTACCGGGCCGACGCGGCCAAGCTGTGGGACCTGTCGCCGACGCGGGTGCCGATCGCGATCGCGGTGTCCGGCCCGAAATCGGTGCAGCGGTTCGCGCCGGTGGCCGACGCGATGGTGGCGGTCGAACCGAAAGCCGAGCTGTGCACGCAATGGGACCACGAGCGGGTCGGGCCGCCGACGCGCAAGATCGGGCAGTTGCCGGTCAGCTGGGACCCCGACCGCGGGGCGGCGATCCGGCGGGCGCACGAGCAGTTCCGGTGGTTCGGCTCGGGCTGGCCGGTGAACGCGGAACTGCCGGGGACGCAAGCGTTCGACGCCGCGACGCAGTACGTGCGCGAGGACGACGTCGCGGCGGGAATTCCGTGCGGTCCGGACGCGGGGCCGATCGTGGACGCGGCGAAGCAGTTCGCGCAGGCCGGGTTCACGGATCTAGCGCTGGTGCAGATCGGCGGGCCGGAGCATCAGCCGGAGTTCATGAAGTTCGCGCAGCAGGAGTTGCTGCCGGCGTTGCGGTAGACGTCCGCAAAGGAAAGCCGGGCCCGGGTGCCGAAGCACCCGGGCCCAGCCGTGCGTCACGGATGCCGCAGCAGTGCCCCGAAGCCGTCGGCGAGGTCGAGCCGTTCGTCCATCACCACGACGTCCGCGCCGACTGCAACCGCCGCGTACGGCAGGGCTTCGTCCGCGCGCCGCCGGGCTGGATCGTCCACTCCGAGCGCGTCCAGCCGGGATGGGGCCACGCCGACCTGAGCCGGTTCCGAACCGGTGTACACGCTGGCCTCGCCGGACTCGCCGACCAGCAACGTCGCCACATTCGCCTCCGCCAGCGCAGCCGTGACGGCCGGCAGCCCGGTGACCGCCAGCGCCGATTCGCGAGCGGCATCGGCACGGAAGCGGTCGGCTAGGTCGTCCAGCTCGCGCAACCGTTGCCCGGTAAGCAATTCGTGCACTGCTCGGTCCAGTTCGGCTCGGCCGGCACCGGAGGCGCGGCTGCCCGCGTCGACCTCCGCGGTGAGCGAGCGGGCCGGTTCGGGCAGGCGCTCGTGCAGTTCGGTGCGGGCCTGGACTTCACCGGCCAGCACGATCGCTCGCGGCCGCACGCGTTCGGCGGTCTTCGCGATGTGGCCGGCGACCTCGGAGAGGTTGTTGTGCGCGGTCTGCTCGGCGTGCGACTGGATGTCGCGGTGTGCCGGACCGCCGCCGCGAACCTTGTGCACCGGGTGCTCCTGCCCGCGCACGGTCTCGGTTTCCACGCTGCCGTCCGGCCGGTGCACCTCGATGTCCGCGCCGGTCCGGTCGACGAGCACCACCAGGTGCGCGGGCGCTTCTTCGAGGTGGCTGACGGTCGGCAGGAAGTACGGGAGTTCGGAGAACCGCGCTTCCTGCGCCGGTGGCGGTGCCGCGAGCCGCCGGTCGAGCACCACGCTGCCGTGTGCGGCGACGACGGTGCGCCCAGCCCGGCCGACCGGAGGCGGGCTTTCCTCCACCGCGCGCAGGACCGCCTCGACGCTCGGCCGGTCCGCGCCCTGTTCCTCAAGCGCGGCCTCGATCTCCTTGAGCCGCAACCGCAATTGCTTGGCCGCGTCCTCGGTGTCGTGCGATTCGTCGAAGTGCACCGAGACGAACGGGCCGTCGGTCAGCAGCCCGCGCAGTTCGTGTGTGTCCATTTCGGATTCTTCCTCCCAATGTTCGGGACAGCCTCACCGGGTCCGCGGCAGCTCGGGAGAGGCGGTGTCCAGCGGAACCGCGCCGGAACGGACCAGTCCCAGCTGGACAGTCTGCCGCCGGCCCGCCTTTTCCAGCGCCCAGTCGGCCGCGGTGCGCAGCCGGTTTCCGGGCAGTGACAGCAGGTGGTAGCCGCGGGTCACCAGGCGAGCGGGAAGGCCGGCCAGCGGCACGTGCAGCGGATTGGCCGCGCCCTGGCCGGACCCGAGGTCGACCGCGAAGCCGAGATCGTGGTGCCGGTACTTGCGCGCGCGGCCGACGCCGAGCGACGCGGCGACGTTGTTCCCGGCGAGTTTCCCTTGCCGCTGCGCGTGTTGAGCGGTCATCGGAGTGGTTTGGCCGGGACGGGTCAGGTCCGGCACCGCCGCCGCGTCACCGCAGGCGAACACGTCGTCGCGGCCCGGCACGTTCAGCTCCGGTGTGACGACCAGCCGGCCCTTCACCGTTTCCAAGCCCAGGTCGGAGACCAGCGGATCGGGGCGGACGCCCACGCACCACACGAGCGTGTGCGTCGGGACGGCGTCGCCAGTGGTCAGCGTCACGCCTTCGATGTCCGCTCGGTCGACCGAGGTCTTCATCCGGACCTCGACGCCGCGCTCGCGCAGCACCCGGTCGGCGGTCGCGCCGAGCCGGGGGTCCAATTCGGGCAGTACGCGTTCGGCGATGTCCAGCAGCAGCCAGCGAATCGGCTGCCCCTTGAGTTCTGGGTGTCGGCGCGCGAGGGCGGCGGTGAATTCCGGGCCCTGCGCCGCGACCTCCGTGCCCGTGTAACCCGCGCCGACGACGACGAACGTGCACCGGGCGTCGCGCTCGGCCTGGTCGTCGGTCGCGGCGGCCAGTTCGATTTGCCGGGTGACATGGTCGCGCAGGTACAGCGCCTCGGGCAGGCCGCGGAAACCGTGCGCGCATTCGGCGACACCGGGGATGGGCAGCAGCTTGTTGACGCTGCCCGCGGCGAGGATCAGCCGGTCGTAGTCCAGCTTCCGCTCGCGGTCTTCCGGGGCGGTGTAGGTCACGGTGCGGGCGTCGAGGTCGACCGACTCGGCGGTGCCGAGCGCCAGCCGCACGCCGCGCAGAGTGTCCGGAATGGACACCGCGACGTGCCGGGGGTCGACGATCCCGCTGGCCACCTCCGGCAGCAGCGGCAGGTACAGGAAATAGTCGGTCGGGTTCAGCACGACGATCTCGGCGCGGTCCCCGAGGGTGCGCAGCAGCTTCTGCGCCGCGTGGTATCCGGCGAACCCGCCGCCGACGATCACGACTCGCATGGGCGGCCTCCTTTCGCTCGACGGGTACCCGGAGCGCGGCCGCGCAATCGCGCCGGTTTCGGCCCGCCGCGCCCCGGGCACCCGGGTCCGGTACCCGCTTGCGAGGAGGAGCGCATGAGCAGCACGATCACCGAAATCGTGGACGTCGACGTCCCGGTGTCGACCGCGTACAACCAGTGGACGCAGTTCGAATCGTTCCCCGAGTTCATGGAAGGCGTGGAGGAGATCCGCCAGCTCGACGCGACGCACACGCACTGGGTCACCCGCTTCGGCGGCGTCGGCAGGGAGTTCGACGCGACCATCACCGAGCAACATCCGGACGAGCGGGTCGCGTGGCGCTCGGATTCCGGGCCGGACCACGCCGGGGTGATCACCTTCCACCGCTTGGGCGACACGAAGACCCGGGTCACCGCGCAGATGGAGATCGACCCCGAGGGAATCGCCGAGAACGCAGCGGACAAGCTCGGCATCCTGGACCGGCGCGTGAAGGGGGACATGCTGCGGTTCAAGCAGTTCATCGAACAGCGCGGACGCGAAACGGGCTCCTGGCGCGGCGACGTCGAACGCCCGGGCTGATTTCCGGTTTTCCCCGCGGTTTCGCGATGCCGTTGCGCATCGCGGAACCGCGCGGGCGCCAACCCCGTTCAATCCCAGTGTCAGAGAGGAGAACAGCATGGCCCGCGTGGCAGTGCTCGTGGACGAAATGACCGAGGACGACGAATTCCTGGTGCCGTGCGAGCGGTTGCGTTCCGCCGGGCACGAGCCGGTGGTGGTCGGCCTGGCGAAGGGCAAGAAGCTCACCGCGTTGCACGGCACCGAAATCACGACCGACCAGGCCGTGGACGACGTGGCCGCGGCGGACTTCGACGCGGTCGTGGTGCCCGGCGGCTATTCCCCGGACAAGATCCGCACCAGCGAGCCGATGGTGGCGCTGGTGCGGGAGACGGCCGCCGCGGGCAAACCGGTCGCGGCCGTCTGCCACGGCCCGTGGCTGCTCGCCGAATCCGGGCTGGCGCGCGGCCGGACGGTGACGTCGTGGCCGTCGTTGCAGACCGACCTGCGCAACGCCGGCGCGGAGTGGGTCGACCGCGAGGTGGTGACGGACGACGGCGTGATCACGTCGCGGAATCCGGATGATCTGCCCGCGTTCTGCGATGCGTTGCTGGAGCGCCTGAAGTAAGCCGAGCCCGGCAGCTGTCCGTGAAGGGCTCCTTGAGGGAATCTGATTCCCTCAAGGAGCCCTTCACGGACCTCAGGACAGCGCGAAGCGGATGCCGAAGTGGTTGAGCGTCGCGGGGAGCCGCCCCGGCTGGAGGTCGGCGGCGGTGCCTCGCGGCGCGAAACCCGCTTGCTGGAGCAGGGAAGCGAGCAGTGTCGAGGCGGTGAAGAGCACGACGTCACGGCCGGGGCACACGCCAGGTCCGGCGCTGAACGGCACGAGCGCGGGATTGGCTTTGGCACGGCCGTCGAGCCAGATGTCCGGGACGAAGGAGTCCGCGTACGGCAACGTTTCCGGGTCGCGGTGGAAGAACGGCGTGTAGATCAGGAACGACGTTCCCGCCGGGCCCCAAGCGGTGTCCTCGGTGCTTTCGCGCAGCAGGGCGGGCGTCGTCGGCCAGAGGCGGATGGACTCCAGGACGCAAGCGCGCAAGTACGGAAGTTGCTGCGGCTTCGAGAGATCCGCTTCCGCGACTTCCCGGCGGGCTTCGGCGAGTTCGTCGGGATGCGTTGCGAGCAAGGCGAGTGTGCGGAGAGTGGCGATCGCGGCGGCGTCGAAGGCGAACAGCCAGTGCGGCACCTGGCCGGTCGGATCGTCCTCCGCCTCCGCTGGTTGTTTCGCCATCGCCGCGCCGAGGCTGCCCGGGCGGTCCAGACCGAGCTGGCGGTCGAGCAAAGACTGGAACTGGCGGCGCTGATCCTCGCGACGCGGGTGCGCGAAGGCCCAGTTCGCGTTGAGCCGCAGCTGGTCCAGCAGATCGGTGACCCGCCGGTCGGCGGTGGTGTCGCCGCCGAGCACGATCTTGCGGATGATCGTCCAGAAGTGCTCGGTGAACTGCGTCGCGTCGAGGTCGGGGAAACCCGAAAGCATTTCGTGCGCTTCGGTGCGGATGGCACCGGTCCACGAACCGGCGAGTTCGTGTGCGGCCCGGCCGGGTTCGAGGACGGTTTCGTTCAGTTTCCGCCGCCGGGCGCGGCGGGCGCCGCCGGAGATCAGGACGCCGTGCGGCTGGAAATGGCGCAGGGCCGCGTCTTTCTCGGTGGTGTCCGGGCTGAACGGGCTTGGCGTGCCTGCCAGCAGCGAGCCGACGTGGTTCGCCTCCAGCACCAGGCGGAACGAGCGGCCGGGGACCGGCAGGTCGAGCGGGCCGGGTCCGTAGCGTTCGCGCAGATCGTGCAGCAGGCGGATCCCTGAGCGGTCGACGTGCAGTTTCTCCGCCGCGGCCATCGCGCGGGGACGGCGTTTGACCAGTCCGATGCCGACGGTGGGGGCGACCACCCGCGCGACGATGCGCCCGGTGTCGCGGACCGACGCCCGCTGCGGGCGGATGTCGGCCGGGGGCAGTTCGGACAAGTCCGGGCTCGCGGTCGCGTGGGTGGTCGCCATGCTGTTCGGGTACCCGGGCCGGTTCGAGCGAAACCTCACGGGGAGCGGAGCGGCCTGGGAGTCCTTTGTGGATGATGGAAAGCGCCAGGTGCGGAACGGTTCCGCGGGCGGACGCGGGGTCCGGATCGTCCACAGTGCCCCTGGCGCGAGGGGGCTCAGGCTGGTCGCGGGCGCCGCGCTGCGGTACGGTCGGTGCAGGAGCGGTTCAGCCCACGTGCCGTCGCCTGACCCCAAGCGGCCCGCTTGATCCGGGTCTGGGGCCGGGCCGCGCGAATCGGCCCGGTCTCGCATGTGCGAGGAGGGCTCAATGCACGAAACGCTTGCTTATCTGCCGGGAGCACCGGCGAGAACCATGGTCACCGCCACCGCGGGTGAAACCGTCGTCGCGGTCTTCGCGGAACTGGACCAGCGCTCCACCGACCGGCTGCGCGACGTCCTCTCCGAGGAGATCGCGCTGGGCCCGCCTGCCCTGGTCGTCGATGTCTCCGGCCTGACATTCTGCTCGGTCAGCGGCCTGGAAGTGCTGATCGAAGCCGCGCGGGGGGCGGAGCTGGCGGGCATCGCGTTCGTCGTGGTCGCCGCCCAGCGCGCCGTCCTGCGGCCGCTGCGCCTGCTCGGGCTCGACCGGGCGCTGCGGGTGGTCGAACGCCTCGCCGACGCCGTTGAAGCGGGCGCCGCTCCGCGGACTCTGCCGGCCGAGGTCGGTTAACACCGTTCGCCCGGCCCGGCCCTTTCAGAGGGCCGGGCCTCAATTGTGCCCGCGAGCTGGGCGGAGACGCGAAGGGGCACTGCCGCGCGTCCCGGATCCGAGTACGTTGGCAGGCGCCTGGGGAAATCCGTGCTGGCAGGGAGGGAATGGTGGAAGGCGGGACGGTCGACTACTCGGCCGTGGTGCGGCTGAGCGGCGATCCGGCGGGGTTGCGCGGCGAGGTGGGCGAAGCGCTGGCCGCGGAGCCGAGGATGGTGGTCTTCGAACTGAGCGAGCTGACCTCGTTCTCCAGCGAAGACCTCGCCGCGCTGCGCGAGACCGCCCAGCCGAGCGAAGCGGTCTTCGCCTGCCGGGAAGGCGGGGTGGCCCGCCAGGTGCTCGAAGAGGAGTGCGTCCCGTTCTCCTCTTCCGCGTCCGAGGCGCTGGCCTTCGAGGACGAATCGCTGCGGCCCTCCGGCGAGCAGTTCCGGTCGCTGACGGAGATGCTCCTGGCGGCGCAGAGCGTCGGCGATGTCCTGCAGCTGATCGTGGACGCGACCGCGTCGCTGGTGCCGTCCGCCGAGCTGGTGTCGATCACGCTGCGCGCACCGGACGGCACCTTCCACACCGCCGCCTACACCGATCCGAAGGCCGCCGAACTGGACGTGCTGCAGTACGAACTGGGCGAGGGCCCGTGCCACGACGCGGCGGTGCCGGACCGTCCGGAATTCCTCGAATCAGCCGACCTGGGCAGCGACGGACAGTGGCCGCGGTGGGCCCCGTCGGCGGCGGGGCTGGGCTGGCGCGCGGTACTGGCTACCGCACTGGTCGACGACGCCGTGTCGCGGTTCTCCGGCGCGCTCAACCTCTACTCCCGCACGCCCGGCGGCCTGACCGACGCCGACCGGGACGTCGTGCTGCTCCTGGCCACCCACGCGACCCTCGCGGTCGCCGAAACGGACGCGGTGACCCGCAACGAGCTGAACCAGGCCCAGCTGCGGCGCGCGCTGGACAGCCGGGACGTCATCGGCCAGGCGAAGGGCATCATCATGGCGCGCCGGGGGCTGGACGCGCAGGAGGCGTTCGATCTGCTGCGCCGGACCTCGCAGCAGCTCAACGTGAAGCTGGTGCACCTGGCGGGGACGCTCGCGGCCCGGCACGAGGAGCTGGACGGGCCGGTCGCCGAGATGGGGGAGCCGGACCCGGCGGTGTGACGACGGGGGTCCGCCGCGCGTCATCCGAGGGTTTCGCCTGCTCAGCAGCGGTCCCGCGGGCTTGGTTTCCCAGCGGGAACGGGTCCCGGGATCCGACGTGTCCGGCGCCGGTCCGCCGGGTAGCCGGGGTACGGAGGACTGGAGCCGACTGAGGAAGGAGCCCGTCATGGTGCACCCCGTGCCGCCCGGACCGGAGCCCGTCCCGTCGCCGCCGGAGCCGGTGCCGCCGTTCCCGCCGGAGCCCGCCCCGCCGCCGCGTCCCGGACCGGGTCCGCTGCCGCCGCCGGAGCCGCCCGTCCCGCCCGAGCCGCGCTGACGCCGCCGCGGGGCCGATTGCCGTGCGCGGCGACCGGGTACCTCCCGGGAAAGCGCCGCACGAGAACGGAGGCCGGTGATGGACGAAGCGGACCGGGCCGAACCGGGAGTCGTGGTCGGGGACGACGGTTCCGACGGGGCCCGCTTGGCCGTCGACTGGGCCGCCGCCGAGGCGGAGGCGCTCGGGACGTGCCTCGTCGTCGTCCGGACGATGACGCTGCCGATGCCCAACGTCGACTTCGTGCCCGGCGTGATCACCCCGGTCGCGGGCGAGATCGTGGCCGATCAGTCCGTTGTGGACTACGCGGACAAGGAACTGGCCGAGGTCGCCGCCGAGGTCGGCCGGAAGCGGCCGGGGCTGCCGGTGCGCACCCGGGTGCGGTTCGGGCGGGCGAGCTGGGAGCTGGCGGACATCGGACGGCAGGCGGAGCTGATCGTGGTCGGCGCGTCCGGCCGCAGCGGGCTGCCCCGGCTGCTGCTCGGGTCGACCGCCTCGCAGGTGGTGCACACGAGCGCGCGTCCGGTCGTCGTGGTCCGCCCTTCGAAGGAGAAGTCCCGGCGCGTGGTGGTCGGTGTGGACGGCTCGCCGGCCAGCGTCGCGGCGGTGCGGTACGCGTACGATTTCGCTGACCGGCACGGCTGCGTGCTGCACGCGGTGCACGTGTGGTCGGAACCGCCGGAGGACGTCTTCGGCCCGGCCCGCTCCGGCGGCGAGGGGCAGCAGACCCCGCAGGACGAGGGCGAACGGCTGCTCGCGGAATCCCTCACCGGTCTCGGCGAGCGGCATCCGGACGTCGTGGTGCGCCGGGAGGTCGCGCTGGGCAGTGTGGCCGAGGTGCTGCTGGACCACGCGGAAGCGGCGACGCTGCTGGTGGTCGGCGGGCATGGTCGCGGCGCCTTGCGGGGCGCGTTCCTCGGTTCGGTGAGCCACGCGATGGCTTATCACGCGCCGTGCCCGGTCGCGATCGTGCGGGAGGGTGTCGAGGAACACCCGGGCTAACGCTGCGAGCTCCGCCGCACCAGCGCCGCTGCCAGCCGGGCCGAATCGTCGCCCGGCACCAGTTTCGCCAGGCGTCCCGGATCGGTGGGCAGCCCGGCCTTTTTCGCGCCGTCCAAGGCTTTGCGGTCGAAGTACGGACGCAGCCACGGCCACACCGCCTGTGCTTCGCGGCAAAAGATCTGCGCGCCGGTCGGGCCGATCCGCGGGAACTCGGTGATGAGTTTTTCCAGCCGCCGCGGGTCGCCGCCGGCGGCGTCGGCCATGCGGCGCAGGTCGTCGCGATACTCGTCGCGGATGAACTCGGCGCTTTCGCCGAGGTGGTGCGAAGTGCTTTCGTCATACCGGACGTAGTGGGCCCGGCCGAGTGCGTCAACCCGTTGCTGCCACGTGGAATCGCGCATCGCGGCGGGGGAGCGCCAGCCCGAACGCGAGAGTTCGCGGGCGGCGGCGACCGCGATGTCGGCGCTGATCCGCGTCGACAGCAGCGTGGTGAGGACCAGCAACCGGTACAGCGGCTGCGGTTTGTCGGCCAGCTTGATCCCGGCTTCCTCGGCGAACGTCGTGCCGTGTTCGGCGAGGAGTTCGTCCACTCGGCGCATGGACGCCGGATTCCCGTTCGGACGGAAGCGAAACTCAGCGCTGTCCGGGGAACGGTTCCACGGCGAATTCGACGCACAGCCGCCAGCCGTCCGTGCCGGGCGCGGGTTCGGTCCAGGCGTCGAGCGAGTCGGTCAGCGCGCGCAGGATGTGCCAGCCGACCTCGTCCGGTCCGGGCGGGAACGCCCACGACGAGGTGGTGGCGACGGTGACCGTCATCCGGCCGGCGCACCGGAACGCGCATTCCAGCACCGCGCCGTCGTCCGCCCGGCGCGCCTGCGCCGCGACCGCTTCGTCGACGGCCAGCCGGAGGTCGGCGACCTCGTCGACGGCGAACTCCGCCGAGGCGGCGATGTCCTCGGCCACCAGCCGGGCCAGGAAGAGCAGTTCCCCGTTCGCCGGAAGGCGCAGTTCGACCACGGGAGAAGCCGCGGTCAGCACGCCCGTTCCGTCCGTGTCGCGCTGAACCATGCGGTTCGGGTTACCCCGTCCGGCGGTAGGTCAACCACCGCCGTCCGGCGGCACCCGAACGGCCCGTTTCCGGCGCGGCACGACGGGTAACCGGAGGATCGGAGCACGGCAGGAAAGGAGTACCCGGCATGAGCACCAACGCATACCTCTCGTTCCTCGCGATCGGGATCGCGCTGGTCCTGGTGGACGGCCAGATCATCTACCGCAGCGGCCGCCGTTACCTCGCGAACGCCTACGGGGACCCCGGAGCCGGCGCCTCGATGACCCGGCTGGTGACCGTGTTGTTCCACCTCGTGACCTTGGGCGTCCTCGCCTTGGTCTCGCTCGTCGACCTGGGCGGCAGCGACCTGCCGGGCGTGGTCGGCCGCGTGGGCGTGCTCTTGCTGATCCTGGCCTTGGCGCACGCGGCGACGCTGGGCGCGCTGGCCCGGATCCGCGGCGAGCAGGACGTGGCCGACGCGATCGCCCATCGCGACGAGCGGATAGCGCGTCGCTCGGAGACGGATCTGCAGGCCCCGACGGTGACGCCGGTGCCGGGGCAGCAGGGCAGGCATCCGGATGTCAGCCCGTCGCTGGAGCAGCGATCGCCGTACACGGCCTGAGGATTCGAACGGTGCGCTTCCGCGAGCACTGCGGAAGCGCACCGTTCTCTGTGTGCGGCTCGACTGTCTACAAGCGAGGGTCGACCGGCTCCGATTCCAGCGCCAGCACAGCGAAAACGCATTCGTGCACGCGCCACATCGGCTCGTCGCGGGCGAGGCGGTCCAGCGCTTCCAGGCCGAGGCCGTACTCCCGCAGCGCCAGCGACCGCTTGTGGCCGAGTCCTCGCTGCCGCAACCGGGTCAAATGGCGTTCCTCGGTGTAGTCGGGGCCGTAGACGATCCGGAGGTACTCGCGGCCGCGGACCTTCAGCCCCGGCTGCACCAGCCCGTGCGGGCCCCGGACCAGGTTGGCGGCCGGTTTGACCACCATGCCCTCGCCGCCCTTCGCGGTGAGCTCGGTCCACCAGCCGACGGCCGCCGCGACCGACCCGGGATCGGTGGTGTCGACCGGCAACCGTCCGGTCGGGGCGAGGAAACCGTCACTGCTTTCGACGAGCCGGTCCGCCAGTGCGAGGTGCCAATCGTGAGGCCGCTGGTGATGCGCCTGGCCCGCCGACGCCAGCACCTGGAAGGGTGCGAAGCGTACGCCGTCGAGGCCGTCGGTCGGCCAGCAATAGCGCCGGTACGACTGGGCGAACGCGTCCGCGTTGGTTGCGCGGGAGCGCGTGCGCTCCAGCAAATCGGACACGTCGAGGCCGGCCGCATCGGCGGCGGCCAGCGCGCTCACGGCAGCCGGAAGCGCCGAGCGGGCAGCAGCGCCGACCGCGGCGTACTGATCGCGCAGCAGTTGCTCGGCCTTCGCGCTCCACGGCAGCAATTCGCCGTCGAGCAGCAGCCAATCCGAGTCGAGTTCGTCGAACAGACCGGCCTTCTCCGCGGCCGCGCGGATCCGGTCGACCGCTTCGGCCGTCAGCGTTTCGGAGAAGAAGTGCCGTCCGGTCCGCGTCCACACCGCGCCGAGGGCGTCGCCGGGCGCGCCGAAGCGGGCGCGGGCCGCGTCGAGCGAGCGGCACACGAGCGCGACCGCGCGCGAGCCCATGTGCTTTTCCTCGCACACCACGGAATCCACGCCCTCCGCGCGGAAGTAGTCGAACGCCTGCCGCGGGTGTTCCAGCAGCCCGTCGGCCGTCGCGGCGGCGACCGGCGACATGGTCGGCGGCAGGTAGACCAGCCAGCGCGGGTCGATCGCGAACCGCGACATCACCTCCAAAGCCGCCGCGGCGTTCTCCTCGCGGACGCCGACCCGCTTCTGGTAGGCGGTCTCGATCACCCGGCGGCCCAGGACGTCGGTGACGTCGAGAACGCCCGGATCGCGCCGGGCGATCGGCTCCGCGGCCGCCGGATTGGCGGGGAACGGCCTGGCGGGTTCGTAGTACACCTCGGCCGCCGGGACCGAGACGATCTCCTTTTCCGGATAGCGCAAGGCGGTGAGCGTCCCGCCGAACACGCACCCGGTGTCGAGGCAGAGGGTGTTGTTCACCCACTCCGCGGAGGGCACCGGGGTGTGGCCGTAGACGACCATCGCGCGGCCGCGGTACTCGTTCGCCCACGGATAGCGCACGGGCAGGCCGAATTCGTCGGTCTCGCCGGTGCTCTGCCCGTACATGCAGAAGCTCCGCACGCGCCCGGACGCGCGACCCTGGAAACGCTCGGTGATCCCGGCGTGCGCGACGACCAGCTCGCCGCCGTCCAGGACGTAGTGGCTGATCAGGCCGTCCATGAATTCCTGTGCCTCAGCCCGGAATTCGGCCGTCTCCGCCTCGAGCTGCTGCAGCGACTCCGCGAGTCCGTGCGTGACCTGGACGTTCCGGCCGCGCAGCGCACGCAACAGCTTGTGCTCGTGGTTTCCGGTGACACAGAAGGCATTTCCCGCGCGCACCATGCCCATCACCAGCCGCAGCACGCCCGGCGTGTCCGGGCCGCGGTCGACGAGATCGCCGACGAACACCGCCCTTCGCTCCAGATGCCGCGCCCCGATCGCGCGGCCCTGATCGTCGCGCTCGATCGCGTACCCGAGTTCGGCGAGCAGCGCTTCGAGTTCGACCCGGCAGCCGTGGATGTCGCCGACGATGTCGAACGGGCCGGTCTCGTGCCGCAAGTCGTTGTACAGCGGGACGCGCGTGATCGTCGCTTCGGCGGTCTCCTCCGGAGTGCGCAAGACGTGCACCGTCCGGAAGCCTTCCTTCGGCAGACTCCGCAACCCGCGGCGCAGCTGGTCTCGCTGGCGCCGGACGACCTGCGCGCCGAAGTTCCGGTCCGGACGGTCGGCGTTGCGCGCGACGCACAGCGATTCCGGCGGGTCCAGCACGATCGCCACCGGCAGCACGTCGTGTTCCTTGGCCAGCGCGACCAGCGACTTGCGCGAGCCGGGCTGCACGTTGGTGGCGTCGATCACGGTCAGGCGCCCGGCGGCGAGCCGCTTGCCGACGATGTAGTGCAGGACGTCGAACGCGTCCTTGGTCGCCGACTGGTCGTTCTCGTCGTCGGACACCAGCCCGCGGCAGAAGTCCGACGAGATCACCTCGGTCGGCTTGAAGTGCGTGCGGCCGAACGTCGATTTGCCGGATCCGCTCGCGCCGACCAGCACGACGAGGCACAGGTCGGGGATCTCAAGCGGGCTCATGCCGCCACCTCCACAAGGAGTTTCACGCTGGTCAACGGGGAGTCGTCGGCATGAACGCCGATGATTCGCTTGCAAGCTGCGCTCATGCCGCACCTCCTTTCGTGAACAGGGCCAGCTGCGTCGCCGGGCCGACTTCGGGATCCTCGGAACCGACCGGCAGCATCCGCACGCCGTAGCCGTAGCCGTAGCTGCTCGCGACCCGGTCCGCCCACGCGCGGAACTCGGCGCGCGTCCACTCGAAACGGTGGTCCCGGTGGCGCAGCTCGCCCGCGGGCAGCGACTCGAAACGCACGTTGTACTCGCGGTTGGGCGTGGTCACGATCACCGCGCGCGGTGCCGCGAACTCGAACACCGTGCGCTCCAGCGCTTCGAGCCGCGGCGGGTCGACGTGCTCGACGACCTCCATCAGCACCGCCGCGTCGAGCCCGGCGAGCCGGTCGTCGCGGTAGGTGAGCGAGGACTGCAGCAGCTCCAGCCTCGATCGCTCCGTTTCGGACCGTCGCTCCAGCCGCAGTTTCCGTGCCGCGACCTGCAACGCGCGAGCCGAGACGTCCGCGGCCACGATCCGCTCGACGGATTTTTCGGCCAGCAGATCGCGCACCAGCGCGCCCTCGCCGCACCCGAAGTCGCCGACCGAACGCGCTCGCAGCGACCGGAGCACGGCCATGATCGTGCCGCGCCGCTGCTCGGCCAGCGGCACCGGACGGTCCGGCGCTTCGAGGACGACGGGCTCGGCCAGCGCGTTGTCGATCTCCTCGGGCTCCGAATCGTCCACTTCGGCCAGCCGGGTCAACGCGGCGGCCGTCAGCGCGCGGCGATGCGCGAGGTAGCGGCGGGTGATCAGCTCCTTCTCGGGATGCCCGGCGAGCCAGTCGCCGCCGGCGCGCACAAGCTTGTCGATCTCGTCTTCGCTGACCCAGTAGTGCTTCGCGTTGTCCAGAACGGGCAGCAGCACGTAAACGTGGTTGAGCGCGTCGGCCAGCCGGAGCTCGCCGGTGAGCCGGAGGTCGACATAGCGCGAATCGCCCCACCGCGGGAACTGCGGATCGAGCGGGAGCTCCGTCGCCTCGACCGTCCAGCCGAGCGGCTCGAACAGCCGGCGCACCAGGTCGGCTCCGCCCGGACAGGCAGGCACCCGGATGTCGAGCGGGATCGCACTGGCCGCCAGCTCCGGACGGGACTTGCACCGGCCGGTGAGCGCGGTGCGGAAGACTTCCTTGAGCGCCACGGAAAGCAGGCTCGACGCGGCGTAGGGACGGTCGTTCACGTACTGGCCCAGCGTGAACCCGTCGCCGGAGCCGGACTTGCCGCGCACTAGGGCGACTGGGTCGACTTCGAGCATGAGCGCGGCTGTGCACCGGGTGTCGGACGTCTCGGGGTAGAAGACGTGCGCTTGGCCGGCGGAAAGCTCGAACGACTGCACCCGGCCTGGGTGCTTGTGCAGCAGGAACCCCAGGTCGGAAGCGGGCTGGCGGGTCGTGGTGACGGTCAGGAACACCAGGGGAGTATTCCGGACGGCGCCGGCTGGTGTCGCGGGAGTTTCCTGCTCATCGCCGCCTGCGGTGCGCGGGATGTGCCCGACGCCGCAGTGCGGTCTTTCTCGGTAACGGCGGCGTCCTCTTGCCCGATAACCGGAAACTGTATTCAGGCGAACACAGAACTGGGAAACGTGATGAACGACCGGGACACCAGTGCGGACAACGAGCCCAAGAGCCCGGAGGCGCCAGCTTCGCCATCGGCCGCGCTGCCGCACCAGTCGCGCGCGGGCCGCTGGTACCGGCTGGCGACGGCGGCGTTCGTGCTCGCAGCCGTCGCCGTGCTGGGCGGTTCGGGATGGTGGCTGTTCGACGGGCGCGCCATCGACGGGTATGCGTTGCCGGACGGTGCGATACCGCTCGGCACTCACGAAGTCTGCGCCGGCACCGTGACTGTCAGTCTCAAAACCGACGCCGAGATGACGGCTGTCGCCCGGACGCTGCGCGGCGACCCTCGGGTCCTGCGGTCCTACACCGAGACTCAGCAGGAGGCTTACGCGAGGTTCCGGCGGATCTTCGCGAACCAGCCGCAGCTGCTGGAGACGACGGGGGCGGACGCCATGCCCGCCTCGGTCATCGTGGTGCCGAAGGACCAGAACGCCACGGCGGGCATCGCCGGCCAGTTCCGCGTCCAGTTCCCCGCGGCGCGGAAAGTCAGCGACGACAACGAGGTCCGCAGCCGGTTCGCCGGGCCGGGCTACCGGGATCCGAACTGCCTGCCCAACGGCGAGCACTCCCGCTGATCACCCGTTCCGGACCTCGACCCCGAGGGAAACGGATCGAACACAGCTTCGACGGCGCCGCCAGTCGCTGAGCGGTGCGCGCGAACGTGCCCGGCAGCGGGAGCACTCGCCCCGAAGAGCGACCGCCCGCTCCGCTCCGCGCACAGCCAATCACCGGGAATAAACTTCCCATTAACTGGGAAAACGCTCTGGGCGCCCACCCGGCCGAGACGTAGCGTGCCCGCCATGACTAGCGCGGATGCCAACCGGAGAGCCGGGACCAGAGCGGCGCGGATCCTGGCGGTGTTCGCCGAACGGGAGAGCGCCACGGCGGAGGAGATCTCCGTCGGCACGGGCATTCCGTCCAGTGCCGTGTACCGCTACCTGACGACGTTCGTCGAGACTGGCCTCGTGCACCAGGCGCGTACTCGCGGCCGGTACTGCGCGGGCTCGCTCACCGTCCAGATGGCCGAGAACTACCGTCGCGAAGCGCTGGGCCAGGGCGGCGTCAAGCGGCGGCTGCGGCAGCTCGCCGCGGACACCGACGAGCTCGCCGCGTTCCTCATCGCTCGCGACAACGACGTGCTCTGTGTCGAAGCGGCCGAGGGGACCCGCGTGATCCGGTGCAGTTTTTCGCCGGGGCTGAGCAAGCCGCTCGTCTTCGGGGCGAGTGCGCAGGCGTTGCTGGCGCACCTGCCGGAGGACCGGGTCGCGGCGACCGCCGAGGCGCACGGGCTGAGCGGCGAGCAGGTCGCGAAGCTCGAAACCGAGCTGCGCCGGGTCCGGGACCAGGGCTTCGCGGAGAGCGTCGGCCAGGTCGACCCGGGGGTGTGGGGCGTGAGCGTGCCGGTGCTGGACCGCCAGCGCACTCTCGTCGGCGCGGTGAGCACGATGGCCCCGGATTTCCGCGTGCGCCCGCGCCGCGATTCCCTCGTCACGCTCACCCACGCCGCGGCGCAGGACATCAGCCGATTGCAGGAGCACGTGTGAGCACGAAGAAGTGGACCGGACGCGAGGACGGCAGCGGTCCGGAACACCGCCGATGGCACCACGCCGTCAATGAATTCTCCAGCGGTGCAGGCGTTTCGCTGATCGGGTTCGCCAGCGACGCCGGGGTCCGGCGCAACGGCGGACGGCCGGGAGCGCGCGGCGGGCCGGACGCGATCCGGCAGGCGCTGGCGTCGTTCGCGCTCCAGCCGGAGTTCGTGGTGAGCGACGCGGGCGACGTCGTCGTCGAGGGCGACGAGCTGGAAGCGGGGCAGGAAAACCTCGGCGAGCTGGTCGCGAAGCAGCTCAGCGACGGAAACCTCCCGCTGGTGCTCGGCGGCGGCCACGAAACGGCGTACGGCTCGTACCTCGGCCTCGCCCGCAGCGGCCTGCTGGACGGCCGTCGTCTCGGCATCCTCAACCTCGACGCGCACTTCGACCTGAGGACGGCCGACCGCGCGTCCTCGGGCACCCCGTTCCGGCAGATCGCCGCCCGGGAAGCCGAGCGCGGCGCGGAATTCTCCTACGCCGTGGCCGGAATCAGCGAGCCCGGCAACACCGCCGCGTTGTTCGAGACGGCCGCCGGGCTGAACGCCCGCCACCTCCTGGACGTCGACTGCCAGGAACGCCGTCCCGTTCTCGACTTCGTCCGGGCCTTCGCCGCGGACGTCGATGCGCTGTATCTGTCGATCGATCTCGACGTGCTCCCCGCCGCGCAGGCGCCAGGGGTCAGCGCTCCCGCGACCCTCGGCGTACCCGCCGCGGTCGTCCTCGAGGTGTGCCGGCTGGTCGCGAGCGACCCGAAGCTCGCCCTCGCCGACATCACCGAACTGAACCCCGTCTACGACGTCGACCACCGCACAGCCCGGATCGCGGCCCGCCTCGCGCACACGCTCGTGACGAGCCGTCCGGTCCCGGAAGGACACTGACCATGCCCCCTCAGCGAATCTGGCCGCGGCTCGGCGCCGTGCTGCTGGCCTGCCTGCTCGCGTTCCTGCCGGCGAGCGCAGCGAGCACGGCGAGCGCGGCCGAACCGCAGGGCGGGAAGCTCGCCGCGCTGCGGTCCGGGCAGACCGCGCTCCGGGTCGGCACCGACGCCACGTTCCCGCCGTTCGAGTTCACCGACGCCAAGGGCGGCCAGCTCGGCTTCGACGTCGACCTGGTGCGGGCGCTCGCGCAGCGGGCGGGCATCAAGAAGGTCGACTTCGTCCAGATGCCGTTCGGGAACATCGTCCCGGCGCTGCAAGCGAACCAGATCGACGTCGGCGCGTCGGCGATCTACATCAGCCCCGCGCGGCAGAAAGCCGTCGACTTCTCGGACATCTACTATCCGGGCGGGCTCGCGGTTTTCGTGTCCGACAAGGACAACTCCGTCACCTCGCTCAAGGATCTCGCCGGCAAGCGGGTCGCGGTCCAGGTGGGCACGAAGTCCGTCGACTGGCTCACCCAGCACCAGCCCGCCGCGCAGCTGATCACGGCGCAGACCAACGAGCAGATGTTCTCGTCGGTGAAACTGGGCCAGGCGGACGCCGTCGTCACCGGGGCGCCGGCCGGAAAGTACTTCATCGCGCAGCAGGGCGGCCTCAAGCAGGTCGGCGACCGGCTGACCGAGGAGAACTACGGCTACGCCTTCCAGAAAGCCGACACCGAACTGCGGACCGCGTTCAACACCGCGCTCAAGCAGATGCGCGACGACGGTTCGTACAAGCAGGCCACCGAGAAATGGTTCGGCGCGGAGAGCACCGCAGCGAAGCCGGGCGGGCACTCGCTGTTCAACTTCTCCACCATCGTCGATTCCTCGGGACAGCTCTGGCAGGGGCTGCTGGTGAGCCTGCAGGTCATTCTGCTCGCTCTGGCGCTGAGCCTGCTGCTCGGCACGCTCGGCGGATTCGCCAAGCTCAGCAAGATCGCGCCGGTGCGGTGGATCGGCAACGTCTACGTGTCGGTGATCCGCGGGACGCCGTTCGTCGTGCAGCTGTTCTTCATCTACTTCGGACTGCCGCAGCTCGGCCTGCAGCTTCCGCCGATGACCGCGGGCATCATCTCGCTCGGCCTCTACAGCGGTTCGTACGTGACCGAGATCTTCCGCGGGGCCGTGCAGTCCATCGACCGCGGACAGCTGGAAGCGGCGCGGTCGTGCGGCATGTCGCAGGTGTCGGCGATGCGGCACGTGATCATCCCGCAGGCGTTCCTGCGGATGCTTCCGCCGCTGGGCAACGAATTCGTGTCGCTGACGAAGAACTCCGCGCTGGTGTCCTTCGTGACCATTCACGAGCTGTTCCTGGTGGGGCAGACCATCATCTCCCGCACCTTCGACGCGCTGACCGTGTACCTGTTCATCGGCCTGCTGTATTACCTGCTCACCAACCTGATCAGCGTCACCACGCGCACCCTTGAAAAGAAGATGGCGGTGTACATCTGATGGCACTGTTGGAAGTCCGCGGCCTCACCAAGTCCTACGGCGAGGTCAAGGTGCTCGACGGGATCGACTTCGCGATCGAACCCGGCCAGGTGGTCGCGGTGATCGGCCCCAGCGGCGGCGGGAAGTCCACCTTCCTGCGCTGCCTCAACCTCCTGGAGACCCCGACGACGGGCAGCGTCACGTTCGACGGCGAGGACCTGACCGGACGCGGCGTCGACCTGGACCGCCTGCGGTCCCGGATGGGCATGGTGTTCCAGCACTTCAACCTGTTCCCGAACATGACGGTGCTGCGCAATGTCGTGCTGCCGCAGATGAATGTGCTCAAGCGGTCCAAAGAGGAAGCCGAGGCGAAGGCGCGTGCCCTGCTGGAGCGCGTCGGCATGCTCGAACGCGCTGGTGCGTACCCGAACCGGTTGTCCGGCGGGCAGAAACAGCGCGTCGCGATCGTCCGGGCCGCCGCGATGGACCCGAAGCTGATGCTGTTCGACGAGCCGACCTCGGCGCTGGACCCCGAGGTGGTGCAGGACGTTCTCGACATCATGTCCGAGCTGGCCAAGGACGGGATGACGATGCTCGTGGTGACCCACGAGATGGGGTTCGCTCGCAAGGTCGCCGATCGCGTGGTCTTCGTGGACGGCGGGAAGATCGCTGCTGACCTGCCGCCCTCGGAGTTCTTCTCCGCGGGCAACGCGAATCCGCGGGCGCAGGCTTTCCTGGAAAAGGTCCTCTGACCGACGCGCGCTCGCGGGCAGCTTGACGCCCGCGAGCGCGCCGCTTAATCTTGCGTTCTCAGACAGGCACAGACGAAGAGCCACTGTCAGCGGTCTTCGTCGTGTCTGTTTTTCGTATGCCGGGATCGCTGACAGCCAGCGCAGAAAGTTGGCGGTCCATGAGTTCTCCCACGGTCGCAGTGCCGCGATCGATCGCGAATGTTTCGCAGGTCACCGCGCTGATCAACACGTTGTCGGCGTTGCCGCGCAAGGCGAACCTGCTGTGGTATTTGGTCCTGGGCGGGCTGTTCCTCGACGCCTACTCGAACGCCGCGCTCGGCGCCGGTCTCGCGCCGATGACCAAGGAACTGGGGCTCAGCGCGGGCCAGGTCGGCCTGCTCACCGCGACCGCGCCCGCGGTCGCCATCCTGTTCAACCCGGCGGGCGGCTGGCTGGCCGCCCGGATCGGCCGGGTCAAGCCGCTGATCGCGGCGAAGGCGATCGCCGGGCTCGGCGCGGTGCTCACCGCCACCGGCGGCGGCTTCGAGGCGGTCTGGGCCGGCCGCGCACTGGTCGGCGTCGCCTACGGCATCGACTTCGCGGTCGCGATGGCGCTGCTCGCCGAGTACACCCCGGCGAAGCTGCGCGGACGGCTGAACCTGTGGCAGTCCGTCTGGTACGTCGCCACCACGGTGAACCTCGCGCTGACGCTGGTTTTCTACCAGGCTGGCGTTTCGGTGGAGATCTGGCGGTGGTCGGTCGGCTCGGCCGGGGTCTTCGCGCTCGCGCTGCTGGTGCTGCAAATCGCGTTCCTCGCCGAAAGCCCGTCCTGGCTCGCGTCGAAGGGGCGGCTGGCCGAAGCCGCGCGCAGCCTCCGCCGGATCTACGGTTTCGACGTGACGCCGGGAACGGCGAGCGGCGAAGAAACGGCCGAGGAGCGCAAGATCGGGTTCCGGCAGGCGGGCGTGCTGTTCCGCAAGCCCTACCTGCAGCGCACCTTCCTGTCCACGGCGATCTCGCTGACCCAGGCGATGCAGTACTTCGCGATCGGCTGGTACCTGCCGGTGATCAGCCTCGCGATCTTCGGCGACAAGTTCGAAACGGCGACGCTCGGGTCGATGATCTTCAATGTCGCCGGGATCGCCGGCGGCGCGCTGTCGGCGTACTTCGGCCGGAAGATCGGGTTGCGGGTCAGTTCGGCGGTCGGCTACGCCTTCGCGTTCGCCATCCTGCTGGTGATGGGGCTGGGCTTCGGGAAGCTGCCGATCGCGATCGGGTTCCTGCTGCCGTTCCTGTTCATCTTCTTCCATTCGGCGGGACCCGGGGCGAACGGCAAGTCGATCGCGGCGCTGTCCTATCGCAGCGACGTGCGCACCCTCGGCACTGGCGTGACCGGCATGCTCGGCAGCTTCGGCAGCGTCATCGGGCTGTACGTGTTCCCGCAGATCAAGGAGTCGATCGGCCTCGGCCCGACGATCGCGCTGCTCGCCGCGGTGCCGCTGCTCGGCCTGGTGTCCTGCCTGGTCGTGCGCTGGGACCCGACCCGCAGCGGCGTCGACCCGGACGACGAGGAGATCTCGCTGCCGGGGAGGACGGCGTGACGCGGCGCGGAATCCTGGCGGTCGACGAGGGGTCGACCGGCACCCGGGCGACCGTGGTCGGCGAGGACGGGGTCTGCGGGCCGTCGTTCTACACCGCCGTCGACGTCGTCCATCCGGAATCGTCGCGAGTGGAGCAAGACGCGGCGCAACTGCTGGAGCGCACCGTCGACGTCGCCCGCCAGGCGATCGCGTGGGCGGGGGAGAACGGCGTCGCGATCGCCGGGATGTCGGTGTGCACGCAGCGCGCGACCGCGATCCTGTGGGACCGCGAGACCGGGCGGCCGCTGGCTCCGGCCGTGGTGTGGCAGGACTCCCGGTACGCGGACGAGCTGGCGAAGCTCGCCCCGGAGTGGGATCCGGTGCTGTGGGCGAGAACCGGCCGTCCGGTCGGCACCCGCGCGCCGTTCCTGTGGGCCGCGCGGCAGCTCGACCAGCTCGACGTGCCCGCAGACCGCGTGCTGTTCGGTTCGGTCGACACCTGGCTCGTGTGGCATCTCAGCGGCCGCACGCGTTACGTCATGTCGGCGACCAACGCCGTCGCCTTCGGCGGGTACCGGCTGCGCGAGCACGCGTGGGACCAGGAATGGCTGGCAGCACTGGGTTTCCCGGCCTCGCTAGCCCCGCCGCCGGTCGACGATGACGGCGACTTCGGTTACACCGACCCGAAACTGCTCGGCATCGAGGTGCCGATCGCCGCGGTGATGGGCGATCAGCACGCCTCGCTGATCGCGCTGGGTGCGTTGACTCCGGGGCAGGGCACCTGCGTGCACGGCACCGGCACGTTCGTCGGCGCACTGGCCGGGGACGAACCGCCGGACGGGCTCGGCGAGGTCGACGGCGTGCTGTGCCTGGTCGGCTGGCGCAGCGCGGGACACAGCCGGTTCAGCCTGGAGGCCTACACCTCGACCACGGGTTCCGCCTTGCGGTGGCTCACCGAGGACCTCGGGTTGTTCCGTTCCGCCGCTGAGATCAGCGAACTGGCGGCAGCGCAGCCGAGGAGCACGTCGACCTGGTTCGTGCCGACGCTGGCCGGGCTGCGCACGCCGGTGCAGCGGCCCGGCGCACGCGGACTGCTGACCGGACTGAGCCTGGCCACCACGCGCGACGCGGTGGCGCGTGCGGTGCTCGACGGGATCGCGCACGCGGTGAGCGACACCGTCGACGCGCTGCGGACGACGATGAACCGGCCGGTGACCCGCCTGCGCGCGGGCGGCGGATTGGCCGCCAGCGACGTCCTCCTGCAAAGCCAAGCCGATTTCGCGGGTGTCGAGATCGAACGAGCAGCCGATTCGGCGACTGCCAGCCTGCGGGGCGCCGCGTATCTCGCGGGCGTCCGGCTGGGCGTGTGGCCGTCGCTGGTCGAAGCCGTTGCGCACCAGGGCAAAGGCGAGGTCTTCGAGCCTCGGCTGCCCGAGGACGAACGGCGCGAACTGCGGGACCGCTGGCAGGACGTGCTCGCGGTCTCGCTGTCCTGACCGTCCTCAGTGGACGTTTTCAAACTTCTGAGTGGAGAGACAAGCTCATGTTCACACTGCCGTCCCGACGGCCGAACGCCGTCGCCGCGAGGGCGACCCTGTCCGCGCCGTTGCGGCTGGACCGCCGCGCCGCGCTGACCGACCTCGAAACCGGCACGTTCGACGTGCTGGTCATCGGCGGCGGCGTCACCGGCGCCTACACCGCGCTCGACGCCGCCTCTCGCGGCCTGAAGGTGGCGCTGGTGGAGCGCGCCGACTTCGCGTCCGGAACCTCGTCGAAGTCGTCCAAGATGGTGCACGGCGGGCTGCGCTACATCGAGCAGGGCAACCTCGACCTGGTCCGGCATTCGCTGCTGGAACGGCAGCGGTTCCGCCGCAATGCCCCGCATCTGGTGCAGCGGCTGCCTTTCCTGTTCCCGATCCTGGCCAAGGACGGCGTGTTCGACGCCCGCATCGCCAAGGCGTTCGAGAGTCTCTTGTGGACATACGACCTCGCGGGCGGCTGGCGGATCGGCAAACTGCACCAGCGATTGACCGTGGACGAGGTGCTCGCGCACGCCCCGACTCTGCGCGCGGAGAACCTCAAGGGCGGCCTGATGTACTACGACAGCCGCGCGGACGACGCCCGGCTGACGCTGGCGATCGTGCGCAGCGCGGCCCGGCTCGGCGCGGTCGTGGTGAACGGGGCCGAGGTGACCGGCTTGCGTACTGCGGGCGGACGGGTCACCGGCGCGACGGTGCAGGCCGACGGCGAGCAGATCGACGTCCGCGCGCGCGTCGTGGTCAACGCGACCGGCGTGTGGGCCGACCGGGTCGAGGGCATGGCCGACCACGGGCACCAGCCGCAGGTCCGCCCGGCCAAGGGGGTGCACATCGTGCTGCCGTGGTCGAAGATCCGCAACGACTGCACGGTCACCGTGCCGATTCCGGGCCGCGCGCGGCGGGCCACCTGCACGCGGTGGGGCGACGTCGTCGTGGTCGGCACCACCGACACGGACTACCCCGGCTCGACCGAGGATGTGCACTGCACCCGCGAGGAAATGGACTTCCTCCTCGAAGGCGCTCAGATCGCCTTCGACACCAAGCTCGACGCCAGCGACGTGCTCGGCAGCTACGCGGGCCTGCGCCCGCTCGTCGGCGGCAAGGAGGGCAAGACGCTGGACATGCGCCGCGATCACCACATCACGGTCTCCGCGGGCATGGTCACGGTGACCGGCGGCAAGCTCACCACGAGCCGGCACATGGGCGAGCTGGTCGTGGACGAGGCGCTCGGCCTGCTGGGCCGGAAAGCCAAGTGCCGCACCAAGAACCTGCCGCTGATCGGCGGCGCCGGATACGACGCGGAGGCGACCGGCGCGACCGGCGGCGTCGCCGCGCACCTCGGCGGCCGGTACGGCACCGAGGCGCGGTTCGTGAGCGCGCTGGCCGACGAGAACCCGGCGCTGGGGGAGCCGCTCATCGACGGGCAGCCGTTCCTCAAGGCCGAGGTCGTGTTCGCGGCCCGTTCGGAGATGGCGCGCTCGGTGGACGACGTGCTGTCGCGGCGCACGCGGCTGCGGCTGTTCGCTCGGGACGCGTCGGTCGACGCCGCCCCGCTCGTCGGCGAACTGCTCGGCGCGGAACTCGGCCTGAGCCCGGAAACCGTGGCCGCGCAAGTGGACCAGTACCGGGCGGACGTCGCCCGGGAGAAGTCGATCCTGTTCGGAGACAACCTGTTGGGAGCCAACGCATGATCAGCCGTCAGACCGTCACGCACCCGTTCAACCGGGGCAATTACGTGGTCGGCGCGCCGACTCCGCCGCGCTGGGGCGGACGCACCGAGCCGGGCAAGGGCGACGCGTCGCTGCAGACGGCCGCCGTGCCGGTGCCCGCCGCGCTGACCGAGGCGTTGCGCGAGCTGGCGGACGCGGTGCACACCGACCGCGACGAGGTCGTGCTGCGCACCCGCGACTGGTGGGCGGGCTCGATGATCGGCGAGACCGCGGACGCCCCGGCGACCCCGGACGCGGTGGTCGCCGAGGTGAGCACCGTCGAGCAGATCCAGGCCGCGGTCCGGCTGTGCGGCGAGCACCGGGTGCCGCTGACCGTGTCGGCGGGGCGCAGCAACGTCACCGGCGCCGCGCTGCCGGTGTACGGCGGGGTCGTGCTGGATGTGTGCGGGCTCAACAAGATCGTGTCGTTCGACGCCGAATCGCAGATCGTCGAAGTCCAGGCGGGCATGTTCGGCGACCTGTTCGAGAAGGAACTGCAGGAGACCCACGGCGCGACCACCGGGCACTGGCCGTCCGCGTTCGCGATCTCCACGGTCGGCGGCTGGGTGGCCTGCCGCGGCGCCGGTCAGTTGTCCACCCGGTACGGGAAAATCGAGGACATGGTCGTCGGCCTCGACGTCGTCCTCGCCGACGGAACCCTGGCCCGCTTCGGCGACTACCCGCGCGCCGCGACCGGCCCGGACCTGCGGCAGCTGTTCGTCGGTTCGGAGGGCACGCTCGGCGTGATCACCGCGGTCCGGCTGCGCACGCACCCGCTGCCGACGTACTCGAAGGCCATCGCGTACGGCTTCGAGACGTTCGCCGCCGGGCTCGACGCCTGCCGCCGGATCATGCAGCGCGGCGCGACCCCGGCCGCGATGCGGCTGTACGACAAGCTGGAGAGCGGCACGCACTTCGGCCGGCCGGACACCAACCTGCTGCTGATCGCCGACGAGGGCGACCCGGTCCTGGTCGACGCCATGATCAAGGTCAGCGCCGAGGAATGCGCCGCGACCGGGTCCGAAGTGGACGGTCAGCCGGTGTTCGAACGCTGGCTGGACGAGCGGATGCTGGTCGGCAAGTCCGCCGACGGGTTCACGCCGGGGCCGGGCTTCGTCGCCGACACCCTCGAGATGGCCGGTTCGTGGTCCGCGCTCCCGGCGATCTACGACGAGGTGGTGGCCGCGATCCGGGCGGTGCCGGGCACGCTGGCCGCGTCCGCGCACCAGTCGCACGCCTACACCGACGGGGCCTGCCTGTACTTCTCGCTGCGCGGCGACGTGGAGCCGGAGAAGCGGCGGCACTGGTACCGGTCGGCATGGGACGCGGCGAACGCGGTCCTGGTGCGGCACGGGGCGGCGCTGAGCCACCATCACGGGTCTGGGCTGCTCCGCGGGCCGTATCTGGCGGATGCGCTCGGCAGCGGATTCGGGACGTTCGTCGAGGTGAAGCGTGCTTTGGACCCGGCTGGGCTGCTGAACCCGGGGAAGCTCGGCCTGCCGACCGACCTCGGCCCGAACCCGCTCGACTCGGCCAGCTGACCGGTCCCTGACGGGCCGGGGCGCGAACTCGCTGACCGGCCGAGCGGACAGCGAGGCCGGGACCGGAAGCGGGGGCGCGGCGGCGGGACGGGCGAGGGACGGCGCGGAAGGCATGAAACGGTGGAGGCCATGAACGAGAAGATCACGGCGGCGTTCGAGGACGTCCCGGTGTGCGCGTCGGTCGTCGGCGTCGCGAAGGTGCCGGATTTCGTGGCCGCGGCGTCCCGCGTCGGGATCCTGGCGTCGGTGCCGGTCGGGCAGCTGCCGAAGATCGTCGCGGCGCTGGCCGGGCGGGACAAGCTCGTGTTCGTCAACATCGATTCGTGCCCCGGCCTCGCCACCGACCGCGCGGGCGTGGACTTCCTCCAGGAGATCGGGGCGGCCGGGGTGGTCAGCACCCGGGTCGCGCCGATCGAACGGGCGCGGGCGCTGTCGATGCTGACGATGCACAAGGTGTTCGTCACCGACCGCTCGAACCTCAACCGGAGCCTGGAGGCGGTCAAGCGCAGCGGCCCGGACCTGGTGGAGCTGATGCCCGCCCCGATCATCCCGTGGATGTCGGCGGCGGCGCGGGAAGTCATGTCGCCGTTCGTCGCGGCCGGTTTCGTCACCGACCGCGACGGGGTGGCGCATTCGTTGGCGATGGGCGCGGCGGCTGCCGCGTCCTCCGATCCGGGGCTGTGGTCGCTGACCCGGTCCCGGCTGCGTACAGGAGAAGAATGAGTTTCGTAGTGGTGGCCCGGTATGCGACCGCGGAGCGGGACCGGGTCGTCGAACTGCTCGGCCCGATGGCGGAGGCGTCACGGCGCGAGCCCGGGTGCAGGCGGTACACCGTCCACACGGGAGTCGAGGACGGCGTCGTGGTGATCGTCGAGGAGTACGACAGCGAGGCGGATTTCACCGCGCATTGCGCGTCGGAGCATTTCACCCGGATCGTGCTCGGCGAGGTCGTGCCGCTGCTGTCGGACCGGCAGGTCACCCGCTGCGTCCCGGTCGGCGCGTGATGGAGGTCCGCGGCGCGGTCCTGCGCGAGGTCGGGAAACCGCTGGAGATCGAGACGCTGACGCTGGCCCCGCCCGGTCCCGGCGAACTGCTGGTGCGGGTGCGCGCGGCCGGGCTGTGCCATTCGGACCTTTCGGTGATCGACGGGTCACGGCCCCGTCCGGTGCCGATGGTGCTCGGCCACGAGGCGGCCGGCGAGGTGGTCGAGGCCGGGCCGGGCAGCGACTTCCAGCCCGGCGAACACGTAGTCCTGACCTTCGTGCCCTCCTGCGGCGACTGCGCCCCGTGCACGGCAGGCCGCCCCGCGCTGTGCGGTCCGGCCGCGGCCGCCAACCGCGAGGGCACGCTGCTCGGCGGGGACGTCCGGTGGTCGTCGCCGGTCGGGAATCCGTTGCACCACCTCGGGGTTTCGGCGTTCGCCTCGCATGTGGTCGTGTCCGACCGGTCGGCGGTGCGGATCGACAAAGCGCTCCCGTTCGAGATCGCGGCGTTGTTCGGCTGCGCGGTGCTGACCGGCGCCGGCGCGGTGTTCAACGCGGCGGACGTGCGTCCCGGCGACAGCGTGGCCGTGTTCGGTCTCGGCGGGGTCGGCCTCTCGGCGCTGCTCGCCGCGAAGGCCGCCGGCGCCGGCACGCTGCTCGCGGTCGATCCGGTCGAGAGCAAGCGGGAGCTGGCGCGTTCGCTGGGCGCCACGGTGCTGACCGGTGACGTCGCGGAGATCCGCGAGCGGACCGGCGGCGGAGTGGATTACGCCGTCGACACCACCGGCGTGGTCGCTGCGCTGAGCCAGGCTTACGAAACGACCCGGCCCGGCGGAACGACGGTCACCGTGGGCCTGCCGGACCCGTCCGCCGGACTGACCCTGCCCGCGCAAAGCCTGGTAGCCGAGGAGAAAACCCTGCGGGGCAGCTACCTGGGTTCGTGCGTGCCGCGGCGGGACGTGCCCCGGTTCATCGCGCTGTACCAGGCGGGGTTGCTGCCGGTGGAGGCGTTGCTGACGCATTCGATCGCGCTGGACGAGATCAACGCCGGGTTCGCCCGGCTGCGGGACGGAGGCGCGGTCCGTCAGGTGATCGCCTTCTGAACCGCGCCCCTCGTTCCGTTACGAGTTGCCGCGCAGCGAAGCGGTCGCGATGGTGGCCGCGTCGATCGCTGTCTCGGCGGCCTGCGTAGTCGAGTTCGAGTCAAGCTCGGTGAGCGATTCCTTGTTCAGCGCGTGCACCGCCCATTCGTAGGTGTGGTCCGTCGTGCACGGCCCCTGATATCCGAAGAAGTTCGCGCTGCCGCGGTAGTAGGCCTGCCGTGACCCGGCAGGAACCGTCGGCTGATACGCGTGGTCGACGTTCTGCGGCAGCGCGGAAGTGCCCGCCGGGATGTCGTAGATGACCCAGTGGATGATGCCGTTGTCGAGGTCGTGCATGACGATCGCGTAGCTCCTGGCCTGCGCCGGCGCCCCGGACCAGGCCAGCGGCGGCGACTCGTCCTTCTTTCCGGGGTCGCCGTCGCCGCTGCTGGCGCAGTCGTGGACCTTGGGGATCATCCCGCCGTCGGCGAAGGCGGTGCTGGAGAGGGCGAAGGCGTCGCGTCTCGGATTCGCCGACGCGGCGGCGGGGCTGAAACTCGCGGCGCAGAGGACGAGCAGGGCGAAGAGAGCGATTCTGGTGCGTCTCACTGGAGGCTCCCGAGGCGGCTGGTGGTCTCTTGTCCTTTCGTGGGGAGAGTGTGCGCCGGAATCGGCGAGGACCGGCGCGTCAGCGGCAGTGAGTACCACGTTTCCCGCCAAGAGTGACATCCGGAGCGCGTCTTTCGGGAACGGACGGCCGCCGGACGCGCTTCTCCCGGCTGGTGACACTGGAACGCGGCCCGGCGATTGACGCCCGGCGCAGACTTCGTTGTGGCGCGCCACAATCCGGGCCGGGACCGCCTCCCGCGCGGGTATCGTGGGACGACCGGCGGATCCCGGTAGCGCAACGGCGGAACGAGCAAGCGGAGGACAGGGTGCCGGTGGCGACCTCGGCCGCGGCCGCGCGCTCGTTCGACGGCGGCGAATGGTGGCATGCGGGCCGGGTCGCGGCCGGATTGCTGATCCCAGGACTGGCGCTGCTCGCGGCGGGCCGTCCGGACCTGATCATTTTCGCCGCTTTCGGTTCCTTCGCCGGGATGTACGGCCGCGCTGAGCCGCGTGCGCTCCGCTTCCGGCACCAGCTCCAGGCAGGCGCGGTGCTGCTGAGCGGCGTCTCGCTGGGCGTGCTGCTGTCGGCCGGTCATGCGCCGCCTTGGCTGCTGGTGGTCACCGAGGCCGTCTTCGCGTTCGGCTGCGCACTGGTGACGAACCGCTTGGATCTGAGCCCGCGCGGACCGTTCTTCGGCATCTTCGCACTCGGCGCGATCGCTCTGGTGCCCGCCGGCCGGATCGAACCGTGGGCTGGAATCGCCTTGTGCGCGGGCACGATCGCGGGATGTGTCCTCATTGGACTGACTGGCCCGGAACGCCCTCCCGCGCCGAGGACGTCGAACTGCGCACCGGAATGCGGTGCCGCTTGCGCTGTCGTGCACGCCGCCCGGTACGCGTTGGCGATCGCCGCTGCGGGTGCTGTCGGGTTGCTGCTCGGCGTGGACCACGCGAACTGGGCAATGGCCTCGGCAGCGGTGCCTCTCGCGGCGGCCGATCCGCGCAGCCGGTTGCATCCGCGCCTGCACAGCGTGCTGGACCGCAGCGCGCACCGGGTCCTCGGGACGCTCGCCGGACTGGTCGTCACGGCCTTGCTGCTCTTGCCGGGATTCGGTGCCGCGCCGCTGGCATCGGCGGTGATCGTGCTGCTGTTCCCGACGGAGCTGTTCATGTCCCGGCATTACGGGATCGCGCTGGGATTTTTCACTCCGCTGATCCTGGTGATGACGGAACTCGCCGCGCCCGCCGCACCGGCGACGCTGCTGACCGCGCGGGTAGCGGACACTCTCGTCGGGGTGGCGGCCGGCATCGGGGCAGCGGTACTGGTCCGCGCCCCGTGCCGCACCACCCCGCTCAAACGGAACGCTCGACCGTGACCTTGAGATGCTTCATCAGCGGCTGATCGCTCTGCGTGCTGTAATCCCCGATCGCGCACAACACGTTCATCTCCGGCATATACCCCGCCGCGCACCCGCGCGGGATGTCGTACGGGATCGCCCGGTAACGCCGCACCGAACGCGTCGTCCCGTCCTTGGCCGTGGCGGTGATGTCGACCTCGTCGAACTCGCTCAGCCCGCGGTCCCGCATGTCCTCGGCGTTCAGGAACACCAGCGTCCGGAGGTTCTTGATGCCGCGATACCGGTCGTCGTCCGAATAGATCGTCGTGTTCCACTGGTCGTGCGAGCGCATCGTGCCCAGCGCCAGCGTGCCCGCGGCGGGGACGACGTCCGGCAGGTCCGCGGTCGAGAACTCGGCGCGTTCGGACGGCGTGTGGAAGACCCGTTCGCGCGCGGCCTGGCGGATCCGGAAGCCCAGCGGCTCCCGGACGCGGGTGTTGAAGTCCTCGAAACCGTCCAGCACCTGCGCCATCGTGTCGCGGATCCGGTCGTAGTCGCCGACGTAGTCCGCCCACGGCGTCGAGCTTTCCGGCAGCGTCGCGCTCGCCATCCCGGCGATGATCGCGGGTTCGGACAGCAGATGCGGTGACGCGGGCTTCTTCATGCCGGTGGACAGATGGACCATGCTCATCGCGTCCTCGACCGACGTCGACTGCAGCCCGGCGGTCTGGAAGTCCTTCTCGGTCCGGCCGAGGCAGGGCAGGATGAGCGCCTGTTTGCCGTGTTCGAGGTGGCTGCGGTTGAGTTTGGTGCTGACCTGCACGGTCAGTTCGCACTTGCGCAGCCCGGCCGCCGTGTACGGAGTGTCGGGAGCGGCGAGCGCGAAGTTGCCGCCCATGCCGACGAACACGCGCACGTCGCCGCGGTGCATCGCCTCGATCGTGCCGACCGTGTCGAGTCCGTGGTGGCGCGGCGGGTCGATGCCGCAGACCTCGGCGAGCTTGTCGAGGAACTCCGGCGCCGGGCGGTGGTCGATGCCGCAGGTGCGGTTGCCCTGCACGTTGCTGTGCCCGCGCACCGGCGACGGACCGGTGCCGGGGCGGCCGATGTTTCCGCGCAGCAGCAACAGGTTCACGATCTCGCGGACGGTGTCGACGCCGTGTTCGTGCTGCGTCACGCCGAGGCACCAGCTGATGATCGACCGGTCGGCGTCGCGGTAGATCTTCGCCGCCGCGCGGATTTCGGCCTCGGTCAGCCCGGACTGGCGTTCCAGGTCGGCCCAGGGCGTGGTTTCGCAGACGACCCGGTACTTCTCGACGCCGCTGGTGCAGGTCTCGAGGAACTCCGAGTTGATCGCCTCGGGATCGGTCTCCGCCATCTCGAACAGGGCTTTTGCCATGCCCCGGATGAAGGCGAGGTCGCCGCCGATGCGCGGCTGGAGGTTGCGGGTGGACGTCGGGGTCGCCTGGAACGTCGCCATCCGGACGAAGTCGTGCGGGATGATCGTGCGCGTGGCCCCGGCCTCGACCAGCGGGTTGACGTGCACGATCTGCGCGCCGCGCCGATGTGCTTCGGCGAGCGCGGTGAGCATGCGGGGCGCGTTCGACGCCGCGTTGACGCCCATGATGAACAGCGCGTCGGCGGCCTCCCAGTCGTGGATGTCCGCGGTGCCCTTGCCGGTGCCGAGGGCGGCCTGCAACGCGCGGCCGCTCGCCTCGTGGCACATGTTCGAGCAGTCCGGCAGGTTGTTCGTGCCGTACTCCCGCGCCCACAGCTGGTACAGGAACGTCGCCTCGTTGCCGAGCCGCCCGGACGTGTAGAACGCCGCCTGGTCGGGGGAGTCGAGGCCGCGCAGCGCGGCGCCGACCAGTTCGAACGCCTTGTCCCACGAGATCGGGACGTACCGGTCGGTCTTCTCGTCGTAGCGCAGCGGTTCGGTGAGCCTGCCCTGCGCCTCCAGCGCGGTGTCGCTCCAGCCGTCCAGTTCGGACAGGGTGTGCGCGGCGAAGAATTCCGCGCCGACGCGTTTCCGCGTCATCTCCCAGGTGACGTGCTTGATCCCGTTTTCGCAAATGTCGAGATGCAGGCCCTTGGTGTCGTCCGGCCACGCGCAGCCGGGGCAGTCGAACCCGCCGTTCTCGTGGTTCATCTTCACGATCGCGCGCGGGCCCGCGACGAGTTCCCGTTCCCGGACGAGGAACTGCGTCACGCTTTTCGCCGCGCCCCAGCCCGCGGCGGGATGGTGGTATGGCTTGAACTCCGGCTGGCCCTCGCGCTGCTCGTCCACCGTAACCCTCTCGACCGCGGCTGTGCTTCCCTTCCGATTCAAGCACGGCGGCCCGTTCCGGGCATCCGGGCGGGGAATGCGAGCGGGCTTATTGTGGAGCGCGACAAACATTTCTGTGCCGGTCCACAAAATGCGCGGGAAAACGGGGCTCGTTTCCGGGCGAGGGAAATCCGCGCGGGCGGCCGCTCCCGGGCGCGGGTACGATCCCGGACGTGGCCGACCGGGAGGAAAGCGCTGTGCGGACCGCCGCCTTGACCGAGCTCGTCGCCTGGGCCCGCGAACGGCTGCCCCGGCTGATCGACGACGTCTGCGCGGCGAGCTGCGAGCGGATCGGGATGTACCGGGACGAGAAGATCGTCCCGCGCGCCGACCTGCGCCGCTCGGTCGCGGTGAACCTGGGGTTCATGGTCGACGCGCTCGGCGGCGGGCAGGCCCCGGACCAGCGCGCGCCCAAGGAGACCGGCCGGCGACGGGCGCACCAGGGCGCGCCGCTGCCCGAGGTGCTGCAGGTGTACCGGATCGCCTGCGCGATGCTGTGGGACCTGCTGGTGGGCCGCGCCCGCGAAACCGGGGGCACCGACGTGCTGATCGACGTCGCGAGCCTGTTGTGGCAGGTCACCGACGAGCACGCGGTCCGGGTGACCGAGGCGTACCGGGCGGCGAGCGCGGAACTGCTGGTCGCCCAGCAGCGGCGGCGCTCGGCGCTGGCCGAAGTGCTGCTGACCGGCGCGCGCGGGTCCGATTCCGGGCCGTGGGAGGCGGGACGGCTGCTCGGCCTGTCGCTGGACGGCAAGCTGACCGTGGTCGCCGCCGAGACGCGCGGGCTGGCCGAAGAAAGCCTGGTCGGCGTCGAGCGGCGGCTCGGGAAGCTCGGCATCGTGTCGGCGTGGCATCTCTCGCCGACGCTGCAAGCCGGCGTGGTGTCGCTGCGCGAGGAGCAGTACGACGCGATGCTCGGCCTGCTCCGGGAGCTGGCGCTGGCCCGCACCGGGGTCAGCCCGCTGTTCCGCTCGCTGACCGAAACCCCGCGCGCGGTCCACCTGGCGCGGACCGCGCTGTCCGGCATCCCGCCCGAGCGGGGCGAGGTCCGCGCGTTCGACCCGAGCCCGCTGGCCGCGTTCGTCGCCTACGACCCGGACGAGGGCCGCAGGCTGGGCGAGCAGGTCTTCGGGGCGGTGCTGGAACTGCCCGCCGAGGAACGCGACGTGCTGCTGGAGACGCTGGACGCGTACTTCGCGCACGGCGGCTCTTCCGAACGCGCGGGGCAGGTCCTGCACTGCCACGCCAACACCGTCCGGTACCGGCTGCGCCGGATCCGGGAACTCACCGACCGGACGCTGACCGATCCGCGGGACGTGGCCGAGCTGGTCACGGCGATGCAGGCGCTGCGGGTCGATTCAGCGCGCGCTATCGATTCTTTGGGGAGCTGACGATGTCTGAAGAGTGGTACTACAACACGCGCACGAACGAGGTCGAGCGCGGCCGCCAAGCACGCGGCGTCGACCGGCTGGGCCCGTACCCGGACGAGGCCACCGCCCGGCGGGCGCTGGAGCTGGCACGCGAACGCACGAAGGCCGAAGACCAGGCTGACGCGGAGTGGAACGACCCGCAGTGACCGAACCGGATTTCCGCGGCGCCTCGACGGTCGGCGAAGCGATGCTCCGGGTGCCGAAGGTGCTCGACGCGTCGGCGACGGTCGGCGAGGTGCGCGGGCTCTTCGAAGACGATCATGTGCATGCCGCGCTGGTCGTTTCCGGGGGAACACTGCTGAGCGTCGTGGAACGGCCGGATCTGGACGGGCTGCCGGACTCGCTCGCGGCCTGCCGGGCGGGCCGGTTGACCGGCCGGGTGGTCGCTCCGGAGGCGGACCTGTACGCGACCTGGCTGGAGATGTCCCGGCGCAGGCTGGCGGTCGTGGACGAGAGCGGCCGGTTGCTCGGCTTGCTGTGCTTGAAGCGCAGCGGTCGCGGATTCTGCTCGGACGCCGACGTGGCGGCCCGGGCGCAAGACCGGGAGAGCGGGTGCCGGGGCGGCCCGTCGCGGACCGCCCCGGCGAGCGTCAGCGCCAGTCCACTTTGAACACCCACGCGTGCTTCCCCGCCGCACGCGCCGCCGCCGGAACGTCGATCACCAGACGGCCGTCGCTCTGACTCCAGTGCAGCGGCCCGCCGTAGCCGAGCATGCTCACGCGGTCGCCCTGGCGGATCGGCACCGGGGCGTCGACCACGAGCTGTGAGCCGGGCGCGACGAGCGACATGAGGTAAAACGCCGAACCGGGCCGCACGGTGAACCGCAGGTCGCCGAGCTGGGCCAGGCGCGACCAGTACGTGGTGCCGTAGATCGCTTCGCCGTTGGTCCGCAGCCAGGCCCCGGTCTCGCGCAGCCGCTGCTGCATCACCGCCGGGATGGCGCCGTCGAAATCGGGGCCGATGTCCAGCAGGAAGTTGCCGTTCTTCGACACCACGTCGACCAGCGTGTGCACCACGTCCTCGGTGGTCATGTACTTGTCGTCCGGCGTCGCGCGGTTGTAGCCGTAGGAGAACGGGTCCAGGCCCCGGCTCGACTCCCACTTCGCGACGACGGTGTTCGGGTATGTCGTGTACTCCGGTGTGGTGAAGTCGTGGTCCGGGATGCCGCCGCGGTCGTTGTACGTGACGTCCTTGGGCCGCCGCCGGTTCTTGGCCCGGTTGAAGTATTCCGTGAGCACTTCGCGGCTGTCGTTCACGCCGCCGATGTCGAACCACAGCACGTCCGGATCGAAGCCGGAGACCAGCTCCAGCACCTGCGGCGCCTGAAGGTCCTTCACGAAATCGCGTCCGGCGGTGTAGCCGGTGTAGGGCAGCGGCGCGCCGGTGTACGGATTGCGCGGCGCGTGGCCCATCCACGGATTGTCCGGGTTGAACCATTCGGGCAGCGAGAAATACAGGCCGTTGCGCAGACCCGGCGTGTACTTGCGCGAGGCGGCGAACAGGTCGGCGACGAGGTCGCGGCGCGGGCCGAGCTTTTTCGCGTTGCGGCCGCTGACTTTCGTGTCCCACAAAGCGAAACCGTCGTGATGCTTGGACGTGAGCACGTAGTACTGCGCACCCGCGTCCTCGATCAGCTGCACCCAGGAACGCGGATCGAACCGGGCGGCGGTGAACTTCGGGATGAAGTCGTCGTAGCCGAACGATTCGCCGTAAGTCTTGGCGTGATATGCGTATGTGGGGCCGTTGGGATCCTGCTGGTTGTTCCAGTACCACTCGGCGTACTGCTGCCCGACCGGAGCCCACGCTGGCACTGAGTACACGCCCCAGTGGATGAAGATCCCGAATTTGGCGTCGCAGAACCAATACGGCGCGCGGTGCGTGGACAGGGACGCGTCGGCCGGCCGGAAATCCGGGATGCCGAGCGGCACCGGCAAGGTCCGGGTGGCGATCGTCGACCGGTCGGCGAGCACGCGGATCCGGCCGGCCGCCGGGGTTCCGGCGGGCAGGCCGCGGTCGGCGGTGAGGCCGAGCCGCACCGTGGTCTGCTCGCCCGGTGCGAGGCGGGGGATCGGCGCGGGCGTGCGCACCCGGCCGCCCGGGACGTCGAGCGTGACAGTGATCCGGTCGCGCGTTTCCAGCCAGACGGTGCCGGTGTTGACGATCGTCGCCTCGACTGCCTGCGGACCGCCGTCCTGCAGCAGGTTCGCGGTCGCCCGGGCATCGAGGACCGTCGCCGAACGGCCTTGCGCGACCGGTTGCAGCGTCAAGGCGAACACGTGCAGGCTCGCCACATTCGCCGCCGGTGGGGCGGTCTTGGGCAGGGTCAGCGCGACCGCTTCGCGCGCCGGATCGATCCACACCTGTGCGGTGCCGATCGACACCGGGTTCTGGTCGGTGACGCCGCCCGGGCCGTAGCGGAAGGCCGAGGCCACGGCGCCGCCGGAGCCGTACCAGTCGGAGCCGGACAGGGCGGCGGTGCTGGTGCTGCCGTCGGCGTAGTGGACGGTCGCGTCGCCTCCGGTGCTGCCGTAACTGCACGCGACCAGGAACGCGGCTCCGAAGTACCGGCCTTTCGGCAGATCGATGCGCTGGCCGAGCGCGATGACGTTGTTCTTCGCCCCGGCGGCCGCCGAGCCGAGCAGATACGGCACGCCGCCCGCGGTGACCGTGCTGCCCGCCGGGATCTGCTCCGCCGGGAAGGTGTAGCCGGAGCCGTCGAAGTTCCCGTCGTGCGCGTTCGCGGAGTCGATGCCGTCGTTGTCGAACCAGCTTTCGAGGGGGACGGGCACCGGCGGTGGCGGCGGCACGACGGGGGTGCCGGCGCCGTCCGCGACCACGGGCTGCGCGGGCCCGCCCGCGGCGGTCGCGGTGCCCGGCAGTCCGAGCAGCACCGCGCCGCCGAGTGCCATGCCGAGCGCGTGCCGACGAGGATAGGTCGTCATGGAACCTCCACAGTGAAGTCCAGTGATCCGATGCCTGGCGGGGTTTTCTCGATCCTCAAGGGAACCGGGGGCGGGCAAACAGCCGATACATCTGATGAATCATCATCGGCGTGCGCTGAGCTGGCGTCAAGGAGACTGGGCCGGACGGAGGTGGGAGGTACCGCTCAGCGGGGCGTGATCGCTCCGTGGAGGAGGCGGAACCAGTGCGTCAACGAGGGCCGGGGCCGGGCGTGGGACGGAGGTGCCCGGGAGGAGTCGGCAGCGGTGGGTGCGGATCAGCTCTCGGCAGCTGCTGCGCGCAGATCGCCGGCGCGGCCGCTCCACCACACAGCTGAGGCGACGCGACCGGCGCGGAACAGCACATCAGCCAGATTCGCTGCAGCTTCGGCGTCTCCGCCTTCCGCTGCTTGGCGATACCAGTGTGCACTCTCGTTCACTTCGCCGTTGTTCGCGTAGATCGTGCCGAGATTGAACGCCGAATCTTGATGGCCTGCCTCGGCCGCGACAGTCAGATGCGGGATCGCTTCTTCGGTCCGCCCGAGATCGAGGAGAAGGTCGCCGATGATCCCGTCCGCCTCGCGGTCACCCAGGTCAACGGCTCGTTGAAGCCAGGAAATCGTCTCGTCGAGCTGACCCTCGTTCAAGCGGATCCTGCCGAGCGCATGGATCGCCTGGAGGTGTCCGTTGTCTGCGGCGCGCCGAAACCATGATTCTGCTTCTCGGGGCTGGCCGGACTCCTCGTACAGGAGGCCGAGGTTGAAAGCTGCACCCGGGTATCCGGCGTCGGCGGCATGGCGCAACCATCTTTCCGCACCGGCTTGGTCGCCCGCATTCTTGTAAATATTGCTCAGGTTGTTGGCGGCTTCGGCGGATCCGCGTTCGATGCCCAGCAAGTACCATCGTTCGGCCTCGTCGAGCCGTCCGGTTTCGTGGTGGAACAGGCCGATGTTGAAGGTGGCGATCTCGTCACCTTCGTCCGCCGCGCGAAGAAACCATTGCTGTGCTTCCTCTTCTCGGCCGGCAAGGCTCAAGACCTTCCCGAGATTTGTCGCTGACTGGTGGTCCCCTAGCGCCGCACCCTGTCGGTACCAGTCCTCGGCCTCGGAAAGAAGGCCCTGTTCCTCTGCTGCGAAGCCAAGCCGGAACAAAGCGGGCCCGTATCCGAGTTCCGCGGCTCGAATGTTCCACGATCGTCCCGCAGCCTTGTCTCCTGCCCGATCAGCGAGCACGCTCAGGTTGAAGGCGGACCGGGGTTCGCCGAGGTCTGCGGCCTGTTTGAAGAGTTCGAGCGAATCCTCCGGACGATCAGTCTCGCTGCACAGGACTCCGAGGTTGAACAGCGCCAGAGCAGAAATCGGCCCAGCGTCGGCTGCGGCGATCGGGCGCCAGATCTCCTCCGCAATTCGAAAGGAGACACGTGTCGCTGCTTCGGCCGCAGCGGTCGCGACGCCCATTAGGTCGGCAGGGCCAGCGGCTCGCGCGGCATGCGTCCACACGACGTCGGGAACCGGAGGACAGGGCTCGAGGCTTTCCATGCGGTCGACGAGGTAGTCGAAGACGCGCCACATTCCTCCGGCTGCGGGAAGGAGAGGGCTGGTGACGCCGAGCCGGATTTCGCTTGCCCAGGCGAAGGCCTCGTCGAGCGGTTCCGGGCGAAGCAAGATGCCGCCCATGGCCTCCAGATGATGTTCGTGCAGTTCGGCGAGCAACTCCCGCGGATACGGGCCGGGCAAGCCGGCGCGGGCGAGGTCGATCGCGGCCCCGATCAGAGCAGCACCCCGCGGCTTGCCCTCGACGTCGACAGAACGCCGCCACTCCGACCAGATTGCCGGACCCGCTGCGAGGTACTCGGCGACTCCATGGGGACCGTGATGCGCCACCGCGTCTCTGATTCGTTCGTCGGTGCTGGCGCTTGCCCGCTTAAGCTCCACAGGGCTCCAGATGCGGGACAGCACAATCGGCTCCGTCGTCTCGAGCACGCGGGCACCGATTCGGGCCGTTTGCGCCAACGCCGGATCGACCCCATCGGCCAGCGAGCTGCCTGCGGCGTCGCGGAACGATTCGTACGGACTCACTCGAATCGTCGCGATGACAGGGACCCGCAACCGTCGGCAATCCTCAAGAATGGACTGGTCGACCGCGCCAGATTTCAGATGCAGATCCACGTTGTCCAGCCACAGGAGGCAGCGGACGCCAGCTCTCTCGACGGTCTCTGTCGTCGCGAGCACATCGGCCGCGGTCGCGGGGGTCGCGACCCTGTGCTCCGGGAGCACGGCCTGGATCGCCGCGAACGCTGCTCTGGTCTTGCCTGCCGCGGAGTTGCCGACCAGCAGAACCAGGTCGCCGGTATCTCCCGCTGCCGCCACCGCCGCACGTAACGTCACGTCGATGTCGCGTTCGATATAGGGCGGAACGTTGTCGCCGCCGGGGAGCGACCGTGCCCGGTGCGTGCCTGCTGATATAGGGTTCCACTCCCGTGCCAGCGGCCATTTTTCCGGGCGTGCCCACAGGCTGGAGGCAGCAGGTTCCCCAGTCACGACGACCGAACCGGCGATATCGCGAGCCTGAACTACCGGTCCGTGAAAAACACCGCCAGAGACCTCGTTTCGCGCTGGGTCGTCGTCCACGTTTCCCTCAGACATTCCCCTCCGTGGTCTGTCCCAGCGTTTCGCTGCCGCCTGTCAGTACCATAGCCGGTGCGACAATGATCGAGCACCACTTGCATCCGGAGGGGGCGCCACCCGTGGGCAAGGCGAGTCGCGCGAAACGCAAACGAGCTGGTCGGCCGGGCAAGGGACCGCGTCCTGGCTCTTCTGAAGTCGGCTCGGCCGGGGCCTCGACGGAAAGCGAAGCAGCCAAGAACGCCATGTACAGGCTGGTCGACGCCGGCATGTCCGGACGACTTACCTTGGCCTCCGCCTATGCCCTGGGCTGCTCTACGGTAGCCCTCGCTCACGCCGAAGGAGACGGGCCCGAATGGTACGGGGCGGTGGACCCGCTCGACTTGGTCTTCCTGGGTGCCGCGCCACCTGAAAGTTTTCGAGACGCGGCTGAGTTCGGCAATGCGCGGACCGCCTGGTTCCGGAAGCTTCGGGAGACGCCGCACTGGGGAGGTGTCGAGTGTCTTGTGACGGAGGCGGTGAAGCTGAGCAAGGGGCACGATCTGCCCATCGACGCTCCGACCGCACTCGTGCTGTTGAATGCTCGCCTTGAGCACACGAAACCCAACCAGCGAACGTTAGCCGCGGAGCTTCGGCCTGCCGCCTTGCTTTCTGACGGCCGATTCCGCAGCGGCCCGCCGGAAGATTTCGTGCTGCCCGTTCCGTCCGCCCAGGCCGTCGAGAGCGCCGAGCTGTTCCGCGCGGAGCCGGACGCCAGAGTTGGGTGCCGCGACAGTTGCGTCGAACGGCTACGCGATGGACTGCGTCTGCTAGAACATGTCGGCTACAGCACACCGAACGGCGCTTTTAAGCTGTTAATCGCTTTGTATGCTGCGCTCGTCGCGTCCAACGACGAGCCGGTCGAGCAGTTGCCAGCGCGTGCACTCGCCTGGGCGCACGGACTTGACGAAGCGTCCTCCCTTATTCCTGTTGTCGACACGATCATGATATCCGCGGTGCGCGACCTAGACATCGAATCGACGATCAGCCGCTTGTTCACGTTTCCGTCCTTCCTGCGTTCCGCGAGCAGGGAGGATCAGCGCTGGCACAGCGATTCAGGCACCGATTTCCTGATCTTGGCGCTCGAGTTCGGGCACTCCGCGGTCAGGAGTCGCGACCGCGAAGTCATGTCATTGGGACCGATTGCAAGCATCTCGCTGAAAAATCTTGAACGCGAGTTCGAGACTGAACGCGGTCGTCCCATGGAGCCAGGTGACAGGGTTTTCTCCGCTGATGACGTCCGCGAACTAGATGCTGAGACGGAGAAAATGTTCGAGCTGGCAAAAATTCATCCGGCTTGGTCGAACGCATATCTGCGCGACAACGCGCCCTTGCCGCGGCTTGACGGAAGTTTTCGTGCGAAAAAAGACCGTCAGGATTTTCTGGAGTCGGTAGAAAAGTACATCATCGCACATCCGGGCGAGGCTCCGCCTGATCATGATTCCGAGCTGGCCAAGCTGCGTGGCATCAGTGCGATGATGACGGTGAGAATGGCGATAACAGACGATCGGTTCGCTCCCCAGTTGATCGGGTTGCTGGACAGCTCCGCTGCCGAAGAGTTCGATGAGGTCGAAGTGGTGGCAGAATTTCTTGCGGGTTACGCGGAGCATCTTGTCACCGTCGTCAACGAGAAGCCGGATATTGAAGAGAAGGCGCTCGGGTGGGCCCGCCTGCACGGCGGTGCGTCCTTGGCGGAGCGGCTCCGAACCTGTATCGGCTCAGATCCGGAAGACGGCTGGCTGATCGAACCTGCGGTACTGTTGGCGATCGCAGTGGCTGATTCAAGTCGTTAATCGAATCGGTGATGCGCGAAATCAGGCTCTGTGTCGCGGGCCATGGTCCGCGGCGGTCGTTCCGCGCTTCGCCGTCGGGAAAGGGCCCGCGTGGCCGACGAGGCTAATGGGTATCTCGATCCTCAACGGACTCGGGGCGGGCAAGCAGCCGATACATCTGATGAATAATCGTCGGCGCGCACTGGAGTGCTGTCAAGGAGATCCCGCTCAGCGGAGCAACGCGAAAAGCCGGCCACCCGGGGTGGCCGGCTTCTCCCTGGCGAGAGGTCAGGACCGCAGCCAGACCGCCGCGTCGGTCGGCAGCCCGGCGGTCGCCGGGTCGCTGGCCAGCAGGATTTCCGCGTGCGGTGGCAGCGGGATCGGGGCGCCGGAGAAGTTGAGCACGAACGTGAACCCGGGTCCTCGGCGGAAAGCCAGCACGTCGTCACCGAGCGACAGCCACTCCAGCTCCCCGGCGAGTTCCGCCCGCAGCCGCAGCCCCGCGCGGTAAAGGCTGAGCATCGACGCCGGGTCCGCCGCCTGCGCTTCCGTCGTGTACGCCCGCCATTCCGCGGGCTGCGGCAGCCACGCACCGCCGGGGCCGAAACCGAACGGCGGTGCGTCGCCGGACCACGGCAGCGGCACCCGGCAGCCGTCGCGGCCGGGGTCAGTGCCGTCCGTGCGTGCCCACACCGGGTCCTGCCGCAGCTCGGCGGGAATGTCCTCGACCTCCCACAGCCCCAGCTCTTCGCCCTGGTAGACGTACATCCCGCCGGGCAGCGCCATGGTCAGCAACGCCGCCGCGCGGGCGCGGCGGGTGCCCAGCACCAGGTCCACCGAGCTGCCGTGCAGCCGGTCCGCGAAGGAAAACCCGGTGTCGCCCGATCGCCCGTACCGCGTGACATGCCGGGTGACATCGTGGTTCGACAGGACCCAGGCGGGCGGCGCGCCGACGGCGTCGTGCGCTCGCAGCGTCCGCTCGATGACCTCCCGCAAGCGCGCGGAATCCCACGGGCAGACCAGGAAATCGAAGTTGAACGCCGAATGCAGCTCGTCGCGGCGCAGGTACCGCGCGGTCCGGGACATGTCCGGCAGCCACATCTCGCCGACCAGCACGCGTTCGCCCGGGTAGCTGTCGGCGATCTTGCGCCACGACCGGTAGATCTCGTGCAGCCCCTCCTGGTCGGAGAACGGCGTCTCGTCGCCCGCCTCGACGTCCGGCAGCCGCGCGTCCTTCACCAGCCCGTCGGCGACGTCGATGCGGAAGCCGTCCGCGCCGCGGTCGAACCAGAACCGCAGGATGTCCTCGAACTCCGCGCGGACGTCCTGGTCGTCCCAGTTGAAATCCGGCTGCCGCGAGCTGTAGAGGTGCAGATACCACTCGCCGTCCGGCACCCGGGTCCAGGCGGGCCCGCCGAAGCGCGACTTCCAGTTGTTCGGCGGTTCGGCGCCGTCCGGACCGCGGCCAGGACGGAACCAGAACCGTTGCCGCTCGGCCGAACCCGGACCGGCGGCGAGCGCTTCCCGGAACCAGCGGTGTTCGTCGGAACAGTGGTTCGGCACGATGTCGATGATCACCCGCAGGCCGCGCCCGTGCGCCTCGGCGATCAGCGCCTCGGCCTCGGCGAGCGAGCCGAAAAGCGGGTCCACGTCGCGGAAATCGGCGACGTCGTAGCCGCCGTCGTCCATCGGCGACGGGTACCACGGGGTGAACCAGAGCGTGTCGACGCCGAGTGCGGCCAGGTGGTCGAGCCGCGCGCGGACGCCGGCGAGATCGCCGATGCCGTCGCCGTTGCCGTCGGCGAAACTGCGGACGTAGATCTGGTAGATCGCCGCGGTGCGCCACCAGCTGTCTTGTCTTCGCGATGCGGTCACGGAAAACCCTCCTCGTGGTGGGGGAAAGCCAGAAGTACGACCGGTTCAGCCCTTGAGCCCGCCCGCGGCGAGCCCGGAGAGGATCTGCCGCTGGAACACCAGGAACAGCGCCACCATCGGCAGGCTGGCGAGCACCATCCCGGCGGTGAGCACGTTGAGCGGCATGTCGATGGCTACCCGCTGCAGCATCACCGAAAGCGTCTGCTTGCCGCTGTCCGGGAACACCAGCAGGGGCCAGATGAAGTCCTTCCACGCGGTGACCACCGCGAGGATCGACACCACGGCCAGGATCGGCCGCGAAATCGGCAGCACGATCCGCCACAGCGTGCGCACCGGGCCGGCCCCGTCGAGCCGCGCGGCTTCGATCAGCTCGTCCGGGATCCGGTCGAAGAACCGTTTCAGCACATAGACGTTGAACGCGTTCGCGGCGGCGGGCAGCCAGACCGCGGCGGGAGAGTCGATCAGGTTCAGGTGCAGCAACGGCAGATCGGTGATGGTGACGTAGGTCGGCACCAGCAGCGCGGCCGCGGGCAGCATCAGGGTGGCGAGCATGATCCCGAGGACGGCGTTGCCGAACTTCGGCCGCAGCTTCGACAGCGCGAAGGCGGCGGGGACGTCGATGGCCATCTGCGCCAGCCACGCCCCGCCCGCGACGACCAGGGTGTTGAGGAAGTACTTGCCGAGGTCCAGCTGGTCCCAGGCCTCGCCGAAGGTCTCCGGATGCCATTCGTGCGGGACGAGCGTCGCCGGCGTCTGCGCCAGTTCCTGCGGCGTCTTCATCGCCCCGGTCACCGCCCAGTACAGCGGGAACAGGAAGGCGAGCACGAAAACCAGGAGTGTGCAGGCGAAAACGACGCCGTAGACCACCTTGCCGCGGCGGCTGCGCAGCGCCCCGGGCGAGACGAGAGTCCTCATGCCTGGTCCGCCTTCCTGGTCAGCCGGACGTACAGCGCCGAGAACACGCCGAGCGCCAGGAACAGCAGCAGGCTCATCGCGCTCGCCGAGCCGAAGTCGTTGTAGACGAAGGCGTAGCGGTAGAGCAGCAGGAGCACGGTCACCGTCGAATCGTCCGGGCCGCCGCCGGTCATCACGTACGGTTCGGTGAACACCTGCATGGTCGCGACGATCTGCAGCAGCAGGAGCATCAGCAGCACGAACCGGGTCTGCGGGAACGTCACGTGCCGCAGCCGCTTCCACATCCCGGCCCCGTCGAGTTCCGCGGCCTCGTACAGTTCGCCGGGAATCGTTCCCAGCGCGGCCAGGTAGATCAGCGTGGTGCTGCCCATGTTCGCCCACGTCGAGACGAACACCAGCGACAGCATCGCGGTGCCGCTCGAATCGAGCCACTGCGGGCCGGACAGGCCCACCGCGCCGAGCGCGGAGTTGAACAGGCCGGAACCCGGGTCGTAGAACCACTTCCACATCAGCGCGGTCACCACCGGCGGCAGCATCACCGGCAGGTACACCGCGAGCCGGAAGAACGCGCGGGCGTGCCGCATCTCGTTGAGCAGCACTGCGGTCAAAAACGGCACCGCGAAGCCGAAAACCAGCGCGAGACCGGTGAACAGCAGAGTGTTCCGCCAGGCGACGCCGAACAGCGGGTCCGCGAACAGCCGGGCGAAGTTGTCGAGGCCGACCCAGGCGGGCGGGTTGACGAAGTCGACCTGCTGGAAGCTGAGCAGCACCCCGCGCACGATCGGGTACCAGGAGAACATCGCGAACACCACCAGCGCGGCGCAGAGCAGGCCGTACGCGGTGAGGTTCTCCTTGAGCTTGCGGCGCAGCCGGGCCCGGCGACGGGCGGCGGGGGAGGCGGCCGGCCGCCTGGCCGGCGACGAGGACGTCGCGGGCCAGGCGAGCAGGCTACTTGACCTGGGCGAGGACACTGGTGACCTTCGCCGAGGCAGTCGACAGCTGCTGGTCGATATTCGCGTTCCGATCGGTGAGCACCGCCTGCATCACGCTGTCCAGGATCGCGTAGACCTGCTGCGCGTTCGGCGGTTCGACGCTGCCCTTGATCCTGCTCGTGGAGTCCACATAGGACTGGTAGTTCTGCGCCGGAACGTTGGCGTACTTGGCTTTCAATGCCAGCTGCTGGTCGCGCACCGCGCCCTGCCAGACGTCGGGGGTCGGCTCGGCCGGGAGCCCGACCGGCTGCTTGCCGTCGACGTACTGCTTGATGTGCTTCTCGAACCGGTCCGGGTTGAGATACTTCCACTGGATCCATTCGAGGCCCGCCTTGATCTTCTCCGGCGACGCCTTCGGGTTGATCATGTAGCCCTCGCCGCCGAGCAGCGTGCCCTTGCCGTCCGGCATCCCGGCGATGCCGTAGTCCTCGTACTTGCCGTTGAACTGCTTGACGAGCACGGGAACGTTGTCCGGCGCGGCCATGTACATGCCGAGCTGGCCCGCGCCCATCATCCGCTGCACGTCCTGGGCCTCCAGCAATTGCTTGCTGCCCATGGAATCGTCGGTCCAGCGCAGATCGTGGAGCAGGTTGAGCGCGGCTCTGCCTTTCTCGTTGTCGAAATCGGCGACCCATTTGCCGCCGTCCTTGCGCGCGACGGAGCCGCCCATCGAAGCGAGCCAGCCGGTGAGGTGCCAGCCGCCCTGGTTGTTCTTGCTGTAGTCGGCGTATCCGACGATTCCGTTGCCCAGCGCGGAAATCTTCTTCGCGGCCGCACGCACCTCGTCCCAGGTCCGCGGCGGCTTGTCGGGGTCGAGCCCGGCTTTCCTGAACAGCGGACGGCTGTAGAGCAGGCCCATCGTGTAGTTCATCGTCGGCAGGCCGTAAAGCTTGCCGTCGGGTCCGCGGAAGTTGTCGAGCAATTCCGGTTTGAGATCATTGACGTGCGGCACTTTCCTGGCCGCTTCGGTGATGTCCGCGGCCTGGTGGCGGGCGATGATCTGCGCGGGATCGGTGAAATAGACGTAGTAGACGTCCTCGAGCTGCCCGCCCGCCAGCTTCGCGCCGAACGTCTTCGGGTCCATGAACCCTTCGTGCGGCTCGATCTTGATGTTCGGGTGCGCCGCCTCGAATTCCTTGACGTCGGCGTCGAACACGCCCCGTTCGAACGGCTGGCTCGTCGGCGGCTGGCCGGTGACGGTGATCGTGACCTTGCCCCCGGCGGAGCTCCCCGGATCGCCGCCGCCCCCGCAGGCGGTTGTGCCCAGGACCAGGCCCGCCGCGGCGAGCAGGGCGAACGTCCGGCGGGGAACGGCGGGGGACCAGGGTCTGCTCATCTCAAGCCTCATCTCGCAGGGGAGCACAGCAGGTGACGGCGGTCACTCTAAGGGCGAGAGGGGCGAGTGTGCAAGAAGTGGACGAGAGAGCGCAAAAAAAGAACAGGGGCTGGGTGTCGTGAGTGTTTGTGCCGGTTCTCGCCGGCCCAAACACTCACGAGGTCCGGCGAGCAGTGGAGCCGCGCACCACCAGTTCCGGCGCGAACAGCAGCTCCTCCACCGCGACCTCGCCGCCGTTGATGCGCTTCACCAGCAGTTCGACCACAGCGCGGCCCATCGCCTCGATCGGCTGGCGCGTCGTCGTCAGCGGCGGGTCGGTGCAGTTCATCAGTGCGGAGTCGTCGTAGCCGACCACTGAAATGTCGCCCGGCACGGACAGGCCCTGCCGCCGCGCGGCGCGGATCGCGCCCAGTGCCAGCGGATCGCTCGCGCACAGCACCGCCGTGGCGCCGCGCGGATACAGCCGCGCCGCCGCGGCGTGCCCGCCTTCGATGGAGAACATCCCGTGCTCCACCAGTTCGTCCAGCACCGGGAGCCCGAGTTTCGCGGCGTGCTCCCGGAACGCCTCGAGCTTGCGCTTCGACGGCACGTGGTCGTTCGGCCCGAGCACCAGGCCGATCTTCTCGTGGCCGAGGGAACTCAAGTGCCCGACCGCCTGCTCGACCGCCACCGCGTCGTCGCACGAGACCTGCGGCAGCCCGAGGTGGTCGACCGCCGCGTTGATCAGCACCGTCGGCAGCCGGCGTTCGGCCAGGTGGTGGTAGTGCGTGTGCACGGCGTCGGCCTGCGCGTACATCCCGCCGGCGAACACCACGCCGGACACCTGCTGCTGCAGCAGCATTTCGACGTACTCCGCCTCCGACACCCCGCCCGCGGTCCGCGTGCACAGCACCGGCGTGAAGCCCTGCTGGGCGAGCGCGTTGCCCATGACCTCGGCCAGCGCCGGGAAAATCGGGTTCTGCAGCTCCGGCAGCACCAGCCCGACGAGCCGGGCCCGCTCGCCGCGCAGCTGCGTCGGCCGCTCGTAGCCCAGCACGTCCAATGCGGTGAGCACGGCGGCCCGGGTGTTCGCGGACACCCCGGCCTTGCCGTTGAGCACCCGGCTGACGGTGGCTTCGCTGACCCCGACCTGGCGGGCGACTTCGGCAAGGCGTCGTGTCATGAGTGAAAGTTACCGCAAACCAGCGCAAGTTTCCGACGAGGCGCGCGTTGTGCTTGCTCTCGCGGCGAAAGCGCTGGTCGAGCAGGGCGCTGATCGCTCGGCGGCGTTGACTTCGCAGCGGCATTCGGCTGTAATTCTTGAACGAATCAGTGAAAATAGCTGACAAGCTCCCGGGCAGCTGCGGAAAGCATCTGCCCAGCCTCAATGAAGAGGTGCCATGTCGACTGCTCCGCGCTGTTCTCGTGCGCCCCCGGACCCGGTTTCCCCGGTCCGCTCCCTGGTCCCTGCCGTCCCGCGCCACGCGGGGCGCTTCCGTTCGAGTCGTCTCCCTCCTCCTTGGATCAGAGGAAACCCATGAGAACGAAGCGACTGCTCGCGCGCGCCGCGACCGCCGCCCTGTCCCTGCTCCTGACCGCGCCCGCCTGGTCGGCGAGCGCCGCGCCGGCCCCCGCTGCCCAGCCGGCCGTCCGGCCCGCCGCCCAAGCCGCCACCGCGACCTACACCGCCAGCAGCCAGCTCTCCGGCTATCCCGTCGCCAACGTGGGCGACGGCAACCAGGCCACCTATTGGGAAAGCACGAACAACCAGTTCCCGCAATGGATTCAGGCTGATCTCGGTGCCGCGACGAACGTCGCCCAGCTCGTGCTCAAACTGCCCGCGAACTGGGAAGCCCGCACCGAAACCTTCGCAGTGCAGGGCAGCGCGAACGGCGCGAGCTTCAGCGACCTCGTGCCGTCGGCCGGCTATCGGTTCGACCCGGCGACCGGGAACACGGTCACCGTGAACCTCGCCGGCAGCACCCGCTACGTGCGGCTGAACATCACCGCCAACACCGGCTGGCCCGCCGCGCAACTGTCCGAGTTCGAGGTCCACGGCCCGGCGGGCGGCGACACGCAGCCGCCGTCCGCGCCCGGCAACCTCGCCTACACCGAGCCCGCGAGCGGCCAGATCCGGCTGACCTGGTCGGCCTCCGCGGACAACACCGGCGTCACCGGCTACGACGTGTATGCCAACGGCCAGCTCCGCGGCAGCGTCGCCGGGGACGTGCTGACCTACACCGACAATCAGCCGGCCAGCGCGAGCGTCGCGTATTACGTGCGGGCTCGCGACGCGGCGGGCAACCAGTCGGCGAACAGCGCCACCGTGACCCGCAACGGCACCCAGAGCGGCACGAATCTCGCGCTGCACAAGCCGATCACCGCGTCGTCGACCCAGCAGACGTATGTCGCGGCCAACGCCAACGACGATTCGGCGACCACGTACTGGGAGGGCAGCGGGGCGTATCCGAACCTGCTGACCGTGGGGCTCGGCTCGCACGCCGACCTCGACAGCGTCGTCGTGAAGCTCAACCCGGACCCGGCGTGGAGCACGCGGACGCAGACAATCGCCGTCGAGGGCCGCGACCAGGGCGCGACCGACTTCACCACGCTGGCGCCCGCGCAGGCGTACCGGTTCGACCCCGCGAGCGGCAACCTCGTGACCATCCCGGTCAGCGGCCGGGCCAGCGACGTCCGCCTGCGCTTCACCGCCAACTCCGGTGCGGGCGGCGGTCAGGCCGCGGAATTCCAGGTCTTCGGCGTGCCAGCGCCGAACCCGGACCTGACGGTCTCGGACGTGTCCTGGACGCCGCAGAAACCGGTGGAGACCGACGCGATCACCGCGTCGGCGACCGTGCGCAACGCCGGTACGGCCGCCTCGGGCGCGACCGACGTGAACCTGTACCTGGGCAAGACGAAGGTCGGCACGGCGGCGGTCGGCGCGCTGGCGGCCGGAGCGTCCGCAACGGTGTCCGCGAACATCGGCACCCGCGACGCGGGCAGCTACGACGTGACCGCGAAGGTCGACGAAGCCAATACGGTCGTCGAACAGAACGAGGACAACAACTCCTACACCAGTTCGACGCCGCTGGTCGTCAGCCTCGTGCAGAGTTCCGACCTCGTCGCGGCCACCGCGTGGTCGCCGAACAATCCGGCGGCGGGCAACACGGTGACCTTCACCGCGACTCTGCGCAACCAGGGCACGGTCGCCTCGGCGGACGGTGCCCACGACGTCACGGTCACGATCGCCGACCAGAACGGCACAGTCGTCAAGACGCTGAACGGTTCCTCCGCCGGAGTCATCGCACCCGGGGCCACCGCTTCGGTGACTCTTGGCAACTGGACCGCAGCGAACGGGCGATACACGGTCAAGACGGTCGTCGCGAACGATGCCAACGAGCTGCCTGCCAAGCAGGGCAACAACATCAGCACGCAATCGCTGTTCGTCGGCCGCGGCGCCAACATGCCGTACGACATGTACGAAGCCGAGGACGGTGTCGTCGCGGGCGGTGCGACAGTGATCGGTCCGAACCGAACGATCGGTGATCTCGCCGGGGAGGCGTCGGGCCGCAAAGCGGTGACGCTGAACGCGACCGGCTCGTCGGTCGAGTTCACCACCCGCGCGGCGACAAACACGCTCGTCACCCGGTTCTCGATGCCGGACGCCGCGGGCGGCGGCGGGCAGAACTCGACGCTCAATGTGTACGTCGACGGCACGTTCCTCAAAGCCATCGACCTGACCTCGCATTACGCGTGGCTCTACGGCGCTGAAGCCTCACCGGGCAATTCGCCGGGCGCGGGTCCGGCGCGGCACATCTACGACGAGGCCAGCACGCTGCTCGGCACGACGGTCCCCGCCGGGCACAAGATCAAACTGCAGAAGGACGCCGCGAACAGTGCGAACTACGCGATCGACTTCGTGAACTTCGAACTGGCCGCCGCGACGGCGAACCCGGATCCGGCGCACTACGCGGTCCCGGCCGGGTTCAGCCAGCAGGACGTGCAGGCCGCGCTGGACAAGGTCCGCCAGGACCCGAACCTCACCGGCGTCTACCTTCCGGCCGGGCAGTACCCGATGATCGGCAAGGTCACCGTGTACGGCAAACCGGTCACGGTGCTCGGCGCCGGGCCGTGGTTCACCAGGTTCACCGCGCCCGCCGGGCAGGAGAACACCGACATCGGCTTCGACGCGCAAGCCAGCGCGAGCGGGTCGGCCTTCAGCGGGTTCGCCGTGTTCGGGAACTACACCTCGCGCATCGACGGCCCGGGCAAGGTCTTCAACTTCACCGGCGTCACGAACATGACCATCGACAACATCTGGGTGGAGCACCAGATGTGCCTGCTCTGGGCGACCAATGTGGACAACTCCACGGTGCGGAACTCCCGCATCCGCGACACGTTCGCCGACGGCGTCAACTTCACCAACGGCAGCACCGGCAACCACGTCACCGACAACGAGGCCCGGTCCACCGGCGACGACAGCTTCGCGTTGTTCGCCGCCACCGACATCAATCAGGGCAACCAGTACGACAATGTGTTCGAGAACCTGACCGTGCTGCTCCCGTGGCGCGCGGCGGGCATCGCGGTGTACGGCGGGTACAACAACACCTTCCGGAACCTCTACATCGCGGACACGCTGACGTACTCCGGGATCACGCTCAGTTCGCTCGACTTCGGTTATCCGTTCCTCGGGTTCGGGCCGCAGCCGACGACCGTCCAGAACGCCACGCTCGTCCGCACCGGCGGCCATTTCTGGGGCAAGCAGACGTTCCCGGCGATCTGGCTGTTCTCCGCGTCGAAGGAGTTCCGCGGCATCCGGGTGTCCGATGCGGACATCCAAAGCCCGACCTACAGCGGCATCATGTTCCAGACCAAATACACCGGCAGCCAGCCGGAAAATCCGGTCCAGGACACGGTGCTGACGAACGTGTCGATCAGCGGGGCGCACCGCAGCGGCGACGAGTTCGACGCCAAGTCCGGGATCGGGATCTGGGCCAATGAGCTGCCCGAGCCCGGCCAGGGCCCGGCGGTCGGCTCGGCGACGTTCACCGGGCTCACCTTGAGCGACAACGACCAGGACATCCGGAACACGACGTCCACGTTCACGATCACCCGCAATTGAGCGCGCGGGTGCCCGCCCGGCTTTCCCGGCGGGCACCCGCCCACACTCCGCAAGAACGGAAGACGCCATGACACGTATGCGGTTGTCCCGTCTCGTCGCCGGTTTCCTCGCCGCAGGGCTTTTCGCGGCAGGGCTCACCCCCGCCGCCGCGGCCGGTGGTCCCTCGCCTGGTCCGGCTCCGAACGCTGCCGATGTGCCGTTGACGCGCACGGTCTCGGCGAGCAGCGTGCAGCCCGGCTATCCCGTCGCCAACGCCTTCGACGGCAACCAAGCCACCTACTGGGAATCGGCCAACAACGCGTTCCCGCAATGGATCCAAGCTGACCTCGGCTCCATCAAGCCGCTCTCGCGGATCGTGCTGAAACTGCCTGCCACCTGGGAGTCCCGCACGCAGACGCTCACCGTGCGCGGCAGCACCGACGGCACGTCGTTCACCGACCTCGTCCGATCGACCGGGTACCCGTTCAGCTCCGGCACGGTCACGATCCCGCTGACCGCGTCCGCCCGTTACGTACGCCTGGACGTCACCGCGAACACGCAGTGGCCCGCCGCGCAGCTCTCGGAGTTCGAGCTGTACGGGCCGGACACCGGAGACACGCAGGCCCCGACCGCGCCCGCGAACGTCGCGTTGACCGAACCCGCCTCCGGGCAGGTCAAGCTGACCTGGTCGCCGTCCGCCGATGACGTCGGTGTCACCGGCTACACGGTCTACCGCGACGGCACGCCCGTCACCACGGTCACCGGCACCGCCTTCACCGAGAACCGGCCGGCCGGCACGCGGATCGAATACTTCGTGCGCGCCAAGGACGCGGCCGGCAACGAGTCCGCCGACAGCAACCACGTCGTCCGGGCCGGGACGCAGACCGGACAGAACCTCGCCGCGGGCAAGCCGATCGAGGCTTCCTCGACGGTCGGCGCGTTCGCGGCCGCCAACGCGAATGACAACAACACTGGTACTTACTGGGAGTCTTCCGCAGGCTACCCGAACACCCTGACAGCAAAGCTCGGCGCTGACGCCGACCTTTCGTCCGTCGTCGTGAAGCTCAACCCGGACCCGATCTGGGGCGCGCGGACGCAGAACTTCGAGATCCTCGGCCGCGCCCAGGGCGCAGGGGTATTCACCACGCTGTCCGCACGAGCCGACTACCGCTTCGACCCGGCGGCCAACCAGAACATCGTGACGATCCCAGTCACCGGCCGCGCCTCGGACGTGCAGCTGCGGTTCTTCGCCAACTCCGGCGCACCGGGCGGCCAAGCGGCGGAATTCCAGGTCTTCGGCACACCCGCGCCGAATCCGGACCTGGTCGTCACAGACACGACGTGGACCCCGTCGAACCCGACGGAAAGCAGCGACCTCGCCGTGTCGGCGACCGTGCGAAACGCAGGCTCCGCCGCTGCCCCTGCGACGACGGTCAACGTCAGCCTCGACGGCGCCGTCGTCGGATCTGCACCGGTCGGCGCACTCGCCGCGGGCGCGTCCAGCACAGCGACTGTGCAGGCGGGCAAACGACCCCAAGGCACCTACCGCGTGGCCGCCACCGTCGACCCGGCGAACACGGTGATAGAGCAGGACGACACCAACAACACGTTCACCTCGCCGACGCCGCTGGTGATCGCACCGGCACCGGGACCGGACCTCGAGGTCACCGGCATCACGTCGAACCCGCCGAACCCCGCCGTCGGCGCGCCAGTCTCGTTCACCGTCGACGTGCACAACCGCGGCACGTCCGGCGCGGGTGTCTCGGTGACCCGGCTGACCGCCGGCGAAACCACTCTGAACGCCGACACTCCCGCGATCGCGGCCGGGGCCACGGCGAATGTCGCGATTCCCGGCACCTGGACCGCCGCGAACGCGAACCTCACCGCGACTGCCGACGCGACCGGCACAGTCGAGGAAACCAACGAAGCCAACAACACGCTCTCCCGGGCGATGGCGGTCGGCCGAGGCGCAGCGCTGCCGTACGTCGAGTACGAAGCGGAAGCCGCGCAGTACCAAGGCCAACTGCTGGAGACCGACCCGCTGCGGACGTTCGGGCACACGAACTTCGCGACCGAATCGTCCGGCCGGAAGTCCGTGCGGCTGGCGAACCAGGGCCAGTACGTGGAATTCACCTCGACGAACCAGGCGAACTCGATCGTGGTCCGCGACTCGATCCCGGACGCGCCCGGCGGCGGGGGACAGGACGCGACGATCAGCCTGTACGTCAACGGCGCCTTCGCGCAGAAGCTGAACCTGTCGTCCCAGCACAGCTGGCTCTACGGCACCACCGACGACCCCGAAGGCCTGACGAACACTCCCGGAGCCGACGCACGGCGCCTGTTCGACGAATCGCACGCGTTGCTCGCGCAGTCCTACCCCGCGGGCACGAAGTTCAAGCTGCAACGCGACAACGGCGACACCGCGGCGTACTACGTCATCGACCTGATCGACCTCGAACAAGTCGCACCGGCCCTGCCGAAACCGCCGGAATGCACGTCGATCACCGACTACGGCGCCGTGCCCGACGACGGGATCGACGACTCCGAGGCGATCCAGCGCGCGGTCACCGACGACCAGAACGGCGTGATCAGCTGCGTCTGGATCCCGCCGGGCCAGTGGCGGCAGGAACGCAAGATCCTGACCGACGACCCGAACGTGCCCAACGGCGGCGGGCAGTACAACCAGATCGGCATCTCGAACGCGACGATCCGCGGCGCCGGGATGTGGTATTCGCAGCTGTACTCGCTGATCCAGCCGCAGGACGCGGGCGGCATCAACCATCCGCACGAGGGCAACTTCGGCTTCGACATCGACAAGAACGTCCAGATCTCGGACCTCGCGATCTTCGGCTCCGGCCGCATCCGCGGCGGCGACGGAGGCGCGGAAGGCGGCGTCGGACTGAACGGCCGGTTCGGCGCCGGCACGAAGATCTCGAACGTGTGGATCGAGCACGCGAACGTCGGGGTGTGGGTCGGCCGGGACTACAGCAACATCCCGGCGCTGTGGGGCCCGGCAGACGGCCTGGAGTTCAGCGGCATGCGGATCCGCGACACCTACGCCGACGGCATCAACTTCGCCAACGGCACCCGGAACTCGCGGGTGGTGAACTCGTCGTTCCGCACCACCGGCGACGATTCGCTCGCGGTGTGGGCGAACCAGTACGTGAAGGATCCGTCCGTGGACATCGCGCACGACAACGTGTTCCGCAACAACACGATCCAGTTGCCGTGGCGCGCGAACGGAATCGCGGTCTACGGCGGGTACGGGAACAAAATCGAGAACAACCTGGTCTCCGACACGATGAACTACCCGGGCATCATGCTGGCGACCGACCACGACCCGCTGCCGTTCTCCGGGCAGACGCTGATCGCGAACAACGCCCTGTACCGCTGCGGCGGCGTCTTCTGGGGCGAACAGCAGAAATTCGGCGCGATCACGTTCTTCGCCCAGGGCAAGGACATCCCCGGCATCGTGCTGCGGGACACGGAAATCCACGATTCGACCTACGACGGAATCCAATTCAAAACCGGCGGCGGCGCGATGCCGGACGCGACGATCAGCAATGTGCAGATCGACAAATCGAACAACGGCGCGGGCATCCTCGCGATGAGCGGCGCCCGCGGCGGCGCGACGCTGTCGAACGTGACGATCACGAACTCGTCGACGGGCGACATCGTCCGCGAGCCGGGTTCGCAGTTCACGATCACCGGCGGACCAGTCCCGGCGGTCGCCGCGCGCAGCCGCCGCGGAATGCGATAGGGGAGCGGTCCGGCGCCGGGGCGGGTGACCGCTCCGGCACCGGACCGACACCGTGCGTGAAGATTCCGGGTTTCCCGAAAGACAGGCCGGTACCGTGTCGAAATCCCTCGACCAGGTTCGTACCTCGAGGTGAACGTCCCGCCCGAGAAGAAGGAGAACCCGATGAAGACCGGCGAACTCGACGAGAAATTCACCGCGACCCTGCGCAAGAGCCCGGCCAAAGGCGGCCACACGTACCTGGTCTGGCCCGGCTCCGCGGAGTTCTTCGGCACCCGCGGCCTGGTGAAGGTCCGCGGCACCGTCGACGGCGAACCGTTCCGGAGCTCCTTCATGGCGCTCGGCGACGGCACCCACAAACTCCCGGTCAGCGCCTCGCTCCGGAAAGCGATCGGCAAGGAGGCCGGGGACACGGTGACGGTCGTCCTGCTGGAGCGCCTGGCCCGCTGAGCGCGCTGTTGGGCTTTTCGGGTGGTCGTCGCGGATCCCGGGAAACGCCGCGCCGTCTTTCCCGCGTCATCCCTTGAGAGGCGAGAAAACGTGCACCGAGCTCAGGGGGAGACATGGGAATTCTCAGCGGCCGTGCGGAACTGCCGATCACGGAGGCCGAAGCGCCCAAGGGATACGCGCGTCCGGCGGAAGCGGCGGGCCAGGCCTTCGATCCGCACCAGCGGTGGAGCAGGCTCGTCGGCGGAGGCAACGGAATCGTCTACGGCGTGCAGGCGGACGGTTCCCTTTACTGGTACCGGCACCGCGGCTGGGCCACCGCGGCCTTCGACTGGAGCAACGGCTCCGGGCTGTTGATCGGGTCCGGCTGGCAGGACTTCGTCACCGTGCTCGCCGATCTGAACGGCGTCCTGTACGGCGTGCGCGGGGACGGGACGGTGCTGTACTACCAGCGTCTCGTGTCCAATCCGGACACCGGGGACGGGACCTGGGCCAACAACGGCACCGGGGTCGTCGTCGGGACCGGATTCAACGCCTTCCCGCGGATTTTCGGCGGACCGGGCGGCGTCATCTGGTGCGTGGACGCCAACGGAATCCTGTACCGGTCACGGCGGATCAACGGCACTTTCGAAACGCCCCAGCCGCTCGGCGACGGATTTAATGTCGCGCGGTATCTGTTTTCCGACACCGCGAATGTCATCTACGCGGTCAGCGGCACCGGCGCGCTCACCTGGTTCCGCTACCGCGACGGCAGCGGATGGGCGAACGGCGGGCAGCCCATCGCGATCGGCGACAACGACTGGTTCGAGCTGTTCCGCCGGGACCTGTTCGCGGGAGGCGGCAACGGCGCCGTCTACCTCATCCGGATCGACCACTCGACGGTGCCGGGCGACGACGGCGATCTCGTCGAACTGCGGCTCACCAACCACGAAACGGTCGACACCGACGGCGGGCCGCGCTGGATCAACAACGGGACCGGCGTCGTCGTCGGCCAAGGCTTCACGGTCGAACGCAGCGCCGGGTTGCAGGGGTATCCGCAGCGGCAGAGCGTGCCCGCCGGCGGCCGGGTGTCCATCGCGCTGTCGACGGCGTTCAGCTCGGTCACTGCACAGCTCGTGCGGGTCGCGCCCGGCGGGGACACGCCGGAGGCAGTCACCGGGACGACCACCGTGGCCGGCGGCCTGCAGATGGTGGCCGCGAACTACCGGTCCGCCGGATGCGGCTGGGCCGAACGCTACGCCGTCGACATCCCCGCGACCTGGCCCTCCGGGGTGTATGCCGCGCGGCTGACCGGCCGGTTCGGGCGGGTGCAGCACATCCCGTTCGTGGTGCGGCCCGCGGCGCCCGCGCAGGACATCGCCGTGGTGCTGCCGACCAACACCTACCACGCGTACAACGGCTGGAGCGGCCACGACCAGTATTCCGAGGGCCAGGCCGGCGTCCGGCGCACGATTTCGTTCCTGCGGCCCAGCTACACCTGGCTGATCGCGCCGAAAGGGCAGTACGACGTGGAGCTGTACAGCGATCTGGAACTGCTGCGCTGGCTGAGCGCCGAGCAGATCGGGTTCGACTGCTACACCGACCGCGACCTGCACGCCGGCGGCTGGCTTTCGGACTACAGCGCCGTCGTGCTCGGTTCGCATCCGGAGTACTTCTCGATGGCCATGCGCGCCAACCTGGCGGACTACCTCGCGGCCGGGGGCAGCGTGATCGCCACCGGAGCCAACCAGATCTACGAACGCGCGGAGTTCAACACCGACGGCACCGCCCTGACCTTCCGTGCCGCCGACGGCAGCCGCGATCTGTTCCTCGACCACTACGACCTGCCGGAGTCGCAACTGCTCGGAGTGAATTTCGAGTACGACGGCTGGATGACCTTCGCGCCGTACCGCGTGCTGCGCGACCATCCGTTCCTGTCCGGGACCGCCCTGGCCGTCGGCGGCGCGTTCGGCGCGCACGGCCGCAACGGAGCCGCGAGCGCCTGGGAGTTCGACACCCTCCAGGGCCTCGACGGCGAGGTACGGCCGAACGAGGTCATCGCACAGGGCACGAACCCGACCGACCGCGCGGGCGCGGCGATGGTGTGCAAGGAGCTGCCCGGCGGCGGGTTCGTGTTCAGCGCGTCGTCGATGACGTTCAACGGAGCGATCCGGGTCGACCCGGTGGTGCGGCGGCTGCTGCGGAACGTGTTCGACCGGGCACTCTCCAGTCCCGCGCCGGCGAGTCCGGACCGCGCGGCGGCCGCCGGGGAATGAGACGGGGTAGTTGAACGTTTGACGATGTGTGAAGAACATTGGCTTCCTGTCGTTCGGCCACTGGTCGCCGAGCCCGCACTCCGAGACCCGGTCGGCCGCCGACTTCCTGCACCAGTCGATCGACCTCGCGGTCGCGGCCGAGGAACTGGGCGTCGACGGCGCATACTTCCGCGTGCACCACTTCGCGCGGCAGGCGGGCAGCCCGTTCCCGCTGCTCGCGGCCATCGGCGCGCGGACGTCGAAGATCGAGATCGGCACCGGCGTCATCGACATGCGCTACGAGAACCCGCTGTACATGGTCGAGGACGCCGGTGCCGCCGACCTCATCTCGCGGGGCAGGCTCCAGCTCGGCGTCAGCCGGGGGTCCCCCGAGCAGGTGATCGACGGCTGGCGGTACTTCGGCTACGCCCCCGCGGAGGGCGAGACCGACGCGGACATGGCCCGCGACCGCGTCGAGGTCTTCCTGAAGCTCCTCGAAGGCGAGGGTTTCGCGAAACCGAACCCGCGGCCGATGTTCGCCAACCCGCCGGGCCTGCTCCGGCTCGAACCGCACTCCGAGGGCCTGCGCGACCGCATCTGGTGGGGCTCGGGCTCGAACGCGACGGCCGTCTGGGCGGCGAAACTCGGCATGAACCTGCAGAGTTCCACGCTCAAGGACGACGAGACGGGCGAGCCGCTGCACGTCCAGCAGCGCAAGCAGATCGAGGCCTACCGCGAGGCGTGGAAGGAAGCGGGCCACGAGCGCGAGCCGAGGGTGTCGGTCAGCCGCAGCGTTTTCGCGCTGACCAACGACCTGGACCGCGCGTACTTCGGCAGCGACCGCAACTCGCGCGACCAGATCGGCATGATCGACGAGAACACCCGGGCGATCTTCGGCCGTTCGTACGCCGCCGAGCCGGACGAACTGGTGCGGGAACTGAAGGAGGACGAAGCGGTGCAGGCCGCGGACACCTTGCTGCTGACCGTGCCGAACCAGCTGGGCGTCGACTACAACGCGCACGTGCTGGAGAGCATCCTGACCCACGTCGCCCCGGAGCTGGGCTGGCGCTGATCGGACTCTGGACGAGGGGACGGCGGCTGGAATCGGCCGCCGTCCCCTCGTTCTGTTCCGGCCGCAGATCCTGGGAAAACCGCGTAAGGCGTCGTCGCCTGGAATGCTTTTTCGCGGCGCGCCAATAAAGCGTTTTCCTCGCCGCGGCGCCGTGTCAACACTTTCGAACCGGTAATGGCTCGAAAGGAGGAGAACGGCGTTCTCCGGTGTTTTTTCCTGTTCCGTTCCGTGCGGTCGCTCCTAGGCTCGCCGCATGACCATTCCTTCCGAACCCATCGGCAGCATCCCGCGTTCGCCCGAATTGCTCGGCGCTCTCGCCGCGCGCGAAAGCGGGCAGCTCGGCGACGCGGCCTTCGCCTCCGTTCTCGACCGGGCCGTGCGCGAGACCATCGAAACGCAAGCGAGCCTGGGCGCGACCGTGGTCACCGACGGCGAGCAGCGCAAACCCAGCTTCGTCACCTACCCGATCGCGGGCTCGGGGAACCTTTCCGCGGACGGCGTCGTCATCCCGTTCGCCGACGGCCACCAGCGGCAGCTGCCCTGTCTGACTTCCGGGCCGTTCCGCTACCAGGAGCACGCCGAGCGCTATGTGCGGGCCGCCCGGCAGTGCACGAACCTGCCGGTGAAACAAGCGGTGATCGCGCCTTCCGCGCTGTCGCTGCTTTACCCGGCGTCCGGGATCGACGGCTATTCGCGCGAGAATTTCCTCGACGACCTTGCCGACGGGGCCGAGGCCGATATCCGGGGTTGCCTGGACGCGGGCGCGCACGTCGTCCAGCTGGATTTCACCGAGGGGCGCCTGTCGCTCAAGCTCGATCCCAGCGGCCAGGTGCTGCGCGATTTCGTCGCGCTGAACAACCGGGTCCTGGAGAGGTTCAGCGAATCCGAGCGGGCGCGGATCGGCGTCCACACCTGCCCCGGCGGCGATCTCGACTCGACGCACAGCCTCGACGTCGACTACGCCGACCTGCTGCCGGCGCTGTTCCGGCACACCGTCGGCAATTTCTATCTCCAGCTGGCCGGCGAGCCCGATCCGGACCGGGTCCTGCGCGTCATCGCGGACCAGCTCCGGCCGGGAATCCGGGTGTTCGTCGGGGTGATCGACCCGATCGATCCGCGGGTGGAGACGGCCGAAGAGGTGCGCGACCGGGTGCTGCGCGCCGCCCGCTGCCTCCCGGCGGAGCAGCTGGGGACTTGCGACGACTGCGGGTTTTCCCCGTTCGCGGACGACCAGTCGACCTCGCGGCGGACGGCCTTCGCCAAGATTCGCGCGCGGCTGGAAGGCACTGCGCTCGCGGCGGACCAGCTCGGGGTCGGGTTTCCGGCTGCCCGCAACGGCCAGGATGCGCACCAGGCCGCCGCTGTCGACTGAATATCGCGTGGCGCAAGGGAAATCCGCCGGGCGGTGACTACGCACGGTGTTTTTCCGTGCCTGGATCGGGGCAAGCGGGGGCACGACCGGGGCGGCGGCCGTGACCCGCGGCCGAGTGCGCGCGGCGAACCGGGCCGGATTCCCGGCCACGAAAGGGAAAAGTACTGCCGGCCGGGTGTTTCCGGCCCGGTTTCGCCGGAACGGATGGTCCTGCGGTAACAGGGCGCGTTCTCAGCGCTACTGGTTGTAACGTCACTCGTCGGCAGTCAGCCCGGACGGCGAAGGGGAGAGATGACGTTTCCGAGAATCAGCGGCGGCGCGGTGGCGCTGCGGACGGCGCGGGCTTTCGCGGTCCTCGCCGGACGGTCGCTGCTGCTGGGACCGGCGACGGCAGCGGCGTGGCTGCGCGGCGAACGGTTCGACCCAGACGCCTGGCTGGCGGACACGGTGGCGGCGCTCGGCCCGGCGTTCGTGAAGGCTGCCCAGCTTTTGAGCACCCGGGCGGACATTCTGCCGCCTCGGACATGTCGCGCGCTTTCCCGGCTGCACGACCAGGTTCGCCCGGCTCCGCCGCGCACGCTGCCGCCCGCGCTGAGGTTCGGCGCGGGGGTGCCGCGGCTGGTCGGGGCGGGCAGCATCGCCTGCGTGTACCGGGTGGACCTCCCGGACGGCCAGGCGGTCGCGGCCAAGGTGCGCAGGCCGGGGATCGTCCGGTCCCTTTCGGCCGATCTCGCGATGCTGGAACGAGGCGCACGGGTGGCGGCCCGGCTGCCGGTGCTGCGCGGCGTGCCGGTCACCGCCGTCGCCGCGCAGCTCGCCGAGAGCATTCGCGCGCAACTGGACTTCGGAAGGGAAGCGGAGCGGCTCGAAGGCTTCCGGAAAGCGCTCAGCGTCGCGGACGGAGTGACCGTGCCCGGAGTGCGCCCCGGACTGTCCACTGAGGACATTCTGGTGATGGACTTCCTGGACGGCCTGGCGCGTCGCCGTCCGGAGGAACTCGGCGAGGCGGAGCGCCGGAACGCGGTCGTCACGGCGTTGCGCGCGGTGTACCGGATGCTCTTCCTGGACGGCGTGGTCCACTGCGATCTGCACCCCGGCAATCTCTACTTCCGCGAAGACGGCTCGATCGTCGTGCTGGACGCGGGTTTCACCGTCCAGCTGTCCGAACCCGCGCGGGAGAAGTTCGCGGCGTTCTTCTACTGCATGAGCCAGGGCGACGGCGAAGCCTGCGCCGACATCGTGCTGTCGACGGCGAAAGCTCCGCCCGGTTCCGACACCGCGAGGTTCCGCGCCGACCTTGCCGCGCTGGTGGCGGAACACACCGGACGCAGCGCGGCCGACTTCGACCTGGTTTCCTTCGCCGCCAAGCTGTTCGACCTCCAACGCGGGCACGGTCTCCACGCCGATCCGCAGTTCGTGTTCCCGATTCTGTCCCTGCTGGTCCTGGAGGGCACAGTGCGCGAGTTCCATCCCGACGTCGACTTCCAGCGCGAAGCCCGGCCCATGCTGGTCACCGCCTTGATGGAACGCGTCGTGGCCGTGCCCCAGGAAACGCGGTGATGCCCGGCGTCATGGCCCGGGCGCTGTGCCAGGACCTGCGGCAGGTCGATTTCGGGCTGCGCCGGTTCCGGCTTCGCCCCGGCCCTGCCCGCGGCGTCCTGGAGGCGTCCGGGCGAGCGTTCCTGACCGGGCTGAACGCCTCGGTCGAACCGGGCCGGGACGCGCTCGGGCAGCGGGTGTCCGCGCTCGAACCGGAGCTGCGCGGGTTCGCCTTCGAGGGCGCGGGAATGGGCTGCGCCCTGCTGGACCTGCTCCTCCCGGCCCGGCGCGGACGGGTCGCCGCCCTGCTGAACGGACCGGCCGCGGACTATCCGCACCTCGTGCACGTCGGCATCGGCTGGGCCTACGCCCGGCTGAGGCTGCGCCCGTCGCGGAGCGCGGGAACGGATCCGTTGCTGCGGTGGCTGGCCTGGGACGGATTCGGCTTCCACCAAGGGTTTTTCCACACCGACCGGGCAGTCGGCCGCCATCGCGTCGAACCCGGGGTCGGGTCCGGACCGCGGCGGATCCGCGACCAGGGGCTCGGCCGGGCGCTGTGGTTCTGCGAATGCGCCGACCCCGACGGCGTCGCGTTGCGGATCGCGGAATTCCCGGTCGAACGGCGGCCGGACCTGTGGAGCGGAATCGGCCTCGCCGCGACGTACGCGGGCGGCGCCGACGCCGGGGAACTCGCCCGCCTCGCCGACCTGTCCGGGCCGTTCCGCGCTCATCTGGCGCAGGGTTGCGCGTTCGCCTGCGCCGCCCGGCGGGTCAGCGGAATCGTGCCCGCGCACACGGACAAAGCGGCCGAGGTGCTGGCCGGGACCAGCACCGGCGTCGCCGCGGACTGGACCGACCGGGCGCTCGGACGCCTGCCCGCTCCGTCCACGCTCGCGCATTACCAGCGCTGGCGCGCGGAAATCCGGTATCTCTGGGAGAGGAAGAGCCGATGAGACCTTTTCTGCGCCGGCATCTGGCCCGCGTGGTCGCGCTGTTCGGCTGCGCGGCGGTCTTCGCGTTCACGGTCGTTCCGCAGTCGTCCTCGGCCGAGCGAGCCGAACTGGCACACCAGTTCTCGTTCGCCGCGGCACCGGTCAGCCCGGACAACGCACCCGGCGGACGGCACGTGCGCACCGTCGCCCCGGCCTACGAGCAGATCCGGTCGTGGGTCTCCTCGGTGGGCGCGGCGACCGCCCTGTTCGCCGCGGACGGCGGCCCGGTCGCGCACGACGTCTGCCTGGTAGATCCCCGTACCGACACGGTCACCGTGGAACCCGCCCCCGGCACCGGCGCGCGCTACCAGCCGTTCACGCTGACCCCGACCGGGCTGGAGATGCCGTCCTTCGCGGCTCCGATGGGCTGCCTGCCCGCGGACGTCGACGAGACCGGCCGCCAGGACGTCATCGTCTATTACTGGGGCCGTTCTCCGGTCGTCTTCGAGCGTATGCCCGGGGCCACGCCGTCCGCGGCGGCGTTCCGGCCGCGCGAGCTGGTCAGCCCGTGGCGGGTCTGGAACACCAACTCGGCCACGATCGGCGATTTCGACGGTGACGGCCACCCCGATCTCGTGTTCGGCAACTATTTCCCGGACGGCGCGCGCGTGCTCGACCCGAGCGCGCACCAGCCGGAACTGATGATGAACGATTCGCTGTCCCACGCCGCCGACGGCGGCACGCTCCGGCTGTTCCGCTCCGCTGGTTCCGGACGGTTCGCCGAGGCGCCCGACGCTTTCCCGCCGGGCACCCGAACCGGGTGGGCGCTCGCGCTCGGCGCCCAGGACATCGGCGGCCGAGGGCTGCCGGATCTGTACGTCGCCAACGACTTCGGCCCTGACCATCTGCTGGTCAATGAATCGACTCCGGGCCGCGTCGCGTTCCGTGCGGCGACGGGAACCAGGCACGCGACGACGCCGAAGTCGAAGGTGCTGGGCAACGATTCGTTCAAGGGCATGGGCGTGGCCTTCGCCGACCTCGACGCGAAGGGCGTTCCGGACATCCTGGTCAGCAACATCACCGAGCCGTACGCGTTGCAGGAAAGCAACTTCGCCTACCAGTCCACTATGGATCGATCCGGAACAGCCGCTCGATTGCGCGAGGGCGTGGCACCCTACGACGACCGCAGCGAGGACCTCGGATTGTCCCGCACCGGATGGTCGTGGGACGTCAAGGCCGCCGACTTCGCCAACTCCGGTTCCGACGAGGTCATGCACGCGACCGGGTTCGTCGCGGGCGAGGCGAACCGGTGGGCGCAGTTGCAGGAGACCGCGATGTCGAACGACCTCGTGCTCAGCCATCCCGCGCTGTGGCCGCGATTCACCGAGGGCGCCGAACTGTCCGGCCACGACCACAACTCGTTTTTCGCCCGCGGCTCGGACGGCCGCTACGTGAACGTCGCGGACCAGGTCGGCGTCGGAACCGACGCGGTCAGCCGCGCGTTCGCGGTCGGCGACGTGGACGGTGACGGGCGGCTCGACTTCGTCGTCGCCAATCAGTGGGCGCCGTCCGCTTTGTACCGCAACACCTCGCCAGCCGGTGCATTTCTCGGACTGCGCTTGCGAAAACCTGTCGGCGGCAACGCGTGCGGGACAGGCGGGCCGATCTCGCCTGCCATCGGGGCCGAGGCCGAGGTCGCCGCGCCAGGCGGAGGGAAGCGGCTGGAACAGGTGTACCCGGCCAATGGGCACAACGGCGTCAACGCCCCTGACCTGCACTTCGGCCTGGGCAGCCAGCCGCCTTCCGCGGTGCCGGTCCGCCTGGCGTGGCGGGACGGCTGCGGACACCGCCACGACGGTTCGGTGTCGCTCCCGCCCGGCTGGCACCAGCTGCGGCTCAACCCCGACGGCACCATCGAGGAGGACCGGTGACCAAATCGCCGAGCGAACGCCGTTCCGCTGCCCTGCGCCGGTTCGGCGCGTCGATCACCGTGCTGACCGTGCTCGGGCACACCGTGCTCGGCTTCGAACAGGCGTATCTCACCCCGGTGGTCGCCGTCTTCGCCGCGCTGACCGCGGAGATCGTGCTGGAGTCGGTGGAGGCCGCGACAGCCCGGCGCCGCCCGCGCTACCTCGGCAAACCCGGCGCGGTGGCGGACTTCCTGCTTCCCGCCTACATCACCGGCATGGCGTGCGCGATGCTGCTGTACGCCAACGACCGGTTCATGCCGACAGTGCTCGCCTCGGTGGTCGGTGTCGCTTCGAAATACGTCGTGCGTGTGCGGATCGGCGGCAAGAGCAGGCATGTGCTGAACCCGAGCAACGTCGGGATCGTCGTCGTCCTGCTGCTGTTCGGCTGGGTCGGCATCGCGCCGCCGTACGAGTTCACCGAATGGGTCACCGGCTGGTGGGGCGCGATCGTGCCCGCCGTGCTGCTGATCGCCGGGACCATGCTCAACGCCAAGCTCACCGGCAAGGTCCCGCTGATCCTCGGCTGGGTCGGCGGCTTTCTCGGCCAAGCCCTGGTGCGCGCGCTGTTCACCGACATTTCGCTGGTCAGCGCGGTACTGCCGATCACCGGGACGGCGTTCGTCCTGTTCACCAACTACATGATCACCGACCCGGGCACCACGCCGTCCTCGCGACGGAACCAGGTGTGCTTCGGGCTCGCCACTGCCGCGGTGTACGGCGTGCTCGTGCAATTCCACGTCGTGTTCGGCCTGTTCTTCGCGCTGACGATCACCTGCGCGCTGCGGGCCGTGGTGCTCGCGGTCGCCGCCCGGAAGAGTCCGCAGTGGACGGTCCTGGTCCCGGCGCAGCGCACCGCCGCCGAACCGGTGCCGGCCCGGGAACCCGCATGACCCGCCGCGAACCCGGCGAGCCGATCGCGATCGTCGGGATGGCCTGCCGCTACCCGGACGCGGCCGACCCGGCGCAGCTGTGGGAAACCGTGCTCCACCAGCGCCGCGCGTTCCGGCGGTTGCCGCCCGGACGGCTGGATCTGGCGGATTACTGGAGCGCCGACGCGAGCGTCCCGGACCGGACGTACAGCACCCAGGCCGCGGTGCTGGCGGACTGGGAGTTCGACCGGGAGGCGTTCCGGATCCCCGGCTCGACCTTCCGCGCCGCCGACCCCGCGCACTGGCTGGCGCTGGAAACCGCGGACCGGGCGCTGGCCGACGCGGGTCATCCGGCGGGCGCCGGCCTGGACGCCGACCGGGTGGCCGTCGTCGTCGGCAACAGCCTGACCGGCGAAATGACCCGCGCCCGGACGCTGCGGCTGCGCTGGCCCTACGTTCGCGACGTCCTGCGCTCGACGCTGCCCGAGGCCGACCTCGCAGAGGTCGAAAAGCGGTACCTGGCGGCATTTCCCGAGGTCGGGGACGAGACGCTGGCCGGAAGCCTCGCCAACACCATCGCGGGCCGCATCTGCAACCACTTCGGTTTCCACGGCGGCGGGTACACCGTGGACGGTGCGTGCGCCTCGTCGATGCTCGCGGTGATCACCGCCTGCCGGGCGTTGCGAGACGGCGGCGCCGATTTCGCGCTGGCCGGGGGAGTGGACCTGTCGCTCGACCCGTTCGAGCTGGTCGGCTTCGCCAAGACCGGTGCGCTGGCTGCCGAGGAGATGCGGATCTACGACCAGCGTTCGGCGGGTTTCTGGCCGGGCGAGGGCTGCGGAATGCTCGCGCTCGCCCGCGCCGAAGACGCCCGCGCGGCGGGACTGCCGGTGTACGCGGAAATCCTCGGCTGGGGCGTCTCCTCGGACGGCCGCGGCGGTATCACCCGGCCCGAGCCGGACGGACAACTGCTCGCGCTGCGCCGTGCGGGCGAGATGGCCGGGATCGAGCACGCCGAGATCGGACTCTACGAGGGACACGGCACTGGAACGGCGGTCGGCGACCTCGTCGAGTTGACGGCGCTGAACCGGGTCCGGTCCGGGGCCTCGTCGGCCGCCGCGCTCGGCTCGGTCAAAGCGAACATCGGGCACACCAAGGCCGCCGCCGGAGCCGCTGGGGTGCTCAAGGCCGCGCTGAGCGTGTCTTCGGGGCTGCTGCCGCCGACCACCGGCTGCGCGACCTCGCATCCGGCACTCGGCGAGACCCTGCGGGTGCTGTCGGCGGCGGAGCCCTGGCCGGAAGGCCGCCGGTTCGCCGGGGTGAGCGCGATGGGGTTCGGCGGCATCAACACCCACGTCGTGCTGGGCACCCCGACGCGGACCCGGCCGGTGCGGTCTCCGGTGGCCGATCGGTCGACTCCGGAATTCGACGTCCTCGCCGTCAGCGGGCCGGACCCGGCGCGCGTCGCTGCCGAACTGAGCCGGATCGCAGAAGCGGCACCGCGGCTGTCGCGAGCCGAACTGCACGACCTCGCCTGCCAGTACGGCCGCCGGGACGCCGCCGGGCCAGTCCGGGCCGCACTGGTCGCCCGCACCCCGGCTGAGCTGGGCTCGCTCGCCGCCCGCGCGGCAGCCGAGGCGCCGACGCTGACCCACGGCCGGCTCTCGAGGTCTCCGGGCTGCTGGCTGGGCAACGCCGTGCCAGGCCGGGTCGCGCTGCTGTTCCCCGGACAGGGCGCGAGCGGCGCGGAACCGGCCGACACCACGCTCGCTCAGCCCACGATCTACCGGGCGTGCGCCTCGGCGCTTGCGCGGCTCGACGAACTGGGCGTGACCGCGAGCGCCGCGATCGGACACAGTCTCGGCGAACTGGCCGCGCTCACGTGGGCGGGTTGTCTGTCCACTGAGGACGGTGAACGGCTGGCCGTCGAACGCGGCCGGATCATGGGCACGTACGGCAGGTCCGGCACCGGAATGCTGGCTGTCGCGGCGAGTGCGGCCGAGGCGCAGGCGCTCGGCACCGGGACCGATGTCGTGCTGGCCGCCGACAACTCCGCTCTGTCGCAGGTGCTTTCCGGTTCCGTGGAAGAACTCCGGATGGTGGCGGACACGGCCGAGCAGCACGGTTTCCGCGTCTCCTGGCTGCCCGTGTCCCACGGCTTTCACAGCCCCGCCATGGTTGCCTGTATCAAGCCGTGGCGTGCTTTCCTCAAGGGAATGGCTCTCGCTCCGGTGCGGCGCACGGTGGTGTCCACTGTGCACGGCCGACCGCTCACCGAGGAGGACGATCTCGTCGAACTGCTCGTCCGGCAGTTGTGCGCGCCGGTGCAGTTCCGGGCCGCCGTACAGGCCGTCGACGCGGACTTGTTCGTCGAAGCGGGCCCCGGCCGTGCGTTGAGTGCCCTGGCCGGGCGGGCGGCGGTCAGCCTGGACATCGGCGAAGCCGGCGACCGCGCGTCCGCTGATTCCGCCGCCGCGCTGTTCGCCGCCGGAGCCGTCGTGGACCTCGTCCGCTGGTTCGCCGGACGAGCCGCGCGTCCCATCGAGCTCGACCGCGAACCGGAGTTCCTGACGAACCCGTGTTCGGCGGCGCCCTCGGAGATCCCCGCCCCGCGAGAGGCGCTCGACGCCGCGCCGGCTCGCGACGCCGCCGCGACGATCACCGGCCTGCTCGCCGAGGCCACCGAACTCGATGCGGCGCTCATCGGCTCCGACGCCCGCCTGCTCGCCGACCTCAACCTGAGTTCGCTGCGGGCTACCCAACTCGTCGTCGAGGCGGCGTCGGCGCTCGGCCGGAAGCTGCCGTCGGTGTCGATGGCGTTCGCGGACAGTTCGGTCGGCGAGGTGATCGCGGAGATCGAACGGCTCCCGGAGACCGCCGAACCCGATGCGGAGACGCCGGGCGTGCGGCCCTGGACCGGCTGTTTCGCCGAGGTCCTGGCGCCGGCCCGGCCGGAATCGTGGCGTCCGACGGAAACCGTGTGCCTCGCCGACCCCGAAGACGTCGAGGCACTGCTCGACGCCGGGCGGAAAGCCCTGCACCGCCAGGCGCTCGTCGTCGTGACGCACGACTGCGCGATCAGCGGCTTCTTCCGTTCGCTGCACCAGGAACACCCCGGGGTCGGCATCACCCTCGCCCAGGTCCCGGCCGGCACTGCGGATTTCTCCGCACTCCACGCCGAACCCGGCCGTTTCCGCGAACTGGTCCTCGGCGAGGACGGCGCCTGGTACGAACCGCGCGAACAGCTTGTTGCCGCGAAGCCGGACGACATACTCCTCGGTGACCAAGACGTGCTCCTGGTCAGCGGAGGCGGCAAAGGCATCGGCTACGAGTGCGCGCACGCCCTGGCCGGCGAGACCGGACTCGCCCTCGCCGTCCTCGGCCGCTCCCACCCGGAGACCGACGATCTCCTCCGGGCAAATCTGGACCGGCTCAGGGCGGACGGGATCCGCGTCGCCTACGAGGCGGCCGACGTCGGCGACCTGGACGCCGTCGCGCTCGCCGTGGAAAAGCTCACCGCCGAAACCGGCCCGGTGACCGCGCTGCTGCACGCGAGCGGCATCAACGAACCCGCCCGATTCTCCGACCTGACGCCGGATCGGATCCGCGCGCACCTGCGCCCGAAGGTCACCGGGCTCCGCGCGTTGCTCGCCGCCGTCCCGCCCGGATCGCTGCGGCTGCTGGTCACGTTCGGCTCGGTGATCGGGTCGGCCGGGATGGCGGGGGAGTGCCACTACGCGCTGGCCAACGGCCTCCTGCGCGCCGAAGCCCGGCGGCTCGCGCGGGAGCTGCCGTCCTGCCGGGTGCTCGACATCGCCTGGTCCGCGTGGTCCGGCGCGGGCATGGCCGAACGCATGGGCGCGGCGCAGGTCCTCGCCCGCTCCGGTGCCGCACCGATCCCGGTCGAGGAAGGAACCGGCCTGTTCCTGCGGTTGCTGCGCACGCCGTCGACCCCCGCCGACGTGTCCGTGCACGGACGGCTCGGCGCCGCGTTCCCGGCTGGAACGGGCCGCTTCCTGGAACGGATCCGCGCAGGCCACCCCGGCGTCGAACTCGTCGCCGACGCGACGCTTTCCCTGCGCACCGAGCCGTGGCTGGACGGTCACCGGGTCGACGGAGCGGTTCTGTTGCCCGCCGTCGTCGGGCTGGAAGCCATGGCGCAAGCCGCTTCCACAGTCGCTGGCCGGGCTCTGACGACGGCGTCCGATGTCCGGTTCGACCGGCCGGTCGTCATTCCCGACACCGGAGAGCACGTCGTCCGAGTCTGCGCGCTGCGGGACGGCGACGTGATCACCACCGTGCTGCGCTGTGCCGAATCCGCCTTCCAAACGGACCACTTCACCGCCACTTTCCCGTTGTCTTGCAACGAGAACACTGCACCTTCACCGGCGGTTGCCGACCACGGCCGAATTGAGCCGGCCGAACTGTACGACCGGCTGTTGTTCCACAACGGACCGTTCCGCCGGGTCACCGCGGCAGCCGTCCCGGACCCGTGGTCCTGCCGGGCCGCGATCACCCCGAACGACGAGCCCTGGTTCGCCTCGGTTCTCGGCGACCCGGCCGCCCACGACGCCACCGTGCACGTCCTTCAATCCTGCGTCCCGACGCGGCGGTTGCTGCCCGTCGCCTGCGACCGCGTCGACTTCGACCCCCGCGCGACCGGCCCGCGGGAACTCCGCGGCACCGAACAACACGCCGCCGACGGCCGCTACACCTGGGATGTCGTCGCCACCGACGCGAACGGCCGCACCGCCGTTCACTGGACCGGCCTGCGCCTTGCCGACACCGGCGCACTGCCCGACGACCGGCCCTGGTCGTCTTCCTTGCTATCGGTGGCGATCACCCGGACAGCGGTGGCCCTCGGGCTAGATCCGTCCCTGCGCGTATCGATCGGCGAACCATTCACCGTGGACGCCGGCAGTTCCTGTCCGGCAGCCTGTGCCTGGGAATTCGTGGAACCTCGTGAATCACCAGACGCCCGGCTGCTCCGCGTCCTCTCGGGCCCGTGCGACGAGCCGCCCGAGCGCCTGGCCGCACGGTCCTCAACTGTGACGCGGTGCCTGACCCAGGTGAGCGCGAGTCCTTCGGAAGCAAGGTTTTCCGGTGCCTACGAAGGCGGCTGGCTCGTCCTTGCCGCCGGGGACGCGCGGATCGCCTCGGCCGTGTTCACTGTGGACGGTTACCGCCTGCCGATCGCGATCGCCCTGCTGACGGTTGGCGGCGTCGCATGACTCCCGCCTACCGGTACCGCCACCCGGTCACGCTGGAGGAGACCAATCTCGTCGGCAACGTCTACTTCGCGCATTACATTCGCTGGCAAGGACATTGCCGGGAGAGCTTCCTCGCCGAGCACGCCCCGGACGTCCTCGCGTCGCTCGCCGACGGCTTCGCCGTGGTCACCACCGGCTGCGGCTGCGAGTACTTCGGCGAACTGACCGCAGGGGACGTCGTCGAACTGCGGATGACCCTGAGCGAACTCGAGGGCAACCGGGTGGCGATGGCGTTCGACTACTACCGGACCGAGGTCGCGGTGCCCCAGCTGGTGGCCCGGGGCCATCAGTCGGTCGCCTGCATGACCCGCGGGCCCGCCGGGCTCGAACCGGTCCCGGTCCCCGGACAGCTGCGGACAGCCCTGACGCCGTACTTGAAAATCCAGTAGTACGCTGGGCTGGTGACGACCACCGCCCGAGGAGAACGGCAGTACCGCCAGTACTGCGGGCTCGCCGCCGCCCTCGACACCGTCGGCGAACGCTGGACGCTGCTCATCGTGCGCGAACTGCTGCTCGGCCCGCGGCGCTACACCGAGCTGCTCGCGGACCTGCCCGGCATCGGCACCAACCTCCTGGCGGACCGGCTGAAAAAGCTGGGCGCCGCCGGAATCGTCGAGCGCTCCGCAACGGGCACCGGACACGCCTACCGGCTCGGCCCGCTGGGCGAACAGCTGCGGGAACCCGTGCTGGCGTTGTCGAAATGGGGCATCGGGCTGCTGGGCGAACCGAGCGCGGACATGGTCACGCGCCCGCACTGGGCCCTGCTGGCGGTCCAGTCCATGGCGGACGCGAGCCGGCTGCCGGCGGTCGCGGAAACCTACGAATTCCAGGTCGACGCCGAGACCTTCCACCTGACCGTCGACCGCGGCGCGCTCACCACGGCGCGCGGCCCCGCCGAGGCCCCGGCGCTGAGCATCCGCACCGACGCGACAACCTTCGTCCGGATCGGCGCGGGGGCGCTGGGCCCGTTCGAAGCGCTGGCGACCGGGAAGCTGACGTTCTCCGGCGACCCGGACGCAGTGGTGCGCTGCTCGACCGTGCTGGGGTTGATGGCGCGGCCCGAGCAGATGGTTCGTGAGCGGCTGCGCCGGTTCTAACCGGGGTGAACACTCACGAGACCCACGCCGCCGGAAACGCGCACCAGCACCGGCAGCCATCCCACTCCCGACCCCCTGACCTCGCAAAGCGACCCAGCCCGCCCGGCAAGGACGAACCGGGCCGCTCAGCACGCCCGAGACCTCAGAGCCCGCCCACCTTCACCGGGAACTTCTGGATCGTCGCGATCGTGGTGTCCGGGTCGTCCGGCAGCACCAGGTCGATCGGGTTCTGCAGCTGGTAAAGATCCCCTCGCGGCGGGAACTGGGTCAGCTTCCCGACCAGCAGCCCCGGGTCCTTCGTGGTCAGCACCAGCGGCTCGTACGCCTTCCGGGACCGGATGCCCGCCCGGCGCAGCATGTCGTCGGGCTGGTCGATCGTCATGGTGAAGCTGAGCACCATGACCTGCTCGAAGCGCGGCGGGAACCGCTGGGTCAGCTTGAGCAGGCTCTTGGCGTCCACGTCGACGTCGTTCTGCTCGATCGTGATCGTGCCGCCGCCCTGCTCCGCGCTGTCGCCGCCGGGCAGTTCGGCCGACACCCGGTGCCCGACCACCCGCAGCCGCACCGAGTTGACCGGGTCGTCGGGGTTCACGTCGACCCGCACCTTGATCCCGCCGCGGAAATCGACGCTCACCAGGGAGGTCCGGATCTGCAGCGGCGTGTTGATCGCCAGGCAGCTGCACGGGATCTCCGCCCCGATCGGCGGGAGACCGGTCTGCTGCGGGAAGGCCTGGGCCTGCTGCCCGCCCAGCAAGCCGCCGGCCGCGACCCCGCCCACTCCCAGCGCGGCCGCGGCGGCGGCGCCCTTCAGGAAGTCCCGCCGGTCCTTGCCGGACCCTTGCCCGGGCTGGTCGGGTTTCTCGTCGTTCGGAGCAGGCATCCCCTACCTCCGCGGGTGCGTTTCGAAGACTCTGGCTCGCTTGAATTTAAGGTAGTGCCCGCGTTGGCGAACAGGGCCCGGAGCAAGATCGACCCGGTCGTGTCCGTCCTCGGCGACCCATGGCGACCGGACCCGGGGGAGTGCGCCAGCCGGACAGGCGACACCGGTCATCAGGTCGGGTGTCGCTCGCCGGAACCGGCCGCCGAGAGCGCACGACACGATGCGTCGCGCGGGATTCCGGAACGGCCCGCCGCAGCCGAATCGAGTAGCGGCAACCCGTGCGTGGCGGCGAAGGCGGCCGCTTCGCCCGGCGTCGCCATTCGCGTCGGATCTTCGGGGCTGACCAGCGCGGCGAACGCGGCCGCAGCGGGCAGTCCGGCTCGCAGGCACAGTTCTACGCTCGCTTCGGGGACCCCGAAGACTCCGTCCGGACGGGTGGCGTAAGGCAGCACGTGTCCTGGCCGGTTGAGGTCTTCCGGCCGGGTGTCGCGGTGGGCGAGGCGCCGGATCGTCTCCGCCCGGTCCGTGGCTGAAATCCCGGTGGCGACGCCATTCGCGGCGTCGACCGCGACACACCAGCCACGCTGGTCGTCGTGGCGGAAACTCGGTCGCATGGGCGGCAGTTCGAGCGCGTCGCACCGATCGCCGGGCAATGCGACGCCGACCAGACCGGAGGAATGCCGGATGACGAACGCCAGCGCCGCGGTGGGCGCCTCCGCGGCGGGCAGGACGAGGGCCGCGTCCTCGAGGGCGGTGAGCACGACCGGCTGGCCGCGCGCGAGGGCATCGAGCAGAGCGTCGATCGGGCGTACGTCGAGCGAAGTCGCTTGAACCGGCAGCGTCATGCGACCGTCCGGATCTCCGCCGTCGCGAACCGGGCCACCTGCTCGGCGACGGTCGCGAGCTGGGCGGCGAGTTTCCGGTCGGCGACACGGCCGTCGGCGGCGAACGGCTGGGCAGTCGAGTCGACCACGACGCCGAGCGGGGTCGGCCAGCCGCGCAGTGCGTGCACGGTCGAGCGCAGCGACGTCAACGTCGTCACCCCGGCTTGCGGACCGTACGCGCTGACGATGCAGCCGACGGCGCGTCCGTGCAGGTAAGGACGGTCGTCGTCGGCGAGGTCCTGGAGGTAGTCCAAGGCGTTCTTGAGCAGGCCGGACAGTCCGCCGTGGTAGCCGGGCGTCGAGATCAGCACGCCGTCGGCGCGGCGGACGGCGTCGAGAAACGCGGTCGCGGAAGGGGAGCGATGCGCGAGATCCGGTTCGTACATGGCGAAATCGAGGTCTCGCGCGGTGAACAGTTCGGTGCGAGCCCCGTGCGCCCGCACGGCGCCGAGGACCGCGCGGAGGGCTCGTTCGGAGGAGGAGTCGGGGCGGACGGTGCCGCCGACGCCCACGATCATGGGTTCCTGGACGGTATGCATGGCGAACCGGCTTCCTGCGGTGGGTTATCGCGATCGGGCGGAATCGGGGAAGTCGAAGCGGGCGACTTCCGCGAGCTGGTCGCCCAGGGTGGCGACCATCGACTTGAACCCGCTCGCGCCCGCTTCGGCGGTGGCCAGGGTCGGGTCGCCGAGGTAGCCCTCGGCGCCGAAATCGTTGGCCAGCCAGCCGAAAGCGACGCTGCCGCCGAATCGGGCGTGGACGTTGCCGGCCATCCGCGCGGGGATCCGCCGTTCCGCGGCGGAGAGGTCGACCAGGTCGGGACGCAGGTGCAGCATCAGGGACGTTTCCGCGGCGCCGCCGTGGACGCCGAGCCCGTCCTCGCTCGCTGCCCAGGCGGGATCGTGCTCCTCGGCGAGGAAAACGTTGATGCCGAAGGTCAGGAGGCCGTAGGCCAAGCGCAGATCGCGCAGCGCGGTCTGGATCTCGGACACGTTCCCGCCGTGGCCGTTCACGAGGACGATCCGGCGGATGCCGGCGGCGGCGACCGAACGTCCGATGTCGTCGAGCACCGCGGCGAAAGTCGCGGTGGACAGGGAAAGGGTTCCGGCCGCCCACGTGTGTTCGACAGAGCGGCCGTAGCTGATCGTCGGCAGCAGCCAGAGGTCTTCGCCTTGGGCGGCAACGACTTCTTTCGACACTGCTTCGGCGACGAGTGCGTCGGTGGCCAGCGGGAGGTGCGGGCCATGCTGCTCGATCGCGCCGACGGGCAGCACCGCGATCGAGGACGGCCCGCACGCTGCCTCGACCTGCGAGGCCCGCAGCTCGGCGAAGAACCGTGAAGCCATAAGGAATTCTCCTTCCAGCGCGCTCAGGCGCCGAGATAGGCGACGGCCCGGATTTCCACCCGCATCTCCGGGGTGGCCAGCGGGGGGTAGATCAGCAACGACGCGTACGAACGCTCGGACAGCAGTTTCGGCGCGTGCTCGGCCAGCCAGCCGTCGCGCACCCGCATGTACTCCGCGCGGTCGGCGGGATCGGCGAGGAACTGGTCGAACTGCACGATGTCCTCGAAGTCCGCGCCCGCGTCGGCGAGCAGCCGGTGCACGCGGTCGAGCGTGACCAGGGTTTGCGCGGCGACCCCGTGGGCGGGCCGGCCGTGCTCGTCGGTGACGCCGTCGATTCCGCTGAGGAAGACGAAGCCGCCCGCCGCGGCTCCTCTGCCCCATGGCTGGACCGTGGTGCCGTATTTCAAGGGGCCAAGCGCTTGTTTTGTCACTCGTCGGCCTTTCGATAGCGTCGGATGAGGTAGTAGGCCAGGGCGGCGACCGCGCCCGCGACCCACGGGGTGAGGTCGCCGAACTGCGGGAAGCGCGCCGCGAACGCGCCGGTGTAGAGGCTTTGGTCCATGAACGGCACGGAGACCGCGATGGCGATCACGAACGCCGCCAGGCCAGGGCGGAACCGCCGGGCGCGGTCGAAATACCGCCGCGGGTCGATCTCCTGGCGGCCGAATACCACGGCGTCCACGACGACGATCCCGAGCCAGGGGCCGATCCAATACCCCATCAGGAACAGGAAATTCTGGAAGGTGCCGAAGACGGATCCGGCGTTGTGCCCGGCGACGAAACCCACTGCGGTCCCGAGTACGCCGATGATGATCGCGGAGATCCAGCGGCGAACCTTCGCACCCGCCATCAGCAGGCCGAGCGACGCGGTGTAGATGTCCAGGACGCTGCCGGAGATCGAAGCCGCGAGCAGTGCCACCAGGATGACGGCGGCGAGGCCGGCCGGGATCAGCTTCGCCACCAGGTCGGTCGGACTGTCCACAGTGATCACGGTGCCGATCGCCGCTCCGACGACCGCCATCCACAGCCCGGCCAGCGACGCGCCGGAGAACGCCGCGAGCAGCACCCGCCGCCGGGACGTGTCGCGCGGCAGGTAGCGCGTGTAGTCCGAACCGCCGATCGACCAGCCGAACGTCCTGGTCGAAGCGAGGGCGACGGTGGTCAGCATGCCTCCGGCGACTCCGCCCGCGCCCCGGTGCAGGACGTCGCCCGGCGCGGCGAGATCGCCTTTCGCCAGGCCGTACCAGGTGAGGATCACGAACAGCACGGACGCGACGATCGCGAGGAAGCGTTCGGCCTGGTGCACCAGATCGTGCCCGACGATCGCGATGACGATCTGCACCGCCGCCACCGCGACGAGCGAAACCAGGAACGGCAGCCCGAACAGTTCGCGGACGATGTAGGCGCCGAGCACGGTGTTCACCGCGAAGTAGCCGAGGCCGGTCAGGCACAGGAGCAGCACCGGCAGGAAATTGCCGTAGTAGCCGAACGGAATCCGCGACTGGATCATCTGCGGCACCCCGGCGCGGGGTCCCATCGAGGCGGCGAAGCCCAGCAGGACGCTGCCGATCAGGATGCCGACGGCCAGCGAGAGGACGGCCTCGCCGAAGCCGAGGCCGAGGAACGCGGTGGGAATGGCGCCGACCGCGAGCGCGGAGTACTGCAGATTTCCCGCGAACCACAGGGAAAAGGCGGAGCGCGGCGAACCGTGGCGCTGGTCGTCGGGAATCCTTTCGATGCCGTGGTGCTCGACGGACACGGCGGGTGGGCGGACTGCGTGGGCGTCTTTGACCATCTGTCCTCCAGCGGAGAGCCCCCTGCGACGGAAGTGTTGATATAGGTAACACGGCTGGCACAGCCTGCGCTGTGCCTTCCCGAGATGTCAAGAGGCCGCTGGGGTCTTGACACTCCGCAGGTCGCACCGCACAGTGTTGATATTACTTACATTTGCCGACGACCCGGCGAGCCCGGGCGGGATGGAGGCGCTGTGCGGCACGGAGTGTTTTTCTTCGGCTCGGTCGAGATGCCGGACGTGCTGGCCGGGAACCCGGTGCCCGCCGCGCGGCGCCGCGCCACTCGCGAGCAGGTGTGGCACGCGCACGAGCGGCTGGTCGGGATGGGCGAGCTGGCCGAGGAGCTGGGGTACGACAGCTATTGGCTGGCAGAGCACCATTTCCAGCACGAGGGCTACGAGGTCGTGCCCAACGCGATGATGCTCGAAGCGCATCTGGCCGCGCGGACGTCGCGGATCCGGCTGGGTTCGATGTTCAGCATCGTCCCGCAGTGGAATCCGCTGCGGCTGGCCGAGGACTTCAGCAGCCTGTTGAACCTCTCCGGCGGACGAGCCGTGCTCGGCGTCGGCCGGGGAACGGTTTCTCGCGAACTGCGCAGCCTCACCGCGCATCAGGCGGACATCGGCGTGATGACGTCCAGCGAGGAACGCAAGGTCATCGACGCGCACAACCGCGAGGTGTTCGCCGAGTACATGGACATCGTGCGCACGGCGTTGAGCCAGGAAACCTTCTCGTACAACGGGAAGTTCTTCGAACTGCCGCCGCCGGACAACCGCGACCCCGAGCACGAGGCGGACACGCTGACGCTGGTGCCGGGTCCGTTGCATCCCGTGGAGATCTGGCAAGCGGTCACCAGCCCGCCCACTTTGGACTACGCGGCCGAGGTCGGCCACGGCTGTGTCTGGTGGAACCAGTACCACGGATACATCCGCGAGCAGTGGGAGCGGTACGCCGAACTGTACGAACGGCGCCACGGCACGCGGCTGGCCCCGGGGCAGAACCGCATTCTGGTGCTGCCGGTGCACATCGCCGACACTCACGAGGAGGCTTGGCGCACCGGGCGGATCGGGCACGACGAGTTCTGGAACCTGCTCGCGCCGTTCGGCTGGAGCAGCGGCTACCGCGGCGACGACGGGAAGCGGGCCCCGGCCGGGCTGGTGCCGACGCTGGAGCAGTCCACGCAGCAGAAGTGCTGGGCGGTGGGCACGCCGGAGGAGGTCGCGGAGATCGTGCAGCACCACAAGGACACGCTCGGCCTCGAACAGCTCGTGGTGTTCCCGCATTTCCCCGGGCACACCTACGACATGGCCGCCGAGCAGATGCGGCGCTTCAGCGAACAGGTCGTTCCGCTGCTGCGCTGAGCCTTTTTCCGGACCGCGCGGCTCGCCAGGGCCGCGCGGTCATTCCCCTGCGTTGATCAGCAGGACCCGGACCGGTTCGTCGCCCAGCCTGCGCCAGCGATGCGGCCGCGACCCCGGATAGGTCGCCACGTCGGCCTCGCCCAGCTGCTCGCGGCGCCCGTCGGCGAAATCCAGCTCGATCCGCCCGGTGACGACGTAGAGCATCTCCTGCCCGACGTGCTCGAAATACTCGCCGAACTCGGCCGGTCCGCCGGTGTATTCGATGGGCTGCACCGGAAAACCCGCCCTGGACAGCGCCCGCGCCGTGGACCCGGTCGGGATCTCGGCTCCGGGCATCACCATTCCCTCGTCGGCGCGCAGCAATCCGACGCCTTGTTCCGCAGGTCCCGCGAGAAGCGCGGACACGGTGGTGTCCAGCGCGACCGCGATGCGCTGCAACGTGCTGACGCTCGCGGCGGCCAGGCCGCGTTCGAACTGGCTGAGAAAAGCGTGCGACAGGCGGGAAACCTCGCCGACTTGCTTCAGGGTCAGCCCTCGGCCGCGCCGCAATTCGCGCACCCGCGCCCCGAGCATCCGCGCCGGATCCGGCGCGTCTCCGGCATCGGGGGCGGGAGGGGTTCGCATGGGGCCGACTATACCGGAGCCGGGGTGCTCCGAAGTGGACGCCGGATCCGAATGCGGCGATGTGCAAGGGAAATCCTTGCCGGGGACCTTGGCGGCGCGCCGCCGTGGGGAACCGCGAACTCACCAGCAGGCACCGGTGTGCATGCGTCCGCCTCGGCAGACGCGTTCGAAGGCCTTGATCGAGCTGCAGAAGCCGTCGAGAACGTCGGTATTGACGGCGTCCTCGACGGTCGCGCCGTCCTGGAGCGCGGTCCAGACGCCCGGTGCGAGCTGTACGGCCCGGGCGGTGCCCTGCATCTGGAACCAATTGCGCACCTGGCTCGGCAATGACGAGACCTGCACGACCTTGGGGTAGCCGGCCGGAAGCGGTGCGGATGGCGAGGATGTCGCCGGTGCTTCCGCGGTGGTGGAGACAGCGGTCGTGTCCGACGGCGGCGGGCTGGCGGACGACGGAGCGCTCGAAGCCGCGGCTGACGAGGACGGCGTGCCTGGCGGGCTCGCAGCTTGAGTGCCGGGGCCTGCGCACGCGGCACAGGCGAATGCGCAGAGCGCGCTGAGAAGTACGCGCTTGCCCGGTCGTTTGCGCTGCGTCATCGCGGTTCAACCTCCTTGGCCGTGCCAACGCGGATCTCGTTCGCTGAGCGCCTGACCAGTCCGGCTGGTGCTCTTCGAGTCGGCGCCGGCCGGACGGCTGTTGCTCGGCTGGACCGGCTCGTCGTCGAAAAGCGATGCCAGAGGCAAGGGCGGCGAGCCAGTTGACACACTTAGTACACTAAGTTGCATGACCGGTCGACCCAGTCGTGCGCCGCTGTATCGCACGATTCAGAGCGAGATCCAGCGCGACATCCTGAGCGGCAGGCTGAAGCCGGGGGACTGGCTCCCGTCGGAGAGCCAGCTCCGGGCGCAGTACGGGGTGTCCCAGACGTCCGTCCGGCGCGCCTTTCAGGAGTTGCAGCGGCTCGGGCTGGTGGAGCGGTTCCACGGCCGGGGCAGCATCGTCGCGTCGAACGAGATCCGGGCGATGAGTCCGATGCTCGGGCTGGGGCGCGAGCTCCGGCAGCGCGGCTTCGCGATCCGGCCCGAGTTGCTCGGCAATGCCGAGGAACCCGCCGGGAAGGCAGTCGCCAAGGCGCTCGACCTCGAACCCGGCGACACCGTGAGCCACATCGAGCGGCGGTACTGGATCGGCGACGATCCGTTCGTCTTCCTCGACCACTATCTGGCGCCCCAGCCGGGAATCGACTTCGCCGAGTTCACCGGGGATTCGCTGTACGCGTTCCTCTCCGGCCGCGACGCGCAGCCCACGCACGCCCGCGAACGGGTCAGCGCCGTCAATCTCTCCGCGGCGGAGGCTGAGCGGCTCCAGGTCGAGCCCGGGGTCGCGGCGATGCTGCGCGAGCGCACGTCCTTCGGAGCCGATCAGCGTCCGGTGGAGTTCACCCGGTACATCCTGCGCGGCGATCGCTACCACCTCGACATCGACCTCAGAAGCGAGCGATGAGCGCCGGGCCGCGGCTCGTCGTCGTGGGGGACGCGAGCATCGACTACTTCGTCCAGGTTCCGCACATCGCGGGCAACGACAACAAGGCCATCGGCTCCCTGTCCGGCGTGTACGGCGGCGGAATGAGCGCCAATCTCGCCGCCGCGGCGGCGCAGCACGGCATCGCGGTCGACCTGATCACGAAGACCGGCGCGGGGCCGGACACCGACGCCGCGCTGGCCGAGCTCAGCAGGCTCGGCGTGTCGATCGAGCATTCCCTCCGCGACCTCGAGCATCCGACCTGGATGTGCTTCGTCCAGCTCGACGCGAGCGGCGAGAAGGCGCTGACCGGCGCGGACACCGGGATCAAGATTCCGGCGATCGACGAGATCGACGCGTCGGTCCTGGCGGGCGCGGACATCGTGGCGCCGCTGGCCGACGACCTCGGGTGGGCGGCCGCCGTCGGCGAACTCGCCCGGGAACGCGGAGCGCGGGTCGCCGTCGATCTCGAACCGGACGCGTTCGAGCCGGGCCAGCCTGAGTTCGCGCGGCTGCTCGGGCTCAGCGACATCGTCTTCGTCAACGCCGCCTCGGCGGCCAAACTCGCGGCCACCTCGCGCGGTGCGGCCCGGCGGCTGATCCAGCTCGGCGCGGAACTCGTTGTCATCAGCGAAGGCGCGCACGGAGCGTCCACTGTGGACAAGGACGGCATCGTGCATCGCGCGCGGTTGAACGGCGAGGTGACCGCCATCGACACGACCGGTGCCGGGGACGCGCTGGCCGGGGCGTTCCTGGGCGCGTTGCTGGCCGGAGCCGAAGCAGCCGAAAGCCTTCGCCGGGCAGTAGCCCAGGCGACCCGTTGCGTCACCGCTGTCGGCGGACGCACCTATCTGTCCGGCTCGCAGCGCGGCGACTGGCCAGACGACCTGATCACGATCACGACTGAGAGGTAACCGACTTGAATTCTGTGCTGCGTTCCAAGATCCACGGCAGTCTCGCCGCGGCCTGCCTGGCCGACGCGCTCGGCGCGCCGACCGAGGAACTGAGCCGGGACCAGATCCGGGCCGCGTTCGGCGGCTACGTCACCGAATTCCACGCCCCGCTCCCCGGCGCGCCCTACGCCAAGGGGCGCGCTGCCGCGCAGATCACCGACGACTCCAGCCAGATGATCCTGCTGACCCGGCTGCTCGCCCGCACCGGAGCCGCGCTGAGCCCGGACGACATGGCGCGGCTGCTGATCGAGTGGTCCAAGAACGAGAACTACTTCCCGCACTTCGCCGGGCCGACCACCCGCGAGGCGATCGCCCGGCTGGAACGCGGCGAGGACCCGCGCGAGGTCGGCCGCACCGGGACGATCATGACCCAGGGCGCCAGCAACGGGGCCGCGATGCGGGTCGGGCCGGTCGGCCTGTTCCATCACGGCGACCCGGACGCGGCGGTCCGTACCGCGTTCACCACGTGCGTGCCCAGCCACAACACGCCGCCCGGAGTCGCGGGCGCCGCGGCCGTCGCCGCTGCTGTCGCGCGGGCTTGCACTCCCGGAGCGGAGATCGTCGACATCGTCCGCGCGGCCGTCGACGGCGCGCGAGCCGGTGCCGAACTCGGCCGGACCGAGGGTCGCGACGTGCCGGGCGCGTCGGTCGAACGGCGGATCGAGCGGGCGGTCGCGCTGGCCATCACGGCTCGCGACGACGAGCACGCGATCGACCTGATCGCCGGGGAGATCGGCGTCGGCCTGCCTGCCGCGGAAGCGGTACCGGCGGCGCTCGGGTTTTTCGTCGCCGCAGGCGGGGATCCGGTGCGCGTCGCGCGGCTGGCCGCCAACGCGGGCGGGGACAGCGACACCATCGGCTGCATGGCGGCCGCGATCGCCGGCGCGTACCGGGGGATCGAGGCGATCGACGCGGACGCCGTCGCCGAGGTGGAACGCGCGAACGACCTCGACCTCGCCGCGCTCGCCGACGAACTCCTGGCCGCCGCGCAGCACTGACCCTCTCTCCCCGCCCCGATCCGAAGGGACGCTCGACGATGAGCGCACGAAGCGAAGAATTCGCCACGGTGACCTGGAAGGAACGCCTCTCCTTCGGAGGCGGTGATCTGGCCACGAACATCGCCTGGGGTGCGCTGGCCACCTACGTGGTCTTCTTCTATACCAACGTGATCGGGGCGGCGGCGTCGGCGGTCGGCACGATCGTGCTCATCGCGCGGCTGTTCGACGGCGTCGTCGACGTCGGGATGGGCGCGATCGTCGACCGGACCTCGACCCGCTGGGGCAAGGCACGGCCCTGGGTGCTGTGGGCCGCCGCGCCGTTCGCCGTCGCGCTGATCCTGGTGTTCACCGTGCCGGGCATGGAACCGGCGCCGACGCTGGTGTACATCGCGATCACCTACGCGCTGATGAACATCGCTCTCAGCGCGGCGGTGATCCCGTACGGAACGCTGAACACCCGGATGACGCGCGACTTCACCGAACGCTCCCGGCTCAACGTCACCCGGATGTTCGGCGCCACCCTCGGCTCGCTGGTCGTCACCGTCCTCACCCTGCCGCTGGTGAGCGCGCTCGGCGACGACCAGCGCGCGTGGATCATCACGTTCTGCCTGTTCGGTGCGGTCGCGGCGGTGCTGTTCTTCATCACCTTCCGCAATACGCGGGAACGCATCGTGGACACCGCCCCGCCGAAGGACCAGCCGGGGATCGTCGAATCGCTGAAGCTCGCCGGGCGCAACCGTTATTGGCTGCTGCTGTTCGCGATCTTCATCGTGTTCAGCGTCGCGGAATCGCTCTACACCGGAGCGACGGCCTACTTCGCCCAGTACTTCCTTGGCGACGCCGGATTCGCCGCGCTGATGTCGTTCATGCTCTACATTCCGGCGCTGCTCGGAATGCTGTTCATGCAGCCGGTGTACCAGCGTTTCGGCAAAGTCGCCCCGATGATCGCCGGCGCCGCGATCTTCGTGGCGGGGTCGGTGATCATCGCCGTCGACCCGACGGACATGACGCTGGCGGTCACCGGTTCGATTCTCCGCGGCATCGGGCGGATCCCGATCTTCGGCGCGATCTGGGGCATGCTCCCCGACACCATCGAGTACGGCGAGTGGAAAAACGGCCGCCGGCTGGAAGGTGTGCTGTACAGCGCGGGAAGCATGGGCCAGAAACTCGGCTACGGCCTCGGTGCGGCGGTGCTGGGCTGGGTCATGGGCGCGGCGGGCTACAACGGCTTGAACCGCACCCAGCCGGATTCGGCGCTGTCGGCGATCAACGCGTTGTTCGTTTATGTGCCGATGGCGTTGTTCGTGCTGTTGATCGTCCTGTTCTGGGCGTACCGCCTGGAACGGATCTACCCGACAGTGGAGAAAGACCTGGCCGAACGGCGTGCGTCGGCTGGAGTCGCGTCGTAAGCGGTCTCGAGGTGGGGTTGTCCCTACCGTGCTCGGGCAGCCAGCGGTATCGAGGTTGACCGGGTTGTTCGCCACGCTGATGTAACGGAAGTTCCGTTGCGTGGAGGGGGATTCGGTGACCGATTCTGGTGTGCGGCGGGGAAGATCGAGTCGGCCGCTGGCTGCTCTGACGGCGGCGGTCGTCGCGGTCGGCGGTGTGGCCGGGTGCGCTGCCGGCGCGGCTGGTCCTCCGGCCGCCGGACCGCATCTGGTTGCAGTGAATGGCCGCAAGATGGCGTTTTCCGTCGCTCCTGGGCGATAGCCCGCCATTGTGCTCGACGCGGGCGGCGGGATGGATTCTTCGGAATGGCGCAAGGTCGTCCCGGACCTCGCGGCCAGGACCGGATCCGAGGTGATCGCCTACGACCGGGCGGGGGAAGGCAAGAGCGACGAGGCGTCCGGCCCGTGGCGAGCGGACAATGCCGCCGCTGATCTCGCGGCCGGACTGACGCAGCTGGGGGTGACTGGAAACGTAATCCTGGTGTCGCATTCGCTGGCAGGCGAAATCGCCTTTTCTTTTGCCCGGAGCCATCCGAAATGGGTTACGGGTGCGGTGTTCGTGGACGCTAATCTGCCGCAGTTCTTCACGCCGAGCGAGACCGCCAAGCTGGTGGCGTTGAACGAGAAACAAGTCGAAGCGCTCAAGAAAGCGCCGTCCACCCGGCAGACCCGTCAGCTGCTCGCCCAAGCCGACGGTTACGGGCCGGTGCACGCGGCGTACCACAAGCTGACCTGGCCGTCCGGCATTCCGGCGGCCGTGATCGTGTCCGCCGCGACGCCGTTTCCGGCTCCCGAGGACGCGCAGTTGTGGCGGCAGGCGCAGCAAGACTTCGCGCACGCCGCGCCGAACCGGACCCTCGGCACCGCCGAGCACAGTTCTCACGACGTCCCGATCGACCGGCCGGACGCGGTCGTCGCGGCGGTCGCGAATCTGCTGAAACAGTGACCGGCGGAAAGCGAACGCGGGACCCCGGCGTCGGGCCGGGGTCCCGCGTTCTTCAGCAGAAAGTCAGTCTTTCTTCAGCGCGTTCTTGACTTTGCCCGCCGCGTCGCCGAGAGCGTCCTTCACGTTTTCGGCGGCTTCCTTGATCCCGGCCTTCGCCTGGTCGGCTTTGCCTTCGTTCTCCAGCTTCTCGTCGCCGGTCAGCGAACCGGCGGCTTCCTTGGCCTTGCCGCCGAAGTCGTCTGCCTTGGCGCCGATCTTGTCGCCCATCGACATGGGTCTCCTCCTTCATTGCCGAACAACGAACGCGGGAATGCGTCAGCGTGAACGACAACGCGGATCCCGAATCGTCACTCACTCGATGATGTGATCGTCATCACTCGTTCGGGGAGTGAGTTTTGCGTGGCCGCCGGGTCGAACCGATGAACTGAACAACGGGAACCGACTGGAGGAGAATCGATGGCTTCGACGACTGACGCGGCGGCCAAGTCCCAGGACGTGGAGAAGGTCAACGCCGGTCCGCTGACCAGTTCGCAGGGGAGCACGACCGTCGCGGACGTGGTGGTGCAGAAGATCGCCGGGCTGGCGACGCGGGAGATCCCGGGCGTGTACGACCTGGGCGGCGGCGCGGCGCGGGCGTTTTCGGCGCTGCGCGAGCGGATCCCGGGCGCTACGGCCTCGGCCGGGCAGGGCGTTTCGGTCGAGGTGGGGGAGAAGCAGGCCGCGGTGGACCTGCAGATCGTGGTCGAGTACGGCGTCTCGATCGCGGAGGTCGCGCGCTCGATCCGGCGGAACGTGATCAGCGCGGTGGAGGGGATGACCGGACTGGAGGTCGTCGAGGTCAACATCAACGTGGGCGACCTGCACCTGCCGTCCGACGACGAGGAGGACGCCTCCGGCGACAGCGGCCGGGTGCAGTGAGCGCGGTCGCGGGGCCGGGCCGGATCCTCGCCGCGGTGCGGACGCCGGTGACGGCGGACGTGCGCGGCGGGCGGTCCGGCCGGGCCGCGGCGTTCGGAACGGTCGAGGGCGATGGCGCCCGCTCAGGCGCAGCGGCCGCCGTCGCGAGCCGGACCGTCGCGGTGGTGCGGAAGCGGCCGGATGTGCCCGAGGCGATCGGGTCCTGCGACGGCGGACGGGCCCGGTGACCCCCCTGGACGAAGCCCGCCGGATCGTCGCCGCGGTGCGCGGGCTGCCCGAGGTGGCGGACGTGCACAGCGGCGAGTTCGGCCGGGTCGCGACGCTCGGGGCGGGCGGCCGGGTGGGCGGTGTGCGGGTGACCGAGGAGGACGTCACGGTCGGCGTGACGGTCCGGGCCCCGTTCTCGGCAGCGGACGTGGCCGCCGCGGTACGGGCGGCCGTCGCGTCGGGGCGGCCGGTGCACGTGGTCATCGCCGACGTCGAAGTGCCGGCTTCGGGGGAAACCGAGCCGGGAAACCGGAAGGAGACGGTGTCGTGAACGCAACGGGATTGGGGCTGATCACCGGCCTCGCGCTGGGCCTCGCCGCCGCGATCGGCGGGTTCGGGGCGTTCCTGCTGGTCCTCGTGCTGGGCGCGGTGGGACTGCTCGTCGGCCGCCTGCTCGACGGCAAGCTCGATCTGTCGCAGCTCACCGGCCGCGACCGGGGGTGAGCCGTGGCTGTCGCAGCGGAGGAACGGGGCGGCCTCACGATCAGCGAGCACGTCGTCGAGCGGCTGGCCGCCCACGCGGCGAGCGAGATCGACCGGGTCGGCGGGGCCGCCGGGCGGACGCTCGGGATCAGCCTCGGCGGCGAAGCGCTGGACCGGTCGGCCAAAACGTCCGCCCGGATCGCTGGCGGCGAGGTGGAGCTGGACGTGCGGATCTCGCTGGAGTACCCGGCCCCGGTCGGCGCGACGACCGAACGGGTCCGCGGCCATCTGCGCGGGCGGGTCGAGGAACTGACCGGGATGCCGGTCCGGCGAGTCGGCATCACGGTGACGGCCTTGCACGCCGAGGCCGCCGGGCAGAGGAGGGTTGAGTGAAACGCCGAACCCGCCGGTCCGTTCCGGCGAGCTTGACCGCCGGTGTGCTGCTGGCCGGGTGCGTATTGGCGGCCGTCGCGGCGATCCAGCGGCTGACCGGGCACCAGCCGTGGCTGGACTATCGCGCGGTCGCGACCGCGGTCCACGACGCGCGTTGGACGGACCTCGTCCCGGCACTGGTTTCCGCAGCGGTGGCCCTGCTCGGGCTGGTGCTGCTGTGGGCCGCGCTGCTGCCGGGCAAACGCCGGATCCTCCCGTTGACCGGAGATCCGGATTCCGGGGCCGACACCGTGGGCTACCGGTCCGCGTTGCGGGCAGCCGCGGCGGGCGTGGACGGTGTCGAGCGAGCCCGGCTTTCGACCGGACCGCGCAAGGTCAAGGTGCGGGTGAAAACCGCGCGCACCCGGACGGACGGGTTGGCCGACGCGGTCCGCACGGCCGTCGAGTCGCGGCTCGACCACATCGCACCGGCTCGGCGGCCCGCGGTGTCGGTGCGGGTCCGTGCTACGAGGGAGGGATCATGAATCGTCCGGCCGCGCTCAACCGGTTCCTGCTCGCGGTGCTCGGTCTCGTGCTGCTCGCCGCGGGCGGATTCGGTCTGGCCACCCACTTCCGCGTGCTCAGGCTCGTGAATCCCGAAGCGCCGCTCGTGCCGGGCACGGAAGAGCCGCCCACCTGGGCGTTTTACGTGATCGCCGCGGCGGCGGTAGCGGTGGGCCTGCTCGCTTTGCGCTGGCTGCTTGCCCAGCTCGCGCACCGGCCGCGCACGGGAGTGTGGCGGTTCGAAACCGATCCCGCCTACGGACGCACCGAATTGCGCGCTGACGACGCGGTGGCTCCCTTCGCCGAAGAACTGCGCGGGTATCCCGGAGTGCACAAGGCGAGCGCGTCGCTCGCCGGGACCCGGGAGTCGCCGTCCCTGGCGTTGATCCTCACCTGCGAGCAGGACGCGGATCTGGGCGAGATCCGCGGCCGCGTCACCGGGGAAAGCCTGCCGCGGCTCGAGGAAGCGCTGGAGCTGAAGGACATTCCGGTCGCGATCGAGTTCCGGTTCACCGGGCGGGCGGCGTCCCGCGTCGGATGACGATCGGCGAGGGTGCCGACCCCGCGCACGCAGTCAGCGCGGAGTGAGCACCACGACCGGGATCTCGCGCTCCGTCCAGGCCTGATACTTCGCGAAATCCGCGTACAGCTCGACCAGCCGCGGCCAGAGTTCGCGCCGTTCCTCCGCCGACGCGACTCTTGCCGTGACCGGGACGTCGCGGCGGCCCTTCAGATGCACGCGGGTCTCCGGTTCCGCGCGCAGATTGAAGTACCACTGCGGATGCTTCGGCAACCCGCCTTGCGACGCGACGATCACCAGGTCGTCGCCGGACCGCAGGTACAGCAACGGGGTGGTGAACAGCCGTCCGGACTTGCGGCCGCGGTGGTCGAGCAACAGCGTCGGCACGGGCTTGCGGAAGCCCGCGCCGACGCGCCACTTGTGGCCGACCCGGCCGTTGGTCAGGGTGAAGACCTTCGCCTGGACCCGCGCCAGGTATTTCATGAGCGCCGCTGTCACCGGCGAGTCCAGGCCGTTCGGCTTCTGTGCGGGAAGGGAAAAGCGTCCCATCGTGACCTCCTGGCGGGGCGGACGCGTCAGCGGGCAGGCGGGTGCTGGGCGGCGGTCGAGCCGGCGAGGGGCATCGGGCCGAGCCCGAGCTTGCGGTGGTCCCAGGACCGGACCCGCTCCACGTCGACGCGGATCGCGACCCGTTTGCGGAGCATGAATTCCACCATCGGCTTCGCCTCGTCGGTGTACTCGCCGTGGTATCGCTGCCAGACGTTGACTCCGACCGCCCACAGCGCGTCCGCGTCGTCGACGACCTCGGCCCGCCCTTCGAGCGAGACGCCGCGCAGGACGTCGTAGGTCAGGCCGTCCTCGATCAGCACGGTGACGCGCGGGTCGCGGCGGAGGTTGACCGCCTTCTGCGCCTTGGCTTTCGTTTCGAACCACAGCACGCCGTCGATGACCGCGTACCACATGGCGACCGCGTGCGGATGCCCGCCGGGGCCGAGCGACACCAGCGTCGCGGTGCGCTGCGCGTCGAGGTAGGCCGACACCTCCCCGGGGGTCATCTCGATCTGCGCTCGCTGATTGGTTCCCATCGGTTCCTCACTTCCTGCGGCGGGCCCCGGGCGGGCCGGCGAGTACGGAGGTCACGACGTCGACGAGGTCGTCGACGATCTGGCCGGTGGTCCAGTCCGCCGCGTCCGGCCCGTGCAGGCGGCGGGTGCGGCCGACGTCGCCGAGGACGTTCAGCGTCACGGTCATCGCTTGGGACAGCCGGAAATCGAGCGTCCGGCGGGGGACTCCGGGGCTGAGCCGGTCCAGTTGTTCGACGAACGCGGCGTTGCGTTCGAAGAACGACTCGGCGATCGCGTCCAGTCCGTCGCCGCCGGTCGCCAGCAACTGGCCGACCAGCCGGATCCAGCATTCGCCGCCCGATTCGAGCACGGCGACCACCGGCTGCACGAACGCGCGGGCCAGTTCTCCTGCGGTGACGTCTTTTCCGGGCGATTCCCGCAGCATCGCGGTGCGTTCGCCGGTCACCTGGCCGAGCCGGCTGCGCAGGACCGCGTCGAGCAGCCCTTCCTTGGAACCGAAGTGGTAGTGGATCGCCGCGACGTTCGTCTGTGCCGCTTGCATGACGGTCCGCAGCGACACCGCGCCGACGCCGTGCTCGGCGAAAAGCCGTTCCGCGGCGGCGATCAGGCGCTGCTCGGTCGCCGCTCCGCGAGCGGCGGGGACCCGCGCGGCTTCGGTGCCCATGGCGCGGACTCTATCAGCCAATTCAATCAGTTGATAGAGTTTGCCGCTTCGCTGGTCAGAGGCGGTCGTAGAGCGAAGCCAGCCGGGCGAGCACCGTGCCCGCGGCTTCGATCGCGCTTTCGTCGAGGTCCTGGGTCAGTTCGCGCAATCCGGCGGCGAGGTCCTGCTCGCGCTCCTCGTGCCGTCGACGGCCCGCGTCGGTCAGCGCGACGATCGACGTGCGGCGGTCCCCGGAGGCAGCCCGTTCACGCGTGACGTAACCGGCGTTGGTCAGGCCATTGACCAGTTGGGTGACTGCCGCTCCGGTCGTTTCGACGTGCCCGGCAAGCTGGTTGACCGTCATCGGCCCGTGTTCGGCCAGGCTCTTGAGCGCGCGGGCGTGCGCGAGCGAAAGGGCTTCGGCGCTGCGGGTCGCGCGGCCGCGCAGCCGGGAATCGGCCGCGCTGAGCCGGTAGGCGGCTCGTGCCAGCCGGGTGATCGCCTCGTCGCCCATCGGTTCGTTCTCCTGTGGTGCCCGCCGCATTCCTTGCCGCGCGGAGTCTAGCCGTGGCATAGTAGCTAAGTACTTAGTTAATTGAGGAGGCGATCATGACGGCACGTTCGGCCGGGCAGAGCTGGGCCCTGGACATCGCACTGGCGCAGGGCGGCTTCGACGCGTTGCACCCGGAGGGCAAGGGCACGCTCGAACAGCTCGGGCACGATCACGCCGACTTCGACAAGGTGTTCGCGATGGTCCGCGCCGGAGCGATGCTGCCGAAGGCGTGGGCCGTCGTCGCGGGGCAGGCGGAGGAGCGGGCCGCGCACCACGAGCGGCTGGGCTACCGCAGGACGGCGTCGGACCTGTACCTGCGGGCAGCGGTGATGTACGGCCGCGCGCAGTACTCGATCTTCGACTCCGGCGACGGGCGCAAGGCGAAGTTCCGCGAGCGCTGCGATTCGTGCGTGGCGCGGCTGGCGGAGCTGCGGGGCAACACGGTCCGCCGGGTCGAACTGGACTTCGAAGGCGGCAAGATCTTCGCCCTTCTGCACCTGCCGGCACAGCCGGTTTCCGGTGCCCCGGCAGTGATTCTCGGTCCCGGCATGGACATGATCAAGGAGGACTACATCTTCGCGGCCGAGCGCTACTACACCTCGCGCGGCGTCGTGGCGCTGTCCATCGAAGGGCCGGGACAAGGGGAGACGCGGGCGCGCGGGCTGACCGTGACGCTGGACAACTACGAGCGCGCTCTCGAAACCTATGCCGCGCACCTCGCCGGTCTGTCCGAAGTGGACGAAGACCGGATCGGCATGTTCGGCATCAGCATGAGCGGCTATTGGGCCCTGCGCGCCGCGGCGATGTCCGGCACCCGCCTGCGCGCGGTGGCCGCGTTCGAAGCGGTGTCCGGCGACTTCGAGACGATTTTCGAGCGGGCACAACCGAGTTTCAAGAACAACTACCTGTACATGGCGGGCTATGCCGACGAGGCGGCGTTCGACCGCGACCTCAAGGCGAAGATGCCGCTGGGCGACCTCGTCACCGGCATCCGGTGCCCTGTGCTGCTCGGCATCGGCGAATTCGACGAGCTGACGCCGGTGGAGAGCGCGCTCGAGACTTACGAGAAGATCCGCGCGCCCAAGGAAATGCGCGTCTACGAGGACGAATTCCATCCGCTGGGCGGAACGGCGGCGGAGGTCTTCGCGTTCGGTGCGGAGTGGCTGACGCGCGGCCTGGACGGGGAGTTCGACACTTCCGGGCGGGACGAGCGGTTCTTCGTCCACCGCGACGGCCGTACGACCGAGGGAACCGCGGACCCGCGTTGGTGGCTCGGCGCGACTCCGGCCGACCTGGCGGAGGCTCGGAGGTAAGCGGTTCGAGCGCTGAAGGCGGGGCCTCCAGCGCTCGAACCGGAGTTTCAGGGAATGAGGACGGTCTTGCCGACGAGTCGTCCCGACGCCGCTTCGTCGTGCACAGCCGGGAGATCCGCCAGCGGCCGCCGGTCGGCGACGGTGATCCGCAACGTCCCCGCGTCGACGCGCTCGACGAGTTCGGCCAGCCGCTCGGCGTCGCTGACGACGAACACCCGCGCCGTCCGGATCCCGCGTCCGGGATTCTCCGGCGGGGGAGTGGTGGTGCTGACCAGCGCTCCGCCGTCGGCGACCAGATCGGCGAGCGCCGCGGTCTCCTCCGGCGTGGTCGGCACGAGGTTGAGCACGACGTCGAACGGCGCTCCGTCGGCCGCGTCGGAAGCGAAGTCGAGGTGTCCGATGATCCGATCGGCTCCGTATTCGCGGAGGCGTTCCTCGCTGTGCGGGCTCGAGGTCGCGGTCACCGCCGCGCCTGCCTGATGGGCGAGCTGAACGGCGAAGCCGCCGACCGCCCCGCCCGCGCCGTTGATCAGGATCGTCTGGCCTGCTCGCAGTTCAGCGTGGTCGAAGAGCGCTTGCCGGGCGGTCAATCCGCCGACCGGCAGCGCGGCGGCGTCGGGCAGATCGACCGTCTTCGGGGCGGCGGCCAGCGCGTCGGCGGGAACGACGGCGTACTCAGCGGCCGCGCCGTCGGCGTTCATCGGCAGGAAGGCCACGACCGGGTCGCCGACCTGACGGCCGTCGACCCGGGGCCCGAGTTCGGCGATCGTCCCGGCGACCTCGATGCCCGGCACGTGCGGGAAGGCCAAGGGGAACACCTCTTGCAGACCGCCTGCCCGGATCCCGAGGTCGACCGGGTTGAACGAGGTGGCGGCCACCTCGACGAGCACCTGCCCCTCGGCGGGCGCCGGCCGCTCGGCGTCCTCGATCGCCAGGACTTCGCTTCCGCCGTAACGGTGGTAGCGCGCTGCCTTCATGACATCCTCCAGAATATGTTTCGAAGTCGAAGCATCTGACGGCAAGTATGCTTCGATGTCGAAGCAAAGTCTCGGAGACGTGAGGACGACCACAATGATTCGACTTCGAAGCATCTAGACTGGCGGCATGGCGGACGTGCTGGAGCCCAAGCAGCTCAACACCTACTTCGCGCTCATGGAGGCCGTGAGCCTGCTGCAACACGCCGTCAGCCAGCAGTTGCGAGCCGAGGGCGGCCTCAGCTACGTGCAGTTCGAACTCCTCGCCCGGCTCTCCAGCTCCGACGGGCCGCTGACGATGACGGAACTGGCCGACGGCGTCGTCTACAGCCGCAGCGGCCTGACTCATCAGGCGGGCCTGCTCGAAAAGGCGGGCCTGGTCACCCGCGGTCCCAGTGCTGACGACCACCGGGCCACCGTCGTCGGCATCACCGAGGCGGGCCGGGAGCTGGTCGCGAAGGTGCTCCCCGGGCATGTCGACGCCGTCCGCCGGCTGCTGTTCGCCCCACTGTCCACTTCGGACCTGGACGCGCTGGGCGGCATCATGGCCCGCGTCCGCGACCACATGCGCGCCGAACCGCCGCGGTCGGTCGCGACGCGGAGGAGCCCGAAGGGGAGCGGCGCCTAGTCCGCCTCCTCTAACGCGCAAGCTCGTTGTTCTTAGACTGGCGGCGTGGAAGACATCGAGGCGATCGCCGTCTTGCAGGATCCGGTCCGGCGGCGGCTGTATGACTACGTGGTTTCCCAGGATCACGACGTGAGCCGGAACGAAGCGGCCGAGGGGGCCGGGATCCAGCGCACGCTCGCCGCGTTCCACCTCGACAAACTCGTGGCCGCCGGGCTGCTGGAGACGGAAAGCAAGCGGCTGAGCGGACGTTCGGGCCCGGGCGCCGGCCGTCCGGCGAAGCTCTATCGCCGGTCTGCGGCTGAACGCCAGTTCTCCGTCCCGGCGCGCGACTACCGCACCGCCGCCGACCTGCTGGCCGAGGTCGCCGAGATCGCCCGTCTCGACACCGAGCTCCAAGCCGCCGCCCGTCGCGAGGGCCGCGCCGCTGCCTGCGCGATCGAAGACCTCGCCGCGGCGAAGGAACTGCTGGCCGCCCGGGGCTACGAACCCCGCTCGGACGGCGACGTCCTGCGCCTCGTCAACTGCCCGTTCCACGTCCTCTCGCAACGGCATCCGGGGCTGGTGTGCGGCATGAACCTGGCACTGCTGGAAGGACTGCTCGACGGCGCCGAAGGCCTGCGAGCGCGGATGGACCCGCGTCCCGGACTGTGCTGCGTCGTCGTCGAGTCTTCTAAAAATAATGAGAGTTGACATAGAAGGCGCGGCGATGGTGAGGTGAGGGGGTGACGGAATACCACCTCGCCCAGCTCAACGTGGGCATCCTCAGGCACCCTCTCGAAGACCCCCGGATGCACGGCTTCACGTCGATGCTCGACACGCTCAACGAGGTCGCCGACAACGCGCCCGGCTTCGTGTGGCGCCTGGTCGAGGACGGCGGCAACGACGCGACCGCGATCCGGACCTCGCTCGGCGACGACGTCCTGGTGAACATGTCGGTCTGGGAGAACCGCGACGCGCTGTGGGACTACGTCTACCGCAGCGGCCACCTCGACATGCTGCGCCGCCGGTCGGAATGGTTCGAGCTGCCGAAGGCGCCGTTCCAGGTGCTGTGGTGGGTGCCCGCCGGGCACGTCCCGACGGTCGAGGAGGCCGTGGAGCGGCTGGAACTGCTGCGGGAGAAGGGGTCCTCGCCGAGCGCGTTCGGTTTCCGGGACAGCTATCTGCCCGAAGGCGCCGCCTCCGCGTCGTGACGTCCGCCCCCCTTTCGGCGACACGTCCGGCGGGTCGCCCGGCCCGGCCCGCGGGATGGCTAGGGTGTCCGGCGTGGCGAACATGTCCCGTTGGTCGGATGAGAATGGCGGCTTGGACTTCGGTCTGCTGGTGCTGCGGCTGATGCTGTCGGTCGCGATGGGGGCGCACGGGCTCACGCAGGTCTTCGGCCTGTTCGGCGGCGCGGACATGGCGCACTTCGAGAACCTGTTGCGCGGCTACGGGTTCAGCCACAACATCGAATTCCTGACTTGGCTGACCGGCATCACCGAGGTCGGCGGCGCGGTCCTGCTGGCACTGGGCCTGCTGACCCCGCTCGCCGCGGCCGGCCTGCTGGGCGTGGCCATCAGCGCGGTCCGGGTGAAGTGGTCGGGCGGCCTGTTCGGCAGCAGCGGCCCGGGGTTCGAACTGGAACTGACGCTCGCGGCGATGGCACTGGCGCTGTTGCTGACGGGGCCGGGGTGGTACGCGTTGGACCGGCATACGGCATGGCGGCAGAAGCCCCTGGGGTTCGCGGTGGGCGGGCTGTTCCTGGCGATCTGCGCGGCGATCGGGGCGGGATCGCTGTTCTGATCGTCGACGGCGGCAGTCCCGGTCTGGAAAGCTGAACCCGTGTTGGCGCGCGAGGACGACGGTGACGAGCTGAACGCGGAGTTCTCCGTGGTTTCCGACGGCGAGCGATTGAGCTTGGTGCTGGAGAGCGCAGGCGGCCGGGGAGCCGGGCCGCTGCCGCGCAACTCCCAGTACAACCGTGCCCTGACGCTGTTGCTCCGCCGCCTTCGGGACCGGCAAGCGGTCGTGGTCTCCGGGGCAGTGGTGTCGTCGCGGACCGCCCACCTCTCGGAGGACGAGCGCAGCATCGTCCCGGTTCCGATCCGGTTGGCCGACGAGCGCGACATCGACCAGGTGCGGCGGCAGATCACCCGGGCGTCCGGGAAAGTCGGCTTGAAGAACGGCGCGACGAAGGAGAGCAACAACCAGAAGCGGATCGAGCTGCGGCTGGAGGTTCCGGGCTGCGGCCCGGACGATGCGGCGCGGCTCGAGGCCGGTCTCGCCGCACCCTCGGCGAACGAGGCACTGGTGGGCGACCTGCTCCGCAGCCTCAAGGGCGAGACGATCCGGACGGTCACCGGCAAAGAGAACCGGATCCTGGATGTCGAGGACGGATCGGTGCTGGTGAGCACCGACCGGTCCCCGGAAGGGCAGCCCGTTCCCGTCGTCGACGTCCAGCACGGGCTGGACGTGCTCGCCGCGCGCGGCACGGTCCAGGTTTCAGTCGAGGAACTCGGTCACCGAAGTGCTTTCGTCGGGGCGGTCCTTGCCACTTTGCCGCACGTCACCGCCGTCAAGTCCCCGGCAACGGTGACGTTGCACGGTTCGGTCGCCGAGCCCGACGCGACGGACGTCCACTACGGCGAGCTGGACGTGCGGGCCCAGGTGAAAGTCCGGACCGAACAGGGCAAGCTCCGCCGGTTGCTCGCCGACAATCGCGAGACCGCACCCTGCGCGTTGTGCGGCGACGAGTTCCCTCTGGAATTCCTCGTCGCCGCGCATGTGAAGAAACGGGCCGCCTGCACCGACGACGAACGACGGAATCTTCGCGACATCGCCATGCTCGCCTGCAGTTTCGGCTGCGACGTCCTCTACGAATCGGGCTGGGTCACTGTCGACGAAACCGGCTGCATCCGGACCGTCGACCTCGGCAAACTGCCTGCCGGAAGCCTGAAGCTGCGCATGCAGCACCTGGCCGGACGGCGCTGCGGCGCTCATCGGGAAGCTTCCGAACCGTACTTCGCGTGGCATCGCACGACCACGTTCGTGGGCAAGCTGGCCGACTGAGCCGGGGCTCGACGCATGGCGCTCCCGCCTCCGTCCTGCTATCTTCCTCCCAACCGCTTGCAGATCGCAATCACTCGGGAGGATCGCCGTGCCGGACACCACCTGTCACATGTCGATGTCGCTGGACGGTTTCGTCGCCGGGCCGGCGCAGAGCCGGGAAGATCCGCTCGGCAAGCGGGGGAAGGAACTGCACGGGTGGCACATCGGCGATCCCCGCGCCACCGATGCCGACAGGACCGCGAGCGAATGGCTCATGCGGCCGCGGGGCGCGTATGTGATGGGGCGGAACATGTTCGGCCCCGTCCGCGGCGAGTGGGACGAGGACTGGTCGGGCTGGTGGGGTTCCGAGCCGCCGTATCACGCGCCGGTTTTCGTGTTGACTCATCATGCTCACGAGCCGATCGAGATGGAAGGCGGGACGACGTTCTATTTCGTCACCGAAGGTTTCGACGCCGCCTACGCGGCCGCGTGCGAGGCCGCGGGGGACAAGGGCGTCGACATCGCCGGAGGTGCCTCGACCGTGCGGCAGGCGCTCAAGGCCGGGGTGATCGACGAGTTCACGCTCGACATCGCGCCCGTTCTGCTCGGGTCGGGCGAGAGCATGTTCGACGGCGTGGAGTCCTTCGGTTTCGAGCCCGTCGAGGTGCTGCATTCGCCGCTGACCACCCACATCCGCTACCGCCGCGTCAGTTCGTAGGCACCTCCAGCGTCGCGGCGAGCAAGCTTCGCGTGTACGGATGCGACGGCGAAGCGAGTACCCGCTCAGTCCGTCCCGATTCGACGGCCCGGCCTTCGCTGAGCACGACGACCTCGTCCGCGATGCTGCGCACCACCGCGAGGTTATGCGTCACGAAGATCATCGAGGGGCCCTCGTTCATCAGGGAGCGCAGGAGTTCCACTACCGACGCCTGCACCGAAACGTCCAGAGCGGACGTGACCTCGTCGCAGATGATCAGCTTCGGTTCGCACACCAGTGCCCGGGCGATCGCGACGCGCTGGCGTTGCCCGCCGGAGAGCTCCGACGGGTAGCGGCCGGCCAGCCGCGCGGGGATTTCGACGCGGTCGAGTGCGGCGCGGGCCCGGCGGCGGCCTTCGCGCGTGGTCACGCCGAAGTAGTGGCGCAGGGCGACCAGCAGGCCGTCCTCGACGGTCCGATGTGGACTCAATGAGCCATAGGGGTTCTGGAAGACGTACTGCAGTTCGCGCCGGGTGCGGGAGTCTCGCCGGGCAGCGGCGGGCGGGACAGGTTCGCCTGCGAACACCATCGAACCTTGGTGCTCGGCGTGCAGTCCGGCCAGGCAGCGCGACATGGTGGTCTTGCCGCTGCCGGATTCGCCGACGACCGCCAGGCATTGGCCGGGCCGCAGGTCGAAGGAGACGTCGAAGACGACCTGTCGGCCGCGGTAGCTGGCGGTCAGTCCGGAGACCGACAACAGCGCCGCCTGGTCCGCGGCAGGTGCGTTCGGTTCGGGAGCGCGCGGCACATCGTGAACGCTCCGAGCTGCTTCGTCGGCGTGAATGCACCGGGCGAGGGTTCCGGAAGCCGAGCGGGCCAGCGTCGGATGCGTTGTGCTGCAAGCGGTGGTGGCGTAATCGCAGCGTGGCGCGAAGGTGCATCCGACACGAGGATCTTCAATACCGGGCGCCCGGCCGCGGATGGGGACCAGCCGGTGCCGGTGGGTCGCGGAGGGCACGGCCGCCAGCAGGGCGCGGGTGTAGGGATGCGCGGCGCGGGTCAGGACCTCGCGCGCGGGGCCGTGTTCGACCGTCTCGCCGCCGTACATCACCAGCACCTGGTCGGCGACGTCGGAGACCACCGCGAGATCGTGCGACACGTAGATCGCCGCCAGGTCGCGGGCCCGGCACAGTTCCCGGACCAGGTCGAGCACGCGGGACTGGGTGGCGACGTCGAGGCCGGTCGTCGGCTCGTCGAGCACGATCAGCCGCGGTCCGGCGGCGACGGCCATCGCGATGGCCACTCGTTGCTGCTGGCCGCCGGAAAGCTGGCGCGGGCGGCGGCGCAGGAACGCGTCGTCGCCGGGCAGCCCGACGGTGTCCAGCAACTGCCGTACCCGGGTTCGTGCGGGCTGGTCCAAACCTTCGGTCAGCTGGGTCGAGACCCGCAGGCCCGGGTTGAGCGCGGTCGCCGGGTCCTGGGGTACATACGCGACTTTCCGGCCTCTCGCGCGGCGCAATTCCGCGGCGGGCAAGGAAAGCAGGTCGACGCCGTCGACCACGACCCGTCCGCCCGTGATCTTCGCGCCAGGCCGGGCGAAACCCAGCAACGCGAGCGCGAGCGTGCTCTTGCCGGAGCCCGATTCGCCGACCACGCCGAGAACCTCGCCCCGGCCGAGCTCGAAGCCGATCTCCCGCACGATGGGGTTCCCGGCGGCCTCGACGGTCACGCCCGACACCACGACTTCCTTGGCCACGTCAGCTCTTTCCTTCCGTGCGGCTGACCGTCCGGGCGACCGACTCGGCGACGAGGTTGCCGCCGAGCGCCATCATCAGGATCAGCGCGATCGGCACCAGCACGGGCAGCGGCGCGGCGGCGAGACCGTCCTGGTTCTCGCTGACCATGAGGCCCCAATCGGGAGCGGGCGGCGCGATGCCGAAGCCGAGGTAGTTCAGCGAGGCGATCGCGGTGACCGCCCACACCAGCCGCATTCCGGTCTCCACCATCAGCGGCGACGTCACGCCGGGCAGCACTTCGCCGAGGACGATCTGCCGCCCGGGCAGCCCGTTGGCCCTGGCCCACAACACATATTCGCTGTCGAGCACCGGCAGCGCCGCGCCTCGCAGCACCCGCGAGACGCCAGGTGCGAACGCCACTCCGACGAGTGACGCGGTGAGCAGCGGATGACGGCCGAACGCGGCCACGAAGACCAGCACGAAGATGGTCTCCGGGAAACTCAGCACGACGTCCATCGCTCGCATGAGGACGGTGTCGGCGAGCCCGTCGCGGTAGGCGGCCGTCAACCCGACGAGTGCGCCGAGGACCACGCCGACGGCGGTCGCGAGGAGCGTCATCCAGGTGAGGGTGCCGCCTCCGGAAAGCAGGCGGCTGAGCACGTCCCGGCCGAGAAGATCCGTGCCCAGCGGGAATTTCGCGCTCGGTCCCTCCAGCGGCGGCGCGACGATGGCGGTCGGCGGCCACGGCGCGAGCAACGGGCCGAAGACGACGATGAACCCCGTCGCGGCAAGCAAACCGAGACCCAGCCGGGCGCGTCCGGTGCGGGCCGCGCGGCGCACCACTGAGACGCTCATCGGGCCCGCTCCGCCGCGGCGAGAACGTCCGCGAGGAGATTGCACAGGTAGTACGTCGCCGCGAGGATGAGCACGCACGCCTGCAAGACCGGCAGATCATGCGAGTTCACCGCGCTGACCAGCGCCGTGCCGAGGCCGGGATACGAGTAGACGTATTCGACCACCACGACGCCGGTGATCGTGACGGCTGCGACCAGGCCGGCGGCGGGCAGGCTGGCCGCGAGGGCGTTGGGCAGCGCGTGCCGGAACAGGACGCGGCGGCGGCTCAGTCCTTTGAGGACGGCCATCTGCGCGTATTCGCTGTCCAGCGCGTCGATGACCGAAGCGCGGACCAGGCGGCCCAAGTACATCACCCCCATGAACGCGAGCGTGGCGACCGGCAGCACGAGTTCCGCCGGATGCCACCACGGCAGGTCGCCGGGCGGGATGTCCGAAACCCCCGGCAGCACCCCGAGCATCGAGGTGGCGAAAAGCGCGATCAGCAGCATCCCCACGACGAACGGCGGCAGCGCCATGCTCAGCGACGTGACCGCGACGAACGCCTTGTCCGCGAAACTGTCGCGGTGCGCGGCGCTCAGCACCCCGGCGACCACCGAAAGCGGCAGGATCAGCAGCATCGAAACGAAGCCGAGGGTGAACGAGTTCAGGATCCGCGGCCCGAGGATTTCCGAGACCGGTTCCCGGTTCTGCAGCGACACTCCCGGGTCGCCGGTGAGCAGCCCGCCGAGCCAGTGGCCGTACTGCGAGACGAGCGGCTGGTCGAGCCCGAGCTGATGACGCAGCGCGGTCACCTGCTCGACGGTCGCGTCCTTGCCGAGGATGATCTGGGCGACGTCGCCCGGCAACGCTTGGGTCACCAGGAAGACCAGGATCGAGACCACCAGCAGCACGAGCACGCCGAGCGCGAGCCTGCGCACGAGCCATCGCGCGGTCATCCGACGGTCACCCCGGTCAGGAACGACAGCGGGCGGCCGTTCACGTCCGGCACCAGCCCGTGCACGGCCGGCCGGTGCGGCATCAGCACGTCGGAGAACGCGGGCGTGATGTTCGGGCCGCTCGTGTGCTCGATCTCGTGCATCCGGTTCATGAGCGGGCACTGGTCCTGTTCGGGGGAGGAGAACAGTTTCCCGGCGAGTTTCACGAACGCGGGGTCGTTCCAGTTGGAGCCGTTGCCGATCCGGTCCGGCAGCAGCGAGCCGAGCACCGACGGCAGGTAGGGCACCGGGTTGTAGTCGACGAAAGCGGGCCATTTGCCCCATTTCGCCAGGAGTTCCGGGGTCGGGACCACGTTGACGCTCACTTTCACCCCGGCCTGCGCGGCGTTCTGCGCGAAGACCTGCGCCAGTTCCGACATGCCCGGCAGCAGGCCGTCGGTGGTGATCGCGAACGACAGATCGGTCTGCCCGGCCTCGGCCAGCAGCCGCTTCGCCGCCGCGATGTCCGGAGCCCGCTGCGGGATGTCGGGCGCGGCGCACGGGGGCGCGGTGGTCTCGTAATCGTTCGCGATCCGGCCGTAGCCGCTGAAGACGTTGGACACGATCTGCTGCCGGTCGACCAGCAGCCGCAGGGCCTGGCGCACCCGGACGTCGCTGAACGGCGCGACCGCCGTGTTGAGCCCGATCCGCAGGCTGAAGTTCCCTTTGCTGTCCAGCACTTGGATGCCGTCCCGGCCGACGAGCGACTTCGCGATCGTCGGGGTCGTGTTCGACGCGATGTCGACCCGGCCGGACAGCAACGCGTTCGCCTGCGCCTGCTGGCTCGGGTACTCGATCAGCTGGACGGCGTCGAGCCGGGGTTTCTCGCCCCAGTACCCGTCAAATCGCTCCACTGTGGACTCCCGGCCCGGTGCGAACGACTTGACCGCGAACGGTCCGGTGCCGATCGGTTTCGCCGGCGCCGACCCGGTTTTGGTCATCGGCAGCAGGACACTCGCCCAGATCTCCTTGAACGGGCTGAACGGTTCGCTCAGTCCGACCCGGACGGTGAGCTTGTCCACCGCTTGAATCGAACCGGGGTCGATCATCTGGATCAGCGCGAGGCCCTGCGTCGCGTGCCCGGGATCGCGCAGGTACTTGATGCTCGACACGACGTCCGCTGAGGTGAACTCGGCGCCGTCGGTGAACTTCACGCCGGGACGCAGCGTGATCGTCCACTGTGTCCGGTCGGCGTTCGAGGTCATCCCGGTCGCGAGCCGCCATTCGGCTTTGCCTGCCGGGTCAAGGGCGGTGAGGCCCTCGAAGAGCAGGGAGCTGCGCAGTTCCTGGATCGGGCTCTGGCTGCCGACGTAGGGATTGAGGCTCTCGCCCGCGTCGGCGGAAACGGAGACGCGAAGCGTGTTGGCGCCGCCCGCGGTCGCGTCGTACGGAGGGCTGCAGCCGGCGAGCAGCGCCGCGGCGAGCAGGAGGGTTGGCAGGCATCGGGGTCTGCGCGACACTGGGGACCTCCAGGGAAGCCAGAAATCTAAGCGATTAGATACGCCGAACGTCGCCACAGGGTACGGGCAGTTGCTCCACGAGGGAAGAGTCTACAAGTGGAGAAGCTAATCGTTTAGAGTGAGCTGTCGGCCGAGTCGGCCCCCGCCGGTGGAGCAGAGGAGGAAGCAGCCGCATGACCAGTCCGTACGAGCGCCTGTTCGTGAGGAAAATGCCCAACTGTCTCGACGACCTCGTCAACGAGGGAGCCGCGGCGGGCGTCGTCGAACCGCCCAACGTCGGTGAATCGCTCGCCCTGATGCGCGCGAAAGAGGTCCCGGAGAGCAAGATCCACCTCACCTACACGTGGATCAGCGAATGCGACACTCCGGTGCAGTGGGTCAAGGAACACCAGCACGACTACGACGAGGTCCTGATCTGGCACGGCAACGACCCGGCGGACCCGGACGACCTCGGCGCGGAGATCTATCTCGACATCGAGGGCCATCGCCACGTGATCACGACCAGCGGTTCGGTCTACCTGCCCGCGGGCACGCGGCATTGCCCGCTCGGCTTCACCCGGGTCGACCGGCCGTTCCGGTTCAGCGCGCTGTCGCTGAATTCGGAGTACGCGTCGGACGAGCACAACACGCTCGCGCTGTGACGGACTGCCCCGCCGCGCGGTGGCCGCGGCGGGGCGGTCATCCGCTCGCGGCCGCTCCGGCGTGCGCGGTTTCCTCGGCGGCGCCGGGTTCGCAACCGCAGGTCACGCCGATGCTGAGCGTTCCTTCCAACACGGAGGAATCGCCTCGGCCGTCGAGCGCGTCGAAGGCCCGGACCGCGAATTCCTCCAGCGGAACGCGGACGGTCGTGAGCGGAACGTCGCCGAGCCGGGCCTCCCGGGTCCCGTCGAAGCCGACGACCGCGAGGTCTTCCGGCACGCGCAGACCGAGGCTGTGCGCGATGCGGATGGTCACCAGCGCCTGCTCGTCGGTGGTCGCGTAGACCGCGCGGATCCGGCGGCCGCTCGTCAGCACCTCGCGCACCGCGCGGCCCGCCTCGACCTTGTCGAAGGACGTCCGGACCAGCCTGCCTTCGGCGGGCAGCCCGGCGTCCGCCATCGCCCGCCGCCAGCCGCCTTCGCGTCCTTCCGCCGGTCCTGCCGCGAATTCGCCCGCCACGCACAGAATGTCTTCGTACCCGTGCCCGAGCAGATGCTCGGTGACCAGCCGCGCGCCGTCGAAGTCGTCGAACACCACGCTGGGCGAGTCGTCCGGCGCCGCCCATTGCAGGAACACGCACGGCGTTTCGGCCGACAGCCGCGGTTCTTCGCCGGTGGTCACGAAAATCCCGCGCGGGCGCAATTCGGAGAACGCCTCGCCGTACTCGTCGGCGAGGCCTGGGCGGTAATCGGTGTTGCCGAGCAGGGTGAGCAAACCCCGGCGGCGTCCTTCCGCTTCGAGGCAGCGCGACATCTCGCCGAAGAAGGCGTTCGCGGTGTCCGGCACCAGCAGACCGACCAAATTGGACCGTCCGCCGCTCAACGCCCCGGCGAGCGGATTGCGCCGGTAGCCGAGCATCCGGATCGCGTCCTCGACCTTGCGCCGCGTCTTCTCGGCCACCGGACGCGGCCCGTCGTTGACGACGTAGCTGACCACCGCCGTGGAGGTTCCGGCCAGCCGCGCGACATCGGAAAGAACCGGCCGGCGCCCGGGACGCTCGGCGCGGGGGAATTCGCCGGTTTCCGCTGCCACGGTGCCACTCTAAGGCACCAGCGCGAGAGCCGCGTCCAGCCAGCACAGTGGACACCCGCCGACCGCGTGCCGAGGCTGAGCATGGCGCGTCCGTGAGGGAATCAGAGTTCCCCTCACGGACTTTCTGCCGAGCGCGGGCGAATCCGGTCAGCCGTGATACCTCGCCGGTGCCTGGAGCGGTTCGAGCACGTCGTCGACGCTGGCCTGCGAGCGCGTCCGCTGGAGCCGCTTCACGCCGACCGGCGGCCGTCCCACCCACAGCACCGCCTGGGGCTCGTGCCCGAGCGTGACGCGGTCCGCGAGAGTTTCGCGCAGCCGCCGGCTGGCCCGGTTCAACCGGCCGGACGAGAGTCCGTGCGCGGTGGCGGTCAGCAGCACCGAGCTCAGTGCCTCTCCCGCGCGCAGCCAGGCGAGGTGGTCGTCGCCGGGCGTGCTGAGCACCAGCAGCGACGCACCGTCGCTGCGAAGTTCCGCTTCGTCTCGGGGGAACCGGTTTCCCGTCGATCCCGCAGCGGCGCGGACCAGAACGCCCTGGGGAGTTAGCGACGCGCTTCGCGCGTACGACTCTTCACGACGCATCTGGGCGGGAACCCGGGCGCTTTCGCCGATCGCGGTCATGAGGTATCTGCGGACTGCGCGGTCTTCCACTGGGTGCACTACCGCGCCTTCGCGGGCGGCTGCTTGCGAAAGCCGGTCAAGGCAGTCCGACGGCACGGGCCGTCCGCCGCACGGCCGCAAATCCTCGCGGCGCCGGGCGATCGACGTCGCGAGGGCAGCTTCCCCGGGGGCCGGTTCGCCCGGCCGCGGCGTCACGACGGCCAGATGGCCCGGTTCCTTCGGGCACGGCAGCCGGTCCACCGCGCAGGCCCAGCCGAGACCGGCGAAGGCGATCCGGAGGTGGTGCAGGGCCGCGCCGCTGGTGAGCGTCTGCCATCGCCCGGCGGGGTCGTCGGCGGTTCGCCAGCGGGCCGGGTCGGCGTACAGGTGGAGCGCGCGGTACCCGATGCGCCAGTGCCAGAACGGGGCGTCGGAGGCACCCGGCGCGAGGAGAGCGGCGGCGACCGCGGCCTCGACGGCGGCGGGGCTGGGAACCCGCGAATTCGCCGGTGAATCCGGCAGTGAGTTCGGCATTGTTGCTTCCCGCTCGGGTTGGGGGAGTGCGTCCGGTCGGTGCCTGGCTCCATGGTGCGCTCCCGCACTGGCCCGCGATAGGGTCCAAGGTTCATCAATTCGGCGCGACCTGGTTCAGGAACGCGCGCGCTCCGCGCATACCGGACGCGGCGCTCCTGTCCGTGATCGCGGCCCGATCCGCCCGCTGGGAGGTACTGGCGGGCGTCCCCGCGAAAGAGGACGGTAGGGGCATGGCCCTTCAGCTTCCGGACGACGCCGAGAACGCCGCGGCGGCCCGGATGCTGCGCGCGTCAGTGGCCGCGCGGGCGACGATCGACGAGGCGGTGGGCATCCTCCAGGGCAGGCACGGACTTGATGCCGAACAGGCCTTTCGTGCCTTGGCCGGAGGCGCGGGCGTCCAGGGCACGGGAGCGGAAGCCGCGCGGGTGGCGGCGGTCGCCGACGCCGCCGCTGAGGGCGGCGCGGACCCGGATTACGGGGACTGGGCCTGAGCGACGGTCAGGTGGCGAGGGCGGCCGGGTCGAGGGTGTGGTCGATCAGCGCGCGGGTGACCTCGCGCAGCGGCCGGTCGTGCCGGGTCGCGTAGCCGTTCACCAAGGCCCGGGCGGTGTCCGGGTCGGTGCCGAGGGTTCCGGCGACGACGCCGACGGCCTGGCTGTGCTGGACCCGGTCGTTCAGCGACGTGAGGGTCGCCTCGAACAGCCGGTCCGAGCGCCGCGGGCCGGTTTCCTGGACCAGGGCCAGCACCGCGAGGTCCGACACCACCTGCGCCAGGGCCGACTGCCACGGCTCCAGTTCGGTGGGCGCGGCGAACAGCAGGTTGAACCCGCCGACCGCCTCGCCGTCCAGCCGCAGCGGCACCGCGACCACGGCCTGGTACCCGGCGTCCAGCGCGGCGGCGGCGAAATCGGGCCAGCGGTCCAGCTTGCGGGTCAGGTCGGGCGCGGCGACCACGGCCGCAGTCGTGATGCAGTCGACGCACGGGCCCTGGCGCAGGTCGGTCTGCAGCAGCTCCAGGAACTGCGTGGTCTCGTCCGACGTCGCCACGACTGCGGGCTCGCCGCGCGGATCCTTCAGCAGCACCCCGGTGCCGCGCGCGCCGAGAAGGCCGGTGCCGACCTCGGTGATCAGGCGCAGCACCGCGGCGTTGTCCGGGTTTCCGACCAGCCGGGAGGTGATCGCGGCGAGCGCGGCGGGCGCCTCCGCGGGCAGGAGACCGGCGGTCGTCCGGCGGCCGGTGCTTTCGTGGTGGGTCATTCGGACGACTCCTCAAGGGTGATGCGGCGCTCCAGCACGTCCTTGGCCACGTCGAGCAGCGGCCGGTTCGTGCTGTAGGCGTGGGCGCGCAGGCGGGCGAACGCGTCGTCGAGGCTGATCCGCAGCTGGGCGGCGAGCATGCCGGTGGCGATGTGGACGTCCTGGTAGGAGACCACCGTGCGCGGGGCGAATTCGAGGCCGGCGCGTTCGGCCTCGCGGGACTGCCGCAGCAGCGCCGCGGTCGCCAGGTCGGCGGCGAGCGCGGCGTCTCTCGTCTCCGCGCTGGTCAGCCCGCCGGGGCGGCGCCGGACGAGTTCGAGGGTGCCGAGCCGGATGGCCCCGAACCGCAGCGGGAACGCGAAGGCCGCGGCGAGGCCGGTCGCGAGCGCGGTCTGGGCGAACCCGGGCCAGCGCACCTGGTCGACGGTCAGATCCGGGACCAGCACCGGGCTTCCGGTCTCGAAGGCCTCCGCGCCCGGCCCCTCCCCGGCGGTGTACTCCAGCTCCGCGAGCCGGGCCGCCCACGGATCGCTGGCCCCCAGCACTTCCTCCGACCGGGGGTCCGCCCGCAGCGACAGGATCGCCGCGTCGACCTGGTCGAGCGTTTCCACACAGGCGAGGCACACCCGCTGCGCCCAGCTGTCGCGGCTGCCGTCGGCGCCGGGCGCGGCGGCGATCGCCGTCCACAGCGGCTGCCGCTCCACTGCCGTGCCCCCTTCGCACTGCCGGACATCCCGGACCCTCCACCCTACGAGACGTCTCGCGGGCGGGCAGGCCGGGCGTTTGCCCGCCCCGTCCGGGGGAATCCGGCGGGCGACAAGGAGGATACGCATGGTCGAAGTGAGTGCGACGGTGCCCGCGCCGCCGGAAGCGGTGTTCGAGGTGCTGGCGGACGGCTGGTCCTATTCCGGCTGGGTCGTGGGCAGCTGCCACATCCGCGACGTCGACGCGAGCTGGCCTCAGGTCGGTGCGCGGATCCACCACAGCGTCGGGGGATGGCCGCTGCAGCTGGAGGACACCACGGCGGTGCTGGCGGTCGAACCCGGGGCTTCGCTGGAACTGGAAGCCCGGGGCGGCGCGCTCGGCACGGCGCGGATCGAACTGTCGCTGGTTCCGGACGGGGCGGGCGAGACGACCGTGCGGATGGCCGAGCGGGTGACCGGCGGAATGGGCGCTCTGCTGCCGGAAAGGGTGCAGGCGCTGGTGCTGGGGCCGCGGAACCGGGAGTCGCTGGCGCGGTTGTCGGCGTTGGCTTCGGGGCGCTGGCGGGGGACCGGCGAGCCCTCCGGTCAGCCGTAGACGGCTCGGTTCGCCGCGCGGATCACCGCGGCGTAGCCCGGGCCGAGCAGGTGCTCGCGGGCCAGCGCGGCACGGGCGGCGTTCGCGCCCGGCCCGCCGTGGACCGCGCCGCCGGGATGGGCCGCCGCGCCGGCGAGGTACAGCCGGTCCACCGGGGTGTCCGCGCGGCCGAGGCCCGGCACCGGGCGGAAGAACAGCTGCTGGTGGATCGCCGTGGTGCCGCCGTTGACCGCGCCGCCGACCAGGTTCGCGTCGTGGTCGGCCAGCTCCGCCGGGCCCTGCACGCGGCGGGCCAGGATCAACTCCCGGAACCCGGGTGCGTTGCGCTCCACCGTCGCCTCGATGCGTTCGGCCTGCCGCCGCACCGTGTCCCGGTCGCTGCCGCGCGGGACGTGCGTGTAGGCCCACACGGATTCGGTGCCGGCGGGCGAGCGCGTCGAGTCCGCTGTCGTCATCTGGCCGAGCAACAGGAACGGCTGTTCGGGGACGCGGTCCCGGGCCAATTCCGCGCCGAAAGCGGACAATCCGTCCTCGTCGCATCCTAAATGGACGGTTCCAGCGCCGCGAGCGTCCCTCGCGGTCCACGGGATCGGCTCGGACAACGCCCAGTCGAGCTTCACCGTCGCGCTGTCCCATTCGAACACCCGGAGATCGGCCAGCAACCGCGAAGGAAGCCATTCCGGTGCGACGAGGTTGCCGTACAACGTTTCCGCGGTGACATCGGCCAGCACGGCCTTGCGAGCCCGGATCGGCTCGCCGTCCGCGCAGCGCACCCCGACCGCCTTGCCGCGCGCCACCAGCACCTCGGTCACCGGAGTTCGGCAATGGACAGATCCGCCCTTGGAGCGGAGCCTGCGCGCCAAAGCGGCCGCCAGTTCGCCCGCGCCGCCCTCCGGGACCGGGAATCCGATGTCCTGGGCCAGCATGCCCAGCAGCCAGCCGAAAACCGCGCTTCCGGCATTGTCGACGGAAAGGTCGCTGTGCGCGGCGTTTCCGGACAGCAGCAGCCGGGCGCCCTCGCCTTCGAAGCGTTCGCGGGCGAATCGGCGGGCGGGCAGCGTCAGCATCCGCGCGAGCCGCAGCAGTTCGGCGGTTCCGGTGCGGCGCAGGAATCGGGCACCGGCCCGCAGCGGCGGGAACGGCGTGAACAGCGCGTCGAGGAATTCGTCGCGGAATCCTTGCCATTGCGAGAAAAGCTCCCGCCATGAGTGCGCGTCTTCGGGGGCGAACTGCGCGACCGATTCCGCGGTGCGGTCGAGGTCGCGGGAAAGGACGGCGCAGCGGTCGTCCGGGAAGACGTGCGCGAGTGCGTCCGGCGCGTGGAGCCAGCGCAGGCCGTGCTCGGTCAGGTCGAGGCCGCGGAGCACAGGGGACGCCGCGCCGAGCGGGAAGAACGCGGCGCACAGGTCCGAGCGGAAGCCGGGAGCGGTGATCTCCTCGGTGCGCAAGGCCCCGCCCGGGTCGGGTTGTTCTTCCAGGACGACGACATCCCAGCCCTCGTCGGCGAGCAGGTTCGCCGCGACGAGCCCGTTGTGCCCGGCCCCGATGACGATCGCGTCGGCGGTGTGCACGGGCTCAGGCCTGCGACTGGCGGGTCGGGCGGCCCCGGCCCAGCGTCCGCGCGCGGTCGAGCAAGCCGGGCCGCGCCGAGGCGAGCGGGGCCGACGGCGCGCCCTCCTTCCGGCGCATCCCGGCGACCAGGTCCTGGACGGTCTCGGCGGAGCTGTACCGCGGCGCCCAGCCGAGCACGAGCCGCGCCCGCGAGGTGTCGACCAGTGCGGCCCGGTCGGCGAGTTCGAGCCAGCCAGGGTGCAGCGGCTGGATTCCGGCCAGCCACGCCGCGCGCGCGACTGTCCGCGCGACCGGCTTCGGCACCGTGACCCGGGCGCCGCCGACCGCGTGCGCGAACGCGGACGCGTCGAGCACGTCCTCGGCGGCGAGGTTGAACGGGCCGACCGCGCGCTGGGCGAGGGCCAGCCGGAACGCCTCGGCGACGTCGTCGGTGTGCACGGCCTGCAGCCGCAGCCCCTGCCACAGCGGCACCGGCGAGAACCGGCCGCCGATCAAGCGGGGCGGCAGCGCGGGCGGGAGCAGCCACCGGGTGAATTCCCCTGCCGCGCGCCGTTGCAGGATCGCGCACGGGCGCATCCAGGCGACGGCGACGTCCGGGTGCGCGGACGTGAACAAGTCCAGTGCGTCTTCCAGATCCGCTTTGCCCCGGCTGTATGCGCTGGCTGCGATTCCGCGGCAAGGCCAGTCCTCGGTGACTTTTTCGTCGTTCGGCTCCGGCGCGTAGGCCGCTGCCGAAGACGCGCACACCACCTGTCCGACGCCTGCGTTGCCGACGGCCTTCAAGACGTTCGCGGTGCCGCCTTCGTTGGTGCGCGCCATCGGCGGGTCGCCCCATGCGGGGGAGATGGCCCACGCGAGGTGCACGACTGCGTCCGCGCCGGCGAAGATCTCCGTCAGCGCTTCGTCGGCGCCCGGCGCGCCGATGTCCACCGGCTGCCACTCCGCGCGCGAGTACGGCTGAGCGGCGCGATCCGGCACCCGGCGGGCGACACCGACGAGGTCGTGGCCGGGTTCGAGGGCACGCAGCAGCGCGGTGCCGACGTTGCCGCTGGCGCCTGTGATCACGATCCGCATGCGGGCCGTTTACCCGCTCCGCGCTGTCGGAAACCCGCCGGGGCGCTTCCCCGGTGCCCGCGCGTGTGCCGTCGCGCACACCGCGGCGGCTCCGAAACCCGGGCCGTCCAGCAAGAGCGGCGGATGCCGGAATCGCCTGGTCACGCGCTGCTGTCCAGTCCAATTTGACACCTGATGCGAACACATGTTCGACTCCCGTCCCGGGGCGCCGAGAACGCGGACGGCCCGGAGCGGGAAGCGAGCAGGTGAGCCAGAGGTGAGCGAGTGGCCGTCGACCGTGCGGAAAGTGGATCCGCCGATTCCGGTGTGGGTGGGCGTGCGCAAGCTGCTCGTGCTCGGCACGGAGATCCTCGCGCCGCGCGATCGCGCCGGGCTGCGGATCGAGACCGAGCATCCCGGGCTGCTGTTCGAATGGGCGCGCCGCGAGGACGGCGGGCTGCTCGGCTGGGTCACCTACCAGCTCGTCACCGCGGACGAGCAGTGGTCGCGGCCGGTCAGCCACTACGTGCCCGCGCACCTGCTCCGCCGCCGGGGGCCCGCGCGCCGGCAGCAGTACGGCGATTACCGGCCCCGGACCCACGGATGACCGCACCCGGGTAGTAATTTCCCTCGCGAGCGAGGGGAGCGGACGAGAAGTGGCACGTCTTCATGTCGGCTGCGCGATGTGGACGCACAAGGCGTGGCCGGGGCGGTTCCTGCCGCCGTCGCTGCCTGCCAAGGAGCGCCTGCGGGCCTATGCGGGCTGGTGCAACGCGGTCGAAGGCAACACCACCTTCTACGCGACCCCGGCCCGGAGCACCGTCGAGACGTGGGCGGAGCAGACCGGTCCCGACTTCCGGTTCGTGGTCAAAGTGCCCAAGACCGTGACGCACGAGCGGCGGTTCGCCGGGGTCGAAACCGAGATGCGGGCGTTCCTGGACGCGCTCGAACCCCTCGGCGAGCGGGCCGTGCTGTGGACCCAGGTGCCCGGTTCGTTCGGCCCTTCGGACGTCGACGTGCTCGGCCGGTTCCTGCGCCGTCTGCCCGCCGCCCTGCGGCGCGCCGTGGAGGTGCGGCACCCCGGGTTCTTCACTGACGCCGGCGCGGCGTCGCTGCTGGAGGGGACGCTCGCGACCGCGGCCGCCGAGTGGGTGCCGTTCGACACCACGGTCTTTTTCCAGCGCCCGCCGACGAGCGAGGCCGAGCAGGACGCCTGGGCGAAGAAACCGCGGCTGCCGCGCCGGACGCGAGCGCTGACCGACCGGCCGGTCGTCCGTTATCTGGGCCGGGACTCGGTGGCGGAGACGGTCGAGGGCTGGCAGCCGTGGGCCGAGGTGGTCGCGGGCTGGCTGCGGGAAGGCCGCTCGCCGACGGTTTTCCTGCACACTCCCGACAACGACGAAGCGCCGGCGCTCGCCCGCCGGTTCCATGACGACGTGCGTGCGTTGGCGCCCGATCTGGATGCGTTGCCCGAGCCGGAGCCGGTGGAGCCCGCGACGCTGTTCTGAGGCGCGCGAACCCGCGTCCCGGCCGCAACCGGCGGCAGGAGTCAGGCGGATCGCGCCAGGGCCAAGACGCGCTCCACGGCCGGATCCCGTTGTCCCGCACGGGTAGCGGCGACGACCGTCAGCGCCAGATTGTCGTCCGGTCCGTCTGGATCCAACGTCCGGAACACCACCCCGGGCAGCGCCCCGGCGGGCACCTGCTCGGGCACCAGGCACACACAACTCCCCGCCGCGACATGGCTGATCAGGCCGGGAAGGCTGTCCGCGCGGGCTCCGTCGCGCGGGGCGAAACCGGCGGCGCGGCAGGCGGCGGCGACCTGTTCGGCGAGGCCGGCCAACGCGGTCAGCGAGGGCAGCGAGAAGCTCTCGCCGGCGAGGTCGGTCAGCCGCAGGGTCGTGCGCTCGGCCAGCGGATGTCCGGCGGGCAGCGCGACGGCGAGCCGCTCGGTCGCCACCGTGCGCAGGCCGAGTCCGTCCGGGTCGGCGAGCGGGCCGCGCACGAAGGCGAGGTCGAGCCTGCCGGAGCGGACCATCGACGCCAGTTCGGCCGAGGTGTTCTGGTGCAGGTGCAGGCGCAGCCCGGGGAAACGGTCCCGCGTCAGCCGGAGCACCCGCGGCAGGAACGTGTAGGAGATGCCGCTGATGAAACCGAGGTGCAGTTCGCCCTCGGTGCCGCTCGCGATCCGCTGCGCGCGGCCGACGGCGGCCTGCTGCGCCTCGAGCAAATGCCGGGCGTCGCGGGCGAACGCGGAGCCTGCCGCGGTCAGCCGCACGGCGCGGGTGCTGCGGTCCAGCAGCCGCACGCCAAGGCCGCGTTCGAGGCGCTGGATCGCCTGGCTCAGCGGCGGCTGGCTCATCGAAAGGCGCGCGGCGGCCCGGCCGAAATGCTCCTCCTCGGCCAGCACGATGAACTGCTCCAGCAGGCGAGTCGTCAGATCCATATGGCACAGCATATGGATAACCGGCCAAGAAGTATTGGCCGTAGATGAATGACCTCGTCTTGACTGGGCGCAGCTGCCGAGGAAACAGGAGGTGCGGGCGATGGCGCCTGGCGAGGTGGACGACGGGAAGCCGCGAGGCCCGCTCACCGGAGTGCGGGTGGTCGAGCTGGCCACCGTGATCATGGGCCCGTACGCGGGCGCGCAGCTGGCCGACCTCGGCGCGGACGTCGTCAAGGTCGAGGCTCCGGGCGGGGATCCGACCCGGCACTTCGAGCCGCGCCGGCACCCCGGGATGGCGGGTGCGGCGCTGAACTTCAACCGCAACAAGCGCAGCGTGTGCCTCGACCTGAAAACCGGGCCCGGGCGCGACGCGCTGCTCGCGTTGCTGGGCACCGCGGACGCGTTCGTCACCAACATCCGCCCGGGCGCGCTGGGCAGGCTCGGACTGGCCTACGCCGACCTGGCGGCCGGGCACCCCGGGCTCGTCTACGTGAACGCGCAGGGGTTCCGGAGCGATTCGGAGCTCGGCGACAACGCCGCCTACGACGACATCCTCCAGGCCGCCTCCGGGCTGGTCTGGTTGAACGAGCAGGCCACCGGCGAGGCCTATTACGTGCCGACGGTGCTGGCGGACAAGGTGTGCGGCCTGTTCATCGTCCAGTCCGTGCTGGCCGCGCTGCGCCATCGCGACCAGACCGGCGAGGGCCAGCACGTCGAGGTCCCGATGGCGGACACGATGATCGCGTTCAACCTCGTGGAGCATCTCGCCGGAGCCTCGCTGGACCCGACCGAGGAGCCGGGTTACGGCTATCCGCGTGTCCTGAGCAAGCAGCGCCGGGCGTGCCGCACGGCGGACGGGTGGATGTGCATCCTGCCGTACAACGACCGCAACTGGCGCGATTTCTTCGCCCGCGCGGGCCGTCCCGAGCTTTCCGCCGACCCGCGCTTCGCGACCATGCCGGCCCGCGTCGCGCATGCCGACGAGTTGTACGGCCAGGTCCGCGAACTCACCCCGCAGTTCACTTCCGCCCAGTGGCAGGAATTCTGCGACCGCGTCAGCATCCCCGCGCATCCCGTGTACAGCCTCCAGGAAGCGGCCGAGAGCGACTACGCCCGGCAAGGCGGTCTCGTCCGGACAGTCCAGCACCCGACCGAGGGCGCCTGTCGTCTCGTGGCCCCGCCGGTCCGCTACTCCCGCACGCCGCCCGGGATCTACCGGCAGTTCCCGCCGGTCGGCGCGGACACCGCCGAGGTGCTGGCCGAAGCGGGCTTCGACCCGGCCCGCCTCGGCTGACCCCAACCGTCCCCACGACAACGTCGTCGTTCCGAGGAGAACCCATGGCGCCATCCGAACCCCTCGCCCCGCGTCCCGGGCGGGCGTGGACCGTCACCGCCCTCGTGCTGCTGTTCCTGCTGCTCAACTACGCGGACAAGACCGTCGTCGGCCTCGCCGCCGAGCCGATCATGAAAGACCTCGGACTCGGCGAGGAGCAGTACGCCTTCGTCCAGTCCAGTTTCTATTTCCTGTTCAGCGTTTCCGGCATCGTCGTCGGGTTCGCCGCCGCGAAACGCCGCACGACGCGGGTCATGGCCGTGCTCGCCCTGGTCTGGGGCCTGACCGCGCTGCCCATGGCGGCCGGACTCGGCTTCGGCGCCTTGGTCGCGTCGCGGATCGCGCTCGGCGCGGCGGAAGGGCCCGCGGTGCCCGCGGCGACGCACACCGTCTACGGCTGGTTCCCCACGCGCGACCGTGCGCTGCCCAACGCGTTGGTCCACATCGGACCGACGCTCGGCGTCGTGGCGAGCGCGCCGCTGCTCAGCTGGATCATCGCGGACTTCGGCTACCGGAGCGCGTTCGGCGTGCTGTTCGCGCTTTCCGTGCTGTGGGCCGCGGCGTGGCTGTTGTTCGCGAACGACGGCCCGTACGCCAAATCCGCCGTACCGTCCGGCGTGCGCCGCGAACCGGTGCCGTACCGCGTGTTTTTCCGGTCCGGAACGGTGCTCGGCGCGATCCTCACCGGGTTCGTCGCCTTCTGGGCGACCACCACCGCGCTGGGTTTCCTGCCCCGCTACCTGTCCGCCGGGCTCGGGATCGGGCATCAGCAGGCAGGCACCCTCTCCGCGTTGCCGTCGTTGTTCGCGACCGTCGTGATCGTGGTGATGGGTGCTGTCTCCACGCGGTTCCGGCGCGGGGGAGCGGGCAGCCGCCGCGCGTACTGTCTGCCCGGGATGGCGCTGCTCGCGCTCTCCGGCGCCGCGATGATTCTCTTTCCGCACACGGAAAAGGTCATGGCGATTGTGTTGATCACGGTCGCGTTCGGGCTGCCGAGCGCGTTCTATCCGATGGTGTGGCTGCTCATCGGAGAGCTGGTCCCGCCGGAGCGCCGCCTCGCCGTGACCGCCGCGACGACCGCTGTCGCCACCTCCGCCGGAGTGTTCGCGCCGTTGGTGATGGGCGGTTTCCTCACCGCGGAAAACGGCTATGCGGCGGGATTCGGCGTGTGCGGCGCGCTGTTGCTGGCGGGCGCGGCTGTGGGCACTGTGCTGATCAATCCCGAACGAGACCAGCGGCGGCTGCCCGCGTTCTCCGTGAAAAGCGTCAGTGCCGCATGAAGCGTACCGACGAAGACGGAATCGCCGCCGTGGTCCTCGACTCTCCGCACAACCGCAACGCGCTGTCGGTCCGGCTGGCCGGCGAACTCACCGCGCAGCTGAGCCGAGCCGCCGAGGATCCGGCCGTCCGTGCGGTGCTGCTCACGCACACCGGCGAGACGTTCTGCTCGGGGATCGACCTGGCCGAAGCCCGCGCGGGCACCGGTCTCACCGCCGAACAGCTGACGAACCTGCTGCGCATGATCGTCGAAATGCCGAAACCCGTGGTCGCTCGCGTGACCGGGCATGCCAGGGCAGGAGGGCTCGGGCTGCTCGGCGCCTGCGACATCGTCGTCGCGAGCCCGGCCGCGAGCTTCGCGTTCACCGAGGTGCGCATCGGGCTCGCCCCGGCCGTCCTGTCGACTGCCGTGCTCCCGCGCGTGGATTCGCGGGCCGCCTCTCGCTACTACCTCACCGGAGAACGCTTCGACGCCGCCGAGGCCGCCCGGATCGGACTGATCACGCTGGCCGCGGACGACGTCGACGAGGCGCTCGAACCAGTGCTCGCCGGACTGCGCGCCGCCGCACCCGGGGCACTCGCCGCCGCCAAACACCTCACCACGACAGCCGCGCGGCAATTCTTCGGCGCCCACGCGAGCGAACTGGCCGCGCTCGCCGGGCGCCTCGGCGCCGGTGCCGAGGCAAGGGAGGGGATCGCGTCCTTTCTCGAACGCCGAAGCCCGGTCTGGGCGGCAACCCGTTTCTCCCTCAGGAAGGAGTCGCGATGACTTCCACCCCCGGTCTCGACGTCCGCGTCGAAGACCACGTCGGCTGGATCGTCCTCGACCGGCCGCGGCAGAAAAACGCCTTCACCGGCGACATGCTGCGTGCCTGGGCCGAGGCGTACCGGGCTTTCCGAGCGGACGACCAGGTCCGCGCGGTCGTCGTCACCGGCACCGGCGACGCTTTCTGCGCAGGAGCCGATCTCGCCGACCTCGGCCAGTCGCGCACCCCGCTGGGCAGCAGGCGGCTGATGACCGAGCACGTGCACCCGGTCGCCATGGCCGCGGAAGACCTCGCCAAACCGCTGATCGCCGCGGTCAACGGGGCGGCGGTCGGCGCGGGCATGGACATGGCCCTGATGTGCGACTACCGGATCGTCTCCGAGCGCGCCCGGTTTTCGGAGGGGTACGTGCGGGTCGGCCTCGTGCCCGGCGACGGCGGCTGCCATTACCTGCCGCGGATCGTGGGCCGGTCGCGCGCGCTGCGGCTGCTGTGGACCGGCGAGTTCGTCGGCGCGGACCAGGCGCTGGCCTGGGGCCTGGCGGACGAGACCTGCCCGCACGACCGGCTGGCCGTGCGGGCCCGGGAGTTCGCCGGGACGCTGGCGGCGCGGCCGCCGGTCGCGGTCGAGCTGATCAAACGCGCGGTCCGGGCGGGCGAGCACGCGGATCTGCGGACCTCGCTGGATCTGATCGCCTCGCACCAAGCCGTCGTCCAGTCGACCGCCGACTCCGCCGAAGCGCTCGCCGCGTTCGCCGGCGACCGGCCGGCGCGCTACACCGGGGAGTGAGCCAGATGACCGAAGATCTCCGCCGCCGGGTGCGGGATTTCCTCGCCGCCCACCCGTTCACGCCGCGCTGCGATTCCTGGGCGGGCTCGTACGACCTGGACTTCAGCCGCGAACTCGGCGCGGCCGGGCTGCTGGCCGTCTCCTGGCCGGAACGTCTCGGCGGCGGTGGCGGAACGGCCGTCGACCGGCTGGCCGTCACCGAGGAACTGCTGCGCGCCGGTGCTCCGCTGGCCGCGCACTGGGTGGGGGAACGGCAGATCGGCCCGACCCTGCTCCGGCACGGCAGCCCGGAGCTGCAGGAGGAATTCTGCCCGCCGCTGGCGCGCGCGGAGTGCACGTTCGCGCTCGGGATGAGCGAACCGGACGCCGGTTCGGACCTCGCTTCGCTGCGCACGTCCGCCGTCCGCGACGGCGACGGCTGGCGCATCACCGGGCGCAAAATCTGGACCAGCGGCGCGCACCGGGCAAGCCATCTCTACGTGCTGGCCCGCACCTCGCGCGAAGCCGACCGCCACGACGGGTTGACGGAGTTCGTCGTCGCGCTGGACTCCCCGGGGATCACCGTCACGCCGATCCTGGACCTGCGCGGCGAACACCACTTCAACGAGGTCGTCCTCGACGAGGTGGCCGTTCCGGACCGGTGGGTGATCGGCCGCGTCGGCGAGGGCTGGCGGCAGGTCGTCGGGCAGCTCGCCTTCGAACGGGGCGGTCCGGAGCGGTTCCTCTCGACGTATCCGCTGTTGTCGGCGGTACTTGCCGCCGGGCTGGCGGACGACACTGCGCGGCGCGGGCTGCGCGCATTGGCGGCGCGGTTGCAGATCCTGCGCGCCTGGGTGCTGGAAACGGCGCAGGTGCTCGACGCCGGCGGCTCCCCGGTCGTGCCAGCCGCGACGAGCAAATATCTCGGCCACCACTTCGAACTGGGCGTCATCGAGTGGGCGCGGCCGCTGATGCCGCGCGCGGCGCCGGAGGTCCGCGCGCTCTACGACCAAGCCCTCGCCGCCGCACCCGCCTCCGGCCTCCGGGGCGGCGCGGCCCCCGTCATGCTGTCGATGATCGCCAAGGACAACCGATGACAACGCACTCTCTGGAAACCGACCTCGACGTCTCGGTCACCGAGGTGATCGCGGACTGGGACCGGCCCGGCGACCTCCGCGAGCACTGGCGGATCGCGACCGGGCTCGGCTGGACCGCCATCCTGGACGACTTCCCGGACCAGCGAGAACTCCTCGACGCGGCGTGCGGCGCGGTCACCGCCCTCGCCCGCGGCGGGATCGCGCTCCCGCTCCGCCAGACGCTGGTCGCCCGCGCCGCGGCCGAGGTGCCACTGTCCACAGAGGACGCCATTGCCGGGCATCCCGCGGCACAGGGAATCTGGGCGCCGATCGCGGACGTCCTCGTCGGTGCGGACGGCGCGCCCGCTGAGGCCGGGCGAGATTTCGCGGGCCGGCCGTATTCTGTCTCTTCGTCGCCGGAGATCCCGTTGCGGGTCGCCGCGTTGTCGGAAATCCTCCGCTGCCAGGAAATGCTCGGCGCGGCCCAGGGCGCGTTCGCCGAAGCCCGCCGGTATGTCACCGAACGCGTGCAGTTCGGCAAGCCGCTGGCCGCCATTCCCGCAGTGCGGACCACGCTCGGCCAGCTGAAAGTCGATGTCCGGCAATTGGAAACGGTTACGCACGAAGTCAGGCTCCGCCTCTTCGGCGACGAGGCCGCGCTCGCCTTCGCGCTGGCCACCGCCCGCGCGGTCGCGGCGGAGGTCGCCCCGCGGATCGCGCAAACCGCGCATCAGCTGCACGGCGCGATGGGCATCACTTACGAGGCCGCACTGCATTGGCGGACCAAACTGCTGTGGGCGGACTGCGACGAAGGCGCACTGTGGGGCGACGACGGCATTGCCGACATCCCGGTTGACGAAACCGCCCTGTGGTCGTTGACCGCTCCGGGGGACCGCGGCCAGCGTTATTAGCAAACCTGATCGCGAACAATGGAAATTCGAGGGCGATCAGGACGGTTTTCCTGCGCCACTCGGCCCAATTCTTCGCGGCATGGCTTTCGGTTGTCTCCTTTCGTGGTGAACTCGACGCCGGCCGGTCTTCGCGGGAAAAGGGGATGAGTCGTGCTGGTGCGTTCTGTGTCATTGCTGGGTTCGAGTGTGCTCGCGGCCGGTGCGCTGGCGGTGCCCGGGACGGCCGTCGCGCCGGTCCCGTGCGACGAGGCGAGTCTCGTCGCCGCCGTCAGCGCTGCCAACGCCCATCCGGGCAGTTCGATCGACCTGACGGAAGGCTGCACCTATCAGCTCACTGAGGCATTGCCCGCGATCTCCGCCGCCACGACCGTCAACGGCCATCACGCCACCCTCGCTCGCACGCAGACGGCCGCGCTTCCGGATTCTGCGCACCGACGCGGCCGGGGTGTCGATTCTCGATCTGTCGGTCACCGGCGGCCACACCGCGCCGGGCGAGGACGGCGGCGGCATTCTCAATACCGGCGCACTGGTCCTGACCCGGGTGACGATCCGCGGCAATTCCACCGGAGACGGCCCGCCCGCAACCGACGGCGGCGCCGGGGGCGGCGTGTTCAGTTCGGGCGGCACGCTGTCGATCGCCGACAGCACGGTCACTGGCAACGTCACTGGCAGCGGCGGTCCGTGGGCCCGGGTCGGCACGGGCGGTTTCGCCGGTTCCGGCGGCAATGGCGGCGGAATCGGGGTCCGCCAAGGCACCTTGACGGTCGAGCGCAGTTCGGTCGGCGGAAACCGGACCGGGAACGGCGGAGACAGTTCGGCGGCTCCCGGCGCCGAGGGGGACAGCTGGGCGCACGGCGGCTACGGCGGCGGGATCTGGAGCACCCAGCGCACCACCGGCACCGATAGCGCAGTGTGCGACAACACCGCGGGCGACGGCGGGACCGGCGGACCGGTCGGCAGCTCTCCCAGCGGATCCGCCGGTCATGGCGGCCCCGGCGGAAACGGCGGCGGCGCCTACGTCGCGGGCACCGCGACGTTCACGCACAGCATGTTGTGCCGCAACAGTTCCGGCGGCGCGGGTACTGGCGGTTCCGGGACCGCGCGCGGGTACGACGGAAACGCGGGCGACGGCGGCGGACTCTGGACCGGCTCGGGCATGGCGACCCTCGCCGACACCACGATCACCGACAATCGCACCGGCTCGCCCGGCACCGTCCGGCCCGGAACTCCCGGCTCCGGCGGCGGGATCTACGACCACACCGGCGACCTGACCGTCACCGGCGGCCGTCTCGCCCGCAACCGCAGCGGCCGAGACGGCGGCGGAGTCGGCCTGCACAGCACGCGGAAGCGGCCGGTCGCGCACTTCCGGATCACCGGAGCGAAGATCACCGGCAACCTTGCAGGCGGAAACGGCGGCGGCATCGCGGTCTCCAGCGTCCACGACACCGCGGCGCACGTTCTCGCCGACAGCGTCGTCACCGGGAACACCGCGGCCAGGGGCGGCGGCATCCACCTCGGCTCCGGCAACACGGTGCAGCTGGACCACGACACCATCGGCGGCAACCGTCCCGACGACTGCGTTCCGCCCGGCTGCGGAGGGTCGCGCTAGCCGGCCGGGACGAACGCGATGAGCCGCTGATGCGGATCGTCGACGACCTGCAGCACCACCTGGTCCAGCGTTTCCCCGACCCCGTCCGGCCGCCGCAGCCGCACCCGCAGGTGCGTGTGCGGCCGGACGACGTCGTTGCGTTCCCAGAGCGCGGCGAACCCGGGGTCCGTGCGCAGCAGTTCGTCGATCCAGCCGCCGGTCGGCGCTCCGGCCGGGGTGCTCGCGCGCACGATGCCGATCACGGTGCGCCGCATCGCTTCCAGGTCCGCGAACCGGCTCTGGAGGACCGGATCGGTGAACAGCATCTGCACGTACCGGCGGCGCTCCGGCGGGACCGCGCCGAAATCGGTCAGCAGCCGCGCGGCGGCGGCGTTCCAGGCCAGGACCGACGTCGCCGGTCCGACGAGGATCGCGGGCACCTCGCCCATCCGGTCGACCAGCCGGCGCAGCGGATCGCTCGGCTCGGGGTTCGGTGGAGGGGCTTCGCCGGCGACGACGAGATCGAGTGCGTACCGCGTCTGGTCGCCGTCGAGCCCGAGCGCGTCGGCGATGCGGCGGACCACGTCGGCGCTCGGCATGACCCGGCCCTGCTCGATCCGCGTGTAGTACTCGTCGCTGACGAACGCCAGCGCCGCGACCTCGCCGCGCCGGAGACCAGGCACCTGCCGACGCCCGGTTCCGGTGGAGGCGGGCGGCGGGGCCTCGTCGCGGCGGGCGTGCAGGAAGGCACCGAGCTGGGCGAGCCGGGGGTCGCGCGCCATCAGCGCGGGCTCCGGCTCCGCCGCCGGGGGAGGGGGATCGGATTCTCCCCCTCCCGCGCCGGCTGCCGCGGGCGCACGGTGGAGGCATGATCGACCGCGAACGCATCGACGTCCACACCCACCTGGTCCCTCCGTTCTGGGGCGAGGCCCTCGCACAGCACGGCGGCGACCCGTCGGGCTGGACGCTGCCGCCGTGGACGCCGGACGACCACCTGAAGTTCATGGACGCCAACGGCATCGCCACGAGCGTACTGTCGCTCACCGCCCCCGGCGTGACGGGCTGGACCGGCTCGGCGCGTCGCGAGACGGCCCGCCGCGTCAACGAATACACCGCCGAACTGGTGCGCGACCGCCCGGACCGGTTCGGCTTGTTCGCCACGGTCCCGCTGCCCGACGTCGAAGGCGCGGTCGCGGAGGTCGACCACGCGTTCGCCGCGCTCCGAGCCGACGGCGTGGTCCTGCTCTCCAACTACGACGGCGTCTACCTGGGCGACGACCGGTACGCCCCGCTCTGGGCGGCACTCGACCGGCAGCGCGCGGTGGTCTTCATCCATCCCGCGCACCCGCTCGTGCCGCTGCTTCCGGGGATCCCGGGGCCGCTGGTGGACTATCCGTTCGACACCACCCGCAACGCGGTGCACATGGTGTTCCACGGCATCACCGAGCGGTACCCGAACGTGCGGATCATCCTCGCGCACGCTGGCGGGTTCGTGCCCTTCGCGGCGTTGCGGTTCTGCCAGATCCAGGCCTCACTGGAGCCGGGCGGGCCTGCCGCGGAGGACTTTCTGGCACGGTTCCGCAGTTTCTACTGGGATACGGCGTTGTCGTCGGGCGAGTACGCGTTTGGTGCGCTGGCTCGGTTCGCTGACCCCGCGCGGATTCTTTACGGCAGTGACTTTCCTTATGCGCCACCGGAAGTGGGTGCTCGGTTCACGGAGATCCTGGACGCGGACAGCGGATTGACCGCTGAACAGAGCCGGGCGATCGACTCCGGAAACGCCCGCGCCCTCTTCCCCCGACTGGGCTGAACCGCGTCCGGCCGTGCTGAACCCCCGCACGGCCGGACGCCCGTTCAGGGCAGCGGCGCGTACGCCGCCGCATCACCAGCGCGGGCAGTGCTGCGCACTCCGTCGACGCTCACCGGCACGTCACCCGACACAGTGACCCGGTGCAGGCGGCGGGGAAGGTCGTCGTAGTCCGCGACGCCGTAGTGCTGCGTAGCGCGGTTGTCCCAGATCGCGACGTCGCCGGGAGCCCACTGCCAGCGCACGGTGTTCTCCAAGCGAGTCACGCGGGTCTGGAGCAGTTCGAAGACCGCCGCCGATTCGGTGCTGGACAGGCCGACCAGCCGCTTCACGAAATGCCCGAGGAGCAGGACCCGTTCGCCGGTTTCCGGGTGGACGCGGACGACCGGGTGTTCGGTTTCGTAGACCTCCGAACGGAATTCGTCGCGATAGGACTGTTCTTTCACGTCGACTCCGCCGACGCGGTATTCGTCCGCGCGGCCGGCGTAGTCGTGCGTGTTGGTGTGCACGGCCCAGAGCCGTTCGGCCAGTGCCCGCAGCGAGGCGGGCAGTTTGGCGTACGCGTTGGCGGTGTTCGCCCAGGTCGTGCTGCCGCCGTAGGCGGGGAGGGTGACCGTTCGCAGCACGCTGATCGCCGGGATCCGGTCCACGAACGTGACGTCGGAATGCCAGCTGTTGGCTTTCCCGTGCTGCGCGTCGATCGGCAGGATGTTCCCCAGCCCGGTGCTGCGGACCGTCGGATGCGGCTGGGTGAGCCCGCCGAGCAGCCGGGCGAACGCCTGCTGCCCTTCGTCGTCGAGGTGGTGCTGCTCGCGGAAGAAAATCACTTTGTTCGCGAGCAGCGCGCCCCGGATCTGCGCGACGGTGTCGGCGGGAAGGTCCCCGCCGAGCCGGATTCCGTCGATCCTGGCGCCGATATCGGCACCGATCTTGTGCACGGCGAGGCGCGTGTCCACTGCGTCGGCGAGGGTCATCGGATACTCCCATTCGGTGTGCTCGGCTGCTTTCCAGACTGGGCGCCTGCGAGCCGGGAAGGCAAGATTGCGTTCAGGGTGAACCGAATTCGTCCCAGAATCCGGGCAGGCGCCCGGAGTCCGGGATGTGGGACGTCGTTGCCTGCCGGAAAGCCTGCTGCCAGCCTGATCCGCATGTTCCCGGACCCGGCTCCGACCGGCCGTCCGCACGCCGGCCCCCGGCGGCGGGCCGGTGCGGCCTGTCCTGGTTCCCGCTGATCCGAATCGACCGGGGAATCGCGCCGGTTCCGCGTCGTATTCGCAAGGCGGATGCCGGTTCCGCCAATTCGTTTCTCCCTTTTACCCTGCGTGAAAAAAGGACGTGCCACCGTGACCACGAGCCGAAGGCAATTTCTGGGACTGACCCTCGCGGGATTCGCGGCGACGGCGGCAGGCTGCGCCGCGGCGAGCGGCGGCACCACGAAAACCCTGCGCTACCAGGGCTGGGCGGGCCAGGTCACGCCGCCCGAACTCGCCGCCGACCTCGGCTATCTCGGCGATGTGACGCTGCAGTGGGTGGGCGACACGATCAGCGGGCCGCAGGACATCCAGTCCGCGGCGACCGGTCAGGTGGACTTCGGCGGCGCGTTCAACGGAGCGATCGTCAAGCTCGCCGCGGCCGGGGCCCCGATCACCTCGGTGCTCGGCTACTACGGCGTGGACAAACTGGAGTTCAACGGGTACTACGTGCTCGAGAACAGCCCGATCCGCGGCCCGCGCGACCTGGTGGGCAGGAAAATCGGCATGAACACCCTCGGTGCGCACTCCGAGGCGATGCTCGACATCTACCTCCAGCGGAACGGACTGCCCCCGGCGGACATCCGCAAGGCGGAACCGGTCGCGCTGCCCCCGGTGAACACCGAACAGTCGCTGCGCCAAGGGAACATCGACGTGGCGGTGCTCAGCGGCATCCTGCGCGACAAGGCGCTCGCCCGCGGCGGCATCCGGCCGCTGTTCACCGACTACCAGCTGCTCGGCGCCTTCACCGCCGGAACCTACGTGCTGCGAAAGGACTTCGTCGAACGGAACCCGGACACCGTGCGCACGTTCGTCAGCGGAGTGGCCAGAGCCATCGAATGGACCAAGACGACGCAGCGCGAGAAGGTCGTCGAGCGCTTCACGAAGATCGTCAAGGGCCGCAACCGCAACGAGGACACCGGCCCGCTGAAGTACTGGAAATCCTGGGGCGTGGCCGACAACGGCGGCGTCATCACCGACCGGGAACTCCAGCTCTGGATCGACTGGCTGGGCGGACGCGGCGACATCCGGCCGGGCTCGGTCAAGGCGGGCGATCTCTACGCCAACAAGTTCAACTCGTACGCGAAAGGCCAGTGATGAGCGGGGTGCACAGCGGGATCACGTTCGCCGGCGTCGGCAAGGCCTTCCCGGCCCGGGGTTCCGGCGGCCTACTGACCGCGCTGTCCGGGATCGACCTGGAGATCGGCGCGGGCGAGTTCGCGGTGATCGTCGGCCCGAGCGGCTGCGGCAAATCGACGCTGCTCGACCTGCTCGGCGGCCTAGCCGAACCCGACACCGGGCAGATCCGGCTCGACGGGACGCCGGTGCGCGGGCCCGGGCGCGACCGGGGGATCGTGTTCCAGCAGTACGCGTTGCTGCCGTGGCGCACAGCTCGGGGCAACGTCGAATTCGGCCTGGAGGCCACCGGCGTGCGGCGGGCCGACCGGGCGCGGCGAGCGAAGGAGTACCTCGATCTCGTCGGCCTGCTCGAGTTCGCCGACCGGCATCCGCACGAACTGTCCGGCGGCATGAAACAGCGCGTCGCCATCGCGCGCAGCCTCGCCTACGACCCGGACGTGCTGCTGATGGACGAACCGTTCGCCGCGCTCGACGCGCAGACCCGGGAGTCGCTGCAGGACGAACTGCTGCGGATCTGGCGGCGCACCGGGAAAACCGTCCTGTTCATCACGCACAGCATCGACGAAGCCGTCTACTTAGGACAGCGCGTCGTGGTGCTGACGTCCCGGCCGGGCCGGGTCAAGAGCGTGGTCGACATCGACCTGCCGCACCGCGGCGACGGGGCGGACGTCCGTTCGACCGGCGAATTCGCCCGGTATCGGCACGCGATCTGGGAACTGCTGCACGACGAGGTGGCCCGGGCACACGAACTGGAGAAGGAGGCCGTCGGAGCATGAGCGTCACCACTGTCCCGGAGACCGCGAGAACCGAGCGGAGGGAACCCGCGGCGGTCCGCCCGCGCGTCCGGCGCGGCCGGCTCCGAGCGGTCTTCGTGAAGAGCATCGCGCTGGTCCTGCTGCTCGCCGCGTGGGAGATCGCTCCGCGCGCGGGTCTGGTGGACCCGGTTTTCCTGCCGCCCTTCCACACCGTCCTCGGCGCGCTGGCGGACCTGGCCGGCAACGGGCAGCTCGCCGCCAACGCCGGGGCCAGCCTGACCCGGTCGCTGGCCGGATTCGCCGTCGCCGTCGTGACCGCGGTGCCGCTCGGCGTGGCGATCGGCTGGTACAAACCGGTTTCCGACGTGCTGACCCCGCTGGTGCAGGTGTTCCTGAACACCGCGGCGCTGGCGCTGCTGCCGGTGTTCGTGCTGATCCTCGGCATCGGCGAGACCTCGAAGATCGCCATCGTCTTCTACGCCTGCACCTGGCCGATCCTGCTCAACACCATCAGCGCGGTGCGGTCGGTCGACCCGACCCTGCTCAAACTGGCCCGGTCGCTGGACCTGTCGGCGCCGCGGCTGTTCGCGCGGGTCGTGCTGCCCGCGTCGGTGCCGACGATCTTCACCGGGATCCGGCTCGCCGGGGCCGCCGCGATCGTCGTCGTGATCGCCGCGGAGATGGTCGGCGCGAAGGCCGGGCTCGGCTACCTGATCAACTTCTCGCAGTACAACTTCGCCATCCCGCAGATGTACGCCGGAATCGTCGCGATCTCCGTTCTCGGCGTCGCGTTCAACCAGCTGCTCGTGACCGTCGAACGGCGGTTCACCTCCTGGCGCACGGATCGCTGAGAAAGGACTGACCGATGGAAACGCTCGAGTTGACCGCGGACGTGTTCGTGGCGGGCGGCGGCCCGGCCGCCACGTGGGCGGCGCTGCACGCGGCCCGCGACGGTGCGGATGTCGTACTGGCGGACAAAGGTTATTGCGGAACCAGCGGCGCGACAGCCGCCGCGGGTACCGGGGTCTGGTACGTGCCGCCGGACCCGGCCGCACGGGAAGCGGCGATGGACTCCCGCGAGGAACTCGGCGGCAGGCTCGCCGACCGGAGGTGGGCGGCCCGGGTGCTGGACGAGACCTACGAGCAGGTCAACGAACTCGCCGTCGCGGCCCGGTTCCCGTTCCCCGTCGGCCCGGACGGGCGCCAGCTCCGCAACGGGCTCCACGGCCCGGAGTACCTGCGCCGGATGCGCGTTCTCGTCCGGCGCGCCGGGGTGCGGATCCTCGACCACAGCCCGGTGACCGAACTGCTCGCCGATCCCTCCGGGGCGGTGGCGGGCGCGGCCGGCCACCGGCGGCAGAGCAGGCAGGACTACCGGGTCCGGGCGGGCGCGGTCGTGCTGGCCACCGGCGGCTGCGCGTTCCTGTCGAAGGCGCTGGGCTGCGACGTCAACACCGGGGACGGCGCGCTGTTCGCCGCCGAGGCCGGGGCCGACCTGTCCGGCATGGAGTTCTCGAACGCCTACGGCATCGCGCCGGAAGGCACCTCGGTCACCAAGACCGCGTTCTACCATTTCGCCACCTTCTTCCGGGCCGACGGCAGCGTGCTCGAAGGCGCGAGCGGCGTCCGGCGCTCGCCGATCGCGCGGGAACTGCTGCGCGGCCGGGTGTTCTGCCGGCTGGACCGGGCCGGCGAGCAGACCCGCGCGGCGATGCGGCTGGCCCAGCCGAACTTCTTCCTCGCCTTCGACCGGATGGGCATCGACCCGTTCGCCGAGAAGTTCCCGGTCACCCTGATCGCCGAGGGCACCGTCCGCGGCACCGGCGGCATCCGGATCGTCTCGGACGACTGCGCCACCACGGTCCCCGGCCTGTACACGGCGGGCGACGCGGCCACCCGCGAGCTGATCTGCGGCGGTTTCACCGGCGGGGGCAGCCACAACGCTGCCTGGGCGATCTCGTCCGGCACCTGGGCGGGCCGGGGAGCCGCCCGCTACGCCCGTTCCCTCGGCTCCCGCGCGAACAGCCGCCGGACGCTCGCACTCGGCGAAGCCGGGCTCCGGCCAAGCGGACGCGCCGACGGCGACCACCGCGAGGTGATCGCCGCCGTCCAGCGCGAAGTCCTGCCCTACGACAAGAACTACCTGCGCCACGGGAATGTGCTGGCCCCGGCGCTCGCCTCGCTGGACGACGTCTGGACGCGGCTGCGAACGTCGCTGGGCGGCAGCGGCGAGCTGTCCGTCCGCACCCGGCAAGCGGCGGCGATGGCCGCACACGCGCGGTGGATGTACCGCTCGGCGCTCGCCCGCACCGAGACGCGCGGCATGGCGAAGCGGCTCGATTTCCCCGCGCAGGACTCGGCGCAACGGCATCGCCTGCACACCGGCGGCCTGGACACGGTCTGGGTCCGTCCGGAAAGGACGGTCGTGGAGGCGGCGTCGTGATCGAACTGGTGTCCGCGGACCGCTGCATCGCCTGCGACAAATGCATCGCGGTCTGCCCGACGAACGTCTTCGACCGCGGCGCCGGCGGCATCCCCGTGATCAGCAGGCACGACGACTGCCAGACCTGCTTCCACTGCGAGGCGAATTGCCCGGCCGACGCACTGTTCGTCTCGCCGCGGACGTCCCCGGAACCGGACGGGGCGCTGGCGAAGGACGCGGACCTGCTCACCGACGGCGGGTTGCTGGGCAGCTACCGGGAACGCCTCGGGTGGGGAAAGGGGCGGGCTCCGGCGTCCAGCCTGGCGATCGGCCCGCCGTTGCGCCCAGGCGCGGATCCGATCACGAGCTGAACGCGCGAGTCCGGTGGGAGCTGACCGATGACGACAAGTGTTCTCGCGGTACCCCGCGACCACCGCAGCACCTCCGCCGCGGCCGTGCTCCGGGCCGTGCTCGCGCGCGGCCCGCTGGCTCGCGATTCGCTCGCCGAGTTGACCGGCATCAGCCCCGCCGGGGTCAGCAGGCAATGCGCGAGTCTCGCCGGCCTCGGTCTGCTCACCGCCCGCCCGGCAGCTCCGCCCGCGAACCGCCGCACAGCCGGGCGGCCGAGGACCGAACTCGACATCGCCGCCGACCGGCACGCGGTGTTCGGCGTGCACATCGCCCACCACTTCGCCACGCTCGCCGCACTCGACCTGCGCGGCCGAGTCCTGGCCTCGGAACGGATCCCGCACCGGGGCGGCGAACCCGAGCAGATCCTCGCCGGGACCGCGGCACGGCTGCGGGAATTCCGGCGCCGCCACCAGCGGGGCCGGATCCCGGTGGGACTCGGGGTCGCCAGCGGCGGCTGGGTCGACCCGGACACCGGCGCGATCGTCGAACATTCCTCCCTGGGCTGGTACGACGTGCCCGCAGGGCCGATCCTGGCGGAGCTGTCCGGCCTGCCCACCCGGGTCGACGGGCATGCCCGCGCGCTGGCCTCGGCGGAGGCGATGTTCGGCATCGCCCGCGGCTGCGGATCTCTGGTGCACCTGTTCGTCGGCAACGTGGTCGACGCCGCCATCGTGTCCGGCGGACGGCTTTGCCGCGGCCCCGGCTCGGCGGCGGGCACCGTCGCGCACCTCCCGCTCGGCGCACTGGACACGCCGTGCGCCTGCGGCCGGTCCGGCTGTTTCGAAGCCGACGCCGCCGAATGGGCGGTCACCGCCCGTGCCGGCCGAGCGTCCATTGCGGACGTAGTCGACGCGGCCGGATCCGGAGACCCGGCCGCACTCGACGTCCTGCTCGCCCGTGCCCGCGTGATCGGCCGGGCGGCGGCGCTGTTGTTCGACGTGGTGAACCCTGAAGTGCTGGTGGTCGCCGAGCCGGGGATCGCCGGCCTGCCCGCCTGCCGGGACGTCGTGCGCGCGGAGGTGTCGGCCCGGTCGCGCGGGCGCGTCGACGCGGCGGCCCGGGTGCTTCCGACGAGTTTCCCGGGCCGGGATTTGCTGGGCGTGGCGGCGGGGGCGGTGCAGCTGGACGCGCTCTACACCGACCCGCACGCGTTCCTCGCCTAGCGGACTTCGGCGAGTTTCCCGGTGGCGACGTCGAAAACGAAGCCGCGCACGGAGTCCTGGTGCGGGATGAACGGACTGGTCCGGATCCGGGCGAGCGACTGCCGGACGTCCTCCTCGATGTCGCTGAACGCCTCGGCGGCCCAAGCGGGCTTGATCCCCGTTTCCCGCCGGATCGAGTTCCGGAATTCGTCGTCGCCGAAAGTGAGCATGCCGCAGTCGGTGTGGTGGATGAGGATGATTTCCGTCGTGCCCAGCAGTCGTTGGCTGATGGCGAGAGACCGGATCTCGTCCTCGGTCACGACGCCGCCCGCGTTCCGGATGACGTGCGCGTCGCCTTCTTCGAGGCCGAGAACGCCGTAAACGTTGAGGCGCGCGTCCATGCAAGCGAGAACAGCGACGTGCTTGGCGGGCGGCAAGGGGAGCGGCCCGGTGAAATTCGCGGCGTACGCGGCGTTGTTGGCCAGAAGCTCGTCGGTGACGGACATGATGATCCTTCCGCGAGAAGAGTGGACGCGCCGAGTGCACCGCTCTCCGCCACTGTGCGCAATCGTGTCCACCACCTGGGCGGCCGGAAGCATTACCGTGCGTCGACGAGATCCACCGCGGTCGGCCCGTCCGGCAGGTCCGCGAGCAACAGCCCGGCCTCCACCTCGACGGTCCGGTCGCCATGCGGGGTGCGCGCCCAGTATTTGCCCGGCGGCGGCAGCAACGTCGTGCACGGCGTGACGATTTCGCCGTCGACCGTCCCGTGCACGCGATGCGGTCGGCCGAGAATCGCCGCGGCGCCAACGAGATCGCCCGCCGTGACCAGCGTGCGGACCAGCGTCGAGGAACAGCCGGGAAGCAGGTCGAGGGCATGCGCGGTGAAACCGGAGACAGGCCCGAGCTTCCGCAGGAGGGCGGTGTCCCCGGCGCCTCGGTGGCCGAAGCGGAAGTTGCTGCCGGTGACCACTGCGGTGGCGTCGAGGGTGCGCCTCAGCACGCCGTCGACGAAATCCTCGGCGGACGTCCGCGCGAGGCATTCGGTGAACGGGAGGACGAGCACCTGGTCGGCTCCGTGCCGACGGGCCAGCTCGGCTCGGTGTTCCACCGTCGCCACCGGTGTCGTGTCGCGCGGCCGTCCGGCGATGGTCGCCGGATGCGGGTCGAACGTCGTGAGGACCACCGGCGCTCCGCGCTCGCGGCCCAGGCGCACCGCGTGGTCCAGAACCCGTTGGTGGCCGCGGTGCAGTCCGTCGAAAACGCCGAGCGCGACGACGGACGGGCCCCAGCCGTCCGGCACCTCCGCGGTGCCGTGCCAGAAAACCGTGCTCACGCGAACCTCCCGCGTTCGGGCAGCGCTGGGAACCGCGGCGCCCCCGGGGACGCGAGGGCGCCGCGGCGGATCAAGAGCCCCGCTTCTTGAGGAACGAGACGTCGTCGTTGCCGATGAGGTCCGGCACGGTCCAGCCGTCGAGGTCGTATTCGGCGAGGCACTGCTCGGCCAGGCCCTTCATCGACTCGGTGGTGCCCTGGGCCTCGGCGGCGAAGAGCAGTTCCGCCTTGACGTTTTCGTGGTTGCCGGAGTAGTTGCGTTCGTAGAGTTCGTGCCGTCCGCCGAACTCCGAGCCGACGGCGTCCCAGAGGGCTTTCATGACCTTGACCCGGTCGACGGCTTCGTAGCCGTTGGAGCCGCGCACGTACTTGTCCAGGTACGGCCGGACTTCGGGGGTTTTGAAGTCGATGGAGTGCGAGTTGAGGTAGATCAGGCCGCTGGCCACGTCGGATTCGATGATCTCCTTGATCCGGGGGTAGGCCTGGATCATCAGCATCCGGTAGGTCAGGCCGTAGTCGAGCTTGGGCAGCAGCGCCCCGTTGGTCCATTCGTCGGGGTTGCGCGCCATCGCGTCGGCGAGCGCGAAGAAGGTGTTGCGCCATCCGACGACCTCGCCGACGCGGGTCTGCACGCCGCGGAAGTCCTTGCTGCCGGTGATCTCCAGCGCCTTGAGCAGGAGTCCGGCGATGAAGTCGATTTTGGTGGCGAGCCGGATGCAGCCGTGGAAGGTGAAGCGCGGGATGAAGCCGGAGACGGGGAAGAACCCGTTGATCTTCTCGATGTCGCCGTAGAGGAACACGTTCTCCCACGGCACGAGGACTTTGTCGAACACGAAAATGGTGTCGTTCTCGTCCATCCGGGAGGACAGCGGGTAGTCGAACGGGCTGCCCATCACCGCCGCCTGCTGCGTGTAGGAGGTGCGGCAGATGAGTTTCACGCCCGGCGCGTCCATCGGCACCGTGCAGATGAGCGCGAACTCCTTCTTCTTGATCGGCAGCCCGTAGTGGGCGATGAAGTTGTAGTTCGTGATGGCCGAACCGGTCGCCACGACCTTCGCCCCGGACACGATCAGGCCCGCGTCGGTTTCCTTCTCCACCTTCATGAACACGTCGCCGACCTCGTCCGGCGGCAGGTTCCGGTCGACCGGCGGGTTGATGATCGCGTGGTTCCAGTACAGGACCTTCTCCTGCGATTCCTTGTACCAGCGCTTCGCGTTGTCTTCGAACGGCGCGTAGAAGTCGGAGTTCGCGCCGAGCGTGCCGAGGAAGCTGGCCTTGTAGTCCGGGCTGCGGCCCATCCAGCCGTAGGTCATCCGGGACCAGGTTTCGATCGCGCGGCGGTCGGCGAGCAGGTCGTCGACGGTGTGCGGGCTGCGGAAGAACGGGTGGGTGACCCCGCCGTTGCCGGTGTCGGTCGGCACGGTCAGCTCGTCGCGCGTCTCGGGCGAGTGCAGCGCGTCGTACAGCCGGGCGGTCATCCGGACCGGGTTGCGGAAGGCGGGGTGGGTGGTGACGTCCTTGACGCGCTCGCCGTAGATCCACACCTCGCGTCCGTCCTGAATGGACTGGATGTACTCGTCGCCGGTCATCGGCGCGGAGGCGGTGGGGGCGGCGGCCGCGGAGCGGTCCTGCTGGATGGTCATGGCGATGTCCTTTCGGGTGGCGGTCAGGCGGCGTGCGGGCGCAGCGGGGTGAACGTGGTCGAGGCGCCGAACCAGCCCGCCTCGGGGCAGTCGAGCGAGCCGCCCCAGTGGGTGCCGGTCTCGCGGGGGCCGAGTTCGCGGAACGCGCCGGCGTAGAACAGCAGCGGCTGCCGGTTTTCGACAGCGACGTCGACGACCTCGCCGACCACGATCAGGTGGTCGCCGCCGTCGTAGGTGCGCCACGGGCGGCACGAGTACACCGCGGCGGAGCCGACGAGGACCGGTGCGACCGGCCCTTCGGCCCATTCGGGTCCGGGATCGGCCGGACGTCCGGCGAAGTGCCAGGCGGTGTCGGCCTGGTCGGCGCCGAGCACGTTGACGGCGAACGCGGCGCCGTCGAGGTAACTGCAGGCCTTGGACTGCCGGGTCAGCGTGACCTGGCACAACGCGGGTTCGAGCGAGACCGCGGTGAACGCGTTGACCGTCGCCCCGTGCGGGGTCCCCTGGTCGCTGCGGCAGGTCACCACGGTGACGCCGGTGGCGAACCTGCCGAACGCGTCGCGCAGTTCGCGGGACGGAACCGTCATCTCGCACCTCCTCGTGCGATGTACGCTATGCGTACGGAGTGAACGCTATGCGTGCAGTGAGTGGAAGGATGCATCAGGAGGCGACGGAGGTCAAGGGCGATACCGGAGCGGGTGAAATACTGCGGAGCGTGACGGCAGCCGGAAACGAGCGCGACTTCGTGCAGAGCCTGGAGCGCGGCTTCGCCGTGCTGCTCGCCTTCGACGAGGAGCGCACCAACCCCACGCTCACCGAACTGGCGACCGCGACGAACCTGTCGCGGCCCGCGGTGCGCCGCCTGCTGCTGACCCTGCAGCGGATGGGCTACGTGACCAGCGACGGGCCGCGCTGGTCGCTGACCCCGCGCGTGCTGACCATCGGCCAGCACTACACGGCGACCCGCGCGATGATCGACCTGGCGCATCCGCACCTGCTGCGGCTGGCGGAGATGACCGGGGAGTCCGCGTCGCTGGCCGAACTGGACGGCAACGAGGCGGTCTACGTCGCCCGCGTGCCGGTGCGGCGGATCATGAGCATCAACGTCGCGGTCGGCACCCGGCTGCCCGCGCACGCGACGTCGATGGGCCGGGTGCTGCTCGCGTGGGCGGGCCCGGGGCGGATCACCCGCTACCTGGAGGAAGCCCCGCTGCGCTCGTACACCGCGCGCACTGTCACCGATCCGGCGGAGCTGCGGACCGCGCTCGCCGCGGTGCGCGACGCTGGTCTGTCTATTGTGGACGGTGAGCTGGAGGAGGGCCTGCTGTCCGCGTCGGCCCCGGTGCGCGACCGCACCGGAGCGGTCGTCGCGGCGCTCGCCTCGTCGACAGCCGCCGGACGGCTCGCGCCGGAGCGGCTGCGCAAGGAAACCGTCCCGGTGCTGCTCGAAACCGCGGCAGCGATCAGCGCGGACCTCGGGTACGACCCGAGGCCCGTGCCGGTGAAACGGGACGGCTTCTACTGAGTTCGGGTCATCCGATCAGCGACGGAATCTGCGTGAGCGCCCCGTCGTGCGCGACGATCCTTCCCCGCTTCATTGCCAAGCTGCGCGGAGGGGAAAGCACCACGGTTCACCCGGCAGCACAACCAAGTCGGCGACATCTCCCGGCGCGAGACCGGACTTCTCGTAACCGAAGGCGACGCTGGGGATGCTGAGTTCGCTGGGCCTGGTGGAGATCCAGGCCGACCGGGGCGCGTTCGTGACCGAAAGGACGTCGCCGCGCAGTCGCGGGAGGTGCAGCGTTCGCTCACCGACATCGATCTGGTCCGGGCGGTCCTGGAAATCGGAGCGCTGCGACTGGCTCGGCGGCGCGGCGTGTCCGCCAAGGGGCAGGCGACCGTGCGGAAGGCACTGGACGGGCTGGAGAAAACCGTCGCACCGGGCGCTGGTGCGGGCGACCGGATCCGATTCGCTGATCCGGCTGTGGGACGAGCACGCCGCCGAGATCGACCAGATCGTGCAGATCGGCCCAAGGGGCACGTGACGGACGCGGAAGACTTGGCCCGGCACCGGCTGCTGGCCTGGGGGAATGCTGGACGGCGACGTCGACGCGGCCATCGAGGCGGGCCAGTTTCTGCCCGAGGTTTGCCGCGATTTCCTTCGCCGGTTGCTGGGCTGAGGAACCCGGCATCATCCGGATTCCGTTCTCTGCTCGCTGATTTCCCACGAATGACGTGGTCGTCCACGCCGCTGACCACATCGGACTTTGCGCCTTCGGCGCAGCCGAAAACCGGCGTCCGCGAAAATTGTCAGACCTCGCCGCTACCTTGCTGGGCATGACGCTACTGGGGTTCTCCGAGGAGGACGAGTACCTGCCCGACTACGGCACCATTGTGCTTCGAGACGTATACCGCGACAGCAGTGTGCCCGTGCTGGGCAACGACCTGCTTGGCGAAAGCGCGACGAACGCGTTGTCCGGCACGGTCGCGACAGCAGGCGACGGCTGGCTGCACTGCACCGCCAACGACCCCTGGCAAGCAGTGCGCTGCGAGGCCCACGACGGGCCGCCGGAACTGCGGCTCGAGGAATGGGAAGACGTTGTCGAGTCGCCGTTTCACAGCCGTTCCGGGGCCGTGAGCCTGGCATTGCTGACCGGCGGTGCCACCGGCGACCAACTGAACCTGGGCGCGCAAGGCCTTTTCCGCACCCGGATCTGCCGCAAACCAGCGGAACCCGGGGAAGAGGGCGACGTCTGGCTGATCCAGTTCTGGCCGGCGCCCGACCGGCCGGAGCCGCCGCGGTGGCTCAACCGCACCCGCGCCACGCTGCACCCGGAAAACCCGGGCTGGCAACAGGTATTGGGATACCACTTGATCGAAGTGTCGTGGTACTTCACGCTCGCCGGCATGCCGCGCCGGGACGGCTGGCTCGACGAACCGTTGCCCGGCGAGCCGCCCTCGGACACTGTGTGCGCGCAGCTGGGCGTCGATCCGCCGCGCACGCGACGGGACGCGATTCCCCTGCTGGTCGCGGCAGGACTGCTCGTGGCGGACGGCTCCGGCGGCTACTCGGCGGGAACGCCGCGGCGGGCCACGGAAGTCCTCGACCTCCCGGCGGACCTGGCCGCCCGGTTGGATGCGGCGGCGGTGCGGGCCGTGTACGTCTGGCTCGCGGCCGACCTCGTCAGCATCGCGGCCTGGTCGAATCCGGCGCACGTCAAGGATGTCGCTGCTTTGCTGGCCGTCCCGGAGGAAACCGTCGAGCCGTTGCTCGAGTATGCGGTCAGCGACAAGCTGATCCGCCGGGAGGACGACACTGTCGCGGCGCTTCCCCGCCCGCCGCTGCCGCAGCAGGTGCCCCGCGTGACAATCGTTCACCGGGAGGAACCTCCGACCGTGGCCGGTGCTCCGCCGCGAGCCGGGTTCGTCTCCGGCGACGGCACGGTCGGCGTATGGCACGCGGGAGAGTTCGCGATTCTCGGCCGGGTCGAGAGCGACTACCGGTACCGCGCTTTCGAGACCCTGGCCGGAATTTACGTCGCGGCGTCCGGCGGGCAAGGACAGCTGATCGACTGGTCGGGCACTGCCCGGCAGCTTCCGGTGGACTTGGACATGGGGCCTGTCCGCAGCGCGGACGGACGCTACCTGGCGGGCGTGCAGACTCACGTCGGCAGGCGGTCGTGGGACCAGGTGCATTTGTACGACGTGACAACGGAAGAATCGTGGAGCCTGCCGAAATCGCCTGAGCTGACCCGAAGGGTCCTGGGCATCCACGACGGGGCGGTCTATTTCGTCACCGGTTCCGGAGGCGGGCCCTTCGTCGCTTCCCGCTGGACGCCGGGTCACGAACCGGCGGACCTCGCGTCGCCGATGCATCTGCTCGACCCGTTGTCCGGGGCGCAATTGCGCGAAGAAGCCTGGGGAATGGCGGTGGTCACCACGTCCGGGGAACAGCTGGCGGCGAGGGAACCCTACCGCTGGCGTTTCGTGCCGGGCGGCACGCGGATGTATTCGTTCCGGTACGACCCGCCCTCCGCGGAACTGCTCGACCTGGCTACCGGGTCGGTCACCGCCTGTCCGCTCCCGGCGGCCTGCGACCTCGGCGACACCGCGCCGACCGCGCCGGTCTGGGAAACCCCCGACACGGTGGTCTTCTCCCAGCCGCACCACGGGTGGACTCGCCGCATCGTCCGATGGCACGTGCCTCGCGCCGAGTTCGAGCATTTCGACCTGCCCGAAATCGCGGGATACCGCCCGTTCCCGGTCGAACCGATCCTCGCGGGAGAACCGGGCGCCGGAAAGCCGGTCCGGTCATGACGAACGTGTCGGCCGACTATCGCGGGCATCCGTCCGGGGGACGCTCCGGGCCGCCGCCGCAGTTTCCGCGGCGGCGGCCCGGAGCGGTTGCCCGGCTCCGGCGTTCAGTGTCAGCGATGCGCGACCGCGACGGGCGCGGCGACCGCCAGCTTCCACACCGCGTACCCGATCGCGTCGGAGTTCTTCTCCAGCGGCGTGTCCGGGATGTTCGACGTCGTGTCGCAGGCGCGGTGGTAGCAGTTGTCGAACGCCGCGCCCGGCGTGCCGCCCCACTTCTCGGCCTGTTCGTAGCTCTTGATGTCGCCGGCGCCCGTCGCGAGGCCGCCGACCGGGATGCCCGCGCGCTTGAACGACGCGTGGTCGGACCGTCCGTCGCCTTCGGTGTCGCCCTCGGTCTCGATGTTGATGGAGGCGAAGTACTCGTCGAAGACGGCCTTGACCGAAGCGACGTCGTCGTAGACGAAGTAGCCCCAGTTCTTCGAACCGATCATGTCGAAGTTGAGGTAGGTCGTGATCTTCGCGCGCTCGGTGCTCGACAGCGTGCTCACGTAGTACCGCGAGCCGACCATGCCGGACTCCTCGTCGGCCCACCACGCGAACCGGACGCGCTTGGCCATCGCCGGGTTGGTGCGGGCCAGCGTCAGCGCGACCTCGAGGATCGACGCGCTGCCGGAACCGTTGTCGTTGATGCCGGGGCCGGCGCTCACCGAGTCGAGGTGCGCGCCGAGCATCAGGACCTGGTTCGCGTCGCCCTGCGGCCATTCCGCGATCAGGTTCTGCGAGCGGCCGGTGCAGCTCGTGCAGGTCTGCCGCTTCGTGGTGTAGCCCGCGTTCTTGAGCAGGTTCTCCACATAGGACACCGACGCGGCGTAACCGCCGCCGCGCGGCGAGCGCGTGCCGCCGTTGTTGCGGGCGATCGCCTGGAACTGGTTGAGATGGGTCTTGATGTTGGCCAGCGAGATGTCCGGGGCCGCGAGCGCCGAGGCGGGCGCGGCGGTGGCCGCGGGCACGCTGACGACGCCCAGTACCGCCACCAGGGCGGTGACCCCGGCGCCGAGTCTTGTCTTCCACTTCATGACGGTGCGTTCCTTCGGTTGGGGTTGGGGGAGCGGGTGTTTCCGGGGGAGGGGCCGGGCGGGCCGGGTCCCGCCGCGCGGCGGCGAGCGGGACCCGGCCGCGTCAGGTCAGCGCGCGGCGCGCGTCGTGCAGGTCGGCTCGCCGGACACCGCGGGAACGGAGACGGCGTTCCAGGCTGCCTTGGTGGCGTTGAACTCGGTGCAGCTGCCCGGGTAGAGCGCGATCGCGGCCTGGAGAGTCGCCTTGCGGGCCGCCTTGTGGTTCCACGACGAGGTCTTCTTCAGCAGGCCGTTGTAGAAGATCTTGGCGGCCTTCTGGATGCCGACACCGGTGACGCTGCTGTTGTTGCAGGTCGGGCTGGCGGGCTTGCCGCCGCCCGGGTTCGAACCCTCGGCGAGCAGATAGAACCAGTGGTTCTGCGGACCGGCCGCCGCGTGCACCTCGGTGCTCGGGATCGACGACGAGTAGCAGTTCGGGTCGCCGGCCTTCGACGGGTTGTACATGTAGCGGATCGGGCCCTGGCCGACCAGGTTCACGCCCTCGCCGACCTCGTAGTCCGGCCGGTCCTTCGCGTTGTTCGCATACGCTTCGGTCATCGCGCCGAAGATGTCGCCGGTCGACTCGTTCAAGCCGCCGTTCTCGTTGCCGGAACCCGCGCCGCCCGGGGTGGTCTGGAAGATGCCGTGCCCGAACTCGTGGCCGACGACGTCCATCGACGTGGCCTGGCGCTGGTTGTCCTGCGAGTGCCCGAAGTGCGTCGACGAGCCGTCCCAGTAGGCGTTGACGTCGTTGAGGCCGACGGATGCCGGATAACCGCGTCCGCTGCCGTTGATGCCGTTGCGGCCCAGCCAGTCCTTCAGCATCTTCCACTCGGTCTGGACGCTGAAGAGAGTGTCGACGCAGCCGGTTTCGAGGTTCGTGCCCGAGCCGTTGCCCCAGCTGTTGTCCGGTCCGCTGTAGACAGACCCGCCCTCGCGGCCGCAGCTGATGCCCGGGCGGCCGGGGTCGCGCATCGAGTACGAACTGCCGGAACCGGTGGTGTCGATGGAGACGGTGCCGGCGTAGTAGCTGTTGCCGGTGCCCGCCGCGTTCACCGCGTTCGGACCGGCCTGGGACTTGGCTCCGGAGCTGAAGGTCTTGATGTCGTCCCGCTGGTCGAGCACCGCGCCGGTGGCGGCGTCGACGAACACGTGCAGCCTGCTCGGCGCCGCGGCGGTGCGCCCGGTGACGACGACCTCGTAGGCCAGTTTCGGATTCGCCCCGGCCAGCACCACCTTTTCGGGTGCGCTCACACTGTCCACAGTGGGCAGTTGGGCGCGTGCGGTGGAAGCGGCCTTCGCGGCGTCGAGCTCTGCCTGCGTCCCGACGGCGATGGGTGCGGTTTCCGCGGCGCTGGTGTCGCGGACGTTCCCGGCTCCGTCCGCGACGACGACCGCGTCCCCGCCGACGACCCGCAGGCCTTGGTAGGTGCGCTCGTAGGCGCTGTAGAAGAGCCCGGCGTCGCCCGCGGTCTGGCCGACGCGCCGGAACGCCTCCGCCGGGCCGCGGCTGAGCCGGCCGAGCCCGGAGGCGACCGCCTGGTCGGCCGCGCGAGCGGCGGCCGCGTCGGGGGACGCGGGCTGGGCTTCGGAAGCCGCGCTCGCCGGGACGGCCGGCAACGCGAGGGACATGGCGAGACCGGCGGCGGCCGCCAAGCCCGTGGTGAGTCCGCGATGGGGCATCGAGGTCTTCCTTCCATGAAGGCAGGACGATGGGTGCGGGGAGAGGGAAAGCGCCCGGCCGCTCACGGTGGGTATGCGGCCGAGCACAGTCGAGTAAAGGATCGGCGCAGAGGGGCGTCAATGCTCCAAACGGACCAACGGAATGTTCCGGATTCGGCGGTCAATTGGTATATGCCTTGCCGGTGCTGGGATTCCTCGCGCGTTCGGCGCTCAGCCGACTTTCGTAGGGAATGTCCCGGGTGCCGTACGAATGTCGGAAGAGTCCGGGCTGCGCAATGGCCGGGCGGAGGGGGAAGAGCGATTCCCCGGCGGGCGCGCGTTCGGCGGTGCCCGCTGCGGGTGGGCGAGGTGCTGCCCGGCGAACTCGATGGGCTCGCGGCGTCGACCCGCCGGACCAGAGCGCCGCCCGACCTGATTCCCGGACTCCCGGAACCTGTTCGCTGACTGGGACGACGTCGATGCCTCAGCGAGGTCCGGGCCGGCACCCCTCCGGCCCTGTCATGGCCGCGCACACTTCGGCGGCCGCTGTCCACAGTCCGAAATGGCCGGTCGCGACGGTCCGGCACACCATCCCCTGTTCCCGGGCGCGGGCAGACATAGCCGAGAAAGGAGAGTGCTCGCCGAAAAGAACGCAGCGGCCAGGCGGCCGCGGGCCGGCAGACGGCGGCGGCAAGGGTTCTTCGTGGCTGGCGAGGTCGATCGGCCGCAGCCGGGAGACCACGTCGGCGTGGGTGAACCCGAGCGCGTCGAGCCCGAACGGCGGCACGGTCCGGCCCGGCGGGTCGTGGGAACGCGCCGCCTCGGCGAACAGCCGACGCAGCATCGGCATCAGGTCGAACGCGGATTCACCGGGCGAGGGAAGGAAAGCGTCGAGATAGATCGCTTCGCGCACCTGCTCCGGATGCGCGTCCGCGACCCCGGCGACGACCATTCCGCCGTAACTGTGGCCGACGAGGACGACCTGGTCTTCCAGCAGCAGCGCGACTTCGTCGAGGTGCTGCACCAAGCCTGGGCCAGTGAGCGTGGGCGCGGCAACGGTGTGCCCTTGTTCGGACAACCGCGCCGCGATCCGGTCCCATACCCAACCGCCGCACCACGAGCCGTGCACCAGGACGTAGTGGCTCACGGCGTGGGCACTTTCGCGACGACGTCGACCTCGACCAGCACATCGGGGGCGAACAGTGCGGCGACCCCGACCATCGTGCTCGCCGGCGCTGTGGGCACGCCTTCGCGCAGCGCGCCGAAGAGGCCGGAGATCAGCTCGGGGCGGTAGTCCACGACGTAGACGGTTTCCTTGACGACATCCTCGCGTCCGCAACCGACCGCGGCGAGCGCGATGTCGAGGTTCTGCGCGATCCGCCGCATCTGGGTCGCGTGGTCCTCGCCGCACAGGTTCCCGTGCTCGTCCCAGGCGACTTGCCCGGAAAGGAAAGCGAGGTCGCCGACGCGCACGACCGGAGTGAAGGCCCCGGGAGAGCGGTGGAGTCCGGCGGGCGTCAGGTGCTCGGTCATCGCCGCACCGCCGCTCCGGCCCAGTCGGTGATCGCGGCTTCCCGGAGCGCGGCGTCCGGCGGATCGGTTGCGCGGCGGACCCACGCGATGTGTCCGTCGGGCCGGACGAGGAGTTCGCTGAGGTTCTCGGGTCTGGTGCCGGCCACCGTGATCCGGTCTTTCCACCCCTCGGCGACCTGTTCCGCGCCGTCCCCGAAGTAAGCGAAGGTGCCGCTGTGCACCAGATCCGCGCCTTCCGGCCCGAACATCCGGCCGGTCGCGCGGGCGCCGATGAGCGGGTCGCCCTCCGGTGCCGGATAGGACGTCGACAGCGCGGACACCAGACCGGCCAGCCGGGCGTTGACCTCGGGGATTTCGAGCAGCGAATCCAGCAGTCCGCGCAGCGCGGCGACCGGGCGCCGGTAGCCGGGAACCAGGGTGAGTTCCAGCAGCAGCGTCTGGGCCCGGGTGTTGTCGGTGACGAGCTGCCCCGCCGGGAACCGCTCCGCGTGGTAGGTGTCGAGCAGGCCCGGCGGCGCCCAGCCGGTGATCTCGGCGGCGAGTTTCCAGCCGAGGTTCATCGCGTCCTGCAAACCGGTGTTGAGGCCCTGGCCCGCCGCCGGGAAATGGATGTGCGCCGCGTCGCCCGCGACGAAAACGCGGCCGGACCGGTAATTCTCGGCCAGCCGCGTGGCGTTGCCGAACCGCGAAAGCCAGCGCGGCTCCGCGATGCCGAAGGACGTCCCCGTCAGCTCCACCAGCGTCGCGCGGAACTCCTCGAAGGTCACGGGTTCCGTTGCCGGGACACGCATCCGCTCCGGACTGGTGACCACGATGCGGGTCAGTCCTCCGGAAAGCGGGGCGATCAGCAGGGGAGTCCGTCCGGCCGCGGCGATCGCCTCCTGGTCGGCGACGGCGAAGTCGCCGAGCATCGAGCTCATCGTGCCGTCCGAGCCCGGGAAACGGATGCCGGCTGACTCCCGGACCTTGCTCCGGCCCCCGTCGCAGCCCACGAGATACGCGGCGCGCAGCCGGAAGTCCCCGTCCGGCCCGATGCCCGCGACGTCGACCCCGTTGTCGTCCTGGGCCAGCGACACGACTTCGTGCCCGTAGGAGATTTCGGCGCCGAGTTCCCGTGCGCGTTCTTCGAGCAGTTGCTCGGTCCGCGCCTGCTCCAGAAACAGCGTGTAGCCGTGGCGAGTGTCCAGCACGGAGAAGTCGAGCCTCCGCGACAGCCCGGCGAAATGCCAGCCCGGCACGGTTCGGCCCTGGGCGAGAAACCGGTCGGCGATGCCGCGCAGCTCGAGGATCTCGATGCTGCGCGGATGCAGCGTGAGCGCGCGCGACTGCCCGTGCCGCGCTTGCTGTCGTTCGAGGATCCGGACCCGCACTCCGGCCAGCGCCAGTTCGGCCCCGAGCAGCAGCCCAGTCGGGCCCGCCCCGCTGATCACGACATCGGTGTCCACAACCGCCTCCACTATTTTCCGAACGATGTTCATTTAAGCCTGCCGTCAGTGTCCTGAGGAAGCGCGAAGCTGTCAAACACGCTGCTAGGCTCACCTCGACATGACCGCGCACCAGCCCCGCACCCGAGGACGTCCGCCCGCCGCCGACCGGGCCCACGTCACCGCCGCCGCGCTCCGGCTGCTCGACGAAGAGGGCCTCGACGCGCTCACCATGCGAAAACTGGCCACGGCGGTCGGCGTCCAAGCGGGCACGCTCTACGGCTACTTCCCGACCAAAACGGCCTTGCTGACCGCGATGGCCGAGTCGATGCTGAACGGCTGCCGCGCCGCCGCCGACGGAATCGCCGATCCGCGCGAACGGGTGCTGGCCCTCGCGAGAAGCCTGCGCACCGCGCTCCTGTCCTATCGCGACGGTGCGCGGGTGTACGCGGGCACGCACGCCGTCGGACCGAACACCCTAGGCTTCGCCGAAGCCCTCAACGGCGCTTTGCGAGAGTCCGGCCTCGACGCCGCGGCGGCGATGAAAACCGCACTGCTGGTCCTGCACTTCGCGACCGGCCACGCCCTCGAGGAACAAGCAGCGATCCAGTCCGGCCCCGACCTGCCCGCCGGCATCGACCGCCTGCGCGAGGCGATCCAGGACGGGGGTTATCCGCATCTCGCCGAGGCACAGGACCATCTGACCGGAGCGGACTTCGCCGAACTTTTCGAGCAGGGCTTGCGCTTGCTCACCGCGGACCTGCCCTGACGGCCGGGTTTCACCGTGCTGTCCACGGTTCCGGTGCCGGGCTTGAGGAACGGGTCGCGTCCCGGACCTGCCCGTCGGCATCGGCCGCCAGCGCGAGGCGATCCGGTGCGAGGGTTATCCACGTATCGGCGAGGCGCAGGATTGCCTGACCGCAGCGGCCCTGCCCGAAGGGCGGATTTCACCGCACTGTCCACGGTTCCCGCGCGTCGTGGGCCCGGCTTGAGAAACGGGCAGCGACCCAGTTCTGCCCGGACCCGCCCTGTCGGCCGGATTTCACCGTGTTGCCAACGCCTCCGGGGCGTTGTGGGCCCGCCGGTAAGCCAGCGGCGACAGACCCAGGTTGGCGTGGAAATGCTTGCGCAGCGCGACCGGATCGCCGAAACCGCACGCGGTCGCGATGCGCGCGACGGGCAGGCCGGTGGTCTCCAGCAGCAGCCGGGCGTGCGCGAGCCGTTGCTGTGCCAGCCATTTCAGCGGGCTGCTGCCGACCTCGCTGCGGAATCGCCGGGTGAAGGTGCGCGCGCTCATGTGCGAATGCCGCGCCATGTCGTCGAGGGTGATCGGTTCGGCCAGCCGGTCCAGCGCCCACTGCCGGGTCGCCGACGTCGAGCGGTCGGCGTCGTGCGGAACCGGGTGCTCGATGAACTGCGCTTGCCCGCCCTCCCGCCACGGCGCCACCACACACCGGCGCGCGGCGGCCGATGCCACTGCCGCGCCGTGGTCTCGGCGGACCAAGTGCAGGCATAAGTCGATACCGGCCGCTCCGCCCGCGGAGGTGAGGATGCGGCCGTTGTCGACGAACAGCACATCCGGGTCGACTTCGACCTGGGGGAACAGCCGTGCCAGCGCGTCGCACAGGGCCCAGTGCGTGGTGGCCCGCGCGCCGTCCAGCAGGCCGGCCGCCGCGAGGAGGAACGCCGAGGTGCACAGGCTGACGATGCGGGTCCGCGGCCCGATCCGGTCCAGCGCGGCGGCGATGTCCCCGGGAAGTTCGCCGGTCGCCAGCAGGTGTTCGCCGGGCTCCTGGGTGGCGAGCACGACGGTGTCCGCGGTCTCCAGCGCCGATTCGTCGTGCTCGACGACGATCCGGTAGTCCTCGTGCGTGCGCACCGGACGGCCGCCGAGCGAGCAGGTCGCGACGGAGTACAGCCGGGTCCCGTCCGGTTCGCAGGCCTCGTTGAACACCCGCGCCGGGATGCCCAGGTCCAGGGGCAGGACACCGTCGAGGGCGAGAACTGCGACACGATGCGGCATGGCTGGAATAGTACGATAGGTGTCTTCCCGGCCACTCACTCCTCGCCGCGAACGCGGGCCACTCTGGTCTGGCGCCGCAGTCCCGGCGCGCGATCAGCGACAGGAATGAGCGAGAACACCATGAGCGAGCACATGCGGGCGATCACCATCCGGGAGTTCGGCGGGCCGGAGGTGCTGACCGCCGAGCAGGTCGCGCGACCCGAGCCGCTGCCGACCGAGGTGCTGGTGCGCGTGCGCGCCGCCGGAGTCAACCCGGTGGACTGGAAGACCCGCGAAGGCCACGGGATGGCGGGAATGCAGACGTTCCCGCTGGTCTTGGGCTGGGACGTCTCCGGCGTCGTCGAAGAGGCCGGCTTCGGCGTCACCACCCTCGCGCCGGGCGACGAGGTCTACGCCATGCCTTGGTTCCCTCGCGCCGCGGGCGGTTACGCCGAGTTCGTCACGGCCCCGGCCCGGCAGTGGGCTCGGAAGCCAGCCAGCCTCGACCACGTGCACGCGGCCGCCGTGCCGCTGGCGGCGTTGACCGCGTGGCAGGCGTTGGCCGACACGGCTCAGGTGCAGGCCGGACAGCGAGTCCTGATCACGGCCGCTGCCGGCGGGGTGGGCCACTTCGCGGTCCAGTTCGCGCGGCACCTCGGCGCCCACGTGATCGCCACCGCCAGCGCCGCCCGGCACGCGTGGCTCGAGGAACTCGGCGCCGTCGAGACCATCGACTACACCACGACCCGCTTCGAGGACGTCGCCAACGACGTGGACGTCGTCATCGACCTGATCGGCGACGCGAAGGACCAGACCAGTACCCGCTCGCTCAAGACGGTGCGCCCCGGCGGCCTGCTGGTCGCCGTCCCCTCCGGTGTTTCGCCGGAACTGGCCCAGGCAGCGAAAGCCGCTGGTGTGCGCGTCACGCCGTTCCTCGTCGAGCCGGACGGCACCGCGCTGACCACGATCGCGGGCCTGATCGACGCGGGGGAGGTCGCCGTCGAGGTGGAGGAAACCTTCCCGCTGGACCAGGCGGCGGAGGCGCATGCCCGCGGCGCGGCCGGTCGCACCCGCGGCAAGCTCGTCCTCACTGTCGCGGAGTAGGGGGAGCACGACCGGATGGATAGAGTTCGCGGATGGCGGTGCTGGAGATCTCCGATCTGGTGGCGGAGTGGGATCCGTCGACCGGCGAACGCCTTCCGGTCCTCCGGGCGGACGTGGTCGCCGCGCTGCGCGCGGCCGGTGATGAACGGGCGGCCCGGATCGTGCGGCGGATCCCCGTCCTCGGCGAGGTATTGGATCCCGCGGCGGTGGACCGGCTGCTGATCCGGGCCCACACCGAGTTGCAGCGGCTCAACGAGGAAGTGCGGATGGCGCAGCGCTTCGCTGAACTGCTGGCGCCGATCCTCGCCGCGGTCCGGGCGCGGGGGATCCGCCCGCGGGTGGTGGACATCGGCTGCGGGTTGGGGTTCATCGTGCGCAGCCTGGCCAGTTCCGGTGTGCTCGGCCGCGACGTCGACCTGGTGGGTGTGGATTTCAACCGCGCTCTCGTGGCCGAAGCGAGCAGACTGGCCGAAGACGAGCGACTCCCGTGCGCGTTCGTGTGCGGGGACGCGTTCGCGCTGGCCGAGGACGCCACCGTGTACCTGTCCAGCGGGGTGCTGCACCATTTCCCGGCCGACGCGCTGCCGGATTTCTTTCGCGCCCAAGACCGCGCGGGCACGGAGGCGTTCATCCACTACGACCTCGCCGCGACCCGGCTGGCGCCGTTCGGCGCCTGGCTGTTCCACCGGGCCCGGATGCGGGAACCGCTGGGACGGCACGACGGCGTCGCCTCCGCGCGGCGCGCCCACGGCGACCCGGTGCTGCTGTCGGCCGCCGCGCACGCGGCCGGGATGGAAACGTTTCTCTTCGAAGCGACCAGGTACACCAACCCGCTCTGCGCGGCGATGCGTCCGGTTGTCGGCCTCCGTCCGCAGCTGACCGGCGACGTCCTTCGCGCGCTGGGACGCCGCGCCCGCGGGCTGGCTCCAGCGAGATGACCGTGCTGGTTCCGCTTTCGCTGGGCACACTCGCGCTCATCGACGCCGCTCTCGCCGGGTTCCGGGCCGCGACCGGACGCAACGCCCGGATCCGCAAGCGCGCCTACTACCTGACCGCCTCCCGCCGGGGCCTGGCGAGCGGTGCCGCAGGCCTCGGCTTGCCGGCGTTGCTGATCGCGGCGACCTTGCCGTTCTCGTCGGACCCCGGCGCCCGGTACGCCGGACTGGTCGGCGCGGGTGCCCGGATGCTGCAGGTGCTGACCCCGTTCGCGGTGGTCGTGGTGCTTTCGCTGCTGGCGTACTGGCTGCTGCCGATGCGGGGGAGCACGTTCGTGATCCTGATCGGGCTCGGGCCGTTCACGCTGGCGAGGCCGGCGGTCGTGCTCGTCGCTGTGGTGTGGTCGGCGGCACCGTCGGGCGACTGGCTCGTCTGGGCGGTCGCGCTCGCGGCGGCGGTTGCTGTGCTGGCGGTGGAGCCGATGGTCCACCGGCGCTGGTACCGGAATCCCGGGTGAGCGTTGTGCCGATGCCGGAATAGCACGACCCGGTGAACACGGCTGGCGTGATCGGGTTCTCCGGCGAATAGTTCAGCAACAGCGGAAATGCGCACCGAAAGGTCTTGAGTCCCGGGAGGAAGTGACGTCCGGCGGTGGGCGTCTTGCGCTGCGCGCGGTGGAATCGGGATCCTGGGCTCGTCGGGGACGCCGGGGAGGAGCTGGGCGATGGACGACGTGGAGCTGACGCATCGCGAATGCGTCCGGCTGCTCCGGTCACCCGAACGGGGCCGTCGCGGGATTGTCGCGATCGACGGGCTGAAGCCGGTCGATCGGGTCTGCCTTCTCCTCGACGCGGGGGACGTGCTGATCCCGACCGGGCCGGACAGCGGGCTGGTGCGGGCCGCGGCGTTGCGCCCGGTTTCGCTGGAGTTCACCGATCGGGGCAAAGACGGGCAGTTGCGGTGGACCGTCCGCGGGATCGGGCTCGCCCGGCCGATGACCGGGCTCGACGTTCCGCATCCGGTGCCGCGCAGCACCGTGCTCGCCGCGGCGCCCGACGCGTTCCGCAACGGGGTCCGGGTCGTCGTGGCCCGGTACCGCGGCAACCGGTCCGCGATTCCCTCGCCGCGCGTCGGCTGAGAAGGCCGCGCGGCGGGCTTGGTAACCGTTTGGCGACGCCGCCGCACGGCCCAACCCAGGCGGTTGCGACCGGATAAGATGCGTTTGCCTGAAATCAGTTGTTCATGCGTTTCGCGAGCGGCTGGGTGATCAGGAGGGGGACTGCGAGGCGAAGCCGGGCCGTGCACAGGCGGCCGGGCCGCCGAGCGGCGGCGTCATTCAGTCGGAAGGAACCATGAGCGCACCTGTCAGCATCGCGAGAACCAACGTCAAGACCTTGACGTTCATCACCATCTGGATCCTCGTTGCCGGCGACGTATTGCTGGGCACGGGATTCATCATGCTCATCACCGCGCCGCCGCACAGCGGAGCCAACATCGGCGCCGGGGGAGCCTTCACCTTCGGCCTCGGCGGGACCGTGGCGGGCCTGCTGATCGGCATGGGGACAGCGGTGGCCGCGCTGCGGGTCCGGAGGCGCGAGGGGCGCCGCGACGCGCATCTGCTGGCCTGGGAGAAGCGTCTCCGGCGCTTGACGGCGGCCGCGGTCGGCCTGGTCACGATCGGGGGCCTCGTGCTGTGCTGGGCGACTGTCGTTTTCATGCAGGGACGCGTCGGAAGCGGCATCGTCAATTCTTACTCGCTTTTCGTGACCGGTATGTGCATCGCTGGGTGCGGTTTGCTCGCCGGGACCCCGCACACGCTGTACTGGCTGTCGCGCCAGCGGACCCGCCGCCATTTCGCGCGCCGGGCATAGCGGTCACGCGGGCCGCATCGTCCGCATGGTGCGCTCGAACTCCCAAAAGGCCCGCACCGCAAGGATTTTGCCTTCGTCGTCGACCCGGTAGACGAACACTCCTTCGGCTTCGAGCACCTGCCCGCCGTTCTGGCTGCGGACCTGGCCGGTGAAGGCGACCTCGTTTCCGCAGGCGAAGGAGTCGTCGAAGAGGAACTCGACCGACTCGCTGGGCGCGATCGCGCGGTCCCAGAACGCCGAAATGGCGTCGCGGCCGCGATGCCCGGCGCCTTCCGGGTCGAACAGCGAAGGGCCGACCGGGTCCTCCACGAGGGCGTCCGCGGCGAACAGCGCCAGCCAGGCCTCCTTGTCCCGCCTCCGCACGGCGGCGTGCAAGGCCTGGCTGGCGGTGCGAGCGGGATGGGCGGTGGTCATCGAGCCTCCTGGGGTCGATCGTCGCTAGCCTGGGAACCATGGTGTTCGACTCCACGCGGCTGGATCTGCGGCCGTACGCCGGGTTCGCCATGGAGCGGTACGTCCGGCGCACGTATTGCAGCTGGGAGGACGCCGGCTGGGAGTCCCTGCTCGTACAGCGGTTCGAGCACGTCCCCGTCGCCGAGGAAATGGCGTTGCCCGCCGCGGCGGATCTGCATTTGGTGTTGCCGGTCGGGAGAAGCGCGGAGATGGAGACGTGCCGGGGCGGCCGGTGGGGGCGCACTCCGTGGACGCCGGGGCGCGTCGAGCTGGTGCTTCCGGACCAGCCCGCTGTGCGGCGTTACCGGGCGACGGGCGTGCTGGACAGCGTGCAGGTCCACATTCCGCGCGGCACCGTCGACGCGACCGCGGCGCAGCTCGGCGGCGGCGCGGTGGACTTCGCTGCCGTGGCCGCGTCGCTGGCGGCGGGGGATCCGCTGGTCGAGGAGATCATCCGAGCCGTCGGCGCCGCGGGCGGGGCCGACGACCTGTACGCCGAGTCCGCGGCGGCGTTCCTGACGATGCAACTGCTCACCCGGCACACCCGGCGGTCCGCTCGCGCCGCACCGGGGCGGGAGAACGCGCGGGTCCGGGCGGTCGCCGCGGCGATGCGCGAGCGGCTCGCCGAGCCGATCAGCCTGGCCGACCTCGCCGGCGAGGCGCATCTGAGCGTCTACCACCTGGTCCGGGTCTTCAAGGAAGCGACCGGGGAGACGCCGTACCGGTATCTGACCCGGTTGCGGATCGACGAGGCGAAACGGCTGCTGCGCGGCACCGAGCTGACCATCGCCCAGATCGCCGGGCGCTGCGGATTCGCCAGCCCGGCCGCGCTGTCGACGGCCTTCCTGCGGCACACCGGGACGCGGCCCTCGGCGTACCGCGATTCCTGACGGGCCCGGCATCAGGGCTTGCGCTGGTGCCGGAACGCGTCCCGGATCTCGGACACCAGCAGATCCGGCTGCTCCAGGCCGGGGAAGTGGCCGCCGCGGTCGAGTTCGTGCCAGGAGCGCAGGTCGAGGTAGCGGCGTTCGGCCCAGTGGCGGACGGTCGGCCAGGGATCGGCCGGGAAGATCGAGCAGGCGGTCGGCACGGTCACCGGCTGCGCGTTCTCCGCTTCCGCGCTGCGGGCCACCCAGCGCATCGCCTCCCAGTACCAGCGCGAAGACGACGCGCCGGTGCCGGTCAGCCAGTACAGCGCGATGGTGTCGATCTGCTGCGCAATGCTTACCCCGCCGCCGGATTCGGGCCGGGTGTCGGAGTAGGCGGCGAATTTCTCGCCCAGCCACGCGGCCAGCCCGGCGGGGGAGTCGAGCAGCGAGTAGCCCAGGGTCTGCGGGCGGGTGCTCATCTGCATCCCGAAGCCGTAGCCGTCGGCGAGGTGCAGGTTTCGCCGGTCCAGGACGCGTTGTTCGGCCGGGCCGGGCGCGAGCAGGTCGTCGGGCAGGGGCGAGGCGATCGGCATCGTCAGGTGCAGGCCCGCGACGCGTTCGGGGACGAGACGGGCGAGTTCGGTGCTCACGAACGCGCCCCAATCCCCGCCGTGGGCGCCGAACCGCGGATAGCCGAGCACGGTCATCAGCCGCGCCCACGCCCGTGCGGTACGGCCGGGATTCCAGCCCTGTTCGCGCGGCCGGTCGCTGAACCCGAACCCCGGCAGCGCCGGAATCACCAGGTGGAAGGCGTCGCGCGCGGAACCGCCGTGCGCGGCCGGATCGCTCAGCGGGCCGATGACGTCCTCGAACTCGAGAATCGAACCGGGCCAGCCGTGCGTCAGCACCAGCGGAAGCGCGTCCGGCTCGGGGGAACGCACGTGCCAGAACGCGATCCCCAAGCCGTCGAGGACGATCCGGTAGTGCGGGATGGCGTTCCACCGCTCCTGCCGCGCGGGCCAGTCGTGCTCGCGCCAAGCCGTCAGCAGGGTCGACAGCTGCGCCAGCTGGATGCCTTGGGCCGCGTCCGGCACGGTCTCGTGCTCGGGAAGGCGGACCCGGTCCAGTCTGGCGCGCAGATCGGCGAGGTCCGCGTCGTCGACGCGAACGGCGAAGCGTTCGGGGGCGGGCGTCTCGCCCGCAGAAATGTCAGCCACGCAATGAACCGTAGGGCCGGGGGCGCGCTCGCCTCAATGTCCGATATTGCTGTGTGTGAGTCAATAATTGCTGTGCGGCAGCCCGGCAGCCCGGCAGCCCGGCAGCCCGGCAGCCCGGCGGTCCGCGCGGTGCGCCCGCTGGCGTCAATTATCTCGCCGGCCGGACGGTACACAATAAGCCCAGAAAATATGTAGTCGATTATTTTCCCTTGCTGAATCATTTTTCCGGACGATGTAACGGGAGGCGTTTCCCTCTCGATTACGAACTGATCAGTCGAACGAATCCCCGGATGGGAAGCGCATGTCGACAGAAAATGATCTCCACTTCGCCGAATCTTATGTCGTGGTGCGCGAAAAGCGACGGCGGGTGCCGTGGCCGCTGCTGACCGTGACCGCCGTTGTCGTGCTGGGCTTGTACTCCTGGTGGCTCGGCCCGGTCGCGCTGGTGGCGCCATGGGATAATTTCATCCTGCTGGACGGCGGTTACCGGATCGCGCAAGGGCAGGTGCCCGGAACAGATTTCTCTAATGCCATCGGCCCGCTCGTCTATGTGCTCGCTTCGCTCGGCATGCAGATGCAGGCGGTACCGTCATTTGCCGCAGTGACCTACGGCTGTTTGCTGTTTCTTCCGATCGCGACGGTGCTCGCCGGATATGTCGCGCACCGGCGGTTGCCCGGCGGGTACGCGACCGGGTTTACCGTATTCATGGCTTTGCTCGTCATTTCCGTCCGGCCGCCGGGGTACTCTCCGGGCACGACGACGTACGCGATGCTCTACAACAAGTTCGGCTGGCTGCTTTACTCCGCGCTTTTGCTCGCTGTATCAGTCCCTCCGCGCACCCGGCGCCCGCTGGCCGACGGCGCCGCGATCGGCCTGATGCTCGGTTTGCTCGCCTACGACAAGGCCAACTTCTTCCTGATGGGCGTGCTCGCTGTCGTCCTCGGACTGGTCCTGCGGACCCTCGCCGCCCGCGCGCTAGCCGGTGCGGCCGGCGGATTCGCGCTGGTCGTCGTGGTGTTCTGGCTGGGTTTCGGGATCGGCCCAGTCGGCTACGCGAGCGACGTCGCGACGGCGTTCGCCGCGCAGGGCGCCGGGAAGCGGCTCGGCCTGCTGCTGCACAGCATCGCCTACAACGCGCCAGTCGGGGCGCTCGCTTTGCTCGTCGTCGCCGGTCTTTTCTGGCTCGCCCGGCGGCGCGGAGAACCGGCCCGGCCGTGGCGGCTGCTCGTGCTCACCCTGTTCGTGCTCGGCTCGAGCGTGGTCATTTCCGCTGCCGACAGCCCGGAGAAGTCCGACCTCGCCGCGCTCGCCGTCATCCCGCTCGTGCTGGTGGCGGCGCTGAAACCGGAGTTGCCGCGCTGGAGCGGAGGAGACGGCCGGCGCCGGATGCCGGTGCCGCTGCTCGCCGGGCTCGTCCTGCTGCTCGTCGCGACGACCGCGCCGATAGCCGGGAAAGACGCGTTGGCGCTCGGCATCAGCGCGGCCCGCCGGGAGGTCGTCGCGGCGCCGCCGCCGTCGCAACGGATTGCCAGCCCGCATCTCGGCGACTTCGTCGTCCCGGCGGACGCGACGTGGCAGACCGCCTACCGCACCGCGTCCGCGGTCCCGTCGATGCTCGACGACGGCCTCGCGTTGCTGCGCCGCCACATCCGGCCCGGCGACCGCGTGGTCAGCATGTCCTTGGCCAACCCCTTCGCCTTCGCGCTCGACCTGACGCCGGCGACCGGCGGCCCGCTCTGGTGGGACCTGGGGATCAGCTTCGACGAGCGCACGCACCCGGCGGCCGAGCAGGTCTTCGGGGAAGCGCAGTGGGTCATGGTGCCCAAGCTGCGGCCCGGGCAGGGTTGTTGCCAGGACACCGTCGAGGCGATGACCCGCGTCTACGGCGGTTACCTGGCGGACAATTTCCGGCTTGCCGAGTCCACAGAGGATTGGACGCTTTTGACGCGCAGTTGAACAGCTCTTGACCTTCGAGGCTAAGCTCCCTGTCGTGGACACGGGTGGCTACCGGGCCGTGGTGACCGGGATCCTCGGCTCCGCGTCGCACGAAACCTCCGCCCGGCTCGAGCAGTTCTGGGCCGCGGCGCGCGCGGACGGCGTCGAGGGCGTCGTGATCGATGTCTTCGTCGACCAGGACGGCGAGGGCCCGTTCGACGTCTGGGCCCGGTTCGAGGGACGCGACGCGTTCGCGCTCGACCGCCGGTTCGGCGACGAGCGGCATCTTTTCGGTGTGGCGTGGGGCGAAGACGGCTGGGAGCCTGGCGTTCCGCCGCGGCCGAGCGGGTGGACGCGCGACGACCTCGAAGCTGCCGTCGTCGAGGTGGTGGCGCAGTGGATCACGCCGCTCGTCCCGGCCGGAGCGCCCGAGGGCTTCTGGCGGATCGGGTCCCCGTGAGCGCGCGATCGCCGGGAAGCCTGTCGTTCCGGGCCGTCTACGGCGACCCGGCGATTCCGACGGCCGTGATTTCCGAGCTGGCCCGGCTCAAAGCCGGCTTGCGTCCGCTGGACTGGCAGTTCGGCTACGACCTGTTCGTGACCGTCGGCGGCGACCTCACTGTCGTCACCGAGCCGACCGCCCTGCTCCGCCCCCGGGTGATGCTCGCCGAACGCAGGGCGAGCGGCGAGCTGCGCCTCAACAGCGACGACGTCCTGCGGACGACGGACCCGGCGGCCCTGTTGCGGCCGGCGGTGCATGACGCGCTCGGCGAACTCGTCACGCGGGTAGCTCGGCGGGTCCCCGGATTCGACGCGGAGTCCGAGCGTGCCCGCTTCGCTTTTCTCCGAAGCTCCGCCGTGGAGGGAACGCCGTCGTGACGCGCCCGGACATCGTGACCTACGACGGTCTTCCGGCCGGCGCGGACGCACCGGGAATGGCGCGTCCGCGAGGACAGCGTGGACGCCGTCCTCACCGCACTCGACGATGCCGAGCCGGACGCCGTCACCCGATACGGCCGGTCCGCGGCCTGCCTGGTGCTGAACGCTCCCGTGCGGCTCGTCGACCCGGCCGGCCGCGAACCGTACGCCGGAGTGTCCGAAGAGGACACCGGCCGGTTCGCGGTCGACGGATACGGCCGGACGCTCGGCGCCTCCCGAGTGCGGGCGACGATCGGGTCCGCCGCTTCCTCGCTGTCGCTGTGGCTTTCGTTCCCGGCCGACGACCGCCTGAGCGCCGCGGCCGCGCAGGTGCAGAAGCACGCACCAGTGCGTCTCGCGGCGAAACACTGGCGACGCTGGACGCCGGGCCGGGACGAAGCCGGCTACCGGTCGGGCAAGATCCCGTCGCCGGTCGCTCGGTGAGCAGCTTCGGCGGGAAATGCTCTTTTCGAGCGAAATCGCGTCTTCCGGTGAATTGACGCACCGAGCGGAGAGTAATTCCGCAAAGGGGCTCGTGCGGAAATAAGAACGATGGTCGGCGGCAGGCCGCCGGAATGGCTGGCGAGACGCGGCAGCTGTCTGTTCGCCGGGCTTGACAGACTCCGCTATCGTTCGCCGCGAACCGCTGCCGCTCCGCCGGAGGGCGTGCGAGCGCAGGGCAAAGCTGCCTTTTCCGCTGGTGCCGGTGTTCAACTGGTTGCCCCGGACCGCCCGAACGGACGAGTTGTTTGCCGCCGGTTGCGGTGAAGAGTTTGCCGTTGCTAGGGTCATCTTGTTGGTTAAGGCCGAAATGCCCGGGAAGAACTGGGGTCGTTTCCGAGCGCGTTTCGCTGTCCGGCCTCCGCAATCGCGGAGCAGGCCCGGGTCCGTCCGATCCCTCGTTCTTCTTTTCCGCTGTCCGAATATCGTGAGGGAGCGCTGATGGTGCAGCCGGGTCGTCCGCCGCGGGACGGCATGCGCGGCGAGTCCGGGGCGTGCGCGGACTGGGCGCGGGCCGAACTGGAAGGCTGCCCGGTCGAACAGGTCGCGGTGGCCGGGCTTTCCGTGTCGGGATGGGTGCGCGGCGGGGGCGGGGACGACGCCCACGTCGGCCTGCTCGCGGAAACCGAGGCGGACCTGCCGCCGATCGTCGTGCACGTGCCGTCGATGCGCGTCGTCGACGGGGTGCACCGCGTGCGCGCCGCGGCGGCCCGGGGCCGTGCGAGCGTCGCCGCGGTGCTGTACGCGGGCAGCGCGGCGGACGCTTTCGTGCTGTCGGTGTGGCTGAACCGCGTGCACGGGCTGCCGCTGGACCGCGTCGACCGGCGCGCGGCGGCGGAGCGGATCCTTGTCTCGCACGGACATTGGTCGGACCGCAGGATCGCGGCGGCGGTCGGATTGGCCGCGGGAACGGTGGCCGGTCTGCGCGGCCGTTCGACTGGCCAGAATGATCAGTTGGACAGACGGGTGGGCCGCGACGGCCGGGGCCGCCCGGTGAACGCCGCGGCGGGCCGCCGGCTCGCCGGGAAACTGCTGACCGAGGAGCCGGGCGCGTCGCTGCGCTCGGTGGCCCGGCGCGCCGGGGTTTCCCCGGCCACGGTGCAGGACGTGCGGCGGCGGCTGAGCGCCGGGGACGATCCGGTGCCCGCGCAGCGCCGCGGTTCGCCGCCGCCGCGCCGGGTCCAGTCCTGGGCGGTCTCGGCCGCGGAGCTGCGCCGGGCGCTGGAGCAGATGAAACGGGATCCCGCGCTGCGGTTGAGCGAATCCGGCCGGGCGCTGCTGCGGTGGCTGGACCGGCACGCCGCGGGCATCGCCGAATGGGGCCAGCTCGTGCAGGCGGTGCCGAGCCACTGCCGCGCGCTGGTGGCGGAATTCGCCAGGGTGTACGCGGCGGCCTGGGCGGATCTGGCCGGTTCGCTGGAGAACAGCGGCGCGGCCGGGCTCGAGACCGCCCGGGGCTAGGGAATGCGGTGCCGCAGGTGATTCCGTTCTCGAGGACCGCACTGGCGCGCTGGCGGCCGGACGCGGGACCGCTGGGGGTTAGGGGAAAAATGTGATGCTGCATCTGATTCCGGTGAGCGGAGCCACTGCCGAGGACCTCGAGGACCGCACCGTCGCGCTGGCCGCCGAACTGGAGACCGCCGCGGGCGGGCTCGCCGCGGTGGCCAAGGCGATGCCGCTGGATCCGGCGCACCGCCACCGGCGCTGTGTGCTCGCCTACGACACCGCGCACGCGCTGGCCACGGTCCGGGACCGGGACACGCGCTGGCTGCTGACCCGGTCGCCGTCCGGCAGCGAACCGGCGGCGGCCGGGACGCCGTCGGTCGCCGTGCTGTTCGCCGGGTTCGGCAAGCTGTCGGTGGTGCGCGGGTCGGATCTGTACGACCGGCTCGGCCGGTTCCGCGCGGTGGCCGACCGGCTCGGCGAGCTCCTCGTGGCCGAGTTCGGCGTGGACCCCCGGCAGGCGATGTTCGCCCCGGCGGGCGATCCGCGGTCGGCGGAGTACGAGGAGCTGCTGCGCCGCAACACGATCGGGCATCCGGCGCTGTTCGTGCTGGAGTACGCGCTGCTGCGGGTGTGGCGGGACTGGGGCGTCGAACCGGCGGCGATGCTGTCGCACAGTCTCGGCGAGTACGTCGCCGCCACGGTCGCCGGGGTGCTGGAGGCCGAGGACGCGCTGCGGCTGATCGTGCGCCGCGCGCTGATGGTCGACGAGCTGCCGCAGGGCCGGATGCTCGCGGTCTCGCTGTCCAGGGAAGAGCTGGAACCCTATCTGCGCGAAGGGCTTTGGCTCGCCGCGACGAACGGGCCCGACGTGAGCATCGCCGCCGGCGGCACCGCCGACACCGAGGAACTGCGCGCCCGGCTGGCCGCCGACGGCATCCGCTGCGGGATGCTCGACACCACCCACGCCTTCCACACGCCGAAACTCGAGCCGGTCCGCCCGCGCCTGGTCGAGGCGGCCGCGTCGATGACGAGGAAGCCGCCGCGGCTGCGGTACGTCTCGTGCCTGACCGGCACCCGGCTGAACCCGCGCCAGGCCACCGATCCCGAGCACTGGGGACGGCACATGTGCTCGCCGGTGCTGTTCGCCGAGGGGCTGCGCGCGCTGTGGCGCCGTCCGCCCGGCGCGGTGCTGGAGATCGGGCCCGAACAGACCGCGCTGAACATGGCCACCCGTTTTCTCGCGGCGAGCGGAGCCGAACCCGCGCCCGTGGTGGCGTCGCTGGCGCCGTCGCCGTACTGGGAATCCCACACCGACAGCCTGCTGGCCGCCGCCGCCCGGCTGTGGCTGGAAGGCGTCCCGGTGAACTGGGACGCGATCCGGTCCGACCGGGCCGCGGCGGAGAACTGACACCTCTGGACAGGAGCGCACGGCATGGCCGGAACGACCCGCAATCCCTGGACGCTCACGCCGCAGCCGAGGCCCGGCGCGGCGCTGCGGCTGATCTGCCTGCCGCACGCGGGCGGCGGCGCGGCGGCCTACCGGGACTGGCCGGGCTGCTTCAGCAGCGACGTCGAAGTCACCCTGGTGCAGCTGCCCGGCCGCGAGAACCGGATGTTCGAGACCCCGCACTCCCGGATGGACACCCTGGTCCCGGAGCTGGCCGAGCAGCTCGGCCCGCTCACCGCGGACCGGTACGCGCTGTTCGGGCACAGCATGGGCGCGCTCGTCGCGTTCGAACTGAGCAGGCGCCTCGCGGCGGACCGGCGGCCGGAGGTGCTGATCGTGTCCGGGCACCACGCCCCGCACCTGGAGCGCACCGGCCCGCACCGGCACGCGCTGTCGGAGGCCGAACTCGTCGCCGCGCTGCACGAACTGGGCGGGCTGTCGCCGGAGGTGCTCGAGAACCCCGAGTACCTGAAGCTGGTGCTGCCCACGGTTCGCGCCGATCTGGCGGTGGTGGAGGAGTACAGCTGGCCGGGCGGGGAACCGCTGGACCACGACCTGGTCGCGCTGGGCGGGGCGGAGGACCGGATGGTGCCGCCCGCCGACCTGCGCGCGTGGGAGCGGCACACGACGGGACGGTTCAGCCACCGGGTTTTTCCGGGCGGGCATTTCTTTTTGCAGGAGCACCTGGCCGACGTGGTCGACGAGGTGCGGCGTGCGCTTGTTCCGGGGGAGCGGCGGGTGGCGCGGTAGCGTGCCGTGCTGGTCAGTGTTCTTCCAGTGAACGGGCCAGTTCGCCTGCGGTTTCGGCCAGCAGGAGGTCCGCGAGTGCGATCGGGAGTCCGGTGGCGCGCCGCAGTTCCGCGGCGACGCGGTTCATCCGCAGCGAATCGCCGCCGAGTTCGAAGAAGTTGTCGTCCATGCCGACCGCGTCCACGCCCAGCACCGCCTGCCAGGTCTCGGCGACCAGCTTCTCGGCCGGGGTGACCGGTGCCGGGCCTGTCTCGGCGGACGGCTCGCCGGGCACCGGCAGCGCCGCGACGTCGACCTTTCCGTTGGGGGACAACGGCAACGCCGGAAGCCGCAGCACCGACGACGGCACCAGGTAGGCGGGCACCCGCTCGGCCAGCCATGTCCGGAGCGCGCTGAGGTCGGCCTCGTCCCGCTCGGGCACCACGTACGCGAGCAGCCGGGAGCCGCCCGCCTCGTCCGGTACGCCGACCGCGGCGGCGGCGCGGACGTCGGGGTGCTCGCCGAGGACGGCTTCCAGTTCGCCGGGTTCCACCCGGAAGCCGCGGATCTTCACCTGCCGGTCGGCCCGGCCGAGGAACTCCAGCGCGCCGCCGGGCAGACGCCGCACCAGGTCGCCGGTGCGGTAGCGGCGCGTGCCGTCCGGGCCCGCGACGAACCGGGCAGCCGTCGCGCCCGGCCGGGCGTGGTAGCCGCGGGCCAGGTTCGGGCCGCTCACGTACAGCTGCCCGGTTTCCCCGTCCGGCACCGGGGCCAGCCGGTCGTCCAGGACGTGTGCGGCGACCCCGGCGAGCGGCCGCCCGATCGGCATCGTGGACCGGCCGTCCGCGGCCAGTGCGCCGAGGCCGGGCTGGAGGGTCGCGAAGGTGGTGCACTCGGTCGGCCCGTATCCGTTGACGAGCACCGTTTCCGGCGCGAGCGCGGCGGCTTGGCGGACGACGTCGGCGCGCACGGTGTCCCCGCCGGAGAACAGCAGGCGCAACCCGGCCGGCAGGCGCTTCTCCGCGGTCACCAGTTCGTGGAACAGCCCCGCGGTGAGCCAGGCGACGCTGACCTCGGCTCGCTCCATGAACTCCAGCAGGTCGCTGGTGCCGAGCGCGCCGGGCGGTGCGACGGCGAGCGTGGCGCCGCGGGCGAGGGCGCCCCAGATCTCGAAGGTGGAGGCGTCGAAGGCGAGCGGCGCGTACTGCATCACCCGGTCGCCCGGCTCGATGCCGAGCCCCGGCTGGGTCACCAGGTTCGCCACCGCCTCGTGGGTGGCCGCCACGCCCTTGGGCGTCCCGGTGGACCCCGAGGTGTAGACCAGGTACGCGGGATTGCCCGGGAGCGGAGCCTCGGGCAGTGCGGTGTCCACTGTGGAGTCGAGATCGGCGGTGCCGGCGAGGACGAGCCGGGCCCCGGAATCGGCGATCGTCCGGGCGCGGTGCGCGTCCGGGTGGCCGGGATCCAGCGGGACGTAGAAGCCGCCGCATTTCAGCACGGCGAGCATCAGGAGCACGGCTTCCGCACTGCGCGGCACCTGGAGCGCGACCGGGGTTTCGCGACGCACGCCCAGCGCGGCCAGCGCGGCCGCCAGCTCGTCGGAGCGGGCTTTCAGCGCGGCGTAGGTGAGCGTGCCGCCGGGGTGGTGCAGGGCGATCGCGTCGGGTGTGACCGCGGCCTGGCGGTCGACGAGTTCGGGCACGGTGCTGCCGGTCATCGGGCCACCTCCGGTTCGGCCGCCGGGCGAAGGGATTCGCCGACGAGCTGGCTGAGGAAACGCAACTGGGCGTGGTCGGCCACGGCGCCGTACACCGTGCCGACCCGGCTGCTCGCGCCGGTCGCGACGGCGGGCAGCACGCGGGGCAGGTCGGCGAGGTCGACCTTGCTCACGCCGGGCAGGGCGCGGACGGCGGCCGCGCCGCTGATCCGCCGCACCACCCTCGTTCCGTCCGGCGCCAGCACGAAATGCTGGAAGGACACCCGGTCCCAGCGCGGCCGGTCCGGGACGCCGGCGGCGCCGAGCGCGGCCAGCAGGGCGAGCCGGACCAGGTCGGGGCCTCCGGCGCGGCGGACCAGATCGGCCACGTGCCCGCCGAGCCGTCCGTTGACCTCGATCAGCCGGGGGCCGTCGGCGGTCAGCTTGATCTCGGTGTGCGTCAGGCCGTGCCGGAAGCCGAGCGCGGCGAGCGCGCGCCGGGTCAGGTCTTCGGTCTCGGCCCGCAGGTCGCCGGGAAGGTCCGCCGGGACGAACATGCCTGTCTCGCGGAAGCCCGCGGCGAGCGGGAGTTTCCCGGTGACCGCGAGCGGAACCGTGACGCCGCCGGAGGTCAGCGACTCCACGCTGACGTAGTCGCCCCACCCGCCGAGCGGTTCGCCCTGGAGGAATTCCTCCAGCACCAACCGGTCTTCGGGACCGGCGAGCAGCCGCCGGGCCCGTTCCCCGCCTTCGCCGGCCGAGGTGACGAGCGAGGTGTTCCGGCTGGACCCGCCGACCGCCGGCTTGAGCACCGCGGGCAGGCCGACTACGGCGAGCGCGGCGTCGAAATCGTCCGGCGCGTCGACGCGGGCGATGCGGGTGGCGTCCACCCCGGCCGCGGCGAACGCGGCCCGCTGGGCGGCCTTGTCGGTCAGGAGCTCCGCGGTTTTCCGGTCCTGGTAAGGAAGTCCGAGCGCCTCGGCGAGTCCGGCGGTGCGGCGGAGCTGGTACTCGGCGAAGGTGACGATCCCGGCCGTGTCCCGGCGGCGCAGTTCCGCGGCGGTGCGCCGCAGGTCCCAGCCGGTGGTGTCGAGGGTTTCGCCGAGGTCCGCGAGCAGCCCGGCCACCTCGGCCGGATGCTCGTCGGCCCGGTCGTAGACGAAAACCGGGGTGCACACGCCCCGCGCGGCGCGCAGCACGTCGGCGGGACCGGCCGAGCCGAGGTCGTAGACGACCGCGACCCTCGGCGGTGCGGGCATAGTTCGCTCCCGGAGTGCTTTTCGGGGGGATTTTCGCGCCCCGACTCTATCGGCGGCCCCGGGTTCTTGTCATCGACGGCGAATCGCGGGAAATAGCTGCGCAATGAACGCGATTGCCCGATCGGCGGGCGCGGTGCGATGGTCTTTTTCATGGCCGATGCGTTGATGCGGAGAGTGGTTCCCGACGAGTTGTGGGAATTGGTGGAACCTGTGTTGCCGAAAGCCCCGAAACGTCCGCAGGGCGGCGGCCGGGCCCGCGCCGAGTCGCGCCGGGTGTTCGCCGCGGTGGCGCTGGTGCTCAGCGGAGAGACGTCGTGGCGGGCGGTGCCGCCGTCGCTCGGGGTCGCCGTGCCGACCGCGCACCGCTGGTTCGCGCGGTGGACCGAAGCCGGGGTGTGGGAGCGGCTCGCGTTCGCCGCGCAAACCCGGGAAATCGACCCTGAGCTGGACGAATGGCTCACCTTCCTGGTCGAGGCGGCGACCGCGAGGGCCGGCGCGGCCGACCGGCGGAGCATGTCCGCGATGGCCGCGGGAACGCGGGTCGAGGCACCGGTGCGGCTGCCCGGCCAGGTCCGGCGCGAGGATGTCCAACCGAGACGGCGCGATTCCGGGCCGGTCCGCGTCGCGGTCTGATCCGACCTGCGGAAATGCGCGGGAGACAATCGCGGCGACGCTGTCTCGGACCGGTGTTCGAGGCTGCTTGCCCCCGCGCTTTCCGGTGGTACTGTCGAACTCGTCCGGCGATCGGAAACTGATTGCCGGAATATGTTCCGCGACCGGTCCGGCCGCGTCCGTTTCTTTTCCGGCGCGCCATTGCGGATCCGGTTTTCCCCTGCTTGCGGCACTGATATCTCGGAGGTTGCTGGCGTGTGCGGCGGTCGGATTGAGCTAGCCGATCCGGAGGCGGTCGGCGGCGCGGCGCGCTTCGACATCGCGCGGGCGCGGGCGGAGACCGCCGGCTGCGGCGGGGTGATCCATCTGAACAACGCGGGTTCGGCGCTGATGCCGGGGCCGGTGCTGGACCGGGTGGTCGGGCACCTGGAACTGGAGGCGCGGATCGGCGGGTACGAGGCCGCCGAACTGGCCGAGGCGGAGGTGTCCGGCGTCTACGAGTCGGCGGGAGCCCTGCTCGGCTGCCTGCCGTCGGAGGTCGCGCTCACCGAGAACGCCTCGCGCGCCTGGCAGGCCGCGGTGCAGGCGGTCCCGCTGGCGGCGGGGGACCGGATCGTGGTCGGCGCGGCCGAGTACGTGAGCAATCACCTGGTGCTGCAAGCGGTCCGCGAGGCGACCGGGGCCACCGTCACCGTGGTCCCGGACGACGAGCACGGCCGGTTCGACGTCGAATTCTTCCGCGGCGTGCTCGACGAGCGCACGAAACTGGTGGCGCTGACCCACGTTCCGGTCTACGGCGGCCCGGTGAACCCGGTGCGCGAGGTCGGCGGGCTGCTCCGCGACGCACCGGCGTTCTACCTCGTCGACGCGTGCCAGACAGCCGGGCAGCTGCGGCTGGACGTGGCGGCCATCGGCTGCGACCTGCTGACCGCGGCGGGCCGCAAGTACCTGCGGGGCCCGCGCGGCACCGGGCTGCTCTACGTGAACTCGGCGCGGATGCCCGAACTGCGCGGAGCCTGCCTGGACACGCGCGGCCTGCGCTGGTCGGGCAACGGCGAGGTCAGCGCGCGCCAGGACGCGCGGCTGTTCGAGAGCTGGGAGGCCAGCTTCGCGATCCGGCTCGGGCTCGGCGCCGCCATCGACTACGCGCTCGCCTGGGGTCTCGACGCGATCTGGGAACGGATCCGGCTGCTGTCGGCGCGGCTGACCGAACGGCTCGGCTACGTGCCGGGCGTGCTGCTGCCGGACAACGCGGCCGTGGCGCCGAGCGGGCTGGTCCGGTTCCGGCTGCCGGGGGCCGACCCGCACCGCATCCGCCGGGAACTGCGCCGGGGCGGCGTGAACGTGTCGGTGTCCGAGCGCGAGCTGGCCCCGCTGGATCCCGCGCAGCGCCGGGAAACCGCGCAGCTGCGCGCCTCGGTCCATTACTACAACACCGAAGACGAGATCGACCGCTTCGGCGACGCGCTCGAACTGCTGCTCAAAAAGGACGCCTGAGAACAGGGGAAGACTCGATGGAGCAAGGAACCGGGCTGGAGATCGCCGTGGTCGGCCTCGGCGGCAGGTTTCCCCAGGCCCCGGACGTCGCGCGGTTCTGGTCCCTGCTGTGCGACGGCGCCGAAGGCATCCGCGAACTGACCGAGGACGAGCTTCGCGGGTCCGGTGTGGACAGTGCGGAAGCCGCGGCGGCCGGGTACGTGCGCGCGGCCGCGGTGGTCGAGGGCGAGGACCGGTTCGACGCCGGCTACTTCGGCTGCACCCCGCGCGAAGCGGCGCTGCTCGACCCGCAGCAGCGGCTGTTCCTGGAGTGCGCGGCCGAGGCGCTGCAGTCGGCCGGGCACGACCCGGAGCAGGAACCGGGCGCCATCGGCGTGTTCGCCTCGGTCAGCGTCAACGAGTACGGCCTGCGCAACGTCTATCCGCACCGCGGTCTGGACGACGTGGTCGGCTACCTGCAGAAGCTGCTGGCCAATGACAAGGACTTCATCGCCAGCCGCACCGCGTACAAGCTCGGCCTCCGCGGACCCGCGGTGACCGTGCAGACCGCGTGCTCCAGTTCGCTGGTCGCGATCCACCTTGCCTGCCAGTCGCTGCTGGCCGGGGAGAGCGATCTGGTGCTGGCCGGCGGGGCCACGGTGCGGGTGCCGCAGCGGATCGGGTACCACGGCGGGGAGAACGGCATCGCCTCGCCGGACGGGCACTGCCGCCCGTTCGACAAGCTCGCGGCGGGCACGGTTCCCGGCAACGGCGCCGGGGTGGTGGTGCTGCGCCGGCTGCAGGACGCGCTCGACGACGGCGACCCGGTCCGCGCGGTGATCCGCGGTTCGGCGATCAACAACGACGGTGCGGCGAAAATCGGCTACACCGCGCCGAGCGTGACCGGGCAGGCGGAGGTGATCCGCGCCGCGCTGGCCGCCGCCGAGGTGCATCCGGACACCGTCGGCATGGTCGAGGCGCACGGCACGGCGACCCCGCTGGGCGACCCGATCGAGGTCGCCGCGCTGACCCAGGCCTACCGCTCGGCGGGAGCCGCGGGCGAACGGTACTGCGCGCTGGGCTCGCTCAAGGGCAACGTCGGCCATCTCGATTCCGCGGCGGGCGTGGCCGGGGTGATCAAGGCGGTGCTGGCGGTCGAGGCGGGCCTGATCCCGCCGAGCCCGCATTTCGCCGAGCCGAACCCGGAGATCGATTTCGCCCGCAGCCCGTTCTACGTCAGCACGGGCCTGCACGAGTTCCCCGGCGACGGCCCGCGCCGGGCCGCGGTCAGCTCGTTCGGCATCGGCGGCACGAACGCGCACCTGCTGCTGGAGCAGCCGCCCGCCAAGGCGGAGCACAAGCGGGTGCGCGCGGCCGAAACGATCGTGGTTTCGGCGCGGTCGGCCGCCGCGTTGCAGCGGTCCGCCGAGCGGCTCGCCGACCACTTGGCGGCCCGCGAGGGGACGAATCTGGCCGACGTCGCGCACACGCTGCAGACCGGCCGCACGGCGATGGCGCACCGCCGGGCCTTCAGCGCGCACGACGTCGAGGAGGCGGTGCGTGCGCTGCGGGATCCCGAGGCGGGCGCCACCGCCGAAGCCGGTGAAGGCACCGCCCCGGTGGCTCTGCTGTTTCCCGGACAGGGCAGCCAATACGCCGGCATGGGCAGCGGACTGCACGCCGAGGAGCCCGCGTTCCGCGAGGCGCTGGACGACTGCGCGAGCCTGCTGGACTTCGACCTGCGCGCGCTGCTGTTCACCACGGGTGACGAAGCGGCGGAACGCTTGGCGCGCACGGAATTCACCCAGCCCGCGTTGTTCGCCGTGCAGTACGCGGTGGCGCGGTTGTGGGAGTCGCGGGGAGTGCGGCCCGCCGCGATGCTCGGGCACAGCATCGGCGAGTTCGTCGCGGCTCATCTGGCCGGGGTGTTCAGCCTCGAAGACGCGGTGCGGCTGGTGGTCCGGCGCGGCGAGCTGGTGCAGCGGATGCCCGGCGGGGCGATGCTCGCGACCCGGCTTCCCGCGGTCGAACTGGCCGCCCTGCTCGACGGCGAGGTAGCGCTGGCGGCGGACAACGGCCCGGCCGATTCGGTCGCGTCCGGTCCGGTGGCGGCCGTCGAGGCCCTGCGGGACCGGCTGGCCGAGCGCGGGGTGCGCACCCGGTTCCTGCGCACGGCGCACGGGTTCCACTCCTCGCTGGTGGACCCGGTGCTCGGCGAGTTCCGCGCCGCCTTCGACGGCGTCGTGCTGCACGCGCCGCGGATTCCATACGTCACCAACGTGACCGGCACCTGGGTCCGGCCGGAGGAGGCGACCGATCCCGCGCACTGGGTCCGGCACCTGCGGGGCACGGTCCGGTTCGCCGAAGGCGTCCGCACGCTGCGCGAGGAGGTCGGCGGCGTGCTGCTCGAAGCCGGGCCGCGGCGGACGCTCAGCTCGCTGGCCGCCGCGCAGACCGGAGCCGAAGGCGTCGTCCCCACGCTGCCCGCCGCCGATCCGGCCACCGAGGGCGCCCAGCTGGCCGCGGCCACCGGTGCGGTGTGGGCCGGGGGAGTGCCGGTCGACTGGGCGGGGCTTCGCGGGGCGGAACGCCGGTCCCGCGTCGAACTGCCCGCCTATCCGTTCGAACGGCGGCGGTACTGGATCGACCCTCCCGCCGACGACGGCGCGCGGGCAGCGGGCCCGCGGATCCGGACCTGGGAATCGGGTGCCTCGCCCGCTGAAGGCGGACCGTTCCTGCTGCTCGCCGAACCGGACCACCCGCTGGCCGCCGAACTCGGAAACGCCGCAGCAGCAATGAATCCGGACGACGTCGAGGCCGCCGCACGCGAGCACGGCCCGCTGCGGCTGGTGACCTCTCAGGAACCGGACCGCTTCGAACACTTGGTCTCCGCCGGGCTGCTCACCGGCATCACCGTGCTCGCCCAGGGCGGGCTGGCGGTGGAAAGCGCCGATCGCGCGAAGGAGTTCGCGGTCACGGTGGCTGCCGTCGGAGCGCACCGGGTGGTGGACGTGGACCGGCTCCCGGCCGGTGGCCGCCGGAGGGCCGCGGTAATGCGCTCGGTGCTCGCCGACGCTTCGTCGGTCGAAGGGCCGGAGGTCGTGGCGTATCGCGGAGAGCGGCGTTACGTGCCGGGGCTTCGGCCGGTGGACAGTGGCGGGCAGGGCTGGCTGCGTGCGGGGAGCACCTTCGCGGTGGCTGGCGCGCGCGGGCCGCTCGCCGATGCACTTGCTGATGTCGCGGTTCGTCCCGCCGCTGAACTGGGTGCCGCGGACGGTGTGCTGTTCGAAGGCGGCCCGGCCGGGGACGTCGAGCGGATCGGGCGCGAACTGCTCGAGACCGCCGTCCGGCTGAACGCGGAAACCGTGCTGCTGGTGCTGCCGTGCACCACCGGCCAGGAGCGGGTTTTCGCGCGCCGCCTCGGCATGTTCGCCGCAGAAGCCGACGTGGACTGGGTCGTGCTGGAGTGGGACGGCGAGCCGCGGCCTGGCGAATGGGCCGCGGCACTGGCCGCCACCCGTGCGACGACGCTGAGCGCGGCTGCCCCCGCCTCGGCGTGGGTCGACACGGGGGACACCGAGGAAACCCCGGTGGAAACGCCGCCGCGGACCGCTGTCGAGGAGCAGGTCGCCGGGGTGATGGCGAACCTGCTCGGCGTGCCGGATGTCGGGCTGCGCAAGGACTTCTTCGCCCTCGGCGGGCATTCGCTGCTCGCCACCCAGCTGGCCGCCCAGCTCGCCGGCCGCTTCGGCGTCGAGCTTTCGGTGCGGGACCTGCTCGCCGAACCGACCGTGGCGGGCATCGCCGCGGCGCTCGACGGGCTGCGCGCGGCACCGGCCGCGCAGGCCCTCCCGGAACTGCGCCCGACGCCCGCCGACGGCCCCGCCCCGGCGTCGTCGACCCAGGAAAGCCTGTGGTTCCTTCAGGAACTCGATCCCGGCAGCGCGTTCTACGTGATGGCCAACGACGTCTGGCTGACCGGCGAACTCGACACCGGCGCCCTGCGCGCGGCCTTGGCCGAACTGGTCCGCCGCCACGAAACGCTGCGCACCGCGATGCCGCTCGCCGACGGCCGCCCGGTGCAGGTGGTCGGCCCGCCGCGCGAGCAGCCGCTGCCGGAGCTGGATCTGTCCGGTGCGGACGATCCGGAAGCCGAGGCCGCGCGGATCGCCGCCGGATTCTGCCGCGAGCCGTTCGACCTGCGCGCCGGGGACTTCCTGCGGACGCGGCTGCTGCGCCTGTCGCCGACGCGGCACGTGCTGCTGGTCTCGACCCACCACATCGTCTCCGACTACTGGTCCAGCGGCCTGCTCTTCCACGAGATCTTCCGGCTGTACGAGTCCTTCGCCGCCGGTCGCGCGCCGGAGCTGCCCGAGCTGGCCGTGCAGTACCGCGACTACGCGCGCTGGCAGGCCGCCGTGCACGAGGGCCGGTACCTGGACGACCAGATCGCCTACTGGAAGCAACGGCTGGCCGGGGCCGCGCCGCTGCTCGAACTGCCCGCCGACCGGCCGCGTCCCGCGGTGCAGAGCCGCCGCGGCGGCTGGCAGGAGTTCTCGCTGAGCCCGGCCGCCGCCGACCGGCTCAAGGAACTCGGCCGGGAGACCGGCGCGGCGCCGTTCATGGTGCTGCTGGCCGCGCTGAAAGCCGTGCTGCACCGCTACACCGGGCGCGAGGACCTGCTCGTCGGCACGTTCAACGCCAACCGCACCAAGGCCGAGCTCGAACCGGTGATCGGCCTGTTCGCCAACACGCTGGTGCTGCGCACCGAGGTCGGCGGCGAGCTGAGCTTCCGCGAGCTGCTGGCCAGGGTGCGCGACACCTGCCTCGGCGCCTACCAGCACCAGGACGTGCCCTTCGAACGGCTGGTCGACGAGATCGCGCCCGGCCGCGACCTCAGCAGCAACCCGCTGTTCCAGGTGATGCTGGTGCTCGAATCCGCGCCGGTGGGCGAGATCGGGGCGAGCGGGCTGGAGGTGGACGTCCGCGCGCTGGACAACCGCACCGCCAAGTTCGACCTGCTGTTCATCGTCTTCCCGGGCGAGGACCGCGGCGCCTTCCACGGTCTCGTCGAGTACAACGCCGACCTGTTCGACCCCGGAACCGTCGAGCGGATGGCCGGGCACTTCACCACCTTGCTCGCCGCCGCCGTCGAAGCGCCGGACACCCCGGTCGGCCGCCTGCCGCTGATCCAGGCGGGCGAGCGGGCCCTGCTCTCGCGCTGGGCCGGGAACCCGGACCCCGAGCCCGCCGGAGAAACCCTCGTCGACCTCTTCGAACGCGAGGCCGCGGCGAACCCCGCACGGCCCGCCGTGCGCACCGCGGACACCACGCTTTCCTACGGCGCGCTGGACGAATCGGCCAACCGGCTCGCCCGGCGGCTGGCCGAACTCGGCGCCGGGCCGGAAGCGCCGGTCGCGGTCTGCCTGCCGCGCGACGAGCGCCTGGTGGCGACCCTGCTCGCGGTGCTCAAGGCCGGATCCGCCTACGTGCCGCTGGACCCGGCCTACCCGGCCGAGCGGCTGGCCTTCATGCTCGCCGACTCCGGCGCCTCCGTCGTGGTCGCGACCGAGGCGGACGCGGCGGCGCTGGCCGGTTCTCCCGCGTATGTGCTCCGCCTCGACGATCCCGCCGAAGCCGCCGGGATCGCCGGGCACGCGGCGACTCCGCCGCAGCGGCGGCTGACCTGCCGTTCGGCGGCCTACCTGCTCTACACCTCCGGCTCGACCGGACGGCCGAAGGGCGCGATCACCGAGCACGGCGGCCTGCGGGTGCTGCTGGACTGGGGCCGCGGCCTGTTCTCCGACGAGCTGCTCGCCGGCATGCTGGCCTCGTCCTCGGTCTGCTTCGACTCGTCGGTGTGGGAGCTGTTCCTCCCGCTGAGCCACGGCGGCTGCGTGGTGCTGGCGGAGAACGTGCTCGCGCTGCCGCGGCTGCCCGAGCAAGTGGCGGCGGCGGTCCGGATCGTCAACACCGTGCCGTCGGCCGCCGCGGAACTGGCCAGGACCGGCGGGATCCCGCGCGGGGTCGAGGCGGTCAGCATGGCTGGGGAAGCCCTGCCGAACGCCGTGGCCGCCGACCTGCACCGGCTGCCGGGCGTGCGCCGGGTGCTCAACCTGTACGGGCTGACCGAAGCCAGCGTCTACTCGACCTTCGCGGACCTGCCGGGCGGACCGGCGGACGGCAACGCGACCATCGGCGCTCCGGTGCCGGGTGTTCGCGTCTTCGTGCTGGACGAGCGGCTGGAGCCAGTGCCGCTCGGCGTGCCGGGAGAGCTGTACGTGGCGGGACCGGGCGTCGCGCGCGGCTACCACGACCGGCCCGCGCTGACCGCCGAGCGGTTCCTGCCGGACCCCTCCGGCACGCCGGGATCGCGCATGTTCCGCACCCGCGACCTGGCGCGCTGGCGGCCGGACGGCACGCTGGAATTTCTCGGCCGCGCCGACCACCAGGTCAAGGTCCGCGGGTTCCGGATCGAGCTCGGCGAGGTCGAAGCCGCCCTGCGCGGCCGGGCCGGGGTGCTCGAAGCCGCGGTCACGACAACGACCGAACGCGGCGGCACCCAGCTGGCCGGTTTCTACGTGCCGGACGGGGAAGATCCCGGCGAGGACGCGATCCGCGCCGCCTTGCGCGAGATCCTGCCCGAGTACATGGTGCCCGCGCACCTGCGCCGCCTCGCCGCGCTGCCCCGCACGCCGAACGGCAAGTTCGACCGCGGCGCACTGCCCTCGGTGTCCGCTCGGAGCGACGGTCCGCGCGGCGCCGCGCGGACCGCCGCCGAAGAGGTGGTCAGCGGGATCTGGGCGAAGGTGCTCGGGGCGGGCGAGGCCGGCCCGGAGGACAACTTCTTCGCGCTCGGCGGCGATTCGCTGCGGAGCCTGCGCGTGCTGGGCCTGCTGCGGGAGCGGGGATTCGCCCTCGAACTGCAGGACCTGTTCCGCTGCCAGACCGTCGCCGAGCTGGCCGCCGCGCTCGAACACGGCGGCCAGGTCCCGGAGCCGACCGCGCCGTTCGACCTGGTGTCCGGAACCGACCGTGCGCTGCTGCCGGACGGCCTCGCCGACGCCTACCCGATGGCCGCGGCGCAGGCGGGGACGCTCTACCACAGCACGATCGACCCGAACACGCCGATCTACCACGATCTGATCGGCTACCACGTCCGCGCGCCCTACGACGAGCAGGCACTGCGCGGCTCGCTGGCCGCGGTGGTCCGCAGGCATCCGGCGCTGCGCACCTCGTTCGACCTCGTCGCGTACAGCGAGCCGATGCAACTGGTCTGGGACAGGGCCGAACTGCCGCTCGAGTTCGGCGATCTGCGCGAACTCGCCGCCGCCGAGCAGGAATCGCGGATCGAGGCGTGGCTGGAGGAGGAAAAGACCCGCGGCTTCGACTGGACTCGCGCGCCGCTGGCCCGGATCAGGGTGTTCCGCCGGGCGGCGGACCGCTTCACGGTCGTGGTCAGCTTCCACCATTCGATCCTCGACGGCTGGAGCATCTCGACGCTGTTCGGCCACTGGCTGAGCGACTACCGGCGCCGGCTGCGAGGCGAGCCCGGCGGGCTGGACGAGCGGGACGCCGGCGCCTACCGGGAGTTCGTCGCGCTGGAGCGCCGCGCCGCGCGCGACCCGCAGCAGCGGGATTACTGGTACCGCAAGACCAGCGCGCTGCCGTCGCTGCGGCTGCCGGAGACCGCGGGCACGGTCGCCGGGCCGCGGGGCGCGGCACGGCAGTACGTGCTCGACGGCGGGGTCGCCGACCGGCTGCGGGAGGCCATGCGCGCCGAAGGGCTCACGGTCAAGTACGCCTGCCTCGCCGCGCACCTGTGGGTGCTCGGGCAGGTGACCGGGCACGCCGAGGTCTACACCGCGCTCGCCGCGAACGGACGGCCGCCGCAGCCGGGCGTCGCCGAGGAATGCGGGCTGTTCGTCAACGGCGCGCTCGTGCGCACCACGCTCGCCGACGGCAGCTGGACCGATCTCGCGCGCACGGTGTTCGACGCCGAATGCGAGCTGATGCCCTACCGGCACTTCCCGTACGCCGAGGTGCACCAGCTCGCCGGGCCGGGCCTGGTCGTGGAGACGGGGGCGAACTTCGTCCGCTATCTCGCCTACGAATCCTTGGCGGACAACGAAGACGTGCACGTGCTCGACTCGACCCTGTTCGAGGAGACGGAATTCCCGTACGCGGTCTACTTCGTCGCGGACCCGCAGAACGCCGAAATCCTCATCCGGGTCCAGTACGACGGGCACCGCTTCGGCCCCGACTGGATCGACGAGGTCGCCGGGCAGTACCTGGACGCGCTGGAACGGTTCGCCGCCGATCCTTCGGCCCGGTACGGAAAGCCGGCCGGGTTGACCGACCGGGTGGCGCAGCGGTTCGGCCTGCCGCCGGGCGGGATCGAGCGGATCAGCGCGTTCACCCCGGTGCAGCGCGACCTGTATCTCGAACACGCGGCCCGGCCCGACGTCGGCGCGTTCATCCCGGCCTTTTCGCTGGATCTCGGACCGGACGGGGACGCCGAGCGGTGGCGTGCCGCGGTGCGGTCGGTCACCGCGGCCGAGGAGCTGATGCGCTCCGCGCCAGTGCTGCTCGACGGGGAACCGGCGCTTGCCGTGCTCGCACCGTCCGAAGCGGACTGTCCGCTGCTCGACGTGCGCGAGGCGGCCGAGCAGCCGTACGGCCTGCTCGACGCGATTCCCGAGCACGCGCAACGGCCCTACGCCCCGGAGGGCGAGCCGCTGATCCGGCATCTGCTGGTGCGGGACGAGCACGGGCATCTGCAAGCGGTCGTCGGCGCGCACCACGCGGTGATCGACGGGCCGTCGGTGCCGCTGATGTTCCGGCGGCTGGTCGACGCCTACCGCGGCGTCGCGGCGGAACGGGACGGCGCGGAGTCGTTCCTCGACCGTGTGCCCGAGATCGCCGCGCGGTTCGACCGCCCGGAAACGCTGGACTACTGGCGCGGCCTGGCCGCCGGTTCGGCGGCGCTGGAGATCCCGCCGGTGCCCGAGGGCGACGGCCGGGCGGTGCTGCGGCCGATGGCTTCGCTGGAAGGCGAGGACCTGGCCGCCCTTCGCGGCTGGTGCGAGGCCAACGGGCAGCGGCTGCCCGGTTTCCTGCTCGCGTTGTTCGCCGTCTTCGCCGGACGGCATTCGGCGGGGGACGACGACTACTTCGTCTACACGCTCGCCGGCGGCCGTCCGCCGGAGCAGGCCGGTTCCCTCGGCTGCTATCTGCACGTCCTGCCGGTGCACGTGCCGCGGCCGGGGCCGGCGGAATCGGCGGCCGAGTACGCCGCGCGCTTCCGGCAGCGGCGGCGGGACGCCCGCGGACACGAGGCAGTGTCCGCGTTCCAGCAGCGCCGGATCCTGCCCGAGGACAACCTCCGGTTCGTCTTCAACTTCCTGCCCGCGAACCTGGTCGCGAAGGTCGGCGGGGACATCGGGTACGCCACCTACGAGGACGTGCCCTTCGACGAGGCGCATCTGACCCTGCGCGAGTACGAGGACCACGTCGAGCTGCTCTTCCAGTGCGCGCCGGAGCTGTTGTGGGGCGAGCATTTCGCCGCAGAGTTCGCCCGGTTCGCGGTCGCCGCGGTGTCCGGCGGCCCGCTGTCGGCGGTGCCGTCGGTGCACGGCGAAGCGGAGGCCTGGCTGAAGCGGGTCAGCGCCGGCGCCGTCGGCGAACCGGGCTGGGACACGGTGCTGGAGTGGGTCGAGCACACGGCGGCAGCGCAGCCGGACACCGTGGTGCTGTCCGAAGGGGACCGGCAGTTCACCCACCGCGAACTGGGCGAGCAGGCGAACCGGCTGGCCAGGGAACTGGCCGCGCTGGGCGCCGGGCCGGACGAGGTGGTCGCCGTCGCGGTGCCGCGCTCGGCCGAGCTGGTGGTCTCGCTGCTGGCTGTCGTCAAGACCGGGGCCGCGTTCCTGCCGGTCGACCCGGAACTGCCCGCCGAGCGGACGGCGATGATGATCGGCGACGCCGGCGTGCGGCTGGGCGTCACGGTCGCCGGCGCCCTGCCGGTCCTGCCGGAGTCGAACTGGCTGGTCCTCGACGACGACGCCACCGCGGCGCGGCTCGCCGAATCGCCTTCGCACGACCTGAAACCGGAGATCTCCGCCCGCACGCCGATGTATGTGCTGTTCACCTCGGGGTCCACGGGCAGGCCGAAGGGCGTGGTGGTCGAGCACGGCGGCGCGGTGAACCGGCTGCGGTGGATGCAGGACGAATTCGCGCTGACCGGCTCCGATGTCGTGGCGCAGAAGACGCCCGCCGGATTCGACGTGTCGGTGTGGGAGTTCTTCTGGCCACTGGTCGCCGGTGCGCGGCTGGAGGTGCTGCCGCCTGGTGCCCACCGCGATCCCGGTCAGCTGGTGAAGGTCGTCCGCGCGGCGGGAGTCTCGGTGCTGCACTTCGTGCCGTCGATGCTGAGCGTGTTCGCCGAAGACCCCGAAGCGCCGGAATGCACGACCGTGCGCGACATCGTGTGCAGCGGCGAGGTTCTGCCGGGTGCGCTGCGGGACCGGGTGGCCGCTGTGCTGCCGGGGGCGCGGCTGCACAACCTGTACGGCCCGACCGAGGCTTCGATCGACGTGACGCGCTGGGCGTGCGCGGAGGATTCCGGGCCGTCGGTGCCGATCGGCCGGACCGTGCCGAACACCCGGCTGCACGTGGTCGACGCGGCGGGCGGGCTGGCCCCGCCGGGGGTGGCGGGCGAATTGTGCATCGGCGGGGTGCAGGTGGCCCGCGGGTACGCCGGCCGCCCGGGGCTGACCGCCGAGCGGTTCGTGCCGGATCCCTGGGGGCCGGCCGGTTCCCGGATGTACCGCACCGGGGACCGCTGCCGGTGGCGCGCGGACGGCGCGCTCGACTACCTCGGCCGCGACGACGGCCAGCTCAAGATCCGGGGCCAGCGCGTGGAACTGGGCGAGATCGAGGCTGTGCTGGCGCGGCACGAGGGCGTGCGGGAGGCGGTGGTCCGGGCCCGCGACGGCGGTCGCGGCGAAGGCGACGTGCTGCTCGACGCCTACCTGGTGCCGTCCGGCTCCGGACTGTCCACAGAGGACGTCCGGGCGCGGGCGAGGGCAGTGCTTCCGGGCTACATGATCCCGGCGACCTGGACCGTGCTGGACACGCTGCCGGTCACCGCGAACGGGAAGCTGGACCGCCGTGCCCTGCCCGCTCCGGCCGACGCCGCCGGAACCTCGGCCTCGGCGGTGCCCGCGACGGAACTGGAGAAGGCCATCGCGGCGGTGTGGGCGGAGACGCTGGGCCGTCCGGTGCCCGGGGTCACGGACAACTTCTTCGACCTGGGCGGCCATTCCTTGCTGCTGCTGCGGGTGCACGCCCGGCTCCAGCGGGCGCTCGGCAGGCCGCTGCGGATCGTGGACCTCTTCAGCCATCCGACAGTGCGCGCGCTCGCCGCGCATCTCGGCGGCGCGGACGGCGGCGAACCCGTCGCGCCGAGGGCGGGCAGGCGGCGGGCCGCCGCCGAACTGCGGCAGAAACGCCTCGGGGCCAGGGGCGCGCGGTGAACGAGACGAACGACTTCCGAGACGGTCAGGTGAGGTTTGTGAGTGATCCGGTAGACGCGATCGCGGTCGTCGGCATGAGCTGCCGGTTCCCGGGCGCGGACGATCCCGAGCGGTTCTGGGCCAATCTGGCCGCGGGCGTGGAGTCGATCTCCACGTTCGACCGGGACGAACTGCGGGCCGCCGGGGCCGATCCGGCGGTGCTGGACCACCCCGGGTTCGTGCCGAGGGGCGGCGTGCTCAGCGACATCGACCGGTTCGACGCCGCCTACTTCGGGTACAGCCCGCGCGAGGCGGAGCTGATCGACCCGCAGCAGCGGCTGTTCCTCGAATGCGCGGCGGGCGCGCTCGACGATTCCGGCTACGACCCGGCGCGGTTCGGCGGCGTGGCCGGGATTTACGCGGGCGTCGGGCTGAGCTCGTACATGTGGAACAACATCTACCCGAGCGAAAGCGAACTGGCCGACGTCAGCCAGATGCAGATGATCCTGTCGGTGGACAAGGACTACCTGGCCACGCGCGCGGCGTACAAGCTCGACCTGCGCGGGCCCGCGGTCACCGTGCAGAGCGCCTGCTCCACCTCGATGGTGGCCATCCACCTCGCCTGCCAGGGGCTGCTCACCGGCGAATGCGACCTCGCGCTGGCCGGCGGGGCCTCGCTGATCCTGCCGGAGGTCCGCGGGTACGTGTACGAGGAGGGCGGCGTGCTCTCCCCGGACGGGCACTGCCGCTCGTTCGACGCCGCCGCCAAGGGCACCGTGCCCGGCAGCGGGGTCGGCGTGGTCGTGTTGCGGCGCTTGGAAGACGCGCTCGCCGACGGCGACACGATCCACGCGATCGTCCGCGGTTCGGCGATGAACAACGACGGTTCCGCGAAGGTCGGCTACACCGCGCCGGGCACGCGCGGGCAGACCCAGGTGATCACCGACGCGGTCAGCGCCGCGGGCGTGGAGGCGGACACCATCGGCTACGTCGAGACGCACGGCGCGGCCACCCCGCTCGGCGACCCGATCGAGATGACCGCGCTCGCCGACGCCTTCCGCGCGCTCGGCGCCAGCGGCGGGCACCGGTGCGCGATCGGCTCGCTGAAGTCGAACATCGGGCACCTCGACTCGGCGGCCGGGGTGGCCGGGTTCATCAAATCGGTGCTGATGGTCAAGCACGGCAAGGTCCCGCCGAGCCTGCACTTCCGCGAGCCGAACCCGAACATCGACTTCGCCTCGACTCCGTTCTACGTCAACCGCGAACTCTCCGACTGGCCGGTGACCGGGACGCCGCGCCGGGCGGGGATGAGCTCGTTCGGCATCGGCGGGACCAACGCGCACATCGTCGTCGAAGAGCCACCGCCGCCGCGGCGGCGCGGGCAGACCGCGAAACCGCGGCCGGTGCTGCTCTCCGCCCGCACTCCCGCCGCGCTGGAGCGGGCCACCGACCGGCTGGCCGAGCACCTGCGCGCGCATCCGGAGCTGTCGCTGGCCGACGTGGCGGGCACGCTCGCCGCCGGCCGCCGGGTGCACGCCCACCGCCGCGCCGTCGTGGCGGCCGACACCGCGGGCGCGGCGAAGGCGCTGGAAAGCCGGTCGCCGGAGGTGTTCACCTCGGCCGGGCCCGCCGGGACCCGCTCGGTGGTGTTCCTGTTCTCCGGCGTCGGCGACCAGTACCCGAACCTGTGCTCCGGGCTGTACCGCGACGAGCCGGTGTTCCGCGCCGAACTCGACCGGTGCGCCGAATTGTTCGCCCCGCACCTGGGTTTCGACCTTCGGGAGCGGTTGTTCGCCGCTCCGGCCGAACCGCCGCGCGAACTGCCCGCCGACCCGCTCGCCCGGATGCTGCGGGAACGGGAGGCGGGGCCGCTCGACGAGACGATCGTCGCGCAACCGCTGCTGTTCTCCGTCCAGTACGCGATGGCGCGGCTGTGGATGCACTACGGCGTGCGCCCGGACGCGCTGCTCGGCTACAGCGTCGGCGAGTACGTCGCAGCCGCGGTCGCCGGGGTGTTCTCGCTGGCAGACGCGGCCTGGCTGGTGGCGCGTCGCGCCCGGCACATCGGCGGTCTGCCCGGCGGTGCGCTGCTCGCGGTGATGAACTCGGCCGAACAGGTCGAGCCGCTGCTGGAGGGCCAGCTGTCACTGTCCGCTGTGGACGCTCCTTCGCTGTGCGTGGTCGGCGGTCCGGCCGAGGAGGTCGACGCGCTCGCCGAACGCCTTCTCGCCGACGGGATCGCCAGCCGCCGCGTGCCCGCCGAGCACGCGTTCCACACGGCGATGATGCGCCCGCTGGAGGAAAGCCTGCGCGCCGACTTCGCCGGGGTGGAGCTCAAGACGCCGGAGATCCCGTACCTGTCCAATGTCACCGGCCAGTGGGTCGCCCCGGCCGAGGCGGCCGATCCCGCGCACTGGGCCCGGCACAGCGTGGCCACCGTCCGGTTTTCCGACCAGATCGCCGCGATGTGGCAGCTGACCGCGCCGGTGGTGGTCGAACTGGGACCGGGCCGCGCATTGGGGAGCCTGCTGGTGCAGCACCCCGACCGCGCCGACGACGGTCTCGTGCTGGCGTCCTCGCCCGCCGCGCACGATCGCGCGGACGACCGGACGGTGCTGCTCGAAGCGCTGTCCCGGGCGTGGCTCGCCGGGGTCGAGGTGGACTGGGCCAAGCTGCACGCGAACGGCGAGTGGGGGCGGGCGAGCCTGCCCGGCTACCCCTTCGAACGCGCCGGCTACTGGCTTTCCGCGCGTGCGCCCGGCAAATCCGGTGCGGCCGCGCCGGTCACCGGACGGCAGGCCGATCCGGCGGACTGGTTCCACCTGCCGGACTTCTCGCGCAGCCTGCCGCCGCGGGCCGAGCCGGACGCGGCGGCAGGCGAGACCTGGCTGGTCGCCGGGGACGCCGCGTCGATCGCGGAAGAGGTCGCCGCCCGCTCGGCCGCGAGGGTGATCCGGGTGAGCTGGGCCGAGGAGTTCGCCGACTGCGGCGACGACCGCTACACCCTCGATCCCGGCGATCTGACGGGCTGGCTGAGCCTGCTCCGCGGGCTGAAGGGCGCGGCGCCCGGGCGCGTGGTGTTCGGGGCGGACGGCCCGCAGTGGGACTTCACCGCTTTCCACGGCCTGGTGCTGCTGATGCGGGCGTGGACCGAATGCGGGCTGGTCGACGACGTCGAGATCGGCGTGCTGTCGGTGTCCGGCCTGGTCGTGGCGGGCGAGACCGAGGTGCGGCCGGAACGCGGCATGACGGCGGCGCTGTGCCGGGTGATCGGCCAGGAACTGCCGCAGGCCCGCTGCCGGTTCGTCGACACCGCCCCGCCCGCCTCGGCGCGGCAGCGCGCCCGGCTGCTGACCCACCTGCACGCGGAAATCGTGGCGGGCACGGACGATTGCGTCGCCTACCGGGGCGACACCCGCTGGGTGCGCGGCTTCGTGCCCGCCCGGCTGGAGGCCACTGGAGCCACGCGGCTGCGCGAGGGCGGCTGCTACCTGGTTTCCGGCGGGCTGGGCCGGATCGGCGCGGTGATCGGCGATCTGCTGGCCGCCCGCCGGGCCCGGATCGGGGTGATCCGGCGCTCGGCGGTCCCCGCCCGCGACCACTGGGATTCCTATGTGGCCACGGCGGATCCGGACGATTCCGTCGCCGCGGAGATCGCCGCGATCCGGCGGCTGGAGGCGGCTGGCGCCACGGTGGCCACCGTGGCGGCCGACGTCGCCGACGACGAGGGTTTCGCGGCCGCGGTGGCGAAGCTGGAGCAGGAACTCGGCCCGTTCGACGGCGTGTTCCACGTGGCCGGGGTGGTGACCGCGGACGGCGTGGTGCCGCTCGCGCAGGCGACACCGGAGAGCGCGGAACCGCACCTGGCCGCGAAAGCGCGGGGCGTGCGGGTGCTCGCCGGAGTGTTTTCCGGACGGGAGCTGGACTTCGTGCTGCTGTGCTCGTCGATCGCGTCGGTGCTCGGCGGGATCGGGTTCTCCGCCTACGCCGCGGCGAATCTGTACCTCGAGCTGTTCGCGGCCGCGCGGTCCGCCGACGGCGGCACCCCGTGGACGGCGCTGGCCTGGGAGGGCTGGACCGTCGAAGGGGACGACGCGGCCGCGGCGACCCTGCGCGAGTACCTGATCGACGAGGCCGACGCGACCGCCGTGCTCGACCGGGTGCTCGCCGGGAGCCTGCCCGCCCAGCTGGTGAACTCGACCGGCGATCTGCGGTCCCGGTTCGACCAGTGGTCGGGCGACGAGGCCGGGTCCGCGCCGCGCCGCGGCGGCGGGCACGCGCGCCCGGACCTGCAAACCGCATACGCCGCACCGGTGACCGACACCGAGAAGCTGATCGCCGAGGTGTGGGCGGGCCTGCTCGGCATCGACCGGGTCGGCCTGCACGACAACTTCTTCGAACTCGGCGGCCATTCGCTGCTCGGCACCCGGGTGATTTCGCGCCTGCTCAAGGAACTGCGGGTCCAGGTGCCGCTGCACACCCTGCTGACCAGCCCGACGGTGGCCGAGCTCGCCGCCGCGGTGGCCGGACTCCAGGACGCCCCGGCGGCGCCGTCGATCACCCGCGTCGACCGCGGCGGCTACCGCCGGAGCGGCGAGGCGGCCGAGCCGACAGGAGCGACGACCCGATGAACAGCGACACCCCGGAGATCCACCGGTTCCCGGCGTCCTTCGCCCAGCGCCGGCTGTGGCTGGTCCAGCAGGTCGATCCGGGCAACCCGTTCTACCTGATCCCGATGGGGATGCGGCTGCGCGGCGAACTCGACGGGCCCGCGCTCGAGCGGGCGCTCGCCGCCGTGGTCGACCGGCACGAGGCGCTGCGCACCGGGTTCGCCGTCGAGGACGGCGAGCCGGTGCAGGTGGTGCACGGCCGGGTGGACGTGCCGCTGCCGGTGGCCGATCTCAGCGCGCACGCCGATCAGGCGGCCGAGCTCGCCCGCCTGGAGACCGAACTCGGCTCGCGCCCGTTCGACCTGGCCGCGCCGCCGCTGCTGCGCGCGCTGCTGGTGCGGCTCGGCGAGGCCGACCACCAGCTGCTGATCACCGTCCACCACATCGTGTGCGACGCCTGGTCGCAGGACATCTTCTTCCGCGAACTGGGCGAGTGCTACGCCGCCTTCGCCCGGAACGAGACGCCCGAGCTGCCCGAACTCGCCGTGCAGTACCCGGATTTCGCGGTCTGGCAACGGGATCTGGCCGGCACCCCGGAGTTCGCCCGGCAACTGGACCACTGGCGGGAGCACCTGCGCGACGCGCCCCGGCTCTCGGCGCTGCCCCTGGACCGGCCGCGCCAGGCGAAACGCGACCATCGCGGCGCCTGGCACGATTTCGTGGTCCCCGCCGCAGTGCTCGACGACCTGCGCGCGCTGGCGAGGGCGCACAACTGCACGCTGTTCATGGTGGTGTTCGCGGCTTTCTCGGTGCTGCTGTCGCGTTCGGCCGGGCAGGACGACCTGGTGATCGGCTCGCCCATCACCGGCCGGGGCCGCCCGGAACTGGAGGACCTCGTCGGGTTCTTCGTGAACACGCTGCCGCTGCGGGCCGATTTGTCCGGCGACCCGGCGTTCGCCGACCTGCTCGCCCGGGTGCGCCGGACGTGCCTGGACGGGGTGGCCAACCAGGACGTGCCGTTCGAGAAGCTGGTCGAGGAGCTGGCCCCGGACCGCGATCCCAGCCACGACCCGCTGTTCCAGAACATCCTGGTGTTCCAGGGACCGGCGAGCGCCGAGGTCGGCGTCGGCGATCTTTCCCTGGAATACCAGGGCAAGAACAACAACACGGCGAAATTCGACCTTTCGCTGTACGCGGGCGAGGCCGAGGACGGCCTGCGGTGTTCCTTCGAGTACGCCACCGCGTTGTTCGACCCCGAGACCATCGAACGCCTCGGCCGCCGGTTCGCCACGCTGCTGGCCGGGATCGCCGCGAACCCCGATGCCCGGCTGTCCGCCCTGCCGCTGCTGGACAGCGGTGAACGCGACCGGCTGCTGGCGTGGGGGCAGAACGGCTGGCCCGAAGTGCCGGTGCCGGAAGCCACCCTGCCGGAACTGGTGCTCCGGGCCGCGGAATCGGCTCCGGACGCCACGGCGGTCTGGCACGCGGACCGCGTCCTCACCTACCGCGAACTGGAACGGGAGTCCGGGCGGCTGGCCCGGCGCCTGCGGGCGGCCGGGGCCGGACCGGGCACGCGGGTCGGCGTGTGCCTGCCGCGCACCCCGGACCTGGTGGTCGCGCTGCTCGCGGTGCTGCGCGCCGGGGCGGCGTATGTGCCGCTGGACCCGGAGTACCCGGCCGGGCGGCGACGGCTGATGCTGGCCGACGCGGCCGCGCCCGCGCTGGTGACCGACGAGCCGGGCGGCTTCGACGGCTATCCGGGCAAGGTGCTCGCGGTCGACGGCCCGGGCGACGAGGCGCCGCTGCCCGAACCGCCGCCGTCCGGGCAGAGCGCCGCCTACGTCATCTACACCAGCGGTTCGACCGGAAGTCCGAAAGGGACAGTCATCTCGCACGATGCCGTGCGGCACCTGCTGTCCTGGGGCCGCGACCTGCTCGACGACGACGAACTGGCGGGCGCGGTCGCGACCTCCTCGGTCTGCTTCGACGCCTCCGTGCTCGACCTGTGGGTGCCGCTCGCGTTCGGCGGCCGGGTGGTGCTCGTCGACAACGCGCTGCACATCGGCGCCTTGCCCGGGGAAGCGGCCGCGATGGCGCGGTACTTCTTCGCGGTGCCCTCGGTGGTCGGCGAACTGCTGCGCGCCGGGCATCTGCCCGACGGCCTGCGCACCTGCATCGCGGGGGGAGAGGAACTGCCCGCGGCGACCGCGCGCGCGATGTTCGACGCCGGGGCCGCCCGGGTCGTCAACGTCTACGGCCCCACCGAAACCACGGTCGTCGCCACCAGCCTGGAACTGACCGCGACCGAGCAGCCGGACGTGCACCTCGGCGCCCCGCTCGGCCACGCCAGGGTCTGCGTGCTCGACGACGCGGGCGGGCTCGCGCCGACCGGGGTGTTCGGCGAGCTGTGCATCGCCGGTCCCGGCGTCGGTCTCGGCTACCTCGGCAATCCGGCGCTCACGGCGGCGCGGTTCGTGCCCGACCCGTGGCGCGCGGGGGCCCGGATGTACCGCACCGGCGACGTGGTGCGCTGGCGGTCCGACGGCGGGCTGGAGTTCCGCGGCCGCGCCGACCACCAGGTGAAGATCCGCGGGTTCCGGATCGAGCTGGGCGAGGTGGAGGCCGCGCTGGCCGCGTTCCCCGGCGTCGCCGAGTCCGCGGCGAAGGTCGTGACCACCGACGCGGGGGAGCGGTTGCTCGCCGGGTACCTCGTCGGGGAAGCGGAAACCGATGCGGTGAAAGCGTTCCTGCGCGAGCGCCTGCCCGCCTACCTGGTGCCCGGCGCGCTGATCCGGCTGGGCGAGCTGCCCCGCACGGTGAGCGGGAAACCCGATCGCTCGCGCCTGCCCGATCCTCGGCCCGCCGCCCGCGAGACCCCGCGCGTCGCCCCGCGCAACCGGATGGAACGGCTCGTCCTCGGCGTCTGGCAGGACGTGCTGTCCCGCCGCGACGTCGGGCCGCACGACAACTTCTTCGACCTCGGCGGCCATTCGCTGCTGCTGATCCGCATGCACACCGCGCTGACCGAGGCGTTGCCGGTGACCGTGCCCTTCGCCGAGCTGTTCCGCCACACCACCGTCAGCACGCTCGCGGCCTATCTCCGCGAACTCGCCGAACCCGCCACGCCGAAAGCCGTCCCGAAGGAGGAAAAACCGGTGCGCAGCAGCGAGAAACCCAGCGACACCGACATCGCGGTGGTCGGCATGGCCTGCCGCTATCCCGGCGCGAGCAGCCCGGAGGAGTACTGGCGGGTGCTGCTGGAAGGCCTCGAAACGATCAGCACCGCCACCCCGGACGAGATCCGCGCGGCCGGGTTCGGCGACGACGCGTTCGCCGAGGACTTCGTGCCGCGCGGCGGCGCGCTCGCCGGCATCGAGTACTTCGACGCGGGCTATTTCGGCTACAGCCCCAGCGAAGCGGCGCTGATCGACCCGCAGCAGCGGCTGTTCCTGGAATGCTCGGCCGAGGCGCTGCAGCGCGCCGGACACGACCCGGAGCAGTTCGACGGCGGCATCGGCGTCTACGCCGGGGTCGGGCACAGCGACTACATGTGGAACAACACCTTCGTCAACCAGGAGACGGTGCCCAACTCCAACGGCGCGCACCTGCTGATCTCCTGGGACAAGGACCATATGGCCACCCGGGTGTCCTACAAGCTGAACCTGCGCGGCCCGGCGATGACCGTGCAGACCGCGTGTTCCACCTCGCTGGTGGCCACCCACGTCGCGGCCCGCGCGCTGCTGTCCGGCGAATGCGACATGGCGCTGGCCGGCGGCGCGTCGATCCTCATCCCGAACGTCGGCTACAAATGGGTCGAAGGCGGGATCTTCAGCCCGGACGGGCATTGCCGCCCGTTCGACGCCGCGTCGCAGGGCACGCTTCCGGGCAGCGGGGTCGGCGTGGTCGTGCTGCGCAGGCTGGCCGACGCGCTCGCCGACGGCGACCCGGTGCACGCGGTGATCCGCGGTTCGGCGATCAACAACGACGGTTCGGCGAAGGTCGGCTACACCGCGCCGGGCGTCGCCGGGCAGGTCGAGGTGATCCGCAAGGCGCTGGCCGCCGCGGACGTCGAACCGGGCAGCATCGGGCTGATCGAGGCGCACGGCACCGGCACCGTGCTCGGCGACCCGATCGAGGTGACCGCGCTGACCCAGGCGTTCACCGGACCGGGTCCGCTGCCGCCCGCGTCGTGCGCGCTCGGGTCGGCCAAGTCCAACTTCGGCCACCTCGGGACCGCCGCCGGGGTCGCCGGGCTGATGAAGGCGGCGCTCGCGGTGGAGCACGGAGTCGTGCCGCCGTCGCTGCACTTCGAACGCCCGAACCCGAACACCGATCTCGAGGGCAGCCCGTTCTTCGTCAGCAGCGAACCGGCCGCGTTCCCCGGCGAGGGCCCGCGCCGCGCGGGCGTCACCGCGCTGGGCATCGGCGGCACCAACGCGCACGTCGTGCTGGAGCAGCCCCCGGCGAGGCAGCCGTCGACCCCGGGCCGGGGCTGGCAGGTCCTCCCGCTCTCTGCCCGCAGCCGCGGCGCACTGGAGACGGCGGCCAAGGAACTGGCCGACCACCTCGCCGGCACGCCGGACATCGACCTCGCCGACGTGGCCTACACGCTGCAACTCGGCCGGACCGCGCTGGACCAGCGTCGGGTGGTGCTGGCCAGGACGACCGCCGAGGCCGCCGGCCTGGCGCGCGACGGCGGCGAGGAATTCGTGCGGGTGCGCGAAAGCGGCGACGCGCAGAGCTCCTGGACGCTGGTGCTCCCCGGCGGTTTCCCGGTCGTGCCGGGCAGGGCGGCGAAGCTGTACTGGCGGCTGCCGGTGATCCGGTCCGCAGTGGACGAATGCAGCGAACTGCTCGCTCCGGGCCTCGGCGCCGATCTGCGCGAAGCGGTTTTCCTCGCGTCCGCGGACGAACCGGTGGATCCGCGCTTCGAGCACCCCGCGCGGTTCGTGACGCTTTACGCACTGGCCCGCGGTCTCGTGGAGCTAGGCCTGCGGCCGGACGAGATCGCCGCGTCCGGGGCGGGCGAGCTGGTGGCCGCGTGCCTGACCGGAGTGCTGGACCTGCCACAGGCGGTCGCCGTGCTGCTGGGCCAAGGCGCGCCGGAGGTCGGTGCCGCGCCGGAGACGCCGTGGAGCTCGGTGGCGTGCGACGGATTCGTCACCGAGGACGAACTGGCCGATCCGGAGTTCTGGACCAGCGGCATCTGGGCCGGCGGCGACTTCGGCGAGGTGCTCGAACCGCTGCTGGACGACCCCGCGCAGGTGCTGGTGGTGGCGGGAGCCACCGCCTGGGCGCCGGGCTGGGAACAGCCGGCCGGAGAGCTGGTCGAGGTGCTGCCGCAGGATTCGGCCGACGCCGAGTACGACTTCGCCGCGGCACTGGGCAGGTTGTGGCTTTCCGGCGCGACAGTGCGCTGGAAGTCGTTGTTCGAAGGACAGCGGCGGAAGCGGCTGCTGCTGCCGGCCTATCCGTTCGAGCGGAGCCGGTACTGGCTGGAACCGCCCGCGGACGCGAAGCCGTCGGCGATCGCGGTCCCGGCCGGGGAACGGGCCGCCGATCCGGCGGACTGGTTCTACGCGCCCTCGTGGAAACGCGCCGCCCGCCCGGTCGCGGCCGGCGCCGGAGGCACCTGGCTGGTCGCCGGGACGGACACGATCGCCGGGGAGGTCGCCGAACTCGGCGCCAGCCGGGTCATCCCGGTCCACTGGGGACGGTCGTTCGCCGACCTCGGCGAGGACGGCTACCTCGTGGACCCGGAATCGCCGGCGGACTGGGAAAGCCTCGTCCAGGCACTGCGGGACGCGGGCGAAACGCCGGACCGCATCGTGCACGGCGCCGGGGCACTGGACGAGGACGCCGCTCCCGGCGGCTACGACTCCTTCCTCGCCGTGCTGTTCCACGCCAGGGCGCTCGCGAAGGCCGGAATCGCCGCGAACCTTTCCGTGCTCGCCGTTTCCGGGCTCGCCATCGCCGACGAACCGCGCGTGGCGCCCGAACGGGGCATGATCTCCGGACTGTTGCGCGTGGTCGCGCAGGAAGCGCCGGGCCTGCGCTGCCGGTTCGTCGATGCCGCCCCGGCAGGGACCGGCAAACGGCGTTCGCGGCTGCTGGGCAGGCTTTCCGCGGAAGTGCTCGCGGGCGAGGAGCCGTGCGTCGCCTACCGCGGCGAGCACCGCTGGGTGCCCGGATACGCGGCGATTCCCCTGCCGGAAGCCGGGTCCTCGATGCTGCGGCCCGACGGCTGCTACCTGATCGTCGGCGGGCTCGGCCGGATGGGCTCCGAAATCGCGCGGGAGCTCGCCGGGGCGCGGATCGGCCTGATCCGGCGTTCGGCCCCGACCGCCGACGAGACCCGCGCGATCCGGGAGCTGGAGTCCGCCGGTTCGGAGGTGGCCGCGATCGCCGCGGACGTCGCCGACGAGGCCGCGTTCGGCGAAGCGGTCGCCCGGCTGGAGGAGCGGCTCGGCCGGTTCGACGGCGTTTTCCACGCCGCCGGGGTGGTTTCCGGCGACCGGCTGGTCCCGGTGGCCGGCGCGACCGCCGAATCGGTCCGCGCCGATCTCGCCGCCAAAGCGGACGGCGCCGCGGTGCTGGCCAGGGTGTTCGCCGGGCGGGAGCTGGACTTCGTGTTCCTGTGCTCGTCGATCTCCTCGGTGCTCGGCGGGGCGGGTTTCGGCGCCTACGCGGCCGCGGCGGTGTACGCCGAACTGTTCGCCGCGCAGCAGTCGATCGCGGGAGAGACGCCGTGGCTCGCGGTCGCCTGGGACAGCTGGCGCGCCGGCGGGAAGCTCGGCCTGGACGGCGGGGAGGCGCGGGAGGTGCTGCGCCGGGTGCTCGCCGCCGATCCGCTGCCGCAGCTGGTCGTGTCCACCGGGAACCTGCCCGCGCGGATCGCCGAGGCCGCGGGCGGTCCGGAAACCGGTGCGGCGGAACGGGAAACCGGCGAGACCGTCTATCCCCGGCCGGACCTCGCGACCGAGTACCTCGCCCCGCGCGACGAAACCGAACGCCGGATCGCCGGGCTCTGGCAGGGCCTGCTCGGCATCGACCGGGTCGGCGTCCGGGACAATTTCTTCGAACTGGGCGGGCATTCCCTGCTGGCGGTCCGGCTGGTGAGCGCGCTGCAGGCGGAGTTCGGCGACACCACGGTCTCGCTGGCCACCGTGCTCAAGGCGACCACGGTGGAACTGCTCGCCGGAGCGGTCGCGGGCGCCTCGCCCGGCGGGGACGCCTCGTGCGTCGTCCCGGTGCACACCACCGCGGGCGCCCTGAAGCTGTTCCTGGTGCATCCGCTCGGCGGCACGGTCCTCTGCTACCACGCGCTGGCCGCCCAGCTGGCCCCCGGCTGGTCGCTGTACGGGCTGCAGTCGCCGTCGGTGTCCGGCGGGGACGGCCCGGCCACTGTGCCCGAACTGGCCGCCCGGTACGTCTCGGATCTGCGCGCCGAACAGCCCGAAGGCCCGTACCACCTCGGCGGCTGGTCGCTCGGCGGCGCCATCGCCTACGAGATGGCCCGGCAGCTCGCCGCGGCCGGGCAGCGGGTCGCCGAAGTGGTGATCATGGACGTCGAACCGCCGGATCCGGACCAGCCGGTGCGCACCACCGAGGCCGAGATCGTGCTCGCGCTGCTCGACGCCCGCGACCTCGCCGCGTCCGACCTGCCCGAGCCGGGCGCCGGCCCGGTGGCCGAGCGGATGCGCGCCTACGCGGACTGGGCCGGCGAACGCGGGCTCGTGAAGCCCGGTCCGGACACCGACCGGCTGGTGCGGTTGTTCGTGGCCGCGCACCGCAATCTGACCGCCTGGCAGTCGTACCGGCCCGAGCCCTACTCCGGGCGCGTGGTCTTCCTCCAGGCCGAGGAAAGCGGCGCGGACGGCACGGACTGCTACGGCTGGCGGTCCTACGCGAGCACCATCGAACGGCACCAGGTGCCCGGCGGCCACGAGACGATGCTGCGCGAACCGCACGTCGCCACCGTCGCCAAGGTGCTGTCGGGATCGCTGGTCGAACCGTGACGGCATACGACTGCCAGCTGATCGGCTGGGGCGCGCTGCTGGTGGAGAGCGCGGAACTGCTCGCCGCCCGCGGGCACCGGGTGACCGGCGTGGTCACCCGGTATCCGCCCGCGCTCGACTGGGCTCGGGAGCACGGCGTGCCGGCCGCTGCCCGGCTCGGCGACCTGCCCGGCCGGCCGGACTACCTGTTCAGCATCACCAACGACGTGCTGCTGCGGGCCGAGGACCTGGCGCGGCCCCGGCGGATGGCGATCAACCTGCACAGTTCGCTGCTGCCCCGGTACGCGGGCGTGCACCAGACGACGTGGGCGCTGCTGCACGGCGCGACCGAGCACGGCGTGACCTGGCACGAGATGGTCGCCGAGATCGACGCGGGCCGGGTGCTCAAGCAGTCCAGGTTCCCGGTCGGGCCCGGCGACACCACGCTCGCGCTGGACGTGCGCTGTCACGAGCACGGGCTGCGTTCGCTGAAGGAACTGCTGGACGACCTGGAGGCGGACGCGCTCGTCCCGGTCGCGCAGAATCCGGGCGAACGCACGTACTTCCCGGCCCGGCGGCTGTTCCCGGACGGCGGCCTGGTCACCGGCCGGCAGACGGCGGCGGAACTGGACCGCTGGCGCCGGGCAGGCGAGTTCGGCCGGTTCGACAACCGGTTCGGCCGCCCCCGGATCGTCGCCGGCGGCGAGGCTTTCCTCGTGACCGGCCTGCGCCCGCGGCCTGGCCCGGTCGAGGCCGAGCCGGGCACGGTGCTGACCGGCCCGCAGGTGCGCGTGGGCACCGTGGACGGTTCCGTCGAGCTGACCGCCCTGTCCACAGTGGATGGCGAGCCGGTTTCCCCGGACGCGGTCCTGGCCGCGGGCGACCGCCTCGGTGCGCCGGAGTTCACCGGCTGGTTCGGGAAATGGGCGCACCGCGAAGGCTTCTGGCTCGAGCGGCTCGCCGCCTGCGCCGCCGCCCCGGACCCGCTGGTTCGTCCATTGTGGACTCCTTCGCCGGTGACCCGCGGAACCACGCTGGTCCCGCGCGCGCTGGTGGACCGGCTGCGCGACCCGGCGGCCGAACTGCTGACCGCGTGGCTGGTCTGCCTCGGCTCCCGGTACGGCACCGTCCGCTACAGCGACGACGACCGGCGGGCGTCGGTGGCCGGGCTGGAAGCGCTGGTCGCGAGGGACGTGCCGCTCCCGGTCGAACTGCCGCCGGAACTCGGCTTCGCGGGCGCGACCGCCGCGGTTTCGCGAGAGCTGGCCGGGCTGCGCGGCAGCTACCTGCGCGACCTTCCCGCGCGCTATCCCTTGCACGGCCTGGCGAACCGTCCGATGCCGGTCGCCCTCGCCGTGACCGAAACCGGGGCCCGGCTCGATCCGGCGCCCGGCACGGCCGCGGTGCTGGCGATCGACACGGCGACCCCGGCGTTCCACTGCGCGGCGACCGGGCATCTGGGCCCGCCGCGCGAGACGGTCCGGGAGTTCGCCGGGCTGGCGAAATCAGTGCTGACCCTGATCGAGGCGGTCGTGGAACGACCCGCCGTCCCGCTCGCCGCCGTGCGGTGAGCGGTTTATCCCGAGGAGAGATGGACATGGCTTTCGAGGACGACGATTCCGCTGCTGTTTACACGGTGGTGGTGAATGGCGAGGAGCAGTATTCGATCTGGCCGCGTGAGCGTGCTCTTCCCGCAGGTTGGCGGGACGCGGGTTTCCACGGCCCGAAGGCGGAGTGCCTTGCGCATGTCGAGAGCGTCTGGACCGACATGCGTCCGTTGAGCGTCCGGCGCCAGATGGACGGCGCGGCCTGGCTGACCGGTCTTCCCGAGTGAGGAGTGCCTTGCGATGAACCTGTCCTTCGGCCAGGAGCGCCTGTGGTTCACCCACCAGCTCGACGCCACCGGGCACGCGCAGAACGTGCCGGTGGCGGTGCGGGTCCGCGGCGAACTGGACGTCGCGGCGCTGGCCGCGGCGTGGGCCGAGGTGGTGGCCAGGCACGAGGTGCTGCGCACGGTCGTGCACGCGGAGCACGGCGATCCTCGTCCGGTCCTGCTGGACACGGCCGAGGTCGCCGCTGTCCGGATCGGCGATCCGGCGCGGGCGGAGGAGGAACTGCGCGCCGAGGCGGAGCACCGCTTCGACCTGGCGGCGGGACCGCTGGTGCGGGTGACCGTCTGGCGGCTGGGGGAGCGGGACCACCTGATCGGCGTCGTCCTGCACCACCTGGTGTGCGACGCGCACTCGCTGTCTTTGCTCTTCGACGACTGGGCCCGTGCCTACCGCGGCGAGGAACTGCCGCCGTCCGACACCGGGTACGCGGATTTCGCGGCCAGGCAACGAAAAGACGACGCGTTCGCGGAACAGCTGGAGTACTGGGCGGCGAACCTCGCGGACTCGCCGGCGGACACCGGGCTCCGGCCGGACCGGCGGCGCACCGGAGCGCCGTCCTTCCGCGGCGCGCAGCACCGCTTCACCGTGCCCGGCAAGGCGGCCGGGCGGGTGAAGGACCTCGCGCGCGCCCACCGGTGCACCCCGTTCATCGTGCTGCTGGCCGCTTTCCAAGCGACGCTGGGCGCGCGTACCGGCGTCGACGACGTAGTCGCGGGCACTCCGATGGCGGCTCGCTCCGATCCGGATTTCGAGCGGGTCGCGGGCTATTTCCTGAACACCCTGCCGATCCGGGTTTCGTTGGCGGGCGATCCGGATTTCGCCACCCTGCTCGGCCGTGTCCGCGAAGCCTGCTTCGGCGCTTACCGCCACCAGGACGTGCCGTTCGAGAAGCTGGTCGACCGGCTCCGGCCGGATCGCGCGCTCGGCGCGAACCCGTTCTTCCGCGCCATGCTCGTGGTCCGGGGCGAAGACGCCGAGCTGGCGCTGCCCGGAGCCGAGACCGAGGTTTCGTTCGTCCCGAACGGCACCGCCAAACTCGACCTGACCCTCTATCTGTCCGAAAAGGACGGTGAACTCGCCGGAGAACTCGAATACGACACCGATCTCTACGACGAGGCGACCGTGCGCGCCTTCGCGGCGCACTTCGGCAGGCTGCTCGACACGGTGACGGCGCACCCGGACGGCAGGCTCTCGGCAGTACCGGTGCTCGACGCCGCCGAAGCCCGGCAGGTGCTCGATTGGGGCACGGGTGAGCGGACCGATCCGGGTGCTGCCACGCTCGTCGAACGGTTCGCCGAAGCGGTGCGCCGCCAGCCCGACGCGATCGCGGTGGTCTCCGGCGAAAAACGGCTCACCTACGCCGAACTGGACCGGCGCGCGGACCGGGTGGCGAGCGTGCTGTCCGCCCGCGCGAGCGGCTCGGTGGTGGCCGTCGCGCTGCCGCGGTCGCCGGAGCTGATGGCCTCGCTCTGGGGCGTGCTGAAGGCGGGCCTCGCGTACCTGCCGGTGGATCCCGAACTCCCGGCCGAGCGGATCGCCGCCATGCTCGCCGACGCCGGCGCGGAGACCGGCCTGACCCTCGCGAAGCTCCGCGACGGCTTGCCCGGCGACGGCTGGCTCGCGGCCGACGACCTGCCCGAGGACGCGGCCGCCGCGGGCGGACGCCGGGACCGCGCGCTGTACGTCATGTTCACCTCCGGCTCGACGGGACGGCCGAAGGGCGTGGTCGTCGAGGAGCCCGGGGTGGTCAACCGCCTCGACTGGATGCAGCGCGCGTTCGAGCTGACCGCGGGCGACGTCGTGCTGCAGAAGACGCCGATCGGCTTCGACGTTTCGGTGTGGGAGCTGTTCTGGCCGCTGATCACCGGCGCCCGGCTGGTGCTGGCCGAACCCGGCGGGCACCGCGATCCCCGGTACCTCGCCGGGCTCATCCGGGCCGAAGGCGTTTCGGTGCTGCACTTCGTGCCGTCGATGCTGGGCGCGTTCGCCGAGGAACCGTCGGCCGCGGGCTGCACGAGCGTGCGCGACATCGTGTGCAGCGGCGAGGTCCTGCCGGGTGCGCTGCGGGACCGGGTGGCCGAGGTGCTGCCGGATGCCCGCCTGCACAACCTGTACGGGCCCACCGAAGCGTCGGTCGACGTCACCTGGTGGCCGTGCGACCGCGAGCGCGAACCCGACGTGCCGATCGGCTTCGCCGCGCCCAACACCCTGCTCTACGTCACCGACGCCGGGGGACGCCTGCTCCCGCCGGGCGTCGACGGCGAACTGTGGATCGGCGGGGTGCAGGTCGCCCGCGGCTACGCCGGACGGCCGGACCTGACCGCCGAGCGGTTCGCGCCGGACCCCTTCGGCCCGCCCGGAAGCCGGATGTACCGCACCGGCGACCGGTGCCGCTGGCGCGCGGACGGCAGCCTCGCCTACATCGGCCGCGGCGACCGGCAGGTGAAGATCCGCGGCCTGCGCGTCGAGCCCGGCGAGATCGAGGCGGTGCTGCGGGCCCATCCGTCGGTGCGCCAGGCCGTGGTGCTCGCCCGCGACGACGGGCAGGGTTCCCTGCGCCTGGACGCCTACGTGGTGCCCTCGGCCCCGGCCGGACTGCGCGAGTTCGCGCGTTCACGGCTGCCGGAGCAACTGGTGCCCGCGACCTGGACGCCGGTGGAAACCGTGCCGGTCACGGCGAACGGCAAGCTCGACGTCTCGGCGCTGCCCGGCCCGCGGCCGCCGGAGCCGGCTGCCGCGACCGGCGCGGCGACCCCGCTGCAGGAGACCCTGTGCGGCATTTTCGCCGGCGTGCTCGGGGTGCCCGAGGTGGGCGTGCACGACGACTTCTTCGCCCTCGGCGGGCATTCGCTGCTGGCCACCAAGCTGGTCAGCCGGATCCGTCCGGTGCTCGGCGCGGACGTGCCGATCCGGGCGCTGTTCGAAGCCCCGACGGTCGCCGCGCTCGCCCCGCGCATCGCCGAGCACCGCACGGAAGAGACCGGGCTGACCGCCCGGCCGCGACCGGGCCGCGTGCCGCTTTCCTCGGCGCAGCGCCGATTGTGGTTCCTGCACCACGCGTCCGGACCGAGCGCCGCCTACCACATGCCGCTCGCTTTCCGGCTCCGCGGCGAACTGGACACCGGCGCGCTGGAACAGGCATTGGCCGACCTCGCCGAACGGCACGAAAGCCTGCGCACGGTCTTCCCGGACACCGACGGGGAACCGGAACAACTCGTGCTCCCCGGCGCCCGGCCCCGGCTGCGCACGGCCGAGGTCGGCCCCGCCGACCTGACCGCGGCACTGGAAACCGCCGCCCGCGAGGGTTTCGACCTGGCGACCGAACCGCCACTGCGCGCCTACCTGTTCACCACCGCCCCCGGCGAGCACGCGTTGTTGCTGTCGCTGCACCACATCGCCGGAGACGGCTGGTCGCTCGCGCCGCTGAGCCGCGACCTGGCCACCGCCTACCGCGCGCGGCTCGACGGCCGGGCACCGGACTGGGAACCGCTCCCGGTGCAGTACGCCGACTACACGCTCTGGCAGACCGAACGGCTCGAGCGCGACGCGTCAGCCGAGGCGGAGATCGCGTACTGGCGCGAACGGCTGGCGGGCGCTCCCGAGCAGCTGACCCTGCCGATGGCCCGGCCGCGACCGGAACGGGCGAGCCAGCGCGGGCAGACCGTCGAATTCGCTTGGGACGCCGAACTGCACGCCGCGCTGGCGCGGGTGGCGCGGCAGCACCGGTGCACCATGTTCATGGTCCTGCACGCCGGGCTCGCCGCCCTGCTCACCCGGCTCGGCGCGGGAACCGACGTGCCGCTGGGCAGCCCGATCGCCGGCCGGACCGACGAGGTGCTCGACGAGCTGATCGGCTTCTTCGTCAACACCCTGGTCCTGCGCACCGACACCGCGGGCGACCCGACCTTCGCCGAACTGCTGGACCGGGTCCGCGAAACCGACCTCGCCGCTTACGAGCACCAGCGGGTGCCGTTCGAGCGGCTGGTCGAGGAGCTGAACCCGGTGCGCTCGACCGGGCACCACCCGCTGTTCCAGATCATGTTCGTGCTGCAGAACGCGGGCAGCCCGGAGCTTTCCCTGTCCGATGCGGACAGCGAGCCGATCGCCGTGGCCACCGGGACCTCCCGGTTCGACCTGGTGGTGAGCCTGACCGAACGGCCGGGCGAGGGCGGGATCGAGGGCGACATCGAGTTCAGCACGGACCTGTTCGACGACGAGGACATCGACCTGCTGATCCGGCGCTGGCGACGGCTGCTGAGCGCGCTGGCCGCCGACCCGGCGCAACGCATCGGCGCCCCGGACGTGCTGTCCGAGGAAGAACGACACCGGCTGCTCGTCGAATTCAACGACGTGGGCCGGGAAGCGACCACGGCGAGCGTCGCCGAGCTGTTCGAGGAACGGGCCGCCGCGTCTCCCGAGGCCACGGCGCTGATCCAAGACGACGCCTCGATGACCTTCGCCGGGCTCGAACGGACCGCGAACCGGTTCGCCCGCCACCTGATCGGGCAAGGGGTCGGCACCGAAGAGGTGGTGGCACTGCTGCTGCCGCGGTCCTTCGCACTGGTCGCCGGAATCCTGGGGGTGCTCAAAGCGGGCGCGGCCTACCTGCCCATCGACCCGGAATACCCGGCCGACCGCGTCCGCTACATGATCGCCGACAGCAAGCCCCGGCTGGTGCTGACCGCGCCCGGGCTGGAACACCTGGTGCCGGAAGGCGCTCCGCGGCTGGTGGTGACCGGAACGGAAACGCTCGACGCGCTGTCCGCAGCGGACACCGCGCCGACCGACGCGGACCGCGTGCGCCCGGCGCTGCCGGGCAACCCGGCTTACGTCATCTACACGTCGGGTTCCACCGGCAGGCCCAAGGGCGTGGTGATGCCGACCTCGGGCATCGTCAACGTGCTGGACTGGCACCGCGCGACCCTGCGCGGCGGCCCCGGCTGGCGGACCGCGCAGTTCACCGCGATCAGCTTCGACTTCTCGGTCCAGGAAACCCTGGTCACCCTGCTGATGGGCAAGGCGCTGGCGATTCCGGGGGAGCGGGTGCGCCGGGACCCGGACGAACTGGTCCGCTGGATCGACCGGCACCGGGTGAACGAGCTTTTCGCGCCGCGGCTGGCGATCGAGGCGATGATCGAGGCCGCGACCGCACAGGGCAGCGGACTGGACTCGCTGACCGACGTGCTCCAGGGCGGCGAGGCGTTCATGGTCACCGACGCGATCCGCGAGTTCTTCCTCGCCCGCCCCGACCGCCGCGCGTACAACTTCTACGGCCCCACCGAAACGCACGCCGCGACCGCGCACCTGCTGGACCCCGCGCCCGGCAGCTGGCCGCACCGCGTGCCGATCGGCCGGGGACTGGGCAACATGCGCATGTACGTGCTCGACACCGGGCTCCAGCTGACACCGCCCGGCGTGCCCGGCGAGCTGTTCATCGCCGGACCGCAGGTCGCGCGCGGCTACTTCGGCAGGCCGGCGCTGACCGGCGACCGGTTCGTGCCCGACCCGTTCGGCCCGCCCGGCTCCCGGATGTACCGCAGCGGCGACCTCGTGCGCTGGAGCGCGGACGGGTTCCTCGAATACCTCGACCGCATCGACGACCAGGTCAAGATCCGCGGCTTCCGGGTGGAGCTCGGCGAAATCCAGGCCGCGCTGACCTCGCACCCCGACGTCGGCGAAGCGGCGGTCACCGTGCACACCGACGAAGGCGGCACCAGGCTGGCGGGATTCGTGGTGCCCCGCAACGGAACCGCCGACCTGCCCGCGGTCCGCGCTTTCCTCGGCGAGCGCCTGCCGGAGTACATGGTGCCCGCGGTGCTGACCGAGGTGCCGTCCCTGCCGCGCACGCCGAGCGGAAAACTCGACCGCCGCGCACTGCCCGTGCCCGACCGCGCCCGCCCCGGCGGCGACAGCGGATACGTCGCGCCGGCCGACCGGCTGGAGCGGACGGTGAGCGAGGTGTGGGGCGACCTGCTCGGCATCGAACGCGTCGGCGTGCGCGACAACTTCTTCGACCTGGGCGGGCATTCGGTGGTGCTGCTGAAACTGCAGAGCCGCCTGAGCGCGGCCACCGGCGTCCGGCTCGGGGTGGTGGACCTGTTCCGGCACACGACGGTCGCCGCGCAGGCGCGGGCCATCGCTGCCGCCGGGCAGGAGGCCGAGCCCGCCGACTCCGGGCGGACGGCGGCGGATCTGGGCGCTCGGGCAGCGGCAGGGCGCGCCCGGCTGGCGCGGCGCCGGAGCCGGGCATGAGGACGGGCGGCGAGTCCTTGGCCGTCGGAGGGCGTTCGGTGGTGCCGGCGAAGGACTCCGGGCCGAGGAGCACGGCTGCCGAACCGAGTGCCCGCGCGACGGCGAACCCGGGCAGGCACGGCGATTTCCCCGGCCTCGGCGGGTATTCGGCTGTGCTGCTGAAGAACTGTCTCGACGCGGCGCCCCGCCAAGCCCCCGAAACCGCCCGTCCGCGGCGACGGAGCCGGCCATGACCCCCGCCGGACCCCGGCGCTGGTGGGTGCTGTCCGCCCTGTGCCTGACGCTCTTCATGACCGTGCTGGACAACACGGTGGTCAACGTCGCGATCCCGTCGATCGTCGAGCAACTCGGCGCGACCACGGCGGACGTCCAGTGGATGGTGAACGCCTACACCGTCGCGGTCGGCTCGCTGGCGGTGGCCGCGGGCGGGATCGGCGACCGGGTCGGCTACCGGGCGATGTGGCTGGCCGGGCTGGCGCTCTTCGCCGGGTTTTCCGTGCTCGCGGTGACCGCGGGCGAGCCGGTGCAGCTGATCGTGGCCAGGGCGGGCATGGGCGTCGGCGGCGCGTGCGTCGTCCCGGCCACGCTCGCCGTGCTCACCCGGGTGTTCTCCGAACGGGACCGGCCGCGCGCGATCGGGATCTGGACCGCGGTGGCGGCGGGCGGGCAGGCGCTCGGGCCGCTGCTCGGCGGCGCGCTGCTGGCGCGGTTCCCGTGGCAGGCGGTGTTCGCGCTGAACATCCCGATCGCGGTGCTGTGCCTGGTCTTCGCCCGCGCCTGGGTGCCCGAGTTCCGCGGGCCGGGCGGACGGCCCGACGTGGCGGGGGCGCTGCTTTCGGCCGCGGCCATGGTCGGGATCGGCTGGGCGGTCATCGCCGCGCCCGGCCGGGGCTGGACCGCCCCGGAGGTGCCGGCCTCGCTGGTGCTCGGGGCGGCGCTGCTCGCCGCCTTCGTCCGCCAGGAGAAACGCGCCCGGGAACCGATGCTGGACATGGCGTTGTTCCGGGTGCCCGCGTTCCGGCTGTCGGTGGTCACCAGCCTGCTCGCGGCCTTCGGGCTGGCCGGGTCGATCTTCCTGCTCACCCAGCATCTGCAGTTCGACTTCGGCTACTCGCCGCTGGACGCGGGGGTGCGCACGCTGCCGATGGCCGCCGGGCTGCTGGTCTGCGGCAGCCTCGTCAGCGCCCGCGTCGGCGCGCGGCTCGGGGCCGCGCGCGGGATCACCGCCGGGATGACGCTCGCCGCCGCCGGCCTGGCCGCCATCGCGCTGGTGCCCCTGTCGGCGGGTTATCCGGCGCTGGCTCCCGGGCTGCTCGCGGCGGGGTGCGGTCTCGGCATCGCCGGGCCGCTCGTGGCGAACGCGCTGCTCGGCTCGGTGCCGCCGGAGCAGACGGGGGCGGCGTCGGGAACCCAGGGCATGTTGCACGAAACGGGGGCGTCGCTCGGGGTGGCGGTGCTCGGCGCGGTGAGCGCGGCGCTGTTCACCGCGCGTCTCCCCGGCGACCTCGAGGCCGGCTCGCTGGCCGAGGCGCTCGCCCGCGCGCGGTCCGGCGGGCAGGCGGAGCACGCGCGCTCGGCTTTCGCCGGGGCGATCTCGGCGGCTCAGCTCACCGGGGCCGGGCTGGTGCTGCTCTGCGGAGCGGTGGCCTGGTTCCTGCCCCGGACCGAACCGGCCGTCGCGGCCGGGCAGACGACGAACACCGGAGGACAGCAGTGAGCACACCACTGGCGGGCAGGGCCGCGATCGTGTCGGGGTCCAGCCGGGGCATCGGCCGCGGCGTCGCGGAACGGCTGGCGGCCGAAGGAGCCGCGGTCGTGGTCAACGGCATGGACAAGCGGGCGGTGGACGACACCGTGGCCGCGATCGCCGCGGCGGGCGGCGCCGCGGCGGCGTGCGTCGGCGACGTGACCGCGGACGGGTTCGCGGAGCACTTCGTGCAGACCGCCGTCCGCGAGTTCGGCGGCCTCGACATCGTGGTGAACAACGCCGGGTTCCCGTGGGACAACGTGATCCAGAAAACCACCGACGAACAGTGGGACACGGTGCTCGACACGCACCTGAAAGCGCCGTTCCGCATTCTGCGCGCCGCCCAGCCGGTGCTGCGGGACCAAGCCCGCGCGGACGAGGAAAAAGGCCGCCGGGTGCACCGGAAAGTCGTGAACGTCTCCTCGATCGCCGGTGTTTTCGGCAATGTCGGGCAGGCCGGGTACGCCTCGGCCAAGGCGGGCGTCTTCGGGCTGACCAAAACGCTGGCCAAGGAATGGGGCCGCTATCGCGTGAACGTGAACTCGGTGGCGTTCGGGCTGATCGACACCCGGCTGATCCGCGCGGTCGGCGACAACGAGACGATCACCGTCGGCTCGCGGGAAATCCCCATCGGCATCAACGAAGATGTGCTCGAACGGATCCGCGCGACGGTGCCGCTGGGCCGCTTCGGCACGGTGGCCGAGGCCGCCGGCTCGATCTACCTTTTCTGCGGACCGGATTCCGATTACGTCACCGGGGAAGTGCTGACCTGCGGCGGCGGAGTCACCATTTGAAACACCCGATTACCGTCGTCGTGCGCGCATTTCCTTGAACCGTTCGCCGACCGGCTGGTAATTTTCCGGCTGAACCGGCCTATTCCCTCGCTCGCCTTGCCAGAAGGAGCTTCGCCATGTCCACAGGAATTCTCGGCGCCGCCGGCTACCTGCCGCCCCGGGTGGTCGGCAACGACCAGGTGGGCGCCTGGGTCGGGCAGGAGCCGGACTGGATCCTCGAACGCACCGGAGTCGTCGAACGGCACTACGCCGCAGACGACGTGTCCACTTCGGACATGGCGTGCATCGCGGTGGAGAAACTGTACGCGGACTGCCCGGAAAAGCGCGCCAGCGTCGGCGCGGTCATCCTCGGCACCAGCACGCCGGACCACAGCTTCCCGTCCACCGCGGCGATCGTGCAGGGCCGGATGGGACTGGGCCGGGCGTTCGCGTTCGACCTGAGCGCCGCCTGCTCCGGGTACGTGTTCTCGTTCGTGATGGCGCACTCGCTGCTTTCCGCCGACCCGAACCTCGACGAGGTGCTGGTGATCGGGTCGGACACCATCTCGAAGGTGCTCTACAAGCCCGACCGCAAGACCGTCACCGTGTTCGGCGACGGCGCGGCGGCCACCCGGGTCGGCCGCGTCCCCGACGGCTACGGCCTGCTCGCGCACACCCTGATCACCGACGGGTGCCACGCCGGTTTCGTCGGCCAGCCCGCCGGCGGGAGCCGCCGTCCGCTCGACGCGGAGACGGTGGACTCGCGCGAGCGGTACATGGTGATGAACGGGCGCCCGGTGCGGGAGTACTTCGAGGACGTGGTGCCGAAGCTGGTGCACGAGGTGGCCGAGCAGGCCGGGGTTTCCCTGGAGCAGATCGACCATTTCGTCTTCCACCAGGCCAATCCGCAGATGCTGGCCGACTGCGTCGAGACCATGGGGCTGGACCCGGCGAAGTGCCCGGTCCCCGGTGTCTACAGCGGCAACACCGGTTCGGCGTCGATCCCGCTGGTGCTCAGCGGCCTGGAGGCGAAGCGCGGCGACCTGGTGATGATGGCGGCGATCGGCTCCGGGATGACCGCGGGCGCGGCCGTGCTGCGCTGGTACTGACCGGGCGGGAACGGAGAGAAGGGCGGTGGCCGGGATGGAACAGCTTCCGGTGTTCGTGTACGGGACCCTGCGCAGCGGGCAGCGCAACCACGGGCTGATCGGCGACCGGGTGGCGCAGCGGTTCCCCGCCAGAGCGGCCGGGCTCGGCCTGTTCGGCGACCGGATCCCGTTCGCGCTGGACCGCCCGGGGCAGCAGGTGGTCGGCGAGCTGATGGTGCTCGCCGAGGCGCAGTACGAAGCGGCGATGGCCGACCTGGACCGGCTGGAGAAGTACCATCCGGACCGCCCCGGCGACTGCCTCTACCTCCGGGTGCGCAGGCCGGTCGACTACCTGGCCGAGAACGGGGAATGGGCCGAGACCCCCGCCTGGCTGTACCTGACCGGGCAGGCCGCGCGCGGGCGCTACGACGAGAACGTGCCGATTCTGGGCGGCGACTGGGTGGCTGTGCAGACGGGCTGAGAACCGGGCGAGGCGAAGGCGGCCGGCGAGACGATGAGGTCTCGCCGGCCGCCTTCGCGTCGGAGGTGTGCGCGGGGAGCCCCCGCGCACTCAGAGTCAATGTCAGGAACTCAAGGCTGTGGCTTGGACGTGCTTCCGGGGTGCTGCAGGCAGCGGAAGCCGGGTTGTGGTCCGTGAGGGACTCCTTGAGGGAATCAGATTCCCTCAAGGAGTCCCTCACGGACTTCAAGACACGGTCGCCTGGCGATAAATCGGGCAGTTCGGCACAGCTTGAGTCCTTTGTGGACGGTTAGTCTGCCGTGTTCCCCTCGCGTACGTTCGCCCGCGGCCCCGGAGTCAGGCGGGGTGCGGGGCCCGGATGCCGCGGAATTCCCAGTCTCCGCCCAGCGCGGTCGAAAGGACCTGCTCGGATTCCGTGGGCTGGGCCCCGATCGGGCCGGTCGCCGGGGTCGGGCCGGTCACCACGGTGTTGCGCAGCACGCCGAGGCCGTCCGCCTCGACCTCGACGGTGTCGCCCGGCTGGATCGGGCGGGAGTTCGCCGGGGTCCCGGTGAGCAGGACGTCCCCGGGATGCAGGGTGATCAGCCGCGCGATGTCGGCCACCAGGTAGTGCGCGTCCCAGGTCATCTCGTCCGTGCTGCCCTCCTGGACCACCTCGCCGTTCACCCGCGTCCGCAGCACGCGCCCGCGCGGATCCCAGCCCTCCACGATGCCCGGGCCCAGCGGGCACAGGGTGTCCGCTCCCTTGACCCGCAGCATCGAGCCTTCGTCGGTGTCGCGGAAATCGTGCAGCCCCAGGTCGTTGGCGAGCGTGTAGCCGCGGATGTGCGCGGGAGCCTCGCCGACGCTGATGTTGCGGGCGGTGCGGCCGATGACGACGGCGATCTCGCCCTCGTAGTTCAGCCATTTGCAGCCCTCCGGCCGCACCACGTGTCCCTGGTGCCCGGTCAAAGCGGACACCGGTTTGTGGAAGTAGGTGGGAGCCGAACGCGGTTTCGCGCGGAACTCCTCGAACCGGCTCCGGTGGTTGAGGTGCACGGCGATGATCTTGCTCGGCGTGACCGGCGGCAGGTGCACGGCGTCGTCCGCCGCGATCGTCCGGCCGTCCGGCGCGAGCAGGGTGTCCCCGTCGCGGCGGACCTCGACGGCGGCTCCGTCGAGCAGGATCCTGCGGTATTCGGTGGTCATCGGTTCGCTCCCGTCCATCCGCCGGCCGGCCGGTCGAACCACAGGTGGATCTGCCCGGTGCCGATCGCGTTCTCGTATTCGCTGCAGCGCCGCGCGGGGGCGGCGCAGTCCTGTCCGCCGAGCGCGCCGGCCAGCATCAGGTAGTGCGCGAAGCCGGCTTCCGGCTTGAACTGGCGGAAGTCCGCCATCGTGGCCAGCACCTTCGCGTGGTCCCCGGATTCGAGCCAGCCGATGCGCTCGGCGTCGGCGGTCACCGCCTCCTGGCTGAAAATGTGCTCTGCTCCCGCCGATTCGTGGGCGCGCAACGCGCGCAGCGAATGGAATCGGTGGCTGAGCGCGCCGGAGGCGATCAGCAGCACCCGGCGGTCGGCGGAGGCGATCGCGTCGGCGAGCGCGCGGCCGAGCCGGAGGTGGTCCTCGTCGTCGCCGGTCTGGCAGACGCTGACGCTGAGCCACCGCTTGCCCGGAACTCCGAGATAGGTCCACAGGTTCACGGTGGCGTACGAAACCGGCAGGCACGGGTCGTCGATCGGGGTGATCCACGTGCCGTGCGCCTCGGCGCGGTCCGCCAGCGCGTGCGCCAGCTCCGGGTCGCCGGGGAAGTCGTACGGGATGCGGCTCATCCCGCGCGGGAGTTCGTCCGAAGTGAACAACCCGGCGCGGCAGGCGTGCGAGGCGACCACGAATTCCACCGTGGTCGCCCAGTGCGAATCGAAGACGACGACCGTGTCGTAGTCGGCGGTGTCGAACACCTCCTCGCGCAGCCTGCGCAGTCCGGTGACCAAAGTGGACTCTTCGCCGTGGTTCAGTTCCCGCCGCGTCGCCTCCGGCAGCATGATCGTCGGCACGTGGGACAGCAGCCCGCCGCCGGCCGTCTCGCCCATCTACATCCATCCTTTCGGGCTGGTCACGGTGTTCTTGACGTCGCAGAAGAAGTCGAAGCTCCAGGTGCCGCCCTCCCGGCCGACGCCGGAGCGGCGGGACCCGCCGAACGGCGCGCGCAGGTCGCGCACGAAGAAGCAGTTCACCCAGACCGTGCCCGCGGTGAGCGCGGCGGACACCCGTTCCGCCCTGGCCGGGTCGCCGGTGACCACGGTCGCCGCCAAGCCGAACCGGGTGTTGTCGGCGAGTGCGACGCCCTCGTCCTCCGAGCCGAATTCCTCGAGCGTCAGCACCGGGCCGAATACTTCCTCGCGCAGGATTTCCGCGCCCGCGGGCGCGTTGGCGAGCAGCGTCGGCCGGTAGTAGGTCCCGCCGAGGTCGGCGTTCGGCCCGCCGCCTTCGAGAACCTCGGCGCCCTCGGCGACCGCTCGCCGGACGAAACCGTCGACCCGCGCGACGTGGTCGGGGTGGATGTTCGGGCCGAGGCCGGTCTCCGGCTGCCGGGGGTCGCCTTGGCGCAAGCCGCGGACGGCCGCCCGCAGCCGCTCGGTGAACTCCGCCGCGACGGGGGAGTGGACCAGGATCCGGGTGGCGGCCAGGCAGACCTGTCCCGCGTTGTCGAACTGCTCCGCGGCCAGGTCGACGGCGAGGTCGAGGTCGGCGTCGGAGAAGACCAGCAGCGGCGACTTCCCGCCCAGTTCCATCGACACCGGCGTGAGATTCCCGGCCGCGGCCGCCGCGATGCGCCGGGCGGTCGGCTCGGACCCGGTGAAGCTGATCCGCCGGACGTCCGGATGCGCGCACAGCGCCGCGCCCGCCTCGGGGCCGAGCCCCTGCACCACGTTGAAGACGCCGTCGGGCAATCCGGCCCCGGCGGTGATGTCGGCCAGCAGGGACGCGGTCATCGGCGACCACTCCGCCGGCTTCAGCACCACGGTGTTGCCCGCGGCGAGCGCCGGGGCGATCTTCCAGGACGCCAGCATCAGCGGCGCGTTCCACGGGGTGATCAGCGCGCAGACCCCGGCGGGGTCCCACGACACGCGGTTGCGGTGGCCGCGGGTGTCGAACTCGGGGTGGCGCAGTTCTCCGGTGAGCCAGTCGGCGAAGAACCGGAAATTGTGCGCCACCCGCGGCATCACGCCGCGCAGGTGCGAACGCAGCAGAGCGCCGTTGTCCTCGGTTTCGACCGCCGCGAGCTCCGGCGTCCGGCGTTCCACTTCGTCGGCGATCCGGTGCAGCAGCTCGGCCCGGCGCGCCGGGCTGGTGCGCCGCCACTGTCCGAACGCGGCGGCCGCGGCCCGCACCGCGCTGTCCGCTTCGGCCGGGCCGCCGCGGCAGAACTCGCCGAGCGCGCGTCCGTCGATCGGAGAGAACGACGTGAAGCGCCCGGCGGATTCGACTCGTTCACCGCCGATCCAGTGCCCGGTGTCGACCGGGGTCCCGGAAACTGTCGCAACGGGCATGCGGCTCCCTCGAGAGAATTGTGCGTGGACGTCCGCGACGGTAACCGGCGGATCCGCAGGGCGGCAATAAAGCGCGCGACCGCGCTCGCCATTCGAGACACCGGGGCGCCATCAGAGACAGTTTTTCCCATGGCTACGCGACTTCCCGGTCGCTACGCTGAACCGAGAGCGCAGGCGGCGCGGCTGTTTCTGTTCGTGTTTCCCCTTTCCCGGAAAGGCGATGGTTCATCGTGGAGAACGCCGGAACGGTGCGGATCCAGTATCCCGACCTGATCGGCACCGAACGCGGCCGCGATCTGCCCTCGGACGTATTCGCTTCCCTTTCCGGCGGGCTGCATTTCTGCCGCGCGGTCTACTACACCACCACCCAGGGCGAAACGCTCGACGGCGAGCATTCGCTGTCCGACGGCCTTCCGGACGTGCTGTTCCGGCCGGACCGCGCGACGCTGGCCCCGATGCCGTGGGAACCCGGCTACCAGTCCTGCCTCGGCGACATGCTCGACCCGGCGACCGGGCTGGCGATCGGGGAATGCCCGCGCGGTGCGGCGAAAGCGGCGGTCCACCGGCTGGCCGCGCTCGGCAGCCGCGCGGTGGTCGGGCCGGAACTGGAGTTCTTCCTGCTGTCCGAACGGGACGGAGCCTGGGCCCGGTACGGGGATTCTCCGGGCAACGTCTACCGCGTGGGCCGTCGCGGCGACCCGGACGGGCTCGCCCCGGCGCTGCTGGCGATGCTGCGCTCGGCCGAACTGGGCGTCACCGCGGTCAACCACGAGTTCGCCGCCGGGCAGTTCGAGGTGAACCTCGGCCACTCGGCCGCGCTCGACGCCGCCGACCGCGCGTTCCGGTTCAAGCACGCGGTGCGCGAGTTCGCCGCCCAGCGCGGCCTGAGCGCCACCTTCGTCGGCAAGCCGTTCAACGAGGAAGCCGGATCGGGCTTCCACCTGCACCTGTCCCTGCTCGACGAGAACGGCCGCAACCAGTTCGCCGCCGACGGCGCGCCCGCCGGACTCTCGGCCACCGCGCGGCACGCCGTCGGCGGCATCCTCCGCCACGCCCGCGCGCTGTGCGCGCTGCTGGCTCCGACGGTGAACGCCTACCGCAGGCTCGGCCCGGACACGCTCGCTCCCGCGCTGGCCGACTGGGGCCTGGACAACCGCTCCACCATGGTGCGGGTGCCGCCCGAACGCGGCGAGGCGACCCGGCTGGAGGTGCGCCTCGGCGACGCCGCGGCGAGCCCGTACCTGGCCGTGACCGGGGTGCTGGCGGCGGTGGCGCTGGGCATCGAGGGCCGGATCGAGCCGCCGGACCCGGTCCGCGGCTACGGCTACGACGGCGCCCGCGCACCGGCACTGCCGGAAACGCTCGACGCCGCCCTCGACGCGCTGGCCGCCGACGACGAGTTCGCCGACGCGGCGGGCAAGGACCTGGTGGCCGCCTTCGACCGGGTCAAACGCGACGAGACCGCCCGCTTCCGGCGCTGGGTGACCGACTGGGAGCTGCGCGAGTACCTGCCGCACCTGTGACGCCCTCCCGAGACCGAGCCGAACGAGGATTCCCGATGCGCCTGGACGAAGTGGACCTGTCCGACGTCGACCGGTTCCTGGACCCCGAGACCCCGTGGCGGATGTTCGACGTCCTGCGCGAGCGCAGCCCGGTGCACTGGCAGCCCGAGGCCGCGCCGAACAGCGGGTTCTGGGCCGTCACCCGGCACCGCGACCTGGTCGCGGTCAACCGCGATCCGGACACGTTCACCTCCGAGCAGTTCACCAACCTGGAGGAGGTCACCGACCCCGGGTTGCGGGACCGCAGGCGCTCGCTGATGGAGACCGACGGCGAACGGCACCGGGCGATGCGGCTGCTGCTCAGCCGGGAGTTCAGCCCGAAGCTGGTCTCCCGGTACGCGGTGTTCCTGCGCGGGCTGACCGCGTCCACTTTGGACACAGCGCTGGCCGAGGAATCGTTCGACCTGGTCGCCGGGATCGCCGCCGAGCTGCCGATCATGGTGCTGGCCCGGCTGATGCTCGACGTGCCCGCCGCCGACACCGGCAAGCTGATCGCCTGGGGCAACCGGATCATCGGCAACAACGACCCCGACTGCGCGGACGTGCTGCTGGAGAGCGCGGACAGCGAGCGCTACAAGCACGTCCCGTTCCGCAGCCTGGCCGCGCTGGAGATCTTCGAGTACGGCAGGGAACTGGCGGAAAAACGCCGCGGCGGCACCGGGACCGACCTGGTCAGCAGGCTGGTGAACACCGTGCCCCGGGACGGGGTCCCGCTCACGCCCACCGACTTCGACAACTACTTCCTGCTGCTGGTGGTCGCGGGCAACGAAACCACCCGGCACGCCATCTCGGCCGCGGTGCACGCGCTCGCGCGGAATCCGGCGCAATGGTGGCGGCTGAAGGAAAACCCGGCGCTCATCGGCACGGCGGTGGAGGAGTTCCTGCGCTGGGCGTCGCCGGTCTACCACTTCCGGCGCACCGCCACCCGGGACACCGAGATCAGCGGCCAGCGCGTGCGCGAGGGCGACAAGGTGGTGCTGTGGTTCGCCTCGGGCAACCGCGACGAGGCCGCCTTCGAGAAGCCGTACGAGTTCGACGTGGGCCGCGAACCCAACGACCACCTCGCTTTCGGGCTCGGCGGCCCGCACTTCTGCCTCGGCGCCGCGCTGGCCCGCCTCGAACTGCGGATCCTGTTCGAGGAATTGCTGGCCAGAGCGGAGCAGATCCGGCTCGCGGGCCCGGTGACCCGGCTGCGGTCCAACTTCGTCAACGGGATCAAGACGCTGCCGGTGACCGTCACCAGGTGAAGCTTCGCGAAAGGCTGGACACGGTGGATCTTCCCTACTGGATCGCGCGTGCGGTCGAAGGGCACGGGCAGTGGACGTCGACCTTCGCGCCGTACGAGCGGCATCCCTCGCTGGAGATCAGCGACGACCGCTTCGCGACGGTCTTCGAGAACTACGAGAAGCTGCTGCACGGCAACTACCCGTTCTTCCACCCGCGCTACATCGGGCAGATGCTCAAGCCGCCGCACGAGGCCGCCGTGGTCGCCTACCTCAGCGCGATGCTGATCAATCCCAACAACCATTCCTCCGACGGCGGCCCGGTCACCGACCGGATGGAGCGGGAGGTGATCGACCAGCTCGCCGCGATGTTCGGGTTCGGCAGCCACCTCGGGCACCTCACCTCGAGCGGCACGATGGCGAACCTGGAGGCGCTCTACGTCGCCCGCTGCCTGCACCCGGGCCGCGGCGTGGCCTACAGCTCGGCCAGCCACTACACGCACGAGCGGATGACCCGGCTGCTGGGCATGGACTCCCGCGCGGTGCCCGCCGACCGGTACGGCCGGATGGACCTGGACGCGCTGGAAGACGTGCTGCGCACCGGGAAAGTCGGCACCGTCGTGTTCACCCTCGGCACCACCGGCGTCGGCGCGCTCGACCCGCTGGCCGAGGCGATGGCACTGCGCGAACGCTACGACGTCCGGTTCCACGTCGACGCCGCCTACGGCGGGTTCTACTCGGTGCTCGCCGGCACGCTCGGGCTGGACCCCGCGCCGTGGCGGGCGGTCCGCGACTGCGATTCGGTGGTGGTCGACCCGCACAAGCAGGGCCTGCAGCCCTACGGCTGCGGTTCGGTGCTCTTCGCCGATCCGTCGGTGGCGAAGTTCTACGTGCACGATTCGCCCTACACCTACTTCACCCCGGCGGACCTGCACCTCGGCGAGATCAGCCTGGAGTGCTCGCGGGCCGGGGCCACCGCCGCCGCGCTGTGGTTCACCTTCCAGCTGCTGGCCCCGACCGCCGACGGGCTCGGCGAGGTGCTCGCGGCCAACCGGCGGGCCGCGCTGCGCCTCGCCGCGCTGACGGCGGACTCGGACCGGCTTCGGCTGCACCAGGAACCCGACCTGGACATCGTGACCTACTTCCCGCGCCGCGCGGGGGATTCGCTGTCCGGGATCGGCCGCGCGTGCGCGGCGATGCTGGAGGAGGGCATGCACGACGGGGCCGACCCGGTGTTCCTCAGCCTGATGCGGATCGAGCGCGACGCCTTCGCGCAGCTGCACCCGGACGTCCGGACGGACGCGGACTCGACCCGGATCCTGCGCAGCGTGCTGATGAAACCCGAATCCGAGACCTATGTGGACGAACTGCACCAGCGGCTGGAGCGGCTGAGTGCGAGCCAGGGGAAAGAGGGCTGAGATGACCGAAACCACAGCGGCCGCCACGCGGCCGGGGCCGCCCCCGCCGCTGACCGACGGCGGTGCGGCGCAACTGGAATGGCTGCGGCGGATGCGCGCCGAGGAACCGGTGCACCGCGACGAGCACGGCGTGTTCCACATCTTCCGGTACGACGACGTGCGGCGGGTGGCGAGCGATCCCGGGGTGTTCTCCTCCGGCCTCAACCGGGACGTGCTCGGCGCGGAGGACATCACCCGCGGCAACCCGGCGTGGACCGACCCGCCCGAGCACCGCAGGCTGCGCGCGCTGGTCGGGCAGGCGTTCACCAGGACCAATGTGCGCGAGTACGAACGGCGCACCTACGACCTCGGCAACGCGCTGCTCGACGAGGTCGACGGGCAGGACCGGTTCGACCTGGTGGAGAAGTTCGTCTGGCCGCTGCCGGCGATGCTGATCGCGGAACTGCTCGGCGTGCCGGTGTCGGACCGCCAGCTGTTCCTGAGCTACGCGGACAAGCTCGCGTCGCTGCAGGTCGGCGATCCGACCGATGACGAAGAGGGCTACGGCGGGATGATGAGCCGGGTCACCGGCGAGATCCGCGGCTACCTGACCGAGCAGTACCGGAGCAGGCTCGCCGCCCCCGCCGACGACCTGATCAGCAAGCTCGCCGCCGCCGAGGACGACGGAAGCGGGCTGGACGAGGACGAGGTCGTCAACATCTGCCTGGCGCTGCTGTTCGTCGGGCACTTCAGCACCAACGGGCTGATCGGCAACCTGCTGCTGTGCCTCGACGAGCACCCCGGGGTCGCCGCCCGGCTGCGCGCCGACCGGAGCCTGATCCCGGCCGCGGTCGAGGAAGTGCTGCGCTACCGGCCCTCGGGCACCCGGTTCATGCGGGTGACCAGCCAGGACACCGAGGTGGCCGGCACCCCGATCCCGGCGCGCTCGCTGGTGATGCTGTGGTTCTCCTCGGCCAACCGCGACGAGCGGCGCTTCCCGCGGCCCGACGAGTTCGACATCGGCCGCACGCCCAACGGGCACGTCAGTTTCGGGCACGGCATCCACTTCTGCGTGGGAGCCCCGCTGTCCCGGATGGAGGCGGCGGTCTCGGCGAACCTGCTGTTCGACCGCTTCGCCGACCTCCGCATCGAAAGCGAGGGCCCGCTGCCCTTCTACGAACAGGGCATGTGGGCGCCGCGGCGGATCCCGGTGGCGGTGCGCCGGGCTTGACGGGGCCGCGAGGGCGGCCCGGAAACCCAAGGAGAGGAAGAACATGGCCGAGACCGAAGAGAAGAAGCCCGCCGAGGGCAACTTCATCAAGAACTACATCAACGACATCCTCGACAGCACCAAGACCCTGGTCGAACGGGACAAGAACACGATTTTCCTGTACCTGGCCAGCATCGTGCGCAGCACCGAGGGCGTGATCGACCGCGTGCTGCGGGAGGTCGAACACGCCGAGAACGACATCTGGGGCTCGATCAAGGCTCCGGTCAGCAGCGGGGACAACACCTCGCACCTCAACGAGCTGACCGAGCTGAAGGCGTCGCTCGACGACCTGAACGCGAAGATCGACAAGCTTTCGTCGGCGAAGATGTACACCGACCGCGAGGCGAGCTGACCCGTTTTCCGCGCCAGGGCCCCGATCCCGAGCCTGGGATCGGGGCCCTTCGCTGTGCAAAAGGACTGCCTGGCGCCACGAAAAAAGCCCCCGCTTCCCAGGAAGCGGGGGCTTTGCGGCCGGACAGGCTCAGCCGACCGGCGCGTTGTTCGCCTCGACGAACGCGGCGATGGCCCCGATGGACCGGAAGTTGTCCAGCGTCAGGTCGCCGCCGCGGACGGCGATGCCGAACTCCTTTTCCAGCCACACCACGATCTGCACGGCGAACAGCGAGTTCAGGTGCCCGCCCGCGAACAGGTCCTCGTCGTCGGGCAGGGTCTTGCCGCCGAGGTGCGAGGTGATGTATTCACGCACCGTCGCCAGGTGGTTTTCCATGGATGGCAACCTTTCGCTCAGTCGTATGCGTAGAAACCGCGGCCGGTCTTCACCCCGTGCAGGCCGGCGTCGACCAGCCGGGTCAGCAGCGGGCACGGCCGGTACTTGCTGTCGCGCAGGCTGTCGTGGATCACCTCCAGCGACAGCAGGACGGTGTCGAGGCCGATCAGGTCGGCGGTGGCCAGCGGCCCCATCCGGTGCCCGAAGCAGTCCTTGAACAGCCGGTCGACGTCGGCGGCCGAATCGGCGACGCCCTCGTGCAGCAGGAAGATCGCCTCGTTGACGGTCAGCATCATCACGCGGTTGGTGACGAAGCCCGGCGCGTCGTTGACGACGATGCTGTCGCGGCCCGCCGAGCGGAACAGCGCCTGCGTGCGTTCCACGGTGGCGGCCGAGGTGTGCGTCCCGCGGATCACCTCGACCAGCGGCTTGAGCGGCGCGGGGTTCATGACGTGCGTGCCGATCACCCGGTCGGCCCGGCCGGTGCGCCCGGCCAGCCGGGTGATCGAGACGGCCGAGGTGTTCACGCCGAACACGCAGTGCGGCGGGCAGATCTCGTCCAGCAGCGGGTACAGCTCCTCCTTGAGCTCCCGTTTCTCGGTGACGTTCTCCACCACGAAGTCGCTGGTCTTCAGGTCCCCGTGGTCGGCGGAGAACACGATGCGGCCGGTCACCTCCGCCGGGTCCAGCCTCGGCAGCGAGGCGTCGACCAGCGGGTAGAACGCCACGTTGCGCTCGATCAGCCCGCGGGACTTCTCCAGCGCGGCTTCGGCGGTGTCGACCAGCACGACCTCGTGCCCCGCCGCGGCGAACAAGTGCGCCACCCCGGTGCCCATCGTGCCGGCGCCGACGACGCCGATCGTTTCCTTGTCCCGCGTCCCAGCCGTCTCGGCCATCCCGGTCATCCCAGCCTCGCCCTCGGATCGGTCTCGATGCGCACGTCCTGCGGCCAGCCGGCCGGGTCGGCGCCGTGGCGGCACAGGAACGCGTAGGTGAAGCGCTCCAGTCCGATGCCCGCGCAGCCGGTGATGACCGGCCCGGGCCCGCCGTCGTGCGGCCGGATGCCGAACGACCGGCCGAAGAAATCGTCGTGGAAGTTGAACGAGGCCGCGGCGAGGGTCTTTTCCGGGCCGATCGGCAGCCGCAGTTCGTACTTGAGCTCCAGCAGCCGCTGCGACCACGCCCGCTGCGGCGATTCGACGCTGCCGAAGAACGGGTCGTTGCCGACCTCGCAGTGCCCGCCCAGGCCCAGTTCCGCGGCGAACGCGGTGGTCAGCTCCAGCATCCGGCGGCGCTGGTCGAGCACCTCTTCCCGGCCGCCGAGGAAGACGATCTCGCGGATGGTGAAGTCCCACAGGCGTTCCAGCGACCGCCAGTACCGCGATTCGTGCCGGAAGGACTTGCCGCGCGCGGTGATCACCAGGCCCGGCGAAGGCAGCGGCTGGTCCTGCAGATGCCGGTAGGTGTGGTAGCACATGGTCGGCGGCAGGCAGTGCGAAGTGTCCCCGCAGTAGTCCAGCAGGCCGGGCAGCCCGCCGTCGGAGGCCTCGACGTCGGCGAGGAAGCCGCGGTAGTTGTCCGCGTCCGCGTGCAGCCGGGTGACCAGCATCAGGAAGTGCGGGAACGAGGAGAAGTACCCGCACCGGCGCATCGTCTCGGTCGCGATCAGCGTCGGGTACCGGTACTGCCGCGCGCCGAACTCGGCGGCGACCATGCCGGTCAGGCGCCGGTCGAAGTACTCCATCAGCGCGGTGACGGCCGGGCCGAGGGCGAACTGCCCCGGTCCCATGTGCACGAGTTCGCCCGAGCCGAGCAGTTCTCCGGCCACGTCGTGCACCTCGCCGGAGTGGGGCGAGGTCCAGACGATCTTCGGCGGCCCGGCGCGCTGCGGCCGGACCTCCTCGTCGGCCATCCGGTTGACCTTGGCCGCCAGGTCGGCGGCGTCGCCGGGGCTGCCGGGACCGTCGGTGCGGAGCACCACCTCGGTCAGCTCGCCGTCGCCGCCGGGCAGCGTGAAGTCCACAATGGACTCGGAAAGGAAGTAGATGCGCTGGGCCAGTTCGCCCGCCAGCTCGGCGGGGAGCGGTTCGGTCAGCGCGATGCGGTGCTGCGCCATGGTTGCCTCCTCGGCGGGTGCGCTCAGCTGGGGACGCCCAGCAGGCTGGCGACGATGTCGCGCTGGATTTCCGAGGTACCGCCGTAGATCGTGCCGCCGAGCGCGTCGCGCAGCTCGCGTTCGACGCCGAACTCGGCGAGGTACCCGCGGGCCCCGTGCAATTGGACCGCGTCGAGCATGGAGCTGAGGTGGCTCTCGCTGATCGCCAGCTTCGCGATCGCGGAGTCGAGCGGGGCCAGCTGGCCCTCGCGTTTGCGCCAGGCCGCCTTGTACAGGGCCAGCCGCGCGAGTTCCAGGCGGACCTTCATGTCGGCGATGCGGTGCCGCACCGCCTGGTTGACCCCGATCGGCCTGCCGAACTGCACGCGGTCGCGGGCGTGCGCGACGCAGTCGTCGAGCACCCGGTCCATCACCCCGATCTGGCTGGCGAACAGCAGGCTGCGCTCCCAGTCGATGGAGCTGGTGAACAGGTTGAACCCGTTGCCCTCCGCGCCGAGCAGGCAGGACGCGGGCACCCGGCAGCCCTCGAATTCGACCTGCCCCATCTCGGTCGAGCGCAGCCCGGCTTTGTCCCAGCTGCGGCTCACCGAAACCCCGGGCAGGTCCCGGGACACCACGAACGCGGTCAGGGCCGCGGCCGCCGGCGCGTCCGGGCCGCCGGTGCGGGCGAAGGTCAGGAACACGTCGGCGACCGGTGCGTTCGAGATGAAGGTTTTGGTGCCGTGCAGCACGTACTCGTCGCCCTCGCGGACCGCGGCGGTGCGCATGCCCAGCACGTCCGAGCCGGATCCGGGTTCGGTCAGCGCGTGCGCCCCGATCAGCGAACCGTCGGCCAGCCCGGGGAGGAAGCGCTGCTTCTGGTCTTCGGTGCCGTGCTCGACCAGGTAGACCGCGCACGCCCAGAGGTGGTTGTTGAGCGCGAACACCAGGCCGTTGTCCCGGCAGCCGTATCCGAGCGCCTCCAGGCCGACGGCGATGGTGACCGGGTCGAACCCGGAGCCGCCGTAGGCGGTCGGGACCGGCCAGCCGGTGATGCCGAGGCCGGCGCACTTCTTCCACGATTCCCGGTCGAGCCGGGCCAGCCGGTCGCTTTCGGCCGCCGCGTCGTTCAGTTCGGTCCTGGCGAACCGGATGACCGACCGGCGCAGCGCCGCTTGCTCGGCAGTGATGCTGAAGTCCACCGAAGGATGCCCTCTCGTCCGCAGGTTTCCGGGTAGTCAGGGGGAGTCACGCCGCTTCGCGGTCGCGTTCGCGGGCGGCGAGCGGCCGCGCCAGCATTTCCGTCCGCAGTTCGAGGATCAGGCGGTGCAGCGCGGGCGGACGCGTCCCGGCGAGCCAGCCGTCCGCGGCGGCCAGGTTTTCCGGGGTCAGCTCCCAGCCGGGGAAGAGATGGACCACCGCGGGCAGCGCGCGCTCGCTGGAGCGCCGTTCCCAGACCTCGCCGATTTCTGCGAAGTAGCGGGCGCCGTACCCGGTCAGCAGTTCGTGCTGCGCGGGGTGGCGGAAGCCGCTGACGATCGCGTCGCTGACCGCGTTGGGCAGCTCGTCGTCGGTCAGCGCTCGGCGCCACGCCTCGGCTTTAGCTTCCGGATCGGGCAGCAGAGCACGGGCTTTCTCGGCCTGACGACGGCCCGCGGCGGTGTCGTCGAGCTGGAGCGCTTCGCCGATTTCCTTTTCGCCGCGGCGGCCGTGGGCGACCAGGGCTTGCAGCAGCCGCCAGCGCAGATCGGTGTCCACGGTCAGCCCGGCCAGCGGCGCGGTCCCGTCCAGCCAGCCGGTCAGGAGGTCGAGCAGCGCGTCCTCCAGCGGAGCGGCGGCCAGCGCGTTGACGAAGGTGAGCTGGCGGTCCGAGCCGGGCTCGGCGCCGTCGGCCAGTTTCCGGAGCACACCGGCGAATTCCGGCCATCCTCGCTGCTGTGCCCATGCGGGGTCGGCGTAGGAGCCGAGCGCGGTCCGCGCCTGGGCGAGCAGGGTTTCCACCACGCTCAGCTCGGTTTCGGCGGCGATGCCCCCGGCCACCAGCTTGACGTAGTCCCTCGCGCGGAACTCGGCCGCGCGCGTCATCTCCCAGGCGGCCGACCAGCAAAGACTGCGGGGGAGCGGGTCGGCGAGGTCGGCGATGCGGTCGATCAGCGCGGTCAGCGAGCGCGGGTCCAGGCGCAGTCCGCAGTAGGTCAGGTCGTCGTCGTTGACCAGCACCAGGTCGCCCGCGGCCTGCCCCGCCAGCTCCGGGACCTCGGTGCGTTCGCCGCTGACGTCCAGTTCGATCCGCTTGGCGCGCACCAGTTTCCCGGCGTCGTCGGACCGGTAGACGCCGACGGCGATCCGGTGCGTCCGGTGCTCGCCCGCCCCGGGTTCGGCACCGCTCTGCTCGACGGCGAAGCTGGTGAACCGGCCCTCGCCGTCGACCTCGTATCGCGGCCGCAGGGTGTTCAGGCCGGTGGTTTCCAGCCATTCGGCACTCCACCGCGACAGGTCGCGGCCGGACGCTTCTTCCAGCGCCGCAAGCAGGTCGGCGAGGGTGGCGTTGCCCCACGCGTGCCTGGCGAAGTACCGGCGGAGGCCGTCGAGGAAATCGTCCTGGCCGACATAGGCGACCAGTTGCTTGAGCACGCTGGCGCCCTTGGCGTAGGTGATGCCGTCGAAGTTGACCTCGACCGCGTGCAGGTCCGCGATGTCCGCGGCGATCGGGTGCGTCGACGGCAGTTGGTCCTGCTGGTACGCCCAGGCCTTTTCGACATTGGCGAAGCTGGTCCACGCGTTCTTGTACTCGGTCGCCTCGGTCAGGGCGAACACGCTGGCGAAGGTCGCGAACGACTCGTTCAGCCACAGGTCGTCCCACCAGCGCATGGTGACCAGGTCGCCGAACCACATGTGCGCCATCTCGTGCAGGAGTGTTTCGGCGCGCCTTTCGTAGGCGTAGTGCGTGACGCGCGAGCGGAATACGAAATCTTCGAGGAAGGTGACCGCGCCGGCGTTCTCCATCGCGCCCGCGTTGAACTCCGGCACGAACAGCTGGTCGTACTTGGAGAACGGGTACGGGGTGCCGAATTTCTCGTGGTAGAAGGCGAAACCCTGTTTGGTCTCGGTGAACAGCCGCTCGGCGTCGAGGTGCTCGGCGAGCGAGGCGCGGCAGTAGAGGCCGAGCGGGATCTCTCCGTGCTGGTCGCGGTAAGTGTCGTGCCACGAGGCGAACGGACCCGCGACGAGCGCGACGAGGTAGGTCGGGAGGCGGCTGGTCGGGGTGAACACCGTGGTGACCGCGCCGTCCCCGGCTTCACGCGTGGTCGCGGGCCGGGTGTTGCCGATGACCGACCATTCGGCGGGCGCGGTCACTTCGAGGGTGAAGCTCGCCTTCAGATCAGGCTGGTCGAAGCACGCGAAGACGCGCTTGGCGTCGGCGGTTTCGAACTGGGTGTAGAGGTAGCCGGCGTCGTCGACCGGGTCGACGAACCGGTGCAGGCCCTCGCCGGTGTTCGTGTACCGGCATTCGGCGTGCACCACGAGCTCGTTGGCCTCCGCCAGTTCGGGCAGCGCGATGCCGTCCTCTTCGCGGTACCCGGACACATCGAGCGCGACGCCGTTGAGCGTGGCCGAACACACCCGGTCGGCGACCAGGTCGATCCAGGTCGGCTCGCGCCGCGCGCCGGAGAACCGGACCGTGGTGACCGACGAGAACGTCCCGCTCCCGGTCAAGTCGAGCACGACCCGGTAGGACTCGACGGCGAGCAAAGCCGCCCGCTGTTCGGCGGCGGCGCGGGACAGGTTGGGACTGGCCACGAAAACCCCTCGCTCGTGCGGTACCGGCACTCGTCAAACTAGCGAGGGAAATGCGTCCGGAAAACGGTTTCGATTGAACGCCAAATGAGACGCGGAAAACTGATAAGAATGCGAATCGGCGGCTTTTGCCCAGCGGGCTCGCTGTGTTGTCCGCCAAGCAGCACGGCAGCCAGGGGAGAGTCCCACGGGTCCGGCAACGCGGTGCCCGCTCGGCGGGTTTTGCTCAGTGGCGGGCGTGCTGTGCGAGCAACCGCGCGATGGCCCAGTCTTGTGCGGCGACGCCGACCGATTTGAACACCGTCCGCCCAGTCGCCTCCGGCGGCTCCGCCAGCGCGTTCCCGAGGTCGAGCACCCCTGAGCGTTCCAGCAACCCACGGTCCAGCGCATGCCGGATCTCCCCGGCGTCAGCGGCCGCGGCGAACTGGTCGACCAGCACCGTCGAAGCGGTGGCGAGCAATTCGGCGGGAAGTTCGCGCATGGACGCGCGGAACGAGCCGATCGCGTTGACGTGCACGCGTTCCGGCAACGCCGACAGCTCGAACAGCGGCTCCTCAGCCGACGTCGCGCAGCACACCACGTCGGCGCCCGCCACCGCCTCGGCCGCGCTCCCGGCCGCACGCACGCGCAGCCCCGGGAATTCGGCGGACAGCTCGTCCAGCAACGGCCCCACCCGCCGCGCGGTCCGGTTCCACACGGTCAGCTCGCTGATCTTCCGGACCGCCAGCACCGCGCGGACCTGGTCGGCTGCCTGGGCTCCGGCGCCCAGCAGGGCGAGCCGGTTCGCGTCCGGGGCGGCCAGCAGGTCGGTCGCGACCCCCGCCGCGGCGCCGGTGCGCAAGGCGGTGACCGCGCCCGCTTCGGCGGTGAGCTGGCCGCCGTCGTCGGTCCACACGAGAGTGGCGAGGATGGCGGGATCGCGGCCGAGCACCACGCCCGCGGTTTTCACCACGGCCGCGCCGCTGGGGCCGTGGTGCGCGGTCATCACCATGACCGCCTGGTCGTCGGTGCCGAGGACGAGCCGGGGCGGTTGCGAGAAATGCCCGGCGGCCAGCCCGGCGAACGCCTCGCGCACCGCGCTCACGGCCGCGGGCATGCCGACCGCCGCGCGGACGTCGGCGGCGCTGTAGTTCCCCAGTGCGGGCATGGAATTCCTCTTTCAGACGGCCCAGTCGCGCAGCACGGCTTCGTGATGCGCGCCGGGCGGCGGGGGCGCGGCGGGAGTGGCGGCGGCGGTCCGGGAGAACTCCGGAGCGGGCGAGGGCTGCCGGATCCCGTCGCGGGTGAAGAACCGGCCCCTGGCCCGGTGGTGCGGATGCGCGGCGACCTCGTCGAGCGAGAGGACCGGGCTGACGCACGCGTCGGTGCCCTCGAAGACCTCGGCCCAGTGGTCGCGCGGGTGTGCGGCGAACACGCCGGCGAACCGCGCGCGCAGCACCGGCCAGCCGTCCCGGTCCTGTTGCGCTGGCAGGTCTTCGCCGTCGAGGCCGAGTCCTTCGAGCAGCGCGCGGTAGAACTGTGCTTCGATGGCGCCGACGGCGACCCAGCGGCCGTCGCGGCAGGTGTAGGTGTCGTAGAAGGGCGCGCCGCCGTCGAGCAGGTTGGCCGCGCGTTCGTCCTGCCACGAGCCGTAGCCGCGCAGCATCCAGATCATCTGCATCAGCAGCCCGGTCCCGTCGATCATCGCCGCGTCGACCACCTGGCCGAGCCCCGAGCGCTCCCGTTCCCACAGCGCCGCGAGCACCCCGGCGACCAGGAACAGCGAGCCGCCGCCGAAATCGCCGATCAGGTTGAGCGGGGGCGCGGGGCGGTCGCCGGTGCCGATCGCGTGCAGCGCGCCGGTGAGCGCGAGATAGTTGATGTCGTGGCCGGCCCGGTCGGCGAGCGGGCCGGTGCGGCCCCAGCCGGTGACGCGGCCGTAGACCAGCCGGGGGTTGCGGGCGAGGCAGTCGTGCGGGCCGATGCCGAGGCGTTCGGCCACGCCCGGCCGGAACCCTTCGAGGAGCACGTCCGCGCGTTCGGCGAGACGACGCGCCAGTGCGAGCCCCGCTTCCGACTTCAGGTCCGCGACCAGTGCCCGCCTGCCGCGCAGCAGGTGGTCCGGTTGCCCGCCGGCGAGGTCGAAACCGCCGCCGGGCCGGTCGATCCGGACCACGTCGGCCCCGAGATCGGCCAGCAGCATCGCGGCGTGCGGCGCGGGCCCGAGCCCGGCCAGTTCGAGGACCCGGAGCCCGGCCAGCGGGCCGGTCGGTGCGGTCACGGCGGATCCTCCTCGGTCCGGTCGATCATCCTCCCGTTCCTAGCCGAGCCCGCGCGTCGTGTCCAGGGTGGACTGATCGCGACGGCGATTGTCGTTTCGCCGCAACGCGAATCACTCGGACAGCCTAGTCGGTTCGCCGCTCCGGCGACGCTGCGTGGAGGGGGCGACCGTTGTTGCGGGGGCGGGAATCCCGTTGCTAGTCTCGGATTGTGAGCATGCCTTGACATGGCGGGGCCCGGGGGCTCGGGGGGACATGGCTTGGTCTGGGGCCTGGGGGCCGTTCGCCGGGAGCGTGCCGGCGCCGCGTCCGCCGGATTCCTCGAACCACGAGTTTTCCCTTCTAGTTCCGGGAACCGACGAGTCCTGTGGGGTGCCGATGATGCGGGCGGATGGCGGTGCGTCGGGAGGCTGCGCGGACTGGGTCCGGGCCGAGCTCGACGGATGCCCGGTGGAACCGGTGGCGGTCGCGGACCTGTCGGCCGCGGGTTCGCCGCGGCGGGCGGGCGAGGACGAAGCGCACGTGGAGGCGCTGGCCGAGGCGGACGGAGAGCTGCCGCCGATCCTGGTGCACGTCCCCTCGATGCGCGTGATCGACGGCGCGCACCGGGTGCGCGCGGCGCGGGCACGCGGGAACACGCACGTCGCGGCGCGCTGCTACCGCGGCAGCGAGGCGGACGCGTTCGTGCTGTCGGTGTGCCTCAACACCGCGCACGGGCTGCCGCTGACCCGGGCGGACCGGCGGGCGGCCGCGCAGCGCATCCTCGCCTCGCACGCGCAGTGGTCGAACCGGCGGATCGCCGCGGCGGCCGGACTGGCCGCGGGCACCGTCGCGGCGCTGCGCGAGCGTTCGACCGACGAGGATCGGCAGTCGAACAAGCGGGAGGGCCGCGACGGCCGCCGCAGGCCGGTCGACGCGGCGGCGGGCCGCAGGCTGGCCGGGAAGCTGCTGGCGGAAGACCCGCAGGCCTCGCTGCGCTCGATCGCGCGCCGGGCCGGGGTTTCGCCCGCGACCGTGCAGGACGTGCGGCGCCGGCTGGCGGCCGGGGACGACCCGGTGCCCGCGCAGCGGAGGGCCCGCGAGCGGCCCGCCGCCGAGAGCCGGGCGTGGCAGGTGTCGGCGGAGGAACTGCGGCAGTCGCTGGAACAGATGAAGCGGGACCCGGCGCTGCGCTTCAGCGAAACCGGCCGCGGCCTGCTGCGGTGGCTCGACCGGCATGCCGGGGGCATGGGCGAGTGGGCGGAGCACGCTCGTTCGGTGCCGAGCCACAGTGCGTCGCCGGTGGCGAATTTCGCGCGGATGTATGCGGCGGCGTGGTCGGATCTGGCGGCGTTGCTGGAGGACGATTCCCCGGTTGACTGGGAAGCGGCGCGGTGCTGAACGCTGGCTGCCGTCCGCGGTGCTCCGCTAGAAAGGGCGCAACCGCGAGAAAGGCGCTGGCGATGAGCGACCCGTTCGATCAGGAAGACGGCGTGTTCCTGGTGCTGGCCAACGACGAGGGGCAGCATTCGCTGTGGCCCGCTTCGGCGGCCGTGCCCAGCGGCTGGACGAAGGTCCACGGCGAGGCGAGCCGCCAGGACTGCCTGGACTACGTCGAGGAGCACTGGACCGATCTGCGGCCGAAGTCGCTGGCCGAGGAGATGAACCGCGTCCGGTGACGCCGGTCCGGGCCGGGGCCGGACGTCCGTCTTCCGGCGAGGCGTGAAGCCGTTCACGGCTCGCCGAGTGCCTTGCCCGCCTTGGCCCAGTTCTCGCGCAGATTGTCCAAATAGGACTGAGCCTGCGCGCCCGGCTTGGTCCCGCGCGCGAAGCTCTTCATCGCGGCCGGCCCCGCGTTGTAGCCGAGCGCGAGCAGTTCGTCGGGGGTGATCGAGCCGGACCGGTGTGCGGGCAGTTGCCCGGCCAGGTCGTGCAGGTACCAGGATTCCGCCTGGATCGCCAGGTCCGGGTCGTCCGGCAGCTGGTCCCACGAGCGTCCCGCGAACGCGCGGCCCTTCTTCGTCGCGTTGAAGGTCGCCTCGTGCATGTTCGCCACCCCGAACGCGGCACCCGGTTTCAGCCGCTGCCAGGCGCGTTCGAGAGCCGGATCGTGCGGTTTGTACGACTCGTTGAAGAGAATCGCCATGACCAGCCGAGGGGATGCTCCCGCCTCCTTCGCCCGGGTCCAGACGATGGGGGCGAACCGCGCCGGGTCGTAACTCCCGCTGGGGGCGGAGGTGGTCGGGGGCGCGGGTTCCGGCCGGCTTACGGGGCTGGTGCAGGCGGCGAGACACAGCCCCAGCATCGCCGCTGACAGCCAGGTCCGCCAATGTCGCTCGCGCATCGTCTCCGCCTTCCTGCTGCTTCCACCTTGGCAGAAAACCGGCGCGTCGGTGGTGCACCGTGCACTGTCGCGTTTCGGCCGTTTCGTCGCCGTGCCCGAAGCGCCGGGACCGGTGCGGTTCCTAACGTCGAGCCCAACGTTGTGATCCAGCCCGCACGACAGGAGCCCGCCGATGACCCACCCTTCCCGCAGCCGGCTGGGAGTGCTGCTCGGCAGCACCACTCCGCCCGAACAGATCGGCGCACAGGCCGCGGCCGCGGAAGCCGCCGGTTTCGGGGAATTGTGGCTGCCGGAGGACTACTTCTTCCTCGGCGGCATCGCGGGCGCGGCGCTCGCGCTCGGAGCGACGTCGCGGGTCCCGGTCGGGATCGGGGTCGTGTCGTCGGTCGTCCGGCATCCGGCGTTGCTGGCCATGGAAATCAGCACGCTGGCCCGCGCATACCCGGGCAGGCTGATGCCCGGGATCGGGCACGGCGTCCCGGCCTGGACCGCGCAGATGGGCCTGACCCAGCGGTCGCCGATGAGCGCCCTGCGCGAAACCCTCACCGCCGTCCGAGGGCTGTTGCACGGCGAGACGATCAACGAGGAGGGCCGGTTCGCCGCCTTCCGCGAGGTCGCGCTCACGCATCCGGTCGCCGGGCCGGTGCCGCTGTTCACCGGGGTGCTCGGGGACAAGGGGCTCGACCTGACCGGCCGGCTGGCGGACGGCCTGCTCGTCAGCGCGCTCGCACCGGTCGAGTACGTGCGGAGCGCGCGGCGCAAGCTGGACGAGGCCGCGCGCGCAGCCGGGCGGGACGAGCGCATCACGATCACCGTCCTCGCCGCGGCCAACGTGACGCGGGATCCGGGACAGGCGGCTGCCACGAGGGAAGCGCTCAAGGCGGTTCTCGCCTTTTACCTCGCCGCAACGGGCCCGGGGCCGTTGTTCGGTGCGGTCGGCGCCAACGAGCAGCTCGCGGACCTGCTTTCCCGCGGCGGTCCCGAGACGGTCGCGGCGGAGATGCCGGACGAGTGGCTCGACGTCTTCGGCGTCGTGGGCGGGCAGGACACCGCGCGGGCCCGCCTCAAGGAATACCTCGACGCGGGCGCGGACAACGTCGCCATCGCGACCGTCGTCGCCGACGGCGCGGAAGAAACTCTCGCCGCGGTCGGAGAACTGACCGGCGAATTCACCCACGGAAAGGGCACGACCCATGAGCACTGACCTCGAGCGGATCCTCGAAGTGCACCAAGGCTGGTACGAGGCGAACATCGGCCTCGTCGCCGACCGGATGCTGCGGTACTTCCCGGAGGGCGACGGCTACCACCAGTTCAACCTCAACGGCCACACCTACCACGGCGTGCTGGACAAGCACCGCCTGTGGGTCAACGCCGCGAAGATCGGGCTGAGCATCACCGCGATCAAGGACACCGTCGGCCCGGACGTCCAGGTTTTCGGCGACGTCGCGCTGCTCACCGCGGAAGGAACCGCGGACGTGCTGGCTCCCGGCCGGCAGGACGCGGTCCCGACCCCGTTCCGCACCACCGAGTTCTTCCGCCGCGACGACGGCAAGGGCGGTCCGGACTGGCGGATCTGGCACATGCACGTCAGCGTCCAGGACCCGCAGATGCCCAAGCACGGTACGGAATGAGCAGGGTCTTGCATCGCGTCAGCGTCGAGGGGCCGACCGGCCGGCTGTCAGTGCTGCGCACGGCGGACGACCGGCCGGGCGTCCCGCTCGTGCTCCTGCATCCGATCAACTCCGCGGCTGTCGTCTGGGAGGACGTCGCCGCCCGGCTCGACCGGCCCGTCGTGGCTCCGGACCTGCGCGGGCACGGGAACTCCGGGCGGACCGGACCGTTCACCGTCGAAGACGGCTACGTGCCGGACGTCCTGGCGGTCCTCGACGCTCTCGGCCTCAACGAGGCGCATCTGGCCGGCGGGTCGCTCGGCGGCACGATCGGCGTCGCGCTGGCCGCCCTGCACCCCCGGCGGGTGCGCAGCGTCGCGACCTTCGGTTCGACGCTGGGCACCGGCGTTCCGGCCGAAGCGATCGCCGCGATGGTGGGCGAACTCGAGGCAGCCGGGACCGCCGGGTATTTCGCCGGTCAGGTGCCCGAGATCGTCGGCCGGGAACACCGCTACTCGGCGAGAGTCCGGGAGGTGATGGCGGAAGCCGTCGGCACCCGGCCGACGAGCGTGGTCGCGGAAATCCTTTATGGAGCGTTCGGCGCGGACATCCGGCACCTGGCGGGAAAGGTTGCCACGGCGGGGATTCCGGTGCTGGCGGTGGCCGGAACCGAGGATCCGACGTGCCCGCCCGCGATGTCGCGCGAACTGGCCGAAGCCACCGGCGGCGCCGCGAAGGAGCTGGAAGGAACGGGTCACCTGCCGATGCTCGAGGAAACCGGCCAGGTGGCAGACCTCCTCCGGGACCACCTCGCGCGGGCGGACGGAAATTCATGACGTACTCGATCGTCGCGCGCGATCCGGTCACCGGATGTCTCGGGGTCGGGGCCCAGACCCATTTCTTCGGCGTCGGCACGTTGCTGCCGTGGGCCGAGGCGGGCGTCGGCGCGGTGGCCACCCAGGCGTTCGTCAATGTCGATTATGGACCTCGCGGCCTGGAGTTGCTGCGCGCAGGCGTACCCGCACCGTCCACTGTGGATATCCTGGTGGCCGAGGACCCGGATTCCGCATACCGCCAGCTGGGAATCGTCGACGCGCGAGGCTTGGTGGGGGCCCACACCGGCGAGTCGTGCGCGCCGCACACCGGTTCCGCGCGCGGGCATCAGGTTACGGTGCAAGGGAATATGCTGGCCGCTCCAGGCGTGTGCCAGGCCGCGCTCTCCGCCTTCGAGACCGCGGACGGCGACCTCGCCGACCGTATCCTCGCCGGGCTTCAGGCCGCGGACGGCGCCGGGGGAGACGTGCGAGGCGCCCAATCGGCGGCACTGCTGGTCGTGTCCGGCCGACGCGGTCCGACGCCGTGGAACGAGGTGGTCGTCGATCTCCGCGTCGACGACCACCCGGACCCGCTCGCCGAACTGTCCCGGCTGCTTCCGCGTTCGCGGGCCTTCGGCGCGGTCGGCGAAGTGATGTTCGCGCGCGGCTTGACGCTCGGTCCGTTCGAGGGCGTCGCCCCGGACGAGCTGGACGCACGGCTGAGCGGCCTCGCTTCAGCGGCGGAGGTCATCGGGCCGGACAACCGCGAGGCCGACTTCTGGCGCGCGATTCTGCTCGCCCGCGCCGGACGGCGCCGGGAGGCCGCCGGCCTCTTCGCGGAGGTGGCGGCGTTCCGGCCCGCGTTGCTGGGATTCGCGAAAGGCCTTGCCCCGCTGGGTTTTCTCGACGCCGAAGCCCTCGCCGCGATGACCGCACACCTCGAGGAGCCCGCATGAACGCCGCAGCCGCCGTCCGAGCCGCGCGGGTGACCGAACTGGCCGCGGACCTGATCCGGTGCGACACGCAGAACCCGCCGGGCGGGGAACGGCCGGCAGCCGAACCGCTGTGCCGGGTCTTGGCGGAGCTGGGCGCCGAGGTCGAGATTTTCGAGCCCGAACCGGGCCGTCCGTCGATCCTGGGCCGCATCGGGTCCGGCGACGGCCCCACGCTGCTGGTCAACGGGCACGTGGACGTCGTTCCAGTGTCCGAAGAGGACTGGTCGGCGCCGCCGTTCGGCGGGCTGGTGCGCGACGGGCTGCTCTACGGCCGTGGCGCCTGCGACATGAAGGGCGGGATCGCCGCGGCGCTCGAAGGGATGCGCGCCTGCCGCGACGCCGGAATCGTGCCGCCCGCGAATGTCGTCTTCCACCTCGTGGCGGACGAGGAGACCGGCGGCCGGGCCGGAACCGAGGCGCTGGTCGCGGCCGGGCTGGTGCACGCCGACGCGGCCGTCGTGCCCGAACCCAGCGAACTGCGGGTCGGGGTGGCCGAGCGCGGCTCGCTGATGGTGGAGATCGTGGTGCGCGGCCGGGCCGGGCACGGCAGCGATCCGGCGGCCGGGCACTCCGCCGTCGCCGACGCCGCGCGGATCGTCTCGGCGCTCCACCTCGCCGACTTCGGCGACCGGGCGCATCCGCTCCTGGGCACGCCCACCGCGAACGCGGGAACCATCGCGGGCGGCACCGCGGTCAACATCGTGGCCGCCGAATGCCGGCTGCGGATCGACCGGCGGGTGCTGCCCGGCCAGACCCGGAACGAGGCGCTGGCCACCGTGACCGGGCTGATCGACGCCGCGGGCGAATTCGACTACGACGCGGACGTGCTCGCCTTCGCCGAGGGCTCCGAACTGGACCCGGAACACCCGTTCGTCGCCGAGGTCCGGCGGGCAGCGGACGACGCGCCGGTGCGCGGGCTGAAACTCGGCACGGACGCCCGGTTCCTGCGCAATCGGCTCGGCATCCCGACGGTCGTGTACGGGCCTGGGTCGATGACGGTCGCGCACACCGCCGACGAGTACGTGCCGGTCGCCGAACTGACCGCCGCCGCCCGCGCGTTCGCCCGGCTGTATGCCGGTTTCCGGGGTGTCGCGACCGCCTGAGCAGCCACGACGCCGGTTAAGGTTGGCACATGGAGCACGTCGCCGAGTCCGCGATCGACGACGTGGTGCGCGGAGCCGTGCACTTCGGGAGCGGAGGCGGCGGCGACCCGTACCTGGCGCAGCAGCTCCTGGTCGCGGCCGTCCGGCGGCATGGGCCGATCCCGCTCGGCACGGCAGGCGAACTGGACCCGGACGCCCTCGTCCTCCCCGTGGTGTCCGGCGGAACCCCACACACGCTCGTCGAGAAGGCGCACAGCACCGCCGAGGCGGATACGCTCCGGAAAGCCGTCGAAGCACGCGCCGGGCGCGAGTGCGCGGCGGTCCTGCCGATCCAGCTCGGCAGCGTGAACGTGGCCGTCCCGCTGACAGTCGCGGCCGGACTCGGGCTGCCGTGCCTCGACCTCGACCTGATGCGCCGCACGCTGCCCTCGATCGACCTGACGCTGCTGCGGCTGGCCGGGTTCTCTGCCTCGCCGATCACCGTCGTCGGCGGCTCGGGCATCGTCGCCGAGTTCAGCCAAGGCACCGACGCGGTGCTCGGCGAGCTGGTGCGGGCCGTGCTGCCGCCGCTGGGGCTCGTGGCGCTGATCAGCGCGTATCGGGTGACCGCGGGGGACTGCGCGCGGCTCGGCGCCGTCGGGTCGATCAGCGAATGCGCCAGGATCGGAGCGGCGCTCGCCGAGGCCGGAACCGACGCGTACCTGCGCGCCTGCGGCGGGCGCCTCGTGTGCACCGGGACCGTCGCCGAGGTCCTGCAGCATTCCTCGGACGGCTGGCCGCGCGGCGTCGTTTCCCTCGACACCCCGGCGGGTTTCGTGCGGATCGACTTCCAGAACGAGAACCTGATCGTCAGCCGGGAAGGCACGGTGCTGGCCACGGTCCCGGACCTGATCGGCGTCGCGGACGCGGACACGGGCGCGCTGACGCAGACCGTCGACCTGGTCGCGGGCCAGGAAGTGCATGTGATCGCCAGCCCGGTCGACGACCGGTGGCACACGCCAGAAGGGCACGCGGCGGCCGGGCCGCGCGCGTTCGGCTACGCCGTCGACCCGGTGCGGTTCGACGGTTCGACGCCCTTGGCCGGTGTCCGATGAGCCGGTTGCGAGTGGGCATTGACGCCGTCGCCGCCCGCGCCGTGGCGCTGGACGAAGCGGGCCGGATCGTGGCGTCCCACCGAGGAATTCCCGGAACCGGCTCGCCGCCGGGATTGCTCGACGCGCTCCTCGCGGAGGTCGAGGCCGAAGCGGTCGACCGGGTCGTGGCGATCCTGCCGGAGCCCGTGCCCGCCGAGGCGGCATCTCGCGTCGGCGTCCTGCGCATCGGCGGCGCGACCGCGCTGCCGCCGCTCGTGGGCTGGCCGGTCGAGCTGTCCGGCGCGCTCGCGGGACCGGTCGCGATGGTGCGGGGCGGGCACGAATACGACGGCACGGCATCGGCTCCGCTGGATCTCGCCGCGGTGACCGAATTCGCCCGCCGGTGCGCCGGAACCGTCCGCGCGGTCGCGGTCGCCGGAGTCCACGGGCTGGAGAATCCCGACCACGAACAGCGGGCCGCGGCCGTCCTCGCCGACGTGCTCGGGCCGGACGTCCCGGTGCTCAAAGGCAGCGAGACCGAGGCGATCGGGCTGCTGGAGCGGGAGAACACCGCCGTGCTCGACGCGGCCCTGGCCGAGTCCGCCCGCGCCCGGATCGGCGAACTGGGCGCCGCGGTTCGGAACCACAATCCCGCGGCGGAGCTGTATTTGGTGCGCGGCAACGGAACCGTGCTGCCCGAGCCGGCCGCGCAGCGGCACGCGACGGCCTGCCTCGGAGCAGCCCAAGCGGCGTTGCTGCACGGTGCCGCCCGGCTGGCCGGAGTGCCCGCGGCCGTGGTGGCGGACGCGACCGGCGACCAGACCGTCGTCGGGACGACCCGCGGTGGTTTGCTCCCCGAATCGAGCGCACACCGGGAATTCGGCGGCGTCCGGATCGGCTCGCGGCTTCCGCGGCTGACGGTGGCGGATCGCTCGATGTCCGTCGCCGCGGCGGTCGCCCGCGCGCGGTACGGATCCGCCGATCTCCCCGTCGTTCTCGTCGGAGACCGGTCCCTGCCCGACGCGATCCGGCCGCCGGACGGCGATCTCGCGGCCGCCGCGGGCGCGGCTGGCGCGGAAGCGGCGGGCTCGGTCGACCGGATCTTCTGGCAGGGCGCCGGCGGACGCGAAGATTCGGCGGCCCGCGCCCGCCAGCTGGCCCGAGATGCCGCCGTCCGCGCCGGCGCCGATCCCCGCTCCCTGCGGGAAACCCCGGTGAAGGAGGCGCTGATGACCTACGTTCCGGTGCCGGCCGCGCGCCTCCAGACGACCGCGGTGGGGCCGATCCTGGAACCGGCAGCGCCATGACGGTGACCCTCGCCCAGCTGCTGGACCTGGACCTGATCGGGCACTGCGAGGTGCTCGCGGGCGAGACCGGGCTGAAGAGGCCGGTCGGGGCGGTCGTCGCGGGTTCCGCGGTGCACGAGATCGCCGAACTCGCGCCGCGCAGCGTCGCCGTGTTCGGCCGGGAACAGCTCGTTCTCGACGATCTCGCCGCGGACCTCGCGATCCGGCTGGCGGGCAGCGCGGGCCTGTCCGGGATCATCGCGGCCCGCCCGCACCGGCCGGTGCCGTTCGCGACCCGCAGGCTCGCCGACCGCTTGGCGCTCCCGCTCATCGGCGTCGAGGACATGACCCCGACCGGGGTGATCACCGCGTTCGAGCCCTACGTCAGCGCCCCGGAAATCGCGGGCCTGCGCGTGCTCGGCGACGCGTCCCGCCGGTTCCAGCGCCCGCCCGCCGACGCGCACGCGCTCACCACGCAACTCTCGGCGACGCTCGGCGAACCGGTCGCGCTCGTCGATGCCGAAGCCCGTTTCGTGGCCGGTGCTCCGGAGGCACACGCGCTGCTCGTCAGCTGTGCCGACCCCGCCTTGCTGGCCGATTCGCGGCCGGTCGCCCTGACCGTCGGGACCGACGGCGAGCTGATGCTGCACCCGGTCCAGGTCGTCACGACCGGACCCGCGGTCTACTGGATCGCGGTGCGACGGCCCCGGTTCGCCGCCGGAGTGCTGCTCGAACCGGTCCGGCGCGCGATCGCGATCGCGGCGCTGTCGTTCGCGGTGCACGTGGCCGGGGAGGCGGTCCGGGACGAACGCGAACACCGGCGCCGTTCGCTCCTGCTCAGCGAAATCCTCGAACAGCCCGGCGAACCGGGACGCCGCACCGTCGAACGGGCCACCGCACTCGGCTGGCGGCTGGCCGGACGGCACACCGCGGTCCAGGTGCAGGCGGCGGCTGTGCCGTCCGCGCTCCGGATGTCCGCGCTGGGCACGGAATTGGAGGCACAACTGGCCGAGCACGGCGTCGCCGCCACGCTGGTCGAACGCGCCGAAGGATGGCTGTTCTGGCTGACTTCGGACGCGCGGGCCGAGGATCCCGGCCCGTTGCTCGACCGGCTCGCCAGGACGCTCGCCGCCGTCGAAGCGGAGCATCCGGGCTTGCGGCTGTGCGCCGGGGTGGGCCGGGCGCACACCGGAGCGGCGGGCATCGGCCGCTCCGCCGAACAGGCGCGCCGCGCGGCGTTGCTGGCCCACACCTCGCACCGCCGGGCGGTCGTCGAGCACATCGACGCCGGAAGCGCCCGGAAACTGATCGCAGGCTGGTACGGCTCGGCCCCCTTGCGCGGTGCGGCAGCCGACTTGCTCGCTCCCCTGGAAGAGGCGGATCCTTCTGGCGGTCTGGTTCGGACGTTGCGCTGTTACCTGGATTTCCAGTCTTCGGCGAAGGCCGCTGGGGCCGCGCTCGGGGTTCATCGGAACACGGTGATGCAGCGGATGGAGCGGATCTCCGAGCTGCTGCCGGTCGATCTGGGTGATCCGGACGACCGGCTGGCGGTGCATTTGGCGACGCGCGCGGCGGGCATCGATTGGGACGAACCCGGCTGACGTCGAGCACAAGACAGCGAACCGCCCTTCGTCCGCCGTGCACGATGACCTCGTGCCGCCAACCGGGTTGAGTGTCCGGAATGGACACACGCACCGCGGGAATCACCGTCGGCTACAAGGCATCCGCCGAGCAGTTCGGGCCGCGTCACCTGGTGGACCTGGCCGTCCTCGCCGAAGAGCGGGGTTTCGACTCGGCCCTGGTGAGCGACCACTACCAGCCCTGGCGGCACCGGCACGGGCACGCGCCGTTCTCGATGGCCTGGCTCGCCGCGGCGGGGGAGCGGACCGAGCGGGTCCGGCTCGGCACCAGCGTGCTGACCGCGACCTTCCGCTACCACCCGGCCGTGGTGGCGCAGGCCTTCGGCACGCTCGGCGCGCTCTTTCCCGGACGCGTCCTGCTCGGCCTCGGCACCGGCGAAGCGCTCAACGAGGTCGCGGTCGCCCGCATGGAATGGCCCGGCTTCAAGGAACGTTTCGCCCGCCTGCGCGAGGCGATCGACCTCATCCGTCGCTTGTGGACAGAGGAGCGGGTGAGTTTCGACGGCGAGTACTACCGAACCGAAAACGCGACCGTCTACGACCGTCCGCCACACCCGGTGCCCGTCTACGTCGCGGCAGGCGGTCCGGTGGTGGCGAAATACGCCGGACGGACGGCGGACGGCTTCATCTGCACCAGCGGCAAGGGCATGGAGCTCTACACGGAGAAGCTCCAGCCCGCTGTCGACGCCGGAGCCGAACAGTCCGGCCGCGCACCCGCGGACGTCGCGCGCTCGATCGAGATCAAGCTGTCCTACGACACCGATGCCGAGACGGCCGTCGCGAATACCAGGTTCTGGGCACCGCTGTCGCTGACCGCCGAACAGAAGCACGGCATTTCCGACCCTGTCGGCATGGAACGCGTCGCCGACGAACTCCCGATGTCCCAGATCGCGTCCCGGTGGATCGTCTCCTCGGATCCGGACGAGGTCGTCGAACGGATCCGCCCGTACGTCGACGCGGGCTTCACCGACCTGGTGCTGCACGCGCCCGGCGACGATCAAGCCCGTTTCCTCGACCTGGCCCGGCAGGATCTCCTGCCTCGGTTGCGCGGGCTGGGCTGAGAGCCCTGCCGAGCGGTCTTCGCAGTGCGGTGAGCCCACTGACGGCGCTCCGGCCGCTGCTTAGCCTTCCCCCGACGCAGCGTGGCGCGGACGGAAGGAGCGGCCCGATGACGGCAGTCGGCACCCGGCCAGGAGAACCGATCGCCGCCGATCTCCCTCCGCCGGACGGGATGATCCGGCTGCCGCTCCTGGTCAGCGCGCGACGCGGCTGGTTCAGCGTGGCGGCGCCGGCGTCGGGCCTGGACCGTCCGCTGGCCGGGGCGATCCCGTGGGACCCGGCCCGGCTGCCGGGCCGTCATCAGCTGGTGCTGATGACGAAACCCCGCCTGGCCGCCGACGACCTGGCGCAAGCCCTGACCGCTGCTGGTCGGGCGGGATCCGCAGCTCTCGTCGTACGCGAGGGCGCCCTGCCGGCGGAAGCCGACCTCGCGACCGCCGCCGTGCCGGTTCTCGTGGCGGCGGAACAGATCGAATGGGCGGAGATCGGCACGGTAGTGCGATCCTTGCTGTCCGGTGCCAGGTTCGGCGGCGTGACGCCGACCGCGGCCGGTCTTTGCGATCTCGCCGAAAGCGCGGCTCTCGCACTCGGCGGTGCGGTCGTGGTCACCGACGCGGCCTTCCGCGTACTCGCGTTCGGTTGCGGCGAATCCGTGGACGCGCTCACCAGCGAAATGGTGCTCGCCCGGCGTGTTCCGGCGGAGTTGCGGAAGCGCCTCGCTCAGGTGCGAAGCGTCGCGCGCCTCGACCTCCCGGACGCGGGCCCGCGCTGGGCCGCTCCGATCCGCTCCGGCACAACGATCGGCGGCTATGTCCTGTGCGCGCCGCGGGGGGAGACGTCCGTGGCGCAGGTGCTGAGCGACCTGTCGGCGGCAGCCGCTGCCTGGTTCATCGACGAACCCGCCGGGCGAGACGACGAGGACGCCATCCGCGCCGAACTCCTGCGCGGACTGCTGACCGGTCCGGGATCGCTCGAAGCGCTGACCGAACGACTCGGCACTTCGCGGCGATGGCGGCTCGCCGCCCTCGGCGAGATCACTCCCGATCGCGAGGGTGCGCTGGCCCGCTGCGCACGGATGCTGAACCCGAACGCGGCGACGGCGACACTGGGTTCCCTCCTGTTCGTCCTGTTCCCCTCGACGCCTGATCCGGGACCCGCCGATTTCGCCGAACGCCTGCGACGGCGCGCGTCGACGACCACGCCGCTGGTTGCGTGCCTCGGCCGCCCCTGCGCCACCGCCGCCGAAATCCGCGCCGAACTAGATCCGCTCCGGCACGCTTCGCGCGTCCTGACCGCACCAGCCACCGCCCATCTGACGGACCTGCTCCCGCACGTCCTGATCTCCGAACTCGCGGAACTCGCCGCCGAACGCCCAGCCCTGCTCGACGGCTCCCTCGACGTCCTCCGCCGCGACTCCTCCCCGCGCGGCGCCGAGTACCTGAACACACTCCGCTGCTGGTTCGACGCCGGCGGCGACGCCACCCGCGCCGCAGCCGCCCTTCGCATACACCGCAACACTTTCCGCTACCGGCTGCACCGCATCGAAGAACTGTGCGCGGTCGACCTCGACGACCCCGTGCAGCGCTTCACGATCGAACTGCAGACGCGGCTTTTGGCGTCGCCCCTAGCCAGCCGGCTAGGGGTGGAGGCGAAATCGGACTGATCGGTATGTTTTGCCGCGTTCCGGATCGCACCGCCCGCGGGGGAGAGTGGCATGAAGGTTCTGTTCACGACGTTCGCGGCGAACGCGCACCTGTACAACCTGGTGCCGATGGCGTGGGCGCTGCGCGCGGCCGGGCACGACGTCCGGGTCGCCGCGCAGCCGGACCTGGCCGACGCGATCGTCGCGACCGGACTGCCCGCCGTCGCGGTCGGCCCGGTGCTGAACCTGGGCGGACGGAGCGGCAACGACCAGGAACGGCCCGCCGGAAAGACCGTCTTCGACTGGGAATTCGACATCACCGAGACCCGGGAGGACCGGCTCACCCTGGACTACGTCCGCGGCGTGTTCACGACGTGGTGCTCGATCGCGCTGGACGAACTCTCCAGCGACGCGGCGCTCGACGACCTGGTCGGGTTCGCCCGGTCCTGGCAGCCGGACCTGGTCGTCTGGGACGCCTTGACGTACATGGGCCCGATCGCCGCGCGAGTCACCGGCGCCGCGCACGTCCGGATGCTCTTCGGCCTCGACCACTGGGCCCGCATGCGCGCCCTTTTCGCCGGCCTGGGCGGCGCCGGGGGAGCCGACCCGATGGCGGAATGGCTGTCGGGCAAGCTGGAACGGCACGGCTGCGCGTTCGACGAGGAACTCGTCCTCGGCCAGCGCACCCTGGACCCGCTCCCGCCGTGGACCCGGTTCCCGACCGGCGCGGACTACCTCCCCGTGCGGCACGTCCCCTACAACGGCCCCTCGGCGGTGCCGTCGTGGCTGTCCGAACCGCCCGCCCGGCGCCGGGTCTGCGTCACCCTGGGCATGTCCCGCCGCGACCTGTGGGGCGACGACCAATTCTCGGCCGGCGACCTCTTCGCCGCGGTGGCCGGCCTGGACGTCGAGGTGATCGCGACGTTGACCGCCCGGCAAGCCGGATCGGCGTCGGCAGTGCCGGACAACGTGCGGCTGTTCGACTTCGTCCCGCTGGACGCCCTCCTCCCGACCTGCACCGCGGTGCTCCACCACGGCGGCGCGGGCACGATCGGAAACGCCGTGGTGCACGGGGTGCCGCAACTGGTGATCCCGGGAAACATGTGGGACAAGGCGGGGTTGGCCGACCTGCTGGCCGGTCAAGGGGCAGGATTGGTGCTGGAACATGATCAGGTGACTGCCGGGCAGCTGCGGGCGCAGTTGTCGCGGTTGCTTGACGAGCCTTCGTTTGCCGCGTCTGCGGAGAAGGTGCGTGCGGAGGTGCTGGAAATCCCTGCGCCCGCGCAGATCGTGCCGGAGCTGGAACGGCTGGCGGGCGCCCGGTAGTGACGGTCGCTGGTTGGCGGCGGACATTCTGCGGCACCGAGGGGCACCGCCCGGTGATCTCCATGTCCCGGGACGCCGGGGCTGGACGTGGCAGAATCGGCCCATGTCCGGAGACCTGCCCCATGGCCTGCGCGAACGCAAGAAGGCGCGCACTCGCAAGACGATCCGGACCGAAGCGTTCCGCCTCTTTCGCGAGAAGGGCTACCCGCACACGACCGTCGAGCAGATCGCGGCCGCGGCGGAGGTCTCGCCGAGCACGTTCTTCCGGTACTTCCCGACCAAAGAAGACCTGGTGCTGGCGGACGACCTGGATCCGGCCCTGATCGAGGCGTTCCAGGCGCAACCGCCCGAGCTTTCCGCGCTGACCGCCTTCCTGCGCGCCGGCGAGGCGGTGGTGGCGACGTTGCCCGCCGAGGAACGGCAGTTCGAAAGGGAGCGCAGGCTGCTGCTGCGCACCGACCCCGAACTGCGCGGCGCGATGATGGTCGAACTGGGACGCAGCGTGGACCTGCTGGCCGGTCTGCTGGCGGGGCGGCTCGGTCGATCGACCGAGGATTTCGAAGTGCGCGTGACGGCAGGCGCCTGCGTCGGCGCGTTCTATCTCGGCATCGCCGAATCGGGCGAGGACCCGCGGGCGAGCGCCAGGGTCGTCGAGTTGCTGGAATCCGGCATGCCCGGCTGCGCCGGTGTGCCGGCGCACGGCAGCGGCCGCTGAGCGGCTTGCCCTCCCGCGCCTCCTGACAAGCCGAGCAACTCCCTAGCTGCTCCTTGCCGGCAATAAAATGGAACTCACTCTTTTTTGACAGTGACTTCCACTTTTTTGGTACTGTCGTTGTGACCGCGTGGGGGGGGGCAAGTCAGGAGGGGGACTATGGGGAAGCACTACGGTTTCGTGAGCGTGGCCGCGCACGGGCACGTCAACCCGACCTTGCCGCTGGTCGCGGAACTGGTCCGGCGCGGCAACCGCGTCAGCTATGCCACCGCGGAGCCGTTCCACGCCGCGGTGCGCGCGGCCGGAGCCGAGCCGGCCGCTGTGCCGTTCGAAGTGTCGAGGATGCCGTCGATCCGCAACGGCCAGCCAGATTCCGCGGCCATCGCAGCCAAGCGGGAGAGCGCGCTGGCGAGCATGACGCGGAGTTTCGACGTGCTGTGCGACCGGTTCGCGGGGCAACGACTCGACGCGATCTGCGGGGACGTCATGGCACCGGTCGGTGCCATGGTCGCGGAGCAGCTCGGTGTGCCGTTCGCGGCGCTGTGCCCCACCTACGCGAGCAATGAGACTTTTTCCTTGCGCACGGCCATGATTGGCGGCGCGGCCGCGGAATCCCCGGTCGCACACCTCGACGAGCGGCTGCAGGAGTTCGCCGGACAGCGGGGCCTGACCGGACGGTACCGCATGGTTTTGGACGAACCGGCTCCGCTGAATCTTGTCTTTCTGCCGAGGGAATTCCAGCCGCACGCGGAATCCTTCGACGAGCGGTACGCGTTCCTCGGCCCCTCGATCACCCGGCGAGCGGATTCCGGGCAGTGGCGGCCTCAGGGGCAGCCCCTGCTGTTCGTTTCGCTCGGCACGCTGTTCAACCAGCAGGCCGGTTTCTTCCGGCAGTGCATCGAGGCTTTCACGGACAGCGACTGGCAGGTCGCCATGTCCGTCGGCCGGGACATCGATGCCGCGGACCTCGGCCCGGTCCCGGCGAACTTCGAGATCCGGCCGCATTTCCCTCAGTTGGACGTGCTCCGGGCAGCGACGGCGTTCGTCTCGCACGCCGGCATGAACTCGACGCTGGAATCCCTCTATTTCGGCGTTCCGCTGATCGCGGTCCCGCACATGCCGGAACAGGAGATGACCGCGCGGCAGGTGGAGGAACTGGGAGTCGGCAGGCGCCTCGATCCAGCCCTGACCACGGCGGACCTCCTGCGCGCCACCGTGGACCAGGTAGCCGCCGACGAACAGATCCTGTCCACCGCGAACCGGATGGGCGTCAGCCTGCGGGAACGGAAAAGCGGCGCCGAGCGGGGAGCCGACCTGGTCGAAAAGCTGAGCTCGTAATTCATCCGCCGCGTTTTCCAGCAGTACCAGGAAGCCTGCTTCGACGGTGATCCGTCGAGATTGTCCGGCATCCGCCGGAACCCGCGAGAGCGCGCACTGCCATCGGTGTTCGCGCGCGAGAACGTCACCGTCACCCCGTACCTTCGCCCGCAACACCCAGTCACCGCCGGACTTCACCCGAACGGACCCGTATCTGGGCGCCGTCCCGCCGCTCCTGCTGGAGGTCGGTTCCGGCGCGGAGTCGCCGGTCCGGTTCGGCGGCCTTGTCGGAAAGGCCGGGCGCGAGGGGGACCGTTGGGCGTTGCCGATCGTCTCGAGTTCCGGCTGCTGGGACCGGTGGAGGTCTGGCGCGGCCCGGACCGGCTGGCGGTCTCCGGCCGGCATCAGCTGTCCGTGCTGGCTGCTCTGGCGTTGTGCCCGGGGCGGGCGGTGTCCGTCGGCGCGCTCGTCGACGCGGTGTGGGAAGGGGATCCGCCGACGTCGGCGCGCCGGCAGGTGATCAAGCTGGTGTCCCGGCTCCGCGGCGCGCTCGGCGAGGTGATCGCCACCTGTCCGGGCGGCTACCTCCTGGACGCCGAGGCGGACCAGGTCGACGTCGGCGTCTTCGACTCGTCGATCGCGAGCGCGCGCCGGCTCTCGGCGACGGATCCGGCCGGCGCGGCGGAAGCGGTGCGGGAGGCGCTTCGGCTGTGGCGGGGCCCGGCGCTGAGCGGAGTCACGCCCTGCCTGACGGCGCAGGCGACGCGCTTGGCGGAAAGCCGTCTGGCCGCGGTCGAGGACGGCATCGAATGGGGCCTGGCGGCGGGCGGGCACGCGGCGTTGGTCGCCGAGCTGGCGCCTCTGGTCACTGAACATCCGTTGCGGGAAAGACTTGTCGGCCAACTGATGCTGGCTCTGCACCGTTCGGGGCGGTCGACCGAGGCGCTGGAGGTTTACCGGCGCATCCGGGAACAGCTGGCCGACGATCTCGCGTTGGAGCCCGGTGCGCAGCTGCAACGCTTGCACTTGGCGATCCTGCGCAACGATTCCGCCGCGGCCGCACCGGTCCCGCAGCCCGAGGCAAGTCCTGGGGGCGCGGTGCCCCGGCAGCTGCCTTGTGCGGTGGCGGGTTTCACCGGCCGGGCATCGCAGCTGAAGGAACTCACCGGGTTGCTCGACCGCGAAGGCGTCGTGGTGATCTCGGCGATCAACGGCACCGCGGGCGTCGGCAAGACGGCGCTGGCCGTGCACTGGTCGCACCAGGTCGCGGACCGGTTCCCCGACGGGCAGCTCTACGTGAACCTCCGGGGTTTCGATCCCGGCGGCCCGCCGGTCCGGCCCGCCGAGGCGATCCGGGGGTTCCTCGACGCGCTCGAAGTGCCAGCCCAGCGGATCCCGGCCGGACTGGCCGAACAGGCGGCGCTGTACCGGTCCCAGCTCGCCGGGCGGCGGATGCTGGTGGTGCTGGACAACGCGCGCGACGCAGGCCAGGTCCGGCCGCTGCTGCCGGGCTCGGCGCGGTGCTTGACCGTCGTCACCAGCCGCGACCGGCTCGGCGGTTTGGTCGTCAGCGAAGGGGCGCGGGCGGTCCCGCTGGACCTGATGACCGCCGCCGAAGCCCGTGACTTGCTGGCGAGCCGGCTAGGCCCGGAACGGCTGGCCGCCGAGCCGCACGCGGTGCACGACCTGATCGAGCTGTCCGCGCATCTGCCGCTGGCGCTGAGCATCACGGCCGCCCGCGCCGCGCTCGCCCCCGCGTTGTCCTTGGCCGAGCTGGCGAAGCAGTTGCACGACGTCCGCGATCGGCTGCGCGGCCTGGACGCCGGCGACGCCAGTGTCGATCTCGGCGCGGTGTTCTCCTGGTCCTATCGGACGCTCGGCGCCGCGGCGGCGCGCATGTTCCGGCTGCTGGCCTTGCATCCCGGCCCGGAGATCTCGCTCGCCGCGGCCGCCAGCCTGGCCGGAACCGAGCGCCAGCACGCCCGCGCCGCCTTGTCCGAGCTGACCCGGGCGCAACTGCTCACCGAACCCGGCGCCAACCGGTTCGCTTACCACGATCTGCTGCGGGCGTACTCGGGGGAAACGGCGCACCACGAAGACAACGAGCAGACGCGCCGCGCGGCCGTGCACCGCATGCTCGACCACTACCTGCACACCGCGCACGCCGCGGCCCTGCTGATCAACCCGCCCAACGACCGGCTGCCTCTCGCCGAACCCCAGCCGGGCGCCGTCGTGGAAGAGCTCGCCGACGACGAGCAAGCCTGGCAGTGGCTGACCGCCGAGCGTCCGGTGTTTCCCGCTGTCGCCGAATGCGCTGCCGGAGCCGGTTTCGGTTGCCACGCTTGGCAGTTCGCCGGGAGTGTGGCCAGTTTCTGCATTCGTGCCGGGCATTGGGCGCAGATGGAGGCCACGCAGCAGGTCGCCGTCGCCGCGGCGGAACACGCGGGCGATCTGCGCGGGAAAGCCTGGTCGCTGCGCGAACTGGGCCGCGCCCGCATCCGGCTTCGCCGTTACCGGGAAGCCAGGGCCAGCCTGTGCCGCGCGCTGGAACTGGACCGGCGGCTCGGCGATCTCGTCGGCCAGGCGCGCAGCTTGAACAACCTCGGCATCGTGTCGTACGCGGAAGGCTCGTACCCGGAAGCACTGGAACAGGGCAATGCCGCCTACGCGTTGTTCCGCGCGGCAGGCCACCGGGCGGGCCAAGCGGAAGCGCTGAACGCGATCGGCTGGATGCGGACCCAGCTGGGCCAGCACGCCGAAGCGCTGCGCTCCTGCGTCCGGGCGCTCGAACTGCACCGAGCGGTCGGCAGCAGGCATGGCGAAGCGGATACCTGGGACAGCCTCGGCGTCGCCCACCACAACCTCGGCGAACACCGCCGAGCCGTCGCCTGCTACGAGAACGCCCTTGCCCTGTACCGGAAACTGGGCAGTCGTCATCCGCGGGCCGACACGCTCGTCCGCCTCGGCGACACCCACCAGGCCGCGGGCGACGTCCGCGCCGCACATCGCTGCTGGCGAGAGGCCGTGCTGATCCTCGACGAACTGCACCACCCCGACGCCGACCTCCTCCGCACCCGGCTGGCCGCGCCGACCCGGTGAGCCGGCGGGGTACCGGCTGGGTACCGCAAGGGAACCGGGCGCCGACAGGCTGACTGACGTCGGCCGACACCGAAGCGGTCGCGATCGCGGCGGAGGCGGCGGGGGCGCTCCGCCCGAAGACGACCGACGAGGACTGAGGAATGCCCGGTCCTCTCCGTGAAGCTGTCTCGAAAAATTTGGGGAGTCCATGAAGAACGTTTCTCTGTTCGCTCGCCGGGCCGCTGCCGCTGTCGGCATCGCGGCGGTCGCCACGGCTGTCGCCGCGGTCGGGGACGTGGCCGCGGCGAACGCAGCCGTGCCGCACGCTGACGGCGCGGTGCTCGTCAAGAAAGTCACCTCGGCCCGCGGAACGCTCGAGATCTTCGAGGGGGCCGCACCGGGCAGTGTCGTGACACCGCATTCGTCCTACGGCTGCGCCGGTTCCGACCCCAGTGTGTGCCTCGACATCGAAGGTTCCGGGCTCTACGTCGACCACATGCAGAACGACACCTACGTCCGGCGTTCCGGCGGGATGGACCTGCAGATCAACGGGCCCGGCGGCATCATCGTCGACAGCGGCTGGTTCACCGCGTACCCGGGCCACCACTACGCGTACTGGTGGCCGCGCGGCTACGTCGCTCGCGGGTACTACTGCGCCACCGCTTATGTCGGCGGCGGGCACGAAGGCGCCTGCAACACGGTCCACAACTGAACAAGCGCGACAAGACCCCTGGCCGGGCAACCCCGGCCAGGGGCCGTTCTGTGCGGAGGAAAGGTCAGCCCTGGTGGTGCACCAGGGTGGCGCCCGTCCGGAAATCCTCGAGGAACGCGGTGATCGACCGGTGGAGGAGCACGCACGTGTAACCGGGATCGTGCGTGATCTTCACCTCGACGGGAAACTGGGCGACCCCCGCGACGACGCCGTTCTTGACCGGGTAGTCCTTCGCGATCAGGCCGGTCGCGGACGCGCGGATGTCGAGAGCCGATTCGCCCTTCGTGCAGATCGCCTTGACCTCGGCGGTCAATTTGGCGGAAATCGTCGTGGCGCCTTTCACCGCCACATCCACCTCCCGGAACGAGACGGTCGCGACGACGCCGTCCCAGCCGACCTCGGTGGCCTCCGGCACGAAATGCGCCCCGTCCGCCCACGCGGAGTGGGCGCCGGCGGCAAGGATCGCCGCGGTCGTCGCGACGGTCGCGGCGCAGTTGCCGAGCAGAGTCCGAGCTTTCTCGAAGAACATGCCGACTCCTGGGAACTCCGGTCAGACCTGCTGGAAGTCCACCGGGACGTCGTTGTTGTTCTGGTCCTTGGCCCCGCCGGACGCTCCGTTGACGACCGTGAAGTCCTTGGTCTGCCCGTCGAGCTGCAGCCGCAGCGTCTCGAAACCGATCCGCAGGCTGGACACGCCCCGCAGGTTGGCCGCCGAGACGCGGAACTTGACGTCGATGTTGACGTCGATCAGCTGCTCGCTGTGGAAGACCTCCTTGAGGACGCTCCGGCTGCTGTCGTGCTTGAAGCTGACGACCCAGATCTTCCAGCTGTCCGACGACGGCAGGTTGTAGACCTGCCACAGGCTCTTGAAGTTGAACGTCCGGAGCCTGCCGTGGATCTCGCCTTCGAGATCGAAGCCGTGGGACTGGACCACGAGGTTCTGCAAGGTGCTGAACCCGTGGAACGCGGTGACGTCGCCGTCGAGCGGGGCGGCGGGTCTGGCGACCGGGTCGAACCGGCTGTGGACCGCGTCGAGCGCGGACCCGCCGGCCGGGCTCGCGGAAGCCGCCGCCGCTCCGGCGGTCAGCGCCAGGACGCCGACTGCGATCGCCACCACTGCGCGGGAGCATGCCTTCCAGGCACGATTTTTCATTTCCGTCTCTTTTCCTGTCCGATTCGGGGCACGTTTTCGGGAATGGTGGATTCGACGACGCGAGTCGTCTGCGAATACCTCATCAGGAGTTGTTGGACGGCTGCTGGACGGCGATTGGACGGCGTGCCGTTACCGGTGAACCCGTGTACCCGCAACATGATTCGGGAAACTCGGCGGCGTGCCCCCGGCTGTCGTCGGCATTTTAGCCCGTGCGGAGCCACTTTCTTGTGTTCCGGTTGCCAGGCCCATTACTTTGGGTCCGGCAACCGATAGCTGGGGGCCGCGGTGGCGACGAGATCGGTACGCATCCAGGTGCTGGGATCGCTGCGGGCGTGGCACGACGGCACCGAACTCGCGCTCGGCCCGCCCGGCAGGCGCGCGGTGCTCGGACTGCTCGCGCTCGCCGGCGGGGACACCGTCGCGCGTCGGGACCTCGTGGACGCGCTGTGGGGCGACCGGCCGCCGCCGAGCGCGGTGAACGTGGTCCAGACCCATGTGAAGCACCTGCGGCGGCTGCTGGAACCCGGGCGCGCGCCGCGAGCGGGCAGCGGGGTGCTGCCGCATGTCAGCGGCGGTTACGCGGTGCGGCAGGACGCCGTCGACGTCGATCTGTGGCGATTCCGCGAACTCCTCGCCGAGGCGAACGACGCGCACCGCGACGCCGACGCCGCCCGCGTCGTGGCCTCGCTCCGCGAGGCGCTCCGGCTGTGGCACGGCAGGCCGCTGGCCGACCTGCCGCCGCTCACCGGCCACCCGAAGGTCGTTTCGCTGCTCACCGAACGCCGGGAAGCGTTTTGCCGGTACGCCAAGGCGATGATCGACACCGGGGCCGCCGCGGAGGTCCTGCCCGGCATCGCCGAAGCCGCCGCGGAGCAACCTCTCGACGAGGCAGCGCAGGCTCTCCTGATCCGGGCCCACCACGCGCTCGGGCAGCGAGGCGAGGCGTTCCGGCTCTACGGGCTGATCCGGACACGGCTCGTGGACGAGCTCGGGATCGACCCGGGGCCCGAACTGCGGGCCGCGCATGCGGCCGTGCTGTGCGACCCGGTGGCCGCGGTGTCCGCTGAACCCCTTCCGGCGCACGGGGTTCCGAAGCAGTTGCCGGCCGAAACACGCGGGTTCGTCGGCCGGGCAGCGGAACTGTCGCTTTTGGACGGTCTGTTGTCCGGCGGCATCGCCGCGGTCTCCGGCACGGCGGGCGTCGGCAAGACAGCGCTGGCCGTGTGCTGGGCCCACCGCGTCCGGGCCCGCTTCCCGGACGGGCAGTTGTACGCGAACCTGCGCGGGCACGCACCGGGCGCCCCGGCCGCGCCGGTCGAAATCCTCGCGCAATTCCTGGCCGCGCTGGGGATTCCGCCGGATCGCGTACCTCCCGACGCGGAGACCGCGGCGGCTCTCTACCGGACCCTGACGGCCGACCGCCGGATCCTGGTCCTGCTGGACAACGCCGTGAACCCGGACCAGGTCCGGCCGCTGCTGCCCGCCGGACCCGGGTGCGCGACGGTGGTGACCGGGCGCGACCGCCTGACGGGTCTCGTCGCGGTGAACGGCGCGTGCCGGCTCACGATCGACGTGCTCAGCCCCGGCGAATCCGTCGAACTGCTCGAAGGCGTCCTCGGCCCCGGGCGCGTTCGGGCCGAACCGGCGGCGGCCGCCGAGTTCGCCGAGGTGTGCGTCCACCTCCCGCTCGCGCTGCGGATCGCCGCGGCCAACCTCGCCGACCGGCCCGGCTCCGGCATCGGGGAGTACGTCGCGGAACTGCGCGAGGACAACCTGCTCGCCGCCCTCGCGGTGCCGGGCGACGAGCAGACCGCGGTGCGGGCCGCCTTCGACCTGTCCTACGCCGCCCTGCCCGCCGACGCCCGGCGGGTGTTCCGGTTGCTGAGTTTGGTTCCCGGCACGGACTTCGGCGCCGAGGCCGTGGCCGCGCTGGCCGGAGTCGAGACGCCGCGCGCGCTCGCCCTGCTGGACCGGCTCGCCGCCGCGCACCTGGTTGAACACGTGCCGGGCCGATACCGCTTCCACGACCTTCTTCGCCGCTACGCCGCCGAGCAAGCCGGCCGGCGCGAATCCGCCGCGGACCGCGAGCGGGCGCTTCGCCGCTTGCACGACTGGTACCTGGCAGCGGTGGACGGTGCCGCCCGCCTCCTTTACCCGCATCTGCTGCGATTGCCGGCTTCCGGTGCCTCGGCCGAATTCGCCGGGCTGGGCGAGGCGTCGGCGTGGTTGGACGCCGAACGCGGCAACCTCGCCGCCGCTGTGCGGTTCGCCGACGGCCGCGGCCCATGGCGTGGCGGCTCTCCGGCGCGTTGCGCGGGTACTTCCGGATGTGCATGCGCCGGGTCGAACGGCTCGCGGTCGCCGGAGCCTGCCTGAACGCGGCAGGCTGGACCGAGGCGCGGGCCGCGGTGCTCGGCAACCTCGGATTCGTCCGCTGGGAAAGGGCAAGCTCGCCGAGTGACTACACCCAGGCGCTCCTCCGGCGCCGCCGGATCGGGTTCCGGCACGGCGAAGCAGCAACCTCGCCGGCCTGAGCCGGAACCGGCACGCCCGCGGCCGGAGCGCCCTGGCAGCCGTGCAGGCTTCCGCGCTCGCCGAGCGGGCTCTCGAGTGTTGCAGGGAAAGGCTCCGACGACGTTGGCTGGTGCTTTGCTCGCCTGCGGGAGTCGGGGAGCGCGGCCGAGCATGCCCGGAGCGCGCTCGCCGTACATCGGGAGATGAGCACTTGCCGGAGGGAACGCGGACGCTGGCACTCCTTTCCCGGTTGCGCTGGGGTGAGCACAACCGAGCCGTCTGTGCGGGGAACCCTGGGGAAATCTGAGTCCGTCAGGGTTCCCCTCACGGACTCAGATTCCCGGCGGCCGGGCTGTGAAGCGGACGGCCAGGTCGGGCTTGTGAGGTCTTCGGCTTCTCAACGCAGCCGTGCCGCCAGTTGTGTGCGGTCGAGTTTCCCGTGGGGGTTCAACGGAAGCGCATCGGCCGCGAAGATCCGTTCCGGGACCATGTAACCCGGCAGGCTGCGGCCCAGCGACAGGCGCAGAGCGGCCTCGTCGACAGTCCCGGTCTCGACGAACAAAGCCAGGACGGTGTCGCCGCGGACGCCGGGCACGGGAGTCGCGGCGGTGCGCACGCCGAGAAGACCTGTCGCGACGTGTTCGATCTCGGCGAGTTCGACGCGGTGGCCGCGGATCTTGACCTGTCCGTCCAACCGGCCGCGGTGGTGGAGAAGACCGTCGTGCCATTCCGCCAGGTCGCCGGTGCGATAGCGCCTCCGGCCGTCCCGGGTGATCAGTTTCTCCTGGTCCAGCGACGGGTCCGAGTAGCCCGCGAAAACCTGCGCGCCCGCGACGAGCAGTTCGCCGTCGTCGTCGATGCTCAGGTCGGCGCCGGGCGTGGGGGTGCCGATGGGCAGGATCGCGTGGCCGGGGACCGGGTCGGCGGGAGCCAGCCGGTAGGTGCTGACCCAGACTGTCGTCTCGGTCGGTCCGTAGACGTTGTCGATGACCGCCTCCGGCGCGGCGGCGCGGGCGAGCGCGACGGTCTCGCGCCGGAGCGGTTCGCCGCCGATCACGACATGCCGCAGTCCGGACAGCGACCCTGGCGCCAGGTTGCCCGCCGCGGCGGCTGCTTCGAGCAGGCTCGGCGTGCAGGCCCACACGGTGACGCCGTGCCGGGCGATCGTCCCCGCTGGGTTGAGCGCGTGCACGCGGGGCACGGCGGCGAGCGCGCTGCCGCTGCCCCACGCGCCCCACATCTCGAACACCGAGAAGTCGAACGTCAGCCCGTGGCACTGGGAGAAGACTTCCCCCGGACCGGTCTTGAACGACGGCAGCGCGGCGGCCAGGAACGCTTCCACGTTCCCGTGGGTGATCCGCACCCCCTTCGGCCGCCCGGTCGAGCCGGAGGTGAACAGCACATACGCGGGGCTGTCGCCGGTGACCGGAGCCGCGGCCCGTGCGGCGGGGCTCGGATTCGCCGCGCCGTGGATGTCCACCACGGGGATCCCGGCCATCGCGGACAGCTGCGCCTCCAACGGTTCTTCGCCGCGCAGATCGGTGTGCACGACGCAGCGCGCGCCGGCCTGACGGACGATGTCGGCGTTGCGTTCCGGCGGAAAGTCCATCGACAGCGGCACAATCGTCGCGCCCGCGTAGAGGACGCCGAGGTAGGCGCAGTACGTCGCGATCTCGCGTTCGCCGAGTACGGCGACCACGCCGCCCGCGCCGATGGTCTCGGCGAGTGCGGCGGCGTGGGCCGCGGTTTCCGCGTACGTCAGCACACCGGCGTTGTCGACCAGGCACGGCTCGTCGGCGAACCGTGCGGCTGTCTCGGCGAAACGCGCGGCCAGTCCCTGCGCGGGTGCGCGCCAGACACCTCGGGCGGCTCCGTCCGCGGGGACGTCCGAGGTGCCTTCGACGAGTTTCCACAGCGAACGCGGCGTACGGAACGCGCGCTCGTCGAAAGCGGGCAGCTCGATGCCGTACCGCGTAACCAGTTTGCTGCTCAACGCCAACGTGCTCAGCGACGTGAGCCCGTAGTGCAGCAACGGAGTATCGGGTTCGAGCGAAGACGTTTCGTCGCACAGGGCCAGTTCGCTGCGGAGCAGTTCCTCGAACTCCGCGCTCCACGGCTTGACCTGCTCAGTGGCTTCCATGCGGCACCGCCCAACGCGGCTGGTCGAACGTTCCCGGCGCGGTCGCGGTGCCCTCGCGCAATGCTTCGCGATAACGCGCGAGTGCTTGCAGGGCATAGCCGTTCGCGGTGTGGTCGTGCCGGTACAGCAGTTCGAGGAAGTAGACGCCGAGCAAACTGGGTTGCCACAGACCGTCCGCGTCGCGATGGTCGACGAGCCAGCGTGCGCCGCGGGCCGCCATCGGCGCGGTCGGTGTCACGCCCGCGGCGCACAGGCCCAGCAAGGCCATCGCCGTCTCCTCGACCGTCGAGCGGCCCCGGCCGAGCGCGTCGCCCCAGCCGCCGTCTTCGTTCTGGTTGAGCCGCAACCACGAGACGCAGCGCCGCGCGACCGCGCTCGAACCCAGGCCGGCGTCGCCCAGCGCGCGAAGCACGGAGCCCGTTCCGCACACTTGCCCGACGTACCACTTGTTCTCGATGGCGCCGTCCGCACGTTGCACCTTCGCGAACCATGCGTACGCCTTGCGCAGCGGCTCGTCGTCCGGGCGGCAGCGTCCGGACAACGCGAGTGCGGAGAACGCTTCGGCGGACATCACCGCGCAGGGTCCGTACAGCACCTTCGGCGACCGCGCCTTGCCGACCATGGCGAAGGACGGGTCCATGCTCGCGATCCGGCCGACTTGCGCGAAGCAGCTCCACGAGCCGTCGTAGTTTTGCTGGCGGAGCAGCCATTCAGTGCCGCGCCGCACTTGGGGGTCGCTGACGTCCGCGCCGTCGCCGGACAGCGCGATCACCGCGTCTCCGGTGTTGCCGCTGTTCGGCCAGCCGGACGGCAGCCCCCAGCCCCAGCCGCCGGGCGGCGCGCCGGTCCAGATGAAGTCCTCGTCCCGTTGCGCGGAACGGATCCAGCCGACCGCCTTGGTCACCCGCGCGTCGTCGCCGAGTCCGGCGTGCTGCAGGCCGGTGGTGATGAAGTTGGTCGCGTCGACCTCGAGGTCGCGGGTGACCGCCCAGCCGCCTTCCGGCTTGATGGTGGCGCGGAAGTAGTCGAGGCAGTGCCGCACGATGTCCGGGCGCTGTTTCGCGATGGTGAGCCCGATGCAGACGTTGGCCGACATCATCGGCGATTCGACGAAACCGCCTTCCGGGCCTTCGAACCCGACCAGCCCTTCGAGGTATTCGATGGCCTTCGGCGTCGCGGCTTTGTTGAGCGCGGTGCGCACGCGGCCGCCGGGCATCAGTTCGGCGCACATCAGGCCCCACGACAGCGCGGTGGGCATCGCGAAGGTCAGCTTGCGGCGCAACGGGGCGGGCAGCAGGGCCAGTTCGATCGGGCAGCGCAGCAGGCCTTCGTCGCTCATCAGCCCGGCCAGCACCAGGTAGAAGTGCACCAGGACAGTCAGCGAGCACTGTTCCACGTCCCGGATCGCCGCCGTGCCGCCGAATTCCCCGACGCGCGCCCAGCCGCGGCGGATCTGCTCGGCGGCCTCGTCCGGGATGACCAAAGCGAGCGCGGCCACCGAAAGCGCGGTGCCGTTCAGCGTCGGCTCGGTGTCCACGTCGTCGCCCCAGCCGCCGTCCGGGCCCTGGTTGGCCAGCAGGAAATCCAGGCCCCGGCGGATCAGGTCCCGGCAGCCCGCGGGATCCGCCAGGTGCATGGCGATCACCACGTCGGCGGTGGAACCCGGGCTGGCCGACAGCCTGCCTTCCCAGCTGCCGTCGGAGCGCTGGAGAGCGAACAGCGCGTCGGCGGTGCGGGCCAGCGCGTGGTCCAGCTCCCCGGGAGGGAGAATGGGGTCGAGGCTCATGGTCGCTCGCTTTCGGACCTGGCGGGAAAGGGAATCGCGGCCGGAACGCCCGGAAAAGGACACAGGCGTGGCGCGATCAGTGTGACACGGCCGAGTTCGCGCGGTCAACCGAGCCGGCGGCCGCGTTGACGGTTTCGCGGGCCCGTGTCACGCTGTTCGCGGGGGATTCTTCTGTGCACTCGCGGTGCGATTTCGCGCGTCTTCCGGAGCAGAACGGTAAATGGTGTGAGCGATTACGACATTGTCATATGCGGGGCCGGGGCCGGCGGGCTGACCGCCGCGATTCTTCTCGGCGGGCAGGGACGCCGGGTGCTGCTGGCCGACAAACTCACCGACACGGTGGAAACGTTCAAGGGCGAACTCCTCCAGCCCGGTTCGCTGGCCACATTGGACTCGATCGGCGCGCTGGAAACCCTGCGCGGCGCGGGCGGGCGGCGGATCGACCGGCTGGTCTGCGCGGGCGACGACGGCGCGGAACTGTGCGCGATGGACTACCGATGGCTGCCGAGCGCCTACGACCACTGTCTCACCCACACCTACAAAGGCATTCTGGACAACCTGATCCAGGCGCTGCCCGCCGGCGTCGAATTCCGCCGCGGGGTCTCGGTCGACCGCGCGGTGCGGGACGGATCCGGCCGGGTCGCCGGGGTCGTGCTGCGCGAGCGCGGCGCCCGCGCCGAGGTGTCCGCGGACCTGGTCGTCGCGGCCGACGGGCACGCGTCCAAGCTGCGCGCCCAGGTCGGGATCGAAGTGGACACCACGCCGTACGACCACCAGGTGGTCGCGATCGACCTGGCCGGCGTTCCGGAACTGGCGCACCAGGCGACCACCACGATCACCCGCGAGGGGATGCGGGTGATGTACCCGATGCCCGGCGGCGGCGGACGGCTGTACTTGCAGGTCGCGCGCGGGCTGGTGAACCGGATCGGCAAGGCCGGGCTGGCCGGGTGGGTGGACGAGGCGGTCGCCGCGTGCCCGAGCGCGGCCCCGATCGCGGAGTCCGTGCGCGCCGGGGTGCCGACCTGCCGGGTGCTGTCCGCGCGGCGGTTCGTCGCGCCGGTCTTCCACGGCGCGGGGATGCCGCTGATCGGCGACGCGGCGCACGCTGTGCACCCGATGGCCGGACAGGGCATGAACGCGGCGATCGCGGACGCGGTGCGGCTGGCCGGGGCGTTCCGGGACGTGCCCACCTCCGGAGCCGGCGCGGTCGACGCCGCGCTGGCCGAATACGACCGGGTGCGCCGCCCGGAGCTCAAAACCATTTCCGAATTCAGCCACCGGTTCGCGGAAATGTTCACCACCGCGGTCGGGAATTTCGGGTACGCGCGCAGCAAGTACATTCTTTCCTGCCACGGCCGGAATCGCCGGTTGTGCTACAAGATCATGCACAACATCTCCGGTCTCGGCTATCAGAAATTCTCCGTTCTCGACCGGTTGCAGCAACTCGGCTGGCCGGACCGCGCGGCCGATCGGTTGCCTCCGCGTCGAGCGGGCGTGGACGGCGCTGTTGAGGCCACCTTGGACCCGCGTTGAGGAATCTCGTGCGGTCCGCCGTGCCCCGCTTACGGTCGCGGCCATGAAACAGGTCTTGCTGGCGAGCCCGCGCGGGTACTGCGCCGGGGTGGATCGCGCCGTACGCGCCGTGGAGGCCGCACTGGAGCGCAACGGCGCGCCGGTCTACGTACGCAAGCAAATCGTGCATAACACGCATGTTGTGCGCCGTCTGGAGCGGCTGGGCGCGGTGTTCGTCGACGAGGTGAGCGAAGTGCCGCCTGGCTCGGTCACGGTGTTCTCGGCGCACGGCGTCGCGCCCGCGGTGCACGAAGCCGCAGCGGGGCGGTCGTTGCGCACTATCGACGCGACGTGCCCGCTGGTGACGAAGGTGCACCGCGAAGCGGTGCGTGCGGCTGCGCGCGGCGACCAGATCCTGTTGATCGGCCACCACGGGCACGAAGAGGTCGAAGGCACGAGCGGCGAGGCTCCCGCGGACACCATCGTGGTGGACGGCCCGGAAGCAGTGGCCGGCCTGGAAGTGCGCGATCCGGCGAAAGTGACCTGGTTGTCCCAAACGACCCTTTCGGTCGCGGAGACCGAACAGACCGTCCGCCGGCTGCGCGAACGGTTCCCGCTGCTGTCCGACCCGCCGAGCGACGACATCTGCTACGCCACCCAGAACCGGCAGGAAGCGGTCGCGGAGCTGGCGTCCCGGGCCGGGCTGGTGCTTGTCGTCGGTTCCGCCAATTCGTCCAATTCGGTGCGGCTGGTGGAAGTCGCGCTGGACGGCGGCGCATCCGCGGCGTACTTGGTCGAGGACGCCGCCGCGGTCGATCCCGCGTGGCTGGAGGGCGTGCCGACGGTCGGGGTCACCAGCGGCGCGTCCGTTCCCGAGGATCTGGTCGAGCAGGTGCTCGAACTGCTCGCCGGACACGGTTTCGGCGACGTGCGCGAGGTGCGCACCGCGGAAGAGAAGCTGAGTTTCGCCCCACCGCGCGAGTTGCGGTCGTAACGACCGGCCGCGGCTGCGGTTAACCTGCCAGGCATGGACGAGGCGAGGAGGACCGTACGGGCCGCGGTGTCCGGCGAAGGACGGTCCGAAGCGCTCGCCGCTGCCGTGCGCTGGGCGGTGCGCGTGGGCCTGATGGTGGTGCTGGCCTACACCGTCGCGGTGACCCCGCCGGGGATCGGCGCGCACGGGCTGCCCGGGCTGAACCTGCTCGGCCTGCTCGTCGGCGCGGCGGGCTGGCTCGGCTGGGGCCTGCTGCGCGACCGGGAAGGCCTGCTGCGGCTGATCGCGCTGCCGGTCGGGGTGGCGGGCGGCGCGCTGCTCGTGCCCGGCACTTCCGGTTCGGACGTCGGCGTGATCCTGGTCTGCCTGATGGTGCTGGCCGCCGCCAGCGTGCTGGAGCCGGGTCCGGCCGGGGTGCTCGCGGTCTTCGCGATGGCCGCGGCCGGGATCGCCGAGCGGTTCTGGGAGAACCTGCTGCCCGGCGGGTTCGCGGTGCTCGCCGTCGCGGCCTCCTATCTGGCCGGGATCGTGCGCCGCCAGCGCACGCTGCACGTCGCGCAGACGGAGCTGCTGCTGGTGGAAACCCAGGTGGCGAAGGAGGAACAGGCCCGTTCCGCGGCGCTGGCCGAGCGGGCCCGGATCGCCCGTGAGATCCACGACGTGCTGGCGCATGCGATGGGCGGCTTGATCGTGCAGCTGGAGGCCGCGGACGCGCTGCTGGAGACGGTGCCGGGCGCGGACCGGGCGCGGGCCTGCGTGATCCGCGCGCGCGGGCTGGCCGGGGAAGGCCTGACCGAGACCCGCCGCGCGATCGGCGCGCTGCGCGGGGACAAACGCTCGCTGCCGGAATTCCTGAGCACGCTGGTGGAGGACTACCGCGCCGACTATCCCGACGTGCCGGTGTCTTTCGAGCAGCCCGCCGAACAGCCGGAATTGCGCCCGGAGGTCACGCTGGCGCTGCAGCGCCTCGGCCAGGAAGCGCTGACGAACGTGCGCCGGCACGCCCCGGGCGCGCCCGTGACCGTCTCGCTGGCGGTGGATGCGGAGCGGGTCGAACTGGTCGTGCGCAACGGCGCGCCGGGCGAAGCCGAGCGCGGCACGACCGGCGGCGGGTACGGGCTCATCGGCATGCGGGAACGGATCGAGCAATTGGAAGGCACGCTGGACGCGGCGGCCGAAGGACCGGGCTGGACCGTGCGGGCGCGGGTGCCGCGGCCGCGAACCGAGGGGGACTGATGGACGGGCCGTTGCGGGTGCTGGTCGCCGACGACCAGACGGCGGTGCGCGAGGGACTGGTGACCCTGCTGGAGACTTTCCCCGGGACGACGGTGGTCGGCGCCGCCGCGAACGGGGACGCGGTGCTGGAGATGGTCGCCGCCGATCCGCCGGACGTGGTCCTGATGGACCTGCGGATGCCGGTCCGGGACGGGGTCAGCACCACCGCCCGGCTGCGCGACGAGTATCCGGCGGTGAAAGTCGTCGTGCTGACCACGTACGCCGACGACAGTTCGGTGCGGGACGCGTTGCGGGCCGGCGCCTTGGGATTTCTCACCAAGGACGCCGGCCGCGCGGACATCGCCCGCGCGCTGGCCGCGGCCGCGTCCGGCCAGTCGGTGATGGACGCCGAGGTGCAGCGGCGTCTGCTCGCCGGGATGGACTCGCCGGAGGAGCCACCGGCGCGGACCGCGGCGCACGAGGTGTTGAGCGGCCGCGAGGTCGAGGTGCTGCGGCTGGTCGCCGGCGGGTTGTCCAATCGCGAGATCGCCGGTCGGCTGTTCATCGGCGAGGCGACGGTGAAGAGCCACATCAACCGTATTTTCGCGAAGATCGGCGTGCGGGACCGGGCGCAGGCGGTGCGGTACGCGTTTCGGCACGGGCTTACGAGCGAGTGAGGTTCATCTGGGCGTGGTTTCGGGGGAGCCCCAGAGCTTCGTGTAGTGACCGTGGGCAGCCAGAAGTTCGGCGTGGGTGCCAACCTCGGCCAGCCGCCCACCCTCCAGCACCGCGATGCGGTCGGCCCGCGCGGCGGTGTGCAGGCGGTGCGCGACGAGGATCACCGTGCGTCCGGCGCACGCCGCGGCCGTCGCGGCCTGGCATCGTGCTTCGGTCCGCGGGTCCAGATTCGCGGTGGCTTCGTCAAGGACAAGGATGGCGGGTGCCAGAAGCCGGGCCCTGGCGAGCGAAACGAGCTGACGTTGGCCTGCCGACAGCGCGGAGCCGCCGACGCCGACCGTAGTGGCGTAGCCGTCCGGCAACGCCTCGAACACTTCATGCGCGCCCACCGCACGCGCTGCGGCGACGGCATCGCGCGGGCTGGCATCTGGGCAGCCGTAACGGATGTTGTCGAGCACGCTGCGCCCGAAGAGGTACGGTTCCTGCGGCACGAACCCGATCTGCCTGCGCAGCAACCGTACGTCGTAGCTGCGCAGGTCGACGCCGTCCACCAGAACTTGCCCCTCGCACGGATCGTGAAACCGGAGAAGCAGCTTCAGCAGCGTGGACTTCCCCGCGCCACTGGCACCGACCACGGCCAGCGTGCTGCCCGCCGGCACGTCGAGAGAAACGTCCGACAGGGCGTCGCGCTGGGTGCCGGGGTAGCGCATGCGTACCTGGTTGAACCGAACCGCGCCTAGGTGCTGGGACGGCGTAAGAGGCTGTCGCGGAGACGGTACGGCCGGTTCAGTACGGAGGAAGGCGCGAAGCCGTCGTACGGCGACAGCGGCCTGCGCGTAACCGTCGTAAGCCTGGGCGAACTGTTGCACGGGCGCGAAAAGCGAGTCGAGGTACAGCACGAAGGCGACCAGTACGCCCGCGGTGAGAGTGCCGTCTTCGATGCGCGCTGCTCCGGCCGCAAGCACTACGGCGGCTGTCACGGCACCCACCAACTCGACGAACGGGAAGTACAGCGCGGTCAACAGATGCGTGCGTACGCGGGCGTCGCGGTACCGGCGGTCGTGCGCGCCCAGTTCGGTGACGCTGTCGTGCCGGCGGCCGTGAAGCTGCACCACGGTGAGCCTGCTGATGGTTTCGCGAAGTGCGGTGGTGAAGGTGGCCAGGCTCTCCCGCGCGAGGGTGTAAAGCGGGGTGGAGCGGCGTCGGAACCACACCGTGGCCAGCAGCACCAATGGAACTCCGGCGAGCGCGAGCAGCGCCAGTCCGCCGTCCATTAAGGACAGTGCGGTGATCGCGCCGATGGTGCTGACCGCGCTGACCAACGCGCCGGGCAGATCGTTGCGCAAGAAATGGGACAGTGCCTCGACATCGGCGGTGAGCAGGGTGATCAACCGGCCGCGGTCCCGTTCCGCGGGGCCGAGCGCGAGTGCGTGCTGTGCGGTGCGGCGGCGCAAGCCGAACAGCACCCGCTCGCAGGTGCGGCCGGTCACCACGGTTTCGCCCGCGGTGCTCAGCGCGTTGAGCGCGACCAAGCCCGCACCGGCGGCGACCCATGCCAGCAGTATGCCGAGTTGCCCGGCATTCACGCCCGAGTCCACGCCGCGGCCCACGGCCAGCGGTAGCAGCACGTCGGTGGCAGTACCAGCGGCGAGCAGCGACAAACCGGCGAGGAATCCCTTGCGGTGCGCGCGGAACAGCCCGGATCGGCGGGGCGGGACGACGGCGGGTGCCGTAAGCAGGCGCGAGAAGGCGGGTTCCTGCGGCGGTGCCGTGGGCACCGCGTCGCCGAGGAGTGCGCGGTAGCCGGAGGAGCGCGCCTGAAGCTCCTCGTGGGTTCCGATGTCCGCGACGCGGCCGGATTCCAGCAGCACCACCCGATCGGCGGTACGGAGGAGGTCCGGGCGGCTGGTCGCCACAACCCGGGTGGTGGCCAGGCCGCGCAGGTGACGGTGGATGGCGCGCTCGGTCACCGCGTCCACCGCCGTCGTCGGGTCGTCGAGCAGCAGCAGCTTCGGCTCCGGGAGCAACGCCCGGGCGAGCGCGATGCGTTGTCTCTGCCCACCGGACAGTTCGCCGTCGCTGATCCTGGTCTGATAGCCGGCCGGGCTCGCCACGATGAAGTCGTGCACCCCGGCCGCACGGGCCGCCGCGACGATTCGTGCGTGGTCGGCGTCTGGCGCGCCGTAGGCGATGTTCGTCTGGAAGGAGCCTGGCATCAGCTGTGGTACTTCGGTGAGCACCCCTACCGCTCGATGCAACGCTTCACCGTTCAGCGCGCGTACGTCCACACCGCCGACGCGTACGCAGCCAGCGGTCGCGTCGTAGCGGCGACACAACAGGCGTAGCAGGGTCGACTTCCCGGAACCCGGCGGCCCGGCAACCGCGACGTACTCGCCTGGCGCGATCGTGAGCGACACGTCGCGGAGCACCGGCTCGGCGTCGTAGCAGAAGTGCACGTTGCGCAGTGCGACGCCGAGCGCTTGATCGGGGAGCCCGTGCGGACCGTCCTGCAGTCTCGGCTGGACGTCGATGAGCGCGAAGCAGCGCTCCAGCCCCGCGCGTGCTTCCTGTGCGTACCCGACCAAACCGGCCAGGGCGCGCACCGGACCGACCAACTGCGCAAGGTAGCTCACGAAGGCGACGAAGGTGCCGAGGCTGATGTCGTGCCGCAGCGCGAGCCAGCCGCCGATGCCCAGCACCCCGACTTGTCCGGCCAACGGCACGGCGCTCATCAACGGCAGGATCGCCGCGGAGACCCGAGCGGTGCGGATCCGCGCGGTGCGCACCGCCGCGGCGTGCCGTTCGATGGCGGCCAGTTCGTGGTCCTGACGGCCGAACGCGGTCACCACGTGCAGTCCGTCCAGCACCTCGGACACCCGGCCGGTCAGCTCCGCCGACCGTTGCTGCGCGGCGAGTCCCGCCGGGAAGATCCGGCTGCGGGCCAGGTGGACGGCCAGCACCAGCAGCGGGCACACCGCCAGCACCAGCCCGGTCAGCACGGGGGAGAGCAGCACCATCGCGGTCGCCGACGCGGCCAGCAGCGCGAGGTTGCCGATCGCGGCGGGCAGCGGGTCGAGCAGGCCCTGTGCGTAGCAGACGTCGCCGGTCGCGCGGCCGAGCAGTTGCCCAGCGCCGAATCCGACGCGCTGGCTCTCGTCGAGGCGATGCACCGCGGCGACCACGTCGGCGCGTAGTTCGCGTTGTACGTCCAGGGCTGTCCGGCCGCCCCAGTACTGCCGGACGGCGGTGGCCGCGAACCGGCCGAGCGCGAAAGCCAGCAATACCACCAGATACGGTGCGATCGGATCGGCGTGCGTGACGACAGTGCGGTCGATCAGCCGTTGCTGCACCAGCGGCAGCGCCGCGGCGAACCCGGTGGCGGCCAACGCGGCCGCTGTCGCCAGCACGCACGCGCCGCGATGCCCGCGCAGATGACGCACCAGCCTCCGCAGAGCCGGTGGTGCCATCACATCACGCCGGTGGGTGCGGCCAGCGCCGCCGTCCGCGGCTGCCCGGCCGGAGCCGGGTGCAGGACGTCGCGCGCCATGGCCAGCCAGCGCACCGCGAACGCGTCGTGCACGAATCCCGCGCCCAGCAGCAAATCCACGTGCGTGTCGTGCGCGACGACGGTGGCCGGGAACCCGTGCCCGGCGGCAGTGGGCTCGGCGGTGTGCACGGCAGCCTGCCCGGGATCGAACGCGAGCCAGCACTGGCTCGCCCCGCTTTTCCAGCCGCGCCAGAGTTCCCCGCCGATCGCGCTGACCGCCTCCCGGCCGCCGAGCAGCGCCTCCAGGTAGTCGGGCACGATCAGGTTCTCGATCCGCCGCCCCGGCGTCGCGGTGTGGATGCAGGCCAGCAGCGCCGGGACGCCGTGCCGGAGCGCGTACCGGCGCACCTCGGTGGCGGAGCCGTCTTCCGGGCGAAGGTCGACCGCCACCGCGGACGAGTCCTGCGCGGACACCCACGGGATCCAGGCGCGGTGCGCGGTCTCGCGGTCGGCCAGCGCGCCGGGATGCGCGGCGGGCACCTCCATGTAGCGGTGCAGTTCCTCCTGGAAGTTCCAGTGGTCGGCCGGATTCCCGGCGATCAGCGCCGGACCGTCCTCGCCGGAACCGCGCGGGCGGCGGTGCGCGAGCAGGGTCACCCGTGCGCCCTCCCTCGGCGAAACCAGGCACCACACGTCGTCGCTCACCAGGATGAGTTCCCCGTCGCCGTCGCGGTCGATGTCGTGCAGCCCGGCGGAAGGCGCGTAGCGGCCGCCCGCCGCCCAGCGGGCCGCGGACAGCAGCGGCCGGGCCAGCCGCGCGTGCGACGCGGTGGCGCGCACCCACGGGGCCAGCGCCCGGCCCTGCCCGTCCTCCGCGCGGTCGTGCCAGCCCAGTTCGTGCTGGCCCAGCAGGAGCATCCGCTCGGCGACCGCCCGCAGCCGCGGTTCGACGGCGCTGCCCGCCTCCCGGATCTCGTGTTCGACGGAGGCGAGCAATTCCCCGTAGGACCACCATTCCTGGGTGTCGGTCCAGCCGCGGTACGACGGCCCGGCCGACCAGTCCACCTCCAGTTCGTAGTAGGTCCCCGCCGGCACGTCGGCGGGTGCGGCCCGCGGGCGTCCGTCCAGCCAGGAATCGAGGCAGACCGGTTCGGCCGCCCCGGATTCGGCCAGGAACCGCAGCAGGCGCTCGTAGCGTTCCAGCGCGGGTTCCCAGCCGCCGACGCCGGCCGCGCGTTCCATGTCGTCGGCGTACACGAGGATTTCCTCGCCGGTCTGCCGCTCCCCGACATCGGCGAGGAACGCCTCCAGGAAGTGCAGGTGCGCGTCCGTCCGGGGCGGGAACAGGTACCGCAGGTAGGAACAGATCGGCAGCACGGTCAGGTCGCCGGTCGCCGCGCGCGGGCGCAGCAGGCGCAGATCGGCGAGGCCCGGGCGGAACGGCGGCGGCCGCTCGGCGTCCCAGTGGAACGGTCCGTGCAGGTCGGCGTGCGCGCGGGAGTCCGCGGGATAGCCGTCCTCGGGGACCGGCTTCGCGAGCAGCCGGTCGTCCACCAGGACCCGGCGGATCCCGGCCTCGGCCAGCACCCCGGCCAGCTCCGGCGCCCACACCCGCTCCGGCAGCCAGGCGGTCGGCGGCTGGCCCTCGGGCAGGTCGAAGTGCCGCCGGTGCAGGTCCGCGGCGGCGGCCAGCTGGCGGCGGTTCGACCACTCCGAGCACGCGGGCATGATCGGCTCGGAGTAGGTGCCGCCGAGCAGCGAGACGGTGCCGTCGGCGATCCGTTCGCGCACCAGGCCGACGAATCCCGGACGGTGCCACAGGGCGGCTTCGAGCAGCGTGCCGGACAGGTGCAGCCCGGTCGGGATCCGGTAGCGGCGGTGCAGGTCGAGCACCGCGGCGTAGCCGTCGCAGATCCGCCCGATGCCGTCCCGGTTGTCGTAGCCGTCGGTGATGTTCAGCTGGTTCGCGTGGTGCACGAAGGCGAGTGGCGCGCCCGACATGACAATCCTCCCGGCTCCGGTGGCTGTCGCGCGGGACCCCGCGACGACCGCTGCCGCCGACGGTAGGAGCGCGGCCCGTCCGGCGTCGTCCACCGCTGGTTGGGTTCGCGGGTGGGTTCGCCGGGTCCACCCGTGGGTGGAAGGCGCGGGATCAACGCGGGCTCAACAGCCGCGCAATCCGGGGCCCGCGGCGGACGGGCGCCGGGAATATCCGCTTTCCGCGCCGGACGGAAAGTAAATACAGATTAAATAGCGATATCCATATTTTGCCCGACCCTGACTTTCGCGCGGGTGTGCCGGGTTGTTTCCTTGTATCGGGCAAGCATTGCGCGGTCCGCGGGGTTGCTCATTGCCCCGATCGGCCGCGGTGTCGGTGGACAGTGCCGAACCCGATATGGCAAGCTGCGCCCAGCGGCACTGGCGGGAGAAAAAGAAATGCCGCGCGACGCGGTCCGGGAACTCCGGATTCCGGCGGCGTGCGACCCCGCGCAGCGCCGTTACTGGGTGCGGTAAAAACTGGCTGGTGCGGAGAGGGCGGGTCGCCCGGGCCTCTTCGTGCGGTGATTCCTGGGGGAAAGCCGTGGATTTCAAGCTTTTGGGCCCGTTGCGGGTCGAATGCGGGGACGCCGAGGTAAGCATGCCGAAGGCGCCGAAGGTCCGGCAGCTGCTGGCGTTGTTGTTGTTCTACCACAACCAGATCGTGAGCACTGACCAGATTGTGGACGAACTGTGGGGCGAGGAGTCGCCGCGCCAGGCCGCGCTGACCGTGCGCACGTATGTCTGCCACATCCGGAAAGCGATGGGCGAGCCCGGCGGCGGGCACGGCTTGCGCACGGTCTCCTCCGGCTACCTGCTTTCGCTGGGCACCGGCCAGCTCGACGTCAGCCGGTTTTCCTCGTTTTACCACTCGGGCCGCGCGCATTACGAGGCCGGTGAACATGAAAAGGCCTCGGAAAGTTTCCGGCGCGCGTTGGAGGTTTTCCGCGGCCGGGTCCTCGCCGACGTGGAGACCGGGGCGATTCTGCGCCCGTTCAAGGCCCGGCTCGAAGAAGAACGCACCGCGGCGCAGGCGCTGCGGATCCAGACCGACCTCGCGCTGGGCCGGTACCTGCAGCTGATCGGGGAACTGCGTTCGCTGACCATCAGCCAGCCGCTGAACGAATGGGCGCACGCCCGGCTGATGGAGGCGCTGACGCATTCCGGCCGCCGCAGCGACGCGCTGAACGTGTACCGCACGCTGCGGCGCACGCTCGACCAGGAACTGGGCATCGCGCCCGCGCCGGAGCTGCAGCGGCTGCTGCAACGGATCCTCGCCATCGGCCAGCCCACCTGATCGCCTCAGCCCACCGTCACAGTGGGTGTGCCCGGAGTGTCGACGGTGTCCGCGATGCGCATGGCCTCTTCGATCAGGGTCTCCACGATCGCGTGCTCGGGCACGGTTTTGATGACTTCGCCCTTGACGAAGATCTGGCCCTTGCCGTTGCCGGACGCGACGCCGAGGTCGGCTTCGCGGGCTTCGCCGGGGCCGTTGACGACGCAGCCCATGACCGCGACGCGGAGCGGGATTTCCATGCCTTCCAGGCCGGCGGTGACCTGGTCGGCGAGGGTGTAGACGTCCACCTGCGCGCGTCCGCAGGACGGGCAGGACACGATCTCGAGTTTGCGGGGCCGCAGGTTGAGCGACTGCAGGATCTGGGTGCCGACCTTGACTTCTTCCACCGGCGGCGCGGACAGGGACACGCGGATGGTGTCGCCGATGCCCTGGCGCAGCAGCGCGCCGAACGCGACGGCGGATTTGATGGTGCCCTGGAACGCGGGCCCGGCCTCGGTGACGCCGAGGTGCAGCGGGTAGTCGCACTGCTGCGCGAGGATCTCGTAGGCCCGGACCATCACGACCGGGTCGTTGTGCTTGACCGAGATCTTGATGTCGTGGAAGTCGTGCTCGGCGAACAGCGACGCCTCCCACATCGCCGATTCGGCGAGCGCTTCCGGGGTGGCCTTGCCGTATTTCTCCAGCAGCCGCTTGTCCAGCGACCCGGCGTTGACGCCGATCCGGATCGGGGTGCGGTGATCGGAGGCGATCGCAGCGATTTCTTTGACCTGGTCGTCGAACTTGCGGATGTTGCCCGGGTTCACCCGCACCGCGGCGCAGCCGGCCTCGATCGCGGCGAACACGTATTTGGGCTGGAAGTGGATGTCGGCGATCACCGGGATCTGCGATTTCTTCGCGATCGCGGGCAGCGCCTCGGCGTCGTCGGCCGACGGGCACGCGACGCGCACGATGTCGCAGCCCGCCGCGGTCAATTCGGCGATCTGCTGCAGGGTGGCGTTGACGTCGGAGGTCAGCGTCGTGGTCATCGACTGCACCGAGATCGGGTGGTCGCTGCCGACTCCCACCGACCCCACCATCAGCTGGCGGGTCTTGCGACGCTCGGCGAGAACGGGCGGGGGCAGAGCGGGCATGCCCAATGCGACGGTCACTCGGACAGTCCTTTCTCGACAGTGCGGCGGCATGCCTCGACGATGGCATCCGCGGTGAGCCCCAGCGCGGTCAGCAGCCGGGTCCGTTTGGCGGGTTCGAGGAACTGCTGGGGAATCCCCAGCCCGGTCACCGGAACATCCGAACCGGCGTCCTGAAGTGCCTGTGCCAGCAGGGTTCCCGGCCCGCCCGCGCGACCGCAGTCCGCGGCCACCACGACCGCGCGATGCGCCCGCGCCAGCGCGACCAGGGCCTCGGGCACCGGCTGGATCCAGCGCGGATCCGCCACGGTCGCGCCGATGCCGAGCTCGGCCAGCCGCGCCCCGGCCTCCACCGCGGGCCCGGCGAGCGGGCCGATGCCGACCACCAGCACGTCCTCGCGGACGCCGCGGCTGAGCACGTCGACCGGCCCGTGCCGTTCGATCGCCTCGATGTCCGGGCCCACCGCGCCCTTCGGGAACCGCACCACGGTCGGCGCGTCCGCCACCTCGATCGCCTCCCGCAGCTGGGTGCGCAGCTGCGCGGCGTCCCGGGGAGCGGCCACCCGGAGACCGGGAACCGCTTGCAGCAGCGTCAAATCCCACATGCCGTTGTGGCTCGCCCCGTCGTCGCCGGTCAGCCCCGCGCGGTCCAGCACGAAGGTAACGCCCGCGCCGTGCAGGGCGACGTCCATCAGCACCTGGTCGAAACAGCGGTTCAGGAACGTGGCGTACACCGCCACCACCGGATGCAGGCCGCCGTAAGCCAGCCCGGCCGCTGCCGCCGCCGCGTGCTGCTCGGCGATCCCGACGTCGAAGCACCGGCCGGGGTATTGCTCGGCGAAGGGAGCGAGCCCGGTCGGCCCCCGCATGGCGGCGGTGACGGCGACGACGTCCTCGCGCTCGTTGCCCACTTTGATCATTTCGTCGCTGAACACCGAGGTCCACGACGGGGGAGAGGCGGGAGCCGCCCCGGTGCCGGGATCGAACGGCCCGATCGCGTGGTGCCGGTCGACCGGGTCCTTTTCGGACGGTGCGTACCCGGCGCCCTTGCGGGTCACGCAATGCACCACCACCGGCCGGTTCCGGGCCCGGGCTTCCCGCAACGCGGTCTCCGTCGCGGCGATGTCGTGCCCGTCCACCGGGCCGAGATAGTCCATGCCCAGCGCGGAGAAAACGCCGCCGTCGCCGGGATCGCGCCGCAATGCCGCGAGATGCCGGCCGAGCCCGCCGACGGTCGGGTCGTACGCGCGGCCGTTGTCGTTCAGCACCACCACGACCGGTCGCTGGGCGCCGGCGATGTTGTTCAGCGCTTCCCAGGCCATTCCGCCGGTCAACGCGCCGTCGCCGACCACGGCGACCACGGCGCGATCCGCGATGTGCCTTACCTCGTAAGCCCTGGCGAGACCGTCCGCCCAGGAAAGCGCGGCGGACGCGTGGGAATTCTCGATGACGTCGTGGCCGGATTCGCGGCGGCTCGGATAGCCGGACAGCCCGCCCTCGGCCCGCAGCCCGGCGAATCCGTCCTGACGGCCGGTGAGCATTTTGTGCACGTAGCACTGGTGCCCGACGTCCCACAGCAGCGTGTCGCACGGCGAATCGAAAACCCGGTGCAGGGCGAGCGTCAGTTCGACGACCCCGAGATTGGGCCCGAGATGCCCGCCGGTCCTGGCGACCGCGGAGACCAGGAACTCGCGGATTTCCCCGGCGAGCGCGCCGAGTTCCGTTCCGGACAGCCCGTCGAGATCGCGCGGTCCCCGAATTCTCTCCAGCAAAGCCATGCGTCGTCCTCCTCGAGACGACCGGCAACGTACGGCGCCGTCCCGGCGGGCGACAAGGCTCCGGAGAGGCCCGCTCAACGTATCCGCAACACCGTTCCGCCGCGCTGTTGAAGCCTTGTTGATCCGGCATTGAGGACGGCCCCGAGGCCTTGTCCGCGGGCGCGCGGGCTCCCTACCGTCGGCGGGCACGGGGGAAATCGTCGGAATGGGACGGTCATGGAAAGCACATACAGCACCGGGAAACGGGATTTCGGCACGGCCATCCTGGACCGTTCCGACCGCATCGACCACCTGGTTTCGCTGGTCGGCAAACAACTGGAGAACAGCTGGGACGCCGAAGGCGCGCATCTCGCCCGGATCTGCCACTACGCCTTGGTGCCCGGCGGGAAACTGTTCCGGCCGCTGCTGCTGCTCGAATCGGCGGGTGCGGTCGGCGCGGACGTCGAGCAGGTGGTGCCCGCGGCGGCAGGCGCGGAAGCGGGCCACGTGGCGAGCCTGATCCACGACGACATCATCGACGGCGACGCGATGCGCCGCGGCCGCCCGTCGGTGCACGCGGCTTACGGCCGCGACGACGCGATCGTGGCCGGCGACGCGCTGATCTTCTATTTGTTCGCCGCACTCGGCGAATGCGGGCAGCGCGGGGTGCCGGACGAACGCGTCGCGCGCGCGATGACCGCGGTGGCCGCGGCCGGGATCGACCTGTGCCGCGGGCAGAGCATGGAAGCCGAGCTGTGCGAGGGCTACGTCTGCGACGTACCGTCCTATTTGGAAATGATCCGGCTGAAGACGTCGGCGTTGTTCCGCGCGGCGTGTGCCAGCGGCGCGATCCTCGGCGGCGGCCCGCCGGAATGGTGCACCGCGCTCGCCGGCTACGGCGAACTGCTCGGCTCGGCTTTCCAGATCCACGACGACCTCCTCGCCTACACGAGCGACGGCGACGCCATGGGCAAAGCGGTCACCAGCGACATCGCCAATCAGCGCTTGACCCTGCCGTTCCTGCTCGCCCGCGAACTCGGCGGCGAGGCAGTGTCCGCGGAACTCGACCGCCAGCTGCGCGGCACCGGCGACCCGGCCGCGCGCCTGGCCGCGGTTTCCGCGCTGGTGCGCGAAGCGGGCGGAGTGGAGGCGGCTGCCGACGCCGCCCGCGGATATGCCGTCCGCGCCACCGAAGTCCTCGACGTGCTGCCCGGCACTCCGAGCAAGGAGACGCTGTCCTACTTCGCCCAGGCGACTGTGAACCGATGCGGCTGAAAGAGATTCTCTTCGCGCACGTCGAGACGTGGCGGCCGTACACCGCTTGTTACGTCGGCCTGGTGGGACTGGCCGGCGCCGCACTGGCCGATCCGGGCGCGCCGCCGGTGCGGTTGCTGTGCGCCTGGGCGGTGCCGACAGTGGGCTGGCTGGCCGGGCTGTACGGCGGCGACTACTTCGACCGGAACCTGGACGCGACCGCGAAACCGCATCGGCCCATCCCGTCCGGCCGGATGCGCCCCGGCACCGCGCTGGGCATGCTGATCGGGCTGACCGCCGCGGGCGGGATCATCGGGCTCGCGGTGAACTGGCGGACGCTAGGCCTGGTCCTCGTCGCGTTGCTGCTCGGCATCGCCTACAGCAGCTTCTTCAAAGGCCGCGGACTGGCCGGAAACGCGGTGCGAGGGCTCATTTCGGCCTTCGCCTGCCTGTTCGGGGCAATGACCGTAGCCGACCTCCCAGCGGCGGCGGCCCTCCCGCTGGCGGCGGCTTTCTGGTTGCACGACACCGGATCCAACCTGGTCGGCGCGCTGCGCGACGTCGACGGCGACCGCGAAGGCGGCTACGCGACCCTGCCGGTCCGGCACGGGCTGACCGTCGGCGTCCGGGTAGCCACCGGCACGATCCTGGTCGCTTATCTGTGTGCGGTCGCGCAGTTCGCGGTCTCGTCCGTGACTGTTGCCGCGCTCGTCGTGTTCGCCGCGGCCGCCGCAGCCGCGGTATCCGCTCTCGCTCCATTGTGGACCCGAGAGGTGACCCGGCTGCGGGCGTACCGGGCGCATACCGTGCTGGTGCTCGAACGGGTCCTGCTGGCGGGCGCGTTCGTGACACTGGGCTGCGGTCTCGCGGTCGGTGTCCCGATCACCTTGGTCGCACTGGGCTGCGCCTGGGGCAGTCAGCGGATTCTGCGGGCGCGGCACGAACTGGGCAGCGCCTCGGAGTCCACTGTGGACGCAGAAGCGGTATTGGCTTTCGTGGACCAGCAGTTGGCCGAGCTGACCGCCCGCGGAACTGGAATGCGCGCACTGAACGGCTGGGCGCGGCTGATCGAGGTGCGGCTGTCCGAACCGGACCTCGTGATCGTGTTGTGCACTGCGGACAACGCCGTACGACGGCTCTGCACCGACGAGTCCGAGCCGGAGCTGCCCCGGCTGACGATCACCACCACCGGTGCCGTGTTCGCGGCGATTTTCCTCGACGGAACCAGCAATCCCCGACGCGCGTACCTGACCCGTGCGTTGCGGATGGACGCGCCAGCCCGCGACATGATGCTGCTCAACCAGCTGTTCAACGAATTCCGCGGACCGCGCGGGCGAGCCGTCGCCGTGCCGCGGGAACCGCTGCGCACCGGACGGCTGCCGGAGCGCGTGGTCGTCAGCGACACCACGCTGCGCGACGGCGAGCAGATGCCCGGGGTGGCGTTCCGCCCGGACCAGAAACTCGAACTGGCCAGCCGGCTGGCGGCACTGGGCATCCCGATGATCGAAGCGGGCTTCCCGGTGGTGTCCGAAGAGGAGAGTGCCGCGATCCGCGCCATCGTGGACGCCGAGCTGGACACCGTGATCCAGGTGATCGCCCGCCCCGCCGACGCCGACGTGGACGCCGCGCTGCACAGCGGGGCACACAGCGTCGCGGTCTTCATCGGCACGTCGGAATCGCATTTGCGGCACAAACTGCGCATCGACCTGGACGAGCTGAAACGGCGGGTGGACCGCGCGGTGCGCCGGGTCAAGGCGGCCGGACGGCAGGCGGTGTTCGCCGCCGAAGACGCCACCCGCACTGACCCGGACGTCCTCACCGCGGTGTACGAGGCGGCCGCCGACGCCGGCGCGGACGCGCTGGGTCTCGCGGACACGGCGGGCATCGCGCAGCCGTGGACGATGCGGGAGCTGGTCGAACGGGTCGGCGAGAGCTGCCCGCTGCCGCTGGCCGTGCACTGTCACAACGACCTCGGCCTGGCCACCGCGAACTCGCTCGCGGGCCTGCTCGGCGGCGCGTCCGGGGTGCAGTGCTCGGTGCTGGGCATCGGCGAACGGGCCGGGAACGCCCCGCTGGAACAGGTCGTCATGGCGCTGGAAGCGGCGATGGGGCACTCGACCGGCCTGGACCTCCCGCTGCTGGAACCGCTGGCGCGGCACGTCGCCGGGCTGATCGGCGACCGCGTGCCCGCGTACGCCCCGGTCGTCGGCGCGCACGCGTTCGTGCACGAAAGCGGCCTCCACGTGGACGGAATCTCCCGCGACCCCAGCACTTACGAGCCGTACCCGCCGGAACTGGTGGGCAGGCAGCGCCGGATCGTGCTGGGCAAGCACTCCGGCCGCTCGGCCGTGACGGCGGTCGCCGCCGAACGCGGCCTCGCGGTCGACGCCGCCGACATCGACGCGGTGCTGGCGGAACTCAAACGCGGCGCGGTCGGCACGGACCGGGTGGCCGAGCTGCTTGCCCGCGCCCGCCCAGTGGCCTGAGGCCAACCCGCCGCGAGCTCGCCGTCGCGCCGCGGCGCGGAGCGAAAAATTAGTGAGGGCTGAGGGAATCAGATTCGCTCAGCCCTCACGTACGTCACCCGGAACCACGTGGCTGGGGCCGGGTGCCGAGCCAGGAGTTCCCGCGCTCAGCCAGCGTGCCGGACCCGGTCGGAAGACTTGCCCTTCTTGGCGTCCTTCTTCGGCGACAGGCTCAGGTTGAGCCCCATCCGGCGGGCGCGGGGGAGGACCACCGAGGCCTCGCCGAGGAAGGTGAGGCCGAGCAGGATGCCCACCAGGTCGGTGCCGCCCGCGATGTCCGCGTGCCAGTGCTGGGCCAGCAGGACCATGCCGACGCGCAGCGGGATCAGCGAAAGCCAGATGGTCACGGTGAGCCAGTTGTACTTCTGGTGCGGGAGGCCGTCCTGCTCGTAGAGCCGGATGGTGGCGCCGCGGCCAAGGCCCTCGCCGTAGGAGGCGAGCACGAAGACGCCGAACAGCTCCCAGTCCAGCGTGCTCGCCTTGGCGACGTCGCCCGCGGCCATGTAGATGCCGATCGCGAAGCAGACCACCGGGAGGATCAGCAGCCGTTTCGTGGACATCGGCGTCCCGCGCAGCCTGCGGATGATCGACCAGACGATGTAGGCGCCGCCGGCCACGAGGGCCACGATGTTCGAGATCTTGTCCAACGTTTCCCACATCGCGCAATCCGTTCCTCGGGGTGGGCACCACGGTAGGCAGCGCACCCGCGGGCGGGCATCCACCCGGGGGTGCAAAGGAGGGTGGAATCCTCGGGTCGGCCGGCTCGGCTCACCAGCCGACGGCGAGTTCGGTCACCCCGCCGGTGACCGAGTCGGCGCGGCGCCGCGGCGCGTCCCCGTCCTCGGCGAGGTGCAGTCCGGGAAACCGTTTCGCCAGCGCGCCGAACACGGCCCGCAGCTCGATCCGGGCGAGCGTGTTGCCCACGCAGTAGCGCATCCCGTGCCCGAAGCCGAGGTGCGGATTGGGCGAGCGGGCGATGTCGAATTCGTCCGGCCGCTCGAACACCCGCGGATCCCGGTTCGCCGCGTGGTAGGCGAGCAGCACCGCGTCGCCGGAGGCGATGGTCGCGCCGCCCGCCGTCAGGTCCTCGGCCGCGTACCGCACCGAGCCCCCGGTGTCCTGGATGTTCGTCACGACCATCCGCAGGACCTCTTCCACCGCTCCGGCGACCAGCCCGGGATCGGCGGTCAGCTTCGCCCACTGCGCGGGGTTGCGGGCGAACAGCACGGTGCCGAGGTCGATCCGGCTCATCGTGGTCTCGTACCCGGCGAACAGCAGCGCGGCCGCGAGCCGGGCCGCCTCCGGCAGCTCCACCCCGCCGGCCGCGGCCAGGTCGGAGAAGACGTCCTCGCTCGGCTCGCGCTTCTTCCGCTCCAGCAGTTCGGCCATGTAGACGCCGAACTCGATCTGCGCCGCGCGGCCCGCTTCCGGATCGCCGGTGCCCGACAGCCGCGACGTCCACGACCGGAACAGCTCGTAATCCTCGTGCGGCGCCCCGACCAGCGTGCAGATGACCATCGCGGGCAGCCGCTGGGACAGCCCGGCGTGCAGGTCGGCGGGCGGCCCGGGGAGTTCGTCCAGCAGCGCGTCGACCCGTTCCTCGACGCTTTCCTGAAGGGCCAGCATCCGCTTCGCGGAAAACGCGGGCGTGAGCAGCTTGCGCATGCGGCGGTGCCGCTCCAGTTCGCCGTCGAACTCCTCGGTCGGACCGCCCTGCACCACCGAATCGTTGATCCGCGCGGCCGATTCGGGCGTCCGGTGGCCGCGCCGCAGCACCGTGCTGGAGGCGAGGTCCCGCACGAGGTCGTATCCGCACACGAGCCAGGCCTCGTCCCCGGCGGGCGTGCGGACCTTCGTCAGCGGCTCTTCCTCGAGCAGGCGGTAGTACCGCGGGGCCAGCCTGGACAGGTCCTCGCTCGGCGGAAACGGCAATTCGTACACGGAACCTCCCGGTCGCCCACGGCAGTGGGAACTGCGGACGGGCCCGGAAATCCGGCCCCGTGCTCCCTCCTACCAGCCGGTCCGCCCGGCGCACAGCCACCGCGGCCGGAGCGTCCACACTGGCTCAACGCCGCCCCAATCACCGCGCCGTACGGTCGGTTCGTCCAAGCGTGGCGCGGGGTCCGGCCCTGCGCCGGGGAAGGGAGCGACCCGGTGATTTCGTGCCCCCTGTACGTCGCGGGCGTCGGCACCTGCCTGCCGGACCGCGAAACGGCCGAGGAGGCCGTCGCGGCGAACCGGTACGACGCCGAGTCGGCACAGACGGACGGCGTGCTCTCCGCGTGCGTCGAAACCGAGCGGTACCCGGCGGAAATGGCCGCGATCGCCGGACGGGGCGCGCTGGCCATGGCAGCCGGCCGCGACTTCGGCACCGTCCGCGCGGTGTTCCACTCCTACGTCGACTACCAAGGCGCGCACTACTGGCAGGCCGCGCCGTATGTCGCCCTGCACACCGTCGGCCGGGACGTCCCGTCGTTCGACGTGGTCCAGGAATGCAACGGCGCGATGGGCGCGCTCGAACTGGGCCGCCGCTTCGTGACCGGCCCGGACGACGCGGTGCTGGTGACCACCGGCGACCGTTTCGACAGCCCGTGGGTCCGCCGCTGGTACGGCGACCAGTCAGTGCTCGCCGACGGCGGAAGCGCCCTGCTGCTGAGCGGTTCCGGCGGATTCGCCCGGATCCTGTCGCTCTCGACGATGGCCGACAACTCCCTCGAAGGCGAAGCCCGCGGCGGCGGATTCGCCGGCGCGCAGCAACCGCCGGTCGACTTCGACGCGATGCGCAAACAGTTCCACGCCAAGGACTTGCCGATGCTGGAGCACTACGGCCGGATGGCCAAGCTGTTCGGCGCGTCCCTGCATCGCGTCCTCGACGAGGCAGGCGTCACCGCGGCGGACTTGGCGTTCGCGATCCCGGTGGTGACCACCGCCGCCCGCGCCGCCGACATCGCCGACCGGTTCCTCGGCATCCCGCTGGACCGCACCAACTGGGAGTTCGGCCGCACCACCGGCCACCTCGGCACCGGCGACCAGTTCGCCGGCCTGCACCACCTGATCAGCACCGGCCGGGCCCGCAAAGGCGACCGCATCCTCCTCCTCGGCGGCGGGACCGGCTACACCATCACCTCGGCTGTCCTGGAGATGCTGGAAGACAGCCCGGACCCCGAACGGGCCTGACCATGCCCGACGAGTCCCGGCTGCTGGGCACGGCTCGCTGCGCGGGAGAGCCGCGTGGTCCGGCCGACGCCGGCCGCCCGGCCGAGCCGACCCGTGACGCCAGCAGGGTCCGCTCGGCTTCCGGAAGCCGCCCGGACGACCGGATCCGCCGGTCCGGCGGGGGTCGCTCAGCAGTCTCGGCCCGCCCGGCTGCTCCGGCCCGTCCTGCTGAGCCGAACCGCCCGTCCGATCGGACCGACCCGGTCAGCGCAGGACTGACCGCGCTTCCCCTGCTCTACTCCCGCTGCGAGGCCGCCCTGCAGCCCGGGCGGACCGGCGGGGCGGTGCGCGAGCATCCCGGCCGGCGGGGGACCGGCCTTCCGTTCCGGGAGGCCGCCTTCGACGCCCGCTCCCGGATTCTCGGGGTGCTCGCCTCCTGGGCGGGACTGGTGGCCGCCGAACGGCACGTCCCGGCGCCTCGGCGGAACGTGCCGGAGCTGGTGCGGTTTCTCGCCGCGCACCGGGACTGGCTGGCCGGGCATCCAGGCGGCGCGGACTTCCTCGACGAGCTCTCCGACCTCGTCTCCTCCGCGACCGCGGCCCTGGACGACCCGCGCCCCGCCGTCCCGGTCGGGAGCTGCCCGGTCGGCGGCTGCCGCGCCCCGGTGCACCTGCGGCCCGCCACCGCCACGGTCGCCTGCGAGGCCGGGCACGACCTGCCCCCGGCGGACTGGCTGGACGTCCGCACCCGCGACGACCGCCGGCGCCGCACCGTCCCCACCAAGGAAGCCGCGCTCGCCGTCGGAGTGCCCGAGGCGACCGTCCGGCAGTGGGCCCGCCGGGGCAAACTGACCCGCTACGGCTCCGCCCGCCGCGCGGAGTACTGCCTCGACGAACTGACTTCTCTCCGTGCGGGACAGGCCCGCTCGGACGCGGGCTGACCAGCTGCCTGCCGCGACGTCCGACCGGCCCTTGCGGTCGAAGCCGTCCATTCCGTTCCGCTGGCCGTCCGCGTGCCCGTCGCCCCGCCCGAGCTGCGCGCCCGGCCGGATCTGCGACGATGGGGGCCGATCGTGTCGACGACGGGAGCGCTGATGGACGAGTCGAGCCGCCGGGATGTGTGGCGTCCGGGCCAGGACTGCCAGGCGGTGGCCACGGCCCGGTCGCTGGGCCAGGACGTGGACAAGATCCACGGGGACGCCTGGGGCGTCGTGGGCACCCTGGGCGACAGCGTCTGCTACATCGGCGTCGCGGACAAGGTCGAGGCGATCCACGATGCACTGGGGCGCCGGATCCGCGAGCGCGACCTGCCCGTCCGGCTGCTGGCCCCGAACTATTCGGGCGGGATCTCGGACGGCCAGCGCAACGGCACGCCGCAGATGCGGTATTCGCTGATCGGCCGCGAGACGACGAACGACGGGCTGTCGCTGCATTTCGAGGGCAGCGAGATCCGGGGAGCCGTCGCCGTGGTGGCGTGCGACAAGCCCCCGGTCGGGGCCACCGCGGCGATCCTGGAGCGCGACGTGCCCGCAGTGGTGCTTTCCGACGGGTCGATCCGGCCGGGCACGGACCCCGAAACCGGGGAGCGGATCGACCTGGTCAGCTGCTTCCAGGTCGCCGGGGACCCGGACGCGGCCAAACGCGAGCGGTGGGCGCGCAACGCGTGTCCCGGGCACGGCAGCTGCGGCGGGATCTTCACCTACAACACGATGCAGTCCTTCATCGCCGTGCTGGGGCTGGAGCCGCTGCACATGGTGTCGCCCGCGTCCGAGGATCCGCGCCGGACCGAGGAATTCCCGGAGCAGATCGTGGACTGCCTGGAAATCATGACGCAGCGCGGAATAACGCCGCGCCGGCTCGCCGCCCCGGCTGCCTTCCGCAACGCCGCGGTCGTGGCGATCGCGCTGGGCGGCTCGACGAACGTGGTCCTGCACGCACCGGAGATCGCCCGCGCGGCCGGCCTCGACTTCTGGTCCGACGTCATGACGCAGGAGGAGTTCAACCGCCTCTCCCGGAACGTCCCGGTGCTCGTCGACGCCCGCCCGTTCGGGCAGTACAGCATGGTGGACATCGACGACGCCGGCGGCCTCCAGGCCGTGGTGGCGGAACTGCTCCGGCACGACCTGCTCGACGGCTCCGCGCTGACCTGCACCGGCGAGACGCTCAGCGAACAGGTCGAACGGCTCGCCCCGCCCGCCCCGGACGGCCGGGTGATCTTCCCCGTCGCGGAGCCGTTCAAGCCCACCGGCGGCCTGCGGCTGCTGTCGGGCAACCTCGCCCCCGACGGCGGCGCGGTCATCAAGCTGGCCGGGGTCGAAACCGGCGTCGTCGACGGCCGGTTCGAGGGACGGGCGCGCGTGTTCGACAGCGAGCAGTCCCTGCTGCGGGCGCTCGTCGAGACGCCGGACGAGTTCGCGGACCGGGACATGGTCGTGATCCGCTACGAGGGCCCGCGGGGCGCGCCGGGCATGCCCGAAATGCTCGACCCGACCTCCCGCATCACCGCGCTGTGCCGTCGGAAAGGCATCTCCATCGCCTTGATGACCGACGCGCGGTTCTCCGGCGGATCCGTCGGATTGGTCATCGGGCACGTCGGCCCGGAAGCCGCGCTCGGCGGCCCCATCGCCCTCGTCGAAGACGGCGACACGATCACCGTCGACCTGAACACCGACACTCTCGAATGCGCCGAACTGGCCGACCCTGGTGTCCGGCAGGCTCGCCTGGAGACGTGGCGGCAAGCGGCCGAGTCGAACGGCGGTGTCCACCCGCTGGTCCGGCCGGTGACGTCCCGGCTGCTCCGCCGCATGCGCGCATTGGCTGCCTCCGCGATCGACGGCGGCGGAATGTCGGAGGTCGTTTCCTGAGTCTCGCGTTCGTCAACTGGAACTGTCATCCGGTACGTCCGCCGCGCGCAGTGAACCTTTCGCGGCGAGATGGGTGAGCACGAGGCCGAACGAGGCGATAATGAGGTTGTGCACGGCGGGCTGCAGCCCGTTCCACTTGCTCGATTGCCACATTTGAAACCATTCTCCGCCGATCGCGATGAAACCGACCCCGAAAAGCGTCAACTGCATCACCCAGCCGACGTTGGACAGCTGTTTCGCCGTTGTCGGCGGTCGACCGGCCAGGTGAGCCCGCATCCATGCGGCGAACCCGGCGACGAGCGCCAATGCGGTGAGCAGTTCCCATGCGATGATGGCAATATAGGCGGCGTCAGCCAGGCCGGGGCTGGTGATGGCGCGCCACATCATGTTCGGCGACTGAAATGTAGTGTCCATTGCGAGTACGTGCCGGACGAATTCCTGATTTGTCGCGAAGTCCGTGATGTTGCCTATGCCGACAAGGGTCATCTGCAGGGCTGTCATTCCGGTGAGAACCGTGGCCGCCGCGGCAACCGTTCCGATCCTGCTGAAAAATCTCATACCCGGATATTACTCTGATTAGCATGAATTGTTCAGGCGTTTTAGCGAAGCGCGAAGTGCGGTCGCGAAGGCCCCTGCCGCGAAAACGAAAGCCTCCTTGCTCGCAACGGCAAGGAGGCCTTCATCCGTCCACTGGGGACTCAGGTTGCGCGAGACGTCAGCGGCATTTCAGGACGCCGTCGGAGATCGCCACGCCGCCGACAGTGCCGTTGGCGGCAGGGGTGAACTCGAATCGCCAGCCCGGCTTCTCCGCGATGGGCAGCTCGAACCGCCCGGCCTCGCCGAGCTTCAGGCCGCGCGCGTCGTACGCCTTGTGCAGATCCGCCAGCGACGATCCGACGCCGATGCCCTCCGCGGTCTTGGCGTCGGGCGGCGCGCCCAGTTCGTGCAAGCCGTTCTTGCCGAACGAGGCGCCACCGGCCGCGGCGAACGCCTTGTCGCGCTCTTCCCGCTTGCCCGCCAGCGCGACGCTCGCCTGCGCGGAGTCGGCCGCCAGCTGGGCCGCCTCCGCGTCCTTGGCGGCCGCTTTGGCCAACTCCGCGGCGGATCGGCCCGTGTTCTGCTTCGCGTCGTGGTCCGCCGCGTCGGACTTGGCGTAGAGATCGTCGGCCTTCCGCTGTGCCTCGGCCTCGGCCGCGAGTCTGGCCTGGTCCGGCGCGGGACCGCCCTGCCAGCTCAGGACCGTGCAGCCGTCCAGCATCGACACCGGCGCGTTCGCGAGCTTCCCGGTGGCGAGCGCCGCTTCCTTGGCCATCCCCGGAGCGATGCCGCGATAGCCGGCCGCGCCGAAGACCTCGGCGCGCGCTGCGGTGGTTTCCGACGGAGCCGCGGCCGGCTGCGACGAACACGCCGCCAACCCGCCGACAGCGGCGAGCGCCGCGGCTGTGCGGCAGGCGGACAGGACAACACCCTTGTGCATCTGATTCCCCTCGTACCGGACCCGCTCTTTGGGGGTCGTCGTTCCCGGTGCACCGAGATATCCGACAACCTACCGGAACCGGACGACGCCTCCCATCGATTACCGGACGAGGCGACGGATGCGCTGCTCGGCCTGGGGACCGGTCCCGCGCCAGCGCGCTAGCCTGCGAACCGCAACGATTTGATCTCGCCGCGGCGAAAACGAATTTCCGAGAGCATTAACGCGACGCATTTCGTACAGCTTCTTGCGGTCCTCTGCCGCCACCGACAAACGAAGGCCCCATCATGACCACATTCGTTCTCGTGCACGGCTCCTGGCACGATGGTCTGCCTGGGACGCAGTCGTTCCCCGGCTGAAAGAACTCGGTCACGTCGCCTATAACCCCACTGTCGCCGGTCACGGCAAGGGCGCGGACAAAGCAGTCAGCCACGACGACTGCGTCCGGTCCGTCCAACGGTTCATTGTGGACAATGAACTCGCGGACGTCGTGCTGGTCGGCCACAGCTTCGGCGGAACCGTGATCGCGCGAGTCGCCGAAGAGATCCCGGAACGACTGCGCCGCCTGGTCTTCTGGAACGCGTTCGTGCCGCTGCCGGGCACCCGCGTCGAGGAAGATCTCCCGCCGCGCTACCGCGAATTGTTCGCCCGCCTGGCCCGCGAGTCGGGCGACAACACCGTGACGTTGCCGTTCCCGATCTGGCGGGAGGCGTTCATCCAGGACGCCGACCTCGACACCGCGACGGCCGCCTACCAGCACCTGTCGCCGACGCCGTACCAGCCTTTCCTCGACCGCCTTGAGCTGCCGAGATTCGCCGGGCTGGAGATCCCCAAGAGCTACCTGAACGGCACCGACGACACCGCGCTCCCGCCCGGCGATTGGGGCTGGCACCCGCGGATGTCCGGACGGCTCGGCCTCCACCGGCTGGTGCGATTGCCCGGCAGTCACGAGGCGGTCTTCACCAATCCCCGGCTGCTGGCCGAAAAGCTCGTCCACGCCGGGAGGGACTGACGCGCGCAGCCGTCAGCTCCACGGCTGGCTGAAGAACACGTACCCACGCTGGGCGCCTCCCGGCCGGACCGCGCCCCGCTTGCCCCGGCGGGCGGCGGTCGGCTGCCCCTTGCGGCCGACATCCTTGGCGGCCGCGATCAGCCCCGCCGCGAGCAGAACGATGACGACCCCGCCCAGAATGACGAATGCTTCCAGCATGATTTCCCCCTCTGCCGATTGTTCTCCCTCATGGTCCGATCCCGTTACTCTATGCCGCCCGGGAGCCGACGGCCGAAAACTTGAGGATTGCTTAGGCTCGGTTGAGCGGGATTTAGGGTCCGCCAGGAATATTCCGGGGGGTCGGCTGCCCGGCGTCGCGCTGCCGATCACCGCACCGCGCCGAGATAGATCCGTACCCATACGGTCCGGTTCCCGGATTGCTACCGCCTGCCCGGCCGTCGGAAGGTGACTTTCCCGTCCCAGGAAAGGAAACCTCCGTGAATAGACCCCACCGGACGCTGGGCTTGCTGGCCGCCGGGCTGGCCGTCCTCTCCGCCCCGCTCCTCCACGGAACAGCACGGGCAGCGGCCCCGGACGCCACCGCGGTGGCCCCGACCGGCGACACGCACATCCCGCCCGCCATGCGGCCGCAGTTCTACCACGGGCAGGACAGCTCGGTCGCGGAGTTCCCGTTCATCATCGCGGGCCTGCGCGAGGGCGGCACGCGTCCGCAGGGCCAGACCTGCACCGGCTCGGTCGTCGCGCCGCGCAAGATCCTCATCGCGGCGCACTGCAAGGCCGCCGAGGGGAAGAAGACGTTCCTGTACGGCCTCGACGACCTGAACGCGAGCGGCGGGACCCGGCTCGGCGTCGTCAGCTACGAGACCCACCCCAAATACGTGAACTTCGACCAGGGCTACGACGTCGCGATCGTCACGACGGACGCGGACATCCCGGTGCCGAACGGCCAGTACGCCAAGGTGGCCACCTCCGCCGACACCGAACTCAGCAAACCCGGCAAGAACGGCGTCGGCGTGGGGTACGGCAAGAAGGACTTCAACGACGACTCGCGGGACGTCACCGTCGACAAAGCCACCCTGCCGATCCGCGAGGGCTCGAACTGCCAGGGCGTCGGAGCCGGTTTCCAGGACGCCACGATGATCTGCGCCGGCTACTCCAACGGCGACCCGACGATCCTGCCCGGCGACAGCGGCGGCCCGCTGATCGTGGACGGCAAGGTGGCCGGCGTCGCGTCGTGGAGCCGCAGCGACTTCAAGTGGTACAGCGTCTACGGCAGGCTCGACAACGACATGGGGGACTGGGTCGCCGAGCAGATCGGGAACGTCGGCAACGACAGCTTCTCCCTCGGCGTCAGCCCCGGTTCGGTCCAGGTCGATCCGGGCAAGTACATCTCGACCACAGTCACCAGCCAAGCAGGAAAGAACGGCGCCGAGAAGGTCGATCTCACCGCGTCCGGGCTCCCCAGCGGCGCGAAAGCCACCTTCCAGCCCGCCAGCATCACTTCGGGCGACGCTGCCAAGCTGACCATCGAAACCGCGGCCAGCACTCCCGAAGGTTCTTACCCCGTAACGATTTCCGGCAAGGGCGCCACGGACACCGCCACCGCGAAGCTCACGCTGACCGTCGGCAAGGGCGCCCCGACCGGTGACGTCAAGGTCACCGTGACGCCCGGAAGCGGCTCGGCCGGAGCGGGTTCGTTCAGCAACGTGACCGTGTCGGCGACCGGCGGGACGGGCTCGCTCAAACTGTCCGCGTCCGGTTCGGGGCTGCCGATCGCCCCGTTCTTCACCCCGCAGACCGTCTCCTCCGGCGGCAGTTCGACGATGCAGGTGCTCGCCCCGTTCCAGGCGGGCACGTACCCGATCACCGTTACCGCCACCGACGCGAACGGCAAGACCGGCAACGCCACTTACACCCTCACGGTCCGGTGACCGCACGGTGCGCCGCGGCCAGCAGGACCGCGGCGCACCGTTTTCCGGTCAGAAGGTGATCGAGAATCCTTCGATCGAACCGGTGTCGAACCGGTTGACGTCCTTGACGCTCAGCTTCCACGTGCCGTTCGCCGTTTCCGCGGAGGCGTCCACGGTGTAGGTGGCGTGCACGCCGGTCGCCTCGCCGATTCCGCCGGATTTGCGCAGCGAGTACACCTTTCCGCTCGGGCCGACGAGGTCCACCGCGAGGTCCGCGGTGTAGGTGTGGGCGATGTCGACCTTCACCGGAAGCGTCGCCGCCGCCTTGCCGTCGCAGCTGTCCTGGGTCACCGAACTGGTCACCGCGGCACCGGCGTCCGGAATGGCCACCGGGGCGGTGTTCGACTTGACGCCGCACTTCGGGGCGGGCCCGGTGCCGCCGATGAACGAGACGTTCAGCAGTTTGTTCGGCGAACCGCTGCCCGCGTTCTTGACCATGCCGTCGACCGCGCCGGACACCAGGGCGTCCTGCGTCTGCTGCGCGGTGGCGCCCGGGTTGGCGGCGAGGTAGAGCGCCGCCGCGCCGGTGACGTGCGGCGTGGCCATCGACGTCCCGCTCATGTTCGCCGTGCTGCCGCTCGACAGCCCGAGGGACGTGATGTTGTTGCCCGGCGCGAAAATGTCAGTGCAGGAGCCGTAGTTCGAGAACGACGCCCGGTTGTCGTTCTCGTCGGAGGCGTTCACCGTGATCGCCTCCGGCACGCGCGCCGGGCTGGTGTTGCACGCGTCGGTCGAGGAGTTCCCGGCGGCGACGGAGTAGACGACGCCGGAGGCGATGGACTTCTTGATCGCGTCGTCGCCGACCCCGACCTGGTCCATGGTCAGGCTCATGTTCGCCACGGCGGGCTTGGCCGCGTTCGCGGTGACCCACTCCATCGCGTCCACCGCCGCGGAGTCCGGGCCGTTGCCGGAACAGTCGTTGCCGAGCACCTTGAGCGCGACGATCTTCACCTTCTTCGCCACGCCGTAGGTCTTGCTGCCGATCGTGCCCGCGGTGTGCGAACCGTGCCCGTTGCAGTCGATGCCGTCGCCGCCGACGAAGTCCTTGCCGACGCTCGCGCGCCCCTCGTACTCCGGGTTGTCCGGCTTGATCCCGGTGTCGAGGTCGTAAGCGGTGACGCCCTCGCCTGCGTTGGGGTAGGCGTACGCGTGGTCGAGCGGCAGGTTTTTCTGGTCGATCCGGTCGAGTCCCCAGGTCGGGTTCTGCTGGCTGCCCGCGATCCTGGCCGTGCCGTCCTCGTAGACGGTGCGCACGGCCGGATCGGCGGCGAGCCGGCGCGCCTGCTGGTCGGTCATCCCGCGCACGGAGAACCCGCGGAGCGCGACCGAATAGGTCGAGCGGACCTCACCGCCGTAACGCTGCGTGAGCGAAGCCGCCGAGGACTGCCCGCCGTAAGCGTCCTTGAGCACCACGATGTACTGGTCGCCGTAGTGCTGTTTGGCCGCTGCCACGGTACCCTCGGCCGCCTGTGCCGCGCCCGCCGTGCCCAGCGCCGCCGCGCCGAACACGGCGAGCGCCAAGGCCGTCGTTGCCTTTCCGCGCATCTGGAACTCACCCCGAAACGTCTCGATTTCCTGTGACGGAGAGCCACAGCGCCACCACTCTTCGGCTGCCCGCCCGCTCCGAACAAGCGAGGCTGCGGTCCGTAGGACTACGTAACTATTGGCCTGCCGCCGCCCGTCCTACGAAAGTCCGGTAACCGGCCGTGCGGGTTCCGTGAGCACCCGCCGCGACCTAAACTCCGTTCACACGACAGGACGATTTGGGTGCTGTGCCGCTTTTTCCGGAATCGGGAGGCCATGGTGCGCGACGACGCCGCGGCGGACGCCACCGTGCTCGTCGGCCGGGCCGAGGAACTGCGCTCGCTGGTCGCGGCCGGCCTCCGGCCGCCGTCGATCGTGCTGGTCGAGGGCGAGGCAGGCGTCGGAAAGACCCGGCTGGTCACGGAATTGCTCCGGCACGACGAGCTGACCGGACGCCGGGTCCTCACCGGGTGCGGGCAGGCGATGCGCGAGCCGTTCCCGTACGGCGCGGTGCTCGAAGCCCTGCGCGACGCCGGCCGCTACCTGCCCGACGCGCGCCCGCTCAACGGAGTCACCGGCGCACTCCGCCCGTACCTGCCCGAACTCGGCGCATACCTGCCCGCTGCACCTCCCTCGCTGGGCGACCGCCGAGCCGACCAGCATCGGCTCTTCCGTGCGGTCCGCGAAGTGCTCGACGCCCTCGGACCGGTGCTGCTGGTCGTCGAAGACCTGCACTGGTGTGACGACGGATCGCGCCGGCTGCTGCGGTTTCTCCTGGCCGAGCCGCCTCGGAAGACCAGCCTGCTGCTCACCTGCCGCGGAGCGGAGGCACCGGGCGGCCTCCCGCTCGGCAGCGCCTTCCGTCCCGCGCCCGCCGCGACGAACCTGGTCCTGGAACTGCGACCCCTCGACACCGAACAGACCGGGTTGCTCGCCAGCGACCTGCTCGGCGCCAGTGTGTCCGCCGAGTTCACCGCGGAGCTGCGTGAACGCACCGCCGGCATCCCGTTCGTCATCGAGGAAACCGTGCGCACGCTGGACCCGCAGTCGGCCGCGAACGCCGACCGCATGACCGCGCGCCGCGTCCTCGACAGCGTCGCCGTGCCCGCGCGCCTCCGCGAAGCCGCGCTCGAACAGCTTTCCGCTCTTCCGGTGCCCGCGAGACGGATCACGGAGACCGCCGCAGTGCTCGGCGTGCCCGCGTCCGCGCGCCTCCTCGGCGCGTTGGCCGGGCTGCCGCCACCGCGGGCGAGACAAGCTCTCGTGCTCGCCCTTGAACGCCAGGCACTGGTCGAACTGGCGGACTTCCACTACGGCTTCCGGCACACCCTTGCGCGACAAGCGGTGTACGACGCCATCCCAGGCCCACACAGGCAAGAACTGCACAGACGCGCCCTTTCCCTGCTCCGCGACGAGATCCCGGTGCAGTACGCCCAGCTGGCTCAGCACAGCCGAAAGGCAGGCGCGCCAGCCGACGCGCGACGCTACGGCGAGGCCGCCGCAGCCGCCGCGACCTCGGCCGGCGACCTCTCCACCGCGACAGACCTGCTGTGCACCCTGCTCTCGGAACCGGGCCTCGATTCGTCCGATGTAGACCGAATGGCCGTGAAACTGAGCGAACTGGCCAATTACGGCACCGCCCAACACGAGGTAGCAGGCGCACTGGAACGCCTGCTGTCCGACGACCGGCTGTCCCGCACACACCGCGGCCAGATCCGCCTCAGCCGCGGCCTGCTGCTGATCCGCCAGGCCGGCAGCATCGAAGCGGCGCGCACCCAGATCGAACTCGCCGTGCACGACCTCGGCCACCGCCCCGATCTAGCCGGCCGCGGCGTCGCGGTGCTGGGCCAGCCGTGGTTCGGCGCCACCCCGGTCGCCGAGCACCTGCGCTGGCTGGACCGGGCGGACGAGGTCATCGCGAACACGACCGACCGCACCCTCGTCCTGACCCTCCTGGCAAGCTGCCTCCCGTCCCGGCTCCAGCTCGGCGACCCCGGCGCCTTGGCAGCGATGGATTCCGTCCCGACCGCGGTCTCGTCGCCCGAACAGCAACGCCAACTGGCCCGGCTGCACGCCAACGTCGCCGACGCGTGCGCGTGGATCGGCCACCACCGACGCGCGGGCAGCCTGGTGCGCAGCGCGATCGAACTCGCCTCGAACTGCGCCGCGCCCTACCTGATCGGCATCGCACGCTCCACCGGCGTCCACGCGGACTGGCTCACCGGCAAATGGGCCGGCCTCGACGACAAGGCCCGCTCGCTGCTGGCCGAATACCGGCAACTGCTTCCGATGAGCGGCGAACTCTCCCTGGTGCTGGGCCTGCTGGCGACCGCCAGGGGAGAATGGGACCGAGCCACCGCCCATTTCGCCGCGGTCGGCCCCGACGAACCGGAAAACGCGGTGACCCCGGTAGTGCTCGCCGCACACGCCGGAATCGCGAGCATGCTGCTGTCGCACTCCGACGACGAAGCAGCCGCAGCCCGCGCCGGCCTCGGACTGGACTTGTTGCGCGCCAAGGGAGCCTGGTCCTGGTCCGGCGAACTGCTGCCGGTCGCCGTCGAGTCCTGCTGCCGCATCGGCCGCACCGGAGCCGCCGCCGCACTGATCGGCGAGGCCGCCCAGAAGATCCGCGACCTCGATGCCCCGCTGGCAGCCGTCTCGCTGCTCTTTTGCCAAGGCGTCCTTTCCCTGCACCGCCACGACCACTCTTGCGCAGCGAAATTCTTCCACGAAGCAGCCGACGGCTACGACCGCCTGCCCGCCCCGTATCCCGCTGCTTTGGCCAGAGAACAGCAAGCGCGAAGCAAACTAGCGATGGGCGAACCGGGTGCCGCGGATGCTTTCCCAGCGCTGGCAGAGGAATTCGCGGATCTAGGCGCGACCCGGGCCGCCGCCCGCTGCCGCCACACGCACCGTGCGACCGGCGCAGTAGCCCCGTCCCGGCGCGGCAGACGCGGTTATGGCAACGAGCTGTCCCCTCGAGAGCAGGACGTCGCGCGTTTGCTGGCGGATGGTCATACGAACCGGGAGATCGCCGAGGTGCTGTTCCTTTCGCGCCGCACGGTGGAGCAACACGTTGCCAGCGTGCTGCGGAAGCTGAAGGTCGCTTCGCGGGGTGAGCTGACTACTGCTGCCCGGTGACCCTTCGCCCGGCTCGGGTCCGGCTAGCCGAATGCTGCGCAACCGTAGCCAGGTCCCGGAATTCGCAGCCTTTGCGAAGCGAGAAAATGCATTTTTCACGAATTCCGGAACGGGCCGGTCGGCCGGAGTCCGACTCGCAACCAACCGGCTCGTTCGGGTGATCTCAGAACTTTATCGAACGTATTTGATAGGAACCCTGAAGATTGCCGCCGTGCCCGGGTTTGGTGCTGCCGACCCGATGGTGGTAGTTGGTTCCGGTGTAGTAGGTCGCCTTCTTGCCGTTGCCGTTCCAGACCGAGAGCACGTTCTTGCCCTGCCGGATGAACGAGCAGCGGTCGGCTGTGTTCGGCGTGTTGTCCCGGTACTGGCAGCGTGCTCCGCCGCCGTTCCAGCCGCTGTACATGCAGAAATACCCGGCGGAGCAGTTGTAGGCGGCGATTTCCGCGCCCGGGGCGGAGCTTTCCTGTGCGGCGGACGCGGGAATCGCGGCGCCGAGCGCCGCGACGAGTCCCATGGCTCCGAGCATGGCCGGTGCTGCGACCCGGAAAATGTTGCGCATCGCTTTAGCTTCCTTTCTTGGAGCTATCACGGATTAGGGATGGCGTTGTGAAGTGAACTGTCGAACGAGAACGCTGTCTCGATTATGGTCGGTTTTCGCTTCGCGGCAAAGCGGCATTCCAGTACGTCGTGCCTTGGCGGCGAGGGGTGCAGTTCCGGAAACAATCGACGACCATGCGCGGAGTGCGTCTGCGCACTCCGCCGGAATACTCCGGTCGAGCGCGTCAAGCGTCGAGACGGGGGTTCTGGTCGTGAGTGGTCGCCTCGCAGGAGATGAGAACGGCAGAATGGCGCGGCTCGCGGTGTCAGCGGCGGCTGCCCGGCCGGAATCGATCCGCCGTCATGGCGTTCAGGTGCGCTGAGATTGGAGCGAAGGCGATCACGGACGCGGAGATCTGAGGGATTCCGCGTCCGCGCTGCCCTGGAGCGGGGCAGGGGAGGCGCCGATGACGATTCCGTGCACCGCGGCGCTGGGCGGCGGGCATCTCTTGTCGCTGTGGCGAAGCGTCCTGCGAACCCGGTCCCAGGGCGTCTTCGTCTGCGGCCGACACCGTGGAGGGTGGCCTGGCTCGCGGTGGGGGCATTCGCCGGGCCGTTGAACGCTCTGGGAGGCGGTCCCGGGGAAACACCACCACTGGAGCCGGAGCATGAGCGAGCAAGCTGTCGGAGGCAGATCGAGGCATTCCGCCAGTCGGACGAACTCTTGGCCTGGTCCGTGGACCTTCCCTCCGGGGCCAGCCATCACACCCTGGAGACCGTGCTCGGCATGGACGATTTGTCCATGCCGGAGGGCTATCCGATCTCGGTGAGACAGGTTCGCGCGGTTTTGGACTACTTCGACGCACTGGCAGACACCGCTGGTCCGCTGGACGACGGCAACTTCGGTTACTTCATCAGCGCTTTCGCCGACCAGGGTTCGACGAAGCCGGATTCAAGCCCGTCGGCGCAGCGCAACGCGACCGACGGGTGCAACCACTCTCCAGAAGGGTTCATGCTCCACCCGAGACGGCTGGCTGCCACGGAAACCTGGTCCGCGGCGCGACGAATGCGGTTGCCGGCCGCCACGTGATCGTGATGGTCTGACGCTGTGATCGAAATCGGATGGGAACGACCGCTGCACCAACGCGGCGTTGCCTCGGGCCTCGCGGTGACAAGCGGCGAGGTCATCGTCCACGAGCGCAGCACCAGGCTCGTGAGCCTCGACCCAGCAGCCGGCTCGGTACGGTGGGATGTCCCCGTCGGCACGCGGCCGCGTGCGGTCGTCATCGCCGGTGATCGTTGCCTGGCGATCCCGCAGGACCACCCTCGACTGTCCTGTTTGGACCTCGCGACCGGCAGGCGGATCTGGTCCGCGGACATCCCCGCTTTCTCCGGACATCTGGTCGTTTCGGCGAACGTCGTGCTCGTCGGCGGCTGGCGCGGCTACACGCCGCTCCGTGCGTTCGATCTCGCGACGGGGCAGCTCCGCTGGGGGACCGAGCGGCGAATCCGCACCGTGCTGCCCGTGCCCGCTGGCAACGGGTTCCTGATCGGCCAGCCACAAGACACCCGGGTCCGCTTGATCGATCGGCACGACGGCCGGGAACTGTCCGCGTGGCGGCTGCCGGAGCCGCTCGCGGACAACGACGCCGGATCCGTTGTCGCAGAGGCCGGGCCCGGCCGTTTCCTGCTTCGCTGCGGCCGACGCGCACTGGCTGAGATCGTCCTGTCGGCCGATCAAGTCCGGGAGTTCGCACGGGCCGAGACCGACCTCGCGGCTGCGGCACCGGAACAAGCAGCAGGGTTGCTGTGGCTGCCCGAGCTCCGCGGCGGCTACACCGTGGTGGACTCCGCCGTGGGACGTCCGCAGTGGCGGGTCGATGTCGGGGAGAGGCTCGTCGGCCGGGTCGTCCCGACAGCCGACGGCTGCCTGGCGGCCAGCAATTCCGGGATGCTGTTCCACCTGGCTTCCGACGGACGGCTCACCGAGCGCACCAGCGTGGCACGACGAATCTGGGCGCTGCGCAACGCCGCGGCTGATCAGCTGTTCGCGGTGGCCAAGGGCAGCCTGCTCGCCATCAGCGCCCGCCGCTGTCCAGCTCGTGCAGCTGGCGATCGGACGACTGGAAGATCAGCACGTTGTTGATGTTCACCGTCCACTCGTTGACGAACCTGTCCGGACGGAAGAAGGGCAGCCGGATCTCCTGCATCCTCGCGGCGAGCATGCCGCTGGCGACGCCGGTGAACGCGGGCTGTCCGGGCATCACCTCCGCCATCGCCTCGTCCGCAAGGACCAGCCCGGGCCGCAACGACACGATCAGGGCCGGGGACACGGGAAAGTCCGACCGGACAAGCACTTCCACTTCGAACCCGGGCGGCCGCTCCGGCGGCCCGGTCCGCGCGAGCTTGGCGGCGACCAAGGCGGACGCGGCATCGGGCGGGGCCGGCGACCGCACGCCGGGAACCGGGGTGGGCTCGCCGAAGGCGACCGTCAGCGGGCCGAACCGCAGCGGTCCGGGTCCGGTCGGCCGGACGACCACCTGCGCGGTGCTCGCCAGCCGGTCGTCGTCTTCGTACCCCGCGGGCAGGAGCAGGTCCACGTCGATTTCCGGCCCGAGGTCCTGGCCGAGCCCGCGCGCCAGGGCCTCGGATTCGGCGAGGAGGTTGAGGGCGAGGTCCACCACGCCGTCGACCGCGTCGACGATATCGCTGCCCAGCGTGTCGATCCGTTCCTCGCGCCTGCCCCGCAGGCCCAGCCGCGGGACCTGTTCCCGGGCCTTCTCATAGGCTCGGGGTCCGAAGAGCGGAAGAGCCTCGGTCAGCGCCCGGAACGCCGCCTCGTTCACCGTGTCCAGCGCCGCGGGCACGGTGTCGGGTCGGCCCGCGGAGAGGGAGCACAGCGCCACATACCGCTCGGCCACCGCGATCTGCAGCGGGGACTTGGCGGAAGCGGCAGCGGCGGCCTCGCGGAACAAGTCACGGGCACGGGCCAGTTCGGCGGCCCGGGACGTCGGCTCGGGTGCGGTGCTCGCGTCGCGCAATGCCCGCTGACCGGCGCCCAACGCGATCGTGTACCGCTGGTCCAGCAACTCTTCCAGCTGGCGGTCGATCCCGGCCAGCTGCTCGCTGAGGCGGTCTTCGCTGGCCACCAGTTCGCCCAGCAGCTCCGAGGCCAGGCCGCTGAGCTCGTCGTTCCCGGTGAGCGCCCGGATCAGCTGGGAAGCGCCGTACTTCGCGGCGATCGTGGCGATCGCGGTCAATGGCTCCACCCGTCACACCTTAAGCCCAGGACGGTGCGAGCCGCCCCGGAACGGGACATCCGGCCGCAGGGCTTCGACGCGGTGCGGCAGGAGGGGCGCTGACCAGGTCAGGCGCCGGTCTCGGTTCGACGGGCGTACTCGGCCAGGAGCGCTTCGAGCTGTTCGGTCATGAAGACGTAGTAGTCGCGCATCTGCCGCAGCCGGCCGCGTTGCCCGGCTGCCAGGTGCTTCCCGCGTTCCTGCGCGTTCTCGGCCAGTTCGAGCAGTTCGCGGGTCGCGGTCACCTGGTGCTGCAGGCAGCCGAGCCAGGCGTCGTCGCGCCAGCGGTAGACGAACTGGCGGCTCCCGGGGTTCTTGGCCCGCTCGACGACGCCGTTGACCATGAGCAGCCGCGTCATCTCGGACACCGACCCCTTGCTCGCGTCGAGCGCGTCCTGGAGTTCGCCGAGGGTCAGGGGTTTCTCGCTGAGCATCAGCACGCCGCTCGTGCGGCCTGCCATCGGCGGCCAGCCCATCGCCCGGCCGATGCGCAGGCCGAAGTCCTCGACGAGCGCGTTCTCGACGGGCCGGTCGTCGCCTGCGGGCACGGTCATCGGCACCTCACTGTAGCTCAGGAAAAACTGAACGTTCACTCTTGACTGAACGTAGCACCGGGCAGCATCCTAGCCGCCACGAAGACCGGCGAAGGAGCAGGCACATGGCGGACAGCGGCTGGGACCTCATCGTGGTCGGCGCCGGATCCTCGGGAGCGGCACTGGCGGTGCGCTCGGCGGAGCGCGGCAAGCGGGTCCTGCTGCTGGAGGCCGGCCCGGACTACCGCTCCGCGGAGATGCCCGAGGCGTGGCGCTCGCCCAACCCGATCGTCGCGCTGCTGCACCCGACGGCGGCCGAACGCATGGTGTGGCAGGGCCTGGACTCTACTCGGACGGACAAGCAGCCGCCGGCGCTGTACTGGCGCGGCCGGGGCGTGGGCGGCAGCTCGTCGATCAACGGCCAGATCGCGATCCGCCCGCCGATGGCGGACTTCGCCGACTGGGCGCTGCCCGGCTGGGGGCCGAGCGAGGTGTTGCCGTACTTCGCGAAGCTGGAGGACGACGAGCTCTTCGGCGACGAGCCCTACCACGGCCGCGGCGGCCCGACTCCGATTTATCGCACACCACAAGAGAATTGGGGTGCGGTCGACGCCGCGCTGCACCGCTCGGCGACCGCGGCGGGATACGGCTGGGCGCCTGACGTGAACGCCCCGGAGGCCACCGGCGTCTCGCCGTATCCGATCAATTCCCGTGCCGGGCGGCGCGTTTCGGTCAACGACGCCTACCTCGAACCTGCCCGGGCGCTGCCGGACCTGACCATCCGCGGGGACGCGCTCGTCGACCGGGTGCTCTTCGACGGCAGCCGCGCGATCGGCGTCCGCGCAGTCCTCGGCGGGACAGCCACGACGGAACTCGCCGACACGGTCGTGCTGAGCGCGGGCGCCATCCACACGCCGGCGATCCTCCAGCGCTCCGGCGTGGGACCCGCGGGCCTGCTGCGGTCGCTCGGCATCGACGTCCGCGCGGACCTGCCGGCCGGCCGCGGTCTGCAGGACCATCCGATCGCGATGCTCCAGCTCCCGCTGACCGAGGCGGCGGCGATCAAGACGCCGGACGACCGGCACACCAACGTCTGCGTCCGCTTCACCAGCGCTGCCGGCTCGCCCGAGGGCGACCTGATGTTCGTCTCGATGAACCAGAGCGTGCTCGCCATGGCGTTCGCGGACACCGGGGCCGGTGCGGGCGCGTACGGGGTCTGGCTCAACCAGAACTTTTCGCGCGGCGAGGTCAGCCTCGTCTCCGCCGACCCGGACGCGCAACCGTTGGTGCGCCAGCGAATGCTCTCCGACGAGCGTGACCTGCCGCGGCTGCGCGCCGGCGTGCGGGCGCTGGTCGAACTGGCCCGCGCCGACGAAACCGCGCCGATCCTCAGCGGTTCGCTGGAGAGCGCGAACAAGGAGCTGTTCGCCGCGCTGGACAACGACAGCGAGCTCGACGACCACCTGCTCGCCACCGCGGGCGACTCGCAGCACGCCACCAGCACGTGCCGGATGGGCGACCCCGGGCACCGCGACACCGTGGTCGATCCCGACTGCCGGGTGCTCGGCTTCGACCGCCTGCGCGTGGTCGACGCGTCGATCTTCCCCTCCGTTCCCCGGGCCAACACCAACCTCGCCGCGATCATGGCCGGCGAGCTGATGGCCGACCGGCTCGACTGACCGAGGAATCCCATGCGGACACTGCGGAACTTCATCGACGGCACCTGGGCGGACTCGCGTGGCGACGTCCTCCTCGACCTGGTCAATCCGGCGACCGAGGAAGTCATCGCCCGTCATCCGGCCGGGTCTGCCGAGGACGTCGGCGCCGCCGTCGCCGCGGCGGTCGCGGCGCACCCCGCCTGGGCGGCGATGCCGGTCGGCGAACGGGTCGCGCGGATCACCGCCTGGGCCGACGCCATCGCCGCGCACGCCGACGAACTGGCCGAACTCGAATGCCGGGAGATGGGCAAACCCTTGGGCATCGGGCGGACCTTCCTCGACGGCGCGGCAGCGGGCTTGCGCGCCGCCGCCGAAGAAGCGCTTTCCTACGACTTCGAGGTACTCGTCGAGCACCCGGACGGCGGCCGCACGCGGATCCTGCGCCATCCGCTCGGCGCGACCGCGGTCATCACGCCGTGGAACTTCCCCGTCACGGCCGTGCTCACCGCTATCGGCCCGCTGCTGGCCGCGGGGAACACCGTCGTGCTCAAACCGTCCGAACGCGGGCCGCTTTCGGTGGTGCGCCTGCTCGAACTGGCCGAACTGCCGCCGGGCGTGGTGAACCTGGTGCTCGGCGACGCTCGCGCCGGGATCCCGCTCGCCGGGCACGAGCAGATCCAGCTGGTGCACTTCACCGGTTCGGTCGCCACCGGCAAACGCGTCGGCGCGGCGGCGGGGGAGCGGCTGCACCGCGCGGTCCTGGAACTGGGCGGCAAGGACCCGGTCGTGGTCGACGCCGGTGTCGATCCGGTCGCCACCGCCCAAGCCGTCGCGTTCGGCGCGTTCATCAACACCGGCCAGATTTGCACGTCCATGGAACGGATCTACGTGCATCGTGACGTCGCCGAACCGTTCGTCGAGGCGCTCGTCGCCGCGGCCGAAAGCTTCCCCGTCGGCAACGGTCTCGACGAGGGCGTCGTGCTCGGCCCGCTGGTCGACCAGCGGCAGCGGGACATCGTCGTCCGGCACGTCGAGGACGCGGTGCGGAAGGGCGCGAAGGTCCGCACCGGCGGGATTGTCCCCGCTGGCAAGGGTTTCTGCTACCCGCCGACCGTGCTCACCGAGGTCGACGACTCGATGCTGGTCCTGACCGAGGAAACCTTCGGCCCGGTCGCCCCGGTCGTCGTCGTGGACTCGTTCGAGGAAGGACTCGAACGCGCTTCCCAGTCGGAATACGGCCTCGCGGCGACGGTCTACACCGACGACCCGGACCACATCGCCGCCGCCGCGCGCATCCCGGCCGGTGTCACCTGGGTCAACCAATGGCAGGGCGGCGGCCCCGAGCGGCTTTACGAGCCCGCGCGCGACAGCGGCATGGGCGCGACCGGCGCGCGCGCCGCATACGACGCCGCGACGCGACCGTCCTCAGTGCACATCGCGGCGGCTTCGTGAAGAGGCGACTGAAGAACGGCGAGTCGCGCGTTTAACGTTCTTTCGGTCAAGTGCCAGGCGGTCCGGCTAGCCCGGGAGTCAGTCCACGGTGTCGGCGGAGGCGCGCAAACCCAGTCCGGTCAGCCACTCGATCAGGTTCGCGCGTTGAGTGCCGTCGCTTGCAGCCGCGTCGATCAGGGTGCCGCGGCCGTATTCGGGCGTGCACGTCACGTCGGCGCCGAGTCCGATCAGGCGTTCGGCTGCTCGTCGCTGTCCGCCCGCGCAGGCGTGCCACAACGCCTGATCGAGCGCCTCCTGCGCCGGTGCGCTGTCGGCAACCAGCTCTTCCATCCGGTCGAGCAAGCCGAGCGCGGCCGCGTGCCAGAGCTTCTCGACCCGCGCGCCCCGTTCCACGAGCAGGCGTGCGACATTCCAGCAGGCGTAGCCGATCGCGTTGTCGAGCGGCGTGCCGATCGATCCGCCGGGCGCCTCGATGTCCGCGCCCGCGTCGATCAGCACCCGGGCGACGGCGGCGTCGTCGCTGCTGGCCGTCCAGTGCAGCGGAGACTCCCCGCCGTCCGGACGCGCGTCGACGTCGGCTCCCGAGGCGATCAACAGTTCGGCGACGAGCGGCCCGTTGGGGAAGTAGCCCGGCCAGTCGCTGACGACGTGCAGCGGCGTGCGCCCGCGGGCCGGGCCGCCCAGCCGGCAGGTGGCCAGTTCGGGATCCGCCCGCAGCAACTCTGACAGCCGGTCTGCGGCACCTTCCCGGATGGCGACGTAGGTGCTGAGCTGGTCCTCGTCTGTCGGCATCGCGATTCCTCTCGACGGCCGTGCGCCGGCGCAGCCTACCCGAGTGTCCCAAGTGGACACTCGGGTAGGCTGCCGGCCGAGCACGGCGGCAGCTGCCGGGCTGCGCTCGTCACCGTCGCTCCGCCGTTCGGGTGCGGGATTGCGGCAAACGTGAACCTACCTTCGTCGGTGTCGCGCCGCCCTGAAGCTGTTCGAGAATCACAAACCTGAGGTTGATCACGTTCCGTTTCAACGAAGAGACGGTCCGGACCGCCCGAACTGGAGGCTCATGGTCCCGATCCGGTCACCCGACGCGCCAGGGAGGAGATGCCTCCGCAGTCAGCCGAGCACAGCACCGAATCCGGGCTTCCCGTTCGGTGCACGTCCTTTCTCCCCCTTCCGCGCAGGAGGAAACACATGCGATCGACACGTTTCAGGCTGAGCGCTCTCGCCATCGGTTCGTTCGGCGCGCTGGCCCTTTCCGTGACCACCGTGCCCGCAGCGTCCGCGGCGGCGACACCGGCCGCGGTCATGAACAGCCTGGGCTCCGCCACCGGCGGGCACTACCTCGACGACAGCGGCGCTTCGGTCGTCACTGTGCTGAACAACGCCGACGCGGCCAAGGTGCGCGCGTCCGGCCTGAACGCGAAGGTGGTGAAGTACAGCCTGGGCCAGCTCGGCTCAGTCAAACAGCACCTGGACGCCACCGGCGGCGTGCCCAGCGCCGGCTGGGGCCTCGACCTCGCCCGGAACCAGGTCATCGTCGACGTTTACGACGCCACCCCGAAGGCGCAGAAGGACGCGCTGGTCGAGACCGCCCGCCAGTACGGCGACATGGTCCGCGTCGAACACCATCCCGGTGCGATGTCGTTGTTCATCAAGGGCGGCGACAAGATCAGCAACGGCCAAGCGTCCTGCTCCAACGGGTTCAACGTGGAGAAGGACGGCAAGAAGCTGCTCCTGTCCGCAGGCCACTGCGAGAAACTCGGCGGCGGCGGTCCGTGGAACGACGGCAAGACCGTCGACGCGGTGTTCCCCGACGAAGACAACATGCTCGTGGAGAACGCTTCGGGCGAGGGTCCGAGCGAGATCAACGACGGCACCAAGATCACCGAGTTCGCCGACGCGACGGTGGGCGAGCAGATGAAGCGCGCCGGGATCACCTCCGGCGTGACGGAAGGCAAGGTCACCAAGGTCGACTACACCTTCGAAGCCGAGGGTTACACGGTCTACCACGAGTTCTGCACGACCGCCCACTCCGACCACGGCGACTCCGGCGGCCCGGCCTACGACGGAGGCAAGGGCCTCGGCACCCTCTCCGGCGGAGACACCCAGACGTCGTGCTTCTTCCCGGCGACGCTGTCGGCCAAGAGGTATGGCGTGACGCTGCCCAAGTCCTGACCTGAGGCTGCCGTCGGGAGGTGCTGGAGACAGTCCTCCCGACGGCATTCCCGCGCGCTCCGCGTGCGGGGCGCTGATTCAGGTCCGGCTGGAAAACCGGTATTGCTGCGTATGCAGAGCGGTTTCCGTTGCTGGTCGCGGTTTGTCAAGCGTTAGCGCCGGTCAGGGTGCTCAGCCGAGGCAGGTGAATTTCTCCTGGTGCCGGTGGTCCGTCAGGGACTGCTGAGAGGAGATGCCTGATGTCGGTCCGCGATGCGGCGCTTCGGGAGCTGAACCGCCGAATCGCTGAAGCAGCGAACGTGCCCGCACGAATCCTCGACCCGGATGCGCTACTCGCGGCCAGCGCGCTGCTCGGCGCGACCGCTCCCTACCCCGACGCGAACGCGGCTATCGCCCTGGCCCGCCACCGGTGGGCATGCGCCACCGCGCTCACCGCCACGGCCACGCGGGACGGCCGCACGTTCGCAAGCCCTGCTCTGTCTCGCTGTGCACCCCGGCCGCTGAAGGATCGCCCATGATCGAAAGCTGCGGCATGCTGTGCGGTCAGTGCGCGCCGCGGAACCGCGTGACACCGATCGGGAATCACCGGCAGTTTTCCGCTGCCCCGCCCCTGAGCGGCACGCGCCCCCCCATCAGTCCACAATAGACAGAGTGTGCCCGGCAGTGCGAAGAGCTTCCTCCGCCGCCGCGGCGAATCCGGCGATGACGTCGTTCGCGCGCGTCGGCACCCACACGACCGAACTGGACCAGCGCAGCCGGTCCTCGTCGAGGGGGCGCCAGGTCAGCCCGGCGGGCAGCGGGTGCTCTTCGTTGAAGTGGACGCCCATTCCGGCGAGGACCAGCCCGTGGGTGAAGTTCGGGTTGCGCGCGTGCCGGATCGCGCCGGGGAGGAAGCCGTTGTCGCGGCAGATCGCGAGGATGTGATCGTAGAGCCGCGGCGCCATTTCGCGCCGGAAGACGACGAGCGGGACGCCGTGGAGATCGCGCAGCCGGACCAGTTCCGATCCGGCGAGCCGGTGTTCGGCCGGCAGCACCACTCCGAGCCGCCGCGACAGCACCGGCCCTGATTCCAGTCCGACCGTGTCGGACGGGTGCCGCACGATCCCGACGTCGAGCGTGCCCTCCCGCAGTTGCGCGATCTGTTCGTCGGTGCTGACTTCGTGCAGCTCCAGCAGCACGTCCGGGGCCTGTGCGGCGAAGCGGGCGGCGATCGTGCGCAGGACCTCCGGCGCGGTGTCCGGCGGGATTCCCGCGCGCAGCGTGCCCGCCGTGCCCGGGAGGATCCGGCGCATCGCCTCGCGCGCCCGGTCGACGCCGTCGAGCACCGGCCGCGTGTGTTCCAGCAGCAGAGCGCCCGCTTCGGTGAGCCGCACTCCGCCGCGCCCGCGGTGGAACAGTTCGACGCCCAGTTCCCGCTCGAGATCGCGGATGCGTTGGGACAGCGGCGGTTGCGCCATGTGCAGCCTGGCCGCGGCCCGGCCGAAGTGGAGTTCCTCGCTCAGGACGACGAAGTACCGCAGATGCCGCAGCTCCATCCGCGGCACCATATCAACCCGATATCGCGGGAGGTCGTACTTGGTGTTGGCCACCGCGGTCCGCCGCCTGTTCTTCTTGTCCGCGACGGGGACGACGAACGGAGGCACGCCGGACATGACCGAAACCGTATTGCTCGAGCGCAGGGACGAGATCGCCGTCCTGACGCTGAACCGGCCGGAGAAGCTCAACGCGTGGACCCACGCGATGCGGGAGCGGCTGATCGGGCTCTTGCGCGAGGCGGACCGGGACCCGGGCTGCCGCGGGGTGGTGCTCACCGGGGCCGGGCGGGCGTTCTGCGCGGGCCAGGACCTGGAGGAGACCGCCGCGATCGACCCCGGCGACCACGCCGCCGCGGAGGCCTGGATCGACGACTTCGACCGGTTGTTCCGCACGGTGCGGGAACTGCGCAAGCCGACCGTCGCCGCGGTCAACGGGGTCGTCGCCGGCTCCGGGTTCCAGTACGCGCTGCTCGCCGACCTGCGCATCGGGCACGCCGGGGTCACGATGGGGCAGCCCGAGGTCGCCTCCGGGATCCCCAGCATCACCGGGATCTGGGCGATGTGGGAGATCCTCGGCCGCGCGAAGACGACTGAACTCGTCCTGACCGCGCGGCTCGTCGACGCGGAAGAAGCGCAGCGCCTCGGCCTGCTCACCCGGCTGGTCCCCGAGGACGAGGTCCTGGACGCGGCCGTCGCCCAGGCGCGCGCGATCGCCGAGCTGCCGCCCGGCGCGGTCGCTCTGACGAAGGCCCGGCTTCGCGAGCTGGACGACGACGCGCTGGCCGAGGCGGTGATCGCGGCGAAGAAGATCCACGCGGACGCCTACGCGACGGGGGAGCCGCAGCGCGAAATGGCGCGTTTCCTGTCCGGCAAGCGGCGCTGAAGGCGGCGGGATGAGCTACGAGGAACTGTTCGAGGGGCAACGCTGGGACGTCCCGGACCGCTACAACATGGCCGCCGACGTGGCCGACCGGCACGACCGGGCCGCCGTGGCGCTGATCTTCGAGGACCACGCCGGCACGCACCGCGAGGTGGCGTGGGGCGAGGTGCAGGACCGCTCGCGCCGGATCGCCGCGCACCTGGGGAATCTCGGGGTGCGGCCAGGGGACCGGGTCGCGGTCCTGCTCCCGCAGCGGCCGGACACCCCGGCGGCTTACCTGGGCGTGCTGCGCACCGGCGCGATCCTGGTGACCATGTCCCTGCTGTGGGCGGACGACCCGATCCGCTACCGGCTGGCCGACTCGGGCGCGACCGTGCTGGTCACCGAGCGCGCCGAGCTGGGCCGGGCGGGCGAGTTCGCCGGGCACGTCGTGGACGTGGACGATCCGGCGATCGACGAGCTGCCGCCGGTCTTCGCCACGGCGGACACCGCGGCCGACGATCCGGCGCTGATCTTCTACACCTCGGGCACCACCGGCCAGGCCAAGGGGATCGTGCACGCCCACCGGACCTTGCTGGGGCACAACGAGTTCCGGTACTGCCACGACCTCCGTCCCGGCGATGTCTTCTACGGGGCGGGCGATTGGGCGTGGTCGATGGCGAAGCTGCTCGGCCCGCTGCGGGCGGGCGCGACGCATCTGGTCTACCGTCCGGCGAGCGGGTTCGACGCGGCCGGCCTGCTGGACGCCATGTCCCGCAACGCGGTCACGACCGCGCTGGTGAATCCGACGCTGCTGCGCAAGATGGCCGCCGACGTGCCGGACGCGGGCCTGCGCTACCCGCAGAAGCTGCGGGTGGCGTGCTCGTCGAACGAACCGCTGACCGCGGATCTCCTCGCGTGGTTCACCGAGCAGTTCGGCGTTCCGCTGCTGGACTACTACGGCTCGACCGAGTCGTATCCGCTGGTCGGCAATTTTCCCGGCGTGGCGGTGAAACCGGGTTCGATGGGCAGGCCGCTGCCGGGCTGGGACGTCGCCTTGCTCGACGCGGACGAACAGCCGGTGCCCGTCGGCGAGGCCGGCGAGATCTGCCTGCGCGCGCGGTCGAACCCGCAGTACCCGCTGGGGTACTGGAACCGGCCGGAGGACTCGGCGGCGGTGTTCGGCGGCCGCTGGTACCACACCAGCGACCAGGCGTTCGCCGACGAGGACGGCTACTTCTGGTTCCTCGGCCGCATCGACGACGTGATCAAGACGTCCGGCTACCGGGTCAGCCCGTTCGAGGTGGAGCACGCGTTGCGCGCGCATCCGGCGGTGGCCGACGCCGGAGTGGTCGGCGTGCCGGACCCGGTGCGCGGCCAGGCGGTCAAGGCGTGGGTGCAGACCGCGCCGGGGCACGAACCCGGCGACGCGCTCGCCGACGAACTCCGCGCCTTCGCCAAGGAACGCTATTCGCGGTTCGCCTACCCTCGCCACATCGAGTTCGTGGACGTGCTGCCCCGCTCCGCCACCGGCAAGATCCGCCGGGCCGATCTCCGGGGGCGCGACCGCGCTCCCGGCGCGCAGTGAGGAGGAGACGGCCATGACCGTCCGGACGGAACAGCCCGCGGCCGCTCGCGCCGGCAGGCGGAAAATCGTGCTCGCGTCGGCCATCGGCAATTTCACCGAATGGTTCGACTCCGCGGCCTACGCGACCATGTCCTCGACCATCGCCGCGGAGTTCTTCCCCCGGCACGACCAGACCGCGGCGCTGCTGGCGACGTGGGCGATCTTCGCGGGCGGATTCGTGGCGCGGCCGCTCGGCGCGGCGTTCTTCGGGCACTACGGCGACCGGATCGGCCGCAACCGGATGCTCGCGCTGAGCGTGCTGGTGATGAGCGGCGCGACGTTCCTGATGGGTGTCCTGCCGACGTACTCCGCGATCGGGGTGGCCGCGCCGATTCTGCTGTTCGCGTTGCGGACGGCGCAGGGATTTTCCACCGGCGGCGAGTACACCGGCGCGTCGGCGTTCATCATGGAGCACGCTCCCGACGGCCGGCGCGCCCGGTTCGCCAGCGCGGTGCCCGCGACCGTCGGCCTGGCCAGCGTCGCCGGCTCGGCCGTCGGCGTGCTGCTGACCTCGACGCTTTCGGCGGACGCGCTGCACACGTGGGGCTGGCGGGTGCCGTTCCTGCTGGCCGGCCCGCTCGGCTTGATCGGGCTGTACCTGCGGCGGAGGGTCGAGGACAGCCCGGTGTTCCGGGCACTGGCACGGGAGGAGTCCGTGCAGCGCAAGCCATTGCGCGACGCGGTCCGCTCGCACAAGCGCCAGATCTGCACGCTCTTCGGCTACAGCATCACCAACGCGATCGCGTACTACTTGATGAGCAGCTACCTGATCAGCTACATGGCCGACGAACTGCGTTACTCGCGCACGCAGGCGCTGACCGCCAGCGTGGTATCGATGGTCTGCTACAGCCTTGCCTGCCCTCTCATGGCTTCGGCGAGCGACCGGTTCGGACGCAAACGGATGCTGCTGGCGGCGTGCCTCGGATTCGTGGTCTGCACCCTTCCCGCGTTCGTGCTGATGCGTACCGGATTCGCCGGGGCGCTCGCGGGAACCACGGTGCTGGCGGTGCTGGTCGCGGTGATCGGGACGTCGAACGTGCCGGCGATGGTGGAGATGTTCCCGGGCCCGGTTCGCGCCAGCGGCTCGGCGATCGGCTACACCGCGGCGTACGTGCTCTTCGGCGGGACAGCCCCGTTCGCGGCCACCTGGCTGGTGTCTCTCACCGGCAGTTCGCTGGCTCCGGGCTGCTATCTGATGGCGATCGCGGTGGTTTCCGCGCTGGTGGTCAGGTTCGCGTTCCGGGAGACGAAGAACCTGGATCTGGCGAGGAGGTAGGGCGGCATCGGCGGCCCCGTACACTCTCGGGCGAGCAAGGAGCCGACGGAGCGGTGCCGGCGTCGCGCTCGCTACCCCGCACCGGAGCGAGGCAGTATGGGCCAGGAGTACGCACTGACGTGCGAAGCGATCGATGTCGTCCTCTCGGACTCGCCACAGAAGACGAAGCGCCTCCAGTTGGGCGAGGTCCTGCGCCGCATGCTGAGGGCGGACGTCTTCGCCTCCTTCGTCTGCGATGCGTCCGGGCCGTACGCCGACCCGGTTCAGCTTGACCTCGGCGACGACGCGCTTCGCGCCTACCACCGGCATTTCCGGCACGTTGACGACCTGACCCCGGGGCTTTTCGCGCGGGGGAGCGCTTCGCGAGTCAGTCCGGGCACCGGGGTCTGCGCGGAGTTCGTCCAGGACTTCCTGCATCGCGGCGGCATGTACCACGGCATGAACTACTTCCCGGCCGGCGCCGGTCCCGGTTCGGTGGATCTGCGGGTGTGGCGGGGACGTGACGGCCGCGCGTTCACCGAGGCGGACGCGCGGGTGTTCCGGTCTTTCGGGGACCTGGTCGCCCGGGTCTGGCCCCGGGAGGCTCCGTCCGGGCAGAAGCCGCTGTCCCGGCGCGAAGCCCAGGTGGCTGCGCTGGTCGCGGACGGGTACAGCGACAAGCAGATCGCCGCGGCTCTCGGCATCGCGCCGCCGACCTTGCGGACGCACCTGAGCAACGCGTTCGCCAAGACCGGCGCGCCCAACCGCGCTGCGCTGGCGGCGTATCACCTCCGCCATCATCAGAATTGACGATGGCGGCGAACACCCGGCGGGCCGAGACTTCCGGACAAGCCTCATTCGCCGCAAAGGAGCCCCGGATGCCGCTTTCCGCCGCCCTCGCCCGCGCTTCCGTCCTGGACCCGGTCGAACGACCGGAACCAGGGGAGTGGACGCAAACCTGCACTGCCGAGGAAATCGCCGCCCAGTCGCCGTTGGCGGGCGGGAAGCCGTATCCGCTCGCGGTGAAAGCGAATATCGCGGTGCGCGGACTGCGCCGGTCTGCGGGGTGCGAGCTGCTGGACCTCGGGCCGGAGGAGGCGGACGCCCCAGTTGTCGCGCTGCTGCGCCGCTCCGGCGCGGTGGTCGTAGGCATGGCGAACATGCACGAACTCGCCTTCGGGATCACTTCCCGGAACGCGTCTTATGGCGCGGTGCGCTTGCCCGGCCGTCCGGATCGTCTGGCAGGGGGTTCCTCGGGCGGCAGCGCCGCGGTCGTCGCGCGCGGCCATGCCGAGGTCGCGCTGGGCACGGACACCGGGGGCTCGATCTCGATCCCGGCCAGTCTGTGCGGGGTCGCCGGGTTCCGTCCCAGCACCGGACGCTGGCCGACCGCGGGCATCGTCGGCCTGTCGTGGACGCGGGACGCCCCCGGGGTCTTCGCGCGGTCGGTGCGGCGCCTCGCCGAGCTCGACCTGGCGATGCTCGGCGGAGCGACGGCCGAGGACGCTTCGCGGCCGCGGATCGGAGTGCCCGCGGAACTGGTCCGCGAGCTGCACCCCAGTACGCAAGCGGCGGTCGATTCGGCCTTGGACGCGCTCGCGGACACTGTCGAGCTGGTGCCGGTGACGCTTTCGGAGGTGTGGGAGCTGACCCGTGCGGCGGCTATGCCGATCGTCTGCTGGGAAGCCCGCCGGCTGCTCGGCGACGTCGCCGCCCGGGCCCTGGGCCTGAACGCGGAGCAGGCGTTCGCCCGGCTGGCCGCGGAGGTGCGCAGTCCTGATGTCCGGCAGATCCTGGAAGCGGAGCTGGAGTCCCCGGTGCCGCCCGACGCGTACGCGATAGCCCAGCAGCAAACCGAGCAAGCGCGAGCGTGCTACGCGGAACTGCTGCGCAAGCACGCACTCGACGCGCTCGCATTTCCCGCCACGCCCGCGCCAGCACCGCCCGCCGACAGCGACGGGCCGGTGGAGCATCTGGGCAGCCGCATCGACGCTTTCGAGCTGTACACCCGGAACACAACGCCGGGCGCGATGCTCGGGGCGCCCATGGTCACCTTCCCGCTGGCCATCCCCGCGGAAGGTCTTCCGGTCGGGCTGACCGTCCAAGGAGCACGGTTCGACGACCGCCGGGCACTGCGCCTCGCCGAACGCATGGCGGAAACGCTGGCGAACACCGACGACCCGGCCGGTTGACTGGGTTCCGCTCTACAGCCGCACAGCCGCGGAGTGGAATTCTCGGCGCACGATTTCGATTCCGGGCGTCGTGCGGGTGGGGTGGACCCGGTTGGTGAGGAGCACGTAGTACCGGCCCCGGCCGGGTTCGAACCACACACTGGTTCCGGTGAATCCCGTGTGCCCGTACGAATCCCGTGCCAGCTCGGTGCCCACCGGGGAGCCGGGCACGTCCAGGCACTGCCAGGCGAGACCGCGGCGCGGGTTCAGCCCGGGGGTCTGGCAGGCGATCATTTCCGCGTGCGTCCCGGGTTTGAGCAGGGGAGCGGCGCCCGCGGCGAGAAGCTGTGCCCAGCGCTCCATATCGGACAGGGTGGAGAACAGCCCGGCGTGGCCGCAGATTCCGCCCAGCACCACGGCGTTCTCGTCGTGCACCTCGCCGCGGACGACGTGGCCGCGCCACGGGCAGTCCTCCGTAGCGACAGCGTCCGGCACCGGCCCGAAGCCGGTCGCCGCGAGGCCGGCCGGCTTGCTGACCAGGTCGGCGACGAGCTGGTCCAGCGGTGCGCGTCCGGCGGCTTCGGCGACCAGGCCGAGCAGGATGAAGCCCTGCGACGAGTATTCGACCTGGCCGTCCGTGCGGCGCGGTCCGACGCGGATGGCTTCGAGCAGGTCCGAACGGGTGGAATGGGTGCGCCACAACGGAGTTCCGCCCGGAAGCCCGGACGTGTGCGTCAGCAGCTGCCGGACCGTGATCTCGGCGGGGTACGACGGCAGGTGCCGGGAAACGGGATCGTCGAAGGACAACGAGCCGCGGTCGGCGAGCGCGCCGACGACCATCCCGATGACCGGTTTGGTCACCGAAGCCAGATCCCATCGGCTGTTCTCGGCGACCGCGGGGCCGTCCCGCCAGAGCGTGCCGAGCAGACCCCGGTCGAGCACGCCGTCCGCGGTGCCGACCGACCACGCGGCGGCGGAATAGACGCGATTCTCCCGGCCGCGCGCCAAGATCTCCGCCAGCTCAGTCCTCATCGGGCGCCAGCCGGACCGGCGCACTGCTCAGCGCCGCCGAAACCCGGTTCGCCGCCTCGGCGACGAGCGGACCGAGCGTCGGGAAACTGTCGGGCGGCAAGGTGAACGTCAACCCGGCCACGCTGACCGCACCCGCCACCTGTCCGTCCGCGGCCAGCACGGGAGCGGCGACACAACGGACGTGCTGTTCGTGCTGCTCGTCGTCGACGACGTAGCCAAGAGTGTCCACAGTGGTCAGAGACGCCCGGATTTCCGCCGGGTCCGTGATTGTCTTAGGCGTGCGGGCGCGCAGCGGCGCGGCGTCGAGCACGGCCGCGACTTCCGGCGGCGACAGCCGGGAAAGGATCGCGCGGCCGACACCGGTGCAGTAGAGGGGAACCTCGCCGCCAGGACGGGTGTTGAGCCGGTACGCCTGGTCCGGTTCGAGCTTGTCCACGTACACCGCGCGGTCCGCGTGCCGTACCGCGTAGTGGACGGTGTGCCCGGTCCGCCGCCGCAGGTCGGCGAGGATCGGCCGGATCGCCGGACGCGCCGCGAGCACCGCCGCCGACATCCCCAGCAGCCGCGGTCCGACGGTGTACCGGCCGCCGCCGAGCCCGGCCGCGAAGCCGGCTTCGGCGAACGTCTGCAGCATCCGGTGCGTGGTCGGTTTCGGCAGGTCGCAGGCCTCGGCGAGGTCGGCGAGCCGGTGCGGCCCGCCCGGTCGCGACAGCGCGGCGAGGACCTCCAGGGCCTTGTCGACGGCACCGCGGGGCTCGGCCCGTCCGGTGCCGGACGAACCGTTGACAGCGTTCTTCACGCCGCCTACCTTAGCGCAATCCCGTTCCATCTGACGGAATGAGATGTCACCCCACGGAAAGGAAGATCCCGTGGCCCCACCTCCCCGCCTGTCCCGCCGCACGGCGCTCCGGCTGGCCGGGCTGACGCTGCCCGCAGTCGCCCTGCCCGCCGCGCTCACCGCGTGCGGCACCGCGACGGGCAGTCCCGGCCGCGTGCTGCGCGTCGCCCAGACCGCCGACCCGAAGACGCTGGACCCGCAGAAACAGGGCGATCTGACCTCGATGAACGTGCTGGTCAACCTGTTCGACACGCTCACCACGCGCGGGCCGGGCAACCAGCTCGCCCCCGGCCTCGCGCTGTCCTGGTCCCCGCTCGACCGGCTGACCTGGCGGTTCCGGCTGCGGCCCGGCGTGCGCTTCCACAACGGCGAGCCCTGCGACGCGCACGCGGTCGCGTTCAGCGTGCAGCGGCTGCTGGACCCGGCGACGAAATCGCCGATCGTCGAGCTGCGCTACGTCAAGAAAGCGACAGTCGCCGACGACCTGACCGTCGACCTGCACCTCAGCGAACCGGACCCGATCCTGCCGGCGAAGGTCTCGCTGTTCGGCGGGGTCGTGGTGCCCCCGGGCTACCTCCGGCAGGTCGGCAACGCCGGCTTCGCGAAGCATCCGGTCGGCACCGGGCCGTTCACGTTCGTCGAGTTCCAGCGCGACCACCAGACGCGGATGCGCGCGAATCCCGCGTACTGGGACGGGAAACCGGCGTTCGACGAGCTGGTCTTCCTGCCGATGCCGGATCCGTCGTCGGCGCTGGCGTCGCTGCAGAGCGACCAGGTCGACATCGTCGCGAACCTGACCCCGGATGCCGCCTTGCAGATCCAGGGATACCGCGGCGTCGAGATCCGGCACTGCCCGGGCATCCGCACGTCGTACCTGTCGCTCGACACCACCGCCGGCCCGCTGCGCGACGTGCGCGTGCGCCGGGCGCTCAACCACGCCGTCGACGTGCCGCTGCTGATCAAAGCGGTGCTCGACGGCAAGGCCCGCGAGGTGCCGACGATGTTCCCGCGCGAAGCGTTCGGCTTCGACCCGTCGATCCGGCCGTACTCCCGCGACGTCGGCCTCGCGAAACGGCTCCTCGCCGAGGCCGGTTTCCCGAACGGCTTCGACACCACGCTCACCGCGCAGACCGCCGACGCCAACACCGCCGAGGCGATCTCCGGCCTGCTCGCCCGCGCCGGGGTGCGCGCCCGGGTGGAACTGGTCGACCCCGGCACCTACAGCAGCCGGCTGACCTCGAACAACCGCGGCGCGCTCGGCCCGATCTACCTCGCCGCCAGCACCGGCTGGACGCTCGACGCGGAAAGCCTCGTGCAGTCCAACGTCCGCCACGACCGCAGGCAGAGCCGGTGGCGCAACGCCGAAGCCGACCGGCTCGTGGACGTCGAGGAGCAGTCGCTCGTGCCCGCCGACCGGCAGCGCGCGTTCACCGGCCTCCAGCATCTGCTGAACCAGGAGGCTCCGTTCGTGTTCCTCTACCAGATCGACACGATCTACGCGGTCAACACGCGACCGCGGTGGCAGCCGGGCGTCGTCGGCCTGCTCGCCATGGCCCGGGCGCAGGTGGCCTCGTGACCGCCCCGGCCGTCCCCGTCTCCCGTCCGGCCGCGGCCGGGACCGGCGTGCTGCGCGCGGTCGCGACCAAGGTGGCGACCGCCGTCGTCGTGCTGTTTTTCGTGGCCACCGCGGCGTTTTTCCTCGTCCGGCTCTCCGGCGACCCGGTGAAGCTGATCCTGCCGCCGGACGCGACCGCGCACCAGGAAGCGACCCTGCGGGCGAGCCTCGGCCTGGACCGGCCGCTGCTCGCGCAATACCTCGACTACCTCGGCGGGCTGCCGCGCCTGCGGCTGGGCACGTCGCTGGTGTACGACCAGCCGGTCTCGGAGGTCCTGTTCTCCCGCGTGCCGGCGACGCTCGAACTCGCCGGGGCCGCGCTGCTGGTCGCGCTGGCGATCGCTGTTCCGGCGGGCACCTACGCGGCGACGAGGCGGGGCCGCGCGGGCGATTCCGGCGTGATGACGGGCGTCCTCATCGGACAGTCGACGCCCGCGTTCTGGGTCGGCATCCTGCTGATCCTGGTGTTCGCCGTGCAGTGGCAGGTGCTGCCCGCGTCCGGGTACGGCGGGCTGGAGCACCTGATCCTGCCCGCGGTCACGCTCGCGGTGTACTCGGTCGCGGTGATCGCCCGGCTGCTGCGGTCGTCGCTGATCGACGTGCTCGGTTCGGATTTCATCCGCACCGCCCGGGCCAAAGGCCTCGGCACCGCGGGAGTCGTCCTCTCGCACGGCCTGCGCAACGCCGCGCTGCCGGTGGTCACCGTGGTCGGGCTCGAGGTCGGCACCCTGCTCGGCGGCGCGATCCTCACCGAGCAGGTGTTCTCCTGGCCGGGGCTGGGCCGGTTGACCGTCGAGGCCATCCAGAACCGCGATTTCCCGCTCGTGCAAGCGGCCGTGCTGTTCTTCGCGGCCACGTTCGTCGTCGTGAACCTGCTTGTCGACCTGTCCTACACGCTGCTCGATCCGAGGGTGCGGGTGACCGCATGACCGCCGTGACCGCAGCCGTCCCGACCGCCCGGCCCAGCGTGGTGCGTGCGGTACTGCGCAACAAACTGGGCGTCGTCGCGATCACCGTCCTCGCGCTGATGGTGCTGGTCGCGGTCTTCGCGCCGCTGATCGCCCCGTACGATCCGGGCGCGCAAGATCTTTTGGTGCGGCTCCATCCGCCGGCCTGGGCGCACGGCGGCTCGTCCGCGCATCTGCTCGGCACCGACCAGCTCGGCCGCGACATCCTGTCCCGGCTCTTTTACGGCGCCCGCGTTTCGCTGCTCGTGGGCGCGTGCGCGGCGCTGCTGGCCGGGCTGGTCGGCGCGGCGATCGGGCTGGTCGCCGGCTACCTCGGCGGCTGGTTCGACCGGATCCTCATGCGGATCGCCGACATCCAGCTCGCGTTCCCGTCGATCCTGCTCGCGCTCGCCGTCGTCGGCTTCCTCGGCTCCGGGCTGTGGTACGTCGTGCTGGTGCTCGGCTTCACCGGCTGGGTGTCCTACGCCCGGGTCATCCGGTCCGAGGTGCTTTCCTTGCGCACCAGGGAGTTCGTCACCGAGGCGCGGGCGATCGGCGTGCGCGGCGGGACGATCATGCGCCGGCACCTGCTGCCGAACGTGCTGGCCCCGCTGGCCACGATCGGCACGCTGCACGTCGCCGCGGCGATCGTGGCCGAGGCCTCGCTGAGCTACCTCGGCCTCGGCGTGCCGAAACAGACCGTGACCTGGGGCGGGATGCTCAGCGACGGCCAGCTGTACCTCGGCACGTCGTGGTGGGTCGCGGTGTTCCCCGGACTGGCGCTGATGCTCACCGCGCTGTCTGTCAACCTGACCGGCGACGTCCTGCGCGACGTCGCGGACCCGAAGGCGTACCGCTCATGAGCGCTCTGCTGGAGATCGACGACCTGCGGATCGAATTCTGCCTCGCGACCGGGACCGTGGTGGCCGCCGACGGCGTGAGTTTCGCCGTGGAAGCCGGGGAAACCCTTGCGGTGGTGGGGGAATCGGGCAGCGGCAAGACCGCGACGGCGCTGTCGGTGCTGCGGCTCAACCCGGAACCGCCGTGCGTGTACGCCGGGGGAGAGGTGCGTCTCGACGGACGCGACGTGCTTCGCTTGCCGGAGAAGGAACTCCGGCGGATCCGCGGCAACGACGTCGCTATGGTGTTCCAGGACCCGATGACCAGCCTGAACCCGGTCAAGCGCGTCGGCGCGCAGGTGGCCGAGGTGCTGCGCCGGCACCAGGGCGCGACGCGGGCGCGGGCGCGCGCGGCGGCGGTGGAAGCGTTGCGGGAGGCCGGGATTCCCGATCCCGAGCGACGCGCCGGCCAGTACCCGCACCAGCTCTCCGGCGGGCTCCGGCAGCGCGTGATGATCGCGATGGCGCTCGTCGGACGGCCGCGGGTGCTGATCGCGGACGAACCGACGACGGCGCTGGACGTGACCGTGCAGGCGCGGATCCTCGACCTGCTGGTCGGCCTGCAGCGCAAGCACGGCATGGCGATCGTGCTCATCACGCACGATCTGGGCGTCGTCGCCGAGGTCGCCGACCGGGTCGTGGTGCTGCGGTCGGGACAGGTGGTGGAGACCGGCGACGTGGTCCCGGTTTTCGAGCAGCCGCAGGAGGACTACACGCGCGAGCTGCTGCGTGCGACGCCGAAACTGGAGCGGGTATGACGAACCTCGTGGAGATGCGCGGGCTGCGGAAACAGTACGGCGCGCTGGCCGCGGTGGACGGCGTCGATCTCGACGTGCGCACCGGGGAAACCCTTGCCGTGGTAGGGGAATCGGGCTCCGGGAAGACCACGCTGACCCGGCTGCTGCTGCGGCTGGAGGAACCGAGCGCCGGTTCGGTGCGCTTCGCCGGCGCGGACCTGTTCGCGATGCCCGCCGCGCAGCTGCGGAAAGCGCGGCGGGAGATGCAGGTGGTGCTGCAGGATCCCTACTCCAGCATGAATCCGCGGTGGCGGATCACCGACGTGGTGGCCGAACCGCTGGTGACGCACGAACGCGGGATGCGCGGCCGGCGCGGCCGGGCGAAGCTGCGGGAACGCGTCGGCGAGCTGCTCGCCGCCGTCGGGCTTTCGCCGCGGATGCAGGACCGCTACCCGCACGAGTTCTCCGGCGGGCAGCGCCAGCGGATCTCGGTCGCACGGGCGCTGGCGGTGCGGCCGCGGCTGGTGGTGCTGGACGAGCCGACGAGCGCGCTGGACGTCTCGGTGCAGGCGCAGGTTCTCGAACTGCTCGCGGACCTGCAGCGCCGGTTCGGGCTGACGTACCTGTTCGTGTCGCACAACCTGGCCGTGGTGCAGCAGATCGCGGACCGGGTGGCGGTGATGCGCGCCGGGCAGGTGGTGGAGCTCGCCCCGGCGGACCGGCTGTTCCGCGCGCCGGAGCACGAGTACACGCGGACCCTGCTGGACGCGGTGCCGAACCCGGACCCGCGAGCCCGCCGGCGGGTGGCTTCGTGAGTTCAGAGCTTCGACAGGACCAGACCGGCGCCGCCGAGAAGGGCGACGTCGTCGGCGGGGCTCTCGTTCACGACCACCCGCGGCGGTTCGGCGCCGGTGGCCCACGACGAGTCCTCGCGCAGCCGCTGCTCGATGCGGGCGCGGAACGGGTCGCCGCCCTCGGCGGCTTCGCCGTGCAGGACGAACAAACCCGGGGCGAAAAGCTGCTGGATGTTCACCAGTCCGAGCGCGATGTTGCCCGCGTACTCGTCCAGGAGCGGGTCGCCGGCGAGTTCGCGCACGGTCCGCGCGGCGAGTCCCCGCCGCTGGGCTTCGCCGCGCAGCCACGGCGTGGTCGCGACGGTTTTCCAGCAGCCGCGCGCACCGCAGGTGCATTCGCGGCCGCTCGCGGCGACCGTCATGTGCGCGCCGCTGCGGCCGCCGGGCGGGGCGAGGACTTCGCCGTCGAACAGCAGGCCGACGCCGAGCACTTCGCCGGTCGAGACCGACGCGAACGTGCTGCGGCCCTGGCCCGGCCCGAACCAGCGGTCGCCGAGGACCTGCAAGCGGGCGCGGTGCTCGACGTGGACCGGGACCCCGGCCAGGCCGCCGAGCACCTCGGCGATCGGGTAGCCGTGCAGCGCCGGCACCTCGTGCACCTCGATGATCGTCCCCGAGCCGGCGTCGACCAGCCCGGCGGAGGCGACGCCGATCGCGGCCGGCGCGGTCGGGAACCGGGTCGCTTCGGCGAGCGCGGCCGCGATGCCCGCCGGGGCGGCGGTGCGCGCGTAGGTCGCTTCGGCGCGCCACCGCACCCCGCCCGCGAGATCCAGCAGCGCGGCGCGGACGCGTCCGGGGAGCAGTTCGACCGCGCCGAGCACCGGCCCGGCGTCGGACGGCGCCGCGACCGGCGCGGGAACCAGCCGCAAGGCCGGGCGTTCGCCGGAATCCATGCGGTCACGATGCCACGCGCCGCGCCGAGAAGGGAGGCCACATGTCCGAACTGACGCGAATGACCTGGCAGGAGACGCGCGCCGCCGGGCGGTCCGCGATCGCGGTTCTGCCGATCGGCTCGCAGGAACAGCACGCCGGGCACCTGCCGATGGGCACCGACACGATGCTCGCCGAAGCGGTCACCGACGCCGCGCTGGCCCGGCTGGGCGGCGATCCGGAGGTGGTGCGGCTGCCCGCGCTGCCGTTCGGCCACAGCCCGCACCACCTGTTCGCGGCAGCGGTGTCGCTGCGCGCGTCGACGCTGCAGGCGGTGCTGGACGACCTGCTCGACTCGCTGGCCGCCAGCGGATACCGGCGCGTGCTGATCGTCAACGGCCACGGCGGCAACGACGAGATCATGCGGCTCGCGGTGAAGCAGTACGTGCTGCGCGCGGACGTCGCGCTGGCCGCGTGCTCGTACTTCTCGCTCGGCGACGGCCAGTCGCCGGGCCACGCGGGGATGTTCGAGACCTCGCTCATGCTCGCGGCGCACCCGGACCTGGTGCGCACGCCGGAGCCGCGGCCGGTCGTCGACCCGCCGCCGCTGTTCTCCGACTCGCCGTATCCCGGGCTGACCGTGGAGCGGCACGGCGAATGGGCCCGCGCCGGCGGGACCACCGACGACGCCGCCGCGGCCACCGCCGCGCACGGCGCGGAACTGCTCGCCGGGCGCAGCGCCGCGCTCGCCGAGGCGATCCGGGCGTTCGACCGCAGCACCCGCGACAGCCACGCATCCACCGAAGGGGCGCGATGAAGATCACCGACGTCGACGTGCGGGTCGTCAACCTGCCGCTGACCAACCCGTTCACCAGCTCGTTCGAGACGAAGACCGGCGAAACCCGCACCGTGGTGCGGCTGCGCACGGACACCGGGGCGCAGGGCTGGGGCGAGACGATGTGGGGCCGCCCGGTCGCCGAGCTGACCCGGAAACTGGGCGCGGAGATGATCGGGACCAGCCCGTTCGCCCTCGAAGCGTTCCACCGCCGCCACCACATGGTCCCGTTCTTCCACGGCTACCTCGGCTATGCCGCGCTCGCCGCGCTGGACGTGGCGTGCTGGGACCTCATCGGCCGCACGACCGGCCAGCCGGTAACCGATCTTCTCGGCGGCCCGGTGCGCACCGAGGTGCCGATCACCGCGCTGATCACCCGCGCCGACGCACCCGGCGCGCAAGGCACGGAACTGGCTCAGGGCCTGGCCGAGCACGCAGCGAAAGTGGTGGCCGAAGGCGGTTTCACCGCCGTAAAGCTGAAGGGCACCCGGGACGTGCGCGGCGACGTAGAGATCCTGCGCGCGCTGCGCAGCGCACTGCCGGACCTCGAGCTTCGCGTCGACCCCAACGCCGCGTGGTCAGTGCCCGACTCGATCCGCGCCGGGCTCGCACTGGAGGAACTGGACCTGGAGTACCTAGAGGACCCGTGCGTCGGCATCGAAGGAATGAGCCAGGTGCGCGCGAAAGTGCGGATTCCGTTGTGCACCAACATGTGTGTCGTCCGCTTCGAGGAGTTCGCCCCGGCAGTGCGCCTCGGCGCGGTCGACGTGATCCACGGCGATGTGTACAAATGGGGCGGCATCTCGGCCACCAAGGCGCTCGCCGCGCACTGCGAAACGTTCGGCCTGGGCATGAACCTCCACAGCGGCGGCGAACTCGGCATCGCGACCGCCGCACACCTGGCGGTCGTCGCGAGCACGCCGGTGCTCTCCCGCGCGATCGACAGCATGTACTACCTGCACGCGGACGACATCGTGGCACCGCTGCACCTGTCGAACGGCCGCTTGACGGTGCCGTCCGGGCCGGGGCTGGGGGTCGAGGTGGATGAGGAGAAGCTGGCTTTTTACGCGGCGAAGAACGAGAAGGAGGGCGATCTGACCGGCTGAGGGCCGTCGGTGCCCCATTTGCCGGTCGATCTGCTGGGACGGTGAAGCCAGCGCCTCTCCACGGGTCAATGACGTCGGTGTCGCGAGGGCGGGTTGCACGCTCCTGCGGAAGCTCGCGCTTCGTCCGTTGCGTGCGTTGATTATCCGAGTGCTCCGAGCTGTTGCAGCCGTGCCAGCGCGGCGGCGGCGTGTCGGCGCAACACTTCGTCCAGGTCACGACGCTCTGCTGGCGAAGCTTCCGGGGCTGCGAAGTACTCGTCGACCTCGGAGAACAGCTTGTCGAGCACGGCGAACACGTCGTCCGGGTGCAGAGCTTCGTCGTTCTTCATCAGGTCGAGGTATTGCTGTTCGAACTTGCCGGCGTCGATCGTCCGGTCGACGAACCGTCCGATCAGATCGCCGTGGTCGGCCGCGTCGCGCTTGTTCTCTCCGGAAGCGTTCACCTTCGCCCTCCACCAGGGACCCTTGTTCGATCACGTCGCGAAGCCGCTGGACGGTCAGTTCTCAACCCGTCCACTATGGTCCATCAGGTCTCAGCACTTCGTACCTCGCGGACGCGAAGGCGTGGGCGGGCAGCCTGAAGCAGCCCGGCGGGAAGAAGGGGTTCAGGGCCTACCGGGAGTTCTTCGAAGACGGCCAGATCGGCGTCAAACACCAGACTCCCGGCGGCGGGCCGGGCGGGATCATCGGACCGGACGGCCGGGTTGTGTCGTTCTGGTACAAGTAGAATCGGACGAAGAGCAGAATACTGAGTTTCCAGGACGCGTACACGTTGTGGCGGTGGCTTCCTTTCCCGCGAGGCGTGCTGAACCACGCCTTGGGCGACACCAAGGCGGACCTGGCATCCGCCGGCTTGCGGGTTGGGCACGGTGGTCCGCTTCGTGGAACAAGGCATCTTCAAGCCCGCGCCGGCCGACGTCCTGGCGGACCTGGGCCGCGTCATCGGCCGGATCGAGGCGCTGAACAAATGGCTGACCGAGGAACAGCAGATCAGCGCGGACCAGCAGCACGCTTACGCGGTGCTGTTGAAGATCGTCTACTCGGGATTTCTGAGCCAGGGCCCGGCGGCGCCGTGATCCGGCGTCCGCCGGGACGATGTTCCAGTAGGGCTGGTAGATGCGGCGGGCTCCTGGCGTGACGGCTTGTGCGACGCGGGGGAGGTAGTCCGCGAAAGTAGGCGCGGGCGCCGGGGGCGCGGTGCGGTGTAGCTGTTCGGCTGAGATGCCGAGTTCGCCGATGATGAGGTGTGCTGCGGCGAGCGTGGCGTCGGCAGTCATTGCGCGCTCGGAGGCGAGATGGACTGCAAGTGGCTGTTGATCATGGCGTCGAGGGCGGTTCGTGTGTGTGCGAGCAGCAGGCTGTGTGCGGGTGCGGCGGCCAGGAGTACGGCGTCGCCGGCTTCGATGCCGGCTGCTTGCCTCGCTGAGTGCGGAAGCTGTACGAAGTGGGTGCTTCGGACGGGAGATCCGGCCGGACCGGTCTGCACGGTCCAGTGCGTAGGTCATGGAGTGGTCGGAAGTACTCGGCGGGATGTTTCCGAGGAGCAGCGGCTCGCGGGCGGGTGCGCCCGCGGAGCGGCGGGGCAGGGGAAGCGCGCGGCCAATCTGTTCCGCTGTCAATGCTTGATCGGTCACGGGATCCTCCGTCGCCGCATTCATGGGTGTCTTAAGACATGCGGTCGAACGAGAGAACTTATGCGCAGGGTCGGTTCCGGAGGGTGTTCGTGTGTGAGCGGTGATGCCGGCGCGATGACCGTGGGGGCCTTGCCTGCCGCCGACGGGTAGGCCTGCGTTCGGAACCGGGCATCCAGCACCATATCGCCGGGTGGGTGGGGACTGCCTTGCCGCTGTCCGCACCTTGTCTCACTATGAGACAAGGTGACGCGCGCCACGAGTGCACCATGGTTGCGTGTGGGGTAAGCAGGACCCCCGGCACTGGACGTCAAAGGAGACGTGGTGGCGACTCGAGGCAACGAGACCATGCGCGACCTGCGGGAACTGTTCCTGTCCCGGGGCTCGCCCGAGGTGTCGGGGGTGCGCGACGTCATCACCGCGTCGTGGCAGCGGGCCCTGGAGAACCGGGTCGGCGTGGAGCGGCCGGAGCCGGTCTACGTGTCCGATCGCGACGAGGAGAGCCTGCTCGCGCACAGTGCCGCTCCGGTGCTGGCGAATCTGTCCGAAGAACTGGCCGGCCATCCGACCGCGATCCTGCTGACCGACGCGAACGGCCTGGTCGTCGACCGAATCAGCACCGATCGGGCGCTCACCTCAGGCCTCGACCAGGTGTCGCTCGCCCCGGGCTACAGCTATGCCGAGGAATCGGTGGGCACCAACGGCATCGGCACCGCGCTGGAATGCCAGAAGTCTGTGCTGGTGTCCGGTTTCGAGCACTTCAACGGCGAGCTGACCGGCTTCGAATGCGCCGGCGCGCCGATCGTGCATCCGGTCCGCGGCCACCTGGCGGGCGTTCTCGACCTCACCTCGTGGGCCGAAGCGTCCGGCCCGCTCCTGCTGACGCTGGCGCGCACCACCGCGAAGCGGATCGAAGAGGCGATGCTCGCCAGCACCGGAGCGCGCGAACTGAGCCTCTTCCGCGAGTACCTCGCCGCCTGCCGGCGCGGTTCGGGGGCGGTCCTGGCGGTCAACCGGGACGTCGTCATGGTCAACAGCCATGCCGAGGAACGCTACGACGTCACCGACCGCTCGGCGCTGATCACGCATGCCACGGATCTCGCCGGTTCGGCCAAACCCGCCACGGTGCTGGCCGATCTGCCGTCGGGGATCAGCGCTCGTCTGGAGTACCGGCCGGTCTACAACGGCGAAGTGCTCGCCGGAGGCATCTTCCGGGTCAAGAACCAGACTGTCTCCCGGCGCACTTCCGCGCATGCCGAACTTCAGCTGCCCGGTGTGGCCGGTGCGAGCCCCGCGTGGCGGCAGGCCTGCGCGGCGGCGGACGCGAGCCTCGGCGGCGGGCAGTGGCTCGCGCTGAGCGGGGAAACCGGCGCGGGGAAGGCGGCCATCGCCCGCGCGGTCGCGCTGCGCCACGGACGCAGGCAGGTTGTGGTCGACTGCGCTTCGGCTGACCTCAATGAAGAATGGCTGCCCGCGCTCGCCGAGGAGGCGGCTTGCAGCGACCCGCCCGTTGTTCTTCTCCGGCATTTGGACGCGCTGGACGACACTGTGCTGCCCGCGCTGTCCGATCTGTTCACCGCGTGGCAGAACGATCCGGCGCAGCACGCGCCCTCGTGGGTGGTGGCGACTGTCGGCAGCGAACCCGTCGATCCCGGCATTCAGGGTGCGGTGATGGCGTTCTTCGCGCGGAAGATCGAGGTTCCGCCGCTGCGCCACCGTATCGAAGACGTGCAGCGGCTCGTGCCGCATTTGCTGGCCCGCCGGGCAGGCAGCAGATCGTTGTCCGCTTCGGACGCCTGCGTCCGGCAGTTGATGCGGCTGCCCTGGCCCGGCAACGTCCGCCAGCTCGACCGGGTGCTCGCCGCGGCGGCGCAGCAGGTGCACGGCGGCGTCCTCGACGTCGCCGATCTTCCCGCCGAATGCCGCACCTTCACCCGGCGCCGGCTCACCAAGCTGGAGACCATCGAGCGGGACGCGATCGTCCGCAGCCTCGCCGCGAACCGCGGCAGCAAGGAACGCGCGGCCAGGGATCTCGGGATGTCCCGGGCCACGATCTACCGCAAAATCCGCGCCTTCGGCATCGTCGACGAAATGAGCTGATTCCGGTGTGCACAGCGGACTGCCGGATTACGGGCACCTGACCGTATTCGGCTGATCGAAAGCTGATTTCGAACCCGCTCTCCTGGTGCGAGAGCGGGTTTTTTCTGCCCGTCGGCGCGATCTCAGATTGAGATAGAACGCGGGCATTTCCCGGCACACACTCTGCCGGTCAGACGGACAGCGGCGGAGATGCCGCCGGTTCCAGGAGGCCCCAGTGAGCAGGCAGAGCCTTACCAAGGCGCACAACAAGATCACCGAGCTGTCGTGGGAGCCGACGTTCGCCACGCCGGCGACCCGGTTCGGGACGGACTACACGTTCGAAAAAGCGCCGAAGAAAGACCCGCTGAAGCAGATCATGCGGTCCTACTTCCCGATGGAGGAGGAAAAGGACAACCGCGTCTTCGGCGCGATGGACGGCGCCATCCGCGGGAACATGTTCCGGCAGGTGCAGCAGCGCTGGCTGGAATGGCAGAAGCTGTTCCTCTCGATCATCCCGTTCCCGGAGATCTCCGCGGCTCGGGCGATGCCGATGGCGATCGACGCGGTGCCGAACCCGGAAATCCACAACGGGCTCGCGGTGCAGATGATCGACGAGGTCCGGCATTCGACGATCCAGATGAACCTCAAAAAGCTGTACATGAACAACTACATCGACCCGGCCGGGTTCGACATCACCGAGAAGGCGTTCGCGAACAACTACGCGGGCACCATCGGCCGCCAGTTCGGCGAAGGCTTCATCACCGGCGACGCGATCACCGCGGCGAACATCTACCTGACTGTGGTCGCCGAGACCGCGTTCACCAACACGCTGTTCGTGGCGATGCCGGACGAGGCCGCGGCCAACGGCGACTACCTGCTGCCGACGGTGTTCCACTCGGTGCAGTCCGACGAGTCGCGGCACATCAGCAACGGCTACTCGATCCTGCTGATGGCGTTGGCCGACGAGCGCAACCGGCCGCTGCTGGAGCGGGACCTGCGGTACGCGTGGTGGAACAACCACTGCGTGGTGGACGCCGCGATCGGCACTTTCATCGAGTACGGCACCAAGGACCGCCGCAAGGACCGCGAGTCCTACGCCGAGATGTGGCGGCGCTGGATCTACGACGACTACTACCGCAGCTACCTGCTGCCGCTGGAGAAGTACGGCCTGGTGATCCCGCACGACCTCGTCGAGGAAGCGTGGAACCGGATCACCAACAAGCACTACGTGCACCGCGTCGCGCAGTTCTTCGCGACCGGCTGGCCGGTGAACTACTGGCGCATCGACGGCATGACCGACGCCGACTTCGAATGGTTCGAGGACAAGTACCCGGGCTGGTACGACCAGTTCGGCAAGTGGTGGGAGGCCTACAACCGGCTGCGCTACCCGGGCCGCAACAAGCCGATCGCGTTCGAGGACGTCGGCTACGAGTACCCGCACCGCTGCTGGACCTGCATGGTGCCCTGCCTGGTGCGCGAGGACCTGGTGGTGGACAAGGTCGACGACCAGTGGCGCACCTACTGCTCGGAGACCTGCGCCTGGACCGACAAGGTCGCCTTCCGGCCGGAGTACGAGGGCCGCGAGACGCCGAACATGGGACGGCTCACCGGGCACCGGGAATGGGAGACGCTGCACCACGACCGCGACCTGGCCGACATCGTCAAGGACCTCGGCTACGTCCGCGACGACGGCAAGACGCTGATCCCGCAACCGCACCTGGACCTCGACGACGCCAAGAAGCTCTGGACGCTCGACGACATCCGGGGCATCCGGTTCGCCAGCCCGAACGTCGCGCTCAACGAGATGACCGACGCCGAGCGGGAGCAGTGGGCCGCGGCCTACCGCGCCAACCCGAACGTCACTGTCGCCTGACGAGCCCGGGTCCCGCGGCCGCGTCCGGGCGGTCCGGCCGCGGGACCCTGCCGGAAGAATCGAGAAACCCATGGGCGACAAGCACCGCATCTCCTTCGAGCCGGTCGGCGTCGAGATGGAGGTCACCGAGGACGAGAAAATCCTGGACGCCGCCTTCCGCCAGGGCATCCACCTCATGCACGGCTGCCGCGAGGGGCAGTGTTCGGCCTGCAAGTCCTATGTGCTCGAAGGCGACTTGCAGATGGAGCGGTATTCGACGTTCGCGTGCAACGACGCGGAGGTCGAGGAAGGCTACTTGCTGCTCTGCCGGGCGCACGCCTACAGCGACTGCACGATCGAGCTGCTCAACTTCGACGAGGACGAGCTGCTCAACTCGGCTCCGCTGCAGGAGATCGCCACCGAGGTCGCCGAGATCGTGCCGCACACCCGCGACATCGTCGGCCTCCGGCTGCGGACGGCGAAACCGCTCGAGTTCAAGGCCGGGCAGTACGCCGAGCTGACCATCCCGGGCACCGAGGACTGCCGGTCCTTCTCGATGGCCACCACGCCCTCGACCGCCGACCACGTGGAATTCCTCATCAAGAAGTACCCGGGCGGCCGGTTCTCCGCGTTGCTGGAGGACGGCCTCTCGGTCGGGGATTCCCTGCTGCTGCGCGGACCGTACGGCAACTTCACGTTGAAGAAGGGGCACGTGCTTCCGCTGGTGCTGATGGCGGGCGGCGCGGGGATGGCCCCGGTGCTCAGCCTCCTGCGGCACCTCGCGGAAACGGCCGACCCCCGGCGGATCCGGTTCTACTACGGCGCCCGCACCGCGGCGGATCTGTTCTGTCTGGACGAGATCCGGGCATTGGGGGAGCAGTTGGCCGACTTCGGGTTCGTCGTCGCGCTGTCGGAGTCCGCGGACGGCGGGGGCGAACTCGGCGTGCCGGCCGAACCGGGGATGGTCACCGATGTGGTCGAGGCCCGGGAGCCGGAGCTGCACCGCGCCGAGGTGTACCTCTGCGGGCCGCCGCCGATGGTCGATGCCGCGCTCGATCTCGCGGCGAGACAAGGAGTTCCGGAAGACCAGGTGTTCTACGACAAGTTCACGACCTCGGTCAGTGACGATCAGTAACAGGAGAACGACGATGGCGAGCAGTCCGACAGCGACACGCAGCTTCCCGAAAGTGGAGTTCACCGACTCCGAAGCCGGCGCGCTGGAATTCCCCAGCTCGAAGAGCCGCAGCTACAACTACTTCGAGCCCGCCAAGATGCGCGCGACCGTGTACGAGGACGTGACGGTCGACGTCCAGCCCGACCCGGAGCGGCACCTGAGCCAGGGCTGGATCTACGGCTTCGGCGACGGACCCGGCGGCTACCCGCAGGAATGGACGCGGGCGAAGTCCTCGAACTGGCACGCGTTCCTCGACCCCAACGAAGAGTGGGAGCAGACGCTCTACCGCAACAACTCCGCCGTGGTGCGCCAGGTCGCGCTCAGCCTGGAGAACGCCAAGCGCGCAGGCGCCTACGCCCACTGGAAGCCGGCGTGGCAGACCTTCATCGCGCGGAACCTGGGCGCGTGGATGCACGCCGAGAACGGCTTGGCGCTGCACGTGTTCACCTCGATCCAGCGCTCCGGCCCGACCAACATGATCAACACCGCGGTGGCGGTCACCGCCGCGCACAAGATGCGCTTCGCCCAGGACCTCGCACTGTTCAACCTCGACCTGTCCGACTCGCTGGAGTCCTTCGACGGCGAGACGCACCGGGCGGTCTGGCAGTCGGCGGAGGAATGGCAGCCGACTCGTCGCGTGGTGGAGGAGCTGACGGCGGTCGGCGACTGGGCGGAACTGCTCTTCGCCACCAATGTGGTTTTCGAGCAGCTGGTCGGCCAGCTGTTCCGGTCCGAGCTGGTCATGCAGGTCTCGGCGGCGAACGGCGACTACGTGACGCCGACGCTGGTCGGCACCGGCGAGTACGACTACAGCCGCGACCTCGCCTACACCCGGTCGCTGTTCCAGATGCTGACCCGCGACGGGGAACACGGCGCCGCCAACAAGGAGCTGTTCGGCGAGTGGTTGTCGACCTGGGTGCCGAGGTGCCTGGCAGCGGCCGAGGCGCTGCAGCCGATCTGGTCGCAGCCTGCGGAGAAGGCGCGCACGTTCGCCGACTCGCTCGCCGCGAGCAAGGAGAAGTTCGCCCAGCTCCTCGAGGAGATCGGGCTCGACGTTCCGAAGGAGCTGGACCAGTGAGCGACATGAAGTTCGGTGCGCAGACCGAAATCTCGAACATGTGCGGCGTGACCCTGATGAACACCCCGATCGGCCGGGTGGTCGCCGACGTGATGGGCGCCAAGGACGGGGTCGGGCTGGTCGAGTACCCGTCGATGATCCGGGTCGACGGCACCCGGCTGCTCGAATTCGACTACGCCGAACTGACCGACGCGCTCGGCCAGGAGTTCGACGGCTCGGTCTTCGAGGAGATCAGCTCCACCCACTACGGCCGCATGGTGCACCTGGACGACCGCACCCTGCTCTTCGCCAGCCCGGAGGACGCGGCCGAGTACATCGGCTTCGACCTGCTGGCCAAGGGCTGAGGCCGGATCCCGAACCGCGCGGCGGCGGGCCGAGCCGCCCGCCGCCGCGTTCCCACCCCACCACTGCGAGCACGAACGAAGGGCGAGGATCTCCGATGTACGAAAAGGATGGCGAGCAGTACTACGTCGTCGACGGGCATGTCCACATCTGGGACGCGCGGGAGTCGAACATCAAGAACGTGCACGGGAAGCAGTTCATCGACTGCTTCTACGACTACCACCGCAACCTCAGCCCGGAGCAGGTGACGTGGGACTACGACACCTACACCTATTACGGCGGCGAGCGGCTGATGAAGGACGTCTTCGGCGACGGCCACGTCGACCACGCGATCTTCCAGGCCACGCTGCTGCGGGACTTCTACCGCAACAACTTCGGCCAGACCGGGGAATGCCTCGACCTGGTGCGCCAGCATCCCGGCAAGCTGACCTACAACCACGCCTACGACCCGCGCGACGGCGAGGCCGGGCTTGAGCAGTTGCGCCGCGACGCCGAGGAGATGCGGCTCAAGGGCGTGAAGCTCTACACCGCCGAATGGCACGGCGATTCCCGCGGCTACCGGCTGGACGACCCCTGGTCGCGGCGCTACCTCGAAGAATGCCTGGAACTGGGCATCAAGAACATCCACGTCCACAAGGGACCGACGATCCGGCCGCTGGACCGCGACGCGTTCGACGTGGCCGACATCGACCACGTGGCCACCGACTACCTCGACCTGAACTTCATCGTCGAGCACGTCGGGCTGCCCCGGCTGGAGGACTTCTGCTGGATCGCCACCCAGGAGTCCAATGTGTACGGCGGGCTCGCGGTCGCGATGCCGTTCATCCACGCCCGCCCGCGCTACTTCGCGCAGATTATCGGCGAACTGCTGTACTGGCTCGGCGAGGACAAGATCCTCTTCGGCAGCGACTACGCGCTCTGGACGCCGCAGTGGCTGGTGGAGCGGTTCGTGGACTTCCAGATCCCGGAAGACCTCCCGGAGTACCCGCGGATCACCGTGGCGCAGAAGAAAAAGATCCTCGGGCTGAACGCGGCCGCGCTGTACGACCTGGACGTGCCGGCGCAGTTCCGGCTGCGCGCGGAGGCCGGTGCGCGATGACCGCCGCCGCGGTTTCCCTGGACGCGCAGGTCCTGTCGGCGCTGGCGACGGTGTTCGACCCCGAACTGGACCAGCCGGTGACCGAACTCGGCTTCGTCCGCTCGGTCACGATCGACGACGCGGGCGTGGAGGTGCACCTGCGACTGCCAACCTCTTTCTGCGCCCCGAATTTCGCGTATCTGATGGTCTCGGACGCCTACGACGCGCTCTCGGCGCTTCCGGACGCGGGCCGGGTCCGGGTGCTGCTGGACGATCACCACGATTCCGAGAAGATCAACAGCGGTCTCGCGGGCGGGGCCGGATACGTCGGCACGTTCGGCGTCGAGGCGGAGCAGAGCCTCGACGAACTCCGCCGGACGTTCCAGCGGAAGGCCCATCTGGCCGCGGTCGAACGGTGTTGTCGTGCGGTGCTGGCCGGCGGCGCGTGGTCGCTCGAAGAGCTGCCGCTGCTGGAGCTGTTCGACCTGCCGGAGGGGCGGTTGAAGAACGCACTGCTGCGCCGGCGGGAAGCGATCGGGCTGCCGACCGACGCGCACGCGCGGGTGGTCGTGGACCACGCCGGCCGTCCGGTCGGGAAGCAGGACGCCGCGTTGTGGCTGCGTTTGGCGGCCGCCACCCGCATTTCGATCGAGGGCAACGCGCATTTCTGCCGCGGGCTGCTCGCCACCCGGTACGCGGATCCCGACGGGGCCGCGCCGCTCGTCGTCGACACCAGGAGCCGATCGTGAAAGCCGTCCAGGTCACCGGATACCACCGGAATCTCGAACTCCGCGACGTAGGGGAGCCGAAGGTCGCCGGTCCGCTCGACGTGGTGGTCAAAGTCGGCGCGGCCGGGGTGTGCCGCACCGACCTGCACATCCTCGAAGGGCAGTGGGCGGAGAAATCCGGCGTCGCGCTGCCTTACACGATCGGGCACGAGAACGCGGGCTGGGTGCACGCGGTCGGCGACGCGGTCACCAACGTCTCGGTGGGGGACAAGGTGATCCTGCACCCGCTGATCACCTGCGGGCTGTGCCGGGCGTGCCGGCGCGGCGACGACGTGCATTGCGAGCAGTCGGATTTCCCCGGCATCGACACGAACGGCGGGTACGCGGAGTACCTCCGCACGTCTGCCCGGTCCTGTGTCAAGCTGGCCGACAATCTCGAACCGGCCGAGGTGGCCGCGCTCGCCGACGCCGGTCTCACCGCGCAGCACGCGGCTGCGAAGGCGGCGAAACTGCTGCGGCCCGGCGATGTCTGCGTGATCATCGGCGCGGGCGGGCTCGGCCACATCGGCATCCAGTGCCTGAAAGCGATGAGTGCGGCGACGCTGGTCGTGCTCGACCGCAACCCGGCAGCTTTGGCGCTGGCCAAGGAGATCGGGGCGGACGTCACGATCGTCGCCGACGGGTCCCAGGTGGACGCGGTGCTCGACCTGACCGGCGGCCACGGCGCGGAAGCGGTGGTGGACTTCGTCGGCGAGGGCGGCGCGACCGCCGAGGGCGTCCGGATGCTGCGCCGCGCGGGCAATTACTACGTGGTCGGCTACGGCGAGAACATCGACGTCCCGACGATCGACATCATTTCCACCGAGATCAACTTCGTCGGCAACCTGGTCGGCTCGTACTCCGATCTGCAGGACCTGATGGTGCTGGCCGCCCGCGGCGACGTGAAGCTGCACACCGCGCAGTACCGGCTGGAGGACTTCCAGCAGGCGATCGACGATCTCAGCGCCGGCCGGGTCCGCGGCCGCGCGATCCTCATTCCCTGATACCGCAAGGAAAGGACGGAGACCATCATGGCGAAGCAGCTGAGGTTCGGCGTCGAGGCGCGGCGGCAGCTCGAGCTCGGGGTCAACACCCTGGCCGACGCGGTGAAGGCGACGCTGGGCCCGAAGGGGCGCAACGCGGTGCTGGAGAAGCTGACCGGCCCGCCGACGATCACGAACGACGGGGTGACTATCGCCCGGGAGATCCAGCTGGGGGAGCCGTTCGCGAACATGGGCGCCCAGCTGGTCAAGGAAGTCGCGATGAAGACCAACGGCGCGGTCGGCGACGGCACCACGACCGCCACCGTCCTGGCACAGGCGATGGTGCGCGAGGGCCTGGCCGCGCTGGGCGAGGGCGCGAACCCGATGCGGGTGCGGCGGGGGATCGAGGAGACCGTCGAAGCGGTCGTGGAATACCTGCGCAAGTCCGCGGTCGCGGTGTCCGGCGAAACCGAGCTGGAGCGGATCGCGACGCTCGCGGCGAGCGACGACGAGCGGATCGGCCGGGTGATCGCGCAGGCGCTCGCCGCGGTGGGCCGTGCGGGCGTGGTGGAGATCGAAGAGTCCGACCAGCCGGGACTGAGCGTCGAGCTGGCCGACGGGATCGAGTTCGACCACGGCTACACGTCGCCGTACATGGTCACCGACCGGGACCGGATGGAGGCGAGCTTCGCCGATCCGGTGCTGCTGCTGACCAACAAGAAGATCAGCCAGGTGCAGGACCTGATGCCGACCGTCGAGGCGGCGCGCCGGCTGGACCGGCCGCTGGTGGTGCTGGCGGAGAACGTGGACGGTCCGGCGCTGCAGCTGATCGTGAGCGGGAACGTGCACGGCACGTTCGCGGGCGCGGTGGTCCGCGCGCCGGGCTTCGGGCACCGGCGGATCGCCGAGCTGGAAGACCTCGCCGCGGCGCTCGGCGGGCGGGTGGTGAGCGAGGATTCCGGCGTCACGCTGGCCGAGGTCACCGAACGGGACCTGGGCCGCTGCGCGCACATCACCATCACCGAGGACTCGACGACGATCCTCGGCGGCGCCGGGGCCGAGGACGTGGTGCGCGCCCGGATCGGCCAGCTGGAGAAGCAGCTGGAGCGGGCCAGGATCGAGCACGACCAGGACAGCCTGCGGCTGCGCATCGCGCGGCTGTCCGGGCGGATCGCGGTGGTGCGGGTCGGCGCTGCGACCAGCGTCGAGATGAAGGACCGGATGCTGCGTGTCGAGGATTCCCTGGCCGCGGCCAGGGCCGCGCTGGAGGAGGGCGTCGTCGCCGGCGGCGGTGCGGCGCTGGCGCAAGCGGCGCTCCAGGTGGATCTGGACCTGGACGGCGACGCGGCGCACGGCCGCGACATCGTGCTGCGGGCGCTGGGCGAGCCGTTGCACTGGATCGCGGCCAACGCCGGGTACGAGGGAGCCGAAGTCCGGGAACGCGTCGCGGGACTGCCCAACGGCCAAGGGTTCGACGCGCTGGCCGGCGGGTACTGCGATCTGTTCGCCGCCGGGGTGATCGACCCGTTGAAGGTGACCCGCTCGGCACTGGAGAGCGCGGCGTCCATCGCGGCGCTGGTGATCACCACCGAGACGGCGGTGGTCGAGGAGGTCGTGGTCAACCCGGGCTCGATCATCGCGCCGGGCTTCGGGGACCTCGCCGAGGGCATGGTCCGCCCGTCCAACATCTACTAGGAACCGGGGGTCCCGCGCCGGGTCCGCTCCTTTCGGGCGGACCCGGCGCGGTCGACTACGCCGCGGCGCCGGGGCGGGCGCGTCCGGCCAGCCGGACAGCGAGGCTGAGCAGCCGTGCGGGCGGGCACTGGAGATCCACGAGCCCGGCGGCGGCCGCGGCGGCCGCGTCGAGGGGTCGCGGCCAGCCGGCCGGATGCACGACACCGCCGGACATGATCCGGAGGTCGGCGGCTTCGGCGAGCGCGTAGCCCGCGCCGATCGCGTCGCCGTTGACGGCGGCGACCACCGGCGCCGGGTGCTTGCGCACGGCGGCCGCTGCGGAGCGCAGGCCCGCCCCGAGATCGGGAGCGAACTGGCGGGCCGTTCCGGTCAGCACGACCGGCAGGGGCCCGGCATAGGCGAGTGCCGCGGCGAGGTGGCCGGTTTCCTCGGCCAGGAAGCGCACTACGACCGTTCCGTTCCGGTATTCCAGCATCCCCGCACCTCCTGGGCGTCGACGTCGCCGAAGCGTAGGCCGGGCCGGGGCCGGGGCCTGTCTCAGAACGAGATCTCCGGCGGTGCGCCGATGTGGTGCGGTGGCGGTCCAGGATTTCCCGGAAAGGTGTGCGCTGATGTCCGACGACGATGTTCCCGACCAGGTCTCCTCCGACGCGGCCGCCGGTCACCGCGAATGCCTCGAACGGGCTCGCCGGGCCTTGGCGGGCACCGGATGGGAGATCGAACGGCGCGCGGAGACGAGCCGGATCCGTGCCGGGTAGCCAAGCCCCGCTGCTCGTCGCCGGCAAAAACCGGGAGAGTTCGGCCTGCCGGGACGCGCACACCGTGTTCGGCCGCACCGCTTCGAAGGACAAGGAACTCCTGATCGTCAGTTTCCCGGCTGGCGACGAGTGTGCCGAGGTTTCAGCGGCGAGCGGGGATCAGCACGTTTGCGGTGCGGACACCGCGGTTCAGGGCTCGTGAGCGCGGGGCGATGGCGAATTGATAGGTGATTGCGACTTCAGGATAGGACGCCAGCCAGCCGGCCAGTTCTGCCACGACGAACCCGGCGAGATCGGCTGCGCGAGCGCAGTGCCACACGACGGCGGTGTGCAGGAGGTGCAGGCCTGTCCCGGTAGCGCGGGCGAGGTCGAAGGCGAGTGCCAGCGCGTCGCGGCGGATCTGCCGGGCGCGCACCTCCAGCACTACTGGCCCGGCGACGGTGCCGACGAGAGCGAGCGGCCGGTCGGCACCGTACACGAGGGCTCGCCACGGAATCCGGGTGTCAGCGGCCAGGACGAGCAACGAGGCGTCGAGTTCGGCGGCGCAGGCAAGCAATTCGCCAGCACCGCCGGACTCGAGGCCGGACACTCGCAGACCGGGCCATTGCGCGGTCACTCGCTCAACAGCGTGGTCCACGCAGGTGACCGACACCAAGCGGACTCCCGCCGAAGCGGGCTCGAGCGTCACCGGCCACCAGGTCGTCGCGGCGATTACGAGATCGGCACCGCGCCGGACGGCCGTAGCGGCTGCCCATAACAGTGCGTGCTCGGCTGCGGAGGTGCCGTCGAAGGCGACGACGATCGGCCCGGGCATGGTCAGGGCCGTCCTCGGTCGAGCAGTAGTGCGCGGCGGGCGGAGCCGACGTGATGGCGCATCGCGGCGGCCGCGGCCTCGGGGTTGCGGGTGATGATGGCCAGCAGGATCGCGCGGTGCTCGGCGAGGGAGCCCGTGCGCGGGTGCTGGGCCGAGATGTTGCGGTACTGGCGCATCACCAGGGGATAGAGGAGCGTGTCGTAGGTTCGTGCCAGGGTTGCTTGGTGCGCGGCGGCTTTGACTTGCTGGTGGAAGGTTCGGTTGCCTTTCGAGTAGGCGATCTGGTCGCCGGTCGCTTGTGCTGCTTCCATTCTTTCCAGGGTTGAGCGGAGTTCGGCGATTTCCCGGTCGGTCGCCCGTTCCGCGGCTTTGCCCGCCAGCGCCGCCTCCAGGGTTTCGCGTGCTTCGAGGATGTCGGCGGCTTCGGCGAGGGTGAAGCTGCGCGTGCGGACGCCTCGGTTGGCCTCGCTGGTGACGTAGCCTTCCTGCGCCAGCCGCACCAGCACTGAACGGATCGTGCCGCGGGATACGGTGAATCTCGTGGTCAGATCCGCTTCGGTCAGCCGGGTGTTCGGTTCGTAGCCGCCGGAGAGCAGCACAGTGCGCAGCTCTTCGTAGACCTGGCTGTAGCGCGTGGTGCGGCTGTCGCTTTCGGTCATGGCTCTAGCCCGGCAGTCCCGGGTACAGCCGGCGGGCTGTGCCGCCGAAGATCTCTCGTTGGTCCGCGGTCGGGACGTCGGCGAGGACTTCGTGGGCGAGGGCGACGAGTTCGGGCAGGGATTGCTCGGCTGCGGGGAGGTTCGAGCCCCAGGCGATCCGCTGTGCGCCGAACGAATCCAGTACGGGGTCGAGGAACGCGATCGCTTCCTTTCCGGCAGCGTGCAGGGGTTCGAGGTTGCGGTGGGTCAGTTTCAGGTGCAGGCCGGGGTGCACGGCCAGTTTCGCGACGGTCGCTCCGGCGTCCGCTGGGGATGTTGCGATGTCGGGGTAGCCGAGGTGGTCCAGCAGGACCTGGACGGACGGGAACCGGTCCAGCAGTGCGTCCAGTTGTGCGGTGGCGGGGCCGAGCCGCATCTGCAGGCAGACGGTCACGCCGAGTTCGGCGGCTTTTTCCCAGAACGGGAAGCTTTCCGGGGCCGCGAACCACTCGCCTTGGGCGGGGACTGTGCTGCCGCTGGTGAACAATCGCACGCCGGACAGGCCGTTGCTGGTGACGTTCGCGAGATGTTCGGCTGCGTCCGGGCGCAGCGGGTCCACGGTGCCGACGGCGAGGAATCGGTCGGGTCGCTGTGCGCGGCTGTCGAGGACGTAGGAGTTGTCGTAGCCGTACGCCGTGGTGGCCTGCACGAGCACGGCCTGCGCGATGCCTGCTTCGTCCATCCGGTGCGCCATCTCGTCGGCGGTGACCGGGCGGGTGGTGGCCCAGCCTGATTGCTTGCCGCCCAGGGGGGAACGCGGGTAGCGGTCGAGGTCGGCGGAGACGACGTGGCAGTGGGTGTCGATGATGTCCATGAACGGCACCTTTCAGGCGTCCGGGTAGTCGCCGTCGGCGAACAGTTGCCGCGGTTCGGCGGGGAAGTCGGCGTCGAGCAGGCCTTGGGCGCGCGAAAACTCGACGAGTGCGCGCAGGCTGAGGTCGTTGGCGGCCAAGCCGTACGGGATCGGGTCGGCGCCGAGTTGCCGGGCTTGTTTGCCCAGTCGCGGCAGGGCGGACCATTCCGGGTCGGCGGCGACCTGGCGGCGCTTGCTTTCGGCGAACGCGGCGTACAGCGAGGTCGGCAGGTCCGGGTCGCGTTCGACCAGTTCGCTGCGGACCGCGATCACCGAGTGCAGAGGGTAGATCCCGGTGCGCAGGTGCCAGTCGAGGGCGAGCACTTCGTGGTCGGGGAACAGCGGGTACGGGCCGTCCTCTGCAGACGGAGGCGGTGCCGACCATCCGGCGCGGGGCGCTCCGGCCCGGCCGGTACCGGCGTTGCCGCTCAGCGCGGCGTCGATGTCCCCGGCGCGCAGCAGTTCGCTGAGCGACCGGCCGTCGGTGACGTGCTCGACGTTGGCCGGTGCGCGGCCTTCGATGTGGTCTTCGTCGTCGACGACCCAGGTCACCGAGTTGAGGTCGAGGCCGTATTCGTGGTGGAGGATCCCGCGCACCCAGACTCCGGTGGTGACGGTGTAGGCGCGCACGCCGATCCGGGTGCCGGCCAGATCGGCGGGGAAGCGGATGCCGGAGTTCTCGCCGCACTGCACGTCGGCGTGGTGGAAGCGGCGGTTGAGGAACACCGGGATCGCGGTCAGCGGCACTCCGGCCTGCCGTGCCATGAGGTAGGAGGTGGGCGCGAGTTCGCAGACGTCGAATTCGAGGTCGCGGATCATCCGGCGGTACGCGCCGATCACCGGCGTCACCTCGACCGGTTCCACCGCGCGGCCGGGGAGCTCGACGTCTCCGTTCAGCAAAGCACGGCCGTGCGCGTAGTCGCCGAGGACGACTGAGAGCTTTTCCATGTCTTTCCTTCCGGGGTCAGGCGAGTCGCGAGGCGGACACGCCCAGTGCGGCGCACGTGCCGTCCACGAGTTCGTCGAACGAGACGGCGCGGGGGAGCACCTGCTGTTCGAGGGCGTAGCGGGCGACCTCGGTGACGGGTCCGCGCAGTGCTTCGAAGCCGACGGGGTTGAGTTCGGCCGGGCCGTTGCGCACTTGCGCGGCCAGTGCGTCGTAGACGGCGAGGACGGCCTTGGCGTCGGCGGCCGGGTTGATCGCGACGACGTGGTTGATCGGGGCGAAACCCTTGCGCTCGGCCCAGTTCGCCGCGACTGAAAGGGCATCCGGGACCGCGGTGCGGATGCGGTCGTCCGACGGGAGTTCGTTGCCCATGATGCCGTAGTCCAGTTTTCCGTCGAGGAAGTCGGCGGGCAGTTTCGTTCCTTCGGGTGCCCGCTTCGTCCACGCCGGATCGGTGTACTCGGGCAGGTGGCCGTCTTCGTAGGTGATCCAGTCCACTTCGGACAGATCGATGCCGTAGTCCTCGGTGAGAAACCCGCGCAGCCAGACACCGGTGGTCTGGCTCCACGAGCGCACGCCGACGGTCTTCCCGCGGACGGCGGCCACGCCGGGTTCGCCGAGGGTCACCAGGGTCTGGTGCTGGTGGCGGCCGAGGGCGGTGATCGGCAGCAGCGCCACCGGTTTGTCGTAGGCGACCGCTTGCAGGAGCGTCACGACGGCCAGTTCGCAGACGTCGGCGGCGCCGTCGTTGACGAAGCCGCGTGAGGCTTTGTGCACGGGGCGGATGTCGAGGCGTTCGGACGCCCCAGCGGCCTCCAACGCCGTGGCCGCGAGGTCGTCGCGGCCCAGCACGATCTTCATGTCGGGTTTCCTCTCCTTCACACGTCCTCGCCGTACTGGATCCGGCGGTAGGGCACGCTGAGCACGTCGCGGGTGATCCGGACGTCGATGACGGTCGGGCGCGGCGCGCGGACGTAGTCGCCCAGTGCGGCCCGGAGTTCGTCGACGGTGCGCACGGTCGCGCCGCCGCCGCCGAGCGCGCGGGCCACCGCGCCAAGCTCGGGGGTCGGGATCACCGCGAGCGCGGGATCGAGTCCCTTGGCGCTCGCCTTGTGGTACTCCGCGCCGAGGCCCTCGTCGTTCATCACCACGACGAGCACCGGCAGCCCGTACCGGCAGGCGGTCTCGAATTCGGGCAGGTGCATGAGGAAACTCGCGTCGCCCTCGACCACGAAGATCGGTTCGCGCTTGGCGACCGCCGCACCGATAGTCAGCAACGGGGCCTGCCCGATGGCGCCGAACATGCCGTAGTTCGACGTGATTTCGCGGGAGCGCTGGAACAGCATCGTGCCGAAGTCGGTCTGGTGCCCGCTGCCGAGGACGAGCCCGATCTCGCCCGGCAGTTCCTCGTCGACGACGGCGATCGCTTCGCGCGGGTCGAGCAGGCCGGGCTCGCGGCGGTACTCGGCCGGATCCACGAGCGGGGCGGTGAGCCGGGCGTGCACGTCGGCGGTGTGGAAGCCTTCGAGTTCGATGCCGCGCTGTTCCAGCGCGCTGGTCAGTGCTTCCAGTCCGGTCACCGCGTCGGCTTGGACGTAGCTGTCGGCGACGCGGCCGTTGCCCATCACGACGTGGGGCGCGGTGTCGATCTGCACGAATGTCGCGTCGGGGAAAAGATAGCCGCTTTCGATCGTGTAGTGGTTCAGGCTCGCGCCGACGGCGACGACGCAATCGGCTTCCTGCAACAGTTCCATCGCGACTTTGCTGCCGAACAGCCCGGCGATCCCGACGTGGTACTCGGTCTGGCCGTAGAGCCAGTTCTTGGCCTGCAAGGTGGTGGCCAGCAGCGCGCCGGTCCGGCGTTGCAGTGCGAGGACCTGCTCGCCCGCGTCCGCGCTTCGGGCACCGCGGCCCGCGATGAGCACCGGGCGCTTGCTCGCCGCGAGAAGTTCCGCGGCCTGCTCGATGCTCGCGGGATTCGGCAGCAACGCGGGAGTGCGCAGGAGGTCGGTGGACGGCGAGTACGGCAGGACGTCCTCGAATTCCTGCAGCTGCACGTCGATCGGCGCGCTGATCATGACCGGTCGTGACTCGGTGCGGGCGAGGTAGAACGCGCGCCGCACGATTTCCTCGGCGGAGTCGGCCTTCGCGACTTGCAGGAACTCGCATTCGATCGCGGCGGCGAACCGGCGCTGGTCCAGGTATTGCACCGCGCTTTCGTCGCCCAGCGGGGTTTCGCCGCAGAAGGCGACGAGCGGGATGCGAGCGCGGCTGGCCACGAGCATCGACGTGGCCAGTTGCGCGGTGCCCGGCCCGCTCGTCGTGGTGACGACGCCGGGGCGGCCCGAGGCGCGGGCGAAACCGTGCGCCATGCTCAGCCCGGCGCCTTCGTGGCGGACCTCGTAGAGCCGCGTGCCGTGTCCGGCCAACGCGTTCATCCAGTGCATGTTGGCGTCGCCCATCATGCCGAACACGTCGGTGACGCCTTCGGCGGCGAACGCCGCGGCCAGTGCTTCGTAGACCTTCACCGCGCGGCCTCCTGTTTGTCGAGGTGGCGGACGAGGCGGGGGAACACCCGCAGCGCGTTGCCGCCGTAGATGGCTTCCCTTTCGGCGGGGCCGAGGGAATCGAGAGAGTCGAGCAGCGCCAGGGTGTCGTCGAAGCGCCGTCCGGTTTCCGGGTCGACCGAGCGGACGGCACCGATCATTTCCGAGGCGAACAGGACGTTCGCGGCGGGAATGAGGTCGGTGAGCAGTTCCAGGCCGCGCCGGTGGTAGACGCAGGTGTCGAAGAAAACGTTGCCCAGCAAGGCTTCTTCCAACGGGGGCCGACCGCGGTCGAGCATCATCCCGCGGTAGCGGCCCCAGTGATACGGCACCGCGCCGCCGCCGTGCGGCAGGATCAGCCGCAGCGTCGGGAAGTCGGTGAACAGATCGGATTCGCACAGCTGCATGAACGCCGCGGTGTCGCCGTTGAGGTAGTGCGCGCAGGTGCCTTGCACGGCCGGGTTGCGCGACATCGCGACGTGCACCATCGCGGGCACGTCCAGCTCCACCATCTTCTCGTACAAGGGGTAGTAGACGGGGTCGGTCAGGGGCGGTGCCTGCCAGTACCCGTCGGACGGGTCGGGGTTGAGCAGGCAGCCGACGAACCCGAGTTCGGTCACGCAGCGCTCGAGTTCGGCGGCCGACGCGCGGACGGACTCGGCGAGCGCGTCGCCCGGGGACTGCGGCAGCTGGCACACGCCGGCGAAGTTGTCCGGGAACAGGCCGCAGACGCGGGCGATGAGGTCGTTGCTCACCCGCGACCACACGCGGCTGGTTTCCGCGTCGCCGTAGTGGTGGGCCATTTTCCCGGCGCCGGGGGAGAACAGCGTGAGATCGGTGCCGCGTTCGCGCTGCAGCTTCAGCTGGCCGTTCTCGATCGCGGTGCGAATCTCGTCGTCGTCGATGCGCAGCTCGTCGGGGGAGAGGCGCGCGCCGGCGTCCTCGAAGTTCTTGATCTGCCGTTCGCGCCACTGGCCGAGAGCGGGCGGCGCGGTGGTGAAGTGACCGTGGCAGTCGATGATCACGGGTTTCCTCCTGGGATGGGGTCAGCGCCCGGCCAGCTCGCGGCCCCGGTCGAGGCCGGGGTAGCTGCGGACCGGTGCGGTCATGAGGAAGCGGTAGCCCTCGTCGAGCACCTGCTCGGCGTTGCGGGCGGTGACGTGCGGATGGCCGACGACGACGTCGTGCTTCCGGCAGATTTCGACGATCCGGCGCCGGGCCTCGACCATCAGCGGGTGTTCCAGCTGCCGCGGCACGCCCAGCTCCTGGCTGAGGTCTCCCTCGCCGATGAGCACGAGCCCGATGCCCGGCACCTGGTCGAGGATCGCGGGCAGGTTCTCGATGCCGAGCTGGTCCTCGATCTGGATCACGGCGAGGATTTCGCCGTCCGGGTCGAGCGGCCAGACATCGGCCTTGGCGTAGTAGTCCTGAGTGGACAGTCCCCAGTAGCGCGCGGCGGCTGCCGGGGCGTCGCCGCGCAGACCGGCGGGTTCGAAGCGGTCGGTTCCGGGCAGGCGGGGGTAGCGGCAGGCCGCGACCGCGTTGCGCGCCTCTTCGACGCGGGAGATGTGCGGCCAGACGATGCCGTACGCGCCGAGGTCGAGCGCTTGTTTCGCGTGCCATTGGCCGTGTTCCGCGCCGTTGACCGGCACACGGACGAACGGGGTCGGCGCCGGGGCGAGGGTGCCTGCTTCGAAGATGCGCCGCCGGTCGAGGAGGTACTGCAGGCTGTCGCGGAGGTTCGCGGCGTCCCACGGTTTGTGCTCGGCTTCGAAGACCACCCCGTCGTAGGCGGAACCGGCGAAGTCGAGCGCCGCCGACGGCTCGGGCGGGGCGAAGGCCGCGAAGGCGGGTTTTCCCGACTCCAGGGCTCCGATGACGCTATTCAGCCTGGCCACTGTGCACCTCGCTCTGTTCGTTCTGTCGCTTGTGGACGATTCGCTGCCACCAGTCGCGCAGCCGCGCCCACAGCGAGGGGCGCGCGGGCGGTTCGGCGGCGGCGTCGCCGGCGCACTTGCGCACCAGTTCGGCGGAGAAGTCTTTGGTCATCCGGGAAACCACCGCACCGGCACCGGCTTCGATGAGCGACGCGAGCTTCCCCGCGAGGCTCACCTGGCCGGTCAGGCGGACGCGCGAACCCCCGGCCGCCGGATCCGGGACGACCCGGAAGGTCGCGTTCGCGGAGAAGCGGGTGGCTCCCTGCCCGTCGCGGCCCTTGGCCGACAGCCGCCCTTCCCGCTCGGGCTCGTCCAGGTCCAGGGAGACGCGGGCGCCGAAGCGCACGCCCACCGCGCCGAACTTGACGACCAGCGTTCCGTCGAACGATCCGTCGTCGTGCGAGGCGCCGAGCTCGGCGCCGCTGATGCACGACACCACCGCTTCGGGGTCGGACACGACCTCCCACACCCGCTCCGGCGGTGCGGGAACGGGGATCTCCTCGTCGATCTCGATCACAGCTCTGCCCTCGCTCGGCGGCTGCGCCCGTCACCGGGTCGGCCGCCAGATTGTTTAACAACTTTGCGGCGGACCGTAGCAGTCCGCAGCGATAGTCGGCAAGAACTCCTTGTTAAACAAGATTCTCGACGTCAGTCGATCTGCTGCCCGCTGAATCTTGTAGAACAAGAGTGGCCGGAGGATGTTCTCGCAGGTCGAGCGCGTGATCGCAGCGGATCGGACCGGGTGGAGAGACGTCGGTGAACGCAAGATTGTTAGACGATTTGCGTCCTCGACGGTTGAAACACCGGCAATCGGCGCGTACGGTCGCTGACACTGTTCGACATTTTGGGTGTCCGCCCGGTCGCGTCGGCACCCCCTTCCGCTCCAGCGCAGCAGAGGAGTCGTCCCCTATGGCCAGGACCTTGTCCGTCGCGGTGAAGACCTACCCGCACACGGAGTTCGCCGCCGCCCCCGGGTTCGCGCCCGGCGGCCATCGCGTCGAGGTCGCGCACGCCGATCCGATCTACCGGGCGTTCGCGCCGATGGTGCGGGAACTGCGCTACGACGTCAGCGAACTCGCCCTCGCCACCTTTCTGCAGGCACGCGAAGCGGGCGTGCCGATCGCGTTGCTGCCCGTCGTGCTCAGCGGCGACTTCCACCACCACTCGCTGACCCGCTGGCCCGGCTCGGCCGGATTCGCCCCGGCGGACCTCGCCGGGAAGCGGGTCGGGGTGCGGGCCTACAGCCAGACCACCGGCCTGTGGGTGCGCGGCATCCTGCACGAGGAGTACGGCCTCGACGCCAAAGACGTCACCTGGGTGACCACCGAGGGGCCGCACGTCGCCGAGTACGCCGAGCCGGCGAATGTCGAGCGCACGGAAGGAAAAGTGCTCGACGTCCTGCGCCGCGGCGACGTCTCCGCCGCCGTGCTCGGCCCGCCCGCGCTCGACGGCGCGGAAGGCCCGCTGGTCCCGGTCATCCCGGACTGGCGCGCGGCCGAAGAGGCCTGGGGCGAACGGCACGGAACAGTGCCGATCAACCACCTGCTCACCGTCCGGCGGGACCTGCTCGAAGCCGAGCCCGGCACGGTCGCCGAACTCTACGAGGCGTTCGGAACCCGTATCGAAGAACGCAAAGCCGCCGAGGCCGAGCCCGGACCGCGCGTGCGCGCACTGCGCTTCGGCATCACCGACGAACTCGTCGCCGGTCTGCAGATCGCGATCGACTACGCGCTGCAGCAGAACGTCATCCGCACCCCGGTGACCGTCGCCGAACTGCTCGACGACTTCTCCCGCCACCTCGCCTGAGCCCACCGAAAGCAGACCCCATGTTCCGCGTCGACACGCACACGCACATCATTTCCCCGGACACCGCCGCGTATCCGCCCGCGCCGCTCGGCGGGCACCGCTCCGACTGGTCCCGCGAACGCCCGACCGACATCGACGGCCTGCTGCGCGCAGCGGACGCCGCCGAGGTGGACCACCTCGTCATCGTGCAGGCCTCGACGGTCTACGGCTTCGACAACAGCTATGTCGCCGACCAGCTCGCCCGGCACCCCGACCGCCTCAGCGGCGTCTGCTCGGTCGACTTCCTCTCGCCCAAAGCCGTCGACGACCTCGCCCGCTGGATCGACGAACGCGGCTTCTCCGGCGTCCGAATCCGCGCCGCCGACGGGACGACCGCGGTGCCGACGCCCGGCCGCGGCCTCGACGACGACCGGATGACGCCGGTGTGGCAGTTCGTGTCCGACCGCCGCGTCCCGGTCTGCGTCCAGATGCACGCCAAGCACACCCCGATCCTGGCCGGACTGCTCGAGGCGTACCCGGGCCTGACCGTCGTGCTCGACCACGCGGCCCGCCCCGATCTCGGCGACGGCGTGCTGCCGTATCCGGCGCTCGCGCGGCTGCGCGACAGCGGCCGGGTCTTCGTGAAACTCACCCCGCCCGCCGTTCTGCGGGCCCAGCGCGAAGCCGGATCCGCCGCGCCGCTCGTGCGCACACTGGTCGAGGAATTCGGTGCCGACCACGTCATGTGGGGCTCGAATTTCCCTGCTTCGGAGGGCTCGCTGGGGGAGCTGGCGGACCTCGTGCGGGCGCAGCTTCCCGCGCTCGGCGATACCCAGCAGGCCCTCGTCGCAGGCGGCACTGCCGCGCGGTTGTACGGCGTGGCAGTCACGACGGGGGGACAGTGAGGACCGTGCGTACCCGTCGGAAGACCGTGCTGGCCGCGTTGGCGGCCGTGGTCGCGCTGCTCGGCGCGGGGTGCAGCAAGCCGCCGCCCGCGCCGGACGCCCGCAACCTCGCCGAGCTTTACCAGGCGGCGAAGAAGGAGGGGCAGGTCATCTGGTTCGCGCCGAAGCCGGAAGCCCAGATGCGGCCCGCGATCAAGGCGTTCGAGAAGAAATATCCCGGCATCACGGTCAAATACACCAACAAGAAGGCCCCGGACCTCGTCACCCAGCTCAATGTCGAACAGGCCGCCGGCCGCGTGAGTTTCGACGTGTCCAACGCGGGCGGGCTGACCGTGCTGCCGTCGGTGGACATGGCCGCGAAGGTCGACTGGAGCCGGTACGGCGTGCCAGGGAACCAGATCTTCGACGGCAACTTCGTCTACGTGTGGGCCGTGCCGAAGGTCTGGGCGTACAACACGACCGCGGTGCCCGCCGCCGACGCGCCGCACAGCTGGAACGACGTGCTGTCCCCGCAGTGGGGCGGCGGCAAGCTCACGATCGAGTCGCGCGGGTCCTTCATGACCGTGTGGGAGCAGGACAAGACGCTGGGCGCCGGACCCGGGCTGGCGTTCTCCGCGAAGCTGGCCAAGCAGAGCCCGCACTACACGGACAACACGACCCAGGCGCACACCAACATCGTCTCCGGGCAGACCCCGCTCGGCACGGACCTGATCAACCTCGTGCTCTCGGACAAAGCGAAGGGCGCCCCGGTCGCGGTCGCCCCGATCGGGCCGACCAACGCCAACAAGGCCTACCTGTTCGCGCCCGAGGGTTCGCCGCACCCGGCGGCCGGGCGGCTGCTCACCGCGTTCCTCGCCTCCGCCTCGGGGCAGAAGGCGCTCGCCGGCAGCTACAACTCGATCATTCCCACCGAGACCGACTGTTCGAAGGCCGCCGTCGCCAACCGCGTCGTCCGCGCGCTCTGCGCCGCCGGGGTCCAGTGGCACAGCGAGACCGACATCCAGCAGTACCAGCGGTTCGCCGATTTCTTCCCCCAGGTCGAGAAGGCCTTGGGCACCGACGTGAACTGAAATCCCCTTGGAGACTCCGACGATGCAGTCCGCCACCAGGGCCGCCCCCGCCGCACCCCCGCGCCCGCCCGCCGAACCCGCCCGCCCGCGCCGCCGCGGCCGCGTCCGCACCGGCCTCAACATCGCCATCGGCCTGTTCCTCGCCTACCTCGTGGTGTTCCCGCTGGGCATGCTGATCTTCAGCAGCCTCAAGAGCGCCGAACTGAAGCTGCCCTTCGACATCCCCGGGTTCACCCTCGACAACTTCGTCAAGATCTTCTCCTCGCCGCGAGTGCTCGAAGTAGCCCTCAACTCGGCGATCTTCGTGGTCGGCACTGTCTCGGTGGCGCTGGTGATCAGCGTCAGCCTGGCCTATCTCTTCGAACGCACGGACATGCCCGGCCGCCGCGTGCTGGCACCGAGCGCGCTGGCGCCGATGGGCGTGCCCGCGACCGTGATGGCGGTGGCCTGGGTGCTCGCGGCCAACCCCGCCAACGGCCCGCTCGCGCTGCTCGTCGAGCGCGTCTTCGGGATTTCGGTCGCTATCTACTCGCTGCCCGGCATGATCCTCGTGGCCGGCATCTTCGGCGTGCCCAGCATGTACCTGATGCTCGCGCCGACCTTCGCCCGTCTCAACCTCGAATTCGAAGAAGCCGCGGCCACCTCGGGCGCCGGATGGCTGACCCGCACCCGCAAGATCGTCCTGCCGCTCACCCTGCCCGGCATGAGCGCGGCCGCGATGCTGCTGGCCGTCATCGCGCTCGAAGAGTTCGCGATCCCGTCCATTCTCGGGACCCCGCACCAGATCTTCGTGTTCAGCAGTCTCGTGCAGGCGGCGCTGCAGCCGCCGTCGGGCATGTCGGACTACGGGCTCGCCAGTGCCTACGGCGTCCTGCTGGTGCTGCTGTCCCTGGTGATGATCGCGCTCTACCGGCGGCAGACGCGGGAGTCGCACCGCTTCAAGGTGGTCAGCGGCAAGGGATACCGGTCGGCTCCGGTGCGGCTGGGCCGGTGGCGCTACCCGGCGGCCGCGATCGTGACGCTGTATGTGCTCGTCGCGATCGTCGTCCCGATCCTGACTCTCGTGTGGACCAGCCTGACGCCGTTCCTGCAACCGATCAGCCTGCACAGCCTCGGCAGCCTCGGTTTCGCCAACTACGGCACGATCTTCACCGACCCGAACCTGACCCACGCGGTGGTCAACACCCTGGTCATCAGCCTCGTCACCGCGACCCTGACCGCCGGTTTCGGCCTGTGGCTGGCGCTGGCCTCCGAGCGCGGCGGGCGGGCCGGACGCGCGTTGTTCGACCTGTCGTTCCTCGTGTTCGCCGTGCCGAGCGTCGTGCTCGGCGTCGCGGTGCTGTTCCTGTACCTGTTCCTGCCGATCCCGGTCTACGGCACGATCTGGATCATCGTCATCGCGCTCACCACGCGCTACATCCCGCGCGCGTCGCGGATGCTGCAGACCTCCCTGCTGCAACTGGACGGCGGGCTCGAAGAAGTGGGCCGGGTTTCCGGCGCGCGGCATGGCACCGTGCTGCGCCGGGTGGTGCTCCCGCTCGTCGCGCCCTCGGTGACGCGCACCTGGCTCTGGGTCTTCGCGAACGCGCTGGGCGAACTCCCGATCGCGCTGCTGCTGTCCAATTCGGACAACCGCACCGTCGTCGTGCTGCTGTGGGACATGATCGGCGAAAGCGCGAACTACCCCGAGGCCAGCGCGCTGGCCGTGCTCCTGCTCGCCGTCTCCGCCGGTTCCGTGTGGTGGGTCAACCACCGCGGCTTCCAACAACACATCTGAGGTGTCGTGACCATGCAGAACACCGAGCACGCCGTGGCGATCTCCGGTCTCGAGAAGCGGTTCGCCCGGAAGCAGAGCGCCGAGGTGAGCCTCGCCGTCGACAACGTCGGCTTCACCGTGCCCCGCGGCGGCTTCTTCACCATGCTGGGCCCGAGCGGCTGCGGCAAAACCACCACGCTGCGCTGCCTGGCCGGGCTCGAAAGCGCCGACCGCGGCGAAATCTCCATGAACGGCAAGGCCGTCTTCTCCTCGGCGGCCCGCCGGGACGTCGCGCCCGAGGACCGTCCGATCGCGATGGTGCCGCAGTCCTACGGGATCTGGCCGCACATGAAAGTCTTCGACAACGCGGCTTTCCCGCTCCGCTACGGCCGCAAGACGTGCTCCCGGAGCGAGGCGCGGACGCGGGTGCTAGCGATGCTGGAACAGGTCGGCCTGTCGGAATACGCGGACCGGTGGTCGACTCAGCTGAGCGGCGGGCAGCAGCAGCGCCTGGCACTCGCCCGCGCCCTGCTGTGCGAACCGGAAGTCCTGCTGCTGGACGAACCTCTGTCCAATCTGGACGCGAAACTCCGGTCACAACTGCGGGCCGAACTGCGGTCCTTTCAGCAGAAGTTCGGCGTCACCACGATCTACGTCACGCACGACCAGGGCGAGGCGCTGGCGATGTCGGACACCATCGTCGTGATGAACCGCGGCCGGGTCGAGCAAATCGGTTCCCCGGCGGAGATCTACGACTCGCCCGCGTCCCGGTTCGTCGCCGATTTCGTGGGCAGCGCCAACCTCGTCCCCGGAGTCGTCGACGGCCCGCCACGCCGCGTAGCGGAAGTGAAAACCACCATCGGCGTCATGCGCTGCGAGCGTTTCGCCACGCCGCCCGCCCAAGTCCGGGACGTGCACGTGTGCATCCGCCCCGAACATGTCCGGATTGTGCCCGGAACCCCGGACGCCGGTCAGCCCAACCGCTTCCCAGCGCGCGTCATCTCCACCGAATACCTCGGCGACCGGCTCGAAGCGGTCGCCGCCGTGGGCGACGTCGAATTCCGCGCCCACGCCGACGCGCACTTGCGGATCCGCCCGGGCGACGACGTCGGAGTCGTGCTGGATCCCGAGTGGACAGTGGCCCTCTGGTCCTGACCTACTCGCCAGCGAACTTCAACTGGAGAGCACGGCGGACCGCGGACAGGTGATGACGCATCGCCGCGGCCGCCGCCTCCGGGTTGTGCGTGACGATGGCAGCGAGAATCGCTTCGTGCTCGTGGACGACCGTCGCCCGCGGCCGCGAACGGTCCATGTCGCGGTACTGCCGCAGCACCAGCGGATACAGCAGGCTGTCGACGAAGCGGGTGAGCGTCGACTGTCGTGCCGCCTCGCGCACCTGCTCGTGGAAGGAGCGGTTGAGCGCGGAGTACTCGTCCCGGCCGTCGGATTCCCGGCCCGCCCACATCCGCTCGCAGGTCGCGGTCATCTCCGCGATGTCCTCGTCGGTAGCGCGCTCGGCTGCCTTCGCCGCCAGGGCCGCTTCCAGGATCTCGCGGGTCTCGAGGATCTCGATCGCCTCGTCCTCGGAAAACGACCGCGTCCGCGCACTGCGGTTCGCCTCCGCGGTGACGTACCCCTCCTGGGCGAGCCGGGCGAGCACCGACCGGATCGTGCCGCGCGAGACCTCGAGCCTGCTGGTGAGGTCGGCCTCGGTGAGCCGGGCGTCGGGAGCGTACTGCCCGGACAGGATCAGCTCGCGGAGATCGTGGTACGCCCGCGCTGTCCGGGTGGCGCCGGGATCCGCGCTCTCCACGCGCGAGTCCTGCGCCTTGTCCACCGTCATCGCAGGCTGACCTCCCACACCGCGCCGTCCGATCGGCCGATCTTAGCCCGCGGGTGCGGACCGGTCGGCGCACTGATCGTTGTTCCGCCTGTCGGTGGTCGGCCGGAGCGCGGCCTCCCAAACGTCGACGGTGCACGGCGAGTGGTCCCGGCGCGGGTACCCGCGCCGGGACCACTCGCTCGCGTTGCGGTCAGTCGCGCACGGCCAGTTCGCCGAGTTCTGCCCAGTCGTTCTGGTCGACCTTGGCGTTGACGATGCGCGGTGTTTCGGCCAGATACGGCGGCAGGTCCCGCTGCGCGGCTTTGAAGTGGTCCGAGCCGACGTGCGCGGCGCCTGCGGCGTCGTCGCGGAAGGCTTCGACGAGGACGTATTCGTTCGGGTCGGCGAGGCTGCGCGACCAGTCGTACCAGAGGCATCCTGGTTCGGCGCGGGTCGCTTCGGTGAACGCGCGCGAGATTTCCGGCCAGTTCTCGGCGTGTTCGGGCTTCACGCGGAATTTCGCGGTAATGAAGATCATGCAGTTTCCTTTTAACGAGTCAGGGGACGAGGATCGCCCGGCCGCGGATGCGTCCGGCGGTGAGGTCGTCCAGTGCGTCCTGGAATTTCTCGAGCGGGTATCGGACGGTGTGCAGCCGTACCCGGTCCTGTGCGGCGAGCACCATGAGTTCGCACAGGTCGGTGTAGGAGCCGACGAGGTTGCCGATGAAGTTGATTTCGGCGGAGATGACGTCGATGGTCGGCACGTCGATGTTCTCGCCGTAGCCGACGACGTGGTAGTCGCCCGCGCGGCGCAGCATGGCGATGCCGTCGCGGGTCGCGCCGCCCTCGCCGACGAAGTCGAGCACGGTTTCCGCGCCCGCGCCGCCGGTGAGGTCCTGGACGGCGGCGACGTGCCCGCCGTCCGCGACGATGCCGTGGTCCGCGCCGATCGATTCGGCGAGCTTGACTGCCTCCGGGTTTTGGTCCACGACGATCAGTTCGGCGGCGGTGAGCGCCTGGTACACCGGGTACGCGTTCTTCGGTAGGTGGGCGCGGCAGGAGATGCTGCTCGATCCGGACGACGTCGCGGCTGGGCACGTGACGCGGTTCCGGCGCGCGTCGGCTGACCGGGTTGTCCGGTCACGCAAGCCAGCGCATCCGGAGATCATCTCTGCCGAGGACTTCACTGCGGTTCAGCTCTCTCGCCGGTCTCGCGCGGCGGGCGGTCTCGACGCGCGTCGGAAGCTGGAGCGAGGACCGAAGGCCACGAAGTGGACGTATGCGTTTCGCGGGCGAGTTCGGTGCGATCACTGCATGCGCAAGATGGAGGGGACGCCGCGGGACACGCGGATCTACTACCGCTGCGCCGCCCGGCCGCTCGTCCCTGGATCACCGGCTTTGGCTGATCACCCGAAGAACATCTATCTGCCGGAAGCGGCGTTGATGGATCCGCTGAACAGCTACATCCATCACGCATTCTCTGAGGAGCAGCGTGATGCGACCGTGGAGGCGATGCTCGGCGTCGCTGGCGATGTGAACGTCAACCCACGGCGCATGGCGGATGCCCAGCGACGGCTGACCCAAGCGAAAACCCGATTGGCGCGGCTCACGCAGGCGATCGAGGCCGGGGCCGACCTGGAAGCGCTGATCGAACCCCTGAACCGCGCGAGGGAGGAGCGCGACGCGGCAGCAGAGGAGCTGGCGAGGACTCCAGCTGGTTCAGAGCTGGGGAGAGCGGACGTTGAGGCGCTGGTCGACTCGTTGGGGGACGCCGGGAGACAGGTCCTCAGCGCAAGCCCGGCCCGGCTGCAGGAGCTGTACGAGGAGATCGGCCTGGAACTGGTCTATAACGCGAAAGAGCGGATGGTCGATGTGACCATCCGCCCACCCCGTAGGGTTAGTACGCGTGTCCGAGGGGCGAGTCGCGCACTAACCACACGCTTGCAATTGGCCTCGTGACGACGCAGGTCTCCTCCCAGGGGTCATGAACCTGCCTCGGGGTGGCCGATCGCCGCCGTGTCATGCTCAGGTTCGGCCTGTGCGATCTCTTCGCGTTGCCGCTGCTCACCTGGGCATCGCTTCCGCCGGAGGTCATCGCGGCGCGGTCGTCGCGGTGCTGTGCGTGATCATGCTGATGCAGTCCAACTCCGCGTATTCGCCGCTGATGATCTCCCCGACGAGCGGTGCCCGCCCGAATTGCGGGCCGTGGTGAGCCGGAACCTCGGCTTCATGCTGGGCGGGCTGATGCCGACGCTGGAGCTCGCTCAGCCCGGAGCTGTCGGACGTTCCCGCGCGGCTCGCGATCTTCCTGGCAGGTGCGGCTCTGGTATTCGTCGTCGCGATCGTGCCCAGCCAGGAAGCTCGGGGTGCGCTCGAGCGCTCCGTCTGGACCGCCGTCGATGACGTCGCCCCCGCCTGGCGGCGGCTGGTCCGACGGTGCGATCGGCGCGAGGTCCAGCCTCCACTCGGACGGTTCCCGACATCGTCTCGCGCCAGGCAGCCCTGCCGCGTGACGATGTCGGCAGCGCGATGGTCACCGCTCAATGCCGGGTGCCGATTGCGCCGTGATCTTTTCGTTCGCGAGGCGGCAGCGCGACATGCGCTGCGGCATTGCCCAGTCGCCTGACGGGCGAGACAAGTGACTCTGACCGCCGGCGCCGCCCGGGGCAGCCTCGCCGGGGGATGGGATGTGTTCGGTTGCGACAGGGGCGAGATGCGTTCGGGCGCCGGGCCTGGCACCTGGGACGGCGTCGTCGCGACCAGCAGTTCCTCCCGGCAGGGTCGGCGCCCCCGCCGGGAGGAAGCCGCGCTTCAGGCCGCCGCCCACGGCGGTTCGACCTCTTGCGCAAGCTCGACGATGTGGGGCTTCGCGTCGGACAGTGTCCAATCCGGCAAGTGCACGCGCTCGCCGCCGCGGAGGGCCGATTCGTGGGACAGGATTCCGGCACAGGTGATGTTCGCGGCTTGCACGGCGTTCGGGTAGGGCTCGGCCTGGCCGAGCACGGACATCAGCAGCCGGTGCGCGAGATGCGGGTGGGAGCCGCCGTGCCCGCCGCCCTGGACGAACGAACGGTGCTCGCTCTCGCCGTCCGCGGTGTAAACGCCGGCGGTGGTGAACGAGCGGATCTCTTCGGGCAGCCGCTGCGCGAAGTCGGGTACCTCGATCCGCTCAGGAGTCTCGCCGAGATAAAGCACATGCGCGGCGTCCTCGGTCTGTGCCCATTCGAAGGAACGGATCGAGCCGTAGACGTCGAAACTCTCGCGGTACTCGCGGGCGACGGCCCACAGGTGGCGGGTGACCTCGGCGACGACGTCGCTGTCGAGGAACTTGATGTGCGTCGACTCGATCGCGTACGGCGAGCCGTAGGCGTCCTTCATCCGGTCGAACACGGAGCCGGAGCCGAGGCACTGCACGTACTCGGCCTGATGCCCGGCGAGGGCTAGCGTCGGGCTGATCGCGTGCGTCGCGTTATACATCGGCGGCATCCCGTCCCAATAGGACGGCCAGCCGGTCATGTCCTGATGGTGCGAGGACCGGAAGAACTGCAGCTTGCCGAGATTGCCGTCGAGGTAGTTCTGCTCGAGGAAGAAGAACTCGCGGCTGTACACCGTGGTCTCCATCATCATGTAGGTCAGCCCGGTCCGGCGCTGTGCCTCGACGATGCGGCGGCAGTCGTGCACCGACGTGGCCATCGGGATGGTGCAACCGACGTGCTTGCCTGCTTCCAGCGCGGCGACGACCTGGTCGGCATGCAGCTGCAGCGGCGTGTTGATGTGGATGACATCGATGTTCGGATCGGCGAGCATGCGCGCGTAGTCGGTGTAGCGCACGTCGACGCCGTAACGGTTGCCGATCTCGTTGAGCTTCGACTCGGTCCGCTGACAGATCGCGTACATCTCGGCGTTGCGATGGCGCTGGTAGATCGGGATGAACTCCGCCCCGAACTCCAGCCCGACGATGCCGACGCGCAGCACCTTCTCCGAAGACATGCCTAGCCCTTTCTGTTTCATTTCTTGCTTTCGCCCGCGTCGACGGTCAGCTCCAGGCCGGTGATCATGCGCGCCTCGGCGGACAGCAGCCAGAGCACGGCGGCGGTCGAGTCGCCGATGCCGAGGTCGCCCGGAAGCAGTTGCCCGGCCCGGAAACCGGCCAGCAGGTCTTCGCGCGGCACCTGGTTCAGCTCGGCCATCGCAGCGGTCATCCCGGTGTCGATGCCGCCGGGATGCACTGTGTTGCACCGGATTCCGTAGGGGCCGAGTTCCGCGGCGAGCGAGGCGCTCAGTCCGCGCAACGCCATCTTCGCCGCGACGTAATGCGCGAGCCGCGGTACCGGTTTGATGCCGACGCCCGAGCTGATCAGCACCAGCGCTGAGCCGGCTCCGCGTTCGATCAGCCAGGGCACGGTCGCGCGGCAGGTGTGAAACACCCCGGTGAGGTTGATGTCGATCACGGTCCGCCAATGCTCCGGCGGTATTTCCCAGGTGGTGCGGAAGCCGTCGGTGATGCCGGCGTTCGCGATGACGTAGTCGATTCCGCCGAGGTCGCTCGCGGCCTGGTCCGCCGCCCTGGCCAGTGATTCGTGATCGCGAACATCCACTTCGAACAGCTCTGCCCGGCGGCCGAGCGCCCGGATCTCCGCTTGCGTGGCACGAAGATCGTCGATCGTCGCAGTGTGATATGGAGGATTCTCCACCTTGCCCGCACTGCCGAGGTCGACCAGCGCGACGTCCGCCCCCTCGGCCGCGAGCCGCACGGCGTGACTGCGGCCCTGCCCGCGCCCTGCCCCGGTGACGAAAGCCGCCTTGCCACGGAACCGGCCGTTCACGCTCGCCCCAGCAAGTGTTCGGCGCTCAGGTAGGCCAGTGCTTGGATCGTCTGGTTCGGGTTGTACCCGCCGTAGCTGACGAACTGCCCGCCGCCGACCGCGTACAGGCCGCGGCATTCGTGCACTTCGCCGTAGACGTTCGTGACCGAGGTCGCCGGATCCTCGCCCATGCGGTGCACGCCGACGTCATGCGTGGAGAGGTGGTATGGCGGCCGGGGATCGTCCGTCCAGTAGTCCTTCGCGCCCATCTCGCGAGCGATTTTCTCCTTGTAGCGCCCCATGAGCGTGACCGAGTTCGCGTCGTGCGGCGCCCAGTCGTGGGTGATCCGCAACGCGGGCTGGCCCCAGCGATCCCGGACGTTCGGGTCGAGGTCGCAGTAGTGCCGGGGATGCGGGAAATTGGTGGTCTGCGAATACATCCGGTGCAGGTGCAGGTAGTTGTCCCGCAGCCAATGCTTCAGCGACAGGCCCCACTTGGGCACCGCGGGGTTCATCAGGTGGTAGGCCTCGATCGGCTGCAGGTCTCCGGTGACGCTGATGATCGGCGAACCCCACAGCACGCCGAGGTCGTTGTCCGGCACCAGTTCCGACGTGTAGTCGTCGACGGCGCTGGAGGCGTTGAACGTGCCGAGGAACGGGTTCGTCGGCTCCGGCAGGACGGAGGTGAACCAGCCGAAATTGTGCGTCATGAAGTTCTGCCCGACCTGACCGTCCCGGTTGATCCCGGAGACCAGCAGCAGACGCACGTTCTCCAGCGAGTACGCGGCCAGCACCACCAGGTCGGACCGGACCTCGTGCGCGCTGCCCGACCCGTCCGCATAGGTCACGCCGGTCACGCGGGAGCCGTCGCCGGTCCGGTGGACGCGCAGGACCCGGCTCAGCGGACGCAGGTCGAGGTTCCCGGTCGCCTTGGCGGCAGGCACGGAGGTGACCTGGGTGGTCGACTTCGCTTTGACATGGCAGGGATAGCCGTGGCAGAAGCCGCAGTTCACGCACGCGGGCCTGCCGCGGTACTCGACCGAGTTGATCGCCAGCGGCTGGCGGAACGGATGCAGGCCGAGTCGGCGGGCCGCTTCGGCGAAAGGGACGTCGCCCGGTGCGTGGCGGACCGGCGGCATCGGGTACTCGTGCTCGCGCGGCGGACCGAACGGATTGTCCGCGGCCCGGCCGGAAATGCCCTGCTCCCGCTCGACCTTGCCGTAGTACGGCTCGAGATCGGCGTAGCTGATGGGCCAATCCGCCAGCGTGCCTTCCGGCAGCGCCTCCTTGCCGAACCGCTCCGCGATGGCGGAGCGCATCCGGAAGTCGGCCTCCCGGAACCGGTACGCCGCACAACCCCAGTGCAGGGTGCCGCCTCCGGTGCCGATGGAGGGCAGGCCGTACAGCGGCTCGTCCGAACCGAGTTCGCCCGCGGACCACGGCAGCACCCGTGCGGTCTCGCCTTCGTGCGGGCGCCACGTCACCGGGTCGACGTCGACGCCGGCGACGATGGCGCCACGCTGGTAGTAGCGCAGCTCGTCCTGTTTGACCAGGAAGTCGTCCTGCGTGTAATCCGGGCCCTTGTCGAGGCCCAGCACTCGCAGCCCGGCCGCGGTCAGCTGCTCGGCGATGATGCCGCCGGACGAGCCCATCCCGACCACGATCGCGTCGAATCGCTCGGTCATCGCCCGCCTCCGATCCGCGCGTAGAGGTCCTCGATCGTGAGCAGCGGGATCTCCCGGGCATCCACGCCCGGCCGCATCTGTTCGGCCGAATAGCCCCAGTGCGCCCCCGGGAAGCCGACGAGCTTCCATCCGGCGAGGTCGCGGTTGCCGCCGTACGCCGGGTCGCCGAAGAACCCCTGGACGGTGTGCTCGCGCACGATCCGGAAGAACCTCCCTGCGAAGGAAGGACTTTCCGCCAGAGCGGCGACGATCTTCCGGCGCGCTTCGGAGTCGAGGCCGACGAAGCCGAGGTCGCCGCTCAGCTCGCGCAGAGCGATCAGTCCGGCGCGGTAGACGGGTTGCAGGTCGCGCAGGAATCCGGCCAGCGAGCGGTCGATGTACTGGACGACACCGGCCTCGCTCGCCCCGGGGGAGCCTTCTTCGCCGGGCAGGATCTCCTCGGTCAGCGCGTCGAGGACGGTCGCTTCCTCGGGATTGAGGAACAGCAGAGGGTATTCCATTTCGTCCTTCTCCCTCGTTGTTTCAGAACCCGGTCCGTGCCTTGGTCCTGGCCTCGACCAGCGGGCGCAGGTACTCGATCGAGGTGCGGGCGTCCTCGTCGGGCTCGATGCCGCGACGGTGGAAGCCGGTCTCCATCGTCAGATAGCCGTCGAAGCCGGTGTCGAGCAGTGCGTCCACGAGGGACGGGAAGTCGCCGTCGCCGGAGCCGGGCGGGAGGCGGTCGCTGTCGGCGATGTGGATGTGCTTGAGGTTCTCGCCCATCTTGTACGCGTAGTCGCTGAGCACCTCGCGCCGATACAGCACGTGGAAGGTGTCGAACATGAGCTTTACGTTGTCCCGGTTGACGTCCTCCATCAGCTCGATCGCGTCGTCGGCGCTCTCGCAGAGGTTCGTGTCGTGGGAGGTCGGCTCGATGACGAGCGTGACACCGGTGTGCGCGATCGAGTCGGCGATCTCGGCGAGGCACTCGCGGGTCCACTTGAGCGCCTGCCGCCGCGAGGTGCCGAAGATGATCCAGCCGGGCAGGTAGATCAGCGTCTTGCCGCCCCACTGGGCAGTCAGCTCGGCCAGTTCCTTGTAGTGCTCGATGGTCGCCCGGCGTTCTTCGGCGACCGGGGAGGCGGGGTTGTTGCCGGGACCGCCGGACGGTGCGGGGAGCATGCTGGACAACGAGAGCCCGTGCTCGTCGAGCAGGTCCCTGATCTGGGCGCGTCGGTTGGCCGAGAGATGCGGCGGGTAGGCGTGCGGTGCGGCGGCGCCGATTTCGATGCCGTCGTAGCCGAGCCTGGCGATGCGCTTGATCGTCTCGTCGAGCGGGTAGGAGGGCACCCAGACGAAGAAGCTGGAGTAGGCCCAGGTGTTGTATGAGATCTTCACTTCGGTTGTCGCCTTTCGTGTCACTGCGGGGGCCGGCCGAGGAACTGCCCGACGTTGGTGTGGTCGACGAGGGTGGACTGGAGCTTGATCCGGGGAGCGAGCGGTTCGTCCGCACAGAGTTTCGCGGCCGCGATCGCCGCTTCCTTGGCCACGAGCGGATAACCGGCCGTGGCGGTGAGGGAGCCCGCGGCGATCCGCTTCAGCGCGTCGGCCTCGCCGTCCACGCTGAACACTTTGATCTCGTTCTGCCGGCCGGCTTCCCGGATGGCCTGGAGCGCGCCGAAGGTCATCTGGTCGTTGTGCGAGTACACCGCCTGGATCTGTCCGTGCGGGAAGCGTTGCAGCAGATCCTCCATGACCTTGAGCCCGTCGGCGCGTTTGTAGTTCGCCGTCTGGGTGGCGATGATCCGGACCCCGGAGCCCGCGATGCCCTGGCGGAAGCCGGCGCCGCGGGTGATGGTGGGGGAGGCGCCGAGACTCCCGGACAGCTCCACCACCGCGCCGCGGCCGCCCAGCGCCTTGACGACGGCCTTGCCGTCGGTGACGCCCGCTTCGACGTTGTCGGAGCCGATGTAGCTGGACACGTCGCCGTCCACCTGCCGGTCGGCGGAGATCACCTTGACCCCGGCGCGGGTGGCCTGTGCGATCACGCCGCGCAGCGCGGCGGTGTCCTGGGGCGAGATCACCAGGACTTCGACGCCCTTGGCTACCATGTCCGACACCTGATTGACTTGCGCTCCCGCGTCGCCCTGCGCGTCGGCCACAGTGACCTTCATGCCGCGGAGGAACTTTCGCGCGAAATCGGGGAACATCTGGGTCGTCTTCGCACCGTACGGAAAGGCGGTGCTGTTCCAGGAGACTCCGACGGAACAGCGCACGGTCGACGGATCGGCGTGCAGGATCAACTGGCTGCGGCATTCCGTGCCGCAGTAGACGCTGGGCGCCAGCCGGTCGCCGAGTTCCGCGGTCACCGGCACGTCCTGCCGCGGGACGGCCGTGCAACCCGCGACGAGCGCGGCCAGGCCGAGCGCCGCCAGCCGGGCCTTCACGAGCGACCGTCCTTGCGGCGGCGAATCGCCTGGACGGCGAGCATTACCGCCACGAGGATGACCGCACCCTTGACGATCTGCTGATCGAATGGCGAAACCCCGATCAGGTTCAGCACGTTGGCCAGGACCGCTAGCAGCAGGGCGCCGAACACAGTGCCGACCGCGCCGCCGATGCCGCCGGCGAGGCTGGTGCCGCCGATCACCACCGCGGTGATCGCGTCCAGATTGGACAGTGCGCCCGCGGTGGGGTCGCCGACGCCGAGCCGGGCCGCGCTCATGATTCCCGCCAGCCCGGCACACAGACCGCTGACGGCGTAGGCGGCCACGAGCGTGCGGCCGGTGCGCACGCCGGAAAGCCGGGCAGCCTCCATGCTGCCGCCGATCGCGTAGAGAAATCGCCCGAACGGCAAGTAGCGCAGGGTCACCACGCCGATGACGGCGACGAGGAGGAAGATCGCGAACGGCCCGGGAATCCCGAGCACGTCGCCACTGCCCAGCAGAGTGAAGAACCCGCTGCCATTGTCGAACGACTTTGGCCCGCCGTTGGTCAGGCGCAGCGACAAGCCTTGCATCGCGACCATCGTCGCGAGCGTCATGATGAACGGCTGTACCCCCCACCGGGCGACGCCGAGGCCGTTGAGCGCCCCCACTGCCGCACCGATGAGGAGCGACAGCACAATCGCCAGCGGCAGGATCATTCCGGCATCGAGGAACAGCGCTGTGCTCACTCCGGTCAGGGCGAGCGTCGCGCCGACCGATAGATCGATGCCGCCGGTGAGGATCACGAACGTCATTCCGATCGCGATCACTCCGACGACCGCCGACTGGCGGCCGACATTGAGCAGATTGGTGGGCTGGAAGAACAACGGCACCGCGATCGCCACCGCGGCGATCACGATGGCGGCGATGAGCAGCGGCAGCCAGTGGCGCCGCGCCCGGAGGGTCAGGGCCGGCAGGCGGCCTGCTTCGACGGCCACGGTTATCGCCCTCCCACGGCGTGCAACATGATTTCCTCTTCGGTGGCGGTACGACCGGGTAGCTCGGCGGTGACTTCGCCTTGGTGCATCACGAGAATGCGGTCGGACAAGGCCAGCACCTCGGGCAGTTCCGAGGAGATGACGATGATCGCGAGGCCCTGCGCGCACAGCTGCCGGATCAGGGTGTAGATCTCCTGCTTGGCTCCGATGTCGATACCACGTGTGGGCTCGTCGAGGATCAGCAGGTCGACGCCGGCTTCGAGCCATTTGGCGAGCACGACCTTCTGCTGGTTGCCGCCGGAAAGCGTGCCGACCGGCGTCTGCGGGCCCGGCGTTTTGATGCGGAGCTTTTCGATGTATCGGCGCGCTACGGACCGGTCGGCCGCGGGCCGTACCGTGCGGCGCCCGCGTTTGAGCAGGTTGACCAGCGAGATGTTGGCGGCGCAGGACTGGCCCGCGACGAGCCCCTGCGTCTTGCGTTCCTCCGGCACGAGACCGATCCCCGCCTTGATCGCCTGCAGCGGGTCGGTGATGCGCACGGGTTTGCCGTGCAGCCGCACCGTTCCGGTGTGCGGGTCGGCACCGAAGATCGCGCGTGCCAGCTCGGTGCGGCCCGCCCCGCGCAGCCCGGCGATGCCGAGAATCTCACCGGCCCTTACCTCGAACGAGACGGCCGACACGACCCCGGGCCGGGACAGTCCCTCGACCTGGAGCACCGGTTCGCCGATCTCGGCGCCCGGTGTACGGCTGCCGCGCACGAAATCCCGGCCGACCATCTTCGACACCAGCTCGTCGTGCGCGGTGCCGGCGATCGTCCCTTTGCCGGTCAGCTTGCCGTCCTTGAGCACCACGTACCGGTCCGCGAGGCCGAAGACCTCGTCCAAGCGGTGCGAGACGAAGACGACGCTCACCCCGCGCCGGGTCACGCCGCGCACGAGCGCCAGCAGCCGGTCGACGTCCGCGCCGCCGAGCACGGCGGTCGGTTCGTCGAGGATCAGCACGCGGGCGTCGCGGCGCAGCGCCTTCGCGATCTCGATCATCTGCTTGTCGGCAACGCTGAGCTCGCGCACCCGCTGGTCGGGCGAGACCGTCAGGCCGAGTTCGGCGAGGAGCGCCGCGGCCTCTCGGCGGGCACCCCGCCAGTCGATGCGCCCGCGGCCGGGGTAGCGGTTGAACAAGAGGTTCTCGGTGACGGTGAGTTCCGGGAACAGGCTCAGTTCCTGATAGACAGTGGCGATGCCGAGCGCCTCCGCGCCGGCCGGTCCGGTGATCGCTGCCGGACAGCCGTCGAGGAGCACCGCGCCGGAGTCCGGCGGGTGCGCGCCGGACAGGATGCGGATGAGGGTGGACTTGCCCGCGCCGTTCTCTCCAATGAGAGCCAGTACTTCGCCGGCTTGCAGAGTGAAGCTGACGTCGTGCAGGGCCTGGACCCCGCGGAAGGCCTTGCTCAGGCCTTGGACTTCGAGGCGAGCCACCACTTAGCCCACCCCCGGCGCCAGCGGGCGGACGACTGCGCTGTCCTCCGTGGATCTTGTCATAGCGGGAGCGTAAATTCCGTCGTGAACTGTCAAAATAGGCCAGAATTATTTCTTTTTCGACAGAAATCGAGGTATGATCACGATCATGGGCTCCCTGTGGACCGAAGTCGGCATCCTGCTCGAGGAGCAGAGCCTGGCCCCTGACGCGCATGCGGCGCGAAGTGTCATAACCCGTCTGATCGCGGACGGCACGCAGGTCAGTCGCAGCCGCCTGGTGCGAGCCACGGGCCTGGCGCGCTCCACGGTGGACAAGCATCTCGAGGCGCTCCTCGACGCCGGACTCATCGAGGACGCCGGATTCGGCAAGCAGGACGCGCGCGGGCGCCCGGCGCAGATGTTCCAGATCAGCGCCGCAAAAGGGGTCGTACTCGTCGCTGAGGTTTCCCCGCGCGCGTCGCGGGTCGCGCTGGCCACGCTGGACAAGGAGGTCGTCGCGCGGCGCGAGCTGGCGATCGACGTGCAAACGGGCCCGGAGGTGCTGCTGGCCGCTCTCGTCGAGCAGTTCCTCGCCATGCTGGAGGAGAACGGGCTCGCCGGGGACGACGCGCTCGCCATTTCGGTCGGACTGCCGGGCCCGGTCGACTCGCATCTGGGCATGGCGGTGCGGCCGCCGCTGATGCCCGGATGGGACGGTTTCGGAGTGTGCCGTTTCCTCGCCGAACGGCTCGGATGCGACGTGGTCGTCGACAACGACGTGAACCTGATGGCGCTGGGGGAGGCCAGGGCGCTGAAAGGCGCGCACCTGCCGTTGCTGCTCGTCCACATCGGACCCGGTGTCGGCGGTGGTTTCGTCGGCGAGAACGGCCGGGTGCTGCACGGCGCGGACGGTGCCGCAGCGGACATCGGGCACATTCGCGTGCCCGAGCTGCCCGACGCGTTGTGCCGCTGCGGAAACCGCGGCTGTCTCGAAGCCGTCGCCTCGACCAGTGCCATCGCCGCCCGCCTCGAGATGAGCGAGGACGGCCTGCTGGCCTCGGCGGTCCGCGGCGAGGCGAAGACCGTCAGCGTGGTTCGCGAGGTCGCGATCGTCGTCGGCCGCGTGATCGCCGACCTCGTCAACTTCTGCAACCCGGCGCGGATCGTGCTCAGCGGTCCGATCGTCCAGTGCACCGAAGAGGTGCTGGCCCAGGTTCGGAGCGTCGTCTACCAGCAGTCCCGGCCGCTCGCCACCCGCAATCTGTCGCTCGTGCAGAGTTCGCAGGGTGGCGAGGCCGGGCTCATCGGCGGCATGGTTTCCGCGATCGAGCAGGTCCTTTCGCCGCGTGGAATCGCCTACCACACCCGGCCGCGCGACTCGTCCATGCTGCCGCTCGGGTTGTGACGCCGGCTCACTTCAGCAGGAAACCCGCGTCGATCTGCTGGGTCGTGCCGGTGATCCATTTCCCGGCGTCGGACACCAGGAACAGGACGACGTCGGACACGTCGCGTACCGGCATCGCGTCGACCGGCATCAGGTTGTAGCGCATGGCGTCGCCGAGTTCTTTGTGTTCCTCCAGCCACTGCGGGAAGAACTCGTTGTTGGACATGGGGGAGTCAACGCCGGTGGGGTGGATGGTGTTGACCCGGATGGACTCCGGCGCCAGCTCGCGCGCGAGCGTCCGCATGAGACCGACGATGCCGTGTTTCGCCGCTGTGTAGTGCGTGCAGCCCGCGACTCCCTTCAGCCCGGCGATCGACGAGGTGAAGACGACGGAACCGCCCCGGCCGCCCGCCCGGATGTGCGGGATCACGGCCCGGCAGGCTTTGAACACGCCGGTCAGGTTGATGTCGATCATGTCGTCCCACGCGTCGTCGGTCAGCTCCCAGGTGTTCTCCGACAGGCTGAGGATGCCCGCGTTGGCGAGCAGGATGTCGACGCGCCCGAATTCGCGCATCGCGGTCTCGGCGAGCCTGGTCATGTCCGCGGTGCTGCGGACGTCGGCTTCCAGTGCGACACAGCGCCGCCCGGTCTTCTCGACCTCGGCGACGGTCTCGTCCAGATCGCCCGGCCGTCCGGTCGGGAACGGCACGGAGCCGACCTGATCGGTGATGTCGCAGACGACGATGTCCGCGCCCTCCTCGGCCAGCCGCACCGCGTGTGAGCGGCCTTGGCCCCGGCCGCCTCCGGTGATGACGGCGACTTTCCCGTCGAGCTGTCCCATCTTCGTGCTCCTTTCAGTGGTTGCGCAGTGCGGTGCGGAGAAAAGCGATGCTGTCGGCGGCGAGTGCGTCCATCGACGGCGCGACTGGGCGCCACAGCGAAACGGCCCGCGCGATTTCGGCGATCGTGGGCAGGAACGATTCGACGACGATCTGCCCGGAATAGCCGATGTCTTCGAGCGCGGCGAACACTTCCGGCCACGGGAGGTGCCCGCTGCCGGGTGTGCCGCGGTCGTTCTCCGAGACCTGGAAGTGGAAAACCCGGTCCCCGGCGGCGCGGATCGCGGCGCCGAGGTCCTTCTCCTCGATGTTCTGGTGAAACGTGTCGAGCATGAGGCCAAGGTTGTCGCGACCGACGGCGGCGCACAGTTCCAGACCTTGCTCGACGGTGTTGACGAGGTCCGTTTCAAAACGGTTCAGAGGTTCCAGCGCCAGCCGGACGCCGAGTTCGCCCGCGTGGTCCGCGGCGGCCCGCAGGCTTTCGGCCGCCCGCGCGCGTTGCCGGGCTCGTGCGTCCGGGGGCAGCAGCCGAGCCTGCCCGGTCGGCGCATACATCGGCCCCGCCACATGGGGGGACCCGACCGCCGCCGCCAGGTCCACGCAGCGGCGCAGGTAGCCCAGGCCGGCTGCGCGGGCGTCCGGGTCCGCCGCGGACACATCCCGGTCCGGGCCGAAAGCGCCGCAAACGCTGACGGCGAGTCCGTGTTCCCCGGCCGCGTCGCGCAGCGCCCGCGCGGACAGCAGCTGCGGATCCTCGACGCAGACCTCGATCACGTCGTAGCCGAGGCCCGCGACCTTGGCGAAGGCCGCGGGGCAGTCGGCGTCGGAGAACGGCGAGGCGAGCACGAACGTGCTCAGTCCCAACGGGTTGCGCATGGTCGTCACACCAGGCCCAGTTCGTTCTCGAGGCTCTTCGTATGGGCGATGGCCGCCTTCGTGTACGGATCGAGGAACTCCGGTGCGCCCGCGCTGGAGAGCACGCCCCAGACGTCACCGGCCGCGGGCAGCAGTTCGTAGGAGATCCAGCCGAGGTAGCCGATTTCGGCGATGGCTTGGACGATCGGCCGGAAGTCGGTGTGTCCGCAACCCGGTGCGGCGCGGTTGCTGTCGGCCAGGTGCACGTGGGCGAGCCGGTGCCCGCAGTGCCGGATCGCCGCGGCGATATCCGGTTCCTCCAGTGCCATGTGGAAGGTGTCGGCCATGCAGCCCAGCGCGGGATGCCCGGCCTCGTCGACGAAGGCGACCGCTTGGTCCATCCGGTTGATCAGGTAGGTCTCGTACCGGTTCCACGGCTCGACCGCGATGCGGACACCGTGGTCGCCGGCATAGGCGGCGATCGTCCGAGCGGCCTCGACCGCCCACGCCCATTCGCGTTCCCGGTCGGTTTCCGGCGTGATCTTCATGCAGGCCGTCGGAGTGAACGTGACGACCTCCGCGCCCAGCTCCGCGGCGTAATCGACGTTGCCGCGCAGGTAGTCCAGCGCGTTGCGGCGGACGGCCGCGTCGGTGCTGACCACGTCGCGTTCCGGGGTGAAAATGCTGATGACCGACGACGCGCGCACATCGTGCTTGTCGAGTTCGCGGCGGATCTCGGCGACGTTGTGCTGTGCTGGTTCGCCGACCAGTTCGACGCCGTCGTAGCCGAATTTCGCGATCCGCGCGATGCCCTCCGCGAGCGGCTCCCGGCCGTAGACGAGCGTGTTGTAGGTATAGCGGAACATCGGTGTCCCTTCACTCCGTGGCTTGGAAGTCGTGCGTGTAGTCGCCGACGTTGTGTTTGGTGAACGTGATCGGATCGCCCAGCACGATCTCGCCGTCGGCGCCGACAGTGCGGCTGCCGAGATGACCGGCGGGGAAGGACTCGCCTTGCCTGCCGGTGATCTTTCCGGCGATGTAGGCCGCGGCCGCGTAGTAGGCGAGGTAGCCGAGTTCGCGCGGGCTCCACAGGACGTAGGCCGGCACCTGCCCGTTCCGGAGCAGCTGCGCGTCGGCGCTCGGGTTGCCGAGGCCGGTCACCACGATCCGGTGCGCCGCCCCCAGATCGGCGGCGGCCTTGACGCTCGCTTCGAGCGCGATCGGGGTCGGTGCCATGATTCCCCGCAGATCCGGGTACGCCCGGATCAACGCGACGGCCGCGTCGTAGCTCTTTTTCGCGTCGTCGTCGCCGTAGGAGGTCTTGACCAGCTTCATGCCCTTGTTCTCCGGCCGGGCCAGCTCCGCGTGCATCGCCGCGATCCACTTGTTCGTGACCTCGGCGGTGGCCTGCGAGGAGACGATGCCGAATTGACCGGTGCGGTGCAGGGCGCCGGCGAGGATGTCGAACTGCGCACGTCCGATCGCGCCGGTGCTCGCCATGTTCACGAAGATCCCGCGCGCGCCGGCGGCCACGTCGCCGTCCCACGCCATGATCTTCGCGCCGTGGTCGCGGGCCGCGCGCAACGCGGGCGCGACGGCACTGGAGTCCACAGCGGACAGCCCGATCAGGCACGAGCCACGCTGCCGTCCGCTCTGGATCCGCTGGATCTGGCCGGTGACGTCGCCGGCGGCGGGACCGACGAACGACAGTTCGCCGCCCAGCTCGCGCTGCGCGTCCGCCATCCCGGTGTGCACGGCGGCGAAGTACGGATTGTCGGTCGACTTCGGGATCATCGTCAGGTTGCAGTCGCGGATGGACTTCGGCGCGGCCGGGCCGGTGCCCGAGGCCGGGGCGCAAGCGCCCAGCAGCATGAGCAACACGGCGGTGAGCGCGGTGCGGCGGGCGGTCACGAACGGCCTCCGGTTCGGCGGTCGCGCGCGGCACGGATGCGCGCGGCGAGGGCAGGGACGACGACGGCGCCGATCATGAGCAGGCCGGTGACCATGTACTGCACCGCAGTCTCGGCGTCGTCGAGCGTCATCCAGCTGGTCACGACCGTGACGAGGATCAGCGCGAGCAGGACGTCGGCGAACGAGCCTCGCCCGCCGTACATGCTGACCCCGCCGATCAGCACGATCCCGATCACGACCAGTTCCAGTCCGGTCCCGTTGGTCGCGCGCACAGTGCTGATGTAGCCGCTGTAGGCGATGCCCGCGACCGCGGCGACGGTCCCGGAGAACACGAACAGCGAACGTTTTATTCGGCGGACGGCCAGTCCGGAGAAGCGCGCGACTTCCGGGTTGCTGCCGATCGCGAACACCTTGCGGCCGATCGCGCCGCGGTGGAGGAGCACGGCAGCCGCCGCGGCCAGCGCGAGGAACGCGAGGAACCCGTACGGCACAAGGCTTCCGGGCACGGAATCCTGAGCGAACGACGTGAGAGCGCGTGGCAGTTCGCTGACGCCTTCGTTGCCCAGCAGGATGTACGCGCAGCCGCGGTAAAGACCGAGCGTGCCGATCGTGACGATCAACGACGGCAGCCCGACGTCGACCACGAGGATGCCGTTGACCAGACCGGCGACCGCGCCCGCGAGGATGCCGACGCCGATCGCGAGCCAGGCTGGCAGCCCGGCGCGCAGGGTCACGCCGAAGATCGCGGCCGACAGCCCGAAGGCGGACGCGACGGAGAGGTCGATCTCGCCGGCGGTCATGAGCCACGCCATCGGGACGACCATCAGGCACAGGCCGAGCGCACCGATCGCGGTGATGGCGAAGTTGTCCGCCGTGGCGAAATAGGGATTGGTCGCCGACGCCAGCACGAACGCCAGCACGACCAGCGCGGTGAGCATCAGCTCCCACGGTCCCAGCCACGACGGCAGGCGCACGGTGCGCTTCGGGGCGGCGGACTCGGTCATGCGGTCCTCCTTCGGGACGCGAGACGGCGGCGCAGGACCAGGTCGAGGGTGATCGCGACGATGATCACGAAGCCCTGGACCGCCTGCAGCCAGAACGGGGACACGTCCAGCAGCGCCAGCCCGATGCCGATCACGGAGAGCACCGCGGCGCCGAGGACGACTCCGGGGACGGAACCGGCGCCGCCGGTGATGCTGACCCCGCCGATCACGACCGCGGCGAGGATGACGAGTTCGTAGCCATTGGCGGCCGAGGAGTCGACCGTGCCGTACCTGGCGCCCCACAGCACGCCCGCGATCCCGCAGAGCAGGCCGGTCACCGCGTACGCCCCGAACACGAGCTTGCCGGACCTGACGCCCATCCGCTCCGCGGATTCCGGCCCGCTGCCGGTCGCGAGCAGCGCCCGGCCGGTCAGTGTGTGCCGGACCACCAGGTGCGCGATCACCGCGATGACCGCCGCGTAGACGAACATGCCCGGGATTCCGGCGATCGACCACGACGCGAGCGCCGTGTAGGACGAGGGCATGTTCTGCGCGGTGATCTGCTGGCTGCCGGCCAGCGCCGAGTCGGCGCCGCGGAACACGTACAGGGTGCCGAGAGTGACCATGATCGACGGCACCTTGAGCGTCGCGACCAGCGCCCCGTTGATCGCCCCGAGCGCGAGGCCGAGCAGCATCGCGACCAGGATCGGCACCACGAGCGGCAGCCCGGGATGGGCGGCGATGACGGCCGCCGCGGCGTAGGCGGTCAGCCCGACCGTGGACCCGACGGACACGTCGATGTTGCGGGTGAACAGGACCAGCGCCTGTCCGGTCGCCACGATCACGACGATGGCCATGTCCGCGAGCACCTGGCTCAGCGTCCCGGCGCTGGCGAATCGCGGCGCGAGCACGGAGAACCCGGCCACCAGCGCGACCAGGACCCCGGCGAGGCCGAGCTCGCGCTGGGCGAACCGGGACCGGCGGCGGGCGAGCGGCGGCGCGGGCGCGGGCGTCAGCTCAGACGTGTGCACGGTCCACCTGCCCGGTCATCGCACCCAGCACCTGCTCGGCGTCGAACGGGCGCCGGACGAATTCCGGGCCCTGGCGCCCGCGGTAGAAGGTGACGATCCGGTCGGCCACCGCGAGCAGCTCCTCGAGTTCGTTGCTGATCAGGACGATCGCCAGTCCCGTGGCCGCCTGTTCGGACACCAGCTGGTGCACCTCGGCCTTGGCCCCGACGTCGATGCCCTTGGTCGGATCGTCGAGGATCAGGATCTCCGGGTTCGTGGCGAGCCACTTGCCGATGACGACCTTCTGCTGGTTGCCGCCGGACAGGGCGGCCACCTTCTGATCCGGTCCGGCGGTGCGGATCCGCAACCGGTCGATCGCGCCGGCCGCCAGCTCTGCTTCGCGGCGGGCGGACAGCAATCCGAAGCGGCGTATCCGGTCGAGGCCTGCGAGCGGCAGGTTGAACCGGATCGAGTGATCCAGCACGACGCCTTCGGCGTGCCGGTCCTCCGGGACGTAGGCGATGCGCCGCGCCATCGCGTCGCGGGGCGAACGGATCGCCGCCGGTGCGCCGTCGACGAGGATTTCGCCCGAGTCGGCCGGATCGAGCCCGAACAGCCCGCGCGCGATCTCGGTGCGCCCGGCGCCGACAAGTCCCGCGAGCCCCAGGATTTCGCCGCGCCGCACCTGGAACGAGACGTCGCGGTAGGCGTCGCGGCGGGTCAGCCCCCGCACTTCGAGCTTCACCGCACCCGGTTCGATTTCGGCCTTGGGGAACACGTTCTCCACCGCGCGGCCGACCATGTGCCGGACCGCGCTCTCCGGCGTGAACTCGTTCGCGGGCCCGCTGATCACGGTGGTGCCGTCGCGCGAAACCGTGACCCGGTCGGCGAGGTCGAACACCTCGTTGAGGCGGTGGCCGACGAACAGCACCGCCACGCCGGCCGCCTTCAGCCGCCGCACGATGGCCATCAGCCGATCGACTTCGCGGGCGGACAGCGCAGCGGTTGGCTCGTCGAGGATGAGCAGCCGGGTTTCGCCGAGCAGCGCCTTCGCGATCTCGAGCAACTGCTGGTCGGCACTGGGCAGCTGGTTCACCGGGGTGCGCGGGTCGAGATGCGCGCCGAGCCGCGCGACCGCCTCCGCGGCGTTGCGCTCGATCCCGGCCCAGTCGAGCAGCCGGGTCCGCCGTCGCGGCGGGGGCTGGGTGAACATGATGTTCTCGGCCACGGTCAGGTCCGGGAACACCACGGGATGCTGGTGGACCACCGAGATGCCCATGGCTCGCGCCGCGCGGGGATGGGGAATGGTCACTTCGGCGCCGTCGAGCACGATGGTGCCCGCGTCCGGCCGGTGCACGCCCGCCAGGATGTTGACCAGGGTGCTCTTGCCCGCGCCGTTCTCGCCGAGCAAGGCGTGCACTTCGCCCGGATACAGCTGCATGGTCAGGTCGCGCAGTGCGGTGACGCCCCCGAAGCGTTTCGCGATCCCGTTCAGGGCGACCAATGGGGCGGTCATCATGCCTCCCCGAAGGCGGTGCCACGGGCTGCGGCCGCGAGCCGTTCCGCCGTCATGACCGTGGGCAGCATGGTGTTGGCGGCGGGCGGGACCGGGATGACGGAAGCGTCCGCGACGCGCAGGCCCGCGCAGCCGTGCACGAGACCGGTTTCGTCGACCACTCCGCCGCGTTCGGGCGGAGCCATCCGGCAGGTGCCGGTGAAGTGGTAGCCGGAGGCGGCCATCTCTTCGATCGTGGCGTCGAGCGAGGCGTCGTCGGCGATCGTGGCGGCGTCGATCCCCATCGGCTCGTGCAGCAGGCCGGCCAGCGGGTCGCTGGTGATCACCTGCCAGCCGAGCCGGACGATCTCGCGCATGGCGTCCCGGTCCGCCCGCTCGCCGAGATAGTTCGGCCGCACGCGGGGGAGTTCGGCGGGGTCGAGGGACCTGGCCTGGACCGTCCCGGTCGCGCGCGGTTTGTTGAGCACACAGCCGATTCCGGCGACGTGAGAGAGGTCCGTGCGCCCCTTGCCCGCCAGACCGCGCGCATTTTCTCCGGTCGTGGCGACGTCGAGATAGGCGAACATGGTCAGCTGCGCGTCGAGCGATCCGGGCTGGACGGTCGTCGAGGTGCGGACGGCCGTTTGCAGGCTGAAGTCCTCCGGCGACCACGCTCCTTCCCTCGGGGGAGCGACGAGCGGGACGGAGAAGTGGTCGCCAAGATGCCGCCCGGCGGGAAGCTCCGCGATCGTCGGAACGCCAAGCCGAGCCAGCACGTCCCGAGGGCCGATGCCGGATCGCTGGAGCAGGGCGGGGCTCTGGATCGCGCCCGCGCACAGGATCACTTCGTCGGCGCCGATGCGGGGCCCGTCGGCCGGCTCGACACCGGTCGCGCGGGTGCCGTCGAAGGTGATCCGCCGGACCAGCACCCCACCGCGCACGGTCAGATTGGACCGGCCGCGGGCGTGCGCGAGATGGGTCAACGCGGTGGACATCCGCAGCGTGCCGCGCCGGTTCATCGGCACCGGCCCGACTCCCTCCGCGTCCGGCGCGTTGAAGTCGCTCGCGTCCTTGATGCCGAGGTTCCGGCAGGTCCGCACGAACGCGGCCTGCAGCGGTCCGTACTCCGCCTCGGCGGCCCGCACGAGCGGAAACAGCCCGGCGCGGCCATGGATGTCGTCGCCGGGCGCGGCGTCGGCTTCCAGCTCCCGATAGGCGGCCAGGACGTGCGGCCAGTCCCAGCGCGGGTTGCCCAGCGCGGCCCATTCCCGGAAATCGGCGGTCGCGCCGCGCAGCGAGATCATGCCGTTGACGGCCGAACCGCCGCCGACCAGCCGGCCCTGCGGCGCGGCGATCGGGGCATCGCCGTGTCCTTCGACAGTCAACGCCCAGTCGTGGCGCGGGTCGGCTTCGGGCGCGTGCCCGCGCATGGGCACGTACCGGCCGTCGCGCACCGCGTCCGGGATCGCTTCCTCGGCGGGATAGTCCGGGCCGGCTTCCAGCAGCAGGACCGTCCGGTCCGGGTCCTCGCTCAGGCGGGCGGCGACGACGCACCCTGCGGTGCCGCCTCCGACGACTACCACGTTGTAGTGCTCGGTCATGGCTTTCTCCTCCAGCGGCGACTCAGGCGACGAGCAGGGGGCGGAGCGTGCGATGGGCGACTTCCAGGCCGGTGCGGACCTTGTCCTCGGTGCCGCCCCACACCGGGTCTTCGTGTTCGACGGACAGCACGCCGTCGAAACCGCCTTCGTAGAGCGTGTCGACGACAGCTCGCCAGTCGACCTCGCCAAGGCCGGGCACGCGGTAGCGCCACCAGCCGACGTCGAACGGGTCGGCGCGCCCGATCGCCTTGCCGGGCCAGCCGTAGCGGTGGCGGCGTTCCGGGAACAACTGGATGTCCTTGGCCTGCGCGTGCGGGATCTTGTCGACGTAGGGCCGCAACGCCGCCACCGGGTCGATGCCCATCCACATCAGGTGGCTCGGGTCGTAATTGAGGTAGAGGCCGAGGGAGAACATCCATTCCCACAGCTCGGGGGAGTAGGCCAGGTTCCCCGGATACCCGTCGGGATGCCAGCCTTCCATGACGCAGTTTTCGACGATGAGCTTGACGCCCAGTTCGCCCGCGCGGTCCACCAGCGGAGCGAACACCCGCTCGGCGTCGGCGAGGTTTTCGGCCACGCTCCGGCCCGGATGGCGCCCGATGAAAGTGCCGACGGTCGGACAGCCCAGTCCTGCGGCTGCCTCGAGGCACGCGAGCACGTGCTCGTTGACCGCCTTGCGTTCCTCCGGGTCCGGATGGAGGTTGTTGTCGTAGAACGCCAGCGACGACAAGGTGAGCCCGTGCCGGTCGAACAGCGCGCGAGTCTCGTCGGCGCCGTGCCCGTCCAGGTTCGCGGCGTCGAGATGGGTGGCGGTGAACGGCCGGTCGCCGAGGTCGGGCCACGCGGCGACCTCGAGGGCCTCGTATCCGTGCGCCGCGGCCCATTCCGCGATCTCGGCGAGCGGACGGCCGGGCAGGCAGGCGGTGAGGAAACCGAGCTTCATGACGAGGGAACCTCCACCCAGGTCGAGGATGTGCTGGACGTGATGACGGCGTCGGTGAGTGCGGCGGCCCGGGCGCCGTCGGCGAACGTCGGCAGGCCGTCGGGGACGGTTCCGCCGAGCGCCTGATAGGTGTCGGAGACAAAGGCGTTGAAGCAGTCCTGGTAGCCCTGCGGATGGCCGGGCGGCAGTGCGCAGTACCTGGCGGAGGCCGGCGACATCGCGGCGGCGTTGCGGTCTAGCACCGTGTTCGCGCCGAGTCCGCCGATGTGCAGCTGCTCGGGGTGTTCCTGGTCGAAGGCGTACGAGGCGCGGGAGCCGTCGATCGAGAACCGCAGCGAGTTGCGTCGCCCGATCGTCCGCTGGCTCACGACGACCGCGCCGGCCGCACCCCCGGTCGTCTCGAACTGAACGGTGGTGGCGGTGCCTTCGCCGGTCGTCCGCGCGCACACGCGGGCGATCCGGTGTCCGGTGACGAATTCGACGAGGTCGCACCAGTGCACCCCGATGTCGGCGAACGCGCGGTGGCGCCCGCCCTCGTCCGGTTCCCCGCGCCAGCCCGCACTCGCGCCGCCGGCCTGCCAGTCCTGCAGATACGCGCCGTGCAGCAGGCTCAGCTCGCCCGCCTGGCCGGCCGCGACCCGGGCACGGGCCTCTCGCACCGCAGGGTAGAACCGGTAGACGAACGGCACGGTCGCGATCCGGCCGGCTGCCGCCGCGGCGAGGGCCGCCGCGTCGGCCAGGGAGGTCGCCAGCGGTTTCTCGCAGACGACCGCCTTGCCCGCGTCGAGCGCCCTGCGGGCCAGCGGCACGTGCAGCGAGTTGGGGGTGCAGATGTGCACCACGTCGACGTCGTCGGACTCGGCGAGTTCCTCGGCGCTCGACGCAGGAGCCGTGGCGCCCAGCCGTGTCGCCGCTGCCGCCGAACTGTCCGGAGTGGACGCCGCGACCCGCGTCACGGTCGCTCCGGCCACCCGCACCGCTTGCGCGTGCACCGCGCCGATGAACCCCGCGCCGATGATTCCGGCGCGCACCTGATCCGCCATTATCGGGTCGTCACCGCCTCGATCCGTCCGTCCAGATAGGACTTGCTGATCCGGGCTGCCTCCGCCGGATCGCCGTCGTAGTAGTCGAGTTCCACGAACAGCCATCCGTCGTAGCCGATCTCGCGCAGTGCGGCGAACACGTCGTCGAAATCGACCTCTCCTTGCCCCAGCGGCAGGAACCGGCCGTCGCGCACGTCTTTGAGGTGCACGTGCCGGACCCGGTCGCGGTGCTCGCGGATGAGCTGGGCCGGGTCGCCGCCGCCCGCGACGAGGTGCGCGGTGTCGGGGCAGAACCCGATACGGGAACAGCTGAACAGCCGCCGGACCTCGTCGGGGCTTTCGACGATCGTGGTGAGGTGCGGGTGATAGCACGCTGTCAGCCCCCTTTCCTCGGCCAGCTCGGCGACGGTGTCGAGCGCTTCGCCGAGCCGGTCGTAGTCGTCGTCGCGCGTTCCGCTTGCCCGGCGCGCGCCGCCGCCGACGACGAGGTGCTCGGCTCCGAAGGTCGCGGCGAGTTCTGCGGCACGGCGCACGCGGTGCAGCTCGTCGGGCAAGAGCTCGGAGTAGATGAAGTTCGCTCCCGTGTAGACACTCGCGAGCGTCAAGCTGTTCTCGCCGAGCAGGTCCCGCAAGCGCTGTGGTTCGGCGGCGAAGTCGGCGAGGTTGCCGTCGAACAGTTCTACGCCTTCGTAACCGGCCGCGGCGATGTCCCGCAGCGCGCGCGGCATCGATCCCGGGACCCGGTAAACCAGGTCCTTGACGCTCGTTACGCCGGTCGGGTCGCCGGTCACCCCGCCCCAAGTGATCGTGTGGCAGCCGAGTCGCATCGCATCCTCCTTCGAGACGAAACCTGAACCTGCGCCCGCGGCTACTCGCCGGCCCCTGCGCGGCGGAGGCGTTCCCGGACGTACCGGTCGGAGGCGGCCAGTTGCGAGGTCACTTTCTCCAGGGGCCAGCCGCCGGTGCCGTGGCATTTCAGGCTCGCCGGGCCCTGGTAGCCCAGCCGCCGCAGGGCGGCGAGCGGGACGCTGTGGTCGAGGGTGCCGTCCGGACGCGGCAGCTGCCGCTCGCCCGGCCCGAAGTTGAGCCCGTCGACGCCGCGCCGGTAGTCGCGGTCGATGTCCCAGATGTAGTAATAGAAGAGTTTCTTGCGCTCCGCGAGAAAGGCGAGCACCTCGCTGATCGTTTCCTTCATGACCCACAGATGCGACGGTGCGACGCAGACGCCGAGGTTCGGGTGGTCGAGTTCGGTGACCAGCCGCTTGATCTGCGCGAAGCTGTCGACCCCTTCGTCCCACCGTTGTTCCTCGCCGATGCCGGACTCGAAATCCGCGCTGAACGGGACCGTGAGGTGGTTCTCGACCGCGATGCGGATGCCCTTGGCGGCAGCGGATTCCACCAGCGGCGGCAGGAAGGAGCCGACGAAGTCGGAAAAGTTCGCCTCGCAGTCGAAGACGACCGTGTCGATGCCCAGCTCCGCCGCGAGGTCGATGCGTTCGGCGATTTCCTGCTGGTTCTTGCCGTACGCGGTGAGTCCGCACGGGGTGATGCCGCAGGTGTCCAGCGCCTTCCGGATCGCCCCGACGTCGTCGCCGGGATTCACGTGGTGCGCGAGGGGAGCCGCCGAGGACCACAGATTGACCTCGCGGAATCCCAGCCCGGCGAGTTCGCGCAGCGCGAGGTCGAGCGGAAAGTCGTGGTAGGGAAGAATTTCTGCGGTGTACCGCATGTTTCGGTGCCTCTCAGTCCCAGGTGAACACAGCTTTGTCGGTCAGGCGGCGGTCGAACGCGCGGAACGCCTCGGCCGCGTCGTCGAGCCGGTAGCGGTGGCTGACCAACCGCTCGATCGGCAATTCGTGGCGCACGGCGAAGCGACTCAGGTCCGCGAACAGGCCGATGGGGAAGTACCAGCCGCCGGTCACCCGCAGCAGTTTTCGGATGAGCTGATCGCTCGGGTTGATCGTGGTCTCCCGCGATTCGCCGACGAAAGCGACGCTGCCGAGCTTGCGCACACAGTCCAAGGCGGAATTCTGCGCGGGCGGCGCGCCCGAGCATTCGACCACCGCGTCGGGTCCCTGGCCGCAGGTGAGCTCGCGCAACCGGGCTGCTGCGTCGTCCGAACCGGAGTTGACGACCGCGTCCGCGCCGAGTTCTCGCGCCAGTGCCAGCCGTTCGTCGAGCAGGTCGACCGCGAGCACGGTCGCGCCGAGCGCCTTGCCGACCAGCACCGCGGCCCCGCCCATCGGCCCCATTCCGAACACCGCGAGCGTCGTCGCGCCGCTGACGTCGATGGACTTCTGGGTGGCGTACTGCGTGCCGACCATGTCGGTGAGCAGCGCTCCGGCGGAGTAGGAGAGTTCGTCCGGCAGCGGCAAGCAGTTCACCGCGGGGACGACGAAGTATTCGGCGTCCCCGCCGTCCACGTCGAATCCGAGGCATTTCCACTGTGGACAGAGCATCAGCTTGCCGCCCCGGCAGTATTCGCACCGCATGCAGCCGATCGCGAGATAGGCGGTGACCCGGTCGCCCGGCGCGAGCCCGGTCGCCCCGGGGCCGATCTCGACCACGTCGCCGGCCGGCTCGTGCCCCGGCACGACGAGGCCGCGGCCCGCGGACGCGCCGCCGACGATGGGGTTCCCGGTGTACAGGCTCATGTCGCTGCGGCAGATCGCCGAGGCCCGGGTGCGCACGAGCACCTCGCCGGGGCCTGGTCGCGGCACTTCCCGCTCGACGACCCGGACCTCGCGCTCGCCCGGCAGCAGAACGGCTTTCATGGCGGTGCTCCTTCTATTTGACGGCGCCGAAGGTGAGCCCGGAGACGATCCGGCGGCGCAGGACGAGGGTCAGCACGACGATCGGTGCGACGATCACGGTCGAGGCGGCGGTGAGCATCCCCCAGTCGGTGCCGAACATGCCGGTGAACTCCATGATTCCGACCGGCGCGGTTTTGGCGTCCTGGCGGGTGAGCGACAAGGCGAGCAGGAACTCGTTCCAGCACAGGATCGCGGTGAGGATCGCGGCGGTGGCGATCGACGGCACGAGCAGCGGCCAGAGCACCCTTCGCAGAATTCCCCAGCGGCTCAGGCCGTCCAGCATCGCGGCCTCCTGAAGCGCGTACGGGATTTGCAGAATGGCGCTCCGGAGAATCCACACGGCGATCGGCAAGTTGATCGCGGCGTACGGCACGATCAGGATCGGGTAGGTGTCGAACAGCCCGAGGTTTCCGGCGAGGATGAACAGCGGCACGACCGAGACCATCGGCGGGAACATGTACGTCGAGAGGATCCACGACGACAGGAACCGCCGGGGCCGGAATTCCCGCAGCGAAAGCGCATACGCGGCGGGCACGGCCAGTACGACGGTGAGGACCGTGGCGCCGACCGTGACGATCACGCTGTTGAGCACCAACGGCCCGAAGGCCTGTCCTGCCCCGCCGCCGGTGAGCACCTTCGCGTAGTTCTCCAGAGTGGGCCGGAACGACCAGCTCGGCGGCACGCTCGTCGCGACGCTCGGCGGTTTGAGCGAGGTGACGACCATGAACACGATGGGCACCAGCGACCCGAGCAACCATGCCCAAAGCACGAGCTGCCCGGACCAGGCATTGGCTTTCCGACCGGCCACGTCCTATGCCTCCTCGTCGTCGCCCTGGCGGCCGATGAGGCGCAACAGCAGGGGAGTGAGCGTGAGCAGCAGCACCAGCAACAGGAGTCCGACGGCGGCGGCCGCGCCGATCCGGAAGCTCTGCAGCGCCACCCGGTAGACGGCGAGGTTCACGATCTCCGTGGAGTTGCCGGGCCCGCCTCGGGTGAGCACCTGGAACGAGTCGAAGGTCTTGAACGCCTGGATGGTCCGCAGCACGAGCGCGATGCCGAGGAACGGAGTGAGCATGGGCAGCGTGACGTGCCGGAACGCCTGCCAGGCCGACGCCCCGTCGATCGCCGCCGCCTCCAGCGGCTCCGGCGAGAGCGATTGCAGGCCCGCCATGAGGATCAGCGCGACGAACGGGGTCCACTGCCAGATGTCGAGTCCGAGTACGGTGAGCCAGGCGGTGGCCGGCCGCGCGAGCCAGTCCAGGTCGGCCGGGACGATCCCGAGCGCGCCGAGGTAGTGGTTCACCCAGCCGTAGTTCGGGTTGACCAGCTGCCGGAAGAGCAGCGCGGACACGGCCGGGGCGACCGCGAACGGCAGCAGCATGAGCGCGGCGGCCGGGCCCGAACCGCGCACCTTCGCGCTGAGCGGGATCGCGAGACCCAGACCGAGCAGCATCTCCGCCGACACGGCCACGGCGACGAACACGAGCGTCGTGAGCAGCGACGAGAGGATCTCTGGATCGGTCAGCACCGCGCCGAAGTTGGCGAAGCCGACGAAGCCGCTCTCCCCGCCGAACAGGTCGACGCGGCGGAAGCTGGACACCAGCAGGTAAAGCGTGGGCGCCACCGTCAGTGCGAGGAGCACCAGCAGCGCGGGAGAGATGAACAGCCAGCCGGCGCGGTTGTTTCGGCGTAATGCGCGGCGGTCCGCGGCCGGCGCCGTGGTCTCGGACGGAAGAGCGCGGAGGGTCGTCATCGAGACACCTCGTATCCGGCGGCGGCGAGCAGGCGGCGGACCGATTTCACGGCCTCGTCGAGCGCCGCGCGGGGCTCGGCGCGTCCGGTCGCGGCGGTGTTGACCGCCACCGCGATCGCCTGGCTCACTTCGGTGTAGTTGGTCAGCCGGGCTCGCCCGACTCCTGCCGAGAGGGTGGCCCGCAGCGCCCGGTAGAACTCGGCGTCCGGGTTCGCGGGGTCGCCGACCAGCCGGTCGTACACCGACGTCCGGGTCGGGTGCAGGCCCGCCTTCGCCATCTCCAGCTGGACCGGGGCGCTCGTGAGCCAGGCGATCGCGCGGTAGGCCCACGCCTTGTGCGCGGAACTGCGATTGATGCTCAGCATGTACGTGCCGAAGTGCGGTCCCGTCGCATGCCCGCGAGGCACCGGGGCGTACCCGATCTTGCCAAGGCTGGGCGTGTCGAGCTTCATGCTGTGGTAGTTCATCGACATCGCGGCGAGCCCGGCGCCGAAGGTCGACGCGGTCTCGTCCCAGGACGCCGACGCGGTGCCCGGCGGCACGACCGGGCGGTCGGTGATCATGTCTCGGTAGAAAGCCAGGGCCCGCTCGCCCGGCTCCTCCGCGAAGCGCAGGCTCAGGTCGTCCCCGATGAGGTGCCCGTCGCCGCCGAAACCGGCCAGGAGCGTCTTGAAGTCGTCAGTCGCCCAGTCGCCGACCCCGGCCATCCACGTGGTGCCGTAGCGCCTCTCGGCCGGGCGGGTGAAGAAGGCGGCCACCGTGCGGAATTCGTCCCAAGTGGACGGTACGGTCAGCGGCCTCCCGGTGCGGGCGGCGAACGCGCTCCGCTCGGCCGGATCGTCGAACAGGCTCTTGCGATAAGCCATGGTGAGCCCGTTGGCCTGGATGGGCAGTCCGTAGATGTCGAATCCGGCGGCGCTGATCGCTTCCGTCGTGGCCGGAGCGCCGGTGGCGGGAAAGTGCGCAGCGGGCGTTTCCTCGCGGTAGACGGCTGTGTCGTAGAAGATCTTCGGGATGAAATCGCCGAGGTCCACGTGCGCGAGGTCGTTGAGAGCCGGTTGGCGGAGGTAGCCGGCGAGCGGCTCGATCACTCTCGTCAGGGCGGGCGTCCATGGAGTGTCCATGATCATGATGTCGTAGTGGCTGCTGCGGACGGCCAGCTCCGCGAACGTCCGCTGCTGCAGCGCGTCGTACGGCTGGCCGTCGATCTCGAGGCCGAACCCGAAGCGTTCGCGGAAGGCCGGCAGCTGCGTGCGCACGGCGTCGAGATTTCCCTCCGCGGTGGCATACAGCATCCGCAGCCGGTCGGGCCGGGGCTCCGCAGCGCGGGCGCCGACCGGCCCGGGCGGCGCGGCGCAGCCGGACACCGCCGCAATCCCTGCGGCCAATCCCGCGGCTCGCAGCGCTTGCCGGCGGGTGAGGTGGTGAAGCGGCACGGGCACCTCCTGGACGCCTCTGTCCCGGTGTGTCGTTTCTGTTGGCGGAGAGCAAAGTAATGTTTTTGGCGTGCAGAAGTCAACCCGGGGCGTGCAGAAGAGGGCCGATCCGCGATAATCTGTCCCCCGTGACAGACCTCAGGATTTCCCCGGACCAGCTCGGCGATCTGGTCGCGGTGCTCGACCTCGTTCGCTCGGGCAGTGCGCGGACCAGACCGGAGCTGGGCCGCCGATCGGGCCTCGGCCGCACGGTGATCACCCAACGGGTCGGCCATCTGATGCGAGCCGGCCTGATCGAGGACGGCGAACTGGGGCTGTCCAGCGGCGGGCGAGCCCCGCGTGAACTGCGCTTCCGGTCGGAGGCGGGGGTCGTGCTGGCCGCCGAGCTGGGCGCCACGAGCATCAGCACCGGGATCACGGATCTGTCCGGCCGCCTGCTCGCCCACCGCGAGGAGGCCGCGGACATCGGGCAGGGCCCGGAACCTGTGCTGGCCCGGGTCCGGACGATGCTCGACGAGCTGCTCGCGGAGTCGAGCGGCGCGCCGGTCTGGGGAGTCGGCGTCGGGCTGCCCGGTCCGGTGGAGTTCGCCGCCGGCAGGCCGAGCGCGCCGCCGATCATGCCCGGATGGGACGGCTACCCGGTGCGCGAACGCCTCGCGGCGCACTACGACGCGCCGGCCTGGGTGGACAACGAGGTCAACACGATGACGCTGGGCGAGTACCGGACGGGGGCCGCGCAGGGGGTGCGCGACTACCTCTACGTGAAGATCGGCACCGGGATAGGAGCAGGCCTGATCTCCGGCGGCCGGTTGCACCGGGGGAGCCAAGGGTGCGCCGGGGACATCGGCCACACCGCGGCGCGGTCGGAGAGCTCCGTCGTCTGCCGCTGCGGGAACACCGGCTGTCTGGAGGCGCTGGCGAGCGGCGCGGCGCTGGCGCGCGACGGTGCGGCCGCCGCGCGCGACGGCAGCAGCCCGGTGCTGGCGGAACGGCTTGTGCAGCAGGGACACGTGGACGCGGCCGACGTGGCTTGGGCGGCGCAAAAGGGCGACCGCGCGGCCGTCGAGCTGTTGGTGCGCGCCGGCCGGCTGATCGGCGAGCAGCTGGCGATGCTGATCAGCTTCTTCAACCCCTCGCTGCTGCTGATCGGCGGCGGCGTCGCGGGCGCGGGCGCGGGCGATCAGCTGATGGCGGCCATCCGGGAGGCGATCTACCGCCGGTCGCTGCCGCTGGCCACCCGTGACCTGCGGATCGCCAGCTCCTCCCTCGGGGCCCGCGCCGGCGTCGTGGGCGCGGCCTTCATGGTCCTCGACGAGCTGTTCGCGCCCGACCGGCTGGCCCGCTGGCTCGACCTCGGCAGCCCGGCCGGGCACCCACAGCTGGCCGAGGCGGTCGCCTGAGGCAGCGCGCTTCCGGCGGGCCGCGGCGGCGACCGGCCGGAAGCGCGCGTCGCGGGCTGGGCGAGCAGGGGTGCCCTCCGCTGGCGGGCGAGGGAGCCGGGCCCGCGGAACCGCGCCCGAGCGCGCCGAACGAAAGCCGGTCGTCGTCACTTCAGCTCCGTGCTGATCGTCCGGCCGGACCGCACCGGCGCGTTGGCGAGGTCAGGACATGAGCCGCACGCCCAGCGGCGTGATCGCGCCGTCGGCGGTGGTGAGGTCCCCGGCCGCGGAATCCTCCGGCAGCGAAAAGCGGACCAGCCGTCCCCACGGCGTGCGGCCGTCCTGCTCGTCCCCTCGCGGCTGCCCGCACGGAAATCCGAAACCGAACCACAGAAACCCGTCCGGGTCGATGATCTCGCTGGAGATCGTGCCGTCGGTGGCGCCGTGGTTGCACAACGACCGGCCGTGTTTTCCGGGCGGCCCGCCGTCTTCCTGGTGATCGCGCAGAACCTGCCGCAACGCTTCCGGCGTGGCGCCGTCCAACGCGCCGAGCAGTTCGCGGCCCCGGCCGTACCGGTGCGTGGACGCGGTAGCCTCGTCCCAGCCAGGAGCCGGGTTTCCAGCGAGGCGTTGCCACACGTTGGCCCGCGCTTCGGCGTCGGCCGCGGGACCGCACACCGCCACGCGTCCGCCGCCCACCTCGACCGCTGCCATGGCGCCCGAGCGGTCGGCGAGGAGATAATTGCCCGGCAGCGGGCTTTCCTCGCGCAGGCAGGCCACCGCTTCGTCCACAGTGGACGCATGTGCGAGCATCCTGGCGGGCCATTCCTGCGCGGGGTAGTCCGCCAGGTTCCGCTCCGGCACGAAGGCGTAGGTGAAGCCGAGTCCGGCGCTGTTGACCCCGCGGGTGAGCATTCCGGCCCACGGCACGGGCACGTCGGCGGACGGCACGACGACGCGGACCGCCAAGTACGAATGGCGTTCGCCGTTCGCGGCCAGCAGATGATTCGTCGTGGAGTACGGGTTGTCGCTGTTGCTGGCCAGCAGCCAGCGCCGGGGACTGTTGATTCCTGCCAGGAAACACATGCCTACTCCGATGCGGGTTCGGGATTGCCGGGTGCGGGTTGCGGCTGCCGGGCTTCGCCGCGCAGTCGCGCGTTGGCCGCATCGAGGCCGGGCGTGCGCGGCGGCGGAGCGATCTGCAGCAGGACCGGCTCCGGCATCGAGCGGCAGGCGTCGCCGCAGTCCTTGGTGTGCATGCAGTCCTGGGAGCAGATCCACTGCTGGTGGTGCGGGCAGGGGAACAGGTCGTCGGTGCTGACCACCTCGCCGTCGAGAGGGCAGGCGACGACGAGATCCTCGCGCGGCCAGGCGATCCGGGGGCGGATCGCGTAGTTCCGGCCGCGGGCGCGAGTGCCGAGCCACCAGGTCAGGCCGCCGGCGATCAGGAAGCTGACCCAGTTGGACAGGTAGAGCGTGACCTGTCCGCCCAGATGCCCGAGCAGACCGCCCACCGCCAGGAAGGAGCCGACGACAGTCGCGGCGAACAGCGGGATCACCCCGGACCAGTTCCAGTGGCGCAGCATGGCGCGGCGGTATTCGATGAAGCGGCCGTTGTCCGGCCCGTGCCCGCCCCGGCCCCGGACCAGCAGCAGGTCGGCGATGCTGACGCCGATCCAGGCGGCCAGCAGCACTCCCTCGACGGCGAGGACGGTGCCGAGGTGGTCCAGGACGTTGAGGTACATCGCCAGGGTGCCGAGCACGACCATGACGACCGCCCAGACCGACCGTCCCGGCGTGAAACGCAGCCGGGAGAAGAAGTTCGCCAGCGAGAGCGAGCCGCTGTAGGCGTTGAGCAGGTTGATCCGCAGCTGAGTGATCACGATGAGCAGGAAGCCGCCGACGCCCATGATGGCGACCATGTACTGGCCCGGGTTGGCGTCGCCGCCCGAGGCCGCCCACAGGAGCAGGCCGATCGCGCCGGCGATGACGTAGGCGCCGAAGGCGTACGGCAGCAGCGCGACCCACAGTGCGCCGCGGCGGCCGCCGCGGGCGAGGCTCTGCTCGTTCGCGAGCAGCCGTCCCATGTCGGCGTGCCCGAACGCCACGTTGCCGACCAGTCCGTTGTACGACGCGACCGCGCCGAGCAGCCCGATTCCGCCCACGCTGCCCACGTGCGCGGTGATGAATTCGCGAGTCGCCGGCAGATCCGCTCCGGACAGCACGATGATCAGCAGCGCCGCCAGCCCGACGACGTAGGCGTAGAGCGTCCATTTCTGGAATTTGGCGACGAACTGCAACCCATAGAGCACCAGCGGCAGGAACACCAGACCCACCAACAGGTACGAGACCTTCACCGGGATGCCCGTCTGCGCGGCCAAGGCACTGGAGAGGATCTGGCCTTCGGTGGCGAAGTAGGTCAGCCAGCTCACCCAGTAGAGCAGAGTGGTCCAGGCGGCGCCGTCGAAGCCGAGGGCCAGGCCGCGCGACATCAGCGCGGAGCCCAGTCCGGTGCGCGAGGCGGTCTTGACGAACAGCACGTTGAGCAAGGTCTGCACCAAGACCGCATAGAGGATCGCGACGAGCACGTTCGCGATGCCGAAGGACGCCGCCAGTCCCGCGGGCAGCGAAAGGAAGATGGCCGCCGTGGCGCCGCCCGTCAGCGAAAGCACGATCTCGGACGTGCGGTAGCGCCAAGTGGGCGGCACCTTGCCCAAGGCGTAGTCGTCGCGCGCGACGCTGCCGGAGCCGATGCGCGCGGGCAGGTCACCGGTATCGCTCACTGTCTCTCCTTGAAAATTCGTCGAAAGCGGGGAACGCTCATGCGCGGCGAAACGAAGTGACCTGTTCAGGCGGAATTCGGTGGATGTGCCGCTCGCTTCCCCGGAAGAAGTCAGGGCGCCGTGACGACGATCTTTCCCGCCTGGCTACCGGATCGCAGGTAGCGATACGCGTCCGTCACGTGGCCGAAATCGAAGACCCGGTCGACGCGAGGCCGGAGGCGGCCGGACCGGATGGCTTCGCCGACGAGGGCCGTTCCGCGGGCCCGCTGGCCGGGATCGCTCACGTGGTTGAACATCGAGTACGGATGGAACACCGCACGCGCCCGGCACATGGCCGCCGCCGGGACGACTGGCTGCCGGTCGGTCAGCGTGCCGTACCCGAAGACGGTCGCGCCCGGTGCGAGATGGTCGACGTAGCGCGCGAGCGAGTCGCCGCCGAGCGGGTCGAACGCGGCCCGCAGGCCTTTTCCTTCGCTGGCACGGGAGATCGCCCTTGCCAGCCCCGCGTCGCCGACGACGACCGCGGTCGCGCCCGATTCCCGGAGGATCTCCGCCTTCGCCGGCGACCGGGTGGTCGCGACCGCGGCCACGCCGAGTTCCCGGCACAGCTGCAGCGCGCCCAGCCCGGCGGAGCTGGACGCGGCCGTGATCAGGACCGCGTCGCCCTCGCCGAGATCGCAGACCTCTTTGAACGCGAAGTACGGCGTCAGGTACTGCATCCAGATCGCCGTCGCCTCATGGTCGTCGAGCTCGCCGGGCACGGCGGTGACGTAATCGTCCGGCACGACCGCGGTCGCGCCCTGCACGCCGTTCCGCGTGAAAAACGGGATGGCGGTGACCCGGTCGCCGGGAGCGAACGCGGTGACCCCGGAGCCGGTCTCGGCGACCACTCCGCAGGCCTCGGAACCTATCCGCGACGGGAAGACCGGGATCGTGTAGTGCTCCCCGGCCAGGTACATGAGATCCGCGCGGTTGAGTGCGAACGCCGAGACCCTGATCCGCACGTCGTGCTCGCCCAGCGGCTGCTCCGGCCACGGTCCGACACGCAGCACCTCGGGGCCCCCGAATTCGGTGAAATAGACCGCCTCGGCGCGGCTCATCGCGGGTCCTTGGCGAGGTTCGGCTCCTCCGGGCTCAGAAACCGCGCGTATTCGTCCGCTCCCGGGCTCTGGTACCCCAACCGCCCGGACACCGTCCAGCCCTGCCGCGCCGCGGCGTCGGCAAGGAACTCCGCGTAACGGAGCGGGGCGACGGTGGCGTCGATGACGGGCACGCCCAGTTCCGCCTGCAGCCTGCGGTAGAACCCGAACTCGATGGTGCAGCCGAGGATGACGGCGTCGGCCCGGTCCTGTTCGACGGCGGCGCGCGCCTCCTCGAGGATGCGGCGCCCGGTGAACGCCGGGTCGGTCTGGAAGTCGTTGACGCCCATGCCGAGTTCGCGGAAGGAAGCGAGCGAACGCTCCGCACCGTAACGGTGGACGTTCTCCTCCATCTCGGGAATCCACTTCGCGCGCCCCACGAGCACGGAGAACCGTTCGCCGACCGACTGGGCGGTCCGGATGCAGGCCTCGGCCGGTGCGGTGACCGGCATCCGGCTGGTCACCTCTTTCGCGGCGCGCACGAACGGGTCGTAGAAGCATCCGATGACCATGGCGTCGTAGCCCTGCTGCTCGGCCCAGAGCACGGTCCGGAGCGAGGGCTGTGCCACCGTCAGTTCGTACGCGTTGTATTCGAGGTGGACGGGCCCGGTCCCGTTGAGCGACGCCACGTCCACGCGGGTGTCCTCCCGCGCCTCGGCGCGCAGGCTGTCGCCGATGGGGGCGTCGTAGGCGCTGTTCATCACGGGGTTGAGCCAGAGGATTTTCCGGGTCACGTGCTTGCTCCCGGACGGTGCGGTGTCGTCGCTCGGGTGCGGTCGCCGTCCAGCATCGAGCAGATGAACTCCGTGAGATTGGCGCCGAGGATCCGCCGCGCCAGGTCCGTGCCGAAGCGCTTCTCGGCGGCCTCGGCGAGCGTGGCGAAATCGGCCGGGCGCCGCAGTCCCGCGGTCTTGGGAATCTGCGTCCAGTCGACGAGCAGGCCGGTGAAAACCGGGTCGACCACCTCGGCGACGTCGTCGATGAAGTCGGTGCCGAGTCCTACGCGGTCCGGTCCGAGGAGGCCGACGGCGTGCTCCACGTGGTCCAGGAACCGGTCCAGAGTGGGGACTTCGTCGGTCAGGAAGGGACCGAACGCGTTGACGGCCAGGAATCCGCCCGCCGCGCCGAGCGCCTCGATCTGGCCGTCGGTGAGGTTCCGCGGATGATCGGCCAGCGCGCGGCAGGAGGAGTGCGACGCGATGAAGGGTTTGCGCGCCACCTCGGCGAGGTGGAAGAAACCGGCTTCGGACAAGTGGGAAACGTCGACGATGATCCCGACGTCCTCCATGCGCCGCACCGCGTCGACGCCCAGCCGGGTGAGGCGGCCGCCGGTGTCGCGCTCGCCGACGCCGTCCGCCATCATCGTGCGCCGGTTCCACGCCAGCGAGCACATCCGCACGCCTTCGCGCCGCATCACGTTCACGAGTTCGAGCGAGTGGCCGAGCGGCTCGGCCCCCTCGATCGCCAGGAGGAGCGCGATCTTCCCGGACGCGATCGTCGCGGCGATTTCGGCGCGGGTCGACACGAGCGCGACGGCATCGCGATGGACCTCGGCGAGGTGCCGGGCTTCTTCGATCATGAGCAGGCACCGGCGCAGCGCGCCCTCGCCTACGAACTGTTCCTCTGTCGCCACCGGGAGCACCTGGAGGCTCACGCCGCCCTGGCGAAGCTGAGGCAGCCAGTAGTCGCCGAAGGGGTCTTCGTGTCCCCGTTCGCGCAGATGGCGTACCGCCATCAGCAGGTCGTTGTGGCAGTCCGCCACCCGGTAGCTCATGAACGCTCCTTCGCGGCGGCTTCGAGCACGGCATCGAGCGCTGCTCCGTCGTAGTAGAGGTACGCGGAGCTGAGCACCCCGTTCGCGACGGTCACGACCGAGCAGCCGGCTACGTCGAGATCGGGGACGTCCGGCCGGTCGGAGGCACCGGACATCCGCCAGCGGACCACCACCCGGTCGCCGAAGGCGAGGGTCTCGTCGACCTGCCTGCGGTAATCCGGGTACACGGCGCGGAGACCGTGCATCGCCTCGAGGTCGTCGTGTGCGGATCCGAGCGCGGGGTGCCCGTTGACGGCCACCTCGAGGTCGGCGGAGACCAGCGCGCCCATGCCCTCGAAATCTCCGGCGTTCTCGGCGCTGTTGTAAGCGAGCCAGATCGCGGTCGCGTCCAAGATCGGTCCCTTCATGACTTGAGCGGCCCCGCCGCCTTGACCTGGACCCGGCACGCTTGGCCGGGAACGTAGGACAGCGGCACCTCGTGGACGGAGGTGATGCGGACGGCCTCCGGGTCGGCGCCCGAGCGGATGGCCGCGTTGACGGCGAGTTCCCGGGCTTCGGCCAGGCACGCTTCGCGGCCCTTGTCCTCGTAGCGGAACACCCGGTCGACGGTGCCCGAGGCGTCCGCGATGGCGGCGCCGTAGGCGTTGGCCACGGCGTGGTGGCCGGGCCGGACCACCTCGGTGACCCCCGGAACCTTGTCCGGCACGAGGTGGGAGCCGCCGCCGACGGCGATCAGCGGCAGTTCGTGCCGGCTGGCTTTCATGCGGTCGGCGATGATCCGGATCTGCTCGTCCACCCACGCCAGGGCGGCGTCGACGGTGTCGGAGGACAGGGACGCGACCGAGGCCGGGTCGCCGAATCCGGTCAGCCGGCCCGCCCGCGTCGAGATGTCGGAGAGGGTGAGGGTGGAACCTCCGCGCACCAGCGCCTCGGACACGACGCGATAGCCGACGGAATCGGGCCCGACGGCCACGTCTCGTCCGGTGCCTCGCACCACGGTGCCGCCGCCGAGGCCGATCGAGATCAAGTCCGGCATGCGGAAGTTGGTGCGCACGCCGCCGACCTCGATCGCCGCGGTCGACTCGCGGGGGAAGCCGTCGACGAGGATGCCGATGTCGGCCGAGGTGCCGCCGACGTCGACGACGAGGGCGTCGGAGAGGCCGGCGAGCGAGCAGGCGCCCCGCATCGAGTTCGTGGGTCCGGACCCGAGTGTCAGAACGGGGAAACGGGCGGTCTCCTCGGCGGTCATGAGAGTGCCGTCGTTCTGTGTCAGGAACGAATCGATGCTCAGCCCGTTCTCCGCCAGCGCGGTCTGGAAACCGTTGACGACGTTCCGTGCCACGCCAAGGAGCGCGGAATTCAGGACAGTGGCGTTCTCCCGCTCGAGAAGGCCGAGAGCACCGACCTGGTGGCTCAGCGACACGGGGAAGTCCGGTCCGAGCTCCTCGGCGATGATCTCCGCGGCGCGCAGTTCGTGGGCGTGGTTCGCAGGGGAGAAAGGCGCGGACACGGCTGCGGCGGCGACCGTCCCCGCGCAGCGCGCCGCGAACCGGCGTATCGCGTCCTCGTCGAGCGGGGCGATCTCGGAGCCGTCGAACTCGCTGCCGCCGCCGACGATCTCGGCCGGGCCCATGATCGTTTCGAGCAGGTCCGCGGGCCACGAGACGCCGGGACGGACGCCGCGCGAGGCCGGCGCCGCCAGCCGGATCACCCCGACCCGCTGGAGGCCGCGCCGCTGGATGATCGCGTTGGCGGGATGGGTGGTGCCGAGCATCGCCTGGGTGATCCGGTCCCGGTCGACCCCGGCGACCGCCTTCGAGAGCGAGGCGCGGATCCCGTCGAAGGGATCGGGGGTGGTGGCCGACTTGGTGGCGGCGACGACCTGGCCGGTGCTGTCCACGACGACCGCGTCGGTGTTGGTGCCGCCGACGTCGATACCGATTTTGAGGCTCATGGGACGGTTCACCCTTTCAGGGGGACGTAGTCGACGTCGTAGCCGAACGCGGCGGGACCGACGACGTCGAGCATCCCGTCGCGCTTCCAGCCGTCAGCGCAGGGCAGGCCGAGGACGCGCACTCGCTGGCCGTAGGCGAGGCTCTCGGTGGTGATCGGCTCCGCCGTTTCGAAGTCGAGCATGCAGATCAGGTCCGGCGGCGTGACGACCGGACGGCCGTTCTCGATCGCGAGCAGCAGCTCGTTCTGGATTTCGATCCGGAGCGTCCGGCCCGGGCCGGCGAAATCCTCGACGACGACCGTGCCGCGCGCGAAGCCGGTCGTGGTCCGCCGGTCGAGGTCGATGATCTTGCCGTCGAAGACGATCCGGCCGTCGGCGAAGTCGAGGAACCGGTCCCAGCTCCCTTCTTCCCGGCGCTGCACCGCGCGCAGCAGACCGCCTATCTCGCTGCAGTAGCGCATCGAACCCCACACGGCCGCGTCGCGGGCTTCGGCGACCGTCATCGGATAGGCGGCCAGCGCGTTCGCGAGGCCGAGCATCATGGCCGAGCCGCGGACCAGTTTCTCGCCGACTTGGTTCGAGACGGTCTCGAACGCGATCCGGTTGCCCTTCTCGTCGGCGAGGCTCATCGGGGAAGCGGACAGACCGGCGAGAGTGAACGTGGTCATCTCGATCTGCGGGAAAGCGCGGCGCATGCCGTCGGCGTCCACGCAGGGCACGCCGAGCTCGGCGGCGACGGCCAGCGGGATCAAGGTGTTCATGCCGCCGACTTCGACCGGCATGATCGCGTCGATGTCGCGTCCCAGATAAGAGACGAGGGCGCGCACCGCGTCGGCGAACTCGCTGCCGGAGGGGATTTTTTCGACGATGACCGTCGGCGCGCCGACGACCGCCACGGTCGCCAGCTGTGCGGCGGCGGAAAGTTCGTCGAGGCCGACGATGTCGATGGGCCCGTGGTCGTTGATCGCTTGCTCGACCATGAGCTTGGCGATGAACGGGTCACCGCCGCCGCCGGTGCCGAGCAGGGTCGCGCCCAGCGTCAGCTGATCGAGCGCGTCCAGTGCGAGTTTTCGCATGTCGGGAGGGTTCCTTCCCAGCCGTGCTCCGAAGAATCGTTGGCAGGGACGGTAGAACCCGCCGCGTTCGCCGACGATGGGCGTTCCGCACTGCCCGGCCGGGGGTGGTTGGACCGATCGCCCATTGGGCCGGGTCGGCGGCTCGGTCAGGCTGGCCGGGTGACTCGACCAGCCGACGGATCCGACCTGCTCCTGTTGACCGCCAGCGAAGTCGACGGCCTTCTCTCCGTGGAGGAGGCCGTCGAGACGCAGCGTGCCGCGTTCACCGCATTGGCCGCGGAGCAAGCGTTCCTCGCGCCCCGGATCCTCTCCGAAGGTTCCCGCGGCGACACCGCTTTCGTTTATGCGGCACGGCAATCTCTCGAGGAGGGAGTGGTCGCGAAGATCGGCTGCGTCGTGCCCGCCAACAGTGCCCGGGGGCTGCCGACAATCCACGCGATGGTGGTCGCGCTCGATGCCGTGACCGGGCGCCCCGCAGCGCTGCTCAATGGCGAGGCAGTAACGAAACTGCGTACCGTCGCCGCCTCGGCGCTGGCCGCCCGGGTTCTCGCCCCGCCGCCGGAGACGGTGGCTGTCATCGGCTACGGGATCCAGGGCCGCGCGCACGCGGCCGCGATCCGGCGCCTGTATCCCCGCGCCGAGGTTCGAGCGTGGGCGCCGAACCTGGGGCCGGACGCGACTTCGGACGGAGTCGCCGCGTGCCGGTCAAGTCGCGATGCGGTTACCGGCGCGGGGCTCGTGATCACCTGCACCACCAGTCGCACGCCGGTGCTGGAAGCGGACTGGCTCGCCCCCGGTGCGACCGTGCTCAGTGTCGGCTCGTTCGGGCCGGACCGGCGCGAGGTCGGCGACGACATCGTCGGCCGGTCCGCCGTCGTCGTCGACGATGCTCCGACGGCGCTCGAACACGCGGGCCCGGTCAAGCACGCAGTCGCCGGAGGAGTGCTCGGAGCCGACCGGATCATGACTCTGGGACAAGCGCTCACGCAAGGTTTCGCCCGTCCGGCCGACGCGGAATGGACCTTCTACAACAGCGTCGGCATCGGAATTCAGGACGCCGCGGTCACCGCGGCGATTCTCGACCGCGCGAGCAGCGCCGGCGTGGGACGGCGGATCCCGTGGTGAGCCAGGCCGACGTCACGGTCGTCGGCACCGGGGCGGTCGGGCTTTCCACCGCGTTGTTCCTGGCTCAAGGCGGCGCGAAGGTGGAAGTCGTCGACAGCGGCGGCATCGGGGCCGGCGCCTCGCGGAACAACGCGGGATGGATCGTGCCTTCGATGAGCGAGTCGGTGCCTTCTCCGGCCGCGCTTCGCACGGCAGCCAAATGGTTCGGTCGCGGAGACGGGCCGCTGAAGGTCGGCTGGGAACTGTCCGCGGGATACGTCGCGTTCCTGGCCCGCATGCTCTGCGCCGCCCGTCCCTCGGCGTACCGGCGCGGGCTGGCCGCCACCGCGTCGCTCGCGGTCGGCGCGGTGGCGGCATTCGACGAACTGGTCCGTCTCGGTGTCGATTTCGAGCGGCACGCCCGCGGTGTCCTGCTGCTCTTCGTCGAGGAGCACGGCATCCAGCCGCATCTCGACGACCTCGCCGTCCTGGCGGGACTCGGCCTGCCGGGCGCGGAGGTGCTGGCGGGGAAGGACGTCCGGGAGCTGGAACCGGAGGCGGGACAGGGAGTCGTCGGCGGAATTCTGTGCGGCGGAGACCAGCACGTCGACCCTTCGTCCCTGGTCGACGGGTTGGCGGCGGCGGGTGCGGAAGCCGGTGTGCGGCTGAGGCTCCACGCACCCGTCACGCGGATCGTCGAAGGCACCGGGTGCGTGCACCTCACGGCGGGCGGAGTCACCTCGTCCACTGGCGCTGTCGTGCTGGCCGCCGGGGTCGGCACTCGAAGCCTCGCCGGGATGGTCGCGAAGCGAGTCAGCATCCGCGGCGGGAAAGGCTACGGATTCGACTACCGGCCGGCGCCGTTCACCCTCGGCCACGCCGTGTACTTGAGCGACCACAAGGTCGCGGTGACACCCTTGGACCGGGGCATTCGCCTGGCCGGGACGATGGAGTTCGGGGCGGAGAACATCGAGGTCGACCACCGCCGTGCGGCCGGCGTCGCCGCTGCGATGCGCGCGTATTTCCCGAACTGGCCGGTCCGCGCTCCCCGTCCCTGGAGCGGGCTGCGGCCCATGACCCCGGACGGGCTGCCGGTCATCGGACACCTGCCGACCCGGGCGCCGATCTACGTCGCCGCGGGCCACGCGATGCTCGGGATCACCCTCGGCCCGATCACCGGACAGTTGCTCAGCAGGCAGATCCTGACCGGCGAACCCGACCCGCTGCTCGCCCCGTTCGCCCCGGACCGGTTCCGGCCCGTCCGGTTCCGGAGAGCCTGAGCGTCGGCGTCCAGTTTCGCGAAGCAGCCGGGCCGCGGAGGAAGCCGCACCCCGCTGGGTGCCGGCCGGACGGGCGTTGTGCGGAACGCACAGGAATCCGGATTCCGGTTGGGCAGTTCGCTGGTCGCCCGGATTACCGTGTGCTCGTAACCTTCGGACCGTCGCCCGGGGAAGGACGCGCCATGAGGCAGCTCGGCAGAGCGGAGTTGGACGAGTTGACGCTCGGCGCCACGTTGCTGGGCAACGGCGGAGGGGGAGACCCCGCCCTGGCGCGGCTCGTCGCGGAACAGGCCATCGACGACTACGGACCCGTCACCGTCGCCAAGCTCGAGGAACTCCCGGACGACGCCCAGCTGGTCACGGTCGGGGTGGTGGGCGCGTCCACGGCCATCGTCGAGAAGATCCCCGCCGGCCGGGAGTTCACCGCTGCGGTACGGGCGCTCTCGTCCTATCTCGGCCGCGAGGTCGACGGCATCATGCCGGTCGAGGCAGGCGGGATGAACACGCTGATCCCGCTGGCGGTGGCCGTCGAGCTGGGCGTTCCCTGCGTGGACGCGGACGGGATGCGGCGCACCTTCCCACAGCTCGAGATGACCACGTTCACCCTCGGCGGGATGAGCGCCTCCCCGATGAGCCTCGCGGACGAGAAGGGCGACAAGATCACCTTCGAGGCGATCACGAACCAGGTGGGCGAGCGGCTGGTCCGCGGCTCGGCGATGATGCTGGGGCTGGCGAACGCTCTGGCGGCGTACCCGATGACCGTCGCTCAGGCGAAGGCGGCCGCGATTCCCGATTCGCTGGAGTACTGCGCCACGATCGGCCGGCTGCTCCGCGCGATCCAGCGCCGCGAAGACGGCGCGTGGCGCGGGTTCCTCGGCTTCACCGGAGGCCGGAAGGTTTTCGAGGGGAAGATCATCGATCTGGAGCGGCGGACGACGACCGGTTTCGCACGGGGGACCGTGACGATCGAGGGGTTCGACGATCCGACGCGCACGATGCGGATCGAGATGCAGAACGAGCTCCTCCTCGCCCTCGAGGACGGGCTCCCCGTCGTGACGCCGCCCGATCTCATCTGCATGCTCGACCACGACACGGCGGACCCGGTGACGACGGAGTCGCTGAGCTACGGCGAGCGGGTCACCGTGCTGGGCTTGCCCTGCGCCGAGCAGTGGCATCGCGAAGGGTTCCTCGACGTCGTCGGGCCCGCCGCGTTCGGCTACGACGTCGACTTCGTTCCGCTGAACGGGGAGCCGTGATGAATCCGGATGCCGCGACCGGAGAGGGCGCACCTAGGCGCGATACCGGCCGACCGGGCATCTGCCTCGGCGAGGTGCTCAGGTGGGGCCGGCTGGCCTCGGCCGCCCTCCTTGGCGGCGAGTCCGCCCTCGACCGGCCCGCCACCCGCGTCCTGATCGCTCCTGCCGGACGTTCGCGCGAAGGCGACTTCGCCGGGGCGATCGTCCTGCTGGACGGTCGTGAGCTCGCGCTCGACACTTACCTGGTAGACGTCACCCTGCGCTGGATGGGCGAAGCCGGCGCGGTCATGCTCGTCGTCGTTTCGCCGGAACAGCCGCCGGGCGTCGCGAGCTGCCGGCTGGCCGATCGCAGCGGCGTCGCTCTGGTCGAGACCGAGGATTCCCTCCTCGAACTGGCGGACGCGCTGCGCGAGCTGGTCGAAGCGCCGCAACGCGTCCTGGCCCGGGTGATCGTGGACGCGGTGGACAAGCTGGCCCATCTTTCGCCGAGCAGCGGGGTCTCGGGCGTCCTCGACGTCGTGCGGCAGGCTCTGGGCGCACAGGTGTCGCTCGTCGCCGCGGAGGGGGAGATGCTCGCCGGGGATTCGCTGACGCCGCCGTTGCTGCGCCGGGACCAGGTCAACGTGCAGCTGTCCACTGTGGTCGGGACGACGCACCGGTTCACTCAGCCGGTGACGCTCGCGAGCGGCGAACGGCCGAGTTTCTGGATCGTCGCCGAGCTGGAGGCCCCGGGCGAGGTGCGCACGAGCGTGACCCGGTCGTTGCTGAAGATCGGCAGCAGTCACGTGGCCAACCGGCTGATCTCCGACCGGCTCGAACAGGAACGGGACGCGCGCGCCCGGCTCGGCGTGCTCAACGCCATCATGGCGACCGCCGGCCGGCCGTCGGCCGCGCTGGTGCAGCAGGTCGCCACGCTCGGGTGGCTCACCGACGGCTGGGCCACCGCGGTGCACCTGCGGATCGCCGGTCCCGTCGATGCGATGCAGATCCTCGCGCTCACCGATTCGGTACGCGTGCTCTTGGCCGAATCCGGGTTCGACGGCCCGCTCGTCGAACGTTCCGACGGGTGGACGACCTGGACGGTGCGGCTCGGCGAACCGCCTGCCGCGCGCTTCGCCCAAGACACCGCGGCGGTCCGGCACGCAGTACGGCGGTTCCTGGAAAGCCGGGACCATCTCCGGGTGTACGCCGGAATCGGGAGGCCGTACCTCGGACTGCAGGGATTGAAGCGCAGCCTTGCCGAAGCCCACGAGGCGATGACCATCGCCCAGGGAGCCGGCTCGCGGAGCGGCGTGCAGCACATCGACGAGGTAGGCCTGCAACGGATCCTGGTCGGTTGGTACAGCTCCGAGGAGTCCCGGGACCTCGCGCGCAGCCTGCTGCGCCCGGTGATCGAGATCGATCGGCAGGAGGAACTGCTCAGCACCCTCGAAGTGTTCCTCGACAACGAATCCTCTCCGACCGTGACAGCGGAAATCCTCGGAGTCCATCGCAACACCGTCGTCAACCGGATCTCCCGGGCGAAAAGCGTGCTGTCCGCGGACCTCGACGACCCGGACGAGCGGCTCGCGGTCCAGCTTGCCTGCCGGCTGGCGAAGCTGCGCGGCTGAAGAGCCTGTCACCGCACCGGCCGGCGGGCGGCAGTGCGATGACAGGCTCGCCGCCCCTGGTTGCTAGGCGAGTTCCCGGCCCTCGGTTTCGGGCATCACCACGGCGAAAACCGCTGTCGCCACGAGGAAAAGGTCGATGAACAGCATTGTCGAGGTGAAACCGCTCGCGTGCGCCAGCAGAATGCCGACCAAGCTCGGTGCGATCGTGTTGGCGACGCGCTGGCCGCAGACGCCGACGCTGTAGCCCAGGCCCCGTACCGGCGACGGATAGATTTCGCCGATCCAGGTGTCCCAGACGCCCCACGCGCCGAGGCTGAAGAACGAGAGAACGAAACTCCCGACGTACAACTCCGCGAGCGTGCCGGCGTTCGCGAAATAGAATCCGCCGGCTGCCGCGGCGAGCACGTAACCGACGAAGATCTTCTTGCGGCCGTATTTGCCGGTGAGCCAGGACGCGCTGACGTACCCGGGAATCATGAACACCGCGCTGATCGCGGCGAAGCCCAGACTCGACGACGCGGACAGCCCGCGCTGTCCGAGCAGGGTCGGCAGCCACGTTTGCAGGCCCCAGTATCCCCACGAGAACAGGAAGTTCACGAGCAGCTGCAGAACGGTGATCCGGCCGAGCCGTCCCCGGAACAGCGCCGAGAACGAACCCGCCCGCACCTCGGGCACGGACAAGGACTGCGCGCTGATGTTCTCCGCGTCCGCGGCGCCGAGACGCCGCAGGGTCGCCAGCGCCTCGTCCTGGCGTCCCCGCTGGACGAGCCAGTACGGGGACTCCGGCACCCAACGGCGGATGACGAGCACCCACAGGCTGGCGACTGCGCTCGCGATGATGACGCCGCGCCACGCGCCGGCGCCCAGTACCGCGGTGACGCCGACGGCGAGCAGCATGCCGAGCGGCCACCCGGCGGCCAGGTATACGGCGAGCCGGCCGCGATGCCGTACCGGCAGCAGCTCTTCGAAGTAGGGGAAGGTGATGGTCAGGATGCCGGCGAAGAGGAAACCCGCCACGGCCCGTGTGACGAGAAGCGTCTCGTAATTGGTGGAGAAGCCGCCGACGAGGGTGAGGACCCCGTAACCGGCGAGGCTCCACGTGCAGGTCGCGCGCCTGCCGATCCGGTCGGAAATCGGCCCCCAGGCGAGAGCGCCGGGGATCATGCCGAAGAAGAGCGCGGAGATGACAAGCCCCAGCTGCGCCGCGGTGACGTGCAGGCCGGCCTCGATCCCGGGCGCGATGTAGGTCAGGCTCAGCATTTCCCACGACTCAATGGCGAGTGCGGCGTAGAGTGCGATCCCGATCTTGAGATGGACCCGCGACAGCGGCATCCGGTGGAACATGGACCCGACAGAGACGGTCGCGGGTGAACCGGTCAGCGCCTCTGTCGACGGGGCACGGGTTCGACCCGCTTCTTCGCTGCTCATCGGACGACCTCCGGGCGGACGGCTTGAGAAGTGTGCGAACTGTAGGCACCCGGTCGTTCAGCCGACGATGTGCTCTGCGCACTGATCGAGCAGCCCGGCTTGGGCGATGCGTCCAAGCCCCGCGGGACGGCGGCGCATGTGCGGGTTCATCGGTCTGTAGCGGCACTGAATGCCCGCCGGGCCTCCTTGCGGCGGAGAGCTGTGTGTCCTGGATTGGATGCTCGCAGCCGAAGACCGCCAAGCGGGCTTCGGCCATGTGGAACTGCCGCGGAGGCCGGTCAGGACGGATGGCGGCGCGTGGTGGGCAAATCAAGATACTTGCGCCGAGGCTCTCCTCTAGCGACCAAGTGTGCGCCGTGCCGCTGTGGCCGATCGGAGCCGCTCTTGTGGTCGGCAGCGGCCTGCTTCGAATGTCAGCGTGAGCGAGGTGAGCAACGAGCGCGTGGTGACGGAGGTGTCCGAGCGGAACCGGAGTTCGCGCGGGTGCGCCAGGAGTCCGCGGCGAAGGTCTCGGGAGGCATATCGGGCTCGGCGAGCGGCTGGCAGTGCTCGTCGTTCGGCTGCCACACGATTGTTGTCGAAGAAGCGGTGGGGGACCGCGCGGCACCGCCGCACGCGGTCGCGTCGCCGGTGTTTGTCACCGCCCTGGCTTTCACCGTCACCGTGGCACTAGCTGGACCGACTTTGCACCGGACACTGAGAGCCGCCGTGCCCTGCCTTCCGGACGCGGAACACCTAGGCCGATGAACTCGCATAGCGCCCCAGCGTCGCCCGTGCCGCTCGCAATTACGGGGTAGATGTGCAGGTTACCTGGGGGAACTATTGGTCCTTGTCTGCCTGCTCGCCCTACGACGCTCATCGGCGGGGATCCCGCGGCCGTGATCTGTGATGAGCCCAGCCGGTTTACTAGCGGCGCTGGAGAAGCGAGCTCGCTTAATGCGACTGGGCAAACGATCGACCTGAAGCCACGGGTTCAAATCTCTAGGGGCTTGAGAGGGGCGAGTTGCTCACTATCCACACGTTTGCAATTGCCCTATTGATAGTTTGAGCGACATAGTGAGATTGCTGCACGCGTGTGACAAGGCTATAGCGCTTACGCGGCTAGGTCGCGCCCCCACTTGCTATCGTCCGACTTGGTTGGCCGGTTGCGCATGTGCGGGGTTCTTCGGAGAAGGCGTCGACCGAGCGGGACGGACATGCGCTTGCGCCGGCCTCCGCGTGACTGGATCGGTCGGCAGGCCGAGGTGCTTCGTCAGTGCCACAGGAAATCGCGGCTTCGCGGTGGAGGTTGCCGGCGACGTGGCCACGACGAGCGTAGCGACTCGGTCGGACTGGGCGAGTCTCCGTTGTCCGCTGCACGCCAACGGTGCTCTACTTCTCTCGTGCCTGAGGCTCGGCCGCAGCTAAAGGTCGTGGAGACGGCGCGGGGCGAATTCTGGGTAGCCCGGGACGTCCGATCCGATCGGCAGCGCCAATTGCGCGGACACGGGCGCGAGGCCGACCTCGACCGCCACCAGTTTCAGCTGTTCGACGGCGCGGATGCCGCCGTAGCTGACGAAACCGATCGCCTCGTCGCGCCACTCGGCGTAGACGAAAGCGAAAGCGTTCTTCACCGCGGCGGACGGAGCGTGGTTGTATTCCGGCGTCACCACGACGAAACCGTCGAAAGACGCGACTTTTTCCGCCCACTTTTTGGTGTGCTCGCCCGCGTAGTGCCAGACCGCGGCGGGGATCTCTTCGTCGTCGAGCGGAAGGTTCCATTCGGCGAGATCGACGATCTCGTACTCGGCTTCCGGCCGCATCGAAGCGACCTGGTGCACCCATTCGACCACGCTCCCGGCGACCCGGCCGGGGTGGGTGCTTCCGGCGATCACGGCGATCTTCGTCATGTCTCCCCCGCCCTTCGTTTTCGGAGTCGGTCCCGATAGTGGAGCGAATTCCTCTGGTACGGAAGAAGGAACTTTTCTTTCCCGTGGTTACGTCAATGTTCCTCCTATTCGAACTGGTTGATACCGGCCATGATCAAGCGGGAACCGCGGACGTCGCGGTGCGGGCGACGAGTTCCGGGGGTGAGTGCACCGGTTGCGCCCGCGACGGTTCGGTCACTTCGCGCTGGAAACTTCGTTCTCGAACCCGTAGAGCACGGCAGGGTTCCGAATCAGCATTGCCTCCCACTCGGCCGGTCCCGGCAGCCACCCGCGAACCAGTTCCAGGAACGTGCGGTCGTCGGGGGCGGGAGACAGCGTCGGGTGGGGCCAGTTGCTGCCCCACAACAGCCGATCCGGTGCGACATCGGCAAGGGCGCGGACCGTCTCGCCGAGGTCGGCGAAGGTTTCGCTCCGGCAGGTGCTGGTGAGGTAGGGGGCGGAGATTTTGAGCCAGGCCTTTCGCTCCGCCAGAAGTTCCCGGACGACAGCGAATTCGCGGCTGTCTACACCGGACGGCTGGGGGATTTTGGCCAGATGGTCGAAGACCAGCGGCACGTCGAGGCGGCGCAGCACGGGCCCGTACGTGACCAGCAGCTCGGGCGGCAGGTTGAGTTGCAGGTGCCAGCCCATCCGCTGGGCGAGACCGGCCAGCGGCTCGAGCGCGTCGAGCGTGAGCGGGAACGCGTCCCGCGGGTGCCGCAGGTAGAGCCGGACGCCGCGGATGCCGCCTTGGTGGAGTCGCTGCAGTTCGTCGTCGGGAGTGTCCGGGCGAACGACGGCGACCCCTCGGGCGGCGGTGCCGAAGGCCGCGATCGCGTTGAGGGTGGGGCGGTTGTCGGTGCCGTGCCTGGAGGGCTGGACGACGACGAGCCGTCCGAGCCCCAGGCGTTTCTGCACTGTCCGGTAGTCGGCCGGGGCCCGGTCGGGGAAGGCGTTGCCGCCGGTGGCGGGGTACCGGTGGTCATAGAAGTGCAGATGGGTGTCGCAGCCGAGCGGGTGGTTCACGGCAGGCCGCCCTCGGGTTCGTCGAGCCGGGACGCTCCGGTGAACCGGAGAGTGGCGAGGCCGATCGCGGCGGCGGCGATCATGTACCAGGCGGGGGCGAGGCCGTAGCCGGTGGTCGTGAGCAGGAACTGGGCGAGGTAGGGGCCGAAGCCGCCGCCCAGGATGGTGCCGAGGGAGAAGCCGAGCGCGACGCCGGACATGCGGGCGCGGGAGCCGAACAGCTCGGTGAAGAGCGGGTATCCGACGGCCTGGGCGAACACCCACGGCAGCAGGGAAACGGTCATCGCGAGGACCAGCGAGAGCCCGTCGCCGCGCGCCATCCAGAGGAACGCCGGGACGGTCAGCACGACGTAGCCGGCCATGGAGAACGCGTAGACCCGCCGTCGTCCGAAGCGGTCGGAGAGCCACGCGGCCGCGGGCATGAGGACGGCGAGGACGACGGTGATGATCGCGTTGGCGCCCAAGGCTTCGCCGGCCGGATAGCCGAGTTGCTTGACCAGATAGGTGTTGAGGTAGATGTGGCCGACGTAGGCGGTGCAGGTCATGGAAAACGCCAGCAGGATCAGTTTGAGCACGGCGCGCCATTCGTGGGCGAGCAGGTGCCGCAACGGGTTTCCGGCCAGCTCGCCGCGGGCGGCGTTTTCGGTGAACTGCGCGGATTCCGGCAGCCGCGAGCGCAGGTACAGGACCACAAAGGACAGTGGCAGGGAAAGCAGGAACGGGATACGCCAGCCCCAGGCGTGCATGGCCTCCTCGCCCAGTACGGCGGTGAGCGCGGCTGCGAGTCCGCCCGCGGCCGCGGTCCCGAGCGCGATACCGGCGGGAGTGAAGGCGCCGAAGAAGCCGCGCAGCCGGGCGGGCGCGGTCTCGGCGATGTAGGTCGACGCGCCGCTCGCTTCGCCGCCCGCGCAGAAGCCCTGGAGCAGCCGGGTGAGCAGAAGCAGCACCGGTGCCAGAACTCCGACGCTGGAGTAGGAGGGCAGCAGGCCGACCGCGGCGCTGGCGAGTCCCATCAGGAGGACGCTGGCGAGCAGCGCGGTCTTGCGGCCTCGCCGGTCGCCGAGCCGGCCGAAGAAGATCGCGCCGACCGGCCGCAGGAGGAAGCCGCTGCCGAAGACGGCCAGGGTGTCCAGGATCGCGGTGGCCGGGTCCGCGCGGGACAGGAACGCAGCGGAGACGAAGATCGCGAGGTTCGCGTACAGCGAGAAGTCGTAGTACTCGATGACTGAGCCGGCTCCGCCGGCGAGCGCGGTCTTCCACACTGTCGACGGAGTGCGCGAACCGCGCGCCGCGGTTTCGGCGGGGGAGTCGTCCGGCTGGCGGACCGATCGCTTCATGCAACATCATCCTCGGACGCACCGCCGACGGTTATCACTGTATGATAGCGTCTAGCGGTATCGCTGGGTATCTGGGAGGGGACATGGCGGAGGGCTCCGCGCCGGAACGGTCCACGATGCGGTCGGTCGAGCGGACGTTCGACGTGATCGACACACTCGCCGACAGCGGGCGGCCGCTGCGGCTCGCCGAGCTGGCCCGCGGCGCGGACCTGCACATCGCGACCGCGCAGCGCATCCTGAAGGTGCTGGAGCGCCGCGACTTCGTGACGCAGAGCGCGGGCAACTACACCGTCGGGCCGGCCGCGCTCGCGGCCGCGCATTCGTACCTCATCGGCAATCAGCTCGTGCTCGCCGCGACCCCGGTGCTGCAGGAGCTCGCGGAGGCGCTCGGGCTCACCGCCTCCCTGTCGGTCCGCGTCGGCGACGCCCGGGTGCTGGTCGCACGGGTGGAAGGCGGCAGCCCGCTGCGCTATCAGCTGCCGATCGGCGGGCGGCTGCCGCTGCACCTCGGCGCGGGCAAGATGTTCCTCGCCGAACTGCCCGCGGCCGAGCGGGCGGAGGTGCTCGACAAGCTGGGCGAGGAACTGGTCATGGCGGGCGGCGAGAAAGTGTCCCGCGCGGAGTTCGCCGCCCGCCTGGACGAGATCGCCGCCCGCGGCTACGCGATTTCGCGCAACGAGCGGGTCGTGGGCGCGCTGTCGGTCGCGGCCCCGGTCCGGTCGCGCGACGGCGAGGTCCTCGGGGTGGTGCAGGTGTCCGGACGGGACGAGGACGTCGACGACGCACGGCTGAAGGAAGCCGAACGCGAGGTCGTGAACGCGTGCGCGAGCATCGCGGCGAGGACGCATTGAGCACCGTTTCCTAGAGGATCGCCATCGCGTTCGCGGGCGAGCCGACCGCGCCCGGCAGATTCAGCGGTTTCGCCGACGCGAAGAACGCGTGCCGGCCGGTCCGGTCGCATTCGGCGGCGAGCGTGCCGAGCTTCCACAGCTCGCCCAGCGGGCAGCCGAGTTTCGCGATCAGTTCCTGGTGCAGCATCCCCTGGTCCGCGCCGGACGTCGCCCGGTAGGGCGAGTCCGGCGCGGCCGGGAGCGCTTCGACGGCGAAGGTGTCGGTGCCGAGCAGCGCGACCCGGTGGTCCCAGAGCCAGGCGAGGAATTCCGGTTCCTGTGCGACCCCGGTGGTGCGCCGCCGGGACCGCGCCGCTTCCCGTTCCCCGGGGGACAGCCCGAGGAACCACTCGGCCCACCCGGTGTGCAGGAGCACGATGTCACCGGGGTCCACAGTGGACTCCTGGGCGGCGAGCGCGTCGGCGAGACAGGCGGTCGTGATGGGCTCGCCGGCGGCGTGGTCGATCGGCGAGCCGGTCCGCCGCCGATGCCCGGCGACGTCGATCAGGACCGCGCGCCCGGCGATCGGCCGCTCCGCCCAGCGCTGGACGCCCAGGTCCGGCGTGCCGGCGCGGATCCGCTCGTCCGCGACGCCGTTGTAGAAGCCGTGCCCGTGGGCACGGCGGTGCCGGAGCCCGTCGAGGTGGCTGCTGACTTGGGGCCAGTAGCCGTCCCAGAAGTCGTCGAAACTGTCCGGATGGGCGCTCGTCATCGTCTGGGACGGCGGTTTCCGGTTGCGGGACACGGAAGGAACGAACGCGTCGGCCGGATAGTCCAAATTGAACACTTCGCCGGTCCGGATTTCCGCGGCCCCGGCGCGGACTTGCGCCGGTCCGGAGAAGTTCGCCATCCCGCGTTCGGGGGCGTCGCCGAACAGCCGCCAGCTGGAGCCCGGCGGAGCGTCGGAGCGGCGCAGAAGGTCTTCGTACGTCCCGAATCCGGCGGTCATGCCGCGCCTTCCGCGAGCCGGAGCAAGGAGGTCCGGGTCGCCGCGCTCATGACCGACGACGTGCTGAGGTCGTCGCAGTATTCGGCGACCGCGGCCATTTCCGCGGCGCGGCGGGCCGCGTGCTTCCGGGATCCGGTGAGGAAACGGTCGATCGTCGTGTGCCCGTCGCCGGACAGCTCGGCGGCGATCTGGCCGCGCACCCAGTCCTCCGCGCCCGCCTTCCGTCCCGCGTCGACCGCCTCGCACACCACCGCGGCCAGGCCTTTCATGAAGATGCTGCGGAGCAGCTTGTGCCCCATCGCGTCGCCCAGCTGGCCCGGGACGACATCGACCGGCGCGCCTGCCGTCGCGAGCAGTTCCGCGACCACCGGCGCCCCCGGGCCGGCCGCCATCAGCGGGGTGACCGCGCCGAGGGAGATCACCGGGCCGAGGATCGCGACGTCGGCCGTGCGGACCCCCTCGGGCAGCACCTTGCCCAGGTCCCGTTTGGCGGTCGGGGACGACGAGGTGAAATCGGCGTACACGGTCGCGGGGCTGATGTGCGCGGCGACATCCTCGGCCACCGCGCGGGACGCGTTCGCGGTGGTGAGGACCAGCACGACGTCGGCGTCCCGCACCGCTTCCGCGACGGTATCCGCACGGTGCAGTCCCGGCGTGGGCGGCGGTGCCGGGTCGAACCCGACGACCTCGTGCCCGGCGTTCTGCAACGCGACGGCATAGATCCGCCCGGCTTCGCCGAGCCCGATCACTGTGCAGCGCACACTGACTCCTTCTTCGCACCGGCTTCCGCGACGATCGCTTTCATCCGGTTGGCTTCGTCTTCCTGAACGGCTTCCGCGGCGGCGGCGATGTCCTCGGCGCGGTCCCGCGGCACGACGACGACGCCGTCCGCGTCGCCGACGACGATGTCCCCGGGCAGCACGGCGACCCCGCCGACCGCGACCGGGCAGCCGAGCGATCCGGGCCCGTGTTTGTAAGGACCGGCGGGGGAGGTGGCGCGGGCGAAGACCGGCATGCCGACCTCGGCCAGTCCGGTCGCGTCCCGGATGGCGCCGTCGACCACGAACGCCGCGACGCCGGCGTTGCGGGCGCGGGCGCCCAGCAGTTCGCCCAGCAGGGCGCGCGATTCGTCGCCCTGGCCGTTGACGACGATGACGTCGCCGGGTGCCGCTTCGGCGAGGGCGCGGTGCAGGAACGCGTTGTCCCCGGCCCGGGTCCAGACCGTGAACGCCGGCCCGGCGATCCGGCCGGCTGGCCACACCTGCTGGATCCGGGAATCGAGAACGCCGAGGCGTTCCATGGCGTCCCCGATGTTCGGGGTCGGCAGCGCGCCGAATCGGCGGCACAGCTCTTCGATGGACATCTGTTTTCCTCCGGTGGATCGCGGGTTCAGACGAGGCGCAGGAACGCGCGGGCTCGTTCGGTGCTCGGGCTGTCGAAGAATTCCCGCGGCGGGCTGTCTTCGACGACTTTTCCGTCGGCCATGAAGACGACGCGGTCGGCCGCCTGCCGGGCGAAGGTCATCTCGTGCGTGACGACGACCATCGTCATGCCGTCCTGGGCCAGCGATCGCATGGTTTCCAGGACTTCGCCGACGCGCTGGGGGTCCAAAGCGGACGTTGGCTCGTCGAAGAGCATCAGGTCCGGGTTCATCATCAGGGCCCGGGCGATGGCGACGCGCTGCTGCTGCCCGCCGGACAGCTGGGCGGGATAGGCCGCGGCGCGGTCGGCGAGCCCGACGCGGTCGAGCAGTTCGCGGGCGTGCCGTTCGAGTTCGGCGGAGGTCTTCAGCTTCAAGGTGCGCGGGCCGAGCACGAGGTTGTCCAGCACGGTGAGGTGCGGGAAGAGGTTGAAGTGCTGGAACACCATGCCGATCCGGGCGCGCTGGGCGGCGGACTCCTTGCCGGTCAGGTCGTGCAGTTTCCCGTTGCGCACCTTGCGGCCGATGAGCGCCCCGTCGACGGAGACGTGCCCTTGGTCGGGCATCGCCAGGCCGTTGATGCAGCGCAGCAGGGTGGTCTTCCCGGACCCGGACGGGCCGAGCAGGCACACCACTTCCCCTTGCCGCACTTGCATGTCGATGCCGCTGAGGACGTCTTGGGCGCCGAAGTGCTTGTGCACGTTGACGATGTCGACTGCGGTCACGGCGAAACCTCGTTTCCGGCGGGCGGCGCGGAGCGCGGTTTGCGCTTGCGCTGGTTGGCGCCGCGGGCCATGCGGCGTTCGAGCACGTTCTGCCCGGCGGTCGCGGCGCTGGTCACGAGCAGGTACCAGATCGCGGCGACGATGAGCAGTTCGATGGTGCGGAGGTTGTAGCCGGAGATGTTCTCGGCCTTGCTGAGGATGTCGCCGCCGGCGATGACCGAGACCAGCGAGGTTTCCTTGAGCAGCGTGATGAACTGGTTGCCGGCGGGCGGGATCATCACGCGCAGCGCTTGCGGGAGAATGACTTTGCGCTGCGCCTGCCACCAGGTCAGCCCGACCGCCGACGCGGCCAGGTGCTGGCCCTCCTCGACCGAGAGCAGGCCGGAGCGGATGATCTCCGCCAGGTAGGCCCCGTTGGCCAGCGAGAGCGCGATGATCGACGCGGCGAACGGGGACAGCACGTCGTTCGTCGGAGCGGAGACGACCCAGGACGTGCCGGGGATGCCGAGCGTCAGGTGCGGGGCGAACAGCGCCAGGTTGCCCCAGAACAGGATCTGGATCAGCGCCGGGACGCTGCGGAACACCCAGACGTAGAGGTTGCCGAGCACGCCCAGCACCGGGTTCTTGCTCAGCCGGAAGAACCCGAAGACCAGCCCGATCGCCGTCGCGCCGAGCATCGCGACCACGGACAGCACCAGCGTTTGGCCGAGGCCGTTGAGGATGAGGCCGTCGGCGAGGTACCGGCCGACCACGCTCCAGTCGAGTTGCGGGTTCTGCGCGAGGGATTTCACGACGAGCGCGGCGATCGCTGCCAGCACCGCGGCCGACAGCCAGCGACCGTAGTGCCGCTTCCGCGCGACGGTGTCGGGCACCGCCGCCGCGGCGGGCGGCGAGGCGGCCACATGCTGCTCTCGTTCGTTCATGGAGGTCTGCATGGCCGGCCTCAGCTCATCGGGATTTCGTCGTTGGTCTCGGCCTTGGCGACCGCCATGCTCGCGAGATCCCACTTGTCGAGGATCTTCTTGTAGGTGCCGTCGGTGATCATGGCGTTGAACGCGGCCTTGAACGCCTGGGTGAGCGCGCCGTAGTCCTTCGGCAGCGCGATCCCGGTCTCGCGAGCGGCCAGCTGGCCGACCAGCGTGGCGCCGAGGGTCTTGTCGGCCTTGGTCGCGAGCTGGATCTGCGGCGCAGAGTTCACCATCGAATCGACCCGCCCCGAACGCACCGCGTCCTGGCCCGCGTTGAAACTCGGGAAGTACAGGTACTGCAGCGCGGGCTTGCCCGCGGCCTTGCACTTCGCGTTGATCGAATTCGCGATGTTCTGATTGATCGTCGACCCGCTCGTCAGCCCGAACCGGGTGCCGCAGGCGTCGGTTTCGGAGTGGTAGACCCGGCCCTGGGACACCAGCAGGCTCGAGGACGCCTTGTAGAAGGCGAGCAGGTTGACCACGCCCTTGTTCTCGGGCGTCTTGGTGATCTGCGCGCCCGCGATCTCGACCCGCTTGGACTGCAACGCCGGAATCAGGCCGGCATAAGGAACCTGCGCCCACTTGACGGTCAGGCCCAGCTTCGCGCTGGCCGCGTTGATCAGGTCGAGCAGGACTCCGTCCGGCTTGTTGCCGGGGGAGTAGAAGTTCATCGGCCGGGTGTCGAACGACGCGCCGCCCGCGAGGGTGCCTTTCGCGTGGATGTCCGCGGGCACGAGCTTGACCAACGCCGGGTCCGCGCCGCCGTAGCTGCCCGGGTCGGCCGCCGTCGCGCCGCCGCTGGCTCCCGAACTCCCGCACGCGCCCAGGAGCAGGGCCAGCGAAGCAGCGGTCGCCGAAGTCTGGAGCAATCTCTTCATTGAAATCTTCTCTCGGTTCGAAGGCCTCGGTCGCCCAGGTGACTATCACTGTATGATAGTTGCTATCAATTTTGAGGTAGTTTGAGCTACGCTCGCCCGGCTGTCAAGGAGTGCCGAGCCGGGTTCCGGGAACGAGGAGGGCCGATGGCGAACACGGACGTGCACGCGCCGGTGCGGGAAGACTGGCTCGCGCGGAGCGAAGAACCGCTGGCAGTGCCGGACATCCCGATCGTCGACGCGCACCACCACCTGTGGGACCGCCCCGGTTCCCGTTATCTGCTCGGCGAATACCTGCGCGATCTCGAGCAGGTGCCGCAGGTGCGCGCCACGGTCTACGTGCAATGCCGCTCGTTCTATCTGGACGAAGGCCCCGGCGAGTTCAGGCCGCTGGGCGAAGTCCGGTTCGTCCGGTCGGTCGCCGAAGCGTCGCCTTCGGTGCCGACTGTCTGCCAAGCCGTCGTCGGCGGTGCCGACCTCTCGCTGGGCCATCAAGTCGAGCGCGTGCTCGATGCCATGGAGGAGGACTCCGGATGCCGCTTGCGCGGCATCCGGAACCAGACCGCGTGGCACGCCGACCCGCGCATCGTCAGCTCGCCGTACCAGGCTGAACCAGACCGGTTGCTGCGCAAGGAATTCCGGGACGGAGTGCGGGTGCTGGGCCGACGCGGGCTGAGCCTCGACGTGTGGGCTTACCACACGCAACTCGGTCAGGTTCTCGCACTCGCGCGAGAGTGCCCGGAGACGACGATCATCGTGGACCACTTCGGCGGCCCGCTCGGCATCGGTCCCTACGCGGCAGGCTCGCGTGCGGTCCTGGACCGATGGCACCGCGGAATGGACGGACTGTCGCGATGTCCCAACGTCGTCGTGAAGCTGTCGGGAGCCGGGATGCGAGTGTTCGGGTTCGGTTTCGACCAGCCGCAGCAGCCGCCGACCTCTGGGGAAGTCGCATCGGCGATGGCGCCGTATTTCGATGCCTGTCTCGACCGCTTCGGGGCGTCGCGTTGCATGCTTGCGAGCAATTTCCCCGTCGACAAAGGGATGTTCGGCTACCGGGTCCTGTGGAACGCGTTCGCCGAGTGTGCCGCATCATTGCCGGCGACCGAGCAGCACGACCTCTTCCACCGGACAGCTGAACGCGTGTATCGGCTGGACGACCTGTGAACCTCATTTGAACGCCGCAGACCAGACGAGGTCACGCTGCACTGACCTGTCTGGCACCGGCCGGGAACGGCGGGGCTCAGCAGGACGTTGCGGCAGTCGGGGAGTGACGTGTACGCGCTGCACACCGGAGGACAGCGGGGTAGCGGTAGCGCGCAGCTTCGGTGACGAACAGGCTCGAGTCGTTGCGGAACTTGGTTTCCCGCCGCGCGGACGATCGCGACCGACTGGCGGCTGCTGCCGGGTGGTCGGCGAATGCCGGGAGCAGCTCCAGCACCGCGCGCACCTCCGGATAGGCGAGCCGCGTTCCCCCGGCCCCAGAGCGCCTCGAACAGCCCGGTCAACAGCGGCCCGGATCGACTCGCTGTCGCCGCCCAAGCGACCAGTCCTGGCTGGCCCGACCCGCCGTCTGCGGCGACCCTTGTCGTGCTCAGTCGGTCGGCCGCGAGGGTGGTGCTGCCTCTGCGGTTGCTGCGGATCACGCAGGTCTACCGGGATCTCGGCGTGCAGCTGAGCTATGACAATGAAAAAGAGGCGGCCATAGTGACCGCCTCTCCCCGTGTGTCTAGCGTGTGTGTCTGAGGGGGACTCGATCACGGTTGCTGGCGAGAATTCCCCGTGAGAGGAAATTCGTCATGCTGCGAGCCAATCAGATTTCTTCGGTTCGAATGGGAATGCGGATGCGTTGCTGTCGTGGGCGAGTGGGTGGGGTTCGCCGGCCAGTGCGGCGAGGGCGGTCGCGACGTCGTGAATCGTGGCTTTGACATATGTGGCGGTGCTGGTGGCATGGGCCGGGCTGGTTTGGGTTGAGTGTCCAGCATAGGCCTGGGCGGTGGCGTAGCCGAAGTGGCGTTCGACCCAGGTGAGGGTGGTGTGGCGGAGCCAGTGGGTCGTGATGCCGTGGCGTGCGATCCAAGGTTCCGCGCGGCCGATGCGGTTCCAGAGGCTGTCGTATCGGCGGCGGGTGATCGGTTTCCCGGTGCGGTAGCGCAGCAACGGCGTGTCGGGGGTACCGGCGGGGCGGTGCCGTGCGTGGTCGAGCAGGGCGTGCATGAGGGTGGGGGAGACGGGTTGCCAGCGGGTGGTGCCGCCTTTTTCCTTGAGCAGTACGAGGTGTTGGTCGGGGTCGAGGCTGTGTTCGGTGAGGGCGAGTGCTCCGCCTCGGCGGCAGGCCGTTTCGGTGTGGAGGCGGAGCAGAAGGGTGTCGAGCTGCGGGTCGGTTCCTCCGGCGGCGGCGGTGTTGATGGAGTGCAGTTCGGTGTTGGTCAGGGCGCGGCGGAGCGAGGGGTGTCGCCGAGGTTTGGGGATGTGGGCGGCCGGGTTGTCGGGGTGGGTGATGATGCGGTCGAGTTCGGCGTGGCGGTAGAGGCATCGGGCGGCGGCGATGAAGTGTTCGGCGGCGCTGGTTCCACCGCGGTGGTTGCGGCGGATCTGTGCTTCGGCTTTCACGTGGGCGGACAGGTGCAGGAATTCGGTTGGCGTCGGCTCGGTGATCGGCCGGTCGGGCCGTACCTGGAGCAGGAGGTTCCAGTAGGGCTGGTATGTGCGGCGGGCCCCTGGCGAGACGGCGCGCGCGACTCGCGGAATGTAGTCAGCGAAGGTCGGGGCCGGACAGGGCGACGTCATCGTGCCGCTGAGAAGTTGTTCCGCTGAGACACCGAGTTTGTCGATGACGAGGTTTGCGGCGGCGAGGGCGGCGTCGGCGGTCATCGAGGACTCGAGTCCAGGCGTGAGCGCAGGTGGGTGCTGATCATGGCGGCAAGGGCGGTTCGGGCGTGCGCGAGCAGAAGATCGTATTCGGGTGCCGCAGCGAGGAGCACGGTTTCGCCGGGCCGGATACCGGCCATGTTTCTTGCTGAGTGCGGTAGCAGGACGAACTGTGTACTGCGCACGGAATGGGTTCCGTGCGGTGTCCGGGTGAGGACAAGGGTGTCGGAGAGCGCGGTGATGTTCAGGTGGTCGCCGACGGACCAGCCGAGGTTGGTAAGCAGTGCGGGGGCGGAAATGCGGCCGGACCGGTCGATGTGGCCCAGCGAATATGCCATGGAGTTGTCTGGCTCTGACCGGATGGCCGTGAGGGGTAACGGTTCTAGTTGGGGCGATGCTCCGGGGCTGGGCAGGGCAAGCGCGCCGACGATCTGTTCTGCCGTCAGGTCTCGACCGGTCACGACGTCCTCCGCAGCCGCAATCAGGGGTGTGTCAAGGCACGCATCCTGACCGGGGGACTCATGCGGCGGGGTCGCTCGCGGTGGGCTGTTCCGCGGTGTGAGTTCGAATTCCCGGGGAGGCACCCCTGAAACCCCACAGGTCAGTGAGGCTTCTGAGCTGCGGATTTGCGGTGCGGTGGGAGTTTGGGATGGAGCGTCGTCGGGGTGGCGGCGCGTGATGATGAGTCGGTCGTGGTGTCGACGATGCGGTGGCGGGGAGTTCGATCCCGGCTCGGCGAAGCGGTTGAGACGAAAGGGAAACCGCCTGGCGTGCCAGGGATACGAAAAGAGATGGGGGGCGGTTCACCTCACGCCGGGAACTGGTCGGCACGGGATGGTCCGCCGGAAGTCAGGATTCGCCGGGACCGTCGGGCAGCAGGCGTTGCAGACCGGTTGCGACAACTGAGGCGACATCCAGGTCCGGATCGAGTGCCGCGTTGATGATGACGCCGTCGATCAGTGCCATCGCGAGCACGCCGAGCGGCAGGGGATCCGCCGTCGCGGACCGGTCGTAGCGAAGGAGCACCTCGCCGAGTTCGCGATGGGTGCGGCGGAGGGCGGCGAGGCGCCGTGCGGCCAGTTCGGGGTTTCGCGCCGCGACGATGGAGAACTCGGCGCTGGCCAGGAACCAGCCGCGTCGGCGGCGAATGGCGTCGGCAAGCCAGGAGCCGACGGCCCGGCCAACTTCCTCTCGTCCGAGGCTCTCCGGGTCGATGTGCCGCCACTCGCTGGGCAGGGACTCGGCGCGCTCCTCGGCCAATGCGAGGAACAGCTCCTCCTTGCTGCTGAAGTTGCCGTACAGCGCGCCCTTGGTGAATCCGGCTTCCGCGGCGATGGCTTCCAGGGAGGCGGAGCCGTAGCCCACGTCGCGGAACTTCTCGTACGCCGCTTGCAACAGCGCGGACCGCGTCTCGCGGCGCCTCCGCTCCCGGCTCGATTCGGGGGCTTGACGGCTCGGCGCATTCATATACTCTTCGTACCACAGATACGTATCGTATCGGAAATACGGTGCGTATATAAGTGGTCAGAGCTGCCCGCTTGCCCCCAATCGGAGGTTTCCGATGACAACTGTGCCTTCCCCTGGCCGCGCGGCCGTCGCGGCGACGCTGTGCGTCGTCACCGCGGCGTTGTTCGCGTACTCGACACTGGAGACGATGCTGTCGCCGGCCTTGCCCGCGATCCAGCACGCGGTGGGCGCCTCGGCGCCGGAGATCGCGTGGGTCTTCACCGGCTTGTTGCTGGCCGGTGCGGTCTCCACTCCACTGGTGGGACGTCTGGCCGATGTCCGTGACAAGCGGACCGTCCTGCTGGGCGTGCTCGCGGTCGTCGGCCTGGGCACCCTGCTCGCCGCGATCGCCACGAACGTCGCCCTGCTGACTGCCGGACAGGTCCTGCAAGGCGTGGGGCTGAGCCTGGTCGCGTTGTCGGTGGGCATCATCCGCGACACCCAGCCCGCCCGGCGCGTCGCCGCAGGCAACGGGCTGATCGTGGGGACAGCGGCGTCGAGCACCGCGGTCGGGCTCGTGATCGCGGGTCCGATCCTCGAGGTGCTGCCCTGCACCTGGTTGTACTGGATCCCCTTCGCGGTGCTCGTCGCGGCGTTCGCGGTGGCGTGGGCCGTCGTCCCGCCGTGTCCGCCGGCCCGGCGCGGCCGGATCGACTTCACCGGTGCCATTTTGCTTGCGTTTGGACTCGCGCTGCTGCTGATCGGGATCTCGCGCTCCTCCAAAGCCGGCTGGGGCTCGCCACTCGTGCTGAGCCTGCTCGTGGCGGGCGTGGCGGTCCTCGGCGTGTTCGCCGCGGTCGAGCTGCGAACAGACGAGCCCCTGGTGAACCTCCGGCTGCTGGGCATGCGCGCGGTGCTGTTGACCTGCGCCGTGGCGTTCGTGGTCGGGTTTGGCACCTTCGCTGTCTTCGTCCTGGTGCCGATGCTGGTGGAGTTGCCGCCGACGACCGGCTACGGGCTCGGCGGTTCGGCCCTGTCTACCGGGCTTTACCTCGTGCCGCTGGGTGTCGTCGGCACGGCCGTCGCCCCGCTCGCCGGCCGGTTTGAACGAGTGATCGGCACCCGGGGCGTGATGTTTGTCGGCGCCGTGGCGATGGTCGCCGCCGCGCTCGTGCTCCTCACCGCGCCGGGGCGGCCGTGGCTGATCCTCGTCTCCACGGCGTTGGCGGGCCTGACCGTCGGCTTCGGGCTGACCGGGGCGATGAACATCGTGGTGGCGACGGTGCCCGAAGACCGGACGGCCAGCGTCAGCGGACTCGTCTTCGTGGTCAAGAGCATCGGCGGGGCACTGGGTGCCCAGCTGGGTGCCGTCCTGTTGGCACAGTCGACCGCTCCGGCCGCGGAAACGCCTGCTTGGGCTGGCTTTCAGTCGGCGTTCCTGCTCGCCGCCGGGGTGAGCCTGGCCGCGGTGCTGCTCAGCATCGCACTGCCCGCCCGGCTGCCCCGCGCCGCCACTGCGATCGGAGAACCCGCGTGACGGCACATCCTGGCCTCACCGCGCTCGACGCCGCCGTGGGACGAGCCGCCTCGGGGCACGCCGTGGCCGGAGCATCCGCGTGTCTGATCGACGGAACGACACGGTGCGCCACGATCGGGGTGGAGCGGACCGAAGGCGGTGCTCGGGTCGGCTCGCGCACGCTGTTCCCTCTCGGATCGGTGACCAAGATCGTCGTAGCCGCCGTGGTCTGCGGGCTGGCGGCCGAAGGCAAGCTCGACCTCGACACTCCCGTCGCCCCTCTCGTGCCGGAGCTGCGCGCGCTCGGCCCCCGCGGCACCTCGATCACCGCGCGCATGCTGCTATCCCACACCTCGGGCCTCGCCGATGCCTGGGACGGCTCAGCCTCGCTGGGCGACCTGCTCGACGCCTCTGCCGGGCCCGCCGCGACCGCGCCCGGCGAGAGCTTCTCCTACAGCAACACCGGCTATGTGGTACTCGGCCGGCTCATCGAGAACCTCACTGGCCGGAGCTGGACGGAGGCCGCGCAGCGGGCGATCCTGCAGCCGGCCGGGATCTCCTCCGCCGTCTTCACCGCACCAGCCGACGCGGTCGCCGGACACGTCCTCGGCGAGGACGGCGCGCTGGTGGCCGGCGACCTCTGGCCGCCGGTGAGCCCGCTCTTCGGCCCGGCAGGCGCGGCCATGCACGCCACTGCGGAGGACACGGCCCGGCTCGTGCTCGCCTGCGCGACTGGCCGCGCCCAAGACGGACGCGAACTGCTGCCCAGCCGGATGGCCGACGAGATGCTCCGCCTGCAAGCCCCGTTGCCCGGCGAACCGCTGCATTTCCGAGGCTGGGGACTGGGCTGGGCCCTTCCCGCCACCGGGCCCTCCCGAGCAGCTCAGCACATCGGCGGAACGAGTGCGTTCGTCCACGTCGAGCCCGACCGAGGCGTCGCGCTGGCCGTGCTGACCAACTTCCCGGAGGGCTGGGCCTTCGGGAAGAACGTCCTGCGCGAGACCCTCGGTTACCGCCGGCCCGCGCTCCTGCCCGGCTGCGGACCCGGCCACCCGGAGCGATACGCCGGCGAGTACGTCTCACCCGCGTTCGGAGTCACGGTGCGCGCCGCCTGGGGCGGCAGGCTCCTGATCACCAATCCCCTCAACGGCGCGGAAACCGACCTGAACCACCGCGACGACGACTCCTTCTGGGCCGATTTCGGCGCCTTCGAGACCGAGGTGAGCTTCATGGATTTCGACCGCGGGCGGGCCGGCCGCCTGCACACCGCACTCCGGATGCTGCGCCGTGTCGCCTGAGCGCGCCCGCACCGACGTCCTCGTGATCGGCGCGGGCATCGTCGGCGCGCTGATCGGCCGGGAGCTCGCCGGGCGAGGGCATGGGGTCGTGCTCCTGGACCCCGAGCCCGGCCGCGGCGCCTCGATCGGCAACGCCGGCCTGCTCGTTCCCAGCTTCACCAGGCCGATGGCCGCCCCCTCGACCTGGTGGGAAGGCGTGCGCGGGATGACCGGCGAGAACCCGCTGATCAGTATCGGCTCGATGTCTCCAGCAGTCCTGACGTGGCTGGCCCGGTTCACGGTCGCGGCCCGCCCGGGCCGGGCCGGTCGTATCGCCGCGCGGCTGGTCGCTCCGGCCCGCGCGGCCGCGGACGCATACGCCGGCCTAGCCGCGGAGACCGGCATCGACCTCGGCTTGGCCCGCGGAGGGTGGCTCCAGGCAGCGCGCAGTCCAGCCGTCCTCCGGCGAAAGGCGGTCCTGGCCCGGACTTTGGCGAAGGAAGGCGTTGACTACGAGGTCCTGACCCGGGACGACTTGCGCGCACAGGAGCCGGAGCTCGATCCGGGGCTGGCCGGCGCGGTGTTCTTTCCCGGCGACTCCTCGCTGGATCCGGCCGCGACGACACGCGCGGCACTGGCTGCCGCTGAAGAGCGCGGCGCCGTCGTCCGCCGCACCCGAGTCAACGGCCTGGTCCGCCGGTACGGCGAAGTCGCCGCGGTCCGGACCGGACTCGGCGAGTTCAGCGCCACCACCTACGTCCTCGCCACCGGTGCCGGACGGCTGGGGGGACGAGGGGTTCAGCCGGGCTGGGGCTGGAGCGTCGACCTGCCCGCGATGCGAAATCCGATCAGCACGCCGATGATCGGGCTCGACGACCATGTCGTCTTCAACCCCCTGCGTGGGCGGATCCGGATCACTGGCGGCATGCGGATCGGCGGCACTCCGTCAGCCCGCGACGACCACCCGGCCGCGACCGCGATCCGGCAGGCTGCCGAACGGCTCGTCCCGGCGCTGCGTGACCTGCCCGCCGGAAGCATCGTCCGCGCGGCGCGGCCGATGACCCCTGACGGACTTCCGCGAGTGGCCAGGACCGGCCGCAATCTCATCGTGGCCACCGGGCACGGCACCCTCGGAATGACGCTCGCCCCGGCAACTGCGGTCACGGTCGCCCGGCTCGTCGGGAGCGAAGACCGCCGCGAGGAGGTCCTGTGGTGACCGCGTCGCCCACAGCGGGCCACCGGCTCCACACCTCCGCGCTGGTCGCCGACGCCCACAACGACCTGCTGATGCTCGTCGCCCGTCGACCACCGCAGCGCTGGGCCTCGTATTTCCGCGACGTCTGGTATCCGCAGCTGCGTGCCGGCGGAGTGGATCTGCAGGTCCTGCCGGTCTTCGTCGACAACGAGTTCCGGCCGGAGGGTGCCCTGCGCGAAAGCCTCCGAATGGTCGAAGCGGCACACCGCATCGCCGAGGGCAATCCGGATCTGGTCGCTCTGTGCCGGACCGGCGCCGACATCGACACGACCATCCGGTCCGGCCGCATCGCACTGGTCCTGGCGCTGGAGGGATGCCCGCAGATCGACACCGACCTCGAGCTCCTGCAGACGTTCGTCCGCCTCGGCGTCCGGATCGTGTCCTTCACCCACTTCGGCCGGACGGCGCTGGCCGACGGATCCGGAGAAGACCGTGCCGGCAGCCGCCTCACCCGCGCCGGCGTCGAGGCGCTCGCACTGCTGGAATCCCTCGGGGCGGCGATCGACGTCTCACACCTCGGATCCGCCGGCATCGACCACGTGCTCGAGCTGGCTGCTCGGCCCGTCATCGCGACCCACTCCAGCGCCCGCAGCGTTCACCATCACCACCGCAACCTTTCCGACGACCACATTCGGGGCATCGCCGCCACGGGCGGCCTCGTCTGCGTGAACCTTTACGCTGGATACCTCACCGCAGAGCCGCCGACACTCGACCACGTCGTCGCACACCTCGAACGCGTCGCCGAGCTGGCCGGTCCCGACAAGGCCGGAATCGGCTCCGACTTCGTCGCCGACCTGTTCGCGGAAAAGGTCCCTGCCTGCTACCGACCGCTGATCATCGAGGGCACCAACACCGAAATCCTCGTTCCCGGACTCGAAGGACCGGCGGGGCTTCCTCTGATCAGCCACGCGTTGCTCGCCGCCGGACACCACGAGAACGAGGTCCGAGGAATCGCTGGCGCGAACCTCGCCCGGTTCCTCGGCTCCAAGCACTGCTGAATGGACACCGATACTGTCCTGCCGCGGCGTTGCCCACCTGAACAGGCTGCGACCGTCATCGCGATGGGTTCGCACACTCCGGACGCGCGCGAACTCGACGGCCGTACTCTTCACGGCGCACGAAACGTCGTAGAAGACGTCCGCACCGCCACTCGCGAAGCCGCCGACATTTCGGATGCTTTTAGTGCCGGCGACATCAGCGACCTTGTGCCCCTCCATGAGATCGTAACCGGGCAAAGGCCAGTGAAATCGGGCCGGCGACGCGTTTTCCGGTCCGGCGGCATGGCCTGGGAAGACCTGGTTATTGCCAAAACAGTGCTCCAAAAGTAGAGGTTCGTGCAGGAATAACTACCGTCGGCTGTCCAAACAGGGTCGGAATTCTTTGAGCGGGACGAAGACGACGGCTGGCCGAGGGGCACGCCGCCGAACAGCCGGCCGCACCTCTTGAGGCGGTTGTTGATGTACAGCCGATACCCGAGCCGCGGGCACCGGCGCCGCGGTGCCGACCGGCCGTGCCGGTGCCGAATCCTCTGGGCGACAAGGCCGCGTCGGAGGCGACGAGGCAGTTCGTCGCCGCGTGAAAGCGACACTTACAGTCCGCCAGCCGGTGTCCCGCCTTGCCGAATACTTGCGATTGGCCCTGTGACGACGAGGCCCTCTCGTGACGCGATCATCTCGCCCAGCCGGCACCAGAGCTGTTGCCCCTATTGAGCACGCCGAGCCGCTGCACGCGCACCAGTGCGGCGGCGCAACGCGTCGTCCGGTTCGCGGCACCCCGCCGAAGCCTCCGGCATTACGAGGTATTCGTCGCCCGCGGAGAACGAATCGTCCGCTCAGCCGGCCGCATTGTGGTCGTTCTCTGTACCCGGCGAGACGGCGGCTGCCGCTCCGGTCCGGGCGGCGATCACGCGGGCCGGTAGATCGGGCCGCGTTCGACGACTCGGTGCAAGAGGTCCTCGTCGATGTCCTCGGCGATGTGGACGGTACGGGGCTGTTGGCCGGTGTATCCGAGAAGTTCGCGCACCTCGCGGTTCGTGTAGTAGCTGCCCGCGGCCGCGAGCAGGACTGCTTGGTACCCGGCGTCGTCGAGGTCGCGCAGGTGTTTGAGGGCGGCGCCGGCAGGCAGCCCGGTGGTGGCAGTCCACGCGCGGAGCAGGTCGGGGACGAGGTCCGGCCGGGCTCGGAGGACGACGTCGAGCTGTTCGCTGTCGATGCCGGCCGCGGCGGCGGAGGGCATCGGGCCGGCTGCGGGGATCAGGTCGTCGGCGAGTGCTCGCAGCCAGTCGCGGCACTCGCCGGGCAGGTGGTGGTCCGGTGTCGCAAGCATGAGTGCTCCGATCAGGCGGGGACGGGCTGGTTCCGGCGGTTCGAGATCAGGTGTTCCGTGGTGCGCAGGGCGAGCGCGGCGATGGTGCTGGTGGGGTTGACGCCGCCGGAGGTGACGAACACGCTGCCGTCCACGATGTACAGATTGGGGATGTCGTGGGATTTCCCGTACTCGTCGACTACCGACGTCGCCGGGTCGGTGCCCATCCGCGCGGTGCCGAGGAGGTGCCAGCCGGAATACCGCATGAGCGATTCGGTCGCGACGTCGCGCGCCCCGGCTGCGCGGAAGGACTCGGTGGCCCGTGCGATGTGGAAATCGAGCAGGCGGCGCGAGTTTTCGCTGACGGAGTAGTCGATCCGGGGCGCGGGGATGCCGGAGGAATCGGCGAGCCCGGTGCCGACCGTGACGCGGTTTTCCTCGTCGGGCAGGTCTTCGCCGAAAATGCCCCAGCTGATGGTCCGGCCGAGATGGCGGCGGACGTGCTCGTGGTGCGCGGGGCCCCACACCTCCTCGCCCGCGCGGGTCGGCAGCGCGGCGTTGAGCGGGCCGCCGGTCGGGGCGAGGCTCCACTTCGCGCCTCGCACGAAACCGCGGTCGGTGTCGGTTTCGTAGAACTGGTAGGAGGTGATCTTCGCGCCGACGTGGCCCCGCCAGCTTTCCAGGTCCTCGTCGAAGTACCCGGTGACGTTGGCGAACGGGTGCACCATCAGCCGCCGTCCGAGCAGGCCGCTGGAATTGCCGAGTCCGTCCGGGTGCGCGGGCGTGGCCGAATTGAGCAGGATCCGCGGCGTGCCGATGGCGTTGGCCGCCATGATCACCACGCCGGCCCGGACGGAATGCCAGGATCCGTCCGGGAGGACGTATTCGGCTCCGGTGGCGAGTCCGTTGGCGGACATCAGGATCCGGGCCACGCGTGCCCCGGTCAGCAGGCGCGCGCCGCCGGCGACCGCGGCGGGCCAGTGGGTGAGGTCGGTCGATGCCTTGGCGCCTTCCGGACAGCCCTGCATGCACGATCCGAACTGGACGCACGGCCGCCGCCCTCGGTGCGGTGCGGACAGCACCGCCTGCGCGGCCGGCCACCAGTGCCACCCCAGCTTGTCGTGCGCTTCGGCCATCCGCGCACCGATCCGGCCGATCGGCAGCGGCGGGAGGGGCGGTTCGGCACCGTCGGGGTAGGCCGGGTCCCCGCCCGCGCCGGACACGCCGAACGCCGCGTCCGTGCGTTCGTAGAACGGTTGCAGGTCCGCGTAGCGAAGCGGCCAGTCGTCGGCGACGCCGTCCAGCGTGCGCACCCGGAAATCGGACGGCAGCAACCGTGGCCAGTCGCCCGCGTAAAGGATCATGCTTCCGCCGACTCCCGAGTACATCAGCGGCGCGACCGCGGAATGCGAGTCGTCGACGGGGTAGTCGGCGGGGTTCTGCCGGATGTTCGGGCTGGCCGACCATTGTTTGCGCGCTTCGAGTTCGTACGTTTCGCGCTGGGCCGGGTAGCCGGCCCGGTCGGGCCAGTCGCCTTGTTCCAGGCACACCACGTCGAATCCGGCCTTCGTCAGTGCTCCCGCGGCGACCCCGCCCGACGCTCCCGCGCCGATGATCAGGACGTCAGCTTGCTCCATCGGATTCCTCTCGCACACCGCCGTTGGTAAGCGCTTTCCGGCGTACCGTAGGCGAGGTCGTTCCCGGATGCAAGAGGCGGCCCTGATCCGAGCGAGACGCAGTCGTCGGCGTGACGGGCGGACTGGCGGCTGCCGGGCGCCGCGCGGTCAGCCAGCGGAAGAGCGGGTGCTGTCGCGGAGGACGACTTCGCCCCGTACGCGATGGCGGCGCGGGGTCTCGGCCGCTTCGTCGAGGGCGATCTTGACCGCGTCCGCGCCCATGTCCGTCATCGGGAGGCGGACGGTGGTGAGGCCGGGAACGACGTCCCGGAGCGGGCTGATGTCGTCGAACCCGGCGATGCCGATGTCCTCGGGCACCCGCAGGCCCGCTTCCCGTGCCGCCGCGAGAGCGCCCAGCGCCATCACGTCGTTGACCGCGAACAGACAGTCGACCGGCGGTTTGCCTTCGGCCCGTTCGAGCAGCGCCTTGGTCGCGTCGTACCCGCCGGAACGCGTGAAGTCGCACGAGATCTGGTGTTCGTCCTCGGGTTCCGCGCCGTGTTCGGACAATCCGAAGGCGAACCCTTCGGCCCGGTCGCGGGCCGTGAGCAGCGAGGGCGGCCCCGCCAGCACTGCGAATCGGCGATGTCCTGCGCGATGGAGCGCATCGGCGAGCGCGGCGGCGCTCAGCCGGTTCTCGACGACGACGGTGCCGATTCCGAGCCCGTCCTGCCCGATGCACGCGGCTCGTCCGCCGCCGTGGGTGTATTTCCGCAGGATCGCCCGCATCGGGTCCAGCAGTGCGGGATCGTCGACTCGTGAACCGGCGAGGATCACCGTCTGCGCGCGCTGTCTGCGCAGCAGTTCCACGTGGCGCAGCTCGGCGGCCGGGTCGCGCTGAGTGCTGGCGACGGTGACCAGCAGGCCCCGTTCGCCCGCGGCGGCGATGACTCCGGCCGCGATGCTGGAGAAGTACGGGTCGGCGATGTCGTGCACGATCAGCCCGAGCGTGGCGGTGCTGCCGCGGGCCATCGCCTGTGCCTGGGCGTTCGGCGAGTAGTCGAGTTCCGCCGCGGCGGCGAGAACCTTGGCTCGCAACGCTTCTTTCACCTGGCGGGTGCTGCCGTTCAGCACTCGCGAAGCGGTCGCGAGGGAAACCCCCGCCCGCTCGGAGACGTCGGCGAGGGTGGCCGCGGCTTCTTCGGGCTCGGCGGGGTTCGGCGTACGTCGGCGACTCACGGTCGCGATGCTAGCGCTTTCCGGAATCGCAGCTCGGATGTCCGGCGGCGGGGCTTGACGCGGATGGGCGAAGTTCTCTAGCTTGGAAAGCGCTTTCCCAGTGCGTTTGCCCTAGCTGGACGGGAAGGCGCAGACCGCGGCAGACCCCGCTCCGGCCGGGGCCGATCCGACGACGTATCCCCAGGAGAATCCATGGCTCAGCGAAGCATCGGCATCATCATGAACGGCGTCACCGGGAGGATGGGGTACCGGCAGCATCTCGTCCGGTCCGTCCTCGCGCTGCGCGACGAGGGTGGGGTGCGGCTTCGCGGAGGCGAGCGGGTTCAGGTCCGTCCGCTGCTGGTGGGCCGCGACGGCGCGAAGCTTGCCGAACTGGCGCGACGGCACGACATCGCGGACTGGACCACCGACCTCGACGCCGCGCTCGGCGACGACCGATGGGACGTCTACGCCGATTTTCTCGTCACGAAGGCGCGGGTGGCGGTGCTGCGGCGGGCGATCGCCGCGGGAAAGGCCGTGTACACCGAGAAGCCGACCGCCGAGACCGTGCCCGAGGCGCTGGAACTGGCCGCGCTCGCCCAAACGGCCGGCGTGCCCAACGGCGTTGTGCACGACAAGCTTTACCTGCCCGGCATGCGCAAGCTGGCGAGGCTGGTGCGGTCCGGGTTCTTCGGCCGGATCCTGTCCGTGCGCGGCGAGTTCGGCTACTGGGTCTTCGAGGGAGACGGACAGCCCGCGCAGCGGCCGAGCTGGAACTACCGGGCCGAGGACGGCGGCGGAATCGTCGTCGACATGTTCCCGCACTGGAATTACGTGCTGGAGAATCTCTTCGGAGAAGTCCGCTCGGTCTACGCGCGGGCGGTGACGCACATCCCGACCCGGTTCGACGAGAACGGCGCGTCCTACTCCGCGACCGCGGACGACGCCGCGTACGCGATTTTCGAACTCGACGGCGGCGTGGTCGCGCAGCTGAATTCGAGCTGGGCGGTGCGGGTGAACCGCAAGGAACTCGTCGAATTCCAGGTCGACGGCACGCACGGCAGCGCGGTCGCTGGCTTGTTCGGCTGCCGGGCGCAGCACCGGACCGGCACGCCCCGTCCGGTGTGGAACCCCGACCTCGCCGACGCGCACGACTACGGAGCCGACTGGAGCGAGGTCCCGGACAACGAGGTGTTCGAGAACGGTTTCCGGGTCCAGTGGGAGGAATTCGTCCGGCACGTGGTCGACGGCGATCCGCACCCGTACGACCTTCTCGCCGGAGCACGCGGGGTGCGGCTCGCCGAAGCGGGACTGGAGAGCTCCCGCACCGGTGCGCGGGTCGAACTTCCGCCGCTTGAAGCACCGCGCGTGGCGCTGGCGAACGGAGCGGCGAAATGACGGAAGTCGCTCTTATCGACTCGGCCGCCCGGGTCACTGGTTACCAGCTGCGGACTCCTCCCGCGCTGAAACGTCCGGAGAGTCCGTCGCGGTCGCGGATCGCCTTCGCCGCGGCGCACGTCGTCCCTCGCGCGACCGCGGAGAACGTGCCGGGTGCACCCGCGGACCTCGATTGGGACGCCACGCTCGCGTTCCGCCGCCACCTGTGGTCCTGGGGGCTCGGCGTAGCCGACGCGATGGACACGGCCCAGCGCAACATGGGACTCGACGCGGCTGCCACGCGCGAGTTGATCGCCCGGAGCGCGGCTGAGGCGGCGTCGGTCGGCGGAGCGCTGGTGGTCGGGGTCAACACCGATCACCTGACTGAAGAAGTGTTGTCCTTGAGCGAAATCGTGGACGCCTATGTCGCCCAGCTCCACTACGCCGAAGACCGCGGTGCAGGTGTCGTCCTGATGGCCAGTCGGCATCTCTCGCGCATTGCGACGTCGGCCGCGGACTACGAGAAGGTGTACCGCGAGGTGCTCGCGCGGGCGGGTGCCCCGGTCGTCCTGCACTGGCTCGGCGAGGCGTTCGACCCTCAGCTCGCTGGCTACTTCGGGGCCGAAGCGGACGCGACCGTACTCCGGATCGTGCACCAAAACGCCGACAAAGTGCGCGGGATCAAGATGAGCCTGCTCGACCCGGGCCGCGAAATCGCGCTCCGCGCCCGGCTTCCGCACGGCGTACGGCTCTTCACCGGGGACGACTACCACTACGTCAGCCTGATCGAAGGCGACGGCCAAGCGCACAGCGACGCGTTGCTCGGCGCCTTCGCGGCCGTCGCTCCGTTGGCGGCCACGGCATTGCAGGCGCTCGACGCGGACGATTCCGCGGAATACCGGCGCGTCCTCGAACCGACCGAAGCCCTGGCGCGGCACCTTTTCGCCGCGCCGACCGCCTTCTACAAGACCGGGGTCGCCTTTCTCTCCTGGCTCAACGGCCACCAGCCGGCCTTCGCGATGGCGGGCGGCCTGCACGCAGCACGCAGCCTGCCGCACCTTTCCGCCGCGCTCCGGCTCGCCGACGAGGCAGGAGCGCTGACCGATCCCGAACTGGCCGCGCGGCGGTGGACCTCGTTGCTCGCCGTGCACGGCCTCGACGACCGGGTTCCGGCGTGACCGCGCACCCGCGGATGTCGTTGAACCAGGCGACGATCCGCCACGCGGACTTCGCGACCGCGCTGCGCGTCACGCGGCAAGCCGGCATTCCGGCGATCGGAGTGTGGCGGGAACCGGTGGGCGCCGTCGGACTGTCAACGGCGGCAGCGATGCTGGCGGATTCAGGACTGCGGATGTCCAGCCTGTGCCGCGGCGGGTTCTTCACCGGGCCTGACACGGCGGCAGCGCTCGACGAAAACCGCAGGGCGATCGAGGAAACCGCCGCGTTGGCCGCGGCCGGGGCGGCGGGCTCCGCTCCGGTGCTGGTCCTCGTGGCGGGCGGTCTCCCCGAGGGCGACCGGGACCTCGCCGGGGCACGGAGCCGGGCGCGGGACGCGGTCGGCGTGCTCGCCGAGGACGCGGCGGCGGCCGGGGTGGTGCTCGCGATCGAACCGATGCACCCGATGTACGCCGCGGACCGCGGGGTGATCTCGACGCTGGCGCAAGCGCTCGACATCGCCGAGCAGTTCCCTGCGGACCGCGTCGGAGTCGTGGTCGACACGTTCCATGTGTGGTGGGATCCGTGCCTCGGCGACCAGATCCGCCGCGCCGGGCTGACCGGCCGGATCGCCTCCTACCAGGTCGGCGACTGGATCACGCCGCTGCCGCCGGACGTGTTGCTCGCCCGCGGTCTGCCCGGCGAAGGGCACGTCGACCTGGCGTCGATCTCGGAGCTGGTCGAGAAGGCCGGCTATCGCGGCGACGTCGAAGTGGAGATCTTCAACGAGGACCTCTGGCGGGCCGACCCGGATCGCGTGGCCCGGCGGGCGGCGGAAACCTTCGACGGTGCGGCGGGAGTGCCGGGATGACGGCCGGAGAACGAGCCTTGCGCGTGCTCGTCGCACCCGACTCGTTCAAGGGCTCGGCCGGCGCGGCCGACGCCGCCCGGTGGCTGGCCGAAGGCTGGGCTGCCGCGCGCCGGCACGACGAGCTGCGGGAACTGCCGCTTGCCGACGGAGGAGAGGGCACTCTCGACACGGTCGCCGCGGTCGTGCCCGGTGCGCGCAGGATGCCGGTCACCGTGCCGGGGCCGCACGGCAGCCCGGCGCACGCGCACTGGCTTCTGCTGCCCGACGGCACCGGCGTTGTCGAACTCGCCTCCACCAGCGGCCTCACGCTGCTCGACCGGCCCCGCCCCGCCACGGCGCACACGCTCGGCTTCGGCCGCGCGATCGCCGCCGCTCTCGACGCCGGCGTGCCCCGGCTTCTGCTCGCCCTGGGCGGGTCCGCATCGACGGACGGCGGCGCCGGGGTCCTCACCGCGCTCGGTGCCCGGCTGCTCGACGAGGCAGGAAACCCGGTTCCGCAAGGAAATCGCGGTCTGGCACAGCTGCGAACCATTGACTGCACAGGGCTCCGCCCCCTGCCGCGCGCGGGTGTGACGGTGCTCAGCGACGTGACCAATCCGCTGCTCGGACCTACCGGCGCCGCAGCGGTTTTCGGTCCGCAGAAGGGGTTTTCGCCGACCGATCTCCCCGCCGCCGAGTGCAATCTCCGGCGGCTCGCCGACCGGCTGGACGCCGATCCGGCCGCGCCCGGGGCCGGCGCGGCGGGCGGGACCGCGTTCGGGCTCCTGGCCTGGGGAGCGCAGTTGGCCCGGGGAAGCGAGTTCGTCGGCGCACTGGCCGGGCTGCCTGCCGCCGTCGCGGGCGCGGACGTCGTCGTCACAGGGGAGGGCCGGTTCGACGCGCAATCCCGGTCGGGAAAACTCGCTGGCCACGTGTCCGCGCTCGCGGCCGCGGCGCGGGTGCCCGCGCTCCTCGTCGCGGGCCGGATCGCCGCGCCTATCACGGGACTGTTCCAGGCCGCCGCGGACCTCTCCGAACTCGCCGGCGACCAGGCCCAGGCGACCGCCGATCCGGCGCTCTACCTGCGCCGTGCCGGAGAAAGGCTGGCCCGCCGGATGCCAGCGCACTGACCTGCCCGTCGATCACCTTCGCGCCCGCCGGGCGGGCGCCCGGAACTGTCCAGGAAAGGAAAGCCATGACGATCGCCAGTGTCGATCCGACGACCGGAACCGTCCGCAAGGAGTTCGCCGCGCACACCCCGGCCGAGGTCGAGGACCGGATCGCCGCGGCGCAGACCGCGTTCCGCGAACTGGCCGGCACCACCTTCGGCCAGCGCGCGGCGTGGCTGCACCGCGCCGCCGACCTGCTGGAGGCCGAGGTCGACGACGTCGCCGAGCTGATCACCGCGGAAATGGGCAAGACGCTCGCCTCCGCGCGCTACGAAACGCTCAAGTCGGCTGCCGGCCTGCGCCATTTCGCCGACCACGCCGAGCGGTACCTCGAGCCGGAACGGCCGGTCGACCCGGCGGCTGTGGGCGCCGCGGACCTCGCCGTCCGCTTCGAGCCGTTCGGGGTGATTCTCGCGGTCATGCCCTGGAATTACCCGCTCTGGCAGACGATTCGCTTCGCCGCGCCCGCTTTGATGGCCGGGAACACCGGGCTGCTCAAGCACGCCTCGAACGTCCCGCAATGCGCTCTTTACCTCGGAGAGCTTTTCGACCGCGCCGGATTCCCCGCCGGGTCTTTCCCCGCCCTGCTCATCGAAGCGAAGCAGGTGGCTCCGCTTCTCGCGGACCGCCGGATCCGCGCGGCGACGCTGACCGGATCCGTGGCAGCCGGCTCCGCTGTGGCCGAGGCAGCGGGGCGGAACATCAAGAAGACCGTGCTCGAACTCGGGGGCTCTGACGTGTTCCTGGTACTCCCGAGCGCGGACCTCGCGAAGGCCGCCGAAGCGGCGGTGACCGCGCGGGTACAGAACTCCGGGCAGTCCTGCATCGCCGCGAAGCGCTACTACGTCCACGCTGATGTCTACGACGAATTCACCGCACGGTTCGTCGAAGGGATGGCGGCGACGACTGCCGGGGATCCCCGGGACCCGGCAACGACTTTCGGTCCGCTGGCCACCGAACGCGGGCGGCGTGACGTCGAAGAACTCGTGGACGACGCGATCGCGAAGGGCGCGACTGTCCTGACCGGCGGCCGGACGCCGGGCGGGCCGGGGTTCTTCTATCCCGCGACCGTCCTTTCCGGACTGACGCCGGACATGCGGCTGTACCGCGAGGAATGCTTCGGCCCGGTCGCCTGCGTGCACCGCGTCGCCGATCTCGACGAGGCGATCAGGCTCGCCAACGACTCCGACTTCGGGCTCAGCTCCAGCGTCTGGACCGCCGATCCGGACGAGATCGAGCGCGCGACCCGCGAGATCGAAGCCGGGGGAGTGTTCGTCAACGGGCTCACCGCTTCGTTCCCCGGCGTCCCCTTCGGCGGGACCAAGGATTCCGGCTACGGCCGCGAGCTGTCGGCGCACGGGATCCGGGAATTCGTCAACGTCAAAACCGTCTGGCGGGCCTGACCTGTCCTCGTTCCTGCCACTAGTCCACCGCGAAGGAGTTTCAACGATGAAACCGGCACCGAAGATGCAGGCGGTGATGGTGCTCTACCATCTCGGCGAGCAAGGCCTGTGGGAGCACCATTTGTTCGGGGCGCTGCGACAGCACTACCGCGACGCAGAACTGTCCGGGCTGCGCGAGGGCCTGGTCGGTCTGTCCACTGTGGGCTGGCTGGACGTGGTCGGGCAGCGCAGCCATCGCGGCCATCTCCTGCGCCGCTACGCGCTGGCCGCGTCCGCGAGGCGGCTCGTCGAGTACCAGCTCGACCTTCGGCGGTACCTGCCGGTCGAACTGCCAATCCCCGCGGGGAGGCAAGCATGAGCGCCTCAGGCTCTGCGGCCGACTTGGCCGAACGGTCCCGCCTGGCCGACGGCAAGAAGACCCGGATGGGGATGATCTACGCGATCCTCGCCGCTCCCGCGCTCGGCCTCGCCTTCGGCTTGCTGGGCTCGATCGTCTCCACCCCGCCGTTCGACCGGCAGCAGCCGACCGGCGCCTTCGCGCTCGTGGCCGCACTGCAGGTGCCCTTCGGCGTCCTCGCGATCGCGGTGTTCCTGCTCGTCACCGGAACCTGGCGCGACACCGGCCGGATCCTCGGGCACCGGGTCAGCTGGTGGAACCTCTTCGTCGCCGTCGGCGGATTCGTGGGCGACCTGTGCTTCGCCGCCGCGTCCGGCCTGATCGGCGGCGCGCTCGCCGGGTCCATCGGAGGGCTCGCCGGCGTGGTAGGCGCGATCGTCGCGGCCGTGCTGTACCGCGAACGCATCCTGCGCGCCTCCACGGTGCTCGGCCTGGCCGCGCTGGCCGTCGGGATCTGGCTCGCCGTCTCCGGCGGCGAACTCGGCGCGCCGACGCACGGCTGGTACTTCCTGGTCGGTCTGCTCGTCATCGTTGCCGCCGTGCTCACCTGGGGGTTCGAGAGCTTCGCGATCACCGCGGGCACCGACCTCATGCCGCCGGAGAGTTTCCTGTGGTGGCGGGCGTTCCTCGAACTCCTGATCGCCGACGTCCTGCTCGTCGTGCTGTTCCCGGAGGGACGGCGGATCGCGGTCGACGCCTGGGCGCAACCGCGGCTCGTGGCGATCGGAGCGGTGATCGGGCTCGGCTGGGCGATCTGGATGATCATGGGCTACTACATCGGGATCTCTTACGCGGGTGCGGTTCGCGGCGGCGTGCTCACCAACACTCTCGCGTTCTTCTTCATCGCCTTTTTCTCGCTAACCGTTTACGGTGCGCCGTTCAGCACGTACGTCATCGTCGGATCGGCCATCACCATCGTCGGCACGCTTTTCATCGTCACCGAACCCAAAGCGCACCTTGCCCGGCTGCGCTCCTGAACCACCGCACCCAGAACGGAGACCACATGTCTGCCCGAATGTCCACATCGGACTCGACCGACGACGGCGCGCTCGCCGACGCGTACCTGCGCCGCAGCGCCCGCGCCAAGCTGCGCCGCCTCTCCGGGCTGATCGTGCTGTGCGCGCTTCTGCTCGCAGTCCTCGTGCTGATCTACGCCGAAGGCTGGTACTCCGGGCCGGGAGCCGGCGGTGCGGGCTGGGTGTTCGTCGGCATCGGCGTGGCGGCGGCCGCGATCGCGGCGGTCGTCATCGACATCGTCTACCGGAAGGAACTCTGAGATCATGGCTTCTCCTGCCGAACCGCCGTCCGAGACCGTCGCCCATGATCTGCCGTTGCTCAACGCACGCCGCTGGGCGCTGGGATTCCTGGCCTTCGCGATCGTCCTCGCAGTCGTGTTTGCTGAGTTCCTGGTCGGTTTCGTTGCCCACGCGCACTGACCTGGGGCACCGGACGGCGTGAGCGGGTTCCCGCAGCCGGCGCACGAACGACGAAGGCAAGTCGCAGGGCGTTACCATCGGCGCGTGGGCGACAACGTGTCGAATGAATCGACGGAGCTGCTTTCGGTGCGCGAGGAGCAGCGGAGGATGACGCGGCAGCGGATCATCACCGCAGCGCGGCAGGTGTTCGAGGAGCGGGGGTACGGACAGGCGTCGATCGGCGACATCGCCAAGGCGGCGAAGGTCAACCGGGCGACGTTCTACCTGCACTTCACCAACAAGGCCGAGGTGTTCACCGAGGTCTACCGCGCGGTGCGGGAGGACCAGAGCGCGCAGTACTGGTCGCTGCTCGGGCGGGCGCTCGCCGAGGGCAAGGCGGCGAGCGTGCGCGCCTGGCTTGACGGGGCGCTGTCCTGGTGGGAGAGCCAGGCGGCGCTGCTGCCCGCGATCCACGAGGCGATGGCCAGCGACCTCGAGGTCGCGGCCCGGTGGAAGGACCAGATCGACCAGCTGGCCGGCGGCCTGGAGGAGTACTTGGTCCAGTTCCCGGAGGCTCGGCGCGAGGAGCGGCGGCTGCGGGTCGAACTGCTCATGGTGCAGCTCGACCAGGTGTGTTTCCGCGCGATCGTGCAGAAGGTGTTCGCGATCGAGCGGACGCAGCTGCTCGATGTGGTGACCGGGCTGTGGGTCGACGCGCTCGGGCTGGAGCGCGACTGACCCGAACCTAGATCAACAGCTTGACGCTTGACTCGACACAGTGTCGTCCTTATTCTTCGGGGGACACCTGCGCCGGCAGTGAACGCGCAGGTCAGGCGAGTACGGCCGCAGCCCTGTGCGGCCTGCCCGCCTGGTGTCGAGGCGTCGACAGGGAAGACGCCGGTCTTCGCCCACCTGTCAACGATGACTCGGGAGCGTCCCCCTATGTCCTCCAGTCCTGGCGTCTCCGCTCCGTCTCCGGCGCTGATGCGGCGCGTGGTCTTCGCGTCCGCCATCGGCAATACCGTCGAGACTTACGATTACGCGGTCTACGGCTTCCTGACGGTCGTCCTTTCGAAACTGTTCTTCCCCGCGCAGCAGCCGGGTGTCGCGTTGCTGTCGGCCTTCGCGGTGTTCGGGGTCGCCTTCGTGGTGCGGCCGCTGGGTTCGCTGCTGTTCGGCTCGATCGCGGACCGGATCGGGCGCAAGCCCGCGCTGGTGGCCACGGTCGCGCTGATGGCCGGAAGCACGGCGGCGATCGGCGTGCTGCCGCCGGTGGCGTCGATCGGGGTGTGGGCGCCGATTCTGCTGGTGCTGTTCCGGTTGCTGCAGGGGCTCGCGGCGGGCGGCGAGTACGGCACGGCCATGACTTACGCCGCCGAGTTCACCCCGCGCGGCAAGCGCGGCGCGATGACCAGCCGCGTGCAGATCGGCAGCGTGGCGAGCCTGCTGCTGGCCGCGGGCACGGTGCTGTTGCTGAGCACCCTCCTGACGCCCGCGGCGATGGCGAGCTGGGGCTGGCGGATCCCGTTCCTGCTGGCCCTGCCGCTCGGCCTGGTCGGGCTCTACATCCGTTCGAAGCTCGATGAGTCCCCCGAGTTCCGGGCGCTGGAGAACCGCACGCAGGTGCCCGCCTCTCCGGTCAAGGAGTCGTTCGCCGCGCACTGGCGGCTGATCGTGCTGATCTTCGGCATCGCCGCGTTCCAGCAGGTCGGCTACTACATCGCCTTCACCTACGCGCAGACGTACTTGATCCGTCTGGGTTTCTCGCAGTCGCAAGCCACTTTGGCCACGGTGATCAGCATTGCGGTGGCGGTCGTGCTGGTCGCGCTGGGCGGACCGCTGTCGGATCGGTGGGGCCGGTGGCCGATGCTGCTCGGGCTTTCCGCGGGCACCTTCGTGCTGGCCTATCCGCTGTTCATCGGGCTCTCCTCGGCGAAAAGCCTCGGCGCGGCCATCGCGATGACGGTGCTGCTTGGCGTCCTGCCCGCGTTGTACACGGCGGTGGCTCCGGCGTCCTACGTGGAGGTTCTTCCGGCGCGGGTGCGCGCCACCGTGTTCGCGGTCGGGTTCGCGTTGGCGGCGACGTTGCTGGGCGGTCCGGCGCTGTACGTCAGCCAGACGCTCGTGCAAGTCACCGGGGACAACCGTGCGCCCGCGCTGTTCCTGATGTTCGGCGCGCTGGTGAGCCTAGTCGCGGCGTTGTTCGTGCGGCGGGCGGCCAAGCGGGTGGTGGACTCGGAGCCGGCCCCGGCGGTCAGCGAGCGGTCTCGCGAAGGGGTGTGACCCGTGTTGCTCACCGATCTCGCTGAGCAACTCGACACCGCGGCCCCGGGGATCACCGGCGAACTGATCGACCAAGCCGGTACCTGTCTCCTCGACGCGCTGGCCTGTGCCTACGGCGGACGCGACCTGCCGTGGGCCAGGCAGGCCAGGGCGATCGCGGGCAGCGGCGACGCCACGATCTGGGCGACCGACGGCCTGCGGAGCGGGCTCACGGACGCGGTGTTCGCGAATTCCGTTGCCTGCCACGCGTTGCTGCACGAGGACACGCATGCCGAAAGCCGCGTGCATCCCGGGACGGTGGTGATTCCGGCGGCGCTGGCGATCGGGGAGCGGCTCCGCTCGCCGTTGCCCGCGCTGCTGCGGGCGATCGTGCTCGGCTACGAGGCCATTGCCCAGGTTTCGGCCGCGGTGCTGACCGAGGAGTTCGGTGCTCGCGGATGGCGGGCCAGCAGCGTGTTCGGTCCCTTTGGCGCCGCGGCGGCGGCCGCGCATTTGCTGGGGCTCAAACCGATCGCTGCCGCGCACGCGCTCGGTATTGCTGCCAGTTCCGCCGCGGGTCTGTGCCAGTGGGCGCGCGACGGGACCGCCGAGGTGTTCTTCCAGAACGCCGGAGCCGCGCGAGCAGGCGTCGTCGCCGCGTTGCTCGCGGGGGAGGGCGCGACGGGTGCGACGTCGGCGGTGGACGGGATTTTCGGCCTGCGCCAGGCATTCGGCGGTGCGCGTGACGAAGCAGGACCGCCGGACGTCCGGCTGGATCGGATGGCGATCTCGCAGACGTTCTTCAAAGCGCACCCGTCGTGCGCCTTGACTCAGGAACCGATCGACGCGGCGATCGCCCTTGCTGCCCAAGGAATCGACCCCGCGCAGGTCGTCGAAGCGACGGTGCACACGTCCGGCGTGGCGGCCCGCTATCCGGGCTGTGCCAACGCGACTGCGCTGACCGCGCCGATTTCCCGGCAGATGAGCCTGCAGTTCGCCGTGGCGGCCGCGCTGACCGACGGCGAAATCCGTCCGGAACGCTATGCCGGAGCGCTCGATCCTGGGCTGGCCAAGCTGGCCGCGCGGATCTCCGTGGCGGTGGATCCGGTTGCGGACGCGGCTTTTCCGGCGCGCCGGGACGCACGCGTGACAGTCCGGCTCACGGACGGACGCGTCGTGTCCGCAGAAAGCTGTGAGCGGGTGCAGGTGTCCGTGATCGAGAAGTTCCGCTCCTACGCGGAGCCGGTGCTGGGCGCGGGGATCGACACGGTCCTGCGGGCTGTCCGAGAACCCTTCTCCGGTACCGATTCCGCGGAGCTCGCCGCACATCTCCGCTAAATCGACAAGTTGTCGCTTGACTCGACACTATGTCGTGTCTAATCTGGCTCGCAGGCCGGGGGCCGTTCCACGGAAGGACAATGACGTTGCGTTCCGAAGTCACGTTTCAGATCGGGTGCGACATCGGCGGTACGTTCACCGACGTCGTCGCGCTCGCCTCGGACGGACAGTCCTATGCGGACAAGTCCGACACCGTCCCGGACGACCTTGCCGCGGGATTGCTTGCCGCGCTGGAAAATCTCGCCGGTCGTGTCGGACTGCCGCTGCCCGGGCTGCTCGCCGCGACCACGCGGTTCGTCAACGGCACGACCGTCGTGACGAACGCGGTCGCCGAACTGCGCGGCGCGAAGGTCGGCCTGATCACCACGCAGGGCTTCGGCGACAACCTGCTGATCGCGCGTTCGGCCCGCAACGCGCACCGCGATCACCACAAGCAGCTCAGCCTTCCGCAGATCGTCGCCCGCGAGAACGTGCTCGAGGTGCCCGAGCGGATCGACCGCAAGGGCCGGGTCGTCGTTCCGCTGACCGAGCGGCGGGCGCGCGAGGCGGTGGAAGCACTGGCGGCCAAGGGCGTCGATTCGATCGCCGTTTCCCTGTTGTGGGGCTTCGCGAACCCGGAGCACGAGGAACTGCTCGCCTCGATCGTCGAGGCCGAGCATCCGGAGCTGTTCTTGAGCGTCGCGTCGCGGCTGCACCCGGTGATCCGGGAGTACGAGCGGACGATGACCACGGTGCTCAACGCGTTCACCGGGATCCGGGTCGCCGAGTACACCGAGCGGATCGAGCGCGAGCTGGCGGCGCGCGGACTGCGCGAACCGGTTGCGTTCATGCAGGGTTTCGGCGGCACGTCGAGCGCGGCGGAAGCCCGGCAGCGGCCGATCACGCTCATCGACTCCGGTCCGGCGGGCGGCGTGATCGGGGCGCGGGCGCTGGCCGACCGGCTGGGCCTGAAGGACATCGTGACCGCCGACATGGGCGGAACGTCGTTCGACGTCTCGGTGCTGCGCGACGCGACCCCTAACGTGACCCGGCGGGTGATGCTGGGGGAGCGGTTCCTGACCGCGCTGTCCAAGATCGACGTGCTGCCCATCGGCACCGGCGGCGGCAGTATCGCGTGGCTGGATTCGCGCGGCGTTCCGCAGGTCGGGCCGCACAGCGCGGGAGCCGAGCCGGGGCCGATCTGCTACGGCAAAGGCGGCACGCGGCCGACGGTGACCGACGCGTCCGCGGTGCTCGGGCTGCTGGATTCCGGGTCCTTTCTGGACGGTCGCCGGTCGCTCGACACGGTCAGCGCCGGCGACGCCCTCGCCCGCGAGATCGGGAAACCGCTGGGCGTGGACGCGGTGCAGGCCGCGGCGGCGGTGCACCGGATGGTGGTCGCGGACATGGGCAACGCCGTCCGCGCCGTAACGGTGGAGCGCGGACACGATCCGCGCCGGTTCGCGATGGTGGCTTTCGGCGGCGCGCTCGGCCTGTTCGCCGCGGACATCGCCCGTTCGGTCGGCATCCGGCAGATCGTGATCCCGGCCGAAGCGGCGGTGTTCTCCGCGCGCGGCTTGCTTTCCAGCGACGACATGCGCACCCGCGCGCGGTCGGTGATGTGGCAAGGCGGCGGCGCCGATGCGGTGCGTGCCGCGCTGAAGGAGCTTGACGCGGAACTGGTCGAGGCCTTGCACGCCGCGGGCTACGCGGACGACCGGATCGACATCCGCTGGGAAGGCGACTTCAAGTTCCTCGGCCAGCAATGGGAACTTCGGGTGCCGATCCCGCGCCGCGACGACTTCGGCGAAGCGGATCTGGTCGCGATCCAGGACGGATTCGCCGCGCGCTACGAGCAGGAGTACGGCGAGGGCACGGCTTGGGTGGGCAGCCCGGTGGTGCTGATGTCGGTGCGGGTCACCGCGACCGGCCGGGTCGACTTCTTCGAACCGGCCGAGCAGGAACTGTCCGACGGCGTGGCCGAACCGGTCGGCCGCAGGCGGATCCAGCGCGCCGGAGAGTCCGAAGTGGACGTTTACGACGCGCGGCGGATCACCGCCGGGGCCAGGATTTCCGGCCCGGCGCTGATCGAACACTCGCTGACCACCGTCTCGCTGCCCGAGGGCTGGGAGCTGAACGTGGACGGCTGGGGCAACTGCTTGCTGACCGATACCGACCGGACCGCCGGGGAGGAAACCGCATGACCGCCGCCAGCACGGCCGGGCTCGACCCGGTCGACGTCGAAATTCTCGCCAAGGCCCTGGACAACGTCGCCGCGGAAATGGGCGTGGTGATGATGCGCGCCTCCGGCAGCCCCGCGATCGCGGAGGCGGTGGACTTCTCCACCTTCATCGCCGACGCCGAGGGCGACATCATCAGCTACGCCGGCTACATCACGATGTACCTGGGCGCGGCCCGGCAGGCAGTCCGGCACATCCTCGCCACCTACCCGCGGCAGGAAATCCGGCCCGGGGACATGTTCCTCTGCAACGACCCGTTCACCACCGGCAACGCGCACGCCGTCGACGTCGGCGTGGTCCGGCCGATCTTCTTCGGCGAAGAACTGGTGGCGTGGTGCTGGGCCGAGGCGCACGTCAACGATTTCGGCGGCGCCGCTCCGGGCGGGATGGACCCGACGGCGACCGAGGTCTACGGCGAAGCGCTGCGGCTGCCTGGCGTGAAGATCGTCGACCAGGGGCGTCCGGTCGAGGACGTGTGGCGGATCATCGAGACGAACATCCGGGTGCCGGAGCTGGTGCTCAACGACATCCGGTGCTTCATCGCGGCATGTCACCGCTGCGACGAACGGCTGCAGGCGCTCGTCGGGCAGTACGGTGCCGACACTTTCCGCCGCTACGTCGAAGCCGCCAAGGACCTGGCCGAGCAAGCAGTCCGGCGCAGGATCGCGGACTTGCCGAAGGGCACGTTCACCGCCGAGGAATTCGCCGAGCACAACGGGCATGCCGACGAGTTGTACCCGATCCGCTGCACGCTCACCGTCAGCGACGACGCACTGCGGTTCGACCTGACCGAATCCGCGCCGCAGACCGACGGTTTCATCAACGTCAGCGCGGCGACGACATTGGGTGCGGTCGTGTCGCCGCTGCTGATCACCCTGCTTCCGGATCTGCCGATCAACCAGGGCACGCTGCGCCCGATCGAGGTGGTCACCCGGCCGGGCACGATCTGCGACGCGCGCCGGCCCGCGCCGATGGGGGCCGGGCACATCGAGACCGGGTTCCGGATCGGGAAGGTGGTCACGAGGCTGCTCGCCGATCTCCAGGCGGGCAGCGAGAACGCCTTCGTCCGCGAGCACGTGACGGCTCCGTGGCAGGACTCGTGGAGCGCCAGTTTCTTCTACGCTCCCGACGAATCCGGCCGGCTCGTGCCGTTCCCGGACATGAACGGCGGCGGCAGCGGCGCGGGCGCGCAGGCGATCGCGGACGGCATGGACGTCAGCGGCGTGCTCGCCCAGCCGCAGAACAGCATCCCGGACATCGAGATCAACGAACTCGCCTATCCGGTGCTGTACCTGTGGCGCAAGCTGAACCCGAACTCCGGCGGACCGGGCCGGACCCGGGGCGGCGCGGGCATCGACCTCGCGTTCACGCCGTGGTACACGCCGGGCGGCCAGGAGCACGTCATGGCGGCCTGCTGGCAGGTTCCGCCGTCCGGGGTCTTCGGCGGCTACCCCGGTTCCACCAGCGGTTCCGCGCTGGTCTCCGGTGCGCAGGCGGACGAGGCGTTCGGCCGGGGCGAGGTGCCGCGTGGGGTCGAGAACCTCGCTGCCGCACCGAAACCGTTGCAGGGCAAGCAGTTCGGGCTTTCGGTCGGTGCGGGCGACGTCGTGGTGCTGCGGGTCGGCGGCGGTGGCGGGTACGGCGATCCGCTGGAACGAGGGCCGGAGCTGGTCGCGGCGGACGTGCGCGCGGGCGTCGTGACGGCCGACGCGGCGCGGGTTTCCTACGGCGTCGTGCTCGATGCGGCGGGCGACCCCGAGGTCGCCGAGACCAGCCGGGAAAGGGAGCGAATCCGCGCCGGCAGGCGGGAATGGCCCCGGGAAGACGGCTTGGCGGTGCGTCGAAGCCCGGCGCACGAACGGCTCGCCGAACGCGGCCAGTGGTGCCAGCCGAGGCCGGGGGTCGAACTCGTGGAGTTCGCCGACCCGGAGACCGGAACGCTGCTGCGCGCCGATGTGGTCGTGCACCCGGACGCCCGATGACGGGCCACAACGAAAGGCGGAACGACGTGGTTGCCCCGGATACTTTCCCGGACGCGCTGGCGGCGCTGGCGAAGCTGTTTCCCGGCGAGGAGGCGGTGGTCGCGCCCGAGGGACGGCTGACCTTCGCCGAGTTCGCCCGGCGCTGCGACGACCTGGCGGGCGCGTTCCGCGCGGCGGGGCTGCGGCCGGGGGAGCGGGTGGGGATCCTGCTGCCGAACGGGCTGCGCTGGCTGGTCACGATGCTCGGCGCCCAGCGGGCCGGGCTGGTCGCGGTGCCGGTCAACACCTGGTACCGGTCGGCGGAGCTGGCGCATCTGGTCGGCACCGCTGACTTGCGCCTGGTGGTTACCGAGAAGCAGGTGTTCGGCAAGGACATGCTCGCCGAACTCACCGCCGCCGGGCACGGGGAGGTCTTCGAGAGCGGAGCCCGCGCCGACGGGTATCTGGGCGCGTTGTTCTGGCCGTCCGGCGAGCCGTTCCCGTCCGGGCTCGAGCCCGCCCCGGCGCCGGAGCGCAGTGCGGGGCCGGACGACCTCGCGATGATCCTTTACACCAGCGGCAGCACGGCGTTGCCGAAGGCGGTGCCGCTGGAGCACGGCAAGCTGCTGCGCAACGGCTACGAGATGGGCGAGCGGATGCACGTCGGGCCGGGCGACCGGCTGTGGTTCGCGATGCCGTTGTTCTTCGGTTACGGGGCCTGTAACGCGCTTCCGGTCGCGCTGAGCCACGGCTTGACCTTGTGCATCGAGGAGAAGGTCGACGGCGACGCGTCGCTGGCCTTCATCGAGCGCGAACGGTGCACTGTCTCTTATGGACTCGCGACCGCGGTCCGTGCGCTGCTGGCCGCGCCGAGCTTCGGCAGCCGGGACGTCTCGTCGCTGCGGACCGGACCGGTCGGGTTCAACGCCGAGGACAAACGGCTGGCCATCGAAGGGCTCGGCATCACCGAGGCGTGCAGCGCCTACGGGCTGACCGAGTCGTACGGCTTCGTGACCATGACCGACGCGAGCGACCTGCCGGAAGTCAAGCTGCACACCCAAGGCAGGCGGCTGCCGACCCAGGAGATCCGCATCGTGGACAAGTCCGGCGCGGTGTGCCCGCCCGGGGTCAGCGGCGAGATCGAGATCCGGGGCTGCGTGATCGACGGCTACCTCAGCGGATCGGACGTCAGCGGCGGCACGCATTCCCCGGACGGCTGGTTCCGCACCGGCGACCTCGGATCGCTCGACGCGGACGGACGGCTGTCGTTCGGCGGCCGCTGGAAGGAAATGCTCAAGATCAAGGGCATCAACGTCGCGCCGGTGGAGATCGAGGGCATCCTCGGCGAGCACGCCGAGGTCGACCAGGCGTACGTCTTCGGACTGTCCACTCCGGACGGCGACCAGGAGATGGCCTGCGTCGTCGTCGCGGACGCGCGCAGCGGCGCGGAGGGAACCGAACTGGCGGGCAGGTTGCGGGAGTACGTCCGGTCCCGGGCCGCGAGCTACAAGGTGCCCGCCCGGGTCGTGGTGCTGGATTCGGCGGCGGTGCCGCAGACCCACACCGGGAAGGTCAGCAAGCTCAAACTGCGCGAGATGCTGGAGGCGGGATGACCGGGCGGCGCACCCCGGCGTTCGCGGACCTGCCGACGCTGCCGGACCGGGACGAGCACCACGCGTGGGACGTGTGGGGGCGCGCGGACGAAATCGGCACGCTCAACCTGATCGGACCGCAGCAGCGGCTCGCCGCGGCGAAGACGGTGCGCAGCGGGCAGATGATCCCGCTGACGCTGCCGCTGAACGAGCCTGATCCTGGCCTGTTCGACGAGCGCGATGTCTTCCAGCACGTCGTGGAGGACACCGTGGCCGGGCACGACGACCGGCTGGACGGGTTCTATCTGCAGGGTTCCTCGCAGTGGGACGGGCTGCGGCACATCAAAGCCGGACGACACGGCTACTGGGGCGGCCGCAGCGAAGCCGACCTGGTGGACAGCGAAGTTCTGGGCGTCGACCGGTGGGCTGAACACGGCTTCGGCGGGCGTGGGGTGCTGGTCGACGTCGCCGGGCACCTGGCGGCGCAAGGCACGCCGCTCGCGCCGGACGAGCCAGTGGAGATCACCGCCGCGCTGCTCGACGAAGTCGCCGACGCGCAGGGAACCGTCTTCGCGTCCGGGGACATTCTCGTGGTCCGCACCGGATGGACGGAGTGGTACCGGCAGCTGGCGGCGCGGGACCGGGCCGCGCTGCGCGGAACGATCGGCACCGGTTTCGCTTGCCCCGGGCTGGAGTCGGCGAAGGACATGGCCGGCTATCTCTGGGACCGGGAATTCGCCGCGGTCGCGATGGACAACGTCGGCGTCGAGGTCTTCCCGGTGAACCGCACCAAGGGCTTCCTGCACCGGCGGCTGATCGCGTTGCAGGGCATGCCGCTGGGCGAACTGTGGCTGCTGGACCGGCTCGCGCGGGCGTGCGCGGAGCGGGGGAGCTACGAGTTCTTCCTCGTCTCCGGGGTGCTGCCGCTGCCGCGCGGGGTCGGCAGCCCCGCCAACGCGCACGCGATTCTCTGACGCTTCGAGAAAGGAACGATCATGCCGCTAGGACCGGTACGCCAGGTGGCGATAGTCGGGATCGGCATCACCGAGCTGTCCCGGAAATCCGCGCGCAGCGGCCTCAACCTGGCCGCCGAGGCGCTTCAGCTGGGGCTGGACGACGCCGGACTCGGTGCCGGGGACGTGGACGGGCTGTTCACCAACGTCGGCTATCCGCTGTCGATCGACTACGACCGGGTGGCGGAGGCGTTCGGCCTGCGGATCCGCGCCGCCGTGCAGACCTGGAGCCACGGCCGGTTCGTCGGTCCCGCGCTGCAAGCCGCCGCACAGGCCGTGGCGCTCGGCACCACGGAGGTGGCCGCTTGCCTGGCCGGAGTGTCTTTCTCCGGGCTGGGCATGGTCGGCGGCGCGGGCGACGCGGAAGGCCTGCGCCAAGGCGGCGGCTCGCACGGGGAACTGCCGCATTACGGGATGACCGCCCCCGGCGCGGGCGCGGCGATGGCGTTCCGCCGGTACTGCGAGCGGTACGGCGTCGACCCCGCGCTGATCTCCGCGGTGCCGATGGCCATGCGCCGCCACGCCCGGCTCAACCCCAACGCGCAGATGACCAAACCGCTGGAGCAAGCGGATTACGACGCGCAGCCCTACATCGTGGAGCCCTTGCGCCGTCCGGACTTCGCGCTGCTCAGCGATGGCGGCGCCTGCCTGCTGGTGACCACAGTGGAGCGAGCGCGCGATCTGCGGCAGCCCGCGGTGATCGTCTCCGGAATGCAGGGCCTGCGCGCCGGCCGGGACGAGTTCATCTTCGCGCCGCCCGGGCTGGGCGTGTTCACGCAGGGCGACGAGCGCCGAGTCGAGGACCATCCGGTCTACGCGATGGCGGGCCTCTCCGGGCCGGGCGATGTGGATTCGCTGCAGCTCTACGACGCTTTCTCGCCCAACGTGGTGTTCGTGCTGGAGCGGTTCGGCTTCGCCGGCGAGGGCCAAGCGCTCGAATGGCTGCAGGACGGCCGCATCGAACTCGGCGGCGAGCTGCCGGTCAACACCGCGGGCGGCCTGCTGTCCGAAGCGCACCTCTGCGGCTGGGGGCACATGGCCGAGGCGGTCCGCCAGATCCGCGGCCAGGCCGGCGACCGCCAGGTGACCGGATGCGAGGTCGTCCAGTGGGCGACGCCGTTCGGCGATTCGACTGTCTTCACGAAGGACCGGTGACCACGATGACCACTGCGCGACCTCTCCCGCTTCGCTACCCCGAGGACGTCGAACACCTCGACGGCGCGGCTCGCGGCGAACTGCGCGTCCCGGTGTGCGGCTCGTGCGGCGAGGCGTTCTGGCCGCCGTCCCCGGTGTGCCCGCGCGATTTCCGCCGCGACGTCGAGTGGACGACCGACGCCGGGACCGGCCGGGTGCACAGCTGGGTCCGGTTCCACAAGCGCTACTTCGAGGGTGACGACGTGCCGTACGTCGTGGTGCAGGTCCGGCTCGACAGCGGCCCGAACCTGACCACGACGTGGACCGGCCCGGACGACCCTGTGCTCGGCGAACCGGTGACGGTCTCGTTCCGCGAGGTCGGCGACGGGGTGTGGCTGCCGGAATTCGGGCCGGGGGAGCAGGCGTGAAGCCGTCTCGTGAACTGGCGGCCCGGATCGGACCGGTCGGCGTGTGGCTGTCCGTTCTGGCGGAGGTTCCCGCCGCCGAGGCCGCGAAGGCCGCCCGGGTGGTCGAAGACCTCGGCTACGGTGCGCTGTGGATTGGCGAATCCCCGGCGCACAAGGAAATCTTCACCCACGCCGCGTTGCTGTTGTCGGCGACCACACGGCTGACCGTAGCCACCGGAGTCGCCACCATCTGGGCTCGCGACGCGGTCGCCGCCGAAGGCGCGGCCCAGACGCTCGGCGAGGCTTTCCCCGGACGGTTCGTGCTCGGCCTCGGCGCCAGCCACGCGGAGGCCGGCCGAGGGAATGGCCATGACCGGCCGCTGACGGCGTTGCGCGAATACCTCGACGTGCTGGACAGCGATCGCTACCGGGGGCCGCGGCCGGACCGTGCGGTGCCTCGGGTGCTGGCGGCGTTGCGGCCCCGGATGCAGGAACTGGCCCGCGACCGGGCCGCCGGGATGCACTCGTTCTTCGTGCCGCCCGCGCATACCGCGGCCGCCCGGGAACGTCTCGGTCCGGAGCCGTTGCTCGTTCCGGAACAGGCAGTGGTCGTCGATGCGGACGCGGCACGGGCGCGCGAGGTGGCGCGGGAGCACGTCGCGACCCGGCTTGTGCTGCGGAATTACGTGAACCACTTGCGTGCCTTGGGTTTCGGGGACGAAGACTTCGCCGACGGCGGGAGCGACCGGCTGGTGGACGAGTTGGTCGTGTGCGGCGCTGCGGACCAGGTGGCGGCGCGGGTTCGCGAGCATCTCGCCGCGGGGGCTGATCACGTGGCGATCCATCCGTTGACCCGCGCGCCAGGCGTCGAGCCAGTGCTGGACCAGCTTCGGGCACTGGCGGCAGAGGGAGGAATCCGGTCGTGACTGATCGATATCGCGCGGCCGAAGGGCAGTTCCAGCTGACCGGCGTCCAGGCGCTGGCCCGGCTGCCCTTCGAGGTACGCCGCGCCGACCAGCGGGCGGGGCTGCGGACGGCGGCGTTCGTGTCCGGCTACGAGGGCTCGCCGCTCGGCGGATACGACCTCGAACTGGGCAAACAGGCGGAGCTGCTGGCCGAGCACGACATCGTGTTCGAGCCGGGCGTCAACGAGGAACTGGCCGCCACCGCGGTGCAGGGCGCGCAGCTGGCGGCCAAGTCGGAGAACCGGCGCGTCGACGGCGTGACCGGCTACTGGTACGGCAAGTCCCCGGGCCTGGACCGCGCCTCGGACGCCCTGCGGCACAACAACCTCATGGGCACCCACCGCCTCGGCGGGGCGCTGGCGCTGGTCGGCGACGACCCGGGCGCGAAATCCTCGACGGTGCCCGGCAGCTCCGAACTGCTGCTGGCCGACCTCGGCATGCCGACGCTGTACCCGGCGGATCCGCAGGAGGTCCTCGATCTCGGGCAGCACGCGGTGGCGATGTCACGGGCCTGCGGGCTCTGGGTCGGGTTCAAGATCGCTACGAACGTCGCCGACGGGACCGGCACCGTGCGCGTCGATCCCGGCCGGTTCCGTTCTCTTGAGCCGGATCCGGTGGTCGACGGTCGGCCGTTCGTCCACGAGATGACCGCCCGGATGCTGCAACCGGACCTCGGCAGGCTGGAGCGCAGCCGTGACGGCGCGCGTCTCGAACTCGCCCGTCGTTACGCCGCGGTCAACGGGCTGAACACCGTTGTCGGCGGCCGCGACGCCCGGATCGGGATCGTCGCCGCGGGCAAGACCTATCACGATCTCCGCCAGGCGCTGGAGATCCTGGGCCTGGACGAGCCCGAACTGGAGCGTCGCGGAGTCCGGCTGCTGCGGCTCGCGATGGTGCACCCGCTCGAACCCGAAGCCGTCACCCGGTTCGCGGCGGGACTGCGTGAGATCGTGGTGGTGGAAGAGAAACGTTCTTTCATCGAGACCGCGGTCAAGGACCTGCTCTACGGCCGTCCCGACACTCCGGCCGTCGCTGGCAAACGCGGTCCCGACGGCACCGCGCTGGTCCCGGCCGACGGCGAACTGGATCCGGACCGCATCGCCGCGGCGCTCGCGATCCGCTTGCGTGCGCACGGCGGCTTCCCGTCCGTGGAATCCTGGCAGGCCCCGCGACGCACGATCGCGCTCCCGCTCGCCGCTCGCACGCCGTATTTCTGCTCGGGCTGCCCGCACAATTCGTCCACGAAGACGCCGGAGGGATCGCTGGTTGGCGCCGGGATCGGGTGTCACAGCCTGGTCTTGATGACCGGCCGCGAGGACTACGGCGACATCACCGGACTGACCCAGATGGGCGGCGAGGGCACGCAATGGATCGGCATGTCGCCGTTCGTGCGCGACGACCACTTGGTGCAGAACCTCGGCGACGGCACCTTCCACCACTCCGGCAGCCTCGCGGTGCGCGCGGCCGTCGCGTCCGGGGTCAACATCACCTACAAGCTGCTGTACAACTCGGCCGTCGCGATGACCGGCGGCCAGCAGCCGACCGGGGTGCTCACCGTTCCCCAGGTCGTCGCGGCGATGCGGGCTGAAGGCGTGCGCCGGATCATCGTCACCACCGAGGAACCGGCGCGCTACCGGCGCGTCCGGCTCGGCCGCGGCGTCCGGGTCTGGCATCGCGACCGGCTGGCCGAAGCGCAGGAGACGCTCGCCCGCGTCCCGGGCGTGACGATGCTGATCCACGACCAGGAATGCGCGACCGAACTGCGCCGCAAACGCAAACGCGGGCTCGCCCCGGAACCGCCGCAGCACGCGGTGATCAACGAACGCGTCTGCGAGGGCTGCGGCGACTGCGGGGAGAAGTCGAACTGTCTCTCGGTGCAGCCGGTCGACACCGAATTCGGCCGCAAGACCCGGATCGACCAGTCGTCCTGCAACAAGGATTTCTCGTGCCTGGAAGGGGATTGCCCGTCGTTCCTCACCGTGCTTCCCGGCAAGAGCGCGGGGAAGCGGCCGCTCGCCGAACCTCTGGCGGACCCGCTGCCGGAACCGAAACGGACGGTCTCGGCTGAGCGGTACACCGTGCGGGTGACCGGGGTCGGCGGCTCCGGCGTCGTCACGCTGTCGCAGATCCTCGCGACCGCGGCGAACATCGCCGGACTGCCGGTGCGGTCGCTCGACCAGACCGGGCTCGCGCAGAAGGGCGGCGCGGTCGTCTCCGACGTCAAGATCGGCGCGACGCACGCGAACAAAGCCAGCGACGGTGAATGCGACCTCTACCTCGGTGCCGACGTGCTCGTCGCCGCGGACCCGCGCTACCTCGCCGTCGCCGACCCGAGCCGGACCACCGCGGTGGTCTCGACGTCGAAGGTCCCGACCGGAGCGATGGTCGCCGACACCAGCGTCACGTTCCCCGAGGAGGCGGCCCTGCTCGACCGGCTCCGCGAAGCGGCCGGAACCATGACGGCGCTGGATGCCCGGGAAATGGCCGAGGTGCTCTTCGGCCAGGACCAGTACGCCAATCTCCTGCTGACCGGAGTGGCCTACCAACGCGGTGCGCTGCCGATCCCGGCCGAGGCGATCGAAGAAGCCGTCTCTCGCAACGGGGTTCGGGTCGAGACCAACGTGCAGGCGTTCCGCCGCGGCCGGCAATGGGTCGCTGACCCTGCGGCGCTGGAAACTGTGCTCGCCGGTGTGCGCGGAGAACCCGAACCGGAGCCCGCGCTGTCCCCGGCGGCCCGCGCACTCCTGGCCACCGTCGGCGAAAGCGCTGAACTCGCGCGGTTGCTGCGGGTCCGGGTGCCTGACCTGATCGCGTACCAGAACGTCGCCTACGCGCGCCGTTACGTGGAGCAGGTGGAACGGGTGCGCCGTGCCGAGTCCGGCGCGGTCCCGGGCTCGACGGCGCTGACGGAAGCGGTGGCGCGGAATCTGTACAAGCTCATGGCCTACAAGGACGAGTACGAGGTCGCGCGGCTTTCGCTGGATCCGGTGCAGGAACGCCGAGTCCGTGCGCGGTTCGGCGCCGACGCCCGCATCGCGTACCGGTTGCATCCGCCGGTGCTCAAGGCGCTCGGCATGCGCCGCAAGATCGAACTGGGGCCGTGGTTCAAGCCGGTTTTCCGGGTCCTGGTGGCGGGGCGGCGGTTGCGGGGGACGCCGCTGGACCCGTTCGGCCGTGCCGCGGTCCGGCGGCTGGAGCGTGACTTGATCGCCGAATACGAACGGGTCGTCGGCGAGCTGGCCGAGCGGCTTGACCAGGAAAACCACGCCCTGGCAGTGGAAACGGCTCTCCTGCCCGACTTGGTACGCGGTTACGAGGACGTCAAACTCGGCACTGTCGCGAACTACCGGAGCACACTCGCGCAGAAGATGGACGAGTTCCGCGCGGCGAAGGCCGGTGCGCCGTGCTGAACGAACTTCGCCGGGCGTTGCCCGCCGGCCGGGTCCTCACCGATCCGGATGTCCTGGCCGCCTACGCGCACGACGAGGCGGTGTGGGCTGAGCACGAGCTGCCGTTGGCTGTCGTGCGAGCGCACACCGCCGAGGAGATCCAGCAGACCGTGCAGGTGTGTCTGCGCCATCGGGTGCCGATCGTGCCGCGTGGTGCCGGTACCGGTCTGTCCGGAGGCGCGAACGCGGTGGCCGGCGGGATCGTGCTGTCCACCGAGCGGATGACCGCCATCCGCGAAATCAACCCCGCCGAACGGCTCGCGGTGGTCGAACCGGGTGTCGTGAACGAAACGTTGCGGTCGGTGTGCGCGGACCACGGCCTGTGGTATCCGCCGGACCCGGCGAGCGCGCCGTGGTCGACGATCGGCGGCAACGTCGCGACCAACGCCGGCGGCCTGTGCTGCGTCAAATACGGCGTCACCCGCGACTATGTGCTCGGAATGGAAGTCGTCACCGGGACCGGGGAACTGGTCCGGCTCGGCCGCCGCACCGCGAAAGGCGTCGCCGGGTACGACCTCGCCGGGCTGATGGTCGGCTCGGAAGGCACGCTCGGCGTCGTCACCGAAGTCACCGTGCGGTTGCGTGGCGAGCGGGCCGGCGAACGCACGGTCGCCGGGTTTTTCCCCAGCCTGTCGGCGGCGGGAGACGCGGTCGCGGCCGTCAGCGAGTCGGGCGTCGTGCCGTCGGCGCTGGAACTGATCGACCGGCACACTCTCGCCGCGGTGGACGCCTGGAAGAACATGGGCCTGTCCGCCGACGCGGAGGCGGTGCTGCTCGGCCGCACCGACGCACTCGGCGAGGACGAGGCGAAGGTGCTGACGGACTGCTTTACCGCGGCCGGAGCCACCTGGGCGGCCGCATCGTCCGATATGGACGAAGCGGAGGCGCTGTTCGCCGCGCGACGGTTGGCGTATCCGGCGCTCGAACGGCTGGGGCCGGTACTCACCGAGGACGTCTGCGTACCCCGCGGCGCGGTGCCGGAAATGCTGCGGCGGATCGAAGCCATCGGCGTCCGGCACGCCGTGCGGATCGCGAATGTCGCGCACGCCGGGGACGGCAACCTGCACCCGGTGCTCGTCGTCCCGCCCGAGGAAAGGGCACGAGCGGAGGCCGCGTTCGAGGAGATCCTCGACGAGGCGATCGCGCTGGGCGGCACGGTCACCGGGGAACACGGTGTCGGCCTGCTCAAACGCGGCGGGCTCGCCCGGGAACTCAGCCCGGCGGTGCTGGCGATGCACGCGGCGGTCAAGAACGCGCTCGATCCGCACGGAATCCTCAACCCGGGCAAGGTGATCGCGTCGTGCGCGCCGTCGTCCTGAGCGCTCCGGGAGAACTGGCGGTCACTGAAGCCGACTGCCCGGAACCCGGTAGCGGCGAGGTCCTGGTGGAAGTCGCGGCCTGCGGGGTGTGCGGGCACGACCAGGCCGACCGGGCCGGACTGCTGGACATTCCGCTGCCCGCGGTGCTCGGCCACGAGATCGCCGGAACCGTCGTGGCCGGCGGAACCCGGTTCGCGGCAGGGGACCGGGTCGCCGCGAAGCAGTTCGGCACCTGCGGCCGCTGCGAACCATGCGCGGCCGGCGACGAACTGCGTTGCCCGCGGCGCGCGTTCCTCTACGGCGGGTTCGCCGAATACGCGGTCCTCCCGGAATCCGCCCTGCTCCCCGTGCCGCCCGGGGTCCCGCTGGCCGAGGCCGCCGTGGTCGCCTGCGCGGTCGGCACCGGACTGCAGGCTCTCCGCCGGGTGGCGCGGGTCAAGCCCGGCGAGACGGTCCTGGTCACCGGAGCCGGCGGCGGATTGGGGATGCACGCCGTCCAGGTCGCCGCCGCGCTCGGGACCCGCGTGCTCGCGCTCACCGGGAGTCCGGACAAGATCGCGCAGCTGGAGAAGTCCGGTGCTGCGCAGGTGGTGCTCACCGGGGACACCGCCGGGCAGGACATCCTCGACCTGACCGGCGGCCAGGGCGTCGACGTCGTGCTCGACAACACGGGGTTGCAATCCGTGTTCCGCCAAGCTTTCCGCGCGCTCGCCCACGCGGGCCGATACGTACTGACCGGACAGGTCAGCGGGGAGCCGATCCGAGTCCATCCGGCTTTCGTGTTCGAGAAGGAAGCCGTCATCACCGGCTCGGGATCCACGCTCATGCGCACCTTCGCCGAGGCGATGGCCTTGGTCGCCGAGGGCCGGGTGCGACCGGCGGTGAGTCGCTACCCGCTCGAAGACGCGGCGCGCGCTTTCACCGACCGGGTCGCCGGCCGCGCCGTGCTCGTTCCTTCAGGAGGACTGTCATGACCAGGCCCTTGGCCGGTACCCACGTCGTCGAGTGCGCGAGTTTCGTCGCCGGGCCGACCGGCGGCCTGACCCTGGCGCAACTGGGCGCCGACGTCGTCCGCATCGACCCGATCGGCGGCGGCAGCGACTACCTCCGCTGGCCGGTCGCGCCGACGGGGGAGAGCTACTACTGGGCTTCCCTGAACAAGGGCAAGCGTTCGGTCGCGATCGACCTGCGCGATCCGGAAGGCCGCGAACTCGTCCTCGCACTGGCCACCGCTTCCGGCCGCGATCGCGGGATCCTGATCGACAACGCGGTCGGCCGTCCGTGGCTGGCCCACGAACGGCTGGCCGCCCGGCGTCCCGACGTGATCCACGTGCGCGTCCAGGGCTATCCGGACGGACGGCCCGCGGTCGACTACACGGTCAACGCCGAAGCCGGGATCCCCGGGATCACCGGCAGCGGCGACTGGGCCGCGCCGGTGAACCACGTGCTGCCCGCGTGGGATCTCGTCACCGGGCTGAGTGTCGCGACCGGCGTGCTCGCCGCGCTGCACCACCGCGACCGCGCCGGCGAAGGGTCCTATGCGGAGCTGGCGCTGTCCGACGTGTCTCTCGCCGGGGTCGCGAATCTGGGCTGGCTGTCGGAAGCCGCCGACCGGCACGGCGAACGGCCCCGGCACGGCAACCACGTCTACGGCAGTTTCGGCGTCGATTTCGCTTGCCGCGACGACGCCCGCGTGATGGTCGTGGCGCTCACCGACGGCCAGTGGCGCGCGTTGCAGTCGGCGACCGGGACCGCGGAGGTGTTCACCGCACTGGAGAAGGCAATGAACGCGGACCTGCGCGACGAGGCCGAACGGTATCGCCTCCGCGAGACCATCGCGGCGGTCCTGCGGCCGTGGTTCGCCGCGCGCGACCTCGACGAGGTGGGCAAGGAACTCGACGCCGCGCGGGTCCTGTGGGGCCGTTACCGCGGGATGGCTGATCTCGTGGCCGAACACCGCGAGCGGGCACACGACGTGCTCGCCGACCTGCGACTGCCCAGCGGCAGCCCGGCCATCACGGCACGGTCGCCGTTGCGCTTCTCGGGCGAGCGCGGTCCCGCCGGGGCGTGCCCGGCGCTCGGCGCGGACACCGATTCCGTACTGGCCGAGGTGCTCGGCCTTACCGCCGCCGAACTCGGCGGCCTGCACGACCGGCGGGTCATCGCCGCGCCGGAAAACCCGTACAAGGAGGTACGTTGACCATCGATTCGAGCATCGCCCTCGACCGCACCCGGTTCTTCATCGACGGTGTCTGGACAGAGCCGAAGGGCGCCGAGACGCACCTCGCCCTGGAAGCGGCTACCGAGAAACCGCTGGGCCGCGCCGCGCTGGGCTCCGACGCCGACATCGACGCTGCCGTCCGCGCCGCCCGCCGCGCCCTCGACGAGGGACCGTGGGGCCGGACCACCGCCGCGGAACGCGCGGCGACGATGCGCCGGTTCGCTGAGGCGCTGGCAGCCCGCGCCGCCGACACTGCCACGCTCGTCAGCCGGGAGAACGGCATGCCGATCGGGCTGTCGAACGCCTTCAACGGGGACGCGCCGGCCGGGCTGCTGACCATGTACGCGGACCAGATCGCGGCGGAGCAGCTGGAAGAAGTCCGGCCGAGCGCGTCCGGATCGACGGTCGTGCGCCGCGCCCCGGTGGGCGTGGTCGCTGCGATCACGCCGTGGAACTACCCGCAGGTGCTCGCGATGATGAAGATCGCGCCGGCGCTCGCCGCGGGCTGCACCGTGGTGCTCAAGCCGTCGCCGGAAACCGCGCTCGACGGGTACGTTTTCGCCGACGCCGCCGCGGAAGCCGGGCTGCCGCCGGGCGTGCTGAACATCGTGGTCGCCGGTCGCGAAGCTGGTGCCGCGCTGGTGTCGCATCCGTTGGTGGACAAGGTCGCGTTCACCGGATCCACCGCCGCGGGCCGGACGATCGGCGCGGAATGCGGGCGGCTGATCCGCCGGTGCACGCTGGAACTGGGCGGGAAATCGGCGGCCATCGTGCTCGACGACGCGGACCTCGACACCTTCGTCGCCGGTCTCGACAACGCCTGCTTCCAGAACAACGGCCAGACCTGCACGGTCCAGTCGCGCATTCTCGCCCCCCGCTCGCGCTACGCCGAAGTGGTCGACGCGGTCGCGCAGTACGCGCGCGAAATGGTGCTCGGCGACCCGCTCGACCCGGCGGTCACCTGCGGTCCGATGGCCAGCAAAGCACAGCTCGACCGGGTTCTCGGCTACCTCGAACTGGGCCGCGCTTCCGACGCCCGGCTGGTGGCGGGCGGCGGCCGTCCCGCCGCACTGTCCCGGGGCTGGTTCGTGGAGCCCACCGTGTTCGCCGACGTGGACAACCGCGAGCGGATCGCGCAGGAGGAGATCTTCGGCCCGGTCGTCACCATCACCCCGTATGAGGACGAGGACGACGCGGTCCGCCTAGCCAACGACAGCGAATACGGGCTCGGCGGCTCGGTCTGGACCACCGACGAGGACCGCGGCCTCGCCCTCGCCCGCCGCGTGCGGACCGGAACAATCGGCCTCAACTACTACCTCCAGGACCTCGGCGCGCCGTTCGGCGGGATGAAGGGCAGCGGCGTCGGCCGCGAACTCGGGCCCGAGGCGCTCGACAGCTACCTGGAATTCCAGTCCGTCTACGCCAGCGCCGCCCAGCTCTGACCCAGGGCCGCCCCGGGGCCGCCGCACGCGGCCCCGGGGACTGACCGCGGAGGAGAAGACCCTTGTCCACTGTTCGACGCCTGCGCTCCATCGCGCTCGCCCTCGCGCTTGCCCTGCCCCTGACCGCTGTCCCGGACGCTGCCGCCGCCACCCGCTACCGAGTCCAGCGACTGGTCACCGGCACCACGCTGCACTCGCCGAACGGCATCGCCCTCGCTCCGAACGGCGACCTGCTCACCGCGAGCCTCGCCAGCGAAACCATTTCTGCAGTGGACCCCCGCACCGGACGGAACCGCACTCTCGTCGGCCCGCGCGACGGTCGTTCCGACGACCTCGCGGTAGCCCCCTCCGGCGAACTCCTGTGGACCGACCCGGTCGGCGGTGTCGTGAAAGGCCGTGCACCGGACGGCCGGATCCGCACCGTCGCGCGTGATCTGCCCGGCGTCAACTCCATCGCGTTCGACCGGTCCGGCAAGCATCTGTACGTCGGGCAGCTGACCTTCGCCGACGCGCTGTGGGAGATCGACCCCGCCGGCCAGGCCGCGCCCCGGCTGGTCGCGCGCGATCCGGGCGGGCTCAACGCGTTCGCCTTCGGACCGGACGGCATGATCTACGCGCCGCGTTCGAAATACGGGGAAGTCGCCAGGGTCGATCCGCGAACCGGAGCGATTTCCGTGCTCGCTCAAGGATTCCGTCAACCGGTCTCCGTCCGCTTCGACGCGCAAAACCGCCTCTACGCGCTCGACGGCGCGACCGGCCAGCTGGCCCGGATCGACCCGGCCGGTGCCAAGCACACCGTGGCGATGCTGCCTGCCGCCGATGACAACATGATCATCGACTCCACCGGGCACGCTTACGTCAGCAACATGGCCGACAGTTCCGTCTCCCGCGTGGACCTGAACACCGGAACCGTCAGGGCCATTACGTCGAGCCAGCTCGCCTTCCCGGCCGATATCGCCTCCGACGGGCGGACGCTCTACGTCGCCGACGTGACCGCGCTGCGCACCGTGAACCCGCGTACCGGTGCAGTCGGCGAAATTCAGCGGCGGCTGTCGTCCTCGCTGGAGTTTCCGGCCGGGATCAGCGTCACCGCAGCACATTTCGTGCTCACGTCAGAGCTGATCGGGTCGGTTCAGGTGGTGGACCGTCGGACCGGGAAGGTCGTTCGCGAGGTGCACGGTCTCGACAATCCCGCGGACGCCGTCGAGCTGTTTGACGGCAGCCTGGTGATTTCCGAACCCGCAAACGGAAGGCTGCTGCGCGTCGTCGGCGAGGAAGTCCGTCCGTTGGCGGAAAACCTCGGCACCCCAACGGGTATCGCTGTCACCGAGCGCGGGACAGTCCTGGTCGCCGATGCTCAGGGCCGTCTTGTCGAGGTCGAACCCGCCTTGGGAACGGTCGTCGAACGAGCTGCCGGACTCGGCGGACTGCGGGCGGTCGCGGTGCGACCGGACGGATCGGCTGTCGTCCTCGACGCCACCGGCCATCGCGTGCTTTCGGTGGACCGGCAAGGAAAACAAGAAGTGCTCGCGACCGGCCTCGACGTCGGCTACCTCGACGTCCCATACGCCCGTTCCGGCGGCCTCGCGCTCGGCACCGACGGAACCGTCTACATCGCCGCGGACCGGCACAACGCCGTCGACGCGATCCGGAAGACGCACGGATGACCACCCGGGAGTTCCGGTTCGGCGTCAACCTGCTCACCCCGACCTCGCGCGCGGAATGGCAGGCGCGGTGCCGCGAAGCCGAAGACCTCGGCTACGACGTCATCGCGGTCGCCGACCACCTCGGCATGCCGGCGCCCTTGCCCGCGCTCGTGTCGGCGGCCGAAGTCACCACCCGGCCGCAGCTCGCGGTGTTCGTGCTCAACTCCGGGTTCTACAACCCGGTGCTGCTGGCCCGCGATCTGGCCGGAACGGACGCGCTGCTCGACGGACGCCTGGAGGTCGCGCTCGGAACCGGCTACGTGAAGGCTGAATTCGACCTCGCCGGGATTCCCTGGCGCAGCGCGTCCGAACGAGTCGACCACCTCGAGCACACCGTGCTGGAGATGGGGCGGCTCCTCGCCGACCCGGACCACCGGCCGAGCCCGGTCCGGCGGCCGCCGCTGTGCGTCGCAGGCAACGGCAACCGGGTCCTGCGGATCGCCGCCGAACACGCTGACATCGTCGCCTTCAGCGGGGCCGCACCCGGGCACCGGCCCGGCATGCTCCGGTTCCTCGGCCCGGACGCGCTCGCCGCCCGCGTGGACCACGTGCGGCAAGCGGCCCCGCACCGCTTCGACGACCTCGAACTCAACCTGCTCGTCCATGCCGTCGCCCTTGACGGCGACCGCCAGTCCGCAGTCGAGCGGCTGCCCCGGTTCGAGGCTTACCGGTCCGATCTGGCGCAAGTGCCCACCGTCCTTTCCGGACCTCCGGCGGAGATCGCGGAAACCCTTCATCTGCACCGGAAGACGTTCGGCTTCAGCTACGTCACGGTGCCCGAACCGGCGATGCGCGACTTCGCTAGCGTCATCGCCGCAGTGAGGAGCTGACCCTGATGGCTCGTTTGGCCCGGACCGCCGGCCTGACCGATGTGCAGCAGGAGATTCTGTCCACGGTGCGGTCGTTCGTGGACAAGGAGATCATCCCGCACGCGCAGGCGTTGGAGCACGCGGACGAGTACCCGGCCGAGATCGTCGAGGGCATGAAGGAGATGGGCCTGTTCGGGCTCACCATCCCGGAGGAGTACGGCGGCCTGGGCGAATCGCTGCTGACCTACGCGTTGGTGGTGGAGGAGATCGCGCGGGGCTGGATGAGCGTGTCCGGTGTGATCAACACGCACTTCATTGTCGCGCACATGATCACCCGTCACGGGACGCCGGAGCAGAAGCAGCACTTCCTGCCTCGGATGGCGACCGGCGAGGTGCGCGGCAGCTTCTCGATGTCCGAGCCGGACCTCGGTTCGGACGTGGCGGCGATCAAGACCCGCGCTAAGCGCGAGGGCGACGATTATGTGATCGACGGCGCGAAGATGTGGCTGACCAACGGCGGCTCGTCGAACCTGATCGCGCTGCTGGTGAAGACAGACGAGGGCGCGGAGAAGGCACACCAGAACCTGACGACGTTCCTGGTGGAGAAGCCGTCGGGGTTCGGCGAGGTTCTTCCCGGGCTGACGATTCCGGGCAAGATCGACAAAATGGGCTACAAGGGCGTGGACACCACGGAAGCGGTGTTCGACGGCTTCAAGATCGGTGCGGACAAGGTGCTGGGGGAGGCTCCGGGCAAGGGCTTCTCGTACATGATGGACGGCGTCGAGGTGGGCCGGGTGAACGTCGCGGCGCGGGCGTGCGGCATCGCGATCCGGTCGTTCGAGCTGGCGATCGCGTATGCGCAGCAGCGTTCGACGTTCGGCAAGCCGATCGCGCAGCACCAGGCGATCGCGTTCAAGCTCGCGGAGATGGCGACGAAGGTCGAGGCCGCGCACCTGATGATGGTCAACGCCGCCCGGTTGAAGGATTCCGGTGCGCGCAACGACGTCGAGGCCGGGATGGCGAAGCTGATCGCCAGCGAGTACTGCGCCGAGGTGACCCAGGAGGCGTTCCGGATCCACGGCGGCTACGGCTACTCGAAGGAATACGAGATCGAGCGCCTGATGCGCGAGGCCCCGTTCCTGCTGATCGGCGAGGGCACCAGCGAAATCCAGAAAACCATCATCAGCCGCGGCCTCCTGCGCACATTTGGCCGACCTTAGGAAAGACTCGTCGTGGAAAGTCGGCCGGTGAAGTGGGTCACTTGCTTCGATATCGAAGCAACGAAGGCGGGCTCGGGTTCCGGGTTCTTGGTCGGTGCCTCGATTGTGGGAGGCCGCCGGTTTTGGAGCACCGACACGATCGCTCTGCTCAAGCCGTCGAATGTGATTTCGTACAAACCTTAAGAACTGCTGTCCAGGCTTCCGCTGAACGTCGCTCTCACGGCTGAGGCGAGAGCGTCGAAGAGGGGGTCTAGTCGTTCGCGTGCATCTGCCGGCGGGCGTGAGCCGTCCGCGATGAGGTTTCGGGACGCGCGGGCCGATGTACGTTTTCACAGTGGTGCCGGACCCTCAACTGCTCCCCAGGGGTGCCCAGTGGTGATCGTCGCGACCATGTGCCGAGTTCCGCCGTGGACGGCGCGCGTGCCCCTGCGTCGTTCAGGACGTGTCGGACGACCAGCACCATCACGAGCGTCGCCGGCGCACTCGAGGCCGACGTCTTCCTCGTTGCCGCCGGGGGAGCGCTGTACGAGGTCGCGGCTGCCGGTGCGACGGTGACGCCGGTCGGCTCCCTCGACATGACCCGCCAACTCGCCGACGTCCGCCTCGACGCTGCACCCGGCCGCCTCGTTCTCTCCGACTGCTCCCTCGCGATTCGCCGCGCACTCGAGTGCGGAGCGGGTTTGCTCGCCGCCGAACAGGTCGGCGTGGCCCTCTGGTGCTTGGAGACCACCGTCGAGTACCTCAAAATGCGCCGCCAGTTCGGCCGCGTCGTCGGCGGGTTCCAAGCCCTCAAACACCGGCTGGTCGACCTGTACACGAGCGTCGAATCCGCCGCCGCAGCAGCCCAGTACGCCGCGGCGCCCCTCGCAACGGGCGAGACCCGGACGTGCCGGTCGCGGTGGCCGTCGCACAGGCCCACTGCAGCGACGTCACCATGGTGGCCGCGGAGGAAGCCATCCAACTGCACGGCGGCATCGGGATGACCTGGGAGCATCCGGCACACCTCTACCTCAAACGCGCCAAGTCGGATCAGATCGCGCTCGGGACTTCAGGCGTCCACCGCTCCCGGCTCTCGGCGTTGATCGACCTTCCATCTTGATCAGCGGCGGCCACTTCGACGCGCGCGTCCCGCGCCGAGGACGGCTGCGAATGCTCCTGGACAACTGTTGTCGGGGGCGGTTTCTCATCGACGTCCCGGTAACGCTGGCGTCGATGCCGTGGCGGCTGGGTTCGAGGCCGCGCGGGTGTTCTTCGGCGGTGTGTTCGCGGTTGTGTTCCCGGACAACATGAAAGCGATGGTGGAGCAGGCCGACGCGACCGATCCGCGGTTGAACGATGCGGTCCGCGAGTACGCCCAGTCCCGCGGGCCGTGGCGCGGTGCGACCCGGCTGGTTGTTGGTCTGTTCGGGCGGCGCTCGTTTGTTTCTCGTCATCGGCCGGTCTTCGCGCGGTCCCGGTTCCGGGCCGGCGGAGGGAGTTGCGGTGAGCGGGTCAAGCGGTGCGGCTTTTGCGGGGGCGGTGGCTGCGCGGCGCGGCCGGTCGCGTGCGTGCGGTCGGGCTGTGAGTGGTGTGCGGTTCGCGTTTTATGGGCGGATGTCGACTGTCGAGTTTCAGGATCCGCGGACGTCGCGTGCGTGGCAGCGCGCGGTGGCGGATGAGCTGGTGGAGGGGGTCGGCGAGGTGGTGGTGGAGTTTTTCGATGCGGGCCGGTCGCGGCGGTGGTCGTGGGAGGAGCGTCCGGCGGCGTCGGATCTGCTGGCGGCCGCGGAGCGCGAGGATCGCGGGTTCGATGCTGTGGTGGTGGGGGAGTACGAGCGCGCGTTCTACGGTGACCAGTTCCGCGAGGTGGTCGCCCGGCTGGGTACGGTGGGCGTGCAGGTGTGGTTGCCGGAGGCCGGCGGCCCGGTGGAGCTGGACAGCCCGGTGCATCAGGCGTTGATGACGTTGCTGGGCGCGCAGGCGCAGCGCGAGGTGGTGCGGGCCCGGCACCGGGTCATGGCGGCGATGGCTGCGCAGGCGCGGTTGCAGGGGCGTTTTCTGGGCGGTCGTCCGCCGTACGGGTATCGGTTGGCCGATGGCGGGCCGCATCCGAACGCGATGCACGCGCGGTGGGGTCGGCGTGTGCATGTGCTGGAGCCGGATCCGGCGACGGCGCGGTGGGTGCGGTGGATGTTCGCCGAGCGCGCTAGGGGCCGGTCGATCGCGTCGCTGGCGCGGGAGCTGAACGAGCGCGGTGTCGCATGCCCGTCGTGCGTCGACCCGGCAAGGAACTCGCACCGGTCGGGTGCCCGGTGGATCGTCCGCACCGTGGCGATGATCCTGGAGAACCCGCGCTACACCGGCCGGCAGGTGTGGAACCGCCAGAGCACGAACGGGCACGGCACCGGTGGACGGCGTGGGGGTCGGGGCTCGGGTGCTGTGCGTCGGAACGACGCGGTGGAGTGGGAGGTGTCCGAGCGTCTGGCGCACGCTCCGCTGGTGGACGAGGCGACGTTCCTCGCCGTGCAGCGGACACGGGCCGGACGCCGCGCCAAGGACGGTGGCACGCGGGAGTACGCGTTGTCCGGGCTGGTCGTGTGCGGGGTGTGCGATCGCCGGATGGAGGCGCACTGGGTCCACGGCCGGCCGGGGTACCGGTGCCGTCACGGCTACAGCACCGCCGCGCCGCGCCCGGTCGACGGGCCGCGCAACGTCTACGTCCGCGAGGAACACCTGCTGCAGACCGCGGCAGGACTGATTCCGGCGGACGAAGCGGCTGACCGCAGCCCGCGCGCGATACAGGAGGCTCTTCGTGACCGGGGTCTGGAGATCTTCTGCGGTCGCGCGACGCGCGAACTCCGACCGGCCGCGGCGCGAGAAGTCGTCTGCCCCGGAGGGCCGCCGGGGCAGCTTGCGCTCGACGTGGACTGCGGCCCCCTCGCCGGCGCGCCATCGGCGCACCGGACGGAGCCCGCCGAGGAGCACGACCGTCCGTTCCCTGCAGCCGACGAGCGACCGGTATCACCGGGCCGCGACCGTCTACCGGCATAAATTTACCCCACGGATCTGAAAATCCGTGGGGTATGGGAGTGTCCGAGAGGCGAGTTGCTCGTTAACCACACGCTTACAGCTCCGAGGGTAATGCACCTCGTGAATCGATTAACCAGGTGCATTCCCTCGGGCTGCTCAAATCTTTCTAATCCTTAAACAGCCAGTATTCGGATGATATTCCGACTATTTGAATAGAGCAAATCTTTTCTCGGTTATCAATCAGCAGTCGCCTGAGCGTCGCCTTCGGTCGCATTGAGTTGAGCTTCGTATAGATTCCCAGCAGGCAGATCAAGTAGCTTCAAAAGTTTCTTTGCGTGTGCGATCTCCTGTCGAGTTGAATGAGAGCCTCTGCCGTACAGGCCGACGATCTCTTCGCCGATCTTTTCGGGACTATGCAGGCTTAAGTAGCAGCTCACCACTATTGCTGCGCCACGATGATCCCGATTTCGGAACGCGTTAGTTTGTTCGAAACTTTTATCAACTAGCAACCGGATCGCATCATGCTCACTGGATGGTATGGTCCAGCGGCCAATTAGAGGTGAAGATCGGATAGCCCATGCGGCGTAGGTCGACATTTGACTGCCAGGATTTCTCCTCCAAAGGTATAGCAACTTCATTTGTACGTCGTTGTTTAGTTGAGCATCATCCTCCAGGTAATGAATGGACCAGGCAAGCGACCATACAATTGCGAACTCAAGCGATTCGAACCCGTGATCTTCCGAAAGAAATTCTTGCGCATTCTTTCGTGCTAGGCGCTTGAGGTCGTCTTCATTGAGCTCCGGCAAATCGTCTCCTTCTCTGGATTGCCTGGAGATCCGGTTTGCATAAGCCGCAGTCATAAAGTTTAGAGCGCCGGATATGTGTTCGTCAAAGTTGTCCGAGTTAAGATTCGAAGCAATCAATGAGCAGTATTCGTCTGCTTCAAGATGACTGGCTTCAATGCTTAAGATATCCGATTTCGTGAAGACGTAACTCGGGTACTTGTTTCGATTCCCTCTAATTCCGTCCGCGACAGACTCGCGGAGTATTCCCTCGTAGCGTCCCCCAAGCAAACCTTTGGCGAGAGTCTGCGAAAACCCGAGGAAACCCCAATCCGTATTACCTCTTTCGATAATGAATTCAATTGCTTTTCTCGCTGCATTCGGCGCTATTGGAACTTCATCGGATAGGCATGCAACGATATTCCCAAGAAGAGAATTGTACTCTGAAGTTAGACGACTGCGCGTGCGGTCAACTGATTTTGATGGGGGATCCGTTATAAGTTTAAGTATTTTACTTTCAATCTTTGCGGCTAAATCCATCGCGTGCTCAAGGATGTCAACCGCCTTCCGTCCTGCCAAAACCGCAGATATTCCTACAACCTCACGCCATCGCGGATCTTTCAATTTTGCGCCCAGTAGCCGAGAAGGTTCCTTCGAGCGTACATTGGCAGGAATGTAGCCGTTAACGATTGCTAGTGCACAAAGATATTCCTGAAATGTCAGATGTTTGAATTCATAAACCCAGCGGAGTTGGCCACCATCGAATTTTTGGCCACTCTGCACAAGTAGACTACTTCTCTCTTCTACTGATTCAATGAACTCGTGAACTGAGGTCTTCGCGTATGCGAGCACTTCAGGGACCGCGCTGCGCGCCTCTGCGAAGAAGTCGGCCAACTCGGGAGACGTCACGCTAGCCTTGCCCTCCACCATCATCCGGTAGGCTGCAAATGCAAGCTGAGGAAGGGCTTCTTCTGGGTCAATTGGATCGTGACTTTCGACATTCCATGTCATAAGAAGGACTTCAATAGCTTTTTGGTACAGTACGGTGCGCCGTCGGGGAAGTTGCCCAACCCACCGTTTGACCAGCAGTAGTGTTGTGAGGAGCAAGGGGTTGACAGCTAGGCGTCTCACCCGGTCTGTAGATACAATTGAAGCCGCCAAGGCAAGGGCGTCCGACTCGACATCGGGACGGTCTCCGAGCACCTCCCTGTGCCAGAGCTTGCATAGCAAGCTGATGTTCTCATCCGAGAGTTCATCGACGCGATAAGTGTGACAGATCGAACCTACGGCTCCAGCTATAATGCGAAAACCTACTTCTCGGGATGTCACAACAAGCTTGACCTTGGGGTATCTGCCCACGAAAGTTCGTAATTGTGCCACGAACGCAGCACGGTCGGACTGTGACGGAATCTCGTCAAGTCCATCAATCAATAACACGACACGACCGGCGTGCAGCCGGTCGCGTATGTACAGAGAAAATTCTCGCGCGAACTCTTGCATCTCTGCGCGGATGACGACCTCGTCGAGTATCTCGCTTATAGGGCGCGTCGCGCTGGGGCCAATTTGGCGGCACCTAACCACGATCGGAAATGCGTTGTAAGGTAGAGCGATATCGGGTTCCGTGTCGGGGGGTTGCGGATCCAAGAATGCCATGCACAAGCGCTTCAGAATTGTAGTCTTTCCAGACCCTGGTGGGCCAAGAACCGCAATTCTGTCATAGCCGGAAATCGCATCTACTATTGAGATTCCACCTGCTGTTCGTCGGTTTCGTTTGGATTTTCCGTCGGCGATCTGATCGATTTCTTCTTCGAAGTCTGCCGAATTATCGACATCGCCTGAATCTTCAATCCGAGCAGGGCTCGGATCTGTAACCTCTTTCTGTTCTATATCAATCAAGCTGAGTGGAACATACAGATCCTCTAATGCAAATGTCTTCGAACCAACGTGCTGATCGGCCGGAAGGCCCTCTAGGGTGATCTTTCCATATTCCGTTGCCAAATATTCGTAGTACGAGCTTTTAAAGCGTTCTTCGAATTGCGGACTTCGTGCGCCATCGCGAAAAATAATTGGATGATCTACTGCTCCTCGCAAGGAGGGTTCTGCGATTCCGCTTACAACTTCTCCATCTGCGTGAACTAGGCACACTGCTGCAGTGGTGCCAGAATCGCCGAAATGGACTGACCACACCCATCCTATGGAGGTTCCTATTAATTCTAGGCGTTCAAGGAACTCGAGTTGAGGACTGTGCTGGTGAATGAATCTTCCGGAAACTTCCGCAGCGCGCGCCGGAGATACTACAACTTTTCCTTCGACAAGTATATTGGCTATGTCTTCACCATTGAGAGTTACAATTCGAGGCGGTGAAAAGGAACTTTCCTGCTCAAGGGCGGTCTCCGTAAACCCTGACAGGGACAGAAAGTAGCCAACAATGTCAGCCGTCTTGGCCACTCGACGCTCCACGTCGAGTACTCCGGCAAATTTATTTACATCGCTCCCACCGATAGGTGCCTCGTGTGCCTTGCATTCTGCAACTACTGTTCGGCTTTCGAACTTATGGGATGCAGAGATATCTAGCTCGCGCCCGCTCTTATGTACGTTCAAGCGAAACTTCTCGTAGCCTAGTGCCTCGAATACGTCGGTTGCGAGCCGGGTTAAGACGTCTCCTTTCGCGTTGCTTGTATTTGCGATGACTCGCGTGGTTATCGAAGTGGTCACTTGTCCCTCATTTTGGTAGCCTAGCTTTGTCGCGTATTCGATACCTGTCAACTGTCTTGGCTAGATTATGGCCTGTACCCTCTTTTCATTGAATCGCTACTCCTGGTAATGAACGATCACTCATCGATTGGTCGTTGACTGGCGTCGTTGTGTTACAGGTTGTCGGCGAGGTTCAGGTCAACTCGGTCCAACTGCCGCGGCAACCGGCGACGGAACGCTGCGCGCAGTTCAGGGCATCGAATCTACGTCGGATCGTCCCATGAGACGGTTGTGAGACGGACGGCTCGAATTGGAAGACCTCTATTTGGGGGTCGTGTCGAGCGCCCGCGTCGGCCGCGCTAGCGTGAGGAAGAATCTTCTTAACCTGGAGTTGCCGATCAAGCTTACTGGAACACGCGTCAGATGAGGAAGTCGGACATGGTTGACTAGTAAGTGGTGTTGCCATACACAAGGCCCGAGGCTGAGGAGTCGTCATGCCGACTGCACTGGGCGCTGGCAGCCCCGTGCTTGGCCGGACCGCGCCGGTCGAACACCCCGGACGCGCGAGCCGATGCTCAGGATTCGCGGACGCTAGGAGTGAATCGGCTGTCAGCAGGCGGTAGAGCTTCTTCCGTGGCTGGCCGCGATCTGCCTGACTAGCTCTACATCTACATCAAATGGACTGCCAGTCTCGCGCGTCTCCACCGTGAAGATGCCAAGACGTCTTTGTCCGCAGTAGACGACCGACTCTCCGGTAGCCATGGAGTATCGGTCGAACGCCGTCGTGAGACCAGCTTGCCAGGCGAGATCCGCAGGCACAACGTGAAGTGCGAGTGATCGTGACCTCGCGGCGATGCCAGCCCGGGATCGTAGGGTTGTATTTGGGCTCGCAGTCCCGTCGCGGAGAGCGTGATCGGATACGAATACCTCTAGTGGGGCAAGCTGCGTGCCCCGATACGGGCGTGAGATTTGTAGCAACTCCGGGATATCGAATGGATCCCAAGCTATGATTGACTGCGCGCCCACATCGTGCGCGGTCAGCGCCATGGTCCGAGTCGGAGACCCCGGTGTGCCGCGGACGACCCAGCACCCTTCTGCTGTGCCGTTGGCCATGCGGAGAATGTCGCGCCTTACCTCGCCGACGGCACCGATCGCGCCGAGGATGCCGGCCACGTCCGCGAGGCTTGGCGTGCGGCGTGCTTGTTCCCAGCTGGACAGCATCGCGGGCGCAACGCCGATTCGGCGTGCAAGTTCGCGGAGTCCGAAGTTGGCTTCGATGCGGGCATTTCGGAGGCTGGCTCCGAGGATGCGCGTTCGAGGAGTCGGGGGCATCGCGGTTCGGGCCGATCAGAGGCTACCGCGACAGCGCGGGATGGTTCGGCGGGATCGGGATGCCGTTGGCGCGGCGGTACTGGTAGTCGCAGTGGACGCACATGACGAGAACGCAGTTGGGGTCGCGGCTGTCGCGTGACTTGAAACCGGTCGGTGCGGTGAGGCCGCACAGCATGGTCACGTCTTCGCCGGGGTCTGGGACTGAGTCGAGCATGGCGCGGTGCCACACCCCGTCCACGACTGGGTGGACGTGATCAAGGTCGATGAAGATCAGCGCTTGCATGAGGATCCCCGTACCGGTGGTTGATGCGTCTCGGAGCTGTCACAGACTGCCGAGTGGCCGCGGAGTGGCGTGACGTGACGAAAGCGGCTTTGAGCTGGGCGAATCACGGTTGTGACGGCTGTGACGTGTCCCAGGCCCACGCTCGCTGGAGCGCCCGAGCCGCCTAGTTCGGGCCGGAGGCGGCTGCTGCGGCTGGTGTCACAGCGTTTCCGCGCCAACTGGCATCCAACCTCTCCTCGACAGCCTGCGGTCTGTTGAAATCATTCAGTGCGTACGGCTGGCGCGAGACCACGGCGCTCGTGTGGCAAGGCTGTGGCACTTGTGCGGATAACCTGCGTCTGCATTTGCTATCGTCCAACTTGGCTGGCTGGAAGGGGTGAGGTGCGGCGATGGCGGAGCGGCGAGAAGCGCTGATTTTGGCTCGCGAAGATGCTGGTCATACACAGGAGACCCTCGCCGCGGTTCTCGGCGTCGACCGGACAACCGTCGCGCGCTGGGAATCCGGTGGGCATCGTCCGTTGCCGCATCAGTGGCCGGAGCTGGGGAGGGTGCTCGGGCGACCGGTGGCGGACGTGCGGGCATTCTTCGGGCAAGGCTCGCCCGAAGCGGGAGGCTCTGCGCTTACGTCGGCGTTCGAGTGGTTGGACAAGTCGGCGGGCTGGGCTGCGGGGATAGCTCGGCGCGCTGTGCGGCCGACGCCGGGCGGTCAGCGTCGGATCGGTCGCCGGGCTGACGAGGCGGAGGTACTTCGACAGTTCTACGGCACTCCCGAGGGCGAACACTGCTACTTCGGTGCGGAGGTCGGGCGCGAACTGGTCACTACGAGTGTGGTGACCAGACCGGACTGGACCGATCTCCGATGTTCGCTGGATGCCCGGCGGGATGTGCTCGTGCTTGATGCGCGAGTTGCTGCAGAGCAGCGAGCTGGGACAACGGACGCCGCCTTAGCTCGGCTGGCAGAAGCAGCGACAGCGGACGTCCGGATCGCCGATCGGCCGCTGTACCGGCTGCTTGACGTCGACGTTTGCGCTGATCATGTCGGCGGGACAGTGGGCACTGCCTCGTTTGTCGAGTACGCGTTAGGTCCGGACCTGCTCGAACAGGAGTTAGCGGCTGGCGAGACCCAGATGCGGAGCGAGCTGCTGCCAGACCTCGCTCGTGTTCTCGACACGCGCAGTCGTCTTTGTGCTGGTGGGGTGCTGGCGCTGACCGCGATCGCGCGGCAGGCGGATCCCGCCCGCGGCGAAGCTGACTATCTCCTGCTCGTGCAGGAACGATCCGGCCATGTGGTCAACGGGTCGGGTCGGCTCGCCGTGATCCCGAAGGGGTTCCACGGTCCGCTGGCGGACCAGCGGGGCGACGCGCGAATCGGCGCAACGCTGCGGCGTGAGCTGGAGGAAGAGCTGTTCGGTCGTGACGACGTCGATACCACGACTGATGTGCAACGTGCGGCCGACCCGATGCACCCGACGCGGCTCTCGGAACCGATGCGGTGGTTGACGGCGGAGCCGGGCCGGATGCGGATGGAGTGCACGGGCTTCGGGTTTAACCTGGTCAGCGGCAACTACGAGTTCGCGGCGCTCGTCGTGATCGAGGACGAAGAGTTCTGGCCGCGGTTCGGCGGCGTGGTCGAGGCGAACTGGGAAGTCTCTGGCCTGCGGCAGTACTCGTCGCTCGACCGTGAACTGGTCGGCGAGCTGATCAGTGACGAGAAGTGGACGAACGAGGGCCTGTTCGCGTTCTTGCTCGGCCTGCGCCGGTTGTCGGAGATCGGCGGTGTGCGGGTGTCGTTGCCGCCGATCGGCCTATGCTGCTGACGGCCACCGGACGGTCAGCACGACAGAGTCGGCTAGCGCTTCCCAAGAGTGGTCGATTCCGGGACCCCACATGACGTAATCGCCTTGGCGTGACATGGTTTTCGTGCCGCCGGTGACGTCGATGCGGAACTCGCCGGAGATGAGCATGACAAGCGTGGTGCGCCGATCATCGGCCGTCCACTCGGGACGCTTGTCTCCTGCGGGATGGTTGGCCCACTTGACTTCCACGTCGTTCGTCGCCCGAACTCCGTGCGAGGGGTCGAGGAAGTGGCCGACCAGCCAGCCGCGGTTGCCTGCGGCGTCTTCGTTGGCGTTGCCGCTGGTCCAGCCCTCGGTCACTCGCTGATCTCCCACTCGATCGTTGGCAGGCGCACCCGGTCTCCGCCGATTTCCGCGAGGCGTCGGAGTCCTTGCGTCATGGCGAACAAACCTTCGTTGCTCCACGCTACATCAGTCAGCAGTTCGGTCAGAAGCTCGATGTCTGTGGTCGAATATTGGCGCAGCGTCGAGGATTCCCAGTTCGCGGCGACGACTCCGCCGTACTGGTTCCAGAACTCTTCGTCCTCGATGACGATGAGGCTGGCGAACTCGAAGTTGCCGCTCACCAAGTTCAGCCCGAACCCGGTCGTCTCCATGCGGAGGCGGCCGGGTTTTTGCATGAGCCAGCGCATTGGCTCCGACATGAGCGTCGGGTGCATCGGGTCCGCTGTCAGCGAGTCGGCGACGGTGTTGTCGATGTCGGGGCGGCCGAACAGCTCCTCTTCCATCTCGCGCCGGAGCGTTGCGCCGATCTGCGCGTCGCGGCGGACGTCGGTGAGGGGCTGGTGGAAGCCCTTCGGGATGACGGCCAGGCGGCGCGCGGCGTTCAGGACGTTGCCCGAGCGTTCTTGGACTAGCAGGACGTAGTCGGCTTCTCCGCGGAACGGGTCGGCGGGGCGGGCGATGGCGGTGAGGGCTAGTGCGCCGCCGGCGCAGAGCCGGGTTCCGACGTCGAGGACGGACGCCAGGTTGGGGAGGTAGCGGTCTCGCAAAGGGAGCTTGAGCGGTCCGCCGGCGATGATGGCGTCGACCAGTTCGCCCTCCAGCAGGTCCAGCGTCAGGGCGTAGTGGACGAAGTGCGTGGTGCCAAACGAACCGGCGAGCTGGTGTTCCGCGATGTCGAGGGCGAGCGCGCGGTAAAGAGGGCTGTTCACGAGGCGGGTGTTCATGGCCAGCGACTCGGCGAGCCGGTGAACTGCCGCGGTTGCGGCGCGCTCGTCGAGGCCCAGGTCTGCCTTGGGCTGCGCGGTGGCGACCCTGAATCGGTCTGACGCGGGGCGTAGCTCGCAGTCCAGATCCAGCCAGTTCGCACAGGTCAGGACGCTGGTGTTCACGAGTTCGGTGCCGACGCGCGCGGTGTACAGGCCGTGGTCGCCGGTTCGGCTGCCGTAGTAGGCGGCAAGCGCGTCAGCGGTGTCGCGTTGGGTGACCCAGCTGCGGCGGGTGCTGCGATCGCGCAGGGCTTGGGTGTCCAGCTGCGCGGCTTTGGCGGCGACTGCGCGGCGCGCGGTTCCGGGAGACCAGTGTGCGTGCTGGTCGATCCATTCGAGCGCGGACGCGATGTTCGGGTCGTCGTCCAGGCGGGGATCTCCGGGTGTCTCGGCCGGTGCGGTGCCGGTCAGTTCGGCGAAGCGCGCGCGCTCGGCGTCACCGACTTGCTCGTACGCGCGGTCGAGCACCTGTTGCATCTCCGACCGCGGGCGCAGGTCCGGCTTCTGGTGCCAGGACGCGACCGTGCGGACGCCGATGCCTAGGTGCGAGGCGAAACCCTCGTTGCTCATTCGGAGAGCGGCTTGCAGCGCTGATGCGGTGCGGCCTGTCCATTCGTCGGCCGGATTCATCGGCGCGCGCATTCCGAATTCGAAGCTGCATTAGTCGTGCACTGCTTATGCACTGCTGGTGCATGGGAACGGTCGCCGTTTCGGCCTTGAATTCGGGGTATGGAAATCATCTGGTTCATCAGCCCGGAGCGCAAGCCGTCAGCGCTTCTTCTGCACGTGGTCGACGACGGTTGCCAGGCTGGTCTGGACGTCGTCCAGCCGGTTGAAGATCTCGTCCAGGCGCTGTTCGAGCGCGTCGAGGCGGGTCGAGAGTTCGCCACCGTCGTCGGCTGGCTCGTCGGGGTGCGGCGGCGTGCGGTTCTGCAGCACGGCCTGCAGATGTTGCGGGTGCCAGCCGAGCGTGGTCGAGAGTGCTTCGAGCGTGCGCGCGCTCCGTCGGCGCTCGACCGTGTGGTGCTGCAGCTCGCGCACGATCGCCTGCGACACGTGCGACCGCTCGGCCAGCTCGCGCTGTCGCCAACCGAGTTCGTGCACGCGCATGTCGATCGCCTTCGCGACCGCCGCCCAATCCTCCGACACCTATTCCTCCGCGCTCCGCCTCAGCGCCGAGATTAGCGCGTCATTGCGCTTTTCTCGCGCCGCGTAGCGGGTGTGCCGCGGCGCGTCGGATATCTATGCCCTTCGGGCAGCTGAAATCAACAACATAGTCTTGAAATCATCAGATTGGCCTTTTCTTATGAACTCGAATGTCACTTTTCACACGCCGGATGAAGCGGCTTGGCTGCTCGGTGTCTCGCGGGGCGCGGTCAGCCGGGCCATCCGGAGTCGCAAGCTGCGGGTGGTCCGTCGCCGGGAAGGGTTGCGGATCCCGTCCAGCGAGCTGACGCGCGTCCTTCGCGGAGGTGCGGCGTGATGGACGAACTCACCTTGATCGGGATTGCTTGGCGGCTCGACGTGCTCCGTTGGGTGCCGTCCGAGGTGCTCTACGACGTCGTGACCAGGGACGGACTCTGTATGTGGCCACCGGACGGTGACCCGCCGCCCGCCTCGTCGGACCCGGAACTCGCCGACCGAATGTGCGGCGGATGTCCGGTCCGGGACATGTGCCTGGAGCTGGAGTTGCGGACTGCCGGCGCGGCGACCGTTGGTATCTGGGGCGGGATGACGGACGACGACCGGCGGGCGTTGCATCCGCACTGGCTGCGCCGTGGCGAGCGGGCCGGGGGTGCGCGATGAACGGGCTGACCGTGACGCCGACTCAGCTCGTGGCCGGATTCGGCGTGCTGCTGGTGCTGTTCTGGGTTTGGCGTGCGAGTGCGCGTCGGGCGAAGGCAGCGGCGGAGAAGGCGCGGTCCGGGGCGCGGCTGGTGTCGTTGGCCGGGCGGGTCGTGTTCAATGCAGCGCTGATCGTGGCGGTTCAGTGGGTGGTGATCGCTCACCAGGGCGGGACGTGGGTCTTGCTGGCGGTGTTGGGGTTGCCTGCGCTGTTCGCCGCGCACGCGCTGACCCGGGCGCTGACCGTAACGACGATCGACACCTCGAAGCGGGGTGGTCGGCGATGAGTCGGGCGCAGAAGTTGGCGCAGGACGCGGCTGAGGCTGCGGAGGTTCGGGCGTATCAGACGGATCCGGACGTGGTGGCGCTGCGGATCGAGCGGGTGCGGCGGCAGGTCGACTGGATGGCGTGGTCCGGGATCGTGCTCGGGCTGGGCTTCACGATGACGAACGTGCAGACCTTCGCGTCGGCTGATACGGCGGTGTGGTCGTTGCCGTGGCTGGCGGCATGGGTGCTGGATCCGACGGTTTCGTTGGTGCTGCTGGCGATTCTCCGGGCGGAGCAGGTGACGGCGCGGTACCAGGTTAGGACTGGGCCGTGGGTGCGGCGGGCGAAGTGGTTCACGCTGGCGGCGACGTATGTCATGAACACCTGGACGTCGTTCATGGCCGGTGAGGCTGCGGCGATCGTGTTGCATTCCGTTCCGCCGCTGGTGGTGTTCGTGGCGGTGGAGGCGGTCACGGATCTTCGGGACAAGCTGACCGATGCTGTGCTGGTGGCTGCTGGTGAGCGTCGAGTTGTTCGGTCGGTCGAGGGCGGGCGGCGGAAGCTGTTCGCGGACTACCTCGCCGAGGCGCGGGCGGCTTGGGCTCCGGGCGTGGAGATCACGCCGGCGTGGGTTCGGCAGGAGACCGGGTGTTCGCGCGGGTTGTCGCCGCGGTTGGCTCGGACGTTGCGCGCGGAGGTGGCCAATGGCTGACGACGCGCTGGTCAAGGCCGAGCCGATACTCGACGGGGAACTGGTGGATGACACGTTGCCCCAGCCGCGGAAGCGGTTTGAGTCCTGGTGGCTGCGATCCCGGTGGGTGCCGACTTGGTTTAAGGACCGGAACCAGGCGCGGCAGGCGGCGAAGGACTTCGTTGCGGGTGTCGTGCGCTCGCCGTTCCGGTGTCTGGGTGCGGTGGCGCGCGGGCTGGTTGCGGCTGCGCGGTGGTGGCGAGCTTGGGTGACTGTTCGGGACTTCCGGGAGGCGGCGGAGCAGTCGGAGAAGTTGGCGGACAAGTTTGCCGATATCCGGGCTCTGACGTTGTTCCGGTGGAAGGTCACGGGTGCGGTTGCGACCGGTGCCGTTGCGGTCACTCTGATGGCTCACCTGGTCTACGGTGCCGTTGCTCTTTGGGGCGTCGGTGGAGTCTTGGCGGTTGCGTTGGCCGTGCTTGGACGCCAGCGCGAAGGGAGTCCGGGGCGAAAGGCGGTGCTGGCCGGGCCACGAACGTTGCGCTGGACGATGGATCCGCAGGTGCTGGTCGACGCCTTCCGGGACGCGAAGCTGGTGGGCAAGGACGAGACGTTGCGGCTGGTCGAGCGCGCGACGCGGATGGGCGACGGCTGGGCGATCACCGTGGATCTTCCGGCTACCCGGAAGGCCGCGGACGTGATCAAGAACCGGGAGGCGCTGGCGTCGGCGCTCGCGGTGGATGAAGTGCAGCTGATCGTGGAGCGGGTGCGCGGTAACGGCGGGCACGCTGGCCGGGTCGCGATGTGGGTTGCCGATGAAGATCCGTACGCATCTGCGCCGCGGAGGACGCCGTTGCTCGACGCGGCGCGGTGGGATGCGTGGCGACCGGTCCCGTTTGGACGGGATGCGCGGGACCGGCGGGTGGATCTTCCGTTGGTGTGGACGTCGTTGCTGGTTGGGGCGATTCCGCGGCAGGGCAAGACATTCGCGGCGCGGTTGGCTGCGGCTGGGCTGGTGCTTGACCCGTTCACGCGGCTTTATGTGGCGGATTTCAAGGCTGGGAAGGACTGGGACGCGGCTGGGCGCGTCGCGCATCGGTTCATGTCGGGTGATGAGCCGGAGCACGTGTTGGCGCTGGTCGGGTGGCTGGTGGAGCTGGTCGGCGAGGTGCAGGGGCGGTTCCGGCGGATGCGGGAGCTGGACGACGAGATCTGTCCGGAGTCGAAGGTCACGCCGGCGATGTCGCGGGACCGGGCGTTGAACATGCCGATCACGGCGATTTTCGTGGATGAAGTGCAGGTTCCGTTGGAGGACCGGACGCCGGTCAAGGTCGAGGGCAAGACGTTGACGGCGGGCGAGTATGTCGGCGAGTTGTTGACGTGGTTGGCGAAGAAGGGACCGGCGGCCGGGATCGTGCTGGTGTTGGCGACGCAGCGGCCGGACTCGAAGACGATTCCGTCCGGGTTGCGGGCGGTACTGGGGTCGCGGTTCGCGTTGCGGGTCATGGACTGGCGGGACAGCAACATCGTGCTCGGCGAGCAGATGAACACGCGCGGGTATGACAGCAGTCGGTTGCTCGCGTCGCACAAAGGCGTTGGGATTCTCCGGCCGGACGGGGATGCGCAGGCTGGAGGGGATGTGCTGGCGCTGACTGTGCGGACGTATTACATGCCGAACGAGGACTGGCAGACTATCTGTCGCCGCGGACGTGAGCTGCGTGAGGCGGAAGGGACTCTGACCGGGCACGCAGCTGGTGCGTCGATGCCGGAACTGGAGATGCCAGCCGCTCCGCAGATCGTTGCGGCTACCCGTGATGACGCGGTTGAGGAGCAGTTACCGGAGCCGCTGCGCGCGGTGGTCGAGTACTTGGACAACGCGGCAGACGATCGCGAGTTCGTCCCTACCTCAGAGCTGACAGCCGCGCTCGGTGTCGAGGCGAAGACGTTCGCGGCGCAGATGAGCGAACTGGGCTGCCGCCCGACGCGGTACCGCCTTACCGGCGACGACGGCCGAACTCGTCAGGTTCGCGGATACCTGATAGCTGAAATCGATCAGGCGCGACGCGAGGCGGCTTCGTTCGGCGTCGAGGGGGCGTCATGACGAGTTCCAGGAGCGACGAGCAGGGCGTTGTGGTCATCCTGCCTACGGAGATGCCAGTATTGACGCCAGTGGTGGCGCGCGGACTGCTTGCGGTCCTGGTCGAGTTGACAGACGTGCCGTGCTGGGACCGTGCGAAGGGGACGACCGATGACAGCTGATTTCGATATCGATCCGTGGGCAGTGCTGGACGATGCGCTCGGCGTCGACTCGGCCGTCGTTGCTGAGGAGCAGATCGGTTCGTTGGCGTTCTACGGGCGGTGCTCGACGGAGGACAACCAGGATCCGGAGACCTCGCTGGGTTGGCAGCTTGGGAACGCCACGAAGTTCGTTGGCCCGCTGGGCGGAGAAGTGGTTGCGCAGTACTTCGACGTTGGCCAGTCGCGTTCGGTGCCGTGGGAGCGGCGGGATGCGGGTGCGCAGTTGTTGGCCGCGCTCAAGGATCCGCGGCGAGAGTGGACCGGTGTTGTGGTCGGCGAGGGGACGCGCTGCTGGTTCGGGAACCAGTTCTCGCTGATTGCTCCGCGCTTCGCGGCCTACGGGGTTGACCTGTGGGTTCCGGAACTCGGTGGGAAGTTCGACGCACGCAACCCGTCGCACAAGATGCTGATGAGCGTCCTCGGTGGGATGAGCGAGTCGGAGCGTCAGCACGTTCAGGCGCGTGTCCGGTCGGCGATGGACGCGCAGGTGATCAACGAGGGGCGGCATCAGGGCGGCCGGGCACCGTACGGATATCGAGTGGTGGACGGCGGTCCGCATCCGAATCCGCGGAAGGCGGCCGAGGGGTTCCGGCTGCGGGTGCTGGAAATCGATGAGCCCGCGGCGGATGTGGTGCGCCGGATGTTCGCCGAGTACTTGGCAGGCGTGGGCGACCGGGTGATCGCACGTGGGCTGAACCAGGACGGTATTCCGTGCCCGTCGAAAGCGCGGCCGGAGCAGAACCGGCACCGTCCGGGGGACGGTTGGCAGGGCTCGACCGTGCGCGCGATTCTTGAAAATCCCAGATATACGGGCTACGCGGTCTTCGGGCGGTGGACGAAGCATGAGCGTCTGCTGAATCCGGACGACGTGAGCGCTGGTTACGTCGTCCGGTTCCGGCGGTCGGATCCGGGAACGGTGGTCCGGTCGCGGCGGCAGTCTCATCCGGAGATCGTGTCCGTGGAGACCTTCGCGCAGGCGCAGCTGCTGCGGCGGTCGCGTGGCGCTGGCGGGATGCGTGGTATCGCGAAGCTGGAGCGGGACCGTCCCACGGTGAAGAACGTCTACCTGCTGAAAGGTCTGATCCGCTGCGAGATCTGCGGTCGGAAGATGCAGGGCGCGCCGATCCGGAAGACGGTGTACTACCGATGCATGGCCCGGACGTTGGCACCGGGATCACCTGCGCTGGAGAACCATCCGAAAACGGTCAATCTGCGCGAAGACGTCGTGATGCCCGCGTTGAACGGCTGGCTGTGTCAGGTATTCGACCCGGCGAACCGGGATGAGACGGTCGCCGCGTTGGTGGCCTCGCAAGGCGGAACGCACTCGACCGGCAGGGAGTCGGCGGAGAAGCGGCTGGCTGATGCGGAGTCGCGGTTGCGCAGACATCGAGCAGCGATCGAGGCGGGCGTGGATCCGGCGGCAGTGGTGGAGGCGATCAACACGGCGCAGGCGGAGCGGGAGGCGGCGCGCGCGGAGTTGCAGCACTTGCCGAAGGCGACCGTGATCGAGGCGGCGGAGGTGTACGCGCGGTTGGACTCGATGGACGACGTGGCCCGAGCACTGAACTCGCGGACGCCGGAGCGGATCACGCGGGTCTACCAGGACCTCGGCGTGCAATTCCGCTATGACAATGAAAAAGAGGCGGTCGTAGTGACCGCCTCTCCCCGTGTGTCTAACGTGTGTGTCCGAGGGGGGACTTGAACCCCCACGTCCGTTAAGGACACTAGCACCTCAAGCTAGCGCGTCTGCCATTCCGCCACTCGGACTTGCTGATAAAGAGAGTATACGACGGTCTGGCACGCCTTTTCAGGGGGGTGTGGAATCCGGTCGAAGGCTCGCATGAGATGATCACATGTTCTCGACATTTTAACCCCTGGTGGAATATCCGCAGGTCATCGGCATGCGGACCGGGCGTCAAGGTGTGGCTCCCATGGCCAGGGCCGAGCATGATGCTGATCTTGCCAGGCGAACGGGACGGGCCTGTGTGCCCTGGCTGGGACCTGTTGCCGGGGCGGTCCTGGAAATCAGGCTGCCAGGAGTCAGGCGCCGATCATCGTCACCATCCCGGACACCACGATCAGCCCCACGATCGCCCGGTCGAACACCAGACGCGGAACCCGGCCGACGAGGCGGCCGCCGAGGATGTTGCCTGCCAACGCGGCCAGGACGAGGATCGGCAGCCGGGTGCTCAGGTCCGTGGTGTCGAGCTGGCCCGCGGTGATCAGGAGGAGCAGGGACAGGCAGTTGGTCACCACGAAGTAGCCCGCGAGGTCGCCCACGAACGTTCGGGGCGGGACTTTTGCCGAGGCGAGCAGGACGGCCGGGGGTGCGCCGTTGAGGGAAGTCGTTGTGGAGAGGTAGCCGCCGAGCAGGCCGGCGATTGTTTGTCTTGCCGGGGTCGCTGGCCGGGCTTCGCGAGTGGGGCGGAGGAGCAGGCGGAGGCCGGAGAGTACGACCACGGTGCCTGCCAGGATGCGGAGTGCGTGCGGCGGGAGCAGGTGCAGGGTGAGGGCGCCGGCGGCGGCACCGGGGAGGCTTGCGGCGCCTAGGACGGCTACGCGGCGCCAGGCGATGTGGGCTCGTTCGCGGTGGAGCACGGCGAGTCTGGTGATCATGGTGGTGATCAGGTTGATCACCACCACTTGCGGCAGCGGGAACCCGATCAGCAGAAGCAAAGGCGTGCCGACCAAGGAAGCGCCGAAGCCGGTCAGGCCGCCGATGAAGCCTGCGAAAGCGACCGCTAGTGCGCCGAGGATCATGGGACCGCCTGTCTGGGGGAGAGCGTCATGTGACCACTGCTTGGCCCACTAAGGCGAGCGAAAGCACGGCGAGGAGCCCCAGCACGATCCGGCGGGCATCGCCGCGGGCGTGGCGGTACAGCCAGGTTCCGGCGGCGATTCCGGCCAGGGCCAGGGGGAGGAAGAGGGCGGTTTGCAGGAGGACGTCGCTGGTGAGCAGGCCGCCGGTGCCGGCGGTGGCGACTGTCATCGTGTCTGCGGCCAGGAAGAAGACGACCAGGCTCGCGCGGTTGACCGCCATCGGCAGCGGGGACGCGAGGTACATCAGGACGACTGGCGGGCCGCCCATGCCGCAGGCGCCGTTCAGGATGCCGAAGGCGGTGCCCATGCTCGCGCACGCGCTGCGGCCGGGCAGGCGGTGGGTGCGGCGGCTGAAAGCCAGGGCTAGGGCGGAGATTCCGACAACCAGGCCGACGGTCAGTCTTGTGGCGCGTTCGGGTAGAGCTGCGAGGAACCAGATGCCGATGGGGAGGCCGAGGAGCGCACCGGCCAGGAGCCAGCGTACGGACGGGCGGTGGGCGTCGGGCCAGGACTGGGGCAGCAGGGTCACGCTCGAGGCGATTTCGAGCAGGAGGGTGCTGGGGACGACGGCGGGAGGCGGCAGGACCAGGCAGAGGCAGCTCACCCACACCAGGGACGCGCCGAAACCGGAGTAGCCGCGGATCAGGCCTCCGGCGAACAACGCCGCGACGGCGAACGCCATCGCGGCCGGGGGCAGTTGCCAGAAGGTCATCGGCGGGCGGGGGGAGCGGGGACCCTGGACGGGTGCGGCATCGGACCTCCACGGCGCGGGCGGATCGCTCCACTGTGCGGTACGTCTGGCCGGGGCGGTAGGTCCAGAATCGCGGCATCGCGGGGTGCCAGCGGGGCGGTCCAGCCGGGCGGAGCTGCCGAGGATCGGCAGGTCGAAAGCCCGGCTGGACCGAAACAGGACTGAGCGGTCAGGAAGAGGCGACTCCGGCCTCGCCCCGCGAAGAGTCCGTCTCCGCGGCGACCGCGGGCGCGGGGCGGCGCTTCCGGAACTGGTACGCGATCAGGATCAGCGTCAGGGTCACCGCGCTGAGCCAGAACTGCGAACGGGTCGTCGGGAGGAAAGCCATGGCCAGGATGACTGCCGCCATCAGGGCGATGGTGGCGTAGCTGAGCCACGGGAACAGCCACATCTTCAGGCCTAGCGCGCCGGGGTCGGTGTTCTGCAGGCGCTTGCGCAGGCGGACCTGGGCGAGGGCGATGGCGAGGTACACGAAGAGTGCGACCGCACCGTAGGAGTTCACCAGGAACTGGAAGATCAGGTTCGGCGAGGTGTAGGCCGCGATGACGGAGACGTACCCGATGACGGTCCCGGCGATGATGGCTCGGCGGGGGACGCCGCTGCGGGACAGCTTCGTGAACATCTTCGGGGCGTCGCCGTTGCGGGTCAGGGCGAACAGCATCCGCGAGGACGTGTACAGCGCCGAGTTCAGGCAGGAAAGCACCGCGGTCAGAACGATCGCGTTCATGATCGTCGCCACGGCGGGGATGCCCAGGACGTCCAGGACCGCGGCGTACGGGCTGACTGCGGTGTCGGGAGCGTTCCAGGCCTTCACCGCAACGACCACGAAGACCGAGCCGACGTAGAACAGGACCACGCGGAACACGATGGAGCGCATGGCCTTGGCGATCGCGCGGCGCGGCTCGGCGGATTCGGCGGCGGCGATGGTGACGATCTCGGCGCCGGTGTAGAAGCCGACGCACGGGACGACCGCGGCTAGCACCGCGCCGATGCCCATGGGGGCGAAACCGCCGTGGGAGACCAGGTTGCTGACGCCGCCGTGGGAGCCGGGCCAGACGCCGAACAGGTACAGGGCGCCGACCACCAGGAACACGAGGATCGCGATGACCTTGATCGAGGAGAACCAGTACTCGAACTCGCCGTAAGAACGCGCGGAGACCAGGTTCGTGGCGGTGAGCAGCAGGAGCAATCCCAGGCTGAGCACCCACAGCGGGACGTTCGGCAGCCACAGCTGCAGGATCCGGCCGCCGGCGACCGCTTCCACGGCCACCACGATCACGAAGAAGTACCAGTACATCCAGCCGACCGTGAAGCCGGCCCGGTTGCCCATCGCCTCCCTGGCGTAGACGTAGAACGAGCCGAGCGCGGGCCGCGCGACGGTCATTTCGGCCAGCATCCGCATGATGAGCACGGTGATCAGCCCGGCGATCAGGAACGAGACCACCGCCGCGGGCCCGGCCGACTGGATGACCACGCCGCTTCCGACGAACAGGCCGGCGCCGATCACGCCGCCCAGTGCGATCAGATTCATGTGGCGTTGCTTGAGACCCGGTTTGAGACCGCTCTCGGCGGCTGTTTCCGGTGCAGAACCCACGTCTCCTCCTTCCGGCGGCGCCGGGGGACCTCGATGTCCCCGCGCCGGCCGCCGCCGCGATGTCGCTGAGAGCTGCTGTGTGGTTCCCGTCACCGTAGGAAGGAACAGGTCCCTCCGCGAGAGCCAGATACCACCGATGCTCTGGGACCAGAACGAGCCGGTCCCGGACAGCACGACGGGCGCCGGGTGCCCCGTGTCTTCCGAGGTACCCAGCGCCCGTCCCGGCTATCCGTCAGGGCTGGATCGCCTTCTCCACGTCGGTGAGCATGCCGTCGACGCCGTGCAGGAGCTCGTCCAGCACGTCGGTGTCGGCCACCAGCGGCGGCGAGATCATGAGCATGGTCGCGCCCCGGTCGTCGCCGCGGAGGATGACTCCGGTGCGGCGGAACGACTCCGGCAGGACCTCCCGCAGGACCGTCAGCGACTCCTGGTCGGTCAGCTCGCGGCCGCCGTCGCGGTCGGCCATCAGCTCGATCGCGTAGAAGAAGCCGGTGCCGCGGACGTCCTTGACGCAGCGGTGCGCGTCCTTCAAGGACTCCAGAGCGGCGTGCAGCTTCGGGCCCTCGGAGAGGACGTGCTCGGGCACCTTCTCGTCGCGCATCGCGCTGATGTTGGCGACCGCGATGGCCGTCGAGACCGGGTGGCCGCCCCAGGTCGCGCCGTGGGTGAACACGCCGCCCTTCGGGGAGTCGTACAGCTCGGTCACCAGCCGCTCGCGCACGATCACGCCGCCGAGCGGGGCGTAGCCCGAGGTGGAGCCCTTGGCGAAGGTGATCAGGTCCGGTACCACGCCGGTCAGGCCGTGGCCGAAGAAGTGGCCGAGGCGGCCGAACGAGCAGATGACCTCGTCGGACACCAGCAGGATGCCGTACTTGTCGCACAGCGCCCGCAGCGCCGGCCAGTAGCCCTCCGGCGGGACCAGCGCGCCCCGGCCGTTCTGGACCGGCTCGGCGAACACCGCGGCGACCGTCTCCGGGCCTTCTTCGAGGATGACCGCCTCGATCGCGCGGACGCAGTCCAGCTGGTCGGCCGGGCCGCAGTCGCCGGTGAAGCCGAGGGTGTTCGGGACGTGCCGGATGCCCGGCAGCAGCGGGCCGAACGGCTCCTTGATCTTCGGCAGGCCGGTCACCGACAGCGCGCCCATGGTCGTTCCGTGGTAGGCCATTTCGCGGCTGATGATCTTCGTCCGCTCCGGAGCGCCCTGGCTGCGGTGGTACTGCCGGACGAACTTCAGCGCGGTCTCGACCGCCTCCGAACCGGAATTGACGAAGAACGTGGTGCCGAGGTCGCCGGGGGCGAGGTCGGCGATGATCCGGGCGGCCTCGATCGACGGCGGGTGCGCCGAGCCCCAGTTGCTGGCGTAGGCGAGGGTGCCGACCTGCTCGGCCGCGGCCTTGGCGATGTCCGCGCGGCCGTGGCCCATGTTGACGCAGAACAGCCCCGCGAGGCCGTCGAGGTGACGGCGGCCCTCGGTGTCGATCAGGTAGCTGCCCTCGCCGCGGACGAACACCGGGAATTCGCTTTGCCAGGTGTCCTTGCGCGTGAAGTGCGGCCCGAGGTGTCGGCGGGCAGTGGCCCGCAGCTCCGTGACGTTCACCTGGCGACCTCCTGTGTGTGCGAGAACGGGAATGTGTCGACGATCGCAATCTTTCTGGTCCACGCCCAGAGCCAGAAAGAGGCCGATCACCGGTGCCAGATCCGGCGGCGGGCATGAAAAAGCCCGGCCGGGCGTGAAGGCTCGGCCGGGCAGGGGGGTCGTGAGTGTTCATCACGGTCAGAACCGCGATGAACACTCACGAGGCGCTTACACGTAGTCCTGGTACTTCTCCAGGAACCGCACCGGCTTCGACAGCGCGTCGCGGCGGAACGGGTCGCCCAGCTCGCGGGTGCACATGATCTCGATGACCGTCGTGCGGCCCTCGTTCATCTGCGCGTCCACGGCCTTCCGCAGCGCCGGGCCGACGTCCTCGAGCTTGTCCACGACGACGCCGTCCGCGCCCATCGCCTGCGCGATCCCGGCGAAGCTCTCGCTTTCCAGTTCTCCCGCGACGAACCGGCGGTCGTAGAAGTCGACCTGGTTCTTCTTTTCCGCGCCCCACTGGCGGTTGTGGAACACGACGGCGGTGACCGGGATGTCGTGCCGCACCGCGGTCATGATCTCGCCCATGCTCATGCCCCACGCGCCGTCGCCGGCGTACGCGACGGCCGGCCGGTCCATCGCGGCGGCCTTGGCGCCGATGATGGTCGGCAGCGCGTAACCGCAGTTGCCGAAGGACATCGGAGCGAAGAACGACCGCGGCTCCTCGAAGCGCAGGTAGCTGTGCGCCACGGAGTTGATGTTGCCGATGTCGGTGGAGACCATCACCCGCGGCGGCATGGCCTTCTCCAGTTCGCGCAGGACCTGGCGCGGGTGCAGCCAGTTGCCCTCCTCCTGCTCCTGCTCGGCGATCATGTCGAGGGAGTAGGGGTCCTTTTCGTGGGTCCACGCGGAGAGTTCTTCCTCCCACGCGTCCTTTTCCGCCTTGGTGCGGTCGGCGCGCTCGCCGCGGGTGGCGTCGCAGGCGAGGGTGCGGTCCGCGAGGCGTTCAGTCAGCGCGGCGGCGGCGGCCTTCGCGTCGCCGCAGATGCCGACGGTGATCTTCTTGACCAGGCCGAGCATCTTGTGGTCCGCGTCGATCTGGATGATCTTCGCGTTCTTGGGCCAGTAGTCCATGCCGTGCTGCGGCAGGGTGCCGAACGGGCCGAGCCGGGTGCCGAGCGCGATCACCACGTCCGCCTGCGAGATGAGCTTCATCGCGGCCTTGGAGCCCTGGTAGCCGAGCGGGCCGCACCACTGCGGGTGGCTCGCCGGGAAGCTGTCGTTGTGCTGGTAGCTGTTGACGACCGGCGCGCCGAGGCGTTCGGCGAGCGCCTTGGCCTCCTCGACGCCGTCGGACATGACGACCCCGCCGCCGGAGATGATCACCGGGAATTCCGCGCTGGCCAGCAGTTCCGCGGCCTGGGCGAGGCTCTTCTCGCCGCCGGGGCCGCGGTCGAGCCGCTGCGGCTCGGGGATCTCGGTCTCGATCTCGCCGTAGAAGAAGTCGCGCGGGATGTTCAGCTGGGTCGGGCCGAGTTCCGCGTGCGCCCGGTCGAAGGCCCGCGCGGTGTACTCGGCCATCCGCTTCGGGTTGTTGACGTGCGCCTGGTACTTGGTGAACTCCTGGAACATCGGCAGCTGGTTGGCCTCCTGGAAGCCGCCCAGCCCGGTGCCCATGGTGCCCGCCTCGGGCGTGATCATCACGACCGGGCTGTGCGCCCAGAACGCCGCCGCGATCGCGGTGACGCAGTTGCTGATGCCGGGCCCGTTCTGCCCGATGACGACGCCGTGGCGCCCGCTGACCCGGGCGTAGCCGTCGGCCATGTGCGCGGCGCCCTGCTCGTGCACGACCGGCACGAGCCGGATGCCCGCCGGCGCGAAGATGTCCATCGCGTCCATGAACGCCGAGCCCATGATGCCGAAGATGTCGGTGACGCCGTTGGCCACCATCGTCTCGACGAAGGCCTCCGACGGGGTCATCTTCGCCGTCCCGCTGACGACGGTGCGGCCGTCGCCCGTCTTCCTCTCCGCCATGGTTGAACTCCTTCGACGCTGAAAGTCTTGGTTTTCGGTACGTGAGGTTCGTAAAAGCTGAACACGACGGACGATAGGACGCCACGCGCGGGAGGTCAACCGGCAGTTGATGGAAAACGAGACAGGATGTGCTACTTTTCGGAACGTGAGTGAGTTGCGGAAGACCAGCGCCGTGGAACTCGTGCGCGAGCCGGACGGCGCGGGACTCGACGGAGACACCCCGACCATGCGGCTGTTCTCGCTGCTCGAGCTGATCGCGGCGAAGGACCAGCTGGTGACGCTGCAGAGCCTGGTCGAGGAGACTGGCCTGCCGAAGCCGACGCTGCACCGGATGCTGCAGCAGCTGGAAGGCGCGGGCCTGCTCGTGCGCCAGGCCGACGGACGGCATTACGGCACCGGCGACCGGCTCCGTCGCCTCGCGGAGAACCTGCTGCTCAACGCGACGCACCACGGCGCGCGGCGCGCGGTGCTCAACCACCTGGTCGACGAGCTGGGGGAGAGCTGCAACATCACCGCGCTGTCCGGCAGCGAGATCGTCTACCTCGACCGCGTCGAAACGCCCGAGCCGCTGCGGTTCTACCTGCGGCCGGGTTCGCGCGTGCCGATCCACTGCTCGGCCAGCGGCAAGATCATCCTGTCCCAGATGAGCCCGGCGCAGCGGCGCAAGCTGCTCGCGCACGCGCCGCTCAAGCAGTACACCGCCAAGACGGTCACCGATCTCGACGCGCTGGAGGAGGAGTTCGCCCGCATCCGGCGGGACGGATTCGCCTTGGACGACGAGGAATTCCTGCCCGGGCTCGTGTGCGTGGCGGTGCTGGTGCCCAGCCGCACCGGCCGGTCCAACCTGGCGGTGGCGGTGCAGGCGCCGGTCATGCGGCTCACCGCCGACAAGGCTTTGCAGGCGCTTCCCGCGTTGCAGCGGGCCGCCGAAGCGATCAAGGAGGTCGAGGCCGAGGGGTCGGCCGACGACGCCGACAGCATCCCGTCCTGACGGAGGTCTCCCGATGAACCCGTTGTCCAGCAACGGTCCCGACGCCCGGATCGCCGTGCGCGACGCGTTCGGCATCGACTCGTCCATGACAGTCCCGTGCTTTTCCGAAGCCGACGAGCACGTTCCCGAGATCGATCCGGCCTACCGGTTCAACCCGGACGTGACGCTCGCGTTGCTGGCCGGGTTCGCGCACAACCGGCGCGTGCTCGTGCAGGGCCTGCACGGCACCGGCAAGTCCACGCACGTCGAACAGGTCGCGGCGCGGCTGAACTGGCCGTGCCTGCGGGTGAACCTCGACGGCCACATCAGCCGGCTCGATCTCGTCGGCAAGGACGCGGTGGTGCTGCGCGAAGGCAAGCAGGTCACCGAATTCCGCGAGGGAATCCTGCCGTGGTCGCTGCGGCGGCCGACGGCGCTGATCCTCGACGAGTACGACGCGGGACGGCCGGACGTCATGTTCGTCATCCAGCGGCTGCTCGAACGGGACGGCAAATTCACGCTGATCGACAGCAACACCGTGCTGCGCCCGCATCCCGGTTTCCGGCTTTTCGCCACGGCCAACACGGTGGGGCTGGGCAATCTCAACGGGCTCTACCACGGCGTCCAGCGGCTGAACCACGCGCAGATCGACCGGTGGAACATCGTTGCCGCGCTCGATTACCTGGCGCCGGAAGAGGAAACCGCGATCGTGCGGGCGCGCGTGCCGGGGCTGTCCGGGCAGTTCGTCGAGGCGATGGTGGCGGTGGCCGGGCTGACCCGCGAGGGGTTCCGGGCCGGTGACCTGTCCGCGCTGATGTCGCCGCGCACGGTCATCACGTGGGCGGAGAACTGCGAGATCTTCGGCGATCCGGCGCTCGCGTTCCGGCTGACCTTCCTCAACAAATGCGACGAGGCCGAACGCCCGGTCGTCGCCGAGTACTTCCAGCGCTGCTTCGACCTGGAGCTGGCCGCGGCGTGAGCACGCCCGAGACCCGGCGGCGCCAGCAGGTCGAGGAGCTGTCCGCGGCGGCGATCCGGGCGGTCAGCGGGACGCCGGACGCGCATTTCCGCGGCGGGCGCTTGCATCGCGGCACCCGTCCGGTGCCGATGCCCGCGCCGCATTTGCTTGCCGACGACGAGGATCTGCAGTCCTTCCGCGGCGCGGCGGACGGGATGGCGTTGCACCTGAGCCGGTCGGATCGGGAGCTGCACAAGCGGTTGCGGCCCCGCGGCGGTGTCGAGCGGCTGCTGTTCGAGCTGCTGGAGCAGTTCCGGGTGGAGTCGTTGGTTCCGGCCGGTTTTCCCGGGGTGGCAGCGAATCTGCGGCGGCGGCATGAACGCTGGTCGCTGTCGGCGCACCACAATGGACTGACTGAGACGGCGCGCGGCGTGCTGCTTTACACCGTCGCGCAGGTCGCTCGGGCGCGGATCACCGGCGAGCCGGTCGTGGAAGAGACCGAGGATCTGATCGAGGCGACCCGGGCGGCGATCGCGCCGATGCTCGGTGCGCAGTTGGCCGGGCTTCGGCGGAACCGGGCTGATCAGGCGGCGTTCGCCGAACATGCGCGGGCGCTGGCCGAGGCGGTCGCCGGGTTGCTGGAACCGGAGAAGCCCGACGACGCTGACGACGACGAAGAAGACACCGCGGCGTACGCGTTGCTGCTGGATTTCGCCGACGAAACCGGCAGCGAGGAAGGCGGCACCGCGGGACTCGGTGACCACAAAGGACCGGTGGCGGCCGGGTCGTACCGGGTTTTCACCACCGCTTACGACCGCGAGGACCGGGCGGGACCGTTGGTGCGGCCGGAATTGCTGCGCGAGTTGCGCGAACGGCTCGATGCCCGGGTGGCCGAGCAGGGCGTCAACGTGGCTCGGCTCGCGCGGGAACTCACAGCTGTGCTCGCTGAGCCGGAACGGTCCGGATGGGACGGTGCGCAGGAAGAAGGCCAGATCGACGGCCGGGCGCTCGCGCGGTTGATCGCGACGCCCGCGGACCATCGGGTGTTCCGCGTAGAGCGGACCGAACCGGTCGCCGACGTGCTGGTCACGTTCCTGATCGACTGCTCGGGATCGATGAAGGCGCACCGGGAAACCGTTGCGGTGCTGGTCGATCTGTTCGCTCGCGCGCTGGATCTCGCCGGCGCGAGTTGCGAAATCCTCGGCTTCACGACCGGCGCCTGGCACGGCGGCCGGGCGCGGCGGGACTGGATGCGCGCCGGGCGGCCGAAACACCCTGGGCGGCTCAACGAGCGTCGGCACCTGGTGTTCAAGGACGCGGCGACACCGTGGCGGCGCGCGCGGCGGGATATCGCGGCGTTGCTGAAAGCCGATCTGTTCCGTGAGGGCATCGACGGCGAGGCGTTGGCGTGGGCGGCTGGTCGGGCGCGGGCGTGCGATGCGCGGCGGCGGCTGGTTTTCGTGCTGTCGGACGGGAGTCCGATGGACGGCGCGACCGTGCTGGCCAATGAGGAGCGGTATCTCGACCGGCATTTGGTGCAGGTGGCGGACGGGCTGGAGCGGAGCGAGACGGAGGTGTACGGCATCGGGGTCGGGCTTGATCTCAGTGCGTATTACCGCCGCAGCTTGGCGCTGGACGCCGCGGAAGGCACGGGGTTCCGTGCCTTCCGCGAGATCCTCGACCTGATCGCCCGTCGCTAACCTGCTGGTTGTGCGACCGGCGAAACCGCCGCTGGTTCGTTGCGCTCCAAGGCGATCGGCGAACGCCGCTTCCCGGGAGCGAGCAGGCTCCAGCCGAACACGATCACCAGGTTCGCGCCCATCGACACCAGACCGGTGTTGAGGCCGCCGAGCGTCACGCCGGTGGCGTACAGGACGACCGCGGTCACCACGCCGACCACCATGCCGGTCGCGATCGCCGCGGTGCGCACTCGCCGGGCGAACAGGATCGCCAGCCAGCCCGGCACGACCTGGGCCAGCAGGTTGTAGGTCAGGTTCAGCACGGTGAGCATCAGCGTCGAGGCGGTCAGCGTGAGCACGGCGGCGAGCACCAGGAACACCGCGACCGCCACGACCGTCCAGCGCCGTTGCGCCGCGGGGCGGACGTTCGGGGCCAGGTTGCGGCTGACCATGCCGCCGATCGCCAGCGCCGTCGCGGACAGCACCAGCACGCCGGACAACGCGGCGCCAGCGGCCACGAGGCCCAGAACCGGTTCCGGGAGAAGGCCTTTCGCGGTCACCATGAAGACCGTGTTCGGGTTCTTCAGCCCGGGGTGCTGCTTGAGCCCGTAGTAAGCGGCGAAGACGAGGAACGGGTAGATCAGCATGTACAGCGGCATCCACACCGTCGAGCTCTTCACCGCCCGCTCCGAACGCGCCGGGAACACGTACGCGCCGCCGAAGCCGAGGTAGAAGACCACGCTCTGGAACAGGATCGTGGTCATCGCGAACCACAGGTCCTGGCCGCCCATCGTGGTCTGCGCCCTGGCCAGCGCCTCGGGCCCGGTGACCCCGGACGTCCCGCCGGCGACGAGCACCGCGGCGAGGCCGACGAGCACCACTCCGAGCAGCATGAACGCGTCCTTGAGGATCGACACGAACGCGGGGGAGCGGATGCCGGACACGGCGATGTAGGCGAACGCGATGACCCCGGCCAGCAGCACGCACTGCACCGGGGTCAGTTTCAGCCCGAGGTTGCTCAGCACCACTTGCAGGCCGATGAACTGGTACTGGCCCCACGGCACGAGCGCGATCAGCATCGTCACGCACGTGATCAGCTCCAGCGTCCGGCTGCTGTAGTGGCGGCCGAAGACGTCCGGGACGGTCATCGCGTCGTGCTTGCGCGCCGCGCGCCAGACCAGCGGGGCGAGGAAGTAGCCCAGCGAATAGGCGAGCAGGATGTAGCCGAGGAACCAGATCCCGTAACTCGCGCCGTGGGCGTAGATCCCGCTCGGGAAGCCGATCATCGTGCCGATGCTGTACACCTCGCCGACGGCCAGGAAGTACAGCAGCCACGGCGGGAACGAACGGCCGCCGACCAGGAACTCGGAGATCCCGCCGCCGCGCGACGAGCGGCCCGCCCACAGCGCCAGCAGGATCGAAAGCCCCATGACGACGGCGACAATGAGAATCAGCATTTACTGGTCCTCCTTCGCTGCCGGCGTGTCCGCCGGGTAGTGCTTGCGGTCGAAGAACCACCAGCTGATCCACAGGCACAGCGTGGTCAGCGGGAAGCAGAGGAACATCCAGAAGAACACCAGCGGGAACCCGGCCACTGTCGCGGGCGAGCCCGCCACCAGCGGGATTCCGCCGAGGATCGCGATCGCGGGGATGCCGAGCCCGATGCACAGGCTCGGCCAGCTGCGGATCATCGGACGCCTCCCGCCGGGGCCGGATCGCGTTGCCAGACCAGCTGTCCGCCGATCACCGTGGCGTCGACGGTCAGGTCCCGGATCCGGCTTGGGTCCACTGTGGTCGGATCCTCGGACAGCACGATGAGATCCGCGAGCTTCCCGACTTCCAGGCTGCCCTTGCTCTCTTCCTCGCCGGCCAGATAGGCCGCGTCGATGGTGTACCCGCGCAAGGCGGCTTCGACGTCGATCGCTTGTTCCGGGCCGAGAAGCTGGCCGCTGCTGGTTTGGCGGGCGACCGCGCACCAGATGCCTTCCAGCGGCGGCACCGGCGTGACCGGCGTGTCGGAGTGGAGTCCGAAGTGGATTCCGCGGGAGCGGGCCGACGCGAGCGGGCTGATCCGGCGGGCGCGTTCCGGGCCCAGGAAGACGTCCCGGTGCCGGTCGCCCCAGTAGTAGACGTGCTTGATGAAGAACGACGCGGCGATGCCGTTTTCGGCCATCCGGTCGAGCTGGTCCTCGCGGGCGGTCTGGCAGTGTTCGATGCGGTGGCGGCGGCCGGTGCCTTCGGGCGCGCCGAGGCGGGCGTAGCCGTCGATGATGGCGTCGATCGCCGCGTCGCCGTTGCCGTGCACGGCGACCTGCCAGCCCGCGGCGTCGAGCGCGGCGATGCGGCGGGACAGGTCCTCCGGTTCGAGCAGCATCATGCCGTGTTCGCCGGGGTCGCAGGTGTAGCCCTCGGCGAGACAGCCGGTGCGGCCCTGGATCGAGCCGTCCGCGACGATCTTGATGCCGTTCATGGTGAATCCGTCCGGACTGGACGGATCGGGCGCTTCCGGGGCGCCCTCGGCGAGGCCGGGCAGGAGGGTGTGGAACAGGTAGCCGTGGATGCGGGTGCGCAGCTTCCCGGCGCGGGTCAGCATCCGGTACGCGGCGAGTTCCTGTTCGCCGCCGATCAGGCCGATTCCGGTGTCGTGCACCGAAGTGACGCCGTTGCGCAGGTACTCGGCGTCGGCGAGCTGGAGTGCCGCGGCCAGCTCGTCGGGGCCCTGCGCGGGCATCGCGGAGTTGACCAGGAACGCCGCGGTCTCGATGAGGAGGCCGGTCGGTTCCCCGCGTTCGTCGCGGGCGATGGCGCCGCCGGGCGGGTCGGGCGTGGCCGCGGTGATGCCGACAGCTCGCAGCGCGGCGGAATTCGCCACGCTGAAGTGGCCGGTCACGTGCGTGAGCAGGACCGGGTTTCGCGGTGAAGCGGGATCCAGGTCGTGCCGGGTCGGATGGCGGTTGTCGGCGAGAAGCGTGTCGTCGTAACGGAAACCCTTGATCCATTCGCCGGGCCCGAAGTCGCGCGCCGCCTGCCGGACGCGGTCGGCGATGTCGCTGATCCGGTCGTTCGGCGGGCTTCCGGCGTCGACCGGGGCGGCGAGCGCCATCCCGAAGAACGACGGATGGTTGTGCGACTCCACGAAACCCGGGACGACCGTGCGTCCCGCCAGGTCGAGCACTGTCGTTTCGGGACCGGCGAGGGCGGCGATCGAGCGGTCGTCGCCGACCTCGGTGATCCGGCCGTCGCGGGCGGCGAGCGCGGACGCCCGCGTCCCGCCCCGGTCGAGAGTCAGCACCGTGCCCCCGAGCACTACCAGGTCAGGGGCCGGACGAGCGGATGCCGCGGGTTCGCCCACGATGGGACCTCCTTGTCCACGTGTCCTGCCCCCACGACAGTGCCGGGGGAGCTGGCCCGCGAACAGGTCCAGAAAGCGACGCGCGCGTGGTGCCAGAAGCGGCCTCGCGCTAGACGATGTCGAGCAGCGAGACCTCGCCCTCGCTGCCGACGATGCCGAGCGGCTTGCTGGTCGCGTCGTCGACGATCGCGGCGAGGTGCTCGGCGATGTCCTCCGGGGTGGTGTCCGGATTGGTGTAGCCCTCGTTCATCGTGAGCGCGATGCGCTGCATGTGGCCGCCCTGCGTCAGGATGGTCTCGCCGGTCACCGCGCAGTCTTCGTGCGCGAAATAGGCGACCAGCTGCGAAGCCATCGACGGCGTCATCTTCTCTTTCAGCGTCTCCTTGAGCGAGTCGGGGATGTCGGCTTCCTCGGCCAAGCGGGTGTAGGCCGTCGGCGCGATCGCGTTCACGCGGATGCCCGCCTCCTTGCCTTCCAGGGCGAGGCACCGGGTGAACCCGAAGACCGCGGCCTTGGAGGTGACGTAGGGGGTCTGGCCTTCCCAGCCGACGATGGTCGGCGACGACGTGTTGACGATGCGGCCGGACCCGCTGGCGGCCAGGTGCGGCCACGCGGCGGCGGCGATCGCGGCGGTGCCGAAGAAGTTGACCTCCATCTGGCGCCGGATCTGGTGCACGGCGCCGGCCGAGCCGATGGGGGCGGGCACGTTGATGCCGGCGTTGTTCACGACGATGTCGAGCTTCCCGAACGCGTCGATCGCGGCCCGCACCACGGCTTCGGCGTCGGCGGCGACGTCGTCGTGGTTGGCCGCGGCCGTCCCGCCCGCTGCCGTGATCTCGGCGACTACTTCGTCCGCCGGGCTCGGGCTGGAGCCGGAGCCGGTCGGGTCGCCGCCGAGGTCGTTGACCAGCACCGCCGCGCCGCGCGCCGCGAGGAGCAGGGCGTGCGAACGCCCCAGGCCGCGTCCGCCGCCGGTCACCAGCGCCACTTTGCCGTCGAAACGCAGCATCTCGGATTCTCCTCGTCGTCTCCGGGGCCTCTTCGGATCGGCTGCCGACGGCGTCCCTTGTTACGCAAAATATGTTATATATTTTAGGGAGTTGTCAAGGAGCGAGTCGCGGCGCCGGGCCGGGTTCAGCTGTCGAGCAGTTCCCGGCAGAGGTCGCCGAGCAGCCGGATCCCCGGGTCGATCACCGGCGGCGGGGTGGCGGAGAAGCCGATGCGGAAGTGGTTGCGCGGCGGGTCGTCGCCGAGGAAGAAGATGTCGCCGGGTTCGATGAGGATGCCCAGTTCCTCCGCGCGCTCCACCAGGACGCGGCAGTCCAGTCCGGACGGGCCGGTCATCCACAGGCTGACGCCGCCGGGCGGGTACGGGCCCTGCGCCCACGGCAGGTATTCGGCGACCGCGGCGGTGGTGGCGGTCCACTTGCGCATCAGCTTCGTGCGGTAGCGGCGCAGCGAGCGGTGGTACTCGCCGCTTTCGATGAGCAGCGCCAGCGCCCGTTGCAGCTGGCCGGGCGGGTGGCGCAGGACGTATCGGCGGGCCTCGCGCAGCGCGCGCACCAGCTCGCGCGGTCCGACCAGGTAGCCGAGGCGCAGGCCGGGGGAGAGGAATTTGGAGAAGGTGCCGAGGTAGACGGCGTCGCCGGTGCTGTCGAGCGCCTTCAACGCCGGGGTGGGGCTGCCCTGGTAGCGGAATTCGCTGTCGTAGTCGTCCTCGACCACCACGGTGCCGGAGGCCGCGGCTTGGGCGAGCAGCTGGCGGCGCCGGCCGATGCTGAGGGTCGCGTTGGTCGGGTGCTGGTGGCTCGGGGTGAGGTAGAGGAGGTCGACTCCGTCGAGCGATTCGGGCGGTCGCAGGCCGCGGGAGTCGACGTCGATCCCGGTCACGCGGGCGCCGGTGCGGAGGAAGATGTGCCGCGCGTCGAGGTAGCCGGGGTTTTCGATGGCCACGACCTGGTCCGGCCCGAGCAGCACGCGGCCGAGCAGGTCGAGGCCCTGCTGCGAGCCGACGGTGATCAGCACCTCCTCGGGGTCCGCCTCGATGCCGCGGGTGGTCAGCAGCTGGCGGCAGACCATCTCGACCAGCATCGGGTCGTCGGAGCCGACGCTGTCCTGGAGGCTGTGGAAGACGTGCGGGCGGTAGAGGGCGTCGCGGAGGCAGCGCGTCCACGACCGGGCCGGGAACGCGGTGATGTCGACCTGCCCGGCGAGGAACGGATACGGGTAGCTCGCCCAGTCGGTGCGTTTCTCGATGTGGGCGACGCCGGCGTCCGGGAACCGGCGGACGCGGGCCGCCCAGTCGATCCGCGATTCGGTGTCCCGTTCCTCCACCGCGCAGTGCGGGCGCATCTCGCCGTTGACGAACAGCCCGCTGCGCTCGCGGCTTTCCACGTAGCCCTCGGCGACCAGCTCCTGGTAGGCGAGATTGATCGTGTTCCGGGAGACGCCCAGTTCGACGGCCAGTTCCCGCGAGCTGGGCAGCCGGCGGGCCGGATCGAACGTGCCGATGGCGATGCCGTGCTCGATCGCCCGCCGGACCTGGCGGTACAGCGGTTCGTCCGACGAGCGGTCGATCTCGATCAGCGTGCGTGGCAAGTGCGGTCTCCAAGCGGCCGGCGTGCAGCGGGGTGGGCTGAAACGTAACTCGCGGCGGTCGGTTTTCCCACCCCGCGCCACGCCGGGGAGGCTCAGGCCAGCGCGTCGGCGACGTCGGTGAAGGGCAGGCCGTGCGCCAGGGCGACCGGCTCGTAGGTCAGCGCCCCGGCCACGGTGTTCACTCCGCCGCGGAGCTCGGGCGTGTCCTGCACCGCGGTGCGGAGACCCTTGTTCGCGATCTCCAGCGCGTACGGGAGCGTGACGTTGGTGAGCGCGTGCGTGGAGGTGTGCGGGACCGCGCCCGGCATGTTGGCCACGCAGTAGAACACCGACTCGTGCACCCGGAAGGTCGGGTCGGCGTGGGTCGTCGGACGCGAGTCCTCGAAGCAGCCGCCCTGGTCGATCGAGATGTCCACGAGCACGCTGCCCGGCTTCATCCGGGAGACCGTCTCGTTGGACACCAGGCTCGGGGCCTTCGCGCCGGGCACGAGGACCGCGCCGATCACCAGGTCGGCCTCCAGCACCGCCTGCTCGATGGCGTACGAGTTCGCCGCGGCGGTGCGGATGCGGCCCTGGTACATCCGGTCGGCGGCGCGCAGCTTGTCGACGTTCTTGTCGAACAGCACGACGTCGCCCCAGGTCCCGGCCGCGACGGCGACCGCGTTCATCCCGGCGACGCCCGCGCCCAGCACGACCACGCGGGCCGGCGGCACTCCCGAGACGCCGCCGATCAGCACGCCGCGCCCGCCGTTGACGCGCATCAGCGTCTGTGCGCCGACCTGCGGGGCCAGCCGCCCGGCCACCTCGCTCATCGGGAACAGCAGCGGAAGGGAGCCGTTCGGCAGCTGGACCGTTTCGTAGGCCACCGAGGTCGTGCCCGCGCCGAGCAGGGCCTTGGTGCAGGGCTCGCTCGCGGCGAGGTGCAGGTAGGTGAACAGCAGCTGGTCCGAACGCAGCCGGTGGTACTCCTCGGCGATCGGCTCCTTGACCTTCAGCACCATCTCCGCGGTGCCCCACACGTCGTCCGCGTGGTCGAGCAGCTTCGCGCCGGCGGCCGCGTAGTCCTCGTCGCGGATGGACGAGCCCTCGCCCGCGCCGCGTTCCACGAAGACCTCGTGGCCGGCCGAGGTGAACTCGTGTACTCCGGCAGGCGTCGCCGCCACCCGGTATTCGTGGTTCTTGACCTCGCGAGGCACACCGATCTTCATCGCCTGCTCCCATCTGCCGTGTGTGGTGCGACCGAGAGTGCGGGACGGCTGGCCACCGCGAAAGTGCCAGAAACCGCTCGGTCGACGGGTCCAGTCGCGGGGGCCTTCTGGACCTGTCAACGGGCACTGTTCTGGCTCTGTCGCTTGGGGCCAGAGGTCGGGATCCTGCTCGGGGAGCACTGCCGTCCGCGAGGGAGTTTGCGAGATGACCATGGCCCCTCTGGCCGAGACCTGGCGGGACCGCGTCGGCGACGCCCGCCCGCGGATCGCGCTCGCCGACGGCGCCGACCCGCGCGCCGTCACCGCGGCCGCGCACTTGGCCGACCGCGGCGAGATCGAACCGTTGCTGGTCGGGCCCGCGGCGGAGATCGCTGCTGTTGCGGCAGAGCTGGGTTTTCCGGTGCCGCCTTTCCTCGACACGGCGGATCTGGCCGCTGACGAGGCTGTCCTCGCGCGGCTGGGTTCGGCGTTTCCTGACCGGGTCGAGACGGTCCGCAATGATGCGGTCGCCCTCTCCGCGGCGCTTCTCGCGCTCGGCCGGGTGGATGCGTGCCTGGCCGGCGCGACCCGGCCGACGTCCGATGTCCTCCGGGCCGGCCTGCGGATTGTCGGCCTCGCTCCCGGGGTGCGGACGCTCAGCAGCTGCTTCCTGATGCTGTTGCAGGACGGCCGATCGCTCACTTTCGCCGACTGTGCCGTGGTTCCCGAGCCGGACGCGGACGCGCTGGCCGACATCGCAGTCGGTGCGGCTTCCACGCACCGGGCGCTGACCGGAACTGAGCCCGTTGTCGCGATGCTTTCCTTCAGCACCCAAGGCAGTGCCAAGCATTCCGCGGTGGACAAGGTCCGGCAGGCGACTTCGCTGGTGCGGGAACGGCTGCCCGGTGTGGATGTGGACGGCGAACTGCAATTCGACGCCGCTGTCGTGGACGCGGTCGGGGTGGCCAAGGCGCCGCGGTCGACCGTCGCCGGGCGGGCGAATGTGCTGGTGTTCCCCAATCTCGACGCGGGGAACATCGCTTACAAGATCGCCGAACGACTCGGCGGGGCGACCGCGCTGGGGCCGATCCTGCAAGGCGTCGCGGCGCCGCTGCACGACCTGTCGCGCGGCTGCAGCGCGGCCGACATCGAGACGATGGCCCTGATCAGCGCGGTGCACGCGGTGACCGGGCGGGAAGTGGAGGGGGTCCGATGACGCGCGCGGTGGAATTGGTCGTGCTGGACATGGCGGGCACGACGGTCCGCGACGACGGCGCGGTCGAGGCGGCCTTCTCGGCGGCGCTGGAGGCGGTCGGGGTGCCTGCCGGCTCGCCGGAGCGCGAGGACGTGGATGCTTACGTCCGCGACACCATGGGGCAGTCGAAGATCGAGGTCTTCCGGGCGCTCTTCCCCGCGGACGGGGTGGCGGAGAAGGCGAATCAGGTTTTCGAGACTGCGTTTGCTTCGCAGGCGATCGAGGTCGCCGCGCCGCTTCCCGGTGCGGAGGAAGCGATCGACAAGTTGCGCGCGCAGGGGCGCCGGGTGTGCCTGAGCACGGGATTCTCGGCAGCGACACGGGATGCGCTGCTGGAGCGGCTCGGCTGGACGGATCTGGCGGACCTGGTGGTGTGCCCGGCGGACGCGGGCGGCCGGGGCCGGCCGTTCCCGGACATGGTGCTGACCGCGGTGCTGCGCTTGGGAATCACGGACGTGCGCGCGGTCGCGGTCGCGGGGGACACCGGTTTCGACATGCTGACCGGGCGGAGGGCAGGCGCGTCGGTCGCGGCGGGGGTGCTGACCGGGGCGCATGACGAGGCGACGTTGCGGGCGCACGGCGCCACGCATGTGCTGGGGTCGGTGGCGGAGTTGCCTGCGGTGCTCGAGGAACTCGGCGGCGCGGTTTTCCCGCGCTGTTCGTGAGACCGTACCGGACCGGGGCCGCTCGCGCGGGACGGCCCGGCACGGGTCCGTTGATCAGGAGTCCTGAGAGCCGGAGATCTCGGTCGGCCGCGGGACCGTTCCGTCGTCGATGACCGCGAGCGGCGCCGTTTTCCCGTTGAAGAGGACCGTGACGGGCTTGTCGTCGCCGGTGAGGAGGGTCAGCCGGACGGCCTTTCCCTCGGTCATCGCGGCTTCGAGAGTGGTTTCCACCGAGGCTGCCCGGTCGGCGTCGACCTTCCACATCTGAGTGCCGATCGTGATCCGTTTGCTCGCCATCGCAGTGTCCTTTCGCCGGACAAATGTGCTGTCACTGGGGATCTGACGGACCGCTGTCCGGTGCTTCCGCCACGGCGAGGCCGAAAGTGAAATCCGCCGTCCGGACAGTGTGCTCGGCTTTCGGCCGGGCCGCGCCGAACCGCTCTCCCGGACCGAAAGCCGCGCGGTACAGGCCGATCGCGCCGCCGGTCGCCGCGGTCAGCGCGGCTTCGGCCGCATCGACGATCTCGGCCGCCGATTCCCCCGCGATGCCCGCGAAGTCCGCCTCGGCGCCCCGGTCCGGGGAAACCCACACGGCGACGTCCAGCTGTTCGCGGACTTCGCCTTCGAAGAGCGGGCTTTCGCTGACGGGGAGCCGGGTGCCGTCGACGGTCCCGGCGAACCGGGCCGTGCGGACGCGGTGGCGGAGCTTGCCGTCCGCGCCGGTGGTCAGCACCAGTGTGTCGAGCCGGAAATCCCGGTTGCGGAACGCGCGGTTGTGGTGCACGACCAAGGCGGGCAAGCGCACGGCGATCCGCGCGGGCGGACCGCTTGCCGCACCGAGGAAATCGTGGCCCGGGCGGTCGTCGATCTCGAAAACGGCTTCTTCTGCCCGCGGCGCGGGGACCGGTGCCAGGTCGAAGCCGATGGTCTGCACGGCGAAGCGCATCGGCCGGGTCAGCATCGGCGTGATGATCTCCCGGCCGTCCCGCGCGCCGAGCCGCAGGAGCTGTGCTTCCAAGCGGTTCAGCGCGCCGCTGGTGCGCACGCCTTGCTGTTGCAGGAGCGCCGCCTCCGTGCGTTCCTCGCTGATCAGCACCACGATGCTTTCCTTGCGCGGCAAGACCGGCGGCACCGACGACGGCCAGCTCAGCTCCATGCCGGGCAGCGTCCCGGTGACGTCGTTGCCGCCGAAGACGTACCGTTTGCCGGGGGCGATCGGGACGCCGCTGGGATTCTCCGGGTTCAGGAGCGTGACCTGGGCGGAGACGCCGACGTCCAGCAGCGAGACGTAGACGTATTCGCCTGGGTCGCCGTCGTTGTGCACGGTCACGCACACTGCCTGGCCGGGATGGAGAACCGCGCCGCCGGCAGGCAACGGGCGGGCGACGCCGTCGACGACCTGGGCCAGTTCGACGCGCACCCGGGTGCGCAGAGCCAGGCCCGGGTCTTCCGACAGCCGCAGCACCGCCCGCGCCCGCGCGATTCGCTTGAGGTCGCCCAGCACCTGGTGCGGTGCGGCTTTCGGCTGGTTCAGCGGGCCCGCGGCGTCGTGCAGGGCAACGCCTCCGGAGCCGGTCACGGTCCGCACCGCCGCCGTTTCCCCCTCGGCGGCCAGGCGCAGTGCCGGATCGGCCTGGACGCTCTCCGCCAGCGAACCCGTTCCGGCGTCCAGCGCGACGGGGAGCGGCGGGACCGCGGTCGCGATCACTTCGGCACGGGCCCCCGCGGGAATGTCCCGGCTGGGGTCGGGACCGTGCAGCGGGCCGAAGGCCGCCTGCCCGTCCGTCCACTTGACCACGGTCGTGCCGAGCAGGTCTTCGTCGTTGCGGATCGCGAACTCGTCGCCCTCGCGGTAACCGAGCAGGCCGGCGCCGGAGATCCGGATCCATTCCCGGTGCCGGGACGCGGGCAGCGCCGCGGCCTGGTCGGCGAGTCCGGTGCCGAACAGTTCGCGGTCGCGCGGGCCTTCCGAATCCGGTCGCTGCACGCCGCACTGCCGCAGGACCAGCTGGCGGACCCGGTCGCCGACCGTCGCCCAGGACAGCGGTTTCGCCGCCGGGTCGAGGGTGTCGAGCACGCGGGTGAGCGCGTCGGTGAAGTAGCCCATGGTGACGTCGTCGGCGTTCGGCGCCTCGTAGGCCCGCTGGTTCGTCGCGCAGGCCACGAGCCGGACCGCGTCCGGATTGCCCCGCGGGCTCAGTTCGGCGAGACCGGGACAGGTGCGGTGCAGCGAGTCCAGGTGGGCGCGGGCGAGGCAGGCCGGGACGGCGCGGGGCCAGACTTTGGCCACCGCGCCGGTTTCGAGGTCGCGGGACATCGCGCCGGAATGGCAGCAGTCGAGGATGACCGCGGCGTTGCGGGTCCGCGCGGTGAGTTTTTCGAGCAGCAGCGACAGCTCCACGTTGGCGATGCCGCGGAAATCGTCCTCCGAGGACTCTTCGTAGTCGGTCGGGATGATGAACTGCAGCACCCCCGGGCCCGGCATTCCTTCGGCGAGCGCCGGGTCTTTCGCGTAGGCCCCGTGCCCGCTGTAGTAGACGACGGCGGCGTCGTCGGGCCGCGACCGCGCGATCAGCTGTTCGTAGGCGTCGAGAATGCCTGCCCGGCTGGCGTTTTCGCCGTCGCAGACGACCGGGTCGAAATCCCAGCGCGTGAGCGCGGCGGCCAGCGCGGCGGTGTCGTTTCCGGGACCGGTCAGGCCGCCGGTCGCCGAACCGATCAGCAGTGCCCTGCGTGTCATGTTCCCTCCAGGATCATCGCGGCCCGTGCCCGGGCCGCGTCGTTCATTCCCCCAGCAGTCCGCATTCCCGGGCGATCCGCACCGCCTCGGCGGCGTTCCTGGCGTCGAGCCGGCGCATCGCCGAAGCGCGCTGATTGGCCACAGTGGACTTCGCCAGCCGCAGCCGGGTGGCGATCTGGCTGTTCGTCAGCCCCTGGGACACCAGGTCCAGCACCTGCAGTTCGCGGTCGGTGATCCCGAACGGACGCTTCGGCCGGGCCGGGGCCGCACCCGGCAGCTTGCGCGCCCGCCGGATCCGCCGGACCAGCGCGGCGAGCGGGACCGCGCCGAGCCGGCCGGCGATCGCCCCGGCCTCGGCGGCCGCTTCCGCCGCCGTCGCGGTGTCCTCGTCGCGGGCAGCCGCGCGGGCCAGCGCGTAAGCGCGGTGGTACGGACGGTCCAAAGAGGACCAGGATTCCGCGATGCCGGCCCACATCGGCGTGGTGTCCGCGCCCGAGGCTCGCGCTCGTTCGGCGGCGCAGAGCGCGGCTAGTGCCCGGGTTTCGGGGTCGTCGCCCGCGGTCGCCCGCGAAGCCAGGTCGCCGGCGAAAGCCCGGAGTTCCGGCGGCAGGCCGGGCTCGGGCCAATCGGCGGCGATGCGGAGGCCGCAGGCGCACAGTTGCAGCACCAGCAGCACGTCCTCGCTCGCCGCGACCGCTTCGATGCCGTGCCGCACGGTCGTCAGCGCGTTCTCCGGATCGCCTCGCGCCTCGGCGAGTTCGGCGAGGCAGCGGTACACGGGACTGAGGAACCGCGGCTGTGCGCTGGGCAGGTTCCGCACGCTCTCCAGGAGCCGCTCCGCCTCGTCGAACCGGCCGGTGGCCAGGTCGATCTCCGCTTTGGTCAGCCGCTGGAACGTGGTCTCCCGCGCCGGGTGGTAGCGCAGCACTTCCTCGACGAGGACCGAGGCCTCGTCCCATTCGCCGATCTGGAACAGCGTCGCGCAGGCGTTGTTCGCCAGCAGTGCCGACTGCCGGGAGTCGAGCAGCCCGAACTCCCTCGTTTTCGCCAGTCCGATCCGGAACTGCTTCGCGGCCTCGACGATCCGGCCCGCGCGCTCCAGGCACACGCCGAGGTTGCCGCGGGCGCGCAGCTGGTCCTCCAGATGGTCTTCCGCCTCCGCGACGGCGAGCGCCTTCTCGACGGCCGCGACTGCTTCTTCGTGGCGGCCCAGGCCGGAAAGCGCCAGCCCCCGGCTGTTGAGCGCACGTCCGGTTTCCGGCCCTGCCGACGCGGCTCGGGCCTCCGCTTCGGCTTGGCGGGCCAGTTCGAGCGCTTCGGTGCACCTCCCGGACTTCACCGCCGCCGTGGCGAGCGCGGACCGGACCCGGGAGCCCGCCGCGCTCGGCCGGGCCGCGTCGAGGATGCGGTCGGCGGCCCGCAGTTCGGCCTGGGATTCCTCGTCGTAGCCCGCTTCCCAGTGGTAGCTGCTCAGCCGCTCGTGCAGGCTGCCGAGCCGGACCGGATCCGCGCCGTTCGCCGCCGCCACCGCCTCGCGGGCCCAGGTGACGCTTTGGCGCAGGTGCCCGGCCCAGCGGGCGGCGTTCGCGGCCGCCTCGAGCACCTGGTCGAGCGAGGCGCCCGCGACTTGTCCGGCATCGGGGAGCCGGGGCCAGAGGTCGAGCGCGCGGGCGTACTGAACTTCGGCCTCGGTGAACGCGCGCAAGCGCAAGGCGAAATCGCCGGCGCCGATCGAGGCGTGCAGTGCCCGGGCCGCGTCGTCGGCCGCATACCAGTGATAGGCGAGCTCGGGCAGCAGCCGCGGATTGGCCGGGGCCTCCTCGGCCAGCGCTTCGGCGAACTGCGCGTGCAGGCGGCGGCGTTCCCGGGCCAGCACCGCGCGGTACGCGGCTTCGCGCAGCAACGCGTGCTGGAACCGGTACGAGCGATCGTCCTCGTCCTCGACCAGGACGTGCTGACCGAGGCATTCGGTGAGCGCGGCGTCGAGCGCCCGGTCGTCGAGCCCGGCGACCCGGGCCAGCACGGCGTCCCCGACCCGGCGGCCCGCGACGGCGGCGACCTTGGTCAGCCCGGCCGCGTCGGGGCCGAGCCGGGCGAGCCGTTCGTGCATGAGGTCGTCCAGCGAGGGCGGGATGCGGGCCGCCCCGGAGCCGGACTCGGCGACGAGCTGTTCGGTGAAGTAGGGATTGCCCTCCGACAGCGCGAAGTACTCGTCGGCGCGCTCCGGGCTGACGTCCTCCCCGGTCAGCGCGGCGACGAAGGCCCGGAGTTCCTTGCGGCTGAAGGGTTGCAGGGTCAGCCTGCGCGTCCGGCGGACGAACTCCGGCTCGGTCAGCCGGACCCGCAGCGGATGCCCGGTGCGCAGTCCCGACCGGTAGCTGCACACCAGCATCAGCCGCTCGTCGGTCTTGGTGAGCACGAAGTAGGCGATGAGGTCGAGCGTCGCGGTGTCGGCCCAGTGCACGTCCTCGAACACCAGCACCAGCGGTTTCCGGCCGCCGATGTGGTCGAGCAGCCGGGCGACCGCGCCGAAGACCCTGCTCCGCGCGCCGGGGCCCGGAGCGGGGCCGGGGCCCGCGGTGAAGTCGGAGATCAGGCAGGACAGCTCCGGCCAGGCGGGTCCGGCCAGTTCCCGGGCCCGCTGCTCGCCTTCGGCGCGGACCAGGCCGCGCAGGGCCTCGGTCAGCGGGCCGTACGGGATGCCGTCGCCTGCCAGTTCGAGACAGCCGCCCGCGAGGACGAACGCGCCGGATTCGCGTGCGGTGCGGGCGAATTCCCGCAGCAGGCGCGTTTTTCCGGTGCCTGCTTCGCCGTCGAGGACGAGGGCTTCGGGGTGCCCGGCTGCTGCGGCGGCGAGCACTTCGCGCAGCAGCTGGAGTTCGGCGTGTCGTCCGAAGAACGGGTTCACGCCGGGCCTCCTTCCGTGGTGGCGTGTTCAGGCGAGCGGTTGGGCCGCGGCTTTGAGCGACACCGGCCACGGGTAGCCGGCGGGCAATCCCTCGACCGCCTTGCGGAGTTCGGCCGCGGCGAAGGCGGTCCGGCACGCACAGCGGAGCGCGTGCAGTTCCGCTGCGCGATCGGCCGCGAGGTTCCCGGAGCCCAGCAGTGCGTCGAGGCGGCCGGTGAACCCGGCGGCGAGCGCGTCGAGTCCGGCGAGCGGCCGTTCGGGCGGGAGGAACGCGCCCAGGCAACGCAGGACGACCGGGAGTTCCGGATGGTCGATCGGCAGGGCGCGCGCGGCGGACAGCAGAGCGCGGGCGCCGAGTTCGCAATCGCTGCCGTCGCCGTCCGGATCCGCGCGTCGGCGGAGGCGCAATGCGACGGCGTGGGCGAAATGCGTGAACGCAGTGTCCTCTTCGGACAGTTCGGCGGTCTCGCTCTCCAGCACCTCGCTCGCCAGCGCGATCGCGGTGTCCACGGATTCCACCGTGGGCGGAGCCGTATCGGGCAGCAGCAACTCCGCGGCGGTGCGCCAAGTGCGGCGGCCGTCGAGGGAAAGCGACGCGACGAGGGACTGCAGCAACTCCGCCTGCACAGGCTGCGGCGGGACTTCCGCGGGAGCCTCCGCGCGCGCGACCGCCGGGCTTTCTTCGGCGGCGTCCTCGACGATGATCACCGGAACCTCGTCAGGACGCACGTTCAGGACGCCCGCGCCGGACTCGATCGCTTTGCGCATCAGGCTGGAGAAGCCCGCGCCGCCGTTGGCCATCCGGGCTTGGAGTTCGGTGAACCGGGCGAACAGGTTCTGCATCGAAGACAGGTCCAGCGGCCGGTCGCCGAGCCCGAGCATGGCCTTCATCAAGTCGCACAGCTGCAGCAGCAGATCGGCCATTTCGGAGACGTCGGCGGACACGCCGTCGGTGTCGCACACCGTGTGCAGCAGCTCTTCGGCCCGGTCGATGTCCGGCAGCGCGGCGGGAGAACGGCGTCCGGACAGCAGGTCGGCGGGGGTTTGGGTGACCATGCCGGTCAGCTGGTTCTGCGCGCCGGTGAAGAGCAGCATCGCCAGCACCAGGCGCAGGATCGCGAGGTAGGAGACCTGGAACCGCCCGTGCTCGATGGCTTCTTCGAGCAGTTCGACGGCGCGCGGACGGTGGGTGCCGTCGCCGGTCCGCACCGTGCGGAAGGCGAGCAGGTACCCGAGGAAGGCCGCGACCTGCGGGCGTTGCGGATCGCCTTCGCGGTGGTGGCCGTAGACCTCGTCGGCGCACTGGATCGCCTCGTCGAGATCGGTGCGCGCCGAAAGCGAATCCAGCGGCGCGGTCGTCATGCGCTGGAACAGTTTCTGCGCCAGGCTGCCCAGCGGTTCCGTCCGCGCGGGGCCGCTGAGCGTCGCGAGCCGGGCGCGCAGTTCGTCGATGGTCTCGGTGGTCTGGGGCATCCGGTTGTCTCCTTCGCCGGGGGAGGGCTGGTCAGTGGCCGCCGTGGACGAATCCGGCCCATCCGGCGACGCCCACGTGCTCGCGGTGGGCGAACGACTCGCGCAGCGGGGCGGGGACGCTGTCGGGGATCGGCGCGTCCGGACGGAGCAGGCAGAGCTGGGCCGTGCGCAAGGCTTGCCACGGCGGCAGCTTTTCCGCGCGCAGGTAGTGGTGGAACAGGTACATCAGCATCGACGTCGCCTCGTCCGGAATCGCCCACTGGGTGAACAGGACGGTGCGGACGCCGCCGGCCAGGAACGCGGTGCCCAGGCTGTAGGCCTCGTCGTAGCCGTGGATCGACCGGCCGGTGTGGCACGCCGCCATCACGACGAGGCCGATCCGGCGGCCGGGGGTGCGGTGCAGCAGCCGGACGATCTCGTCCGCGCCCAGTTCGCCCGGCGTGCCGGGAGAATCGGGTGCCAGCACCAGAACGGCCTTCGCGGCCCGCTCGTCGGAGGTGAACTGGCCGTGGCAGGCGAGGTGCAGCACCGCTCCGGCTTGCGGGCCGTCGGCGGTCAGCCACGCCCGGACCTGTTCGGCGGTGCCCGGTCCGGACGGGCTCGGGGATCCGTTCGGGCGGCGGCCGACGTACTTCGCCGCGTGCAGGAAGGCTTTGTGGACTTCCAGCGCCTCGAGCCGCGCGGCGGGCAGATCCCGCGCGGTGCCTTCGGTCCGCGGATCGCTGACGACAAGGCCGGTCGAGGTCAGCCGTACCGGGGGCCGCGCGGCGTTGGCGCAGAACTCGCGGGCCGACACCGCTTGCGAGAACGCGGCCAGTTCCAAGGCGTAGGCGCCTTCGCGGTTGCGTGCGGCCTGCCAGGGGATGGCCGCCAGTTCGGCCATCGGGATGAGCACGATCCGCGGCACCCGGTCGCGTGTTTCCGCGTCCCGCGCGAAATAGCGTTCCAGGAGCGGGCCGATCGCCACTCGCCAGGCCCATTCGCAGAGGTCGTCCAGGCAGTCGGTGAACGAAGTCTGCGCGACCGGAGCCAGCTCACGCGAAAAACGCGACAAGGCCGTCAGATAACCCTCGATTTCGTTGTCGTGGCGCACTCTCAGGTACGACAAAGGCAGGTAGGCCATTCGTCCTTCGCGCGGGATCACCAGGGCCATGCCCGGTTGCTGTTCGTCGGCGGGCACGAGATAGACGAGGGCGTCCGCCTCGACGGTGCGCAGCGCGGCGCGGACGTCCGCGGGAGACGGCAACCGCAGCAGATGTTCGATTCCTCCCGCGGCGTCCACGAGCACTTCGATGGCCTCTGCCCGCAGCCCCGGCGCGGTCGGCCCCTCTGTCTCCCACCGCTGCGCGAGGGCGTCTTGCCCGGCCGCGCGCAGCCGCGGCACCAGATCGAGCATTTCGACCTCGGCGAACAGCATCAGGCCGCGGCCGGTGTCGAGCGCCTCCATCGCGCCCGCGTAGTCGCCCGCGAGGACGCGCTGCCGGGCCAGGTCCATGCCCATGGCGGCGGCCTCGCGCAGACCGGTCCGGGCCACCGCGGGATCGGACTCCACCAGTGCGCGGCGCGCGAACCGGTACAGGGCGGTCAACCCCGCCTCGCCGGAGGCGGCGTGGTCGCCCAGCCGGCGGCTGATCTGCGAGAGCAGGTTGTTGGCATCCGTCCACAAAGGATTCGCCGATCCGTCGCGGCCGCGCAGGTCGCGGATGAGGTCTTCGAGCACTTGCCGCGCCTCGTCGAGGCCTTCGGTCGAGCCGAGGACCTCGGCGCGCCGCCACAGGTTGATCGCGACGCCGTTGCGGGCGAGGTCTTGCGCCGGACCGGGCTCGGCGGCGGCCTCCTTGGTGAGTTCGACGGCCCGGTCGATGCGCGCGAGGTCGGTCTCGGTCCCGCCGCGCATCAGCGCGTAGCTGGCGGCGAGCTTGTTCATCGCTCCGGTTTCGCCGCCGGTGTACCGCCGGACGGTCTCCTCGGCGGTGAGCCCGTCCACGTCGGGCATCGGGTCGGTGAGCAGGCCGAAGATCGCGTTCGAACTCGGCGGGAGCTCGAACGCGGACGGGTCGAGGCCGAGCGCCAGCGCGCTGTGGCGCAGCCGCTCGAGCTGGTCCTGCGTCGCGGACCAGTCGCCGGTGCGCTGCGCCCGGAGGAATTCGGCCATCGTGTCGCGCACGTCCCGCAACTGCGCGGCCCGCTGCTCGTCGCCGATGCGGTCGATGAGCGGCCCCATCTGCTCGATCATGCCCATCGCGCTGCTTTCGTCGCCGCGCTGGAACGACACGCTGAGCCCGACTCCGTGGCGGGCGGCCGCGAGCGCGGCGAGGGTGTGCGGGAATCCCGCCTGCTCCGTCGTGAGCTCGTCCAGTTCGGCGACGACCTCGGCGGCCGCGGCTTCCCGGTCCTGCACCTGGCAAGCGAGCTGGAAGGCCCGTGCCGAGGCGCGCGCCTGCGGCCAGGCGAGCAGGTGCGGGGGCGCGGCGTCCGCCAGGCCCAGCAACGCGCCGGTCTCGGCGATGAGCTGGACCGGCGGTCCGCTGCCGCCGTCGGTCAGCAGCGTGACCATGGTGGCCGCGAACTCGCTCCGCAAAGGATGCCCGGCGGGCAGCGCGCGCAGGTCGGCCAGGAAGGACGGCAGGTCGTGCCGCCCGCCCGCGGCCACCGCGTCCACTGCCGCCCGGCAGCGCGCGACGGCAGCCGGATCCGCCGGGACGTCCGTGCCGTTGCCCACCCTGGCCTCCTCGCTCCGGTTCTGCTCTTCCCTGACGGACGGCCGCCGCTTCAGGGCGCGGTCACCGCCGCCAGGATGCGGTGCACCGCCTCGGGTTCGGCGGCCCGAGGCTCGTCGTCGAACACCGACGCCACGACGTCCAGCACGACCTCCTCGGGCGTTTCGCCTGCCGCGATCCGGCTGGTGATCGCCGCGACCGCCACCGCCGCCAGTTCGGTCAGCGCGTCGGGCGGTTCCTGGCCGCCGGACGGGTCGACGAGGAAGAGGTCTTCGCCGTTCTCCGCGGACACCCGTTGCAGCGGAACCGACGGAGGCTGTTTGCGCCCCAGCGGCCGCTCGACGTAATCCGCGTACCACCGGGGCCGCACGCGCATGGCGGACAGCACCGCGGCGATGTCGCGCGCGACCTCCTGGCGGGCGGTCGCGGGGTCGGCGCCGCACCCCACGCGGTATTCCGCCCACTGCTCGACCGGCCAGATCCCGGGCCCCACCGCGGCGTCCGTGCCGACGAAGTCCAGGATGTCGACGGCGAGCGCGAGCAGCACCGGGTCGCGGCCGAGTTCCGCGGCCAGCCAGCAGGGGACCCGCGGGCGCTGCAAGGCACCGCGTTCGCTGCGCCTGCGGCGGTATCCGTCGACGGTGGCGTGGCCGAGCCTGCTGCGGATCCACCCTTCGAGCGAGGCGATCGGCACGCGCGCGTTGGCGAAAATGTCGTCGATGACCGCGTCCATGTCGTTGTGGAACCGGTCGAGGCACGGGTCGTCGAGGCGCCGGACCCCGGCGGCGCAGCGGTAGTGGCCGCGCTTGGCCTCCAGCTTCCGGGTGAGGTTCCGGAACAGGACCGGCTCGGCGATCTCGAACACGGCGGCCCGCAGGCGGCGGCGGGCCTCGCCGCGCGCCGCGGCGGCGTGCGCGGCCAGCTTTCCCTGGCTCGCCAGCTGCCGGACCTGATCGGGGGTGACGGGGACGAAGTCGTTGCCAGCCATGGGAAAGCTCCTGCTGATCGAAATTGCTTCGGCAAAATCGAAGCTAGGAGCCGTCTTCCGCGGGTTCGATGGACCGCGCGGGAGTTGATGACAACGCACTATCCGGGAACCGCGGCGGACCGCCTCGTCTCGCGGACTGGACCGGTGGGACGACCCGGTTGGACCGCTCGACGCCGCTGCCGGGAATTCAGCCGCTGGCCCCGCCTGCGGGGTTCCCCTCACGAACCTGCCCGGTACGGTGCCGCCTTCGCGGTCAGCGTCGCCACGTCACCTCGGTGACGTCGAGTCCGAGGTCTTTCATCGACCGGTCGAGGGTGCGCAGCGCTGCTCGGCGAGGGGTGCCGATGATCCAGGGGCCGTCGTCGCCCGCCTCCAGCTGGAGCGGTCCTCGCGCGGGCGCGCAGTCGACGAACTCGGCGTAGCGGTGCCTGCCCAGTGCGCTTTGCGGGACCATGCGCTGGTTCGCCGAACCCCGCCACACCAGGTCGGTCGGCTGCGCGACGTCGAACCGGCCGTACACCACGACGTCGGCCCGCGCGGCCGCGGCCCGGCGGGGCTCGTCCAGTTCGTCCTCGTCGTAGCCGGTGTAGAGCAGGAAGTCGAGGTCGCGGTCTGTGCCGCGGCGGATCTCGTCCGCGGCGGCGAGGAACGCGGCGAGGCTTTCCGCCTGCTGCAACGGTTCTCCGCCGCTCACCGTCAGCCCGGCGGCACCGCGGTCCACCGCGGATTGCCACAGCGCGGCCAGGTCCTCGACCGGCGTCTCGGTCCCGCCGTCGGCGGACCAGGTGTCGCGCGACATGCAGCCCTTGCACGCCAAAGTGCAGCCTTGCAGCCAGATGCCGAGCCGGTGCCCGGGCCCGAGCGCGCGGACCGGGTAGTGGGTCCGGCTGATCCGCAGCCGCGCGCTCATGCGGGACGCGTCCGGTTCAGCCGGTTCTCGACGGCTTCGGTGAAGGCCGGATCGCCGGTCGTGGCGGACAACGCGTCGAAGTAGGCGTACTCCGCGGCGCGGTACGCGGCTTGGATCGCTTCGATCAGGGTCGCGGGCTGGCGGCCGCCGGTCTCGGGAATGACCGCGGCGAAGTCCGCGAAGCCAGGGTCGAGTTCGAGAATCATCTCCTGCAACTGTGCCTCCAGTTCCTCCGAACGCTGCCTGCTCGCCGCGTACGCCTCCTGGAACGGATGTCGGCGGGCGAGGCCGACCATGAACGAGACCGAGCCGCCGACCAGCAGTCCGGCGATCACGATCACCACCAGGGTCGTGCCCGTGATGTCCAGCGACGCGAGGCGGACGTGGTCCGCGCCGACGACGGACGCGGCGACCATGCCCAGGAAGGCCGCCATCGTGGTCCAGGCGACGCCGAGGACCGCCGCCGCGGGTTTGAGCGCGCGGTCGCTGCCGGTCGCCCGGCCCGACCGCAGCATGACCGCGGTGACGTGCGGCCCGAGCACGGTCATCACCGCGGACGAAACGCCCAGCGCCCAGGCCGCCGCGGCGGGCAGCACGCCGGAGAGGAAATGCTGGAACACCAGGTAATGCACCGGACCGAGCACGACGACGAGCCCGGCGAGGATGAGGACCCTCCACCGCAACCCCAGAGCGGTGGTTTCGCCCTCCCACACCGGATCGTCCTCGGGCGCCTGGTCCTCGCCGGCCTCCGCGGGCGGCCGGTGCGGATCCGGCTCGCGCAGCCACGCTTCCCGTCCCGCGAGGCGGCCCATCATCTGCCGGGCGGCAGCCGTCTGCCGGCGCGCCTCGTCGCGCTGCTCCCGCAAGAGCGCAGTCTGCTGGAGCACGGCGAGATGCCGTTCCTGCGCCGAGGCGACCGCCGCACGGCAGCGCTGGCGCAGGAGGTTCGCGTAGTCCTCCTTCTCGGTTTCCGCGTCGTGCGCGGCGGCGAGGGAATCGGTGAACGACCAGCCGTCGCGCACGTGGTTGCGGGCGTCGGCTTCCCCGCGCGCCCGCGCCTCGGCGATGAGCACCGCGGCGGGCGTGCGCGGGTCTTCGACCGGGACGGGCGGCCGCGGCCGGGCACGCGGGGCGCGGTCTGCGGACGCCGGGGCCGGCGCCTCCTGCGGGGGATGGGTCACGATGCGCTCTCCTGGCTAGCGGCGGTACAGGGTGATCGAGCCCTCGACGTCCCGGCCGAACCGGATCCGGTCGCCGGACGCCAGCTGCCGGTCCAGCGGCGGCTGGATCTCGGCTCCGTTCAGGAACGTCCCGTTCGGGGTCGGCAGCGCTTCGATCCAGGCGGTCCCGTCGGCGTCGACGCGCACCGCCGCGTGCGCGCGGGAAACGTTGGGATGATCGCGGAAGACCCGTTGATAGGAGCCCAGCCTGCCCAGCTCGACCCGGACGCCTTCGCTCACTTCGACCTCCCCGCCGGCGAACTCGATGTACAGGGCGGGCGGCGTCAGCGAGCGGCCGCACTCCAGCCGCGTGCACTGGGTGTTGCCGGGAGCGGCCTCGTGCGAGCAGCGCCAGCAGCGGTCGCGGCTCCACCCTTTCCGCCGGTCCGCCGGCTGGACCGGGATGTCCGTCCCGTCCGTTCGACCCCGTTCTGTCGTGGCGCCCCCAGGCGGTTCCTCGGCGACCTCCACCAGCGGGCACGTGTGCTCCGCGCACATCGACGCTCCGTCGTCGAAGACCTCCGAGGGATCCTCGGGGCACGCCCAGCGCATCAGGCCCCGCCCCGGGTGAGCCGCGCGGTCAGGCCGGGGCCGTCGTCCTCGCCGCCGGGGCGCAGCTCGAAGACCTCGACCAGGTCGCCGCGGGCGGCGTTCTCGTCGAACAGCATCCGCGCCAGCGGGTTGACCAGATTGCTCTCCAGCATGTTGCCGATGCCGCGGCCGCCGTTTTCCAGGTCCTCGCAGGACAACGCGGCCAGCCGGGAGTGCACGGCGGGCTTCAGCTCCAGCCGGACGCCGAGCTGGGTGCGCACCTTGGAGACGACGTTGCGCAGCTGCCCTTCGAGGATCAGCACCGCCACCTCCGGGCTGATGTAGTTGAAGACGACGATGTTGTCGCCGAACCGGTTCAGCAGCTCGGGCCGTTTGAGCACCGTGGTGAAGTGGTCGCGGATCTCGTGCCGCACGCTCTCCTCGAGTTCCGCGTACCGGGCGCCGGGCTCGACGAGCCGGGTGGTGGCCTTGGTCTCCGGGTCGGTCCGCAGGATGCCGAGGTTGGAGGTGAAGACGAGGACGCACTCGGAGAAGTACGTGGTCGTGCCCTGGCCGTCGGTGAGCCTGCCGTCCTCGAGGATCTGCAGGAACTTGTCCATCACGAGGTTGTGCGCCTTCTCGATCTCGTCGAAGAGCACCACCTGGAACGGCCTGCGGCGGACCGCGCCGGTCAGCTCGCCGCCCGCCTCGAACCCGACGTAGCCCGGGGGAGCGCCGATGAGCCGGTCGGCGGCCTGTTCGGCGGAGAACTCGCTCATGTCGAACCGCAGGTACGCCTGGGCGTCGCCGAAGAGCAGCTCGGCGATCTGCTTGGCCAGTTCGGTCTTGCCCACCCCGGTCGGCCCGGCGAAGAACAGCACCCCGCGCGGGCGGTGGCCCGAGGTGCTCGCCTGCGCCCCGGAAAGGCCCAGCGCCGCCCGTTTCAGGATGTCCAGGGTCTTGCCGATCGCGCGTTCCTGCCCGAGCACCCGCTCCGCGATGACCTTCTCGCCGCGGGTGATCTCCTCGCGCACGCTGGCCCGTTGCCACAGGTTGTCGTCGATGCCGAGCTTGTAGATCCTCGTGGCGTCGGCGAGGCGGTCCACGCCCAGTTCCCGGTCCACCGCCAGCCGGGCGATCTTGAGCAGCGCCTCCAGCGGCATGCCCTCGGTGAGCGCGGCGAACTCCTTCTCCGGCGGGATTTCCCGCGGTTCCGGCTCGGCCGCCGCGGGCAGCAGCGGAACGAGGAGCTTCGCCATCCGCTCGCGGTCGTCGAGCGTCGGCACCGGGGCGGCCAGCGTGCGGATCGCCTCGATCCCGGCGGTGAACCAGATCGGCAGGTCGCGTTCGCTGTCGGCCAGCCAGATGACCGGGTGGTACAGCGCGCGCGGGCGGTCGGGGTACTTGTGCCGGACCGCGGCGAGCGCGAGTTTCTGGAAGTAGACGAACTCGTCGCGTTCTTTCGCGTCGAGCTGTGCGGGCGAGCGCAGGAGCCGGGAGGCGTGGTCCACGACGAAGGCCAGCCGGGCGAGCGGCCGTCCCGGCCCGCCGGACCGGGCGGCCGCGTGCGCGGTGTTGTCGGTCTCCAGCGGCGGTTGCTCGGCGGTCCCGGCGATCTTGGCCAGGTGCGCCCGCAAGCGTTCCGGGGACGGCCGCCTGCCCAGCACGCCGCAGCCGAGCACCTGTTCCGCCGCCCGTCGTGCGTCCTGTGTGGACGGATGCACGTCGAGGCCGGCGACCGCGTCGTAGGTGACCAGCGCGTCGAACCCGGCCGGTTCCAGCACGTGCCACAGCAGCTGGGTCAGCGACAGGATTTTCGTGGCGCCTTGGTGCTCGACGAGATAGGAGTCGCGGATGTTGCCGTGCAGCACGTACTGCGCGTGCACGGCGAGGGTGCCGGCGATCTCGCTGGCGAAGGCCGGGACAGGATGGTGCATACCGGGTTCGGTGGACACTGGCGCGCTCTTTTCGGGCCGGGCGGGCAGGGATCAGGTGTGGTACCGGACGCCGGGCCGGGACGCGGTTTCGATGTCCTCGACGGCGTCTGCACCGGCCACTTGCGCGGGCGTTTCCTCCAGGCGCACTTCCACTCCGGCGGCCGCCGCGGCGGCGGCGACTGTCCGCATCGCCGCGTTCGCGACGGCGCAGCGTTCCTCGCCGGTCGCTTTCTCGCTGTCGCTCAAGGGGGACCGGGCCGCTTCGAGGTGGTGTTCGATGCGATTGCCGTGGTGCACCCGGACCACCGTCGCGTGTTCGTCGGCCCAGCCGGGCCGGGCCATCCGGAGCCCGCTGAAATCCTTGCCCTCGAAGGTGTCCAGCACCTCGTGGCCGTCCTCGGCGAGGCAGCGGCGGACGAGGTCGCGCACGAACGCCCGCCCGGCCGTTTCGTCGGCCCAGTCCATCAGCCGGGCGCCCTCGCGGCGCAATTCGGGGGTCAGGTCGCGAGTGCCTTCGACGACCTCGCGCAGCGCGCGGGCGGTCCCGCGCAGCGGAGCGGGCGGGTCCACAGCGGACAAAACCTCGGCGAGCGGGCCGTCGTCCAGTGCCGACACCCAGGTGGCGGCCAGCCGCCGGCGCTCGATGGCCGGGTTGAGCTCGGTGACGATCTGGTAGCGCAGCTGGCTGAAGTACATCGGCTGCTCGGCCCCGGCCGGGATCGCGGCGGCTGCGGCGAGCATCTGCTCCAGTTCGGCGGTGGTGGCGTCCGGGTCGAGCAGGCCGATCACGTCGGCGACCGACGTGGCGGCGACCGGGCCGCGCCGCGGTGCGTGCCGGTCGGCGACGGCTCGCCGGTACCGGTCCAGTTCGGCGGAGAGGTCGCGGTCCGCGCCGGTGTTCGGCGCGGTGAGGACGACCCGGAGCGGCGGTGCGGCCGCGTCGATTTCCTTGTGCAGCCGGGCGATCTGGTACTCGGTGTCGGACACCCAGCGGACCGCGAGGGCGGGCGTCACCTCGGCGGAGAGAGCGAGCGGGGGAGGGACCGGCAGCCCGATGCCCGCCGCTTTGGCGCGCTCGCGGACGAGCCGCAGCCGGGCGTTGACCGCCACGATGTCGGCCATCGCGCGCCGCCGCCACTGCCCGGCCGCCTCCGCCGCCTCGATCGCGGCGATTTCCCGTTCCAGCGCGGTGCCTGATTCCCCGATCGCGCGGACCGCGCTTTCGGTCGCGGCGCCGACCGCCCTGGCCACCAGCACCGCGCCGGCCGTCACCGCGTACGCGCCGGCCACCACGATGGCGCCCGCCGCGACGATCGGAAGCCCGGCAGGTGCGACGACCATCGTTCCAGAACTCATGGCTACCTCCTCATGGATGGGATGACGGACCGCCGCCGCCCGCGCGGGCCAGGATTTCCCGTTCGCGGCGGTCCTGTGCGCGCCAGGCCATCGACCGCTGGACCGTCCACGGCAGGATCAGGAAAGCCGCCAGGAACGGCGCGGCGAGGGGCGCGACGACGGTGAGCGCGGCCAGGCCCGCGACCGCGGCGAGAGCCGCCGGGACGGCGGTGCGGCGGGCGAGCAGCCGCCTGGCCAGCCTGCCCAGCGCGACCCGGCCGGCGCCCAGCAGCGAGTAAGCGGGATGGAACCGGCCGCCGCTTTCCCACGCCAGCAGGCTTTCCGACACGAGGACGAGCAGGGCCGCGGCGGCGAGGCCCACCCAGGAGTCGACGATCTGGGCGTCGGAGGCGACCTCGGCCACGTCGCTCAGCCCGAGCAAGGCGAGCAGGAACGCGGTGACCGCGGCGACCCCGGCGGCGGCGTAGCTGAGCGCCTGCGGGCGGTTCTGCCGCCGCGACCAGTCGCGCAGGCTTTCCGTGCGGCGCAGCCAGGCTTCGTGCGCCTCCTGGGCGCGCCGTTCGTCGGCGAGCCGGGCCGACTCGGCTTCGGCGTGGGCGACGAGGGCCATGGCGATCCATCGGCAGTCGTTGTTCCGGACCAACTCCGAAAACCAGTCCAGGCGGAAGGCGCGTGCCTGTTCGTCAAGCTCGCGGCGGATGGTTCGGGTGTGTTCCGCGGTGGCCGTCGCGGCGAGCAGTGCCAAGGAAAGCGCCCGTTCCCGTTCCTCCCGGAGGAAGACTTCGGCGGCTCGGCGCGCGTCCGCGTTCGCCACGGCTGCCGCGCGCTCGGCGAGTCGATCCCAGGCCGTCCGCCAGTTTCGGCGGACTTCCTGAAGGCCGAGCCCGCTCGATGCCTCCCCGCGTGCGCCGCCGGAGGCGAGGAGCGGCAACAGTTCGTAGTCCCAGAGTTCGGCGACGACGTCCGTGCTCGGGACGATTCCTTCGTAGCCTTCCTGGGCCAGTTGCGCGAGCGGGCCGGGCGCGATGTTCCATCTGCGGTACCAGGGCGGGAAGGCGGGGGCTACCGCGCGCACGAGATGCAGCAGGCGCACGTCGGCGGGCGCGCGGCGGCGGGGCGGCGGGACGCGGGCGCCGTCGTCGGGGAAGGCCGCCAGCCAGGCGGACAGCCGCCTCGCCGGTTCGGGGTTTTTCCCGCACAGCACCGAAAGCGCCAGTCCCCAGTCGTTGACCAGCGCGGCCGCGAGGTCTTCCCGGTCCCAGAACTGGCGGCCCGCGAAGACGTACGGTTCCCCGGCGCGGGGGTCGTCGGCGGGCCGGGGCGGGGGAGTGCTGACGGCGGGGCGTTCCCCGCGCAGCCAGGCGGCGACCTCCTCGGCGCCCCAGCGGTGGTCGGGGTCCATGGTCAGCAGGCCGTCGCAGAGCAGGCGGAGGCCCTCGTCGGCGACCGCGCCGGTGTCGATCGGCCGGCCCGAGGCGAGGCGGTCGCGGATGACCTGCGGGACGGTGATCCCGGGGAACAGCGGCTGCCCGGTGGCGAGTTCCGCCGCGCAGACCCCGAGAGACCACCAGTCGAAGGCCGGGCGGACCAGGCCGACGTGGAACTCGGGCGGGGTGTAGGGGACGGTGCCGATCCGCCCTTCGTCGGTGTGCGCCTCGCCGGCCGGCACGTGGAGGGCGATGCCGAAGTCGGCGATCGCCACCGTCAGCGGTTCGAGCCCGGCGACCAGAATGTTGGCGGGCTTGAGATCGCGGTGCACGATGCCCGCCTGCTGGACCGCGGCCAGCCCGTCGGCGAGCTGGCGCACCACCTCCGCGACGACGTCCGGGGCGACCCCGGCCGGATGCCGCAGCCGCAGGTCCAGCAGGGTCCCGCCGGTCAGGTGCGGCATGACCTCGTAGAACCGGTCGTCCTCGACCCCGGTTTCGGCACAGCCGACGACGTGCGCGGGGCATTCGCCGCGGAGGAACGCGACGACGCGTTCGTCCGGGAGCCAGCCCGGCCGGTGCACCTTCAGCACCCGGGGCGCGCCGTCGGAACGCCGCACGACGTGGAAGACGTCCCCCTGGCCGCCCGGGCCGGTGATGTCGAGCTCGATCCGGAACCGTTCGGCGAGCAGGCGCGGCAGGGCGCGGCCCGCGCCGCGGGGGCGGGACCGGCCGGGTTCGATCTCGGTCGGCTCGCCTCGGTCGAGCGCACGCCTGCCGGGTTCGACTTCGGTGGGCGGGGCGCCGTGCGGTGCGGTCACCCGGCGGTCCTCGCGAATCCGGTCAGCCGCACGAGAGCTCGACCACCACGGACCGGTTCTGGGCGGCGGCGACCGGGTCGAGCGTCCCGTCCGGGCCGATGTCCCGCACGCGGCCGGGCCCGTTCTGGCCCGCGCCGACGGTGGTGATGCGGTCGGCCGCGATACCGGCCTTGACCAGCAGCGCCTTCACGGTTTCGGCGCGCTGCTTGGACAGCGTCACGCTGTCGGCGGGCGAGCCGAACGTCGCGGTGTTCCCGGTGAGGGTCACTTTCTGCCCGCCGGCGAGCTGCGAGACCAAGGTCTGCAAGGTGTCGTGGGCCCCCTTTTCGTCGCGCAGCCGCGCCGTGTTCGGCAGGAAGCCGACTGGCCCGCTGTCACGCAGCACGGTCGTGCCGCAGGGCCGAAACACCGGCGCCGCGGGAACGTCGACCTTCGAGACCGGCAGGTCGGTTTTGACCGTGTCCTGGCGCCGATCGGGAAGCGGGAGGACCGCCGTGCATGTGGCTCCCGCCTTGGCCGCGACGGCCTGCCACAGCGCGACGACCTTTTTCTGGAGGCTGCCGTCCAAGGCCGGTTGCGGATCGGCGGTGAGGCCGAGCCCGGCGAGGAACACCGCTTTGTTCTTCAGCTCCGGCAAAAGGTGTTTCGCGGCAAGGAAGTTCGCCAACTCGCCGGGGTCCGCGTCGAACATCGCACTGTCGCGGAAGGAGATCGTGCCGGTCGTGGAGAGGCCCGAGTCCATCAGCACGACGGTGCCGCCGTCGCCGGTGAGCTTGCCCGCCTCGGACAGCGCCGTCAGATCGTCCGCCTCCGGCTTCTTCGGGCCGAGGCCGGAGACGGCCTGGGCGACCTGCTGGACGGCGCTCGCGATCTCCTGTTTGCGCTGGGACTCGTTCTTGCCCTTGATCACCGGCGAGATCTTGAGCGCGCGGGAGGGCTGGCCGTCGACCCGGAACACCTGGACGCTCTGCTGGTTCTGCACCGCGGCGGAGAGCAGGTCCTGCACCCCGGCGGCGACGGCGGGCCGCTGGCTTCCCGCCCGCGCGCCCACGACCAGGCTGACCGGCTTGTCCGGCGCGGCGGTGCAGCCGTCTGCCGCGAGGCCGGTCCCGGCGGCTGTCGAACCGCTGGCCGAACCGCCTGTCGGAGCGCACGCGGAGAGCAGGGCAGCCGCGGCGGCGAACGCCAGCGCCGCGGGGAACGGCCTTCCGCTGTTTCCGCGGGGTCGCAAGGAGATCATCGTCCGTCCTTCGGTTCGGGGTTGTTTTCGCCGGCCTCCGGCGCGGGCGGCCTGCGTTCGCCGGGATCCGCGCCGCTGCCGAGCAGCCGTATCCGCGCGTCGGCCACGAGCTTGGCTTCGAGGCTGTCCAGCAGCGCGAAGTGCAGGCGCATGTCCTGGTCGGCCCGCTGCCGGATCTCCCGGACCTGGGCGGAGAGCCGCTGCGCCACGACCAGCCCGGCCTCCAGGTCGGCCAGCCGCGCCGCCGCTTTCGCCCGTTTGGCCACCGCGCGCGCCCACTGCTGGGCGGCGGGGTTGTGCAGTTTGTAGGCCATCGCTCCGGACAGGACGCCGGTGCCGAGGTACAGCGCGAGGAACAGGATCGCCGACAGATGGCTCGCCTGGCCGGAGGCGGCCTGCAGCTGCGACTGGGACTGGCCCTCGACTTCGACGGTGGTCCCGGTCTGGTCCGACGAGACGTAGAACCAGCGGAACAGGAAGGCGGCCAGCCCGAGCGTCAGCCACACCCCGCCGCACGCCGCGGCGAGCGAGCGCGCGTTCGGCGCGTGCCGCTGGACGGACGCTTCCTTCCACTGTTTGCCCGCGAAGTGCGAGAGCGCGAGGCAGACGACGGTGAACCCGCCGACCAGGATCCACAGCTTCCACGGCTCTTCGTTGATCGCTTCTTCGAGGACCTGGTCGAACGCGACGACGTCCACCGCCGCCGCGGCCACGAGCGCCAGGTACTGCAGCCCGGTCGTCCACGGCAGCCCGACGATGAGCGACGCGTCGCCGCGGATCACCCTGCGACGCTGGGAAAGGACGGTGATCGGCCGCCTCGGCTCGGTCATGGCTTCCCGCCCTTGCGCTCGCTGCGGCGGATCGGTTCGTGGTACGGCGAGTCCGGGTCGGTGACGCGTTCCAGCGCGTGCGCGACCGCGGCGTCGAGGTCGTCCATCACGTCGCGCTGGTCTTCGCAGCGGATGCGGCGGGATTCGAGCAGGGCCTCGGTTTCGGCTTCCAGCTTCCCGATCTCGATCAGCAGCCTGTTGTGCTGGTCTTTGACCTCGACGACCCACTTGGCCTTGTGCGCCTGGATGTAGGCGTCGAGCGGCGCCGCGGCGCCCGCGTCCGGCCCGAGCTCTTCGATCTTCCGGCTGACGTCCCGCGCCAGTTCGGCGACCGCGACCTCCGGCGGCGCGGGCTCACGCAGGTTCCGCAGCCGGCGCTCGATCGGTGCCGGGATGCTCTCCGGCCGGTTTTTCCTGATTCTCATGCGGGTTGCTCGTAGTTCTCCGGCTCGGCGCCGGCGTCGGGGGCGGACTCGGGTTCCGGCGCCGCCGGGCGGAGGCGCTCGACGACGTGCAGCAGTTCGTACCGGCGGCCGAGGGATTCCGGCGGGCCGCTCGGGTCCTCGAAGACCCACGAGGGCAGCACCTGGCTGGTGTAGCGGATCAGCGGAGCCAGATAGGCGCCTTCGGCGTGGGCGAGCACCAGGTGCTCCCAATAGGTGGCGACCCGCATCGCGCCGCGGGCCCCGGCCTGTTTGGCCCTGGTCTGCGCGAGCGCGAAGTCGGAGCGGGCCGCCTGCTCCCCGGCGGCGATCCGGCCGCCCAGCTCGTCCAGCTCGTGCTGCATCGCGGCTTCCCCGCCGCGCGCCGCCGCGATCCTCCTGGCCCGAGCGGCCTCCCGGCGGCTGCGCAGGACGGTGTCCTGGCCGGGCTGGGCCTCGATCCGGCTGCGCGGGAGGAGTTCTTCCGGAGTGAGCGGGACTTCCGCGGAGACGACGCCGTCGGTCGCGCGCTCGAGGCCCAGTTTCGTGTCCGCGTACCGTCGGCGCAGCGCACCGAGTTCTTCGAACCGCGGCTTGTTCTGCCGCACGTACTGCGCGAGCTCGGCGGCCATCTCGTCGAGGGCGACGCTCTGGAGGTACTGGGGATAGGGCGCGGTGATCGCGCCGTCGTCGGCGACCATGGCGAGCACGTCGTTGTAAGCGGGGGCGCGCAGCCGTCCGTCCCTGCGTCCGCGTCTGCGGTCGGCGCGCCACTCGCGCTTGTCGTAGCCGGTCTGGCGGACGGACCTGGTCATCGCCGCTCCTTCTCGATGCGGGCGTCCCGGTGCCGGGACAGTGCCGTGCGGTGCCGGATTCCCAGCCGGGCCAAGGCGTTCGCCTGGACGCGCAGCTCGTCGGCCACCGCCTGGCCGGGGAATCCCGCTTCCGGGACCGGGATTTCGACGACGCTCAACGCCGCCAGCGCGGACAGCGGGTCAGCGAGCCCCTCCGCGGCACGTACGGCTTGCTGGGCCTGGTCGAGCGCTGCCGCGAGGGCTTTCCCGGTGCTGGTCTCAGCGAGACCGAGCCGTTCCCCTTCGCCGAGGACGGTCCGGCCCAGCGCGATCAGCCGGGTGGTGCTGTGCCCGAACTGCTCGGAGATCTCGCGCAGCTGCGGGTGCGTGCTGGCCAGCGGCGCCACGTCGGTCTCCTCCCACGCGCTGTCGTCCGGCCGGTGCTCGCGCATCGGCTCGGCGGTCGTCGTCACGGCGTCTGCTGTGATCAGGACGGACAGGTCCGCGGGATCCCCGGCGGCCCGGGCTTCGCCTGCCCGCAAGGCGAGCGCGATCCGGTCCTGGCGGGCCAGCACCTCCGCCACGTCGCGGCAGAGACTCCGCAGCCGCGGCCGGGCGGCCGGTTCCCGCGCCAGCGCGCTCATGCGCTCCAGCGCGTCCGCGATCAGCGTCCGGTGCCGCCGGATCCGGACCGCCGCCGCGACCCGCGCCGCGCCGACGAGCAGCAGCCCGGCCGCCCCGGCCGCGACCGCGATCCACCCGAGTTGGTCCACGCCTCACCCCACAGATCCGCCCACAATCCCGTCTGACGGACGGCCGTGGCGGTCATGCCCCGAGCAGAGCGAAGCCGCCCCAGCGCGAAATGTGCGCCGAGCCGTTGTCCGGGGCGAGCATCGACAGTTGCGCCCGGCGGAAGGCGGCCGCCGGGCGAGCCGGATCCTCGTCGAGATACTGCTGGAACAGCGAGAACAGCACCGGCGCGGGCGAATGCGGCCATGCTCCGCGCACGACGACGCGCGCACCCGCCGCGAGGAACGCGCTGGACGGTTCGAGCGCTTCGTCGTACGAGGAACGCGTGGCGTGGTCCGCAGTGCAGGCCTGCAACACCAGCTCGCCGTCCGCGAGCCCGGCAGAGTCCATCGCGGAGCGACGAGTGAGCAGGCCCGCCGAGGGGACCAGGGTGATTTCGACGTCCTCCACCAGATACCGGCGTCCGGAGCCGGTTTCGCGCCAGGCCGCCGCCCACGGCGCAGCGCCGAGCGCCCCGGCCGGAACGAGCGCGATTCTCGGCACCCGGCCGGGCGCGGCGGCCTGCGCGGCGGCGAGCACAGCGGCGCCGCCCGCCAGCCATGCCCAGCCGCCGAGCGCGTCCAGCGCCGCGGGCTCGCGGCTGGGATCCCGGGTGAACGGCTCGGCGGCGAGCAGCGGCAGCCTGCTGCTGGCGACCGGGCCCTCGGCGGGCACGACCACCGCGGTGCCGCCCGCCGCCGGATCGTGCGGAATCAGGTAGACGAGCGCGTCCAGCCCGCGGTCCCGCAGCGAACGGCGGATCTCGTCCGGCCCCGGCGGCTCGGCCAGCGTTCGTTCGTCCTCTTCGGACAGCTGTGCGGCCACTCGTCGGCGAGCCGCCTCATCAGCGCTCTGAGCAGACGGCCAGGCCTCGGCGAGCTCGGCCCGTCCGGTCTGGCCGAGGCGGTCGCGGAGCAACTCGGCCCCGGCACCGCGGGCCAGCGCCGCGCCGCGTTCGGCCTCGACGACGCGGACGAGGTCGTCGAGAGCGTCGTCCGCGTGGCACCAGCCCGCCGCCGTCCGTGCGAACCGGTGCACCGGCGTGCTCGGTTCCCACTGCGGGAAAAGGAAAATCTGCCAGGTCTGCCGGGCCAGCGCGCGCAGGGCGACCTGTCGGCTGCGCGCGAAGTCCCCGGGCCCGCCGCGCCGCCGGAGCAGCCGGCAGAGCTGCTCGTCGACCGCGGGCTGCCCGCTGTCCGGACGCTCCAGCGCGCGTTCCAGGTCCTCGATGGCGGGCTCGGCCTCGTCGCCGTCGTGCCCGCCGAGGACCATCTGCGCGGACACGAAACCCCGGATGCGCCGGACGAACGGGCTCGCCGCCGCTTTCTCCGGCAGTTCGCCGCACATCCGCAATACCTTGCGATAGGCCGCGGTCCGGGCGGCCAGATCGCCGTTCTCCACCGAACCCGCCGCTTCGCCGAGCGCGGTCAGCAGCGGCAGGAGCGCCGCGCTCTCCTCGCCGGGCCGCGCCGCCTCGGTCGCGGCGAGATCCGCCACCATCTGCTGAATCCCCGGACCGAGCGGCTGCTTGCCGTCGACCATCGCCTGCAGTGCGGTGCGCTGGTCCAGCATCTTCAGCAGGCTGTCCGCGTCGAGGAGGCTTCGCACGCCCTCGTCGTGCAGCGCAGCGCGGAGCGGGCCGGGATCCCGGTAGCCCAGCAAGACCGGGATCATGTCTTCGAGCACGGCCGCGGCCGCGCCCAGTTCAGGGCTCCGGCCCTCCTCGTCGTGCTCGCTCATCCGGCGGAGAGCGTCCGCCGTTTCCGCGAAGACTTCCTGCATCAGGCTGACGTCCAGCGGGAACCGGTCGGCGATCCACTGGCCGCGCAGCTGGGCGGTCCGGTACGCCAGGAGCGCCCGCGCGGCATCCGGTCCGGCGAGCGCTTCGGCGCGGGCCTCGGCCAGCATCGCGTCGACGTCGCACCGGTCGGCGACCGCGTCGCCCCCGAAAGCGTCCAGTGCCGCGGCGAGGCCGCTGATCCTGCTGCTGTGCAACGGAACGACCACGCCGGGATCGACGTCGGCGTGCGTCAGTGCCCGGGTCGCCCATTCGACCGCGGGCCAGGCGTGTTCGTGGCCGGAGAGTTCAAGCAGCGACTCGTGCAGACCGGCGAGCACGACCTCCGACCCGGGCGCGCGCTCGGGCGTCCCCAAGACCTCAGCGGCGGACGACAGCACCGGGGCGTCTTCACTGGTGCAGCCGCGAACCTGAAGAAGGAGCGCGCAGCAAACGGTCTCGTGGTCGTTGAGGCCCGCCGACGCGCGTTTGGCCGCGTAGGAGGTGATTGCTGTTTCCAGTTCGGCGGTGGCCTCGCCGTCGCTGGTGCAGAAGATTTCGTTGGCGACTTCCGCCACGATGCCGTGCGCATCGGGCAGCCGCTCGGGATCGGCGGCGAGCAGTTCGAGCAGCTTCTTCGCGGCGGCGAGGGCCTCGGTGAGCAGGCTGCGGTCCGCGCCGGCCAAGTACAGCTGTTCGAGGACATCGACGAAGAGCTGCCATCCGTCGACGCAATCGTGGCCCGCTTCGGCCAGCGCCGGCGCAGTGAGCGCGCCGCGCAGGAGGTCCGCGGCGCGCTCCAGATCGTTGTGGTCCCCGGTCAGCGGATGGGCCCATCGCAACGCCCACGCCCGGCCCAGTGCGAAGTAGGCGGCGTTCAGGGAATCGGTCCAGGACAAGGAGATCCTGTCGAGAGCTCCGGTCAGCTGCCGTGCGCGCTCGGCGGTGACGGCCTCGGTGCGCAGCAGGGTGGCGACCATCTCGCTGGCTTCCACCGCGGCGGATTCCGCCACCTCGGGCGGGCTGCCCGGCGCGGAGGCGGCGGCGAGCAGGCAGGAGGCGGCGGTCTCGTAGTCCGCGGCAGAGCCGGTCTCCTCGGCGATCCAGCCGTGCGCGCAGCCGAGCACGCGCTGCCAGTGCGGAATCGACGGGTGGCCGGACGCGGTGTCGACGGCGAACCCGACGAGTTCGGCGGCGAGGCGCAGTTCCTCGACGCTGGCGTCCGGTCCGAGCGCTTGCAGAAGGCCGATCCCCGCGTCGGCGGCGTCCTCCGGCTCGACCCGGCCCGGATTTTCCCGGAGCAGCGCCGCGATCCGGTCCGCGCCGTCGTGCGCACCTTCATCAGCCACGGTTCACCTTCCCCTGCCTCGCCTCGATGACCGCCTGGACGCGCGACATCACGTCGTCCAGGCCCTGGGGGTCGGACAGCAGGGACTCGGCGCGCTGCCGGGGCAGGAAACCGTTGTCCGCCAAGCCGCGCAGCGCGGACCGCAGGCTGGTCTCCCGGTCGTCGGGCGGCACTCCGGCGAATCCGGTGACGACCGTGTCGACCACGACCGCGTCCGGGTCGGCGCTGGCATCGCGGAGTTCGACGGCGGCGAACGCGGCCTGCGCGCTCGGGTCGGCGACGCAGTCGCTGCCCCATTTGGACGCGTCGTCGTCGGAAAGCGAGGCGACCGCGCTGTCCGGGCGGCGTCCGAGCGGGCGTTCGATGTAGGCGTCGTACCAGCTCACGTACTCCGGAGCGGCCCGGGTCCCGACGTTGACCCGTGCGCCAGTGCTGCACACGCACTGGATCGTGGCGAGCATCGCGGGGATCCGCTCCACGTAGTACGGCACGGGCTTCCCGAACTCGGCGGCGCAGCGCTCGGCGATCCGGCGCACCAGATAGCCGCCCGAAGGCAGCGGGGCGGAGTAGCCCGCTTCGTCGACAAGGTGCCCGAACACCGCGCGGTGCTCTTCGTCGGGAAGCGCGAGTCCGTAGCGGTTGCTGCGCACCTGCTTGGGCTTCGCCTGCGCACCGCGGGCACAGCGGTAGGACCGGAGCACGTCGTGGACCCGTTTGCGCACGTGGACGCGCACGGCGCCGGGCGGATTCGTGATCGTGGCGCCGTGCTCCGTCAGAAAGATCATGACGACGTGCAGGACGTCGGCGACGAGATCCCGGCAGACGCATTCGCCGGAGAGCACGAGACCGGACGCCGGTTCCGGGCCCGCCGCCGGGCCGTAGCGGAGCTCGCGCAGCACGAGGCGCAGATCGCAGCGGGCGACCCGGTGGCTGGCGTGCAGCCGGTCCCGGGTTTCGCGGAGCTCGTCGACCGCGGCGCGGACGACGTCGGTGGGCAGTTCGGGGGAAGGACGGCAGGGCCGGACAGGGGAAGAGAGCGTCTTCATGCAGAAATTCCTACACTAACAGAAGTTAATATGCGAATGTGTGGCTAAGGGTGACATCGCGGGTCACGTTCCGTGCCGGGGTCCGGGGCAGTGGAGGCCGGCTGTGACACCATTGGCCTAGCGGAGGTGGAGTGCAGGATGGTGTTGCTGCCCGCGGTTGTGCCCCAGCTGGTCGAAAAACGGTCGGAACTGGTGCCCGCCCGGCTGGCCCGCAAGGTCGCGCCGCTCTTCGGCGTCCCCGCCGAGCAGAACCCGTTCCGCCCGCTGACCTGGGTGTGCGACTTCACCGCGATCACCGTTTCGGAGATCGCCCGCGGGGCCCCGCTGCCGACCCGGGCCGCCGCCGCCGAACTGCGGGAAGAACAGCACGAGGGCGGATGGTTCGTCCGCGACCGCGCGGTCCTGCCCGGCACCCGGGGCGCGCTGCCCAACGAGATCGTCGCGGCCACGATGAACCGGTTCGGCCCGGACACCAAGGCGGCGGTCGTGCTCACCGCGGCGAACGTGCTGCTCGGCCCGGCCGCCGAAGCGGTCCGCACCGCGCTGGCGATGCTGCGGCCGGCGGACGGCCGCGAGCTCCCGCCCGTGCAGTGGCTCGCGGCGTGGGCCGCGACGGCGATCGAGATCTACCGGTCGCAGCCCGCTCTCGTCTCCGCCGCGCTGACCGCGAGGGTGATCCAGCGCGCGTCGCTTTCCGCCCCGCGGTTTCCGTTGTCGCCCGCGGTGGCCGCGCAGGCGCGGGCCCGGTGCGAGATCGGCGCGGTCACGGCCGAACGCGGTCCCGATCCGGTCACCCGGCCCCGCGACTTGGACTTCCTGGACGGCATCGGCGCCGCCCGGCTCAACTCCGTCGGGGTGCTGCCGGGCGCGGGGGCGGAGGAGCCTGCCGGGCTGCCCGCCGGGCTCGGCGACCGGATGGTCGAGCGGCTGATCGGCCTGCTGGTCGAGATGGGCGCTCCCGGCGGGGTGGCGCACCTCTGGGTCACCGAGCGGATCCCGGGGCAGGAACTGGTGTCCGCCATGGTCCCGTCGTCCGGGCTGGTCCGGGAACTGGTCGAGGCCTGGGCCGCCGAACCGGGCTCGCTGCCGGGACGGGACGAGCCAGGCGACGCGCTGGCCGGTGCGCTGGCGGTGCCCTTCCGGCTGCCGCGGCCCGCCGAACTGGCCGCGCTGCCGCTGCTCGCCCGGCGCGCGTTCGTGCTGGCGGCGACCGGGATCGTCCGGCAGATGGGCTTGCTCGCGCCGTCGGAATGGCTGGCCGGGCCGCGGTTCGCCGAACTGGTGCACGACCTGTCGGATCTGCTCGGCCGGGTGTTCGAAGCGGACGATCCGGTGGTGACCGACACCCGGCTGCGCTTGGCCGTGCAGCTGGCGGGAGCCGAACGGCATGCCGGTCGTGCCGAGCCCGCGTCCGCGCGAGCGGTGCTGGCCGCCGCCGATGCCTGCCTGGAAGCGGGGGAGGCGGGCCGGATCGATCCCGGGCTGCTCGCCGACCTGCTGGTCGTGGCCTGCATCGAGCTGAACGCGCTGCGGTCGGCCGGCTTGCGGGGCTTCGGCATCGGGACCGCATTGCGCCGGTACTGGGCGGCATTCGCCGACACCGTCGAGGTCGACCTCTTCGCGCCGGGCGCCGATCACAGCGGGCTCAGTTTCCAGCTGCACAATTACGCCGCTTTCCTGGGAGCCAACAAGGACAACGCCGAGGATCTGCGCGCCGCGGTCCGGCTGTTCGAAACGGCGGTCATCCCCGGCCGGACCCGGCTGTACAACCGGGACCGCGACATCAGGCCGCTGGCGCGCAGCCGGTACCTCGCCGCGGACGCCGCTTCCGGCCTCGCCTCCCTGCTGACGGACAGCGCCGAGGCCGAGCGGTTCGCCCGGCAGGCTTACGCGTGGCTGCAGCAAGTCCTGGCCGATCCGCTCTACCAGCCGCACCGCCTGCGGCCGGTGCTGGGCGACAGCATGTTCGCGGTGCGTGCCGCGCCGGTCCTGCTGCAGGCGGTCGAACTCGGAATCGCGGAGAACCCCGCCGCGGACATCGCCCGGGCCGACGAGCTGGTGCGGCTGGTCGAAACGTGGCTGAAAGAGACGGCGGACGACGGCCCGGGGCATTCGGGCCATCAGCTCGCCGTTCTCGATTTGCGCGCGCGGCTCGCGGCCCTCGGTTTCGCCGGCTGAAGACACCGGAATTCCTTTCCTGGCGTGCGGTTTTCCGTGCGCTCCCGCTGCTCGCCGATCCGCGGCCGCCGGCGCGGACCGTCCAGTGGAGGGCGGAGGTGATCGGCGATGCGCGGTGGCGGAGGAAACGGCGACGACGACGGCGGCGGCAATTGACCGCAACGGAATCCTTTCGGGAGCACGGCAGTCGTTCCGGGACCGGGAAACCGCGGTTCCGGAACGACTGCGTTCCGCGGGAGTTGTTGGCAGGCGGGCAATTCGGGGTTGAAACGATGCTGCGGAAAGCGGGAAGCTGCCGGGGAGTCGGTTCGCCCGCGCGGATCGTTACAGCGCGGACGCCGAGCACCGGAGCCGGCCCCGCAATGAGCGGATTCCGTTTGCCGGCCGGTGTTTTCCGGTTTCCGCGAGCTGTTCCAGTTTGTTGCGCACTGCCTTATCGGACGGCTGCCGAAAGAATGCGGATCAGCTGTTTTCGCCGCGGGAATTGCGGTGGCGGAAACAATCCGGACCTGGTATCAGGCGGGCGGCGCCACCGCGGTGGCGATCAGCGCGCGTGCCGCGATCTCGATCCGTTCTTCGTCCCCGGTCACGATCCGGTCCAGGCACAGCCCTCGCAAGCCGGAGATCAGCAAGCTCGCCCGGGCCGCCGCGTCGGGTTCGGCGTAGCCCAGTTTCCGGTACACCGGCACCAGCGGGTCCACCATCGCGGTGATCGCTTCCCGCGCGACGGTCAGGTAGCGCTCCGGCTGAGTCGGGGCCAGCGCGAGCACCTGGAACAGAATGTGGATCGGCCGCTGCTGGCGGCCGCGGGTGATCGCGTGCCACAGGGCGTGCGCGGCGGCGGCGAGGGATTCTTCGTCGTGCACGGAGCGGAACAGTTCGGCGACGTCCGGGCGGCTCGCGGCGATCGCTTCGGTGATCAGGTTTTCCCGGGTGCCGAAGTAGTACAGCAGCATCCGCTTGCTCGTCCCCAGCGCTTCGCCCATCGGCGCGAGCGACAGGTCCGCGATGCCGTGCGTCGCGAGGTAGTCCACGGCCTGCTTCAGCAGTTCGGCGCGGCGGCCGGTCCCGGAATCCACCCCTTGACTGTACCGATCGGTACGCCGTACCGTCCATCCGTGTACCGATCGGTACACGGGCGAGGAGGGCTGATGGCGGGCAAAGCGCTCTCGGTGGCGATCGCCGGCGGCGGGATCGGCGGGCTGACGCTCGCGCTCGCGTTGCGGCAGCGCGGGATCGGGGCGGAGGTGTACGAGCGGTCGGCGGAGTTGCGCGAGGTCGGTGCGGCGGTGGCGTTGGCCGCCAACGGGTCCCGGGTCCTCGCGCGGCTGGGGTTGCGGGACGAACTGGCCGCGTGCTCGGCGGTGCCGACGGAGCTGGTCTACCGGCATTGGCGGAGCGGACAGCGGGTGGTCGCCCATCCGATCGGGGACGCCTACGAGGAACGGTTCGCCGGACCGTACTTCGGGATCCATCGGGCGGATCTGCAGCGGATCCTGGCCGGTGCGTGGGGCAAGGTCCATCTTGGCCGGCAGGTGACCGGGGTCGTCGCGGACGGGGCGCGGTATCGGCTCGCATTCGCCGACGGGACAAGCGAAACCGCCGATGTGGTGGTGGGCGCGGACGGGGTGCACTCAGCCGTGCGCTCGTGGGTGGACGACGCGCCGCTTGCCCGGTACTCGGGGTCGAGCGGCTTCCGGGGCCTGGTGCCGGCGGAGCGACTGCCGTCGTTGCCGGACGCGGGGGCGATCCAGTTCTGGATGGGGCCGGGCGGGCATCTGCTGCATTACGCGATCGGCGACGGTTCGGTGGTGAACTTCCTTGCGGTGCTGGACGAACCGGACGTGTGGACGGGGGAGTCGTGGACCGAGGACATCCCCCGTGAGCGCATCGAAGCGGCCTTCGAGGGCTGGCATCCGGCGGTGCGGGAGACGGTCGGCGCGACGACGCTGTACCAGCGGTGGGGGTTGTTCGGCCAGCACCCGCTCAACCGCTGGCATCGCGGCGGTGTGGTGCTTCTTGGCGACGCCGCGCACGCGATGCTGCCGCACCACGGGCAGGGGGCGAACCAGACGATCGAGGACGCGGTGACGCTCGCCGAGTGCCTCGCGCGGGATTCGCGCGAGGCGGCGCTCGCCCGGTACGAGAAGCTGCGGCGGCCGCGGACCCGGGCGGTGCAGCGGAGTTCGTGGGTGGCGAATGCGCTGCTGCATCTGCCGGACGGTCCGGCGGCGGAGGCCCGGGATGCCGCGTTGGGGCGGATCGGGGAGACACTGGAGTGGATTCACTCGCATGACGCGCTGACGGCCGCAGAGCGCGGCTGAGCAGCTCCCTTTTCCGCGAGCGCCTTGAATTCCGCACTCGTGAGCACGTCCGCAGTGGACTGAGCGAGCACTACCAGCGTCGCCGCATGGACCTCGGCGGCGGACATCGCGCCGTGGCCGAGATCCGGATGGTCGTAGGTGGCGCACGCATCGGACAGCACCCCGGTCCGGAAGTCGCGGAACATCGCGTCGCGGACGGTGGCGTGGACGCAGTCCTCGGTGGTCACGCCGGTGGCGATCAGGGTGTCCACGCCGCGCCCGCGGAGCTGCATCTCGAAATCGGTGCCGTAAAAGGCGCTGTAGCGGTGCTTGGGGATCAGCGGTTCGTCCGGGCGGCGGTCCGCTTCGGAGTACAGGGCGGCGCCGGGCGTGCCCTCGATGAGCGCGTCGCCGGCGGCGATCGGCGGGTACAGGTCGGCGAACCGGCCCATGTCGGAGCCGTCGGGGCGGTGGACGTGGGCGGTGAAGAACACCGGGACGCCCGCGGCGCGGCAGAAGCGGATCGTGTCGTTGAGGACGGGGATCATGGCGCGTCCGGCCGGGGATTCCAGCGGGGCGCCGGGAGCCAGGAAGTCGTGCTGCATGTCGATGACGACCAGTGCGGTGCGGGCCGGATCGACGGTGGACAAGCGGTAGCCCATGGAACGCTCCTTCCGCGGAGGTCCATGAAGTATCACGGGTTGTCGTCGGTCGTCAAGAAAACGACAGGTTGGATTGTGCTGCCGAGGTGCGTGCGGGGAACCTTCACGCATGGGGTGCGGCGCAGACACGGTCCCGTGAGCATTGATCGAGTGTTTCGGCCAGGTTGGCGTCCTGCCTGAATCAGGCGTCTTCGATCTGCGCGGCGACGGTGTGCAGGGATTCGATCAACGCCTGGGTCGCCGGGTTCAGCCTGCGGCCGGCGGCGAGGGTCAGGCCGACGCTGTGCCCGATGTTCTCCAGCGGCGTCGGCAGCGTGACCAAGCGCGGGTCGTCCATGCCGAGGAGGCCGGGGAGCGCGGCGACCATGGCGGTTTCGGTGAGCAGCTGCCGCACGGTCAAGAACGACGTCGCTTCGACGCGGTTGGCGGGCAGGTCGAGGCCGTGCTGGGCGAAGAGGCTTTCCAGTTCCTGGCGCAGCACTGTTTCGGTGCCGGGCACGATCCACGGGAACTCCGCCAGGTCCTCCAGCGAGACGTTCCCGCGCGCGGCGAGCGGGTGGTGCGCGCCGGCTACGACGCGGATCGACTCCTGGTACAGCGCCCGCCGCCGGGTGTCTTCCGTGCCGGGGCCGCTCAGCCTGCCGACGATCACGTCGACCCGGCCCGCGGTCAGCTCCACCAGCAGCGATTCCGGCGTTCCCTCCCGGACGACCACCGTGACCAGCGGATGGTCCTCCTTGAGATGCGCGATGGCCCGCGGCAGCAACAGGTTCGATCCCGCGAGGTGGATGCCCGCGACGACCCGGCCGCGCGTCGCGTCGGCGATCTCCACGACGTGCCGCGCGGCGTGGGTCAGCTGGGCGAGCACGGCGCGCGCGTGTTCGGTGAACGCGGTCCCGAACTCGGTCGGCGTGATCCCGCGCGGCCCGCGTTCGTAGAGCGGCACGCCGAGGATGGCTTCGAGATCGTGCAGGCCGCGCGTGACGACCGGCTGCGTGACGTGCAGCGCGGCGGCCGCGCCGACGACGCTGCCCTGTTCGGTGAGGGTGTCCACCAGCACGAGGTGCCTGAGCTTGAGGCGGCCGTCGAGCAGGCGGGGCATCTCCATTCCGGCGACATTACTGTCCGGGACGGCTTCCGGCGTCACGAGAGGGCGAGCCGGACCAGCGCCTGGCTGAGCGCCGAGCGCGGGTCGGCCAGGTCGAGGAAGACGTCGAAGTGGTTGCGGCCGGGCACGACGGTCAACGGACCGGCGGCGGGCCAGTGCGCGTGGAAAGCCTTGCTCTGCCGGTGGAATCCGGCGGCTTCGTGTTCCGCGACCGCTACGTGCAGCGGCGCGGCGCCGGGTTGCGCGAGGATCGGGCTGAGGGCTTCCGCGCGCGTGGAGTCGAGCGTCAGCCACGCGTTGGCGAACGAGTCGACCAGCGGGCGGACGTCGAAGAGCCCGCTGATCGTCATCGCGCCTTTGACGACGTCCTCGGGCAGTCCGGCGGCACGCTGCCATCCGGCGACCGCGGTCATCGCGGTCAGGTGGCCACCGGCCGAGCTGCCGACGACGTGGATGCGCTCGCGGTCGAGGCCGTGCTCGGCGCCGTGGTGGTGCACCCACGCGACGGCGGCGCGGACCTGGCGCACGATCTCCTCCAGCGGAGCCGCGGGAGCGAGCGTGTAGTCGGGCGCCACGGTGGCGATTCCGGCGTCGGACAGCACCCTTGCCATGAACGCGGTGTCGTGGCGCGAGAGCATCCGCCAGTAGCCGCCGTGGATGGCGAGGACGACGGGGCGCAGCTGTCCGGGGGAGATGCCCCAAACGTCCAGCCGCTCGTCGCTGAGCGGGTCGAAAGCCAGGCCGGCGACACCGTTCAGCCTGGCGGTGGCGGATTCGGACGCGGAGCGGTAGCGGGCCATCGCGGCGTCGAATTCGGCCGCGGTGACCGTGGCCTGCGCGCTGTAGTCCCGATCGACGTTCGGATGGTTCACGGGAGTCATCCTTCGCCGCTGCCGTCATGCCTGGCCAATGCTCATTTCGGCGAAAGCCATGCCGATCGAGGCATGGCCGAGACATGTCCGGACAGCTATGGGAGCGGCGGCAAAGAGCATTGGCCAGGCATTCCGGACGTCCCTACGGTCAGCTTCATGGCTGCGGAACTGCACAACGTCGTCGGCGGGACCCGGGTCGCCGGGCGGCGCACCTTCGAGAAGATCGACCCGGTCGACGGGTCTCTCGTCGCGCACGTCCACGAGGCCGGACCGGACGTGGTCGACGCGGCGGTCGCGGCCGCGCGCGCCGCACTGGACGGGCCGTGGGGACGCGCTTCGGTGGCTGAGCGCAGCGCCTTGCTGCGCCGGATCGCCGACCGGATCGAGGAGCGGTTCGAGGATTTCGTCGCCGCGGAGGTCCGCGACACCGGAAAACCGGAGCACCTGGCGCGCGACCTGGACGTGGCGCGGGCGGCGATGAACTTCCGGTCCTTCGCGGACACGGTCGCGGCGGCCGGTCTCGACTCGTTCCTGACGGATCTGCCCCACGGCCGGAAAGCGCTGAACTACGCGGTGCCCAAGCCGCTCGGCGTGGTCGCGGTGATCGTGCCGTGGAACCTGCCGCTGCTGCTGTTGACCTGGAAAGTCGCGCCCGCGCTGGCGTGCGGGAACGCGGTAGTGGTCAAGCCGTCCGAGGAGACGCCCTCGACCGCCACCCTGCTCGCCGAGGTGATCGCGGAGGCGGGTGCGCCGACCGGGGTGTATAACGTCGTTCACGGCTTCGGGCCGGACTCCGCCGGGGAGTACCTCACCGCCCACCGCGGCATCGACGGCGTGACGTTCACCGGCGAATCCCGCACCGGTTCGGCGATCATGCGCGCGGTCGCTCCGTCGGTGCGGCCGGTTTCCTTCGAGCTGGGCGGAAAAAACGCGGCGGTGGTGTTCGCGGACTGCGACCTCGGGAAGACCCTCGACGGACTCGCCCGCTCGGTTTTCCTGAACACCGGGCAGGTGTGCCTGTGCACCGAGCGGGTCTATGTCGAGCGATCCGCCTTCGACGCGGTCGCGAACGGGCTCGCCGAGCGGGCGAAAGCGTTGCGGCTGGGCCGGCCCGGCGCTCCTGAAACCACGACGGGGCCGTTGATATCCCACCAGCACCGCAAGAAAGTACAGTCCTATTTGGACCTCGCGGTGGCCGAGGGCGCGACGGTGCTCACTGGTGGTGCGGTGCCGGAACTCGGGCCGGATCTGGCGGGCGGGTCGTGGATCGAACCGACGTTGTGGACCGGGCTGGACAACTCCGCGCGGGTCGTGCGCGAGGAAGTCTTCGGGCCGGTCGCGGCGCTGATCCCGTTCGACAGCGAAGAGGAAGCCGTCCGGCTGGCGAACGACACCGACTACGGGCTCGCCGCCGCCGTGTGGACGACGAACCTGGAGCGCGGCCACCGCGTCGCGCAGCAGATGCGGGTCGGGATGGCCTGGGTCAACACCTGGTACCTGCGCGATCTCCGGTCGCCGTTCGGCGGCGTCGGGCTTTCCGGCATCGGCCGGGAGGGCGGCCTGCACTCGATGCACTTCTACACCCAGCCGACGAATGTGTGCGTGCAGCTATGACTGTCGAGGACCATGCCGAGCGGCTCGACCGGGCGACCGCCACCGGGCAGGCGATCCCGCAGCTCACCAGCACGGAGCCGATGAGCCTGGCGACGGCGTACGCCGTGCAGCACGCCGGAATCGCGCTGCGCGAAGGGCGCGGGGAGACGCTGGCGGGCGTCAAACTGGGCTTCACGAGCAAGGCGAAAGCCGAGCAGATGGGCGTCTCGGACGTGATCATCGGCTCGCTGACCGACCGGATGCGCATCGAGGACGGCGGGACGTTCGACGTCGGCCGCGGCGTGCATCCGCGGGTCGAACCCGAGGTCGCGTTCCGCCTCGGCCCGGACGCCGGGATCGTCGCCGTCGCGCCCGCGCTGGAGATCATCGACAGCCGGTACCGCGACTTCGAGTTCAGCCTGGCCGACGTCGTCGCCGACAACACCTCGGCCTCGGCGTTCGTGCTGGGGCCGTGGACCCAGCTCGACCGGCTGGACGCGCTGGCCGTGGACCTGCTTTTCGACGGCGAGGTCGTCGCGACCGGATCGACCGCCGACATCCTCGGCGACCCGCTGCGGGCCCTTCCCGCCGCACAGCGGATGGCGGCCGCGTACGGGCATCGCCTGCGCGACGGGTCGGTGCTGCTGGCCGGTGCGGCGACCGCGGCGGTCGCGTTGAGAGCGGGCACGCACGTCGAGGCCCGGGTCGCCGGGCTGGGTTCGGTTTCTGTTCACACGGTGGAGGGATGAACGTGGCGCAAGCCCATGTCGTCGCCGGGAAGGCGACGCCGCGCGGGCGGTTCCCGCACGTGAAAGTGGTCGGGGACCTGGTGTTCGTCTCCGGCACCAGCAGCAGGCGGCCGGACAACACGTTCGCCGGCGCGGAGGCCGACGAGTTCGGCGTGACCGCGCTGGACATCCGGGCGCAGACGCGCGCGGTGATCGAGAACGTCCGCGACATCCTGGCCGCCGCCGGAGCGGGTCTCGAAGACCTCGCGCAGGTGACCGTGTTCCTGGTCAACATGAACGATTTCGGCGGCTACAACGAGGTCTACGGCGAGTTCTTCGACGAGAACGGCCCGGCCCGCACGACCGTCGCGGTGCACCAGCTGCCGCATCCGCATCTGCTCATCGAGATCCAGGCGATCGCCCGGATCCCCGGCAAGGAGGAACGATGACCGCCATCCCGCCCGTGTTCGACTTCGCGAAGTGGATCGCCGACCACGAGGACGAGCTGAAGCCGCCGGTCAACAACAAGCAGATGTGGGCCCCGATGGGCGATTTCATCGTGCAGGTCGTCGGCGGGCCGAACCAGCGCACCGACTACCACCTCGACCCGTACGAGGAGTGGTTCTACCAGTACAAGGGCGACATGCACGTCAACCTCATGACCGAGGACGGCCCTCAGCGGGTCGACATCCGCGAGGGCGAGATGTGGATGCTGCCGCGCAACGTGCACCATTCGCCGCAGCGTCCGCAGGAAGGGTCGATCGGGATCGTGATCGAGCGGATCCGCGAGGAGGGGACGCTCGAGAAGTTCGTGTGGTTCTGCCTGGAGTGCGACGCGAAGGTGCACGAGGTGGAGTTGCAGGTGCGGGACATCGTGGACGACCTGCCGCCGGTGTTCGAGCAGTTCTACACCTCCGAGGAAGCCCGGACCTGCGGCAACTGCGGCACGCTGCATCCCGGGAAGGGCTGAGCGTGCGCGCGATCGACGTCCACAGCCACTTCGTCCCGCACGGCTGGCCCGACCTCGGCGAGGGAATGCCCTGGCTGCGCGCGGAAACCGAACGCGAGGCCGTGATCATGGCCGGTTCGGACGAGTTCCGCCGGATCCGGTCCGACTGCTGGGACGCCTCCGTCCGGCTGGGCGACATGGACGCCGACGGCATCGAGGCGCAGGTCGTCTCGCCGACGCCGGTGTTCTTCGGCTACGACACCAGCCCGGGCCAGGGCGAGAAAATCGCCCGGGTCTTCAACGACCTCGCGCTGGAGATCTGCGCGCCCGCGCCGGGCCGGCTGATCCCGTTCTGCCAGGTTCCGCTGCAGGACACCGACGCCGCCTGCCGCGAACTGGACCGCGCGGTCGCGGCCGGGCACCGCGGTGTGGAGATCGGCAACCACGTCGGCGACCGCGACCTCGACGACGCGGGCGTGGTGACGTTCCTCCAGCACGCGGCTTCGCTCGGCGTCCCGGTATTCGTGCACCCGTGGGACATGCCGGACGCGCCGCGGCTGGACCGCTGGATGGCGCGGTGGCTCACCGGAATGCCCGCGGAGACGCATCTGTCGATCATCGCGATGATCCTCGGCGGGGTGTTCGACCGGGTGCCGCCGAGCTTGCGGATCTGCTTCGCCCACGGGGGCGGGTCGTTCGCGTTCTGGTTGGGGCGGTTGGAGAACGCCTGGCATCAGCGGGCGGACATCATCGCTACCTCGGAGAAGCCGCCGTCGGAGTATGTGGGCCGGTTCAGTGTCGATTCGGTGGTGTTCACCGAGCCGGCGTTGCGGAACCTGGTCGACACGCTCGGGGCGGAGCAGGTGATGGTGGGGAGTGACTACCCGTATCCGCTCGGGGAGCGCCCGGCCGGCGGGGTGGTGCGCCGGGCATCGTTCTTGGACGAGGCCTCGCGGGAGTTGTTGCTGCGGGGGAACGCGAAGCGGTTCCTTGGCTAGGACAACCCGAGATGGTCCCGCAGCGCAGGCCCGCTGTAGTCCTCCCGGAACACCCCGCGTTCCTGCAGCCTCGGCACCACCTGGTCGGCGAACTCGTCCAGCCCGCCCGGGGTCACGTGCGGGACCAGGATGAAGCCGTCCGACGCGTCGGCCTGGACGAGGTCGTTCATGGCCGACGCGACGGTCTCGGGCGAGCCGATGAAGTTCTGCCGTCCGGTGACCTCGATGATCAGTTCCCGGCTCGACAGGTGCTTCGCCTCCGCCAGCTGGCGCCATTCGCGTGCGGTCGCGATCGGGTCGCGGTGCATGCGGACGCTCGCGCGGCCCTTCGAGATCAGGTCGCCGACCACCGGGTCGAACGACGGGAGCGGGCCGTTCGGGTCGTGGTCGCTGAGGTCGGTGTTCCAGAGCTGTTCGAGGAACTTGATCGCGGTCTGCTCGCTGACCTGCTGCAACCGGACCTCGTGGGCGAGTTCGTGCGCTTCGGCGTCGGTGTCGCCCAGTACGAAGGTCGCGGCCGGGAGGATGACCAGTTCGTGCGGGGAGCGGCCGTATGCGGCCAGGCGGCCCTTGACGTCGGAGTAGAACGCCTGGCCTGCTTCGAGCGTGCCGTGCCGGGTGAAGATGGCGTCGGCGGTCGCGGCGGCGAATTCGCGGCCTTCTTCGGAGTCCCCGGCTTGGATGGTGACCGGGCGGCCTTGCGGGCTGCGCGGGACCGGGAAGCGGCCGGAGATGTCGAAGTGGGCGTCGTGGTGGGCGAAGTCGCCGCCGTCGGCCAGGAAGCGGCCGGATTCCTTGTCCGCCAGCAGCTCGCCGCCGCGCCAGGAGTCGAAGAGCTCCCATGCCGTACGCAGGAAAGTTTCGGCGCGCGAGTAGCGCTGGTCCTGGGGCAGGAATCCGCCGCGGCGGAAGTTTTCGCCGGTGAACGCGTCCCAGGACGTGACGACGTTCCACGCGGCGCGGCCCGCGGAAAGGTGGTCCAGGGAAGCGAATTGGCGGGCCACCTCGAATGGTTCGTTGAAGGTGGAGTTGATGGTTCCGGCCAGGCCCAGGCGGTCGGTGACGGCGGCCAGTGCGGACAGCACGGTGAAGGTGTCGGGGCGGCCGACGACGTCGAGGTCGTAGATTTCGCCGCCCTGTTCCCGCAGGCGCAGGCCTTCGGCGAGGAAGAAGAAGTCGAACTTCGCGCGTTCGGCGGTCTGGGCCAGCTTGACGAACGAGCTGAACTCGATGTGGCTGCCCGCTTCGGGATCGCTCCACACCGTGGTGTTGTTGACCCCGGGGAAGTGCGCGGCGAGGTGGATTTGCTTGGCAGTCATGGAAATCTCCCGGGACTCAGGCGGCGTAGCGGTTGGCCGGGCGCGGCAGGCCGAGCAGCCCGCGCAGGGTCGAGGCCTCGTATCCGGTGCGGAACGCGCCCCGGTCGCGCAGTTCGGGGACCAGCGCGCGGGCGATGGCGGTCAGATCGTGCGGCAGGGCGCCCGGGCGCAGCCGGAAACCGGTCAGGCCCGCGGCGTGCCAGTCGAGCAGGAGGTCGGCCAGCTGAGCCGGGGTGCCGGTGAAGACGTGGGCGTCGGAGGCGAACTCGGCGCGGTCGTCCAGCCGGGCTTTGCGGTCCGCGGCGGCCTGCCCGGTTTCGTCGAGGAAGACGACGAGGTCGGCGAAAACCTGAAGGGGCGCACCGATTTCGTCGATGATCGACGCGGCGTGTGCGCGGTCGTTCGGGGTCACGTACACGACGTCGGCCTGGCGGGCGGCGAGGCGATAAGCGTCGGGACCGTGCGCGAGCGCGGCGACGATCGGCTGGCCCTGCGGCGGCCGCGGCGTGATGGACGGGCCTTTGACAGAGAACCAGCGGCCCTCGAAGCCGATGTAGTGCAGTTTGCCGCGGTCGATGAACCTGCCGGTGGCGACGTCGCGGATCTCGGCGTCGTCCTCCCAGCTGTCCCACAGCCGGCGCAGCACCTCGACGTAATCGGCGGCTTCCTCGAAGAGTTCGGGCGCCTCGGGCGGCGTGCGGCGGCCGAAGTGCCGGAACTCCGCAGCGCTTCCGGACACCTGCACGCGGACCCCGGCGCGGCCGGTGCTGACGTAGTCGAGCGTCGCGATCGCCTTCGACAGGTGGAACGGCTCCGTGTGGGTGACGACCGCGGTCGGGATCAGGCCGATGTGCGAGGTCAGCGGCGCGATCCGCGAGGCGAGCAGCACGGCGTCCAGGCGGGTTTGCGCGCGGTCGGCGCGGGCCGTCGGCTCGGCGGGGTCGCGCAGGGAGAGGAAGTCCTCGAAGGTGACGAAGTCCAGGTGCGCGGCTTCGGCCTCCTGGACCAGTCCGGTCCAGTATCCGGCGGTGAGCAGGTCGGCCGGGCGGGCGTCCGCTTCGCGCCACGCGGCCGGATGCCAGCCGGCGCCTTCCAGCGCGACGGCGAGCCGTGGTCCGGTGAGCCCTGTCATGCTGCGTCCTTTCCCCGTGGATGCCAGCAGTGTGGCGCGGAGTCCGGGGCCGGGGCGAGGAGTAACCAGCGTCTGGGACAGTCGGCGGGAACGGGAATAAACCGGTTGCCCGGCGTCAGGCCGACGCGGTTTGCTCGACGCTGATGAATCGGATGCATGCCGGCGAAGCGGAAATCGACGACGACCTGGTCCGTCGCCTCGTCGCGGCCCAGTTTCCGCGGTGGGCCGGGTTGCCGGTGTCGCGGGTCGCCTCGTCGGGAACGGAAAACGCGATGTTCCGGCTCGGCGACGACCTGGTCGCCCGGCTGCCGCGGCTGGAACGCGGGGCCGCCGAGATCGGTCACGAACAGCGCTGGCTGCGCTGGCTCGCACCGCGGCTGCCGGTCGCGGTGCCGGAGGTGCTCGCCGAAGGACGGCCGGGCGAGGGCTTCGCCTGGGACTGGTCGGTGCTGCGCTGGCTGCCCGGCGTCAACCCGGATTTCGGCGACGCGCGGGTGGCGCGGGACTTGGGCGCGTTCGTGAAGGCGTTGCGCGGCCTCGGCACTTCCGGTGCGCCGGAGGTCAGCCGGGGCCGTCCGCTGCGCACGCGGGACGCGCCGACCCGGGAGGCGATCGCGCAGCTCGGCGGCGATCCGGCGTATGCCGAGGCATGGGAGAAGGCGCTCGCGGCGCCGGAGTGGGCCGGGGATCCGGTGTGGCTGCACGCCGATCTGTCGCCGGGGAACGTGCTGGTCGACGACGGCGGGCTGAGCGCGGTGCTGGACTTCGCGGGAGCCGGGATCGGCGACCCGGCGGTGGACCTGATCCCGGGGTGGAACACGTTCGCGGCGGCTGAGCGGGAGGTGTTCCGCGAGGCAGCGGACGTGGACGACGCGACGTGGGAGCGCGGCCGGGGCTGGGCGTTGTCGATCGCGCTGATCCAGCTGCCGTACTACCGGGAGACGAATCCGGTGCTGGCGGCGAATGCCCGGCGCACGATCGAGGCCGCGCTGGGCGACTCGTGAGTGCCTGTGCCGGTTCTCGCCGGCATCGCCGCGCACGAGGGTCTCTGCGCTAGTCCAGGTCGATCCGGATCGTCAGCAGGTCGGTCCCGAACGCCTGGACCGCCGTGCTGTTCAAACGCGGCAACGACTTCAGCCGCGCCCGGGCGTCGTCGTCGGGAAGCAGGTGCGCGACCCCGCGCAGCCAGCGGCCGTGCAGGCGCAGCCGGACGCGCGGGTCGGCCTGGATGTTGCGCACGTACTGCGACCGCTCGCCGAATTCGGACACCAGCCAGAATTCCTGTCCGACGCGGCGGCCGCCGATCGGGGTCTGGCGGGGCAGACCCGAGCTGCGGCCGGTCGTTTCGAGCAGCGTCTGGCCGGGGAGCCGCGACAGGACGGGGTTGCCGAGCCGCCGCTGGAACGTCGTGACGAGCTGGTGCTGCAGATCGCCGGGCCGCGAGGCCCCGGCCGCGTGGCGCAACCGCGCCGGGATGACGAGTTCGTGGATCGGTGCCGCCAAAGCCCACAGCTGGCGGGCGGGGAACCGGTCGTAGGTGACTTCCGTGGTCCAGTACACGCGGTCCGCGTCGAGGTGCACGATGTTGCGCGTGGTCATCAGCGGCGACGGTGCTTCGAGCACGACGCGGTCCGGCGTCGCCGAGGCGATGGTCCAGCCCAGCACCCGGTCCGGCGACAGGCGGGTGGTCAGGCCGAGGCCGAGCCACCCGGTGCGCAGGAAGGCCCGCATCGGCGGCGGAGCGTCCTCCCAGACCGCGCGAGCCCACGCGAGGGCCTCGCGCTGGTCCCCGGCAGGACGGGGAATGTCCACTGTGGACGTGAAATCCGGCACCCTGCCACGCTAGCACCGTTGGGGTGTCGTGGGTGTTTACGCCGGTCGGAACCGGCGTAAACACTCACGACGCCGGCTTCCAGCCCAGCTCCGGACCCAGCCGGGTGGCCAGATCGGTGAGGATCTGCACGTAGTCCTCGTGCTCGAAGGTGAACGGCAGCGCGAAAGCGACCTCGTCGATCTCGCGGAAAGCGGCGTGCTGGTACAGCTGCGAGGCGATTTCAGCGGACGTGCCGACGTAGTCGCGCGAGAACAGCAGGCCGCCTGGGCCCTGCGGGGTTTTGGTGCGCGGCAGGCGTTTTGCCGCGTAATCCTCGTACTTGGCGCGCTGCCCGGCCGTGGCGCTGTCGGTCGGAATCACCACCAGGCCTTGCGAAACCCGGGCCCGCGCCCCGTCCGGATGGTGCGACCGGAACGCGCGCACGTGCGAGAGCTGGATGCTCTCGAAGTCCGTCGAGCCCTCCTCGGCGCGGACGACGCTGCTGGTCAGGTAGTTCATCCCGGCCTGCCCGGTCCAGATCGCCGAGCGGGTGCTCGCGCCGCCGTACCACAGGCGGCCGGCCAGTCCGGGCGAATGCGGCTGGACGCGGTCGGAGAACGTCTCGATGCCTTCGACGCCGCTGAACGTCGAGGCGCGCTCGCCGCGGATCAGCGACAACAGCCGCGACACCCGGTCGTAGCCGAAGTCTTCGCGGTCGCCGGTGTCCGGGTACAGCGCGCCCCGCACGTCCTCGTAGTGCATCGGCGGGCTGACGCTGACGCCCGGGTTGAGCCGTCCGCCGGACAGGACGTCGACGGTCGCCAGGTCCTCGGCGAGGCGCAGCGGGTTTTCCCAGCCGAGCGGGATGACCGCGGTGCCGAGTTCGATCCGGCTGGTGCGCTGGGTGGCCGCGGCGAGCACCGCGACCGGCGACGAGATGCCGTACTGCAGGTGCCGGTGGCGGACCCAGGCGCTGTCGAAGCCGAGCTGCTCGCCGAGTTCGAGCACGCGCAGCGTGGATTCGTGGCCCGGCCGCGGGTCGTCGCCGTCGAACAGGCCGATGGTCAGGAAACCCAGTTTGCGCAGCGATTGCGTTTCGGTCGGCACGACGCGTCCTTCCTCGGGTGAACTAAGCCGGAATAACCGCGGACCGGCCCAGGTTGTTCCGGCTCGCCGGCACACACGCAGAACACTGGGGAGTACGCACGATGCGCGCTTTGTCCATCACTCGCTACGGCGGACCCGAGGTCCTCGAAGAAATCGAGGCGCCCGAGCCCGTTCCGGGGCCGGGCGAAGTGACCATCACGGTCTCGCACGCGTCCGTGGGGCTGATCGACGCGCTGATCCGCCGAGGCACGCTCGCGGAGTACGACTACGCGCCGAAGCCGCCGCTGGTGCCCGGGCTCGAGGTCGCGGGCACGATCCGCGCGGCCGGACCGGGGAGCGGCTTCTCGGTCGGGGACGAGGTCGTCACGCTCACGCTGCCCGGAATGGGCGGATACGCCGACGTCAAGCTCGCGCCCGCCGCTCTCGTCGTGCCGCTGGCGGGCACCGGAGTGGACCGCGCGCAGGCTGTGGCCGGTCTGGCGAACACCGTGACCGCCTACCTGTCGCTCACCGAGGCGGTGCGGCTGCCGAAGGACGCGCGCGTGCTCGTGCACGGTGCGCTCGGCGGCCTCGCCTCGGTGTACCCGGAGGTGGCGCGGCTGCTCGGCGCTCGCGAGGTCGTCGGCACGGTCCGGCGCCCTGAGCAGGTCGAGGCGGCGAAGCAGCTCGGTTTCGACCGGGTCGTGCTGTCCGGGGAACCCGGCGAGCTGGGCGCAGAGCGGTTCGAGATCATCGTCGACCCGGTGGGCGGCGACCTGCGGATCGCGTCGCTGGACCTGCTCGCGCCGATGGGGCGGATGCTGGTCGTCGGCAGCGCGGGCAGCGAGACCGCGCCGCTGGTCGACTCGAACGCCGTGTGGGGCAAGAACATCGGCGTGGTCGGGTTCAACGTGGGCGGTTTCCTGGCCGCCGATACCGCGCCCGCTCGCCCCGCCGCGGACGCCGTGCTGCCGCTGTACACCGACGGCCGGATCCGGCTGCCGGTCACCGTCCTGCCGATGGCGCAGGCGCGCGAGGCGCACCGGCGGATGGACGCGGGTGAGGCCGTCGGGCGGCTGGTGCTCGCCAACTAGGGCCGACGCCGGGAACGGAAGCGGCGTCGCCTCTTTCCCGGACGGCGCCTCCGCTGACGTCACGCGCGAACCTGCTCGCCGCCGGGGATCGCGGCCAGCAGGTCGCGCGTGTACTGCACGCGCGGCCGCAGCAGGACGTCGTCGGCCGGGCCGAGTTCGAGCAGCTTGCCCTGGCGCATCACCCCGACCTGGTCGGCGATCTCCCGCACCACGGCCAGGTCGTGGGTGATGAACAGGTACGTCAGGCCGAGCTCGTCCTGCAGGTCCACCAGCAGGTTCAGGATCTGCGCCTGCACCGAAACGTCCAAAGCGGACACCGGCTCGTCCAGCACGACGAGATCCGGCCGCAGCGCCAGCGCCCGGGCGATCGCCGCGCGCTGGCGCTGGCCGCCGGACAGTTCGGCCGGTTTCCGGCGCAGCACGGACGACGGCAGCGCGACCTGGTCCGCCAGTTCGGCGACCCGTCCGGCCCGGCCGCCGACGCGGAACGCGCGCAGCGGTTCGCCGATCACGTCGGCGATGGAAAAGCGCGGGTTCAGCGAGGCGTACGGGTTCTGGTAGACGAGCTGGAACCGGCGGCGCAGCCTGCGCAGTCCGGCGGGGGACAGCCGGGTGACGTCCTGGCCGGCGAAGCTGACCGTGCCCGCGGTCGGGGTTTCCAGGCCGACGACCAGGCGCGCGGTCGTCGTCTTGCCGGACCCGGATTCGCCGACCAGCGCCAGGGTCCGGCCGCGAGTGAGCTGGAACGACACGTCGTCCACGGCTTGCACGGCACCGGCGCGCGAGGAAGCGAAGGTCTTCGAGACCGAGTCGACGGACAGCAGGACTTCCGGGCCTTCCGCGCGGCGGGGCCGGAGTGGTTCGCGGCTGAGACTCGGGGCGGCGGCGAGAAGCCGTCGGGTGTAGTCCTGCGTCGGCGCGGCAAGGAGCTCGCGGGCCGGCCCTTCTTCGACCAGCCGTCCCTCGGAGAGCACGGCGATCCGCCCGGCCCGGTCCGCGGCGACGCCCAGGTCGTGCGTGATCAGCAGGATCGCGGTGCCGTCGTCGGCGGCGAGTTTTGCGAGATGGTCGAGGATTTCCTTCTGCACGGTCACGTCGAGCGCACTGGTCGGCTCGTCGGCAATGATCAGCCGGGGCCGGCCCGCGAGCGCGATCGCGATCAGCACGCGCTGCCGAAGCCCGCCGGACAGCTCGTGCGGATACTGCCGCGCGCGCGATTCCGGCCGGTCGACCCCGGCGCGGCGCAGGAGTTCCACCGCGCGGGCGGCGGCCTCGTTCCTGGCGGCCAGGCGGTGGATCAGCAGCACCTCGGCCACCTGCTCGCCGATCCGCCGGACCGGGTCGAGCGACACCGTCGGATCCTGCGGCACGAGCGCGATCCCGGTGCCGCGGATCCGCCGCCAGTCCTTTTCGGACAGTGTGGTGAGGTCGCGTCCGCCGAAAGTGATCTGTCCGCGGCGGACTCGGCCGCCGCGGGGAAGCAGTCCGATCGCGGCGTGCGCGGTGGTGCTCTTCCCGGAACCGGATTCGCCGACCACCGCGACGATCTCGCCCGCTCCGACCCGCAGGCTCACGTCGCGCACAGCGGGCACCACGCCGCCCGAGGTGCGGTATGAGACCGCCAGTTCGCTGATCTCCAGCACTTTGTCAGCTCCGTTCGCCGTCGAGAGCCCGGGACACGCGGTTCGCCGCCAGCACGACGGCCGCGACGGTCAGCCCCGGGAACGTGGTCATCCACCAAGCGGTGGCCAGGAAATTGCGTCCGCCGGCGACGAGCGCGCCCCACTCCGGCGTCGGCGGGGTCGCGCCGAACCCGAGGAAGCTGAGCGCGGACACTTCGAGCACCGCGATCCCGACGGTCACCGTGGCCAGCACGAGCACCGGTCCCAGTGCGTTGGGCAGCACATGCCGTCCGAGCACCCCGCCCCAGCGCACGCCGGACGCCCGCGCTGCCTCGACGAAGACGCCGGAACGCACTCGCAGCACCTCGGCGCGCATCAGCCGGGCGAACGACGCGAGGTGCGCCACCCCGACGGCGATCGCCACGTTCGTGGTTCCGAAGCCGAGCGCGGTCACCAGCGCCAGCGACAGCAGGATCGACGGAACCGCCTGGAGGACGTCGACGATCCGCATCACGACCGAGTCGAGCCAGCCGCCGCGGAACCCGGCGAGCAGCCCCAGCGCGGACCCGGCGGCGAACGCGACGAGGACCGCGAGCACCGTCGCGCGCAGGGACAGCCCGGCCCCGTGCACGACGCGGGCGTACCCGTCGCGGCCGGTCTCGTCGGTGCCGAACAGGTGGCTGAGCGAGGGGCCTTGGAGCCGTTCGGACGGGATGCCGGTGATCGGGTCTTGGCTGGTGAACAGGGTGGGGGCGAAGGCGGCGATCAGCACGGCGGCGAGGACGAGTCCGGAGAGGACCAAGCCTGGGCGGCGGACGAGGAATCGGCGGGACAGCACGGCTTCAGACATGCGCGGGCACCTCCTTGCGCACGGAGACCCGCGGGTCCAGCAGCGGGTAGACGAGGTCGACGACGAGATTGAGCACCACGAAGAAGAACGCGGCGAGCACGATCACCGCCTGCACCACCGGCACGTCCTGCGCGGTCACCGCCGACGCCGTGACGCGGCCGAGACCGTCGCGGGAGAACACGGTTTCGGTCACCACCGAACCGGCCAGCAGGTTGCCCGCGACGACGCCCACCAGAGTGAGCGCGGGCAGTCCGGCGTTGCGCAGCGCGTGTCCGAAGTGGACTCGGCGAGGGCTCGCGCCCTTCGCGCGCACCACCTCGATGTACGGCTCGGCGAGCTGTGTTCGCAGGCTCTTCGCCAGCACTTGCGCGATGATCGCGCCGGTCGGCAGGGCGAGCGTGACCGCTGGGAGGACGAGCGACGCGAAGCCGGTCGATCCGAGCGCCGGGAACAGCCGCAGCCGGAACGAGAACAGCTGGATCAGCAGCAGCCCGACCCAGAACGTCGGCAGCGAAGTGCCCAGCGGCGGCAGCGAAAGCAGGAGCTGGCTCACCCAGCGGGTGCGGGTGAAGGTGCCCAGCACGGCGATCCCGCCGCCGAAGACGATCGCGAGCACCAGCGCCAGTCCGGAGACGGCGAGCGTCGGCGGCAACGCGGTGAGGACTTGGCGGGTGGCGTCGTCGCCGGTGGCCACCGAGGTGCCGAAGTCGCCGTGCAGCGCGGCGAGGAGGTGCTTGCCGTACTGCACGAGGACCGGGTCGTCCAGCCCGTACTCGGCGCGCAGGGCGGCGATCTGCTCCGGCGACGCGCTGGGACCGCCCTCGGCCGAGCCGAGTTTGGTCAGCACCGCGTCGCCGGGCAGCAGGTACAGGATGACGAACGACAGCGTGAACGCCGCCCACAGCACCACTACGGCCTGCAGAACGCGGCGAAGCAGCGGGAAGCCTTTCACGAGCCCGAAACCCACGCGTCGAACAGCTGGAGCCGCGAGGAAGCCTCGAAGCCGACGTCATGTGCGTTCGGTCCGACGCCGAGCACCTGCGTCAGTTCGAAGACCGGGATCGAGTAGGCCTGCTCCACGATGGTCCGCTGCGCCTTTTCCGCCGCGGGCTTGCGCTTCGCGGGATCGACGGTCGCGGACTGTTCGTTCAGCGACGCGTCGAGCGGGTTGTCCGCGGGCAGCTTGCTGCGGTTGTTCGTCTTCGTGGAGAACTGCTGGCGCAGGATGTCCGGGTCGGCGCGGGTGACGTTGTACCAGAGGAAATCGTACTGGCCTGCCTGCTGAAGGCGGGTGACCTCGGCGTTGGTGTGCAGCTCGATCTTGAGGTCGAAACCGATCTTGCGCAGCTGCTGCTGGATCAGCTCCAGCACGCTCTGGTTCTGGTTGAACACCGCGGAGAACAGCACGGACGCGGTGAGCCGCTGCCCGTTCTTCGTCCGGATGCCGTCCGGGCCGGGGACCCAGCCGTCGGACTGCAGCAGCGCCTTCGCGCCTTCCGGGTCGTAGGCGAGTTCCTTGGACAGATCGGTGTACAGCGGCGTCGCGGTGCCGAGGATGCTCGTGGCGGGCTTGTAGTTCGGGGTGAGCACGGTGCTGGTGACCTCGGGCCGGTTCACGCCCTTCGACACCGCCTGCCGCACTTTCTGGTCGGCGAGGACGCCGCGGGTCACGTTCGCGTGCAGGTTGAACACGATGCCCGGGTTCGGCCGGACGGGTTCGGTGAAGCCGTTGCCGGAGAACTGCGGTTCGTCCACCGGCTGGACGTCGGTGATCGCGTCGAGCTGCCCGGACGTCAGGCTGCCCGACCGCACGCCGGGTTCCGGCACCACGCGGAAATCGATCTTGTCGACGTACGCCTCGCCCTGGTGCCGCCACAACGGCGAACCCCAGTGGTAACCCGTGCGCTTGCTGAGCACGATGTTCTGGTTCGGCTTCAGGCTGGTGAACACGAACGGGCCCGAGCCGATCAGGCCAGCGCCCTGGCAGCGCTGCTCGGCGGTGTGCCGGAACGCCGCGGGCGCGAGCACGCCGAGCGACATCGTGGAGCTCGCTTGCAGGAACTGCGCGCTGGGCTGGGTGAACTCGAGCCGGACGGTCGCTGGGTCGACCACTGTCGCGCCGCGGTAGGCGGCCAGGTAGCTGGAACCGAGCAGGGCCTTCGCGCCGAGCGCCTTGATGCCGTCGAAGCTGGCCTTCACCGCGGCGGCGTCCACGGGGGAGCCGTCGGAGAAGGTGGCGCCGGAGCGGAGGTGGAAGGTGAAGCTCGTGGAATCGGGGCTGACCGTCCAGCGGTCGGCGAGCCACGGGGTGATCGCGCCGGTTTTCGGGTCCTGGTCGGTGAGCGAATCGACCAGCTGGCGGCCGACGTTCACCGAGGCGTTGGTGCTGACCTGCTGCGGGTCGATGCAGTCGGGATTGGACGAGATGCCCAGCCGGAGCGTGCCGCCCGGGCGCGGGGGACCGGCGTCCTGCGGACTGGCCCCGCCCGCCGTGCCGCACGCGGCGAGCAGCAGCGGAAAGGCCAGCGCGAAGGCGAGACGGGACCGCGCGCGGGCGGGACGGCCGGGTCGGGGCGGGGTGTGGCGGGGCACGGAATTCCTCCAGCGGGGACGGAACGGATGCGTCCAGCTCAACCGTTCGCGACGGTTCGCTGAAGCCCGTCCCAGCAGGTGAACCGCCGTCCCGCGATCCGGCCGGGCGCGCGGATTCCGGTTGACGGACAAGGGAAAGCGTGGCCCGCGCCCGCGTGATAACCGGAGCGGTTTTGTTCGGCGAGGAGGTCCGGGGACCGGGAGCGCGTGCCGGTGCGCTGCGGAAAACCAGTTGCGGCGCGCGGGAGACTGGCGGGCATGGCGGGGTGGGGCGGGAGCGGATCGGCTTGGGTCCGCCTGCAAGCGGTGGCGGTGTCCGGTTCAACCTGTGAAGGGCTTTTGCTCGCGGCACTGCCCTTGCTGGCCGTCTCGATCACCACCGACCCGCGTGCGGTGTCTCTGGTGAACGTCGCCGGGCAAGCGCCGTGGCTGCTGCTTTCGCTGTTCGCCGGGGTGGTGATCGACCGGGTCCGGCGCACGACCGTGCTCGCCTCGGCGTACGCGGTGCAGATCGTGGCCGCGCTCACGTTGGCGCTGCTCGGTTCCACCGGTTCGCTGAGCCTGCCCGCGCTGCTGGTGGTGGCGTTCGTGCTCACCACGGCGCAGGTGTTCGGCGACGGCGCGGCGGGCTCGGTGGTCCCCGAGGTCGTCACGCCGGATCAGCTCACCATGGCCAATTCCCGGCTGCAGGTGATCGACCGGGGCATGGTCCAGTTCGTGGTGCCGCCGGCGACCGGGCTGCTGATCGGGATCAGCGCGGGGCTGCCCGCGTGGCTGGCAGCCGTCGCCGCGCTGGTCGCGTTGCTTCTCGCACGCGGGATACCGTCGGCGAAACCGGTGCGCACGCCCGCGCATCCGCTGAAGGACGTGACTGCCGGGCTGCGCTATCTCGTCGGCACGCCGCTGTTGCGGTCGATCACCGTCACGGTCGCGCTGGGCTCGTTCGCGGCGGCCGCGGGCAACTCGATGCTCGTCCTGTACGCCACACAGGAACTGCGTCTCTCGCCGTTCGGGTACGGCGTGCTGCTGGCCTGCCTGGCGGTCGGCTGGGTGGTGTCGTCGTTCTTCGTGGACCGGTTCGTGCGCCGGTTCGGCTACTCGACAGCGATGCGGATCGCGCAGGCGTGCGCGGTGCTGAGCCAGCTGCTGATCGCGATCGTGCCGCCGTGGCCGGTGCTGGTCGGCGCGGTGCTGATCTTCCTCACCGCGACGACGCTGATCTGGAACGTGTGCTCGCAGTCGAGCAGGCAGCGGTTCACGCCGCCGGAGCTGCTCGGGCGCGTGCTGACCAGCCATCGCGCGCTGGCCTGGGGATTGACGCCGCTGGGCGCGCTCGCGGGCGGGTTCGTGGCCGTGCACTGGAGCTTGCGCGGGGTGTGGGTGATGGCGGCGGCGGTCCAGCTGCTCGGGACGTCGCTGGTGTGGCGGCGGCTGAGCCCGGCGGCCTTCCGGGAGGCCGAGGCCGCGATGGCGCGCTAGCCGCGCTTCGGCAGTTTCCAGCCGGGACGGGGAAAGTGGCAGGTGTAGCCGTTGGGGTAGTGCTGCAGGTAGTCCTGGTGCTCCGGTTCGGCTTCCCAGAAGTCCCCGGCGGGCGTCACCTCGGTGACGACTTTCCCGGGCCAGAGGCCGGAGGCGTCGACGTCGGCGATGGTGTCTTCGGCGATCTGCTTCTGCTCGTCGGTGGTGTAGAAGATGGCGGAGCGGTAGCTGGTGCCGATGTCGTTGCCTTGGCGGTTTTTGGTGCTGGGGTCGTGGACCTGGAAGAAGAACTCCAGCAGGGTGCGGAAGTCGGTTTGTTCCGGGTCGTAGGCGACCTCGATGGTTTCGGCGTGGGTGCCGTGGTTGCGGTAGGTGGCGTGGGGGACGTCGCCGCCGCTGTAGCCGACGCGGGTCGCGGTCACGCCGGGCTGGTGGCGGAACAGCTCCTCCATGCCCCAGAAACACCCGCCGGCCAGAATCGCCTTCTCCGTGGCCATGTCGCCTCCTCCGTGCTCGCACCGCTTCCGCCGCCATGCTAGCCGCCGGGCAGCAGCCCGAGGACGAGGGCGAGCGGCGGCCACGCGTCGCGCCCGCGCCGGGTGCAGGCGAAGGCCCGCAGCCGGACGTCCGGCCCGGTCAGCGCCACGACGGCGACGTCGGGCCGGGTCTCCCAGGATTCGGGCAGCAGGCCGACCCCGCCGCCCGCCGCGATGAGGTCCTGGACGAGGTCGAGGTTGTCCGCGCGGTGGGTGAACCGCGGCGAGAACCCGGCCATCGACGCCAGCGTCCCGACGACCGTCTCGTCCGCGCCGTTGCGGGAGTTGCCGATCCAGTCGCGGTCGCGGAAGGCGGCGAACACGTCGAGGGTTCCGTTGCCCCGCAACCGGTTCGCGTCCGCGCGCGGCACCGCGAGTCCCCACGGCTCCGCCCACAGCGGACGGACGGCGAGCGACGGGTCGGCGGCCGCGGGCGCGAGGTTGTAGTCGTAGGTGAGGGCGAGGTCGATGTCGTCGGTCCGCAACTGGGCCAGTGCTTCGGCGGGTTCGTGCTCGCTGATCACGACGCGGACGCGCGGATGCCGCTGCGCGAGGAGGTCCGCGACCGGGAGCACCGCGTGCCGCACGCCCGTCCCGAACCCCGCGACGCGCACGGTTCCGGCGGGTTCGGCCTCGGGATCGAGATCCACCCGCGCCGCTTCGACCGCGCCCAGGATCGTCACCGCGTGCTCGGCGAGCCGTCGCCCGGCGGGAGTGAGCCGCACGCGGCGGCCGTCCGGTTCGAGGAGCGCGACACCGGTTTCCTTGGCCAGCACCGAGATCTGCTGCGAGACGGTGGACGTTGTGGTTTCGAACACGTCCGCCACCGCGCGCATCGAGCCGAGCCGCGACAACTCGAGAAGGAACTGCAGCCTGCGGGTCTCCATCCGCCGATTGTCCAGGATATCCGAACAGTACGTCCAGGATTGGCACGTGGACACGAACGGTCTCGATGCGTTCTCCTGGACAACGTGCTTCCCTCCTCTCCCCGGGCCGGTGTCGCCCTCGCCGTCGGCGCCATGCTGTCCGTCCAGCTCGGGCTGGCGGTTTCGGTCGACATCGCGAACCGGATCGGGCCGACCGGCGTCGCGTGGCTGCGGCTCGCGTGGGCCGGGGTGCTGCTCTTGGTGCTCGTGCGGCCGAGGCCGTCGGCGTTCCGCCGCCCGGCGTTGCTGACGTGCGTGGTGCTCGGCTTCGCGACAGCCGGGATGACGATCCTGTTCATGATCGCCGCGACCCGGCTGCCGCTGGGCACCGCGAGCGCGCTGGAATTCCTCGGCCCGCTCACCGTCGCGATCGTGCGCGGCCGCGGCGGAACCCGGGTGTGGCCAGTGCTGGCGGCTGCCGGAGTGGTGCTGCTGACGCAACCATGGCAGGGCGGGACCGACCTGATCGGCGTCGGCTGCGCGCTCGCGGCCGCGGTCTGCTGGGGCGCGTACATCGTGCTGACGCAACGGGTCGGCGACGAGGTGTCGGGCCTGCGCGGGCTGGCGGTGTCGATGCCGGTGGCCGGTCTGGTCGCCACGGTCGTGCACGCCCCGGCGGTGGCCGGCGAGCTGACCTGGCCGCTGGTGCTCGCCGGGCTCGGGCTGGCGGTGCTCGTGCCGGTGGTGCCGTTCAGCCTGGAAATGATGGCGTTGCGCCGGCTGACGGCGTCGGCGTTCGGGACGCTGATGAGCCTGGAGCCGGCGATCGCGCTCGTGCTAGGGCTGATCGTGCTGCACCAGGTGCCGAATGTCGCGGCGGTGGCCGGGATCGCGTTCGTGGTGACCGCGGGCATCGGCGCGGAACGGACCGGGGCGCGGGAGCCGGTGAAGACCGCCGTCTAGCCGGCGCGTTCTACGCTGGCGGCATGCAGGTGGAAATCTGGAGCGATGTCGTGTGCCCGTGGTGCTATCTCGGGAAGGCGCGGTTCGAGAAGGCGCTGGCCGGGTTCGAGCACCGGGACGAGGTGACCGTGACTTACCGGTCGTTCGAACTGGACCCCGGCAAGACCGGGACCGAGCCGTTGCTGGACATGCTCACCGCGAAGTACGGGCCGCAGGCCGCCGAGATGGAGCAGCGGGTCGCCGGGCTCGCGGCGGCGGAAGGGCTCGGCTACCGGACGGACCGGGAGATCGGCAACACCTTCGACGCGCACCGGCTGCTGCACCTGGCCCGCGAAAAGGGGCTGGAGAACGAGATGCTGTCGGCGTTGTTCCGCGCGAATTTCGCTGAGGCCCGGGCGGTGTTCGCCCCGGACGTGCTGGCCGATGTCGCCGAGGAAGCCGGATTGCCGCGCGCCGAGGCCGAAGCGGTGCTGGCGGATCCGTCGCGGTACGCGGAGGCGGTCCGGGCCGAGGAACGCGAGGCCGCCGAACTGGGCGCGGGCGGGGTGCCGTTTTTCGTGCTGGGACGGCGGTTCGGCGTGTCCGGCGGGCAGTCCGCGGAGGTTTTCGCGCAGGCGCTGGAAAAAGCCTGGGAGGCTGCCGCCGCCGGGAGCTGAGAACGGCCCGGCCGCGGCCAAGCAGCCGGGCGTCCCTTCCGGAGCGGTTACTCGGACCAGGTGCTGAGGCGGTTCAGCAGCCGTTCCAGCACCTGCGGGTCCGCGGTGACCGGTTCGCCGGAGACGGGTTCGTCCACCAGCGTGCGCCGGTCGCCCCGGCGCGGCAGCCGGACCTGCCCGGCGGAGATCCCGCCGGGCAGCGCCAGTTCGCACCACGTGGTGCGGCCGCCGCGTTCGCCGGGGCGCACGCCGATCCGCTCGTCGCGCGGCGGGTCCGGGGCGACGAGGTCGTCGTCGACCTCGATGACCAGCCGGTCCCCGCGCAGCTGGAGCCGGACGGTCACGAAGGCGGGCGCGGACGGGCTGCTCTGGTCGACGACGTCGCCGACGAGCCGGACCGCGGCGTTCGTGACCTGGTCCAGCATCGGCATCAGGGACCAGTCGGTCAGGATCAGGCGGACGAACAGCTCGGTGCACGGGACCGCGCTCGGCTGCGCCACCAGCCGGAGGTCGTCCACCTGGGTAGTGCGCGTGCTCAAGCGTCACCTTCCTCCTCGGCGAGCGGTCCGATCGGCCGGGACCGTGCGGGCATCATGCCACCGCCGCCGCACCGCGCTGCGGCGGGAGGGCGGTCTCCGGGAGAACCGCTGGTCACGGGTCCGGGCGGACGTGCGGGCCGCGTCCACTGTGGAACTCCTATGCTGGCCCGATGTCGGCAGAGTCGGCCCGGTGGGCGATCCAGGACCTGATCATGACCTACGCCGCGCGCATCGACGCGGGCGATCTGGCCGGGGTGGGCGAACTGTTCCGCGAGGGCACCTTGCACAGCGGCGGCGGCCGGTCCGGGCGGGAGGCCGTGGAGAACTGGTTCCGCGACATCCTGATCATCCATCCCGACGGCACGCCGAGGACCCGCCACGTGACGACGAACGTCCGGATCGCGCCGGGGGAGGACACGGCTTCCGCGCACAGCTACTTCACCGTTTTCCAAGCCGCGGAAGACTTTCCGCTGCAACCCATCGCCGCCGGGCACTACGACGACCGGTTCGTCCGGCGCGGCGGCGAATGGCTGTTCGCGGAGCGGACGCCGGTGCTGCAGCTGACGGGGGATCTGACGCGGCATCTCCGGATGGACGTCGTGCGGGCGGCCGGCGCGGGCCGGTGAGGCGGCGCTGCTCCCGCTCTTGCGGACGGACAGTCGGATCGCGGTCAGTCCTGTTTGGCCAGCTTCCGCCGCAGGCTCCGCCCGGCGGCGAGCGTCGGGAACGCCAGCAGCGCCCCGGCGCCGAGCGGGATTCCCTGCTGCCACGCGGGTGCGCCGAGCGCGGCGGGCGCGGCTTGCGGGTCGTGGTCGCTGACGCCGCCCCAGCGCGACGGCGGCAGGACGATCACCCGCGCCTTGCCGATGACGTCGTCCACCGGGACGGTGCCGTTGACTCCGCCGCCGCCCTGGCAGCGCGAGTCGCACGAGTTCTCGCGGTTGTCGCCCATCACCCAGAGGCTTCCCTTCGGGACGGTGACCGGGGCGAAGGTCTGCCGCGCCGTCGGCGGCTGGTCCAGCCAGTGCACGTACGGTTCGTCGAGCGGTTTGCCGTCGACCAGGACGCGGCCCTGCGGGTCGCAGCACTGGACGGTCTGGCCGCCGACGGCGATCACGCGCTTCACGAAGTCGCGCTCGTCCGGCGGCGCGAAGCCGACGAGGGAACCGAGGCCGCGCAACGTCTTCGTGAAGAAGTTGCCCGACTCCTGCGGGGCGATCTCGTTCGCGGTCCACGGCTGCGGGCCGCGGAAGACGATGACGTCGCCGGGGGCGGGATCGGTGAAATCGTAGGTGACGCGGTCGACGACGACCCGGTCGCCGAAGCAGCCGTCGCAGCCGTGCAGCGTCGTCTCCATCGACGCCGAAGGGATCAGGAACACCTTCGCGACGAACTGCTGGATCAGGATCGTCAGCACCAGCGCGATGCCGATCAGGATCGGCAGTTCCTGCCAGAACGGGCGCTTCCGCCGCTTCTTCCCGGGCGGTTCGCCCGCGCCGGGATGCTCGGATCCGGACTCGCCGGGGGCGGGGACTGGGGGGATCGGGTCGGCCACGCCGTCAGGCTACCCAGATCCGCGCGCCCGGCGGCGGACCGCGCGCGGCCACGATCGGGGGGTCGTGCCGGTGAGCGGGACGGCAACCGGAGATTTCGCCCTCAGGGAAGGAAAACGGGTCGGAACCGGGGGAGGATTGCGGAATCCGGCGGAAGCCGGCCGGCCGGGGCGCCGTCATCGTGAGACCGGAGCGCCGCGCCGGTCGAGCGCGGTCAGCTGCTCGACGAACTCCGCGACCCGATGACTCCACGTGTACCGGCTGCGCACGAGTTCGCAGGCGTTCTCCCGGATCGCGTGTGCGAGCCCCGGGTTGCTCTCGAGCCGGTCCAGTTCGCCGGCGAGCGCTTCGGGAGAACGCGGCGCGGCAAGCAGCCCGTTGACCCCGTCGGTCACCAGCGCGGCGAGCGGACCGACCGCGGTGGCGATGACCGGCACCCGGCTCGCCCACGCTTCGAGCAGTGCCGTCGGGAAGGCGTCGTTCGGACTGGTCGGGCAGAGAACGAGCGAACTGGCACTGCGGAGAGCGCGGAATTTCGCGGAGCCGCGGAGATTTCCGGCGAAGGTGACGTTGCCGTCGATCCCGAGTTTCCGGGCGAGGGCCTCGTATCCGGGTCGCGCGGCGCCGTCGCCGATCACCAGCAGGCGCCCGCGGCGGATGCTCATCGCGTGCAGGAGCTGGTCGAGGCCTTTCCACGCGTGGGTCGGTTCCAGCCGGGCCAGAAAAGCGGCGGCGTAAGGACGGTTCCCGCCGAGCGGGGACGTCAAGAGCTCCGGGGCGACGGCGTTCTCCAGCACGCCGACTTTGTCGCCGTAGCGCGGGCGGAAGCGGTCGGCGACGTAGTCGGAAACCCCCAGGATCAGGTCCGCCCGGCGGAGCATGAAGGCCTCGGCGCCGGCATAGGCGCGCGCGACGGCGTTGAAGAACGGGTGACCGTCCTTGGCCAGGGCGGCGGCGTGATAAGTCACGACGACCGGGGTGTTCCCGGCGGCGAGGGTCGCGGCGTCGGCGAGACCGGGCACCGGGGTGTGGACGTTGAGGAAGTCGGCCTGTTCGGCGCGCAGGATGCGGCGGATCCGGCGCGGCCAGCGCGGGTCGAGGGGAGTGTTGGACAGCTTGGCGAGTGCGGGGAGCCGGTAGACCGGAAAGGGGTCGCCGGACCCGGCGCGGGCGCTGGTGGTGACGACGACCGGCCGCCATCCGGGGACTTCCCGCAGCGCGGCGGCCAGGCTGTGCACGTAGGTCTGCACGCCGCCGACGTCCGGCGGGAAGTACGGCGTCGCGAAGACGACGGTGCGTTCTCGGCTCACGGAGGCTCCTGTCCTCATTGGTCCGGTTGGCTGGGCGCGCGCGGATGTGATGGTGTGTGCCGGGGGAGCGGGGGACTTCGAGGAGGCGCAGGATGTCCGGGATCCGGATGCCGTGGGCGACGATGCGGTGCCGCGCGTGCGGTCACGAACGCAGCGAGCACCGGCATTTGCGCGGCGGCACCGACTGCGGACGCTGCGGCTGCCGCCGGTTCCGCTGGCTGCGGCGGGGCTGACCTCCGCGTCAGGCGGCATCGAGCAGGTGGCGCAGATCGCGGGCCCGGCGCGCGTAAGGGGGAAGCACTTCGCGCAGGTGCCGCCGGTAGTCGTCGCGGTGGTCGACGAGGCTGTCGAGGAGCGCGGGCAACGTGGTTTCGCGGACTTCGGCGATGCCGACGACCCATTCCGCGAGCCCGAGATCGCGCATGATGCCCGCCGTTTTGTGCTCGTACTCGATCGCGAGGCACGGGACGTGCGCGGTGAGGGCGAAGATGACCGAGTGGAAACGGGTGCCGATCACGAGGTCGGCCTCGGCGTAGAGGGCGCGGGCGTCGCGGTGGTCGAAGGTGTCGTCGCCGAGGACGCGCAGCCGGGCGTGGTCGAGTCCGGCGGCGAGGCGGGTGTTGACCCTGCGGTCGTCGTCGCCTTGGAAAGCGCAGGTCACTTGCGGGACCAGGACGACGTGGTACCCGCGGCCGAGCAGGTGCCGGATGCCCGCGGCCAAGGCGCGTTCGTAGCGGTGCTGTCCGGCGTCGTCGAGCCACTGGCGGGCGGTGACCATCGCGATGCGGGCGTCGGCGGGGACGGCGAGAGCAGTGCGCCAGTCGCGATCGGAGCGGGTCTCGAAGGCGAAGGCGCTGTCGACGCTGCGGGTGAGCAGATGCGGCGGCAGCCCGATTTCGGTGAGCCGCTCGCGGCTGATGTCTTCGCGGACGAGGACCGCGTCGGCCCGCCCGAGGACGTGGCGGACCAGCACGCGCTGGAGCCGGCGGGGAAACGGCCCGTAGGACTGCGGCCCGGTCACGACCCGGACGCCGAACCGCTCGGCCAGCCACAGCGGGAGCAGCAGGAAGAGGATGTTGAGGTCGGAGGCGAAGTTCGCCCGGCCGTTCAGGTAGCCGCCGCCGAGGGAGACGACGAGGTCGGCGGTCGCGAGCGCGTGCAGTTCGCGGCGCGGTTCGGCGGGCAGCAACCGGGCCGCAGCCAGCCGCAGCCGCCGCGGAAGCCGGGCGGCGGCGAGCGCGACGACCGGGAGCAGGCTCAGTTTCCGCAGGATCCGCCGGAGCCGGGGGATGTCCTCCTCGCCCGAGTAGCGGCGGAACGACCCGAGGTTGGGCACGCCCTCGAACTCCGGCCAGCGCGCCGGATGCTCGAACCCGGCGATCGCGATCCGCGCGCCGGGCAGCGCGCGGCGGATCTGGTCCAGCAGGACGCTGAGCAGGGCGGCGTCGCCGCGATTGCCGCGTTCGAACGCGTTGACTACGACGACACGGGTCATCTGCGGGCCTCCAAGAGGGAACGGGCCGGGCGGCGCCGGACGGGGCATCGGCAGGACTCCGGGCCGGGTGCTTCGTTCGGCCGGCGAGGGTGCGTGGCGAGCCGGCGCGGCGAGAGAACCGGCGGACGTGTCCGGGCCGAGGAGCCGGAGCGAGATGCGGGTCATCGCTGGACCTCCCGGTAATGCTGCTCCAGCCGGTCCAGAAAAGTGCCGAGACTGTGACAACACGCGAGCCCCGCCGACCGCGCGCCCATCACCCGCCGCAAGCCCGGGTCGCCGAGGAGCCGGGAGAGCGCGTCCGCGAGGGCCCGGCGCTCACCCGGCGGGACGAGCACACCGTTGTGCCCGGGGCGAATCAGCTCGGGAATCCCGCCGACATCGGTGGCAGCCACCGCCCGTCCCACGCCGAGGGCTTCCAGCGCGACGGTCGGGAAATTCTCCGGCCACACCGACGGAATCACCACCACCGAAGCAGCGCGGTAAGCAGCCGCGAGCTCGGATCCGCCGAGCCAGCCGGCGAAGCGGACGCGGTCGGCCAAACCCCGTTCGCTCACTGCTTTCTCAAGGACGGCCCGCTGGTTGCCCTCCCCGGCGAGCGTCAGCCGGGCGTTGGGCAGGCGGCGGGCGACCGTCGCGAAGGCGTCCACGAGCACGTGCGCGCCTTTCACCGGTTCGAGGCGACCGACGAACAGCGCGTGGGCGGCGTCGGGGACCGGAGACGCGGTGGGCAGCGGCACGCCGTTCGGGACGACGTGGATCGGGACGCGGGGCAGGTCGTGGCGGACGGCGTCGGCGAGGAAGCGGCTCGGGGTGAGCACTCGGTCGACGGTGCGCAGGCGCCGCAGGTAAGCCGGTCGTTGCAGCAAGCGCAGATACGCCAGCCGGGCGGTGTCCGTTGTGGACAGTCGCGGGCGGCCTTCGGTGCGGCTGCGCAGGTTCCACGACAGCAGGTCCCGGATCCAGTCCTCGGGTCCGTGGACGGTGAGCACCCGCGGGTAGGCGGCGGACGCGCTGAGCACGGCCGGGCTGAACTCCCCGATGGTGTGCAGGTGCACCGCGTCGGGTGCGAACGAGCGCAGCGCGGCGGTCACCTGCCGGTAGGCGGGCCGGTGCCAGAAGTAGCCCGCGAACCGACGCGGCGCGCCGCCGCGGATGGCGGGCACCAGGACGTCGGCGAAGACTTCCCGGTCGCTCACGGCGGGGTCGTCGAGCAGGTGGTCGGTCGCGATGACGAGAACCTGGTGCCCGCGCCGCCGCAGCCCGTCGGAGACGAGGCGGACGCTACGCTCCGCGCCGCCGGCTTCGAAGCCGACGTTGACGATGTGCGCGATCTTCATCCGAACCTCCTTTGCCGCCCGAAGACAGGCCGCGCGGCGCCAGCGCGGCGACCGCGACCAGACCGGACGCGAGATTGCCGACGCCCCACGCCGCCGCGATCCAGACCAGGTCGTGCTGAGCCCCGAGCGCGGCGAGGCCGACCGTGACGCCCGCGTAGACCAGATTGGACAGATTCATCGCCGGGAGCTGACGGGTCACCTTGAGCAGGAACCCGGACCACGTGTTGAAAGCCACCGCGAAGGCGGAAACCGCGAGGACGACGAGACAGTTCCGGGCATCGGCGGCATAGCTGGCGCCGAAGAGAGCCAGCACCGGTTTGGCGAGGGCGACCGTGACGCTGACGGCGGGCAGCACGATCGCGAGGATGAGCAGCGCCGAGCGTTTCGCCAGCTGTCTCAGGTCTTCCTGTTCGTGCGAGCCTTCCGCGAACAGCGCCTCGCCGACGGCGAACGGGACGGCGTTGACGAAGTTGGCGATCTGGAACGCGACGAAGTAGGCCGCGGACGCTTCCGGTCCGAGCGAACGCAGCACCAGCAGCGGAATCAGCAGCAGCGGAAGGAGATTCAGGCAGCTGGAGGCGTAGTTGCCGAGCGAGTACGCGAGCGTGGAGCGCAGCGTCGCCGGGTGCACGCGGGGCCGCACCGGGATGCGCAGCCGCTGCCGGATCACGAGGATGCTCGCGGCGGCGGCAACCGCGGAGGCCACCGTGCTGGACAGGAAAATGCCGATCGCGCCCGCGCCGGCGAAGACGACCGGCAGGGCGATTTTGACCGCGCTCATCAGTACGCCGTTGAGGAGCATGTTGTACTTCGCCGCCCGCAACGCGACGAAAACCGAGTCGGTGAGCAGGTTTTGCGCGACGGCCATCGCCAGCAGCGCGAACAGCACGACCTCCGGGACCGACTCGCTGAGGAACGACAACCCGGGCGAGACGAACGGTGCGACGAGCGCGAATCCCGCCCCGAGCACGGTTCCGGTGACCGCCACCGAGGTGAGCGCGGAGCTGACGTGCGCCGCACGGGACGGGGTCGTGGGCAGGTACCGGACGAGGCTGGAGCTGAGCCCGAGCCCGCTGAAGTAGCTCAGCAGGGTCACCGCCGACAGCAGCGAACTCGCCCAGCCCACCGCGGCGGGCGGGTACAGCCGGGCGACGACGATCCAGAACACGAATCCGGACCCGGCGCCGAGCGCGGTCGTGGCCATGAGGAAGAACGAGTTGCGGACGAGCGGGTCGGATTTCAGCCGCGCGGCGAAGGACGGCGCGGCGAGCGCGGTCATGCGGGGGCCTCGGCCGTGCCGAGTGCCGCACGGTAGCTCTCTTCGAGGCGCTGGGCGTGTTTCGGCCAGGAGAACCGGGCGGCGGCGAAACCCGCGGAGTAGCGCCCCATGGCTGCGCGGCGCGCGGGATCGGCGGCCAGGGACCGCAGGGTCGCGCGCAGGGTTTCCGGGTCGCGGGGGAGCAGGGCGACCTGGGTCCGGTCGAGGCCGTAGGAGGCGTAGCCGGGGTCGTCGGTGGTGACGACCGGGAGGCCGGAGGCCATGGCTTCTTGGACGGTCAGGGGGAATCCTTCCGCGGTCGAGGGCAGGGCGAAGACGTCGCAGGCGCGGTAGAGGCCGCTGATCTCGTCGGGGCTCAGCGCGCCGAGGTGGTGGATCGAGGGATCCGCGGGGAGGTGCTTCGGCCGTTCCCCGGCGAAGACCAGGTCGTAGCCGGGGTGCCGGGCGGCGAGGAGGAGGTCGTAGCCCTTCTTCGGCGCCGGCCGTCCGACGAACAGCACCAGGACCCGGCGAGCGGGCAGTCCCCAGCGTTCCCGCAGCCGCTGGATTTCTCCGGCGGGCGCGGGCCGGTAGCGGCTGGTGTCGACGCCGTTGGGCAGCAATTCCGCACCACCGCCGCGAAATCTCCGGACGAACGCGGCGACCGCGTCGTTGACCACGAAAACCTCGTGACTGGCCCGGAACAACCGCCGCCCGATCGACCCGTACACCGCGTGCTGAACGCCCCGCACCAGCGCCGACGGATGCTCGACGACCGCGACGTGCTGGGTCAGGAAAAGCGGCTTGCCAGTCCGCGCAGCTCGCAGCCCGGCGGCCCAGGAAGACTGGTACAGCGTGTCGTGCACGTGGACGACATCCGCCCACCGCACCCATTCGCGGACCGCACGCGACAGCCGGGGCCCGGACACCGGGAAGGGCACGCCAGCCCGGTTTTCCGTCCCATTCCAGGCGGGAACGCGCACGACGTGCACACCGTCCACAGCGGACGGCGGAGCAGCAGGCAGCGCGCTGGTCAGCACAGTGACCTCGGCCCCGCGCGCGGCGAGCATCCGGGCCTGCTGCGCGGCGACGTTCTCGATTCCCCCGACGTGCGGCGGGTAGTAGTGCGAGACGAGCAGGATCCGGAGGGGAGGGGAGGGCGTCATCGGTACACACTCGTTCCGTTGCTGCTGTAGACCTTGTTCTTGGTGGCGTCGAGGAACCGCAGCGGATAGCGGTAGGTGACGAGATCGCCTTGGTAGAACACGGTGACCTCGTCTTTGCGGACGGCCGGATAGCCGAGGAGGACGAACGAGCCCGGCTGCACGAGCGTGGGGTAGATGTCGTCCCCGGGGCGGCCGTCGATCAGCGTTTGCAGGCGGCTGAGCGTGTAGCGGTCGGACTGGATCCGGTGCGCGGCCGTGTGCTGTTCGAGCCAGGCGAGGGCGGCGCGTTCCTGCGGGTGGGCGTAGTAGATGTCGTAGTACTGCCCGGCGTTGTCCAGTTGCAGTTGCGCGGGATAGCCGCCGAAGAGCCGGGGCAGCGCGCCGGTGAGGTCGAGGAACAGCAACAGCGACACGGCGGTGGCGGCGGGCATCCGCCACTGTCTGAGCCAAGACAGCGCCCACACCGACCCCATCGCGATGAACGGGGCGAATCCGAACAACCCCTGCTGGAAGGTGCGCAGGAGTCCGTAATCCACCGAAAGCTGCGGCAACGCGATCTCCGCGGCGAGTACGCCCAAGCCGCCGGCGGCGAGGACGAACAGATCGTGCGTCGGCCGGAACACGGTCGCGGTGGCGATGAGGGTCCCGGCCAGGCCGACGAGCAGCAGCACTTGCAGCCCGTCCGCGCACAAGGTGCGGAGGAGGCCGTTGACGCGCGGAACGTCGACGCCGAGCTGATTCAGCGCGGACCCGGCCGCGGTGAGCGGCAGAGCGTCCGCCGGGGCGACCTGCGCGGCGGCCGCGTGCAGCGCCATGGGCGGTTCGCCGCCGGCCCGGGCCCGGGTGGAATCGGCGTAGTCGCGCAGCCGTTGCTGCGGGCTGACCCGCGCGGAGCTGAAAATGCTGTACGCGGTGTCGGACGACCCGCGTTGCACCTGGTCCGGGTGGAACAGGTCCCGAGCGGTGGCCGCGGCGGTGTGCCGGAGCTGCTGCCAGGTGCCGGTGACCGGACCGGTCCACAGCGCGGAGCACAGGACCGCGATGCCGATCATCGGCCAGACGACGAAGTCGGCGGACTCCTTCGGCGCGCGTTCGGCCAGACGGCGGCGCAACGGCGGCACCACCCGGACGACGCCGCTGGCGAGCTTGCCCAGCACCAGGACGCCGATCAGCACGTATGTCGTGGAGTAGTGCGAAAGCACGATTCCCGCGAGCAGGACGGTGAACGCGATCCGCCGCGCGCGACGCGGTGCGGTGCGGTCGCTCAACGCCAGAACGGCGCAGCCCAGCAGGAGGAACGCGATCTCCTGGCGGCCGAGGAACGGCATGTCGGTGAAGAACGTGGGGAACGCGAGGAAGCAGATCGCGGCGAGGAGCGAAATCCTTTTGCCGGTGAGATTCCGCGTCGTGCGGTACACCGCGACCGGCGCCGCGGCGAACAGCATCGGCAGCACCGCTTTGAAGATCGCCGCGCCGGGCAACGCGGTCAGCTGGGCCAGCGAGGCGGGCAGGAGCGTGATGCTGAGGCACGCGTTGTACGCGTCGGGGTAGCCGGAGATGTCCCAGTACCCCTTGGCCGAGGTGAGCTGGAAGAGCAGGAACTCGCGCTGGATGTCGTGTCCGGTGATATACCAGCCGCGCAGCGACGTCAGCAGGAGCAAAGCCGTTGCCGCACAGAGGATTCCGAACGCGATCACCCCGTCGCCGTACCGGCGCGCCCGCACCGCCAACAGGCCGAGCAGGGCCGCGATCAGGAACAACGCGACCAGGCTCGTCGCACCGGTGAACCCGTTGTTCAGCCGGATGGCCCCGGCGACCGCGACCACCAGCGCGAGGACTCCCAGGACCGCCACCGGCGCGACGTCGCGCACCGGCATCCACCGCGGCCCCCGCACCGGTGGCGACGCGCCGGTGAGCCGCCGATCGAGGAACGCGAGCGCCCCTGCGGTCAGCGTCTGAGCCACGGCAAGCGACCCGGTCGTCAACGGGCGCGAGACGCCGAACCAGGGGAGCACGGTGTTGACGATCAGCGCGGCGGCCATGGCGGCCAGCACCGCGAAACCGAGCCCCAGCAACCACTGGGCCTCGCGGGTGGACACGATCCGGGTGGCGATCCGGCGGCACAGCCAGGCCGGGGCGCCGAGCACGAGCCACAGCCCGGCGAGGGCCACCAGCACCGCGGGCCGCCCCGGCATCAGCTCCACGACAGCGGCGGCAAGCACCGATCCGAGCACGACGGTGCGCTGGCCGGGGCGCGTCACGGGAGGACCTCGGCGTAGACGTCCTCGACCTGCGCCGCCACCGCGGCCCAGGTCAACTCGCGAGCTGCTCTCGCGCTGGCCGCGGCGGTCCGCCGTCGGAAGTCCTCGTCGGTGGCGAATTCGTCGATCGCCGCGGCCAATGCGGCCGGATCCGCGGGAGCGAGGGCTCCGATGCCGTGCAGGAGTTCGGTGTTCCCGGGAACGTCGGTGGCGAGCACCGGCAGGCCGGCGGCCATGGCTTCGAGCGCGGCGAGCGACATCCCTTCGCGATCCGAGGGCAGCACGAACAGATCAGCTCGCTCATAGCGGTGCAGCAGCGAAGCACCGTGCAGCCGGCCGTGGAACCGCACGTCCGGAATCCCTTGCTGCTGCGCGGTTTCCTCAAGCCGCTCCCGCTGTTCCCCGTCCCCGACGACGTCCAGGACCACCGGTTGCCGCACCCGGGTCAGCGCGTGCAGGAGCCGGGAGAGGTTCTTTTGCGGGCTGAGCCGTCCGACGAACAGCAGGCGCAGCACCGGTTCCCGGCGCGCCCGCGGCGGGAGGAAGAACTCGCCGGACACGCCGTTCGGCACCGCGAAGATCCGCGCCGGGTCTGCCCGGTAGGCGGTGCGGACGAACTCCCGCTGCGCCTCGGTCAGCACCAGCACCCCGGCGGCGGCCCGCAGGACCCGGCTGAAGACGTGCCTTTTGTAGTGCGGCAGCAGCCATCCCAGTTTGCCCGACTGGTCGACGTCCAGATGGAAATGGAGCAGGAACGGCTGACGGCGCGCGGCCGCGGCGAGCGCGACCTGCTCGGGCAGGACCGCGTGCGCGGCATGCAGATGCCATACCGAGGTTTTCGGCGTGCGCAGCAAGGCGGGGACGAGACCGGGGGACACCGGCGTATGCGCGATGTCGAGCGCGGGAGTGCGGACGGTGGTGACGCCGTGCACCAGTTCGCGACGAGGCGAGTCACGCGCGCCGACGGTCGTGGTGAGCACGGTGACGTCGTGCTGCCGCGCTTGGTGCCGGGCCAGCTGCTGCACTACGGCTTCCATTCCGCCGAGATGCGGCGGGTAGTACGGGGTGATCTGGACGATCCGGCGGCGGGTCACGGTCTGCCTCCAGGTGCGTTGCCGGGCAGCCGGAAGCGCAGGTTCTCCATGCCTCCGGCGACATTCACCGCGATCGCGTCCACGACCTGTCCTGGCGGCACCGGCAGCCGGAAGGCCAGCGTCGTGAACTTCCCCGGCTCGAGCGTCACCCGTCGAGACACCCCCGGGAGCCGGTCCGCCGACGCGGTTTCCAGCGCTGCCACCACGGTGTAGTCCGCGTGGTACGGACCATGGCGCACCAGCGCGACCTCGGCGGTGACAGCCCCGTCCCGGAACGTGGGCGTGCCGACGAAATACAGCTCGGTGAAGGTCTCGGGCTGCTCGGTGAAGGACTGCCGCACCAGCGTCCGGGCGTCCGGCCACACCAGGAGCGTCACCACTCCGAGCGCCACCGCCGCCGAAACCGCTCCGGCGAATTTCAGCCAGCCGCGGCCGTTGCCCCGGTCTTCCCCTGAAGAGCCGGCCACGCTCAGTCCGCCATCGCCAGGACGCATTGGGCTTCGTCCGTGCAGAGCACGTACGCCGGGCCGCGCACGGTGCGCGCCCGGTGGGCGGCGAGCTGCGAGAGGTTGCGCAGGCCGTCGCGCACCGCGTGCAGTTTCACGTCCCCGCCGCGGATCCGGTACTCGATCGGTGTTTCGCCGCACCGGAAACCGCGGACGTAGGCGTCGTTTTTGATCTCCTGCGAGAACGGCATCCCGCCGGACCGGATGTCCAGGTGCTGCCAGACGTGCCGGCGGAACACCCACATCCCGGACTGCGAATCCCGGAACGGCGAGCGGAAGAAGAACCGGCTGATCAGCGTCAGCACCCGGTTGCCGATCCGGTGCGACGGCTTCATCGCCTCGCGGTTCTCGGGGCCGAGCCGGTTGGTGGACAGGAAATCGAGCTGCCGGTCGGCCATCGTGCCCAGCAGCCCGGGCAGGTGGTCGAACGGGTAGGTGCAGTCCGCGTCTCCGGTGGCGATCACGTCGCCGGTCGCGGCGGCGAAACCCGCGTGATAGGCGTGCCCGTACCCGCGCACGGGCTGCACGATCACGCGTGCGCCGAGCGCGGCGGCCACCTCGCCGGTCCCGTCGGTCGAGGCGTTGTCGACCACGATCACCTCGAGTTCGCAGCCGAGGGACGCGAGGCCGGAGTACGGGATCGTGGCCAGCACCCGCGGCATGTTGACCCGCTCGTTCAGCGCGGGGATGACGATGGACAGCTTGCGCGGCCGGGGTCTTTCGGCGCAGGCGCCGCGGCTGGCGGTCCGGAGGCGGCAGCAGGGCCCGGCGGCCGGGCGGGAAGCGGTGTCGTCCGACGGCGAGGAGCTGGCGCGCTCGATGTTCGACGTCATGGAGGAACCTCGGTTCTGGTCTTGTGCTCGGCGGGGGAAGGAGCACGGGCACGGCCGGGTCCGGCGGCGGGAAACGCCGATGGCCCGGCCTCGTCAGGCCGGGCGGTCGGCGTCCGCCGGCGGGGGCCTGCCGGCGACGGGTCGGGGGGCGGGGTTGTGTTGTAGCGGCGGGCGGTGCGAACGCGTGCGAGCGCGCTTCGGCGCCCGGCCTGGTATCTGTATCGATGCCGAGCGCCTGGGCGCAACGTGTGTTTAGCGCATTTTTCGTTCGTTCGTTCGGACCCGGTGCTGAATGCGGCCGCGAGAATAATCGGTCGTCGCAGGTAATGGTGACCGGTGCGCAAAAAACCGAAAGGGATTCGCGTGCGGTTTCACTCGTTCAGCCTAGTCCGGAACAGCGGGGCGACGGAGCCGAAAAGACGGCATCGACCCGTATGGCCGCTATGTCCGCATGCTGTCCGCGCTTGCTTGGACGCGGGTATATGCCTTGCGGTGCACCGGTAATCGGACGCGACTAGTTCTCGAACGCCCCGTGCCTGCCCGCGCCCGCCGCGAAACGGGCGGCACCCGCAACGGTATCCGATTTCAGAGACTGAATCCCGTGCCGGAATTCGTTTTCCAATGCGGATTCCTCGCTCAGCGACTCGCTTTCCAGCAATGCCGCCCGATCCTCGCGCAAGCAGGTCTGCGGAAATGCGGCGAGTTCCCGGGCAAGCGCGATCGCGGCGGGCAATGCCTGCCCGGCGGGCACGACGCGATTCGCCAATCCGATCCGGTGCGCTTCCGCCGCGTCGACCGGGCGCCCGGTGAGCACCAGGTCGAGCGCGTGGCTCCGGCTGATCAGCCGCGGCAGCCGCACGGTGCCGCCGTCGATCAGCGGGACGCCCCAGCGGCGGCAGAACACTCCGAACACCGCTGTCTCTTCGACGATCCGGAGGTCGGCCCAGATCGCCAGTTCCAGCCCGCCCGCGACGGCATGGCCGGACACCGCCGCGAGCACCGGCTTGCGCAGCCGCAAGCGCGTCGGTCCCATCGGGCCGTCGCCGTCCGGTTCGGTGCGGTTGCCGCGGCCTTCGTTCACCGCTTTGAGATCCGCGCCGGCGCAGAAAGTCCCGCCGACGCCGTACAGCACCGCGACCGCGGCGTCCGAGGCGTCGAAGTCCCGGAAGGCGTCGGCCAGCGCCTCGGCGGTGGCGCGGTCGACGGCGTTGCGGCGCTCCGGCCGGTTGATGCCGATGGCGGCGACCGGGCCGTCGTGCTCGACCAGCACAGTGCTCACGCGGGGCCTCCTGGGGACGAAGCGGCTGTCCGGGCAGCATGCCACGCCCCGTAGGCTCCGGCACCGGAATCAGCACCGGGAAGGGGAGTGCGGAATGGACGGCCTGGCCGCGTTCGGGTTCGAACTGGGGGTGCTCAAGCGGGTCCGCCGCGCGGGCTGGTGGCAGGCGGGGGTCCGCGATCCGGAGTCGGTGGCCGAGCACAGCCTCCGCGCGGCGCAGTTGGCCGCGCTCCTCGCCGCCGAGGAAGGCGCGAACCCCGAGCGCGCGGCGTTTCTCGCGCTGTGGCACGACACCCAGGAGACCCGCACCGGCGACCTGCCGCATACCGCCACGCCGTACCTGACGAAGCCGGAGCCGCGGGCGATCACGGCGGACCAGACCGCGGGTTTGCCGCGTGCGTCGGCGGAAACCGTGCAGTCAGCGGTAGACGAGTACGAAACGCGCGAGTCGCCCGAAGCGCGGTGCGCCAAGGACGCCGACAAACTCGAGATGCTTTTCCAGGCTCTCGAATACCGCGCGACCGGAGTCTCCACAGTGGACGAATGGCTCGCGTCGGCGCAGGCCGGGCTCTTCACCGAAACCGCCCGGCGCGTCGCCGAAGCCGCACTGGCGACCTCGCCGCTGTCCTGGCGGTCTCGTTAGGGATCACCCACATGGGCGCACTTTTGGTTTAAGGCTGTCCTCCCTGGGAAAGATCCAAAGAACGACCATCTCGGGGAGGCACAGGATGAACCGGAAACTCACGGCAGTGCTGGCCAGTATCGCGGCGATGGCGGCGACGATCGGATTCGCGGCGACAGCGGACGCGGCGGGACCGCCGTGCGGCCCCAAGGCGAAGGCGTGCCTGAAGCTGTCCGCGAACACGGCGTGGCTGATGAACAACGGCAAAGTCACCCGCGGCGGGGTGCGCGTGACCGTCGGCAAGCCCGCGTACCCGACCCCGGTCGGCACGTTCCGCGTGCAGTACAAGGACATCGACCACTACAGCAAGCAGTTCCACGGCCCGATGCCGTACTCGGTCTTCTTCACCAACACCGGGGTCGCGTTCCACCAGGGCAGCCTGAAGGTCCAGTCGCACGGCTGCGTCCACCTGTCGCATGCCGACGCGGTGGCGTTCTTCAACACGCTGCAGCCGGGCGACGTGGTGCAGGTCGTGCGGTAATCACCCGACGGGCATCGGCCGCCGCAGCGCTTGCCGGCGCAGGCGGCCGAACCCTCGCGGGTTGTTGAGGCCGAACACCGCCACGGTCTGGCCGCCGCGGTGATAGGTGGCCAGGAAGGACTCGTCGTCCGGACCGCCGTCGGCGAAGCGCACCTCGTCCTCCGGCGAAGGATGCCCGGCGAGCTGGAGGGTCCCGGCGTACTGATCCGACCAGACGTAGCCGCTCGGCTCGTACTCCCGGACCACCTGCCCGGCCAGCAGATTGGCGACCGCGACCGAAGCCTGTTCGGCGGCGTTCGTCCAGTGCTCGTGCCGGATGCCCGCCGGTCCGTAGGCCGCGACGTCGCCCGCCGCGACCACGTTCGGCAGCGAAGTGACCAGACCGGCGTTGGTGCGCACGCCGTTGCCGGCCGCCAGCCCCGAGCCGTCGAGCCATTCGACCGCCGGAACCATGCCGATCCCGGCGACGACCACGTCGGCGGGCAGAGTTTCGCCGGTCTCCAGCCGCACCCCGGTGACCCGCCCGTCGAGGGTGGAAAGCCCGGCCACCGAAGCGCCGCAGCGCAGGGTGACGCCGTTCCGGTCGTGCAGCCGCGCGCAGATCGACCCGAGTTCCGGGCCCAGCACCCGCGCCATCGGCGTCGGCAGCGCCTCCAAGACGGTGACGTCCAAGCCCAAGCCGTTGCACGTCGACGCCACCTCGGCCCCGATGAACCCGCCGCCCACGATCACCACGCGCGCACCGGGAATCAGCTCCTCGCGCAGGGCGAGTGCGTCGTCCAAGGTGCGCAGAACATGAACTCCGGCAACGGACTCCGTGCCCGGCAAGGCACGAGCGCGTCCGCCAGTTGCCAGGATGACGCCGTCCGCTTCCAGCTCCCCGTCGGACAGAACGAGGCGGCCGGTCGACGGGACGAGCCGTTCCGCGCGGGTACCGAGCCGGACGTCCAGCGAGGCGAGATCGTCGGCGTCGAGCAGGTCCAGCGACTCGCGCGACGCGGATCCGGCCAGGAAGGCCTTCGACAGCGGCGGCCGGTCGTAGGGGAGATGCGGCTCCTCGCCGACGAGCACCACGCGGCCGTCGAACCCCTGGGCGCGCAGCTCCTGCGCGGCGCGGGCGCCGGCGAGCGAAGCGCCGACGATCGCGACCGTTTTCACGCAGCGTCCTCGGCGGCGTCGGCGAGCACGTAGATCACGCCCTCGTCGACCTGCACCTGGTACGTGCGCACCGGCTGCTTGGCCGGCAGGCAGGACGGCATCCCGGTGCGCAGGTCGAAGAGCGCCGCGTGCAGCGGGCACTCCACGAAGCAGCCTTCGAGCCAGCCGTCGGCCAGCGACGCGTCCTGGTGGGTGCAGGTGTCCCCGATCGCATACAGCTCGCCGTCGGCGTTGAAGACGGCGATGGGCTCGGGCCCCGCGATCCGGACGGACTCGCCCGGGGGCAGCTCGTCCACAGTGCACGCGCGCAGCATTGATTCCTCCGAAGCTGGGGATTGTTGCGTATTGAGGAACACCCGACGTGATACGCAACAGAGTCTGGGCGTGCCGGAGGGGTGCCGTCAAGAGGTTCCGGGGTGGAGTTTTGCGGAGCGAAGTTCCGGATGAAAGCCCTGGTCGAGGGCGGTTCCCGCGAACGGGTGCGGTGCCGGGAAGGGTGCTTGACAGCGCCCCGGCTGAGCCTCATCTTGTTCCGGAGAGGGCAACAAGACGCGTAATACGCAACTACGATCGTGTGCGAGAGGAGCCCTGCCGGTGACCGCTATCGACCTCCCGCAGAGCCTGCTGCCGACTCTGCCCGGGCCGCACTACACCGACCCGGCGGTCTTCGCCCGGGAGCAGGAGCGGATCTTCGAAGCGGGGTGGTTCTGCGCGGTGCGCAGCGCCGACCTGCCGTCGCCCGGCTCGTTCGAAACCGTGCAGGTCGGCCGCGAAAGCGTGCTGATCGCGCGCGGCCGCGACGGGGCGTTGCGCGCGTTCCTGAACGTGTGCCGCCACCGCGGCGCGCGGTTGTGCACCGACGAGAAGGGTTCGGTGAAGCGCGCTTTCCAGTGCATGTACCACGCCTGGACCTACGGCCTCGACGGAAAGCTCGTCGCAGCCCCGAATCTGACCGGCATGCCGGACGTCGACCGTGTCGAATACGGCCTGACCGCGGTGCACCTGCGCGAATGGCTCGGCTACGCCTGGGTTTGCCTCGCCGAAGAAGCACCGTCCTTTGCCGACACTGTGCTGGCCGACGTGAGCGCGCGGCTCGGCGGTCCGGGCGAGATCGAGGCGTACGGGATCGAGAATCTGTCGCTGGGCCGGCGCATCGAGTACGACGTGCGCGCGAACTGGAAGCAGATCATCGAGAACTTCATGGAGTGCTACCACTGCGCGACGATCCATCCTGAGCTCACCGAGGTGCTCCCGGAGTTCGCCGACGGGTACGCCGCGCAGTATTTCGTCGGCCACGGCGCGGAATTCGGCTCGGACGTCACCGGGTTCACGGTGGACGGCGGCGACGGCCTGCAGCGTTTGCCGGGCGTCGGCGAGCACCAGGACCGCCGGTACTACGCGATCACGATCCGGCCGCAGGTGTTCGTGAACCTGGTGCCGGACCACGTGATCGTGCACCGGATGTTTCCGCTGGCCCCGGACCGCACGCTGGTCCGCTGCGACTGGCTGTACCTGCCGGAGGTGGTGGAATCGGGCGCGGACCTCGATCGTTCGGTGGAGCTGTTCCACCGGGTGAACCAGCAGGACTTCGAGGCGTGCGAACGGTGCCAGCAGGCGATGGGCTCGCGCGCCTACGCCCGCGGCGGCGTGCTCGTGCCGAGCGAACACCACATCGGCGAGTTCCATGCCTGGGTGCGGGCGCGGACCGGGGATTAGCACCCGCGCCCGCGCCGGTCACGGCTGGATGTCCATCTCCGGGCCGATGTACTCGCGCACGCGGACCGCTTTCCCGTCCTTCGCCTCGACGATCTGGACGAGGTGCAGCTTCACCGGGTTGCCGCCGACCTCGATTTCGACGGCCGCCTCGTTGAAGAACCCTTTTTCGGTGAAGGTGACGCCCACCGGGCGGAAGTCCGGCACGGGCCCGTCGCCCGCCCGCTCGTGCACGGCGGCGACCGCCTCGGACACCGTGACCCACTTGTCGTCGGCGCTGTGCCACACGGGACAGTCCTTGACGCAGATCTGGAGGAAGAGGTCGATGTCGGCCAGTGCCTTCACCCAGTTCTCGGCGAGTTCGGCGGTGGCCTGGTCTGGTGTGGTGCTCATCGGCTCGCGGTGCCTTCCGCTCGGGGATCGATTCCCCGATGCTGCCGGGACCCCAGCGGCCGGAGTGTCCAAGTTCCCGGACACTCCGGCCCCGTTCCGGTCAGATCAGCGCGCGGATCGCTTTCTCGAAGCCGGTCACGTGGTCGAGCGTCAGCGCCGAAGCCTTCTTCGCGTCCCCCTCGGCGATCGCCGTCAGCAGCGGCGAGTGCTCGTCCACGTGCCCGGCCATGCCTTGCAGCCGGGGGAGGAACACGCACCAGATCCGGGTCGCGAGATTGTCATAATGAATCAACGTGTCCTCGAAGAACGGATTGTGCACGCAGGCGTAGATCGCACGGTGGAGTTCGAGGTCGGTGCGCAGGAGGTCGGCGTTTTCCCTTGGCGTTGCCGAATCCAGCTGATCGCGGAGCCGGACCAGGCGGGCCCGGTCCTCGTCCGTCGCCCGCGTGGCGGCGGACGCGGCGGCCGTCGGTTCGAGGGTGCGCCGGACCTCGGAGATGTGCGCGAGGTCGGAGATGTTGACGTCCGTGGCGAACGTGCCGCGACGCGGGTACGCGACCACGAGCCGTTCGGTTTCGAGGCGCTTCAACGCTTCCCGGATCGGCGTGCGGCCCATCTCGAGGACGCTGCCCGCCCATTCCTCGTTGATCGGGTCGCCCGGCTTGATGTCGAGCATGACGAGACGGTCGCGCAGGAACTCGTAGGCGCGTTCGGCCAGCGACGGGGCGGCGGCCGGGATGACGTGGTTGACCGGGGTGCTCACCCGCCTTACTCTACAGCGAAGATTGATATATCAGTAGTCGACCAGTTGTCCGATACGGGAGGCCAGCCGGAATGACCACGACGGACCAGCCTCGTCCCCCGGGCGCGGACCTTCCGGACCACCCGGATTTCCTGTGGCGGGACCCGGAGCCGCGGCGCGCGTACGACGTCGTCGTGGTGGGCGGCGGCGGGCACGGCCTCGCGACCGCGTACTACCTCGCCAAGGTGCACGGCATCACGAACGTCGCCGTGCTGGAGAAGGGCTGGCTCGCCGGCGGGAACATGGCCCGCAACACCACGATCATCCGTTCCAACTACCTGTGGGACGAAAGCTCCGGCATCTACGAGCACTCGCTCAAGCTGTGGGAAGGCCTCGAGGAAGACCTCGGCTACCCGATCCTGTTCAGCCAGCGCGGCGTGCTGAACCTCGCGCACAGCCTGCAAGACGTCCGCGACAGCGTGCGCCGGGTGAACGCCAACCGGCTCAACGGGATCGACGCGGAATGGGTCGGCGCGGACGGGGTCAAGGAACTCTGCCCGATCGTCAACACGTCGCCGGACGTCCGGTACCCGGTGCTCGGCGCGACCTACCAGCCGCGGGCCGGAATCGCCAAACACGACTACGTCGCTTGGGGTTTCGCCCGCGCGGCGGCAGGGATGGGCGTCGACCTCATCCAGAACTGCGCGGTCACCGGCATCGACACGCGGGACGGCAAGGTGGTCGCGGTCGAAACCAGCCGGGGCCGGATCGCCGCCGGGAAGGTCGCGCTGTGCGCGGCCGGGCACAGTTCGGTGCTGGCGAAGATGGCCGGGATCGACCTGCCGCTGGTGTCGCATCCGCTGCAGGCGCTCGTGTCGGAACTGCTCGAACCGGTGCACCCGACGGTGGTGATGTCGAACGCCGTGCACGTCTACGTTTCCCAGGCGCACAAGGGAGAACTCGTGATGGGCGCGGGCATCGACTCCTACGCCGGCTACGGCCAGCGCGGCGCGTTCCACATCATCGAGGACCAGATGGCCGCCGCGCTGGAGCTCTTCCCGGTGTTCGCGCGGGCGCACCTGCTGCGGACCTGGGCGGGCATCGTCGACGTCACCCCGGACGCGTCGCCGATCGTCGGGCTGACCCCGGTGGAGAACCTGTATCTCAACTGCGGCTGGGGGACCGGCGGGTTCAAGGCAACGCCGGGGGTCGGCGACTGCTTCGCGCACACCGTCGCGAAGGGGAAGCCGCATCCGTACGCCGAACCGTTCACCCTCGACCGGTTCACCACCGGCGCGCTCGTCGACGAGCACGGCGCCGCCGCCGTCGCGCATTAGGAGCCACTGTGCAGCTGATTCCCTGCCCCTGGTGCGGTCCCCGCGAGGAGACCGAATTCCACTACGGCGGCCAAGCCCACGTCGCGTACCCGGCGGAACCGGCGGCGCTGTCCGACGAGGAGTGGGCGAAGTACGTCTTCTTCCGCGCCAACCCGAGCGGGCCGCTCGCCGAGCGCTGGACGCACAGCGCGGGCTGCCGCCGCTGGTTCAACGCCGTCCGCGACACCCGCACCCACGAACTCGCGGCGGTCTACCGCCTCGACGAACCCCGGCCGGTGATCCCATGACCTTCCGCCTCCCCAGCGGCGGCCTCGTCGACCGCGACACCTTGCTCCAGTTCACCTTCGACGGCCGCGAGCTCACCGGCCATCCGGGCGACACGCTCGCGTCCGCGCTGCTCGCCCACGGCGTGCACCAGGTCGCGCGGAGCGTCAAGCTCGGCCGCCCGCGCGGCATCATGGCGGCCGGTGTCGAAGAGCCGAACGCGGTGGTGCAGCTGGAAAAGCCGTTCCCCGAACCGATGCAGACCGCGACCACCGTCGAGCTGTACGACGGCCTCGTCGCACGCAGCCTCTCCGGCCAGGGCCGGTTGGCGACCGAACCGGACCCCGCGAGGTACGACGCGAAGCACCTGCACTGCGACGTGCTCGTGGTCGGCGCCGGCCCGGCCGGTCTGGTCGCGGCCCGCACGGCGGCGCGAGCCGGAGCCCGGGTCGTGCTCGTGGACGACCAGCCCGAGCCCGGCGGTTCGCTGCTCGGCTCGAACGAATACGTGGACCTCAAACCCGCCGTCGAATGGGCTCGCGCGATCGCCGACGAACTCCGCGCGACGCCGGACGTGGAAGTACTCGACCGGACCACCGCGTTCGGTGCCTACGACGACGGTTTCGTCCTCGCCGTGCAGCACCGGACGTCCGGCGCGGCCCGGCAGCGCGTGTGGCGGATCCGTGCGAAGCAGACTGTCCTCGCGACCGGCGCACACGAACGTCCGATCGTCTTCCCGGACAACGACCGTCCTGGCGTCCTCCTCGCCGGTGCCGCCCGGACCTACCTCCACCGCTACGGCGTCGTCCCCGGCCGTCGCGCCGTCGTGTTCACCATGGACGATTCCGCCTACGCCACGGCGATCGACCTCGCCGACGCTGGCGTGGAAATCCCGCTGGTGGCCGATGTCCGCCCGGCAGCTCCGGAAAACTGGGCCGCCGCCTGTGCGGAACGGGGCATCGAGATCCGCACCGAGGCAGCAGTGACAGGGACGGAAGGAAGCGGGCGCGTCACCGGCGTGCGCGTTGCCGGAGACCTGATCCCGTGCGACACGCTGCTGGTCTCGGGCGGCTGGACCCCCGCGGTCCACCTGTTCAGCCAGCAGCGTGGTGCCCTGCGCTACGAACCCGCACTCGGCGCATACCTTCCAGACGGCGACCTCCCGACCGCACGCGTGGCAGGCAGCGCGAACGGCACCTTCGACTTCGCCGGCTGCGTGCGAGAAGGCCGTGCCGCCGCCGCGAAGGCCCTAGGCGAAGCACCGGCGGACATCCCGCTCCCGGTCTCCGACGCACCGCCGCGCGAACTGGCCCCCGCCGTTCAATGGCAGATCCCCGGCACGGAGTCCGATGTGGACACCCGTTTCGTGGACCTGCAGCGCGACGCCACCGTCTCCGACGTCCTCCGCGCCACCGGTGCGGGCCTCGCCTCACTGGAGCACGTCAAGCGCTACACCACCATCGGCACCGCACACGACCAGGGCAAAACCTCCGGCATGCTCGCCGCCGGGATCACCGCCGAAGCCCTCGGCGCCGACCTCGCGGACCGCCGCCCGACCACCTACCGTCCGCCGTACACGCCGGTCGCCTTCGCCGCGCTGGCCGGTCGCAACCGCGGCGAACTGCACGACCCGATCCGCGTCACCGCCCTGCATTCCTGGCACGTCGAACACGGCGCGGAGTTCGAGAACGTCGGCCAGTGGAAACGCCCGTGGTACTACCCGCAGCCGGGGGAGGACCTGCACGCCGCTGTCCGGCGCGAATGCCTCGAAGCCCGCACTGACGTGGCCATGATGGACGGTTCCACCCTCGGCAAGATCGACGTCCAGGGCCCGGACGCCGCCGAATTCCTCGACCTGCTCTACACGAACCTGATGAGCACGCTCAAGGTCGGACGCATCCGGTACGGCGTGATGTGCGGCATCGACGGCATGGTGATCGACGACGGCACCGTCATCCGCGTGGCCGAGGACCGCTTCCTCGTCACCACGACCACCGGCAACGCCGCGATGGTGCTGGACTGGATGGAGGAGTGGCTGCAAACCGAATGGCCGCACCTGCGCGTGTTCGCCACCTCGGTCACCGAGCACTGGGCGACCGTCGCGCTCGTCGGCCCGCGTTCGCGCGAGATCCTGGCCGGGCTCGCGCCGGAACTGGACGTCAGCAACGACGCCTTCGGCTTCATGGCCTGGCGCGACGCCGAAGTGGCCGGAATCGCCGCGCGGGTGTGCCGGATCAGCTTTTCCGGCGAGCTCGCGTACGAGATCAACGTGCCGTCCTGGTACGGCCTCGCGCTGTGGGAAGCGTTGGCAGCACAGGGAATCACGCCGTACGGCACCGAGACGATGCACGTGCTGCGCGCGGAGAAGGGCTACCCGATCATCGGCCAGGACACCGACGGCACGGTCACTCCCCACGACCTCGGCATGGGCTGGGCGGTGTCCAAGAAGAAGGCCGACTTCCTCGGCAAACGGTCCTTCTCCCGGGTGGAAAACCAGCGGCCGGACCGCAAACAGTTCGTCGGCCTCCTGCCGGTCGATCCGACCGTGCTGCTGCCCGAGGGCGCGCAGATCATCGAGACCGCGCACGTCCCGCGCCCGCCGGTGCGGATGCTCGGCCACGTCACCTCCAGCTACCCGAGCGCCGCGCTGGACCGCACCTTCGCGCTCGCCCTCGTCCGTTCCGGCCGGGAACGGATCGGGGAGACCCTGTACGTCCCGGTCGGCGACGAGGTGGTTCCGGTGACGGTGACCGAATCCGTGCTCTACGACAAGGAGGGGACCCGCCGTGACGGTTAAGACCCTGTCTCCGCTGGCAGACCACGTGGGTCTGCTCGCCAGCTGCGCACCGGCCGTGCTCGCCGAAGAACGCCCGTTCGTCTCGCAGCTGAACGTCCGCATCCGCGAAGGCCACGACGCCGCGGCAGCCGTGCTCGGCACCGCGCTGCCGAAGGCGTGCCAGTTCACCAGCGGCATTGGCGACGTCCTCTGGCTCGGCCCCGACGAATACTTGGTGCTCGGCGCTCCCGAAGGCACCGAAGAAGCGCTGCGGGAAGCGATCACCGTCGGCGCGGTGACCGATGTGTCCGCGCAGCGCACCACCGTGCAACTCGCCGGACCGGCTGCCCGCGACGTCCTGGCCCACGGCTGCGCCATCGACCTCCACCCGAAGGCCGCGCCGCCGGGCACCTGCGTCCAGACGCTGTACGCCCGCACCGGAATCGTCCTGCTGGTGCGAGAAGCGGGCGAGTTCACCGTGCTCGTGCGCCAGTCGTTCGCCCCGTATTTCGCCGCCTGGCTCGCCGACGCGGCACTGGAATACCGAGAGGAGGAGTCTTGACCCAGTTCACCTTGACCCTGCACTGCCCCGAGCGCTCCGGGATCGTGCACGCCGTGACGACGTTCCTCGTGGGCAACGGCTGCGACATCGTCGAACACCAGCAGTTCGACGACGACGTGCACGGGGAACTGTTCCTGCGCACCGAATTCACCTGCGCCGGACCGGCCACTGTGGACGATCTCACCCGCGAGTTCGACCTCGTGGCCCGGGACTACGCCATGCGGTACCGGTTCTCCGACCGCACCCCGGACCGGCTGCTGGTGATGGTGTCCAAAGCCGGGCACTGCCTCAACGACCTCCTCTTCCGCTGGCGCGCGGGCGCGCTCGGCGCGGAAATCGCGCTCGTGGCGTCCAACCACGAGGACCTGCGCCCGATGGCCGAGGCCGCCGGACTGCCGTTCGTGCACATCCCGGTCACCCCGGCGACCAAGCCGGAAGCCGAACAGCGGCTGCTGGACCTGGTGCGGGAACACGACATCGACCTCGTCGTACTGGCCCGCTACATGCAGGTCCTCTCGGACGAGCTGTGCCAGAAACTGCAGGGCCGCGCGATCAACATCCACCACTCGTTCCTGCCCGGCTTCAAGGGCGCGAAACCGTACGCGCAGGCCTACGACCGGGGCGTCAAGTACGTTGGCGCGACCGCGCACTACGTGACCCCCGAACTCGACGAGGGCCCGATCATCGAGCAAGAGGTGCAGCGGGTCGACCACTCGCACTCGCCGCGCGCGCTCGCGACTGTCGGCCGCGACGCCGAAGCGCTCGCGCTGTCCCGCGCGGTGCGCTGGCACTGCGAGCGGCGCGTTCTCCTCAACGGCAACCGGACCGTCGTCTTCCGCTGACCTATCCCAGGGAGTTCTCATGACCCGTGTCGTGATCATCGGCGCCGGAATCGTGGGCGCGAACCTCGCCGACGAACTGACCCTGCGCGGCTGGACCGACGTCACCGTGCTCGACCAGGGACCGCTGCCGCTGACCGGCGGTTCGACGTCGCACGCGCCGGGGCTGGTGTTCCAGACCAACCCGTCGAAGGCGATGACCGAATTCGCCGGCTACACCGTCGCGAAACTGCTCGACCTCGGCTGTTTCCACCAGATCGGCGGGATGGAGGTGGCCAGCACCGCGGCGCGGTGGGAGGACCTGAAACGCAAGCACGGCTGGGCGACGTCCTGGGGCGTCGAAGCGCGGCTGATCGACCCGGACGAGTGCGTCCGCCGCTGGCCGATGCTCGACCGGAACCGGATCTTCGGCGCGCTGTACGTCCCGACCGACGGGCTCGCCGTCGCCTCGCGCGCGGTGGACGAGCTGATCAAACGGGCTTCCTCGCGCGGCGCGCGGTTCGTCGGCTCGACCCGCGTGACCTGCATCGAGCAGGCGAACGGGCACGTCACCGCTGTCAAGACCGCAGACGACGTGGTCCCGGCCGACATCGTGGTGTCCTGCGCGGGATTCTGGGGCCGCGAGATCGGCGAGATGGCGGGCATGACCGTGCCGCTGCTGCCGCTCGCGCACCAATACGCGAAAACGGGCCAGCTCGCCGAACTGGCCGGGGCCGATCCGGTGCACCCCGCGCTGCCGATCCTGCGCCATCAGGACCAGGACCTGTACTTCCGCCAGCACGGCGACCGGCTCGGCATCGGCTCGTACGCGCACCGCCCGATGCCGGTGGACAAGTTCGCCGAACCCGGCGAGGTGACCGCGTCCGCGATGCCCTCGATGCTGCCGTTCACCGAGGACGATTTCGCGCCGTCATGGGAGGAAAGCAAGCTCCTGCTGCCCGCGCTCGGCCAGACCAAGGCTGAGGAGGGCTTCAACGGCATCTTCTCCTTCACTCCCGACGGCGGCTCGCTGGTCGGCGAATCCGCGGACGTGCGCGGATTCTGGATTGCCGAGGCCATCTGGGTCACGCATTCCGCGGGCATCGCGAAGGCCGTCGCGGAATCTATTGTGGACGGACGCTCCGAAACCGACCTGCACGAGCTGGACGTGCACCGGTTCGAGGACGTCCAGCTGGCCCCGGAGTACATCCGCGAAACCGCGCAGCAGAACTTCGTGGAGATCTACGACGTGCTGCACCCGCTGCAGCCCCGGCTTTCCCCGCGCGACCTGCGGGTCAGCCCGTTCCACGCCCGCCAGCGCGAACTGGGCGCGGTGTTCCTGGAGGCGGGCGGCTGGGAACGGCCGCACTGGTTCGAGGCCAACGCGTCGCTGCTGAAAGACCTGCCGCACGACTTCCTCCCGCCCGCGCGCGACGCCTGGGCCGGGCAGTTCCACTCGCCGATCGTGGCGGCCGAGGCCTGGCACACCCGGAACCGGGTCGCGATGTACGACATGACCCCGCTCAAGCGCGTCGAGGTCAGCGGGCCGGGTTCGCTGGAGTTCCTGCAAGGGCTCACGACGAACCAGCTGGCGAAGTCGGTCGGCTCGGTGACCTACACGCTGATGCTCGACGACGCGGGCGGCGTCCGCAGCGACATCACCGTGGCGCGCTTGGAACCGGAGCTGTTCCAGGTCGGCATCAACGGCAACATCGACGTCGCGTACCTGCGCAGCCGCGCCCCGGAAGGCGTGCGGGTCGCGGACACCACCGGCGGCACCTGCTGCGTCGGCGTGTGGGGCCCGCTCGCCCGCGACCTGGTGCAACCGCTGTCGGCGGAAGACCTTTCGCACACCGGGCTCAAGTACTTCCGCGGCCGCCGGGCGCGGATCGCCGGGGTGCCGGTGACGATCCTGCGACTGTCCTATGTGGGCGAACTCGGCTGGGAGATCTACACCTCCGCGGACAACGGCCAGCGGCTCTGGGACGCGCTGTGGCGCGCCGGGCAGTCCCTGGGCGTCATCGCGGCCGGGCGCGGCGCGTTCAACAGCCTCCGGCTGGAAAAGGGCTACCGGCTGTGGGGGACCGACATGACCACCGAGCACGACCCGTACGAGGCCGGGGTCGGGTTCGCGGTGCGCCCGGCGAAGGGCGAGTTCGCCGGGCGGGCCGCCATCGAGGGCCGCAGCGAAGAGACCTCGGCGCGGCGGCTGCGCTGCCTCACCGTGGACGACGGCCGGACCGTCGTGCTGGGCAAGGAACCAGTCTTCGTGGACGGCGCCGCGGCGGGTTACGTCACGAGTGCGGCCTACGGCTACACGATCGGCCGCCCCATCGCGTACGCCTGGCTGCCGGGTGCGGTGGAGATCGGCGACCAGGTGGAAATCGAGTATTTCGGACGGCGCGTCGCCGCGACTGTGGCCGCGGAACCGCTGGTCGACCCCGGGATGGAGCGCATCCGGCGCTGAGCGGAAGGAAACCCGACATGCGGGACCAGATCGTGAGCGACTTCCTGAACACCCTCGCCCGCCCCGCGATCCCGGCTCCGGCCGGGGCGACAGTCGCGGCCCTCGCCCTCGCGCAAGCCGCGGCACTGCTGAGCCGAGCGGCCGGCGGCGACGCCGAGGCGGACCACCTGACGCGGCATGCGTTGCGGCTGGCGGAGATCGACGCCCACGCCGTCACGCACGACGTGCCCGACCGCGCCCAGCCCGCCGCGGACGTGGTCGCGGCGGCAGCGGAGGTAGTCCGGGTGGCGGAACGGCTGCTGTCCATTGTGGACCCGGCGGCGTTGCCGGACGTCTCCGCGGCGGCGGAAATGGCGCGTTCGTCCGCGACGACCGCACGAGTCGCCGTCGAGGCCCGGCACGGCGTCCCGCTCGCCGCGGAACCGGACGAGGTCGCCGAGAGAGCCGCCCGGGTCACGGAGGCGGTACGGGTCCGTGAAGGACTCCTCGAAGGAATCTGATTCCCTCAAGGGGCCCTTTGCGGCTATGGAGGTGCTGCAACGCCCTGACCTGGGGGCACCGATCGGCGAGCCGCGGTGATCCTGCTGTTCATTGTGGACCTCATGCTCCGCGAGATGACAGCGACCGGGAAACCCTTGTCCGGCATCAAAAGCGGCGAAATTCGCGGCATCCTCAGCGATCTTATGGTGACGGAGCCGGCTCGCCGTCGGCTGCGCATCGACGGTCAGCGCGCACCCTTGCGCAGTGACAGCGTGCAATTCCGGGATCAAGAGCCCAGTCGGTGCCGGACGTACTGCCGGGCAATGTCGGTGAGCCCGGGAAACGCGCTGCGGTAGGCCCACATTCCGAAGATCAGCACCGCGTATGCGGTCACTGCGTCGGTGGGGGCGTCTCTGTACGCCGGGATCGCGTTCGCCCATTCTTCGGCCTGTCGCGGGGTGTGGCCGTCGGCGACGAGCCGCAGCACCAGCGCAGCCGGGTCAAGCCATGGCGCGCCGACGCTAGACCATGCCCAGTCGACAACCCGCGCGCGGTCGGAGACGAGGATGTTGAGCGGGTGCATGTCGCCGTGCACGAGGCTGTTCCCGTTGACGGCCTCGATCCCGCGTCGCTCCCAGTCCAGCAGTTCCGGCAGGTGGGCCTTGTCCCAGCTGTCAAGTTCGCGGTCCGATTTGGACAGTCGACGCCACGGGACGGACCATGCCCACTGGTCCGTGGACCGCTCCAGTTCGACGGGGGACGGGGTTAGCTCCCGCGTCATCGCGGCTACGGTCTCGGCGACCATCGGGAGGTCCGGCGAGCCCGGCGCGAGGCTGGGGTGATGCCCGGTGACGGCCTCGAATCCGAGCACGTGCCACCCGTCGGCGGTCACTTCCCAGAGGAGACGCGGCGCAGCAGAGTTCGGCCGGGCCCCGACCCGTGCTTCCGTCTGCTGCGCCCGCGCCCGCCGTGTGCCGGTCTGGACGCCCTTGACGAAGCAAGGGCCGTGCGCGGTCTGGAGCGTTGCCAGGAAATCGGAGTTCCGTCCGTTGCCCGGGGAAACCGTCGCGGCCACGGCGCCCGTCCGTTCTTCGATCGCTCGCCGGACGGCGGCGGGAAGGTTCGCCCATTCCTGGCTGACCATGTCTGCCTCTTCGGCCTAGCTCCGCGCGGGAGACGGGGGCGGGTCGTCGGTGCACCCGTTCTTGCACTGGGAGCACTTGGCGCACTTCGCCGCGCCAGTGAACCACAGGGGATCGTCCACCACGAACCCCGCCGCCCGGATGGCGTCGGTGGTTCGGCGCATCATGTCGACGGGCCGAACGTCCCCGGTTTCGTCGCTGTCATTCGGGACGTGGTGGATGAAGCCTCCGGAAATCCGCTCGCAGAATTCCGCGTATTCGTGCGTGTGCAGAATGAACGTGTGCCATCCGATGTCGACGGTTTCGCTCGGTGCGAGGGGGCGGCTGGTCCGGGCGCACGCCGCGAGGAACGCAAGCGCCTGGTCCATGATTCGTCCCGCGTACTCCAGAGAAACGACGTTCTCTTTCGAGATGCGGGCCCGGAGCCTGCGGAACAAACCCTCCGGGATGAGCCCCTGCCCGGTCAAGTCCTCTGCCGCAACACTCATCTGCGAATATCCTTCCGATCTCATCGAATCCGTTGCCTTGCGTGCTAACGGAAACCCAGCGGTCTTTTTCGTTGCCGCGTAGGGAACCCGGCCAGTGCTGAGCGTGTCGGGGAACGTCGGCAGCGGCCGGGCGATCAGGGGAGCGCGCGCGGCAGCGGCGTGGCCGCGAGGCACCTCATGCACGGCGTCCCGGCGGACCCGTCGCACCATTCCAGGTCGCCGGTCCAGAACTCCGCGCCGCAGAACGCGACTATGCGGCCGGGATAGTTCGCCGGTTCCGGGAACACGTGCATGACGCGGAACGTCTCGCGGACCGTGCCGGGAAGCGGTCTCCCCAGCATGATTCGCGCGGTCATCGTCTGCCTCTCGTGTCCGTACCAGCCCATGCCCTCTACCTTCGGGACCAGCCGGACCGATGAACAGACGTTTGCCGTCTACCGTCGTCTACAGTCAATGGCGAGCACAGGGGGCGACGGATGGACGACCTCGCAGCACGGCTCCGGCGCGCACGCACCGATGCCGGGATGAGCCTCGCGGCCTTAGCTGCCCGTACCCACTTCAGCAAGCCACTGCTCGGGTTGCTCGAAACGGGGAAACGCACGATCAGCCCAGAACACGTAGTCGCCTACTCCCGTGCCCTGTGCGTGCCAGTGACGGCCCTGTACGGGTCCCCGGACGACCCGTTGCGCGTCGCGCACGAATGGCTGTTGTCCGAGACCCCCGCGGCCCGGCATACGGCCGCCGGGCGACGCGTCGGCCCCAGCCTCGCCACCGAACTAGAGGAACGCGTTGTCGAACTGCGCCATCTCGACGATGTGATCGGCGGGGGCGACCTCATCCCGCTCGTGCGCCGCGAACTCGCCGACGCCGAACGCGTAGTGAACGAAGCCAGCTACGACGACGGCACCGGCCGCCGCCTGCTCACCGCAGTCGGCGAACTCGCGCAGCTCGCCGGATGGGTCGCCAGCGACGCCGGACAGTACGCCGAAGCGCAGCACGTGTACCTGTCCGGCGTGTCCGCCGCCCGCGACGCCGGTAACGGGCCGCTCGCCGGGCAACTCCTGTCCAGCCTCAGCTACCAGATGGCGAACGTCGGCGACCCGGCCGACGCGGCGCTGCTTGCCCGGTCCGCCGTCGCCGGGGCCCGCGACGCCACCCCCGTAGTCCGCGCGCTGCTGCTCGAACGGGTCGCGTGGGCATCCGCCCGGTCCTGCGACACCGACGGCACCCGCCGCACCCTCGACGCCGTAGACGACGCCTACGCCGCCCGCAGCACCGGCACGGAAGAACCGGAATGGGTGTACTGGCTCGACCCGAACGAAATCGACGTGATGGCCGGACGCTGCCTCATCGAACTCGGCGAACCGGCACGCGCCGAACCGTTGATCACCCACGCCGTGGACGCCTACGCGCCGGAGCACTCCCGGGAAGTGGCGCTCTACCGCACGTGGATCGCCGAGGCGTACGCCCGCTCCGGCGAACTCGACGCCGCCCGCTCCGCCTTGCGCGCCGCCCGCAAGGCAGGCGACGGGGTCAACTCGGCCCGGCTGGCCACCCGCGTCGAACAGGTCGCCCGGCTCGTCGGGGCGGACGCGTGACCGGCGTCCCGGTGCGAATCCGGCACAGACGACAACCGCGAACAGCCCTCGGCGCAGACAGACGTTGAGGGCTGTTTTGGCTGTTCAAACGGGGTGCAGCTAGCGAACCCGCAGGTCAGTGCTACCCCCTGCCGCAAGGGGCCCCTGCACGGACGTCGGGCGGCGGATTGCGGCAGGGGGCGCGAGCGGCGGCTGGCGGGCAGTGGCAAGATCTGCGGTGTTCCCCAGGAGACCCGTCCCCGAGAACACCGCAGTGAGGATCGCCGCATGCCTGTGCCGCCCCTGCTCACTCTGAACAACTCGGTCGCCATCCCGCAGCTCGGACTCGGCATGTACCAGGTCCGGCCCGACCAGGTCGCGAAAGTCGTCGCGACGGCGTTCGAAGCCGGCTACCGCAGCATCGACACCGCCGCGATGTACGGCAACGAAGCCGAGGTCGGCGCGGCGGTCCGGGAGTCCGGGCTGCCGCGCGAGGACGTCTTCGTGACCACGAAGGTCTGGAACACCGACCACGGCTACGACAACACCCTGCGCGCGTTCGACCGCAGCGCGGAGGCGCTCGGCCTCGGCCCGGTCGACCTGTACCTGATCCACTGGCCGAAACCGGAGCTGGACCGCTACGTCGAAACCTGGCGCGCCCTCGAACTGCTGCTCAGCGAGGGCCGCGTCCGGGCGATCGGCGTGTCGAACTTCGGCGTCGACCACCTGCGCCGCCTGCTCGACGAGACCGACGTCGTCCCGGTGGTCAACCAGGTCGAACTGCACCCGTGGCAGCAGCAGGCCCCGCTGCGCGCGTTCCACGCCGAGCACGGCATCGCGACCGAAGCGTGGAGCCCGCTGGCCCGCGGCCGGAACCTGAACGACCGGGTGATCACGGCGCTGGCCGCGAAGTACGGGAAGACGCCCGCCCAGCTGGTGCTGCGCTGGCATCTGCAGCTGGGAATCATCGCGATCCCGAAATCGGCGACCCCGTCGCGGATCCGGGAGAACGCCGAGGTGTTCGACTTCGAACTGGCCGAGGACGACCTGCTGGCCCTGGCCGAACTCGACTCGTGAGCGGCGGTGCCGGTGAGAACCGGCTGTTGAGTCTCAGGACATCGCCGACAGTTGATGTCTCAGGACATCGCGGACACTGACCGGCCTGTCGGCGTGGTGACCAGGGCTTGTGTGGTGATCATGCGGCGATGGGCAGAGCAGGGTTTTCGATGGATCCTGAGTTCGTCGCCGCGATCGCCCGGGTCGCTCACGGCGAGAAGATCAACGTGGCGCGGTTCTGCCACCAGCACGGCCTGTCCCGGGACACCTTCTGCAAATACCTGGCCCGGTTCCGGGCCGAAGGCGCAGACGGGTTCACCCGCCGCAGCACCGCCCCGCGCCGCCGGCCGAGCACCCTGGGGCCGGCGGCGGTCGAGGCGGTGCTGCGTGCCCGCAAGGAACTCGCCGACGAGGGCCGCGACAACGGCCCGATCTCGATCCGCTGGCGACTCGAAGACGCCGGGACCAGCCCGCTGCCCTCCCGCGCCTCGATCCACCGGATCCTGCGCGCCCACGGCCAGATCGTGCCCCAGCCCCGCAAGAAACCGAAAACGCGGCGGCGGTTCGAATACGCCGACCCCAACGGCTGCTGGCAGATCGACGGCATGGAGCACTGCCTCGCCGACGGCACGAAAGTCTGCATCGTCCAGATCCTCGACGACCACTCCCGCCTCGACGTCGGCACCTACGCCGCGGCCAGCGAAAACGGCGCCGACACCTGGGCCGCGCTGCAGCACGCCTTCGCCGGCTACGGCCTGCCCGTCAAACTCCTCTCCGACAACGGGCTCGCCTTCTCCGGCAAACACCGCGGCCGCATGGTCGAACTCGAACGCCGCCTCGCCGAGCGAGGGATCACCGCCATCGCCTCCACCCCGCACCACCCGCAAACCTGCGGCAAAGACGAACGCAGCCACCAGACCCTGCAGAAATGGCTCGCCGCCAGGCCACCCGCCGACACCCTCGCCGACCTGCAGCACCTGCTCGAGGAATACCGGCAGATCTACAACCACCGCCGCCACCAGAGCCTCGCCGGCCAGACACCCCAGCAGCGTTACGACGCCCGGCCCAAAGCCCTCCCCGCCACCGGCCCGCACCGGCCCAGCGGCCTCACCAGCCGCCCCGTCTCCGCCACCGGCGTCATCGCATTCTCCGGCTGCTCCATCGTCCTCGGACGCCGATGGGCAGGACGCACCGCCACCGTCTACTGGCAAGGCGACCGCGTCGCCGTGATGATCGGCGACACCCTCGCCCGCCAGCTCACCCTCAACAGATCAGTACGCTACCAACGCCTCACCAACCAGAAACTGTCCGGAAAGCCCTGAGACACATCTGTCCGTGAGGTCCTGAGACAGCACAGCCGGTGAGAACCGGCACCAGCACTCACGAGGCACGCGTTCCCACCGTCTCGACGCCGACCCCGCTGGGCCGTCAGCTTCGGCCGACCGTGCTCCGCAGCCGCCTGGCCAGAGCACGGTCGCGGTGAAGCCGCGCCCCCGACTACGCCACCGCGTCCCAGCCCAACCGAGGGCGAAAGCGGTGCGAAGACGGTCAAGCCGCGGATGTCTCTGCGGCTCCGGGAGCCCGCCCCGGATACGCCGCACCGCCCCAGCCCAGCCAGGGCGGAGGCGGTGCCGGCAGATCCGGATTCAGGAAGCGCGAATGCCCGCTGCCGCGAAGTCGGCCAGCTGGGCCGGTTCCTTGAGGAACGCCCGGAAGCTCTGCGTGCCGCGTTGCTGGACCTCGTCGATCGACTTCCCGGACAGGCCGACGAACGGGTAGTCCGCGGGCGGCCCGGAGCCGATCGGCATCGCGGGGGAGCCGATGACGTCCGGCTTCGCCTTCGAGAGCTGGGTGACCCAGTACGACGATTCGGGGATCCAGCCGTCGGGCAGGCCGCCGATCGTGTCGAGCGAGGCCTTGCCGGTGAGCGCGTTCAGCACGTCGGAGGCGGGCTTGCTCTGCACGGCGACGTGCACACAGCTGCCGTGCACCTGGGTGAGGTCCTGGTTCCAGCGCGCCGCCGCGGCCTCGACCGGCTTGGTGATCTGCGGGGTCACCACGATCCGGACGTCGGTGCGGCCGCCGTTGCAGCTGGCGGCCTGCGCCTCGGCGCGGTTGTTGAGCACGCTGTCGGCCCAGTTCCAGCCGACCACGCCGAGCGTGGCCAGCACCACGAGCCCGAGCGCCACGAGAGGCCACTTCGCGATCCGCCGGCGAGGCGCCTTCTTGGCGACGATCCGGTGCGACCCGGTCGTCTCGCTGCGGCCGGCGGGCCGCTTCGGCGGATCGAGAGGGTGCGGCACCGGCTCCTCGGGCAGGCTGTGACGCCCCATCGTTGTCCTTTCGTGACATGCACAACACACTCAGTTATGCAATCGAACCGTTATCACTCTATCAGGCCAGCGACCTGCGGTGAATACCGTTACGCAGAGTTGTCAGCTCCACGAGCGGGCGACTCCGGCGCGGGGTCCGGCGGCCGGGCCGGGTCGGCGAGAAGATCGCGGCAGAGGCCGATGAGGCGGGCCCGCAGCGGCGCGGCCCGCTCGGCGAATCCGGCCTGGGCGCGGGCGTAGGAGGCCCGCCCCTCGGCGGTCTCGATCGGCACCGGCCGGTAGCCGTAGTCCGCTAGATCGTACGGGCTGGCCCGCATGTCCAGTTCACGGACGTCCGCGGCGAGCGCGAAACAGTCGCCGACCAGTTCGGCGGGCACGAACGGATCGAGCTTGTAAGCCCACTTGAAAAGATCCATGTTCGCGTGCAGGCAGCCCGGCTGCTCCAGCGCGACCTGCGATTCCCGGGTCGGCTCCAGCGTGTTGCGCGGCCGCGCCGGACCGGTGAAGAACCGGAACGCGTCGTAGTGCCCGCACCGGATGTCCATCGATTCCACGACCTCGTCGGTCCCGGCCGAGCCGAGCCGCAGCGGGACCTGCGCGTGCCGCACCGAGTCCGCGGGCTCGCGGTAGACCATGGCCCATTCGTGCAGCCCGAAGCAGCTCAGCCGCGGCGCCCGCGACGCGGTGGCCGACAGCAGCTTCAGCACGAACTCGGCGGTGCGCGCCCGGCGGCCGGTGAAAGCCGCCGGGTCGAGCATCACTCCGGCCGCGGTCTCGACGTAGGCCGGACGCTCGAGGAACCGCCGCGCGGACGCGCCCGCGAGCACCACCCCCGGACCCGGCTGCCAGCGTTCGAGATGCCCCGGCCGATGCGAGTAGTAGGTGAACAAAAAATCCAGGACCGGGTGCTTTTCGCCCCGTGCCCGGCGTTCCTGGTGCGGCCCGGTCCACGCGTGCATCCGCTCGGCGTGCGCTCGCTCCCGGGACTGCCAGTCCTCCTCGGCGAGCACGACCCGCGCGCTCATGCCGCCACGTGGGTGCCGTCGCGCACGGTCCCCACGTACTCCTCGACGAGGTCTTCCAGCGCCACCACGCCGACCGCCGCGCCGGAGGCGTCGAGCGCCCGCGCGAGGTGGCTGCCTTCCTTGCGCATGGCCGAAAGCGCGACGTCCAGCCGCGCGTCCGACCGCAGTTCGGTGAGCGGCCGCGTCTTGTCGTCGGGCACCACCGTGCCGGGGTCCTGGCCGACCAGATCCAGAACGTCCTTCACGTGGATGTAGCCGGTGAGCGAACCGTCGTCCGTGCACACCGGGAACCGCGAGAACCCCGTGGTGGACACCGCTCGCTCGACGTCGCCGAGCGTCGGCCCGCAGGGAAGCGTCGTGAGTTCCGAGGTGGGCACCAGCACGTCCGCGACGGTCTTGGCCACCGACGACAGCGTCTGCGAAAGCCGCCGGTGCTCGGACTGGTCGAGCAGCCCTTCCTGGCGCGATTCGCTGAGCAACTCGGCGAGTTCGTCCGAGCTGTACGCGGTCTCCAGCTCGTCTTTCGGCTCCACCTTCATCAGGCGCAGCAAGGAGTTCGCGACGAAGTTGAGGAACGCGATGACCGGGTTCGCCACCTTGACCCACGCCACGTGCACCGGCACGAGCCACAGCGCGAGGCGCTCCGGTTCGGCGATCGCGAGGTTCTTCGGCACCATCTCGCCGATCAGCACGTGCAGCATGGTGATGAACGCCAGCGCGATCGCGAACGAGATCGGGTGCAGCAGCTGGTCGGGCAGGCCGAGCAGGTCGAAGAACCCGGACAGCCGGTGCGCGACCGCGGGTTCGCCCAAGCGGCCGAGCAGCAGCGAGCAGATGGTGATCCCGAGCTGTGCCCCGGCGAGCATCTGCGACACGTGCTTGCTCGCGTTGATGACGATCTGCGCGCGCGTCTTTCCCTGCTCCAGCAACGCTTCCAGCCGGTCGCGGCGCGAGGAGATCAGGGTGAATTCCGCGCCGACGAAGAACGCGTTGGCCAGCAGCAGGACCACGACGAGGGCGATGTTCAGCCAGTCGCTCACGCGCTCACCTCGCGTTCGGCCGGGCGCACCTGGACCTCGGCGACGCGGTGCCGGTCCATGCTGGTGACCGCGAGCCGCCAGCCGTCGACCTCGACGGCGTCGCCCTCGGCCGGGATCGCGCCGAGCCGCTCCAGGATCAGGCCGGCGATCGTCTCGTAGTCGCCCTCGGGCATCCGGAAGCCGGTGATGTCGCGGACCTCGTCCGCGCGCAGCTGCCCGGACACGAGCCAGCGGTCCGCGCCGAGCTGCTGCGCGGCCGGGGCCTCGCGGTCGTCGTGCTCGTCGCGGACGTCGCCGATGATCTCCTCGACCACGTCCTCCAGCGTGACCAGCCCGGCGGTGCCGCCGTACTCGTCCACCACGATCGCGAGCTGGTAGCGCGAATCGCGCAGCCGGTTCAGCAGATCGTCGCCGGGCAGCGATTCCGGCACCGTCGGCACCGGCCGCATCGCCGAGCGGATCCGCGTGGTCGCGCGGTCGGCGGCCGGGACGGCGAACGCCTGCTTGACGTGCACCGCGCCCTGGACGTCGTCGAGATCCTCGGTGTAGACCGGGAACCGCGAGAACCCGGTGCGCCGCGAGATGTCGATGAGGTCGTCGATCGTGTCGTCCACGGTGAGCGATTCGACCTGCACGCGCGGGGTCATCAGCTCGTCCGCGGTGCGGTCGCCGAACCGCAGCGACCGGTCCAGCAGCTCCGCCGTGGACGTGTCGAGCTTCCCGCTTTCCGCGCTGGAGCGGACGATCGAGCCCAGCTCCTGCGGCGACCGCGCGGAACGCAGCTCTTCCTGCGGTTCGATGCCGAACTTGCGGACGAGGAAGTTGGCGCTGTTGTTCATCAGCGTGATGAGCCAGCGGAACAGCGCCGAGAACCGGGCGTGGTAGCCGGAAACCGCGCGCGCGGTCGGCAGCGGCCGCGCGATCGCGATGTTCTTCGGCACCATCTCGCCGAGGATCATCGACAGGAACGTGGCCAGGACCAGCGCGACCGCCACCGCGACCCCGGACGCCGCCGAAGCGGGCAGGCCCGCGGCGTCGAGCAGCGGGCGGACCAGGTCGCCGATGAGCGGTTCGGCGAGGAAACCGGTGATCAGCGTGGTGAGCGTGATCGCGACCTGCGCGCCGGAGAGCTGGAAGCTCAGCGTGCGGTGCGCCTTCTGGACGGTGCGCGAACGCTTGTCACCGACCTGGCGGACATCCGCGTCGACGGTGCTGCGCTCGAGCGCGGTCAGCGAGAACTCGGCGGCGACGGCGAGGCCGGTGCCGATCGTGAGAAGGAGGAAGAGCAGCACGCCGAGCACTGAAAGCAGGACGTGGATCACAGCGCACCGTCCGGGACGCTGGAACGGACGGCGGGCGGGAAGCCGGGTCGGGCGGGACCCGGCCCGGTACTGTCACCGGGCGATGGCGCAGCGCGCACGGATGGAAGTCACTCCTCAGGCAAAACTGGTTTGTAGTGCGACGATGCCGACAATCGTACCGGGTCCGGACAGCCATGCCGCGACAGGACGCGAACCTGGCGCCGGATTTTCGCTCACCGCACGGCAAGGGCCGCCCGCTCAGCCAGCGATGTTCCGGCTCGGCCGGGGCGGCGTAGACAACCCCAACGCCGCATGGGGTGCGTGGGACGCACCAACGCCGCATTGGGGCGCTCTGTCCACTGTGGCGGGTTCAGCGCGGACGGCGGCCGAGCAGCGCGACGAGCCGGTCGGGTGCCGCGGCGGCGCGGCCCACCGCGATCGGCGGGTCGAACAGCCCGAGCCCCTGCCAGTCGTCGACCATCGGGCGCAGCACGTCGAGCAGCCGCCCTGCGAGGCGGTCCGGGACCGGATTCGGGCGGCCGAGCGCGGTGGCGAGGTCCCAGCCGTGCACGGCGAGATCCAGCGTCATCTGCCAGCCGTACTCCTCGGCGGGCACCAGCCCGGACGAGACGTGCACGGTGCGGTGCGGCGCGCCGGGGGAGAGCCACGCCTCGCGGGCGGCGCCGGACGCCTTCTCCCACGCCGAGAGCGGATCGTCGCCGAGGACGTCGCCGTCGTAGCGGGCGCCGACCTCGTCGAGGGTCGCCCCGGCGAGCAGATGCGGCGCCCAGAGTTGTTCGACGGCGAGATGGTTCACCAGATCGTGGACCGACCAGCCGGTGCACGGCGTGCCGCGGGCCCAGTCGCCGGGACCGGCGGCGCGCACCGCGGCGTCGAACACGTCCAGTGCGCTGCCGTGGGCGGCGAGGAGATCCACGGGGCACAGTGAACACGAATCCGCGCGATCGCGCGGGGGACTTAACTCCGCGCGCCCGGCCGGTGCCGCCGCACGGTCTCCTCGACCAGGTCGAGCACCGGACCCAGGTCGTCGCCGGGAAGGCCCATCGCGAGGTGCGAGACGAGCCCTTCCAGCACCAGCTCCAGGAACGCGGTCAGCACGCTGACGTCGACGTCGTCGCGCAGATTGCCGGCCTTGCGCTGCCATTCGAGGCGGTCGCGGGTGGCCTCGGTCAGCTGCTGCGAGCGTTCCGCCCACCGGCCGCGGAACTCCGGGTCGGTGCGCAGCCGCCGCGACACCTCCAGCCGGGTGCCGAGCCAGTCCGCCGGGTGCTCGCTGTTCCCGGCCAGCAGATCGCGCATGACCTGGACCAGGCCCTGTTCGGCGACGACGTCGGCCATCCGCACCGCGTCGTCCTCGGCGAGGGCGAGGAAGAGCGATTCCTTGTCGCGGAAGTGGTGGAAGATGGCCCCGCGCGACAATCCGGTCGCTTCTTCGAGGCGGCGAACGGTGGCGCCCTCGTAGCCGTAGCGTGCGAAACACACGCGCGAGCCGTCGAGGATCTGCCGGCGGCGTGCGTCGAGGTGATCCTGGCTGACCCGTGGCATCCTGAAATCCTGACATCGAGGACCGGGTTCTCGCAATCCGTACGTACGTACTGTGACGTGTCGGCGGAACGGATGCGCGCCGTCACACTGGCGGGTTCTCGGCTGACACGACCGGGCCGGTTGACTACGCTGTGCACATCACGACGTGAGCACCGGAAAGGAAGCGGCCTTGGTCATCGGCGAGTCGGGCCGTGCGCGCGGCGGTTTCGCCATGGACGCGGCGGAGCTGACCGCGGTGATCCGGTTGTGGGAGGACCAGCTCGCCAAGATCGCCTCCGACGGCCGCGCGATCGACGAGATCCTCGCGGTCTTCGCCGCCCCCGGCGCGGACCCGGCGAGCGCGGAGTACGCGGCCGCCGGCGCGGACTCGCTGCGCACGCTGCGCGACCAGAACGAGGCGCTGCGCCGGTACGCCGCCGGATACCTCGACAAGCTGCGCACCGCGCGGGACCGGACGACCGAGGCGGACCAGGCAGGCGCCGACCTCGGTCGCGGCCGGTAAGCGGACGACCCCGGCCGCGCACGAAGGGAACCAGGTGGACGGCAAGCAGATCTTCGACAACTTCCGCGGCGGCGACACGTCCGGTTTGCGTGCCGCCGCGGCGAAGGTCCAGGAGCTTTCGGCGGCCTATCTGGAACGCGCGCAGAGCGTGAAAGAGCTTCAGGAGCGGATGACGCGCTCGTGGACGGGCGACTCCGCGGACGCCGCGAAAGCGGGAGCGGGACCGGTCGAGGCCGGGTTCCGGGAGTCCGCCGATCCGCTCGACCTCACCAGCGCGTCGATGGACACCCAGGCCAGCAGCTTCGAAAGCTCGCGGCACGCGGTCGTCGACGTGCCGCCGCGCCCGGAGCGCCCGCAGCCGTGGGCCGGGCCGCTGCAGGCGGTGCTGCCCGCGTCGGCCGCGCCAGTGTCCTTTCAGGACGGCATCGACCGGTTCCACGGCGCGAACGAGAACAACGTCCGGGTGATGGAGCAGTACCACGGCGTCACCGCGAACACGAAACGCGTGCTGCCGAAGCAATACGGCCCGATCGTCCCCGACGGCGCCGCGGTCCGCCGGACCACCTCGGACAGCACGACCGCGCAGACCGCCGCGAGCCACGACCGGAACGGCCCCGCAGCCGCGGTCCTGCCCGCTCCGGCGAGCGAACCGTCCCAGCGCGGCTCGGGCTCCGCGGTCGGCGGCGCCCCCGTCGCGTCGGGCGGCCCCGGCGACGGCCTGCACCGGCGGCCCGAGTACCTGCTCGAATCCGATCCGGAGGGCGCGTTCGGGGCGGACCGTTCGGCGACCCAGCCGGTTCTCGGCGACGAGGAGGAGTAGCCGGTGGCCGATCCGGCGGGACGAGTGGATGTCCCGGTCGAAGCGCTCGCGGCGCTGGCCGAACGCGAGCAGGTGGGCCGGTTGCACGTGACGCTGCGGCCGGATCCGGCGTGGCTGTCGGAAACCGAGCGCGACGAGGCCGCCAAGCGGGTGGACGACGCGCTGGCGCTGGCCGGCCTGGTCGACTCGCGCGGCCGGGCCACTGTGGACTTCCTCGACTGGCTGCCGCTGCTCGTGCGCCCGGTAATCGAGTACTACGGCTGGGTCGCGACCGGCGACCGCACGTACGGGGTGCTCGCCGCGGCCAGCGGATTGCAGGCGGTGCTCGCGGTGTCGGACGGCGAACACGTCGGCGTCCAGGAAATCGACCGCGACCGCGTGCTGGAAACGCTCGTGGAGCAGTTGCCCGCGGTCGGCCCGGGCGGCGGGTATGTGCGCACGGTGCGCGTCGCGGACCTCACCGAAGCCGCCCGGCGCGGCGAGGACGCTTTTCCGTTGGACCCGGTGCTGTCGGACGTGCTAACCCTGGTGCAGCGTCCGGTGCACGGAAGCGGAGAGCTGTACGCGGGACGACGCGACGACGTCGGCCGGTACGTCCGGCTGGAAGAACCTCTGCACTACGCGGACACGGACTGGGGCCGGTACCTGAGCTACACCGTCGGGGCCGGGCCGGACGCGGAAATCCGGATCGGGCCCGCCGGCCCGGCTGAACTGTGCGGTGCGCTGCGGGCTCTGGAGCGCACCCTGAACTGAGGGGACGTTCGTTGCGCTATCCGGAAATCGAACCGTACGACAGCGGCCTGCTGGACGTCGGCGACGGACACCAGGTGTACTGGGAAACCTGCGGCAACCCCGACGGCAAGCCGGTAGCCGTCCTGCACGGCGGCCCGGGAACCGGCTGCAGCGAAGGCATGCGCCAATTCTTCGACCCGGCCAAGTACCGGATAGTCCTGCTGGACCAACGCGGCTGCGGCCGCAGCACGCCCCACGCAGGCGACACCGTCGAAGCACTGAAGGCGAACACCGCCAGCCACTTGATCGCCGACCTCGAACTGCTCCGGGAAACCCTGAACATCCCCCGCTGGCAACTCTTCGGCGGCTCCTGGGGCTGCGTACTGGGCCTGGCCTACGCGGAACGGCATCCCGAACGCGTGACGGAAATAGTCATGATGGGCCTGGCCACCGACCGCCAGATCGAAATCGACCAGCTGACCGGCGGCCTGGCCGAAATGTTCCCGGAGGCCTACGCCCGCTTCCGCGACGGCGTACCGGAACCCGAACGAGACGGCAACCTCGCTGCGGCCTACTGCCGCCTGCTCGCCAACCCGGATCCAGCAGTCCACGAACCAGCCGCCCAGCGTTGGTGCGCCTGGGAATCCGCCATGCAACCCGGCGTCCCGCCCTCCCCGAAATTCGAAAACCCCCGCTTCCGCCTGGCCTTCGCCCGCCTGGTCACCCACTACTTCTCCCAAGGCTGCTTCCTGGAAGACGGCGGCATTCTCCGCGACGCGAACAAACTGGCCGGAATCCCCACAGTCCTAGTACAAGGAATCCTGGACCTGAGCAGCCTGGCAGGAACCCCGTGGCTGCTGGAACGCGCGATCCCCGGCGCAGAACTGATCCTGGTAGGCGGCGCGGGCCACACCACCGCAGTCCCCTCAATGGAAAACGCCCTGATCGCCGCCACGGACGAATTCGCCGCCCGTCCGTGAGGGCCGCCCTGAGGGAATCTGATTCCGTCAGGGCGGCCCGCACGGCCAGCCACTCGCCGAACCGCAGCCGACGCACCGGCGATCGAGGCGCGCAGCCGTCAGGGAATCATCAACGCAGGCGCTCCCAACGACCCGTGTGCCTCAGCGTTGCGAGCCTCCCGAACAGCCTCCGCCTGCCGCAACGCAGTGACCCTCGGCGGAACCCGATCCAAATGCCACTCCGCCAGCACCAACGCCACCTTGGCCTGCATCTCCGTCCGCAGCCGCAAGAACGAATCCGCCGGATCCGCCCCGACCTCCCCGAGCAGCAACCACCAGGCCCAAGCGGCGGCCCCGGCATTGGCGATGAAGTCCGGAATCACCGCGACCCCGCGAGCCGACAACGCCGCCTCGGCCTCGGGAGTCGTAGCCGCATTGGCGGCCTCGACAACCACCTTCGCCTTGACGAGATTCTCGTTGTCCACCCGCAACGCGTAAGAAATAGCCGCCGGAACGAAAATATCCGCCTCGGCAGCCACCACCGCCTCCCGCGGCAACGACTGCACCCCCTCGGGCAACCTTCCCCGGTCGACCTCCCCGAACCGATCCCGCAACTCCAGCAGCGCGGGCACGTCCAACCCCTCCGGGTCGTACAACGTCCCGGCAGCATCCGCGACGGCGACGACCTTCATCCCCGCCTCGTGCAGGTACCAAGCCGCACCGCCGCCCATCGTCCCGATCCCCTGAATGGCGACCGTCGTCTCCGGAACAGCCCAGCCCCAGGTATTGGCCGCCCCAAGACAAGCCTGCGCCACTCCATACCCGCCGATCACGTCCCCGAGCAACTGCCCGCCGGGAACCGGTGCGTTCAACCCGGCCTGAACCCGCCGAAGCGTCCGCGCCGGATCGGCCGACCGGCGGATCGCGGCGTGGTACGACTGCTCCAGCCCCAGCGTCGCGAAAACCTCGTCGATGAGATGCTGCGGCACCCCCAGGTCCTCGGCAGTCACCCAGCTGGCGTCGAGCCAGGGCCGCAGGAACTCGCAGAACCGGGTGAGCACGCCGGTGGCGCGCGGGTCCTTGGGGTCGAAGTCGATGCCGCCCTTCGCGCCGCCGACCGGGAGGTTGAACGCGGCCGTCTTGTTCGCCATGCCGCGCGCGAGGTCGGCCACCTCGTCGACGGTGCAGCCGGCGCGCATCCGCGTGCCGCCCGTGGCGACGCCGGAGACCAGGCTGTGCACGACCAGGTAGCCGTGCGCGCCCGTGACCGGGTCGGTCCACGTGAGCTTCATCAGCGGTTCGGCGATCCGCGGGTCCATCGAGCCACTCACCTCCTCGAGTCCTTGGCAGCGCCCTTCGCCGCCTGCTTCCGAGGGTGCTGCCACGGAAGGGCGCGCGTCTATTTACCGAATCTGGACGAAGTTGTTTAGGGTTCGTACATGGAGCTTTCGTTGCACCGCTTGAGGATGCTCCGCGAGCTGCACCGCAGGGGGACGGTCACCGCGGCCGCGGCGGCGTTGCATTACACCGCTTCGGCGGTATCGCAGCAACTCGCGCAGCTGGAACGCGACGTCGGCGCGAAACTGTTCGAACGGCTCGGCCGCCGGGTCCAGCTGACCGAACTCGGCATCCTGCTCACCGAGCACGCCGAGGAGATCCTGGGCTCGGTCGAGCGCGCGACGCTCGCGCTGGAGGAAGCGCAGGGCACCATGTCCGCGCGGCTCACGGCCGGGGTGTGGGCGTCGGTGGCGTCCGGCCTGCTGCCGACCGCGCTCACCGCGCTGGCCGCGGACTACCCGGGAATCCAAGTGCGGACGAAGGAACTGGCCCCGGAGGCGACCGCGGACGCGGTGCGGGACGGCACGCTGGACCTGTCGTTCGTCATCGACTACTCGGATGCCCCGATGGAGTGGAGCGACGGGCTGGAGCGCGCGGTCGTGGCCGTGGAACGGCTGCACGCGGCGGTCCCGGCGGGCGCGCTGCCGTCCGCCACGGTGCCGCTCGACGCGCTCGCCGAGCACCCGTGGATCCTGGCGAGCCCCAAGTCCCATTTCGGCCGCGCGATCCGGATTGCCTGCCACCGGCACGGTTTCCAGCCGAAAATCAATCACGAGGTCGAGGAACAGTCGACCGCGATGGCGATGGTGGGAGCGGGGCTGGGCGTGACCCTGGTGTCCGATCTGGGCCTGCGGCTGCTGCGCCCGCCGGGGATCGACGTCGTCGCGCTGGCTCCGCCGTTGCTGCGGACGGTGTCGATCGCGTATCGCCGCACGGAGATCCGGCGTCCGGCGCTGCATCTGGTGGTGGCCGCGGTGCAGGAGGCGGCGGCGGAGCTGGGGCTGGGGACTGAGCCCGCTTTGCCGTGAGCCCGGGGCGGGTCCTTGGTGTCGGGTTCGGCCGGGGGAACGGCGGCGGGCGCGGTGCCGAACCGGCCCGGCTTCCGACTTCCGGGGCGCCCCGGATGGAGCAGTGCCCGCCAGGGTGATCCGTTCGGCGAACTCCCAGGTCATCAGGGATTACGGGTTCCTTATCGTTCGCATCCGGCGCCGCGCGGCCCTGTTTTTGTCAGACCCCGCGTGTAGCGTCGCGAAGCGACGAGGTCCGGCCCCGCGGACCTCCCGATGTGGACGGCGACAGATGACAGCAGTGCACGATTTTCCGGACAGATCCGGGAGTGCGGCGAACCTGACCGCGCGGGTGCTTGCCGACCGCGCGGAAGGGGAGCGGTACGTCGCGTCAGTGTGTTTCAAGCACGGCCCGCCGAGACTGCTCGGGGTGGAACTGGAGTTCACCGTGCACCACGCCGGCGACCCGGTCCGCCCGCTCGACCCCGATGTCCTCGCCACGGCGCTCGGCCCGCACACCCCGCGGACGCTGCGCCCCGACAGTCCCGCGGTCCCGCTCCCGGCCGGCGCGCCGGTGAGCCTGGAACCCGGGTGCCAGGTGGAGATCTCCGCTCCGCCGCAGGCCTCGCTGCGTGCCCTGCACGCGGCTGTGGAGGCCGATCTCGCTCATCTCACCGGTCTTCTCGCCCGCCACGGCCTCGAACTCGGGGCCGCGGGCATCGACGAACACCGTCCGCCGCGGCGCATTCTGCGCACGCCCCGCTACGCCGCCATGGAACGCCGGTTCGCCCCGATCGGGGCGGGCGGCATCACCATGATGTGCAGTACCGCGGGCCTGCAGATCTGCGTCGACGCGGGCGAAGCGCACGAGGTCGCCGCGCGCTGGGCGGCCGCGCACGCGATGGGTCCGCCGCTGCTGGCGCTGTTCGCGAATTCCCGCGTGCACGCCGGATCCGACACCGGATTCGCGTCGGCGCGCTGGCTCGCGGTGATGGAAACCGAGCCGATCCGCACCCAGTCGCCCGAGCCCGGGGAAGACCCGGCGCGCGAATGGGCCCGGCGGATGATGGACACGCCGCTGATGGTGTTCCCGCGCGGCGAACGGCCGTGGGACGCGCCGGAAGGGCTGACCTTCGCCGAATGGATCGGCGGCCGGGGCGCGGCCACCGTGCTGCGCCGCCCGACGGCCGCGGACCTCGACTACCACCTCACCACGATGTTCACCCCGGTGCGGCCGCAGGGCTACCTCGAGCTGAGGTACCTGGACGGGCAGCCGCCGAGGGAATGGCTGCCGCCGGTAGCGCTGGTCACCGCGCTGCTGGCGAATCAGTCCACTGTGGACAAGGTGCGCGAGGTGTGCGCGCCCGCGGCGGGCCGCTGGGACGACGCCGCCCGGTGCGGGACGGCCGACGCGCAGCTGGCGGCGGTCGCCAGGGAGCTGGTGGAACTGGGCGTCGCCGAACTGCCCGCCACCGGGCTGCCCGAGGACACTGTCGCCGGGCTGGCCGCCGGGCTGCGGGCGCGGGCCGCCGGAGTGCCGCGCCAGGACCGATGAGCAGGACCGAGAACACCGCCGGGCCGGGAGCCCGGCGAACCGGACTCGAGGAGTCAGGAGCCATGAGCACCATCCCCGAACAGAACCCGTTGCTGGAGCTGAGCCCGCAAGACCTGCGGGCGCACGCGGCCGCGGCCCTCACCCGGGCGCGCGAGCGCAGCGTGGCCCTCACCGACGCGGTCGACGACGAGGACCTCGTGCGGCAGCATTCGAAACTGATGTCGCCGCTCGTGTGGGACCTCGCGCACATCGGCAGCCAGGAAGAACTGTGGCTGGTCCGCGACGTCGGCGGCCGGGAGCCGCTGCGGCCGGACATCGACGATCTCTACGACGCCTTCCAGCACGCCCGCGCGGACCGTCCGGCGCTGCCGCTGCTCGGCCCCGCCGAGGCCCGGGCTTACGTGAAGGAAGTTCGCGAAAAGGCGTTCGACGTCTTGGAAACCGCTCCGATGGAGGGACGGCGGCTCACCGAGAGCGCGTTCGCGTTCGGCATGATCACCCAGCACGAACAGCAGCACGACGAGACCATGCTGGCCACCCACCAGCTGCGCAAGGGCGAACCGGTGCTGCACGCCCCGGAGCCGCCGCGCGCGCCCGCCCGGAAGCTGCCCGCCGAGGTGCTCGTGCCCGGCGGCCGGTTCACCATGGGCACCACCGCCGAACCGTGGGCGCTGGACAACGAACGCCCGGCGCACGAGGTCGACGTGCCCGCCTTCGTCCTCGACACCACGCCGGTCACTTGCGGGGCGTACGTCGAGTTCCTGGAATCCGGCGGCTACCACGAGCAGCGGTTCTGGAGCGAGCCCGGCTGGGCGTACCGCCAGGAGCACGACATCGTCGCGCCCCGGTTCTGGCATCGCGAACCGGACGGCTGGTGGCGCACCCGTTTCGGCGTCCGCGAGCGGGTTCCGGAGAACGAGCCGGTCGTGCACGTTTCTTATTACGAGGCGGAGGCGTACACGCGCTGGGCGGGCAAGCGGCTGCCCACCGAGGCGGAATGGGAGAAGGCCGCCCGGTACGACCCGGAGAGCGGCCGGTCGCGCCGATTCCCGTGGGGCGACGAGGAGCCGACCGCCGAGCACGCCAACCTCGGGCAGCGCCACCTGCGCGCGGCCGAGGCGGGCGCGTACCCGGCCGGTGCGTCGCCGCTGGGCGTGCACCAGCTGATCGGCGACGTCTGGGAGTGGACGAGCACCGATTTCCACGGCTACCCGGGATTCTCCGCGTTCCCGTACCGGGAGTACTCGGAGGTGTTCTTCGGGCCGGAGTACAAGATCCTGCGCGGCGGGTCGTTCGGCACCGACGCGGCGGCGATCCGCGGCACGTTCCGCAACTGGGACTACCCGATCCGGCGGCAGATCTTCTCCGGCTTCCGGTGCGCGCGCGATCCGCGCCCGGGCGAGGCAGGGTAGCCGGATGTGCCGTCATCTCGCCTATCTCGGCGCGCCGGCGTCCCCGGCGGAGCTGATGTTCGCCGCGCCGCACGCGCTGCTCGTGCAGTCGTACGCGCCGCTCGACATGCGCGGCGGCGGTTCGGTGAACGCCGACGGCTTCGGACTCGGCTGGTACCCGGAACCGGGTGCGCCGCCGCAGCGCTACCGCCGTCGCGAACCGCTGTGGACCGATCAGACGCTGCCCGCGCTGGCCGCGTCGGTGCGCACCACGGCGTTCGTCGCGGCGGTGCGCAACGGCACCACCGGAATGCCGGTCACCGAGGCGGCCGCCGCGCCGTTCACCGAGGACCGCTGGCTGTTCAGCCACAACGGCGTGGTGCGCGGCTGGCCCGGTTCGATGCGCGGGCTGGCCGGGCGGCTGGACGTCACCGAGCTGTTCACGCTCGAAGCGCCGACGGATTCCGCACTGCTGTGGGCCTTGCTGCGCGCCCGGCTGCGCGCGGGGGAGGAGCCGCTCGAAGCGGTGACCGGCCTCGTGCGGGAGGTCGAGTCGGTCGCCCCGGGCTCCCGGCTGAACCTGCTGCTCACCGACGGCGAACTGCTCGTCGGCACCGCCTGGACGCACGCGTTGTCCGTGCGTCGCACCGAAACCGGCGTGGTGCTGGCGTCGGAGCCGTGCGATCCGGACCCGGCCTGGACCCCCGTGCCCGACCACCACGCCGTGCGCGCGACCGCGGCCGGCGTCGACGTCCTTCCCCTGACCTTGGAACGGAGCACCGCCCGATGACCGAAGCGGACCTGGAGAGCCATCGCCGCGACGTGACCGCCGAACTGCGCGCGGACGTGCGCGAGGGGCTCACGGCCGACCAGAAGTGGTTGCCGCCCAAATGGTTCTACGACGCCGAAGGCAGCAAGCTGTTCGAAAAGATCACCGCGCTGCCGGAGTACTACCCGACGCGCAGCGAGCGCGAGGTGCTCGCGCAGCGGGCGGCCGAGATCGCCGAACGCAGCGGCGCGCACACGCTCGTCGAGCTGGGGTCGGGGTCGAGCGAGAAGACCCGGTTGCTGCTGGACGCGCTGACCGCGCACGGCACGCTGGAGGCGTTCGTGCCGATGGACGTGTCGGAAACCGCGTTGGCGGAGGCCGCTGCGGCGATCACGGCGGACTACCCGAAGCTCGAGGTGCGCGGGGTGGTCGGCGACTTCACCCAGCACCTGCAGCTGCTGCCCGGCGCCGCGCCGCGGGTCGTCGCCTTCCTCGGCGGCACGATCGGCAACTTCCTGCCCGACGAGCGTGCCGAGTTCCTGGGCTCGGTGCGGGACGTGCTCGGCGAAGGGGAGTGGCTGCTGCTCGGCACCGACCTGGTGAAAGACCGGGAAACGCTGGAACGGGCCTACGACGACGCGGCGGGCGTCACCGCGGCGTTCAACCGCAACGTGCTGCGCGTGATCAACGCCGAACTGGGCGCGGATTTCGATCCGGGCGAGTTCGACCACGTCGCGCACTGGGACGCCGACCACCGGTGGATCGAAATGCGGCTGCGCGCCCGGCGCCGGACGGAGGTGCGCATCCCCGGCGCGGACCTGATCGTGCCGTTCGCCGAGGGCGAGCACATCCGCACCGAGGTGTCCGCGAAGTTCCGGCCGGACGGCGTCGAGGCGGAACTGAACGCCGCCGGGTTCGCGCTGGAGCGATGGTGGACAGACTCACAGCAGCGGTTCGGGGTGAGTTTGGCAAGATCAGTGCGTGCGTAACCCTCTCGCGGCGCTTGCCCGCAAGCTCGGCGCCCAGCCCCGGCTGATGGGCGCCTCGCGCGCCATCATCGCGACCGACCGGCAGCTGCACCGGTGGTTCGGCGGCCGGATCAGCCTGGTCGGCCTGGCCGGGCTGCCGTCGCTGCGCCTCACCACCACCGGACGGCGCAGCGGCCTGCCGCGGAGCACGAACTTGCTGTACTACCCCCACGGCAGCGAGTTCGTGCTCACCGGCTCCAACTGGGGCCGCCCGAAGAACCCGGCGTGGACGCACAACCTGCGCGACAACCCGAAGGCGACGGTCGCGCTGCGCGGCCGCGAGATCGAGGTCAAGGCGCGGGAGCTGGAAGGCGCGGAATACGACCGGATGTGGGCGGAACTGCTCGAATTCTGGCCGGGCTACGAAATGGAACGCGACGCGGCCGGGCGGGAGCTGCCGGTCTTCGTGCTGACCCGCTGCTGAGCGGAGATCTGAATGTATGTGGTGCACGGCTGGTTCGAGCTGGAGGAATCCCCGGCCGAACCCGCGTGGGGCGAGGAGAAGCTCGACGAGCTGGTCGAGGACGTTCGGGCGCGGATCGCCGGGACCGACTTCGGAACCAGCGAAGTGATGCTGAAGGTCTTCAACGGCATCTACGTCTTGCGGGTGGACGGGGCGCCGAACCACCGCGGGACCGAAATCCCCGAGGTGATCGCATTCCTCGAGTACGTCGCCCGGCTGCTTCCCGGATCGTACGGGCTCTTGTACGAACGCGACGCGGAGGCGGAGGACGCGCCCGGGCAGAACGGGTTCCGGGTCCGAGTCATGGCGCGCGGGGAGCTGAGTCTCCGGTTGGACCCCTTCCTCTCGCCGATCCAGCCCGTCATCGAGGACCGTCCCTGAACCGGACCGCTCCTCCGCGCCCGGGAGATCCTCCTTTTGGCCGGTGCCCGGCTTGGCCGGATTATGCCAGTCTCGGTGACGCCCCGTAATCAGACGGGTGCGCAACCAGGGGAGATTCCACGTGCGCGGAGCGAAAAGAGCACGAACCGGAGCGTTGGTCGCGGCGATCGCGACCGCGCTGACCGGGCTGGCTGGCACTGCCGTAGCGGCGCCCGCCAATCCGGCGGCGCCGGCCAGACCCGCGGAGATCGGGCGCACCGCGCCGGTCAAGTGGGAGGACTGCACCAAAGAACAGCTGCGCGGGGTCCCGGAAGACCAGGTGAAGCTGTACAGCTGCGCGCTCTACCGCGTGCCGATCGACCACGACGACGCGTCGCTCGGCAGCATCGACATCGCGCTCATGAAGCGCGCCGCCAAGGTCCCCGGGCAGCGGATCGGGTCGCTGTTCCTCAACCCGGGCGGTCCGGGCGGGTCCGGGCTGCGGATGCCGATCGCGGGCGACCGTTACTTCCGACCGCAGGTGATGGACCGCTTCGACCTCGTCGGGTTCGACCCGCGCGGCGTCGGGGCCAGCAATCCGCTGCGCTGCTTCACCACGGCCGAGGACGCCGCGGACGTGCAGAGCCAGATGGTCGCGGTTCCGTTGTCGCGCAAGGAAATCTCCGGCACGCTGGCCGCGTACCGCGACTACGGCCAGTTCTGCCGCCGCAACGCGGGCGCGCTGCTCGACCACATGTCCACCCGGGACGTCGTGCGCGACCTCGACCAGTTGCGCGCCGCCGTCGGCGACAAGCAGCTGACCTACACCGGGTTCTCCTACGGCACCCTCGTCGGCTCCACCTACGCGGCGATGTTCCCGAAGCAGACGCGGGCGATCGTGATCGACGGGAACGTCGACCCGCAGCTGCGCACCAACGACGGCGTCACCTACGACCTCGCGCGGGCGCAGGGCTTCGAGATCGCGCTCGACGGCTTCCTAAAGCGCTGCGCCCAGGCCGGCGACAAATGCGCGTTCAGCGCGGGCGACCCGCGGGCGAAGTTCGACGAGTTGCGCGAGCACGTGCGCACCGAGCCGATCACGTTGCCCGGCGGCCAGAAAGTGGACATCGGCGCGCTGACCGGCGCAGTGTCGAGCTCGCTGTATTCGCCTGCTTCGTTCGGCGAGCTGGCGGAGGGTTTGCAGGAGGCGTACTCGGTGCTGCACCCGTCGCTGCAGGCGCAGTCGGCGCGGAAGGGCGCCCTCTCCGCGGGCCGCGGCGGTCTGCTCGACCTCGCCCCGGACAGCCCGTACACCGGCGACGACTCGTACTTCGCGGTGAACTGCGCGGACAAGCCGATGCGGATCCGGCAGGAGCAGGTGCCGGGCATCGCGGCCAAGGCGGACCGGGAATCGCCGACGTTCGGCCGCTACCAGGTGTTCTCCGACATCGCCGCGTGCCCGGTGTGGCCCGCCGCGAAGACGTCCGACCCGTACCGCGGGCCGTGGCGCGCGAACACCGCGACGCCGGTGCTCGTGGTGAGCAACTTCTACGACCCGGCCACCCGGTACCGGTTCGGCCAGCGGATGGCCGAGGAGCTGGGCAACTCGCGGCTGCTGTCGGTCGACGCGTTCGGCCACTGCATCCTCGGCAAGGCACGGGGCGTGGACGACGCGACCGCCGCGTACCTGATCGACCTGAAGGTGCCCGCCGACGGCCAGGTGTTCCAGCCGGACCAGCAGCCGTTCACGCCGCCCGCGAAGGGCTGATCGGTTGATCTTCGGCCCGGAACCGGGCATAACGGCACAACCCTCTTGTCAGCGCCCGGCGGATCGGTGAAAGTGTCCGCCAGAAGTTCACCTGAGGGGAGTTGACGTGCGGCGCTGGGCGGGCGGGTTCGGCGCGGCCGCGGTCCTTGCCGGGATCGCGGCGCTCGCCGGGTGTTCCGGCTCGCCCGCCCAGCCCGGTCCGGTCGAGGTCTCGCGCTCGGCCTGCGGCGACGGCTGGACCGCGCCGCAGGCCGGGCCGCAGACCCTCCAGGTCCGCAACGACGCCGCCGTCACGATGGAGATCGAACTCGTCGACCCGGCCACCGGCACGGTTTTCGGGGAACTGGAAGGCGTCGGCCCCGGCACGACGCGCGCGTTGCCGGTGAACTTCGGCAACGGCGCGTACGCCTTGCGCTGCGCTCCGGAGGACGGTACGCCGTTCGTCGGACCGACGGTGCAGGTCACCGGCGGCGCGGACCGCCCGGGCCCGGCAGTCGTTCCGGTGACCAATGCGGACCTGCTCGGACCGCTCAAGCAGTACCACGCCTATGTCGCAGACGGCCTCGGCACGCTCACCGGCCAGGCCACGGCGCTGGCGCAAGCGGTCCGCTCGGGCAATCGCGATGCGGCGCAACAGGCTTGGCTCACCGCGCACCTCACGTACGAACGGCTCGGCGCCGCCTACGACGCCTTCGGCGACTCGGACGGAGCGATCAACGGAACCACCGCCGGGCTGCCCTCCGGCGCGGCCGATCCGGGTTTCACCGGATTCCATCGCCTCGAGAACGGCCTGTGGCACAACGAAGCGATGCCCGCGCTGGGCCCGGTCGCCGATCAGCTCGACCAAGCGGTGCAGAAGCTGCGCACGTCGTTCGCCGCGGCCCAGATCGACCAGAACGATCTCGGCCTGCGCGCGCACGAGATCATGGAGAACACCCTCCAATTCGAACTGACCGGCCGCACCGACTACGGCAGCGGCTCGAACCTCGCGACCGCCCGCGCGAACCTCGCCGGGACCCGTGCGGTGCTCGACGTGTTGCGCCCGCTGCTGACCACGAGGTTCCCCGGCTTGAAAGACCTCGACGCCTGGATCGCCCGCACCGACCACGATCTCCAAGCGGTAGCCGGGAAACCGCTCTCCGCTCTCGACCGCCAGCAGCGGCAGCGGATCAACGCCGACGTTTCGGAGCTGACCGAACGCCTGGCCCCGGTCGCGGCGATCGCGGAACCGAGGAGGGTCTCGTGACCCTGGGACGGCGCGCGTTCCTGCGCGGAGCGGCAGCCGCCGGAGCGGGCGCGGGTCTGGTCGGCCTGTCCGGAAGCGCGACGGCCGCCGGGGGAGCGGCGCCGTTCCACGGTTCCCGCCAGACAGCGGTGCTGGCCGAACCCGCGAGGCATTCGGTCGTCGCTGCGTTCGATGTCGTCGCCGAGAACCGAACCGAACTCATCGGACTGCTCAAGGAACTCACCGATCGCGCGCGGTTCCTCACCGGCGGCGGCGCGCCCGCGTCGGTCGGGATCACCGGGCCGCCCGCGGACTCCGGCGTGCTCGGTCCGGAAGTCCCGAAAGGACAGCTGTCCGTGCTGGTCGGTGCGGGTGCGTCGCTGTTCGGCGACCGGTACGGGCTCGCCGCGCGCAAACCGCCGAAGCTCAAGCAGATGCCGATGTTCCCGGACGACGCGCTCGATCCACAGTGGTGTCACGGCGATCTGAGCCTCGTGCTCAACGCCGCCGAACCGGACACCGTGCTGCACGCGTTGCGCGACATCGCCCGCGCGACCCGCGGCGGGATGCAGCTGCGGTGGAAGATCGACGGATTCAGCTCGCCGCCGCGTCCGGCGGGGACGCCGCGCAACCTGCTCGGATTCAAGGACGGCACCGCGAATCCCGGACCGGCCGAAGCGGACAGTCTCGTGTGGACGGACGACGGCGGAAGCTATCAGGTGATCCGGCTGATCCGGATGCTGGTCGAGTTCTGGGACCGCGTCTCGCTGTCGGAGCAGGAGAACATGATCGGCCGCCGCCGCGACACCGGTGCGCCGCTCGACGGCGCGGCCGAACAGGACGTGCCGCGCTACGCCGAGGACCCGATCGGCACGGTCATCCCGCTGACCAGCCACATCCGGCTCGCGAACCCGCGCACGCCGCAAACGGACGGACAGCGGATCCTGCGCCGCGCGGTCAACTACGACCGCGGCGTGGATTCCAACGGCAACCTCGACATGGGCCTCGTCTTCACCTGTTACCAGCGCGATCTCGAGCAGCAGTTCGAGGCCGTGCAGAAGCGGCTCGCCGGCGAGCCGCTCACCGACTACGTCTCGCCGTTCGGGGGCGGGTATTTCCACCTGTTCCCGGGCGTGACGGATCCGGCCGACCACTACGGCCGGGCACTGCTGGGTTGATGCTGGGCTGAGCGGAAGGAGTTCTGCAGTGAAGCGGACCAGGAAGCGGGCCACCGCGGCGGCCGCGCTGGCGGCGACCGCGGCGCTGGCTGCGGCGTGCGCGAGCAGTTCGGCGTCGACCTCGGCCCCGGCGCACGCGATCGCCGCCGAGACGTTCACGACGTCGACGCCGATCAAGCACGTCGTGGTGATCTTCGGCGAGAACATCTCCTTCGACCACTACTTCGGCACTTATCCGAACGCCACCAACGAGAACGGCACCCCGTTCCACGCCGCGCCCGGCACCCCGGCGGTCAACGGCCTCACCCCGGAGCTGCTGCAGCACAACCCGAACGCCTACAACCCGAAGCGCCTCAGCCCGGACCAGGCGCTCACCTGCGACCAGGCGCACGACTACAAAAAGGAACAGGCCGCGTTCAACGGCGGCAAGATGGACAAGTTCGTCGAGTACACCGAGAAGGACAAGTGCACCGGGCAGCCCGTGCTGTTCGGCGAGCCCGGCCTGGTGATGAACTACTTCGACGGCAACACCGTCACCGCGATGTGGAACTACGCCCAGCACTACGCGCTGAACGACAACTCCTTCAACACTGTTTTCGGCCCGTCCAGCCCCGGCGCGATCAACCTCGTCTCCGGCCAGACGCACGGCCTGCAACCGGTCGATTCGGTCACCGGCGAGCCGAAGGTCGACCCGCACACCGCGGCTTCGCCGGACGCGCACGGGGTCGGCACCATGATCACCGACCCGGACCCGGCGTTCGACGACTGCTCGGACAAGAACCACACCGCGAAGGACAACCTCGGCGCGTTCCAGGGCCGCAACGTCGGCGATCTGCTGAACGCCCGCGGCGTCACGTGGGGCTGGTTCGAGGGCGGTTTCCGGCCCACCGGCGAGGCGAACGGGTACGCCGTCTGCGGGACGAAACACCCGAACGTGGGCGGCCAGGCGTCCGTCGACTACAGCCCGCACCACGAACCGTTCCAGTATTACCAGTCGACCTCGAACCGGAAGCACCTCCCGCCGTCGTCGCTGCACGCGGTGGGGCAGCAGGATCAGGCGAACCATCAGTACGACGTTCGGGATTTCAACGATGCTCTTGCTGCGGGGACGATGCCCGCGGTGAGTTTCCTGAAGGCGCCGGAGTACCAGGACGGGCACGCTGGTTACTCGGATCCGCTGGACGAGCAGGCCTTTGTGGCCGAGGAGATCAACCGGATCCAGGCTTCGCCACAGTGGAAGAACACGGCGATCGTGCTGGCGTATGACGATTCGGACGGCTGGTACGACCATGTCGCGCCGAAGGTGCTGAATGGTTCGCATGATTCGGCTCAGGATGCTTCGGTGTGCACGTCGAAGCCGGTGAAGCTGGGCGGCTTCGCGGACCGGTGCGGGTACGGTCCGCGGCTGCCGTTGCTGGTGATTTCGCCGTACAGCAAGGTGAATCACGTCGATCACACGATGACGGACCAGACGTCGGTGCTGCGGTTCATCGAGGACAACTGGCATCTGGGGCGGATCGGCGGCGGGTCGTTCGACGTGCTGGCGGCGCCGTTGACGGGGATGTTCGATTTCTCGCACCCGAAGGCGAAACCGGTGAAGCTGGATCCTAGGAGCGGGGCGGTGGTTGGGTAGGGCGGCTCGTCGCCTGGCGGCGACATTGCGCCCGGTCTTGGGTTGCGTGGGGCACCCCGAAGGGTGATTGTGCTGACGGTTCGGGGGTGCTTGTCAAGGCGGGAAAGATGCCTTGACAAGCACCCCCGAACCGCAGGGCGGCTTTGTATCGGGGTTGGGGGAGGGCTGGGTGCCTCGATGGGTGGGTGCATCGGCGGCGGGTTGGTGTTCGTGCGCACGGTTTGGGTGCGTGGGTGCGTGGGTTCGGTGGGGTTCGGGGCGTTCGGTTAGCGCCCCAATGTGGCATTGGGTGCGCTAGACGCACCGAACGCCACATTGGGTGCATGCGATGCACCCAATGCCGCATTGGGGCGCATCGCGGCGTGCGAGGGGCTGTGAAGGGCCCCTTGAGGGAATCCAAGTCCGGGAAGGGGCCCTTCACGGAACCGCCGGAGGGGCGGGAGGGGCAGAAACAAGCGTGGCCCGCCCGGAAGAACCGGAGCGGGCCACGACTTGCGGGTCAGACCGTCAGGACTGGGTCATCTTCCGCAGCACGTACTGCAGGATGCCGCCGTTGCGGTAGTAGTCCGCTTCGCCGGGGGTGTCGATGCGGACGACCGCGTCGAACTCCACCTTCGAGCCGTCTTCCTTCGTGGCCGTCACGTGGACCGTCCGCGGCGTCTCGCCGTCGTTCAGCTTCGTGATGCCCGCGATGTCGAACGTCTCGGTGCCGTCGAGCTTCAGCGACGACGCCGACTCGCCCTCCGGGAACTGCAGCGGGATGACGCCCATGCCGATCAGGTTCGAGCGGTGGATGCGCTCGAACGACTCGGTGATCACCGCGCGCACGCCCAGCAGGCTGGTGCCCTTGGCCGCCCAGTCGCGGGACGAACCGGAGCCGTACTCCTTGCCGCCCAGCACGACCAGCGGGGTGCCCGCGGCCGCGTAGTTCTGCGCCGCGTCGTAGATGAACGCCTGCGGCGCGCCCTCCTGGGTGAAGTCGCGGGTGTAGCCGCCCTGCACGTCGTCCAGCAGCTGGTTGCGCAGCCGGATGTTCGCGAAGGTGCCGCGGATCATGACCTCGTGGTTGCCGCGGCGCGAGCCGTAGGAGTTGAAGTCCTTGCGCTCGATGCCGTGCTCGACCAGGTACTGCGCGGCCGGCGTGCCCGGCTTGATCGCGCCGGCGGGGGAGATGTGGTCGGTGGTGACCGAGTCGCCCAGCTTCGCCAGCACCCGCGCGCCGGAGATGTCCTGCACCGGAGCCGGTTCGGCGGCCATGCCGTCGAAGTACGGGGGCTTCCGGACGTAGGTGGACTCGGCGTCCCACTCGAAGGTCTTGCCGGTCGGCGTCGGCAGCGACTTCCAGCGCTCGCCGCCGTCGAACACGTCGGCGTAGTCCTTGGTGAACATCTCCTGGGTGATCGCGGAGTCGATGGTCTCCTGGATCTCCTGCGGCGACGGCCAGATGTCCTTCAGGAACACGTCGTTGCCGTCGGTGTCCTGTCCGAGCGGCTGCGTCGCGAAGTCGAAGTCCATCGTGCCGGCCAGCGCGTAGGCGATGACCAGCGGCGGGGACGCCAGGTAGTTCATCTTGACGTCCGGGTTGATCCGGCCTTCGAAGTTCCGGTTGCCCGAGAGCACCGAGACCGCGGTGAGGTCGTTCTCCTGGATCGCGGCGGAGATCTCGTCCGACAGCGGGCCCGAGTTGCCGATGCAGGTGGTGCAGCCGTAGCCGACCAGGTGGTAGCCCAGCTTCTCCAGGTACGGCCAGAGACCGGCCTTGTTGTAATAGTCGGTGACGACCTGCGAACCCGGGGCCATCGACGTCTTGACCCACGGCTTGACCGACAGGCCCTTGTCGACCGCGTTGCGCGCGAGCAGCGCCGCGCCCAGCATGACCGACGGGTTGGAGGTGTTGGTGCACGAGGTGATCGAGGCGATCACCACGGCGCCGTGGTCGAGGATGAACTCGCCGCGGTCGGCGGTGGACACCTTGACCGGCTTGGTCGGCCGCCCGGTGGCCCCGTTCGCCGCGGACTGCACCGGCACCGAGGTCTCGTCCGCGAACGACAGCGCGGCCGGGTCGGACGCCGGGAAGGTCTCCTCGACGGTCTCGTCCACGTTGGTGTGCGGGGTGGGCTGCTCGTCCTCGGCGTAGTCGTGCACCGACTTGCGGAACGAGGACTTCGCGTCGGTCAGCTCGATGCGGTCCTGCGGGCGCTTCGGGCCGGCGATCGACGGGACGACCGTCGACAGGTCCAGCTCGAGGTACTCGGAGTACTGCGCCTCGTGCGACGGGTCGTGCCAGAGGCCCTGCTCCTTGGCGTACGCCTCGACCAGCGCGACCTGCTCGGCCGAACGGCCGGTGAGCTTGAGGTAGCGGACGGTCTCGTCGTCGATCGGGAAGATCGCCGCGGTGGAGCCGAATTCCGGGCTCATGTTGCCGATGGTGGCGCGGTTGGCCAGCGGGACCTGGGCGACGCTCTCGCCGTAGAACTCGACGAACTTGCCGACCACGCCGTGGCGGCGCAGCATCTCGGTGATCGTGAGCACGACGTCGGTCGCGGTGACGCCCGCCGGGATCTCGCCGGTCAGCTTGAAGCCGACGACGCGCGGGATCAGCATCGACACCGGCTGGCCCAGCATGGCCGCCTCGGCCTCGATGCCGCCGACGCCCCAGCCCAGCACGCCGAGGCCGTTGACCATGGTGGTGTGCGAGTCGGTGCCGACGCAGGAGTCGGGGTAGGCCTGGCCGTTGCGGGCCATGACGGTGCGGGCCAGGTGCTCGATGTTGACCTGGTGCACGATGCCGGTGCCCGGCGGGACGACCTTGAACTCGTCGAAGGCGCCCTGGCCCCAGCGCAGGAACTGGTAGCGCTCGCGGTTGCGCTCGTACTCGATCTCCACGTTGCGCTCGAAGGCGTCCGCGCGGCCGAACACGTCGATGATCACCGAGTGGTCGATGACCATCTCGGCCGGGGCGAGCGGGTTGACCTTGTCCGGGTCGCCGCCGAGAGCGGTCACGGCCTCGCGCATGGTGGCCAGGTCGACCACGCAGGGCACGCCGGTGAAGTCCTGCATGATCACCCGGGCGGGCGTGAACTGGATCTCGATCGACGGGTCCGCGTTCGGATCCCAGCCGCCGAGCGCGCGGATGTGGTCGGCGGTGATGTTCGCGCCGTCCTCGGTGCGCAGCAGGTTCTCGAGGAGGATCTTCAGGCTGTAGGGCAGCCGCGCGGCGCCTTCGACCTTGTCCAGGCGGAAGATCTCGTACGAGTTCTCTTCCACCTGCAAGGTGTCCTTGGCGCCGAAGCTGTCCTTGCTAGGTGCAGTCACGTCTAACTCCAGTGGCATGGATTCCACGCCGCGGCCGGCGTGTCCTCCCGGGTCAGTTCGGTGTCGTTCTCCGGGTCGTCGGGATCGACCCGCGCGAGTCTTGCGCACCCCCACCGTAGGACCGGAACCGGGAGGGCACACCTCGTCTTCTCGACCCAAACAGTACGCGTGTCCTGTATTTCGTTCAAGACGACACGCGGAGTGACGTGCGCCATCCGGACACGCCGTCCTGCCACGTCCCCCGAACAGGGGAAATGATCTCCGCGGTGTGTAAGTTCTTCCTGAGGCTTGTGATAGTGGTGTGACTGCAGAGGTACGCGGTGTGCCCGCGGGACGGCAGCGGGCGAGCGGAGGTGGCGGGCGTGAGGGTCCGGCGTGGACGGTCCGGGACGGCGGGCGCGCTGGTGCGCGGGGCCGGGGCCCGGCGCGGGCTGGCGATCGCGACGGTCACCCTGGCGGCGCTGCTCGGCGCGACGAGCACCGGGCTCGCGGTGCCTCCTCCGCCGCCGAACCCGAGCGACTCCTCGATCGACTCGGCCAAGGGCGACGCGAACGCGAAGGCGGGCGAGGTCGGCCGGCTCACGAACCAGCTCGCGCAGGCCGAGCAGAAGCTCAGCGCGCTGCAGGACGACGTCGAGCTGAAGCAGGAACAGGCCATGAAGGCCCTCGTCGACCTGCAGACCGCGCAGGACGAGGCCGCCCAGGCGCAGAACGACGCGAAGTCGGCGCGCCAGGAGGCGGACGCGGCGGTCGGTGCCATCGAGAAGGCCCGCGCGGACGCGAAGAAGTTCGCCGCGGCGAGCTTCGAGCAAGGCAGCACGATCGGGTCGATCTCGGCATACCTGACCTCGGACAGCCCGAAGGACCTGCTCGCCCGAGCCCAGCTGCTCAACGCCATCGGCGGCTCGCGGCTCAACGCGATGGACCGGCTCCAGCAGGCGCAGACGGAGAAGGCCAACAAGGACTCGGCGGCGCGCAAGGCGCTGGAACTGGCGCAGCAGAAGCAGGACGCGGCCACCCGCGCGAAGGGCACCGCGGACGCCGCGCAGTCCGCCGCCGTGTCCGCGCAGCAGGCCCAGGCCGCGCAGAACACGCAGCTGGAAGCCAACAAGAACTCCGTCGAGCAGCAGCTGTACGCCGCGCAGGCGAAGGTCAACGGGCTGCAGGGGCAGCGCCAGCGCTACCAGGACTGGCTCGCGCAGAAGCAGCGCGAGGACGGGGAGCGCGCGCGGCAGGCGGCCCTGCGGGCAGCCGCGGCGAACAACGACGACGGCGGAGACGACAACGGCGGCGGAAGCCGTGGCCGTCCGTCCCCGGCGGCGGGCAGTTCGATCGAGGCCGTGATCGCGCGGGCGCTGTCCAAGGTGGGCATGCCGTACGCATGGGGCGGCGGCAACGGCAGCGGTCCGACCCGCGGCATCCGCGACGGCGGCGTGGCCGACCGGTACGGCGACTACCGCAAGATCGGCTTCGACTGCTCCGGCCTGATGATCTACGCCTTCGCCGGCGTACAGGGCCTGCCGCACTTCAGCGGCTACCAGTACACCTCCGGCCGCCGGGTCCCGCTCTCGCAGATGCGCCGCGGCGACATGCTCTTCTGGGGCGGCTCGGGCGGCATTCACCACGTCGCGCTCTACCTCGGCAACGGGCAGATGGTCGAGGCCCCGCAGTCCGGTTCGTACGTCCGCGTGACCTCGGTCCGCTACGGCGGCATCATGCCGTACGCGACGCGCCTCATCGGCTGAGCGGGCTCCACACGTAGGGCGTTGTTTCGGTGACTGCGGTGAAGCCGAGCCGTTCGAGGATCGGGCGGCTGGTGGGCAGCGCGTCGACCTGAAGGCAGGCGACGCCTCGGGCGCGAGCGGTGCCGACGCGGTGGGCCACGAGCGCGCGGTAGAGGCCGCGGCCGCGCCATTCGGGCAGAGTCGCGCCGCCCCAGAGCCCGGCGAATCCGGTGCCGGGCACGAGTTCCAGCCGGGACGCGGCGACGAACCGGCCCTCCGCTTCGGCGACGACGTGCGTGGTGGTCCCGTCGTCGGCGCGAGCCCGAGCCAGCAGATCCGCGGCGACCGCGGCTTCGTCGTGGCCGAACACCGCGGCGGTGAGCGTGGCGATGCGCAGCAGATCGTCACGGCTGTCGGCCTCGCGCACGACCACGTCAGTCGACGGCGGAGCCGAAGCGGCGACCGCGTCCAGCGGCGCGATCAGCACGGTTTCGGTTTCCTCCGGCGCGAATCCGGCGGCGAGCAAGCGTTCGGGAAGCTCCGCGGGACGGTCGTGACCGCGCGTCTTCCACTCGAATTCCTCCCCGCGGGCGGCGAAAAACGCGCGTTGGCGGGCGATCAGTTCGTCGAGCTCGGGCCCGGTCACGCCGAGGTCGGGCGGGCCGGAGACGAAACCGCGGCGGCCGCCGGTGAGGCGGGCGAGCGGGCCGTCGAGAGTCAGCTGTTGTCCGGGCTCGGCCTGCGTCAGCTCGGCTTGGCGGACTTCGCGGTCGTAGGCGGCGAGCAGCCGCGCGGCGTCGGGCACGTCGGCAACCTAACCCGCCCGGCCCCGGAGCGCGCGCGGGTTTCGTGAGTGGCGATGCCGGTTCTCCCCGGCATCGCCGCTCACGACCCCCTGGTGCGCGCGGGTTGGACGGCAGGCAGGCTGGTCCCATGACTCACCGCCCCCGGTTCGCGGGGATCGTGCTCGCCGGCGGTTCCGCGCGCCGGCTGTCCGGGGTGGACAAGCCGGAGCTGCGGGTCGGCGGGATGTCCTTGCTGGGCCGGGCGGTCGAGGCGCTGGCCGGGGCGGACCCGGTCGTGGTGTGCGGTCCGCCGCGGCCGGGATACGACGGCGTCGTCTGGACCCGCGAGGAAGTTCCTGGCGCGGGGCCGGTCGCGGCGCTGGCCGCGGGGCTGCGATCCATCCGGGACGCCGAGTTCGTCGTGCTGCTCGCCGCGGATCTCCCCGGGATCCGGTGCTCCACAGTGGACCGGCTGCGGTCCACTGTGGAGAACACCGACGGCGCCGTGCTCGTGGACGCGGCAGGGGAGCGGCAATGGCTGGTGAGCGCTTGGCGCACCGTGGCTTTGCGGCAGGCGATGCCGGAGCGTCCGGAACACGCGTCGCTGCGCCGGACGCTCGGCGGACTGCGGATCTCCGAGGTCGCCGCCGAACCCGGCGAGAGCGACGACATCGACACGCCGGAGGACCTGGAAAAGCACCGCTGACAGGGGCTTCACAGCTGTCACACCGGCGATGCGATTGGCTACCGTCGCGGGAAGTTCTCGACCCAGTAGGGTCGCGGGCGAGCACGCAGACGTGAAACCCCTGGAGGAAGAGTGACCGAGCCCGGCTTCGCCGAGGGAGCGAACGGGCAGCAGCCCGGCACCCCGGCGCGGGACGCCCAGCTGCTGGAACGCACCGTGTTCGAGGTGAAGCGCGTCATCGTCGGACAGGACCGGCTGGTGGAGCGCATGCTCGTCGGGCTGCTGGCGAAGGGGCACCTGCTGCTCGAAGGCGTGCCCGGGGTCGCGAAGACGCTCGCGGTCGAGACGTTCGCGCGCGTCGTCGGCGGTTCGTTCTCCCGCGTGCAGTTCACCCCCGACCTGGTGCCCGCCGACATCCTCGGCACGCGCATCTACCGCCAGGGCGCCGAGCGCTTCGACGTCGAACTGGGCCCGGTCGTCGCGAACTTCGTGCTCGCCGACGAGATCAACCGCGCCCCGGCGAAGGTGCAGTCGGCGATGCTGGAGGTGATGGCCGAGCGGCACGTGTCGATCGGCGGCAAGACCTTCCCGATGCCCGATCCGTTCCTCGTGCTGGCCACCCAGAACCCGATCGAGAACGAGGGCGTGTACCCGCTGCCGGAAGCCCAGCGCGACCGGTTCCTGTTCAAGATCCTGGTCGAGTACCCCTCCGCCGAGGAGGAGCGCGAGATCATCTACCGGATGGGCGTCACGCCGCCGGAGCCGCACGAGGTGCTGAGCCCGGCGGAACTGGTCCGGCTGCAGGGCGTCACGTCGCAGGTGTTCGTGCACCACGCGCTGGTCGACTACGTCGTGCGCCTGGTGCTCACCACGCGCACCCCGAACGACCACGGGCTTTCCGACGTCGCGGGCTGGGTGTCCTACGGGGCCTCGCCGCGCGCGAGCCTCGGCATCATCGCCGCGGCTCGGGCGCTGGCGCTCGTGCGCGGCCGCGACTACGTGCTCCCGCAAGACGTCGTCGACGTCGTGCCGGACGTGCTGCGCCACCGGCTCGTGCTGTCCTACGACGCGCTGGCCGACGGCGTCCCGGTGGACCACATCGTCACCCGCGTGCTGCAGACCGTGCCGCTGCCGCAGGTTTCGGCCCGGCCGCAGGGCGGCGCCGGCCCGGTGCCGGCGGGCGCGCCCGTCAGGTAGCGGCGTGGCTGGCACCTCCTCGAAAGAACCGGGCGGACGGCCCGGCTGGGCCCCGCCGATCCTGCGCGGCGACCGGATGGAAGCGGGACTGCGCACCCTCGAACTCGAAGTGCGCCGCCGCCTCGACGGGCTGCTCCAGGGCAACCATCTCGGCCTCGTCCCGGGGCCGGGTTCCGAGCCCGGCGAGGCGCGGCCGTACCAGCCCGGCGACGACGTGCGCCGGATGGACTGGGCGGTCACCGCGCGCACGACGACGCCGCACATCCGCGAGACGGTCGCGGACCGCGAGCTGGAGACGTGGGTCGTCGCGGACATGTCGGCGAGCCTCGACTTCGGCACCGCGCTGTGCGAGAAGCGGGACCTGGTGGTCTGCGCGACCGCGGCGGTCGCGCACCTGACCGGCGGCGGCGGAAACCGGATCGGCGCGCTCGTGTCCAACGGCGAAGGCATCACCCGGCTCCCGGCTCGCGGCGGCCTTCCGCACGCCCGCGGTCTCGTCCGGCGGCTGGCGGAGACGCCTCGCGCCGCTGAAGGCGTCCGCGGCGATTTCGCCGGTGCGCTGGAGCAGTTGCGCCGTCCGCCGCGCCGGCGAGGCTTGGCGGTGGCGATTTCGGACTTCCTCGGCCCGCTGGACTGGGAGCGCCCGTTGCGCGCGCTCGGCGGCAGGCACGAGCTGATCGCGATCGAAATCGTCGACCCGCGGGACGTGGACCTGCCGGACGTCGGCACCGTCGTGCTGGCCGACCCGGAGACCGGACGGCAGCGCGAGGTGCACGCTTCGGCGTTGCTGCGCAAGGAATTCGGCGCGGCGGCGAACGCGCACCGGCAGGCGGTCGCGGCCAGTCTGCGCCGGGCCGGGGCCGCGCACCTGGTGCTGCGCACCGATTCCGACTGGATCGCGGACATGGTGCGGTTCGTGGTCGCCCGCAAACGCCGCTGGTCGGGAGGTGTCGCATGAACACGACGCACGCGGCCGCCGCCCGGACGACCAGTAAGGAGGCGACGGCATGAGCCTCGCCGGTTTCAGTTCGCCGTGGTGGTTCCTGCTGCTGATCGCGGTCGCCGCGGTGGCTGCCGCGTACGTGCTGTCGCAGCGGCAGCGGCGCCGCCGGGTGATGCGGTTCGCGAATCTGGAGCTGCTGGAGAAGGTCGCGCCCAAGGCGCAGGGCTGGATCCGGCACGTGCCCGCGGTGCTGATCGTGCTGTCGCTGCTGTTCCTGACGGTCTCGCTGGCCGGTCCGACGGCCGAGCAGAAGGTGCCGCGCAACCGGGCGACGGTCATGCTGGTGATCGACGTGTCGCTGTCGATGGAAGCCACCGACGTCGCCCCGACGCGGCTGAAGGCGGCCCAGGACGCGGCGAAGCAGTTCGCGCAGAACATGACGCCCGGCGTCAACCTGGGCCTGATCTCGTTCGCCGGCACCGCGACCGTGCTGGTCAACCCGACCACGGACCGGGCGGGCGTGTCGAAAGCGATCGACAACCTCAAGCTCGCGCAGTCCACCGCCACCGGCGAGGGCATTTACGCGGCGATGCAGTCGATCCAGAGCTTCTCCGCGGTGGTCGGCGGCGCGGACGGCCCGCCGCCCGCGCGCATCGTGCTGATGAGCGACGGCAAGCAGACGGTGCCGGAAGACCTGTACGCCCCGCGCGGCGCGTACACCGCGGCGCAGGCGGCGAAGCAGGCGCAGATGCCGATCTCGTCGATTTCGTTCGGCACCGAGCACGGGTCGGTCGACATCGAGGGCAAGCAGCAGGACGTCCGCGTGGACGACGAATCCCTGCGCGAGATCGCCCGGCTGTCCGGGGGAGAGTTCTACAAGGCGGCTAGCGCGGACGAGCTGAAACGCGTCTACGCCGACCTGGGGGAGCAGATCGGGTACGAGCTGAAGAACGCTGACGCGAGCAAGCCGTGGGTGGTGCTGGGGACGATCATCCTCATGGCCGGGGCGGCGACCGCGTTGGTGTTCGGCCAGAGACTGCCTTAGCCGGTCCGGGTCGCTTCCGGCGGGCGGCGGGCCCGGCCGGAAGCAACTACCGTGGCTGCCTCGACCGCCGCGGGCGAAGGAGGCAGGACCGACATGCGATGGCCGTTCCGGAAGAAGCCCCCGCCGCTGTCTTCGCCGGAGCCCGATCCCGTGCCCCTTCCCCCGCAAGCGGGCACCTTTCTCTGCCTCGTCCAGGTCGGCGACGACGAAAGCGGCCGCATGGTGTCCAGCGAAGTCCTCGACCGGCTGGTCCGGGCGACGAAGGATCCGGCGCTGGAGACGCTGGACGAGCACTTCGGCGCCGAGGAGTGGTGCTTCCGGATCCGCACCACCGCGAGCCGCGAAGGGCCGGGCGCCTGTTTCGCCCTGGACGTCGCCATTCCGCCGGGCGAGACGGCGGCCGGAATGAGCGATCTGGTCAGCGACGAGTTCGTCCGCCGGTGGCAGGCCGCCCTCGCGCGCTACCTGCCCTGAGACCCGTCCTTCAGGGGATGGCGAAGCCGTTCTGCCGCCAGCCTTCGTACACCGCGATCGCCGCTGTGTTCGCCAGGTTCAGCGACCGGTTGTTGGGCAGCATCGGCAGCCGCAGCCGGTCAGCGACCTCCGGCGCGTGCTGCACCTCGTCCGGCAGCCCGGCGGACTCCGGCCCGAACATCAGCACGTCGCCGGGCTCGTAGGACACGTCCGTGTAGAGGCGGGTCGCCGTGGCACTGAACGCGTAGACCTTCGAGGGCAGCAAGGCTTCCCACGCCGCGGCCAGATCGGCGTGCACGTGGACCCGCGCGAGGTCGTGGTAATCGAGCCCGGCGCGGCGGAGCTGCTTGTCCTCCAAGGTGAACCCGAGCGGTTCGACCAGGTGCAGCTCGCATCCGGTGTTCGCGGCCAGCCGGATCGCGTTGCCGGTGTTGGGCGGGATTTCGGGGCGGTAGAACAACACTCGGAACACGGGACGCCTCACACCGCCTCGGGAAGGTGCTTCGCGTAGGCCGCGCGCACGTCCGGCGGCGGTTCCGTCTTGCGGTAGTTCCCGGTGTCGACGAACACGTACCGCAGCCGGATCTCGGTCGTCACCGTTTCGCCGCGCCGGACTTCGAGCTCGAACTGCATCGACGTGGTGCCCAGGCGGGTCAGATACACCGCGACGGCCAGTTCGTCGTCGAAGCGGCACGGCGCGAAGTACCGCAGGTTCGACTCGGCGACCACGACGTCGACGCCGGTGGCGAGCAGCGCGTCGTGCGAACCGAAGAGGACTCTTTCCACCTCGAACGCCGCCATGTCCGCGTAGGCCAGGTAATGCGCGTTGAAGACGATCCCCTGGGCGTCGCATTCGTGGTAGCGCACGCGCAGGGGCATTTCGACGATGGGGCGGCGTTCGGTCACCCGACCAATCTAGCGATCAGCCGTGGAGCGCGCGGTAGGTGTCGGCCGCCCCCCGGTGCAACGGCACCGGCTGGGTGCCGATCAGCGTCCGCACGTCCAGGAACTGCGTCCCGACCGCCTGCGCGGGCACCAGCTCGGCAGCCCGCTCCGCCAGCACCCGGACCACCGCCGCGGCGACGTCGAAGGGCAGCTTAGGCGAGCAGACCAGCAGATTCGCCACCCCGATGGTGCCCAGCGCGCCCACCCCGCGATAAGCCCCGGCGGGAACCTGCACCTGCTCGTACAGCGGCCCGTACGCCTTGCGCAGCTGGGGGAGCACCGACGCCAGCGGGACGAGCGAGAGCGGCGTCGTGCGGTTGAGGTCGGCGAGGGCGGGCGTCGGGATCCCGCCGGACCACAAGAAGGCGTCGATCCGGCGGTCGTGCAGGGCGGCGACCGCGTCGTTCAGCGGCAGGTGCTGCGCTTGGACCGGGATGCTGCTCGCGGCGAAGACCCGTTCGCCCAATTGCGCGGCGCCGGAGCGGCTCGCGCCGACCGAGATCGGGCGCCCGGCCAGGGAGCGCAGGTCGGTGAGCTGGTCCTCGGCGCGGACGACCAACTGCAGGTAATTCTCGTAGACGCGGCCGAGTGCTTGCAGCGGAACGGGTTTCCCGAACGGCGTGCCGCCGGTGATCGCGGATTGCGCCACGTCGGCGAGCGCCAGGCCGAAGTCGGCCGTTCCGTCTTGGACGCGTTGCACGTTCTCGACGCTCGCCTCGGTGGGGAGCGCGCTGCAGTGCAGCCGCGGTTCGGCGCGCGACAGTTCGGCGGCCAGCACCTCGGCGAAGGCCAGGTAGAAACCGCCGGGTTCGCCGGACGCGATGGTGATCTTCCGGTCCGGGCCGCGGTAGGTGTCGTCGCAGGCGGCGAGCGTCAAGGCCAGGCCGCCGAGGATCGCGGCGCGGCGGGTGAGGGTCACTGCGTCACCGCCGCGGGCAGTGTGATCCGGACTTGCAGGCCGTGCGGTTCGACCGCGCGCAGCTCCAGAACCCCGCCCCGGGCACGGGTTTGCTCCCGGGCGATGGCCAGTCCGAGGCCGGTGCCGCGGGGCGCGCCGTCGCCGCCCGCGCGCCAGAATCGTTCGGTGGCGCGGGCGAGGTCTTCCGGCGGGAGGCCGGGACCGTCGTCGGTGACGATCAGCGTGACACTGTCCGAAGCGGACTCCCAAGCGGCGGTGATGGTCGCTCCCTGGCCGGCGTGGTGGACGGCGTTGTCCAGCAGGACGTCGAGAATCTGCGCCAGTTCGCTTTCCGGCGTGCGCACCAGCAGCGGCTCAGTATGCCCCGCGCACGGCACGAGCGTCGCGCCGGCTTCGTCGGCGGACAACCGCCACGCGTCGACCCGTTCCGCGACGACAGCGGCCAGGTCGGCGGGCTCGTCGTCGGCGCGCGCGGCCAGCCGGGTCGCGGTGCTTTCCGCGGTGGCGAGGGCGAGCAGGCCGTCGAGAATGCGTTCCAGCCGTTCGACTTCCGCTACCGTGGCCTCGTAAGCCGGGCGGTTCTCGACCTCGGTGCCGAGCAGGTCGAGCCGCAGCCGGAGCGCGGCCATCGGGTTCCGCAGCTGGTGCGAGGTGTCCGCGACGAGCCGCTGCTGCTGGTTCGCCGATTCGACCACCGCGTCGGACATCCGGTTCACCGACGCCGCGAGCGACCGCAATTCGCGCGGCCCGGACCGTTCCGGCACCTGCGCCCGGCGTCCGCCCGCCACCGCCAGCACGCCGGTTTCCAGCTCCACCAGCGGCCGCACCATCCACCGCGACAGCAGGACCGCGAGCAGCACGAACAGCGCCGCGACCACCATCGCCCCGGCCGCGATCGCGCTCCACGCCGCTGCGACGTCCGACGCCGCGGCGGTCACCGAGGCGCGCAGGAGGACCACGCCGGACACCCGCGTCCCGGTGCCGACCGGGCGCGCGAACAGCACCGGAGTGTCCGACCACGGCCGGATCCGCTCGACCGGCGCTTCCGGCTCGTTCCGCAGCGTCGCCTCGATGACGGTCCGCGCTTCGGGATCACTGCTGGTCAGACCGCCGGTTTCGACCAGCGGCTGCCGCTGCGCGTCGACGATCAGCACGCCTTCGCTGTATAACGACGAATACTGCCGCGCGTCGGCGTTCAGCGCGGTCGCGTCGCCGGAATCGACGGCCTGTTGCGCAAGCACCACGAAGCGGTCGACGTCGCTGCTGCGCGAGATCACCAGCTGCTGGGTCCGCTGATCGGCGGTCGCGGACAGCAGCGGCACGGCGAACGCTGCCACCACTGCGAGCGCGAGCGTGACCAGGACAGCCAGCAGGCGAGTGCGCACCGATCAGCTCCGGCCGAGCCGGTAGCCGAAGCCGCGGATCGTGGTGAGCAGGCCGGGCCGGTCGAGTTTCGCGCGCAGCTGCGTCATGTGGACGTCGAGCGAGCGGGAAACGGCGAGGTACGCGTCGCCCCACACCTCGTCCATCAGCTGCTGGCGGCTCACCGCCGTGCCGGGCCGCGCGGCGAGCACCGCCAGCACGGCGAATTCCTTCGTGGTCAGGCCGATGTCGCGGCCGCCGACCACGACCCGGCGCGCGCCCAGATCGATCTCGACGTCCTCGATGTGCACCACCGGGTCTTTCGGCGCGGGGGAGGAGCTGCCCGCCCGCCGCGCCACGGCGTCCATCCGGGCCAGCAACTCGGCCATCCGCACCGGTTTCGCGAGGTAGTCGTCCGCGCCGAAGCGCAGCGCGCGGACGACCGAACGCTCGTCGTCGCGCGCGGTCAGCACGATCACCGGCACCGGAGACACCTGGCGGATCTTGCGCAGCACGTCCAGCCCGTCGAGATCCGGCAGGCCGAGGTCGAGAAGCAGCAGCTCCGCGTCCCGGTGCCGGGTGAGGGCGTCCGAGCCGCGGCCGACCGCGGTGACGGAGTGGCCGTGCGCCTGCAGCGTTTCGGCGAGTGCCCGGGCGACCCCGGTGTCGTCCTCCACGAGCAGCACGCGCACGGCCGTCCTCCCGATCAGTCCTCGCCGCGTTCGAGGGCGGACGAACGCGAAGTTTCCCGCATTGTCGCGTACACCACGAGCGACACGAGGACGCAACCCGCGACGTACCAGAAGAAGAGCGATTCGTGACCCGCCTTCTTCAGCGCCTGGGCGATCAGCTCGGCGGTCCCGCCGAAGATCGCGACGGTGAGCGCGTAGGGCAGGCCGACGCCGATCGCGCGGATCCGCGTCGGGAAGAGCTCGGCCTTCACGATCGCGTTGATCGAGGTGTAGCCGGTCACGATCACCAGCGCGCCGAGCAGCAGCAGGAACGCGAGGAACGGCTGGCTGGTGTGCGCCATCAGGGTCATGATCGGCACGGTCAGCAGGGTGCCCGCGATGCCGAAGAACATCAGCAGCTTGCGCCGGCCGATCTTGTCCGAGAGCCGTCCGGCCAGCGGCTGCAGGATCGCGAAGATCAGCAGCGCGACGAACATGATCACGGTGACCGTGCGCCGCGGGATGTGCGCGGTGTTCTCCAGGAACTTCTGCGTGTAGGTGGCGTAGGTGTAGAACGCGACTGTGCCGCCGAGCGTCAGTCCGACGACGAGCAGGATCTCCCGCGGGTACTTCACGAGCTGGCGCAGCGTGCCGCGTTCGCCCTTGCCGGTCTCGGCCCCTTCGGTGACCCGCTGGTAGCTCTCGGACTCGTCCATCGACCGCCGCAGCGCCATCACGATCACCGCCGCGAGCGCGCCGACGACGAACGCGATCCGCCAGCCCCAGTCGCCCATCTGCTTGTCGGTGAGCACGCTTTGCAGGATGAGCTGCAGCCCGAGCGCGAGCAGCTGCCCGCCGACGAGCGTCACGTACTGGAAGCTGGAGTAGAACCCGCGCTTGCCGGGCGTGGCCACCTCGGACAGGTACGTCGCCGAGGTGGAGTACTCGCCGCCGACCGAAAGCCCTTGCAGCAGCCGGGAAAACACCAGCAGGATCGGCGCCGCGATGCCGATCGTCGAGTAGCCCGGCGTCACCGCGATGAGCAGCGACCCGGCCGCCATCATCGACACCGAGAGCACGAGCGCGGAACGCCGTCCGTAGCGGTCGGCGAACCGGCCGAGCAGCCAGCCGCCGAGCGGCCGCATGAGGAATCCGACGGCGAACACCGCCGCGGTGTTGAGGAACTGCGCCGTGGCATCGCCGCCGGGGAAGAACGCCTTCGCGAAGTAGACGGTGAACGCCGAATAGGCGTACCAGTCGTACCACTCGACGAGATTTCCGATCGAGCCGCGCAGCACGTTGCCGACCACGCGCCGCTCGTCCCGCGCCGAGCCGGCGTCCTGGATCCGGGTAGTCATCCTTGACCTCCTGTGTCGCGACTCACGGTGACCAACCGGGCAGTAACCATCAAGGTCGAGGCGCGGTTCCTTACCGTCGCTTAGGACGGGAGTGCCGGGTGCGCCGCCGGTCAGCGCAGCCGATAGCCTCACCGCGGGCGCAATCGCGATGACGACGAGGAGAACGCAGTGGGACGGTCGGTCTTGGTCACCGGCGGCAACCGTGGGATCGGGCTGGCGATCGCCCGGGACCTCGCCGAGCAGGGCCACCAGGTGGCGGTGACGCACCGCGGGTCCGGAGCGCCCGAGGGGCTTTTCGGCGTGCAGGCCGACGTCACCGACGCCGAGCAGGTGGACGCGGCGTTCAAGCTCGTGGAGGAGCACCAGGGACCGGTCGAGGTCCTGGTGTCCAACGCCGGGCTCACCGACGACACCCTGCTCATGCGGATGTCGGAGGAGCAGTTCGAGCGCGTGCTGAACGCGAACCTCACCGGCGCGTTCCGCGTCGCCAAGCGGGCCTCGCGCGGCATGCTGCGCGCCCGCTGGGGCCGGTTCGTGTTCATCTCGTCCGTGGTGGGCCTTTCCGGCTCGGCCGGGCAGGCGAACTACGCCGCCTCGAAGGCGGGCCTGGTCGGCTTCGCGCGTTCGCTCGCGCGGGAGCTGGGCTCGCGCAACATCACCGCGAACGTGGTGGCCCCCGGTTTCGTGCACACCGACATGACCGACGCGCTGAGCGAGGACCGGCGCAAGGAGATCCTCGCGAACGTCCCGTCCGGCCGCTACGCCGAACCGGCCGAGATCGCCGCCGCGGTGCGGTACCTGTCCTCGGACGAGGCGGGCTACGTCAACGGCGCGGTGCTGCCCGTCGACGGCGGCCTCGGCCTCGGCCACTGACCCTTTCCCGAGAAGAACATCCACGACCTGGAGGACGTGTTGCCCGGATTGCTCGAAGGCAAGCGGCTGCTGATCACCGGCGTCATCACCGACGCCTCGCTGGCGTTCCACGCGGCCCGCATCGCCCAGCAGGAGGGCGCGAAGGTCGTGCTCACCGGCTTCGGACGGCTGTCGCTGGTGGAGCGCATCGCCAAGCGGCTGCCCGAGCCCGCCCCGGTGCTCGAGCTGGACGTCACGAACCAGGAGCACTTGGACTCGCTCGCCGACCGCGTCCGCGAGCACGTCGACGGCCTCGACGGCGTGCTGCACTCGATCGGCTTCGCGCCGCAGAGCTGCCTCGGCGCGCCGTTCCTGGACGCCCCCAGCGACGACGTGAAGGTCGCGGTCGACGTCTCGGCGTTCTCGTTCAAGTCGCTCGCGGTCGCGACGCTGCCGCTGCTCGGCCGCGGCGCCTCGATCGTCGGCATGGACTTCGACGCGCGCGTCGCGTGGCCGGTCTACAACTGGATGGGCGTCGCGAAGGCCGCGCTGGAGTCGGTGAACCGCTACCTGGCCAAGGAACTCGGCCCGCGGGGCATCCGGGTCAACCTGGTCAGCGCCGGCCCGATGAAGACGATGGCCGCGAAGTCGATCCCCGGCTTCGGCGAGCTCGAAGGCGGCTGGGACGGCCGCGCGCCGCTCGGCTGGGATTCCGCGGATCCGGAGCCGACCGCCAAGACGGTGTGCGCCGTGCTGTCGGACTGGCTGCCTGCCACCACCGGGTCGATGATCATGGTCGACGGCGGGGTGCACGCGCTCGGGATCTGATCTCGTTCGTGGAACGGCCCCGCGGGAATGCTCCCGCGGGGCCGTTTTCTTCTACGCCGTCACCAGTTGCGGGGTCGTGTCGCGCTGGTGCAGGCGCAGTGCGAGGGTGAGGGCGGCCAGCGCGAGCGCCCCGAGCGCGACGCTCACCCACGCCACACTGGAGAAGCCCATTCCCGCGCTGATCGTCGTCCCGCCAAGCCACGGGCCGAGCGTGTTCCCGACGTTGAACGCGGACGTCGTGCTCGCGCCGACGAGTGTCGAGGTGCCGCCTGCCGCGGCGTATGCGCGCACGTTGAGCGCCGGGTTCGCCGCGAATCCAGCCGCGCCGAGGACGAGCACGGCGGTCACGGCTACGACTGGGTTGGTGGCGAAGGCGAGCGCGACCAGGGCGGCGAGGGCGATGCCGAGGCTGCCGTAAAGCGTCGCGAACGGGTATGTGTCAGCGAGCTTGCCGCCGGCGAAAATCCCGATCACCGCGCCGCCGCCGAACAGCGCGAGCACCACCGGCACGCCGGATTCGGGCAGTCCCGCGACGGAGACCAGCAGGGGGGCCAAGTAGCTGAACGTCGCGAAGACCATCGCTTGCAGCAAGGCGATCACGCCCAGGGCGAGCCACAACCGGCTGCGGCGGAACACCCGCAGTTCTTCGGCGATCCTCGGTGCTCCGGTTCTCTTGGCGGTGCGCGGAACTGACAGCAGAACGGCGATGGCGGCGACGACGGTCAGCGCGGCGACCGCCCAGAACGCGCTCCGCCAGCCCGCGTGCTGCCCGAGCAGTGTGCCCGCCGGGACGCCGACGACGTTCGCGACCGTGAGGCCGCCGACCAGCACTGCGAGCGCCTGCCCACGTCGGGCTTCCGGTACGAGATTGACGGTGGTCGCGGCGGCTACGGCCCAGAATCCGGCGCAGGCGACCGCGCTGATGACACGAGTGGCGAACAGGACGGCGTAGCCGTCGGCAAGTGCGCCGATGACGTGTGCCGTGCTGAAGACGACCAGGAGCCCGAGCAGCGTGGTCCGCCGGGGGAGGCGGAACGTGCCTATTGCGAGCAGCGGTGCGCCGACGACCATGCCGATGGCGAAGGCGGAGATCAGGAGGCCTGCGTCTGGGATGGTCACGCCTAGGTCAGTGGCCATTCCGGGGAGGAGGCCGGTGATCATGAACTCGGAGGTGCCCAGCGCGAAGATGCTGAGCCCGAGGACGAAGACGGCTAGGGGCACGGGGGTTCTCTCTTTCTGAAACCGTCAGTACAAAATGAGGGCAACGTGGTGCGGCGTCGCCGTTGGCGCTGCTGGGGGCTGGGTTTCGGCTCGTCGCCTGGGGGCGACCTTGCCGTGGGGTGGTTGCGTGGGGCACCCCGAAGTTTCATTGTGCTGACGGTTCGGGGGTGCTTGTCAAGGCGGGAAAGATGCCTTGACAAGCACCCCCGAACCGCAGGGCGGCTTCGTATCGGGGTGCGGGGGCGGTGTGGGTGCCTCGCTGGGTGGGTGTGGCGGTGCGGTTCGTGTCTTGGTGGGTGGGTTCTCGCCCGCGGCGGTGCGGTCGGGTGTCTGGATGGGTGGGTGCGGGTTGGGTGGCTCGATCGTTGGGCGGGGCGGTGAGGTTGGGTGTCTCGATGGGCGGGCGGCGGGGGTTTGCGGCGGGCTAGCGCCCCAAAGTGGCATTGGGTGCGTCAGGCGCACCCAATGCCGCATTGGGTGCGTGCGATGCACCGAACGCCGCATTGGGTGCGTGCGATGCACCGAACGCCGCATTGGGTGCGTGCGATGCACCGAACGCCGCATTGGGTGCGTGCGATGCACCGAACGCCGCATTGGGTGCGTGCGATGCGCCCAATGCGGCATTGGGGCGGCCGGGTCAGCGGCGGGCGACTGCGCTCGTTGCTAGCTCCGCTACTGACGTCAGCGCTTTCCGTTCTGCTCCGCGGCGGGACATCGTGCGGATTCCGGAGATGGTGGCGTGGATGAAGTTCGCGATGTCGGCGGCGTCGCGGTCGCGGGTGACGCTGCCGTCTGCCTGGCCGGTGCGGGCGAAGTGCGCCAACGCTCCCAGGTGCGCTTCGGTGTCCGCGTCCACCTGGGCGGCCACCTCCGGATCAGTGGTGCCGAACTCGGCGATGGTGTTCACCATCAGACAGCCGCGTCTGCCGTTTTCCAGTTCGTCGTCGATCGTCGAGGCGAGCAGCAGGCGGATGGCGCCTAGCCCGTCCGGGGCGTTGTCCAGCAGGGTTTCCCGCAACCGGATGCCGCGGTGCGAGTAGTGGCCTAGTACGCGCCGGAACAGTTCATGCTTGCTGGAAAACGTGTTGTAGATACTGCTGCGGCCGAGCCCGGTGGCGGCGCACAGTTCCTCGGTCGAGGTCGCTTCGTACCCGCGCGCCCAGAAGGCGTTCATGGCGCCTTCCAGCGCTTCGGTCTCGTCGAACTCTCGTGGCCTCGGCATGTCCGCCACGCTAACACATTTTGGATAGGTCAGTACACAACCGGGCCGCCGAGGCGTGCGGAGCGCCACAGGGGCAGGATGAGCACCGTGGGTTACGACGCGTTGCTATGGCTTTCGTTCGGCGGTCCGGAAGGGCCCGACGAGGTGATGCCGTTCCTGGAGAACGTCACCCGGGGCCGGGGCGTGCCGCGTGAGCGGCTGCTCGAGGTCGCCGAGCACTACCAGCACTTCGGCGGGGTTTCGCCGATCAACCGGCTCAACCGCGCCGCGATCGCGGCGGTCGAGAAGCAGCTCGCGGCGGAGAGCATCGAGCTGCCGGTGCACTTCGGCAACCGCAACTGGGCGCCGATGGTCGAGGACACCCTGGCCGGAATGAAGGACGCGGGCGTCCGTCGTGCCTTGGTGTTCCCGACGAGCGCGTACGGCGGCTACTCCGCGTGCCGCCAGTACGACGAGGACATCGAACGAGCCCGCACCGCCGTCGGCGACGACGCGCCGGAATTGGTGAAGCTGCGCCAGTTCTTCGACCACCCGCTGTTCGTCTCCGCAGTCGCCGACGCAGTCCGCGCCGCCCACGCGAAACTCGGCGACCGCCCCGGCGCCCGCACGGTTTTCACCGCGCACTCGATCCCGGAAAGCGCCGACCTGGCCTCCGGCCCGCCCTCCGAAGGCGGCCGCCGCTACTCGAACCAGATCGCCGAAGCCGCCCGTCTCGTGGCCGCCGAAGCCGGGATCGCCGAGTACGACGTCGTCTGGCAGTCGCGCTCGGGACCGCCGCAGATTCCGTGGCTGGAACCGGACATCGTCGACCACATCGACGCGCTGCACGCTCAGGGCGTGGATGCCGTAGTGGTCAGCCCGATCGGCTTCGTCGCGGACCACCTGGAAGTAATCTGGGACCTGGACAACGAAGCCGCCGAGCGCGCCGCCGAACACGGCATGGCCTTCGCCCGCGCCGCGACACCGGACGCCGACCCGAGGTTCGCCGAAATGGTGGTCGAACTGGTCCGCGAACACCTGGCAGAGGCCCCCGCCCGGAAGTTGTCCCCGTTCCCGGCCGCAGGCTGCACCGTCAACGGCACCCCCTGCGCAGTCGCCTGCTGCGAGCCACCTCGCCGCCCGACCCGCTGACCGGTCGTGGGGGAACCCTGACTGACTCTGATTCCGTCAGGGTTCCCCTCATGACCCGCACCGGTTCGTGAGGGCCCCTTCACGGACTCTCGCCCGCCGCCCCAGCCGGATGCGCCCCTGACGACACCGCCGCCGACGCACCCAACGATCGAGGCACCGAGCCCCTCCCGCGCACCCCCGAACCGTCCGCACGATCAACCTTCGGGGCGCCCACGCAACCCAAAGCGGCCGACGTCGCCGTCAGGCGACGTCGGCCGCGCGACAGGCGTCAAACCTGCCGATCCCCCTGCTCGGCAAACACCCGCACCGCCTCATTGACCGACGCCGTCCGAGCCCCCCGAACAGCCTCAGCCAACGGCCGCAACGCCTCAGCCCGCCGATTCACCGCCGAAGCCGACAACGCCCCGCCGGGATCGTCCGCCTGCGCCACAGCCAAAATCGCCGAAATCTCCTCTGCCCGCTGCAACACCCGCAACGCCCGCCCAGGCGTCCCGGCAGGCCACTCCACCTGAGGCCGAGCCCGCAAATGCGCCGACAACTCAGCCCGAACCCCAGGCCGATCACTCGCCACATCCAGCGCCTGCAACGCCCCGGCACTGGCCCGGATAGCGTCAGTCAACCCGTGTTCGGCATCCGGCAACGGCTGGTATTCCAGCGCGACCGGCGCGGGAAGCGAATGCACCGTCCAGCGCATCAACCCCTCGGCGATCGGCTCCGGCACCAACCCGAACGCAAGCCCGCCGAGCACCACAGCCTCGCCGCATCGCAGCGCCGCGTCAGCGAACGGCCCGCCGCCGCCAAGACCGCGCACATCGCCGGGCACCGGCAGCACCAACTGCGCACTCACTGCCCCCTGCGCCCGCAGAGCGAGCAGCAACTGCACGGGAGTAGCCGCCCGATGGAAGGCGAGCGGAAGATCGAACGCGTCCGCCGCGGCGGGATCGGCCGCGACCACATCGTGGGCCTCGGCCCAGTCCTGCAAGGCGTCGAGGACGTCGTCGGACGCCGCGGCCCCGTTCAGCCACGCGGAGGACCAGACGGCGAGGGTCGCACTGGGTCGGCACACGACTGCTCATTTTACCGGTTCCTCCCGGCTCCGCCGATCCCCGCCCGGCTGGAGCCGCTCCACATCGACGGATGCCGGAACGGTCAGTAGCGTCGAAGGGGTGAACGCTGTTCCCGACGCTCTTCCCCGTACTGCCGGCGAGCTCCGCGCCGCCGGATACGCCCCGCGCCCGATCGCGCGCGAGATCCACGACAACCTGCTCGCCGCGCTGCGCGAGGGCCGCGACGCCTGGCCCGGCATCGTCGGCTTCTCCCGCACCGTGCTGCCCCAGCTCGAACGCGCCCTGCTCGCCGGCCACGACGTCGTCCTGCTCGGCGAACGCGGCCAGGGCAAGACCCGCCTGCTGCGCACCCTGGCCGGTCTCCTCGACGAGTGGACCCCGGTCATCGAGGGCTCCGAACTGGGCGAACACCCGCTCGACCCGATCACGCCCGCCTCGATCCGCCGCGCCGCCGAACTCGGCGACGACCTTCCGGTGGCCTGGCGGCACCGCAGCGAGCGCTACACCGAAAAGCTGGCCACGCCGGACACGAGCGTGGGCGACCTGATCGGCGACGTCGACCCGGTGAAGGTGGCCGAGGGCCGCAGCCTCGGCGACCCGGAGACCATCCACTTCGGACTCGTGCCGCGCGCGCACCGCGGCATCGTCGCGATCAACGAACTGCCCGACCTCGCGGAGCGGATCCAGGTCGCGCTGCTGAACGTCATGGAGGAACGCGACATCCAGGTCCGCGGCTACACGCTGCGGCTTCCCTTGGACGTCCTCCTCGTCGCGACCGCGAATCCCGAGGACTACACCAACCGCGGCCGGATCATCACGCCGCTGAAGGACCGCTTCGGCGCGGAAATCCGCACGCACTACCCGCTGGACGTGGACTCCGAGGTCGCCGTCGTGCGCCAGGAAGCGAACCTCGTCGCGGAGGTCGGCGAGCCGCTGCTGGAGGTGCTGGCCCGGTTCGTGCGCAACCTGCGCGAATCGCCGGTGATCGACCAGCGTTCCGGCGTGTCCGCCCGGTTTGCGGTGGCGGCGGCCGAAACCGTCGCGGCAGCGGCGCTGCGCCGGGCGGCGGTGACGGGGGAGGACCCGGCAGTCGCGCGTCCGGTCGACCTCGAAGCCGTGCCCGCCGTGCTGCGCGGCAAGGTCGAGTTCGAGCCCGGCGAGGAAGGCCGCGAGGTCGAGCACCTCGTGCACCTGATGCGCCGCGCGATCGCGGAAACCGCCCGCGAACGGTTCGCCGGGCTGGACCTGCGCCCGCTGTCCGACGCGGTCGCGGACGGCCACCTGGTCGCCACCGGCGAGCGGGTCCCCGGCTCGGAAGTCCTTGCCGCACTGCCGGAACTGCCGGTGCTGCACGAGGTCGCCCAGCGAGCCGGAGTCTCCGCGGACGAGCCGGCGGGCCGGATCGCGGCGGCGGTCGAACTGGCCCTGGAGTCGCTGTTCCTCGCGCGCAGGCTGGCGAAGGACTCCGACGACGGCACGACGGTGTACGGCGAATAATGCCGCTCTTACCGGAGGGATATTCCTACGGCCCGTGGCACGACGGGCCGGATCCGCTGGCCCCGCCCGCGGACCTGCGGGACGCGCTCGACGAGATCGGCCGCGAGGTCATGGGCGGCTCGTCCCCGCGGTCGGCGCTGGAGGAATTGCTGCGCCGCGGCACCGAACGCACTGCCGGCCTCGACGAGCTGACCCGGCAGCTGTGGCAGCGGCGTTCGCAAATCCAGCGGCGGCACCGGCTGGACGGCACGCTCCAGGAAGTCCAGCAGCTGCTGCAGGAAGCACTCCAAGCCGAGCGCCGGGAACTGTTCCCGGACCCCGACGACGAGGCCCGCTTCCGCGAAGCTCAGCTGGACGCCCTGCCGCCCGGCACCGCCGCTGCCGTGCGCGAGCTGAACGAGTACGAGTGGCGTTCGGGCGAAGCCCGGCAGAAGTACGAGCAGATCCGCGACCTCCTCGGCCGCGAGATGCTGGACGCGCGGTTCCAGGGCATGAAACAGGCCATGCAGAACGCCGGTCCGCAGGACGTCGAGCGGATCAACCAGATGCTCGGCGACCTCAACGCGCTGCTGTCCGCGCACGCCCAGGGCGCGAGCGACATCGGCGAACGCTTCAGCGAGTTCATGCGGCGGCACGGCGAGTTCTTCCCGGAGAACCCGCAGAACGTCGACGAGCTGATCGACGTACTGGCCGCCCGTTCCGCCGCCGCGCAGCGGATGCTGAACTCGATGTCCGAGGAACAGCGCGCCGAATTGGCCGAGCTGGCGCAGCAAGCTTTCGGCGACCCGAGGCTCGCGCAGCAACTGTCCGCTTTGGACTCCCAGCTGCGTGCGCTGCGGCCGGGGGAGGACTGGACGTCGTCCTCGCGCTTCCGCGGCCAAGACCCGCTGGGGCTTGGCGAAGGCGCGCAGGCGATGGCGGACCTGGCGGAACTGGACGCCCTCGCCGAGCAACTGGGCCAGTCGTATCCGGGCGCACGCTTGGAAGACATCGACCTGGAGGCGCTGGAGCGTCAACTCGGCCCGGACGCGGGCGTCGACGCTCGTCGGCTGTCCGAACTGGAGCGAGAGCTGCGCCAGCAGGGTCTGTTCGAGCGCGCGGCGGACGGCACTTTGCGATTGTCTCCCAAGGCATTGCGCCGGCTGGGGGAGACCGCGCTGTCCGATGTGGTCAATTCGCTGCGCGGCAAAACCGGGGAGCGCGAGACCGAATCCGCCGGTGCGGCAGGCGAACCGACCGGTTCCAGCCGTCCGTGGCGGTTCGGTGACATGCAGCCCTGGGATGTCCCGCGCACGGTGCGCAACGCCGTGCTGCGCTCCACCGCGGCCGGTGCGGGGAGTGTTCGGCTCGATGTCGAGGACGTCGAGGTCATCGAGACCGAACACCGCTCGCGAGCCGCGGTCGCGCTGCTGGTCGACACGTCGTGGTCGATGGTCCAGGAGGGCCGCTGGCTGCCGATGAAACGCACCGCGCTGGCCCTGCACCAGCTGATCAGCACCAGATTCCGCAACGACGCCCTGCAGCTGATCACCTTCGGCCGCTACGCGATGCCCGTGGAACTGCCGGAACTGGTCGGACTGGAAGGCACCTGGGAGCAAGGCACCAACGCCCACCACGCGCTGCTGCTGGCCGGACGCCACCTGCGGCGTCATCCGGATGCCCAGCCGGTGGTCCTCATGGTCACCGACGGCGAACCCACCGCTCACCTCGAACCTGACGGCGAGGCGGAATTCTCCTACCCGCCCGAACCGGCGACCATCTACAAGACACTGTCCGAAGTGGACAGGATCGCCAAACTGGGCGCGTCCGTCACGGTCTTCCGGCTGGGCGACGACCCGCGCCTGGAAGCCTTCGTGGACACCATCGCCCGCCGCTCCGGCGGCCGGGTCGTGGCCCCGGACCTGGACGGCCTGGGCGCGGCGGTAGTAGGCGACTACCTCCGCACCCGCCGCCGCTGACCCGATCCGCAAAGGTCCGTGCAGGACGCCTTGAGGGAATCAGATTCCCTCAAGGCGTCCTGCACGGACTTCAGCGGCGGTGCACCAGGATCCGCGCACCGTCGCCGGGAACGAGCGTGATGTGCCGGGTCTTGACCCGCTCCGGGCGCGGGCTGGGCGCGCTGACCCGGTACCGCGTGAACAGCTCCCGCAGCACGATCGTCGCCTCCAGCAACGAGAATCCCGCCCCCAGACAGCGTCGCGCGCCGCCGCCGAACGGGAACCAGCTGCCCGTGGGCGGACCGCTGCCGAGGAACCGCGTCGGGTCGAACACCTCCGGCGACGGATGGTGCTCCGAGTCCGCGTGAATCATCGAAATCGACGGCAGCACCATGTACCCGGCCGGAACCGTGTAGGGCCCGACCTGGACGTCCTTCGTGAGCTTCCGCGACACCTCGGAGATGATCGGCCGCAGCCGCATCGCCTCTTTCGCCACTGCTTCGAGGTACTTCTCGTCGCCCTCGTCAGCGGCGCGGGCGGCCGCCGCGGCGGTCACCGGGTCCCGGGCCAGCTCGTGCAAGGCCCAAGCCAGCGCGGTCGCCGTGGTCTCGTGACCGGCCAGCAGCAACGTGATCAGCTGGTCGCGCAACTCGAGGTCGCTGAGCTGGTCGTCGCCGGGCACGGTCAGCAGCCGGGACAGCACATCGGTCCGCTCCGCCAGATCCGGTGCCGCGCGCCGCTCCGCGATCTCCGCGTACAGCAGCTGATCGACCCGTTCCTGCCGCTCCCGATTCCGCCGCCACGGCCCGAACTTCTGCAACGCCGGACTGTGCCACCCGAACAGATCGAGCGCACTGATGTCGATGACCTGCTCCAGAGCCACGCGCAGTTCCGCCAGACGAGGCCCGTCGGTCACGCCGAAGACGACCCGCAGGATCACTTCCAGCGTCAGCGCCCGCATCCGGTCGTGCACCCGGAACGCCCGGCCCTGCGGCCATCGCTCCAGCTCCGCGACGGTCAGCTCGGCGACCATGTCGCGATACCCGCGCATGGCCGCGCCGTTGAACGCGGGCATCAGCAATTTCCGCGCCCTGCGGTGCTCCTCCTCGTCGGTGAGCAGCACCGAATGCTCGCCCAGCATGGGTTTGAGCACCATGTTCCCCTCGCCGGCGTGGAACGTTTCGACCGGACCGGCGAAGATCTCGCGCACCAGGTCGAGGTCGCCGACCAGCACCACCGAACGCTCCGGGTACAGCTTCAGCCGCACGACGTTCCCGTAGCGCCGTCGCAGCAGCGGCAGCAGGGAATCGCGGAAAGCGCCGAAAAGGACGGTTTGGACGGCGAGAGGGAGACGCGGGCCGGGCGGAAGTGCGGAATGGGCGCGGACGGGCGTGCGCAGAGCCATGCTTCGTTCGTACTCGCGCTCGAACGCGGTGTCCACCACACTTGACCCTCACGCGACGTGAGGCGTGATCGTGGTTTCTCGCAAGGGCCGTTCGGCCGAAGAAACGGGGGGAGAGCAATGGGCTACCGGGTGGGCGAGGTGGCGGCGCTGGCCGGCGTCACCGTGCGCACGCTGCACCACTACGACGAGATCGGCCTGCTGTCGCCGAGCGGGCGGACGGCGTCCGGCTACCGGCGCTACGACGGCGAGGATCTCGACCGGCTGCAGCGGATCCTGCTCTACCGGGAGCTGGGCTTTCCCCTGGAGACGATCGCGTCCGTGCTCGCGGAACCGGGGACTGACGCCGACGCCCACCTGAAACGGCAGCGGGAGCTGCTGGTGGCGCAGGCGGACCGGATCGAGCGCATGGTCGCGGCCGTCGATCGATTGCTGGAGGCGAGAGCCATGGGCAACGCGTTGACGCCCGAGGAGAAGTTCGAAGTGTTCGGCGGGTTCCAGGTGCCGGAAGGCTACTCGGAGGAGGCTGTCCGGCGATGGGGGAGCTGCCCGGAGTGGCAGCAGACGCAGCTGCCGGAGACCAAGCAGGAGTGGGCGGAGGCGGAGCGGCAGCGGAAGGACTGGGTGCGCCGCCTGGTCGCGCTGGTCGACGAAGGCGTGCCCGCGGACAGTCCGGCGGCGGCTGAGCTCGCCGAGGAGCACCGCGCGATGCTGTCGGCGGTGATGGGGGAGTGCGGGTACGAGATGCAGCAGCGGATCGCGGACCTGTACGAGAAGGAGCCCGCGCAGCTGGCGTTCCTCGTCCGGGAAGACGAGCAGCGGCCCGGCATCGGGGCGTACGTGGGTGCGGCCGTCCGGGCGAACGCGGCCCGGCAGCGGGCCTGACCGCTCCGGTGGGAGGGACACCACAGCTGTCCCTCCCACCGGGTGGGATAACGGACGGACGTCACGCTTACAGTCGGAGGTATGCAGACTTGGTCCTCCGTCGCCGTGCCCCGGCTGCCCGGCACGCCCCGCCCCCTCCGGCTCCACGACACCGCGACCGGGCAGGTCCGCCCGACGGCGCCCGGAGCCGCTGCCCGGATGTACGTCTGCGGCATCACCCCCTACGACGCCACCCACCTCGGCCACGCCGCCACCTACCTCGCGTTCGACCTGGTCAACCGGGTGTGGCGGGACAACGGGCACGAGGTGCATTACGTCCAGAACGTCACCGACATCGACGAGCCGCTGCTGGAGCGCGCGGAACGCGATTCGGACGACTGGATCGTGCTCGGCATGCGCGAAACGGCGCTGTTCCGCGAGGACATGGAGGCGCTGCGGGTGCTGCCGCCGCGCCAGTTCGTCGGAGCCGTCGAGGCGATCCCGGAGATCGTCGAGGTCATCGCGAAGCTGCTCGCGGACGGCAGCGCCTACCGCGCGGACGACGCCGAGTTCCCGGACGTCTACTTCGACCACAACGCGACCGGCCGGTTCGGCTACGAGTCGAACTACGACGCCGAGACCATGGCGAAGTTCTTCGCCGAACGCGGCGGCGACCCGGACCGTCCCGGCAAGCGGCATCCGCTGGACGCGCTGCTGTGGCGCGTCGCGCGCGAGGGCGAGCCGTCGTGGGAGTCGGAACTGGGCGCCGGACGGCCGGGCTGGCACATCGAATGCAGCGCGATCGCGGTGAACCGCCTCGGGCTCGGTTTCGACGTCCAGGGCGGCGGTTCCGACCTGATCTTCCCGCACCACGAGTACAGCGCCGCGCACGCCGAGGCCGTCGCCGCCGATCACCCGTTCGCCCGGCACTACGTGCACGCCGGGATGATCGGGCTCGACGGCGAGAAGATGTCGAAGTCCCGCGGCAACCTCGTCTTCGTGTCGCGGCTGCGCGCCGACGGCGTCGACCCGGCGGCGATCCGGCTCGCGCTGTTCGCCGGGCACTACCGCGAGGACCGGGCGTGGACCGATCAGCTGCTGGTCGACGCGCAGGAGCGGCTGGCCCGCTGGCGCGAAGCCGTCGCGCTGCCCGCCGGGCCCGACGCGGCGGACACAGTGGCGCGGCTGCGCGACCATCTCTCCGACGACCTGAACACGCCGAAGGCCCTCACGGCGATCGACGCGTGGGTCACGTCGGCCCTGCGCCGCGACGGCACTGACCAGGCCGCTCCGGGTCTGATCAAGGAGGCCGTGGACGCGTTGCTGGGCATCGTTCTCTGAGCCTTTCGACGGCGGGGCAGTGGCCGGAACCCGCTCCGGACACTGCCCCGCCGACTTAACTGTATAACGACCTATACATCCTGGCGTCGGCCGTCCGCCAATGCCAGGTGGTCGCCCTCCCAGCGACGGCGCAACCACCGGTCATGCGAGGCAAGGACGACCGCGCCCGGCGCGCTGTCGAGCGCTTCGGACAGTTCCTCGGCAAGGCTGAGCGACAGGTGGTTGGTGGGCTCGTCCAGCAGCAGCACGTCCGGCGGCTCCGCGAGCAGCACCGCCAGTGCCAACCGGCGACGCTGGCCCACCGAAAGCTCGCCGACCGGCCGGTCGTGTTCCCTCGGCGGCAGCAGGCCGAGCGTGGACAGCGAAGGAGCCGCTTCGCCGGCCGCGGCGCGGTACACCTCCCGCGCGGTCCGTTTCGGCCGGGCGAACCTGACGTCCTGCTCCAGCAACCCCACTCGCACACCAGGTCCGAAGTGGACAGTCCCGGCCGACGGCGTGAGCTGACCGGCCAGCACCGAGAGCAGCGTGGATTTGCCCGCTCCGTTGCCGCCGGTCACGAGAAGCCGCGCGCTGCGGTCCACGTCCAGCTCGTCCAGCTGCACGCGGCCCGGAATCGCGATGCCGCGCACCGACACCGCCGGGCCTTCGCCGCTGGTGTCCGCGGTGAGCGTGGCCCGGAACCGCAGTGGCGCAGGCGGTTTGCGGACTTGCTCGCGCTCCAGCGTGTCAAGCTTGAGCTGGGCGTTGCGGACGCGGCGGGATATCTGCTTCTGCACGCGACCGGTCTTGAAGTCGTAGAGCATCTTCGCGTTGTCCCGCGGCGCACGGTTGTGCGCGACGCGGCGCGCGGTGCCGTGCACGGATTCCCGCAGTTGCTTGAGTTCCTCCTGTTCTTCGGCGAACCGCTGTTCCCAGCGCGCCCGTTCGGCCTTTTTCTGGCCGAGGTAATCGGTGTAGCTGCCGCCGTAGCGTGTCGCGCCGCCGACGCGGCGGTCCGCCGGAACCGGGTCGAGGTCCACGATGTCCGTGCAGACCGCGTCGAGGAACACGCGATCGTGCGAGGACAGCACGACGACGCCGGTCAGCTCCGCGAGATGGCGTTCGAGGAATTCCATGGCGCTGTCGTCGAGGTGGTTGGTCGGTTCGTCGAGCAGCAGGATGCGCGGCCGCCGCACCAGCAGCGCGGCCAGCCCGAGCCGGGACCGCTGCCCGCCGGAGAGCGTGTGCAGCCGCCGGTCGTGCCGGATGTCGCCGAGCCCGAGACCGGCGAGGACGAGATCCGCGCGCCGGTCCGCGTCCCACAGGTCGTGGGCCTGCGCCCATTCCAGGACGTGGCCGTACTCGCTGAGCACCTCCGGGTCGTCGGGCCGCTCGGCGAGCACCGCGGCGAGCTTGTCGAGCGTCGCCGCGGCGGTGCGGATCTCGGCGAGCGCCTCGTCGAGAACGTCGGAAACCCTTGCGGTGCCGTCGAAAGGCAGCTCCTGGAAGAGAAAGCCGAGATCGCCGTGCCGCACGACGTCGCCGCCGCGGGGGACTTCGAGCCCGGCGAGCAGCCGGAGCAGGGTGGACTTCCCGACCCCGTTTTCGCCGACGAGACCGATCCGCCTCCCGGGCGACGCGACGAGCGAAACGCCGTTGAGGACAGTGCGGGCACCGTAGCCGAAAACGAGGTCGGAGGCGTGCAGGACAGTAGACATGGGCGATCACCGGGCCTTTGCGGAGGAAGCTAAATCCCCGACGGGCAACGCGCGGCTTCCCGGGAGCAGGGCTCGACCGGGAGCGGCCTCGATGCGGGGAGGGCTCGGTTCAGCTGTCCATGATGGCCGGGAGCATAACGCGGAGGCCGCGGGGGAGCGCAAACGATTTTTCGGGTGCCCGGTTCCCGCTGGTCAGGATTCTCGCGGCGGCAAGGCCGGAGAAGCGGTGGCGTAGATGCCGATCGCGCAGTCGCAGGCGGTTTCTCCGGGCCGGGCCAGCCGGATGAACCCCCGCGGCTCTCCCGTCTCGGGCGGTGCGGCGGATTCGCGTGCCGCGACGGGTGTCCGGTCGCCCTGGCCTGCTCGGGTTCGGGCAACGCCAGCCGATCGGCCAGTGTGCGGCCGGGCGGGCTGTTGGCTCTGGCCGAACCGGCTAGCGTTGCCGAACGTTCCAGGCAACTGCTTCGTTCGCTGAGGGGATTCCCGGCATGGCCGAGATCGTGCTGTACCACCACATCCAGGGCTTGACCGACGGCGTGCGCGGCTTCGCCGGCGAACTGCGCCGCGACGGGCACACCGTGCACACTCCCGATCTGTTCGAGGGCCGGACGTTCGCCAGCATCGAAGACGGCTTCGCTTTCGCCGGCGAGGCTGGCCTCGATCAGGTGCGGGAACGCGGGATCGCCGAGGCGGAGGCCCTGGGGCAGGAACTCGTGTACGCCGGGTTCTCCTTCGGCGTCACCGTCGCGCAGCGTCTCGCGCAGACCCGGCCGGGAGCGCGCGGCGCGCTGTTCTTCGACTCCTGCCTGCCGGTCAAGGAGTTCGGCACGGCGTGGCCGGAGGGGGTTCCGGTGCAGATCCACGGGAAGGAGAACGACGAGTTCTTCGAGGAGGACCTGCCGTCCGCTCGCGAACTCGTCGGCTCCGCCGCGAACGCGGAGTTGTTCGTCTACCCCGGAGACCAGCACCTCTTCGCCGACTCTTCGCTCGCCGCGTACGACCCCGAGGCCGCCGGAGCGCTCCTGGAGCGCGTGCGCTCCTGGAGCGCGTGCGCTCCTTCCTCGCCTCGCTGTAGCCGGGCGGCTTGACGCCGGGGTGGCGGCCTGCAACTCTGAAAGAACTGTTTCGAAAGAAACCCTTCAGAGTTGGGACGGACCGATGGCTGACCTGCCCCCGCGCAAGCGGATCGACGACGTCGAACTGCTGCGGGCCCTCGCGCACCCGTTGCGGTCGGCGCTGGTGCACCACCTGATGGCAGTCGGCCCGTCGACGGCCAGCGAGTGCGCGGACGCGGTCGGCTCGACGGCGTCGAACTGCAGCTGGCATCTGCGCAAACTGGCGGAACACGGCCTGGTCGAGCGGGCCGAGGGCGGCGACGGGCGGGAGCGGCCGTGGCAGGCGTGCCAGGTCGGGCTGGTGCTCGGGGGTCCCGGCGGCGACCCGGCGCTCGAGGCGGCGCAACTGGCGGTCACGGGCACCGAACTGGCCGAGGAGCAGGAGCTGACCCAGCGGTACCTCGACACGGTCGAACAGCTCGACGAAGACTGGCGCGAGGCCGGCGGTTTCTTCTCCTACGGGCTGAATGCGACGCCTGCGGAAGTCAGCGCGTTGACCAAGGCGATCGACGACCTGATCCGGCCGTACGTCAGCACGATCCGCGAGGACGCGCCCGCCGGCGCTCGCGCGGTCTTCCTCGGGATGCGTGCCTTCCGCCGGATCGGGCACGACGGGAAACCGGCATGAGACGGCTGCTGGCCGCACCGGGATTCGCCCGGCTCTGGGTGTCGGCGTTCTTCGGCGAGACCGCGGAGTGGATGCTGCAGGTCGCGCTGCCGGTGTACCTGTTCGTCCGCACCGGCTCCGCGGTCACGACGGCGTTGAGCATCGTGCTCGGGCTGCTGCCCGCGGTGCTGCTGAGCCCGGTCGCGGGGATCGTCGCGGACCGGTGGGACCGCAGGGTCGTGCTGGCGGCGGTCTGCGCCGGGCAGGCGGTCGTGGTGCTGCCGTTGCTGGCCGGTTCCGAGCTGCCGGTCGCGGCGGTCTACGCGGTGATGGCGGCGCAAGCAGGGCTGGCCTCGGTGTTCGAGCCGGCGCGCAGTGCGCTGGTGCCGGAACTGGTCGGGGTCGAGGACGTCACCCCGGCGAACGGGCTGATGAGCGTGAACGGCAGCGTCGCGCGGCTCGCGGGCGGCTGGGCCGGGGGAGCGCTGCTGGGCTGGGGCGGGCTCGACCGCGTGGTCATCGGCTATCTCGCCGCGCTCGCGGTCGCGGGAATGCTGCTCGCTTTCCCCTTCCGCCGCGTGGCAGTGCGCGAGACCGCGCCCGAACAGGCGGATTGGCTCGCGGGCATCCGGGATCTGGCGGGCAAGCGGCTCCGGGCGACGAGCGTGTCGGCGCTGCTGACTTCGCTCGCGCAGGGCATGTTCCTGGTGCTGTTCGTGGTGTTCGTGCTCGACATCCTGCGCGGCAGCGAGGCCGACGCCGGGCTGTTGCGCGGCGTGCAGGCGATCGGCGGGCTGGCGGCCGGGTTCGCGGTGGCGACGCTGGCGCGCCGCGTCGCGCCGGTGCTGTTGCAGGGCTGGGGCCTGGTCGCCGCGGGGCTGATGTCGGTGGCGATCTGGAATCTGCCGGGCGCGACCACGGTGCTCGGGGTGTACGTCGGGCTGTTCATGGCGGTCGGCGCGCCCGCAGTCGTGGCCGGGGCCGGGCTGCTGTCGCACGTGCAGGCGGAGACCGGCCCGGACCGGGCGGGACGGGTGCTGAGCACGGTGTACGCGCTGATGGCCGCGGGCACGGCGGCCGGTTCGCTGCTGGCAGGCGCGCTCGTCGCGGTGATCGGGCCGACAGTGCTGCTGAACGTGCAGGCAAGCCTGCACGTGAGCGCCGGGCTGGTCGTTCTGGGGTGGGGGAATGGGCGGTTCCGGCGCTCCCGGGCACGGAAAGTCGTTACGGTGGACGAGTGCCGTCTCTCTTCGCCACCAGCGACCTCCACGTGACCCACGAGGGCAACGGCCCGATCGTCGACGAAATCGTGCCCGACGATCCCGGCGACTGGCTGCTCGTCGCGGGCGACGTCGCCGAGTCCGCCAAGGTCATCCGCGAGACGCTCGCGAGACTGCGCGAGCGGTTCGCGAAGGTCGTGTGGGTCCCGGGCAACCACGAACTGTGGACCACGCCGAACGACGAATGCCAGCTGCGCGGCCAGGCGCGCTACGAATTCCTCGTGGAGCAGTGCCGCGCCATCGACGTGCGCACGCCCGAGGACGAGTTCCCGGTGTGGGACTTCGGCCCGGAGCCGCTGACCGTCGCGCCCCTGTTCGTGTTCTACGACTACAGCTGGCGCACTCCGGCGACCGAGGGCAAGACCCGCGAAGAAGCGCTCGCGCACGCCCGCGAGATCGGCGTCGTGTGCACCGACGAGTACTACCTGCACCCGGACCCGTACGAATCGCGCGCGGCCTGGTGCGAGCAGCGCCTGAAAGTCAGCCGCGACCGGCTGGACGCGATCCCGGCGGACCGTCGCACGATCCTGATGTCGCATTGGCCGCTGCACCGGCATCCGACGAACCCGTTGTACTACCCCGATTTCGCGCTCTGGTGCGGCACCACGCAGACCGAGGACTGGCACCTGCGCTACCGGGCCGAGTTGGCCGTGTACGGGCACCTGCACATCCCGCGCACGACGTCCGCGGACGGCGTGCGGTTCGAGGAGGTCTCGCTCGGTTATCCGCGCGAATGGCGGAAGCGGGCGCGCGGCGCGGTTCCGGTGCGGAAGCTGCTCACCGCCTGAGCGCGACCGGCCTGCCCGCGCAGCCCGGTCGCGCCCCGCAGCGGATCAGTCGAACGAGAGCCGGCAAGCTGTCGCCGCGACCTGCGCGGGGACGTAGTCGCGGCGAAGAATCCAGTAGCATTCCTCGAACGAGCCTGCGTCGCACGCGTCGTGCGCGAGCCAGGGTTCGATGTCGTACTCGCCCACCGCGTAGTCCATGCAGGCGCCGAAACCATTCACCTTCGCCGGCGATACCGGTGCCGCCGACGCGGTCGCCGCCGACGCGGTGATCGCGCCCGCCGCGAGCACTGCCGCCGCTAGTGCCTTGCCGAACATTCTCGTACCTCCTGGTCCGCGCGACGTCGCTCGCGCCAGGCCAGTCAACGAGACGGGCTCGGGAGGGCACCAGAGCAGCGCGGCGCGATCAGTCGACGGCACGGGCGCCGTCATCCCGCCGGGCGGCTCGGGTGACGTTTCGTAGCCCGTTGATCACGATGCGTTCCCTCGCTCGTGGCGGTCGGAGCGAGGGTGGCGCCGGCGAGAACCGGCATCGCCGCGCACGAGGGGTCAGCGGAGGCCGAACCCGCCGTCCTGCCCTGGCCGCCGCCGGCGCAGGTAGCGTTCGAACTCGGCGGCGATCTTGTCGCCCGAGACCTCTTCCATGGTGAAATCCGTCTCGGCGTCGCCGCGTTCCTCGAGGCTGCGCACGTACTCGCTGATTTCCTCGTCCTCGTCGGCCATCTCGCTGACCGTCTGCTGCCACTCCTCGGCCTGCTCCGGCAGCGCGCCCAGCGGGATCTCGACGTCGAGGACGTCCTCCAGCTTGTGCAGCAGCGCCAGCGTGGCCTTCGGCGACGGCGGGTGCGAGACGTAGTGCGGGACCGCTGCCCAGATCGACACCGCGGGGATGCCCGCCTGCACGCAGTAGTCCTGGAGGATCCCGACGATCCCGGTCGGGCCCTGGTAGTTGTTCAGCTCCAGCCGGTACTTGCTCGCGGTGTCCTTGTCGTAGGCCGTCCCGGTGACCGGGACCGGCCGGGTGTGCGCGGTGTCGGCCAGCAGGGCGCCGAGCGCGACCACCATCGCCACGTCCAGTTCCTGGACGTGCTCCACGATCTCCGCGCAGAACTTCCGCCAGCGCATGTTCGGCTCCGGGCCCTGGACCAGCACCAGGTCCCGGTCGAAGCCATCGGGACGGCACACCGACAGCCGGGTGGTCGGCCATTCGACCCGCCGGGTGATGCCGTCGACCATCTTCACCGTGGGGCGGCTGACCTGGAAGTCGTAGTAGTCGTCCGGTTCGAGCTCGGCCAGCGGCGTCGCGTCCCAGGAAAGCTGGAGGTGTTCGATCGCCTGGCTGGCCGCGTCGCCCGCGTCGTTCCAGCCTTCGAAGGCCAGGATCATGATCGGGCGCTGGGCATCGGTGCGGTCCTGCTCCGGGTCGCCGGGCCGCGGGGTGTCGTCGACAGGCTCACTCACCTGACCAGCCTACGGCCTCCGGCACCTACCCTGCGCAGCGTGTCCGCCCCCGCGTGTCACGGCACGGGTGTGGCCCCGCTCACGGCGGTCCGCGTGGGACGCTGGAGGGGAAGGCGCCCGGCCGGGGCGCCGCACCGGACAAGGAGAAACTGTGACTGCACCGTCCTCTTCGGACGGACTGGCGGCTGTCCTCTGGGACATGGACGGCACCCTCGTCGATTCCGAGAAACTGTGGGACGTCGCGCTGTACGAGGCCGCCGAGGCGCTCGGCGGCACGCTTTCGGAGGAAGTCCGGATGACGCTCGTGGGGTCCAACATGGACGCCACCGCCACCGTGCTGCTGGAGCAGACCGGCCGCCCGGTCACCCCGGAAGCGGTCGCGGAGACGGGGGAGTGGATCCGCCGCCGCACCGCCGGGCTGTTCGACGACGCGCTGCCCTGGCGGCCGGGCGCGCGCGAGGCGCTGGCCGCGGTCCGCGCGGCCGGGCTCAAGTCCGCGCTGGTCACCTCCACCGAACGGGCGCTGACCGAACTCGCGCTCGACACGATCGGGCGGGATTTCTTCGACGTCACGGTCTGCGGCGACGAGGTCGACGGCCAGAACAAACCGCTCCCGCGGCCGTACCTGAAGGCCGCCGAGCTGCTGGGCGTGGCGCCGGAGCGGTGCGTCGCGGTGGAGGACTCGCCGCCGGGAGCCGAATCGGCCGAAACCGCTGGCTGCACCGTGCTCGTCGTGCCCAACGACGTCGACGTCCCGGACGGTCCGCGCCGGGTGTTCCGCACGTCGCTGGCCGGCGTCGGCGTGCCCGAACTGGCCGCGCTGCTGCCCCGGCTGTGACCTCGGCGGCTTCCGGGTCACCCGGAGCGGCGCGGACGAGCGCGGGATGAAAGGATTCGGCCCCGTGAAGACCTTCGATGAGCTGTTCGCGGAGCTTGCCGAGCGCGCGCGTACCCGTCCCGACGGGTCCGGCACCGTCGCCGCACTGGACGCCGGAGTGCACGCACAGGGCAAGAAGGTGCTCGAAGAGGCGGGCGAGGTGTGGATCGCCGCCGAGCACGAATCCGACGACCGGCTGTCGGAGGAGATCTCGCAACTGCTGTACCGGGTGCAGGTGCTCATGCTCGGCCGGGGGATCTCGACCGAGGACGTGTACCGCTACCTGTGACGCGCTCGCGCACCGGAGACCGAGGAGAAGAGCGAATGCTGCGTGTTGCCGTGCCGAACAAGGGAGCCCTCGCCGCCGCGTCGGCGGAGATGCTTTCCGAGGCGGGCTACCGCAAGCGACATGACGGCAAGGACCTGACCGTGCTCGACCCGGTCAACGAGGTCGAGTTCTTCTTCCTCCGCCCGAAGGACATCGCCATCTACGTCGGTTCCGGCGAGCTCGACCTCGGCATCACCGGCCGCGACCTGGCGCTCGATTCGGGAGCGCCGGTCGACGAGGTCCTCGCGCTCGGGTTCGGCGCCTCGACGTTCCGCTACGCCGCGCCCGCCGGCCGGGACTGGAAACCGGCCGACCTGCACGGAAAGCGGCTCGCGACGTCGTACCCGCGGCTGGTCCGCGACGATCTCGCGCGCCACGGCGTCGAGGCCGAGGTGATCCGGCTCGACGGCGCGGTGGAGATCTCGATCCAGCTCGGGGTCGCGGACGCGATCGCGGACGTGGTCGAGTCCGGCCGGTCGCTGCGGCAGCACAATCTCGTCGCGTTCGGGGAGCCGATCTGCGCGTCCGAGGCGGTCTTGCTGCAGCGGGCGGGCAGCGAAGGATCACGGGCCAAGTCGCAGCTGGCGGCCCGGCTGCAGGGCGTGGTTTTCGCGCAGCACTACATGATGCTCGACTACGACTGCCCGCGCGAGATTCTGGAGCGGGCCATTTCGATCACGCCCGGCCTGGAGTCGCCGACGGTGGCTCCGCTGGCGGACGAGAAGTGGGTCGCGGTGCGGGCGATGGTGCCGCGCAAGGAAGTCAACCGGATCATGGACGAACTGGCCGAGACCGGCGCGAAAGCCGTGCTGGCGTCCGACATCCGGTCTTGCCGGTTGTAGGAAACTGCTTGAGCAGAGGGCGTCTTCTCCTCGGAGGGGACGCCCTCTGTCGCATGTAGACGGTGGTCAGCGCGGGCGGTTCGGGCGCTTCGGCATCAGGTCGTACAGCTTCTTGCGCGCGCCGTTGTCGTTGACGTTGCGGGCGACCGCGACCTCGGAGATGAAATCCTCGAAGACGAACTCGTCGTCGGCCGGAACCTCGGTGGGGCCGGGGTTTTGCGCCAGGTACCCGTCCAAGGTCTCGGCGATTTCCCGGAACGACACCGCCTGGATGGTTTCCGGGGCGAACGTCGTGACCGGGACGCCGTGGGCCGCCGCCTCGTTCATCACGACGCCGAGCGGGACGTGCGACAGCATGGGGACGCCGAAGGAGTACATCTCCTGAAGCGCGGCCGCGGCGTAGTGCGAGATGGGGCGGCGGTAGAGACCGGGGACGATGCCGAACCAGGAGATCGGGGCGCGGCCGGTGGTTTGCTCGACGTAGCGCACCTGTTCCGACAGCAGGCGCAGCGCGCGGATGCTCGTCTTGTCCGGCTGGACCGGCACCAGGATCCCGTGCGACGCGGCCAGCGCGTTGTTCGTCAGCACGTCCTGGGCGGGCGGGCAGTCGATGATCACGTGGTCGTAGTGCGCGAACTGGATCACCCGCGCCAGCTGCCAGCCCGGCACCCGGAACTGGTCCAGCCTGCGGATCAGGTCGAACATCCCCGGCGACGTCGGGATCACGTCGAACGCACCGCCGCGGCCGAGGTTGCTGCGCGGATGCGGGACGGCCAGCTGCTCGATCGGGCCCTTCCACAGCTTGGTCAGCGCCTTCGCCAGGCTCGGCGCGTCCGCCGGGACCTCGTCCATGCCGAGCATCTCGGTCGTCGCGTGCCCCTGCGGGTCGAGGTCGACGAGCAGCACCCGCCTGCCGCGTTCGGCGAGGGCCGCCGCCGCGCCCACGCTCAGCGAGGTTTTGCCCACCCCGCCCTTCTGGTTGACCACCGAGGTGATCTGCATGCCGGAGCGCTCCCTTGTCGGTCGTTCCGCGAAGGCTATCGGACTTGCCCGCCGCGGCGCGCTCATCCGCCCCCGGCCTGTCGCGGACGCACCAGCAAAGCCTGCGCGCCGGTGCCGACCGGACCGGAACGATCGTGCAGCGTACTGGTCGCGGAGCCGATCCCGTGCGGTCCGACCAGCGTGACCGCGTCGAGCCCGATCCATTCGCCCTCGGGGATCCGGCGCAGGTGCACGGTGAGTTCCGAGTTGATGAACCACCACTGCGCCGTCGGCAGGAAGTGCGACACCCCGTTGCCGGAGTCGGCGATGGCGAACAGCCGCTGCAGACCCGTCGGCTCCTCGCCGTCGACCAGCGGATACCGCTGCCGCGCCCACACCGCGGCCGGACCCGGCGCGGAGATCGAGCCGCGCACCGAACGCCATTCGATCGCGTGCAGGTAGCCGCCCTGCCAGTCGTCCGGGAAGGCCGCCTCGCTGCCCGCGTCGGCCGCGGGCAGCAGCGGACCGCCGTCGGTGGCGACCTCGGCGGTGTCGGACGTCGCGATCCGCCATCCCGACGCCCGCGCGACCGTCCGGCCGTTCGCGGACAGCTCGGACTGGACCAATTCGACCGTGCGGCCCGGCCGTTCGACCCACGACCGCTGCTCCAGTTCGCCCACCGGAGCCGGGCCGAGGATCTCGACGGTCACCCGGGCCAGCTGCGCCGGATGCCGCGACTCCAGCTGTTCGAGCCCGCGCACGAGCAGCGCCGACGGCGGGCCGAAATGCTGCGCGCCGGGACTCCACGGGCCGGTGGTGTGCTCAGTCGCCTCGTACCGCTCGCCGCCGAGCGGGAGGAAGAACGCGTCGCCCATCAGTCGGCCCGGTCCAAGACCGTCTCCTCGCCCGGATCCGGCTCCGGCCAGCCCGGGTACTCCGGCGGCGTGCCGCCGAACTCCGGGCAGTGCGCCTGGTGGTCGCACCACGAGCACAGCCTGCCCTTGTTCGGCCGGAAATCGCCTGTCTTGCCTGCCTTCAGGATCGCCTGCCAGATCGCTTCCAGCGTGCGCTCGAACCGGACCAGCTCGGCCTCGTCCGGCGTGTAGGCCAGCGACTGGCCGTCGGTCAGGTACATCAGCTTCAGCTGCCGCGGGACGACCCCGCGCAACCGCCACAGCACCAGCGCGTAGAACTTCATCTGGAAGAGTGCTTTGGCCTCGCCGATTTCCCGGGGCGCGGCGCCGGTTTTGTAGTCCACGACCCGGATTTCGCCGGTCGGCGCGACGTCCACCCGGTCGATGTACCCGCGCAGCAGCACGCCCGAGCCCAGCTCGATCTCGACGTGCAGCTCGCACGCCTCCGGCTCCAGCCTGCGCGGATCTTCCAGCTCGAAGTAGGAATCAAGCAGCTTTTCGGCCGAGGCCAGCCACTTGTCGGTCTCCCCGGGTTCGCCGTCCGCGAACAGCTCCGTCCACTCCGGACTGTCGCTGGACAGCTCCGTCCAGGTCGGCGCGAGCAGCTCTTTCGCCCGAGGTGCGACGCGTTCGGCGGCGGGCAGCGCGAAAAGCCGCTCCAGGACCGCGTGGACGAGCGTGCCGCGCAGCTGTGCCCGGGTGGGCACCTCCGGCAGCCGGTCGACCGCGCGGAACCGGTAGAGCAGCGGGCACTGCTTGAAGTCGCTCGCCCGGGACGGCGACAACGCGGGCCGCCTCCTGGCAGGCGCGTCGCCCCCGGGAGGGGTGGTGACCGTGGCGGTGTCGGACATGGGGCAGAGCGTAACCCCGGGGTACGACAATTGTGTTCGCCCCGCCTTCGGCGGGGCGGGCGGGATCGCCTTCAAGCCGGCGATCCCGCGTTCGGGTCGGGTTGGGAGTGGCCGGCTGGGCGTGGCTGGATTGAGGGCAGGGGGCCTCGTGCGTGGGTAGGGTCGGTGCGGTGGGGAAGCCGGGCGGGATGACGCCGCAGGGGGCGGGGTGGCTGCCGGGCGGGTTTCGGATGGAGAGCCACTCCCATCCGAGCGGGCAGCTGGTGTACGCGGCCAGCGGGGTGTTCGCCACCACCACCGAGTTCGGGACCTGGGTCGCGCCCGCTGACCGCGTCACGTGGACTCCGCCGGGGTTCGAGCATTCCCACCGGTTCTACGGGCGCACGGACACGCGGATCCTCGCCATTCCCTTCGAGGAGTGCGCGGGGTTGGCCCGGCAGCCTCGCGTGTTCGCGGTGTCGCCGTTGCTGCGGGCGGGCATTATCGCGCTGACCGGCGAAAAGGAGCGGTCGGCCGAGGCGGCTCGCCGGGTCCGGGCGGTGGTGCTCTACGAGCTCGGGGAGGTTCCGGGGGAGCCGCTGCATCTTCCGGAGCCGCGCGACGACCGGTTGCGGGTCGTCGCCGAGCTGCTGCACGAGGATCCGGGGCGGGCCGAGACCCTGGCTGAACTGGGGCGCGCCGCGGGGGCCAGCGAGCGGACGCTCAGCCGGTTGTTCCATGCCGATCTCGGCATGAGTTTTCAGCGGTGGCGCACGGTGCTGCGGATCCACCACGCGTTGTTCCAGCTCACCGAGGGCGAATCGGTGACCGGCACGGCGATCGCGTGCGGGTGGGCGAATCCGTCGGCGTTCATCGGGGCGTTCACGGCGCTGGTCGGGCAGACGCCGGGGCGGTATCAGGCGGGATTGCGCGACCGCGGCGAGTAGCGGGAGCAAGTTGGCGGGTTTTCGTTATCGGGCGCCCGGTACTCGGTGGCCGCCGGTCCGCGGCCGGGAAGAGGGTGGTGGTCATCCAGTTCACCAGCACTCTTTCCGGGGAACGAAACATGACACAGGCAGACGCGAAAACCACCGTGGCCGTCGTGGGCGGCGGAGTGGCCGGGCTCGCGCTCGGCACATTCCTCCTCCGCAGCGGGATCCCTTGCGTGGTCTTGGAAAAGAACAGCCGCGAGTACGTCGAGCAGCGGCAGAGAGCCGGATCCCTCGACAGCCGCGGCGTGCGGACGCTGCGCGCTTGGGGAGCGGGCGAGGCTGTCGAAGGGCACGGCGACGGGCCGTCCGACGCAGTCCTGCCGCTGATCGTGCACGGCGAGCAGCGCGCCTGGCGGATGGACACCGGCGAGGACGGCGCGGGCGCGTTCATCCCGCAGCAGGTGCTCGTCCGGAACCTCATCCGGATTTTCCTCCGCGACGGCGGCGACCTCCGGTTCGAGGCGGAGGACGTCACGCTGGAAGGGCTCGGCACCGAACAACCCCGGGTGCGCTACCGGGACGGCGAGGGCGCCAAGGCGATCGACTGCGCGTTCGTCGCCGGTGCCGACGGCTTCCACGGCGTCAGCCGGACGGCGATTCCGGACGGATTTCTCGCCTGCCACAGCCACGAGTTCGGGTATGCCTGGCTGACCGTCATGGCGGAAGTGCCCGCCGATCCGGCGGCTGTGATGGCCGTGCATTCCCGGGGCTTCGCGGCGCGGATCACCCGCGGGCCGCACGCGAGCCGGATCTACTTGCAATGTCCGTCGACGACACCATCGGCGACTGGCCGGACGCGCGGGTCTGGGACGAACTCGGCACCCGGTTCGCCGCCCCGGTGCGGCGAGGGCCGATCGTGACGAAGCAGGTGGTGCCGTTGCGCGGGGTCGTGTTCAGTCCGATGCGCTACGGCAGGCTGTGCCTTCTCGGGGACGCGGCGCACCTGATTTCGCCGATGAGCGCGGAGGGGATGAGCCTCGCGCTGCACGACGCCGACGTGCTCGCGCACGCCATCGTCCATCAGGTGGAGAAAGACGATCCGAGCGTGCTGGAGAGCTATTCCGGCACCTGTCTGGCGCATGTCTGGGAGCGGCAGGCGGCGGCGGTCTGGATGACCGACGCGATGCACGACTCCGGTGACGCGTCGTATCGCGGCGAGTTCCGGAAGCAGGTCGCGCTCGCGAATCTGGAGAACCTCGTCACGCCGCGATCCGCCTGACCTGAGCGCGGGCCCGTGAAGGGGCCTTCGCGGGAATCAGGTTCCCTCAAGGGGCCCTTCACGGACCGGCCGGGCGGGCAGGGGCGAGACCGACACCACCCGTCCGGGGACACCGGGTCACCGGCTTCCCACACGCGGCCCCCTACGCTGTCCGGCATGGCCGCGACCAGTCAGCACGGCGCCGGGCCCGCCCGGCGCGCCGGCGGGGACGGCGGCCTGCTGCTGTTCCGGGTCGGCGGGGTGCCCGTTTTGCTCGCCCCGTCGTGGTGGATCGGCTCGCTGGTCATCGTGGTGCTCTACGCGCCGCTGGTCGGGCGGTTCCTGCCGGACGTTTCGACGCCGACCGCGTGGCTGCTCGCCGCCGCGTTCGCGGTGCTGCTCGGGCTTTCCGTGCTCGCGCACGAACTCGGGCACTGCCTCGTCGCGCTGCGGCTCGGGATCCCGGTCCGCAGGCTGCGGCTTTTCCTGCTCGGCGGACTGTCCGAAGTGGCCCGTACGCCGCGACGGCCGGGCCAGGAAGGGCTCGTGGCCGCGGCGGGGCCCGCGGTTTCGCTGGTGCTGGGCGGGTTCTGCTCGCTGCTGCTGTTCGCGGTGCCGCCGGACGGCGCGGTGTGGCTGCTCGTCGCGGAGTGCGCGGTGGCCAACTTCGCGGTCGGCTTCTTCAATCTGCTGCCGGGGTTGCCGCTGGACGGCGGACGCCTCGTGCGCGCCGGGGTCTGGGCGATGACCGGGTTGCGGGCCAAGGGAACCAAGGCCGCGGTCGCGGGCGGGGCGCTGGTCGCCACCGGGCTGATCGTCTGGGCGCTGCTCGGTCTGGCGATGCAGAGCCCGGACCGGTGGCTTCGGCTCGGCGTGTGCGTCGTGACGGCGTGGTTCGTGATCCTCGGCGCTCGCTCCGAGCTGGCGGCGGAAGCCCGGCGCGGCTGGCCCGCCGGGCTGGAACTGTCCGATTTGGTGCGTCCGGTCTTGCAGCTGCCCGCGGAAAGCCCGGTATCGGACGCGTTGGCGGCATCGGCGGGACGCGGGGTCGTGCTGGTGCGGGCGGACGGTGTCGCGGCGGGATTGCTGGACGAGCAGGCCGCGCAGCAGCTGGCGAGCGTCAGCCCGCACGCGCCCGCCGAGCAAGCGGCCGAGCCGATCCGTGCGGAGACCGTGCTGCTGGCGTCGGAGCCGGGGGAGGAGATCGCCGAACGCGTGCGCGAGACGCCTGCCTGGCAATTCCTCGTGGTCGACGACGAAGGCCGTCCGGCGGGCGTGTTGCGTCGCGAAGACCTGCGGACCGCGCTGATGCAGGGCCGTCGCGCCCAGTGAGAGGCACCCGCGCACGACGGGCGCGGGACGACCTGCGAGGATTCGACGTCGGCGTTCCGGGTTTTGCAGTGGAGGAAGAAGTTGTCGGTCAGCGGACCGTTTCGTGCAGGTGACCGGGTTCAGCTGACGGACTCGAAAGGCAGGCACTACACCCTCACGCTCGCCGACGGCGGCGAGTACCACACGCATCGCGGCGCCCTCGCGCACGACGACCTCATCGGCCGTCCCGAGGGCAGCGTGGTCACTTCGGCAGGCGGCAGCACGTATCTCGCGCTGCGGCCGCTGCTGCCGGACTACGTGCTTTCGATGCCTCGCGGCGCGCAGGTGATCTACCCCAAGGACGCCGCGCAGATCGTGATGTGGGGCGACATCTTCCCGGGCGCCCGCGTGCTGGAAGCCGGCGCCGGTTCAGGCGCGCTCACCTGTTCGCTGCTGCGCGCGGTCGGTCCGGCGGGACAGGTGTTCTCCTACGAGATCCGCGACGACCACGCCGAGCACGCCGAGCGCAACGTCGTGAAGTTCTTCGGCGAGAAGCCGGACAACTGGACGCTCACCGTCGCGGACCTGGCCACGCACACCGGCGAGGTCGACCGGGTCGTGCTGGACATGCTCGCGCCGTGGGACCAGTTGCCGAACGTCGCGGCGCACTTGGTGCCCGGCGGCGTGCTGACCGTCTACGTCGCCACCGTGACCCAGCTGTCGCGCGTCACGGAATCGCTGCGGGAGCAGCAGTGCTGGACCGAGCCGGAGTCGTGGGAAACGCTGATGCGGCCTTGGCACGTCGTCGGCCTCGCGGTCCGGCCGGACCACCGGATGGTCGCGCACACCGCTTTCCTGCTCACTGCCCGTCGTCTGGCCGACGGCACAGTGTCGCCGCGCGTTTCACGACGGCCCAGCAAGGGCAAAGGCTAACCAGGGACGCACCATCGGCCGTTCTCGCGCCGCAGCGGGAACGGTGTCTCCTTGTGCCCGCCGGTGCCTTCGACCCGGACGGTCACGGTCGCGTCGTCGCCCGCGATCGCCGGTGGTCCGGCCAGCGAGACGCGAAGCGGGCCCGCGGCGTCCCATTTGGCTTGGAGTTCCTTCAGCGCCGCGGCAGTTTGCGGTTTGCAAGCGAGAGTGCCGAATTCGGCGGAGTCGGCGCGGGTGATCGCGTCGACGAGAGTGCGCGCGAGCGTCGCGATCGCGGCCTGATCCGCCGCGGGCGCGGGAGCCGAGGACGCGCTGGTGCGCGACGGCGGCGGGGGAGCGGGCGGTTCCGAGGCGGTGCGGGCGGGCCCCGGCAGGCCGATCGAGACCAAGCCGAGGACGCCGCCCGCGACAACGACTGCGAGCAGGCCGAGTGCCGTGCCGAGCCGGCGTCTCACCTAGTGGTCCGTGCTGACCTTCCCGAGGCACCAGGCCCCGCCCTGGCGCAGGGCGGTGAGGGTGCCGTCGGCGGTCTTGGTGGACGTGGTGACGTGGTACTTCACCGTCGCCTGGTCGCCGCTCTCCTGCGGGCTGCCGGTCAGCTCGAAGTGGATGCCCGAGGGCATCTTCTCGCTTCCCGGCTTCTGGCCCTTGGTGAGGCTGGTGCACAGCATCGAGAACAGCCCCTCGGTGTCGGAGCTGTTGTAGGCCTCGGACGCGGCCTCGAACAGTTCGCCCGAGGTCGGCTTCGCACCGGACGCCGCCGGGTAGTCGCCGCTGCCCGAGCCGGACGACGACGAGGTCGACGGGGACGACGACGAACTCCCGCTCGGTCCGCTGGACTGCGGGCCCGCGGCCGGAGCCGAGGACGACGCGGGCGGGGCGGCGACCTTGTCGTCCTTGTTGTCCCCGGTCAGCCAGATGACGAGGCCGGTCGCGCCGCCGAGGACGACCACCGCGGCGATCGCGACGCCGACGATCAGGCCGGTCTTCTTCTTTTTCGGCGGTTCCTCGCCGAACCCGCCGAACTGCCCGCCCGGCTGCTGCCCGAACGGCCCGCCGGGCTGTCCCTGCTGCCCGAACTGGCCGGGCTGCTGTCCGAACTGCCCGAACTGCTCCGGCTGCTGCCCGTACTGCTGGGGACCGCCCTGCTGCGGGTATCCGCCCTGGTAGGGGCCGCCCTGACCGGGAGTCCCGGGTCCGGGCGCGGCGGGAAACCCGCCGGACTGCGGCGGCTGCCCGCCCTGGTTCCATCCGCCCTGCTGAGGCTGCCCGTACTGCGGCTGGCCGCCGGGCTGCTGCCCGTACGGGTTCGGCTGCTGCCCGCCCTGGTCCCAGCCGCCGGGCTGCTGCGGCGGATAAGTCATCTCGGTTCCCCCTGCCGTGCTCGCGAAAGTCCAGGCCACGAGCGGAGCGTGGCCACCCGGGGATGCTAGCCAGCCGCGCGCCTTTCCGCGCAGCCAACCCGCAACTCGGGTTTCGCGGACGGCCCGGAGGGGCATCCGCAGTGCGTTCAGTTCCGCGTTGCGGAAACCCGCGCGGAGCGGATTCCCGTCCGCGGCACCGAATCGGCCGCTTGCGCTGCGCTCGCGGCCGTGCTTCTCCGGAAGAAAAAGCGCGACGCGCCGGTCTTGTGATGCGGAAAGGCCTTTTCTTGTCGGTGATCGCCGGTACCGTGGAATGAAAAGCACTCCGAGGAGGTGCCCGATGCATCATGACCTTCCCGGAGGTCGGCGCGAGGAGGCCGACCCTTCAGCAACCGGCGGAGCAGGGCAGACACCAGAGGAACAAGCCCGGCAGATCCGTTTTCTCGAGGAAGAAGTGGCGCTGCTGCGCCGCAGGCTCACCGATTCTCCGCGACAGAACCGCGTTCTCGAACAACGCCTCGCCGAGGCGTCGGAACGGGTGAGTCAGCTCACCGAGCGGAACACGAAACTCGTCGAAACCCTGCGCGAGGCGCGGGGTCAGCTGCTCGCCCTCCGCGAGGAGGTCGACCGGCTGGCCCAGCCGCCGAGCGGGTACGGGGTGTTCGTCGAGGCGTACGAGGACAACACGGTGGACGTCTACACCGCGGGGCGCAAGATGCGCGTCTCGGTGTCGCCCGCGGTGGAGGTCTCGTCGCTGCGGCGCGGGCAGGCGTTGCGGCTCAACGAGGCGCTCACGGTCGTCGAAGGAGGCGATTTCGAGCGCACGGGCGAGGTGTGCGCGCTGCGCGAAGTGCTCGCACCGGACGTCGAGGGCGGTGCCACGCGCGCTCTCGTGGTCGGCCACGCGGACGAGGAGCGGGTCGTCCTGCTTTCCGGTCCGCTCGCCGAGCAGCCGCTCAAACCGGGCGATTCGCTCCTGGTGGACTCCAAGGCGGGCTACGCCTACGAGCGGGTGCCGAAGGCGGAGGTCGAGGACCTCGTGCTGGAGGAGGTTCCGGACGTCCGCTACGAGGACATCGGCGGCCTGACCCGGCAGATCGAGCAGATCCGCGACGCCGTGGAGCTGCCGTTCCTGCACGCGGACCTGTACGAGCAGTACCAGCTGCGCCCGCCGAAGGGCGTCCTGCTCTACGGCCCTCCGGGCTGCGGGAAGACGCTCATCGCGAAGGCGGTGGCGAACTCGCTGGCCAAGAAGGTGGCAGAGGCCCGCGGCGACAACGCGGACGGCAAGTCCTACTTCCTCAACATCAAGGGCCCGGAGCTGCTGAACAAGTTCGTCGGCGAGACCGAGCGGTCGATCCGGCTGATCTTCCAGCGGGCGCGGGAGAAGGCCTCCGAGGGCACCCCGGTCATCGTGTTCTTCGACGAGATGGACTCGATCTTCCGCACCCGCGGGTCGGGCGTGTCCTCCGACGTGGAGACCACGATCGTGCCGCAGCTGCTGTCGGAGATCGACGGCGTCGAGGGCCTGGAGAACGTCATCGTCATCGGCGCCTCCAACCGCGAGGACATGATCGACCCGGCGATCCTGCGGCCGGGGCGGCTCGACGTGAAGATCAAGATCGAGCGTCCGGACGCCGAGGGCGCGAAGGACATCTTCTCGAAGTACCTCGCCGAGGGCCTGCCGATCCACGCCGACGACCTGGCGGAGTTCGGCGGGGACCAGAAGGCGACCTTCGATGCGATGATCCAGCACACCGTCGAGCGGATGTACGAGGAGAGCGACGAGAACCGGTTCCTGGAGGTCACCTACGCCAACGGGGACAAGGAAGTCCTGTACTTCCGCGACTTCAACTCGGGCGCGATGATCCAGAACATCGTGGACCGGGCGAAGAAGTCGGCGATCAAGTCGGTGCTGGAGACCAAGCAGCCCGGCCTGCGCGTGCAGCACCTGCTGGACGCGATCGTCGACGAGTTCGCGGAGAACGAGGACCTGCCCAACACCACCAACCCGGACGACTGGGCCCGGATCTCCGGCAAGAAGGGCGAGCGGATCGTCTACATCCGCACGCTCGTCACCGGCAAGAACCAGGAATCGGGGCGGGCGATCGACACCGCCACGAACACCGGTCAGTACCTGTAGGACAGCGCGAACGCCGCGGGGCCGCCGGGGATCCTCCCGGCGGCCCCGCGGTGCGTCTCAGACGCGTTCCAGGACCGGTTGCCGCGCCCGGGAAAGCCGTCCGTGCGATGCCAGGATCCCGAGCACCACGAGCAGCGCCCCGACGGGTTCGTTCCAGTGCACTGGTTCGTCGAGGACCAGCACGCCGAGCAGAACCCCGACCACCGGAGTGAGGTAGGTCACAGCGGACGCGTTGGCGGCGCCCCAGGCGGTGGCGATGGCGGTGTTCCAGGTGTAGGCCACGCCGGTGCCGAGCACGCCGAGCGCCAGCATGGACAGCACTACGGCGAGGTTCGGATGCACCGGCTGCGCGGCGATCGCCGGCGTCGCGGCCAGCAGGACGACCGTGGCGAAACCGGTTTGCCCGAACGCGACGACGACCGGGTCCGGACCGCGGGGCGACACGAATTTCCGCAGATACACGAAAGCCAGGCCGTAACACGTGGTCGCGCCGAGGCAAGCGAGCTGGGCGAGGACTTCGTGGCTGAGGTCGATGCCGCGCCAGACGCCGACCAGTGTGAGCACCCCGGCGAAGCCGATGAGCAGTCCGGCGGTCTTCGGCCGCGTGAGCCGTTCCGCGGGCAGGGCAGCCGCGGCGAACAGCATGGTCAGCAGGGGAGTGGTGGCGTTGAAGATGCTGGCGAGCCCGGACGCCACGTACTGCTCAGCCCACGAGTGCAGCAGGAACGGGCCCACGCAGAACAGCAGCGAAACCACCGCGAGATGCCCCCACAACGCCGGATCGCGGGGGAGCGAACGCCTGCGCAGCACCAGGAACGCGCCGAGCGTCAACGCGCCCAGCGCGACCCGCGCGAGCGCCACCTGAGCCGGCGACAGCCCTTCCAGGCCCACCTTGATGAACAGAAAACTCGCGCCCCACACCACGGCGAGCGCGACGAACCGGGCGGCGATGCCGAACCTCACTGAACCTCCGAAACGACCAGCGGACTTCTCCGGCCAGTCAACGTGCGCGCCACGCCCGGAGTCCAGCAAGTTTCGGTCACCGCGCTCGCCCTCGGTGTATAACGCCCTATACTGCGCCGCGTGAGCACAGACAACGCCCGCCCGCGACCGCCGATCACCGAAGCCGACGTCCTTGCCTGGCTCGAAACGACCGCCGCCGCCGTCCAAGCAGGGGAACTCAACGCCAACGACCTGATCGACCTGCTGGGGGAGCTGCGCCGCGCCTCCGCGGCCTGCGCCGACGCATCCGACTGGGCACTCCTCGCCGCCCGCGAGGAAGGAGCCAGCCTCCGCCAGATCGCCCCGGTCTTCGGCAAAGGCTACGTCCGAGCACCCGCCGCCCGCCTCGAAAAACTCCACCGCCAAGCCCAAAACTCCAGCCAGTGGCTCGCCATCCTCCGGCACAAACAAAGTGTATAACGACCTATACATCTGGCGATGAGAAAGCGCTTCACGTCGCCTCGCCTAAGCTTCTTTGGCAATTCCGCAACCCGGCAAAGACAAGGGGACCCCGATGGACCGCATCGCGGTGGGGCTGGCCGCGCTCGGCCGTCCGGCATACATCAATCTGGGGCGGGACTTGCCCGAAGTGCGGGACGTGCCGTCGATGCGAGCCGCGACGCACGAGGTGCTCGACGCGGCGTACGCGGCGGGAGTGCGGTGGGTCGACGTCGCGCGGTCTTACGGCCGTTCGGAGGAGTTTCTCGGCAGCTGGTTGGCTGAACGCGGACACGGGGACGTCACGGTGTCGAGCAAATGGGGCTACCGCTACGTGGGCGAGTGGCGGCTCGACGCGGATGTCCACGAGGTCAAGGAACACACGCTGCCGCGGTTCCGCGAACAGTGGGCGCAGACGCGGGAACTGCTGGCCGGGCGCGTGCACCTGTACCAGGTCCATTCGCTCACTGTGGACAGTCCACTTTTCACTGATCCGGCGCTGATCGACGCGCTGGCCGGGCTTTCCGGCGACGGCGTCGAGGTCGGCTTCTCAACATCCGGACCAGCGCAGGCGGACGTGGTGCGCCGGGCGTTCGAGCTGGAATCGGCCGGACAGCCGGTGTTCACGTCGGTCCAGTCCACTTGGAACGTTTTCGAGCCGTCGGTCGGCCCGGCGCTGGCCGAGGCGAAGGCGGCGGGGAAACGGGTGCTGGTCAAGGAAACTCTCGCGAACGGGCGTCTCGTCGCGGAAGCCCCGGAGCCGCTGCGGCGGATTGCCGAGGCGCACGGCGTCGGCCCGGACGCGATCGCGGTGGCCGCGGTGCTCGGGCAGGAGTGCGCTCCGGTGGCGGTGCTGGGCCCGTCGAGCCCGGCGCAGCTGGCCGCGAACCTCGCCGCCACGCGGGTCCGGTTGAGCGACGAGGACCGCGCTGTCCTGGGGCGACTCGCGCAGGACGTGCGCGAGTACTGGGCGCATCGATCCCACCTCGGGTGGAGCTGAGCGATTGCATTACCCTCGGGGCCCAGCATGGCCCGGGGCGGACGGGCAACACTGAGCGCGGAGGGGCAACGTGCGTCGTCGGCAAGTGCCAGCAGTCGCTGTGCTGGTCGGGCTGGGCGCGCTGGCCGGGCTCGCCGGATGCGGCAACCGGCCCAACAATCTCGAGACCTACTACGACGATCCGGCTCCGGCTCCCGGCACGAGCGCTCCGGTCGCGCCGCCGGTGTCGCGCGCGGTCGATCCCCCGGTCGTTTCCTCTTCGGCGGCACCGGATCCGCGGCGCGCGGAGGCGGCTTTGCTGTCCGATCCAGACGTTGCCGAGGAGGGCGTGGCTCCGGGTTCGGGCCGCGTTTCGGGGTGTCTGAGCGGATTGGCCGCGGGCGAGCGCAAGTCGGTGAGCTGGGTGTATCCGAGCGGTTCGGCGTTGACGCACGAGGTCACGGCGTACGCGGACCGTTCGGCTGAGGATGTCGTGGCGGGCACGCAGTGCGCGGGTGCGGTGGTGTCGTTGCCGCCGCAGCCGGGGATCGCTGTGCAGCGGGCGTGGTGCGAGGGCTCGACGTGCGCGGTGTTGGTGGCGAAGGGGAATCTGGTGTCGGCGTTGAGCGTCGCGGCCAGCACCCCGGCGCGGGCGCAGGACGCGGCGAAGCGGTTGCTGCCGAAGATCGCGGCGAAACTCAACGCTCAGCCGTAACGGCGGAACCATTCCTGGACGCCTTCGCGGCCGTCCGGGATGAACGGCGGCTCGGGCTCGGCGGCGAAGACCCAGGCGCGGAGTTCGTCGAGCGGCATCCAGTGGCCTTCGACGATTTCCTCGGCCTGGAGCCGGACCGGGCCGTCCCAGCGGACTTCGAAGGCGAAGTTGTGGCAGCGGATAGATCCGTCGTCGTAGATTTTGGTGAACAGCGGTTCCGGTTCCACTCCGTGGACGCCGAGTTCTTCGGCGAGTTCGCGGCGCGCGCAGTCGGCGGGAGTTTCGCCCGCGGCGACGACTCCGCCCGCCCAGCAGTCCCAGGTGGCGGGGAAGACGTCCTTGTCCGCGGCGCGGAGGTGCACGTAGACCGACCGGCCGTCGCCCGATCGGACGAGAACGACGCCGGCGGCGTGCCAGAGTCCTTCCGCCCGCACGCGGGAGCGGAGGGCCTCGCCTGCCGCGTGGCCTGCGTCGTCATAGAGGGCAACGAGTTCGTCACTGCCTGGCATGGGGGCATCGTCGCACGCGTCTAACCCGTAGGGTGGTGGCATGCGTCGGATCATGGGAACCGAAGTCGAGTACGGCATCGCCGTGCCCGGGGACGCCACGGCGAACCCGGTGCTCACCTCGACTCAGGTGGTGCTGGCCTACGCCGCGGCTGCGGACATCCCGAGGGCGCGCCGGGCGCGCTGGGACTACGAGGTGGAGTCGCCGTTGCGCGACGCGCGCGGGTTCGACTTGACCGGGCCGGGCGGTCCTGGGCACGACCCGGACGTCGAGGACCTCGGCGCGGCGAATGTCATCCTCACCAACGGTGCGCGGTTGTACGTGGACCACGCGCATCCGGAGTACTCGGCGCCTGAGGTCACGAACGCGCGAGACGCGGTGATCTGGGACAAAGCGGGCGAGCGGGTGATGGAGGAGGCCGCGTTGAAGGCGGCCACCGTTCCGGGGCAGCCGCCGTTGCAGCTGTACAAGAACAACGTGGACGGCAAGGGCGCGAGCTACGGCACGCACGAGAACTACCTGATGCAGCGGTCGACGCCGTTCACCGCGGTGATCGGCGGGCTGACGCCGTTCTTCGCCTCGCGGCAGGTGATGTGCGGTTCCGGCCGGGTCGGGATCGGGCAGCAGAGCGAGGAGGCGGGTTTCCAGCTTTCGCAGCGCTCGGACTACATCGAGGTCGAGGTCGGGCTGGAGACCACGCTCAAGCGCGGGATCATCAACACGCGCGACGAGCCGCACGCGGACGCGGACAAGTACCGGCGGCTGCACGTCATCATCGGGGACGCGAACCTGTCGGAGTACTCGACGTATCTGAAGGTCGGGACGACGGCGCTGGTGCTGGACCTGATCGAGGCGGGCGTGCGGTTCGACGACCTGAAGCTGGACGAGCCGGTGCGGGCGGTGCACAAGATCAGCCACGACCCGACGCTGAAGACGAAGGTCGAGCTGGCGAACGGGAAGAAGTTCACCGGGCTGGACCTGCAGTTCGCCTATCACGAGCTGGCGGCGGCGAATCTCGAGCGCACGGGCGCGGACGAGGCGTCGAAGGAAGTGCTGCGGGTGTGGGGCGAGATCCTGGACGCGCTGGCGCGGGATCCGCAGGAGTGCGCGGACCGGCTGGACTGGCCCGCCAAGCTGCGGCTGCTGGAGGGGTACCGGGAGCGGGACCAGCTGGCCTGGGGCGCGCCGCGGCTGCGGCTGGTGGACCTGCAGTATTCGGACGTGCGGCTGGGGAAGGGCCTGTACAACCGGCTGGTGACGCGGGGTTCGATGAAGCGGCTGGTCACCGAGGAGGAGGTGCAGGCGGCGATCACGAATCCGCCGTCGGACACGCGTGCCTACTTCCGGGGCCGGGCGCTGGAGAAGTACGCGTCGTCGATCGCGGCGGCGTCGTGGGATTCGGTGATTTTCGACGTGGGCCGGGAGTCGCTGGTGCGGATCCCGACGCTGGAGCCGTTGCGGGGGACGAAGGCGCACGTCGGGAAGCTGCTGGACGCGGCGGCGACGGCGGAGGAGCTGGTGGAGGCGATCACCGGTTCGGACTAGCGCGATCCCGGCGTTTCGGGCCGCTGGAAGGCCCTTTTCGTCGGTACCGCTGGGTAGGCTAGGGAACATCGGCCAGACCGGGAGGCGAGATGGCGCAGGAGAAGATCGAGAAGCACGGCGGCGGCGATTCCGACGAGGAGTTCGACGACGCCGGCGGGGCGGGCCAGGAGCGGCGGGAGAAGCTCGGCGAGGACGTGGACACGATCCTCGACGAGATCGACGACGTGCTGGAAGAGAACGCCGAGGACTTCGTCCGCGCTTACGTGCAGAAGGGCGGCGAGTAGCCGTCCGCCCGTCGCGGCCGCCCCGGGTGCGGGGCGGTGCGGCGGGCGCGCTGGGCCGGAGGTTTCGCGCGGTGGCGCCGGGGGCAGGTTGTGCTCGGCGTAGCCGGGCACGGGATGAGATGGGAACCGAGAGCACGTATGGACAACACCTCCTCTGGGGCGGGTTTTTCCGGGCCCGGACTGCCGTCGGCCTACTTTTCGCCGGCGACGTCGTCGTTTGCGGATTTCGTGCGCGCGACCGCGCCGGAGCTGCTGCCCGCGCGGCGGGTGCCGGCGGGCGCGGCTGAGCTGGACGCGCCGCACGGCACGACGATCGTGGCGGTCGCGTTCGCCGGCGGGGTGCTGATCGCCGGCGACCGGCGGGCGACGTCGGGGAACCTGATCGCGAGCCGGGACATCGAGAAGGTGCACGTCACGGACGAGTACTCGGCGGTGGGCATCGCGGGGACCGCGGGGCTGGCCGTGGAGATGGTCCGGCTGTACGCGGTGGAGCTGGCGCATTACGAGAAGATCGAGGGCGTTTCGCTTTCGCTGGACGGCAAGACGAACAAGCTGGCCGGGATGGTGAAGGCGAATCTGGAGATGGCGATGGCGGGCCTGGCGGTCGTGCCGTTGTTCGTCGGGTACGACCTGGAGGCCGAGGACGCGAAGCACGCGGGCCGGATCGTGTCGTACGACGCGGCGGGCGGGCGCTACGAGGAGCACGCCGGGTACGCCAGCGTCGGTTCGGGTTCGCTGTTCGCGAAGTCGTCGCTGAAGAAGCTGTACGACCCGGACGCGGATGTCGACGCGGCGGTGCGGACGGCGCTGGAGGCGTTGTACGACGCGGCGGACGACGACACCGCGAGCGGCGGGCCGGATCTGGTGCGGCGGATTTTCCCGAACGTCATCACCATCACCGCGGAGGACGGCGCGGTGGTGCTTCCCGCGGAGCGGACGGGAGCGGTGGCCGAGGCGGTGGTGGCCGGGCGCGCGGAGCGCAATCACCACCGGCCGGTGTGAGGCCGCCGATGTCCGCTGAATCAATGACTGCCGAGTTTTCGGAGAACGTGGAGCCGACACCGTGACGATGCCGTTGTATGCCTCTCCCGAGCAGTTGATGCGGGAGCGTTCCGAGCTGGCGCGCAAGGGGATCGCGCGGGGCCGGAGCGTGGTAGTGCTGAAGTATTCCGGCGGGGTGCTGTTCGTCGCGGAGAACACTTCGGCGACTTTGCACAAGGTCGCGGAGATCTACGACCGGATCGGGTTCGCTGCGGTGGGCCGGTTCTCGGAGTTCGAGAATCTGCGGGTGGCGGGGATCCGGCACGCGGATCTGAAGGGTTACCAGTACGACCGGCGGGATGTGAGCGCGCGGGCGCTGGCGAACGCTTACGCGGCGACCCTGGGCAGCATTTTCACCGAGCAGTTGAAGCCGTTTGAGGTGGAGGTCTGCCTGGCGGAGGTCGGGGCGACCGCGGCCGAGGACCAGTTGTACCGGTTGACGTTCGACGGCGGGATTTTCGACGAGTCGCCGTTCGTGGTGATGGGCGGCCAGACGGACACGATCAGCGCGAAGCTGAAGGACGTCGTGGATCCGGAGCACGATCTGCGGACGGCGCTGGCGTCGGCGATCGAGGGGTTGCGGGCGACCGCGACGCCGAACGGCAATGGCGCGGCGGCCGAGACGGAGATCAAGCTCGAGGTCGCGGTGCTCGACCGGGCGCGGCCGCGGCGGGCGTTCCGGCGGTTGTCGGGGGCGGCGCTGGAGGCGTTGCTGCCGGCGAAGGAGGAGCCTGCCGAGAAGCCGGACGAGTCCGGCGAGGGCGACGGCAAGGACTCGGGTTCCGGCAAGGGCGAGGGTTCGGCCGAGAAGGAATGACGTGGCGCGCTGAGGTTTCTCGGTAGCCGTTGCGCGCGGTCCGCTGGACTACGGCAGGTCGCGGCGCGGTTTGCTTCCGCCGAAGTCCGTGAGGGGCTCTTTGAGGAAATCAGATTCCTTCAAGGAGCCCCTCACGGACGTCCACAGTGCGGGGCCGTCCCCTCGGCCGGAGGGAATGCCGTGCACTGTCGATACCGCATCCGCTACTGAGAAGTCTCAACGCAGGAGTGCGGCGGGTTCGTGTTCGGGCCCGCGGATCTTCGTGAGGGGAACGGGCAGCGAGGTCGCGCTGTCGAGAGACTCGCACTGTGGGCCGTCGGGTAACCCCGGTGGCCCGCAGTCGTTTTCGGGATACTGGCGTGGTGACGTGTGCGCTGGTGACTCCGTGGTGGCGTCGTCGGGTCGCCGGGGACGATTCCGCCGTGGGCGGCGTGCTCCCGACTCCGATTCTCGACTGGCGCGGTCCGCTCGTGCAGTCCCTGGTGCGGGAGACCGCGTCCGCGGACCAACTGGCCGGGTTGCGGGCGGCGCATCGGTTGATCGCCGGCGCGGTGCGGCCGGTGTACGCGGTGCAGGAGCGGCAGCCGATTTCGCGGACGCTGCGGCGCGGGCGGGGTTCGTGCAGTCAGCGGCTGGCGATTCTGGAGGGAGTCGCGCGGGCGCAAGGGATTCCGACGCGGGTGCGGGGTCTGCTCGTGGACGGCCGGTTCTGGTATCCGCGGTTCCCGCGGCTGAAATACCTCGTCCCGTCGCAGGTGCTGGTGGCGTGGCCGGAGTTCGGGATCGACGACAGCTGGGTTCCGGTCGGGGAGTTGTTCGGGCAGTTGACCGACCTGGCGGCGAGTCCGGGATTCTCCAATGACAGCGGGGAAACGCTGTTCGACGCGGTGTCCCGCACAGCGATCGACTGGGACGGGGTCACCTGCGAGACCGGCGGCGCGTGCGATCTGTCCGCGACCGTGCTGGCGGATTTAGGCCGGTTCGATTCCCGCGACGAGTTGTTCCGGCGGCACGGTCAGACGCTGTCCGGTCCGGTGACGAGGCTCGTCGACCCGGTGCTCAGCCGGTGGGCGCCGCGTCAGAGTGCCTCCAGCCGCTGACGCAGATGCGCGCGTTCCGGCTCGGTTCCCGCGCTGGCCAACGCTTCCCGGTACGCCGCTGCTGCTTCGTCGTCGCGGCCGAGGCGGTGCAGCAGGTCTCCGCGAGCCGCGGCGTACGGGTGGTATCCCTGCAACCGTGGTTCGTCGGCTAATCCGTCCAGGAGTTTCAACCCGGCTTCGGGCCCGTCGCGCATCGCGACCGCGGCCGCCCGGTTGAGCGCGACAACCGGGGTCGGCGTGAGCGTCAGCAGGATGTCGTACAGCGCAACGATCTGCGGCCAGTCGGTGCGCGCGACGTCCGGTGCTTCGGCGTGGAGCGCGGCGATCGCCGACTGCACTCCGTACGGCCCGGGCGGGCCGCCGGTCAGCGCGACCGGCACCAGCGCGCGGCCTTCGTCGATCAGCGCCGCGTCCCATGCGGTCCGGTCTTGGTCTTCGAGCAGGACGAACTCGCCGTCGGACCCGGTGCGGGCCGCGTGGCGGGCGTGGACCAGCAGCAGAAGCGCGAGCAGTCCGGTGATTTCGCGTTCGTCCGGCAGCAGGCGGTGCAGGATCCGGGCCAGCCGGATGGCTTCCTCGGCCAGGTCCGGACGCTGGATGTCCGGTCCGGAGCTGGCCGCGTAGCCCTCGGTGAACAGCGAGTACAGCACTCGCAGCACGCCGGGCAGCCGGGCGCGCAGTTCGTCGCCGGAGGGGACGCGGAACGGGATGCGGTGGTCGCGGATCCGGTTCTTGGCCCGCACGATCCGCTTCGCCATCGTCGCGGTCGGCACGAGGAACGCACGCGCCACCTCGGGCGTCGTGAGCCCGGCCAGGCAGCGCAGGGTGAGCGCGAGCCGGTCCTCTGCGGCGAGCGCGGGATGCGCGCAGGTGAAGAACAGCTGGAGCCGGTCGTCGGGCAGGTCGCCGTCGGCCCCGGGCGGCGGGGGAGGGTCGCTGCGGTCGGATTCCGCTTGCAGGACGGCGAGTTTCGCCGCGTACGCCTGGTCCCGGCGCAGCCGGTCGACGGCCTTGCGGCGCGCGGTCGTCATCAGCCACGCGCCGGGTTTCGGCGGGACGCCGTCGACCGGCCAGCGCACCAGCGCGGCCTCCACCGCTTCGGCGGCGACCTCTTCGGCCAGGTCGAGGTCGCCGAAACGGCGGACGAGCGCGCCGAGCAGGCGGCCGTGCTCCTCGCGGAACACGGCCGCCGCGGACGCTCGAGCGTCAGGCATCGAAGTCGGCGATCGGGCGCACCACGACCGAACCGTCCCGCGAACCGGGGCAGCGTGCGGCCCAGTCGAGCGCCGCGTCGAGGTCGGGGACGTCCAGCACGTAGAACCCGCCCAGCAGTTCGCGGGTCTCGGCGAACGGGCCGTCGGTCGTGATCGACCGCTCGCCGTCCGGGCCCACCTGGACCTTGGTCGCGGTCACGAGATCGGCGAGCGACTCCCCGCTGACGAACACCCCCGCGTCGCGGACTTCCTTGTCGTAGGCCATCCAGTCGGCGGGCTCGCAGCCGGCGGCGCCGCCCTGCTCAGTGGCCGCGGAAGCGTGGATCAGCAGCAGGTACTTCATGGTCGGGCTCCTTCGTCGGTCAGGGCGGCCGGAGTGCCGCACTGACCTCACCACGAACGGCGCCCGCCCGGATGGACAGGGCCCGGAAGATATTTTTCCGGACAATCCGCTCAGGAGGAGGCAGGCGCGGTGCGGAAGTTCTGATCGGCGAAGGCGAGCATGTAGGGGAGCGTCGCGCGGGCGGTGTGCCAGGTGTGGTTGAACCCGCGTTCGGCGTGCACCACGACCTCCTGGCCGCGCCGCTGCAGCGATCCGGCGATGCGGTGCGCGGTCGCGACGTCGGTCGGCGCGCCGGTGCCGACGGTCAGCATCACGGCGATCTTCTGCGGGAACGGCATCGTCGGGATGTAGCGGCGCGGGGTGTTGGCCGCGATCGCCGCCTGGTTGCCGCCGAGGACGCCGACCGAGTCGTTCAGGTCGTCGTACGGCAGCGAGATCAGCAGCGTGCCGAACTCGTCGAGGTGGTGCAGCCCGATGTTCAGCGCGCCGAAGCCGCCGCCGGACATGCCGCCGAGCGCGCGGTGGCCGCGGTCGGCGAAGGTGCGGTAGTGCTTGTCGACCGACGGGACGATGCTGCTGGCGAGGTACGTCTCCAGCTGCGGGCCGCCCGGGACGTTCAGGCATTCCCAGTCGGTGCTCGGCCGGTTGGCGGTGAGGTCGACGCTCACGATGATCATCGGCTGGATCACGTTCGCGTCCTCGAGGCTTTTCAGCGTCTGCGGCGCGGAGCCGGAGGTGAGCCAGTCGCGCGGCCCGCCGTAGGGGTAGCCGTGGATGAGGTAGACGACCGGGTAGCGCTTGGCCGCGTTCGCCGGATCGTGGTAGCCGGCCGGGAGGACGACGTAGTTCTCGCCGTTCTGCACGCCGTGCGCCGGGTCGGGCACGTTCAGCACCTCGGTGCTGCCGTTGGCTCCGGACGGGGCCGCCGGGCGGGCGGAGGTGGGGGAGCTGCCGCTTTTGCCTCCGCTGGAACTGTCGGCGGTGCTGGGGTCGGAGTCTTCGGCCGGGTCGTCGCTGGTGCTGCGCAGAAGGGTGCCCGCGACGTTCATCGCGCCGGAACCGCGCTGCAGCAGCCTGCCGAGGTCGCTGGGCGTGCGGACGTAGCCGACGTAGCTGTTCACCGCGGTGACCGCGGCGATCAGGAACAGCGCGATCGAACCGTTGATGCCCCAGCGGCGCACGCGGCGGCGGTGCGCGAGCGCGATGGTGACGGCGAGGACCGCCGCGGCGGCCCCGGCGAACGCGAGCCACAGCAAGGGGGATTCGAGCGGCCCGAGGTCCCTCGCCTGGGAGGTGACCGACGGGGGCAGGACCGGGTCGACAGCCTGCGGGAGCAGCCGGGTCATCCGCGGCCTGCCGGAGACGGGCAGCTGCGACCGCGGGAGGAAAAACGCACTGAGTAGACCCCTGCCGTGAACTCGTGCGGACAGGGCAGTCCGCACCTCGAAGATCACGCTATTGAGGGCTCGCTGTGGATTCGTTGAGAGAAGGTAAAGGAATAGTCAAGAATCGTCGTCGAGAAGGCTAGCTGACGGCAAGTGCGCAGGTCAGCGCCGGAGGGCCGGGCACCGGAGGGTAAAGAACCCGGTGCCCGGTCGAGCGTTCTCCGAGGGACCTTAGGGCAAAGCGCGGTCAGGAGTCACTGTCCGGGTTCCGGTAGACGGTCAGCGCGCTCGGCCGCGACCGGAACCGGAACTCCCGCCCCAGCGGCCCGACCTCGCCGTCGGTGGCGACCCGGCGGTTCCCGTCGAGCAGCCGGACGTGCAGCTCCGGCAGGTCCCGCTGCCGGTAGACGTGGCTCGCGTGCAGGCTGTTGGTGAGGCTCGCCAGCACGAACCGGATCCGCGACCAGCGCACGTCGGCCCGCACGTACCGCACGTCGAGCAGGCCGGTGTCGAGCGCCGGGCGCCGCGACGGCGCGAACCCCTTCGGCGCGTACGTGCCGTTGCCGACGAAGATCAGCCACACCTGCGTCGGCTTCCCGTTCAGCTGCACCCGCAGCGGTTTCGCCCGCCGCATCGCCCGCACCAGCGCGATCGCCGCGGACGGCCACTTCGGGAAACGGGTCTGCAGTTTTTCCCGCAGCCGCACCATTTCCGGGTACCCGCCGAGACTGGCGGTGTTGACGAACCAGCGGTGCTCGGGCTCGCCGGCGCCGTCGATCTCGACCTCGGCCAGGTCGATGCCGACCGCGTGCCCGCCCTCGGTCGCCTCGTCCGCGTCCGGCATCGACCGGACCCCGACGTCGCGGGCGAAGTGGTTGAGCGTCCCGGCCGGGATGAGCGCGAGCGGCAGCCCGCGTTCGGCGGCGACCGACGCCACGGCCGCGACCGTGCCGTCCCCGCCCGCCACGCCGAGCGCGCGGACCGAACCGTGCGCCTCGATCTCGTCGGCGAGCTGCTCGCGCAGATCCCGCGACGGGTCCGGGTAGATCAGCGACGCCTTCGGCCACGCGTACCGGACGTCCTCGGTCGGGTCCTGGCCGTTGACGCCCGAATGCGGGTTCACCAGTGCGAGCATGTCCTCGCCGTCGCGCATCTCCGGCGCCTGCGCCGAGTGGGCGGTGCGGGCGCGGACGTCCGGGTGCAGCGGCCACCAGTGCCGGGTCAGCACCGCGATCCCGGTCCCGATCGCGAGCCCCGCGGCGACGTCGCTCGGCCAGTGCACGCCGGTGTGCACCCGCGAGTACGCGACCGCGCCGGCGAGCGGCACGATCGCCAGCCCGGCCCGCGGCGACTCCATCGCGACCGCGGCCGCGAACGCGGCGGCCGAAGCCGAATGCCCGGACGGGAACGACGACGACGTCGGCCGTTTGCGCAGCTGACGGTGCGCGGGAACTTCTTCTTCGGCCGGACGGCGGCGCGGGAACAACGGCTTCGCGACCAGGTTCGCCGCGGCGCTCGCCCCCGCGACGGCGGCGATCCCGCGCAGCGCGCCCCGCCGCGCCGGGCCCTTCCGGACCGCCAACACGGCCGCCACGCCCCACCAGAGCCGCGATTTGTCCGCACTTCGGGACAACGCGGTCACCACGTTGTCGGCCCGGGTGCGCGGCAGCGCCGCACTGCGCCGCATCAGGGCCCGGTCCCGCCGCCCTACCTGCCGGAACGCCCGGCCGACCTGCTGGAACACTCTCGTCCACCTCCGCTGGCCGCGCCGGATCGCCATCCGGTCCCGGAGACCGGTTTCCGCCGCAATGTCACCACTTGCAACGTACCGACCGCGTGTCGCCGCCCGAACGGCGCACCTTCCGCGGGGGTCCAGCGCCTACTCTGGTGGGATGCAGCGGCGGATCTTTGGCATCGAGACCGAGTTCGGGGTCACGTGCACCTTTCACGGCCAGCGCAGGCTCTCGCCCGACGAGGTCGCGCGCTACCTCTTCCGGCGGGTCGTCTCGTGGGGACGCTCGTCCAACGTGTTCCTGTCCAACGGCTCCAGGCTCTACCTCGACGTGGGCTCGCACCCTGAATACGCGACGGCCGAGTGCGACGACCTGACCCAGCTCGTCACGCACGACAAAGCAGGCGAGCGGATCCTCGAGGACCTCCTCGTGGACGCCGAGCGCAGGCTCGCCGACGAGGGCATCGGCGGCGACATCTTCCTGTTCAAGAACAACACCGACTCCGCGGGCAACTCCTACGGCTGCCACGAGAACTACCTGGTGACCCGGGCCGGGGAGTTCTCCCGGATCGCCGACGTGCTGCTGCCCTTCCTCGTCACCCGCCAGCTCATCTGCGGCGCGGGCAAGGTCCTGCAGACCCCGCGCGGCGCGGTGTACTGCCTCTCCCAGCGCGCCGAGCACATCTGGGAGGGCGTCTCCAGCGCCACCACCCGGTCGCGGCCGATCATCAACACCCGCGACGAACCGCACGCCGACGCCGAGCGCTACCGGCGCCTGCACGTCATCGTCGGCGACTCCAACATGGCCGAGCCCACCACGATGCTCAAGATCGGGTCGGCGAACCTCGTGCTCGAGATGATCGAGGCCGGGGTCCAGTTCCGCGACTTCACCCTGGACAACCCGATCCGCGCGATCCGGGAGATCAGCCACGACCTCACCGGACGCCGCCAGGTCCGCCTCGCCGGCGGGCGCGAGGCGTCCGCGCTGGACATCCAGCGGGAGTACCACGCCCGCGCCGTCCAGCACCTGAAGGAGAACGGGTCCACGCCCGCGAACGAGCGCGTGGTGGAGCTGTGGGGCCGGGCGCTCGAAGCGGTCGAGGAGCAGGACTTCAGCAAGATCGACACCGAGATCGACTGGGCGATCAAGCACCGCTTGGTCGAGCGGTACCGGGCCAAGCACGACCTGGACCTGTCCAGTCCGCGAGTGGCCCAGCTCGACCTCGCCTACCACGACATCCGCCGCGGCCGGGGCATCTTCGACCTGCTGCAGCGCAAGGGACTCGTCCGCCGCGTCACCGACGACGGCGAGATCGAGGCGGCCAAGGACACCCCGCCGCAGACCACCCGGGCGAAACTCCGCGGCGACTTCATCGCGGCGGCGCAAGCGGCCGGCCGGGACTTCACGGTCGACTGGGTGCACCTGAAGCTCAACGACCAGGCACAGCGGACCGTGCTGTGCAAGGACCCGTTCCGGTCGGTGGACGAACGAGTGGAACGGCTGATCGGATCGCTGTGACTCGGGCCCGGCTCCGCCGGGCGCCCGGATCGTCGGTCGTGGAGGGAGCCCTGAGGAACTCTGATTCCCTCAGGGCTCCCTCCACGACCACCAGAACCAGGCAGACCGCGGCGAATCGGGCAGTCGGCGGCGCCCTTTGCGGACGGCCATGAGCCGAACCGGCGCGGGTCGAGTTTCGGCATGCGCCAGGGGCAGCTTCCCTTTGCGCTTCCGCGTCGGAGCGGCTTGGGTGCGGGAAATCGTTGCGGCGGGCGGGGAAACCCGACGAAAGTCGTCACTCGGCTGCGGCAGGATTCCGGCATGCGTGCGTTCCGGAGGGTCCTGGTCCTCATAGCGGTGCTGTCGGTGTCGTCGGGCGGGGTCGCCGCGGCCTCCTCGCTGCCGTCGTGGCGGCTCCTGCCCACCGAAACCACCGCGCAATTCCGCGGCCTGTCCGCAGTCAGCGAGCGGGTCGCCTGGGTCAGCGGCACCCAGGGCACCGTGCTGCGAACAGTCGACGGCGGCCGCAGCTGGCGGCCGGTCGGACCGCCGGACACCGGGAAGCTCGAGTTCCGCGACATCGAAGCCTTCGACGCCGACCATGCCGTCGTGCTGTCGATCGGGCCCGGTGCGGATTCCCGGATCTACCGCACCGACGACGCCGGGAAGCACTGGCGGCAGACATTCAGCAATCCCGATTCCGCCGCGTTCTACGACTGCCTCGCCTTCTTCGACCCGTGGCGCGGGCTCGCGATGAGCGACCCGGTCGACGGGAAGTTCCGCGTGCAAGCCACCTTCGACGGCGGCCGCAGCTGGAAACAGATCCCGGACACCGCGTTCCCGCCCGCCGAGCCCGGGGAAGCCGGATTCGCGGCCAGCGGCCAGTGCATCGCCACCTCCGGACCGTTCGACGCGTGGCTCGCCACCGGCGGCGGCCCGCATGCCCGCGTCCTGCACTCCGGCGACGGCGGCCGGCACTGGACCGCGGCCGAAACCCCGCTGCCGAGCAGCGCGTCGGCTGGAGTGTTCGCGGTCGCGTTCCGCACGCCGTGGCAGGGCGTCGCGATCGGCGGCGACTACGCCAACCCGACCGCACCCGGCCCGGCGGTCGCGTTGAGCCACGACCGCGGCCGCAGCTGGCGCACGCCGCCGGAACATCCCGCCGGCTACCGCTCGGGGCTCGCCTGGCGCGGCGGCACGGTGCTGGCCGTCGGACCCGGCGGGAGCGATCTGAGCCGCGACGGGGGAAGGCGCTGGACCTCGTTCGACAACGGCAGCTTCGACACCGTCGACTGCACGTGGTCCGGCGCGTGCTGGGCCAGCGGAGCCAAGGGGCGCGTGGCGAAGCTGATTCCGTAAGAGGGAACCCGTTCCGGGCAGCGCGCCCGCCCGCGGCGGCGGTGCGTGACGGGGCGCGCGCGGAGGGTCCCGCCGCCGCACGCGGGCTGACCAGGCGCGACGCGCGAGGGCTGGACCTCACGATCGCGCGCGGCGGGGAGAGCTAGAGTCGTCTGGTGTCCACCGCACGCGCCGAACGGCTGGTCAACCTCGTGCTGGCCCTGCTCTCCACCCGGCAGTACCTCACCGCGGAGCGGATCCGCGGGATCGTGCCCGGGTACGCCGACGCGGCCAGCGACGACGCCTTCTTCCGCACCTTCGAGCGGGACAAGACCGAATTGCGGGAACTCGGCATCCCGCTCGAAACCGGCCGGAACTCCGTCTTCGACCCGGTCGAGGGCTACCGCATCGCCCGCCGCGACTACGAACTCGGCGAGATCGACCTCGCCCCCGACGAGGCAGCGGCCGTCGGGCTCGCCGTCCGGCTCTGGGACTCGCCCGAGCTCACCGGACAGGCACAGGGCGCGCTGGTGAAACTGCGCGCGGCCGGCGTCGAGGTCGACGACCAGGCCCCGACCGTGATCGAGCCCCGGGTGCGCGCGGAACCGGCGTTCGCGCCGATGCTCGCCGCCGTCCAGGCCGGGCAGGCGGTCCGCTTCGAGTACCGGCGCAGCGGCTCGCCCGAACGCCGCATCCGCACGCTCGAACCGTGGGGCGTCGTGTCCTGGCGCGCCCGCTGGTACGTCGTCGGGCACGACCGCGACCGCGACGCGCCCCGCTGTTTCCGGCTCTCCCGCGTCACCGGGAAGGTCGCCGCGATCGGGAAACCGGGCGCGGTCGTGCGGCCCGAGGGCGTCAACCTGATGCAGCTCGTGTCGGTGACCGGCGGCAGCGAGGACCCGGCCCCGGTCACCACCGCCCGGCTCTGGATCGCCGACGGCCGCGCCGCCGGAGTGCGCCGCCGCGGCGACGTCGTCGGCCGCGAGACTGTCGCGGGCGAGGAAGGCGACGTGATCGAGATCGGCCTGTACTTCCCGGAATCGGCCGCCGACTGGATCGCCGCGCAAGGCCCCGACGTGCTCGTGCTCGAACCGGACGTGCTCGCCAAATCCGTGCAGCACCGGCTGGAGGCCGTGCTCGCCCGCGCCGGGCAGGGGAGCGTCCGATGAGCGCCTCCGGCGAACGGATGCCGAGACTGCTCGCGCTCGTGCCCTACCTGCTCGCGCGCCCCGGCATCCGGATCGACGAGGCCGCGCAGGACTTCGACGTCACCCCGCGCCAGCTGCGCAAAGACCTCGAACTGCTGTGGATGTGCGGCCTGCCCGGCTACGGCCCCGGAGACCTCATCGACCTGTCCTTCGAAGGCGACACCATCGTCGTCACCCACGACGCCGGGATGAGCCGCCCGCTGCGCCTCACCGGCGGCGAAGCCACCGCGCTGCTGGTCGCCCTGCGCGCGCTCGCCGAAACCCCGGGCGTGGCCGACGGCGACGCGGTCCGCCGCGCCATCGCCAAGATCGAGGACGCCGCCGGGCAGGCCCGCCCGGCCGGAGTCGTCGTCGGGGGAGGGGTGCGCGAAGGAGCCCGCGCCGCCCGCACCCGCGAGACCGTCTCCGGCGCGCTGCAGGACGGCCGCGCGCTGCGGATGCGCTACTACACCGCCTCGCGCGACCAGATCACCGAACGCACCGTCGACCCGATGCGGCTCGTCATCGTCCAAGGCGTCGGGTACCTCGAAGCCTGGTGCCGCCGGGTCGAAGGCGTCCGGCTCTTCCGCCTCGATCGGGTGGACGCGCTCACCGTATTGGACGAACCCGCGGCCCCGCCCGCCCACGCACGGCCCACCGACCTGTCCGACGGGGTCTTCTCCGCCCGTCCCGATCAGCGGGTCGCCCATCTCGTGCTGGACCCCGACGCCCGCTGGGTCGCCGAGTACTACCCGTGCGAGGAACTGGCCGAACTCGACGGCGGACGGCTGCGCATCGCGATGCGCTACAGCGACGAGCCCTGGATGGTCCGCCTCGTGCTCAGCCTCGGCGGGGAAGCCCAGGTGGAGCGCCCCGCCACACTCGCGCAGGCAGTCGGTCGCCGGGCCGCCGACGCCGTGGCGCGTGCCCGTCACCTCATGTCCATCTCCGACCGATAAGGTGGTTTCAGTGCCGTACCTGCCCGTCTATGTGCTGCTCGCGGCCGGCCTGCTCGTCCTGGCCCTGCTGCTGGTACGGACCGCCGGAGTCTTGCGCCGCTTCCGCCGCACCATGAGCATGGTCAGTGCGGACACCCACGACCGGACCGGACTCATCCGGGCCCGGTCCGCGGCACTCCGTGTGGCCGTGGCCGAACGCCGCCCGGCGACCGGCAACAAGTAACATCAGCACAGACCCCAGACAAGGAGGGCAGACGACCATGAACGCGCTGCAGCCGTGGCACATCATCGTTCTGGTGCTCGTGGTGGTTCTGCTGTTCGGAGCGAAGCGGCTCCCGGACGCGGCCCGGTCCATCGGCAAGTCCATGAAGATCTTCAAGGCCGAGACCAAGGACCTGACCGGCGAACAGAAGGCCGAAGCCGAGGCCGAGTCCGCCGACACCCGGCACATCGCCGCCCCCGCTCCCGCGCAGACCGCGCAGGACAAGCAGGTCGCCGACCTCCAGCGCCAGCTCGACGAACTGAAGAAGCAGCAGGCGGCCTCGGCCGACCAGCCGCAGAAGAACGCGAGCTGACCCTCCGCGCGCACCACCCGGTCCCCGGTCCACGGCGGCGCGCCGGCGCGGCGCGCCCCGGCGGGCTCTGACGAGAACGGAACGACCAGTGGCGGAAGCCGCCAACGGCAACGGCAGCCGGTCCAGCAAGCGGAGCCGGCGCAGCCGTCGGAAAAACCCCGATGGCACGATGACGCTCATCGAGCACATCTACGAGTTCCGCCGCCGGCTCGGCTGGGCGGTCGTTTTCGTGGTCATCGGCGCGATCTTCGGGTTCATCTGGTTCGGCCAGCGGTTCGGGCCGATCCCGTCGCTCGGCGACATCATGACGCACCCGTACTGCGCCATCCCGAAGGAACAGCGGTTCGGCGGCGAAACCGGCTGCCGCCTGCTGCAGACGGTCCCGTTCGAAGTCTTCATGCTCCGCCTGAAAGTCGGCGTCGCCGCGGGCGCGGTCCTGCTGTCCCCGGCCTGGCTGTACCAGCTGTGGGCGTTCATCGCCCCCGGCCTCTACGCCAAGGAACGCAAGTACGCGCTGACCTTCGTCGCCTTCGCCTCGGTGCTCTTCGCCGCCGGCGCGGTGCTGGCCTACCTGCTCGTCCCGCACGCGCTCGCGCTGCTCGCCGGGTTCGGCCAGGACCAGTTCGTCACCGCCCTGACCGGCGACAAGTACATCTCGTTCATCCTGTCGCTGCTGGTGATCTTCGGCGTCAGCTTCGAACTGCCGCTGCTCGTCGTGATGCTCAACCGCGTCGGCGTGCTCAAGTACCAGCAGCTCAAGAAGTGGCGCCGCGGCATCGTGTTCGCGCTGTTCGTGTTCGCCGCGTTCGCCACCCCCGGCTCGGACCCGTTCTCGATGCTCGGCCTCGCCGCCGCGCTCACCCTGCTGTTCGAGATCTCGATCCAGATCGCCCGCTTCCACGACCGCAAGCTCGACCGCGTCCGCCAGGACGAGGGCTGGGACCAGCTCGCCGACGACGAGGCCGCGCCGTTCCACTACACGCCGACCACCGCCGACGGCGAGGAACCCGCCGCGCAGAAACCGGCGTCCGGCCGCTCCGGCCCCACTGACGACATCACCTGACCGTGGGCCTGAACGCAGCACTGGCCGTGCACCCGGCCTCCGGACACGGCGCGGCCGCCCGCCTGGCCGAAGCGGTCGCGGCGCGGCTGCGGCCCGCCGTCGACCGGCTCGACCTCCTCGTCGCCACCAGCGTCGAGGAATCCCGCGCGCTCATGCGGTCCTCGCACGCCGAAGGCCTCGACGTGCTCATCGTCCTCGGCGGCGACGGCGCGGCCCACCAGGGCGTCCAGTTCTGCGCCGACCACGGCGTCGCGCTCGGCCTCGTCCCCTCCGGCACCGGCAACGACTTCGCCCGCGCCCTCGGCGTCCCCGCCGACCCGCGCGCCGCCACCGACGCCCTCGCCAAAGCCCTGCAAGCCGGGCACCGCCGCAGCGTCGACCTCGGCCGCGTCGGCGACACCTGGTTCGCCACCGTGCTGTGCGCCGGATTCGACGCCGCCGTCAACGCCCGCGCGAACGCGATGCGCTGGCCCGCCGGACCCCGCCGCTACGACCTGGCGATCCTCGCCGAACTCGCCGCGTTCAAGCCCAGCCCGATCGTCGTGCACACCGACGAAGGCGCCCTTTCCGGGGAGACGAGCCTGATCGCCGTCGGCAACACCCCGTACTACGGCGGCGGCATCCCGATCTGCCCCGACGCCACCCCCGACGACGGTCTCTTCGACGTCACCGTCATCGGCGCCCCCGGCCGCGCCCGCCTGCTCCGGATGCTGCCGCAGCTGCGCACCGGCGAGCACGTGCACAAGTCCAGCGTCGAGACCTTCCGCACCCGCACCCTGCGCATCGAAGCACCCGGCTGGCCCGTCTACGCCGACGGCGAAGACCAGGGCCGGGCGCCGGTCGAGGCGACCTGCGTGCCCTCCGCGCTGATGGTCGTCGCGCCCCCGCGGTGACCGGCGGCACGCCGCGTGCGGAATGTCGGGGGCATGTGGAACCCTGACGGGGTGGCCACTAGCCCTTCACCATCGCCGGCCGAGGCCTACGCTGCCTCCCGTCGCCGCGCCAAGCACCCCCAGCTGACCCGGTTTTCCGCCGAATCGGCCTTCGAATTCGACGATTTCCAGATCCGCGGCTGCGAAGCGCTCGAAGAGGGCCACGGCGTCCTGGTCTGCGCCCCGACCGGGGCGGGCAAGACCGTGGTCGGCGAGTTCGCCGTCCACCTCGCCCTCGCCGAGGGCCGCAAATGCTTCTACACCACGCCGATCAAGGCCCTGTCCAACCAGAAGTACGCCGACCTCGTCGAACGCTACGGCAACGACGCCGTCGGCCTGCTCACCGGCGACACCTCGATCAACGGCAACGCCCAGGTGGTCGTCATGACCACCGAGGTGCTGCGCAACATGCTCTACGCGGGCAGCTCCGCCATCCCCGAACTCGGCTACGTCGTCATGGACGAGGTCCACTACCTCGCCGACCGCTTCCGCGGCGCGGTCTGGGAGGAAGTGATCCTCCACCTGCCCGAGCACGTCCGAGTCGTCGGCCTGTCCGCCACCGTCAGCAACGCCGAGGAATTCGGCGAATGGCTCGTCGAGGTCCGCGGCGACACCACCGTCGTCGTCGACGAACACCGGCCGGTCCCGTTGTGGCAGCACATGCTCGTCGGCAACCAGTTGCTCGACCTGTTCGCCGGCCAGAACGAGGCCGACCCGGGGGAGCAGCTGCGGATCAACCCCACGCTGCTGCGCAAGACCGACGACATGGGCCGCTTCGCCCCCAACTTCCGCGGCCCGCGCGGCGGCCGCCGCGGAGGCCCGCCGCGCGGCCCGAGGTTCCGGCCGCCGTCGCGCGTCGACGTCGTCGAACGGCTCGACCACGCCGGGCTGCTGCCCGCGATCGTGTTCATCTTCTCCCGCGCCGGCTGCGACGCCGCGGTCGCCCAGTGCGTCCGCTCCGGCCTGCGGCTCAACGGCCCCGAGCAGGTCGAGGAGATCCGCCGGATCGTCGACGAGCGCACCGCTGAGCTGCCCGAGGGCGACCTCGGCGTCCTCGGCTACTGGGAATGGCGCGAGGCGCTCGAACGCGGCTTCGCGGGCCACCACGCGGGCCTGCTGCCCGCGTTCAAGGAAACCGTCGAGGAACTGTTCGTCCGCGGCCTGGTCAAGGTCGTGTTCGCGACCGAAACCCTCGCGCTCGGCATCAACATGCCCGCCCGCACCGTCGTGCTCGAACGGCTCGTGAAATACAACGGCGAGGCGCACGTCGACCTCACCCCCGGCGAATACACCCAGCTCACCGGCCGCGCCGGCCGCCGGGGCATCGACATCGAAGGCCACGCCGTCGTCGCCTGGCAGCCGGGGGTCGACCCGAAGGCCGTCGCCGGGCTCGCGTCCACCCGCACGTACCCGCTGCGCTCGTCGTTCCGCCCCGGCTACAACATGGCGGTCAACCTCGTCGCCCAGGTCGGCGCGGACGCCGCCCGCGACCTGCTGGAACAGTCGTTCGCGCAGTTCCAGGCCGACCGGTCGGTCGTCGGCACCGCGCGCCGGATCGAACGGAACAAGGAAGCCCTCAAGGGCTACACCGCCGCGATCTCCGGCGACTTCGACCAGATGCTCGAGTACGTCGAACTCCGCGCGCAGATCTCCGCCCGCGAGAAGACCCTGTCGCGGCAGAACACCTCCTCCCGCCGCGCCGAGACCGCCCAGTCGCTGGAGAAACTGCGCAAGGGCGACGTCATCCCGGTCCCGGCGGGCCGCCGCGCCGGGCTCGCCGTGGTCGTCGACCCCGGCCTCGACCCGATCCGCGAACCCCGGCCGGTCGTGGTCACCGAGGACCGCTGGTCCGGACCGCTGTCGGTCGCCGACTTCCCGGCCCCGGTCGAGGCGCTCGGCCGGATCAAGCTGCCCAAGCACATCGAACTGCGCTCGCCCAAGACCCGCCGCGACATCGCCTCGTCGCTGCGCAACGCAGGCATCGCGCTGCCCGGCCGCCAGCGCCGCCGGACCGCGGCCGCCGACGACGCCGAACTCGCCTCGCTGCGCCGCGCCCTGCGCGCCCACCCGTGCCACGGCCTTGCCGAACGCGAGGCGAACCTCCGCTGGGTCGAGCGCTACCAGCGCCTCTCCGCCGAAACCGAACAGCTCGAACGCAAGGTCGCGGCCACCACGCACTCGCTCGCCCGCGCGTTCGACCGGATCCTGCGGCTGCTCGGCGAACGCGGCTACGTCCGCCCCGGCGACGGCGAGGACCGCGTCACCGAACACGGCCGCCGCCTCACCCGCCTCTACAGCGAATCCGACCTGCTCGCCGCCGAATGCATCCGGCACGGCGTCTGGAACGGACTCGGCCCGGCCGAACTCGCCGCCGTCGTGTCCACCCTCGTGTTCGAGGCCCGCCGCGACACCGCGGGCGAACCCCGGCTGCCCGGCGGCGCGGTCCCCGGCGCGTGGCAGGAAACCAGCAGGCTGTGGGTCGAACTCACCGAGGACGAACGCCGCCACCGCCTCGACCGCACGCGCGAACCCGACGCCGGATTCGCGTGGCCGGTCTACCGCTGGGCGCGCGGCGAATCACTGGAGAAAGTCCTCACCGCGGCCGAGACCAACGGGCAGGAACTGTCCGCGGGCGACTTCGTCCGCTGGTGCCGCCAGGTGATCGACCTGCTCGACCAGATCCGCGACGTCCTCGGCAAAGAGGATCCGGTCGGTTCCGCGGCCGCGCAGGCGGTCCGGGCGCTGCGCCGCGGCGTCGTGGCGGCGGGCGCGGCGTGAGCGCGAGGGCACACCTTAGTAGCGACTGCGCGCGGACACGTGTGCCAGGTCCAGACCTGTGGTTGGATCGCGCACGACACCCGCGGCCCGGCCTGCGGATGCGGACAGACGAAGGCGGAGGCTAACGATGAGCACGCCGTATGGCGGCAACGACCCGCGGCAGCAGCCCCAGTACGGGCAACAGCCCTACGGCCAGGACCCGAACTACGGGCAGCAGCCGGGCGGCGCGTACCCGCAGAGCGGGCCGCAGCAGCAGCCGTACCCGCCCCAGCAGTACGGCCAGCAGCCCTACGGTCAGGACCCGCAGTACGGCCAGCAGCCCGGCGGCTACCCGCAACAACAGCCGCCCCAGCAGCCGCAGTGGGGCCAGCAGCCGCCGCAGTATGGGCAGCAGCCGCCCTCGTACGGCCAGCAGCAGCCCTACGGCGAGCCGCCGCAGCAGTACGGCGGCCAGCAGCCAGGCCAGTACGACTACGGCCAGCCCGGCGGGCCCGCGCCGGAATCCTCGGGCGGGTCGAAGAAGGGCCTGTTCATCGGGATCGGCGCGCTCGTCGTCGTGGTGGCCGTCGTGGCGATCCTCGGCTTCGTCGCGCCCGGCTTCTTCAAGACCCAGGTCTTCAACAACAACCAGATGCAGACCGACGTCGCGAAGCTGCTCACCGACACCTACAAGATCCAGGGCGTCAGCGGAGTCACCTGCCCGGCCGAGCAGAAGGTGGAGGACGGCGCGAAATTCGAGTGCACCGCCACCATCAACGGCAAACCGCAGCAGGTCCCGATCACCGTCAAGGGCACCGACGGCAACTACGAGGTCTCGCCGCCCGCGGCCAAGTGACCCCCGGCAATTCGGGGGCAACGCCAGCAACTCAAGGCGAGTCCGCGGGGGCGGCGTGGCTGCCCGGGCAGCAGGGGCCGACGGGACCGCGGCGGCACGTACTTCACCGGCCGCGCTGCGTGCCCCGGTGAGGTACGTGCGGGTTCCCCTCACGTACCTTCGCCGTGCCCGGCGCGGTCCGGGGCCGGTGCTGCGCATCCTCCGGCGAGCATCGCGACAGCGGACCCAGTGCGGCAGTCAGCGGGCCGCCGCAGCTCAAGTTCCCGGCATCGGCAATTCAGTGGCGGTCAGGCGCCCGGCCCGGCAATGATCGGAGCATGAGCGACCGCACCGTCCGCATCCTCCGTCCCGACGAGCAGCGCAAGGCCTGGGACCTGTTCCGGGCCGCGCTGCACGTCCAGCCCGGCACCGACGAGGAATGGGAACGCGTCTCCGCGGCGTACCAGGCCGAACGCAGCTGGGGCGTCTTCGAACCGGACCTCGTCGGCACCACCCGGTCCTTCGAATCGGAGATGGTCGTCCCCGGCGGAAAACGGCTCCCGCTGGCCGCGGTCACCGGCGTCGGCGTCCGTGCCGGACGCACCCGGCGCGGCGTGCTCAGCGCGCTGCAGGCCGCGCAACTGGGCGACCTCGCCGAACGAGGCGTCGCGCTCGCGCTGCTGCACGCGTCCGAGGGCGCGATCTACGGCCGCTACGGCTACGGCGTCACGACCCTCGCGAACCAGGTCGTGGTGAAGAAGCACCGGGCGCAACTGCGCCCGGACGTGCCCGCCGGGGGAGAAGTCACCGTGCTCGGCATCGACGAGGCCGCCCCGCGATGGCCGGAACTCTATGCGGCGACCGCAATGGGCCATGTCGGCGCGATGACCCGGCCGGAGATCTACTGGCCAGGGTTCGAGGGGCACCTGCGCCGCCGCGCGAAACTCGTCCAGACCGCCGTGCACCGCGGCCAGGACGGCACCGACGGCTACGTGATCTACCACGTCGAAGAGGGTGCCGCGCACGACAGCGGCAAGCTGCAGGTGGTCGAGTTCGGCTACGCCAACCCGGCCGCGTTCGCCGGGCTGTGGCGGTTCCTGCTGTCGGTCGACCTGGTCGACGAGATCGTGCTCGCGATGCGCCCGCTCGACGAACCGCACGCGCTGCTGTTCACCGACCCGCGCACGGCGAAAACCGAAAGCACCGAGGACGAAAGCTGGCTCCGGCTGGTCGACGTGCCGGCCGCGCTCGCCGCCCGCACCTACGGCCCGGCCGAACCCGTCGTCATCGAGGTGTCCGACCGGTCGCTGCCCGCCAACGACGGCCGCTACCTCGTCGGGCCGGACGGAGCGTCCCGCACCGACGCGGAACCCGCGCTGCGGCTCTCGGCGGACACGCTGTCGATGCTCTACTTCGGCACGTGGCGCGCGTCGGCGCTCGCTGACACCGGCCGGATCGAGGTGCTCGACCCTGCCGCTCCCGAAGTCGTCGACGTTCTCTTCGGCACGCGCGAATCGGTGTGGTGCGGTACGTTCTTCTGACCGTTGACCAGACGTTTCGCGCAGAGGAGCGGGTTTGATGCGCGCCGTGCGGGTGCTGTTGTTGTGCGGCTTGGGAATGCTCGCCGCCGCGGGCTGCGACAGCGGGACGCCGCCGCCCCCGGTCCACACCGTCACCGTCACGCCGAACAGCCCCGCGGAGCCGGGCGTCGCGTCGTCGTCGGCGCCCAGCTCTTCCTCGGCGATGCGCGTGTTCGACTCCCGGGTGATGGCTTCGGCCGTCACCCGGCTCCTCACCACCGACTACAAGGTCGCGAACGTCGGCGCGGTGTCCTGCCCGGACCGGCAGCCCGTCGCCGACGGCTCGCGCTTCCAGTGCACTGTGGACATCGCGGGCACGACGAAACACGTCCCCATCACGGTGACCGGCGCGGACGGCAACTACCGCGTCGACCCGCCCCAATAGGTCAGCGGCGCTAAATCCGATAGCCGCGCGGGGTGCGGCATTGGTTCAATCGGGACATGAGCGACTACGTGGTACGCCAGATCACCGACGCCGAAAGCCGCGCGACTTTCGACCTTCTGGTGCGGTCCCTGCACGGGAACCCGCCCTCGGACGAGCGCTGGGCGCGGGTCGGCGATTCCTGGACGGCGGACGGCCGGACCGGAGCGTTCCACGACGGCGAACCCATCGGCATCGCCAGCTCGTTCGCCACCCGGCTCACCGTCCCCGGCGGCGCGACGGTGCCGATGGCGGCGGTCGACGGCGTCGGCGTCCGCGCCGACTGGACCCGCCGCGGCGTGCTCACCGCGATGATGGACCGGCAACTGCACGACTTCGTCCAGCGCGGCCACGTCGTCGCCGCACTGCACGCGAGCGAAGCGCTGATCTACGGCCGCTTCGGCTACGGCGTCGCGACCCGCATGGCCACCATGCAGGTCAAGCAACCGGCCCCGCTGCGCGACACCGTCGTCGCGCCCGGCCGCGTGCGGCTGCTGTCCACCGACGACGCGATCGCGGCGATTCCCGCGCTGTACCAACGAATCGACACCGGCCGCCCCGGCCGGATCGCCCGTCCGGAACTCTGGTGGCCGATCGCGTTCAACTGGCATCTCCACCCGGACGGCGGCAACCACCGCGTCGCCGTCCACAGTGGACCGGACGGTGACGACGGCTTCGCCGTCTTCCACGTCGTGCCGCAGAACAGCTACCTGGATCCGGAACGCGGCGCCGCGCTCGAAGTCCACGAACTGCACGCGGCGTCGCCGGAAGCGCTGGCCGGGCTGTGGCGATTCCTGCTGTCGGTCGACCTGATCGAGGTCGTCAACGTGCGCGGCCGCCCGGTCGACGATCCGGTGGGTCTGCTGCTCGTCGACCCGCGCCGCGCGCACACGATCGGCGTCGACGACGAACTGTGGCTGCGGTTGATCGACGTGCAGGCGGCTCTCGCGGCCCGCGCGTACGGCTCCGCGGAACCGGTCGTGCTGGAAGTGAACGACCGGATGCTGCCGGACAACCGCGGCCGCTACCTGGTCGGCGGCAACGGGGTCGAACGCACCGAGGCCGACGCCGATCTGCAACTCGACGTAGACACCCTGGCGATGCTGTACCTCGGCGCCTGGGAAGCCGGTCCGCTCGCGTTGTCCGGCCGGATCACCGGTGCCAGCGCGGAAACCCTGGCCCGGGTGGACGCGCTGTTCCGCACCGGGACACAGCCTTGGACCGGCACGCACTTCTGACTTGCGGGAGGGGCCCGGCGCAGTCTTCCCGAGCGGGGCAGGCTCTCAAGGCCAGGGAGGCGAGCGGTGCCGCTGAATGTCCACAAAGGACGCCAAGGTCCGCGGAACGGCCGATCCGGCACCGTGTGGCTGGCTTTGGCCGGTCGTGAGGGGAACCCTGAGCGAACTGCGCCCTCAGGGTTCCCCTCACGGACAGCGATCCGATGCCGGGCTGGCCGCCCGCAGCCAGTGCGAGGTCCCTTCGGGTCACTGGCGTGGGGGTCAAGCTCCGGGCAGCGCTGCCAGCAGCCGATCCACCGAGCGGCCCAGATTCCACCGCTCAGCCAGCTCCGCCACCCGCTTCGGATCGGCGGGTGCGGCCGGCACCGCGTCCGGTCCGGACTGCACGACCGGCGCGTCCACCGCTACCCGCACCACGGTGGGCGCGACGGCGAGATAGTCCGCGGCGTCGGAAAGCCGCAGCCGGGTCTTCAACGGCACCCGCGAATCCCCGGCCGAGGCCGCGGCGACGAGTTCCTCCAGCGAACCGAACTGGGTGATCAGCTTCGCCGCGGTCTTCTCGCCGATCCCCGCCACGCCCGGCAGCCCGTCCGACGGGTCGCCGCGCAACGCGGCCATGTCCGCGTAAGCGGGCCCGGCGTGCTCGGCCGGAACGCCGTACTTCTCGGCGATTTCCCGCTGCCCCAGCACTTCCGCCTTCGCCCAGCCCTTCCCGACGTACACCACCGACGTCGGCGTCGGCTCCTCGCGCACCAGCTGGAACAGGTCGCGGTCGCCGGTGATCACCTCGACCGGCGCGTCCTTTTCCCGGGTGGCGAGCGCGCCGATCACGTCGTCCGCCTCGTAGCCGTCGGCCTCCGCGACGGCGAACCCGAACGCTTCCAGCACTTCCAGGATGATCGGCACCTGCGGGGTCAGCGTGTCGGGCACCTCTTCGACGTCCGCCGCGCCGTCGCCGGGCTCCGCGACCCGGTGCGCCTTGTAGCTCGGCAGCAGATCGGTGCGGAACTTCGGCCGCCAGTCCGCGTCGAGACAGGCGACCAGCCGCGACGGACGGCGGTCGGTCAGGATGCGCGCGATCGTGTCGGTGAACCCGCGCACGGCGTTGACCGGCGTCCCGTCGGGCGCGGTCATCGAATCGGGCAGCGCGTAGAACGAGCGGAAGTAGAGGCTCGCGGAATCGAGGAGAGCGAGTGGTCCGGTCACCCGCACAGCCTGCCACGCCCGGCTCGCCGGCTCATCCGACGCGCCGGTCCAGCCGCGACGGCCACCAGGCGCGCCCGCCGAGATCCACCGTCAGCGCGGGCACCAGCAGCGACCTGACTAGCAGCGTGTCCACCAGCACGCCGAACGCGACGATGAACGCGATCTGGGCGAGGAACAGGATCGGGATCACCGCCAGCGCGGAGAACGTCGCCGCCAGCACGACTCCGGCCGAGGTGATCACGCCGCCGGTCACCGCGAGCCCGTGCAGCGTTCCGTCCCGGGTGCCCCGCCGTTTCGTTTCCTCGCGCACCCGCGTCATCAAGAAGATGTTGTAGTCGATCCCGAGCGCGACGAGGAACACGAACCCGAACAACGGCACCACCGGATCCGCGCCGGGGAAGTGCAGCAGGTGGTTGAACACCAGCGCCGAGACCCCCATCGTGGCGGCGAACGACAGCACCACCGTCGCGATCAGCAGCAGCGGAGCCAGCAACGCGCGCAGCAGCAAGGCGAGCACGGCGAAGATCACCACCAGCACGATCGGGATGATCACCGCCCGGTCCCGGCGCGAGGTCTCCTGCGTGTCGAGCTGGATCGCGGTCTGCCCGCCGACCTTCGCCTCCGCCGAGGGCACCGCGTGCACGGCGTCGCGCATCCTGCCGACGGCCGCCACCGCGTCCTCGGAATCGGCCGGCGCGGAAAGGACCGCGAGCAATTCGACCCGTCCGCCGGCTTCGAGCGGACGCCGGTCGGGCCCGGCGAGCGGGAAGACGGCCGCGACGCCCGGTACGCGCGCGGCCTTGGCCACCTCGGTCGCGGCTCCGGCGTTGGCGACGATCACCGCAGGAGATCCCGACCCGGCGGCGAAATGCCGGCCGAGCACCTCCTGGCCGGTCACGGAATCCACCTTGGCGAGGAACACGTCGGACTGCGCGGTGCCGGACGCCTTGAGCTGCGGGAGGAACGCCGCCCCGGCGACGAGCACCAGCGCCGACAGCACCCAGACCGCTCGCGGGCGCGCGCCGACCGTGCGCGAGACCCGGCCCCAGATCCCGGAAGTCTCCGGATGCGGCGAACCGTGCCGCGGCCGGAACGGCCAGAACGCGCCCCGCCCGCACAGCACGAGCATCGCGGGCAGGAAAGTGGTCGAGGCGAGCAGCGCCGCGCCGATCCCGATCGCGGCGACCGGGCCGAGTCCCTTGTTCGAGTTCAGATCGCTGAACAACAGGCACAGGACGCCGAGGACGACCGTGCCCGCCGAGGCCGCCACCGGCTCCAGCGTCGCCCGCCAGGCCAGCCGCATCGCGTCGAAGCGGCCCGGGGTGTCGCGCAGCTGTTCGCGGAACCGGGCGACCAGCAGGAGCGCGTAGTCGGTCGCCGCTCCGAACACGAGGATCGAGAGGATTCCTTGGCTCTGCCCGTTGAGTGCGAGGACGTCGTTCTTCGCCAGCAGGTAGACCACCAGGCTCGCCAGGGCCAGCGCGAACACCGCCGAGACCAGGACCAGCAATGGCAGCAGCGGGCTGCGGTAGACCACGAGCAGGATCAGCGCGACGACCGCGCCCGCGACGATCAGCAGCACCCCGTCGATCCCGCCGAAGGCGGTCACCAGGTCCGCGATCTGCCCGCCCGGCCCGGTGACCAGCACGGTCAGCCCGTCCGGGCCGCTGCCGAGCTTTTCCCGGACTTCCTTGACGATCTTCGCCGGATTCCCGCCCGCGTCGACCGGCACCGAGAGCTGCGCGGCCTTGCCGTCCTCGGAGAGGGTCGCGGGCTTCACCGGGCCGGCGACCCCGGCCACCGCGGCGGTGCGCGCGGGCAGGCCGCCGAGGTAAGCGCGGTCGGTGGAGGTGAGCCCGGACTCGCGCTCGGCGACGACGACCGCGGGCAGCGTCGGGCGCGGAGCGAACGCCTTCTGCTCGTCCTGCACCTGCGTCGCCTCGGCCGAGCGCGGCAGGAACGCGGCGTTGTCGTTCTTCGAAACGGTGCTCAGTTTTCCGGCGAACGGCCCGCCGATTCCGCCGACGGCGAGCCAGACGACGACGAGCAGCGCGGGCAGCACCCAGCGGATCCTGCGGCTGCGGCTCGACGCGGGCGGGACTGCGGGCTCGGCCATGGTGGATACAGTCCTTCAGGCGAATGATCGGGAGAAAACGTTCAGCAGGCTGAACATATCGCACGGGAGAGGGCCGATGGACCCTGGGGAGACCGAGCCGGGCGCCGACGAGCTGGCCTCCTGGCCGACCGGGCGGCTGCTCGCGGTCGCGGCGCGGCTGGTCGAACAGCAGTGGACCTCGGTGCTCGCGGAGCTGGGACTGACCCACGCCGGGCTGATCGTGCTCCACCTGCTCGGCGAAGGCCCGCTCGCGCAGCGCGCGCTCGCCCGCCGCTGCGAGGTGACCGACCAGACGATGAGCCGCACCCTCGAGCGGCTTTCCCGGGAAGGGTTCGTCGCCCGCGCGCCCGACCCCGCCGACTCCCGCCGCCGCCTCGTCGCGATCACCGCGGCCGGACGCGAAGTGCACGCGCGGGCGGTTCGCGCCGAACGGGACCGCATCGGCTTGTCCGGGACCGGCATCGCCGACGACCAGTTGCGCGAACAGCTGGTGCAGTTGATCTCCGGCCTGCGCGAGGACCGTCCCGCAGCGTCCCCGGCCGGTCGGGACGGCAGCGGCGGCTCCGGGTACTAGGCTCGGCGTCATGTCGAGCCGATCCCTCCACACGCCCGCTCCCGACGCCGCCGCGCTCCGCGCCCGTCTCGACCGCGCCGCGAAAGCGGCCGCCGCCGCGAACACCGACGCGCTGCTCGTCGCGCCCGGATCCGACCTGCGGTACCTGCTCGGCCAGGCGGGCGGTTCGTTCGAGCGGCTGACCACCCTCGTCATTCCCGCCGAGGGCACCCCGGCGCTCGTCGTGCCGAAGCTCGAAGCCCCCGGCTACGCCGACGTGCCCACCGACGACCTCGGCGTCGAAGTGCTCACCTGGGTCGACGGCGACGACCCCTACCGGCTCGTCGCCGACCGGCTCGGCAAGCCCGGCCGGATCGCGGTCAGCGACTTCACCCCGGCGCTGCACGTGCTGTCCCTGCGCGCCGCGTTCGGCGACGCCGAGCAGACCCTCGCCGGGCCGATCGTGCGCGAACTGCGGATGCGCAAGGACGCCGCCGAGATCGAGGCGCTGCGCAAGGCGGGCGCGGCGATCGACCGCGTGCACGCGCGGATGGGCGAATGGCTGCGCGCCGGCCGCACCGAGGCCGAGGTCGGCGCGGACATCACCGCCGCCATCGTCGAAGAGGGCCACACGCACGCCGACTTCGTCATCGTCGGCTCCGGCCCCAACGGAGCCAGCCCGCACCACGACGTGTCCGAGCGCGTCATCGAACGCGGCGACGTCGTCGTGATCGACATCGGCGGCCCGGTGCCCGAGGGCTACAACTCCGACTCCACCCGCACCTACTCGATCGGCGAACCCCGCGACGCCGACGTCGCCGAGACCTACGCCGTGCTGCAGCGCGCGCAGCAGGCCGCCGTCGACGCGGTCCGCCCCGGTGCCACCGCGGAGAGCATCGACAAGGCCGCGCGCGACGTCATCGACGCCGCCGGATTCGGCGAGTACTTCATCCACCGCACCGGCCACGGCATCGGCCTCGACGTGCACGAAGAGCCCTACATCATCAAGGGCAACGCGCTGCCGCTCGAGGCGGGCATGGCCTTCAGCGTCGAGCCCGGCATCTACCAGCCGGGCCGCTGGGGCGCCCGGATCGAGGACATCGTGCTCGTCACCGACTCGGGCGTCGAGTCCGTGAACACCCGGCCGCACGAACTGGTCGTGCTGGACGCATGAGCGCGGTTCGCGAACGGATCACCGCCGAGGAGGCCACGGCATGAGCGGGCCGCTGGAACCGCTCGACCAGGCGATCGTGCAGGAGCTCGCCGCCGACGGGCGGCGCAGCTTCACCGATCTCGCCGAACGGGTCGGGCTGTCGGTCTCGGCGGTGCACCAGCGGGTGCGCCGCCTCGAACAGCGCGGCGTCATCCTCGGCTACACCGCCCGGCTCGACGGCGAGCAGATCGGCCTCCCGCTCACCGCGCTGATCTCGCTCACCCCGAACGACCCGGCCGCGCCCGACGACTACCCGCAGCGGATCCAGCACATCACCGAGATCGAGTCCTGCTATTCGGTGGCCGGCGACGAGTCCTACATCCTGCTGGTGCGCGTGGCCTCGCCGCTCGGCCTCGAAGACCTGCTCCGGCGGATCCGCGAGGCCGCGAAGGTGTCCACCCGGACGACGGTCGTGCTGTCCACGCCGTTCGAGGGGCGGTCGCCGACGCTGTGAGCGCCGTCGAGGCTGTGAGAGTGGTACGGTAAAAGGTATGGCAACACGTAAGGTGACACTCTCGCTCGACACCGGTGCGCTCGAGTACGCCGAGCGGGCCGCGAAAGCGCACGGAATCTCGGTCTCGTCCTGGCTGTCGAAGGCGGCTCGGCGCGAGGCGGTTCGGACCGGGTATACCCCGCAGCGGGCTCCTGTCGCGCCTTCCGCTGAAGCGGATGAGGCGGAGCGGGCGGCTGCGGAGAAGGAGATGCGTGCGCAGGGGTGAGGTTTGGACCTACCACCCGCCTACGGATCCGGCTCGGCAGCGGACCGTGGTGCTGCTGTCTTCGGACGGGGTGAACGAGTCTGAGCGGCCTTGGTTGCTGGGGACTGAGCTGCTGGATCGGGATCCGCAGGACATTCTCGGGGTGGCGGTGGATGCTCGGTATTGGGTGTCTACGTTGAATCTCACGCGGCTGTATCGGCCTTGGCTGGCCGAGCGGATCGCGGAGGTTGACGGGGATGTTCAGGAGCAGATCGATGTGGCTTTGAGGGCTGCGTTGGATTTGTGAGTCGTGCTGGGGGGTCGGCTCGTCGCCTGGCGGCGACATTGCGCCCGGTCTTGGGTTGCGTGGGGCACCCCGTTAGCTCATTGTGCTGACGGTTCGGGGGTGCTGGTCAAGGCGGGAAAGATGCCTTGACCAGCACCCCCGAACCGCAGGGTGGCTTTGTATCGGGGTTGGGGGAGGGCTGGGTGCCTCGCTGGTTGGGTGCAGCGGTGGCGGGTTGGTGTTCGTGCGCACGGGTTGGGTGCGTGGGTGCGTGGGTTCGGTGGGGTTCGGGGCGTTCGGTTAGCGCCCCAATGTGGCATTGGGTGCGCTAGACGCACCGAACGCCACATTGGGTGCATGCGATGCACCCAATGCCGCATTGGGGCGCATCGCGGCGTGCGAGGGGCTGTGAAGGGCCCCTTGAGGGAATCCAAGTCCGGGAAGGGGCCCTTGACGGAACCGCTGGAGGGGCGGGAGGGGAACCTTGAGGGAATCAGAGTTCGTGAAGGTGGCCCGCACGCAGCGGTGAACCTCACGACGTGGGGGCTAGCTCACTGGTTCGGGGACGGCGTGGAGTTTTCCGTCGGGGCCTGCCAGGCATGAGGCGTTTCCGCGCTGCGTCGTCAGGAAGTCCGTGAGGCAGTCGGCGATGGCGGCGTGTCCGGCGGCGTTGGGGTGGAAGGATTCCTGCAGTGCGTGCGTCGCCCGGTCGACTTGGGTCAGGTCGTTCAAATGCAGGGTGAGGCGGGTGAACCATTCTGTCGCCAGATTCGGGCCGCCGGAGCAGGCTTCGTGGTTTTCGCCTGCGCGTGCCAGGTCCAGGAAACGGGCGCCGGATTGGGTGGCTGCTTGTTTGATTCCCGCGGAGAGCGTGCTGATTCCCGTGGTCGAAATCCACTGCAGGTCGTCGGTGCGGAAGGGGCAGCCGTTGAGGCTTTGCAAGTCCGCTGGGATGTCCGGGCCGACCGGGGTGGCATAGGACTGGAGGACCAGCTGGTAATCGGCGGGGACGTATCCGGCGTCGGCTAGCACTTTTTTCACGTCGCCTACCGCGTTCGCCACTTTGGGGACCATGGCGTCCACTTTGGACTTCCAGGTTTCCTTCAAGGCGACGTTGCAGGACGGGCCGTCGGAGGAGAACCAGGCTTTGAAGCATTCGCTGACTTGTGCGGAGAATTTCGGGTCGTCGTTCGCGCCCACCGCGATCACTACCGCTGCCACCCGGTGGTTCTTCACCACGTCGGCCAGTTGTGCGGCTTGGGAACGTTCGCCCCACTGTTTCGCGTCGCCGAGGGCGACTTGGGCGGCGGGGGCTCCGGAGCAGGCCAGGTTGACCCGGGCGGTGATGCCGGGGATGCGGACCTTCTGCACGAACGCCGCCGACGAGCGGTGGCACCAGTCGCCGTTCTTGCCGTCGGTGTCGGGGCTGTACGCGCCTGCCCCTTCGCCGGAGACGGTGCTGTCGCCGATCGACACGATGGTCAGCGGGCCCCGGCCGGGCGGGCCCTGCCGGGGAAAGGGCTGGCCCGGCCGGCTCTCGGTGCCGAAAAAGACGAAGAAGCCTACGAGCAGGGCTACGCAGGCGAGGACCAGCGCCCCCCACCACCACCGGAATCGTCGCATCGCTCGCCAAGTCTAGCGAGAACCTGGACGACATCGTCAGGGTTGGCGGGGGGTGGGACGCGGGTCACGGGTCGCTAAGGGTCCACTGTGGACTCTTCGGGTTAGTCGGCTGCCCAGATCGCGGGCTTGCGGTGGGTCCACGGGGCGGCCCGCTCCAGCTGTCCGGCCAGGCGGAACAGCAGGTCTTCGCGGCCGAAGGCGGCGGTGAACTGCATCCCGATCGGGAGTCCTTCGGCTTCGGCCAGCGGGACCGACATCGACGGAACCCCTGAAACGTTCGCGGCCGCGGTATAGGGGGAACGGTCCAGGATGCGGTCCAGCCAGCCGAGGCCGTCCAGCTGGTCCGCGCCTTCGCCGTATGCGCCGAGCAGGACCGGCGGCTCAGGCAGGGTCGGGGACAGGAGGACGTCGTAGCGGGCGAAGTGCTGGGCGAGGGTTCGGGACACCTGGTTGCGGATCGCCAGGGCGCGGACGAATTCGCCGGCGGTGACCTGGTGGCCGTAGCGGTAGCTGGCGAGGGTGACCGGTTCCAAGGTGGTCTCGTCGACCGGGCGGCCGGCCGCGGCGGCGATGCCGTCGATCCACGGGGCGAGGTTCGCGGTCCACATCCGTGCGTTGCCGAGGACGAATCCTTCCCAGGAGACGCCTAGCGCCAGCGTGGCCTCTTCGGCTTCGTGGCCCAGGGAATCCAGCAGCCGGATGGTTTCGGACACGGCGGCGGAGACTGGTTCGGTCGGCTGGCGGCCGCCCCAGGGCTGGCGCAGGACTGCGATGCGCAGGCGGCCTGGATCGAGTCGGGCTTCCTCGGCGTAGGGGCGAGCAGGACGAGCAGCGAAGTACGGGTCGCCGGGTTCGGGGCCTTCGATCAGGTCCAGCAGGACGGCGCTGTCGCGGACAGTCCGGCTCAGGCTGCCTTGCACGGCCAGACCGTTGAAGACCTCGTCAGCACCGGGGCCCTGCGAAATCCGGCCGCGAGTCGGCTTCAGGCCGAACAATCCGTTGTACGAAGCGGGGACTCGGATGGAACCCGCGGCGTCGGTGGCGTGGGCGAGGGGGACGATTCCGGCGGCGACCGCGGCGCCGGAACCGCCGCTCGAGCCGCCCGCGCTGCGGCCCGGGGACCACGGGTTGCGGGTCGCGCCGTAGAACTCCGGTTCAGTGGTGGTGCTGTAGGCCATTTCCGGCGTGGCGGTGCGGCCGATGGTCGCCAAACCCGCCTGGCGGAAGCGGCGCATCAGGAACGAGTCTTCGGGCGACACGGCGCCCGCGGCCAACCGGCTGCCGAGTTCGCTGCGTTTGCCTGCCATGGTGACGCCGAGGTCCTTGACCAGGAAGGGCACGCCCGCCAGCGGGGCGGAACCGGGAGCGGGAGAGTCCTCGGGCGGCCAGGTTTCCACTACGGCGTTGATCCGCGGGTTCACCGCTTCGACTGCTCGCGCGGCCGCGTCGGCGACCTCGGCCGCGGTCACCTCGCCGCGGGCGATCAGGTTCGCCAGGCCGACCGCGTCGCAGCTCGTGTATTCGGAGATTTTCACCAGCACGTCCTTCGCGAGACTCATCCGTATTGTGTGATACCGAGTGGTATCACTGGGGACGGTTGTGTACCGTAGCCCGTGCCGAACCGCATTGCCAACCCCGTGGGAAGAACCGATGACGAGCACCTCCGACCGGCGGCCGACGCGGGTCGCGACCTTGCCGCCTCGCGAGCGGATCCTCGACGCGGCCGAGGAGTTGTTCCTCAACGAGGGCGTCGTGCGGGTCGGGGTCCAGGCGATCGCGGACCGCGCCGGGACCACGAAGATGGCGATCTACCGGCACTTCGGCACCAAGGACGCGCTGATCGCGGAATGGCTGCGGATCGTCGTGCACGACTACTCGGCGGCGTTCGACGCGGCCGAACAGGCGCATCCGGACGACTACGCGGAGCAGATCCGCGCGGTGGGGCGCTTCATCGTCGACGGGCTGCCGGATTTTTCCCATCGCGGCTGCCCGTTCACGAACTCGGTTGCCGAGTTGCCGGATCCGGAACATCCCGCGCGGCGGTTGATCAGCGAGCACAAGACGCGTCAGTTCGGCAGGCTCCGGGCGATGTGCGAGGGGCTCGGGCTGCCCGACCCGGAGCTGGGCGCGGCGGAGCTGACGTTCGCGATGGAGGGGGCGCAGATCGCGGTGCAGAACGGCGGCGTCGAGAACGTCGGCGCGCACCTGACGAGGATCGTCGAAGGCGTGATCAGCCGGGGGAAGCGGGACTGAGGGTAGCGCGTTTTCGTTGCAGCAGAAGGCGTTCTGCTTCATTGCCGACTAGGCGGAGGGCTTCGTCGTAGGCCTTGACGGCTTCGGCGGTCCGGCCAAGGCGGGCGAGCAGGTCTGCTCGGACGGCGTGGAGGAGGTGCCGGTTGCCGAGGTCCAGACCGTCCACAATGGTCAGAGCGGCGGCGGGGCCTTCGACCTCGGCGACCGCGACCGCGCGGTTCAAGGCGACGATCGGCGTCGGCGCGAGGGCGAGCAACTGGTCGTAGAGGGCGAGGATCTGGACCCAGTCGGTGCCGTCGCTGTGCACGGCGTTGATCGCGGCCTGGATCTGGTACGGGCCGGGGCGGTCGAGTCGCAGGCAGTGGCGGACGAGGTCCTGGCCTTCGGCGATCAGCGTCCAGTCCCAGCGAGCGCGGCCCTGATCGGGCAGCAGCACGGGGATTCCGTCGGCGTCGAGCCGGGCCGCGCGGCGGGATTCGGTGAGCAGTTGCAGTGCGAGCAGTCCCAGCACTTCGGGCTCGTCGGGCAGCAGCGCGGCCAGGATTCGGGTCAGGCGGATCGCTTCGGACGCCAGGTCCGGCCGGGTGAGGCCGGTGCCGCTGCTGGCGGTGTGGCCCTCGGTGAAGATCAGGTAGAGCACGGCGAGGACGGCGTTGAGCCGGTCCGGGAGGTCGGCGGCGTCGGGTACGCGGTAGGGGATCCGGGCGTCGCGGATTTTGGCTTTGGCACGCACTAGCCGTTGTGCCAGCGTCGATTCCGGGACCAGGAACGCGTGCGCGATTTCGGCGGTGCTGAGGCCGCCCAGCAGGCGCAGCGTGAGGGCGACCCGGGCGGCGGTGCCGAGGGCGGGGTGGCAGCAGGTGAAGATCAGCCGCAGCCGCTCGTCGGGGACCGCGCCTTCGTCGAACGGTTCGGTCGCGTGCAGGAGCGCGGCTTGCGCGTGGCGGTCGGCGCGGGTGGATTCGCGGCGGAGGCGGTCGATGCCGCGGTTGCGGGCGGTGGTGACGAGCCAGCCCGCGGGACTCGCCGGGAGGCCTTCCGCGCGCCATTTGACGGTGGCGATCGCGCACGCCTCCTGGACGGCGTCCTCGGCGAGGTCGAGGTCGCCGAAGGCCCGGGCCAGCACGGCGACCGCGCGGCCGTGCTCGGCGCGGAAGACCCGCTCGAGCACGGCCGCCGAGATCAATGGAACTCCCGGACTTCCACCGGCAGCGTGGTGATCTCCGAGATCCGCCCCGCCCACTCCGTCGCGGCCTCCGGGCCGGGCGCGGTCACGATGGTGAAGCCGCCCAGGTGTTCCTTGCCTTCGGCGAACGGGCCGTCGGTGTACAGGACGTCGTCGCCGGAGGCCCGGACCACTTTCGCGGCGGACGCCGGGTGCAGGCCGCCCGAGAAGACCCAGACGCCTTTCGCCTTCATCTCGTCGGTCACCGCTTCCAGGCGCGCCGCGATGTCCGCCAGCACCTCGGGATCCGGGGTTCCGCCGTCGGGCTGCCAGATCCCGAGCAAGTACTGCGGCACCGTCTCCTCCTTCGTTCAGCGTTGCCGGGCCGGCCGCACGATCATCTCGCTGACGTCCACGTCGGCCGGCTGGTCGAGAGCGTAGGCGATGGCGTCGCCGATCGCTTTCGGTTCGAGCGCGTCCTTGCGGTAGATCCGCATGAACTCCCGCGTATCAGGGTCGCTGATCGTGTCCGCCAGCTCCGAGGTCACGACGCCGGGGGAGACCGTGGTGACGCGGATCGACGGGTCGCATTCCAGCCGCAGGCCTTCGGTGATCGCCCACGCCGCGTACTTCGTGCCGCAGTACACCGCGGCGGTCGGCGTGACGCCGTGCGCGCCGATCGACGCGACGGTGACGAAGTGGCCGCGGCGCTGGCGGGTGAAGTGCGGCAATGCGGCGGCGATGCCGTGCAGGAGGCCCCGGACGTTGACGTCGATCATCCGGTCCCATTCCTCGACCAGTCCGGCGTCGAGCCGGGACAACGGCATCACCCCGGCGTTCGCGACGAACGCGTCGATCTCGCCGTGGTCGCGCACCGCGCGGTCGACGAACTCGGCGACGTCGGCCCGGTCGGTCACGTCGAGGCGGTGTACCTCGATGCCGTCCGCGCTGGCGGCGAGGTCCGCGAGGCGGTCTTCGCGACGCGCTCCGGCGATCACGCGCCAGCCGTCCGCGGCGAGCCTGCGTGCGGTGGCTTCGCCGATTCCGCTGCTGGCACCGGTGATCAGGGCTGTCTTGCTCATTCGGATTCCTTCGGGAAGTCGGCGGACAGGGTGACGTCGCGCCAGTCGTCGAACGTCTTGCGGAGGGTGTCGAGGCGGGCGGTGGCGATGTCGTAGGCCGCTTGGCCGAGCAGCAGGCGCAGCGGCGGTTCGGCGGAGGTGACGGCGTCGATGACCGCGGTCGCGGCGCGGTCCGGGTCGCCCGGCTGCTTGCCGTAAGTGGCTAGCGTCGAGGTGCGGCGCGCGCCCGCGGTGCCGGCGTAGTCGTCGATGCGGATCGCGGACTCCCGCATGGACGGGCCCGGCCAGTTGGTGCGGAACGCGGCCGGTTCGACGATCGTGACGCCGATGCCGAGCGGTCCGACCTCGGCGGCGAGCGATTCGCTGAAGCCTTCGACGGCGAACTTGGTCGCGTGGTAGTAGCCGGTCGCGCCGAAGGCAGCCAGGCCGCCGAGCGACGAGACCGAGACGAGATGGCCGTTGCGTCGCGCTCGCATTCCCGGCAGGACAGCGCGGGTGAGCGCCATCAAGCCGAATACGTTGGCCTCGAACAGCGCGCGGATCTCGGCGTCTTCGCCTTCTTCGGCGGCGGCCAGGTAGCCGTAGCCGGCGTTGTTGACGAGGACGTCGATCTGGCCGAAGACGCGGTGTGCCTCGGCGACCGCTTCGGTGATCTGCTGCTGGTCGGTCACGTCGAGCGCGACCGCCAGCGCGCGTCCGGGATGCGCGGCGGCGAGGTCAGCGACGCGTTCGGGATCGCGGGCCGTGACGACCGCGCGCAGGCCGCGTTCGAGTACGGCGGTCGCGAGTGCGCGGCCGAGGCCGGTGGAACACCCGGTGATGAACCAGACGGGCGCGTTGTTTTCAGACATGGCTCTGCCCCTGAAGGAATTCGAGAATTGCGGGAAATGCGTCAGCGGTGCGGGCGGTCGCCGGCGGCGAGACTGCCGAGCAGCCCCAGCGCGGCCTCCGACGGACTGCCCGGATCCGCTTGGTACACCACGAGCTGCTGGCCGGGAGCGCTGTTCACGGTCATCGATTCGTAGTGCAGGGTCAGCATTCCGACCTGCGGATGCCGGAACCGTTTCGATTCGTGCGTTTTCTGCCGGAGATCGTGGCGCGCCCACAACCGGCGGAAATCGGCGCTCTTGAGCGACAGTTCGCCGACCGCCTCGATCAGCAGCGGATCGTCCAGATCGGTGCCCGCCGCCGACCGCAGCCCGCCGACCGTGTTCACCGCGACCCGTTCCCAATCCGGGTAGAAGTCCCGGGCGTCGGGGTCGAGGAACACCAGCCGCAGCAGGTCGCCGCTGTGCTCGTGCCCGGCGAACAGCGCCTCGCCGAGCAGATTCGCCGCGAGCACCGTCATGCACCGTCCGAGCACGACCGCGGGCGTCCGCGGCCACGCGTCCATCAGCTGCACCAGCCGCGGACTGACGCGCTCCTTCGCGGGCCGGCGCCTCGGTCGCTTCGGCCGGGCCAGGGAATGCAGGTGGGCGAGCGCCTCGTCGTCGAGTCGCAGCGCCCGGCCGAGCGCGTCGACGACCTGCGCGGACGGCGTGCGCTCGCGACCCTGCTCAAGCCGCACGTAGTAGTCGGTGCTCACCCCGGCCAGCTGCGCGACCTCCTCCCGGCGCAGGCCGCTGACCCGGCGCCGGGTGTCGGCGAGCAGGTCCGCGTCCGCCGGGACGGCGGTGCCGCGCCGGGCCCGCAGGAACTCGCCGAGGAGGTTGCTGTCGCTCATGCGCCCAGGCTAGATCGCCGGCGCCGGCCGCGGGGCGGGCAAAGGGGGTGTGGTTCTCCCACCCTCTGCGGTACCCCGCGGCGCAGTGGTTCAAACCTTTCCGGCCGCGCTCTGCCCGCGCGCACCGCGGCCGCGGAACCGGCAGGCAGACTGTTTTGACTGGTCAGCGGCGCGAGCGGAGCCTGCTGAGAGCACCCCTCCACCGGAAAGGCGAACCCATGCGCCGCACCCCGCTGATCCTGGCCGCCGTCGCCGCCGTGTCGATGGCCGCCGCGCCCGCGCAAGCAGCCGAAACCTGGACCACGGTGTTCGAGGACACCTTCGACGGCCCCGCGGGCACTGGTCTCGACCCGCAGAACTGGCTCTACGACAAGGGAACCGGCTATCCCGGCGGCGCGGCGAACTGGGGCACCGGCGAGATCGAGACCTCGACCGACTCGACGGGCAACGTCTACCACGACGGAGCCGGGCACCTGGTCATCAAGCCGCTGCGCGACGCGAACGGCGCGTGGACGTCCGGCCGGATCGAAACCCAGCGCACCGACTTCGGCGCCCCGGCGGGCGGCCAGATGGAAATGAGCGCGACGATCCAGCAGCCCGACCCCGCGCACGGTCTCGGCTACTGGCCCGCGTTCTGGGCGATGGGCGCCGACGCCCGGCCGGTCGGCGCGACGAACTGGCCGAGCATCGGCGAGCTGGACATCATGGAGAACGTGAACGCGCTGGACAAGCACTCCAGCACATTCCACTGTGGACAGTGGGCGGGGGAGTGCCACGATCCGGACGGGATCAGCAGCGATCTGCAGGACTGCGCCGGCTGCAAGACGGGCTACCACACGTACGCGGTGGTGGTGGACCGCCGGAACGCGGCGGCGGAGGAACTGCGGTTTTCCTTGGACGGCAAGGAGACTTTCGCGGTGAAGCAGAACCAGGTCTCCGACGCCACCTGGAAGGCGGCGGTGGACCACGGGTTCTTCGCGATCTTCGACGTGGCGATCGGCGGGTCCTATCCGAACAAGGTGTGCGGGTGCACCAGCCCGGGGGCGGACATCACGCCGGGGGCGGGGATGAGCATCGACGCGTTCTCGGTGAAGGTCAGCAAGGACTGAAGCGTCGGGCGTGTTTGTGCCGGTTGGAACCGGCGCGAACACGCCCGGCAAACCGGCTCAGCCCGCGCCGGAAAGGTCCGTCGTCTCGGCCAGGCGGGTCGCCACGTCCAGCAGCGCGGCCGGGCGCGGGCCGTCCGCGCGCCAGACCACGACCGTGTGTGCGGATTCGCCCTCCAGCGGCACGAAAACCACACCGGTGCGGCGCAGGCTGTGCGCTGATCGCGCCAGCCGGGTCACGCCGACCCCGGCCGCGACCAGGCCCAGCAAGCCCTGCACGGTCGCGGTGCGCTGCACGACGTCCGGAGTGAAACCGGCCGCGGCGAAGTCGGCGTCGTACTTGCGGTGCCAGGGGTCCCATGACGCGCGCGGCGTCAGCACCCACGGCTCGTTCGCGAGGCCGGCCAGGCGCAGCGACGGGCGGTCGGCCAGTCGATGGCCGCAGGGGAGGACCGCGCAGACCTCCTCGGTCAGCAGGATGTGCGTCGCGAGATCGTCGACCAGGGGCGGGCGGGTGAAGCCAGCGTCGAAGCGACCGTCGCGGACACCGTCGACGAGTTCCGCGATCGAGACTTCCGCGGTGGTGACGGTGAGTTCCGGAAGTTGCTCCCGCACGGCGCGCACGACTGGCGGGAGCAGGTAGTTCGCTGTGCTGGCAAGGAAAGCCAGCCGCAGGGTGCCGATCTCGCCGCGGATCGCACGAGCGACCGTCGCGACCGCCGCGTCGGCGCGGGCGAGCACCGAGCGCGCTTCGGGGAGGAAGAGCTCACCGATCGAGGTGAGCCGGGTGCCGCGGGCATCGCGGTCGAAGAGTTTCGTGCCGAGCTGGCGTTCCAGCACCGAAATCTGCTGCGAGAGGGACTGCTGCGCGATGTGCAGGGCCGCTGCCGCGCGCGTGAAGCTCGTCGTCTCGGCGACGGCGACGAAGTAGCGCAGCTGCCGCAGCTCAGGAGTCACAGGCTGAGACTGTAGCCCGCCAGCGAACCGGTGTTGGCGGGACCCGGCGGGCACGGGCCACGATCGGAGGCGGAAGAACCACTGGAGGGACTGCTCAATGACCGAGGAAACCGACGGCCGCGTCTGGCTGATCACCGGGTGCTCGAGCGGCTTCGGCCGCGAACTCGCCCAGGCCGCGCTGGCCGCGGGGGACCGGGTCCTCGCGACCGCCCGCAACCCGGAAACGCTCGCCGGCCTCGTCGAATCCGGCGGGGACCGGGTGCGCGCCGCGGCGCTGGACGTCACCGACCCGGCGCAGATCGACGCCGCCGTGCAGACCGCGCTGGACGAGTTCGGCCGGATCGACGTGCTGGTCAACAACGCCGGCCACGGCACGGTCGGTGCGGTCGAGGAACTGGAGATGGCCGACCTGCGCGCGGTGCTGGAGGTGATGTTCTTCGGCGCGGTCGCGATGACGAAGGCCGTCGTCCCGCTGCTGCGGGAACAGGGGAGCGGCACGATCGTGCAGATGAGTTCGATGGGCGGGCTGCTCGCGCCGCCCGCGTTCGGGGCCTACTGTGCGGCGAAGTTCGCCCTGGAAGGCCTGTCCGAGGCGCTCGCGGCGGAGGTCGCGCCGCTCGGGGTCAAGGTGCTGATCGTGGAGCCGGGCGCGTTCCGGACGTCGTTCGGCGGCGCGGCGATGCACCGCTCCCGCAATCTCGACGCCTACGCCGAATCGACCGCGGCCACCCGCGCCGCGATCGAGGGGATGGACGGGACGCAGCCCGGCGATCCGGCGAAAGCGGCGGAGGCGATCCTGCGCGCCGTCGACGCGCCCGACGCACCGCTGCGGCTCGCGCTCGGCGGTGACGCGGTGGACGCGATTCGCGGCAAAATCGGTGCGCTGACCCGGGATCTCGACTCCTGGGAGAAGGTCAGCCGGGAGACCGCGCTGGACTGAGGTCAAGCAGGTCCGTGAAGGACTCCTTGAGGGAATCAGATTCCCGCAAGGAGTCCTTCACGGACGTCGGGACGCGGTCGAGTCACGGATAATTCGGGACGTTCACCGGCTTGGTGCCGTCCGGAGTCACGTCGCCGGTGTCGTTCACGACGTGGGTGATCGTGCCGCGGTGGTTCAGCGACACCGTGAGCAGGCTGTGCAGCTTCACCCCGCCGTTCTGCGGCACCTCGAACGCGTGATAGCTCGAGACCGCCGGGTTGGTGTCGAAGAAGCAGTAGCTGCCCAGACCCCACGCCTCGTGCGCCGTCACGTCCGGGCCGACCTTGTACGCGGCGTACCCGGCGGTGCCGGGCGCGGAATTCCACGAGGCCTGGTCCGGGACGTCGTAAGGCATTTCGTTCTGGAAGAAGATCGTCTTCCCGTTCTGGCCGTTCCACACGACCTGGAACTTCTGGTAATGCTCCACGAACAGCCCGGTCGCGGTCACGTTGTCGCCGTTGACGAGCACGCCGGTGTCGGCGGTGTTCGTGGTCCAGCCGACGGTGCCGCTGTTGCCGTGGTCGGCGCGCCACGCCCAGACGTGGTCGACGATCGTGTCGTCGCTGTTCACCACCAGGCTGTTGGCGGCCTTGCCCGCCAGATCGCCGCCCACGCGGAAGAACACGTCCTGCAGCGACGTCGGATTCGCCGCGTGGCTCGTGTGCTTGCCGCTTTCGCCGACCGTCAGCAAGGACTGCGAATTCTGGGTGCCCGCGTCGAACAGCAGGCCCTTCACCCGCACACCGTCCACATCGGACACGTGCATCGCGTCGACGCCGTTGTCCGGGATCAGCGTCGGATAACCGATGCCGAGCACTGTCGTGCCAGGGCGGGTCACGTTCAGCGTCTGGTCGAGGTGGTAGGCGCCGGGGGTGAAGAACAGGTTGCAGCCGGAGTCGAGGGAGCTGTTGATGCTCTCCGCGGTGTCCCCGGGCTTCACCACGCGGAACTGGCTCATCGGAACGGAATCGCCGGGCGTGCCGCCGTTCGCCCAGCTCGGACCGGACGCGTTCGTGCGCAGGGACGGCAGGAAGACGCGGTAGTTGCCGCCGTTGTCCACGTACAGGTACGGCACGTCGCGCGACACCGGCGTGGTGTCGAGCGTCGTTTCCGGCGGGTTCGGGAACGAGTTGGCCGGCGCGCCGGTGGTCCCGGAGAAGACCATGTTCCACACGCCGCCGTCCCAGCTGCCCAGCGCCGAATCCCGCGTGTACCACTGCTGTTGCGAGACCGACGCGGCCTGACCGGACACGCGGGTGTCGGCGACGTAGCCGCCGCTCGCGTAGCCGTAGCTGGCCGGGAACAGCTGCAGTCCGCCCTTGATGTCCATCCGGCGGAACGGCGCGGCCTGCGAGACCGCCCACCGGTCGCTGCCGCTGGAAGGCGTGACGGCCATGTTCTCCGCCGAACGCCAGAAGTTCTGCAGCGCGGAGCCCTGGTCGGACTCGTTGAAGGCGTCCACGGTGATGTCGCCGTTGATCTGGACGTCGTCCGGGTTCTGGCCGAGCCCGGCGACGGAGGTGTAGAAGCCGACGTTGTCGTGCACCGCGTAGGTGCCCGGCTTGAACAGATGCGCGACGCGGCCCGAGCCGAACTGCGCGGTCTGCGTGTCCTTCTGCGCTTCGAAGTCCTTGTCCAGCTGGGCCTGGATCGTCGAGGAGGGCATTCCCGGGTCGAAAATGTGCACGTTCGGCCCGAAGTCCGGCTGATCGGACTGGCCGGTGCAGTCCGCCTGCCCGGACGCTGGGGCCGCGGCGGCGGGGACGGCGAGCCCGGCCGCGGCGAGCAGCGCAAGCGCGACCAGTGCTGGTCCGCGGGATCGGGACGGCCGCCCGGGTGGTCGATGAGTCCGGTTCACGTGGGGACACCTCCGCCGGTAGGGAATTTGCCAACTAGTTTGTGGTCGGCCACAACAAATTAAACGCCCAGCTCGGCGCCGCCGGTCACAAATCGGTCACGGTTGTCTGGACCACTAGGGCGATTCCGGCTATCGGAAACATGTTCACGTCCGGGTGACGCAGCCAGCCTCGCGCCGCGCCGTGCCCCACGATGGGCCTTGGACCTGCCGCCGTGAAGATCGGAGTCTCGGTGACCCGGACAGCAACGGACAACCCCTGGCGGCTCGGCTTGGCCGCCGTCGTGTCGGTACTGGCCATGGCGTGCGGCGTCGCGACCGCCGGGCCGGCCGCCGCCGCGGACTACTCGAAGGCCGGCGAAAACGTTGCCGGTTCACAAATTCTGCGGCACGAGGGCGTGCAAAGCGGGAGCCCCCGGTTCGACCCGGCGACCGGGCAGACCCTCGGCCACGACGTCAGCGGGCACCAGGGCGCGGTCGACTGGGGCCAGGCCGCGGGCGCGGGCGCCCGGTTCGCCTACGTCAAGGCGACCGAGGGCACCGGATTCGTGAGCCCGCAGTTCGACCAGCAGTACCACGGCGCGCACGACGCGGGCCTGATCCGCGGCGCGTACCACTTCGCCCGCCCGGACGTCTCCACCGGCGCGCAGCAAGCCGACTACTTCATCGCCCACGGCGGCGCGTGGCGCGGCGACGGCACGACGCTGCCGGGCGCGCTGGACATCGAATACAACCCGTACGGCGACGCCTGCTACGGCAAGAGCCAGGCCGACATGACCGCCTGGATCGCCGACTTCACCCGCCGGTACCTGGCGAAACAGCGCCGCAGCGCGATCATCTACACCTCGACGTCGTGGTGGAAGCTCTGCACCGGCAACGCGGGCGGGTTCGGCGACACCAACCCGCTGTGGCTCGCCCGGTACGCCCCGGAGATCGGCGAACTCCCGGCGGGCTGGGACAAGCAGAGCATCTGGCAGTTCTCGCGCACCGGCAGCCTTCCCGGCGACCAGAACTACTACAACGGCCCGATGAACCGCGTCGAGGCGCTCGCCAGGGGAGGCGGTTCGTCGGCGTGATCGCCTGAAAAGCCGTACCGGCGGGGGTCCGCTCGTAGTTGGATCACCGGGTGACCCTAGCCGTCGGACTCTTCGACCTCTTCACGTACGCGATCCCGGGCGCCCTGCACCTGGCGTTCCTGGCCTATCTCGCCGGGCGGCTGCACTGGCTCGACCTCGCCGCCGTCTCGCGCGCGCCGGGAGCGGTGCTGGTGATCGGGATCGTCGTGGCGAGCTACCTCCTCGGCTACCTGGCGTATCCGATGGGCGCGCGGGCGGCGCGATGGCTGCCGCGGCGGCGGAAGCGCAACGCGCGGGAGGAGTTCCTGCGCCGCAATCCCGCCGCCAGCGGACGCGCGTTCGTCGAAGCGGACTCGTTTCTGCTGCTTTCGGCCCTGCAGCTGCACGACGCCGACGCGGCGATGGAGGCGACGCGGCTGCGCACCGTCGGGCTGATGCTGCGCAACTCCAGCCCGCCGATGGCGTTCGGGTTCGTGGCGTCGGTGGTGGAACTGATCGCCGGGGGCCACCCGGTGTTCGCGGTGTGCGGTGCGGTGCTGTTCGCCGCCGCGTATCCGGCGCTGATCGCGCAGGGCCGGCTGATGTCGCACTGGGCGAACGTCAAGACCCTCGAACTCAGCTTCTGGGTGCCGGAGGTGGAGGAGACGCTGGCGGCGGTACAGAAGCCCGTGTGATCCGTTCGACGAGCGCGGAGTTGTTGAAGACGGTCACCCCGGCGAGGCCGTCCCGCCGGACGTCGAGCACTGCGACCTGGGAACAGTCGCCCTTGCTCTTGAACCACCTGCGGCCAGGCAGCAGTTCCAGCGTGGCGTCCGCGCGCAGCACGGTCGTCAACCCCGGAGACGTTCGCGCTCTCGAACGCCAGTGACGTACGGGTCGAGCAGCCGGGAGCTAAGGAATCGGTTCCCGGCGGTCAGCTGACGGCGGCTTCGCGCCAAGCGACGTTGGCGCCGAGCGCGGCCGTGAGCCGTGCGACGGTCTGGCGGGCGCTGTGGTCGTTGACGTGCTCGGGCAGCCAGGCGCAGGCGAGGTAGGCGCCAGCGATGTCGGCGGTGGCGCACGCGGCGGCAAGGCATTCTTCGATCCGGGCGAGGGAAGGGCCGGGGCCGGACGGGAAGCGTGCGCCGGGGAGTTCGGCACCGTCGATGACGTCGATATCGAGGTGGAGGTAGACGGGCACTGGGCCCAGGTGGTCGAGCGCGGTGGCGATGGCGGCGGGGTCGGCGGGCACGCGGCGGACGCGGCTGGCGGCGAGGGCGTCGTGTTCGGCGGGGTCGAGGTCGCGGGCGTCGGCGAGCACGACGCTGGTGTCGGGGACCGGGCGCAGGCCGAGCGGGTCGTCGAACAGGCCCGCGGTGCGGCCGGTGAGCATGGCCAGCGCCATGCCGCCGAGGTAGCCGCTGGTGGAGATCTCTGGGGTGTTGAAGTCTCCGTGGGCGTCGAGCCACAGCACGGCGAGGTCGCGGTGGCGTCGCTGCAGCGCGGCCACCGCGGCGCGGCTGGTGGGGCAGTCGCCGGAGAGCACCAGGGGCTTCGCGGTTCGGGCCACCGCGTCGGCTGTCGCCTGGTGCAGCAGGTTCATCCGGGCGGGGACAGGCTCCGCGGGCAGGACCGGCGGGACGACCTGGGTCGCGGTCGCGGGGACGGGGAAGTCCGGGAGGTGCTGGTCGAGGTGCCAGGGCGTGACGATCAGGTCCCAGGCACGGTGGTCAGCCACGGGGTTTCTCGCTTTCGTCGTGGTGGGCGAGCAGGTCGAGCAGCCGTCCCAATTCGGCGGCGCCGGCTTGCAGATGGGCGGTGATCTCGGCTCTGGCCTCGCTCCGGCTGCCGCGCAGGGCGTCCAGCAGCCGGCGGTGGTCGTCGGTGGTGCGGCCGAGTTGGCGGCGGGAGCGTTCGGCCAGTGCCAGGGCGAGGCGTTGTTCCTGCTGGAGCTGTGCGTGGAAACGGCGTAAGCGGGGACTGCCGGTGGCGGTGACGAGGGTGGCGTGAAAGAGCCGGTCGCTGTCGAGGGCGGTGGCGGTGTCGTCCTGCTCGAAGGCGTGCTCGATCCGGTCGACCAGGTCAGCCAGCTGCCGGTAGATCGCCGGATCGCGGTGCTCGGTGAGGGCGTCGGCCGCGGTGAGTTCGACGGAGGTGCGGGCGGCGTAGATGTCCGCGACGTCCGGTGCGGTGACGTCCGCGACGACGATGCCGCGGTTCATCTGATACCGGACCAGTCCTTCGCTTTCGAGGGTCCGTGCGGCCTCGCGGAGCGTGCTGCGGGAGATCCCGAGCTCGGCGGCGAGCGCGGCCTCGCGCAGCGGGGTGCCGGGCGGCAGCCGGACGGACAGGATCGCCTGCCGGACCGCTTCGGCCGCCTGCTCGGCGGTGCTGCGCCGCTGGATGCTCGCACCCAGACCGTCGATCGCCATCTGCCCCCCCAGTGCTCGCCGTGCGCACTAGATTGCCAGATTGTCCGACAATCGGGCAATACCCGACGCGCGCGAAAAAGTCCCGGCCGCAGTGCGCGGCCGGGACTCCGGAAGGAACTGTCTCAGCGACCCCTGAACCGTGCCGCCAGTGCCGCGATCGGCGACCGCCGGCCCCGCAGCGGCACCGCGCCGGAGGTGATGTCCGCCAGCAGCGTCGCCACGGTTTCCTTGGCGCACGTACGGTTCGCGCCGATTCCGCCCGACGGGCCGCGCTTGATCCAGCCCACCACGTACGCGCCGGTCCGGCCCTCGATCCGGCCCGCGGAGTTCGGGATCGTTCCGCTGGCGTCGTCGAACGGGAGCCCGGGCACCGGACGGCCGCGGTAGCCCACAGCGCGCACCACTTGACCCGCGGCGATCTCGACCGGTCCGGAAGGTCCGTCGACGCGCAGTCCGCGCACCTGCCGGTCGCCGGTGATCTCGACCGGGGCCGAGTGGAACCGCAGCACGATCCGGCGGGGGCCGTCCGCAGGAGGGGCGGTCCAGTCGACGGTTTCGCGGGCCAAGTCCTTCAGCAGCGCGGCTTTTCCGGCGCCCGCGTCGATCGCCGCGGCGGTGCGCGGGTCTTCGGTGTCGACGACGAGCGGCACGTTCGCCCGCTGCGCCAACGCGATCAGCTCGGGCGAGGTGTAAGCGGCGTCTTCCGGACCGCGTCGGGCCAGCAGCACTACCTCGCGAACCTTGCTGGAGCGCAACCGTTCCAGCGCGTGCGGGGAGATGGTCGTGCCGTCGAGCTCGTCCGGGTCGGCGGTGAGGATCCGGGCCACGTCCAGTGCGACGTTGCCGGTGCCGATCAGCACGACTCGCTCCGCGGACAGGTCGACCGCGTGCGCGGGGACGTCCGGATGGCCGTTGTACCAAGCCACGACTGTCGTCGCGGCGAGACTGCCGGGCAGTTCTTCGCCAGCGATGCCGAGGGTGCGGGCGGACGAAGCGCCGACCGCGTAGATCACCGCGTCGTGCCGTTCGGCCAGCTCGTCCACCGTCACGTGGCGGCCGACCTCGACGCCGAGCTTCAGCTTCAGCCGCGGGTGGTTGTGGAACCGGGAGAACGCCTCGCCGATCCGCTTGGTGTCCGGATGGTCCGGGGCGACGCCGAAGCGCACGAGGCCGCCCGCGACCGGCAGCCGGTCGATCAGCGTGACGTGCGCGTTGGTGTGCAGCAACAGGTCTTCCACCGCGTACATCCCGGCCGGGCCGGTGCCGACGACGGCCACGTCCGCGGGCTCGAGGTCGCTCGGGATCTCCCGGTCGAACGTCGGCGGGCCCCAGCGGTGGAAGTTCGGCGCGGGGTTCGCGGCGACCGGCGGGCGGTCGGCGAAGAAGTCCGCGTTGATCCCCGCGTAGACCTTCATCGAATCGGTCAGCAGGTCCACCGGGAAGATCGCGTCGACCGGGCACGCGTCGGCGCACGCGCCGCAGTCGATGCAGGACGCCGGGTCGACGTAGAGCATCTCGGTGGTGCCGAAGTCCGGTTCGTCCGGCGTCGGGTGGATGCAGTTGACCGGGCAGACCGACACGCACGTCGCGTCGTTGCAACAGGTCTGGGTGATCGCGAAGGCCATGTCAGATCAGATTCGCTCGCTTGTAGAACACCAGCGCCGGCTTCGTCAGCAGCCCGCACGAGCCGAGGAACTCCATCAGCCCGGCACAGCTCGACCGCATCATCGACTTGTGGTGCTCGTTGGCCTTCGCCTCGCGCAGCGCGCGCTCGGCGTCCAGCCCGGCGTTCTTGTACACGTCGCGGTTGACCATGCTGCTGACGATGAAGTACGACGCGATCGCGATCACCAGCGCGTTGAACTGGCGGCGCACGGCACCCGCGCCTTCCAGTTGCTCGCGGGTCTCCTCGCGGGCGAACTTCATGTGCCGCGACTCTTCCACGACGTGGATGTTGTTGATGGTGCGCACGAACGGGACCACGCGCTCGTCGCGCATCCAGTCGCGCTGCATCACGTCGAGAACCTCTTCGGCGACCAGGATCGCCGCGTACGCCGCTTCGCCGCCGGCGACCGCCTTGAAAACGCGGCCCAGTTCGACGGCGAGCTTGCGCGGCCGGTACGGGGGAGCGCCGAGCTTCTGCGCGCCGCGGGCGAACATGATCGAGTGGCGGCATTCGTCGGCGATCTCGGTGAGCGCCCACTGGAACGCCGGGTCGGTCGGGTCCTTGGCGTAGAAATCGCGCAGCACCATCTGCTGCAGGATCATTTCGAACCAGATCCCGGTGCTCGCGACCGACGCCGCCTCCTGGCGGGTCAGCTCCTTCTGCTGCTCCGGGGTCATCTCGGCCCAGTAGCTCGTGCCGTAGAGCGTGCTCCACTCCGGGCTGGCCCCGTGGAAGTCCTTGTCCAGCGGGGTTTCCCAGTCGACCTCGGTGGCCGGGTCGTAGGACAGGGTCGCGGAGGAGTCGAGCAGCCGCTGCGCGGTCTCGTGCCGGCCGGACTGGGCTGCTTCCGGTGCTCGCTGCACGTCTGCGCTGGTCATTCGGTCCTCCCTGAGCGACATTGGTTAGGCGTTACCGCGATTCACTGTTACCTAAGGTAACACCTATCTGGCCGTATCGCGAGAGGCGCCGGCGAACCGCGTGTCGTCCGTTTGGGCAATCGGGCCGGAAAGGGGCCGCTGACCTGGCAGGATGAGCCGCGAATGTCTTCCTGACCCCGGAGGAACAGCTGTCGTGACGCAACCGCCTTACCCCGGCGCGGAGCCGCCGCAGTACTCGCCGTTGCCGCCTGCCTACGGCGGGCAGCCCCCGTACAGCGGCCAGTTCCCGTCGCAGCCGGCTCCCGCGCCGACCGCGTGCTTCGGCGCCACCGCCATCGCCGCGGCGACGTTGTCCTCAGTGATCGGCCTGGTGGGCACGATCGGCTTCATCGTGGCGGTGGTCCGGATGATCGACAATCCGTCCTCGTCCAGGCTGCTTTCCAGCGGGATCGTGGGCGCTGCGTACCTGGCTGTCGCGGCACTGGCGGTGGCCGGCGCGATCGGGCTGTTCAAGCGTTCCCCGGCCGGCCGGATCTGCGTGCTCGTCGGAAGCGGCCTGGCGGTGCTGGACATCGTCGTCTTCATGATCGTCGGCCTCGGCTCCAGCTTCGTCCGCAAAAGCGCGCCGCCGACGCTGCAGATGACCTTCCCGAGCGGGTTCCTGTGGCTGATCGTCCCCGTGGCCGCACTGGTGCTGGCCGCGCATCGGGCGACCGGCGCGTGGCTGCTGCCGAAAACCCCGCCGACGCCGTACCACCCTGGCTGGTGAGCGGCCGCGACGAAATCCTCCGCACGCCGCGGCTTCGGTTGACCACGTGGCTGCCCGAGGACCTGGACGATCTCGCCGCACTGCACGCGGACCCGGAAGTCATGCGGCACATGACGACCGGCCCGCAGACCCGCGAGGCGACCCGGGAACGGCTGGAGCGGTTCATCGCCGAGCACCGGACGCGCGGCTGGTCGAAGTGGCGGGTCGAAGGTGCGTCGGGATTTCTCGGCCGGGCCGGGTTCGGTATCGCCCATCGCAGCGGACACCGGGAAGTCGGATATCTGCTGGCGCGGGCGGCGTGGGGCGCGGGCCTGGCCACGGAGCTGACGCAGGCGCTCCGGCGGTGGCATGAGGAGCATCCGGAGCCCGCTCTCGCCCCCGAGTTGCGGGCGTATGTGCTGCCCGGAAACGCGGCGAGTCGCCGGGTGCTGGAGAAAGCGGAATTCCGGATGGTCAGCGAGGAGGACTGTCAGCTCGTGTTCGAGTCAAGTGGTTCGTGCCGGAGGTGACCGGACGATGCTCGAAGCAAGAAAATTTCGGGACCGCTGAAAAGCGTCGTCGGTAAACCGGCCGATTGAAAATTGATTCCTTGCCCCTCATATTTGCTCTGAGCGGTGTGCGCCGTCCGACGGCGCACACCGCTACGGCAATCAGAAGTACTTGAACCATCCGAGGGTCGCCATGACAAAGGCGGTCGCCATCATGGATGCGTTAAGCCAGTGGGGATTGCGAGGCAAGGCGGTTACCTTTCTGGTGGTGCGTGAGGTGATGTCCGGAGGTGTTTGCCGCTGCGGCCGCGTCTTCGGACTGCGCCACCATGCCAGGCGAAATACATGTTGTCTAGATGTTCAGGCTACTGACTGCAGCTCGAGGGGTGTACGGAAACACTCGCGAGCAGCCATTTTTCAGCAGATTGCGGCACATGATCACACTTTAGCGTGATTATCTCGCAGAGTGTATCGGGTGTGATCCCCGGAACGGGTTGCGCCCGTTTTGTGAGCTACTTTCGCGTAAAGTTAATGCGGGCGGCGGGGTCCGCCGCGAGTGCGTCAGCGTCGCGGGCGGCGGGAACGAACGTGTGCGCGCCGTTGATATCGGCGAGATGGCGGGATATGCGAACTGTCGCGGCGTGTTCTTCCTTGCCTTCGAGAAGGCCGGCCGCGATTGTCCATGCGTCGCATGCCTTACCGGATTCGCCCTCGGCGTGGTAAATCTTTCCGAGTATTTCCAGTGCCAATGCGTGTTTGACTGGATTATGCGTCTTGTACGCGAGGGCGATCGCCTCGCGGGCATGCTGGATCGCTTCGTCCGGGTTCTCTTGTTCGTGTCGCAAGCGCGCGATCAAGAGCAGGACGCGCAAGCGCGCGTCGGCGTCGTGTGAGCGGGCGAGCAGCGTCCGGGCTTGGTCCGCGTGCTGTTGGGCCGCGGGGTGGTCGTCGCGGAGGCAGGCCAGATCGGCCAGTTCGACGTGCGCGGCGATCTGCCCGGGAAGGTCGCCCACCTGTTCTCGCAGCCGGAGAGCGCGTTCGAAATGCCCCTGTGCGGCCACGCGGTCGTGCATGGCGCGAAGCGTTTCGCCGAGCTGGTGGGCGATGCCTGCTTCCAGTCCCGGATCGTCCAGTTCGGACGCGAGGCGGTCGCAGCGCACGAGGAGGTCGAGCGCGGTGCTGAGCCGCTGGGTCTCGTGCTCCAGGCGGGCGACGTTGAGCTGGACCACGACGCGGAAGGCGGGGTTGTCGGATTCGCTGATGATGTCCAGCGCGCGGTACAGGTGGTCGCGGGCGTGGTCGTGCTCGCCCATCAGCATGAGGGTGTGTCCGAGATCGTTCAAAGTGCCCGCCTCTGCCTCGCGCTCGCCGCAGCGGGCGGCCGCGGCCGCGGCGATCTCCAGCCCGGCTCGGATAGCCGGGTAGCGCCCGTGCCGATCCCAGACGAAAAGCGTGGTGTGCGGCAGGGGCCAGGCATGGTCGTCCAGCCCGTGCTGGGTCGCATAGCGGAGGACTGAGGCGAGCGTCTCTGCCTCCCTCAGGCACCACTGCTCGGCTTCGTCGGCCGTGGCGTAGGTGAGCGGTTCGCACCCGGGCGCGACAGGCGGGAGCGGGGGGCCCGGGCGATGAGGGAAGACGAGCTCATGGGCGCGGGCCGCCGAATGCAGGTAGAAGCTGGCTATCCGGTGCCGTGCCGCACGGTGGTCCTGACCAGCGCACAGATGGGCGGCGTAGGCGTGGACGAGGTCGTGCAAGTGGAATCTGTCGATTTCCTCGCGTTGTTCGAGGAGGTGAGCGCTGTGGAGCGCGTCGAGATTGCGCCTCGTGGCGGCGACTGGCTCGCCGGTGCACGCGGCCGCCGCGTGCACGCCGATATCGGTGCCGGGGTGCAGTCCGAGCGCGCGGAAGGTGCGCTGAGCGCTGGGGGAGAGCGCTTCGTAGGAGCAGGCGAACGCGGCGGCCAGGCCGGCGGGAGGGGTATCGGCCTCGTGTTCCAGGAACAACAGTTCATCGTGGTCGCGCAGTTGGGTCGCCAATCCCCGCAGGGGCACGCCGGTCCGGCTCGCCGCGTGTTCGGCGATCAGGGCGAGCGCGAGCGGAAGGCCGCCGCAGCGGCGGGCCAGGTCGCGGACCGGGCCAGGCTCGTATTTGGCGCGGTCCCCGATGCGGGCTGACAGCAAAGCGGTGGCGGCGGGCAGCGGCAGCGGGTGGAGGGCCAGCGTCGCGAAGTGATACCGCGTGCTGGCCTTGCGCAGGCTGTTTCGGCTGGTGATCAGGACGACGCAGCTGGCGAACAGGTTCAGCAGCGGCTCGATCTGATCGGAATTGGCCGCGTTGTCCAGAATGACCAGGGCGGGTCGCTCGGCGAGCAGGGCGCGCAGCTGCTCGGTCCGGTTGCCGGTGCTGAACCGCTGGTCGGCGGACGGATCGAGCGCGGCGAGGAAGCGGTCGACCACCTCGGCGGGCGTCTGGGGGATGCCTGGTGCGAATCCGCGAAGATCAGTGAACAGCGTGCCGCACGGGAAGCGCTGGGCCGAGCGGTGAGCCCAGCGGACGGCGACGGTCGTCTTCCCGATCCCGGGCGGCCCGGTCAACAGGACCGCTGCGGGGGAGGGATCAGCCGCGGTGGTGCCGGTGATGGCGTCCAGGCGTCCGATCAGCGCGTCGCGGCCGATCAGGTTGGGGACGTCACGCGGCAGCTGGCGCGGCACGCGGGAGTGGCTGCTCGGTGGTGTGCCGGCGGAATGGGCGGTCGAGCGGGGTGCTGGCGCGGCGAGCGTGTCGTAGTGGCGTTTGAGCGCGTCCGCGGATTCGTCGTCGCCTTCGCGAAGCAGGCGCTGTCGCGTCGACACATAGTGCAGGTATGCGTCATCGCGGCGGCCTAGCCGGGTCATCAAGGTCAGTCGCCGCTGAGTGCCGCTCAGGGTGAAGCCGTGCTCGCGGTGAAGATCGTTGAGACGTCGCAACGCCATGTCGAACTGGCCGAGTTCGAGGTAGCTGTCGACGAGGAGATCATTGGCTGGCAGCCATTCGTCGGCGAGTACGGCACGCCGCCAGTTGTCGGCCCACGGGGAGTGCACGTCGGCGAGCGGAAGATCATTCCACAGCGCGATGGCCTGTTCGATGCAGGCGCACACTTTTTCATGATCGTTCTGCCGGGCGTGGCGGTGGGAATCGCTGATCGTTTCCCGTAGCCGGTAGTAGTCGATGAGGTTTTTGTCGGCGTGCAACTGGTAGCCGCCGTCGACGGTTTCCAGTCGGGCAGCGATGCCGGCGGCCTGCAGCGCGGCGCGGATCCGGGTGGTGTAGGTGTGCAGCGTGGACGCGGGATTCCGCGGCCGTCGCTCTTCCGGCCAGGCGCGTTCGGTGAGGGTCGAGGCGGGAATTCGCTGGCCCGCGTGCGCGAGGAGGACAGCCAGGACCGCACGTGCTTGCGGCCGTTCCCAATGCACGCTCATCCGGCCGTGCATTCGTAACGCGGTTTGCCCGAGAAATCCCATGACGACGGGTCGGTTCATGGCGCATCCCTCCCCAGGTGCCGCCTTCGCGGCGGCCCGCGCTCCCGTGCACGCAGTTTTCCACCTCAATACTTGTTTCGCCAATCGGTGTCGCTTCTGGCAAATATCTGTCACCTTCTCGCGGTGGCTGAAAGAGGATTTCCCCCTGCGCTGAAAGCGTCGTGAATGAAGCGCTGTCGACGATTTCCGTATTGGCCTCGGCCAGTCGAGCAGAACAGGAGGCGAGCCAGCGATGGGAATGCGGATTTCGGCGGCGCGGGAGGGAGCCCGATGAGCGGGAGTGCGTGGACGAGGGCTCCGGGGAACGCGGCGGCGGAGCGATGGGTGACCCGGGCGGGGTGCCGCACCGTCCTGGTTGTGGTGCCGCACATGACCGCGGGGACGCGACTGGTGGAAGTGCTTCCCCTGCTGCGTGCCGATCACCGGGTGCAGGTCCTGTTCACCGTCCCCGCGCTGGAGGACCGCTGGGACGGAACAGAGGAGTACGTCCGGGCCTGGGGCGGGCTGCTGCTGCCGTGGCACCAGGTGTTGCGGACGCGCTTCGACCTGGCGATGGCGGCGAGCTACCTCGAAATCGACAAGATCGCGGCTCCGGTCGTCGTGATGCCGCACGGCGTGAGCGGCCCCCGGTTCCGCCGGAGTCCGCTGCCGGCAGAGCGCGCGGCTCAGCCGTCTCTGGCCCATCCGCGGTATCGGCTGGTCCGGGACGGGCGAGTCGTTCCCGCGACAGTGCTGACGGCGCACGAACAGGACGCCCGCTGGCTGCGTCGCGAGTGCCCCGAGGCCGCTGACCGCGTTGTGGTGGCGGGCGACCTGTGCTTCGACCAGCTGCGAGCGAGCCTTTCCCTGCGCGACCGATATCGCGCCGCGCTCGACGTCCGGAGCGGACGGAAACTGGTCCTCGTCAGCTCGACCTGGTCCAGGCATTCGCTGTTCGGCAGCAACCCGCACCTGCTCGACCAGCTGACGGCACAGTTGCCGGCGAGGGACTACCAGGTCGTCGCGGCGCTGCACCCGCTGACGTGGTCGATACACGGTTCGTGGCAGATCCGCGCGTGGCTGGCCAAGGCGCTCGACGCCGGGCTGCGGCTGCTGCCGCCTGACGACGGCTGGCGGGCCGCGTTGGTGGCCGCGGATTACGTGATCGGCGATCACGGGTCGATCACCCAGTACGCTGCGGCCCTCGGCACGCCTGTGTTGCTGAACCCCGGCTCGGCTGAGGATGTGCGCGCGGGCAGCCTTGCCGCGTCGGTGTGGCGCCTTGCGCCGAAGCTGCGTCCGGACCTGCTTGTCGACGTGCAGTTGCGCGCGCTCGCGGCTGGACGGCCGGAAGACTGGGTCGGCGACATCGCGGCACGGATCACCTCACTGCCCGGCCGCGCGGGCGCGCTCTTGCGGCGGGAGATGTACCGGGTGCTCGGTATTCCAGAACCGCCGCACGAGGTGCAGGTGTCTCCGGTACCTTTGCCTCGCCGCGTCGCCGTTGAGGGATTTGTCGGGGGACCGCCATGACACAGTGGCGAACGGTCAGTACCGCACCCGGTGTGTGGGACGTGTCGTGGGTTGACTCCGTCGGCGGGCGCGACCACGTGCTTGTCGCCAGCGTGGAATCCGCGCCGACGTCGTGGCTGAACCGCTCGGACGTCGTCTTCGCGTCGGAACGCACGTCGAGGGCGTTGGCCTGGGCTGCGGTGGACGAGATACTGGCGCGGCTGCCGGGCTGCACCGCCGCGGTGGCGGTCGCGCGAGCGGGAGAACACGTATTGAAGACGCGCCGGGGAACAACGGCGGTGCTGCTCGGCTGCCGCGACTTCCCCTCCCGTCGGCCTCCCGCTCGGCCCTACGCCTCGCCGTGCCCGGGCTTCTGCTTGCCGGCGGCGATCGCGGCGATGCGGGCCGACACTCGCTCGGCTTTCGGGTCCTCCGCGACGGCGTAGGTCGCCAGCGCTTGCTCGAGGTGCAGGCGTGCGCTCTCGACGTGGTCCGCGGCCAGGTCCGCTTCGGCGAGAGCTTCAAGCGCTTCGGCTTGGTACGCCGCTGCCCCATGCTGGCCGAGGAGATCTGCCGCTTCGCGCAGGAGCGAACACGCCGCGGTCGAGTCCCCGAGCCGCAGGTGCTGGTCGCCGAGCCGGGTCATGGCTCGGCCGCGCAGCACTTCGTCGCCGATCTCGCGCGCGATCTCAGCCGACCGTTCGAAGTGCTCTACCGCTTCGGCTGGGCGGTCGAGGTCGCGACACGCTTCCCCGAGTCGACGTCGGTGGAGAGCGATGCTGCGTGGTTGGCGCAGTTCTTCCGCGATCGCGAGGGCTCGAGCGTAGTGTTCGTAAGCTTCCCGAGGGGATCCGGTGCTATGCGCGACGACTCCCAGGTGCTCCCAAGCGCGAGCTTGGGCCACGCTGTCGTCGATGGCGAGAGCCACCTTCAGCGATGCGGTGAAGTGGTCTTTGGCGGCGTCGTAACGTCCGGTGTTCAGATGGGCGTAGCCGAGCTGAACCTCCAGTCGCGCCTCGGCGCGGCGGTTGCCGCAGCGCCGGGCGGCGTCGACGCCCCAGCTGTGCGTGCGTTGCCACTGGCGATAGTGCTTGCGGTGGAGAAAAAGCCCCCACAGTCCTTCGCAGAACTGCCACACCAGCTCAGGCCAGACTTGGTCGGCCGCGACTCGCATGGCGGCCACGATGTTCGCCAGCTCCCGCTCCAGCCAGTCCAGCGCGGCCGTGGCGTCCGGCGGCGCGGGAATGCTGCGGATTCGCTCGTAGCCCGGGCTGATCCTGGCGCGCAGTGGGGTGATCACCAGATCGGCGGCCAGTACGCGGTCGAGGTACCACGTGATCATGCGGTGCACCGCGGCGGTTCTCGACGATTCGCTCTCCTGCGTTTCTGCCTGCTGCCGCGCGTGCACCCGCGCGAGGTCGTGGAAACGGTACCGATCCGGGCCGGCGTCGGTGAGCAGGCTCGCGTCGACCAGCGCATCGAGGGCGTCCTCGACGTCGGCGGCCGGGCGGTCGACGGCGGCCGCCGCAACCTCGGCTCCGAAGTCCGGGCCGGGATGCAGTCCGGACAACCGGTAGACGAGCGCGATGTCCGGTGCCAGCTCGTCCGCCGAGAGGTCGAAGCTGGCCTGCACAACAGCTTCGTCGGCCACCGCGAGCGCGGACAACCGGCGTCGTTCGTCGGCGAGCGCGCCGACCAGCCGGGAGATCGGCCATCGCGGCCGGGTGGAGAGCCGGGCGGCCGCCACGCATACCGCGATCGGCAGTCCGCCGCACAGCTCCACCAGCTGCTGAGCAGGCTCAGGTTCGGTCTTGACCCGGTCGATGCCGATCGCGCGGCGGAGCAGTTCCAGCGCCGAGACAGAGCTGAGCGGCTCCACGAGTAGCACGCGCGCCCCGTCCATCGCGAGCGCGCCCAGCCGCCAGCGGCTGGTCACCACCACCACGCTGTGGGGAGAAGCCGGGACCAATGGCCGGACCTGAGCCGCCGAGTCGGCATCGTCCGCGAGCACCGCCAGTTTCAGCCCGGCCGTCACCGAACGGTAGAGCGCGGTCTGCGCGGCCAGCTCCGCCGGGATTTGCGCGGAGGGCACGCCGAGCGCACGGAGGAACTGACTCAGTACTTCGTCGGGGGAGGCGGGCTCCTCGGCGCCGAACGCACCGAGATCGGCGTAGAGCTGCCCGTCCGGGAAACGGTCGGCATGGCCTGCTATCCATCGCGACGCCAGTGCCGTTTTCCCCACTCCGCCCGAGCCTGCGATCACGGCGACGCGAGGCCCTTGCCGCTGCTGATCGCCGATCAGGCGGTCGAGTTCGGCCAGTTCCCGCTCCCGATCGGTGAACGACGCGGAGACTGGAAGCAATTGCCGCGGAACAGTGCGTCTCTCGCGCCGAGAATGCACATGGACGTCGCCGTGGACCACGCCGGCCTGCACCACCGGCCCGGACACTTCGGCGGCGATCAGGTTTTCGTGTCTGTCACCAGTCCCCATCAGTCGCGCCCCCCCGACCCGTCATTTTTCCTTGTGCGCGGGTGCTGGGGTAGCGCTTGAACGGGGTCGATGTGGTGATCCTGGTCAACTCAAACGCGGTCGTCGGCGCGGGCGGGTTGTTACTGGATAGCCCGTTCGGATCAATTTCGGAGGCCTTGCCCCTCGAGTATCGGCCGGTCAGTCGCTCCCGGACCGGCGCAGCCGGGGCAGCACCGCCAGCCACAGCAGCACCGTCGCGACGCCGTATGCCGCTGCCATGGTCAGGCTCATCGACAACGGCGTCGTCCCGCCTAGCGACACCAGCGGCGCGACAACCGGCCCGACCGCGAACGACGACGTCCCGAGCAGCGCCGCCGCGGTTCCGGCCCGCTGGCCGTGGTTCGCGAGGGCGAGCGCGTTGCCGTTCGCCTGCGTGGTCCCGCCCGCGAACATCAACAGCGCCAACGGAATCAGCAACGCCGCCAGCCCGGCCCCGAACGCCACGGCGGCGAGCATCGCCACTGCCGCCGCCGCGGTGAAGGTCGTGCCCAGCACGTACATCCGGACCGGTCCCACGCGTCGAACCGCTGCCCGGTTCACCTGCGCGCCGAGCACCGACATCACTGCGTTCGCGGCGAAACAGGCGCTGAACAGCTGCGGCGACAACGAGAATCCGTCCTGGAGCACGAAACTGATCGACGCCAGGTAGGTGAAGAACGCCGCTCCGCCGCAGGTGCTCACCAGCAGGAAACCCAGGAACAGCGGGTCTTTCAGCAATATCCGGAACTCGCCGCGGCCCTTGCGCGGATGTCGTGCCTCGGGCGGCAGGCTCTCCGGCAGCGCGGTCGCGGCGACGAGCAGCAACGCCGCCCCGATGCCGGCCAGGACGCCGAAAATGCCGCGCCACCCGATGACGGCCGCCAGCTGTCCGCCGATCACCGGAGCGACGATCGGGGCCAGCGCCCCGACGGTGGTCAGCAAGGCCAGCAGCCGCACCAGTTCCACGCCCTCGGCGAGGTCCCGCGCGACGGCCAGCGACAGCACGATTCCGGCGGAACCGCACAGGCCTTGGAGGAACCTCGCGGCGAGCAGCACCTCGATCGACGGCGCGAACGCGCACACCGCCGAGAGAACGGTGAACAGCCCGATCCCGGCCAGCAGCGGACGGCGCCGGCCGAACCGGTCGCTCAGCGGGCCTACGACCAGCTGGCCGAAGGCGAGGCCGAGCATGCAGACCGACATGGTCGCCTGCGCGAGGCTCTGCCCGGCCCGGAGGTCGTCAGCGAGCTGGGGGAGCGCCGGCAGGTACAGGTCCATGGAGATCGGGCCGAAGACCTCCAGCAGCCCCAGCACGACTGCCATCCGGAGCGCGCCTGGCCGTTTTTCCGGCAACGCCGGCTCGACCAGGCGCGCTTCGGTCTGGAGTCGCTTCATCCGGCACGCAGGATCCGGCGCAGCCACGAAAGCCGGGTCGCGACCGCGGAGCGGGAGACTTCCGCGTCGGGGGAGAAACCGGCGAACCCGTGGTAGCCGCCCGCCCAGACGTGCAGTTCCGCCTGCCCGCCGGTCGCCCAGATCCGCAGGGCGTACTCGGTCGTTTCGTCGCGGAAGATCTCCGCGGCGCCGACGTCGAGATACGCGGGCGGGAGGCCGGACAGATCGGTCATCCGGGCCGGGACCGCGTACGGCGAGGCCGCGTCGGTGCCGCGCGCCGGGCCGAGCAGCGCGTCCCAGCCGGTGTCGTTGTTGTTGCGGTCCCAGGCGCCGATTCCGTTGTACTGCCGGGTCGACACGGACTCGTTGCGGTCGTCGAGCATCGGGCACGCCAGCAGCTGTCCGGCGATGGCCGGGCCGTTGCGGTCCCGGGCCAGCAGGGCGACACCCGCGGCCAACCCGCCGCCCGCGCTGGCGCCGGTGACGACGATGCGCGACGGATCGATGCCGAGTTCGTCGGCGTGCTCGACTGTCCACACCAGACCGGCGTAGCAGTCCTCGACGGCGGCCGGGGCCGGGTTTTCCGGAGCCAGCCGGTATTCCACCGAGATGCCGACCGCGCCGAACAGCAGGACGTCGTCGATCAGGCCGTCGAGACCGAAGAATCGGTTGCCCAGCACCATTCCGCCGCCGTGGATGCTGTACAGGGCGGGCGCGTCGGCGACGCCCGACGCGGGGCGGACGACGGTGAGCACGATGTCCGGCGCGCCTTCGGGGCCGGGGACGGTGTGCTCGGCCAGTTCGACCGGGCGGTCGCCGACGATCTGCTCGGCGGGCGGGATGATCGTGGCGAAATGCGCGCGGTTGGCCAGGATCGTGTCCGCGCGCAGCGGGATCCGCTCGACCAGGTCGAGGAACGCGGCGAGGCCGGGCTCCAGTTCCGGGTCGTAGGGCACTGGCGGGACGCTCATTTGCCTGCCTTCCCGAAGATCCGGCGCAGCCAGGAGTTCCGGGTTTCGAGGGCGGCCTTGCTGATCGGCCAGTCCGGCACGTACATGTCGAACCCGTGGAAGGCGCCCGCCCAGACGTGCAGTTCGGCCTGTCCGCCGGTCGCCCAGATCCGCAGTGCGTACTCGGTGTCCTCGTCGCGGAACGGTTCCGCGCTGCCGACCTCGATGAACGCCGGCGGCAAACCGGACAGGTCGCTCGCCCGCGCCGGGGCGGCGTAGGGGGAGACGTCGTCGGTGCCGACCGCGTCGCCAAGGAGCGACTGCCAGCCCGCAAGGTTCGACTCGCGGGTCCACGTGCCCAACCCTGGGTACTGCTGGCTCGCGACGGTCGTGTTGCGGTCGTCGATCATCGGGCACAGCAGGAGCTGGCCCGCGATGGCCGGGCCCTTCCGGTCGCGCGCGAGCAGCGAGACCGCCGCGGCGAGACCGCCGCCCGCGCTGCCGCCCATCACCACGACGCGCGACGGGTCGATGCCGAGTTCGTCGGCGTGCTCGACTGTCCACACGAGACCGGCGTAGCAGTCCTCGACCGGCGCGGGGTGCGGGTGCTCGGGGGCCAGCCGGTATTCGACGTTCACCGCGACGACGTTCAGCTCCAGCACCAGAGCCAGCAACCGGCCCACGTCCATGTTGCGATGGCCGACCATCATGCCGCCGCCGTGGATGTTGTAGAGGGCGGGCAGCGCGCCGTCGTTCTCGTGCGGGGACAGGATGGTGATTTCCAGGTCCGGCGCGCCTTCCGGGCCGGGGATGGTCTGTTCGACGACGGTCACCGGAGCGTCGCCGACGACTTCCGCGGCGGACGGGAACATCTCGGCCATCGCGCGGCGCAGGCCGGGGATCGTCTCCGGGGTGAACGGCGGCGCGTCGGCCGGGACGATCTCGGCGAGCGCGGGCTCGATCTCCGGGTCGAACGGGACGGGGGGATAGGTCAAGGCAGCCTCCTCGGGCTGGGCGGGCGAATTCTGCGGCGGCGCGGATCGCGGCGGCGCGGGCGGTGCCGGGTGCGGTGCGGGAGGGGAACCCTGCGGGAATCTGGTTCCGGCAGGATTCCCCTCCCGGACGTGAACGGGCGTCAGGGGCCTTCGGGATCGACGGCGTCGCGGTCGGCCCAGAACGGCTCCACCAGCGCGCGGATCTGCTCGGCCCCGACCTTCTCGACCAGCTCGACCGCGGCGAGGTTGTCCTCCAGCTGCTCCATCCGGGTCGCGCCGAAGAGCGTCGTGACGTTCGCCGGATGCGTCAGCGTGAACGCGACCGCGAGCCGCGCCGCGCTCGTGCCGAGTTCCTGTGCGGCCCGCACGACCTTGGGCGCGTCGCGGGTGATCCGCTTGCGGACGTCGCCGGGGTCGCGGCCGATCTCGCGGGTCAGCTTGGTGCGCCCGGCGAGGATGCCGCCTTCGAGGACATCCGAGGCCTGCATGACGAAACCGTCGGCGAACAGCCGGGCGAACGGCTCGCCGTCCGGAATGGACCGGCGGCCGATGCTGTACTTCAGCTGCGCGATCTGCGGACCCGGCACCTGCAGCGCTTCGGCGATTTCGCGCAGCCGCGCGATGTTCCCGGCCGACCAGTTGTTGACGCCCCACGCCCGGATCAGCCCGGAGCGGGTGAGCCCGGCGAGGTCCTCGACCAGATCCTCCAGCGCGACGTCGTCGCGGCGCAGGTCGCCGAGGATCACCAGGTCCGCGACGTCGAACCCGCCGCGCAGGAACGCGTTTTCCAGCTGCGGCCGGAATCCCTGGTCGCCGAAGCCTTCGATCCACAGCTTCGCCGAGACGAGGTAGTCCTCGCGCGGGATGCGGGCGGCTCGGATGATCGCGCTCCAGAGCACGTCGGTGAAGACCGGCGGGTGGCCGGGCATGCCGTAGACGCCGACGTCGAACAGGTTCACGCCGGCCTCGACCGCGGCGCGGATCATCGCGACCGAGTCGGCGAAGTCCATCCGGTCGTAGGTGTGCCACGAACCGAGCGAGAGCAGCGAAACGTCCAACCCGGACGTGCCGACCTTGCGGCGGGGCAGGGGCGAGGATGCGGACACGAGACCTCCTTGGCTCGTAAGGGAATCGGGATCAGGGGAGACGGGGGTCGACGACGGCTTTCGTTTCGTCCAGCCGGTGCATGGCCTCGATCCGCTCGCTCGCGCCGGAGAGCCCGACCGGCGAGCCGAACAGCCGGTCCCACGGCATCCGGGCGGCGAAGGAACCGAAGAACTCGATCGCGTGGTGGTAGTCGGCGATGTCGCCGTTGAGCGAACCGACGACGGTCAGTTCCTTGCCCATCACCGTGCCGAGCGGGACCGGCGTCGGCTCCGGCCCGGTGCTGCCGACGATCACGACCCGCCCGCGCTGCGCCGCCATCGCGACCGCCTCGCGGCCGATCGACGGCGCGCCGGCGAAGTCCAGCACGAGATCGCCGCCGTGGCCGCCGGTCAGTTCGGTGACGCGCTCGACGATCGAGTCCGAACCGCCCGCGACGTCGACCACGTCGTCGGCTCCGAATTCCTTCGCCAGCTCCAGCCGCGAGGCGGGCGCGCCGACGGTGATGACGCTGCCCGCTCCGCTCAGGTGCGCGACCGCGGTCGCGAACAGGCCCAGCGCGCCGGATCCCTGCACCACCACGCGAGATCCGGGCCGGACGCCGCCGACCCGGTCGAACGCGCGCAGCACGGTCTTCGCCGCGCATCCGGCCATCGCGGCCCAGGTGTCGGGCACCTCGGCGGGCAGCAGCAGCTTCGCCGCGCCCGGGACGACGTAGGCGTATTCGCACAGCCCGGCAGTCGCGAACGGCGCGACGTCAGAGCGCTGCAGGAAGCCGTAGCCGCGCCGCGAGCACGCGACCGGTTCGCGCAGCACGGTGCAGCCGTAACACTCGCCGCACGTGGATTCCGACCACCCGATCCGCGCGCCGGCAGCGATCTCGCGACCGAGCGCGTCGCGCGTGTCCGGTCCGGCCGCCACCACTTCGCCGACCATTTCGTGGCCGAGCACCATCGGCAGCATGCCCGGGAAACTCATCTTCCCGGACCAGATCTCCACGTCCGTGCCGCACAGCGTCGCGCACGAGACGCGGACCAGCGCCGCGCCTGCTTCGAGCTCGGCGGGCAGCGGGAGTTCGGTCAGCTCCAGCGGCGCGCCGTGCTCGGTCAGCACCGCGGCGCGGGTGGAAGTCGGGACGGTCATGGGAAACCTTTCCGGGGACTGGCGGGCCCTGCGGGGCCGTGTGATGGGTTAGTCTACGGACGTCGACAAAAATGTCGAGTCCCCGAATCCCTCCAGGAGCGCCTGTGCCGACCTCAGTTGCGGACCTCGTCTTGCGGGCAGCAGCGGTGCACACCATGGCCGGTGCCGCGCCCGCGACCGCGCTGGCCGTGCGGGACGGACGCGTGCTGCGCGCCGGAACCGACGCCGACCTGCGGGAGCTGATCGGCCCCGGCACGCGGGTGCTCGACCTCGGCGACCGCGCGGTGCTGCCGGGCATCAACGACGCGCACCTGCACGCCACGTGGCTGGGAGCGCTGTGGCCGGACACCCTGTTCGCCGACGACGGCGCGCCGGGACCTGGTCCGGAAAAGCCGCTGCGCACCGCTGCCGAACGCCGGGCGGCCATCCTCCGCGCGGGCGAAATCCTTGCCGCGCTGGGCATCACGAGCTACACCGAACCCGGCCTCGGCCCGGGGGAGGACGACGGGCACATCGGCGCGTTCGGCATGTCCGTCGTCGAGCAGTACCGGGAACTGGCCGCCGAAGGACTGCTGCGGGCACGGGTGACCGCGCTTTGGCTGTACGGCGAACTCGACGGCCCGAGCACCCTGGACGGCTTCCGCGCCGGACTGGCCACAGTGGACGGACCCGGTCCGGACCCGCGCCGGCTGAACTTCCGCGGCGTCAAGATCTTCGCCGACGGCATCCCGCCGATGCGCTCGGCCTACACGCACCACTGCTACGCCGACGGCAGCCACGCCCACCTGCTCGTCGGCGGCGCGGACGACCCGGAACGCGAGGAGAACTTCACCCGGATGGTCCGCACCGCGCACGAGGCCGGACTGCAGGTCGGCGTGCACGCGACCGGCGACCGGGCGATCGAGCTGATGCTGGACGCCGTCGAACGGGCCAGGGAGGAACGCGACGCCGACCTCGGCCACTACGTCATCCACGGCGACCTGGTCAACGCGGCGCAGCTGAAGCGGATGGCCCGGCTGGGGGTCGGGCTGTCCGCCCAGGCCGGGATCGCGGTCCGCACCGCCGGAGTGGTCGACGCGGCGCTGGGGGAGGGCAGTTCGGACGCCGCGTGGCCGCTGCGAGAGGCGCTGGACGCCGGGATCCCGTTGTGCCTGACCTCGGACGCGCCGGTGCTGCCGCCGGACTGGCGCAAGGAAATCGCCGCCGCGGACCAGTGGATGGGGCCGGCCGAGGACGTGCGGCAGCGGATGGAAACGCTGCTGCGCTGCTACACCGTGCACCCGGCTCGGCAGGACGGTGCGGCTTCGTGGAAAGGCACGCTCGCGCCGGGGATGGCGGCTGATCTGTGCGTGCTGTCCGCGGATCCGTTCACGGTGACCCCGGCCGAGCTGCCCGAGGTCGAGGTCGACCTGACTGTCCTCGATGGACAGATCGTGTTCGAGCGTTCGCCCGGAACGATCGCCTGACGTCGGTGAAGGGCCCCTTGAGGGAATCTGATTCCTTCAAGGGGCCCTTCACCGACGGCTGGCTCAGGTGAGCAGCTGGCCGCCGTCCACCGGGAGGCTGGTGCCGGTGATGTGGGCGGCGGCCGGGCTCGCCAGGAACACCACGGCCGCGGCGACGTCCTCGACCGCCGCCATCCGGCCGTCCGGGATCCGCGCCACCCACGCGTCGTGCGCGGGCGATCCGGGCGGCATCGCGGCGGCGAGCATCGGCGTCGCGACCGGGCCGGGGGCGACCGCGTTGACCCGGATCTTGTGCTCCGCCAGCTCGATCGCCGCCCAGCGCGTCAAAGCGTCGACGGCCGCTTTGCTGCTTTCGTAGCCGCCCATTCCCGGCGTGGGCTGCCGCCCGCCGATCGAGGACAGGTTCACCACGACCCCGGGCTCGCCGCGGTGGACCATCCGGCGGGCGACCAGCTGCGTCATCAGGAAAGTGCCGTGCACATTGGTCGAGAGGATGCGCAGCAGATCCGCGCCGGGCAGGTCCAGCAGCCTGCCGTGGACGCTGAGCAGACCGGCGTTGTTGACCAGGACGTCGACCGGGCCGACCTCGTCGAGCGCGGCGGAGATCGCCGTCTCGTCGGTGATGTCGAGCCGGATTCCGCGCCCGCCAACCGGTTTGGCGGCTTCTTCGGCGCCGTCGAGGTCGGCGAGCACCACGGAATCGCCGGCCTGGGCGAAGGCGGCGCCGATCGCGGCGCCGATGCCGCCGGCACCTCCGGTGATCAGCACGGTACGGGCAGCGGGCATCGTCGTTTCCTTTCGCCGGGAGCGAGGTTCGCGGGCTTATAGTATACAAGCGTAGAAAATAAATCCCTTGAATCGCAGGAGGAATCGTGGCGACGGATCGACCTGGACTGGGCCCGGCGTTCCCGCGCGTGCCGGCGTTGTCGCTCGGCTCGTGGAACACCTGGGACCGGATGGAGTTCGGCGACGCGGTGGCGCTGATCGCCCGCGCGGCCGAACTGGGGCACGCCTTCTTCGACGTCGCGCACTACGACATGGGCCCGCACGCCGAGGGTTCCACGACCGATCAGATCTTCGGCCGCGCGGTGCGCGAGGCCGGGCTCGCCCGCGAAGATTGGCTCTACTGCGGGAAGCTCTGGCTCTGGGACTACCCGAACGTCGGCTTCGCGCAGCAGATGAACACCTCGCTGGAACGCGTCGGCGTCGAGTCGGCCGATCTGGTCGTGGTCGGCGACTACTTCGGCGAAGTCGACCTCGAGCGGGTCGTCGCGGACGTCGCCGAGCAGATCGAAGCCGGCCGGTTCCGCGCGTGGGGTGTGAACAATTGGCGCATTGACGATCTGCGCAAAGCTTTTGACATCGCGCGCAAACGTGGTTTGGCGCCGCCGGTTTTCGCGCAGCTCAAGTACGGGCTCGCGCGGCGGTCGATGGCCGAGGGCGAGTACTACGCGCCACTGTTCGCTTCCGGAGAGCTGACTTTGCAGGCGTCGGACATTTTCGAAGGCGGGCTGCTTGTCGGGAATCTGAAGCCGAATCGCAAGATCGGCGCGGACGTCGGCGGCATCCGGGAGAAGATCGCCGCCGCTTGGCCTGCGGTGCAACGGATCGCGAGCGAACTGGACGCTTCGCCCGCGCAGCTGGGAATTGCCTTCTGCCTGGCCAATCCCGCGACCGCGAACGTCCTCGTGGGCGTATCGCGGCGGGCGCAGCTGGAGGACAATGCGGGCGCGATCGCCTTGCTGGGGCGCGTCGGCGCGGACCGGATTCGCGAGCTGACCAAGGAGCTGTGGCTCGATCGCGAGGTCGCCGCCGACGGAACCTGGTGAAGGGGCTGGTGTTTTTTGTCGACGTGCGTAGACTAAAGCTCCCCGGGGTGCCCGGAGAGGCACCCCCGACGCCGTGAGGAGCCGCCACATGACGAAACCAGCGCCGGACCGCATCGTCGACATCGCCATCGGGTACATGGGCGCGAAGCAGTTGTTCGCCGCCTCGCGGATCGGCCTGTTCCGCGCGCTCGCCGACGGTCCGCGAACGGCGCCGGAACTCGCCGCCGCCACGGGCACGGGCGAGCAGCTGACCCGGATCCTGGCCGACGCGATGAACGCGCGCGGTCTGCTGGAGCGCACCGACGGCCGCTACTCGCTGGCCGAGGACGCGCAGGAGTACCTGGGCGGGAACGGCGCTACGGATCTGGCGCCGTTCCTGACCTTCCTCAACGAAATCAGCTACGGCCACTGGCTCCAGTTCGACGCCACTGTGGACAGTGGCAAACCGGGCGACCTCCAGATGGACGAGGGCCGCTGGGCGACGTTCATGGCGGGCGTGATGCGCTACAACTCGCTGCACGCGTCGATGCTCGCGCGCGCATTCGATTTCTCGCCGTACCGCTCGATGCTCGATCTGGGCGGATTGTCGCCGGAATTCGCGATCGGCGCGTTGCGGGCGAATCCCGCACTGACCGCTCGCTTCGTTTTCGGACCCGAGTCCACGCAAGGGATCACCGACGCGGTGAATGCGGCCGGGTGCGCGGATCGCATCAGCATCGATCCCGCGCCGACCGAATCCGCGGAACCGGGCGGTGAGCACGATCTGGTGATGGTGAACCACGTTGTGCACCGGTTCACCGCGGAGCAGAACCGGAAAATCCTGGCCAACGCCCGCGCCGCCGCCGGAGACGGAGCGACGTTGCTGCTGCTGGACTTCTTCCTCGACGACGACGAACGGCAGCGTCCGATCGACGCGCTGCACGCGGGGGAGTACTTCGTGATCGACGGAACCGTCGTCTATCCGGAGGCGGAAGTCCGCGAATGGCTGGACGGTGCAGGATGGCGCGTATGCGATGTCCTCGCACTGCCGGGAAGCCCGCGCGTTCTGGTCGCCGACGCCGTCTGAAAACGGCATCGGGGCCGGGAGGTAACAAACGCATCCGGCCCGTTGATTTTTTAGCCGACAATCGTAGACTATCCCGCACCACGGCGAGCCGGGCCGCACTCGAAGGCCCGCCGTTCCCGGCGGGGCGCCGAGCGATCCCGCCGGCGGTCCAGCACCCTGAGAGAGGGACTCAATGACGAGGACAAGGACAGCGGCGTTGTTCGCGGCAGCCGCCGCGGCGCTGCTCGCGATCGCCGGATGCACCGGCTCGGGCGCCGCCGGGGCGGGCGCGGGCACCGACGAGCTGAAGGCGGGCGTGTTCCTCGACGTGACGTCGTGGGACCCGGCCAACGCCGACATCGGCTTCGACGGCCCGTACCTGTCCGCGGTCTACGACCCGCTGGTCGCCTTGGACAAGGACGCCAAGCCGATCCCGGCGCTCGCGAAGTCGTGGGACTGGTCGGCCGACCGGCTGACCCTGACCATGCACCTGCGCGACGACGTCGCGTTCGACGACGGCCAGAAGTTCGACTCCGCCGCGGCGGTGGAGAACCTCAACCACCTGAAGTCCGGCACCCGGTCCGGGCAGGCCTACATCGACGTGAAGAGCGTCGAGGCGACGGACGCCTCGACGGTCGTGCTCCATCTGTCCGAACGCGACGACGCGCTGCTGTACTTCATGGGTCTCGGGCGCAGCTGGATGGCCTCGCCCAAGGCGATCAAGGCCAACTCGCTCGCCAACGGCCCGGACGGCTCCGGCCCGTACACCTTCGACAAGGCGTCTTCGCAGCCGCAGTCGCAGTACGTCTTCAAGAAGCGCGCGAAGCACTGGGACAGCGCCACCTACCCGTTCCCGACGGTGCGGCTGTTCCCGATCACCGACCAGGCGGCGAGCTTCAACGCGATGCTTTCCGGCCAGCTGAACGTCCAGTTCGCCAACGCGGCCAACCTGCCGAAGGCACAGCAGAACGGCTGGAACGTCGCCAAGAAGCCGGCGTCGTGGGTGGGCGTGCAGTTCGCCGACCGCACCGGAAGCCAGGTGAAGGCGCTCGGCGACCAGCGCGTGCGGCAGGCGATCTCCTACGCGTTCGACGCGGCGGGGATCCTGAAGGCGGTCGGCAACGACGCCGGCACGGTCACCGACCAGCTGTGGCCGAGTGGCAGCCAGGTGTACGACCCGGCGGGCAACGGCAAGTACAAGACTGACCTCGCGAAGGCCAAGCAGCTGCTGGCCGAGGCGGGCTATCCGAACGGGTTCAGCCTGAAGATGCCCATGTCCACGATCTTCCAGGCGTGGCAGCCCGCCGCCGAGCAGACCTTCGGGCAGCTGGGCATCAAGGTCGACTGGCAGAACATGTCGATGCCGGACTACCAGAAGAACGCGCCGACGTACCCGATGTTCCTCGCGGTGATCGCGATGGACGGCAACGACATGGCCACGCTGACCGACCAGGTCACGTCGAAGCAGTGGTACAACCCCAATCCGTCGGTGGACGCCTTCCCGGAGGTGAAGGCGCTCGTGCAGAAGGCGGAACAGGCCCAGCCCGGCCCGGCGCAGACCGCGGCGCTCAAGGAGCTGAACACGAAGCTCGTGGACCTCGCCTGGTGGAACGTCTGGTACCAGGCCGACAACCTCTACTTCAGCGTCAAGGGCATCACCGTCACGCCGATCACCGGCATGATGTTCCCGACGCTGCGGTTCATCCAGCGCGGCTGACGCGCCCGTCGTCCCGGGGCGGGTCTGTCCTCTGTGGAGGGACCCGCCCCGGGAAGGAGCCGGAACATGCTCACATTCATCGTCAAACGCCTGGTGTCCGGGATCCTGTTGCTCGTGCTCGTCACGAGCGGCACGTTCTTCCTGGCGCACACGGCGGTGGGGGACCCGACCGCCGGGCTGCTCGGCAACAGCGCGACCCCCGCGCAGCAGGCGGCGCTGCGCGCCCAGATCGGGTACGACCGGCCGCTGCTCGTCCAGTTCTGGGACTGGCTGTCGCACGCGGCCACCGGCGATTTCGGGACTTCCTGGCGGAATTTCCAGCCGGTCGGCGAGCAGATCGCGCTGCGGGTGCCGGTGACGCTGTCGGTCGTCATCGCCGCCACGCTGCTCGCCGCGATCCTCGGTGTGCTCGTCGGGGTCATCTGCGGCCTGCGTCCCGGCGGCGTCGTCGACCGCGTGCTGAAGCTCGCGTCGGTGGTGCTGTTCGCGCTGCCCGGGTTCTGGGTCAGCCTCGTGCTCGTCACCTGGTTCGCGATCCAGCTGCAGTGGTTCCCCGCGGTCGGCTACGTGTCGCCGGACCAGTCGGTGACCGGCTGGCTGCGCTCGATCGCACTGCCGTCGATCTCGCTGTCGCTCGGCGCGATCGTGATGATCGCCGAACAACTGCGCAACGGCTTCCTCCAGGTCGCCAACCAGGACTTCGTGCGCACGCTGCGGGCGCGCGGCCTGTCGTCGCGCCGGGTCACGACGCACGTGCTGCGCAACGCCTCGCCGTCCGCGCTGACCGTGCTGGCGCTGATGTTCGTCGGCCTGCTCGGCGGCGCGGTGGTCGTGGAGATCGTGTTCAACCTGCCGGGGATCGGCAGCCTGACGCAGTCGGCGTCGCAGATCGGGGACATCCCGGTGCTGCTCGGCCTGACCGCGGTGACCGTCGTGTTCGTCGTGATCGTCAACTTCCTGCTCGACCTCGTGCTCGGGTGGGTCAACCCGAAGGTGCGCGACCGATGACCGCTGCCCCGTTCCCCGCCACGCTCGCCCCGGTGAAGCGGATCTCGCTGACGCGCCGGTACTTCCGCCGCCCGGTCGGCGTGGTCGCGCTGGTCGTGTTCGCGATCGTCGTGCTGGCCGCGGTGTTCGCGCCGTGGCTGGCCCCGTACGACCCGAACCACGTCGACTTCGTGCTGACCCACGCCGAACCCGGCAACGGGCACCTGCTCGGCGGCGACTCCGCCGGACGCGACATCTTCAGCCGCCTGCTCTACGGCGCGCGGACCACGCTGTACGGCGGCGTGATCACCTGCGTCACCGGAATCGTGCTCGGCGTCCCGACCGGCGTGGTCGCCGGGTACTTCGGCGGCGCGACCGACCGGATCTGCTCGTGGATCAGCGACGCGCTGCAGTCGGTGCCCGGGATGATCGTGCTGCTGGTCGTCGCGGCCGGGACCGGCCAGGATTTCACCGTGCTGATGATCGCGCTCGGCGTGTTTCTCGCGCCCGGGTACTACCGGATCACCCGCGCCCGTGCGCTGACGGTGCGCCGGGAGCCGTACATCGACGCCGCGCGCGTGGCCGGGGTCGGCACGCTGCGGATCCTGCGCACGCACCTGCTGCGCGCGGTGTACGCGCCGATCATCGTGCAGACCGCGCTCACCGCCGGGCTCGCCATCGGCATGCAGGCCGGTCTGCAGTTCCTCGGCATCGGTTCGGCGTCGACGCCCAGCTGGGGCCAGACGATGAACGACGGCTTCCTGAACATGCTGACGTACCCGCTGATCCTGCTGTGGCCGTCGATCGCGCTGGGCGTGACCATCGCCGCGCTGGCCTTCATAGGCTCGACGCTCGCCGACTTGGTCAGCGTCCGCGCCGAACAGCCGACGCGGCGCGGCCGGGCTCGGGTGCGGGAAGCGCTCGCGGCTCCTGCGCCGGATGCTTTGGGCGACAGCGGGTCTTCGGGCGCGCACGAGCACGCGGCGGCGGATTGCGCGCTGCGGATCGAGAACCTGCGCGTCGGCTACGCGACGGACAAGGGCGTCAAAGAGGTCGTGCGCGGGGTGTCACTGGACGCGGCTCCCGGCGAGGTGCTCGGGATCGTCGGCGAATCCGGATCCGGCAAGACGCAGACGGTGTTCTCGGTGCTCGATCTCCTGCCGCCCGGCGGAACCGCGGTCGCCGACGCGATCTGGGTCGGCGGGCGCGAGGTCGGGAACGCGGCGGAGCGGGCGAAACTGCTCGGCCGCGAGATCGGGTACGTGCCGCAGGAGCCGATGACGAACCTCGACCCGTGCTACCTGATCGGGCACCAGCTCGTCGAGCCGCTGCGCCGCGTCCACGGGCTGGACAAGGCCGCGGCGAAGGCACGGGCGCGCGAGGTGCTGTTGCAGGTCGGCCTCACCGACCCGGACCGCGTGATGGCGAGCTACCCGCACCAGATTTCCGGCGGCATGGCGCAGCGCGTGCTGATCGCCGGCGCGGTGGCCGGGCGGCCGTCGCTGCTGGTCGCCGACGAACCGACGACCGCGCTGGACGTGACGGTGCAGGCCGAGGTGCTGGAGCTGCTGCGCGAGCTGCAGGCCGAGTACGGGATGGCGCTGGTGATCGTGACGCACAACTTCGGCGTCGTCGCGGACATCTGCGACCGCGTCGTGGTGATGAAGGACGGCCGGATCGTGGAAACCGGTCCGGTGGAACGGATCTTCCGCGCGCCCGAGGACCCCTACACCGCCGAGCTGATCAGCGCGTCGCTGGACGACACCGAAGGACGGGAAGAGTTGGACGAAGCCTGGGAACGGCGCGGCCTCGCCCACGCGGCCGGAGAGGAGGCCGGACGATGACCGCTCCGCTGCTCGCGATCGAGGACCTCGTGGTCGACTACCGGCTCAGCCGCCGGGTGCGCTTCCGGGCCCTGAAAGGGATCTCGCTCGACGTCAAGCCAGGCGAATGCGTCGGGCTGGTCGGCGAAAGCGGGTCGGGGAAGTCCACTTTGGGCAAAGCCGTCCTTGGCCTCGCCGCGCCGGAGTCCGGCCGGATCACCTTCGACGGCGAGGACATCACCCACGCTCGCGGTGCCGTGCGGCGTCGGCTGGCGAGCGACATCCAGGTGGTGTTCCAGGATCCGTACGGTTCGCTGGACCCGACGATGACGGTCGGCGAAGTCCTCGCGGAACCGCTGGTGGTGGCGGGAACCTCGCGCGCGGACGCCCGGACGGCGGTCGCCGGCATGCTCGACCGCGTGCGCCTGCCAGCGGACGCCGTGCACCGGTATCCCGGGGAGTTCTCCGGCGGGCAGCGGCAGCGGATCGCGATCGCGCGGGCGCTGGTCCGGCGGCCGCGGCTGATCGTGTGCGACGAGCCGGTGAGCGCGCTCGACCTGACCACGCAGGCGACGATCCTCGACCTGTTCCTGGAACTGCAGCGCGAAACCGGGGTGTCGTACCTGTTCGTGTCGCACGACTTGGGTGTGGTGCACCGGATCTGCCACCGGGTCTCGGTGCTGTACCGGGGAGAGATCGTGGAGTCCGGCCCGACCGCCGCGGTCACCCGGGCGCCGGAGCATCCGTACACGCAGCGGCTGCTGCTGGCCGCTCCGGTGGCGGACCCGGCCCGGCAGGCGGAACGCCGGGCCGCCCGGCTCGGGCTCGGGTGACGACTCCGGGGCCCGCCGCCCCGAATCGGCACCCGCAGGGTCACCTCCGCCGCGCGAGAATACGAGTTAGAGTCTGCAACCATGCCTAAGGTCATCGATCACGATCAGCGACGACGGGAGATCGTCGAGGTCGCCAAGAAGCTGATCATCGAAGGCGGGTTCGAAGCCGCCACGATGCGCAGCATCGTCACCGCGGCCGGGTTCGCGAACGGTGCCCTGAAGCACTACTTCCCCAGCAAGGACAGCATCATCGCGGCGACGTTCGAGAGCGTGCTGCAAGAGACCTCGCAGCGGATGTCCGAACTCGACCCCGCGCTCGGCCCGATGGAGTCGCTGCGCGGGTTCGTCGAGGCGGCGATCCCGTTCGACGAGCACCAGATCGCGTCCGCGCGGGTGCTGCTCGTGCTGTGGGAGCACTCGGTGGCGAACCCGGATCTCGCCCGGCAGTACCGGGATCTGCTGACCAGCTGGCGCGCGGAGCTGACCACGCGGATCGCGGCTGCCCGGGGGAAAGGCGAGGAGCCCGGCGCGCCCGCGATCACCGTGCTGGCGGACGAGATCGTCGCGGTGTCCATCGGGGCGAACGTGACCAGTCTGATGCATCCGGTGGGGGAGGTCGCCGGGCGGTACCGCGCCTACATCGACGGGCTGATGGCCAGGGTCGCTCTCTGAACCCGCGCCCGGGGCGCGGAAGGGCGGTTCCGGGGAACGCACGGGCAAACCCGCGCGCATCTGGGTCCGGTTGCCCCGGATGCCCGGGAAGTCCACTGCTAACGTCGGCTGTCGGCCGGGCGGCGCGCGCCCGGGCGAGCGACGAGCCGAGGGGGGCTTCTTGAGCAATCCGCTGATTGCGCCGACGAAGGATTCGACGACGGCGTATTCCGGGATCAGTCTTCTCGAAGCCGCCGCGGGCCTGAAAGAGGCGATCGAAGGCGGGTCGTGGGCGTCGGTCGCGATGGGCGCGGTCGGGGTCGCGCTGGACGCGCTGTCGACGGCGCTCGACCCGTTCGGCGCGATCCTCGCCGCCGGGGTCGCCTGGCTGATGGAGCACGTGGGCCCGCTGAAGGAAGCGCTCAACGCGCTCACCGGCGACGCGGACCAGATCAAGGCCCAGGCCGAGACCTGGACGAACGTCGCGAAGGAACTCGAGTCGATCGGCGCGGACCTCACCGAGCAGGTCGAACGGGATCTGCAGTCCTGGACCGGCGAGGCGGCCGACGCCTACCGGGAGCGGACCAAGGACGTCGCGAACCTGCTGGGCGCGGCGCAGAAGGGCACCGAGGGCGCCGCGTCCGGCGTGAAGACCGCGGGCGAGGTCGTCGCCGCGGTGCGGATGCTGGTGCGCGACATCATCGCGCAACTGGTCGGGCACCTGATCAGCTGGGCGCTGCAGGTCCTGCTGACGGCCGGGATCGGCCTGGCGTGGGTGGTGCCGCAGGTCGCCGCCGCGGTCGCCAAGACCGCGGCGCAGATCGCGAAGCTCACGACCCGCCTGGTGCAGGCGCTCAAGGCGTTGCTGCCGCTGCTGAAGAAGGCCGGGACGCTGTTCGGCGACGCCGCCAAGTCGCTGAAGGGCATCAAGGGCGGCAAACCGCCCGCCGCGCCGAAGCCGAAGGACATCTCGACGCCGAAGGGCTCCCCGGGAGGGAAGGGCGGCGGCAAGGCCGACGAGTCCACCACCACCTCGTCCGCGGCTCCGCCCCCGCCGCACCGGAGCGACCCGCCGCCGCCTCCGCCCAAGGGCGACTCCTCGCCGGGCGGCGGCCACGGCGGCGGCCCGGTCCCGCCGCCCGCTTCCCGCGGGATGCAGTCCCCGCCGCCGGCGCCGAAGAAACCCCCGGCCGCGCAACCGAAATCGCCGCCGCTGAAGGACCAGGGCACCAACCCGCGCTCGCCGGAGAACGTGCGCTGCGAGAAGGACCCGATCGACGTCTCGACCGGGCAGATGATCCTCGCCGAGGTCGACGCCGAGTTCTTCGGCACGCTGCCGCTGCGGCTGGAACGCACGCATTTCTCCGGTTTCCGCACCGGCGGGCTGTTCGGCGCGAGCTGGATGTCCACTGTGGACCAGCGGATCGAGGTGCACGACGCGGGCGTCAGCCTCGCCGTCGCCGACGGCACCGTCGCCCACTACCCGCATCCGCCGGTCGGCGAGTGGATCGTCGCCGAACAGGGCCCGCTGCGCCCGCTGACCCGGCTGGACGACGGCGGCTACCTGGTGGAGGACCAGGTGACGGCCCTCGCGATGCGCTTCGCCGGGGACACCGGCGCGCTGCTCTCGCTCAGCGACCGCCACGGCCACCGCGTCGACTTCCTCCGCGACGCCGACGGAACCCCGGTGGAGCTGCGGCACAGCGCCGGGTACCGCGTGCGCGTGACCACGTCCGGCGGCCGCGTCACCGCCTACCATTCGGTCGGCGCCGGTCCGGACGTCGAACTCGCCCGGTTCGGCTACACCGACGGCCGGCTCACCGAGGTGGTCAACCCGTCCGGCACGGCCATGCGCTACGAGTACGACGACGCGGGCCGGATCGTGTCCTGGACCGACCGCAACGGCGAGTGGTACCGCTACCACTACGACGCCGAGGGCCGCGTCGTGCGCACCGAGGGCTCGGGCGGATTCCTCAGCGGCACGATGGAGTACGACCCGGGCAACAGGATCACCCGGTCGGTCGATTCGCTGGGCCACACCACGGAGTTCCGGTTCAACGAGGCCGGTCAGGTGATCGCCGAGACCGACCCGCTCGGCCGCACGACCCGCTACGAGTGGGATGCCCGCGACCGGCTCCTCAGCGAGACCGATCCGCTGGGCCGCACCACTTCCTACACCTACGACGGCCTCGGCGAGCTGCTGTCGGTCACCGCCCCGGACGGCGCCCGCACCACCTACGAGCGCAACGAGTCCGGCTTGCCGGTGTCGATGACCGGACCGTCCGGCCAGGTCAAGCGGTGGGAGTACGACGAGTCCGGCAACCTGCTGCGGGAGACCGAGCCGGACGGCGCGACCACCACCAGCACGTACGACGAGCGCGGGGTCCTGACGTCGGTGACCGACGCGCTCGGGGCCACCACGCGGATCGAGTCCGACGAGAGCGGGCTTCCGGTCGCGGTCACCGACGCGCGCGGCGGCACGACCCGCTACGACCGGGACCGCTTCGGCCGGATCGTCGCGATCACCACCCCGGCGGGGGCGCAGGACCGGTTCGGGTACACAGTGGACGGTCGGCTCGTCTGGCACCGGGACGCCGACGGCGCGCTCGAGAGGTGGACCTACGACGGCGAGGGGAACGCCCGCACCCACACCGACGCCGGGGCGGGGGTCAGCACCGGCGAATACACCCACTTCGACCTGCTCGCCGCGGAGAACCGCGCGGACGGCAGCCGGGTTTCGTTCGGCTACGACACCGAGCGCAGGCTCATCGCGGTCACCAACGAGCAGGGCCTCGTCTGGAGCCACGAGTACGACGCCGCCGGATACCTGGTGCGGGAGACCGATTTCGGCGGCGTGACCGTGCGGTACCGCTACGACGCGGCCGGACAGCTGGTGGAGCGGACCGACCCGGCAGGCACCTCGACGTACCGCTACGACCTGGCCGGGAACGTCGTCGAGCAGACCGTCGGCGAAGTGACCACGCGCTTCAGCTACGACCCCGACGGCCGGATCACCGGCGCGGACGACGGGCGCACCAAGGTCACGCTGGAACGCGACGCCGCCGGCCGCGTCGTCGCCGAGACGGTGAACGGCCGCACGATCCGGTCGGCCTACGACGCGGCCGGACGCCGGATCTGGCGGCGGACGCCGTCCGGCGCGGAAAGCACGTGGGACTACGAAGGCGGCGAACCGGCGGCGCTGCGCGCGGGCGGGCGCACGCTGCGCTTCGACCGGGACCCGGCGGGCCGGGAGGTCCGGCGGACGCTGGACGGCGGCGTCACGGTCGAGTCATCCTGGTCGGCCGCGGCGCAGCTGCTCGCGCAAACGATCAGCACCGGCGCCGGGCAGCCGGTGCAGGAACGCGCGTACCAGTACCGCCCGGACGGCCACCTCGGCGCGCTCCGCGACCGGCTCACCGGACCGCGCGAGTTCACCCTCGACGCCGCCGGCCGCGTCACGGCGGTGCGTTCGCCGCAGTGGACCGAGCGCTACGGCTACGACCCCGCGGGCAACCTCGTCAACGCGTACTGGCCGGCCGAAACCGAGCGGCACGCGCTCGGCGGACGGATGTACCGCGGCAACGTCGTCGACGGCGCGGGCGCGGTCCGTTACGTCCACGACGAACGCGGGCGCATGGTCCGGCGGGAGGCTCCCGGCGCGGTCTGGCAGTTCTCGTGGAACCCCGGCGACCAGCTCACCGACGTGCTGACCCCGGACGGCACCCGCTGGCACTACACGTACGACCCGTTCGGCCGCCGGATCGCGAAGGAGCACTTCGCCGCGGACGGCGTCTCGCTGCTCGAGCGGGTCGATTTCACCTGGGACGACCGCGTGCTGGTGGAACAGGCCGCGCGCGGCCGGGTCACCGCGTGGGACTACGAGCCGGACAGCTTCCGCCCGCTGCTGCAACGGGAACTGGCGTCGCGCGGACCGCGGGAGCCGGTCGACGAGCAGTTCAGCCTGATCGTGGCGGACCTCTCGGGAGCCCCGGCGGAACTGGTGGCCCCGGACGGCCGCGTGACCTGGTACGCGCGCACCGGTCTGTGGGGCGCCGCCGTGCAGGAGACCGCGGCCGGAGCCAGCACGCCGCTGCGGTTCCAAGGGCAGTACCACGACGCCGAAACCGGGCTGCACTACAACCTCGCCCGCTACTACGACCCGGCGCTGGCCCGCTACCTCAGCCCGGACCCGATCGGCCTCGACGGCGGCTCCCACCAGTACGCCTTCGCGGGCAACCCGCACGCGTACGCCGACCCGTACGGGCTCGCCCCGGACTTGTGCAGGGGGACCACGCCCTCGGGCGCCGGTCCCTCGGGCACCACCACGCGAGGCAGGCCAGACCTCCGGATCAACACCGACGTGCCCAATCACGGGCCCGCCTGGTACGACAAGATGTCGCCCGGGGGCAAGTACGGGGCGAAGAAGCTGGACAAGAAAACGGGCAAGATGGTGCCCAAGTACAGCAACCGCACCGCGGCGGGCTACGTCAACCCCGACCACATGCACGGCAACATGATCCCGCTCTGGGCGAAGGCGGCGAAATCGCCGCTGCCTCCCGAACTGTCGCACCTGGACAAGAACAACCTCGGCCAGCTGAGCCGGACCGACCAGACGAAGCTGAAGAACTGGCTGAGCCACCCGGACCGGCGGTTCGACACGAAACAGCCCGGCGAGTCCTACACCGGCCAGCCGGGCAACGAGATCAAGGGGCACAGCAAGAGCAAGAACCCCGCGTTCAAGAACGACCCCGAACGGCAGGGCGGCGTGCTCGGGCACGACACCGCGGCGGGCACCGACTGGAACAAGAACGGGATGAAGCGGCCGCGTCAGGACAACCTCGAACACAACAACCAGACCGACACCTACCACGGCATCGAGTCCGCGGGCCGTTCGTCGGGCAGCGGGTCGAAAGAGGACCGCTACGAAGCCCCCGGGCCGAACAACCACGGCCTGCCCGAGTACTGGAACCGGGACCACCCGGGGTTCAAGGACCAGGGCGGGCCGTGGCCTTCCTACAAGGAAGGCGAGTGGACGCCCGACGCGCCGACCACGCCCACCGCGCCGAAGCTGCCGGGCCCTCCCGCTCCCGACGGACGGCCCGCCAAGCGCCCGCGGCTCGATTAGGCGGGGGAGAAGGCAGGACGGCGGCACTGGGCGTCGTCCTGCCGCGGCGGCTCCGGGCCGGGGCTTCGCCGGAGCGGCGAGTCCGGCGGAAATGCCACCGGATCTCGGAGGCGCGCGTGCCGGAATTCCCGCCGGGATCAGCCGGTGTGCGGCCTTTTCCCGGCCGTTCGGCGGGATTCCGGTCCGTGCGCGTGCTCCGCGTGGCGTCGTCCTGGACCAGACGCGAGGTTTTGTCTACGCTTGGAGAATGACAACCGCGTTCCCGGTCACCCGCACGCTGTCCTCCCGTCCCGCCGCCGGGCCTCCGGTCGTGCTGATTCACGGTTTCGCGTCTTCGGCAGCGGCGGACTGGCCCGCCGAGTGCTGGGCCGACCCGCTGGCGGCCGCGGGACGGGAGACGATCGTGGTGCACCTGCCCGGCCACGCGGGCGGTCCGAAGGTCGCCGAGGCCGGCGAGGTCACCGCCGCCCGGGTCGTGGACGCGCTGGCCGAATGCGCGGGCACGGAGGAGGTCGACGTCGTCGGCTACTCGCTCGGCGCGCGGCTCGCCTGGGATCTCGCCCGGCATCCCCGGACTTCGGTGCGCCGCCTCGTTCTCGGCGGGCTGAGCCCGCGGGAACCGTTCGCCGCGGTCGATCTCGCCGCCGCACGAGCGGCTGTCCGAGGCGGACCGTCGCCCGCTGATCCGCTCACCGGTGCGATCGCCGCCATGGCGAGCGCGGGGGACGCGGAGTCGCTGCTGAACCTCGTCGAGGGCCTGGCGGCCGAGCCGTTCGATCCGAGCGCGGGCGTCCCGGCCGTCCCGACGCTGTTCCTCGCCGGACGGGAAGACCTGATGGCGCACGGCATCGAAGAGCTGGCAGCGCAGGTGCCGGGCGCGCGGATGCGGCACGTCGCGGGCGATCACCGCGGCGCGCTCGTCGGAGTGGAACTGCGCGAGGCCGTGCTCGACTTCCTCGGCGCGCCGGACGCGGCCTGACCGGCGAAACGGCCGCGTCCGTGCCAGCCTGTGCTGGTGACGACCTTGGCCCAGCTCCGCAGAACTGCCCTGTCCTACCCGGAAACGGCCGAGCTGACCGTCGACGGCACGGTCGCGTTCGCCGTGCGGGGCAAGGAATTCGCCGCCCTGCGCCCGGATCGGCAGGTCGTGCTCCGGATGACCGGGCCCGACGCGGACGACCTGCGCGCCGAACACCCGACTGCGCGCCGGGTCGCCCGCGCCGGGGTGCGGCTGCCGATCGGGGATCTCGACGGACAGCAGCTGAACCACTGGGTACGGCGGGCGTGGCTGGCCCGCGCGCCGAAGCGGCTGGCCGCCCCGGTAGCCGCGGCGGGCACGGCGGTCGCGGGAGAAGTCGGCGACCTGCCGAGGGCGATCGGGAGCCCGGCCACGCGCGCCCTCCACGCGGCCGGGATCACGACCCTCGCGCACACTGCCGAGCGGACCGACGCCGAACTCCTCGCGCTGCACGGCGTCGGCCCGAAAGCGGTGCGAATCCTTCGCGAGGCTCAGGGCTGACCTGCCGCGGTACGTGAGCCGGCTCCGCTCGGCGGCGGACAGTTATCGCGATGCGCACAGGCCGTTGCGGCGGCCTGGATCGGGCAGAGCACGCGAATCCACGAGGTGTCTCCCGGCTCTGCCCGTCAAGTCAGCGACGCAGCCGAACCGCCGCTGCCAGGACCGGTGTGGCCGCGGCGGTGGCCGCGGCTCCAAACCCGGTGTCGGTAGCGAGAATCCACCGAACGGTCTTCATCGCCAACGTCAAGACCTCGCTGCCGCGCTGGCGCATCTCGGCTTCGAACCGTCCGACGGCCGCGGTGCTGCCGTCTTCGGACAGGTGCCGCACCAGGCTCGCCGCGTCACGAATCGCTGCGCCCGCGCCCATGCCCGCCGTGGGCGGGGTGGCGTGGACGGCGTCGCCGAGGGCGGTGATCCGGCCGGCGGGCCACGGTGCGAGATCAGCCGCGCGGGTGGAGGCGGCGTTGAAGCGGAAAGCGGCGACGCTCTGCGGATCAGCCTTGGCGATGACCTCGAGGGTGTGCTCCGCCCAGCGTCGCTTGCGGAAGGCAGCCAGGATCGCGGCCTGCAGTTCGCCGCCGCGGAGGGTGCGGAGGGCGCCGGTCGCGGCGGATTCGGGAAGCATGGCGCCCCAGATGTAGGTCGGGCCGGTGGTGACGGACATCCGGAGTTCGGGGGCGTCGAGTGCGGCATTGCCGACTGGGTCGAGGAAACCGACGTACAGGGCGGCTCCGTGCGGTGCGATGGCGGTGCCGGAGCGGGATCGCAGTCGTTGCTGCTCGGGCTGGCTGAGGTCGCGGCGGAGGGTACGGCCGGAGAAGCCGATGATGCCTGCCGGACGGTTGGTCGGGCCGCCTGCCAGATGGCGGGCGACTACGGAGTGGGCGCCGTCCGCGCCGACCACCAGATCGGCCGAGATCGGTGCACCGTCGGAGAAGAGAACCTGGGGACCGTCCGCGCTGACGCCGGAGACGGCGCGGCCGAGGTGCAGGTCGTCACCGACGGCTTCGGCCAGCAGGGTGCGCAGGGTGATCCGGTCGACGTCCACGCTTCCGCTGCCGCTCAGGTCGGGTCCGCGGCCGAGGAGCCGGCCGCGGCGGTCCCAGAACGCGTCGCGTTCGCGCAGCCGCAGTGCCGAACCCGAGGCTAGCAACCGCTGCATGATTTTCGGTTCCACCAGTTCCGCGAGCGCCGACTGCGCCCGGTCGTCCAGCGTGATGTGGTAACCGCCGGTCGCGGTCACGTCGGTGTCGCGGTCGAACACCGACACCTCGAATCCCCGGCCGCGCAATCCCGCACCCAGTGCCAGCCCGCCGATTCCGCCGCCGACTACAACCACCCGCATGTCTGACTGTCCTTCCGCTCTGTCCCGAACGGAGCCCACCTTGCCCCGGGTAGTGGACATCGAGTGGCCAGTACATGATGGAACCCGTGGCGAACACCTCGCACCGGGCCCTCCGGCTGCTGTCCCTGCTCGGCTCCGGACGGGTGTGGCCGCTGCGCGAACTCGCCGCCCGGCTCGAGGCCAGCGAACGCACCGTCCGCCGCGACATCGAGACCCTGCGCGGGCTCGACTACTCGATCGCCACCGTCCGCGGTCCGGACGGCGGCTATCGCCTCGCGGCGGGAAACACGTTGCCGCCATTGCTGTTCGACCACGACCAAGCCCTCGCAGTGGCGGTGGCGCTGCAGACCGCGCCCGGCACGATGTTCGGATTGGGCGACGACGCTTCGCGCGCAATGGCGACCCTGCACCAGGTCATGCCTCCCGCGCTGCGGGCGTCGATGGAATCCCTGCGCCTGACCCGGCTGCGGAACTACTGGGAATTTCCTGGACCGCCGATCGACCCCGCTGCGCTCACCGCGGTCGGAACCGCCGTGCGGCACCGGCAGGTGCTGGTCGCCGAGACCCTGCGTCCGGACGGCACCCGCGCCGAACCCGGCGACGCCGACTTCGAGGCCGCACATCGGATCGAGCCGCACCATCTGGTCGTCTGGGCTTCCCGGTGGTATCTGGTCGCGTACGACCGGACGGAGCGGAAATGGCGGGTGCGGCGGGTCGACCGGCTGAAGGTTCGCCCGACCACGCAGCAGTTCCCGGTCCGCGCACTGCCTGCCGACGATCTCGCGCAGTTCGTGATGAGCACCCACGACCGCGGGGACACCCCCGCGCAGTGGCCGTGCACCGGATCCGCCCGGCTCGCCCTGCCCGCGGCCGTCGTGGCGCGCTGGGCTCCGGGCGGTTCGGTGGTGGAAGACCTCGACGCCGACCATTGCCGGCTTACGCTCGGGGCGTGGTCCTGGGCCGGGATCGCGGGCATCCTCGCCACTTTCGACGCCGATCTGACTGACGTCCGTCCGGCTGAACTCGTTGCCGCGTGCGGAGAACTCGCCCGGCGATGGGCCGCTATGGGGACTCCGGCCCGGTAGGCGCGGGATCCGGCGGGTCGCCCTCGAAGCCGTTGGCCCAGTAACGGCCGCGCAGCGAAAGGTTCTGCAACATCCCGGTGGCCTCTTCCGCGGACATCGGCGCGGGCTCGGTTTCGAGCCACCACCGCAGGACCGCGAGCTGTTCCCCGACCCATGCCCTGGCCAGCACGCCGAGGTCGATGCGCGGTGTCACGTCGTGGTGGTCGGCCCGGGACCGGAACACCTTGCCGACCCCGTCGATGCGCGCGTCGGTGAACTGCCGCAGCGCCCGGCCGTCGCCTTCGCCGCGCAGGATGAGCAGGTAAAGATCCCGGTTCTCGCGGGCGTGCCGGAACAGCTCGAGTGCCGGTTTGCCGGTGAAGCCCACCGAGGACGCCGGGACCAGCGGGCGCAGCCGTTCGTCCAGTTCCTCCTGGAGTTCGGCGACGACGTGCCGCAGCAGCGCGTCCTTGTCCGGGTAGTGGCTGTAGAACGTCGCGCGGCCGAGGTCGGCCCGTTCGGTGATGTCCTCCACCGTCACGTTGGCGTATCCGCGTTCGAGCACCAGCGACACCAGCGCGTCGCGGAGCAGGCCGCGCGTGCGGCGGGTCCGTCGGTCAGTGGTCGGCAAGGGGCCCCCTTCGGTCGTTGCCGGCCCGAGTGTAGCGAACTGTTGACACCGCGACTGTTAATAGACACAGTGTCCAGCATTGGTCAATCTGACGGAAAACAGGGAGTCGGCGTGAACCTGGGCAGCTATGTCACCCGTGCCAGCACGTTCTGGCCCGATCAGCAGGCGCTGGTGTGCGGCGAGCGGCGGTGGTCCTACCGCGAGCTGGAGAAGCGGACCAACCGGCTGGCGTCCGCGCTGCTCGCGTCCGGCGTCGAGCCCGGGCAGGCGGTCGCCACCTTCGCCGGCAACAGCGCGGAACTGGTGGAGACCGAGATCGCTTGCTACAAGGGCGGTTTCCTGCGCGTGCCGATCAGCGCGCGGCTGTCCGCGGGCGAGGTCGAGCACATCCTGGCGGACGCGGACGTGCGAGTGCTGCTCGTCGACGCCGAGCACGCCGAAGCGGCACAGAAGGCCGCCGCCGGGACCTCGTGCGCGCTGATCGACTACGACGGCCGCACCCCGGAGGCCCGGTCTTACGCCGACGTGCTGGCGGCGGGGTCGCCGGAGCCGGTCGCGGTCGAGGTGGGCGCGGAGGATCCGGCGGTCCTGCACTTCACGTCCGGGTCCACCGGGAAGCTCAAGGCCGCGGTGCAGACGAACGGAAACCGGCTGGCGAACATGCGCAAGCGGTTGATGAGCCCGGAGGGCGCGCCGTCCGCCTCGGAGAAGTACCTTGCGGCGGGGCCGATCACGCACGCCACCGGAATGGGTTTGCTCGCGGCCTTTTCCCGCGGGGCGACCGCGGTGGTGCTGCCGCGGTTCGGTGCGGCGGAGTTTCTGGAGGCGGTCGAGAAGGAACGGATCACCTCGACGTTCCTGGTGCCGGTGATGCTGAACATGGTGCTGTCGCACCCCGCCGTCCGCGCCGCTGACCTGTCCTCGCTGCGCTGCCTGCGGGTGGGCGGCGCGCCGGTGTCGCCGCAGCGCTTGCGCGACGCGGTGGCGGCGTTCGGCCCGGTGGTGATGCAGGGGTACGGGCAGGGCGAGACCACCAGTGGCGTCACGGTGCTGACCTGCGACGACGTGGTGCGTGGGATCGAGAAGGACCCGGAGCTGCTGTCCTCGGCCGGGCGGCCGCTGTTCGACTCCGAGGTCCGGGTGGTCGACGACGAAGGACAGCCGGTGCCCGCCGGGGAGCTCGGCGAGGTGGTGGTGCGCGGTCCGGACTGCGTGACCGAGTACTGGCACGAACCGGACCTGTCCGCGGAGACGTTCCGCGACGGCTGGGTGTACACCGGCGACATCGGCTACCTCCGTGCCGACGGCTATCTGTTCATCGTGGACCGCAAGAAGGACATGATCATCTCCGGCGGTTACAACATTTTCTGCACCGAAGTGGAGTCCGTGCTCTACGAGCATCCCGCCGTTTCCGAGGCATGCGTGGTGGGCGTGCCCGACGAGCAGTGGGGCGAAGCGGTGAAGGCGGTCGTCGTCCGCCGCTCCGACGTCACCGCCGAGGAGCTGATCGAGTTCTGCGCGGAACGGCTGGCGCGGATCAAGAAACCCCGTTCGGTGGACTTCGCCGGCGAACTCCCGGTGAACCGCAACGGCAAGATCGACCGGCGCGCGGTGCGGGACCGGTATTGGGCGGGCGAAGCCCGGAAAGTCCACTGAGGAGGCCCGGCATGTCCTTCACCCTCACCCCGGCTTACGACGGCAACCCGCGGCTCGCGGAGCTCGTCGGCCGGCTGCGCGAATACCTGTCCGGCGAGCTCGCCGACTACGAGGCCACGCTCGGGCTGACCCCGGAGACCCCGCTGACCCGGGCGATGATCGAACCGGTGTGGAAACGCTGCCGCGAGCTGGGTTTCTACGGTGTCCACCTGCCCGCCGAGTACGGCGGCCTCGACCTGACGTACACCGAACTGGCCGCGCTCAAGGAGGAAGTCGGCGCGTCCGGCCGGATCCTGTACCACTGCGTGCTCGGCGACCTGGGCGGCCCGCTGCGCGCGGGCGCGATCTTCTCGACAGCTACCGAGGAACAGCGCGAGCGATACCTGCTGCCGGTGGTTCGCGGGGAACGGGCGTGCTGCTTCTCGCTGACCGAAACCAATGCCGGGTCGGACGTGCGGGCCATGCGCACCACCGCGACCCCGGACGGCGACGGCTGGCGGATCAGCGGCCACAAGGTGTTCTCCTCGGCCGGTCCGATCGCGGACTTCTCGGTGCTGGTCGCCCGGATGGCGGGGGAGGACGAGAGCTACTCGGCCTTCCTGGTCGACCTGGACTCGCCGGGCTGCACTGTCGCCGACGGCGAGGTTCCGATGTCCGGCCAGCACATCGAGTCCGACATCGTCCTCGACGACTGCTACGTCGGCCCGGAGCAGCTGCTCGGCCGGGTCGGCGACGGGCTGCGCATCGGGCTCGGCCGGGTCACCACCAACCGGTTGCTGCACTGTCCGACTGTGCTCGGCCACGCCCGCCGCGCGCTGGAACTCACCATCGAATTCGCCCGCACCCGCCAGGTGTTCGGCGGCCCGCTGGCGGCGCTGCAGTCGATCCAGCACAAGATCGCCGAGATGGGCACCGCGTACTACGCGGCCCGCGCCATGACCTACGACGCACTGTCCGAACTGGACTCCGGGAGCAAGCCGAGCACGGAGGCGTTCATGTGCAAGCTGTTCGTCGCGGAGAACGCCTTCCGCATCGCCGACGAGGCGGTGCAGATCCACGGCAAGGCCGGGCTCGTGCGCGGGGCCGAGGTGGAGTGGCTGTTCCGCCGCCTGCGGATGTTCCGCGTGCTGACTGGATCGTCGGAGATCCAGAAGAACGGCATAGCGAAAGCCCTGCTCCTGCCGTCCGGGGCCCGGCGATGAAGCCCGCGGGCACCCGGCCGCGATCGGCCGTGCCGGCCGGCGCCGCGGGAAGCACCTGGCTGCGCCGCTGGTCGGTAGTGGCCATGCTGCTGCTGTTCATGCTGATCAACTACGGCGACAAGACCGTCCTCGGACTGGCCGCGCGCCCGATCATGCACGAGTTCGGGCTGAGCCCGTCGCAGTACGGACTGCTGTCGAGTTCGTTCTTCTTCCTGTTCAGCGTGTGCGCGCTGGCGGTCGGCCTCGCGTCGAGCCGGATCTCGACCCGGTGGATCCTGCTGGTGCTCGCGCTGATCTGGGCGGTGACGCAGGTGTCGGTGGTCGCCGCGAGCGGGATCGGGCTGCTGCTGGCCAGCCGGATCGTGCTCGGCGCTGCCGAAGGACCGGCACAGCCGATGGCTCTCCACGCGGCCCACAGCTGGTTTCCCAACGCCAAGCGCAATATCCCGAGCGCGCTGATCGTCGGCGGCGGCGCGCTGGGCGGGGCGATCGCGACCCCGCTGCTCACCGTGGTGATCGTGCATTTCGGCTGGCGCGCGGCGTTCCTGGCCATGTTCCTGGTCGGCTGCGTCTGGTGCGTGCTGTGGCTGGTGATCGGGCGCGACGGTCCGGTCGACCGCGCACCGGCCGGGGCGGCGCCGCTCCCGGCCAGCCGGGTGCCGTACCGGCGGATCCTGCTCTCCGGAACCTGGCTCGGCGGATTCACGGGCGCGTTCGGTGCGTACTGGACATCCACGCTGATGGTCGCGTGGCTGCCGTCCTACCTCGAGATGGCGCTCGGCTACAGCACCGGCGAGGCCGCCGCGATCGCGACGATTCCGTGGGTGGCCGGGCTGATCCTGACCTTCACGCACGGCGCGCTCACCCAGTGGCTGCTGCATCTCGGCGTGCCCAGCCGGATCGCCCGCGGCATCCTCGGCGGCTGCGTGCTGATCTTGGCGGGATTGGCGATGGTGCTGCTGCCGACTGTCACGCAGCCCACGCTGCGGATCGTCCTGATCGCCGTGGCGTTCAGCTTCCACGGCGTCACTTTCGCCAACGGACAGACCGTCAACAGCGAGATCAGCCCGCCCGCGCAACGAGGTGCGGTGCTGTCGGTCAGCGTAGCGCTGGTCACCGTCGCCGGGCTGCTCGCGCCGTATGTCACCGGTCGGCTGGTCGAGGCCGCTGACGGACCGGCCGCCGGTTTCGCCACCGCCTTCGCCATTCCCGGAGTCCTGATGATGGCGGGCGGCGTGGCCGCGTTGTTCTTCGTCCGCCCCGAACGCGACGCCCGGCGCATCGCGGCACTCGCCGTAGTCAAGGAGAAACCGTGACCAGCCCGTACACAGTGGACAATGCTTACTGGAGCCGCGGCTACGTCGACCCGGCCTTCGTCCGCCTCGGCATGACGCGCGCCAGGGAAACCGGCCCGACCCGGCGGGTGTGGCGCGGCGCGGGCCCGCGCTGGGACCTGCCCGAGGATCCGCACGACCTGGACCACCTGCTCGTGACCCCGAAGGCCGGGGGAGCCTCGGTCACGTTGACCGAGTTCCTGGCCGGCGCGGAAACCGACGCGATCCTGGTGGCGCACCGGGGAAAGGTCGTGTACGAGCGGTATTTCCACGGCATGCGGCCGCACGACGTCCACCTGTCCGCATCGGTCGCGAAGTCGTGGACCGGACTGCTCGCCGCGATGTTGCTGGACGAAGGCGTACTGGAGGCCGATCAGCCGCTGGCCCGTTACGCGCCCGAACTCGCCGGCACCGCGTTCGGCGACGCCGCGATCCACCACCTGCTGCACATGGGCACCGTCATGGACTACGGCGGCCGGCCGTTCTGCAAGCCCCTTGAGGCACAACGGTATTTCGCCGCCGTCGGCATCGTGCCCCGTCCCGCTGGCTACACCGGCCCGACCAGCGTCAAGGAGCACCTCGCCACCGCGCGGGCCGTCGCGCCGCCGGGTACCGAATTCCGCTACGACAATGGAAACACCGAAGCGGTCGCCGAAGCCCTTCGCCGCGTCACCGGCGTCAGTCTCGCCGATCTGTGGAGCGAACGCGTCTGGTCTCACCTGGGCGCGGACGAGGACGGCGCGTACTGCCTGGATTCCACCGGAACGGAGATCGCCTGCGGCCGCTACAGCGCGACCCTTCGCGACCTTGCCCGGGCAGGGGAGATGCTCCGTCGTGGCGGCGCGATCAGCGACCGGCAGATCGTGCCGGAACGCGTTGTCGCCGATCTGGCCAACGTGCCGCCCGGGCCCGCGCAGCGCGCCCTGCCGACCGGTGCCGCGCGGCCGATCGGCTACCACAATTTCTGGTGGGTCACCGGCGACGGCCACGGCACGTTCGGCGCGCGAGGCATCCACGGCCAGCGCTTGCAGGTCAGTCCGGGGCGGGAGCTGGTCATCGCGCACTACGGTTCGCACGTGATGTCGCCGTCGGTCCCGGTGCCGCCGCTGGAAGCGGTGTTCGCCCAGATCGGCGACCACCTGGCCGGGTAGCGCAGGCGCCGGACCTTCCCGGCGGCCGGCCGGGGAGGTCCGGGCCGAGTTCGGGCGCCGTGCCGTTCGCCTGCGCTGAGGGCGCGCCTGGCGGGTTCGCGTCGCGAGTCGTCCCGCCGGAACCCGGGGCGTGCCCGAGGGCGGTCCGGCAGCTTGGCGGCGGCCCGGCCGCTCCGCTGGTCCGGGCGGCGACGCTCGCGTCGCGCGGAGGCAGCGAAGCGCCGCCGCGACCGTAGCCGCGGACATGACGAGCAACTGGATCCGCTGCGGCAGGCCGGTCAACCCGAACGGGTAGCACGCCAGGCATCCGATTCCGGCGACGGCCCAGACCGCGACCAGCAGGCGGACCAGCCTCCGGTCCCGCCGGGCGCCGGACGCGGCGGCGAGCCTGCCGAGCGCGAGCGCGACGCAGCCGACCGCGAGCTGTGCCACCACGCTGGCTCCGAGATGCGTCAAGTGGTGCCACGAGACCTGTCCGGCGAATTCGCGCCGCTCGCAGGCCGGGTCCACAGTGGACACGCAGTCCGGGACGAAAGCCGCGTCGGCCACGGTAGCGACGCCGAAGACGACGAGGCTCCACCAGGTCACGGCCGCGGCCCGGCCCGGCGGCAGCACCCGCCGCAAGAGCAAGGCCGCGGCGACGTATCCGGCTCCGGCGACGAGGTCCCCGGTCCGGAACAACTGCTGATACGGCTGGAACACCGGGTAGTGCTCGCTGACGAAGCCGCGGACCGGGGACAATCCGGTCGGCAGCACGAATTCGAGCAGCCACGCGGCGTAAGCGGTCCCGGCCGCGAGCAACAGCCAGCCCGCCGGTCTTCGGGCAGCCGAGTCCGGACGGCGGGCGGGGCGGGGCCAAGGGGCCCGGACCGGGTGCGGAAGCCGGGCCGAGTCTCGCATCGCGATTCCTTCCGGCGACTGCCGAGCGCGGAACCTCGGTTCAGTCGTGCTGGCCAGGTTGTTCTTCCGGAGCGGCGCCCGGCTCGCCGGTGTCGATCGTCAGCTTGAGGTAGCGCTCGATGCCCAAGCGCCGCCAGCCCCGGGCGTGCGACGGGCGGACCTGGGGGAGAGCGGCAGCCGCGTCCAGGATCTCCGGTGCGGTCACCCGGTAGCTGTCCCCCTTCGTCTCGACCGTGGCGTGGCCGGCGGCACGGACGTTGCGGACCCAGTCGGTTCGCGGGCCGTAAGGCAGCGGAATGACGAACCCGTCCTCGGTGCGGTCGGCGACCACAGGCGTGGCGTACTCGGCGCCGGAACGGCGTCCGGTGTGCCGCAGCACCGCCGCGTAGCAGAATCGCCGGCCGGCGATCCGCAGCATGGCCGGGTTGAGGATGTGCTTGGTGAAGCTGCGCAGCGCGTCTTTGCCGGAGTGCTGCCGGACTGTCGCCAGCACGCGGTCTTTGATGGCCATCGAGTCCTCCCGTGTCGGATTGCCGGGTCGAGTCCATGGTCGTGCCGCCCGGGTGTCCCGGGCAGGAGGAGAAGGCCCTGCCCGGCGTGGACGTTGGTTCCCATCAGACGGCCAGGGCACCGCAGTGCTCACACCCCGGGCTTGAGCCCCTTCTCCGCGCGGAAATGCTGCTGCAGCGCGCGTTTCGCCACCGTCGCGGTGAACGCGAGAGCTGCGGCGGCGACCAGCGCCAGTGCGGCCAAACCGAGCGCGTACGAGCCGAGACCGCCGTAGAGCGCGCCCATCACCAGCGGCGGGATGAATCCGCCCAGACCGCCCGCGGCTCCGACGATTCCGGTCACCGAACCTACCTTGTTCGCCGGGACGAGCATGGCGACCATCGCGAACACCGCACCGCTGCCTGCGCCGAGTGCCGCTGCCATCGCCAGGAATGCGACCGTGCCCAGAGGCATCAGGCCTGGGCTGAACGCCTGCACCGCGGCGCAGGCCGTGACGACCGCGAATACTCCGCCGAGCACGCGCACGGGTCCGAAGCGGTCCGAAAGCCATCCGCCGACCGGGCGCATCACCACGGCGAAGAGCACGAAACCCGCCATCCGGTTGGCGGCGTCGGTCTGGGCCAGTCCGTAGCCGGTCTTCAGGTAAGCCGGGAGGTAGACCGAAAACGCGACGTATCCGCCGAACGCGATCGCGTACAGCGCCGAGGCCTGCCACGTCACCGCGAGCCGGAGGGTCTCGCGCATCCGCCGGGCCAGCGGCTCCGTCGGCACCGCGCGGCCCGGTGCGTCACGCAGCAGGGCGGCGGCGAGGATCGCGTATCCGACGAGGACCGCGGCGGTGATCAGGAACGGGGTCGCGACACTCCCCGCCTTCACCAGCGGGACGGTGGTCAACGCGCTGATCGCGGTTCCGCCCATGCCCGCCCCGAACACGCCGATCGCCAGCCCGCGCCGTTCGGGCGGGAACCAGGCGTTGACGAACGGGACGCCGATCGCGAACGACGTGCCGCCGAGGCCGAGGAAGAAGCCGCCGATCAGGAGGGCGGCCAGCGACGAATGCCCGGCGAGGCCGAGGAACAGCACCGGCAGCGCGGTCAGCGCCGAGAGCACCGGGAACATGATCCGGCCGCCGTAGCGGTCGGTGAGCGCGCCGACCGGGATCCGGCCGAGCGAACCGACCACGACCGGCACGGCGACCATCAGGGCCTGCTCGAACGCGGTCAGCTTCAAGGAGTCCTTGAACAGCGGGCCGAGCGGGCTGAGCAGCGCCCAGGCCCAGAAGTTGAGCGCGAACCCGGCGGTCGCCATGGTCAGCATGAGCGCCGGTCTGCCGGGTCCGGCAGGGCGGTCCTGTGTCGAGGTCATCGACGCCTCATTCGTGTCGTTCGGGTGCCCGCCGGCCGGCGGGGACTCCTCCAGCGTCCGGTATCCGCGTTGCCGGAAGCAGAGCCGAATTCCCTCCGCGGGAGGACGAAGGTCCCGACTGTCCACTCCGGACTAGAAGGTCAGGAAGCCCGCCGCGGCAACGGAAACCAGTCCGGCGAGTTCGACCAGCCCGATCCGGGACGGTCGCCGCGACGGGTCGTGCCGCCAGAGCGATCGAGCGGACAGCAGAACGAACGCGACTGCCGGCCACCACCAGCCGGCAGCGACCGCGAGCCCGGCCGCCACGAAGGCGGCGGCGAGTGAGAAAGCCCGCGCCGCAACGGTGTATGCGGGATTGGCGCGTTCGCGGATCAGGGACTTCACCTGCAGCGTGGAGCCGACCAGAGCGACCGCGGCGAGTGCCGCGGCGGCGAGCACGGGAGCGGCGGTCATGGCCGCCCACGGCGCATTGCCTGCCACCACGCCGGCCACGACGGGGACCAGCGGAAGCGGGCGGGCCGGCGCGCGGTGAGCAGCCCGGTGACTGCCCAGCCCGCCGGATGCGCGGACACCCAGGCCGCCCCGAGCGGGATCAGCCAGCAGGACCAGCCGCCTGCCGCGATGCCGAGCAGGAGCGGCAGGCCGAGAAATCCCCAGGCTCCGTGCTGCGGCGGCAAGAGCGGAGCGTGGCGTCGCGTCACCGGAGGCGGTCCGCGGCCCGCGCGGCGACGTCGGCGTCACTGCAGAACCCGGTGCGGCGACGTTTGAGACACAGGAGACCGAGCAACGCACCGTCGCGGTTGATGACGGCGAGTCGCCGCTGCCCGCGGCGGAGCAAGAGCCGGCGCGCGGCTTCGGCGGGCAGGTCCGCCGGGACGGTCCGGCCGGCCAGCCGCGCATACCGCAGCGCCGGGCCGCAGGCGCTGTCGTCCAGGTCTTCGCGGACGAGGGTGCCCAGGAGGCGGCCGGAGTCGGTGAACAGGAGCAGGTGGACGTGGTCGTCGGCGAAGCAGGCCCTGGCCTCGGCGACGGAAGCGTGGGCGGGCAACGTTTTCGGCAGCCGGACGACGACGTCGGCGACTGACGGTTCCGGTTCAGGCACGGGTTCCTCCGGTGGTCCGGTCCCGCACCGCGGCCGGGGAAGGCGCCGGTGCGGGCGGCGCGCCGCGACGGGCGCGATAGACGACGTATGGACGCCACAGGTACGCCAGCGGCGCCGACCACACGTGCACCAGCCGCGTGAACGGCCAGAGCGCGAGCAGAAGGAATCCGCCGACGGCGTGCAACTGGTAGACCAGCGGCGCGTCGATCATCAGATGGGTCCGCGGGGAGAACCAGAAGACGCTGCGGAACCAGACGGCGATGGTCTCGCGGTAGTCGTAGCCGTGTCCGAACAGGTTGACGCCGACCGTGGCGGTCATGCCGAGCACCACCATCGCGGCGAGCGCGACATACAGGACTTTGTCCATTGTGGTCGTAGCGCGGCGTACCCGGCCGTTGGCCACCCGGCGCGCGATGAGCAACACCAAACCGGCGCCCAGCACGAGCCCGGAGAGAGTGCCGCCCCACACCGTGACGGCGTGATAGAGGCCTTCGGGGACGCCGACGGCGCTCGTCAGCCACGCCGGGACCAGCAGACCGGCCGCGTGCCCGGCGATCACGCCGAACGCGCCGAGATGGAACAGCGGCGAGGCCCAGCGCAGAATGCGGCTTTCCAGCAATTGGCTGGTGTGCGTGGTCCAGCCGAACTGGTCGTGGCGCCACCGCCAGACGTGGCCGAGCACGAACACCGCCAGGCAGGCGTAGGGCAGCACGATCCAGACGAACGTGGTCACGGGGCACTCTCCAGGGAGGGACACGAGGCGAAGGCGAGCTCGGGACCGAAGCCGATCGCGTCGACGTCGGCTCCGTAAGCGGCCAGCCCGACCGATTCGACCGGCGGGCCGTCCACGGCGAGCGCGGTCACCGCCGCCTGGTCGCCGGGGGTCAGCGGCGGCAGCGCGGCGACCACGGCGGCGAGCACGTGCCGGTACGGCGACCCGGCCTCTTCCAGCGCGCGGCGCAGCAACTCCAGGCCTCGCCGATGCTGGCGCAACGGGGCCTCGCCGTCGCCGGGACCCGCGGCGGCGGCGAATTCCAGCACCACCGGCAGCAGGTCGGGCAGTTCGCCGTCGGCCAGGCGCAGGCCGTGCGCGCGATAGCGTTGTTTGAGCGTCAGCAAAGCGATCCCGCGTTTGCGGGTGTCGCCGTGCAGGTAGTAAGTCAGGTAAAGCCCGCTGCGCCGGCGCAGGTCGAACGTGCGCACGTAATGGGTTTCGACGGCAAGCGGTCCGGTGGCGGACAGCCAGTCGAGAAACGCCGACAGCAGGTCTCGGACATCGGGGTGGGCGATCGTGTCGACGGCGGCATGAAGTTCTTCCGCCGCGGCGAACAGCCGGGCGTCGGGATAGGCGAGCAGGACCGACGCGAGGTCGAACAACCGTGCCCGATCCGGCGAATCGACCGTCATGACGCGCCTCCCGCCGGGTCGATGGCCAGCCCGAGCCTGCCGTCGGAGCGGCGGCTGAGAAGGCCGCGCCGTCCCGGGCGGACGCGCTCGTCACCGGAGACGAGGTGGAATCGCTCGGCGGTGGCGGGCAGTTCGGTCATCCCCGGACCGCCCGCGCAGTCCAGCGAGCAGTCCGAAGCGGACGCTGCCTGCGCTTCGAGCGCCGCGGCGTCCTTGTCGTAGGCCGTCGGCACGACGTAGCGCTCGTCGTACTTGGCGATGGCCAGCAGCCGGTACATCGCCTCGATCTGCTCGCTCGACATCCCCACCGCGGCGCACAGTTCCCCGGCGACAGTGCCGTCGAGGGTGCGGGCCCGCATGTAAGACCGCATAGCGGCGAGCTTCATCAGCACTCCGGCGACGGCGTCGGAGTCGCCCGCGGCGAACAGTTCCGCCAGGTACTCCACCGGGATCCGGAGGTCGCGGATGGTGTGGAAGACGTCGTCGGCGTCGGTGTCGTCGCGGCCGGCGGCGCCGACCGCGTCCAGCACCGGCGACAGCGGCGGCACGTACCAGACCATCGGCAGGGTGCGGTATTCCGGGTGCAGCGGCAGCGCGATCCGGTACTCGCCGATCAGCCGCCACACCGGCGACGCCTGCGCGGCGAGCACCCACTCCTCCGGCAGACCCGCCTCGGCGGCGAGCCGGACCGTCTCCGGATCGTGCGGGTCGAGGAACACCGCACGCTGCGCGGCGAGCAGTTCGTGCTCGTCCTCCACCGAGGCAGCGGCAAGCACCGCGTCCTCGTCGTAGAAGACCAGGCCGAGATAACGCAGCCGGCCGACGCAGGTTTCCGAGCAGATCGTCGGCTGCCCGGCTTCGATCCTGGGGAAGCAGAAGGTGCACTTCTCCGCTTTGCCGGTGGCGTGGTTGACGTAGACCTTTTTGTACGGGCACGCGCTCACGCACATCCGCCAGCCGCGGCAACGGTCCTGGTCGACCAGGACGATCCCGTCCTCCTCGCGCTTGTACATCGCCCCCGACGGGCAGGCCGAGACGCACGCCGGGTTGAGGCAGTGCTCGCAGATCCGCGGCAGGTGGAACATGAACGTCTTCTCGAACTCGAACTTGACCCGCGCGGCGGCCTCGGGGTCCATCGCCGCGAGGTTCGGGTCGGTTCCGGCCCGTTCCGGCGCTCCGCCGAGGCTGTCCTCCCAGTTGGCTCCCCACTCCAGGCGGATCGGCTCGCCGGTGAGCGCCGATCGCGGCTGCTTGACCGGAGTGTCGGCGGACCCGGCCGGAGCGTCGAGGAGGAGGTCCTTGTCGAAGGTCGCGGGTTCGTAATAGTCCTCGAGCGACGGCAGGTCCGGGTTCGCGAAGATCCGCGAAAGCCGTTTCGCCCGGCCGCCCGAGCGGAGCACGAGCCTGCCCTTGGCATCGAGTTTCCAGCCGCCTTTCCAGCGCTCTTGGTCCTCGTAGTGCTTCGGGTAGCCGATGCCGGGCTTGGTCTCGACGTTGTTGAACCAGACGTACTCGGTGCCCTCGCGGTTGGTCCAGGTCTGTTTGCAGGTGACCGAGCAGGTGTGGCAGCCGATGCACTTGTCGAGGTTCATCACCATGGCCACTTGAGCGCGGATGCGCATGTCAGTACTCCACTTCCTGGCTGCGCCGCCGGACGACGGTGATCTCGTCGCGCTGGCTGCCGATCGGTCCGTAGTAGTTGAAGGCGTAGGTCAGCTGGGCGTGCCCGCCGGCGAGATGCGTCGGCTTGATCAGCAGCCGGGTCATCGAGTTGTGGTAGCCGCCGCGTTTTCCCTTTCCTCGGCCGCTTTTCTCGGTCTTCGGGACGTTCACCGTGCGCTCGGGGGAGTGGTACTGGAACACCGTGCCCTCGGGCATCCGGTGGCTGACCACGGCTCGGGCGGCGAGCACGCCGTTGCGGTTGACCGCCTCGACCCAGTCGTTGTCGGCGACGCCGATCTTCGCCGCGTCCTCGACGCTCATCCAGAGCACCGGCCCGCCGCGCGACAGCGCGAGCATCAGCTCGTTGTCGTGGTACATCGAGTGGACCGACCACTTCGCGTGCGGCGTCAGGAACCGGACGGTGACGCCGCCGTCGGCGAGTTCGCCGGGTTTTCCGAAGTGCCGCGCCATGTTCAGCGGCGGCCGGTAGCCGGGCAGGTGCTCGCCCAGTTCGGCGACCCAGTCGTGCTCGACGAAGAACTGCTGCCGCCCGGTGAGGGTGTGCCACGGCTTGCGGCGCTCGACATTGATCGTGAACGGCGAATAGCGGCGGCCGCCCTTTTCCGAACCGGACCATTCCGGGCTCGTGATCACCGGCTGCGGGGCCTGTTGCGTGGCCGCGTAGGTGACGTGCTCGGTTTCGTGGCCTTCGACGAGGTCGGCGAACGGCTGCCCGGTCCGCTTTTCCAGCTGGAGGAAGCCTTCGTGCGCCACCCGGCCGTTCGTCGTGCCGGAGAGGGCGAGGATCGCCTCGCACATCCGGTCCGCTGTGGACAGTGACGGCCGCCCGGCGAACGGACCGTCGGCGACGACGCCGTTGCGACGGCGCAGGTACTCCAGTTCCGGGGCGACGTCGACGGTGATGCCCTTGGTCGTGGTGCCGAGTTCGTCCAGCAGCGGGCCGACCGCGCGCATCTTGGCGCCGAGGAGCGTGTAGTCGCGCTCGATCTCGATCAGCTTCGGCATCGTCACGCCCGGCACCGGTTCGCATTCGCCGCGGCCCCAGTCGCGGACCCGCCCGGACGGCGTGGCCAGTTCGTCGGGGGTGTCGTGCTGCAACGGCGCGGCCAGCACGTCGCGGCGGGTGCCGAGATGGGCGACCGCGAGCTCGCTGACCTTGTCCGCCAGCGCCAGGAACGCGTCGTAGTCGGTGCGCACCTCCCCGGGCGGATCGACGGCGGGGGAGAACGCGTGCACGAAGGGGTGCATGTCGGTGGTGGAGATGTCGTGCTTCTCGTACCAGGTCGCGGCGGGCAGCACGATGTCCGAGTGCAAGCCGGTGTTGGTCATCCGGAAGTCGACAGCGGTGAGCAGGTCGAGCTTGCCGGTCGGCGCGTCGTTCCGCCATCGCACGTTGCGCGGGCGTTCGTCCGCGCCGCATTCGTCCGCCGAGGCGAGGGAATCCACGCCGAGCAGGTGCTTGAGGAAGAACTCGTTGCCCTTGCCCGACGAGCCGAGCAGGTTGGCCCGCCACAGGGTCAGGCAGCGCGGGAAGTTCGCCGGGTCGTCGGGATCGTCGGCGACCGCGCGCAGCCGTCCCGCCCGCAGTTCGCCGACGATGTGCTCGGCCGCGCTCACCCCGGCGGCCGCGGCTTCGTCGGCGAGGTCGAGCGGGTTGCGGTCGAACGCGGGATGGCCCGGCGACCAGCCCATCCGCTGCGCGGCCGCGACGGTGTCGGCGAAGGACATCCCGGCCAGCCTGCCTTCTCCGAGCGGGGAAGCCAGTTCGTCGGCGGGCACCTTCTCGTAGCGCCACTGGTCGGTGTGCAGGTACCAGAACGGCGTGGCGGCCTGATGGCGCATCGGGCGCTGCCAGTCGAAGGCGAAGCTCAGGTGCTGCTGGCCGGTGAGCGGCCGAGCCTTCTCCTGGCCGACGTAGTGCGCCCAGCCACCGCCGTTGACGCCCTGGCAGCCGGTGAGGGTGACCAGCGCGATCAGCGCGCGGTAGGTCATGTCCGAGTGGAACCACTGGTTCGCGCCCGCGCCGAGCGCGATCATCGACCGGCCGCGGCTGCGCTCGGCGTTGCGCGCCAGTTCGCGTCCGATCCGGGCGGCCAGCGCCGCGGGCACGCCGGTGATCCGTTCCTGCCAGGCAGGCGTGTGCGGGGCTTCGGCGTCGTCGTAGCCGGCGGGCCATTCGCCGGGCAGGTCGCCGCGACGGACGCCGTACTGCGCCATGAGCAGGTCGAGCACGCCGGTGACGAGCTGCTCTCCGATGCGCACGACGGGAACGCCGCGGCGCATGGTGCCGCCGCCCTCGGTCTCGCCGACGTCGAAGCGGGCGAGGTCGACGGCGACCTGGCCGGTGGCGTGGTCGAGCACGCCGAGCGCGGGCACGACGTCGCCGAGATCGAGGTTCCACCGGCCTTCGCCCCCCGCGCCGTACCGGAAACCGAGGGATCCGTTGGGCACCAAGGGTTTTCCGGTGGCGTCGTCGAGCAGCACGGTCTTGTGCCGCGCGCCCTCGCCGTCGTCGCCGAGATCGGCGGCGGTGAGGAACCGGTCGGTGGCGTAGACCCCCGGCTCTCGTTCCCGCAGCGTCACCAGGAACGGCAAATCGGTGCAGGACCGCACGTAATCGGTGAAGTAGGGGACCTGGCGGTCGCGGAAGAACTCGGCGAGCACGACGTGCCCCATGGCCATCGCCAGCGCTCCGTCCGTGCCCGGGTGCGGGGCCAGCCAGTCGTCGGCGAACTTGACGTTGTCGGCGTAGTCCGGGCTGACCGCGACCACCTTCGCACCGCGGTAGCGCGCCTCGGCGAGGAAATGCGCGTCCGGGGTCCGAGTGACCGGGATGTTGGACCCCCACATGACCAGATAGGTCGAGTTCCACCAGTCGCCCGCCTCCGGCACGTCGGTCTGGTCGCCCCAGACCTGCGGCGAGGCGACCGGCAGGTCGGCGTACCAGTCGTAGAACGAAAGCAGCGTGCCGCCGAGCAGCGCGTGGTAGCGGGTGCCCGCGGCGAAGGAAGCCATCGACATCGCCGGGATCGGCGAGAACCCGACCACGCGGTCCGGCCCGAAGGTCTTGGTGGTGTAGACGTGCGCGGCGGCCACCATCGTCGTCGCTTCGTCGAAAGTGGCGCGGACGAACCCGCCGCGGCCGCGCTGTCCCTTGTACGCCTCGGCTTTGCGCGGATCCTCGACGATGTCCGCCCAAGCCGCGACCGGGTCGCCGAACCGCTTCAGCCCGGCCCGGAACATGGTGAGCAGCGAACCCCGCACGTACGGATGGCGCACCCGCGACGGGGAGTACTCGTACCACGAGAACGACGCGCCCCGGGGACAGCCGCGCGGCTCGTAGTCGGGACTGTCCGGCCCGGTGCCGGGGTAGTCGGTCGCCTGGTGCTCCCAGGTGATCAGGCCGTCCTTGACGAAGACGTTCCACGAGCACGAACCGGTGCAGTTCACCCCGTGCGTCGACCGCACGACGCGGTCGTAGCTCCACCGGTCGCGGTAGAACGACTCCCACGCGTTCGCGTCGATCTGGTGCAGGGTCCGCCCGTGGTCGCCGACGGTCTCCTTGGTCAGCAGCCGCCGCACGCCGAGCAGCGGTCCGTGCCCGGGAACGCGGTCGTCGGCGGGCACTGGTCGAGTAGGCAAGGCGACTCCTTCGGGCGGTCCGGCCCGGCGGGACTGTCCCGCTGCGACACCACCCGGGTGCCGGCCGTACGCCACCCAGCTTCGGCGAACGGTGCGGACCGTTCACCAGGCCTACGTCACGGGTCGAAGTGACCTTCGGCCTCGGGCGGCGGGGCCCTTTCGCATCGGCCGGGAGCTAGGCGCCGATGCCGAGCATCGGGCAGTCAGGGGTCTGGTCGGCCTCGAGCCGGTATCCGGGCACCAGCCGCGCCTGGCCGGGCGTGAATTCCACCCACACCGAGCCGGGGCGCAGATCGGGGGTGCGGTCGACGACGATCCCGGTCATGCCTTCGAACTGGCCGCCGTGCGCGCGTACGCGCAAACCGGCGGGGAACCCGCCCGGGTGGGCAGGTCCTGGATCAGCGGTGCGACGAACCATGTCGTCCTCCTTTCCGGAGGAAAGCAGCGGGCTGCTGCTTCAACGATGCCGCGGGCGGAGCCGCGCGGCCGAGACCGCTGCCCCCCGCCGATTGACTGCGGTGCAAGCGAAACCGGCGGCCTCGGCAGGGAGCGGCGGCAGCGGCGGGGCCGGGGGGCGAGGGGAAGAGCCCGTGCCGCCGCCACCGCTCGAGGCGAGAGCGCCGCTGCCGATTCGTCGGGGAGGCACGCGAGCGGCTCTCGCACTTTCGATTCTTCTTCCCGCGGCCGACGCCCGGCAGGGCGCAATGTCCTCGCGGGGAAGGACGAAGGGCCGCGCCGAGACCGGGGGAGCGCCCGTTCTCTCTGCTAGCGTTGCCGTTGTGGTGCAGAAGATCCCGGTGTCCGAGGCGCGGTCGCGGCTGCTCGCGACCGCGACCCGGATCTTCTACGCCGAAGGCCTCCACTCGGTCGGCATCGACCGGCTCGTGGCGGAGGCCAAGGTCACCCGGGCCACGCTGTACCGGCATTTCCCCGGCAAGGAAGACCTCGTCGTCGCGTATCTGCGGGGCGTCTCCGAGATGGAACGCGACGGGATCGGCAAAATCCTCGCCGGCAATCCGTCCGCGGCCGACGCCCTGCGCGCGGTCGCCGAACTGATCGCCGAGAGCATCCAGTCGGCGCACTTCCGCGGCTGCGCGTTCCTGAACGCGGCCGCGGAGTACCCGGACCCCGAACATCCCGTGCACCAAGCTGTCCTGGCGCACCGCGAGTGGTTCCTCCGCACAGTCACGGACTTGCTCGCGCAGATCGGCCCGTCCGCGCCGGAGCCCGCGGGACGGCATTTCGTGATGCTGCGCGACGGGGCGATGGCGTCGGGCTGCCTGACGGACTCGGCCGAGGTCGGCGAGACGTTCCTCCAGGGCGTCGACGGCATCCTGCGGCATCGCCTCGGCTCCGCGTAACTCCTGCCGTAAGACTTCGGAAAGACCGTTCGGCATTGACGCGGCCCGGGCGCACCGCCAGGCTCAGAGGTAGACAGAACGTTCGTTCTACCTAAGCTTGGGAAGGATCCTCGTGACCACCATCGACAAGCCAACCGCGACCCCGTTGCGCCGGCTCTACTTCGTGCGATTCGCCTTCGCGATCGTCTGGGCCGCGCTGCTGTTCCTCACGGCGAAGTCGCATCTCGGTCCGATCGGGGTCGTGCTCGTCGTCGGGTATCCGCTGTTCGACGTCGCCGCCGCGGTCGTGGACGCGCGCTCGTCCCGTGCCGCCGGGCTGTACGTGAACATCGCGATCAGCCTGCTGGCAGGGATCGGCCTCGCGATCGCCAGCGCGTCCGGCGTCCCGGCGGTGCTGCGGGTGTGGGGCGCCTGGGCGATCGTGGCCGGTCTCGTCCAGCTGATCGTCGCGGTCGGCAGGCGCGGCATGGGCGGCCAGTGGCCGATGATCCTCAGCGGCGGCATCTCGGTGCTGGCCGGGGCGAACTTCATCCTCGGCGCCGGTGCGGCGGACCCGTCGCTGGCCGCCGTGGCCGGATACGCGGTGCTGGGCGGGATCTTCTTCCTGGTCTCGGCGATCCGTCTCGGCCGGGCCGGGGACGCACGGCTCAGGCGAGCGTGAGGAAGAGTTTCTCCAGCTGCTCCTCGGTCATGGCGGCCTCGTTCCCTTCGCTGTCGCCGGAGACGCAGTCGCGCAGTCCGCTGGCGATGATCTTGAATCCGGCCCGGTCGAGCGCCCGGGAGACGGCGGCGAGCTGGGTGACGACGTCTTTGCAGTCGCGTCCTTCGTCGATCATCGAGATGACGCCGGCGAGCTGGCCTTGCGCGCGGCGGAGCCGGTTGCGGACCTGGGTGACGGTGTCCTGGTCGCCGATCATGGCTGGTCTCTTCCTGTGCGGCCGGTGGAATTCTCAGGTGGTCAGGTGCGGTTCTTGCGCCACGGCCAGGAGCGCGGCGGGCGTGGTTCGGCGGGGTGTCCGGGGCACCACTGTCCGGCGGGGACGGCGGCTTTGACCTGGGCGATGTGCTGGCCGCAGCCGGACCAGGTGGTGTTGCCGCAGGTGCGGCAGGGAACGGGACGGCACATGGTCATCCTTCCGGAATCGTCGGCGCGCCGGTGCGCGGGCGGCGGAGTTCGGCGAACGCGGGGACGGCGGCGGTCGTGCGCAGGGCGTCGAGCAGGGCGCGTCCGTCGGCGGGGGAGGGCAGTTCGGTGAGCACGGGGCCGAAGAACGCGCGGCCGTCGATCTCGGTGATCGGGCTGCCGCCGGTTTCCCCGAGCGCGTCCTGGCTGGCCTGGTGTGCGTCGTGCACGGCCGGGTCCGCGTCGGTCGAATGCGCTTGGCCGGCAAGGTCTTCCGGCAGGCCCGCTTCGCGCAGGGCGGCGCGGAGGGCCGTGTCGCTGACCGGTTGCCGCTGCTCGTGGATGCGGCGGGCGAGCGCGATGTGGAAGCGGGCGGCGGCGGCCGGGTCCTCGATCGCGGCGCGGACCCGGCCCGCGTGCAGCGAGTCCTCGATCCGCTGCCGGTGCGATTCCGGCACGGGGTTTCCCTCGTTGAGCACGGCCAAGCTCATCGGCCGCACCGAGAACTCCGTTTCCGCGTCGGCGAGCCAGCGGTAGGCGAGCCAGGCGAACGGGCAGACCGGATCCCCGTAGAGCACCACGCCGGTCATGTCAGCTCCCGGTCGAGCGCGTCGAGTGCGGATTCGAGCCGTGCGGCGGCTTCCGCGGCGACCTCGGCGACGCCCGCCTCGGGCGCGACCTCGGCCATGACGGCGGGATTGACCGCCTCGACGATCGCGCCGCCGGCGCCGTGCTCGCGGACCACCACGTTGCAGGGCAACAGCAATCCGATCTCGCGGGTCGCGGTCAGCGCGCGGTGGGCGAGCGGCGGATTGCACGCGCCGAGGATGGTGTAGCGCTCCATCCGCTCGTCGAGCTTCTCGCGCATGGTCGCCTGCACGTCGATCTCGGTCAGCACGCCGAAACCGGCGTCGGCGAGCGCGGCGCGCGTCTTGGCCAGCACGTCGTCGAAACCCGCGCCTGGGTAGGTGCGGGACAAACTCAGCTGCACGGCAACTCCTTTCCCGGTTCCTTCACAATACCCCCGGGGGCATTGCACATGCCCCCGGGGGTATCTGTCAAGCAGGGGAAGGCGGGGGCTGCCGGATTCAGGAGTCGGTGTCGTCGGCGGGAAAGATGTTCTGCGGCAACGGGTCCGGCCTCGCGGCGGGGTGAAATGCGGTGCTGTCGGGCGTCGCCGGTCACTGCCCGGCATCGGCCAGCGGCAGGGTCAGGGTCAGCAGGGCCCCGCCGTCGGGGTTGGTCCCGGCGGAGACGTGGCCGCCGTGTCGTTCGGCGATTTCGCTCACCAAAGCCAGGCCGATGCCGTAATGGCGGCGCGGCGAGGGTTCGGTGCCGGCGCGGGTGGAGGAGAAGCGTTCGAACAGGCCGGGCAAAACGGCGGGGTCGATGCCGGGTCCGTCGTCGGAAACCTCGACCACGGCGGTGGTTCCGGCCCGCCGGGTCGTGATGGCGACCGACGAACGGGCGTGGGTGACGGCGTTGTCGACCAACGCGGTCACCGCGCGGAGGAGGCCGCCGTGCGTGCCGCGCACGAGCAGCGCCGGAACTGTCGGGCGCGCCTCGATCAGGACGGAGCGTTCGGCCGCGGCCGGGGTTCCGGCGGCGGCTGCCCGCGCGGCGAGGTCCACGAGGTCGAGGGTCGTGGTGAGGCCGTCCACGCGGACGTCGGCGGCCAGCAGCAGGTCTTCGAGGATGTCGGCGAGATGGCCGGCGTCCGCGACGACTCCGTCGGCCTCGGCGGTCAGCCGCTCGCGGGAATCGCCGCGTTGCAGATGCCTGCGCAGCACTTGCGCGCGGGTGGACAGCAGGGTGAGCGGGGTGCGCAGTTCGTGGCTGGCGTCGGCGACGAACCGCCGTTGCATGCCCAGCGCCGTGGCCATCGGCGCGACCGCGCGCCGCCCGAGCCACACGCCCGCGCCGACCGCCAGCAACAGGCCCAAGCCGCCGCTGACGAGCATGGCGGCGAGCAGCCGCTCGCGTTCGTCGTTGTTGGACCGCAGGTCCAGCCCCGCCTGCACGAGCTGCGTGTCCCGCCGCTGGGTGTAGACCTGGTAGACGGCCCCGCCGCCGCGGACCTCGTCGGTTCGCGCGACCCCGGTTTCGGCGACGTTCGCCAGCGCCGCCCGGTCGGGCAGGACCGCGGGGGCGCCGGGCGTCGCGGTCAGGCCGCCCGGCCCCTGGATCGCGAGCCAGACCCCGGCTGGCGGATCCTGCACGTCGTCGGCCTGCGAAACGGCTTGCTGCAGCAGCGTGGTGACGTCGTCCTGCTGGCTTCGCAGCACCATGAACACCGCGAGCCCCGACAGCAGCACGACGATCGCCGCGACGGACAGCCCGACCTGGAGGCCCAGCCGCCACGTCGCCCGCCGCAGCAGCCGCGCCTCGGTCGAAGCCGGTACCCGGCTCATGGCGCGCCCAGCTGGTATCCGCGCCCGTGGACCGTCGCGATCACCGGACGGCCGAGCTTCCGGCGCACATACGACACGTAGGTGTCGACGACTGCCTCGCTGTCGGCCTCGGGGAAGGCCAGGCTGAGCAAATCGCGCCGGGTGAAGACCCGGGAGGGCCGTCCCGCGAGGGTCGCCAGCAGCGCGCATTCCCGTTCGGACAACCGGACCGGGCTGCCCTCGGGGCCCGGCTCCACCTGCCGGGTGTCCAGGTTCAGCCGCATCGACCCCACCGGAAGCACTCGCGCGACGTCGAGGTGACGGCGGCGCAACGCGCGCACCCTCGCGAGCAGTTCGTCCACATCGAACGGTTTGGGCAGATAGTCCTCGGCGCCGGCGTCGAGGCCCGCGACCCGGTCCGCGGGGTTGCCGAGCGCGGAAAGCACCAGCACCGGCGTCGTGACGCCCTTGCCGCGCAGCCGGGCGAGCACGTCGAGTCCGTCGAGCGCGGGCAGGCCCCGGTCCAGGATCACCACGTCGTACTGGCGCACCAGGCCCAGATGCAGGCCGCGATGCCCGTCCGCGGCGGTTTCGACCTCGTAGCCCTCGTCGGACAGGAGCTCGGTCAGGAGCGCGACCAGTTCGGCGTTGTCCTCGACCAGCAGGACCCGGCCGGAGCCGCGGGGTGCGGTGTCCATCCCGCAATCGTGCCCGCCCGGGCGGCGCGCGGCATCCGCGGCCCGGTTCCCAGATTTTCCCCAGGACTGCCGCCGAGACTGGCACCAGTCCGTTCCGGCCCGAAGGAGACCCGCGTGAATCACCGGCAGCGCATCCGGACCCGTGTCCGCGGCCGTCGCAACGCCGCGGTGGCGACGTGGACCGCGGGACTGGGCGGCGCGGCGCTGGCCGCGGTCTTCGGTGTGACACTCGCCCAGCAAGCGACCGCGGACCCCAGCCCTCCGGCGCCTGCCGAAACATCGCCCGCCCCGCCGGCCGCCTCCTCGACGTCGATGGCTCCGCCGACGTCCGCCGAGAGCACCGAGCCGCCCGTCATCCCTCCGCCCGCCCAGCCGCCGGCGACTGGGCGCCGGCACCGCGCCGCCGCGCGCTCGGGCGGCTCATGACCGCGACCGCCGAACCCATCGCGAGCACGCGGTTCCGTGCTTTGGGCACCACCGCCGAGCTCATGGTCACCGACCCGGATCGCCTGCTCGCGGCGACGGATCTGCTCCGGGCGGAACTGCGCGCTGTCGACGAGACATGCAGCCGGTTTCGGGACGATTCGGAGATCGCCGCGCTGCACCGGCGCGCCGGTTCTCCCGTGCGGGTCAGCCCGTTGCTGGCCGAAGCGTTGCAGGTGGCGTTGCGCGCCGCTTGCGCGACCGACGGGCTGGTCGACCCGACGGTCGGCCAGGCCGTGTGCGACCTCGGCTACGACCGGGACTTCGCCGCGATCGCCCGCGACCTCGCCGCGCCGGTCCGGCCCGCGGGCGAGGCCCCGGGCTGGTGGCGGATCACCGCGGACTGGCCCCGGCGCGAGGTGGTCGTGCCGCACGGCGTGCGGCTGGATTTGGGCGCCACCGCGAAAGCCTGGGCGGCCGATCGCGCCAGCGTCCTCGTGGCGCGTCGACTCGGCTGCGGGGTGCTGATCGGGCTCGGCGGCGACATCGCGGTCGCTGGTCCCGCACCGGCGCGGGGATGGCAGGTGGCGGTCGGCGACGACCACGCCGCCGTCGATCCCCGCCGGGACCCCGTGATCGCCTTGGCCAGTGGCGGATTAGCCACTTCCAGCACGGTCTGCCGCACCTGGCGGCGCGCCGGGCGGACGGTGCACCACATCGTCGATCCGCGCACCGGCGACATGCCAGGTTCCTGCTGGCGGACCGTGACTGTCGCCGCGGGCACGTGCGCCGACGCGAACGCCGCCAGCACCGCGGCCGTCGTCCTCGGCGACCAGGCGCCGGCGTGGCTGGCGGAGCGCCGGTTGCCCGCCCGCCTGGTCGCACTGGACGGGCACGTCGTCCGCGTCGCCGGCTGGCCGGACCCCGACGAGGAGGCTTCGGCGTGAACGCGTTGTGGTACGTGAGCCGGGCGACGGGATTGGCCGCGCTGGTGCTGTTCACCGCGGTGGTGATTCTCGGCGCGCTCTCCAGCGCCCGGCTCGCGTCGCCGCGGTGGCCCAGATTCGCCGTGGCCGCCCTGCACCGCAACCTGTCCCTGGTCACGCTCGCTTTCCTGATCTTGCACATCGCGACGGCGATCATCGACACCTACGCGGGCCTCCAATGGATCAGCGTGGTGGTCCCGTTCGTCTCGGCGTACCACCCGGTGTCGCTCGGCGTCGGAGCCATCGCGTTCGACCTGCTCGGCGCAGTGCTGGTGTCGAGCCTGCTTCGGCCGCGAATCAGCGCCAGGATCTGGAAAGCCATTCACTGGGCGGCCTATCTGTCGTGGCCCGCCGCCGTAGTGCACGGGTTCGAGATCGGCGGCGCTGATTCTCGGCTGACCTGGGTCCGGGTGCTAGTGGCGGCCTGCGTGCTGGCCGCGGCGGCGGCCGTGGTGTGGCGCGCGACTGTGCGGCACCCCGACACCGAGGCCCGCCGGGGAACGCTGGGCGGCTTGTGATGACCATCGCGCGCTCGCCCCGGGCGGCCTCGGCGTCTCCGGCCCGGCTCTTGGCCGGCTGGCTGGATTCGCGCCGGCCGGCCGGATTCGCCGAGCACCGCGCCCGGTACGGCGCGCTGCCCGTCGAGAACTACGCCGGACGGAACGGCCGCGCGCGGCTGCTGGCCACAGTGGACGCCTCCGGCCTGCGCGGGCGCGGCGGGGCCGGTTTCTCCATCGGACGCAAACTGCGCGCCGTCGCCCGGGGCCGCCGTCCGGTCGTCGTGGCGAACGGATGCGAGGGAGAACCGGTCAGCCGCAAGGATCACGCCTTGCTCACCGTCGCACCGCACCTCGTCCTTGACGGGGCGGTCCTCGCCGCGCTCGCGACCGGCGCGAAGGAGATCATCCTGTGCGTGCACCGCGACGATCCGCTCGCCGCTTCAGTTGCCGAGGCACTGGCCGAACGACCCAGCGGCGAGATCCCGCTGCGACTGGTGCAGGTGCCCGGCCGTTACGTATCCAGCGAGGAATCCGCGCTGGTCAACTTCCTCGAGACCGGCGACGCCCGGCCGACCGCGAAACCGCCCCGTCCCTTCGAACACGGGGTGCGCGGGCGTCCGACGTTGATCGGCAACGTGGAAACTCTCGCTCATCTCGCCCTGATCGCCCGTTACGGCCCGGAGTGGTTCCGCGGCTGCGGAACCCAGGAATCGCCTGGCACCACATTGGTCACCGTGGGCGGCGGCGTCGCCCGGCCGGGGGTGTACGAAGCCGCGCTCGGCACTCCGGTCACGGAGGTTCTCGACCAGGCAGGCGGACCGGCCGAACCGCCCCAGGCGATTTTGTTCGGCGGATACGGCGGAGCCTGGTTGCCCGCGCCCGTCGCAGCAGGCATCCGACTGTCCGCTGAGGACCTTCGCGCGGCGGGCGCGACACTGGGCGTAGCCTCGCTGACCGTGCTGCCCGCGCACGCCTGCGGCCTCGCCGAAACTGCCCGGGTGCTGCGCTATCTGGCGGGGGAGTCAGCGCGGCAATGCGGTCCGTGCATGTTCGGCCTTCCCGCCATCGCCGACGATTTCACCGCTCTTGTCCTCGGTGGCCGGGCCGCTGCCCAGGCTGGGCAGCGGCTCCGGAACCGGCTCTCGGTCATTCCCGGACGCGGCGCGTGCGCCCATCCCGATGGCGCCGTCCGGCTGGCCGCGAGCGCCCTGCGGTGTTTCGCGCAGGACCGGCAAGCCCACCTCGCCGGGCGTCCGTGCGCGTGGGCAGCGCACCCCGCGCTGCCGTTGCCGAACTGGAACAACCGAAGCGGAGAGTGGACGTGACGATGGCCGAACGGCAGCTCCGGGTCGACCCGATCGCCTGCCGCGCCCACGGAATCTGCGCCGAACTGGTGCCCGAACTGATCGACCTCGACGAATGGGGCTATCCCGTTCTCGTCGAGAGCCCCGTACCGCGATCGGTGCTGTCCGACGCGCGCCAGGCCGTCGCCGCCTGCCCGGCACTGGCACTTCGATTGACCGCGAGCGCTGTGCAAAAGTAAGCACGCTTCGCGGATCTTCACCGAATTGCGAAACCCCACCACATTAAGGACATCATGACGACCCTCAACGGCCTGCCCGCCCACATCCTGCTCGTGCACGCGATTGTCGTGCTGCTGCCGTTGAGCGCGCTGCTGCTGGTGCTGAGCAGTGTCTGGCCGAAAGCCCGCGGCAAGCTCGCCGGCCCGAACGCGGTGCTGGCCGTGCTCGTGGTGATCATGGTCCCGATCACCACGGACGCCGGCGAATGGCTCGAGCGCCGGGTCGCGCGGACCCCGTTGCTGCGAGACCACACCGAACTGGGCGACACCGCGCTCTGGGTCGCGATCCCCGTCGCGGTGCTCGCGCTCGTGGTGTGGTGGCGGCAGCGGGAAAACCAGAAGGCTGACACCGAGGTCGAGGGAGACGACACCGCGGTCGCCACGGCCGCGGGACGCAAGACCTATCTCGCGCCCGCGTCGACGAAGGTCACGGCAGTGCTCGCGGTTCTCTCGATCCTGGCCGCCGGTGCTGCCGTCTACGACGTTTACCGCATCGGCGATTCCGGTGCGCAGGCCTCCTGGCAAGGAAAGTTCAGCGAAAACGCCGCCCCTCGCGGGGAACGCTGACCGGGGCATCCCGCTGGTCGGCGGCGCGATCTTCTCCGCCCGCCCGAAGCCGGGCATGATGGGTGCCGTGCCGACGGTCCCGCAACGGAGGGAGCAGATGCGATGCCCGATCACCCGGCAGTGTCCTCGATCGACGCGGTGGCCGCCGAACTGCTGTCCGAAGCCCGCGTGCACGGATCACGGCGGGCCGCGCGGACGCTGGTGTCCGGAACCTCCCAGCGCGCGACGCTGATCGCGCTCGGGGACGGAGCCGAACTGGCCGAGCACGACTCGCCGCCCGCGGCCACGCTCCAGGTCGTCGACGGCACCGTGCGGCTGCACACCCAGGACGCGGAATGGACGCTCGAGCGCGGGCAGCTTGCCGTCGTCCCGCCGGAACGCCACGGGCTGCAGGCGCTGGGAGACGCGGTCGTGCTGCTGACCGTCGCCCTGCGGTAACCGGCCCTCCTTGGTCGCTTCCGCGAGTGACCGAAGACCCTAACCGGGCCCGCACGCCGCTTCGAGACTGGAGCGGTGAGCAAGCACATCGTGATTCTCGGCGGCGGAACCGGCGGGACACTGGCGGCGAACCGGCTGCGGCGCGGACTGGGCGAGCAGGTCCGGATCACCGTGGTGGACCAGGACGACGAGCATGTCTACCAACCGGGTCTGCTGTTCGTGCCGTTCGGTCTCGCCCAGCCGGAAGACCTCGTCCGGTCGCGGCCGCGGCAACTGCGCCGGGGGATCGAGTACCACCGCAGCGCGGTCGACCACGTCGACGCTGAAGCCTCGCGGGTCCGGTTGGCGGACGGGACGACGCTGTTCTACGACGCGCTCGTGATCGCCACCGGCGCCCGGCTCGTGCCCGAGGAGACCGAGGGACTCACCGGCCCGGGCTGGCGGGAGACGGTGCACACCTTCTACGACTACGCCGGGGCGATGGCGCTCGCGTCCGCGCTCGACGAGTTCACCGGCGGGCATCTCGTGGTGAACGTGGTCGACCTGCCGATCAAGTGCCCGGTCGCGCCGCTGGAATTCTGCTTCCTCGCCGACTGGTACTTCACCGAACAGGAAATCCGCGACGAAGTGCGGATCACCTATGTCACGCCGCTCGATTCCGCGTTCACCAAGCCGGTGGCGGCGAAGACGCTCGCCGGCCTGCTGGCGGACAAGGGCATCGAGCTGGTGACGGAGTTCAACACCGGCGAGGTCGACGGCGCGGGCGGGCGGCTGGTCTCCTACGACGGCCGCGAGGTCCCGTTCGATCTCGCCGTGGTGGTGCCGATGCACAGCGGAGCGTCCTATGTGGAGCTTTCGCCCGGGCTGGGCGACGAGTTCGGCTTCGTCTCCGTCGATCCGCACACGCTGCAGTCCACGGCGTACCCGGACATCTTCGCGCTCGGCGACGCCGCCGGAGTCCCGACCTCCAAGGCCGGTTCGGTCACCCACTTCGAAGGCGCGGTGCTGGCGCGCAACGTCGCGCGGTACCTCGCCGGCCGTCCGCTCGACCCCGGATTCGACGGGCACACGAACTGCTTCATCGAGAGCGGTTTCCACAAGGCGATGCTCATCGACTTCAACTACGACACCGAGCCGCTGCCCGGGCATTTCCCGGCGGCGGCCGGACTGCCGCTGCTGCGCGAGTCGCGGCTGAACCATCTCGGCAAGCTGATGTTCTCGTGGCTGTACTGGCACAGCCTGCTGCCCGGCCGGGAAATCCCCGGCATCGCCGCCGAGATGCCCGCCGCGGGCAAGGAATTCCCGGTTCCCGCGGAGCACTGACCGGAAAGGACGCCCATGCCCACCGCGACCTACGCGGGCACCGAAGTGCCTGTGACCGACGAGGGTTTCTTCACCGACCCGGCGTACTGGACCGAGCAGATGGCCCCGGAGATCGCCCGCGAATCCGGCATCGGCCCGCTGACCGCCGAGCACTGGAAGGTCATCGAGTTCATGCGGAGCGAATACGCGGAGAAAGGCACCGGCCCGACCGTGCGGGCGCTCGGGCGGACTTCCGGCGTCTCGATCAAGGACCTGTACCGGCTCTTCCCGAAGGGCCCGGCCAAACTCGCCGCGAAAATCGCCGGAATTCCGAAGCCGCGCGGCTGCATCTGAGGAGGAACCGGCATGATCGAAAAAGTCTCCGTCATCGTTTCGAAAGGCTCGCTGGAAGCGATCTACCCCGGCCTGATCATGGCCAACGGGGCTCGCGCGGAAGGCATCGAGGCCGATCTGTTCTTCACGTTTTTCGGCCTGGACGCCGTGCACAAGGCCCGGCACGAGCACATCAAACTGGCGACCGTCGGCAATCCGGGCCTGCACCTGGCCACCTGGGCGGGCGGCCTGCCCGGTGTCTCGTCGGTCATGACGCAGTATCTCGAGCGGAAGATGGAGAAGCTCGACATCCCGGCCATCCCGGAATTCCTCGAAATGATTTCCGACACCGGGGCCGGGTTGTACGCGTGCAAGGCGTCGGTGGACCTGTTCGGTCTCGAAAAGGACGATCTGATCGAACAGGTGCGGGACATCATCACGGTCGGCGAATTCTACGAGAAAGCAGCGGGCGGGCAGATCATCTTCACCTGAGCGCCGCGCGACGATCAAGGGAGGAAACCATGCACCCTCGTCCCCGGCTCGGCGAACTGGGCCTCGGCACCGGCAAGAAGGCCCGGCTGCACCGGATCCTGCACGACCACGGGCTGTGCAACGGCACCGCCTTTTTCCTGCCGTACGACCAAGGGCTGGAACACGGCCCGCGGGACTTCTTCGCCAACCCCGGCGCGGCCGACCCGCGCTACATCGTCCAGCTCGCCGTCGAGGGCGGGTTCAACGGGATCGTGCTCCAGGTCGGTCTCGCGGAGAAGTTCTACTGGGACTACGCCGGCGAGGTTCCGCTGGTGCTGAAGCTCAACGGAAAGACCGAGATCCCGTCCGACGCCGAGGCGCTGTCGCCGGTGCACGCGACCGTCGAGGACGCGGTCCGGCTCGGCGCGGACGCGGTCGGGTACACGCTGTATGTCGGGACTCCGGTCCAGGACAAGGATTTCGAGCAGTATCGGAAGGTACGGGCGGACGCGCACCGGCTCGGGATGCCGTTGATCGTCTGGGCGTATCCGCGCGGCAGCGCCATCGAGGCGAAGGGCGGGCGGGATTCGTTCTACGCCGTCGACTACGCCGCCCGCACCGCCGCGGAACTCGGCGCGGACGTGGTCAAGGTGAACTACCCGCATCCCGAGAAGACCGAGGGCGTTCCGGTGAACTACGCCGGGCAGTTTTCCGTGCAGGAGGCGATGGACTCGGTCGTGCGTTCGGCGGGCCGGACGTTGCTGCTGGTGTCCGGCGGAGGCAGGGCAGGCGACGAAGCGATGCTCGACAAGGCCCGTTCGGCGATGGAGGCCGGGGCGACCGGGCTGATCTTCGGGCGGAACGTCTGGCAGCGCGAGCGCGCCGAATCCCTGCGGTTCGTGTCCGCGCTGCGCGACATCCTCGCCAAGCACCCGAGCGAGTAAGGGGGCTCGCGTGTTCGAGGTCCGGATCCACGGCCGCGGCGGGCAGGGCGCGGTGACCGCCGCGGAACTGCTGTCGGTCGCGGCGTTCGCCGAGGGCCGCCACGCCCAGGCGTTTCCCAGTTTCGGGTCGGAGCGCACCGGCGCGCCGGTCGTCGCGTTCTGCCGGATCGGCGACGCGCCGATCCGCTCGCGCGAACCGGTTGTCCATCCCGACGCGCTGGTGGTCCAGGACGCGACGCTGGCGCACCAGGTGCGGTTGTTCGAGGGATTGCGCCCGGACGGGTACCTGCTGCTCAATTCCGGCCGCCCGCTGGCCGCGCTCGGCCTCGGCGACCTGGCCGAGCGGCTGCGTCCGGACCGGATCGCGGTGGTCCCGGCGACCGAGATCGCGCTGGCCCGGCTCGGCCTGCCGAAGCCGAACGCGGCTTTGCTCGGCGGGCTCGCCGCGCTGACCGGCGCGATCGGTCTCGGTTCGGTGCTCACGGCGATCCGCGGGCGGTTTTCCGGTGCGGCGGCCGAAGGCAACGTCGCCGCGGCCAAGGCCGCCTACCGCGTCGTCCATTCCGGAAGGGAGGAACTGCTCAGTGCGCCGCCAGATTGAAGGGTCCCGCGCGGTCGCCGAGGCGGTCGCGGCGGCCCGGCCGGAGGTCGTCTGCGCCTACCCGATCTCCCCGCAGACCCACATCGTCGAAGCGCTCGCCGAACTGGTGAAGTCCCGGCAGCTCGAACCGTGCGAGTTCGTGAACGTGGAGTCGGAGTTCGCGGCGATGTCGGTCGCGATCGGCGCGTCCGCCGCCGGGGCGCGCGCCTACACCGCGACCGCCAGCCAGGGCCTGCTCTACATGACCGAAGCCGTCTACAACGCGGCCGGGCTCGGGTTGCCGATCGTGATGACCGTGGCCAACCGGGCGATCGGTGCGCCGATCAACATCTGGAACGACCACAGCGACAGCATGGCGCTGCGCGGTTCCGGCTGGATCCAGCTGTACGCGGAGACCAACCAGGAGGCGGCGGACCTGCACGTCCAGGCGTTCCGGATCGCCGAGGAGCTGTCCACCCCGGTGATGGTGTGCATGGACGGATTCGTGCTGACCCACGCGTGGGAAGAGGTCGACGTGCCCGGGCAGGCCGACGTCGACCGGTTCGTGCCGCCGTATGTGCCCCGGCAATCGGTCGACCCGGACGCTCCGGCTTCGATCGGGGCGATGGTCGGCCCGGAAGCGTTCACCGAGGTGCGCTACCTCGCGCACGCCCGCCAGCTGGGCGCGCTCGACCTGGTCCCGGACATCGCGGACCGCTTCGCGGAGGCTTTCGGCCGCACGTCCGGCGGGCTGGTCCGGCGTTACCGCACCGAGGACGCGGAGACCGTGGTGGTCGCGCTGGGCTCGGTGCTGGGCACGGTCAAGGACGCGGTCGACGAACTGCGAGCGGCGGGCACGCGGATCGGCGCGCTCGGCATCACGTGTTACCGGCCGTTCCCGGCGGCGGACGTGGCCGCGGCGCTCGGGCACGCGCGCCGGGTGATCGTGCTGGAGAAGGCGTTCGAGCCGGGGTCGGGCGGGATCGTCTCCGCCGACGTGCGCGCGGCACTGCCCGGGAGCGGGCCGGAGACGGTGACCGTCGTGGCCGGTCTCGGCGGGCGCGCGATCACGAAGGCTTCGCTGGTCCGGGCGTTCCCGGCGGAAGGACTGCCCGCGCTGACGTTCCTTGACCTCGACCGTGCGCTGATCGAGCGGGAACTGGCGCGGCTCGCGGCGAACCGCCGTTCGGGTCCGACCGCGGAGAACCTCTTGCGCGACCTCGGCGTGGTCGCCTCGCGGATCTGAGGAGGGAGCGGCCATGGCCGTCCAGCCGATCAAGTTCTACCAAACCGGCAGCTTCGCGGTGGGCAACCGCCTGCTGCCGATCGAAGACCGCACCGTGCAGTCCGACCCGGGGCGCAGCGACTCGCTCGACTCCGGGCACCGCGCCTGCCAAGGCTGCGGCGAGGCGCTCGGCGCCCGGTACGCGCTCGACGCCGCGATGGCGGCGACCGGAGGCCGGATCGTCGCGGTGAACGCGACCGGATGCCTCGAGGTGTTCTCGACGCCGTATCCGGAAACCTCCTGGCGGATCCCGTGGCTGCATTCGCTGTTCGGCAACGCGCCCGCGGTGGCGACCGGGGTCGCGGCGGCCATGAAAGTCAAGGGCCGCAACGACGTCCGGGTGGTCGGCCAAGGCGGCGACGGCGGCACGGTCGACATCGGATTCGCCTGCCTGTCCGGGATGTTCGAGCGCAACGACGACGTGCTGTACGTCTGCTACGACAACGAGGCCTACATGAACACCGGCGTGCAGCGTTCCGGCGCGACGCCGCCCGCCGCGCGGACCGCGACCACCCCGGCGACCGGTCCGGAACCCGGCGCGGAGTTCGGCAAGGGCAAGAACGTGCCGCTGATCGCGATGGCGCACGAGATCCCTTACACGGCCACGGCGACAGTCGCGAACCTGCGCGATCTGGAGGCGAAAGTGCGCCGGGCGATGGATTTCCGCGGCGCGCGGTACCTGCACGTGCTCGTCCCGTGTCCGCTCGGCTGGGGCAGCGCGTCGCGCGACACCGTCCGGCTCGCCCGGCTGGCCGCGGAAAGCGGGCTGTTCCCGGTGTTCGAGGCCGAAGGCGGCGAGGTGACGGCGGTGACGAAGATCCGCCGCCGGGTGCCGGTCGAGGAGTACCTGCGGCCGCAGCGGCGGTACGCCCACCTGTTCGGCGATGCGCCGCGGCCGGAGGTCGTGGCGGAGATCCAGGCGATCGCGGACCGCAACATCCGCCGGTTCGGCCTGCTCGGAGGCGAGTGACATGGAACCGGAGAAGCCGTTCGCGATCACGCTCGACGTCGGCTCCAGCCGGGTCAACCACACCGGGGCCTGGCGCAGCGAGCGGCCGGTCTACGTCGACCTGCTGCCGCCGTGCAACCGGTCCTGTCCGTCCGGACAGGACATCCGCGGCTGGCTGTGGCACGCGGAATCCGGCGGTTACGAGAACGCGTGGCGCGCGATCATGGCGGACAACCCGTTCCCGGCGGTGCTCGGCCGGATCTGCTACCGGCCGTGCGAGACCGCGTGCAACCGCGGCCGGCTCGACGAATCGGTCGGGATCAATTCCGTGGAGCGGTTCCTCGGCGACGAAGCGATCCGCCGCGGCTGGACGGTCGCGCCTCCGTCGCGGGAGAGCGGGCGCCGCGTGCTCGTGGTCGGCGCCGGGCCCGCCGGGCTGTCGGCGGCATTCCGCTTGCGACTGCTCGGGCACGCCGTGACGGTGCGGGACGCGGAAGCCGAACCCGGCGGGATGCTGCGCTACGGCGTTCCGCGCTACCGCCTGCCCCGCGACGTCCTTGACGCGGAAATCCGGCGCGTTCTCGATCTCGGGGTGGGGTTCGAACCGCACAGCCGGGTCGCCGACGTCCGCGCCGCCAAGGAGGACGGCGGATTCGACGCGGTGTTCCTCGCGGTCGGCGCGCACGTCGGCCGCCGCGCCGATCTTCCGGCTGGGGACTCGGCCCGCATTCTCGACGCGGTGTAGCTCCTGCACGGCCTCGAAGAAGGGGACCGGCCGATGCTGGGCCGCCGGGTAGCCGTCTACGGCGGCGGCAACACCGCGCTGGACACCGCGCGCACGGCCCGCCGCCTCGGCGCCACTGACGCCGTGGTGGTGTACCGGCGCACCCGGGATCGCATGCCCGCGCACGATTCGGAGGTCGTGGAAGCCGAGGAGGAAGGCGTGCTGCTGCGGTGGCTCTCGACCATCGCGCACGTCGACCGCGGCGGCGTCACCGTCGAGCGGATGGAGTTGGACGACACCGGTTTCCCCCAGCCGACGGGAGAGTTCGAGGAGCTGGCCGCGGACACCGTGGTGCTCGCGCTCGGCCAGGAGTCGGACTTGTCCCTCCTCGACGGCGTGCCGGGGATCGACCGCGCGCACGGCGGCGTCCAGGTCGGGCGAGACCAGGAAACGGGCTGTCCAGGGGTGTTCGCCGGGGGCGACATGGCACCGTCCGAGCACACCGCGACCGCGGCGATCGGCCAAGGCGCCCGGGCGGCACGGGCGATCGACGCGTGGTTCCGCGGCACCGTGCCCGCCGCACCGCCGCCTCGGCGCGATGCCGATTTCGACGTGCTCAACACCTGGTACTACAGCGATGCCGAAGCGAGTGTGCGGCCGCGGCTGGAAGCGGCCCGGCGGACCTCGTCCTTCGCCGAGGTGACCGGCGGACTCGATCGGGCGACGGCGCTGTACGAGGCCCGGCGCTGCTTGTCCTGCGGCAGCTGTTTCCAGTGCGACAACTGTTTCGGCGTATGCCCGGACAACGCGGTGCTGAAGCTCGACCCCGGCTACGAGATCGATCTGGATTTCTGCAAGGGGTGCGGGATGTGCGCGCAGGAATGCCCCTGCGGCGCGATCGAAATGGTGCCCGAAGAAACGTGATCACGGACGGGAGGAGACCGGCGATGCACACCAGGAAGTGGAGCGTGGACGTTTTCCTGAGCGAGGAGGAGGACCGCACGCACGCCATCGCGCGGCTGCACACCGCGGCGGGCGAACTCACCGCCGACGGGACCGCGCGGCGGAATCCGGCTGACCGGGACGTCCCCGAGATCGGCGACGAACTGGCCGCGGCGCGGGCGTTGAGCGCGCTCGCGCACCGGCTGCTCGACACGGTGGTGGGCGATATCGAGGGGGTGACGCATCGTCCGGTGCATCTGGACCGTTGAGCCGCCGGAAACCTTTCGTGCCCGGTCGAGGGACTGGCCCCCAGCACCGCTGGACGGCTGAACCGAGACCGCTCTCTCCGCCCCGGGCGACCGCGTCCGGCGCCGAGGGAGCGGTCAGCGGCAGCCGGCCAGCGGGGTCCAGTAGTCGAGAAGACGGCAGAGCAGATCGGTCCGTTCGCGGCGCAGGTCGGGCGGCGCGGGCGACGGTGCGCGCTGGGTCCGCGCGCTGACCGTGCGCACGAAGTCCCGGACCCGGGAAGGCGGCGGCACGAGTTCGCCGCCGAGGCAAGCCACGACGAGCAGGTCCTCGCCGGAGTGGGTTTCGATGGTGAGGGACCAGCCGTGGCGTTCGTCCCAGATCAGCGCGGTGTCCCGGCCGGGATGCGCGGCCAGCTGGCCGTCGAGCGCGATGTAGGCCGACATCGGCGAGTCGAGGTCAAGTGTGCAGGATTCCGGGCCGACCCCCACCGCGGCGCTCACCGCTTCGACATAGGCGCTCATTCCGCAGAGCAGGCGGTACTCGTGGTCGGTGGTCATCGGCTGGACTCTCATCAATTCTCAATCTCTGTTTTCGCCCGCCGCGGCGCGCTTCGAAGGGAAGAGGCCTGCTCCGGCCGGGTCGCGGCCGACACAGTCCAGGCTCTGCTCCGCACGGCGCATCGGAAAGGGCCGAAAGTCCCCGGCATCGGGCTTTGTGGACAGACGAACCGAAGGCGCGGCGCCGCCCGGCAGATCGGCGGTGCGGTGTGCGAAGCGTTTCCGGATGCGCGGTCGGGTCACCGCGGCAACGGCCCGAGGGCGGAACTCACCGGGCGAAGTCCCGCAGGATCTGAGCCGGAGGCAGCAGGGCCCGGGCGACCGCGTCCGCTACCGCGCCGATCCGGAGGTTGTTGCGGCGACAGTAGGCGCGCAACCGCTCGAAAGCCGCGTCGACCGGAATGCCGCCGGCGCAGGCCAGCACGCCTTTGGCCTGTTCGATGACGATCCGGCTGTCGAGGGCGCGCTGCAATTGCCCGGTGCGCGTGGCGCCGTGCCGGATGGCTCGTTCCTGGAGCATGCCGACGGAGGCGATGTCCGCCAGTGCGCGGGCGGCGTCGAGCTGGTCCCCGGACAGCGGTTCCGGGCTGAGCAGCACGAGGGTGCCGAGTGCTTCTCCGCGAAGGCCCAGCGGAATGGTCTGCCCGAAACCGGGAACGCCGGTGCGGCGCGAGCCGAGCAGCGCGTCGGTGTCGCCGGACGCGTAGCGGATCTCGGGTTCGCCCTGGCTGCCGACGAGCAGGACCCCGGCCGCGGTCGCGCCGAGCAAAGTGACGCAATATCCGGTGAGCCGCTGGAACAGTCCGGCCGGGGTGTAGTCGTCGGCGAGTGTGTCGGCCAGGTCCACGAAAGCGCGGAGCAGCTCAGGTTCCAGTGCGGGTGCTTCGGGTTCGCTCGTCTTCGGCATCCGGCGGGGTGCGGTCATGCGCACAGGTCGCGGTCGGGCCACCGGTCGGCGGCTGCGGCGATGCTAGCGCGGCACGCCCGGGTCAGCTGCCGGGTCGCCCGGTTGTCCGGGGTCTGCCCGCAGCGCGGGCACGAGAAGCGCACATCGCCGGCGAGTTCGTCGACCGCCGCGTCGAGCGGGCGGGCGCACGGACGGCACCAGCGATGGCCGCTGACCGGCACCGCGTGGTGCGGGGAGGAGACGCACTGGTGGAGCCAGCGGCGATGCGTCCGGCAGGTGATCCGGTCGAACGGGTCGAGCTCGGCTTCTTCCCGGGCGTCTTCGTCGGTCAGCGTGCTCGCGAGCCGGAGGTCGGCGAGCTCGGCGTACCGGGCGTCGACGCGAGCGCTCGGCAGCAGCCCCAGCGCGGCCGTCCGCGCCGCCGGCACGCGATCGGGGGAGATTCGGTCAATGCTCATGGTCGCCTCGCTTTCGTTGCGTCTGAGCTTCCGCCGCGACGCTCCGCTGAACGAGGGCCGCACTGCCCGTTCCGGAGGGTCCGCCAGCTGGCGGCGACGGGCGGTTTTCTGTGCTGTCCGGGGACTTTGGCCACCGGATCGGCACCTATCGCGGTGCCGCGTCCCGAGGCTCGGCCGAGATCGCGGGCACGGACTGCCCGTTCGCGGCGGACCGAAGGACTGCCTGGACGACTGTCCCGTCGACGGTCTCCTCTTCGCGCAGCCGCTCCGCGAGCCTGCCGAGTGCGTCGCGATGCTGTTCGAGCAGCGCCACCGCCCGGGCTTCCGCCTCGCGCACCAGGCGAGCGATTTCCCGGTCCACCACCCGTTGCGTTTGTTCGGAGTACGGTCGGCCGAGCAGTTCCGGGCCGTCGCCTGCGACCCCCGGGGCACCGCCGCGGCTGTATCCGATCGGGCCGAGCGCAGGGGAAAGACCGAACTCGGTGACCATTTTCGCGGCCACCGCGGTGGCGCTGGCGAGGTCGTTGGCCGCGCCGGTCGACGCTTCGCCCAGCACGACCAGTTCAGCCGCGCGTCCGCCCAGCCGCACCGCGAGCAGATCGGCGAGGTAGCTCTCGGAGTAGAGCCGCCGCTCGGCCTCCGGCAGTTGCTCGGTGGCGCCGAGCGCCAGGCCGGCGGGCAGGATCGTCACCTTCGCCACCGGGTCGGCGTGCTCGCACAGCGCCGCGACGAGAGCGTGCCCGGCCTCGTGCACGGCGACAGATCGGCGTTCTTCGGGCAGCAGCGCGTTCGACGCGTCGCGGCGGCCGAGCAGGACGCGGTCGCGCGCGGTCGCGAGGTCGTCCGCGGTCAGTACGGTGCGGTCGTCCCGCACGGCGTTGATCGCCGCCTCGTTGACGAGGTTGGCCAGATCGGCGCCGGAGAACCCGGGAGTGCCGCGCGCGACCACCGTCAGGTCGACGTCCGGGGCGAGCTGCTTTCCGTTGATGTGGACCGCGAGAATCGACGCGCGTTCGGCCTGATTCGGCAACGGCACGGTGACCTGCCGGTCGAACCGGCCGGGCCGCAGCAGCGCCGGGTCGAGGGTTTCCGGCCGGTTGGTCGCGGCGAGCACGACGGTGCCGCTGCTCTGGTCGAAACCGTCCATTTCGGCCAGCAGCTGGTTCAGGGTCTGCTCGCGTTCCTCGTGCCCGCCGGTGCCGCCGATGCCGCGACGGCTGCCGACGGCGTCGATCTCGTCGATGAAGATGATCGACGGCGCGCGGTCGCGGGCTTCGGAGAACAGGTCGCGCACGCGGGAGGCGCCGACGCCGACGAACATCTCCACGAACGCCGACCCGGTGATCGACAGGAACGGCACGCTCGCCTCGCCGGCCACCGCGCGGGCGAGCAGCGTCTTGCCGGTGCCCGGCGGCCCGACCATCAGCACCCCGCGCGGCCCTTTCGCCCCGGCGGCGGCGTAACGCGAGGGATCGCGCAGGAAGTCGACGACCTCGGCGATCTCCTGCTTCACCCCTTCGTATCCGGCGACGTCGGCGAAGCGGGTGTCCGGGCGTTGCGCTTCGATGATCCTGGCCTTCGACCGGCCGAACCCGCCGATGCCGCCGAGCCCGCCCGGACCGCCCGCGGCGAGGGTGCGCTGGGCCCGGCGGCCCGCCCACCAGAGGAGGCCGAAGATCAGCAGGATGGGCAGATAGGCCAGCAGCGTGGTGGCGATCGAATCCCCGCTGCTGGTCTTCGTGCCGGTGACGGGGACGTTCTTTTCGCGCAGTTTCTCCGCCAGCCGCGGATCGCCCAGCGCGGTGGGGAGCTGGCTGGTGAACTTGCCGCCGTCGCGGAAGTTCCCGGAGACCGCGCCGTCGCCGCCGACCGTGACCGCGGCGACCTGATTTGCGTCCACTTTGGACAGAAGTTCGGTGTAGGCGAGCGCCGGGACCGACGAGGTCCACAGCGACGGACCGGCGATGAGCACCACGGTCACCATGACGGCGGCGGTGAGCAGGAGCCCGATGAGTCCGCCGTAGTGGCGTTCTTCGGGCTGGTGCGGGGGCGGGTCCGGAGGCGGCCCGGGGCGGGCGGTGCGCGACATCCGGGCCTACTCGCCCCTGCGGCGGCGCCGCCGGGCGTGTGCGGGCCCGTGGAAGACGCTGGCGACGAGCACGGCGCCGACGACGAAACCGAGGTCGTAGAGATGCCCGTTGTTGCGCACCTCGTAGATGCCGACGTGGTCGTTGAACAACGACACGAGGAAGGTGATCGGGCAGATGAACCCGTGCCAGAGCCCCAGCCAGAACCCCGGGCTCAGACCGGGTTCGGCGAGGGCGTCGGCGCGGGCCGCGCAAGCGGCGAGGGCAGGCATCAGCGCCAGGAGGACACCGGACGCGGCGAGCCGGCGCCGCGCGGGAGCAGTCATGGGACGACTCTGCGCAACGACGGCACCGGGCGAGAAGAGCCTAATGTCCCCGGCGGGCGGGACCTGCGGACGTCGTTCGGCGCCCGGCCCGGCGACATGCTGGACCGGGCACGCCGGACGAGAGGAGCCGCGATGACGGCGGAAATGCGAGGCTGGCGGGTGCGCGCGCCCGGACCGATGGCGGGCGGACCGCTGGTGCGGGAGCGGATGCCGGTCCCGGAGCCCCGTGACGGCGAACTGCTGGTGCGGGTGCGCGTGTGCGGCGTGTGCCGCACCGATCTGCACGTGGCCGAGGGCGATCTGCCGGTGCACCGGGCGGGCGTGGTGCCGGGCCATGAGGTCGTCGGCGAGGTGGTCGCGCCGCGGGCGGGCGGATTCGAGGCGGGGGACCGGGTCGGCATCGCGTGGTTGCGCGGTACCTGCGGCGTGTGCCGCTATTGCCGGTCCGGGAGGGAGAACTTGTGCCCGGAGTCGCGGTACACCGGCTGGGACGCCGACGGCGGCTACGCGGAGTACGCCGTCGTCTCGGCTGCGTACGCGCATCGGCTGCCGGCCGGGTACTCCGACGAAGAGCTCGCTCCGCTGCTGTGCGCCGGCGTGATCGGCTATCGCGCGTTGCGGCGGGCCCAGGTCCCTGACGGAGGACGGCTGGGTATCTACGGTTTCGGCGGCAGCGCGCACCTCGCCGCGCAAGTCGCGCTCGCCCGCGGGGCGACAGTGCACGTGCTGACCCGCAGTCCGGAAGCGCGGAAGCTGGCGCTCGAACTCGGTGCCGCGTCGGCGGGCGACGCGGCCGAGGCGCCGCCGGAGCCGCTGGATTCCGCGATCCTCTTCGCCCCAGCCGGGGAATTGGTGCCGGTCGCTCTGGCGGCGCTGGACCGCGGCGGCACGCTCTCGATCGCGGGGATCCATCTCTCGGAGATTCCCGTGCTGGACTACCAGCGCCATCTCTTCCAGGAGCGGCAGGTGCGCAGCGTCACCGCGAACACGAGAGCGGACGCGCGGGAGTTCCTCGAGTTCGCGGGAGCGCACCGGCTGCACGTCCGGACGATGTCTTATCCGCTGTCCGCGGCTGCGGAGGCGTTGGCGGATCTGGCGGCGGACCGGGTCACCGGTGCCGCCGTCCTGCACGCCGACTGAATCTGTCCACAGTGGACCAGAACGAAATCGCCGGGGAGGCGTCATGACACGGTGGCGGAATCAGCTGCCGGGCGAAGCGGTGCTGCTCGTCGCGGTCGCCGCGCTGTTGCTCGCCGGGGGAATTCTCTGGCTGTCGCGAACACCCGGCTCCGGCGGCTGCTGGGCGGCGGCGACCGCGGTCGCGCTGGCGCCCGCGCTCTGGTGGGTGGCCGAGGATCTGCGCCATCGGCGCTGGGGCGCGGATTCGCTGGCGGTGCTCGCGCTCGCCTCGACCCTCGCGGTGGGCGAGTTTCTCGCGGGCGCGGTGGTCGCGGTGATGGTCGCGACCGGGCGGGTGCTCGAATCGCGGGCACAGCGCCGGGCCGCGCGGGACTTGACCGCGCTGCTGGACCGGGTGCCGCAGACCGTGCACGTGCGGTCCGGAGACGACCTTCGCGAGATTCCGGCGGGCGAAGTGGCCGCGGGGAACACGGTGGTCGTTCTGCCGGGCGAGGTCGTACCGGTCGACGGGAAGCTCCCGGCCGCGGGGGTGTTCGACGAGTCCGCGCTCACCGGCGAACCGCTCCCGGTCGCCCGTCCGGCCGGAGACGCGGTCCGCAGCGGAGTGGTGAACGCCGGCGCCGCCGTGGAGATCACGGCGGCGGCGAGCGCGGACGAGAGCACTTACGCCGGAGTGGTGCGGCTGGCGGAGTCGGCGGCAGCGCAGAGCGCGCCCGTTGCCCGGCTGGCGGATCGGGCCGCGGTCTATTTCTTGCCCGCCGCGTTGCTGATGGCCGGTGCGGCGTGGCTGCTGAGCGGCGACGTGACGCGCGCCGTCGCGGTGCTGGTGACGGCGACTCCGTGCCCGCTGCTGCTCGCGGTGCCGATCGCGGTGACCGCGGGCATGTCGCGGACGGCGCGGGCGGGGGTCGTGGTCAAGGACGGCGCGGCGCTGGAATCGCTCGGCCGGGCCCGGGTGCTGCTCATGGACAAGACCGGCACGATCACCGCCGGGCGGCCCGAGGTGACCGACGTGGTGTGCGCTCCGGGACGTACCGCCGAGGACGTGCTCCGGCTGGCCGCGAGCGTCGAGTACTACTCGCCGCACGTGCTGGCCGCGGCTGTGGTGCGGGCGGCGGAATCGGCCGGGATCGAACGCGTCCCCGCCGCGGAGGTCGGCGAGGTGCCCGGCTCCGGGGTCCGCGGACGCGTCGGGGGACACCTGGTCCGGGTGGGCAGGCTGACCGCTGACCAGCAGACACCGTCATGGGCGCGCAGTGCGGCACGCCGGGGACGGCTCGACCTGGCGACCGTGCTGTGGGTAGAACAAGACGGCGAGCCGGTGGCGGCGCTGCTGGCGAAGGACCGGGTCCGCCCCGACGCCGCCCGCACGACGCGCCGGCTGCGGGCGGCGGGGATCACCACGATCGGGCTGCTCACCGGCGATCGGGTCGACAACGCGCGGGAAGTGGCGGCTTTGCTCGGCCTCGACCGCGTCCAGGCGGAGGTCACCCCGGCGGAGAAGCTCGCGGCGGTTTCCGCGGCTCGGGCCGAGGGGCTCGTCGTGATGACCGGCGACGGGGTCAACGACGCTCCGGCGCTCGCCGCCGCGGACGTCGGCGTCGCGCTGGGATCCCGGGGTGCGACGGCAGCGGCGCAGGCGGCCGACGCGGTGATCCTGGACGACCGGCTCGACCGGCTCGCCGACGCCGCAGAGATCGCCCGGCGCGCGCGGCGGCTGGCAGTGCAGAGCGCGGTGGCCGGAGTGGCTCTGTCGCTGGCGGCGATGGCTGCCGCCGCGACCGGTTTCCTGACACCGGTCTGGGGCGCGGTCGTGCAGGAAGGCATTGACGTCGCGGTCATCCTCAACGCCTTGCGTGCGTTGCGGGTGCCCGCGATCGCCGCTCCCGCGCCCGCCCAGCTGGTCCATCGCTTCGAGGCCGAGCACGAGCGGCTCCGCCCCGCGCTGCTGGCGATCCGGCAGGCCGCGGACGCACTGGCCGACGGACCGGTCCCGGCGGCGGATCGGGCCGTCCGCCACGCCTGCGACGTCCTGCTCGGGCAAGTCCTGCCGCACGAGACGGCGGAGGAGACCGAGCTGTACCCGGCGCTGGCCAGTGCACTGGGCGGTCCGGAAAGCACAGTGCCGATGAGCCGCGCACACGCCGAGATCGCCCGGCTGACGCGGCGGCTGGAGCGGCACCTGGCGGAGTCGCCGTCGGGGATCCAGGCGGATCAGGTCGACGATCTGCGTGCGACGCTGTACGGGCTGGACGCGGTGCTGACCCTGCATTTCGCGCAGGAGGAAGAGGCTTATTTCACGCTGCCGGCGTCGTGAGCGGGCCGGATGCCGAGCCCGGCGAGTTCGAGGGCTTGGGCGAGGTCGCCCGGTGCGGCGACTCCGACGAGTGCGCCGTGTTCGACGACGAGCACCAGGTCCTGCCCAGGACGCAGCCGCACGCTGCTGAGCACCTCGGACAGGGGCGTGTCCGGCCCGGCGATCAGGCAGGCGGGCGGTTTGACGCAGATGTCCTCCAGCCGCGTCGCGGTCCGCTCGGTTTCCGGCACCCGGGACAGTGCGGAAAGACTGACGGCGCCGACCGGGGTTCCGGTGAAGGTCACCACCGGGAAGGTCCGGAAGCGCGTGTGCGCGGCCTGGTCGAGGAAGCCCTGCACGGTGTACCAGCCGGGCGCGGTGACCGGGTCGGTGCTCATGACGTCGCGGAGCCGGAGCCGGGAAAGGAGCTGGCGCAGCGGGGCGGCGGAGAGCTCCGCGCGCGCGGCGACGGCGAGGAACCAGCTGATGGCGATCATCCACAGGCCGGAAAGCGTGCCCAGCGCCAGGATTTGCCAGGCGCCGAAGGCAGCGAGCGCGCTCGCGAGCACTTGGCCGCCCGCAGCGGCGATGCGCCGGGCACGGGTCCGGTTCCCGGTCAGCCGCCACGCGACGGCCTCCAGGATGCGCCCGCCGTCCAGCGGTGTTCCCGGCAGCAGGTTGAAGACCGCGAGCACGCCGTTGGCCCAGCCGAGCCAGGTGAGCGCCACGGTGACCACCGCGGGCAGCACCGGCGAGGCGAGCGCGCCCGCCCCGAGGAAGCCGCCGCCGACGACCAAGCTCGCGGCCGGGCCTGCCGCCGCGATGAGCAGTGCGGAGCGCGGGGTCGGCGGTTCCTCGGGCAGCTCCGCGGCGCCGCCGAGCAACCACAGAGTGATGCGTTCCGCCCGGAGTCCGTAATGCCGCGCGACGAGGGCGTGGCACAGCTCGTGCGCGAGCAGCGATGCCAGGAACACCAGCGCGCTCGCCGCGGCGACCGTCCAGTTGACCGCGACCGGCGAACCGCGGGCGCCGAGCGGAAGGACAGTTGTCGCGAGGAGATCGGCCAGCAGACCCATCACGATCAGCACGGACCAGTGCGCGCCGACGCGGATTCCGGCGATGCGGCCCAGCGGGAAAGTCGCGGATGTCATAGCCCGAATCTCTCGCCGAGCAGGCACGGGCGGCAGGGCCGCAGCGCCTCTCGCCCCGGGACCAAAGACTCCGCCGACGCGGACGTCCGCCCGCAGCGACCGGGGCCGGCGCGGCCATAGCGTCGGCTCAGAGACCCGGCTCGGAGGAGGCACGCGATGGACGAGAAGGAGAAAGCGCTGATCGAGGAGGAGGCCCGGCGCAGCGTCGCGGAGCGCGGGCAGCACGGCAAACACGGCCCGGCGATGCGGCGGTACCTGCTCGCCGAGGAACAACGGGCGGCCAGCGAGAACGAACGCGACGTCGTCCCGGAATCGGCGCCAGAGCCGCCCCGATGATTCCGCCGGTGGTCGCCGGGGTCGACGGATCGGCGGAGTCGCTGGCCGCCGTGCGATGGGCGGCGGCGCAGGCCCGTCCGCGCGGCAGCGGACTGGTGGTCTTCCGCGCCGAACGGTTCGCCGACCCGGACCTGATGCCGCACGGGAAACCGCCCGCAGGCACGGATTTGGTGCTCGAACCCGGGTATCGCCTCCTGCGCCAGGCGGCCGACGAGGCGCGCCGCGCGGTGCCCGAAGTCCGCGTGCGGATGTGTCTCCGGCTCGGGGCCGCCGCGGGTCTGCTGGCCGCGCAGTCGGCCGAGGCCGGGCTGCTGGTTCTGGGCTCGCCCAGAGCGGCCGGCGTGCGGGGAGCGGTCACCGGTTCAGTGGCGCTCAGCGTGGCGGCGTCCGCCCGGTGCCCGGTGGCGGTCGTGCGCGGGTGCGCGGATCCGGAAGGGCCGGTGGTGGTCGGGGTCGACGATTCCGGCGGCAGCGAGCGCGCGCTGGCTTTCGCTTTCGAAACCGCTGATGTGCACCGAGCTGTGGTGGAGGCAGTGCACGTGCGGCACGACGACGACCGGGAAAGCGGCGTCGGGGAGCAGGTCGAAGCGTGGTCCCGGAAATACCCGGCGGTTCCGGTGCGGGTCCGCGCGGTGCGGGCGCGTTCGGCGGGCCGGGCGCTCGCGGGCATTTCCCCCGGCGCACGGCTGGTCGTCGTGGGCAGCCGCGGTCGCGGACCGGTCGCGGGCGGCCTGCTCGGCTCCACCGGCAATGGGCTGCTGGCGCACGCGTCCTGCCCGGTCGTGGTCGCCCGCTGAACACGACGGAAGGACGGAGTCTCATGAGAATCGTTGTCGCGGTGGCGACCCGGCACGGGGCGACTCGCGAGATCGCGGAGCAGATCGCGGCGTCGCTGCGCGGCGAGCTCGCCGGCGCGGGCACGACCGCCGAGGTCGTCGTGGCGGACGCGGGCAGCGTCACGTCGTTCGACGGCTGCGACGCGGCGGTGCTCGGCAGCGCGGTCTACCTCGGACACTGGCTGGAGCCCGCCCGGACCTTGGTGCGCGAGCATCAGGACGAGCTGGCGCGCATCCCCGTGTGGTTGTTCTCCAGCGGGCCGGTCGGAGAGCGGACCAAACCCGGGGAGGACCCGGTGGACGTCACCGAGGTGCTGGCCCGCAGCGGCGCCAGGGAACACCGGCTGTTCGGCGGCAGGCTCGACCGGTCCCTGCTGCGGTTCCCGGAACGCGCGATGGCCGCGGCCTTGCGGGTGCGCGACGGCGACAACCGCGACTGGCCGGTGATCCGCGCCTGGGGCCGCGCCGTCGCGCGCGAGCTGAGTGCACTGGCCGGTGACCTTCGTCCATCGCCTTCAGGCAATCCGGCCGCGTCGCCGCGCCGGGCGCCCGGAGTTGCATGAAGGTGCGACACCGTTCGCGAAGAGAGGAGTGCGCAATGACGTCACTGTTGCCTGGATCCCGGATGGCGCTGCCGAGCATCGCCGCCTGGCTCGACCACCCTTGGCCGTTCACGGAGCACAACCCGGTGCGGATCGAGGAGTCCACTGAGGACGGCAAGTACACGGTGCGGGCCGAGCTGCCGGGGTTCGACCCGGACAAGCACATCACCGTGACGACGCACGACGGCCTGCTGACCATCGAGGCGGAGCGCGAAGCGAAGAAGAACGACGGCGGCCGCAGCGAATTCTACTACGGCAAGTTCAGCCGCACGGTGGGCCTGCCCGCAGGGGCCGAGGCCGCCAAGATCGCCGCGAAGTACACCGACGGCATCCTCGAGATCTCGATGCCGCTGGCGCAGCAGCCGCACGAGAAGCAGGTCACCATCCACGTCGACAAGGCATGACGCCCGGTGGCGGCGGGCGCGGTCGCGGCCGTGCCCGCCGCCTCGTGCGGAAAGGAGCTCCGATGAGCGCGGACCAGCCCGCCCGGGTGCTGCTGGCCGACGGACAGGTCGGCCTCGTGCGTCCGCTCGGACCGGCCGACACCGAGGCCGTGCTGCGGCTGCACACCGGCCTCGGGGAGCGGGATCGCTATTTCCGCTTCTTCGGGCCGCTTCCGTCCACTGTGGACAAGCTGGCGGCGGAGATCACCTCGGCGCCTGGCGAATGCCACCTGGCCGTCGGCTGCTTTCTCGACGGGACGCTGGCCGGAGTCGCGCACTGCGAACGGATCGGGGACACCGCCGATGCCGAGATCGCGCTCGTCGTCGACGGGAATCAGCGCACGCACGGAATCGCGACGCTGCTGATCGAACACCTCGCCGCGGCGGCGCGGGCGAACGGGATCAGCCGGTTCGTCGCGGAGGTGCTGGCCGAGAACGCGAAGGTGATCCGGGTGTTCGCCGAACTCGGCCTGCGGTACGAGATCGACCACGAGGGCCCGGAATGGTCGGTGACGATCTGGCTCGACGGCGAGGACGGTTATCCGGACGCGTTCGCCCGCCGCGACGAGGTCGCCGAAGCGGCGAGCCTGGCGCACCTGCTGCGTCCGGCGTCGGTCGTGGTGATCGGCGCGGGCAGGCGGGCCGGGTCGGTGGGGCACGCGGTCCTCGCGAACCTGGCGGCCAGCGGCTTTCCCGGTTCGGTGGAGGTCGTGCACCCGGTGGCGGAAGAGATCCTCGGCGTGCGCTGCGTGCCGTCGGTCGCGGACCTGGCCGGGACTCCCGAACTGGCGGTGATCTGCCTTCCGGCGGAGGCCGCCGCGGACGCGGTGGAGGAATGCGGCAAACGCGGCGTGGCCGCGGCGGTCGTCGTTTCGTCCGGGCTGACCGGGACCGCAGCGGGCGCGCGCGTCCGGGAAGCGGTGCGCAGACACGGCATGCGGCTGGTCGGACCGAACTGCCTCGGCGTGCTCTCGACGGATCCGTCCTGCCCGGTCGACGCGACCTTCCTCGCCCGCCGTCCGCGGGCCGGGAACATCGGCGTCGCGACCCAGTCCGGCGGCGTCGGGATCGCGCTCGTCGAGGCGCTGACCGGCCTCGGCCTCGGGCTTTCCTCGCTGGTCTCCACCGGCGACAAATACGACGTCAGCGGCAACGACCTGCTGCTGTGGTGGGCGAGCGACCGGCGCACCGAGCTCGTGGTGCTGTACCTCGAATCCTTCGGCAATCCCCGCAAATTCTCCCGGCTGGCGGCGCGGCTGGCGCGGACCAGGCCGGTGCTCGCGGTGCGGGCCGGAAGCGGCGGGACCGCCCAGCGCGCCGCTGCTTCGCACACGGCCGCCGCGGCGACGCCTGCGGTGACCCGCGACGCGCTTTACGCGCAGGCGGGCATCATCGCCGTCGACACGGTCGCCGAACTGGTGGATGTGCTCGCAGGTGTTTCCTGGCAACCGCTTCCGCGCGGCAGGCGTATCGCCGTGCTGAGCAACGCGGGCGGGGCCGGGGTCCTCGCGGCCGACGCGTGCGAGCGAGAAGGCCTCACGATGGCGAGCTTGTCCGCGGAGACGGCGGAAGGCCTGCGCGAGCTGCTGCCCGCCGAGGCCGCGGTGCACAACCCGGTCGACACGACGGCCGCGGTTCCGGCGGAGAAATTCGGGCAGGCACTGCAGATCGTGCTCGCCGACCCCGGCGTCGACGCGGTCATCGCGGCGACGGTGCCGACCGCGGTCGGGAACCCCGCGGCCGCGCTAGCCGACGTGCTGCCGGGCGCGGACAAGACCGTGCTCGCGGTCCGGCCGGGACAACGGGAACGGGTGTCGCCGCTGTGCGCGGACGGACCCGCGGTCACCGCTTGCTACGACGACCCGGCGACCGCCGCGCTTGTGCTCGCCCGGCAGGCCGAGTACGCCGAGTGGCTCGCCCGGCCCAAGACGGATGCCTCGCCGCTGCCGGAGATCGACGCCGCTGCGGTGCGGGAGTTCGCGACAGCACGAGCGGCGGAGCGCGAGGGCTGGATGGCGCCGGCCGCCGCGGCGGAACTGCTCCGGCTCGCGGGAATCCCGTTGGTGCCGACCCGCTACGCCCGCGACGAGACCGAAGCCGTTGGCGCGGCGGAGGAATTCGACGGCCCGCTCGCGGTGAAGGCGGACGCCGAGGGGCTGCTGCACAAGTCCGCGGGCGGCGGCGTGTTGCTCGGCGTCGACGGACCGCTCGGCGCGCGGGACGCGTACCGGCTGCTGCTGACGCGATTCGGTCCGGGACTGCGCGGCGTGGTGATCCAGCCGATGGCCGACCGAGGCCGTGAACTGCTCGTCGGCGTGCGGTCGGACCCGGTGTTCGGGCCGCTGGTCGTGTTCGGGCTGGGCGGGGTCGACACCGACCTGGTGGCCGACCGGGCCGCGCGGCTCGCCCCGCTCACCGGTCCGGACGCGGACCTGCTGCTCGACGGCCTTCGCTCGGCCGAGGCGCTGTGGGCGTCCGGGATCGACCGGGCCGCGGTGCGCGAACTGCTGCTGAAGACCGGCCGGCTGGCGACGCTCGTGCCGGAGCTGGCGGAGCTGGACCTGAATCCGGTCGCGGCGCGGGCGGACGGCTGCGCCGCGCTCGACGTCCGGGTCCGGCTGGAGCGCCGGAAGCCCGCCGACCCGTACCTGCGCAAGCTGTCCGGCTGAGGCGACCACGAGGAGAACCCAGTGCGAATCCTGACCCTGAACCCCGGTTCGTCCAGCCTGAAGGCGGCAGTCGTGCACGACGGCGTCGCGGTGGGCTGGGCGGCTTGGCAGAGCGAAATGTCGCGTGCGGTCGTCGATGCCGTGGAGCGCTGGCCGCTGCCGGACGCGGTGGCGGTCCGGTTCGTCCACGGCGGGACGCAGAAGAGCCCGGTGCTGGTGACCGACCGGGTGGTGGCGAATCTCGACCGGCTCGTCCCGCTGGCTCCGATTCACCAGCCGCTGTCGCTGGACGTCGCCCGGCAGGTCCGGGACCTGCTGCCGGGTGTGCCGGTGGTGGCCTGCTTCGACACCGCGTTCCACGCGAACCTGCCCGACGCGGCCGCGCACTATCCGCTGCCGCGCCAGTGGACGCGGCAGAACCGGTTGCGCCGCTACGGTTTCCACGGTTTGTCGGTGCAGTACGCGGTGCGCCGGACGGCGGAGTTGCTGCGGCGGCCGGTCGATGAGCTGCAACTGGTCTGTGCGCACGTCGGAGCCGGAGTGTCGGTGACCGCGGTGCGCGCCGGGCGGAGCGTGGACACGTCGATGGGATTCACCCCGCTGGAGGGACCCGCGATGGCCACCCGGTCGGGCTCGATCGACCCGGGATTGCTGCTGCACGTGATGAAAACCGCGCCGATGGGACCCGACGAGCTGGCCGACGCGCTGTGCCTGCGGTCCGGGCTCGCCGGGATGAGCGGGACGAGCGGCGATCTCGGCGAGGTGCGGGCGGCCGCAGCGGCCGGGAACGCCGATGCCGCGCTGGCGGTCGAGGTCTACGTCCACCGTCTCCGCCGGGAGATCGGCGCGGCCGCGGTCAGCCTCGGCCGGCTGGACGCTTTGGTGTTCACCGGCGGGGTCGCGCACTACCAGCCGGAGACGGTCGCCGAGGTCGCGCACGGTCTCGGGGTGCTGGGGGTGCGGGTCGGAGAACTCGCGCAGTCCGATGCGGACCGGGTGATCAGCTCGGCGGGCTCGGCGGTGCCGGTGCTGGTCGTCCGCGCCCGGGAAGACCTGGAACTCGCCCGCGGCGCGGAAGCCGTGCTCGCGGATCTGGGAAGTGAGGTGCACCGTGCACGTACTGCTGACCGAAGCGAAGTTCGGTGACTGCGACGCGCTCAGCGGGCCGTTGCGGGACAACGGGTGCCGGGTCAGCCGGTGCCATTCGCGGGAAGGGATCTGCCTCGCCCTCGGGCCGGGGACCTCGTGCCCGCTCGACGACCGCGCCGACCCGCCGGTGCTCGCCGTGGACGTCCGCGGCTCCGGGGACGAGATCACCGCGCGGGAGTACGGCGTCGTGTGCGCGCTGCGGGCGCTCGTCCCGGTCGCGTTGGTCCCGCCGGAACCGGGCCTGCCGGTGACCGTGCCCGCGGGGCTAGAGGACCGGGTCACCGTCACCGACGCCGCGAGTTTGCTGGCCACGTGCCGGGCGGCGTCCCTGGCGCCTGCGGGAGCGGGCAGATGACCGACGTCGCGTTCGCCTGGGACCGCTGCACGCGGGCGGTGCTCGTCGACGCGCTGGCGCGGCTGGACGTGCGCCGGTTCGTGGTCGAGACCCGGACCGGCGAGCTGGCGATCGCTCGCGTCGGCAGGCTCCGGCACGATCCCGGCGGACGCCACGTGCTCGCCGGATGCGGCACCGCGCTGTCCGCGGCCTGGATCGTGCTGCGGGGGCTGGGAATCCGTCCGGTGCTGTCGTTTCCGTGCGATCCGGGCCGCCCGGACGTCGTGGCGGCGGTGACCCCGGGCGCGGACGATCCGGCGACCACGAGCGACTGGGACCGGTATCTCGCCCTGCGCGCGGTCGCCGGGCCGCCGCGCGGCCGGGCGGTGCCGGTCGAGGACCCGGCGGTGCTCGCCGGGCTGGCGGGGGAGAACCCGTGGCCGCGCACCCAGGTGACGCCGCACGCGGGCAGCCCCGGCCTCGCGGTGACAGCCGACGGCGACAGCTGCGTCGACCGGGTTCTGGTGGGCGCGGCGGCCCATTCGCTGCGGGTCGCCGCCGCGGTCCGCGGGTTGACGACTGAGGTGCGCCCCGGGAACCAGGGCCGCGCGCCGCAGGCGGTCGTCCTGGTGTTCGAGAGCTGACTTCGAGAGCTGAAGGAGTCCGATGACCACGCATCTTCGCCCGCCGCCCGCGACCGCGGAGCCGGACATCGACGCACGGGAGCCGATCGGCCTGCTGCTGCGCGATCTCCGTTCCGTGCCGGGCGGTCTGACCAGCCGCGAGGCGGCCCGGCGGCTGCAGGCCTACGGGCCGAACGAGCTGCCGCACAAGGGCGGCAGGCAGTGGCCGCTGGCTTTGCTGCGCCAGCTGGTCCACCCGCTCGCCCTGCTGCTGTGGGTCGCGGCCGGGCTGGCGTGGTTCGCGGGCACCACCAACCTGGCGATCGCGATCGTCGGGGTGATCATCCTGAACGGCCTGCTCGCGTTCTTCCAGGAGCAGCAAGCCGAACGCGCGGTCGAAGCGCTCGGCAAGTACCTGCCGGAGCGCAGCGCCGTGCTGCGCGACGGACTGGTCGCGCATCTCGAATCGGCCGAACTGGTCCGCGGCGACATCGTCCTGCTCGCCGAAGGCGATCGGGTCCCGGCGGACGCGCGGCTGATCGAGGGCACCGTGGACGTCGACGCGTCGATGCTCACCGGCGAGTCGGCCCCGGTGACCCGGACCGCCGATGCCGCGGACGACGCCGACCGCGCGCTCGACTCCCCGGTGCTGGTCTTCAGCGGCACCGTCTGTGTCGCGGGTTCGGCGCGGGCGGTGGTGCACGCGACCGGGCGACGCACCGAAATCGGCCGGATCGCGTCGCTGTCGGCCCGGATCGGCCGCGAGGAAAGCCCGCTGGAGCGGCAGGTGCGGCGGGTCGCGTGGCTGATCGCCGGGGTCGCGGTGGTGGTCGGCGTCGGGTTCCTGCCGCTCGGCGTGGCTGCCGGACTGTCGTGGTCGGCCGCCTTCGTGTTCGCGATCGGCTTGCTGGTGGCGAACGTGCCCGAGGGCCTGTTGCCCACGATCACGCTCGCGCTGGCGGCCGGGGTGCGGTCGATGGCGAAAGCGGGCGCGCTCGTGAAACGGCTGTCGGCGGTGGAGACGCTGGGTTCGACCACCGTCATCTGCACCGACAAAACCGGCACGCTGACCCAGAACTCGATGCGAGTGGAGGAACTGCGCGGCCCGGACGGGGCGGAATCCGCGCACCCGCGCGAAACCGCCGCCGTGCTCGCCCGGTGCAGCACCGCGGATGTGGCCGGCGGCTCCGGCGACCCGACCGAACTCGCGCTGCTGCGATTCGCCGATGACCATGGCCAGAACGTCACCACGAGCGCCCGCGAGGCCGCCCGGAAAGCGTTGTACCCGTTCGATCCCCGGCTCAAGCGAATGTCCACAGTGGACCTAGTGGACGGCGGACTCGTCGTCGCGGTGAAGGGCGCGCCCGAGCAGGTGCTGCCGTTGTGCAGCACGGAACTGGGCGGAGCGGAGCTGACCGCGGACCGGCGGGCGCGGCTGTCCGCGCTGGTCGACAGCATGGCCGGGCGCGCGCTGCGAGTGCTGGCCGTGGCCCGGCGGGACGCACCGGCGATCCCGGGCAGCCGGGCCGAAGCGGAGGACGGGTTGTGCCTGCTCGGCTTCGTCGGCCTGGTCGACCCGCCTCGTCCCGAGGTCGCCGACGCGGTGGCGGACTGCCATTCCGCCGGGATCACGGTGCACGTCGTGACCGGGGACAACGGGCTGACCGCGGCCGAGATCGCCCGCCGGGTGGGCATTGGCGCCGACCGGGTGGTGGACGGCGCCGCGCTCGCGCGGATGCCGGAGCCGGACCTCGACTCGGTGCTCGTCGGCGGCGACGAGGTGGTGTTCTCGCGCGCCGCGCCGGAGGACAAACTCCGCATCGCCGACGCGTTGCGCGACTGCGGCGAGGTCGTCGCGATGACCGGCGACGGGGTGAACGACGCGCCGGCGCTGCGGCGGGCCGACATCGGGGTGGCGATGGGCGTCGGCGGCACCGATGTCGCGAAGGAAGCCGCGACCGTCGTACTGACCGACGACAATTTCGCGACCATCGTCGCCGGGGTCCGCGAGGGCCGCCGGGTGTTCGACAACGTCCGCAAGTTCGTGCTCTACATCTTCGCGCACGCGGTGCCGGAAGTGCTGCCGTTCCTGCTGTTCGCGATTTCCGGCGGCGCGATCCCGCTGCCGCTGACGGTGTTGCAGATCCTCGCGATCGACCTCGGCACCGAAACGCTGCCCGCGCTCGCCCTCGGCCGGGAACCCGCCGAGCCCGGGCTGATGGCCCGCCGCCCGCGCTCCCGCCGCGAAGGCGTGGTGACCGGCCGGATGCTCCTGCGGGCCTGGGGAATCATGGGAGTGCTGTCGGCCGTGCTCGTGCTCGGCGCCTACTTCGCGGTGCTGTACGCCGCGGGCTGGCATCCCGGTGCGGACGTGTCCGACAGCTCGCCGCTGCACCACGCCTATCTCCAAGCCACGACGGCCAGCTTCGCCGCGATCGTGTTCTGCCAGATCGGAACCGCGTTCGCCGCCCGCACCGAGCGGGTGTCGCTGCGGGCGATCGGTCTGGGCACCAACAAGCTTCTGCTCGGCGGCATCGCCTTCGAACTCCTTTTCGCCGCCGCGCTCATCTACCTGCCCTGGCTGCAGGACGTCTTCGGCACCGCGGCGCTGCCCGCGTGGGTGTACGCGGTGCTAGTGCCGATGCCGGTGCTGGTCTGGGGCGCGGACGAACTGTTCCGGCTCCTGACCCGCCGTTCTTGAGGAGGACTGTCATGACACACGTGCGAAAACTGGCCGACATCCGGCTTTCCGACGCCGAGACCGCGGGCGGCAAGGGGGCGAACCTCGGCGAGCTGATCGCCGCGGGCTACCCGGTGCCGGACGGGTTCGTCGTCACCCGCGACGCGTACTGGTCCGCGCTGGAGGCCGCGGGGGTCCGCACCGAGGTCGCCGATCTGCACGCGAAAACGCTGACCGCGGTGGACGATGCGGCAGCGCTGGCAGCGGCGTGCGAGCGGCTGCGCGAGCTGGTGCGCTCGGCCGGGCTGCCGCAGGAGCTGGCGTCCGAGGTGACCGGCGCGTACCGGGCACTCGGCGACCAGCCCGTGGTGGCGGTGCGCTCGTCGGCCACCGGGGAGGACGGCAGCGAAGCCTCCTTCGCGGGCATGAACGCCAGCTACACCAACGTCGTCGACGAAGAAGCCTTGGCCGCGCGACTGGTCGACTGCTGGACGTCGCTGTTCTCGCCGCGAGTGGTGAGCTACCGGGCGAGCCGGGGATTCACCGGCGAACCGGCGATCGCGGTCGTCGTGCAGCGGATGATCCCGGCAGAGCGGTCGGGCGTGATCTTCACCGCCGACCCGCGCACCGGCGACCGCGACCGGGCAGTGGTCGAAGCAGTGTTCGGCCAGGGCGAGGCGATCGTGAGCGGCGCGGTGGACCCGGACACCTACGTGGTGGCGAAAGAGGACCTCCGGGTGCTCAGCGCGCGGATCGGCGCCCAGACGCACAAGATCATCCCGGAAGCGGGCGGGGGAGACGTGAAGGTCGCGCTGACCGCGCAGGTCGGCGGCAGGCGCGTGCTCGACGACGCCACCGTGCTCGGGCTGACGCGGCTCGCCTGCCGGGTCGAGGACCACTACGGCGTTCCGCAGGACATCGAGTTCGCGATCGCCGAGCACAAGACGTGGCTCGTGCAGTCCCGCCCGATCACGACCCTGCCTCCGGTGCAGGAAGAAGCCGCCGGAGTCCTGGTGACCGGGCTCGCCGCCTCGCCCGGCGAGGGCAGCGGCGCGGTCCGGGTGCTGCACGACCCGGCCGAGGCACGGCGGCTGCGCGACGGCGAGGTGCTGGTAGCCCCGATGACGACCCCGGACTGGGTCCCGGCGATCCGCCGGGCCGCGGCGCTGGTCACCGACGGCGGCGGCATGACGTGCCACGCCGCGGTGGTCGCCCGCGAACTGGGCGTCCCGTGCGTCGTCGGCACCGGCGACGCCACCCGGGTGCTCGCGGACCGCACGCTGATCACGGTCGACGGCACGAAAGGCGAGGTGCGGGCGGGAGCGATCACGCACGAGGCGGTGCACGCGACCCCCGTCGCCGCTCCGGCGGCGACCGAGGCGATCGGCACCCGGCTTTACGTCAACCTCGCGATGCCCGACCACGCCGAGGAGGTCGCGGCTGAGCCGGTCGACGGCGTCGGCCTGCTCCGCGCCGAATTCCTGCTGACCTCCGCGCTCGGCGGACGGCATCCGCGCGCCTTGCTCGCCCGCGGCGAGGAAGAGTCCTTTGTGGACGCGATGGCGGAATCGCTGCTGCGGATCACGACCGCGTTCGGCTCGCGTCCGGTCGTCTACCGGGCCACCGACCTGCGCAGCAACGAATTCCGCGGCCTCGAGGGCGGAGCCGAGTACGAACCGGTCGAGAACAACCCGATGATCGGCTACCGCGGCTGCTACCGGTACGTGCGCGAGCACGACCTGTTCGCGCTGGAGCTGCGGACGCTGGCGCGGGTGCGGGAGCGGACGCCGAACCTGCACCTGATGATCCCGTTCGTGCGCACGAAGTGGGAGCTGGAGGCGTGCCTGGAGGCGGTGGACGCGAGCCCGCTCGGCAAGCAGCGCGGGCTGCACCGGTGGATCATGGCCGAGGTCCCGTCGGTCGTCTACTGGCTGCGCGAGTACGCCGGGCTGGGCATCGACGGGGTGTCGATCGGCAGCAACGACCTGACCCAGCTGATGCTCGGCGTCGACCGGGATTCGGCGGTGTGCGCCGAACTGTTCGACGAGGCCGACCCCGCCGTGCTCGACGCGATCACCCGGATCGTGAGCACCGCCCGCGCCCGCGGCATCACGTCGTCGCTGTGCGGCCAGGCGCCGTCGACGAATCCCGCGTTCGCCGAACATCTCGTGCGCGCCGGGATCACGTCGATCTCGGTCAACCCGGACGCGATCGGGGCGGCGCGCGGCGCGATCGCCGCGGCCGAACGCCGCGTCCTGCTGGAAAAGGCGCGCTGAGCGCCCGAGCCTGTGCGGAGGAGAAAGTCATGACCACAGCCAATGAACAGGAAATCGTCGTAGGCGTCGACGGATCGGCGGGCAGTGCCGCGGCGGTCCGCTGGGCGCTGACGGAAGCTAAGGCCAGCGGCCGGACCGTGGTGGCGTTGCGGGCCTGGACGTTCGACCCGCTCGCCGACATCGAGTCGGCCGTCAGCCGCACGCCGTCCGAGATCGCGTCCCGCTATCAGCACGAACTGGACCACGTGCTGGACGAGGCGCGCGGTGACTTCGAGGGGGTGCGGGTGCGCAGCGGCACGATCGACGGCGCCCCCGGCCCGGCGCTGGTCCGCGCGTCGGCGGACGCCGCGATGCTGGTGCTGGGCAGCCACGGGCACAGCCGGGTCTTGCGCCTGCTGGTCGGCTCGGTTTCCGAGTACTGCCTGCGCCAGTCGCGCTGCCCGGTCGTGATCGTCCCGGCCCGGTCGGCCGAAGAACGGGAACCGTTGCCGGACAAGGAAACCGCGGGCTCGTACTACCCCGGACCCCTGCTGTGAGGAGCGGAAGATGAAGAGAATACGCCGGATCCGCTCGGTGATGACCACCGACGTCGCGCGGATCGCATCGGGCACGTCGTTCAAAGCCGTCGCCGCACTGCTGGAAGAACGCGGCGTCGGCGGCGCACCGGTCGTCGACAAGGACGGCCGGGTGCTCGGCGTCGTTTCGCGCGGCGATCTGCTGGAGCGGAACGTCGAACACCACGGCATCGGACCGAAGGCGCGCCACGGCAGGCACAAGGCCGAAGCGCTCTTCGCTGCCGATTTGATGACCACGCCGGCGATCACCGTCTCTGCCGACGACGACGTTCTGCGCGCGGCCCAGCTCATGGAGAGCCATCGAGTGCACCGGCTGCCGGTGCTCGAATCGGACGGAACGCTCGCCGGGATCGTCTCGCGGGCGGATCTGGTGCGCGCGTATTTGCGGCCGGACAACGAGATTCGCGAGGAAGTGCGCGACGAAGTCCTGAGGCAGGAGATGTGCGTCGACCCGTCCACGCTGTACGTTTCGGTGCACGACGGGGTGGTGTCGCTGGACGGGACTGTCGAGCGCTACAGCATGATCCCGGTGCTGAAGGCCCTCGTCGGCCGGGTCGACGGCGTGGTGGAGGTGAAGGCGCGCCTGCGGGCGGAGCTGGACGACCGCGACATCCGGCCGGGGGAGCCCGCGCAGGGCGGGTTGTTCCCGGACCGGTCGATCCATCGGCCGTGAGTCCGGGCCGGGTGTTCGCCGACGGGAGTGCGCGGACGAGTGTCTCGCCGCGGTACGTCCCGTAACAGTCTCGGTTGCCCGGGCGACTCCCCACCACAACTACACCGTCGACTCCGCTGGGGTGCCGATGCCTGAGACGTTCGAGATGGACCGCGTGGACCGGATTGCCGACATTCTGTACGGTGTCGCCTCCGGGGGAGGCTTGATCCAGTACGTGCCGCTCGGCAGACGCGTCGGCGTACAGCCGAATCACCTGGGCTACTTCCTGGAGCAAGTCTCGATCCGGGCGGCGGATCAGGAAGCGCCCCTGTGGAGCGCGCTCGTCGTCTCCAAGGACAGCGGCCGGCCGAGCGAAGGCTTTTACGGCCTGGCCCGGCGACTGCGAAGCGAATACCGCGACCTCGACGAATCGACGCTGTGGCACCAAGAACGGCAGCGCTGCTACGAGGCCGCGCGCCCCGCCTGATACGGGCTGAAGGTGCGTGAGGGTTCCCCTCACGCACCTTCAGCCGGACCGCAGCGGCTCACTCGCGGAACAGAGCGACCTTCAGCGCTCCGCTGTCCTGCGGATGCGCGAAAACGTCATAAGCCTCATCCATCTCCTGCAACCCGAACCGGTGCGTGACCATCCGGCTCACGTCGAGGTGTCCGCCCGCCAGCATCCGCAGCAGCATGGGCGTGCTGGAGGTGTCGACCAGGCCGGTGGTGATGGTGACGTCCCGGATCCAGAGCCGTTCGAGATGCAGCGTGGCCGGTTTCCCGTGCACGCCGATGTTCGCGACCCGGCCGCCGGGGCGGACGAGCTCCGCGCACAGTTCGAATGTTTCCGGGACACCGACTGCTTCGACGGCCACGTCCGCACCGAGCCCGCCGCCTGCCTCGCGGACCGCGGCTTCCGCGTCCGAGGGCTGGACCGTCACGTCGGCACCCGCCGCTTTGGCTGCCGCCAGCCGGGCGGGTTCCTTGTCGATCACGATGACGGACGACGGGCTGTAGAGCCGGGCCGCGGTGATGGCGGCGAGGCCGATCGGGCCCGCGCCGACGATGGCCACTACGTCGCCGGGGCCGACCTGTCCATTGCGGACTCCGACCTCGTAGGACGTGGGAATGATGTCGGCCAGCAGCAGCGCCGACTCGTCGCTCACCGCGGGCGGCAGCAGGTAGACGGAGGTGTCGGCGAACGGGATCCGCGCGAACTCCGCCTGTACGCCGTCGACCAGGTGGCCGAGGATCCAGCCGCCTCCGCCGAGGCATTGGCCGTAGGCGCCGCGGCGGCAGTATTCGCAGCGGCCGCACGCGCTGATGCAGGACACGAGCACCCGGTCGCCCGGCTTGACCGCGGAGACCGCGTTGCCGATCCGCACGATGGTGCCGACCGCCTCGTGGCCGAGGATCCGGCCGCGTTCGACCTCGGGCACGTCGCCTTTCAGGATGTGCAGGTCGGTGCCGCAGATGGTGACGGCGTCGATCCGGACGATCGCGTCGGTCGGCGCGAGGATTTCCGGGTCCGGGCGGTCGGTCCAGGACCGGCGTCCGGGGCCGTCGTAGACGAGTGCCTTCACAGTTTCTCCTTCGCGAGACTGCGGGCGTCCGCCAGGACAGCGGACGCCCGTAAGCGGTTCAGCGCAGCCAGGTCCGGTCGCCGACGAAGGCGGCCCAGCGGCGGCCGATTCCCCACGTGTCCCCGGCGCACGCCGCGGCGAGCGCGATCAGGACGAGGGCGTAGACGAGGTGGTAGTCGAGGATCGGGTTGGTCGAGTGCGTGGGCGCCCCGGCGCCCGTGGTGCGGGCGAGCGGCCATTCCGCGGCCCACATGAGCAGCATCAGCACGGTGCCGGAAACGGCGGCGATCCGCAGCCCGGCCCCGGCGACCAGCGCGAGCCCGATGCCGAGCAGGCTCAGCATGAACAGCCAGTCGGCCCACCAGGTTCCGGCCCAGGCGTGGAACATCGAAGCGAACGGGCCGACGTCGACGTTGCTCAGGAAGCCGTTGGTGGGCGAGCCGCCGCGCAGCCAGGCCCCGGCGGCGGGGGTGGCGTAGCCAAGGCCGAACAGCTTGTCGGCGAACGGCCACAGGAACAGCAAGCCGGCGGCGATCCGCAGGACGGCGAGCGACCGCGCGCCGTAGCCTGCCCGCGGCGAGTCCGGTTCGGGGCGGTGCGCGGGAGTCCGTCCCGCGGCGGGCTTGTCGTGCTCGGGTTTGAGGGACATGGCGACCTCCATTCGTCTCTGGCCCGAGTCTGATCCGCAGGTCGGCGAACGCTCTGGAGCCGAAAGTCCCCGTCGGGCGGGCCGTTGGACGCGGACCGGCGCGGAGGGGCCGAAGGTCCGTCCGCGAGGGGACCGACGCCGCTGCCGCACGGTGCCGTCCGCGCCTACCGTCCGAGGGAAACCTGTTGCCGGAAAGGCGGAACCGATGACCGAACCCGCACTCGTCGCCGCAGTCGACGGCTCGCTGGCTTCCCTGCACGCGGTCGGCTGGGCGGCGCGCGCCGCGGCGGGGCGCGGAGTCCCGCTGCGGCTCGTGCACGTGCTCGACGAGCTGGCCCTCGACTTCCCCCGTCCATTGCGGACACTGGAGAACTTCGACCGCGTGCTCACCGCGCGCGGGCACCGGATCCTGCGCACCGCCCGCGACGCCGCCAAAGAAGCCGTACCCGCGCTGACGCCGGATCTGGTGCTGCTGCGCGGAATCGTCGGGAAGTGCCTGGTCGCGCAGTCCCGCGAGGCGGTGCTGCTGGTGCTCGGCACGCCCGGTCTGCGTCCGCTGGGCCGGATCCTGCTCGGCTCGGTCTCAGTGTCCCTCGCCGCGCACGCGGACTGCCCGGTGGCGCTCGTCCGGCCGCACGCGGGCGACGAAGAACCGCCAGCCGCCGGACCGGTCGTCGTGGGAGTCGACGGTTCGCCGTCGAGCGAACGGGCACTGGGGACGGCGTTCGAGGAAGCCTCGTGGCGGAACGCTCCGCTGACCGCGGTGCACTGCTGGGACGACCGGCTGCTGTCGGCGATCTTCCGGGAGAACCGCTGGACAGCCGACAGCGGGATCGAGCAGGAGGCGCACGTGGTGCTCGCCGAGCGAGTCGCCGGGTGGGCGGAGAAGTACCCGGGCGTGGACGTGCGGCAGCTGGTCGTGCGCGGCCGCCCGGCCGAGCAGCTGCTGGATCTGGCCGACCGGGCGCAGCTGCTCGTCGTGGGAAGCCGCGGGCGCGGCGGGTTCGGCGGGCTGCTGCTCGGGTCGACGAGCCAGGCGGCGATGTCCTACGCGCTGTGCCCGGTCATCGTCGCCGGCTCCGGCGAGGAACCGCCCGGCCCCAGCGGAAGTACGCCAGCGGACCCGCGAAATTGACGGCGATCGCGATCGCCCAGGCGGACTTCGGGCCGTTGACCCGGTCCTCCGGCCGTTTCGCGAGATCCCACCAGGCCGCCGCGGCCAGCAGCACCTGCACGGCCGCGGCGGCGATGAGGCTCCGCCGCTGCGCGGGGGACAGGTCGGAAAGCTTCCGGTGTGCTCGCATGGGCTCCTCCTCCGGTCGCGCTCCAGGCAACACCCCCCGCGCGGCGCGCGGAAAGGGGCGAACGGCCCGGCGGCCGGGGACCGCGGACTCCGGTCGCCGGCACCGGAAAAGCCTACCGTGCAAAGAAAACGCGGAGGTGCTGTGATGACCGGACTGCTGGTTTCGGATGTGATGAACTGGCCGGTGGTGACGGCCGCCCGGACACGCCGTTCAAGGAACTGATCGATCTTCTCGCTGCCAACGGCATCTCGGCGGTGCCGGTGACGAACGGTTCGGGCCGGCCGGTCGGGGTGGTTTCGGAACGTGAACTGCTCGCCAGGTACGACCGCCGGGCCGAAGGACCGAGACCGGGACTTTTCGCCTCTTCGCGCCGCCGGCGCGGCTGGGCGCGAGCGCGGGGCCGAAAGGCCGTCGACGTGATGAGCACCCCGGTGCGCGTCGTCCGGCAGGACGAACCGCTGGCCGACGCCGCGCGGTGGATGGTCGAGGCGAACCTGCGGCGGTTGTTCGTCGTCGACGGTTCCGGGGCGCTCACCGGAGTGCTCGCCCGCCGGGATGTGCTCGCGGTGTTCCTCCGGCCGGACGCGGAGATCAAGGAAATGGTCGAACGCCGGGTGCTGCGCCAGGCGCTGTGGGCCGACCCCGCGACGACGTCGGTGCGGGTCGACGACGGCGTGGTCACGCTGACCGGAATCGTGGACAGCCCCGGCGAGGTGCTGCGCGCCGAGCGGTTGACCGAGGTGCTGCCCGGAGTGGTCGGCGTGCGAAACCAGTTGCGCTGCGCTGGAGACCGGCACGAGGTCGGCGTCCGGCCGTGACGATGACGGAACGGCCGCCGCGGATTCCGGTCCGCGGCGGCCGTTCCGCGGTCAGCCTTGGTCGAGGGCGCGCCCGATGACTTCGGCGAGTTCGACAGTGCGGGCCACATAGCCCCATTCGTTGTCGTACCAGCCGAACGCCTTGACCAGGTGCCCGTCGGCTTTGGTGAGGCCCGAATCGAAGACGCACGACGACGGGTCGCCGATGATGTCGCGCGACACCAGGGGCGCTTCGGTGTAGCGGAGGATTCCCTTGAGCTGCCCGTCGGCGGCGTGCGCGAACGCGCGGTTGACCTCGTCCGCGGTGACGTCCCGCTCGAGTTCGACGGTCAGGTCGGTGAGCGAACCGTCCTCGACCGGGACCCGGATCGCGACCCCGTCGAGCTTGCCCGCGAGCGCCGGGATCACCTCGCCGATCGCCCGCGCGGCTCCGGTGCTCGTCGGGATCAGGTTCACCGCGGCCGACCTGGCCCGCCGCGGGTCCCGGTGCGGCCGGTCGAGCAGAGCCTGGTCCCCGGTGTAGCTGTGGATCGTGGTGAGCAGTCCCCGGCGGATCCCGAACGCCTCGTGCAGCACCTTGACCATCGGCGCGGCGCAGTTCGTGGTGCAGGAGGCGTTGGAGACGACGTCGTGGCGCGCCGGGTCGTAGTCGCCGTCGTTGACGCCGAGCACCAGCGTCGCGTCGAGTCCCTTGCCCGGCGCGGAAACGAGCACCTTCCGCGCGCCCGCGGCGAGGTGCCCGGCGGCCGCCTCGCGGGTGCGGAAGCGGCCGGTCGCCTCGATCCCGATCGACACGCCGAACTCGTTCCACGGCAGGTTCGCCGGTTCGGTCACGGACGTCACCTGCACGACGTGGTCGCCCACCTCGATCGCGTCGCCGATCACCCGCACCGGCAGCCGCAGCGGGCCGTAGGTGGAATCGTGGGCGAGCAGGTGGGCGAGAGTGTCCGGCGTGGTGACGTCGTTGACCGCGACCACTTCGACCGGGCTGTCCGGCCGTTCCAGGACGCGGCGCAGGATGTCGCGGCCGATGCGGCCGAAGCCGTTGATGCCGACTCGTACGGTCATGGTCTCTCCACAAGGTTGTCGGTGTTCGGACGGGTTCTTCCGGGAGCGCGGCCGAGCGCGCCCCATCCGCTGCCCGCGCGGAACGGCAGGCCGAGCCGGAACCGGGCCGATAGCGCGGCCTCGGCCAGTCGCGCGCCCGCGCGCCAGAACGCGCCGGTGCTGACCCAGTAGCGCGAGGACGACTCGTCGACGCGGGCCGGATTGTCGCCGGGGGCGAGCGGGATCTGGGCGAAGGCGGCGTCGTCGAGCAGGTCCAGCACCTGCCGCACGACCGGGGACGGCCCGGCGGACAGGGTCGTCCCGCGTCGCTGCGCGGCGATCGCGCCGACGGCCGCGTCGGCCTGAAGCAGCGCGAGATACCCCAGTTTCAGGGGGAAATCCCCGGCATCGCCGGGCCCGAAGACCTCCGGCCGCCCGAGCACCGCTCGGCCGAGCGGATCGCAGCGCAGGAATCCGCGCTCGTCGCACGGGAGACCGGAGTAATGGACGGAAGCGACCTGCGGCGGGAACGTGGCGAGGACGTCGAATTCCCGCACAGAGCCGTCGGCGAAAACGGCGCTGCGTTCGGTCGCCTTGGCCAGCGTCGCCGCGGTGCGGCCCTCGATGCCGCGCGCCTCGAACTGCCGGGAGACGAGCTCGTGCAGTTTGGGGCCGAAGGCCTGGACGTAGCTCTCCTCGCAGGTGTCGAAGGCGATTTCCACGCTGTCGCGGATCTGCTTGCGGCGCAGCCACGTGTCGAGCATCAGCGCGACCTCGTACAGCGGTGCCGCGCACTGATTGCCTGGCGGCAACACGAAAAGCACTCGCTGCGGGCGGCCGTGCCGGGCGTGCTGCGCGGCCCAGCGCAGATCCTCGCCGAGCCGGTGCAGCGCACCCGCAGCGGCGATCGAATGGGCGTGCTCGGCGAGCCCGGGGATCTCCTCCGGCCTGCTCGCGGCTCCGGTGGCGAGGACGAGCCGGTCGTAGGCCATCCGGCCGCGGGAGGTGTGCACCTGCCCGCGGTCGAGGTCGATTCCTTCGGCGGTCGCGATCACCGCCCCGATCCCGCGCCGCCGGAACGCGCCGGCGAGCGGTACGTGCAATGGCGCCTCGGCTGCTCCGAACGGCAGCCGGACCGTTCCCGGCCGGTACAGGAAATCGTCACGGTCGGACACGACGGTGATTCCCACGTCGTCCTCGCTTGCCCGGGCCCGGAGCCGGAAAGCCGTTTCCAGCCCGGCGAAACCGCTGCCGAGAACGACGACCTCGGTGCGTGCCATGCTGTCTCCTCCCTTTCGCCCCGCTCACGGTGCCCGTGCCCGCCGCAGGCGCGGCAGAGACGTTGGCGGGCAGGGCGAGGGACGTTCGTCCCTCCGTCACGAGCCCGGCGCGAGATGCGCGAGCGCGATTCCGGCTGTGTCGGCCGGAGTTCCGGTGGTGTCGAGCGGGAATGCCGAGGGCCACGGCGCGGCGTCTTCCGCCATCTCGCGGGCGACGTCAGGTCCGGCGTCGGACAGCGATCCGGTCCGGGTGGCGAGTCTGCGCTCGCGCAGGTCGTCCGGCGCGGTGCAGCGCAGCGCGCACAGTTTGCTGCCGGTTTGTCTCGCGACCGCGGCGATCGCCTCTCTTTCGGTAGCGGAGGTCCACGACGCGTCGAGGACGACGGTCTCGCCGAGCCCGAGCAGTGCGGCCGAGCGCCGGGCGAGTTCGGAGTAGGTCAGCGCGGTCCACGGGGGCGTGTAGATCCCCTGCCGGTAGTCGGCGGGCACGTGGCGTTCCGGGTCGATTCCGGCGATTTCCTTGCGGATCCGGTCGCTCTGCAGCAAGGTCGCGCCGAGCGCGTCGGCGACGCGGGCGGCCACAGTGGACTTTCCCGAACCGGGCAGACCGCCGACCAGCACCGCCCGGACCTCGCCCGCCCGGAGATGGCGAAGCGTCGTTTCCGCATACGCGCTGGCCAGTTCCGCTGCCGCCGGATCCCCTTGCGCGTGGCGGAGACAGGCGACTTTGACCCGCACGAACGCGCGATACGCGAGGTAGTGGTGGCGCAGCGCCGGGGGAGCGTTGTCCCCGGAGAATTCGGCATACGCGTCGAGCAGTTCGGCGGCGAGCGCGGGCGCACCTAGCCGTTCGAGGTCCATCGCGAGGAACGCGACGTCGTCGAGCCCGTCGACGTGGCGGAGCCGGTCGTCGAATTCCAGGCAGTCGAGCACGCGCGGGCCGTCGTCGAGGCAGAAGATGTCGTCCGCGATCAGGTCGCCGTGGCCGTCGACGACCCGGCGCTCGGCGATGCGGCGGGCGAAGAGGGGCTCGCGCCCGGCGAGGAACAGGTCCGTGCGGCTCTCGATCTCCTTGGCCGCCGTCGTGTCCAGCACGACTCCGTGGAACGGCCGGACCTGGTCGAAGCTCGCGTGCCAGCGGGCGCGGACCGCGTCGCGCGTCCCGTCGGCGTCGACAGCCAAGCCGCGGTGCGCGCCCCCGTGGAAGACCGCGAGCAACCGGGCGAGCGAGCGGATGACCGGTCCGAGCGGTTCGCCGCGCCGCACCAGTTCGGACAGCCTCCGGTCGTCCGGCATCCGCCGCATCGCGACGAGGTGGTCGCAGACCGCGCCGTCCGGGCCGGTCACGGCGGCGACCCCGAGGTAGACGTCGGGCGCGAGCCTGCGGTTGAGCTCCACCTCGCGGCGGCAGACGCGCTCGCGCACGCCACGATCGGTGAAGTCGAGGAAGCCCAGGTCGACGGGTTTCTTGAGTTTCCACGCCCGGTCCCCGGCGAAGAAGACCGCGCCGCTGTGCGTCTCCCGCACCCCGGCCCACGGTTCGGTTTCGGTCATGCCGCCCACCCTCGCGGGCGCGCGGGCGGACGGGAAAGGGCGCTTGGTCCCCATGCCGGGGACTTAAGCCGGGCGGCCTCCCGCAGGTCCGTGCGGGGAACTCGGTGGGACTCAGGGGCAATGCCAGGAACTCAAGCTGCGTCGCTCCGCTGCCCGCCGCACAGGACGCCGACCTGGCCGAAATGCCCGGTTGCCTGAGCCGCACCCAATGCGGCATCGGGTTTTTCAGGAGCGTGCTGTGCGGCGGATGCGGAGCACCGGCCTGCGGAGACGCGCTGGGCGAGGCGAAGGCAGGTGAGGGGAAACCTCACGTACTTCACCCGGGCAGCCACGCCGCACACCGCACCCGCAGCCTCGCCTGAAGTGCCCGGCATCGGACTCAGATTCCCGCACAGACGATGCGGCCGCGCAGCCGGTGACGTTGGTCCCTTGACCCGGTGGCTTGCGACCGGAGCGCGGAGCGGCCTGTCCGGGGTTGGCTCAGGGTGTTCGCTACGACAGGAGTGACCGCCATGGAGAAGACAGCGGCCGCGGCCGGCTGCCGGTCCGGCGAGTGGACGCTCGCCGAAGCGGAGGTGCTGGGCCGCTCAGTCCTGCGCGCCCCCTCGGTGCACAACACGCAGCCCTGGCGGGTCGAGCTGACCGACGGCGCGGTCCTGCTGCGGGAGCGCACCGACGTCGCACTCCCTCGCCACGACCCCCTTCGCCGCGATCTGGCGATGTCCTGCGGGACCGCGCTGGCCAACCTCGAACTGGCGGTGCGGGTCCTCGGCCGCCGAGCCGAGGTGGCCATGCTGCCGGACCCGGAGCAGACCGACGTCGTCGCGCGGGTCGAGGCAGGGGAGCCCTCGCCGCCGACCGACCAGGAGTTGCAGCGGTACGGGGCGATCATGGTGCGGCGGAGCCATCGCGGGGCGTTCACCGGACTGCCGGTCAGCGCGACGCAGACCGCGCGTGTCGTCGCCGCGGCGGTGACGACCGGGGTGGAGGCGACGCGGCTGAACGGAATGGAACGGCTGGCGAAGCTCTTCGAGCACGCTGCCAGGGCGCTTCAGGACGACGGCGCCTACCAACGCGAACTCGCGCTCTGGACGATCCGGGACGAGGCCGCGCACCGGCACGGCGCGGGAATGCGATTCTCCGCGCTGCCTCCGGGCGAACTGCCGTGGGCCGGGCTGGTGCGCCGGGCGACGGTCGTGCCGGACCCGGTCTTGCTGCGGGAACGGCTCGAGGCCGAAACTCTCCTGCTCTTCACCACCGCGGACGACGCGCGCCTGGACCACATCCGTGCCGGGTACGCCCTGGAGCGCTGCTGGCTCGAAGGAGTGACCCTCGGTCTTGCCGGCGCGGTGCTGACGCAGCCGTTGCGAGTGCCCGAGGTGCGTTCGGCGCTGTGCGAGGACTACCAGCTCGCCGGATTCCCGCAGGCGCTGCTGCGGCTGGGGCGGTCGACCCGGGTGGCTCCCGCGAGTCTGCGTCGCGGGGTGGCGGAAGTCCTCGGCGAGAAGTGGAGGGAGCGGCGATGAACACGGACCCGGTTCTGGTCGGCGTCGACGGGAGCGAGTCCGCCGCGGCGGCGGCCCGGTGGGCGGCGCGCGAGGCGGTCCTGCGGCATGTGCCGCTGACGGTGCTCGCGGCGTTCGGATTCGCGGACGGCAGCTTCGTGGGCGAACGGTATCCGCCGGTGGAGTGGCTGGAAGTGAAGGAAGCTGAGGCGGAGGAGTTGCTGCAGGCCGTCCGGGACGACCTCGCGGAGGTCGAGCCGCGGGTCCGGATCGCTGTCGAGACGAGCCCGGCGGGCCCCGAGGTCGCGCTGCGGGAAGCCTCGGCGAAGGCACGGATGCTGGTGCTGGGCGAGCCGACCGGCACGCTGTCCGGGCTCCTCGCCGGCTCGCCGGACATCGATCTGGTCGCGCACGCGCACTGTCCGGTCGTGGTCGTGCGCGGCACGATCCGTCCCCGGGAGCCGGTCGTCGTCGGAGTCGACGGAAGCCCGCTCAGCGAAGCGGCGATCGGCTGCGCGTTCGAGGAAGCCGCGGTGCGCGGCGTGCCGCTGGTCGCGGTGCACGCGTGGCTCGACGCGGACCGCTCCCGGCTGTTCGGCGACCGCGATTTCCCCTTCGAGGCAAGGGAAGCCGAGCACCGGTTGCTGGCGCAACGGATTTCCGGGTACAGCGCGCTGTACCCGGACGTGCGGGTGGAGCGGATCGTCGAACAGGACCGGCCGCGCGACCGGTTGATCGAATGGAGTTCCCGGGCCTCGCTGGTGGTGCTGGGCAGCCGCGGGCGGGGCGGGTTCACCGGCATGGTCCTCGGCTCGACGAGCCACGCGCTGCTGCACCACGCCGAATGCCCGGTGCTGGTCGTCCGGGCCGGGACCACCGCCGCGGGAGACCGATGAACGCGGTCCTGAAGTCCATCGTCCACCAGGCACGGGTCGCGCTGCTTCCGGCCGAGGCCCGGGCGGTCCTGCGCGATCGCCTCACCTACTTGAGCCCGGAGAAACTGACCCGGCTGACCGGCGCCGTCCACGAGGTCGCGAAACGCGGCGTTCCGGGCGACCTCCTGGAGTTCGGGGTCGCGCTCGGCGGTTCGTCGGTGCTGCTCGCACGCCACGCCACAAACGAGCGGCAGTTCCACGGGTTCGACGTGTTCGCCCGGATCCCGGAGCCCACCTCGGCCAAGGACGACGCCAAGTCCAAGGAGCGCTACCAGGTGATCGCCGCCGGCGAGTCGCCCGGCATCGGCGGCGATCCCTATTACGGCTACCGCACGGACCTCTACGAGCAGGTGTGCGCGACGTTCGCACGCTACGGCCGTCCGGTGGACGAGAAGCGGATCTTCCTGCACCGCGGGCTGTTCGAGGAAACCTGGCCCGGCTACACCCGCGCCTCCGTCGCTTTCGCGCACCTCGACTGCGACTGGTACGACCCGGTTCGCTTCTGCCTCAACGCGGTCCTGCCGCGGCTCTCGCCGGGCGCGACGCTGATCCTCGACGACTATCACGATTACGGCGGCTGCCGGACCGCGGTGGACGAGTTCCTCCAGGAGAACAGCGGAGCCTTCGCCGTGGACGACGGCGCCAACCTCAGGCTGCGCTTCACCGCCGGTAGCTGACGCGCGTGCCCGCTGAGGACATTGGTCCTCCCCGCTGAGGACTCCGGACTGGCGTGCCGGGGTGGTCTCCCTGCCTATTTTCGAGGCAGCACAGGGAATGCGCGGACCTCACGGAGGAGCGATGAACACGATCACGACACCGGTTTCCGCGGTGATGACCGCCCGCCCGGTCTGCGTGCGGGCCGAGATGCCGGTGAAGGAAATCGCCGCGATGCTGGCCAGGGAAGGGATCAGCGCGGTCGCGGTGGTCGACCACGCCGGGACCCTCGTCGGCGTGGTGTCCGAAAAGGACCTGCTGCCGATGCTGCGGGGCGGCCGGTCCCGGTGGTGGAACCGGCGGGAAGCCCGGAAAGCCGAAGGACGGAGCGCGCGCGAGGTGATGACGAGTCCGGTCGTCACGATCGCCGCCGACGACACCGTGTCCGCGGCGGCCGCGAAGCTGGAGAAAACCGGTCTGCGGCGGCTGTTCGTCGTCGCGGACGGCCGTCCGGTGGGAGTCGTCGCCCGGCGCGACGTGCTGCGCGTGCTGACCCGTCCGGATCCGGAAATCGAACACGACGTGGTGACCGGCGTGCTGTACGAGACGCTGCACCTCGGCCCGGACCGCGCCCGCGCCGTGGTGCACGCCGGAGTGGTCACCGTCGCCGGCCGCGTGGAGCGGCGCAGCGAGATCGCCCCGGTCACCCGGCTGATCGAAGCCGTCCCCGGCGTGGTCGCGGTCCGCAACGGACTCGACTACGTGTGGAACGACGTCGCCTGACGCGAGTGGCCGCGAAACGCGGGACCTCCCGCCTGCCCAGGGCGGTCTACGAGGCGGAGCTGGCTCGTCTCCAGATCGAACTGGTGAAGCTTCAGGAATGGGTGCGCCACGAAGGAGCCCGGCTGGTCGTGGTGTTCGAGGGACGCGACGCCGCGGGCAAGGGCAGCGCGATCAAACGCTTCACCGAACACCTCAACCCGCGCGTGGTGCGGATCGCCGCGCTGCCCCGGCCCACCGACCGCGAGTCCACGCAGTGGTACTTCCAGCGGTATGTGGCGCAGCTGCCCGCGGCCGGGGAGATCGTGCTGTTCGACCGCAGCTGGTACAACCGCGCGGGCGTGGAGCGGGTGCTCGGCTTCTGCACTCCCGAGCAGTACCAGCGATTCCTGCGGCAGTGCCCGATCTTCGAACGGCTGCTCGTCGAGGACGGTCTGTTGCTGCGCAAGTACTGGTTCTCGGTGAGCCGCGACGAGCAGGAACGGCGGTTCCGCGCGCGGATCGAGGACCCGCTCCGCCGCTGGAAACTGTCCACAGTGGACCTGGAGTCGGTGCCGAGGTGGGACGACTACTCGCGCGCCAAGGACGACATGTTCGTGCACACCGACACCCCGGAGTCGCCGTGGTACGTAGTGGACGGCGACGAGAAACGGCGCGGCAGGCTGAACATGCTCGCGCACCTGCTCGCCAGCGTGCCGTACCGGGAAATCCCGCCCCCTGCGGTGAAGCTGCCGCCCCGCTCGCACGCCTCGGGCTACGCGCGGACCGACCGGCGCTTGCTGCGCGAGGTGCCGGACCACGCGGCGACTCTGGGCAAACAGCATTCCGCTTTCGTCCCCGGGGGAAGGGACTTCGGGCTCTGACCCGTGCGGCGGGCGGCGCGTGACAGTGGAATCGGGCCGCCGGAACCGGCGGCGGGACGGGAGGCAAGCGGTGACCGCGAACAAACCCGGCGACGTGGTGCTCGTCGGGATCGACGAATCGGAGACGTCGCTGACTCCGGTCCGCTGGGCGGCCGCGGAAGCGAAGCGGCGGGATTGCCGGCTGGAGCTGTTCCACGCCGGGATCGGCGAAACCGTCGACGTTCCCGCGAAAGTCGCGGAGCGGAAAGCGCGCGAGGTGTTCGGGCGCGCGCACCGGTGGCTGAGCCGGGCCGCGGAAGTGGCCGAGGACGCGGCGCCGGGAGTGCGGACCCAGCTGGTCGCCCGCGTCGGGTTCGCGGCCGATCTGCTCATCGAACTCTCCCGGTCGGTGTCGCTGGTCGTGCTGGGTTCGCACGGGCTCGGCGGGCTGCGCGGCGCGGCGATCGGCTCGGTCGCCTTGCGGGTCGCGGCGAGCGCGTCGTGCCCGGTGGTGGTGGTGCGCGGACGCGCGGCGCCCGGCGGTGCGGTCGTGGTCGGCGTCGACGGCGCCGACGGTGCCGAGCACGTCCTGGAATTCGCTTTCGACGCCGCGGCGAGCAGGCAGGCCCCGCTGGTCGCGGTGCGCGCCTGGCACGCGGCGCTGGTCGACGAGCCGGGACGAGCCGACGCGGAGGAACGCGCCCTGCGTGAACGGATCGGCGCGTGGGCGGAGAAATACCCCGCGGTCGAGACCCGTGCGCTGGCCGTGCGGGACCGCTCGGCCGCGCGGGCGCTGATGACGGTCGAGGGGGCGCAACTGGTCGTGATCGGCAGCCGCGGCCGCGGGCCGGTGGCGGGAGGGCTGCTCGGGTCCACCGGGAACCGGCTGCTCGCGCACTCGGCGTGCCCGGTCGCGGTGGTGCACTGAGCCGCCGGTCCAACGAGGACGAGGAGAAAGCCGTGCGAGCACGGGACATCATGACCCGGCCGGTGGTCCGGGTCGGGCCGGGAACTCCGGTCCGCGAAGCGATCGCGCTGCTGACCGAACACTGTGTCGCGGCGCTGCCGGTGGTCGACGAGGGCAACCGGGTGGTCGGCATCTTCACCGAGGCGGACGCGCTGGCCGGAGTGCTGACCGGCGAGCCGGTCGACCCGGGCCTGCGGGTCGACGCGGTGATGACGAAACCGGTCGAGACCGTCGACCTCGACGCCGACGGGAGCGACATCGCGGCGCGGATGCTCATCGACCGGCTGCGCAGCGTGCCGGTGGTCGACGAGGGCGGGCTGGCCGGGATCGTCAGCCGCCGCGACCTGCTGGCACCGCTGGTCCGCCGCGACGACGCGATCGCGTCCCGGCTGCGCGCGCTGCTGCGCGACTACGGCGGGCACCGGGCCCGGTGGGACGTGTCCGTCGTCGGCGGAAGGGTGACCGTCCGCGGCGCGTTCGCCGACGAAGCGGAACGCCGTCTGGTCACCGCTCTCGCGCGGACCGTCGAAGGCGTGCTCGCAGTGGAGCTTTGCCCGCCGCGGTGAGCGCGGAGGGCACGGGACCGAGGAGGAGAAATGCACGCACAGCCCGGCGACTGGCTGGTGGTGAAGGGCGTCCGGCTGGATCTGCCGGAGCAGCGCGGCCGGATCGTCGCGACCGGAAAACCGGACGGCAGCCCGCCGTTCACGGTGCGCTGGCTCGCCGACGACCGGGTCACGACGGTGTTCCCCGGATCGGACGCGATCGTGCTCACCGAGGCCGAGGTGTCCGAACAGGACCGCAACGAACGCAAACGGTTCGAGCGGCTGCGCGCGCTGCGGCGGGCCAGGAGAGGAGCCCGCGATGTCCGGGCCTGAAGAAAGCGTGGTGCTGGCCGGGATCGACGGTTCCGCGTCGGCGCGCAACGCGGCTGTGTGGGCGGCCGAGGAAGCGGACCGCCGTAGCGCGGTGCTGCGGCTGGTGCAGGCCTACCTGATTCCCTCGCCCGGCATCACCGGTCCGTTCGTGGCCGGGGTGCGCTCGGGGTTTCAGGGGCAGGCGGAGGAGTGGCTCGACGAGGCCGAAGCGGCGGTGCGCGAGCGGTGGCCCGCGGCGCGGATCGAGCGCGTCGTCGCGGAGGGAAACCCGGTCGCGGTGCTGCTGGGGGAGAGCCGCGGAGCCGAGCTGGCCGTGCTGGGATCGCGCGGGCTCGGCGGGTTCACCGGTCTGCTGGTCGGGTCGACCGCGGTCGCGCTGGCCGCGCACGCCCCCTGCCCGGTCGTGGTCGTGCGCGGGCGGATGCCGGACGACGTCCCGCCCGCGACCGGACCGGTCGTGGTGGGGCTCGACGGCGCGGCCGACAGCGACGAGGCGCTCGAGTTCGCCTGTGCCGCGGCGGCCGCGCGGAAAACGTCGCTCACGGTCGTGCGCACCTGGAACGAACTGAGCCCGGACGGCACGTTGCGGAGCATGGAGATCGTCCCGGACGAGGTCGCCGCGGGCGAACGCTGCCGGATCGAAGGCCAGCTCGCGCTGTGGCGGGAGAAATATCCGGAACTGCGGATCGACGTCGAGATCGTGCGCGGGCGGCCGGTGCGGACATTGCTGGAGTACGGCGAGAGCGCGCGGCTGGTCGTGGTGGGCAGCCGGGGCCGGGGCGGGTTCGCCGGGATGCTGCTCGGCTCCACCAGCCAGGCCCTGCTCGCGCATTCGACCTGCCCGGTGGCGGTCGTGCGGCCGAGGAGCCAGCCGTGACCACGTCGCGCGGCCGGACCGCGCAGCGGGTGCTCGCGACCTACGAGACGGTCTTCGCGGCCGCGGCGCTGGCCGGCGGGATCTGCCTGATGGTCGGCGCGCCCGGGTTCCGGCTGCCGCTCTCCGTGCTCGTGCCGCTCGGACTGTCCAGCTGGGCGTTGCCCGGGCTGGCGCTCGTGCTCGCGATCGGCGGCACGCTCAGCTGGGCCGCGCTCGCGGCGTGGCGCGGCGACCCGGAAGCGCATTGGTTCGGCTACGCCGCGAGCGTGGTGCTTTGCGGCTGGCTCGCGATCCAGTTCGTCGTGCTCGGCTTCCGCGAGCCAGTGCAGTGGGTGACGCTCGCCCTGGCCGTGCTGCTGGTCCTGCTGAGCCGGCTCGCGCAGCGGGCGGTGCCGTCATGACCCGCGCGGCGCGGCCGGTGACGTACTACGACACGACCGGCCTGCGATTGCGCCGCCACGGCATGGCGATCAGCCGCGCGGGCAGCGAATGGCAGCTCGATCTCGGCGACGGCCGGGGACGCCGCGTCGAGGCTCCCGGCGTGGAGCAGGTGCCACACGAACTGGCGCGGCTGGTCCGCGCGTACAGCCGGGATCTGGACCTGGTGCCGATGCCGAGGCAGGCCGGAGCCGGAAGCCGGATCGGCGCCGAGACCGGCACCGCTCGGCAGGTCGCGCTCGGCTACCTGGAACGCCAGGTCGAAGCGCTCGCCCGCGCCGATCTCGCGGTGCGCCTGGAGGAACCCGAGGGCGTGCACGACCTGCGGGTCGCCGCTCGGCGGATCCGGGCCACGCTGCGGACTTTCGCGCCGGTGCTCGGCGGACGGCTCGCCGGGAGGTTCCGCTCCGCGTTGCGGTGGCTCGGCGCGAGCGTGGGGCCCGCGCGAGACATCGAGGTGCAACGCGCCCGGTTCTTCGCCGCGCTGGAAAAGCTCCCGCCAGAGGTGGTTTCGGACGAGATGCGAATCGGGGCTGAGCAGGTTTTCGACGCGCAGGCGGACGAAGCGGCCGCCGAGTGCGCGGTCGTCCTCGACTCGCCGCGGTACCTGCAACTGCTGAACGCGCTCGACGTGCTCCTGGTCGTGCTGCGCGAGCAAAGCGCTGGCGCACAAGGAAAGCGGGCGCGGCGACCGGCGGCGAAAGTGCTTCCGGGCTTGGTCTGGCCGGTGGTCGAGGAAACCGATGCCCGGGTCGGTGCGATGCCAGGCGGTGCGGCAGCGGTGCACGCGGTGCGCAAGAGCGTGAAGCGCCTCCGGTACGCCGTCGAGGCGGCTGGTTCGGCCCTGCCGGTCGATCGGGACCAGGTGCTGAAGAGCTTGCGAGGCTTGCAGGAACTGCTCGGCGAGTACCAGGACTCCGTGGTCGCGCAGGGCAGGCTGGGGGAGCTCGTCGAGTCCGGCGAAGCGACGCGGGCCCACGCTCTGGTGCTGGAAGCCGAGATCCGCTGCGCCCGCCAGTGCGCCGACGCGATGCCCGCGGCGTGGCGCGAGGCGTACCGGCAGCTGGCGCCGCTGCGGCGCTGAGGACGTTGGTCCTTCCCGCCGGTGACTCCGGACCGGCGTGCCGATGCGGTCTTGTTGCCTATTTTCGGAGCAGCACGAGGAAAGGACGGACCTGATGCGCGCACGCGATCTGATGTCCGCACCGGTCGAGACGGTGCATCCGTGGACCGCCGCCAAGGAGGCGGCGGAAATCCTGTCCGAACACGGTTTCACGGCGCTGCCGGTGGTGGACGACGACGACCGGCTGATCGGCATCGTCACCGAGGCCGACCTGATCCGCGGCCGGATCCCGGCGGACACGCGGTCGGAGTACCGGCATCCCTACCACCCGGGCGCGATCGAGACGACCGTCGGGGCGGTGATGACGTCTCCGGCGACCGCGATGTCGTCCGGCACCGACGTCGCCGACCTGTGCCAGGCGCTGGTGGACGCCCAGATCCGGGCGATGCCGATCGTCGACGGCAGCCGCCTGGTCGGCATCGTCACGCGCGGTGACGTCGTGCGCGTGCTCGCGAGGGAAGACCACGCGATCGCCTCGGACGTCCGGCACCGGCTGGAGATCTACGGCGGGACGGGCCGCTGGAAGGTCGAGGTGCACGACGGGATCGTGCGGATCGTCGACCTCTACGACGACGAAACCGATCGCCACGTCGCGACGCTGCTGGCACTGGCGGTGCCCGGCGTGGTCGGAGCGGACACCGTGTCCGCGGAACAGGAGGTGGGGAGATGACTGACCGGAACCGCACGGTGCTCGTCGGAGTCGACGGCTCGGAAGGGTCTTCCGACGCGGTCCGCTGGGCCGCGCGGCTCGCTTCGGGCCGCGATCTCGAACTGGAGCTCGTGCATTGCCTGCAACTGGCCGGGCTCGTGTACGGCGGCGGGCTCGCCGGCAGTGCGGTGCTGTTCGAAGGCATCCAGCAGGACGGCGAGCGCATCGCGGCCGAGGCGCGCGAGCTGGCGCTTTCGGAGGACGCGTCGCTCAAGGTCCGCAGCGAGGTGTTCACCGATTCGGCGCCGGCACTGCTGATCGACCGTTCCAAGAAGGCCCGGATGGTCGTCCTCGGCCGCACCGGGACCGGCGGTTTCACCGGCATGCTGGTCGGAGCGACGACCGCGGCCGTGGTGAGCCACGCCGGCTGCCCGGTGGCCGTGGTCCGCGGACGGCACGGCGACGGCCCGGTGCCGCAGGACGGACCCGTGGTGGTCGGCGTCGACGGCAGCCCGAACAGCGAGGCGGCGATCGCGGTCGCGTTCGAGGAGGCCAGCTTCCGGAAGGCGCCGCTGGTCGCGGTGCACGCCTGGGTCGACGTGGTCTACGACTCGACCGAGAGCGCGGCGCGGCTGATGCCGCAATGGGAAACCCTCCAGCCGACCGAGGAACGGTTGCTGGCGCAGCGGCTCGCGGGCTGGCAGGAGAAGTACCCCGACGTGGAGGTTCAGCGGAAGCTGGTGCGCGACCGGCCGCGGCACGTGCTGCTCGACGAGTCGGACCGGGCGCAGTTGCTGGTCGTCGGCAGCCGCGGGCGGGGCGGGTTCGCCGGAATGCTGCTCGGGTCGACCAGCCAGGCGCTGGTCCACCACTCCTCGTGCCCGGTGCTCGTGGTGCGCCCGGAGCGGAAGCGGTGACCGCGACCGAAATCCCCGTCGCGACCCTCACCGAGGAGGAACTGGCGCAGGTCGACGCCCAGTGGCGAGCCGCGAACTACCTCGCCGCGGGCCAGATCTACCTGATGGGCAACCCGCTGCTGCGCGACCCGCTGACCGCCGCGCACGTGAAACCCCGGCTGCTCGGGCACTGGGGCACCTCGCCCGGCTTGAACTTCGTCTACGCCCACCTCAACCGCGCGATCCTGGCGCACGATCTCGACGCGCTGTTCGTGACCGGCCCGGGGCACGGCGGCCCGGCGCTGCTGGCGAGCACCTGGCTGGAGGGCAGCTATTCGGAGCTGTGGCCGGAGGTCTCGCGCGACGAGGAGGGGATGGACCGGCTGTTCCGGCAGTTCTCCTTCCCCGGCGGCGTGCCGAGCCACGTGTCCCCGCACGTGCCAGGGTCGATCCACGAAGGCGGCGAGCTGGGCTACTCGCTCGCGCACGCGTTCGGCGCCGCGTTCGACAACCCCGGCCTGCTCGTCGCGTGCGTCGTCGGCGACGGCGAGGCGGAGACCGGTCCGCTGGCGACGAGCTGGCAGGCCAGCCGGTTCCTCGACCCGCGCCGCGACGGTGCGGTGCTGCCGATCCTGCACCTCAACGGCTACAAGATCGCGAATCCGACGGTGCTGTCCCGGATCCCGCCGTCCGAACTGGACTCGCTGCTGCGCGGCGCGGGCTGGGACCCGGTGTACGTCGAGGGCGACGAGCCCGCGGCGATGCACCAGGCGATGGCCGCCGCGCTGGACGCGGTGGTCGCCGATCTGGCCGTGCTTCGCCGCGACGGAGCGGGCGCGTGGCCGATGATCGTGCTCCGGTCGCCGAAAGGCTGGACCGGACCGGCCACAGTGGACGGTCAGCAGGTCGAGGGGACCTGGCGGGCGCACCAGGTTCCGCTGACCCGCGTGCGCGAGGATCCGGCACACCTGCGGCAGCTGGGGGACTGGCTGCGGTCCTACCGGCCGGAAGAGCTGTTCGACGCCGCGGGCCGTCCGACCGAGGCGGTGACCGCACTGATCCCGCACGGTTCGCGACGGATGGGCGCGAACCCGCACGCGAACGGCGGAGTGCTGCTTCGTCCGCTCTCGCTTCCGCCGGTCGCGGACCACGCCGTGCAGGTCTCCGCGCCGGGGGAGCGCGCTTCGGAACCGACCCGGGCACTGGGCCGCTTCCTGCGGGAAGTGTTCCGCCGCAACGCCGAACGCGCGAACTTCCGGCTGTTCGGTCCGGACGAGACCGCGTCGAACCGGCTCGACGCGGTGTACGACGTGACCGCGAAAACCTGGGAGCTGCCGACCGGCCCGCCGGACGACCGCCTCGCGCCGGACGGACGCGTCATGGAAGTGCTGTCGGAGCACCTGTGCCAGGGCTGGCTGGAGGGCTATCTGCTCAGCGGCAGGCACGGGCTGTTCTCCTGCTACGAGGCGTTCGCGCACATCGTGGACTCGATGGTGAACCAGCACATCAAATGGCTGCGCGTGCACCGCGAAATCCCGTGGCGGCGGCCGGTGGCGTCGCTGAACTACCTGCTGACCTCGCACGTCTGGCGGCAGGACCACAACGGTTTTTCCCACCAGGACCCGGGTTTCGTGGACCACGTGGCGAACAAGGCTCCCGAGGTCGTGCGGGTCTACTTCCCGCCGGACACCAACACCCTGCTGGAAGTGGCCGCGCACTGCCTGCGCAGCCGGGACCTGGTCAACGTGGTGGTCGCGGGCAAGAACGAGACGCCGGACTGGCTCGACGCCGAAGAAGCCGCGCTGCATTGTGCGCGGGGCCTCGGCATCTGGGAATGGGCCAGCACGCACGCGGACCGGGAACCGGACGTCGTGCTCGCGTGCGCGGGCGACGCTCCCACCCTGGAAGTCCTGGCGGCGGCCGCGATCCTGCGCGAGGAACTGCCTTCGCTGGCGGTGCGGGTGGTGAACGTCGTGGACCTGATGCGGCTGCAGCCGGAATCGGAGCACCCGCACGGTCTGAGCGACTGGGAGTTCGACGCGCTGTTCACCCCGGACCGGCCGGTGATCTTCGCCTATCACGGGTACCCGTGGCTGATTCACCGCCTGGCCTACCGCCGCACGAACCACGCCGGGCTCCATGTCCGCGGCTACACGGAACATGGAACGACGACGACGCCGTTCGACATGCTGGTGCGCAACCGGATGGACCGGTTCCAGCTGGTGATCGACGTGCTGGACCGGGTGCCCGGGCTCCTCGCCACGACCGGGCCGCTGCGGCAGCGGATGACGCGCACGCAGGAACGGCACCGGCACTGGATCGCCGAGCATGGTGAGGATTTGCCCGAGGTGCGGGAATGGCGGTGGTGGGGGAGGTAGCCGCTCGGTTGTGCTCTTCGGCGGGTGCGCGGGTTGCCGCGTACCCGCCGTGCTGTTTTCGGGGGCACTGCTGGTTCCCCAGGCGGCTGCCGGGAACCCGACGTGCTCGAGGCGGCGATCGTCTTGGGCGAGGGTGCACATTCCTGCTGCACAGCTTCGTTCACGCTCTTGTCGCCAGAATTGATGTGGGCAAGGTGAAAACAGGTGCTGGCAGTTGTCCCTCGGCCTGCGCGCGGAGGCGCGGACCGTCGAGCGAGAATGGAGAATCTCCACTCCGACGCTTCGCCGGCCCGCGCCGTTCCCCGAAGCCGCTACCGCCAGCGGCTCCGGTATGCGCCGAGAACGAACGCCGCCCCGGTCATTGTCGTGAGGAACGCTCCCAGCGCGAGCCACGTGACTTCCGCGCCGGTCTCGGCCAGGGCACCTGTCCCGGCGAGGCTGTGCGATCGCGTGGCTGCCGGTGCCGCGGGCCGGGGAGGGGCAGGCGCGGGTCGCGCGCTGGGCGGGGACGTCGCGGCGTCCGGATCCGGCTGGTACGGGCCGGGCAGGACGAAGCACCGGTGGCCGTAGGACTCCCGGGGATCGATCCCGTTCACGCCGTCGCGGACGATGAAATCGGCGGGATAGACCGTTCGCCAGGGCCCCACGACTCCCACTGAGTACAGGCCCGCCGGCACGCGGTGGAAGGTGAAGGCGCCGCCGGCGCCGCTTACCGCGCGGGCGGCGATCGCTCCGGTGAGCTGGTTGCGCAGGTATACCTTCACGCCGGGCAAGGGGTCGCCCCATGGCGGCTCGGTCGGATTGATCCCCCGGAAGACATAAAGCCAGCCGGTGACCGCCGGGGCCATGCCGCCGGGAATCGAGGCCGTCGCGGCGAGGCTGATCGATCCGTTGGCAGCCGGTGGCGCACCGATCAGGCAATGGACCCGGAGATAGCCCTCGGCCGCCATTTCGCCGGTGATCCGGACTGTCAGGTCGAAGGTCCGCGTCGTCTTGGCGCGGACGACGACTCCGGGCCCGCCCTCGGCCAGCGCTCCGGCCGCGACGTTCCCCGCGCCAGTGGTCCAGCACCGCGCGGTCAGGTCCGTGAGCGGAACCGGGCCGTTGTCGGTCAGCGTCAGCCTCAAGTGCGCGACGTCGTTGTTGCGGTACGACCGGCTGGTGAACGCCATCGCGGCGGCGAGCCGGTCGCCGATCACGGGAACCGCGCGGGCCAGCACGTCGGGGTCATGGGCTTCGTCGATCTCGACGGCCCGGCTCGGCACGTACCAGTCGCCGCTGGTGAACCACGTCCAGTAGCTGCCGGCCGGAAGGGAGGGGAACACGAAACGGCCGTCGCGGTCGGTTGTCGCGGTGTAGCTGAGATACGGCACGCCGCCTGAAACCTCCACCTTGATTCCGGCCAGCGCCTCACCCGGATCCATCGTCCCGTTTCCGTTGCGGTCGCCGTAGACCGTCCCGCGGTAGCTTCCGACGGGGTGCGCGACCGGAACGGAAACCGTGACGGTGTTGTCCGCCGGATTGACGTCGGTCTGGTCGCCGGACACGACGGCGGTGACGGTGATGGTCAAGGGGCCCGACGCTGTAGTCACGTACCCGCTGGCGGTGCCCTTCACGGTCTGTCCCGGCTCGATCGGCACGCCGAGAGGGAAGAAAGGCGACCAGAGGGTGCTCGAGAGATTGCCGCTGGACTTCAGCGAAACCGAACGTGCGGTGACGGTTCCGGTGTTGGTCACCTCGGCGTGGGCGGTGATCGGTTCCGTCGCGGTGTAGGAGGATTTGTCGAACCACACTGAGAGCCGCACGTCTACGACGTCGGCGACGGGGGCGGTCGAGCGGGCCTTGGTCGACGCCGGTGCTTCCTGGCCGGTGGTCCGGGGCGCGGTCGTGGCGGGCCGGGAGGTCGCCGCGGGCGGCGGGGAAGTTTCGCCTGGCTCCGCAGCCGGACGCGTGCCGGTACCCGGAGCGGTGGCAGCCGTGGTCGCCGGGCCGGCCCCCGCGGCCGGCGGGGTGCGGTCCGCGAACGCCGTCCCGGCCGGGACGGCCAGGCACAGTGTGAACGCCGACAGCACCGCAGCGGCGGATCTCGATAGTCGTGACATCTGGGACGCCTCGATTCGCCTGGGGGTTTCGTGCTCGCGCGCGGCGGGCCCGGAGCGATCAACCGGGGCTGTCGGACGGAAGCGGTCACCGTGCAGTCCCCTCCGTGGCGAGCGCCTTCGCGTCCAGCAAATCGCTCGGGCCCGATCGCCGGAACGGCCGTGAGTCCCGGCTGTCCGGGACCAAGGGCAGGTACCCGGGCAAGGCGCGACCGCAACGGTGCCCAGGGCCCGGGAAAGGCCGGAAATGAGGTGGTCTCGATCGAGCCGGACAGGGCGATGGGCCGCCCCGGTGCCGACGACGCCGCGCGGCTCGGGCGAGGCCGGTTTTCGCCGCCGTGATACGCCGTGAGAGAGGTATCGCGGGGAAGACCGTCGAGGGTTCAGCGGTCGTGGTGGGCGATGACCAGGAAGGTGAGCCAACCGGCGGCAGCGGGCAGCAGCCAGCTGGCACAGCGGTAGAGCAGGACGGCGATCGCGGCTGCGGGAGCGGCCAGGCCGCCCGTCGTGAGCGCGGCCAGGAGCGCGGTCTCGGCGGGCCCCGCCCCGTTCGGGGTGAGCTGGAGCCCGATGCTCGCTTGGACAGCGAGGTAGCCGACGGCGAGGGCGGGCCACGGTACCGACTCCGCGACGGCGAGTCCGCAGCACCCGAGCGACCACAGGTCCAGCAGCCAGCTGAGTGCGGCGACCGCGGCGAAACCGGCGTACTCGCGTGCTCGCGGCCGGAGGCGGGCGATCCGGGCGAATATCCGGCCGGCTGCCCGAGCGCCGGCGACCGCCCAGGCTCGGTGCCGGACGATCGGCAGACAACGCAGGACCGACCCGATTCGCCGGGAAACCCAGGCCAGCGATGCGGGACGGCCGACCAGCCACGCGGCGGCGCCGAGCAGCAGTGTGAGGAAGCACGCCAGTCCGGCAGCCGGCCACCAGCCGAGCAATCCGTCGAATGCCAGCACGAAGGGCGCCGCCGCCAGGAGGACGGCCGCCGAAAGCGTCGCCGCGACGGTGGTCGCCCACAGCGAGAGCCCGGTGTCCACGCCGCGGCGCCGCAGCGCGGCGACCGTATAGACGGCACCTGCGGTGGCACCAGCGGACGGCACGGTCTGCGCGAACGCGTTGGCGACGAAGTTGACCGCCTCCACGGTCGTGGACCGCAGGCGGTGCCCGCCCGCGACCAGCAGCAGACGTTGCAACTCCCCATAGGCGATCAGCGAAGCCGTGCCGCTCACCACACCCATGCCGAGCCATTCCCACCGCAGCGAGGCCAGCCGCGCGCCGAGGCCGTCCGTGGTCGCCAAGGTCGGTGCCAACTGCCAGACGGCGACCCCGATCCCGGCGGCTGCCAGCACCCAGTCAGCCACCAGCCGCCAGCGCGACCGCCGCGCCGACCTCAGTGCCGTCCACAGTGTCATGGAGCCACGTTCCCTGGCCCCCGGCAGGCCGGCAAGGGCACTCGGGGCGTGCGCGGAGAGGCCGAAAGGCCTTGGCGGCAACGGGATCCGGACTCCCGCCCCGGCCGCTCAACGCCTCGCGCGCGACCTTCGCGCTCGCGCCGGGCGGCGGGAACCCGGTCAGACGCGGCGGTTTCCCTCCCGTTGTCCCGAGCGGCTGTTCAGCTCCGGACGGAGGTCGTGTTTTGAGCCAGCAGGATTCGGTGGGCTCCTGCGCGCCGAAGCCGCCCGCCACAGCCCGCACGAGACCCGCCGTCGAGGGGCGAGGTGCAGTTGTTCCCGGCGTAGTCGCTGTCCCGGCAACCGCCGGTCTGGACCTCGGTTATCCGTGCGCTGGTGAAGTGTCGTTTCGCGCTGGTTTCCTGTGGCTGGCCCGCGCTGGGATCCGGTACTCCGCCACCCCGGGAAACTCTCCCGGCCGATGGGTCGCGATCAGCGCGGACCGGTCCCGGGTCGCCGCGAGGACGTCGTTCGCCAAAGCTTTCGCCGTCGGCGCGTCGAGGTGAGCGGTGGGTTCGTCGAGGATCAGGATCGGGCGCGCGGACAGCAGTGCCCGCGCGATGCCGATGCGCTGGCGTTCCCCGCCGGACACCGGCGTTCCGTGCAGGCCGAGCGCGGTGTCGAGGCCTTCGGGCAGGCCGGCGAGCCACGGGCCGAGCTGGGCCAGCTCCAATGCTGCCCGGACCTCGTCGTCGGACGCGCCGGGACGGGCGAGGCGCAGGTTTTCGCGCAGCGTGCTGTCGAACAGGTGGGTTTCGGTGCCGCACCAAGCGATCTGGGCGCGGACGGCGTCGCTGGGGAAGCCGCGGGTTTCGGTGCCGTCGAGGAGGATCTTGCCGGAAGCCGGGTCCAGGTAGCGCATCAGGGCGGCGACGACGGTGCTCTTGCCCGCGCCGGACGGGCCGGTGAGCATGAGCCGTGCGCGGTGGCCGACGGAGAAATCGGCGTCGTGCACGGCGTCGCTCCGGGAGCCGGGCCAGCGGACAGACAGGTGCGCCGCGGCGAGCTTGCCGGCTGTGCGAACGGGGTGCGGGCTGGCCGGTTCGCTGGCCGGGGCGGACATCGCGGCGAGCGCGGCGAGCCGTCGTGCGGCAGTGTGGGAACCGAGAAGCCGTTGTGCGGACTCGGGAAGCCCGGCGACGAGTTCGGCGGTCGCGAGCGGAGTCAGGGCGAGCACGGCGAGGGCGGGACCGGAAAGCGTCCCGGCTCGCACGGCCAGGATGCCCAGCACGAGACACGCGACGGCGGCGAAACCCACGCCCAGCACCGCGATCCCGCTGCCGAGGCCGCGGCGGGCGGCGGATCGCCGGGCGGCGGCGGTGGCGCGGGCGTCGAGGTCGCGCAGCGCGGCGTGCCTCGGGCGGGCGGCGTCGAACGCGATGAGGTCGGCCGACGCCTGCAGCAGTTCCACGGTGCGGGCGCTGAGTTCTGCGCGCAGCCGCGTGGTGTCGCGTTCGGCCCGTCGGGCGGCGAGTGCGGTGACCGCCGGGGCGACGATCGCGGCGAGCACGAAGCCCGTTGCGGCGGCGAGGCCGGCAGCAGGGAGGATGAAGCCGAGGGTCGCCGCGGTGGCGGCGAGCACGGCGAAAGTGGCGGTGCCGGGCACGAGGCCGCGCACCACGAGGTCCTGCTGACTGTCTACATCGGACACAAGGCGGTGCAGCAGATCGCCGCGGCGCAGGCGGGCGGTGACCGCGGGGCCGATCCGTACCAGGCGGGTCCACACGCGCACGCGGAGTTCGGTGAGCACGCGCAGGGCGACGTCGTGGGTGAGCAGCCGCTCGACGTAGCGGAGAACGCCCTTCGCCAGTCCGAAAGCACGGACGGCGACGATCGCGACCATCAGGCTCAGCACCGGCGGATGCAGCGCGGCGGTCGCGATGAGCCACGAAGAGGTGGCGGTGAGCGCGACGCCGCAGCCGAGCGCCGCGGTGGCGACGAGACAGGCCAGTGCCAGGCGCAGCCGGTGCGGACGCAGCGCGGCCAGCAGCGGGCGCCACGTCCCGGGCGGACTGTCCGGTTCGGATTCGACGGGTGCGGCGGCCGGCGCGACGGCGGCGGAAGGCGCCGCAGCGGGTGGGGCGGCGGCCGGGGAGGCAGGCGCGGGCACGGTCACGACGCGGTCGCACAGGGCGAGCACGGCGGGGTGGTGGGTGACCACGATCGCCGTTCGCCCGCCCAGCACCGCCGGCAGGCGGTCGAGGATTGCCGCCTCGGTTTCGGAATCGACCCCTTCCGTCGGTTCGTCGAGCAGCAGCAGCGGCCGGTCGAGCAGGATCGCCCTGGCCAGCGCGACGCGCCGGATCTGGCCGGTGGAGAGCCCGGCTCCGAGTTCGCCGACGGTCGTGTCGAGCGGGATGTCGAGCGCGGCGGCGGTGGCGGCCGCGCGGACGTCGGCGGCGCTCGCGTGCGAGGAGCCGAGGCGGATGTTCTCCGAGACGGTCCCGGCGAGCAGGTGCGGCCGTTGCGGGACCCAGGAGATCCCGCGGCGCCAGCTCGCCTTGCCGAGGCTGGCGAGATCGGTTCCTCCCGCGAGCACCCGGCCGCGGTCCGGGCCGCGCCAGGCCAGCAGCAGGTCCAGCAGCGTCGATTTTCCCGCCCCGCTGGGGCCGACGATCCCGACGACCTCCCCGGGTGCGACCGTCAGCGAGAAGCCGTCGAGGATCGGCCCGGACCGGCCGTCCACGGTGACGTTTTTCAGGCACAGCACGTCGTGGGCGGGCGCCGGGGTCGCCGACGCGCGTTCAGGGGCTTCCTCGGTGAGCGCCACGATCTCCGCCGCGGCGGCGAGTCCTTCGGCGCTGTCGTGGAAGCGGGCGCCGACCGCCCGGAGCGGGAGATAGACCTCCGGGGCGAGGATCAGCACGACGAGCGCGGTGCGCAGGTCGAGATCCCCGGCCAGCAGCCGCAATCCGATCGACACGGCGACCACCGCGACCGACAGCGTGGCGAGCAGTTCCAGCGCGAGCGCGGAGAGGAATGCCACGCGCAGTGTCCGCATGGTCTGCGTCCGGTAGCGTTCGCAGATCTCCCGGAGCGTCGCCCGCTGCGCGCGGGCCCGGCCGAACGCGGTCAGGGTCGCCAGCCCGGCGACGAGGTCGAGAAAGTGGTCGCCCAGCACGGAAAGCGTGCGCCATTGCCTTCGGACGTCCCGTTGGGTGAACAGTCCGATGAGGATCATGAAGGCAGGGATCAGCGGCACGGTGAGCGCGACGATCAGCGCCGCGGTCCAGTCGGCGAAGAGAATGCGGGCGCCGACCACGGCGGGCACGGTCGCGGCGACGAGCAATTGCGGGAGATAGCGGGCGAAGTAGCCGTCTAGGCGGTCGACGCCGCGGGTGGCCAGTGCGGCGATCTCGGCCGGGGAGCGCGTGGCGGCCCGGGGTCCGGCGCGCAGCGCGGCTCCGACGACCGCGTCGCGCAGTTGCGACAGCGCTTTCGCCGACGCCCGGTGCGCGGCCGTTTCGGACAGCCACGCGACACCGGCGCGTGCGAGTACCACCCCGGCCAGCAGCGCGACCGGGACGGCGAGCACAGACAGCGCCGCGCCGTCGAGGAAAGCTCGCGAAATGCTGCTTGCCAGCAGTTCCGCCTGCGCCAGAACCAGCAGCGCGCTCAGCCCGCCGAGGGCGGCGCAGCCGGCGATGAACGGCCGCACCGCGCTCGCGAGCCGCAGCAGCCGAGGATCGAGCGGCCGCATCAGCGCGCGCTCGGGAGCCCGGCGCCGGCCGGGATGGAGTGCCGCCCGACCCGCTTGCGAAACACCCAGTACGTCCAGGCTTGATAGGCCAGCACGACCGGGGTGAAGGCGACCGCGACCCAGGACATGATCTGCAGTGTGTAGTGCGTGGAGGACGCGTTGGCCGTGGTGAGGCTGAACGCCGGGTCCGTGGTCGAGGGCAGGACCGCCGGGTACAGCGACCAGAAGAGCGTCGCGGTGATCCCGACGATGGCCAATGCGGTGCAGAGGAAGGAAAGCCCGTCGCGTCCGCCCGTGCCGAGCAGGATCCCGGCCGCGAGCGACACCGCTGCCGCCGCGGCGAAGACCCAGGTCCACCCGCCGTGGTCGAGGGCGGTCCAGGCGAGGAACCCGCCGCCGCAGAGCACCGCGGCCGAACCGAGCGGCGCGATGAGCGACCGGGCGCGGTCGCGCACCTGCCCGGTGGTCTTGAGGGCGAGGAACACCGTGCCGTGCAAGGCGAACACGGAGAGTGTCGCGAGCCCGCCGAGGAGCGCGTACGGGTTGAGAAGCGTGAAGAACGAGCCGGTGAAATGGTGCTGGGCGTCGAGCGGCACTCCGTGCACGATGTTGCCGAACGCGACGCCCCACAGCAGGGCGGGCACGGCCGAGCCGATCGTGATGACCCAGTCCCAGGTGCCGCGCCAGCGCGCGCTGTCGATCTTCCCGCGGAATTCGAAGGCGACGCCGCGTCCGATCAGCGCCACCAGGATCACCAGCAGCGCCAGGTAGAAGCCGGAGAACAGGCTCGCGTACCAGAGCGGGAAGGCGGCGAAGGTCGCGCCGCCCGCGACGAGCAGCCAGACCTCGTTGCCGTCCCAGACCGGGCCGATGGTGTTGACCAGCACCCGGCGGTCGGTGTCGTCGCGGCCGAGCACGCGCAGCAGGATTCCGACGCCGAAGTCGAATCCTTCGAGGACGAAGTAGCCGGTCCACAGGACCGCGATGAGCAGGAACCAGAGGTCGGTGAGGGTCATGTCGTCGCTCCGGCTCAGTAGGCGAAGGCCGCGGGGCGCGGCTCGTCGGATTCGGGGGCGTCCGGGACCGCGGGCGGCGGCCCGGCTTTGGCGTAGCGGACCATCAGCACGCCGTCGACGACCGCGAGCACTCCGTAGAGGACGGTGAAGACGATCAGCGAAGCGAGCACGCTCCCGGCGGGAACGGCCGGGGAGACCGAATCGGCGGTCTTGAGCACGCCGAACACCGACCACGGCTGCCTGCCCATCTCGGTGAAGATCCAGCCGACGCTGTTGGCCAGGAAGGGAAACGACAGCGCGAGCGTCGCCGCCGGGTAGAACCAGCGGGCGCGGGGGAGCCTGCCCCGGCGGAGCATCCACAGCCCGGCTGCCGACAGCAGCAGGCACAGGAACCCGAAGCCGATCATCAGCCGGAACGTCCAATAGGTCACCGGGATGTCGGGCCGGTAGTCGCCGGGACCGTACTTCTGCTCGGCCGCGGCCTGCAGATTGTTGATGCCCTCGACCTGGCCGTCGAACCGCCCGGTCGCCATGAACGACAGCACGCCCGGGACGCGGATGCTGAACTTCTCCTGCGAACCGTCGAGCGAGCCGACGGTGAACAGGGAGAACGACGCGGGCGAGACGGTGTCGTAGAGCGCTTCGGCGGCAGCCATCTTCATCGGCTGCTGCTGGGTCATGAGCCGGGCCTGGAGATCGCCGGTGACGATCACGCCCAGGCTGGCGACGAGCACGGTGACGAGGGCGAGTTTCATCGACGGCCGGAAGACCTCGGTGTCGCGCTTCTTCCTGAGCTGCCAGGCGCTGATGCCGGCGACGAACATGCCGCCGGTGAGGAAACAGGCGGTGATGGTGTGCGCGAACGCGCCGAGCGCGGTCGAGTTGGCCAGCACCGCGCCGAAGTCCTTCAGCTCCGCGCGCCCGGTCGCCGGGTTCACCGCGGAGCCGACCGGATGCTGCATCCACGAGTTCGCGGCGAGGATGAAGTACGCCGACAGCACGGTTCCGATCGACGCGAGCCAGATCGTGGCCAGGTGCAGCTTCTTCGGCAGCCGGTCCCAGCCGAAGATCCACAGGCCGAGGAACGTCGATTCGAGGAAGAACGCCAGCAGCCCCTCGATCGCCAGCGGCGCGCCGAAGATGTCGCCCACGAAGCTGCTGTAGTCCGACCAGTTCATGCCGAACTGGAACTCCTGGACGATGCCGGTCACCACGCCCATGGCGAAGTTGATCAGGAACAGCTTGCCCCAGAACTTCGTCATCCGCCGCCAGCGCTCGTCGCCGGTGCGGACCCACGCGGTCTGCATGCCCGCGACGAGGAACGACAGTCCGATGGTGAGCGGGACGAAGAGGAAGTGGTAGACGGTCGTGATCCCGAACTGCCACCGCGCCAGGTCGAGGGCGTTCATGCGGGCCTCCAGCTCGCTCCGGGAAAGGTCGTCGTGAGCATCCGGCGCGCGGGGCGGCCGGGAAGAGGGTCCTTGGTCATCTCCCGGGCGGCCGCAGGGCACTTCGGCGGCGCTTGACGGTGTTTCCGGGAGCCGGGAGACTGAATCGGCGCCTGTGGTGCCAGGCAACGGAACGCGCATCCGACGGGCAGGAGCGAGGGTGAGCCAGCGGGACGCACCGGAGCAGGCCGGGCTGACGTTCCCCGACCAGCCGAGGATGGAGCTCGACCAGCTGCTGGCCCAGCTGGTCGAACGGGCGCAGGAAGTCATGGCCACGCAGGGCAGGCTGCGGGGCCTGCTGCGCGCGACCCAGGCCATCACGACCGGGCTCGCGCTGCCGTCGTTGCTCCGGCGCATCGTGGAGGCCGCCAGGGAGCTCGTCGGGGCGCGGTACGCGGCGCTGGGCGTGATCGGGCCGGACGGGCGGCTGACCGAGTTCGTGCACACCGGGATGGACCCGGACGCGGTCGAGCAAATCGGCGGGCTGCCCGAGGGCAAGGGCCTGCTCGGCGCGGTGATCGAGGACCCGCGTCCGATCCGGCTGACCCGGCTGCAGGACGATCCCCGCTCAGCCGGGTTCCCCGAGGGGCATCCGCCGATGACGAGCTTCCTCGGCGTGCCGATCCAGGCGCGCGGCGAGGTCTTCGGCAACCTCTACTTCACCGATGGCGAGCGCGGTCCGTTCAGCGCCGAGGACGAGCAGCTGGCGCTCGCGCTCGCTGCGGCGGCGGGCAGCGCGATCGAGAACGCGCGGCTGTACGAAACGGCGCGGAGCCAGCAGGAATGGCTGCGCGCGTCCGCGGCCCTGACCCGGGAACTGCTGTCGGCCGAGGCGGTGGATCCGCTGGATCGCGTCGTCGACTACTTGCGGGAACTGGCCACCGCGGACTTCGTCGCGGTGTTCTTGCGGTCCGACGAGGAAGGAAGCGTCCGGATCGGACGCGTGGCCGGTTCCGGCGCGGACGACCTGACCGAACAGGAACTGACCGCACAGTCCGCTGTGGTCGGCGCGGTGCTCGCGAGCGGCGAGGCGAGACTCGGTTCGTGGCCGGACGACCCGGCGCGAGGACTCATGCCGTCCGGTGTGGACCTGAACCTCGACGCGGTGCTGCTGGTCCCGTTCGCCGGAGAGGGGCAAGAGCGCGCGGTGCTCGCGGCCGCCCGGGTGCGCGGCCGCGCGGCGTTCAGCGACGACGACGTGCAGATGGCGGCCTGGTTCGCTGACCAGGCGGCAGTGGCGGTCGAGCTGGCGCTTGCCCGCGCCGAACGCGAGGCCGCGGCGCTGCACGACGAACGGGACCGGATCGCGGCCGGACTGCAGCGCGAGATCCTGGAGCGGCTGTACACCACCGGGTTGTCGCTCCAGACCACGGCCGGGCTCGCGCGGTCGCCGGTCGTCGCCACGCGCTTGCGAGAGACCATTTCCGAGCTCGACGACATCATCGCGCAGGCGCACAGCACGGTCTTCCAGCCGGGCGACGGCCCGCCGCGGTCCCCGGAGCCGGTCCGCGACCAGGTCCTGCGGGTGCTGGCCGAAGCCGGGGAAGCGCTGGGTTTCCCGGTGTCCACGCAGCTGACCGGGAAGCTCGAGGAGGTGCGGTCCGACGCGGTGGTGCCGTTCCTCGACGAAGCGCTGCGGCTGGTCGCCCGGCACGCGGCGGCCGAGGCGGTGGAGGTCGGGATCCAGGCGGAACCCGCGCGGACGACGGTGTCCGTCTCGTACGAAGGCGGTGGCGACCTCGCCGGGTCCGCCGCGGCGGAACTGTCCGCGCTGGCGGAGCAGGCGATCCGCCGCGGCGGGACGCTGACAGTGGCGGGCGATTCCCGGCTGGTCTGGTCGGTGCCGGTGGCGGCAACGGGTTTTTCGGCCGCGGATTGAGGACTTTCGGCACCCTCCGAGGAGGACTCCAGGTCGTACGCTCGGTTTCCGGCCGCGCGGCGCACAGCCGCGCCATAAGTAGGAGAAGGACCGATGTTGCGGGTTTTTCTGGTGGACGATCACGAGGTGGTCCGGCGCGGGGTCGCCGACCTGCTTGACGAGGACGACCGGATCACGGTGGTCGGCCAGGCGGGCAACGTTTCGCAGGCGCTGGCCCGGATCCCGGCGCTGCGGCCGGACGTCGCGGTGCTCGACGTGCGGCTGCCCGACGGCAACGGCATCGAACTGGCCCGCGAGCTGCGATCCCGGCTGCCCGAGCTGAAGTGCCTGATGCTCACGTCCTACACCGACGAACAGGCGATGCTGGACGCGGTCATGGCCGGAGCCAGCGGCTACGTGATCAAGGACATCAAAGGTCTCGACCTCGTGTCGGCGGTGCTGGAAGTGGGGTCGGGCAAGTCGCTGCTGGACGCGCACGCGGCGGCCGCGCTGATGGCGAACCTGCGCGACAGCGCGGAGAAGCAGCGCGGCCCGCTGGCGAAACTGTCCGATCAGGAACGCACGCTGCTGGGGCTGATCGGGGAGGGCTTGACGAACCGGCAGATCTCCGAGCGGATGTTCCTCGCCGAGAAGACGGTCAAGAACTATGTCTCCCGGCTGCTGACGAAGCTCGGCATGGAACGGCGCACGCAGGCCGCGGTGCTCGCCACGGAACTGCGGGGCCAGCAGAAGTAAGAAGGTCACGCGCTGAGCGGCGGCGGGTCGAACAGGACGTCCTCCAGCGCCCGGCGCGGGGTCCAGGCGACCGGCGTGCCGTAGCCGAGGCGCAGCACGATCTGCGGCCAGAGCCCGCCGCCGAGCAGATCCCGGAGCCGGGCGCGGATCGCCGGGACCTCGACCGGCTGGGAGATGAACGAGGCGTCGATCCCGTCGGCGGTGGCGGTCAGCAGGACGCGCTGCATGGCCTGCCCGGCGCGGAGCCGGTCGATCGGCTGGTCGGCGAAGGTGCCGATCACGACGACCGTCGGCGTCGCGCCCGGAGCGCGGGTGCCGTCGCCGAAATCGCGCAAAACCCAGGCGTCGTCCGCGGCGGTTTCGCCGCCGGCGGCGAAGGGAACGCCGTCCCGGTGGTCCCGGCCGCGTCCGGTCCAGCGCTGCCATTCGGCGAGGAACGCGGGGTCGTTCATCTGGACGCGGTGGCTTTCGCGGACCAGTTCCTTGAGGCCGGCGAGCTGGTCCGCGTCGAGCTGCGGCATCCAGGCGTGCTCGACCTCGGCGGCGTGGCGCAGGGATCCGATGGCGTCGGCTGGGACCGGTTTCGCGGTGAACGGCGTGCGGTTGGTGTGCCTGCGCGGGATGGCCTTGGCGAGAACGGCCAGTCTGCGGTCGACGGTGGCGGCGGCTCGCGGCCGCACGACGGCCAGCAGGTCGGGGTCGCTGCGCCGGGGCAGCAGCGTCGTGACCGGTTGGACGCCGGTCGCGTGGATCGCGGTGCGCAGGTTGAACAGCGCGGCTCCGCAGGAGAGCAGCAGTTCGCGCCGGTCGGGGTCGGCGACGGGCAGGGTGCGGTCGGCGTCCGCGTGCAGTTCGATGCCTGCCGGGCCGCTGCTGAACAGCCAGGGCTGGGTGTTGTGCGTGGACGGCGCCAAAGTAGCGGAGCGCAGCACCGACGTCACTTGGTCGGCGCTGAGCTGGCCCGCGGGTGCCACGTTGAGGCTCATTGTTCTCCCATACCGCGAAAAGCGGCACACTGTGTCGTACGTAGTCGTTCCCGCCAGCATGCGTCCGCTGCGCGGGGAGTGCACAGGGGCGAAAGTCATCTGTCCGGGGCGCACGAGCGGCGAAAGCGGGACTGATGCCGGAAACCGGGGAGGGCGGCCTCAGGCTGTCCCGGACGTTGTCGCAGCTGCGGTTGCGGGAGACGTTGCGTGATCTGCAGGAGCGGATCGAGGTGTTGATCGGCACCCGGGACAAAATGGACGGCCTCCTCGAGGCGGTGCTCGCGGTCGCGTCGGGACTGGAGCTGGACGCGACGTTGCGGCGGATCGTGCAGGCGGCGGTGGAGCTGGTCGAAGCCCGGTACGGCGCGCTGGGAGTGCTCGGCGATGGCGGCGGGCCGCTCGCGGAGTTCGTGTACCTGGGCATCGACGAGGCGACCCGGCGGAAGATCGGGCCGTTGCCCGAGGGCCATGGCCTGCTGGGGCTGGTGATCGACGACGCGAAGCCGTTGCGGCTGGAGGAGATTTCGGCGCATCCGGCGTCGGTGGGTTTTCCGGCGAACCATCCGCCGATGCATTCGTTCCTCGGGGTTCCGGTGCGGGTCCGCGACGAGGTGTTCGGGAACCTCTATCTCACGGAGAAGCGGGACGGCGAGGCGTTCACCGACGACGACGAGGTGATCGTGCAGGCGCTGGCCGCGGCGGCGGGGATCGCGATCGAGAACGCGCATCTCTACGAGCAGGCGCAGGCGCGGCAGCGCTGGCTCGGTGCGACCAGCGAAATCACGACGGAACTGCTCGGCGGCACGGATCCGGTGGACGCGCTGGAACTGATCGCGGGCCGTGCGCTGGAGCTGACCGGTTCCGACCTCACGATGCTCGCCCTTCCCGGCTCGGGCCGGCTGGGCGACGAGGAGGAGTGGGAGACCGATCCCGCCGAGCTGACCGTGACGGTGTGCTCGGGCAACGGCTCCGACGAACTCGGCGGGGTTCGGATGGACGTGGCCGGGACCGTTCCGGGCTTGGTCTTTCGGGATCGCACCCCGCGGCGGGTGACGGAGCTGACCTTGTCCGAGGACCGCAGCTGCGGTCCGGCGCTGGTGGTGCCGTTGCGGGCGGGTGATCACACGTCGGGGGTGTTGATCGCGGTGCGGGATCCGGGGTCGGCGTTGTTCGAGACGGCGCAGTTGCCGGTGCTGGCGTCGTTCGCGGATCAGGCGGCGCTGGCGTTGCAGCTGGCGGCGCAGCAGCGGGCGGCGCGGGAGCGGGACGTGTTGTCGGATCGGGACCGGATCGCGCGGGATCTGCACGATCACGTGATCCAGCGGTTGTTCGCGGTGGGGTTGTCGATGCAGAGCACGCAGCGGCGGGCGAAGACGCCGGAGCTGCGGCGGCGGTTGCAGGAGAGCATCGATCAGATGCACGAGATCGTGCGGGAGATCCGGACGGCGATTTTCGATCTGCACGGCGGCGCGGCGGGCGGGGTGCGGTTGCGGAACCGGTTGCACGACGCGATCGCGGAGCTGACCGACGACGCGCCGCTGCATCCGGCGGTCAGCATGGCGGGTCCGCTCGACGCGGTGCCCGCCCAGCTGGCCGAGCACGTGGAAGCCGTGGTGCGGGAGGCGGTCAGCAACGCCGTCCGGCACGCCGGAGCGGCCACGCTGACCGTCTCGGTGGCGGCTCGGGACGACGCCGTGCGCGTCACGGTCGAGGACGACGGGAAAGGACTGCCGGAGGAAGTTTCGCCCAGCGGGCTGGGGAATCTGCGGGATCGAGCGGAGTCGGCCGGCGGCGCCTTCACTCTCGAATCGCGACCCGGGGGCGGCGTTCGGCTGGACTGGTCGGCGCCGCTGAGCTGAGCCTGTCGGCGGCGGCGTCCACGTCGTCCGCGACAGTCTCCAGCAGGCCACGGGTGAGGTCGCACAGGGCGCGTCCGGCCGCGAGATAACCGGCTACGTGCGCGAGCCCGGGCACCTCGGCCGCGCGGTGGGCCAGACCGGTGCCGGCGAATTCGTCCCCGGCACCGGTACGCAGGACGGCTCGGGCGCGGGTGCGCCGCGCGGTCTCGTCGAACGCGATCGCGAGGGTCCACCGCTGCGAGGTCTCGGTCATGCCAGCTGCGTTCCGGGCTCGCCGCCGTTCGGCCGCGTGGCCGGGCCGGTGCTCACTCCGCCGCGGCCGGGGTCAGCCGGCGCGCCGCCTCCGGCGTGATCACCACGACCGGACACCGCGAATACCGCACGCATTCCCGGGAAACGCTGCCCAGCAGCAATTCGCGAGCCAGCCCGGTGCCGTGCGCGCCGACCACCAGCAGATCCGCGTCGGTGGACGCGGTCACCAGTTCCGTCGCCGGGTCGCCGTGCGGAGTGGCGACCGAGATTTCCGGAGCGTCCGGGAACTCCCGCCGGATGGTCGCGATGCGCTGGTACGGAGGAAATTGCCCGGCAGGACGCCTGCCGTGCGGCTGGAAAGCCAGTGACGTCCCGGGAAGGAGCGCTTCCGAGGGACGGACCGCGATGGCGCGCACCCGGTCTCCGGGCTGTGCGGCGATCCGCAACGCCCAGCGCAGGGCTGCGTCGCCGTGCGGCGAGCCGTCGACTCCGACGACGATGAGACGGCCGGGAAGGTTCATGTGCCTGCCCCTTTCTCTGGGCTACCGCCGATCGTGCGGCGAGGAACCCGCGCCGGAACAGGGCCGGAGGTCATCGCTGTGCACGGGGACGTCTGCGGTCCCCGCGATGACTTTCGGCCCCAGCACCGCGCGCCGGGGGCGGTCAGCATGAACGGGCCGGGGCGACGGATCCCGGCTCCGGGAGTGATCATGAAGACCTCGGCGACCGCAGACCTCGCCCCGTTCGAAACGGCCGCGCTCGTCCGCGCGGTCAGCCGCGCCCCCTCGGTGCACAACAGCCAGCCCTGGCGGCTCAGGGTCCGCGGCGCCGACGTCGACCTCGTCGAGCGCGCTGACGTGGTGCTGCCGTGGCACGACCCCGAGGGCCGGGACCGGTTGCTCTCGTGCGGAGCCGCGCTCGCCAATCTGCAACTGGCGGCGCAGGCGCTCCGCCGCGAGATCAGCACCTCGTTCCCGTCCGACGGCGACGTGGCCGCGACGGTCCACACCAGACCCGGCGGCGCCCCGGCTCTCGCGGAGCTGGCGCGCTACTACGCGATCGGCCGCCGCCGCAGCTACCGCCGCGAGTTCGCGCCGGGGCGAATACGCGACGAAGACCTGGCGGAACTGCTCGACGCGGTCGGAGAGCCGACGGTGCGGGCGGTGGTGCCCCCGCACGTCGAAACCCTCGCGGAGCTGCTCGGCTTCGCGACCCGGGTATTCCGCGCCGACACCGCCTACCAGCGAGAACTGGACGCCTGGACCGCGCACACCTTCGGCCGTCGCGCACTGGGCGCCGTCGACGGAGTTCCGGAGGCAGCACTCGGCGACGCGCCGCTGCCCGCCGCGGGCCTCGTCCGCCGGACCACCCCGGTTCCCGACGACGTCCGGCTGGCCGAACGGCTCGCCGCGGAGACGCTCATCGTGTTCTGCACGGACGATGACACGAGACGCGCGCACCTCGCCGCGGGCGTCGCGCTCCAGCGGGTCTGGCTGGAGGCGACCGTGCACGGCCTGGCCGGATCCGTCCTCACCCAGCCGCTGCACCTGGCCGGATTCCGGGAACACGTCGTGGCCCGCCTCGGCCTTCCCGGGCTGCCGCAGGCGATTTTCCGTTGCGGGCAACCGGTTTCGGCGGCACCGCCGTCGCCTCGGCTGCCGCTGAGCGACCTGCTCGTCCAGGACGTCCCCGGAGGGCCGCGATGAGCAAGATCATCGAAATTTCTGGACTGTACAAGGCTTTCGGCCGTACTCGCGCGCTGTCCGGACTGGACTTCAGCGTCGAAGCCGGGGAGGTGCACGGTTTCCTCGGCCCGAACGGAGCGGGCAAAACCACCACCTTGCGGCTGCTGCTCGGGCTGGTGCGCGCGGACGCGGGCCGGATGAGCCTGTTCGGCGGCGACCCGTGGCGGGACGCGGTGGCCCTGCATCGACGGCTGGCCTACGTCCCGGGAGAGGTCGCGCTGTGGCCGAACCTCACCGGCGGCGAGACGATCGACCTGCTCGGCCGGTTGCGCGGCGGCACGGATCCGGTGCGCCGGGCGCGTTATCTGGAGCTTTTCGAGCTGGACCCGGCGGTCCGGGTGCGGGCGTATTCGAAGGGCAACCGGCAGAAGATCGCCGTGATCGCGGCTCTCGCCGCCGATGCCGAACTGCTCATGCTGGACGAACCGACGGCGGGACTCGACCCGCTGATGGCCGAACAGTTCCGGCAATGCGTGCGCGAGGAGCGCTCGCGCGGCCGGACCGTCCTGCTGTCCAGCCATGTCCTCGCCGAGGCCGAGGCGCTGTGCGACCGGGTGAGCATCCTGCGCGCCGGAAAGGTCGTCGACACCGGGAGCCTCGACCAATTGCGCCACCTGACCCGGACTTCGCTGACCGTGCGGATGACGGAGCCGGCAACCGGGCTCGCCCGGCTCGCGGGCGTCCACGACCTCACCGCCGAGGACGGGCTGGTGCACCTGAGCGTCGACAACACCGCGCTGAGCGGCGTGCTCGCGGAACTGGGCGCACGGGGCGTGCGGAGCCTCGTCAGCCGCCCGCCGACGTTGGAAGAACTCTTCCTGCGGCACTACCGCGAACCGGAATCGGTGTCCGCGTGAACTCCGCGGCGGGAGCCGGCGCGCTGCTCCGGCTCGCCCTTCGCCGGGACCGGGTGCGGCTCCCGGTGTGGATCGTGGTGTCCGCAGCGATGACCGCAGCCGCGGCGGCGGCGACCGCGGGCGTGTATCCGACCGACGAGGCCCGCCGCGCGGCCGTGGCGAGCATCAACGCCGTGCCCGCACTGGTCGCGCTGTACGGCCCGATCGCCGAGCCGACCGCGGGAGCGGCCGCCGTCTTCAAGCTGACGGCTTCCGGCGCCGCGCTGGTCGCCCTCCTGACGGCGCTCACCGCGGTCCGGCACACCCGGGCGGAGGAAGAGACCGGCCGGTGGGAGTTGCTGCGCGGGGCGGCGACCGGGCGGCACGCGGGACTCGCGGCGGCGGGCGCGATGCTGGTGCTGACAGCGTTCGGGCTCGGCGCGGGCGCGACGGCCGGGCTCGCGGCGGCGGGGCTTCCGTTCGGGGGCTCGCTGGCGTTCGGGCTCGGCTGGGCGGGCGCGGGCCTCGTCTTCGGCGCGCTGGCCGGGCTCGCGGCGCAGGTCGCGCGGGGCGGCCGGACCGCAACGGAAATCACGGTCCTCGCGCTCGTCGTCGCCTACCTGCTGCGCGCCGCGGGCGACGCGACCGGTCCGCGGTGGCTGTCGTGGCTTTCGCCGATCGGCTGGGCAAGCCTGCTGCGGCCGTTCGCGGGCGACCGGTGGTGGCTGCTGGCGTTTCCGCTCGCAGCGTCCCTGCTGCTCGGATTCGCGGCGTTCGCGGTCTCCCGGCACCGGGACCTCGGCGCGGGTCTGCTCGCCGTCCGCTCCGGCGCGACGCGGGCCGGGCGGCTGCTGTCCGGCCCGGCCGGGCTGGCCTGGCGGCTCGACCGCGGCGCCGTGGCGTCCTGGACGCTCGCGTTCGCTGTGCTGGGACTCGTGGTCGGCAATCTCGCCGATTCCCTGGGCACTTTCTTCTCCACCGCACAGGCCCGGCAGCTGATCGCCGCGCTCGGCGGGGAGCAGGCGCTGACCGACGCGTTCCTCGCGGCCGAGTTCGGAGTGTCCGGCGTGCTCGTGTCCGCACTCGCGATCGTCCTCGTCGGACGGTTGCGGACCGAGGAGTCGAGCGGCCGGGCGGCCGCGGTGCTGGCCGGTCCGGTCGCCCGGGCGCGGCTGGTCGGCGGTGCGGTTTCGGTCACCGTCGCGGCCACCGCCGCGCCGTTGCTCGCCGCCGGGGCGACCGCGGGCCTCGCGCACGGCGACGTGTCGCGGCTGGTCGGCGCCGCCGTCGTCCAGCTGCCCGGGGTGTGGGTGCTCACCGGGTTGGCGCTCGCGGTGTTCGGGGCGTTCCCGCGGGCGGGCTGGCTGTCCTGGGCGGCGCTGGCCGCGTTCCTGGTCCTCGGCGAGTTCGGCCCGCTGTTCCACGCACCCGGCTGGGCGCTGGGGATCTCGCCGTTCTCCCACGTCCCGCACGTCCCGGGCGGCGTCGTCGACATCGGGCCGCTGCTCTGGCTCGCCGCCGTCGCGGCGCTGCTCGGCGGGGCGGGGTTCGCCGCCTTCGGCCGCCGCGACCTGATCGCGTGACCGAGCGGGTGAGGGCCGTTGGTCCTTCGAATTCGGGACGGGCTCCGCTACTTCGGAAGCCTGTCGCGAGCGAGGCTCGTTGCAGTGCCCCACTGACCCGGAGACCGCGATGAACGTATTCCTGCCGCTAGTCGTCGACCAAGCGCTCGCCGCCGCCGTGCGCGCGCCGTCCCCGCAGAACACCCAGCCGTGGCGGTTCGTCGTCGACGGGCCCCGGATCGAGGTGTGGCTGGACCGGGACCGCGTCCTCCCGGTCGCCGACCCGGCCGGGCGCGAGGCGCGCCTGTCCTGCGGCGCGGCGGTGTGCAATCTGATGCTCACCCTGCGGGTCAACGGCGTGCGCAGCCGGGTGCGGATCGTCCCGGACGCGGCCGACCGGGATCTGCTGGCGGTGGTCTCGATCGAGGGGAACATCCGTCCGTCCACTGTGGATCGAAAGCTGGCCGAAGCGGTTTTCCGGCGGCACACCAACCGGCGTCCGCTGTCCGACCGGGCGGTGCCGGTGGCCGCGCGGGCGCTGTTGCGCTCGGCCGCGCTGGGCGAGGGCGGCCAGCTCGAATTCCTGGACGCTTCGGGCCGGTACTCGCAGGTGTCGGCGCTCATCCGGCGTGCGGAGACCGAACAGGACACGGACCCGGCATTCCGTGCGGAGGCGGCGAAATGGACGGGCCGGGAACTGGATTCCCCGGACGGAGTGCCCACCGCCGCGTTCGGGCCGCCGGCCGACGTGCCGGGAGTGGTTTCGCTGCGCTCGGCGCATGAGAACCAGTCGATCCCGCCGCGGCAGTTCGAGCAGGACCCGGTGCTGGCCGCGGTGCTGACCCGCGACCAGGGCACGGCCGCCGAGGTCCGGGGCGGGATGATCATGGAACGCGTGCTGCTGACCGCGACCGCGGAAGGGCTCGCGACGTCGTTCCTGTCGCAGCCGTTCGAGGCCCGGTCCACGCGGGCGCAGTTGCTGGAGGCGTTTCGCGGGCTCGGGCAGGTGCACACGCTGCTGCGCATCGGGTACGGGCTTCCGACCCGGCTGACCGCACGGCGGCCCGCTGCGGAGGTGACAACGGTGCGGAGTGCGCCGGTGGCGCCGGCGCTGTGAGGAATCGGCCCAGCGCGGCTCTTCGCTTTCGCTGAGGTCCGTGAAGGGCTCCTTGCGGGAACCAGATTCCGGCAAGGAGCCCTTCACGGACGTTCGCGGTGCTGGACCGCGCTGATCGACCCGCGCGGTAACGGATTCGCTCAGGACGCCCCGGCAGCGGGAAGCACTCGCAGCACGTCCCGCAGCGTGACCATGCCGACGAGAACTCCGTCGTCCAGCACCGGGAGCGAGCGGATCCCCGCCTCGGTCATCCGGCGCGCCAGTTCGCCGCACTCCAGGTCCGCGGCGGCGCCCAGCGCCGGGCACCGCATGACCGCCCCCGCCGTGCGGTGCCCGCTGATCATCGCGCCGGCGTCCGGGTCCGCGTCCCCGGGAATTCCCGCGCGGACCACGTCTTCTTCGGTCAGCAGGCCCAGCAGCCGCCCGCTGCTGTCGACGACCGGCAGGGCGGTGAACCCGTGCCTCGCCATCAGTTCGCCTGCCTCGGGCAGCGGCACCGAGGGGGTCACCGCGATCACCGGCGTGGTCATGATGTCACGCGCGTGCATGGGAGTCTCCGTTCGTCGCGCCTGCTTCGACGATCACCCCGAAACCCCGGTGCGCCAAGGGTATTTGGTCCCTGCCGCAGTGCCCTCCGAAGCGGGTCCCGCGGCCCGCGCGTGCGGGCGCAATTCCTCTTCGGACGAGGCGGCCTCCCGGCGATGCTGAAACAGAACCCGCGAAGCCTCACGGAAGGGGCGCGAGATGAAGGCGTCGGCAGACCGCGTCGTGCGGTATTGGCACATGCTCGTCCCCGGGCGCGGTTCGGTGGCCCGGCCCTCGGACCGGTTCCAGTCCGGTCTTCTTCTCGTGGCGATTCTGGTCGCACTGGCCGCGATTCCGTTCGCGGCGGCAGCGGGCTCCGAGCTCTACGCGACCCAGAAACCCGTTTCGGCCGAGCAGGTGGCGCAGCGCAGCAAGGCGACCGCCGTGCTGCTGGCGGACGGCCCGGCGACCACCGTGAGCGGGCGCAGCGGTGTCGTCGCGAATTCGGCCCCGACGGACGCGGTCTGGCAGGCCCCGGACGGCTCGCGCCGGGTCGGCAAGGTGGCCGCCGACGAGGGTTCGCAGCGCGGCGACCAGATCTCGATCTGGGTGGACCGGGCCGGGAATCCGGTGCCGCCGCCGCTGACCGCCGCGGCCGTGCTGGTCGACGCGGTGTGCGCGGCGGTGGGGCTGTGGGTGTCGGTGTGCTTGCTGCTGGCCGCGGTGTGCGGCGGAACGGTGTTCGCGCTGAGCCGGCGCCGGCTGGCCGAATGGCAGCGCGAATGGGATGCGGAGCAGGAAAAGCGCACTCATCCGTGAGGTCAGCAGATGCGCGGGAGCTGTTCGCCGATGAGCAGGTCGACGATGCGGGTCGAGCCGACGAGAGTGCGGGCGACGACGGGCGCGGGTCCTCCGGAGGGGCGGAGGAACCCGATCGCCCGTGCGTCGCGTCCGGCCGGATGGCCGTGCATCGCGGCGAGGATCGCGTCCGCGGAGCCGGGGGCGACGAAGGCCACGAGGCAGCCTTCGTTCGCGACATGCAACGGATCGAGCCCCAGCAGTTCGCACGCCGCGGCGACCGGGGCGGGCACCGGGATGTCCGCTTCGGCGATCTCGACGGTGACGTCGGAGGCTTCAGCCAGCTCGTTGAGCGCGGAGGCGAGACCGCCCCGGGTGGGGTCGCGCAGCGCGTGCACGTCCGGTCCGCCGGTCTCGATCATGGCGGCGACGAGCCCGTGCAGCGGCCGGCTGTCGGAGCGGATGCCGGATTCGAATTCGAGTCCCTCGCGGACGCTGAGAATCGCGGTGCCGTGTGCTCCGATCGGCCCGGACAGCAGCACGACGTCTCCGGGCTTCCCTCCGGACGCACTGGGAACGGCTCCGGGAAGCAGTTCGCCGATCCCCGTGGTCGTGAGATAGCAGCCGTCGGCGGCGCCATGGCTGACGACCTTGGTGTCGCCGGTGACCACGCGGACGCCGCAGCCGCTCGCGGCCGCCGCGACCGAAGCGGTGATCGCGCGCAACTCTGCTTGCGGCAAGCCTTCTTCGAGGATGTAGGCGAGCGTGAGCGCGATCGGGCGGGCGCCGCGCATCGCGAGGTCGTTGACCGTGCCGTGCACGGCGAGCGAGCCGATGTCGCCGCCCGGGAAGAACCGGGGCGTGACCACGAATCCGTCCGTGCTGACCACCAGGTCGCGGCCCACCAGCGCGGCGTCCTCGAGCGGGCCGGGCTCGCCGAGTTCGCAGGTGATCGCGGCGGCCAGCAGGTCGGCTGACAGCCGCCCGCCGGAGCCGTGGCCGAGCAGTACGCGTTCGGTCTCGGCGGCGGGCGCGGGGCACGAACGGCGGTCCGGGTCGATGGTCGTCATCGCGGTACCTCCACAGTGGACCGGCGCCGTCCGGCGTGGTGGAACGCCGCGCACGTTCCTTCCGCGGAGACCATCGGCGCGCCGAGCGGGGAGAGCGGGGTGCAGCGGGTGCCGTAGGCGGAACAGTCGGTGGGCGCCGCGGTGCCGCGAAGGATCTGCCCGGCGATGCAGTCGGGGTGTTCGACGGCATGGGTTTCGCCGCCGGGAAAGCGTTCCTCGGCGTCGTAGGCGGCGAAAGCGGGGGTGAGCGCCAGCCCGCTCGCGGGAATCGGGCCGATTCCGCGCCAGGTTCTTTCGGTCACCCGGAAAACCTGCCGGACGGCGTCTTGGGCCGCGGTGTTGCCGCCGCGGCGGACCGCGCGCGCATACTGGTTTTCGACCGTCGCGCGGCCGGTTTCGAGCTGCCGCACCGCGAGGACGATGCCTTCGAGCAGATCGAGCGGTTCGAAGCCGGTCACCACTATCGGCACACCGTACCGCTGCGCGATCGGCTCGTATTCCGTCCAGCCCATCACCGCGCACACGTGCCCGGCGGCGAGGAAGGCCTGCACCTGGTTGTCCGGCGCGTCGAGGATCGCGGTGATCGCAGGCGGCACCAGGACGTGGCTGACCAGCACGGAAAAATTGACCACGCCGGTCACGGCGGCGTGCAGGACCGCCATCGCGTTGGCAGGCGCGGTGGTCTCGAACCCGACGGCGAAGAACACCACCTCGCGATCCGGGTTGTCCCTTGCGATCGCCACCGCGTCGAGCGGGGTGTACACTACCCGCACGTCGCCGCCCCTTGCCTTGACCCCGAGCAGGTCGCCGGCCGTGCCGGGCACCCGCAGCATGTCGCCGTAGCTGGTGAAGATCACGTCCGGGCGCGCGGCGAGGGCGACGGCCTTGTCGATGGTCGCCAGCGGGGTCACGCAGACCGGGCAGCCGGGTCCGTGGATCATCCGCATCCCGGACGGCAGCAGTTCGTCGATGCCCTGGCGGACCAGCGTGTGCGTCTGCCCGCCGCACGTTTCCATGATCGCCCACGGCCGGGTCGCGGCCGCCCGCAGTTCGGCCAGCAGCTTCCGGGCCAGCACCGGATCGCGGTATTCGTCGAGGTATTTCACCGGGCGGCCTCCGGTCCGAGTTCGCTTTCCAGCGCCTCGGGGATCGCGCGGAGCACCGCCAGGGTCTTCGCGGCCTCCGCCTCGTCGACCCGGCTGATCGCGAACCCGACGTGCACGATCACGTAGTCGCCGACGCCGGCTTCCGGGGCGTAGGCCAGGCACACCGGCCGCCGCACGCCGTCGAAGTCGACCGTGCCCATGCGCGGTGCCAGGCCTTCGGCCACCTCGACGATCCGGCCGGGAATCCCGAGGCACATCGGACTCACCTCCCGTTCATCCGGGCGCAGGCGACCGCCGCCTGGCCGTAGCTGATGCCGCCGTCGTTCATCGGGACGCGCTCGCCGGCGAGCGCACGCAGCCCCGCACGAGCGAGCCCGGCGAGGACGCGAGCGGTCAGCAGGCTGTTCTGGAACACCCCGCCGCCAAGGCAGACGACTTCGGCGCCCCATGCGGCCGCGGCCTTCGCGGCGATGGCGACGACAACCTCGGCCACCGTGCGATGGAACCTCGCGGCGACCTCGCCGACCGGCGAGTCCGATGCGGACCGCAACGCGTCGCACAAGGTGGGCACTGGGTCGTAGACCCAGAGGCCGTCCTGCTCGTGCAGTGCCCAGTCCAGCGGGGCGCTGGCGTCGTGGCCCGTCGCGGCCGCTTCGAGCCGGACGGCGGCTTCGCCTTCGTAGCTGTTGTCGTCGCAGAGGCCGAGGAACGCGCTCATCGCGTCGAAAAGCCGGCCCGCGCTGGAAGCGCGGGGGCAGTTGAAGTTGCGCGCCACCGTGGCCCGGACGACAGACCGCTCCTGATCGTCCACTCTGGACAGGAGGGCGGCGGCGAGGCGTTCCGGGATCGGCGAGCCGAACGATTCGGCCCCGTAGAGGTAGCCCAAGGCCATCCGGGCCGGGCGGCGCACCGCGGCGGTCCCGCCGGGCATCGGAGCGGTGGCGAACCGGCCGAACCGCTGGAAGTCCTGGTGCCGGGCGAGGAGGACTTCGCCGCCCCAGAACGTGCCGTCGGTGCCGAGTCCGAGCCCGTCGAGCGCGATCCCGACGAACGGTTCGGTCACGCCGTGCTCAGCGGCGGTCGCCGCGACGTGCGCGTGGTGGTGCTGCACCGCGATGCGGCGGCTTTCGGGCCAGCGACGGGCGTACTGCGTGGACAAGTAGCCGGGATGCAGGTCGTGCGCGCACCATTCCGGTGCGGTTCGGTGCCACCGGAGAAGATCCCCGGCGGTGCGCTTGAACGCGGTGAACGTCTCGGCGTTCTCGAGGTCGCCGGTGTGCGGCCCGAGATGGGCCAGCCCGTCGCGGGCCAGCGTGCACGTGTGCTTCAGCTGGGCCCCGAGCGCGAGCACCGGTTCCGGCGTGGCGAAGGGCAGGGGCAATGCCGTCGGCGCGTAACCGCGCGCCCGGCGGACGAGGCTGGTGCGGCCGTGTTTGGCGCGGGCGACGGAATCGTCGTAGCGGGACCAGATCGGCCGGTCGTGGCCGAGGATGCCGTCGCAGATCGGGCCGAGCGTCGTGAACGCGTCGGCGTCGTCGGCGACGATCGGGCCGCCGGAGCGGTTGCCGCTGGTCACCACGAGGGGCCGGGACAGTTCGGCCAGCAGGAGATGGTGCAGCGGTGTCGTCGCGAGGAACACGCCGACCTCGGCGAGCCCGGGTGCGATTCCCTCGGCGAGCGGAGCACCGGGGCGGCGGGGGAGCAGCACGATGGGCGCTTCGGCCGACGTCAGCAGTTCCGCCGCTTTCTTGTCCACAGCGGACAGCCGGCGGGCTCCGGCGACGCCGTCGGCGAGCACCGCGAGAGGCTTGGCCGGGCGTGCTTTGCCCTGACGGAGCCGCTGGATCGCGGATTCGTCGGCGGCGTCGCACACCAGCTGGTAGCCGCCGAGCCCTTTCACCGCGACGATTCCGCCGTCGGCGAGCACGGCGCACGCGGCGGCGAGGGCGTTCTCGCCGCGGGTCGCCGACCACGACAGCCGGGGCCCGCAGTCCGGGCAGGCGATCGGTTCGGCGTGGAAGCGCCGGTCGGCCGGATCCTGGTATTCGGCCGCGCACGCCGCGCACAGCGGGAACGAGCGCATCGAGGTGCTGGCCCGGTCGTAGGGCAGCCGCCGGAGGATGGTCGCCCGCGGGCCGCACGCGGTGCAGGACAGGAAGGGGTAGCGGTGCCTGCGGTCGGCCGGGTCGAACAGCTCGCGGACGCAGTCCGGGCAGGTCGCCAGGTCCGGGGGCACCTCGCCGCCCTGGCCCGCGGTGCTCGGCGCGATGCGGAATCCGCGGGCCAGCCGGTCGCGGGAGGGCAGGCCGGTCACGTCGACCCCGGTGACGCTGGCGTTCGGCGGCGCGCTGGACGTCAGCCTCGGGAGGAAGTCGCCGATCCGGTTGCCCGCCAAGCGGATCACGACACAGCCGCCGGCGTTGCGCACGTCGCCGTCGAGTCCCAGTTCGGTGGCCAGCCGGTGGACGAAGGGCCGGAATCCGACGCCCTGCACGGTGCCCCGGACATCGATCCGCACCCGGCTGCCGATCCAGTCGTCCGCCATGCCGCCTCCCGCCGCGCGCTCCGGGCGTCACGGTCTCGCGGGGACGGCCGCGGCGGACAGGGGCAGGAAGCATCCGGCGAAGTGCCTTTGGTCCCTTGATCGGGTTCACCGGTGACCTTCGGCTCTAGGCCGCGTTCGCGCCGTCCCGGTTCAGTGGCGGGGTGGAAGCTGAACACGCAACGGCGGGCGGCGCGGCGACCATCGGCTTGGCCGGACTGGACGAGCTGGTGGGCGCGTTGCTCGCGGACGGGTACCGGGTGATCGGCCCGACCGTGCGCGACGACGCGATCGTGCTGGCGGAACTGGACTGCGCCGCGCAGCTGCCCCGGGGCTGGGGCGTCACGACCGGACCCGGCCAGTACCGATTGCACCGCCGCGACGACGGTGCGGCATTCGCCCATTCGGCCGGTCCGCAAGCGTGGAAACGCTATCTGCATCCGCCGCGACGCAAGCTTTTCGAAGCCGCTCCGGACGGCCGGTTCACTGTGGACGAGCCCGAGCACGTCCGTTACGCGTTCCTCGGCGTGCGCGGCTGCGATCTGGCCGCGATCGCCATTCTCGACCGGGTGCTCGGCGCGGGAGCGCATCCGGACGGCGCGTACCGGCGGCGCAGGAGCGAACTGTTCCTGATCGCGGTGAACTGCACCGAACCGGGCGGGGTGTGCTTCTGCGCGTCGATGGGAACCGGGCCCGCGGCGGGTCCCGGCTATGACCTCGCGCTCACGGAGCGCACCGGCGACGGCGAGCAGCGTTTCGTGATCGAATCCGGCAGCCCGGCAGGCGAGCGGCTGCTGGACCGGATCCGCACGCGCCCGGCTTCGCCGTCGGAAGTCGGCGAGGCCCGGGCTGCGGTGGCCGCGGCGGCGGGCCGGATGGGCCGGGCGATGCCGGACGCTGATCTGCCCGCGGCGATCCGGGACGGCCGGGAATCCCCGCAGTGGGAGGAAGTCGCCAACCGGTGTCTCACCTGCGCGAACTGCACGATGGTGTGTCCGACGTGCTTCTGCACCACCACCGAGGACCACACCGACCTCTCCGGCGGGCTCGCCGGGCGCAGCCAGCGCTGGGCGTCCTGCTTCGAACTCGACTTCTCCTACGTGCACGGCGGCAGCGTCCGGACGTCCGGGGCGAGCCGGTACCGGCAATGGTTCAGCCACAAGCTCGGCACCTGGCACGAGCAGTTCGGGTCCTCCGGCTGCGTCGGCTGCGGCCGGTGCATCGCGTGGTGCCCGGCCGGGATCGACATCACCGAGGAAGCGGCGAAGCTGACCGGAGCGGGCGGATGACGGCGGAGCCGATGCTTCCGGTGCCGTACCGGGTGTCCGGCCGGGTCGTGGAGACCGCGGACTCGGTCACGCTGCGCTTGGAGCCAGTGCACGAGCCGGTCGGCGAGGCGAAGCTCGGACAGTTCATGATGCTCTACGCCCACGGAGTCGGCGAGGTGGCGATCTCGGTCAGCGGACCGGGCCCGGCGCACACGATCCGCGCGGTCGGCGCGGTCAGCCGGGCGCTGCACGACCTGGTGCCGGGGTGCGTCGTGGGCGTGCGCGGCCCGTACGGCACCAGTTGGGACGTCGAGGACGCGGCGGGGTGCGACGTCGTGATCGTCGCGGGCGGTGCGGGGCTGTGCCCGTTGCGGCCGGTGCTCGCCGCGGTGCTGGAGGACCGCGACCGCTACCGGCGGCTCGTCGTGGTGGCGGGCGCGCGCGCCCCGGAGGAGTTCCTGTTCCCGCACGAGCTGGATTCCTGGACGCGGCGGCACGACGTCGAGGTGATCCGCACCGTCGACCGTCCGGCCGCGGGCTGGTCCGGCCCGGTCGGCTTCGTGACCAAGCCGCTCGCGGCGCTGGCGCTCGATCCGTTGGCCACCAGGGCGTTCCTGTGCGGCCCGGAGCCGATGATGCGTGCGTGCGCGGAAGTGCTGCGGAAGAAACAGATGCCCGCGTCCGCGATCCGGGTCTCGCTCGAACGGGCGATGAAGTGCGGGATCGGGCTCTGCGGGCACTGCCAGCTCGGACCGCTGCTGGTCTGCCGCGACGGCCCGGTCGTCGACTACACGGTCGCGGGCCCGCTGCTCGCGGTGAAGGAGCTGTGATGCCCGCCCCGACGCTCGCGGTCTGGAAGTTCGCCTCCTGCGACGGCTGTCAGCTGACCTTGCTCGATTGCGAGGACGAACTTCTCGCACTGTCCAAGCAGGTGCGGATCGCGCATTTCCTCGAGGCGTCCAGCACCGTGCTTCCCGGACCCTACGACCTGTCGCTGGTCGAAGGATCCGTGACCACGCCGGGAGATCTGGAGCGGATTCAGCACGTGCGGGCGGTCTCGAAAACCCTCGTGACGATCGGGGCGTGTGCCACGGCGGGCGGCGTGCAAGCGTTGCGGAACTTCGCCGACGTCGGGGAGTTCGCGTCCATTGTGTACGCGAACCCGCAGTACGTCGAAACCCTCGCGACCTCGACCCCGATCTCGGCGCACGTGCCGGTGGACTACGAGCTGCACGGCTGTCCGATCGACCGCGGGCAGCTGCTCGGCACGATCACCGCGCTGCTGGCCGGGCGGGAACCCGACTTGCCGGACACGAGTGTCTGCACCGAATGCAAACGGCGCGGGCTCACCTGCGTGCTCGTCGCGGGCGGCTCGCCGTGCCTCGGCCCGGTCACCCGGGCCGGCTGCGGCGCGCTGTGCCCGGGTGTCCGGCGCGGCTGCTTCGGCTGTTTCGGTCCGATGGCGAAACCCAACACACCGGTGCTCATCCCGCTGCTGCGTTCGCGGGGGATGAGCGAGGACGCCGTGGACCGCGTGTTCAGCACCTTCACCGTCGCGGAGACGCGACGCGAACCGGGGGAGAAATGAGTCATCGCAGCAGACAGCTTCAGGTCAGCTCGCTCGCCCGCGTCGAAGGGGAGGGCGCGCTGCGGGTGCGGATCGCGGACGGCCGGGTGGAGCGCGCGGAGCTGAACATCTACGAGCCGCCGCGGTTTTTCGAGGCGTTCCTGCGCGGCCGCGCGCACACCGAACCGCCGGACATCACCGCGCGGATCTGCGGAATCTGCCCGGTGGCGTACCAGACCAGCGCGTGCAACGCGATCGAGGACGCCTGCCGGGTCGCGCTCGACCAGCCGCTCGCCGAAATGCGCAGGCTGCTCTACTGCGGCGAGTGGATCTCCAGCCACACCCTGCACATCTACCTCCTGCACGCCCCGGACTTCCTCGGGCTGCCGGACGCGATCGCCCTCGCGAGCAGCCACCGGGACCTCGTCGAACGGGGCCTCGCGCTGAAGAAGGCCGGGAACACGCTGATGGAGACCGTCGGCGGGCGCGCGATCCACCCGGTCAACGTCCGGGTCGGCGGGTTCTACTCGCTGCCGACGCGAGCCGGACTGCGGCCGCTGGCCGAAACGTTGCGGCGCGCCCTCGACGACGCGATCGCCACCGTGCGGTGGGCGGCCGGCTTCGAGTTCCCCGACCTCGAACTCGACCACGACCTGCTCGCCGCGGCGGAGCCGGGAAGGTACGCGATCGCCGGCGGAGAGCTGCGGACCGCGTCCGGGCTGACCTTCCCGCCCAGCGAATTTCCCGCGCACGTAGTGGAAAAGCAGGTCCCGCATTCCACTGCCCTGCACGCGGAACTCGACGGGCGCTGCTACCTGACCGGTCCGCTCGCTCGCTACACCCTGAACTCCGGCCAGCTCTCCGAGACCGCTCGCCAAGTCGCCGCCGAAGCCGGGCTGGGCTCGGCATGCCGCAACCCGTTCCGCAGCATTCTCGTGCGCGGCGTCGAAGTCGTGTACGCGGTCGAGGAAGCGCTGCGGATCCTGGACGACTACGAACGGCCGGCCCGGGCATACGTCGACGTGCCGCCGCGCGAAGGCATCGGCCACGGCGTCAGCGAAGCACCGAGAGGCACGCTTTACCATCGCTACGAACTCGATGCGGCCGGATTGATCCGAACCGCCGACATCGTCCCGCCGACCTCGCAGAACCAGGCCGCGATCGAATCGGATCTGCGGCGTGTCCTCGACGAACGCCTCGACTCCGACGACGCCGCGCTGACCGCGCTGGCCGAGCGCACGATCCGGAATTACGACCCGTGCATCTCGTGCTCGGCGCACTTCCTCGAGTTCACCAGGGAAGACGGATGAACCGGGCGGTCGTGATCGGCGTCGGCAACGAATACCGGCGCGACGACGGCGTGGCGCTCGCGGTGCTCACCGCCCTCGAAGAGGATCCGATCCCGGACGTCCCGCTCGTTCTCTGCGACGGCGAGCCCGCGGGCCTGCTCGCCGCCTGGACCGACGCGGACACCGCGGTCGTGGTCGACGCCGTGCTGTGCGAGCCGAGTACCCCGGGCCGGATCTGGAATTCCACTGTGGACCGCTGGCCGCACACCGTCACCGCGGGCGGGTCGCACGCACTCGGCATCCCGGACGCGGTGCGGCTCGGCGCGGCGCTCGGGCGGATGCCGGGGAAACTGGTCGTCTACGCGGTCGAGGCGGCGGACCTGGGGCTGGGCACCGGGCTGACGCCGGCGGTCCGCGCCGCCGTCCCCGAGATGGTGCGGACCGTGCGGCGCCTGCTGAGCTGACCCTCCCCGAAGCCGCGGTTCAGCTTCCGGTGACCTCCGAGATCTTCCGCCCGAGCCGGCTTTCCGGAGCCAGGGCGCGAGGCGGCACGACGGCGACCGGACAGGACGCGCGGCGCAGGCACGCGGTGCTCACCGACCCGGTGAGAGCTTGCCGGACCATGCCCTTGCCATGGCTGCCGACGACGAGCAGCGCCGCATTGCGGGCACGATCGATGAGCATGCTCGCCGCGTCGCCTTCCGGTGCCGAACACCGCACTGTCACAGCCGGGTCCTTGACAGTCTCCGCGACGAACGCCTCCAGCTCGGCCAGATGCGCGGCGCTGGCTTCGTCGACGTTCCGCCCGATCGAAAGGTCGTCCAGCAGCGGATCGTGCAGCCACGCGGACACGACCCGCAGTTCCGCCCCGCTCGCCGCGGCGGCCGCCGCGGCCCAGAGCAACGCGCCGACGCTCGCGCTGGATCCGTCCACGCCGACCACGACGAACCGCGGTGTCTTCATCGTCGTTCCTCCTTCGCTCGAGGCTGGTTCAGGACACCAGGCTGGGCGCGATCCGCGCGCGGAGCCTGGCCGCCGCCGTCTCCGGAGCCACGGTGACGACCGGGATCCCGGTGGCGAGTTCGAGGCCCGCGGCGATCTCGAGCCGGGGCACCAGCCGCACCGACCACGAGGCGAACGGCGCGTCCTCGTATCCGGTGGGGGCGGTGTGGACCACGAGGTTGTAGGCGGGGTCGGAAAGCTCGGCGCGCAGCGCGGCGAGCACGGCACGCAGACTCCGGGCGAGCGCCTCGACGGTCGAGCGCGGGGCGGCGGCGAAATCGGCGGCGGACGTCCGCGGCATGAACCACACCTCGTAGCTCGCGGTTCCGGCGAACGGGCTGAGCGCGACGATCTCCTCGTCGGAGCAGACGATCCGGCTGCCGGTGCTCAACTCGACGGTGAGCATGTCCTCGGCGAGACTGCGCCCGGTCAGCGCGTGGTGCTCGCGGGCGATCTCCAGGTTCCGGCGCGCCGGTTCGGAGAGCACCGGCAGACCGGCGATCTGGGAATGGGGGTGGGCCAGGGAGATCCCGGCCGCGGGGCCGTGGTTGCGGAACACCGCGATCTGCGCGGCTCCGGAGCGGAATTCGCGATGCCGGTGCTGCCAGGCGGACAGCACCGCGGCCGCCTCGGCGACTGTCGCGGTCGAAAGATCCCAGTCGTGGTGCGGTGACTCGATGACGATCTCGTGCCGGTCGCTCAGCGCGTACCGGTTCGGCACGGCGCGGACGAGCCAGCCGTCGCCGTCCGGCAGCCGCCAGGTTTCCGGCGGGGTGTCCTCTCCGGGCCCCGGGCAGAACGGACAGCCCTCGCGGCCGCTCACGTGCGGCCGGTCCTTCCTGCCGGGCGCCAGGATCGACCATGCTTGCGATGCGCTGTTCCAGCGGAGCTGCCCGCCGTGCCATCGACGGGTGGTCATGATCGTCCTTTCCCGGCCGTCGCGAGAAAATCGTCCCGGCATCCGGCCGAGCAGAACCGGTGCCGGGCGCCGTCGCGATCGGCGGTGAACGACGCGTCGTCCGGCACGAGCGACAATCCGCAGACCGGATCGCGGTCGCCGTGGCGGGTCATCAGCGCGCCGGGCGGGTCGCCGTGCGCGAGGCCGTCCAGCAAGGTCAGCTCGTCGAGCACGAGCCGCGGAAGAAGGAAATGCCTGCGGACGCGCTGATGCCCGGACGCGCCGAGGGCCGCCGCGCGGGCGTGATCGGCGAGCAGCGCCGACAGTTCCCGGGCACACTCCTCCGTCGAGCCGACGAGGACGCCGCCGCTGCCGTCGGCGACCTGGAGGGGGATGCCGCCCGCGCGTCCGGCCACCACCGGCGTGTTCTTCCACAGCGCCTCGGACACCACCAGGCCGAACCCCTCGCGGACCGACTTCTGCACCATCGCTTTCGAGGTCCGCTGGAAGGCGTTGACCTCGACGTTGCCCACGCCGGTCAGATTGGTGAAGACGTGCACCTCCGGATCGGCCCGGCTCGCGTCGCTGATGGCGCGGTAGACGTCCCAGGCTTCGGGGTCGTCCAGCGCCATCGACCCGACGAGGGCGAGCTGGAGCCCGGGGACCTCGTCGCGCACCAGCCGGTAGGCCTCGAGCACGCCGAGCGGGTCCTTCCACGGATCGAACCGGGAGACCTGGGTGATGAGCGGCCGGGCCGGGTCGATGCCGATCCAGTTGAGCACGGCGTGCGCGGTCCGGTCGTCCAGCGACAGGTTCTTCGGGCTGAGCGGATCGATGGCGGGCGGGATGACGTCGACGCGGTCGGCGGCCAGCGACCGGGGGACGAACGCGGCGAGGGTGAACACGGTCGCGTCGTAGCCGTCGACGAACTTGGCCGCGTAGTCCCACGCTTCCGGCTGGGGCTGGGAGGTGTCGATGTGGCACCGCCACACCCATTTCGCCTTCGCCTTGTCCGCGAAGGACAAAACGGCGGCGGGCTGGGGGTCGTGCACGAACACGAAGTCCCAGTCGCGGAAACTCTCCTCGGCCGCGTTGCGCCGCGCGGTCTCCTCGTAGACGGCGCGTTCGGCGAGGGTGAGCGGGACAGTCGCGCCCTGCAGCGCGTTGTGCAGTTTCTTGGTGGCCGCGAAGAACGCGGGCGCGCCGCTGACGATCTTCCACGTGGCGTGCACTCCGAGGTCCCGGTACAGCGGGATCGCGGAGCGGAGCAGTTCCGACACGCCGCCGCCGTACGGGGTCGCGCTGAGGTGCAGCACCCTGGCTCCGCGCAGTCGCTCGGCGACCGTGCCGAGCGCGTCGAGGATCCAGTCCGGGGCGACCGTGCGGTAGGCCGATACCGCCAGTTCGCCGACGTCCACGGTCTGCATGCCAGGAGCCTCTCGTCGGATTGCGCCCAGCCAACGCGACGGAGGCGGGGCACGGAAGGGGCCAAAGACCCCGGGTCAGGGGACTGAGGGACGAGCGCGCGGATCCGGGACCGTCGTCGTGCGGGCGAGGGACTTGCGGCTCTCCCGCGTTTCGTTCTCGCCGCCGCATCCTGAGCGGGGATCGACCGGAAGGGGCGGGACCGCGATGAACGCGCTGCGCACGGACCTCTACGAGATCAGGATGGCGGTCAGCTACCTGCGGCGGGGGATGACCGGCCCGGCCGCGTTCAGCCTCTTCGCCCGAAACCTTCCGCCCGAGCGCGGATTCCTCGTCGCGGCCGGCCTCGACGAGGCGCTCGCCGAACTGCACGGCTTCCGGTTCGAGCCCGAGGAACTCGGCTACCTGCGCGAGAGTGTCCGTCTGCCCGCCGCCGACGTCGAGGCCTTGTCCCAGTTGCGGTTCACCGGTGACGTGCGCGCGGTGCCGGAAGGACGGGTCGTGTTCGCGGGCGAGCCGCTGCTGGAAGTGACCGCGCCGTTGCCGGAAGCCCAGCTCGTGGAAACCGTGCTGCTGAACACGATCACGTTCACGACCGCCATCGCCACGAAGGCGGCCCGGTGCCGGCTGGCCGCGCCGGACGCGGAGCTGATCGACTTCTCCGCCCGGCGTACGCACGGCGCCAGCGCCGCGCTCGCATCGGCCCGGCTGACCGCTCTCGCGGGTTTCCGCGGCACCAGCAACGTCGAAGGCGCGTTCCGGCACGGTCTGCGCGCCGCCGGAACGATGGCGCATTCGTATGTGCAGGCGTTCCCCAGCGAACTCGACGCGTTTCGCGCGTTCGCGGAGGATTTCCCGGCCGCACCGGTGTTTCTGGTCGACACCGTCGACCCCGTGCGCGGGATCGCGCACGCGATCGAGGTCGCGGGCGAACTCGGCCTGGCTCCCGCGAGCGTGGGAATCCGGCTGGACTCGGACGATCTGCTGGCGCAGTCCAGGACCGCGCGCCGGATGCTCGACGACGCCGGGCTCGCGGCCGCGCGGATCATGGCCAGCGGCGGGCTCGACGAATACGAACTCGAGCGGCTGACGGCTGCCGGGGCGCCGATCGACGCGTACGGCGTCGGCACCGCGGTGGGCGTCTCGGCCGACGCGCCGGCGCTGGACACCGCGTACAAGCTGGTCGAATACGCCGGTCGGCCGGTCATGAAACTTTCGGCGGGAAAACGGACGTTGCCCGGTGCGAAACAGGTGTACCGGTTTCGCACCGGCGGTCCGGACGTGCTCGCCCTGGCCAGGGAATCCCGCCCCGGCGGCGAAGCTCTTCTGGTTCCGGTCATGCTGCACGGCCGCCGGGTCGGCAGCCAGGATCTGACCAGGGCCCGGGCCAGGCTCGCGCGCGACCTCGCGTGGCTGCCGCAGTCGGCGCGCCTGCTGCGCCGCCCGGTCCCGGTCGAGGTCCGGTGCTCGGCGGCGCTGTCGTGTCTTGCCGGCGAGGTCGCGGCCCGGATGCCGATCCGGCGCCAGCCCGCACTGATTCGATGAGGAAAGGGGTCCGCGATGCGCGCGATCGTCGTGTACGAGTCCATGTTCGGCACTACCGAGGAAGTCGCCAGGGCCGTCGCCGACGGACTGGACTGCGCGGACCTGTTCCCGGTGGACGGAGCGCCGCGGAAACTCGACGGCTACGACCTGCTGGTGGTCGGGGCTCCGACGCACGCGCACGGGCTGAGCCGCCGGTCGACGCGCAAGGCGGCGGCCGCGCAGAGCACGGAGGGCACGCGCACCCGCGAGCCCGGGATGCGGGAATGGCTCGGCGGGTTCGGCGTCCTGCCCCCGGCGATGGACACCGCGGTGTTCGACACCCGGCTCGGCAAACCGCGCTGGCTGACCGGTTCGGCCGCGCACTCCGCGGCGAAACTCCTGCGCGGCCTCGGCCATCCGCCCGCGGCGCCGGAGGCGAGTTTCGTGGTCGAGGTCGAGGGAGACGAGACGAAACTGGCCTCCGGAGAAGCCGAACGCGCCCGAGCGTGGGGCGCCGGGCTCCGGTCTCGCCGGCAGCCGATTCCGGAATGACCGCGCCGGGCGAGCCGGAACCCGCCGGCCTGTCGATCGGGGACTCTGCGGCGATCACGGACGATCTCGCGGAGCTGACGGCGCGGGAACCGGGGCGCGTCTTGTTCTGCCGCGAGACCGGGGAGGGCTGGACCGGCGTCACCGCTGCCGAGTTCTCCGCCGAGGTGCGCGCATTGGCTCTCGGGCTCGTCGCGGCCGGGGTCCGGCCGGGCGACCGCGTCGCCCTGATGGCGGCGACGAGCTACGAGTGGACGCTCTGCGACTACGCGATCTGGACCGCGGGCGCGGTCTCGGTTCCGGTCTACGACACCGCTTCCGGGGACCAGGCCGATCGTATTCTCCGCGATTCCGGTGCGGTGGCGGCTTTCGCCCTCGGGGACAAGTGCGCGCAGGTGATGTCCGGGGCGGGCCGGGTCTGGCGGATGGACGGCGAGGACTTGGCCGTCCTCCGCGCCGGCGGCGCGTCCGTCGATCCGGCGGTGCTGCCGGCCCGCCGGGAGACGATCGTCGCGGACGACCCCGCGACGATCGTGTACACCTCAGGCACCACGGGCAGGCCGAAGGGCTGCGTGCTCACCCACCGGAACTTGCTCGCCGAGGTGCACGGCACGCTCACCGCGCCCGGGATCAGCGAAGCGGTGCTGACCCCGGGCAGCTCGGTCCTGCTGTTCCTGCCCCTGGCGCACATCCTGACCAGAGTCGTCCTGCTCGCCGCCGTGCGCGCCGGAGCCCGGACGGGACACCTCGGCGACCTGGCGCGTCTGCCGGACGCGCTGGGCTCGTTCCGGCCGACCGCGGTCGCCGCCGTTCCCCGGTTCTTCGAAAAGCTCCGCGACACCGCCGAGCGGGAAGCCGGCCACGGATTCGCGGGCCGCGTTTTCCGGGCCGCCGAGCGGACCGCCGTGTCCTGGAGCGAAGCGGAACGGCCCGGGCCGGTGCTGTCGGTGCGCCGGTTCTTCTTCGACCTGCTGGTCTTCCGGCGGCTGCGCGCGGCGCTCGGCGGACGGGTGGAGTACGCGGTGAGCGGAGGCGCGCCTCTCGCGCCGAGGCTGGCGCACTTCCTGCGCGGCGCCGGGATCCGGATTCTCGAAGGCTACGGGCTCACCGAAACCACCGCCGGGGTCACGCTCAACGTCCCTGGCGCGCAACGGATCGGCACCGTGGGTCAGCCGATCCCGGGCGCCGAGGTGCGGATCGCCGCCGACGGCGAGATTCTGGTGCGCGGGCCCGCGGTGTTCGCCCGGTACTGGCGGGCCGAGGCGGAGACCGCCGAGGCCTTCGACGCCGGCGGGTGGTTCCGCACCGGCGACCTCGGCTCGGTCCAGGACGGGTTCCTCACCGTCTCCGGCCGCAAAAAGGACCTGCTCGTCACCGCGAACGGCAAGAACATCGCGGCGGCCTGGTTCGAGGACACGCTCCGGGCGCACTGGCTGATCGACCAGTGCGTGGTGACCGGGGACCGGCTGCCGTTCGTCGGCGCGCTGCTGGCGCTCGACACCGCGGCGTTCGCCGAGTGGAAGCTCGACCGGGCGAAACCGCCCGAAGCGACCGTCGCCGACCTGCGAGACGACGGAGACCTTCTCGCGGTGCTCCAGGAAGCCGTCGACGACGTGAACGCGACGGTGTCGCACGCGGAGGCGATCAAGCGCTTCCGCGTGCTCGCCGCGGAGTTCGAGGTCGGCGACGAACTGACTCCGACGCTCAAGGTCCGGCGTTCGCGGGTGCTGGAGAAGTACGCGGACGAGGTGGCCGCGCTCTACGCCGCGCGGCGGTGAGCGCGGCGGTCAGCCGTCCTCGCGGCGGTAGGCGTCGAGCGCGCGCCGGCGGGCGTCCTGGGCGATCGTGCGCAGCAGGGCGGCATGAACGACCAGCGCGAACGGCGAGGCCACCCGCCAGTAACGGCGGAATTTCAGCCAGCTCGGCGGGTCGGACAGCAGCACGCGGGTGTCGAGCGTGAGCAGGCTCCGGTGGGCGCCGTAGGGCCGGACGCCGAACGTGATGACGAGTTTTCCGTAGCCTGGCTCGGAAAACGCGGCGAAGTCGTCCGGCTCGACCCGCCGCCAGGCGATGACCGGCCGCCAGAACTTTCCCGCCACGCCGAGCGCGAACTCGCTGCCGGGATGTTCGCCGAGCAGCGCCCAGTCCGTGCCCGCGTCGAGGTCGTCGAGGGTGAGCCGGGTGGGGCGGCGCGGCGGCCCCGCGCGGCGGGACTGCCATCGAGCGGGCAGCTCGCGAAGCCAGCCGGCGGCGGTCGCGAGCCCGCTGTGGATCTCGGTGAGGTCGATCGCGCGCGCCGCGGCGTAGGTCTGCTCGACCGGCGCGTCGACGATCGCGTGCCGGACGAGCGAGAAGTGCGGCTTCGGGATGAACCGGTCGCCGAGCAGTTCGCGGGTTTCTTGTGTGGTCATGGGATCTCCCGGGCGACGATGGAATGTCCAGCATCGGTCGTCGTCCTGGTGCGGCGACAGGGCGGCCGGGAGTGTCCCGGAGCCGATTTCGTCACCGGGGCGGGGGACTTCCTGCCCTGGCCGGCGGCGGGTGCTCCCCGGGACCGTTGGCTGATGAGCATCGAGGAAGCCACCGCGCCGGTCCGGGTCGAGGCGGAGCTGGACGATTCGCTCTCGCGCTGGCTGTGGCTCGTCAAATGGCTGCTGCTGGCGCCGCACTGGATCGTGCTCGCGCTGTTGTGGCTCGGGTATCCGGTGGTGTGGCTGTGCGCGTTCTTCGCGATCCTGGCGACCGGCCGTTATCCGCGTCCGTTGTTCGCGTTCATCGCCGGGGTGCTGCGCTGGAGCTGGCGGGTGCACTACTACGGCTACGCCGCGCTGGGCACCGACCGTTACCCGCCGTTCACCCTCGCCGACGTTCCGGATTATCCGGCGCGGCTCGAAATCGCTTATCCGGAAAGGCTTTCCCGCGGGCTGGCGCTCGTGAAGTGGTGGCTGCTGGCGCTGCCGCACCTGGTCGTCGTCGCCGTGTTCGCGGGCGGCGGCTGGTCGCCGACGCGTTCGGACGCGGGGTGGGGCGGCGGCCTGATCGCCGTCTTGGTGCTGATCGCCGCGATCGTGCTGCTGTGCACCGGCCGGTATCCGCGCCCGGTGTTCGATTTCGTGCTCGGCATGGACCGCTGGGCGCTGCGCGTCGCCGCCTACGTCTCGCTGCTCACCGACGAGTATCCGCCGTTCCGCCTCGACCAGGGCGGGCGGGAACCGTGAGCGGCCTGCCCGCACCGCGGATCGCCGCGCAGGACGCGTTGTGGCTGCGGCTGGACCGGCCAGAGAACCGGATGGTCGTCACGTCGGTGCTCTGGACGGCCACGCCGGTCGATCCGGACCGGCTGCGCTCGGTCGTCGCGGACCGGCTGCTCGCCCGCTATCCGGTCTACCTGCGGCGCCCGGCGGGCCCGCGATGGGAGACCGATCCTGACTTCGACCTGGACCGGCACCTGCGGATCGGCACGGTGCCGAGGCCCGGAACCCAGGCACAGCTGCAGGAATTCGCGGCCGCCCGGCGCGGCGGCGCGTTCGACCCGGATCATCCATTGTGGACGGTGGACCTGCTGCAAGGGTACGGCTCGGGCGGCGCGGTGGTCGTGTGCACGCACCATTCGATGGCCGACGGGATCCGCCTGACCCAGGTGCTGTTCAGCCTGCTGGACCCGGACTCCGGTACCGGCGGGCCGCCCGCGCGCGTCGGGGGAGCCGCACCTCGCCGCCCGTCTTCGGACCGTCCGGTCGCGCGGGCCGGAGCGTCGGTCGTCCGCTCGCTCGACGACCTGGGCGCGGCGGTGCGGCGAGCGGCGGCGAAAGCCGGGCCGGTGGCCGAGAGCCTCGTCGCGGTCCCGGTGCACGCGACGACCGCGGCAGCCGGAATCACGGCGGCGGCAACGGGTTTCGGCGCGAGCCTGGTGGGCGGCGGCCCCCGGCGGGCGCTGGAGCGGGCCGCGTCGGCGGTGACCTCGCTGCGGCACAGCGCGGCCGGGCTGGCCGCACTGGCGCTCGCGCCGGAAGCCTCGCCGGAGTGGGACGGGCAGCCAGGGCCGGACAAGACCGCCGCCTGGGGCGATCCGGTCCCGCTCGCCGGACTGGCGGACCTCGGCCATGCCACCGGAACCACCGTCAACGACGTGTGCCTCGCGCTGGTCGCCGGTGCGTTCGACCGGTACCTGGACCGGCCCGGGGAGGACCGGGAGCGAACCGGCCTGCCGTGGCTCGTCCCGGTCAGCCTCACCGCGTTCGACGCGGAGCTGCCCGACCGGCTCGGCAACCATTTCTCGCTGGTGTTCGCCCGGTTGCCGCGAGGGCTGGGCACGTTCGCCGAACGGCTCGCCGAGACCCACCGCCTCCTCGCGCGGATCCGGGACTCCTACGAGCCAGTGGTGAACTACGGGCTGCAGCACCTCGTCGCCCGCGCGCCGGGCCCGGTCTCCGGGCTGCTGAGCGATTTCCTCTCGGCGAAAGCGGTCGGCGTGCTGACGAACGTGCCCGGTCCCCGCGAAACGCGGACGCTGGCCGGTGCGCGGGTCGAGGGAATCGTGGGCTGGGCGCCGTGTTCCGGAAAACAGGCGATCACGGTCTGTGTCTTCAGCTACGCCGGTCAGGTGCGCTTCGGATTCGGCACGGACCGGCGGCTGTTGCCCGAGCCCGGCGAGCTCGTGGCCGCGCTCGACGAGGAAGTCGCCGCGGCTTTGAGCGCGGCGAGACCGGACACGACGGAGTCCGCGAGCACCCGGGCCTCCGGTGCCAGGCCCGCGTCGGCGGTCACCCCGACGAAGACGCGGTCGCCGTAGGTCAGCAGCGCGACGCCGGTCCGGACGCGAAGGGCGATCGGGACGTAGGGGTAGAGCTCCAGGACTTCGCGGCCCGCCACAGTCAGCGGCCCGGCCGGGCCGGGAACGTTCGTGGTCACGGTGACGACGTTGTGCTGGGGGAGCCGAAGCACCGCCCGCAGCGCCCACGCGGCCGGAGCGAACGGTCCGCGCGAAGCCGCCGCGGTGACGAACTTGCCCGCGGTGGCCTCCTTGCCGGTCTTGCAGGCCAGCAGTCGCCGGTGCACCCGGATCAAACGCTGGACCGGATCGGGCTGGTCCACCGGCAGCAGCGGAAGCAGAAGGGAAACGTCGTTGCCGATCGCGCGGTCGCCGGCAGCGCGCACCGAGACCGGTACCAGGCTCCGCACGCTGTCCGGCGCGGTCTCTTCGCCGCGGCGCACGAGGATCTCGCGGAATCCGCCGGTGATCGCGGCCAGGAGCACATCGTTGTGGGTGACGCCGAAAGCGTCCGCGACGACAGCCACGTCCGCAAGCGGAACCCAGGAGGCGGCGTAGCCGCGCGGCCCGCTGATCGGTCCGGTGAGCGACGACGGCGCGACCGGCATCAGCGCCTCGGCGAGCGTGGCGAGGCCGTGTGCGACATCGGTGGTGCGCTGCGCGAGCGCGCGCGGATGCCAGAGACTGCCCGCGATCGCGCGGAGCTGCTTGAACGGGCCGGTGACCACATCGCCGAGCGACGACTTCAGCAGCCGCAGAGCGCCCGGATCCGGTTGCGGGGCGGGGGCGGCGGGCGGCGGGGTTTCGGTGAACAGCAGCTGGTGCAGCTGGGCCGCGGAGATCCCGTCGGCGAGGCAATGGTGCACTTTGGCAAGCAGCGCCCAGCGCCCGTCCGGCAGCCCCTCGAGAATCCAGAACTGCCACAGCGGACGGTCGCGGTCCAGCCGTTCGGCCATCAGGAGCGCGACGAGTTCGCACAGGGCGGCGTCGTCGTGCGGGGCCGGCACCGAAAGCCGCCGCAGATGCGCGGCCGGATCGAAGGAATCGTCGTCGACCCACACCGGGGCGCCGAGATCCAGCGGCACCCGGCGGACTTTCTGCCGGTACCGGGGAACCTTGGCCAGCCCGGCGGTCACCGCGGCGGCGAATTCCTCCTGGCCGGGCGCGGGTCCGCTGGCGATCGCGAGGGAGGCGATCGCCAGCGACGCGTGCGGGTCCTCGTCCTCGATCGCCAGGAAAGCCGCGTCGAGTGGGCTCAGCCGCTCCACGGCGGCCTCCTTCGGTTCAGTGGGCGAGGTCGAGGGCGATCCGCTCGACGTGGTTCACCGCGTCCGGCAGGGCGAGGACGCGGAACGGCAGCTTGGCTCGGGTCCCGACGGCGAAGGTGCACTGGCCTTGGAAGAACCCGGCGAACCGCACTGCCCGCAACGACGGCCAGCTCGCGAGCCGCGCGGAGGGATAGAGGTAGTCGCCGGTGGCGGCGAGGACCCGGCCCGGTTGATGGCCGCTGGTGTCCGCGCCCTGTTCCGGGGCCCGGATCACGACCTGCAGCACCGCACCGCCCGGCACCGGCAGCGGCCGGCCGGACGGATCCGCGGTCACGAGCGGGACGTACCGCACCGAGTACCCGGCCGCCGCCGTCCCGTTGATCGTGAACACGACCCGGTCGTAGCAGTCGTGCCGCCCGACGCGGACCAGGTAGAGCGCGTCGGTGCTCGAACCGGCGGCTTCCTTGGCGCCCGTGCCCCAGTTCGCCGACGGACAGCCCGGCGGCGCAGGGGGAGCGTCGGTGCGCGGCGGGGGAGGCGAGGCCGGCGGCGTCGTGGGCGGAGCGGCCGGGCTCTGCGACGTCGCCGGCGCCGAGGTGGCGGTCGGCGCGGCTGCGGAGGAAGAGCCGGGCGCGCCGCTGTTCTGGCTGCACGCGGACAGGACCGCGAGCGCGGCCGCGGCGGCAATCGCGTGGGCGGTTCGGCGCATCGCGGTCCTCCGGTCAGTGCCGGAGCGCTTCGCGGCGGCGGTCGTACTCGTCCTGGTCGATCTCGCCGCGCGCGAACCGCTGCCGCAAAATGGCGGTGGCGGGGTCGGCCTCGTGGCCGAGCCCGGCCGGGCGGCGGACGAGCAGCGCGGTGACCACGCCGATCGCGGCGAGCAGCGCGACTGCCACGATGCTCATCACGACCGGGCCGACCCATTCGGCGGCGCTTCCGTAGTGCCAGTACATCATTCTTCTCTCCTCGGCTCAGGACCGCTGACGGGTGTCGGCGGCTTCGAGCGGCTGCAGCACTTCGTCGATCTCCCGCCGGGGAGTCGCTGGCAGCGGGTCGGCGTTGGCCGGCGCCCAGCCGACGCGCAGGACCATCTGCGGGAACGCGCCCGAGGTGACCTTATCCTCGACGGTGCGCCGGACGTCCGGCAATTCGAGCGGCTCGGTCAGCGGGCAGCTGGCGAGGCCGAAACGGGTCGCGGTGAGCAGCGCGGCGCTCGTCGCTTCCCCCGCGCGCAGCCGCGACATCCGGTCGTCGGACGCGGTGCTCAGCACGAGCAGCACCGTCTCGTCATCTTCGCCGGCCGCGCCGGCGGCTTCGGGCAGTTCCGGGTTCGGGAACTGACGGCCGGGCAACGCACCGGGAGTCTCGTCCGGCAGGGGGGTGTTGCGGGACGGGACGCCGTCCGGGGAGGCGTGCCGTCCGCTCCACGCGGCGAGTTCGATCCGGTAGGCGGGATCGTGGCGATGCCGCAGCGACGCTTCCTCGATCGCGGTGGCCAGGTAGTACCGCTCGGCGTCTTCGGCGACGCGCAGGACGACGCCTTCGTCCGCCACTGCCTGGGCGATCGCTTCGAGATGCCCTCGCGGAACGCGCCAGGAACTGTGCCGGCGGCGGTCGGTGCGGCGGCGGGGGATCGCGGCGGCGAGCGCGACCTCGTCGAGAGTGGGCTCGTGCCGATGGAGCTCGATCGAGGCGAGATGCCCCGGTTCGGCCGGATTGGGCAGCCGCCGCACCTCGGTGCGCCAGCCGAGCGCTGCGAAGGCGATCCGCGCGTGGTGCAGCGCGGCCCCGCAGCTGATCATCAGGTCCCGCCCGTCCGGATCGGTCTGGGTGAGCTGCCGCGACGGATCGGCGTAGAGGTGCAGGGACCGGTGCCCGACCGCGAACCGCCACGGCTGGGAGTTGTGCACCGACGGCGCACGGACGGCCATCCCGACCGCGGTCGTGACGGTGTAGTCGTCGGGAAGTCCGCGTTCCATGACCGACCTGCCTTGTCGTCTCGTCCGGTGATGCGTCGACAGTGGCAGCCGCGGCGGGATGCGGAGCAGGGCCGGAATTCCCCGGGTGCGGGGACTTTCGCCGGTCGTCGCCCGCCGTGGCGGCGCGGGTGACCTTCGCGGTCCCGCACGGGCCGAAAGACCTCTGCCGCCGCTGGGCGCCCGGGAGGTTGCATGGCGACCGATCGGGGGCGGTTTCGGCGACAGGAGTGAAATGTCCAAAGCACACGAAGCGGACCGGGAAACCCCGGCCGCGTCCCGGATCCGGGCGCTGGGCCTGACCTCGGCGACCGGGCTGGTAGCGGGCAGCGTGATCGGCACCGGGGTCTTCACCATGCCCGCCGTGCTGGCCGGCGCGGGAACCAGTTCGCTGCTGGTGCTCGGCGTCGTCGCGGCCGGCGCCGCCGTGCTGGCGGTCCTTTTCGGACAGTTGACGAAGCGGGCTCCGGATTCCGACGGCGGGCTCTACGCCTACGCCCGGCGGGAATTCGGCGATTTCGCGGGCTATCTGGTCGGCTGGTGCTACTGGGTTTCGGCGTGGGCGGGCAATGCCGCGATCGTCGCGTCGTGGGTGCTCTACGTCGAAGCGCTCTTCGGCATCGAACACCCCTCGGTGTGGGCGGACCTCGGCATCGCGCTGGCCGGGCTGTGGATCCCGGCCGCGGTCAACCTCGCAGGCGTGCGGCAGATGGCGTGGTTCCAGAACACCACCGTGGTGCTGAAGTTCCTGCCGCTGCTGTTCGTGGGCGTGGTGGGCTGGTTCTTCGTCTCGAAGGCCAATTTCGGTGCGTTCAACGCGTCCGGCGGAAGCCTTTACACCGCGATCGGGATCGCCGCGGGCGTCGCGCTGTTCGCGTTCATCGGGGTCGAAGTCGCGGCGGTGACGGCGAAACGGGTGCGCGAGCCGGGGCGCAACGTCGGCCGGGCCTCGGTGCTGGGCACCGCCGCCAGCGCGGTGGTGTACCTGGCGGTGTCCGCGGCGGTGATGGGACTCGTCCCGCACGACGTCCTCGTCTCGAGCGGAACTCCGTTCGTGCCCGCGTTCGAGGCGATCCTGCCCGGCGGCGGCTGGGCCGGGAAGCTGGTCGCCGCGCTTGCCGTCGTGTCGGGAATCGGCGCGCTGAACGGCTGGACGTTGGTGACGACAGAGGTGTCGCGCGCCGCGGCGGCGGACGGGCTGTTCCCGCGGGCGTTCGCCTGGGCCGACCGCAAGGACACCGCGTGGTTCGGCATCGTGCTCGCGGCGCTGCTGCCCTCGCTGCTGATGGTGTGGCGCTACACCTCGGGCACCGGGCTGGCGGTCTTTTCCTTCCTGGTGAACCTGGCCGTCGTCACGGTCGCCATCCCGTACGTCTTCTCCGCCTGCGCCCAGCTGGCGTACCTGGTGTCGCGGAGGCGCCGGGTGCACGGCTTGCTGCTGGTCCGCGACCTCGGCATCACCGCCGCCGCCGTGCTCTTCTCGCTGTGGGTGACCTTCGCCGCCGGCTACGCCGCGGTGTACGAGGCGATGCTCGTCCTGCTGGCGGGCCTGGTCCTGCACGCGCTGCTCAAGGGCCGTGCCGCGGCGGGCAGGCAAAAGGCGGCTGCCGAGGAGACCGGCGACCGATGGCCACGCGCGGCTTGACCGCCGCCGTCCCGACGAAAGGCACCGCATGAACTTCGCTGTCGCGTCCGAAACCGGCAGGCTCCGGCAAGTGATCCTGCACCGCCCGGGTCCGGAACTGGCCCGGCTGACCCCGCGAAACATTCACGAACTGCTCTTCGACGACGTCATGTGGGCGAGAAAGGCGAAGGAGGAACACGACGTCTTCGCCGAGGCGCTGCGCGAGCAAGGCGTACGGGTGCACTACTTCGACCGGCTGCTCGCCGAAACCCTCGACGACCCGGACGGCCGCGCGTTCGTGCTCGACCGGGTCTGCACCCCGCGGACCGTCGGCCCGGCGCTGGCTCCGACGCTGCGAAAGCTGTTCGACGACCTCGACAGCCCGAGCCTCGCCGAGTCGCTGATCGGCGGCGTCCTGAAGGCCGACCTGCACCCGCTGCGCACCAGCAGCCTGAAATGGCACATGCTGCGGGCCGACGACTTCCTGCTGCCGCCGCTGCCGAACCACCTGTTCCCGCGCGACACCTCCTGCTGGATCTACGGCGGCGTCTCGATCAACCCGATGGCGAAACCCGCGAGGCAGCGGGAAACCCTGCACGCGCGGGCGATCTACCGCTACCACCCGATGTTCGCCGGAGCCGGATTCCGCACGTATTTCGACGGCGACGAGGACTGCTTCCCGGCGACCGTCGAGGGCGGCGACGTCCACGTCCTCGGCGGCGGCGCGGTCCTCGTCGGCATGGGGGAGCGGACGACGCCGATGGCGGTCGAACTGCTTGCCCGGGAGCTGTTCGGCAGCGGCCAGGCGAACACCGTGCTCGCGGTCGAACTGCCCCGGTCGCACGCGACGATGCACCTGGACACGCTGATGACCATGGTCGACAGGGCCACGTTCGTGCTCTGCCCGTACTTCGACCCGAAGCTGCGCTCGTGGACGGTGACTCCCGGTCCGGACGCTCTGGAGATCCAGCGGAACGACAGTCTGTGGGAGAGCCTCGGCCAAGCGCTCGGCGTCGAGCGGGTCACTGTGCTCTCCACCGACGAGGACGTCCGCGCCGCCGAGCGCGAACAGTGGGACGACGGCAACAACTACCTCGCCGTCGCGCCGGGCGTAGTCATCGGCTACGACCGCAACGTCGCCACGAACACCATGCTGCGCAAACACGGCGTCGAGGTGATCACCGTGCCCGGCGGCGAACTCGGCCGCGGCCGGGGCGGGCCGCGCTGCATGAGCTGCCCGATAGAACGCGACCCGGCCCGCTGAACGCCCGGACCGCCCGACCGAACAGGAGCTTCCGATGAATCTGCAGGGCCGCAACCTGCTCAAGGAAACCGACCTCACCGCCGCCGAGTTCCGTTCCCTCGTGGACCTCGCCGCCCGGCTGCGCCAGGAGAAACGATCAGGCGCGCCGGCGCGGCGGCTCGCCGGGCGCAACATCGCGCTGGTCTTCGAGAAGAGCTCGACGCGCACCCGGTCCGGATTCGAGGTCGCCGCCCACGACGAGGGCGCGCACATCACCTACCTAGGCCCGGAGGAATCGCACCTGGGCCACAAGGAATCCGTGAAGGACACCGCACGGGTGCTCGGCCGCGTGTTCGACGGCATCGAGTTCCGCGGCTCGTCCCAGGAGGCGGCCGAAACCCTCGGCGCGTACGCCGGGGTCCCGGTGTGGAACGGGCTCACCGACACCTGGCACCCGACGCAGATGCTCGCCGACATCCTCACCATGCGCGACCACGCGCCGGGCTCGCTCGACGACGTGTCGTACTGCTACCTCGGCGACGGGCGCAACAACGTCGCCAACTCCCTGCTCGTCACCGGTGCGCTGCTGGGTCTCGATGTCCGTGTTTGCGCGCCGGAGCCGTTGTGGCCGAGGGAAGAGATCCGGCGGATCGCTGCCGGGCTCGCGGGCGAGTCGGGCGCGAAACTGCTCGTGTCCGACGACGTCGCCGAGGCGGTGCGCGGAGCCGGCTTCCTGTACACCGACGTCTGGCTGTCGATGGGCGAACCGGAGGACGCCTGGGGCCCGCGGATCGAACAGCTGCTGCCGTACCAGGTCAACGCCAAGGTGCTCGCCGAGACGGGGAATCCGGCGGTGAAGTTCTTGCACTGCCTGCCCGCGCTGCACGGACGGGACACCGAAATCGGGAAGCGGCTCGGCGACCGGTACGGGCTCGACGCCCTCGAAGTCACCGACGAGGTTTTCGAATCGGCGGCGTCGGTCGTGTTCGACCAGGCGGAGAACCGGATGCACACCATCAAAGCCGTCATGGTCGCGACGGTGGGAGCATGAGGATCGTCGCCGCGCTCGGCGGCAACGCCCTGCTGGAACGCGGGGAACCGGCCGAGTCCGACATTCAGGAGCACCACGTCCTCGCCGCCGCCGAAGCGCTCGCCGCGGTGGCCCGCGAGCACGAACTCGTCCTGACCCACGGCAACGGCCCGCAGGTCGGGCTGCTGGCGCTGGAGAGCGAACGCGATCCGGCGCTGCGCAGGCCTTATCCGTTCGATGTGCTCGGCGCGCAGACCCAGGGGATGATCGGCTACTGGCTCGCGCAGGCACTGCAGAACGCCACCGGCCGCCCGGCGGCGGGGCTGGTGAGCCGCACGCTGGTGCGTGCCGACGATCCGGCTTTCGCTGTCCCGGCCAAGTTCGTGGGCCCGGTGTACGACCGCGCGACCGCCGAGCGGCTCGCCGCGGAACGGGGGTGGGAGGTCCGGCCGGACGGCGCGGCGTGGCGGCGGGTGGTGCCGTCGCCGGAACCGGTCGAGCTGATCGAGTTGCCCTTCGTGAAAGCCCTGATGGAATCGGGCGCGATCGTGGTGTGCGGGGGAGGCGGCGGGATCCCGGTGGCCGCCGCCTCCCCGGGGTTGCGGGGTGTCGAAGCGGTCGTCGACAAGGATCTGACCGCCGCGCTGATCGCGCGCGAGATCGGGGCCGACGCTCTGGTGCTGCTGACCGACGTCGAGGCGGTGCAGGACGATTACGGCACGCCGCGGGCACGGCCGATCCGGGACGTCGGCAGCCGCGAACTGCGGTCCCGGGATTTCCCCGCCGGTTCGATGGGGCCGAAGGTCGAGGCCGCCTGCCGGTTCGTGGAGAACGGCGGGAAGTTCGCCGCGATCGGCAGGCTGACCGCGGCGGCCGGACTGGTGGCGGGCACAGCGGGAACGATCGTCCGCGCGTGCGGCCCTGGCTTCAGCTGACGAGCGCCCAGGCCAGCACCAGCCCGCCGGAGTTGGTGGCCAGGTGCACCAGCATCGGGGCGAGCAGCCCTCGCCCGGTGTAGCGCCACCAGCACAGGAACACGCCCGCTCCGGCGGCAGCGGCCATCGCCAGCACCGAAACCATCGCGAGCGGCAGCCCGCCGACCGTCTGGTGCACGGCCGCGTTCTGGGTGAGTGCGAGCGACGGCAGCAGATGCCAGAGCCCGAACAGCGCGGACGCGCCGAGCACCGGCCACCATCGCCACCGCTCGCCTGCTCCGAGCAGCGCCGGAAGCACGCCGCGGAACGCGACCTCTTCGACGAGCACGGTGCCGAGCGGAATCCGCACCAGCGCGAGCCACATGAGCTGGCCGAAGCCCGGCGAACCGATCCGGCCGTCGTGGAACAGCACGCGCAACGACGGAATCGCGGCCGCGAGGCCGAACCCGAGCGCTACGGCCGCGAACCCGCCCAGCCCGAACCACAGCATCCGGCGCGCGTGCGCGCGGCCGAATCCGATCTCGGCCCAGCGGACCCCGGCGAAGCGAGCGAGGACCAGGAGCACGGCGGCGGTGACCGCGCCGCAGACGGGGTAGGCCCAGCCGGGCAGCACCCGGTTGGCCAGCACAGTCGCCGCCGCGAGCAGCAGGACGGCGGGAACCACAGTGAGAGCACGACGCCGGAGATCGGTGACTTCCGGCAGTTTCGGGACAACGGCGGAGACAGACATCGTCATTCCAGTGTGCCTGCCGAAAGGGACAATGGCGATGACGACCATGGAACGCGAACCGTATCTGGACTTTCTGCGTGCGGTCAGCCTGGTCGTGGTCGTGCTGTGGCACTGGGCGTTCACGATCCTGCACTGGACGCCGACCGGGCCGCAGCCCACGAATCCGCTCGCGTACTTCCGGGGCCTGTGGGTGCTCACCTGGTTCCTGCAGGTCCTGCCGGTGTTCTTCTACGTCGGCGGGTCGGTGCACCTCGCGTCGTGGGAGCGTGCCCGGGCCAGGGGCCAGTCACGGCGCTCGTACGTCTGGCTCCATGTGAAGGAACTGGTCGCGCCGGCCGGGATGCTGGTCCTTTTCTGGACCACAGCCGGGATCGTGCTGGCCGAGGCGTTCGGCGTACGGTGGATCGGCGGCGCGGTAATGCTGATTCTGAGCCCCCTGTGGTTCCTCGCGGTTTACGTCGGCCTGCTTCTGCTGCTGCCGCTCATGGCGTGGCTGCACGAGCGCTTCGACATCCTGGTCCTGGTGTGGCTCGCCGGGGCCGCCCTGCTGATCGACGTCCTGCGGCTGCGCTTCGGCTGGGACGCGGTGAGCTGGGTCAACGTCGCCGCGGTGTGGGGCTTGGCCTACCAGGCGGGTTTTTTCCATCGGCGCATCGTCGCGGCCTCGCGACACGTCGCCGGAACGCTGCTGTGGGCGGGCTTGTTCGCTCTCGCCGGACTGGTGCTGTCGGGCTTGTATCCCGGTTCGATGGTCGGAGTTCCGGGGGAGCGGATGTCGAACATGTCGCCGCCGACGTTCGTCATCGTCGCGCTGCTGGCCTTCCAGATCGGGCTGTGCGAGATGCTGCGCCCGGCCGTCGAGCGTGCTTTGGCCAAGCCACGCCGGCAGCGCGCGACCGCAGTCTTCACCCGATACGCGCTGCCGCTGTTTCTCTTTCACACCACGGGAATGGCCCTGGCCCGCGCAGTCGTGTACTTCGGCTTCGACCGGCACCTGGCCGACGACCGGGCGCCGGACTGGATCTGGTGGGCTGAGCGCCCGCTGGCGATTCTCGGTCCGCTGCTTTTCACCGTGCCGCTGATCGCCCTCTTCCGGCAGCGACATGCCGTGCACCAAGCGGCGCACGAGTAGGGCCGCGGCTTTCCGCGCCACTGGCTGCCCGACGTGGAGCGTGTCCGGGCGGCGCGGCGCCGGGATCAGGTGCAGTTGAACAGGGTCATGAAGCCGTAGTCCATGTGCAGTTGCTGGTGGCAGTGCAGCAGCGAGAGGCCCGGTTGGTCGGCGACGAAGTCGAGGTCGAGTTTCTGGTAGCCGCCGAGCATGACGACGTCCTTGAACAGCCCCGCGGTGGGAGTGCCGGCGACGGCGGCGACCTCGACGGTGTGCCGGTGCAGGTGCACGGGGTGCACGTCGTCGGTGGCATTGCGCAGCCGCAGCCGGTACCGCTTGCCGCGCTGGACCGGGATCACCGGCTGGTTGAGGGCCGTTGAGTAGGACTGGCCGTTGAGGGTCCAGGCGTTGAAGCCGCCGACGGCGGCGTTGCGCTTCTCCACCAGCAGGTCGATCGTCTGGTCCGGGGCCGCGGCGGCGGCTCCGGCGCGGGCGAAAGTCCGGTAGTCCCAGGTGAACGGGCCGGGTGCGGTCCACTGCGGGGGACCGGTGCGGCCGGCGTATTCGACGGCGATGCCCATCCCGGCGCCGCGGTCGCTGTCGGCCAGGTCGCCGAGGACCCACACTCCGGGACGGTTCATCTCCACCACCGCGGAGACGCGTTCCGCCGTGCCGATCCACAGCACCGGAACCCGCGCCGGGGCGGGCACCGGATTGCCGTCCAGCGCGACGACGCGGAAGACATGGCCGGGCAAGGCGAGGCTGCGGATCTCGGTGGCGCTGCCGTTGAGCACGTGCAGCAGCATTCGCTGCCCGGCCCGGACCTTGATCGGTTCGCCTTGGCCGAGCTTGCGGCCGTTGACGCTGAACGCGCCGTAGCCGACCTCGTAGCCGCGCGGCATCCCTCGGCCGAGCGAATCGGCCATCGCTTTCTCGCCCCGCTCCTTGAGTTCCGGATCGGGCGCACCGGCCAGGAAATCGGCGGCCATGTCCCCGGCGCGGCTGAACGTGGGCGCGAATTCCTTCAATACCAGGAAAACTCCCTGGTCGTAGGCGCCGGGATTGAGCTTCGGCTCGATGTAGACCGGTCCGACGAGCCCACCGTACTGGCCCTTCGCCAGATCGCTCCCGGCGATCAGATGGCTGTGGTAGAAACGGAATCCCGCCGGTCCGGGCGTGAACGAGACACGTCGCATGCCGTGCGCGGGAACGAACGGAGTGCCCTCCTCCGCGGATCCGTCGACGTCCGCGGGCACCTGCTGGCCGTGCCAGTGCACCTGCTCCGGGACGTCGGTGTCGTTGTGAACGTCCACCACCGCGGGGCGGTCCTCGGCGAACCGCAGCAACGGACCTGGGAACTGCCCGTTGTAGGTCGTGGTGGAGAAGATCGCGTCCGGAGCGAGTTCGACCAGTCCGCTGCCGATCCGCAGCGTATAGTCGGCTTTTCCTTCCGGCAGGGGCGCGGAGGGCGACGTGTCGCAGCCCGCGACCATGTCGCCTGCGCTGGCGGTGGCCGCGGCCCCCACGGTGATCTTCAACAGGTCACGGCGATTGATCGGCATCGAGCACACGCTCCCTTGGGTGAGCACGTCCAGCCGTCAGCGGAGAGACCCGAGGCCGCGATCTGTGCGGCACGGCCGCGAGTCTCAAGCATCGTACTCCGATGACGGCACCCGAAAATGGGCTCGAACACGGGAAACCGGGTACCCGGCCCGGGTGCCCACAGGGTCGGCGAACCTCGCCGGAGTCCGGTTCGGTCAAGGGTGGACGGTGCGTCCTGCTTTGCTGAGAGCAGGCATTCCGCGGCGGACAGGACGTTCGATGAAGGACTAACGCGGGCGGCGCCGACCGGCTGAGGGCCAGCGGGTGCGGTGCGCGGGCCGGGACGGACGAGTTCCGGCGGATCCTGCTCAGGGTTTCCAGTCTGAAGGGACGACGGTGCGGTCGTCGGCATCGTGCTCGGCGTGCGCGGTGGCGTAGCGCTGTGTGTCGTGGTCGTACCAATCCTGATAGCCGCGCATCCAATCCTGCATTCCCTCGATGTACCCGGCCAATGCCGGGCTGGCCCAGTCGCGGGTCGGTCGCGCCAGACTGCTGAACGCGACGATCTCCGCGCGCACTCGTCCGGCGGTCGCTTCGACAGCCTCGGTCAGGGTGCGGCCTTGGGAGGCGTAGAGGGTGACCATATTGCGGAACTGCCCGGGCTGCCGCGCCTCGACCGGCAGGCTCTGGATGTCGTTGGCCCAGCACACCACGTTGTTGGCGTGCATGCGCAATTGGTGGACAGCCGGATGGTGGTATTCGTCGGCGGTCACGGGTGCGCAGCCTGCAGTCCGGCGGTGGACGCCCAGAGCCGCATGCCGGTGGCGAACCGGTCGAAGTGCTCAGGCGACAGCCGGGCACGCAGCCGGCGGCACACGTCCAGCCACGCCGTTTCGCCGTAGACCGGGCACGCCCGGCTCCGGTCGTGATCGAGAACGTCGATCATCGCGGTCAGGTTGGCCAAGGTGTCAGGCGTGTCGGTGTCGACGCGGTCCACGAAGAGGTCGTCGGTGAGGAAAAACCACAGAAAATAATCGGCGATGATCTGCAGCAACGCCGTATCGGCGCGGGGATAGCACCGGGCGGCGAGGTAACTGTAGCGGGTACGGGCCACCCGATCGCGGTAATCGGCGGTCGGAATGAGCCCGTTGTCTTGTCCCCAGCCGATCATGGTCTGTTCCACCGCGGCGGCCTCGGGATGGCAGGCGCCAGGCCAGGGGACCTGAAAACCGGGAACCTCGATCGCGGCGAATTCGGCGGCGTCGTCCATGGCTGCCTTCCGGTCGTGCGCGGAACTCAGGGGGTCCGGCGCTCGATCGCGGAGTCCCTGGCCGCGAACGCCGGTTTCCTGCGGTGGCTCGCCTCATCGTGATCGAGCCATCGTAGCTCTCGAGGACGCCTGCCGCGCGGGTCGGGGCGAGAGCGCCGACGATGCGCGGTACGCAAGATTTCCTGATATAGCTCGGCATACGATGCCGCGCGCGGGTGTCCGGCATCAGCTGATCGGCCGCGGCGGCGGAGATGCGTCCCGATCTGCTCGACGGCGCACCTGTCGACGACCCAGCTCTCCTGCTCGGGCCTGAGGGCACCGACGCCATCAGCTGCGCCGAGCGGTGACCCCCCTGCGGAGATCGCCCGGCAACGGACGGACGCGCTGGAGATCGCGGCGTCTGCTCGACCGCAGCTGCCACGGGACGCTGGTGACCATGACGCCGGGTTCGAACAGCAGTCGTCCCTTGAGCCGCAGGGAGCTCTGGTTGTGCAGGATGTTCTCCCACCAGCGGCCGACGACGTACTCCGGGATGTAGATGCACACGACGTCGCGTGGGCTGGACCGGGCGAAGTTCTTCACGTAGGCGACGACCGGGCGGGTGATTTCGCGGTAGGGCGATTCCACGACCTTCAACGGGATTTTGATGCCGCGGCGTTCCCATTGCCGTTGCAGCTCGCGGGTTTCGGCGTCGTCGACGTTCACGGTGATCGCGGTGAGCGTGTCGGGCCGGGTGGCGCGGGCGAAGGCGATCGCACGCTGGCTCGGTTTGTGCAAAGTGGACACGAGCACGATGGCGTGGACGCGGCTGGGCAGCAGTTCGCTTTCCTCGTCGGGAAGCAGTTCTTCGCGGACGTGGGTGTAGTGCCGGTGAACGGCGCGCATCATCACGTACAGCGCGGGGATGGCGATGACGACGAGGTAGGCCCCGTGGGTGAACTTGGTGACCAGCACGACCGCGAGGACGATCGCGGTGAGGGTCGCGCCGAGGGCGTTGATGGCGCGGGAGCGCTGGATCGCGTGCCGGCTTCCGGTGCCCGCGGCCAGTTCGCGGTTCCAGTGCCGCACCATGCCCGCCTGGCACAGCGTGAACGAGGTGAACACGCCGAGGATGTAGAGCTGGATGAGCCGGGTGGTCGAGCCGTCGAACGCGTAGATCAGGACGGCGGCGATGAGCGCGAGCGCGATGATGCCGTTGGAGAACGCCAGCCGGTCGCCGCGCGTGTGCAGTTGGCGGGGGAGATAGCGGTCCTTGGCGAGGATCGAGGCCAGCAGCGGGAAGCCGTTGAACGCGGTGTTCGCGGCGAGGATCAGGATCAGCGCGGTCGTGGCCTGGAGGAAATAGAACAGGACGGCGTGGTCGCCGCCGAAGACCGCGGCGCCGATCTGGCTGATCACCGTGCGCTGCGGGTCGGTCGCGCACTGGCCGGCGAACCCGGCCAGATCGCAGGCGTTCTCGGCGATGTGCACCTTCGCGATCAGCGCGAGCGCGGTGATGCCGCCGAACATGACGACCGCGATGACGCCCATCGCGGTCATCGTGCGGGCCGCGTTGACGGCTTTCGGCTTGCGGAACGCGGGCACGCCGTTGGAGATGGCTTCGACGCCGGTGAGCGCGGTGCAGCCGGACGAGAACGACCGCAGCAGCAGGAAAATTAGGGCGAATCCGGTCAATCCCACTTGTTCGGGACGGATCGCGTAGCCCGCGCTCTCGGCGACCGGTGCGTGCCCGGCGAGCGTGCGGGAGAAGCCGACGGCGATCATCAGCAGCACCGCGACCACGAAGAGGTAGGTCGGCGCGGCGAACGCGCGCCCGGATTCGCGGAGGCCGCGCAGGTTCATCGCGGTCAGGACGACGATGAAGCCGATGTCGAGTGCGATCCGGTAGCCGTTGAGGCCGGGCACGGCGGAGATGATGTTGTCGACGCCGGAGGCGACCGACACCGCCACGGTCATGATGTAGTCGACCATCAGCGCGCCGGCGACGACGAGCCCGGCGTGGCTGCCGAGGTTGCGCGAGGCGACCTCGTACGAGCCGCCTCCGCTGGGATAGGCCTTCACCACCTGCCGATAGGACACGACCACGACGCTGAGCAGGACCGCGACGGCGAGCCCGACCCACGGGGCCAGCACCAGATACGTCAGCCCGCCGATCGAGAGGATCAGCAGGATCTCCTGGGTGGCGTAGGCGACCGACGACAGCGGGTCGCTGGCGAAAATGGGCAGGGCGAGCCACTTGGGCAACAGCGTTTCGCCGAGGGTGTCGCTCCGGAACGGCCGCCCGAGCACCAGCCGTTTGAGCCATGACATAGGTGCTGGCACGTACCGCAGCGTCCCTCGGGGACCGGTGCGGCAGCGTATGGATCTCGTCAGGATCCCGGCCTGGCCGTAGAGATTCCGTTAACGCGCGTCAGAAATTCGTCAAAGTCGGACCGGCGGGTTCGGCGGGTGCTTACTCTCCCGCGCCATGGTCGACGACCGCGTCGTGCGGATCCTTCGCCGCACTGGCGCGGCGGAGGTGATCGACGCGCTTCTCACCGGTCCGGCGTGCCTGTCCCGCCTGCGCCGCACGGTGCCGCGCCGGACGCTGGAGCGGTCGGTCCGCGCGCTGGCGGCGGAGGGCGCGCTCGTCCGGGCCGACGCGGGCAGCTGGGACACCGGTCTCCGTGCGGACACGGAGTTGCGGCTTACCGCGAGCGGCCTGGCGGTCGCGGCCGTTTTGTCCGATTGGGACGTCTGGGTCCGGGTGTACGAGGACTATCTCCGCGATCGGTAGCTCCGCGTGTCCCGTCGTCGGCGGACGCGCGCGAGGGGACCTCGGTTTGCCCGGGGCGGGTCTTTGCGGCATCTTTACGCGTGGAGTGCCGGGAAGTCTGGTCGGCCTGCCCGTGCCCAGCCGGGCGACGGGCGGTCGAGCCGACCCCCGGGGAGTCCGATGGCGCTGGTGCTGGCGTTCGGCGTGGTGCTGCTGGTCAGCGTGTCGCTGTCCGGCGTGGCCGCGCGGACGGTGCTGTCGACGGCGTTGCTGTTCCTGCTCGCGGGCGCTCTGCTGGGCGACGGCGGGTTCGGCCTGATCCACATCGCGCCCCGGGATCCGCTGGTCACGTCGCTCGCCGACATCGCGTTGTTCACGGTGCTGTTCACCGACGGCCAGCGGGCGAGCGTGCCCGCGCTGCGGGAGAACTGGCGGCTGTCCGGGCGGGCGCTCGGGCTGGGGATGCCGTTGACGATGGTGGGCATCGCGGTGCCCGCGCATTTCCTGGTCGGACTGGACTGGCCGACGTCGTTGCTGCTGGGCGCGATCCTCTCGCCGACCGACCCGGTGTTCGCGGCGGCGATCGTGGGCCGCGACGACGTGCCGTTGCGGCTGCGGCGGCTGCTGAACGTGGAGTCCGGGCTGAACGACGGGCTCGCGCTGCCGTTCGTGCTGATCTTCCTGGCGACCGCGACGCACACGTCGTCGGATCTGGGCACGGTCGTGTTCGAGCTGGTGCTGGGATTGGTGCTGGGGATAGCGATTCCCGCGCTGGTCGCTCTCGCGTGGCGGCTGCGGGTGCTGACCGCCGAGCCGCGGCTGCAGGCGCTCGGTCCGCTGGCGGTCGCGGTGCTGCTTTACGCGGCGTGCCACCTGACCGACGCGAATCCTTATCTGGCGGCGTTCGCGGCCGGCTCCACACTGGCCACTGTGGACAAGACAGCGGCCGAGCACTTCGAGCCGCTGGGGGACCTGCTTTCGGAGATCACGAAGTTCGCCGCGCTGCTGGTGTTCGGCGCGCTGATCACGCCGGACCGGCTCTCGCACTTGAGCGTCGGCGCGTGGGTGCTCGCGGTGCTGGCCATCGTTCTGGTGCGGCCCGCGGCGCTGGCGCTGTCGCTGCTGCGGACTCCGATGTCGGGACGCGAACGCGCGACCGCCGCGTGGTTCGGGCCGAAAGGGTTCGCGTCGGTGGTGTACGGGCTGCTGGCGCTGCAGTCCGGGATCGCCGACAGCGAGCTGGTGTTCGATCTGGTCGCGGTGACGATCGCGCTCTCGATCGTGCTGCATTCCTCCACCGACGTGCCGATCGCGAGACTGCTGCGGATCGAGCCGCCGGACAAGCTGCCTACCGGCCGTCCGGCGAGCGCGGGCGGCGACCGCAAAGAGAAAGGAAAGAAATCATGAGTTCCGGCGGAGCCGCCCGGCTCGTCGTAGCCTGGGGGCATGCGCGCAGCGGAGCTGGCCGAGGAGTTCCCGGTCGTCGACCTCGATTCGGACGCGCTGGCGGCCGCGCGCCTGCTCGCCGAGCACCGGTTGCCCGGGCTGGTGGTGACGGAAGCGTCCGGGTGTCCGCACACGGTGCTGCCCGCCTCCGACGTCGTGCAGTTCCTGGTTCCGCCTTATGTGCGCGACGATCCGTCGCTGGCCGGGGTGCTCAGCGAGTCGATGGCGGACCGGGTCGCGGACAAACTCGGCGGGCGGACCGTGCGCGAGCTGCTGCCCGGCGAACCGCGCGAGCTGCCGAGGGTGGACGCGGACGACACGATCGTGGAGGTCGCCGCGACGATGGCCCGGCTGCGGTGTCCGCTCGTGGCGGTCATGCGGGACCGGACGCTGCTGGGCGTGGTGTCCGCGTCGCGGCTGCTGGAGCACGCGTTGACGCCTCGCTGATCCCGGCGGTCCGCCGATGAGCACGGTCATCGCGGTCGTCGTGTTCGTGGTGGCCTACGTTTTCATCGCGACCGAGAAGATCCCGAAAATGACGGCCGCGCTGGCCGGGGCGGGCGTGGTGCTCGCGACCGGGGTCAGCGGGTCGGCCGACGCGTTCTTCTCCGAGGACACCGGCGTCGACTGGAACGTGCTGTTCCTGCTGCTCGGCATGATGATCATTGTCGGGATCCTGCGCCGCACCGGGGTGTTCGAGTTCGTCGCGATCTGGGCGGCCAAGCGCGCCAAGGGGTCGCCGCTGCGGATCATGCTGCTGCTGGTGCTGATCACCGCGGTCGCCTCGGCGTTCCTGGACAACGTGACCACGGTGCTGCTGATCGCGCCGGTGACGCTGCTGGTGTGCGACCGGCTCGACATCAGCCCGGTGCCCTTCCTGATCGCCGAGGTGCTGGCTTCCAACATCGGCGGCACCGCGACCCTGATCGGCGACCCGCCGAACATCATCATCGGCAGCCGCGCGGGCCTGGCGTTCAACGACTTCCTGCTCAACCTCGCGCCGATCGTCGCGCTCGAACTCGTCGTGCTGGGGCTGGTGCTGCCGTGGCTGTTCCGCGGTTCGTTCACCGTCGACCCGCAGCGGGTCGCCGACGTCATGGCGCTGAACGAACGCGAAGCGATCCGGCAGCCGAAGCTGCTGATCAAGTCCGGCGCCGTGCTGCTGCTGGTGTTCGCGGGGTTCGTGCTGCATTCGGTGGTGCACCTGGACCCGTCGGTGGTCGCGCTGCTCGGCGCGGGCCTGCTCGTGCTGCTGTCGGGCACGCCGCCGAAGCAGTACCTGGACGGCGTCGAATGGGAAACCCTGCTGTTCTTCGCCGGCCTGTTCATCATGATCGGGGCGCTGGTCAAGACCGGTGTGATCGACTGGCTCGCGAAGCTCGCCGCTGGCGCCACCGGCGGGAACGCGCTGCTGGCGGTGTTCCTGATCCTCGGGGTGTCCGCGCTGCTGTCCGGCGTTATCGACAACATCCCTTACGTGGCAACGATGAGCCCGCTCGTGCTCGCGCTCACCCACGACATCCCGGACCCCGCGCATTCCGAGGCGCTGTGGTGGTCCCTGGCGCTCGGCGCGGACTTCGGCGGCAACATGACCGCGGTCGGGGCCAGCGCCAACGTGGTCGTGCTGGGTCTCGCCGCTCGGGCGGGCGCGCCGATCTCGTTCTGGGAATTCACGAAGAAGGGCGCGGTCGTCACGGTGATCACCGTGCTCGTCGCCGCGCCGTACCTGTGGTTGCGCTACTTCGTCTTCTGATCCGCCGTCCGCGGGCGCGAGCGCTGTTCGCTGTGAGGCGTGGCTGTCCAGCTCGCAGGGCCTGTCGGGACCGCGGTGGCTCGGCGAAGTATGTGAAGGGAACCCTGAGGAACTCTGAGTACGCAAGGATTCCCCTCACGTCTCTACCAAGCCGGATATACGGGCGGATCGGGCATTTCGCCGACCATTTGGGGCCGTTGTGGACGGTAGTCGAGCGGAAACGCCGCGGCTTAAGTTCCGGGCGCAGGGATCAGGCGCCCTCGCGGACTTCTGCGGACAGGGAGCCGCGCACCGCTGCCGAAAAATGTCCTTGCCGCCCGGTCCGGTGTGAGCGATCCCGCAACCATGTCCGTGCGCAATTGTTGCATACTGCATCAATGTCGTCGGGTGAGAGTGCGGGGAAACGCGGGCTGGTCGTGCCGGTGCGCCAGCCGGTGGGCCGGTGGGTGCGGGAGAGCCGGGCCGGGCTGGTCGGGCTGGCGGTGCTGATCGGGGCGGGCGCGGGTTTGGGCGCGGTGGTGTTCCGGTGGTTGATCACCACGTTCACGCACGTGTTCTCCGGGCATGCGGACTATTCGGACGCCGGGCGTGCGGCGCATTCTTGGTTCCCGGCGCTGGGCCCCTGGTTCCTGCTGCTGGCCCCGGTGATCGCGGGCTTGGTTTACGGGCCGCTGGTCTACCGGTTCGCCCCGGAGGCGCGCGGGCACGGGGTGCCGGAGGTGATGTACGCCGTGGCCGAGCGGGGCGGGCGGATTCCGGTGCAGGTGAGCGTGGTGAAGGCGCTGGCGTCGGCGTTGACGATCGGCTCCGGCGGCTCGGTGGGCCGGGAAGGCCCAATCGTGCAGATCGGGTCCGCGCTGGGCTCGGCGCTGGGACGGGCGGCGCGGCTGCCGGAGTCGCGACTGCGCGTGCTGGTGGCGTGCGGTGCGGCGGGCGGGATCGCGGCGACGTTCAACGCGCCGCTGGCCGGTCCGTTCTTCGCGATGGAACTGATTCTCCGCGATTTCGCGGCCGAGTCGTTCGGTGCGGTGGTGCTCGCGAGCGTGACGGCGAGCGTCGTCGGGCGTGCGGTGCTGGGGAACGCGCCGTTTTTGGATCTGCCGCCGTTCACGCTGCGGAATCCGGTGGAGTATCTGCTGTTCGTGGCGCTCGGCTTGGTGGTCGGTGCGTGCGGAGTGCTGTTCACCAGGGTGTTGTACTGGATCGAGGATCTGTGCGACCGGCTGTGGCGGGGCCCGGAGTGGCTGCGCCCGGCGGTGGGCGGGGTGTTCCTCGGCGGGTTGCTGCTTCTGCTGCCGCAGATGTACGGGGTGGGCTATCCGGTGCTGCAGAACGCCGTCGAGGGCAAGTACGTCCTCGGGTTCCTGCTGGTTCTGATGCTGGGGAAGATCGTGGCGACCAGTCTGACGATCGGGATCGGCGGCTCGGGCGGGGTGTTCGCGCCGTCGCTGTTCATCGGCGCGATGGCCGGCACCGCGTTCGGGATCGCTGTGCATACGTGGTTTCCGTCGGTGACCGCGTCGCCGGGGGTGTACGGGCTGATCGGGATGGGTGCGGCGTTCGCGGGTTCGGCGCGGGCCCCGATCACGGCAGTGATCGTGCTGTTCGAGCTGACCGGCCAGTATTCGGTGATCCTGCCGATGCTGACCGCCATCGTGATCGCGACCGCCGTGAGCCGCGCGCTGAGCCGGGACACGATCTACACGCTGAAACTGCGCCGCCGCGGCATCGACCTGGACAAACACCCCTCCGCGCAACGGCTGGCGGGCACGAAGGTCGCCGCGGTCACCGAACCGCTGCCGGAGCCGCTGAGCGCGGACCTGCCGCTGGAACTGGCCGCGCACGCACTCGCATTGTCCGGCCACGGAATCCTGCCGGTGATCGACGCGGAGGGCCGCTACCAGGGCTGCGCCACCGCCCGCGCGGTCGCCGAGGCGGTCGCCGAGGACCAGTCGGGCCAGGTGGGAGACCTCGCGGAGTTGCCGCCGCTGGTGACGAGCGATTCCACGCTCGCCGACGCGCTGGACGCACTCGCCCAAGCTCCGGGAACCGGTCTTCCGGTGCTGACCGGCGGCGATGAGCTGACCGGGTGGATCACGCACCAGTCGGTGCTGAGCGCGCTGGAGCCGGCGGCGGTGAGCGCGACCGGCCGGACCTCGGCGGGGCTGCCCTAGGCGGAAACGCGGAGTCCGTCCAGCAGAAGGTCCAGCAGCCGGGCCGCCATTGCCTTGTGTTCGGCGGAACCGGCCACGGTGAAGATGCCGATGAGCGCTGCCGCGATGTCTTCGGCGGGGACATCGCCGCGGAGTTCGCCACTGCTGCGGCCTGCTTCGAGGAGGCCGTCGATGGCCGCGAGCAGTTCGGTTCGGGTGTGGGCGTGGGCGATCTCGCCCGACTCGACCATCGCGAGCAGCGTCTCGAGCATTCCGTTCTTGGTCGCGATCCAGTCCCCGAACAAGTCCATCCAGCGGCGCAGCGCCGCGGCCGGGCCGAGTTCCGCGAGCAGGTCCTTGGCTCCGGCGGTGAGGCGCGAGACCTGGTCTTGGTAGACCGCGTCGACGAGCGACTCGCGGGTGGGGAAGTGCCGGTAGAGGGTGGCGATGCCGACTCCGGCCTCGGCGGCGATCGCGCGCATCGAGGGCTCGGTCCCGGCCGCTGCGAACAAGCGGGTCGCGACGTCCAGCAACTGCTGGCGGTTGCGGGTCGCGTCTGCCCGGGGGGTCTTCGCGGCGGCCAAAACGGATCACGCTCCACTTGTGCTAGCTTCGAGGATGTAAACGGAGCATAGTCCGTTTACCTGACCCCGAGGAGACAGATGAGCGGGAAAGAAGCGAGCCGGGCGGTGCGATTCGAGGCGTTCGGCGGTCCGGAGTCGTTGCGCGTCCGCGAAGTGCCGGTGCCGCAGGCTGGTCCGGGGCAGATTCGCGTACGGGTGGCCGCGGCTGGGCTGAACCCGATGGACTGGTTCATGACCTCGGACTCGGAGACCGCCGCGCGGTTCGGGCTCAGCCTGCCGTGCGGATTCGGGACCGACTACGCCGGGACCGTCGACCAGATCGGCGACGGAGTAAGCGAGTTCGCGGTCGGCGACCGCGTCTTCGGCGGCGCGCTGTCCCGTGCGGTGGCTGACTATGTCGTCGTGGACGTCGCCGGGACCATCGCGGTGGGCGGCGAGGCGCACCGCACTCCGGACGGTGTCGACGACCGCACCGCAGCCGCGCTTGCGATCGCGGGCTGCACGGCGGCTGCGGCGCTGGCGGTGGTCAGTCCGGGCCCGGGCGACACGGTGCTCGTCGGCGGCGCCGGAGGCGGGGTCGGCGTGTTCGCGGTCCAGCTCGCACGCCTTGCCGGTGCGCGAGTGATCGGGACGGGGTCGGCGTCCTCGGCCGAGGCGCTGCAAGCGCTGGGGGCTGAGCCGGTCGCGTATGGCGAGGGCCTGGTCGACCGGGTCCGTGCGTTGGCTCCCGCCGGCGTCACCGCCGCGATGGATCTGCACGGGGCGGAAACGGCGCAGGCGGCCCGCGAACTCGGCGTGCCGGACGGACGCATCACCACCATTGCGGGCCAGATCGACGGGATCACTCCGGCGAACGGCGCCAACGCAGCGCCCGGAGCCATCGAGGAGATCGCCGGTCTGGTGGCGGCGGGACAGCTCCGGGTGCCGATCGCGGCGAGCTTTCCGGTCGAGGAGATCCAGACCGCGGTCGAGCTTCAGGCGGGGCGGCACGTGCACGGCAAGGTCGTCATCGACCTCTAGCCGGCCGGAGTGGTTCGCGACCAGGGGTAGCGACCGGCGTCCGCGTCGCCGTAGTCCGGGGCGAGATAGATGTGCAGGCGCTGGCGGCCGAACGGCTTCGCGACCACATCGCGCACACGGCGCAGCTGCTGATCAGCTGCGCCGAGGACGAACCGAACCGGCCGTTGCAGTCCCGACCGCGCCGGTCAGGGCGCGGCCGGGGTGAAGTTCTCCCGGTGGATCATGCGCGGCGCCATGCGGCGGCGTTTGAACGCCTTCACCCCGGCGTCGACCATCGGCGGCGGCCCGCAGAGCCAGCCCGACCAGCCGCGGGCGCTGGGGACGTCGTCGAGGAACCGGTCGGTCGGGAAACCGGTGCGGTGCGTGCTGTTCCCGGGTTCGTGCGACAGCACCGGAAGGAACGAGAAACCCGGGTAGCTGTCGGCGAGTTCGGCCATCAGGTCGAGGTCGTAGAGATCGGCCGCGCCGCGAACCCCGTGATACAGCACCACTTTCCGGTTCGGATCCCGGGAAAGCGCGGTGCGGGCGAGGCCGATCAGCGGGGCGAGCCCGGTGCCGCCGCCGATGAGCGCCATCGGGCCGCCGTCGTCCTCCTCGGCAGGCGGCAGGAAGAAGTCGCCGAGCGGGCCGGTGACCTGGACCTGCTCTCCGACGGCGAGCCCAGCGAAGATCCACTGCTCGGTCGCCGCCCCGCCGGGCACCAAACGGACGTGCAGCTCCAGGACTTTGTCCTCGTCGGCGGTGTTGACCAGCGAGTACTGGCGGCGCACGCCGGTGCCGGGCACGGTGAGCTCGACGTACTGGCCCGCGTTGAACGCCAGCGGTTCGGGCAGGCCGAGCCGCAATCGCCGGGTGTCGCGGGCGATGTCCTGGATTTCGCGGACGGTCGCGGTGAGGTCGCGCAGCGGGTGCGTGGCCCGGCCGCCGCCGCTCGCGGTTTCGACGACGACGTTCGAGCGGAGCCGGGCCTGGCAGGCCAGTGCGAGGCCCGCCGCCCGCTCGTCCTCGGTCAGGGTGTCGGCGGGGGAGTCGCAGTGGTCGACAGCGCCGTCGACCACGCGCAGTTTGCAGGTGCCGCAGGTGCCCTGGTTGCACGAGTTCGGCATCCAGACGCCGGCGCGGAGGAAGGCGTCGAGCATCGGCTGGTCTTGCCCGCACGGCACTTCCCGGCCGCCGACGGTCGCGGTGAACGACATGTCAGGCCTCCCAGGCGACGTGCAGCGACGTCGGCCCGCGGAAGCCCCAGCCCCAGAACTCGACGTCCGAGGAGGTGTCGCGCTCGAGATTCGGAATCGACTCGAACAGTTCCTCCAGCGCGATCCGCATGACGTGGTTGGCGAAGTAGATCCCGGCGCAGGCGTGGTTCCCGGCGCCGAACGCCAGGTGCGGCAGCGGAGGACGGTGCAGGTCGTAGCGGGTCGGGGCCTCGTAGACGCCGGTGTCGTGGTTGGCCGATCCGTAGGACAGGATCACCGGCGTGCCCGCGGGCAGGCCGACCCCGGCGACGGTGACCGCCTTGGTCGAGATGCGCGCGGTGGCCGACCAGATCGGCGAGGTCCAGCGCATCCCCTCGGAGATCGCGCGGGGGATCAGCGCCGGGTCGTCCACCACCTGCTCGAGCTGGTCGGGTTCGCTGAACAGGCCGGTCAGGGTCGAGGCCATGCCGTGGCCCGGTTCCTGCATCGCGCCGAGCAAGTACACGTAGATCGTCGGGTAGATGTACTCGCGGTCGCGGGTTTTGCCCGGCGGCATCCCGTCGTGCAGCCAGTGCGAGATCGCGGTGTCGGCGGGCTCGACGATCCACTTGTCGATCAGCGGGTCGACGGTCGCCTGGATCTCGGCCTTCGCCTCGTCGCCCTGGACGAAGCCTTCCGGGTTGGCGAATTCGCCGTCCTCGGTCATGGCCGCGTTGGTGAAGGACCGGCTCAGTTTCGCGAACCATTCGCGCAGTTTGTCCGAGCTGACGTCCTGCAGCCCCAGAAGATCGCCGAGAGAGCGGACGCTGACCGGCTCGCAGTACTGGGACACGAGTTCCGCGCGGCCGTCGTTCTCGAACTTCTCGAGGTAGCGGCGGGCGATGGGGCGGACGAGGTCGTCGATCCACCGGTCGACCTCGACGGGCTGCAGCGCGGGCTCGACCATCGAACGCAGGTCGGCGTGGATGTCGCCGTTGACCCCGATGATCGCCGGATGGCCGAAGGTGCGCCCGCCCGCCGGGGTGATGACGGCTTCGAAATCGGGGCTGGTGGCGATCTCGCGGCAGATCTCCGCTGTCGTCGCCACATATGAGCCGAGCACCGGCACGTACGCCAGCGGGGCCTCGCGGCGCAGCCGTTCGTAGGGCTCGTACGGATTGCGTTCCAGCTGGGCCATGGTGATGTCGCCGATCCAGGAAAGGTCCGGGACGGTGGTGCTGTTCGTCGTCATTGACGCGGCCTCCTTCGTGCGTGGTGGGGCGAAGGTAGGTCCGCGCCGGCCGGGCCCACGACACGCTAAGCGCGGATCCGGTACGGATCGCGCGACGAATCCGGCACGTCGCCGCTGATCAGCTAGCATGCGTCCATGTCCGCACGCCGTGGTGCGGCGCCGCGGGACTGGGAGCGAGTCTCGAAGTCGGTGGCCGACGCCTACTTTCCGCACCAGCTGACGCCGCTGCGCGCCGGCCGCGAACCGCGGCTGACCCTGCGGACGCTCGACCTCGGCCCGGTGCTGATCGGATACGTCGGATGGGGAGCCGACGTCGAGATCGCCTGCGACTACCCCTCCGCGTACGAGGTCAATCTGCCGCTGACCGGCCACCTCGCCAGCCGCGCCAGGCACGGGTCGGTGACGTCGGTGCCGGGGCAGGCGACGGTCTTCCGGGCCGACACGCCGTCGCTGATCACCCACTGGGACGCGACCTGCACCGTGCTGGGCGTCAAATTCGACCGGGACTGGCTGGACCGCGAGGCCGAACGGGTGCTCGGCGCCGGGACCGTCCGGGTGGCCGGTGCGCTTCCGGACCAGTTACCTCTTGAGCACGGTCCGGCGCGCGACTGGCGGCATCTCGTCGCCGGGCTGTCGTCGCAGATGCGCGACGGCTCGTTGTTCAGCGACCAGCCGATCGTGCGGGAACAACTGGCCGGCGCGGTCGCGGCCGGGTTTCTCCTGGCCGGCTGCCCGGATTCCGGCCGCGTCCCGGCGCCGCGGCCGCGGGCGATCACGCGGGTGGTCGAGGCCGTCCGCGCCGATCCGGCCCGGGCGTGGACGGCGGCGGAAATGGCGGCCGTCGCCGGGACGACGGTCCGCCGGTTGCAGGAGAGCTTCCGGGACTGGGTCGGATGCACGCCTACCGAGCATCTCGTCGGGGTGCGGTTGCAGCATGCCCGCGCGGATCTCGAAGCGCACCACGAGCTGTCGGTCAGCGAGATCGCGGCCCGGTGGGGATTCTCGAGCGCCAGCCGGTTCGCTGCGGCGTTCAGGAATCGCTACGGGCACCCGCCGTCACAGGCCCGCTGAACCCTTCTTCCGGACCACGGGCAGGCACCAGTGCTTGCCCGTGGTCCAGCCGAGGAAACGCCGTCCTGCTCCGTCGTCCGTCCGGCCGTCCGCCGTGAACCGGCCGCCTTCCACGACGTGCGCCAAGCCGTTCACTGCCGGGGCGAACCGTTCGGCCAGGCCCGCGCGGGCCATCTGCTCGGCGAGCCGGCGGACGGTCGCGCGCTGAGCGTCTTCGTCGCAGAAGCTCAAAAAGAACAGCGCCTGCCGCCACGCGTAGGCGGCGTTCTTGACCGCTTGCAGGGCTGCGTGGTGATGGTCGGTGCGGGTCGCCAGCCGGGTCACCGTCCACGTCAACGACTGTGCGGCCAGTTCGGGCGCCGCTGCCTGGAGCCGGTCCCGCAGATCGAGTGTGTGCACCAGTACTGCCAGATTCTGCGTGGTGAGAATCTGGCTCTGTTCCAGCACGGTGCCGTTCACGGCGACCGAGCGGAAGCGCCACGACGGCCGCGCTCCGCCGGCTCGGGCCACGCACACGTCGGCGAAGTCGTCGGCGGTGCGCTTGGCGAGCGCGCGGAACGGGCGCGGGCGTGGTGCCGACGCCCAGGACTCCGGCAGGTCGTAGTAGCGGGCGTAGACCGTGCCCGCCATCGTGCGGCTCGCGAATTCTGCTGCCGTGCGCCATTTCGCGGTGAACGTACCCATGAAGATGTCCGCGGCGACCTCCTCCACCAGCGGCATCGGCATCCCGGCCTGTTTCGCCAGCGCGCCGAGTTCGCGCACCAGCGTGTTCGGCAGGATCGCCTGCGGGAACGCGGTGAGCGCGAGCAAGACTGTCTGGTCGAGGGTCTGGCGGGCCGCCCGGGTGGCGTCTGGACGCCGCGCTCGCAGCGGGTCGATCGCGTGGACCCAGGGCAGTTCCTCGATCCGGACCTGGTTTTCCAGGTCGAGCAGCAGCAAGCCGCGCCGGCGGCGGAAGGCCGCGTAGGTCTGGGCGTAGAGCGTCGAAAGCTGCTCGTCGTCGAAGTTCGCGGCCAGCAGTTGCGCGGTGATCTGCGGCAGGACCGTCGCGAGGACGTCGGCCGAAGTGATCACCTTCCGCGCGACCAGCTCCTCGATCGGCGCCTCCAGCGCGCGGGCGACCTTGGCGACCAGGTGCGCCGGAGCGTCCTCCGCGACCGGCTCGATCGACGGCAGCCCGCCGTCGGCCGGGAAGCGGTCCAGCCGTTCGACCATCGCGGCGGCGAGTTCGGCGTGGATGGGCCGTGCGGCGACCGAGGCTTGCAGCGCCCGGAGTGCTGCGCGCGGTTCCGAGTCCGGCTCGCCGTGCTTGGTGATCGTGTTCGCCAGGGCACGGCGGATCCAGCCGACGTCCCGGCCGGTCAGTTCCGTGCTGTCGTGCTCGCACGCCAGCAACGCGCGATGCAGCCGGGCGAAGTTGCTCTTCGGGTGCGCGTGCGCGGTCGACGCGGTGTGCTGGGCGCTCGCGCTCGCATAGTCCGCGAGCCATTCGCCGCGGCGCTGCTGCCAGTCCCGCGGCCAGGTGCGGCACGGCCAGCCGCCGGTGACGCCGGTTTCGTCCAGCCGCGGCAGGTCGCCTTCGACGGTGTCGCACCACAGCGCGACCAGCCGGTCGAACAGCGGATGCCAGACCTTGAGCGTTTCGAGCATTGCCGCGACCGCGGGCGGGGTGCTCGCCGACCGCAGCGATTCCCGGACTTCGCCGACGGTGCTCAGCCGAACCGACGCGCCAGCCGGTCGCGGCGCCGCGCCGGGCAGCGGGGCGAGGCGCAAGCGATGGAAGTACGGACGAAGCTCCTCGATCAAGTCGAGCGCGGATTCGGCGTGCCCGTGCTCCAGCAGCCACGCCACGGTCGGCAGCGCGGCGTCCTCCGGAACTTCGATCCGGTAGGACTCGGTGGCGAGCATGCCCCGCAGCGTGGCGAGCCCGCCGTCGGTGAGGTACCAGAGGTTGAGCCGCTCGCGGTCGTTCGTGCCCGACAGCGCTGCTTCCTCCGGAGACAGCGGGACCTCGGCCAGGAACCGCCCGGTGGCGAACCCGCCGTGCACGACCTCGAGGGTGATCCATGCCGGAGTGTCCGCGACCGGAGTCCGCGAGCCGATCCGCAGGGAACCGGCGGCCATGCCGGTGAGGACGTCCTGCCACTGGCTGGCTTTCGCCTGCGCCCGCTTGCGGGTCGCGCCGTCCTTCGCGGACAGGGCGGTGCGGACGGCTCGCTGGAGCTGCCCGTAGGCGTACGTCGGCGACGCGGTGTGTCCCATGTGGATTCCCCCCGGTGGTCAAGACTTGGAGGCAGGATTCGAACCTGCGCCTTCCCGGGGAACAGCCGGGTGTTCTGCCTGCTGAACTACTCCAAGAGGCGGGGGATGGACATGGAGGCGGGACTCGAACCCGCGCCTTCCCGGTCCCGAGCCAGGCGATCTGCCGCTGATCTACTCCATGTCGTTCCCCGCGCCGGAATCCTATGCTGCCGGGGGATGCTGCTGCTACTGATATAGCGCTTTCGCTGTGGGGCAGGGAAAATCCCGCGGGCAGGCAAGACCGCCGAAGCGGCTGGCGGGTCGCCCGCCAGCCAGCCCCGGGTCAGCGAGCCGCGGCGCGGCGCTTGGTCCAGATGTCGTACGCGACCGCGGCGAGCAGGACGGCGCCTTTGACCAGCATGACGCGTTCGCTGGGCGCCCCGATCAAGGACATTCCGTTGTTGATGACCGCCATGATCAGGCCGCCGGTGATGGCTCCGACCACCTTGCCGACCCCGCCCTGGACCGCCGCGCCGCCGATGAACGCGGCGGCGATGGCGTCGAGTTCGAAGTTGACGCCCGCGGTGGGCCCCGCCTGGTTGAGCCGTCCGGCGAAGATGATGCCGGCGAGCGCGGCGAGGACGCCCATGTTGACGAAGACCCAGAACGTCACGGATTTGACCTTGACCCCGGACAGGGTCGCGGCCTGGAGGTTCCCGCCGATGGCGTAGACGTGCCTGCCGAACACCGATTTCCCGGCGACGAGGGAGTAGCCGAGCACAAGCACCGCGAGCAGGACGAGGACCCAGGGCAGATTGCGGAACCGGGCCAGCTGCACGACCACGGCGAGCACCAGCGCGGCGGCGACGGCGATCTTCAGCACGAACAGCGGGAACGGATCGACTTCCTGGCCGTAGCCGAGCCGCGCGGCGCGTTTGCGCCATTGCGTCAGCACGATCCCGGCGACCACGACGACCCCGGCGAGCAGGCTGACGAGGTCGGCGCCGCCGAGCGGACCGAGTCCGATGTTGCCGAGGTAACCGCCGGTGAAGCCGTTGGACAGAGTGCGGATCGCGTCGGGGAAGGGACCGATGCCCTGGTTGCCGAGCACGGTGAGAGTGAGCGCGCGGAAGGCGAGCATCCCGGCCAGCGTCACGATGAACGCGGGGATGCCGAAGTACGCGACCCAGTATCCCTGCCAGGCCCCGATCACCGCGCCGACGACGAGGGTCAGCACGACCGCGAGCGGCCAGGGCAGCCCGAGATTGACCGTGAGGACCGCGGCGACCGCGCCGGTCATCGCCACGACCGAGCCCGCGGACAGGTCGATGTGCCCGGAGATGATCACCAGGATCATCCCGATGGCGAGGATCAGCACGTAGGAGTTCTGCACGATGATGTTCGAGATGTTCTGCGGTTCGAGCAGCGCGCCGCCGGTGATCACCTCGAACAGGACCACGATCAGCGCGAAGGCGACGTAGATGCCGCTCTGGCGGAGGTTGATCGAGATCCGCCGGGGGCTGCGCCCGGCGGGCGGGGCGGCCGGATCGGCCGGCCGCACGGGGTTGGCGGTGGTCATGGCCATTCCTTCGTCATGTGTCGCATGAGCAGTTCCTGGGTGGCGTCGGCGCGGGCGACCTCGCCGGTGATCCGGCCCGCGGAAAGCGTGTAGATGCGGTCGCAGAGGCCGAGCAGTTCGGGCAGTTCCGACGAGATGACGAGGACCGCTTTCCCTTGCGCGGCCATCTCGTTGACGATCGTGTAGATCTCGTATTTCGCGCCGACGTCGATGCCGCGGGTGGGCTCGTCGAGGATGAGCACGTCCGGGTCGGTGAAGATCCACTTGGCCAGCACGACCTTCTGCTGGTTGCCGCCGGACAGCTTGCCGGTGACGCTGCGCACCGACGGCGCCTTGATCCGGAGGTCGCGGTGGAACCGGGTCGCGACGTCGTGTTCGGTGTGCTCGTTCACCCAGCCGCGGCGCGAGAGCGCGGGCAGCCCGGCCGCGGAGGTGTTGCGCTGGATGTCGTCGATCAGGTTGAGCCCGTACAGCTTCCGGTCTTCGGTGGCGTAGGCGATGCCGTTGCGGATGGCGTCGCGGACGGACCGCAGCGTGACCTCCTTGCCGTCCTTGACCAGCCGGCCCGAGATGTTCGTGCCGTAGGACCGGCCGAAGACGCTCATCGCGAGTTCGGTGCGGCCCGCGCCCATCAGCCCGGCGAGCCCGACGATCTCGCCGCGGCGCAACGTCAGGTTCGCCCCGTCCACCACGATCCGGCCGGGCTGGCTCGGGCTGTGCACGGTCCAGTCCTCGATCCGGAGCACCTCGTCGCCGATGTCCGGTTCCCGCGGCGGGAACCGGTGTTCGAGGTCGCGCCCGACCATTCCGGTGATGATGCGTTCCTCGCTCAGCCCGGCCGCGTTGAGCGTTTCGATGGTCTTGCCGTCGCGCAGGATCGTGACGGTGTCGGCGATCGCGGTGACCTCGCCAAGTTTGTGCGAGATGATCACACAGGTGACGCCGTCGTCGCGCAATTCGCGCAGCAACCCGAGCAGATGCGCCGAATCGTCGTCGTTGAGCGCCGCGGTCGGCTCGTCGAGAATGAGCAGTTTGACGCGCTTGGACAGAGCTTTGGCGATCTCGACCAGTTGCTGTTTGCCCACGCCGAGTTCGCGCACCGGCGTGACGGCGTTCTCCCGCAGGCCGACCCGGCGCAGCAGGTCGGCGGCCTCGTGATTGGTCCGGTTCCAGTCGACCCAGCCGCGCTTGGCCCGCTCGTTGCCCAGGAAGATGTTCTCGGCGATCGAAAGCTGCGCGCACAGCGCGAGTTCCTGGTGGATGATCACGATCCCGCGGCGTTCGCTGTCGCGGATGGACCCGAACGCGCAGGCCTGACCGTCGAAGGTGATCTCGCCGTCGTAGCTGCCGTGCGGGTGGACGCCGGACAGGATCTTCATCAGAGTGGATTTCCCGGCGCCGTTCTCGCCGCAGACGGCGTGGATCTCCCCGCGCCGCACCGAGAGCGTGACGTCGGACAGCGCGGTGACGCCGGGGAAGGTCTTGGTGATCCCGCGCATGCCGAGCAGTTCGGTCATTTCAGCTGGCCCGCCGTGTAGTAGCCGGAGTCGAGCAGTTCCTTCCGATAGTTGGACTTGTCCACGACGACCGGCTGCAGCAGCTGGGCCGGGACGACCTTCTTGCCGTTGTCGTAGTCGGTGGTGTTGTTGACCGCGGGCTTCTGTCCTTTGAGGACGGAGTCGGCCATTTTCACCGTGACGTCGGCGAGTTTGCGGGTGTCCTTGAACACGGTGGAGTACTGCTCGCCCGCGATGATGGACTTGACCGACGCGACTTCGGCGTCCTGTCCGGTGACCACCGGGTAGGGCTGTCCGGCGGTGCCGTAGCCGTTGCTCTTGAGCGCGGACAGGATCCCGATCGACAGGCCGTCGTACGGGGAGAGCACGCCCTGGACCTTCGCGCCGCCGGTGTAGGTCTTGGTGAGCAGGTCTTCCATCCGGCGCTGCGCGGTCGCCGGGTCCCAGCGCAGGATCGCGGTCGGCGCGAAGTCGACCTGGCCGCTCTTCACAACCAGCTTCTTGCCGGCGATCAGCGGCTTGAGCACCGACATGGCGCCGTTGTAGAAGAAGGTCGCGTTGTTGTCGTCCGGCGATCCGCCGAACAGTTCGATGTTGAACGGACCGGGTCCGTCGCCGAGGCCCTTGAGCAGCGAGTTCGCCTGTTCGACACCGACCTTGAAGTTGTCGAAGGTGGCGTAGTAGTCGACCGCGGGGGAGTTGCGGATGAGCCGGTCGTAGGCGATCACCGGGACCTTGCGGTCGGCGGCCTCCTGCAGTTGCGTGGTGAGCGCGGTGCCGTCGATCGAGGCGACGACCAGCAGTTTCGCGCCCTTGGTCAGCTGGTTCTCGATCTGGTTGACCTGGGTGGGGATGTCGTTCTCGGCGTACTGCAGGTCGACCTGGTAGCCGAGCTTCTCCAGCGCGGCCTTGATGTTGTCCCCGTCGTGGATCCAGCGTTCGGACGATTTCGTCGGCATCGTCACGCCGACCAGCGCGCCGGCGGACCCGCCCGCCTGCTGGTCGACGGTCTTCGCACTGGACCCGCAGGCGGCGGCGCCGAACGCGAGCACGGCGGCCCCGGCCGTCGCGGCGACGGTGCGGATTCCTCGAATGAACCTCATTGTTCGTTCTCCTTCTTTCAGAAACCCTGGGCGAGCCGGTGGTAGGCCTGGTTCCAGCGGATGCGGTCGCTGAAGTCCGCGGTGGTGGTGGTTTCGTCGATGACCAGCAGTTCGACGTCGAGCATCCGGGCGAAGTCCCGCACGGTCTCGGTGCCGACCGCCTGGGTGAGCACGGTGTGGTGCGGTCCGCCCGCGGTGATCCACGCTTCCGCGGACGTGGCGAGCGACGGCGCGGGCTTCCACACGGCGCGGGCCACCGGCAGGTTGGGCAGCGGCTCGTCGGGCGGGACGACGTCGATCTCGTTGGCTACCAAGCGGAATCGGTCGCCGAGGTCGATCAGGCCGAGCACCGCGCCGCGACCGGGCGCGGCGTCGAAGACCAGCCGCACCGGGTCTTCGCGGCCGCCGATGCCGAGCGGGTGGATCTCGCACGACGGGCGGTCCGCGGCGATGCTGGGGCACACTTCGAGCATGTGCGCGCCGAGGATTTTGGGTTCGCCGGGACCGAAATGATAGGTGTAATCCTCCATAAAGGACGTTCCGCGGTCCGAGTCGCGGCCCATCGCTTTCACCGACGCCAGCAGCGCGGAGGTCTTCCAGTCGCCCTCGCCGCCGAAACCGTAGCCGTCGGCCATCAGCCGCTGCACCGCCAGTCCCGGCAGCTGGCGAAGTCCGCCGAGATCCTCGAAGTTCGTGGTGAACGCGCCGAATCCGCCTTCGGCGAGAAAGGACCGCAAGCCGAGTTCGATTCGCGCGGCGTAGCGCAGCGACTCGTGCCGTTCACCGTCGCGCTCCAGTTTCGGAGCGAGCGCGTACTCGTCGGCGTATTGCGCGACCAGGCTGTCGACGTCGGCGTCAGCGGCCGCGTCGACCCGCTCGGCGAGTTCGGTGACGCCGTAGGTGTTGACCGACACCCCGAACCGCAGCTCGGCCTCGACCTTGTCGCCTTCGGTGACCGCGACGTCGCGCATGTTGTCGCCGAACCGGGCCAGTTTCAAGGTCCGCAGATGCGCGGTGCCGATCGCCGCGCGCGCCCAGGCGTCGATGCGGGCGATCACCGCCGGATCGGCCGCGTGCCCGGCGACGGTCTTGCGCGGGATCCCGAGCCGGGTCTGGACGAACCCGAACTCCCGGTCGCCGTGCGCGGCCTGGTTGAGGTTCATGTAGTCCATGTCAAGAGTGGCCCACGGCAGCGCCGCGTCGAGCTGGGTGTGCAGGTGCAGCAACGGTTTGCGCAGCGCGTCCAGTCCGCTGATCCACATCTTCGCCGGGCTGAACGTGTGCATCCACGCGATCACTCCGACGCACGCGGGGTCGGCGTTGGCCTCTTGCAGCACTTGCCGGATCCCGGCGGATTCGGTCAGCACCGGTTTTCCGGCCAGCTCGCACGGGAGCCCGCCGGAATCGGCCAGCAGCTGCCGGATCCGCAGCGACTGCCCGGCGACCTGGTCGAGGGTCTCCTCGCCGTAGAGCGCCTGGCTGCCGGTGAGGAACCACACCTGCGGCTTGGTCGCGGAAATCATCTGTTCTCCTTGCTGGCTCAGCGGGTTCAGCGCTGGCCGTAGACGTTCTGGTAGCGCGCGTGCAGCAGGTCGACGTCGGTTCGCGACAGCGGGACGGGCGTGCCGAGCTGGTGTGCGATGTGGACGGTGCGGGCCACGTCCTCGACCATCACCGCGGCCTTCACCGCGTCCCGGGCACTGCGGCCGACGGTGAACGGGCCGTGGTTGCGCATCAGGACCGCGGGGGAACGGGTGGCGCGCAGGGTTTCCACGAGGCCGCGGCCGATCGAGTCGTCGCCGATCAACGCGAACGGGCCGACCGGGATCTCGCCGCCGAACTCGTCGGCGATCATCGTGAGCACGCACGGGATCGGCTCGCCGCGCGCGGCCCAGGCCGTGGCGTAGGTCGAATGCGTGTGCACGACCCCGCCGACCTCGGGCAGATGCCGGTAGACGTAGGCGTGCGCGGCGGTGTCGGAGGACGGGGCGAGTTCGCCGTGCACGAGCTTGCCGTGCAGGTCGGTGACGACCATGGTGTCGGCGCTCAGGTCGTCATAGGACACTCCGGACGGCTTGATCACCATCAGGTCCTCGCCGGGCACCCGCGCCGATACGTTGCCCGCGGTCCAGACGACCAGCTCGTTGCGCGTCAGCTCGCTGTGCAGCCGCGCGACGGATTCCCTCAGCTCCGCGATCGTCCCGCGCGCCTGAGCGGTCAGCGTCATCAGTTCTGTCCTTTCGCGACAGTGGCCAGTTCGCGGCGGCGCGCGGCGAGACGGTGCAGCACGTCGTTGCCGCCGCGGCCGAAATAGTCGTGCAGCGCGGTGTATTCCGCGTACAGCTCGTCGTAGGCGGACACATTCGCCAGCACCGGTTGGTGTGCCATCCGCTGGACCGAGCCCATCGCCGCGGCGGCTGCGTGCACGTCGGGGTAAGCGCCGGCGGCGACCGCGGCGTGGATCGCCGAGCCGAGCGCGGGTCCTTGCGCCGAGCCGATCACCGAGAGCGGGAGGCCGGTGACGTCGGCGTAGATCTGCATCAGCAGCGGGTTCTTGGTCAGGCCGCCCGCGACGATCAGCTCGGTGACCGGAACTCCCGCGGCCTCGAAGGTCTCGATGATCTTGCGCGTGCCGAACGCGGTGGCTTCCAGCAGCGCCCGGTAGACGTGCTCGGGCCGGGTGCTCAGGGTCTGCCCGACGAGCACGCCGGACAGCTCGTGGTCGACCAGGACCGACCGGTTGCCGCTGTGCCAGTCGAGTGCGACCAGGCCGTGCTCGCCGATCTCCTGCTGAGCCGCGAGCCGGGTCAGGAATGCGTGGAGTCCTTCCGATCCCGCGGCATCCGAACAGGACTGGGGGACGCAATGCTCGACGAACCAGCCGAAGATGTCGCCGACCCCGCTCTGGCCCGCTTCGTAGCCCCAGAGCCCGGGGACGATGCCGCCGTCGACGACCCCGCACATGCCCGGGACCTCGCGCAGGTCGGCGCCGTTCATGACGTGACAGGTCGACGTGCCCATGATCGCGACCATCTGGCCCGGCTCGACCGCCTGCGCGGCCGGCGCGGTGACGTGCGCGTCGACGTTCCCGACCGCTACCGCGATCCCGGCGGGCAGCCCGGTCCAGGCCGCGGCCTCCGGGCTGAGCTTCCCGGCGAGCGAGCGGAGCCGGCCGACCGGACGGTCGAGCTTGTCGTCCGCAAAGGACTCGAAGCCGGGGTTGAGGCTTCGGAGGAATTCCCGGCTCGGATAGCAGCCGTCCTGGTAGATCCCCTTGTATCCGGCCGTGCAGGCGTTGCGGACGTAGGTACCGGTGAGCTGCCAGACGATCCAGTCCGCCGCCTCGACCCAATGCCGCATGGCCCGGTAAACCTCGGGGGCTTCCTCGAACAGCTGCAGCGCCTTGGCGAACTCCCATTCCGACGAGATCAGCCCGCCGTACCGCGGCAGCCACCGTTCGGCGCGTTCGCGGGCGAGGGTGTTGATGCGATCGGCCTGCGGTTGCGCGGCGTGATGCCGCCACAGTTTCACGTAGGCGTGCGGATTGCCCGCGAACTCCGGCAGTTCGGACAGGGGAGTGCCGTCCGCGGTGGCCGGGATCATCGTGCAGGCCGTGAAATCGGTGCCGATGCCGATCACGTCGTGCGGATCGGCGCCCGCTTCGGCCAGCGCGGCGGGCACGGCCGTGCGCAGGACGTCCACGTAATCCGACGGAACCTGCAACGCCCAGCCCGGCGGCAACTCCTCGGCCGTGGCGGGAAGCCGGTCGTCGACGACCCCGTGCCGGTACTCGGTCACGGCGGTCCCCAGTTCGGCGCCGTCGCGCACCCGGACGACCACCGCGCGTCCGGACAGGGTGCCGAAGTCGATGCCGACGACGAGGGAATCTGCTGGCACTGGAGGCATTTCCTTCCGGATTCCACGCCGCGCGACGAGTTGCCGCCCGGCTGTTAGCGCTAACATTCGGAGGTGCCGACCGGTTGTCCAGAGGCGGTCGTGCAGTGCTGCTACCGGGGCCCGGTGCTGTCCCGGACGATCAGATCGGGTGCGACGAGATGGCGGACGCCGGGGTCGCCGCCGTCCATGCGTTCGACGAGCAGCTTGAACGTCCGTCGTCCGACCTCGATGAAGTCCTGCCGGACGGTGGTCAGCGGCGGGCTGAAGTACGCCGCCTCCGGCACGTCGTCGAACCCGGCCACGCGAACCTGGCCCGGTACCGAGAGTCCCGCCTCGGCGAACGCGCGCAGCACGCCGAGCGCCATCTGGTCGTTCGCGACGAACACCGCGTCCGGCGATCCTTCGGCGACCAGCCGACGTCCCGCGTCGTAGCCGGACCGAGGACTCCAGTCCCCGCGCAACGGCGGCGGCACCGGCGCCCCGCGCCGCTCGAGCGCTTCCCGCCAGCCGCGCTCGCGCTCCAGCGATTCCAGCCAGTCCTCCGGCCCCGCGACGTGCCACACCGTTTCGTGCCCGAGCGACAGCAGATGCTCGGTCACCCGGCGGGCCCCGTCGTACTGGTCGACCGAGATCACCGGCACCGGAACCGATTCGCCGCCGCCGACCGCGACCATCGGAATGTCGCCGGTCACCTGCCGCAACGCCTCGCCTGCCGCGACGTGCGGCGCGATCACCACGATCCCGCCGACCGCCTGCCGCCGCAGATTGTCCACCGCCTCGGCGAAAGTCGACCGCCGCGGCCGGCTGACGCTGGAGATCGTGACGCCGTAGCCCTCCTCGCGGGCGGCGTGCTCGATCCCGTACAGCGTGCTCGCCGGACCGTACAAATTGGACTCCAGCGCCACGACGCCGAGCACGCTCGACCGCCCGGTGGCCAACGTCCTGGCCGCCGAGTTCGGCCGATACCCCAACTCCTCGACCGCGGCGAGCACCCGAGCCCGCGTCTCCGCGCGAACCGGCCCGGTGTCGTTGACGACCCGGGAGACGGTCATGTGCGAAACACCCGCCATCGCCGCCACTTCGGCAAGCCCGGGCTGGCGTTTGGCTGAAGACCCGTCGGCGGGCATGTCCGCACCTCCTCGCTGAAGTCCGCGGCGTGAGCATGGCAATGTTAGCGATAACACGCGGCTGGTCAAGGCTTTGTTTCGGAACTGGTGCGAACAAGGGCGGGGCTGACGGGTGACCTCGCGCGCGGCGTGCCGACGTCTGCCGGCGGCTTCGTCAGCTGGTGATCGCCGCGACGAGTTCGTCCCGGCCACCGGCGGCTGTCTTGCGGAAGACTGCCTTCAGGTGCTCGTTCACGGTGTGCACCGACAGGCCGAGACTCCGGGCGATGTGCTTGGCTGCCGCGCCCTCGCACAGCTGGTGGACTATCTGGCGCTCGCGGGGAGTGAGGCTGTACCAGTCGCAGAACGACGGCAGCAGCCGCTTGCCGGTAAGCGCTTCGATCACTACGGCCACGTCGCCGGAGTCATCGTCGAGAGGTTGTGCGTGGCAGCCGACCCACCGGCCGTGGCTGGCGGCGGGCGCGGCCAGCACGGGGCGGCGGGCGTGCGGGTCGTTCAGGCGCCGACGGGTTTGCAACGACAACCCGGCCAAGTGCGCGGCATCGGTGAAGTCCGGTGTGCGGCGGCTGGTTCGCAGATGTTCCCGCCAGGCGTAGGCCTCGGGTGTGGCCGCGCGCATCCGGTGGTCCGGGCCCACGATGATCACTCCAGGAGCCAGCATCGGCGCCCGCGGCGCCAGCGGCCCCGCAGTGACGTACTGGCGTAGAACGCGCGCCAGCGCCGGGCCCAGCCGGACTGCGCGGCGTGCGTCCTCGGCGTCGAATTGCCTGCCGCCGTGGGAGCGCAGCAACTCCAGCGTGCCCCAGGCACCCCGGCGGTCCCGGATCGGGACCAGCAGTTCACTGCCGACGCCGTACGCGCGGTACAAGTCGTCGCCCGGCACCTGCGGCGCGCTCTGGTTGCCGCAGGCGTACGCACGGTGCAGCAGCGCCAATCCGAGGCCAGGGTCGAACTTGTGCCAGAAGCTGAAGGCCGCCGGTCCGAACTCGGCTGCTGGGTTCGTCGCGGCTACGCGCAACGCGTCGTGCGCTACCAGCGGCACCAGAGCGCGGGACAACGCTTCTGCCACCGCGTCCGAGCTCGCGCCTTGCTCGACCGCCTCGTGCACGGTGCCCAGCGAACACTCCGCCACCTCGCCCATGCGACCAAGCGTGGTCGCATCGCACCGGACCGGCAACAAAGTTTTCCGCGGACCTCTCTCGAAACAACCGAACGTGTTGGCACCCCCTAATTCTTGGTATGCCGCGGCGCGCCGGAACTGTGCCAGCCTGACGAGCTGGGCCGCCTTCGTTGAAGGCGACTGAACTCTGGAGGAGTCTTCCGATGCGTGTCCTGCTGACCGGTTTGCCGATCCGCTCGCATCTCGTACCGGCCCTCGTCCCGATGGCGAACGCGCTGCGCCGGGCCGGGCACGAGGTCGCGATCGCCACCGGCGGCGCGATGCGTGCGGAACTCGAACGGCTCGGCGTTCCGGTGCTGGTGCTGCCGGAGGTCCTGGCACCCGAAGAGATCCAGCCGGAAACGATAGGCATGCCTCAAGAACAGCTGCGCGGGTGGTGCCCCGAGCTATCCGGTCCGATCAGCGTTCCGCTGTTCCACGAAGGCATGACCGCGACCTTCACCGCGAACCTGCTCGACGTCGCGGAGCCGTGGCGCCCGGACGTGATCGTCCGGGAGACCAACGAGTACGGCGGCTTCCTTGCCGCCGAGATACTCGGCGCCGAACTGGCGGTGCTCGACATCGCGCCGCTGATCGTGCGACTGGTGCCGGATCTCGTCAAACGGCTCAACGTCGTGCGCGCGAAGTTCGGCCTCCCCGCGATCGCGTCCCTGGCTCCGGCGTACGGGAGGATCGTCGCGGGCCTGCTGCCCGAATCGTGGTACCCGCAAGGGTCGCGGACCTCCCGGCACCGCTGCTACCGCTTGCCCGACCAGTCCGGCGATCCGCTCGACGCCTCAATCGCGGAGTTGCCCGCCGACGCGCCGCTGGTGCTGATGAGCCTTGGCTCCAACGTGCGCACGCTGCTGTCCGCCGAATCGCGCCTGCTGACGATCGCAGCCGAAGCACTGGGCAGGTTGCCGATCCGCGCCGTCGTCGCGCTCGGCCACGACCCGGCGGCCTGGACTGGCCCGCGCCCGGCGAACGTGTGCTTCGTGCCATACGTGCAGCAACAATTGCTGCTGGGCGCGTGCGACGTCTTCCTCACCCACGCTGGGTTCAGCGGGATCCGGGAAGCGCTCTCCCGCGGCGTGCCGATGACGGCCTTGCCGCTATTCGCCGACCAGCCCGCCAACGCCGCCCGCGTCGAAGAGCTGGGAGCGGGCATCCAGGTGGACACTGCGGGGCTGACCCCGGACAAGCTGGCCTCCGCGCTCAGCCAGGTCATGGACAAACCGTCCTGCCGGCTCGCCGCGCGCGGACTGCAACGCCAGATCCTCGCCCTGCCTTCGCTCGACCGATTCGCTGCTGACCTTGAAGGACTGCGCTGAGGCGGTTCACCGCCGAGGAACCGGCCGGGAGAGCCGCAGTTCGATCAAATCCGCGCCGCGCCGCAAAAGCTCCACCCACTGCTCCGGATCGTGCTCAAAGCGCGAGGAAGACCACCCCACGGACAAGCTCCCGTACGGTTCCCCGCGCAAGAACACCGGCACCGCGAGCGTCGCCACCCCGGTGTCGTACTCGCCGGTCGTGAACGCCCAGCCTCGCTGAGCGACCTCGGCCAGCTGCTCCCGCAGGACGGCGAGGTCGGTGACCGTATCCGGGGTGAACCGGGCCATCGGGCGGTCGGCGAACAGGCGGTCGCGCTCTTCCTCGGGCAGGAACGCGAAGTACGCCTTGCTGGTCGCGCCCGCGTGCGCCGGGTACAGCTCGCCGACCAGCGAATAGCCGCGCAGGCGGCCGTCCGCGCCTTCGGCGGCCAGCACGCACCGGGTGTGCGCGCCGTCGGGCAGGGACAGCAGGGCGGCGTGTCCGGTCTGGGCGGCGAGATCCGACAGGACCGGGATCACCAGCAGGTCCAGCGCCCCGGCCCGGTCCCACAAGCGGCCAAGGTGGAGAGCGGCCGGGCCGATCCGGTACTTGCGGGTGCTGTCGTCGCGGACGAGGAAACCGCGGTGGGCCAGCACGGCCAGGAGCCGCTGGGCGATCGACGTGTGCAGCCCGAACTCGCGGGCCACCGCGGTGACGCCCCATTCCGGGCGGGTGCGGTCGAACGCGAGCAGCACTTGCAGTGCGCGGTCCGCGGTCTGCGGCAGGCCGGGCGGGGTGGCGCGGTCGTCGGGGTCCGGCATCCGGCCATTGTGCGAATAACGGGAAATGTTTGTAAAGCCGGGGCGCCCGGACGGAATCTGGTCGGACCAATCCCCGGCGGCCTTGAACTCTCCAGAGGAACCACATGCTCAAACACGTCCTGGAACTGCTCGAAATCCTCGACGACCCGGCGGTGACCGGGAAAGAGGTCGTCGCCTACCTCGACGCCGTCGCCGGCGCGGACGGCAGCGGCGCGGAGATCACGACGGTGCCCGGCCCCGCCGGGAAGACCGATTTCGTCCGGGTGCGCGTGTCCGGCAGCCGCGGCCGCACGGCGGGCGGCGACGCGCCCACGCTCGGTGTGGTGGGGCGGCTCGGCGGGGTCGGCGCCCGGCCGGAGGTGACCGGGTTCGTGTCCGACGGGGACGGCGCCGCCGCGGCGCTCGCCGCTGCCGCCAAACTGCTGTCGATGCGGGCGCGCGGGGACGTGCTGGCCGGCGACGTGCTGATCGGGACGCACATCTGCCCGGACGCGCCGACCCTGCCGCACGATCCGGTGCCGTTCATGAACTCGCCGGTCGACATCGCCACGATGAACAGCTACGAGCTGTCCGACGAGATGGCCGCCGTGCTGTCGATCGACACCACCAAGGGCAACCGGGTGATCAACCACCGCGGGCTCGCCCTTTCCCCGACCGTGCGCAGCGGCTACATCCTGCGGGTCTCCGAGGGCCTCGGCGAACTGCTGGAAGCGGTGACCGGTGCGCCGCTGGTGACCTACCCGATCACCACGCAGGACATCACGCCCTACGGCAACGGCGTCTACCACCTGAACTCGATCCTGCAGCCGGCGACCGCGACGGACGCGCCGGTCGCCGGGCTGGCGATCACCTCGGCGGCGACGGTGGCGGGCTGCGCGACCGGGGCCAGCCACGAGACGGACATCGCGGCCGCCGCGCGCTACGCGGTCGAGGTCGCCAAGCAGTTCGGCGCGGGCGCGCTGCACTTCCACGACGAGACGGAATTCGCCAATCTGCAAGCCCGCTACGGCTCGATGGCGCACCTGCAGACGCTGGGCACGGAGGTGGCCGGATGAGCACCGCGACGACAACCGCGAAGCACGCGAAGAAGCGGATCGGCAACGACGACTACTCGCTGCGCCGCGTCCCCGAAAGCGCCCGTTACGGGTTCGGTTCGATGCTGCTGCAGTGGCTCGCGCAGTCCGGCTCGCTGTCGCAGTTCGTGCTCGGCGCGACGCTCGGCGTGGGAATGCGGTTCTCCGACGCGTTCTGGGCGTTCACCCTCGGCGCGGTGATCCTGGAGGTGGTGATCTTCCTGATCGGCCTCGCCGGCCAGCGCGAGGGGCTCACCATGACCATGCTGACCCGGTTCACCGGATTCGGCCGCAACGGCTCCGCGCTGGTGAGCCTGGTGATCGCGATCAGCCTGGTGGGCTGGTTCGGCGTGCAGAACGGCATCTTCGGCAAGAGCATGCACGCCCTCGTCGGCGGGCCGCCGTGGCTGTGGTGCGCGGTGTCCGGCGTGGTCCTGACGCTGCTGGTGATCTACGGCTTCAAGTACATGATGTGGCTGGCGAAGGTCGCGGTGCCGCTGTTCTTCGGCCTCGTAGCGTGGAGCGTCGTCTCGACCCTGTCCGACCACTCGGTGGGCGCGCTGATGTCGGCCGCGCCGACCGCGACGGCGATCTCCATCCCGGCCGCGGCGACGATCATCGCGGGCGGCTACATGACCGGCGCCGTCGTCGCCCCGGACATGACCCGGTTCAACCGCAAGGGCTGGCACGTCCTGCTGCAGAGTTCCGCGTCGATCGTGCTGTCGGAGTACATCGTCGGCATGACCGGCGTGCTGCTCGGGCACCTCGTCGGCAGTTCCGACGTCACGCACATCGTGCTGTCCACGTCGGGCTTCGTCGGGCTGATCGTGGTGGTGCTGGCGACCGCGAAGATCAACGACTGGAACCTCTACGGCTCTTCGCTGGGCGTGGTCAACTTCGTGCGGACCGTGTTCGGCCGCCCGCTGCACCGCGGCGTCGTCACGCTGGTGATCGGGATCGCCGGGACGGTGCTGTCCGCGATCGGGTTCCTGCAGCACTTCACCGCGTTCCTGTCGGTGCTGGGCGTCGCGATCCCGCCGGTGGGCGGGATCATCGTGGCCGAGTACTTCCTGGTACGCCGGCTTTCCACGCCGCTGCGAGAGACGCGCGCCGCCGGACGGGTCCCAGCGACGATGCCGGTGTGGGTGCCCGCGACGATCGCGGTCTGGGCAGTGGCGTTCTGCGTCGGCGAGTTCGTGCACTGGGGCATCCCCGCGCTGAACTCGCTGCTGACCGCCGCGATCCTGTACACGGTGCTGGGCAAGGCCGGGCTGATCCGGCCGGTGGGCTCGGCGGAACTGGAGGAGGTGGCCCGGTGACCGGTGCGCAGGACGAGGTGGTCGACCTCTGCCGGGACCTGATCCGGATCGACACGTCCAACCCGGGCGCGGCCGAGCGGCCGGCCGCCGAGTACGTCGCGGAGAAACTCTCCGACGCCGGGCTGGAACCGACGTTGGTGGAAAGCGCGCCCGGCCGGGCCAGCGTGTTCGCCCGGCTGTCCGGAGTGGACTCGTCGCGGCCCGCGCTGCTCCTGCACGGACATCTGGACGTGGTGCCCGCCGACGCCGACGAGTGGAGCGTCCCGCCGTTCTCCGGCGAGATCGCCGACGGCATGCTGTGGGGCCGCGGCGCGATCGACATGAAGGACTTCGACGCGGCGATTCTCGCGCTGGCGCGGCAGTTCGGCCGCACCGGCGAGAAACCCGCGCGCGACATCGTGTTCGGCTTCCTCGCCGACGAGGAGGGCGGCGGGAAATTCGGCTCGCACTGGCTGGCCGAGAACCGCCCGGACCTGTTCGACGGCGTGGGCGAGGCGATCACCGAGGGCGGCGGGGTGTCGTTCGACCTCGGCAACGGCAGCAGGCTGTACCCGATCGAGTGCGCGCAGCGCGGGCAGGCATGGCTGCGGCTGACCGCCGCCGGCCGGGCCGGGCACGGTTCCTCGCCGAACGACGAGAACGCGGTCACCGATCTCGCCGAATCGCTCGCCCGGATCGGGCGGCACCGGTTCCCGGTCCGGCTGATCGAACCGGTGCGGGCGCTGCTGGAGCGCGCGGCGGAGCTGCTCGGCGTCCCGTTCGATCCCTCCGATGTGGACGGAAGCCTGGCGCGGATGGGCCGGGTGGGGGAGCTGGTGAACGTGATCCTGCGCAATTCGGCGAACCCGACCATGATCTCCGGCGGGTACCAGGTCAACGTCATCCCCGGCCGGGCCACCGCCGCGGTCGACGGCCGGTTCCTGCCCGGGTACGAGCAGGAGCTGCTGGACACGATCGACGAGCTGCTCCTGCCGTCGGTGCGCCGCGAGTTCATCCATCGCGACATCGCCATGGAGAGCGGCTTCGACGGCCCCCTGGTGGACGCCATGTGCGCGGCCGTCACCGCGGAGGATCCGGACGGCCACCCCACGCCGTACTGCAACGCGGGCGGCACCGACAACAAGGCGCTGTCCGGGCTCGGCATCCGCGGCTTCGGGTTCAAGGCGCTGCGCGTCCCGCCGGAACTGCCCTACAACCGGCTGTTCCACGGCGTGGACGAACGGGTGCCGGTGGAGTCGCTGCGGTTCTCCGTGCGGGTCGTGGACCGGCTGCTGCGGACTTGCTGAACAATGGCGGGCGAACCGAGGAGAATCGCGTGACTGACTTGCTGTTGCTGTCCAATTCGACCAACCACGGCCGCGCTCCGCTGGAGCACGCGCTGGACGCGGTGGCCGAGGTGCTGGACGGGCGTGCCGAGTTGCTGTTCGTGCCGTTCGCGCTGGCCGACCACGACGGCTACACCGAGCGCATCGCCGCGGCGGTGGCGCCGCTCGGGGTGCGGGTGCGCGGGCTGCACACCGCCGACGACCCGGTCGCCGCGGTGCGCTCGGCCCAGGCGGTGTTCACCGGCGGCGGCAATACGTTCCGCCTGCTGGCCGAGCTGTACCGGCGCGGGTTGCTGGCACCGTTGCGGGACCGGGTGTCCGGGGGAATGCCGTACCTCGGCGCCAGCGCGGGCACCAACATCGCCGGGCCCACCGTGCGCACCACCAACGACATGCCGATCGTGGAGCCGCCGAGCCTGACGTCGCTGGGCCTGGTGCCGTTCCAGCTCAACCCGCATTACGTCGACCCCGACCCGGGCAGCACGCACATGGGCGAGACCCGGGAGAAACGGCTCGCGGAATTCCACGAGTGCAACGACATTCCGGTGCTCGGCCTGCGCGAGGGCACGTGGCTGCGGGTCCGGGGCGGCTGGGCGGAGCTGGCGGGGGTGTCGACGAGCGGCGGTGCGCCCGGGCGGTTGTTCCGGCGCGGTGTGCCCGGGGAGGATCTTTCCGGTGATGTGAGCGATCTGCTCGCGCCGGCGAGCGAACCGGTGTGGGGCTGATCGCCCCGCTCCCGCAAACGTACGTGAGGGGACCTTGACGGAATCACATTCCGTCAAGGTCCCCTCACGTACGTTCACCGCGTTGGGCACGGGGGAGAGGACCCTGCCGAGATAGCTTGACATAAGCATCTTAGGACAAAGATACTTCCGGGCGACCCCGCCGGCCGAGGCGGCCGGTCTGGCGGCGCGGCGGGTCCGCGCGGTCCGGGCCGCCTCGCGATGGTCCGGCCCGGAAAGGAACCGCGGTGACCGTGCCGACCGAAGACCGGCGTCCCGGCGCGCCGATGACCGCGTGGCTGGGTGTGCTGGCGCTGCTCGTGGTGGTGGCGATCTCGTACATCGACCGGGTCAACGTGTCCGTGCTGATCACCGATCCGGCGTTCGCCCAGCACTTCGGGATCGCGGGCAGCCGGGCGGCGCAAGGCGCTCTGATGACGCTTTTCCTGGCCGGCTACGGAATCGCGGCCATGCTGATCACGCCGTGGTACGAAGCGGTGTTCGGGGTGCGGCGCGGGTTGCTGGTCAGCCTGGCGTGCTGGGCGTTGTTCACCCTCGTGTCCCCGTACGCCGGGAGCGCGCTGCTGCTGCTGACGCTGCGGTTCCTGCTCGGGGCCAGCGAGGGCCCGCTGTTCTCGCTGAAAACCATGTACGTCAAGGACAATTTCGCCGAAGGCGCGTGGGGCAAGCCCAACGCGGTCAGCTCGATGGGCGTTTCCCTTGGCAAGGCGCTGGGCATTCCGGTGATCACCTTCGCTCTCGTGCACTTCGGCTGGCACGGCTCGTTCCTCCTGCTCGCGGCGCTCAACCTGGTGGTCGGGCTGCCGCTGGTCGCCGTGTTCGTCCGAGCCTCGCGACGCCGGACGACCGTCCGCGAGCCGGCCTTGCGGCGGTTCGCGGGAGCGCTGCGCACGCCCAAGCTCGGCTGGATCCTGCTGATCGAGGTGGCGACGCTCGGCTATCTGTGGGGCAGCACGTCCTGGCTGCCGTCGTATTTGCTGCAAGCACGGCATTTCTCGCTGGCGCAGATGAGCGCGCTGTCCGCGCTGCCGTTCGTGGTCAGCCTCGGGTCCGGGTTCCTCGGCGGATGGCTCATCGACCGGATGCCGGGCCGCCGGGCACCGCTCGTGCTCGTGATCGGGAGCATCGGCACCGCACTGTGCGCGACGACCGTGACGTTCGCCGATTCGCGCTGGCTCGCGGCGGCGACCCTGATCCTCGCCAACGCGTTCTGGGGCCTGCAAGGACCCGCGATCCCGACGCTGGTGCAGCAATACGCACCGGCGGGCTCGGTAGGCAGTGCCTACGGAATGATCAACGGGGTCGGCAACCTGGTGTCCGCGCTGCTTCCGGCCTTGATGGGCGTGGCGATCGCGGCGGGCGGCGACCACGGGTTCGCCGCCGGGTACGCACTGCTCGCCGCGACGCAGCTGCTCACGCTGCTCGGTGCCGTCGTGCTGCTCCGCGGTCGCGCTCCGGCCGGGAAACAACCCGCTGCCGCCGATCAGCCCGCGGCGCAGTCCGGTTAGGACGCGGATAGGCTCCGTCCGCATGCCGCGGAACGAGGAGCCGATGACGATGGACCCGGTCGACCAGGTGGTGGCGGACTGGGCACGGCAGCGCCCGGACCTGGACGCCTCTCCGATCGCGATCTTCGGCCGGGTCCGGCGGATCGCCGACCTCGCCGCAGGCGGCCTGCGCGCGTACCTGGCCCCGTACGGCCTGACCCCGGGCGCGTTCGACATCCTGTGCAACCTGCGCCGGGCCGGCCGTCCCTACCGGAAGACGCCGTCCGAACTGGCTGCCTCCTCGTTAGTCACCTCCGGCGCTCTCACCGGACGGCTGGACGCCCTCGAACGCGACGGCCTGATCCGCCGCCGCGACCACCGAGGCGACCGCAGGGTCAGCTACGCCGAACTGACCGCCGCGGGCCGCAAGCTGATCGACCGGGTCCTCGAAGGACATCTCGACCGGGAAGAAGCCCTCCTCGCCAACCTGGACGAAGCGGACCGCAAGGACATCGAACGGGCGCTCGCCCTGCTGGAAAACGCGGTCCGGCGCGGTAGCTGACCGGCCGGACGGCGGGACACCTCCGGTGCCCGCCCCCGCCGACGCCGTTGACGCGGTGAGCCGAGCTGCTGATCGAGCTGGCCTAGGGGAGAACTGTCCGGATGTCAGGCCAGCGAACCCGCGCGGCGGCCGAAGACGACCCCGGCCGCCAGGCCCGAGCCGCCGGGATAGTTGCCGGAGAAGAGGCCGCCGAGCATCTCGCCGCACGCGTACAGCCCGGGGAGCGCGCGGCCGCGCTCGTCGAGGACCCGGCCGTGCGGGTCGCAGTTCAGGCCGCCGAAGGTGAAGGTGATGCCGCAGGTGACCGCATACGCGTAGAAGGGCCCGTCGCTGAGGGGAATCGCCCAGTTGCTTTTCGGCGGCGTCGTGCCGGCTCGGCGGCCGTCTTTGACGTTGGGGTCGAACGGGATCGAAACGTCGATCGAGCGGTTGTAGTCGTTGACGGTCTTGGCGAGGCGTTCGGGGTCGACCCCGATCCGCTCGGCCAGCTCCTCGACGCTGCCGGCGCTTTCGACGGAAACGCCCGGCATGTCGTATTCCTCGGCGCGCAGCATCGGGCGGAGGCCCGCGTCGAAGATCTGATAGGCGACCGAGCCGGGCTGTTCGAGGATTTCCTTGCCGTACTTGGCATAGGTGTAGTTCCGGAAGTCCGCTCCCTCGTCGAGGAACCGTTCGCCGGCGCGGTTGACGATGATTCCGAGCGGATAGCTTTGCCGGGTGAGCCGGTTGGTCAGTTCCCGGTTGGATTCGTTGCCGGGCGTGAAGGCGTCCCACTGGGTGGAGTGACACGACTGCCAGTCGCCGCCCTTGGCCGCGCCGAGCGCGAGCGCGGCGGTGATCATCTGGCCGGTATTGAACGGGGTTCCCCGGACTTTCGCGTTTTCCCAGCCCGGGCCGAGGTGTGCTCGCCGCAGCTCCCGGTTCGCTTCGAAGCCGCCCGCGGCGAGGACGACCGACTCCGCGCGCAGCTCCTGGACGATCCCGTTGTCCTGCCGGACTTTCACTCCGGTCACGGTGCCGTTCTCGGTCAGCAGATCGAAGACGTCCTGTCCGTACCGGACTTCGGTGCCGAGCCGGTCCGCGACCCGGAGGTGGTCATGCATCAGACCCGCCCCGCCGCCGACGTTTCCGACGTGCAGGCCGCCCCAGAACAGGTAAGTGCCGTCGGCGCGTTCGTAAGCTTGCCGTTCGTACATCAGCCGGTACTTCAGGCCGAGGGAGTGCAGCCAGCGCAGGCCGGGCGCCGCCTCGTTGACAAGTGCTTCGGTGAGACCGGGGTCGTTGCGGCCGTTCGTGACTTTCGCCAGGTCCCGGGCGTAATCGGCGGGCGAGTACGGCGGCACGTGCGTGGCGGCATGCCGCTCGTCCGGCTCGATGAAATCGAGGAGATCCGCTAGACCGCGGTGGGCGATCCGCGTGGCTCCGGCGGTGTAGTAGCTGTTTCCGCCGAACTGCGCGCGCGGAGCCTTTTCGAGAAGCACCACTCGGCGGCCGCGCACCGCGGCGGCGTGTGCGGCGGTGAATGCCGCGTTGCCGCCGCCGACGACGATGACGTCAGCGGCTTTTCCGGGAGCAGCGGTTTCGGCAGAGGTGTTCAACGAAGTGTCCCTTCGGCGTTATTGGCGGCGTGTACCGGATTTGCCGCTTCGGCTTGGGCTCCGGTCCGCGCGGACAGCGATTCCAGCGAGCGCTTTCCGGTGCGCGGCCCGAAGAACGCGATCGCCAGCGCGACGATGAGCCAGCAGGCCGCGATGTACACGAACACCGCTTGGTACCCGAGTCCGGCGAAGATCGACGCGACGAGCATCGGGCCGAAGATGTTGGCGAGCCGTCCGGTTCCGTACACCAGCCCGTGTCCGGCGTTGCGCAGCCCGGTGGGGAAAAGTTCCGGGCTGTAGGCGTAGAGCAGGGTCGCGAAGGTCTGGATCAGGAGGTTGACGCAGAACCCGAAGACCACGATGGCGACCGGGTTGAAGGTCAGGCCGTAGGCCAGCCCGCTCGCCGCGGTGGCGAGTGCGGCGACCACGAGCGGAAGCTTGCGGCCGAGCCGGTCGGTCACCGGCCAGGCGAGCAGCGCACCGGGGACCGCGCCGATGGTGGTGAGGGCGGAGAACCCGAGGGATTTGGCGACGCTGAAGCCGTGCTGCGTCAGGAGGGTCGGCACCCAGGCGACGAAACCGTAGAAGCCGAGGGTCTGGAAGATCCATACGACCGCGAGGAACAGGGTGGTGCGGCCGTACGGGCTGGCGAACAGCTGCCGGTAGCCGCTGGGGCCCGCCGGAGCGGCCGGTGCGGACGGGACGTCGGCGATCGGGGGCAACGGCCCGGCCCGCCGCTCCAGCTGGGAGAGGACGGCCTCGGCCGCGGGCAGCCGGTCCTTGTGGACGAGCCAGCGCGGGCTTTCGGGCAAGGCCGCGAGCGCGGGAAGGGCCAGCAGCGCCGCGGAGCCGAGCACGAAGACCAGCCGCCAGGCTCCGGAGCCGAGCGGGACGATGCCGCGCGCCGAGAACGACATGAACGGGATGCCCGCGAGACCGACGGCCATCACGGCCGATTGCATCCGCCCGCGGCGCGCGGCAGGCATGACCTCGGAAATGTAGGTGGTCGCCGCGACCACCATCGCCGACAGACCGACTCCGGTCAGGAACCGGAACACGACGAACGTCGGCACGTTGACCCCGGCCGCGTTGACCAAGGAGAACAGCGAGAACAACGAAGTCGAGCAGAGCAGGGCCCGTTTGCGGCCGATGAGGTCCGAGACCCGTCCGCCGAACGCCGCGCCCACCGCCATGCCCAGGAACGCGGCCGAGGTGACGACCGCGATGTCCCCGACGGAGAATCCGAGGTGCTTGACCAGCGCCGGCGCGACGTAGGCGAAGGTGTTCAGGTCGCCGAATTCGAACAGGAACACGAAGGCCAGGGTGGCCAGTGCGAACTTGTGGGCTCTGGTGATCGGGAGACGGTCCAGTCGGGCGGCCATCGTGAAGGGCGTGAGCACTTCTATCCTCCTTGATAGACGTGGCGTCCCGGTGCCGGGGGAGAGCGGGCTGGCGGCTGCGGGCGCGCAGTTCAGCGTGACACCGCGAGTGCGGCGGCGACAGCGGGACGTTTTTCCAGTTGGTGCAGCGGGCGGCCCGAGAACGGGATGTGCACGACGGCGGTCGCGAGCCTTCGAGCCGCCCGGCGCAAGGAGACCGCCTCGACCGCCCCGTCGGGGGAACGGGTCCAGCGGACCTCGACCACGCCGGCGAGGGTCCCGATGCGCAGCGACTGGCGGCCGTCGCCGACGAGGGAGTGCACGACGCTGCCGTGCGTCGCGGCTGCGGTCGCCACAGCCACCGCTGAGGTCAGTCCGATCGCGGGGTGCGCGGCGTGCATCGAAAGCATGCGGACCGACACGTCGTAGTCCTGTGCGCGGATCAGCTTTCCGTTGGCTGTCCGGTAATCCGCCGCGGGTCCGGCTACTCCGGTCTTGGGCACCGCGTTGGGCGCCGGGCGGCCCGGCGGCACCAACCCGTGCAGGACGGCGCCTGCCGCGCGGAAGGCGGTGAGCATCGGCAGCCGCTCGGCGACCGCTTCGGCGGATTCGGTCGCGGTCATCGCGACGCTGTGCGCGTCGAGGAGGATCGCGGGCGCTCCGGCGTTGACGAGGGTGGCGTCGGCGGTCGTTCCACCGGCGTCGACGACCTGGCTCGGGCGGCGAGTGGGGAACGAACGGTCGAGATCGAACGGGCCGCGGAAGGTCAGTTCCACCGGCACCCCGCCCGATTCGACGCCTGGCACGAGAGTTTTCCCGCTCCGCGGCGCGCGGCCGCCCGGGGTGGCGATCGCGGTCTGCAGCACTGCGCCGGTGTTGAGGTTGCGAAGCCGCACGGTCGTCACCTCGCCCTCGACGGCGACAAGACCTTCCTGCACCGCGTAGAGCCCGACCGCGGTGGCACAGTTTCCGCAGTTGCTGCCCCATTCGACGATCCGTTCGGCGATCCCGACCTGGCCGAAGAGGTACTCGACGTCGGCGCCGGGTCCGGTCGCACGGGAGACGACCGCTGCTTTCGACGTGGTCGACGTCGCTCCGCCCACGCCGTCGATCTGCCGGAGATCGCCGGAGCCGAGCGCGCTGGCGAGCACGACGTCGAGATCGAGCGGCAGGGCCGTCACCGCGTCCGCGGCGAAGATCCAGCACTTGCTCGTGCCTCCGCGCATCCACGCACCCGCCAGATCGACCGTGCTCGCTTGGGGATTCACCTCGAACTCCTTCGGTTGGCGGCTTCCCGAGCAAGCGTGCGGCACCGCCTCGGTTCAAACCAGCTAAAGTTGCTCAAGGTGCCTTTAGCTGAGCTGTAGGCTGCGGGGATGAGGATGGACATCCGGCGGATGCTCGTGCTGGTCGAGGTTTCCCGCACGGGCTCGCTGACCGCGGCGGCGGAGAGCCTCAGCTACACGGTTTCCGCGGTTTCGCAGCAGATCGGGCAGCTGGAGGACGAGGCAGGGCAGCCGCTGATCGAGCGACGGCCGCGGGGCGTGACGCTCACCGAGGCAGGCCGCGCCGTGGTGCGCCACGCGGAGAAGATCGAGCGGATCGTGTCGGCGGCGCACGAGGAACTGCGCGACCTCGCCGGGCTGAACACCGGGACGTTGCGGCTCGGCACGGTCCCGACGGTGACCGAATCGTTCCTGCCCGCGGCGATCTCCGCGTTCCGCGCGCACCATCCGGGAGTCGACCTGCGGATCCACAGCGCCCAGCTGTCCGGCCTCGAGCATCTCCTCGAATCGCGCGAAATCGAACTGGCCATCACCTGGGACCGCGAGCGGCCCGCCGACGGACCCGGGAAAAGCCTGACCAGCGAACTGATCTTCCGCGATCCGAGCGTGCTGCTGGTGCCCTCCAGCCACCGCCTGGCCGCCCGGTCGTCGGTCCGGATGGAAGAACTCCGGCACGAGCCGTGGATCATCCGCACCTCGCCGAACGTCCTCGCGCTGCTCAACGCTGCCTGCGAAGCTGCGGGCTTCGAACCCATCGTCACCTTCGAAGCGCGCAGCTACCAGGAAGCACAGGCGATGGTCGCGGTCGGCATGGGCATCGCGTTGGTGCCCCGGCTGTCGCTCTACAGCCTCCGCGACGACATCCGGGTCCTGACCGCGGTCTCGCCGCGCCCGCCGAGCCGCCGGATCGTGCTCGCCCATCGACGCGGGGAACGGCTTTCTCCCGCCGGATCGGCAATGCGGAAGCTGCTGATCGAGACCGGCCGCGCCTGGGCGCCCGCGTAGCCAGGGTTTCAGCGGCGGCGGATCCGACTGCGCACGGGATGCGGGCTCGCTTCTCCGCCGGGAGTGGTCAACCGTCGCCGAGGAGCCGTGCCGCCTTGATGCCGAGGTGCAGGACGAGGCGGCGTTCCCCGTCGCTCAGGTTGAAGCCGGTGAGTTCCTCGATTCGGCGCAGCCGGTAGTAGACCGTCGCCCGGTGCACGCCGAGCCGCTCGGCCACCGCGCGAGTGTCGCCCGCGCGGTCGAGGAACGTCTCCGCGGTGAGGAGGAGTTCGGGATCGGCGCCGACGAGCGCGGCGATCGCCTGTTCAGCCCCCATGCCGCGGAGCTGTTCGCGCGGCTGGGCGGCCAGCAAGGAGTAGATCCCGAGCGCGTCGTGGCGGGCGACCGGCCGGAACCGGGGGATGACGTCGGCGACCCGGATCGCGTCGAGCGCCTGCCGATACGAGGTCGCGGTGTCGGCCAGCCGCGCGACCGGACGCCCTACCCCGGCGACCACAGCCCGCCAACGGCTGGCGCGTCCCAGCCGCCGCGCCGCTGACTCGCACAGATCGTCCGCGAGCCGGGGGATCCGTTCCATCGCGCGTTGCGTCACGACGAGCAATCCGTGGGCAGGGCGGATGAGGATCATGCTTTCGCGGACCGGTGCCGCGGCGGCCGCCGCGCGCAGTGCTGCGCCGAGCGCCAAGCGGTCGCCGTTGCCGACTTCCTGACTGGCTGCCGGCAACGGCGCGACGACGACGGCGACGACTTCGCCGCGTGCCGCGAAGAGGTCTGATTCGACGAGTCCGTCGGCAGCGAGGACGCGGGCCGCGTGGTCCTCGGACAGCAGGTCCCGGAGGAACTCCCCGACGCGGGCGTCGTGCAGCTCGCCGAGAGCCCGCTCGCGGAAAAGCACCTCAGCGGCTTCGTCCGCCGCGGCGCCGGCGAGAGCGAGCCCGGCGTCGTTCACTGGTTCGCCCGCGTCGATGAGCCACAGATAGCCGAACTGCACGCCCTGGAACCGGATCGGGATGGCGACCCGCGGCAGCAGGTCGAACTCCGCGGCCGCGGGTAGGCGTACCGGTCCGTCAGCGCGGGGAAGCCGAAACCGCCGCAGCCAGGCGACGGCCTCCGGCGGAGCCTCGCGGTCCAGAATCACCCGCGCCCGCATGTCGTCGATCGGACCGGCCTGCGCGCTGTAGGCGAGCAACCGGAAATGGACGTCGTCGACCGCGACCGCCCGGCCCAGCTGCCGAGCGAGCGCGTCCACGACCCGCTGCAGGTCCTCGCTCACCGAACCGCGTTCAGCCGCATCGCGCGCCGTACCTTCCTTGTCCGCGGCGCCGCTCCGGCACCATCGGGTTCGCCGCTGAATGTAACCCGGCCGGGCCCGTCGCTCAGCTCGCTCCGCCGGTCAATGACAAAACCGGCGGCAAGGCGTTGCCGTTCACGGGGTACCGTCGAGCCAAGCGACCACATCGAGCTCGACGCGAAAGGGTGCGACCAGTTGCGCGCCGATGGTCGTGCGGGCAGGGCGCGTGCCGGGGAACTCTCCGGTCCAGACCTCGTTGTAGCGGGGGTAGTCCTCGAGATCGGCGAGATACGCGGTGACCTTGAGGACGTCGTCGGGCCGCGCGCCCGCCTCGGCGAGCACCCGCCGGACGTTCGCGAAGGCGGTGCGGGCCTCGTCGTGGAACGTCCCGGACACCGGACGCCAGTTCTCGTCGACCCCGACCTGGCCGGACAGCAACAGCAGATTGCCCTGCCTGCGGAACGCCGGCGCGGGCGGCGGGGTGAACGCGTCATGACTCATCGAAGCCTCCTGGCGAGCGGCGGATCGCCGCTGTGATCGTCTGCTGGCGCAGGCCCGGGGCGAGCGCTCGACCGAGCATTCCGGGTCGGCGGCTCCGGCCCAAGCCGTTCAACTGCGGCGGAGCGGATCGAACGGGACGAGCTCGGGCGCGCCGGCGCCGGTCATGATCTGCCTTGCGAGCAGCTTCCCGGTGATCGGACCCAGCGTCAGGCCCCACATGCCGTGGCCGCCCGCGACCTGGACGCCGGGGATCTTGGCCGCGCCGATCACCGGAAGTCCGCAGGGCGTCAGCGGCCGGGACCCGGACCAAGGTTCGCGCACGTCGTCCCAATCCGCGTCGAGCAGGGGGCGGATCGAGCGCAGGACGGCGTCGAGGCGGCTGCCGTCGAAGGGCGCGTCCCGGGCGGCGATCTCCATGACGCCGGTGATCCGGACCCGGTCCCCGTACGGCGTGAGCGTCGCTCGGGCACCGGGCAGGTAGACCGGACCCGCGAGCGGTTCGGCCAGCCGCACGCTGCACGAGTAGCCGCGTCCGGCCTGCACTGGCATCCGCACCCCCGACCGGCGTCCGAGTTCCGGCAACCACGCCCCCGTCGCGAGCACGACAGCGTCGGCCCGGTGCGGCGGCCCCGCCCAGGTATCCGCCTGCAGCCCGCGCGGCCCGAATCCGATCGCCCGCACGCGGGCGCCCTCGACGATCTCGCCGCCCCGCTCGCGCACTGACGCGGCGAGCGCGTCAAGGAACGTGCCCGGTGCGAGGAACCGCTGCCCTTCCAGATGCAGCACCTGCGCGATCCGGCCGGAGAACGGAGCCTCGTGCCCCGTCGTGGTCCGGTAGGACATCTCCTGTCCGGAGGCACGGGCGAGGGCCAGTTCATGCTCGAGCCCGGCGGTGTCCTGTCCCGCGGTGAACCCGATCCGAATTGTCTGCTCGTGGATTTCCGCGGCGACCCCGCCCTTGGCCAGTTCGTCGAAAGCGCTGAGGCTGCGTGCCGCCAATGGTCCGAGCGCGGCCATTCCCCGCCGCCATCGAGCGGCTGTCGCGTTCCGGGCGAACCCGGTCAGGAATGCCATGGTCGCCGCCGACAGCCGTGCGCTCACCGAGACCGGCGAGCCGGGAGTGAGCAAGCTTCGCACGCCCTCGCGCAGCAGCGCCGGCTCCGCGAGCGGTGCCACCATGGCAGGCACAAGGTAGCCGGCATTGCCCCAAGAGGCGCCCGCCCCCACTTCCGACCGCTCCAGGACAGTGACCTCCGCGCCGTGCTTCTGCAAAAACCACGCGCACGAAAGCCCGACGACGCCGGCGCCCACGACCACCACGCGCCGAGGCATCCGGTTCACTGCCACACCTTCTCCGCCACCCGAAGGAAGTTCCCGCCGAGAATCCCCGCGACGGCCCCCGGCGCGTGGCCGCGGTCCAGCAGAGCCGCGGCGATGGCGGGCAGCCGCTCGGGCTCGACGAACTCCAGCCGTTCCCACCGCGAGTAGCTCGGCGGGAACAGTTCGGGATTCGCGGCCAGTTCGGCGTTGAGATCGTCTTCGGCGAAGCAGTAGTCCAGCCCGAGGCCTACGTGTTCCCAGCCGACCAGCTCCACGGCGTGGTCGATGTGGCGGACGAGTGTCTCGGTGCTCGCGTCGTTGGCCCCCAGGAACATCCCGACGCCGTTGATCCCGACGACGCCGCCGGTGGCCGCGCAGGCGAGCATCTGGTCGTCCCATACGTTCCGCTCGTGATCGTGCACCGCGCGAGCGGCCGTATGGGACAACACCACCGGTGCCGTCGACGCGGCGAAGAGGTCCATCGACGTCCGGTACGAGCAGTGCGCGGCATCGACCGTCATTCCCACCCGGTTCATCTCGGCCACCACCTCGCTGCCGAACCTCGTCAGGCCGCCGTCGGACTCGTCGTGGCAGCCCGAACCGGCGGCGTTGCGGTGGTTGTAGGTCAGCACCATGGTGCGCACCCCCAGGTCGTAATAGGTCTGCACCAGCTCGATCCGCTCGTCCAGCGGACGGGTGTCTTCCAGGTCGAACGCGACCGCGAGCCGTCCGGTGGCCTTGGCCGCGCGCACGTCCCCGGCCGTGCGGGCCAGGAGGTAGCGGTCGGGCCTGGCAAGCAACTGGCGGCGGAACCCGGACAGCACTCGGATCGTGTCCGCTATGCCGTGCGGAGCGTAACCGGCGTTCACCGACACGAACGACGCTCCCGCCTCGGCGTACCGCCACAGGGCGTCGACGTCGGCGTCCGGGTCGAGAGGAAGACAGCAGTGCTGTTCCCATACCGGTGCCTTGGCGTGGCACGCGGCGGAGTTCGACTGGGTCATCGGTGGTTTCCGTTCGCGCAAGCGGGGCAGCCAGGCATGCGTGCGCCGTGCTGGAGGGCTTTCTTGTAGCGGGTTTCTTCTTCAAGCGGCGGAGAAAGTTCCGCGGTCAGCAACGGCCGCTGCGGCAGCGCGTCGAGATCGACGATGGCGCCGTCCTTGATGACGGCGTGAATGGTCTGGTAGTTCTTGGCGCTGCGCAAGGGATCCTCGTCGAGCACGACCAGGTCGGCGATCTTGCCTGCTTCGATGGTCCCGAGGTCGTCGTCGACCCGGTAGGCCTCGGCGATGTTGCGGGTCGCCGCGTGCAGCAGCGCCATCGGCGACATGCCCTTTTCCTCCATCGCCCGGAGCCAGACGAAATGACCGGTCGCCAGGCGGCCCAGCGCTTCGTCTTCGGGCAGCCCGTTCCAAGTGCCCTTGATCATCGGCTCGTTCATGACTTCCGGGGCGAAAATGCCGCCGTCGTTGGCGAGCAGGATCGACGCCCCCGAGCCGACGAGGTTGCGGGCGTTGACGTCCGAGGCTTTCCACATCGTCCATTCGTGGTCCGAAACGGACTCGCGGAGAACCTTGAAACCGTTGTCAGTCAACGGGAAGACGACCGCACCGCAGTTCTTCTCGGCGAACAGTTCGAGGGTAGCCCGCGGGATTTCGGCGGGACCCGTCGCGTTGGCGTGCTGCACGAGGTCGCAGCCCGCCTCGATCGCCATCCGCAGGCCCTCGACCGTCGAGGTATGCGACTGCGCGGTCAACCCGGCTCGGTGAGCTTCTTCGACGATGACGCGCTGCGTGCGCTCCGAGAACTGGATGAAGGCCCCGGCAGCGGCCCCGCCGTGCTCGTTCGACGCGTACTTGACGAAGTCCACGCCGCGCCTGAGGTAGGCGCGGACCTCGTTGCCGACCTCCTCGGCCGTCAGCCACATCAGGTGCCGCCCGACGTTCTCCACCCACGCCGCGTTCACCCGGTCGACGAAACGGGAGCTCCCGACACCGGGGATGCGCCGGTCGAAGTCGTCGGAGAACGGTCCGTCGAATCCGATGATGTTGCCCGCACAGCGGATACGGCTGCCGGGCGTCGCGCCCCGGTCGATCCGGTCACGAGCCGCCGTCAGCGCGCGGCGCGGCCCCCAGGTGTCGAACACCGTCGTCAATCCGTTTTTCAGCGCGACCTGCGCGGCCTCGACGATCAAGTCCTCGTAGCGGCCTTCGTATCGGACGAGCGTCTCGAAGAGAACGTTGACGAGGAGATGCACGTTCGCGTTCATCAGCCCGGGGATGAGGAACTTCCCGCTGAAGTCGACGGTCTCGGTTCCCGCGGCGACCGCCAGTTCGTCCGGGCGGCCGATCGCCGCGATGCGGCCGTTCTCGATCAGGATCGCGTGCCCGTCGATGCCCTTGTCGGAAACGCCGTCGATGACGGTCGCACCAGTCAGCAGGAGTGACATCGTCGTCTTCCTTCCGTGGTCCAGCACGCCGTGCTCTCACGCCGTCCCTTGACGGTAGGTCCCGCAGGCGCGGTCACGGTATGGACAGGAGTCGCGCGGCTGAGAGGGGCCGTTCGACAATGTTCGCATCCGGGTCCGCCGTCCTGAGACGAGTGACGATGGCCGGCACCGGACCGCGCCTGACAGCATCGGAGCATCGAGCACCTGCGGAGAGGGCATGACCGATGATCACCTCGAACGAACTCGCCGATCGTCTTTCGCGGCTGGCCGAGAAGTTCACCGTGACCGGCGCGTCGGCCGCGCTGTGGCACGACGGCACGCTCGTCCGGGCCGAGACCGGAACGGTCAACGCGGCGACCGGCGCTCCGGTGCTGCCGGACACGCTGTTCGCCGCCGGATCCGTCACGAAGACGCTCACCGCTTCCCTGGCGATGACCCTCGTGGACGAAGGGCGGCTCGACCTCGACACGCCCGTCGTGCGGTACCTGCCCGGCTTCACCGCAGCGAACCCCGCCCGCTCTGCGACGATCACCGTGCGGATGCTGCTCAACCACTCGTCCGGCCTGCCCGGCAACTACCTGCCGAACCTCGCCCCGGGCGACGACGTGCTCGAGCGATTGCTTCGAGAGCTCGCGGCGCTGGACGTCACGGGCGTCCCCGGCCGGCGGTTCTCTTACAGCAACATGGGAATGAGCACACTCGGCCGGCTGGCGGAGGTGCTCACCGGCGAACGCTTCGACGTCGCACTGAGCAAGCGCGTTCTCGAGCCGCTCGGCATGAACGCGAGCTCGGACGCCGAGGAACTGCTGCTCCGCTCAACCGCCGTCGGACATGTCGTCGACCCGGCGAGCGGGGCCGTCTCCCGGGTACCGCGCCTGCGCGTGTGGCCTGAGTACGGTCCCGCCGGCTCGCGCTTGTGGGTCGACGTCGAATCACTGATCCGCTTCGGTCGGATGCACCTCGACGGCAGGACACCCGGCGGACACCGGCTCCTGTCGAAGGCGGCCCTGGAACAGATGCGCACGCCCCAGTACGACGACTTTTGGGGCTGTCTCCGCGGATGCGCGAACTTCGGACTCGGCTGGGGCATCTTCCGGGAGGGCGACGACCCAGTTCTTACCCACTCCGGCGCCAACCTCGGCATGCATTCGACCCTTTACGTCATTCCCCGGCAGAATGTCGTGCTCGCGGTGCTTACCAACAGCACTACCGGAGCGATGCTGCATTCCACGCTGTGCGCTGAGCTGCTCGAAAAGTGCTTCGATGTTCCGGGACCGGCCGCCATCGACCCGCCGAAGGGGAGCGCGGAGGTCGAGATCGAACGGTTCACCGGGCTCTACCGTGCCCCGGACGGCGAGGTGTCGGTCGAGGCGCTCGGCGGACAGCTCCACGCCCGGCTGACACCCGACCCCGGGCTGGCGGAATGGGACCGCCTGATGGGCAGCGCCGCGGGCGGAGGGCAGGCCATGCCGCTCGCGTGCGTCGACAGTGCGCGGAGCCGATTCGTCATGGACGCCGGCGCTCCGGGGGGTCTGCTGGCGGTGCAGTTCTACGAACCGGGCCCGGACGGACGTCCCACCCTGGTGCGGCTGGGGACGCTCTACGAACGGAGACCGTGAGAGAGCCCGTGATGCCGAAACCGGGTCCCTGACCGCGTCACCCGTGCGCTTGCGGGAGTTCGACGACGAACCGCGCCCCGCCGCCCGGGCGGCCCTCCGCCCACACACGTCCCTCGTGGCGGTACACGTGGTCGGCGACGATCGCCAATCCCAGGCCGGTCCCCGAGCCGGGGTCCCGTCGTCCGGCGTGCACGCCGCGGGAGAACCGTTCGAAAATGCGTTCCCGGAGTTCGGCGGGCACCCCGTCGCCGGCGTCGTCGACTTCCAACCGGACGACGCCGTGGCACGCGTGCGCGGCCACGCGGACCGCGCCGCCGCCGTAGCGGGCCGCGTTGTCGAGCAGGTTCGCGAGGACGCGGTCGAGGCGGCGGCGGTCCGCTGCCACCAGCAAGGGTTCCGAAGGGAGTTCCAGGGCCGGGCGCGGGGCGGGGCTGCTCGCGACGCCGCTGCGGACGAGCGAGCCCAGATCGACCAGTTCGCGTTCCTCGCCGTTGTCGGCTTGGTCGACGGCCGAGATCTCCAGCAGGTCGAGCACCATGCCGCGGAACCGGTGGAGTTCGGCCAGCAAGAGCTGCAACGCCTTCTGCGCGGGCGCGGGCATGGCGTCGCGACGGCGTTCGAGGACTTCCGCGACGGTCGTCATCGTGGTGAGCGGCGAGCGCAGTTCGTGACTGACGTCGGCGGCGAAACGCGCGTCACGGCGGACGCGTCGTTCCAGGGCATCGGCGGTGGCGTTGAACGTCGCGGCGAGGGGAGCGAGGTCGGGTCCGGCTTGTTCGGGCAGTCGCGCGCGCATGTCGCCGCGGGCGATCCGGGCTGCGGTTTCGGTGAACGCGGCCAGCGGACGGAGCGCGCGCCGGGCCGCCCACGCGCCGAGGACGACGCCGAACAGCCCGCACGTCACGGTGCCCGCGACGAGGATCATGCGCAGCTTGCGGAAGGTCCGTTCGAGGCCGAGCAGCGGATGGAGTTCGACGTAATAGCCCTTCGACTTGGCGAGTTGCTGCGCGACCACGAGGACCGGGACCCCGTCGGCGGTGAACCGGTCGTGCGCGGGCGCGCCGGGGCGGGTGCGGGAGAGCAGGCCGGGCGGGAGGTCCGCGGGGCCGATCGGGCGTCCGGCGGTGTGCCAGCCGCCGGGAAGCGACACGAGGATCGTCGAATTCGGTCCGGACGTGAGGCCGGACAGCAGTTCGCCGAGACCGTCGGTCCGGTCGCGGACCTCGTTCTCGACCAGCCGCGCGTTGATCCGGGCATGCCGGTCGGCGCTCTGCTGGCGCTGGTTGAGCAGGTAGTCGGTGGCGAGGTGCCAGGTCGCCGCCGACAGCACGCTGACCACCACCAGCAGGCCGAGCCCGAACGCGGCGGAAACCCGGAAGCGCAAGGAAAGGCGGGACACGGAAGCGGCGCTCACGGGCGGGGCTCGGCGCGGTAGCCGATGCCCCGGACGGTGAGCACGAGACGCGGACAATCGGGATTAGGCTCGACTTTGCGGCGCAATCGCCGGATGTGGACATCGAGCAGGCGCGTGCCGCCGAAGTAGTCGCGTCCCCAGATCCGGTGCAGCAACTGCTCCCGGGTGACGACCTCGCCCTCGGCGGCGGCCAATTCGGCCAGGAGACGGAATTCGGTACGGGTAAGGCGAATGGGGACGCCTTCGCGCGAGACCGTCTCGTCGTGCGTGCTCAGCAACAGGTCGCCGACCTGGAGACAGCATCGGCGGACCGGCGCCGCGCGGCGCAACAGCGCGCGGATGCGGGCCGCCAGTTCGCCGGCGACCAGCGGCTTGGTCACGTAGTCGTCGGCACCGGCTTCCAGACCGGCGATGACGTCCTGGCTGTCGGCCCGTGCGGTGATGACGATGACCGGCAGCTCGCCGCGCACGCGCAACTCGTGGCAGACGGCGAGCCCGTCCATGCCCGGCAGCATCAGGTCGAGCAGGACGACGTCCACGCTCACCGATCCCAGCATCGCCAACGCGTCTTCGCCGCACGCGGCCTGCAGCACCGTGCAGCCCTGGTCAGCCAGCGCGAGGGAAAGCGCTTCGCTGATCAGGGCGTCGTCCTCGACCAGCAAGACTCGGACCGTCATCGAGCCGCCCCTCCGCCGCGGAACCTGCCCTAGAAATTGTTCCCTATCGCGGCAAGTCCGCGGCGGGTGCGGATTCCGGCGCGCATCTGGTCGGACAATGGGGTTTCCGGCGGAATGGACCGGTACCGGCGGCCGGCCGCCGACGCGCCGATGACGCAAAGCCCTGCCGCACAGGGTCCTTGGCCTCTCGGGCCGCGGGCAGCGGCTTGCCAGGATGAGAAGCATCGACGGAATCTCGGACGACGGGAGAACGACAGTGATCTCGGCCCGGTACCTCATGATCGGCGGCGTCGCGGCCGCACTCGCCGGCACCGCCTGGGTTCCCCAGCCGGCTGCCCGGGCAACCGCGCCATGCCGGACCAGTGGACTGGATGTCGCGCTGGGCCAAGGAGAAGGGGCGGCCGGGCATTACTACGTGCCGATCGTCTTCACCAACTTCGGCGGCGACGCCTGCGCGCTGCGCGGGTATCCGGGCGTTTCCTACGTCGTGGACCGGCGTCAGGTGGGCGATGCCGCGAAACGGGAACCCGGCCCGGTGCCTGCCTTGACACTGGCGCCCGGCCAGTCGGCCGCGGCGTGGCTCGACCAGGTCAACGTCGATGTCTACGATCCGGCAAGCTGCGCGCCCACTCCCGTCGACGGGCTGCGGGTGTATCCGCCGGACAACACCAAGCCGGTGTTCTTGGCCGAGCCCAACGCTCGCGCGTGCGCGAAGCACATGCCGGACCAGCATCCGCTCGTTGTCCGCGCCGTGCAGGACGGCAACGGCTGAAGGTGCGCTGCCCACGCATCCGGACAGCGCACCCGTCGCCTCAAGGCAGCTGCCGCACCAAGTAGTCCCACACCGCCCGCACCGCGCGCGGGTGATAGATGTGCTCGCGCTTCGCGTGCGATTCCTCCGGCGGCGACCAAGCAGGCCACCCGCCGAACGACTGCGTCAGCAACTGCTGCTCGCACGCCCGCTCCAGCACCACCGCGGCTACGGTCGCGCTTTCCACCGAATCGCCGACGGCGACGATCCCGTGATTCACCAGGAACACTGCCCGGGCATCGCCGAGTTCCGCCGCCAGGGACTTGCCCAATTCCGGCGTCAGGATCAAATCGGCGGTCTCGGTGTAGCGCGGCACCTCGGGCGGCACGAACAGGTTCGCGGCGTGGCTCACCGGCCGCAGCTCCTGTCCCGTCGCGGCGAGGGCGACGGCGTGCGGGGCATGGGTGTGCACCACCGCGTTGACGTCCGGCCGTGCGGCGATGACCTCGGTGTGGATCGGGTATTCGCTGTGCCGCGGCCCGGTTCCGGAGACGACCTCGCCGTCCGCGTCGACCAGGTGGACCCGCTCCGGCGTTACCTCCTCCATGCCCCATTCCGCCGACTTGATCCACACGCCCCGCCCGTCGGCGTCACGGCACGAGACGTGGCCCCAGATGAGATCGCCTTGTCCGGCGGCGGCCAGGATCCGGGACGACAGCGCGACGAGCTCCTGGTGCGTGCTCATCGGTGCACCAGCCCGCCGTTGACGCTGAGGGTCTGGCCGGTCAGGTAGCCCGCGTCGTCGCTGAGCAGGAACGCGGCCAGTCCGGTCATGTCGTCGGCCCCGGCCGGGCGGTGCAGCGATTGGGCTCGCAGCATGGCCTCGCGTTGTTCCGGCGTCACGGTTTCCCGCGCGACTTCGGTGTAGACCGGCCCCGGCGACAGCGTGTTGACCCGGATGCCGAACTCGCCGAGTTCCCGCGCCATCGAGAACGTCATGCCGTGCACGCCGCCCTTGCTGGCCACGTAATGCAGGTAGCCGGGGCGGCCGAGCTGCACCGCGTCGGAGCCGATGTTGACGACACTGGCCGACGGCGAAGCCTGCAGCAGCGGCAGCAGCGCCGACACGAGCAGCCACGGACCGCGGAGGTTGACCGCCATCAGGCGATCCCATTCCTCGTCGGTGATCTCCCAGAACGGTTTCATCTTGATGGTGGAGAAGATCGCGGCGTTGTTGACCAGGCCGTCGACCCGGCCGTGCGCCTCGGTCAATGCCGCGGCGAACTCGGCGCAGCTGGTGCGGCTGGAGACGTCGAGTGCGTACGCGCTGGCTTTGCCAGGGCCGTCGAAAGACGCGGCGGTGGCTTGGACGCCTTCGAGGTTGAGGTCGGCGAGCACCACGGTCGCGCCTTCGGAAACCAGGCGGCGGGCGTAAGCCGCGCCGATGCCTTGGGCCGCGCCGGTCACGACGACGACCTTTCCGGCGAGTCCGTTGAGAGTCATGTGAGGCTCCAGCTTCGGTAGGAGGGTTCGCCGTCCGGGACGATCTCGGTGGCCAGCAAAGTCAGGCAGCCGGGGCAGAATGCCTGGCGCAACAGGACTTCCCGGTCGACGAACGCGGCCGGGTCGGCGTGGACGCCCGGTCCGGCTTCGGTCGAGGGGCGTTCGTGGCGCAGCGCGTGCGCCATCGGTTCGGCGGTGGTGTCTCCGATCCGGGCCGCGCAGTGGCGGCAGACGACCGCGCCGGTGGCTTCGTCCACGCGGAGGTTGAGGTCGAGGTTCACTGGTGCGCTCCTTCCGGCGGCGTGAGCCCGGCGCGCTGGTACCGCAGCCGCTCGCGTTGTGCCGCGGTGGCAGCGCGGTCCGGTTCGCCGTCAGCCAGCACGACGCCGTAAACGTCGAGCGCAGCGAGAGCGGACACCTTGCCGTCGCGGACATCGGCGGCGACGCGGTCGGGTTCGCGGTGCAGCGGATCGCCGATTCCGCCGCCGCCCTGCCAATGGGTGAAGTAGACGTCCGCTTCGGCGAGGTCGGTTTCCAGGTGCGGCGGGAGGGTGTCCGCGCGGCCGCGCAGGTCGTCGATCGTCTGCGGGATCCGGCCGCTTGCGAGCTGGTCGCGCACGGTGGTGTCGCGGACGAGGACGTCCCATTGCGTGGCCGCGGGATAGCCGCCCGAGATGCCGGGAGCCTGCGGCACCGCCTTGCCGTTCGCGGAGACGACGAGATGCACGCTGCGCGTGGGGGAGTCGTAGGGAATGAAGCAGCTCGACGCTCCGACGCCGCCGCGCCACCGGCCCGGTCCGCCGGAATCGACCTCCTCGCGCCGCCACAGGTAGAGCATCGGGAAGCTGAACTCGTTGATCTCGATGTCGGCGATGCGGCCCATCGGAATGCAGTTCTCGCCGCCGGTGTCGACGCCGTCGCCGTCCACCTTCGCGCCGAGGCCGCCGGACATCGCGTCGCACAGCATCGTGGCGAAACCGCCGCCGCGCTGGTCCACGCCGGCCAGCAAGGTGAGGTCCCAGGTGCCGCAGCAGACGCTCATCGCCGACCGGCTCAGTTCGGCGTGCGTGCTCAGCATCTGCGCGACGGTTTCGGAGACCGCGTTCTGCGTGGACCAGGCCGAGTTGACCGACGCCTTCCCGATGCCCGCCGGGAAGGTGCAGTTGTTGATCGTCCCGGGTTCGCTGACGATCTCGACGCACCGGTAGATCCCGCCGGGCGACCAGGAGATGTCCGGGCACAGCATGGTCAGCAGGATCGGCAGGATGCCGCCGCGCAATCCGGCGAGGGTGCAGTTGATGATCCCGTCGACCTGGGGGTCGGTGCCGGTGAAATCGAAGGTGAGCGTGTCGTCCTGTTTGGACATCGCCACCACGATCTTGTGGATGTCCCGGTCGCCCGCCCGCGCCCCGTCCTGGTGCGCGACCGCCGACCACGTTCCGTCCGGCAGCGCGCGGAGTTTCGTGCGCAGCTGGGATTCCGCGTCGCCCATCATCTTCTTCATCACCGCCTTGACGGTGTCCGGGCCGTACTTGTCGATGAGCGCGGTGAGCCGGTCCTGTGCGACGTTGTTCGCGCCGATCTTGGCGCGCAGGTCCAGTCCGACGAGCCGCGGCACGCGGGACCGCCGCAGGTACATGTCCTCCATGTCCGAGCGCAGCCGACCGCCTTCGACGATCTTCACCGGCGGGATCGGCAGCGCCTCCCAGAAGACGTCGTGTCCCTCGACCGACCAACTGCCCGGCGACACGCCGCCGAGGTCGACCTGGTGCGCGACCGCGCCGGTCCAGCAGAACAGCTGACCGTCGTAGAACAACGGCGCGAGGACGGTGACGTCGTTCTGGTGCAGACCGCCGCCGATCCACGGGTCATTGAGCAGGAACTGGTCGCCCGGCGCGATTCCCGGGTTCTCGGCGCGGTGCTCCAGCGTCCAGCGCACCGCCATGTCCAAAGCGGACCCGAGCTGCATGTTGTACAGCCCGACCTGGACGGTTTCGCCGGTCTCGTCCATGATGCCCGCGCCGAAGTCGTTGCAGTCGGTCACGACGACCGAACCGGACATGCGCTTGATCGCGTCGCCCATGTCGTCGGTGATGGCGACCAGCCGGTGCCGGACCACCTCGTAGGTGAGCGCGTCCACGGCGCCGGAGCTGACGCGGTGCAGTTTCAGGTCGCCGAACCGGGCGGCCGGGTCGAGGGGAGCGCCGGACTGGACGAATCGCTCGGATCCGGCGACGGGGATGACAGCCATCAGGAGTGTTCCTTCCGTTCGGGGAAACGGATCACGAGGTTGCCGAGACGGTCCACAGTGGCCTGCGTGCCCGGCGGCAGGGCGACGGTGGTGGTCGGCGCTTCGACTACTGCCGGGCCTTCGATCTCGTGGCCCGCGCCGAGTGCGCGGTAGTCGTAGATCGCGGCCGGTTGCCGTCCGGTGCGCACGTCGAGCAGGACCTCCCGCTCGCCGCTCGTGGCGGGTTCGCCGGACAGGGTGCGGTGTTCGGGCAGTTCCGGCTGGATCTGCAGGATCCCGGTCGCGCGGACGCGGTAGGTGATCAGCTGCAGTCCGGCGTCGGGGAAGCCGGATCCCTTGCCGTACAACGCTTCGTAGCTCGCTTCGAAGTCCTGGCCGAGCTGCTCCACCGACTCGGCGGTCAGGTCGCCGCCGGGTACCGGGGTCGCGACCTCCGCGAGCTGCATCGTGTAGCGGATGTCGGCTTCGCGTTCGTAGCTGATCGCGGAGAAGGTCAGGCCTTGTTCGGCCAACCGGCGTTCCAGTTCCCGTTCCAGGCCGGTGAACACCTCGTTCGCGGTCTCCGCCGCGACCGGCATCGCGACCGGCTGCGACTGTTCGGCGGTCAGCACGATGTCCGAGGCGGCCAGGCCGTAGGCGGAGAAGACCGCTGCCGTGGACCCGAGCGGGACCACGACCTCCTTGACACCGAGGTCGGCCGAGTAGCTCGCGCAGTGCATCGGGCCCGCGCCGCCGAACGCGTAGAGCGTGAAGTCTCGCGGGTCTTGGCCGGAGTTCACCACGACCTTGCGGACGAGGTCGGCGGTCTGGGCGTTCTGGATCGCGTAGATCGCCGCCGCGGCGTCCTCGACGGACATGCCGAGCGGGGTCGCGACCACCTTGTCGATGGCGTCCCGCGACAGCTGGACGTCCAGTTTCTTGCGCCCGCCCAGGAAGTTGTCCGGGTTGATGATGCCGAGGACGAGATCCGCGTCGGTGACCGTCGGCTCCCAGCCGCCCTCGCCGTAACAGGCCGGGCCCGGGCGGGCGCCCGCGCTGCGCGGCCCGACGCGGAGGTTGCCGCCCAGGTCGACCCAGGCGATCGCGCCGCCGCCGGCCCCGATCGTGTGCACGTCGACCATGGGCGTGCTGATCGTGTACTGGTTGAGGATCGTGCTGGTGGTGGTCACCGGTTTGCCGTCGACGACCAGCCCGACCAGGAACGTCGTGCCGCCCATGTCGGTCGAGATCACCTTGTCGTGGCCCAGTGACGCGGCCATTCGCGTGCAGCCGACGACGCCGCCGGTGAGCACCGAACCGATGGTGGTGATCGCGTGCGCCGGAGCGTCCGCAGCGGTGACGCAGCCGCCGGAACCCTGCATCACCAGCAGTGCGCCGGTGAGCCCGCGTTCCCGCAGTTCGGCTTCGAGCGGCCGCAGATAGCTGCCCAGCCGCGGGCCGACCTGGGTGTTCATGATCGTCGTGACGTTGCGCGGGTACTCCCGGATGCGCGGGCTGACCTCGCTGGACAGCGCCACGTACACCTCCGGTGCTTCCTCCCGCACGATCGCGCGCACCCGCTGCTCGTGCGCCGGATTGCGGAACGACCACAGCAACGACACCGCGATAGCTTCGGCACCGTCGGCGAGCAGGTCGCGCACTGCGGTCCGGACGCCGTCTTCGTCGAGCGGGACGACGACGCGGCCCTGGTAGTCCACGCGTTCGTCGATCTCGCGGATCCGGTGCCGGGGCACCAACGACGCGGGTTTCGCGGTCCGCGCCATGTGCTGGATGTCGTCGCTGCCCAGACCGGCGTAGCGGCCTTCGAGGTTCATGATGCTGATCGAGTCCGCATGGCCTCGGGTGGTGAGGAAGCCGACCTGCGCGACGTCCCCGGTCACGAGCGCGTTGAGCGTCGAGGTGGTGCCGTGCACGAGATAGTCGGTGTTGGCGAGCAGTTCGCGGACCGGGATGCCGAGTTCCGCGGCGAGTTCGTCGATCGCGGTGAGGAAGCCGGTCGCGAAATCCGGGGGAGTGGACGGGGTTTTGGCCGCGGCGAGCCGGTTGTGCTGGTCGGCGACGAACGCGTCGGTGAACGTTCCGCCGGTGTCGATGCCGATGACGTACGCCATGAGGGCCCCTTTGCCTTCGGATCGTCAGAACATGACGTTGATGGATTTGGTTTCGGTGTAGCTGAGCAGTTCCTCGAGGCTTTCCTCGCGGCCGACGCCGGAGCCCTTGACGCCGCCGAAGGGCACGTTGGGGAAATGCCGGGACGAGCCGTTGATCCAGACGAACCCGGCCTCGAACGCGCGGGCGACGCGGTGCGCGCGGGTGACGTCGGAGGTCCAGACGCTCGCGGTCAGCCCGTAGTCGACGCTGTTGGCGATGCGGACCGCTTCCGGCTCGTCGGCGAACGGGATGACCGACAGCAGCGGCCCGAACACCTCCTCGCGGGCGATCCGCATGTCCGGGCGCACGCCGGTGAACACCGTCGGGGCCACGAACAAGCCGTGGCCGACGCCAGCCGGACGACCGCCGCCGGTCGCGATCCGGGCGCCCTCGGAGACCGCGATGTCGATGTAGGACAACGACTTCTCGTACTGCGCCTGGTTGATCATCGTGCCCTGTTCGGTCCGCTCGTCGAACGGATCGCCGATCCGGCGCGCCTCGATCGACTCGACGACGCGGGCGACGAGCGCGTCGTGGACGTCCTGGTGCACGAGCAGCCGCGAGTTCGATCCGCAGGACTGCCCGGACCAGGTGAAGTTCATGCCGAACACCGCTCCGGCGGCCGCGGCTTCGAGGTCCGCGTCGGGGAACACCACCATCGCGTTCTTGCCGCCGAGTTCGAGGCTGACGTCCTTGACGCCGCTCTCGGCCGCGGCGCGCTGGATGGCGCGTCCGGTCGGTTCGGACCCGATGAACCCGATCCGCCGCACGTGGCGGTGCCGAACCAGCGCGTCCGGCACCGCCGGTCCGTCGCCGACGATCACCGACAGCACACCGGGCGGGAAGATGTCCTTCGCCAGTTCGGCCAGGCGCAGCGCGGACAGCGGCGCGGCCTCCGGCGGCTTCAGGATCGTCGGATTGCCCGCGACCAGCGGCGCGGCGACCTTGCCCGCGAACATCAGCGGATGGTTGTAGGGCACGATCCGCGCCACCACGCCGACCGGTTCGCGCGTGGTCACGTGCAGCGCGGTGCTGGCGGGCACCGTGGTGCCTTTGAGTTCCAGCGCTTGCCCGGCGAACATGCGCAGCTGCGCCACCGTCACGCCGACGTCGACGCGCGAGTTCGAGATCGGCGAGCCGGCGTCCACGGTGTCGAGCAGGGCCAGTTCTTCGCCGTGGCTCTCGATCGCGTCAGCCAGTTCCGCGACCAGCTTCGCCCGCTCGACGGGCAGGGTGTCCCGCCAGACCGCCCTCGCGTCGTTCGCGGCGCGCACTGCCTCGTCGACGTCGTCGGGTCCGGCGTCGGGAACCTCGGCGATCACCGTGCCGGTGTAAGGCGACACCCGGGAGAAGGCGGCGCCGGACCGCGCCGGGACGAGTTTGCCGTCGATGAGCAGGCGCCACTCGCGGTCGAGAAGTTCGGCGACCCGGGTCGGGATTTCCGGGCCGGAATGTGCTTCGAGCATCGTCGCTCCTGCGCTTCCTGAGTCCCGCGGGGACCTGGAGCCCCGCGTGCCGTCGGCTCATGCTAACCCCGCGACCCGGCTCGAAGTCTAGCTTGCAGACTCCAATTCTGTGCTCAAGAAACTTTGCCAACTCTTGTCCTGGAAACAGCCCGCGAACACCCTGGTCCAGATACCATGTCTGCTATGCAGACATCCGCTGCCGAAGCCGGTCCCGCGCGGCCCGCTCCCCAGTACCCGATCGAATCCGTGGACCGTGCGCTGCGGCTGCTGCGGATGTTCAGCGCCACGAGGGAGCTTCGGCTGTCCGACGCCCGGGACGCGCTGGGCGTGGGCCAGTCGACCGCGCACCGGCTGATGGCGATGCTCGTCCACCACGGGTTCGTCGACCAGGACCCGGCCAGCCGCGTCTACCGCGCCGGGCCCGCGCTGGTCGAGATCGGACTGTCCGTGGTGAACCAGATGGACCTGCGCGCGGTCGCGCGGCCGGTGCTGCAATGGCTGTCCGAAACCACCGGCGAAACCGTGCACCTCGGTTCCCTGGAAGGCAACCAGGTGCGCTTCCTGGACGTGATCGAGAGCGACCGGGCGCTGCGGGTGTCCGGCCGCGTCGGCCGCACCCTTCCCGCGCACGCGACGAGCCTGGGCAAGGCGATGCTCGCCCGCCTGCCCGACGACCAGATCGCGCAACGCTACCCGGACGAGGTCCTCGGCCAGGTCACCACGAAGACCATGACGAGCCGCAGCACGCTGCTGGCGGAGATCGAACGCATCCGGCGGCGGGGTTACGCGCTCAACGCGGGCGAAAGCGAGGACGGCGTCAGCTCGATCGGCTGCGCGGTCGCCCGGCCCGACGGTCCGCTGCTGGGCGGGCTGAGCGTCGCCGCGCCGACCGGCCGGATGACGAAAGCCCAGCGGGACGACCACGCGGTCGCGCTGGTGGAGGGCTGCCGGCGGCTTGCGGAGAAACTGGTCTGATCAAGAAAACCGGCGGTGAACGGGTTGTTCACCGCCGGTTTCGGGTTATCGGGTGGCAGTCAGATCGTCCGCTGTGGACAGCGGGACCGGCTCGAACATCGCCGGTTCGTCCTCCGGGAACAAGGCCGTCGGACCGTACAGCCAGTCGGTGAACGAATAGTCCTCCGTCGCACGGGCGCGCAGCAGGGTGTTGCGTTGCTCGCGCTCGACACCGCCCAGATGCCACAGGTTTCCCCAGGACCGGGCGGTCAGCACGACTCGGCGGCAGTGTTCCGTGCGGACCGCCTCGTACGCGGCGAGCGCCCTGTCCCAATCTCCCCATCGTTTCCGGTGTTCGGCCAGGACCCAACCGTCCTCGATGGCCATGATCGCGCCCTGCGCCAGATACTGCAGCGGCGGGTGCGCGGCGTCGCCGAGCAGGGCGAGGCGGCCGTCGACCCACGTGGAGATCGGGTCGCGGTCGTACATCCGCCACCACTTGTCCCGCCACATCCGCGGGATCCCGGCCTGCACCTCTTCGCAGGTCGCGGCGAAGGCGGTGTCCAATTCGTCCGGCGTGCCCCAGTCGTCCAGGCCGGCCACGGCCTTCGGCGACTCGAAAACGGCTACCTGATTGAGCAGATCGCCACCGCGGAGTCCATAGTGGACAAAGTGGCACCGCGGGCCGACATAAACCACGACCTCGGACAGATCGACCGGACGGCCGACCTCGGCGATCGGCACGGTGCCGCGGTAGGCGACGTAGGCCGACGAGACCGGCTGGTCGTTCGCGAAATGCTTCCGGGCGACCGAGTGCAGGCCGTCGGCGGCGATCACGACCGGCGCGGTGTGCACGGTGCCGTCGTCGGTCACCGCGGTCGCGGGGTCCGGTGTGTACGACACGATCCGTTGCTCGGTGCGGAGTTCGACGCCCGCGTCGCGGCAGGCGCCGAGGAACAGCCGGTGCAGGTCGCTGCGGTGGATGACCAGGTACGGGAAACCGTAGCGCCGTTCGAGGTCGCGCAGGTCGAGCGCGGTGAGGTCGCGGCCGTCGACGGCGTCGCGCATGACCATCCGGTCCGGGACGACGCCGCGCGCCTTCGCGCTGTCCAGCAGGCCGTAGGCGTCGAGGATCCGGGTGCAGTTGGGTGCGAGCTGGATGCCGGCCCCGACCTCGCCGAATTCCTTCGCCTGCTCCAGGACCCGGACCCGCAGGCCGAGCCGGGACAGCGCGAACGCGGTGCTCAGCCCGCCGATCCCGCCGCCGACGACGAGCACGTCAGGGGTGTCCATGGGATCTCCTCACAGCCAGGGGCCGAGGTCGGGGACCCCGGTCAGCGAATGCGGCCGTCCGGCCAGGTACGCCGCGACGTCGGGCAGCGGACCGTCCGGCAGCGTGCCGAGACCGCGTTTGGCCCGGATTTCGGCGACGAGCGCGGACAGGAACCCTTCCGGCAGGTCAGCGAACGACAGTCCGGTGCCGAGGTCGACCGCGTGCACGCACACCTCGCGCGCCCGCAGCCACGGGATCTCGGTGGCGGCAACCGTCCGGCCCTGCGCGGTGACCACCTCGGCCCGCCACTGCTCCGGAGCCAGCGCGGCCATCGCGGAGTCCAGCGAGCCCGCCGAATCCCGCAGCCGCGAGGTGAGCTCGGCTTCGGACAGCTGCGAGCCCGCTTCGATATCGGCGTTCCGCTGATCCGGCGACGCGTACATCGGGGTGCGTTCGCCGGTCCGCGCCCAGTGCACGAGGTTGCCGAGGGCGTCCGCGTTCGCCGCGACGTGCGCCGCGAGGTGCTTGCGGGTCCAGCCGGGCAGCGCGCTCGGTCCGGACAGTTCTTTCGCGTGGGTCAGGAAAAGCTCGGTCCCGAACGAGACCCAGTTCCGTGCGTCGCCGGGCGCCATCAGGATTCCTTCACGATCTGGTTCACGCACGCACCGATCCCGGCCACCTCGGTGACCACGGTTTCGCCGCCGGTCAGGTAGACCTTCGGATCGCGGGCGTGGCCGACCCCGGCGGGCGTGCCGGTCGCGATCAGGTCGCCGGGGTTGAGCTGGACGATCGTGGAGATGTACTGCACCAGGTACACCGGGTCGAACAGCAGCGTGCCGGTGTCATCCTGCTGCATGACGCGACCGTCCACAGTGGTCTTCACCTCGAGCGCGGGCCGGACGCCGCCGACCTCGTCCGGCGTGACGACATACGGGCCGACCGGGGTCGAGGACTGCCAGATCTTGCCCTGAGTCCACTCGATGGTGCGGAACTGCCAGTCGCGGACCGAGACGTCGTTCATGACGGTGAACCCGGCGATCGCCGCAACAGCCTCGTCCTCGCTGGCCCGCCGGACGGGCTTGCCGACCACGACGACGAGTTCGACCTCCCAGTCGAGCGCGTCGGTCTCGGCCGGCTTCACGATCGGGTCGGCCGGGCCGGTCAGGGTGTCCGCGAACTTCGGGAACAGCGTTGGGTGCGAAGGCAGCTCGCGGCCCATTTCCTTGATGTGGTTGGTGTAGTTGTGCCCGACGCAGACCACTTTGGACGGACGGGGCACGACCGGGGCGAGGTCCGCGCCCTCGGCGGGCCAGGTCTGGCCGGCCGCCTCGGCGGCGCGCGCTTCCCAGCCGTCCTGGGCGAAGAGCGCGCCGAGGTCGGGGGAGCCGAGGTCGACCAGGACATCGCCGTCGAGGCGGACGGCGCGCGTGCCGCCGTCGACGCGGAGGGTGGCGAGCTTCATCGGAGGGTCTCCTGACGGTCGAGGTGGAGCGCCTCGAACACGGGCGCGTCCGAGAAACGGAACAGGTCAAGGGCACCGGAGTCGGAATCCGCGGCACCGGACTCCGACTTCACGGAGAACGGCTGCCACGACGGGACGACGAACAGGTCCCCGCGCGAAACCGCCCACGACGTGTCGCCGACGGTCACCGTGCCGGAGCCGTCGAACACCTGGCAGACCGACGAGCCGGTCTCGCGCACCGGTGCGGTCTCGGTGCCCCGGGCCACGCGGTGGAACTCGGCGCGGATGGTCGGCAGCACGTCGGAACCGTTGTGCGGATTGGAGAACCGGACGGCCGCGTGACCCGGCTCGACCGTCCCGCCGTACCCTTCTTTCTCCAGTTGCAGCTGGTCGCGGAGGGCGGCGTCGGTGTGCTCCCACTTGTACGCCAGCAACGGCGAACCCGGCGCGACAGTGCCGACGGACAGCGGCCGCAGACCCGGATGCGCCCACAGCCGTTCCGAACGGGACCGCTCGGGCGTGATCCGCTCGTCGGCGCTGAGCTGTTCGCGGCCGAACTCGAAGAACTGCGCGTCGATGCCGTACTGGAACGGGATGTCGAGGCCGTCGAGCCAGGCCATCGGCTCGCGGGTGGCGTTGTGGTGCGCGTGCCAGTTCCAGCCCGCCTGCGGCAGAAAATCGCCGCGGCGCATCGCGACCGCGTCGCCGCCGACGACCGTCCACACGCCCGAGCCTTCGACGACGAACCGGAACGCGTTCTGCGTGTGCCGGTGCTCGGGCGCGTCCTCGCCGGGCATCAGGTACTGGATCGCCGCCCACAGCGTCGGGGTCGCGAACGGACGGCCGCCGAGCCCGGGGTTGGCGAGCGCGATGGCCCGTCGTTCCCCGCCGCGCCCGACCGGCACGATCTCGCCCGCCTGCTCGGCGAGCCGGAGCAGGTTCGCCCACTGCCATCGGTGCGCCGACGCGCGCGAGCGCGGATGCGCGGGCATCAGGTCCCCGATCTCCGTCCACAACGGAACGAGCAGCTCCTGTTCGAAGCCGCGGTAAAGGTTCCGCAGGGCGGGCGTGACCGCGGGCTGGCCCGGAGCGTCGACCGCGGCGAGCTGAACGGGAGTTCGCGCTGGAGTGCTGGTCATGGGGTTATGGTGGGCGCGTCCCGGTCTGCGGAAAACGGGATTCTGGTGTGCGGAAAGGCAGCCCGATGGAGAAACGGTTCAAGGCCCCGCCGCCGTACGCGGTGGCCAGCGTCGACAACGCCCTGCGGATCGCGGCGATGCTGCAGCTCGAAGGCCCGTTGACGGTCTCCGAGGTGGCCGAGCGGATCGGCGTCGCGCCCTCGACCGCGCACCGGCTGCTCGCGATGCTCGTCTACCGCGACTTCGCCGTTCAGGACGCCAACCGCGCCTACCGGGTCGGTCCGGTGCTGGAGCTCGCCGCGCATTCGCAGTCGGCCGCGTCGAAGCTGCGCGCGGCGGCGCTTCCGCACCTGCGGCGGCTGGTGGACCTGCTGGACGAGTCGGTGAACCTGACCGTCCGGACCGGGGACACCGCCCGGTTCATCGCGAGCGTCGAATGCTCGCAGGCATTGCGGGTAGGTTCACGCGAAGGGATGGTTTTCCCGGCGCATCAGACGACGGCCGGCCTGCTGCTGCTCGCCGAACTGCCACCGGAACAGGTGGCGGAACTGTACGCAGCCGACAAGCCCGGGGAGCGGCCGGATCCGGCGGAATTGCGGGCTGAGCTGGCTCGGGTGCGGCGCAGCGGTTTCGCGCTCAACCAGGGCCGGTCGGAACGGGGAGTGGCCGCCGTCGGCGTGCCGGTGCACGGAGCGGACGGGGTGGTCGTCGCCGGGTTGTCGGTGTCGATGCCGAGTGTGCGCTACCGGAAAGACCAGCTGCCGACACTAGTGGCGTCGCTGCGCGCGACCGCGGCCGCGCTTGAGGCGGACCTGCGCGGTTAACGCCGGTCTTCTCCGGCAAGTGCCGCTGCGAAAGCCGCGTGCACACTGAGGAATTGCTGCACCGGCAGTTCCGCCGCGACCCCGGGATGCTGCGGGGCCAGCCGTTTCGCCGCCCAATCGCCCCACCGCACGTGTGCTTCCTCGACGCTCAGGTGAGCCGCTTCGGCAGCATGGCGCGCGTTCACGCCGTCCAGGATCGCTTGGTGCATCAACGCGGGAGTCGAGCGTTGTTCCCACGCGCGCAAGGATGCCATCGAGGAAAGCCTGTGCAGCGTCGCGGAAACCGTCGGCGGTGCCGGCCGGGGTAGCGGAAACCCGCGTTCGAGCGGTCCCCTTCGCGGTGCTGCGCCATCGGCGTTGTCAGTGATCAAGCTCGTCATCAGAGTCCCTCCGACGTGCGGTTACCCGCCTCCGCACGGCCGAAACCCTTGATCGTCCGGCGGTGCGGGCGTTGGCGGGCAGCAGTGGGTCGATGTCGACCGGATCCAGCCGCGGGTCGCGCAGCAACGACCCGAACGCGGCTTTCGCGACGGCCAGGATCGGCACCGCGAGCAGGGCCCCGACGATCCCGGCGACCTCCAGGCCGAGCGCGATGCCCAGCACCACGGCCAGCGGATGCAGCCGGACCGCGCGGCCGAGCAGGAACGGCTGCAGCACATGGCTTTCCAGCTGCATCACCGCGACGACGACCGCGAGCACGATGCCCGCCGCGACGAATCCGTTGGCGACCAGTGCGATCAGCACGGCGACCGCGCCGGTCACCACTGCGCCGAGGATCGGCACGAACGCGCCGATGAAGATCAGCGCCGCCAGCGGCACCGCGAGCGGGACCCCGACCAGCCAGATGCCGAGTCCGATGCAGACCGCGTCCACACAGGCCACCGCGACGGTCGCGCGCACGTAGCTGACCAGCGAGGCGAATCCGCGGCGCCCGGCGACGTCGATCTCGTCGCGGGAGGAGGCGGGCACGATCCGCAGCAGGAAGCGCCAGACCTGATTGCCGCTGTACAAAAAGAAAACGAGCACGAACAACGTCAGCAGCATCTCGGTCAGCACGCCGCCGACGGTCGCCGCGGTGGAGAGCACCCGCGAGGTGAGTTCGGCGGTGTTGCCCTGGATCGTGTTGACCGCCTTGTCGAGGAGCTGCTGCACCTGCGGCAGGTGCAGCGGTCCGTGCTGCAGCCAGTTGTTGATGCGCGCGAGGCTCGCTCCGACCTGGCTGCCCAGCTGCGGAAGGCTCGCGGTGACCGTGGTGATCACCAGCGCGAGAACCCCGCCGAGGACGGCAAGCCCGACGACGATCGCGATGAGCGTCGCCAGCGCGCGGGGCACGTGCCAGCGCACCAGCCGCTCGACCAGCGGCGCGAACAACGCCGACAGGAGCAGGGCGATCCCGATCGGGACAGTGACCTGCGCGAGATAGCCGAGCGTCCACGCGACGACCCCGAGCATCGTCAGGACGACCAGGAACCGCCAGCTCGCTGCCGCCGCGACCCGAAGCGACCACGGCACCGCGTCGGCAGCGTCCCGGCGTCGCTGGCGGTTCTCTCCCGCGATCTTGCGGCCCGGGGCGGTCATCCGGTCGCTGCCTTGGCCGACAACGGTTTGGCCACCGATTCGAGCGAACGCCGCTCAGCCCGGATCCCCAGCACCGCCTCGGCCAGGCCGCCAGCGATCATCATGCCCGCGCCCAGGTAGTAGCCGAAGGCCACGTTCGCCACGACGCCGCTTTCGACCAGGCTGCCGAACAGCACCGGCCCGATGATCCCGCCGAGCCCGGTGCCGACGGAGTAGAAGATCGCGATCGCCAGCGCGCGCACCTCCAGCGGGAAGATCTCCGACACCGTGAGATACGCCGAGCTGGCACCGGCCGAAGCCAGGAAAAACACCGCGCACCAGGCGATCGTCAGGGTGAGCGCGGACAGCACGCCGGCTTGGAACAGCAGCCCCGTCCCGACGAGCAGCACGCCTGAGCCGAGGTAGCTGGTGATGATCATCGGACGGCGGCCGATCGAGTCGAAAAACCGCGCGAGAACCAGCGGCCCGACGAAACTGCCCGCTGCGAGCGGTACCAGGTAGAGCCCGACGGATCCGCTGGAAACGCCGAAGAACCGGCTCAGCACCAGACCCTGGGTGAAGTAGACGGCGTTGTACAGGAACGCCTGCCCGACGAAGAGGGCGAGCCCGAGCAGCGTCCGTCTCGGGTAGCTGCGCACGAGGGTCACCGCGACTTCGGTCAGGCTGGTGCGCGTGCGTTCCTCGACCTCGATGGTGTCGTCGACCGGTTCGAGCTGTTCCCCGGTCGCTTCGCGGACGTGCTCTTCGATCCCGGTGACCACTCGGTCCGCTTCTTCGGCTCGGCCGTGCGTGAACAACCAGCGCGGACTTTCCGGGACGGTGCGGCGGACGATCAGGATGAACAGGCCGAGCACCGCGCCCAGCCCGAACGCCAGCCGCCAGCCCAGCCACGCCGGGATCAAGCCGACGTCGAGCAGAACCAGGCTGAGCGCCGCACCGCCGGCCGCGCCGAACCAGTACGAGCCGTTGACCGCGAGACTGACCGTCGCGCGCCAACGGGCAGGCACGAGCTCGTCGATCGCGGAGTTGATCGCCGCGTACTCGCCGCCGATGCCCGCGCCGGTGAGGAACCGCATGACGAAAAACCACCATGGGGCAAAGGAAAACGCGGTCAGGACGGTGGCGAGCAGGTAGAGCGCGAGGGTCAGCAGGAACAGGCGTTTCCGGCCCCAGCGGTCGGTCAGGTAACCGAAGAACAGCGAACCGCAGACCGCGCCGGTGACGTAGCACGAGGTCGCGAGCCCGACCTGGGTTTCGGACAGGACCAGCCCGCTGCCCGGTTCGGTCAGCCGATCCGACAGGGCGCTGACGATGGTCACCTCGAGCCCGTCGAGGATCCATACCGTGCCCAGCCCGACGAGCATCAGCCAATGCCACGAAGACCAGGGCAGCCGATCCATCCGCGCCGGCACATCGGTTCGCACCACGTCGATCACCTCGTGGCGCGAATTCCCGGCGGAGATCACTCGCAAACGGCTCGGTCGGTCGCGCTCGCCGGAAGTTCGCCGGGTCACCGATCAGCTGACGTGTGCGGCGATGGTCCGCGCACACTCCAACGATTCGGTACGCGTGGTGTCCACCTCCAGGTCATAGACCATGCCCCGGTGGACCACCTCCGCCTGGGCCGCCGCCATGCCGACGACCCGGTCGCCTCGTGCGATCTCGCGGCCCGCGGCAACCGCGCTGTCGCAGCGGACGCCGACCCACAGCACCCGCAGGTCGCCAAGGGCCTTCTGCCATCGCTTCCGCGAGTCCGTTCCGCCGAGGAAGACCTCGTCGACGATGACCCGGGCACCCGCGCGGGCCATCGCGGCGACCCCCTCGATCCATGCCGCTTCCAGCGTCCGGAACTCCGGCCCGACGCTCACCTGTCCGTCCGGAGCGAATTCGATCCCGGCGTTCGACGCCCGCACGGACGCGGGCATCGCCTCAACGAAGGTATCCGTCCCGAAGGCCAGCCACGGATCAGGCAGGAGTGCCTGCAGACACCGGACGATCCCGGACTTCCCCGAACTGGAACCACCGTTGAGAAGGATCACCTGCGTCATCACCACGCCACGGTAAAGCCACCGCGGCACCGCTCGAAACGGATTTCCGCGAACGCCGCGCCGCTTGCCTGAGGCCTGCGAACCTTGCTCGTCAGAACCAGTCGACGGCGCGGAGCACGAAGAACGCGGCCACCCCGAGCACGATGATCGCGACCACGACGAGCCAGAGAACAGGCAGTTTGCGCGACGGCATCGGTTGCGGATGCGAGAGTCCCGAAGTCTGCCCGGCGTCGGGCGGGGTGTCGCCGGGCGGCACGGAACCGCCGGGTTCGAGACCCGGCGCGTCGTCCGGTTCGGGCCCGGGTGCGGTCATGTCCGGTCTCCTCGTCGTCGGTGCGGTCACTGGCGGTATTTCCGCCTCAGACGGGGATAAACCTGGGCGCTTTGCCGCGCGGGCGTTTGTTCCCGATCGGCAGGGGTAGGCGGACGCCATGGCTGACATCAACCCCATCCAGTTGCAGAAGGACCTCGCCGGCGTCGACTACCCGGCCAACCGGGACGACCTGGTCTCCGCCGCCGAGCGCAACGGCGCGGATTCCGGCACGCTCGACGTGCTGCGCGGCCTGCCCGACCGCACGTACGACGGACCGAGCGGCGTCAGCAAAGAAGCCGCACAGAAGTAAGTACCTGCCACGGCTCGAGGCGGACCCGCTGCCTCGAGCCGGTTCGGGTGCGTCGTGGATTTCCAGCGCCCGGCGTGCACCCGTTCCGCGATCACGATCACGGCTTCGGGCTGCGAGCCCGACACCGTCAGCCCGCAGACCCGCCCAGCACCTCGTCATTGTGCTGGCCGACCTCCGGCGCGGGCCGTGGATCGAGCCGGCCGCCGTCCACCTGCACCGGCGACTTCGGCGCCCAATGCGCCCCGGCCCCCGGCTGATCCACCTTCCCGAACAGCGCCAGATCCCGCAGCGCCGCGCCGCCGTCCCGGCCGAGTTCGGCGAAGCTGCGGTACCGTTCCCACAAAATCCGGTGCCGGGCAAGCACTTCCGCCACCTCGTCGTACGGTGTCTGCCCGAACCACCGGGCCAGCAGCGGCGTGATCACGTCCCGATGCCGGTACCGGTCGGACTCGGTGGCGAACGAGATCCCCAGCGCCTCGCTCAACCCGGCGAAGGCGCCGGCCAGTCCGGTCGCGGCGAGCATCTTGTGCCAGTGCCGTTCGGTGAGCAGCACGATCATCACCCGGACCCCGTCGGCAGTCTCGAAATCGTCGCCGTAGGTGCCGTAGATCTCGTTGCCGGACTTGGTGCGCGAGTGGTCGGTCAGCTGCGCTTCGGCGAGATAACCGAGGTTCCCGGCGGTGGCGAGGGCGACGTCCTCCAGCGCTACCCGGATCGACCGGCCCTCGCCGGTGACCTGCCGGTGCCGTTCGGCAGCGAGCAGGCCCACCGCGAGGTACAGTCCGGCGCACACGTCCCAGGCGGGCACCACATGGTTGACCGGCTCGGTTCCGGTGCCGGTGAGCAGCGGGAAGCCGGTCGCGGCTTGGACGGTGTAGTCGACCGCGGCACCGCCGTCGGCTCGGCCGTCCAGCAGCACGTGGATGAGATCCGGCCGCCGCGCGCTCAGTGCCTCGTACCCGAGATCGGCGTGCCGGGAAGTGTTCGTCACGACCGCGCACGGGCCGCCGTCGAGAATCAGCTCGGCCACCCGGCGACGGTCCGCTTCGGACTCCAGGTCGACCGCGACGGCCCGCTTTCCTTTGTTCAGCCCGGACCAGTAGAGGCTGGTCCCGGAGTCGGACAAGGGCCAACGCGTGCGGTCCGCGGCGCCGCCGAGCGGTTCGACGCGCACGACGTCCGCGCCGAGCTGGGCGAGCGTGAGCCCGCACAACGGCGTCGCGACGTATGCGGACAGCTCGACCACCCGCAATCCGTCCAGCAGTGCGGGGTTCATGCGTCGTGCACCCGGGAGAAGTCCGGCTTGCGGCGTTCGCGGTGGGAAGCGAGGCCTTCGTGCACTTCAGGACCGCCGAACCCGTAGAACTCCAGTGCCAGCGAGGAATCGAAGATCGCGCCGGCGAGCTGGCGGTACCAGAGGTTGAGGCTCTGTTTGGTCCAGCGGATCGCGGTGGGCGCGCCGTTCGCCAGCTCGTGCGCGATCTCGCGGGCGGTGGGCAGCAGGTCGGCTTCTTCCTCGACGCACAGCGACACCAGGCCGATCCGCTCGGCTTCGGCGCCGTTCAGCGGGCGGCAGGTCATCAGGTAGTACTTGGCTTTCGCCATCCCGCACAGCAGCGGCCAGCACACCGCCGCGTGGTCGCCCGCGGCGACGCCCAGCCGGGTGTGGCCGTCGATGATCTTCGCGTTCGCGGTGACCACGGAGACGTCCGCGAGCACTCCGGCGACGAGTCCGGCGCCGACGGCGGGGCCGTGGATCGCCGAGACGATCGGCTTCGAGCAGTCGATCACGTTGTAGACGAGGTCGCGCGCCTCGCGCATGGTGCGGGAGCGGGCCTCGAAGTCGGTGGCCAGCTTTTCGACCAGGTCGAACGAGCCGCCCGCGGAGAAGCCCTTGCCTTCGCCGCGCAGCAGGACGGCTTTCACCGAAGGATCGCGGTCGAACTCGCGCCAGATGTCGGCGAGCTCGGCGTGCGCGGCTTCGCTGACCGCGTTGAGGTTCGGGGCGTCGAGGACGAGTTCGACGACGCCGTCCTCGTCCGGTCCGTCCACTCGCAGGTTCTCGAATCGTGCGTAGCGACTCATGCCGCTCCCTTCTTGCCGTCGCGGAGGAACAAGCCTTCGCGGTCGTATTTGCGCAGCTGTTGTGCGTCGTCCGCGGTCACCTCGGGCAGTTCGCGCAGATCGTCGGCGACAGCGAGGTCCCAGCCGCAGCGCGACCGGACCTGCGCGACGCGTTCGGCCAGCGGCTCCGGCCCGGGAGCGATCGCGGTGAGCACGAGTTCGCCGTCGCGCTGGGCGAGGATGCCGAGGTCGGTGACCACTGCCCGGACCCGCGCGCCGGGACTGGTGATGTAGCTGCACTTTTCGATGAACCGCCGCGGGCTCATCGTGCCGACGACGTACGTCTCGTCGGCGCCGGTCACGACGTCGTTGCCGCCGCCCGAACCGACGAGATACGGACCGCCGGCGACGCGGGTGGTGTTGATGTTGCCGTGCCGGTCGATTTCCGCGGCTCCGACGCAGGCGATCGACCGCGTGGCCGGGCCGTTCACGAGATTTCCCAGCGCCTGTTCGGTGTCGAGCAGCATCGAGGACGACGGGAAATTGGCGAAGCTGAAGATGAACGGGTCGCCGGGGGTCGGCGAGTAGTCCCAGAGGCCGAGTTCGGCCGCCAGCGCGACTTCGTGCCCCTCCGCCTTCGCCTGTTCGACGGCTGCCCAGGCGGCGAGGTTCGCCAGCCCGGCTCCGGCCAGCACCCCGTCGGCGCCGGTTTCGGCGATCCGCGCCCGGACGAGCGCGGCGAGCCACGTCGCCGCGCGTTCCGGACGGGTCACCGGCCCGGTGTGCTCGCCGCGGCCGGTGGGCGGCGTCGGCTGCCCGAGGGTCCGGGTCAGCGCGTTGAGCCGCGCTTCGCCGAGTTTGGCCAGGTAAGCGTCGTGATCCAGGAGGATCCACTCGCGGATCCAGTCGTCGAAGTCCGCCGAACGGCTGGCTTCCCGTGCCGCGATCCAGAACTCGACGTCCTCGGCGTAGCCGTCCACCGGCAGCCGCGCGCCTTCCGTACCGGGGAAGACTCCGCCGGGATGCGCGCCGAAGGGAGCCTCCGCCACGGCCAGCACCCGGTGCGCCGGAATCCGGACGAACGATGCCCACGGCCGCAGGTCGTCGACGACTTTCTCCACCGTCGCCAGCACCCCGCGACGCGCGGCGAACGCGCCGATCGAGCCCTCGAACATCGGCGGGGCGACGGCCAGATTGCCGTGCCGGTCGGCGACCGCCGCGTGCAGGATCGCGACGTCGGGGGTGAGCGGCGCGACCAGGCCGATGCGGCCGAACGGCGTGTCGACCTCCGCGTAGCCGGGGTTCTCGGCCATCGAGGAGTCGCGCACCGAGCCGGTGACCACTGCGGGCACGCCGGTCGCCGCGGCGCGCAGACCCTGGATGTAGCTCAGGAAAGACCAGTTCTCGACCTCGACCGAGCCGTCCGCGTAAGCCTGCTGGAACACCGGATTCGGGGTGAACACGGGAAACGAATCTCCCGAGTAGACAGTCACGACCTTCTCCAGGCACCCGGAACGGAACAGCACCGCGCCGAGCGACGACAGGCTCGCCATGATCAGCGTGAACCGCGACGGCTGCTGCCAGTGCTGCCGCGCGATCTCGCGCACCAGCGCGCTCCACCGGCTGTGGCCCAGGATGACGTGCAGCGCGTCGCCCTCGCGGACGTGGCGGGAGACGGCTTCGTCGAGACGGCAGAAATCGGTCATCAGGCCACGACCACCAAGGTTTCGGCGACGCACGCCGGTTTCCCGGCGCCTTCCAGCTCCACCGTGTACCGCGTGGTCACGGTGACTCCAGCGGCGCCTTCTTTCACCTCGGCGAACGACGCGCTGGCGCGCAGCCGCGAGCCGACCGGAACCGGCGCCGGGAAGCGGACCTTGCCCAGCCCGTAGTTGATCCGCGCGGACCCGAAGTCGAGCCGGACCAGCTGCGCGCTGAAGTACGGGATCAGCGACAGGGTGAGGAAACCGTGCGCGATCGTCGACCCGAACGGCCCGTTCGCGGCCCGCTCGGGATCGGTGTGGATCCACTGCCGGTCGCCGGTGGCCTCGGCGAACGCGTCGATCCGCGCCTGGTCGACGGCGAACCACCCGGTCGGCCCGATTTCCTCGCCGAGCGCGGCCCGTACCTCGTCCGCCGAGCCGAAAACCCGGGTCACTCCGACACCCGCTCGAAGACCGCGGCCAGCCCCTGCCCGCCGCCGATGCACATGGTTTCCAGCCCGTAGCGGGCTTCGCGGCGCTGCATTTCCCGCGCCATCGTGGCGAGGATCCGGGTCCCGGTCGCGCCGACCGGGTGGCCCAGCGAGATCCCGGAGCCGTGCACGTTGAGCCGGTCGAAGTCGGACTCGCCGAAACCCCATTCGCGGGTGCACGCCAGCGCCTGCGCGGCGAACGCCTCGTTGAGCTCGATCAGGTCGATGTCCGCGATCTTCAGCCCGGCACGTTCCAGCGCGAGCGCCGAAGCGGGCACCGGCCCGATGCCCATCACCTTCGGCTCGACCCCGGCGACGCCGTGCGAGACCAGCCGGACGAGCGGGCGCAGCCCCAGTTCCGCGGCGCGTTCGCGGGTGGTCACGACGCACACGGCGGCGGCGTCGTTCTGGCCGCTGGCGTTGCCCGCGGTGACCGTCGCCTCCGGATCCTGCTTGCCCAGCACCGGCCGGAGCTTGGCGAGGGTTTCGACGGTCGTGTCCGGACGCGGGTGCTCGTCGGTGTCCACGACGACGGTGCCCTTCCGCGTCTCGACCGGCACCGGGATGATCTCCTCGGCGAACACCCCGGACTGCTGCGCGGCGACGGCCCGCTGATGCGAGGCTGCGGCGAGCCGGTCCTGCTCTTCGCGGCTGATGCCGTACTGCCGCCGCAGGTTCTCCGCGGTCTCCAGCATCCCGCCGGGCACCGGGTAGTGCTTGCCGCCGGGCGTCTGACGGCCGCGCGTGAGCGAGTCGTGCAGGTGGACGCCCGCGCCGCTCGCGCCCCACCGCAGGTCGTTGGCGTAGAAGACGGTCTTGGACATGCTTTCCGCGCCGCCGGCGACGATGAGGTCGCTCGCACCCGCCTGCACTTGCAAGGCGGCGAGCAGCACCGACTGCAGTCCGGATCCGCAGCGCCGGTCGACCTGCATGCCGGGGACGGTGACCGGCAGCCCGGCGTCGAGGGCGACGACGCGGCCGATCGCGGGGGCTTCGGCGCTGGGGTAGCAGTGGCCGAGGATGACGTCGTCGATCGCGTCGGCGGGCAGGCCGGTGCGTTCCAGCAAGCCCTTGAGCGCGATCGTGCCGAGGTCGGCGGCGGGGACGCTCTTCAGCGCTCCGCCGAAGCGGCCGATCGGCGTGCGGACAGGTTCGCAGATGACGGCGTCACGCATGGGAAGTGCCTTCCTCGTGATAGTCGGCTTCGAGGCTGGTGCGCGGCCCGGCGTCCCCGACGAGGGTCAGGGTCGCGCCGCCGGGCCGCGGCTCGGTGCGCAGTCGCGCGGGCTGGCCGCAGAACAGCGGGGCCAGGTTGCGGTGCGCCAGCCGGGTCACCCGCGCACCGGGGGAGTCCAGCCGCAGCACCTCGGCCAGCGCGAGGGACATCAACGGGCCGTGCACGACCAGGCCGGGATAGCCCTCGGTCCGGGTCGCGTAGGGCCAGTCGTAGTGGATGCGGTGCGCGTTCGCGGTGGCTGCGGAGAAACGCATCAGCAAGGCGGGATCGGTGGCGAAGCCCCAGCCGTCGTCGCCGCGGCGGAACGGGGCTCCCGCCAGTTCCGCAGGTTCCCCGGGCGCCGCCTCGGAGGCGGTCGCGCCCGCTTCGCGGTAGATGATGTCCTGTCGTTCTTCGACCAGCGGTGAACCGTCCACACCGGACAGCACGGTCCGCACCACGACGATCACCAGCTTCCCGGAGCGACCGGATTTCTCCGTCACCGAGTCCACAATGGAGCGGCGGGTCACCGTCTCGCCGATCTTCGGGGCCCGGCGCAGCAGGACTTCCCCTCCGGCGAACATCCGCCGCGGCAGGTCGATCGGCGGCAGGAACGTGCCGCGCACGGGGTGTCCGTCGGGGCCGAGTCCGGAAGAGACCGGCCAGCGGGGGAGTGCGACCCAGTGCCACAGCGGCGGCAGGTCGTCGCCCGGCCGCGGCGCCGGCAGCCCGTTGTCGAACAGCGCGGCCAGGGCCGCGACCGGGGCCGGGTCCACCAGCTCAGCGGTCGTGACCGCGTGCGGTTCCCATCCGGTCACATGAACCGCCCGCCGGTCACCTCGAGCACCGTGCCGGTCATGTAGGAGGACAGATCGGACGCGAGGAACAGCGCCACCGAAGCGATTTCGCCGACCTCGCCCGCACGGTGCATCGGGATCTCGGCCATCTTCTGGTCCCACGCCTTCTGCGGCATGGCCTCGGTCATCGCGGTGCGGATCAGGCCGGGCTGGATCGCGTTGACCCGGACGCCGTGGTGCGCCATCTCCTTCGCGGCAGCCTTGGTCAGCCCGACGATCCCGGCCTTGGCGGCGGAGTAGTTGGTCTGCCCGACCATGCCGACCTTGCCCGACAGCGAGGACAGGTTCACGATCGCGCCGCTCTTGCGTTCGCGCATGATCGCGGCGGCCTTGCGGGTGCCGTTCCAGGTTCCCTTGAGGTGTACGGAAATCACCTGGTCGAACTCGTCCTCGGTCATGGTCCGCATCGTCGCGTCGCGGGTGATGCCCGCGTTGTTGACGAACACGTCGACCGGGGAGAACGCCTTGTCCGCGGCGGCGAGCAAAGCGTCCACATCGGATGCTTTGGTGACGTCGCAGGCGACGCCGACGGCTTCCCCGTCCAGGCTCTCGGCGGCTTTCGCGGCCGCTGCGCCGTCGATGTCGCCGAGCACCACGCGGGCGCCCTGGGCGACGAACAGCTGGGCGATGGCGAGTCCGATGCCTTGCGCGCCACCGGTGACGACAGCGGTCCGGCCGTTGAGCAGAGTCATGGGATTCCCTCAGATCTTGTTGCGCGCGACGAGTTGCGCGGCGATGACGTTGCGCTGGATTTCGTTGGTGCCTTCGCCGACGATCATCAGCGGCGCGTCGCGGAAGTAGCGTTCGACGTCGTATTCCCGGGAGTAGCCGTAGCCGCCGTGGACGCGGATGGCGTCAAGCGCGACCTGCATCGCGGTTTCCGACGCGAACAGCTTCGCCATCCCGGCTTCCATGTCCGCGCGTTCGCCCGCGTCGAGCTTCTCCGCAGCGTCCAAAGTGAGCAGTCGCGCCGCGCGCATCTTCGTGGCCATATCGGCGAGAAGGTTGCCGACGGACTGGTGTTTCCAGATCGGCTTGCCGAACGACTCGCGTTCCTGGGCATAGCGGACGGCGTCGTTCAACGCGGCCTGCCCGACGCCCAACGCGCGCGAAGCGACCTGAATCCGGCCGACTTCCAGCCCGCGCATCATGTGCGACCAGCCCTGGTTCGGCGTGCCGCCGAGGACCGCGTCCGCAGGCACCTGCTGGCCGTCGAAGACCAGTTCGCAGGCTTCGACGCCGCGGTAGCCGAGTTTCGGGAGCTTCTTCGAGATGGTGAGCCCGTCGCCGGGTTCGACCAGCAGCACGCTCATCCCGCGATGGGCGGGGGAAGCGGCGCGATCGGTGATGCACAGGAGGCCGATCAGGCCGGAGTGCGCGGCGTTGGAGATCCAGGTTTTCGACCCGGTGACGGTGTAGCCCTTTTCGCCCGGCACCGCCTGGGTGCGCATCGCCTGGAGGTCGCTGCCGCCGCCGGGTTCGGTCAGCGCCATTGTCGCGCGGATCCGTCCCTCGGCCATGGCGGGCAGGTACTTCTCGCGCTGCTCCGGCGTGCCGAACGTCTTGATCAGATAAGTGATGACGGAGTGCCCGCCGATCGCGCCCGCCAGGCTCATCCAGCCGCGCGCGAGTTCCTCGGTGACGCGGGCGAAACACGCGGTGCTGACGTCCACGCCGCCGTATTCGGCCGGGGCGAGCAGCCCGAAGAAGCCGAGTTTCTTCATCTCGTCGATGAACTCGGCGGGGTAGATGTCGTCGGCCTCGAATTCGCGGACCCGGGGCCGGACCCGTTCGTCCACGAACTCCGCGACCAGGGCGACCATCTGCTGTTCGTCGTCGGCGAGCGTCATCGCCCGTTCCCTTCTCGTGCCTGCCGGAGCACCCGCTGGGCGCGCTCCAGCACCGGCTTGTCGACCATCTGCCCGTTCACCGCGACCGCGCCGTCCGCGCCGGCGTCGAGGATCGACTGTGCCCAGCGGACTTCCTCGCGCGTCGGCCGCAGCGCCGCGGCGGCGACAGGTACCTGTTTCGGGTGCACGCACAGCTTTCCGGCGAACCCGAGCCGCCGCGCGTAGTGGACCTCGTCGGTGAGGTGCGGCTCGTTGTCCAGCTCCGCGGTGACGCCGTCGATAGGTCCGGGCAGTCCCGCTGCCGCGGAGGCGAGGACGACCGCACCGCGCGCGGCGACGAACGCGTCCCGGTCAGCTGGATCGGCGCCGAGCTCCGCGGCCAGATCGAAGCTGCCGAACGCGAGGCGCTGCACGTTCGGCACGGTCGCGGTCTCGCGCGCGTCCAGGACGCCGCGCGCGGTCTCGACCAGCGCGATCAGGACCGGCAGGACGCCGAGCTGCTCGGCCGCCGCGCGCGTCGTCGCCGGTTCGGCCTTCGGCAGCATCACGGTGCACCGGCGCCGCCTGAGCACGGCGAGGTCTTCGTCGTGCCAGGCGGTGCCGGCGGCGTTTACCCGCACCGCGCACTCGGGGTTCTCCTCGAGCCACGCGACGACTTGTTCCCGCGCGTACGCCTTGCGGTCGGGTGCGACGGCGTCCTCCAGATCGAGCACGACCAAGCTCGGCCCAGCCGCCATCGCCTTGCCGAACCGCTCCGGCCGGTCGCCCGGGACGAACAGGAGCGTCGTGGCCTCCCGCGCCCGCGTGGCCGCGCGGCTGGTCATTTCTGCGCCTTCTTCGCCTGCCGGACCAGGCCGCCGCCGATGATGAGACGCTGGATTTCGCTGGTGCCCTCGTAGAGCCGCAGCAGCCGGATGTCGCGGTAGATCCGCTCGACCGGCACGTCTCGCATGTACCCGGTGCCGCCGTGGACCTGCACCGCGAGGTCGGCGACCTTGCCCGCCATCTCGGTGCAGTACAGCTTCGCGGCCGAGGGCCCGATCCGGCGGTCTTCGCCGGACACGTAGCGCGCCGCGGTCTCCCGCACCAGCGCACGTCCGGCCAGCACGCCGGTCTGCTGATCCGCCAGCATCGCTTGCACCAGCTGGAAATCGCCGATCGGCTGACCGCCCTGCGTCGCCGAAGCGGCGTACGCGACGGATTCGTCCAACGCCCGCTGCGCGGAACCCACGGCGAGCGCGGCGATGTGCACGCGACCCCGCGCGAGAGAGGTCATCGCGGCGCGGTACCCGTCGTCTTCGTTGCCGCCGACGAGCGCGGAGGCAGGCACTCGGACGTTGCTGAAGGTGACGTCCGCGGTCCAGGCGCCCTCCTGGCCCATCTTCTTGTCCTTAGGCCCGACCGCCAGCCCCGGCGTGTCCGCGGGCACGAGGAACACCGCGATGCCCGGCCCGGAGTCGTCGGCGGGACGGGTGCGCGCGAAGACGACGAACAGATCCGCGATCGGTGCGTTGGTGATGAACCGCTTCTGCCCGTCGATGACCCAGTCGTCCCCGTCGCGCACCGCCTTGGTGCGCAGCCCGGCGGGATTGGACCCGGCGCCGGGCTCGGTCAGCGCGAACGACGCGACGACCTCGCCCGAGGCGATGCGCTCCAGCCACTGGCTCTTCTGCTCGTCGGTGCCGAAGCCGACCAGCACCTGCCCGGCGATGCCGTTGTTGGTGCCGAACATCGACCGCAGCGCCAGCGACGTGTAGCCGAACTCCATCGCCAGTTCGACGTCCTGGGTCAGGTCGAGCCCGAGCCCGCCCCATTCCTGGGGGATCGCGTAGCCGAACAGGCCCATCTCCGCGGCCTGCGCGCGCAGATCGTCCGGGATGGCGTTGCCGTCCATGATCTCCTGCTCGCGCGGGACGACCTTGGTCCGGACGAAGTCGCGCACCAGCTCCAGGATGGGCCGGAAGTCCTCGGGGGTAACCGCTGCTGCCATGCCGCCCACTATGACCCAGATCGCCCGCTGAGAAAATACTTTATCAGAAATCATCGAATGTCTCACACTGCCGGGCGACGCAGGCTGCCAGTGAGTGCGCAGGTCAGCGGCAGTTTTTGGCAGCGAAGGGCGCTCCCGGCGGAGGCGGCTCACCCGCCTGAGCGAGCCCCTGCCGTGTAATACTTCATCCGATACCGCCGCCGACGCAGGGATGGGAGAAGGTCGTGGCGATGCCCGAAACCACGAGTGCCGGACCGCGCCGCACCGGTCCGGGGAATCTCAAGGCGATGGCCGCCCAGGAGATCCGGCGCCGCGTCTTCTCCGGCCAGTTGCGCGCCGGCGCGAAGATCGACCAGGAAGCGCTGGCCGACGAACTCGGCATCAGCAAACTGCCGATCCGCGAAGCCCTGATCACCCTCGACCACGAAGGCGTGGTCGAGCACATCGCCCGCCGCGGCGCGTTCGTCGCCCGGATGACGCGCGACGACATCCGGGACCATTACCGCGTGTTCGGCGTCGTGTCCGGACTGGCCGCGGAGCGCGCGGCGAGAAACCTCTCTCCGGAAAGCCTCCAGGCGCTGCACGATCTCGCGGACCGGATGGAGTCCGCGGTGGACCGGGCCGAACAGGAACGGCTGAACTACGAGTTCCACCGGAGAATCAATTACGCCGCCGACTCGCGGCGGCTCCTGTCGCTTCTCGGCATTCTGGCCAAAACCGTGTCGCACGGTTTTTACGAGGCACACGAGGACTGGCCGGTCAAGGCCCGGGGCGACCACCGGCTGATCCTGGACGCGCTGTCCGCCCGCTCGGCCGCCCGGGCGCGCACGCTGGTGGAGAAACACCTCGCCGACGCGGGCGAGCGCGCGGTGGCTTTGCTGGAACAGCAAGGATTCTGGGACCGCTGACCGGTTCGCGCGGCTCATCTCGCAGCGGCCGGACCGCGTCCGTCGACGAAAGGTCGTCGTTGCGGAAAATAATGTTTTATGGCTCCGCCGGGTGCCCGTTACGGTCGAATTCATGGAGCGGAACTTTCACTCGGCCGAAGAACTCACGGCCGCCATGCGGGCAGGCGAAGCGACCTCGGCGGAGCTGACCGACGAGGCGATCGCCCGCATCGAGCGGGAAGACAAAGCACTCAATGCGATGTGCGTCCCGGACTTCGACCGTGCCCGCGCCGCCGCGCAGGAGGCCGACCGGGCGCGTGCCCGCGGCGAAGATCGGCCGCTGCTCGGAATCCCGGTGACCGTCAAGGAGTGCTACAACGTCGCCGGTCTGCCCACGACCTGGGGCATGCCGCAGCACCGGGACTTCCTGCCCGCCGAAGACGCGGTCCAGGTCTCGCGGCTCAAGTCCGCAGGCGCGGTCATTCTCGGCAAAACCAATGTGCCCCTTGGCCTTCAGGGCTTGCAGAGCTCCAACCCGGTTTACGGCACCACCAACAACCCGTGGGACCACGACCGCACGCCAGGCGGTTCTTCCGGCGGGTCGTCGGCGGCGCTGGCGGCGGGTTTCGGCGCCCTGTCCATCGGCTCCGACATCGGCGGCTCGCTGCGCACCCCCGCGCATTTCTGCGGTGTCTACGGGCACAAGCCGTCGCTGGGCCTGGTGGCGAACCGCGGCATGGTGTTGCCGAACGAACTGCCGTTGCCGCACGACCTGGATCTCGCCGTCGTCGGCCCGATGGCGCGCACCGCCCGCGACCTGGCGCTGCTGCTCGACGTCATGGCCGGACCGGACCCGCTGACCTACGGCGTGGCGCACGACCTGGCCCTGCCGCCCGCACGCCACGAGCAGCTGGGCGACTTCCGAGTTTTGCTCCTCGAAGACCACCCCTTCATCCCGACCGGCAGCGCAGTACGAGCCGGAGTGAACCGGGTAGCCGACGCACTCGCCGACGCCGGCGCCCGGGTCGAACGACACAGCCCGTTGCTGCCCGACCTGACCGAAGCCGCGACGCTCTACACGCAACTGCTGTTCTCCGGCTCCGTCGCGCGCTTCCCAGTCGACGCCTACGAACAACTGCAGGCCCGTGCCGCCGGACTGAGCGCGGACGACGAGAGCCTGGACGCGGCGCGACTGCGGGGAATGGTGCTCACCCACCGCGACTGGCTCGGAGTGAACCACCGCCGAGAACTGCACCGTTACGGCTGGCGACAGTTCTTCGCCGAGTTCGACGCCGTGGTGTGCCCGGTGACGCCGACGCCCGCGTTCCCGCACGACCACAACCCGGATCTGCTGGCCTGCCGGATCGACATCGACGGCGTCGAGTACCCGTTCTTCGACCAGCTCGTCTGGGCCGGCGTGGCCACCATGCCCGGTCTGCCCGCCACGGCGATGCCCGCGGGCTTCTCGCCGGAGGGGCTGCCGGTGGGGGTGCAGGTCGTCGGCCCGATGTTCGAGGACCGGACGCCGCTGCGGCTGGCGGAGCTGCTGGAGGAGCGGATCGGCGGGTTCCAGCCCCCGCTCTGAGCGAGCGGCAGCGGTTCCGGAACGTCCGCTGTGGATAGTCCGCCCGCTCAGCCCTGGCCGGGGTCGACGGCGGTGAGCGGGCGGTCATTCTCCTCCTTGACCGCCCGCAGATGGCTCCAGGACTCGACAGTGCGCACGCCGGGCAGCTCCCGCAGCCGTTCGAGCGTGTCCAGCACCTCGTCGGGGGACTGTGCCTGAATGCTGCCGATTCCGTTGCACCAGCCCACTCCGGTCGCGAAACAGTCGATGTTCTCGAACTCCGCGATCCGGCGGGCCACCGGTTCGGCATCGCCGGTCACGTGCACCGCGAAACCGATGGTGCGGGTGCGCGTCGAGCGGCTGAGCCGCACCAGCGCGCCGATGTGGACGACGCCGGACTCCAGCAGCCGGAGCACCCGGGCCCGCGCGGCCCCGGGAGAAAGGCCGGTCGCTTTCGCCAGTTCGGCGAACGACGCGCGCCCGTCGTCGCGCAGCTGCGCGAGCAGCGTGTGATCGACGTCGTCCAGTTCGAGGTCCGCGAGCGGCCCCGGGCTCTCCAGCGGTCCCGGCGGGAAATAGGGGTCCTTCCAGACCCGCAGATACGTGATCGCCTGCACCGCCCGGACGCCGGGGACGGCCTGTACGCGGGCCAGTCCCGCCGCGAAGGCCTCCAGGTCGGCGGCTCGCAGCTCGGCCGTCACCGCGAACCGGCCCGCGGTGGTGGTGACGAACGAGGTTTCGCCGAGCGCCGCGATCCGCTCGGCGACCGGACGGGCGGCGCCCTCGGTCTCGACTATCACGTGCCCGAGCTGGTGGAGACCGAACACCGCCGGGTGGATCGCACCGACCAGCCGGAGCCCGCCCTCCTCGATCAGCCGCTGCACCCGCGCCTTGGTGGTCGAGCGGGCGAGCCCGACCAGGCGGGCCAGCGTCTCGAACGACGCGCGCCCGTCCTGTTGCAGTGCACGGACGAGCAGCTCGTCGACGTCGTCGGAGGTTCCTGGCACGGGGAAGAACCTAGCCGATCTCCCCGAGCTCGGCGAATATTCTGCACTTAAGGCATGTCGAAAGACGATGCGGCGGCTCAGGTAATACCAGGCCGACGAATCGGCTATTGATTGGCGCATCTGGCAGATGTACCGTCTGCTCCCATCGGAGCGGCGGTCGACGCGGAAGGTGCGGTGGGCATGGGGAAAGAACGGGCGTTCTTCGGTCAGCCCCGCGGCCTGGTGGGGCTGTTCTTCGCCGAGGCGTGGGAGCGGTTCTCCTACTACGGCATGCGCGCGCTGCTGCTTTACTACATGACCGACCGGCTCTCCGACGGCGGCCTCGGCCTCCGCCCGGAGAGCGCGAAGCCGCTGATCGCGGTCTACGGTTCGGCCATCTACCTGGCGGCGATCCTCGGCGGCTGGATCAGCGACCGGCTGCTCGGCGATCGCAGGACCACTCTCGTCGGCGGGTTCCTGATCATGTGCGGGCACATCTGCCTGGCCGTCCCGGCGGGCGCCGGAGCGCTGTTCGCCTCGATGGTCTTCATCGTCGTCGGAACGGGACTGCTGAAACCGGCGATTTCGTCCTCTGTCGGCGATCTGTACCCGGCCGACGATCCGCGGCGCGACTCCGGGTTCAGCATCTACTACATGGGCATCAGCGTCGGAGCGGTGGCCGCCCCGCTGGTCGTCGGCACTGTGGGCCAGGATTACGACTACCACGCCGGTTTCGGGATCGCCGCGGCGGGAATGGCGGCCGGCCTGCTGGTCTATCTCCGGTCGCAGCGGCGCCTCAACCCGGTGGGCAATCGCCCGAAGAACCCGTTGCGGCCGGCCGAGATCCCGCGGGCGCGGCTTGTCGCGGCCGTCGCCGGAATCGCTGTTCTGGCCGTGTTGGCGGTGCTGACGGTCAGCACCGGAATCCTCGACGCCGACGGCGCGGTCAACCTCATCAGCGTGCTGGCGATCGCGCTTCCCATCGGCTACTTCACGGTCATGCTGCGCAGTTCGCGCACCACCCGGGCCGAGCGCGCCAGGGTGCGCGCCTACATTCCGATGTTCGTCGCGGCGGTCGCGTTCTGGTGCATCCAGGAACAGGGCGCGACGGTCATCGCGCAGTACGCGGGCGAAAGCACCGATCTCGACGCGTTCGGGTTCGCGATCCCGGCGTCGTGGTTCCAGTCGGTCGGCTCGCTGGTGCTGATCGTGCTGACTCCGCTGTTCGCGATGCTGTGGCTGCGGCTGGACCGCTCGCCCCGTTCGCCTTCGACCGCGCACAAATTCGCCGCGGGACTGGCGATCGCCGGTCTGTCGTACCTGCTGATGGTGGTGCCCGCGGCGCATCCGGGGCAGACCAACCCGCTGTGGCTGGCCGGCAGCCTCGCGGTGGTCACCGTCGGCGAGATGTGCCTCTCGCCGATCGGGCTGTCCGCGACGACGAGGCTGGCGCCCGCGGCGTTCGCGACGCAGACGATGGGGTTGTGGCTGTCGTCGAACGCGGCCGGGCAAGGCATCGGCGCCCAGCTGGTGAAGTTCTACGACGCCCGTTCGGCGGCAGGTTACTTCGGCGCGCTCGGCGCGGGCGCGGTCGTGCTGGCTTTGCTTTTGTTCGCACTGGCTCCGCTCATCCGGCGGCAAGCGACGAAAAGGGGGTCCACAATGGACCGCAACCAGGCGGCGGTGAGCCGGTGAAGCGGGTCGTTTTCCGGGGCGGAACTCTGTTCGACGCGGAGTCCCGGTGCGCGGACCCGGCGGACGTAGCGGTGGAAGACGGCCGGATCGTCGAAGTCGGAACCGGCCTCGACGGAGACGAGGAAGTCGACTGCGCCGGCAGGGGAGTGCTGCCCGGCCTGATCGACTGCCACGTGCACGTCACGATGACCAGTTCGGATCTCTTCGAGAGCGTGCAACAGCCGTTTTCGCTCCAGTTCTACGAAGGCGCGCGGAACATGGCGCGGACGCTGGCCGCGGGCGTCACGACCGTCCGGGACGCCGCGGGCGCCGACCTCGGGATGCGCGTGGCGCAGGAGCGCGGCCTGATCGCCGGGCCCCGTATGCAGATCTCGCTGAACATGCTGAGCCAGACGGGCGGGCACGGCGACCCGTGGTGGCCCTCGACGTGCGTGGTGGACCTGCTGCCGCCGCACCCGGGCCGCCCGCCCGTGGTGGTGGACGGCCCGGAGGAGATCCGTCGCAAGGTCCGGGAACTGGTCCGCGCGGGCGCCGACGTCATCAAAGCCGCGACCAGCGGCGGCGTCGTGTCCGGCGGCGCCGGGCCGAAGATCGCGCACTTCCGCGACGACGAGATCGCCATGATGGTGAACGAGGCCGCGGCGGCGGGACTGCCCGTGATGGCCCACGCCCACGGCGACGGCGCGAAGGCGGCCGTCCGCAACGGAGTCCGCTCCATCGAACACGGCCATTTCCTGGACGACGAGACACTCGAGATGATGGCCGCGCGCGGCACCTGGCTGGTCCCGACCCTCAGCGCCGGAGTCGGTCTGCGGCAAGCGGTCGAAGCCGGAGCCGGGTATCCCGAGCACATCGTCGAGAAGATCAAGGAACGCACCGAGAGCAGCGTCCGGCGCGCGGTCGAGGCAGGCGTCCCGATCGCGATGGGCACCGACGCGCCGCTGTACCCGCACGGGGAGAACCTGCTGGAGCTGGAGCTCCTCGTCGAACAGGGCATGCGTCCGGCCGACGCCTTGCACGCCGCGACACTGTCCGCGGCGAACCTGATGGGCCTCGGCTCGTCGCTGGGCTCGCTGGCTCCCGGCAAGCGCGCGGATCTCGTCGTCGTCGACGGCGATCCTCTCGACGTGCGGGATCTGGGCAAGCGGGTCCTCGCGGTGTACCAGGACGGACGGCTGGTGCACGCGGCCGACCGCGGGTAACCCCGGGCTGGTCGCCGACCGGGCCGATTGACACACCGGGCCGTCATTCATACATTGTCTCGAAAGTTGTATGAATGACGAGCGGAGCTGGTTCGGATGAATCTCGGCAAGACCGCTGTCGTCCTCGGCGGAAGCGTCGCGGGCCTGTGTGCCGCCGGGGCGCTGTCCCCGTATTTCGATCAGGTGCTCGTGCTGGAGCGCGACGAGCTGCCGGAGGAGGCCGAGCACCGGCGCGGGGTGCCGCAGAGCAAGCACCCGCATTTTCTGTTGAACTCGGGCCGCCGGGCGATCACCGCGCTCTTCCCCGGTTTCGAGGACGACCTCGTCGCGGCGGGCGGGCTGCACCTGATGCCCTCGATGGACGCCGCCTACCTGGACCGCGAGGGCTGGTCGGCGCGCAAACGCAGTGCGATGACGATGGTCTACAGCTCGCGCGTCCTCATCGAGCGCGTGCTGCGGGACAAGGTGCGTGCACTGTCTAATGTGGACCTCCGGGAGCGCGTGGCGGTGCGTGGCCTTGCCACTGCGGCCGGGGCGGTCACCGGCGTGGAAATCGCCGCGCCCGGGGGAGAGGAGCATCTCGACGCCGACTTCGTCGTGGACGCGATGGGCCGCGGCTCGCCCGTCGCGAACTGGCTGGTGGCGGCGGGCTGGCCGGAGCCGGAAGTGCGGACCCTCGACGCCAAGGTCACCTACACCTCGCGCTGGTACGAACTTCCCGCACGCCGTCCGGCGTCCTGGTGGTGGCAGCACCTGGTGCTCATGCCGACCCAGGACCGCGGCGAGCACCCCGCGGAGCACGAGTTCCTGGTGAACTTCTTCCCGATCGAGGGCGACCGGGTCATCGCCTGCATGGGTTCGTGGGGCCTGGAGATGCCGCGGACGGCCGAGGACTTCGTCGCATCGGCACGCCGGACGCGGACGCCGCTGTTCGCCGCCGCGATGGACCGGTGCACGCCGTCCTCGGAGGTGCACCTGACCCGGTCCACCGGCAACCGGTGGCAGCGCTACGACCGCTGGCCGAGCCCGCCGCGCGGCCTGGCGTTCGTCGGCGACTCGATCTGCGCGTTCAATCCGTTCTACGCCCAAGGCATCAGTTCCGCGTCGAGTTCGGCGCTGCTGCTTCGCGAACACCTGGCCCGCGCGCGCGATCTCGACGCGAGCTTCGACGCTCGATTCCTTGCCGCGCAACGCGACTTGCTCAAGGTGCCCTGGACTCTGGCGATGGCCCGGGACCGGGGTTACGAGTGCGCGGAGGGCACCGAACGGCTGCCCGGGTGGCAACGTCGCCTGCTGGCGGCCGTCTCCGCTCCCGCGTTCAGCCTGATCGTCGGCGCCGCCCGGGAGGACGACGTCGTCGACGAGCATTTCGCGAAGGTCTTCAACCTCGACGAGTCGCTGGGCGACATGGTGCGCACCCCGCGCGTGCTCGCCGGGCTGGCCCGCTACTGCGTCCGCTCCATGCTGGGCAGGCACCGGGTGCCCTTCGGCTTCGATCCCCAGGCCGAGCCGCCGGCCACCGACTACTCGCCGGCCGCGGTCGCCGGATGAGCGCCGGCTGCGGGCCGGAGGCGGAGGACGTCTCCCGGAGGCTTGGTTTCGACTGCCACGACGCCAGCCCGGTGGTCTCGGTCCGCGCGCCGTGGGACCTCGCGCACTGGACGATGCCGCTGCTGGAGGTGCTGATCGTCGGCGGCGCCGTGTTCGCGCTCTGGCACGCCGTGCGCCGCTATCGCGCGGGCGACCCGGTCAACCTGGCGCTGTGGTGGGCCTCGCTGGTCTATCTCGTCGTCACCGAACCGCCGCTGTACTTCCCCGAATGGTTCGGCCTCGACCGGCTGTACGGATTCATCTTCGCGCACAACCGGTTCACCGTGCAGTTCATGGGGGACCGGCTGCCGCTCTACATCGTGGCGTTCTATCCGGTGATCAGCCAGCTCGCGTACGAACTCGTGCGGTCGCTGGGGGTTTTCCGCCGCCGCGGCCCGCTGACCGGAGCCGTCGCCGTCGCATTCGCCTGCCAGGTCTTCTACGAGGTCTTCGACCAGGTGGGCCCGCAACTGAAGTGGTGGGCCTGGAACCCGGCCAACCAGGTCGTCAACCAGCCTGCGCTGGCCTCGGTTCCGATGACCAGCATGCTGCTGTTCGCCTCGGTGTCGATGGCGGCCATGACCTACCTCGTGGTGCGCTTCACCGGCGGCCGGCCGCACCGGGGCCGGCGGCTGGTTCCGCGCATTCTCGCGGCGGGCGTCCTCACCCCGTTCACCATGGCGGTCGCCGGGCTCCCGGCGAGCCTGTTCGGCGGCGACCATCCCAACCAGGTCGCGCAAGCCTGGATACTCGGCGCGGAACTGGGCTTGGTGTGGCTCGCCGGCGCTTGGATCGTCGTGGCACAGCTGCGCTCCGGCGAACGCGGCACCGGCGAGCCGCCGTCGGCTTTCGGCCGGTACTACCCCGCGATCTACCTGGGCGGCATGGCGGTGTGCTGGATCGGCGCGCTGCCCGCCTACCTCGGCGCCCGGGACGGCGTCACCAGCGACGGGTCCCCGATCGGGAGCGGACCGTACGCGCTCGCGTGCTTCATCGCCGCCGGTTCGCTGGTGGCCGCCGCGCGCCCCGCCCGTCGGTGACCTGCGGTCTCGTCTGGAACGATGAGCGCCATGGGGTACCACGGATGGCAGGGCGACCCGCCCGGCGCCGAAGACGAGGCACGCCGCCGGATCGTGCAGGCGGCGATCGCGTGCATCGACCGCGCCGGGCTGGCCAAGACCAACCTCTCCCACATCGCCGCCGAAGCCGGAGTCACCCGGCAGACCGTCTACCGCTATTTCCCCAGCCTGGCCGAAATCCTGCGTGCCGTCGCCCACGCGGGCGCCGAGGAGTTCGCCGAACGGATGCGGCGGCACCTGTCCGCGTTCGACAGCCCGGTCGAGGTCGCCGTCGAGTCCGTCGTGTTCGCCGTCCGCAGCCTGCCCGACGAGCCCTATCTCGGTTTGCTCCTGCGGGCCGGGGAAACCGACTACTTCACGGCCGGGACCGCCACGCCGCCGTCCTTTTCCCTCGGCGCGCGAATCCTGCGCGACACCGAGGTCGACTGGTTCGCCGCCGGGGTGCGCACCGACGCTGAACTCGAGGAACTCGCCGAGATCCTGATGCGGCTGTTCATGTCGTTCCTGCAGTACCCGTCGACGCCGCCGGCGACCGACGACGAACTGCGAGAGATGGTTCGCCGCTGGATCGGCCCGGCACTGCGGGGCTGATTCCCGGGAGTCCGCGAAGGACGCCCGGTCCTCGTCTTTCCGCCTGGAGTTCTTGAGCGGACGCTCAGGACCAGGTGACCGGAAGCTCGTGCACCCCGTAGATGTTCATGTTGGTCCGCAACGGCACCTCCGCGGCCGGAACCGCCAGCCGCAAGTCCGGGAAACGGCGCAGCAGCCCCTCGAACCCGGCCCGCATCTCGATCCGCGCCAGCTGCTGTCCCAGGCACTGATGAATCCCATGCCCGAACGCGACCTGCCCGCGAACCTTGCGGTGCACGTCAAGCACATCAGGGTTCTCGAAGCGGCCCGGATCGCGGTTGGCCGCGAGCAGCGAAACCACCACAGTCGAACCGGACGGGATCGTCTCGCCGCCGAGTTCGACGTCCTCCGTCGCGTAGCGGTAGAAGATGTCGGCCACCGACAGGTAGCGCATCAGCTCTTCCACCGCGTTGGCGAACAGTGTCGGGTCGGCGCGCAGTTCGGCCAGTTGGGTCGGGTGTTCAAGCAGCGCGAAGGCACCCAGCGACAGCATGTTGGCGGTGGTCTCGTGGCCGGCCAGCAACAGCAGGAACGCCATGCCGGTCAGTTCTTCGATGCTGAGGTCCTCGTCGCGGGCGAGGTCGGAGAGGATGTCCTCGCCCGGCTCGGCGCGCTTGTCCGTGCACAGCTGGCCGAGGTAGCCCATCATGGCGCCGAACGCGGCCATTTTGTCTTCGAGGTTGACGTCGCGTTCCATGAACTTCGACGAGTTCGCCTGGAAGGTTTCGCGGTCGGCGTAGGGAACCCCGAGCAGTTCGCAGATCACCAGCGACGGCACCGGAAGCGCGAACTCCCGCACGAGATCGATCGGCGGCGCGAGCTGCGCGACCGCGTCCAGTCGCTGTTCGGTGATCGCGATGATGCCGTCTTCGAGCTGCTTCATCCGCTTGACGGTGAACGCGCCGGTGAGCTTGCGCCGCAGCCGGGTGTGGTCGGGGGCGTCCATGCTGATGAACAGGCCGGGGATCTGCGGCGACGGTTCGGTGGCGACCGGCATGCCCGGCGTCTCGTACGGCACGTGGACCACGCCGATGTCCTGGCGGCTGCTGAACCGGGCGTCGGACATGACGTGGCGGACCGCGTCGTACCCGGTGACCAGCCAGCCCTCGTGGCCGTCCGGGAAGAGCATCGGGCTGACCGGGCGGGTCTCGCGCAGCGCGGTGATCGCCGACGGCGGGTCGAACGGGCCGGCGTCGCGGTCCATCGGCAGGCCGTTGACCGGGGAAAGCTGCTGGCTCATCGGGAAATCCTCTCGTGGTGGCTTGATGTCACCACGATCTCCGAGAGGCCAGACACCGAGCCGTCACGGCGCTGACACGGGATCAGGCCCGCGTCAGCGGCACCGCCACCAGCTCGGTCCACACGCCCGCGGCGCCTTCCTGAGCGGCTTGGTCGAACGCGGCGTCCCCGAGGCGGTCGCGCGCCTCCTGCTCGATTCGCGTTACGTCCGGGTTCGCCAGGTCTTTTCGGCCGAGCACCTGCGCGCTGGCGGCCAGCAGCCGCGCGGCGTGGTCGTACTGCGCGCGCCGCAGTGCCAGGTCAGCGACTCCGACGACCGCTTGGGCGATCTCGGGAGCCCGTCGGGTTTCCGCCGCCGCGTCGCAGGCCGCGGCACGGTGTTCGCGTGCCTCGTCGAGGTCGGCGGCGAACCAGGCGTGCAGGTCGTGGGCCGCGGCTCGCAGATGTGGTTGCCGCGCTTCGTCGCCGAGCAGGCTCATCGCGTGGCCGAACTGGTCGAAGGCGCCTTGCTCGTCGCCGTTCCACCGGGCCAGTTCTGCCCGGACGAGCGCGAGCGACGCCAGGGTCCCGGGCCAGGTGACGCCTTCCGCGAGTCTTTCCGCTTCGGCGACCGCGGCGGCGCAGGCGTCCTTGTCTCCCGCGAGCCAGTGCAGTCGTGCCTGCCGCATGCGCAGCTGGACGACGTCGTCGAGGGCGTCCAGTTCTGCGACGACGGCGATCGCCTGGTCGAAATGCTCGCTGGCCTCGGCGAATTCGCCGCGCATGGCCAGACAGCCGGCCAGTTCGGTCTGCGCGAACGAGATGCCGAACCGTTCGCCGAGCACCCGGAACTCGACCAGAGATTCGTCGAACCAGGATTCGCAGTCCTGGCCGAGCATCATCCGCAGCTTGCCGATGTGCAGCCGGGACAACGCTCGCACCCACGGATCCTCGTCGTCCAGCAGCGACTCCCACGCGGGCAGCAGCGCGTCCGTGTCGCGCAGCATCATTTCCAGCGGCACCACCAGACGCAACGCCGCATGGCGGTGCCTGCCGTGCTTGCCGAACTCGTACGCCTTGTGGATCCACTGCGCGGCTTCCGGCATGTCGCCGGGCCCGGACGTGACGAACATCGAGGTCAGGGCGTACACGATCGCCCTGGTCTCGTCGGGGACCTCGCCGGGAATCGCGATCGCGGCGGTGATCAGCTCCATGCCCTCGGCCTTGCGGCCCACGAGCCACCAGTACCAGCCGCAGGCGGCCGCGAGCCGCATCGCCGCGTGCGCGTCGCCGGCCGCGAGCGCGCCGCGCATCGCCGAGACGAGATTGTCGTTCTCTGCCTTGAGAACGGTGAGCCACTCCAGCTGCTCGCCGCGGCGCAGGCGCGGTTCCGCGGTTTCGGCCAGCTCCGTGAAGTACGCGAGATGCGCTTGCCGGGCCGGCTCGGTCTCCCCGGCCTCGGCGAGGCGTGCGGCGCTGTACTCCTTGATCGTGCCGAGCATCCGGTACCGCGGCGCGCCTTCGCCGAACGCGACGAGCAGGGACTTGTCGCTGAGCGCGGTGAGCAGGTCCAGCACCTCGTACTCGTCGACCAGCTCTCCCGCGCAGACCCGTTCCGCCGCCTCCAGGCTCGCGCCGCCGGCGAACACCGACAGCCTGCTCAGCACGAGCCGTTCGCCGTCGCTGAGCAGTTCCCAGCTCCAGTCGACCATCGCGCGCAGCGTCCGGTGCCGGGGGAGAGCGGTCCGGCTGCCGCCGGTCAGCAGCCGGAACCGGTCGTCGAGGCGGTCCGCGAGCTGCTCGGCGGACATCGTGCGGAGCCGGACGGCGGCCAGCTCGATCGCGAGCGGCATCCCGTCGAGCGCGGTGCAGATGCGGGCCAGCGTCCGGTCGTCGGCGAGGTCCTGGTTCCGCGTCGTCGCCCGGTCGCGCAGCAGCTGGACGGCCTCGGCGCGCGCGAGCGGCTCGACCGGCCACAACGCCTCGCCGGTGATTCCCAGCGGTTCCCGGCTCGTCGCGAGGATCCGCAATCGGCGGCACTCGCCGAGCAGGCGGTGCGCGAGAGCGGCCGCGGACTCGATGACGTGCTCGCAGTTGTCGAGCACCAGCAACGTTTCGCGGTCGCGGATCGCGGAGACCAGCCGGTCCACCGGATCCGCGGAGGACGCTTCGCCGAGCAGCGCGTCGCGGAGGCCGAGCCCGGACAGCGTGGCCTGCGCGACGTCGTCCCCGCTCCCGACGGCGGCGAGTTCGACCAGCCAGGCGCCGTGGTGCAGGTCGCCGACCAACGTGCGGGCGGTTTCCGTCGCCAGCCGGGTCTTTCCCGATCCGCCGGGCCCGGTGAGGGTGGTGAGCCGATGCCGCGACACCAGGTCGCGGACCGCGGCTACGTCGGCTTCTTTCCCGACGTAGCTGGTGAACTCGGCGCGCAGATTGGTCTTGCGGCTTTCCTCGCGCCGCCCCACCTCGCCGCGCAGCAACGCGACGTGCAACGCGGACAGTTCGGGCGAGGGGTCGGCGCCCAGTTCGTCGGCCAGTGTTTCCCTGATGCGCTGGAACGCTTGCAACGCCTCGGTGTTGCGGCCCGCGGCGGCGAGCGCGCGCATCAACGCGGCGACGAGCCGCTCCCGCACCGGGTGCGCGGCCACCAGGTCGGTCAGTTCCGCGACGAGATCCGCGCCGCGGCCGAGGTCGAGCTCGGCTTCGAACCGATCCTCCATCGCCGCCAGCCGCAGGGCTTCCAGCCGCGTGGCCGCCGCGTCGAACGCGTCGCTGTCCTGCAAGCCGACGTCCTGCATCGCCGGACCGCGCCACAGCTCCAGTGCCTCGCGCAGTCGCCCGGACCCGTGGTCCCGGGCCTGGGCGGCTAACCGTTCGAAGCGCACCGCGTCGACGGCGTCCGGGTCGATCGCCAGCCGGTAGCCGTCGGTCAGCCCTTCGACCACTGCGCCCGGGAGCGCCTTGCGCAGCCGGGAAACCAGGCGTTGCAAGGCGTTCGCGGCGTCGGCGGGCGGCTGCTCGCCCCAGATCCAGTCGATCAGCGACGCCTTCGGGACGACCTGGCCCGGCCGGAGCGCGAGGGCGACGAGCAGGCCGCGCAACCGAGCGCCCGGCACCTCGGCTGCCTCGCCGTCGCGGACCTCGAACGGGCCGAGGATCTTGATCTGCACCCGTCCGATCCTGCCATCCGATCGGGTGGTCAGGCAGCGGAATGGACGACGATGTCGTCGAGCCGCGTGCGGGCGTGGACCTTGATCGTGTCGCGCGGGCTCTCCGGTGTGCCGAGGGTGTTGCGCACGGCGCCCTTCGTGCTCTTCGCGTCCACGTCGGCGGCGGTGCCCGCGCTGACGCCGACCTCGATCCCGCCGGCCGCGTTCGACAGCTCCACCTGGCCGCGCGTGACCCGCCCGATCCGGATCGGGCAGTCGGCCGCCTTGGCGACGACACTCCCGTCCGCGGTGCCGATCTCGAAGCTGCCGTTGGACCCGCCGAGGTCGACGTCGGACCGGGCGTGGCCGATCCAGACCTTGCCGCTGGTGCCCTGGTAGCGGATCTCGCCGTCGGCCTCGCCGATCCGCAGGCCCGCCGCGCTGCCCTCGACGACCGCGTCGCCGGCGACGTGCCCGACCGCGAGCCCGCCCGCGCCGAGGTTGGCGCGCAGTGCGGCGACCCGGTCGAGCCGGACCTCGCCCGAACCGATGTTGACCTCGCAGTCGCCGAGGGCGCCGTCCGCCCGCACCTCGGTCCAGGCCGTGTTCAGGACCAGCTTCGACCCGGCGGGCAGGTCGATCGCGATGTCGACCGAGCCGGTCTGGCGGCCGGACTTGGTCGTCTTGACCGCGAGGACGCCGTCGGCGAACTCGACCTTGGTCTTCTCCGCGACCTTCACGTCGGTCGAGTTCGCCGCGTCGACGGGCAGCACCCGCACGACGGTCTCGGCTCGCTCGCCCGCGGTGATCCGGACGCGAGCGCCGGCGGTGGTCAGCGCGGCGGTGATGGGGTTGGGGGTGGTGAACGTGGACATTTCCGGTCTCCCTAGCTGGCTTGGCGGTTCGTTGTGACCACATTCGCCTGCCCGGCGGACACGCCTCTGTCACGGCTCAGACGCAGGGGAAGGCGCCCGTGTCAGTGCCGGTGTCAGCGGGACAGCTTGTCGCGGTGTCGATCGGCGAGAGCTTCGGCAATGGGCGCGACAGTTTCACCGGGGCGGGCGGGGCGGCGGAGTGCCGAGGGGGCTGCGGTCGATGCAGCCGCTTGCTCCGCATTCGCAGGCCCATCGGTAGGGAACCGTGGTGCTGCCGGGGAGCACGTCGCGATTGGTGGCCGAGGCCCAGAGCCGTCCTTGACGGGCGGCGGTGTCGTTCTCGAACGCGCGCTGCGCCGCGAGTTCGCGCCCAGCGGGGAGGCGGGCAGTGACCGCGGATGCGAGGGCGGCCTGCACGGCATCGTAAGTCGCTGGCCAGTCCGGGTTTTCGGGCACTTCGATGACGAGATGGCCGGTGTCGGTGGCCTGGCTGCGGATCAGCCCGGCGATGACGGTGTCGCGAGCGACGAGGCGTTCGAGGCGCTGCGGATCCGCATCCGGCCGGGAGGCACGCGCCGCCCGTGTCCGTTCCGGCGTGGGAAGGAGAAACACCGCGTTGCCCGTCGGCAGGGGATCGGCCATCGAGGGCAGGAGTTGCGGCCCTTCGACGAGGACGGGCACGGGTTCGGTGGCCCGGGCGCGGACGTCGGCGATCACGAGCGGCAGCCGAGCGTGCGCAGTGGCGACGAACGCGGCGGCGGCGTGCTCCGGGCCTTGGGCGAGTTCGTCGTCGAGTGTCGCGGTCGCTGGGGCAGCCGTTCGCGGTGGTCGTAGGTCCACAGGTCGACCGGGTGGAGCGGGAGGTCGAGCTGCCTGCTGAGCATCCACGCGATGGTCGATTTGCCGGATCCGGGTGCGCCGCCGAGCCAGATCATGGCCGGCCAGGACGTTTCGTCCACCAACCCGACGATACCGGCGACCTGTCGGGGGTACGAAATTGTCGTACCCCTGTGTGATCGTAGGGTGGCCCGTTGTTCCTCGGGGGAGGAGAACCGACGATGCCCGCAGCGTGGGTGAAGCAGGAGGCCGCGGCAGAGGTGTTCCGCCGTGGCGACCATCTGGGGCTCGACGAGCACTCCGGTTTCGCCGCGGGAGCGGTCCGGTGAGGCTCGCAAGCGGCGGTGTGTTCAGCGTCCTCAACGAACAGCTCGCCCCGCCCAGCCTCGGGCTGGTGCTGGCGGCAGGCGGATTCGCGGTCGCGGTGTCGGCGGCGACGTTCGCGCTGATGCTCGCCGGTCCCGCGCGGTGGCGGTCGCTGAGCCGGGCCAACGTCCTGAGCACCGTCGTGCACGAGGGCGGCCACGCGCTGCTGAGCATCGTGACCGGCGGCGGCGTGTTCCAGATCGAGGTCACCAGCGCCGAAACCGGGCTCGCCCACACCTGGAGCACGTCGCGCTGGTCGCGGGTGCTGACCCTGGCCGCCGGATACGCGACGCCGCCGCTGGCCGGGCTCGGGGCGGCCGCATTGCTGCACCGGGGGCTAGCTCCGGCGGTGCTCGCGCTGACCGTGCTGGCGATGGCTCTCGTGCTGCTCGCGACCCGGGACCTGCTCACCCTCGCGATCGTGGTGACGCTGGGCGCGGCCGCGTTCGCGACGCTGAAGTGGGCGCCGGGCTGGCTGCAGAACACCGTCGCCTACCTGGAAGCGTGGCTGCTGCTGACCAGTGAACTCGGCGGCGTCGCGGCGCTCGTGGTCGCCCGGGTCCGCCACGGTTACTACAGCCTCGAAGACGACGCCGCCGGGCTCGCCGAAGCGAGCGGAATCCCGGCGTTCGCGTGGATCCTGGGCTGGGCCGCGCTGATCGGCTGGACGGCTTGGACCGCGGTGCCGATGCTCTGGCCGGACGCCTGAACACCGCGAGCGGGCGGCAAAATCGGCGGGCATCTTCTCCCGAAGACCTCGAAGGAGCTGGCCGCGCAGTGAGGGCGACCGTCGAAAGCGTTCCCGGCGGCCGAGCTGCCTCTCTGCCTGACCGTCGAACGCGACCCTCCGCCGTCGACGGTCAGCGGCCGTAGCGGCGGTTCCGTCGCGCGTAACTGCGCAGCGCCCGGAGAAAGTCGACCTCGCGGAAGGCGGGCCAGAAGGTGTCGCAGAAGTACAGTTCGGAGTAAGCGCTCTGCCAGACCAGGAAGTTGGAGAGGCGTTGTTCCCCGCTGGTGCGGATGACCAGGTCGGGGTCGGGTTGCCCGGCGGTGTAGAGGTGCCGGGACACGTCTTCCATGGTGATGGTGTCGGCGAGTTCGTCCAGCGTCCCGGCGGCGGCGTGTTCGGTGAGCAGCGAGCGCAGCGCGGCTACGACCTCCTGGCGGCCGCCGTAGCCGATGGCCAGCGTGATGTGGTAGCCGGTGTCGCAGTCGCGGGTGACTTCGACCGCGTTCTTCAGTGCGTGCGCGGTGGTGTCCGGCAGGGCGTCGAGGCTGCCCGCGACGTGGACCTGCCAGCCGGCGTCGGGCTGCGCGAGCTTGTCGGTGATGACTTGCTCGATCAGGTGCATCAAATAGGACACTTCGGCGTCGTCGCGGCGTGCGAGGTTCTCTGTCGAGCACAGGTAGATCGTCACGTGCTGCACGCCCGCGCGTTCGCACCAGGACAGCACGGTTTCGACGTGCTCGGCACCCCGTTTGTGACCGATGCTGAGATCGGCCATGCCCATCTGCCGTGCCCAGCGGCGGTTGCCGTCCATGATGATCCCGATGTGCCCCGGCAATTCGGCGCCCACGAGCTGCTTTCGCAGCCGGTGCGTGTAAACGCCGTAGATGATTCGCTGGACCGGGCCGGGCAGCAGCACGATGTGCACTCCGTTCGCCGTTGTGTCACGCGGGTTCCCGGCGAGCCTATCCGACCTCGTTTCCCTGCTGCGGGCGGTGTTTGAATTCTCCGGAAATGTTCGAAAGGCGGCCTGTCGTCTCCGTGTTTTGCGCCGTGCGTGCGAAATCCGCTGTTTCCGTGCGAATAAGGGAGACTTGCGATGTTCGGACGGCAAGCTGGGAACCCTGCCCGGTCTGACGAGTCGCGGGCGGACCGGCTTCGCTGGGGTCAGAGTTCGAGGATCGTGACGGTCACCCGGGCGACGTCGCCGGGATCGAGCTTCTCGGCTTTGCGCACCGCGCGTTTGACCGGCAGCACGTAGCCGCGCTTGCTGTCCGGGAAGATCGAGGTCCGCCAGATGGTGGCGCCGACCCGGGCCTGCACGCGCAGCGATCCGAACCCCCGGCGCGGTCCGCCCAGCTCGCGGATTTCGTCCGAGATGTCGGAAGGCAGGCTCACGAAGGTCCAGGTCTCGGTCCGCCGTGCGTCCCAGATCCACAGTTCTGCGTCGAAGTGCACTTCCACGCGATCAGCTTCGCACGCGGCACCGACAGTTTCCGGGAGCGGAGCAGCGATCAACCGCGCGATTGCCAGCCAGGCGAGCGAGGGCCTTCCTCCGGGGCCCAGAACGGCACGACCCGAACGTGCCGACGCAGGATTCCTTCGCCGAGCTTCCCTGCCAGAGCTTCACGTGATCCGCGGTGAAGAAACCGACCACGACGTACCGGCCGTAACGGATGCCGGCGAACGCCTTGCGGTACTCGAAAGCCAGATCGCGGATGATCCGCACCGCGACGTCGGCGGGTGCCGCGGCGATGGCGCGTTGGGCGCGGAGGCGCGGCCTTGGACCGCGTCCGGCAAACCCTCGCCCGCCGCGAACTCGAAGTGCTCGGCGAGATCGCCGCGGGCCTGTCGAACGCGGAGATCGCCGAGAAGCTCAGCATCACCACGGAAACCGAGAAGACCTATGTCTCCTGGATCCTGACCAAACTCGACCTGCGCGACCCGGTGCGGGCGGTGGTGCTCGCCTACCGGGTAGGGCTGATCGCCGCCGACCGTCCCCTGGCGTAGAACAACGGCGCCTTTTTCAGCTGCAGCGCCGCTCGGCATGTCAGCTCGTGGACTTGTTCTTCCGCTGACCCTGCGGGGCGCGGCCAGCCCGGTCAGTGTCGCGGACCTTTTCCGGCCCGATGGTCGTGTGCCGCACGGCACGCCGCGGCAGGAACGCCGAGTCCTACTTGGCGGTCCAGCCGAGCACCTTCGCGGCCTCGCTCCACGGCCCGTCCAGCCGGCGGGCACCGCCGGTGGTCAGGTCCGCGACGACCAGCTCGTGCGTGTTGTCGTCCGCGTAGGCCGCGGCGAGCGCGCCTGGCACCGGTGACGGGACGAACGAGTTGCTGCCGGCGGGTTCGCGGATGCCGCTGTCGCCGCCCAGCGCCATCGGCAATGTCCGGGAGTTGCGTTGCTGCCCGGTGACCGGGTCGAACAGCTTGACGGTGTAGTCGTAGCTGTCCTCGTCGCCGGGGTACGAAACGACCACGAGCGCGCAGGTTCCCGGCTGGAAGAACCACGCGACGTCGCCGGCGCCCAGCGGCACTTCGGTGGTGTGCGACAGATCGGAGGCGTCCGCGAGGAGCGTCGGGCCGGTCACGATCGGATCGGGCGACCGGTGCAGCAGCACGTGCCCCTGGCAGGCGTGCAGGAGGTTCTCCTCCTCGGGAAGGTCCTGGACAGTGCCCGCGGCGACGTGGCCGACGACTGTCGTGTTCGGCGCGAGGCCGCCGCCGGCGGACGGGATCGCCGAAGGCAGATCGCCGTTGTAGCGGCTGAGGATCACCGTGTCCGGGTCGGTCCAGCGGGCGCACGTCATCCCGGACACGACTTCCCGGTACTGGCCCGAGGAGCCGGGTCCGGTGTCGCGGTAGTTGCCGCTGGGCCGGGTGACGAGGCCAGCCACGGCGCCCTTGCGGTCGGCTGTGTAGACCCCTTGTTCGGAGGTGAACGCGACGTGCGCGCTGTCGGGCGCCCAGGACGCGCACAGCGCACCGGTCACCGAGGCTTGGGCGACGATCTCCGTGCCGGCGCCGACATCGTGCAGCACGATCCGGCCGGAGCCGTTGACGTAGGCGAGCGTGCGACCGTCCGGTGACAGCGCCACGGCGGGCAGCTTCGGCGCCGTGTTCCCGGTCAGCAACGGCGTCGCGGCGCCTTCGGTCACCCGCCACACCGCGGGCTGCCCCGCCTTGTCCTTGCCGGCCACCACCAGCGATCCGCCGACCACCGGCGGGGCGATCTCGGGCGACGACGAACACCCGGCGACGAGAACAGCGAGGGCGCCCAGCAGGACGGCGGTCTGGCGGCATGACATGAAACGATCATCGTCAGATCGGCGCGGTCCGGTGACGGCGGAAATGCCGACCGCCGCGGATCAGGTTGCTCCGGGACCGCGCCGCGTACCGACACGGTTCCAGGTCGGCGCGAACGTGCCCGCTCCGTCCTCGACAGCACGGTCCGCGACTCATGCCATGGACACCGCAGGATCCATTCGCCGCGATGGAGATCGCGCAGCGCCAGGAGGCATGGAGGAAACCGCACGGCCTTCGCCGGAGTCCGAGCGCTGGCAGGCGCGCCGGTCTGTCCCTCGTGAAGGGAAGACGGTCTGGAGCAAGACCCGGCCCCTGCCGGTCCGCCAAGCCTTGCCGGTGTGCGTCAATCCCGGCGCGCTGGGGGAGTCGTATCCGGTGGAGAAGACCAGCCGGGGCATGCTGGGGTGTTCGTTCGTCGTCATGGCCGCGTTCTGCCCCGGCTCGTTCTTCCTGCGGATGCTCGTCGCGAGCTGACCGCGCAGGCTGCGCGCTACGATGCCGGGCGTGTCGCTCGACCGGGTTGAGGGGATTCCAGGGCTGGAGTACCGGGTGTCGGACTCGCCCTATGTCGAGGGCGTGTATCGGGTGGGGCCGCATGGCGGCTCCGTGCCGGAACGCATGGTGTCGGTCGTGAACTCGAACTGGGAACTGCTGGTGTGGGCGTCGGCCGGGGTGACCGCCGTGTCGGTCCGCGGTCCCGAAACGCGGCCCACCGTGGTTTCGTTGGGCGAGGGGCTGGGCAGCGCCTTCGGCGTGATCTTCCGGCACGGCGCCTTCCTGCGGAATCTGCCGGTGGGCGGCCTGGTGGACGGCACCGTGTCGAGCCCGTTCACGACGCCGCGCTCGTTCGTGCTGCAAAACACCGAGTGGGAGATCCCCACGTACGAGAACGCGGAGACGTTCGTGGACCGCCTGGTCCGGGCGGGGCTGCTGGTGCGGGACCCGCTGGTTGCCGACGTCCTCGCCGGGGAGCGGCCGGTGCTGGTCACCCCGCGCTCGGTGCAGCGCCGGGTCGCCGCGGCCACGGGCCTGACGCAGAGCATGATCCGGCAGATCGAGCGGGCCCGGCAGGCCACGATGCTGCTGCGCCAGGGCGTGGCCGCGACCGAGGTCGTGCATCTGGTCGGGTATCACGATCAGCCGCATCTGGCGCGGTCGCTGACCCGGTTCGTCGGCCGGACGGCGACGCAGCTGCGTCGTCCGGACGCCGGCGAGGTGGTGTCGCTCCTGTACAAGACTGACGCCGAGGTCGCTCCGTAGGTTCTCAGTCAGCCGGAACGACCGGCTGCCAGAACCGAGGAGCACCGATGGCTTTCACGCAGATCTATGTCAACCTGCCGGTCGCCGACCTGGACGCGAGCACGGCGTTCTACGTGGCGCTGGGCGGTGTGGTCAACCCGCAGTTCACCGACGAGACTTCCGCGCAGGTCGCCCTCGGCGAGACGGTGGCCGTGCAGATCATGACGCACGAGCAGTTCAGCCAGTTCACCTCGCGGCCGGTCGCCTCCGGTGCGATCGAGTCGATCCTCGCGTTGCCCGCGGAGTCGAAGGAGGAGGTCGACCGGCTGGCCGACGCCGCCGTCAAAGCGGGCGGGTCCGAACCGCGTCCGCCGCAGGACATGGGCTGGCTCTACAACCGTGCGGTGGACGACCCGGATGGCCACAGCTGGGAGCTGCTTTCGTTCGACGCTTCGGCGATGCCCGGCACGCCGGAATGACGGCGGGTGCGGGCGGGCGGATTCGCTTTGCCCGCACCGGGCCTGGCCAATCGTCGAGAAGCGAGTGACGCTCTGGGACCGAGAAGGGGCGGGGCCGGAACCGATGTGGTTTCGACCCCGCTTCAGCGGACTTCCGATCGCTACGTCGTGATCGTCGTTCGTGCCCGCGCGCGCGGGCCGCCGCCGCAAGCGACCGACGTGCCCTCGTAAATCAAGCTGGTGGAACAACCTTCGTCATCGGTGACGGTCACCGTAACGGTCCAGGTTCCGGGCTTGGCGTACGTGTGCGAGACGTCGGGTGTGGTGGTCAGCAGCCGCTGGCCGTCGCCGAAATCCCAGGCGTACTGGGCCACCGTTCCGTCCGGGTCGGAGGAAGCCGCCGCGGAGAATCCGCGGGTTGCGCCGAACGTGGACCCGGTTTCGGCCAGTGCGGCCAGCGGGCCTTGGTTCGGGGTGAGGAACGCGTTCGAACCGTCGTGCCAGACGAGGCCGGTGTCGGCGGGCGGGAGGCCGCTGGGGACTGGCTGGCCGTCCGGCTGCAGCAGATAGCTGTACACCTGACTGTGCAGCGTCGGGTTGTTCACCGCGATCGCCTGGATGACGAACAGGTGCTTGCCGTCCGCGCTGAGCGTGACCCGGCCCGGCATGACCGGCATCTGATACGGCGAACCGGGCAGCGGAGTCAGCCGGCCACCGGTGCTGATGCTCCAGCCGGTTACCGTGTTGGCGGTGGTGTTGGGCACGTAGAGCCGGTGCGAGTCCGGCGTGCTGACGGCACCGTGCGTGGTTCCGCCGCTGGGATACGGCGATCCGGGGACCGCCGTCAGCGAACCGTCCCGGCCGACCGCGTAGGCCGAGAGGTCACCGCTGCCTTCGTTGCTGACGTAAAGGTATTTGCCGTCCGGCGTGAACGCGGGGATGACCGGCTTGTTCCCGGCGGGTGCCGGTGTGCCGACCTGGGCCAGCGTCGCGTCCGGGGCGATCGCGAAGGACGTCACGCTGTTCGCGAGGTAGTTCGTGACGATGAGGTGGCTGGCGTCCGGCGCTATCGCGATCTGGCTGATCGGGCTGTCGATCGGTGCGTCGGGAGCGCCGGTCCGGCTGAGCGTGCCCGACGGCGAGATCGCATACGAGCGTACTGATCCAAGGCTGGTCGTGCCGCCTCCCAACGTGACGAAGAGCCGGGAGCCGTCCGGAGTGACGGCCGCCCCGACGACTGGGAGACCCACGAGGACGATGCCGCCGTCGATCGGGGTCAACGTGCCGTCCGAGCCGATGCGGTAGCCGATGATGGCGCCCGATCCGCTGTCGACGGAATACACCTTCTGCGCGTCGGGCGTGATCGCCATGCCCAGCGAGCCGAGGCCCGCGGCGAAGGGGGATCCGGGCACGGTGGTCAGCGCGCCGTCCCGGGTGACGCTGACCGAACTGATCCCGGGCGAGGCGAACCCGCCGACCAGGAGGTAATGCCGAGGGGGGAGTGGGGTGTCCGCTCGCGACTGCGGTGCCGTCGGCCCCAGCAGGAGCGCCGTGACACATCCAGCGGCGGCCAGGGCGGCGGATGTGCGCTTACGTCGTGCTGACTGGGCCTTGTCCGTCACCATCGTCGGTTTCCCTTCCGCCAGACCAGATTGCCCGCAGTCGCAATCTAGGCCGGTCCAGGGGGCCTGACTGTCCAGCTTCCCGGACAGTCAGGCCCCCTGGACCGCTCAAACGGCCTGCGGGGCGGAATCGGACTGTGCCGCCGACGTGGTGGTGCTCAGCCGGGGAAGTTCCCGCAGCGCCAACCCGGCCACAACGGAAATCAGCGCCGCACCGCCGTTGTAGATCGCGACGGTCGTCCAGCTGCCGCTCGACTTGAACAGGGCGGCGGAGATCAGCGGGGCGAACGAGCCGCCGAGCACCGCGCCCAGGCCGTAGGACACCGCGAGCCCGCTGTACCGGATCGAAGGCGGGAAGGACAGCGCGAAGAAGGTCGGCTCGGCGGCGGAGTTCGCGCTGACCGCCATGAACAGCAGCACGAAACCGGCGACCATCGGCAGGTAGCTGCCGCTGCCCAGCAGCGGGTAGAACGCGAACGGGGTCAGCACCAGAGCGATCGCCGAGACCACGAAGACCTGTTTGCGGCCGAAGCGGTCGGACAGCAATCCGAACAGCGGCGTGGTGACCATGTACATCGCGGTCACGATGAGCAGCATCGACAGCAGCGTGGTCTTCGGCTGGTGCAGCACCGAAGTGCCGTAGGTCAGCGAATACACCGTCACCACATAGAAATTGACGTGCGTGCCGAGGCAGCACAGCATCACCAGGATCATCGGACGCCAGCCGCGCTTGATCGCGTCCGCCAGCGGGACTCGTTTCACCGCTTGGGCGTTTTCCACGCGGACGAACTCGGGGCTTTCGTCGAGTTTGACCCGGATGTAGAGGCCGACGAGGACAAGCACCGCGCTGAGCAGGAACGGGATGCGCCAGCCCCAGGCGAGGAAGGCGTCGCCGGGGAGTTCGTTCAGCACCAGGAACAGCAGGTTCGCCAGGAGCAGGCCCCAGCCCGCGCCGGAATTGACGAACGCGCCGGCCAGGCCTCGGCGTCGGTCGCCGGAGCTTTCCACGCTCATGACGAAACCGCCGGCTTGTTCGCCGCCGAGGGCGAGGCCCTGGACCAAGCGGCAGAGCACGAGCAGGATGGGCGCGAGGATGCCGATCGTGCGGTAGGTCGGCAGCAGTCCGATCGCGAAGGTGCCCACGCCCATCAGCATCATGGTCAGGAACAGGACGCGTTTGCGGCCGACGCGGTCGCCGAGGTTGCCGAAGACGGCCGCGCCGATCGGGCGCATCACGAAGGCGATCGCGAAGGTGGACAGCGAAAGCAGGACCCCGGCGGCCGGGTCGACCTGCGGGAAGAACAGCTTTCCGAAGACCAGCGAGGCGGCGACCCCGTAGACCAGGAAGTCGTAGTACTCGACGGTGGTGCCGACCATGCTCGCCACGACGGCGCGACGGCCGGAGCGGGCGCGGGCGGCGGGTTCCGGTGCGGACGGGGATTTCGGCGTCGTCATTGAACGCCCCTCTCCGAATGGGGTGCGGCGGACCGGGGAATGTGGTCGAAATAGGGCCCCGAGCGGGGTCGCCGTAGCGTAAGCAGGACGTTCGGGGTAATCAATTCGGAGTTCTCGAAGTGCGGCTTCGGGTTTGCGAAATAGGTTTCGCTCGCCCGCGCGCGTAGCGTCGCGAGGATGGAAGACACGCATTCCGGACCGCTGGCCGGGGTACGGATCGTCGAGCTCGGCGGGGTCGGGCCGACGCCGTTCGCCTGCATGCTGCTGGCCGATCTCGGCGCCGAGGTGCTGCGGATCGAACGCCCGCCCGGCTACGACGGCGGCGCGCCGATCGAACCGCGCTTCAACCTGATGCATCGCGGCCGCCGGGGCGTGCCGCTGGATCTCAAGGCTCCGGAAGCGGTCGCGGCCGTGCTGCGGATGGTCGGACAGGCCGATGCGCTGGTCGAGGGGTTCCGTCCCGGTGTCGCGGAGAAGCTGGGACTCGGACCGGACGAATGTCTCGCGGCGAACCCGGCGCTGGTCTACGGCCGGATGACCGGCTGGGGCCAGGACGGTCCGCTCGCGAAAGCCGCGGGACACGACGTCAACTACGTGTCGCTGACCGGCGTCGTGCACTCGATCGGCGAGGCAGGAGGCCCGCCGGTGATCCCGCTGAATCTGACAGGCGACTTCGGCGGCGGATCGCTGTACCTGGCTCTCGGCTTGGTGTCCGCGCTGCTGGAAAGCCGCAGGTCAGGCGAGGGTCAGGTGGTGGACGCGGCGATGGTCGACGGTTCGGCGTCGCTGATGACGGCGTTCTACGGGTTCCGCGCGGCGGGCTACTGGACCGACGAACGCGGCACGAACCGGCTCGATTCCGGCGCGCCCTGGTACCAGGTCTACGAGACCGCGGACGGCGGCTGGATCAGCCTCGCCGCGAACGAGACCCGGTTCTGGCGCAACACCCTGCGGATGCTCGGCCTCGCCGAGGACGACCTGCCCGGCCAGCATGACCGGCGGCATTGGCCGGAAATGAAAAAGCGCTTCGCCGAGGTGTTCCGCACCCGGACGCGCGACGATTGGTGCGCGCTCGCCGAAGGACAGGACGTGTGCCTCGCGCCGGTGCTGTCGATGGCGGAGGCCCCGGACCATCCGCATCTGCGGGCTCGCGGCACGTTCGTCGAGGTCGACGGCGTCGTGCAGCCCGCTCCCGCGCCGCGGTTCAGCCGCACGCCGGGAGCGATTCAGCGGCCGCCGGCCGCGCCGGGGGAGCACGCGGACGAGGCGCTGGCCGACTGGGGCTTTTCCGCCGAAGAGGCCGCGGCCCTGCGCGCCGGGTTCGGAAAACCCGAATCCCGGCTTCGGGAATCGTCAATTGGCTTTCCGGGCCGGTCGCATTAATCTGATGGAAACCGCGATGGGAGTACGAGAAAATGTGCGCGAATTTCCTGGACGAGGCGCAGTCGGAGTGGCTGAAAACCGTCAATGACTTCATGGACAACGAGGTCACCGTCGAATATGTGCGCAAGTGCGATTTCGAACGGCAGTACCCGTACGAGGCGTATGCCAAGATCGCGAAGCAGGGCTGGCTCGGCATCCTGATCCCGGAGTCGGAGGGCGGCTCGGGCGGGGACATCTTCGACTACTCCCTGATGGCCGAGGGGCTCGGCAAGTTCGGCTTCGACTTCGCCTGCTCGGTGCTGGTGCCCACGTTCACCGCGATGAACATCATCAAGTACGGCACCGCGGAGCAGAAAGCCCGCTACGTCAAGCCGTTCATCGACGGCGAGATCCGGTTCTCCGTGTCGATCTCCGAGCCGGACGCGGGGTCGGACGCGGCCAACACGAAGACCCACGCGCGCCAGGACGAGAACGGCGACTGGATCGTCAGCGGCTCGAAGCTGTGGTGCAGCGGCGCCGCGGCCAAGGACACCGTCATCGCGATGCTCGTCCGCACCGACAAGAACGACAAGCACAACGGCCTGTCCGTCTTGCTGATCCCGAACGACACCCCGGGCCTGGACATCCGCAAGCTGCCGACGCTGTCCCGGCACGCCACCGGCACGACCGAGATCTTCCTCGACGAGGTCCGGGTGCCCGCGGACGCGCTGCTCGGCGAGGTCGGCCAGGGCTGGAAGATCATCACCGAACACCTGGAGCTGGAACGCTGCGCGGTCGCGGCGGCCTACGTCGGCAACGCGCAGGAGGCGGTCGAGAACGCCAACCGCTACGCCCACCAGCGCACGCAGTTCGGCAAGCCGATCCGCGATTTCCAGGTGCTCAAGCACATGCTGGCGGAGAACCAGACGCGCGTCGATGCGGCTCGGCTGCTGTGCTACCGCGCGGCGCAGATGAAGGCGGACAACCTGCCGGCCGCCCGCGAGACGTCGATGGCCAAGCTGTATGGCTCGGAAACCCTGAAGCAGTGCGCGCTCGACGGCATGCAGATCCTCGGCGGCTACGCGAACCTTCCCGAGGGCGACATGGAGCGGTACCTGCGCGAAAGCATCCAGTCGACGATCGGCGGCGGCACGTCCCAGATCCAGCGCACGATCATCGCGAAGTCGATGCGCCTGCCTGCCTGAATCCTGTTCTGAGGAGAGAAGATCAATGGGGATCAACAACCGGATCGACATGCCTTGCGACGAGCTGGAGGTCGGCCAGACCTTCCGTTCGGGCGGGCGGACGATCACCGAGGCCGACGTCGTCAATTACTGCGCGCTCACCGGCAACTGGATCGAGATCCACTCCAACAAGCACTACGCCGAGCAGACCCGGTTCGGGAAGCGGCTGGTGCAGGGCTCGCTGACGTACTCGATCATGACCGGGCTGATCCAGTTCGGCCCGTCGATCCAGGCGAACTACGGGATCGACAACCTGCGCTACCTCAAGCCGGTCGCGATCGACGACACGATCTACGTGACCGCCGAAGTCACCGCGAAGAAGGAAAAAGACGAGAAGTACGGCGTCACCACGTTCCTGATGAAGGCGCTCAACCAGGACGGGTACGTGGTGCAGCGCAGCGAATGGAGCCTGCTGATGCTGCGCCGCCGCGAGGACCTCGAAGCGCTGCTCGCGGCGTCGCTGCCCACGGAGAAGCAGCCGGAGCGCAAGTGACCGCGGGCGAGCCGGTCGCCGCGATCGTCGGGATGGGCGACGCGTACGCGTCGAAGGCCGACCGGAAAGACCCGCTGCAGCTGGCCACCGAGGCGACGATGGCCGCGCTGGCCGACGCCGGAATCGGCAAACACCAGGTGGACGCGGTGTTCACCGGGCGCTCGCCGTGGGCGGACAAGCGGTCCCAGTGGAGCAACATCTTCATCTCCCACCTGCAGATGCCGGTGACGCTCAACAGCGAGATCACCCTGCACGGCGCCGGACTGACGTCCACCATCGCGGTGGCGTCGCAGATGATCGCGGCCGGTGCGGCGGAGTACGTGCTGTGCGTGCAGAGCGACGCGACCGAACTGTTCGTGGACGCGGTGGCGATGGGCTCGGAGGCCGATTCGGACCCGCAGTACGAAGTGCCGTACGGGCCGACCATCCCGTCGCTGTACGGGCAGGCCGCGCGCCGGTACTTCCACGAATACGGGCTGACCGAGGAAGACCTCGCCGACGTCGCCATCGCCAGCCAGCGGTGGGGCGCGCGGCATCCGCACGCGGCGAAGCGCAAACACGGCGAGATCGACCGGGAGAAGGTGCTGTCCTCGCCGTACGTCGCCACGCCGCTGCGCCGGTGGATGTGCTCCACCTGGGGCGGCGGCACGGGCGGGGCGCTTGTAGTCACCTCCCCGGAGCGCGCGAAGGAAGCCCGCGATCCGGTGTGGGTGCGCGGTTACGGTTCGGCGACCACGCACGAGTACCTCACCGACCGGATGAACATGCGGTCGGGCCGGTTCGCCGGACTGGGCGAGTTCCCGAACCTCACGCACACCGCGACGGTCGAGGCCGCCCGGCAGGCGTTCGCCCGGTCCGGGCTCACTCCGTCCGATGTGGACATGCTGCAGCTGTCGGTGAACTTCGCGCACATGGGTCCGATCATCATGGAGGACCTGGGTTTCGCGAAGAAGGGCCACGGCATCGACGTGTACCGCGAAGGCCGCACCGGCGTCGACGGCGACCTGCCGACCGACACCAACGGCGGCTGGCTTTCCTTCGGACAGCCGGGGATCTCGTGCAATATGGACAGTCTGGTCGAGGCGGTCCGGCAGTTGCGCGGGACCGCGCTGGGGCTGGCGCCGAAGCGGAAACCGCGCACGGTGCTGGTGCAGGGGGCGGGCGGAATGCTCGCCGCGGCGGGCGTGCTGGTGTTGTCCGGCGACGAAGCGGGGAGGCCGTGATGAGCGAGGACTGGCCGCAGCCGTACCGGCTGCCGGACGCCGAACCGTACTGGGCGGCGCTCGACGAGGAACGGCTCACTTACCAGCGCTGCGATTCGTGCAGCGAGGTCGTGTGGCCCGCGCACTCGTACTGTCCGCACTGCTCCGCCCGCTCGCTGGGCTGGGAACAGTCCCAGGGGCGCGGCACAGTGTGGTCCTACAGCACGATCATGCGCGGTCCGACGCCGGTGTGGGCCGCGATCGTGCCCTATACGGTCGGGTTCGTCGAGCTCGCCGAGGGCTACCGGCTGTTTACCCAGATCGAAGCGGAACCGGACGCGATCGAGATCGGCATGCCGGTCGAGGTCCGCTTCGTGCGGCGCGGGGAGCAGACGCTCCCGGTGTTCGCCCCGGCAACGGAGGGATGACATGGCAGGCCCGCTCGACGGGGTGCGGATCCTGGACCTGACCTCGAACTTCATGGGGCCGTACGCGTCCCTGTTGCTCGCGGATCTCGGTGCCGACGTCGCGAAGGTGGAGTCCCCCGAAGGCGACACCACCCGCGGCGTCGGCCCCCGGCGAAATCCCGGGATGGCCGCGATTTTCCTGCACCTCAACCGGAACAAACGCAGCCTCGTGCTCGATCTGAAGCATCCGGACGGCCGGGACGCGCTCGTCCGCATGCTGCGCTCGGCCGACGTGCTGCTGCACAGTCTGCGCCCGGCGGCGATGCGGCGGCTCGGACTGTCCTATGCGGACGTGCGCGAGATCAATCCGCGGCTGGTGTACTGCGGCTGCTTCGGGTTCGGCCAGAACGGTCCCTACGCGGACAAACCGGCTTACGACGACCTGATCCAGGCGGCGGTCGGGATGCCGGTGCTGCAGAGCCGCGGACAGGGCGAACCCGCGTACGTCGCGACCGCGATCGCGGACCGCGTGGTCGGCATGGCGGCCTCGTCGGCGGTCGCCGCCGCGTTGTACTACCGGGAACGCACCGGGCACGGGCAGGAGGTACAGGTGCCGATGTTCGAGACGTTCGCGCATTTCGCGATGGGCGACCACCTCTACGGGCACACCTTCGTCCCGCCGATCGGGGAGTGGGGCTACGCGCGGATGCTGAACGCGGACCGCCGCCCGTACCGGACCCTGGACGGCTACCTGGGCGTCAACATCTACACCACCCGGCACTGGCAGCGGTTCTTCGCCGCGGTCGGCCGGGCGGACCTGGCGCGGGACCCGAGGTTCGCCGACATCCACGGCCGGACGGAGAACATCGGCGAGCTGTACGCGTTCCTGGCCGAGGTGTTCGCCACCCGGTCCACCGACGAGTGGCTGAAGGTGCTCGCCGAGGCGGACATCCCGGTCATCCGGATGAACACGCCGGAGACGCTGCTGAGCGATCCGCACATGAGCGACATCGGGTTCTTCGCCGAACAGGACCATCCGTCGGAGGGACGGCTGCGCACCATCGGCATTCCGCAGCAGTGGAGCGAAAGCTCTCCTGAGCTGCGGCACCCCGCGCCTCGGCTGGGCGAGCATTCGGCGGAGCTGCTCGGGGAATTCGGGTTCGGCGAGGACGAGATCGGTGCGCTGGTCGCTTCGGGCGCTGCCGGGATTGGAGTGCGCGATGACGCGTGAGCTGCCCCTGAGCGGGATCGTCGTGGTGGAGCTGAGCGACAGCGCGTCGGCGCCGTTCGCGGGCAAGATCCTGGCCGAACTCGGCGCCGAGGTGTGGAAGGTGGAGCGGCCGACCGGCGACTCCGCGCGCGGCTGGGGGCCGAGCCAGTGGAAAGGCGACGGGGCCGCGTTCCACGCGCTCAACCGCGGCCGCCGCTACCTCAGCCTCGACATCAAAGACCGCGAGCAGCTGGCGACGCTGCACCGGCTCATCGCTGAGCGAGCCGACGTCTTCCTGCACAACCTGCGGCCCGGCAGCGCGGCGAAGTACGGCCTCGACGCGGACAACCTGCGGGTGACCAAACCGGAGCTGGTGCACTGCGAGATCGGCGCGTTCGGCAAGGCCGGGCCGCTGCGCGAACTGCCCGGTTACGACCCGCTGATGCAGGCGTTCTCCGGGATCATGGACATCACCGGCGAACACGACGGCGGACCGGTGCGTGCCGGGGTGTCCATTGTGGACTTCGGCACCGGGATGTGGGCGGTGATCGGCATCCTCGCGGCTTTGAATCGGCGCCACGTGAAGCACACCGGGGCCGCGGTGGACGCGTCGCTGCTCGAGACGGCGATCGCGTGGAACTCGGTCGGCATCGCCGGCTACGCGGCCGACGGCTACCCCGGCAGCAGGCACGGTTCCGGCGTGGCGTTCATCGTCCCGCACCGCGCGTTCGCGGCTTCGGACGGCGCGCTGATCATCAGCTGCGCCAACGACGCGCTGTTCGCCCGGCTGTCCGCCGCGCTTGGACACCCGGAATGGGCGGACGACCCGAGGTTCGCGGCGAATGCCGCGCGGCTGGAGAACCGCGCCGAAATCGACCGGCTGATCGGCGAGCGGATCGCGACCGGCACTCGCGCCCAGTGGCAGGACCGGCTGCAGGCGGCCGGGATCCCGTGCGCGCCGGTGCAGACGACCCCGGAGCTGGTCGGCCACGAGCAGACCCGGGAACTCGGCATCATCGGTTCCGCCGACGAGGGCGAGATCGGCGTGGTCGGGCTGCCGCTCTCGTTCGACGGCAGGCGCCCGCCGCCGCTGCCCGCGGTCCGCCCGATCGGCGCGGACAACGACCTGCTCGGCTCGGTGCTCCCGACCCGGGCCTGACCCCGTCCCCGGACAGAAGTGGAAAGTGTCATGGCTGCGCCGTATTCGGAAAAGCAGTGGAGCGCGATCGAGTCCGCGCCGGCGAGCGACGCCCGGGCGGTTCAAGAGGACCGGTTGCGGGAGCAGTTGGCGTACGTGGCCGCGAACAGTGTCTTCTATCAGGAGAAGTTCGCGGGGATCGACCTGGCGAAGGTGCGGACGGTCGAGGACCTGGCCGGATTGCCGTTCACGGAGAAGCAGGAGTTGCGCGAGAGCCTGGCCGCGGCACCGCCGCTGGGCGCGCACGCGGCGGCGAACCCGGACGAGATCGTGCAGATCCAGGCCTCCTCGGGGACCACGGGCAGCCCGTCCTACGTCGGGCTGACCCGCGGCGACATCGCAACGTGGTGCGAACTGGGCGCGCGGGCCCTGTACGCGAACGGGTTCCGGCCGGGCGACCGGCTGCTGCACGCGTTCGGCATGAGCAAGGGATTCGTCGGCGGGCTGCCGGTGGTGCAGATCCTGCAGCACATGGGAATCGTCGACATCCCGATCGGCGCCGAGGCGGGCGCGGAGCGGCTCCTGCGGGTGCAAGCGGACCAGCGGCCGAACGCGCTCATCGGGACGCCGTACTTCCTTGCCTATCTCGCCGAGCAGGCCCCGTCGATCGTCGGCCTGGACGCCCGCGACCTGGGTGTTCGCGCGATCAGCGTCGGCGGCGAACCCGGCGGCGGGCTGCCCGCGGTGCGCGAGAAGCTGGAATCGCTGTGGGGCGCGACCTCGCGGGAGATGCTCGGCGGCACCGACATCGCGTGCACGTACTGGGGCGAATGCGAGGCCGCGAACGGGATGCACTTCCTGTCGCCGGACCTGATGGTCGCCGAGCTGATCGACCCGGACACCGGCGAGCAGATCGCTCCGGCGGAGGGCGCCCAGGGCGAGCTGGTGTACACCGCGCTGCGGCGGCAGGCCTCGCCGCTGGTGCGGTTCCGGACGCGGGACCACGTGATCGTCACCGGCACGGACTGCGCGTGCGGGCGGACCGGGTACACGGTGCGGTGCATCGGCCGGACCGACGACATGCTGATCGTGCGGGGGATCAACGTGTTCCCGTCGGCGATCAAGCAATTGGTGGCGGAGCTGGCCCCGGTCACCACCGGGGAGATGCGGATCCGCGCGGACTTCGAGGGGCATTCGACGCAGCGGCCGCTGCCGCTCGTGGTGGAGCACGCGGCCGGGCTGGCCCCGGAGAAACAGGCTGATCTCCGGACGTCCCTGGAAAGCCGCATCCGGTCCGCGCTCAACGTGAAAACAGCCGTCACGCTGGTCCCGGACGGCACTTTGAAACGTCCTGACCACGTGAAAGTCAACCTCGTGGAACGGGTGCCCGCGCAGGCGACGTGATAGAGGTTATGCGTGAGCGCGTTCAACAGGCTGCACCTGATCCGGCAGGTCGACCTCCTGACCCTGCGGCTGTTCCTGTCCGCGGTCGAGGAGAAGCAGATCGGGCTGGCCGCGATCCGGGAGAACGTCTCGGCGTCGACGGCGACGAAACGGATCCACGATCTGGAGGCCATCGCCGGCATCGAACTGCTGGACCGCGGCCCGCGCGGCGTGGCGCCGACTCCCGCGGGCGCGGTGCTGGCGCGGCACGTGCGCAAGATCTTCGGCAGCCTCGAGGACATCCGGTCGGAAATCGCGGCGTTCACCGAGGGAATGCAGGGAGATCTGACGATCGCGTCGGCCCGGTCGATCTTCGCGCCGTTTCTCGCCCGGGAACTCGGTGAATTCTACCGGCAATATCCGCAAGTCCGGTTGATCGTCCACGAAATCGAAAACAAGGAAATCCTGCACGAGATCGCGCGCGGCGAAGCGGACCTCGGCGTGTTCGCCGCCGCGCACGAGCTCGACCTGACCGGCGTGGACGTCACGCCGTACCGCCGCGACCGGATCGTGGTGGCCTTGCCGCGCGGGCACCGGTTCGCCGACCGGCTGAGCGTGACGTTCGCGGAGCTGCTGCCGGAGCCCCTGATCGCGGTGGGTCCGATGGCGGGCGCGTTCCGGGCCGCGGCGCGCCGGCTGGGCGAGGAGTTCGAGCCCGCGTTCAGCGTGCGCAGCGGAGAGGTCGCGCTGAGCCTGGTCCAGGCCGGGCTCGGGGTCGCGGCACAGCCGGAGTGCATGGTGCCGCGGGAGTTCCTCGACCGGGTCGCGGTGGTCGAACTCGCCGAACCGTGGGCGGAGCGGAAGATTCACCTCGCCACCGCCGCGGGCCGCCGTCCGGGTCCGGCGTGCCGGGCGCTGATCGAGCAGTTGCTGGACCGGCCGGTGGACGAGCCCCCGGTCTCGTGACAGCTCGCCTGCCTTGGCGCGCGGCTGTCGGGCCGGAGTCGCCGACGGTCTGGGTTTCCGTTCCTCGAAATGCCGCTTCGGAGATTCCGAATTGATTCTCGCCGGACGACCTGCCTAACATCGAAACCGCAGCGAGAAATCCGTTGACTTTGCATTTCACAGCGCTCACGAGTGCTGTTTTGTGCTGCCGGAAAGAAGGAGGCCGAAAACGATGGACGCACAGCGGGGTGCGGTGGTCGGGTGCTGACCCGCGCAGCGGTGCTGCGGGAAACACCCGGCCGGTACGAGGTCGTCGAACTGGAAGTCGAGGACCCGCGGCCGGGCGAGCTGCGGGTGCGGATGGTCGCGAGCGGCCTGTGCCACTCCGACGACCACTTCGCCACCGGCGACCAGATCCCGCCGATCCTTCCGTTCGCGGGCGGGCACGAAGGCGCCGGCATCGTCGAGGCGGTCGGGCCCGGCACGCCGGGATTCGCCGAGGGCGACCACGTCGTGTTCTCGTTCCTCCCGGTCTGCGGCCGGTGCCGGTTCTGCGCCCGCGGCCTGCAGAACCTCTGCGACCTCGGCGCCTCGCTCGGCACCGGCGCGCGCCCGGGCGATCCGACGTCGTTCCGGCTGTCGCTCGACGGGCAGCCGGTCGGCCAGATGGCCGGCCTCTCGACCTACTGCGAGCACACCACCGTCTCCACCGCGTCGGTGATCAAGATCGACTCGGACATCCCGCTCGACGTCGCGTGCCTGACCGGCTGCGGCGTCGGCACCGGATGGGGCGCGGCGGTCAACTCGGCTGCTGTCCGGCCCGGGCACGTCGTGATCGTGATGGGCATCGGCGGCATCGGCATCAACGCCGTCCAGGGCGCCGCGCACGCCGGAGCGGCCGCGGTGATCGCGGTCGATCCCGTTGCGTTCAAACGGGAATCCGCGCTGAAGCTCGGCGCGACCCACGCGGTCGCGGACATGGCCGAGGCCACCGAGCTGGCGCGCTCGATGACCAACGGGCAGGGCGCCGATGCGGCGATCGTGACCGTCGGTGTCGTGACCGGGCGGCACCTCGGCCAGGGACTCGAAGCGGTCCGCAAGGCGGGCACGTGCGTCGTGGTCGGGCTGGGGGAGAGCTTCGTCCGCGACGGCGACTTCAACCTGCACGAGCTGGTCCTCTACCAAAAGCGCCTGCAAGGTTCGCTGTTCGGCGCGAGCTCGCCGACCGCGGACATCCCGGCCCAGCTCGAGATGTACCGCCAGGGCGCGTTGAAGCTCGACGAACTGATCACCGCCCGGTACGCCCTTGACGACATCGCCGCCGGGTTCGACGACCTGAAAGCGGGCCGCAACATCCGCGGCGTCGTCCGCCACGACTCCTGACCGCAGGAAGGACAACGATGTCCGCACAAGCATCGCCCCGGGAAACGGTCTCCGTCGGCGACATCAGCATCAGCTATCTGCCCGACGGCGAGGCCAGCGTCTCCGCGGCCGCGCTGTTCCCGGCAGGCACCCCCGAACTCTGGAGCGCACACCCGGAACTGTTCGGCGCCGACGGCAAACTCGTGCTGTCGCTGGGCACCTTCCTCATCCGCACCGGCGACGGCAAGATTCTCGTCGACCTCGGTTTCGGCGATCGCACCGTCGCCTTCCCTGCCGCCGACGGCGAGTTCCGGTCCGGCCGGCTGCTCACGAGCCTCCGCGAGGAAGGCTTGGCTCCCGAGGACATCGACACGGTTTTCTTCACGCACCTGCACATCGACCACGTCGGCTGGACCGCGCGGAACGACGTCCTCACCTTCGGCAACGCCCGGCACCTCGCCGGCGAAGGCGAAGTCGAGTACTGGCAGTCCCTCGGCGACCATCCGCTGGCCGCGGTCGGTCCCGACCCGCACGGCGTGCTGGCTCCGCTGGAAGGCCGGGTCGACGCGGTCGCGGACGGCACCGTGATCGCGCCCGGCGTCTCGGTCGTCGCGACACCCGGACACACGCCGGGGCACTGCTCGCTGGTGGTCTCGTCCGGACCGGACCGCGCGCTGATCCTCGGCGACGTCCTGCACTGTCCGGCGCAACTCACCGACAACGAGGTCGCGCTGGCCTTCGAAGTGGACGCCGAACTGGGCAAGAAGACTCGCGCCCGGATCATGGGCGAACTGGAGGGCGATCCGAACACCGTTGCCGCGCAATGCCATCTCACCGGATCAGCGTTCGGCCGGGTGGTGCGCGGCCGCTCCCGCCGGACGTGGACCTCGCTCGCGTCCCAGGGGGCGTCGTGACGATGCCCGCCGAGTACTTCGAGATCGACTCGGTCGCGGTCGGCGCCAGGTTCGCAGTGAGTGTCTTCCTCCCCCGCGGTTACGACCGCGGCGGAGATTGGCCGCTGGTATACGCCACGGACGGCAATATCGTCGGGCCGCTCACCGACGGCCTGCGCGGCGCACTCACCGACCGGCAGCAGGCGTCCCCGGTCGAGCCGTACGTCCAGGTGAACGTCGGCTATGTCGCGGCAGACGCACCGAACCAGCTGGTCTTGCGCAACCGCGACCTGGTTCCTCCAGGCGAGGGCGTGCCGGACTTCATGCGTGCGCACATCCGTGGTCGGCTCGGCGTGGACTCGGGCGCGGCGCCGGAGTCGGTGTGCGACGAGTTCTTCGCTCAGCAGAAGAACGCTCGCGCGGACAACTTCCTCGCCTTCCTGGAGACCGAACTACATCCGGAGATCAAGTCCCGCTATCGGTTCCGTGCCGACGACGTCGGGTTGTTCGGCTACTCCTACGGCGGCCTGTTCACCCTGTTCGCCTTGACCTCGGGTTCCGCCCTCTTCACCCGGTTCGGCGCCAGCAGCCCCGGAATCGTCGTGCCGGACAGCCGGATCTACGAACGCTACGAAAACCTCGACCGGCTGCCCCGGGAAACGTTCCTGCACCTGACCGTCAACGCGTACGAAATGCTCGGCCCGAGCAAGTTCTACCGGCACCTGGCGCTCGAGTTCCTGCGCTTCCTCGACGTGGTGACCGAGCGCCCGCTGCCAGGTCTGCGAGTCAGCACCGACCTGATCCCGGCCGAATCGCACAGCAGCGGTATGACCGACGCGTACCGGAGTTTCCTGCGTGCCTGCTACCCCGGAGGTGCTTCATGAAAACAACCGCCGCGCTGCTGTGGGAGACGCCGGGCGCCTGGGACGTGCGCGAAGTGGACCTGGATCCGCCCAAGGCGGGCGAAGTCCTCGTGCAGGTGATGGCGTCCGGTCTGTGCCACTCCGACGACCACTTCGCCCAGGGCGACATCCCGTTCCACTCTTATCCGGCCTGCGGCGGCCACGAGGGAGCCGGCATCGTCCGCGAAGTCGGGCCGGGCGTCACCCGGGTCGCGCCGGGCGACCACATCGTCACGTCGTTCATCCCGGCGTGCGGGCACTGCCGGATGTGCGTGGCCGGTCGGCAGAACCTGTGCGACAACGGGGCGCTGATCACCGTCGGCACCCAGCTCGACGGCACGTTCCGGATGCACGCCGACGGTCGCGGCGTCGCGCAGAACGCGTGCATCTCCACGTTTTCCGAGTGGACGGTCATCCCCGAAGTCTCCGCGACGCCGATCCGCCGCGACGTCCCGTTCGAGGTCGCCGCGATCGTCGGGTGCGCAGTCCCGACCGGCTGGGGCTCCGCGGTGCGCGCGGCCGGGATCGATCCCGGGGACGTGGTGATCGTGATGGGCGCCGGCGGCATCGGAATGAACGCGGTACAGGGCGCGCGCTACGTCGGGGCCGAGCACGTCCTCGCCGTCGACCCGGTGGCGATGAAGCGCGAACTCGCGGTGAAACTCGGGGCTACGGAGGCGTTCGCGGACATGGCCGAGGCAACCGAACGAGCCCGTTCGCTGACCAACGGCCAAGGCGCGGACGCGGCGATCGTGTGCGTCGGCGTGCTCGCCGCCGACCACCTCGCGCAGGGACACGCGGCGATCCGCAAGGGCGGCACGCTCGTGGTGACCAGCGCGGCGAAGCACGACCTCGCCGGGATTCCGGTGCCGCTGCTCGAATTCACCATGTCGGAAAAGCGGATTCAGGGCGCGCTCTACGGAATTGGCGGCCCGGCCCGGGAGATCCCGCTCATGCTGGATCTCTACCGGAACGGCTCGCTGAAACTGGAAGAGCTGATCACCCGGACCTACGACCTCGAACAGGTCAACGAGGCGTACGCGGACCTGCACGCCGGGCTGAACATCCGGGGCGTGGTGAGTTTCGCGGACCGGCACGGAGGATCCCGATGACCGCATCGGCCGGAAAAGTCGCCCTGATCACCGGCGGCACCGGCGGGATCGGCCTGGGCGCGGCGCGTCGTTTGGCCGCCGCCGGCGCGACGGTGGTGCTGAACGGCCGGGACGAACGCAAAGCCGAAGCCGCGCTGGCCGAATTGGGCGGCAAAGGGCATTTCGTGGCAGGAGACGTCCGGTCCGCCAAGGACATGGCCGCGGTGGCCGCGGAAACGGCGGAGCGGTTCGGCGGCATCGACATCGTCGTGCCCAGTGCGGGCGGCAACGACGACGAGGCCCGCACTACCGCGGTGCGCGGGCCGTTCGCGGAGATCGACCTGGCGCGCGTGACGGGGTTCATCGGTTCGGCTGTCGCGGCGAAGCTCAACGTCGTGCAGGCGGCCCTGCCTTACCTTCGGGCGCGCGGCGGCGGAAGCGTCGTCTTCGTGACGTCTGAGGGCGGCCGGGTCCCGACTCCCGGCCAGACCGCGATCGCGACCTTCTCCGGCGGCCTGATCATGGCGAGCAAGGTGCTGTCGAAAGAGCTTGCGCGCGACCGGATCCGGGTGAACTGCGTCTGCGTCACCGTGGTCCGCGACTCTCCATCGTGGACTGCCGCCTTCGAGTCGGAAGACGCGGTGAGCGACCGGCACCGCAGGCAGTACGAGAAAATCCTCGAACGCAGCCCGCTGGGCGTCGCGGCCCCGGACGACATCGGCGACGTCGTCGCGTTTCTGGCTTCCGGCGCGTCCCAGTACCTCACCGGCCTGGTCGCCAGCCCGACCGGCGGACTCACCGTCCACTGAGGAGCCCGCGTGCCGCTGCCGGACGCGCACGGCGGTGGTGCCTGTGCGTTAAGGCGGCTCGCAAGGAGCGGTCAGGCACCTCTGCTCAGGTCGAGAGTTCGGCGAGTCCAGCCGACGGCACGAGCCGGGGGTCCCCTCACAGACCTCGGTCATCACCGCGCCGCTTCGCCCGCCGCGTCAGCCGCCCAGCCGGTTGCTGTCGAGGTGGGTCTCCGATTCGGGCGCGGTGATCCAGCTCGACAGCAACCGCAGCGCCTCCGCCGAAGCCGATCCCGCCTCCGCGGTGTAGCCGATCATCGTGAGCCCCGGCGCGCTGGTGACCGCCAGGCCTTCGAAGCGCAAAGTCAGCTCGCCGACGACCGGGTGGCAGAAGCGTTTCGTGCCGCGCTGGTGGGCTTTGACGTCGTGGGCCGCCCATCGGGTGCGGAACGCCTCGCTGCGGGTCGCGAGATCGCCGATCAGGCTCGTGACCGCCTTCGCATACGGCGACCGGGCGGCTTCGACGTGCAGCAGCGCGACCGCGTCGTCGGCTGCCTTCGCCCAGTTCGGAAAGATTTCTTCGGCGTGGCCGTCGAGGAAGATGAACCGCGCGAGGTTAGGCGGGGTGTGTTCGTAGACGGGGGCGTACAGCGCACGGCCGAGCGCGTTGGCCGCGACGAGGTCGAGGTGTCCGTTCTGGACGATCGCGGGGGCGTTGACCATCGAGTCGAGCAGGGCCTGGACGCCTTCGGGGACCGGATGGCGGACCGTGCGGCCCGGTCCGGCGCGCTTCCCGGCGGCACGGGCGAGGTCGAACAGGTGCGTGGTCTCGGTGTCGTCCAGCTGCAGCGCGGTGGCGATGGCGTGCAGGACTTCGTCGGAAACACCGGACACGCGGCCGCGTTCGATCTGCACGTAGTACTCGGTGCTGACCCCGGCCAGCCGCGCGACTTCCTCACGGCGCAGACCGCTCACCCGCCGCCGTCCGCCCGCGATCAGCCCGGCCTGCTCCGGAGTGACCTTCGCGCGCCGGGTCATCAGGAAGTCCCGGAGGTCGTTCGCGATCGCCATGTCTCGAGGGTAAACGGGTTCCGCGCCGGGAAGGAGGGGCTGCCGGTACCCCCGATAGACGGCATCTGCCACGGCCGCGCGGACCGCTCCAGAGTGGGTCGCAGGACTTCAGAACTTCTCAAAGGAGTGACTGCGATGCAGACGGTGACCTTCCCCAACGGCTCGATCGCCATGGCGGGCAACCTGTACTTGCCTGAGGGCTTCGACCCGAACGGCAGCTACCCGGCGGTCGTGGCCGTGCACCCCGGCGGCGGTGTGAAGGAGCAGACCGCGGGGCTGTACGCGGGCAAGCTGGCCGAACAGGGGTTCGTCGCGCTCGCGTTCGACGCGTCCTTCCAGGGCGACAGCGGCGGCGAGCCGCACCACCTGGAGGACCCGGCCGCGCGGGTCGAGGATGTGCGCGCGGCAGTGGACTACCTGCAGACCCTCGGTTATGTCGACGCCGAGCGAATCGGCGGCCTCGGCGTCTGCGCGGGCGGCGGCTACCTGGTGAACGCGGCGCTGACCGACTACCGGATCAAGGCACTGACCACGATCAGCGCGGTGAACATCGGCACTTCGTTCCGGCGCGGCTGGTACGGCACGGACTCCGACGCGGCCGCCGTGCCGACGCTCCGAGCGCTGGCGCAGCAGCGCACCGCCGAGTCGAACGGCGCCGACGCGGCGTACCTGCCGTATGTGCCCGCCGAACCGGACGAGGACACCCCGCGCGACCTGGTCGAGGCGAACGACTACTACCTGACCCCGCGCGCCCAGCACCCGAACGCGAAGAACAAGTTCCTGTTCACCAAGAGCGTGTCGCGGATCTTCACCTTCGACGCGTTCCACCTGGTGGAGGACCTGCTCACGCAGCCGGCCCTGATCGTCGCGGGCAGCGAGGCCGGTTCGCTGTGGATGTCCACCGAACTGCACGGCCGGGTGCGCGGCCCGAAGAAGCTCGTCGTGGTCGAGGGCGGGACGCACATGGACTTCTACGACGTGCCGGAGTACGTGGACCGCGCGGTGGCCGAAGCGGTTCCGTTCTTCCGGGAAAATCTCGCCGCGACCGCGGCGGAGTGACCGGGAGGGCCCGCAGGCGATCCCGGCGGGCCCTCCCGGCCGCGTTTGAATCCACCTCCGGTGGCGCATATATTGTGCATGAACACGGCGAGGACGCCGTGCCTCGGAAGTACCAGAGGTGGCCGATGGACGTGGAGAACACCGTCTCGGGGGCCGCCGGGCTGGGCGCGCGGTACCGGGACCTGTGCGTGGACGTCGGGGCCGCACTGGGGCTCGACGTGCCGGTGCCGCGGCTCGACGGCCCGTGGGCCGACGAGGCGGCGAGTGTGCTCGGGCGGCTGTGGAACGCGGTGCTGGCCGAAACCCTGCACGCCGCCGACGAAACGGAGATCCCCGGTGCGCGGCGGCGCGAACTTGCCGAACTGCTCGGCCGGATCCGCGCGGCCGAGGCCGAACTCGCGGAAGCACGCCTTGCCGACCGGCACGTGTTGCTGCGCCGGGTGGCCGCTTCGCTGGCGTCGGTCCGGGAGGCGAAAACGGTCGACGAATTCCTCGGCCGGGTCCCCGAAGCGGGTTGCCGGCTGGGGTTCGACCGGGTCCTGGCCTCCCGCGTGGTGGATTCCGTGTGGCGGCTGCACACGATGTGCGTGGTGCACGAGCCCCGGTGGGCGGACGAGATCGTCGCCGTCGGGAAAGCGTCGCCGCCCGAGTTGCGCGGCGGGCTGATCGAGGCCGACGTGGTCGACCGGGGCGAAACCCGGCTGATTTTCGACACACAGCACAGCCAGCGGGTGGACCGCGACCTGATCCGCGTCACGAAGTCCACTTCGTACGGAATCGCGCCGCTGACGGTGCACGGCGAGGTGGTCGGCCTGCTGCACGGGGATCGCTACCACCAGGGCCGCGACGTCGACGAGACCGACCGTGCCCTGCTCACGCTGATGGCCGAGGCGTTGAGCCATTCGCTCGGCCGCCTCACGATGCTGGAGGGCCTGGCGTTCCTGCGCGACACCGCGGACGGCCTGATGACGCGTCCGGCGGCCCTGCCCGCACCGGCCGCGCCGCCCGCACCGAGCCCGCGGATCCCGTTGACCGCAAGGGAAAACGAGGTGATGGAGCTGCTCGCGGCCGGACGGTCCAACCGGCACATCGCGCGCGAGCTGGCGATCACCGAGCGCACCGCGAAGTCTCACGTCACGCAGATCCTGCGCAAGCTCGGCGTGGCCAGCCGGACGGAGGCGATCGCGCTCTGGCTGCGCGGCGGGGGACTGTCCTAAGGTCCCATTCCGTCTCGGACCCTTGGCCGATGTGACCGCGGTCGCACCGCGCACAGAATCACCTCACACACCACGACCCGTGGAGGCAAGAGGTGACTGAGCAACGAGGCTCGGCAGGCTGGCTGGTCGGCATCGACGTCGGCGGGACCTTCACCGACATCATCGGCCTTGACCGCGCCACCGGGGAAATCCGGGACGGCAAAGTGCTGTCCACCAAGGAACAGGAGCACGGCGTCCTCGAGGCGCTCGCCGCGATCGGCGTCGAACCGGCCGAGGTCGCGGAGATCGTGCACGGGCACACCGTCGGCATCAACGCGCTGCTGAGCCGGGCGGGCGCGAAGACCGCGCTGCTGGCCACGCGCGGCCACCGCGACCTGCTCGACATCGGCCGGATGCACCGCGAGTTCGGCGACCGGTTCTACGACCCGACCTGGCTGCGCCCGCACCAGGAACGGCCGATCGTGCACCGCCGGGACCGGATCGGCATCCCGGAGCGCATCGGCTACGACGGCACGGAGTTGCTGGCGCTGGACGAGGACGCAGTCCGCACAGCGGCCCGCGAGTTCGCCGCGCAGGGTGTCCAGGCGGTCGCCGTGTGCTTCATGAACTCTTACCGGGAACGCGGCCACGAGCGGCGCGCGGCGGAGATCCTCGCCGAGGAGATTCCGCACGCCTACGTGCAGACCTCGGACTTGTATCCGGTCACGAAGGAGCACGAGCGGACCACGACGGTCGCGCTGGACGCGTACGTCGGCCCAGCCGTGGTCGGCTATCTTCAGCGGCTCACTGTCGCGCTGGAGGAGCGGCGGTTCGGCGGCACGCTCTGGATCATGACGACGAACGGCGGCGTCGCGACCGTGCAGGACGCGGGCAAGGCTCCGGTCTTCCAGCTCGTGTCCGGGCCGGTCGGCGGCGTGACCGGCAGTCTTCAGCTGGCGCGCGAATCGGGCAAGCGGAACCTGCTGACCATGGATGTGGGCGGCACGAGCACCGACGTCGCGGCGATCGTCGACGCACAGACCCCGCTCACCGACCTGTGGACCTTGGAAACCGGCCTGACGCTCACCCTGCCGCTGGTCGACGTGGAAAGCGTCGGTTCGGGCGCGGGCAGCATCATCGGCCCGAACGCGCTCGGGCAGGTGGCGGTCGGCCCGAAATCGGCGGGTTCCAACCCCGGCCCAGCCTGTTACGGCCGCGGCGGCGCCGAGGCAACGCTCACCGACGCCTGCCTGCTGCTCGGCGTGCTGCAACCGGACCTGTTCGCGAACGGCCGGATCTCTCTCGACGTCGAGGCCGCGCGCACCGCGCTGGCCCGGACCGGCGAACAGTGGGGGCTTTCCGCGCTGGAGCTCGCCGAAGCGGCCTACCAGATCGCGTGCGAGGACATCGCGGCGAAGATCCGCACCATCTCGGTCTACCGCGGGCTGGACGTCCGCGAGTTCGCGTTGCTGCCGTTCGGTTCGGCTGGCCCGATGCTCGCCGATCGCGTCGCGCGGATCCTCGGGCTGGACACGGTCGTCGTGCCGTCGACGCCGGGCCAGTTCTCCGCGCTGGGGCTGTTGCAAAGCGACCTGCGGACCACGCGGGCACAGTCGCTGATGGTCCCGCTCACCGCCGATAACGCCGAGACGGTCGAAGCGGAATTCGCCGCCATGGAACGGAGCCTCGCCGAGGAACTGGCCGCGCAGGGCGTGGAACTGGACGGGCTGGCCTTCGACCGCGCGGTGTTCGCCATGTACCGCGGGCAGACCTGGGACAACCGGCTCCCGCTCGCGCCCGGCCCGATGTCCGAGGAGCGCGTGCCCGGCGTGGTCGCCGACTTCCACGCGTTCTACCAGGATTCCTACGGGTTCTCCGCGGCCGAGATTCCCGTTGTCGTTTCCACGCTCGAAGTGACGGCGGTGATCCCGAGGCCGAACAAGGTGCCGTCCATCGCCGCGGAAACCGGCGAGTCCCTGCTCGGGGAGCGCGATCTGCGCGTACCCGGTTCCGGAGAAACCGTGCGCGTCCCGGTGCACGTCCGCGAACGGCTCGCCGCGGGCGAGGTGGTCGACGGACCGGCGATCGTCTCGGAGAAGTTCGCCACCACGGTCGTGCTCCCGGGCCGTCGCGCCCGTGTGGACCCCGACCGCCTCCTGATCATCGAGAACCAGGACTGAGGAGCACCGACATGACTCTTTCCGCGGAACCCGCCGCCGGGACAGCCGAGTTCGAGCTGGACATCCTGCGCTACGGCCTGATCGAGGTCGCCCGCGAGATGAACGAGGCGCTGATGCGCAGCGCGTTCTCCCCGGTGTGCCGCGACATCCTTGACTGCACCACCGCCATCCACGTCCGCAGCGGCGACGGGTGGGAAACCGCCGCGCAGTGGGAGGGGTGCATGCAGCACGCCTTCACCTCGCCGCACATCGTCAACTTCGTGATGGACGAGTTCGACCTGGACACGCTGCAGCCCGGCGACGTCATCTTCGTCAACGACCCGTGGCGCGGCACCATCCACCAGTCCGACGTCAACCTGCTCCGGCCGGTGTTCGTGGACGGCCGGATCGAATTCATGCTGCATTCGACCTCGCATCTGGTCGACCTCGGCGGTCCGATCCCCGGCGGCTTCTCCAACGGCACGCAGACGTCGTTCGAGGAACAGATCAAGCTGCCGCCGTCGCTGCTGTACGCGAACGACGTGCCGGTGCGGCCGTTGTTCAACTTCATCCTGGAGAACAACCGGGTGCCGCACCTCGTCCTCGGCGACCTGCGCGCGTTGCACGGCTGCCTGGTCGTGGGGGAGCGGCAACTGCAGGCGCTCGTCGCGCGCGGCGGTCTGGAGAAGGTGCAGGAAGCCGGTCGCTACGCGATCGAGGCCACTGAGGCGAGCATGCGCCGCGGCATCGCGGGCATCCCGGACGGCGACTACACCGTGGAGGACTTCCTCGACGAGGACGGCGTCACCGACGAACCAATCCCGGTGCGCGTGACGGTGAAAGTGCGCGGCGACAGCATGGAGATCGACTTCTCCGGTTCCGGCCGGCAGCCGCTCGGCAACTGCGGGACGGCCTGGTGCGAGGCGGTCCGCTGCATCGAAGCGGTCAAGCTGATGGTCGACCCGGGCACGCCGGTCAACAGCGGCACCCTCCGTCCTATTGAGACACTCCTGCCGCAGGGCAGCGTGGTGTGCGTGCTGCCGCCGTCGAGCTGCTCGAACCACGCGGACATCGGCGCCCGCGGCATCAACGCCGTCGCTAGCGCACTGAGCCAGGCTGTCGGAGACCGCGCCATCGCCTGCGACACCGGTACCGCGCTGGTGGTCAGTCTTGGCGGGATCGACACTCGCGCCGGGCACGAGGGCATGCCGTGGGGCGCGTTCGCGCTCGCCGGCGGCGGGTGGGGCGGAACGTGGAAGGAAGACGGGATTTCCTTCTGCGTCACGCCGATCGGCAACTGCCGGACTTCGGTGCAGGAGCACGTCGAGATCGAAAGCCCGTTGATCGTCGCGCAGCACGAGATGGTGCTCGACACCGCCGGAGCCGGCGAGTACCGCGGCGGGCTCGGCTCGGTGTACACGCTCACCGCGCAGTCGGACACGATGGTCACGATCACTTGCGACCGGGTGCGCGTCGGTGCGCCGGGCGCCGCCGGAGCCGGTCCGGGTGCGCCCGCATTCGGCTGGTACATCGAGAATTTCGACCTGGCGCGGCACGCGGATCCGCTCGACCTGCGCGGCGCCGAACCGCTGTTCGGCATGTTCGACGCCGACGGCCGGCCGGACCCGAACGACGGCGGGTTCTGCCAGGGCGCGCGGTACCGGACCGGCAAGTTCTCCGGCCTGGTGCTCAAAGCGGGCGACGCGGTCCGCTTCGTGATCGGAGGAGGCGGCGGCTGGGGCGATCCGCTCGCCCGGGACCTCGACCGGCTCGGCCGAGACCTCGCCGATGGGCTCTACAGCGAGGACTTCGCCGCGAAGGCGTTCGGCGCCGTGGTGCGCGACGGCCGGATCGACGAAGCCGCGACCGGGCAGCGCCGTGCCGAACTGGCCGCCCAGCGCGACGCGGGCACCTGGTCGGTGCCGGTCGCCACGCCCGTCAACTGGATCCTGGGATAGGAGCACCCATGTCTGTCGACCGCCTTCTCTTCCCCCGTCCGGAAACCCCGCGCGTGTCCGTCGAGCGGACGCCGGTGGACGCCACCTGCCCGTCGTGCGGGAGCACGGACGTCAAGCGGTACCCGGTGGCCAACTATCTCGGCCCGCGCATGGTCGTGAAGTGCCAGGACTGCTTCACGCACCTGTCAGTGACCCGCCCGGAGCCCGAGGACCACTGGCCCGCGTGGCGCTCGCCGACGCGCGACTGGGCGCCCTCGCGGCTGGGGTGACGCGCATGTCCCCGACCCCACTGGCCCGGCTGTACACCCAGGCGTACGCCGAGTTCGCCGACCGGCCCGCGATCCGCGACTCCCGGCGCGAGCTGACTTACCGCGAACTCGGCAGCCGCGCCCGGCGGATCGCCCAAGCGTTCCGGGCGCTGGGCGCGGAACGCGGCACCCGCGCGGTGCTGCTCGGACCGAACAGCTGTGAATGGGCCGAGGCGTACCACGGGCTCGTGCTCGGCGGCGGGGTGCGCGTGGGGCTGCTGCCCCGGCTGCACCCCGCTGAACTGGCGCAGATCGCCGCGGACGCGGAACCGGCGTTCGTGCTCGTCGACGGCGCGTGGCTCGCTGAGCACGGGACGGCGTGGATCCCGCCGCCGGTCAAAGAGATCATCGTGCTCGGCGAAGGCGCCGAGGGTATCCCGTTCGAGGAGTTCGTCGCGTCCGGGACCGACGAGGAGCTGCCGCCGCCGGACGCCGAGGACGACGCGTGGCTGCTTTACACCTCGGGTTCGACCGGGTTGCCGAAGGGCGTGCGGGTGCCGCACCGGACGGTCGGCGCGCTCGTGCGCAATGCCCGCGAGGTCCTGCCGCCGCTCGGCCTGGGCGACGCGGCCCTGCACACCGCGCCGATCAGCCACTTCAGCGGCGGGATCGCCGACGTCGTCACCGCCAGCGGCGGGCTGAATATTTACGCGCCGAAGTTCGACGCGGCCGAGGCCGCGGACGCGGCGGCCGGCGGCGAGGTGACGGTGCTGCCGCTGGTCCCGACGATGATCACGATGCTGCTGGAGGAACTCGCCAGGCGCGGAGAGCCGTCCGGCCGGGTCGGCAACGTCCGGATCCTGCCGTACGCGGGTTCGGCGATCCAGCCGGACCGGGCGGCCAAGGCCCGCGCGTACTTCGGCGAGGCGATGCAGCAGCTCTACGGTGCGAGCGAAGCCCAGCTGCCGATCGCGACGCTTCGTCCGGAGGACCACGTCGAGACGCTCAACGAGCGCGGTCTGCCCCGGCTGGCTTCCGCGGGCCGGGTGACCGCGCACGTCGAGGTCGAGATCGTGGACGCGGACCGTCGGCCGGTCCCGCCCGGGACGACCGGGGAGATCCGTACTCGCGGCGCACACGTGAGCGCCGGGTACTGGCGGAAGCCGGAAGCGACAGCCGAGACCTTTGCGGACGGCTGGGTGCACACCGGCGACGTCGGCTGCCTCGACGAGCACGGGTACTTGTTCATCCTCGACCGGCGCAAGGACATGATCATCACCGGCGGGTTCAACGTGTACCCGCGGGAGATCGAGAACGTCGTCTCCGAACTGCCCGGGATCCGGGAAGTCGCCGTGGTCGGCGCTCCGGACGAGCGCTGGGGCGAGGCGATCACCGCGTTCGTCTCGGCGGAACCCGGCAACGCCGTGTCCGCCGACGGAGTGCTCGCGCATTGCCGGGCCCGGCTCGGCGGCTACAAGGTGCCGAAGAGGGTGGTCTTCGTCGAGGACCTGCCGAAAACCGGCACCGGGAAGATCCAGAAACAGATCCTGCGCGAGAAATTGTGGACCGGCCTGCGACGCCGGGTCTGAATTCCGCGCGACACAAGGGAGAAAACACATGGCGGTGCCGACTTTCGACAGCCGGAGCCTGTTCTTCGCGTGGAGCACGTACAGCACGGACTACGACACCTACGCGAAGTGGTACGACGAGGAGCACATCCCGCAGGTGATGGACGTGCCGGGAATGGTGGGAGCGCAACGGTTCCTGCTCGCGGACACCAAACCGCTGCCGGGTGTGCGCGCGCTCGATTTCGGGCACCTCGCGATCTACGAGACGGAGGGTTCGCCACAGCCGTTCCGGGAGGAGGTCAAGCGGAAGCTGATCTCCGGCGAGATGGTGCTGCCGGACTTCATGAACCAGCCGTTCCAGGCGCTTTTCCTCGACGCGGTGAGCGAGCCGTTCCGGTCCGACCGGTTCGCGAAGGAGGAAAACCTGGACAACCGCCATCTGTTCTTCGCGTGGAGCCGCCACACCGGCGACGACGCGACGTTCGCGAAGTGGTACGACGAGGAGCACATCCCGCAGATCATGTCCGCGCCGGGAATGCTTCGCGCACAACGGTTCGAGGTCTCCGCCGTCAAACCGCTGCCCGGCGTCGAAACCCCGGATCTCGGTCATCTCGCGATCTACGAGGTCGCCGGGGATCTCGAAGGTTTCCGCGCTGAGGTGAAGCGGCAGCTGATCTCCGGGGAAATGGAGTTGCCGGACTTCATGATCCCGCCGTTCGCGGCGATGTTCCTGAAACCGGTCAGCCCGTTCTTCCCGGCCGCGAACTGACAGGGAGTTGTTCATGAGCTATCCACCACGGCGCGCGAAGCCGGAACTCGCGCTGATCACCGGCGCCGCGGGCGGGGTCGGCTCGGCGACCGCACGACGGCTCGCGGAAGGCGGTGCCAAGCTGGTCGTCACCGATATCAACGAGGAGCGGCTGGCCAAGGTCGCGAGCGACACAGGCGCGCTCGCTGTCCCGGCCGACGGCTCCGATCGCGAAGCCATCCACGCCCTGGTCGCGAGAGCGGTCGAAGAACTGGGCGGCCTGGACACGGTGATCGCGACCCAGGGCGCGGCGATCGGCGGGGGAGCGAACCCCAAACACGTCGACTCGTACCACCGGGCGCTCGACGTCAATCTGCACGGCTGCTTTTACCTGGCCGGCGAAGTGCTCCCGCACCTGGCGGCCAGCGAAGGCTCCCTGGTCTTGTTCGCCTCGACCGCGGGACTGATCGCCGGACCGCCCGGAGCGGCGGGCTACACCGCGGCGAAAGCAGCGATCATCGGCCTGACCCGCTGGCTCGCCCGCGATTACGGGCCGAAAGGCGTGCGCGTCAACGCGGTGTGCCCGGGGTTCGTCCGGACCGCGCTCGCCGAGGGCAGCATGGCCCACCTCGCCGAGCGCGAAGGCATCAGCCTGGAAGAGGCTTACGCGCTGAGCGCGGCGCACGTTCCGCTGCGCCGGGTCGCGGAGCCGGAGGAGATCGCGGCCTGCTGCGCGTTCCTGGCCTCGGGCGACGCCTCGATGGTCACCGGCCATGTGCTGGTCGCCGACGGCGGCGGCGCGGCGGTGGACGCCTCGACGGTGGCCTTCGACGGCTGAAATGTCCAAGTATCCGGACAGTCGCGCGGTCAGCGGGCGCTTAGCGTTCTCCGCATGTCAACGAAGACCAATGAAGAACTGGCCAAAGGCTGGATCCGCGCGCTTTCGGACGTCGATCTCTTCTACACGCTGTGCGCGGACGACTGCAAGGTCTGGCACAGCGCCGACGACAAGTGGATGTCGGTCAAGGAAGCAGTCGACGCCGTCCACGAACGCGGCGGGCTGCCGGAGTTCGAGAACTCCCGCTACACCCTGACCGAGAAGGGTTTCTTCGTGCAGACCTCGGCCACCCTGCCGGCCGCGCGGGTGCACCTGATCCAGCTGGTGACGGTCAAGGACGGCAAGGCGGTCTCGGCCGAGGAGTACATCGGCCCCGAGATGGACATCGCCGTCTGAGGTGGGAACGGATCTTTCGATGAGCCCCATTTCGGGACGCTCGATCATCGTCACCGGCGGTGCCAGCGGAATCGGCGAAACGGCCGCGCGGCTCTTCGCCGAAAACGACGCGCTGGTGACCGTCGCGGACATCAGCACCGAAGCCGGCGAAGCGCTGGCGGAGGAACTGTCGGGCAAGGGCTGCGAGGTCCAGTTCGTCACCACCGGCGTCGCCGACGAGGCGCAGGTCGCGGCAATGGTGGATGCGGCGTCGGTCGGGTCGTTCGTCTGCATTCCGCTGGCGGCCGAGTACGGCGAGCACGGCATCCGGGTCAACGCGATCGGCCCGTCCACCGCGCGGACGCCGATGTACCTGAAGCTCAATCCGGAGTACGAGAAGACCGTCGCCGCGACGCCCGCCCTGCGGCGCGGCAGCGAACCGGTCGAACAGGCGCAGGCGGCGATGTGGCTGCTCTCGGACGCGGCTTCGTTCGTCACCGGCGTGACGGTTCCGGTCGACGGCGGCTGCCTCCTGTACTGAACGGGGCCCGCCGCATTGACCTGGTTTACGGAAACATGAAATATTATGTGGCATGAGTGCGGTGCTGACCCGCGGCGCGCTGGCCCGCGCCGCGGGGCCGGTGCTCGACCGCGTGCAGACGGAGCTGCGGGGCAGTTCGGTCGCCGTGCTGCTGGCCGACCACCGGGCCAAGGTGGTGGACATCCGCTACGGCGAGCGCGCTTTCGGGCGCGAGGTCACCTCCCTTGGAGTGGTGCTGGGCGTGCGGCTGGGCGAGGACGAGGTCGGCGTGAACGCGATCGGCACGCCGCTGGAAACCCGCCGGAGCCTGCTGCTGCGCGGAGCCGAGCACGCGATGCCCGCGTTCCACGGCTTCACCTGCTTCGGGCACCCGATCGTCCATCCGGGCACCCGGCGGCTCGCCGGCGTGCTCGACTTCGCGGTGCCGGTGAGCCGGGACGAGCGGCTGGCCCCGGCGCTGGTGCGCCATCTGATCACGGAGATCGAGAGCAGGCTGCGCACGGACGCCGCGGAGGCGCAGCAGCGGCTGCTCGCCGCGTTCCAGTCCGCGGCCCGGCGGCGGGACCGGCGGGTGCTGGTCGTCGGGCACGGCCTCGTGCTGGCCACCCAGCCCGCGCTCGACCTGCTGGCGCCGGCCGACCACGCCGCGGTGCAAGCCTGCATCGAGGACGACCGCGAGAACGCGCGGATCACGTTGGCGTCCGGCCAGCCGGTGCGGCTTTCCTGGGCGCCGGTGGACGGCACCGAGGGGACGATGGTCGACCTCGTCGTCGAGCCGCGTCCCCGCCGTCCGCGCGCCGCGGTCCCCGTGCGATGGCCGTTGCTGGTGGCGGGGGAGCCGGGCACGGGCAAGACGACCGTCGCGCGGGCGGCCGCCGGAGACCAGGCGGCGGTGCTGGACGGGGCGGAAACGGTCCGGGTCGGCGACGCCGAATGGGCCGAGCAGGCCAGCCGGCTGCTGGACGGCGCCGGTCCGGCCCTGATCGTCGAAAACGTCCAGCTGCTGTCGGAGCCGCTGGCCGCGTTGGTCGCGGCGCGGATGCGGACGTCGCGGCGGAACCTGGTGCTGACCTCGACCCCGGGGGAACGCGATCCGTCGATCGAGGCGTGCTGCGGCGAGCGGCGGGACCTGGTCCCGTTGCGCGTCCGCCGCCACGAGGTTCCGCGGCTGGCACAGCGAATGCTGACCGAGGAGTGCGCTGCCCGGTTCACGCCGGAGTCCTTGCGGTTGCTGGCGGCTCAGCCGTGGCCGGGGAATCTGGCCGAACTGCGCCGGGTGGTCCGTGCGGTGGCGGAGCGGCGTTCGACCGGCGACGTCGTCCCGGCCGACCTTCCGTCCTCGCACCGGAACGGATCGGTGCTCGCCTCGCCGTTCGACCGGGCCGAGCGCGAGGTGATCGTCGCGGCCATCGCCGCGGCGGGCGGCAACAAGCTCGAAGCCGCCCGGGCGCTCGGGATCAGCCGCTCGACGCTGTACAACCGGATGAACGCGTTGCGCATCCGCTGATCCCGGCGGTTTCCCGCCTGCTTGACGCGAGTTCTCGGCTAGATATTATATATTTAATGTGGTCTGCGGTGCGGCGGGCCGACCTGACATCAACGAGGAGCAGGCATGGCGACGATCATCGACCAGCTCGCGGCATTCGCCGCGGGCGCGGACGCCCGGGAATTCCCCGACGAGGTGATCCGGGAATCCCAGCGCATCCTGCTCGACTCGCTGGGCTGCGCGGTGGCTTCCCTCGGCGACGAAGGAGCGCAGCGCGGCGTCGACTACGCGCGCTACCTCGGCGGCTCAGCCGGCCAGGCGTCGATCCTCGGCACCGGCACCAAGACTTCGGTCCCCGCCGCCGCGTTCGCCAACGCCGAACTGATCAACGCGCTCGACCAGGACGCCGTTCTCCCGCCCGGCCACGTCACGCCCTACGTGCTGCCCGGTGCGCTGGCCACCGCGGAATCGCTGCGCGTGTCCGGCACGAAGCTGCTCGAAGCGATCGCGGTGGCGCACGAAATGTCGTATCGGATCGGGAAGGCGACCGACTACCTGCGCGACATCAAGGACGGTGTCGTCACCATCCCCGACATCATCGGTTACAGCAGCACGCTTTTCGGCGCCGCGGCCGCGGTCGGCGTCGTGAAGGGCCTCGACGGCGAAACCCTGGCCGACGCGCTCGGCATCATGGGCTCCACCGTGCCGACCAACACCCAGCGCGCGTGGATGATGCATGCCCCGTCGACAACGATCAAATACCAGCTCGCCGGAGGAATGGCGCTGTCCGCGGTCACCGCCGCCAACCTCGCCGAACGCGGCCACACCGGCGACCGGCAGCTGCTCGACGACCGCGAGTACGGCTTCCCGCGCTTCATCGGCACCTCCCGCTGGGAACCCGCGCCGATCACCGCGGGCCTCGGCGCGGAGTGGACGTTCACGCCGTTCCAGTCCTTCAAGCCGTATCCGCATTGCCGGGTCATGCACGCGCTGTTCGACGCGCTGACCGAGATCGTCGAAACAAACGACCTCCGCCCGGACGAGATCGACGCGATCACCGCGTACGGCGAGAGCTTCGTCATGCAGCCGGTATGGGTGAACGAAACCATCCGCAACCCGCGCGACGCCCAGTTCAGCATGACGCACGGCCTGGCCCTCGCCGCGCACCGGATCCCGCCGGGCAAGGACTGGCAGACCCCGGAAGCGGTGCTGGACCCGTCGGTGCTCGACCTGACGAAGAAGGCCGAGTTCAAGGCGCACCCGGACTACACGGAGGCGCTCAAGAACAACCCGGCCGCTCGCCGTTCGCTGGTCGAGGTCGAGGCTCGCGGCACCACCTACCGCGGCGAGCGGGCCTACCCGAAGGGCAGCCCGTCGCCCGACCCGGCCACGTATCTGACTGACGACGAACTCGTCGCGAAGTTCCGGCACAATGTCGAGGGCGTCGTGGCCGACCCGGATGCGATCGTCCAGGCAGTCTTCGATCTGCAGAATGTCGAGGACGTCTCGGCGCTGCTGAACCAGGTCGGAGGTGCGGCGTGATCGACGTCGTCAACCCGGCCACCGAGGAAGTGATCGGGTCCATTGTGGACAGCGACGCGGCGGCCGTCGATGCCGCGGTGTCCGCCGCCAATGCGGCCCTCGGCCCGTGGTCGGCTCTGTCGCCAGCCACGCGCGCCGGGTACTTGCGCGCTCTGGCCGACGAATTCGAGAAGCGGTCCGACGAGATCTCGGAACTGGTCACCCGGCAGAACGGCACTCCGATCAGCATCACCCGCGCGATGCAGAGCCAGGTGCCGGTCTGCTACCGGTACTTCGCTTCGCTGGCGGAGAAACTCTCGGTCGAGCAACACGTCGAGACGGCCAGCGGCGACGCGATCGTGCTGCGGGAACCGGTCGGCGTGGTCGGCGCCATCACCCCGTGGAACGGCCCGCAGCCGCTCATCGCGTGGAAGCTGGGCCCGGCTCTGGCGGCGGGCTGCACCGCGGTGATCAAACCGGCGCCGGAGACCTCGCTGGACGCGTTCGTCTTCGCGGAAATCGTTGCCGCGGCCGGAATCCCCGAGGGCGTCGTGAACATCGTGACCGGCGGACGCGAGACCGGCGCGGCGCTGGTCGCGCACCCTGGCGTGCACAAGGTGGCGTTCACCGGTTCGACCGTGGCGGGCAAGGCGATCGCCGCCGAGTGCGCGAAGCAGTTGAAGCACGTCACGCTGGAGCTGGGCGGCAAATCGGCGGGCATCCTGCTCGACGACGTCGACCTCGACGCGTTCCGGCCGCTGGTGCTTTCGGCCTGCTCGCCGAACACCGGGCAGACCTGCCGGGCACTGACCCGGGTGCTGGCTCCGGCATCGCGCTACGACGAGGTCGTTGACCTGCTCGCGGACACGATGGCCGGGATCCCGCAAGGGGATCCGCTCGACCCGGCGGTGTTCTTCGGCCCGCTGGTGAACGCGACGCAGCGGGAGCGGGTGGAGTCCTACATCGAACTCGGCAAGGCAGAGGGCGCCGAGATGGTGCTCGGCGGCGGCCGCCCGTTCGACCGCGGGTACTACGTGGCGCCGACGATCTTCCGCGGGGTCACGAACGACATGCGCATCGCCCGCGAGGAGATCTTCGGCCCGGTGCTCACCGTGATGCCGTACCGCACGGTGGACGAAGCGGTGGCCATCGCGAACGACTCGGAGTACGGCCTCGGCGGGGGAGTGTTCTCCCCGGACCGCGAGCGCGCGACCGAGGTGGCTCGCCGGATCGTGACCGGAAGCGTCGGGGTGAACACGTCCACGCTGCCGATCGAGACACCGTTCGGCGGGGTGAAGAACAGCGGGATCGGCCGGGAACTCGGGCCGCAGAGCGTGGACGCGTACCTGGAATACAAGACGATCTTCCGCGCGTAGCACCGCCGGTTCGCGGGGCTTGTCGTCCGTGAGGGGAACCCTGGGGGAATCTGATTCCCTCAAGGTTCCCCTCACGGACATTTGTCGGTCTCGCTCGCGCTGCGGGGCCGCTGAGCCTTGACTTCCCGCACCACCGAAGGATAATATAAAATATTATCTACCTCAGGAGGTGCGCGATGGCGCCTCGAACGGATTCCGAACTGAGCTGCCGGGCGCTGGCCCTCCTCCGGGTCGTGGCGGCCGGGCGGGCCGAGATCACCTGCAGCAGCGAGCCGGACATGTTCATCGACGGCGTGCCTTGCTGCGACCAGTACGCCGCGCACGCGCTCGCCCGCCGGGGCTTGATCGTCCAAACCGGACCCGCGGAACTCGGCAAGCGGGTGCGCGCGCGCCTCACCCCGGCCGGCGCCGCGGTGTTGGGCGTTGTCGGCGAGGCGGCCTGAAACAAAGAGCAACGGGCGGTGCGACGGCCGAAGAGGCTGCCGCACCGCCCGTGACCATTTCGGGCCCCGGCACGTTCGCTGTCCTTCGTTTTGCGGACTCGACCGTGCGGTGAGCGGCTGTTGCCCCGGTCTCGTCCGGCTTACCGTTCGAGGAGCGGCGGCGCACCAGCGCCGGCCGGATCAGCCAACGACGGAGTTGTGCCGAGATGAGCCAGGAACCGACCCCGCCCTCCCTCGAGCGGGAACCTGTCGAGGGAAACTGCCCGCGCTGCGGCGCCGCCGAATTGTCCCGCTATCCGGTGAATTCCGAGGGCGGCTGGTTCGACGTCGTGAAGTGCCAGGCGTGCCTGTTCTCAGCCAGCCGGGACCGCGGCCCGCGCCTCGGGCCGGTCCAGCTGCTCTCCGACCTCCTGTAGCGAAAAGGATCAACGATGATCGCAGTCGACGTGGGCGGCACCTTCACCGACGTGGTCGCCCTGCAAGACGGGGAGATCCGCACCGCGAAGGTCTCCACCGACTACACCGACGTGACCCGTCCGGTGCTCGAGGGCGCCGCACTGCTCGGCGTCGCGGGCGCCCCGGTGTTCAACCACGCCAGCACGCACGGGCTGAACGCGGTGATCACCCGCGACGTGCCGAAGATCGGGTTTCTCGCCACCGAGGGGCATCGCGACATCCTGGACATGGGCCGGGTGTGGCGGCCCGCGGAGGCCATTTTGGACCCGGGCTGGCGGCGAAGCTTCGGCGACGCCGCACGGCCGCTGGTGCCGCGGTACCTGCGCCGGGGAATCCGGGAACGGCTCACCGCTTCGGGCGATGTCCTGTTCGAATTGGACGAAGCGCAGGCGCGGGCCGAACTCGAGGTGCTGCGCAAGTGCGGCGTGGCCGGGGTGGCCATCTGCCTGATCAACGCTTACGTGAACCCGGCGCACGAACTCCGCCTGCGCGAACTGGTCCGCGAGGTGCTCGGCGACGTGCCGTGCTCGCTGTCGAGCGAAGTGTCGCCGCTGGCAAAGGAGTACGCGCGGGCCTCGACGACGATGGTCGACGCGCTGATGAAGCTGATTTATGCCGACTACACCGCGCGGCTGGAGAAGGGCCTGGCCGAACTCGGGTTCACCGGGCAGCTGAACTTCGCCGACTGCGCGGCGACCCTGGTGCCGTCGCACCGGGCGATGGAACAGCCGTTCCGCATCGTGTTCTCCGGACCGGCGGCGGGCACCGTCGCCAGCGCGCATTTCGGCTCGCTGATCGGGGAATCGCAGCTGCTGTGCGCGGACGTCGGCGGCACGTCGTGCGACATCAGCGTCGTCACCGGCGGCGAGCCGTTCGTGGACACGACCTTCGAACTGGAGCACGACCTCGTCGTGAACGCGTTGGCGAACGACGTCAGCGCGATCGGGGCCGGGGGCGGGAGCCTGGTGACGATCGGCGCCACCGGCGAGATCCAGGTGGGTCCCGGCAGTGCCGGTTCGACGCCCGGCCCGGCCTGCTACGGCCGCGGCGGCACGCAGCCGACCACAACGGACACTTGCCTGCTGATCGGCATCATCGACCCGGGCACCTTCGCCGGCGGCGAGCTGGCCCTGGACCCGGCTCTGGCCCGCCAGGCGTTCGAGAACCTCGAATCGGACTTCAGCCTCGCCCAGCGCGTCCGGTACGCGTACGAGATGGCGGTGCACAACATCGCCGAGGGTGTGTTCAACGTGGCGATCAAGAACGGCGTCGACCCGCGCGACTACAGCCTGATCGCGTACGGCGCCGCCGGGCCGATGCTGCTGCCCGCGGCCATGGATGCGGTGCACTGCAAGCAGGTCGTCGTGCCGCCGAACCCGGGTTTGTTCTCCGCGCTGGGCCTGCTCTCGGCGGATCAGGTGTTCACCGTGAACCGCAGCGCCTACACCGTGCTCACGCCGGACGTCGCGGAGCGGATCGACACGCTGTTCACCGAGATGGAGGCGCAGCTTCGCGAGCGGCTGAGCGCAGACGCCTCGGTGACTTTCGAGCGCAGCTACGACGGGCACCTGGTCGGCCAGAGCTGGGACACGCCGTTCGTGCCCGTCCCGGACGGGACCCTCGACGAGTCGGCGGTCGCGGCGATGATCGCGTCGTTCCACGACACCTACCAGGAACGTTCGGGCAACCGCTTCGAGATGGTCCCGGTCGAAGGCGTCACGTTCCGGGTCCGCGCGGTGCTGGACACGCCGAAGGTCGAGTACCCGCAGCTGCCCGCGCGTGCCGAGGACGAGCCGCTCGCTCCGGTTCGCACCACGATCCTGCGGTACCTGGGCGAAGGGGCCGAAAGCCAGGAAGCGCCGGTGTACGACCGCACCGCGCTCCGGGCGGGCGACGAGTTCGACGGCCCGGCGATCGTCCACGAAGGACTGTCCACGACTCACGTCGGCGCCGGCCAGCACCTGGTCGTCGGCCGCTACGGCGAGCTCGTCATCCGGAAGAAGTGAGCGCCATGACTACCCTTGACACTCCGTCCGAGCGCATCCGGAACCGCACCGACGAGCAGTTCCAGGCGGCCTACCACGCCGACCGGTTCACCGGTTCGGTGATCGTGAACCGGCTGAAGTACGCGGTGGGGCACATGAGCACGGCGTTCCTGCGGGAAGCGTTCTCGCCGATCATCCGCGACTGGTACGACTTCGCGTGCACGATCAGCGGCCCGCCGGCCCAGGACTACCGGATGGCCGTGGTCAGCAACAGCCTGACGCCGTTCCTCGGCACGATGCCCGACGCGACCCGCAACGCGGTCGAGGAGTTCGGTCCGGAGAACCTTTCCCCGGGCGACGTGCTGATCTGCAACGACCCGTACCGCGGCGGCCGGCACGTGAACGACGTGCTCTTCACCCGGCCGGTGTTCGTGGACGGCGAGATCGTCTCGTTCGTGACGATGTGCGCGCACCAGCTGGACATGGGCGGCACCGTGCCCGGCGGGTTCTCCGCGACCAAGACCAACGTCTACGAGAACGGCCTCGTGCTGCCGCCGATGCTGCTGTGGGCCAAGGACAAGCCGGTGCGGTCGACGTTCAGCCTGATCTTCGACAACACCCGCTGGGGCGGCCTGCTGCTGCCGGACTTCCACAGCATGCACCAGCAGTTGCAGCTCGGCGAGCGGCTGGTGCGGGAGAACATCGAGCGCTACGGCCTCGACGCCTTCCTCGGCTCGCTCGCCTACGCGTGCGACACGTCCGCCGAGCAGATGCGCGAAGCGATCGCCCGCATCCCGGACGGGGACTACTCCGGCAGCGCGCTGATCGACGCCGACGGGCTCGACGACACCGTCGACTACCGGGTGCACGTGACGCTGCGCAAACGCGGGCACGACATCGAGGCCGACCTCTCCGGCACCTCGGCGCAGGCGCGGACCTGCATCAACTGCGGTGTCCTCGACGCGAAAACCGCGCTGGGCGTGGCGCTGACGATGCTGCTCGACCCGGCGATCCCGTTCACCTCCGGCACCTGGCGCAACGTCGACCTGGTCGCGCCGCCGGGAACGCTGCTGAGCGCGTTGCCGCCGGAGGGCGCGCCGATGATGTTCTGGGAGCCGTCCGGCGCGCTGATCTCCGCGATCTTCGCCGCGCTGAACCCGGTCCTCGGCGAACGCGCGATCGGCGGCGACTACGGCTCCACCAACACGCACAACGCCAGCGGAGTACGGGACGACGGCACCCCGTGGACGAGCGCGACCCAGTGCGGCGGCGAGCACGGGCCGTGGGGCGCGACCAAAGAGGGCGACGGCGACAGCTACACCGTGCTGTACAACCTCAACAACCTCGATCCCGCGACCGAGACGATCGAGCACGATTCGCCGGTCGTGATGCTGCGCAAGGAACACGCGGTCGACACCGGCGGGCCGGGCAAGCACCGCGGCGGCGCGGCGAACCTCAAGGACACGCTGTGGCTGACCGCCGCCGCCCAGCACTTGTCGCCGTTCCGGACCAAGGAGCCCAGCGGGGTCGGAGCCGACGGCGGGCGGCCGGGCCCGACCGGGGCGATGTGGATTTTCCCGCCGGAGGAAGGGACTTCCGGGCCGGGCGGGCTGCTGGGCGTTTCGAGCGACGTCTACGCCCGAAGCACCCCGGTGGCCGGCGTGCTGGACCCGGAGACCAAGGCGCTGGACCCGGAAACGGGCGTATACCACTACTTCGCGAGTCAGAAGGCGTGGCTGACCGAGGCAGGTTCGGTCCTGCGCTGCCTGACGAACGGCGGCGGGGGATGGGGCTCGCCGTTCGAGCGCGAACCGGCCAAGGTGCTCGCCGATGTGCGCGACGAGTACGTGAGCGTCGAAGGGGCGGCGCGGGATTACGGAGTGGTCGTCGTCGGCGACCCGCACTTCGATCCCGAAGGCCTGCGGGTCGACGAAGAAGCAACAACCCGGCTGCGTTCCGGCCGGTCGGACGAACAAGGAGTGAGCTGATGGTTTCCGCCGCAGTCCCGGCTTTCGGGGACCGCAACCTGTTTTTCGCGTGGAGCACTTACACCACCGACTACGGGACCTACGCGAAATGGTACGACGAGGAGCACATCCCGCAGGTGATGGACGCGCCCGGGATGGTCGGCGCGCAGCGCTTCCTCATCGCGGACACCAAGCCGCTGCCCGGCGTGCGCTCGCTGGATTTCGGGCATCTCGCACTGTACGAAATGGACGGAAGCGCGCAGGGCTTCCGGGAAGAGGTCAAGCGGAAGCTGATCTCCGGGGAAATGGTGCTGCCCGACTACATGGTGCAGCCGTTCCAGGCGCTGTTCCTCAAGCCGGTCAGCGAGCCGTTCCACTCGGACCTCTTCGCCGACGCGGAAAACCTGGACGACCGGCATCTGTTCTTCGCGTGGAGCCGGCACACCGGCGATGACGCGACGTTCGGGAAATGGTACGACGAGGAGCACATCCCGCAGATCATGTCGGCTCCGGGAATGCTTCGGGCGCAACGGTTCGAGGTCTCCGACGTCAAGCCGCTGCCCGGGGTGAAGCCGGTCGACGAGGGGCATCTGGCGATCTACGAGACGGCGGGCGGCCTGGAAGGTTTCCGCGCTGAGGTGAAGCGGCAGCTGATCTCCGGGGAGATGGTGTTGCCGGACTTCATGATCCCGCCGTTCGCGACGATGTTCCTCAAGCCCGCCAGCCCGTTCTTTCTCTCGGATCGCGGGGCGTGATGCGCGAGATCGAGATCGCCGGAGTCACGGTGCCGCACCTCGGCTCGGTCTACGTGGCCGGGGAATGGCTCCCGGCGACCGGACCCGCTTACGAGGTCGTCTCCCCGTCGACCGAGCAGACCGTCGCCGAGGTGACGCTGCCGTCGGCGAAGGAAGCGGACGCGGCCCTGGCGGCGGCGACGGACACCGGCTGGGGACGGCTGCCGGTCGAGCAGCGGGTCGAGATCTGCGCACGGTTCTGCTCGGCACTGGAGGCGCGGTTCCCCGAGCTGGGCACGGTCTGGGCCGCGGAAGCGGGCATGCCGGTGCGCTACAGCGCGACGCTGCACAAGTACGGCGCGGCCGGAGCGTGGAACTCCGTCCTGGAGTGCGCGGCGGACGCGCTGCGCGACGACCACCGCAGTTCGCTGCTCGGCGACGTCGTGGTGCGGCGCGAACCGGCTGGCGTCGTGGTCGCGATCCTGGCCTACAACGGCCCGGTGGTCACGATGGCCACGAAGGTCGTCCCGGCGTTGCTCGCGGGCTGCCCGGTAGTGGTGAAGGCGGCGCCCGAGTCACAGCTGATCATGCGGCTGGTCGCCGAATCCGCCGTGACGGCAGGCTTCCCGGCCGGTGCGCTGAGCATCCTGTGCAGCGACGTCGAGGTGGCTCGGCAGCTGACCGCGGACCCGCGCGCCGACCTCGTTTCGCTGACCGGCGGCCGGGTCGCCGCGCAGCAGATCATCGAGTCGACGCGGGACCGGTTCGCCCGCACGCACCTCGAACTCGGCGGCAAGTCCCCGGCGCTGATCCTCGACGACGCCCCGCTCGACCGGGTGCTGAAGTCGCTGGTGCCCGGAGCGACCGGCGGCGCCGGGCAGGTGTGCGCCGCGCTGTCGCGGGTGCTGATTTCGCGGCAGCGCCACGATGAACTGGTCGACCGGCTGCGCGCTGCTTGGCAGGGACTGCGGATCGGCGACCCGTTCGACCGGGAGACGCAGATCGGTCCGGTGGTGAACCCGGCCGCGTTGCGGCGGACCGAGGGCTTCGTGGACCGCGCGCTCGCCGCCGGGGGAGAGGTCGTCACCGGAGGCAAGCGGCCGGAAGGCTCCTCCGCGGGCTACTACTACGAGCCGACGCTGATCACCGGCGTCGCCCGGGACGCGGATCTGGCCCAGAACGAGGTGTTCGGCCCGGTCACCGTCGTACAGGCCTACGAGGACTTCGCCGACGGCCTGCGGCTGGCGAACGACACGAGCTTCGGCCTCGCCGCGAGCGTCTACACCACCGACCGGGACCTCGCGTTGGCGGCCGCGTCCGCCATTTCCGCGGGTTCGGTCGCGATCAACACTTTCGGGCCCGCGGTGAGCGCCCCGTTCGGCGGGGTGAAGGGCTCAGGATGGGGTCGCGAGTCGGGGCCGGAGGGCGTCCACGAGTTCACCGAACTGAAGCAGATCGTCGTCGGACCGGGCGTATGAGACAGGAGGGCAGGCCATGACGTTCACCAGACTGCTCGACGCGGTGGCCGACCAGCTCCCGCCGCCCGGCGGCGACCGGATCGCGGTCAGCTTCGACGGCCGCGACCGGCTGACCTACCCGGAGCTGCGGGACAAATCGCTGCGCTACGCGACGGCGTTGCGCGAACTCGGCCTCGGCAAGGGCGACCGGCTCGGCCTGATGCTGTTCAACGACGCCGAGTACGTGCCGCTGTGCTTCGCCGCGATGCGGCTCGGCGTCGTCGCGGTCCGGCTCAACTTCCGGCTCGCGCCCGCCGAGCTGAAGTTCATCCTCGCCGATTCGGGCAGCAAAGCGGTGATCGTGCACAGCAGCCTGCTCGACCGGGTCGAGCCGGTGCGCGCGGAGACCGGGGTCGAGACCTTCGTGGTCCGTCCGGATTCCGCCGATCCGATCCCGGATTGGGCGCTTCCGTTCGAGGTGCTGCTCGGCCGCGAACCGCTGGCCGACGCGCCGGAGGTGACCGATGCGGACCCGATGTCGCTGCTCTACACCTCGGGCACGACCGGCCTGCCCAAAGGCGCGGTGTGGACGCACGCCAACACGGTCAGCACGGCCACCGCGCAGGCGCTGCGCTGGCGGTTCTCGCCGGAGACCGTCGCGCTGGTGCCGGGCCCGCTCTACCACGCGGGCGGCTTCGAGGCGGTGACCGCGCCGGCGTTCCTGATGCACGGCACCGTCGTGTGCCTGCGGTCCGGCAACTTCACCGTCGACCGGTTGCTGGAGGTGCTCGAAACCGAGCAGGTGACCGACTGCCTGCTGTTCTCCTTCATGCTGCACGACCTGCTGCGCGTGGACGGGATCGAAGACCGGCTGCCGAAATCGGTCACGCACTTCATCATCGGCGGCGACACGATGATGCCGTGGGTCGTCGAAGAAGTGCGGCGGAAGCTGCCGTGGGTGCGGCTGACGCAGGTCTACGGCCTCACCGAGGGCGGAGCGATCGCGACGACGCTGGACGACGCGGACTTCGACGCCCAGCCGAAGAGCGTCGGCCGCCCGGTGCCGCTCACCGAGGTGCGGGTCGCCGGCCTCGGGCTCGAACCGGCGGAGCCCGGCGAAGTCGGCGAGATTCTGGTCCGCGGCCCCTCGGTGTGCGGCGGGTACTGGAACCGGCCGGACGCGAACCGGGACACCTTCGTGGACGGCTGGTGCCGCACCGGGGACCTGGGCTTCGTCAACCCGGACGGCTTCCTCGTGCTCGCGGGCCGGGCGAAGGACATGATCCGCAGCGGCGGGGAGAACGTGTACCCGGCCGAGATCGAACGGGTGCTGACGCAGCATCCGGCGGTGCTGGACGCGGCCGTTGTCGCGGTGCCGGACCCGAAGTACCTCGAAGCCGGCTGCGCGGTGCTGGTGCTGGCCGAGGGGACCGAGCTCGACGAAGCGGAGTTGCGGGCGTATTGCCGGGAGAATCTGGCGACCTACAAGGTTCCCCGGTATTTCGTGGCGCAGCCGGAATTGCCGCGCAACGCGTCCGGGAAGATTCTCAAGTTCACCCTGCGCGACAAGTACGAAAAGCTCGGCACCACCACGGAGTCCGGGGTCACCCGGCCGGGAGAGGAAGGAACCCGATGAACCACCCGGTGCGGCGGCGCAAGCCCGAACTGGCTCTCGTGACCGGCGCGGCGGGCGGGGTCGGCTCGGCCACCGCGAGGCGGCTGGTCGAGGACGGCGCGAAAGTCGCCCTCACCGACCTGAACGCCGAACGGCTCACGGAGCTGGCGGACGAACTCGGCGCGGTCGCCTTGCCCGCGGACGGCACCGACCGCGCGGCGATCCACGACGTGGTGGAGCAGGCCGTCGAGCGGCTGGGCGGGCTCGACACCGTGATCGCGGCTCAGGGCGCGGCAGTATCGGGCACCGCGCGGCCTCAGCACGTCGAGGCGTATCAGCGGGCGCTGGACGTCAACCTGCACGGTTCGTACTACCTGGCCGGGGAAGTGCTGCCGCATCTGGAACGGCGGCAAGGCTCACTGGTGCTGTTCGCGTCGACGGCCGGGCTGATCGCGGGGCCGCCCGGAACCGTCGGCTACACGGCGGCCAAGGCGGGGATCATCGGCATCACCCGGTGGCTCGCGCGGGACTACGGGCCGAAGGGCGTGCGAGTGAACGCGGTCTGCCCAGGCTGGGTCCGCACCCCGCTCGGCGAGGGCGCGATGGCCTATCTGGCGAAGCGCGAGGGCATCACGCTCGACGAGGCATATGCGCTGACCACGAAGCACGTGCCGCTCCGCCGTGCCGCGGAACCGGAGGAGATCGCGTCGGTGTGCGCGTTCCTCGCCTCGGGCGACGCGTCCATGGTCACCGGCCACGTGCTGGTCGCGGACGGCGGCGGCGCGGCGGTGGATTCGTCCACTTTGGTCTTCGACGAGCTGTGAGCCGGGCGGCGGCGGGTCGTGAGGGCGGCCTTCCCGGACTCTGATTCCCGCAGAGTCCCGCTCGCCTACGGTGCTCACCGGCCGGACCGGCGGGCGATGTTCGTCGACGCCGAGCGGAATCGGCAAGCGGCGCAACGGAAACTGGAGAGCCCCGTCCTCGCGCTCGGCGGATGGCGCGACGCGCTCCTTCCCTTCCTCGCCAAGCACCAGTGACCGCCGAGGTCAGGGGAGCGGCTGGTCGATCTGCTCGCGCAGGATGTCCCCGTGTCCCGCGTGCCGGGCGAATTCCTGGATCATCGCGAGCAGCGTCCATCGCATGCTGACGGTGCCCTCGCCGGGGAACTCCTTGGTGTCGTCGAGTTCGAAGCGCGCGGCGATCTCCCTTGACCGCTGGCTGGCGCGTTCGTATTCGGCGATCACGTCGGCCACGGTCTCGTCGTCGGCGACGGCGAAGGTGCCGACGTCTCGCTTCGAGTACCCGTCGCATTCGGACTCGTCGAGCCCCGCCCAGAACCGTTGAAACCAGATCCGTTCCGCCGCGGCGGCGTGCTTGACCACGGAAATCGGCGTCGACAGCGACGCGACGAGCCGTCGCCGGGCGTCGGCCTCGGACAGGCCGCGGAGGGTCTCGGCCAGTGCTTCGCGGTTGCGGTCGAGCGTGTTCTCGAGCAGTGCTCGTTCGGTGCCGTTGGTGATGCGTTCGGTGGGCATGGTTCTGCTCCGTTCTCGGGCATGACGGGGGACGGCCTGGCGAGGCCGGGATCGCTGAGGTGCTGCACCTGCGCGGGCCAGGAAAAGCACCGCGGGCGATGACGGTCAGCCGGTCGAACCCGGCGACGGGAGGTATTCAACCACAACCCGGCCGGGCGCGGTGGCCGCTGCCACCGCGCCCGGCTACTCGGTTTCCTCCGGCTCCTCCGCCTTCTCCGCCTCGCGAAGCCGCTGCAATTCCTCAAGTTCCGCCTGCTGCGCGCTCACACGAGCACGCAGTTCCCCCAGCTCAGCATGCAGCGGTGCCAGCGTTTCGGCGTACGCCTTGGTCGCCTGGCTCAACTGCGCAGCGGACTCCGCGACCCGCTGATCAGCCGCCGACTGAACGCCACGCACACGTTCGTCCGCCTCCGCGGCCTGCTCGCGCAACCGCTGCTCCTGCTCCCGCATCCGGGTCTCGTGCTCGCCGGTCAGCGCTGCCCGAAGTTCCTCCTGCGCTTCCGCCGCCGCACGACGCGCCTGTTCCAGATCCTCGACCGCCGTCGCCCGCAACGCGGAGATCTCGCGCTGCAACGCCGTGACCCGGTCATGCGCGCCCGCCGCCTGCTCGAGCGCACGCTGTCGGTTGTTCGCGGCTTCATCACGGACCGCCAGCGCGGCTTCCTGCGCTTTCCGCGCCGCAGCGGCGTTCGCGAGCGCAGCGTCACGCTCTTCCCGGTCCACTTCGGACTGTTTCCTGGCCGCTGCCTCGGCCGCACGCGCTTCCTCCGCCTCGGCTAACGCGTGCGCGCGCTCCGCGTTCGCCGCCCGGGCCTCCGCCAACGCCTCGTCGCGGGCGGCTTCGGCCTCTTCCCGCGCTTTGAGGGCGGCCGCGGTCTGGTCGGTGACGTGCGTGCGCAGCGCCGACAGCTCCGCGTGCAGCGGGTCCAACGCCGACAACGCCGACCCGAGCTGCTCGTCGAGCGCCCGGGTGTCGAGCTGGGTCATCGGCTGGTCGGGGCCGTAGACGGTCACCCAGATCTCGCGCTGCTCGTCGAGCATCGCGCACGTGACGACCTTCGCGCCCCACCTTCCGTACCGCTCCGGATCGGCCGGGCAGTACGGCGTCGGCCGCCCGCCTTGCCGGGGGATCGGCGGCAGCGGCCGGCCGCAGTACGCGCATCCCGCCTCGTCCCCGGCGGCCAGCGCGCGCACGGTCGCCTCCCGGCGTTCCTCGCGGCTTCCGCGCCGGATCGGCGGCCCCATCGTCTCCATCAGTGCCCCTTTCCGCAGGTGACACCCACTCTACAGTTATGGTTTACATACCGAAACACGAGGTAAGACTTGAATAACTTAAACCGGGAGACAGGAGCGAGAAGCTAGAACTATATGGATAACTGAGATTATTCATATAGTTGTGCCACAGGCGGCTTCGAGAACCATCAGAGCGGCGATCCGCAGCGGTGCCCCGCCTGTCCGAGCCAGGCGGGGCACCTCGAGAAGACGTCAGCCGCACTGGGTCCCGACGCCGCCGGTCACTCCGCCCTTCAGGTAGTAGGCGGCCACGTAGCCCTGCTTGTAGGTGTCGCCCAGCTGGCGGACCCAGATGTCGTTGCCTTCGATGTTCTCGCCGTGGGTCCAGCAGTAGGCGTCGTAGCCGTTGTCGGCGGTCACGTAGTCGACCTGCTGGCTGTGGGTGGTCGGCAGCTGGCGGACCCGCGCGTCGTGCCACGGCGTGACGCGGTAGGGGGCCAGCGCGGGTGCGGCGAGGGCCGGGCTGATCGTCGCGGCGGCGGCCGCGAGGGTCAGCGCGGCCGCGGTCAGCGTCTTCGAGATCCTCATCGTGTTCCTCCCTGGTGATGGCTTTCCCCGGTCGCCACGGGTGGTGGCCGATCGAGAACAGCACCGGGGCGGGGAGCGCGGCCAGATCGACGGGTGTCCTGCCGTGTCCCGTTCTGCGCCGGACACGCTGAGCTGGGGGAACCCGGGCTCGGTCAGCTGTGCCGGTAGGACCGGACAGAGGTCGAGCGTTCCGTGCCGCCGAGGTGGTTGAGCACGGTGTGCCATCCCGTGCAGTCCGGGGCGGGGAAGCCGAGCTGGCGTTCTTTGCTGCTGTTCATCTCCGAGCGGGCCTCGAACGACAGGGCGGCGCAGTGGTTCGCACTGGCCCAGACCGGGTCGAGGGTGATCTTGTGCCCGCCGAATTCCGGTTCGCTCCAGAAGCACACGAAGCCGGGCGCGCACTCGGCGACGGTCGCGGACGGACGGTCGAGCGCCCAGAACGTCGCGGTCGCGGCAGCCAGCAGCACCGCGGCGGCCAGGGCGCCGATCGCGGCGAACTGCCACCGGCGTCCTGGCCCGGCCGGTTCCCCCGACGCCGGACCGGACTCGCACAGCCGCTTGCGGACCGCGTCGAGTTCGTCGAACAGGTCCGCCCGGTCGCACCCGCGCAGGTAGCAGCGAAGCTGACCGGCGGTCGGCACCTGGCCGTTCTCGAGGTAGGAGACGCGCTGCCTGGTCAGCGCCTCGGAGCCGATCGCCGAACGCCGGGCGAGCGCGTGCTGGGTCATCGGCCCGCGCAGTTCGCGCAGGCGTTCGCCGAAGGTTTTCGCGTCCGAACCGCGCTCCGCCATGCTTCGCCCCTCGCCAAGCCGTCCGGACCGCGGATCAGCGTAGCGAGCGAAACGCCCAGGTCCCGGCGGCGAACTCGGCGATCAGCCGATCCGGGGACTCCGGAGCGGGGGAACTGCCGTGCCAGGATCAGCCGGCACGGCGTCGGAAACACGGGGGACACTGATGGCTCAGAGCGGGCTGCGAGGCTTTGCCTTCTCTCTGCGGCCCGCCACGCGCGCACCTGGCAGGGTCGCGCCGGCGCCGGACGGCGATCCCGGCTTCGACGCCCTGGTCATCGAGGCCTGCCAGGTCCTCGCCGCGACGGATTGCGCGTTCACCGTCCGCGGTTTCGGCGGGAGCTGGCCGGTGGACGTCGCCTATGACCTGTCGACCCTGGTCGAACAGCTTCCCCGACTGCTGCGAGACCTGCGCGCCCGCCGCGACGGCCAGATCGGCTTCTACGGCCAGGGCATCGAGCGGACCGTGCACTTCAGCCCGTGCGGGGAGCGACTGCGGCTCACCTGCACGTCCAGGACTTCCTGGACTCCGGATCCCGCCGTCGAGATCGCCGGCGCCGCCAGCCTGGAAGAGATGATCCTCCGGTTGATGTCCGCGTTCTGCAGTTCGCTGGAGACCGCGCGCTCGCCGCTGGCCGACGCGTCCCCGTTTTCCTCGTGGCGATGAATCCTCACAACTCCCGGCTCACCACGCTGCCCGCCTGCACCGTCGCGAACCCCAGCCGGTGGTTGACCGCGATCATGTGCGTGTTTCCCGCACCCGTGGCGGTCCAGACTTGCGCCACGCCAGGTCGGTCCGCTGTGAACCACCGCAGCATCGCCGACTTCATCGCCAGTCCGAGACCGTGCCCGCGATGCGCGGCGAGCACCGCGGTGTCGCCCTGGTGCAACCTATCCGGCAGCAGCGGCCGCGATTCCATCTCCGTCAGGCCGACCACCTCGCCCCCGGAAGAAACCGCTGCCACCGTCCGGTGCTCGATGCCCCGCTCGCGATACGAGGCTTCGATCCGCCGGACCCGGTCCGCCGACCAATCCGGCGCGCCGAACTCGGACTCGCCCAACGGTGCGTCGCCAATAGCCGCGCGAGCCTTCGCGTACTCGGAGACGAGCGGCTCCGGAGCAGCGCCGGCCCACCGCATCAGCCGGTATCCGGGAGGCGGCGCGACGTCCCACCGCGCGCGGTCGGCCTCGCTCAGCTCCATGATCTGCAGGACCGCCGAGTGCACGATCCGGAACCCGAGATCTTGAGCCCAGCGCTCGCCCGGGCCGCCGAGGGCGAGGTTCCACGCCTCCACCCGCGTCCGCCCGAGTGCCCGCAGCTTCGGCTCCAACGTGTGCAGCAGCTCCGTCCCGATGCCTTGGCGCCGCACGTCCGGGTGGACGTGGAGCCGCACGAGTGCGAGGTGTTCGTTCCCGTCGGCGGGCAGGGTCGCGATCGCCCTGGCGACGAGCCGGTCGTCCCGGTGGGCGGTCCACACCAGCTGCTCGCCCGCCTGGATCTGCGGCGCGCGCACGCCGGAGATCGTCTCCTCCCGCGTCATCGGCGGACGCTCCGGGAAATCCAGCCGGTAGGCGGAAAACTGCAGCTCGTGCAGTGCGTCCCAGTCCGCGTCGCTCGCCCGGTCGGCGTCGAAAAGCCGCACGTCCAGCACGGTCGCCCCCCTGATCGAAACCAGCCCCTCCTCGCAACCTACCGCCAGTGCAGCGAGGTTTTCCGCCGAATCGAGACCTGGACCGGAAGCGACGTCAGCCCGCGCAGGGTCGCGGTGTCCTCCCAGACCGGGCAGCCGGCCAAGGTCAACGTGATTCCGTTGTCCCGCAGGCAATCGAAGAGGGTCCTCAGCTGGAGGTTGACCAGCGCGGCGCCGAGGCAGGAGTGCGCGCCGCGGCCGAATCCGAGGTGCAGGCCGCGCCGGGGCCGCGGATTCACCTCGTCCGGGCAAGGAAATACCGCGGGATCGCGATTCGCGGCCGCCAGCAGCACGATCACCACGTCGCCGCGCCGGACGCGCTGGCCGCCCAGTTCCCCGTCGGCGACGCACATCCGGCCGTCGGCTTGCACGGATCCGTCGAGGCGGACCAGTTCGTCGGCGAGATCGTCCGCGCCGTCCAATCCGGACAGCAGATCCAGCAGACCGGGCCGGCGCGCCAGGCGCAGCAGAGCGGCGCCGAGCAGGCGGCTGGACGACTCGTACCCGGCGTGCAGGACCGCGCGGAGCGAGTTCGCCAGCAGGTCCGCGGAAATGCCGGGGCGGACGTAGCGGGCGCGGCGGGCGGCGGCGACGAAACCGGTCTGGTTCTCCGAGGCCAGCCAGCCCGCGACGAGTTCGCTGAGCTGGGCCCTGGCCTCGTTCCCGGCTTCCGCGCGGGACGGGTCGAGACCGGCGTCCATGCTGCGCACGATGGCATTGGAGTAACGCTCGAACTCTTCGCCGCCCGGCGGTTGCACGCCGAGATACCGGCAGATCGCGTCGAGCGCGACCGGACGCGCGAAGCCCCGGACGAGGTCGGCCGGGCACGAATCGGCCAGTCCGAGGAGCCGGGAAGCCATGCTCGCGCGCAGGTGCCCGGCCATGGCGCGCTGCGGCGTCTGGTGCAGCGCGGAGATCAGCAACCGGCGGATCCCGGTGTGCTCCGGCGGGTCGAGCCGCTGCAGGCTGACCGACGCGGCGGGGACGTCGAGCCCGGCCCGGCGGAAGTCCGAGGCGTAGCGGGCGGGATCGGCGAGCACCTGACGTCCGGCGGCGTGCTCGGTGACGACCCAGGAGTCCAGCATTCCGTGCCAGTACACCGGATGCGCCTCGCGCAGCGCGCGGTAGACCGGGTGCGGATCGGCGAGCACGCGCGGGTCGAGCGGCTCGTAGTACGGGTCGTCGTGCGGCTTGTCGTGCGCGGGCAAAACGTCCTCCGGTTCCCCGGCGAGCACGCCGCGGTCGGGTCGGAGCGGGAGCGTCGCGGCCGGTCCGGTCACGACGCTCCCGCGGTGCGGCTTGCCGGGTCAGTGGACGTACAGCATGGGCATTCACCTCCCGAATCCCGTTCGCAGCAGCGGGAAATCCGTGCCGGGGGCGAAAGCGGGCCGGCGCGTTTCCGGTGACGGAGCGGCGCTGCCCGGGCTGTGGCCCATCGTGGCCGGGGCGCCTTGTCGAAACCTTGCAGCGACCTTGAACCCTCGGCGGCGGGACTGGTATCCCGGAAAGGACCCAGGGAGGTTCCGTGTGCGGCACCGAGGTCAGGGTTCTCGGAGAGGTCGAAATACGGGTCGGCGGGCGGATTCTCGCCTTGGGCCCGCCGCGGCAGCGCAGGCTTCTCGCGGCGCTGCTCATCCAGCCGAACGTCCAGATCTCGACCGGCGAGCTGATCAGCCGGGTCTGGAACGGCTCCCCGCCCGCGCGCGTGCACAACGCGCTCTACAGCTACGTTTCCCGGCTTCGCGGGGTGCTCCAGGGCAGTGATCGGCTGGTCCTGACGCGCGGGCACCGCGGATACGTGCTGCTGGTCGACGAGGACGACATCGACCTGTGCCGGTTCCGCGGCCTGGTGGCGCGGGCGAGGCAGTCCGGCACCGACCGGCGGCGGGCGAAACAGGCCTACGAGAAGGCGTTGTCGCTGTGCCGCGGCGTTCCGTTCGTGGACGTCGACGCCGCGTGGCTGGTCGACCTGCGCGCCCGGTTCGCCGCCGAGCGGCTGGGCGCGGAACTGGACCTGTTCGACATCTGCCTGCGCGAAGGCAAGTCCTCGGAACTGCTCGGCCCGCTGAACCATTACGCGGCCGAGCATCCGCTGGACGAACGGATCGCCGCGCAGCTGATGACGGTGCTGTGCCGGCACGGCCGCCAGGCGGACGCGCTGCGCAGGTACGCCGGGCTGAGCCGCCGTCTCCGCAACGAGCTGGGCGTCGACCCGGGAGCGCGGCTGGTGGAGCTGCACGGCCGGATCCTCTCCGGCGCGTGCCCCTAGCCCGGCACGGAAGCGCGCAGCAGCAGCTCCCGCAGCGCGAGCGCGACGTCCGAAGGGTTTTCGGGCAGGAGGACGACCTGGTCGGCGGTGGTCGACGGACCGGTCAGCGGGATGATCCGCAGCCCCGGCGGCTGGTGGTCCAGTGCCGACTCGACGGTGATCCCGATTCCCGTCCCGGCCGCGACATGGGCGGCGATCGCCTGGACGCTGTCGGCGGTCCGGATGATCCGCAGGTCCGCGCCGCTGATCCGGAACGCCGACAGCAGCCGGTCGCAGAGCCCGCTGTTGATCTGGTGCGGCCAGGTCAGCAACGCGGTCGAGGACAGTTCGGCGGCGCTCAGTTCCGCGTGTCCGGCAAGGGAATGCGCCGCGGGCACCAGCGCGACGAACCGTTCGGCGGACAGCACCCGCGCCCGCACGCCGTCGATCCCGCCGGTCGCCCAGCCGATGCCGAGCCCGACGGTTTCCGCGCGCAGGGCGGCGAGCTGCGCGGTGGTCGGCATCGGCTCGGGCACGATCGTGACGTCGGGGAACTGCTCGCGCAGCAGAGGCAGGCAGCGCAGCAGCACCTGGTGGGCGGTGTATTCGGCGTGGGCGACGACGAGCGTGCCGCGCTTCGGGTCGCCGCCCGCCAGAGAGCGACCGCGTTGCCGGAAGCGGCGCAGCTGGGCGAGGGTGGCGTGCGCGTCGGGCAGGAGGGCTTCGCCGAGGCCGGTCAGCGAGACGCGGCGGCTGGTGCGGTGGAACAGCTTGCCGCCCAAGGTTTTCTCCAGGCGCCGGACGGCGTCGCTGACGGTCGGCTGCCCGCGGTGCAGGCGCTCGGCGGCGCGGCCGAAGTGCAGTTCCTCCGCGACCGTGACGAACGCTTCCAGTTCGATCCTGTCCACCGGATCAGGCTAGCCCGATCGATCGGTTTCACCGATCGCTGGGTGGTGGAGAACGGCGTTGATGGTGCCCGGGGATCGGGATGAGATGGGGAGCAAGCAGGGGATTCCCCCACGAACGGAAGAAGATTTCGCATGACAGCCACTGCCGTTGACGGCATCCCGCAGGCCACGGTCGCCGTGGTCTGCCATTCGGTCCACGGGCACACCCGCCTCCTGGCCGAGCATCTCGCCGAAGGGGCGCGACAGGTGCCGGGCGTGCGGGTGCACCTCGTCGACATCCGGGCCGAGGACGTCTCGGCGGGCCGTTGGCACGACAGCGAGGTCATGGCGCTGCTGGGCCGTTCCGACGCGATCGTCATGGGCTCCCCGACGCTGATGGGCAGCGTGTCCGCGGTGTTCAAGGCGTTCATGGAGGCCGCGTTCACGCCGTTCACCACACAGGCGTGGAAGGACAAACTGGCCGGCGGGTTCACCATGTCCGCGTCGCAGAGCGGCGACAAGCTGGCGGTGCTGCAGCAGTTGTCGGTGTTCGCCGCGCAGTTGGGCATGCAGTGGATCGGCGTGGGCGACATGCCGGGCAACAACTGGACCGGCGGGTCCCGCGACGATGTCAACCGGCTCGGCTCGTGGCTGGGGCTGATGAGCCAGAGCCACGCCGACCTCGGCCCGGAGGAGGCCGGATCGCACGGCGACCGCGCCACCGCCCAGCGGTACGGCGAGCGGATCGCGCGGCTGACGCAGCGCTGGGTCAACGGCGTGCCTTACGAAACCGGCCGGATGACCGAGCACGAGGCCCGCGCGCTGTCCGCCTCCCTCCGCGACGCAGCGTCCTGACGCAGGTGAGTTTGCCCTGCCGAACTGTCCTACGTTCCGGCGACGAACTCGGCGAGCAGCCCGTGCGGTGCGTCGGGGCCGAACATCTGCCGTTGCAGGTGCGCGCCCTCGGCGGCGGTTTCCGCGCCGCGCGGGAACATCGCCTGCTCGTACTCGGCGAGGGCGCCCTCGACGTCGCCGGGATGGGCGGCGAGCGCGAGCCCGAGTTCGGCGCCGTCGAGCATGGCCAGGTTCGCGCCTTCGCCGTTCGGCGGCGCGAGGTGCGCGGCGTCGCCGATCAAGGTCACGCCCGGCACCCGCTCCCACCGATGCTCGATCGGCAAGCCGTAGTGCGGCCGCAAGACGGGTGCGGTGGCGCTTTCGGTGATCAGCGTGGTCAACGCCGTCGACCAGCCCTCGTACTCCGCCGCGATTCGCGCGGTCGCGGCCGCCGGGGCAGTGAAATCGATGCCGTCGAACCATTCCAGCGGCCGTTGCAGCCCGATGTAGGCGTGCAGGATTCCGTCTCGCTCGCGGTGCGCGGTGATCCCGTGCCCCGGCGCGAGCACCAGCAGCATCCCGCCGCCGACCGCTTCGGCCGTGGCCGGGAACAGGCGGTCGGAGTCGTGGAGGAAGGTCTCGACCGAGGACACCCCGCTGTACTCGGGTTTCGCCGAGGACAGCAGCGGCCGGACCTTCGACCAGGCGCCGTCCGCGCCGACCAGCAGATCTGTGGTCACCGTGCCCCCGTCGGCGAACGCGACTTCGTAGCCCTGCGCCAGGGCGCGCACGCCGCTGACCTTGTGTCCCCAGTGGACAGTGCCCTCCGGCAGCGAGTCGATCAGCAGCTGCCGCAGCTCGCCGCGGTGAACTTCGGGACGGCCGCCGGTGCCGTCGTCGGGTTGTTTGAACAGCACGGTCCCGTCATGGGACACCAGCCGCAGCTCTTGTCTCCCTTCCAGGATCAGGCTGCGGAATTCGGCGGTCAGCCCGGCGGCTTCGACGGCGAGCTGACCGTTGTAGTCGTGGATGTCGAGCAGGCCGCCCTGGGCGCGCGAGGCCGGGGACGGCTCGGCCTCGTACACGGCGGCGGGGATTCCGTGGACGTGCAGGACGCGGGCGAGCGTGAGTCCGCCGAGCCCGGCGCCGACGATCGTGACGGACGTGTTCATGGCACAGCTCCTTCCGGTGACAGTTCTGGTACGCCATTCCATATTGGAACGGCGTACCAGATGTGTCAAGATGAGCGCATGGCTACGGGGACGCGCCGGGCACAGCGGCGCACGGAGGCACTCTCTCGGGAGCGCATCGTCGAGGCGGCGGTGGAACTGCTGGACGCGGCGGGCGAGAGCGGCCTGACGTTCCGGGTGCTCACCGAGCGGCTCGCGACCGGGCCCGGGGCGATCTACTGGCACGTCGCGAACAAGGGCGAGCTGCTGGTCGCCGCGACCGACGCGGTGGTGGCCGACGCGCTGGCAGCGGAGCCGGCCGGCTCGCCGCGCGATGAGGTGCACGCGGTCGCGCTCGGCCTGTTCTCCGCGATCGACGCGCATCCGTGGCTGGCCGCGCAGCTGCTGCTCCAGTTGTCCCGCAGCCCGGGCGGGCCGGTGACGCCGCGGATCCTCGAAAGCCTCGGCCGCCGGGTCCGCGCGCTGGGCGTGCCCGAGGAGCACTGGTTCACCGCGACGTCGGTGCTGATGCACTACGTGCTGGGCGCGGCCGGGCAGAACGCGGCCAACAGCCGGGTCGCCGAGCCGGACGCGGACCGGGCGGAATTCCTCGCCGCCACCGCGGAAGCGTGGGAGGACCTCGACCCGGAGGAGTACGAGACGACCCGGTTGATGGCGAGCCAGATGCGCGAGCACGACGACCGCGCGCAGTTCCTCGCCGGGATCGATCTCGTGCTCGCCGGGGTCGCCGCGCTGTATCCGGGCGGGCGCGCATGACCCTCGCGCTCACCGATGCCGGGGGAGCGGGCAAGGACGCGCGGGAGCGGTTCGGGGAATTCCTGCGCGTGTACGCGTCGCTCAACACCCGGGTCGCGTACGCGACCGATCTGGGCATTCCGCTTGACTGGGTGCCCGGCTACCAGCCGCCCGATCCGGGACGCCGCCGCGGCCGTGCGCGGCGGGCCGATCCGGACGCGCTCGCGTGGCTGCCGTGGTGCCTGCGCAACGGGTTCACGTCGTTCGCCGACGTCCGGGTGGAGCACGTCGAGCAGTGGCTGGACGAGCTGGCGCGGGCCGGGTACCGCGACGCGACGCGCGGCCGGATGCTGTCGGCGGTGTCCGCGTTCTACCGCAAGTACCTGTTGCGCGAAGGTCTGGCCGGGCACAATCCCGCCGCGCTCGTGGACCGGCGGGCGCAGCATCTCAACCGGCCTTCCGGCGTCCCGTCGCAGACCGCGCGCTGGTCGTTCGACGCGTGCCGGGCGTTGCTGCTCGCGGCGTGGCTGCTGGCCGGCCACAGCCGAAACGGGCTGCGCGACCGGGCGATGGTCGAGATCCTGATCGGCACCGGGGTGCGCGCGGAGGAACTCGTGGGCGTCGATCTGGGCGACTACCGGCGGCCGGCCGCGGGCGGCTTCGGCGTGCTTCGCGTGCACGGCAAGGGATCCAAGGACCGCGAGGTCGCGCTGGCCGCGCCGGTGGCCGACGCGCTAGACGCCTATCTGGCCGAGCGGGTCACGCCGCAGGTCCCGGCGCTGCGCAGCCAGGTCGGCGCGAAGCGGGCGGAGCCGTTGTTCGTCACCAGCACCGGTGCGCGCGTGCACGTTTCGCACGTGACGGCGTTGCTGCGCCGGTTGTGCGCGACGTTCTGCCAGCCGGCCAGGACCGCGCGGCTGCAGGAGGTGCTCGACACCGCCGAGGCCCGGTTCGTCGCGACGCACCTGCAGCCGTTGTGCGACACGATCCATCCGCATTCGGCGCGCCACTCCTACGCGACGCACGCGATCGAGCGAGGGGTCCCGCCGCGCCAGGTGCAGCGCGACCTCGGGCACGCCGCGTTGTCGACCACCGAGGGGTATCTGCACGACGAGAACGCCGTCCGGGACTCGGCCGCGCACGAGCTGGCTCCGGCGCTGCATCGCGGCTGGCTCGGCTGATCAGCCGAGTTTGGCGGCCTGTGCCCGGTGCAGATCGCCGACCCATTCCCAGCCGGGCTTGGCCGACGGGCCGATCCGCGGGTCGTCGGGTTCGCGACCGTCGCGCAAGGCCTGCACGTACGCGCGGTCGAGTTTGATTCGCGCGCGCACCTGACCGGCTGCGACGGACCCGTGGCCGGGGATGACGACGTCGGCTTCGTCCGCCGCGGCTTCCAGCAGCCGCAGCCCGGTCAAGTAGTCCTCGATCGGATCGGCGGTGGTGTCGAACATCGGGACCAGGACGTCGGAAAGCATGTCGCCCGCGACGAGAACCCCGCGTTCCTCGATCAGCAGCGCGGCGTGGCCAGGGGCGTGCGCCGGGTGTTCGATGATCCGGGTTCGCGGGCCGACCCAGGGGAGATACGCGGTTCCGGCGGGCAGCGCGGTGACGCGGCCGAACAGGTCCAGCGGCACGTCGCCGGCGATCTCCGGCGGCAATCCTTCTGCGACAAGGGATTTCCAGTCCGGCTTCGCGAGCAGATCCTGCAAATAGGCGGCGCACCGGGCAGTTCCGTAGCGGGGGACGTCGCCGAATTCGGCGTGCCAGAGCGCGTGATCCCAATCCGGGTGCGTCGCGAAGCCCGCCGCGACCGGCTGGCCGAGTTCGCGGAGATCGCGGGCCAGGCAGGCGAGTTCTCCGTTCGTGAGCCCGGGGTCGACGAGCAGCACGCCGTCCCGGCCCTGCACGACGACCGCGTTGTTCTCGAGCACCTCGCTCTGGTGGACCAGCACGCCTTCCGCTGCCTGGCTCAGCATGGCACCCCCTTCGCTCGTGGAGCGCGACAGTAGCCCGAAGTGATAGCAAAGTGCAAGCACTAAGTGCACCCGGAGCAGCGGTCAAGCCTCGATGAACGGCTCGGAACACAGCGTGCAGGTGATCGGCCCCAGTTCCAGGATCGACCGGGCCGCGCGGATCCGGCGCGGGGGTTCGCAGCGGCAGATCGCCGCGACGTAGTTCGGCCCGCCGCGGTGCGCGCCGCGCCCGTCGACCGGGGCGATCACCACTGGCGGCGCGGGCGGTTCGGCCACCTCGTCCGGCACCTCCGGGTCGTCCGGCGGGGCAGCGACGGCGCGTCGGGCGACCTCCTGCTCGGTGTGCCGCCACACGGTCAGAGCGGCTTCGAGCCGGGAGAGTTCTCCAAGGTAGGCCTCGAGAGTCGCGGGGAGCGCGGTAGTGGAGGACCAGCCGATCCGGTCCGCCTGTTCGGCGCGCAGGCCGAGTTCGGCGGCGAGCGCGGCGAAGCGTTTGTTGTGATAGCGGCCGTCGCTGACATCGACGATGTCGCGCGTGGCGGCGAGTCCGTGCGCGGCCTCGTGGAGCGTGGTGGAGAGGATCTCGGCCGCGCTGCGCCGGAGGCCTTCGGCGCCGAGGAAGAACTCGGCGCGGGGTTCGACGCCGTCGCCGACGTGCCAGCGGGACCGGGCGAAGTGGCCGTGGATCTCGGTGGTGGTGCCCATCGTTCCCGACGCCAGCACGAGGATCGCCTCGGGAACGTCCGCGTGCCGCCGCCGGATCTCGGCCCAGAGCTGTTCCATCGCGTGCATGACACGGGTCGTGGGCCCCAGTGCGGCGGTGTCCATGCGCCTATCTTGCCGCTTAAGCGGTAACTAGCTGAGCGAGAGTCCGGAAAGCACCCGCTCGAGACCGGCGGCGAAGACGGCGTCGCCATCCGGGTGGACGGCGTCGCGGGCGGTGCGGAAAAGGGTGGGGTAGCGGCCGGTGTCGAACATCCGCTTGAGGTAGGGCGCGGCGGCGCGGTGCCAGCCTTCCTCGTCGAGGCCGGTGTCGCTGATGAGTCGCCGTTCGCGGATCTCGCTGCGCACCGCGCCGGTGACGTAGGAGTGCACGGTGAACACCGTGATCATGGCGTCCTCGATCGGGCCCGGACCGGCCGCGGCGGCAAGGGAGGCCTCCAGGTACGCGAGCGCGTTCGGGCCTAGGCCGGGCCGTCCGCCGATCAGGTCCGCGAACCATTCGTGCCGCTGGACGGCGGCGCGGCAGCCGTGGGCGAGCGCGCGCAGGGCGGCCACGCCTTCGGTGTCCGGGTCCGGCAGCGGGATCTCGCCGTAGACGGCGTCGGTCATCAGGTCGAGCAGTTCTTCTTTGGTGTCGAGGTAGCCGTAAAGCCGCATCGGCCCGGCACCGAGCGCGGCCGCGACTTTGCGCAGCGACACCGCCTCCAGTCCGCCTTCGTCGGCGAGCGCGCAAGCCGTCTCGACGATGCGGGCGCGGCTCAACGGCGCCGGCGTCGCGCGCGCCGGCGGTTCGGGCCGTTCCCACACCAGTTCGTCCATGCTCGCTCCTTTTCGGGTGACAGTACCGGGGCGGTTCCGATACGGTGTATTTGGCCAATACAGTGTATCGAGGGATGTCATCATGCGAATCGTGATCGCCGGGGGCGGGCTCGGCGGGCTCACCTGCGCGCGGGTGCTGCACGCGCACGGCGTCGAGGCCGTGGTCTGCGAACGCGACGCCAGCCGGGAAGCGCGGGTTCAGGGCGGCACGCTGGACCTGACGGTCGACGAGGGCCAGTGGGCGCTGCGCGAGGCCGGCCTGGAGGCGGGTTACCGCGCGATCGCCCGTCCGGAGGGCCAGGACATGGTCCTGTACGACTCCGCGGGAACCCCGCTGCGGCGGGAAATCACCCCGGACGAAGGAGAAGAACGCTGGGGCCGTCCCGAGGCGGACCGGCCGGCGCTGCGGAAACTGCTGCTCGACGCGCTTCCGGAGGAGACCGTCCGCTGGGGGCACGCGGTGACCGGGGCGGAGCCGCTCGGCGACGGACGCCATCGCGTGCACCTCTCCGGCGGCGAAACCCTGGACTGCGATTTCCTGATCGGCGCGGACGGCGCCCGGTCGAGGATCCGGCCGTTGCTCACCGACGCGGAACCGGCGTACTGCGGGGTGCACGGGATGGAGCTGGTCATCCATGACGCGGACCGGGCGCACCCGGCGGCTTCGGCGCTCGTGGGCCGCGGCAGCTTCTCCGCGATCGGGGATCAGCAGACGCTTTCCGCGCAACGCAACGGGGACGGCACGATCCGCGTCCATCTGACCCTGCGGTGCGCCGAGGATTGGACGGAGACGTCGGGGATTCCGTTCGACGATCCGGATCGCGCTCGTGCCGCGTTGAAGGAGCTCTACGCCGGGTGGCCGGCGGAATTCCTGGCGTTGGTGGACGCCACGTCCGGGCCGATGCTGGTGTATCCGTTGACCGCGTTGCCGGTCGGGGTGCGCTGGGACAGCACGCCGGGTGTGACGCTGATCGGGGACGCGGCGCACTTGATGTCGCCGTTCGCCGGGCAGGGCGCGAACCTCGCGATGCGCGACGGCGCCGAACTCGCCCTGGTTCTGGCTGAGGGCGGCGACGTGGCGAAGTTCGAGCAGGCGATGCTCGAACGCGCTGAACCGGCGGCGCGGATGTCGGCGGACAACCTGGAGCTGTTCCTGTCCGACGGCGCGGCGGAGAAGGTGCGGCACCTGTTCGCGAAGATGTCCGGGGAGGAGGACTGACGCTGTCGGCGGGCCGGACGGTCAGGCAGGTTCGCGCAGCCGGTAGTGCTGCGGACTGCGCCCGTACTCCCGTTTGAACGCGGCGCTCAGCGTGAAGGGGCTGCGGTAGCCGACCTGGCGGGCGATCGCGGTGAGCGTCGCGTCCGGGTGCTGGCGCAGCAGGTCGGCGGCGAGGGCGAGCCGCCAGGTGGCGAGGTAGGTCATCGGCGGTTCGCCGACCGCGTCGGTGAACCGCCTCGCGAGCGCGGCGCGGGAGACGCCGGTCGCGCTCGCGAGGCCGGCGACGGTCCACGGGTGCTCGGGCTGGTCCTGCAGCAGCCGCAGGGCGTGCCCGGCCACCGGATCGCCGTGCGCGCGGTACCAGGCGGGCGCGGCCGGGCGGTCGAGCCATTCCCGCAGGACGCGGACGAGCAGGAGGTCCAGCACCCGGTCCAGGACGGCTTCCTGACCGGGGACGTCGCGGTCGATTTCGTCGGCGAGCATCGCGACGAGCGGATCCGGGCTGGTCCCGGCGCGAGCGGTGACGACGTTCGGCACGGCGGCGAGCAGGCGGCGCGAAACCTCGCCGACTGTCGGGTAGGTGCCGGTGAGCAGCACGGTCGGGCCGTCGGGGTCGTCGCCCCAGGTGCGGACGCCGAACTCGGTCAGGTCGGTGAGATGCCCGCCGTCGGGCGTGCCGCACTCCTGTCCCGGGCGGATCACGGCCTGCGGCGGCGTTTCCGGATCGTCGGCGACGAGGTACGGATCCGGTCCCCGGACGACGGCCACGTCGCCCGTCTCGAGGCGGACGGCTTCGGCGTTGTCGGGCGCCACCCAGGCGTCGCCGCGCACGACGGCGAGCACGGTCAGCGGCGCTTCGTCCTCGATCCGCAACGACCACGGCGGGCGCAGCACGGACCGGAGCAGGAACGCGCCGTGCGCGCGGGGTCCTTCGAGCAACGCGGTGAGCGGGTCCACCCGGCCGAGACTAGCGCCGCGGCAGGGGAAAGCCTGGTGTTTTCCGCGGGATCCCTTGCCGCGGCTCGCTTCCTTCCGCCTCGGCCGAGCGCTGAGCCGGTGCCGAGGAGCCCGCTATTTCCGCGCTGCCAAGCAAATCCCGCGAGCAACCGTCTGCTGGCCCTGTCGCGCATCAGTCCGGCACGGCGAAGTCAGACGGAGAGCATCGCCGCGGCGACCTCCTCGGCGGCAGCGTCCGGGATCGCGCTCGCGGCGTCTTCCAGGACGACCAGCCGCGCACCGGGGATCTCGCGGGCGAGGGCTTCGCCGTTGCCCACCGGGAAAAACACGTCCCGGCGGCCGTGCAGCACCACTGTCGGGACCGCGAGCTCCGGCAGGCGTTCGCGCCAGCGCGGCGTGCAGTCGAGTTGGGAGAACACCATGCCGAGATGGTTGGCCATCTGCACGACCGGTTCCGTGCTGGCGGCACGGTCGAAGACGCGGGCCGCGACGGTTCGGGCCGTGTCGGGGTCGTTGCCGAGGACTTCGGCGATGGCGGCGGCCCGGTCGGCGACGGAGGAGCGGTCCGACCAGTCCGGCATCGGCAGCGCGAACAGTGCGCGCATGGCTTTCGCGTCGTGATCGGGCAGGTCCGCGTCGACGGGCCCCGGGGCGACGGGGCGGGTCCCGCAGAGCGTGAGGGCGGAGAACGCCTCGGGATGGTCGAGGGCGGCGACTTGGGCGACCATCCCGCCGACGCCGATCCCGGCCAGGTGAGCGGGCCGGTCGTCGAGTTCGCGGGCGAGCGCGGCCGCGTCGGCGGCGAGGTCGCGCAAGGTGTAGGCCGGTGCGTCCGGGTCGAGCGTGGTCGAGGCGCCCGCGTCGCGGAGGTCGTAGCGCACGACATGCCGTCCGCCGCGGGAAAGGGCTTCGCACAAGGCGTCGGGCCAGGAAAGCATCGTGGTGCCGCCGGCGAGCAGGACCAGCGGCGCGGCCGGATCGCCGAAGTGCTCGGCGCCGAGCGTGACGCCGCTGGGGAGCGTGTGCTGCATGGGGTCTCCTAGCGAGACGATGACGCATGGCTCCGAGCGGCTAAGCGATGGATCGTCTCGCGGTCTGCGGGTTGACTGGGGCGCGTTGGGGGACAAGACGAAAGGCAAGAGCGATGGTGATCGTTTCCAAGGCGGTGCTCGTGGCCGCGGTGGTCGCGGCCGGGCTGATCGCGGGGTTGTTCTACGCGTACACGGTTTCGGTGATGCCGGGCCTCGCCCATGCCGACGACCACACGTTCGTGACCGCGATGCGCCGCATCAACGAGGCGATCCTCAACGGCTGGTTCATGCTGTCGTTCCTGGGTGCGCCGCTGCTCGCCGTCGCGGCCGTGGTTCTGCACTTCACCAGCGGAGCGCAGGGCGGATTGCCCTGGCTCATCGCGGGCGCCGTGCTTCTGGTGGCGACGGTGGTGGTGACCGGCGCGGTCAACGTGCCGATGAACAACGCCCTCACCGCCGACACGGTCGACTTCGCCGCGCTGCGCGCCCGGTTCGAGGAACCGTGGGTGCGGTGGAACCTGGTGCGGACGGTGGTGTCCGCGGCCGGATTCGGGTGCCTGGTCGGCGCCGTGGTGTCCCGGGGCGCGTGACCCCGGGACACCACGGTCAGCCGGCGAGCCGGAAGCAGAGGTCGGTGTCCCAGTTGTTCGCGTCCGGCTCGAACTGCGGGTTGGTGCGGTAGATCTCGAGCCGCGCGGCCCAGTGCTCGCCGTCGGCCTCGACGGTGCGGTCCCAGCGCACGCCTTCCTTTTCGCCCCAGGCGAGCAGGTCGGCGGTCGCGGCGAAAAGACCGCTCGGCGCGCCGTGGTGGGTGGCCTGTGCGTATTTCCCGGCGGGCAGGACGTCGTTGAAGTACTCGTCGCCGAGGTCGAGGGGCTCCTTGACCGGGACGCCGGCCTCGACGGTGACGGTCTCCCTGTCCGTGCCGAGCACCAGGTACCGGAAGAACGGCGCGCAGGCGGGTTCGAGGCCGCGTTGGGCGAGGGCTCCGATGATCGCGGCGATCCGGTGCGCGACCTCGGCCATGCCGTCGGGCCCGACCGTCGCGCGGTAGCCGACGTAGCGCTGTTCGTTTCTGTCCACGATGGTGGGCAAGGGGGGTTCCTTTCCTGGACGGATGCGGGAGTCAGCCGAGCAGCGGGCGGACTTCAATGGTGCCGTAGGCGGCGGCCGGATGCCGGGACGCGTGGTCGACGGCCTCGTCGAGGTCGGCGCATTCGAGCACGGCGTAGCCGCCGATCTGGTCTTTGGTTTCGGCGAACGGCCCGTCGGTGAGCAGGACTTCGCCGTCGCGCACGCGCACCGTGGTGGCCGTCGCGGGCGGGTGCAGTCCGCCGCCCCCGACGAGGACGCCGCGTTCGACCAGGTCCTCGGACCAGCCGCCGCAGCCGAGCGCGAGCTGTTCGGCGGTCGGCTCTTCGGAGCCGGCGATCATCAACAGGTAGCGCATCAGTTCTCCTCGGTGAGAATTTCGGCGAGGCGGGAGGCGAACGCCTCGGGTTCGCCGGCGAAGCCCCCGTGGTCGCCCGGGAACCGGACCGGCTCGCCGCCGAGCGCGCGGGCCAGGCCGGCGCCCGCCTCGTACGCCGGCGTCCCGACGGCGTCTCCGACCGCGACGACGATCCGGGTGTCCGCGGCGGCGAGCGCTTCGAGATCGGGCTCCCATGCTCCGACGGCGCCCATCAGCTTGCCGAAGAACACCTCGAAGTTGCCGCGCATCTGCTTGCCCTGCTCGATCTGCTCGGCGGTGGGGTGCTCGGGCGGCGGCGGGATCTCGAATCCGCTGGCGGCCATGAACGCGCCGACCGCCGCGTCGACGCCCTGCTCCCGGTAGATCGCCGGGATGTCCGGGAAATCGGCCAGCAGGGCGCCGAGGTAGCGGCTGACCGGCGGTTCGTGCGCGACGAGCGTCCGCACCGCGCCCGGATAGCGCGTGGCGTGTTCGAGCATGGTGATCGCGCCGCCGCTGTTGGCCAGCACCGAGACCGGTCCGGCGGCCAGTTCGGTCAGCAGCCGCTGGACGTCTTCGGCGTGCTGGCCGACCAGGTCGTCGTCGAGGTCGGTGGTCCGGCTGCGGGAGATGCCGCGCGGGTCGAAGGTGACGACGGTGTAGCGGTCGGCCAGGCACGGGCGCAGCGCGGCGAACGCGGTGGCGTCCGCGGGCCCGCCGGGCACCAGGAGCAGCAGCGGTCCGGATCCGGCGACGTCGTAGTGGATCTGGGCGCCGGGCGCGCGGAGGGTTTTGGTGATCATGGCGGTCCTTCCGGAGTCGGTTGTGCCTACCCGACGAACGGACGAGACGCAGACAGACACCTCCGGCGAAGAAATTTCCGAAAGTCTCCTGCGGAGGTAGCCGCGCTCGGCTCCGGTGGGGGCCAACGCGAGTGCTTCGGTGTACGCGACCTGGGCTTCTTCGGTGCGGCCGAGCCTGCGGAGGAAGTCCGCGCGGGTGGCGGGCAGCAGGTGGTAGCCGGCGAGGTCTCCGGCCAGCCGGTCGGCGAGAGCGAGCCCGGCTTCCGGCCCGGCGGCCATGCCGACCGCGACCGCTCGGTTCAGTTCGACCACCGGGCCCGGCCGGAAACGCCGCAGCTGGAGATAGAGCCCGGCGATCTGCGCCCAATCGGTGTCCCCGGCGCGGGCGGCACCGGCGTGGCACGCGGCGATCGCGGCCTGCACTTGGTACGGGCCGGGGCTGCGCCGCCGCAACGCTCCTTCCAGCAGCGCGGTGCCTTCGGCGATCGCCGTGCGGTCCCATTGGCTGCGGTCCTGTTCCTCGAGCGGGACCAACTCGCCGCCGGGACCGTTTCGCGTACTGCGGCGGGCATGGTGGAGCAGGAGCAGCGCGAGCAGTCCGGTGGCCTCTGCTTCGTCCGGCATCAAGGAATGCAGCAGCCGGGCCAGCCGGATCGCTTCGGCCGCCAGATCGGGACGCTGGAGTTCGTCGCCCTCGCTGGCCGAGTAGCCCTCGTTGAACAGCAGGTACAGCACGCCGAGCACGGCGGCGGTGCGCTCGGGCAGCAGATGCGCGGGCGGCACCCGGTACGGGATCGCGGCGGCGCGGATCTTGCGTTTCACCCGGACGAGGCGCTGCGACATGGCCGATTCGGAAACCAGGAACGCGCGGGCGATCTCCGCGGTGCTGAGCCCGGCGAGCGTGCGCAGCGCGAGCGCCACCTGTGCTTCGAACGCGAGCGCGGGATGGCAGCAGGTGAAGATGAGCCGGAGCCGGTCGTCCTCGACCCCGCTGTCTTCGCTGTGTCCACTGTGGACGGCTGTTGGTTCGTCCGGGACCGCCAGCCGCGCCGCTTCCCGGAGTTTGCCCGCTCCCGCGGAGGCGCGCCGGATCCGGTCGACGGCACGGTTGCGGGCGGCGGTGGTGAGCCATGCTCCGGGGTGCTCGGGCACGCCGTCGCGCGGCCAGGTGCGCACGGCGAGCGCGAATGCGTCCTGGGCGCATTCCTCGGCCAGGTCCCAGTCGCCGGTGACGCGGATGAGGGTGGCCACGACGGAGCCCCACTCGTCGCGGAACGCCTGCGCGACCGCGGTTTCGGCCGCGTCGTGCTGCCCGGTCACTGCGTGTCCCTCCCTGTTCGCGCCTGCGGGCGGGTTCCGCCCGCACTCTCCGCACGGTAGACCGGGGGACTGACAAGTTCGCGCGGTCAGGCTCCGGCGAGCTGGCCGATCCCGTCGAGGATGCGGGCGAGCCCGAACCGGAAATGGTGCTCGGGATCCGCGGGTCCGCCGTAGGTCTGCCCGGCGGTGGCGCCGACCCGGCTCGCGCGCGGGAAGCGGACCGGGTCGGCCGCCGGGATCTCGGCCAGTACCGGCGCGGAGCGGTTCCACCAGTCGGCGTCGGTCATCCCGCTGCGCCGCGCGGCGCGGGTCGCGTCCACCGAACCGCGCGCCGCGCCGGCGACCAGTCCGTTGAGCAGGCTGACGATCGCGTCGAGCTGGACGTCGTCGAGGTCGAGTCCGTCCATCGCGGCCAGTTCGCGCTCGTATTTGGCGAAGGTGTGCGGGCCCAGCGTCGGGCGGCCGACGCGGATCTCCAGCAGCCACGGATGCCGGTGGTAGAGCCGCCACAGGTCCTCGGCGACCGCGGTGAGCCCGGCCCGCCATCCGTCCGGCAGTTCGCCGGGGAGTTCGCCGTGCGCGTGGTCGAGCATCAGCTCCAGCAGTTCGTCGCGGCCGGGCACGTAGGTGTAGAGCGACATCGTCGCGACGCCCAGTTCGTCGGCGATCCGGCGCATGGTGACCGCGTCCAGCCCTTCCGCGTCCGCGACCCGGATCCCGGCGAACACCACGTGCTCGACCGAGAGCTTCGGTTTCGGGCCGCGGCGCGGGGGACCGGGCACGCCCCACAGCAGCTCGATGGTCCGCCGCGGATCGCCCGGTTCCTCAGTCTCCATTTCGCTCCTCGTACGCAGTACAGAGTTTTCCGGTAGACTATCCCGCAGAGGCCAGCCAGGGGAGGGCGGAGCACTGAATTCAGTGGTGGTGGAGCCGGGCCGGGTCGTGTTCTGGAGACCGGACGGATCGGAGCCGGACGGTCCCGGGGCGCCCGGCACCGTCGAGGTCGTGCTGCCGGGCGGGGTGCGCACGGTGCCCGCGCTGCGGGTGCCGGCCGCGGACGCGGTGCCGGTGCTGCGGACGCTGACCGATCCGTCGGCGCGGTTCTGGGCGCTGGCCGCCGAAGCCGCGGAACGGCTCGCGTCGGCCGGGTGGACCGGAGCGCTCGACCCCGACGAGGAAGCCTGGCTGCGCCGCCTCGCCGACGCGATGCCGCCGCACGCCCACGCGACGCCGATCCCGGGCGACCCGACGCGGTTGCCGGAGCCGTATCCGCTGCTGATGCGGTTCCTCGGCGACGTCGCCGGGGTGGAGCCCGCGCTGCGGGTGTCGCTGCGGATCGAGTCCGACGACCTGGCGGGCGGCCGGTTCCGCGCGGTCGTCCAGGTGCACGGCGGGGCCGAGCCGCTGGTCGACGCGGAAGCGCTGTGGCGCACCGGCAGCCAGGAGGCGCGGCACGAGGTCCTGCTGACTTTGCGGCACGGCGCCGAGGTGTGGTCCGCGCTGGCACCGCTGCTGTCGGCGGCGGTTCCCTCGTCCGTCGCGCTGGGAGACCGCGAGATCGCCGAGCTGCTCGCCGGCGCGCTCGACGCCGCGGAGCTGGCGGTGCACTGGCCCGCGGAGCTGACCGGGCTGGCCGCGCGAGCGGTCGTCCGGCCGGGCGACGCGCCGTCCGACGCGCGGTCGTTCTTCGGCGGCGACCGGGTGCTGCAGTTCGACTGGCAGCTCGCGCTCGGCGACAGCGAGCTGAGCGTCGCGGAGCTCGACGCGCTCGCCGAGGCCCAGCGTCCGGTCGTCCGGCTGCGGGACCGGTGGGTGCTGCTGGACCGCAAGACCGCCGACCGCGCGCGGGATCGCACGCTCAAGCCGCTGACCGCGATCGAGGCGCTGGGCGTCGCGCTCACTGGCCGCACCGAGGTCGACGGCGACCAGGTGGAGGTCCGCACCGACGGCTGGCTGGAGGACCTGCGCGAGCGGCTGTCGGCCGATCCCGCCCCGGTGCCGCAGCCGGAGGGGCTGGCCGCGACCCTGCGCGACTATCAGCTGCGCGGCCTGCACTGGCTCGACACCGTCACCGGCCTCGGGCTCGGCGGCTGTCTCGCCGACGACATGGGGCTCGGCAAAACCGTCACGCTCATCGCCCTGCACCTGCATCGCGGCACCGGCCCGACGCTGGTCGTGTGCCCCGCTTCGCTGCTGGGCACCTGGGAAACCGAGATTCGCCGGTTCGCTCCCGCGACGCCGGTGCGGCGGTTCCACGGCACGGCGCGGTCGCTGGACGAGCTCGGCGGCGGGTTCGTCCTGACCACCTACGGCACGCTGCGCACCGATCCCGCGCCGCTGGCCGAGGTGAACTGGGATCTGCTGGTCGCCGACGAGGCCCAGCACGTGAAGAACCACCGCTCGGACACGGCGAAAGCGTTGCGGCTGCTGCCTTCCTCGGCGAAGGTGGCGCTCACCGGCACGCCGGTGGAGAACACGCTGACCGAACTGTGGGCGATCCTCGACTGGACCACGCCCGGTCTGCTCGGCCCGCTCGCCGATTTCCGCAGGCGCTGGGGGAAGCCGGTCGAATCCGGAGCCGACCCCGCGGTCGCCGAGCAGTTGTCCCGGCTGCTGCGGCCGTTCCTGTTGCGCCGCCGCAAATCCGACCCGGGGATCGCGCCCGAGCTGCCCGCCAAGACCGAGACCGACCGGCCGGTGTCGCTCACCGCCGAGCAGGCGGCGTTGTACGAGGCGACCGTGCGCGAGCTGATGGCGGACATCGCCGCGAGCGACGGGATGGCCCGCCGCGGCCGCGTGGTCAAGCTGCTCACCGCGCTCAAGCAGATCTGCAACCATCCCGCGCAGTTCCTCGGCGAGCCCGAGGACAGTACGCTCGCCGGCCGGTCCGGGAAGCTCGAGCTGCTCGACGAACTGCTCGACACGATCCTCGCCGAGGACGGCGCGGTGCTGGTGTTCACCCAGTACGTGGTGATGGCGCGCCTGCTCGAACGGCACCTCGCCGCGCGCGGCGTCCCGTCGCAGCTGCTGCACGGCGGCACCCCGGTCGCCCGGCGCGAGGAGCTGGTCCGCGGTTTCCAGAACGGCGACGTGCCGGTGTTCCTGTTGTCGCTCAAGGCCGCGGGCACCGGGCTCACCCTCACGCGCGCCGATCACGTCGTGCACTACGACCGGTGGTGGAATCCGGCGGTCGAGGACCAGGCGACCGACCGCGCGTACCGGATCGGGCAGACCCGGCCGGTGCAGGTTCACCGGCTGGTCGCGGAGGGCACGGTCGAGGACCGGATCGCGGCGATGCTGCGGGAGAAACGCGCGCTCGCCGACGCGGTGCTCGCCTCGGGCGAGGCCGCGCTCACCGAACTGACCGACGCCGAGCTGGCCGAGCTCGTCACCCTCCGGAGGCAGCGATGACCGACCGGGTCCGCGGATTCCCCGCGTTCCCCGCCCGCCCCGGACGCGGCCCGTTCGCCCGCACCTGGTGGGGCCGCGCCTGGCTGCAGGCGATGGAGGACACCGCGCTCGACCTGCGGCAGCTGAAGAAGGGCCGGAGCTATGCCGCGGCGGGCCTGGTCGGCCCGATCACGGTCAGCCCCGGCCTGATCACCGCGACCACCGAGGACGCCGACGACGGCCCGTACCGCACCGGCGTGCACCTGGCCGAACTGTCCACAACGGACTGGGAGCTGCTGCTCGACCGCGCCGCCGACCACTCCGGCCACCTCGCGGCACTGCTCGACCGGCACTTGCCGCCGGAGCTGGCCGAGGTCGTCCCGCTGCTGCCCGGCATCGGCGACCTCGACCCGGACTGCGACTGCCCCGGCTGGGAACTCCCGTGCCGGCACGCCGCCGCGCTGTCGTTCCAGGTCGCGTGGCTGCTCGACGCAGACCCGTTCCTGCTCCTGCTCGCCCGCGGCCGGACCGAGCAGGAAATCCTCGACGAACTCGGCCGCCGCACCGCCACCCGGGTCACCACCGGGGTGCCGGCCGCCGACGCGTATGCCAGGGAGGTGCCGCCGCTGCCGGATCTCGCGGAGTTCACGCCGCGCGTCCGCTGACCCGCACGCTCGCATGGCCGGGTCCCCGACCGGGGCGAGCGTCTGTTCACCTGTCACGAGTTCCCCGAGGTTGCGAAGGTGAGCGACCACGGGACGGTTTCCGGTATTGCCTGCTTTCGCGGCGAGCTTTGTGCTCGGGTTGCGGTGGCAGCCGCAGGCTTCGGCGACGAGCTGGGCACGCGAGTGCGGCAAGTACCGTCCGATCGTTGCGCGGCGGGTGGCACCGGAACGAAGCCAACGCTGCGTGTTTCGGGCGATGGGCTCTCGTTGTCGTCCGGGACCGGTCCCATGCCGATCGGATTAGCGTCCCCGCATGCGAAAGATGATGGTCAGGACGGCGCTCACGGCATTCGGAGCGGCCGGGGCCACCGCCGCGTGCGGCGGCACGGCGACCGCGCCCCCGGCTGCGCCGCCGTCGTCTCCGGCCGCGGCGAGCACCAGCGCGAGCGCGGCGCCGAGCAGCACCGCGCCCACGACCAGTTCGGCGCCCAAACCGTTCCCCGCGGCGGCGGACGGGACCAACCTGCGCGCCTGCGCCGACGGCGACTGCGAAATCCTGGTGACCGGGCCGGTGACCATCCGCTTCGACAAAAGCCTCGGGATGAGTTCGCTGGACATCACCGCGGTCTCGCCCGCCGGCGTCGACTTCCAGTCCGTTTCGCCGTCCGGGACGGTGGTGTCGGCGATGGGGCAGACCCCGAGCCAGGGCGGGGCGTCCACTATCAACAGGCTGTCGTTCGAGGTGGTCGCGCTCGAGGGATCGAAGGCGGTCGTGAGGTTCACGCACACCTGACCGAGCGCCCGGTCCGGCGGCTGCGGACGAGAGCGCTCACACCTGCGCGAAACCACCGTCGGCGAACACCTCGGCGCCGTTGACGTAGCTCGACGCGTCCGAGGCGAGAAACGTCGTGACGGCGGCGATCTCCTCGGGTTCGGCGAGCCTGCCGAGCGGGACTTCGCCTTCGGACCGCTTGAGCGCCTCGGGCGGGACCAGTTCGAGGAGACCGGGGGTCCGGGTGCCGCCAGGGGACACGACATTGACCCGGAAACCGTGCGCACGCGAACTGAGCGCCCAGCCTCGGGCCAGGTTGCGGATCGCGGCCTTCGATGCCGCGTAGACCTCGAGTCCCCGGCTGGGCCGGGTCGTGGCGGTCGAACCGGTGAGGATCACCGAGGCGTTCGCGCTGAGCAGCGGCAGCGCTTGCTGCACGGTGAAGATCGTTCCCTTGACGTTGGTGGCGAACACCGAGTCGACCAAGTCCTCCGTCACTTCGCCGAGGGAAGCCATGATGCCGATGCCCGCGTTGGCGACCAGAACGTCGACGCGACCGGCCTGCTCGCGCACGATTCCGTAGAACGCGTCGAGTTCCGCGGGCACCGAAACGTCACAGACCACGCCAGTCACGGCGGGTCCGAGTTCGGCGACCGCCGCGTCGAGCGCGTCCTTGCGGCGGCCGGTGACGAAAACCTGGGCGCCCTCGTCGCGGAACGCGCGTGCGGTCGCGAATCCGATGCCGCTTCCGCCGCCGGTGACCACGGCGATTTTGCCTGCCAAGACGGGCATGCCGTTCTCCTTCAATGTTATTGACCGTTAGGTCCATAACCCTCGCAGATCTGGACCGTACGGTCAATAACATTGCGGCAGCGGGGAAGACGGCTTCTCGACGTGAAGGACGGAGTTGCTGCTACCGCGCCGGGACGGGCAAGAGCCGCGCCAGGGCGGACTGGGCGGCCTGGACGAGCACGTCGATGTCCACGCCGGTGCGCCCGAGCGCGATCAGGCCGAGCTGCGAGACGAGGACCGCGCGGGCGGTCTCGGCGGGGTCGGCGTCAGGGGAGAGGTCGCCTTCGCGCTGGGCGCGTTCCAGTGCCTCGGCGAGAATCCCCGCGATCGCGTCATAGCTGCGCCGCGCCTCGGCAGCCACGTCCGGAGTGCTCGTCGCCAGTTCGGCGCTGCTGTTGGCCAGCAAGCACCCTCGGCGCGCGACCGCTCCGGTCGGGTCGGCGGTCGGGCCGAGCAGGAACGTGCGCACCAGGTCTGTCCCGCGCGCCGCGGACGCCAGGCCTTCGCGCAGCGTCCGCAGGTTCGCGTCGTCGTAGTCGCGCAGCACTCGCAGGAACAGGCTTCGCTTGTCGCCGAACGCCCCGTACAGGCTGCCTTTGCCGAGACCGCTCACGCGCAGCAGGTCGTCCAGCGACGTCGCCGCGTAGCCCTTGTCCCAGAACTCGTCGCGGACAGCGAGCAGCACGCGATCTTCGTCGAACTCGCGAGGCCGGGCCATGCGCCGACCCTACTGGTTCTGGACCGCACGGGCCACAATGGCGGCTCAGGAGAGCGCGAGCCCGCGGAGGAGCGCGTCGACCACGCGGGCGGGCAAGTCCGGTTCGAGCGGCTCGCGGGTGAGCACGATCCGGAAATGCAGCGGCGCGACAAGCATCTCCAGCACGAAGCGCGGATCGGTGTCCTCGGGCAGTTCTCCCCGTTCGACCGCCCGCTCGGCGATCCGGCCGGACTGGGCGTAGCGGGCCTCCCAGTACCGGTCGCGCAGCTGCCGGGTGATCGGGTCGTCGCCGGCCGAGGCCAGGGTGCGGTCGAGGGCGTTGCCCGCGGGCGAGGTCAGGTATTTCGCGAGCGAGGCGGCGTAGGCGATCAGGTCGTCGCGCACATTTCCGTTGTCGGGCACCGGAAGCTGTTCGGCGGCGTCGGCGAGCAGGGCGTCGATGACGAGGTTCTCGCGGGTGCCCCACCGCCGGAAGATCGACGTCTCGTTCACCTGCGCGCGCCGCGCCACCTCGGACACTTTCAGACCCGTCAGGCCCTGGTCCCGCAGGAGCTCGTTGGTCGCCTCGATGACCGCGGCGCGCACCCGGGCCGCCCGTCCGCCGGGCCGTCGCCGGATTTCCGAATCGCTCACCGGCAGCACTCTAATACAAGTCCACTTGCTTTAGCGTGTGCCAGTCGCCATACTCCCTGACGCAAGCTGACTTGCTTTAACGGTGACCCCCTGGAGTACTGAGATGCGCATCGAACGGGACATCGAGGTCCCCGCCCGCACCGGCTCGCCGATCCTGGCCGACCTGTTCCTCCCCGACGAGCCCGGCGGCGCGGTCCCCGTGCTGGCCTCGATCAGCCCGTACGGCAAGGACGTGCACTGGCCGGACCGCTATCCGCTCTACGACCTCGTGCCGCAGAGCGAGCACATGGTGTGGGAGACGCCGGATCCGGAGTGGTGGACGGCCCGCGGCTACGCGGTGCTGCGCGCCGACACCCGGGGCACCGGCAAGACGCGCGGCAGGATGGACCTGATGAGCCCGGGCGATTCCGAGGATTTCTACGACGTCGTCGAGTGGGCGGCCGGACAGCCGTGGTCCAACGGCAAGGTGGCTTCCAGCGGCATCTCGTGGCTCGCGATGATGGGCTGGCGGGTGGCGGAACTCCAGCCGCCGCACCTCGCCGCGATCGTGGCCTGGGAAGGCGCGACCGACTTCTACCGCGACTTCGTCTACCAGGGCGGCCTGTACGCCCACGGGTTCGTCGAATTCTGGTGGAATCGCCAGATCACCCCGCAGCGCAACGGAGAAGACGGAGACGACTGGCGCGAGGTGCTCCCGCAGCGCCCCCTGCTCGACGACTACCACCAAGCGCGCATCGTCGACCTCGACCGGGTCACGGTGCCGGTGCTGTCGGCAGGCAACTGGGGCGCCCTGCACGTCCACCTGCGCGGCAATATCGAAGGCTGGGCCCGCGCGGCGTCGCGGGACAAGTGGCTGGTGGTGCACACCGGCACCCACATCGATCCCTACTACGCCGACTGGGCGCTGGATCTGCAACTGCGCTTCCTCGACCGTTTCCTCAAGGACCAGCCCGACCGGATGGACGGCGTGGCCCCGGTGCAACTGGCGATCCGGCACGGCCGAGAGGTCGAATGGCGAGACGCCACGGATTTCCCGCTCCCGCAGACGCAGTGGCGCGAGCTTCATCTCGGCGAAGGCGTTCTCGGCTGGGACCCGCCCGCGCACGCCGCGACGGTGGCGTATCCCGCCAGCTTCGACACCGCCCCCGTGACCGAGCCGCTCGAGCTGACCGGTCCGGTCGCGCTGCGCCTGTGGCTCAGCGCCGAGCAGGACGACCTCGACGTCTTCGCGCGGGTGCAGCACATCGGCGCGGACGGCGAGCCGATCCCGGGTGTCGGCCCCCAGGGCGATCCGGTCCCGATGACCATGGGCTGGCTCAAGGCTTCGCACCGCGAGACCGATCCCGAGCGGTCGCTGCCGCACCGGCCGTGGCACCCCCACGCCCGCGAGATTCCCCTCGTGCCCGGCGAGCCGACCCTGCTGGAGGTCGAGATCTGGCCCACCAGCATCACTCTCGCGCCGGGCGAGCGGCTGCGCCTCGAACTGGTCACCGGGGACAGCGACCTCGGTTTCCTGACCCACGACCATCCCGGTCTCCGCCGTCCGGCGACCGGCGCTGTCGTCCATCTCGGCGGCGACCACGCCTCCAGCCTGCTCGTCCCCGTCATCCCGCGATAAGGAGCCGCCATGCGACAGCTCGTGGACATCTCGGTTCCGCTGCGGGGAGGGATCGCGTCCGACCCGCCCGGCCACCGGCCCTCGATCACCTACGTCGACCACCAGGAGTCGGTCCCGGACCTGCTCGCGTTCTTCCCGGGCGCGACGGCCGCGGACCTGCCCGACGGCGAAGGCTGGGCGATCGAGCGGATCGAGGCCACCACCCACACCGGCACCCATCTCGACGCCCCGTACCACTACGCGTCCACTATGGACGGAGGCCGCCGGGCGATGACGATCGACGAGGTGCCGCTGCACTGGTGCTTCCAGGAGGGAGTCAAGCTGGACTTCCGGCACCTGCCCGACGGCCACGTCGTCACGCCCGCCGACATCGACGCCGAACTGGGCCGGATCGGCCACCGGCTGCGCCCGCTCGACATCGTGGTGGTCAACACCCGGGCCGGGACCCGCTACGGCCACGACGACTACGTCGCTTCCGGCTGCGGAGTCGGCCGCGCCGCCACGCTGCACCTGCTCGAACAAGGGGTGCGGGTGACCGGAACCGACGCCTGGAGCTGGGACGCCCCGTTCCGCTACACCGCCGAGCGCTACGCCCGCGACCACGACCCCTCGATCATCTGGGAAGGCCACCGGGCCGGCCGCGAGATCGGCTACTGCCACCTCGAAAAGCTGCACAACCTGGAAAGCCTCCCGGCCACCGGATTCCAGATCGCCTGCTTCCCGGTCAAGATCCACGCGGCCTCGGCGGGCTGGACCCGCGCGGTGGCGATCTTCGACGAGGAGGCGGCATGAGAATCGGTTCCGTGCACGTCGACGGGGTGCGCCGGTACGGCGTTGTCGACGGCGACCGCATCGGGCTGCTTCCCGAGACTGCGGACGTCTTCGAGGTGCTCGCCGCCGGGGATGCCGCGGCGGCGAGCGAGTCGGTCTGGGACGAAACCGCATCGATCGGCGTCCCGGTGCCGGTCGCCAGCATCCGCGACTTCATCGCCTTCGAACAGCACACGGCAGGCTCGCTGCGCGCGATCACCGGAAACAGCGAGGTCCCGGACGCCTGGTACGAAGCCCCCGCCTTCTACTTCACCAACCCGCACGCGGCGATCGGCTCCGGCTCCCCGGTCCCGATGCCGCCCGGGTGCGAAGTGCTGGACTTCGAACTCGAAGTCGCGGCTGTGATCGGCAAAGCGGGCTTCAACCTGTCCGTCGCCGAGGCCGCGGACCACATCGCCGGGTTCACCATCCTCAACGACTGGTCGGCCCGCGATCTGCAGAGCCGCGAAATGCGCGTCGGGCTCGGACCGGCCAAGGGCAAGGACACCGCCACCACCCTCGGCCCCGTGCTGGTCACCCCGGACGAACTGGCCGACGGCGAAAGCGGCGGCCGGTACGACCTCGCCATGGAGGTCTTCGTCAACGACACCCCCATCGGCGGCGACACGCTCGCCAACATGGCCTGGACCTTCGCCGAACTGATCGCCTACGCCAGCCGCGGCGCGTGGGTCCGGCCCGGCGACGTACTCGGCTCCGGAACCTGCGGCAGCGGCTGCCTGGCCGAACTGTGGGGATGGCACGGCGAGCGGCAACCGCCGCCCCTGCGCGTCGGCGACACCGTCCGCATGACCGTGCAAGGGATCGGCGCCGTCCACAACACCGTCGTCGCCGGACCGCCCCTGCACGACGTTCCCCCTGCCCGGCGCACACGTCGGGGGAGAAGCCCGGCCTGACCTCGCCGCCGGTCACCCGATCCGGTGGACCCGGATTCGGCGCCGATGCCGCCTGACCAGCGGCATCGGCGGACGCACCGGCCTGGCGGCGATCATGCTTTCAGCAGGATTTCATGGCTTCTCCGTAGCTTTCCGGACGCGTTCAGTAACGTGCTGACCATTCGACGCGGAGGGGACCCGATGGGGAAGAAAGCCAGGAGGATCGCGCTGACCGGCGCCGTCGTCGCCACGCTCGGCGCGGGATTCGCCAGCGCCGCACCGGCGCATGCCGACGACGCGCACTACTACATCCTGATCGGCGGCACCTGCGACGGGAAGGCGTCGGTCTACCGTCCGGAGTGGCTGCGAGGCGGCATCGCGCGGGTCGTGGACTATCCCGCCGGAGCCGCCGGCGCGCCCAACTGCGACCAGACCCCGATGGACCAGAGCGTCGCGATCGGACACGACCGCGGCCGCCAGGTCGTCCAGGACGCCTACCACGAGAACCCGAACGCCGAGTTCACCGTCGTCGGATACTCCCAGGGCGCGATCGTCGCGAACATGGTCCTCAACGACATCGCCGACGACCAGCTCGGCGTCGACAAGACCAGGTTCAGCGCCAAGCTGTTCGCCGACCCGATGCAGCCGCCCGGCCCGGCCGGGACCGGGATCAGCGCGACGCTCCCGCCGGGCACCGGCCTGCCCTCGCCGTTCGGCGGCTACGTGTCGTTCGGCGCGGGCCGACCGGACTTCAACGGCGTCCGGTCCATCCGCTACTGCATCCAGACCGACGGCATCTGCGACTTCGACCCGATCCAGGCGGCGGGCGGCTACTTCGCCCAGCACTGGTGCTACCAGTGGCCGCGCCCGACGGACCAGCGGTCGATCATGGGCGACACGATCGCCGACGGCGTCTACACCAACACGTCCGTGCGGCTGGGCAAGCAGGACTGCTGGGGCGGTCCGGTGCATCCCTGACCGCCCGAGCGGGTTTCCCGGCACCCCCAGCGAAGCCGGGAAACCCGCTCCGCCCCCGCTACGACCTCATCGCTTCGCGCCGAACCAGCGCGACAAGTGCTTCTCCAGGTCTTGCTGATCCTCGCCGGTCCAGACCACGTGCCCGTCCGGCCGCAGCAGCGCGGCGGGCACGTCGAGGTCCTCGCTGACGTCCACGACGCGGTCGACCCGGTCCGCCCAGCCTTCCGCCGACAGCTGCCCGTTCTGGTCCAGCAGCAGCCCGCGGCCCTGGTGCATCAGCTCGTACAGCCGTCCTCGCTTGAGCGCCAGGTCCCGCATCCGCCGCCCGAGCAGCGGATGCCCCTCGCCGAAGTCGTAGCGGATGTCGAGCGCGAGCACCTTCTCCAGCAGCAGCTGGTTGACCTCCTCGAACGCCATCAGCTCGGTCAGCAGCCGCCGCATCGCGCGCCCGTCCGGATCGGGCGACATCACCACGCCCTGCGCGCGGACGTTGTCCAGCACGGCGTCCGCGACCGGGTGCCGTTCAGCCTCGTAGGTGTCGAGCAGCCCCTCCGGAGCCCAGCCGTTGACCTCCGCGGCAAGCTTCCAGCCGAGGTTGAACGCGTCCTGGATCCCGAGGTTGAGCCCCTGCCCGCCCAGCGGCGGGTGGACGTGCGCCGCGTCCCCGGCGAGCAGCACCCGGCCGACCCGGTAGTGCTCGGCCTGGCGGGTCGCGTCCCCGAAGCGCGAGAGCCAGCGAGGGGAGTGGACGCCGAAGTCCGTCCCGGCGTACTCGCGCAACTGCTGTTTGACCTCGTCCAGCGTCGGCGTCCGCGCTTCCCGGTCGTCGATCACTCCGGCCGCGGGCACGACCACGCGGAACATCCCGTCGCGCAACGGCCCGACCCCGAACCACAGCTGGGTTTTGCGGATTTCCATCACCCGCGCGGTGATCTCGGCGGGATCCGCGGTCGCCTCCATCTCGCCCAGCAGCACTTCGCGCCGGGCGGGCTCACCCGGGAACGCGACGCCGAGCGCCTTGCGCACCGTGCTCCGCCCGCCGTCGCAGCCGACCAGATAGCGCGCCCGCAGCTCGCTGCCGTCGGCCAACGAGACACTGACCCCCTCGTCGTCCTGGCTCAGCCCGACGACCTCGCATCCGCGCCGGATCTCCGCGCCCGCCTTGACCGCGTGCTCGGCCAGCAGCCGGTCGGTGATGGGCTGCGGAAGCCCCAGCACGTACGGATGCGAGGTGTCCAGCCGCTCCGGCGCGGGCCGCGCGATGCCCGCGAAGAAACCCCCGACCGGGTGCGTCGAACCCTCGGCGAGGAACGGCTCCAGCATTCCCCGCTGGTCCAGGACCTCCATGCTGCGCGAGTGCATCCCCAGCGCGCGCACGTACTTCGGCGGTTCCGCGTCCTTTTCCAGCACGACCACGCGCACTCCGTGCAGCCGCAGCTCCGCGGCCAGCATGACGCCCGCCGGCCCGGCCCCCACCACGATCACGTCCACCATGAACTCTTCGTCCCCTGTACCGGAGCCGATTCCCGCCCGCGGTATTTCCGCAGGCAGTGGCTCCGGCGGACGATTGTGGAGCACCACCCGGGCCTTGCCGCAAGCCCCGGGGTGCGCTATATGTTGAAGGGGGCAGGGAAAAGTCCCGCCCCTTTCTGTCCCCAGCGGACCTCCCTCAGCCCTCCTTGCGGGCCATCAAGTACGCCTGCCGAGTCGCTTCGAAGCTCGGTCCCGGTTCGCGCACCAGACGCGCGTCCACCACGAAACCGGCGTCGGCGAGCAGTTGCGCGATGAAGTCCGGATCCAGCCGGTACGCATCAGCCGCGATGTCGTGCCCGTAAGCGTTCTCGATGCGGCGGCGCTGGTTGTCGCCCACCTGGAACGCGGTCAGCAGCCAGCCGCCCGGCCGCAGCACCCGCGCGAGTTCCTTGGCCAGCACCGGAAGCTCCTCGGGCGGCGTGTGGATCAGCGAGTACCACGCGAGCGCCCCGGCGAGCGAGCCGTCGGCAAGGTCGAGCGCGGCCATCGAGCCCACCTCGAAGCGCAGGTGCGGATGCGTCCTGCGAGCCACCTCGACCATCGCGGGGGACAGGTCGACGCCGAACACGTCGAGTCCGAGCGACTTGAGATACCCGGTCAGCCGTCCGGGGCCGCAGCCCAGGTCGCCGACCGTCCCTTCGCCGACGAGTTCGGCGAAGGCGGTGAGCGCCGCGCGGTCCCAGATGGCGTCCTGAAGGAAGTCCTTCAGCAACTCGGCGTAATTCTCGGCAACAGTGTCGTACGCGGTCCGCGTCTCGGTCACGTAAACAGGTTCGGTCACGGGCAGGGACAGTAGCGCCCGCCGCCGCGCCCTGTCCGGCGAAACGCGCGGACTAGACGCGGGCGCGGGCGATGATCGCGGAAGTGTCGGTTCCAGCGGGCAAAGTACCGAAAGCCAGGCCCCAGTCGCCGCCGAACCGCGTGCCGCAGAACGCGTCCGCCACCGCGCGCGGCGCGTGCCGCACCAGCAGCGAACCCTGCAGCACCAACGCCATCGACTCGACCACCCGCCGCGCCCTGAACTCCAGATCGTCCACATCGGACAGATCCTTCTTGAGCCGGTCGACCGCGTCGTCGAGCCGCGCGTCCCCGCCCGCGGCCTGGCCGACCTCTGCGAAGAACGCGGCCACCGATTCCGGCTGCCGCCCCATCGCGCGCAACGCGTCGAGCGCCGCGACGTTGCCCGACCCCTCCCAGATCGACATCAGCGGCGCTTCCCGGTACAGCCGCGGCATGCCCGATTCCTCGACGTACCCGTTGCCGCCAAAGCACTCCAGCGCCTCGGCCGCGTGCATCGGAGCCCGCTTGCAGACCCAGTACTTGGTCACCGCGAGCCCGAGACGGCGGAACGCCTGCTCCTGCTCGTCGTCGCGCCGGTCGCCCGCGGCCGCCAGCCGCATCGACGCCGCCACCGCAGCTTCCGCCTCGAGCACCAGGTCCGCCAGCACATTCGCCATCAGCGGCTGGTCCACGAGCGCCTTGCCGAACGCGTACCGATGCGTCGCGTGGTGCACCGCGCGGACCGCGCCCAGCCGCATCCCCGACGAACTGCCGAGCGCGCAGTCGAGCCGGGTGTTGTTGACCATCTCGATGATCGTCCGGACCCCGCGGCCCTCCTCGCCGACGAGCCAGCCCACCGCGTCGTCGTACTCGATCTCCGACGACGCGTTCGACCGGTTGCCGAGCTTGTCCTTCAAGCGCTGCAACCGGATCGGGTTCCGGCTGCCGTCCGGGAGCACCCGGGGGAGCAGGAAGCAGGACAGCCCGCCGGGCGCCTGCGCGAGCGTGAGGAACATGTCCGACATCGGCGCGCTGGTGAACCACTTGTGCCCGACCAGCCGGTAAGTGCCGTCGCCGGCGGGCCGCGCCGCGGTGGTGTTGGCGCGGACGTCCGAACCGCCCTGCTTCTCGGTCATCGACATGCCCGCGATCAGCCCGCGCTTCGTGCCCGGCTCGCGCAACCCGAAGTCGTACTCGGTCGACGCCAGCAGCGGCTCGTACTTCTCGGTCAGCTCAGAATTCGCGCGCAACGCCGGAACCGCCGCGTACGTCATCGAGATCGGGCAGGTGTGCCCGGCCTCGGACTGGCTCCACACATAGAACTTCGCCGCCCGCGCCGCATGCGCCCCCGGCCGCTCGTCCCGCCACGGCGCGGCCTGCAACCCGTGCGACACCGCGACGTTCATCAGGTCGTGCCAATGCGGATGGAACTCGACCTCGTCGATCCGGTGCCCGAACCGGTCGTGCGTGCGCAGCACCGGCTCGTTCTCGTTGACCAGCCTGCTCCATTCCTGCACCTGCTCGCTGCCGGCCAGCCGCCCCAGCTCGTGCAACTCGTCGCCGACCCACGTCGCCTCGGTGCGCCCGACCGCCTCCGCCAGCGCCGGATCGGCCGCGACGTCGTGCTCCAGCGGCGGAACCTGATTGACGACCTCATGCGTTGCGGGCATCCGAACCTCCCAGTGACCGCACGACGAACGTGCTCAACTCGCTGACCTCCGCCGACCCGCCGCTGGTCAGCGGACCGATCAACACCTCAGCCGCGGCGCCGACCAACGCCGCCGCGGTCACCGCCGCGTCCTGCGCGGGCAACACCCCGGTCCGCACGCCCTCGGCGACGTGCTCGGCCACGACGTCCCGGAACACCCGCCGGAACTCGAGCCGCTCCGCGTCGATCACCGCGTCCACCGGCTCGGCCAGCAGCGCGTACGCCAGCCGCGGCGCCTTCAACGCCCGCATCGCGAACGTCTCGAACACCGCCACGACCCGCGCCACCGGGTCGACCGGCCCGGCCGCAGCCGACCGCACCGCCTCCACCTCGCGCGACACGACCTGCCGGAAGACCCGCACGACCAGATCGGCCTTGGTGGGGAAGTGCCGGTACACCGTCCCGACCGCGACACCGGCCCGCTCAGCGACGGCGGCTACCGAACAACCGGAATAGCCGTGCTCGGCGAGCTGCCGCACCGTGGCGTCCAGGATGGTCTCCCGGAGCGCGTCGAGGCGCTCCTGGACTTTGGGCGTTCTGCGGTAGGCCACGGGAAGAAGTGAACCATCGATTCACAACTTGCGTCAACGGTCGCTTCCCTAATCGGCTTGCCAAGCCCAGGACACTTTCCTTGACCGCATCCGACAAGCAGTCCAGCCCGGGGGGGGGGACCCTGCCGTGCCCGAAACTCCCAGAACGCGGCTGGTGCAGGGGCTCGCACCGCTGACCGGCTTCGCGTTCCTCACCGCCGCACTGGATGTCTTCGCGGGCAATCAGCTCCAAGCGCAGGACCCGGCGACGGTCGCGGCCATCTCGTTCACCCTCGCCGCCCTGTTTTTCCTCGGCGGCGACATGCTCAGACGTGGCCCGGCGGCGACATTCCGGCCACTGCGGGACCACCGCTACGACGTGCTGATGATCAACGTGACGACCGCAGTGACGTGGCTGTCGATGCTGTACGCGCTGAAGTTCCTGGAACCGGCGATCGTGAACGTAGTGGGGCTCGCGCTCGGTCCGTTGCTGACCGTGCTGGTCAGCCCCGTGCTCCGGCCCGGGACAAAGCTCCTGCGCACCGAGGTCGTCATCTCGCTGTTCATCGGCGTGATGATCGCGATGCTGGTCTGGGGATCGTTCACCGGGCACAGCGCCGTAGGCGAACGGTCCACCGCGGACACAGCGATCGGCATCGCGCTCACCCTGCTCACCGGCCTGGGCTCGGTGACGAACGTGATCTACTCCAAACGGCTCAGCGACGCGGGACTGAAGCCCCAATCGGTGCTGGCGGTGCGCTTCTTCCTGATGCTGGCCCTCACCTGGACGCTCGTCGCGGTCAGCGATCATCCGGCCGTGGGAACAGCATTCCTCCCGTCGCTGATGATCGCCGTCGTCGGCGTCGCGGCCCCGCTCTACCTGCTGCAGGTCGGCATCAAGCACACCGAGCCGATCACCGCGTCGATCCTGCTCACGCTCTCGCCCCTGTTCGCGTTCTTCCTCCAGCTGCCAGACCAGCGGCTCACCCCGTCCGCGCTCACCTTCGCCGGCGTGGCAGGGATCGTCGCGCTCGTCGCGATCAGCACGGTCGTCCGCACCAAGCACGATGCCGCGGCCCGCGCCGCGGAGGAAGCAGGGCCAGCCGAGGCCCCAGTCCGCCAGCAAGTCCGGCCCTGCACCGGATGACCGCGGCAGCGTGCCGCCCGGCGACGAGACCGGATCCGGCAATTCATTTGCCGCGCCGCCTCGGCTGCCGGGACCATGCCCGGTATGCGCTTCTCGATCAACATCCCGAACTTCGGCGACTTCGCCGACGCCCGGACCGTGGCGAGAGTGGCGGCAGCGGCCGAACAAGAAGGCTGGGACGCGCTGTTCCTCTGGGACCACGTCGTGCACGACAAGGAAATCCGCCGCGGCCAGCCGTTCGGCGATCCCTGGATGCTGCTGACCGCGGCCGCGCTCGCGACCTCGACGCTCAAGATCGGCACGCTGGTCACCGCCGTGCCCCGCCGCCGCCCCGAACACCTCGCCCGCCAGGTCGCCACCCTCGACGCCCTCAGCGGCGGACGCGTCATCTTCGGCGCCGGCCTGGGCGGACCGATCGAGGACGAGTTCGGCAGCTTCGGCGAACCCACCGACCCGGTCGTCCTCGCCGAACATCTCGACGAAAGCCTCGGCCTCCTCGACCGCTACTGGTCCGGAAACCCCGTCGACCACGACGGCAAGCACTACCAAGTCCGCGACGTCACCCTCCGGCCCGCCACCGTCCAGCAACCGCGCCCGCCGGTCTGGCTCGCCGCCGTCTGGCCCAACCGCAGGCCAGTCCGCCGCGCCGCACGCTGGGACGGCATCGCGCCGCTGTTCAAAAACGCCACCCACGGCGTCGCCCCGGCCGCGCAAGACGTCCGCGACGTCGTGTCCTACGCCCGAAAACACGGCGCGGGGGAGAAGTTCGAGTTCGTCGTCGGCGGAGCCACCCCCGGCGACCCGGCCCGAGCCCGCGACCTGATCGCCCCGCTCGCCGAAGCCGGCGCGACCTGGTGGGACGAACGGCAGCTCATCACCACCAGCGACCTCGACCGCCTCGAACCCACCCTGCGCCGCATCAGCCAAGGCCCGCCAAGGGGAGTGGACTAGACCTCGACCACCAGCACCTCGCTCAACCGTTCGGCCAACGGCCGCACCGACTCCGCGGACACCTCGCCGCCCAGCCCTTCCGCCGGAAGAAAACGGACAGTCGTCCCGGTCGTCCCGTCTGACGGCACCGAAACCAGCTCGTCAGCCGGGACACCGTGACGATAAGGCTGCGTCCACGCGCCCTCGGCCCGCCGGTTCGTGTGCACCAGCCACTCGCTCAACGCCGCGACCACCGACATCCCGTACCGCGGATGGCCATCGGGGAGGGGAGCGGCGGGCGGAGAATCGAAGTACCGGAAGTCTTTCGTCGCCATCACCGGCTTCCGCACCGGCCGCCCGTCGTCGCCGACCGCCATCTGCGTCCCGCGCCCGTCGTCCGACACCGAAACCGAACCGTCCGGGTGAAATTCGACGACCGCCCGGCCCGCGCCCCGATCCTCGGCCTCGTCCGCGGCGTAAGCGAGCACCTCCAGGATCAGATGACACATTCCGGTCGGCGCGTACCGCTGCGAGTTCTCGCGGATCAACTGCAAGTGCTCAGGATCGTGATCACGGGACCAGTCGTGCGTCGTCGGTTCAGGCAGCGGCATCCACCCATCCTGCCACCGACGCTTGACCTGGTCCGCGCTCCAGCACATACGTTCGCCGCCATGACCACAACGCTCATCACCGGTGCCACCAAAGGACTCGGCTACGAAACCGCCCGCCGCTTGGCCGCTGCCGGACACACCGTCTACATCGGCGCCCGCGACGCCGCCCGCGGTCAGCGAGCCGCGGCGGAACTCGGCGCACGGACCGTTCAACTCGACGTCACCGACGAAGCATCGGTTCTCGCCGCGGCGAAAACCGTCGAGGCCGAAAGGGGACTGGACGTCCTCGTCAACAACGCAGGCATCGCCGTCGAACTGAAGAGCGACGGGGAATCGGTCGACGCAGCCGAAACCACTGCCGACCTGATGCGGGAAACGTTCGATACCAACGTCTTCGGCGTCGTGCGGGTGCTGCACGCGTTTCTGCCGCTCCTGCAACGATCGTCCGAGCCGGTGGTGGTGAACGTCAGCAGCGCGCTCGGATCGCTGGGCAGGATGACCGACCCGGCGACCCACCAATACGCGTACCGCGGCGTCGCATACCCGGCGTCGAAGGCCGCGGTGAACATGGTGACCGTGCAGTACGCCAAGGCGTTTCCGGGGATTCGCATCAACGCCGTCGAGCCCGGCTACACGCGAACGGACATCAACGGACGTCGCGGGGGACAGTCGGTCGAGCAGGGCGCGGAGATCATCGTCCGGATGGCCCAGATCGGAACCAGCGGACCGACCGGCACCTACACCGACATCGACGGCCCGCTGGCGTGGTGAGTGCTGCCATGATCGGTTCATGAACGAGTACCGCTGGCCGGACGACCAAGGCCTCGCGGATCGGGCTCGCCAGGCATGGGCGGCGACAACCGGGGCATTGCCGCCCGGGACGCCCGTCACGGGCAAGGTGATCGGACCGCAGCCATTCGGAGTATTCGTGCGGATCGACGGCACGCCTGATGCGGTCGGCCTGGCCGAGGTGACGACCATGCCTCGCGACACATCGATGCCAGCTGTCAGGGCCGCGGTCGCGGGCGAGGTCATCGGGCATGCCATCCAGAACCACCAGATCAGGCTCCGGCTGTCCGAGCGCTGAGTCTGTAGGCAGACGGCCGGGCGAGTGGGTCCGGGCGTGGTCTCACCGCTTACTTGACATAATGTACATTATCGGCGTTTTGCTGACCTGCTGATAGACAGGTTGAGGAGAGGCTCCCTGAGGGCCCAGATGCAGTCAGGCGACTCGTCTCCGCGCGCCTCGCCATGCGAGGCGCGCGACTCAGTCGGCCGCGTTCTTCTGAGGGCACGTCGTCAGCTGAGCTCTCTGGATGAGCCTTGAGGTTGGTTCCCGTCGGAAAGCAACCCAAGATCCCCGACGGGAACCGCCGTCCCAGTCGTGCTTAATTCGTCACCGTGACGAATTAAGCACGACTGGCAGGACATCGAGGTTGGAGCACAACAACTTTTCCGAACGTGCTGACGCTGGCTCAGGCACCTGAAGATCCACTCGACCAGATGAACGCGTCACAGATCCAGCCCGTCGCCAGGCAGTCTCAAGCTGCTGAAGCCGGCCGGAACACTCACTTTCCGGGCCGCACAGGGTGTCCCAGGACACGAGCGGGCCAATCGGAAAGCGCTGTCCCCCAAGGGGATTCAGCCCCTCCTCAAGCCTGGCAGAACCCCTCCCGCGGCCATGTTTCATGCATAATCGCTATTATGCATCATATATCAGACAACGAGTAGCGTCGAAATTGTCGGTGCCGTGCGGTACAAGATCACTATGCTCGTTTCCGAGGCACAGCAAGCGTTCTTCGCGGCACGGCGGCCGCGCAAGGACTCGCCGCACACCACTGCCGCCTATCGGCGCGACCTCGCCGGGATCACCGCTCTCCTGCTGGCGGAGCTGGGTCGCGACGAGGTGGACGTCGAAGAGCTGACAGCGCCGGTGCTGCGGGCTGCCTTCGGCGCGTTTGCCGACAACCACGCGAAAAGCTCCGTGCTGCGCGCGTGGTCGACGTGGAATCAGTTCCTCACCTTCTGCGTCTCGGACGGACTGCTCCCCGGCAATCCGATGGGAGCCGTCGCGCGGCCCAAGACTCCCCCGCTTACCCCGAAACCGTTGCGGGGCGAGGAAACGCCCGAGCAACTGCTCACCGCGGCGGCCGACGGCACCCGGCGCGCGCGGGATCCCTGGCCGGAGCGCGACGTGCTGGTCCTGGCGCTGGGACTGGTCGCGGGCCTGCGGGCAGCGGAAATGCGCGCCCTCACGCCGCGGTCGGTGGTCGGCCGAGACGGCGAGTTGCGGTTGCACGTCCACGGCAAGGGCAGCCGGGACAGGTCGATCCCGGTGCAACCGGCGATGGCGAAACTGATCGAGGACTATCAGGCTTCGTGCCGCCGGCGGTTCCCCCGGCAACGCTTCCCGGCGAGCGAACCTCTGCTGCGGGACCGAGCGGGCGATCCGATCGGCCGCGGTGCACTGGAGTACCTGGTGAAGTCGTGCTACCGATGGGCGGGCTTGCACGACCGGGTGCCGACGGGCGCGAATCTCCACGCTCTGCGGCACACCTTCGCCACGCGGCTGGCCGAAGACGGCGCCACCGCGTCGGAGATCATGTCCTTGCTGGGTCACGCGAGCTTGGCGACGAGCCAGAACTACATCGAAGCCACCGGCCGGGAGCAGCGAGCGGCCGCCGCGAGCAACCGGACCTATCGGGCGCTCAACGGATTGGCTCGGGACGATGCTCCGCAAGAGGGCACTGCGCGGGAGGCCGATGTGATTGCATGAGCGTGTGACTGACGAACCCTCGCGCGTCGTGCGCGCCAGCCGTGAGATCGAGGCCCCCGCCGAGCGGATTTTCGAGCTGATCGCCGACCCGTCGCAGCAACCCGGCTGGGACGGCAACGACAACCTGGCCGAGTCCAAGCCGGGCCAGCGCGTCCACGCCGTCGGCGACGTGTTCGCCACGACGCTCACGAACGGCTGGGTGCGGGAGAACCACATCGTGGAGTTCGAGGAGGCGCGCCGGGTGGCGTGGCGTCCGGCGGAACAGGGTCAGCAGCCTCCGGGGCATTTGTGGCGCTGGGAGCTGAACCCGCTCAGCGCGACGCGCACGGAGGTGACGCACACCTACGACTGGTCGGATCTCGACCCGAACGACACGATGCGGAACACCCGTGCCCGCTCCATGACGACGGAGAACCTGGCGGCGTCGCTGGAGAACCTGGCGAAGGCGGCGGAGCGTCCGCAGTCGTAGGCGGATTCGCGCGGCGTCCGAGTGCTGGCTCGCTCCGCAGGCGAGCTTGACGTCCGTGGCTCGTCGGCAGTGAGTCGGGCAGACGCCGGCGCGGCTCACTGCCGAGAGAGCAATGGCCGGGAGGCCAATGTCAGCCTCTCCCCTACGTCCGGCACCGCCGAGCAGGAGATTCGGCGAGCACCGAGAGTTCTCGCATCGCGGTGAGGGTGCGGTGCGCTATCGGTGTGCACGCAAGGCCGCCGCAACCCAAGCGAAAGCGGGCACGCTCCGCGCTTCCGGCGGGCGATTGTTGATCAGGCTCACCAGCTCCCAATAGCGTTCGACGCGCGGTTCGGCGACCAGGTCGAGCCATTCGAGCAGCGCCCGCGACTCGTTGTCGCCGAGATCGGCGGGCACGATGCGGTCGAGGATCGCCCGTCCGGGCGCTGACTCCGCCGCGATTCCCTTCTTGACCGCCGGGCCAGCGTGCTGGAGAACCAGCGGCCGGACGGTGAGGCCGAACTCGATGCGGTTGTCGGCTTCTCCGCGGAGCCCATCTCCCGCAGGGTGTGCTGGAAGTCGTCGTCGGAGACGAGTTCCGCCAGTTCTATCCAGGCGTCCGCCTGAGCGGAAGTCGGATCGGCGGGCAATTGCGGGGGCACCTCTCGCATGAACTCGGCGATGACCAGCGCGTCCGGATCGTCGACGCCGGCGAAGGCGTTGCCGACGAAGCCGTCGATGAACTGTTGCCGTTCGCGGGCCGGCAATCGGGCGAGTTCGTGCGTCAGGGCGAGTCCTTCGGTTTCGGTGTCCCGGCTCAGGGCGTTGCGCGGGACCGCACGGTTCAGCCGCAAGATCTGGATCTGGGCTTCGAGTGCCTCGACGTGGCTCGCGGCGGCTTGGGCCAGCGTGGTGTGGCGCTCGAGTACCTCTCGCACCGAGTCCAGGCCTAGTCCGAGTTCGCGAAGCGTCTTGATCAGGTGCAGGCGGCCGACCGCGTCGGCGCGGTAGAGCCGGTAGCCGCCCGCGGACCGTTCCGCGGGCGGCAGTACTCCGCTGTCGGACCAGTACCGGATCGTCCGCGCGGACAAACCGGTGCGGCGGGCAAGCTCCCCGATCGGGTAGCGGTCGGTCGTCTCGTCCATGGACTCAATCTGCACCTTCCACCCGCTGGAAGGTCAACCCGAATTCAGGCCGCGGCCGCGCTCCGGGGAAAGTCCTTGCGCTTGATCTTCGCCCGCCGCCCGTCGGGATGGTGGAACACGATCCCCTCCGCGAGATGGCCAGGCGAGAACTTGCTGTCCAAAGTGGTCAGGAACTCGCGCAGTCCTTGATAGCTGCGCGGGACGTCCAGCACTGTGGGTGCTTGGAAGTCGAACGGCACGCACAGGTGGTCGTCCAGGGCAAGCGGGTTTCCCTGGATCCGGGGCCCGAGTGCTTCGCACGGGTGCTCGCCGTCCGGCCATTCCGAGACGTCGGTGTTCCCCGCGGCGGCGAGGATCCACTTGTCGTCGGCGGAGGATTCGTCGGTGTCGACGTACCAGCCGTCGACGATCCCTTGCTGTTTCTGGGCTTTGCTCGGGTTTCGGCGCTTTTCGACGCGGACCAGGCGGCCGGAGCGGACGGTCAGGCGGACGTTGGTTCCGTCGAGTTTCTCGGTCCCCACTCCGGCTCCGTCGAAGACCCACGCGCATTCGGCGCGGGGCTGGTCGACCACCTGGAAGCGCTCGTCGCGTTCGAAGAGCGTGGGGATCTTCTCCATGACTTGTTTCCCTCTGCTGACGTGCCCCAGTAGTTCTTCATGGCTGATGACGCCCTCGGCCAGTCCGCTCGCCAGTGACCGGACGAGGTCCGCCACTGACACGTCCGCTTCGACCGCGACGTGTTTGAGTGCCTTCTTCTCCTCCGGGGAGATCCAGGCGACGAGCCGCGACCAGCCTTCCGGGGGCGTCCAGCGGGCCGGGGCCGCGGGGTTTTTGCGGGGCCTGCCTCGCCCTCGGGGTTCGTCCATGGCGCGAACGCTAGAGCACGGGCGAGACTTGTGTCAATTGGCATAACTGAAAATGAGCAGCAGGTCAGGAGGCACTTTTTCGACAAGAAAGCTCAGCGGAGCTGTTCGAGATCCTTCGCCGCCGAGGCGATCTCCTCCGCGAGCTGCCGCAGCTCGCTCGCTGACGCGCCGTCCTGCGCGGCGGTCACGATGTCCTCCGCGGCGCAGCGGAGCTGGAAGAGCCGGTCCTGCAGGGCGGCGATCTCGGTGTCGGACAGCACGACCGCGTCCTCGGGCAGGCCGCTGCGCTGCAGGGCGGTCCGGCGTTCGTAGGCGCGCTGGCGGCAGGACTGCCCGCAGTAGCGCCTGCGGCGTCCGACGTTGCCTGCTTCGGGCAGGCGGCGTCCGCACCAGCCGCAGTGTTTCGGGGCGTTCGTGCGGCGCGGCACGACGCGTTCGTCGCCGGTCAGGGCGTGTTCGGCCAGTTCCCTCACCCGCCGGACTCTAGCTGTCCATCACGTTCTCACGACGGGGCCACACCGATGGCGCAGACTGGAACCATGCGTCCACCGTTTCCGTACCTCGCCGACTCGCTCCCCCGCGCCTTCGCCCACCGCGGCTGGCACATCGGCGACCTGGAGGGGCTGGAGAATTCGCTGCCGGCGTTCCAGCGCGCGGTCGCCGAGGGGTACCGCTACCTCGAGACCGACGTGCACGCCACGTCCGACGGCGTCGTGGTCGTCCATCACGACGCGACGCTCGATCGCACGACCGACGGGCGCGGGGCGATCGCGACCCAGACCTGGGCGCAGCTCAAGGACGTCAAGATCGACGGCCGGGCGCCGTTGTCGCGGCTGGAGGATCTGCTCGAGGAGCTGCCGGACGCGTTTTTCAACATCGACGTGAAGGCCGACAGCGCGGTGGTCCCGTTCGTGCGGACGTTGCAGCGGACGGGCGCGGTGGAGCGGGTCGCCGCGGCGTCCTTTTCGGACTCGCGGCTCGCGAGGCTGCGCAAGCTGGCCGGGCCGAAGCTGCTGACCGCGATGGGGCCGCGGTCGGCGTTCCTGTTGTGGGCGAACGGCTGGGCTCCGCTGCTGCAGATCAGCCGGTTCTCGGCGGGCTGGCTCGCGCAGGTCCCGGTGCGGCAGGGGCCGTTGAAGGTGGTCGACGAGGCGTTCGTGAAGTCGGCGGTGCGGCGCGGGTTCGAGGTGCACACGTGGACGATCGACGAGGCGGACGAGATGCGGACGCTGTTGGACCTCGGCGTGCACGGGATCGTGACCGACCGGCCCGATCTGCTGCGCGAGGTGTTGCGGGAGCGGGGTTCGTGGAAGTAGCGGACAGGATCTGACCGCTGCTCCAGACAGGATCGACGACGTGCCGAAGACCTCCGCGCGGCTGCTGTCGCTGCTCTCGTTGCTTCAGGCCCGGCGGGACTGGCCGGGTGCGCTGCTGGCCGAGCGGCTGGAGGTCAGCCCGCGCACGGTGCGCCGCGACGTCGACCGGTTGCGGGAGCTCGGGTATCCGATCGTCACGACGAAGGGGCCGGACGGCGGTTACCGGCTGGACGCGGGTGCGCAGCTTCCGCCGTTGCTGTTCGACGACGACCAGGCTGTCGCGCTGGCGATCGCGTTGCAGGCGGCGACCGGGGCCGGGATCGAGGAGGCGGCCAGGCGGGCGTTGCAGACCGTGCGGCAGGTGATGCCCGCGCGGTTGCGGCATCGGGTGGACGCGTTGAGCTTCACCGCCGTCGAACGTCCGGCGCCGAGCGCGGATCCGCAAACGCTCATGGCGTTGAGCGCCGCCGTGCGTGCCCGGGAGGTGCTGCGGTTCGATTACGCCCCAACGGATACGCCGCCCCGCCGGGTCGAGCCGCATCATCTCGTCACGTGGGGCCGGCGGTGGTATCTGGTCGCGTGGGATCTCGATCGCGCGGACTGGCGGATCTTCCGCGCGGACCGGATCACGCCGCGTACGCCCACCGGACCTAAGTTCGCCGAGCGCGGGCTGGCCGACGTCGCCGCGTTCGTGGCCGCGCGGTTCCGCGGGACGGAGCTGTCCGGCGAGTGGCCGTGCCGCGGCGAGGCGATCCTGCGTCTGCCGGCGACGGAAGCGGCGAGCTACCTGGCCGACGGCGTCATCGAGGCGCTCGGGCCGGACCGGTGCCGGGTGAGTCTCGGGGCTTGGTCGTGGCGCGGGCTGGCCGCCTCGTTCGGCCGGGTCGACGCCGCCATCGAGGTCGTCGGCCCGGCCGAATTGAAGGAAGCGTTCCGGCAGCTCGCCGCGCGTTACGCCGAGGCGGGGCGGGTCAGCGCGGAGCCTTGCCTTCCCACGCGGCCTTCCACGTCTTCGGGCCCAGCCGGCCAGAATCGTTGATGCCGTTGGCGCGCTGCAGGTCGAGGACCGCGGTGCGGGTCTTGTCGTAGTAGCAGCCGGTGCCGCTGAAGCCGTAGCCGAAGGCGTTCATCCGCAGCTGGAACGTGCGCAGCGCGGGCGCGCAATCGCCGTAGGCGTAGACGAGGCCGGGCCACGCGGGGGTCGCGCCGGGCGGTCCCGGCGGCGGGGCGGGCTGCGGCTTGGGCGCGGGCGGGGTCGGCAGTCCGCCGCCGCCGATGTAGGCGGCTTCTTCCCAGGCGGGGACGCGCTTGCTGCGGGCGTCGCCGTCGTTGGACAGGCCGAGCATGCCGCCGCATTCCCAGGGCTGCCAGCCGCGCATCCGGTACAGGTACAGCGCGCGGTAGTCCTGCTCGCGGGGGCTGGCCTGGTCGGGGCGGCCCTGGCCGCCGACGCTGCGCCAGGTGGGGAGGTCGAACTGGTAGGCGCCGTAGTAGCCGTTGCCGGTGTTGATCGAGTAGCGGCCGCTCGACTCGCACATGCGGAGCTTGGCCCAGGTGCCCGACGCGGGGTCCGCGGAGGCGGCGCCGGTGACGACGAGTTCCATGCCGAGGACGGCGACGACGAGCAGCAAGGCTCTGGCGGCGGCCCGTCTGGCAGTGCGAACGCGGTTGGTCATGCCACGCACACTAAGCACGTGACCCATCGACCACAAGAGTCACACCACGCACAGCAGTCTCACATGACACGCCCGGAAATCCCGGGAGCGACACGCCCGGCCCGGCGTGTCGCGCGGTGCGCCGCACGGCGCGGCGGAAACCGGAAGCGACGAACCGGACACGGTTTGCCCCCTTCGGCGGTACCCGTTGCCCTCGCGGCAGTAATGTCCGGCGCGACCTGGAGATTCGCCCTGATTCGAGGAGTCGTGGATGACGCTGGCCGAGACCCGGGACAGCAAGCGGGAGCGGTGGGGCTGGTACTTCTACGACTGGGCCAACTCGCCGTTCTATTCGTCGGTCACGACAGTGTTCGGGGCGCTGTACATGAGCACCGTCGCGGCCGCGGACGCGAAGCAGAACATCACCCTTAACGGGGACAGGGCTTGTCTCAACGCGTCCGGTGCGGACGACAAGCTCAACCACTGCGACGTGTCGCTGTTCGGCCTCCACTTCCCCGCCGGCTCGCTGTGGGGCTATCTGCTGTCGGTGGCGACGATCGTGCAGGTCCTGGTGCTGCCGATCGCGGGCGCGGTGGCCGACCGCAGCCGCAACAAGCGCAAGATCCTCGGCGGGTTCGCCGTGCTCGGCGCGGCGGCGTCGGCGCTGATGTTCTTCATGGCCGGTTCGGACTGGCAGCTGGGCGCGGCGCTGTTCATCCTCGCGAACATCGGGTACGGCGGTTCGCTGGTCGTCTACTACTCGTTCCTGGTGGACATCGCGACGCCGGACGAGCGCGACGACGTGTCGGCCAAGGGCTGGGCGTTCGGCTATCTCGGCGGCGGACTCGCGCTCGCGCTGCAGCTCGCCTTCTACCTCAGCCGCGAGTCCCTCGGCATCGACACCGGTCTCGCCGTGCGCATCTGCTTCCTGACCTCGGGCATCTGGTGGGCCGTATTCACCGTCCCGACCCTGCGCCGGCTGCCCCGCATCCACGTGCCGACGGCGACTGCGCGTGGCGTCTCGGTGCTGCGGGCCGGTTTCCGCGAACTTCGCCAGACGCTCGGCGAAGCGAAGGCGTATCCGCTCACGCTCGCCTTCCTCGGCAGCTACCTGCTCTTCGCGGACGGGATCAACACCGTCGTCACGGTCTCGGCGCAGTACGGGAAGGACGAGCTGCGGTTCTCCGACGAGGTGTTGATCATCACGGTGCTGGTGATCCAGTTCCTCGCCTACGCGGGCGGCGTCCTGCACGGCCTGCTCGCGCGACGCCTCGGCGCGAAGCGGACGATCCTGGTCAGCCTCGTGCTGTGGGTCGTGGTCCTCGGCGGGGCGTACTTCGTGCAGCCGAGGCAGCCGTTGCAGTTCTTCGCCGTGGCGATCGGGATCGGGCTCGTGCTGGGCGGGACGAACGCGCTGGCCAGGTCGTTGTTCAGCCAGATGATCCCGGCCGGGAAGGACGCGCAGTACTACTCGCTTTACGTCGTCGGCGAGAAGGGCACGTCGTGGCTCGGGCCGCTGGTGTTCGCCGGGGTCGGGCAGGCGACCGGGTCGTTCCGGCTGGCGATCATCGCGCTCGTGGTGTTCTTCGTGCTCGGGTTCGTGTTCGTCGCGCTGGTGCCGGTGCGGCGCGCCATCGCGGCCGCCGGCAACCGTCCGCCGGAGGTGCTGTGAGGCCCAGATAGGGTCGGTCGTCGTGACCGCTGCAGACGACGTTGTGCTCGACGACCCCACCGACGCGCTTTCCGCGGCCCCGCCCGCCGGGGCCCGGCGCAACGGTCCGGCCCGGGGACGGCTGAAGTTCTGCTACGGCCCGATGGACTGCGGGAAGTCGACGCTCGCGCTGCAGATCGACCACAACCACGCGCGCCAGGGCCGCCGCGGTCTCGTGCTGGTCCGCCACGACCGGTCCGGCGCGCCGCAGATCACCAGCCGGATCGGCATCGCGCGGCGGGCGACGGAGGTCGCGACCGGCACCGACCTGCGGGATCTGGTGCGCGAGCAGTGGGCGCGCGGGCAGCACGTGGACTACGTGATCGTGGACGAGGCGCAGTTCCTCTCCCCCGCCCAGGTCGACCAGCTCGCCGAACTCGCCGACGAGGCGGGCATCGACGTCTACTGCTTCGGCATCGCGACCGACTTCCGCAGCAGGCTGTTCCCCGGGGCGGGGCGGCTGTTCGAGATCGCCGACGAGCTCCAGCCGGTCCAGGTCGAGGTGCTCTGCTGGTGCGGGCTGCCCGGCCGGTTCAACGCGCGGGTCCGCGACGACGTGATTCTCCGTGACGGAGACACCGTTGTGGTGGCAGATACCGAACACTCCGTAGTTGAACCTTCAGCTTCAGCACGGTCTGATGCCGAAACGGTCACGGTCCGTTATCAGGTACTGTGCCGTCGCCACTTCCGCTCAGGGGATCTGGGACCCGCTGCCGCCCAGCACGGTCAGTTACGGTTGTCCTAGAGCTAACCTAACTAGCCCGACTGGGGGATATCCGCACTAAGAAGGCGGTATCCGCGTCACGTCAGAGGGCGAAACGACTCCCTCTGGAGGAAGCTGAAGACCACGGGTGACGCAGCTCATCGTGAGCAGCGACATGGTGTGCCGGGAATCCCTCGGATGCCTCGTTCGTTGCATAGGGTGAGCATCACCCTGGCTCCACCCGGAGCTGACTGAAAGGAATCCCACTATGGCCGACCGTGTTCTCCGTGGAAGCCGGCTGGGAGCGGTCAGCTACGAGACCGACCGCAATCACGACCTCGCTCCGCGCCGTACCGTGCGCTACTCCTGCCCCAAGAACCACGAGTTCGAGGTGCCGTTCTCCGACGACGCCGAGATCCCGACGGTGTGGGAGTGCCGCCTGCACGGCAGCGAATCCGAGATCGTCGACGGCGGGCAGCCCGAGCAAAAAAAGGTCAAGCCCCCCAGGACCCACTGGGACATGCTGCTGGAGCGCCGCTCCATCCCCGAGCTCGAGGACCTGCTGAACGAACGTCTCGCCGAGCTCAAGGGACGCCGGACCAGCCGGTCCGCTTGAGCCTCGGCCAGTAGCTGGCTCCCACCACCGAACAGGAACGGCCCCCGCGACCTCCCCCCGCGGGGGCCGTTCCGCGTCCTGCGGTGGCTCGTGAGTGTTGGCGCCGGTTCTAACCGGCGCCAACACTCACGAGCCACCTACTTGCCGCACCCGATTCGACTAGCCCTCGCGGGCGTCGGCCGCGCTTCCGCGGTGAACCGCCGGGCAGCGGCCCACACTGCGAACGCACAGCCGGCAAATGCAGCGCCCAGGACGCTGGAGCCGGTCCAGCCCGCCGCCGCGAAGGCGGTGGTCGTCGCGGCCGCGCCCAGCGCGGAGCCGAGCGAGTAGAAGATCATGTAGCCGCCGATGACGCTGCTGGTGCGGTCCGGATGCACTGCGGTGAGCAGGTGCTGATTGCTGACATGCGCCGCCTGCACGGCGAAATCGAGCACCAGCACGCCCAGCCCCAGCAGCCACAGCGACGGCTGCCCGACCGCGAGCCACGACACCGCCAGCAGGACCAGCGCTCCGCCGGTGACGAGTCCCGCGTGTCCCCTGTCCGCCCAATGTCCCGCGCGGGCCGCCCCGAGCGCACCTGCCAAGCCGACCAGCCCGAAGAGACCGATCTGTGCGGTGCTCAAATTCCACGGGGCGGCGGCGAGCGGCAGCGACAGACCGCTCCACAACGCGCCGAACGACGCGAACAGGAAGAACGCGATGAGTCCCCGCGAGAGGAACAGCGGCTCCCGGAACAGCCCGCCGAGCGAGCTCAGCACCTGCCGGTACGTCGTGCCGTCGCGGCGCGGATCCGGCGGCATCGTCTTCAGCGCGAGACCGGCGAGCGCCGCCAGCAGCACCGCGAGCGCAACGTAGACGCTGCGCCACCCCCACAGTCCGGCCAGCGCGCCGGCTGCGACGCGGGCGCCCAGGATGCCGATGACCACCCCGGAGGTCACGGCGCCGAGGGTGCGTCCGCGTTCCTCCGAAGTGGACAGTGCGGCGGCGTAGGCGACCGTCGTCTGCACGACCACCGCGAACAGGCCCGCGAGCGCCAATCCGGTCAGCAGCAGCCAGGTTTGGCTTGCGGCTGCGGCGATTCCGGCCCCGACGGCGGTCAGCAGCAGGTGTGCGGCGATGAGCTTGCGGCGGTCGGCGAGGTCGCCCAGCGGGACGAGCGCGGCGAGACCGGCGAGGTAGCCGAGTTGCCCGGCGGCGACGATCCAGCCCAGGCTCGCGTCCGGCACGCCCAGGTCCGCGCCGATCTCGGCCAGGACCGGCTGAGCGGCGTAAATGCTCGCGACGGCGACCGCACACACCGCGGCGAACACCGTCCGGCGGCCCGTGGCGAGGCCCATGAGTCCCCCAATCAGTAGCGAATTGCAACTAATCGCACCGTACGGCAGAATGGTTTCAAAGAGCAACTCATCGAGGAGGCACGCGATCGTGGGCGACACCCCGGCCTGGACCGACCCGACGTGCCCGGTGGCGCGCACCCTCGACCTCGTCGGCGACCGGTGGAGCCTGCTGATCGTCCGCGACGCGATGGACGGCGCGCGGGCGTTCACCGACTTCCAGCAGCGCACCGGCATCGCCCGCAACATCCTCACCGACCGGCTGCGCCGCCTCGTCGAACGCGGCGTCCTCGACCGGCGGACCGCGGAATCGGGCAAACGGCAGGTCTACTCGCTCACGCCGGCCGGACGCGACCTGTTCACCGTCGTCGTCGCCCTCCGGCAGTGGGGCGAGCGGCACGCCTTCTCCCCCGGCGAAGACCACTCCGTGCTCGTCGACGAGTCCGGGCAGCCGATCCCGCCGCTCACGCCGGTCGCGGCGAACGGCGCGGCAGCCGACGTCGAGACGACCTCGGTGCGCAAGATCTGAAACCCGCCGGGCTCTTGCCCTGGCGACGAGACGGGCTTATTGTCAACGTACTGCTTGATAAAGAGATCGGTTGATAAAGATGACCGTTGACAACGTCGACGACCGGCTGGACCGGGCGTTCACCGCGCTGGGCGACCCGATCCGGCGCGCGCTCGTCGCCCGGCTGTCGCGCGGGGAAGCCACGGTGAACGAACTCGCCGAGCCGTTCCCGGTGACGAAGCAAGCCGTGTCCCGGCACGTCCAGGTGCTGGAGGCGGCCGGGCTCATCACGCGCAGCCGCGACGGCCAGCGCCGCCCGTGCCACCTCAACGCCGCCGCTCTCGAAGAGCTGACCAGCTGGATCGACACCTACCGGCTGACCCGCGAACGCGAGTTCCGCCGCCTCGACAGCCTTCTCGAAGAGACCAAGGAGCAGGACCGATGAACCCGACCACCATCACCGCCCAGCCCGGCAGCCCGTTCATCGAGATCGTCCGCGATTTCGACACGACGCCCGCGCGGCTCTTCCGCGCCTACACCGACCCTGACCTGATCTCCCGCTGGCTCGGCCCGCGCGACGTCGAAATGCGGCTCCTCGAGTTCGACGCGCACTCCGGCGGGGCGTACCGCTACGTCCACGTCGACACCGACGGCGGCGAGCATCTCTTCCGCGGCGTCTTCCATGCCGTGGACAGCGCCGAGCGGATAGTCCAGACCTTCGAGTACGAGGGCGCGCCCGGCCAGGTCAGCCTGGAAACCCTGACCTTCGAGGAGGTCGACGGCCGGACCCGGCTGCGGACCCGGTCGGTGTTCCCGAGCGTCGAGGCCCGTGACGCGATGGTCGCGAGCGGGATGGAACGCGGGATCCGCGATTCGATGGACCGGCTCGACGAACTCGCGCGCGACGCGGAGCAGCCGGGAGCGAGCCGCGTGGTCGTGGACATCTCGATGTCGCTGGACGGCTACGTCACCGGGCCGGAAGCCGGTCCCGGACGCGGGCTCGGCATCGGCGGCGAACCGCTGCACGGCTGGGTGTCCGACCCGACGCCGCGCGACGCGGAGATCCTGCACCGCTCGTTCACCGAAACCGGAGCGGTGGTCATGGGCCGCGCCATGTTCGACGTCGTGGACAGCCCGGACGGCTGGGCCGACGAGGACGGCTACGGCGAGGGCGAGGACCGGATCCCCGCACCGCCGGTGTTCGTCGTCACCCATGCCCGCCCGGAGAAGATCCGGCTGGGCGAACGGTTCCGGTTCGCCACCGGCGGCCTCGGGGACGCGGTCGCCCAGGCTCGCGCGGCAGCCGGCGGCAAGGACGTCATGGTGATCGGCGGCGGGTCGATCGCGTGGCAGGTCCTGCACGCCGGACTGGCGGACGTGCTCCGGATCCACCTCGCGCCGATCGTCCTCGGCGGCGGAACCCCGTTGTTCCCCGGGGGAAATCCCGGACCGGTGCGGCTTGAAGCGCTCGGTGCGGTGTCGACGCCGGGCGCCGAACACCTCACCTACCGCGTGCTGAAGTAGCGATCAGCCTCGGCCCAGCAGCTTCTTCAGCTGGGCCAGGCGGCGCTGCACGCCCCACTCCGCGACCCGGAAGAACGCCTCGGACATGATGCCGCCGCTCATCTTCGACACGCCGATCTCCCGGTCGGTGAAGGTGATCGGCACCTCGACGATGTCGAACCCGGCGTCCGCGGTGCGGCGCGTGAGGTCGATCTGGAAGCAGTAGCCGTGCGAGGCGACCTCGTTCAGCGCCAGCTTCTCCAGCACCGGACGGCGGTACGCGCGGAACCCGGCGGTCATGTCCGCGACCTTGATCCCGAGCGCGATCCGCGAGTACAGGTTCGCCCCGCGCGAGAGCAGCGTCCGGCGCAGCGGCCAGTTCACCGTGCTGCCGCCGGGCACGTACCGCGACCCGATCGACAGGTCCGCGTCGCCGACCGCGTCCAGCAGCCGAGGCAGGTCCTCCGGCGCGTGCGAACCGTCGGCGTCCATCTCCACGAACGTCGCGTAGCCGCGCTCCATCCCCCAATGGAACCCGGCGATGTAGGCCTTGCCGAGGCCTTCCTTCGCGGTGCGGTGCAGCACGTGCACCCGCTTGTCGGCGGCCGCGCGCTCGTCGGCCAGCTCGCCGGTGCCGTCCGGGCTGCCGTCGTCGACGACGAGCACGTCGACGTCCGGGAGTGCCTTGTGGAGCCGGTCCAGCACCGGGCCGAGGTTGTCCCGCTCGTTGTAGGTCGGGATCACCACCAGCACCGGTTCGATCGTTTCGGCCCCCCGCGGCGCCTGCGCCATCCGTGTCCTCCGCATCCGGCGGATCAGCCCGCCGCTTCCCCTGCTGTGGTCCCCGTTGTCACTGTCTTGCCGGTACTGCGCCGGGTGCGAAAACGGAGCACGAACCCGCCGGCGACACCCGCGATCGCCAACGCCAGCAGTCCGTACTCCGTCCACGCACCGATTCGATCCGACAGCGTAGTCTGCGTGCGCAGCGGCACGCGCCCGACCAGGGCATCCGCCGTGAAAAGCCCGGTGGAGCTGGTGATCGTCCCGTCCGGGGCGACCAACGCGCTCACCCCGGAGACCGCCGACACCACCACCGCGCGCCCGTGCTCGACCGCGCGCAGCCGCGCCATCGCCAGCTGCTGGTAGCTCATCTCCCCCGGCCCGTACCACGCGTTGTTGGTCGGCACGACGAGCAGTTCGCCGCCCGCATTGGCCGCGTCGCGAGCGGGAGCGTCGAACGCCGATTCGTAGCAGATGAACACGCCGATCTTCGTCCCCGCGACCGACAGCGCCGCGTTGGAGCCGTCGCCGGGACGCATGTCGCGGGTGTCGTCGATGAACGGCGTCACCAGCCGCGCGACGGCGCGCGCGGGCACGTATTCGCCGAACGGCACCAGATCCTGCTTGACGTAACGCTGGCCCGGGCCGGTGTTCGGATCCCAGACGACCGCGGAGTTCTCCGCCGCCCCGTCCGGGGTGCGCACGAGCGCGCCGATGATCGCCGGGGCCCCGAAAGCCGACACCATCTGGTCGACGCCCGGGTCGTCGCCGTCGAGCGGGGTCGAGGTTTCCGGCCACAGCAGCAGATCCGGCTTCGGCGCCTGTCCTGATTGGACCTTCTGCAGCAGCCGGGCGCTTTCGGCGAGGGCGTTCGAGCGCAGCACGCCGCGTTGTCCCTGCAAAGCGAGGCCGATGTCCGGAGCGTTGCCCTGCACGGAGCCGACGGTGAGCGAACCGTTCTGCGCCTCGGCGCCGATCGTCGGCCACATCGCGAGCCCGGCCGCGGCGGGAAGCACGGTGAGCACGGCAGGCCAGACCAGCGCGCGGTCCCAGGCTTTGCGCGTGCGCCAGAGCCGGGCGACGACCGCGGCTAGGCCGAAACCGGTGAGCACGACGGCGAAACCGACCAGCGGCGCGCCGCCGACCGACGCGAGCGACAGGAACGCGCCCTCGGGCTGGCTGAACGCGACCCGGCCCCACGGGAACCCGCCGAACGGGAACCACGTGCGCGGCGTCTCCAGCGCGATGAACACCAGCGCGCCCCAGAGCGGCGCCAGCGGCAGCCGCGCCACGACCCGGATCAGCCATCCGGCGAGTCCGAAGTAGAGCGACAGCGCGAACGACAGCGCCAGCCACGGCAAGGGCCCGAAGTCGCGGCCGAGGAAGTCCTGCAGCCACACCAGCAGCGGCACGAAGAACGCCATGCCGAACACGAAGCCGTACCCGAACGCGCCGCGGAACGACCGCCCGCGAAGGAGCAGCGCGAACGCGGCGAACGCGATCGGGGCCAGCCACCACAGCGGGCGCGGCGCGAAGCTGAGGTAGTAGCCGTAGCCCGTCGCCGCCGTCGCCAGGACGCGCGCGAGCCACGGCTTCCACGCCCGCTTTCGCTTGGTCTTGTGCGAAACGCCCGAATCGGCGTCCGCCACGCTCACTGCCACACCCGGAACTCTAAGCGGCCGGTGTGAACTCGTCGTAGATGACCGTGCCGCCGCGGACCGTGCGCAGGCAGCGCGGCAGCGGCGTGCCCGGCTCCAGCCTCGGCAGCGGCGGCACGCCCGAACGCGGGTCGGTGGACCAGCGCTGCACGCGGCTGTCCGCTGTGGCGACGACGAGGTCGGCCGCGTCCCAGATCGCGTAGTGCGCGGGCGCGCCGGGGACGAGACTGCCGGTCACGCCGTCGTTGACGCCCGCCGCGCGGTGTCCGGCGCGCGTGTGCGCGGTGAACGCGGCACGGGCGGAAAGCCGCGCTTCGGGTGTGTGGTGGTGCACGGCCGCGCGGACCGCCGCCCACGGGTCGACCGCGCACACCGGGGCGTCGCTGCCGAAGGCGAGCACGACCCCCTCGGCGGCGAGCTGCGCGAAGGGGTTCAGCGCTGCCGCCCGGTCGCCGAGCCGTTCGGAGTACATGCCGGAGCCGCCGCCCCAGGCTTCGTCGAACAGCGGCTGCACGGATGCGACGACGCCCCATCCGGCGAGGGCGCGCGCCTGGTCCTGAGTGACCATCTCCAGGTGCTCCAGCCGGTGGTGCCGCGCGGCGAGGGGACGCTGTCCGACCTGCTTCTCGGTCAGCCGGAAGCCCTCGATCACCTCGCCGACGGCGGCGTCGCCGATGACGTGGAAGCCCGCCTGCAGCCCCGCTTCGGTGCAGGCGACGAGATGGTCGGCGATGACGGCGGCGTCGGCGTAGAGGGAGCCGGAGGTGCTGGGCTCGTCGGAGTACGGCGCGGTGAGCGCGGCGGTGCGGGAGCCGAGGGCCCCGTCCACGAAAAGGTCTCCGGCGACGCCGTGTGCGCCGAGGCGGCGGGCGGTGTCGAGGGCGTTCAGCTGGCCCCAGTAGCCGACGACCTCGGGCAGTGTCGGGTCGGCGAGCGCGAGGAGGTCGGCGAAGTCTTCCTCGCCGGAGATGTCCGGGCCCGCGCATTCGTGCACCGACACGATCCCGCGCGCGGCGGCCGTGGCGAGGAAGGCGCGCTGGGCTGCCTGGCGCTGCGTCCGGGTGACCGCGTCCCGGGCCGCGCCGCGGACGAGGTGGTGGGCGGCGCGGGTGAGCGGGCCGTCCGCGGACCATCCGGCGGCCGACTCGACGCCGGGCGCGATTTTGACGAGCGCGCTCGACACCAGGGCGGAGTGGACGTCTACGCGGCTCAGGTAGACGGGAGTGTCCCCGGCGGCGGCGTCCAGCTCGGCGCGGCTCGGCAGCCGCTGCTCGGTCCAGGACGACTCGTCCCAGCCGTGCGCGAGCAGGACCTGCCCGGGAACGACAGCGCCGCGCACCGCGGCGAGCAGTTCGGCGGAGCTGCGGACGGCGGTCAGATCGAGTCCGGTCAGGTGCAGGCCGGTCGAGGTGGCGTGCACGTGCGCGTCCACGAACGCCGGTGCGACGAACGCCCCGCCCAGGTCGACGACCTCGGCGTCCGGATGCAGCGCGCGGGCCGGAGCGTCCTGGCCGACCCACACCACGGTGCCGCCGGAAACCGCCATCGCGGTCGCGTCGGGCGAGGACGGGGTGTAGACGCGGCCGCCGAGCAGGAGCGTGGTGCTGTCGTTCACTCCCCGAGTCTCCCGCCTGGTCCTCCGAGCAGGGCAGACCGGGTCATCGTGCAGAAAGATTTACGGTCGACTAACGTTATGGCAGGATATTTTCACGCGTTCCCGACGACTAGGAGTACAGATGACTGCGATCCAGGAACCTGTGCCGACTGCCGCCGCCTTCGACCAGCCATACGAGTACGTCCGCGCCGAGTTGGCCGAACCCGACTGGCGCCGCTTCCCCGGCTGGCACGACGTGACCGAAGCAGAGTGGCGGGACGCCCAGTGGCAGCGCGTGCACTGCGTGCGCAACGTCAAACAGCTGCGCGCCCTCATGGGCGACCTGCTGGAGGACCGGTTCTACGAGGACCTGGTCGCCGACCAGCGCGAGATGGCCACGATGTCGATGCTGCTGCCGCCGCAGATGATCAACACGATGGCCCCGCACGCGGGCACCGACCCGGCGAAGGTGACCGAGGCGTTCTACGCCGACCCGATCCGCCGCTACATGCTTCCCGTGCGCAGCGACCGGCACCCGGTGTGGCCCAGCCACCCGCACGCCGAACGCGACTCGCTGCACGAGGCCGAGATGTGGGTGGTCGAGGGGCTCACCCACCGCTACCCGACGAAGGTGCTGGCCGAGATGATCTCGACCTGCCCGCAGTACTGCGGGCACTGCACCCGGATGGACCTCGTCGGCAACTCGACCGAACAGGTCGAGAAGCACAAGCTCGCGCTCAAGCCGGTGGACCGCCAGGACGCCATGATCGACTACCTGAAGCGCACCCCCGGAGTCCGCGACGTGGTCGTCTCCGGCGGCGACGTGGCGAACGTGCCGTGGCCGCAGCTGGAGTCCTTCCTGATGCGCCTGATGGACATCGAGACCGTCCGCGACATCCGCCTCGCCACGAAGGCCCTCGCGGCGCTCCCGCAGCACTGGCTCCAGCCGAAGGTGACCGAAGGCTTGCAGCGGGTCGCTCTGACGGCGCAGGCACGCGGGGTGAACCTGGCCATTCACACGCACGTGAACCACGCGCAGTCGGTGACGCCGCTGGTGGCGGAGGCCGCGCGGACGGCATTGCAGGTCGGAGTGCGGGATGTGCGGAATCAGGGCGTGCTGATGCGCGGGGTCAACGCCACTCCGGCGGCGCTTTTGGATCTCTGCTTCGCATTGCAGGGCGAGGCCAATATCCTGCCCTACTATTTCTATATGTGCGACATGATTCCCAATGCTGAGCACTGGCGGGTTTCTGTGCATGAAGCGCAGGAATTGCAGCATTCGATCATGGGATATCTGCCCGGATACGCGACGCCGCGGATCGTGTGCGACGTTCCTTACGTCGGGAAGCGGTGGGTGCACCAGCTCGCCGAGTACGACCGTGATCTGGGGATTTCCTACTGGACCAAGAACTACCGGACCGGGATCGAGCACGAGGACCCGGAGGCGTTGCAGCGGAAGTACCCGTACTACGACCCGATCCAGACGCTGCCCGAGGCCGGGCAGAAGTGGTGGGCTGACCGGAAAGCCAACTAACGCCGAGCGCTGATCCCGAACACTTGCCCCGTACTGGGCGACAGACCGGCAAGCCGCGGCTAAAGCTCACGGGATCCGCGCCCTGCCGCGGGCGAACCGCGCACGGGAAAAACGCCTCAGAGTGGTGCCTGGCCAGCGGATATAGCGCCGGCCAGGCACCGCCAAAGCGCCGCGCCGTCCCCAGCGGTGAAACAGCCCGATCTGCCCGGCCGCGCGAACGCACCCAGGACGCCCGCGATTCCGATCGGCACATGACCGCGAAACTCCACAGTGGACACTCGCGCAATACCCGGCAGACCGGTCCGAGCGTCCATATTTTGCCGTCCGACTATTTTGAGTCCCGCTCGCAACCGAGTGTTTCCGAAGTACTTGCATGGATGCCATTAAGTGAATTCACTCAACTATTCTCTTCACTGCATCGGCAATTTTTGGGGCACCCGCGACAGCGGTCGCTTTGAAAGAAGGCCAGACTGCTCTGAGTAGTTTCGCTACGGTGCGAAGTTCGCTGGGGCGGAACAAGTTCTGACCCCCCGGTCCGGCCGAACTGCGGGCACTTGGCGAGCGCAGGCGTCAGCTGTAACGATCGACGACTTGGGCGACGCTTTCACTGAGCACTTCGGCCCAGGACGCGTACCGACAGGACAAGGCGAACCCATCGACGACGCCCTCGGCGCGTTCCTCGCCCACTGCGCAGCAGGCATTCGAGGCAGGCGGAGCGTGCGGCGCCAGGAACCCGAACCTGGCACCGCACGCCAGGCGAACTGACACCCCCAGGCTTGGTCCGCATAGGTGCGCAATCCGCGCCGGCAGTGCCCGGCCGCAGGTGCCGCGCGCTTGCCGGAGCCCTTATAACTCTGATACTAGTTATAGGCGCTCCGGCTGTGCTGCCCCGCCGGAGCCGGAAGGAGCGGAAGATGGATGCGTTGGCGGACAAGATCTTCGTCGTCACCGGTGCCGGGCGCGGGATCGGCAGGGCGATCGCCGAACGCGCGGCGGCGGCCGGCGCGACCGTGATCGCGGCGGACCTGGACCAGGACGCCGCCGAGGCGACCGCCGACGCGTTGGGCGGCGCCGCGGTCGGGGCGCGGGCCGACGTGGGTTCGCGCGCATCGGTGGACACGCTGATCGCTTCGGTCCTCGACCGGTTCGGCCGGATCGACGTGCTGGTGAACAATGCCGGGTGGGACAAGGCCGGTCCGTTCGTGGAGTCCGATCCGGACGACTGGGACCGGATCGTCCGGGTCAATCTCTACGGCGTCCTGCACACTTCGCGCGCCGTGCTGCCCGTCATGGCCGAGCAGGGCGCGGGTTCGGTCGTGAACATCGCGTCCGACGCCGGCCGGGTCGGATCGTCCGGCGAAGCGGTTTACTCCGCCGCCAAGGGCGGGATCATCGCGTTCACCAAGACCACCGCGCGGGAACTCGCGCGCAGCGGGGTCCGGGTCAACTGTGTCTGCCCGGGGCCGACCGACACTCCCCTGCTCGCCTCCTTCGCGGGCGAAAAACTCCGCAGCGCCCTCGTGCGCGCCATCCCGCTGGGCCGGGTCGGCGTCCCCGCGGACGTGGCGAACGCGGTGGTGTTCCTGGCCGGTGACGAGGCCGGCTTCATCACCGGCCAGACGCTCAGCGTCAGCGGCGGCCTGACGATGGCCTGACCGCCCCGCGAACTCACCGGAATATCCGAGAAAGGTCCAGCCATGGGCAACGAAGCACCACTGGCCACCGCCGAGGCGGAACCTCGGCGGGTCACCGCGACCCTCACGTCGGCGTTCGCCGAGGTGTACCGGCGCCACGCCGGCTCCACCGCGATCATCGGCCTCGACGGCCGGCGGTGCACCTACGCGGAACTCGGCTCCCGGGCCCGCCGGCTCGCCGGCGGCCTCGGATCGCTCGGCGCTGCCCCCGGCGACCGGGCGATCGTCCTGATGAAGAACCGCCCGGAAAGCATCGTGATCGACCATGCCCTCGCGGCGGGCGGATTCGTGCGAGTGGCGCTCAGCTACCGGCTGCACAGCCGCGAAGTGGCCGCCATCGCCCGGGATTGCACTCCGGTCGTCGCGTTCGTCGACGACGAACGCGAAGCCGGGCTCGCCGAAGCCTTCGCCGAGGCGGGGCTGGACATCCCGGTGGTAGCGGTGGACGAGCCGCGCACCTCCTCGGCGCTGCGGTTCGCCGCCTTGCTGGACCACCCCGAGGCGGAATCCCCAGCGGTCACGACCGAGCAGCTCGCGTGGATGCCCTACACCTCGGGCACCACCGGCGAACCGAAGGGCGTGATGCTCAGCCATCGCAGCGTGCTGGCCTGCGCCCGCAACCTGATGGTCGAACTCGACGCGATCGAACAGGACGACGTCGTCCTGCACGTCGCGCCGCTGACCCACCTGTCGGGCTATCTCTCGGTCCCCTACACGCTGCGCGGCGCGACCCATGTCTGCGTGCCGAAATTCGACGCCGCGCAGACGCTGCGCGCGGTGTCCGAACTCGGGGTGACTGTGCTGCCGATGGTCCCCACGATGCTCAACATGCTCCTGCCCGAACTCGACGCGGCGCAGTGGGACACCAGCACCCTGCACACCGTCATCTACGGCGGCTCCGCGATCGCACCGAGCCGCCTGGCCCGGCTGGTCGGCCACCTCGGCGACGTCTTCCTCCAGGCCTACGGGCTCACCGAGATCCCGTTCCCGCTCGCCTCCCTGTCCAAGCACAGCCACCGGTTCGACCCCGCCGGACCGCCGCCGGAGCGGCTGGCCTCGGCCGGGCGGATCAACCCGTTCGTCGAAATCCGGCTCCGCACCCCGGACGGGCGCGACGCGGCCGAGGGAGAAGAAGGCGAGATCCAGGCGCGCGGCGACACCACGATGCTGGGCTACTGGAACCGGCCCGCAGCCACCGCGGACGTCCTCCTGCCCGACGGGTGGGCCGCGAGCGGGGACGTCGGCCGCATGCGGGACGGCTTCCTGCACATCGTGGACCGCAAGAAGGACATGATCGTCTCCGGCGGGTTCAACGTGTTCCCGGCCGAGATCGAGAACGCCATCGCGGTGCTGGACGGGGTCGACGAGGTCGCCGTCGTAGGCGTGCCGGACGAGCGCTGGGGCGAATCGGTGAAGGCCGTGGTCGTCGTCCGCGACGGGCACCGCGTCAGCACCGAGGACATCGACCGGGTCTGCCGGGAGCGGATCGCCGCGTACAAGCGGCCGCGTTCGGTCGATTTCGTCGACGCACTCCCGAAAACCGGCTCCGGCAAGATCCAGCGGCACCGCATCCGCTCCGGGTACTGGGCCGGGGAGGAACGCCGTGTCGGCAGCTGACGCATCCGCCCGCGCCGCGGCGCCGGACCGAGAGAGACTGATGGACAAGCAGACCCGACCCCGCACCCCGGCCGACCGCGAACTGCGAGCCGCGATCCGGGCCGCCAACCTGCCGACCCTGCAGCTGGTTCTGGCGCAGCTCACCGGAAACGACGGCTGGCTGGAAGGCCGGTTCCGTCCCACCCGGACGGTCGCGCTCGACGACAACGACACCGCCGGGCTGCCGGAAGAAATCCGGGAGGAGATCTTCGCGGCGGCGTTCGACGTCCTGCGCCCCGTGCTCGCCGGACGCGCCGAAGCGCCCGCTCCGCCCTCGGACGACCGCCTGGTCGGCTTGCTGAGCCAGTCGCTCGGCGAGCAGGTCCCCGCCGAATACGGGCCGTCGATGGCCGAGGAAGGCAATTTCCGGCCGCGCGGAGGCCTTTCCTGGCGCGCCGGGCGTCCGGCGGCGGCCGACCGGCTGCACGTGCTGGTCATCGGCGCGGGAGCGGCCGGGATCGCGACCGTCGTGCAGTTGCGCAGGCTCGGCATCCCGTTCACCGTCGTGGAAAAGAACCAAGCGGTGGGCGGCGTCTGGCACGAAAACACCTATCCCGGGGCCGGCGTCGACACTCCCGCGCACCTCTATTGCTACTCCTTCGCGCCGAAGCCCGAGTGGAGCCGCTACTACGCCAAGCAACCCGAGGTGCAGGCCTACCTCGCCGAGGTCGCCGAACAGTTCGACGTGGTCCGGTCGGTCCGCTTCGCGACACAGGTCCGCGCGGCGCGCTGGGACGACGCGCGCAGCCGGTGGCTGGTCGACCTCGAAGGACCGGGCGGGGAACGCTCCGAACTCGTCGCCACCGCCGTGATCAGCTGCGTCGGCAGCCTGAACCAGCCGGTGATCCCCGACCTTCCCGGTCGCGAAGACTTCGCCGGCCCCGCGTTCCATTCGGCCCGCTGGGACCACTCCGTCGACCTCGCGGGCAAACGCGTCGCAGTGGTCGGCACCGGCGCCACCGCGATGCAGATCGTCCCCGCGATCGCGGACCGGGCCAAGGAAACCGTCGTCTTCCAACGGACCCCGCAGTGGGTCGTGCCGAACGGCAACTACCTGCGCCCGGTGTCCGAGGAGGTGCGGCTGCTGATGGAGCACGTCCCGTACTACGCGGCGTTCTACCGGCTGCGCCTGGTCTGGCAGTTCCAGGACAAGCTGCTCGCCACCCTCAAACGGGACCCGGAGTGGCCGCACCCGGAGCGCGCGGTCAACGCCGCCAACGACCGGCACCGCGCGTTCATCGCCCGCGCCATGGAAGAGCAGCTCGGCGACGACGCGGCCCAGTTGCGCGACGTCGTGGTGCCGGACTATCCGCCCTACAGCAAGCGGATCCTCATGGACAACGAATGGATCGCCACGGTCCGCCGCGACGACGTCGTGCTGGTCCCCCAGCGAGTGACCGGCCTCGACGAGAAGCACCTGCGCACCGCGGACGGGGCGCTGCACGAAGCCGACGTCGTCGTGTTCGCGACCGGGTTCCAGTCCCGCAAGATGCTCGCGACCCTCGAGCTCACCGGACGCGACGGCACCACGCTGCGCGACGCGTGGGGCGACGACGACGCCGACGCCTACCTCGGCATCACCGTCCCGAATTTTCCCAACCTGTTCATCGTCGGCGGACCGCAGACCACACCCGCACACGGCGGCAGCGCGATCTTCGTGGCCGAGTGCGCCGCGCACTACGCCGTGCAGATGATCATGCGCATGGCCGAAGAGGGGCTCGAAGCGGCCGAAGTCCGCCCTGACGCGGCCGCCGCATACTCCGCCCGGGTCGACGCGGAACACGAACAGCTCGTCTGGACACACCCCGGAACGACCAACTGGTACCGCAATGCCCGCGGCCGTGTGGTGAACGCGTTGCCGTGGCGCGGCGTCGACTACTGGGCGATGACCCGGCATCCGGACCTCGGCGACTACTTCACCCGGTGACGGCCGGAAAGGACAAGGAATGGACGACCGGATCCAGCAGCTGCTCGACCGCGAGGAAATCCGCGGGCTGATGGCCCGCTACGCCCGTGCCGTCGACCGGATGGACACAGCCGCGCTGCGCGAGGTCTACCACCCGGACGCCTACGACGACCACGGCGACTACCAAGGCGACGTCGACGGCCTGATCGGATACGTGACCGACCGGGTCGGCGACATCCCCCAGGTCATGCACTTCCTCGGCCAGTGCCACATCGAATTCGCTTCCCCCGACATCGCTCTGGCCGAGACCTACTTCATGACCGCGCACACGCTCGGGCCGCAAGCCCAAGCGGCATACGGCGTTCAAAACGGAACCGGCACGGTCCAGATCTCCATGTTCGGCCGGTACGTCGACCGCGCCGAACGACGCGACGGGCACTGGCGAATCGCGCACCGCGACACCGTCTTCGAAGCCACCCGGCTGTTCACCGGGACCGTCCCGCCGATCAAACCGGACTGGGCACAGCATCGCCGCGACCAGCAAGACCCGGTGTACCGGCGCAGGCACGAGGCAGGCCTGTGACCGCGGCCCCGTTGAAATGCCCTGAATCGAGGGCCGGTTTTTCCCGGACCGCAGGTTAATATATTATATTCCTGATGCATCGAGAGAACGGAGTGCGCGTGCCCGCGCCGAACGTCCGGCACGAGCCGGTGTCCTTCCCCAACAACGGCGTCCGCCTCGTCGGGGACCGCCGCGTCCCCGACGGCGCCGCACGCGGAACGGTGGTCTTCCTGCACGGCGGCGGCCAGACCCGGCATTCCTGGGGCAAGGCCGCCGAACGCGTCGCCCGCAGCGGCTGGACGACCCTCTCCCTCGACGCCCGCGGGCACGGGGACAGCGCATGGGCCCCCGACGGCCGCTACACCCTCGACGCCTTCGTCGCCGACCTCTGCACAGTGCTGGACGAACTGCCCGAAGCCCCCGTGCTCGTCGGAGCCTCGCTCGGCGGCATCACCGCCCTGTCCGCCGCCGGGGAACGCCCCGGATGCGCCGCCGGACTCGTCCTGGTCGACGTCGCACCCCGGATCTCGACCGCCGGCCGAGCCCGCATCATCGACTTCATGGCCGGCGCCCCCGACGGATTCGCCTCGCTCGACCAGGTCGCCGACGCCATCCACGCCTACAACCCGCACCGCCGCCGCCCGCGCAACCTCGACGGGCTGCGCAAGAACGTCCGGCAACGGGAAAACGGCCGCTGGTACTGGCACTGGGACCCGAAATTCCTCGACTTCGGCGACGAACCCAGCCGCAACACCGAAGCCGACCGGCTCGCCGCCGCCGCCCGTGCCCTGCGGATCCCCACCATGCTCGTGCGCGGCAGCGAATCCGACGTCGTCACCGCGGAAAGCGTCGAAGACCTCCGCAAGCTCGTCCCGTCCGCCCGGTTCGAGGAAGTCCACGCCGGGCACATGGTCGCCGGCGACGACAACGACGTCTTCACCACCCACCTGATCGACTTCCTCGCCGCCGCCTGAGCCGGTGGCGCGGGAAAGCCCGTGCTGCCCCGGCCGCGCATCTCACGATCGTGCTCGTCGCCGCACTCGCGTCGACGGCGCCGATCCGGACCGATACCGCCCGCAGGCGATCACGGCTCGCGGTCTCCCGAGAGGACCTCGTCCACGTCCGGCCACAGGATCCGGCTTTCCAGGCTCGCGGGCTGGTCCTTCTGCAGTCCGTCCACCACCGACTTGATCATCACGTGCGTGATCGCCCGGGCCGACGCGCCGTCGCCCGCGCGGATCGCGTCCACGACGGTCGTGATCCGGTCGGTCAGCTCGTCGCGGCTGCCTTTGGGAAACCGCCACGGCACCGTCGTGGTCATCACCGCCAGCGCGGGCACGATGGCGGCCAGCACGTCGTTGTGCGAGGCCTCCGCCACCCGCAGGTGGTAACGGCCGCTGTGCGCCGCGAACTCCGGGCCCCGCTTGCGGCGCGCCGAACGCAGCGCCGCGACGGAATCGTCCAGCAGTTCCAGATCGGCGTCTTTGCGGTGGGCAGCGGCCAGCGCTGCCACCTCGGGTTCGATCGCCAGCCGCGATTCGAACACCGTGCGCAGCGTCGCCCCGCGGAACTGCACCACCATGCCCAGCGCGCTGCCGACCACCGACGGACCGGGAGTCACCAGCCGCGGCCCGCCGCGCGGGCCCGCCTTGACCACGACCGCACCCAGGAAAGTGAGCAGCCGCAACGATTCCCGCAACGTGCCGCGCGAGACGCCGTACCGCTCGATCAGCGTCGCCTCGTCCGCGAGCGCGTCGCCCGGTTCGAGCCCTCGCGCCAGGAAGTCCCGCACGATCCGCCGCGCGGTGCTCGCGGGCAGCGAGCCCCGGCGGATCGTCGGCTCCGTCGCCGTCATGGCTTCCCTCCCCGCTCGCGCCGTGACAACTAGTGTACCGGTTATCGGCCCTGAGCCGGGGCCCCGGGCCGGACGGCGAGTCCGCGGGCGGCCAGGAACCGGGCGATCCGGCTCAAGCCTTCGGCGTGTCCGGCGCGGGTGGGCAGCTGGAGGAATCCGTGCGGGGCCCCGGCGATCACCGCGAGCTCGTGCGGCACTTCGGCGGCGGCGAGCCGCTCGGCGAGCGAGCGGGATTCGCCGAGCAGCGGGTCCTGGTCGCCGACGAGGACCAGGCTGGGCGGGAACCCGGCGCAGTGCCGTTCGGGGTGCAGCCGCGGGTCGTCGAGCAGCTGCCGCGCGTCGTCGGGCTCCAGGTAAAGCTGGGTGTCCGGGTCGCGTCCGCCGACCAGATGCGCCACCACCGGCAGCGACCGCTGGACGTCGTAGATGCCGTAGCAGAGCAAAGCGGCCTCGACCGGGCCGGCGGTTCCGGTCGCCAGTGCCGCCGCCGCGAGGTTCGCGCCCGCCGAGTCCCCGCCGAGCAGCAGCCGGTCCGGGTCTCCCCCGAACCTCGCCGCCGCCTGGCGAGCCCAGGCGACCGCGTGCAGCGTGTCCTCGACCGCGGCCGGGAAGCGGTGCCGGGGCGCGCGCCGGTAGCCGACGACCACGGTCAGCAGGCCGAGCGTCGCGAGGTCCGCGGCCAAGCGCCGGTGGGTGGCCGGCGCGCCCAGCACCCACGCGCCGCCGTGCAGGTACACCAGCACCGGGAACGGCGGTTCGCCCAAGGGCCGGTAGATGTCGGCAGTGACCTGCCAGCCATTCGCCTCGCGAAGGGGAACCTTCAGCTCGATCCCGCCCACGTCGGGCATGGCCTGGTTGGTGTAGGCGTCGAACGAAGCGAGGAGTTCCTTCGCGTTGCCCGCGGCGGGAGGCACGAGAGTCCGCTGGAACTCCAGAAGTTCGGGCGGGAGCGGGATTTCCGGCATCAGGCGGCGACCCGGATCGTCTGGCCGGTGACATGCCTGCTGTCGGGCGAGGCGAGGAACAGGATCACGTCGGCGACCTCGTCCGGTTCGCCGTCGCGGCCCAGCGGCTGCACGTCGCGGTACGCCTGGACGTAGTCCGCCGCGACGGCTTTCGTGAGGCTGTCGTTCCAGATGAGACCCGGCATCACCGCGTTCGCCCGGATGCCGCTGGACGCGCCCTCCTTGGCCAGCGCCCGGGTGAGGCCGAGCACCCCGGCTTTCGCCGCTGCGTAAGCGACTTCGCCGAACGGCGCCGGGGATTCCGCCGCGAGCGAAGACACGTTCACGATCGCCGGGGAAGCCGACTGCCGCAGCAACGGCCAGGCCGCGCGGGCGTGCAGGAAGTGTGCCGTCAACGACGTGGACAGCACCCGGTTCCAGTTGTCCAGGCTGGTGTCCGGAAACGGTGCGAGCTGGTTGAGCCCGACGCTGTTGACCAGCACGTCGAGCTGCCCGAAGGTATCCGTGACGTCGGCGAACAATGTCTGTACGCCTGCTTCGTCCGCCGCGTCCAGCGCTCGGGCGAGCACGTTCTCCTCGCCCGCCGCCGCGCTCAACTCGTCGCGGAGCCGGTCCAGCCGCTTGGCGCTCAGGTCGGTGACGACCACGCGCGCGCCCTCGGCGAGCAGCCGCCGCGCGACCACCCCGCCGATCCCGGCTCCGGCCGCCGCGTTGACCATCGCCACTTTTCCGTCGAACCGCTTGCTCATCGTCGTCCTTCCGCCGGACCGTCGATCCGGTAATCCGCCAGGTCGGCTTCCTTGGTCATCCGCCACCAGTCGAGCACCCGCCACGGATTGCTCACCACGACCCGGCCGCGCGAGTTGCGGTAGTAGGTCGTGATGCCCGGGTGCGTCCAGATCATCCGCTCGTGCGCCGCGGCGACCTCGGCGTTGTACTTCTCGCTGACCTCCGGGCGGCAGTCGGCGGCCGTCACGCCCGCGCGGCCCATCCGGTCCAGCAGGCTGAGCACGTACCGCATCTGGCATTCGAGGTAGAAGATCAGGCTGCCGCCGTGCCCGGCCTGGGTGTTCGGACCGTACAGGCAGAACAGGTTCGGGAACCCCGGAATCGCGGTGCCGAGGTAGGCCTGCGCGTCATCGTCGTCCCACACCTCGCGCAGCGTCCGCCCGTCCCGTCCGGTCGCCTCGAACGACGCCAGGAACCGCACCACGTCGAAACCGGTCGCGAAGATCAGCACGTCGAACTCGGTCTCGCGGCCCGATTTCAGCCGCGCGCCGGTCGGCAGGATCCGCTCGATCGGGTCGGTGACCAGTTCGACGTCGTCGCGGCGCAGCGTGCGGTACCAGCCGTTGTCGAGCAGGATGCGCTTGCCGAACGGCGGGTAGTCCGGGGTGGCCTTCTCGATCAGATCCGGCCGTCCGGCCAGTTCGCCTTCCAGGTACCGGGTGAAGAACCGGCGGTGCCCGTCGTTGATCGCGTTGATCGACCGCTCCGGATGCGGCCACTCCGGATCCCGTTGCAGGGACTCGTAGAGCGTGTCGTTGAGCACCCAGGCGAGCCGCTGCCGGTACCAGAACCGGTAAAGCGGGACTTCGCGCAGCAGGAACCGGACCGGTTCGGGGATGTCCTGCTGGAACTTCGCGAACGGCGCCACCCAGTGCGCCGACCGCTGGAACAGCGTCAGCGACGCGGCCGTGCCGGCGATCGCGGGCACCACCTGCATGGCGCTCGCTCCGTTGCCGATCACGCCGACTCGTTTTCCCGCGAGGTCGAGCCCTTCCGGCCACTGCGCGGTGTGGCACGACTCCCCGGCGAAATCGGCCAGCCCGGGCAGGTCCGGGAGCTTCGGCGTGCCGAACGCGCCGACCCCGCTGATCAAGATGTTGGCGCGGAGCGTTTCCCGTCCTTGCGGTCCTTCGACCTCGACAGTCCACATTCGCGCCGGCTCGTCCCAGGCGGCGGAAAGGACCACTGTGGACAGTCGGATGCGCTCGCGCAGCCGCCATTGGTCGGCGACGTCTTCGAGATAGTCGTGCAGTTGGTCGCGGGAGGCGTAGTAGCGCGGCCAGTCCGCCACGACGGTCGAGTACGAGTAGAGGTGGCTCGGCACGTCCACGCCGCATCCCGGATAGCGGTTGTGCCACCAGGTGCCGCCCACGCGGTCGTCCTTCTCCACCACGGTGCACTCCACCCCCGCGGCGCCGAGCCGGTGCGCGGCCAGCAGGCCGGAGATCCCGGCGCCCACGACGATCGCGCTGAAGCCCGCGGGCGCTGCCGTCTCGTGCACCGGATCCTCGCCGCGCGTGGCGATTCCCAGGTCGTCGGCGATCATCGGGCCGTACTCGGCCGGAACGGACTCGCCCATCGCGACCGAAAGCATCCGGGTCAGCAGATCCTCGCCCGGATCCGGCAGAGCCACGGGTTTCCCGTGGCGCCAGGCGACGATCGCGTCGGCGGCGGCTCGGCGGATCTCGTCCTGCACCTGCTCGGGCAGGCCGCCGGTGTCGTTCTCGTCCAGCCCGCGCCCGCGGGTCGGCCGGTACGGCGCTTCCAGCCACCGCCGGTCGCCGGTGAGCTGCACCAGGACCATCAGCAGCGTGGGCACGTTCGCGTCCCGGACCGCGGCACGCACTGTCGTCGCGAACGCGTCGTGCATCGCGGAGGTTCCTTTCCCGTCGCCCGTCATCCGTTGACCAGCCGGTCTCGGCCCGCCCAGTACCGCGCCTTCAGCTCTCGGCGCATGATCTTCCCGGTGCCGGTCTTGGGCAGTTCGTCGACGAATTCCACCGTGCGCGGCCGTTTGTAGGCGGCGATCGTGTCGAGGCAGACCTGCTCGACCTCCGCCGCGGTCACCGCCGCTCCCGGGCGCGGGACCACCACCGCGCGCACCGTCTCGCCCCACCGGTCGTCCGGAACGCCGACAACCGCGACCTCCGCGACGCCGGGCAGCGTGTAGATCGCGTTCTCCACCTCGGTCGGGTACACGTTGAACCCGCCGCTGACGATCATGTCCTTCTTGCGGTCCACGATCCGCAGGAACCCGCCGGCCATCCGGCCCACGTCGCCGGTCGCGATCCAGCCGCCGTCGAGGATCGTCTCCGCGGTCTCCTCCGGCAAGTTCCAGTACCCGGCCATCCCCGCGTCCCCGCGCAGCTGGATCTCGCCCGGCTCGCCGTCCGCGACCGGCTGCCCGGAAGCGTCCACGAGCCGCATCTCGATGAACGGGCTCACCCGGCCCGCCGAGCCCAGCCGGGGCGGCAGCTCGCCGCCAGGGTCGAAAAGGTGATCCTGCTTCGGCAGCCACGAGGACCACGGCATCTCGGTGAGCCCGTAGGACTGCACGAACACCGGGCCCAGCACAGCGATCGCACGGGCGAGCCGGTCCGGCGCGATCGGCGAGCCGCCGTAGAGCACCGTGTGCACGCTCGACACGTCGTGCTTGCCGGATTCCAGCACCGGCAGCATCAGGTTGATCATCGTCGGCACCAGCGGCAGCACGGTCACCCGGTGCTGCTCCACCAGCCCGGCGAGTTCCTCGGCGTCGAACCGGCCGAGCGCGAGCTGGCTCGCGCCGCGCATGAAGTACGCCAGCATCGCGTATCCGCTGAGATGGGTCAGCGGCGCGGTGTGCGCCAGCACGTCGGAACTCGCCGCGCCGGGCAGCTCCACCAGCACGTTCCGGATGATCGACAGCAGGCTCTCGTGCGTGTGCACCACGCCTTTCGGCTTCCCGCTGGTGCCCGAGGTGTAGGGCATCCACGCGAGGTCGCCCGGCCAGATCTCCGCCGGTTCCGCCTCCCGCTCCGGGAACAGTTCCTTGAACGGCACCGCGTCCCCGGCGGGTTCGTCGAGCGCTACGAGCGTTCCGCCCACCACTGCGCCGATCTCGGCCAAGCGCTCCCCGTCGACGATCACCGCACGGGCGCCGCAGTCCGTCACGATCTCGGCCACTTCGCGCGGATGCAGCCGGTAGCTCAGCGCGACGCGGACGAAACCGCCGATCGCCAGCGCGTGGTCGAGGACGAAGCATTCGGGCCGGTTCTTCGTCAGCACCACGACCCGGTCGCCTTTGGTCAGCCCGAGCGAGCGCAGCCCGCCGACCAGCCGCCGCGCCAGCGAACCCAGCTCGCGGTAGGACACGGTGCGCCCGTCGCGTTCCAGGATCGCGGGCAGGTCTGCGAATTCCCGGTGCCCGCGCAGCAGCACGGACGCCACCGTCGGTCCGCCGGAGGCTTCCTTCGGTTCGTTCACGTCGATACCTCCTCGGAGAACTCTTATACTAATAAGCATCCACCCGAGGCGGCTGTCAAGACCGCTAACTATGATACTAATAGCGGGGACGAAGGGAGCCTTCATGGGCACAGCGGACAGCGAAGTCGCACTCGTCACCGGCGCCGGAGGCGCGATCGGATCGGAAATCTGCCGCGCGCTGCGCGCCGCCGGGATCCGCGTCGCGCTCGCCGACGTCGACGAAGCCGCGCTCGAACGGACCGCCGCGGACTTGGGCCCCGGCGACGACCTCGCGTCGTTCGCGGCCGACCTCGCCGACGACCGGCAGACCGCCGGACTGCCGGACCGGGTGCGCGAGCACTTCGGCGGCCTGGACATCCTGGTCAACAACGCCGGGGTCCGCGAGGTGGTGCCGCTGCTCGACCTCACTCCCGGGCAGTGGCGGCGCACGCTCGACATCGACCTCGTAGCCCCGTTCGTGCTGTCGCGCGCGGCGATCCCGGGCATGATCGCGCAGGGTGGCGGGAAGATCGTCAACGTCGCCTCGATGGCCGGGCTTTCCGCGTTCCGCGACCGCGCCGCCTACAGCAGCGCCAAAGCCGGCTTGATCATGCTGACCAAGGTCACCGCCGTCGAATGCGGGGACCAGGGCATCCGGTGCAACGCCGTCGCCCCCGGCGTCGTCGAAACCCCGATGACCAGTTCGTTCTTCGGCTCCGCCGACCTGACCGCGTCGATCCGCGCGAACACCCCGATGCGGCGCTGGTGCGGCCCGGCGGAGATCGCCGAACCGGTCGTGTTCCTGTGCGGCCCGCAAGCCCGGTTCGTCAACGGCGCCGTGATCCCGGTCGACGGCGGCTGGACCGCGGGCTACTACGGCGCCGAACTCTCGCCTCGCCCGAAGGAGTCCTGACGTGCTGACCCACGAAGAACTGTCGGCGAAACAGGAAATCGCCGACCTGCTGCTCGGCTACTGCCGCGGCATCGACCGGTGCGACGCCGAACTGGTCAAGCAGGCGTTCTGGCCGGACGCCTACGACAACCACGGCGCGGACGCGGGCCCGGCACGGGAATTCGCGGACCGGATCGTCGCGGCGAAACTCGCGACCACCGAGTGGACCACCCACGCGGTGACCAACCACCTGGTCGAGGTCGACGGCGACCGGGCGTTCTCCGAGGCGATCGTGCTGACCTTCCAGAAGCAGTGCGGCCAGGACGAGATCAACGTTTTCTGCGGCCGCTACGTCGACCGCGTCGAACGACGCGACGGAACCTGGCGCATCGCCTACCGGCAGATGATCCACGACTGGAGCGGTTCCACCGTGCTCGCGCCCTGGGCACTGGGCGGCGTCGCCAGCGGAGCCTTCGTCCAGGGCGCCCGCCGCGACGCCGACTTCGTCACCGGCCCCGGCCGCGCAGACCTCATGGAGGCGAAATGAAAGCCCGCGCCGCGGTCCAGGTCGCCGACCGGCGATTCGAGATCGAAGAATTCGAGGTGCCCCGGATCGGCCCGGACGAAGCGCTCCTTCGGGTGGACGCCTGCGGCATGTGCGGCAGCGACGTCGAACAGTACGACGGCGGATTCGCCGCGCTCGGCGTGACCTACCCGGTCATCCCCGGCCACGAACCGATCGGCACGATCGCCGAGATCGGGCCCGCGGCCGCGCGCCGCTGGGGTGTGCGCACCGGAGACCGGGTCGCCGTCGAACCGGTGCTCGGCTGCGGTTCGTGCCGGGCCTGCCTCACCGGCGCCTACCGCCGCTGCAAGGGATCCGGCAACGGCGCGGCGATCAACGCTTACGGCTACCTGCCGACCGCGCTGACGCCCAGCCTGTGGGGCGGCTACGCCGAATACCTCTACCTGCACCCGCGCACCGTGCTGCACAAACTCTCCGGCAACCTGCCGCTCGAACTGGCCGCGCTCTACCAGCCGGTGGCCGCCGGGATCCGCTGGTTCGCCCACGACTCCGGCCTGCGCAGCGGAGACACCGTGGTGATCCTCGGCTGCGGGCAACGCGGGCTGGCCGGGGTCGTCGCCGCGCGCGACGCCGGCGCCGGCCGGATCATCGTGACCGGCCTGGCCCGCGACGCGCACAAACTGGAGCTGGCCAAGCTTTTCGGCGCGGACGTCACAGTGGTCGCCGATGAGGAGGACACCGTCGCCGCGGTCTTCGAGCACACCGGCGGCGAAGGAGCTGACGTGGTCGTGGACGTCACCGCGGTGTCGACTCAGCCCATCGTGGACGCGATCGCCGTCGCCAAGCCCGGCGCGACCGTCGTACTGGCCGGGGTCAAAGGCTCCGGCGCGACCGTACCGGGCTTCCTTCCGGACGCGGTCATCACCAAGGAGCTCACGGTGAAAGGCCTGTGGTCGCAAGACATCCGCGCGTTCGAGCCCGCGCTCCGGCTGATCGAAGCGGGCAAGTACCCGCTCGAACAAATGCACACCCACACCTTCGGCCTCGGCTCCGTCGCACAGGCCGTGGAGACGCTCGCCGGACGCATACCGGGCGAGAACGCGGTGCACGTGATGATCGCCCCGCACGCAAGCTAAGGACGGTTGCGGATCAAATAGGACATCACACCGGTCTGCGCGACGACGCCGTCCTGAGTAACCAGGTCGTACCGAACCCGGACGGCCCCGGCGTCGCCGCGGCCGGTCTGCCGCGTGCCGATCACCCGCGCCCTCGTGTGCACGGTGTCGCCGAATCGAAGCGGTGCCTGGAATTCCCAGTTCTCGATGCCCAGCAACGCCAGCGCGGAACCCTCGAACGCGCCGGTGCGCGAGCTGAGGCCGAGGCACCACGACAATCCGAGCGCGCCGTGCGCGACCCGCTCGCCGAACCGACCTTCCGCCGCGGCGACCGCGTCGGTGTGCATCGGGTTGTAGTCCCCGGTCGTCGCGGCGAACGACACCACGTCCGCTTCAGTCACCGTGCGACCGGGCGAGACCAGTTCGTCGTCCTCCCCCATCGCCGCGAAATCCTCGAACCACAGCGGCACCGTGAACCACCTCCGGGAGGTACCGTACTTCGCTCAAGCGATCGGCGTCGGTCAGCGATCCGCGCCCGAGCGGTCGCTGCTGGCGGCCCAGGAGGACAGCAGCAGCAGTCCGTCGTGAGACGGGCTGCCCGGTTCGGCGGTCCACACCACCAGCTGCTGGTCCGGATCCGCGGCACAGGTCAGCGCGTCCCAGTCGAGAGTCAGCTCGCCGGCGACCGGATGCTTGAGCACCTTGCTGCCGCGGTCGCGGGCGGTGACCCGGTGATCGCCCCACCAGCGGCGGAAATCCTCGTCCCGCAAGGAAAGCTCGCCCACCAGCGCGGCCATCCGCTGGTCGTGCGGGTCGCGGCCGGCTTCCATCCGCAGCATCGCCACCGCGGTGCGGGCCATCGGCTCCCAGTCCCGGTGCAACGACTTGAAGACCGGGTCGGAGAACAGCAGCCACAGGTAGTTGCGCTTCTTCTCCGGCAACCGCTCGAAATCGGCGAGCAGCACAGTGGCCATCCGGTTCCAGGCGAGCACGTCCATGCCCCGGCCCAGGACGAACGCCGGGCTGGTGGTCAGCTCGTCGAGCATCCGCCGCAGCGCCGGCAGCACCTTCTGCGCGGAACGGCGCCGCGGGCGGGCCGCGTCCTTGCCGGCGAGTTCGAACAGGTAGCCGCGTTCCTCTTCGGTGAGACGCAGCACCCGGGCGAGTGTGTCCAGCACCGGCGCGGACGCCTGCCGGCGGCCCTGCTCGATGCGGGTGTAGTAATCGGGACTGATCGAGGCCAGCAGCGCGACCTCCTCGCGGCGCAGGCCCTTGACCCGCCGCTGCGCACCGGTCTCGGGCAGCCCGACCGCGCTCGGGCTCACCTCGGCCCGGCGGGCCTTGAGGAACTGCCCCAGTTCGCTGTTGCCGTCGCTGCTCATGCCACCAGTGTCGCAGCGGGCAGGCCACTTCGCCTCGGCCAAAACCGTCCCTGGGACAACTGGGTCCCAGGCTGGAATCGGCCCATTGTCGGGCCCCGCGCCGCGCGGCATCGTCGAAGACAGCGGAAATCGCTTGGCAACAAGGGAAAGAAGACGATAGCTGATGAAGACGAACGTGCGCTTCCCCAGTGCGGGCCTCAGCCTGGCCGGGCTGCTGTTCACCCCCGACGACCACACCGGCGCGCCGCTTCCCGCGGTCGTCGTGTCCCACCCGGGCGGCGGCGTGAAGGAGCAGACCGCCAGCATCTACGCCGAGCGCCTGGCCCGCGAGGGCTACGCGACGCTGGTGTTCGACGCCGCTTACCAGGGCGAGAGCGAAGGCGAACCCCGCGGGCTGGAAAACCCGTTCCAGCGCGGCGAAGACGTCCGGGCCGCGGTCACCTGCCTCACCACCCGCGACGACATCGACCCCGCTCGCATCGGTGCGCTGGGCATCTGCGCGTCCGGCGGCTACGTGCCGTTCGCCGCGCAGACCGACCACCGGATCAAGGCGGTCGCCACGGTCAGCGCCGTGGACATCCGCAGCCTGCTGGCGGAAGGCCTCGGCCGCACCCAGGGCCCGGAGGTCCTGCAGGCGATGCTGGACCAGGCCGGCGCGCTGCGCACCGCCGAGGCTCGCGGCGAAGCCCCGGTGACGCAGAACTGGGCCCCGGAAAGCCCGGAGGGCCTGGAGGAAGCACCGACGCTGTACCGCGAGGCACAGGACTACTACCGCACACCTCGCGGCGGGCACTGCAACTCCACGAACGAGTGGCCGTTGCGCAGCATCGACCAGATCGCGCAGTTCGACCCGTACGCGATGATCAAGCTGATCGCTCCGCGGCCGCTGCTGATGATCATCGGCTCGGACGCCGACACCGGCTACTTCAGCCGCGAAGCGGTCGAAAAGGCCGACGAGCCCAAGGAACTCTACGTCGTCGACGGCGCGACCCACATCAGCCTCTACGACAAGGACGAGCACGTCACGCCGGCGGTCGCGAAGCTGACCGGCTTCTTCGGCGAAAACCTCTGACCGCCGCGGTTTCGCGGGTGCCCGCGCGGGCACCCGCGAAACCGGTCACTGGTCGTGCAGGATCACGCCTCTGATGATCTCGCCGTTGACCATGTCGGCGTAGCCCTGGTTGATCTCTTCGAGCCGGTAATGGCGGGTGGCGAGCTCGTCGAGCTTGAGCTTTCCGGCGTCGTAGAGCCGGAGCAGCTTCACGATGTCGTAATGCGGGTTCAGGGTGCCGAACATCGAGCCCTTGATCGTCTTCTCCCATTTGGTCAGCACCGCGCCGGACACGTGCACCGTCAGCTCGTCCGGACGGCCCAGGCCGGTGACTACGACGACACCGCCCTTGCCGACCACGTCGAAAGCGTCCTGCACGACCTTCTCGTGCACGACCCCGACGGTCACCAGCGCCTGGTCGGCACCCTGGCCCCAGGTCAGCTCGCGTACCTTCTCCGCAGCTTCCTCCGGGGACGCGAACGCGTGCGTGGCGCCGAACTTCAGCGCGGTTTCCCGCTTGAACTCCACCGGATCCACGACGACCAGGTACTTCGCGCCCGCGTACGCCGCCCCTTGCACCGCGTTGATGCCGATGCCCCCGATGCCGTAGACCACGACGGTGTCGCCGACCCGGACGCTTCCCGCCGAGGTGGCGGTGCCCCAGCCGGTCGGCACCCCGCAGCCCACGAGCACCGCCGACTCGAGCGGCAACCAGTCGTCGATCTTGACCACTGACCGCTCGGACATCGTGGCCCGCTGGGAGAACGTGCCCAGCATCGCGATGCTGCCGTAGTCACGGCCGTCTTCCCCGTGGTAGCGGAACCGGCCGTCGGGGAACGCGCCGTCCATCGACAGCGCGCCCCAGTCGCACAGGCTGGCCCGGCCGGTCGCGCAGTAACGGCACACGCCGCAGCTCGGCTGGAAGCTGCACACCACGTGGTCCCCCGGTTTGACCCGGGTGACCGCGGGCCCGACCGACTCGACGATCCCGGCGCCCTCGTGCCCGACGACGATCGGCTTGCGCCCGCCCAGCACCGGCTGCTTGCCTTCGCCGACGCCGTCGATCATGTGGAAATCCGAATGGCACAGCCCCGAAGCCACGAACTTCACGTGCACCTCGCCCACGCCGGGCTCGTCCACCTCAAGGGTGCGCAGTTCGAACTCGGTGCTGTTCTCGTCCACTACCGCCGCGAGTGTCTTCATGCCGGTTTGCGCTCGGCGGCGATGTAGATGTAAGCCATCGTGGCCGGTTTCCCGCTGCGGTTGCGCCACGCGTGCCGGGTGCCGCGCTGCACGACGCAGGTGCCCGGCGTGATCCTCCGCTCGGCGCCGTCGTCCAGTTCGAGGACGAGTTCGCCGTCCAGCAGGATGCCGTAATCGACGCTGTCGGTGACGTGCATGCCCGGGTCGTCGCCCTCGAACACACCCCCGATGCCGCCGGGCTGCTGACGTTCCGCCTCGGCCAATGCCGCGGCGTCCCCGGTCGTGGCCTCCGGCGGGAACGTGCAGATCATGAAACGGGTGCCGCCCGGGCCGGGGAAGAACGGTTCGTAGGTGCTCTTCGCGTTGCCGCCGGCGCTGACCTCCGGGACGCCCTCGCCGGTGCCCCACAGCTTGAGGAAGTCGATCCCCAACACCGTTTCGGCGGGAATGGGCCCCTCGTCCGCGAAGACGGACTTGTCGTCCGCGGTGCGATCGGTGACGATCCGCTCGAACTTGAACTCCATTGTTCTCCTTCTCCTGGGTTGTCCTTCAGTGCCGGGCGGCGCGGGTCTTCTCGGTCGCGGCGAGATCGAGCACCAGGCCTTCCGGATCGGCGTGCGGGTCGCCGGTGATCACGACGCCGAAGTCGCGTTCGGCGGCGGCCAGCGTTACGTACTCGTCGCGGACGTCCCGGAGCACGTGCTGAGGATCGCGGTCGAGGGGATCGCCCCAGCCGCCGCCTCCGTTGGTCACGTACCGCCAGGTGGCCCCGGCCTCGGTGGCCCAACCCGGGTCCCGGCCGTAGTAGAAGTACTCGCCGTCCGGGCGCGGCGCCTGCGTCTTCGGGTCCAGCGTGCCCGCGACGGCGACCGCGTCCGCGTAGGACGAATCCCCCGCCGGCAGCAGGGTTTCCGGCCCAGTGGTCGCCGCCCCGTCCCGGCCGAAGATCCACACCCCGCCGAGCGCGCCGTCGCTGCCGCCGCGAACCCCGACCCCGCTGGCGTTGCGGAACCTCAACGGGATGGTCTGGTGCTGACCCGGCTGGGTGTACATGACGTCCTTCGCGACCGACGCGCCGCCGCGGAACGAACCGGGACCGGCGGTGTCCGGCAGGAATTCGCGCCGCATGATGCGCAGCGGGAAGTCCGCTTCCAAGGATTCCGTCGAGGGCGACATGAGGTTGAAGATGTAGCTGCAGGAGAACCCGTCGCCGTCGCCCGCGCTGGAACCGCCCCGCGGACCGTGTTCGCCGCCCGCCATCGCCGAGCACATCCACGGCGTGCCGTCCGGGCCGACTCCGTAGGCGTTGTGCACGTACGCCGAGCCGAAGTCGCCGCCGAGCGCTGCCTCCCCCAGCACCGAGCCCAAAGCCCGGCACAGCACCGTGTTGATGAGCGCGGACACCTCGTAGTAGCAGAAGACCGCGCCGTCCGGCGGCAAGGCGCTGACCATCGACCCGGCCGGGATCACGAGATCGACGTCGCGGAAGGTGCCCGAGGTGAACTCGCTTTCCGGCGACAGCAGCATTTTCAGCCCGACGCCTACCGCGGTCTTCGCGTCGAGCGCGCCGGCGTTGATGCAGGTGCGCGCTTGCCGAGAGGAGCCGCTGAAGTCGGCTTCCAGCTTCGCGCCCCGCTTGCGCAAGGTGAGCGCGACAACGTATTCCTCGCTGTCGTCGACGCCGTCGGCGTCCAGCGAGCCGGTCGCCGAGTAGTCCCCGTCCGGCATCGCGGCGAACGCCAGCCGCATGCTTTCCGCCGACGCGTCGCAGGCGTAGCGCAAGCTGCCCAGGTACGCCTCGCTGCCGTAGCGCTCGATGATCTCCTGGATCAGGCCTTCGCCGAGCGCGCAGCAGCTCTGCATGGTGTGGAAGTCCGGCAGCATCAGCTCGGCCATCCGGACGTTGTCGAAGATCAGCGAGAACGTCTCCTTGACTGGCTCGCCCGCGTGGTAAAGCAGTCGCGGGCTGATCGAGATGCCGTCCTCATAGATGTTGTGCTTCGCCGCGGAAAACCCGCCGGGCGCGATGCCGCCGACGTCGAGCTGGTGCGCCCGCAGCGCGATGAAGCTCGCGATCCGCTCCTCGTGGAACACCGGGCGGATGAAGCAGACGTCGTTGTAGTGGTTGCCCATCCGGTAGACGTCGTTGCAGATCAGCAGATCGCCCGGGACCAGGTTCTCCGGGCCGAACTCCTCGACCGCGACGCGCACGCCCGCCGACATCGTGCCGAGGAAGATGGACAGTCCGTTCGTGACCGCGCTCATCGCGTAGTCCTGCTCCGGCGGCGCGCACACGCAGGCGGCGAAGTCGTAGCAGAGCGCGATGATCGGCGAGAACGCCCGGTGCAGCAGGCCGGTAGTGACGTGCTGCGCCGAGTACCGGAGCCGGTTGGCGAGCACCGACGCGGTGAACCGGTCGCAGTCGTAGCGCTCGAGGAACTGCTCGTCGGTGAGGTCGCGAAGCAGCGTTTCGGTGGTGGTGTCAGGCATTGCCTTCGCTCCTCTGCTGGCCGGTCGCCCGGGTGATGACGATTTCGCCGATCCGGCCGACGGTGGCGATCAGGCCGGGCGGCACGAAAGTGGTCGACATCGGCTCGCGGATCACCGCCGGGCCTTCGATGACGTCGTCGCGCATGAGCTGATCGCGCTCGTATTCGCCGGCCTTCAGGTCGGTTTCCTCGAGGTGCCGGATGGTGATGGCGCCGACCGGCTGAGGCGATTCGCCCGCGGGCCGCCGCGGCGGTTCCGGGTAGTCGACCTTCGGCGTGGGCACCACGGCGGTGAGCCGGTAGGTGACGCCCTGCACCGGCATCCCTTCGAAGCGGTTGCCCGAGCGCTGTTCGTATCCGTCGTGGAAGTTGGCGATCATCGTCTCGACCGCTTCCGGGGTGATCTTCCCGTTCGGCACCTCGACGAACGGCGTCTCCCAGGCCTGGCCCATCAGCTGCCCATCGAAGGAGCGGGTGAACGTGACGCGTTCGGCGTCTTTGCCCAGCGACCGCGTCATCGCCTCTTCCATGCCCGCGTAGACCGCGTCGATCTCCTCCGCCGCGTCCGGGGTCAGCACCGCGTACGCGGTCCGGCTGTCGGCGTACACCTGGTCGGCGCTGACCAGGCCCAGCGCGGAGAACAGGCCGGGATGCGGCGGGACGAGCACGCTCTTGACGTGCATCTGCTCCAGCAGGCCCGGCAGCATCATCGGACCGGCCGCGCCGTAGGCGACCAGCGCGTGGTCGCGCGGGTCGACACCGTTTTTCACCAGGACGTCGACGATGCCCTCGGCCACGTTGTTGAGCGCCATCCGGTAGGCGAACCGGACCCGTTCGGACAGCGTCGCCTGGGTGTCGAGGTTCTCGAACGCGGCCCGAGCCAGCCCGGGGTCGAGCCGCGAGCGCCCGGCGGCGAACCGGTCGGGGTCGAGGATCCCCATCATCAGGAAGGTGTCGGTGGTGGTCGGCGCTGCGCCGCCGCGGCCGTAGCAGGCCGGGCCGGGGTCCGCGCCCGCGCTTTCCGGGCCGACCTTGACCTCGCCGGTCGGGGTGATGCTGACGATGCTGCCGCCGCCCGCGCCGACGCTGACGATTTCGTTCGACAGGGTGTTGACGATCAGGTCGTGTTCCAGCTCGAACGTCGTGTTGACGAACGGTTTCCCGCCGGTGACCACGCTGATGTCGCTGGAGGTGCCGCCGATGTCGGTGCAGATCAGGTTCGGCTCGCCGATCAGCTCGCCAAGGTGCGCGCACGCCACGGTTCCGGCCGCGGGCCCGGAGAACACGATGCGCGACGGCCGCTCCATCGCGACCTCGACCGGGGCCAGCATGGCCGCGCAGTCGGCGAAGTTGAGGTCGCCTTCGAACCCGAGCCCGGTGAGCCCGGCGGCCAGTTCGCGGGTGTACGGGCCGTAAATCCGCTTCATCAGCACGTCGATCACTGTGGTCGAAGCGCGCGGGTACTCCCGAGCCAGCGGGGAGACCTCGCTGGAGATCGAGCACGCGACGTCGCCGATCTCCTCGGCGACCAGTTCGCGCAGCCGCCGCTCGTGGCTTCCGTCCACATAGGAGTTGAGCAGGCAGATCGCGACGCCTTCGACGCCGCACCGGGCGAGGATCCGCAGTTCCTCCCGGGCCTGCTGCTCGTCGAGCGGGATCACCGCCGTCCCGTCCGCGCCGAAGCGTTCGCGAATTCCGCGGCGCAGGTAGCGCGGCACGATCGGCGCGGTCACGTCGCCGAAGCTGCGGTGCCAGCGCGGATCGGTGTTGGCCTCCGGCGGCCGCATCGCGCGGGCCATGTCGAGAATGTCGCGGTGGCCCTCAGTGGTCAGGAACGCGATCTTCGGCAGCCGCCGCGTGATGACCGCGTTGAGGCCGTGCGTGCTCGCGTGGTTGAACGCCGCCGCGGCGGCGACGTCCACTTCGGACGCGCCCTCCAGCACGGCCTTGTAGCTTTCGGTGACGTTGGTGGCGACCTTGACGGTTTCGATCCGGCCGCCGGAGATCGAGACGATGTCGGTGAACGTGCCGCCCACGTCGACGCCGATCATGTTCTTGCGCTCAGCCATGTCCGCGCTCCTCAGATCCGGTCGGCCAGCAGTTCGATCGGGCCGAGCTTCGGCCCCGGGACGCGCCGCACGTCGGTCAGGCAGGCCGCGCATTTGACCACGTCGAACCAGCCGGCCTCGGACAGCACCGGGTACGCCTCCAACCGCTGCGCGCCGCACGCCGCGCAGGTCCCTTCGACGGCCTCCCGGACGACCGACAGCGTCGGTTCGGTCGGGCGGGGATTGGTGATCGCCATTGATCGCTCCTTTTTCGCCTCGATGAAAGGGTTTCGTGCTAAGCGGAATCGGCAGGGCTCAGCGCGCGGACGAAAACGTCCGCGCCGAGCCGGTCCCGCGCGATCGGCACGAGCTTGAACTTCTGCACTTTTCCGGTGGGGGTCTGCGGCACCTCGTCGGCGCCGAGCACGAACACGTGCCGGGGGACCTTGAACCGGGCCAGGTTCTCCCGGCAGTCCTCGACCAGTGCCGCCGGATCGGGGACGGCTCCCGGTTCCGGGACGACGAACGCGCAGCCCGCCTCGCCCCAGCGGTCGTCCGGCACCCCGACGACGAACGCCTGGCTGACCCCGGGCTGCCCGGAGAGGAAGTCCTCGACCTCCTTGGGCATCACGAGTTCGCCGCCGCTCTTGAACAGATCCTTCGACCGCCCGGTGATCACCAGCGACCCGTCGGGCAGCGCGCGGCCGAGGTCGCCGGAGTACAGCCAGCCGTCCCGCAACGCGGCCGCCGTCTCCTCCGGCCGGTTCCAGTAGCCGAGCATGGTCGTCGGACCGCGCGCGACGAGTTCGCCCGGTTCTCCGGGCGGAACCGGTTCGCCGGTCGCCGGGTCGAGGATCCGGTACTCCGCGATGGGGCCGCCGGCCTCGCTGGCCGCCCCGCTGGGTTTCGGGCGGCCGACCGTGGACGCGGTCACCTCCAGCGGATCGTCCGGCTGGGTCATCACGGTCGCCCCGCCGACCTCGGTCATCCCGTAGGCCGTGGTCAGTTCTCGGACGCCGAGGTCGCTGCGGATGCGCTCCCACAGCCAGGTCGGCGCGACCGCGGCCGCCGACAGCATCCGGTCCAAAGAGGACAGATCGGTGTCGCGGCGCGCGGGGTGCTCGACCAGCGCGACGCTCATCGTCGGCACCGCGAGCACGTCGTTCACCCGGTGCTGCTCGATCGCCCGCAGGTACTCACCGGCATCGAACCTCGGCTGCGGCAGGACGGCGCCGCCGACGAAGGTCGCCGCCTGCACGCCTTGTTCGTAGGCGAACATGTGGTAGCAGGGCAGCGCGAACACCGACCGGTTGCCGTCCGGCAGCGCACGGCAGTAGGCCGAGCCGTACACCTGGCGCAGCAGCGCGTCGTGGCTCAGCTGCACGCCCTTGGGCTCGCCGGTGGTGCCGGAGGTGTACATGATGTCCGACATCTCCAGCGGGCCGCGCAGCCCGCCGCGCGCCGCCCCGGGGCTGGCGGCGCCGATCCGCTCCAGTTCGGGAACGTCGAGCACGCCTTCCCGGCCTTCGCCCTTGCCCTCCGGATCCAGGGTGAGCACGCGCTCCAGGTCGCCGAACCCGATCGAACCGGCCCGCTCCCATCCGGGAGCCAGCTCGTCCAGCATCGCGAGGTAGTCCTGGTTCCGGAAGGACGTCATCGTGATCAGCACGCGGCTGCACGACTGCCGCAGCACGAAGCCCAGTTCCTGAGTGCGGTAAAGGTAGTTCAGCGGCACCGCCACCGCACCGGCCCGCGCGATGGCCAGCTTCAGCGGCTCGTACTCCGGATAGTTCGCCATCAGCAGGCCCACGTGGTCGCCCGCGCGGACGCCGAGCGCGGCCAGCCCGTCGGCGAACCGGTGCGCCTGCCGCAGCACGTCCTCGTAGGTGAACACCCGGTCGCCGGTGATCACGTACGGGCGCGCGGCGAACCGGGCCGCCACGTGCTCGAAGTGCTCGTCGAGCGTGCGCGGCCGCCACGGCGCGAACTCGCGCTCCAAGTCGGCTCGCCGCTGCGCGATCGACGGCCCGTCCGCAGTCACCGCGGGCTCCCCGCCACCTCGACGGTGCGGTGCACCTTCGACTTCTGGCCGGTGCTGCCGCGGTTGACCCCGACCAGGCCGTTGAGCGCCGGGTTGTTGTTGACCAGATTCCCCAGCTGCGGGCCCGCCGCGATCATCCCGCCGTCGACGGTGACCACCTCGCCGGTGATGAACTTCGCGTCGTCGCTGGCGAGGAACGACACCACGCCGGCGACGAAGTCGGGCTCGCCCGCGTACGGCAGCGGCTGCACGGTGCCCAGCACGGGTTTCAGGTCCTCGGCGGTGAGCCCGATCAAGGGCGTCGTGATGATGCCGGGTGCGACCGCGTTGACCCGGATCCGGTCCGCGGCGTACTCGAACGCGGCGATCTTGGTCAGATGCTGCACGCCCGCCTTGGCCACCGAGTACGCCTGCACCCCGGCTCCCGCCGCGAAGGCGCCAACCGAGCCGAAGTTCACGATCGCCCCGCCGGTCCCCTGCGCCCGCATCACCCGCCCGGCGTGCTTGACGCCGAGGAACACGCTGCGCAGCACCACGTCGAAGGTGTAGTCCCAGTCGTCGACTTCGAGTTCGGTCAGCGGGCCGAACGCTCCGCCGACGCCCGCCGCGTTCACCAGCACGTCGAGGCGGCCGAAGCTCTCGACGGTCTGCGCGATCGCGGCCTCGAACTGCGCTTCGTCGCTGACATCGGTGTGCGCGAACCGCACCCGGCCGCCCGCGTCGAACTCGGCGAGCGCGCGTTCGGCGACTTGCTCGTTGAGATCGGCGATGACGACGTCGAAGCCGCGGTCGAGGAACCGCGCGACCGACGCGCGGCCCATCCCGCTCGCCCCGCCGGTCACCAGCGCCACTTCGTTGCCCATGTCCTGTCCCTTTCGCCTCAACCGACCAGAATCTGCTTTACATCGGTGAATTCGCGGAGGCCCTCGGGCCCGCACTCCCGGCCCCAGCCGGACCGCTTCACCCCGCCGAACGGCGCCGCCATGGTCGGCCCGAAGGTGTTGAGCGCCACCGATCCCGCCCGGATCCGGCGCGCCACGCCCAGCGCACGGTCCCGGTCCGCGGAGAAAACGCTCGCCGCCAGGCCGTACTGGGTGCCGTTCGCGATCCGCAGCGCGTCGTCGAGGTCGTCGTACGGCAGCACGGCGGTGACCGGGCCGAACACCTCGTTCTGGGCCACGTCGTGGTCCTCCGCCACACCGGTCAGCAGCGTCGGCTCGTAGAACCACCCGGCAGCGAAGCCCTCCGGCCGACGGCCGCCGGTCACCACGTTCGCGCCCTGTTCGCGGGCCCGCTCCACGACGCGGCAGGTCCGGTCGAACGCCGCCCGCGTCGCCACAGGGCCGTGGTCGGTGTCCTTCGACCGCGGATCGCCGATCCGCAGCGCGCGATACGCACCGGCGAGAGCCTCGACGATCTCGTCGTGCCGCGAAGCCGGGACCAACACCCGCGACAGCGCCGCGCACACCTGGCCCGACCCGCTCATCGCACCGGCCACCAGCGGCCGCAACGCCTGGTCCAGGTCCACGTCGTCGAGCAGCACCGCGGGCGACTTCCCGCCCAGCTCGAAAACGGTGCGCGGCAGCAGATCCGCGCTCTGGCGCAGGATGGCCGACGCGGTCGCCGGGCCGCCGGTGAACGAGATCATCTCGAACCGCGGATCGGACGCCAGCCGCTGCGACACCTCGACGCCCGCGGCCAGCACGCTCAGCACACCCGGCGGAAACCCGGCAGCGACAGCGCATTCGGCGACGAGCCGCATCATCAGCGCCGACTCCGGCGCCGCCTTCACGACCACCGGCGCGCCGGCCAGCAGCGCCGGGACCACCTTGCTGCCCACCGTCGTGAGCGGGCCGTTGTACGGCATCACCGCCAGCACCGGGCCGACCGGTTCCCGCTCGATCCGCACTTCGCCGACCGGGGTGGAGCGGGTCTCCGGTGCCAGCGCCTCCCCGGCCGCCCCTAGTGCGGTGCGCCACGCGGCTTTCGCCGCGAACCGGTGCAGGGTCCGGCTCCAGCGGACCGGGATGCCGGCCTCGACCGCCCACACGAGACCGATCTCATCGGATCGTTCCTCGAGCAAGTCGCAGAACCGTTGGCACACCTCGATTCGCCGGGTGACCGGGAGCCGCGGCCACGGGCCGTCGAACGCCTCCGCTGCCGACGCGACCGCCGCGTCGGCGTCGTCCGCTACGGGCGCGACGACCTCGGCCACCACTTGCTCGGTCGTCGGCGATACGACGGTCGTGACTTCGCTCCCGGAAGACGGCCGCCATTCGCCGCCGATCAGCACCGCATCCGGCCGCGGGACCTTCAGGTCTCTGTCGATCACGAGTTCCTCGCGGCTGTCCACTACACTCATCGGCTCGCGCTCTCCTCTCTGGCAGTGGTTCGCTGTCCGGTCAGTCCTGCTGCACGACGGTCCCCGCGGCGAGGAGGCCGGCCACTTCCTCGTGGCTGAACCCCCAGTCCTGCAACGCTTTCTCGGTATGCTCGCCGGGTACCGCCGCCGGCCCGGCCACCGCGCCCGGCGTGCGGCCGAAACGCGGCGCGGGCGCGGGCTGCAGCACCCCGTCCACCGGCACGAACGCGTCCCGGGCGACGCTGTGCTCGTGGTGCGGCGCCTCGTCGAGGGTCAGCACCGGGGCGAAACAGGTCTCCTTCGACCGGAAGACCTCGACCCAGTCCTCCCGCGTCCGCGTGCGGAAAACGGCGGCGAACCGGCGGTGCAGCTCCGGCCAGCCGAGCTCGTCCTGCTGTGCGGGCAAGTCCTCGTCCGCGAGCCCGAGCGTTTCGAGCAGGACCTCGTAGAACTTCGGCTCGTTGGCCGCGATCGCGACCCACCGGCCGTCGGCGGTCTCGTAGGCGCCGTAGTACGGCGCGCCGCCGTCGAGGCGGTTCGATTCCCGCTCGTCCCGCCACCGCCCGGTCTGACGAAGCCCGTGGAACAGCGAACCGAGCAGCAACGAGCCGTCGAGCATGGCGGAGTCGAGCACCTGGCCCTGCCCGGACCGCGCCGCTTCGAACAGTCCGGACACGATCCCGAACGCGAGCAGCATCCCGCCGCCGCCGTAGTCGCCGACGAGGTTGAGCGGCGGGACCGGCCGTCCGCCGGCCGGCCCGATCGCGTGCAGCAGCCCGCTGAGCGCGAGGTAATTCAGGTCGTGCCCGGGCGCCTGCGCCAGCGGCCCGTCCTGGCCCCAGCCGGTCATCCGGCCGTAGACCAGCCGCGGATTGCGGGCCAGGCATTCGTCCGGGCCGATCCCGAGCCGCTCGGCGACGCCGGGGCGGCTGCCTTCGATCAGCGCGTCGGCCTGTTCGACCAGGCGCAGCACCACCTCCGCGCCACCGGGACGTTTCAGGTCGACGCCCGCCGAGCGGCGGCCCCGCAGCGTGGCGAACTCGTAGGACCGCTCGCCGGGAACGTGGTCGCGCACGTGGTCGGCCCGGTCCACCCGGAGCACGTCCGCGCCCATGTCCGACAGCAGCATCGCGCACCACGGGCCTGGGCCGATCGAGCCGATCTCGACGACCTTCACCCCTGCCAGCGGGCCGGCCATCAGCTGAACTCGACCGTCTTCTCGATGCCGCGCAGGGCTTCGACGGTCTCTTCGACCAGCCGGTCGAGGATTTCCGCGGCGCCCGGCAGATCGGTGATCATGCCCGCCCCCGCGCCCGAAGGCATGCTCATGTGCGTTTTGAGGTGCGCCTTCATCGCGGCGTACTTGAACGGCATGGTCAGCACCCGCTGCACCGGATACGGCGAAAGCTCGTCCTCGTGCCCTTCCCACACCTCGGTGAACCGGTTGCGCAGCATCCGCACGTGCAGGCCGTCGAACAGCAGCGAACGCAGCGTCGAGTCGTAATCGGCCTCGACGACCGCCTGCTTGAACACGTCCTCCGAACCGGACTCCTCGCTGGCGAGGAACCGCGTCCCGACCCACGCGCCCTGCGCGCCCATGGCCAGGCACGCCGCGATCTGCGCACCCTTGACCAGCCCGCCCGCCGCGATCACCGGCACCGTCGAGAACTCCAGCACCTCGGCCAGCAGCGTGATCAGCCCGACGTCGCCGGTGTGCCCGCCGCCCTCGGTGCCCTGCACGACCACCAGGTCGGTGCCGTTGCGGATCGCGCTGCGCGCGTGCTTCGCCTGCCCGACGATGCTGATCACCTTCGCGCCCGCGGCGTGGCAGGCTTCCACCACCCAGGTCGGGGTGCCCAGCGCGCAGGCGATGACCTCGACGCCGTGGCCGAGGGAGATCTCCAGCTTCTTCTTGTTGTCCGCCAAGCTGATCGCCTGGTCAGTGGTCGGCACGACCTCGACGCCGCGCTCGGCCAGTTCGGACTTCAGCTGCTTCAGCGGCCCCGGCAGCTCCGGCACCGCCACGTCGGAAAGCCCCTTCGGCGCGTTCGCCGGGAAGCCCAGGTCGACGCACAGCGGCCGGTCGCTGAGCTTCCGGAACACCCGGATCTCCTCGTCGACCTGTTCCGGGGTGATGTCGATGCCGCCGATCGAACCGAGCCCGCCCGCGTTCGACACCGCCGCGGCGAGGCGGCCGTAGGCGACGTTGCCCATGCCCGCCTGCAGGATCGGCACGTCGATCTCCAGCAACTCGCAAACCGGGGTTCGCAGGGTGGGCGACATGGGTTCCTCCTCCGTGCCGTCCCGGCGGCCGGTGCTGCCGCGGGGTCCGGGGATACTCGAAAGTATTTAATATATTTCGCATGGCGACTCGGCGGCGTGCTCGCCCGCCGGCGACTGGAGATTTTCTAGCACTCTTTCGAAAAACTGGCAAGCCCTGGTCTCGCTTGCCCCGTTCTTCGAGCAGCCGGTAGATTTTCCCCGACGGAGAGGTGGTCAGGTGACGAAGGCGGATGGCGGAGACCGGGAGCGCAAGTCGGACCGGACCCGGCGACGGATCCTCGATGCCGCGGCGGACCTGTCGAGCCGCAAGGGTTTTGACGGAACCCGGTTGTCGGAGATCGCGACCCTGGCGCAGCTGCGGGTGCCCGCGGTCTACTACTACTTCGACTCGCGGGAGGCGATCCTCGAGGAAGTCGTCAACATCGGCGACCGGATGGCCGGGGACAACGTCCGCGCCCGGCTGGCCGCGCTGCCCCCGGACGCGACCGCGATGGACCGGATCTGCGCCGCCTACGCCGCCCACCTCGAGATGGTCCTCAAGGAATCCGCTTACACCGCCGCCGCGATGCGCACCCTCGGCCAGCTGCCCCCCGACATCCGGAGCCGCCAGCTGGAACACCAGCGCGCCACGGGCCAGCTGTGGCGCGATCTGATCCAGGCCGGCGTCGACAGCGGCGAGATCGATCCCGGTCTCGACCCGCGCGCGGCCCGGATGTTCCTGCTCGGCGCGGTCAACTGGGCCACCGAATGGTGGAACCCCGCCCGCGGCAGCCTCGACGACATCCTCGCGACCGCACAGCGCCTCATCCGCAACGCGCTGTCCGGGCCAAGCGCCGCGGCGACGGCGCCCGCGGCCGGAGCACGGGCCGCGGCGCTGTCGCCGGTTTTCTCCCCGCCGAAGCTCTGACCGGGGCGGCTAGTCCGGGTTCCCGGCGAACACCGGACTGGTCGAGACGAACGGGCTGAACTCCATCCGGCGCGTCTTCCATTCGCCGTCGCGGCGCACGAACTCCAGCTCGTACCCGCCCGACAGCAACTGGGCGACGCCGTCGTCGGTCAGCCGGAAGTAGAACACGTCGGTTCTCGCCGCCGCGGTGTCGCCGTCCACTTCGATCACCGCGTTGGTGATGTGGTGGTGACAGCGAGGCACCTGCTCCCACACCTTCCGCACCAGCGCGCGGACACCGTCGATGCCGTGGCCCTCGCCGCGCGGCAGCACGTAGTCCGCGTCCTCGGCCCAGATGCTCAGGAACGTTTCTTCGTCCTGTTTGTCGATCCCGTGGCAGTACTTGGCCAGCACCGCCTTGATCTCTTCGACGTCGATCGCCCACTGGACTCGTTCTTCGCGGGTGCGTGCTTCGCCGGTCAAGGGAATTCCTTCCGTCGCTAGCCGAGGTTGAGATAGACCGCCTTCGGGTACAGGAAGCTCTCAACGTGCTCGCGCGCGCCTTTCCACCCATACCCGCTCGCCTTCGTGCCGCCGAAGCCCACGGCCGGGTCGAGCACCCCGTAGCAGTTCACCCAGATCGTCCCGGCGTCGATTCCCCGGGAGGCCAGGTGCGCGGTGGACAGGCTCTCTGTCCAGATCCCGCCGGCCAGGCCGAACGGGGTGTCGTTCGCCAGCCGCAGCGCCTCGTCGGCGTCGGCGAACGGGATCACCGACGCCACCGGGCCGAAGATCTCCTCCCGGGCGATGGTCATGTCGTTCGACGCACCGGCGAACACTGTCGGCTCCACGAAAAACCCCGCGGCCAACGCGCCGCCCAGCCGGTTGCCGCCAGCTTCCAGCCGTGCGCCCTCGCCCCCGCCGAGGCCGATGTAGCGCAGGACGCGGTCCAGTTGCCGCTGCGAGATCAGCGGGCCCAGCTGGGTTTCCGGGTCGAGGCCGTCGCCGACCCGGATCGTCTTCGTGAACGCGGTCAGCCGCTCCACGAATTCGCCGTAGATCGCTTCCTGCACCAGGATCCGGGTCCCGGCGACGCAGACCTGGCCGCTGTTGGTGTACACGCCCATCGCGGCACCCGGCACCGCCTTGTCCAGATCGGCGTCGGCGAACACGATGTCCGGCGACTTCCCGCCGAGTTCCAGCTGCAGCCGCTTGAAATTCCCCGCGGACGCCCGCACGACCGACCGCGCCGTCCCGGTCGACCCGGTGAACGCGATCCGGTCGACGCCGTTGTGCTCGGCAAGAGCCTGACCCGCCTCCGCACCGTAGCCGGTGACGACGTTGATCACCCCGTCCGGCACGCCCGCCTCGGTCATCAGCTCGGTGATCCGCAGCACCGACAGCGACGCGTCCTCGGCCGGTTTCAGCACCGCTGTGCACCCGGTGGCCAAGGCCGGTCCGAAGATCCACCACAGCCCGATCAGCGGACCGTTCCACGGGATGATCCCGCCGACCACGCCGACCGGTTCGAGGTGCTTGAGCGTCAGGAACTGCCCGGGCAGCGAGTTGGGGACCGTCTCGGTGCGCGCGGCGTCGCAATGGGACGCGAAGAACTGCAGCACCTGCGACGTCCACTCCCGCAGCCCGTTGGTGCGCGCGAGCGGCGCGCCCATGTCCACCGTCTCGATCAGCGCCAGCTCGTCGAAATGGTCCAGCACGAGGTCGTGGATTTTCAGGAGCAGCTTCCGCCGCTCGTGCGGCGTCCACCGGCGCCACTCCCCCTCGAACGCCCGGCGCGCCGCCGCCACCGCGCGGTCGACGTCTTCGGCGTCCCCTTGCGCGATCGAGCAGAGCGCGTTCCCGGTCGCCGGGTTGAGCACCTCGATCCGGCGACCGGACGCCGCCTCGACCCATGCGCCGCCGATGAGGTTCTTCTTTGGCCCCGCCACGAATCGCGGGACAGCGGGCGAGGCGTCTGCGGACATTCGTCGTCCCTTTCGTCGAAGACAGACCGCGACGTTAAGCGGCGCCGGCGGAGGAGGTCAATTTCCCTTTCCCGAAGCGGTGTTTCGGGAAATCCGAAGTGTGGGTCTCCTCAGCCGTCCACGAGCCGGGCGCGTCCTTCCCAGTACCTCGCCCGCAGTTCCCGGCGCAGCAGCTTGCCGGAGGAGTTCTTCGGCAGTCCGTCCGCGAACTCGACCCGGCGGGGTTTCTTGTACCCGGCGATCGAATCCCGGCAGGCGGCGAGAACCTGGTCCTCGGTGAGGGCGCTGCCCGGTTCCCGGACGACGACGGCGAGAACGCTCTCGCCCCACCGCGGATCCGGGACCCCGACCACGGCGGTCTCGGCGACCCCGGGCAGCGCGCCGATCACCTTCTCCACCTCGCTCGGGAAGACGTTGAACCCGCCGGAGACGATGAGGTCGCGCTTGCGGTCCACGATGTAGAGGTAGCCGTCGCTCATCCGGCCGATGTCGCCGGTGCTCGCCCAGGAATCCGGGCGCAGGAACGCCGCGGTCTCCTCCGGCTGGCGCCAGTAGCCGGACATCATCATGTCGCCGCGGATCCAGATCTCGCCGCTCTCGCCCGGCGGCACGTCGTTGCCGTCCGCGTCGACGATTCGCACCTCGATGTACGGGGTGACCCGGCCCGCCGAGGCGAGCCGTTCCGGAGCGGGTCCGGCCGGATCGAATTTGTGGTCCTCTTGCGACAGGCTGGACACCGGCATGGGCAATTCGGTGAGCCCGTAGCTCTGGACGAACACGTCGCCGAACGCGGCCACCGCGCGGGCCAGCTTCGCGGGGGCGATGGCCGAGCCGCCGTAGATGATCGTGCGCATCGAACTCACCGCGTGGTCACCGTGGTCGCCGCGTTCGAGTTCCTCGGTCAGCATGGCGAGGATCGTGGGCACGATCGGCATGGCGGTCACCCGGTACCGCGCGATCGCCTCCACTGCCCGGCGCGCGTCGAACTCCGCGGCGAAGACCTGCCGGGCGCCGCGGACGGTGTAGACGAGTCCGTACCAACCGGCCAGATGGCTCAGCGGCGCGACCTGCAGCATGGTGTCCCGCTCGGTGATCGGCGGCAGTTCGACCATCATGTTGCGGATCGTCGCGAGGATGCTCCGGTGGGTGTGCATGACTCCCTTGGGGCGGCCGGTCGTTCCCGAGGTGTACGGCATCCAGACCAGATCTTCGCGTTCCGCGGGAGCAGGTGGCACCGGGTCGTGCGCGGCCAGCTCGGCGACCGACCCGGTGCTGACGACTTTCGCCTCGGCACCGACCGCGTGCAGCGCTTCGGCCAACTCGTCGACTCGATCCGCGTCGGCGAAGACGACGCGCGCCGCGCAGTCCTCGGCGATCTCGGCGATTTCCCGCGCGTGCAAGCGGAAACTCACCGCCACCCGGACGAAACCGCCCCAGAACAGGGCGTGATCAGCGATGACGTACTCCGCACAGTTGCGCGCGGCGATCAGGACCCGGTCACCGCGGCCGAGACCCAGTGCGGCGAGACCGCCGGCGAGGCCGGAGGCCAAGTCGCGCAGGCGGCCGAAGGACGTTTCCGTCCCGTCGGCGTGCACCAGCGCGGTCTGTCCGGAATGGACGTCGTAAGTCCGTTGCAGCAGCGAGGAGACAGTCGGGCCAGGGAGTTCGAAGCTCACGTTCACCCTCCAACACGGGAACCGGCAAGGGGACCAGCACAGCCGAACGCGTACGGAATATTTCATATGCACGTCGCCGGATGTCAAGGGTCAGGACATCCGGCGACGCACCTCGCTGCGCTCCCCGGTCGTCCCGCGGTTCACCCCGACCAGCCCACGCGCACGCGGATCGAGGCCGAACGCCGCCGGAAAATCCGGGCCGGGGCCCGCCGCGGTGAGCCCGCCGTCGACGACGATCGTCTGTCCGGTCACGAATTCCGCCGCGGGGCCGCCCAGATAGCCGACTGCGCGCGCGACGTCCTCGGGCCGGCCCCAGCGCGGCCACGGCTGGCCGGGCGGGCTGGCGGCGGCCAGCGCTTCGCCCCGGGCCGATTCGAGCAGCGGGGTGCGGACCAGTCCGGGACAGACCGCATTGACCCGGATCTGGCGCGGAGCCAGCTCGACCGCCGCGGACATCGTCAGGTTCAGCACCGCCGCCTTGGCCGCGCAGTACGCGGTCGAGGCCAGCGTCGCCCCGCTGTACGCGGCGGCCGAACCGATGTTGACAATGCTCGCCCCGGCGGTCATCACGCGCGCCGCGTGCTTGATCCCGAGAAAGGTCCCGCGCGTCAGGACCGCGAAGGTGAAATCCCAGTCCTCGACCTCGATTTCGGTGATCGGACCGAAAGCGCCGCCCAGCCCGGCGTTGTTCACCAGCACGTCCAACCGCCCGAAACGGTCGATCGCCGCGGCCACCGCGGCGGCGACGTCCGGCTCGCGGCTGACGTCCGTGCGCACGGCCAGGGCGGAGCCGCCTGCCAGTTCGACGGTTTCCTCGGCGGCAGGCGCGTTCAGGTCGGCGACCACCACCCGGTATCCCTCGGCCGCCAGGTGCAGGACGGTCGCGCGACCGATCCCGCTTCCGCCGCCGGTGACGAGCGCGACCGGTCCCGGCTGCGGCGTCACAGGTTGTAGCCGCGTTTGCGCAGCAGCGGCAGGACGTGGTCGCGGATCTGCTGAACGCCCTTGTGCGGGTCGAAAAAGCACAACGCGACCTGCTCCACTCCGGACTCGTACAGGTCGATCAGCTGGTCGGCCACCGTCTCGTAGGACCCGAACAGCTGGTAGGCGCCCATCCCCATGCCGAGGCTTTCGTAGTGCTCCTTCCCGATGCCCAGGTACGGGTCCTGGTTCGCCCCGCTCCGCGCACGCCCCTCGCCGAACTGGTCCTCGGTGACCTCCTGCCGTTCGCTGTTCATGATGTGCCCGCTGCGCGTCAGCCAGACCTCCAGCGCGTCCCGGTCGATCTGGCTTCGCATCCACTCGGTCGTCTCGGCGGCCTTCGCATCGGTCTCGTCCATCACGACGTAACACATCGCGCAGATCCGTACCTTGCGCCCGTGTTCGGCGGCCATCGCGTGAATCTTCGCCGCACGCCTGGCATAGCCGTCCAGATCCTTGTCGTCGGCGGTGATGAACAGCGCGTCGCATTGCCTCGTCGCGAAGTCGAGGCCGATGTCGGACCCGGCCGCGCAGATCAGCAGCGGCCGCGGGCGGCTCGCCGGGAGCGGATCGACCTGCGCGCCGTAGAACTGGAAGTACTCGCCCTCGAAGTCGACGGGTTCTTCCGAGGACCACAGGTGCTTCAGCGCGGTCACCAACTCGTCCGCGATCGCGTAGCGGACCTGCTGCGACGGCGGGCCGACCAAGCCGAACTGCGCGTAGTCGACGGCGTTCTGCCCGGCCACGATGTTCACGCCGAGCCTGCCGCCGGAAAGGTGGTCCATCGACGCGGTCATCTTCGCCAGCAGCAGCGGCGGGATCTGGTAGCCCACGTGGATCGTCGTGTAGATGCCGATCCGTTCGGTGATCGCCGCCGAACCGGTCGCCGCGGTCGCGAAGTCGAGCTGGGAGTTGTTCCAGCGGGTCGCCCCGTCGTAGCCGCTCCACATCCCGTACTGCAGCTGGCTGTCGAACCCGGCTTCCTCGGTCGCGCGCAGTAGTTTCGCCGCGGACGGCCATTTCCAGAACTCCTGGTGCCGCTCCGGATCGCTGAGCACGGCCTTGCTCGCCGACAGCCCGCTGGAGACGTTCCACGCGAACAGCGACAGGTGCATGTGCTTGTCCCGGTGCAGTTCCGGCTGGCCGCCCGGGTCGAACGGGCCGCGCAACAGTTCGGCACGGGTCCCGGGACGGGCACCGGGCGGGCGGTTCGGCATGACGCCTCCTCAGTTAAGACTGACCGGTTGGTATCTAGAACCTAAAACTCGCCGCGGCACCGGTCAATGGACCGATGAGGCGCGCAGGCAGCGGCCGCGCGCGAGATCGGCGGCCTTCTCGCCGATCATGACGCTGGCCGCGTTGGTGTTGGCGGACACGACCGTCGGCATCACCGAGGCGTCCGCTACGCGAAGCCCTTCGATGCCGCGGACGCGCAGGTCCGGGTCGACGACCGCATCGTCGTCGGCCCCGATCCGGGCGGTGCCGGACAGATGGAAGTAGCTGCTGATCGACTCCCGCACGGCCTGTTCCAGCTCCGCGCGGCGCAGCCGCAGCATCGCGGTCGTGTCCGACCGGCCTTCCCACTCGTCGAACGCCCCGGTGCGCACGATCTCGTCGACCAGCTCCACTCCCCTGACGAGTTCGTCCAGGTCTCCGCGTTCCCGGACGTAGGCCGGGTCGATCAGCGGCGCGGCCAGCGGATCGGCGGACGCGAGCCGTACCGAACCCCGGCCGGCCGGGCGCATGTGCCCGATCGCGAAGGTGAAGCTGTCCGGGGCGGGCTGCTGCCAGCTCAGGTGGTAGTCGAAGTTCATCACGCACAGGTTCAGGTCCGGTCCGTGGTCGGCCGCGTCCGTGCGGGCGAGCAGGGTCGCCCCGTCCATTCCGGTGGACGTGCGCGGGCGCCGCGCGTGGTAGCGGATCCCCGCGAGCAGGATGTGGTCCTGGAGGTTCCGGCCCACTCCGGGCAGATCATGCACCGCGTCGACGCCGGACGCCGGGAGCTCGTCCGCCGGGCCGATCCCGGAAAGCAGCAGCAGGTGCGGCGAGCCGACCGCACCGGCGCACAGGATCACCTCGCCCGCCGACACCTGCTCGCGGACGCCGTCGTGCAGATACTCGACGCCGTGGCAGCGCCTGTCCCGGAGAATCAGCCGCAGTGCGGTCGAGTGGGTGCGTACGGTCAAGTTCTCGCGAGCCATCGCGGGCCGCAGATACGCGGTGGCGGTGCTTTCGCGAGATCCGTCCAGGACAAGGGATTCCGGATGGCCGACGCCGGACATCTCCGCGGCGTTGAAGTCGCCGGTCCGCTGATGCCCCAAGCTCACCGCGCCCTCGACGAACGCCTCGCCGATCGGATGCGGCTCTCCGGACGCTCGCGGCCGCAACGGACCGCCCGTTCCGCGGTAGCGGGAGTCACCGCCGGGAACGTGTTCGGACCGCTGGAAATACGGCAGCACGCCCGCGTAGTCCCAGCCCTTCGCGCCGAGGCTCGCCCAATGGTCGAAGTCGAGCCGGTGCCCGCGCAGATGGGTCATGCAGTTGATCGAGCCGGACCCGCCGAGCACCCGGCCGCGCGGTGCGGGATGCGCCCGGCCGGTCCCGGCCTGCACAACCGTTTCGAAGCCCCAGTTCGCGTCGGTGGCCTGCAGTTCCTCCCACCGGGCCGGATCCGAGACGTCCGCCCGCCGCTCGTCGCCGCCCGCTTCCAGCAGCAGCACGGAAACACCGGGGTCCTCGCTCAGCCGCGCGGCGACCACACAGCCGGCCGACCCGCCGCCGACCACGACGAAGTCGAACTTGTCCATCGAACTCCCCTCTCACGTCGACGACAGGAAACGCTCCACCGCGGTCGCGGTCTCGTCGAACGCCGTCCAGAAGACGGCGTGCTGACCAGGCACCGCGACGATGTCGGCCAGGTACGGCTCGTAGGCCGCGCGCTGCTCCGGAGTCACCAGGCCGAACTCGGGTGCGTAGATCAGCTGCGCCGGGCGGGTCAAGGTCTCCGGCGGCGGTGCGGGCGCGGCGAACTCGCTGAAGATCGACACGATCGCGGCCTGGCTGGTGCGCCGCTTGATCCGGCCGTCCGGCAGCCGGTCGAACTGGGTCTCGATCTCGGCCAGCAGTTCCGGATCGGTCTTCCGCTCGCCGGTGTTCTCCCGGCTGCCCAGGAAATCCTCGACCGAATCCCACCCGTCGCCGGTCAGCTCCTGCTCAGCCCGGTGCCGCGCCAGCTGCGGCGAGATCCGGATGACCGGCTCGATCAGCACCGCGCGGCCGATCTTCTCCGGCCGCCGCGCCGCCAGGTCGAGCAGCAGCCTGCCGCCGAAGGAGAAGCCGAGCCAATCCGGCCGCTCCAGGCCCAGCGCGTCGACGGATTCGAGCAGGTCGTCGGCGTAGGTGGCGTGCGTCCACGGTGGATTCCAGCCGGACCGGCCGTGCCCGCGCAGATCGAAGGCGATCACCCGGAATCGCCGCGCCCACCGCTTGGTCGCGACGCGGCGGAACTCCCCCGCGTGCGATCCCACGCCGTGGACGCACACGAGCGGCGGCGCCTCGGGGTCGCCCCATTCGGAACGTTCGAGGATCATGCCCGCTCCGCCAGTACTTCCAGCCGCACCCGGTCCTGGTACGGGAGCGCGGCGACCAGGGTGAGCCGGACCGGATGGGCGTCCGCCGGGAACCACTCCGCCCAGGCGGCCCAGAAATCGCCGCGATAGGCATCCTCGGCCAGATAGCAGGTCGCCTTCACGACGTCGGTCAGCGCGCAGCCGACGCTGTCGAGACCGGCCTGCACGCCCGCCATCGCCGCGCGGATCTCCCCGGCCAGCGACCGGCTGCCGCCATGCGGTTCGGGCACGGGAGAGCCCACGAACGCGAACTCTCCGGTGGAGCGCGCTTCGAATGCCGCGGTGTCAGTCATCGACGGCTGCCCTCACCTTCGGCAGGACCTCTTCGGCCAGCAGCCGCATGGTCCGCTCCACGCAGCGGTCGTCCTCGGTCAGCGACGGTGCGAGGACCCAGTGCGTCGCGTTGTTCGCGCGCGCGGACTGGATCATCTTCTCGGCCACCGTGTCCGGCGAACCGACGAGCAGATGGTCGCGTTCGAAAAGCAGGTCGAACGGCGCGGTCGCGCGAATCGCCGGATCGTCCGGATCTTCGCCCTCGTCGAGCCAGACCTTGATGCCGCGCACCTTCTCGATGTAGGCGAACGAACTGGTCACCTCGGGCTCGGCCAATTCGCGTGCTTCGGCGTCCGTCGGCGCGATCAGGCATCCGCGGAGCACCGCCGAACCGTTCTGCAGCGGAGTTCCGCCACCGCGCCCGGCTTCGTCCCGATAGGACGCGTTGAGACCGTCGAGCACGCCGCGGGTCGGGAACCAGGTGATGGTCTTCAGCCCCTGGTGCGCCGCCGAGACGAACCCGCCGGTGGTGTCGGTGACGCTGTAGAGCGGCGGCCCGCCGGCCTGACGGGGCCGCGGGATGACCGCCATGCCGGTCGCCTTGCCGCTCTCGTCGGTGTAGCGGCTCGGGCCGCCCGGCCATTTCGTGTCCGGATGCGGGAATTCGAAGCGCTCGCTGCTCCACTTCAGCGGATCCTGCGCCCAGGCGGCGCGCAGGAGGCCGAGCCGTTCGGCGAAGATCGCCTTGCTGCGGGCGTCGTCCGACCGGTCCGCCTCGGCGTTGAGATTGATGATCTCCGCTTGCAAGATGCCCCGGCTGAGCGCGACGTCCAGCCGTCCGCCGGTCATCTGGTCGAGCATCGCCAGGTCCTCGGCGAGCCGGATCGGATGCCAGGCCGGGAGGATGACCGCCGCGATGCCGATCCGGATCCGGCTGGTGCGGCTCGCCAGGTCGGCAAGCAGCAGCGCGGGGTTCGGCGACTGGTCGACCCCCATGTGGTCGAAATGGTGCTCGCCGATCCAGATCCCGTCGATGCCGAGCTGATCGGCGAGGACGAACCGGCGCCGCGCCTGCTCCAGGACTTCGTGCCAGGGCCGCGCGTCGTCTTTGTTCTCCAGCGCGTGCAGAAGGTCGACTCTCACTGTTCCGCTCCCCGGTAGGCGATCGCGTCGATCTGGACGCGGCAGTCGCCCGCGATGCCCAGCGCGACCGTGCACCGGGCCGGATACGGGCCGGGTGCGAAGACGTCGCGGTAGGCCTGGACGAATTCCATCCGGTCGGTCTCTTCGCGGACGTAACAGGTGGTCTTGACGATGTCGCGGAGGCCGCAGCCCGCCTGCGCGAGCTGGTCTTCCAGCAGTGCGAGCACCAGGCGGGTCTCCTCGCCGACGGTGCCCGCTTCCGGCGCCCGGCGCATCGTCGCCGGATCGATCGCGATTCCGGAGGCGAAGACGAAATCGCCGCTCGCCGAACCGCTGGAGGATCCCGGCTGCTTTCGTTGTTCGAGGTAAGTCGCCATGCACAACTCCCGGCGCGTCGCGGTCTTGGTGGCTTTCTCAAGATACCTACCGTTTGGTATGATGTCGAGAAATCCCGGCTTTTTTCCTTCGTTTCCCCCGCAGAAAGCAGGAGGTTTACCGTGCCCACTTTCCTCACCGAAGATCCGGTCGCCGCCGATCGGTTCGGCCTTTCCGGAGCCGCGGTCGCGGGCGGCCTTGTCTTCGCGGGCGGCATGGCTCTCGAGATGGACACATTCGAGCGAACTCCCGGCACGGCAACAGTTTCTGACGAGACGCGCGTGGTGCTGGACCAGATCCGGGAGGTGGTCGAAGGGGCGGGCGGCGTGATGTCCGGGGTGCTCAAAGCGACCTGTTACGTGAGTTCGGCTGAGCATATTCCGGAAATGCTTTCCGCGTTTGACGGGTATTTTTCGGGCGGGACGCTGCCGGTTCGGTCCGTGGTGACGGCGGGGCTCGCGGGGGCGTGCCGGGTGGAAATCGACGTGATCGCGACGGCGGCGGTTTAGGGCTCGTGAATGGCAATGCCGGGCAGAACCGGCATTGCCGCTCACGAGCGGCGGCGGACGGTTCAGGCCAGCGAGATCTCGTCCCAGCGGAAGCCGTTGAAACCGAGCCCGGACGCGTCCTTGCGAGCCCCGGTGAACTTCTTCCGGTAGGCGTCCGGGATGTTGTGCCGCCCCCACACCAGCCACGGGCCTTCCTCGTGGATCACCCGCGACAGCTCGTGCATCAGCTCCTCGTACTTGCCGCCGGTCGTGTTCATCGCTTGCGCGAACAGCGAATTGACCTTCGGATGGTCGAAATGCTCGCCGTTGAACCCGCCGGTGGGCAGCCAGCAGTAGGACGCGTTGTCGTAGAGGGACTGGGTGTAGTCGTAGCTGTTCTTGAGCTGCGAGCTGAAGTACTCCGGCCCGTAGAACGACGAGAGGTTCTGCACCGGCTCGATGGTCGCCTCGACCCCGATCGCCTTCGCGTACTCGACCATCAGCGTGGCGGTGCTCATCGCGCTCGGCTCCACCTGCCCGACCCGGTAGGTGACACGCATGCCTTCCATCCCGGCGGATTTGAGCAGCCACTTGGCCCGGTCCAGGTCCTGGCGCCGCTGCGGGATCGAGCCGTCCACCGCGGGGTCGATCCGCGCCCACGCGCCGATGTCGTTGCCCGGCTCGCCGAAGCCCGCGTAGAGCGTCTTCACCATCTGCTCGCGGTCGAGCATCAGTTTGAACGCCTGCCGGACCCGGTTGTCGCTGAACTGCGCGCCCGGATCGCACCGCATGCCGGTGAACTCGAACGCCCCGGTCTCGGACACGATCAGCGCGAGTTCGCCCCTGGCGCGGACCTGCGCGCTCAGGTTCGCCGGCACCCGGTCCATCCCGTCGATCTGGCCGCTGATCAGCGCGTTCGTCCGAGCGGTGATCGGATCGCTGAACCCGATCAGCTCGAGCGAATCCAGGTACGGCCCGTCGTGGCGCCAGTAGTTCTCGTTCCGGACGCCGACGAACCGCTGCTCCGGCTGGAAGCTCTGGTACTTGAACGGTCCGGTGCCCACCGGGTTCCTCGGGTCGAACCCGACGGGGACGATGCCGGTCGGGGCTTCGGCGAAGCCGTCGCGCAGCTGCGAGTTCGGCGACTTCAGTTCCAGCCGCACGGTCCGCTTGTCCAGCGCGGTCAGGCCGTTCGGGTCGATCGAGGCCAGCAGCCCGGCGGAGAAGCCCGGGTTCTTCGGGTCGAGATTGCGCCGGATCGTGTGGATGACGTCGTCCGCGCCCAGCGGTTTGCCGTTGTGGAAAGCGACTCCGGCACGCACCCGGATCGTCCAGCTCCGGAAGTTCCCCGGCGCGGGCTCGAACTCCTCGGCCAGCCCCGGCTGGAGCCGCCAGGAATGATCCCGGCCCATCAGCGTGTCGGTGAGCGCCGTGGCGAGCGCGAACGACGAGTCCGAGGCCTGCGGGTCCATCGACACGGTGCCGGCGAAGTCCGACGGGGCGAACCGGAACGTGCCGCCGCGTTTGCGCGGCCCGGCCGGAGCCGCGTCGCCCGCTTCGACCGGCGATTGCCCGGGCGGCCCGCCGGAGCACGCGGCCAGCGCCAGGCCGGCCGCTCCGGCCACGGCCGCGCCGAGCACCCGGCGTCTCGACAGGGCAGGAAACAGGTTCTCGTGCATGTGCCCGCCTTCCGGTGCCGGGACCGCGTTGTCCCGGCTCGGTTAACTTCCAACCAGTCGGTATCTCATGGACAGTGGTGGGTGCGGATCAGCGCGCGCCGTCAGGCGACCGAGATGTCGCCCCACTGATAACCGTTGAAGCGCCCGGACGCGTCCTCGACCGCTCCGGTGAACTTGTTGCTGAAGGCGTGCACGGTGTTCTGCCTGCCCCACGAGATCCACGGCCCGTCGTCCCAGACGATCCTCGACACTTCGTGCATCAGCTCCTGGTACTTCTCCGGGGTCGCCGCCAGCGCCTGTGCGTACAGCGAGTTCACCTTCGGGTTGTCGTATCCGGTGTTGTTGTAGATCCCCTTGCCGGTGAAGACGTACGCGAGGTTGGCGAACATCGTCTCGGTCGAGTCGGAGTCCACTTTGAACTGCGAGGTGTAGTAGTCCTGTCCCCCGTAGTACTGCGCCCGGTTCGCCACGACGTCCAGGTTAACCGTGACCCCGGCCGCCTTCGCGTTCTGGACCAGGACGTTGGCCGACTCCACCTGCCCGGTGGCCAGCTGGCAGGTGCGCAGCGTGACGCTCATCCCGTCCTTGCCCGCGGCCTTCAGCAGGGACCGCGCCTGGTCGAGATCCTGCGCGTGCTGCGGCAGCGAACCGTCCATGGCCGGGTCGAACTCCGCCCACACGCCGGTGTCGTTGCCGACCGCGCCCTGGCCGTTCCAGGCGACCTTGATCATCTGCGGCCGGTCGACCAGCAGCTTGAACGCCTTGCGCACGCGCGGGTCCTCGAACACCGCGCCCTTGTCGCACCGCATCTCGAAGACCTGGTAGGCGCCCGACTGCGAGATGAGCACGCTCAGGTTGGGGTGCGCGGAGATCTGCGGCAGCTGCGCCGGGTGCAGGCCGTCGATGCCGTCGACCTGGCCGCTGATCAGCGCGTTCGTCCGCGCGGTGGTCGTGTCGGCGAACCCGATGAACTCGAGCCCGTCCAGATAGGGCCGTCCCTCGCGCCAGTAGTTGCCGTTGCGGGTGCCGGTCCAGCGCTGCCCGGGGGTGAAGTTCACCTGTTTGAACGGGCCGGTGCCGACCGGGCGGTTCGGGTCGAAGCCGACCGGCATGATCGCCGCTTCGGACGGCGCGAACGCCCTGCGCAGCTGGGAGTTCGGGGTCGTCAGCTTCAGCCGCAGGGTGCGCTTGTCGAGCTTCTTGACCGCGTTCAGGTCGATGGCTTTCAGCAGGTTCGACGCCGAACTCGGGGTCTTCGGGTCGAGGATCCGCTGGAGGCTGAAGAGCACGTCGTCGGCGTCCAGGGTTTTCCCGTTGTGGAACTCGACGCCCTCGCGCAGCCGGATCGTCCACACCGACTGGTCGGTCCCCTCGGGTTCGAGCAGTTCCGCCAGCGACATCTGCACCCGGTTCTGGTGATCCGGCACGACCAGCGAATCGAACATCGCGAAGCGCAGTTCGTAGCCGCTGTTGATCGACAACGGATCGGCCGACGTGGTGCCCGCCGTCGAAAGCGGGGCGAAGCGGAACGTGCCGCCGCGTTTGCGAGGCCCGGTCGGCGCGGCCGCGGTCCGCACCGGCGGGGCGCCGCCGCAGCCGGCGAGCAGCAGTCCGCCCGCGCCGAGCGCCCCCAAGCGCAACGCCTGCCGGCGGCTCATTCCGGCGGGAAACGGTCCAGGCATGGGTTTCACCTCTCGATCGGCGACCCTCGTCGCGGTGCGACGAGCTTTGTACACCCCCCGCGACCGGGCTCGCGGTGCTGCGACGTGCCCGGCGAACCGCTCCCGGCGTCCGGTTCGTACTTCACACCGACCGGTCGGTACTGAGAAGGTAGCCGCGTGGACTTGCCGAGTCAACACCCGGTTTCCGGTGCCAGCACGGGGTTTCCGGGCCAGACGGGGAACGGCTTCGACAGTCATCTCAGCGCCTCCGGACGAAGCCCAGCGACAGCAGGAGCAGCGCCGCCACCGCCGTCCCCGGGACCGCCGCGCCGACCCCGGCGAGAGCGCCGCCGGCCAGCGCGCCGAGCAGGTTCCCGGCAGCCCACGAGATGTTCGTCAGGCCGAAGGCGAGCCCCTGCTGAAGACCGATCCGGCGAGCCCCGGCCGAAACCAGCGCGAACCCCGGAGCGAGGAACAGCGAGAGCGCCGCGACGAGCGCGACGATCCCCAGCGCCGCCGGGAAAACCGGTGCGGGGACCGCCAGCAGCACGGCGAACACCGCCGCGAGCACCAGGCCGGCGCGGATCGGCCGCAGGTGCCCGTACCGGTCCGAGGCGGTGCCGGCCAGCCGGGTGACCAGCACCTCGCCGAACGCCGCGCACAGGAACGTCGCGCTGACCGCCGGTCCGCTCGCGCCGAGGTCGGCCAGCTTGAGCGGTCCGGTGACGGCGATCGTTCCGAACGCGGCTCCGGCCGCGGCGACCAGCCAGCCCGGGACGGCGATGTCCGGTCTGCCGACCGCGGACAGCAGCTCCCGCAACCGTGTCGGGGCGCCCCGACCGGACGCGGGCCGCAGTCCGATCCCGATCGCGAGAATCCCGAAAAGCCCGGCCAGCACGGTGAAGACCAACGACAGCGAGGTCAGTTCGGCGACTCCCCCGACCACCGGGCCGAGCACCCCGCCGAGCGAGGCCGCGGCCAGTCCCCTGCTCAGCATCCTCGCCCGGTGCCCGGCGGGCGCGACCTCCGCCAGCCACGAGAACGAACCCGACCAGGCGAGCGTCCCGGCGATGCCCTGGAGGAACCGGGTGGCATCGAGCAGGGCGAGGTGTCTCCCGTACGCCATCCCGAGGCTCCCGGCCGCCACGAGCGCCAGCGAGAGCAGCACCGTGGTCCGCGCGCCGAGCCGGGCGACCAGCATCCCGGCGGGCACCGACCCGGCGATCGAACCGGCCGCGTACAGCGCGACGAAGACTCCTGCCTCCGCGTGGGACATCCCGAAATCGGCCGCGTAGCGCGGAATCAACGGGGTGACGAGGGTGAGCAGCGTCGTTTCGGCGAAGACCACCGCGCAGATCAGCCAAACCAGCGGCGACGATCCGCGCGCCTCTTCCGGACGGTTCACCGGCGTGCCGGGTCTCATCGGCTTCGGCCGCCGGTCGCGCGCGCCTCGGCGAGGTCGGTGCTGAACTGCACGTGCTGGGCCCCTTCCGCCGGGATGGCCGGTCAGTCGAAATCGAGCGCCGGGGTGTCCTTCAGCAGCGCCTGCGTGTACGCGTGCTGCGGTGCGTCCAGTACCTGGTCGACCGCGCCCTCCTCCACGATCGCGCCGGCGTCGAGGACCGCGACCCGGTCCGCGATCGCGCGGACGACCGCCAGGTTGTGCGTCACGAAAAGCAGCGTCAGGTTCTTCTCCGCGCACAGCCGCTCGATCAGCAGCAGGATCGACGCCTGCACGGAAACGTCCAGCGCGGACGTGATCTCGTCGCAGACCAGCAGGCTCGGATCAGTCGCGAGGGCCCGCGCGATGGTCACCCGCTGCCGTTCGCCGCCGGAAAGCTCGGACGGATGCCTCGCCGCCAGCCGCGGGTTGAGCGCGACGTCGTCGAGCAGGGCGTCCACCCGGCGGTCCAGTTCGGACTGGTCGGCGACCGATCCGAGGGTGATCAGCGGTTCGGCGACGGAGTCCCGGACCGACCGGCGCGGGTTGAGCGCCTCGGCCGCGTTCTGGAAGATGTACTGCACCTCCCGGCGCTCCTCGCGGGACCGGTTCCGGGCGCCGAACCGCAACGGGCTCCCGCCGACGGTCATCGTCCCGGTCGCCTCTTCGTGCAGACCCGCGATGCACCGGCCCAGCGTCGTCTTGCCCGAACCCGACTCGCCGACCAGCGCCGTCACCAGACCGCGCGGCACGTCGAGGTCGATCTCGTTCAGCACGCGGAAGCCGGAGTACGAAGCGGTCAGCTTCCGCACCGACAGGAAGCCTTGGCCAGCTTCGGCAGAGGCGCTTTCGCGCGGGGCGAGAGCCGCGCCCGCGGGCGGCGAACTGCGCACGACCTCGGTCCGGCGGCACATCGCGACGTGGCCGGATTCCAATGCCACCGGCTGGATCTCGCCGGTGCGGCACTCGGGCTCCGCCAGATCGCAGCGGGCCGCGAAGACACAGCCTTCGGGTCGTTCGTCCAGCGGGGCCACCCGGCCGCGTACCGAGCTCAGCACGCGCCGCCGGTTCGGGTCCGGGATGACCTGGATCAGCCCGCGGCTGTAGGGATGCCCGGCGTTGCGCACGATCGCGTCCGCGGGCCCCGTTTCGACGAGACGACCGTAGTACATCACCCCGATCCGGTCGGCCAGCCCGCCGACGACCGCCAGGTCGTGGCTGACGTAGATGCCGGCGGTGCGGTGCCGTTCGCACAGCTCCCGCACCATCCGCAGCACGTGCGCCTGGGTCGTGACGTCGAGGCCGGTGGTCGGCTCGTCCAGCACGACGACCTTCGGATTGCAGATGAAGCCCATCGCGATCACGATCCGCTGCTGCTGCCCGCCGGAGATCTCGTGCGGGTACCGCCGGAGGAATTCCTTCGTGGACGGGAGGCGCACGTCTTCGAGGATGCGCTCGATCCGTTCCCGTTGCTCCGCCTTGGCATCGACGCCGTGCACGGCCAGCGTTTCGGCCAGCTGGGCGCCGAGCCGACGGCAGGGGTTGAGCGAGGAGAACGGGTCCTGCGGCACGTAGGAGATCAGTTCGCCGCGCCGTTTGCGCAGCGCGGCGCCCCGCAGTGACAGGACGTCGACTCCGTCGACTACCACCGAACCGCCGGTGATGCGGGTGCCGGGGCGCGCGTAGCCGAGCAGCGCGGACCCGACTGTCGTCTTCCCGGACCCGGATTCGCCGATGACGCCGAGGATCTGCCCGGGCCGGAGGCTGAACCCGATGTCGCGCACCACGTTCACGTCCCGGCCCGCGAGATCCACTCGCAGATCGGCGACCTCGATCGCCTGTTTCACCGTTTCCGCGACCGCCGTCATGCCGACTGCCCTCGCCCCCGGTTGAGACCCGCGGCCTGCCCGAACGCGTCGGTCAGCAGGTTCGCGCCGACGGTGATCACCGCGATCGCGGCCACCGGCAGCAGCACCGGCAACGGGTTGGACAGGAGCATGGACTGGTTTTCGCTGATCATCATTCCCCAATCGACCGAGGGCGGCTGACGGCCGAAGCCGAGATAGGCGAGCGACGAGATGATGCCGATCGACCAGGTGACCCGGATGCCGAACTGCACGGTGAGCGGCGCGACGATGCTGGGCAGGATCTCCCGGACCAGGATCCGCCGCCGCGGCACGCCGATCATTTCCGCGTACTGGACGAATCCGCGCCCGATCACCGCCAGCGAACCGCTTTCGACGACGCGCGCCACGTACGGGATGTGCGAGATCGCGATGGTCACGACGATGATCCACCAGTTGACGCCGATGATGGACAGGAACAGCAGAGCCAGCAGCAGCGACGGGAACGACAGCACGATGTCGAGGATCCGCATGATGACCTGGCCGAGGACACCGCGGCGGTAGCCCGCGATGAGGCCGAGCACCACTCCGACCCCGACCCCGACCGCAGTCGCGAGCAGCGCCAGCGCGAGGATCACGTTGCCGCCGTTGAGGAATCGGCTCAGCACGTCCCGGCCCAGCCCGTCCGCGCCGAGCACCGTCCCGTCGCCGGGCAGCGCGTACGGCGCGCTGATGAGTTCCGAAGCGGAGTGCGGGCTGAAGAACGGCCCCAGGAACGCCACCGCCGCGACGAGAACCACCAGGGCCAGGCCGATCCGTCCCTCGGTGCGGCGCAACGCACCTCGCACGAGCAGGCCGAAACCGCCGCGTTGCTTCTGCCTGGTGCGCTCGCCGACCGCCGCTTCGGCCGTTTCGACGTCTGTCATCGTGCCCCCTTGCGAAGGGTCGGTGTCATCGCGACAGTTCCGAGGTCCGCGACGCTGTTCAAAATCACGTAAACCGCCGCCAGCAACAGCGCCAGCGCTTGGACGACGGGCAGGTCGCGGCTCTGGATCCCTTGCACGAACGCGAATCCGATGCCCGGGAACTGGAAAACGGTCTCGACCACGACGATGCCGCCGGCCAGATACGCGAGGGTCTGCGCGGAGACCTGGAACACCGGGCCCGCGATGGCCGGCAGCGCGTGCTTGACGATGACCTGCCGTTCGGGCACACCCTTCAGCCGCGCCATCGCCACGTAGTCGCTTTCGAGCGCTTCGAGCATGCAAGCGCGCACCGTGCGGGCGATGTACGGGAGGCTGACGATGACCAGGGTCAGCACCGGCAGCACGAAGGCGCTGAGCTGGGAGAACAGCGGCTGGTCCGGATCGATCAGCGACACCGCGGGCAGCACGTGGAGCACGTTCGTCGCGAACAAGGCGACGAAGAGCAGGCAGAACACGAACTCGGGGATCGCCACGATCACCAGCATCACGACGCTCGCGGTGTGGTCCGCCGCGCGGTCCCGGCGGATCGCGGTCAGGATGCCGAGCGCGGTCGCCAGCGGGAGCGCGATGACCCCGGTGGCGATCAGCAGGACGAGTGTGTTGACCACCCGGCCGCCGATCAGCGCGCCGACGCTCGTGTTCGTCGCCAGCGAGTTGCCGAGGTGCCCGTGCAGGAGATCGGTGAGCCACAGCCAGTACTGCGAGACGAGCGGCTGGTCGAGGTGCATCCGGGCGCGGAGGCTTTCCAGCGCGGCGGGGGTGGCCTGCTTGCCGAGTTGGACGAGCGCGGCGTCGCCGGGAAGCGCCTGGGTGGCGGCGAAGACGACTATCGAGATGATCACGAGGGTGAGCAGCGCGAAAAGCACTCGCGCCGCCAGCATTCGCTTCATCGGCGGGTCCTTCCCATCGTGGGGATGTCCGGCGCAGCTGCGGGGGGGGGGGGGGGGGGGGGGAACCGGCGGCCGGGAATCGCGGAGAGCCACTACATACGTACCAGTTGGTTTGAACGAAGCTACTGGGCGTTTCCGCAGGTGTCAACGCTTCGCGGAGCCCGGCCGCCGACCTGTTACGCGGTCGTGCCGCGGGCTTGCGGCACCGCCGCGACCGCGTCGACGAGGACGCGGGCCGCACCGTCCAAACAGGTCACCTGGGTGATCCGCGGCGGATACGGGCCCGGCGCGAGCCGCTCGTTCAACGCGGCCCAGAACTCGGCCCGGTCGTCGTCGGAAACCAGGTAGCAGTTGAGCTTCACGAGATCGTCGAGCGTGCATCCGGCCTCCGCCAGCGCGGCGGACAGCCGGTCGAGGCAGATTTTGGTCTCCTCGGCCAGTGTCGTCGCCTCGGGCAGCCGGTCGCCCGTCGTCCAGTCCAGGGCGGCTGCTTCGGCGAACACGAGGCCGCCCGCCGCGACGCCCATCGAACGACCCAATGCGTCGACGTCGAAAAAGCCGGGATTCACCGTGGCCCGCGCGCCCGGCGGCTTGACCGCCACGACCTCGATCTCCACCCGGCAGTCCCCGGCCAGCCCGGCGACGATGGTCAGGCACTTCGGGTACGGGCCGGGTGCGAAGATTTCCTTGAACGCTTCCCGGAACGCCGCGCGGTACCGGTCGTCGGAGAGGTAGCAGTTCACCTTCACGATGTCCGCGAGGGTGCCGTCGGCCTGCTCCAGCGTCTTGAGGATCCCGGCGAGGCAGATCCGCAGTTCGTCGGCGATGGTCACCGCTTCGGGCTGGCGGGAGAGCGTGGTCAGGTCCAGCGCCATTCCGCCGAGGAAGACCAGATCGCCGATCACCGCCGCGCCGCCGAGACCGAACTTGCGCCGCAGTTCCGGATCGCTGCCGGGGTAAGTGAGAAAAGCAGTCACGGTCAGTCCTTTCCTTCGGCGGCCGGGCGCACCGCGATCGCGTCCACCTGTACCCGGCAGTCGCTCACCAGGTCCATGCGCACCATCGCGCGCGACGGATACGGTCCTGGCGCCAGCAGATCGCGCCACGCCGCCGCGAAGTCGAGCCGGTGTTCCTCCTCGCTGACGAAGCAGGTGACTTTCGCCAGATCGGCCAGTGTGCAACCGGCTTCGGCGAGCGTCCGTTCGATCCGCTGGAGAATCACGCGCGTCTCGTCTTTGATGGTGTCCGCTTCGGACACTCGCTTCATCGTGGCGACGTCGATGGCCGACGCCGCGGTGAAAACCAGGTTCCCGGCAACGGTTCCCGCGGCTATTCCCGCGGCGTTGGTGCTGAGCAGTTGTCGCATTGCTCGCCTCTCAGTCGGTGGTCAGGCGTTCGGGATGACGCTGCGGAGCCCTTCGGACGACGCGATCGCCCTGGCGAGTTCCACGAGCGCGATTCCCTGGGTGCGGGCCTGGTCGGCGCGCTCCGCGGTGAGGTTCTGGTCCGGGGTGTAGCTGTCGGCGTTGACATACAAGCCGGGCGAAACGACGTGTGCAGCGAAGAAATCGACCAGTACGCCGCGCATTGCCTGCAAGCCCAGGAAGTGGTGATCGCTGCCCGCCGTCGCGACGATCGCGACCGCACGACCGGTGAGTGCTTCTCGCGGCGTGCCGTCGAGGAGGGCTTTGAACGGCGACGCGTACGACGCGCGGTACATCGGTGCGCCGAAGACGAAAGCGTCCGCGTCCGCCATCCGCGCCACGACGTTGGCCAGGTCTCGGTGTTCTGCTGCCTGGACGAGTTCGGTATCGGCGCCTGCCGCGGCCGCGCCGTCCAAGACTGCCCGCAGAGCCGCAGCCGTCCGCCCGCCGATGCTCGGCGAGCAGCTGATCGCCATCGCCTTCACCCGGCTCACCACCGCGACAGGACGAGCTTGTGGTCGGTGTAGAAGTCCAGCGGGCCGTCGCCGCAGATGTGCAGGTCGCCGTAGAACGACGAACCGGTGCCGCCCATGGTGAAGTTCATCGGCGGGGCCGGGAACGTGTTGATCCCGACGTTGCCCGCGGTCGACCGCTGCTCGAACTCCCGCGCGGTGGAGCCCGACCGGGTGTAAACGGTCGCGGCGTTGCCGAATTCGGTGTCGTTCGCCAGCTCCACCGCGTCGTCGAACGAGGCCGCCCGGTGGATGTTCACGATCGGGCCGAAAGTCTCGTCGCGGTCGACAGCCGAACCCGGTTCGACGTCCACCAGGACGGTCGGGCCGAGGAAGTACCCGTCCGGGGCGCCGCTGACCGGCTGTACGCCCCGGCCGTCCAACACCGCCTTCGCTCCCCCGCTGACCGCCGCGTCCACCGTTGCTTCGAGGCGCTGCTTGCTCTGCGCGCTGACCACCGGCCCCATCGTCGTGCGCGGATCGAGACCGCTGCCGACAACGAGTTCCGACGCCCGCGCGACAACCATTTCCACCAGGGAGTCGTAGACGCTCTCGGCGGCGATGACGCGAGTGTCGGCGAGACAGCGCTGCCCGGCCATCCCGAAGACCGACGAGACGATGCCGGCTGCCGCGCGTTCCAGGTCGGCGTCCTCGGCGACCACGATCGGATTCTTGGCACCGCCGTTCGCCTGGACGCGTTTGCCCTGGGCCGCGGCGGCCGCGTAGATCGACCGCGCCGTCGGCGTCGAGGTGATGCACGAAACGGCGGCGACCTCGGGGCTGGCGATGAGCCGCTTGACCGCGTCGGCGCGCCCGTGCACCAGGTTCAGCACGCCCGGCGGCAATTCGGCTTCTTCGAGGATCTTGATCAGGTGAGTGGAGGCGTACGGGTCCTGTTCGGACACTTTGAGCACGAGCGTGTTGCCGGTTACGAGCGCCCAGGCCGCGAACTGCCCGGGGTTCATCACCGGGAAGTTGGACGGGGTGACCGCGGCGCAAACGCCGAGCGGGATCCGTACGCGGCGGGCATCGAGACCGGCCGCGACGTTGCCGCTGGCCGACTGGTAGATCATCGGAGCCGCCGCGGCGCAGTCGATCGCGTCGACGAGCCGGGTGACCTCGCCGCGCGCTTCGGCCAAGGTCTTGCCCTGGTCGAGCGAGACGGTCTCGGCGAGCGCCTCGGCGTCGCGCTGCACCAGCGCCCTGAACCGGGAGACATAAGCGACCCGGCGGCTCAGCGACAGCGCCGACCACGGGCCGAACGCGTCCGCCGCGGCCTGGACCGCGTCGTCCACATCGGACTCGCTGGCCGCGGCGACCTCGCCGAGCCGCGCGCCGGTCGCCGGATCGAAGACGTCGATCGCCTCGCCGCCTCCGGTGCGCCACTGTCCGCCCACGAACTGCTGCGGCTGCGGAAGTTGTGGTGTTGCAGAACCCATCGTGACCTCGTTCTCGTTGCTGTGGCCGGTAAAGGTTGCTAGTCAGATCTCGCGGCGGTCTCCGGTGCCGAGCCCGTCGACGACCAGGCTGCCGAACGCCTCGCCGACTTCCCGCGGCGTCACTGCTCCGCGCGGGTCGAGCCAGTGGTAGGCCCAGGCCCCGATGCCGATCACCGCGAACGCCAGCAGTTTCGGCGGCACCGGCGCGGCGAAATCGCCGTTCGCGACGCCCTTTTCGAGCACCTCGGTGACCAGCCGTTCGAACTCCGTCCGCTTGCGCCGGATCTCCGCGAACGTCCGGCCGGACAGGAACCGGTACTCCTGCATGAAGATCGCGATCTCCGCGCGGTAGACGCTGACCGGCTCGATCAGGACCTCGACCATGACGCGGCGCAGCAGCTCGTCCGGCGGTCCGCCGCTGTCGACCACAGCGCGCAGCAGGCCGAGCTGATGGTCCATGAAGTGGTCGTGGATCTCGTGGAGGACGTCCTCTTTGGTGTCGAAGTGGTGGTAGAAAGCGCCTTTCGTCAGCCCGGCCCCGGCCACGATCTCCTGGACGGACGTCGCGTGGTATCCGTGTTCCTCGAACAGCCGCACCGCACTGTCGAGCAGGAGCTGGCGCGTGCCGTCCGGATCGCGGACCGGAGGCGTTTTCTTGCGGGCTCGGGCGGGCATCGGGCGTCTCCGTTCAGTGCGCCGCGGACTCGAGGTATTCGCCGGTGAAGAACTTCCGGCGGGCATAGGCGAGTGCGTGCGAACCGTCGTCGGCGGAGCCCTCGACGACCCCGCCGACGAAAATGATGTGGTCGCCCGCCGGAACGGCCTGCTCGACCCGGCACACCACGTGCGCGGCCGCCGCGTCGAGCAGGATCGGCCCGCCGCCGGCCGCCGGGAGCGCCCACCGCTGGTTTTCGAACTTGCGCTCGGACTTGGTCGCGAACTGCATCGCCACCGGCTCGCACCCGGCGCCGAGGTAGTTGATGGTGAAGGCGTTGGATTCCGTGATCGCGGCCAGGGTGTTCGAGCCGCGGTCGATGCACGCCAGCGCCAGCGAGGGTTCCAGCGAGACGGAGCAGACCGCCGAAACGGTCAGGCCGTAGGGCCGGCCGTCCGCGCCCATCGCGGTGACCACGGCCGCTGGCCCTGGCGCGGCCGCCATAATCGTTTTGAACGTCGTCAGGTCGATCATTTCGCTCCTCGCCGATCCGGGGGGCCCGTTCAGCCCACGTGCGCGATGACGGTCTTGAGTTCGGTGTAGACGTCTTCCATCGGGTACCGGCCCTGGGTGCGGCCGAGGCCGCTGAGCTTCCCCGCGCGACCGCCGTACGGCAGATGCGCCTCGGCGCTGGAGGTGCTCGTGTTGACGTTCACCGTCCCGGCCGGGGCCTTCTCGGCGAAGCGCAAACCCCGCGCCAAATCCCTGGTGTACACCGCCGCCGACAGCCCGTACGGCGAGGCCTGCATGATCTGCAGCGCCTCGGTTTCCGAGCTGATCCGCTGCAGCGGGGCGACCGGCCCGAACGTCTCCTCGACCGCCACTGCCATCGACTCGGTCACGTCCGCGAGGACCGTGGGCTGCCAGTACAAATCGGTCGGGAATCCCGTCGCCCGCTCGCCGCCGAGCAGCACCTTCGCGCCGTCGGCGACCGCGGAACGCACGTGCTGGTCGATCTTCCCGGCCAGGACGGCGTTGTTCACCGGGCCCATCGTCGTGTCCTCGGCGAACGGATCGCCCAGCTTGACGTCCCGGCGCACGGCCGCGGTGAAGGCCTCGGCGAATTCGTCGTAGATCGCCTCATGGACCAGGAACCGCCCGGCCGCGATGCAGTTCTGCCCGGCGCAGTAGTAGGTCGAGGACACCGAACCGGGGAGTGCGAGGGCCAGGTCGGCGTCGTCGAGCAGGACGGTCGGGCCGTTGCCGCCGAGTTCGATCAGCTGCGCCTTGCCCGCCGCGCGCCGCGCGACCCGGAGCCCGGTCGGCACGGAGCCGGTGAATGCCACCACCTGCACGTCCGGATGCCCGCTCAGCGCGTCGCCGACAACCGCGCCCTGCCCGGTCACCAGGTTGAACACGCCCTCGGGCAGACCGGCGTCGATCAGGCACCGGGCGAACTCGTAGCAGGTCAGCGTGGTGGTCGGCGCGGGCAACGTCACGACGGTGTTGCCGGATGCGAGCGCCGGGGCGACCTGGCCTGCCATGGTGCCGAGCGGGAAGTTCCACGGCCCGATCGCGGCCACGACCCCCCTCGGCACGCGAGAGATGAGCACTCGCTTCGCGGTGTCGGCGAGCGGCGGGAGAATTCCGTCCAGCCGTTTCGCGCATTCGATGGCGCTCTGGAAGTACTCGATCGTCTCGTCCACTTCGCCGAGCGCTTCGACGCGGTAAGGCTTGCCCTGTTCGGAAGCGAGCAACCGGGCGAGGTCCTCGCGCCGCTCGGAGATCACCTCGATCGCCCGCTCCAGGAACCGGACCCGTTCGAAGACCGACGTCGCCGCCCACGCCTCGAACGCGTCCCCGGCGGCCGCGACCGCGGTCTCGACGTCGGCCGGGGCACCGAGCGCGAAGCTGCCGAGCACCTCGCCGGTGGCCGGGCTGATCGCGTCCTGGCGTTCGGTCCCCGCCGACTCGACCGGCTTGCCGCCGACGATCGGTCCGACGTGGACGGAAGTCGCGGTCATTCCGCTCCCTCCGGACCGACGGCGGTCGCGTCGAGGTGGACTCGGTGTTCGCCGGGGATGCCGACTACCTGGGTGATGCGCACCAGCCGGACGTCCAGCGAGGCGAACCGCGCGTCCCAGGTCTGCCAGAACTCGCCCCGGTAGCCGTCGTCGGCGAGGTAGCAGTTCACCTTCACGAGATCGCCGAGGCCGCACCCCAGCTGTCCCAAGGTCTTTTCCAACTGGTCGAGGCACTTGCCAGTTTCGTCGGCGACTGTCCCGGCACTTGTCGCGGAAGCGGTCGCGAAGACGAGTCCGCCCGCGCGCACTGCCCTCGAACTGTCGCTGTCAGGGAAAGCAGTCATGATGCGTCCTTGAGTTCGGTGGCGGCCTTGCGCACGGCGGGAAGGACTTCGTCGGCCAGCAGCCGCAGCGTGGTCTCGAGCTGCTCGTCGGAAACCCGGCCGAGGGCGAGCGACCAGTGCTCGATGCCGTAGTCGCGGTGCATCCGGATCATCCGTTCGGCCACCGTGTCCGGCGAGCCCACGAGCAAGTAGTCACGGTCCATCATCAGGTCGAACGGCTTCATCGACTCGAACGCCGGGTCGCTGGGATCCTCGTCCTCCTCCAGCCACTCCCCCAGTCCGCGCACGCGTTTGATCAGTTCGAACCGGACCGCGACCTGCTCCTCCATCATTTCGCGGGCCTCGGCGTCGGTGGCCGCCACGCAGGTGTCGCGCACCAGCACGCAGGGACCGGGCATGTAGGAGGGCGGGCCGCCGTGCTGTGCGGCCACTTCGGCGTAGGCAGCGCCGAGTTTCTGCGCGCGCCGCGGGGTCGAATGCGACGTGATGATTCCCAGCCCTTGCCGAGCCGCGGACCGGAAGCCTTCGAGTCCTTGCGACACCGCGTAAAGCGGCGGCGTCGGCGACTGCACCGGCTGCGGGAGCACCGCCAGCCCGGCCAGGTATCCGGCACTGTCGTGATAGGACTCGTACGCCTTCGCCGGCCATTTCATTTTCGGCCGCGGGATCTGGTAGCGCTCCGACTGCCAGCTGAACGGATCCTGCGTCCACGCCGCGCGGACCATGGCGAGGTGCTCGTCGAAGATGGCCCGCGACTGCGCCTCGTTCGCCCGGTCGGCGTCCGGGTTCAGGTTCACGATCTCCCCGGCGAGAATCCCGCGCGAGAACGCGACGTCGACCCGGCCGCCGCTGAAGTGGTCCAGCATCGCGAGGTCCTCGGCGAGCCGGATCGGATGCCACAGCGGCAGCGACACCGCTGCCATCCCGAGCCGGATCTGCTGCGTCCGGGCCGCCAGGTCCGCGCACAGCAGCACCGGATTGGGCAGCTGGTCGGTGCCCTCGGCGTCGAAATGGTGCTCGCCGAGCCACATTCCGTCGAAGCCCAGTTCGTCCGCGAGCACCACCCGGCGGCGGACCTCGTCCAGCAAATCCGACCACGCCCGCCCCCGCCCCTGATTCGCGAGCACGTAGAACACGTCAAACCGCATACCGACCATCCCTCACTGCCACGGTGTTGGGTTCATTCCCCGCGCTCACGGCAGCAATCCGATGCCGGGCGCGCCCTCGTCTTCTTCGTCGGCCGCCGCGGCGGTGTCCCGCGGCGGCCCCATGTCGTAGGTGACCCCCAGATCGCCGCCGACGTCGTACTCCTTGAGCGCGGGCAGCACTTCTTTCGAAAGGAGCGAGAAGTTCGCGTCGGCGATGTCCTCCGGCATCCCGCCGTAGGCCGGGACCATCAGCACTCCGCCCGCGTTCAGCCGGTCGACGTACTCGAGCACCTGCGCGGTGACCTGGTCCGGCGTTCCCCACACCTGCAGATCGGCGAGGAAACTGCTGAAACCGTCGATGCCGTGCTTGGCGATGTTGCGGCTCAGCCCCGCGTAGTATTCGTAGCCCTCGATGTCGGCGAAACCCACGTTGTCGAACTCGTAGTGCTTCACTGTGGAAAGCGCGTAATTCTGCAGATAATGCTCGCGAATGTGCTGCGCCTTCTCTTCGGTGGGCGCCGTTCCGACGAACAACGCGATAATGGGTTTCGGCGGTTCCGTCTTGTTGATCTCGACGAACCGGCGGCGGTAGTTCTCCAGTTCCCGCTCGACGGTGTGCCATGGTTTCTGCGCGATCACCATGATGCCGATGCCGAGCCGGGCGACCAGGTCGATCGACTCCGGCGAGATGGCCGAGGCGAACGTCCGGCCGCGGAAGCTCGCGTACGGTTCCGGCCGGATCTCGACGCGCGGCTGCCGGTACAGCTCCCCGTCGTACTCCATCACCCCGGTTTCGAGTCCGGTGGTGACCGCCTCGGTGTACTCGGTGAACAGCCGCCGGGAATGCCCCATCTCGACGCGGAAGCCCTCGAACTCGACCCGGCCGAGCCCGCGCCCGATGCCGAGCAGCGACCGGCCGCCGGAGAGGTGGTCGAGCAGCGTGAAGCTTTCCGCGACGCGGACCGGGTCGTTCCACGGCAGGACCGACACCATCGTGCCCAGCCGCAGCCGCGACGTCTGCCCGGCCAGCCACGAAAGGAACTGCGGCACGTTCGGCGTCATGTCGTAGTCGGTGAAGTGGTGTTCCGGAGTCCACACCGAGTCGAAGCCCGCCGCCTCCGCCTCCAGGGCGTAGCGCGTCTCGTGCCGGTAGACCTCGGCATCGGCCCGGCTTCGCCCGAGATTCTGGAAAATCAGTGAAAGACCCGTGTGCATGGAGACCGCCCTGTCTGGCTGACGAAGCTAGTTCCGACTAGTCGGTATGACGTTAGAGAGGCGGCACGCTCGAAGTCAAGGCCGCTCCGCAAGCCTTGCATACCGTCCGGTCGGTTGCATAGGGTGCTTGGCACGGACCGGCCCGCGCGGTTTTCCCGGGCCGTTCGCCCGACGAGGTGGCAAGGAGCCCGATCGTGACGCAAGTTATCCCTCCCCCAGCCCGCGGTTTCGCGTTCGCCTCCGCGAGCGGCCCGCACGCGGGTACGGCCGCGGACGAAACCCGCGCCTGTCTTGAGCACATCGCCACGACGCTGGCCTCGGCCGGACACACGCTGGCGGACGTCGTCAAGGCGAACCTCTGGATCGCCGACGAAGCCCTCCACGACGACGTCGCAGCGGCGTTTCGCGCGGCGCTGGGACCCGATTGCCGTGCGGTACTGACAATTCTGGTCGCCGGAGTCCCCGGCGGAGGCCGCGTGGCGATCGATGTCGTTGCCGCACAACCGGAAGCGGCTTCGTCCGCGCCGTTCACCTACGCGTCCAGCCTCGCGATCGACGTCGCCACCATGCGCCGGGTGCCGGAGGCCGCGACCATCTCCGGCGAGACAGCGGTGGTCTTCCAGCGCATCGGGAAGCAACTCGACGCCGCCGGACTCTCCTTGACCGACATCGTCAAGACGACGACGTACATCCGCGACGAGTCCTGCTTGGAGGAATTCGAGCGAGCCTACGGGGAAGCCTTCTCGGCCCAGCCGCTGCCCGCTCGCTGCACGGTCCTGCTGGGGCTGGCGGGCGACTGCCGGATCCAGGTCGAGGTCACCGCCGCCGCGGCGTGACCGCCCGGCGCTAGCGACGAGGAAGGGTTCTGCATGCTGCTGGAAACCTACGAATGGGGAGATCCCGCCGGGCCGCCGGTGGTCCTGGTGCACGGCGTGGGCTCGCACGCCGGGAGCTGGCGCAAGGTGGTCGACGAGCGCTGGGGCAAGCGGTTCCGGATCATCGCGTTCGATCTTCGCGGGCACGGCCGCTCCGGCTGGGAACCGCCGTGGACGCACGCCACCTACGTGGACGACCTGCTCGAATCGGTCGACGCGCTCGGGCTCGACCGGCCGGACTGGGTCGGCCGGTCCTTCGGCGGCAGGCTGATGCTCGACCTCGCGGCCCGCAGCCCCGAGCGCATCCGGCGGCTCGCGCTGCTGGAACCGGTGGTGCGGATCCCCGCCGAACTGGCCCGGCACCGCGCCGAACAGGAACTGACCGGCGGGGAATGGGATTCGTTCGAACAGTTCGTCGCCAGCCGCGAAAACCTCGGCCCGGACGTCGACATCGAGCAGTTCAAGGCAGAACTGGCCGACGAGTTCGACACCCTTCCGGACGGGCGGCTCAGGCGGCGCACCAGCCAGGCGGCCGTCGTGTCCATCTTCAGCGAGTTCGCCGCGCCGGCGCCGCCGCCGGAAACGCTCCGTGTCCCGGCGATGCTCCTGTACGCGCCGGCGTTCGGGCTGGTGACCCCGGAGCAACTGGAGGCGTATCGGCCTTATCTGGAGCAGGTCGTCGAAGTGCCCGGGCTGCACCAGATCCTGACCACGGCGTTCGACGAGACCGCGGACGCGGTGGAGAAGTTCCTGCTCGCGCCCTGATTCCGCAAGACGCCGAAGGGGCCCGCCGTCGCGACGGCGGGCCCCTTCCGTGCGCAGGCGGTCAGTCGTTGCGCAGCCCCCGCTCGCGCAACCGCGGCATCAGGTGTTCCCGCATCTGCTGCACGCCGCGGTGCGGATCGAAGAAGCACAGCGCGACCTGCCCCACCCCCGCTTCGTGCAGGCCCGCCAGCTTGTCCGCGACCGTGTCGTACGAACCGAAGAGCTGGTAGCCGTGCATGCCGAGGCCGAACTGCGTGTAGCGGTCCTCCCCCAAGCCCAGATACCGGTCTTCGAGATCGGCCTCGGGACCGAGCCCGGTGCGGATGATGTGGTTGCGCAGCGCCTCGCGGTCGATCTCGTCGGCCATCCAGCGGACCTTCTTCTCCGCCTCGGCGTCCGTCTCCTCCATCACCACGTAGCACATCGCGCAGATCCGGATCTTGCGCCGGTATTGCGCGGCCGCGGCGTGGATCTTCTCCGCCTTGGCGCGGTACTCCTCAAGACTGCCGCCGGTCACGTTGCTCGCGATGAACATCAGATCGCAGTGCCGGGCCGCGTAGTCGAAGCCGATGTCCGACTGCGCCGCGCTCATCAGCAGCGGCCGCGGCGACGACTTCGGGCGCGGGCTGACCTGGGCTCCGTACGCCTGGAAGTACTTGCCTTCGAAGTCGATCGGATGGTCCGAGGTCCACAGGTACTTCAGCAGCGTGGTGAACTCGTCGGCGACCTCGTACTTCTGCTCGCGGGACGGCTTGTCGGAGATGCCGAACTGCGCGTAGTCGTTGGCGTTCGTGGACGCGATGATGTTGACCCCGAGCCGTCCGCCCGCCAGGTGGTCGGTCGCCGAGGTGATCTTCGCGAGCCAGAGCGGATGGACGCCGTAGCCGACGTGGAAGGTCGTCAGCAGGCCGAGCCGTTCGGTGATGGCCGCGGCGGCCGCGGGGGCGGTCGCGAAGTCCAGCGCCGAGTCGTTCCATCCGATCTCGCCGCCGAACCCGCTCCACATCCCGTACTGCAGCTGGCTGTCGAAGCCCGCGGCCTCGGCGGCTTTCAGCAGTTTCGAGGCCGACGGCCATTCCCAGAAGTCGCGCAGCCGCGGCGGATCGCTCAGCACCGCTTTGGTGGCCGACAGGCCCGACCGCACGTTCCAGGCGAACAGGGACAGGTGCAGCGGATGGTCCCCGGAGAGATCGGGCTGCCCGCCGGGATCGAACGGTCCCCGCAGCACCTCCGCCTTCTCGGTATCGGACTTCAGCTGCCGGATCGACTCGGGCATGGTGGCCTCCTGCTGGGAGTTTCCGATGGGTTCCGCCTCACGTGACGTGCAGGCGGCGGCCGGGTGCGACGTCGAGCCGGTGGTGGCGAAGCGGCGTGCGGCCTTGCACGTGCTCGACGAAGTAGTCCCACAGCCGCTTCTGGTAGTACGGCTCGGTCGTGTAGTGGTGGTCTCGGCCGGGCAGCGGGAGCACGTCGAAGTCCTTGCCCGCGTCGATCAGCGCCCCGACGAAGCGCAGGACGCCGGACGGCTCGACCTGTTCGTCGAGATCGCCGTAGACGATCGCCAGCCGCCCGGAAAGCCTTGCCGCGTAGGTGCTCGGCGCCGTCTTGGCGTGATACGGCGAGATCTCGCCCGGGGTGCGTTTGACGGAACGACCGCCGCCGTAGTCCGGCTTCCCGAAATGCGGCTCGTGCACGTACGCCGACGACGCGCCCGGATCGAGAGCGGGCGAGCTGGCGAAACCGACCGCGTAGAAGTCCGGTTCGAGCAGCATCGCCATCACCGTGCCGTAGCCGCCGGAGGAATGTCCGCTGACGCCGACGCGCGAGAGATCCATCCACGGCCGGGTGCGGGCGAGGTCCTCGATCGCGGCGCGATGGTGCTTGATGCCGAACCGGTCGGCCTCGCCCCAGGTCAGGTCGCGGAACTCGCGCGAGCGGATCGGCGTGCCGGGACCGTCGAGCAGGACGACGGCGAAACCCATCTCGGCCAGCGAGTGCAGGCCGAACATGAACATGCCGTTGAGTCCTTCGAGGAAGCTGCGCGGCTGCGCCAGCACCTGGTGCCCGCCGTAAATCCGTTCCAGGACCGGCCAGCGGTCCCGTTCGGCGAACCGGCGCGGCTTGACCAGCACGCCCCACACGTCGGTCTCGCCGTCGGCGGCCTTGGCGCGGAACACTTCGGGCGGCGTCCAGCCGATCTCGTCCAGCCCGCTGGTGTCGGCGCGGGCGAGTTCGCAGACGTCCTTGCCGTCGGCGTCGCGGAGCATGATCACCGGCGGCAGGTCGACGCGGGAGATGTTGTCCACGAAGTACTTTCCGGACGGTGCGAGGCAGGAGCGCAGATCCGTCCCGCTGTCTCGGATGACGGTGCCGAACGGGACGGCCGGGAACGCGTGGTCGGCGTCCTCCGGGGTCAGGCACGTCAATCCGGCGTTGGGTTCCGTGCCGTCCAGGTCGACGCGGTACAGCGCGCGCAGATACGGGTTGCGGCCGGGTTCGACCCCGCCAGCGGTGAAGAACACCTGGCGGCCGACGACCCGGACGACGTCCTGGACCACCCAGTCGCCGTCGGTCACATGCCGCGCCGCGCCCGTCGCCAGGTCGAGCAGCCACAGGTGCGGCCAGCCGGAGGCGAAGGTGAACCAGAGCAGTTCGTGCCGCTCGGGCAGGTACCGGACGTTGTCGTCGTGGAACCACACGTTGTTGAACCGGAACATGTGGTCGTACTCGAGGTAGACCACGCGCGCCGCGCCGGTCGTGGCGTCGATCTCGACGGCCGCGGCCTGGTCCTGGGCAGTGGTGGACGCCAGTGCGACGATCGTGCCGTGCGCGGTCCACCACGCGTGCCAGGGAAGGATCCGCAGCTCGCCGGGGAGCGAACCGACGCGCACCCGGGAACCGTCCGCCACATCGAGCAGGTACCACTCCCACCGGGAATCCTCGGCGTCGCCGCTCATTTTCCCGCGCACGTAACGCACCTTGGGCAGGACATCGCCGTCATGCGGGATGTTCTCGACGAACGGGTACGCCGTCACCGCGCGTTCGTCGACGCGCGGCACGAGCGCGCGGGTCCCGTCGGCGTTCCAGAAGCAGCCGATCGTGCCGGGCGGGCGGCCGGTGCGATCGCGGTCGATCCGGTCGTCGGAGGCGTCCGGGGCCTCGGCCCAGCCGTAGTGCTCCTCGCCGTCGGCGGTCAGCTGCCGTTCACTGCCCGACCGGACGCGGATCCACAGATCGTGGTCCCGCACGAACAGCTCGTCGCCGGACGGGCCGAGGAAACCGTTCGGATCCGGGCTGGGCAGTGCGGCGCTGCCACGCGCGTCGATCCGCAGGCGGGCGCCCGCGACCGACACGATGACGGAATCGCCGTCGTACTCGACCGTCTCGACGGGCAGCCTGGCCGGGTCCGCGCCGAGCGCCCGCGCGACCAGCTCGTGGTCGAACGCCGGACCGCGCTCGCCCGTCGCCGCGTCGACCAGCAGGAACTCGTGGCCGTCGCGGTGCTCGTGCCGGAACCAGAACCGGTCCTCCCCCGGCAGCCAGGTCGGGACGATCAACAGGTTCGCGGCCCGCTTCAGCAATTCGCCCGGCCACAGCTGAGCGGCGCGTTCGTAGTCTTCCGGTGCGGCCTGAGTCATCGTGTCCCTTTCCTACGCGCCGACGAACCGCGGCTGCCGCTTCTCGCGGAACGCGGCCATCGCCTCCGCGGAGTCCTCAGTGGACTGCACGACCGCCTGCTCGGCCGCGACCATCGCCAAGGAAGTCCGGAAGTCAACGTGCTCGCCGACCCGGACCAGCCGTTTGATCGCCCGGATCGCCACCGGCGGCCCGTCCGCCAGCCGCCGGCACAGCCGCGTCGCCTCCTCGGCAAGCGCCTCCGGACTGTGCACGGACAGCACCAGGCCCAGTTGCAGCGCCTCGTCCGCCTCGACGAACCGCCCGGTCCACAGCAGCTCCAAAGCCCGTGCCTGGCCGACGATCCGGGGCAGCAGGTGCGCCCCGCCGTCCCCGGGAATCAACCCGACGCGCACGTACGCTTCGGAGAACCGCGCCCGGCCGGAAGCCAGCCGGATGTCGCAAGCGAGCGCCATGTCCATGCCCGCTCCCACCGCGACCCCGTCGACGGCCGCGATCAGCGGCTTGTCGAGTTCCAGCGCTGCGGCGGCGACGCGGTGCACGCGCTGGGTGAGCACTTCCTGCCGAGCCAGGGTCGAGCCGATCTCGGCGAAATCGTCCAGATCTACGCCAGCGCAGAACGCGCCTCCCGCGCCGGTGACCAGGACGACGCGCACGGCGGGATCGGCACGAGCGGACCGGAGCGCTTCGGCCCAATCGTCGAGCATCGCGAGGGTGAAGGCGTTCTTGCGGTGTGGCCGGTTCAGCAGGATCGTCGCGATCCCGTCGTCGACTGTGTACTCGAGGTCAGCCATGAACCTGGTCCTTTCGCCGGTCACGAACACACGAGCGGCCACAGCTCGCGCCGCCCGGCACCCGTCGCGAGGTCGGTGAGCAGTTCGTCCCAATGCCGGACGGACCCGAATTCCGAGCGCCAAGCCAGCGCCGGGGTGGTGAACTCGTGCAGCTGATGCTCGCGGGTCGTCCCGATCGCGCCGTGCACCTGATGCGCGTTCCGCACCACAGTGGACACCGCGTGTCCGGCGCACGAACGCGCCGCGGCGATGCGGAATTCCAGCTGCGGGTCGGCCCAGCCGGTGCGCACGGCCTCCGTCAGCGCAGCGTCGGTCGCGGCCCGCGCCAGTCCGGCTTCCGCCGCGGCATCGACGACAAGGTGCTGCACCGCTTGAAACTTCGTCAGCGGACGACCGAACTGAGTGCGCTCGCTCGCGTGCTGCACGGTCAGCTCGACAATCCGGTCGAGCACCGCGCACACCTGCACCGCCCGCGCGAGCGCACCACGGAGCAGGAGGCGGTCGATCAGTTCGTCCGGAGCGGATACCCCGGGGAAGATCCCCAGGTCAGCCGTGACCCGGTCGCGCGGCTCACCGGCGAGGTTCTCGCCCGGTTCGACGGTCAGGTTGGCCACGGCGGCATCGGTGACGCGCCATTTCCCGCCGCGCCGCCACACCAGCACCGCGCGGTCGCAGCGCGAGAGCCACGGGACACCGGTCGCCGTCGCGTCGTCGTCGAGCAGGCAGACCGTGCGCCGCGCTCCGTCCGGCTCGATGCCGACCTCGTCCAGAAGCCAGCACGCGAGCAGATCGTGTTCGGCCAGCGGCGCCCGCACCCCGTGCGCGGCCGCGGCCCGCAGCAGTTCGGCAGCCTCCGGCCAGCCCGCTCCGCTGCCGCCGCGCGATGCGCTGCCGGTCAACCGGACGAGACCCAGGTCCTCCAGCGTGCGCCACAGCTGCGGATCGCCCGGTACCGGCTCGGCGTGCTCGGCGCGGTAGTCCGCGAACACTGTCGCCATCAGCTCCGTCACGGACCGGTCCACCGCCGCCATCAGCGCATCCCCAATCCGCGCGCGATCACGCCGCGCAATACCTCGTTCGTCCCGCCGCGCAAGGTGAATCCGGGACGTTGGACCACCGCCTCCTCGACCAGTCGGCGGAACTCCGGCGGCGAATCCGGCTCGGCGAGCAGATCGGCGAAGTCGGCGATGTCGCCCTCGGTCGTGGTGCCGAGCACTTTCACCACCGCTGCCGCGGTGTCGGCGGGCTCGCCCCGCTCCAGTGCGCCCGCGACGGCCAGCGACATCTGGTGCAGCCCGGCCAGCCGGGCGACGTACCGGCCGAGGTCCGCCCGCCGCGCGACCGCGCCGCGCCCCATCTGCTCGGCGGTCCCGGCCAGCAGCGGGAACGTCGACAGGAACCGCTCCGGCCCGCTGCGCTCGTAGGCCAGTTCCGAGGTCACCTGCTGCCAGCCGTCGCCGATCGTGCCGAACACCAGCTCGTCCGGCACGAACACCGCGTCGAGGTGCACCTCGTTGAAGTGGTGCTCGCCGTTCATGGAGAGAATCGGCCGGATCTCGACGCCGGGCGAGCGCAGGTCCACGATGAACTGGCTGAGCCCGGCGTGCCGGTGCTCCGGGTCCCGGGGACTGCTGCGGGCGAGGCAGATGAACGCGTCCGCACGGTGCGCGCCGGACGTCCACACCTTCGTCCCGGTGATCCGCCAGCCGCCGTCGGCACGCTCGGCCTTCGTTCGCACGCTCGCCAGATCCGAGCCGGAATCCGGCTCGCTCATGCCGATCCCGAAAAAGCACTCGCCGCGGGCGATCGCGGGCAGATAGCGGCGTTTCTGTTCTTCCGTACCGTACTTCAGCAGGGACGGGACGATCTGCCGGTCCGCGATCCAGTGCGCCGCGACCGGCGCACCCGCGGCGAGCAGTTCCTCGGTCACCACGAACCGCTCCAGATGGCTGCGCCCGTGTCCGCCGTACTCGGGCGGGACGGTCATCCCGAGCCAGCCCTTCGCCGCCAGCGCCCGGGTGAACTCCTCGTCCCAGCCGGTCAGCCACGAATCGACCCGCGACGGCCGATCCGGTCGCGCGGCGAGGAATGCCCTCACTTCGGCGCGCAGGTCCTGCCAGGAGTCGCCGTCTCCGGACGGTGGGGGCACCAGCCTGGGCGGGGTCATGAGCACCGTCCTGTTCGAGGCCGTGGATTGTACAATCCGACTAGTTGGTATTTAAGGTAGCCACGAAGCTGCTTCCCGTCAACCACAAGGGAAACTGCCCGCAGCGACCAGGCGTTCAGGTCCGCTTCTTGCCCTTCGGCAACGACCCCTGACGCAAGCCGTCGACCACGATTTCGCCGAAGGCCTCGCCGATCTGCCGGGGCGTCATCGCGCCGCGCGGGTCGAGCCAGGTGTGCGCCCACGCCGCCACGCCGATGACCGCGAACGCCAGCACCCGGGGGGTGGCGACCGGCTTGAACGCGCCCGCCTCGATCCCCTGCTCGATCACCTGCGTGACGAGCTGTTCGAATTCGTCGCGCTTGCGCCCGATCGAGGCGAAGGTCTTGCTGGACAGGAACCGGTGCTCCTGCATGAAAATGGAGATCTCGGACCGATAGATGCTGATCGGCTCGATCAGCACGTCGGTCATGATCCGGCGCAGCACCTCGTCCGGCTCGCCGCCCTCGTCCAGCACCGAATGCAGCCGCTTGAGCTGGAAGTCGATGAACTGGTCGTGGATTTCGTGCAGGACGTCTTCTTTGGTCTCGTAATGGTAGTAGAACGCGCCCTTGGTGAGCCGTGCTTCGTCGACGATCTTCTGCACCGAGGTGGCGTGGAAACCGTCCCGTTCGAACAGCTTCAGCGAGGCGTCGACGAGCGCTTTCCGGGTGGCCTCCGGATCGCGGGGCGCCCTGGCCCGGCTCTGTGCGGCCGCGCGCTTTCCGGTGCGCGCCTGAGCGGCAGCCATCCCGTGCTCCTCATCTGGCCAACCCGGGCGGGTTGTGGATACCGACCGTTCAGACTGTAGCAGACGGTAACCGCCGACCAGGGAATCCCGGGAGCTCGCGCGCCGGGCGTTTCGTTCAGCCGAACGCCGCCTGCGCCTCGTCCCGGGCCGGCTCATCGGCGTAGCTGACCCCGATGTCGCCGCCGACGTCGTGCGCCTTCAGCACGGGCAGCACCTCCCGGGCGAGCAGGTCGAAGTTGGCGTCCGCGATCTCGGCAGGCATCCCGCCGTACGCCGGGACGAGAAGAACCGCGCCCGCGTCGAGGAATTCGACGTAGCCGAGCAGCTTTTCCACCACCTGCTCCGGCGTGCCCCAGACCTGCAGATCGGCGAGGAACCCGCTGAACTTGTCGATGCCGTGCCGGGCGATGTTGCGGCTGAGACCGGCGTAGTACTCGTAGCCCTCGATCTCCGCGAAGCCCACATTGTCGAATTCGTAGTGCTCGACCGTGGAAAGTGCGTACCGCTGCAAATACACCTCGCGCAGTTCCTGGGCTTCCCGCTCGGTCGCCGCCGCCCCGGCGAACACGCAGATCACCGGTTTCGGCGCCTCGCGGCCGTTGATCTCGTAGAACCGCTTGCGGTAGGCGGCCAGTTCCGTCCGCACGGTCTCCCACGGTTTCTGCGCGATGACCATCAGGCCGATCCCCAGCCGCGCCATCAGGTCGATCGATTCCGGCGACACCGCCGAGGCGAACGTGCGGCCGCGGAACGACCCGCGCGGTTCAGGCCGGATCTCCACCCGCGGCTGCGTGTAGACCTCCCCCGCGTACTCCAGGACGCCGGTCTCCAGCGCACTCGTGATCGCCTCGGTGTACTCGGTGAACAGCCTCCGCGACTTGCCCATTTCGACCTGGAAGCCGTCGAACTCCGCCCGGCCGAGGCCGCGCCCGATGCCCAGCAGCGAACGGCCGCCGGAAAGATGGTCCAGCATGGTGAAACTCTCCGCGACGCGGATCGGGTCGTGCCACGGCAGCACCGACACCATCGTGCCGAGCCGCAGCCTGCTGGTCTGCCCGGCGACCCAGGACAGGAACTGCGGCACGTTCGGCGTCAGCTGGTAGTCGGTGAAGTGGTGTTCCGGCGTCCACACCGAGTCGAAGCCCAGTTCTTCGGCCCTCGCCGCGTAGCGCAGCTCGTGCGCGTAGACGTCGCCGTCGGCGCGCCGGCGCCCCAGATTCTGGAAGACCAGCGTCAGTCCCGTATGCATCTCGGCTCCCGCAGATTCCGACTAGTTGGTATGTAGAGCATAAGGCTCGTCGCGAACGGGCGTCAATGACAGGCTGGCTTCGCCTGAGATCTTCCGCATCACGTTGGCAATCAATGCTTTCTTTGGCAGTGCGCACCCTTGTTCGGGCAGGCGGCGAGCCAGCTCACTTCCCCTTCTTCGAACCAATCGGTATGTTGCCTGGACGAGGCCGCTGCCGGAAGAGAGGCGAAAACCGTTGCCGCAAGCCGTGATCGTCGACGCTGTCCGCTCGCCGATGGGCCGGGGGAAGACCTCCGGCGCTCTCGCCGCACTGCATCCGGCCGACCTGCTCGGCCAGGTCCTCTCGGCCTTGGCCGAGCGCAATCGGCTCGACCCCCGCGAGATCGACGACGTGCTCGTCGGCTGCGTGACCCTGTCCGGGGAGCAAGCCGGAACGCCCGGCAGGCAGGCCGTGCTGGCCGCGGGCTGGCCGATCGACGTGCCCGCGGTGTCGATCGAACGCAAATGCGGTTCCGGGCAGCAGGCGGTGGAATTCGCCGCGGCCGGGGTCGCCGCGGGGCTCTACGAGGTCGCGGTCGCCGCGGGTGTCGAATCGATGAGCCGGGTGCCGATCGGCTCGAACCGCCAGGGCGCGGACCCGCACGGCCCGGCGGTGCGCGAACGGTTCCCGGATCTGGTGCCGCAAGGCGTCGCCGCGGAACTGGTCGCGGCGAAGTGGGGGATCTCGCGCACCGAGCAGGACGAGTATGCGGTCCAGTCGCACGCCCGCGCGGCGGAGGCCGCCCGCAGTGGAGCGTTCGACCGCGAACTCGTCCCCATCACGGTGCCGGGTTCCGTGGTCGACCGCGACGAATCGATCCGCGCGGGCACGACGGCCGAACGGCTAGCGGGTCTCTCCCCCGCGTTCCGCACCGACGAACTGGCCGAGCGCTTTCCGCACGTCGAATGGTCAGTCACCGCCGGAAACTCCTCGCAGATCACCGACGGCGCGGCCGCGCTGCTGCTGATGAGCGAGGAGAAAGCCGCCGCGCTCGGGCTGCGGCCGCGAGCCCGCATCGCGGCGTCGGCGGTGTGCGGCTCGGATCCGGAGCTGATGCTCACCGGCCCGATCCCCGCGACGCACCGGGTGCTCGACCGGGCCCGGCTCGCCCTGGAGGCTATCGATGTCTTCGAGGTCAATGAGGCGTTCGCCGCGGTCCCGCTGGCCTGGCAGCGCGAATTCCCGGTGCCCGCGGAAAAACTCAACCCGCGCGGCGGCGCGATCGCGCTCGGGCACCCGCTCGGCGCGTCCGGCGCCCGGCTCATGACCACGATGCTGGCCCACCTCGAAGCCACCGGCGGCCGGTACGGCCTGCAGACGATGTGCGAGGCGGGCGGCATGGCGAACGCGACCGTCCTCGAACGGCTCGGCTGAAGGGAACCTCGACATGGAACTCACTGCGGCATCAGCACTCGTCACCGGAGGCGCTTCGGGGCTGGGCCGGGCCACCGCCCGGCACCTGGCCGAACGCGGCGCGGAAGTCGTCATCCTCGACCGGCCCGCGTCGAGCGGTGCCGAAGCGGCCGCCGAGATCGGGCCGAACGTGCGGTTCGCTCCCGCCGACGTGCGCGATCCCGAAGCGGTCGGCGCCGCGCTCGATCTCGCCGAGGAACGCGCGCCGCTGCGAGCAGTCGTGCACTGCGCGGGCAGAGGCGCGACGGTGCGGGTCGTCGAGAAGGACGGCAGCCCCGGGTCGCTCGCGGACTACGAGGAAATCGTGCAGGTGAACCTGATCGGGACATTCAACGTGCTCCGTCTCGCCGCCGCCCGGATGGCGCGAAACGAACCGGTCGAGGGCGAACGCGGCGTGTGCGTGCTGACCGCGTCCGTCGCCGCGTGGGAAGGGCAGATCGGCCAGATTCCCTACGCCTCGGCGAAAGCCGGCGTGGTCGGCATGACGCTCGTCGCCGCGCGGGACCTCGCCCGGAAGCTGGTGCGGGTCTGCTCGATCGCGCCGGGCATCTTCGACACGCCGATCTTCGACCGGCACGGCCCGGAGGTCCGCGACAAGCTCGCCGCGACCGTGCCGCATCCGGCCCGGCTCGGCCGCCCGGAGGAATTCGCCCGGCTCGCGCTGGCGATCGTCGACAACCCGATGCTGAACGGCGAGACGATCAGGCTCGACGGCGCGCTCCGGATGGCCCCGCGATGACCGGCGTGCGCACCGAAACCGCCGGTGGCGTCCTCGTCGTCACCATCGACCGCCCGCACGCGCGCAACGCGATCGACCTGCCCGCTGCCGAAGCGATCGCCGCGGCGATGACCGAATTGGACAGTCGCGCCGACCTGAGCGCCGCGGTCCTCACCGGAGCGGCCGGCACGTTCAGCGCCGGCATGGACCTCAAGGCGTTCCTGGCCGGAGAGCGCCCGATCGTGCCGGGTCGCGGCTTCGCCGGGATTGTCGAGGCACCGCCGGAAAAACCGATCATCGCCGCCGTCGAGGGCTACGCGCTCGCGGGCGGGTTCGAGATCGCGTTGGCCTGCGATCTTCTCGTCGCCTCACGCACCGCGGTCTTCGGTCTGCCGGAGGTGAAGCGCGGCCTCGTCGCCGCGGGCGGCGGGCTCCTGCGACTGCCGCACCGCGTCCCGCGCGCGCTGGCACTCGAATGGGCTCTCACCGGCGCGCACATCCCGGCCGAGCGCGCCGCGGAAGCCGGTTTGGTCAACCGGCTCGCCGAACCCGGGCAGGCCGTCGCCACCGCGCTGGAACTCGCGCGGACGATCGCCGCCAACGCCCCGCTGGCCGTCCGCGCGACGAAACAGATCATGACCCGAGCACAGGACTGGCCGATCGCGGAAGCGTTCCCGCGCTCCCGCGAAATCTCCGTGCCAGTAAGGGAATCCCGCGACGCACAGGAAGGATCCCGGGCGTTCGCCGAGAAACGCCAACCCGTGTGGGAAGGCCGCTGAACTACCGGCCGGACCGCACGTCCAGCGTCGCGAGCAGCCGCGGGAGGACCCGCGCGAACGGGGCGAACAGGTCCATCCGGCGCGCTTCGTCCACTGGCGCCCACACATGCTCGTCGTGTTCGTCGGACAGGGTCGCCGAATAGTCCGGCTGGTCAGCGCACTCGGCGAGAATGGTGGTGTAGCTCCATTCGCCAGGAACCACGTCGTCCACGTAACGGTCGAGCGGGTGCCACGCCGGCAGGCTGCCCATCTCCTCGGCGAATTCCCGGGCCGCCGCCTCGATCGCCGTCTCCCCCGCCAGCAGCGCCCCGCCCGGGATCGACCACTGCCCGCGTCCGCCGTGCACCCATCCGGCCCGCCGCACCAGCAGGACCCGGCGCGGCGGACGGGTCGCGGCCAGGATTCCCGCCGCGCCGTACCGTCCCCAGCGGCGCCGTCCGTCGGCGGCGACGAACCATTCGTCCGGCACGTCCGCTCCCCTACGCGACGTTGCCCGCAGCAGCCGCGGTCTCCACCGGGATCCGGCCGAGCACTGCCAGCCCGAAGTCCGCGAGCCCGGTCAAGTCGGCCGGATCGTCGGTGAGCACCCGCACCGACCGCACTCCGAGATCGGCCAGCATGTGCGCACAGGCGGCGTAATCCCGGACCGCTGGTCTCGCGTCCGTTGTGTCCGCTTCGGAATCCTGCAGTTCGTACCTGCGCAGCTTGTCAAGCAGGCTGGTCTCCCGCTGTCCGCGGAGGTACAACACCACGCCCCGGCCGGCCCGCGCGACGGTTCGCAGCGCCGTCTGCAGCTGCGTCGCGCAATCGCAGCGCGCCGAGGAGAAGACGTCCCCGGTGAGGCATTCCGAATGCACCCGGACCGGCACGTCCTCGCCGCCGAGATCGCCGAACACCAGTGCGAGATGCTCCCGGCCGTCCCGCCGCGACAGGTAGCCGACCGCCCGGAAGGTGCCGAAGGCCGTCGGCAGCCGGGTGTCCGCGGCGCGTTCGACCTGGGGCTCGGTGCGGCGCACGTAGGAGACCAGATCGGCGATCGAGATCATCGCGAGCCCGTGCTCGTCGGCGAACCGGCGGCATCCCGGTGCGCGCATCATCGTGCCGTCGTCGTTGACCAGCTCGCACAACGCTCCGGCAGGGCGCAGTCCGGCGAGCCGGGCCAGCTCCACCGCGGCCTCAGTGTGCCCGGCGCGCCGCAGCACTCCGCCGGGTGCCGCCCGCAGCGGGACCACGTGTCCCGGCCGGCTCAAGTCCTCCGGGACGGTGGCGGGATCGGCGAGCAGCCGGATCGTGCGTGCCCGGTCCCGCGCGGAAATTCCGGTCGTCACGCCGGTTTTGGCGTCGACCGTGACCGCGTATGCGGTGCCGCGCGGGTCCTGGTTGACCGGAGTCATCGGCGGCAGCGCGAGCCGGTCCAATTCGGAGCCAGGCAGCGCGGCACACACGAAGCCCGAGGTGTAGCGGACGGTGAAGTGCAGCAGTTCCGGCGTGGCCGCTTCGGCCGCGAAAACCAGGTCGCCCTCGTTCTCCCGCCCCTCGTCGTCCAGCACCACCACTGGCCGCCCCGCGCGGATCGCCGCGATCGCCGCGGGCACCGGATCGAAACCGACCCCGCGCCCGGAAGGGAATGCGTCGGCCATGCCCGTGCCTCCGTTCGCTCTGGGACGGTCCCACAGGCACCCGCCCTTGCCAATACCGACCGGTTAGTATGAACATAACACGGCGGTCGCCGCGGCCGCCATTCCCGGAAGGAGCACCAGCAGATGGGCAAATGGTTCGAGGACCTCCCCGCCGGCTCCGCGTTCGAGACCCCGGCGCGCACCGTCACCGAGGCCGACCTGGTCGCGTTCTCCGGCCTGTCCTGGGACGTGCACGCCTTGCACACGGACGCCGAACACGCGCGCGCGACGCCGTTCGGCTCCCGGATCGCACACGGCGCACTGGTGCTGTCGATGGCAGTCGGCCTGCGCGCGCGAACTGGCTATTTCGACGACACCCTGCTGGCGTTCCTGGAAATCCGCTCGTGGCGATTCCTCGGACCGGTGCGCATCGGCGACACCATCCGCGTCCGCAACGAGGTCACCGAAGCCCGCCGCACCTCCGACCCGGCCCGGGGCGTCGTGGTGCAGCGCGTGGAAGTGGTGAACCAGGAGGGCACCGCGGTGCAGTCCGGAGAGATGGTGTCGCTGATGCGCTGCCGCCCGGAGTGACCGAGGCGGCGAACCGTGTGGCGGCCTCGTGAGTGGCGATCCCGGTTAGAACCGGGATCGCCACTCACGAGCAGCGCGTCAGCCGTTCCGCTCGACCGTTTCCCGCAGCCGGTCCAGCCGTTCCGCGGACTCCGAACCGGGTTCGGCCGACCAGATCACCAGCTGCTGCTCGACGTTCCCGGCCTGCTGGAAGCTGTCCCAGTCCAGCGACATCTCCCCCACCTCTGGATGCGCCACCGTCTTCGTGCCGAAATTCTGGTGCGCCACCCGCCGTTCGGCCCACCAGCGGCCGAAATCCGGGCTCGTCAGGGACAGATCGCCGACCAGCCGCGACAACGCCGGATCGGTCGGGGTGCCCGCCGCGTTCATCCGCAGCACCGCGACGCACGTGCGCGCGACCTGCTCCCACTCCGGGTACCGCGCCCGCATCTCCGGGTTCGTGAAGACCAGGCGGATGTAGTTGCGGTCCCGCTCGGGGATCTGGGCGAAATCGAGCAGCAGCGCCGCGGCGAGGTCGTTCCAGGCCAGGATGTCCAGATACCGGCTGAACACCAGCGCCGGCACCCGGTCCAGCTGCCCCAGCAGCCGCTCCAGCTGCGGGCGGATCGCCCGGCGGCGCCTCGCCGGTTCGCGCGGTGCCGATGCACCGTCGGTGCGGGTCAGCAGAGTGCGGACGTAGTCGCGCTGCTCGTCGTCCAGTCGCAGGGTGCGTTCCAGCGCGGCCAGCACTGGTTCGGACGGGGCGAGGCGGCCCTGCTCGATCCGCGTGTAGTAGTCCGTGCTGATCGAAACCAGCTGCGCCACTTCTTCGCGGCGCAGCCCGGGGACACGACGGCGTTCGGCGGCCGGGGCGTCGAGGCCGACCTGGTGCGGCTGCAGTTCGGCGCGGCGGTGCTGGAAGAACTGTCCCAGCTCGCGCAGTTCCGTCGTCGCCTCGACCATGCTCGCCATCCTACGGCCCTCGCTGTCGCGTATCCGGGGAAGACTTTCCCGGGTCGGCTCTTCGTGGACGCCTGATTGCCGCACGGTCGAGCGGATCGTGCTCGGCCGTGCAGCAATCGCGGGTCGATCAGAGCTTCTCGGCGAAGAAGGGGACGATCGTCTTCAACGCCTCGCCCGCTCCGTTCGGCCGGTCGTACAGGTCGTAGTGCGACGCGCTGTCGATCTCGAGGAGCTGCTTGTCGGTGGACGCGGCCTTCTCGTAGATCTCGTGGCCGTCGCGGTACGCGCCGAACGCGCCCTGCTTGTCCTTGTCGCCGATCACGATCAGCAGCGGCTGGTCGAGCAGTTCCTCGGCCAGGTAGAACGCGTCCCAGCCCAGCACCGCCGAGCCGTGCGCGGCCTCGAACAGGACACAGCCGTTGTCCGCCTGGCCGCGATCGGTGCGGTAGTACTCGAAGGCCTCGATGATGTCGATGTCGCCGGTCTGCTTCGCGCCTTCGGCCGTCTCGGGCAGGAAACCGTTGACCGCGCTCTGCTCGCCGCGCGCCTCCGCGGTGCGCTGCTGGCCGATCGCGGCGAGCGCCTGGAGAACGCCGCCGTTCTGGCCCGCCGTCTCCCGCTGGAGCCGCCCGAAGTTGGCACCAGTCACGGACACCACGACCTTGAAACGCTTCTCGGTCTTCGCTGCCGCGAGGGTGTACCCGCCGCCTCCGCAGATGCCGAGCACGCCGATCCGGTCGGCATCGACGTACGGGAGGGTCACCAGGTAGTCGACGACGCGGCTGAAGTCCTGGACGCGCTGCGCGGGGTCCTCGAGGAACCGCGGCTCGCCGCCGCTCGCGCCCTGGAAGCTGGCGTCGAACGCGATGACCACGTTTCCGGCCTCGGCCAGCGCCGGGGCGTACACGTTGCCCGAGGTCTGCTCCTTGCAGCTGCCGATCGGGTGCGCCACGACGATCGCGGGGTAGGTCTTGGACTCGTCGAAGTCCGGCGGGAAGTGCAGATCCGCCGCGATGTCCCAGTACATGTCGCGGTTGCGGAACTTGACGTGCTCGACGGTGCCGGTGGCCATACTGCCTCCTCTGTCTTGCTCGGGGCGTTTCCCCGGCCTGTCTTCCACTCTCGGCCTCCGCGGGCACCGGTACCAGTTCGGGTTCTTTCCTAGGAAGGATTTATCCCTGGATACCCCGCGACGCCGAGACGCTGACGGGAGCGCGCGTTCGCGGGCGGCCGGGCAGACTTTTCCGCACCGCCGCGAAAGTCGCGAAAAACTCCCGAGGTAACGCTTCCCGCCCGAATCCCGCCCGCCGGCGACCCGCCGGTTGACACCCGCGCCTCCGGCACGGACAGTGTGACTCTGCATTTTATATTTTACTTCTGACTGACACTCGGCCCCCTCAAGGAAGAGCTATGGACCAGCCTCAGCAGACCGTCGGCGTCCAGCCGCCCGGCACCACCGCGCCGTCGAAGAAGGACATGCGGCGCATCGCGATCGCCAGCGCCACCGGAACCGTGATCGAGTACTACGACTTCCTGATCTACGGAACCGCCTCCGCGCTGGTGTTCCCGCACGTGTTCTTCCCCGCCCTCGGACCGGCCGCGGGCACCGTAGCCGCATTCGCGACCCAAGGTGTCGCCTTTCTCGGGCGGCCGCTCGGCGCGATCCTGTTCGGGCACTTCGGCGACCGGGTCGGCCGCAAGAAGACCCTGATCACCACGCTGTTCCTGATGGGACTCTCGACCGTCCTGATCGGACTCATGCCGACCGCCGCCCAGATCGGCGTGGCCGCTCCCCTGCTGGTGCTGCTGCTGCGCATCCTGCAAGGCCTCGCCGTCGGCGGCGAATGGGCGGGCGCGACCCTGCTCGCGGCGGAAAGCGCACCCAAGGGCAAGCGCGGGTTCTACTCGATGTTCGGCTCGCTCGGCGGCGCGATCGCGGTCGTGCTGGCCAACCTGACGTTCCTGATCGCCGGCCTCACCATGAGCAACGAGGACTTCATCAGCTACGGCTGGCGCATTCCGTTCGTGGCCAGCGTGGTGCTGATCGGCGTCGGCCTCGTCGTGCGGTTGAAGATCGAGGAGTCCCCGGTGTTCCGCCGCGAGGCCGTGCGGTCCGGGACCGCGTCCGCGCCGCTCGCCGAAGCGTTCCGCAAGCAGCCGCGCCAGATGCTGTTCGGCTCCGGAGTGCTGGTCATGGTGTTCGCCTTCTTCTATCTCAGCGGCAGCTTCCTCGCTTCCTACGGGACCGCCCACCTGCATCTGGCCAAGACCACCGTGCTTTCGATCGGCGTGCTGGCCGGCGTCGTTTGGTGCGTTTCGATGATCGCCGGCGCGGTGCTGTCCGACCGGTTCGGCCGGCGCCGGGTCATCCTCGTCTCCACCTTCGTCTCGGTGGCCTGGGCGCTCGCCCTGTTCCCGGTGCTGGACATCGGCACCGCCTTCTCCTACGGCGCGGGAGTCTGCCTGACGCTGGTCTTCGCCGGGCTCGTCTTCGGGCCGGTCAGCGCGTTCATGCCGGAGCTGTTCATCACCCGCTACCGCTACACCGCGGCCGGCTTCTGCTACAACGTCGCCGGCATCCTGGGCGGCGCCGTCCCGCCGCTGGTGGCCGCCCCGATCATCGGAGCGGCCGGATCGCTCGCGCTGGGCGGGTTCCTCGCGGTGCTGGCGTTGATCAGCGGGGTGTGCACCCTCGGGCTCAAGGAGACCCGCCACTACGAAATGGACCGGGGCGAACTCGTCGCCGGGTGAATCGCCGGGCCGCTGGCCGGGAGTCTGCCGCAGGGCAGGCTCCCGGCCAGTTTGCTATGCACTTGCTCGCACAACGCGAAAACGGGCGGGCTCCCGGCAATCCGCCGGGAGCCCGCCCGTTCTTCGCTGGCCTCAGTAGGAGCGCGGCAGCCCCAAGACCTGCTGCGAGACGTAGTTCCGCACCATCTCCTGCGAGAACGGCGCGTTGCGCAGCAACCGAACCTCCCGCCACAACCGCTCGACGTGGTACTCCTTCGCGTACGCGTACCCGCCGAGTGTCGAGAACGCCCGGTCGCACGCCTCGAAACCGCCCTCAGCGCCCAGATACTTCGCCGCCGCGGCTTCCGGACCGCATGGTTTGCCCTCGTCGAACAACCGCGCCGCCCGCATGACCATGCCCTCCGCGGCTTCCAGCCGGATCCACGAGTCCGCCAGCGGATGCGCCACGGCCTGGTTCTGGCCGATCGGCCGGTCGAAGACCACCCGGTTCTTGGCGTACTCGGTGGCGATGTCCAGCGCGGCCCGGCCGAGGCCGATGCCTTCCATGCCGACCACGATGCGTTCCGGGTTCAGCCCGTCCAGCAGGTAGTAGAACCCCTTGTCCACCTCGCCGACCAGCCGGTCCTCGGGCACGAACAGGTCGTCGATGAACAGTTCGTTCGTGTCGATCGCCGCGCGGCCCAGCTTCTCGATCTCCCGCACCGTGATCGCGTCGCGGTCCAGGTCCGCCAGGAACAGCGACATGCCGTACAGCGGCTTGTCGTCCCGCCGCGGCGAGGTTCGGGCGAGCAGCAGGATCTTCTGCGCGTTCTGCGCGTTGGTGATGAAGACCTTCTTGCCGTTGATCTTCCAGCCGCCGTCGACCTTGGTCGCCTTGGTCTTGATCCGCGACGTGTCCACCCCGGCGTCCGGTTCGGTCACCCCGAACGCCATCAGCAGTTCCCCCGCCGCCAGCTTCGGCAGGTATTCGCGCTTCATCTCCTCCGAGCCGTACTTCACGATCGGCGCGGGCGGGAACACGTAGAAGTGGATCGCCGAACCGCCTGCCATCCCGGCGCCCGACGCGGAGATCTCGCCCATCATCACCGCGGCCTCTTCCAGGCCGAGGCCGATGCCGCCGTATTCCTCCGGGATCATCGCGCCCAGCCAGCCGCCCGCGGCGAACGCCTTCACGAACTCCCACGGGTATTCGTGGTTGCGGTCCTTGTCCAGCCAGTAGTCGTGGTCGAACTTGCGGGCCAGCTCCCGCGTCGCCTTCCGGACGATCTCGACATTGCTTTCCGGATCGGTCATTGCGCGTTCTCCTCCGCGAGTACCGGGATGTCTTCCAGCGGCGTGGCCGGGTCCAGCGAGGACAGGTCGCCGACCGGGGCCCCGACGAACCGCGCCCGGATGGCGCGCCGCATGATCTTGCCGTTCTTGGTTTTCGGCAGCGTCGGCACGACGTACACCTGCGGGGCGAACGACTTTCCCGCGTTCTCCAGCGCGACCTCGTGCAGGTCGGCGGGTTCCGCGCCGCCGGCGCGCAGCACCGCGAACGCCACTGCTCGCTGGCCGCGCAATTCGTCCGGCGCGCCGATCACGGCGACCTCGGCGATTCGCTTGTCCCGCAGCAGGGCCGCCTCGATCTCCGCCGGGCCGACCCGGCGGCCGGCCAGTTTGAGCGTGTCGTCGGAGCGGCCGTGGATCCGCCACTGCCCGGCACTGTCCACACTGCACAGATCGCCGTGCACCCAGACGCCGGGGAACCGGGCCCAATACGTGTCGAGGTAGCGCTCGCGGTCGTGCCAGAACGCGTGCGTCATCCCCGGGAAGGTGTTGCGCACGGCCAATTCGCCGATCGCGCCGACGAGCGGCCGGCCTTCGTCGTCGAGTACCGCCGCGTCCACTCCGGGCAGCGGGCCGGTGAACGCGGCCGCCTCAGCGGGCAGGAACGGGTAGCCGATCAGCAGCCCGCCGCCGACCTCGGTGCCGCCGCTGTAGTTCACGATCGGCACCCGGCGCTTTCCCACCTGGTCGAACAGCCACCACCAGGTCGGCTCGTCCCACGCTTCCCCGGTGGAGACGAACGAGCGCAGGGTGGCCAGCTCGTGGCCCGGCTTCTCTTGTGCCGCCCGCAGCGCGCGTGCCGCGGTGGGCGCGATTCCCTGCACGGTGACGCCGTTGCGCTCGGCCACCTCCCACATCCGGTCCGGCGTGGGATGCGTCGGGAGCCCCTCGATCATCACGATGGTGGCGCCGAGCTGCAGCGGACCGGTCATCAGCATCGGCCCGACCAGCCAGCCGAGATCGGTGATCCAGCAGACGACGTCGTCGGCGTGCACGTCGAAGCCGTAGGCGAAATCGACGGCGGTCTTCACCGCGAACCCGCCGTGGGAATGCACGATCCCCTTCGGCCGGCCAGTCGTGCCCGACGTGTAGACGACGGTGAGCGGGTCGTTCGCCTCGGTCGCGGCCGTCTCGACCGGCGCGGGCGACGGGTCCAATTCGTCGTAGTACCGGTCACGGCCGTCCGTCATCGGCACGTCCGTGCTGAGATGGCGGACCACCACGACCGTGCGCACCGACGGCGCGTCCGCCAGTGCCGCGTCCGCAGTCGCCTTCAGCGGGATTTCCTTGCCACGCCGCGTCGTCCCGTCCGCGGTGACCAGCGCGACCGCTTCGGAATCCTGCAGCCGGGTGGCGAGGGCGTCCGCCGCGTAGCCGCTGAACGTCGGCACCGCGATGGCACCGAGCATGGCGATCGCGAGGAACGCCACGACGGCCTCGGGCACCACTGGCATATAGAGCACGACCCGATCGCCCCGGGAAACGCCGAGCGCGGCCAGGTTCGCCGCGAACCGGCGCACCTGCTCGTCCAGTTCGCCGAAGGTCAGCGTGCGCCGCTGCCCCGAATCTCCCTCGTAGACCACCGCGGTCTTGCCCGCGAGCTCGCCGCGGGCGTGCCGGTGCGCGCACAGCTCGGCGACGTTGACCCGGCCCCCGCGGAACCAGCGAGGGAACGGCTTCCCCTCGGACTCGTCGAGCACCCGCTCGAACGGCTCCGCGAAGGCGATGTCCAAGTCTTCGACTACCGCGCGCCAGAACCACTCCGGGTCAGCGATCGCCCGCCGGTTCGCCTCGGCCACGCCCTCCGCGTCCGCGGGCAGGCCCCACCTCCGCAGCGCGGCGAGATAGCGGCTGCGGTCCCGCACCTGCCCGGGCGGGAGCCAGGCGAAGCCCGTCTCGTCCTGAGCCATGTCCGGCCCCTTTCCGTTCAGCTTCGCGCGGCGGACGCCTCGGCGGCGGACCGCTTCAGCATCAGGCCCGCGCGCAGGGCGTCGCACACGATCTCGTCGCGCTGGTTGATGCCGAGGTGGCGGAACATCACGATGCCGGAATCGCCGCGGCTCTTGGACTCGCGCTTGCTGACGATTTCGGTGCGCACGTGGATCGTGTCGCCGTGGAACACCGGCTTGGGGAAGGTGATCTTCTCGAAGCCCAGGTTCCCCAGCGTGGTCCCCTGGGTCGTCTCCGGCACCGTCACCCCGGAGACCAGGCCGAGAATGAACAGGCTGTTCACCAGCCGCTGGCCGTAAATGGTGTCCTTGCTGTACTCCGCGTCGAGGTGCAGCGGAGCCAGGTTCAGCGTCATGACGCTGAACAGCGTGTTGTCCGCCTCGGTGACGGTGCGGCGGGTCGGGTGGTCGATGACCATCCCCGGTTCGAATTCCTCGAAGTACAGGCCTGCCATCCGGTGTCCTCTCCCCGCCGCGCGCTCGGCGCGGCTCCTGATCGATCGTCTCGGCTGCTGCGGTCCGGGCAGGCCCGCGCCTCCGCGGCCGCCTCGCACGCAACAAATATAAAATATACTCTCGACCGGTCACCGTCTAGCCGGGTTGTGCATATCATATATTCTTGACGCTCGGCTGGGACAATCCGAGGAGGCACCGATGCCCGATCGCTCACCGCCCGCCGCGCCGCCCGGGCCGGTCCGTTTCCGCACCGCCGACCTCGAGACCGCGCGGGAGCAGGTGACGCGCACGTTCGCGAGCCATGACGTGCGCGTCTCCGACCGCGCCGGCATGCGATTCCGGCTCGACCTCGCGCCCTCGGCGCACCTCACGATCGGGCGGATGGGCTACGGCGCGGACACCACGATCGTCGGTCCGCCGATGCGGCTGTGCTACCACGTGAACCTCCCCGCCACCGGCACCAGCACGGTGGAGCAGCACGGCGCGCGCCGCACGTTCGCGGCGGGCGAGGCGGGAGTGACCTTCGTGCCGCAGTCCCCGGTGCTGGTGCAGTGGAGCGCGGATTCGTGGCAGTACCACGTCAAGCTGCCGAAAGACCTGCTCGAGGCGCACGCGGCGAAACTGACCGGGCACGCGGTCCGCGAGGAGATCGACTTCGACCTCACGTTCTCGCTGCGGTCGAGCACCGCGCAGGCGTTCCTCGCGACAGTGAGCTTCCTTTACGCCGAACTGAGCCGCGACGGCGGACTCGCCACCGTTCCCGCCGCGTGCCACGAGTTCGAGTCCGCGCTGATGACCCAGCTGCTCATGACCGTGCCCAGCAGCCTCAGCGCGCGGCTGCACAGCCGCCCCGCCCACACCCGGGGATCGCGCATCCGGGAAATCGTCGACTATCTCGACCGGAATCCCGAGAAGACCCTCACCACCGCGGACCTGGCCGCCATGGCCGCCATCAGCCCCCGCGCGCTGCAGGCGGGCTTCCAGGAGGCGGTCGGCAAGTCCCCGATGGCCTACCTTCGCGCGGTCCGGCTGGACCGGGTGCACCGGGAGTTGCTGTCCGGCGCGGCGGATTCGGTCACCGCCGTCGCGGCGCGCTGGGGGTTCTATCACCCCGGCCGGTTCGCGCAGCAGTATCGCGAGCGGTTCGGGATGCTGCCGTCGGAGACCGCCCGCCCGCGCGGCTGACGGGCGGTCTCCGGGGTCAGGCCGACTGTTCCCGCGGCTGCGTCCACGCGGTCAGCAAGCGGTCCAAATCCAGCACCGCGGCGTCCGGCGCGGACGGCTCGCGCGCCGGAGTACGGCTGAACCGCGGGGCAGGCCGCGGGTGCAGCACGCCGCCGACCCGGCCGAACACCGCCCGCTCGGCGTTGTGCGGATGCCCGGCCGCCTCGTCGAACGTGAGCACCGGCGTCACGCACGCATCGGTCCCCGCGTAGATCCGGGCCCATTCGTCCCGGTCCTTCGCCGCGAAAGCGGCCGCGATGAGCGAGTGCAGCCGGGGCCACGCCGCGCGGTCGTCCTGGTCCGGCCACCCGGTCAGGTCGACGCCGAGCCGGGAGACGAACTCGCGGTAGAAATCGGGCTCCAGCGCGCCGACCGCGACATACCGGCCGTCGGCGCAGCGATAGGTGTCGTAGAACGGCGCACCCGAGTCGAGATAGTTCGTGCCGGGTTCGTCGGAGTAGCGACCGGCCGCGCGCAGGCCCTGAAGTTTGGCGGTCAGCAAGGCGACGCCGTCGATCATCGCCGCGTCGAGCACCTGGCCGCGGCCCGACGACCGTGCTTCGAACAGTGCGCTCACGATGCCGAAGGCAGCCACGAGCGCTCCGCCCGCGTAGTCGCCGAGCAGGTTGACCGGCGGCCGCGGCGCCTCCCCTTTCCGGGCCATCGCGTGCAGCGCGCCGGTCTGGGCGACATAGTTGATGTCGTGGCCTGCCTGCTGCGCGAGCGGGCCGGACTGGCCGTATCCGGTCAGCCGCGCGTACACCAGTGCGGGGTTCCCGGCCAGCAGGACCTCCGGCCCCAGCCCGAGGCGCTCCGCGACGCCGGGCCGGTACCCCTCGATGAACACGTCGGCCGCTTCGGTGAGCCGCCGCACCGCCCGCACGCCCGCCGGCGATTTGAGGTCGGCCTGGACCGTGCTGACCCCCCGGTTGGCGAGATCGTGCTCGGCGGCCATGCCCTCGGTCTGCCCGAGCGCGCGGCCCCGCTTGTTCGCCGGCCGCGCCACCCGGATGACCTCCGCGCCCAGGTCGGCCAGCAGCATGCTGGCGAACGGCGTCGGCCCCATCCCGGCGAGCGCCACCGCACGCACCCCGGCCAGCGGTCCGGGCGGGGTCGTCTCGGTCGTCATCGGCACTCCTCGGGGATCCATCTCATGATTGCATATTATGTATTATTTATCGGCTGCGGCAAGAGTGAACCAGGTCGCGGGACGGACCCGGCGGGACGCCGGGTCCGCGCATCCAGCACTGTTCACAGCATTACATATAAAATGTTATATTTGCTAGGTGACCATGGCCTTCTTCACCGCAGAACCGGGCTCCGGCGGCGAACTGCTGCATCCGCTGCCCGAAGCACGCGCCAGCTGGGGCGGCGGCAATCAGCTGCGCGGGATGGCGACCAGCGGCGCGCTCGCCCGGGCCGCCGAGCACGCCGTCGGCCCGGGCCTGTTCCGTCCTGCCCGGTGGACGGTCGACCTGTTGCGCCCGGCCGGATTCGTCCCGTCCGTCGCGCGCGCGGAATTCGTCCGCCGCGGACGTCGGCTTTGCCTCGTCGAAGCGACGCTCTGGCAGGGAGAGGTCCTCGTCGGCAAGGCGTCCGGATTGTTCCTCGCCGCCGGCTCCCCCAGCACCGGCACCGTCTGGGCCCAGCCGGAGCGCCCGCGAACGCCGCCGCCGGACCTGCGTCCCGCGACGGAGGAGCCGCGTGTGTTCTACAGCGAGGGCGTCGGCTGGACCGGCTCGCCCGAGCAGCACCAGAACTCCGCGCGCAAGACGCTGTGGGTGTTCCCGCAAGAGATCGTGCGCGGAGAACGGCCCACGCCGTTCCAGCACGCGGCCACCGCCGCCGACCTGGTGAACCTCGTGACCAACTGGGGCGATACCGGACTGGAATTCATCAACGCGGACCTTACGCTCACCCTCGGCCGGGTGCCCGCGGACGACCTCGAACTGGGCCTCACCGCCGGCCATCGCGTCGAACACGACGGCGTGTCGGTCGCCACCGCGACGGTATTCGACCGCAGCGGACCGCTCGGCACGGTCAGCGGGACCGCGCTGCTCGCCGCCGCGCCGGTCGATCCCCGGCAGGTCGGTGCGCCGTCGAGCCTGCCGGCCGTGCCATAATCACCCGCCGTTCATATATCATGTTCTTTACTGAACTACAGGTCCTCGAAGCTGCTTCGAGGCATTGGGGAGGTGGCCCGTGGCCGACGAGCTGACCCGGCTGCGCGGCGGCGACCGCCGCCAGCAGCTGCCGGAGGAAGTCGCGACCTACGTCCGGGAACTGATCATGTCCGGGGATGTCAAACCGGGCGAGTTCCTCCGCACCGAGCCGATCGCCGAGGCGGTCGGGGTGAGCAACACGCCGGTGCGCGAAGGCCTGCTCTCCTTGCGCAGCGAGGGCTTCGTGGAACTCGTGCCGCGCCGCGGGTTCGTCGTGGCGCCGGTGTCGCGCCAGGACGTGCGCGACCTGTTCTGGGCGCAGGCCCAGTTCTCCGCCGAGCTGGCCGCGCGGGCGGCGAAGAAGATCACGCCCGAGCAGCTCGACCGCCTCGAAGCGATCAACGAGAACTTCGCGAAGGCCGCCGGCACCGGCGACCAGGACGCCATCACCCGGCTCGGCCACGAGTTCCACCGCCAGCTCAACCTGGCCGCCGACTCCCACCGGCTGACGCTGCTGCTCAGCTCCGTGGTCAAGCACCTGCCGAACCGCTTCTACGCCTCGATCGAAGGCCACGTGAAGCACACCCTCGACGACCACGCGGAGCTGCTGCAGGCGTTGCGCGGGCGGCACGTCCGCAAGGCGCGCACGATCGCCGAACGGCACATCCTCGACGGCGCCGACAACGTCGTGCGGATCCTCGAGGAACGCGGCCTCTGGGCCGACGAGGCGGAATAAGTCCACACAGGACGGCGCCGGGTTCCGCACGACGGGCTTGCGCCCACGAGCGAGATGTCCGTGAGGAGAGCCCTGAGGGAATCCGATTCCCTCAGGGCTCTCCTCACGCACCACAAGAACCAGCCGGCGCGGCTGCTCGATCAGGCGTTGGCCGCGATCGCCTCCGCCTGCGCGACGATCCCCTCCGCCGTCTTCACGTGCGCGATGTCGATGTGCTGGCCCTCGAAGTCCACCGCGGCGCTGCCCGCCGCCTCCGCCTTGCCGAACGCCTCGATCAGCCGCCGGGCGTGGTCGACCGCCTCCGGCGTCGGCGTGAACACCTCGTTGGCGATCGCCACGTGCGACGGGTGGATGCACACCATGCCGCGGTAGCCCAGCTGCTTGTTGTCCAGGCAGAACTGACGGGCGCCGTCCAGGTCGCGGATGTCCTGCCAGACCCCGGCCACCGGATGGTGCAGCCCGGCCGCGCGGGCGGCGAGCACGATCCGGCTGCGCAGGTACAGCGTCTCCAGCCCGGCCGGGGTGAACTCGAAGCCCACTTCGCGGCCGACGTCGGCGCTCGGGCCGGTCGCGCCGAGCAGGCTGGACACTCGCGGGGTCGCGGCCGCGATCTCCTCGCAGTGCGCCATCGACGCCGCGGTCTCATAGCTCACGATCAGCCCGACGCTCCCGGCGGGCAGACCCTCGCGCGCCTCCAGGTGCGAAACGACCGCGTCGATCCGCACCAGTTCCTCGGCGTCGAACACCTTCGGCAGGAACAGCCCGGCCAGCCCCGGCCGGACGACCGCTTCCAGATCCGCGCCCTGCAGACCGCTGACCGACGCGTTCGGCCGCACCCAGAGGTCGGCGCGCACGCCCTGGGCGTGCAGCCGGTCGATCGTCTCGGCGACGACCGGGCGCGCCTCGTCCTTGTTCGCCGCCGGCACGGAGTCCTCGAGGTCGAGGATCAGCGCGTCGGCGCCGGACGCGAGACCCTTGTCGGCCCACGACGCCTTGTGGCCGGGCACGAAGAGCATGGAACGGTACGGCTTCATCGAAGTTCTCCAGTGATCGGTCAGGATTCGTACAGGACGCCGGTCGCGAACAGCTTTTCGACGTCTTCGGTCGCCAGCACCTCGCTGGCGACCGCACGGGAGTCGGCGCCCACCTTCGGCGCGACAGGAGAGCGGTCCGGGCGCGCACCGTCGAACGTCCACGGCGGGCGGAGCAGCGCGAGGCCGTCCGGCTGGTGGTCGGCGATCTCCAGGTGCCGCATCTGCGGATGGCCGAGGTAGCCGGTCATGGACAGCACCGGAGCGAACGGCACGTCGTGCTCGGTCAGCACGCGCTCCCAGTGCTCCTTGGGCTTGCGCGCGAACTCCGCCTCGACGATCGGCACCAGCTCGAAGTAGTTCGCCTCGCGCGGCCGGTATTCGGCGAAACGCGGATCCTCCAGCAGATCCGTGCGCTCCAGCGCGCGGCACAGCGATTGCCAGAATTTCTGCGACGACGACAAGTGCACCGCGAGATACTCGCCGGTCGAGGTCGGCACGCAGAAGTTCTGCGCCTGCGGATGCCTGCTGGTGCGGCTGGGATCGTGGCCGAGCTCGAAGGCCTGGGTGATGCCGTCGGCGGTGAGGACGCTGACCGCTTCCATGATCGAGGTCTCCACCCGCTGCGGCTGGCCGGTCTTGAGCCGTCCGACGAGCGCGGCCAGCACGCCCGCCGCCGTCGTCAGCCCGGTGACCAGGTCCGCGCTCAGCCCGCCCGCCAGCTGCGGTCGCCCTTCGTCGCCGAACAGCGAGTACAGCCCGCCGAACGCGTGCCCGATCGTGTCGTAGGCGGGCCGGTCGGCCAGCGGCCCGGTGGAGCCGAATCCGGTGACCGAGCCGTAGACCAGGTCCGGCCGCAGCGCCCGGCATTCCTCCGGGCCGAGGCCCATCGCGGCCAGTTTGCCCGGGCGGAGGTTCTCCAGCACCACGTCGAAACGGGGCACCAGCGCCTTGACCAGATCGACCCCCTCGGCCGTCTTGAGGTCGACCGACAGGCTGCGCTTGCCCGCGTTGTACTGGCGGAAGTACGGGCTCTCCTCGTTCATCCGCCGCCGGAAGTCCTCGCCGAAGACCGGCTTCTCCACCTTCACGACCTCCGCGCCGAGGCCGCACAGCATCGAGGTCCCGAACGGGAGCGAGATGTAGCCCCCGATCTCCAGGATCCGGATGCCGTCGAGTGGCTTGTGCTGCATGTCGCCCGCCTTCGCTCCAGGGGGTGGCTTAGATAATATTTTATATTATCTGGCGGACGTCTCGTCAACCCGGCGAGCGGAGCCCATCGAAGCCTGGTCTAGATATTTTATATTACGTATGCTTGATTGAGGCTTCCCCGGACAACCTAGGAGCGTGCCCTGATGCCCGCGCAACTCCCGCTGTGGCAAGGCCACTACGACAAGCTCTTCCTCGGCGGCAGGTGGGCCACGCCCGCGTCCGGCCAGGTCTTGGAGGTGATCTCGCCTTCGACCGAGGAGGTGGTGGCCCGGGTCGCACAGGGCGCCGAGGCGGACATCGACACCGCCGTCGCCGCCGCGCGGGACGCGTTCGACCGCGGTCCCTGGCCCCGGATGCCGCTCGAAGAACGGATCGCGGTCCTGCGCAAGCTCAGCGCCGCGCTCGCCGAGCACGAAACCGACATCGCGCACCTGGTGAGCGCCGAGATGGGCTGCCCGATCACGCTCTCGACCAAGATGCAGGCGATCGGCCCCCGGCTGCTGCTCGACGCGTTCCTCGGCCTCGCGCCGGACTACCCGTGGCAGGACACCCGGCGGTCGGCGACCGGGCACGCCCTCGTCACGCGCGAGCCGGTCGGCGTGGTCGCCGCGATCGTGCCGTGGAACGCGCCGCTGCTGATCACGATGATCAAGCTGGCCCCCGCGCTGCTGGCCGGCTGCACGATGGTGCTCAAACCGTCCCCGGAAACCCCGCTCGACGCGTATCTGCTGGGCCACCTGCTGGAAAAGAGCGGGCTGCCCGACGGGGTGGTCAACATCGTTCCGGCGGGGCGGGAAGTCAGCGAGTACCTGGTCCGGCACCGCGGCGTGGACAAGGTGTCGTTCACCGGTTCCACCGCGGCCGGACGCCGGATCGGCGCGCTGTGCGGGGAAGACCTGCGGCGCTGCACGCTCGAACTCGGCGGCAAGTCCGCGGCGGTACTGCTCGACGACGCCGACCTGGACGCCGCGATCGCCGCGGTGCGCGCCGTGTCGCTGCGCAACACCGGCCAGGTGTGCAGCAACAAGACGCGGATCGTCGTCGCTCGCTCGCGCCGGGACGAACTGCACGACCGGCTGATCGACTTGATCGGGTCGATGCCGGTCGGCGATCCGTTCGACCCGGCGACCGAGATCGGCCCGCTCGCCAGCGCGGCCCAGCGCACCCGCGTCGAGGGCTATCTGGCCGACGGCAAAGCCTCCGGCGCGTCGCTGCTCGTCGGCGGCGGCCGGCCGGACGGGCTGGAGCGCGGCTGGTACGTCTCCCCCACCGTTTTCGCCGACGTCGACCCGGACGCGAAGATCGCCCAGGAGGAGATCTTCGGCCCGGTGCTCACCGTGCACACCTTCGACACCGAGGACGAGGCGATCGCCATCGCCAACAACTCCGACTACGGCCTCAACGGGTCGGTGTTCTCCGCCGATCCCGAACACGCGCTGGCCGTGGCCCGGCACATCCGCACCGGCACGGTCGAGGTCAACGGCAACCCGGTCGGTTTCACCGCGCCGATCGGCGGCTTCAAGAACAGCGGCATCGGCCGCGAGGCGGGCCCCGAGGGCTTCGACGCCTACGTCGAGCTCAAGTCCTACGGCCTGCCCCTCTCCTGAAAGGCAATTTCTGTGAGCACCTTCTCCCCCGTCGAAGAAGCCGCCGCCCGGCTCGTGACCGACCTGACCTTCGACGCGATCCCGGCCGAAGCCCTCGCCGGGGCCCGCCGGCTGCTGCAGGACCAGCTCGCCTTGCAGGTGGGCAGTGCGGCATTGCCGTGGAGCCAAGCCGTGCTCGACGTGACCCGCGCGTCCCACGCCCCCGGCACGGCGCACGTCGTCGCGAGCGGCGACGCGATGAGCGCGGCCGACGCGGCGTTCGTCAACGCGACCTTCGGCCACGGCTTCGAATACGACGACGCGCACCGCACCAGCTCCGCGCACCCGGGCAGCTGCGTGGTCTCCGCGGCGCTGGCCGTCGGCGAAGAACTCGGCGCGGACATGCGCGACGTGCTGACCGCCGTCGTCGCGGGATACGAGGTCTACACCCGGATCGGCACGCTGGCAAACCCGGACCTCCTCGTGCGCGGGTTCCATCCGCACGGGCTGCTCTCGACCTTCGGCGCCGCCGCGGTGGTCGCCAAACTGCGCGGATTCGACCTGGAGACCACCGGGCACGCGCTCTCGATCGCGCTCAGCCACGCCTCGGGGACCACCGAGTACACCTCCGGCGGTGGCTCGATCAAGCGCGTGCACTCCGGCATCGGGACCCGGGGCGGCATCCGCGCCGCGGAACTCGCCGGTGCGGGCATCACCGGCCCGACCACCTTCCTGACCGGCGGCAAGGGCTTCTTCCGGGCGTTCGCGGGGCGGGAAGTCGGCGACGAAGCAGCCGGTGCGTTCGGGCTCGGCCAGACCTTCGAGATCTCCCGCATCTGGCTCAAGCCCTACTGCTGCTGCGGGATCAACCACGCCTACGTCGACGGCGCGCGGCAGCTGACCGGGAAGCCGGATCAGGTCGAATCGGTGCTGCTGGGCATCCAGACCGGCGGCGACGTGGTGATCGGCAACCAGAACCGCAACGCGTACGCGCCGAAGATCATCGAACACCTCCAGTACAGCCTGCCGTTCCAGTTCGCGCTGTCGATGCTGGGCCGCGGCAACGGGTTCTCGACGCACCAGGCTTATCTGGCCGGGCAGCTGGACCTCGGCGAGGACAGCGACGTCGCCGCGCTGGCCAGGAAGGTGAAGATCGAGGTGCGGCCGGACCTCGACGAGCAGTACCCCGGACGCTGGGTCGCGGACCTGACGGTGACCTATCAGGACGGCCGGACCGAGCACCTGTTCGTGGACAACCCGATCGGCACCGCGGAAAACCCGATGTCGCAGGCGGATCTGGACGCGAAGTTCCACGACGTGCTGTCCTCCGCGCTCACCGAGGACCGGCGCGCCGAGCTGCTGCGCGCGATCAAGGACGGCGATCTCGACCAGCCGGCCGCCGAGTTCGCGAAGCTGCTGCGGGTCTGAACCGACGAAAAAGCGCCGACGGGTCCGGAAGAACCCGTCGGCGCTTTTTCGCTGCCGCGAATCAGAATTCGATGACTGCCTTGCCGCCGGTCTGCTTGTCGAACGCCGTGTAGGCCTCGACCGCGTCGTCCAGCCGCCAGCGGTCGGTGAAGACCCGGTCCGCCTCGACCCCGTGCCGGGCGATGAACCGGGCGCAATCCGCCTGGCCGACCGGCGAGAACGTGTACGAGCCGACCACCGTCAGCTGCTTGCGGATCAGGTCCGGGCTGACGTCGAGCGTCACCGTCGAACCCTCGCCGACAAACGCCACCGAGCCCCACTTCGCCGCCGACTTCACGGCCGCGGCCCGGGCGGGCGGAGCGCCGGAGCAGTCGAGCGCCTTGGTCACGCCCTTGCCGCCGGTCAGTTCCCGGATCGCTTCGACCGGATCGACCGACGTCGAGTCGATCGCGTGCGCCGCACCGAAGTCCTTCGCCCGCGCCACGCGTTCCGCGGCGATGTCCACCGCGATCACCTCGGCGCCCATCGCCGCGGCGAGCTGCACCGCGGCCTGGCCGACCGGACCTTGGCCGAAGACTGCCAGCGTGTCGCGCGCGTTGACCTCGAGCCGGGTCAGCGCGCCGTAGGCGGTGCCGGTGCCGCACGAAATCGCGGCCCCGGCGGCGAAACTCAGCTCGTCCGGCAACGGCACGAGCGTCCGCGCGGGCACCTTGAGGTAATCCGCGTGGCCGCCGTGCGCGGTCGCGCCGTAGATGACGTTGCCGCGTTCGCACATCTGCGGCCAGCCGGTCCGGCACAGGTCGCAGAACCCGCAGCCGTCGTAGTGGTGGACCATCATCCGGTCCCCCACCCGCACCGCCCGGGGGTCGACCGCCGTGCCGATCGCGGCCACGACGCCGCACGGCTCGTGCCCGCCGATGAACCCGGCGTCGTCGCCGGTCATCCCGAACGCGGCCAGCGCCTGTCCGGCCGGCGCCCGGTAGAAGTGCAGGTCGCTGCCGCACATGCCGGACGCCTTCATCTCCAGCACCACCTCGTCCGGCCCCGGTTCGGGGTCGGCGAACTCCTGGATTTCGAGCACCCGGTCGCCCTTGAAAATGACTCCGCGCATGAGTTTCTCCGTCCTTTTCAGTGCACTGCGGCGAACATCAGGCTTTCCTCGTCGGCTTCCTCCGGCGAGAACTCCGCGGCGATGCTGCCCGCGCGCGCCACCAGGACGCGGTCGGACAGGGCCTGGATCTCCGGCAGGTACGACGAGATCACCACGACCGCGACGCCGTCGTCGGCCAGTGCCCGGATCATCGCGTGGATCTCCGGAATCGTGCCGAGGTCCACGCCCCGGGTGGGCTCGTCGATGATCGCCACGAGAGGTTTCCGGGTCAGGCCCTTGGCCAGCACGATCTTCTGCTGGTTCCCGCCGCTCAGCTCCTCGACGGTCGCCTTGGTCGGCTGCAGCGTCCGGACGTGGAACTGTTCGACGAACCGTTTCGCGACCGACTTGCGCGAACCGGGCCGGAAGAAGAACGGCAGCCGGCGCGCGCTGCAGAGGTGCCCGAGGTAGATGTTGTCGGCGATGGTGAGGTGGCTGAAGAAGCCGGAGGCCTTGCGGTCCTCGGTGATGTACACGATCCCGGCCTTGCGGGCTTGCCGGGGCGTGCGGAACCGCACCGGCTCCCCGTTGAGCCGCACCCGGCCGCCGCGCAGCCGCCGCCGTTTCATGATCCCGCTGACGATCATCGCGGTCTCGCTGCGCCCCGCGCCGACCAGCCCGTAGATTCCGACGATTTCCCCGGCGTAGGCGGAAAACGCCATGTTGCGCACCACCGGCAGCAACGTCACGTCCTCGACCTGAAGCGTCGGCGTCGGCTCGGGCGCGCGGTTCGGCTCCACCCGGCCCATCTCGACAGTGCGGCCGACCATCATCTTGACCACGCGGTCGCGGCTGAACTCCGGCCTCGCCAGCGTCCCTTGGACCACGCCGTCGCGCAGCACGGTGATCCGGTCCGCCTGCTCGAACGCCTCGTCCAGCATGTGCGTGATGAAAATGACGCCGATGCCGCGCTTTTTCAGCTGCTGCATCGACAGGAACAGCTGCAGCCGTTCCTCCGGGGTCACCGACGACGTCGGCTCGTCGAGGATCACCAGCTTCGCGTTGCGGTGCACCGCGCGGGCGATCTCCACCATCTGCTTCTGCCCGACGCCGAGCGCGCCCGCGGCGACGTCCGGGCGGATGTGGAAGTTGTGCGATTCCAGCAGTTCGCGCGCGACGACGTTCAGGTGCCCGAGATTGTTGAACACCTTCTCGTCGCCCATGAACAGGTTCTGCGCGACGGTCATCGACTCGACCAGCGAGCCTTCCTGGTACACCATCGCCACGCCGGCCTCGACCGATTCGCGCGGCGTGGTGAACGCCCGCGCGACCCCGTCGACCTCCAGCGTGCCCGAATCGTGCGCGACCGCGCCGGAGACGATCTTGACCATGGTGGACTTCCCGGCGCCGTTCTCGCCGAGGAGTGCGTGGATTTCGCCCGGCCGCACGTCGAAGTCGACGCCGTCGAGCGCGTACGTTCCGCTGTAGCGCTTGCTGATGTTCGTCAGCCGCAGCACCGGGTCTTCTGTGCTCATGCGTCCTCCAGGCGCAGCAGGTTCCGGCCGCCGCGCGCGGCCGCGACCACATGTCCGTTGTGGACAGTCAGGCCCGTGACCCCGTGCCGGGGGCTGTCGACCCTCGCGTGCGCGCTCTCGGCGACGCGGCCGGTCGGGTCCATCCGGAACACCAGCCCGCAGGACCGGGCCGGAGCCCAGCTCTTGACGACGCCGAGCACGCGCAGCTGGCCCATTTGCATCGTGTCGGTGAACGGGTCGCCCGCGCGCAGGCGCGGGACGAACCATTCGTCCGGGCTGATCTTCTCGGTCATCTCGGCCAGCAGCGCGGGTTCGTCGAGCAGCAGCTCGGTGACCCGGTTGCGGATGTAGGGCGCGGCGAACCACCAGCCGTCGTCGCCCACGTGCACCCGTCCCGGATAGACGGGCAGGTTCGAGCCCAGCGCCCGGCCTCGTTTGCCCGGCGCCGACCGCGCTTCGACGCGGTGGTCCAGGCTCAGCGACAGCAGCATTTCATCGTCGGAGACTCCGACGCCCGACGGCCACGCGAGCCTCTCCGCGACCACTTCGGCCTGCGCCCTATGCACCCGCACGAGCAGTCCGGACCGGTCGCCGGCGACGAGTGCTCGCGGCCACTCGGCGACCTTCGTCGAACCGACCGTCGCCAGCAGCGCGGAGCCGTCCGTCGCGAGAGCAGTCACGCACGTGGTGACCGCCGCGTCGGTGCACACGTCCTCCGTTTCGCCGGACTGCGCCACCGAAACCAGACCACGTCCTGCCACCGCCGCGATGATCACGTCGTCCCGCACGGTCAGCGCCGTTACCGGGCTGCCGAACGAGACCAGGCGCGTCACCTCGTCGGCGCGCACCGAGAAGACGTCGTTGCCGCTGCTGAACGCCAGTCCCCCGGCGGTCACGACCACGTCGTCCGGCTCGTACTCGCCCGCGGGCAGCAGCTCCGCCGCGCCGTCGAGCCGAAGGTTCGGCCGCAGTCCGGTGTCCATCGGGGGCACCGTCCGGGCGCGGCCCCAGTTCGGATTGATCCATTCCTTGACGGTGTCGAGTACCGGGCTCATCGCAGCGCCTCCGCGGCCTCGCGGACCCCGGCGGTACCCGGCACGGCGGCCGGGTCGAGGTCGCCGACCTCGCTCGGGTCGAGTTCGAGCTTGCCGATCCGGTTGTTGCTGACGCCGCACAGGTACAGGTGCCCGTCGCGTTCCTTCACCGCGGTCACCATCGGGTAGTTCTCCATCGTCTCGTCCCACAGCACGGCGAGGATCTCGCCGCGGTCGCTGAACTTGATCGCGCAGGAGGTGTTGAGCTGCGGCACCACCCAGTTGTCGACCGCCGCCTCGCGGGTCATCCGCCGCCGCACCGCCGGGTAGCGGCCGAGCAGGTCGGACATCTGCGTCCGCATGGCGCACAACGGCATCCAGTAGTTGCCGTCGGAGGACCGGTTGATGTTGTCCGGATAGCCGGGCAGGTTCTCCAGCACCGGTTCCAGCTGCCCGTTCTTGGGCCCGGCGATCCAGAGCCGGTCGACGCGGCACAGCCCGGTGCTGGCGATCAGGATCGACTCGCCGTCGTGCGCGGTGCAGATGCCGTTCGGGAAGACGTAGTTCGACACCACGACCTCGGTCTTGCCCTCGGGCGTCACCCGGATCACCCGGCCGTTCGGCCGGAATTCCACCAGCTCAAGCAGGAAGTCCGCGGTGTTCGTGCGGGTGGAGAAGTCCGAGGCGTAGATCGAGCCGTCCGGCGCGATGTCCAGGTCGTCGATCGCCCGCAGGCCCGAATCGTCGATCAGCGACAGCGGGCTGCGCTTGACCTTGTTCGCGACCAGTTCGGGTTCGCCGTCGGCGCCGATGCGGTAGATGCCCATGCCGCCGACCGCGACGACCAGGCGGCCTTCGGCGTCCCACGCGTGTCCGCACGGGAATCCGCCGGTGCGCGAGAAAATCTCGCCCTCGGTGTCGTCCAGGCCGCGGAAGCGCCACACCCAGCCGCGCTGGTCGCCGCAGTACACGTTGCCTTCGCCGTCCACCGCGCAGTCCTCCGCGCCGCGGATCTTGCCGAGCCCGACCGGCGGCGCGTCGGTGAGCCGACGATTGAGCGACCAGACGGTGCCCGGTCGCGTGACGTCGACCAGCGGACCGAGGCTGAGCCGGGCCGGGTCGATCTTCAGCTTCTCCACCGCGCGCTGCCGGTACTTGCCCCATTTGAGGTCCAGCACGGTGAACACGAGCAGCACGGCGGCGAGGATGACGGTGTAGTACGAGCCTTGCGCGCCGTCCGAGACGGTCGCCTGCTCGATGATCGTCACCACCGCCACGCCGACCGCCGCGCGCAGCACCGAACCGCGGCCGCCCTTGATGCTGACGCCGCCGAGCACCACCGCGGTCAGTGCGATGATCTCCCAGCTGTTGCCGACGTTCGGGTCGGTCCGGGCCAGCCTCGCCGACGTCAGGACCGCGGCTGTTCCGGAAAGCGCGCCGGACAGCACGTAGGCCCAGAACGTCACGGCGGTGACCGGAATGCCGTTGCGCCGCGCCGAGCGGCGGTCCGAACCGGTCGCGGTGACCCACCAGCCCCAGCGGGACCGGGTGAGCGCCAGGTGCACGACGATCAGCACCACCGCGAAGAGGAACCACGCGGTCGGGATGCCCAGAATCCGGCCGTCGTTGAAGAAATCCCAGACGAGCGACGGCTTCGTGACGCCGATCTGCGTGCTGTTCGCGTTCTGCAGCACCGAAGCCGCGCCGCCGAAGGCGATCAGCGTGACCAGAGTGGTGATGAACGGGCGCATCCGAAGGATCGCGATGAGATATCCGTTCACCGCCCCGAGCACCGCGCCCGCGACGATCGCGGCGGGCACCACCAGGGCCGTCGGCCACAGCCACACCCGGTCCGCGACCATCGCGCCGAGCCCGCAGAAGCCGACGATCGACCCCACCGACAGGTCGATGCCGCCGCCCACCAGCACCACGGTCAGCCCGATCGCGAGCAGCCCGTACTCGGACACCTCGTCGAGCACCAGCGGCGCGTTGGCAGGCCCGACGTTGGTCGTGGCGATCACGTAGACGCACAGCGCGAGCGCGAGCACCAGCGGCACCGCGCCTTCCATCCACCGCTTCTCGAACAGATCCGAGACGGTGCGGTAGCGGGCGATTCTTTCCGTGGGACGGCCTCCGGTCATGCCGAAGGCGTCCAGCCCGCGCCGCAGCGGACGGAAACCGCTGCGGCGCATCGGAGACGACGTTGTCATCAGGCCTCGTCCTCGCTCACTTGCTCTGGTAGCAGGCGATGGTGGTCTGGTCGATGTTCGACTTGTCCACGACCGTGCTCGACACGTAAGCGACCGAATGCGAGGCGCCCGGCTTGACCCCGTTGGTGAGCAGGTTCTGCACCGCGACCGCACCGGCTGCCCCGATGCCTTGGACGTCGTAGGCGGCCGAGGCGGTCACCACGCCCTGCTTGAGCGCGTTGCACCAGTCCTTGTCCGCGTCGAGCGTGTAGACGCCGACCGAACCCGGAGCGATCTGGCCGCGCCCTTCGGCGGCCTTGACGGTCTGCCCGACGGTGACCGAGTTCAGGTCGAAGGTGACCATGAAGCCGCACACCTTGCCCTGCTGCTGTTGCAGCACCGACTCAGCGGCGGCCTGCGCCTGCGCGTTCTGGAACTGCGAGTGCGCGACGAGGGTCTTGTAGCCCTCTTTCTCCACGACGTCCTTGATGCCCTGGTCCCACAGGATCGAGGCCGGGTCGTTGCCGGGGCCGTCGATGATGGAGATGGTCTTGGGAGCGTTGCGGGAGTTGCAGTCCGAGACCGCGCGCTTGGCGATCGACTGGGCCGCGCCGTAGACGTCGACGCCGACGAACGCGTCCCCGAGCCGGGTGGAGGGCATGTTCAGCATGACGGTGTAGATCCCGGCCTTCTGCGCGCGGTCCACCGCGTTGTCGAGCAGCCCGAGGTCCTGGTTCTGCAGCACGAGCACGTCGGCGGCCTTGCGCGCGATGAGGTCGTTGATCGTGTTGATCATCCGGTCGCTGCTGAAGTTCGAGTCGTAGACCTTGAAGTCCGCACCCAGGTTGTCGAAGGTGCGCTGCATCGTGGTGCCCCAGTTCTCGGTGAGCTTGTAGCCCTTGTAGAGAATCGGGACGAAGGCGATCTTCTTGCCCTTCAACGCGTCGTGCGACTTCTGCCGCATCGGCATCAGCTGCTCGTTGCCGCTGAACACCGCGTTCGTCGCGGCCGCGGCCGAGTCCGAGGACCCGCCGCCGACCGAGCACGCGGACAGCCCCGCGGCGCCCAGCGCCGCCGTCGCGGCGAGCACGGACAGCTTCCTGGTGATCTTCATGTGCTTCCTACTTCCGTTCCCCGGCGTCGTTGCCGGTCACAGTTCCCCGGATTTCTCGGTTTCCTCGTTGCGCGGATGCAGCCACGCGTCGAACGCGATCGCGGCGGCCAGCACCGCGCCGCGGATGAGGTCCTGCACGGCGGTGCTCAGCCCGTGCAGCACCAGCAGGTTGTTGAGCACGCCCACGAACAGCGCGCCGGCGAGGACGCCCAGAATCGTGCCGCGCCCGCCGGACAGCGAGACGCCGCCGATCACCACCACCGTCAGCGCGGTGAACAGGATCGGGTCGAACGACGTCACGGTCGTCTGCACGCTGCCCTGGATCGACACCGTCACGAACCCGGCCACCGCGGCGAGCAGCGCGGACAGCACGTAGGTGAGGATCTGCAGCGGCCGCACCGGCGCGCCGGTCGAGCGGGCGGTCTCGAAGTTGTCGCCCATCGCGCGGACCAGCCGCCCGGGCGAGGTGTAGGCGATGAACAGCCAGGCGAGCAGGAACGCGCCGCCGGCGATGAGCACCGGCCTCGGCACGCCGAACACCCCGCCCCCGCTCAGGTGCGACAGGAACGACCCGGCGGGCACCCCGTAGACGTTCTGGCTGAGGAACAGGATGTCGATCCCGCCGATCGCCAGCATGCCGGTCGCCAGCGTCACGAACAGCGCGGGCACCTCGAAGACGGCGACGAGGATGCCGTTGACCAGCCCGATCGCCAGCGCGAGACCGGCCATCAGCGCGATCGCCTGCCATTCCGGCATGCCCTCGCTGATGAACGCGAGCGTCGCCTGCGCACAGCCGAGCCCGATGCCGGCCACCGACAGGTCCAGCCCCTTGCCGAGGATGACGATCGCCTCGCCGATCGCGAGGATGCCGAACGCGGCGGACAGGTTGAGGATGCTGCCGAAATTGCCTGCGGTGAGGAAATTCGTCGTGGTCGCTCCCGCCACGAGGGCGAGCAGCACGGTGATGACGAGTACCAGGTAGGTCTGGTCGAAGCCGCCGAGGCGTGCCCGGAGCGGCACGCGTGGCTTCGTTGCCACTGTTGCGGTAGTCATGGGATTCCCGGTTCGATGGGTGGGACAGCGCGGCCAGTGTGTCGGCCGTCACCCGGGCGCCACATCTGCCGCCGGTCGTATTCCGCTACCCCGTACGGCCGATGCGAGGAGTGGCCCGGCAGGCACCGCCGGTATATAATGTGCAAAATTTCCCTTGCGAACGTTCCCGAGGGGCTGCCCATGAGCACGACCGGTTTCCCGCGGCTCGACAGTGTCCGGCTGAGCGCGGAGCTGGCCGATCAGGTCCGCGAGCTGGGGCTCGACGCCTGCGCCGTGCTCGACCGGCTGCTGCCGGTCGGCCGCTGCGCCGAGGTGCTGCCCGCGAAACGCCTGCTCGGGCAGGTCTGGGACGCCACGATGGCGCAGCTCGGCGCGACCCCGGGGCCGGATCGCCTTCCCCGGCTGACCGCGCTCCTGACCAGGGTCCGCGAACTGGAGTCCCGGGTGGACGATGCCAGGGTCGCCGACGGGGTCTCGACGATGCGCCGGGTCCGCCGTGCGCTGACCCGCCTGCACGACTCCTCGACCGCCGAAGAACTCCTCACCCGCGCCGCCGAGGAGGCCTGCACGATCGGGTTCGACCGGGTGCTTGTCTCCACTGTGGACGATGCGACCTGGGTACTGCGGAAGATGGTGATCGAGCAGGATCCCCGGCTGGCCGAGGAAATGCTCGCCGCCGGCCGCGAAGCCCCGCCGCGGCTGGACGGCTCGCTGGTCGAATCCGACGTCGTGCGGCAGGCGCGCGCGGGCCTGGTGTACGACGTGCAGGAGAACCCGCGCGTGAACCGCCAGCTCGTCTCGCTGTCGGGCTGCACGTCCTACGCCATCGCGCCGTTGCAGGCGTACGGGAAAGTCGTCGGGCTGCTGCACGCGGACAGCTATTACTCGCCCCGCCGCGAGGTCGACGCCAGCGACCGGGCTGTGCTGAACCTCTACGCGGAGGGAGTGAGCGAGACGCTGGCCCGGGTATCCGTCCTCGAAGGACTGGCCTCGCTCCAGGAAGGGATGACCCGCCTCGCCGCCGACGTGCGCATCGCTCCCCCGCGCGAGCCGGCCCTGACGCGGCATCCGCTGCTGTCGGTCCGCGAGGTCGAGGTGATCGAGCTGATGGCGCGCGGAGACGCGAACCGGGCGATCGCCCGCAAGCTTTCGATCTCCGAGGGCACGGTGAAGACCCACATCACGCACATCCTGCGCAAGCTCGACGCGGCGAACCGCGCGGAGGCGGTGGCGTACTGGCTGCGGAACTGAGCCACGGCGACTCGCTAATATATTTTATACTAAAGGCATGACCTCCGACGAAGCCCTCGAAGACCTCCTTGCCACCCGGTGGAGCTGTCGCGCCTACCACGACCGGCAGGTGCCGAAGCCGGTCATCGAACGGCTGCTGAAGCTCGCGCAGCGGACCCCGTCCTGGTGCAACACCCAGCCCTGGGAGGTGATCGTCACCAGCGGAGCGGGCACCGAGCGTTTCCGCGAAGCGATGACCGACTGGGCGCGCGACCACCCGGCGGAGTTCGATTTCGCCCCGCCCGCCGAATACCGCGGCGTGTACCGCGACCGTCGCCGGGCGAGCGGCTGGCAGCTGTACGAGGCCGTCGGCATCGAACGCGGCGACCGGGAAGCCTCGGCGCGACAGGCCTTCGAGAACTTCCGCTTCTTCGGTGCGCCGCACGTCGCGATCGTCACGACGGACGCCGTGCACGACCTGTACGGCGCCGTCGACAGCGGACTGTACGTGGGAACTTTCCTTTTGGCGGCGCGAAGCCTGGGGCTGGGCGCGATCCCTCAGGCCGCCCTCGCCGGGCACGCGACGTTGATCCGCAAGCACTTCGACATCCCGGAAGACCGGAAAATCCTGCTGGGCATCTCGTTCGGCTACGCCGACGAGGACCATCCGACGAACAGTTACCGCACCGCCCGGGCCGGCCTGGACGAAGTGGTGACCTGGGCCGACGAATGAGTCAGCCGACCGCGCCAAAGCCAAGCGTCCCAGTGAGTTTTCTCAGGAGCGCCTTGCGGGCGCCTGGCGAGGCGCGGATGAAGCCGCACCCGGCCGATGCCCGCCGGTGAGCACCGTAGGTAAGCGGAACCCTGACGGAATCAGAGACAATGAGGGTTTCCTCACGTACGTCGGCGGAGCCGGGCGTTGCGAGTTGCCGCAGCGAGGCCGCACACCACAGCTACCCGGAAGGGCTGCGCTTTTGTCGCTTCTCACGTGAGATCGCCGGTTTCTCAACCAAGTTCGTTGCTGTCCTTGCCGTTGAAGAAGCGGGTGATGACCGGGACGACAGCCTCCGGGTCGGCGACGTGTCCCTGGTTCGGAATGACCGCCCGCTCGGCCCCTGGGATGGCGGCTGCGGCCGTGTCGAAGAATCCGTTGCCCAGCCCGGTCATCGTGTCGTCGGCAGTGCCGCCGGTGGCCATCAGCACCGGCTGCCTGATGGCGGCCAGCCGCTCGGTCGGCGGGGTGCCGTCGCCGAGACATACCGCGTCGTAGGCCCAGGGTGTGCCCGAGGGCGATCGAACCGACCCACATCGGCGAGTTGTGCGCCCGCGCGATGGCATCCTCAGGCGCGCCGGCCAACCGCATGAACAACCCGCATGGCGTCGTCCCGGCGGTCGTCGGCCAGCAGCGACTGCACCTTCTCGGTGTACTCGAGGTGCCGCTGCTTGGCACCCTCGGACACGTCGTAGGGCACCTCGTAGACGGCCTTGGCGATCGGCAGACCCGCGGCGGCGGCCTCCAGGGCAAGCGCCGCACCGGAGGAGACGCCGTAGAGGTACGCCGTGCCGCCGGCTTCGTCGATCAAGGCCGCGAGATCCTCGAATTCGCGTTGCAGCGCGTAGGGCATGGTGTCTGCGCTGCCGCCGCGGCCCCGACGGTCGTAGTTGTACACGGTGAAATGCTTGGCGGGGCGTTCTCCGACCGGTCGACGATGCCGCCGCCCACCAGGATCACCGCCGGACCTTCCCCTGACCGGTCATCCGCGATCGACGTGCCGTCTTTCGACGTTACCCGATGCATCCCATCCTCCTCAATGGCATGGCGGACCCGCAACGGGCCTGTTCGCCCTGGTCAGGACCGCCAGCGCATGGCACCGTCCGGTGCCGCGCTGACCGCTTCAGAACTTTGCGACCAGCTCCGGCGTCGTCCACGCCCGGTACAGCCGCTGCCGCCCGTCACCACGCACCTGCACCACCCCCGCCTCCCGCAGAACCCGCCACCGCGTTGAACGCGTCCGTTGTCGTTGCCGCTCGCGCCACACCGCAACCATATGCCCATATGGGAATGCGTCAAGACTGGCCGAACTCACGACCGATGGCCGGCCCGGCACACCGCATGGCCTGCCCCGCATGCGGGTGGGGCGGCATCGACGAGAGCCGGTCACGCGGCAGACGGGCATTCCGGAAGATCAACGGCTCGCGGTCGATGGTCCGCCTGGTTCTCCACGGACTCGCCACGTCCCGAGCGCTACAGCCACCCGCTCGTCTCGGCGACCCTGACCGCCTCCGCGCGCGTGCGGGCCTGCGTCTTCCCTATCGCGGACGACAGGTGGTTGCGCACCGTTCCCGCCGAGAGGCCCAGCGCCAGCGCCATGTCCGCGACCGTTCCGCCTTCGGCCGCGGCGCGCAGGACGTCCGCCTCGCGGTCGGTGAGCGGGCTCGCGCCGCTGGCCAGCGATTCGGCGGCGAGCGCCGGGTCCACGAACCGCAGTCCCGCGTGGACCCGCCGGATCGCGTTGATCAGCTGTTCCGGGCGCGAATCCTTCACCACGAACCCGGCCGCGCCCGCGGACATCGCGCGCGACAGGTAGCCAGGGCGGCTGAAGGTGGTGCAGATCAGCACGCGGCAGTCCGGCAGCGCGTGCCGCAGTTCGGCGGTCACGGCGAGGCCGTCCCGGCCGGGCATCTGGACGTCGACGAGCGCGATGTCCGGGGCGGTCCGTTGCGCGGCGGGCAGGACCTCGGGGCCGGAACCCACCTCCGCGACCACCTCGAGGTCGGACTCCATGCGCAGCAACGAAGCCAGCGCGCCGCGAACGAGCGCCTGGTCGTCGGCCAGCAGGACCCGGATCACGCGGCACCTCCTGTCGCCGGGCCGCGCGCCAGCACCCGGAAGCCGCCGTGCGGGCCGCGCCCGTGTTCGAGCGAGCCGGACACCGCTGACATCCGCTCGGCGAGGCCGGTGAGACCGTGTCCGGGCACGACCTCCGCCGGAACGGTGCCGTCGTCGGCCACCTCCAGCCAGTCGCGGCCGACGCGGACGACGCAGCGCTGCGCGTCGGAATGGCGGAGCACGTTGGTCACGGCTTCTCTTACTACGTAACCGAAAACGCCTTGCAGTTCGGGAGCCACGGCATCGGCCGCGGCGGGCAGTTCGGCGTGGACTCCGGCGGCGCGCAACGCCATCCGGGCACCGGCGACTTCGGTCGCGAACGACACCGTGCGGTAGTCGGACACGGTCGCGCGGACGTCGGAGAGGGCTTCCCGGCAGAGGTCGTCCAGGTCGCGGATCTCGGCGAGCGCCGCGTCGGTGTTGTCCGAAGTCTCGAGGATCCGCCGGGTCAGGCCGAGTTTCAGGGTCATCGTGGAGAGGCTGTGGCCGAGGACGTCGTGCAGGTCGCGGGCGACGCGCTGCCGTTCCTGGTCCACCGCCATCCGCCGGATCTGCTCGCGGGCGAGCCGGAGGTGGCCGATGGTGAACGTCAGCGCGTAGACGATGCCGAGAATCGCGGTGACGGCCACCAGGGTGAGGACCTGGCCCCAGGCGACGACGCCGTCCCTGACGATCATCCACGCGATCTGGGCGACGGCCGCGCCGGCGCCGAGGAGCAGGGAAATCCGCAGCGGCAACAGCATGAGGCCGGTCGCGATGGCGTAGGTGAGTCCGGTCAGGTAGGCCGGGGAGCCGAGGATCAGCGCGGGCGTGGCGCCGAGCGCGAACATCGCCGCGACCATCGCGATCCGCTGCCGCCGCAGTGCGAGCGGGCCGAACCACAGGACCAGCAGGTACGCGACGGCGTAGCAGCCGAGGAAGCCGAAGACGAGCCCGGTGCGCACCGGGCCGTACCGTCCGTCCGCGATGGCGATGACCCAGGTGGCCAGGAAGCCCATCATCAGGCCGTTCACGACCACCGACCGGACGCGGCCGCGGTGCACGCCGGACCCACCGCCGCGCGGGTCCGTCCAGAAGCTCCAGTCCGGCCACTGGCGGGCCGAGAACCGGTCCGGATCGGGTTCGCGCATGTCGATCATGGTACGGCCGGCTCACCGGTGATCACCCATGACAAACGGCACGGGCGGTTCGGGCGCGGCGATGCTGGAGTGGCTCCATGCTGCGCATCGAGAAATCGGGCTTGACCAGGTACGAGATCACCAGCGACGGCCGCCTGCTCACCGTGGTCGAAGGCCGCTCCGGAGGGCAGTTCCGGCTGGACGGCACCAGCTACCGGATTCGTCGCCGATTCCGCACCTACCAGCTGCTGACGGCGGACGGGTCGGTGCTCGCGAGCACTCACCGGCCGGGCACGCGCACCTGGAGCGTCGAGAGCGGCGGCTCGGAACTGCGCTTCCGGCGGACCGGCCGTCGTGACCACGCGCAGGTCGACGAGGCCGGGAACACCGTCGGCACTGTCGCCGCGGGCACCGCTGACTTGTCCGGCGTCAAACCCGCGTTGCAGGTCTTCGTGCTCACCGCGCTGGCGATGCGCTCGCGCCGCCGACGCGTCGTGGTCGTCGCGGGCAGTTGAGCGGCGACTACGCTGGACGGGTTCGCCCGCCTTCGCTGGAGAGACCTTGCCCGACCGCCGTACCCTGACCGCTGACTGCTCGAGCTGTTTCGCCCTCTGCTGCGTGGCGCTCACGTTCACCAAATCAGCTGATTTCGCCATCGACAAGCGGGCGGGCGACCCGTGCCCGAACCTGCGGTCCGACTTCCGCTGCGGCATCCACGACCGGTTGCGCCCCAAGGGTTTCGCGGGCTGCACCGGGTACGACTGCTTCGGCGCCGGACAGCAGCTGTCGCAAGTGACCTTCGGCGGCCGGAGCTGGCGCGAGGCCCCGGAGACCCGCGAGCGGATGTTCGCCGCGCTCCCGGTGATGCGGCATTTGCACGAACTGCTCTGGTACCTCACCGAGGCGCGCTCGCTGGCCGCGACCCGCGAAATCCACGCGGACCTGGACACCGAGATCGCCGAACTCGAACAGATCACCGCCGGAGACGCGGACGCAGTGCTCGCCATCGACGTCGACGCCCGTCGGGCCCAGGTGAATCCGCTGCTGGTGCGCACCAGCGAACTGGTGCGCACCGGAGCCGGGCGCAAGAAGGACCGCCGCGGCGCCGACCTGATCGGCGCGAAACTCGCCGGCGCGGACCTCCGCAGCACGAACCTGCGCGGCGCTTACCTCATCGCGGCCAGCCTCCGGGGCGCGGACCTGCGCCGCGCCGACCTGATCGGTGCGGACCTGCGCGACGCCGACATCCGCGGGGCGGACCTCACCGACAGCATTTTCCTTACCCAGTCCCAAGTGAACGCCGCCCGCGGCGACGCTTCGACCAAGCTCCCGTCGCGGCTGACTCGCCCCTCGCACTGGCTGGTCAGCGCGGCCGGGTAGACCCGACGACGACCCCGCCGAGCCGGGCGATCCAGCTGCCGCACACACAACGCACGTAGTCGGCCCGGCTGCCCGCCGACGCGGAAACGACAGCGGAGGCGGGCAGTTCGGCCAGCGGCCAGCCACAACGGGGGCAACGGTTCTCTTCCATGCCCGCCATCGTGCGGTAATGGTTCAGTGCAGTTCAACCCTTACGGATTTCCCGCACAGCGGAGCGTTGGAGACCCGCCCGGGAGTCGAACCCGGAAGCCCGCGGCTGTGCAAGCCGTGCCACGACCGTCGTGCAGCGGGCCGGAGTCGCGCGCCGTGGTGCCGATCCACGTTGGCGGGGCTTATGAGGCTCCGCTGGTTGCCGAACCGCGCGCGGGTTCCGTCCGAAGAGGACGGAGATCAGGTGGCGATGAGTGCGGCGACGTCCCCGGCGGGGACGGCCCGTCCTGTCGTGCGCTGATAGCGCCGCACAAGGTCGCGACGGCGGGCTCGTTGGCCAAGCCGTCGTTCGGCTCGGAGGACCGGATTGCGCCGCGGGATCGGGAAGGCCGCAGCGCTCGCTGATCCACGCCTGCGGCATCGAAGACACAAGATGCGCCGGGATCGAGCGCGACCAGCCCGCAACGACATGTTGCGTCCGGCGTTCCCGTTTCCGGCGGGCGAGCGCGAGCCGCAAGGAGGCTTCGCAGGCAGCCTGTGCGTCCAGCCCGAGCGGCGGTTTCTGCCGGGCACCGCGTCGCCGCGCTTCCGAGCAGCAGCAACCAGTCAGGGAGAATTGCGCCATGGCTGATGACGTCACGTTCGAGTTCCGCTCGGCCTGGTGCAGTCTGACGCTGGGCTCCGGTCCTCAACGGCAAACCTTGCACGCAACGGGACTCAACGACGCCTTCGGAGACCTCGCGCAGGCCGTCGCGAACCTCGCCCGCCCGAGACCGGTGGTGAAGTTGCAGTCCGTGCTGTGGGGCGATGAACCAGGCGGAGCCTTCCTGGACTTCGCCTCACCAGTAGCGGACCACCTCGCACTGGTGGCGCACGCGGTGGCGATCCGCACCTGGATCACCGCGCCGGAGTGGACACCCGAACGAGGCGAAGTGCTGCTGCGACAGGTCGCACCGCGCCACGAACTCGCCAGCGCCTTCCTGCGCGGCTTCAACGCCGTCAGCGCGGCAACGAAACCGGGAGGCATCATCCCGGGCTGGCCACACCCATTCCCAGACACAGCTGTCACCGAACTCCGCCGCGCACTCAGCTGACCTGCTCCAGAAACCGCACTCTCGATGCGAGCGAAAGCCTTCCGCCTTCGGATGTTCCGTCTGGGCTTCTGCACCTGCAGCACACCGGCCGCGTTGGAGCACCGCTTCGTCGTGGTCGCCGGTGCCTCGCGAGCGAGTGCAACCCGTCGAAGCTGGACGCGTTCACACCGGTGATCGCCGTATTCCTGCGCACAGACTTCGCTGCGCCGCGAAAACAGGTGCGCACGACGTGACGTCCACTGACCGTGCCGGCACCCCGCAGCCGCCATGATCTTTACCCCCCGGCAGGAGCGCTTGGTCACTACCGGCGCGATGGCCGTACTTCTCACCAGCGAGCTGGAGCGAGAAAGCGGGTGCCCAGGAATTCCCCGACAATACTTGATCTCGCTACCGCGGCTCACGCCGCGGAGGCTGAAGCCAGGGCCCGACTGGCTGGGATCCCGCGAGCCCTGCCAGCGGTGCCGGGACCAGCTATCCCAGCTCCGTTCTGGCAGCTAGCCTCGTGCTGACCTCAGGAGGTGGGCCGTCCATGACCGGCGAGAACGCAGTCAAGCTCGCGGTGCTGATCGACGCGGACAACGCACGCCCCTCGATCACCGAGGGACTGCTGGCCGAAGTCGCCAAATACGGCACCGCACACGTCAAACGCGCCTACGGAGATTGGACCGGTCCCAATCTCAAAGGCTGGAAAGACCACCTGCTCGCCCAGTCGATTCAACCCGTCCAGCAATTCGCCTACACCACCGGCAAAAACGCCACCGACGCCGCCATGGTCATCGATGCCATGGACCTGCTCTATTCCGAGCGCTTCGACGGCTTCTGCCTCGTCTCCAGCGACAGCGACTTCACCCGCCTCGCCGCGCGCCTGCGCGAATCAGGCCTCACCGTCTACGGATTCGGCGAGCGCAAAACACCCCAGCCCTTCGTCGCCGCGTGCGACAAGTTCGTCTACACCGAAAACCTCGCCGATGCCCACGGCCCCACCCCGCCGGCGGAAGCCGTAGCCACGACGACAACGGCTGTTCCCGCCGCGCAACTGAAAGCAGACACCGCGCTGGTCCGCCAGTTGCGCAACGCCGTTGAAGCGGCCTCCGACGACGACGGCTGGGCAGCGCTGAGCGCCGTGGGCAACATCATCACCAAACAACGGCCCGACTTCGACTCCCGTAACTACGGCTACGCCAAACTCAGCCACCTCATCACCGCGACCACGTTGTTCAACCTGGAGCGACGCAGCCCCGGCGACGGCAAACCGGCAGTCGTCTACGCCCGCGACAAGCGATACCGGCCGGACAAGCACGCGACATCCTCCTCCGACAAAGCCTGACATCAGCGCCGGCGGTGAACACCAGAGCGCATTTCGCGGGCAGAGACGACCTCGAAGTCGGCGAGTCCGGCAGCGGCGAGCCCGTCGAGCGACAGTGCGCTGGCGATGCATCCGACATAGGATTCGCGTTTCGGTGCGACATTCGGCCGAAAAGGTCGTGGTCAAGTCGCCGGCTCAGCGCGTTCGGGCGAGTTGGATGCGATCGGCGAAGATTCGGGCGTTCTTCTGGACCGCCAGTCACGTGCCCGGCTTGTGCCATGCGACGGACCTCGATTGGTTAGCCCACACGAGTGGCCCTTGCCTCGCCCGGTTCCGGCTGGTGTAGCAGAACGGGACCCTCGCGCGACTTCGCGATGGAGAGGGCGGGGATTCGCGACCGAGCTACCACCGTGGATATGGAGCGCGACATGGGCTGGTCTGGCTGGCATCCGATAGCGGAGAACAAGATCATTTATGTCTCCGTGCATGAGCTTCCGAACAAACAGCATCTTTTCGCACGCGACGTCGGTGGTGCGTATTACCACTGGGGTGACTGGAATTCGCCAGCCATGGACCCTTCCAGCTGGACACCGTTCGGCATTTCCTTTGTCGCGGCAGACTGGGCGGCGCCGGCGATTGCCGCGGCTTCCTGGGACCAGGGGCGGCTGGACGTTATCTCGATCGAGGACCATGGCCACGGCCAATTCCCGACCCATCGGTTCCGGTTCAATTTCCCGTTCGGCGAGTGGACTGAATGGCAGAACATCGGCGGGCAGCCGACGACGATCGCGATGCCGGCCGTTACTGCGGAGCGTCCTGGCCAGCTAAACCTTTTCACCGTCCAGTATGGCCCGGTGCCGAAGAAGGTCATTCATCGTTGGTATGTGAACGACCGGTGGAGCGGCGGTGACGTGCTGGACAGTTCCAATGTCGACAGCATCAGCGCCTGCAGCTGGGGGCCGGGCAGGCAAGACGTGTTCGCTATCGGGCCGGTGCAGAACAACGTCGTGCACATGAGGTACGAAAACGGCTGGTCAGGCTGGGAAAGCCTCGGCGGATGGTCAGATTTGCCGCCTGCGGTCGCAACGTGGCCAGGTCGCATCGACGTTTTCATCACGGGCGGCGATCGGCACATTTACCACAAGGTGTTCGCCGACGGCAGGTGGTCCCCGGATTGGGAACCGCTTGGCGGCGTGGTCCATGAGCGGTATCAGCACCTGGCCGCTTCCGCGGGCAATGGCGGACCGCTTCGCGTTTACCATACCGGCACAGATCTCAAGATTTACGAGAACTGGCTGATGTGATCACTGTCGGCTTGCCGTGAACCAGGCAGGTGTTTGCCGCTCGATCGAGCCCGGCCCCGGGGAGCTTCGTGCTCGGCGGGACGAAACACCAGGCTCAGGTACTGAGCGGGGCGGCTCGCGCGCCGCGATGGAGCTTTCGTCCATTCGTCCGCCGGCTATGCCATTCTGCGTGCGAGCGGTCCGCGCTGGCCGAAGGAAATTCGGCTGAACGCGGGTGTCTGGGCTCCGTCGAACGGCAGGGCGTGTCAGTGCGAGGGGAAACGGATCTGCGCTCCACGTTCGTCGAAGCGCATCATGCCGCCGAGCCACGGCCCCTCAAGTGCCGAGGCGTCGAGCGTGACGCCGGTCATGACTTCCAGCAGCAGCGTGGTCAACGCCCCGGGCGGCAAGTCCCGCGCGACACCGGTGCGGTCGTCCTCGTCCCCGACGCCGAACCCGAGTTCGCGCATCCGGACAGCGAACCGGTCCGGATGCGTGCCCGAGCGACGGTAGGCGCGCAGCGGCTCAACCACGGAGACCACCTGCCCGTCCTCGGCGGCACAGACTTCCTGCACATTCGGCAGGTACAGGGCCGTTCCGGCGAAACCGCCTCGTGCCGACAAGCCGGCCAGCAGGTCGCGCCGCCAGCCCAGGAAACCGCTCGGCCCATCGCACTCGACCGCGAACGTCCAGCCCCGCTCCGGCCACTCCCGCGCGAGCACCAACTCCCGGTCCGTCACCCCGAACGGAACATCCTCGAACGCAGCCGGCCCGATGCTGCCCGGCGCCGCTCCCAAGATGGTCAGGGCCTCGTCGGGCTCCCGGCCGCGGATCAGGGTCACGCACCATCCTTCGCCTAGCACGGCAACCAGGTCCATCGGCACCGCCACTCCCCTTCCCCTGCCGATCTCCCGGGACCGCTGTCTCAGCCGGATTGCGCGATCAAGGCGACGATCATTCTCTCCGGTGTATGCGCCGTGGGTGTCCGCTCCCGACGGCATGTGCGGACTCGGGTCGAAAGTTGCGGCTGCTCCGCGCCTGATCAGCGTTCCGGGACAGTCCTGTCAGCGAGCATTCGCCAGCACTTCGTCGCTCGACCGGTTCGCGCTCGCATGGCATGTGTCGCTGGTTCGACGTGCACGAGGAGAGGTCATAACTCCGTCTCCCGGGCGCGGACTTCGTGCCCGTACCTGTCGGTCTGTTTGTGGACGGTCGGCGGTGTTTCCGGTGCCGGCCATGCGGAGATCTGGTAGTGCTCGCGGGGAGTGTCGGCGTGGGAGTGAGGGGCGATGTCGCGGCCGCGGGCGTGCACGCGCAGCCGGTACGTGCCGGGGCCTACATAGGCGAGTTCGCCGAGCTCCCGCGGCGGACCGTCCATCATGTTGTGGACGAGCAGGAATCCCTCTGCGCTGTCCAGCGACACCTCGGATACTTCGTCCCAGCTGTCGAGTTCGATCGAGCCAGGTTCGGCGTCGAGCAACTGCACGGTCACGGTGACCTCGCCCGTCGCGGTGCCGGTGAGGACGGAAGCTCCGCTGGAATCCGCCCCGACGAGACCGTTGGCGTACGCAGGGCGCAGTTCGGGGACGTCCGCACCGTAGTCCGTTACTGAGAAGTGTCCGTAATCCACGTACAGGTCAGCGGTCGCTGTCCGCGCCGGTTTGGTCACGCGTTCCTCCGAGTCTCGGTTGGCGGATCGTCATCCGGAACGGGGTTCCTCGATCACCCGGTTCCGGTCGCAGGACGGATGCGGGGCATCGCCGCCCCGCCAATTCTGCGTCCGGTCAATCATTTTGACATCGTTGGGGCGGTGCGCCGCGCCCTGACGTGTCGATGACTCGACTCGCCTTCAGTCCGACGTCGGAGGGGCGAGGCAAGCCAGGCAACGGCCTGAAAGCCTTCTACCACTCAGGCAGGATCCTTCACAAGCTGCGGAACCCGTTCCACGTCAACATCGTCGGCTGGGTAAAGGATCGGACGGCAACGCTGTTGCGCCGCTTCGCCGGCGAGTTCGAAATGGACCAGGCTTCGCTGCCATCGAAGCCGGCCCGGCGGACCGCGACATCAGGCCGCTTATCGAGGGCGGATGGCTGCGCGCCACCGAGCAGGGCTGACCACGGCGGATATCACGGACCGCGGCCGGTCGGACGTCCTGGCTGGCACCGCCGTCAGACCGCGCAACGACTGTCACAAGGCATGCGAAATCTTCACGGCTCCCCCGCAACCGGCTTCCCCGGCAATTCCTCCTACGGTTTCATGCAACCGGAACGCGCACGACGAACGGATTCGAAGCACGCGCAGCCAGCCGTGAATCCCATCCGCCGACCGTGCACCGACCATGGTTGCGTCGGTCGCAGCCGCTGTGGGAATGTCGGCACCGGCAGGCTTGACCGGAAGAAGCAAGCGCATGCAGGGGGTTTCGTTCGCCTCACCGCAGCGAATACGCGGTGCCGGTGCTGCTCTCGGAACGCGGATCGGCTCGCGCCGGGCGGCGCTTCACGTCGGCGCTCGTGCGCTCGAATTCTTCGAGCAGCGGGGAGAAGGCACGTGACCAGAAGGACCTTCCGGCGAAGCGCCAGCTTGACGGTCGCTCCCCCGCCGCATTGGCGACGTCGATGGTGCACGGCACCGCGCTCGCGCAGCCGACCTAGTTTATAAACGAGGAAAGATGCCTCAGCCATTGCGTCATCTGGAATACGAAGTCACGATGTGGGAGGGCCACTTCATTATCGAGGACCGGTCTGCTTGGGCCGACTACATCATGCCGCCATTCGATTCTGGCGGATGGCTGCTGACCACCGAGAACCAAGTGACGATTACGGGTACGTCTCAGGGGCTTGTCCCCTGCGACGTACGCCTGGAGTCCTGGGGCAGCGAACCACCTGCCGGCGCAGGACTCTGGAACACGACGAGCGAGTCCCTCGCCTACTTCGCATCCGGAAACCTTGTTGCGTGGACAGCCTGCGGCGAAAGCGCTGCCGGAGAATTCAGCCTCTCCGGCGAGGGTGTCTATCGGGTCCGCGCGTCGGCTGGCGACCAGCGGTTTCTCATCCAGTTCTGGCCAGGCACCGGCACTGACACCCGGGACGATGTGCCTGCTCCCGGCAGGAGGATCGACCCCGTGCTGCTGAGCCTCAACATCCCCGACGAGGTCAAGACTGTCCTGATCGAGCGATCCACGGACGCCGAAGGCAACCCTCGTGAACTCACCGAGCAGGACATCCGCGAGGCGTACGCCGCCAAGTACAGCCCCCGCCGAGAGAACGGGGACGCGACACGGCCGCCCGGTGGCACTCGCGACGACCAGTAGACGACCGGATGTCCCAGCCCGCACGTCGCTCCGGCCCGCAGGACGCGCCTTCGAGCAGCCGCCAGCCGCAGGGGAGCAGTCCTGTCGGGAACGATTCGAATGTGCTGCTCGGCAATAACTTCTCGTCGAACTCGGGCCGGATCCGGCGGCGGTCGCCGAGGACGCTGCCATCGGGCTGCACGCAGGGGACGAGGTCGGTCGCGAGCAACGGACCTGGGGCGAGATCGATGCGTATCCCCACGGCGATTTCGCGGACCACAGCGTCTTCGAGGTACTCGCCAGGCCGAGGCCGCCGCTGGGGTTTCCCAGCGTCGTTCGCCACAGGTGGTGTGCACTGGCCACACGGTCCTGGTCATCACGGATGATCACCCCGGCTCTGGCGATCGTGTGTGTGGTGCTCCTGCGCCGACAGTTGTCGTGTCCGGGGCGTCCGGTGACGCTATTCACGGGTTCGCCGCGAAAGCGATCAGCCCGTCCTCCGCCATTCGTCGATCAAGGTCACACGGACCTCTGCACGAACACCGTCCGGAAATTCCTATCGGCGGTCTCCTGGCAGGCCGCTACGCGCCAGGCCCGCGCTCCCGGGCTCGCCGAAAGGCCGCAATGGACAACGCAGTGTCCGGAGGAACCTGCCCGAACAGCTTGAAACCGCGAGTCACCAGCACTGGCGACCTGCGGGCGGAAGTGGGCCGCCAGGGATTCGAACCCTGAACCCGCCGGGTAAAAGCCGGCTGCTCTGCGCGATTGAGCTAACGGCCCGCGGGGAAGCGGGGGGGTGCTGCCCGTCGAGGGTTCGAACCTCGGTTTCCGCGTCCAGAGCGCGGCGTCCTGCCAGTTGGACGAACGGGCATCGGCTCCCGGTCCAGGATTCGAACCTGGGCCCGCGGATCCAAAGTCCGCGATGCTGCCGGCTACACCAACCGGGAACGAGGGCTGACGAGGTCGGATGCCCGCGGGTCGAACGCGGTGTCTCCTGGTCCCGAACCAGGCGGGGTCGCCGGTGCCCCTCGCATCCGGGTGCGGCCGGAGCCGCGGGAAGGCGCCGGCGCCCCCTCCGCGCCGGGCCCGTACCCCTGCCAGGATTCGAACCTGGGACCTCCGCATTCGTAGTGCGGCGCTCTGTCCAGCTGAGCTACGGGGGCGTGCGGCCAACGCCATGGCGGCGCCGCGAGCGGCCGGAGGGCATCGAACCCTCTGCTTCGGCTTGGAAGACCGACGTGTCCGCCGAGTTCACCACGGCCGCGGGACGCGCCCTGGGCTGGGCGCAGTGGTGAAGGAGGGAGTCGAACCCTCATTGCCCGCAAGGGCACCCGGGTTACAGCCGGGTGGGGCCGCCACCGCCCCGTCTTCACCGTGCGGGTCCGGCGGCGCGTGACTGCCGGACCCGGCGCTCGTCCTGGCCGCGGGTGAGGCGACGGGGACGAGTCTCGGAAATGTCTTGCTCCGCTGTGCAGTTGTCAAAGAACCGCCGCCGATAAACGGGCAGCAGGGAAATGCCTTCGCGAAAAGGCGACGGGAATTGATTGCGTTCAGCGGCTCCACAAAAGAAGCCGCCCGGATCGGTTTCCCGACGGGCGGCTCCCGGTGCGCAGCGGCTGCTGCGTCAGGTCAGGGAGCGGATACCGCCCGGGCGACCGCCTTTTCGGCCGGTTTGGCGCTGCTGAAGCGGCGAACACCGGACAGCACGGAGTGCGGCCGGATAGTGGCCTCGCATCTCCCGCATCCGCATGTTCGTCATGACCGCTCCTTCATCCGCTGTGGTGGAATCATCTTCACCTACGGCGAAACGCTGCGTCAATCTTATTTTCCGGACGGGCATTTCCGGAGCAAGAAGACGTGTGCTGTAATGGTCGAGTGCACTTCAATCCTTACGGCGGCGCGGGCGCGCAAGTAGCCGCCGACCTGGCGACCTTGGCCCAGCGCGACGACGTCACGGCCGCCGAGGTGCGGGCCGCGGGGCAGGCGCGCGACATGGTGCTGCCGCGGATCACCGCGGACGAGGCGGGGCGGATTCTCGCGTGGGGGCGGCGGCTGCAACAGGTGTTCGTCGCCGAGACCACGGCCGAGCGGATCGACCTCCTCAACGAGCTGCTCGCCGTCGCCGCGTGCCGGCCGAATATCGCCAGTCACGACGGGAAAACGCCGCATCTGCACTACTCCGGCGAGGGCGCGGGCGTGGTCGAGCGGTTCTACGCCTACACGGCGGGCGGGCTCGCGCATCTGGTGTGCGAGGAGCCGCACCGTCTCGGCGTGTGTGCGCGAGAGGGGTGCGGCGTCGCGTTCGTGGACACGTCGCGCAACGGACGCCGTCGGTTCTGTTCCACTCGCTGCGGCACGCGGGTCAACGTCGCCGACCATCGCGCGCGGCAGCTCGCGGGTTAGACGGTCTCCTCGAACGACCGCAGTTCCGGGTATTTCGGGGCGATGGTGTCGCCGGAGGATTCGCCGCGCAGGCGTCGGCCGATCCACGGCAGCGCGTGTTCCCGGCCCCAGCGGAGGTTCGCCGCGCGCTGTTCCCGGGTGGACAGCCGGGGGCGCGGTCCCAGTGCGGCGTGCGCGAGACCGTGCTGCACGCCCAGCGCGTCGAGGACTGCGATGGCGATTTCGGTGTGGCCGGCGGCATTCAGGTGCAGCCGGTCCGGGGACCACATGCGACGGTCGCGCAGCTGACGCATCGACCACATGTCCACCAGCAGTGTCTCGTGCCGCGCCGCGATGCCGCGCACGTGCTCGTTGTAGATCGCGACCCGGCCGCGGATCTGCCGGAACAGCGCGTCCTCGACGCCGTCGACGCCGGTGAACAGCAGCACCTGCGCACCGGCCGCGCGGAACCGGGCCACGGCGCGTTCGTAGGAGTCGGCGAGGCTGTCGATGTCTACCCGCGGCCGCATCAAGTCGTTGCCGCCCGCGTAAACCGTGACGAGGTCCGGCTTCATCGCCAGCGCCGGTTCGACCTGTTCGTTCAGCACCTGCGGCAGAAGCTTCCCGCGCACCGCCAGATTGGCGTAGCGGAACCCCGGCTCCCCGGCGGCCAGCACCTCGGCGACCCGGTCGGCCCATCCGCGCACCCCGTTGCGCGCGGACGGGTCGTCGTCCCCGACGCCTTCGGTGAACGAATCGCCAATACAGACTAAGCGGTTGGTCATCAGCTCAGTTTAGGCCCGGCTCCCCCGCCCTCCTCACGGCGCCCGCGGCCGGCGGCTCAGGTGCGGAGGCCGTCGAACAGGATGGCGATCGTGCGGTCCCGCAGCTCGCGATCGGACCCGACGTGCTCGGCCGCTTTCGCGGTGCCGATGATCACCGGGATCAGCTCGGTGGTGGTGACGTCGCGTCGCACCGCACCGCTGTCCTGGGCGCGGCGCAGGAGCACGCCGAGGGATTCGCGCAGCCGCTCCCCGATCACCGAACCGGTGCTGGGGACGCACACTCCGGCCGAGGTGAGCGCTTCGAAGTAGGCGTTTTTGGCGCTGGACATCTCGATCCAGCTGGTGAGGAAGGTGAAGAACGCGGCTCCGGCGTCCTCGGCGTTCTGCGCGACGACCGCGTCCGCCTCGTCGACGAACCGGTGCAGCCGCGCGTAGAGCACGGCTTCCAGCAGCGCTTCTTTTGTGGGGAAGTGCCGGAACACCGTGCCGATGCCGACGCCGGCCTCGCGCGCGACCTCCTCGGTCGGCGCGCCGGTGCCCTTGGCCGCGAAGACCGTCTCGGCGGCTTCGAGCACCTTCGCGCGGTTTCGCCGCGCGTCGGCGCGCAGCGGTTTGTCCTCCGTCACGGCTGTGATGGTAGTCGCGCGTCCTGGCCGCGCGGCGCCCGATCCTGCTCCGTCCGGTGGGCCGGGCAGTCGGAAACAACCCGTCCGGAGCAGGCGTCAGGAATCGTCAAACCTCTGCCTGTCGTTCACACTGTAGTGTGACGACCGTCACGAGAGGTGCACGACCATGACTCTAGGCGACAACGAGGTCACCCAGTCAGTCCACGCTTCGACCGGCGACCGCCGGGTGCAGGTACGCCGGGCGGCGCTGGCGGGTTCGATCGGAACCACCATCGAGTGGTACGACTTCTTTCTCTACAACACCGCCGCGGCGTTGGTCTTTCCCCATCTGTTCTTCCCGGCGTCCTCGTCCTACGCCGGGGTCATGCAGTCGTTCGCGACCTACGCGGTCGGTTTCGCGGCGCGCCCGGTCGGCGCGGCGATCTTCGGCCATTGGGGCGACCGGCTCGGCCGCAAGGCGACGCTCATCGTGACCCTCCTGCTGATGGGCCTGTCCTCGGCGATCGTCGGCCTGCTTCCCGGTGCGGCGACCATCGGAGTCGCCGCGCCGCTGATCCTCGTCCTGCTGCGCCTGGTGCAAGGCATCGCGATCGGCGGCGAGTGGAGCGGTTCGGTGCTGCTGGCGATGGAATGGGGCGACCAGCGGCGGCGCGGGCTGCTGGCGAGTTTCGCGCAAGTCGGCGTCCCGGTCGGGCTCGTGCTGGGCACCGGCGGAATGACCCTGCTGTCGGCGACCCTTTCCCCGGACGCGTTTTCCTCGTGGGGCTGGCGGATCCCGTTCCTGCTGAGCCTGGTCCTGGTGGCGATCGGCCTGGTCATCCGGCTGCGCATCCTGGAAACGCCCATGTTCGCCGCCGCGGTCGCGGCCAAGCGCACCTCAAAAGCCCCGGTGAAGGACGTGGTCCGGCATCACTGGCGGGAAATCCTGCTGTCGGCCGGCTTGCGCTTCAGCGAGCAGATGCCGTTCTACCTGTTCACCAGCTATGTGCTGGTCTATGTCGTGCAGCGACCGGAATTCAGCAAAACGTTCGTGCTCAACGCGGTCCTGGTCGGCGCGGCCGCCGAATTGGTGCTGATCCCGCTGTTCTCCCAGTTCTCCGACCGGATCGGCCGCAAACAGGTGTACCTGACCGGCGCGGTGCTGACCGGGATCATCGCGTTCCCCTACTTCACCGTCCTGACCCACAGCGGGCACGCGATGATCTTCCTCGCCATCATCGTGTCCCTGGTGGCGCACTCGATGCAGTACGGCCCGCAGGCGGCGTTGATCGGCGAGAGTTTTCCGACGCATTTGCGTTACGGCGGCGCGGGATTGGGTTATCAGCTGGCGTCGGTGTTCGCGGGCGGTCCCGCGCCGTTGCTGGCGACCTGGTTGCTGCACGCCACCGGCACGCCGTACTCGATCTCGATTTACATCGTCGCGTCGGTCGTGGTGACCGTGGCGTGCGTGATCGCGCTGCCTGACCGTTCGAAGGCCGACATCGACGACGTCGGCGTGTACGCCCGCTGACCGTTACCGCGTAGTCCGGGCCTCACCGGGCATTCCGGACTACGCGGTAACGGAGATGGGTGACGCCGCGGCCTTCGAGCCGCCGCACGGGCTCGAGTTCGACGCGGCCGATGCCGGCCGGTTCGAACAGCCGCCGTCCCGCGCCCAGCAGCACCGGAATGAGGTGCAGTTCGATCTCGTCGAGCTGGTCCGCTGACAGCAGCGCCTGTGCCGCGCCCGCGCCGTGGACCAGCACAGCCCGCTCTCCTGCTTTGTCCCGGGCCTCGTCGGCGCACGCGTTGACGTCGGTGTAGAACTTCGCGCGGCCCGGCGGCACGTCGCCCGGGTCGACGTGGTGGGTGAGCACATGGATCGGGACGCCGTCGTGATGGTCGCCGTGCCACCGTTTGGCCAGCTCGAAGGTGCGGCGTCCGGAGATCACCGCGCCCGTCGCCGAGGCCTCGGCATACACCTGCCCGTTGACCCCCTCCGCCGCCCGGTCGTCGAGCCAGTCGAACAGCCGGAATCCGCCGCGGCCGAGTTCCTGGCCGGGCCGGTCGTCCGGCCCGGCGATGTACCCGTCGACCGACACGGACATGTACAGCCGCACTGGCGTCCTGCTCACTTCTCGATCTCCTTGTGCGAGAAGTCGACGGCGGTCATGCCGTCGGCGTGCCCGGCGGGCCACTGGACGAGTTCGATCCGGCGACCGTCCGGGTCGGCGAGGAACGTCGTCTTCATGCCCTGGTCGTGGTCCTGAACCGGAGCGACCGGCTCGGTCCGGTGGGCGGCGAGCACGGCGAGCGTGTCGGCCATCGACTCGACCTGCACGACGAGGTGGCTCACGTCGCCGCCCCGTTCGACCGGGTTGCCGTCGTGCACGAGTTCGACGGAGACGAATTCGTCGCCGGGGAGCTTGAGCATGGTCAGCTGCCCGATCGGCGTCTCGGGCACCGTGCCGACGGTCTCGTAACCGATCGCCGTGTAGAACGTCAGCGACCGATCGAGATCGGTCACCCGCAGTCCGAGGTGCAATGTCCGCATTTCAGTGCCTCCGTCGCGTGCGCCTGGCTTCCTGCGAGCCGCGCTCACCAGTGCGTCGAACGCGCGGCGCCGGATTCGACAACCGGGTGCGGAATTCTTGCCGGCCGAACGTCTTCGCCAGGCGACGGGCACGAAAAAAGGGGCTGCCACTCCGAAATCGGAGTGGCAGCCCCTTCGCGTCACGCGATCAGCGCTGCGGCGGAGGCCCGCCCTGCGGTCCGCCGAACGGTCCTTGCTGCGGGAACGGCCCGCTTCCCGGCCCGGGGCCCTGCGGTCCGCCGAACTGCTGCGGCGGCGGTCCCTGGTAGGGCCCGCCCGGCGGGGGCCCGGCCGGCGGCTGCGGCTGCGGCAACGACTGCTGCTGCTGAGCGGGCGGCGGCGCGCTGGGCTGCGGACGCTCCGGCGGTGCGGGCGGCTCTTCCTCCCGCACCGGCTCGGAAGCCTCCGGCTTCGCCGTGGCCCCGCCGATCGCCCGCCGGGACTCGCCGGAGGAAGCTCCCAGCGGCCCCTCGACTTCCTTGCGTGCCACGGCCTCCGCGGCGGCGACCGCTTCGGCGACCTTCGGGTCGCTGCTGGTGTCGAACCAGCTGGCGACCTCGTCGTCTTCGAGATCCGGCTTGGCCGGGCTGTCGTCCTGCGGCGGCTCGTAGCGGAACACGCCGTCGTCGCCGGGAGCCCCCAGCGCGCGGGCGAACCCTTCGAGGGCCTTGCCGTAGTCGCTGGGAATCATCCAGACCTTGTTGGCGTCGCCCTGCGCCATCTGCGGCAGCGTCTGCAGGTACTGGTAGGCGAGGACCTCCGGCGTCGGACGGCCTGCCTTGATCGCCGCGAACACCTTCTCGATCGCCTTCGCCTGGCCCTGTGCCTGGAGGTAGCGGGCGGCTCGTTCACCCTGCGCGCGCAGGATCCGCGACTGCCGTTCCGCCTCGGCGGCGAGGATCGCGGCCTGCTTCTGGCCTTCCGCGGCGAGGATCTGGCTCTGTTTCTGGCCTTCCGCCGTCTTGATCGACGATTCCCGCTGGCCTTCGGCGGTGAGGATCATCGCGCGCTTTTCCCGGTCGGCGCGCATCTGCTTCTCCATCGAGTCCTGGATGGAGGGCGGCGGCTCGATCGCCTTCAGCTCGACGCGGGCGACGCGGATGCCCCAGCGGCCGGTGGCCTCGTCGAGCACGCCGCGCAACTGGCTGTTGATCGCGTCGCGGGAGGTCAGCGTCTCCTCCAGGCTCATGCCGCCGACCACGTTGCGGAGCGTGGTGGTGGTGAGCTGCTCGACGCCGATGATGTAGTTCGAGATCTCGTAGACCGCGGCGCGCGAGTCGGTGACCTGGAAGTACACGACGGTGTCGATGTTCACCGTCAGGTTGTCCTCGGTGATCACCGGCTGCGGCGGGAACGAGACGACCTGCTCGCGCAGGTCGATCCGCGCGCGCACCTTGTCCAGGAACGGGACGAGGAAGGTCAGGCCGGGCGAAGCGACCGTGCGGAACCGGCCGAGCCGCTCGATCACCGCCGACTGGGCCTGTGGCACCACCATGATCGCCTTGACCACTGTGATGATGACGAACAGAGCCAGCAGTGCGACCACGACGATCGCTATTGTCGACAAGAGCGTTTCCCCTTACCTAGTACCGGTTTTCCTCGGACGGCGCCTCACGAGACGATGTCCACCACGGCCGTGGCGCCGGAGATCTCGACGACCGTGACGCTGGTGCCCGGGGCGATCGGCGGCTGGGATTCGTGCACGGCGCGCGCCGACCACACCTCGCCGCCGATTTTCACCTGGCCGGCATCGTAGTCCACAGTGGACACCACGACGGCCCGGGCTCCGACCAGCGCGTCGATGCCGGTGGGGACGCCCGATCCGGACAGGAAGCGGCGTTTGAGCGCCGGGCGGACGAGCGCGAGCAGCCCGACCGAGCTGACCGCGAACACGGCGACGTCGATGTAGATGTTGCCGGTGAGCGCTTCCGAACCGGCCCCGAGCAACGCGCCGACGCCGAGCATGATCAGCACGAAGTCCCCGGAGATCACCTCCGCGATCATCAGGACGATGCCGATGATCAGCCAGATCAGAGCCGCTGCCATGCCCTCATGCTCTCAGATCGCCTCGTTTCGCACCGGGCAAACTACTCGACGTGACCGACGCGTGACCTTGCATTTTTCCGGCATACCGGACACTACGGAGTGTCGTCACCCGGTTCGGTCACGAAGTCGATGAGCCGTTCGACCGCCCCGATCAGCGGCGTTTCGAGATCGCGGAAGCTGCGCACCCCGGCGAGCACGCGCTGCCATCCCTCGTACGGTTCGCCCCAGCCGAGCGCGTCGCAGATGCCGGTCTTCCACTCGACGCCGCGCGGGATCTCCGGCCAGGCGCGGATGCCGACCGACGCGGGTTTCACCGCCTGCCAGACGTCGATGTACGGGTGCCCGGTGACCAGCACCTGCTCGTCGCGGATCTGCCCGACCAGCCGGGATTCCTTGCTGCCCGCCACGAGGTGGTCGACGAGGACGGCTAGCCTGCGGCCGGGTCCGGTGCCGAATTCGGCGATCCGGTCGGCGAGGACGTCGACGCCGTCGAGCGGTTCCACCACGACGCCCTCGACGCGCAGGTCGTGTCCCCAGACGCGTTCGACCAGTTCGGCGTCGTGCTTGCCCTCGACCCAGATCCGGGAGTCGCGCGCGACCCTCGCTTGCAGCCCCTGCACGCGGACCGAACCGGACGCCGAGACCTGCCGCACGGGGGCGGCGGTCTTCTTCACCGGCACGAGCGTGACCGGTTTGCCTTCGAGCAGGAAGCCGGCGGGCGCGAGCGGGAAGACCCGGTGGCGGCCCTTGGCGTCCTCGAGGACGACGAGCTCGCCCTCGATCTTCACCACCGCGCCGCAGTAGCCGCTGGCCGGGTCTTCGACCACGAGACCTGGTTCGGCGGGGACCTCGGGGATCTTCCGCTTGCGGGGCCCGGACAGCACGTCGTGATAGCGCACGGTCGGGCACGTTATCGGCGCGGCGAGGGCGCGTCCCGCCGCCACGCCGGAAGGAGCCGGTCCGCCGGCTTGACGTGGAGCGCGCTCCAGCTCCTAGCGTCGGCGGCGTCGGTCAGTCTTCGAGGCACCGCCCGGTCGGCCGGGCAGGAGGAGTATCCGCGCATGATCACCCGAACCACGCTCGGCTCGCCCGGTCTCGCTGTCAGCGCGATGGGGCTGGGGTGCATGGGGATGAGCGAGAGCTACGGCTCCGCCGACTGGGACGGCGGTCTGGCCACCATCGGCCGGGCCCTGGAGCTGGGCGTCACGTTCCTGGACACCGCCGACGCCTACGGTTCCGGGCACAACGAGGTGCTGGTGGGCCGGGCCGTCCACGGGCGCCGGGATCAGGTGCAGCTGGCGACGAAGTTCGGCATCGACCGCAGTGCCGGCGACCGGGCGCGGCGCATCCGCGGTGCCCGGGACTTCGTGCTTCGGTCCTGCGACGCCTCGCTGCTGCGGCTGGGCGTCGACACGATCGACCTGTACTACGCCCACCGACCGCCTCAGGACGTGGAGATCGAGGAGACCGTCGGCGCGATGGCCGAACTCGTCCAGGCCGGCAAGGTCCGGCATCTGGGCCTGTCCGAGGTGGACGGCGAGCTGCTGCGCCGTGCGCACGCGGTGCATCCGATCGCCGCGGTGCAGAGCGAGTACTCGCTGTGGACCCGCGACGTCGAGGCGGTCGCTCCGGCGATGGCGGAGCTGGGGGTCGGGCTGGTGCCGTACTCGCCGCTGGGGCGGGGGTTCCTGACCGGCGCGCTGGACCGTTCCGCGCTGGGCGAGAAAGACTTCCGGCGCACCAATCCCCGCTTCGCCGGAGAGGCGGGCGACGCCAACGAGAAGATCGCGCGCACCGTGCGCGAGGTGGCCGACCGGCTGGGCGCCACCCCGGCCCAGGTGGCGCTGGCTTGGGTGTACGCGCAGGCCGAGCGGCTCGGGGTGGCGGTGGCCGCGATTCCGGGCACCCGCAGCCCGGCCCGGCTGGAGCAGAACGCGGCCGCGCTGGAGCTCGCCCTGGACGCCGAGGCGCTGGCCGCGCTGGAGCCGCTGAGCGATCAGGTGCGGGGCGAGCGCTACACCCCCGCGCACACCGCTGAGGTCGCTCGGGGCTAGCGGGCTCGACCTGAGGCGAGGCTGCGGGCGAGGTACGTGAGGGGAACCCTGGGGAATCTGAGTGCGTGAGGGTTCCCCTCACGCACGTTCGCCTTGCCCGTGGTGCGGGTTCCTGGCATTGGTCCCGGGCCGGGTCAGCCAGCCATCCGCAGCACCGCGTCGGTGAAGGGTGTCGGTCCGCCGCGGCGGAGCGGGCCCATCGCGACCAGCGGGGCGAGCGCGACGCACCACGCGCGGACCCGGTCGCCGTCGAGGTGCGGGAGTTTGGCGATCCCGTCCTCGACCGCGGCGCCGTCGGCCATCGGCAGCACCGCCCAGTCGACGGCGTCGAAGGCCGGGTCGCCGACGCACGGGCGCGGGTCGATCGCGACCGCGCCGCGCGCGGGTCCGGCGTCCAGCACGTTGCCGGGATGCAGGTCGCCGTGCACGAGCGCGATCGGGCCGCTGGCGGCGAGTTTCTCGGAGCGGGCGAGTCCGGTGCGCAGTGCTTCCAGCGGCAGGTGCGCTTCGGCCGGGGATCCGGCGAGGCGTTGCTCGGCGAGGCCGAACATGAACCGGACGCGTTCGAGCTGGGTCGGGAACGGCCCGGCGACCGGGACCCCGTGGACGTCGGCGAGCAGTTCGCCGATCTGGTCCCACGGGACATCGGCGCCTCGTTCGGTGAACGTGTCTCCGGGTTCGAGTCCTTCGAGCAGCACCGCGCCGTGGTCGAGGTCGGCGTCGAGGATCTGCACGACCCTCGACAGCCCGGCCCACGAGCCGAGTGCGGTGGCTTCCGCGGTCGCGATCGCGCGGTCCGGGCAGAGTTTGAGCACCTTCAGCGTGCCCTCGCCGTCGCGGCAGAGCAGGGTGCGGCCGGTGTTGCCGGGCCGGGCTTCGGACACGGTGAGGCCCCATTGGCGGCAGAGCCGTTCGACCAGTGCGGGCAGCGCGTCGCACCACGCTTCGGCGGCGGGGCCGAAGCGGTTGACGAGGCGGGCGCGGGCGGCGGCGTCCAGCACAGCGTTGTCCATCGGGCCCGCCATCAGAACAACGGCCAGGGGATCGCGCGCCAGTCGTCGCCGGGCTCGGGGAACACCGCCTCGGCGAGCAGGTAGTCGGTGCGCTGCGAAAGCGCCCGGATCTCGAAGGCGGTCAGGTGTTCGCCGAGTTCCGCGCCGAGGCGGCCGTCGAGGTCGGCGCGGAGTTTCCGCAGTTTCTCGACGGCGTCTTCGGGCAGGTTCTCGCCGATCCAGCCCCATAGCACGGTGCGCAGCTTGGGGTCGGTGTGCAGGCAGATGCCGTGGTCCACGCCGTAGACGCGGCCGTCGGTGCCGGCCAGCAGGTGCCCGCCCTTGCGGTCGGTGTTGTTGACGACGATGTCGAGGACCGCGAGTTCGCGCAGGTCCGGGTGGTCGGCGTGGACGAGCACCGCCGGTTCGCCGAGCCGGTCGTGCGCGTGCAGCACGGTGCGCCAGCCCTCGGGGACCTCGTCGGGCGCGCAGACGTCGACCACTTCGCTGTCCTCGTCGGTCTCGACCCACAGCTGCACCATGCCGGGCCCGAACGGGCCGTCGCGCAGCACGGTCGGCGGGATCGCGCCGAGGCCGCAGGCGTCGGAGATCATCGCGGTCGCGACCTCGCGGCCGGCGAGGGTGCCGTCCGGGAAGTCCCACAGCGGCCGCTCCCCCGACACCGGCTTGTACACGACGCGGCCGGTGACGCCGTCGAGTTCGATCGCGCAGAAGAGCGTCACGTTGGAGGCGTCGACGAGCCTGCCCTCGACGTCGATGCGGCCGCGGGAGACGAAATCGCGGGCGGCGGGGTCGGCTGGCCCTGGCGCGGTGGTCGCCACGGCCGCCCTCAGTCCTCGGTCACGTCGACGTCGCGCCGGTACCCGTTCTGCCGCGGGCAGATGTGCCCGGCCGGGTCGAGCGGTTCGCCGCACAGCGGGCACGGTTTGCGGCCTGCGTTCACGACGCGGTCGGCGCGCTCGGCGAAGGCGCGGGCGGCGACCGGGGTGAGGAACACGCGGACCGCGTCCGGGCCTTCCTCGGTGTCGTCGAGCACGACGGTCTCGTCGATTTCGCCCTCGGTGATCGCGAGCAGTTCCACGACGACCGCGCCGGAGTCGGCGTCCCAGCCGAGCCCCATCGTGCCGACCCGGAACTCCTCCTCGACGGGCACCGTGAGCGGGTCCACGTCGACCTCGTCGTCGGGGGCGTGGCTGGGCACGTCGGCCCCGAACCGGCTGGCGACTTCCTCGAGGAGCGAGCCGAGCCGCTCCGCGAGGACGACGACCTGCTGTTTTTCGATCGTGACGCTGATCGTCCGCACGTCCTCCGTCGCCTGGAGGTAGAAGGTGCGGTCGCCGGGCTCGCCGACCGTGCCGGCCACGAACCGGTCGGGCTTGCGGAAGACGTGGATTACGCGTGACATAGCGTCTTCGACCCTAGGCCACGGACGCATGATCGGCATCCGCCGCCCCGGGTTGAGGGGAGTTCGCGCGCGATTCCTGCGCGGTGCGTGCGGATCCGGACACGCAGCGGATCCTCGTTACGCTTTCCGGGTGCCTCGCATCTCTCCTCATGGAACCTGGACCTCTCCCGTGACAGCGGCCGACGCCGCGGCTGCCGGCGGCGGCGCGCAATGGCTCGCCGCGGTCGACGGCGCGCTCTGGTGGGCGGAAGCGCGGCCTTCCGAAGGCGGCCGCGTCGCCCTCGTGCGCGCTCTTCCCGGCGGCGGTGTCGAGGACGTGCTGCCCGCGCCGTGGAACGTCCGGAACCGGGTCCACGAGTACGGCGGACGGCCGTGGCTCGCGGTCGGCGGTGTCGTGGTGTTCACGCACTGGGCCGATCAGCGCGTGTACGCGTTCAAGGACGGCGAAGCCGTCGCGCTCACCCCGGAACCGGCCACGCCGCAGGGGGTCCGGTACGGCGACCTCCGGCCCGGCCGGGAGGGCGAGGTGTGGGCGGTCCGCGAGCGCAGCACCGGGCCGCGGCGCACGGACATCTCCCGCGAACTGGTCGCGATCCCGCTGAACGGCTCCGCCGAACGGGTGCTCGTGGAGGGGCACCGGTTCTTCACCGCGCCGCAGCTGTCGCCGGACGGCGCGCACGCCGCGTGGATCGCGTGGGACCACCCCGCGATGCCGTGGGACGGGACGGAGCTTTTCGTCGCGCCGGTGGCGGCCGACGGGTCGTTCGGGGACGCGCGCGTGCTGGCGGGCGGGCCGAAGGTCGCGGTGTGCCAGGTGGCGTGGGAGTCCGCGGACCAGTTGCTCGTGCTCGCCGACCCGGACGGCTGGTGGAACCTGCACCGGGTCGGGCTCGACGGCGCGGTCGCGAACCTGGCGCCGGCGGAACGCGAACTGGGCGGGCCGATGTGGAAGCTCGGCACCAGCTGGTTCGCCCCGCTGGGCGGCGGGAAGCACGCGGTGCTCGATTCCGGCAAGCTGGCGATTCTCGACGAGAGCGACGGATCGGTCGCGCGCGTCGACACCGAGCTGACCGTGTGGTCGTCGAGCGGGCTGGCCGTGACGCCGGACGGGATCGCCGGGATCGCGGGCGGGCCCCGGCACGAGAGCGCGGTCGTGGTGCTGGACCCGGACACTGGGAAGTGGCGCGCGTTGACGCCGCAGCCGGCCTCGCTGCCGCCCGCGGAGTACCTGCCGGTGCCGCACGAGCGCGTGTTCACCGGGCCCGACGGCGCGGAGATCCCGGCGTACGTGTTCCCTCCGACGAACCCGGACTTCGCCGCGCCGGAGGGCGAACTGCCGCCGTACGTGGTCCACGTGCACGGCGGGCCGACCGGGCACAGCGACGACTCGCTCGACCTGGACTTCGCGTACTTCACCAGCCGCGGCATCGGCGTCGTCGCGGTGAACTACGGCGGGTCCACCGGCTACGGGCGGGCGTTCCGGGAGCGGCTGCGGGAGCAGTGGGGCGTGGTGGACGTGCGCGACTGCGCTGCGGTCGCCGAAGCGCTTGTCGCGGAAGGGATCGCCGACCGGGCCCGGCTGGGCATCCGGGGCGGCAGCGCGGGCGGGTTCACCTCGGCCGCGTCGATCACGATGACCCGCACCTACGCGGCGGCGACGGTGAAGTTCCCCATCCTCGATTTCGCGGGCTGGACCGGCGAGGGCGGCGAGACGCACGACTTCGAGTCGCAGTACCTGGTCAGCATGGTCGGCCCGTATCCGGAGGCGGCTGAGCGGTACCGGGAGCGCTCGCCGATGACGCACGTGGGTTCGCTGGCCGGGCCGGTGCTGTTCCTCCAGGGCCTGGAAGACGAGATCTGCCCGCCGGAGCAGGCGGACCGGTTCGTCTCCGAAATCGACGGCAGCGGGATCCCGCACGCGTATCTGCGGTTCGAGGGCGAGCAGCACGGGTTCCGGAAGGCGGAGACGATCGTCGCCGCGCTGGAGGCCGAACTTTCCTTCTACGGCCAGGTGTTCGGCTTCGAGACGCCAGACGTGCCGCGGCTGGAGCTCTCCCGATGAGGCCCGCCAGACTTTCCGCCGGGGACACGGTCGCGCTCGTCGCGCCGTCCGGGCCGGTTCCGCAGGACCTGCTCGACGCCGCGTTGCCGGTGCTGGGCGACTGGGGCGTGAAGGTGCGGGTCGGCACGGGAGTGCGGGCCGCGGGGCAGTCCTACCTGTCGGCGCCGGACAAGGCGCGGGCGGCGGAGTTCACCGAGGCGTGGCTGGACCCGGAGGTCCGGTGCGTGCTGGCGGCGCGCGGCGGCTACGGGACGCAGCGGATGATCGATCTGGTGGACTGGGCGGCGTTGCGGGCCGCCGGTCCGAAGGTGCTGGCCGGGTCGAGCGATGTCACTGCCCTGCACCGGGCCGTGCACACGCATCTGGACCTCGCGACGCTGCTTTCGCCGATGCCCGCGAGCGTGCTGTTCGACGAACCCGCGGCGGAACACCTGCGGCGGACGTTGTTCGAACCGGACCACGCCCGGGTGCTGCGGGCGCGGGAGCCGGACGTGGTGGCGCCCGGCCGCGCGCTGGGCGTGCTGGTGGGCGGGAACCTGTCGCTGCTCGCCTCGGGCGTCGGCACGGCTGAACAAGGTTCGGCGCGCGGCGGGATCGTGCTGCTGGAGGACGTGACCGAGAGCCCGTACCGGATCGACCGGATGGTGACCCAATTGCTGCGCTCCGGCTGGTTCGAGGGCGTGCGCGGGGTGGTGCTGGGTTCGTGGGCCGCGTGCGGCGACCCGGCCGAAGTCCGCGAACTGCTGGCGGAACGGTTGTCGCCGCTCGGGGTCCCGGTGCTGAGCGGGTTCGGCTTCGGGCACGTGGCCGGGTCGCCGACGCTGCCGCTCGGGGTTTCCGCCTCGCTCGACACCGAACTGGGCACGCTGACCCTCGACTCCCCCGCGCTGGACTGAGCCCGCATGCGACTGTCCACTGTGGAAACCCGGGCCCGGTTCGCGGCGGCGCGGGTGGCTCGGCTGGCCACAGTGGACGGTCGCGGGGTCCCGCATCTGGTGCCGGTGACGTTCGCGGTGCGCGGCGACACGGTCGTGTTCGCGGTCGACCACAAGCCGAAGACCACGACTTCGTTGCGGCGGCTGGCGAATATCGCGGAGAACCCGGCGGTGTCGTTCCTGGTCGACGAGTACGACGAGGACTGGTCGCGGTTGTGGTGGGCCCGCGCGGACGGGGTGGCACGGGTGATCGCCGACGCTTCGCGGGATTCGTATGTCGAGTGGCTCGCAGTGAAGTACCCGCAGTACGCGGAGCGGCCTCCGGAGCACTCGGTGGTCGTCACCGAGGTGCGGGCCTGGCGGGGCTGGGCGGGTTCGTAACACTGGACCGGAGTCCGGCGATCTTTCTCCCGTAATGGGGAGGATCATGCGTATTGCGCTCGCGGTGACCGGTCTTGTCCTGCTGCTCGCGGGGTGCGCGGCGGAAACTCCGGCAGCGGCTCCGGCGCCGAGCGCGGACCCGCCGTCCAGTTCGGCAGTCAGTTCTGTGCCGGTGTCCGCTTCGGCTTCGGCTGCTCCGGTCGCGAAAGACCTCACGAAGTATCTGCCGAGCGATGAGCAATTGTCCGCGGCCCGGGTCCGCATCCAGCGGCGCCGGACGCCCGTCTCCCCCGGCGCTTCGCTGCGTGTCGTGCGGGCGTGCGGCGCGGACCAGCCGTGGGATTCCGCCGCGCAGAACGGGGCGCAGGCGGTGTCCGTGACCGATCAGATGCAGATCGGCGAACTGCTCGCCGAGTACCGGGGGTTCTCCGGCGAACAGGTCGTTTCCGGTCTCCGTACCGCGCTGGACTGCGGGAACGCGGTGGTCGAAGGACGGCGGCTGGCGGTGAAGTCGCGGTTTTCGTTCCCCGGGGTCGACGACCCGCACCTCGGTTTCTGCGGTCAGTTCAACGCGCGAGTGGCCGGGTGCGTCCTCGTGTTCGCACACGGCAACCGCGTGCTCGCGCTCACCGCCGCAGGCTGGCTCGCGACCGCCGAGGACCAGCAAGCCGAACTGAAGCGGCTGGCCCCGACCTTCACCGCCGCGTTCGACCAGGATTGACGAGCCGTGCGGAAGAGAACCACGCTGCTGGGGCTTGTCCTGCTTGCCGGGGGCTGCGCGAGCGCCCCTTCCCCCGCGTCGTCCCCCGCGGACGACCTCACCAGATACCTGCCTGACGAGAACCAGTTGAGGGCCGCGGGCGCCAAGCAGAAACAGGCGCCGTCTTCCTTCGCCCTCAAGTGGATCACGCCCCTGCACGTCGTGGCGCCGTGCAAGGGCGAGATGCCGTGGGAATCCGCTCTGCGGAACAACACGCAGGCTTCTGCCAGCGCCGGAGAACTGGACGTCTGGCAACTGGCAGCCGTCTACCAGGGCTATTCCGGCGAGCAGATGGTCGCCGTCCTCGACAAGGCGCTGGGCTGCGGCGAGAACGCCTCCTCGACCACCCGGTTCTCCGTACCCGGTCTCGCCGACCGGCAGCTCGGGTTCTGCCGCCGGTTCCGGGAGCCCAGGTTGTCCAGCTGCGTCGTGGTGCTCGCCCGCGGCGACCGGCTGCTCGCGGTCCGGATCGGCAGCACCAGCGCGGAAGCGCCGCCGCTGCGGGCGAAGCTGAGGCAGCTGGCCCCGACCTTCGCCGCGGCGTTCGACAAGGACTGACAGTGGCGAAGCGGCGTTACGTGGCCCGCGGCGTGCCCGACGGGTACCGGATCTGGGACAACCGTGCGCGCCGCTGGTGGGGCGATCATTACCAGCGCTGCCCGGACGACCTGGTCGCCGCGCTCAACGGCGGCGCGGACTACGCGACCCTCACCGCGCTGATCAACCGCTACCGCGCGGCGAAGCGCTGAACTCAGCGGGTCGGCGCCAGATCGCCGAAGTACCCGGTCCGCCACAGGATCCGGGTCCGAACTTCGGCGATGCGCCAGCCGTCCCCGGTCTGGCTCAGGCCGGCGGTGACCACGCCGCCCGCGGTGAACGCGCGGTCTTCCATCCGCACGGTGACCGGACGGTCTTTCCACAGGTGGATCGCGACGAGGTTCGCCCGCACCTCGGCGGCGGCGCCGTCGAGGTCGACGTCGTGGCCGGTGAGCAGGTGCTGGCTCGCCTCGAAGCGGGCGAAGCTGCGGGCGTGGCTGTCGGCGATGTCGGCCGGTCCGGAGATCTCCGCGCCGTTGGGGCGCACGATCTTCCCGTCCGGCGCGAAGACGCGGCGGAATCGCGCGGCGTCGAACTGCTGCTCGTCGACGGCGCGGTAGTAGCTGTTGAAGGTGCGGATGATCCGGGACGTGGCGAGCAAGGCGTCGAGTTCGTGGTCCTGCACCGGCTTCTCCCCTCGGGGTTCCGCTGCCATCGTCCCGCGCCGGGCGGCCGTGGCATCATGCTGTGACGGCGGTCGCACTCCCGGTGCGGGCCGGGCGGGGGGCGTTTTGGGGTGTGCGATCGCGGCCGTGATCGTCGTGGTGCTGATCGCCGCGGCTGCCGACAGCGATGTCGACCACGCGGTGACCGGCGGGTTCAACGTCGTCGTCTGGATCGCGTTGATCGGCGGCGGGCTCTGGCTGGCGTCGAAGGCGTACGAGAAGAACAAGACGACGGTCGCGGCGAACGCCAAGTCCGCCAAGGACAAAACCCTTGGCGAGCGGTCCTCGCGGGCGGCCGAATGGCAGCGGGCGACCCGGGAGGCGAAGCTGCCGGCGGCCCGGCATCCGGGGCCGTTGAAGCTGTCGCTGGACGGCACGGTGCGCGAAGCCGTGTCCGGGGCCGACCGCGCCCGGCGGACGATCCGCGAGGTGATCGCGGCGATCCCGGTCCGCGTCTCCGAGGAAGCCCGCGCCCACGCGAAGGTGCTGAGCCCGCCGGCCGAGCGGCTGTGCGAACCGGGGCGGTACTTCCAGGAAGAGGAGGACTGGGGCCGCTTCAACGTCTGGTGGGGTCCCGAGCGCACCGGCACCCGCCTGACCCGCGAGGCCGCCAGCCAGGTCAAGGACATGCTCGCGTGGGCCGCCGCCCGCCGGAATCTGGTGTCGGACGTCCATCCCGGAGCCGAGCGGCTGCTGGCCGCGCTCACCGGCGAGCTGGCCCAGCGCTTCCGGGACAGCGTGCACACCCGCTACGGGCGGGCCGACGACGGCGCGGGGATCGCGGTCCTCCCGCCCGGCGAATGGGAAACCCTGCTCGGCGACCTGCACGCCGCGCTCGTCGCGGTCGCGGACGGGCTGGCCGCGCTCCCCCGGCCCAAGCTGCTTCCGCTCATGCACCGGCCCAAGGAGGCCCGGTTCAAGGAGCACGTGTCGGGCGAGGCGATGGAGCAGGACCTCCGGGAGTTCCTCGCGAACGCCGCCAAGCTGCGGGAGAGGGCGCTCACCGGGTCGTGGCCCGCGAAGTTCCGCGCCGGCTGGCGGTTGGACGGCGGGGTGCTGGACGGGTTCGTGACCGAGGAGATCCGCCGCCGGCTGGCCAAGGGCGCCGAAGGGTTCCAGCGGGTCGCGCGGTGGAACACCGACCAGCTCAGCGCCGGGAGCTTCGCCCGCGTTTATCTGGCTTACGTCACCATCGCTCTCGACTACCTGACGGAGGTGCTCGGCAACATGGCCGACTACAAACGGGATTCCGCGCCGCAGTCCGGCCACCGCATCGAAATCGGCGGCGACGTGACGCACAGCAACTTCGTCCTCAACAGCACGGTCCGGGACATCACGACCGTGCTCGCCCCGGTCGCCGGCCGGGACGACCGGCTCGCCGAGGCGATCGAGGCGCTGTCGGCCGCGGTGCGCGAGGATCCGGAGCTGCCGGACGACGAGCGCGAGGAACTTCTCTACCACGTCAAGGACATCGCCGAGGCCGCCGCGGAACCCGGCGAGAAGCAGAAGCGCGGCCGGGCGAAGCTGGCGCTGAGCGCGGTGACCGAGGCCGCCAAGACCGGCGCGCAGCTCGCGCAGACCGTCACCGCCTGGCACGACGTGCTGAGCAAGATGTTCTGACGCCGCGGGGTATCCCGGTCTGGGGCAGGCGGCGGATCCGGCGGTTCGCCAGGATGGTCTGGTGAGCAACGGAAGCAACGAACTCGGCGGTTTCCTGCGCAGCCGTCGCGAGCGGTTGACGCCGGAGGCCGCGGGCATCGCGCCCGGCGGGACCCGGCGCGCGGTTCCCGGGCTGCGCCGGGAGGAACTGGCCGAGCTGGCCGGGGTCAGCGTCAGCTACTACACGCGGCTCGAACAAGGGGCCAGCAGCAGTACCTCGGACGCGGTGATCGACGCGCTGGCCGCGGCGTTGCGGATGGACCCGGCCGAGCACGAGCATCTGCGGGCGCTGGCGGCGCCTCGGCGGGCGGTTCGGCCGGGGCACCGGCGGACGAAGCTCAGGCCCGCGGTGCGGGATTTGCTCGCGGCGATGCCCGCGATGCCCGCCGTGGTGGTCGATCACCGGGCCGATGTCCTGGCGTGGAACCGGCTCGGGCACGCGCTGCTGGCCGGGCATGTCGCGTTCGAGGCGCCGGACGAGCGGATCCGCCCGAACATCGCGCGGATGCTGTTCCTCGACCCGCATCATCGCGCGCTGTACCGGGATTGGGCGGACAAGGCGTCGGTCACCGTCGCGGCGTTGCATCAGGCGGTCGCGCGGCATCGGGACGATCCGGTGCTGGAACAGCTTGTCGGGCGGCTGGCCGTGGAGAGCCCGGAGTTCGCGCGCAGGTGGGCGAAGCGGCCGGTCCGGACCTGTTCGTATTACGTGCGCGAACTCGACCATCCAGTGGTCGGACGTCTGACGCTCGCGAACGAGACGGTCACGCTGCCGGACGACGATCAGCAGCTCGGCCTGTTCTACGCCCTGCCGGACACTCCGGACGCCGACGCGCTCGCGTTGCTGGCCCGAGGTTTTGCGGAACCCGTGGCGAAGGAGAGGGTGCAGTGAGAATTCTTGTGGTCGGCGGCGCCGGGACGATCGGGAAACGACTGGTGCCGGAGCTGCGGTCGCGCGGGCACGAGGTCGTCGTGGCCGCGCGGGCGTCGGGCGAGGTGCGGGTCGATCTGGCCGAGCCGGAGACGATCGCGGCGATGTACCGCGAGGTCGGAGCCGTGGACGCGGTCGTGAGCATCGCCGCGCACGGTGCGCTGGACGAGTTCGCGAAGCTGACGTCGGCGGAGCTGCACGAGAACATGCGCGCGAAGTTCTACGGGCAGGTCGAGCTGGTCCTGCAGGGGCAGCACCACGCGGCGGACGGCGCGTCGTTCACCCTGACGTCCGGGATTTTCGCCGACGAGGCGTGGCCGCACGTCACCGGCGGCGGGGTGATCAGCGGGGCGCTGCACAGTTTCGTGCTCTCGGCGGCGATCGAGCTGCCGCGCGGGATGCGGGTCAACGCGGTCAGCCCGACGATGGTCGGCGATTCGGCGGACGAGTTCGGCGGGCAGTTCCCGGGGATGCGGCCGATTCCGATGGACGAATTGGTGCGGCACTACCTGGACTGTGTCGAAACGGACGGCACGGGGACGGTCGTCCGCGCCTACGCTTGACCCCGTTCGGCAAGACTCTTACCTTTGACCTGCCAGACATCGGATGTACGACGCCGCCGGCCGATGTGCCCCTTTCGTTCCTGTTCGGAAAGGCCACTCCCGTGATGCCGGATTCCCCTGGTTTCCCGCGCCGTACGGCGCTGCGCACGATCGCCGGATCAGCTCTCGCCGTCCCGTTCTTGACCGGTCCGCTGGCGCGTCGCGCGACCGCCGCGAGCCCGTTGTGGCATCCCGATCCGGTGAAGGACGGGCTGAAGGCGTTCGAGGGCGTCGAAGCGGATCGCGGCGGTCTGCACCCAGGCCGCAAGTACGTGGTGGTGGAGGGGAATCACTACCGGTTCAACATCTGGCGCGACGACCGCGACACCACGGGCGGCGGTGATCGGCAGCGGACCGAGACGAAGGGCATGGTGCAGAACGGTTCCGCGCTGAAGATGCACAACGGCGAGACGTGGAAGCTGTCCTACGAGATGTTCGTTCCGGCGAGCCTGCACGGGACGAGCCGGTTCACGCACATCTTCCAGACGAAGACCCCGGCGACGAACGACGGGCCGTGGGTGACGCTCGATCTGGTCCGGGACGGCGGCGTGGAGATGATTTCCGCTCGTGCCTACGCGAATCCGGGTTCCCCGTCGATCGCGGCGGCGAAGCTGGCTCCGTTGCGGGAGAAGTGGATCACCGTCGAGTGGACGCTCACTCCGGGCGATGCGGGCGCGGCGGCGTGCGTGATCCGCAGCGGCGCCGGTGCGGGTGCGCCGATCGCCGCGCAGGGTGCCAAGACCGGGGTGAAGCTGCCGGATCAGGGCGACTACGTGCGGCCGAAGTGGGGGATCTATCGGTCGGTGGAGAGCGATCCGGCGGACATTCTCGACACGTACCTGCTGTTCCGGAACTACCGCGCGGACCGCAGGTAGGGGCTCGTGAGTGTTGGCGCCGGTGAGAACCGGCGCCAACACTCACGACTGCTTCGGGAGGAACTCCTCGTCCTTCGGCTTCTTCCGCCACGCGGCGACGAGCCCGAGCGGGTCGGGGCGCAGCAGGGACGCGGCGGCGTAGAGGCTGACCACGACGACGATCGCGATGAACCACCAGTCGTAGAGCGCCTGCTCCCCCGTCGGGTAGTACACGAGGGTCACGAACACCGAGATCGCCACGATCGCCGACAGGTTCCGCCGTTCCCACGGGAACGCGGAGATCAGCACGAAGCCCCAGGTGAGATACCAGGGCAGAGTCGGCGGCATGAGGATCGCGACGGCCAGCAGGGTGATCGCGGCGCGGTAGACGGCTTCCTTGCCGCCGCCGCGGGCGAGCCACCACTGGCGGACGCCGAACACGACGAGGCCGACCATCGCGATGGCGCGGGCGACGGTGACGAACGGCGAGGGCTGGACGTTGGCGATGAGGTGGACGAGGTTGTAGACCGCCTCGCCGATGCCGCTGGGGAAGTTCAGCCAGTTCGTGATGAGCTGCGGGGCCTTGAGGCCGGACCACCAGCCGAGGTTGAGCGAGCCGAGCGAGACCCAGGTGCCGACGACGAACACCGGCAGGAACAGCCCGACCGACGCGGCCCCGGCCTTGAAGAAGTTCTTCGTCTTCGACGGGCCCTTCATGTCCGCGGCCCACATCCACACCATGAACGGGAGCGCGACGGCGGCGGTCGGCTTGATCAGCATGCCGATGGTGACGAGCACGACCGCGACGACGTGCTTGCGTTCGAGGGCGGCGAGCATGCCGATGGTGAGGAAGCCGAGCATCATCAGGTCGTTGTGCGGGCCGCCGAAGAGGTGGATGACCATCATCGGGCTGGCGACCGCGACCCACAGCGCGACCGGGAGCTTCCCGCCGAGGTGCTTGACGAGCCGCGGCAGCGCCCACAGCGTCATGCCGAGCCCGACGAGCAGGACGAGCCGCGTCAAAATGACGCCGGCGATCATGTGGTCCTGGGTGATCGAGACGATGCCCTTGGAGATCAGCAGGAACAGCGGCCCGTACGGAGCGGGCGTGGTCTGCCACAGCGGGTGCACGTTCTGCACGACGTTCGGCAGCACGGGCAGTTCGGCGGGGCCGTTGGCGTACGGGTCGAGCCCGTAGAGCAGTTGCGCGCCCTGGCCGAGGTAGGAGAAGACGTCGCGGGTGAACAGCGGCGGCGACACGATCAGCGGCGCCATCCAGCACAGCGCGGCGATGAGGATCGGCTTGCTGCCGATGCGCCCGGCGAGCGCGTAGCGGCCGAGCCGGACCCACGCCCACACGACGAGGCCGAAGCCGCTGTAGAGCAGCGCGTTGGCGAGCGCCCGGCCGTGGCCGTAGCGGACCCACGAGAGCGGGCCGTGGCCGAGGACGGGGTCGCGGATGAGGATGCCGCCCGCGCCGAGCGCGGCGAGCATGAGGAGGGCGCTCCCGACCGTGCCCATGGCGATGGTCCGGTAGGGGAAGCGCGAAGGCGTCAGGAACTGCCGGTCGAGACTGCCGGCGTTCGGCTGCGCGTCGTCGATAGTAGTGGCCATTTCGATCCAGAAGATTACCGGGTGCAGTCGGCTGGCCCCGCGCGGGCTCCGGGCGCGGCCGGTTCGGCGCGCGCCCGGAGCGGGCCGCGGTCAGCGGTCGGCCGCGGTCCGCTGCGCGGTGCCGCCGGGGAGCGCCGCGAGCAGCGACTTCGTGTACTCGTGCCGCGGGTCGAGCAGGACTTGTTCGACGGTACCGGTTTCCACGAGCTCGCCGCGGAACATCACCGCGACCCGGTCGGCGATGTTCCAGGCCAGGCCGAGGTCGTGGGTGATGACGAGCGCGGAGAGGCCGAGCCGGCGGCGCAGCCGGAGCAGCAGCGCGAGGATTTCGCCGCGCACGGACGCGTCCAGCGAGGCCACCGGCTCGTCGGCGAGCAGCAGCGAGGGTTCGAGCGCGAGGGCCCCGGCGATGACGACGCGCTGGCGCTGGCCGCCGGACAGCTCGTGCGGGAGCCGGCCGAGGTATTTCTCCGGAGGGCGCAGTTCGGCGGATTCGAGGGCGCTGAGCACGATGTCGCGTTCGTTCGGCAGCCCGTGGATGCGCGGGCCTTCCGCGACCGCCTCGTACACCGTGTGGGCCGGGTTCAGCGCGCTCGTCGGGTCCTGGAGCACGAGCTGGACTTCCCGCCGGTACGCGCGCAGCCCGGCCCCGCCCGACGGCACCGGCTTGCCCGCGTAGCGGACCGTGCCGGAGTCAGGTTTCTGCAGGCCGAGCAGGGTGCGGGCGAGGGTGGTCTTGCCGGAGCCGGACTGGCCGACCAGCGCGACGATCTCGTCCCGGCGGACCTCGAGGTGCACCCCGTCGACCGCGTGGATCCGCTTGCCCTTGCGGTCACGGAACGTGACGTGCAGGTTCTCGGCGGCGAGCAGCGGCGCGTCTTCCTCGGAGCCGGCGCGCTCTTCCGGTTCCGGCGGCAGCGGCGTGGCGGTGGCCGGGGCGTAGCGCGAGACCGGGTCGCCGACCGTCGGGAACGCCGCGGCGAGCGCTTTGCTGTGTTCGTGCCGCGGCGAGGACATCAGCTCGGCGCTGGGGCGTTCCTCGACGAGTTCGCCGTCGTACATCACCGCGATGCGTTCGCAGGTGGCGGCGAGCACGGACAGGTCGTGGCTGATCATGACCAGCCCGATGCCGCGTTCGGCGACGAGTTTCGACAGCACGGACAGCACCTGGGCCTGCACGATGACGTCGAGCGCCGTCGTCGGTTCGTCGGCGATCACCAGCCGCGGTTCGCAGGCCAGCGCCATCGCGATCATCACGCGCTGTTTCTGGCCGCCGGACAGTTCGTGCGGGTACGCGCCCGCCCGCGAGCGCGGCAGGTCGACCTGTTCGAGCAGTTCGGTGACGCGTGCCCGCACCTGCGCCTCGGACGGGGTCTTGCCCTCGGGCGCGTGCAGCCGGATCGGTTCGGCGATCTGCTCGCCGACGCGGCGGACCGGGTTGAGCGCGTGCATCGCGCCCTGGAACACGACCGACGCCTCGGCCCAGCGGACCGCGCGCAGCCGGCCCCAGCGCATCTCGTTGACGTCCTCGCCTTCGAGCAGGACCTCGCCGGTGATCTTCGCGCTGCGCGGCAGGAGCCGGAGCACGCTCATCGCGACGGTGGACTTGCCGGAGCCGGACTCCCCCGCGACGCCGAGCGTGCCGCCCGCGTCGAGCCGGAGGTCCACGCCGCGGACGGCCGGGACGTCGCCGCCGCCGGTGCGGTAGGTGACGCCGAGGTTTTTCAGTTCGAGCAGCGCGGTCACGAGTGCCGTCCTTTGAGCCGCGGGTTGAGCACGGTTTCGAGGCCGCGGCCGACGAGGGTGAACATCAGGACGACGGCCACGATCGCGATGCCCGGCGGGAGCAGGTTCCACCAGGCGCCGCGGGTGACCGCGCCGTTGTTGAGGGCGGTTTCGAGCATGCCGCCCCAGGAGATCGCGGTGGGGTCGCCGACGCCGAGGAACGACAGGGTGGCGTCGGCGATGACCGCGTTGCCGACCACGAGGGTGGTGTTGGCGAGCACGAGCGGGGCGACGCCGGGCAGCACGTGTTTCGTGATGACGTGCAGGTGGCCGCCGCCGAGCGCGCGGGCGCGTTCGATGTAGGGGCGGCTTTCGATGGTGAGCGTCTGCGCGCGGACCAGCCGGGCGGTGCTCGGCCAGGCGGTGACGCCGATGGCGAGCACGATCGTCCAGATCCCGCGCGGCAGCACGGCCGACAGTGCGATCGCGAGCACCAGCGAGGGCAGCACGAGGAAGAAGTCGGTGAACCGCAACAGGATCGCCGACACCCAGCCGCCGAAGTGCGCGGCGGTGATCCCGATGAGGGTGCCGATGAACACGCTGAGCACGGTGGCGCAGAACCCGACGAGCAGCGAGATCCTGGTGCCCCACAACGTCATCAGCAGCACGGAGCGGCCGTCGATGTCGGTGCCGAGCCAGAACTGGCTGTCGGGCGGGCTGAGCGGTGTGCCGGTGACGCGGGTGACGTCGAGCCCGCTCGGGTCGCTGATCAGCGGCAGCGCCAGGGCGAGCAGCACGGTGAGCGCGAGCAGGAAGAGCCCGGCGAGCGCGGCTTTCTGCGTGGCGAATTCGTGCCAGGTGCGGGCGATTCCGGCGCGGCGGCGGCGCCAGGCGATCGCGCGGGCGCTTTCGTTCGCGGTTCCGGTGGCGGCGGTCATGCGGTACGCACCCTCGGGTCGAGCACGCGGTAGAGCAGCTCCGCGAACAGGTTCATCAGGACGACGGCGCCGGCGAGGACGATGAAAACCCCTTGCAACACCGGAAGATCCGGGCCGTGCAGCGCGTCGTAGGTGAGCTGGCCGAGTCCGGGCCAGCTGAACACCGCCTCGACGGTGACCGCGCCGGCGACCACCATGCCGAACTGCATGAAGATCAGCGTCACGGTGGGCAGCAGCGCGTTCGGGACGGCGTGCCGCCGCCGGACGAGGTCGTCGCGCAGGCCTTTGGCGCGGGCGGTGGTGAGGTAGTCGGCGTTCATCTCCCCCAGCAGCGATGAGCGCATGACCAGCATGTACTGCGCGTAGAACACCGCGAGCAGCGTCAGGCACGGCAGGAACAGGTGGTGCAGCACGTCGAGGCTCTGCGCGAGGAATCCGGGCGCGGCGTCGGGCGAGTGCATGCCGCGGCTGGGGAACAGCCCGTTGGTGGCCACGAGCAGCAGCAGGCCGAGCCAGAACTGCGGGACCGACCAGAAGGTCAGCGCGATGCCGGTCTGCGCGCGGTCGAAGAAGCTGTCGCGCTTCCACGCCGCGCGAACGCCCAGCCACAGCCCGAGCGCGACGGCCAGGACGGTCGCGCTGCCGACGAGCAGCACGGTCGGCCACAGCCGTTCGCCGATCATGTCCAGCACCGGGCGGCGTTCGATGTAGGACTCGCCGAAGTCGCCTTGGAACAGGCCGACGAAGTAGTTCCCGAACTGCGCCAGGACGGGCTTGTCGATGCCCAGCCGTTCCCGCAGTTCGGCGATCTGGCCGGGGTCGGTGGGCCGTTCGCGGGCCATGAACGCGACCGGGTCGCCGGGCAGCAGCCGGAACAGGAAGAACCCGAGGACGATCACCAGGAACACGCTGGCCGCGGCTTCGGCGATCTTCGTGAGGACGAACCGGAGGGTCCCGGTCCCGCCCCGGTGCTCGTCGGGGTCGGCGAGCACCGAGGCCTGGTCCGGGGCTAAAGCTTGGCTCACCCGCGGTTCCCCTTCCGCTGGACGGTCCGGGTTCCCCGCACGGACTCGCGCGCCGGGAAGGACTCCTTGCGGGACTTGGATTCCCGCAAGGACTCCTTCCCGGGCCGCCGGGGCGGAGCAGGCGACTGGCGGAACATCGGATTCACTCCCGGTCGTCGGCGGATTTGCCGCGGCGGGACAGCGCGATGCCGCCGCCCACGAGCACGACGAGCGCCACCGCGCCGACGACGATCCACACCGTCGTGCCGGAACCGCTGTCCGAGGACGCGGCCGACGCGTCGGCCGGGACCGCGCCGTACACGCCCCAGTAGGCGGTCTGCTCGAGGATCGAGCCCTCGGGCTGCGGCTGCTTGCCGAACGAGGAGAACTTGTCGGAGCGGTAGGCCTCGAGCGCGTCGTCGTAGTCGTAGACGACGTTCACGGCCTGGCTGTAGAGCCGCGCCTGGGCCTGCTTGACGTAGCCGGCGCGGACGGCCGGCTCGGTTTCGGCGAGCTGCTTGGCGTAGAGGGCGTCGTACTGCGGGTCGCAGAAGAACGTGTCGGTGGTGGCGCCCTTGCCCTCGGCGTTCGGCCGCGCGGCGCAGGTGTGCAGGGCCAGCGAGTAGTCCGGGTCCGGGTTGTTCGCGTAGCCGGAGATCGCGAGGTCGTAGTTGCCCGCGTTGGTGCGGTCGTTCAGCTCGTCGTCGGAGACGAGTTCCTGTTTCACCGAGATGCCGATGTCGTGCAGCCAGCCGGTGATGTACTGGGCGAGCCGCTGGTCGCCCGCGCGGTTCGCGTGTCCGGTGAGCCGCAGTTCGAGGCGGGCGCCGCCGGGCGCGGTGCGGATGCCGTCCTGGCCCTTCGGGTAGCCGGCCGCGTCGAGCGCGGCGTTGGCGGCGGCGAGGTCGAACTTGCGCGCCTCCCCCGGCGCCGGATCCCAGTGGTAGGCCGAGTAGATCGGCGGGATCACGCCGCCGCCGGGCTGGGCGTAGCCGCCCGCGACCTTGTCCACGATCGTCTTCACGTCGATCGACTGGGCGATCGCCTGGCGCAGCCGGATGTCCTTGAGCACCGGGTTGCCGTTGCCGATCGGCTTGTTCTCGGAGTTCTGGACGCCGAAGTTGATGTTGAGCGCGTTGTAGCGGCGGCCGGGGGCCTTGTTCAGCTCGATGTTCGGCTGGCCCTTGAGCGCGTCGAACTGGGTCGGGGTGAGCCGGTTGATCACGTCGACCTCGCCCTGCTTGAGGGCGTTCACCGCGGCCTCGACGTCCTTGAACACCAGCAGCTGCAGCTCGTCGACCTTGGGCGCGCCGCGCCAGTAGTTCTTGTTGGCCTTGAACTTGACGTATTCGTTCTGCTTGTACTCGGTGATCTGGTACGGCCCGTCGTCGACGCCGACGACCGGGATCGTGTCGGTCTTGGGATCGCTCAGGTCCTTGATCTGCGACCACACGTGCTCGGGCACGATCGGGACGTCGAGCAGGGTCATCGACGACTGGACGGTCTTGGTCTTGATCACCAGCGTCGTGTCGTCCGGAGCCTTCACCGATTCGAAGCTCGCGACGTAGTTGCCGTTCGCGGTGCGCGCGGTGGAGTCGGTGAGCATCCGGTTGAAGGTGAACGCGGCGTCCTTCGCGGTGACCGGCTGCCCGTCGGACCACTTCGCGCCCTTGCGGATCTTGAAGGTCCAGGTCAGCTTGTCCGGCGAGGTCGTCCACGATTCGGCGAGCGCCGGGGCGGGCTCGGCCTTGTCCTGCGACGGGATCGTCAGGAACTCGTAGATGAACCGGCCGACCTGGGTCGACGCGGCGAGCCCGGCGGTGAACGGGTTCAAGTGGTCGATACCAGTGGTCAACGCGACCCGCAGCACCTTCGGCTGCCCCTGCTGTTGTGCCGCTTGTGCCGTCGCAGTGCCCGCCAGCGGCAGAATCGCCAGCGTTCCTGCCATCACGACACCGAAAACGCGGCGCAACCCGTGCCGCCTGTGCTTATTTCGCACTTGAGAACCACCCCATCGTCAATCCCCGACCCCAGAGACGAAAAGTAACCACATACGGCGGGAAGCGCGCAATATGTGACGGCGCCGCTGCGTGTCCGATCGTTATGGTCGCGGCGCGGATCACTAGAGTGCCCGGCATGCGGATCCTGATCTCGGCCGACATGGAAGGCGCCACGGGGGTCACCTGGACCGACGACGTCGTGCCCGGGAGCCCGCAGTGGCAGCGGTTCCGGGGCATGTTCACCGGCGACGTCAACGCGGTGCTGGCCGGCCTGTACGCGGCGGGCGCGACCGACGTGCTCGTCAACGAGGCGCACTCGTCGCAGCGCAACCTGCTGCTGGAAGACCTCGACGAACGCGCGCGGATGCTGACCGGGCGGCACAAGCCGCTGTCGATGATGCAGGGCATCGATTCCGGTGTGGACGGTGTGGTGTTCCTCGGCTACCACGCCGGGGCCGGGTTCGACGGCGTCCTGTCGCACACCTACCTGGAGAACCAGATCACCGGCGTGTGGCTGGACGACGTGCCCGCGAGCGAGGGCAGGCTGAACGCCGCGATGGCCGGCGAGTACGGCGTGCCGGTGCTGCTGGTCAGCGGCGACGACCAGACCTGCGAGGACGCGCGCGAGTACGCGCCGGACGCGGAACTGGTGCAGGTCAAGGAATGCGTGAGCCGGTACGCGGCGATCTGCCTGCCGCCGGCGCGCACCGCGCACCTGCTGGAAACCGGCGCGCGCGAGGCGATGGGGCTGGCCGGGCGGACCGAGCGGACGCCGGGACGGCACCGGATCGAGGTCGAGTTCGACGCGAGCCATCTGGCGCAGGCGACCGCGGTCATCCCGACCGTGGAGCAGACCGGGACGCGGCGCGTCGCGTTCGAGGCGCCGAGCATGACCGAGGCGATGAAGGCGTTCAAGGTGGTCACGGCCATCGCGGCAGGGGCGGTGCAGGGCATTTATGGCTGAGATCGACGTTGTTTCGCTGTGCGCGGACCTGATCCGGTTCGACACCACCAACTACGGCGGCGGAGAGGCGGCGGGCGAACGGCTCGCCGCCGAGTACGTCGCCGAATTCCTTGACCGGCACGGGGTTCCGTCGCGGATTCTGGAGCCCGAGCTCCAGCGGTCGAACGTCGTCGCACGGATCCCGGGCGCCGATCCGGCATTGCCCGCGCTGCTCGTGCAGGGGCATCTGGACGTGGTGCCCGCGCGGGCCGCCGATTGGTCTGTACCGCCGTTTTCCGGCGAGGTCCGCGACGGGTTCCTGTGGGGCCGCGGCGCGGTCGACATGAAGGATTTCTGCGCGATGGTGCTGGCCGCCGTCGCTTCCGGGCTGCGGCCGCGGCGGGATCTCGTGCTGGCGTTCGTCGCCGACGAGGAGGACCGCGGCGACTACGGCGCGCACTGGCTGGTCAAGGAGCACGCGGACCTGTTCGAGGGCTGCGCGGCGGCGATCAGCGAGTCCGGCGGGTACAGCTATCACGTGCCCGCCGCGGACGGCCGGAAAGTGCGGCTCTACCCGGTCGGGACGGCCGAGCGCGGCACCGCGCACTTGCGGCTCACCGCGAGCGGGCGGGCCGGGCACGGGTCGCGGCCGAACGCGGAGAACGCGGTCGTGCGGCTGGTCGGGGCGTTGCAGCGGATCGCGGACCACCGCTGGCCGGTGCAGCTGACGCCGACCGTGCGGGCGTTCCTGGAACGGACCGGTGCCGCGTTGGGGGTGCCGGTGGACCTGTCGTCGGGCGACGCGGTCGACGACACCGTGGCGCGGCTGGGAGCGGCCGGGTCGCTGGTCGTGCCGACGGTGCGCAACAGCACCACGCCGACGATGCTCGAAGCCGGGTACAAGGTGAACGTGATCCCGTCGACGGCGACCGCGCAGGTCGACGTCCGGGTGCTGCCGGGGACCGAGGACGAGCTGTTCGCGGTGGTGGATTCGTTGCTGGGCGAGGGTGTCGCGCGGGAATTCGTGGCGCATCAGCCGCCGGTGCAGGCTCCGGTCGATTCGCCGTGGTTCGACGCGATGGCCGAGGCGCTGCGGGCGGAGGACCCGGAAGCGGTCGTGGTGCCGTACTGCATGGGCGGCGGGACGGACGCGAAAGCGTTCACCCAGCTGGGGATGGCGTGCTACGGCTTCGCTCCCCTGGCGCTGCCGGAAGGCTTCCCGTACCGGGCGATGGCGCACGGTGTGGACGAGCGCGTGCCGGTGGACGGGCTGCGGTTCGGGACGCGGGTGCTGACGCGGTTCCTGGAGTCCTGCTGAGGTTCACGCAGTGACGCGCTGGACGGTCGCCAGCCAGGCCGGAAGACCGTCCGGCGCGAATCTCGCGACGATCCGGCTGTCGCGCAGGGTTTCGATGCGCCAGCCGGTTTCGCGCCGGAAAGGCGCTTCGAGCTCGGCGCGGGCGACCGGATGCGGTCCGGCGGCCGCGCCGGTTTCGCGGAAGCACAGGATGTGCAGCCTCGCGCCCGGTTCGGTGACGGACGCGAGGCTGGCGACGTAGGTCTGGCGCTCGCCGGCGTCGAAGGTGTGGAACAGGCCGCAGTCGAGGACGGTGTCGAACGTCCGGTCCAGCGCGGACAGCCGGAACGCGTCGCCGATCGCGAACTCGGCCGCGATTCCCCGGTCGCGGGCCTTCTGTTTCGCTTGCGCGACCGCGGTTTCCGCGACGTCGATGCCCACAATGGACAGTCCGGCGGCGGCGAGGTGCAGCGTGTTCTCGCCGGTGCCGCATCCGGCGTCGAGGACCGTGCCGCGGAACGCGCCCTCGGCGGCGAGTTCGACGATCGCCGGTTGCGGGCGGCCGAGGTCCCACGGCGCGGGACCGTCCTGATAGGACTCGTCCCACGGACGGCCCGCGTGGCGTTCGTGGCTGGTCGCGGGACGGTCCTCGGGCATCAGCGGCTGAACTCCGCCCACCAGCGGCTGTCGTCGCGGACGCGGTCCAGCGAGGTCACGGTGACGCCGTCGCGGGCGAAGGATTCGACCTCGGCCTTGCTGAGCGGCCACGGCGGCCCTTCCCAGGTGTCGAGGTCGATGCTTTCCTCGGCGACCGCGCCGACGACGAGGGTCCCGCCCGGGGCGACGAAACCGGACACCGAGGCGATGGCCGGGTCGTGGACGTCCTTGGGCATCGACTGGACGGTCATGATCTCCACGACCAGGTCGAAGGCGTAGTGGAATTCCGCGGGCGGGGTGAGCAGGTCCGCGGTGCGGTAGGAGACGACGGTGTCCGGGAAGCGGTTGAGCACGGCTTTGATCGCGCTGGGCGAGACGTCGAAGGCGGACGTCTCGTATCCGGCTGCGGCGAGGAGTTCGGCGTCGTCGGCCATCCCGCAGCCGACGACGAGCGCGCGGCGCCCGTTGCCGGGCCGCCCGGCGACCCAGGCGGCGAGTTCCGGCGAGGGCTCGCCGCGGTACCACGGCAGGACGGCCTCGCCGGCTTCCGCCGCGGCGTAGAGGGGCTCGAACCACCCGGTGGGGTTGCCGTTGGCGAGGGCGAGTCCGGCCCGGCGGCGGGCTTCCTCGTCGGGATCGATGGCGTCGTCTGGCATGGACTCTGTTATACCCGCCGGGCCTCGGCTCCGGTGCGCTCGACCGGGCTAGCGGCGGCTTCGCGGACCGGCTGGGTCGCGTGGGTCCCGGTGAAGTACATGAGGGAACCCGCCGCCCCGCGCGCTCCCGAGAAAACCCCAATGCCGTGGCGGGGCGGTCCGAGGGCAGCGGCACCCGGTTGCCGTAGCCGGGCCGCCGCGGGTTGTCCGTTTCCGGTCAGGTTTGCGGGGCGGCCTTGACATCGATGTCACCCGCGCGTTGAGCTTCCGGGGCCCCGGGACGTCCGAAGTCCCGGGCCCCCGATCCCCTGACGAACTGGGAGCAACGATGCCCCGAAGCGCCAGACCGTTGCACGCCGTGCTCGCCGCGGCGGTGGCGGCGGCGGGCCTGGTCGTCCTGCCCGCCGCGGCCGGTGCCGCGCCGGGCGAGGCCGCCCCGCCGGACTTCGTTTCGTCGTTCGAGCCGAACGACCCGCAACCGATCCAGGACGCTGTCGACACCGACGCCGCCGGGAAGCCGCGGGCTTCGGGCGTGGACGGCGCGAACGGGACCGCGATCCCCGGCGACATCCGGGGCAAGGTCACCGACATCAGCGCGACCAGCGAGAACACCGGCGGCGGCGAGGTCGCCGCGAACCTGATCGACGGCAGCACGGGCACGAAGTGGCTGTCGTGGGATCCGGCCGCGTCGGTGACGTTCACGCTGTCGGAGCCGGTGAAGATCACGCACTACGCGGTGTCCTCGGCCAACGACGCGCCCGGCCGCGACCCGCAGGACTGGACGCTGCGCGGTTCGGACGACGGCAAGACGTGGACCGATCTGGACAAGCAGTCGGGCCAGTCGTTCGACAAGCGGTTCCAGCAGAACGACTACAAGCTGGCCGCGCCGAGCGCGCCGTACCGGTATTACCAGATGGACGTCACGCGCAATCACGGCGACGACATCATGCAGTTCTCGGAGCTGCTGCTGGCCAACGACGATCCGGCCCCGCCGCCGCTGCCGAACATGCGCAGCGTCGTGGATTCCGGCCCGAATTCGGGCTATACCAACAAGAACCGGGTCGGGTTCACCGGCAAGAAGGCGTTCCGGTACTCCGGGAGCCAGCCCAAGGCCGGGCACGGCTACTCCTACAACAAGGTCTACGACGTCGACCTCCCGGTGACCGCGACGACCGAACTGTCGTACAAGGTGCAACCGCAGTTCGCCGAGGGCGATCTGAAATACCCGAGCACGAATGTCGCGGTCGACCTCGACTTCACCGACGGCACGCATCTGCGCGATCTCGGCGCGACCGACCAGTACGGGTTCCCGCTGACGCCGGAGGGGCAGGGCGCGAGCAAGGTCCTGTACGCGAACCAGTGGAACCTGGTGCGGTCGGCGATCGGGCGGGTCGCGGCGGGCAAGACGATCGACCGGATCGCGGTCGGCTACGACAACCCGAACGGCCCGGCGCAGTTCGCGGGCTGGCTGGACGATCTGAAGATCTCCGCGACGCCGACGCCGCCGGCCAGCACCCGGCCCAGCGACAATGTGCTCACCACTCGCGGCACCATGGCGAACGGCACGTTCTCGCGCGGCAACAACTTCCCGGCGACCGCGGTGCCGCACGGCTTCAACTTCTGGACGCCGGTGACCGACGCGGGTTCGGCGAGCTGGCTGTACAACTACCATTCGCAGAACAACGCGGACAATCTTCCCGCATTGCAGGCGTTCAGCGTGAGCCACGAGCCGAGCCCGTGGATGGGCGACCGGCAGAGCTTCCAGGTGATGCCCTCGGCCGCGACCGGGGTGCCGGACGCCAGCCGCGACAAGCGGGCGCTGCCGTTCACGCACGACAACGAGGTGGCGCGGGCGCATTACTACGGCGTCACGTTCCAGAACGGGATCAAGACCGAGATCGCGCCGGCCGATCACGCGGCCATGATGCGCTTCTCCTTCCCGGGCAACGATTCCAGCCTGATCTTCGACAACGTCAACAACTCCGGCGGGCTCACGCTCGACCCGGCGCACGGCACGCTCAGCGGGTACTCCGACGCGAAGAGCGGGCTGTCCGCGGGCGCCGGGCGGATGTTCGTCTACGCGACGTTCGACAAGCCCGTCACGACCGGCGGCAAGCTGACCGGGCAGAACCGGGACAACGTGACCGGTTATCTGCGGTTCGCCGCGGGCGCGGACAAGACGGTGACGATGCGGATCGCGACGTCGCTGATCAGCGTGGACCAGGCGAAGAAGAACCTGGAGCAGGAGATCGCCCCGAACGCCGGGTTCGACGCGGTGCGGGACGCGGCGCAGCAGGCGTGGGACAAGCAGCTCGGCGTGATCGAGGTCGAGGGCGCGTCGAAGGACCAGCTGGAGACGCTGTACTCCAACCTGTACCGGCTGTTCCTGTACCCGAACGAGGGCTTCGAGAACGTCGGCACGAAGGAGGCGCCGAAGTACCGGTACGCCAGCCCGGTGTCGCCGAAGACCGGCACGGACACCGCGACGCAGACCGGGTCGAAGGTCGTCGACGGCCAGACGTATGCGAACAACGGCTTCTGGGACACCTACCGCACGACCTGGCCGGCGTATTCGCTGCTCACGCCGGACATGGCGGGCAAGATGGTGGACGGTTTCGTGCAGCAGTACCGCGACGGCGGCTGGATCGCGCGCTGGTCCTCCCCCGGTTACGCCGACCTGATGACCGGCACCAGCTCCGACGTCGCGTTCGCCGACGCGTACCAGAAGGGCGTGACCAACTTCGACGTCAAGTCGGCCTACGACGCGGCGCTGAAGAACGCGACGGTGACGCCGCCGAACTCGGCGGTCGGCCGCAAGGGTCTGGACCAGTCGATTTTCCTCGGGTACACCCCGAATTCGACCGGCGAGGGCTTCTCGTGGGCGATCGAGGGCTATGTCAACGACTTCGGCATCGCGAACCTGTCGAAGAAGATGTACGACCAGGCCAAGGCGGACGATCCGCGCAAGGCGGAGTACCTGGAGAACTACCAGTACTTCACCAGCCGGGCGCAGCAGTACGTGAACCTGTTCGACCCGGGCACCGGGTTCTTCCAGGGCAAGGACGCGAGCGGCAAGTTCACCAAGGCCAAGGCCGATTACGACCCGCGGCAGTGGGGCGGGGACTACACCGAGACCGACGGCTGGAACATGGCCTTCACCGTGCCGCAGGACGGGCAGGGACTGGCGAATCTCTACGGCGGCAAGGACAAGCTGGGCGCCAAGCTCGACCAGTTCTTCGCCGACCAGGAGACCGCGAACTACCCGGGCAGCTACGGCGGCGTGATCCACGAGATGCGGGAGGCGCGGGACGTGCGGATGGGTCAGTACGGCCACTCCAACCAGCCCTCGCACCACATCCTCTACATGTACGACTACGCGGGCCAGCCGGCGAAAACGCAGGCGAAGGTGCGCGAAGCGGTGTCGCGGCTCTACACCGGCAGCGAACTGGGCCAGGGCTACGCGGGCGACGAGGACAACGGCGAGATGTCCGCGTGGTACGTGTTCAGCGCGCTGGGCTTCTACCCGCTGCAGATGGGCAGCCCGGACTACGCGATCGGGTCGCCGCTGTTCACCAAGGCGACCGTGCACCTGCCCGGCGGGGACCTGGTGATCAACGCGCCGAAGAACTCGGCGAAGAACGTCTACGTCCAGGGCCTGAAGGTCAACGGGAAGAACTGGACGTCGACGTCGCTGCCGCACGACGTGCTCGCCCACGGCGCCACGCTCGACTTCGACATGGGCCCGAACCCGTCGACGTGGGGCACCGGCGCGGGCGACGCGCCGAAGTCGATCACCACCGGCGACGCGGTGCCGACGCCGCTGCACGACGAGACCGGGCCGGGGCTGGGCACGCTGTCCACTTCGGACGGTTCGGACGCGTCGGCGCTGCTGGACAACACCTCGCGCACGCAGGCGAAGGTGACCGGGGCGGTGCAGTACCAGCTGAAGTCGACGGACGAGGCGGTCACGCACTACACGCTCACCTCCGGCACCGGCGCGGGCGACGCGAAGAGCTGGACGCTGAAGGGGTCGTACGACGGGAAGACCTGGACGGTCGCCGATCAGCAGACCGACCAGTCCTTCCCGTGGCGGCAGCAGACCCGGGCGTTCGCGGTGAAGAACCCGGCGCATTACGCCTACTACCGGCTGGAGGTCACCGCGACCGCCGGCGGTCCGGCGACGCTGGCGGAGTTCGAATTGCTGGGCCGTCCGGACGCTTCGTGCGGCAAGACGCTGACCGGCGTGCAGAACGGCCCGCTGACCGTGTCGAGCGGGGTGGTGTGCCTGAACGGCGCGACGGTGTCGGGTCCGGTGAACGTGGCGCGCGGCGCTTCGCTGATCGTGCGCGGCGGCCAGATCACCGGTCCGGTCGCGGCGGCCGGGGCGGCGCAGGTGGTGCTGAACCGGACGAAGGTGGCCGGTCCGGTGTCGATCACCGGTTCGACCGGTCCGGTGTCGATCGAGCTGACCGACATCTCGGGCCCGGTGAACCTGACGGGGAACCAGGGGCCGGTCATCGCGAGCAGCACGGTGGGCGGGCCGCTGGCCTGCACGGGCAACTCGCCCGCCCCGACCGATCACGACCTCGCCAACACCGTCCGCGGTCCGTCCGCGGGGCAGTGCGCGAAGCTCTGATCGGCTGAATTCCAGCAGATAGCCGCAGGCCAGGGGCTCGGATCCGTTCCGGGTGCCTGGCCTGCGGTGTATCGGCTACTTGTCCGGGCAGTCGGCTTCGGTCCAGGTCGCGGTCAAGTCGCGGCTTAAGACGGTGAGGGATCCGGCGAGGAAGCCGATCTCGTGGCTGCAGCCGTGTTCGCGGGGCAGGATCTCGTCCAGCGTGACCGGGCCGAAGCCGGTCCAGCCGGCCGGGTCGGCCGCGAGCCTGCTGAGGCCGATGTAGCGGATGCTCAGGTCTTCTTCGTGTTTCCAGCAGTTGTGGCGGAAGCCGAGTCGCAGCCAGTCCTCGCCGTCCGTCGTGCCTCGCTCCAGCGTGTCGAGCACGAGGTCTTTGACGCATCGCTTGCCGGAGAAGTTGTAGTGGTCCGGGTCGGCGGCGAATGCGCGGGCGCCGGGCGGAAGCTCGGCCGAGAGCGCGGGCAGCAGGCCGAGATACGCGCGAGGATCGAGATAGTTGCCCGTCCCGGTCGCTTCCACTCTGACGTGTTCCATCGCCGACCAGCTTATTCGGTGGCCTGCCCGCCGAGCGTCGTGGGAGCGTCGGCCCATGAAGATCAACTACGCGTGGCGAGCCGACCTCACCGACGCGCAACTCGTCACCCTCACCGAAGCGCACGGCGGGAACGCGGAACCCGGTTGGTGGGACCGGGCGAAGCAGCACAGTCTCGGCTGGGTCAGCGCCCACGACGGCACCACGCTGGTCGGCTTCGCGAATCTGGCCTGGGACGGCGCCGGCCACGCCTTCCTCCTCGATCCGAAGGTGCACGCGGACTGGCAGCACCGCGGCATCGGCGCCGAGCTCGTCCGCAGGGCCCGGGACGCGGCGAGGGAAGCGGGCTGCGAGTGGCTGCACGTGGACTTCGAACCGCACCTGCGCCCGTTCTACTTCGGCGCTTGCGGTTTCACCTCCACCGACGCGGGGTTGATCCGGCTCACCGCGAGCTGATCCGGCACGGCCGGTGCGGGAGCGATTACCGTGGGGGCGTGACCACGGCTGCGTTCTTCTCCTCGTTCGAAGCGGGCGATCCGCAGCCGGTCGCGGGGGCGCGGGTGGACAGCGGGCCGCGCCGGTCGCCGACCGCGAAGACCGGTGTCGGGTTCACCGGGCGGAAAGCCTTGCGGTACCAGGCCGGTCCGCCCGTGACGCTGTTCGAGGTGGACATTCCGGTCACCGACCACAGTGCACTGTCGTATGTGGTCTTCCCGGCCTCCGACGGTCCGGTCCCGAGCTGCCGCAGCACGCAGGTCGCGCTCGACGTCGAGTTCGACGACGGCAGCCGCGCCGGGTTCTCCCCGGCCGCGAAGACGCTGTACGTCGACCAGTGGAATCCGGTGCGTCGTCCGCTGAAGGCGTTCGCGGGACGGCGGGTGCGGCGGATCCTGCTGACGACCGCGTTCGACGGAGACGGGACGGGCTGGCTCGACGATGTCCGGATCGCCGAGCATCCGCCGGAGCACCGGGACCCGGTGGACTGGGTCCGCACGACTCGCGGCACGCATTCCAGCGGCGAATTCTCGCGCGGCAACACCTTCCCGGCCACCGCGGTCCCGCACGGCTTCAACTTCTGGACCCCGGTCACCGACGCACGGGCGCTGAACTGGTTCTACTCCTACCACCGGCACAACGACACGCGGAACGAGCCGCGGCTGCAGGCGTTCGGGCTCAGTCATCAGCCGAGTCCGTGGATGGGCGACCGGCACACCTTCCACCTCATGCCCGGCGCCGGCCCGGTCGAGCCGGACCGGGTGCGGCGGTCGCTGGCGTTCGGCCACGACGACGAGACCGACCGGCCGCACCATTACCGCGTCCGGTTCCGCGGCGGCATCACCGCCGAGGTCGCGCCGGCCGAGCACGCGGCGATGTTCCGCTTCGCTTTTCCCGAAAGCAGAGGCTGGGTGCTGTTCGACAACGCCCGCAACCGCGGCGGTCTCCGGATCGACGCGCAACGCGGGGTCGTCACCGGGCACACGTGGGTGCGGAGCGGGCTGTCGGCCGGCGCGCGGCGGATGTTCGTCTACGCCGAAGCCGACCAGCGCCCGGAGAAAGGCGGGCGGATCCGGCGGCCGTTCTGGCGGACGGTGACCGGCAGCCTGGAGTTCGCCGCGCCCGAGGTCACGCTGCGAATCGCGACGTCGCTGATCAGCCTCGCGCAGGCGAAACGCAACCTGGCGCTGGAAATCCCGGCGGGCACCACGTTCGACCAGGTCCGGGACCAGGCGCGGCGACGCTGGCAGGACGTACTCGGCCGGGTCGAGCTGGAAGGCGCGTCCGAGGACGAGCTGACCACCTTCTATTCGTGCCTCTACCGGCTGTTCCTGTACCCGAACGTCGCGCACGAGAACACGCCGCGCGGGATCCGGCACGCGAGTCCGGTCGTGCGGAGCTTCCGGCCGAGCACGCGGCGGCACACCGGCGCGAAGGTCGTGGACGGCGAACTGTACGTCAACAACGGCTTCTGGGACACCTACCGCACCGCCTGGCCCGCGTATGCGCTGCTCGCGCCGCGCCAGTGCGGCCGGATGATCGACGGTTTCGTGCAGCAGTACCGCGAAGGCGGCTGGATCGCCCGCTGGTCCTCCCCCGGCTACGCCGACCTGATGACCGGCACCAGCTCCGACGTCGCGTTCGCCGACGCATACCTGAAGGGCGTCACGAACTTCGACGTCGAGGCGGCCTACGACGCCGCGCTCAAGAACGCCACCGTCGCCCCGCCGCGCAAAGGCGTCGGCCGCAAGGGGCTCGACCGGTCCGCGTTCCTCGGCTGCACGCCGGCCTCGACCCGCGGCGGCCTGTCCTGGGCGCTGGAAGGCTGTCTCAACGACTTCGGCCTCGCCAACCTGTCCGACGCGCTCGCCCGGGAAAGCGGCGGCGCGCGGGCCCGCCGGTTCGCCGACAACGCCGTCTACTTCCGTCAGCGCGCCCAGCACTACGCCAACCACTTCGACAAGCGGATCGGCTTCTTCCAGGGCCGCACCCTCGACGGCGGCTGGCGGCGCCCGGCTGAAGGATTCGATCCCACCGGGTGGGGTCCGGATTACGTCGAGACCAACGCCTGGAACACCGCGTTCTCCGCGCCGCACGACGGTCCCGGCCTCGCCGCGCTCCACGGCGGCCCGAAAGGTCTCGAGGCGAAGCTCGACGAGTTCTTCCGGACCCCGGAAACCGGCCAGGGCGGCCGGATCCACGAGATGACCGAGGCCCGGGACGTGCGCATGGGCCAATACGGGCACTCCAACCAGCCCTCGCACCACATCCCGTTCGTCTACGCCTTCGCCGGGGCCCAGGCGAAACTGCAGCGGACCGTCCGCGAGGTGCTGCGCAGGCTGTACCTCGGCAGCGAACTCGGCCAGGGGTATCCCGGGGACGAGGACAACGGGGAAATGTCGGCCTGGTATGTCTTCACCGCCCTCGGTCTCTACCCGTTGACCGTCGGCAGCCCGCGGTACGCGGTGTGCGCGCCGCTGTTCCGCTCCGCCACCGTGCACCTCGAGAACGGAAAGGACCTGGTGATCCGAGCACCCCGCGCCGCGACCGCCGACAGCGGACCCGACACGCCCTACGTGCACGCCCTGACTGTCGACGGCGAACCGCATCATTCGGCCACCCTCGCGCACGCGGTCCTCGCGCGCGGCGCGGTGCTGGAGTTCGACGTCCGCGCCGAACCCGGCGGCTGGGGCACGGAACCGGTCACCCCGGTCGCCCCCGCACCGCTCAGCGACCTCTCCGTCCACAGCGTCCACGCCGTTCTGGCGGACAACACCAGCCGCACCCAGGCGGTCTTCCGCACGCCCAGGCCGACCATCACCTTCACCGCGGAAGGCGAGCCGCGCGAGGTCGTCCTCTACACGCTCACCTCCGGCGCCAGCGCGGGCGATCCGAAGGACTGGGTGCTCGAAGGCTCCGACGACGGCAGACAGTGGCGGACCCTGGACGAACGCTCCGGCGAGGTGTTCGGCTGGCGGCGGCAAACCCGGCCGTTCGCGCTCGCCGATCCCGCCGCGTGCCGGCACTACCGGCTGCGGGTCCGCGCCTCGACCCGGCGGCGCGTCGCCCTCGCCCAGTGGGAGCTGCTCGCCCGATGATCACCGACGTGCGCAACGCCTTCCTCGACCGGCTCGCGGCCGCCGACCCCGGCCTCGTCCGGCTGCGGCTCGCCGCGTCCGCGGTGCTCGGCATCGTCATCGCGGTCCTCGCGATGCAGCCGCTGCATTTCCCGCTCACCACCACGCTCGTCGCGGCCATCGCGGCGATGATGAGCGCGTTCACCGTCAACGACGCCACCAGCGGCGGCCAGGCCGTCACGCTGCTGCTCGCGCTGCTGGTCGGGGCCGCCTCGATCACGGCCGCCTGTTTCGGCTCCGCCTACGCGCCGCTCGACAGCGTCGTGTTCGTGCTGCTGATCTTCGTCGCGGTGTACGTGCAGCGGTTCGGCGCGCGCGGCATCGCGCTCGGGTCGATGGCGTTCTTCCTGTTCTTCTTCCCGATGTTCCTGCAAGCGCACCTCGCGCAGGTGCCACACCTGCTGCTCGCGCTCGCGATCGGCGTCGCGGCGAACGCGGTCGTGCGGTTCCTTCTGTTGCGCCGCAACGCCGAAAGCGAGCTGATCCGCTACCGGCAGGCGTTCCGGGCGCGGCTCGGCGCGGCGGTGCGGGCGACCGAGGCGTACATCTCGTCCGGTGGTTCGGACCGCAGCGACCGGCAGATCCGCACGTCGGTGGAGCGGCTGCACGAGGTGGTCCTGCTGATCGAGGACCACGCCCCGGACGTGGTCGACGACCGCCGCGCCGACCAGCTGCGCCGCCGGGTGATCGAGGTCGAACTGGCCGTGCAGTGGCTGGTGATCACCGTGCGCCGGACCTGCTCGCACCCGCTGCCCGAAGGCGTCGCGGACGATCTCGTGGCCCGGCTGTCCCGGTTCCGGTCGCTGATGGAACGCGACCCGCGCGACCTGCCGCTGATCAGCGAGACCGGCGAGTACAGCCGGATGCTCGTGGAAGGCAGCCGGATCGACGAACGCGCGCACCCCGGCGACGGCGTGCGCCGTGCGATCGCCGAACTGGCCGTCGCGGACGACCGGGCGCAGCGCATCGCGAGCCTCCAGTCCACAGTGGACTTCCCGGCCGACGAGGACGAAGAAGCCGAACCGACCAAGGCGTTCGCCTACGACAACCAGACCCGCGGCGCGATCCAGGCCGTGCTCGGCGGCGGGCTCGCGGTGCTGGCCGGACAGCTCATCTCGCCGCAACGCTGGTACTGGGCGGTGCTGACGGTGTTCGTCGTCTTCATCGGCACGTCCAGCGCGGGCGCGCGGTTCGTGAAGGGCATGCGCCGCACCGGCGGGACCCTGCTGGGCATCGTCGGCGGCGTCGCACTGGCGCTGCTGGTCAGCGGCAACACCCCGGCGATCCTCGCGCTGCTGCTGGTCTGCGTCTTCGGCATGGTCTACACCGCGCGGGTCTCGCAGTTCCTCATGGCGTTCTTCGTGACCAGCATGCTGGGCTTGCTCTACAGCCTGCTCGGCACGTTCAGCATCGAAGTGCTGTGGATCCGGGTCGCCGAAACCGCGGTCGGCGCCGCGTGCGGACTACTCGCCGCCGTGGTGGTGCTGCCGGTCCGCACGCGCGCGGTGATGCTGGACGACATCGCGATCGCGCTCGACGAACTGCACGAGTTCGTCGAATCGGCCGCGACCCTGCTGTCCGGCCGCGAGAACGTGAACATCATCGAGATGTCCCGCGACCTCGACCGCGCGGTCGAGCAGGTGCGGCTGACCATCGAACCGCTCACCCACCCGATCAACCTGCGCAGCGCCCGCCGCGACTACGGCTGGCACGTGCTGACCACGTTGGAGGGCATCGCCTTCCGGGCCCGGCACGTGGCCGCCCGCGCGCAGCCCGGCCAGCTCGCCGGTCCGGTCTCGGAGCGGCTGGACCAGTTCGCCGGCCGGATCATCGCGAACGTCGACCTCGTGCACGAGGCGGTCAGCAACCCGAACGGCAGCCGGCCGCGCAAACTCGTCCGCGACGACGGGACCCCGGTCGCCGACCGGATCGACGAGGCCGAGACCCGCGCCGTGCTGTCCAGCCTGAGCCACCTCGACGAGGGACTCATCGCACTCGGCCGCGTGCTCGGCATCGGCGCCCAGGACCCGCCGCGGCACAGCTGACCTACTGTGCCGAGGCGGCGTCCAGAATCCGCAGTTCCTCGTCGCTCAGCTCCACGTCGTGCATCGCGACCAGCGCGGGAACCTGCTCGACCGTGCGCGCGGACGCGATCGGCGCGACCACAGTCGGCTGCTGCGCGAGCCACGCCAACGCGACCGTCGGCATCTCCGCGCCGCGCGCCTTCGCGACCTCCTCCAGCGCCGCGAGCACCTTCATCCCGTGCTCGCTGTCCGCGTAACCGCCCGCGAGCCCGGGCAGATTGCGGATGTTGTCCACCTGCTGGCCCGGCCGGTACTTGCCGGTCAGGAACCCCGACGCCAGACCGAAATACGGCACGCAGGCCAGCCCGTGCTGTTCGACGATCCCCCGCCGCTCGCTCTCGTACTCCCGCGAAACGAGGTTGTACTTCGGCTGCAGCGCGACGTACTTCGCCAGGCCCTCGCGATCGGCGAACTCCAGCGACGCGGCCAGCCGCTCCGGGCTGATGTTCGACGTCCCGATCGCGCGGACCTTGCCTTCCTTCACCAGTTCGTCGAGCGCGGCGACGACGTCGCCGACCGGGACGGACTCGTCGTCGAAATGCGTGTAGTACAGGTCGATCCGCTCGATCCCCAGCCGCCGCAACGATTCCTCGGCCGCGGCCTTGATGTTCGCCGGCGCGAGCCCCTTGAACCGCGGGTTGTCCCCGACCTTCGTCGCGACGACCACGTCGTCCCGGTTCCCGCGCGAAGCGAGCCATTTCCCGATGATGCGCTCGGACTGCCCGGCCTCGTTGCCCGGGAAGTGGTACATGTACGAATCGGCGGTGTCGACGAAGTTCCCGCCCGCCTCGGCATACGCGTCCAGCACCGCGAACGACGCCCGTTCGTCGGCGGTCCAGCCGAACACGTTCCCGCCAAGGCACAGCGGGGAGACGGCGACGTCGGACGAGCCCAGTGTGCGAAGTGCGACCATGATCGCATTCAAGCACTCCCCGCCCGGGTCGTGCCCGCGACGGCGAGAAATTCTGCCCGCACGTACCTAGCCCGGCCGCACGCCTGGCAGGATCACCCTTCTCGCACAGCTTTCTGGGGAGGCAGCTGATGAGAAGACCAGCGGTCGGCGACCCGCTCTGGCTCGGGCAGTACCGAGTCCTCGCGGAACTGCACCGGGACGAGACGACCCGGGTCTTGCTCGGCAGCGGACCGGACGACCGCCTCGTCGCGCTCACCCTCTCGGAATCTGCCGGATTCCGCGCCGAGACCGCCGCATTGAGCACGGTGCTCGACGCCGATCCGGACGCGTCCACGCCGTGGCATGCCTCGGAATTCCATCCCGGCCCCTTGCTGCAGGACGTGCCCGGCCCGCTGCCCGAACCGGCCGTCCTCCGGCTGGCCGCCGGAATCGCGGCCGATTTGACCCGGCTCCACAGCGCCGGACTGGCGCACGGACACCTCGACGCGTCCCACATCCGGCTCACCAGCAGCGGGGCCAGGCTCATCCCCCGCGCGGCTGGCGAAAACCCGGCCGACGACCTGCTCGCGCTCGGCGCCCTGCTCGCCGCGCTTCCCGAGGCACTTCGCCTGCGTCTCGCGGAGAACGCCACCGCCGCCGAACTCCTCGAAGCGATCGGCCCGGCCACCGCCCCGTGGCCGCCCGCGGTCGAAAAGCTCATCGCGGACCGCGCGGCCGAAAAGCTCATCGCGGACCGCGCGGCCGAACTCGCCCCCTTCCTCGACGGCCAGCCGACACCGCAGGACCAACCCGACCCGGTGATCCACCAGGTCACCGACACGCCAGCCACCCCGCGGCGCCCGCTCTCGCGTCGGCGGATCCTGATCGGCGCACTCACCGTGGTCGTCGCCGGACTCGCCGCCTGGATCGCGTGGCCGAACCCCGTACCCGACACGCTTCCGCCCGCACCGCAGCCGCCGCTCGTCGAAGCCGGATTCCTCGTGTCCCGCGCGCATCCGCAGTTCCTCAAGTTCAGTCCCGACGGACGGCTGCTCGCCACGCTGAACGACGACTTCTCGATCGACGTCCTGGACGTCGCGACCCGCAAACCTGTCGGCAAGCGCATCGGCCCCTTCCCCCGCACCGGCTTGGCCGGAATGGCTTTCCGCCCCGACAGCAGCACGCTGGTCGCCTCCCGGGTCAGCGAAAAGCAGCTCACGACGCAAACCTGGGACGCGCGAACCGGCCGGGAAACCGGCACCCCGCTCGTGTTCGAAGACATCGACCGCGAGGGCGGCTGGCCCGCGCTCAGCGCTGACGGCAGCGTGGAGGCGGTGCCGATGACCTCGCCGCGCAGAGTGGAACTGTGGCGGGTCGCCGACCGCACCCGCATCGCGCGCATCGACACCCCGCCCACCTTCCGCTATTCGGAATTCACCCCGACGGGCGCACGCTCGCCCTGTACCAATGGGACGGCCACTCCGCCCACACCAGCCAACTCGGCCTGTGGGACATGGCTTCGCTCAAACCGGCGGGCGATCCGATCACCCTCGCCGACAACGCCCAGATCGCGTCCATCGACTTCGCCCCCGACGGCCGGACGCTCATCACCACCACCGGCGCGGCACGCCGGCCCGCGCAAGTGCAGCAGTGGGACGCGGTCACACACAAGGAACTCCGGCCCGGCTTCCCGCTGGCCCCCACGCAGACCGACCTCCAAACCGGGACCGTCTGGTTCACCATGGCCCTCGCCGGGCTGGACGACCAGCACCTGCTCGCGGTCTCCGCGGGAACGCTCGCCGTCGTCGATCTCGACGGGAAACAGGAGGGCGCGGGCCTGCCCGGAATCGCCGCGATCACCGTCAGCCCGGACCGGAAGACCGTCGCCACGGCCTCGGGCGCGACCGCGGACAACACCGTCCATCTGTGGCACAAACCCTGACTCCGCACCATCCCGCCTTGGCGGCGAACGTCCGGGAGGGGAGCCCTGGCGGAATCAGCGTCCGTCAGGGCTCCCCTCCCGGACCGCTCCCTGGCAGATGCGGTCGATCGGCGCGAGACAGCGCAGGTCAGCGAGCGAAAGCAGGCGGCGCGCCCATCGGACTGAGGTGCATCCCCGCGATCCGCCAGCCGTCCCCTCCGCGGACGAGGACGTGCGTCGCCCGGAAGGTCCCGTCGACCCGGTTCCCCTGATGGGTCGCCTCCTGGTCGTGCACGCCGATCGCGATCGCCGTGTCGCCGTGCACGCGCACCTCGACGTCGCGCCAGTCAAGCCGCTGCGTCGCCAGCGCGCCCGACTGGTAGCGGCCCAGCCACTGTTCCCGGTCGAGCACGAAACCCAGCGGGCCGACGAGCCGGAATCCGTCGGCGATCATGCCGCCCAACGCGTCCGTGTCGCCTGCGACCTCGGCCGCTGCCCAGCGTTTGCCCAGTTCAGTGATCTCCGCGGGGTCCATGATGCCCTCCAGTGCCGATCGATGAGACACCACAAACGTTAGGCTCCTAACCGTTCGACGTCAAACGGTTAGCATACGATGATCCTGCGGTACCGTCCTCTCCGTGCCCCGACCCGCCACGCCGCCGCTCGGCGTTCTCCTCGCCCGCACCGCCAAGACCGCGGGCCAGGCGTTCGACCGCGCACTCGCCGAGGTCGGCGGATCGCAACCGGTCTGGCAGATCCTCATCGCACTCAAAACCCGCCGGCACGCGAGCCAGCGCGAACTCGCCGACGCCGTCGGCATCCAGGGCGCGACACTCACCCACCACCTCAACGGCATGGAAACCGCGGGCCTGCTCACCCGCACCCGCGACCCGGAAAACCGGCGCGTGCACCAGGTCGAACTGACCGACTACGGCGAACGCACCTTCCACCGCCTCGCCGACGCCGCGATCGCGCACGACAAACGGATGCGCCACGGCTTCACCGACGACGAGATCACGACCCTGGCCGCATTGCTGAGCAGGCTCGCGGAAAACGTGACACAGCCGGACCCGTGAGCGCCCGAGGAAGCGCTCACGGGTCCGCGTCACACAGTTACCGGGTTCCCGGGCAGGTCTTCCAGGCGAAGTGGTAAACCGTCTGGACACTGCCGTCCGTCGAGTCCATCGTCAGGAAGCTCGTCGTCTTCGCCGGGTCAGAAGTCCCGGCGTACGTGCGCAATTCCGTATTGATGTTCAGGTTGCGCTCCTGGCCGCACGGTTCATAGATAATCGCGTCGACGTCCGTCTGGTCAGAGAACTGCCAGTCATTGTCGTAGAACCCGTCGAGCCGGTGCGTCACGTAGGCGGTCGGGGAGTTTCCCTGGAAATAATAGTTCGCGCGCTCCACGCCGTACGCACCCTTTTCGAGATGCCCGAATCCGCGGTAGTCCGCCGAGGCGATCCCGTACGTGAACCCCTGCGGGACGTGCACGCGAAGGCCGATCTGGCAGTTCTTCCTGAAGTCCGTCGGCTGCGCGCCGACGCCGACCTGCGCGGTGTATTGGCTGTAGGTGACGGTGAACGCGGTGTTGTCCGCCGAAACCGAAACCGCGGCCGTGTCCGGCGGGCAGCCGGTCCCGTTCACGGTCGCCACGTCGATGATAATTTTGTCCGGCGGAGGATTCTGCGGCCAGGAATGCGGAGTAATCGTCGACGAAAGCGCCAAAAGCGCAGCTGCCATTGTGGTAAGCATGGGTTCCTTCCCATTACTTCCGGTGTGGGTGGGGGTTTCGACAGGGTAGCGCAACAACTGTGCCGCTAGTCCCACTGAATGGAGCAACGCCGTTGCTTAGCTGCACACAGCAACGTGTTAACAAGCCGTTGACAAAAGCTATTATGGACAATTGACGAATCAACAAAAATGATTCAAAAATACACGACACAGAACCACCCGCCCCGGCTGGTCCGGACAATCCGGCGAAAAAGACCGCGAAAACCGGGGCAATCAGGACGGTTCGCACGGCGCACCCGCTACCGCGCCGACCCGCGCTTCCCGGGGCGATTCGCCGGACCGCCCCGGCGCCGCCGCCCGAGCCGGCCCTCGACCGTCCCGGGCCCGCCGCCCCCGCCCACGCCCGCAACTCGATCGTGATCTCGAGTTACCCCCTTCGCCCCACGACTTAAGGCGGATCGCCCCGCGGGCGCGAACGTGATCCTGGCTACCGTGACTGGACGCACCCGGACGACGCCCGCCGGTAGGGCTAGCATCCTCGGTACTAGCCAAAGTCGTCTCAAGCTGGAGAAGCGCAATGACCCAAGCCCCTGTCAACGTCACCGTCACCGGTGCGGCCGGCCAGATCGGCTACGCGCTGCTGTTCCGCATCGCGTCCGGTCAGCTGCTCGGCGCCGACACCCCGGTGAAGCTGCGGCTCCTGGAGATCCCCCAGGCGGTCAAGGCGGCTGAGGGCACCGCGATGGAACTGGACGACGGCGCGTTCCCGCTGCTCGCGGGCATCGACATCTTCGACGACCCGAAGCAGGCCTTCTCCGGCGCGAACATCGGCCTCCTGGTCGGCGCCCGCCCGCGCAGCAAGGGCATGGAGCGCGGCGACCTGCTCGAGGCCAACGGCGGCATCTTCAAGCCCCAGGGCGAGGCGATCAACGCGGGCGCGGCCGACGACATCAAGGTCCTCGTGGTCGGCAACCCGGCCAACACCAACGCGCTCATCGCCCAGTCGCACGCCCCCGACGTGCCCGCCGAGCGCTTCACCGCGATGACCCGCCTCGACCACAACCGCGCCCTGGCCCAGCTGGCCAAGAAGCTGGGCGTCGCCGTGACCGACCTGAAGAAGGTCGCGATCTGGGGCAACCACTCGGCCACGCAGTACCCGTCGGTGCAGCACGCCGAGGTCAACGGCAAGAACGTCGCCGAGACCATCAACGACGAGGCGTGGCTCGCCGACACCTTCATCCCGACCGTCGCCAAGCGCGGCGCCGCGATCATCGAGGCGCGCGGCCTCTCCTCCGCCGCCTCCGCCGCGTCGGCCGCCATCGACCACGTCTACACCTGGGTCAACGGCACCCCCGAAGGCGACTGGACCTCGGCCGGCGTCGTCTCCGACGGCTCCTACGGCGTCCCGGAGGGCCTCATCTCCTCCTTCCCGGTCACCGCGAAGGACGGCAAGTACGAGATCGTGCAGGGCCTGGAGATCGACGAGTTCTCCCGCCCGCGCATCGACGCTTCCGTGGCCGAACTGGCCGAGGAGCGCGACGCGGTCCGCAAGCTGGGCCTGATCTGAGGTTCGTTTTCCGCGATGGCCGCCCCGGTTTCGGGGCGGCCATCGTTCGTTTTCGCGTCCCGTGCGGTTGTTTTGGAGGTGCGGGATGATCCGTGTCTCGTGCTGGTGCTCGTTTTGCAGCCGCCAGCCGTATACGTCGTTATACAGTTGAAAGTAGTTCGTGCAGTCGTCGGGCGGTGGCGAAGTCCGGCACCATGTGCGTCCCGTCGCGGAGGTCCGCCGCCAGCTGGGCGTAGACCCGGCCCACATTCGCCGCCTGGATGGGCAATGCGCTGGGGTCGCTCACCGGGATCACCGTCCACTCCGGACTGCCGGGGCGGGACGTCCGAAGCTCGAACGTGCCGATCTGCGGTTGCGCGGCCCACGGATCGGCCTCCGGTGCGGAAGTCAGCGCGAGATTTCCTTCAGTGCCCGCGATCTCGATGCGCGTGCGGGGCATCGCCGCTTCCCCGTCGTGCAGATGGACGGACACCACTGCTCCACCGTCGACTTCGGCGTGCGCGAGGAAGTGATCCGGCGCCGTGACGTCGATCGGCTCCCCCGTCTCGGCGACGTGATGCGAACCGTTCCGGATCGCGGTCCGCGCGGTCAGCTCGCGGATCGGTCCGAGCAGGTACTGCACCAGATCGAGCGCGTGCCCGCCGAGGACTTCGACCAGCCCAGCTCCGGAACGACGGTCGTAGGTGTAGGCCGTCCAGCCGGGGACGTCACGAGCATTTCCCTTGCCGCGCGCGCTGTAGACGGTCGCGGACTGCACCGCGCCGATCTCTGCGAGCATTGCCTGGGCCTGGCGGACGGTCGGCGAGAACCGCGCCTGCAACCCCACGGCCGTGTGCACCCCGGCCCGCTCCCCCGCCACAGCCAGCGCTGCGGCCTCCGCCGCGGTCGTCGCCAGCGGCCACTCGCAGTAGACGTGCTTGCCCGCCTCCAGCGCCACCGTCACCAGCTCGACGTGCGCGGGCACCTTCACCGTCACGACAACCAGATCGACGTCGGGGTGCTCGGCGAGATCTCGGGCGTCGGTAAACGCATGCTGCGCCCCGAATCGGGCGCGCGCCTCTTCCGCGCTGCTGGCACGCGTGGTCGCGACGGCGGCGAGCGAGAAGTCGGGCGACGCGGCTATGGCGGGAATGTGCGCCCGTGCGGCCCAGCCCCGATCCGGGTTCGCGCCGACGATTCCGACGCCGATCGGCTTGGTCAATGCCCCTGCCTCCACTAAGCGGGTCACGATGTTCCGGTTATTCCAAGGTAGCAGAAGCGGAACACTGTGACCCGCTTGGTTTAGACTGCGGGAATGCCGGACTCCGCCGTCGCAGCGCTGCTCGCCCAAGGCCGGCCGCGGGCCGACGCGCAGCGCAACGTCGAACGCCTGGTCGCGGCGACCCGCGAAGCGCTCGACGAACTGGGCCTCGCGGTCACGACCCGCGACATCGCGCAGCGCGCGGGCGTCGGCCTCGGCACGCTGTACCGCCGGGTGCCGTCGCTGGACGCACTCCTCGCCGCGATCCTCACCGACACCATCGACGAGATGACCGACCGCGCCGCGCACGCGCTCGACTCCCCCGACCCATGGCAGGGATTCGCCGAATTCGCCGAGACCTACGCGCAGCTGCGCGCGTCCAGCTGCGGACTGCACGACGCGCTGTCCGGCCGCGGCGAACGAGTCGACCTGGAGCCGCGCATCACCCGGCTGCGGCGGGCGATGCGTCAGCTGGTCCAGCGAGCGCAGAAGGCCGGGACGCTCCGCACGGACCTCGACTGGCGGGACGTCCCGTTCGCGCTCGCCACCGCGATCCCGCCGGACCACACGATCGGCCTCGCCCCGGGCGAGGACCAGTGGCGGCGGAATCTCCGGATCATCCTCGACGGCCTGCGCCCGGCACGATCGCCCGCTCCAGCAGGCCCTGCAGCACCCGCTGCTCCTTCGGAGTGAGCCCGGCCAGCGGCGAATCCCGGGTCAGCAGGTCGAGCAGCCGCTCGCGCAGTGCCGTGCCGTCCTCGGTGAGCAGCAGATGCCGGGCGCGCCGGTCGGTCGGATGCGCGCGCCGCTCGATCAGCCCCTGCTTTTCCAGCTTGTCGACGACGAACGTCGCGTTCGAGGGCTCGCAGCTCATCCGCTCGGCCAGCTCGCGCATCGTCATCGGACCGGTCAGCTCCCGCAGCGCGGTCGCCTGCGCGGCGGTCAGCCCCAGAGCGACCGCGCGCTCGCGGACGTGATCGGCGATCTGCTGCGCCAGCCCGTTCACCAGACCGCACAGTTCCCGTTCGGCGATCGCCCGAGGTTCCGTCATGAGCCCATCCTAGCAACTCCATCAAGTCATAATATTTATAGCTTGAATGTTTCTAGCTTGATGCTTATGGTCGGGGAAGACCGAGGGAAGGGAACGAAGCCGTGCTCGACGACCGACTGCGCCGGCCCGCGCGAATCCAGACCGTCCGCCTGGGCGAGACGAAGGTGTCCTATGTGCCGGACGGGGCGGTGCAAGGGAATCCGCGGCTGTGGCTGCCCGGCAGCACTGCCGGGACCTGGGCCGCGCATCCGGAGTACCTGGACGACGACGGGTATCTCGTCGCGAGCATCGGAGGCCTCCTCGTGGAACGCGACGGGCGGGCGCTGCTGATCGACGCCGGGTTCGGGCCGCAGACGGTGCCCGCTGAACCGGGAGCGCCGAACGGCGTGCTGTACGGCGGCGCGCTGCTCGACAACCTCGCCGCGCTGGGGCACCGGCCGGAAGACATCGAGGCAGTGGCGTTCACGCACTTGCACTCCGACCACATCGGCTGGGCTGCGCACCAAGCATTCCCTCAGGCCGAGTATCTGGTCGCGGGACCGGAATGGGCGCGGCGTGAGCCCTCGATCGAGACAGACGCGCTGGCGCCGCGAGTGCGCACCGTCGAGGACGGACAGGAGGTGTTTCCCGGCGTCCAGGCGCGCTTCGCCGCCGGGCACACGCCGGGACACGCGGAGTACGTCATCAGCGCCGGCGAGCACCGGCTGATCGCGTTCGGCGACGCCGTCCATTCCCCGATCCAGATCGAGAACCCGGACTGGTCCTGCGTGTACGACCACGATCCGGTCGAAGCCGCCAGCCACCGCCGGAAGCTCGTCGCCGAACTGGCCGAACCCGGCACGATCGGCTACGGGAATCACTTCGCCGACGTCCTTTTCGGGCACGTCCGCGACGGCCGCTGGACCGCTATCGTCGGGTGAATGGCCCGGCTGATCCACCTCAACGGCCCGTCCGGCATCGGGAAATCGACCGTCGCGCGCCGCTACGCCGACCTGCACCCGGGAGTGCTCGCTCTCGACGCCGATCAGGTGGTCACGATGATCGGCGGCTGGCGGACCGCGTTCTGGGACACGCTGCCCGCCGCGCGGCGGCTCGCGCTCGCCATGGCGGAAACCCATCTGCGGGCCGGGTACGACGTCGTCATGCCGCAACTGGTGGCTCGCGCCGAGCAGGCGGAACGGTTCGAGGAGGCCGCCCGCGCGGCCGGCGGCGAGTACGTCGAGATCATGCTCGCCGCACCCCGGCCGCAGGCGAAGGCCCGGTTCGCCGCCCGAGGCGACCACGCGGCGACCGACGCGATGGCCGCATTGGGCGGCCCGGTCGTGCTCGACCGGATCCACGACCACGTCGCGGAGTACCTTCCGCTCCGTCCACAGTGCACAGTGCTGGACACCGAGCACCTCGACCCGGACGAAACGTGTGCGAAGGTCGCGGAAATCGTTGCCCGCCGAGCAGCGGCGGAGGCACCGCGTGCACGGAACGGGGACCAAAGGGGAAACCTGCCGCCCAGCCCGGACTGAGCGCGGTATATGTCGAGGAGTGCCAGGACACAGAGCCGACGCGGTCCGGCCGCCGTTTTCCGGGCGGACCGCGAGCCCCGCGCGAACCGGATCCGGTGTCGCCGCGCGCACAGCTGCCGCGGAAATTGCGGCTGATTCCGGCGCATTCCTGATTCTCGACGACCAACGGCAGCCTGGAACGCAGCAAACACCCTTCACCGGCCCGGTTTCCGCTGCGAGTCCCGGCCGGTCGACGGCATTCCCCGACCCGCGCAGGTCCTCCCGGAAGAGGCTCCCCATGCCCGAACCCGTTGCCCGCACGGATTTCCCCACGCCGCCCTGGCTGCTCAGCGCGCGCGACGGCGTCGCCCTGCGCGCCCTCGCCGCGGGCCTCCTCGACAGCACGGCGTCCGACCTCGACCTCGCCTACTCCCTCGCGACCAGGACCCCGAGCGCGCTCCGCGTCCTGGTCCCGGCCGGCGACCGGACCGCCCTTGAAGCGGTCGCGAGCGGCGAGAAGCCCGGCCAGCCCGTGCCGGCACGTCCGCGGCTGACCTTCGCCTCCCGCGGCAGCAAACTCGCTCCCGGCCGAGAAACCGAGTTCTCGCAACGGTTTCCGCTCTTCTCCGACACCTTCGACACGATGTTGGGCGATTATCACGATTGGCTCTTCGCCTTCCAAGCCGCACTGTGCTGTCTGCTGGAATCCTGGGGCCTCCGCCCGGAAGCCGTCGCCCGCGTGACCAGACGCCCCTGGGACGACACCAGCCTCGTCCTCGACCTCACCCCGCCTTCCGTCCGGGACCTGCTGGCCGAACTCGCCCGGCTGCACACCGCGGGCATCCCGGTCGCCTGGAACGAGGTCTTCGCCGGAAGCGGAGCCCAGCGGGTCGACCTGCCCGCCGAAACCCTGCTCTACCGCACGCGCTGGGTCCCCGTCCCACCGCGGTCCGGCCAAGCGGAACTCCTTGAAATTCCACCCGGCGCCGACATCCGCTCCCACGCCCTGGAGACTCTGCGCCATCGCGAGGACCGGCTCGTCGTCACGACCAACGCCACCGGACCCGACCCCGATCTCGCGAGCGCCGCCGTCTGGGGCCTGCTCAACGCGGCGGCCGCCAAGACCACCGTCGTCGACCTCGACCGGCCCACCCCCGCCGCCGAACTCCTCGACCTCGTCGGCGGCAGCACCGAACCCCGGCTCGCGATCCGCGACGGCGTCCCGCACGCCTTCCGGGTCGCGCCCGCCGCCGACTCCCCCACCCGCCCGATCGATCCGTCCGGCACTGTCCTCGTCACCGGCGGCACCGGCCGAATCGGCAGCCTGCTGGCCGCACATCTCGTCGCCGAGCACGGTGTCCGCCACCTCGTGCTGGCGAGCCGCAGCGGCCCCGCCGCCGAACGCCTCCCGACCGATCTCGACGCGGACGTCCGCATCGCCGCCATCGACGCCGCCGACCCGGGCCAGGTCGAAAGCCTCATCGCGTCCTGCACTCCGCCGCTGACCGCCGTCATCCACTGCGCCGCGGTCTTCGACGAACCCTTCGCAGCGGGGCGAACCCCCGAATGCCCCGACCCGGTCCTGCGCGCCAAAACCGACTCGGCCTGGGTCCTCCACCAAGCGACCGAGCACCTGCCGCTGTCCGCGTTCGTCCTCTTCTCGTCCCTTGCCGGAACGTTCGGAGAAGCCGGAGAGAACTACGCCGCCGCCAACCGTTTCCTCGACGCCCTCGCGACCCGCCGGCGCGCGCACGGGCTGCCGGCGGTGTCGATCGCGTGGGGCCGATGGGATCCGGCTGTTTTCGACGCCGCCCTCGGCAGCGAGGAACCGGTCGTGTTCGGCCCCGGGGAGTCACCCGTCGAACAGACTCGGCTGCCCCGGGAAATCGTGCCCGCATTGCTGACGAGTGTCCCGGCCGGAAGATGACATCCGTCATCGGTCCGGCCCGCGGCGAGCTCCAATACTCAGTGCCATGAAGAAAATCCGGCTCGCAGCCGCCGCCCTCGCCGTCGGACTCACCATGCTCGCCCCGGCCGTCGCCGACGCCACGCCGATGCCGCTGACCTTCGGCATCTACCCGGGCGGGTACGCGGGCGGAGGCTCGACCACCGGCAAACCAGACAATCCGGCCGAGATACGGAAAGCGCTGGCCCAGCTGCAATCCGGGCACACACCGTTTCTGCTCCGCGACTACCTCGGCTGCGACAGCGCCTTCCCCGACGACGAAATGCAGTACCTCGCGCCGGGACGCCGTCTCGACGTCGTGCTCGGCTACTCCGGCCAGAGCATGCCGAAATGGCAGACCTGCGTGGAACGGACCGTGCAGCGCTACGGCCCGATCGCCGACACGATCTCGGTCACCCTGGAACAGAACGCGGTGCCCCAGCCGAACGGCGACACCGCGCTCGTCCAAGGCGTCATCGCCGGCAAGAAGGCAGCCGGCCGGGACGGATTCGACCGGTTGCAGATCGGCTTCGACGAGGTCGCCTACGCCCGGCCGTTCACCCAGTTCTGGCAGCACCTCGCCCAGCTCGGCGGAGCGGAGTTCAGCCGCTCGGTCGGCTTCGTCGGCGTCGACCTCTACCCGGATTCCGGACTGCCCGGCGTCCCGCCGGTACCCGACCTGGCCGGGTTCGTCCGCCAGACCCTGCACACCGTCCGCACCCAGGAGATGCCGATCGCGGGCCTCGGCCGCGACGTGCCGATCCGCGTGTCGGAGAACGGCTGGGCGACCCACACCGCCCAGCGCACGCCGGCCGACCAGGCCCGCGCGCTGACGACGGAAATCCTGGCGGTGAACCAGGATCGTGCCGCGGACAACGTGGCCAGCTACGAGCTGTTCGCCCTGCGCGACGACGTCACCGGCTCCCCCAGCTCATTCGACAACTTCGGCATCATGACCGACGACTACACCCCGAAGCCCATGTATTGGCTGTACCAGGGCTTGATCTCCGGCCTCTCCCGCTCCTGAGCGTTTTTGCCTGAAACGGAGCCGGGCGCTGGGCGAATTTTCTCGCCCAGCGCCCGGCCGTATAGGTCGTTATACACCAATCAGCCGACAGCGATGTCGTCCGCGTAGATCGGGCTCTGGCCGTACCAGCCGTGGACGTACACCGTCACCGCGCCGGACGCGCCGGTCGTGAACGGGACGGTCAGCTTGGTCCAGCTGGAGTTCGCGGTCCACGAGCTGGCCGTCGCTCCCCCGCGGACGCCCGCGTAGGCGTATCCGCCTTGGACCCACGCGGTCAGCGTGTACGCGTGGTTCGGCGCGAGCGTCAGGTTCTGCGTCGCTTCCCCGGTGGTCGACGCCGTCGGCGACACCTGGAGTGCGTGGCTGCCGGAGTGCACCGGCGAGGACACGATCGTCCCGCCGGTCCACGGGCTGAGCGCACCGGTTTCGAAGTTGCCGTTGACGACGCTGCCGGTCGGGCTGGTTCCGTTGACCGTCAACGTGTACGTCGCGGTGTGGCTGCCGCCGCCCGCGACCGAGCCGGTGATCGTCAGCGGGTAGACGCCCGGCTGGGTCGCCGCGGTCGTGGTGATCGACAGGTTCGCGCTCTCCCCCGCCTTCACCGCGGCCGGGCTGACCGTCGCGGTCACGCCGCCGGGCGCGCCGCTCACCGAAAGCGAAACCTGTTGCGCCGTACCGGAAGTCACCGCGGTGGCCACCTTGCCGGTCGCCGAACCGCCCGGGTCGACCGAAGCCGAGGCGGGGCTCGCCGTCACCGAGAAGTCGTTGCCGGGCACCGGGGTTCCGCCGGTGAACGGGGCGAACGTGTGGCTGAAGTACCACTTGTCCTGCGGAATGCCGGAGCAGGTGTCCTGTGCGCCGGTGCCGGGGCAGCTGCCGTTGTCGCGCTGGAGCGCCCAGAACGACAGCATGTTGATGCCCTTGGACACGGCCCAGTTGTAGACGGTGACCGCGTCGGCGGTGGTGAACGTTTCAGCCGCGCCGAAGTCGTCGATGCCCGGCATCTCGGTGACGCCGACCATGCCCCACAGCTGTTCCTGCGTCTTGTCCGGATACAGCGACGCCAGCTGCGACACCAGCCCGGCCGCCGCGGTCTGGGTGTCCTGGGCCATGTTGTGCGTGGCGTTGTCGTAGTAGTCGAAGGTCATCAGGTTGACCACATCGACCTTGGCCCCGTTGGAAACCGCGTTCCGCAGCACGTCCAGCGCGCTGGCGAGACCGCTCGTGGTGGTCGGCAGCGTGTAGGAGATCTGCAGCTGGCGCCCGTTGGCCGCGGCCCAGTCCTGGACCTTCTTGATCGCCTTGTTGCGGCGGTCGATGCCCGCGGAGTTGGTCAGCGAGTTGTCCTCGATGTCCATGTCCAGGCGCGGCACGTCGTAGGTGGTGATCAGCGATTCGTACGCGGCCGCGATCTGGTCGACGTTCGTGCAGCTGTCGGCGATCTCGGTGGCGTTGTGGTCGGCGGTGTAGCCGCCGAACGACGGGATCACGTCCCCGCCGCGCGAGCGGATCGTGCGGAAGTCCGCACCGAACGTCGAATCCGACACCGGCATGCTGGCGTCGCCGTTCCAGAGGACGGTGCACGAACCCGAGGAGGCGGTCTGCAGGAACGCCATGGTCAGGTGCTTCACGCCCGCTTCCTGGGCCATCGCGGCCGGGCTCTGGCCGTTCCAGGATTCGAAGTAGGGCGCGAACACGTGGTTCGGCAGCGGCGTCGCGGCGTGCGCGGGCGCCGCGGTGGCGACCAGCACGCCGAGCGGAGCCGCCGCGGCGGCCAGGACGGCGGACAATCGTGACAAGTGACTTCTTCGTCGCATGCGGGCTCCAGTGCCGAAAAAGGGGCCGTGCGGCGGCGGCGCACGGCCGGAACCTTCTCAGAATTGGACTGGACCAGTCACCCGTCAAGGTCTAGACCACTAATGCGGCCGAACGGCCGGGTCGGATCGTCGGGCGCCACCGGGGGCCGGTGGTCCGCTGCCGGACCACCGGCCCCCGGTGGGTCAGCCCACCTGCTCCTTCTTCGCCGGGGCCGGCGCGCCGAGCGAGAGCTTCGTCGACCGGGTGGTCAGCGAAATCGCCGCCGCGGCGAGCGTCGACACCGCCAGGAACCCGAACGCCGCGGCGAACCCGAAGCGGTCCGCCAGCCAGCCCATCACCAGCGGCGCGAGCACCCCGGCGAGCTGGCCGCCGGTGTTGACCAGGCCCATCCCCGCGCCGACCAGATCGCGCGGCAGCACCCGCAGCGGCAGCCCGACGATGCCGATCGAGGCCAGGCCGCTGATGAACATCGCGACGGTCTGCAGCACGGTGAACCCGGTCGCCGAATCCGACAGCAGCATCGCCACCAGCACCCCGGCCGCGGCGACGAGCGCGGGCACCACGAGCCAGCGCGGCCGGTGGTCGAAGTACCGGCTCATCAGCCAGCCGCCGAGCAGCACCGCCGCCGCGCTCACCAGCTGCGGGATCGCCGCCGAGATCCCCGCCGCGACCAGCGAGAGCCCCTTGGTCTCGACCAGGTACGACGGAACCCAGGTGATCATCCCGTAGGCCAGCATGTTGAAGCAGGCGAACATGGCCGCGCAGCGGATCACCAGCCGGTTCCGCAGCACCTGCGAGACCGGCACCTTCACCGGGGCGACGTGCGCCCCGGGTTCGGTCAGCTCGCGCGGCAGCGGCGCAGGCAGCAGCCGCCACAGCGCCAGCCCGACGATCAACCCGGCCACCGCGACGATCCAGAACGTGTGCCGCCAGCCCGCGGCGACCACGAGCGGCGCGACCAGCAGCGGCCCGAGCCCGGCCCCGACCGAGTTGGACGCCAGCAGCAGCCCCGCGCCGCGGCTGCGGCCTTCCTGCGTCGTGCGTTCGGCCAGCGCCTTGAACGCCGCCCCGGGGAACAACGCCTGCGCGAACCCGAACGCCGCGCGCAGCACCAGCAGCACGACGAGGCCGGGCGCGAACCCGGTGGCGGCGGTGAACACCGACCAGGCCGCCAGCGAGATCACCAGCAACGGCCGCGCGCCCACGCGGTCCGCGAGCAGCCCGCCCGGCATCTGCCCGACCAGATAGGCGATCGCGAACGCGGAGACGACCAGCCCCTGCGTGGTCTTGGACAGCCCGAACTCCGCGCCGATCAGCGGCAGCGCGACCGCGATCATGACGCGGTCGATGTAGTCGATGATGAAGACGCCGACCAGCAGCGCCAACGTGGTCCGTTCGGTCCGCCGCACGACCGGGGCGGAACTCGGAATGCTCACCGTCGGATCCTCCTTGATTCGGCGACGCCGCATTGTGCGGTCATGCACCCCCTCCGCGGCTTCGTCGGATCCGCCGAATCCCGGGCCCTGGCGTCAGCCGATCCGACGAAGAGGCGGTTCCGCACCCGCCGCAGGACCCGGGTTTTCCGCGCTCCCCCGCTGGTCAACGCAGGTTTCGGCGGCAACGGCGCAGGCGCGGCCCGAACCGGCCGCCGGGGTCAGGCCAAGGGCAGTTCCGCCATCGATTCCGCCAACTGCCCAGCAGTGTCCCCAGCGGCCCATACGTGCCCGTCCGGGCGCATCAGCACGGCAGCCGCCGGCCAGGGCAGCTCGGTTTCGTACAGCTGGAAGCCCGCGCTCGCGGCCAGGTCCTTCCACCCCGGGCCGGCTTCCCGGGCCAGCAGCACCGGCCGGCCTTCGCGCAACAGGTGCAACTGCTCGCGGCTGGCCGGGAGCCGCTCGCCTGCCCAAGGCCGGGTGCCCGGATAGCGCACGTCCAGCGCGGTCACCGTGTTCGCCAGCGCGGTCGCCACGTCGGGATGGGCGCGCAGCAGGTCCGTCATGAACCGGCGCAGTGCCAGGCCTTCCTCGGTGGTAGCGGTGATCAGCGCGGTCTGCGCCTTGGTGTGCTCGCCCAGCGCCGCGCCGACCGGGTGGCGCTCCGCGTGGTAGGTGTCCAGCAGGACCGGATCCGCCCAGCCCCGCTGGACCGCCGCCAGCTTCCAGCCCAGGTTCATCGCGTCCTGGAGGCCGACGTTCAGCCCGGCTCCGCCCGCCGGGAAGTGCATGTGCGCGGCGTCGCCCGCCAGGAACACCCGGCCTTCGCGGTACTGCCCCGCGAGCCGTGTCGCGTTGCCGAAGCGGGACAGCCACACCGGCGAGTACGGGCCGAAGTCCGTGCCCGCGATCAGTTTCGCCGTCTCCCGGAGGGATTCCAGGGTCGTGGCGAAATCCGCCGCGGCGTATCCGGTGACGCGGTAACGCCCGCCAGGCAGCGGGGCCACGATCAGCGCACCGTGTTGGTTGTGCCAGAAGCCTGGTCGCTCGGGCGGGTCGGTCAGCTCGACGTCGCCGAGGAAGCCGAAGACGGTCGAGTCGGTGCCAGCGAAGCCGATACCCGCCGCGCGGCGCACAGTGCTGCCCGCGCCGTCTGCGCCGACCACGTGGTCGGCGGTGATCTCGTACTCGCCCTCCGGTGCGCTGACCCGCAGCGTCACGCCCTGGTCGTCCTGGCTCAGCCCGGACACCTGGTGGGCGCGCCTGATCACCGCACCGAGAGCCAGCGCGCGTTGTTCGAGCAGTTCTTCGGTGCGTCGCTGCGGATGCGCGAGCATGAACGGGAACGGCGTGGCCAGCTCCCGGAAGTCCAGGCGAGCGGGCAGCATGCCGAAATGCCCGTCGGGCACGGAAAACCCGCCGTCGAGGAAAGCCTGCTCCTGCTCGCGCATCGCCAGCACCTCGATCGTGCGCGGATGGACGGCCAGCGCCTTCGAATGCGGACTGCGTCGCTCAGCCTGTTCCAGGACCAGCGGTCTGCCGCCGCCGAGTGCCAGTTCCGCCGCCGTCCACAGCCCGACCGGGCCGGCGCCGACCACAACGGTGTCTTGTGCGTGCACAGTGCTCACTCTCCGCTGAAGGGAAGGAATGCCCGGACGAATCGGGCCGGACAGGGCCGGCGCGCGGGCGTTACATACTGGTAGTGCGGTTGCACCCGGACGAGAGGAATTCGAGATGGCGGCAGCACGGCAGATCGCCGGTCCGTGCCAGGCGTGGCCAGAGGACGGCGCCTTCGTCCGCGAGGTGCTCGACCGCATCGGCGACAAGTGGACGATGCTGACGATCAGCACCCTCGGCGCCGGTTCCCTGCGCTACTCGGACCTGCAGGCGAGCATCCCGGGGATCTCCCAGCGGATGCTGACCCAGACGCTCAAACATCTCGAGCGCGACGGCCTGATCACCCGGACCGCTTACGCCGAGGTGCCGCCGCGCGTGGAATACGCGCTGACGGACCTGGGCCGGTCGCGGACCGACGCGGTGCTGGCGATGGCCGATTGGGCCGTTGCCCACCACAGCGAGATCGCGGGCAACCGGGCCGCCAGCGAGCGGACCGGGGTCGGCAGGGCGAAGGCCAGCACGACGGCGGACTGAGGCGGTGTTGGCCGCGCTCATGGCGCCCGCTCGTTCGGTACGGGTCCGGCCGGTTCCACGACGTCCGCCAGCGCGTCCGCGTCGAAGGGATTGAGGACTTCCGCGAAGCAGCCGTCCGGCACATCGGAGAAGAACCCGAATCCGCGGTCCTGATCGTCGGCGTACTGCACCACGTGGTCCGCGTCCGGCCGATTCTGCTGGGTTCGTGCCCGTCTGCTCGGCCATTTCCTCACCTCACTGGTAGTGCGTAACACCATCATGGGTGAGTAATGGAGGGCGTACAAAAGGCACTTTCATGTGCGTATGCGGCCTGGAAACGCGAAAAAGCCCTATACGGCAAGGCTGGTCGTTCAAGCCTCGCCGTATAGGGCGTTATACACCTAGCTTACGCGCCGGCGAGTCCCCGGCGCTTCAGCAGCGGCTCGATCTCCGGCGCGCGGCCGCGGAAGGTCGCGAACGCCTCCATCGGGTCGACGCTGCCGCCGAGGCCCAGCAGGGTCGACCGGAAGTGGTCGCCGTTCTCCCGCTTGAGGCCGCCGTTCTCGGTGAACCACTCGACCGTGTCCGCGTCGAGCACCTCGCTCCAGATGTAGGAGTAGTACCCGGCGCTGTAGCCGCCGGAGAAGACGTGGTTGAAGTACGTCGTCCGGTAGCGCGGCGGGACGCTTTCCAGTGCCACGCCCGCCTTTTCCAGCGCCTCGGCCTCGAACCTCTGCACGTCCTCCACCCGGTCGTCCGGGCCGAGGCGGTGCCACGCGAGGTCGAGCAGCGCCGCGGCGAGGTACTCGGTCGTGCGGAAGCCCTCGCCGTACTGCTGCGCGGCCTCCAGCAGCTCGACCTGCCCGGCGGGCAGCGGCTCCCCCGTCTCGTGGTGCTTGGCGTAGTTGGCCAGGATTTCCGGCCACAGCATCCACATCTCGTTGACCTGCGACGGGTACTCGACGAAGTCGCGCGGCACGTTCGTGCCGGTGAACGTCGGGAACTCGACGCCGGACAGCAGCGAGTGCAGCGCGTGCCCGAACTCGTGGAACGCAGTGCGCACCTCGTCGAGCGAGAGCAGCGTCGGCTCCCCCTCGCGCGGCTTGGTCACGTTCAGCACGTTGACCACGACCGTGCGCCGCCCGAGCAGCCGCGACTGGTCCACGAAGTTGTTCATCCACGCGCCGCCGCGCTTGGAGTCGCGGGTGTAGTAGTCCATCAGGAACAGGCCGAGCCCGCTGCCGTCGGCGTCGAAGACCTCGAAGATCCGCACCTGCGGGTGGTACTTCGGCAGGTCGTTCCGCTCGGTGAAAGTCAAGCCGTACAACCGGTTCGCGGCCACGAACACGCCGTCGTGCAGCACCCGGTCCAGTTCGAAGTACGGCCGCAGCGCCGCGGTGTCCAGCCGGAACCGCTCGCGCTCCACCTTCGAGGCGTAGAACGCCCAGTCCCACGGCTGCAGCGTCGCGCCGGGCACGTCCGCTTCCAGCAGCTTCTGCAGTTCCGCGGCCTCGGTGCGCGCGTTCGCGACCGCCACCGGCGCGAGCCGCTCCAGCAGTCCCCCGGCGGCCTCGACGGTCTTGGCCGTCTCGTCCGCGATCACGTACGCCGCGTGGTTCGGATAGCCCAGCAGCGCGGCGCGCTCGGCCCGCAGCCGGGTGATCTCCTCGACGATCGCGTTGTTGTCGTAGGCGTTTCCGCGATTTCCGCGCGACACCGAAGCGGTGAAGACGCGCTCGCGCACCGCACGGTTTTCCAGCGACGCCACGGCCGCCTGCGCGGTGGGCAGCGTCAGGGTCAGCACGTACTTGCCCTCGAGACCGCGCTCGGCCGCCGTCTGCGCCGCCGCCGCGATCGCGCTTTCGCCGAGCCCGGCCAGTTCCGCCGCGTCGTCGAGCACGACAGCGAGATCATTGGTGTCCCGCAGCAGGTTCTGCGAAAAACGGGTCTGCAGCGTCGAAAGCTGCTCGTTCAACGCGCGCAGCTTCGCCTGGTCCGCCTCGGGCAGCCCGGCGCCCGCGCGGCTGAAGTCGGTGTAGCGGCGCTCCAGCAGCCGAAGCTCCTCCGGGTTCAAGCCCAGCTCCGCGCGCTTGCGGTACAGCGCGTCGATGCGGGCGAACAGCCGCGGGTTCAGATGGATCGCGTCTTCGTGCGCGGCCAGCTTCGGGGCCAGCTCGGCCTGGATCTCCTGGACCTCGTCGGTCGCGTTGGAGCCGGAAATGTTGAAGAACGTGCCGGACACCCGGGTCAGCAGCGCGCCTGCCCGATCGAGCGCCGCGATCGTGTTCTCGAAGGTCGGCTCCGCCGGGTCGTCGGCGATCCGCTCCACGTCGGCGGCGTGCTCGGCGAGCCCCGCCTCGAAAGCGGGCCGGTAGTGCTCGTCGGCGATGCGGTCGAACGGCGGCAGCTCGTACGGCAGGTCGCTGGGGACGGCGAACGGGTTGTCCGGGGAAATCATTCGGGTTTGCGCTCCTGGTTCTCCACGTGGTTCCGCCCACCCTACGGGGTCTGGCATCCGACGGAAGGACTGTCGATCGTCAGCGGCCCGTGCTTCCGCCCACGACGGCGTCGCTGGAAGCCTTCTTGCCGCGGCCGCGTTTCTTCGGCGGGGGCGGCACGATCCCGGCCAGGTCGCCGCCGTGTTCGTTCACCCGGAGCACGAACGGCCGCGTTTCGGTGTAGCGCACCACCGACACCGCGGCCGGGTCCACCACGATCCGCTGGAACGCGTCGAGGTGCTGGCCCAGCGCGTCGGCCAGGATCGACTTGATCACGTCGCCGTGGCTGCACACGACCCACACCGCGTGGTCGCCGTGCTCGGCGGTGATCCGGGCGTCGTGCGCGCGGATCGCGGCCACCGCGCGCGCCTGCATCTCGGCGAGCCCCTCCCCGCCCGGGAAGACCGCCGCCGACGGATGCGCCTGCACGACGCGCCACAGCGGTTCCTTGACGAGGTTCTTGAGTTCCCGGCCGGTCCACTCGCCGTAGTCCACTTCGGACAGCCGCGGTTCGACGACCTTCGCCAAGCCCTGCGCGGCGGCCAGCGGCGCGACGGTCTGCTTGCAGCGCAGCATCGGCGACACGACCAGCTCGGCGACCGGCACGCCGGCGAACCGCCCGACGAGGGCGTCGGCCTGTGCCCGGCCGGTGTCGTCCAGCCCGACCTTCGGCGTGCGCCCGGCGAGGACGCCCGAGCCGTTGGCCGTGGACTTCCCGTGCCGGAGCAAGATGACCGTACTCACGACGCCACCCTAACCGGTGATCCGCCGGTTCAGCCGCCCGCGGGTCCCGCGTTCGGGTCGAGCACGCCGCCGAAGACCAGGCCGAACAGCACGACGCCGAGCACGACGCGGTAGATCACGAAGGGCACGAAGCTGCGCTTCTTGATGTAGGCCATCAGCCACGCGATCACCAGGTAGCCGACGCCGAAGGCGACCAGCGTGGCCAGGATCGTCGGCCCCCACTGCGCGTTCTCGCCGTTCTTGCCGATGTCGGTCAGCTTGTACAGCCCCGAACCGAACACCGCGGGCACCGCGAGCAGGAACGAGTACTCCGCGGCTTCCGACCGGGTGTAGCCCATCAGCAGGCCGGCGCTCGTCGTGCCGCCCGAGCGCGAGACGCCCGGGATCAGCGCGAGCGCCTGCGCGAAGCCGTACACCAGGCCGTGCGGCACGTTCAGGTGGTCCAGCGTGCGCTGCTGCTTCGCGGTCCGGTCGGCGAACAGCAGGATCAGGCCGAACACGATCAGCGTCGTCGCGGTGATCCGCAGATCGCGGAACGCCCGGTCGATCTCGTCCTGCAGCAGCAGGCCGAGCACGACGATCGGCAGCGAGCCGACGATGATCAGCCAGCCCAGCCGCGCGTCCGGGTCGCGCCGCCAGTCCGGGCGGTAGAGGGAGAAGAACCAGGCGCGCAGGATCCGGCCGATCTTCGGCCCGAAATAGAGGATCACCGCGAGCTCCGTGCCGATCTGGGTCACCGCGGTGAACGCCGCGCCCGGATCGCCCCAGCCCGCCAATGCGGCGACGATCCGCACGTGCGCGCTCGAGGAGATCGGCAGGAACTCCGTGAGCCCCTGCACCAGCCCCAGGACCAGGGCCTCGAACCATCCCATCAGGCCGCTCCCGCCGGTTCGCCCGCCCGCTCGGGGCGCAGTCCGATTCGCACGGTCGGGAACCTATCGGGTGGTTCCTGAGGACTCCCTCCGAGGGCGCCGGTGCGACACGAGGTCACCTTCGTCCGGCCGGAGGGGGTGCGCCCACTAGGCTCGGCGGTCGTGGAAAAGCGACAGCTCGGCCGGTCGGGACTGCGGATATCGCGGATGGCCCTCGGCACCATGACGTGGGGCGGCGACACCGATCCGGACGAGGCGGCCAGCCAGCTGGTCGCGTTCGTCGACGCGGGCGGCACGCTCGTGGACACCGCCGACCTCTACGCGGGCGGCGAGGCCGAGCGGATGCTCGGCGAACTCCTGTCGGACCTGGTGCCGCGCGAGGACGTCGTGCTGGCCACCAAGACTGTCGCGCGCCGCACCGACGGCCCGTTCGGCGGCGGCGCTTCGCGCGGCGCGCTGCTGTCCGCGCTCGAAGGGTCGCTGCGCCGGCTTCGCACCGACCACATCGACCTGTGGCAGCTGCACGCGTGGGATTCCTGCGTTCCCGTCGAGGAAACCCTCTCCGCGCTCGATTACGCGGTGACGAGCGGCAAAGTCCGTTACGTGGGCGTGTCCAATTACGCGGGCTGGCAGCTCGCCACCGCCGCCTCGCTCGCCACGGTGCCGCTCGTGTCCGGGCAGTTCGAGTACTCGCTGCTGGAACGCGGCATCGAACGCGAAGCGGTTCCGGCCGCGGCGCACCACGGAATCGGCATCCTGCCGTGGGCCCCGCTCGGCCGCGGTGTCCTCACCGGGAAGTACCGCACCGGAACGCCCGCCGACTCGCGCGGCGCGTCCGAGGAGTACGCCGGATACGTCGAACACCACCGCACCGAACGGGCGGCGCGGATCGTGCAGGCCGTCGTGACCGCCGCCGAGGGGCTCGGCACGTCGCCGCTCGCCGTGGCGCTGGCCTGGGTCCGGGACCGGCCCGGAGTGGCCGCTCCCGTCGTCGGCGCGCGCGACACCGGCCAGCTGACCGGCTCGCTCGCCGCCGAAGACCTCACGCTCCCGCCCGCCATCCGCAGCGCGCTCGACGACGTCAGCGGCGTCGAATTCGGCTACCCGGAACGGGGCACCCGGTGAGCCGCAGGTGTCGGGTCGGTGACACGGGCGTGACGGTTCGGCGATCCTGGAGGATGCTGGGAGGACCTGCTCGCCGGAGCTTTGCTGGAGGTTTCAAGGTGCGTCGGCTCACCGCCGCCTCGCGGATCGCGATCCCGCTGGCCGGTGCGCTCGCGCTGTCCGCCTGCTCGTCCTCGGAGCAGCCGAAGGACAGTCTGCAGGTCGTGGCCAATCCGACGGCCGCCAAACCGGCCGCCTCCCCCGCCCGCGCGGCGCCTCCCGCCGGGCAGGTGCTGCCGATGCCGGTGGTGTCCGCGATCGCCGCCGACCAGCAGAGCCACACGCTCGTCGTCGCCCTCAAACAGCCCGCTGAGCTGCGGATTTACGATCTCGCCGCGCTCGGCGCGCCGAAGAAGACCGTCGCGCTGCCCGGCCCGGCGGAATCGCTCAGCGTGTCCGGGGGCCAGGCGCTCGCCGGGATCCCGGCCAAGGGCGTGCTCGCCCGCGTCGCGCTGCCGAGCGGACAGCTGACCGCCGAGAAGGTCGCCGGGCAGCCCGCCGCCGGGGTCGCCGACGGACCGGACACGCTCGTCGCGGTCCGCGACCGCAAGGCGGTCGAGGTGCTGGCGAACGGTTCGGTCGCGAAGACGATCACCGGTCAGCTCTACAGCGCCGACGACGTGGTCAACACCGGAAACGGCGTCGTGGTCCTCGACCGGCTGCGCACCGCTGTGTTCACCGTGGACGTCCAAGCCGGAACGATGGACGAAGGGCTGCGCGCGGGCGACGGCGCGGCCAACGCGGTCGCCGATTCCTACGGCCGCGTCTTGGTCACCGACGCACGCGCGGGCGCGCTGCTCGCGTTCTCCACCAACCCCCTGATCCTCCGCCAGCGCTACCCGGTGCCGGGCGGCGCGTACGGCCTCGCCTACGACGCGAAGCGCAGCCTGGCGTGGGTCACCCTGACCGCCCGCAACGAGGTCGTCGGCTACGACGTCCGCGGCGGAGAGCCCGTCGAGAAGTACCGATTCCCGACCGTGCGCCAGCCGGACACGGTGGGCGTCGACGACCAGAGCGGCCGCGTGTTCGTCGGCTCGGCCGCAGGAGAAGGGACCCAGGTGATCCAGCCATGACGACAGTCGACGAGGCGGTGGTCGAAGGGGATTGGGAGTATCGCCGCCTGCGCCTCCCCCCGGCGGTGTCCCGGCGCGCGGCGATGATCCAGCTCTCCATCCACGCGGAGTTCGCGGGCTGGGAACTGCGCACGGTCCGGCTTTACGCGGACGGCACGAGGAGAGTGTGGCTGCGCCGGAAGCGCACCGCGGCCGGCCACTCGACGGGGCTCGCCACCTGACCTGGTTGACTGTCCGTTATGCGCAAATTGGTCTATCTCGTCGCGTCCACGCTCGACGGCTTCATCGCCGCCCCGACCCGGGAGGACCCGACCGGCTCGGTCTTCCAGTTCGAGGGCGACCACGCCGAGCCGCTGCTGCGCGAGTATCCGGAGATGGTGCCGACGCACCTGCGGCCGGTGCTCGGCATCGAGGACACCCCGCACCGCCATTTCGACACGGTCGTCGAGGGCCGCGTCTCCTATCAGATGGGTGTCGATCTCGGCGTTCCGGACGCCTACACGCATCTGCGGCACTACGTCTTCTCCCGCACCATGACCGAGGCTCCCGGCCCGGCCGTTCAGGTGGTCGGCACTGACCCGGCCGAGAAGATCCGCGAGCTGAAAAAGGAAGACGGCAAGGACATCTGGCTCGTCGGCGGAGGCGCGCTCGCCGGGGCGCTGCGCGACGAAGTGGACGAGTTGCACCTGAAGCTGTACCCGGTGGTCATCGGCTCCGGCGCGCCCCTGTTCGATGCCGGGTTCTCGGTCGACAGCTACCGGCTGGCCGACAGCCGGACGTTCGAGAGCGGCGTCGCCTTGCTGCGGTACGTCCGCGCCTGAACCAGGATGGCGTGGTGAACGAGGTCGCCGCACTGACCGAGCGGATCTGGCGTACGGACGCCGCCAGCATGCTGGGAGCACTCAGCCGTCGGCTCGGCGACTTCGACCGGGCCGAGGAAGCGCTGTCGGAAGCTGTCGCCGAAGCTCTCAAGCGGTGGCCCGCCGAAGGAGTGCCCGCCAGTCCCACCGGATGGCTCGTCACGACCGGCTGGCGCAAGGCGATCGACCGGCTTCGCCGGGACGCGGCCGGGCACGAGAAAGCCGTTCGGGCGGCCTCGGAACCTCCGCCGGAGCCAGGGGCCGACGACCGGCTCGCGATGATTTTCGCTTGCTGCCACCCGGATCTGCCGGAACCAGCACAGATCGCGCTCACGCTGTACGCCGCGGGCGGGTTGACCACCGCCGAGATCGCCGCCGCGTTCCTGGTGCCGTTGCCGACGATGGCGCAACGGCTTTCGCGGGCCAAGCGGCTGCTGCGGGAACGCGGCATCGGCTTCGCACCGCCGCAGCCGCACGAGTACGCCGACCGGCTGCCAGCCGTGCTCGCCGTGCTCTATTTGGTCTTCAACGAGGGTTATCTCTCCAGCGGAAATTCGGCGCAGCGGCGGGAATTGGCGCGCGAGGGCGTCGAACTGGCCCGGCAGCTCGCCGATTCGCTGCCTCGCGAACCGGAAGTCGCCGGGCTGGCCGCGTTGCTGGAGTTGCAGCAGGCGCGCGTCGCGGCGCGGTTCGACGCGCAGGGCCGGATCGTGGTGCTGGAACAGCAGGATCGGCGATTGTGGGACGGCCCGGCGATTCAGCGGGCGCTGCTGCGGTTGCGCGAAGCGGTGCGGCTTGGCCGGCCCGGGCCTTGTCAAACCCGGGCCGGCATCGCCGCGATCCACGCTGTCGCAAGCAGTTTCGGGGACACCGACTGGGCTGGCATCCGCGCGATGTACGACCGGCTTTACGCACTGGATCCGTCGCCGGTGGTGCTGCTGAACCGAGCGGTGGCCACGCGGTACGCCGTCGGCCCGGCCCCCGCGCTCGACGAGGTAGAAGCGCTCGAGAACGAGCTGCCCGGCTATCACCTGTGGCACGCCGCTCGGGCCGAACTGCTGGCCGCGCTGGACCGGCCGGGCGACGCGCTCGCGTCGGCGGAACGAGCACTGGAGCTGGCCTCGAATCCGGCCGAGCGCGAGCTGATGACGCGCCGGGTGGCCGAGTTCTCGCGGTAGCCTGACCCGCATGGCCGACGCTCCGCCGCCGCAAACCGTGTACCCCAACCTCACCTACGAGGATCCGAAAGCCGCGCTCGAATTCCTCGTCGAGGCCTTCGGATTCGAGTCGCATTTCGTGGTCGACGGAGAGAACGGCGTCGAGCACGCCCAGGTCCGCGCCGAGGCCGCCGGCGGGCGGATCCTCAACCCGGTGCACGATTCCCCGGCCGGGGTCCGCGAGTACTCGTGCGCCGACCCCGAAGGCCAGGTCTGGACCTTCAGCAGCTACGCGGGCGAGTGACCGTCGAACGGCAGTGCGTCCGCCCGCTGACGGTAGCGGCGCTCACCAGCGCCATCCCGGCCCCGCGCCCAGCACGAGCACGCCGCGCAACGGAGCATCCCCGCGAGAGGGCTCGCCTCCCGCGGGGAATGCGTTGCCGGGATGGGCTTTCTCGCCGTCATCCGGGAATCATGGCACTCCGGACAGCCGGTGGCTCACCCTTCTTCGCGGCTCGTCACCGGCCGGACCTCCACCGCGCTCACGCCCGGACCCAGCGGCCAGCTCGCCGCGACCTCGACCGCCTCGTCCATGTCGGCGCACTCCAGCAGGATCACCGAACCGACGACCTCCTTCAGCTCCACGTACGGCCCGTCGGTGACCACCGGTTTCCCGTTCGCCCCGGACCGCACCGTCTTCGCGGTCTCCCGCGGCTGGAGTTCGACGCCGTTCCCGACCTTCCCGGCGGGCTGCCAGCGCTCGAACCACGCGTAGATCCGCTGCATCGCGTCCTCCTCGTCCGCCGGGGACAAGGCGGCCCATTCGCGGTCGTCGCCGCAGATCAGCATCGCGTACTGCACGGTTTCTCCTCCTGGTCGGAAATTACTCTCGACCGGATGACGAACGGGCGGCCCCGGTTTTCGACAACGCTCAGCCGAGCGCGGCCATCCACTCCGTCCACTTGGCTTCCTCCGCCGCCGCGTCGACGTCCGGCGCGACGATGTGATGCGTCGCCACCAGCGGTCCGCGGAAGCCTTGCATGAAGCAGAAAAGCCCCTCGCCGGTGCGGATCCCGACGGTCTGGTCGTTCACCGCGTACACCACGCCGTCGGCCCCGGCGAGCCGGACTTTCGCGCCCGCGGTCACCTGTTCGACGCCCACTGCTTTCGCCAGCGCAGCCCACAAAGCGGGCCAGTCCGTGACGACTCCCGGCCCGAACGCGGTGACCGGTTTCGCCGTCCGGCCCGGGAAGTGCCGCACGAACTCCACCAGGTTGCGGAAGAACAGCGCGCCGCCCGCCTGCATGGCCTCGAACTCGTCCGCCCAGTCGTCGCCGGGCAGGAAGCCGCTCGTTACGCAGCGGATGACCGAACTGCCGCCGTCGCGACCCTCGACGAGGAATTCGTAGGCGATCCGCCGTCCGTCCGGCTCCGGTTCGCCGCCGTAGGCCAGCCGGTTCGGCGGGTCCCACGCGGTGATCGCGTGCGTCGGCTCGTAGGCCGCGAACGCGCCGCGCACCGCACCGCCGGCCCCGCCTTCGACCTCGTTGCGGCCCATGAACCACGAGTCGATGCCGGGCCCGGTCGCGATCGCCGCCCAGACCTCCTCCGGCTCGACCGGGACCTCGGCGACGTCGATCTCCCGGAATTCCTTACCCATCCTGGTCTTCCTCCCCCATCGGCACGCTCGGATGCACCGCCAGCACCACCCGGTGCGCACGGCCGTTCTCGGCTTTCTCGTCGTGGTACTTCCCGACCAGCGTGGTCACCGCCGTCGCCAGTTCCTCCGCGAACGCCGCCCGGTCGGCCGCCGAAGCGAACCGGACCTCGCCGTCGAGCGCGAAGGTGGCGACGCGCTTCTTCGCTTTCGCCGCACCGGTGATGAGGATTCCGACGTCGCGCACCAGCCGTCCGGCGACCGCCAGCAGCCAGCGCGCGGACAGCCGGTCCGGCGACTGCGCCGGGTCGGGCTGCACGGCCGCGAGCGCGGACGGCGAGATCACGTACGACGCCGCGGTCGCCCGCATCATCCGCTCCGTGACGTTGCCCTTGCGCCGTTCCTCGACCAGCTCTACGAGCCCGTGCTTCTCCAGCGCGCGCAGGTGGTAGTTGACCTTCTGCCTCGGCAGGTCGACGCGGGCGGCCAGCATCGTCGCCGAGGCGGGCTGGGCCAGTTCGGCGAGCAGCCGGGCCCGGACCGGATCCAGCGACACCTCGGCCGCGGCCGCGTCCTCGATCACCGCAACGGGAAACATGCGTTCCATCGTCGCGCCTGAACACTCAGATTGTCAAGACAGGTTTTGTTGTCGGTAGACCTCGTGCACCACCGCGGCGATCCGCGGCACCACCTGCGCCGCGGCCTCCAGCGGCACGACGTGCCCGACGCCGGGCAGCACCACGGCGTATCCCTGGGCGAGCCCGCGCACGAACTGCTCGACGTCGGCGGGCGCGACGATCCGGTCCCGCTCCCCCACGATCGCCGTCACCGGCAGGTCTCCAGCCAGCGACAACGCTGCTTCACGCGCGTAGGCGTCGAGCGCCGGCCGGAACTGCGCGACGGTCTGCGGCCAGTTGCCGCGGATCATCTTCACGGTCAGCTCGACGAGGTCCGGGTCGGGATCGTCGCCGAACAGCCACCAGCGCAGCCCGGCGCTCACCGCGCGGCTGGTGTGCTCGCGGAACACGCCGTACAGCTTCGCGCCCAGCACCATTTCGAGGTCCTGCGCGAGCTTGCCGAGCGCGTTGGGCCAGGCCGCGGACGCCTCGGTGGCCAGCCGTCCGGACGACGTCGACAGCAGCACCAGGCCGCCGACGCGCTCGGCGAACAGCACCGGATGCCGCTGGGTCAGCGACATGACGGCGAGCCCGCCCATGTCGTGGCCGACGAGCACGACGCGCCCGCGCGGGACGGCCCGCTCGATCACCTCCGCGAGGTCGTCGGCGAGGCGCCCCATCGTCGCGGCGCCGCGCGCGGCCCGGCCGGATTCGCCGTGCCCGCGGTGGTCGTAGCTGACCACCGCGAGCGGATGCTCGACCGCGTCCGGCAGCACCGGGGCGATGCGGCCCCAGCTGCGCTGGTCGAGGGCGTAGCCGTGCAGCAGCACCACGGTCACGGCCGCCGCCGGGTCGCCCCTGCGCACGAGGTGCAGGGGCGTGCCGTCGGCCAGCCGGAACCCGGACATCAGGACGAGCGGAGGAACCGGTCCAGCACGCGGACGCCGAACTTCAGCGCGTCGACCGGGACGCGCTCGTCCACGCCGTGGAAGAGCCCGGAGAAGTCCAGGTCGGCGGGCAGTTTCAGCGGCGCGAAGCCAAAGTTGCGGATGCCGAGCTGCTGGAAGGACTTCGCGTCGGTGCCGCCGGACAGCATGTAGGGCAGCGTGCGCGCGCCCGGGTCCTCGGCGAGCACGGCGGCGGTCATGGCGTCGACGAGAGCCCCGTCGAACGTCGTCTCGACCGGCGGCAGCTCCATCCACTCCTTCTCGATGTCCGGCCCGAGCAGTTCGTCCAGCTCGCGGTCGAACGCCTCGAGCCGCCCCGGCAGGATCCGGCAGTCGACCGCGGCCTCGGCCACCGAAGGAATCACGTTCGACTTGTAACCGGCGGTGAGCATCGTGGGGTTCGCGGTGTCGCGCAGAGTCGCGCCGATCATCCGCGAGATGTTGCCCAGCTTCGCGACCGCGCCTTCGATGTCATCCTCGGGAAAATCCCAGCCGGTGATCTCGGTGACTCCCGCGAGGAACTCGCGCACGGAATCGGTCAGGACCAACGGGAACTGGTGCTGCCCCAGTTTCGCCACCGCTTCGGACAACTTGGTGACCGCGTTGTCGCGGTGGATCATCGACCCGTGGCCCGCCGTGCCGCGCACGCGCAGCTTCATCCAGCGGATGCCTTTCTCGGCCGTCTCGATCACGTACGCGCGGACGTTGTCCTTCAACGTGATCGAGAACCCACCGACCTCGCTGATCGCCTCGGTGACCCCCTCGAACAGTTCGGGCCGGTTCTCCACCAGCCACTGCGCCCCGTACTTGCCGCCCGCTTCCTCGTCGGCGACGAACAAGAACACCAGGTCGCGCGGCGGGACGATATTGTTGATCTTGTAGTGCCGGGCCAGCGCCAGCGTCATGCCGACCATGTCCTTCATGTCGACCGCGCCGCGCCCCCACACGTACCCGTCCTGGACCGCCCCCGAGAACGGGTGCACCGACCACTCGGCCGGATCGGCGGGCACGACGTCGAGATGCCCGTGAATCAGCAACGCCCCGCGGCCGGGGTCGGCCCCCGGCAGCCGCACGATCACGTTGTGCCGGTCCTTGCCGCCGGACTCGACGTAGGTGATCTCGTACCCGGCGTCAGTCAGCTTCTCCGCGACGTACTCGGCCGCGACCCGCTCGCCCACGAGGGTTTCGGGGTCGCCGGTATTGGTGGTGTCGATGCGGATCAGCTCGCTGGTAAGCGTGACGGCCTCGTCCGCGGCGGCGTCGATCAAGTTCGGTTGGGTCACCGGCCATTCCTATCATCCGCGGCGAGGAGACGCCGCCGTCCCGGCGAGCGGAACCAGCACCGGGCCGTCAGAGCAGCACCAGCGGACAACCCGGACCGCAGCCGACGCACTCAACCGCCGAGGCACCCGCCCCTCCCCCGCACCGACTGATCCGCCAGTCAACCCAAGATCGCAACTCCCTTTCACAAAAAGAAAATCAAATGCCGTTACACCCCCAAGCCTCCAAGAGTTGCGATTTTCGCAACCCGCAACTACGGTCCCACCCCATGGACGAAACAGACCGGCTGAGAGAACGGGTCCGCCAGCTGATCCAGTCCATGCCCGTCCCCCAACGCGAATTCGCCGCCGCCATCGGCCTGGACCAGACCAAGCTCTCCAAGGCCCTCAACGGCGCCCGCCGCTTCTCCCCGCACGAACTGGTCCGCGTGGCCGAATACTCCGGCGTCACCGTGAACTGGCTGCTCAACGGCAGCGACGACGCCAAAACCGTCACCGCCGTCCCCGCCCCCGCCGCGGGAACCGCCAGCGACCCGGACGACCTGGCCCACTCCGAACCACGACGGCGAATCCTCGAAACCGCCTGGCGGCTCATCGCCGAACGCGGCTATCACCGGGTGCGCATCGCCGACATCGCGCAAGCCTGCGGCACCAGCACCGCGGCCATCCACTACCACTTCCCCACCAAAACCGAAGTCCTCGACGAAGCGTTGCGGCGCAACGTGAAGCTCGCTTTCGACCGGCAGGTCGCCGAGCTGCACGCGGTGCCCGGCGCGCACGACCGGCTGCTCAAACTGGTCGAACTGCAGCTGCCGACCGAGGGCCTGCTGCGCGCCGAATGGTCGGTGTGGCTGCAGGTCTGGAACGAGGTCGCGCTCGACCCGCGGCTGCGTTCGCTCTACACCGATTCCTACGACCGCTGGTACCAGACCATTCTCATGACCATCCGCACCGGCCAGGAGCAGGGCGTGTTCCGCCTGGCCGACCCCGAGGCCGCCACCGCCCGGCTCACCGCGCTGATCGACGGCCTCGGCATCCAGGTGCTGACCGGGCGCCCCGGCAGCACGGTGGGCGCGATGCGCGCGCACCTGCACGACTTCATCGACCGCTCGATCGTCCAAGGAGCCTGATGAACCACGAGGTCATCGTCACCTGCGCGCTCACCGGCGCGGGGGACACCACCCGCCGGAGCCCGCACGTCCCGGTCAGCCCGGCGCAGATCGCCGAGAGCGCCGTCGAGGCCGCCCACGCGGGCGCGGCCGTGGTGCACATCCACGTGCGCGAGCCCGAAACCGGAGCCCCGTCGCGCGACGTCGCGCTGTATCGCGAGGCGGTGCGGCTGGTCAAAGAGTCCGGTGTGGACGTCGTCGTCAACCTCACCGCGGGCATGGGCGGCGACCTGGTCATCGACGCCGAGGACCCGCTCAAGCCGGTCGACGGCACCGACCTGGTCAACGCGCACGACCGGCTCCCGCACGTCGAAGAACTGCTGCCGGACATCTGCACGCTCGACTGCGGTTCGCTGAACTTCGGCGAGGGCAACCAGCTCTATGTGTCCACTCCGGACATGCTGCGCACCGGCGCGAAGCGCATCCAGGAGCTGGGCGTGAAGCCCGAACTGGAGATCTTCGACACCGGCAACCTCTGGTTCGCCACGAAAATGGTGGAGGAGGGCCTGATCGACCCGCCGCCGCTGTTTCAGCTCTGCATGGGCATCCCGTACGGCGCGCCGCCGGACCCCGGGCTGCTGCAAGCGATGGTGCACCTGCTGCCGGAAGGCGCGCAGTGGGCGTCGTTCGCCATCGGACGCGACCAGATGCCGTGGGTCGCGCAGTCGGCGCTGCTGGGCGGGCACGTCCGCGTCGGGCTGGAGGACAACCTCTATCTGGCGCGCGGCGTCAAGGCCACCAACGGCCAGCTGGTCGAGCGCGCGGTGGACATCGTGCAGAAGCTCGGCGCGGACATCGCCGCCCCGGACCGGGCCCGGGAAATCCTGGGACTCAAGGAGCGCGTGCATGCCTGAGACCACTGTGGACACTGTCGCCTGCATCGGGGCCGGGGTCATCGGCGGCGGCTGGGTCGCGCACTTCCTGGCCCAGGGCTTCGACGTCCGGGCCTGGGACCCCGCGCCGGACGCAGCCGAGAAGCTCGAACGACTCGTCGACGCGGCCTGGCCCGCCCTCACCGAACTGGGCCTCAAGCCCGGTGCGAGCCGCGACCGGCTCACCGTCGCCGCGACGCTCGCGGAAGCCGTCGACGGTGCGGGCTTCGTGCAGGAAAGCGCGCCGGAAGACCTGGCGCTCAAGCAGAAACTGCTCGCCGACATCGACGCCGTCACCGCACCGGACGTCGTGATCGCCTCCTCCACCTCCGGCTACGGCATGACCGAAATGCAGGTCGCCGCGAAGACGCCGGAACGGCTCGTGGTCGGGCACCCGTTCAACCCGCCGTACCTGATCCCGCTGGTCGAGGTCGCGGGCGGGAAGCTCAGCGCGTTGTGGGCGGTCGAGCAGGCCGCCGCGTTCTACCGGCGCGTCGGCAAGTCCGTGATCACGATGGACCGCGAGGTGCCCGGTTTCATCGCGAACCGGCTCCAGGAAGCGCTGTGGCGCGAAGCCCTGCACATGGTCGCGAACGGCGAGGCGACGGTCGAGCAGATCGACCTCGCGATCACCGACGGCCCGGGCCTGCGCTGGCCGGTCCAGGGCCCGATGCTGACGTTCCATCTGGCGGGCGGCGAAGGCGGCATGGCGCACATGCTGGACCACTTCGGACCGTCGCTGAAGTCGCCGTGGACGCGGCTCGAAGCGCCGGAGCTCACCAAGGAACTGCGCGACGCCGTGGTCGCCGGCTGCGACGACGAGGCGGACGGACGGACGATCGCCGACCTCGTCGCCGAACGCGACCGGGCGGTGATCGCGATCCAGCGCGCGGTCGGGCAGGCCCGCCGTGGCTGAGTACCGCGACCGGGTCCGTCCAGAGTGGATCGACTACAACGGCCATCTCTCCGAGCCGTACTACGTGCTCGTCTTCGGGGACGCGACCACCGCGCTGATGGACATCGTCGGCCTCGGTCCCGGCTACCGGGAGAGAACCGGGGCGTCGCTGTACACAGTGGAGGCTCACGTCCGGTACCTGCGCGAAGTCGGCGCGGACGCCGAACTCGAGGTGACGACCTCCGTGCTGTCAGCCGGCGCGAAAAAGGTGCGGCTGTGCCACGAAATGCGCGTCGGCGGCGAGCTCGTCGCGACCGAAGAGCTGATGTGCCTGCACGTTTCCGGGGGCCGCGCGACGCCGTTCCCCGCCGAGGTGGCCACCGCGCTCGACACGCACCTCGCCCCGGTCCCGGACTACGCGGGACGCGCCATCGCCTGATCCCCTCCCCTCACCGTCTCGTGAGTGGCAATCGCGGTTCTAACCGGGATTGCCACTCACGAGACCCGCTCGAAAGTCACCCATGGAAGCCCGATGTAAACCGACCAACGTTTCCCGCCGCCGATTCCTCACCACCGCGCTCGCCGGCGCCGCGCTCGCCGGCACCGCGCCCCTGCTGGCCGCCTGCGGCTCCACTGTCGCCGCGGCGGTGCCCTCCGGGCCGCCCAAACGAGGCGGCACCCTCCGCGTCGGAGTCACCGGCGGAGGCGCGTCGGACACGCTCGACCCGCACATCCCCGCGACGAACCCGGACATCGCCCGGGTGCTCAACCTCTACGAACCGCTCCTGCTGCGCGATCACGACTACCGGCTGCGGATGCTGGTGGCCGAATCGCTGAAATCCTCGCCGGACGCGCGCACCTGGACCGCCGTGCTCCGGTCGGGCATCCGCTTCCACGACGGCCGCCCGGTGACCCCGGCCGACGTCGTCGCGACCTTCCGCCGGATCACCGACCCGAAGGACCCGAAGAGCGGCGCGGCCGGGCTGACCATGCTCGGCGAGGTCGCCGCCACCGGCGACCGGACCGTCGAATTCCGCCTCACCTCCCCGAATTCCGGCTTCGACGACCTGCTCGGGCAGTACAGCCTCGGCATCGTCCCGGCCGATTTCGACGTCAAGCGCCCGATCGGCACCGGCCCGTTCAAAGCCGACACGTTCACCGCCGGGCTGCAGAGCACCTTCGTGCGCAACGAGCACTACTGGCGGCCGGGCCAGCCGTACCTGGACCGGTTGTCGCTCATCAACTTCGCCGACGACGACGCCCGGATCAACGCCCTCCTCTCGTCCCAGGTGGACGCGATCGACCAGGTCCCGGTCGCGCTCGTGGACGTGCTCCGCAGCGATCCGCGGATCCAGGTGCTGCGGTCGGAAACCGGGACCTGGCTGCCGTTCACCATGCGCGTCGACCGGCCGCCGTTCGACGATGTCCGGGTGCGCCAAGCGCTGCGCCTGGTGGTCGACCGCGAGCAAATGATCAACCAGGTGCTCAGCGGGCAGGGCCGGGTCGGCAACGACCTGTACGCGCCCTTCGACCCGGCGTACAACCGGCAGCTGCCGCAGCGGAAGCAGAACATCGCCGAGGCGAAACGGCTGCTCGCCGAGGCGGGCAAGCCGAATCTCGACATCGAACTGGTCACCGCGCCGATCCAGGCCGGTGCGGTCGAGGCCGCGCAGGTGTTCCAGCAGCAGGCCAAGGCGGCCGGCGTGAACGTGCGGATCCGGAAGATCGACACCACCACGTTCTACGGCGAGAACTACCTGTCCTGGGATTTCGCGCAGGACTTCTGGTACACGCGCAACTACCTGCCGCAGGTCGCGTCCGGCGCGCTGCCGAAAGCGCCGTACAACGAAACCCATTGGAACGACCCGGAATTCACCGATCTTGTCACGCGGGCGAGCGCCACGGTGGACCCGAAGGCGCGCACGGAGCTGCTGCACCGGGCGCAGCAAATCGAATACGAACGCGGCGGGCTGATCGTCTGGGGGTTCGTCGACCAGGTCGACGCCTACCAGTCCTACGTGGCCGGATTCGTGCCGGACCGGACCGGGATCTCGCTGTCGGGCTACCAGTTCCGCCAGGTCTGGCTCGGCACGGCGGAAGGAGGCGCGGCATGACCCGGCTGATCCTCAAACGGCTGCTCGTGAGCCTCGTGGTGCTGTGGCTGGTCACCCTGCTCGTGTTCGTCGCGACGCTGCTGCTGCCGGGCGATCCGGCGCGGGCGATCCTCGGCCAGCAGGCGACTCCGGAGCGGATCGCCGCGCTGCAGCACCAGCTGCACCTCGACGAACCGGTCTGGCAGCGCTATCTCTCGTGGCTGGGCGGCCTGTTCACCGGTGACCTCGGCACGTCGACCTCGACCCAGGGCCCGGTCACGACGCTGCTGGCGGACCGGGTGTCGGCCTCGCTCGTGCTGCTCGTGCTCGCCGCGGTGATCGCCACCCCGCTCGGGCTCGCGTTCGGCACCTGGACCGCGATGCGCCGTGGCCGCGCCAGCGACCAGGTCGTGTCCGGCATCAGCCTGGTGATCGCCGCGCTGCCGGAGTTCGTGATCGGCGTGGCGCTGATCGTTCTCTTCGCGACGACGGTGTTCCGCGTCCTGCCCTCAGTCACCCTCACGCCGCCAGGCGAAGCGGTGTGGGCGCAACCGAGTCAGCTCGTCCTTCCGGTGCTCACCCTCGTGCTCGTCGTGACGCCGTACATCACGCGGATGATGCGCGCGACGATGAGCGAAGTCCTCGACTCCGGGTACGTGGAAATGGCGCGGCTCAAGGGAATGCGCGAGCGGACGGTGCTGCTGCGGCACGCCCTGCCGCACGCGGTCGGACCGGTCGCGCAAGTCGTCGCGATCCAGCTCGCGTGGCTGGCCGGCGGCGTCGTGGTGGTCGAATTCCTGTTCCGCTACCCCGGCATCGGCCAAGCGCTGATCGACGCGGTCGGCAAACGCGACGTCGCGGTCGTCCAGGCGGTGACGCTGCTGATCGCCGCGGTCTACATCGTGGTGAACCTGCTGGCCGACGTGATCGGCATCCTCGCCGATCCCAAGCTCCGGACGGAGGCAGTGCGATGACCGCGGTCGAAGAAGAACAGGTGGTGCCCGCCGTCCCGGAGACACCGCCGCGCGCGGCCGGGCTGATCCGCACCGCTTGGGCGTTCCCGCAGGCCAAGGTCGGCACCGTGCTGGCCGGAGTCGTGATTCTCGTGGCTCTGCTCGGCCCGTGGCTGGGGCCGGTCATCACCGGGCACACCACGACGGACTTCGCCGGAAAGCCGTTCAAACCGGACGGTCTGATGGGCACCGACGGTCTCGGCCGCGACGTCCTCACCCGCTTCCTGGCGGGCGGCACCACGCTGCTGCTGTACGCCGTCCTCGCCACCGCGCTCGGCATCGTGCTCGGCGCGCTGCTCGGCATGATCGCCGGGTACGGCGGCGGCTGGCTGGACAGCCTGCTGATGCGCGGCAACGACGTCCTGCTGTCGTTCCCGCAGCTGGTCATCGCGCTGCTGGCGATCGCGGTGATCGGCCCGAAGGGCTGGCTCCTGGTGCTGGTCATCGGCCTGACGCACGCGCCGCGGACCGCGCGGGTCGCCCGGCAGGCCACGGTTTCGGTGCGCAACCACGACTACATCCGCGCGGCCGAGATGTACGCCGTGCCGCGCAGCCGGATCCTGCTGCGCGAGATCCTGCCGAACATCACCGGCCCGCTGATGGTGGAGCTGGGACTGCGGCTGACGTATTCGATCGGATACATCGCCTCGCTGTCGTTCCTCGGGCTCGGCATCCAGCCGCCCGCCGCGGACTGGGGCCTGATGATCAACGAGAACCGGATCGCGCTCGTCGTGCAGCCGTGGGGCGTGCTGCTCCCGGTGGCCGCGATCGCGGTGCTGGCCGTCGGCACGAACCTCGTCGCCGACTCGCTCGCCTCGGCCGGGCGGACCCGGGAGGTTCGCGCATGACGAAAGCGCTGGAGGTGACCGGGCTGGCCGTGCGCACGACGGCGGGCCGCCCGGTGCTGCATTCGGTGTCCTACGAGATCGCTCCCGGCGAGGTCCTCGCGCTCGTCGGGGAATCCGGCTCCGGCAAGACGACCGCCGGACTGGCCGCGCTCGGCCATTTCCGCCGCGGGCTGGCGTCCGGCGGCGGCAAGGTGGTGCTGCGTCCGCGCGACGGCGAACCGGTCGACGTCCTGACGCTCGACGACGCCGCGCGCCGCCAGCTGCGGGGCAACGCCGTCGCGTACATCCCGCAGGACCCGGCGTTGTCGCTGAACCCGGCGTTGCGGGTCGGCCGGCAGATCGCCGAGGTGCTGGAAACACACGGTTACGCGGGTGCGGCGGACGAGCGCGTGGCCGAGGTGCTCGCCGAGGTCGGATTGCCGTCCGACGAGGCCTACCAGCGGCGATACCCGCATCAGCTGTCCGGCGGGCAGCAGCAGCGGGTCGGGATCGCGATGGCTTTCGCCTGCCGCCCGAGCGTCGTGGTGCTGGACGAGCCGACCACCGGCCTCGATGTGAAGACGCAAGCTCTGGTCCTGGAAACGGTCCGGCAGCTGACGTCCGAGCACGGTGTCGCGGCCCTCTACATCACGCACGACCTCGCCGTCGTGGCGCAGCTCGCGGACCGGGTCGCCGTGATGTACCAGGGAGATCTGGTCGAATGCGGCGAAGCTGATGACGTGTTGCGGCGGCCGAAGCACGCATACACGAAGCGGCTCCTCGCTGCGGTGCCCGACCTCGGTGCGGAGCCGGGCGCTGCGCCCCCGCCGGACGACGCGGTACTGGCCGCCCGCGACATCCGGGTGTCCTACGGAGAGCAGAAGGTGTTGCGCGGCATCGACCTCGCCGTGACGCGCGGCGAAAGCGTGCTGCTGCTCGGCGAGTCCGGTTCCGGCAAAACCACGCTGTCGCAGTGCATCGCTGGGCTCAATCGCGGTTTCACCGGCACCGTCGCGCTCGAAGGAACCCCGCTGGCTCCGGCGGCCCGGCAGCGCAGCACCGACGAACTGCGGCGGATCCAGTACGTCTTCCAGAGCCCGTTCTCGTCGCTGAACCCGCGCAAGACGATCGCGCAGTCGATCGAGGTCCCGTTGGTGCGCTTGACGTCCCTCTCCCGCACCGAGCGCCGGAAGCGCGTCGCCGAGACCCTGGACCGGGTCCGGCTGCGGCAAGACCTCGCGAACCGCCTGCCGGACCAGCTCAGCGGCGGCGAACGGCAACGCGCCGCGATCGCCCGCGCGCTCGTCACCACGCCGGACGTGCTGGTGTGCGACGAGGTCACTTCAGCGTTGGACGTGTCCGTGCAGGCCACCATCGTCGAACTGCTCGGCGAACTGCGCCGGGAACTCGGCATGGCGATGCTGTTCGTGACGCACAACATCGCCCTCGCCCCGGAGGTGGCGGACCGGATCGCGGTCCTGCGCGGCGGCGAGATCGTCGAGGAAGGCGCCGTCGAAGCGGTGCTGAACTCCCCGTCGCACGAGTACACCAGCGAACTTCTCGCTACGACGCCGAGGCTGTGAGGAGCCGGATGACTGTCAACGGTGCGGTAAAGCCCGGTTACGAGAGCGTCCGGGAAGCGTTCGGGGACCTCATCGAGGCGACCGACGGCGGAGCCGCGTTCAGCGTGTTCCGCGACGGCGCCCCGGTGGTGGAGCTGTGGGGCGGCTCGGCGGCGGACGGCGTGCCGTGGACCGAAAACACCCGTGCCGTGTTGTTCAGCGGCACCAAGGGCGTGGTCGCGACCGTCCTGGCGATGCTGACCGCGCAGGGGAAGCTCGACCCGGACGAACGCGTCGCCCGCTACTGGCCGGAGTTCGCCGCGGCGGGCAAGGAGGACGTGCCGGTCTCGCAGGTCCTCTCGCACACCGTCGGCCTGCCCTACGTCGAGCCCGACCTGCCCATGCTGGACAACGCGGCGAACGCCGAGGCCCTCGCCGTCCAGCGTCCATTGTGGACTCCGGGTACGAAGGTCGCGTACCACGCGCTCACCTACGGCTACCTCGCCACCGAACTGGCCCGGCGCGTCACCGGCGCGGACCTGGGCACGCTCATCCGCGGCCAACTCGCCGAGCCGCACAGCCTCGACCTGCGGCTCGGCACCCCGCCGACGGTCCCGGTCGTCACCCTGCGGCGCGCGCCCGGGTACCGGATCAGCACGTTCCTCCAGGACGAGGAACGCCGCCGGATCGTCGAACGGATGTACCGCGGCCTGCTCGACTCCGGCGACTCGATGAACTCGCCGGAGTACCGCGGCGCGACGCTGGCGGCGGGCGGCGCGGTCGGCACCGCAACCGCGATGGCCCGCCTCTACGACCTGCTGCGCTCCGGCGAACTCGTCCCCGACGACGTTCTCGCCCAAGCCACCCGCACCTGGTCCGAAGGCGTCGACGCGATCAACGACCGCCCGCTGCGCTTCGGCCTCGGCTTCGAACTGGCCGATCCGATCGGCACCTACGGCCCCGCCGACGCCGACCCCGCCGCCTTCGGCCACTCCGGCGCCGGCGGCGGCCGCCACGGCGCGTGGCCGACCCGGGGGTTGTCGTTCTCCTTCGTGACGAACGAGCTCCAGGCCGAGGACGTCGACCACCGGGCGTCGTCGCTGCTGCGGGCGCTGCACGAGGCCGCCTGACCTACCGTGGGGAGATGCGGATCGTCTCCCTGCTGCCCGCCGCCACCGACCTCGTCGCCACCCTCGGCAAGGCGAGCGACCTCGTCGGCCGCACCCACGAATGCGACTGGCCGGCCGAGATCGCGTCGGTGCCGGTGGTGACCGCCGCCGACCTCGATTCCGACACGCTGACCAGCCGCGAAATCTCCACCGCCGTCGGCTCGTCCCACCAGGGTTCGTCGCTCTACTCGGTCGACGTCAACCAGCTGGCCGCCCTCGCGCCGGACCTCGTGCTCACGCAAGACCTGTGCGAGGTCTGCGCGGTGTCCTACACCCGCGTCGCCGCGGCAGTGCGGATGCTCGACGCCGGACCGCGCGTCCTCAGCCTGGAACCGCGCACCCTGGACGAGGTCCTCGACTGCCTGACCACCCTCGGCGACGCACTGGGAGTGCCAGACATCGCCGCTGCCCGGACGACCGAACTCCGCTCCCGGCTCTCCGCGGTCCGGCATCAGGTCGCGGGACTGCCGACGCCCCGGGTGGTCGCGCTGGAATGGCTCGACCCGCTCTGGCCGGCCGGGCACTGGGTGCCCGAGCAGATCTCCGCCGCGGGCGGCATCCCGTTGCTCGCGGAACCGGGCGCGCACACGAAACCGATGACCTGGGACGCCGTGGCCGCCGCCCGCCCGGACGTCCTGCTCGTCCTCCCCTGCGGCTTCTCCCCGGACCGGACCGAGAGCGAACTGGACGTCCTCGCCTCGCTGCCCGGCTGGAAAGACCTTCCCGCGGTCCGGAACGACCGGGTGTGGCTCTTCGACGGCCCGTCCTACTTCAACCGCCCCGGCCCCCGGGTGGTCCGCGGCGCAGAAATCCTCGCGACGGTGCTGCACGGCCTTCCCGCCAGCCCACCGGTCAGCGCTGCGGAGGCCCGGCGGATCTGACTGAGGGTCGTGCGTGTTCATGCCGGTTAGAACCGGCATCGCCGCGCACGACCCGAAAAGATCGCCCGGCCGGGAAGCCCACGGCCCCCTTTCGTGTTGTCCTCGAAGCAGGACCGGCACGGAACGGGGGCGTCGCATGGCACTACCCGAGCGGCACGCGGCGGACTACCCAGCGCCCCGCCTGGCCGTCGATCTCCCGATCGCTGCCCTCCTCATCGCCTCCCTCGCCCACTGGATCCGCGGCGCTCCCGCCGACGGCGTGATCTTCTTCGCCTCCGCCATCCTGCTGCTTTTGACCGAACGCCACAGCACCCCCGCCGACCCCCTGCTCCCCGCCGTCCGCCTGCCCGGCACTTCGCTGATCGTCGCCGTCGCCCTCGTAGCCCTGGTCTTCGGCCGCCAAACCGTGCCGATGTTCCTGGCCGTCACCGCGATCGGCATCGGTGCGCTCATCGTGGAGTGGCGGGACCCCTCGCTCCCGCCGCGCCCCGTCCCGCGCCGCGGCTGGCTGTGGGTCGCGCTGGCGATCTCCTGGTGCCTCTGGGAACTCGTCTCCTTCATCTACGAGCAAGCCGCGGGCGGGCTCTCCCTGACGCATCCGACGATGAGCGACCTCGTCGACCCGATGCTCGACAACCGCGTCGTGCAGGCTCTCGCGCTCGGCGTCTGGGTCGCCGCCGGGCTGGCGATGCTGCGCGCCGCCGCCACCGCGAGGAGAACGGCGTGAACAGCAGGCTGATCACCGAAATCGGCTTCGGCGCGATCGTGGCCGCCGCCCTGCTGCTGTGGCTGGGCAGCCACTTGTTCCCGAAGAGAATCCCGCCGTTGACCCGCGCCCTCTCCGCGCTGATGCGCAAGCGGTCCACCCGGATCGCGCTCGTGCTGGCCTGGTGGTGGGTCGGCTGGCACTTCTTCGTCCAGAGCTGACCGGCGGCCCCGAGCTAATCATCGATTATTTCTGATATGGTCGATGATGTGAACGAACGTATCGAGGTTTCCCGGGTCATCCCCGCCCCCGCCAGCGCCGTCTTCGCGGTCCTCACCGACCCGCAGGGCCACGTCGACATCGACGCGTCCGGCATGCTCATGGCCGCCGAAGGCGAACCGGTCGCCCAGGCCGGCGACCGGTTCGTGGTCCACATGGACCGGGAAGCGCTCGGCGACCGGCCGCTCGGCAAGTACGACGTCGAGGTCGTCATCACGAAACTGGTCCCGGACGAGGAAATCGCCTGGACCGTCGAAGGCAGCCTCCGCCCGCACGTCCGCCACGTCTACGGCTACCGGCTGGAGCCCGCCGAGGACGGCACCCGCGTCACGTCCTACTACGACTGGTCCGAACTCAGCGAGGAGTGGAAGGAACGCCTGACCTTCCCGATCGTCCCCGAATCCGCCCTCAAGGCGACCCTCGGCATCCTGGAGCGCACCGTCCGCCGCCGGGCCGCCGGCTAGCGGTACCGCAGCGCCGTCGGCTCGCCCCGCTCCGCCAGATACTGCTCGAAGGTCACCACGCCGTCCGCGTGCTCCGGCGCCAGGTTCGCACCGGCCGCGTAACCCCGGGCGATCCGCCCCGGCGCCGGCACCGGGACGAGCCGTTTGTCCTTCCCGGACGCGGCGAGCAGGGCACGCGCCAGATCAGCCGTCGTCCGCACCTGCGGTCCGCCGAAGTCCGCGACCCGCCCCCGCGGTTCGCCTTGAGCCAGCCCGACGAGCCGAGCCGCGACATCGCGCACGTCAACGGGCTGGAAGCGGAACTTCGGCACCGGCACCACCGGCAGCCGCGCGGCGCCGGCGAGGATCGTCCGCACCAGCGAGTGGAACTGCGTCGCCCGCAGGATCGTGTGCGGCATCCCGGAACCGGCGATCAGCTTCTCGGCGGCCAGTTTCGCCTGGTAGTACCCGAGCGGGAGCTTGTCCGCGCCGACGATCGAGACGTACACCAGATGCGGCGCCTGCCCGCTCCACCGCGCGGCCTCGACGAGCGTGCGGACCGTCTCGACCTCCCGCCGGTAGTCCGTCGCGCAATGCAGCACCGTGCCGACCCCGGCGACCGCGACGTCGATGCCCCGTCCGGTACGCAGGTCGCCGGCCGTCCACTGGACGCCTTCGCTGGACCGCCTCCGCCTGCTCAACGCCCGAACCGGAACCTCCGCGGCCCGCAGCCGCTCCACGACCGCCCGGCCCAGTTGCCCGCTTCCGCCGGTGACGAGGATCTGCTCGGCCACGTGGTCCTCCCGCTGCCGCACCGCCCGGGCTCAGCCGGCTTTCGCCCGCCATCCTGGCATGCCTCGCACCGCGCGGGTCAAAACTTCGAACGCCACCGGACCGTCGGCTCGTCCGCGGCGTCCCGGCGCGGCGTGTCTTTCCGCAGCAGCACCGACAGCCGTCCGTACGCGGTGATCAGCTCCGACGTCGCCTCGTTCCCCCGCCCGGCCCGGGCATGCTCGAATCCCTGCCGCAACGCGGCCAGCGCGGCCGGTTCCGCGGTCGCGAGCAGGCCAGCGGCCTCGGCAACGGTCTCGGCGAGGCCGTCGAGCATGGCCTTCGTCTCCGGCCGTCCGGGCGCGACGGTGAGCACCGGCGACAGCACGCGCAGCTGGTGGTGCAGCCGGTACAGCACGGCAAGCGGATCGTTCTGCCCAGCACCGTCCATCGTGGCATCCTCCGCTCCGTCCCCGGGGAGACGGACGGAAGGTTCCCCCATGACGCCAGGCGCCCGATTGACTTCGTTCAGGAGTCCTCTGCCTCCAACCCGTCCCGGTCGGCCCACTCGAGCAACGGCTCGAGCGAGTACGCCGTGTCGTCGATCCCCGCGTGCAGGTCGCCGAGTTCGGCGAACCGCGCGGGCACGGTCGCGATCGTGCAGTCGTGCGGGTCGACGTCGTCGACCTCGTCCCAGCGGATCGGCGTGGACACCAGCGCCTCGGGCACGCCGCGCACCGAATAGGCGCTGGCGATCGTGTGGTCGCGGGCGTTCTGGTTGTAGTCCACGAAGAGCTTCTTCGGGTCGCGGTCCTTGCGCCACCAGGTGGTGGTGACCTCGTCCGGAGCCCGCCGCTCGACCTCGCGCGCGAACGCCAGCGCGGCCCGGCGGACGTCGGCGAACCCCCAGCGCGGCTCGATCCGCACGTAGATGTGCATCCCGCTGCCGCCGGACGTCTTCGGCCAGCCGCGGATGCCCAGCTCGTCCAGGATCTCCTCGGCGACGTGCGCGACCCGGCGCACCGTGCCGAACCCGCATTCGGGCATCGGGTCGAGGTCGATCCGCCATTCGTCGGGCCGTTCGGTGTCCGCGCGCCGGGAATTCCAGGGATGAAACTCCACTGTGGACATCTGCACCGCCCACGCGACGTGCGCCAGCTCGGTCACGCACAGCTCGTCGGCGTGCCGCTGGTAGCGGGGGAACTGCACCCGCACCGTCTCCAGCCACGGCGGCGCGCCGTTCGGCACCCGCTTCTGGTGCACCTTCTCGCCGGTCACCCCGGACGGGAAACGGTGCAGCATGCACGGCCGTTCCCGCAGCGCGCGCACGATCCCGTCGCCGACCGAAAGGTAGTAGCGGACGAGATCGAGCTTCGTCTCGCCGCGCGCCGGGAAGTACACCCGGTCCGGGTTGGACACCCGGACCGTCCGGTCCCCCACCTCGAGCTCGACGGCCTCGCCCTTAGCCATGGCACCGACCGTATCCGGAAACGCCGGTCGCGTCAGCGGCCGAACGGCACGAGGGTGAAACGCCCGCCCGCCGCGGAACCGGCGGCTCGCCTCCGCGCTCGGTCAATTCGGCATCGCGGCGAGCACGGAGCGGTCCAGCTTGTACACCGTCACCGTGCCCGACTGGAAGGCCACCGACAGGCCGGGCAGGCCGTCCAGGTTCTGCAGTCCCGGCGCCAGCTCGAACGTCGGCGCGGTGTACCAGCTGTTCGGCGAACCCGGTCCGGCGCCCATGGTGGGAGCTTTGCTGTCCACGTAGACGTAGCCGATGTTCAGCGACAACACGGTTTTCCGGATGTTCGGGTCGGTCGGATAGTCGCGGAACGAGCGCAGCAGCTCATACGTCACCGGTTCCAGCGCCGAGCCGAGCGTGACCACGTTGACCACCGGCACCCGGTCCTCGACATAAGCGTAGGTCGAGCCGTCGTTGGCGCTGTTCATCAGCCGCTCGCCGGGCTTGATGTGCTCCTCGACGAATTTCGCCGCTCGTTTGTCGTCGTCGTTGACCCTGGTGAACTCCGGCTTCGCGTAGCGGCTCGCGATCACCTCGGCGTTGCGGTGTTCGTAGGGAACCGCGGCGTAGAAGACGTATCCGGCCAGCACCGCGGCGAGCAATGCGACGGAAATCGGACCGGCGAATCGGCGGGCGCAACCGAACACCGCCGCGTTCTTCGGTTTCCCGGCCAAGCGAATGATTCCGGCCGTCACGAATACGACCGCGATAGCCGCCAGCACCGGAATGAACAGGGAAATGTGCGACTGAATGCGCACATACGATTTGTAGAACGGCGATCCGACCATCGAGCCGATGCCCGACCACGGGTGCACCTTGAAATCGACGACGATCGCCAGCCAGAACAGCCACATCGCGGCGACGCCCCAGGCGCGGCGCAGCACCAGGACGACCAGCACCCCGGCCAGAGCGAGCACGCCCGCGCTGAGCTGGGAGAAGATGCCGTGCGGATCGAAGTACCCGCCATACGTGAGCTTCAGGTTGGTCGACAGCGCGTCGCCGAACCGGCCGGGCGGGATGTCCGGCGACCAGGTCCCGGTGCGGGTGGCCTGGCTCGCCGAACCGAGCAGAGTGGTCGCCGACGCGAGCGCGGCCACCACCCCCGCGGCCAGCAGCACCGGCCATTGCCCGCGCAGGATCTGGCGTCCCCGCTTCGTGCACGCCTCGACGATCCAGAACACCACGACGCTGAGGCCGACGGTCGCGGCCACGCTCGGGTGGACCGAGAACACCCCGGCCACCCCGATGCCCAGCACGACGGCCCGCAGCCAGCGCGAACCCGGACCCCATCCGCGGTGCCCGCCCACGCTGATCAGCGCCGCGATCACGCCCGGAGCCATGCTCATCGCGGCCGCGTTCGGCGCGATCCCGCCGTCGTGCAGGAGCTGCACGCCCGGCCGGTACAGCCCGGCCGCGACCAGCGCGGCCGCCCCGCCGGCGAGGGCGGTCCAGCTCGATCCGGCGCGCAGCCTGCGGAACACCGCGGCCGCGAGCGCCGCCGAGCCGAGCACGAACACCGGCCCGGTGATCAGGGCGTTCATCACGTTGAAGCCGGTGATCGGCCCGCCGGTCAGCTCGCCCGACAGCGCGGCGGGCAACGGCAGCCCGGACGGGTAGAACGACACCGGCTGCCCGGTGAGCACGTCGATCGGCAGGAGGTCCCACGGCGCGGCCCGGCCGGTGTCGCTGATGTAGGCCACCAGCACCATGTGGATGATCGTGTCGTGTTCCTGCGGATAGGTGTCCCAGGAACCGAGGCCGCCGTGCCATTGCTGCAGCGCGAGCGCGATGCCGCCGAGCACCAGGACCGCGGCGCCGATCTTGGCCGCCAGCAGCCAGCGCCCGGTCAGCGCGGGCAGCAGCGAGGTGTCCGGCTGCTCGACCGGCGCCGGTTCGCCGCGGCCGCGGCGGAACCAGGCGATGCCGAAGACGATCGCGGACAGCAGCAAGGTCACCGCGAGCGCGAGCGGAATCCCGAAGGACAGTCCCGGAATGCCGGACGCGAGGCCGGCGAGGCCGTAGACGCCGACGCTGACCGGGGCGGTCAGCGCGGCCAGCCACAGTTTGTCCCGGATGCCCGCGGCGAACTGCACCAGAAGTCCCGGCAAGGCGAGAACGGCCAGCCCCGCCAGCGGGTACAAAAGCAGACTCACGGCGAAGACCACCCAATCTCGTGAAGAACTCGTTGGATTCCACGGGGAACTGCGGCTGTGCTGAAGACTGGGGCCGCCGGTCGCGCGTCGAAGACGGAACTTCCGTTTCGCCTTCGATTTCGACGTGCTGCCTTCCGGCCAATACGGAGAATACGACACCGGCCCCGAGATCCGGGGACCGGCCCGCGGAAGTCGATCGACGGCTCCGGAACCACGATGCGCCCGGCCGCCCGCCGAGCGCTACCCGCCGCCAGGCGCCGCGTCCGGGTCCAGCACCGCGGTCTGTTTCGCCAGGCCGGACGTCGACCGCGTGCCGTGCTCGACGGTCAGCCCCCGCATCGCCACCGGGTAGTCGAACCGGAAGACCGCGACCGGCTCCCGGACTTTGTCGCCGCGAAGGTACGTCGGCACTTCGGTCGCCTTCGCGTCGGCGTACAGCGGCACGTACGGTCCCCCGGCATCCGCGGAGTAGGAAACCCCGACCAGCGACTGCGCGTCCTGCCCCGGCGCGAACCGGTAACGCACCGGCTGCACGATGCCGTCCGACAGCGACGCCGGGGTCCGGCACGGCAGGACGAACGCGTTGGTCCAGTCCAATGTCACCGGCTCGTTCACCGGGATCACGTTCGTCAGCGGCGTCAGCCGCGGAATCCGCGGCGCGGTGACCCCGACCCAGCCCGACCCGCTGGGGTCTTCGTCCCGCGCGACCACCCGGACCCGTTGCGCCCCTGGCGCCTGCCAGCGGGGATCGAAGCGTGCGTCGAGCCATTTCCCGGTGTCGTCCGCTTTGGCCTTCGCCGTCGCCAGCACGGTCCCGTCCGCCTTCGCGAACTCGACCGACACCTGCACTTTCCCGTGCGCGGCGCGGGAAATCACGACCGGCGGCGAATCCGGCGACCCGGTGCCGGCGGGCAGGTCGTACCACCCGCTCACGAACGTGCCGGTCCGGGAGGGCGCGCCGTAGGAACTCCACGCCGGATGCTCCGGGTCGCTGCCGAACGGCGCGCGCGGCGGGGCGTCCGGCGGGAACGCGGTGTTCATCGCGAACCCGTCCGCCGAGGCCGGGGTGGACGGCCGGAGCACACCGGCCGCGATGTCCGGCTCGACGTCCAGCCAGTCCTCGACGCCGCAGGAGTTTCCGGCTTTGCCGGCGCTGGCGGCGAGGCCCAGCGAAGCCAGATTCGACCGGCCGACGGAGTAGGTGCCCCAGCGCACCTTCACCGCCTGCGCCTGCCCGACCACTTCGACCGCCACCGTCGCGGCCGCCACCGCGACGATCACCCAGCTCGTCCTCGGCAGCCAGCGCGGCGCCCGCCCCGCCCCGTCCCGTCGCTTCGCGGTCTGCCAAGCCCCGGCGACCACGCCTGCGAGCGCGACGGCCAGCCCGGCCCAGAGGGCGAGATCCGCCAGCCGCACTCCCTTGACCGTCGGGACAGTGTCGCCCCAGCGGACGTCGTAGTCGGACTGCATCCACCACCAGTTCGGCGCGGACCACGCCAGCCACGTCGTCGCCGCGACCAAACCCAGCGCCGCCGCCCGTTCCCACACCGAGGCCAGCGCTCCCCTTGCGACGGTGTGCACCAGCATCGCGATGACCACCGTGCCGAATCCGGCCAGCGCGCCGAAATGGTGCGTCCATTTCGTCGGCGTGAACGCGAGCACGACCAGGCAGAGAACACTGATGACGACCATGCGGCGAGCAGGCCCGACGGCCAGTCCCGGAGCGCGGCGCCAGATCAGCAGCACGGCGGTCAGCGCCATCGCCAGGAGCATCAGCAGCACCGGCACCCGGCGGTTCAGCGCGCCCTCGACCACCGACGGGTCGAGCAGGGTGGCATACCGGTTGATTTCGGCCTGCCACGGCAGATCCGGTCCGATCTTCTGCCGGACAGCAGTCGACTCCAGGACCGCGGTCAGCGGCTGGTCGTAGAACGCCGTCAGGAGCGCGCTGGCACCGGCGCCGACGACCACCGCGATCGCGCCGGGCACGCGCAGGTCTCCGCGCCTGCGCGCCAGCCGCGCGAGGGGGCGCGCCCCGGCGATGAACGGCAGGAACGCCGCGATCCCGAGCGGGTTCGTCGTCGCGGTGGCGCCGGCGACCGCCAAACCGATCGCGACCGGCGTCACCGCACCGGTCGCCAGGGCGCGCTCGACCAGCGCGAACACCGCCAGCGAGCCGAACACGATCCACGGCTCCGGACGCAGCCCGACGTCGAAGGCCACATACCAGGCCAGGAACAAGGCCGCGGTCGCCCAGCGGGTCCACCGGGCAGGCCGGTTCACCAGCCGCGGCAGCACCACGCGGTCGATCAGGAACCAGGACGCCAGCCCGAGCAGCACCGAAGGCAGCCGCATCCACACCATGGCCGGCGTGACGCGGCCGAGAAGCGCGTACAGTTCGTAGTACCAGCCCCACGGCGCTTCCGGCGCGTTGAACCAGCGGAAGTAATTGCCGGTGAACCCGCTCGTCCCGCGAGCGCGCAGCATCGTCGAGATGTATCCGTCGTCCACAGTGAGCGCACCGACGACGGACCAGACTCCGAGCACGCCGGTCACCACGAGGTCCGCCGGCCGCGGCACCCACGCCCGCCGCGGAAGCAGCCGGACGCGGCGTGCGGCGGCCCGGTCGCGCCGGACCAGCAGCACGATCATGGCGAGCACCGCGAGCACCGACACCACGCCGAGCGCGATCTTCGCCGCGCTTGCCGTGCTGACCCATCGGGTGTCGGGTTCGATCTGCGCGGACACCGTGCCGGGGTGTTCGGTGTACAGCCCGGTGACGGTCGGCCTGCCCGCCGTCTTGCCGGTGCCGACCGTGGTGCCTTCGCCGTCGGCGTGCACCTTCAAGTGGCAGTCGCCGCCGGCCGGTTGGCGAAACAGTTCCGTGCCACCGAGTTTCGCGCTGACGATGCCGTCGGCCGCCCGGACCTCCAGCCCGCCCGCGGCGCGCTCCGCTCCCTGCTTGCCTTCCGGCGGGGTGGTCGCGAGCAGCAGCCCGTCCGGGCCGGCGCAGCGGACGGTCGCGTCGAGTCTGGCCGGGTGGTACGGGTACAACGGCAGCGCGGTGTCCTGCGCGCCGTCCCATCGGTACGTCGTCGTCTCAGTGTTCACCGGCGCGACGGTGAACAGCACCGCGGTCAGCGCGGAGACGAGCCCGAGCCCGATGATGAGCCAACGGTGGCCAGCTTGCCTGCGTGCGGAGGCGTCGGAATCTGGGGTTGGCACGGCGCGGAGTTTAGTGTTCCGGCGTATCTCCGCCGTGAAGCGGCCCAGCGCCGCCGCGTCGTCGCATGTGAGGCCAGCCGCGCTCGCGCACCGGGCGCTTCCGTCCACTGTGGAATGGCCGCCGCGGCCCTTCGTCGCCCGTTCCGGTGACTCTCGCGGGCCTTGCCGCCCGGATACCCTCGAGGACGCCCCGGGTTACCCGAAAGTCTCCGGCCGGACCGTCCACGGTGGACATCCACGCAGCTCCAGCACGCTTTCCGGAAGTCAAACGGGTCCTGCCCGGTTTGCCCGGTTCCTCCACGGTGATCTGGAGCACACCTTAAGTCCAGCCTAGGTGTGCTGCGTCACGCGGTGCGCTACCGCTAGCGTCACGCAACCATGGAATCCACAGTGGTCGCCAAAGAGGGCGACAACTACACGAAAGCACTGGGCAACCGCCAGGTGCAGATGATCGCGATCGGCGGGGCGATCGGGGTCGGGCTCTTCCTCGGCGCGGGCGGGCGGCTCCACGAAGCGGGTCCGTCGCTCGTCCTTTCCTACGCGCTGTGCGGCATCGCGGCCTACTTCGTGATGCGGGCGCTCGGCGAGCTCGTGCTGCACCAGCCCAGCTCCGGCAGTTTCGTGACCTACGCCCGCAAGTTCATCGGACCGTGGGCCGGGTTCGTGTCCGGCTGGATGTACTGGCTGAACTGGGCGATGACCGGGATCGCGGAGATCACCGCGGTCGCGATCTACGTGCACAAGTGGCTGCCGGACGTGCCGCAGTGGATCACCGCGCTGATCGCGCTCGGCGTGCTCATGGCGGTCAACCTGCTGAGCGTGAAGCTGTTCGGGGAACTGGAGTTCTGGTTCTCCGTCGTCAAGGTCCTCGCGATCATCGTCTTCCTGGTGACCGCGCTCGGGCTCGTGTTCACCGGCGCGAACATCGGCGGCACCACGGCCGGCGTGCACAACCTGACCGATCACGGCGGGTTCTTCCCGGCCGGCGTCGGCATCGCGCTGATGACGCTGCAGGCGGTCGTGTTCGCCTACTCCGCGATCGAGGTGGTCGGCATCGCGGCCGGCGAGACCAAGGACGCGCGCAAGGTGCTGCCCAAGGCGATCAACGGCGTCGTGTGGCGGATCGGCGTCTTCTACGTCGGTTCGGTGCTGCTGCTGGCGATGCTGCTGCCGTGGCCGTTCTACAACGGCGGCGAAAGCCCGTTCGTCACCGTGTTCTCGCGCCTGGGCATCGGCGGCATCGGCGACGTGATGAACGCGGTCGTCCTCACCGCCGCGCTCTCCTCGTGCAACTCGGGCCTGTACTCCACCGGCCGCATCCTCCGCGCGCTCGCCGACGAGGGCGAGGCGCCGAAGTTCGTCGGCAAGATGAACTCGCGGCATGTGCCCTACGGCGGAATTCTCTTCACGTCCGTCGCCTACGTGTTCGGCGTGGTGCTGAACTACTTGCTGCCGAAGGAAGCCTTCGACATCGCCACCGCGGTCGCGTCGCTCGGAGTGGTCGCGACCTGGGCGACTCTGGTGTACTCGCAGATGCGCATGCGCCAGGCGGCGTTGCGCGGCGAACTGGAGCGGCCGAGCTACCGCATGCCCGGCGCGCCCTACACCGGCTGGGCCACGCTCGGATTCCTCGTGCTGGTCGTGGTGCTGATGGGATTCTCCGACGGAGCCGAGAAGATCGCGTTCTACTCGATCCCGGCGATCGTCGTGGTGCTCGCCGTCGGCTGGCGGCTCGTGTCCCGCAAACGGCAGGCGCGCACCGGCGCCTGAGCGGAGCCCGCGTTCCCCCATCCCCGCGAACGCGGCACCGGCCCGGCCGTCCTTCCGATACCCACCGGAAGGACGGCCGGGTTCTTTCTTTCACCACAACGGGAAGTCGGCCCCGCGCTCGGCCTCCGGCCGCGGCCCGAAGATCCGCCGCTGCGATTCGCCGATCCGCCGGTCGTTGATGGACGCCTCGCGCCTGCTCATCAGGCCGTTCCCGGCGAACTCCCACAGCTCGTTGCCGTAGCTGCGCCACCATTGCCCCTCCGCGTCGCGGCTCTCGTACTGGAACCGCACGGCGATGCGGTTCTCGCGGAAGCCCCACAGCCCCTTGCGCAGCGCGTAGTCCTGCTCGCGCTCCCACTTCGCGGCAAGGAACTCGACGATCGCGGCGCGGCCGACCACATGGGTGTCGCGGTTGCGCCACACGGAATCCGGCGTGTACGCGAGCGAGACCTTCTCGGGGTCCCGCGTATTCCACGCGTCCTCGGCGGCCTGGACCTTCCGCAGCGCAGCGGCGAGGTCGAACGGCGGGAACGGGGGCCGCGATTCGGTCATGACAGGGGTCCCTTCACTTGACGAGCCGAGGATTGCGCGGGTACGGCGCGTGCGCGACTTGCCGGGCCACCGGACGGCCCTCGACGACGCGGTGCACTTCCAGCCGGACGATCCGGCCGGTATAGCCGTCGTCGCCGGAGCGGCCGGCTTCGCCCCATTCGATCGCGGCGGTGCCGGAGACCTGGAGGACGCGGCCGGTGGCGAAGTCGAAGAAGAGCAGCGCGGCTTCCGGGTTCGCGGCGATGTTGCCGAGACTGTTGAAGAGATTGTTTCCCGGATAATCGGGCCACCGCAAGGCATTCTCCTCGACGCGGACGAATCCGGGCGCGCCGCCGCGATGGGACGCGTCCGCGCCGTGCGCGGGATTGATGGTGCCGAGGAAGAACGTGTCCGCCGCTTGGATCAGCTCGGTGTCGCCCGGACTCAGTTCAGCGCGTTCTCCTGCTGGTGCTGCCGGCTCGACGTCTTGCGTGAGGTCCCGCTGCTGGATGTACTGCGGGCAGTTGCCGTAGGCCTGCTCGACCTCCACGATCAGGTGGTCTTTCGCGGTGGTCGCGAGCGTGCCGTTGATCCGGACCCGGCGGCGGGTCGCGAACTCGACGCTGGTCATGCCGAGCATCTGCCCGGCCGGAAGCCGGTGCAGCGGATCGCCTTCCGGCAGCGTGCGATGGATCGCGAGCGTCGTCTCCGACCTGGTCTCCAAGAACCCGGGCGGGCCGGTGATCGGCGACGTCCACAGCCGTCCGCCGGCGTCGCGTCCGGTCACGACCAGAAACGTCCGCTCGGCCAGAAACCCTGCCGTTCCCGGGGAAATCCCGGCCGGTTCGGCCATCCGGGACAGGCGCGCGGCCTGGCGTTCGACTCCCGCCTCCCGCTGGACGGCGAGTTCGCCGGAGTGAAACGCCGGCCGGATCGCATGGCTCATTGCACCCTCCCTTTCTCACGGGTTGAACCGTGAGATTCCGTGAGAAGTTCTAGCATCCGCTTCTCACGGATGCAACCCGTTCCATCCGTGATACCGTCTCGGCCATGGGCATGCTGCCGGACGAGGTCGTGCCGGTCCGCCTGATGGCGACCGTCTGGGCCGACACGAGCGGGCTCCACGACGATCTCCGCACCCGTGAAGACCTCGACGCGTGGCTCGACGACGTCGGCATCGAGCGCGGTTCGCGCCCGTCGTCGGCCGCCGAACTCGCGCTGGCGCGCCGGCTTCGCGACGCCGTCCGCCGACTCGCCGCCCAAGTCACCGCCGACGAGCGGCAGTCCCCCACCGTCGACCTCGACACCGCGCTCGGCGACCTGAACGACCTGGTGACCCGCCTGCCAGTCCCCCAACTGACCTTCGTGGCCGGGAAACTGCAGGAAGGCTCCTCCCGCGGCACTTCGCCGGTCGTCACCGGATTAGCCCGCGTGGCACGAGAATCGATCGCACTCTTGGGCGGACCGGACGCGGCGAAGCTGCGCGCCTGTTACGCGCCCGGCTGCGTGCTCTACTTCATGAAGACGCATCCGCGCCGCGAATGGTGCTCCGTCGCCTGCGGCAACCGAGCGCGCGCCGCACGGCATTACGAGAAGATCCGCTCGACGCGCTGACCGCTCAGCCCAGCAGCACCACCGCCGTCTGCGCCGCCCGCGCGAAGACGTTCTCGGCGACCCGCATTCCTGCCATCACGGTCGCGCCTTCGTGCAGCAGCATGATCTGCTCGGCCACCTGGCGCGGCTCCGGAACGCCCGCCGATTCGGCCAATTCGACGAGGACGCCGAGAAGCCACCGCTTGCTCTCGGTCATCACCGCGTACGCCGGATGCGCCGGATCGCTGATCTCCGCGTGTGCGTTGATCATGCTGCAGCCCTTGCCGCCGTACTTCTTCGCCCACGCTTCGGACGCGTCGAACACCGCCAGCACCCGGTCCCGCGGCGTCGTTCCGGCCCGCTCCAGCCACTCGCCCAGGAACTCCCGCCAACGTGCGTCCCGGGCGGACAAATACTCCACGACCAGGCGATCCTTCGAGCCGAACCGGTCGTAGAGCGTTTTCTTCGCGACGCCCGCCTTCGCCGCGATGACGTCGACGCCGACCGCGTGGATCCCGCGTTCGTAGAACAGTTCCGACGCGGCGGTCAGCACCGCTTGCGCTTTCGGCGTCCAGTCGATCGTCATGGCCCCAGTGTATACCGATCTGTATAGTCCAGCGCCATGGGTAAACAGATCGGTATAGTCGGGGCGGCCGTCCTGTTCGTGGTGTGCTGGTCGTCCGGGTTCATCGGTGCGAAGCTCGGCGCGGCGGACGCGTCCGTGCCGACCGTGCTGATGTGGCGGTTCCTGCCGCTGGCGCTGCTGTTGGCGCCTTTCCTGCGCCCTGGTTCGATTGGCGAACTGGGCAGGCATGTCTTGATCGGCCTGCTGTCCCAGTCGGGCTATCTGCTCACTGTCTACTGGGCCATCGGCGAAGGCGTCAGCACCGGCACGACCGCGCTCATCGACGGCGTGCAACCGCTCGTCGCCGCCGCGCTCGCCGGTCCGCTTCTCGGCGTCGCGGCGACCGGACGGCAATGGGCCGGGCTCGCGCTCGGGCTGGTCGGCGTGGTCCTGGTCAGCTGGTCGGACGCCGCTTCGCACGCCCCCGCCTGGGCGTACCTGATCCCGTTCGCCGGAATGCTCGGGCTAGTCGCCTCGACCGTGCTCGAACGCCGGGCTCGCGTTCCCGCTCCCCCGTTGCGCGCGCTGGCCGTCCATTGCGCCACCTCCGCGGTCGTGTTCACCGCGCTCGCACTGGCGACCGGGAGCGCGGCGCCGCCCGCGTCCGGGCACTTCTGGTTCGCCCTCGCGTGGCTGATCGTGCTGGCGACCTTCGGCGGGTACGGGTTGTACTGGCTGCTCGTCGGACGGATCGGCATGACGGCGGTGAACAGCCTGATGTTCCTGATCGCGCCGGTCACGTCGGTGTGGGGCACGGTGTGGTTCGGCGAGCCGTTCACCGTGCTGACCGGCGTGGGACTCGGGCTGGCCCTGGTCGCCGCCGTCGTCGCGAACGGCCGGGTCAGCCGCCGTAGCGCTGCCGCACCACCTCCGGGGTCTCCAGGTTCTTCCCCGCGTCCGTGTTCTGCGCGAGCCGGAGGTACTGGCCTTCCGCCCACATCAGCGGCGCCGCGCTCCCGGTCGGACGGCCCAGCCCGAAGCACGCGACATCGGCGCGATCCCACACCTGCTCGGGAATGAAGTACCCGTCGTTCGCCGCGTCCGCCATCGACTTCAGGTAGACCGCCGCCGGACGCCCGTTGGCCAGCTCGTACTCGCCGCGCTCGCCCGACAGGACCGGCCAGAGCCGCCCGAACCGCTGCGGCCCGTTCGCCGGCCAGCCGGTGCAGGCGGTGGTGCTCTCGCCGTAGTTGTCGTGCGGGTAGCGGTGGAAGTAGATGTCGCCGTTCGGGGTCCTCACCTGCATCGACGCGTTGCCGTCGCGGGCCGCCGCCGTCGGGGCCACCGACTCGGCGACTTCGGGGTCCGCCGGTCCGCGGATCCCGAGCCGGACGAGGTCGAGGAATCCGAAGTCGACTACGTCGTGCTCGTAGAAGCACCCTTCGTCGAAACAGATCTGCCCGGTGTCGTTCGGGTCGGTTCCCTTGTCGATCCGCTCGTAATACGTGTGGCCGCCCCAGTAGCCGGCGGTCGTCCGCGTCCAGCTGTCGAGCTGCGCCCGCCACGAGTCCGCGGTGGACTCCCACTGCTGCGCCGCCGCCGTATCGCCGTTCGCCCGCGCGATCGCCCCGGCCGTCACGAGCCCCGCGACCTCGGCCGCGATCGACGACGGCGACCGGCCGTACTGCTCCTCCCACCGCTCCGTCGTCGCGGGCCCGCTCGTGCGGATGTGCTCCGCCGTCACCTTGACCCGCGCGTACGTCGCCGCGTCGGTGAGCCCCGTCGTCCAGGCGAGGATGATCGCGTCGGAATCCTGGTCGAGCTGCTCGCAACAGCCGAGTTGCCGCGGCGTGGCCCCCTGGACCCCGCTCACCGGGCTGTACCGCGGAAACGCCCCCGCCGGGTACGTCGTCCCGTCGCCCTGGGTGGGCGCGGAGATCCACTGCGAGGTCCACAGGAACTGCGCCATCCGCTTCGCCTGCGCCGCGTCGCCCGCCGCGAGCAGTCCGGTCGCCTGCTGGTACAGATCCCGGCCCCACACGCGGTGGTACCCGTCGTTGAGCACGTCGCCGTTCACGACATCGCCCCACGGAGTGGCCAGCCCCGCGACACTCGCGCCGCGATGCGCCTTGTCCTCCGCCGCGTGCAACGCCATCAGCGCGACGTAATACGCCCTCCGCTGCCGCTCGTCACCCGCCACGCTGCCCGGCACCGCCTTCAAGCTGCCGACATACTCCTCCCACCCGCGCCGATACGCCTGCTCCAGATTGCCGAACCCACTGGCCAACGACCCGTCCGCGGCCGCCGCCGCGCCCTGGACGTCACTCCCGTACCCGAGCGCGACCGAAAACGTCGTGTCCTGCCCGACCGGTATTTGTCCACACTGGACTACGTTGCCGTGATCAGTGGAATCGAAGTGATTCGCAAGAGTTCGATGTGCCCGCAAGTCTACCAGGCAATCGCTGGCGGCGCCGGAATATCCGTTGTCATGCGCGACGAATCCGGTCGACGCCCGCAACGCCGACGCCACAGTTGTCGTGGCCCCGAACAACTGCTCCGTCCCGCTGGCCGTCAGCCCGGTCCCGTCCCACGCCGCAATGTCGTTCGCCGCGCCACCCGCCATCGACGGATTCGCCAGCAGATAAACCTGGTACTGACCCCCGTCAAGCGACTGAAACCGCGTACGGGCAAGGAGAGTCGGCCGCCCAGCGTCAGTCACGTACGTCGTGGTGATCCGATAGCGCCCGCTCTTAGCCGTGTTCGTGACCGTGTACTCGAGTGCCTTCTCGTCCGGCATCGAAACGACGTGCTCCGTCGCGTCGCGCTCAAGGTCCACAAAGGACTTCCCGTCGGTGACCACGTACTGCATGTCCTGCATGTTGGCCACGTCCGCGCGCGGATAAAACACCTCCGACGCGACCCCTCCCGCGACGGTGAACCACAACGGGCTGGCAGTCCCGGCCGCCGTTCCGAGGGCGGTTTTGTCCCCGGTTGTCCACGATGACGGACCGCCGCAACAATCCCCCGGCGGCTGCGCCGCGCTTGTCGCCGAACCGGCCTTCGCCCCGACCTCCGCGGGCGCGATCCCCTGCCCTGCCACCGAAATCCCCACGACGGCGACCACCGCCGCCGCCCGACCCCACGTCCCACCGACCATGCCGTTCATGCTGCCCGCCGCCCCACCCCGGAACAACAGCCGAACGGCGGGAACCCGCTCTGTTTCGGATCCCACCCGATGGAGTGACCGAGAACCCCCGGAAACTGTCGTACCCGGATGGTCTCCTGGTTCCCGAAGCGGCGCCCGGTCCCGGGTCCGCACCGAACAGAGGAGCCGTCACCATGGCCGGAGGACCCGTCCGCACCGTCATCGAAACCCTGACCGCATCCGCCTTCGCCCCGTCGAGTTCCGCAGCGTCTCGGAGGGCCGCCTTACGCACTAGCGCTTCCTCCCGCCAGCTCTTGCCAAGACCACGGCAGAGGCTCAAGAGACGCGGCTTTCCACCGCACTCGTTATTCAGCAGTACTGAACGGCTGATTCACCAACAATCGACCCTCAGATCGGTCGCCATGGATTTGGCTGCACACAACAAAGGAGTTTTAGCATGGCCGGAGAAACCGTCATCACCGTGGTCGGAAACCTGACTTCGGACCCGGAGCTGCGCTTCACCCCGTCCGGAGCAGCGGTCGCGAATTTCACCGTCGCGTCAACACCTCGCACTCTCGATCGGCAATCCGGCGAATGGAAGGACGGCGAGGCCTTGTTCCTCAGGTGCAGCATATGGCGGCAAGCAGCGGAAAACGTCGCAGAGAGCCTCACGCGCGGAGCAAGGGTCCTCGTCACCGGACGGTTGGCGCAGCGGTCTTTCGAGACCAAGGAGGGCGAAAAACGCACCGTCGTCGAACTGCAGGTCGACGAGATCGGCCCTTCGCTGCGGTACGCGACCGCCCGAGTCACCAAGGCCAGCCGGAACAGCGCCGAAACGAACGGACCAGGCGGGGACGCCTGGGGCGCCGCGCCGGTGGCCGCCGGCGCCGGCCTGGGTGAGGAGCCGCCGTTCTGACCCTTCTGGTGTCGCTGCCCAGCGAGATACCCGGTCGGCGGCACGGCCGACCGGAATCCCCGCGACCGCCGACGGCTCCGCTTTAACCGGAGACTGGCTGGAATGCCCGAGAGCCGAGTATTCCGGCCAGACCCCGGGTACGCCGCCGTCATTGCCGACGGCACCTCCGTGGCACGCACCCGCGGCGCACCGGGGGCGCTCCGCTACGGACCGGCTGCCGACGCTGCGAGGCCGCCGCACGCCCCGCGCGGCGTCCGCGCCTCGGGGCGGCACCAGGCTGGTGCTCGACCGCCGCCCGGCAGACGAGCACCGGCCACCGCAGCCGCACGCCACCGGCGGCAGTCGAACGCCAGCCACCGCAGTCACGTGCTAGCCACCGCGGCCGCACACCACCCACCGCAGTCGAGCGCCAGCCACCGCGGCCACACGCCACCGGCCGCAGTCGGACGCCAGCCGCGGGCGGCCGCGCACCGACCATCGGTGGGCGCATGCTGACCACCAGCAGCGCAGGCCAGCGACCGGAAATCGGGTGCGACCCCGCAGCAGCCGGGCACCGCCGGCCGGCCACCGGGTTCCTGCAACGAGCGGCCGCACGCCAGTGAAACGCATAGCGCTGCCAATGCCCGGCCGCCACGCACCGGCCGCCAGCGGGCCGAACCCGACGGACCGCCTGCCCAGCGACCCCGACCCACAGTGGTCTGATCCTTTGCCAGAAAGGTCCATACCATTTGCCCAGAAGCCGACTAACGGCCCTGACCGCCCGGAAATCCCGCTGGTAGCTTCCGAACCATGCCCGCATCTCGCCGGACCAAGGCCGGAACCACTGTCCTCGCCGCGATTTCCGTACTGCTGCTGGCCCCGCTTTCCGCCCCAGCCGCCCAGGCTGCCCAAGCCGCGCCCGCCGCGCAGCACCGCGCCGGCGGGCAGGACGAATGCAGCACCCCGTCGATCAACCGGCTGCAGAAATGGCTGGCCAGCGGCGAAGGCACGACCGTCCCGCCCACCGGAAGCCTTCTCGTCCCGGAAGGCGACGGCTACGCGGCGAAAATCGCCTTCCAGAACAACGAGTGGCACGTCGCCGTCGTCTGGCTGGGCAACCAGTTCGACGCACAGGCCGACCTCAGCCACTCCGCCGGATTCTGGCTGACCTACAGCGCCGACGACGACTTTTACGTCCAGTTGCGCCCCGCCTCGCACTGGAGCGGCGGCGACAAATGGCTCACCCGCATCCCCTCGACCGGCGGGCAGCTGGTCCGCACATTCTTCCCGTTCGACGCCTCTTCCTGGACCTGGCTTCCCGAACTGGGCCAGCCGCAGTACACGTTCGCGTCCGCGCTGACCGAAGCCCGCGGGCTGGTCTTCGTCGGCAAAACCCCCAACTCGCTCGACTTCCGCGAACTCCTCATCGACGGTTACCAGCCGCCGTGCCTCTGACCCTCGCGCGCTAGTTCTGCACAGCGGGCCGGACGGTGATGTCGCCGATCTCCACATCGTCCGGCTGCTCGACCGCGAACGCGATCGCCCGCGCCACCGCTGCCGGATCCAGCGCGAACTCCTCGAACCGCCGCCGGATCTGCTCCCGCTCCGCCGGATCGTCGATCGAATCCGCCAGTTCCGTCCGGACGAACCCCGGCGACACCGACGTCGTCCGCAGAACACCGTCCGTGGATTCCTGCCGCAGCGCCTCCAGAATCGTCCGCACCGCGTTCTTCGTCCCCGCGTACACCGCCTGCCCGGGCACGATCTTCAACCCGGACGTCGACACCGTCGTCACCAGATGACCCCGTCCCTGCCGCCGGAACACCGGCAACGCCGCCGCGATCCCGTTCAGCACACCGCGCACGTTGACGTCGATCATCGCCGACCATCCGTCGACGTCCCCGTCCGCCACCGGCCCCAGCTTCGCGATCCCGGCATTGCCGATCAGCACGTCGAGCCGGCCGAACTCCTCGACCGCCCGTCGCACCAGCCGTTCCAGGTCCGCGCGCCGGGTCACGTCGGCAACGCACGCGATCGCGCGACCGCCTCCGCCGCGAATCTCCTTCACCAGCGCGTCGAGCCGATCCTCGCGGCGCGCGCCCAGGACCACCGCCGCGCCCCGTGCGGCGAGCAGCCGGGCGGTCGCCTCGCCGATTCCGCTGCTCGCCCCGGTGATCGCGACGACTTTCCCTGCCAGAACTGGCATTCCCTACCCCTGACCTTCATGCGGACACGTGTCCGGTCAGCTTAACGGACACGTGTCCGTATAAGTCAAGGCATCAACATCGGCTGAAGCGCAGTCAAGGAAGCGTGAGCGTCGGCGAAATCCAGGCCCGCGTCAGGTCATGCTTTCGATCCGAGACGACCCACCGGAGAAAGGCCCGCCAAGGTGAGCGATCTAGCCGCCGCACTGATGCTGATCGGCGTGTTCATCGCGCTGGCCATGAGCTTGCGCGCCGTCCAGCAACGCCTGACCCGCGATCAGCAGCAGTGCTCGCCCCGCCAGGCCTCGAACCCCTCGCGGACCGCGACCGCCGCGATCGCCAATCCCGCGACCGGATCCGCCCAGTACCAGCCGAACAGCGCGTTCGCCAGCAGCCCGACCAGCAACACGCCGGAGAGGTAAGCACAGAGGAGCGTCTGCTTCGAGTCGGCGACCGCACTCGCCGAGCCGAGTTCCCGCCCGGCCCGGCGTTGCGCGCCCGAAAGCACCGGCATCACGACCAAGGACACCGCGGCGAGCACGATCCCGACCGTCGAATGCGAAGCCTCATCGCCGAACAGCGACCGCACCGCATCGACCGCGACATAGGCCGCCAGCAGGAAAAACGACACCGCGATCACCCGCAGCGCAGCCCGCTCCCGCCGCTGCGGATCCGCGCTCCCGAACTGCCACGCCGCCGCCGCCGCGGACAGCACCTCGGCCACCGAGTCCAGCCCGAACGCGATGAGCGCCGACGACGAGGCGATCGTCCCGGCCGACATCGCGACGCTCGCCTCGACCACGTTGTACGCGATCGTCCCGGCGACCAGCCACCGCACTCTCCGCCGCAAGACCGCCCGCCGCGCGGCATCCACCACCGGAGGGCCAGCCACCGACACGGCCTCGCCACCCGACGAATCCGCGCAACAGTCCCGGCAGGGCTCGGTCATCGCGCCGCCTGCGTCTCGCCGGCACACGCGTCCGTCGGAGCGACAGCCAAAACCACCTGCGTCAGCTCCGCCAACGCGTGAGCGAGATGCGGATCAGCGATCGCGTACCGGACTTGCCGCCCCTCGTACGTCGCGATCACCAGCCCGCACCCGCGCAGGCACGCGAGATGGTTCGAGACGTTCGACCTACTCAACTCCAGTTCCGCGGCCAGCTGTGCCGGGTATACGACCCCGTCCAGCAGCGCCACGAGAATCCGGCAGCGCGTCGGGTCCGCCAGTGCCCGGCCGAGCCGGGCGAGCGCCCGTTCGCGAGTCTCAGAGGTCAGCACGGCCGCAATAGTACAGCACATACTGAATCAAATACACTGGTGCGGTGGACAACCTCCTCGGCGACTTCCTCCGTGCCCGGCGAGAGCGGATCTCCCCGGCCGACGTCGGCCTGCCGGACAACGGACGACGCCGTGTGCGAGGACTGCGCCGCGAGGAACTCGCGCTCCTGGCGGGAATCAGCAGCGACTACTACATCCGGCTGGAACAGGGCCGCGACCAGAACCCGTCAGCACAGGTGCTCGACGCGCTGGCCCGGGCACTCCGCCTCGACGAAGCCTCCCGCCAGCACCTGCACCAGCTGGCGGCCCCAGCCCAGCCCGGCCGAGCCGAGCCGCGAGTGCCCGCGAGCATCGCCGAGCTGATCTCCACCTGGGCGACGAACCCCGCCTACGTCCAGGACCGGCTCACAAACGTGCTCGCCGCAAACCCCGTCGCCGCGGCGGTTTCGCCCAACTACGCGGTCGGGCGAAACCTGCTCCGCGCGGTTTTCCTCGACCCGGCCGAACGAGAGCTCCGCCGGGACTGGGACCAGACGGCGGCCGACGGCGTCGCCGGTCTGCGCGCCGCGCTCGGCCCCAGCATCGCCGACCCCGCGGCAGCCGGACTCATCGCCGGCCTCACCGCCGGCAGCGAAGAGTTCCGGGATCTCTGGTCCCGGCACGACGTCAGGACCCGTACCGGCCACCTCGTCCGTTTCCGCCACCCCACAGCCGGAAATCTGGATCTGCACAGCGACAAACTCGACATCCCCGGCCCGGTCAGCTTGCAGCTGGTGGTCTTCCACGCGACGCCAGGAACCCGCGACGCCGAGGCGCTCGCTTCCCTGGCCGGCCTGATTCCCGCGCGCTAGCACCGGGAACCGGGCCGGAGCACCTCGATGCCCCGGCCCGGTTCCCGGTCAGTCAGCCGCTTCGAACTCGCGCACCGCGTCCAGTGCGGCGCCCATCGCGGCGTTGCCCTCGCGTTCGATCATGATCTCGACCAGCACCGGCCGCCGGGTGCGTTCGGCTTCCTTCCGCGCCCATTCCAGCGACGACCGGATCTCGCCCGGGTCTTCGACGCGCGTGCCCGAGCAGCCGTAGGCCTCCATGATCTTCACGTTGTCCGTGCCGTGGTCGTCGTAGTGGATGTCGACCTGGTAGTTCATCTCGTAGGGCAGCTCGGACTGGCGGATCAGCCCCAGGTACTCGTTGTTGAGCATGACGAGCACGAACCCGACGTCGTACTGCGCGGCGACCGCCAGCTCCTCCACCAGGAACTGGAACGAGTAATCGCCGACCACGCCGACGACCTCCGCGTCCGGCCGGGCCTTCTTGACCCCGATCGCGGCCGGGATCTCCCAGCCGAGCGGGCCTGCCTGGCCGCACACCTGGTAGTGCCGCGGCAGATGCGCGCGCTGGAACTGCCCCGACCAGATCTGGTACAGCCCGATCGCCGTCACGAAGTACGTCTCGGGGCCGTAGAACTCGTTGAGCTCCTTGAACACCCGCGGCGCCTTGATCGGCGTGCAGTCGAAGTCCTCCTTGCGCGGCAGCTCCGCCTTGAGGTCGCCGAGCCGCTTGACCCACGCGCGGTCCCGCGCCGGAGCGGTGCGCGCGTCGAGCGCCGCCAGCAGCGCTTCGAGGAACTCCCGCGTGTGCGAAACGACGCCGAGGTCCGGTCCGAACACCTTGCCCAGCTGCGTGGGCTCGATGTCGACGTGGATGAACTTCCGGTCGCCGCGGTACACCGACAGCTCGCCGGTGTGCCGGTCGCCGAACCGCGCGCCCAGCGCCAGGACCAGGTCGGATTCCAGGAACGCCGCATTGGCCCAGCGCTGCGACGTCTGGATGCCCGCCATGCCGGCGAACAGCTCGTGGTCCTCCGGGAAACTGCCCTTGCCCATCAGCGTGACCCCGACCGGGACGCCGAGCCGCTCCGCCAGCCGCCGCAACGGGTCGCTCGCCTCGCCGAGCACGACGCCGCCGCCGGCCAGGATCAGCGGACGTTCGGCGGCGAGCAGCATGTCCAGCGCCCGCTCGACCCGCGCCGGAGCCGGTTTGACCGTGCTGACCGGCAGGGCCGAATCGATCGACGAATCCCACTCGATCATCTGCTTCTGGACGTCGATCGGGAGGTCGATGAGGACCGGACCGGGACGGCCGGACCGCGCGATCCGGAACGCCTCGCGGAAGATCCACGGCAGTTGCGCCGCTTCCTTCACCTGGACCGCCCACTTCGTGACCGGCCGCGCGATCTCGACGATGTCGACCGCTTGGAACGCTTCCTGGTGCAGTTTCGTCGTCGCGGCCTGCCCGGTGATGCACAGGATCGGGACGGAATCCGCGTGCGCGGTGTAGAGACCGGTGATCATGTTGGTGCCCGCCGGACCGGACGTGCCGATGGCGACGCCGACGTTGCCGGTGGTGCGCGCCCAGCCGTCGGCCATGTGCGTCGCGCCTTCTTCGTGGCGGACCACCAGATGGTCGATGCCGCGGCCTTGCATCGCGTCGTAGAGCGGCAGGATCGCCGCGCCTGGGCAGCCGAAGGCGACGTCGATGCCTTCGTCGACCAGCACGTCGACGACTGCCTGCATAGCGGGGACCCGGGCCATGGTCAAACCTCCTCGGACGAGCGGCCGGACAGTTCTTCGACGACCTTCAGCAGCGCGGAGTGGTCCAGCGAGCCGTAGCCCATCGCCCGCCCTGCCGCGACCAGCTGCGCGACCAGGCCGGTCAGCGGGAGCGCCACGTCGGACTGCCGGGCCGCGGCCAGCGCGATGCCCATGTCCTTGTGGTGCAGGTCGATCCGGAAGCCCGGCTCGAACTGCCGCGCGACCATCGACTTCCGTTTCAGTTCCAGGATCCGGCTGCCGGCGAGACCGCCGGCCAGCACGTCGAGCCCGGTGCCCGCGTCCACTCCGGACGCTTCGAGCAGCACGATCGCCTCGGCGACCAGCCCGTAGATCCCGCCGACCACCAGCTGGTTGGCCGCTTTCACGACCTGGCCCGCGCCGTGCGGGCCGACGTGCACCACGGTCTTGCCGAGCGTGTCGAAAACCGGCTTCGCCGCGGCGAAATCGGCCTCGTCGCCACCGACCATAATGGACAGCGTCGCCTGCTCGGCTCCCGCTTGCCCGCCGGAGACCGGAGCGTCCAGCACGCGGATCCCCTTGGCCGCACCGGCTTTCGCGACCTCGATCGACGTCTCCGGCCGGATGGTGCTCATGTCGGCCAGCAGCGTGCCGGGCGCGATCGTGTCCAGCACGCCGCCCGGGGCGAGCACGACCTGCTCGACCTGCGGGTGGTTCGGCAGCATGGTGATCACCACCTCGGCCGCGGACACCGCGTCGGCGACGTCCTTCGCGGCGCGGCCGCCCGCCGCTTCCAGTTTGGCCAGCGCGTCGGCGTTGAGGTCGAACCCGCTCACCTCGTGTCCGGCGGCGGCCAGGTGCGCCGCCATCGGCGTGCCCATCACGCCCAGTCCGATGAACCCGATCCTGCTCATCAGTTTCCCCTTCGCTCGTACGGCAGCCAGGCCAGCGAGTCCACAGTGGAGCCGTCCGGTTTGTACTCGACGCCCACCGGTCCGGCGTAGCCCGCCGCCTGCAGCTTTTCCAGATGTCCTTCGAGATCCAGCTCCCCCGTGCCCGGCTGGTGCCGGCCCGGCGCGTCGGCGATCTGCACGTGCCCGGTGCGCGGGGTGTAGCGGGCGATCACGGTGTCGAGGTCGTCGCCGTTGACCGCCAGGTGGTAGAGGTCCGCGAGCAGCCGGACGTTGTCCAGGCCCAGCTCGTCGAGCACCGCGACCGCGTCGGCCGCGGTCTTCAGCGGGTACGCCGGGGTGCCGGACAGCGGTTCGAGCACCAGCTGCGCGCCGATGCCCTCGGCCGCTTTCGCCGCGGCAGCGAGGTGCGTGCGGGCGAGGTCGTCCTGTTCGGACGGTGCCACCCCGTCGATCCGGTTGCCGTACAGCGCGTTGAAGCTGCGGCAGCCGAGCCGTTCGGCGAGCCCGAGCGCGACCGTCAGGCTCGTCGCGAACTCCGCCTCGCGACCGACCCACGACACGAGCCCGCGCTCGCCCGCGGCCATGTCGCCCGCGTAGAAGTTCAGCCCGGTCAGCTGGACGCCCGCCTGCTCGACCGACCGTGCGAACCGGTCGACGTCGGCCCCGGACGGGTCGGCGCTCTCGAACGGCCACCAGTACTCCACCTTGGTGAAGCCCGCTGCCCGAGCGGCCTGCGCGCGCTCGAGCAGCGGGAGTTCGGTGAACAGGATCGACAGGTTGGCGGTGTAGGGCAGCGAGTGCCGCTCCCCGGCGGGACCGGTCATGAGTACCTCGGCTCCTCACATCTCGATCAGCTAATTTCGCTTTGTGGAAGTTTTCTTCCGTAGTTCGAGAATAGCTGGACGCGGAGGCTTCGGTCAACGGGAAGCACGCAGGTTTCCGCGACGCACTGGGCGCGCCGCGGCGCGGCCCGCGTCGGACACGGTCGAGTGCACACGCCTCTGGCGGCGCTCTCCGGGAGCAGGTTCGACCCAGACCGTCCACAGTGGTCATTCTTTATTCCACAGTGGACAGACTGATGATTTTCTTTTCAGCCGACCGGAATCGCCGTCCGGTTGAGCAATCCGATCGCGGCGTGCACATGCCGCAGCGCAGGAGCCTCGACGCCAGTCAGGTCCGCGAGTTCCACGACCGCCCCGATGATCGCGTCGATCTCCAGCGGTTTGCCCGCTTCCAGGTCCTGCAGCATGGACGTCTTGTGGTGCCCGACGCGCCACGCGCCGTCGATCCGCTTCTCCACCGACACCCGCGGGTCCGCACCCGCCGCCCGCGCGATCGCGAGGGTTTCGGTCATCATCGCCGCGACCAGCGCGCGGGTTTCGTCGTGCTCGCACATCTGCGCCATGGTCGCCCGGGTGAGCGCGGACAGCGGATTGAACGCGACGTTGCCCATCAGCTTGACCCAGATGTCGTCCCGCAGCCTCGGCTCGACCGGGGCCTTGAGCCCGCCCGCGACCATCGCGTCGGCGAGCTTCCGGCAGCGGACGGAGCTGTCCCCGGACGGTTCGCCGAGGGAAAACCGCGTGCCCTCGAGATGCCGGATGACGCCCGGCTCCTCGATGACGGTCGAGCAGTAGACGACGCATCCGATCGCCCGCTCGACGTCCAGCACCCGGCTGGTCGCCCCGCCCGGATCGACCGCTTCGACCCGGCGGCCGGCCAGCGGATGCCCAGTCAGCCCGTGGAAATACCACCACGGAATGCCGTTCTGCGCCGCGACGAGCGCGGTGCTCTCGTGCAGCAGCGGTTTCAGGAGGGCGCCGCAGTCCGGGTACGAATGCGCTTTGAGGCCAAGGAAAACGTAGTCGACCGGCCCGACCTCGCGCGGGTCCGAAGTGACGTGCGGACGCGCCGTGAAGTCCCCGCGAGGACTCCGGACCGCCACCCCGCCCGCCGCCATCGCCGCGAGATGCGCGCCGCGGGCGATGAGGTGGACTTCGGTGCCGCCGCGATGGAGGGCCGCGCCGACGTACGCGCCGATCGCTCCTGCGCCCAGAACCGCCACCCGCATGGTCGCCTCCCGGTCGGGATACCGCCGATGTTAGATTGCATACAGTATCCCGTATCGTGACGACGGGCCAGGTTCTGGTCATCGGAACCGGCGATGACGAACACCGGGTCGATGAGGTCGGCCAGGTGGCCTGCACGGGACTGGAACGGCTTCCCTGACGAGACCGCCCGCACCGCAACGCCTCCCCGGCGGGGCCGCCCACACCGCAACCCCTCCCCGACGAACCCGCCCACACCGCAACCCCTCCCCGACGAGACCGCCCGCAACGCAACGACTCTTCAGCCGGGGCACCAGTGCCGCGGCGAATGGGTTCGCCGCGCTCCCTGTGCTGGAACGACGCCGCTGGCGCGGGCGGCCAGCCGAGCACCGCGGGCGGGGCAGGGAACGATGCCAGTGGCGGCGGCGCGCCGCCGAGCAGCGTCGTGAGTGTCTATGCCGGTTCTAACCGGCATAAACACTCACGAGCGCGAGATGCCGGGCACCTCCGTGTCCGGCAATGCGAAGCCGCCGCCCGGCCAGCCGCCCGCGGACGGTCAGTCGGTCGCATGGCCAGCTCTCCTCGCCGAGCGACCCCGAGCACCGGCGTCAGACTTCGCGCACCGACTCCGCCACGAACCCCGCCAGCACCAGGCGCGCGGTGCATCGGCTGTGCGCGGAGGCTGTCGGCGCAGCCCGCCGGACCACCACCTCGTACCGCCGCCCGCCCGCGTCGACCAGCACACTCCGGGCGTCACCCCGGGATTCCTCCGTCACGGCCAGCACCGCGTCGAGGCCGCGCAGGCCAGTGCGTCCGCGAACCTCCATCTCGGCGAACTGCGACCACGCACTCTCCGCCGAGGTCCGGCCGCGGAGGTTCTCCAACCGGACATTGCCGCCGAGTGCTTCCTTGGCCGCCAGTTCAGCGTCGGGAACCGCGAGGCTGCCGTGGAGAAAGCCGTCGGGCACGGTCAGGAGATTTCCGGCCCACCGGTCCCCGCCGACATGGCTGACCTCCCACACCCGTCCGGGATGGTTCTGCGCGAGGCTCGTGGCCAGCGGACGGCCGAAAACGGCGCAGCACATGTCCTTGCTGCCGTGAGTGCAGACGAGAAAGAGCGGCCCCGACACCGGTTCCCCGTGCCCGCGACGTCCGGCAGCGACCGCCTCAAGATCAAGGTGGGCGAGTTCGGCCAGGTCAGCGAGGTCGAGTCGCTCCGTCCAGCGGTCGCCGGGCTGTCCGCTCGCGACGTAAACCGTGCGCGGCGCACCCGGCGTCCGCGCGTGCCGACCCGGCTTGCGGATCAGCAGCGGACGGAGGCCGGCAGCACGTGCGGCGTCGAGACGCTCGGCGGGGAACACGGCGGACAGCGCGTCTTCGAGCGCGTCCGGCCCCCATGAACCCGGCTGCTCGACCAGCAGCCAGGACGTCATGCGCGCGGCGGTTCCCGCGGGCTCGCCGCCGAGCTCCCGAGTGAGCGCGGCGCATCCGGGCGCGGCATTCCGGCCCGGGAAGCAGATCCCCGGGCCCGAGTGCGGCACGTCGGGCTTAGGCATGCCTAAGTATAGCTGACGGTCCGTCCTGCTCTTTCGAGGCAACCGTCACTCTCGCGCGACATCACTCGATCGGGCAATGCTCGCGAGGACTCCGGACCGACATGCCGGTGGCTCAGCCCACGCCGAAACCGCGGATGACCAGCGCGCGCACCGTCCCGTCAGATAAGGGCGGGATCAGCGCCGGGCAGGCGACCTGCCCCGCAAGCCCGGCGTCGCACCGCCGACTCACCTCGATTGCACCCGCACCACCGCTCGGCGAAGTCCGTGGTCAAGCCCGAGCCACCAGCCCCTGAACCACCAACTCCCGCAACAAAGCCCGCACAGTCGCCGGAGGCACCCCGGGCGCGGCGTCGACGAGAACCTTGAACGGCTGCGGGGCGCACCCGAGCAACGCGGCGAGCACCGGTCGCGCGGCTTCGGCGAACACCAACCGTTTCCCGGCTCCGACCAGGGCAACAGTCCCGTCGTCGTCGACCAGCGCGGCACGCGGGACGAGCAGCCTGACCTCGAAGTCGTCGTCCGGCGGCAGCAGGTCCGCCGTCGCCGCCCACGGCAGGCCGACGCGGGTCTGGGCCGGGGCCTGGGCGTCCCGGTCGGCAAGGAAACGGCCGACGACGTCGCCCGCAGTTGCCTCGGCGAGCCGGCGGCGGAGAGCTTCGGCCCGCTCGGCCCGCGCGTCCGGACCGGCGAACCGCGGCAGATCGGCGCGGAACAACTCGTCGGACCGCAATTGGTCGGCCAGCCACGCGACGAGATCCACACCGGTGGCGGCGTTGAACCCGATCGTCAGGTGCAGCGACTCCTCGCCGACGGCCGACACGTCGTGCCAGTGCCCGCGCGGCAGGTAAAGGACGTCGCCGTCCTCCAGCAGGAAGTCGTCGGACGGCTCGCCTTCCGGGCGTTCCGGAAGCTCGACGTCCCGTTGCAGCGGCGAACGCCGCGTGACCCCGTGCAGGCGCCACCGCTTCCGCCCGGAAAGCTGGATGATGAACGCGTCGTGGTCGTCCCAGTGCACGTCGAAGCCGTGCGTGGTACCCCAGCCCGCGTACAGGTTGACCTGGATGCGCTCGCGCAGGTCGTGTTCGAGCCTGCTCGCCAGTTCGCCGACCTCGCCGACCAGTTCGTTGACCGAATCGAGCACGAGCGTCGCGCCGGAGCGCAGGTGTTCGGCGAACGGGGCCGGCAGCACGCGCGGGACCAGGCCGTTGCGCCGGGTCGACACCATTTCGGTGTACGTGTGCGCGGGGACGACGTCGCCGTCGAGCGCGAGCCGCAGCCGAGGGAACTCCAGGCGGTGCTGGCGCAGCACACGGTCCAGTTCCGGCCACGGGAGCAGCGACGCGAACCGGCCCTTCTCCCCCGGGAACCGCCGCGGTTGCTTGCCCAGGACGTCTGCGAAGAACTGGCCGGCCTCGAGCGGTGCGACGAGGCCGGCCAGTCCGGGAATCTCCGTCATGGAGCGCGGCAACGGCTAGTCGTTGCCGTCGTTGTCGGCCACGGCTCCGTTGGCCTTGCCGCGGTCGACCGCGGCGGTCAGCGGTTCGACGCTCAGCAGCAGGCCGCTGGCGGCCGTGTCGGTGTCGGTTGTCATGCGTTCTTGAGCCATCCGGACCTCGCAACGTCGACGACTGGGCGCGCCTCACGCTACGGGAGATCGCCGGGGCGGACATCGGTCATTTGAGTAGTCTTCGGCGCGCCGTTGATCACCCTCGGCCGAACCGCCCGGTCAGAGATTCTGCCGGTAATCCTCGTCGAGACCCGCTCGGAGCAGGCGCTCGTCCACCCCGTCCCGCACCAGTTTCGCGGCGGCGCCCGCGGTCTCGTTCAGCTTGAGGTGATCGGTCCAGACAGTCGACGGCCGCGGCAGGTCGGCGGGGTCGACGTGCCGGGCGGGGTCCCACAACCCGGAGTCACGCAGGGCACTGTTCTGTGCGAGCCGGACGGTCTCGACGTCCACTTTGAGCACCGCTTTCGGGGTGCGGTTGCGCTCGGCCGTCGACTCGCGCAGCCCGGCGTCCGTGCTGACGGCCGCCTTCCCGGTGATCTCCAATGTCCGAAGGTCGCCGGGGACGACTGCCAAGACAGCCACCTCCGGGCGCTCGACGACATTGTGGAACGTGTCCGTGCGCCGGTTGCCGGGCCGATCGGCGAGAACGGCCGTCGCCGGGCCGATCATCCTGGCCGCTCCGGGCGGATCGCCCTTGGGACTGACGTCCGCGCGCCCGGCGCCGTCCCGCGACGCGATCACCGCGAACGGTGCGGCCGCAAGGAAATCGGCCGCCGCCGGTCCGAGGACGGAGCCCTCCTCGACGGCGTCCCCTGGCGCCGCTGCCGGTCCCCACAGGTTCGAGCGGATCACTGCTTTGCCGCAGTGCAGGAACGCTTCCTCGACGAGAAGACCGTCTTCGGCGAGAGTTCCGTTGATCCGCAAGGTCTCGCGCCATCCCGGGACGAGCACCAGCAGCGCGGCGCCGGTGCCCGGCGCTGCCGATGGCGGGGCGGGGAGCCGCAGCCGCGACGTGCTCTCCGCCTCGGCGAACCCGGGAGTTCCGCCGACCAGTCCGGCCCGCTGACGCCCCTCGGCGTCGACATAACCGAGCACAGCGGCCGGACTGTGCGCGAGCAGCGCCAGGCAATGCGGGTCGAGACGGTCGATCGACTTCATCATGACCGGCAGCGGCCGCTCGCCCACGACGCGTTCCAGTTCCGGCACCGCACGGATGATCCCCATGGAGTTAGGTTAGCCTAACAAGATCGCCGGCGAGCGTCCCCGCGGCGGGACCCGTTCGCGCGCCAGGCGGATGCAGCGCTGGACGGCCCCGGGTTCGGCCCGCCGCCAGGCGCGCACGATGCCAGGCGCGGCCGGATCCGCTTCGCCGCCGATCCCTGCCAGCAAGCCACTCCCGCCCGGCCCGATCCCTGCCAGCAAGCCACTCCCGCCCGGCCCGATCCCTGCCAGCAGCCGCTTCTCGGGCCCTGCCCCGCGCCAGAGACCACCGCCCGGTCGCCCCCTCCGAGGGAAGATCGCACACCTGATCCAGAATTCTGGGATTTTGCATACCAAAACCTGTATCCTGAAAACTGAGTTCCTCGAATCCCGCCGCTGATCCCACCCGAGGTGCACCGTGACCGAGTCCGTTTCCCCCCTGCCCGAACGCGGGCCCACCGGCCGCCGGACGGCCAAGGGGTCGCTCTCCGGCAAGAGCGCCAACCGGGTGGAGCGGCCCGCGCCGCTGCGGCAGGTCGTGTACGACGCGCTCGCCGAGCTGATCATCAACCGCACCCTCGAACCCGGGCAGCATCTCGTCGAGGCTGACCTGGCCGAATACCTCGGGGTCAGCCGGCAGCCGGTGCGCGAGGCGTTGCAGCGGCTGCAGAGCGAGGGCTGGGTCGACCTCCGGCCGGCGCAGGGCGCGTTCGTGCACCTGCCCACCGACGAGGAAGCCGACCAGCTGCTCGGCGTCCGGGCGGTGCTGGAGACCCACTCCGCGCGTCTCGCCGCCGCGTGCGCGACCGACGACGACATCAAGCGCCTCTGGGAACTGCAAGACGTGGGCATGAAAGCCCTCGCCGCGGACGACAGCGAACGGCTGGTCGCGGCGAACGCCGACCTGCACGGGTACATCACCGAACTGACCGGCAACGCCGTCCTGACCGAGCTGATCGGCCTGGTCGACCGCCGGGTCCGTTGGTACTACACGCCGATCGCCCGGCCCCGGGGGCGCGACGCGTGGCAGGAGCACGCCGCGCTGATCGAGGCGATCGCGGCGCACAACGTCGAAAAAGCCGAGAAAATCATGGCGCAGCACACCGAACGCACGCGCCAGGCATTCCACGAACGGCCGGAAGCGTCCGAATAGGTCACCGCACTGGGGTCCCGGTACGCCTCGCCGAACCGCTGCGAGGTCAGCCGGCCGGCCCCGCTGGGGAACGAAGCAACCCGGAAGCGACGGGGCGGATGCCAGCCGTCCCGTCGCTCCCGGGCCCGCTCAGGGAAATTCAGCTTCCGGCCGCCGGAGCGGTGCGGGCGATCTGCTTGCCCGCCTTTTCCGTCGAGCCGCGACCGGACCGTCCCGGCTGCCGCAGGAACAACGTCATCACCGCGGACAGCAAGGCGATGCACCCGGCCAGCACGTACGCGCCGGTGTATCCCCACGCGGCGATCACTCCGGCCGCCAAACCGCCGCCGCCGACGCCGCCGACCAGTTTCGCGCTGTAGACGATGCCGTAGTTGGTCGCGTTGTGGTTCTCGCCGAAATAGTCCGGCACCAGCGCGGCGAACAGCGGGTAGAACGCGCCGCTGCCGAATCCGGTCAGCACCGCGAATACCATGAACCAGAACAGACTGTGCGTCTTGCCCGACCACAGCACGCCGAATTGCGCGAACGCCGCGATCACCAGCACCCAGAACAACGTCGCCTTCCGGCCGATCCGGTCGGAAGCCCAGCCGACGATCCCCCGGCCGACCCCGTTCACAATGGCCAGGATCCCCGCCGAGGAAGCCGCCACGAAAGCGCCGAACTGGCTTTCCTTGGCGAAATCGACCTGGAAGTTGATCCCGAACAGCGAAACCCCGCCGATCACCACGAGGGTCACCCACATCAGCGGCAGCATCCCGGTGCGGATCGCCTCCATCGGCGTGAACTGCCGTACCGCGGGCGGGTTCTTTTCCAGGCTGCGGGCCTTCCCCGCCGCGCTGCCTTTCAGCCAGGCGATCGGGTCGACCTCGGCGGGCCACCAGTTCTTCGGCGGGTCCTTGAACACGAAGCCGCACAGCCCGACCACCACCAGCATGTACAGGCCGATCGCGTCGAGCGTGATCGTCACGTTCTCATGGCCGAGGAAGGCGCTGAACAGGTAAATGAACGGAACCGAACCGTAGGCGAACCCGCCGTTCACGAAACCGGTGCGAGCGCCGCGTTTCTCCGGATACCATTTCCCGACCATGTTGATGCAGGTCGCGTACACGAGCCCGGCGCCGATGCCGCCCAGCACCGAGTACCCGATGAACGCCACCACCAGATTTCCGCTGTGCGCGATGGAGAAGTAGCCGATCCCGGAACACACCGCCCCGGCCAGCATCGCCGTTTTCGCCGACACGATGTTCTTCTCCCGGAGCCGCCCGGCCGGGAAAGCGACCCCCGCCTGGAACACGGCCCAGATGCTGGCCAGCCAGAACGCGTCCGACAAAGACCAGCCGTATTTCTCCTCGAGCGTCCCCTCGACGGCTCCCCAGCCGTATTCGAAAACGCTCACCGCCATCATGGCCACCCACGGCAGCCAGACCATCCAGCTGCGGGACCGGCCCATCAGGTCCCGGGGGCTCTCCCCGATCCGGTATGTCCGCCCGTTGTCGTCGACGATCTCCTGGTATGTCGGTTGGGCTGCGGTCATGAGAATTCTCTTTCGTCACCGTTGACTTCGGTTCCCGTGCCGGGCTGTCTCCGTTCTTCCCCCGAGCCGGGACGCGACCGCGCGTCCCGGCGTCCCTTCCTCGCCGCACTCCGCTGACCAGCGGTTAGGTGTCGGGCAACGTACGCCTCCCTCCGGACTTGATCAAGGCAGCAGACCGGCCGAACGCGCCCAGCGGTACTTCGCGCCGAGCACCGCGACCGGCTTCTCGGTCGTGTACGGATAGGCGACGACGCCGTGCGCGTACAGGTGCTCGCTGGCCTGCTCGACCTCGACGTCTCCGGACAGCGAAGCCACCACCGGCTTGTGGATCCCCTTGCGCCGGAACTCCTCCACGACGTCCGCGACCAGCTCGGCGAACACCATCGGCGGCGTGACGATCGTGTGCCAGTAACCGAGAACCAACGAGTGAATACGATCGTCGGACAGTCCTAACGCGATGGTGTTCCGATAGGTGGACGGCGGTTCCCCGCCGGTGATGTCCACCGGGTTCCCGGCCGCGCCGAACGGGGGGATGTATTCGCGGAACGCGGCGTCGAGGTCGTCCGGGATCCGCATCAGCGTGAGCCCGTTGTCCACACAGGCGTCCGACAGCAGCACCCCGGAACCGCCCGCGCCGGTGATGATCACGACGTTTTCGCCCTTCGGCGTGGGCAGTTTCGGCACGCCTCGCGCGTATTCGAGCAGGTCGTTGAGCCCTGGTGCGCGAATGACGCCGCTTTGCCGCAGGATGTCGTCGTACACGCGGTCGTTGCCGGCCAGCGCGCCGGTGTGGGACCCGGCCGCTTTCGCGCCTTCCGACGTCCGGCCCGCCTTGAGCACCACCACCGGTTTCTTCGCCGACACTCGTTTCGCGGTTTCGGCGAACGCGCGCCCGTCCTTGAGGTCTTCCAGGTGCATGGCGACGAGTTCGGTGTTGTCGTCGTGCTCGAAGAACGTGAGCAGGTCGTCTTCGTCGATGTCGGCTTTGTTCCCTACGCCGACGATCGCCGACACGCCCATCCCGGCCGACCGGCTGAAACCCAGGATCGCCATCCCGATCCCGCCGCTCTGCGAGGACAGCGCGACACCGCCTTTGACGTCGTACGGGGTGCAAAACGTCGCCGACAGATTCTCCGGCGTGTAGTAATAGCCGTAGATGTTCGGGCCGAGAATCCGCACGCCATGCCTGCGCGCTATGGCGAGAACCTCGTTCTGCAGCTCGATGTTCCCGGTCTCGCCGAAGCCGGACGGGATCAGGATCGCCCCGGCGACGCCCTTCTCCCCCGCCTCCTCCAGCGCCGACGGCACGAACTTCGCCGGGATCGCGAAGACGGCCACGTCCACGTCGCCGGGCACGTCCGAGATGCTCGGATACGCCTTGCGATCGAGGATTTCCGCGGCCTTCGGATTGATCGGGTAGATCTCGCCCGCGTAGCCGCCGTTGACGAGATTCTTCATCACCGAATTGCCGATCTTTCCGTCCTCGGCGGACGCGCCGATCACCGCGACCGCGGCCGGTTTCATGACCCGGTTCATCGCGGCGAGGATCTCGTCCTGGCTGAACCGCACCGGTTCCGCGGCGGCCGCCGGATCGACCAGAATCCGCACGTCCACCGCAGTTGCCCCGGTGCCGGTGGCGAGCACCGGGTTGAGATCGACCTCGGCGAGCTGCGGAAAGTCGGTGACCAGCTGCGACAGCCGGTGCACGATGCCGGCCAGCGCCGTCTTGTCCACCGCTTCGCCGCCGCGCACTCCGTTGAGGATTTCCGCCGCGGCGATGCCGTCCACCATGGACAGAGCTTCGCCGGTGCTGGTGGGGGCCAGGCGGAAGGTGACGTCCTTGAGCACCTCGACCAGGACACCGCCGAGTCCGAACGCGACAATCTTGCCGAAGCTCGGATCGGTGACCGCGCCGATGATCACTTCCTGCCCGCTGGTCAGCATCTGCTGCACCTGCACGCCGGTGATCCGCGCCGAAGCGTCGTAAGCCTTGGCATTGGCCAGAATCGTGGCGTAACCGTCGGCGACTTCCTGTTCGCTGCCAAGGCCGACGAGCACGCCGCCGGCCTCAGTCTTGTGCAGGATGTCCGGCGACACGATCTTCAGCACCACTGGCAGGCCGATTTCCCCAGCCCGCGCCACCGCTTCCGCCGCCGAAGCGGCGAGCCGTTCCTGCGGCGTCGGAATCCCGTAGGCCTCGCACACCGCGCGACCTTCCGGTGCGGTCAAGGCGGAACGGCCTTCCTCGGCGACTCGCTTCAAGATTTCCCCGACCGCCGCGCGGCCCGTTTCCGTGCTCATCCTCAGATCACGCCCGCCGTGCGCAGCCGATCGACATCCGCCGCGCTGTAGCCGAGTTCGCCGAGCACCTCGTCGTTGTGTTCGCCGAGCAGCGGGGAACGCTCGACGTCCACCGGCGAATCGGACAGCTTCAACGGACAGCCGACGGTCTTGAACGCTCCGCGCTCCGGATGCGGCACCTCGACCACCGACCCCAGCTCGGCCAGCGTCTCGTCCTCGATCAGCTCCTTGGTGGACAGAATCGGTCCACAGGGGATGTTCCGGGCGTTGAGCAGTTCCATGACCTCCCATTTGGTGCGCTGCTCGGTCCATTCCTCGACCATCGCGAACACTTTGTCCAGTTTGGACAGCCGCGCCTCCGGCGTCGCCCAGTCCGGGTCTTCGGCGAGTTCCGGCCGTCCGATCAGCTCGGTCAGCGGGGCCCAGCCGACCGGCTGGACGATGACGTAGATGTAGTCGTTCGGCCCGCCCGGCGCGCAGCGCACCGCCCAGCCCGGCTGTCCTCCGCCGGACGCGTTGCCCGACCGCGGCACCTCGTCGCCGAACCGTTCGTTGGGGTACTCCCCCAGCGGCCCGTGCGCCAGCCGCTGCTGGTCGCGCAGCTTGACCCGGCACAGGTTGAGCACGGCGTCCTGCATCGCGACCTGCACCCGCTGGCCGCGTCCGGTGCTCGTGCGCTGGTACAACGCCGCCAGAATCGCCGCTACCAGGTGGATGCCGGTGCCCGAATCGCCGATCTGCGCGCCGGTGGCGGTCGGCGGTCCCTGCTCGAAGCCGGTCGTGCTCATCGAGCCGCCCATCGCCTGCGCGATCACCTCGTAGGCCTTGAAATTCGCGTACCGGCCCGGTCCGAAACCCTTGATCGAGGCGTAGATCAGCCGTTCGTTGATCTCGCGGAGCCGCTCCCAGGAGAACCCGAAACGGTCCACCACGCCGGGCCCGAAGTTCTCCACCAGTACGTCCGCAGAGGACACCAGCTTGGTGAAGACTTCCTTGCCCTGTTCGCTTTTCATGTTGAGCGTGATGCTGCGCTTGTTGGCGTTGAGCATCGTGAAGTACAGACTGTCCACTCCGGGCAGATCGCGCAGCTGGCCCCGGGTGATGTCGCCGCGGCCGGGGGTTTCGAGCTTCACGACGTCCGCGCCGAGCCAGGCGAGGATCTGCGTCGACGACGGTCCGGATTGGACGTGGGTCATGTCGAGGACGCGGACGCCCTCCAGTGCCTTTCCCATCTTCGGCTCCTCCCGACTACTTGTACATCGTCTGGTTCATGGTTCCGGGGGCGTAGGCGTCCGGGTCGACCCAGACGTTGATCAGCGACGGCTTGCCGGATTCCCGCGCACGGCGCAATGCCGGGGCGATGTCCGCGGGGTCGCGGACTTCCTCGCCGTAGCCGCCGAGCATCCGCGCGAACTGGTCGTAGGGAACATCCCCGAGGGTGTTCCCGACGCGCTCGCGGGCCAGGCCGTATTTCTGCGCCTGGCCGTAGCGGATCTGGTTCATCGACGAGTTGTTGCCGACGATCCCGACGAACGGCAGATCGAACCGCACGAGCGTCTCGAAATCCCAGCCGGTCAAGGAAAACGCCCCGTCCCCGAAGAGCGCGACGACCTCTTGGTCCGGCCGCGCGTGTTTCGCGGCCAGCACGAACGGAACGCCGACGCCGAGCGTCCCGAGCGGACCGGGATCCATCCAGTGTCCCGGCGCTTTCGGCTGCACGACCTGGCCGGAGAACGTGACGATGTCACCGCCGTCGCCGATGTAGATCGAATCCTCGGTCAGGAACTCGTTGATCTCGTGCACCAGCCGGTACGGATGGATCGGATTCGAGTCGGAATGCTGCTGCGGCAAGCGCTTCTGCTTGGCTTTGTCCTCGACCGCACGCAGTTCCTCCAGCCATGGCTTGCGCCCCACCGCCCCGTTGTCCACCCGGCCGGACGCAGCGTCCGCGACCGCGGCGAGGATCTGCCCCGCGTCGCCGACGATGCCGAGATCGATGTCGCGGTTCTTGCCGACGGTCCGGTAGTCGAGGTCGATCTGCACCACCTTCGCGTCCGGGGAAAGCCTTTTGCCGTAACCCATCCGGAAGTCGAACGGCGTGCCGACGATGACGATCACGTCCGCGTTGTCGAACGCGTAACGGCGGGAGAGCTGGAAGTGGTGCGGATCGCCGGGCGGCAGAGTTCCGCGGCCGGCGCCGTTCATGTACGCCGGGATGTTCAGCGTGCGGACAAGTTCGGTCGCGGGCTCGGTGGCGCGCGTCGTCCAGACCTGGCTGCCGAGGAGTACGGCCGGTTTCTTGGCGTGCACCAGCAGATCGGCGAGCTTTTCGACATCCGCCGGATCACCCGCGTTCCGCGTTGAGGCGCGATACCGGCCAGGCTCCGGGATGCGCGCGTTCTCCGCCGGCACGCGAGCGTCGAGGACGTCTCGGGGAATCTCCAGAAAGGACGGTCCCGGCGCGCCCGCGAAGGCTTCCCGGAACGCCATCGACACCAGGTCAGCGGCCCGCGAGGTGTGCGGGACGGTCGCGGCGAACTTGGTGATCGGGGTCATCATGTCCACGTGCGGGAGGTCCTGCAGGGAGCCCATTTTGTGCTGGCTCAACGCGCCCTGGCCGCCGATCAGCAGCATCGGGCTCTCCGCGCGCAACGCGTTCGCGACGCCCGTGACCGCGTCGGTCGTCCCCGGCCCCGCCGTGACCACCGCACAGCCGGGACGGCCGGTGATCCGCGCGTACCCGTCGGCCGCGTGCGCCGCGACCTGCTCGTGGCGGACGTCGATGACGCTGATGCCCTCGTCGACGCAGCCGTCGTAGATGTCGATGATGTGGCCGCCGCAGAGGGTGAAGATGGTGTCGACGCCTTCGGCTTTCAGGGCTTTCGCGACGAGGTGGCCGCCGGAGATCGTTTCCGCCGCTTCGCCGGTGGCGGTGGCGGCCCGGTGCTGACCCGCGGGCGCGCTGGCCTTGTCCGGGGCGGTTCGCCCGTTCTCGCCGGCTTCGCCTCCGGCGCTTCGGCTCGTCGACCGCTGCTCGTTGGCTTCGCCTCCGGCATTCTCGCCGGTTTGCCGATTCTCACCGGTCTTCCCGCCGGCGCTCCGGCCGGTTGACCGCTGCTCGCCGGCTACGCCGGCAGGGTGCTCACCGGCCGTGTCGCCGGTCTTCCCGCTGGCGTTCTCGCCGGTGTGCCGGCCTGGTTGCCGGCCGGTCGTGGTGGGCGACATGCGCAACTCCTCCTGTCCGCGCCGGACCTCTCTGACCCGCGCGCTCGTCCCGGTCTGCTCGTGCCTCTCCGCGGCCCGCCGGATCTGTCGCCGCAGGTCAGCGGCTCGTCGCCGGAAGACTGTAGATTGCATACCGTATGAGGTAGGCATTAGACTTACTCTTCGAGCCGCCCGCTGTCCAGGGGCATCCGCAGGTTTGTCCGGCCGGCCGGCCGGGCGATCCGCCGCAGGCTTCGGCGGGCGGCTTGCTGGCTGATTCACGGGTCGGCCTGCCGCGCGGGACGCGGCGGGATGGCTCGTCAGCCGAGGTGCTCCACGGGAGGGCGGCAGGCACGTCGGACCACCCGCCGGGTCGTCCGCGGCATGACGGGTCACTCGCCAGACTGCCTGCGGCACGTCGGCTAGGTCCGCCGTGCGGGCGGCAGAGCGGCTTACCGCTCAGGCTGCTTAAGGCCACTTCGCAGTCGTGCTGTCGTCGAGCACGGCGGCGAGGCGGGTCGCTCGGCCGATTGCCGTCCGGCGCGGCGGACGTTCGTCGGCAGCGCGGCACCGAGCGGCCGCCCCGTGCCGCAGGGCACGGGGGCTAGCTAACGAACGGCCAAGCCTGTCGCGCTGGACATGGCGGCCGGAGCTCACGACGAGTCGGGTCGAGCGGTGCGGATCGGGCGCATCGACGGGCTGGCTCCGGAACCACGCGGCCAGCCGCCCTCCGCGACCGGGCAGCCAGCCGCGCCCCAACCGCCAACCACCGGCCCCGAGCCACCAGCCAGCAACCGCAGCTAAGCCGACAAACGCCCGCTACCGGTCCACGACACCCACCAACGAAGAACCCGCTCCCCCGCCCGCAAGGAAGGAATTCCGATGGACCTCTTGGAACACCAAGCGCGCGACCTCTTCGCCGCGCACGGCGTGCCGGTTCCCCGTGGCCGCGTCGCAGCGACGCCTGACGAAGCCCGCGCCGCCGCTGTCGACATCGGGGGGCCGGTTGTCGTGAAGGCGCAAGTCAAGACCGGCGGACGAGGCAAGGCGGGCGGGGTCAAACTCGCGGCCCAGCCGGAAGACGCGGCGAGGGTCGCGGACGAGATCCTCGGGATGGACATCAAAGGGCACCGCGTGCATCGGGTCCTGGTCACCGAGGCCAGCGATATCGCCGAGGAGTACTACGTCTCCTATCTCCTCGACCGCACGGACCGGAGTTTCCTCGCGATGGCGTCGGCGGCGGGCGGGATGGACATCGAGGAGGTCGCCGCGACCCGGCCGGAGGCCTTGGTCAAGGTGCCGATCGATGTCCGCGTCGGGGTCGACCTCGTGAAGGCGCGCAGGATCGCGGCGGCGGCACGGCTTCCGGTCGAAGCGGCGGGGGTCTTGGTCCGGTTGTGGGACGTGTTCACAGCCGAGGACGCAACCCTCGTCGAGGTCAATCCGCTCGCTCGCACGCGCGATGGGGAGATCGTCGCGCTCGACGGGAAGGTCACGCTCGACGGCAACGCCGCGTTTCGGCATCCCGGGCATCGGGCGTTCGCGGAATCGGAGGCCGGGGATCCGCTCGAACAGCAGGCCGCCGAGCAAGGGCTCAATTACGTGAAGCTCGACGGCGACATCGGCGTGATCGGCAACGGTGCCGGGCTCGTGATGTCCACTCTGGACGTAGTGGCTGCCGCGGCGCGGGACGCGGGGGCGGTCGGGCCGGCGAACTTTCTCGACATCGGCGGCGGTGCGTCCGCGGAGATCATGTCGGCCGGGCTCGGCGTGATCCTCGGGGATCCGGCGGTGCGCAGTGTGTTCGTGAACGTCTTCGGCGGGATCACGGCGTGCGACGCGGTGGCGGACGGCATCGTGAAAGCGCTGGCGCTGCTGGGCGATCGCGCGACGAAACCGCTGGTCGTCCGGCTCGACGGGAACAACGTCGCGGAAGGAAGGCGGATCCTCGACGAGGCCGCGCATCCGCTGGTGACAGTCGTCGCGACGATGGACGACGCCGCACGCGAGGCGGCCGGGCTCGCGGCCGGGACGGAGGCCTGAACGATGGCGATTTTCCTCGACAATACCAGCCGGGTCCTCGTTTCCGGCATCACCGGCGCGGAGGGCGCCAAGCACACCCGGCGGATGCTGGCCGCGGGCACGAACGTCGTCGGCGGGGTGAATCCGCGGAAGGCCGGCCAGACAGTTTCCTTTGACGGACCCGAGTTGCCGGTCTTCGGGGGCGTGGCCGAGGCGATGGCGGAGACCGATGCGGACGTAGTGGTCTTGTTCGTGCCGCCGCCGTTCGTCAAGGACGCGGTGCTCGAGGCGGTCGAAGCGGGCATCGGGCTCGCGGTGGTGATCACCGAGGGCGTGCCGGTGCACGATTCCGCCGCGTTCTGGGCGCACGCGCGCGACAGCCGTACCCGGATCATCGGGCCCAACTGTCCCGGGCTCATCTCCCCCGCGCTCTCGAACGCCGGCATCATTCCGGCGGACATCACGGGCCCGGGACGGATCGGGCTGGTGTCGAAGTCCGGCACGCTCACCTATCAGCTCATGCACGAGCTCCGCGACATCGGGTTCTCCAGCTGCATCGGCATCGGCGGAGACCCGGTCATCGGCACCACGCACATCGACGCGGTCGAGGCGTTCGAAAAGGACCCTGACACCGACGTGATCGTGCTGATCGGCGAGATCGGCGGCGACGCGGAGGAGCGCGCGGCGGCGTACGTGCGGGAGAACGTGCGGAAGCCGGTTGTCGGCTACGTCGCGGGGTTCACCGCTCCCGAGGGCAAAACCATGGGGCACGCGGGAGCGATCGTGTCCGGGTCCTCCGGGACGGCAGCCGCCAAGAAGGAGGCGCTCGAAGCGGCCGGGATCCGGGTGGGGCGCACGCCGAGCGAGACCGCGCGACTGGTGCGCGAGGTGCTCGCCGGAACGAGCTGACCTAGCCCGGCAGGCGTAGTACTACGACTGGAGTGGTTCAAAGGCGAACCCGGGAGGATGGATGGACCTGCGGCAGCTGGAAACCGTCGTCGCGGTGGCGGAGGAGGGTGGATTCACCGCTGCCGCGCGTCGGCTGCATACGGTGCAGTCGACAGTGTCCACTGTGGTCCGTGCGCTCGAACGCGATCTCGGCACCGAATTGTTCGAGCGCACTACCCACCGGGTCGCGCTGACGCCTGCGGGCAAAGCGTTTCTTCCGGCGGCGCGAGCGGCGCTGGAGGCGGCCAGCCACGCTCGCGCGACCGTCGACCGGGCACGCTGGCAGGTCACCGGCGAGGTCCGGATCGGGGTCATGCCCGGAGCCTGGCCGGAACCGCACCGGGCGCTGAGCGCGCTGCGCCGGGACCATCCCGGCGTGCGAGTGCTGGTGCGGACCGCGCCGCCGCATCAGCTGCGCGAGGCGGTCGTGACGTCCGCTGTGGACATCATGGTCGCGGTCGCGGGCTGCGCCCCGAGCGGCGGATTGGTCAGCCGCCCGGTCCGGCGGGAGGAGATGGTGCTGGTCACCGCGGCCGGCGACGGAGCGGCGGACCGGCCGGTGTCGGCCGCCGAAGCCGCCGGTGCCGCGGTGGTCGATTTCGCGCCGGGCTGGGCGATCCGGGAGGCCACCGACCGGACGTTCCAGTCGGCTCGGGTGCGCCGGACGGTCGTGCACGAGGTCACCGACGCGCCCGCCGCGGCCGAACTGGTCCGCCACGATCTCGGCGGCTGCGTGCTGCCGGTGTCCGTCGCCGCGCAGTTCCCCGACCTGACCGGCCGCCGGTTCACCCGGGGCGGCCCGACATGGAACATCACGGCGACTCACACCGGCGATCCGCGTCCGGCGGTGGCGGCGGTACTGCGGCACCTGACCTGACCCTGCGGGCGCGCCCCCGGGTCAGCCAGCCGCCCATTCCGCCCGTACGTGCTTCAGATGCGCCTTGACCTGTCCCTCCAGCCGCGCCCAATCCCGCTCCGCGATCGCCGCCAGCATCTCCCGGTGCTCCCCCGCCGAATCCGCCAGCCGACCGTGCTCCGCGAGCTTTTCCAAGCCGTACAACCGCGTCTGGTCGCGCAGCGTGGCGATGGCGCCGGTCAGCCGCCCGTTTCCGGACAGCGCCAGCAAATCCAGATGGAACCGGCGGTCCGCCTCCAGGAAGCGCGCGACATCGCCTGCCTCCGCAGCGGACTCGATCTCGGCGGCCAGCCCGTCCAGCCGGACGAGGTCCTCCGGGCCCGCGGCAGCCCCTGCGGACAACGTCGCCGGGACCTCCAGCAGCAGCCGCATCTCGTAGATCTCGTCCAGATCGCGTTCGGTGACCGCGACGACCCGGTAGCCCCGGTTTCGGACGGGTTCCAGCAGGCCCTGGTTGACCAGCGTCAGCAACGCTTCCCGCACCGGGCTGCTCGACACGCCCAGCCGCGTCGCGAGCGCGGCGGCCGAGTAGATGTCGCCGGGACGCAGTTCGCCGGACACCATCGCCTGCCGCACCACTTCGAGCACTTGTTCGCGCAGGTTAGTGCGCTGCAGCTGCGTCACGGGGCGCACCTCCGCTTTCCCGGGCTTGACTTCGCCCGCTCAAGTCGAGCAGGGTACAGGAGTAGCCGGTAGCCGGTTACTAAGGAGTAACTAATGCCTGAGATCCGGGGTTACTGCACGTTGTGCCGGTCGCGCTGCGGCGCGGTCTATACGGTCGAGAACGGCGCGCTGCGCGGCGTCCGGCCGGATCCGGCACATCCGACGGGCGCCGCGCTGTGCCCGAAGGGCCGCGCCTCGCCTGAACTGGTGCACTCCCCCGAACGGCTGCGCAGGCCGTTGCGCCGCACGACGCCGAAGTCGGACCCGGATCCGCGCTGGCGCGAGATCAGCTGGGACGAAGCCCTGTCCGAGATGGCCGAGCGGCTCGGCGGCATCCGCGAGACCAGCGGCGCCGAGGCCGTCGCGTTCTCCGTCACCTCGCCCAGCGGCACGCCGATGTCCGACGCGATCGACTGGGTCGAGCGGTTCATCCGGCTTTTCGGCAGCCCCAACACCTTGTACGCGACGGAAATCTGCAACTGGCACAAGGACTACGCGCACGCGTTCACGTTCGGTTCGGCACTGCCCGCCCCGGACTACGCGGGTACGGAGTTCGCGGTGCTGTGGGGGCACAATCCGGCCAAGGCGTGGCTCGCGCAGTCCGCCGCGCTGGCCGAGGCCGGCCCGCCGAAACTGGCGGTCGTCGATCCCCGGCGGACCGCGAGCGCGGTGCGGGCTGACCACTGGCTCCGGGTCCGGCCGGGCGCCGACGGCGCGCTCGCGCTCGGCGTCGCGCGGGCTTTGCTCGAACGTCGGGGGCACGACGAGGCGTTCGTGCGGTCGTGGACGAACGCTCCGTTGCTGGTCCGCGCCGACACCGGCCGGTTTCTCCGGGCGGCGGAAATCGACCCCGCCGCGACCGGTTTCGCGGTGTGGGACGAGGTCGCGGGCCAAGCCGAGCCGTACGACACGGACTATTCAGCAAGCGGTCCGGAAAGGTTTGCCCTGCACGGAAAACGCCGGGTGCGCACGTTGGCCGGCCCGGTCGACTGCGTTCCCGCGTTCGAGCACTATGCGCAGGCTTGTGCCGCGTGGCCGCTTGACCGGACCGAAGCGGTGACGACCGTGGAAGCGCCGGCGATCGACGCTTTCGCGGCCGATCTCGCCGAGGCGAAGTCCGTGACTTACGCGGCTTGGTCGGGCGTCGGTCAGCACGCGAACGCGACGCAGACTGAGCGCGCGATCGCCACGCTTTACGCGCTCACCGGCAGCTACGATTCCCCCGGCGGCAACGTCGTGCTTCCGAAACTCGCGGTCGCGCCGGTCACGTCGGCGGACCAGCTCGCGCCTGAGCAGCGAGCGAAAGCACTTGGCCTGCAAGAGTTCCCGCTCGGGCCGCCGGAGCAAGGGTGGGTCACCGCACGCGATTTCTGCCGCGCGGTCCTCGACGAAAAGCCTTATCCGGTCCGGGCGCTGGTATCGTTCGGCGGGAATCTTCTGCTGTCGCAACCGGATCCGCAGCGAACCGCGGAAGCGTTGCGACAATTGGAATTCGCGGTGCATCTCGATCTGTTCGAGAACCCGACCGCGCGATTCGCCGATCTGCTGCTGCCGGTTCAGACGCCGTGGGAGCACGAGGCGGTCAGGGCCGGTTTCGAAATCAGCCAGGCGGCACAGGAACACGTGCAGCTGCGGCCGAGAATGGCCGATCCGGTCGGCGAGTCGCGTTCGGACACTGAGGTCGTGTTCGACCTGGCCGGCCGGCTCGGGATGGGCGCGGAGTTCTTCGACGGCCGCATCGAGGACGGCTGGGATCACCAGCTCGCCCCGCTCGGGCTCACCGCCGCGCAGTTGCGCGAACAGCCCGGCGGCGTCGGTCTGCCGTTGCGGACCGAGTACCGGAAATACGCCGAGCGTGCGGAAAATGGTGCGGTAGCTGGGTTCGCGACGCCGACTCGCCGGGTCGAGCTGTATTCCGAACGGCTCGCCGAGCATGGCCAGCCCGCGGTCCCGGCCGCTGAGCCGGCTGTCCCGGACGCCCGGCATCCGCTGGTGCTGACCTGCGCGAAGAACGGATACTTCTGCCACAGCCAGCATCGCGGGATTTCGTCGCTGCGCAAGCGTTCTCCCGAACCGGCCGTCGACCTGAGCACGGAACTCGCCGCGGCGCGCGGAATCGAGGACGGGCAGTGGGTGCGCATCACGACCGCGTCGGCGGACGTCCGGATGCGGGCGCGGATCGATCCCGCGCTGCATCGCGACGTGGTCGTGGCGGAGTACGGCTGGTGGCAGCCCGCCCCCGACCTCGCGCTGCCCGGTTCGAACCCGCTCGAGGACGGCGGGACCAACTACAACCTGCTCGTCGGCGACGACGCCCATGACCCGGTGAGCGGATCGGTGCCGTTGCGCTCGACGTTCTGCGACGTCCGGCCGGACGAGCCGGAACCGTGGACCGGGCAGCGGGAGTTCGCGGTCGAGCGCGCGGAACTGGAGACCGAGGACATCCGGTCGGTGCGCCTCAAGCCGGTGGAAGGCCTGGCGGTCCCGGAGTTCCGCGCCGGGCAGCACATCACCGTCGCTTGGCCGGACGCTCCGGGGCTGACCCGCAGTTACTCGCTGACCGGGCCGGCTCAAGCCGCCGACGGCGGATACGCGATCGCGGTGCGGCGGGTGCCGGGCGGGCAGTTCTCGCCCGCCGTGCACGACCGGCTTCAGCCCGGGACCCGGTTGCTGGTCACAGCTCCCTCCGGCGGGTTCGCGGTGCCGACCGTCCATTCGCGACCGATCGTGCTGCTGGCCGCCGGGATCGGGATCACGCCGTTCCTGAGCTATCTCGAGTCCCTCGAACCCGGGTCCGCGCCGGAGATCGTGCTGCACCACGGCAGCCGCGACCGCTCCCGGCACGCGTTCCGCGAGCGCATCGCCGAGTTGGCGGCCCGGCTGCCGAGTGTCCGGACAGTGGACCACTACAGCCGCCCCGGTCCGGAGGAGCCCGGCGATTTCACCGGCCGGATCACCGCCGACCGCGTCGAGGCCGACCTGATCCGGCGGCGGGCCCGGTTCTACCTGTGCGGTCCCGAAAGCATGCTGGACGAACTGACCGCCGGACTGACGGAACGGGGCGTGCCGCGCTTCGACATCTTCACCGAGAAGTTCCACGCCGCGCCCGCCCCGGTCCACATCCCGGACGACGCCACGGCCACCGTGCGGTTCGCGCGATCCGGCCGCGAGGCCACCTGGCGGGCCGGCGACGGGGACCTGCTGCGCTTCGCCGAGGCGTCCGGGATCTCGCTGCCCAGCGGATGCCGGCTCGGGCAGTGCGAAAGCTGTGCCGTGCCGGTGCTGGCCGGAACGGTCGCGCACCTGGTCGCGATCGCCGACGATCTGCCCGCTGACCAGTGCCTTTCCTGTCAGGCGATACCCACTGCGGATGTAGTGCTCGATGCGTGAGCCTGGTCACCCCTAACCTCGCAAACCCCATCAGGGGTGCGAAATCCGGCGCCAGGACGGCATCATCGGCGGATGGCACTCGACCAGGCATCGCGCGAAGCGTACGAGGAGATCGTCCGGAAGAACCCGGCCGAGCCGGAGTTCCACCAGGCCGTCTTCGAAGTGCTCGAAGCGATCCGGCCCGCCCTGCAGCGGGATCCGGACCTGCGCGACGCGGCGATGCTGGAGCGGCTGTGCGAGCCGGAGCGCCAGGTGATGTTCCGGGTGGTCTGGACCGACGACGCCGGCGCGGTGCACGTCAACCGCGGCTTCCGGGTCGGGTTCAGCTCGGCGCTCGGGCCGTACAAGGGCGGGCTGCGCTTCCGCGGCGACGTCACGCTCGGCACGGTCAAGTTCCTCGCCTTCGAGCAGATCTTCAAGAACGCGCTCACCGGCCTCGGCATCGGCGCGGGCAAGGGCGGGTCCGACTTCGACCCGGCGGGCCGCAGCGACGCCGAGATCATGCGGTTCTGCCAGGCGTTCATGACCGAACTCGTCCGGCACATCGGCCCGGAGACCGATGTCCCGGCGGGCGACATCGGCGTCGGCGGGCGCGAGATCGGCTACCTGTTCGGCCAGTACAAGCGGCTCACCAACCGCTACGACGCGGGCACGATCACCGGCAAGAACCCGGTGCTGGGCGGCATTCCGGCGCGTCCGGAGGCCACCGGGTACGGGACGGTGTACTTCCTCGAGGCGATGCTCGGCACGCGCGACGACTCGTTCTCCGGCCGCACCGCGGTGGTGTCCGGCTCGGGCAACGTCGCCTACCACGCGATCGCGAAGCTCAAGGAACTCGGCGCGAAACCGGTCGCGTGCTCGGATTCGGGCGGGTATGTCCATGATCCGCGCGGGATCGACCTGGACCTGCTGCACGATTTGAAGGTCGCGCGGCGCGGGCGGCTCGCCGAGTACGTCGACCACGTGCCGTCGGCGAAGTACGTCGCCGACGGCACGCCGTGGGACGTGCCGTGCGATCTGGCGCTGCCGTGCGCGACGCAGAACGAGCTGGACGAGCAGTCCGCGTTGCGGCTGGTGAAGAACAACGTCCGCGCGGTCGCCGAGGGCGCGAACATGCCGTGCACGCCCGGTTCGCTGCAGATCTTCCGCGAGGCCGGGGTCGCGGTCGGCCCCGGCAAGGCCGCGAATGCCGGCGGGGTCGCGGTGTCCGCGCTGGAGATGCAGCAGAACGCGGCGCGCGAGCGGTGGACGTTCGAGCGCACCGACCGCACGCTGCGCGACATCATGACCGACATCCACCGGACGTGCCTCGAAACCGCCGACGAGCACGGCGTGGCCGGGGACTACGTCAGCGGGGCGAACATCGCGGGGTTCCGCAAGGTGGTCGCCGCGATGGACGTGTGCGGCTACATCTGAGCCGGCTTCCGCGGCCGGTCGTTGTCCGGCGGAATGTTGTATGCAGTATTTGGTCGTGAGTCTGCCGGTCTTCCGGTCGGCGGTCTTCCGGTCGGCGGTCTGCGAGTAGACAGCCTGCGGGTCGGCAGTCGGCGATGTGCGGTGTTCCGGTCGACGATCTTCCGTCGACAGTCGGCTGGTCGCCAGTCTGCCGTCGGCGGTCTGCAGTCGGCAATCTGCCGGTCGGCGGTCTGCAGTCGGCGATCTGCCGGTCGGTGATCCGCGGTGTTCCGGCCGACAGTCGGCCGGTCGACATCCGACAGTCTTCGGGTCGGCAGTGTGCCGGTCAGCTGACTACCGCATGGAGTGCACTGTGGACAGGATTCCCTGCGGTCCGGGCACCGGGACGGCGAAACCCCGGTGCCCGGACGCGCCGCTCGGCAGGCGGACCGGGTCGGCGTTTCCCGTGCCCCGGCGGGATTATCGTACGGAAGACAGCGTGATCAGGAGATAGAGCAGGATCAGCAGCCCGGCGACGCCCAGGACCGCGGCGACCGCGCTGCGCACCCAGGTGATCAGGCCGGTCGCGGTGCGCTGCCGGTAGCCGGTGAAGCGGGCGTGGGTCTGGCTGGCTCTGTCGAGCAGCCCTCCGACGAACAGACCCGCGCCCAGGACAAGCAAGATGATGAGCAACGTCGGCATGACCGGGCGCCTCCTTCGGTAGCACGCTGTTCCCAGTTCAAAGAGCGAGAGTCCCGGGCTCGGCGGCCGGCGGCTACAGGAGAAGGTCTCCCGGTCCAGGGACTTGTGGCCTGGCAGCTGTTCCCCTACTGGCGGCGCGTCTGGAAAAGCGTTGGCGGGCAAGCCTGCGGCCTGTCGGTGCTTGACGCGCCACCGGCGGAACGCTTCGGTACGGGGATGACCGCGTATGTGGAGCGTCCGCCGGTGCCGGAGCTGGCAGGAGTCGTGCGCACGGTGTGGCTCCAGCGCACCGGCGACGCGCCGTACGTGCAACGGCATCTGCCGACGGGCGGTGTCGAGATCCACTTCCCGGTCGGCGGGCGGCCGCAGTTGCTCGGGCCGTTGACCGGGCCGCGGATCGAGGTCATTCCGGCGCGTACCACCATCGTCGGCGTGCGGTTCCGGCCCGGTGCCGCGCCGCCCCTGCCCGCGGGGCTCGACGAATTGGCCGACCAGCACGTCGGGCTGGCCGACTTGTGGGGCCGCGTCGTGGATCGGCTCGTGGAAACCGTTGCCCTCGCGGCGACGCCCGAGCTGGGGCTGGTCGCGCTGCAGGCGCACCTCGTGCAGGAGTTTCGCCGGGTCGGCGGGCTGGATCCGCTGGTCGGGGAGGCGGTGCAGGTGCTCATGCCGTGGGACCCGGTCGGGGTGGACGCGGTCGCCGCGCATCTGGCGCTTTCGGCCAGCCAGTTGCGGCGGCGGTGTCTGCAGGCGGTGGGGATGAGCCCGAAGGTGCTGCAGCGGACGTTGCGGTTTCAGGGGTTTCTCGCGCTCGCCCAGTCCGGCGCGATCGCGACCGGGCGGCGGGGTGCGGACGGGATGGCGGGTCTCGCGGTCGACGCCGGTTATGCGGACCAGGCCCACCTGAGCCGGGAATGTCTTCGGCTGACCGGGGTTACGCCGAGGCAACTGCTTGGGGGCGACCTCGATCGGTGCGCTTGCGGGCATGATCATTCGGCTTCGTACGCGCCGTTCCTCGCTACGCGGAGACGGTCGCTGGTCCGGGTTTGAGTGCTTCCCGGGGTGCCTGCTCCGGCTTCTCCGCGCACCGTGCCCTCTCCGCTGAGGCGGCGGGCCTGATCGGTCTCGCGCAACTCGCCGGCAGCACCTCCCGTGCGCGTTTTGTTCAAGAACGACCACCCGGATCTCCGTAGCGTCAGCTCCGTGATCGACCTGACCGCGCTCGACGTCATCTCCCCCGGTTCGCCGGGTTACGAAGCCTGCGCCCGATCGAGCGCCGTCGTCCGGTGTCATTCGGTCCCGGATGTCGTCCAAGTCGTCGCCTGCGCGGCTGCGACCGGCCGACAGGTGATGCCGCGCGGCGGTGGGCATTGCTTCGTGGACCGGTACCCGGCTGACGGGATAGTGGCGGATCTGTCCGGAATGGACCGGATCGTGGGCGACGACAATGGTGTCGCGGTGATCGGAGCCGGTGCCAATCTGGGTGCGGTGTACGCGACGTTGCACGAGTCCGGCCGGACGATCCCGGCTGGTTGCGGCGACACGGTCGGCATCGCGGGGCTGACGCTCGGCGGCGGCATCGGGCTCCTCGGCCGCCGGTACGGGCTCACCTGCGATCGGCTCGTCGGCGCGCAGGTCGTGCTCGCCGACGGAAGCGTCGTGGAGTGCGACGAAAACCGGGAGTCCGAGCTGTTCTGGGCGTTGCGCGGCGCGGGCGGCGGGCAGTTCGGCATCGTGACGGAGTTGCGGTTCGCGACGGTGCCGGAGCCGTCGGTCTGCCGGATCGAGGGGAACTGGACGGAAGGGGACCTCATCCAGGCCTGGCAGGACTTCGCGCCCGACGCACCCGACGAAATGACCGTGAACCTCACTGTCCAAGAGGGACGCGCGACCCTCTTCGGCGCTTCTGCCCTGCCGCCGGCGGAAACCGAGAGTCTGCTCCGCGAGATCACCGCGCGGGCCGGTGTTCTGTATGCAATAGACATCCGACTGGATGTTCCCTACAGCATGGTGAAGCCGACCTTCAGTACGCTTGATCCAGACCAAGGAGCCCGCCGGGTTCGGTCGGAGTTCTTCGCCCGCACGATGTCGGAGCGGACGACCGCCGGGCTTCTCCAGAGGTTGGAGGGCGACCGGCGGCTGGCGTTCACGGCGATGGGCGGGGCGTACAACCGGGTCGCGGAGGGGGACACCGCGTTTGCCCACCGGGGTGAGCGGTTTCTGCTGGAGCAGGTCGCCGTCCCAGGCGATCCGTGGGTGGACGAGGCGTGGAGCACGGCACACGCCGACGGATCCGGCCGGGTTTATCCGAACTTTCCCGATCTCGCGCTCGAGAATCCGGGGCTTGCGTATCACGCGGGCAACCGCGCCCGGCTCGCCGCGCTCAAGAAAGCCCGCGACCCCCACCGCATTTTCGACTTTCCCCAGGCTCTCTGAGCGACTACTAAGGAGCGTCATGACCAAAGTGTTCAGTGCCCTTTCCGTCTCGGTCGACGGCTACATCAGCGGCCGCCGCCCGGCGGGGGCCGACGAGGTCGGTAGCGGGCTCGGCGACGCCGGGGCGCTGTTCGACTGGTACTTCACCGGCGACACGCCCAGCAAGGTCTTCGACGGGTTCAAGCTTTCCGAACCCAGCGCGCGGGTTTTCGACTCGCTCGCGGCGCGCGTCGGGGCGACCGTGGCCGGGCACGCGACGTACGACCACTCAAGCCACTTCGGCGGCAGTGGTCCGCATCCGACGGCTCCGTTGTTCGTGGTCAGCCACCAGCCGGTGCCGGAGCTGAGCGAGGCGCAGACCCAGGCGACCAGCGTCGAAGAGGCCGTCAAAGGCGCGCGGGCGGCGGCGGGCGGCAAGGACGTCGCGCTCATGGGCGGCGTCCTGGTCACCGAGGCGATCAAGGCCGGGCTGGTCGACGAGGTCGTGCTCCATCAGGTGCCGATCCTGCTGGGCGGCGGGCGGAGTTTCTTCGGCGAACTGCCGGAGCACGTCCGGCTGCGGCTGGTCGAGGCCGTCCCGGCGCCCGGCGTCACCCACCTTCACTACGAAATCATCCGCTGAAAGGAACCCCCGATGCTGAACCCCGAAGTCCGCCGCGTCCTCGACGGCGCCCCGATCGCCCATCTCGCCACCGTGCTCCCGGACGGGTCGCCGCATGTCGTCCCGGTGTGGATCGGCACGCGGGGCGACCGGATCGTCTTCCTGACCGGTCCGGAGAGCCGCAAGGCCCGCAACCTCCGCCGCGACCCCCGCGTGGCGATTTCCCTTACCCCGCCGGACAACCCGTTCGAGCCGATCATCATCCGCGGCCGGGTGGCGGAATGGATCGAGGGCGACCCGGCGTGGGAGATCGTCGACGAGGTCGCCAAGAAGTACATCGGACAGGCGTACACCCGCGAGCAGGTGCGCGTCGTCGGCCTGATCGAGCCGGAGAAGCAGTCGGTGGGGATGTAGTCAGAAGGCGACGGACGCGGCCAGTTCCCGTTGCGACTCAAGCAGTTCCAGCCGTCCGGCGAGCGCGTTGCGCACCAATTCGAAGGTGTCCGAGCCCAGGGCGAGGCGCAGCGGCGGATTCGGCTGGAGGGTGGTCTCGTAGAGCAGCGCGGCGATTTTGGCCGGGTCGCCGGGAAGCTCGCTGTCGTCGAGGGATTCGAGGTAGCGACGGGTCCGGCCGACCGCGTTGTCGCGATAGGGGGCCGTTTCGGCGGTGTACCGCAGCGCGGCGGCGAAGCCGGTCCGGGTCGCGCCGAGCTGCGCCAGTGTCAGGTGGATGCCGAAGTCGGCGACCTCCCGGCCGACGCTCTCGGTGTACCCCTCCAATCCCCACTTCCCCGCGTGGTACGCGCTGTGCGTCGGCGAGCCGAGCTGGCCGCCCATGCTGGAGATCTGGACGATCCGGCCGCCGCCCTGCTCGCGCATCGGGCCGAGGAAGGCGCGGGTGATCAGGATCGGGGCGAGCAGCAGCACTTCGATCTGGTCCCGGATCTGCTCGGGCGTCATCTCCTCGGCCGCGCCCACGACGGCATAGCCCGCGTTGTTCACGACGACGTCGACCGGCCGCCGGCGCAGCGTCCGCTCGACCGTGGCGGCGACGTCGGCCGGGCGCGTGAGGTCGAGCTGTTCCACGGTGAGGCGCGGCGAGTCCGGCAGCGCGCCCGGCCGCCGGACTGTGGCGGTGACGTGGTCGCCGCGCCGGAGCGCCTCCTCGACCAGATGACGGCCCAGACCGCCGGAAGCGCCGGTGACGAACCAATGCCGTGCGGACATGGCGGGGTCCTCCAGAGGTAAGGTCGTCCGGAATGCGTTCCGGTTAAGCTATCCGGAATTCATTCCGGATAGCAACCCCGGAGGAACCGATGCCCGACGCCCCGCGCCGCCCCCGGCGAGACGCGCTCGAGAACCGCGCCCGGCTCTTGGAGGTCGCGGCACGGGCCTTCGCCGCGGAGGGGCTAGCCGCGGCTCCGGCGGCGATCGCCAAACAGGCCGGCGTCGGCGTCGGCACGCTCTACCGGCACTTCCCGACCCGCGAGGCCCTGATCGACGCCGCCTACCGGCATCAGCTCGCGGTGGTCTGCGAGCAGGCATCGACCCTCCTCGCGCAGTACCCGGCCGCGGAAGCGCTGCGGGAGTGGCTGACGCATTTCCTCGCCTACGTCGGCGCGAAACACGGGATGTCCGAGGCGCTCAACGCGGTCATCGCATCCGGCGTCGACCCCTACTCGGACAGCCGGAAGCTGCTCGTCGACGCCGTTAGCGGACTCCTTTCCGCGGGCGCGCGGGACGCCACGCTCCGCGACGATGTGCACGCCGAGGACGTCTTGGTGCTGATCGGCGGGATCGCGTATTCCGCGCAGCACTGCGAAAAACCGCAAGCCCAGCGGTTGATCGGCCTGGTGCTCGACTCTCTCGCTGTTCACCGGCCGACGAGCGGGCGCGTGCCAGGCGGCAGCTGAGCCGCCCCGCCGCCCAAGTACTGCACCACCGCCTCCTGCAACGCCCGCACCGCGCGCGGCTGCTCGACATCTCGCCGGTACGCCAGCCGCACCACGCGGCTCAGCCCGGGCGCGGTGAACTGCGTGCGGCGGAACCGATCCCCGACCACGGTGCTCGGCACGACCGCGAGGCCCAGTCCGGCCTGGACCAGCTCCAGCACCGCGTCCATCTCGCCGCCCTCGATCGCGAACAGCGGGTCGAAACCTTCGGCACGGCAAGCGGCCACGGTCGCTTCGCGCAGGTCGTAGCCCTGCCGGAACATCACCAGCGGCCGGTCCCGCAGCGCGGCGATCGGCATCCGGCCGCGCACCGGCGCGGGCGCGTCCTTCGGCGAGATCACCACCAGGTCCTCGACGAACAGCGCGCGGCTCTCCAGCCGGGAATCGTCGTGCACCCTGCTGTCCACGATCATCGCCAGGTCCAGGCCGCCCTCCGACAGCGCGGTCTGCAGGTCCCGGGAACCGCTTTCGTGCAGCACCAGTTCGATCCCGGGGTAGTCCCGCCGGAACGCGGCGAGCATCGCGGGCAGCAGGCCGGTGCACAGGCTCGGGGTCGCGCCCAGCCGCACCCGGCCGCGGCCCAGTTCGTCCAGCTCCCGGATCGCCCGGTAGGCGGTCTCCGTCTCGGCGATGATCCGGCGCGCGATCGGCAGCAGCGTCTCCCCCGCCTCGGTGAGCGTGACGTTCCCGCGGATCCGGTGGAACAGCCCCGCGCCGACATCCCGTTCCAGCGCACGGATCTGCTGCGACAGTGAGGGCTGCGCCACCCGCATCTGCTCCGCGGCTCGGGTGAAATGCCGCGTCTCGGCCACTGCCAGGAAATACGCCAGCTGCTGGAACTGCATGACCGCCATCATAGGTGCTGCCTATCATGTCAAGAGAAATCATGTGTTTGCCCTCTCGTCAGGTCCGGCTTACCGTCGGTTTCGTGGCACTCGCTCCCGCTCCGCCCCGCCGTCGCCCGGCTCTCGTGACGTTCTGGCGTTCGACCATCGGCAAGAAGGTCGTCATGGCCGTCACCGGGCTGATGTTCGTCGCGTTCCTGTTCGTGCACATGGCCGGGAACCTCAAGGTTTTCCTGGGACCGAGGCACTTCGACGACTACGCCGCCTGGCTGCGCACCATCGGCGAACCGGTGCTGCAGAACGCCTGGTACCTCTCGATCCAGCGGGTCGTGCTGCTGATCGCATTGGTGCTGCACGTGGTCGCGGCGGTGCAACTGTCCAAACGGGACCGGCAAGCCCGCCCGGTGAAGTACGCGCACGGCCAGCGGCGCAAGGCCAGTTTCGCGACGCACACCATGCGCTGGGGCGGCGCGACGCTCGCGCTCTACCTCGTGTGGCACATCCTGGACCTCACCGTCGGCGTGGCCAACCAGGACTTCCGCGACGGGCAGCCGTACCACAACATCGTCGCGGACTTCCAGGTCTGGTGGGTCAACCTGATCTACATCGTCGCGCTGCTGATGCTCGGCCTGCACATCAACCACGGCTTCTGGAGCGCGGCGCAGACCCTCGGCATCACCAGCAAAACCCGGGACCGGGCATTGAAAACCGTGGGCTCTGTGCTCGCCGTCGTGATCACCGGCGGCTTCCTGATCGTGCCGATCGCCGTGATGGCGGGATGGGTGGCCTGACATGAGCGACTACACCCTCGGCGAGCCGATCGCCGACACGCGAGCGCCGGACGGTCCGATCGAGGACCGCTGGGACAGCCGCCGCTTCGGCGCGAAGCTGGTCAACCCGGCCAACCGGCGGCGGCACCGGGTCATCGTGGTGGGCACCGGGCTCGCGGGCGCGTCCGCCGGGGCGACGCTCGCCGAACAGGGCTACCACGTGGTCCAGTTCTGCTTCCAGGACTCGCCGCGGCGCGCGCACTCAGTCGCCGCGCAGGGCGGCATCAACGCGGCGAAGAACTACCGCAACGACGGCGATTCGGTCTACCGGCTCTTCTACGACACGGTGAAGGGCGGCGACTTCCGGTCCCGGGAGTCCAATGTGTACCGGCTGGCGCAGGTGTCCGCCCAGATCATCGACCAGGCGGTGGCGCAGGGCGTGCCGTTCGCCCGGGAGTACGGCGGGCTGCTCGACACCCGTTCGTTCGGCGGCGTCCAGGTGCAGCGCACGTTCTACGCGCGCGGCCAGACCGGACAGCAGCTGCTGCTCGGCGCGTACCAGGCGCTGGCGCGGCAGATCGACGCCGGCAGCGTGGAAATGCACCCTCGGACGGAAATGCTGGACCTCGTCGTGTCCGACGGCAAGGCGCGCGGGATCGTCGCGCGCGACCTGGTGACCGGCGAGGTGACCACGCATCTCGCGGACGCCGTCGTGCTCGCGACCGGCGGCTACGGCAACGTCTTCTACCTGTCCACCAACGCGAAAGGCTCCAACGCCACCGCGATCTGGCGGGCGCACAAGCGCGGCGCGTACTTCGCGAACCCGTGCTTCACGCAGATCCACCCGACCTGCATCCCGCGTTCGGGCGAACACCAGTCGAAGCTGACGCTGATGAGCGAATCGCTGCGCAACGACGGCCGGATCTGGGTGCCGAAGCAGCCGCGCGACCCGCGTCCGCCGCGGGAGATCCCGGAGTCCGAACGGGACTACTACCTGGAGCGGATGTACCCGAGCTTCGGCAACCTGGTGCCGCGCGACATCGCGTCGCGGGCCGCGAAGAACGTCTGCGACGCCGGGTTCGGCGTCGGTCCCGGCGGGCTCGGCGTGTACCTCGACTTCGCGGACGCGATCGAGCGGATGGGCCGCCCGGCGGTGGAAGCCAAGTACGGCAACCTGTTCGACATGTACGAGCGGATCACCGCGGAGAACCCGTACGAGGTCCCGATGCGGATCTACCCGGCGATCCATTACACGATGGGCGGGCTGTGGGTCGACTACGACCTGCAGAGCACGGTGCCCGGCCTGTTCGTGATCGGCGAGGCCAACTTCTCCGACCACGGCGCGAACCGGCTCGGCGCGTCCGCGCTGATGCAGGGCCTCGCCGACGGCTACTTCGTGCTCCCGGCCACGCTCAACGACTACATCGCGCGCGGCGGCTTCCCCGCGCTCGACCCGGCCGATCCGGCGGTCGCGCAGGCCGAGACCGCGGTACGCGACCGGCTGGAACGGCTGCTGTCCGTGCGCGGCGCCCGCAGCGTCGACTCGTTCCACCGCGAACTCGGCCACCTGATGTGGGACCACTGCGGGATGTCCCGCTCCGCCGAAGGCCTGCGGAAAGCACTCGACCGCATTCCGGAGCTGCGCGCCGAATTCTGGCGAGACGTCCGGGTCCCGGGCACTGGCGCCGAACTGAACCAGGAACTGGAGAAGGCCGGTCGCGTCGCCGATTTCCTGGAACTAGCCGAATTGCTGTTGCTCGACGCACTGGTGCGCGAGGAATCGTGCGGCGGCCATTTCCGCGAGGAACACCAAACCGAAGACGGCGAGGCCCAGCGCGACGACGAGCGGTTCTCTTGCGTCTCGGCCTGGGAGTACGGCGAAAAGCCGGTACTGCACCGGGAAATCCTGAACTTCGAGCACGTCCACCCCACCCAGCGGAGCTACACGTGAAACTCACCCTGCGGGTCTGGCGCCAGTCCGGCCCGGACGACGACGGCGGGCTGGTCGGCTACCCGGTCGACGACGCCAGCCCGGACATGTCCTTCCTGGAACTGCTCGACGTCCTCAACCAGCACCTCATCGAGGACGGCGCCGAGCCGATCGCGTTCGACCACGACTGCCGCGAGGGCATCTGCGGCTCGTGCGGCGTCGTGATCAACGGCCGGGCGCACGGCCCGGAACGCACCACGACCTGCCAGCTGCACCTGCGCTCGTTCCGCGACGGCGACGTGCTGGACGTGGAACCCTGGCGCGCCAAGGGTTTCCCGGTGATCAAGGACCTGGTGGTCGACCGTTCGGCGTTCGACCGGATCATCGAGGCGGGCGGCTACGTCACCGCCCCGACCGGCAGCGCGCCCGAAGCGCACGCGACGCCGGTGCCCAAGCCGGACGCGGACCTAGCCTTCGACAACGCGACCTGCATCGGCTGCGGCGCGTGCGTCGCGGCCTGCCCGAACGGGTCGGCGATGCTGTTCACCTCCGCGAAGGTGGCGCACCTGAACTCGCTGCCGCAGGGCCAGCCGGAACGTGCCCAGCGCGTGCTGGACATGGTGGAAGCCATGGACGCGGCCGACTTCGGCGGCTGCACGAACACCGGCGAATGCGTCGCGTCGTGCCCCAAGGGGATTCCGCTGACCAGCATCGCGAACCTCAACCGCGAGTTCCTGAAGGCGAGCCGCTCGCGGCGCTAGCCGGGCTCGCGCGGCTGTCTCCCGCCCGGAATCGCTCCGGCGGGAGACAGCCGCGGCGCGGGCCGGTCAGGACTTCCTGCCCCGCTTGGTGTCGTCGTCGATGTCGATCTGCTCCTTGCGGACCTTCCCCTGGACGGTCTGCTCCTCGGTGACCTGCTCGGTTCCCAGGCGCACCCGCTCCACCGGCACGGTTTCCTTCTGCACCACCGGTTTCTCGGCGTGCAGCACGACGTCCTGCTCCGCCTCGCCGATCTCGGCCTTGCCCGCTGCCTTGGCGTCGGTGATCGGCTCGCGCTCGACGCGCACTTCCTCGTGCGTGACCGGCACGGTCACCTGCTCCTCTTCGGTCACCACGTACTTGCGCAGCCGGACGTGGCCGGTTTCGACCTCTTCGGTGCCGACCCGCAGCCGTTCCTCGGAACGCACCACGTCGCCCGTGCCGGACGCGTCGTGCCGTCCGCCCTTGGCCGCGGCGGTGTCCTGGCCGGTCGGCTGGCCGCGGCCCGCGGCGCCGCCCATCGCCGCGTCGCGACCCTTGCCCGCGGCACCGCCTGCCACACCGCCCGCAGCGCCGCCTGCTGCCGCGTCGCGGCCGCGGTTGCCGGTGTTCTCGCCGGTCCCGCGCGGAGCCGGCAAGCCGTAGTACTTGTACAACTCGACGCTTTCCTTTTCGGAAAGGTGGCCCTCCGCGTCGATGCGCGGCGCGTCGGACACCTGGTCCTTCGCGACCTGGACGTGCAGGCCGTCGTTCTCCATGCCCGCACCCGACAGCGGCACGAAGCTCTCCTTCTGGCCGAACAGCCCGGTTTTCACCGTCACCCACTCCGGCCGCCTGGTGTCGTCGGCGAGATATACCGTGCCCACCTTGCCGATTTTGCTGCCGGAATTGTCCATCACGGTGCTGTCGACGAGATCCTGCGGCTGGATTGCGCGTACCATGGATCCACTCCATTCCCCGAATCGGATTGTGCGCTTCGGTTCCTACTGTCCGGCGGGACAAAGTGCTGCGCAAGCGGCGCACCCCTCAAGCGAGCGACCCCGTTTCGTGTCAGTTTGCGGCCCGGAATCAGCGGGTACTTCCGTCGTAAGCGGTCCGCTCGATACCCGGGCGAAATTGCCGAAAATAGTTCATCTGCCGGGTCGGGAAAGGCCGCGAGCGAATTCGGGAGGCAGCGCACGGCCCGGGAGGAAGACCTGCCCGGAAAACCGGATGCGACCCGTCGGGCCGGTCGGCTAGGCTCCCCGCCCATGGGTGCCGCTTTCGCCGCGTACGCGTTGACTCGCCTGCGCAACGCCTGAGCGCCGGACGCACACCGCTCCGTCGCGCTCTCCCGTTGTCCGTCCGGGCCGCCAGTCTTGGCGCCCGGGTCGCTTCCTCATGCGCGGAGTCCCCACCCTATGTCTGCCCAATCCTTCGGCGGACGGCACGAGCTCGGCCAGAACTTCCTGGCCGACCCCGCCGTCATCGCCGCTGTCTGCACTGCCGCCGGCCGCACGACCGGTCCCCTCGTGGAACTGGCCGCGGGCGACGGCGCGCTCACCATCCCGCTCAGCCGCACCGGCCGCCCGCTGACTGCCGTCGAACTCGACCCCCGCCGCGCCCGCCGCCTGGACCGGCGGACCGGCGAGCACGTCAAGGTCGTCCACGGCGATCTGCTCCGGCACCGGCTGCCCGACGTTCCGCACACCGTCGTCGGCAACCTTCCGTTCCACCTCACCACCGCGACGCTGCGCCGGTTGTTCCGGCAGCCGCACTGGGAACTCGCGGTGCTGCTCGTGCAATGGGAAGTCGCCCGCCGCCGGGCCGGAATCGGCGGCGCCTCCCAGATGACCGCCGCGTGGTGGCCGTGGTTCGAGTTCGCCGTCCCCGCCCGGGTGCCGGCGCACGCGTTCCGTCCTCGCCCCGCCGTGGACGGCGGGATCCTCGTGCTCACCCGCCGCCCGGAGCCGCTGGTCGAGGATCGGGCGGAGTACCAGGAGTTCGTCCGCGAAGTCTTCACCGGACGCGGTCGCGGGCTGGGCGGGATCCTGCCCCGCACCGGCCGCCTCAGCGTCCGCGCGGCCCGGACCTGGCTTGCCCGGCAAAGGCTGTCGCCGCGAGCACTCCCCCGCGACCTGACCGCCGGGCAGTGGGCGTCGCTGTGGGAGCTCGCCCGGTGAGCTTGCATCGATCAGCCCGATGCAGCGCAGCGAAAAGCTCTGCTTTCCCGCAAACCGGCCGCTGGCGATAGTGAACGGAAGCGACGAAAGGCGGTTCCGGGAATGAACCACGGCGACTGGGTGCACGAGGCCGCGCGGCTGCGCCCCCGTACCGCGGCCTTTGTGGACGGAGATTGGCTCGAAGCCGAGTCCGGCAAGACTTTCGCCGACGTCAACCCCGCCACCGGGCACCCAGTCGCGCAGGTGGCCGAATGCGGCCGGGACGAGATCGACGCCGCGGTCGCCGCCGCGCGGCGCGCGTTCGAGGACGGCCGCTGGTCCCGGCTCGCCTTGGCTGAGCGCAAGAACCGCCTGTTGAGGCTGGCCGAACTGATCAGTGCGCACGGACCGGAGCTCGCGCTCTGCGACACCCTGGACGTCGGCCGTCCGATCTCGGACACGTTCGGCCAGGACGTGCCCGCGACCGCCGAGTGCTTCGCCTGGTACGCCGAGGCGCTCGACAAACGCTACGACGAGGTCGCGCCCGCCCCTCCGGGCAACTTCGCCGCGATCCGGCGCGTGCCGCTCGGAGTGGTGGGCGCGGTCGTGCCGTGGAACTTCCCGCTCGACATCGCCGGATGGAAGCTCGCTCCGGCCCTGGCCGCGGGCAACAGCGTGGTCCTCAAACCCGCCGAACAGTCGCCGCTGTCCGCGCTGCGGCTGGGAGAACTGGCCGCAGAAGCGGGAATCCCGGACGGGGTGCTCAACGTCGTGCCGGGTTTCGGCGAGACCGCGGGACAGGCGCTGGGACGGCATCCGGACGTCGACGTCCTCGCCTTCACCGGGTCGACGCCGGTGGGCGGGCTGTTCCTGCGCTACGCCGGGGAGTCGAACCTCAAACAGGTCTGGCTCGAATGCGGCGGCAAGAGCCCGGTCGCGGTGTTCGCCGACGCGGACCTCGACGCCGCGGCGGACCTGGTCGCGTTCGGGTTCTGCGCGAACTCCGGCCAGGTCTGTTCGGCGACCACCCGGCTGCTCGTGCAGGCGCCGGTCGCAGACGAATTCCTTGCCCGGCTGCGCGAAAAGGCCGCCGCGTGGGTACCCGGAGATCCGCTGGACCCGGCCACGAAACTGGGTCCGATGATCGACGAGAACGCCGCGGCGCGGGTGCTGGCGGCCGTCGAAGCCAGCAGCGGAACCGTCGTCACCGGCGGCACCCGCCGGGGTGCGTTCCTGGATCCGGCCGTCGTGACCGACGTGGCCGCCGACGACCCGCTGGTCACCGACGAGTTGTTCGGGCCAGTGCTCGCCGCCCTCCCGTTCGAGACCGAAGCCGAAGCGATCCGGCTCGCCAACGACACGCCGTACGGCCTCGCCGCGTCCGTCTGGACCCGCGACCTCGCCCGCGCGCACCGCGTCTCCGACGGAATCCACGCCGGGACGGTCTCGGTGAACACAGTGGACGCGCTCAGCACCGCGACCCCGTTCGGCGGCTTCAAGCAGTCCGGCTTCGGCCGCGATCTTTCCCCGCACTCGTTCGACAAGTACACCGGTCTCAAGACGGTCTGGACGGCCTACGCCTGACCGAGGTCGCGCCCGGTTTCCGCGGCCAGGTACCCGAGCAGCAGCTCGCGCGTCCTGGCCGCGGACAGGCTGGTGTTGCGGCCGGCGAGATGCAGGCCGTAGGCGTCTTCCAGGGCCACCGCGTTCGCCGCGATGTCCGCGGCGGGCGACCGCAGCCGGAACGCTCCGGTGTCCTGACCGTGCGCGAGCGCGGCCGAGTACAGCGACACCTCGCGATCCCAGAGCGCCGTCATCAACACCGCGTGCGCCGGGTTGCGCGCAGCGTGGACGTGCATTTCGTACAGCACCCGGCTCAGCGGATCGCCCTCCCTGTCCGGAAGCCCCGCGCCGGCCAGCCGCACGAGCCGCCGGACCGGATCGTCCTCGGCCTCCGCGGCCCGCGCTCGCGCCCAGTAGAACCGGTCGACCGCGTCGCGGTGCAGTTCGAACAGCAGGTCGTCGAGGTCCGGGTAGTAGTAGCTGACCGAGCCTGCCGACAGCCCGGCCTCCTCGGCGACGTCGCGCACGCGGAGACCGGCCAGCCCCCGCGTCCGGATCGCGCGGGCGGCAGCCGCCACCAGCTCGTCGCGCCGCTTCGCCTGGTCCTTGGGTCGTGCCACGTCCAGGATTATTGATGACGTGCATCGAAAAACCCAGTACCGGTTCCGCAGAACCGCACCATCAAGGGTCTTGCCTCCCGCATCGGCAGCGCGCATTCTTTGCGCTAGACCGCAAAGAACGAGGAGACGCGCATGGCCCACCCCCTCTCGCGCCTGACCGAGGACGAGGTCGCCCGCAACCGCGAACTGCTGGCCGGCGCCGGGATCGCGACCGAGAGCACCCGGTTCGCGCTCGTCTCGCTGCTGGAACCGGCGAAGGCGGCCGTGCTGGCCTGGCAGCCGGGCGGCCCGGTGGACCGCCGCGTCCGTTCGCTGCTGCTCGACCGGCGGACCGGCGCGGTGCGCGAGGTGGTCGTGTCGCTGACCAGCGGCGAGGTCGTGGCCGACCGGGCGGTGGACGTGGTGTCCGAGGGGCAGCCGCCGATCCTGCACGAGGAGTTCGACCTGGTCGAGGAGATCCTCTGGAAGGACGAGGCGTGGAACGCGGCCATGCGCCGCCGCGGCATCGACGAGCCCCGGTCGGTCCGGATCTCCGCCCTGAGCGCCGGATGCTTCGACATTCCCGGCGAAACCGGTCTGCGGCTCGTGCGCTGCCTGGCGTTTCTCCAGCTCAACAAGGACGACAACCTCTGGGCGCACCCGATCGACGGCGTCGTGGCCTACGTCGACCTGATCGCGGGCCGCGTGCACGACCTCGTCGACGACGGTCCGGCCGACATCCCGCGCACCGCCTACGACTACCACCTCGACGGGCCGGCCCGCGACACGCAGAAGCCCATCGTGATCACCCAGCCCGAGGGGCCGAGCTTCACCGTGGACGACGATGTCGTCACCTGGGAGAAGTGGCAGTTCCGGATCGGCTTCAACGCAGTCGAAGGCCTTACCCTGCACCAAATCGGCTTCCAGGACGGAGAACGGCTGCGTCCTGTCGTGTACCGCGCTTCCGTCGCCGAGATGGTTGTGCCCTATGGCGACCCGAGCCCGGTCCGGTTCTGGCAGAACTACTTCGACGCCGGTGAGTACTCGCTGGGCAAGGAAGTCAACTCGCTCACGCTCGGCTGCGATTGCCTGGGCGAGATCCGCTACTTCGACGCCGTCCTGCACGATGACGACGGCCGGCCGCACACCATCGCGAACGCGATCTGCATGCACGAGGAAGACGCGGGCGTGCTGTGGAAGCACACTGACCACTACAACGGGAGTGTCTCGACCCGTCGGCAGCGGCGGCTGGTCGTTTCGTTCTTCGTGACAGTCGGCAATTACGACTACGGCTTCTACTGGCATCTCTACCTCGACGGCACGATCGAACTCGAATGCAAGGCCACCGGCATCGTCTTCACCTCGGCCTTCCCCGCCGACGAGGACTACCCGTGGGCCGCTGAAATCGCCCCTGGCATCGGCGCGCCGTTCCACCAGCACCTGTTCTCCGCGCGGCTGGACATGATGGTCGACGGCCTCTCCAACGCGGTCGACGAGATCGACGCGCAGCGAGTCCCGATCGGCCCCGGCAATCCATACGGCAACGCCTTCACCCGCAAGATCACCAGGCTGGCCAAGGAATCCGAGGCTGCCCGGCTCGCCGACGGGACCCTCGGCCGCACCTGGCGGATCAGCAATCCCGAGTCCCGCAACGCCCTCGGCGAACCCGTCGGCTACACGCTGCATCCAGAAGGCCAGCCGCCATTGCTGGCCGACGGCGCGTCGTCCATCGCCCGCCGCGCCGCCTTCACCCGCAAGCACCTCTGGGTCACCGCGTACGCCGAGGACGAGCGCTTCCCGGCGGGCGAGTACGTCAACCAGAACGACGGCAAGACCGGCATCGACACCTGGATCCGGGCCGATCGCGACCTCGACGGCGCCGACCTCGTCGTCTGGCACACCTTCGGCCTCACGCATTACCCGCGCACCGAGGACTGGCCGATCATGCCCGTCGACCGCACCGGGTTCACGCTCAAGCCCAGCGGATTCTTCGACGCCAACCCCGCGCTGGACACGCCCGCGCCGAAACCGCAGCATCCCGGCTGCTGTCACTGAGGCAGGATGTCGGCATGAGCGAGCCCTCCTTCACCCTCGTGCAGTTGCGCTATTTCGAGGCGGCGGCGCGGCACCTGAGCATGACAGCCGCGTCGAAGGAGCTGATGGTCTCGCAGTCGGCCGTTTCGACGGCGATCGCGCAGCTGGAGAAGGAAATGGGCGTGCAGTTCCTGCTGCGCCACCACGCCCGCGGGCTGAGCCTGACCACCGCCGGCGAGGAGTTCTACAAGCGGGTGCTGGATTTCCTGGCGCACGGCGCGGAGCTGGTCGAAACGGCGCGGCAGTCCGGCACCGACCTCGTCGGGACGCTCACCGTCGGCTGCTTCACCACACTCGCGCCGTTCCGGCTGCCGAGTCTGCTGGCCGAATTCGAAACCCGGCATCCGCGCGTCCACGTGTCCCTCCGCGAAGGCGAGCACAAGGCGCTCAAGGGTGCTTTGCGGGCGGGTGAAACCGAGCTGGCGATGCTGTACGGCTACGACCTCGACGACGACATCGACCGCGAGGTGGTCGGCACCGCCGCTCCGTACGCGCTCGTCTCCGAGGACCACCGGCTCGCCCGGCGCAAGAGCCGCAAGGTTTCGCTGCACGAGCTGGCGGAGGAGCCGATGGTGCTGCTCGACCTGCCGCACAGCCGGGAGTACCTGCAGTCGATCCTGAGCGACGCCGGGGTGGCGCCGCGGGTCCGGCACCGGACGAGCGGGTACGAGACGGTGCGGGCGCTGGTCGCTTCCGGGCACGGGTTCGCGCTGCTCAACCAGCGGCCGCCGGACGACACGACTTACGCGGGCGCTCGGGTGGTGCCGCTGACGCTCACGGACGAGGTTCCGTCGCTGGAGATCGTGCTCGCGACGATGCGCGGGGTCCGGCTCACCCGGCGGGCGCAGGAGTTTCGGGAGCTGTGCCGCGCGCAGTACTCCTCGTGAACGAAGGTCCGCGTCAGAACAGCCGTTCCAGCGCCCGGCGCGCGCGGGCCGAAGCCTGGCGGTCGTCGTGCAATTGCAGGAAATGGTTGAGCGCCAGCATGATCCCGACGAACTCGTAGAGCAGCTGGTCGATGTCGGTGTCCGCGGGCAATTCCTCCAGGCTCACCGCACGCCAGATGTTGACGCGCAGCTCCCGCTCCCAGAACGCGCTCATCCGGACGACGGCGTCGCGCACCGGCCCCTCCCGGCCGTCGAACTCGGCCGCCGCCGCGGTGAAGAAGCACCCTCCGGGCAGCAGTTCGCGTTCCAGGTAGGAGATCCACGCCTCCCCCGCCGCCCGGAGGTAGGGCAGGCCGCGCGGCACGCCGCGGGCGCGTTCGGGCACCTCGCGGACGAACATTTCGGCGGCGGTGTCGACGACGGCCAGTTGCAGGCTCTCCTTGGAGCCGAAATGGCCGAGCACGCCCGCCTTGCTCATCCCCAGCTCGCCGGCGAGCCGCCCGATGGTCAGCCCCTCCAGGCCCTCGGCGGACGCGATCGCCAGGCCGAGGTCGAGGATGCGCCGCCGGGTGAGGCCGGTCTCGGCGACGGACTTCCGGGGACTCATGGGAACCACTATAGATTACGAACGATCGGTCGCTATATTGGGCCAAACCCGTGAGGAGAGACAGATGCCCGGTTCCCGCATCACCGCGCTCGGCCACCACCTGCCCGCCCGCGTGCTGACCAATGCCGACCTGGAAGGCATGGTCGACACGAGCGACGAGTGGATCCGCCGCCGCACCGGCATCGCGACCCGCCGCATCGCGGACGGCTCGGTCGCCGACCTCGCCGTCGAAGCAGCCGCCAAGGCGCTGGCCGGAGCCGGTCTCGAACCGGGCGAAATCGGCTTGGTCACGGTCGCCACCTGCAGCGCGATCGACCGCTGCCCGTCGATCGCCGCCCAGGTCGCGGGCCGGCTCGGCATCCCGGACGCGGTCTGTTTCGACCTCAACAACGGCTGCGCCGGCTTCTGCACCGCGCTCGCCACCGCCGACCACGCCGTCCAGGCGGGAGCCGCCCGGCACGCACTGGTCGTCGGTGCGGAGAAAATGTCGGACGTCACCGACTGGACCGACCGCAGCACTTGCGTCCTGCTCGGCGACGGAGCGGGCGCCGCCGTCCTCAGCGCGGCCGAGACGGCGGCAGTGGGCCCGGTCGTCTGGGGCTCCGACCCGGCGCGCCGGAATCTCGTCCGGCTCGTGGACGCATGGCAGCCCGCGTTCGCTCAGGACGGCCAGTCGGTGTTCCGCTGGGCGACCCAGGAACTCCCGGCGGTCGCGGCGCAAGCCTGCCGTCGCGCGGGCATCGCCACCACGGACCTCGCCGGGGTCGTCACCCACCAGGCGAACCTGCGGATCGTCGAGGCGCTGACCGACCGGCTCGACCTGCGCGAGGACGTGGTGATCGGCCGGGACGTGGTCGATTCGGGCAACACCTCGGCGGCGTCCGTCCCGCTCGCACTGTCCAAAATGGTCTCCCGCGGCGAGCTGCCGCCGGGCGAACCGGTGCTGCTCTTCGCCTTCGGCGGCGGGCTCTCCTGGGCGGGCCAGGTCGTGACCTGCCCGTGAAAGACCTGGTCTGCCTGCACGCCGCCGCGAGGATCCGCTGCGCCCGGCGCTGGCCGGACTCGGGTTCCGGCCGCACACGCCGGTGCTGCCGGGCCATCGCGGCGGCGTGCGGCGCCGGTCCGATCCGCTGACGTCGTTCCGGGACGAGGTCCTGCGTTCGCCTTCCTCAGCCGCGAGCAGCTCGACCAATCCCGCTACGCCTTGCCCGAACAGGCGTTACCGGACGCGAAAACGGTGCCGGTGGAGGTCGGGCACCGGATTCATTCCCGGGCGCCGGAACGCCGGCCGTCCGAAGTCTCGGACTGGCTCTGGTACCCGCGCTGAATCGCGATGTGGTCGGCCACGAACTTCGCGTCGTGCCACACACCCCAGATGAAACTCGACCCGCGCCGCGCCAGCCACGGGAGGCCGATGAAGTACACACCCGGCTCCACCGACACTCCGCGACGGTGCCGCGGCCGTCCGTTCTCGTCGAAAGCGTCGACCTGCAGCCAGCTGTAGTCGACAGCGAACCCCGTCGCCCAGACGATCGAAGTCACTCCGGCCGCGCCCAAATCCAGTTCCAGCACCGGATCGGCGACGCACGCCGGGTCCGGGCCCAGCTCGCGCGCGGACGGTTCCGCGGGCAGGTCGAGTCCGTTGCGAGCCACGTAGGCGTCGGCTTCGTCAAGCAGGGCAAGGTAATTCTCGTCGCCGGCCGCGATGTTCTTCGCCAGGTCCGTCGCGAAGCTGAGCTTGCCGTCCGCGTACGCGCCGGTCATGCCGACGAGCGTGATGCCCAGCCCGGCCAGCGCGCGAAAGTCCACAGTGTGCCCGCCGCGCGCGCCGCTCACCGCGATGGTCACGTGTTCGGCCCCGGCGGGCGGCGTTTCGGCGTCCCACTTGCCCAGAACGCCGAGCCACCAGCAAAAGTCGCGGTCGCGGTAGCTGCGCGGCGGGCGGTCGTGCGGGCCGACGGACAGGTACACCTCGCGCCCGGCCCGGCGGAGTTCCTCGGCGATCTGCACGCCCGACGAACCCGCGCCGACCACCAGCACCGCGCCTGCGGGGAGCTGCTCCGGATTCCGGTAGCCGCTGGAGTGCAGTTGCACCGGACCGGCGTCGGCGGGCACGATCGGCGGGATCACCGGACGCTGGAACGGGCCGGTCGCGGCGATGACGAACCGGGCGTCGAGGGTGCCGTCCGAGGTTTCGACGCGGAATCCGGGCCTGCCCTCGCGCCGCCGCACCGACGTCACCTCGACCCCGGTGCGGATCGGTGCGGCGATTTTTTCCGCGTACGCCTCGAAATAATCCGCGACCTGGTCCTTCGACGCGAATTCGCCGGGGGCGACGTCGGGGAATTCCAGGCCGGGGAACCGGTCGTGCCACGCGGGGCCGTTCGCGACGAGCGAGTCCCACCGCTGCGAGCGCCAGCGTTCGGCGATCCGGTCCCGTTCCAGGACGACGTGCGGCACGCCGCACTCGCTCAGGTGCTCGCTCATCGCCAGGCCGGCCTGTCCCCCGCCCACGACGAGGGCCTCCACCTGTTCGCTCGACATCCCAGACCTCCGCTCCGGCTCCGGCGCGGTTCAGCGCCGTCTCCCCGGATCCTCACGGCCCGCACTGCCCGTGTCCAACAGATGTTTCCGGCACTCAAGATCTGATTTCCCGATGCAGCGTGCATCAGCAGAACAGATGCATTGGTCCGGAAACATCTACTGGACAGAACCTCGGCGGCGCGGTCAGGCTGAGGCGTCCGACGACCGCCGCACGGAAGGCCACGCAGTGACTGTCCACCGTCGCATCCGCCCGTTCAACACGCGGGACACCTACCCGGAGCAGAACCTCGACAACGACCTGTGCCAGGCCGTCGTCGCCAACGGCACGGTCTACGTGCGCGGCCAGATCGGGCAGGACCTCGACACGAGCGAATCGGTCGGGATCGGCGACGTCGCCGCGCAGGCCGAGCGGGCGATGGCGAACATCAGCATGCTGCTCGAAGAAGCGGGCAGCCGGATGGAACACCTGGTCAAGCTCACGATCTACCTGGTCGACCCGCGCTACCGCGAGGCCGTCTACCGCACCGTCGGGCGCTGGACCAAGGGCGTGCACCCGATCTCGACCGGCGTGGTCGTGTCCGCGCTCGCCCGGCCGGAATGGCTGTGCGAGATCGACGCCATCGCGGTGATCCCCGAGGAGGAGAAGTGACCTTTTCGATCGTCGCCCGCGACACGTCCGGCGGCGCTGTCCGGTTCGGCATCGCGGCCAGTTCGTCCAGTCCGGCAGTCGTCGCCCGCGTCGCGCACTTGCGCCCGGGCCTCGGTGCGGCGGCCTCGCAGAACATCACCGACCCGCGGCTCGGCGGGCGCCTGCTGGACCGGCTCGCCGAGCATGGGGATGCGGAGAAGGCGCTCGCTGAAATCACGTCGGCGGCAGAGCACATCGAGTACCGGCAGCTGACCGTGCTCGGCCCCACCGGACCCGGTTTTGCTTACAGCGGCGCGAAAACTCTCGGCACGCACGCGTCGGCGACGGCGGACGGCGTGGTCGCGGCCGGCAACATGCTGGCAGGCGACCACATTCCGCGGTCCATGGCGGACGCTTTCGCCGACGCGACCGGCGAGCTGGAACAGCGCCTCGTCGCGGCGATGCGGGCCGGACTCGCGGCGGGAGGCGAGGAAGGCCCGGTGCGGTCGGCTGGGCTCGTCGTGGTGTCCGCCGCGGACTGGCCGGTCACGGATCTCCGCGTGGACTGGGCGGACGAGCCGATCGAGCAGCTCGCCGAACTCCTCGACGTCTGGCTCCCCCAGCGCGACGACTACGTCACCCGCGGCCTGAACCCCGCCGCCGCGCCGTCCTACGGCGTACCGGGAGACGAGTGATGGCCGCGAGCAAAGCGGCAGCCCGCGCCGCGGTCGAACGGCAGGCCGACGAGCTGATCCAGCTGTCCGAGCGGCTGCACGCCGACCCGGAAACCGCGTGGGAAGAGCATCGCGCGGCCGCAGCGGTGCCGGAACTGCTCGACCGGGCCGGGTTCGCGGTCACGCCGGAATACCTCGGTTTGGACACCGCGTTCCACGCGAGCTTCGGCTCCGGGCCCAAGCGGATCGCGCTGTGCGCCGAGTACGACGCGCTGCCCGGCCTCGGCCACGCCTGCGGGCACAACCTCATCGCGGCCAGCTCCGTCGGCGCCGCACTGGGGCTCGCCGAGGTCGCCGACGATCTCGGGATCACGGTCGAGGTCTACGGCACTCCGGCCGAGGAGGGCGGCGGCGGGAAGATCGAACTGCTGGAGCGTGGCGCTTTCATCGGCGTGGACCTTGCGATGATGGTGCACCCGGCGCCGGTCGACGTCGCCGAGGCGCGGCCGTTCGCCGTCAGCCACTCGAAGATCTCCTACGCCGGCAAGTCCGCGCACGCCGCCGCTTATCCCGAAGCCGGGGTCAACGCCGCCGACGCGTTCACCGTCGCTCAGGTCGCGATCGGCCTGCTGCGGCAGCAACTTCCGGCCTCGGCGCGCGTGCACGGGATCGTGACGCACGCCGGGGACGCGCCCAACGCGATCCCCGAGCACGCGTCCGGCCGGTGGTATGTGCGGGCCGAGACGCTGGCGGAACTGTCCGAATTGGAGCCGCGCGTCCTGCGGGCATTCGAGGCCGGGGCGCTGGCCACTGGCTGCGAGCTGAGCGTCGAGCCGGAAAGCAAGCCCTACGCCGAATTCCGCGCCGATGAACCGGCTTTGGCCGCCTATCGCGCCAACGCCCTCGAACTCGGCCGTGAGTTCGCGCCGGACGGCACGGCGTCCCGGATGAATCGCGCGTCCACCGACATGGGGAATGTGTCGCAGGTCGTGCCCGCGATCCATCCCTACATCGGCATCGGGTCGCTGCCCGCGATCAACCACCAGCGCGAGTTCGCCGCGCACTGCGTCGGCGGCACCGCGGAACAAGCGCTGCTCGACGGCGCGATCGCGCTGGCCTGGACCGGCGTGGACCGTACTTTGTGAACCTCCTGCCCCGGGAAGGACACCGATGTCCAGCACCCGCTCCGAGCACGACATGCTCGGCGAGATCACTGTGCCCGCCAACGTCTATTACGGCGCGCACACCGCCCGTGCGCTGGTCAACTTCCCCATCACCGGCGAAACCCTCGCCGACCGGCCGCACCTCGTCGCCGCGCTGGCCACCGTCAAGGAGGCCGCCGCGCGCGCCAACGCGGAAGTCGGCGCCCTCTCCCCGGAGCGCGCCGCGGCGATCGGGCAGGCGTGTGCGGAGATCCGGGACGGCCAGCTGCACGACCAGTTCGTCGTCGACCTGGTCCAGGGCGGCGCCGGGACGTCGACGAACATGAACGCCAACGAGGTCATCGCCAACCGCGCCCTGGAACTGCTCGGGCACGCCCGCGGCGAGTACGCCGCACTGCATCCGCTCGACCACGTCAACCTCGGCCAGAGCACCAACGACGGCTACCCCACCGCGGTCAAACTCGCCCTCGACCGGCATCTCGCCGAACTGCTGGCCGCGCTCGCCGGGCTGCGGAAAGCGTTCGCGGACAAGGCGATCGAGTTCGCCGACGTCCTCAAGATGGGCCGCACCCAGCTGCAGGACGCCGTCCCGATGACCCTCGGCCAGGAGTTCGGCGCGTTCGCCGCGACGCTCGGCGAGGACGAGCAGCGGCTCGCCGAAGCCCGGTTGCTGCTGCACGAGCTGAACCTCGGCGGCACGGCGATCGGCACCGGTCTCAACGCGCGTCCGGGGTACCGGGAAAGAGCCGTCGAGCACCTGCGGGAGCTGACCGGCATCGCGACGCTCGTCTCCGCGCCCGACCTGATCGAGGCGACCCAGGACGTCGGCGTGTTCGTCCAGCTGTCCGGCGTGCTGAAACGCGTGGCGGTCAAAGTGTCCAAGATCTGCAACGATCTCCGGCTGCTCTCGTCCGGACCGCAGGCCGGGTTCGGCGAAATCGAGCTGCCCGCCCGGCAGGCCGGGTCGTCGATCATGCCGGGCAAGGTCAACCCGGTCATCCCGGAGGCGGTCAACCAGATCGCCTTCGAGATCATCGGCCACGACGTCACCGTCACGCTCGCCGCCGAGGGCGGGCAGCTGCAGCTCAACGCCTTCGAACCGATCATCGCGCGAGCGTTGACGGCCGGGCTCGACCACCTCACCGCCGGTGCGCGAGTGCTTGCTGAACAGTGCGTACGCGGCATCACCGCGCGCCGGGAGCACCTCGCCGCTCGCGTCGCTACCTCGACTGGACTGGTCACGGCGTTGAGCCCCGCGCTCGGCTACGAAACCGCGTGCACGCTCGCCATGGAAGCGCACCAAACCGGCCGCCCCGCCTTGGAGTTGGTCCGGGAGCGAGGGCTGCTGACCGACGACCAGGTGGGCGCGCTGATCACCCCGCAGGCCCTCACCGGCGGGCCGTCCCGCACGTGAACGCTGTGTTGCGCCGTCGTCAGACGCTCGTGTCGGCACAGCTCAGCGCTTCTGCATAACGCGAACAGATGCATTGCTTTGCTTATTACTTCTTGTTAGATGCCGTGGGCCGCTCTTAGCGTCCTCCCGAAGAACCGGTCCAAGGAGGCCACTCATGACCGCACCCGACGCCTCTCCGGCGCCCGATCTCGCCGAACAGAGCGCCGATCCCGCGACGCTGCGCCGCAGTGTCGCCGCCGGTGCCGTCGGCGTTTTCGTGCACTGGTTCGACTGGGCCGCCTACGCCTACCTCGCCAGCACCATCGCGTCGGTCTTCTTCCCGGCGGGCAACTCGACGGCGGGCCTGCTCGCGGTGTTCGGCGTCTTCGCGGTGTCGTTCGGGATCCGGCCGGTCGGCGCGCTGATCTTCGGGCCGCTGGGCGACAAGATCGGCCGCAAGCGGACGCTGTCGGTGGTCATCTTCGTGATGTCCGGGGCGACGCTCGTGATCGGCCTGCTGCCGGGCTACTCGACGATCGGCATCGCGGCCCCGGTCCTGCTGGTGCTGCTGCGCCTGCTGCAGGGTCTCGCGGCGGGCGGCGAATTCGGCAGCGCGGCGAGCTTCCTCGCCGAGTACGCGCCGCGCCGGCGGCGCGGGTTCGGCGTCAGCTGGCTGGAAGTCGGTTCGCTGCTGGGCTTCCTCGCCGGTTCGTTCGTGTTCCTGCTGCTGTCGATCGGCCTGACGAACGCGCAGCTGGCCTCGTGGGGCTGGCGCGTCCCGTTCCTGATCGCCGCGCCGCTGGGCATCATCGGGTTCGTCATCCGCGGCAAGATCGAGGACACGCCCGAGTACCGCGCCCTCGAAGCGACCGACAACGTGCCGCGCAGCCCGGTCCGGGAACTGTTCCGCCACAACAAGAAGCAACTGCTCCAAGCGGCCGGGCTGATGACCATGATGCACGTGCCGTTCTACGCGGTGCTCACCTACCTGGTCACCTACGAGACCGACTACCTCGGCCACTCGTCCGGCAGCGCGGCGGCACTGTCCACAGTGATCTCGCTCGTCGGACTGGTCCTGGTGCCCTTCTTCGGCCGCCTTTCCGACCGCGTCGGACGACGGCCGGTCCTGATCGGCGCGGGCGCGGCGCTGTTCGTCTTCGCCGTCCCCGCGTACCTGCTGATGCGCACCGGTCTCGTCGGCACCTGGATCGGCGGGCTCGCGCTCGGCGCCATCCTGGCGGCGATCCTCGGCACCTACGCGGTGTGGTCCGCGGAGATCTTCCCGACCCGCACCCGGCAAAGCGGACTGTCCATCGCGTACAACATCACCGCCGCGCTGTTCGCCGGCACCGTGCCGTACCTGATGACCGTCCTGATTTCCGCGACCGGCAGCACGCTCGTGCCCGGCCCGTACCTGATGGCCGCGGCGGCCGTCGGCCTCGTCGCCGCGTTCTCGATGCGCGAGACCGCCGGAACCCCGTTGCTGCACAAGGAAGACCTGGGCAACACCGAAGCCTGACTCCCCCTCGATTCACCAAAGGCGGTGAAGCGTGCCCGAACCCACCTTCGTCAACAGCGAATCCGGAAACCTGCGCCGGAACCTGCGCCGGATCGACTCGATCTTCCTCGCGATCGCGGCCATCATCTCGGTGGACACCATCGGCCAGATCGCGACCTCGGGGGCGGAGGCGGTCACCTGGACCGCCGTGCTCCTCGTGTTGTTCCTGTTCCCGTACGGCCTGGTGATGGCCGAACTCGGCAGTGCGTTCCCGGCCGAGGGCGGCCCGTTCGTCTGGCTGCGGCTCGCGTTCGGAAAGCTGCCCGCCGCGCTCGGCACGCTGCTGTACTGGATCACCAACCCGGTGTGGCTCGGCGGTTCGATCACCTTCCTCGCGGCCGCGACCTGGCAGCAGTACCTCGTCCCGGCCTCGCCGGGCGGGTTCGCCGACTACGCGTTCAAGCTGGTTTTCATCTGGCTGGCGATCCTCGGCGCGGTGGTGAGCCTGCGGTACGGCAAGTGGTTCATCGCCGCCGGGGCGCTGCTGAAGGTCGGCTTGGTGGTGCTTTTCGCCGTCACCGCAGCGATCTACGCCGCGCGCAACGGGGTGCACGGCTCGCTGGCCTTCTCGCCGAGCATCGGCGGATTCCTCGCCGTGGTCCCGGTTTTGATGTTCGCCCTCGTCGGGTTCGAGGCTCCCAACGGTGCGGCCGAGGAGATGCACAACCCTCGCCGCGACGTCCCCGTCACAGTCGGGGTTTCCGGTCTGGTGTCGGCGTTGTGTTACCTGGTGCCGGTTTTCGGAATCGTGCTGGTGATGCCGTCGGACAAGATCAACGGGCTCGGCGGCTTCCTCGACGCGGTGCGCCAGGTGTTCTCCGTCTACGGCGGCGCTTCGGACGCGATGCTGACGCTCGCCGCCGTCGTGTTCGTTTTCGTTCTGCTGAACCAGGGTTGCTCGTGGATGATCGCGTCGGACCGCATCCAGGCGATGGCCGCCGTCGACGGCGCGTTTCCGCGCTGGTTCGGGGCATTTCATCCGAAGCTGAACACTCCGTTGCGGGTCAACCTGCTCTCCGGCGTGGTCGCGACCGCGTTCACGGTGGTGGCGACGATCGTGCAGAGCAGTTCGGCTTCGGCGGTGTTCGCGGTGGTGCTCAACATCGCGGTGAGCACGTTGCTGCTGTCGTATCTGCTGATCTTCCCGACGATTCTGGTGCTGCGGCGGAAGTACCCGTCGATCGAGCGCCCGTTCCGCGTGCCGGGCGGACGGGCCGGGCTGTGGGCCAGCTCGGTGCTGATCTACGCGTGGATCCTGCTCGGCGCGTGGCAGACGGTGGCGCCCGGGGTGCTGGACCGGGCGCTGGGGGCGCCGTACGACTTCGAAGCGACCTGGGGCGTGTCGCGGCTGACCTTCGAACTGTTCACGGCCGGAACGCTGGCCGTGCTGATCGGGTTCGGGCTCGTCGGGTACCTCATCGCCCGTCGGCAACCCGCGCCGGCCGCGGAGGTCCCGCAACCGGCAGCGACCTAGTCAGACCTTCCGCCCCACCACACCCGCCACGCATCGGGCGGCGTCGCTCAGCGGCTTCAGCCTCGGTCCGTCCTGCCACCATTCGTCCGCGACCGACAAGCCGGGGCCGTCCGTCCGGCTCGGCGGGAGCAGTTCCAGACCGGGCAGCATCGCCTCGATCTCCGCGCGCGTCCGGAACCGCCCGGCGCCCAGCGGGCCGGACACGAGGATCTCCTCGATCCGCTTGGCGACCGCGGTCAGCTCCGGCACCTCGGGGTCGTAGAAATGCGCCATGGCGACGTACGAACCGGGGGCGAGGGCGTCGATGTACTCGCGCATCACCTCGACCGCGCCGTCGCCCTCGTAGTGGTGCATCGTGCCGATGTGCAGGAGCGCGACCGGCTCCGAGAAGTCGATGTACTCGCGCACCGTTTCGTGCTGCAGCACCGCCCGCGGCTCGAAGATGTCGGCCTCGACCATGTGCGTGAAGTCGTTGTCCTCCAGCAGCGCCCGGCCGTGCGCGAGCACCACCGGGTCGTTGTCGACGTACACCACGTGCGCGTCGCGGTGGTAGCGCTGCACGATCTGGTGGGTGTTCTCGGCGGTCGGCAGGCCCGAGCCGCAGTCGAGGAACTGGCGGATGTCGGTCTGGCTCGCCAGCATGCGCAGCGCGCGGTTGTGGAAACCGCGGTTGCCGCGAGCGATGTGCACCGCCTCGGGGACCGCCGTGCTGATCTTCTCCATCACCGCGCGGTCCACCTCGTAGTGGTGGCTCCCGCCGAGGAACCCGTCGTAGATCCGCGCGATGCTCGGGCGGTTCGGGTCCACCCCCACCGGCACCTGGCTGGGCGACAACGGAGACGACGAGCCGGTCATGGACACCTCGCGGAGCAGTCGGTCGGCAGTGACCTACTGAGAGTAGTACCGCCGCCGTTCAGCCGTGCCAGCGGCGCGGCCGGTCGCCGCCGCCCCATTGCTCCATGTACGAGCTGACCGCCGAGCGGAACGCGTCCTCCATCGAATCCCCGGACTGGTCCTGGCTGTCCTGCCGCGGGTCCTGCGTCGGCTGGACGCGCGGCGGCGGCGCGGTCGTCGCGGGACGGCTGCTGGCCCGGATCACCGTGTCGCGCACCTGGCCGCTCGCCGGGGCAGGGGACGCGCTGAGCGTGCTCACCGCGGGCGGCGCGGACGATGTGGTGCGGACCGGCGCGGGCGGCGGCTGCACCGGCTGCGGGTCCGACCCGCCGGACGCCGACGGCCACAACGCCCACGAGCCCAGCCCCGCGCACACCACCACGGCGGCACCGGCGAAGACGCCGTATCGCGCTGGCCGCCGCTGGCTCGGCGGCGCGGTCTCGGCGGCAGGCGCGGGCGGATCGGCGACGGGCGCCGGGCCGCGTTTGGCGAGCTGTTCGGCCGGGGAGCCGGTCGAGACGTCGAGGACCCCGCCGAACGCCGAGGTCGGTTCGTCGGGGCTGCCGGCCCGGCGGCGCACCAGCGGCGGGGGTTCGCTGCCGTCGATCCGGGGCATCGGCGCCGTCTCCGACAGCCGCACGAGATTCGCGACCGACTCGAGGTCGCTGCCGGACTCCGGGTTCCCCATCCAGACCTCCACCCCGCCGGGGCCGCGCGTCCGCGGCGCTGCCGGCGCCGCAGATCCTAGGGACCCCCGGTCCGCGCTGTAAACCCGTCCCGGGCGTGATCCAGTACGCTCGACGGGTTTCCGGCCCGGGGAGGAGGCCCGCGATGCGGCCGTTCACGGTCGAACCCGACGCGAGCGGCATGCTCGACGCCGGCGAAGGACAGCAGATCTACTGGGACGCCAGCGGCTCCGGCAAGCCGGTGCTGTGCGTGCACGGCGGCCCCGGCGGAGGCGGCGCCGGCTTCGGCCGCAGCGGATTCGACCCGGAGAAGTTCCGCGTCGTGGTGTTCGACCAGCGCGGCTGCGGACGGAGCACGCCGAGCGTCGCGGACCCGGCGGTGAGCCTGGAGCACCAGACCACCGAGCGGCTGATCGCCGACATGGAGAAGCTGCGCGTCCATCTCGGCTTCGAGAACTGGCTGCTCTACGGCGGTTCCTGGGGCGCGACGCTCGCGCTGGCCTACGCGCAGCGGCATCCGGAACGGGTCAGCGGCATCGTGCTGGTGGCCGCCTTCACCTCTTCGCCGGACGAGATCGACTGGCTCTACCGCGGCGTCCGGCGGCTGCTGCCCGCGCAATGGGAAGCGTTCCGCGCGGGCGCGCCCGACCCGGACGGAGACCTCCTCGCCGGGTACTCGCAGCTGCTCGCCAGCCCGGACCGCGCGGTGCAGCTCCGCGCCGCGCGGGATTGGTGCGCCTGGGAAGACGCGGTGATCTCGCACGAATGGGTCGGCGGCCGGACCGGGCAGTTCAGCGCGGGCACGGACGACGAGCTGATCACGCTCGCCCGCCTGTGCGCGCACTACTACGGCCACCACGCTTGGCTGGAGGACGACCAGTTGCTGCGCGACATCCACTTGCTGCACGGCATTCCGGCGGTGCTGATCCACGGCCGGGCCGACCTGAGCGCGCCGCTGCGCAAGGCGTGGCAGCTCGCCCAGGCCTGGCCGGACGCCGAGCTGGTCGTGATCGACGACGCCGGGCACACCGGGAGCCCGTCGATGGGGACGGCGGTGCTGGAGGCGATCGCCCGGTTCGAGGATCGCTGACGATCGGCGCGGGAACTCCTGCCGCACGCCTCCGCGCCAGAGGCATGCAGCGGCGTCATGGGCGGCACCGGGGGCGGGATGCGCGGAACCAGCGTCCACGCTGCGGGAATCGCTAGCGCAGGACGCGGTAGCGAAGGCTCGTTCCCCGCTGCGCCAGCAATTCCAGGCGCACCGGCGGTCCCGGCCGTTCGAACAGCCGCACTCCGCCGCCGAGCAGCACCGGCATCAGCATTACCTCGACCTCGTCCAGCAGGCCGGCGTCGACGCAAGCCAGCCCGACCGAAGCGCCCAGGACGTTGACCGTCTTCTCCCCCGCCGCCGCCCTGGCCGCGGCGACGCCTTCCTCCAGCGAGGAACAGAACGTCACCCCGGGCACCGCTGGCGCGACGCCCCGGGTCAGCACCACTTGCGGCCCGTCCCACAAGCCGCCGAAAGCCTTGCCTTCGTTCTCGGTGCCGCGATACGGGTCGTCGCCGGAGAAGGTCCGGCGGCCGACCAGCAGCGCGCCCACCTCCGCGGCCAAGCCGTCCGCGGAGGCATCTCCGGTGTACGGCGCGAGCCATCCCATGTCCCCGCCGGGCCCGGCGATGAACCCGTCCAGCGACATCGCGGCGGAGTACAGCAGCTTTCCCATGCCAGTCCCTTCCGTTTTCCGTACCGACTCCCGGAAGGGCGCAAACTCATCGGTCAGCCCGACAGCGCGCGCCAAGCCTCCCGGCGTTCCCGCTGCCGCTGCGGGTCCGCCACCGGAGCCGCGGCGACCAGCCGTCGCGTGTAGTCCTCCCGCGGCGAGCCCAGCACCGCCGCCACCGGCCCCTCCTCCACCACCCGGCCGTGGTGCAGCACAACGACCCGGTCCGCGACCCGCTCCACCACCGCCAGGTCGTGGCTGATGAACAGGCACGCGAAGGCCAGTTCCCGCTGCAAGTCCGCCAGCAGGTCCAGCACCGAGGCCTGCACCGAGACGTCCAGCGCGCTCGTCGGCTCGTCCGCGATCAGCAGCCGCGGCCGCAGCGCCAGCGCCCGTGCGATGCCCACCCGCTGCCGCTGGCCGCCGGAAAGCTCGTGCGGGTAGCGGTTGCTCCAGCCGGGATCCAGGCGCACGGCGGAAAGCAGTTCCGCGACCCGCTCCCGGTGCTCGCCGCGTTCGCCGTGCACCACCAGGGGCTCGGCGATGCTCGCGCCGATCGTGGCGCGCGGGTTGAGGGCGGAGGCCGGGTTCTGGAACACGATCCCGATCTGCCGCCGGATCTCCCGCTTCTGCCGGGACGACGCCCGCGCGACGTCCGCGCCGTCGATCCGCACGGTGCCCGCCGAGGGCGCGACCAAGCCGGTCAGCACGGACGAGATCGTGCTCTTGCCGGAACCGGACTCGCCCACGAGACCGAGCACCTCGTCGGTCCCGATCGTCAGCGACACGCCGTCGACCGCACGCACCGGCGGGGCGCCGCCGCCGACCCGGTAGGTCACCGCCAGGTCCGTCACCGACACCAGCGGAGCCGACGCCGGCCGCACCGCATTGTCGGGCCCGGAACCCAGTGACAGCACCGAATCCAGCAGTTCCCGGGTGTAGCCGGCTCGCGGCGAGGCGAACAGCCCGGCCGCGGTGTTCTGCTCGACGACCTGGCCCTCGCGCAGCACCACGACCCGGTCCGCGACGTCCGCGACCACGCCCATGTCGTGGGTCACCAGCAGGATCGCCGTGCCGAGCCGGTCGCGCAGCGACCGCAGCAGCTGCAGGATCCCGGCTTGCACGGTGACGTCCAGCGCGGTCGTCGGCTCGTCCGCGACCAGCAGCTTCGGGTCGTGGATCAACGCGATCGCGATAACCACCCGCTGCAACTGCCCGCCGGACAGCTCGTGCGGGTAAGCCCGCAGCACGCGCCGCGCGTCCAGCTCCACGAGCTCCAGCAGTTCCCGGGCCCGCTCCCGCGCCGCGGCCCGCGACGCCTTCCGGTGCGCCCGGACCGCGTCCACGAGCTGCGTGCCGATCCGGAACACCGGGTTCAGCGCGCTCATCGGCTCCTGGAACACCATGCCGATCTCGCCGCCGCGCACCGCACGCAGCGCCGGACCGTCCACTGTGTACAGATCGCGGCCGTCGAGCACCGCGGAGCCGGTCACCGTCGCGGTGTCCGGCAGCAGGCCGAGCAGCGACAACGCGGTGACCGACTTGCCGGAACCGGATTCCCCGACGAGGGCGACGACCTCGCCGGGGTTCACCTCGAAGCTCACCTCGCGAACCGCGGCGGAGTCGCCGAACCGGATCGAGACGTCGCGCAGGGACAGCAGCTGCTCGGACACGGGATTACTTCGCCAGGCCCATCTGGAGGTAGTTCGGGTACGCCGGGAACGCGCCGATCGCGAAATTGCCGACCTTCGCGCCGTGCAGGAACGAGTTGCGCGTGTAGATCAGCGGGACCACCGGGGAGTCCTGCATGATCCGCTTGTCCGCCTTCGCCCACAGCTTCCCGGCCGCGGCCGGGTCGACCGTGCCTTGCGCCTCGGTGATCAGGGCGTCCACCTCGGGCACCGAGTAGCGCGACTCGTTGTACCCGCCGTTGCCGATCTCCGACGTGCCGAAGAGCGGCTCGATGTTCGCGTTGGCGCTCGGGAAGTCCGGCTGCCACGAACCGAGGGTCAGGTCGTAGTTGCCGTCGTTGCCGGTGACCAGCGTGGTCCACGCTTCGTCGTCGAGCGGGCGCAGCTTCGTGCGGATGCCCGCGCGCTGCAGCGCGGCCTGGATCGCCTGTGCCTTGTCCGCGTCGTTGTTCGCCGTCGACACCGGGAAGTCCAAGTTGTCGATGCCGTTCGGGAAACCGGCTTCGGCCAGCAACTGCTTCGCCTTCGCGACGTCCCCGTTCGGCGGGGCCGGGTAGAGGTCGTACACCTCGCGCCCGGCGATGCCCTCGGTGATCAGCGTGGTGGCGATCGGGCCGGCCAGGTCCGCGCTGCCCGCGGCGGCGACCTGGTAGGCGGTCTTGTCCACGGCGTACTGGAACGCCTGGCGCACCTTGGGATTCGCCAGCGGGCCGCGCTTCGTGTTCAGCGCGAGGTAAGCCAGCGCGCCGGACTTCGACGTGACGAGCTGGTTCTTCGCCGCCGGGTTCGTGCGGATCTGCGCCAGCTGTGCCGGGTTCACGAACGACGAGCCGAACGCGAACGCGTCGTTGCCCTGGCTCGCCAGCAGCCGCTTCGCGACGACGCCGGTGTCCTGGCCCATCTGGATCACGACCGCGTCCGGCAGGCCGGTGCGCGCGAGGTCGGTCTTCGCGTCCCAGTTCGGGTTGCGGACGAACTTGACCTGCACGCCCTTCTGGTACGACTCGACCTGGTACGGGCCGGACGCGACCGGCTTCGTGTCGTAGGTCGCGTCGGTGCCCTTGCCCTTCGGCACCGGGGCGAACGCGGGCATGCTCGCGATCCACGGCCAGTCGCCGTACGGGCGGGCCAGGTGGAACACGATCGTCTTCGGGTCCGGCGTCTCGATCGACGCCAGCTCGCCGCCCTTGAACGGGCCCTTGTAGTCCGGGCCGCCGGCGAGCAGGTTCTTGTGGTAGCCCAGCCCGCCGGAAAACGCCGAATCGAACGACCGCTCGATGCCGTACTTGATCTCGGCGCTGGTGATCGGCGTGCCGTCGGCCATCTTCAGGCCGTCCTTGAGCGTGTAGGTCCAGGTCTTGCCGTCCGCGCTCGCCCGGCCGGTGTCGGTGGCGAGGTCCGGGACCACCGTGGCCGGGCCGTCCGCGGCGGTCTTCCACGCGGTGAGCCTGCGGTGGATCAGGCTGATCGTGGTGATCGCCAGGTTCTGGCTCTTCGCCGGGTCGAGGTGCTGCGACGTGGTGTCGCTGAGGATGTAGAGCGTGCCGCCGGACGACACCGCGACCGCTCCCCCGCCGCCGGACTGCTCGTTCGCGTTGCACGCGGCGAGGAACGCCCCTGCCCCGGTGACCGTGGCGGTGATGCCGAGCGCCTTCAGGAAGTCCCTGCGATCCATGGTTTTTCCGTTCCCTTTCTCACGAACCGAGCCGAGCGCGGGGGTCGAGGACCCCGTAGAGCACGTCCACCGCGAAGTTCGCGAGGACGACGAAGAAGGCGGCGAACAGGCTGACGCCCATCAGCACCGGCAGGTCCACCTGGTGCACGGCGTCGACGAGCAGCCCGCCGAGCCCGGGCAGCGCGAACACCCGCTCGGTGATCACCGCGCCGCCGAGCAGCGCGCCGAGGTCGACCGCGAACACCGTCACCACCGGCAGCAACACGTTGCGCAGCGCGTATTTCCCGATGACCGTCCGCTCCGGCAGGCCGACCGCCCGCGCGGTGCGGATGAAGTCCTCGCCCATGATTTCGAGCATCTGCCCGCGCGACAGCCGGGCGTACACCGCGGCGTTGATGAACGCCAGCACCAGCCACGGCAGCACGAGGTGCCACGCCCAGTCGACCGGGCTTTGCGCGAACGCCACGTAGCCGCTCACCGGCACCACGTCGAGCGTGAAGCCGAACAGCAGGATTCCCAGCAGCCCGACCAGATACGCCGGCGCGGACACCCCGGCCAGCGTCACCGTCATCGCGGCCCGGTCGGCGAACTTCCCGCGGCGCAGCGCGGAGAACACGCCGGTCGCGACGCCGGCGATCAGCCAGATCACCGCCGCGCCGACAGCCAGCGAGACCGTGATCGGCAACCGGTCCCCGATCAGCGCCAGCACCGGTTCGCTCTGCTGGAACGAGTAGCCGAAGCAGGGCGCGGAGCAGACGATCGCCGTCACGCCGGCGCCGAACGTGCGGCCGGTGAAGATGCCGCCGAGGAAGTCGAAGTACTGCTGGATCCACGGCTTGTCGAAGCCCATGAACTCCCGCGCCAGCGCCAGGTTCTCCGGCGTGCACGGCTTGCCGCAGGACATGTACGCCGGATCGGTGGGCAGCAGGTAGAACACCGCGAAGGTGGCGAAGCTGACCACGAGCAGCACGCCGAGCATGCCCAGCAGGCGGATGCCCACGAAACGCAAGGTGCGGTTCACCGGCGCACCGCCGTCTTCGGGTCGAGCGCGTCGCGCAGTCCGTCGCCGAGCATGTTGAACGCGAGCGTCGCGATGAACAGCGCGGCGCCGGGGAAAATGAGGAACATCGGATCGGTCTGCACCCAGTTGATCGCGTCGCTGATGGAACGGCCCCAGCTCGGTGTGGGCGGCGGGATGCCGACGCCGAGGAACGACAGCGCGGCTTCCAGCCCGATGTTGGCCGGGATGCTCACCGTCGCCAGCACGATGATCGGCGCCCACAGGTTCGGCAGCAGTTCGCGGCGGAACACGTGCCCGCCGCCCGCGCCGAGCGCACGGGCCGCCTTGACGAAGTCGCGGTTGCGCAGGCTCAGCGTCTGCGCGCGGACCACCCGGGCCACACGCGGCCAGCTGAACAGGCCGATCACCGCGATCAGCAGCAGCGGCCGCGGGATCGACTGCGGGGCGACCGCGCCGAGCGCGATCATGAAGATCAGCTGCGGGAACCCGAGCAGCACGTCGGTCACCCGGCTCACCACGGTGTCCCACCAGCCGCCGGCATACCCGGCGCTAGCCCCGAGCAGCACGCCCAGCAGCACCGACACCGCGGTCGCGGCGAGCCCGATCAGGAACGACGTGCGCGCGCCGTACGCGACGACCGCGAAGAGGTCCCGTCCGGTCAGCGGCTCGACGCCGAACCAGTGGCTTCCGCTGATGCCGCCGAGGAATCCCGCGCCGGTGCCGTCGGCCGGATCGAGCAGTTCGGTGTGGTACGTGTACGGATCCTGGCCCTCGATGAGGGCGAGCAGCGGAGCCGCGAGAGCGGTGACGATCACCAGCACGATGACGACCGCGCTGGCTTGCGCCCAGCGGTCGTGCCGCAGCGCGCGCCACAGGTTCCGGGAGGCCGGAGCGGCCGCCGGGACACCGGCGCCGCCCGGCGACAGGATGTCGGACAACGGTTCCCTATGCAGATCAGCGTTACTTGACGACGTGACAGTAAAGAACCCGAAGGAAATTCACCACGACGGCGGTGCCCGTCCCGGATCGTGAGACGCCGACGGCATCGCGCCTCCCCGGGGATTCATGCTGTTCGCGCAGGTCACCGGCGGTCGCGCGGCTCGGGTCAGTGTGCCGTGCGGACAGCTGTCCGGCCAACCTTGTTGTCACCCGTTCGGACGTAGTCCCGGGACGGTCGGCTGACCCGGATTGTGCCGCTGCCCGCCCCGCACTGGACTGGGCGCACGGAGCCAGTCTCATGTGGACGGAAGGACCTGCCGATGTTTCGCTGCTCGCGCCGCACGCTGACCGGAGTGCTCACCGCCGCGGCCGCCTTGCTGGTCAGCCCTCCCGCCTCGGCAGCGGGCACGGCGGTGAACGGCGGCGACGCGATGTACACCGTGTCGCCGGGACCCGGACGCGAGCCGTACTACTGTTCCGCGGGGTTCGCGATCCTCGTCAAGGAGGTCCGGTACATCCTCACCGCGGGGCACTGCACTGAGCACGGGCTCGATTGGAAAGACATCGGCCGCAACGTCGACAGCCACTTCCCGGTGACCGATTACGGCCGCGTCGAGGACCCGTCGGGTTCCGGCCACAGCCAGGTCGATCTCTACGACGGCAGCACCCAGCGGATCGTGCGCGCGGGCACCCCGAGGATGGGACAGCTGGTGTGCCGGAGCGGCATGACGACGAAGAAGACGTGCGGAAAGGTCCTTGGCCTCAACCAGACCGTGAACTTCGGCGACGGCAAGCAGGTCGTCGGGACCATCGCCACCGACATCCCGGTCGGGGCCGGGGACAGCGGCGGCCCGTTGTTCTACGCCGGGGTCGGGTACGGCGTGCTGTCCGGCGGGAACAACCAGGTCAGCTTCTTCCAGCCGCTGCCGCCGGTGCTCGCCGCCTACGGGGCCACGCTGGCCTGAGCGTCCCCGAGCCGCCCCCTTGGCGGCCCGGCCCGGCCCGGCGACGGGGGCCGGGCCGCCAAGGGTTCCCTCACCGCGGACCGTCCGGCCGCCCGGGCCGGGTGGTCAGCCGGCCGAACGCTCCCCCGGGACGCCCGCGCGGACCTGCCGATACAGCCGCGGCACCGTCAGCGCGGGAAGGGCAGGCAGCCGGCGCGGGCCCGCCGGACCGGTCGCCGCGAGATCGCACAGCACGTGGTACAGGTGGCTCAACGCGCGCAGTGCCGGATCGTTCGCCCGGTCGCCGGGAGCGGCTGGGGTGTAAGCGAACAACGCGAGGTCCGCACGGGCCAGCGGGCCCTCGGCGCCCGTCCGGCCGGTGCCCGGCGGCGCCAGGGAGAGTTCCTCGACCGCTTCGGCCAGCGCCGCGCACGCCGCGGCCGGGCCGTCCGGGTGCCGGGCGCACGAACCCGGTGGCATCCGCATCGCGACGGCGAGCGCGCGGCCGTGCGTCGTCAGCGCGGCGTAGAGCGACAACCGGTGCCGCAGCCGCGGCGAGGTGGTGCCGCCCAGCACCGGGCGGGTGAGCGGCCGCGCGACCAGCGCGAGCTGGTACAGCCGGTGGTCCAGGGCCCGGGCGAGCGCGTCGAAGTCCGGCGGCGGGTCGGAGTGCTGGCGTTCCAGCCGTGCGGCTGACGCCTTCAGCAGTTCTCGCAGTGCGGCGAGCAGGTTGTCGCGCGCGGTTCGCACCGTGTCGCGGGTGGACAGTGGGGTGACGAGCACCGCCACCAGCAGGCCGACCGCCGCGCCGATCGCGGTCTCTTCCAGCCGAAGGAAAAGCAGCCCGGGCGAGAACTCGTGCAGCACGCTGTAGAGCTGGCCGACCATGATCGTGACGAAGAAGATCATGTACGCATACGAAAGCCGGATCAGGTAGAAGCCGAGGAACATGCTCCCGCAGATCACCGCGAGCACCGCGGCGGTGCTGCCCGCGGTCAGTTCGGCCAGGCCGATCGACGCGGCCAGCCCGACCAGCGTGCCGAGCACCCGGTTGAAGCCCTTGAGGAAGGTTTCGGTGCGCGTGGCCGTGCCGGTGAACATGATGAACGCGGCCAGCACCGCCCAGTAGTAGCGAGCGTCCGACAGCTGTTTCCCGGCCAGGATCGCCAGCGTGCCCGCGATCGCGCCCTGCACTGCCTGCCGGGAGACGAAGTCCATGCGGGACAACGGGTTCCAGCGCGCGTGCCGGGCCGGGACATCTCCCGCGGCGGCGGCCGAACCCGGCAACGCGCCGAAGACGAGCCCCACCGCCGGTTCGAAATCGTCGACCGGTTCGGAGCCGACGGCTCCCGGCTTCCGCGCGCGCTCCAGCACCGGCGCGATTTCCAGCGCGGCCGCCGCGAAGTGCCGCGCCGGCCACCAGCCGCCCGCCGTTCCCCCAGCCCGTTCGGCCAGCGCCGCCAGCCGATACGCGACCTCGGCCGCACCCCGGTCGTCGTGCCGCGCCAGCCGATCCGCCACCTCAGCGGCGGGCACAGCGAGCCCGGACCCGCTGTCGACGAGTGCACCCGCGGCGGTGGCCAACTGGTCCAGCAGGTGATGCGCGTCGACCATCGCCCGGCGGAGCGCCGCCGCGGAAAACCCGGCCGGGACCGCCCCGGGTTCCGCCGACCACGCTTCGATCATCAACGCCGCTTCGGCGATCCTCGCCTGCTTCGCCTGAACTCGCCGCCGCAGCCGGGTTTCCTGGCGCGGGTCCCGGTTGGCCAGCAGGTCGGCGCAGGCGCGGGCGAGCGACCGGCCGCGCGCGTCGAATGAGCGGACCACCTGGCCGAGGGTGCGTTTCGGGTTGCTGCGCAGCAAGGTCAGCGAAAGCAGCAGCACCCACGCGGACGCGACCGTGACGGCCAGCAAGAGCGCGGGCAGCGCCTCCATCGTCGCGTGCAGGAAGGACGCGAAGAAGTAGCCCATCCAGGCCATGAAGCCGTAGAAGAAGAACACCGGCCCGAAACGGCGGACGAACACCGCGAGGAACATCACCGCGACGAAGACGACGAGCATCAGATCCGGATGCGAGCCGACCGCCGCGCCCGGAGCCATCCCGGCGGCGAACGCGACCGGGAAGAACACCGCGGTCTTGACCTTCGCCCACGAGCCCGCGTCGCCCAGGGCCATCGACCCCATCATCGCCACCACCGCGCCGAGCAGCATCCCGACCAGCGCGCCCTTCGCGTCCGCGCCGGTGAGGAGGGCCAGCAGGTACTCCACGCCGAGCGCGGTGGCCATCGAGACAGTCGCCGCGAGCGCTGAGCGCAGCCTGCTCAGCCCCGGATCCGACGAGACGACGCGGTCCCGGATCTCCGTGCCCCTGGACAGCATCCACCCGCCTTCCGACCCGGTCGCGTCAATCATCGGTATGATACCGGTAATTCCGCTACGCTTCTTCGGCTCATCGGAGGACCCGGGCATGGAGCAGACCAGCGAGGCGCTCGACGTGCTGGAACGCGCCACCGCGGTGCTGGTGCGCAACTTCGAGCTGCTGCGCCGCCGCACGGACGTCTACGCCGAACTGGACCAGGCGGAATACCTGATCCTGCGCACCCTGGACGACCTGGGCCCGTCCGGCATCGGCACGCTCGCCGGCGCGCTGGGCCTGGACCCCTCCACCGCCGGACGGCAGGTGTCGGCCCTGCTCGGCAAGGACCTCGTCGCCCGCAGCCAGGCCAGCGAAGACCGCCGCCGCTGCGTGATCACCCCGACCGAACGAGGTCGCGAGCTCATGCACCTGACCCGCGCACGGCGCCGGTCGTCGGTCGGCGACCTGCTGGACGACTGGACACCGGACGAGGTCCGCGCTTTCGCCGGATTGCTCGACCGCTACAACGCCGCGGTCGCGCGGCGGTACCTGCGCACCTGACGCGCTCGCGACGTCCCGTTGTCCGACGCCGGGGCTACGCGGCAGCGTCCGAGTCGAGCTCGATCCAGAACCGGTCCTCGCCGCGCCTGCGGCCGTCCGGCACCCCGCCGTTCGACAAGATCGCCCGGCGCGAACGCTCGTTGTCCGCCTCGCAGGTCAGCAGCACGCGCTCGAGCCGGCGGCACTCCGTGAGCCCGGCCGTCAGCATCCGCGTGGCATGGCCCTGCCCGCGCCACGGCGACACCACGTGGTACCCGATGCGGCCGCCCGCTTCGGCGAGTTCGGCCGTGAGCTCGTGCCGGACGACCAAGGCGCCCAGGCAGTACTCGCCGGAGACGTACCAGAAGAGAGTGGAAGGCACTCCCCAGCGCGGCTGCACCTCGCGCCGCGCGGCGACGAACCCGGCGAAGCCGACGCTCGCCGCGTCGAGCCAGTCGGTGGGGCGGCCTTCGCACCGGCAGTCCGCCTGTTCGCCGACAAGGTACGACGTGCGCACCTCGACCGTGGGCAGGACAAGACGAGGCGGCCCGACGAGACGGGTCATCGGCCCAGCCTTCCTGCCCAGAGCCGGGCGCACAGCTCGTTTTCGCGGCCGGACCTCAGCCCTGCGCCAGTCCGGCGTGCCCCTCCCGCAGCGCCCGCTTGACGATCTTCCCGCTCGGGTTCTTCGGCAGCGCGTCCACGAACACCACGTACTTCGGGCACTTGTACCCGGCCAAATGCTCGCGGGCATGCGCCAGCACTTCGTCCTCGGTGAGCGTGACGCCCTCGCGCGGGACGACCGCCGCGGCGACCGCCTCGATCCAGTGCGGATGCGCGACTCCGAACACCGCCACCTCGGCGATCCCGTCCAGCAGGTACAGGGCTTCCTCGACCTCGCGGCTCGCGACGTTCTCGCCGCCGGTCTTGATCATGTCCTTTTTCCGGTCCACCACCGAGAGATAGCCCTCTTCGTCCAGCACTCCGAGGTCGCCCGAATGGAACCAGCCGCCTTCGAAGGCCGCGGCGGTTTTCTCCTCGTCCTCGTAGTAGCCGAGCGTCGCGTGCGGACTGCGGTGCACGATCTCCCCGACCTCGCCGGGCGGCAGCTCGCGGCCGTCCTCGTCCACGATCCGGGTTTCGACGTTGATCGACGCCCGGCCCGCCGAACCCGCTTTGGCGAGTTGCTCGTGCGGGCGCAGGATCGTGGCGAGCGGGGCCATTTCGGTCTGGCCGTAGAAGTTCCACAACTGCACGTCCGGCAGGCGGCGCGCGAGTTCGCGCAGCACTTCGGCGGGCATCGGCGACGCGCCGTAGTAGCCCTTCCGCAGGCTCGACAGGTCCGTCGTGTCGAAGGCCGGGTGGCGCAGCAGCGAGATCCACACCGTCGGCGGCGCGAACAGTTTCGTCGCGCGTTCCCGTTCCACCGCGGCCAGCAGCGCCGCCGGGTCCGGGCCGGGCAGGATCACGCTCGTCGCGCCGAGGTAGACGTCGACCGACAGGAAACAGTCCAGCTGCGCGCAGTGGTAGAGCGGCAGCGAATGCACCTCGATGTCGTCGCCGGTCATGCTGCCGTCGATCGCGCACGAGACGTATTGCGCGATCAGCGACCGGCTCGACAGCAGCACGCCCTTCGGCCGCGATTCGGTGCCGGAGGTGTACATCAGCCGCAGCGGGTCGTCGTCTTCCACCAGAACCGCGGGGGTTGTTTCGTCGCCGGGCTGGTCGATCCAGTCCGCGACGCTCTCCCATTCGCCGCCGCTGCCGCCGATCCGGGCGCGCAGGACGTCGGGGCGGCCGGAGCGCTTCACCGCCTCCGCCGCGGTGTCGAGCAACGCGTCCTCGGCGATCAGCCCGGACACCCCGGCGTGGCCGAGGATGAACGCGACCTCCTCCGCGCCGAGCATGAAGTTCACCGGCACCAGCACCACGCCCAGCTTGGCCGTGGCGAAGACCAGCACCGCGTACTCCCAGCAGTTGCGGCTGAGCAGGGCGAGCCGGTCGCCCTTCGCGAGGCCGCGTTCGGCGAGCCGGTGCGCACAGCGGTTGACCGCCGCGTCGAACTCGCGGTAGGTCGCGCGCCGGTCGCCGGAGACGATCGCGAGCTTGTCCGGCAGGCGCAACGCGGTGCGGCGCAGGAGATCCCCGACGGAATGCTGGCGGGCGTGCTGGATCGCTTCCGCCGTTTCGGCGCTGAACGGGCTCGGCATAGCGGGAGTCTCATCCACCGGCGCGGCGCGCGCAAGCAGGACCCTCCGCCGCTCTCGGTAGGCTTTCCGGCACCGCCTGGGGAGGGACGCGTGGACGAGACCGAAGCACCGACGCTCGACCGGCCGGACATCACCGGCAGGCTGCCCCGGTACCGGCTCGTCCGCCAGCTCGCGCGCACCAGGATGAGCGAGGTCTTCGAGGCGGTCGACACGGCGGACGGGCGCGCAGTCGCGCTCAAGGTCGTCGGCCCGGAGTTCATGGCGGTGCCCGGGTTCCGCACCCGGTTCGAGCGCGAAACCCGGATCGCGCGCGAGCTCGGGCATCCGAACGTCGTCCCGGTGCGGGACGCCGGGTTCACCGAAGACGGCTGCCTCGGCTACCTCGCGATGGAGTACGTGCGGGGCACGAACCTCGCGCGGCTGCTGGCCGAGCGGGGTCCGCTGTCGTTCAAGGAGACTGTCGGGATCGGACGCGAGATCGCCGCCGCCCTCGACGCGGCGCACGAACGGCGGCTCGTGCACCGGGACGTCAAACCCGGCAACATCCTGCTCGACGCCGACGGCCGGGCGTACCTGTGCGACTTCGGCATCGCCCGCCGGCTCGACCTCACGCAGCTCACCGCGACCGGGGCGTTCCTCGGCACGGTCGGCTACGCCGCGCCGGAGCAGCGCCAGGGCAAACCGGCCGGATCCGCGGCCGATGTGTATTCGCTCGCCTGCGTGCTCTGCGAATGCCTGGCCGGTGCTCCCCCGGGCCACCACGCCGAACCCGGCCACCCCGGCGTCCGGGCGCTCCGCCGGTCGCTCAGCACGGATCCGGAAGCCCGGCATCCGACCTGCACCGCGCTGATCGAGGAGCTGATCGCCGCCCAGCGCCGGAACACCCGGCGCCGGCGGACGCTGCGCGCGGGAGTCCCGGCGGTCGCGGCCGCCGGGCTGCTCGTCGCCTCGCTGACCACCGGACGCCTGTCCGGCGTCGACGACGCCACTCTCGCCCGGATACCCGCCGCCTTGCGGGCCGACTGCGCGACCGCGGACACGCCAGTCCGCGGCGCGACCGCGACCGTCACCTGTCACGACCCGTCCGGTCGCGCCGCGACGACCGCGCTGTACGCCGACCCGAAGCAAGCGGCCGACGCCTACTCCGCCTTGCCGCGTCTCGGCGCATCAACCGAGCGAGGAGACTGCGCCGTCGCCTCGTGGGCCGAACACCGTTACCCGGCGACCGGTCCCGCTCTGGGCCGGGTGTTCTGCGGTGTCGGCACCGGACGGTCCATTGTGGTCTGGACGGACGACGCCGCCCGCTCCGTCACCACCGCCACCGCACCGGCGAGCGACGACGCGGCTTTGCGCGCCGCGTGGGTCAGCTGGACCGGAGCGCCCGCGTTCCCCACCCCGGACGAGAAAGGCCTCGCCGAGATCGCCGCCGGAAACAAGTGCCGCCGCGCGACGCCGGCCGATCTCGGCGACTACCCCGGCGCCATCGCCGGAATCACCTGCACACCACGCGGCACCGGCGCGCGCGACGTGTCCTACTACCGTTTCGCCGACACCCAGACCCTGCGCACCAGCTTCGACGGTCTCGTCACCGCCGCGAAGGCGCCGAGCGGGACACCTTGCCCGGGCGCGTCGCCGGGCACCACCCGGTTCGACTGGCTGAGCGTCGACCTCGGGCAGGTGCTCTGCCGTCCCGGCAAGGAAGGCACCGTCGCGATCGACTGGAGCCTCGATTCCTTCCACGTCGTCGGCCACGTCACCGGCCCCGGTCCCGTGTTCGTCGGAAACTGGTGGACCGAATGGCACCTCGCGCCGCTCAGCCGGATCGTCGCGCAGGTCAACCGCGAGGCCTCCCCCGCGTTTCCGACCCCAGCGGAAAACAAGCTGCTGCAACGGATCCCGCCCGCTTCGCGGATCAACTGCGTGCGCCCGTCCGCGGACCAGCGCTGGCAAGACCTCGGCGCGGTGCAGGCCGATGCCGCTGTCGCGTGCGGACAGACGAGCGGCGCCGGACTGGCCGTCTACTACCAGCTGCCCGACACCGCCACGATGAACCAGGTCTTCAACAGCACGCAGACCACCGAAAAGGCGTGCACCGACCAGCCGCCCGATTTCGCCGCCGACCGCCCCTACTCGCGCGGCGGCCGCACCGGGCGGCTCGCCTGCGCGACCCTCGAGCCCAGCGGCGAGCGCTATCTCAAGTGGACGGACGACCAGTCGGGGATCCTCGCGGTCGCGCACCGCGGCGCCTCCCCGTTCGCGATGGTCGACTGGTGGAACCACGACTCCGGCCCGTCCTGAGCGCTCAGCCCGCGACGGAACCGCCGATCGAGGCCGACCCGGTGACGTTGCCGCGCCCGCCGCTCGCGGTGTGCGCGGATTCCTTGCCGTCCACGACGGAATACATCTCCACCTGGCCGCTCGCGCCGGAATAGGTGATCTCCAGCGTCCACTGGTGCGGTTTCCCGTCCGCGGGCACGGTGAGCGACTGGCGCCACGGCATCTTGACCTGCCCGGTTTCCTTGGTGGCGCCGTCCAAGGTGTAGGTGACCTGTTTCAGGGAGCCGGAACCGGTCGCGTTCAGCACGAGCGTGTGCGGCTGCCGATCAGGCACCTGTTCCTTGGCCGGCGCGGCGGAGGACGACGGCGCCGGGTTCGGCGCGGGAGCCGGGGCGGGACTGCCCGAGCACGCGGACAGTACAGCGAGCAGCGCGACCGGCGCGAACGCCGTCCGGGCGGCAGTGCGAAATTCCATGCGCGCACCGTACTGAGCGACAGCCGGGACCGGTCCCAGCTCGGGAAATCCGCTCAGCCGTCCTTCGCCCACACCCGCACGGCCACCGCGACCGCGATCCCGGCGACGCCGAGCACGATCCCCGCGACCAGCAGGCCGGACGCGATCAACCCGAGCGCGGCCACCGCGAACAGCCCGGCTTCCAGGAAGAACCGGGTCGGCTCCGGACTGCGCCGCTTGGCCTTCGGCGCGATCACGAGCCACCAGATCGCTCCTGCCAGCGCGGGCCACAGCACCGCGGACAGGATGTCGAGGAACACGTTCCCGCCGAGCCGCGCCCCGGCGACCGCGAGACCGGCGAGCAGCGCCAGTTCGGTCAGGAAGCGGATGACGAGCACCGCGCCGGGGAAACCGCGCAATTCGGGTCGAGTGGTGGTCACGCCGGAAGCCTAACGGCCGGGCCCGCGCTCCGTGCGCGCAGTCGCGGACCCGGCCGGAATCAGCGCCGGGCGACCATTCGGGACAGCGTCATCAGGATCGCCCCGAACACCAGCAGCGCCGCACCGAACACGGCGAGCCGGGGCGTGCTCACGCCGGTCTTCGCCAGTGCCTGCTGCTTGGGCTGGCCGGCTTCCGGCGCGGAGGTCTGCGCCGGCTGGCTGGTCGTGGCCTGCTGCGGGGCCGAAGCCTTCGGCGTCACCTTCGCGACCTCGTGGACGCGGGCGGTGAGCGAGTCGGCGTGCTTGGCGTCCGACAGCGACCCCGGCGGGTTCGCCTGCTTGCCGCCCGCCCAGACGAGACCGCTGATGTCCTTCTTCGCCGCCGTCGACGAGGTGGACGCGGGCGGTTTCGTCGCCGAGGACGTCGGGCTGCCCGACGTCGTCGGGCTCGTCTTCGTCGTGGTGCTCGGCGAAGGCGACGCGGTGGCCGAACTGGTCGGCGTCTTGGTCGCCGAGGAGGTCGGCGGCGCGCTCGTGGTCGGCTTGGCCGACGTCGGCGGTTTCGTCGAGGTGGTCGGCTTCGGCGGGGCCGGCGCCTCGCTCTTCGGGGCTTCGCCGCCGGCCAGCTTGACCAGCTGTGCCATCGAGCCGTTGAACGAGTCCTGGTCGCCGGGCTTGTTGCCGGAGTCGGAGTACTGCCAGATCGTGTAGTAGCGCCAGCCCGAGGGCAGCGGTCCGGCGCTCTGCGCGTAGCGGGCGATGAACAGCGGATGCGTGTCGCCGAACGCCGCCGAGTTCCCGGTGCAGGTCTTCCACCAGTCGGTCGTGGTGTAGAGCATCGGCCAGCGCGACGTCTTCGCGTGCAGCCGTTCGGAGAACGACTTCACCCACGACACCATCGCCGACTGCGAAAGGCCGAAGCAGGTCGAGCCGTACGGGTTGTATTCGATGTCGAGCATCGGCGGCATCGTGCGGCCGTCCGCGGACCAGCCGCCGCCGTGCGCGACGAAGTAGTCCGCCTGCGTCGCGCCGTCGGACACGTCCGGCCGCGCGAAGTGGTACGCGCCGCGGATCATCCCGACGTCGTAAGAGCCGTTGTACTGCTGCGCGAAGTACGGGTTGCGATACCCGGTGCCCTCGGTCGCCTTGACGTACGCGAAACGCGCGCCGGCGTTCCAGGCCGCCTTCCAGTCCACATTGCCCTGGTGCCCGGACACGTCCATGCCCGGCACCTCGGCAGGCGCTGCCGCCGCCTGGGGCGCGTGCAGCAGCCCCAGCGCACCGGCGGCAGCCACCGCTGCCGCCGCGACGACCGCACCCGCCCGAGCCGCTATCCGCCCGGAGCCCGTCATCCTCTACTCCCTCTTCTTTTCCCGCCCTGGGAGCGCTCCGGCCGTCCGCCTCTCTTCCCCAAGAGCGGCACCGGATCACCTGGGCGAGCCCCAGTGTGTGTGACACGCGGGACGCCTGTAAACCACTGGGAGTGATGTGACGCGTGGTACACAAGAGGTTTTCCGAGGTCACCGGCGGTACGCACCGTCCGCGCCGGAATGAAACTCACCCACCCCGGGTCACCGCGGGCGGCAGGACCGCCACCCATCGCAGCGGGTGATCACGCACGCCGGGAGCACCGTCCGGACCGGACAGCGGTTGTCCCGGAGCCGAAGTCCCGTCCGCGCGCAAGGGCCGAAGGTCGTGCGCCCGGAACTGTTCCGGGACACGCCCGCGGCACGCGACACGCCCGGCCCGGCGAGCCGTTCACGAACAACTCCCCCGCGCCGGAAACCCTTGCCCGCACTGCGGAAACCACCTTCTACCAGCACTTTTCGCTTAAGCGCCGGTAATGGCCCGGACACGCAGCGTCAACCAGGCAGACGTCTTCGCAACATCTTGGCAACCGGCTTGACACCGGCTGTGGTCCGGACCACCCTGCTGGACATTGGTCTACACCATTTGTCATTCAGCCCCGGTCGCCGACGACCGGGCACCGAAAGGACGAGACACGTGAAGCGCTGGCTCAAGCTGGCGGCGGGAGCCGCCGCCATCACGCTCGCCACGGCCGGCTGCGCCGGCTCAGGCGGGAGTGAGAACGCCTCGAGCGCTGGGGGCGCGCAGGACGGCAAGCTGACGGTCTGGCTCATGACCGGCTCGGCGCCGGACAGCCTGACCGCCGCCCTGAACAAGGAATTCGAGGCCGCCCACCCCGGCGTCAAGGTCGACTACCAGATCCAGCAGTGGAACGGCATCCAGCAGAAGCTGACCACCGCGCTGGCGAGCGACACCCCGCCGGACGTCATCGAGGTCGGCAACACCCAGACGCCCGCGTTCGCCGCGCAGGGCGTGCTGGCCGACCTCTCCGGCGACGTCAACAACCTCAACGGCGGGCAGTGGCTCGCCGGGCTCAAGGCGTCCGGCCAGTACGACGGCAAAACCGTCGGCGTGCCGTTCTACGCCGCCAACCGCGTCGTCATGTACCGCAAGGACATGTTCGAGCAGGCCGGCATCACCCAGCCGCCTGCCTCCAACGACGAATGGCTCGCGGACATCGCGAAGCTGAAGACGAAGTTCGGCAGCGACCCGCAGTTCCAGCCGCTCTACATGCCGGGCCAGAACTGGTACGCGCTGTCGTCGTTCATCTGGGACAACGGCGGCGACATCGCCAAGGCCGAGGGCAAGTCCTTCAAGTCGTCGCTCAACACGCCGGAAGCCAAGGCGGGCCTCGAGTTCTACAAGAAGCTCGTGGACGCCTCCGGCACCACCGCGCCCAAGGACAACGACGAGGCCACGCCGCAGCAGGCGGGCATCTACGCCGCGGGCAAGGTCGCCATGTTCATCGGCACCCCGAACGAGGTGGCGACCGCCGCCAAGACCGACCCGGGCATCACCGCCAAGACCGGCGCGTTCCCGATCCCGTCGAAGACCGCCGGGCAGACCGCCCCGGTGTTCCTCGGCGGCTCGAACCTGGTCGTCCCGCTCAACAGCAAGCACCAGGACCTCGCCAAGGACTACCTGAAGCTGCTCACCAGCACCAAGTACATGACGCAGCTCGCCGCGGGCGGCTACGTGCCGGGCACCTCCACCGACCTCAGCGCGCTCGACAAGGACCCGCTGGGCTCGGTGATGGCGAAGGCGTCGAAGAACGGCCACGCGATGCCGGCCAGCCCGAAGTGGGGCGAGGTCGAATCCGGCCAGAACCCGCTGAAGGACATGCTGACCGCCTACCTGACCGGGAAGAAGCCCCTGGACCAGGCCGCGGCCGACGCGAACACAGCCCTCGACAAGATCATCGGCGGATGACCGCGACGAAGGACAAGCCGATGCCGGCGGGGGCGACCCCGCCGGCATCGGCGCACGTCGGGGCGGCACGGAAACGAGGAAGCGGCTGGTTCAGCGAACGGCTCATGCCGTACCTGCTGATCCTCCCCGCGCTCGCCGCCGTGCTGGTGCTGCTCGGCTGGCCCACCGTCCAGATGCTCGGCATCAGCCTCCGCCAGCTCGACCTGCGCGAGCTGGTGACCGGCAAGATGGTGTGGATCGGCTTCAAGAACTACGCCGACGTGCTGTCCGACCCCGAGTTCTGGGCAGTCGCGATCCGCACGATCCTCTTCACCGGCGCGCTCGTCGCCGGGACCCTGCTCGTGGCGCTGCTGATCGCGGTGCTGATGCGCCACCTCCACCCGGTGCTGCGGATCTTCGTGCAGGTTTCCCTGGTACTGGCGTGGGCGGTGCCGGTCATCGCCACCACCACGGTGTTCCAGTGGATCTTCGACCAGCAGTACGGCATCCTCAACAAGACGCTGGACCGGCTGGGCTTCCATTCGTTCATCGGGTACTCGTGGTTCTCCACCGGCACGAGCACCCTCGTCGTGATCGGGCTGCTGGTGCTGTGGCAGGCCGTGCCGTTCGTCGCGTTCACGCTCTACGCGGGCCTCATCGGCGTGCCGCGCGAGCAGTACGAGGCGGCGGGCATCGACGGGGCCGGGCCGTGGCAGACGTTCCGCGCGGTCAGCTGGCCCGCGATCCGGCCGATCCTGACGATGGTGACGTTCCTGTCGATGCTGTGGGACTTCAACATGTTCGCCCAGGTGTGGGCCATCCGCCAGGGCGGCCCGGACGGGGCGAGCACGACGCTGGCGATCCTGCAGTACCTCAAGGGCATCGCGGGCAGCCACTTCGGCTCCGCCGCGGCCATCGCCACCATCATGCTGGTGCTGCTCCTGCTGGTCACCGGCCGGTACGTGCAGCTGCTGGTCCGGACCAAGGACGGGGAGATCGCATGAGGAAGTCCCTGCCCGCCCGGGTGCTGGTGTCGGTCGCCGGCGTTCTCGTGGCGCTGCTGTTCCTCTTCCCGACGTACTGGATGTTCACCACGTCGCTGAAGACGCCGGGCGACGTGCTGTCGCCGAAGTACGACCTGATCCCGACCTCGGCGACGCTGTCGAACTTCGCGTCGGCGCTGACCAAGCCCGGGTTCGTCACGTACCTGACCAACAGCCTGATCGTGACGCTCGGCGCGGTGCTGGCCGCGCTCGTGGTGGGCGTGCTCGCGGCGATCCCGCTCGCACGCTTCCGCTTCCGCGGCCGCAAGGGGTTCCTGCTGCTGATCCTGGTGGCGCAGCTGGCCCCGCTGTCGGCGCTGTTCATCCCGATGTACCTGCTGATGCGGGACATCGGGCTGCTGAACACGCTGCCGTCGCTGCTGCTGGTGTACTTCGCGACGTCGCTGCCGTTCACCGTGTGGATGCTCTACGGGTTCGTCAACGGCATCCCGTACGACCTCGAAGAGGCGGCGATGATCGACGGGTGCAGCCGGGTCGGCGCGTTCCGCCGGGTCACCCTGCCGCTGCTCGGGCCGGGCCTGGTGACCACGTCGGTGTTCAGCTTCATCACCGCGTGGAACGAGTTCCTGTTCGCTCTGGTGTTCATGCGGGACCAGTCGAAGCAGACGCTGCCGGTGTGGCTGTCGTCGTTCAAGACGGCGTTCTCGATCGACTGGGGCGGTGTCATGGCCGCTTCGGTGATCTACGCGATCCCCGCGGTGATCTTCTTCCTGATCGTGCAACGGAAACTCGTGTCCGGCATGACCGCGGGCGCGGTGAAGGGATGACGGTGGCTGACCCCCGCGAACTGGCCGAAGCCGTTCTGCTGCCCGGGTTCGCCGGAACCACCGCGCCGGACTGGGTGCGCCGCCGCCTCGCCGAGGGGCTCGGCGGCGTGATCCTGTTCGGCCGCAACGTGGTCGACGACGAACAGGTCGCCGCGCTCACCTCGGCGCTGCGGTCCGAGCGGGACGGCGTGGTCGTCGGGATCGACGAGGAGGGCGGCGACGTCACCCGCCTCGACGTCGGCAAGGGTTCGTTCGTGCCCGGCCCGCTCGCGCTGGGCGCGGCCGGGGATCCGGAGCTGACCGCGTCCGTCGCGGCCGCTCTCGGCGAGCGGCTGGCGGCGTGCGGGGTCACGGTCAACCTCGCGCCGTGCGCGGATCTCACGCTCGCGGCGGAGGATCCGGGCATCGGCGTGCGGGCGTTCGGCTCGGATCCGGCGGCGGCCTCGCCGCACGTGGCGGCGTTCGTGACCGGCATGCAGAAGTACGGCGTCGCCGCTTGTGCGAAGCACTTCCCCGGCCACGGTGCGGCGACCGAGGATTCGCACCTCTCGCTGCCGGTGCTGCCGCGGACCGCCGCGGAGCTTCGGGAGGTGGAGCTCGTCCCGTTCGCCGCGGCGATCGAAGCGGGCGTCCGGACGGTCATGTCCGGGCACCTCGTCGTGCGGGAATGGGGCGAGGAACCGGCGACGTTCAACCGGACCGCGCTCGTCGACGTGCTGCGCGGCGAACTGGGGTTCACCGGCGCGGTCATCACCGACGCGTTGGAGATGGGCGCCATTTCCGGGGCGTACGGACGGCACGACGGGATCGGCGAAGCCTCGGTCCGCGCCCTCCTGGGCGGTGCGGACGCGCTGTGCCTCGGCGGGGCCGCGTTCGACGCGGAGACGCTGGACCGGACCGCCGAGGCGATCGTCGGGGCGGTGACCGAGGGACGGCTTTCCTTGGAGCGGCTGGCCGATGCCGCGGCCCGGACCGCTTCGCTGGGCGCCTCCCCCGCTCCGGCGACGGTGCGGCCGGTGGACTGCTCGCTCGGCCTGTCCGCCGCGCGGGCCGCCTTGCGGATCACCGGCACGCCGCGGTTGACGGGCCCGTCGCTCGTGGTGGACGTGCAGACCGAACCGGGCATCGCCGCCGGGCCGATGCCTTGGGGTCTGGGCGCGCATCTGGCGGAGCTGGTTCCGGGCACCCGGACGCTCTCGGTGTCCCCTGATGACGTCTCGACGGTTTTGGCCGAGGCCGCGTCGGTGGAGAGCGTCGTGGTGGCGACCCGGGAAGCGCACCGGCATCCGGCGGTGCGGGAGTTCCTGGCCGGTCTGTCCACTGTGGACTACATCCGGGTCGAGACCGGAGTGCCCGGACCGGAAGCCGGCGCCGCGCCGCGGATCGACACGTTCAGCGGCTCGTACGTGAGCCTGCGGGCCGCGGCGGAGTACCTGGCTCGTTCCTGACGCCGGCTGCGCGGTGGGCCCCGGGGGACGCCAGGCCTCCCTCGGGGCTCACGCCGACGCGCGGGTCTGCACCGCCGGAAAGCGCACGCTGGCCAGTTCTTCGGAGATTTCCCAGATCCGGCGAGCGTCGTCGACGTCGCGCAGGCGGGCGTACGGTTTCTGCTCGGACGGCGGCCCGGACAGGTGGCCGAGGCCGCCGGGTCCGTAAAGACGACCGCCTCCGGCCTCGGGAGACGTCGCGGCCCAAAGCGCGGGCAGCAACGCGGTTTCCGCCGTCCCGAACAGAATGCCGCGCGCGGAGAGCGCGCGGATGAGCCGCGCCTTCACCGTAGCCCGGCCCCGGCCGACCTCCGGGCGCGCGGCGAGAAGATTCGTCGCCGCCACCCCGGGATGGGAAAGATTGCTCGTGACGCCCCAGCCGCCCGCCCGGCTGCGCCGCTCGAGTTCGAGGCCGAACAGGCCGACCGCGATCTTCGACTGGCTGTAGGCCTGGTTGCCGGTGTACTTCCGTTCCCACTGGAGGTCGGCCCAGTTGATCGCGTGCCGGTCGGCATCGATGCTGATCTGCGAGGTCACCCGGGCCTTGCCGGCGCGCAGCAGCGGGAAAAGCCGGGCCGTAAGGGCGAAATGCCCGAGGTGGTTGGTGCCGAACTGCAGCTCGAAACCGTCCTTGGTGGACTGACGCGCCGGCGGCGTCATCACCCCGGCGTTGTTCACCAGCAGGTGGATCGGCCTGCCCTCCTCGGCGAGCCGGTCCGCCAGTTCGGCGACGGACGCGAGCGAGGACAGGTCCAGTTCGCGCAGGGAGACCTCGGCCCCGGGATGCCCGCCGCGGATCTTCGCGAGCGCGGCCTCGCCCTTGCGCGGGTTGCGGACCGGCAGGACGACCTCCGCGCCCGCTGCCGCGAGCCGGGTCGCCAGGCCGAGGCCGACGCCGTCGCTCGCGCCGGTGACGACGGCGAGCTTGCCCGCCAGTGCGGGGACCTCGATGTCCGGGGCCGGCTGCGCCATCGTTCTTCCCTCCGCGGGCAACGCTTAATCTGACACTTGTCAGATTAAGCCTGTTCCGCTCGCTGTCAAGCCGGGCGCCGGGCAACCGCGGCGGCGAGGAGAATGAACGCCATGGCGGCAGGGAAACCGACACCCGGGACAGCGCGCGGGCCAGGCCGTCCCGCCGCGGGAGCTCGCCCGGTGCCGGACGAGGCCGAGATCCTCCGGCGAGGCATGGAAACCTTCGCCGAACTCGGCTACGAGCGGACCACGGCGCGAGAACTCACGAGACGCCTCGGGGTGAGCCACAACTTCATCAACGACCGTTACGGGTCGAAAGCCAGCTTCTGGCGGGCGGTCGTGGACGCGCTGCTGGCCGGCGACCAGCGGGACCGCCGCGCGCTGCTCGACGCGGATCTGGACGACGCCCGGCGCGTCCGCGCGATGATCGCGCACCTCTACCAGGCCGCCGTGGAAGCACCGCTGCTCGGCAGGCTGCTGGCCGACGAATTCGGGCAGGAGTCCGAACGCCTGGACTACCTCTACCGGAACTATGTGGAGCCGACGCTCGGCCCGCTGGTCCCCGCCGTCGAACGGCTCACCGCCGCCGGCCGCCTCCCCGCGGTGCCGCTGGACGTCCTCTTCTTCACTGTCCTCAGCCCGGTCGCCGCCCTCGTGCAACTGCCCCTGGCCCACCGCCTCGGCCGCCCCGCGCCGGTCACCCGGGAATCCCAGGAACGCACCGCACGCCAGCTAGCCCGCTTGATCGCCGACGGGCTGCTCGGCCCGGAACCCGGGGACGCCGAACCCCGTCCGGCACGCGCGGACCCGGCCGCTCCTCCAGCCTGATTCCCGCGGAATGCCCGATCAGCCGCCGCACTCGCCGACGACCACGCTCTGCGCCACGGGCTGGCCCGCCGCCTTGAGTTCGCGGCATCGGACCTCAATCCCGCAGCGGGGAAACCGGCCCTACAACGCGTCGCGGCCGCGTTCTCCGGTGCGGACGCGGACGACGGTCTCCACCGGCGTGACCCAGATCTTGCCGTCGCCGATCTTGCCGGTGTGCGCGGCGTCCCGCACCGCTTGGACCGCGGCGTCGGCCTGGTCGTCGTCGAGCAGGATCTCCAGCCGGTACTTCGTGAGGAAATCGACCTCGTACTCCGCGCCCCGGTAGATCTCGGTGTGGCCCTTCTGCCTGCCGTATCCGCGGACCTCGGTCACCGTCATCCCGGCGACGCCGAGCTCCTGCAGCGCGAGCCGGACGTCGTCCAGCACGAACGGTTTGACCACGGCGGTCAGCAGCTTCATCGGTTCTCCTCGCGCGCCGGCCGGTGCGATCCCGGCGCGAAGGGCGCGCTCCCCCGGCGGCCGGACTGGACTGCCAGCTCGTACGCGCCTTCGGCGTGCTCGGCCTCGTCGACACCGTCGATCTCGGCCTCGCGGTCGATCCGGAATCCCATGAACTTGTGCATGACCCAGCCGATCAGGAAGGTCATCGCCAGCGAATACCCTAGTACCGCCAGGGTTCCGGCGGACTGGCGCCACAGCTGGCCGAACCCGCCGCCGTAGAACAGGCCGTTCACGCCTTGCGGATCCACGCTCACCGTCGCGAACAAGCCGATCAGCAGCGTCCCCACGAACCCGCCGAGCCCGTGCACCGCGACCACGTCGAGCGAGTCGTCGAACCCGAACCGGTACTTCAGCCCCACCGCGAACGAACACACCACGCCGGCCACGGCTCCGATCGCGATCGCACCGATCGGTTCGACGTACGCGCAGCCCGGGGTGATTCCCACCAGCCCGGCGACCGCGCCGGAGGCGGCGCCGAGGGTGGTCGGCTTCCCGTCGCGGACCTGCTCGACGAGCAGCCAGCCCAGCACCGCGGCCGCCCCCGCGACCGCGGTGTTGAGGAACGACGTGGCCGCCAGGTTCTTCGCGGCCAGCGCGGACCCGGCGTTGAACCCGAACCAGCCGAACCACAGCAGCCCGGCCCCGAACATCACGAACGGCAGGTTGTGCGGCCGGACGGCCTGTTTCGGCCAGCCGTGCCTGCGCCCGAGCACGATCGCCAGCGCCAGCGCGGCCGCCCCGGAATTCACCTCGACGACGGTGCCGCCCGCGAAGTCGAGCACGTGCAGCCGCGCGGCGATCCACCCGTCGGGGGCGAAGACCCAGTGCGCCACCGGCAGGTAGACCACGGTGACCCACACGACGGAGAACACCGTCCAGGTCCAGAACCTGGCCCGTTCGGCGATCGCGCCCGCCAGCAGCGCCACCGTGATGATCGCGAACATCATCTGGAAGGCGACGAACGCGAACAGCGGCACCTGGTTGCCCGCCGGGCCGACCGCCTGTTCGGCGACCCCGCGCAGCCCCGCCAGCCGCAAGGTGCCGAGCAGCCCGCCGAACCAGTCGGAGCCGAACGCGAGCGAGTACCCGTAGGCCACCCAGACGAGGCCGACCGTCGCGAGGCAGACGAACGTCATCGCCATCACGTTCAGCACGCTCCGGGCGCGCACCATCCCGCCGTAGAACAGCGCGAGCCCCGGCGTCATCAGCATCACCAGCGCCGCACTGCCCAGCAGCCACGCCGTGCTTCCGGTGTCCACCACCCGCGGACTCACCTCGTTTCGTCGCCCGGACGGTGAAGCTAACCGGGCGGTGTTACCGGGATGTTTCCGTCGTGCTTCCGCCAGTCGCTCCCAGTCCGGCGAAACGGGCCAACCGGCCGAATCGCACGGCAAGCCGGGCAATCGGCCCCGCCGACCTCAACTCGCGTCCATTGTGGACATCCGCCCGCGCGCGCCCGGCGCGGCCGCTCCCGGCACGCCGGGCAATTCACCCGTTCTCGGTCACCGAGATCGCGGCTCCGGGGCAGACGGTGGCGGCTTCGCGGACGGTCGCGTGCAGTTCCTCGCCGGGGTGTTCGTCGAGCAGGAGCACGATGCCGTCGTCCTCGCGCTGGTCGAACACCTCCGGCGCGAGCAGCACGCAGGTGCCCGCGCCGCAGCACCGTTCCTCGTCCACGGCGACCTTCATCGGCGGTTCTTCCTTTCGTTCGGCGACGCGGTGACCGGCGCCTGCCACAGCCCGATCAAGGCGTCGATCAGGCCGGTGGCGGCTTCGTTCCAGCCGGGCCGCGGGGTGGAAGTGTTCTCGGCGAGCGCGCGTTCGCGTTCGGCGGTGAGGTGGACAAGCAGGGTGCGGGTCATGTCGCTGCGTTCGGCGGCCGCTTCGGCCGGAAGGTCGGGCAGCCGCTGCTGCAGGCCGTCGACGATCCGCGCCAGCGACGGCGACGACAGCGACTCCTCGACCACGATCGGCCGCAACGTCGGATCCGCCATCGCCTGTTCGGTGAAGCGGGCATACCAGGTCGGGCTGCCGAGCGCGGCCAGGTGCTCGGCGAGCGGGCGCACCAGGCAGTCGAGCCAGTCCCGCAACTCCGCGCTCTCGCCGATCTCGGCCAGCCTCCGCTGCCGCAACTCCTCGACCGCGGCGGAGTGCTTGCGCGCGATCGCCCGCACCAGATCGGCCTTCGTCCCGAAGTGGTAGCCGACGGCGGTGTTGTTGCCCTGCCCCGCAGCCTCGCTGACCTGCCGGTTGGACACCGCGAGAATCCCGTGCTCGGCGAAAAGCCGCTCCGCGGCAGTCAGGATCAGCTCCCGGGTCGCGTGCGCTCGCTCCGCCCGCAACGGCTTGTCGACGGCTTCGTTCATGAAACTCACCATCGCACGGGCAGTTCCCGCAGCCCGCCCACGGCCAGCCCCTCGATCCTGCGCAATTCCTCCGCCGGGACCGCGAGTTCCAGCGAGGGCAGCATCCGCAGCAGCACCTCCAGCGCCACTTGCAGTTCGGTGCGGGCCAACGGCTGGCCCAGACAGGCGTGCGCACCGGCACCGAACGCCAGATGCGGGTTCGGGCTGCGGTGCAGGTCCATCTCGGCGGCGGCCTCGAACGCGGTCTCGTCGCGGTTGGCCGCGGCCATGCTGCACATCGCCGTGGTGCCGCTCGGCAGTACCGTCCCGGCGACCTCGAAATCCTCGGTGAGATAACGCAACATGCCCACGCCCGCATTGGCGTCCCAGCGCAACGCCTCCTCCACCGCCGTGCGCACCAGCGACGGATCCGCGACCAGCTGCTCCCAGCGCGTGCGGTCGGCCAGCAGCATCGCGACCATCTTCGCGATCATGTTCGCCGTCGTCTCGTGCCCCGCGATCAGCAACCCGATCCCGGTCGCGGTCAGCAACGCATCCGACCAGCGCTCGCCCTCGGCGTCGGTGTCGGCGATCAGCGCGCTCAGCAGATCCTCGCCCGGCTCCGCGCGCTTCGCCGCGATATGCGCACCCATGTACTCGCCGAACTCGGCTTGCGCGGCGTCGAATTCTTCCTGCGTGTAGCGAGTCATGCTGAGCATCACGTCGGACCAGTGCGCGAACCGGTCGCGATCGGAGTCCGGGACGCCGAGCATGTCGCAGATGACCCACACCGGCAGCGGAAACGCCAGCCCCGCCTTCAGATCCGCCGGCCCGCCCTTCGCGACCATCTCCCCGATCAACTGCTCCGCCATCGCCGCGATCCCCGGCCGCAGCGCGTTCATCCGCTTCGCGGTGAACCACTTCCCGACCATCCGCCGCCAGTTCAGATGCGCCGCGCCGTGCTGCGGCATCACCGTCGCCATCTCGCTGTTGAACACGCCGCCGCTCTCGGTATCGGCGACCCGCGCCGCGTCGTCCGCCGGAGTCGGACGCGTGAACCGCCGATCCGACAACACGCTCTTCACATCCGCATAACGAGTGATCAGCGCCGCCTCGTCCCCACTGGCCAGCCGCACCTTCGCGACCGGACAGCCCTCCCGCAGCTTCGCCCACTCCGCCGGCGGCTCCAGCGCCCCCGGCGCCTCGAAGGGAAACCGCGGCACCTGCTCCGCGTCGCTCTGGCGCATTCACGACCTCCTGCTCGGACCGGCAACCGCCCCGAGCATGGCCGAAGCCGCCGACTAAGTCAATCAGCTGACTTAACTTGAAGGTGCACCGCGACCCCGGAACAAGCAGGACCCACTAGGTCGTTCCGCTCGACCAGGCACGCGCCGCCGCACCGGCCCGCCGGCGGCGCGGGCACCCGCATCGCCGGTCAGCGCCCTCGATTCCCCCGGCACCGCGGCAGGCGTCGGCTCAACCGGCTTGCCCGGCGTGAAGGGCCAGTTCGGCCCAGACGGTCTTCCCGCCCGGCCGGGGCGACTGGCCCCAGCGCTCGGCGATCGCGTCGATCAGAACCAAGCCCCGCCCCCCTCCCGCGTACCCTCCCCGGGAACGGGCGAGGTCCGGAAGCGAGTCGGACACCTCGATCAGGATCCGGTCGCCCCGCAGCGACAAGGTCAGTTCGCTGGGCGGGCGAGCGTGCCGCATGGCGTTGCACACCATCTCGTCCAGCACGAGACGCAGATCGGCGACCGCGTCCGCGCCCGTGTGCGGGCGATGGCGCCGCACGAAGGCCACCGCCCGGCCCCGGACCCGGCGCAATGTCGTGAAGTCCTCTTCCAGCGCCATGCGCAGCCGAGCGCCCGCCTGCCGCACCGGCTTCGCTCCGGCAGGCAGACGACTCCGCTGGAACTCGTCCACACTCACGCTCGGCCTCCCTCCCGGGCCCGCTGCACGCCCGCTCCCAGAGCATTCTCGCTCTCGGCTATTCCCCGTCGCCCTCTGCGTACCCAGCGGGCAGAGAAGGCGAAACGGAAACTCCGGAAATGAGAGGAAAGCCGCCGCCGCAAGGGATTCCCGGCCGCAGGCCGGGGTTTCCGGGGCCGGGTTTGACCTGTGCCCCGCACGGGTATCCGCTGCTCGCGGTCCCCGGATTCGTCTCCGCGAACTGTTTCGCGGAGCCGGACGGAACTGTTTTCCCGATCATGACCGCGTTCGGAAACATTCGCTGAGACGAGACGAGGTCATCGACATGAGCGACACCGCCGGAAACAAGGCCGAGGAAATCAAGGGCAAGGCGAAAGAAGCGCTCGGCAGCGCCACCGGGAACGAACAGTGGCAGGCCGAAGGCAAAGCAGAGCAGGCGAAGGGCGCTCTCAAGCAGGCGGGAGAAAAGGTCAAGGACGCCGTCAAGAACGTGAAGAATTGACGCGCGCTTTCGGCGGCCGGAACCGCGGTTCCGGCCGCCGAAGCGTGACGGGGCTCTCTCTTCGCGGTCCGAAATGCGCGGGACACGGGCGAGCCCGCAGGCCGCTTTCCCCGGACGGGTAGGATTCTGCGGTGCTGCCGGGTGGCCGGGCAGGGAAAGAGGGGCCCGAAGTGACCGACGCCGACATCCGCGTTGACGACGGCTGGGAAGCCGACCGGATCGCGTTCTGCGCGGAACCGGCCGCGGACGGCTGGGCCCGCAGCGGCGTGGCTCTCGAAGGGCCGCTCGCCCGGCAGTTCGGCACGCTCGCGGTTCTCCTGCTCGACGCGGACTCCCTGCACGAAGCGATGGAGCGCGTGGTGTCCGCCGCGCTGCGGATCGTGCCGCAAGCCGATCTCGCCAGCATCACCCTGCGCTCGGCCGACGGCGGGTTCCACACCCCGGTCCGCACGCACGAGGCCGCCGAGGAACTGGACCGGATCCAGTACCAGGTCGGCGAAGGGCCGTGCCTGGAAGCCGCCCGGCGCGAGCGGCCCGGGTACGCGCTGGCCAACAATCTTCCGGAGTCCGACGGCTTCCCCGAATTCGGCGCGCGCGCCGGACGGCTCGGGTTCGGCTCGCTGCTGGCCACGACGCTGCTGCCGGACGCCAAGTCCGATCTGCCGCCCGGCGCGATCAACCTCTACAGCCACGAGGCCGGGGCCTTCGACGGCGACGCCGTCGACAGCGCGCTCGTCCTGGCCTCCCACGCCTCGCTCGCCCTCTCCGGTTCCGCCGCGCACACCGCGGCCGCCCTCAAGGAAGTCCACCTCAAGCGCGCCGTGGACAGCCGCGACCTCATCGGCCAGGCCAAAGGCATCCTGATGAACCGCCGCGGGATCTCCGCCGACGAAGCGTTCGACATCCTGCGCCGCACGTCCCAGGATCTCAACGTCAAGCTGGTCGAACTCGCGCACACCGTGACCGAACGGCACCGCGAACTCGACCTCTGACTCCCGTCGGATTGCCCGCGGAAGGCGTGAATTCCCGGCGAGCGGGTAGCCCGAGACCAGGGTCGGCCTCCGGCGCGCAGGAGACCGGGACCGAGGTTCCGCCGGTCAAGACCCGCGGCCGGCGGAACCGCCCGGAAGAGGGTTGAAGAAGACCGCGAGCGGGTATCCGCCGCGGGTCGTGGCCCTTGGGACGGCAAGGGACACTGGGAGCAGTCGACGACCGTCCCCGAGGCGAGAACGAGGTGAAGGACCGCTCCGCGTGTCCTGAGTGTGGTGGATCTGAAGCGGGCGGACACCGATTCGCGCTGGAGTACAGCACCATGTCCGGTGCTGGTCACGGATGCCGATGGCACCCTTGTCGCGCTCAATGCCGCGGCGGAGCGGTTGCTTCCGGGCATTACGGCCGGTGTGGTGCTCGCTGAGGCGATGCCCGGCTGGCCGGTCGGCGTGCACGACGGCGTCCTCGAGGGCGTCCGCGGCGCAGGCGAACCCTGGGAGCGCGGTTACGAGGTGCACCCGGTTGCGCACGACGACGGAACGACCACGTGGTGGCTGACGGAAAACACTGACGCGCGCCTCGCCGAAACGGCTTTGCGCACCGAACGGCGGCGGGCGCAGTTCCTCGCCGAGGCTTCGACGGCGTTGCTGGGATCCCTGAACCTGCAACGGTGCATGCAGGTCGCCGGGAAGCTGGCGGTGCAGCACCTCGCCGACGCCGCGCTCCTGATCACTCCCGCCGGGCGCCACCGCGTGCCGGCGATGCTGTGCGTACGGGACCGCGAGCCGGAAGAAGTCGAACTGGCGGCCGATCTCTCCGAGGTGCCCGGGCTCGCCGAGGCGCTCCAAGGGTTTCCGCCGGTCCCGTCGCGGTGGATCGACCCCGCGTCCGCGCCGGAGTGGCTGATCCCGGCGGGATTCGGCGACGTGGGCTCGATCGTGGTGACGCCGCTGCCCGGGCACGGCGTGCCCGCGGGCGCGCTGGTTCTCCTGCGGAAAGCCGAACGCGCGGCGTTCAGCGAGGACGAGGAGATCTTCGCCCGGTTGTTCGCGGCCCGCTCCGGGGTGGCGATGTCCGCCGCGCGGATGTTCGCCCAGCAGTCGTCGATGACCGAAACGCTGATGCGCGAACTGCTTCCGCCCGCGGTGCGCGAGGTGGCCGGCGCCGAGTTCGCCGGGCGGTACCGCGCCGCGCTCGACTCGGAACGCGTGGGCGGCGATTTCTACGACGTCTACCCCGCGGCCGACGACAGCCAGGAATCGCTGGTCGTGCTGGGCGACGTGTGCGGCAAGGGCATCGAAGCCGCGGTGCTCACCGGCAAGGTCCGCAACACGCTGCACGCCCTGCTGCCGCTCGCCTCGGACCACCATCGCGTGCTGAGCATGCTCAACGACGCGCTGCTCAGTTCGCACCACACCCGCTTCGTCACCCTCGCGCTCGCATCCGTCTCGCGGCTCGACTCGGGCCTCCGGATGCGGCTGACGTGCGCGGGTCATCTGCCGCCGCTGATCGTCCGGGCCAACGGAGAGGTCGAGGTCGTCGAGACGATCGGCACCGTCGTCGGGGTCCTGCCCGAGATCGCCACGACGACGGTCGAAGTCACGCTGGCGCCCGGCGAGACGTGCCTGCTCTACACCGACGGCATCACCGAAGCGCGCGGCGGTCCGCTGGGCAGCGAGATGTTCGGCGAGGACCGCCTGCACGAGGCGTTGACCCGGTGCGCGGGCATGCCCGCCGAGGCGATCGTCGAACACGTCCACATGCTCGCGGCCGAATGGGCGCGCGAACGCAGCCACGACGACATGGCTCTCGTCGCGGTCACCGCGCCGCGCGGCCAGCGGCTGTCCGCGGTCGGCGGTTCGGGCCGCGGGAGGTACACCGCCGCATGAACACCCCGGACAAACCCCGCGGAGCCGTTCTCGACGGCCAGCCCGCGTCGGTCGAGCACGTCGCCGCCCGGCTCTGGGACGCCGCGGTCGACGGCGACGAGGACACGGCAGGCGAAATCGCATTGCGCGCCCTGCGGTCCGGAATGACCGCGGAAACCGTACTCCTCGACGTCATCGGCGCGGTACAACGGAAAGTCGGCGAGGAATGGGCGGCCAACCGCCTGACCGTCACCCAGGAACACTCGGTCACCGCGATCAACGACCGCGTGGTCGCCGCCGTGAGCCGCGCCGCCGGCCCGGCGCCGAATCCGCCGCTCGCCCGGGTGACCGTCGCCTGCGTGGACGGGGAATGGCACGCGCTGCCCGCCCGGCTGCTCGCCGAAGTGCTGCGCTCGCGCGGATTCCGCGTCGACTACCTCGGAGCGCAGGTGCCGGCGTCGCACCTGATCGCGGACCTGCACCGCACCGGCCCGGACGCTGTCGCGCTGTCCAGTTCGATCCCGACGCGGCTGCCCGCGGCGCACGCCACGATCACCGCGTGCCAAGCGGCCGGAGTCCCGGTCATCGCGGGCGGGGCGGCGTTCGGGACCGACGGCCGCTACGCCCGGCTGTTCGGCGCCGACGCCTGGGCCCCCGACGCCCGCGCCGCAGCCGACCTGCTCGCCGGGAGTCCGCCGGGCCCGCCCCGCAGCGCCCACCAGGCCGTTGACGATCTGCCGCACTTGCTCGACCAGGAATACACGATGATCTCGCGGACGTCGGCGCAGCTGGTGAAAGCCGTGTTCGCCGGACTGCGGGAGCGGATTCCCGCCTTGGACCGGTACACCGAACTCCAGTTGCAGCACACGGTCGAGGACCTCGCGAGCATCGTCGACTACCTCAAAACCTCCGTCTACGTCGACGATCCCGAGCTGTTCACGGGTTTTCTCCGCTGGACCGCGGACATCCTCGCCGCACGCGGGGTCCCGGCCGGGTACCTCACGCCCGCCCTCGACCTGCTCGGCGACGAGCTGCGGGACTTCCCCCGCGCCCGCGCCACCCTCGCCCGCGCGCGAGCCGGAGGCCGCCCATGACGCCGCCGAGCCCGCTCGCCTGCACGTGGACCACGCCGCGTCCTCGGACAGTTCGGCTGACTGTGCGCGGCGAACTCGATTACGACAGTCAGCACCTGCTCGTCCGGACCGCCCGGGAGATGCTGGCGGCGCATCCGGAGTGCCGCAGCGTGCGCCTCGACTGCGGCGAACTGGCCTTCTGCGATTCCTCCGGGCTGGCCGGCCTGCTGATGGTCAGCAGGCTCGTCCGCTCAGCCGGTGCCTCGCTGTACCTGGACAACCGGTCCGCCGAACTCGACCGGCTGCTCCGCCGCACCAACCTCCTCGACCACTTCACCGCGCCGACCGCCGAAACCACGCACCGGCGCCAAGATTCCTGACCGCTGCGGTCACTCCCGCTCCAGCTCCCCGTGCCGGCCGGTCAGAGTGCGCGCCACCTCGACCAGCTTCACGTTCAGGTCCTGGGAGGTCCGCCGCAGCAGGTCGAACGCTTCATCGGCGGTGAGGCCCTCCCGGTTCATCAGGATGCCCTTGGCCTGCCCGATGACGTCGCGGGTGTCGACGGCTCGCCGGAACTCCGCGCGGCGCAGTTCGGCGCTCTTTCGCAGGTGGGTGTTCGCCAGCGCCAGCGACGCGTGCGTCGCCAGCAGCAGGGCGATGCGGCGGTCGGTCTCGGCCAGGCTGTCCGGGCGGCGGGAGTAGACGGTCAGCGAGCCCGCCGCCCGGTCGAGGCCAGGAGCGGCCGGGAGTGCGGTGGAAAACGCGGCGCGGCAGCCGAGTGCGCGCGCCGCGGCGGCGAACCGGGGCCATCGGGTCTCGGCCGCTAGATCCGCGCTCGCGACGTAGCTCGGGCTGTGCGCACGGGCCGCCTCCACGCACGGGCCTTCTCGGTCGCGGTACTGGATCCGGTCCAGCTCGGCGGCGGTCTTCCCGGTCCGGGCGGCGGTGGAAAACCGGCCGTCGGAGCCCAGCACGGTGACGCTGACCCAGTCCGCTCCGGCGACTGCCGCCGCGGTCGCTTCCACGACCTCTCGCAACACGTCCGCGGCTGAGTTCGCGGACAGCAGCATCTTGCTCAGCGACTCGAACCTGCTCGCGGCGTCCGGCTTCGCTCGGTCCGGTTCGCCGGTCACCAGGTTCCGTTCGGCCGCACCGGGTTCGCTTTTCAGCGCGATCGCCGTCCGAACGAAGCTACGGCTGCCAGGGAAACGAACTTGCTCGGCTTTGTCCCCGTGCAGCGTCGACGACGGCGACTCGCCGTACGCGGCCCGGTAGTGGGCGGCGAACACACTGGGCGCGTAGCCCCATCGGGCGGCGATCCGCGCGACGGTGTCCTGCTCCGGCACCGCGGCACGCAGTTCCGCGCGAGCGCGGTCGAGCCGTGCCCGCCGCAGGTAGGCCATCGGGGTCGTGCCGAGGTGCCGGCGGAAGGCCAGCTGCACGGCGCGGGCGGAGACCCGAGCCGCCGCGGCGATCTCCGCGATGTCGATGGGCCGGTGGAGATTCGCTTCGATGAAGGAGATCGCGCGGCGAAGGGTCTGCGAATGCGCGTCGAGGCCGTCTCCGGGATGCTCGGCGGACGCCGTGTGCGGGAACGCGTTCAGCACGGCCACGGCGAGGTAGCGCGCGACCGTCGCCACGGCCAGCGGATTCTCCCCGACGCCGGGCACGCCGAGGACGTCGTCGCGCAGATGCGCCACGGCGGACCGCAGGTGCTGGGCGGCGCCGGCGTCGACCGGCCGGTGGCCGAGCAGCCGTACCGGACTGTCGACGCCCGCCGCCTGGCTCAACAGGGCCGGGTCGAACATGGTGATGCTGTACTTGGCGCGCGCGACCCGCCCGGTGTAGGACCGGTCCGGCGGCGAGAACGACACCAGATCCCCGGGGCCGAACGTCTCCGCTTCCGGCCAGCCGTCCACGCGATGGTCCTCGATCGTGCCCGATTCGACGTCGCACAGGCAGATCGTGCCCAGCGGTTCGACGGCGTAGCTCATCTCGAAGGACAGGTCGAGCTGGTCGGCGCTCAGCCCGTCGACCGCGTGCCTGCTGATGTGCGTGCCCGCGCGGCCGGTGTCGCTGCCGATCCGCATCGGCGCGTACGCGCTGCTCAAGAACGCTTCGGTGCGGCTGAGATCGTCGCTGTCGAAGGCGAGCGACCGCACCGCGCCGCCCGCCGCGAACGGCTGCCGGACAGCTTCGGCCAGCGCCTCCGCCGGCGACGCGGCCCGCCGGACGGCCGCGCCCGGATCGGCGCTGTCCAGCACCTCCGCCGTGCCCTGGTCCGATGCCGCCACCAGCACGCAGTCGCGCTCGCGGGCGAACGAGACCAGCGCCCGGGCCAGCAGCTCGGTCAGCGGCTCGACGCCCCGGAGGTCGACCACTACGCGCGTGCCCGGCGGGACAGCGCGGCCCGCTGCGTGCAGGGCCGCCACGATTTCGGCCGAGTGAGTCGTCGCGAGCCGGTCCGGCAAGGTCAGCACCACGGCATCCCCGAGCTGCCGAGGGGTGATCTTCAGGTCCGTCACGGCAGCCGCACGACCACGCCCGGTCCGGACTCGGCTGCGCGTCTGCGCGCTGGACGGGATGCTCGGCACTCGGCGGTCGCCACACGCACTCCTAGGAGCGGGCCGGACCGGGCGCAGGGCGCGCCTCAGCCAGGGGATTGTGGACGCTGCCTGCTTAACGCACCGAGGAAAAAGCCTACCCGGCACGATCTTCCGCCGGAGCGGGGCACGCCGGAACCCGAACGCGGGAGTTCCCCGCCGAACTGTCTACTGTGGACTACCGCCGCACCGGCCCGGTCAGCCGCGCGGCCCGGCGGCGCGGCGAAGCCGGTTCGCGATCGCGAGACCCAGCCCCTTCTCCTCCGGAAGCGACGCGACGATCAAGTCGCACCCCGCCCGGTCCAGCTCGCGCAGAAAGCCGTAAAGACCGCGCGCGTACTCGGCCGGCGAAGCCGGAACCGCCACCACAGCCCGCGCCTCGGGCACTGCGCCGTCCAAGGAAGGCGGCAGGAAGACGCCCACCTGGTGCCCGAGCTTTCGCGCACGTTCCGCTTCGGCGGCCACCCGGCCTGGCTCGACGAGAACGACCCGGGCCCGCGGCGCGTAATGCGACGGATGCTGGCCGGGAACCCGGATCGGGCTCACCGACGGCACCTCGAGGGAACTCCCGAGCACGGCCTCCAGGTCTTCCCGGGGCACGCCGCCGGGCCGCAGCACGCTGAGGGTGTCGCTGGTGGCGTCGACGATGGTGGACTCGACCCCGACCTGGCAGGGGCCGCCGTCCAGCACGAAATCGACGGCATCGCCCAGCTCCGCGCGGACGTGGCCGGCGGTGGTCGGGCTGACCGAGCCGAACCGGTTGGCCGACGGGGCCGCCGCGCCGCCGCCGAACGCCGACAGCAGCGCCAGCGCCACCGGATGGTCCGGGACGCGCACCCCCACCGTCTCCAGGCCGCCGGTCGTCGCCGACGACACCCGGGGGCCGCGCCGCAGCACCAAGGTGAGCGGACCCGGCCAGAAGTGCTGGGCCAGCAGCCGCGCGGGCCCGGGCAGCTTCTCGACCCAGCCGTCCAAGTGCTCGGCGCCGGCGAGGTGCACGATCAGCGGATGCGTGGACGGACGGCCCTTCGCCTGATAGATGCGGGAAACCGCGGCCGGATCCGAGGCGTCGGCGCCGAGGCCGTAGACCGTCTCGGTCGGGAAGGCCACCAAGCCCCCGGCGCGCAGCACCCCGGCCGCCTTCTCGATGTCGCCAGCTGCCGCGGTCACGCTCGCACTCTCCTGCCAGACGGATAGCTTTTCCTCGCCCGTCAGCCTAAGCCGCGCGTGCGCGGCGGCTTCACCCGGCGGCGAACCGGGCCTCCACCGTCGACCCGGCCGGGTCCGAATGCATCCGCACCAGATCCGCGAGGTGGTTCACCAGCAGCAGTCCCCGGCCGCGGACCTGGTCCGGGGAAGCCGGGACGCGCCCGGCCATCGGATCCGCCAGCCATCCCTCGTCCCGGACCTGGCAGACCAGCTCGCCGTCGGCGAAACCCAGCCGCACCACCGCGGATCCGCTGCCGTGCTCGACGCTGTTGACCGCCAGCTCCGACACCGCCATCACCGCGTCCTCGACCCGGTCCTCGGCGAGGCCGTGCCGCCGCGCTGTCTCGGCGGTGACCACGCGGAGGCCGACGAGGTCGGGTTCGGCGACGACGAAGGACCGGGCGCCGGGCGGCGGCGGCAGCTCGCGGTTGTAGTCGGCGACCACCGCGTCGGGCGCGTAGTCGCCGCTCGAGCGCCACTCGCCCGCGCCGTCGATCAGCCAGGGATGCGTCCGGAGCGCGTCGGCCAGCTCGGTCGCGCCCAGCGCTTCGGCGTCGTAGGGGCACAGAATGGTGGCCCAGCGGCCCTCGAACGCCAGGTTGATCAACGCCTCGTGCTGCGCGCACGCCGGGTACTCCGCGGGCGACCGGCCCGCCCAGACCGGCTCCCCGACGATCCGCACGTGCTGGTCCGGATGCCCGTCGGCGAACGCGCGCAGCACGCCCGGGATGATCCGGCCCGGATTGCGGCCCGCCTCGGTCATGTCGACCAGCAGCACCCGGTCCGCGTCCGCGCCCAGCTCGGCGCGCACCAGGCTCACGTGCTCCGGCGGCGCGGCGACCGCGACCGGCTCGCCCGTAGCCAGCCCGTCCCGGACGAACGAGACGACACCGGCCGTGAACTCGTCGGCGCCTCGGTAGAACAGCGCCGGATGCAGGAACGCCTGATTTGCGTACCTCACAGACACCCCGCAGGAAACAACGACCTCTCCGCGGGCACCACGATCACTACCTCGCCTCTGCCGTCCGCCGGACAGCTCGGTTCCCCTGTCCGGTCAAGGCTAACTCAGCCGTCGGACAGTTCCGCACGCCCGACCGGACCGCACGGTGCGGCGGGCCCGCCAGCCTGCCCGGACTTCCTTCGCCGCTCAGGCGAGGTCGAGCACTGTCTTTCCTCGCCCGTGTCCGGAATCGAGCCGTTCGTGGGCCTCGCGCACCTGGCCGAGCGGCAGGACCTGGTCCACGACGGGACGGGCCTGGCCTCGTTCGAAAACCGGCGTCAGCTCCTCCAGCCGGCGGCGCTCCCGGGTGAGCATGATCCCGTGCAGCTGCTGATTCCGCTGGTACAGGGAGCGCAGTTCGCCGTCAGGCGGAAGCACCGTCGCGATCCGGCCGAACGCCCGGGTCGCATCCGAGCTCTTCGCGACGTTTTCCCCGCCGACGAGGTCGAGCACCGCGTCAGCGCCCTTGCCGCCGGTGTGCTCGAACGCCGCCTCGACCGGATCGGTCTCGTGGTAGTCGATCGGGACGGCGCCGAGGTCACGCAGCAGGTCCTGGTTGTCCGGACCCGCCGTGGCCAGCACCCGGGCGCCGGCGGCGATCGCGAACTGCACGGCGAACGAGCCGACCCCGCCCGCACCGGCGTGCACCAGCACCGTCTCCCCCGGCCGGACCGCCAACCGGCGGACGATCGCCTCCCAGGCCGTCCCGCCTGCGAGCGGGATCGCCGCCGCCTCGACGTGGCTGAGCCCGCGGGGTTTGAGCGCCGCGATGGCCGCCGACACGACGTTCAGCTCGGTATAGCTGCCCAAACGCGACGTCAGCTCCGGGGTGTAGAACACCTCGTCGCCCTCGGCGAAGTCAGTCACACCGGGGCCGGCTGCCGCCACGACGCCCGAGACGTCGCCGCCCAGCACCGCGGGCAGTTCCAGATCCGGGATCGCGACCCCCTGCCGGATCTTCGCTTCGACCGGGTTCGTCCCCGACGCGAACACCCGGACCAGGATCTCGCCCGGTCCCGGCTCGGGACGCTCGACCTCGCGCAGCGTCAGGACGTCCGGGCCGCCGAACTCCGCCATCACCACAGCTTGCACAGACATTCCGCCCTGATACCCGGCGCCGGCGCGGCGAAACGTCGTCCCCGGGCGGCGTTTGCCGATGCGGCGCCTGGGTAGCCGTCTCGCGTACCCGGACGAAAGGACAGGACGTGGGACTGCTCGACGACCGGGGCCGCTGGTCCGGCCGGGTGTTCACCGGCGAGTGGACGCGCACCGGCGCGGCAGCGGCCTCGACCGAACCCGCCACCGGCGACGAACTCGGCCAGGTCGGCACTGCCACCGCTGACGACCTCGCCCGTTCCGCTTCCGCAGCGGCCGAGCACGGACCGGACTGGGCGCACGCCGACTACCGCGAGCGGGCCCGTGTCCTGCGGCGCGCCGCGGCCCTGTTCGAGCAGCACCGCGGCGAGATCGCCGGCTGGCTCACCCGCGAGGCCGGGAAGACCGCCGCCGCCGTCGAGTTCGAACTGGACCTCACCCTCGACGAACTGCACGAAGCCGCGTCGCTGGCGAGCGCGCCGTGGGGCACGCTGCTGCCCACCACGCAGGAAGGCCGCACCAGCATCGCCCGGCGCGTCCCCTTCGGCGTGGTGGCGGTGATCGCGCCGTGGAACTTCCCGCTCGTCCTCGCCATGCGCTCCGTCGCCCCGGCGCTCGCGACCGGCAACGCCGTCCTGCTCAAACCCGCCAGCGACACCGCGATCTGCTGCGGCGTCGTCGTCGCGCGCCTGTTCGAGGAGGCCGGACTGCCCCCGGGCGTGCTGCACATGCTGCCCGGCAAAGGCAGCGAACTCGGCACCGCCGTCGCCGACGACCCGCACATCGCCATGATCTCCTTCACCGGCTCGACCCCGGTCGGGCGCGAACTGGCCGAGGCCGCGGCGGGCGGGTTCAAGAAGTTCGTCTCGGAGCTGGGCGGCAACAACGCGTTCGTCGTGCTCGACGACGTCGACGTCCCGGCCGCCGCGGCCGCTGGCTCGTTCGGCAGCTTCGTCCACCAGGGCCAGGTGTGCATGGCCGTCGGACGCCACCTGGTCTCCGAGAAGATCGCCGACGCCTACGTCGAAGAGCTCGCCCGCCTCGCGGACGGGCTGCGGGTCGGCGACCCCCGTGCGGACGTCGATCTCGGCCCGGTCATCAACTCCGGACAGGCCGACCACATCGAAGACGTCGTCAAGCGATCGGTCGACGCGGGCGCGGAAGTCGTCGCCGGCGGGGATCGCGACGGGCTGTTCTTCCGCCCGACCGTGCTCGCCGGGGTCTCCCCCGACATGCCGGCGTTCGCCGAGGAGATTTTCGGGCCGGTCGCGGTCGTCACCACATTCGCCGACGACGACGAAGCCGTCCGCCTGGCCAACGCGACACCCTACGGCCTGGTCGCCGGAGTCCACAGCGGATCCTCCGCGCACGCGCGCGCGGTCGGCGACCGGCTGCACGCCGGGATGATCCACGTCAACGACCAGACCGTGAACGACGAAACCCTCGCGCCGTTCGGCGGGATCGGCGATTCCGGCGGCAGCAGCCGGTTCGGCTCCTTCGTCAACCTCGACGAATTCACCCGCTGGCAATGGGTGACCGTCCGGGACGAGCAAAGCCGGCCCCAGCTCTGAACCTCGGCGAAAGGAAAAGACGCCATGACGCTGCCCCTGCTCGAAAGCCACCCCGAACACCTGGGCGGACCCGACCCGGCCGCGATCGCGAACTGCGTCGGCGAATGCCTCGCCTGCGCCAGCGCGTGCACGGTGTGCGCCGACGCCTGTCTGTCCGAACGGGATCCGGCCAGCATGGTCCACTGCATCCGCACCGATCTCGACTGCGCGGACCTGTGCACCGCGACGGCGCGCGTGCTGTCCCGCCGGAGCGGGACGAAGACCGTCCTCGACGCACTGCTGCGGGCCTGCGAGCAGGCGTGCCGGGCCTGCGCCGACGAATGCGGACGGCACGCCGCCCAGCACCGCCATTGCGCGCTGTGCGAAGAAGCCTGCCGCAGCTGCTCGGACGCTTGCCAGCAGCTGCGCGACCATCTCGTGGGCGCCGGGGAGTGATCCGCCATGACCGAATTCGAACGCGAGCGGCGAGTCGCCGCCGACGCGGGCACGGTGTTCCGCGCCGCGGCTGATCGGTCCACTTTGGACCGCTGGTTGCCCGGCACGGTGTCGGTGCACCCGGCGGAGCCTCCCGGCGTCGACGTCGACGTAGCCGGTTCGACCGGCGAACCCGGGCTGCTGCGCGAACGCCGCGACCAGCTCCGGCTGGAATGGGGGCGGCGGGGCAGCCCGGACTACAGCGGCTGGCTCCAGGTGGCGTCCGCCGAAGGCGACACCAGCTACGCGACGTTGCACCTGTCCTTCCACGGCGACGATCCGCGCAACCACGGCGGCGAACCGGCCGAAGACGTCGACCGGCAGCTGCGCGAGTCTCTCGACCGGCTGGCCGCGCTGGTCGAGAGTTGAACGGCCGACGGTTGCCCGCGGCCGTGCCGGGTATCTCCGCCCGCATGGAGACGTTGCTCGGGATCTACCTCAACGACCAGCTCGCCATGGGACTCGCCTGGCGCGAGCTGGCCCGCCGGGCCGCCCGCAACAACCGGGGCACCGAATTCGAGACGCCGCTGCGCGAGGCGGCGTCGGCGATCGCGGAGGACGTGGAGACGTTCCGCGGCGTCATGCAGGCGGTGCCGGTGCGGGCCAACCCGGTCAAAGCCGGAATCGCGATCGTGGCCGAACGGCTGGGACGGTTCAAGCCGAACGGCAGGATCACGGCGTACTCGCCGCTGAGCCGGTTCTGGGAACTCGAAGCGCTGGCCATGGGGATCGAGGGCAAGAAGATCCTGTGGACCACGCTGTGGGACTCGGCGAACCTGGGAAAGCGGCTGGCCGACGTGGACTTCGACGCCCTTCTCCTCCGCGCGGACCGGCAGCGCTCGCTGCTGGAACCGGCGCGGGTGCGGGCCGCCGAGGAAGCGTTCACCCGGCGCTCCTGAACGGGCGGCGAAGCGGGCCTGGCACAACGGGATCCCCCGTCGGCCCGGCGCGTGGTTGTCGGAATTCCGCGACGGAGCTACCGTGGCAGCGACACGGTTCAGCCAGGAGCCGCCCGCCCAGCACAAGCGAGGCAGTCCAGCGCCGGCCCGCCTCCACCGGTCCGCAGGAGGCCCCCGATGACCCGCCCCGTTCGTCCTGCCAGGCTGCCCACGCGCGCAGACGTCACCGTCAGCACCACCGATGACGTCACGGTCGTCGCGGCATCCGGCGACCTCGATTCCTCAAGCGCTGAAAGGTTTTTCGAGTACACCGTCGCGGCGATGGCGCACTCCCCCGGCGGAGTGGTCGCCGATCTGGGAGCTGTGACGTTCTGCAGTTGCCGCGGGCTGTCCGCCTTGATGGCAGCCGACCACGCAGCTCACCTCGCGGAGGTGCCCTTCACGGTGCTGGCGCACCAACGCGCCGTGCTGCGTCCCCTCCGGCTGCTCGGCCTCGACCGGACCCTCGACGTCCGGGTCGGCGCCAGCCTCGTTCCTCTGCCCCGCAAGGGAATCTCGTAACGATCGGCGGTTTGCCCCGTCGACAGCCGGGTAACCGGAGAATTCGGCAAGATTCCGCTGAACTCCGAGGAAAGGCGCCCATGGCTGCTGCAGCGCATTACGTCGAGGTCAACGCTCCCGCGCAGGCGTGCTACGACTGGTGGCGTCCGCTGACCCGGCTGCCGGAACTGTTCTCCGACGTCCAGTCGGTCGAAGCCCTCGACCGCGAGGGGACCCGCACCCGGTGGAAGGTCGACGGACCGGCGGGGTCCACAGTGGAATGGCAGGCCCGGATCGTCGAAGACGCGCCGCCGCGCAAGATCGCCTGGACCACCGTGGACGACGCCGATCCGGACGTGCGCAACTCCGGCGTCGTCCGGTTCGAGGACAAGGGCCACGGCCGCACCGGCGTGGAGATCTCGCTCGAATACCAGCCCCCGGCGGGCAAACTCGGCGAGGCGGTCGCGTCGCTGCTGGCCGATCCGCAGAAGAAGGTCGAGCGGGCCGCCGACCAGTTCCAGACCGTCATCGAAGCCCGCTGAGCGCTCTTCGGAAAGGCCGTCCCGCGACCACCGTCCCGCGCCCTTTCACTGTCAGCCCAGGCCCTCGCGCGGTTCTCGCCCGTCTGGCCGATGCGCTCGACCGCCTGCCTGACCATTCCCGAGACCGTCCGCATGCCCCGCGGCCGGTCTCGGGACGAATTCCTCTATCCGCCCGGAGCCGCCGCCCGGCACCATGGACCTCTTCGTCCGGCACCTCCCGATGCGCGACGACGAAAGGGCCAACCGTGACGGTCACTCTGGAGCAACCAGCGACATACGACCTGGTAGGACACGACATTCAGCTCGCCGGCGTGGCCGGCGGCGCGTTCGAAGCCGGTTTCAGCTACCGCATCCACGAAGGCCACGACGAGGTGACCGGCGGTTTCCTGGCCGGCGACGGTTCGGGCGGACACAGCCAGTTCCAGCTCGTCGTCGACGTCAGCCGCGCGGCCTTCAAGCTCGACCGTCTCTTCGTCGAGGTCTTCCACGTTTCCGCGAACGACGGAGCGGAACTCGAAAAAACCGTCGTGCCCGTCGTCTTCGGGCCGAAAATCGTCCCGGGCTACCGCAATTACCTCGAACACACCGTGGCGCAAGGCGAGACGCTCTGGAGCATCGCCAAGAAATACTACGGCTCCGGCAACCTCTACTACCGCCTCGCGGCGGCGAACCCCGGCACGATCACGAATCCGAACGTCATCAGCCCGGGGCAGGTCGTGCGCGTACCGCAAGGCGACTGACGACGCCGGACCGAATAAGAGGGGCGGCCGGTCTCCGCGAGCCCGCCGCCCCGGTGCGTTCTTCACCGACGAGACGAGGAACCCGCAGCAAGCGATCGAGGCGCGAACACGTCTCTCCTCGAAAATGCGAACTTCGAACCCGGCGCGGAATCCTGGTTCCGCTGCGACAAGTCCGAGGCAGTGAACTTCAGCGCGGAAAAGAACGTCTCCCTCGCGAAATCCGGAGACGCTTCTCTCAAGCCCCGGACCGCCGGCAAACGCGGTTCCCTGGCGCAGGACTTCACTCGAAGGCGTCCAGCGCCACGGCCCTCGCCTATCTGCCGGGTCCGCTGCTCCCCCGGCCGACGGCGTCAGCCCGTCTGGTCGTCAAGGCTGCGGGTGAACGCGACCCGGTCCAAGCCCGGCCCGTCGTAATCCGGAAGCACCCCGGACACCTCGAACCCGAGCCGCGCGTGGTACGCGCGCGAAGCGGCGTTCTGCGGACTGGTGATGCACTTCACCTTCCGCACCCCCGATTCCCGCACCTGCCCGAAGAACCATTCGTACAGCGAACGGCCGATCCCCTGCCCGTGCAGTTCCGGGTCGACGCCGACGAAGTGGATGTAGGCGGTGTCCGGGTCGGTCTGCGAGACGAAGCCGATCAGGAACGCCGCCAGCGTCCCGTCCGGACGTTCCACCAAGCGGCTCGTGGTGGTGAAATGCTGGAAGTACAGGCGCGGCACCAGCAGCGCCCGCTCCTTCGCGCCGGCTTCGCCCTTCAGCCCGCCCCACCACGGTCCCAGTGCGGCGAGCACGCGCGCGTGGTCGTTTTCGGTCGGCTGGCGGAAAGTCAGGTCGGCACTCATGCCCCGACCCTCTCGTTTTCGCGCCCGCCGGGCAACCTGGTTTACCGGCGCGGGTCTACGTGGATCTTCGGCGCCCCCGGCGGTCGCTGCCCGCCGAGCACTGCCGCGACGTCGCCCAGCCCGACCGTCGCCGCCACCAGCGGCCGCGGATCCACCTCGCCGGAGGCGTACGCGTCGATCGCCTGCGCCAAGCCCGGCGAACCGCTCAGCACGCCGATCGCGGTGACGTCCTTCAACGCCAGCATGCGGGTGTCCAGCAGGCTCGGCCGTCCGGACAGTCCGATGCAGACGATCCGCCCCGCCGGTTCGACGACCTCGGCCGCGAGCGCGGGGGCGGAGGGATCGCCGGTCGCGTCGACCACCGCGTCGAAAGGCGGCTCCGGAACGTTCGTGCTGGCGGAAAAACCCAAGCCGCGCGCGAATTCCACCGACCACGGCGTCGCGCCCACCAGATGGACCTCGCTGCCCGCGGCCTGGAGGAACAGGGCGGTGAGCAACCCGATCGTCCCCGGGCCGAGCACGAGCACCCGTTCTCCCGCGGCCGCTCGCGCTGCCCGGCAAGCGTTGCCGCCCGGTTCGGCCAACGCGCCCGCGACGGGATCCACCGTGTCGGGCAGTTCGTGCAGCGAGCGCACCGGCACGGCGAGGCGTTCGGCGAGCGCTCCCGCCCGGCCGCCGCGGATCCCGACCTCCTGCCGGTCCGCGCAGACGTGCTGGCGCCCGCCCCGGCACCGCCGGCAGTCGCCGCACCCGAGCATCGTGTCGCCGGTGACGCGGCGGCCGACCCACGCCGGATGCACGCCCCGGCCGACCTCCGACACCGTGCCGCACCATTCGTGGCCGAGCCGCATCGGGTACTCGGCGTGCCCGTCGGCGAGGTACTGCATCTCGCCGGTGAAGAACTCGACGTCGGTGCCGCACACCCCGGCCCGCTCCACGTCGACGACCACCTCGCCGACCCCGGCGGCCGGCTCCGGCACCTCGGCAGGCCCGGCCTCCCCCGGTCCGGTCACCACGAACGCCCGCATGGCCCCGATCGTAGCCGCGCTCAGCCGGTCACGCGCTCGCGCAAGAACGCCGCCGTCGCCGGATCGGCCGGGTAGAACGACTCGATCACCAGCTCGGCGACCGTCACGTCCAGCGGCGTCCCGAAGGTCGCGACCGTGCTGAAGAACGTCAGCTCCAGATCCCCGTGCCGGTAGCGCAGCGGCACGAAAATGTCGCCCGGGCCAGGGATCTCCACCTCGGGGACCTCGTCGTCGCACGGATATCCGCGCAGTTCCTCCAGCAGTTCGGCCAGCCCGGCGTCCGCGGTCTGCTCGACCTGACGGCGCAGCCTGCCCAGCAGATGGGCCCGCCACTCCCCCAGGTTCAGCACCCGCGGCGCCATGCCGTCCGGGTGCAGGGTCGCGCGCAGGACGTTCACCGGGCCGGTCAGCAGCGACGGCGCGATGCCTTCGGTGAGCACGCCGAGGCTGAGGTTGGCGTCGACGAGGTTCCAGCCGCGGTCGACCACCGCGGCCGGGTACGGGTCGTGCCCGGCGAGCAGCCGCCGGACGGCCTCGCGGATCACGGTCATCTCCGGCGCTCCGATGTCGGACTCGCCGTAGGCGGGCGCGTAGCCCGCGGCGAGCAGCAGGCGGTTGCGTTCGCGCAGCGGGATGTCGAGGTGCTCGCCCAGCCGCAGCACCATGTCCCGGCTCGGCTTGGACCGGCCGGTTTCCACGAAGCTCAGGTGGCGCGTCGAAATGTCCGCCGAAATCGCGAGGTCGAGCTGGCTGATGCGGCGGCGGTCGCGCCATTCCCGGAGCAGTTCGCCGATCGGGGCCTTCACCGTGGTCGTCACGCGTCCGACGCTACGGCGTCGCCCGCCGGGAGACCATTACTCCCGAGGTAACGGCGCGTGCACCACCAGCGCCTCGGCGAGCGGTTTGCGGTCGAGGTCGGGCACCTCGCAGTCCGGCGCGGGATAGCCGACCGGGAACAGGATGTACGGCCGTTCGGTGACCGGGCGCTCGAAGACCTCGTTGAGGAAACCCATCGGGTTCGGCGTGTGGGTGAGCGTCGCCAGGCCCATCGTGTGCAGTGCGGTGATGAACATGCCGCACGCGATGCCGACGCTCTCGTTGACGTAGTAGTTCTTCCGCAGCGAACCGTCCGGCAGCGGGGTGCTCTTCTGCGCGAACGCGACCACCAGCCACGGCGCGACTTCGAGGAATTCCTTGTGCTCGTCGGTTTCGAGCCGGGCGAGCGCCGCGTGCCAGTCCGGCGCGTTGCGTTCGCGGTAGAACTTCCGCTCCTCGACCTCGGCCGCCTCGCGCACCGCGCGCTTGACGTCCGGGTCGGCCGTCGCGACGAACGTCCACGGCTGGTGGTGCGCCCCGCTCGGCGCGGTGTTCGCGATCCGGACCGCGGTCTCGATCGCTTCGAGCGGCACCGGGTCCGGCGAGAACCAGCGGACCGACCGGCGCCGGTCGAGCAGCCGGTACAGCTCCTGCCCGCGGGCGAGGCTCTCCTCCGGGGACAGCCGCGGCGGCGTGTAGGGGACGAACGGGTGCTTGTGCCGGGTCATGCCCCGACCCTGCCGCGTCGGCGGTCATCGGTCCAGTTCACATTTCTCGTGAAGGACATAAGCTGAACTGATGTCTCCCTCGTTGCGCCAGCTCGAGTATCTGGTCGCGGTCGCCGACACCGGCGGCCTCACCGCGGCCGCGGACAGCTGCCACGTGTCGCAGTCGGCGGTGTCGCTGGCGATCGCTTCGCTGGAACGGACTTTGGGCGTGCAGCTCATCCTCCGCGGCCCCGGCCGCACGACCGCGCTGACCGACGCCGGCCGCCAGGTCGTCGGCGAGGCCCGCGCGGTGCTCACCTCGGTGGCGGAACTCGGCGCCGCCGCCCGCGACTACGGCCGAGACCTCGCCGGACGCCTGAACTTCGGCTGCTACACCCCTCTCGCGCCGCTGCACGTGCCCGCCGCGCTGGCGACCTTCCGCGCCCAGCACCCGGAAGTCGACGTCTCCTTCGTCGAAGGCACCCTGCCGGACCTGCAGCACCTCCTGCTGGAGGGCCGCTGCGACCTCGCCGTGCTGTACCGGCAGGACCTGATGCCCGGGATCGCGGCGGACACGCTGTACGACCAGCCGCCGAGCGTGCTCCTCCCCTTGGCGCACCCGTTGGCCCGCCGCAAGACGGTTTCGCTGCGCGCCTTGGCCGGCGAACCGTTCGTCCTGCTGGACGTACCGCCGTCGGAACGTTATTTCCGGGACGTCTTCGCCGCTGTCGGCCTGCCGATGCCGGTCGCGCACCGGACGACGAGCTTCGAACTGGCGCGCGCGCTGGTCGCCCGGGGCCTGGGCTACACGCTTTCCGTGCAGCGGCCGCCGTTGGAACTTTCCGTCGAGGGCACGCCGTTCGCCGTACGTCCGCTGCGCGAGCGGGTTCCGACGACGCCGGTCGTGCTGGCCCGCGCGGAGGGCGCGCGGCTGACCCGGCGGGCGGAGACGTTTCGCGCTTTCTGCCGGGAGTTTTTCGGTTCTAGAGCGTGATTCCGCGTGGTTCGCGGCCGAGAAGCTCGGCCAGTACCGGGCTCGTCTCGGCGAAGTGGCCTTGCCGGGAGGCCTCGAACATCGACAGCTTCATCCGCGCCGCCTCTTCCGGCTCGCCCGCGACCCACTCCTCGTCCCCCACCACGACGCGCCGCACCGCACGCCCGCTGACCCGCGACGCGAGTTCGGCCACGTCGTCGAACGTCACCGCCTGCCGAGCGGTCAGCGTCACCGGTCCGTCGAATGCCCTGTCCCCGGCCAGAATCACCGCCGCCGCTTCCGCGGCATCCGCCCGATCGGTCCACGAAACCGGGCCGTCCGCCGGGGCCTCGATCACCCCGTCCTCCCGCCAGTTCCCGAGCAGCCAGCCGATGCTGTGCGCGTAGAACCCGTTGCGCAGCGCGGTCCACGCGACCCCGGACCCGGCGAGGATCCGCTCGGTCGCCGCGTGCTCCGGACCTGGCGGAAAAGGCGTGTCCATCCGGGAATTCTGATGACTGGTGTACAGGATCCGTTGCGCCCCGGCCGCTACCGCCGCCTCGATGCCCGCGCGGTGCAGACCGACCCCGTCCGCGTGCGGATCGTTCGAGGAGACCAGCAGGACTTTTTCCGCCCCTTCAAACGATTTCCGCAGTGCCGCGGGATCCTCGTAGGAGCCCTGCCGCACCCGCACACCCCGGTCCGCGAGGTGCCGCGCCTTGGCGACATCCCGGACGCTGACGCCGATCTCCTCCGCCGGGACGCGCTTGAGCAGATGCTCCACAGTCGCCCCGTTGAGCGCGCCGGTCGCCCCCGTGATCACGATCATGCCCGGATTCCCTTCAGCAATGGCAGCAGGATGTCGTCCACGAGATGCCGCAGGAACGGCTCGTCGCACGGCTCGCCGGCGAAGACGATCCGGTGCACGATCACTCCCGGCGCGACTTCGGCGAACAGCTCAGCCGCGCCAGGCGCCCATGCGGTGCGCGGCAGCCGATCCGCCATCGCCGTCTGGTCCCGGCGCAGGATCCGGCGCATCTCGTCCGCGAGCCGCGGATCGCTGCGCATCCCCGCGAACAGCGCGCCCAGCACCCCGATCTCCTGCTCGGCGATCTCGCGCGCCAGCCACCGCACGACGGCCAGCACGTTTTCCCGCAGTCCGCCGGAGACCGCCTCGGGCGGAACCGAGGTTTGCCGCTGCTCCACCGCCGCCGCGACGAGGGCCGCTTTGTCGCGGTACCGCCGGTAAACCGTCGTCTTGGCAACACCGGCACGGGCCGCGATCGCTTCGATGGACAGCTGGTCGTATCCGGCTTCGCGCAGCAGCGCCAAGGCCGCCTCGTGGATCGCGGCATCCCTGCGGGCATCGCGCGGCCTGCCCACTCCCGGCGCTTCCATCGGCTCCCTTTTCAATACGCTACCGTTTCGTATCGAAACTACGCCCGAGCCGGCACCCCCGTCAACCGGGCCACGGCAGAACGGTCAACTCCGGCCATTGTTCTTGCCAGCGCCGGGCTTTCGCCTCATAGCTGCTCCGCGGCGCGTGCCCGGGATTCGGCCGCACGACGAGGTCGAACAGGTCCGAGAAGCCGTGCGGCGCGTAAACCCGCCACTCCTCTCCGACGAGGCGGATCCCGAGGCACGGCGTCGTGGAGGGGAACGAATCGATGGCCGCCTCGGTGGACGGGTACGGCGCGCACGGCACGCCGAAGCGGTCCTCGTACCAGAGGTGCACCCGCGCCTCGTTGCGAATCTCCACTGTCGCCGGGAGATCCCCGAACCTCCGGACGCCCTCCTCGATGACCGCGTTCTCCGCGTCCCAGCTGAGATCCGAATCGTCGAAGTAGAACAGGTCGTAGTCCTTGATGCCCTCGGCGGGCGGACGTCCGGTCACCACGTTCCACACGGTCTGGCACAGGCAGCCCGCCGTCAGATACCAGCCGGGAAGAGCCGGCTCCGCCGCTCGCGCGAGCACTTCGGACACCAACTCGTTGCGTGTCACGATCTCGCGGAATTTCTCCAGTTGCCGGTCGATCGCCAGGCGGCCGTAGTCCATGCCCCGGTTTAGCACGGCGAACCGATTACCTCCCGCGTAATCGACCAGCCGCGGATCTTCGGACACGCTTGGCCCTGCCGAAAACGGGACGACACAAGGAGGACCCCGACATGACCGCCACCGCACCGACCGCGACCGACCTCGCCCGCCGCTACCTCGACGTCTGGAACGAGACCGACCCGCAGCAGCGCCGCAGGCTCGTCTCGGAGGTGTTCGCCCCGGGCGCGACCTACACCGATCCGCTCGGCGCGGTCACCGGACAGGACGAGATCGACGGATTCATCGGCACCGCGCAGGAACAGTTCGCCGGGCTGGTCTTCAGCCTGCCCGCGGAGCCGGACGCGCACCACGATCTCGCCCGGTTCCAGTGGTACCTGTCGGCTCCGGGCGCCCCCGAGCCGATCGCGATCGGGTTCGACGTCATCGAGATCGCCGACGGCCGGATCGCCAAGGTGCACGGCTTCCTGGACAAGATCCCGGGCTGATCCCCGGAAACGCCGGGGTTGTGGTCTTGACCACAGAGCCGAGGTTCAGACCACCCGGGAGGTCTGAACCTCACCCGGCGAAGCCGCCACGCCGGAAAAGAGGCGTGGCCCTCCCCACTCTGTCCGTACCCCGCGGGGCGCCTGAGAGTTTCACCCGCGTGGATAGCCGGGTTTGCACCGTCGGCGGCATCGGCTGGTGGTCTCCTGCCGAGGCGCTTTCCAGAGGCGTCTCGTCCGCGCGGTCCAGGGTGCCTGAGAGGTTCCGGGGAGGACTTGCTCCTTCGGCGCCGGACCGGGGATGCCGGTTCGGTCTCTCCCGCGCGGGTTCGTCGATCGCGCGCCCAGTCTAGCGCGGACCAAGATCAGCCCGTGCGGCGGGCGTTGCGGCGCTGCGTCAGCTCGTCGGGCACGACGGCCTCGACCAGACCGCCGTCGGCGCGCTCGGCCGGGAACTCGTGGATCGTGCCGCTGATCTCCTGCATCGCCCCGCTGACCGCGATGCCGAACACGCCCTGGCCGCCCTGGAGCAGATCCACGATCTCCTCCGGCGACGTGCATTCGTACACCGTGGTGCCGTCGGAGAACAGCGTGACCTTCGCCAGGTCGCGCACCCCGCGCACGCGCAGGTGGTCCACCGCGACGCGGATGTTCTGCAGCGAGACCCCGGTGTCCAGCAGGCGTTTCACGACCTTGAGGACCAGGATGTCCTTGAACGAGTACAGCCGCTGCGACCCCGAACCGTGCGCCGTCCGGATGCTGGGCGCTACCAGCTTCGTGCGCGCCCAGTAGTCCAGCTGGCGGTAGGTGATCCCGGCGATCTGGCAGGCCGCGGGACCGCGGTAGCCGACCAGCTCGTCGGGCAGCGAGGCGTCGGGGAACAGCTCGCCCTGCTCGCCGTCGGCGACAGGTCCGGCAGGTATCTCCGGACGACCAGCCTCGACCACCGCAAGCCTCCCCTCGCCCGGCCTCGCGGCGGGGCGTTCGACAGGCCGGTCGAGCCCAGGATCGGGATCGGCCGGGGAAAACTGCCACGAGCGCGCCGGGTCGGCGAATCACATCGTGGCGATTTACCGCCTTTGACGGTAAGGCTGCGCCGCGAGCCGGTCAACGCGACGCGCGGCGGACCTCAAGCCCGTGTCGAGGCTTTGGCCCGTTCGCCGTACGGGATTGACACTTTTTACTCAGTCAAGTAACTTGTTACTCATGCAAGTAAACATCGACACGCAAGCCGAACTCGGCCTGAGCGTCACCGAGGCCACCACCCGGGCCCAGATCATCGGCGCGACCATCGCCACGATCGCCGACCACGGGTACGCGCGCACCACCTTCGCGCGCATCAAGGAACGGGCCGGGCTCAGCAGCACGCGGCTGATCTCCTATCACTTCACGAACAAGGCCGGCCTCATGCAGGCGGTGCTGAGCACGGTGTCCGAGACCAAATCGGAATACCTGCGCGAGCGCAGCCAGGGCGTCGACCCGGCGGACCGGCCGGGAAACCTGCGCGCGTACATCGAGACTTCCGTCGCGTTCCTCCGCGACTACCCGCAATGCGAGCGGGTGCTGGTCGAGATGGCCGCGCACGCCGACGACCGCGACGGATGGGCGATGACCGGCGTCATGGTCGGGCAGCTGCGCACCGGCGCACTGCGGCGGCAGCTGGAACAGGGCCGCAAGGAAGGGGCGTTCGGCGACATCTCGCCGGAGATCGTGGCGCTGTCGATCGCGCAGGCCATCGACGGGGTCGCCGCCGCGTACGCCGCCGATCCGTCCGTGGACCTGGACCGCTACGGCCGGGAACTGGCGGACCTGTTCGCCCGCGCCACCGCGCGATGAGCTCGTGCCCGGCGGGAAACCGCCGGGCAGGGGCGATCAGGTGTCGGCGCCGCGGAAGTCTTCCGGGGACACCGAGTCGAGGAACTCGCGGAACTTCTCGACCTCGTCCTCCTGCTCGTCCGGGATGATCAGCCCGGCTTCCTCGAGCACGGCGTCGACCGCGTGGATCGGGACGCCGATCCGCAGCGCCAGCGCGACCGAGTCGCTCGGGCGGGCCGACACCCGGATGTCGCCGTCGAAGACCAGCTCGGCGAAGAACGTGCCTTCTTTGAGGTCGGTGATCACGACCTGCTCGAGCTCGCGCCCGAGCGCGCCGATGACCTCTTTGAGCAGATCGTGGGTGAGCGGCCGGGCGGGCCGCACGCCTTGCTGTTCCAGGGCGATCGCGGTGGCTTCGACCGAGCCGATCCAGATCGGCAGGTACCGCTCGCCCTCGGTCTCCCGCAGCAACAAGATCGGCTGATTGGCGGGCAGTTCGACCCGCACGCCGACGACGCGCATCTCGCTCATCGGGCTTCGCCTCCCTCTCGTGCACACGGGCCGCAGCGCTGGCGACGGCTGACGACCGTTGTCTCCGACGCTACCCGTCATCCGGGCGCTGTGCTCGCTCGCAGCGGACATTCTCGGTTCGTGGTCTCGCGAACCGTCTCTCACGGTACGGCATCCCGGCGCTGAGGTTCAGTCATTGACAAGTGACCGGAACCGCGTCTCGGGCATACGGGTCAGTCGCCGGCGACGCCGCGGATGCCGGCTTTGACGAGCAGCGTGTGCAGCGTGACCGACAGCGCGGCCAGTTCGCGCACGACCTCGTCCGCGCGCGCCTTCGCGTCCGCGTCCCGATGCCGGTACGCCGGGGTCACGATTTGCTCCAGCAGGCCGACCTCGCGGTCGGCCGCGGCGCGGAACGCGCGCAGGTGCCGCGGTTCGAGCCCGAATTCGGTCATCGCCTTGACGGTGCGGGCGATCAGGACCGATTCCGGGCCGAAAAAACCCGCCGCGCCGGGGCGCAGCAGGCCGTACTGGCACAGCTCGGCGAGCATCGCGTCGTCGATGCCCGCCTGCTCCAGCAGGTCTTCCTGGGTGAGCCGGAGCTCCGGCCCGGTCTCGAAGTCCGCCGCCGCGGGCAGTCCCGCCGGATCGCTCCCGTCGCCGAGCGGCACGAGCCGCCGCGGCAGCTGGGGAGCCGACGGGACCGGCGCGGGCGGTTGCGCACCCGCGTCGGCCGCGTCGAGCTGCTCCTTGATGACCTTGAGCGGGAGGTAGTGGTCGCGCTGCGCGGACAGCACGTACCGCAGGCGTTCCACGTCCGCGGGCGAGAACTGCCGGTACCCCGAGGGCGTGCGGCCCGGGCGGACCAGGCCTTCCGCCTCGAGGAAGCGGATCTTCGAAATCGTGACATCGGGGAAGTCCCCGCGCAGCTGCGCGAGCACCGCCCCGATGCTCAACCCGTCCCGCCGGGCCTCCTGACGACCGGGCTGCCCGGCCGCCGTCACTGCGCCCCCTGGCCCCCGTGCCCCGGGCCGGTCAGGAAGACCAGACGGAACTTGCCGATCTGCACCTCGTCGCCGCCGGCGAGGACGGCCTGGTCGACCGGCTCGCGGTTGACGTAGGTGCCGTTCAGGCTGCCGACGTCGATCACGACGAACTCCCCGCCCTCGCGCCGGAATTCCGCGTGGCGGCGGGAAACCGTGACGTCGTCGAGGAAGATGTCGCTGTCGGGGTGCCGTCCCGCGCTGGTGGTGTCGCGGTCGAGCAGGAAGCGGGAGCCCGCGTTGGGCCCGCGCTTCACGACCAGGAGGGCGGAACCCGGCGGCAGGGCGTCGACGCCCTGCACCGGTGCCTCGGCGGCCGGCGCGGACTCCTGCTGGCCTTCCATGTCGGCCAGGAAATCGGCCCGGAAGACAGAGGTCCGCTCCGGAGACTGCTCCGGGGGAACGCCGGGCCCGTCGTTCGTGCTCACCTGAGCTCTCCTCTACGCATGAAGTGTTGTCATCGACCAAGAACGTGCAGCTGTCAACGTACCGTGCCCGACCGGCCCGGAACCCTCGGGCTCCCCTTGAGGCTCACCACGCCCGGCCGAACGGCTCAGCCCTTGATGAGCGCCTGGTACGCCTCGGCGTCGAGCAGCGCTTCGAGACCGGCCGGGTCGTCGAGCCGGATCTCCACGAGCCAGCCCTCGCCGTAGGGGTCGGAGTTGACGAGCTCCGGCGAATCGGCGACCGCGGAGTTGACCGCGACGATCTCGCCGTCGACCGGCGCGAACAGCTCCGAGACGCTTTTCGTGGACTCGACCTCGCCGAACGCGTCGCCCGCCCCGACCTGCTTGCCGACCTCGGGCAGGTCGACGAACACGACGTCGCCGAGCTGGTCCTGCGCGTATTCGGTGATGCCCACCCGCACGAGCGAACCCTCGCGGGTCGCGACCCACTCGTGCTCCTCGGTGTAGCGCAGTTCTTCCGGAGTGGTCAACGCCGCTCCCCTTCCTGGTGCTGGCTTTCGTGCCGACAATCTTCCATCACCGGGTGCGCAGCGCGCGAGCCGCCTGCACGACGTAGAGCGCCCCGGACCAGACATACAGGACGCCGCCCCACACCATGAACGCGTAGGCGATCGGCCGCGCGACCGCGGCGACGTCCGAGCCGCCCTGCGTGAGCAGCAGGAACGGGAAGGCGTACATGAGCACGAAGGTCGCGCCCTTGCCGATGTAGGTGACCTCGGGCGGCGCGAACCCGCCGCGCCGCAGCAGCATCACGCACACCCCGAGCACCAGCTCGCGCAGCACCAGCGGGACGACGACCCACCACGGGATGATGTCGCGGATCAGGAAGGCGACGAGCGTGGCGAGGATGTAGAGCCGGTCCGCGGCGGGGTCGAGCAGCTGCCCGAGCCGCGACATCTGGTCGAGCCAGCGGGCGAGCTTGCCGTCGAGCCAGTCGGTGAGCGCGGAGAAGATCAGCAGGGCGAGCGCCCAGCCGTCCTCCTTCGGGCCGAGCAGCAGCCACAGGAACACCGGGACGCCCGCCAGGCGCAGCAGCGACAGCAGGTTGGGGATGGTGAGCGCCTGCCGCCACAGGGAGGGCTCGGCCTTGGCCTCGTTCTTGGGCTCGTCGGGGACCGTGGTCACGCGGTCAGCCTAGAGCGAGCCGGGTCGCGAGGTTTCTCCCGGCGGGTGAAGTTCGGGGTTCCGCCTCGCCGGGCACCATGCCGAAGTCCGCGAGGGGAACTCTGATTCCCGCGGGGTTGCCCTCACGGACTTTCGCGGGAGCGACGCCAGCGCACCGCGCTGCCGGCGGCATTGGTGCGTCAGACGCGCCCAAAGCGGCATTGGGGCGCTCGGCCCGGCGGCGGATCGGAACGGCGCGGGCGGACCCGGCTCGTCCGGCACTGGGCCGCTTCCGCCGCGGCCGCGCGAGCGGATCCACAGCCCGGGGATGCGACGGCGCGGGCCGGGAACGAATCGGCGCCGGGGACGAATCGGCGCCGGGGACGAATCGGCGCGATGACGGGGAAAACGGCGGATCCGCCGGACGGCGGCCGGAACCCCTCCCCGGTTCCGGCCGCCGTCCGGCGGAAGTCTCAGCGGGCGCGGCGCCTGCTGGCAGCGCGGCGGTGGCTCCAGCCGCGGCGCTGCAGCTGCGCGTTGCTCAGCGTCTCGGGACGGCCGCGGCCGTCGGTGCCCACCCAGCGCGGGCGCACGGCTCCGGCTTCGAGAACGTAGGGGCGGCCGCCGCACCACACCACGCTGCAGGGTTCGGTCGGCGGGCCGGTCGGGGTGTCGGTCTCGGCTGCGGGGACGGTTTCGGTGCTCATGCTCTGGGTGACTCGTGCTCTCTGGCGTCGGGCTTCGGGGACCTGGAACGCGCGGGGCGCCTGTCCTCTACGTCGGCGCGGGACCGCCGGGCGTTAACCGCCTCGGGCCGGATTCCTCCGAACGATGCGTCCGGGCGATGCGGATTTCCCAGTCCGGAAACCGGAAAACAACCGTCCACAGTAGACAGAACCGGATCCGTTCCGGTGTGTCGGTGCCGCTCAGCGGGGGCGCGAGGGGCCAGAATGGGCGCGACCCCGGAGAAAGGATCGCGGTGCTCCCGTCGAAAACCGTGTACGGGCCGCTGTGCGCGGCTGTGGTGGTTTTGCCCGCGCTCACCGCCTGTTCGGGGGATCAAGCGACACCGGCGGCCGCCTCGTCGGCGCCCTCCGCGATCGCCTCGGCGGCGCCCAGCACGCACGCTCCCCCGCCGCTGCCGCAGACGGCGGGCGCGAGCAGTACGCCCTCCGCGCCCAGCAGCAGCGCGGCCGCGCCGAAGCCGTCGAAACAGGCGCCGCCGTCCGCTCCGGGCACGTGCGGCACGGTCACCGCGGCGAGCGGGATGACGTTGTACGTCTACGACGACAAAACCGTCCCGTGCGCGGACGCGATGGCGCTCGTCAAGAAGTTCCACCAGGCGATCAACGGCCGCCAGGCGGCGGGATCGAACAATCCGGTCAACGCGACCGTCGACGGCTGGCTGTGCGTTTCCGGCCCGCCCGCCGCGCAGGGCGGCACCACGTGCAGCAAGGGCGGGCAAACCGTGCTGGCGGCGGTGGTTCCGGCCGAGTAAGACCCCGGCCGGAACCACGGCTCAGGACTTGAGGTCCGGGAAGTCGTCCTCGCGGAACTCGCCCTCGGGCCGTTCGCCGCCCTCGCGGCCGCGCAGTTCGACCCGGCGGATCTTGCCCGAGATGGTCTTCGGCAGCTCCCCGAACTCGAGCCGCCGGATCCGCTTGTACGGCGCGAGGTGCTCCCGCGCGTACGCGAGGATCTCTCGCGCGGTCTCGGCGTTCGGCTCGCGTCCCGAGGCGAGCACGACGTACGCCTTGGGCACGGCCAGCCGGATCGGGTCCGGCGCGGGAACCACGGCCGCCTCGGCGACCGCTTCGTGCTCCAGCAGGACGCTCTCCAGCTCGAACGGCGAGATCCGGTAGTCCGACGCCTTGAAGACGTCGTCGGTGCGGCCGACGTAGGTGATGTAGCCGCGCTCGTCGATCGAGCCGACGTCGCCGGTGTGGTAGTAACCGTTCGCGAACGCGGCCGACGTGCGCTCGTCGTCGTCCGCGTAGCCCGCCATCAGGCCGACCGGCCGGTGCGCCAGGTCGAGGCAGATCTCGCCCTCGGTCGCGCGCTCGCCGGTCACCGGGTCGACCAGCGCGACCGCGAACCCGGGCAGCGGGCGGCCCATCGAACCGGCCACGACGTCCTGGCCGGGCGTGTTCGCGACCTGGACGCTGGTTTCGGTCTGCCCGAAGCCGTCCCGGATGGTGACGCCCCACGCCTTCTCGACCTGCTCGATCACCTCGGGGTTGAGCGGCTCCCCCGCGCCGACGACCTTCTTCGGCGGCGTCCGCAGCGCGGTCAGGTCCGCCTGGATGAGCATCCGCCAGACCGTCGGCGGCGCGCAGAAGCTGGTGACGGCGCACCGGTCCATCTGCGCCATCAGCGCGGCCGCGTCGAACCGCGCGTAGTTGTACAGGAAAACGGTCGCTTCGGCGTTCCACGGCGCGAAGAAGTTGCTCCACGCGTGCTTGGCCCAGCCCGGCGACGAGATGTTGAGGTGGACGTCGCCCGGTTCCAGCCCGATCCAGTACATTGTGGACAGATGGCCGACCGGATAGGACACGTGCGTGTGCTGCACGAGTTTCGGTTTCGCGGTGGTGCCCGAGGTGAAGTACAGCAGCAGCGGGTCCTCGGCGCGGGTGACCCCGTCCGGGGTGAATTCGGCCGACGACGCGTACGCGGTTTCGAAGGCGTGCCAGCCGGAAACCGGTTCGCCGACCGCGATGCGCGTGTAGCCGCCCGCTACGTCGGCGAACTTCTCCGCGTCGACGTCGCGCACGATCACGTGCTTCGCGTTGCCGCGCTCGACGCGGTCCACCAGGTCGGCCGGTCCGAGCAGCGTGGACGCCGGGATCACGACCGCGCCAAGCTTGATCGCCGCGAGGATGGTCTCCCACAGCTCGCCCTGGTTGCCGAGCATGACGATCACCCGGTCGCCGCGCGCGACGCCGAGGCCGCGCAGCCAGTTGGCGACCTGGTTGGACCGGGCCGACATCTCCGGGAACGTCCAGCGGTTCTCGGCGCCGTCCTCTTCCACGATCCACAGCGCGTACCGCTGCGCGTTCGCCGGATCCGCCGCGATCGCGTCGAACCAGTCGGTGGCCCAGTTGAACTCGTCCAGCCGCGGCCACGCGAACTCCCGGTAAGCGGTTTCGTAGTCCTCGCGGTGGGCCTGCAGATAGTCCCGCGCCGCGCGGAATGCCTGGTAGCCGGTGACCTCAGCGCCGTTGCTCACGTCGTACTCCTCGTGCTCGCTTTCCCGTGCCTGTTTTACTCGCCCTTGAATTCCGGCGCTCGTCGCTCCAGGAAGGCCTGCACGGCTTCCTGGAGGTCCTTGCTCGGCAGGAACGCGGAGTTCCACGCGGCGACGTAGCGCAGGCCCTCGGCGACCTGGCGTTCAGTGTTCGTCGACAGCACCTGCTTGGTGCCCTGGACGACCAGCGGCGGGTTCGCGGCGATCTCCGCGGCCAGCTCGCGGGCTTTGGCCAGCACGGTTTCCTGGTCCGGGTACACGTCGTTGACCAGGCCGATCTTCTCCGCCCGCGCGGCGTCGATGTCCTTGCCGGTCAGCGCGAGCTCGCGGACGTGGCCCTCGCCGACGATCGGCGCGAGGCGCTGCAGGCTGCCGATGTCGGCCACGATCGCGACCTTCACCTCGCGGACGCTGAACTTCGCGTCCGCACTGGCCAGGCGGATGTCGGCGGCGGTGATGACGTCCACGCCGCCGCCGATGCACCAGCCGGACACCGCGGCGACGACGGGTTTGCGGCATTCGGCGATCGAGCTGACCGCCTGCTGCAGCCGCTGGACCTCGCGGTGGAACTCGGTGCGCGGCCCGGCCAGCGCGTCGCCGGCCAGCAGCGGGGCCCAGCTGCCCATCATCGCGGGCAGGTCGAGGCCGTAGGAGAAGTGCTTGCCGCTGCCGGTCAGGACCACGGCGCGCACGCGCGGGTCGGCGTCGAGGGCGGCGAACACCTGCGGCAGCTCGCGCCAGAAGTCGGGGCCCATCGCGTTGCCCTTGCCCGGGCCGAGCAGGGTGACCTCGGCGACCGCGCCGTCGAGGTCGACGCGGAGCGAGGCGAGTTCGGGAAGGGCGGCTACTGGTTCGGTCATGCGGCCATCTTTACTCATCCCGGCCACCCCAGCTCATCCGGTTGACACTGTGCCAACGGCGCTGCGGGATGCTTTCCTGGAGACCCGAGGTGGAGAGGGAGGCGCCCGTATGGATCCGGCACCCGTGCCCGTCGCCGACGCCCCGCCGGCGGAACCCGCGGCGGCCCGCAGGGCGAGGCCGATCGAGCTGTCCGGCTCGTTCCGCCACGAGGGCCAGCGCCTGTGCTACACCGAATACGGCAGCGGCGACCGCGTCGTGGTGCTGATGCACGGGATCATGTTCACCCGGCGGATGCACGCGCCGCTGGCCAGGCGGCTCGCCCGCGCCGGGTTCCGCGTGGTGACCCTCGACCTGCTCGGCCACGGCGACTCGGACCGGCCGACGCAGTCGTGGCGCTATTCGATGCCCGCGTTCGGCGAGCAGGCCGTCGCGCTGCTCGACCATCTCGAGATCGAGGACGCGGTGGTGGGCGGCACCTCGCTGGGCGCGAACGTGGCGCTGGAGGTGGCGGTGGCCGCCCCGTCGCGGGTGCGCGGGCTGGTGGTCGAAATGCCGGTGCTGGACAATGCGATCATCGCCGGGCTGCTGACCTTCGCACCCCTGTTGTTCGCCGCGCGCTTCCTGCCCGCGACGGTGCGCGGGGTGGCGTTGGCCGCGCACCTGGTGCCGCACGGCAACCAGTGGGTGGACGTCATCACCGACACGCTGAGCCAGGAACCGGCTCCGATGGCCGCGTTGCTGCACGGCGTGCTGTTCGGCCGCGTCGCGCCGCCCAAGTCGATCCGGGGCACGATCACCACGCCGACGCTGGTGATCGGGCACGAGGGCGACCCGATCCACCCGTTCGGCGACGCGGGCAGCCTGGCCGAGGACCTGCCGAACGCCGAGTTCGTCCAGGCCCGCAGCCCGGTCGAGCTGCGCTTCGACCCCAAGCGGCTCAGCGCGGCGATCCGGGACTTCGCCTTTCGCCGCTACCCGGCCTGAGCCCGGAGCCTCGAGGTTCGTGCGGGGGTCCTGACGGAATCAAAGTCCCTCAGGACCCCCGCATGACCTTCCGCCGGGGCCATGTCAGTCGTCGTCGGGTAAGTGCGGAGGCGCCTGGAGGTCGTGGGCGCGGAACAGGACGGCGTGCTCCACGTCCATGGCCTTGCCGCTCATCGCCGCGAACTGCGGGATGAAGTCGGCGGGCGCGGGGTGGTCCGGGAGCGCGGCCAGGTACGCGGCGTGCGCCTCCAGAGACGCGACGCCGCGTTGCAGCGGTTCTCCCGTGACGTCGACGCCGTGGGTCGCCCCGGAGCCGGGGAGGCCCGGGACGAGGTACCAGCGCGCCGAATGCGGTGCCAGGCCCTCGTCGTCGATCTGCTCCGGGAAGACCCACCGGTTGCCCGCGTCGCGGATCGCGTCGAGGGTCGCGAGTCCGACAGCGCGGTGGTCGGCCTGGTCGAAGCCGTAGGGCGTTTCGACGTCGAATCCGCAGCCGAGCACGACGTCGGGCTTGAACCGGCGGATCTCGCGGGAGATGTCCCGGCGCAGGTCGAGGCCGTAGACGAGCACGCCGTCCGGATGGTCGAGCACGGTGAGGCGCTCGACGCCGACGGCCGCGCAGGCGTTGCGCTGTTCGGCGACACGCAGGCGGGCCGTCTCCTCGGGCGGGTTCGGCATGCCTGCCTCGCCGCGGGTGAGCAGGAGGTAGGCGACCTCGATGCCGCGCGCGGTCCAGCGCGCGACGGCGGCGGACGTGCCGTACTCCATGTCGTCCGGGTGCGCGACGACGCAGAGCACGCGCCGGAATGACTCCTCGGGCAGGGCAGGCAAGGTCATACCGGACATCTTCGCGCGCGGACGGCGCGTTGTCCGGCGTTATCCGGCCTCATTCCGGTCAAGTCCGGCGACCGGGCCGAACACGATCACCGCGGGCGGGCGGACTCCCGCGGCCGCCGCCTCCTCGGCCACCGAGGCGAGCGTCGACCGCAGCACTCGCTGGGTCCGCATGGTCCCGTCCTCGATCACCGCGACCGGCGTGTCGCCGGGGCGGCCGCCTTCGAGCAGGGCGGCGGCGAACTTCGGCAGCCGTTCGACGCCCATCATCAGCACGATCGTCCCGCGCATCCGGGCCAGCAGCGACCAGTCCACCAGCGATCGCTCGTCCCCCGGCGCGACGTGCCCGGACACGACGACCACCTCGTGCGCGACCCCGCGGTGCGTCACCGGCACGTCCGCCACCGCGGGCACCGCGAAGGCCGAGGTGATGCCCGGGACCATCGTCACCGGCACGCCCGCCTCGGCGCACGCCTGGACCTCTTCGAACCCGCGGCCGAACAGGTACGGGTCGCCGCCCTTGAGCCGGACGACGAACTTGCCTTCCTTGGCCTTCTCGACGAGCGTCCGGTTGATCACCTCCTGGCTCGCCGCGCGGCCGTACGGGATCTTCGCCGCGTCGATGACCTCGACCTCCGGCGCGAGTTCGTCCAGCAGGTCTCGCGGGCCGAGCCGGTCGACGACCACGACGTCGGCGCGCGACAGCAGCCGCCGGGCGCGGACGGTGATCAGGTCCGGGTCGCCGGGCCCGCCGCCGACCAGCGCGACGCCGGGCAGCGTGCCTTCCGGATGCGGCTGGCGGCCGTCCTCGATCGTGCCCGCGTGCAGGCCGTCCAGCATCGAATCGCGGACCGCGGCCGAGCGGAGCGGCTCGCCGCCGGACAGGACGCCGAACAGGAGGCCGCCGTGCCGTCCGGTCGCCGGGGTCACCGCCGAACCGGACTCGCCCTCGTCGGCGCGGACGCAGAAGACGCGTTCCCGTTCGGCCTCGGCGCAGATCTCGGCGTTGGTTTCCGGGCTGTTCGTGCAAGCCAGCGCGTACCAGGCGGCCCGCAGGTCGCCCTCGGTGTAGCGGCGCCGGTGCCAGACCAGTTCGCCCGCGTCCGCCATCCCCTGCACCGACGGCGTCGTGTGCGGCGACACCAGTTCGACGCGGGCGCCCGCGCTGATCAGCCGGGGCAGCCGGCGCTGGGCAACAGAACCGCCGCCGAACACCACGACGCGGCGGCCGGTCAGGTTCAGGCCGGAAAGGTAGTGCGGGTCGTCCATGCGCGGAAGTTTATGGGCGGGGCGCCGTCTCGCACGCCGAGCGTGGGTCATGCCACGCCGGGGACGTCGCTTACGCCGCCAGGGTTAACACGACGGCAAAAATACGTCGGCTGTCCGCAGGCAAATCCGGCGCCACGGGAGTAATTCCGCGCGCAGGTCGTACCACCGCTGCCTCGGGAAACGACTGCTTGTCGCACACTGCCGCATCAGATGGGGAGTCATGATGACCAGGAACAGTGCGACCGGACGAAGACGCGCGTGCTCGCTCGCCGCCGCCCTGCTCGTGTTCGCGGGCGCGACGACCGGGACCGCCCGGGCCGATCCGCTCGCGCCGACTGATCTCGCTCCGCTGCCCGGGGACGACCAGAGCCTGGCGCTGGCGGTCAACGAGGCGGGGACGGCGGTCGGCACGTCGTCGGCGGGCCGCGACCCGCGCCTCGACCACCCGGTCCGCTGGGACACCGCCGGGCGCCCGACCGCGCTGCCGACCCCGGGCGCCGCTCAGGGACAGGCACGCGCCATCAACAGCCAGGGCGTCGCCGCCGGGTACGTGCTGACGCCGACCATCGCCATCCCGGCGCGGTGGGACGCCGCGGGCCAGGCGACCTTGATGCCGCTTCCGCCCGGCTACCACAACGCGATGGGCGAGAAGATCAGCGACACCGGCGTGGTCGTCGGGGAATGGCAGACGCCGGACGGCCTGCAGCACCCGTTCCGCTGGGACCCGGACGGCCAGGTCACCGACCTCGGGACGCTGCCGGGCGACACGTGGGCCGTCGCCACCGGCATTTCCGCCGACGGCACCATCGTCTCCGGCCAGGATTCCAACCCCGCGAAGGCGCACTCCGTGCGGTGGGTCAACGGCGGTCCGATCACCGATCTGGCCCCGGCCGCGTGGGCCAGCGCGAACAACGTCATGAACCGGAACGGCACGATCGCCGGGCACCTGACCGACGTCGAGCACGGGAGCTCTGCCCCGGTGACGTGGGACCGCGACGGGGTCCTGCGGCACCTGCAATGGCCGAGCGCGAATCCGGTCTGGCTCAACCAGGTCAGCCCCGCCGGGTATGTGACCGGGAGCGGCTATCTCTATCCGCCGGACCGGGATTCGGTGCTGTGGGATCCGGACGGGAATGTGTATCTGATCGACGGAGACGTCGCCGGGGTCGACTCGAACGGGAACGCGGTGGGGGCTTCGCAGAACCGCGCGACTGTTTGGTACGACAACGGGAACACCGTGCGGTTCGGGATTCTGCCGGGCGGCAGTCACAGCAAGGGCGAGTGGATCACCGACAGCGGGTATGTGGTCGGGAGCGCGGACACCGCTGGCTACAAGATGCACGCGGTGGCTTGGAAACTCGGGTAGCGCCGGATGCGGCCGGGCGAGCCTCGCGCCCGTCCGGCCGTGTGGGCGGGGATCGCTCCGCGTTGCCTGTTTCTGTTGCTGCGGCGGCAATCCTGCGATCTGGCACCGGACTCACTCCACCCGGAAAACCGGACCGCGCGGCACGAACGGCAGCCGGGCGCCGCGCGGAACCAGGAACGCGTGTTCCCGCAACGGCCGCACGTGGTCGCATTGCGCGTCGGTGATGATCAGCACCGGGCCGTCCGCCGGGAAGTCCGGGGCGCGGCGCAGCAGGTCGACCCCGGGCTGCAGCCGGGTGCCGCCGCGGCCGCGGACTTTCACCTGGCCCGCGATGTCTTCCACGGCAAGGTATCCGGCGTCGTAGGCGGCCGCGTCGCAGAACACCACCCGGGCGGCCGGGACGTCGCGGGCGCGGGCGTACGACGCGATCGCGCCGAGTGCCTTGCCCAGCAGTTCCGCGTTCATCGACCCGGACGTGTCCAGCACGACGCCGAAGGTCGCGCGGCGCTCGAGCCGCTCCGGGCGGACCCGGCCCGGGCGCGGGATGTCCGGCGTCGCCGACTGACGGCGCGACGCCCGCGAGTAGCTGCGCACCGGCTGCTCGGCCCGGACGTGCTCGTCGAACCACTGGGCCAGCTGCGCGTCCCACGGCAGCGGCGGGTGGTCCAGCGCGCGGATCTCCTGTTCCAGCCCGAGCGGCAGCAGGCCGCGGCCCTGCGCTTGGTGATAGACCAGGCCCTGGCTGAGCGCGCGGCGATAGAACTCGTCCAGGTCGATGCCGCCGGTCCGGTCGCCGTCGCGCCACGGCAGCGGCTTGGGTTCGGTCCGGCGCGACGAGCGGCGGGCGGCCGCGTCCGGCTCGGACAGCCAATCGCCGAGGACGTCGCCCGCCTCGCGGCCGCCCAGCGTGCGCAGTTTGCGGGCGCGGCGCAGGTCCGTGGTCAGCGTGTCGTACACCGATTCCGCGGACAGTCCGGCTAACTGCGGATCGTGCAGCCCGTCGCCGGGCAGCTCGCCGACGCCGAGGGCGACCAGCCAGCCGTTGATCACGTAGTCGCAGGCGACGTTCCACAGGTACGGGTCGCGGCCGAGCGCGCGGCGGTCGTGCCGGAGCGCGGCGTGCAGCATCTCGTGGGCGAGCACGAACCGCCATTCCTCGGCGGTCAGCGCGGCGTGCGGGTTGACGTAGATCTCGCCGTGCTCGGCGTCGACCGCCGCGACGGAAATGTCCCAGGCGCGGACCACCTCCGGGTCGGCGGTCAGCGTGAACCCGGCGGCCACCGCGCCCAGCAGCGGGAACGACGAGGCGAACCAGCCCAGCGCGCGGTCCCACTCCCCCAGGCTCCGCCGGTGCCGGGTCTGGCCGCGCGCGTCGGCGGCCTGCTCCATCGCCTCGGTGGCCGAGGCGATCAAGCCGTGCGCGAACCGCTCGGTCCACGGCGCCGACTTCCCGCAGTACTGGGCGTGCCAGCGGCTCGGCGGCTCCGCGAGCGCGAGACACGGCCGATCGCCGCCGGTGCCGAGCGACCGGAAGACCTCCGGAACGCCGGTGTCGCGCCAAGCGCGGGCAAGGGAAAGCTCGTCCGTGCCGGGGAATTCGGGCAGGAGCGTGAGCGGGGTCCCGACTCGCACCGCCTCCGCGAACCGGTGCACCGCAACGCAACATGCCGCGCTGTAGCTCGCGTCGACTTCGCGGCCGGCAGCGATCGCGTCCGCCTCGGCGAGCTGCTCCTCGTCCAGATGACCGAGGCCCAGGTGCAGCAGCAGATGCGCGAACACCCACGCCCATTCGGCGGGTTCGGCGTCGCGGGCTCGGTTCGCGGTGACCAGGCCGCTGGCGGCGACCACGGCCCAAGCTTCGGAGCCGGTCAGGCTGGTGCGGTCCAGGCTCGCGCCCTCCGCGAGCCGTTTCAGGACGGTGTTCGCGCGGACCATCGCCCATCCCGCGTCGATCGCCTTGTTCCGGCGTTCGCGGAGGCGAGCGTCGGAGCGGACGCTGCTCATGCCGGCACCTCGAGGACGAGTTCCACGCTGGCCGACAGGGAGGTGCCAGCACGAATAACCATGATTCGCTCGCAAGCTGCGCTCATGCCCGGGCCGCCACCAGCCGCGGCAGGTCGCGTGCGGCTTCGACCAGGAACCACGACGGCAGGCGCGGGTTGCCCGCCTCGTCGTCCGCGATCACGAGCTGCGCCATCTCCAGCGAGATCTCCGCCAGTTCGACCAGCAGGCTCTTCGCGCGGAACGCGAACTGGCGCACCGCCGCCGACGCGTGCCGCTTGTCCGCGGGCAGGTCGCGGGCCAGCCGGACGCGGAAGGTCTCGGCGAGGAAATAGAGCAGGTCGCGCTCGCCCGGCTCGGCGGGCCAGCGCGCGTCGCCCTTGAGGATCGCTTCCAGGTCGTAGGCGTGCCGGGCGACCTTGAGATAGGACCGGAACGCGCCGGCGTGCTGCGGGGTGAGCGTGGCGTAGGCGAGCAGCCCGGCGGTCTCGTCGTCGAGCGGGTCGGCTGCCGAGTGCAGCAGGTCGGACAGCATGTGCCAGGACCTGGGCGTGGAGAACGGTTCCTCGGTCTTCGGCGGCTGGCTCCACAGGTGGTCCGGACGCTGGGCGAGGTACTCGACCACCGCCGGGTGGATGTCGTGGCCCGCCGCCCAGGCGAGCCAGTCGCCCGCCGACGCGCGCAGGTGCAGGTGGACCAGCCGGTTCACCAGCGCCGAGGCCATCGGCCGGGCGAGCGCCTGGTCGGTGGCGCGGTTTCCGGCGCCGATCACTACCGAACCGGGCGGCAGTTCGTAGGAGCCGATCCGGCGGTCGAGGATCAGCGAATAGAACGCCTTCTGCACGTCCGGCGACGCGGCGTTGAGCTCGTCGAGGAACAGGCAGTACGGCTCGTCGCGGGCGATCTGCTCGGGCGGGCAGAACCGGCTGCGGCCCTCGGAAATCTGCGGGACGCCGATCAGGTCCTCGGGCGCGAGCTGCGTGCCGAGCAGCGAGACGCATTCGAGGCCGAGCGCCGCCGCGAATTCCCGGACCAGCGACGACTTCCCGATTCCGGGCGCGCCCCAGAGGAAGACCGGCCGGACGACGGCGGTCGTGAGCAGGATGTCGGGCAGCTGGGCAGGCGTGACCGTGAGCTGGGCGTGCACAACGCGGACCTTTCCGGTGTCGGGACATCCTCGTGCGACGCCCGTTCCGTGCCGTCATGGTCCCGCGCCCGGCCCGCTGCCCGCATCCGGTTTTTCAGCTCCGCGCCGCCGTCGGGTACGGCAGCAGCGCCATCTCCCGCGCGTTCTTGATCGCGGTCGCCACCTGTTTCTGCTGCTGCGGCGTCAATCCGGTGACCCGGCGGGCCCGGATCTTGCCGCGGTCGGAGATGAATTTCCGCAGCAGGTCGACGTCTTTCCAGTCCACCCGGGTGATTCCGGCGGCGTGGAAGGGGTTCGGGCGGCGGCGCGGCGTCCGGTCCGGTTTCGGCATGGCGCTCACCAGCTCGACTTCGAGACGCCGGGCAGTTCCCCGTTGTGCGCCATCTGCCGCGTGCGCACCCGGGACAGCCCGAATTTCCGCAGGTATCCGCGCGGACGCCCGTCGGCGGCGTCGCGGTTGCGGATGCGCGTGCGGCTGGCGTCACGCGGCATGCGTTGCAGCGCAACGGCTGCGTCGGCCTTATCCTGCGGTGAAGCGGACGGCGACGCGATCACCGCCTTGAGCGCGCGCCGCCGTTCGACATACCGCGCGGCTATCACCTTCCGCTGTTCGTTCTTCGCGATTTTCGACTTCTTCGCCATCAGCGCTCTTCCTTGAATTCGACGTGCTTGCGCGCAACCGGGTCGTATTTGCGCAGCACCATCCGGTCCGGATTGTTGCGGCGGTTCTTCTTCGTCACGTACGTGTAGCCGGTTCCCGCGGTCGACCGCAGCTTGATGATCGGCCGGATGTCGGTGCTTCTCGCCATCTAGAGCTTCACTCCCTTCGCCACGAGATCGGCGACGACGGCGTCGATGCCGCGTTTGTCGATCGTCTTCATGCCCTTCGCCGACACCCTGAGCCGCACGGTGCGGCCGAGGCTCGGCACGTAGTAGCGGCGCGTCTGCAGGTTCGGCTCCCAGCGTCGCGACGTGCGGCGATGCGAATGCGAGACCTGCTTGCCGTAGCCCGGCTTGCGGCCGGTGACCTGGCACACGGCTGACACGGACCCTCCCAAGTTGATAGTGACATTCATGTTCAACTACGCTCGGCACCGTACCCCGCCCCGTCGTCTGGAGATCCAGTGCCCCCACGTCCGCGTGTCCCGCTCGTGCTCTGCAGCGGGATCGCCCGCACCGAGGCTCTTGCCGCGCTCCTGCTCCGCGCGAGCCCCGGCACCGCCGTCGTCCACCACGACCTCCGCGACATCGGCTCCGGCGTCGTCCGCCGCCGGATCCTGCTGCGCGGCCGCGACGAGCTGACGCCGCTCGAACTGGCGCACGGCTGCGTCAACTGCACGCTGCGCGAGGACCTGCTGCCGCTGCTGCGCCGGCTGGCCCGGATGCCGCAGGTCGACCGCATCGTCGTGCGGCTGGACGAGGCGATGGAGCCGGAACCGGTGAGCTGGGCGATCCGCAACGTCCTGGTCGGCGACCGCCCGGTGAGCGACGACGTCGAGCTCGAAGCGGTGTTCACCGTGCTGGACTGCGCGACCTGGCTCGCCGACGTCACCGGAGACGACCTGCTCGCCGAGCGCGGTCTCCACGGCAGCCCGGAGGACGAGCGGACGGTCGCCCAGGTCGCACTGTCCCAAGTGGAATCGGCGGACGTGCTCGTGCTCGCCGGAGCCGCGCCGGACGCCTGGTGCGCCGCGAAGTCCTCCGCGGTGCTGGACCGGGTCGCGCCGTCCGTCCCGCGAGTCGAGCTGGCGCGCACCGACGCCGCCGGGCTGTTCGCCGCGATCCCCGCCGACGCCCGCCGCGGCGAGGTCACCGACCTGCACGGCGCGTTGCTGCGCGGCGCGCCGCCGCTGCATCCGGACTGCGGCATCGAACTGCTGCGGTTCACCGCACAGCGCCCGTTCCATCCGGAGCGCCTGCACGAGGCGATCGACCTGCTGCTCGACGGCGTGGTCCGCACCCGCGGCCGCGCCTGGGTCGCGAGCCAGCCGGACGTCGCGTTCTGGATCGAATCGGCGGGCGGCGGACTCGGCATCGGGCACGCCGGGCCGTGGCTCGCCTCGCCGGACGGACCGGACTGGGCCGACGTCTCCCCCGAACGCCGCACGCTCGCCTCGCTGCGCTGGGACCCAGTGCACGGCGACCGCGCGCAGGAACTGGTGATTGTCACCGATCAGGCCGCCCCGGCGGAAATCGAGAGCGCGTTGCGGGCAGCTCTGCTCACCGACGCCGAATTGGCCGAGGGCGAAGCGGCCTGGCGCGGGTACCCCGACCCGTTCGGGGACTGGCACGAAGACCCCTGCGAAGAAACCGAAGAACCCGACCGGCACGCCAACGCCGCCAACCAGAAGGACGAAACCCTGTGAAACCCGGCATCCACCCCGACTACCACCCGGTGGTCTTCAAGGACTCGTCGACCGGCGACGCGTTCCTGACCCGCTCCACCGCCACCTCCGACCGCACCATCGAATGGTCCGACGGCAACACCTACCCGCTCGTGGCGGTGGACATCAGCGCGTGGTCGCATCCGTTCTGGACCGGCACCCAGCGGATCCTCGATTCGGCGGGCCAGGTCGAGAAGTTCCACCGCCGCTACGGGCAGCGCCGGAGCGGGGGCGCGCGCTGATGGCCGTCCCGAAGCGGAAAATGTCCCGCAGCAACACCCGGTCCCGGCGCTCGCAGTGGAAGGCGGCGGTTCCGGACCTGGTGCCGATCGTCGTGGACGGCGAGCGGAAACTGGTGCCGCGCAAGATGATCAAGCACTTCCAGCGGTTCGAGCGGTGAGCGTCCCGGTCACTGTCCTTTCCGGATTCCTCGGTGCGGGGAAGACCACGCTGCTCAACCGGATCCTGGCCAACCGCGAGGGCCTGCGCGTAGCGGTGATCGTGAACGACATGAGCGAGGTCAACATCGACGCCGCGCTCGTGCGGGACAGCGTGTCGCGGACCGAGGAGCGGCTGGTCGAGATGACCAACGGGTGCATTTGCTGCACCCTGCGGGAGGATCTGCTCGACGAGGTCGCCCGGCTGTGCGAGGACGGGCGGTTCGACCATCTGCTCATCGAGTCCAGCGGGATCTCCGAGCCGATGCCGGTGGCCGCGGCGTTCTCCTTCCCCGCCGACGACGGCACTCCGGTGCTGTCGTCGGCCCGGCTGGACACGATGGTCACCGTGGTGGACGCCGCGAACTTCGCCAGGGAACTGGCCCGGGGAGACAGCCTGGCCGAGCGTCAGCTGGACCAGTACGACGGCGACGAGCGGACGGTCAGCGACCTGCTGATGGACCAGGTCGAGTTCGCGGATGTGCTGCTGCTGAACAAGGTTGACCTGGTCGCACCGTCCGAACAGGACCGCCTGCTGGCCTCGCTGCGGCGGCTCAACCCGGCCGCCGACGTCGTGTCCGCCGAGTTCGGCCGGGTGCCGTTGGAACGAGTGTTCGGCACCGGCCGGTACGACGCCGAACGCGCGCGGGAAGCGCCGGGCTGGGTGGCGGAACTGAACGGCGACCACGTGCCGGAGACCGAGGAGTACGGCATTTCCAGCGTCGTGTTCCGTTCCCCGCGCGCGTTCGACCCGGTGCGGTTGTGGGAGTTCGTGACCTCGCGGCTGGACTCCGGCGAGTTCGGCACCGTGCTGCGGTCGAAGGGATTCTTCAGTCTCAGCACCCGGCCGGGCACGCTCGGATTGTGGTCGCAGGCGGGCAGCGTGGCGCGGTTCGAACCGCAGGGCGTTGCCGAAGGGCCGCGGCAGGAACTGGTGTTCATCGGTGTCGGGCTCCAGCACGCCGCGCTGCTTGACGCGCTCGAGGGATGCTTGTCCGAAGCCGCCGCCGCCGACGACCCGTTCCCCGGATGGGAACCCGTCCACGTCCATTAAGGACAGTTCCGGCTCACGGCCGCACCACCGTGAGCCGGAACCGGCCACCCGCCTCGGCCGCGTGCTGCACCGCCTCGCCGACCGCGGACAGCGCGAACTCGTCGACTTCGAACTGTGCCAAGTCCAGCAACCCGCACCGCGCCAGCGCGATGAGCTTCGGCACCGCGTCGCGCGGGTACATCCACCGGCCGCGCACCGTCACGCTGTTCAGCATCAGCCACGGGTACGGCAGCGCGATATCCTCTCCGACCCCGCCCATCAGCACCACACGGCCGAACTCCCGGACCGACATCGCGGCCGCGCGCGCCGCTGCGGCCGAGGCGGACGGCGGCAGCAGGTCCAGTACCAGGTCCACCGGGCCCGCGACCGACAGCATGGCCGCACGGTCCTCGTCTTCGCTGCCGCCCGACACGACCGTCCGGACGCGGCGGCCGAAACGCTGCTCCAGATCGGCCAGCGCGGCCCGGTTCCGGCCCGGCGCGATCACCCGGCCCGCACCCATCGCGAGCGCCACGGCCACTGCCGCGCCGCCGTACGTGCCGGTCGCGCCGCTCACCAGCACTGTCTCGCCAGGCTGCAATCCGCCGTCGAGCAGGCCGCCGTACGGCACCAGGCAGATTCCGAGCGCGGCCCACCGGCCCGCGTCGGCCTCGTCGATCTCGCCCGGCGGGGCCGCGTTCTCCGTCGGGACCATGATCCGCTCGGCGAACCCGCCGTTCCGGAAGTGGCGCTGCAACGCCAATCCCCCGTCGCCGCGCGCGGTGAGGCCTTGCAGGACGACGTCCGGCGTCACCGCGTCGTCGCGGGAGCGGACTGCCGGGTCGCAGCGGACCCAATCACCCGGCCGGAGCTTCGTCGCGTCCGGTCCGGCCGAACGCACCCGGCCGACCGCGCCGGCGCCCAGGATCGCGGGCAGGCCGAGCAGATACCGCCGGGCTCCGCTGACCACCTCGGCGGTGTAGTGCAGCACCGGCGCGGCGACGACGTCCACGACCACTTCGCCAGTGCCCGGCATCGGCTCCGCCACCTCCTCGACCGACAACGGACGCCCGAATTCCTTGAGCACAGCAGCCTTCACCGAATCCTCCTTCGTCCCGCTCTCATCGTCGGCAAGAAAGGGAAAGGCAACCAGGAGTCCGTCGCTACCAGGATGGTTCGTCCGTTTCGCACTAGTTGAACAGGCTAGGTTTATCAGTCTAGGCTGTCGATCGTGGCGGACCGGACGATCGACACCCAGGCACGGCACAGCGGGCGCTACAAATGGGTCGCGCTCTCCAACACGACGCTCGGCGTGCTGATGTCGGCGCTGGACGGATCGATCGTGATCATCTCGCTGCCCGCGATCTTCCGCGGCATCGGACTGGACCCGCTGGCCCCGGCCAACATCGGCTATCTGCTGTGGATGATCCTCGGCTACCTGCTGGTTTCCGCGGTCCTGGTGGTGACGCTCGGGCGGCTCGGCGACATGTTCGGCCGCGTCCGGATGTACAATGTCGGGTTCGTGATCTTCAGCGTCGCCTCGGTGGCGTTGTCGTTCGACCCGTTCCGCGCGGGCGGCGGCGCGCTGTGGCTGATCGGCTGGCGCGTGGTGCAGGCCGTCGGCGGCGCGATGCTCACCGCGAATTCCGCGGCGATCCTCACTGACGCCTTCCCGCGCGAGCAACGCGGAACGGCCTTGGGCGTCAACCAGATCACCGCGCTCGCCGGGCAGTTCCTCGGGCTGGTCGCGGGCGGGCTGCTGGCCGAACTCGACTGGCGCGCGGTGTTCTGGGTGAGCGTGCCGTTCGGCATCCTCGGCACGGTCTGGTCGATCCGCAGCCTGCGCGAGGTCAGCAAGCCGCAACGGTCGCGGATCGACTGGGGCGGCAACGTCACCTTCGCGCTCGGCACCGCGGTCATCCTCGCCTCGATCACCTACGGCATCCAGCCCTACGGCGGCGCGGCGACCGGCTGGGGCAACCCGCGGGTGCTCGGCGGGCTCGGCGCCGGGATCGCGCTGCTGGCGGGGTTCTGCGTGATCGAGACCAGGGTGCCGTCGCCGATGTTCCAGCTGTCGCTGTTCCGCATCCGCGCGTTCACCGCGGGGAACCTCGCCGCGCTGCTCACCGCGATCGCGCGCGGCGGGATGCAGTTCATGCTGATCATCTGGCTGCAGGGGATCTGGCTGCCGCTGCACGGCTACGACTACGAGCAGACCCCGCTCTGGGCCGGGATCTACCTGCTGCCGCTCACCGCCGGGTTCCTGATCGCCGGCCCGGTGTCCGGCTTCCTCTCCGACCGGTTCGGCGCGCGGCTGTTCTCCACCGGCGGGCTGCTGCTGGTCGCCGGATCGTTCCTCGGCCTGCTCGCGCTGCCGGTGGATTTCAGCTATCCCGCGTTCGCGCTGCTGCTCGTGCTCAGCGGGATCGGCCAGGGCATGTTCTCCGCGCCGAACACCTCGGCGATCATGAGCAGCGTGCCGGACAACCAGCGCGGCGTCGCGTCCGGCATGCGCGCGACGTTCCAGAATTCCGGGACTTCACTGTCCATCGGCGTGTTCTTCTCCCTCATGATCGCCGGGCTGGCCGGATCGCTGCCCACGACGCTCACCGGCGGGCTGCGGGCGCACGGCGTCCCGGCGGACGTCGCCGCGAACCTCGCCCAGCTGCCGCCGGTGAGCACCCTCTTCGCCGCGTTCCTGGGCAGCAACCCGGTGCAGCATCTGGTCGGACCCGGCGTGCTCGGCCAGCTCGCCCCCGCCGATTCCGCCGCGTTGACCGGCAAGGAGTTCTTCCCCACCCTGATTTCCGGGCCGTTCCACGACGGACTGGTCACCGTGTTCGTCGCGGCCGCGGCGATGGCGCTGGTCGCCGCGCTGGCGTCGGTGTCGCGGGGGAAGCGGTACTTCCACCAGGACCCGGTCAGTCCATCGTGAGCACGATCTTGCCGTGGATGTTCCCTGCCTGATACGTCCGCATCGCTTCGGCAGCCTCGGCGAGCGGGAACGTCGCCATGATGCGGTGCGTCAGCTCGCCTTTCGCGTACCGGCCCGCCAGCCGTGCGAGGCGAGCCGCCGAGCGGTCGTTCACCGTGAGCCGGATGCCCAGCTCGCCGGCGCGGTCGTGCTCGACCAGGGTCAGAATCCGGGACCGGTCCTCGATCAGGTCCACTGTGTACTCCAGCGCGGTCCCGCCGACCCCGTCGATCGCCGCCGTGACGCCGTGGGGCGCGACCCGTTCGACGAAATCCTCGCTGTAGGCAAGGGGAATCGCCCCGAGTGCCCGCACCTGCTCGTGCCACGCCGGACGCGCGACGCCGAGCGCCTTCGCGCCGCGCAGCCGGGACAGCTGCACCGCCATCGCTCCGACGGAGCCGGCCGCGCCGTGCACCAGCACTGTGTCGCCGGGGCCGACGTTGATCCGCTCGATCGCGATCTCCGCGGTCTGCGCCGCCGCGGTGAACGCGCCGGCGACCTCCCACGGCATCTCCGGCGGCTTGGCCACCACCTGGTCCTGTCCGGCGACGACCAGTTCCTGGTACGCGCCCAGCCTGCCGAAGCCGAGCACCTCGTCGCCCGCTTCGAACCCTTCGACGCCCTCCCCGACCTCGTCGACGATTCCCGCGAACTCGTTGCCCGGCACGGTGAACGCGCCCGGTTCCGGCACCGGGACGAGCCCCGCGAGCACCGCGACGTCGAACGCCTGCACCCCCGCGGCCTTCGTCCGGATCCGGACCTCCCCCGGCCCGGGACGGGGCTCCGGCACCTCCTCCAGCCGCAGCACTTCCGGCCCGCCCAGCTCGCGGAACCCCATCGCCTTGCTCATTCCTTGCCTCCAGCGCTCGTGTCGATCACCGCCAGTGTTCGACATCAAGCGGACTTGACGTCAAGGCTCGGGGTCGACCAGTCCCGCGCGATGGGCTAAGTTGACCGTCGATGACTACCGGGACGGCTTCGCGCCACTCACGGATCGGCTGCCCGGTGCTCTTCTGAGCGCCGCACGGGCCCCGCCTCCTTTCGTCGTGAGCACAGGAAACTCAACGACGACAGGAGAATTCATGCCCGGCAAAACTTTGCAGATCCCCGCCGCCGACGGACTTTCCGACGCCTTCGCGGCGTTCCCCGGCGACGGAAGACAGCATCCCGGCGTGCTGATGTACGCCGACGGTTTCGGCATCCGGCCCGTGGTCCGAGACCTCGCCGGCGAACTGGCGCGGCACGGCTATTACGTCCTCGTGCCCAACTATTTCTACCGGCACGGCCCGGCGCCGGTGCTCGACCTTCCGGAGTTCATCGGCGAAGACGAGCGTCCCGCCGTCTTCGCTCAAGTGCTGCCGATGATCGAAGCGCACACCCCTGAACTGGTGCGGCGCGATGCCGCCGCTTATCTCAAGTTCCTCACCGCCCAGCCCGAAGCGAGCACCGGGCCGGTGGGGGTCACCGGCTATTGCATCGGCGGGCTCCACGCGGTCCGCACCGCCGCGGCGCATCCGGATCAGGTGGCGGCGGTCGCCGGATTCCACGCGCCGGTCGGTGCGGCCGGACCCGAGAGTTTCGCTCAGCTCGCCGCTCAGGCGCACTTCGGGCATGCCGCATCCGACCTGACGCCGGAAACGCTCGGCGAGCTCAACCGGGCGCTGGACGCGGCGGGAGTCAGCTACACGTCCGAGATCTATCCCGGTACGGTCCACGGATTCACCATGGCCGACACGGATTCCTTCGACGCCGCAGGCCTGCGGCGGCATTGGGAACAGCTGCTTCCGCTCCTCAGCCGCACCCTCTGATGCCATCAGGCGGGAACAGTGCGGCTTGGCTGGTCGTGAGGGGAACCCTGAGGGAATCTTATTCCGTCAGGATTCCCCTCACGAACCGCTCGGCGTGTACAGCGCCCCGAGAAACTCCACCAGCAGCCGTTCCCGCAACGGTTCCGGCGCGGCGGCCAGCAGCGCGTTGACGGGTGCCATCCGTTCCGGCAGGCCGTCGCCGCCGGTCAGGCCCGCCGCCGCGAGCAAGCCGCCGAACTGTTCGGACGTCAGTGTTTCCGGGTCCAGTGCGGCCACGAACGCGGCGACGTCCGGATCGACCCGCACCGGGCCTTCCGCCCGCGCCGCCTCGACGGAAGCCGCCAGATCGGCGAGGAATTCCGGCTCGCTGCCGTGGTTCGCGGCGGTGACGGTGAGGTGCAGGTTCAGCGGCGAAGTCCCGTGCGCGAACTGCGGCTGGACGTACCAGCCCCGCATCTTCATCTCGTCGGCGACGGTGAACAGGTCGAAGCCGTCGGAGCCGGTGAACGCGACCAGCGTCGACACCGGATCGCCGAGTACGCGCAGACCCGGAAGCGAAGCCACGCCGGCGCGAATCCGGCCCACGGCTTCCCGCGTGCGCGAGGCCAGCTGCAGGTAGCCGTCCTCGCCGAGATGGTGCACGACAGCCCACGCGGCGGCGAGCGGACCGCCGGAGCGGGTGCTCTGCAGCGTCGGGTTGAGCATCGTGTAGCCGGGCCAGGCCGCGCTCGCGAAGAAATGCGTTCGCCGCAGTTCCGCCGAGGCGTGCAGCAGCACCGAGACGCCCTTGGCGCAGTAGGCGTATTTGTGCAGGTCCACCGAAATGCTGGTGACGCCTGGAACGCGGAAGTCGAACGGCGGCAAGTCCGCGCCCAGCTTCGCGAAGTACGGCAGCACCCAGCCGCCGATGCACGCGTCGACGTGCATGCGCACCCCGCGTGCCGAAGCGGCGGCGGCGATCTCCGTGATCGGGTCGACGACGCCGTGCGCGTACGACGGCGCGCTCGCCATGACGAGCACAGTGGACTCGTCGATCGCCGCGGTCATCGCCGCCGGGTCCGCGCGGAAGGTGTCCGGATCGACCGGCACCACGACCTTCCGCACACCGAACAGATGCGCGGCCTTGTGGAACGCGGCGTGCGCGGTTTCCGGGAGCACGATCGACGGCGCGGCGAGGTCCGGCCGCGCGTCACGGGCGGCGAGAACCGCCAGCAGGCACGATTCGGTGCCGCCGGACGTCACCGTGCCGACGGTCTCCGGTGTCCCGCCGAGCAGTCCGGCCGCGCGGGCGACCAGGTCGTTCTCCATCCGCAGCAGGCTGGGGAACGCGGTGGGGTCGAGTCCGTTGGCGGAGCTGGCCAGCGCGTGCGCGGCGGCGGCGATCTCGTCCACTTCGGACAGTCCGCTGTCGTACACGTAGGCCAGCGTGCGCCCGCCGTGCGTCGGCAGGTCGCCGGAGCGCAGTTCGCGCAGCCGCGCCAGGATGTCGTTCACGCCTGCTTCTCCAGGACCGAACGGCGCAGCAGCGGGATGCCGAGCGCGATCAGCACCGCGGGCAGCACCGACGCCCCGAGCACGATGGCGGTGATCGCCGAGGGCGGCTGCGGGACGGCGGTGGCGCCGGTGCTCGACACGTAGCTCCCGCCCTGCAGCACGAGCCCGAACAGCCCCGGCCCGAGCGCGAGCCCGAGCGTCTCGGACGCGGTCCACACGCCTGCCGTCACGCCCGCCCTGGTCTCGCCGGTCCGTTCCTCCTCGGCGCTGATCAGGTCGGGCAGGATCGCCAGCGGGAACACCGAAATGCCCGCGTAGCCGACGCCGGCGAGCGCGACGAACACCAGGGTCGCGGCGAACGGGAGCCGGTCGGCGAAGTACATCGCCACCAGGCCGAGGAAGAAGGACGCGGTGGCGATCCGGAAGCCGGCGAGCTTGCCCCAGCGCGCGCCCAGCCGCGGCCACAACGGCATGGTGACGAGCGCGGGCCCGACGAAGCCGACGAACAGGTAGGTGCGGTAGCTCGGGTCGCCGAGCACGTGCTGCGCGAAGTACGGGATCGCGGCCAGCACGGTGCCGATGCCGAGCGCCTGGATGAAGTAGACGCCGAGCAGCCACCGGAACGAACGCCACTGCGCGATAGTGCGCGCCAGTTCCTTGAGCCGCACCGTGTTGGGCCGCAGCGAGCCGACCGGCGCGCCCTTCAGGCCGAAGTAGACGCCGAGCGTGGCGGCCAGGATGATCACCGCCATCACCAGGCCCATCACCCGGTAGCCCGCCACTCCGGGCAGCAGGTCGGTGATCGCCGGGGCGCCGCCGCCGGACACCAGCACCGCGACCGCCAGCACGCCGATCCGGACGCTGGTGAGTTTCGTGCGTTCCTCGGCGGAATCGGTCAGCTCGGCGGGAAGCGCGTTGAACGGCACCTGGAAGAACGCGTACGCGGTGGCGCACAGGAAGAACATGACCACGACGTAGGTCGCGTCCCACAGCGGGGTGCCGAAGCCGGGGTGCGCGAACAAGGCGAAGAACAGGATCGCGACGCCGATCCCGCCGCGCAGCAGGAACCGCCGCCTGCTTCCGGTGCGCGCTAGGTCCGCGTCGGACAGCCGCCCGGCGACCGGGTTGAAGACCACGTCCCACGCCTTGGGCACGAACACGATGATCCCGGCCGCCGCGGCCGGCACCGCCATGGTGTCGGTGAGGTACGGGAGCAGGAGCAGCCCCGGCACGGTGCCGAACCCGCCGGTGACGAAGGAGCCGAGCGAGTAGCGGAATCTCGTGCGGCGGGACAGCGACGCCAAAGGTCCTCCTCGAAGGCGGAACGACGAACGCATGCCTAATGGATCTTCGCCGGTTCCGGGTAGTGGTCGGGAGGAATCGTGCCACCGTCGTGATGCACCGGCCGTACCGGGCCGACTACGGCCTCGTGAGCGGCGAAGCCGGTTCTCGCCGGATTCGCCGCTCGCGAGGTGCCCGCGCTTCGCTTTCAGGACAGCGCTTTCGCCGCCTTCGCCAGCGATCCGGCGTCCCCGCGCAGCAGCAGCGTGGTCACCACCGTCTCTTCCCACGCCGCCAGCTCTTCCCGGATCTTCTCCGCGGGCCCGATCAGCGAAGTGTCCTCGACCAGCGATGTCGGGATCGCCTTGACCGCCTCTTCCTTCCGCCCCGCCAGGTACAGCTCCTGGACCTTGTCCGCGACGTCGGCGTAGCCGAGCCGGGCGAACACGTCGTGGTGGAAGTTCACGCTCTTCGCGCCCATCCCGCCGATGTACAGCGCCAGCGCGGGCTTGATGAAGCCGGCGGCCTCCTCGACGTCGTCGTGCACGATCACCGGCACCGACGCGGCGACCTCGAAACCGTCCAGGCCGCTTCGCCGCGCGCCCGGGCGGGCGAACCCCTCCTCCAGCGCGGCCCGGTAGAAGCCGTCGGACTTGGGCGAGAAGAACAACGGCAGCCAGCCGTCGCAGATCTCCGCGGCCAGCGCGACGTTCTTCGGGCCTTCCGCGGCGAGGTAGATCGGCAGGTCGGCGCGCAGCGGATGCACCGTCGGCTTGAGCGGTTTGCCCAGTCCGGTCCCGCCCTTGAGCGGCAACTGGAAGAACTGCCCGTCGATGGTCACCGGCTCCTCGCGGGCCAGCACCTTCCGCACGATCTCGACGTACTCGCGGGTGCGCGCCAGCGGCTTCGGATACGGCTGCCCGTACCAGCCCTCCACCACCTGCGGCCCGGACGCGCCCAGCCCGAGCACGAACCGGCCGCCGGACAGGTGGTCCATGGTCAGCGCGCTCATCGCGGTCGCGGCCGGGGTGCGCGCGGACATCTGCACGATGTTCGTGCCGAGCTTGATCCGGCTGGTCGCCGCGCCGACCCAGGCCAGCGGCGTGAACGCGTCCGACCCGTACGCCTCGGCCGACCACACCGAGTCGAACCCGAGCCGTTCCGCTTCGAGCACGGATTCCTGCGCGCCCGGGATCGGCCCGCTCCCCCAGTACCCGAGGTGAAAGCCCAGCTTCATCAAGCCCTCCTGATCTCGAAGCCCGTGCACGACGCGGGAATCAAGCTCCCGCGGCGGTCACGGCACGTCCGGCGAGTAGTGCTCCGGTTTCCCGCGCTCGGCGAGCGGGGGAAGATTGCGGCGCGGGGTTTCGACCGGCGGCGTCCCCGGGGCCAGTTCGCCGCGGGCGCGCCGCCAGCCCGCCCGTGCCCGCGGATGGTAGCGGCGATCATGCGGAAGCAGCGAAAACCCGGCGTTGATCAGCTTGCCGACGCGCCGGTGCCGGCGGGCGTCGCGCGCGGACCAGCGAAAGCCGAGCAGAGCGCGCACTTCCGGGTCGTACAAGCCGACGGTCAGCCACACGAACTGTTTCGCGATGATCTTCGCGACCGGTTTCCACAACGGATCCGGCAGCCACGGCAGGAACGGCGGTTTCGCGATCCCGCGGAGGTCGAGGACGTCGCGGGCGGCCTTGTTGTCCTCCAGCACCTCAGTGCACATGTGCTTCCAGTACCGCTGGAAGTCCTCCCACGACTGCGGCACCGGCCGCATCGTCATGTCGTACATCCGCCACCAGCGCACGTGCTCGTCGAACAGCGTGCGTTTCTCCTCTTCGCCGATGCCGCCCATGAAATTGTCCGCGATCAGGATGGTGCTGACGAAGAACGTCGAATGCGCCCAGTAATACGTGTCCGGGTCCAGCGCGTGGTAGCGGCGGCCCTTCTTGTCCACGCCCTTGATGCGGTCGTGGTAGCCGCGCACCTCCAGCGCCGTGCGGTGCGCGAGCGGACCGTCGTAGACCACGCCGCCGATCGGGTACAGCGAACGGAACAGCCGCTGCCAGCGTTCCTCGAAGAATTTCGAGTGTTCCTCGACGCCCGCGCCGAGGCCGGGGTGCATGTTCTGCATCGACCCGGCCCACAGCGCGATCAGCAGCCCGCGCCAGTCGCCGAAGTACTTCCAGGTCAGCGAGTCCGGTCCCAGCGGCTCCGGGGTGTCCCTCATCGCGGCTCCTCGGCGGGTCGGCGAAGTGACTACAGCTGTTGTCAGGTTAGGATGTGACAACATCTGTGGTCAACTCGGGACGGGAGCGGGTATGCCGGGCCGCACGTGGGCGGGCACGACGCTGGACGACCGCAAGGCCCAGCGCCGCGCGCAGCTGCTGGCCGCCGGGCTCGACCTCCTCGGGGCGCAGGGCAGCGCGGCGGTGAGCGTCCGCGCGGTGTGCCGGTCGGCGAAGCTGACCGAGCGGTACTTCTACGAAAGCTTCGCCGACCGGGAAAGCCTGGTCGCCGCTGTCTACGAGGACGTCGGAGACCAAGCCCGGCAAGCGCTGGCCGACGCGGTTTCCGGCGAAGCCGATCCGAGCCGCCGCGCCGAACGAGCCGTCACCGCGTTCGTGGAGCTCGTGCTGGACGACCCGCGCAAGGGCCGGGTGCTGCTGCTCGCGCCGCTGACCGATCCCGCGCTGACCAGCCGCGGCCTGCACCTCCTCCCGGCGTTCACCACGCTCGTCGGCGAACAGTTGTCGCGCGGCGACGAAACCGGCCGCCAGCTCGTGGCGATCGGTCTCGTCGGCGCGCTCAGCAACGTGTTCATCGCCTACCTCGACGGCACGCTGAAGGTGAGCCGCGAGCGTCTCGTCGAGCACTGCGTGCAGCTCGTGCTCGGCGCGGACGCTTTCGACTCGGGCGCTCACTGAGCGGCTGCCCGCTCGTCGCGCAGCCGCAGCGCGATGTCGATGATCATGTCCTCTTGGCCGCCGACGTAGCGCTCTTCGCCGACCTTGTAGAGGATTTCGTGCGCCGGGACTCCGTAGCGCTCGGCCGCGCGTTCGGCGTGCAGCAGGAAGCTGGAGTACACGCCGGCGTAGCCCTGGATGATCGACGACCGGTCCATCACCGGCAGCCGGGTCAGGTACTTCTTGACGACGTTCTCCGCCGCTTCCATCAGAACGTCTTTGTCCACACCGGTTTTGATGCCGAGCCGCTCGAACGTGGCCGCCAGGACCTCCGTCGGCGAGTTGCCCGCGCCGGCGCCGAGGGCGGCGAGCGAACCGTCGATCTGCCGGGCGCCCGCGCGGTACGCGAGCACCGAGTTGGCGACGCCGAAGCTCAGGTTCTGGTGCCCGTGGTAGCCGACCTGGGCGTCGTCGCCGAGTTCCGCGACGAGCGCGGCGACGCGGTCGGAGGCGTCGTCCAGGATCAGCGCGCCCGCGGAGTCCACGACGTACACGCACTGGCAACCGGCGTCGGCCATGATCCGGGCTTGCTTCGCCAGGTCCTCCGGCGTCGACATGTGCGACAGCATCAGGAATCCGACGGTTTCCAGACCCAGATCGCGGGCCGCGCCGAAGTGCTGGATGGACACGTCGGCCTCGGTGCAGTGCGTCGCGATCCGCACCGCGCCCGCGCCGAGGTCGGCCGCCGCGCGCAGATCGGTGACCGTGCCGAGGCCGGGCAGCAGGAGCACCGCGATCTTCGCCTGCTTCGCCTCGTCGACCGCGGCGGCGATCAGCTTTCGCTCGTCCACCAAGGAAAAACCGTAGTTGAAGGTCGAGCCGCCGAGGCCGTCGCCGTGGGTCACCTCGATCAGCGAGATGCCCGCGTCGTCGAGCGCGCGGACGGTGTCGCGCACCTGCTTCTCGGTGAACTGGTGCGCCATGGCGTGGCTGCCGTCGCGCAGAGTGGTGTCGACCAGCCGGACGTCGGTGTTGTTCACGCGGCCACCTCCTGAGCGGCGAAGAGGTCGCCGACGCGCGCGGCGGCGGCGGTCATGATGTCGAGGTTGCCCGCGTACTTGGGCAGGTAGTCGCCGTTGCCCGCGACCTCCAGGAAGACGCCCACGCGGGCCTTGCCGCTCCAGTCCGGCCGCGGCGGGTCGAACTGCGGGTCGGCCTTGAGCGTGTAGCCCGGCACGTACTGCTGGACGTCTTTCACCATGCGGTGCACGGATTCGCTGATCGCGTCGAAGTCGGCGTCCGGGTCGACCGCGCAGAACACCGTGTCGCGCATGATCATCGGCGGGTCCATCGGGTTGATGATGATGATCGCGCGGCCTTTGTCCGCGCCGCCGACCTTCTCGATCGCGTGCGCGGTGGTCTCGGTGAACTCGTCGATGTTCGCGCGCGTGCCGGGTCCGGCCGACCGCGACGACACCGACGCGACGATCTCCGCGTACGACACCGGCGTCACCCGCGAAACCGCGTGCACGATCGGGATGGTCGCCTGGCCGCCGCAGGTGATCATGTTGACGTTGCGGTCGGTCAGCTGGTCGGGCGGGTTCACCGCCGGGCACGTCAGCGGGCCGACCGCGGCGGGCGTCAGGTCGATCGCGCGGATGCCCGCCTCGGCGTACCGCGGCGCGTTGGCCTTGTGCGCCTTCGCCGACGTCGATTCGAACACCAGCTGCGGCAGTTCCGCGCGCGACAGGAGCCAGTCGACACCCTCGGCGGACGTCTCGAGCCCCAGCTTCGCGGCGCGGGCGAGCCCGTCCGACGCCGGGTCGACGCCCACCATGTAGCGCACTTCCACGTGCTCGCTGCGCTGGAGTTTTGCCAGCAAGTCCGTACCGATGTTGCCCGGGCCGACGATCGCGGCCGTCACCTTGCGTTCCGCCATGCCTGCACGGTGCTCGCCGGGATGGGGCACACTCAACCCATGCGTACCACTGGACGGAACGGCGACGGGCTCGTGACCGCGCGGGTCGCCGCCGTGCTGGAAGCCTTCCGCCCCGGCGACGACGCGCTCGGCGCGTCCGAGCTGGCGCGCCGGACCGGCCTCGCGAAGACGACGGTGCACCGGCTGGCCGGACACCTGGCCGACACCGGCCTGCTGGAACGCGACGGCGCCTCGGTCCGGCTCGGACTGCGGCTGTTCGAGATCGGCCAGCTGGCGGTGCGCCGCCGCGGCCTGGTCGAGGCGGCGCGCCCGTACCTGGCGGACCTGCGGGAGGCCACGCGGAACACGGTCCATCTCGCGGTGCTGGAAGGCACCGAGGTCGTGTACCTGGACGTGCTGCGCGGGCCGGACGCGCCGGACCTGCCCTCGCGCACCGGCGGGCGGTTCCCCGCGCACGCGACTGGCGTCGGGAAGGCGATTCTGTCCTGCTCCCCCGACGACGTCGTGACGCGTGTGATCGACGCCGGACTGCCCCGGGTCAGCCCGCGGACGATCACCGCGCCCGGATTGCTGCGCCGCCAGCTGGCACGGATCCGCGCGGACGGGATTGCCTTCGAGCGCGAGGAATCCGGCGTCGGCGTGGTGTGCGCGGCGAGCCCGCTGGTGGACGCGAACGGGCTCGCGGTGGCCGCGGTGTCGATCTCCGGATGGGCGACGCGGATGCGGACCGAACGGGTCGCGCCCGCGGTGCGGACGGTGGCGCTGGCGTTGTCGCGGACGGTTTCCGAGACCTGATCAGCCCTTGCTCATCCGCAGGATCAACGCGACCGCGTCCTCCGAATGCCCCTCCGGGGTCAGCACTTCCTGCAACAGCAGACCGCGGATCGCGGCGACGGCGACGGTCGCCATGGTCCGCGCTTCCTTGACGTCGCGCCCTTCGCGTTCCGCGAGCGAGGCCAGCTTTTCGGTCAGGTCGTCCAGCGAGTCGACCAACTCGCGAAAATCCTCCGGCCGGTACGCGGCCAGCCCTGCGACGTGGAAGAACCCGCGGACCCGTGACAGCTGCTCCGGGCGGGTGTAGGTCCGCCAGATCGCCAGGACGAAGTCGTCGAAGGTGCTCTGCTTCGCTGTTTCGAACAGCACCTCGTTGTCACGGGATCGCTGCGCTTTGAGCATCGCCGCCAGGACGCCCGGCAGCGACCCGAAGTGGTAGCGCAGCAAGGCATGACTGGTGTCCGCCCGGGCCGCGACCTCGCGCAGCGACACGTCCGGCGCGGGAAGAGTCCCTTCGAAGGCATCGAGGAGCCGCGTCAGGAGACGCTCGCGGGCATCGCCCTGGGGTTCCGTGCTTGACAAGGCCACCTCCGCAGTTTATCCATTGGAAAAGAGCAGTGCAACGGCGGAAGGACGGCTCGTGGGACGTTTCCAGGTAGTCGGCGCGACGGTCGCCGACGGGACGGGGCGCGATCCCGCCGACATCACCGTCCCGGTCGAAGACGGGCTGATCGCGCGACCCGGCGCTTCCGGCGAGCGCTTCGACGCCGACGGCCTGACGATGACGCCCGGCCTGATCGACGCCCACGTCCACCTGGGCCTGTCGAGCCCGATCGAACCGCAGTTCGCGTTTCGGCTGAGCGCTGCCGAGCTCGCGGCGGACATCTTCGCCACGGCCGGCGCGGCGCTCGACGCCGGTTTCACGACCGTCCGGGACACCGGCGGGATCGACGGCGGCGTCGTCACCACGATCGCCAAGGGCAAGGTCCGGGGGCCGCGCGTGCTGTCGTGCGGACCGGTCCAATGCCAGACCGGCGGCCACGGCTACTACGGAGCCGAGTGGGAGCCCACGGAACTGTGGAGCAGCCATCACATTCCTGGCCTCTGCGCCCTGTCCATGCAGTCGGGCAACGCGAACGAACTGCGCGGCAACGTGCGCGAGGCCTTCCGCCGCGGAGCCTCTTTCTTGAAGCTGTGCGTGACCGGCGGGGTGGTCAGCGGTCACGACCAACTGACCGACACTCAGTTCACCAGGGAAGAAATCGCGGTCGCTGTGCAAGAAGCCGCCGCGCGCGGCACTTACGTGACGGTTCACGCGCACAACAACGAAGGCATCCGTAACGCGGTCGAGGCCGGGGTGCGGTGTGTCGAGCACGGCACCGACATCGACGAGCCGACGGCCGCCCTCATGGCCGCGCGCGACGTCGCTCTCGTGCCCACGTTCGCCGTCGTCGAGCAACTGCTGCGCGATACCGCGGCCACCGGCCTCAACGAGTCGATCCGCGAGCGCGTGCTGGGTGTTCGCGAGCGGATGGCCGAGGCGCTCGCCGTCGCCAAGAATGCCGGGCTGCGGATCGGGCTGGGCTCCGACCTCATCGGTCCGGCCCAGAACCACCGCGGCGAAGAACTCGCCTTGCGCGCTGCCCTGGAGACCCCGATGGACGCTCTCGTGGCGGCGACGAAAACCAACGCCGAAATCCTCGGGCTCTCCGGCGAGGTGGGAGTCATCGCGCCCGGCTCGCAGGCGGATTTCGTGCTCTGGAACGGAAACCCGCTCGAAAATCCGCAGCTGTTCTCCGACCCGGCCAACGCGATCGTCGTCGTCAAGGCCGGCCGCGTAGTGAAGGACCTCCGATGAGCACCCTGTGGCACGGCTGCCTGGCCGGCACCGACTACTTCGAAATGCGTTCCGGCAGCGGATACGACTACGCCGTCTGGGTCACCACGCCGCCGGGCTACGACCCCGGCACGACGCGAGCACCTGCCTTGTACGTGCTCGACGGCAACTGGACCGTCGGCATGACCGCCCCGCTCATCGTCACCCAGGCGGATCCCATGCAGCAGATCCAGCCGTATCTCCAGGTCAGCGTCGGCTACGCGGGCGAGGAAGCCCAGCATTGGACCCGGCTGCGCAACCGGGACCTCGTGCCGCCCGGCGAGCCCATCGGCCCGGAGTTCGTGGATGCCGTGGAGATGAGCGTCCGCACGGGCAGGATGAGCCGCGAAGAGGCCGACGCCTACCTCGCCGAATTGCGCGACACCCGCGCCGACGTGTTCCTGGCCTTTCTCGCCGACGAACTGCACCCGCGCATCGAACGCGACTACGGCACGGCCGAGAGCGGGCACGGCCTCTTCGGGTATTCGTACGGCGGGCTTTTCAGTCTCTACGCCTGGCTCAGCGGCTGCCCGCTCTTCGAAAGCGTCGGAGCCGGCAGCCCCGGCGTGGTCGGGGAAGACAGCCAGATTTTCGCTCAGCTGCGCGAGCTTGGCGACAGACTGCCCGCCGCCAAGCTGCACGTGACTGTCAACGACCGAGAGCTTTTCGGAGACCTGGCCGTCTAGCAGAACCTCGCGAAGAACACGGCCACGCTCCTGCACCGCCTCCCCTCGCGTGCTGTCACCAGCGAGGTCCTGCGCGAAACGCACGTGACCGGGTTGCAGGCCTCGTTCCTCAGCTATCTCAGGACTTGCCGCTCCGAGTAGCGACGTGGACTGCCGGCCGCCGGGATGCCCACGGCAGCGCTTCCTCCAGGAAAGCGGCGACCCGCAGCAGCAACGACTCCGAACACACCGGACCGCCCAGCTGCACCCCGATCGGCAATCCCTGCGAGGACTCTCCCAGCGGAAGGCTGATCGCCGGGGCACCAGTCTGGTTGAACAACGGCGTGAACGAGCAAGCGTCGAAAAGCTGCCTCGTCCACTCGTCCGCAGCCAGATCGGCGTTCGCGTCGAGCCGGCCCAGCGGCAGGGCCGGGGTGTTCGTCGTCGGAGTCAGCAGCAGGTCGTACTCGGTGAAAAACCGGCCAGCCGCCCGGGAAACGACGTTCATCGCACCCAGAGCCGCGGTCAGTTCCGTCCCGCTGACCGAGCGGCCGTACTCGACGCACGCCCACGTGGTGCGTTCGAGATTCTCCGGACTCGCGGCGACCCCGGTCATTTCCTCGATCCCGGCGACCGCACCGGCCAGGAATCCGGACCACAACACGTGATTCGCGTGCAGGAACGCTTCCCAGCCGAAGACCGGCGTCGCGCGTTCGACGTGGTGACCCGCCGCTTCGAGCAGCTCGGCCACGGCTTCGACGGCCCGCGCGACCTCCGGGTCGACGTAGCTGCCCGACCAGGATTCGGTGTGCAGGCCGATGCGCAGCCGTCCGGGGTCGGCGCCGACCTCGTCGAGCCACGGGCGCGCCGGCGGGGCGAGGATGTACGGGTCGCCCGGATAGCTCACTGCGACCTCGTCGAGCAGTGCCGCGGTGTCCCGGACCGTCCGCGACACCGCGAGTTCGACACCCATGCCGTACAGCGGATCGGCGTAGTCCGGGCCGGTCGGCACCCGGCCGCGGCTGGGCTTCAGGCCGACCAGGCCGTTGCAGGCGGCGGGCACGCGGATCGACCCGCCGCCGTCGTTGGCGTGCGCGATCGGGAGCGCCCCGGCCGCGACCAGTGCGGCTGACCCGCCGCTCGATCCGCCGACGCTGTGCCCGGTGTTCCACGGATTGCGCGTCGAACCGTAGGCCAGCGCTTCGGAGTTGCCGTTGAACCCCAGCTCCGGCGTGGTCGTGACGGCCAGCGTCGCGAGGCCCGCCGCGCGGAAGCGTTCCATGAGGTGGGTGTCGGCCGGCGGCACGATGCCCTTGCCGAGCAGCCGCGTGCCCATCCGGGTCGGCACTCCGGCGGCGTGCAGCACGATGTCCTTGATCGCGAACGGGACCCCGGCGAACCGGCCGCCGCGCGAGTAATCGAGCGGGCGCTCGAACGGGCCGTCCGCGACCGCGTTCAGCTCCGGGTTCACCTTGCCGATGGCTTCGGCCGCGAGCGCGGCGACCTCCTCGGCGGCGACCTCGCCGGAGGCGATGACCGCGGCCAGCGCGGTCGCGTCGAGGGCGGCGTATTCGTCGAGGTTCATCCAGTCTCCTTCAGCCGGGGAACCGGAACGCTACGAGCGGGCGCGGGCGGCGGCATCGGCCGAAAAGCCGTTCCGCCTCCGCCGCGGATGTGCGCCCCGTTGACATCCCGGACAGCGGCCGTTCATGCTCCGTCCGGCAGCGGAGGTTCGGAGATGACCGCGGATGTGCAGTGGTGGGCCCGGCTCGCCCGGGAAGTGCGCGCGGCGGGCCGCGGCGAACTGCCCGTCGAAACCCCGCTCCGCGCGGTGCGGGACAAACTCGGTTTCGCCTGCGTCGCGCTGGTGAGCGGCAGCAAGCAGCGCACCGCGACGGTCAACCTCGGCTACCCGGCGGACATGCTCGGCTATCTGACCACCACCTACCGCTGGAAGTGCCCGATCCACCGGCGCGCGGCCCGCTTGGGCCTGCCGCTGCGCTTCGCCGACATCCCGGAGGTCCACGAGACCAGGACGTACCGGGAAGGCATCCAGCCCTACGGTTTCCGCGAGGGCGTGACGCTGCCGCTCGCGCCGGGCACCGGTCCGGAGCGGAGTTTCATGGCGCTGAGTTCGACGCATGACCGGCCGCTGGACGACGGGTCCTTCCTCGCGCTCACGATGCTGTCGCACGACCTCGCCGCGCTGGCCGACCCCGGTGCCGAACCGGGCGATCCGGCGGCCGACGCCGTACTGCACGTTTCGCCGGCCAAGGTCGACGTGCGCTCGGCAGTGGTGGAGCGGCTGCCGCTGAGCGAGCACGAGCTCCGGCTCGCCGCGCGGTGCGCCGCGGCCGAGCGGACCGGCTTCCGCCACCGGGACGCGGACGGCGTCTGGTGGCAGGTGCGGGCGCGGGCGCGCCGTCCGGACGGAGCGCTGCTGCGGCTCTCCCGCCTGCCCGATCCCGGGCCGCTGACCGGGCGGGAACTGGACGTCGTCGGGCTGGTCGCGCGCGGATGGTCGAACGAGCGGATCTCGGCGGCGCTCGGCATCGCGGTCCGCACGGTGCGCAGCCATGTCGAGTCGTCCCTGGTCAAGCTCGACTGTCCGAACCGGACCGCGCTGGCCCGCCACGCGCTCGAGCACGACCTCGACACGCTCAGTGCACTGGAGGCCGCACACCGCTGATTGTGTCACAATCCTTGCGCTCGGGATGGGTGCGTGTTTCACTCCTCCTGCCCAAGAGTTCCTGAAACGCCGGTGCAGCACGCAGTTCACCGGCTCGCGATTGTGTACCGATTTCTCGGCGGCCAGGAGGCAGTGGATGACCACGTTCGAACCCGAGCACCTGCCCCGGCGGGCGATCAAGCGGCGGCTGCCCCGGCCGTCGGAGATCCGGCCGCTGCTCAAGTTCCGGCAGCCCCGGTTCGACGCCCGCGAGCGCCGCCTCGCCACCGCCCACACCATCGACGACCTGCGCACCATCGCCCGCCGCCGCACGCCCCGGCCGGTTTTCGACTACGTCGACGGCGCGGCGGAGCAGGAAATCAGCCTCGGCCGGGCACGGCGGGCCTTCGAAAACGTCGAGTTGCGTCCGCGCGTGCTCCAGGACGTCACCGAGGTGGTCGCGTCGACGTCAGTCCTCGGTGGACAGTCCGCGCTGCCGCTGGTGCTGGCGCCAACTGGTTTCACGCGCATGATGCACCACGAGGGCGAGATCGCCGTCGCCCGCGCGGCCGCCCGCGCCGGGATCCCGTACGTGCTCTCGACGATGGGCACCACCGATCTCGAAGAAGTCCGGGCCTGCGCGCCTTCCGCACGGCAGTGGTTCCAGCTCTACCTCTGGAAGGATCGCGCCGCGAGCGAAGCACTGGTCGAACGTGCGGCTCGAGCCGGGTACGAAGCGCTCGTCCTGACCGTCGACACCCCGATCGGCGGGGCGCGGATGCGCGATGTCCGGAATGGACTGACGATCCCGCCGACGCTGACCGTCCGCACGCTGGCCGGGATCGCGGTCCGGCCGTCCTGGTGGCTGAACCTGCTGACCACCGAACCGTTGCAGTTCGCCGCGCTGAACAACTTCGACGGCACGGTCGAGGAACTGATCGGCACGATGTTCGACCCGTCGCTGACCGTCGAGGACCTGCGGTGGCTGCGCGGATTGTGGCCGGGAAAGCTGATCGTCAAAGGGATCCAGAGCGTCGCGGACGCCAAGGAGATGGCCGCTTCCGGCGTCGACGCCCTCGTGCTCTCGAACCACGGCGGCCGCCAGCTCGACCGCGCGCCGACCCCGCTCGAACTGCTGCCGCGCGTCGTGGACGCCGTCGGGGACGACTGCGAGGTCATCCTCGACACCGGCGTCCGGACCGGTGCCGACCTGGTCGCCGCGCGGGCCATGGGCGCGTCGGCGGCGATGGTCGGCCGGGCTTACCTGTACGGCCTGATGGCGGCCGGCGAGCAAGGCGTCGAGCGCTCGATCGAGATCCTCCGCGCGGAGTACGTGCGGACGTTGCGGCTTCTCGGCGTCACGCGCACCGACGAGATCACCGCGGAACACGCCTCCCTGCGGCTGCCCGCCCGGCTGTGACGGCGGGCTCGGCTAAGATCGGCAGTCGCTGTGGGAAGTTCTGCTGAAACGAGTGGCGAAGTGCGCGAACAGGCGGGCAGTACGCCGGGAAGCATCGCGCAAGCCCTCCGCGACGATCTCCTGGACGGCCTCCTCGAACCCGGGACGCGGCTCACCGAGGAATCGCTGAGCGCCCGCTTCGGAGCCGGACGGCATTCGGTGCGCTCCGGCCTGCAGACGCTGGTGTCCGAGGGCCTCCTCGAACACCAGCGCAACAAGGGGATCGTCGTCCCCGCGGTGACGACCGAACGCATCGACGCGATGTGCTCGTACCGCTCCATCCTGGAACTCGGCGCGCTCCGGCTCGCTCTGCTCCAGAACGCGAACTTCGACGCCGTCGACGAGGCAGTGCGGCGCCTGGAGTCGATGACCGCCGAAACGCCGTGGCGGCACGTGATCGAAGCGCACAGCGCGGTGCACACGGAAATCGTGACGGCCAGCGGAAACCCTCGCGTCCTGGCGGCGCACCGGGCCTGCGCGAACGAACTGAACTGCATGCTCGCGACCATCCGCGCCGAGTCCTCCGCCGAGCACCTGGCGACAACCCACCGGCACCTCGTCGGCCAGCTCCGCGCTGGCGGCGAGTCGGCTTTGAAGGCGCTCGACGACGACCTGGAACTCGGCGGCCGCGCGATGATGCACCTCGCGCTGCGCCGCCGGAGCGAGGCGCCCCACCTGCTCTCGTGAGTGTCTGTGCCGGCGAGAACCGGCATCACCACTCACGATCGCACCACCGACGCCGTCACATCAGTCAGCGCGAGCCCGAGCGCGCGGGAACTCGTGAGTGTTTATCCCGGTTCTAACCGGGATAAACACTCACGACCATCCCTACTGCGCAGCCACCGCACTCTCCCCCGGCACCGCCCGCAACACCGGCGCCTCGTCCAGCAACCCGCGCCGCCCCAGCTCCGGCCGCACTCCCTCGCCGAACCAGTACGCCTCCTCCAAATGCGGATACCCGGACAGCACGAACTCCGACACCCCGGCGTCGTGATACTCCTCGATCAGATCCGCGATCTCCGCGTAACTGCCCACGAGCGCCGTCCCCGCCCCGCCGCGGACCAGCCCGATCCCGGCCCACAGATGCGGATGGATCTCCAGGTCCCGCGCCGCTGTCCCGGCTCGACCCCCGTGCAGCGCGACCATCCGCTGCTGCCCCACCGACTCGCTCGCCGCCAGCTGCGACTGGGCCTTGGCGATCTGCTCCGGGCTCAACGCGTCGAGCAGCTTCTGCGCCTCCGCCCAAGCCTCCGCCGAGGTGTCGCGCGCGATCGTGTGCAGCCGGACGCCGAACCGGACCGTGCGACCGGCCCGCTCGGCCAGTTCCCGCACCTTGCCGATTTTCTCCGCGACCTGCGCGGGCGGTTCGCCCCAGGTCAGGTAGACGTCGGCGTGCCGCGCGGCGACCGGGAGCGCTGCCGCCGAGGAACCGCCGAAGTACAGCGGCGGCACCGGATCCGGCGCGGCGAGCGTCGTGGCTCCTTCCACGCGCAGGTGGTCGCCGGCGAAGTCGAACGGTTTGCCGGACCACACGCCGCGCACGATCGACAGGAACTCGTCGGTCCGGGCATAGCGGGCGTCGTGGTCGTGCCAGTCGCCGAACCGGCGCTGTTCGATCGCGTCGCCGCCGGTCACGATGTTCAGCAGGACCCGGCCGCCGGACAGCCGCTGGAACGTGCCGGCCATCTGCGCGGCGAGCGTCGGCGAGATGACGCCCGGCCGGAACGCGACCAGGAACTTCAGCCTGCTCGTCTCGCGGATCAGCGCGGCGGTCGTCAGCCAGGCGTCCTCGCACCAGGTCCCGGTCGGGGTCAGCACGCCCTCGAAGCCCAGCCGCTCGGCCGCGCGGGCGACCTGCGCGAGGTAGTCCAGGTCCGCGGGCCGCTGCGCGCTCGGGCCCTGGGATTTGTTGGCGTGGAAGCGTTCCACGATCGTCCGGCCGTCCCCCGTGGTCGGCAGGAACCAGTGCAGTTTCACGCTCATCCGTTCCTCCTCGCGGCTTCGATGTCGGGCCCGTAACGGCGGTCGACAAACGCCGCGAAGTCGACCTTCCCGGGCAGCGTGCCCTCGTTCGTGAAGGCGTCGGAGAGCTGTTGTTCGGACGCGACCACGGCGTCGTCCAGCGGAATCGGCCGGTCCCGTCCAGCGGAGACGGCCTTCTTCGCCACTTCCGGCTTCAACCCGGTTTCCGCCGCCCACGCGCGCGCCCATTCGTCGGGGTGCGAGTTGGACCAGAGCTGGGCTTTCACCACGCGCTGCACGAAATCCTTGATCGCCGAGTTCTTGCCGGGGTCGGCCAGCGCGGTCGTGCTGGCGGTCTCGAAGGCGAGCCCGTTGGACGCGCCGCGACCGTCGGCGAGCACCCGGGCGTGCGCCTCGAGCTGGGCTTGTGCGGTGTAGGGGTCCCAGATCGCCCAGGCGTCGATCTGGTGCTGGGTGAACGCCGCGAAGGCCTCGGACGGCTGCAGGAACGAGATCTTGATGTCCTTTGTGGAGAGACCGGCCTTCTTCAGCGTGTTGAGCAGCTGCCCGTGCGCCGAACTCCCCTTCGCGACCCCGACCGTCTTGCCCCGCAGGGACGCGACATCCGTCAACGGCGAATCCGGCGGCACCAGAATGGTTTCCCGCTCCACATTGCTCTTCGCCACGCTCACCACGGAAATCTTCGCCTTCGACGCGGCCGCGAAAATCGGCGGCGTATTGCCGACTCGGCCGACGTCGATCGCCCCCGCAGAAGCCGCCTCCAGCAGCGGAGGCCCGGAAGTGAACGTGGACCATTCGATCCGGTAGGGCGTGCCGTTCAGCTGGTTCGCCGCCGTGAGCAGGGATTTCACCCCGCCTTTCTGATCGCCGACGCGCAGCGTGACCTTCTTCAGCTCCGCGGGCGAAACCGCGGCGGGCACCGGCGCACGACCGTCCGAAGCGGACGACGAGCAGGCGGCGAGCCCGGTCAGCAGAAGCGCTGCGGCCAGGACGTTACGCAGGTGCACCTTCGGTCACTCCCAGATCGGCCAGGACGCGGCTGCGCACCTCGGCATTGTCGGCGGCCTTCCGCGGACGCGGCTGGCCGAGAACGTGTTCGGCGACGATGCGGCCGTCGCCGAGAACGAGGACCCGGTCGGCGAGCACGAGTGCTTCGTCGACGTCGTGGGTCACCAGCAGCACGGCGGGCTCATGCGTGCGCCACAAGTCCTCGACGAGCCGGTGCATCGCGAGCCGGGTCAACGCGTCGAGCGCGCCGAACGGTTCGTCCAGCAGCAGCAGATCCGGCTCGCGGACCAAGGCCCGGGCGAGCGAAACCCGTTGCGCCTCACCGCCGGACAGCGTGAGCGGCCACTTGTCGGCGTGCTCGGCCAGCCGCACCTCGGCGAGCGCTTTCTCCGCGACGGAGCGGTCGTTGTCCTGGCGCAGGCCGAGCACGATGTTGCGCCAGACCTTGCGCCACGGCAGCAACCGGGGCTGCTGGAACGCGACGGAAACCGTCCCGCGGACGCTGGCCGTGCCCTCGATCTCCTGGTCCAGTCCGGCCAGCACCTTCAGCAGCGTCGACTTCCCGGACCCGCTCCGCCCGAGCAACGCGACGAACTCGCCGCGGCCGATCTCCAGGTCAAGTCCATTAAGGACAGTTCGGTCATCGAACTTCTTCGCGAGGTCACGGACCTCGGCTACCGGGCTCGCCATCGCAAGGCCCTCCTTTCGAGCAGCCGGACGAGCGCGTCGGTGACGAGGCCCAGCACGGCGTAGACCACGAGTCCGACCACCACGACGTCGGTGCGCAGGAATTCGCGGGCATTGTTGATGAGGTAACCGATCCCGGCGTCCGCGTTGACCGTCTCGCCGACGATCAGCGCCAGCCACGCGACTCCGAGCGACTGCCGCAGCCCGACCAGTGCCTGCGGCAAGGCACCCGGCAGGACGACGTGCCACAGCCGTTCGGCGCGGGTGAATCCCAGCGCCCGAGCGGCTTCCTCGAGCTGCGGATCGGCGGTCCGGATTCCCGAGTGGACATTCAGATACAGCGGGAACGCCACGCCCAGCGCCACCAGGAAGATCTTGGTCTCTTCGCCGATCCCGAACCACAGGATGAACAACGGGATCAACCCGAGGAACGGCAAGGTCCGCAGCATCTGCACCGGCGGATCGACCAGCGCCTCGCCCCAGCGCGACAACCCGGCGACCGCCCCGAGCAGCAGGCCGGCGAGCGCCCCGAGCGCGAACCCCGCGCCGACGCGGCCCAGCGAAACCGCGAAGGCGCTGCCGAGTTCGCCGCTGCGGGCGACGTCGGCACCGGCTTGCAGCACGGTCCAGGGCGAACTGAGCTTGTCGGGCGGCAGCGCGCCGGCCGAGCTGGCGATCTGCCACGCCGCGACCAGCACGACCGGGCTGATCCAGCGGCGCAGCGACGGCAGCCGCCGCTGCGCGCGCTTCGGCGCGGCCGTTTCGGCGCGCGGCAGCACGCCCGTGGTGGAAATCGACACGGATTTCTCCCGGGTGGGGTTTTCGGTTCAGGGAAAGAAAATCAGCGGCGGGACAGACAGACCGCGCTCGCCTGCTGCCGGAGGTCGACGTGCAGGCGGCACACGAGGAGGACGCCGCGCTTCATGTCCCCGAGCTTCGATCCCCGGACGGGTGAAGTCAATGTCGTGCCGGACGGCTCTCACGCACTGGAATCCGCGCGGCGGTGTACGGGGTTTGTTCGCCGGGCGGGCACCCGGATGCCCGGGATGCGGAACGGGTTTCCCGGTGCGCTGCCGAACATCGGGCGTGCCAGACGGTTGCGCGGCCGCCCCGAGCCGCCGCGGTGACTGACCGATCCCGCCTCCGCATCACCGGTCGGCGTCGAGCACCGGCGGCCCGCGCTCAGCCCGGAATTGTCGGTGCTGTGCGGTACAAGATCACTATGGTCATTTTCCAGGCGCTGCAAGCGCTCTTCGCCCGCAACCCGCTCCGGCCGTCCGAACCCGGCTCAACCGCCGAACATCGTCCGCCATTCCTCGAGAGACCGGGGCCGGAACACGAAATTCGAGCTCTTCACCCGCGACAAAGACGCCGAAGACTCGGGCGAGTACTGGTGTCCCGGATACACCACCGGATCGCCCGGCAGCGTCGCCAGCCATTGCAGGCTGCGGAAAATCGCGTCCGCGTCGCCGCCGGGGAAGTCGGTCCGGCCGCAGCCCTCCAGGAACAGCGTGTCCCCGGAGACCAGCCGGTCGCCGACCAGGAAGCACTGGCTGCCCGGCGTGTGCCCGGGCGTGTGGAGCAGCCGGATGCCGATCGAGCCGACCGTCACGACGTCGTCGTGCTCGTGGGCGCGCAGGTCGGTGCCCGACACCCCGGTCACCCGGCGCACCCACTCGGTTTCCTGCGCGTTGACGTGGATCGGCACCGGACGCAGCGCGAGCAGTTCCACGATCCCCGGCAGCGAGAAGCCCATCATGTCGCCGCCGACGTGGTCGGGGTGGTGATGCGTCGCGAGCACGCCGGTCAGCCGCATCCCGTCGGCTTCCAGCGTCTCGACCAGGTCGCCGACCGCGTACGCCGGGTCGACCAGCACCGCTTCGCCCGATTCGCGGTCCCCGATCAGATAGGCGAAGTTCACCATCTGGGTCGCGACGGGGTCCCCGACGGCGAAATCGCGGCCGGCGAGCAGTTGGCGGAAGTAGAGCTGGTCTGCCATGCCCGCAGCGTAACGTCACTCCCCCACGGAGCCGTCGGCCAGTTCCCGCAGCGCGTCGAGGTGCCCGACGTGCCGAGCGGTCTCCTGCACGACGTGCGCCAGCACCCAGCGGACGGTGAACTCTCCCGACCGGCGCGTCCGGTCGTCGGGCGCGAGCCCGGCCAGCGCCGCTGCCGCCCGTTCCCATTCGGCGCGATAAGCCGCGACGACCGGCGCGACGTCGTCTTCCGGCGTCAGCTCCCAGCTCGGGTCCGGCGAGCCCGGCCACAGCGAAGGCTCATCGGAACCGCCCGCCTCGATCACCAGCCACCACCGCTCGACCGCGGTCAGATGCTTGAGCACGCCCAGCGCACTGGTCCGCGGCGAACTCGGCAGCGGCGCCGCGGCCGCTTGCTCCCGGGTCAGCCCGGTGATCTTCTGCAGCGCGGTCGCCCGGAGGAAGTCCAGGAAGCGCGTCTGCACGGTCATCTCGTCGCCGTCGAGCGGATCCGGCCAGACGCGCTCCACCTCCGCCATGGCCCCGAGCCTACCGCCGCCGGGCAGGAATACTCTCGGCGTCATGGTGTGGGGATTTCTGTGCGCGCTGCTGTCCGCGGTGGCCTACGGCGTCGCTTCGGTGATGCAGGCAGTGGCCGCGAAGGCAGCGCCCGACGAGGGCGGCGCCGGGGTCGACCCGCGCTTGCTGCTCCGGGTGCTGAAGCAGTGGAAGTTCGTCGTCGGGCTTCTCCTCGACGGCGTCGGCTTCATTGCCCAGATCGCCGCCCTGCACGTCCTGCCGCTGTTTCTCGTGCAGGCCACGCAAGCCGCGAGTCTCGCGGTGACGGCCGTCGCGGTGCGGGTGTTCGGCGTCCGGCTCGGGGCACGGGAATGGACCGCGGTGGGCGTAGTGGTCGCCGGGCTCGCACTGCTCGGTTCGTCCGCGGAAAGCGAGGGTTCCAGCGAAGTCGGCCTCGGTTTCCGCCTGACGCTCGCCGGTGCCGCCGTGGTCCTCGGAATCGCGGGCCTCCTCGTCGGGCGCGCGGGCGACCGGGTCCGCACCGCCGGGCTCGGGCTGGTCGCCGGACTGTGCTTCGGACTGGTCGCCGTGGCGGGCCGGGTGATCCCGAGCCTCGCTCCGCTGGACCTGCTGCGCGACCCCGCGCTGTACGTCGTCGCCGTCGCGGGCGCGCTGGCCATGCTGTTCTTCGCCACCGCACTGCAACGCGGCAGCGTCACCACCGCCACCGCGATGATGGTGCTCGGCGAAACGGTCATGCCGTCGCTGATCGGCGTCCTGCTGCTGGGCGACCGGACCCGGCCCGGGTTCGCTGTCGTCGCCCTGATCGGGTTCGTCCTCGCCGTAGCCGCCGCCCTCGCACTCGCCCGCTTCGGCGAACCCGAACCGGCAGTCGCCGCAGCCGGAGAGCAACCGCCGGAAGCAGAACCCGCGGGACGCGACGCCCACCGGTGACTCGTCCCCGCACCTGACTCGTCCCGGCACCGCTCCGACCAAAGGTTAGGCTAGCCTTCTCCAGTGGGCGAAAGGGAGGAACCGGCGACCGGACCGGCCTCGTCCGCACGAACGGAGGCGCCGATGACCACCGGCCGGGACGTCCTGCGCGGAGCCATCGCCGGACAACGGAAATCGGTCGTCGCCGCGGCTGTCCTCGCCGCTGGGCACCAAGGCGGCGAGGCGCTCGTCCCGGCAGTGATCGGCGTCGTGCTGGACCGGGCCGTCGCCGACAGCTCAGCACTGACGCTCCTCGGCTGGCTGGCCGTACTGGCGGTCGTCTTCCTCGTGCTCTCCACCAGCTACCGCTTCGGCGCGCGGGCGGCCGAAAGCGCGTCCGAGCGGGCCGCGCACGAGATCCGGCTCGCGGTCAGCCGTCGCGTCCTGCATCCTCGCGGCGGCGCGGAGAACGGTGCGCTCGCCGGGGAACTGGTGAGCGTCGGGACCTCGGACGCCCGCCGGGTCGGGACGATCAACGCGGTGCTTCCGTTCGGCATCGCCGCGCTCGCCGGGCTGGTCGTGAGCGCGGTCGTGCTCCTGCGGATGTCCGTGCCGCTCGGGCTGCTCGTCCTCCTCGGCACCCCGCCGCTGCTGTTCCTCGCCCACCTCATCGGGAAACCGCTGGAGAAGCGCAGCGAACTGGAGCAGGAACGCGCCGCGCACGCCTCCGGCGTCGCGGCCGACCTCGTCAGCGGACTGCGGGTGCTGAAGGGCATCGGCGCGGAACCGGCCGCGACCGCGCGCTATCGACGCACCAGCCGGGATTCCCTGCAAGCGACCGTCCGCGCGGCTCGCGCGCAGGCAGGGCACAACGGCGCGCTGCTCGCGCTCACCGGGATCTTCATCGCGATCGTCGCGCTCGTCGGCGGCTCGCTGGCCGCGAACGGCGAGATCTCCGTCGGCAACCTCGTCGCCGCGGTCGGGCTCGCGCAGTTCCTGCAGACGCCGTTCACCATCTTCGCCTGGGTCAACGGACAGCTCGCCCAGGGCCGCGCCTCCGCCGGTCGAGTCGCCGCAGTTCTCAGCGCACCGCCAGCGGTCCCTCACGGCACCGGCGAGCTGCCCTCCCCAGCCGCCGGCAGCGTGGAGCTTTCCGCCGTATCGCACGGAAACCTCCGCGAACTCGACCTCACCGTCCCGCCCGGCGAACTGCTCGGCATCGTCACCACCGACCCCGCCACGGCCACCGATCTCCTCGACTGCCTGGGCCGGTTCGCCGATCCCCGCGCGGGCACCGTCCACGTCGACGACGTAGATCTGTCCACTGTGGATCCCGACCGGGTCCGCGACGTCGTCCTCGTCGCCGCGCACGACACAGATCTGTTCGAGGGCACAGTCGAAGAGAACGTCCGCGGCGGAATGCCCGCCGTCCCCGACGGCGTGCTCACCGCCTCAGCCGCCGACGAGGTAGCCGCGACGCTCCCGTCCGGCACCGCAACCACCGTCACCGAACGCGGCCGATCACTGTCCGGCGGACAACGACAACGGGTCGCCCTCGCACGCGCCCTCGCCACCGAAGCGCCGGTCCTCGTGCTGCACGACCCGACCACCGCCGTCGACACCGTCACCGAAGCCCGCATCGCCGCCGGAGTCGCGAAACTCCGCCGCGCCCGCACGACGATCGTGATCACCACCAGCCCCGCACTGCTCACCGTGACCGACCGCGTCGTGCTGCTCGAAGACGGCCAGGTCGCCGCCGAAGGCACCCACGCCGAACTCGTCCGCACCGAAGCCACCTACCGCACGGCGGTCCTCTCGTGACCGAACGCCAACTCCCCACTGCCGCCACCGGAGTCACGAAACTCCACCGCAACCACATGACGATCGTGATCACCGACCGCGTCGTGCTGCTCGAAGACAGCCGAGTCACCGCCGAACTCGCCCGCGCTCAAGGGGCCGTGCTCCCCGTGACCGAACGCGTCGTGCCGATCGAACACGGCCAGGTCGCCGCCGAAGGCACCCACGCCGAACTCGTCCGCACCGAAGCCATCTACCGCACGGCGGTCCTCTCATGACCAACCGCCACCTCCTCCCCGTCGCCACCGGCCCACGCATCCGGGCCGTCCTGCTCGACCTGCTGCGGAAAGCCAAAGGCCGCGCGATCGGGTCCTTCGCCTTCGTCGTCGGAGCCACCGCGATCGGCCTGCTGACCGCTCCCCTGCTCGGCCGCGTCGTCGACCTCGTCGCCACCCGGCAGCCCGCGTCCGCGCTCGGCTACCCCGTCGCGGGGCTGGTCCTCGTCGCCGCGACGTCCGCGATCGCCACCGCGATCGGCGTCTCGATGCTCGCCCGGCTCGGCGAAACCATGCTCGCCGACCTGCGCGAACGGTTCATCGACCGCGCTCTCGGCCTGCCGCTGGAGCAGGTCGAACAGGCCGGTTCCGGCGACCTGACCGCCCGGGTCACCAACGACGTCTCGGTCGTCGCCGACGCGGTCCGGCAAGCGCTGCCCGCGCTCGCCCGTTCAGTGCTGACGATCGTGCTGACCCTGGTCGCGATGGCGGTCCTCGACTGGCGTTTCCTCGCCGCGGCCCTGCTAGCGGTTCCGATCCAGCTGCACACCGTCCGCTGGTATGTCCGCCGCGCGACCCCGTTGTACGCCGCCCAGCGAGCCGCCGTCGGCGCGCAGCAGCAACAGCTTCTCGACACCATCGGCGGCGCCAAGACCGTCCGCGCGTTCCGTCTCGCGGAGGCACACGTCGACCGGGTCCGCGAACGGTCGAGCGGCGCGGTAGAGCTGGCATTGCGCGGGGTTCGCCTCGCCACCCGCTTCTACGGCCGGCTGAATCTCGCCGAGTTCGTCGGCCTTTCCGCAGTACTGGCGGCCGGTTTCCTCTTGGTAGGCGCGAATCTCGCGACGGTCGGGGTCGCGACGGCGGCCGCCTTGTACTTCCACAGCCTCTTCGGGCCGATCAACACCGCACTCGCGCTGGTCGACGACGCGCAGGCAGCGAGCGCGAGCCTGTCCCGGCTCATCGGCGTCGCGGATCTGCCGTCGCCGGCTGAACCGACCCGCGCGGGCCGTCCGGTCGACGCCTCGGTAAAAGCCGTCGGCCTCGGCCACTCCTATGTGGACGGCCACCCAGTGCTGCGCGACGTAGACCTCGAGGTCGCGCCGGGCGAGCGCGTCGCGCTGGTCGGGGCGAGCGGGGCCGGGAAGACGACGCTGGCCAAGCTGATCGCCGGGATCCACCAGGCCAGCAGCGGCACGGTTTCCCTCGGCGGCGTTCCGCTCGACCAGCTCGGCCCGGCCGCCACCCGGCGCGCGGTCGCGTTGATCAGCCAGGAAGTGCACGTCTTCAGCGGACCGCTGGCCGACGACCTCCGCCTCGCCGCTCCCGGGGCCAGCGACGAGGATCTCCGCACCGCGCTGGCCAAAGCCGGTGCGGCCGAGTGGGTCGAGGCATTGCCGGACGGGCTCGCGACGGTCGTCGGCGAAGCCGGGCATCGGCTGACCGTCACCCAGGCTCAGCAACTCGCGCTCGTGCGGTTGGTGCTCGCCGACCCACCGGTCGCGATCCTCGACGAGGCCACCGCTGAGGCCGGCAGCGCGGGAGCGAAAACTCTGGAAGCCGCCGCGGCCGCGGCGCTCGAAGGCCGCACCGGCCTGATCGTGGCCCACCGGTTGACCCAGGCAGCGGCCTCGGACCGCATTGTCGTGCTGGACGCCGGGGCGGTCGTGGAATCCGGGACGCACGACGAACTGGTCGCTGCCGGCGGCCGGTACGCCACGCTCTGGACCGCTTGGTCCGGCCTGCGCAGCCACCGCCGGGAGGGGAACCCTGCTTGAGTTCCCCTCCCGGCCTTCAGGAAGTCCGGCGCAGCGAAAGCGGGCGCAGATCGGTCCAGGTCCGCTCGATGTGGTCCAGGCAGGCTTGCCGCGCGTCCGGCCCGAAGGTGGTCCGCCATCCGTCCGGCACGGCCACGAAGTCCGGCCACAGGCTGTGCTGGCCCTCGTCGTTCACGAGGACCCGGTAAACGCCGTCCGGGTTTTCGAACGGATTCGTCATGGCTCAGTCCCTTCCCTGCCTCAGCGGATCCCGCTGACCGCGTACTCGACCGGATCGGATCCAGCCGCCCGCCGGTCCACAATGGACTTCAGGATCTCGCCCACCCGCACCGCGGTGTTCGACAGCAGCGACGACGTGATCCCGTGCGTGTGCTCGGTGCCGCCCTGCAGGTAGAGCCCGCCGCGCACGGCCGGACCGGTGGTGATCCGGTAGTCGCGTTCGACCTTCAACCGGCCCTGGCCGTCCCGGCGGCATTCGCCGGCCAGGCCGCCGAGCAGCGGCGCCGGGTCGGCGGGGTGGTAGCCGGTCGCGTAGACGACGGCGTCGGCGTCCAGCACCGAACGTTCGCCGGTCGCCAGCGATTCGACCGTCGCGCGCACGTGCGTGCCCTGGTCGGCGACCTCGACCGGCCGCGAAACGTTGAACAGCCGCAACCGTTCCACGCCGAGCACCTTTTCCTGGTAGCGCCGCCGGTACAGCTCGTCGATGAGGTCGAGATCGACCGCGGAATAGTTCGTCGCGCCGTGGTAGCGCATGAGGCGTTCCTTGACCGGTTCGCTTGCCGCGTAGAAGGAATCGACCGCCTCCGGGTCGAAAATCCGGTTGGCGAACGCACTGTCGTCCGCGGGGCTGTAGCCATAGCGCGCGAACACCGCGCACACCTCGGCACGCGGGAATTCGTCGTGCAGCAAAGCGGCGACCTCGGCCGCGCTCTGGCCGGCGCCGATCACCACGAACCGCCGCGCGTCCGTGCCGCGCAACGACTCGACGCGGCGCAGCAGTTCGCTGTTGTGCCAGATCCGCTCTCCGGCGACGACCCCGTCCGGCAGCTTCGCGCGCAATCCCGTGCCCAGCACGAGATTCCGCGCCCGCAGTTCGGTGATTTCGCCGTCCGCCTCGGCGCGCACGTCGAAGAACGCGATCTCGTCGCCGTCGCGGACCGGTTCGACCGAGACGACTTCGCTGCCGTAGGACACCAGGTCGTCGACCTTCGCCGCGGCCCATTCGAAGTAGTCGTGGAACTCGACGCGCAGCGGGAACAGGGTCTTGTGGTTGATGAAATCGACCAGCCGCCCCTTCTCGTGCAGGTAGTTCAGGAAGGTGTACGCGCTCGCCGGGTTCCGCATCGTCACCAGGTCCTTGAGGAACGACACCTGCATGGTCGCGGTGTCGATCAGCATCCCGCGATGCCAGCCGAAGCGGGGCTGGCGCTCCAGGAAGTGCGCCGTGACCGTCTCCCCCGAGCCCGCGTTGTGCTCGGCGAGGGCGATCGCGAGCGCGAGGTTGGACGGCCCGAACCCGACTCCGACCACGTCGTATACCGGCACCTGGCTGTCCTCGGCCCCTGCTCGTGACATGAAAGACCCCTAGCGCGGCACTGCCGCATCACCGTTCCCGACTGACCAATGCTCAAGAAACCCTAACCTAACTTAGGTAAGCCTCAACTAGTACTGTCTGGGTGATGTTCGTCCCGACCACGAAAGGTGCACCGCCGATGCGCGTGGCCATGTTCGGCTACCAGACCTGGGGACACCGCACCCTGAAGGCCCTCCTCGACGCAGGCCAGGACGTGCGACTGGTGGTCACCCACCCGCCGAGCGACCACGCCTACGAACGGATCTGGAGCGATTCGGTCGCCGCACTGGCCGGAGAGCACGAAATCCGCACCCTGCTGCGCACCCGCCCGGACGACGCGGAACTGCTCGACGAGCTGAAGGCCGCGGACCTCGACCTGATCGTCGCGAACAACTGGCGCACCTGGCTGCCGCCGGAGATCTTCACCCTGCCACGCCACGGCACGCTCAACGTGCACGACTCGCTGCTGCCCGCCTACGCCGGCTTCTCCCCCATCATCTGGGCGCTGATCAACGGCGAGCCGGAAGTCGGCGTCACCGCGCACATGATGAACGACGAACTCGACGCGGGCGACATCGTGGCCCAGCGCGCGGTCGCGGTCGGCCCGCGCGACACCGCCACGGATCTGTTCCACCGCACCGTGGATCTCATCGAACCGCTCGTGACCGAAGCACTGGGCCTCATCGAATCCGGCACGGTGGTCCCGATCGCGCAGGACCGGACGAAGGCGAGCTTCTTCCACAAACGCGCCCCGCGCGACAGTCTCATCGACTGGACGTGGTCCGCCGAGGAACTGGACCGCCTGGTGCGCGCCCAATCCGACCCGTACCCCAACGCCTTCGCCTACCACCGCGGCGAGCAGCTGCGCATCGTGCGCGCCTCGGTTTCGGACGGCCGCTACGGAGGAACTCCGGGCCGCATCTTCATCCGCGAAGGCGAGGGCGTGGTGATCGTCGCGGGCCGGGACGCGCGGCGCGGCCAGTCGCCGGGGCTGCGGATCGAACGCGTCCGGACGGCCGACGACCGGGAGCTGTCGGCGGCGGAATACTTCACGACCATGGGCGGGTATCTCACCGACCGTCCCTAGGCAGTTCGCGAGTTCCGGTGCCGGTTCTCTCACCGGCGCCGGAACTCACGAGGCTTGGTCAACGCTCGGAAACCTTGCCCCCGCCGACTTCCAGCCGGCGCGTCACCGAAACCGCGTCCAGCATCCGGCGGTCGTGCGTCACCAGCAGCAGCGTGCCCGGGTAATTGTCCAATGCGGATTCGAGCTGCTCGATCGCGGGCAGGTCCAGGTGGTTGGTCGGCTCGTCCAGCACCAGCAGGTTGACGCCGCGCGCCTGCAGCAGCGCCAGCGCCGCGCGGGTGCGCTCGCCGGGCGAGAGCGTCGCGGCCGGGCGCAGCACGTGCGCGGCCTTGAGCCCGAATTTCGCCAGCAGGGTACGGACTTCCGCGTCGGCGAGCGACGGGACCTCCTGCGCGAACGCGTCCGCCAGCGGGAGGTCGCCGAGGAACAGCCTGCGGGCCTGGTCGACCTCGCCGACCACCACGCCCGGGCCGAGCGCGGCGTCGCCCTCGTCCAGCGGCAGCCGGCCGAGCAGCGCCGCCAGCAAGGTGGACTTTCCCGCGCCGTTCGCGCCGGTGATGGCGACCTTGTCCGCCCAGTCGATCTGCAGGTCCACCGGTCCGAGCGTGAACTCGCCGCGCCGCACGACCGCGCCCCGCAGCGTCGCGACCACCGCGCCCGCGCGCGGCGCGGCCGCGATCTCCATCCGCAGCTCCCACTCCTTGCGGGGCTCCTCGACGACCTCGAGCCGCTCGATCATCCGGTCCGTCTGGCGCGCCTTCGAGGCCTGCTTCTCGGTGGCCTCGCTGCGGAATTTGCGCCCGGCCTTGTCGTTGTCGGTCGCCTTGCGGCGCGCGTTTTTGACGCCCTTCTCCATCCACGCGCGCTGCATGCCCGCCCGGGCCTCCAGCGCCGCACGGGTATTGGCATATTCCTCGTAGTCCTCGCGCGCGTGCCGCCGCGCGACCGCCCGTTCCTCCAAATAGGACTCGTACCCGCCGCCGTACGCCTTCACCTGGCGCTGCGCGAGGTCCAGTTCCACCACGCGGTCGACGGTGCGGGCGAGGAACTCGCGGTCGTGGCTCACCAGCACGGTGCCCGCGCGCAGCCCGGCGACGAACCGCTCCAGCCGGGCGAGCCCGTCGAGGTCGAGGTCGTTCGTGGGCTCGTCGAGCAGGAAGACGTCGTAGCGGCTGAGCAGCAGCGACGCCAGCCCGGCGCGCGCGGCCTGCCCGCCCGACAGCGAGACCATCGGCTGATCGAGGTCGACGGCCAGCCCGAGGTCCGCCGCGACCTCGCCGGCCCGGTCGTCCAGGTCGGCGCCGCCGAGCGCGAGCCAGCGGTCCAGCGCGGCGCCGTATGCGTCGTCGGCGCCGTCCGCACCCGCGGCAAGCGCATCCGTCGCCGCGTCGAGTGCGGTTTGCGCGGCCGCGACTCCGGTGCGCCGCGCGAGGAATGCGCGCACCGACTCCCCCTCGCGCCGCTCCGGTTCCTGGGGCAGATGCCCGACAGTGGCGGTCGGCGGGTTCAGCCGGACCTCCCCGGATTCGGGGCGGGCCAGCCCGGCGAGCGTGCGGAGCAGGGTGGACTTCCCGGCGCCGTTGACGCCGACCAGCCCGATCACCTCGCCAGGGGCGACGACGAGATCGAGACCGGAGAAGAGAACGCGGTCACCGTGGCCCGCGGCCAGGTCCTTCGCGACGAGTGTGGCGCTCATATCGGAGCCGAGTTTACGGGGCGCCCTCGCGCCGCGTGCCGCGTGTCGGCTCAGTCACTCCGAGTGGGTACTCTGGGCGGGTTGCCGGGTCCAACAAGAGCAGTGAGGTCGGTGAAAAGCGATGGCGGAACCCGCCCCGGTCCCGTTCGGACGGGGGAAGCAGCGGGCTCCCCGGCCGACCGTCAGCAGACGGCGCGAGGTGAGCCACGCGAGCGCGCGGTCGCTGCTGATGACCGTGCTGGGCGAGTACGTGCTGCCCCGCGACCGTCCGGTGTGGACGTCGATGCTGGTCGAATCCCTCGGCATGCTCGACATCGAGGAGAAGTCCGCGCGGCAGGCGCTCGCCCGGTCCGCGGGCGAGGGCTGGCTGGTGTCGGAGCGCATCGGCCGCCGCGTCCGGTGGTCGCTGACCCCGCCGGGGCGCCGGCTGCTCACCGAAGGCGCCGAACGCATATACGCCTTCGGCCGCGACGCGCGCGCCTGGGAGAACCGCTGGCTGATGCTGATCGTCTCGGTGCCGGAGGCGAAACGCGACCTGCGGCACCGCCTCCGCACGCGGCTCACCTGGGCCGGCTTCGGTTCGCCGGTAGCGGGCGTCTGGGTGAGCCCCGATCCCAGCCGCGAGCCCGAGGCGCAGAAGATCGTCGCCGAACTGGGCCTCGAAGCGCAGGCGATGTCCTTCACCGCGGAGTACGGCGCGATCGGCGACCAGGAAAGCATGGTCGCGCGGTCGTGGGACCTGTCCGAGCTGACCGACCGGTACGAGGACTTCATCGACCGCTTCACCGGCGTCTCGCCGTCCGGCGCGCAAGCGGTGCTGCGCGCGCAGACCGAACTCGTGCACGAGTGGCGGCGTTTCCCGTTCCTCGACCCGCAACTGCCCGCGGAGCTGCTGCCCGCGAGCTGGAGCGGAGCCAAGGCGGCCGAACTGTTCCACCGCAAACACGTGGAATGGCGGCCGGCCGCACAGGCGTACTGGGACCAACTCACCGCGAACGAGGACCAAGCATGACAAAACTGGAACGCGACGGCGGGCTCGCCGTGCTCACCATCGACGAGCCGCCGCTCAACCTGTACACGAAGCCGCTCCAGGACGCGCTTCTCGACGCGATCGGCTCACTGGAGGAAACCCCCGCCCGAGCCCTCCTGATCCGCGCCGAAGGCCGCGTCGTGAGCGGCGGTGTCGATGTGGCTCTCTTCGACGCGCAGTCCTCCGCCGAAGAAGCCAAGGTTCTCTTCGACGAGTTGCTGACCGTGCCCGACCGCCTCGCCGCACTGCCGTTCCCGACGGTGTTCGCCGCCCACGGCCTGTGCCTGACGTGGGCTTTCGAGGTCGCGATGGCCTGCGATCTGCTGCTGGCTTCCTCCCGCGCGAAGTTCGGCTTGGTCGAAAAGGTCGTCGGACTGACCCCCACAATGGGCGGCACCCAACGCCTCGCCGCCCGGGCCGGGGTCGCCCGCGCGAAGGAGTTCGTCTTCACCGGCTCTCCCTTTGACGCGGCCACACTGGAGCGGTGGAACGTCGTCAACCGAGTGCTGCCGGACGAGGGTTTCGACGCCGCTGCCCGGGAATTCACCCGCCAGCTCGCCGAGGGACCTACCCAGGCGCATGCCGCTACGAAGCGGATCCTGGAGCACTTCGAACACGGCGGGGTCCCGGAGGCGAACGCGCACGTGACGGCCATCGCGGCGGACCTGTACAACACCGAGGACTTGCGGAGTGCGGTGAAGTCGTTCCTTGCCGAGGGTCCCGGGAAGGCTCGGTTCACCGGCCGCTGACGGGGTTTGCTGTCCAGCCCCGGTCCCTCGCGTGGGACCGGGGCTGTTTTGCATGCGGGCGTCGGTTGATCACGGCGGTGCTGTCCCCGCCGCGGCGCTGTTGACCCTGATCTGTTGGTTTGCGCAGGTCAGAAGGTAAAGGAGACCTCGTTGCAGGGGCCGTTGGAGGACCCGCTAGAGTAGTCGCATCGCACTTCACGAGGGGTTCCTCGGGGAGTGAGGAGTCCGGGCTGTGGCGCAGTTTGGTAGCGCACTTGACTGGGGGTCAAGGGGTCGCAGGTTCAAATCCTGTCAGCCCGACCGGACGAGAGAGCCGCTTGACTTGGGTGAAAGCCCAGGTCGGGCGGCTTTTTTGTCTTAAGCATGGACAAGCCTTCAGTCGGATCGTCTAGCACGCTTGGGGACCACATGGGGGCCACGTCCGGACGTGGGATGAGCGGACGCAGGAGGCTCTGTCGGCGGCGGTCATCCAACTGCTTGACCTAGGTGGGATCGACGCCTTCAAGCGCGCAGCTGGTCGCCGAGATCGAGTCGTCCGCCATGGACGCCTGCACCGACCTACACGGCATCGCCGGATTCGACCCGACGCCCTGGTGCGCGAAGGACTCAGGCCGACTGCGACCATGATCGCAACCGTCGAACAGGCCGACGGTCTAATGGCGCGGGACACCCCGGACTGCAGCTCGCCCACCGCTGGCCTGTATCGGTTCACACGAAACTGTTCACACTCACCGCCACGCGCATGCGACCGCCAGGCGACCCGCCAACCTACAGTGCAGGACAGGCGATTTCTCCACACGGGAATACTGGACGGCTGGAAATTTTTTGCCATGCGCCCTCGGGGGTATTCTCAAGCAACTCAAACAAGCCCACGAACCCGCCTATCGAAACGACGCGTCCACATCCAAGCGAACCCACGGTGTCCGGGTTCGGTCCCTCGACGTTGGAGCACTGGTCCGCGATCGCCACCACGCCGGAGCACTGAGTTCCGGAGAAGGATCCGCCGAGGCATACTTGCCGGCCTTGGATTGCATTCGCGACCCCGCCGACGGGCTCTCCGTGAAGAGTGCCGGAGGTGGTGGACCACACGTCTTTCTGATAGTTTCCGGCGTCAAGCAGTTGCGAGTCGGAACCGCCCTCGGTGAAGGCATTCACGAAGACGGTTCCCATTCCGCCGGTGTAGTACAACTTGTTCGCGTCTACGTCGTAGTAACCCTGCTGCCACGAGTGGTTGAGGCTTTGGCAATGGCCAGCCGACGCCATGGCCTGGGCACCCGTGTCCCAGACGCCGGCCACAGTGCATTCCTCGATGAACTGCTGCCCGCCCGGGTCCACCTCCCGCCAAATCCGGTCGCCTCCGATATAGGGCTCGGAATCCAAAAGCGGCGGCCCGGCCGTTGCCGCGACGGCGGCGCTGTCCCCGGAAACGGTCTTCCCGGGTTTCGGTTTCCCTGCCGCGTGAATCGTCTGCGGCTTGCTCGGAACGCGAGTGAGCTTGATGGCCGAGGAGTCGCGTGCCTACTGGACCAGTTCGACCTTGTCGCCGAATGCTTTAGCGGCAGCGTCCCTGGTCTCGACCGTGATCTTCGTGAGGCCGATCTGGACTTTGTCTGCAGCCGAGTCGATGCCCCATGTTGCGAGGGTGTCGCGGGTGACCGTAGCCCACGGCTCGGCCGAGCGGACAGAGGCCATGGCCCGGGCAAGGTCGGACCGGCTGTAGCGCACCGGTTCGATCTTGACCGCGGCAGCAGGCTGCGCAGGCGATGCGGCGTCCTGAAATTTCACGGATCGAACACGGCTGTAGAGCGCGGAGATTTTTGACAACGCCTCACGTGTCACTGTCACGTGAAGAGTGTTGGTGTCGCGCGTGCAGTAAACGCCTGCGTAATCGTCCGGATTGTGGACGATTGAGTCCTGGATCCCTTGGGCAGTATAGGAGACGGTTGCATTATCACTGGCGTTTGCGGTCGAATACGATGCCGTCAACCCGGCGATCGTTAGGACAGCACTGAGGACAGGGATGAATCTTCGCCGTTTCATTATTCCCCTCGTGCAGCAGTTCCCTACTTTTCAGGAGAGCCAGATACGCCGCGTCCGCCGATCGGCGATTCGAGATCAACCATGAACTGTCCGATCAGCGAATGGGCAGCGTGATCCATGGTCGATCCATACAATTTCCCGTAGATGATCACGGATACCGATGCGGCGGTCTCGGCCACGCGGGCGCCGACGACCTTTTCGACTTTCTGTTCTCCCAGGTTCACCAGGAAGACCAGTGTCCGGCCGTCGCTGGAACGTGCTGCCAATCGCCACGTCAGCGGTACGAGGTCCGTAGTTTCCTGAAGGCAATCCAGGCGCGGCGCATCGCGAAGCGCTGCCGCAGGGAGCGAACGAACAGCGCTCGGATCCACAGTCCCCCCCTCGGGCTGTCGACACACGCGACGACTTTGGCCTCCGTTCCTCGAACGCTAACCGAGCACATCAGGGAAAGCATGATCCGTTCGAGTGAAGCCGCTGATGGACAAGATTACTGGGAAGAGCGGCTTTATTTCGCCGCAAGTTCCGGAATCGGTCAAATTCGCCGCTAAGATCTCATGACATCAATACGGGCATACAAGGCAAAAGGGTATTGTGGAATAAGGAGGCTCATGGCCAAGGTGATTGTCGCGTTCCACCGCGACGACACGCAGGTCGGCAAGACCGTCGACGTCGGCGACGCCGAAGCAGCGATCATGGTCAATGAGGGCCGCGCCCGCTACGCGGACCAGCCGGGCGACGAACCGGCCAAGACATCAGTCGCGTCGCGTAAGAGCACGGCCAAGACCGCCGACCGGGTGATCGATGCCGAGGCGCTGGTCGTGTCGTGGCTGGCCGGGCGTCTCGGCGGAATCCGCGTGGTGGCCGAGTTGCCCGCGAAGTTCGAGCAGGCGCTCCCGCTCGTGCAGGTGACGTGCCTGCTCAGTCCGAAGACCGGATGGATCACGTGCACCGGTTGCCGCACGGACCAGAGTTTCTCCACCAGCAGGCTGACGGTGGTCTCGATCGCGACCGGGACCGCGCGGCGGCTGTGACGGTGGCTGGTACTCAGCCCGTGCAGAAGCTGCAGCAGCTCTTCCACTCCCTCGGGCGTCTCCGGTATCCGCGCGCGCCGCACTAACGTGCCGCTCGCATCGACCACCGCGACGTCATTGAGATTCTCGGACCCGTCGATGCCAGCCAATAGCGAGTCACGCGTCCCGTGCTCGGAAAGTGTCGACGGGACCAGGCCGCAGTGCCGCGCCGTAACTACACGGTCCCCTGCCGGACAGCGAGAACCGTCCGCCGTCGGCTTGATCAACCGGCTCGCCCGACGCCCTCGGCCGCGCAACACCCTCCTCGGTCCTGAGTAGACTGTCAGAAATCGTTGTACGTACAACGTTTCCAAGTCCCCGATGTGAAGCGCGCGGCGGCGCATCCAACCGCGACAACAACGCTGAACACCCGAAGCGGAACTGCCGCCCGACTGCTCGGTACGCGGTCAGGACGTGGTGCCGGCCCGAGATCGCAGGCTTTCGGCGAAGACGCGTGCTGCCTCCAGATCGGCGGCGTCGAGTCGGCCTTTCCTGATGCCGTCGATCGGCTTGAAGGAAAGGTAGGTGTCCCATGCGCGACACGAGAAGGAATCGACCACCCCGAACCCTTTCCGCTCGAGAAGCCGCGGGCAGGCTCGGTGGCGTCGGTGACGGGGTTCGGCGGTTATCCCCGCAGGACGTAGGCCTCGTCGGCCGCGTAGATCGCGGCCAGGTTGTCCGCGGTGATGCCGCGACCGGCGAAGCGGGCGATCACTGTCAGGCCCTTCGCGTTGCGGTGCCGGAAGTCGTCGAAGTCCAGGTCTTCACAGTGCGGCGCGCCGGGGTCATGACCCGGATGGCCCGCGTACGACAACTGTCCGCGCTCGGCCAGGGCGAGTTGGAAGTTGGCGTTGACGTTCCAGTACAGGCTCGCGGCCTTTCCGTTGCGCGACAGCGCGGTCAGTCTGTCACGGTCGGCGCCTTGGAAGCCGTTGTCCTCGACGGCCAGCACCACGTCGTCCACCTCAAGCACGGCCAGCAGCGGCACGTACCCGTGCCCTGGGAGACTGAACCGTTGCCACGCGGGCCGCTCGGCGATCGACGTGATCGACACCGGGGCCGCTGGGTCGCCGCCGAGGGTACTGATCACTTCCTCCGGAGTGAGGCCGCGCACAACGGTGATCGTGGCGGCTTCGCCGAGTGAGCTTTTCTCGATCCAGCGGTGCTCGGCGTCGGGTGCGATCACCAGAGGTGGTTCAGGTTCCCCACGCAGCCGATGACCGAGCCGGTCCGTCTTCTTGTGCACTACCTCGGGTGTGGCCGGCGCCTGCCACATGACCAGATGACAGGAGTCTTCGGCATCGTCGCGGCCGGTCACCTGCACGCGGATCCGGTAGTCGCCCGGCCACGGCGGCGTTTCCCAGCAGCGGCGGCCGTATCCGGATTCGATCCCGGACAAGACGGCACCGCCCTCCGACGCGGTCCAACTGATCTCGACGACCTCGTCCCAGCCGACGAGATCGAGTTCCTCGGGCGGACCGGTCAGCACGTGCATCGATATCGGCACGTGGCCTTCGGCCACGCCCGTCCGGATCACCACTCCGTCTTCCACTGCGGCGACCAGGCCGTTGCCGGAGAAATCGGCATTCGCGGGAACCGAACCTTCGGTGATCCAGAACCGGTGGTCCGTTACCGCCGCCGACGTCGAGGAAGACTGCGGCAGCAGGTATTCAGCGCGCCGCTTCGCCAGCACCGCCGCCGCGTAGCCAAGCGGCTTGGGCACCGTCGGCAACACGATCGCCGTAGCACCCAGCGCCACACCGACGATCGCGGGCGCCTCACCGGCCACAGCAGTGCCCAACGAGCGCAGCACCGCGGTCGACACGATCACGGCCAGAGCGAAATGCGCGGCACCGTGCTGCGCAGCGATCTCCGCTTCATCACCGGTCGCATCCGGCACAGCCGCCTTGTCCCGCAACGCTTCGAACAGCTCTACCACGCGATCAGCCGCGCCGGGGTGCACCTGTTCGACGATGGCCACTGCCTGCTTCGTGGCGCTCTGCTCATCGCCCATCCACCCGGTGACGTACCGCGTGACGGTCGATTGAGCCAGTCCGGACACAAGATCGGGCGGGATGTCCACGGCCAACTGATCGACAGTCAGTTCCAGCGCACCCAGCAGCCGTTCAGCAAGAACGTCGCCGATCTCGTCCAGTGCCGCTTGGACCCTCGTGCCGTGCCGCGAATACCCCTTCGGCTCCCACCGGCCAAGGCGACCAGCGGGCTCTTTGGGCACGAGCGCGACAATGTCCGGCAGCGCAGCCGACACGACCGGCTCGAAATTCTCGATCCCCATCGCACTATGATGCCAGCGCGTCGAGCCCCGTTACCTCTTTCGCGGTTGCGGTGCGTGCCCTCCGGCCAGCCGCTGTGGGCAGTCGGCACCGCTGCCTGCGGTTGTCCGTCCGGGTGCGAATGCGGCTGCCAGCACAGCGGATCGAGCGAATGCCGTTGCCACGCCGCATGAACTGTCGGTCAGAGCAGCGTCGACCAGTACGACCAGAACTCGACCAGGATCAGCACCGCGATCACGACGTACCAGAGCGCAAGCACTCCACTGTGGACCCGGCGCACTGCGCTGCCAAGCCGGGTTTCAGTCAGGGTGTGCAGCGTGGTGTACCAGAAAATCGCGATCGTCACGACCCACACGACCATGCAGTACGGGCACAGCGCGTGGATGCGGTAGAGGCTCTGCCCGATCAGCCAGTGCACGAAGACGACGCCGAGCAGCGCGCCCGCCTGCATGCCCGTCCACACCCATCGCGGCGGCTCGTAGCCGGTCAGCAACGCGACCCCGAGCGTGACCACCACCGGGAACGCGGCGACGCCGAGCAGCGGATTGGGGAATCCGAACACTGCGGCCTGTGCGCTGTCCATCACCGAACCGCACGACAGCACCGGGTTGATTGAACAGCTCGGCACGTAAGACGGGTCGGCCAGCCGGGCGAGCTTCTCCAGCGTGAGCGTGATCGAAGCAGCCAGGCCCAGCGCACCGCCGACCAAATACAGCCACGCCAGCCCGCGCGAAGCGGTGCGGTTCACTGCGCGAGCGCCTTGTCGAGCTGACCGCGCAATTGCTGGGCGATCGCGGCGTAGGTGTTTCCGGAGGGCTCGAATTTCGTCCCGTTCACGAAGATCGTCGGAGTGCCGGTCACGCCGGCTTTTCCGCCGTCCGCTTTTCCTTGGTCGATGCGTTTCTGCACCGCCGGTGACGCGGCGTCGGCGTGAAACTTGGCCAGGTCGAGGCCGAGTTCCTTGGCGTAGGCGTCGAACCGGGCCTGTGCCCGCGCGGTGTCCTCGCTGACGTTCTGCCCGTCCGCGGCGAGTGCCCAGGTCGGGTAGTCGCCGTAGAGCTTGTCGTACATCTCGCGGTACTTGCCCTGCATCGCCGCCGCCTCGGCGGCCTTGGCCGCGGGCACCGCGAGCGGGTGCATCGGCAGCGGGAAGTTCCGGGTGACGAAGGTGATTTTCCCGGAGTAGTCGTGTTCGATGCTCTTGGTGACGTTCTGGTAGTACGCCTCGCACACCGGGCACTGGTAGTCGATGAACTCGACGACGGTGACCGCGCCGCCGGACGCGGTCGTCAGAGTGTTGCTGCCGGGCGGATTCAGGATTTCGGCGGCGACCGTGCCCTGAGGGGGAGCCGGGTTGTCCTTGCGATTGAACAGCAGGACCCCGCCGATGACCAGCACCGCTACGACCACGACCGCGATCGTCGTCCAGGCATTGGCCGACAAACCCTTCCGCTTGGTCACCGGATTGCGGTTCGCCTTTTTCGCCGCCATAGCCGCGTCGTCCTCTCCCGGAGCAGGGCACCAGCGGCGTCGATGATGGCATCCCGGTCCTCGCCCACCCAGCCGGGCAATGCCCGGGAACCAGCGGGACTTCCTGTCCGACTAATGTTGCGCGGAGTGTGCGATCTGCTCCACAGTGGACACTCCCGTCTGTTCGAATCGGCGCAGGCGCAGGCTGTTGGACACCACGAACAACGACGACAGCGCCATCGCCGCACCGGCGATCAGCGGGTTGAGCAACCCCGCCGCGGCGAGCGGGAGCGCAGCGACGTTGTAGCCGAACGCCCAGCGCAAATTGCCCCGGATCGTCCGCAGCGTCGCGCGGGCGAGCCGGACCGCCGCCGGGACGACCGAGAGATCCGTGCGCATGAGGATCAGATCGCACGCGCCGACCGCGACGTCCGTTCCCGACACCAGCGCCATTCCGAGATCCGCTCCGGCCAGCGCGGGGCCGTCGTTGATTCCGTCGCCGACCATCGCGACGACGCGGCCTTCCGCGCGCAACCGCGCGATCGCCGAGGCTTTGTCGGCGGGCAGCACTTCCGCGACGACCTCGTCGATTCCGACCTCGGCGGCCACGGCACGCGCGGTGGATTCGTTGTCCCCGGTGAGCATCACCGTGCGCAGGCCGAGCGCACGCAGTTCCGCCACCGCCCCGGCGGCGCTCGGCCGCACGGTGTCGGCGAGCGCGAACACCGCGCACACCCGGCCGTCGATCGCCACCGCTACTGCGGTGTGCCCGTCGGTCTCCCACTGCTGACGGCGGCTGTCCAAACCCGGCGGGACAGTGCCGATCTCAGTACGGACCAGCCGCACGCTGCCTACCAGCACCTCGTGCCGGTCGACCCGGCCGGACACCCCGAGGCCGGACAGCGCACGGAAATCCTCGGCCTCACCCACTGTGCCGAGTTCTTCCCGGGCGAGCTCGACGATCGCCCGGCCAACGCCGTGCTCGCTGGCGTTCTCGACCGCTGCCGCGGCGGCCAGCACCTCCGCGCGGGAGACGCCGTCCGCGGCCTCCAGCGCGGTCACCGACATCGTCCCCGTAGTGAGGGTGCCGGTTTTGTCCAGCACGACCGTGTCGATCGCTTTCGCGGACTCGAGTGCCTGATGTCCCTTGATGAACACCCCCAGCTGCGCGCCGCGGCCCGAGGCGACCAGCAACGCCGTCGGCGTGGCCAGTCCCAGCGCGCACGGGCAGGCGATGATCAGCACGGCCAGCGCGCAGCTCACCGCTTTCTCCAGCGGAGCCCCGCCGAGCAGCCATCCGCCCAACGTCAATGCGGCCAGCGCGAGCACGACCGGCACGAACACCGCCGCGATCCGGTCGGCCAGCCGCTGCACGTCGGCTTTTGCGCTCTGCGCCCGCTCGACCAGCCGCACCAGCTGAGCCAGCTGGGTGTCCGCGCCCACTCGCTCAGTCCGCACGACCAGACGACCGCCCAGCGCGACGGTGCCGCCGACGACAGCGTCCCCGGCGGTGACTTCGACCGGCTGGGACTCCCCCGTCATCGCGCTGGCATCGATCGCGCAGGCACCTGTTTCCACAACGCCGTCGGTGGCCACCGTGTCCCCCGGCCGCACCACGAACCGGTCCCCGACGCGGAGTTCAGCGACCGGAATCCGGCGTTCCGCCCCGTTTTCTTCCAGCGTCACGACATCGCGCGCACCGATCTGCGCCAGCGCCCGCAGCGCGCTGCCCGCGGCGTGTTTCGCGCGCGCCTCGAACATCCGCCCGGCGAGCACGAAAATAGTCACGCCCGCCGCGACGTCGAGGTACATCGAGCCCGCCGGTTGCAGGATCAGCCCCCAGACGCCGTCGGCGTGCGCGTCCGCGCTCTGCCCGAACATCGTGTAGACCGACCAGCCGGAAGCCGCGACCACGCCCAGCGACACCAGGGTGTCCATCGATCCCGTGCCGTGCCGCGCGGCCCGCAGTGCCTTCGCGTGGAACGGCCAGGCGCACCAGGTGACGACCGGAACGGTCAGCGCGAGCAGAACCCATTGCCAGCCAGGAAACCGCAGCGACGGCACCAGAGCGAGGGTGACCGAGAGATCCGCGAGCGGGACCCCGGCCAGCAGCGCCACCACCAGCCGCCGCCACAGCGCGCGGACCCGGTCCGGCCCCTCCTCCCGGTCGTCGCGGGCGATTTCCCTTGCCTGGTAGCCCGCGCCTTCGACCTGGGCGATCAGCCGCTGCACCGCGACCGGCGCGGCGAGCGAAACAGCCGCCTGTTCGGTGGCGTAGTTCACCGTCGCGGTCACGCCGTCGAGCTTGTTGAGCTTGCGCTCGACCCGGGCGGCGCACGCCGCGCAGGTCATCCCGCCGATCGCGAGTTCCACCGGCTCGGCCGGAACTGTCGTCACATCGGTCATCTGCGGATCAACTTCTTCTTCCGTGCGTTCCCGGCAGATCGGTGCCGCCGCGGCGGCACCGTCCCGGCCAGTATCACCCGGTGCCACAATGAAGTTCCGGCAGCCCCCGGCGGAGCGGAAGAAGGCCAAGAACGTGCGATCCCCTTTCACCTGGCACACGCCCTTCACCGAATGGGACATGCCGGTCGCCACCGCCCTCGTGCTCCTCCTGCTCGCGATCTGTTACGCCGCAGGCATCATGCGACTGCGGAGCTGGAGAATCCGCGACGCCGCCGCGTTTTACGCCGGTCTGCTCGTCTGCGCGCTCGCCGTCGGCGGCGGGATCGGCGCGTACAGCACCACTCTCTTCACTGTCCACATGGCACAGCACCTGCTGCTGATCATGGTGGTGCCGACGCTGATCCTGCTCGGCCGCCCGCTGGAACTGCTGCGCAGAACCGGGCCGCAGCGCCTCCGCCGCGCTCTGGGCCGGGCCAACCGTTCGCGCGCCGGGCGCGTCCTCACCCATCCGCTGCTCGGGTTCCTGTACTACGCCGTCGTGGTCGCCGGCACCCACCTGACGCCTTTCCAGCAGAGCGCCGCAACGAATCCGGCCCTGCACGGCGTGGAAATCCTGCTCTACCTCAGCAGCGGCTACCTGTTCCTGCTCCCGATCGTCGGCTCCGAACCCGCCGGGCGACGGCTGGCACCGTTGCTAAGGATGGTGACGCTGCTCGTCGGCATGGTGGTCGACACCGTCGTCGGAGTCACCCTGCTGATGACCGTCCATCCGCCGTTCGCCGCCTACGTCGTCCCGGACCGGGGCTGGGGTCCGGACGCGCTCACCGACCTGCACTGGGGCGGCGCGATGATGTGGGTCGGCGGCGACCTGCTGATGGCCCTGCTCGCCATCGTCGTGATCGCCGCGTGGGTGTCGGGCTCGAACGGCAAGACCGACCTCGGCACCTGGCTGGAATCAGCACGGCGCTCGGCACTGACCGAGCACACCGGCTCGCTCGACGCCACCGTCGATCTCGACGACGACGAAGAAGCACTGCGCGCCTACAACGCCATGCTGACCCGGATGGCGAACACCGAACAGCAGCCGCCGAACCACCCGCGCTAACGCCGGGCAGTCTCCCGGCGCTCTCCCAGGCTGCGCGCGAGCCGGTCATACCCGGCGAAACCCGTTCCCCCGTCACGGTTCCAGCGCACGAGCAACGCCGCCAGCACGACCGCGAGCGCGACCTCGCCGAGCACCAGCGCGATCAGTCCGCCTGCCCGCTGGTCCGCGGCGAGGTCCGGCACCCAGGGCAAGGCCAGCGCCTGGTACATGTTCGCGGACAAGGGCCCGTTGCCCACGACCCGGCCGGTGCTGATCAAAAACGCACCGAACACCACGTCCGCAGGCATCGCGGCCAGCAGCAGCCCGAGCCGGGCGATCCCCGGCAACGCCCGCGGGCCCGGGTCCTCGCCCGCGACCACCCAGAAAGCAGCTGACACTCGCGGTACGAAATCGAGCCGGCCGCACGGCCCGCAACTCACTCCTCTGGTGCCAAGCCCCCGTAAGATTTCGTCTTGTCTCGCAGCAGCCCATCACCTCTGCCGGCCCGGCCATCGACCAGATCAGATGCCAGACATCCTCCGATCACTCCGCGCTTTCGAAGCCGTAGCCGGCGCCGGATCGGGACGCCCTTTCGGCGCGGGTGCCCAGGTTCGGACGACAGCGGAGACATCCGTATCCCGGCGTGGGCCGCGCCGTTCCCGGCTCGTCGGGAGGCTGCCGAGGTAGACGAAGCCGACGATGGTGTCTTTCGGGCCGAGTTGCAGCGCTTCCCTCACTGTAGGGTCAGTGGCCGCGGCACCGGTGGCCCACATCGATCCGTAGCCCATCGACGTGGCTGCCAGGAGCAAGTTCTGGGTCGCCGCGGCAACCGCCGCTTGTTGTTCGTGCAGCGGGATCTTCAGGTCGGTCCGAGGCTGGCAGACGACCACAACGAACGTCGGCGCGCGGCGCAGGCGGGTGCGTTCACGTGCGCAACGTTCCGCATCGACATCGTCGCCGGCGAGCGCGCAGCGTCGAACATAAGCCTGTTCGAGCACTTCGCCGAAGTCGTCGGCATATGCGGGCGGGACCACGACGAAACGCCATGGCTTGCACTTGCCGTGATCGGGTGCGGCGGCCGCCGCACGGAACAGGGACCGCAGTTCGGCACCGGTCGGGCCGGGTTCCGCGAGCCGCGGTGTCGAGCAGCGGGCGTTGATCGCTTCGACCGTGGTCAGCATGGGCGCCTCGTTTCGTGATCGGGCCGTCAATACGTCACGGTGCGGGCCGCGAGGGTCTGGATCGACGGAAAACTGGCACCAGCAACGGTGTCCGGCATCGGCAGATCCATCGCGGCTGACGGCAAGCCCGGCGTCTGCGCAAGAACCCGCAGGCGCACCGGCCGGTTTCCGGCGACCGTCAGGCGGAGGTCCGCCTCGCCGCCCACGAAGGTGGCACCCCAGCCCCACCCATACGAGGCATCGTGGTTTATTCCGCCCCTGACCGGACGTCCCTCGACCTCCGCGCGGACCACCGGCGTCGCGGCCGTATCGACGTACACGGCCAGCGCGGTGGCGTCCGGGCGGGTCGAGTGCAACCGCAGCTGGAGTACCCGGCCCTCGGCGAGCGGCGTGCTGGCGAGCCGGTCTACAGCAGGAGCGGCGACGGAGACGAATGCCGCCTTCCCGGACCGGTAGGCGGGGGCCAGCAGCAACGGGTACCGGTCCGTCCAGCCCCGGCTGTCCTGGCCCACGTAGTGGTCGACGAACGGTTCGGCTGCCGGGTACGGGCTCAGCCAGTTCGCTTGACCGGTGTCGGCGTCCAGACCGTAAATCATCGAGAGTTCCTTGGGGTGCGCCGCGTCTACGGTGTCCCGGGCGAGCCCCGTGCCGGTCAGCGCGAGGCCTGCCAGTACCAGTACGGCAGCCGTCGCGGCAACGGTGCGGCGACGCATCCGAGGTGCCGCGAGCCCGGCAACGACCGCCGCCGCCAGCAGCGCGAGCAGGACCATTGGCGCCGCCACCATGGCGAGCCCCGTGACGGGAAACAGCAGAAGTGCCACGGGGAGCACCAGCACGACGGCGACCGCCGCCGGCAGTGCCCAGAACAGTGCATGCCAACGGGTGTCGGGCGCCAGGACCGCGGCCAGGCTTGCGGCCGCGCCCCCTAGCCCAGGCCACACCAGGAGGTAGCTCGCGCCGGGGATGAGGACCGCCGCGGCGACGCCCGCCACCGCCAGCACCGCAGTCACTGCAAGCGACGTCTCGAGCGGCTCGACGCGGCGGCGCGCCACCAGCCACCACACGACGGCGACCGCCACGGCGATCACTGCCGCGCCGACGTCCGGCAAATCCGCGCGGAACGGATTGCCGGAAAGGAAACCAACGTAGTCAGGACGGACCAGCAGGATCAGTTCCCAAAGAGCGAGTCCCAACCCGCCCGCGACGACGACCGCGGCCGCCAGTCCCCCGCCCCCCGCCAGTACGGCGGACAGCCGCACCGTCCGCCGCCGGCGTCCGAGCGCCAGCGCTGTGACCAGAACCGCCAATGCCAGGATCGCGGCCACGAGATCGACGAACTCGGGGTAGACCACCAGGCGGCCGAAGACCGGGAAGTACGTCGCGGGCCCGTCGTCGACTGTCGCCGACAGGTTCGCCGCCGCGAGGTTCCGGGTGGCGGCGAGGATTGCGTTCCCCAGGTCTTGCAGGCCGCTCGGGTCCGCGTTCGCGATGCTGTCCAAAGCGGTGTCGTAGCGGGCCGAGCCGCCGACGACGGCGAAACCCATACCGGACCGTCCCGCCGCGCGGAACTCGCTGAAGTCCGTGTCGCTGCCCAGAAGTCCGTACACCAATGAGGACAACGAGGCCGCGTCCGCGGTGTCGTCCCGCAGGGCGCTGACCACAGCCGAGTTGCTCGCCGAGCTTTCGAACATCACCGCCGGGCCGGACACGCCGCGCGCTTCGAGGTTGAGCACAACGCTGTGCGCCGGGTCGGGCAGCAGGCCCGCGTCGAGCGCGGCGCGTGAGCCGAGCAGGCCAGCCTCCTCGCCGTCGGTGAACAGCAGCATGACGTCGTTCTCCTGCGGTGGCCCCGCTCGGAGCGCCCGCGCGGTTTCGAGCAGGGTGGCGACGCCGAACCCGTCGTCCGCGGCACCCGGGCCGCCGGGATTGGAGTCGTAGTGGCACACAAGGACGACAGTGCCACCGTGCTGGGCGCCCGGGATGAGTGCGTGCAAATCGGTGACGCGGCCGCAGGTCGCCTCGGCGTCCGGCTGGTCCCGGCACGCCGTCCTGGTGACCGTCTGCGGGTTCAGACCGAGCCCGCGCAGCGCGGCGACCAGGTACTGCCGTGCTTTCTCCAGACGGGCCGACCCGGTCGGCCGCGGCGCGCCGGCCACGGCATCGACGTGCGCCATTGCCCGGCCAGCTGAGAAGGCCGTAGCCGGGGCGTCGGCTGGAGCGGGGTCCGGGCTCTGGCGCGCCGCCACGACCCCGGTGACCGCGGCAAGGACCAGCAGCACGGCCGAGAGCGCTGCCCACGGCGTGCTCCGGCGGCCGGGCGGGTCCGGCTCCGCAGTCAGCGCGGCGGCGAGGCTCGTGTCGGCATTCACAGCAAACTCCCGAGCGGCTGTCGCGGGTCGCGGACCATCAGGTCGATCGCGGCCGCCCAGTCGGCAAGCATCTCGGAGATCGCCGCATGGGCGAACGAGTCGGTGTAGTAATGCATGATCAGCAGCGGGATGCCGGGTGCGACCTCGACCCTCAGCGGGTATTCGAACTGCGCGAGCTGATAGTCCGGCCGGCACAACGGATGGTCGAACGACACCCGGTCGGCCAGCGCGACCAGCGAACCGTCCCACGGATAGTTCTCGTAGACCATGATCGTCTCGAACGGCGCGCCGGCGAACCCGAGCACGCCGCTGATCTCCGCCAGCGGAGTGTGGTCGAGTTCGCGCAGCTCGACCTGTTCCTGCTGCTGGCGGATGAGGAACGGCAGCAGGGGCTCTTCCGGATCGGCCACGGTCCGCACCGGCAGCGCGTTGACGCACAGGCCGACGACCGTGTCGATCTCGTCGAGTTCGGTGGTGCGTCCGGACGACACCACGCCGAGCACGACGTCGCGACGGCCGGTGTAGCGGCACATCAGCAGCGACCACGCCGCCTGCATCACGGTGTTCTGCGTGATCTGGTGCGTACGCGTGAACCGGTCGAGACGCGCGGCGGCATCCGCGTCGAGCGCGATGCTCTGTTTGGCGAACGGTCCGGTCCGGGCAGGGTCGGGGACGCCGCGTGCCGCGACCAACGGCGTCGGCTCGGTGAAACCAGCCAGGTAGCGCGCCCAGGTTTCGCGGGCGCCAGCGGTGTCTTGTGCGCGCACCCAGGAGATGTAGTCGCGGAAAGGCCGGAACGGCGGCAAGGCGGCCCGCTCGCCACGGCGAAGCGCTTCGTAGACGGCGAAGACTTCCTGCTGCACGATCGCCCGCGACCAGCCGTCGAGCACGATGTGGTGGTTCGAGCTGATGTACTTGCAAGCATCGTCGTCTAGCCGCAGCAGAAGCAGCCGCACGAGGGGCGCGCGGGTCAAGTCATACCCGCGGCGGCGGTCGTCGGAGACGATTTCGTCCTGCCGCCGCAACTGCTCTTCGGTCGTCATGCCGCGCAGGTCGTGCCGTTCGACCACGACGCTCGCCGTGCGGTGCACCACCTGGACCGGCTCGTCGAGACCGTCTGCGTGGAAAGTGCTGCGCAGCACGGGATAACGGTCAATCACCGCTTGCCACGCCTGGACAAGCAGTCCGGTGTCAAGTCCGCCAGGGGTGAAGAAATAGTCGGCGTGGATGATGTAGAGCCCTTCCGGCGGCTCGTGCACCGCCTGCTCGTACATCACGCGCTGCATCGGCGGAAGCGGGTACGCGTCCTCGAAATCCTCGTGCTCGGCACGGAGTCTCGCGAGCGTTTCAGCGGGCAGAAGCGCTGCTGCCGCCGCCGGCTGCGGTTCGACGGTCTCCGCGACGGCGGCCAGATCCCGGATCGTCTGGTGCTGGAACAGTTGGCGCGGGGTCAGCCGCAACCCGCGTTTCTTCGCCCGGGCGATGGTCTGGATGGTCTTGATCGAGTCGCCGCCCAACGCGAAAAAGTTGTCGTCGATCCCGATCTGGACGCCGCCGAGCAACTCCTGCCAGATTTCCGCGAGCGTCCGCTCCGCGCCGCTCCGCGGCTCGACCGGCGGCGCGTCCTGGGCCGCGGCGGGGCTCGGCAGGTTCCGCAGGTCCACTTTGCCGTTGGCGGTCAGCGGAAGCCGGTCGAGGACGACGAACGCCGAGGGCACCAGGTAATCCGGCAGTCGCGCCTCCGTCCAGTCCCGCACGTCTGCGAGGTCGAGCGGGCCCCTCGGCAGCAGGTAGCCGACGAGCCGTTTCGTCCCGTTGCCGACGGTCTGCGCGACGACCAGGCAGTCCTTGACCGCGGCGTGCTCCCGCACGACGGCCTCTATCTCTCCGGGTTCGATGCGCCAGCCGCGGATCTTGATCTGGAAGTCGGAGCGGCCGAGAAGTTCGAGGTTGCCGTCCGCGCGGTAGCGGGCCAGATCGCCGGTCCGATAGATCCGGCCGGGTTCCTCCGGCAGCGGGCTTTCGAGGAACTTCTGGGCAGTGAGTTCGGGATTCGCGAGGTACCCGCGGCCGACGCCGACCCCGGCGAGGTAGAGATCGCCGGCGACGCCGACCGGGACGGGTTGGAGACGCGAATCGAGAACGTAGGCGCGCTGATTGGCCATCGGCCTGCCGTACGGGATGGTTTCGTCGTCCGGGCGCAACTCGTGGATAGTCGAGTCCATCGACACCTCGGTGGCACCGCCCATGACGACGACCCGCGCTCCGGGCGCGGCCGCGCGAATCCGCGCTGGGAGCGTGCGCGGGACCCAATCGCCGCCGAGCAGCACCAGCCGGAGATCGGGCAGGGTGGCGCCTTCGGCCTCCAGATACTCGACGAGCATCTCCAGCAGCGCGGGCACGGAATGCCATACCGTCACCCGCTCGGCCCGCATCCGCTCCAGCCAGTCCGCCGGGTCCCGGTCAGCCCCCGGGGCCGGAAAAACAATCCGGGCACCCGCCATGAGCGTGCCGAGGACGTCGTAGGCGGACATGTCGAACGTCAAGGAGGCGAGCGCAAGCACGGCGTCGCCGGCTCCGACGGCGAACCGCGTATTGAAGTCGTGGAAGTTGTTGACACGCCCGCGGTGGTCGACCATCACGCCCTTCGGCGTCCCAGTCGACCCCGAGGTATAGATGACGTATGCGAGATCCCCGGCGGTCACCGCCACATCGGGCTTGGCAGCGGACCGCTGCTCGATCACCGGCCAGTCCTCGTCGATCAACACCGTCGTCAACGTCTCAGGGACGCCACGGCCGGGCAGTCCGGCGCGCGTGAGCAGCACCGGCACTTCCGCTTCGGCGAGCATGTGCTCGGTCCGGGCCGCCGGGCCTGCCGGATCCAGCGGCAGGTAAGGGCTGCCGGACTTCAGGATGCCGAGCAGCGCTACCGCCACGTCCACCGACTTGTCCAGGCGCACGGCGACCGGGACGTCCGGTCGGGCGCCCAACGTGCGCAGGTGGCGGGCGAGCCGGTTCGCCCGCTCGTCCAGTTCGCGATAGGTCAGGGTGCGGGACCCGTCGGCGGCGGCGACAGCGCCGGGGCTCGCCGCGGCGTTCTCCTCGATCAGCTCATGCAGACAGGACTGCTCGGGAAACGGCGCAGCCGTCGCGTTCCAGCTCTCGATGATGGTGCGTCGTTCAGCCTCGGCGAGCAGCGGCAGCCGTCCGATCGGAGTGTCCGGATCGGCGGCTGCCGCGCCCAGCAGCGTTTCCCAGTGCCCGACGAGCCGGTCGATCGTCGCCGGATCGAACAACTCGGTGGAGTATTCGAGCGCCAGGAGGGTCGCGCCGTCTCGATGGCGCACGCTGAACGTGAGGTCGAACTTGGCCGTGCCGTTGTCGATCACCAACGGCGCACCGATGCTCAGTTCCCGTCCTGCCGCCTCGTCCGCGCGGTTCTCGTCGGTGTGGTACACGAACATGACCTGTACCAGCGGAGTGCGGTTCAAGTCGCGCTCAGGCTGAGCGAGCTCGACAACCTTGTCGAACGGCAGATCCTGATTCGCGAGGGCGTCGAAGACGACCTTGTGGTTGCGGCGCAGGGCGTCCCGGAACGTCGGCTCGCCGCTGAGGTCGGCGCGCAGCCCAAGGGTGTTCCCGAGATACCCGACAGTGCCTTCGAGCTCGGTGCGCGAGCGATTCGAGATGGGCGCGCCGACGACCAGGTCGTCCTGCCCGGTGTAGCGATGCAGCAGCGCAGCGATCGCGGTGAAGAACAGCGCGAACGGCGTGGTGCGCTCTTCGGCTGTCAGGGCATGCAGCCGTGCGCTGACCTCAGCGGGCAGCTCGTGCAGCCGCTGCTTGCCGGTGAACAGCGGTTCGGCGGGCCGGGCACGGTCGGCCGGCAGCTGCAGCGGCGGCAGTTCCCCGGCCAGTTGCAGCCGCCAGTACCCGGTCTGGCGTTCGAGAACCTCCCCCTGCAGCTTTTCCCGTTGCCAGAGGGCGAAATCCGCGTACTGCAGGTCGGGTTCGGGCAACGCCCCGACGATTCCGCGGCGCAACGCCTCGTAGGCCGCACCGAGCTCGCGCAGCACGATCTCGATCGACCGCGCGTCGGAGACGATGTGGTGCATCGCGATGCCCAGCACGTGCTCCCGCTCGCCGAGCCGCAGCACGAGGAACCGGACCAGCGGCCCGGCGGCGAGGTCGTAGGGCTGCCGGGAGAACTCGCCCACCGCTTCCTGGACGTCGTCCTCGCGGTGGAGGTCCCGGACGGCCAACGGCACGGCGACGTGCTCGTGGACCACCTGAACCGGTGTCTCGTCGTCGAGTTCGAACGTGGTACGCAGCGCTTCGTGGCGGCGGACCAGGTCGTCGACGGCCTGCTGCAGCACATCGGTGTCGACAGCGCCGCGGACCGGCACGGCGATTGCGACGTTGTAATGCGGCGTGCCCGGGTCAAGCTGGTCGACGAACCAAAGCCGGTGCTGCGCGTACGACAGCGGCGCGCGGGTCACCGGACGCCGCACAATCGGCGGTTCGTCCGGCGCAGTCGCGCGGTGCTCGCGCAACCGTCGCATCAGCAGTTCCTGCTGACGAGGGGAAAGCGCGGCGATCCGCCGGTCGAGCTCGGGGTCGCGGGGCGTTGTCGTCATGTCGGGTTCACCCATCAGCAGCAGGGTCGTCGGAGGACAGTTCGATCTCAGCCAGCAGCGCTTCCAGGCCGGTGTCGTCCGCTTCGGCCGCGAGCCGCACGACGACCTGGGCCATCTCGGCGATCGTCGGCGAGTCGAACAGCCGGGCCAGCGGGAAGTCGACGCCGAACGCGGCACGCAGACGGGCGACGACCTGAGTTCCCATCAGCGAATGGCCGCCCAGGGCGAAGAAGTCGTCGTGCACGCCGAGAGGGGCGATCCCGGTGACCTCCTCCCAGATGCCGACCAGCTCGGCCTCGATGTCGTTGCGAGCGGCCAGGTACGGGGTCGGCAACGACGGGCGGCCGTGCCGCGAGCTGTGCTCTTCCGGGGACCCGGCGGCGTTTTCTCGTTGCCGGCCGCCGGGACGGGACACGAAGAGCACCCCGTGCTCCGGGACTGCCGCGACCCGCTCCAGGACGTCGCCGACGTCGTCCGGCCCCACGCTGCCGTCCCAGCTCACCACGAGCCAGCGGCCGCCCTCCCGGTTGAGCGCGCGGACGGCGGTCTCGATCGGCGCGGGGATCTCGGGGCCGGAATGCAGTATGCACAACGGATCGCCGCCGCCGAGCGCTTCGGCGAGCGCGTACGGATCGAGCAATCGCGCAGGTAGGATCACGCCGTCGATCGCGCCGTGCCGCGCCCTGACGTCCCGGATGCTCCGCAGCATCGCCGTCTCGGTGCCGGCGTCGAGGATCACCACCTTCGCTCCGCAGCGGTCGGCGAGGTGTTCGCCGAACACTGCGCTGTCGCGGGACAGCACGTACAGCCCGCCGGAACGCAGTGCACTCCCGCCAGGCACGGTGAGGGCGACCGGCTCGACAGAACGAGTCCAGCGATACACGCCGCGGTACGCCACGACCGGGTCGTTGCCGCCGCCGATTTCCCGGACTGCCGCCGCGGGGTCGGCGGGGTCGACATCGACGGTGTGGTCGACGGCTCCGTCGGGGCCGGGCAGCAAGGCCTCGGTGCCGGTGACGTCGTGGACGCGGTCGACGAGCCGCCAGGTCCGGTCGGGCCCGGGCAACCGCAAAGCGTCGTACGCCTGGCCGAGCAAGCCGCCGTCGTCGTGCCAGGCGTGCACAATGTCGGTCGGCGGGACGTCGAGCGACTTCAGCACCTTGACGTAGTCCTCGACGTCGCCACGCGCGAAGTCCACGCCCGCGGTGACCAATTCGACCCGGCCGGGCAGCATACGAGCGACCTCGGTGCCCGCGGCTCCGTCGGCGAGCACAAGGTAGGTCGTGTCTTCGCGAGCCGTCGGCTGCAACGGCGCCCGGCGCCAAAGCGGCGACGCGTAGCGGATCCCCTCTTCGGCGGCCGCTGCACGGCCGGCGCCGAGCCAGTAGGACTGCCGTTCGAACGGGTATGTCGGCAGCTCGGCGTAAGCGCGGGTCTCGTCTGCGGCGATCTCCGCGGCGGAGAGGTCGGCACCGGACTGCCAGAGCTGGCCGACCGCGCCGAGAAACTCGGTCATTTCCGAGCGGGCGCGGCGAGTCGGCAGCAGCGGCCAGCACGGAAACCGGCCGTGTGCCCGGGCGAGCGAAGCGAGCGCACAGCCGGGCCCGACCTCGACGGCGACGGCGTCGGGAGGCAAGGTGTCGAGTGCGTCGGCGAATCGCACGGTTTCGCGGAACTGCCGCACCCAGTACTCGTCGCGGCACACCTCGGCCGCGTCGGCCCAGGTGCCGGTCAACGACGAAACGTAAGGCAGGCGTGGTTCGGCGAAGGGTGTCGAGGCGACCGCGGCCGCGAACTCGCCGAGAACCGGTTCGAGCAGAGCGGAATGCGTCGCGACCGGCACGCGCAGCCGGACCGGGTCCGCACCGCGTTCCTTCGCTTCGAATTCCAGTCGCTCGATCGCGGCCACCGGCCCGGACACCACGGTGGATCCGGCAGTGTTCACCGCAGCGACGTCGAGATCCTCGCGCAGCAGCGGACGAATGTCCTTTTCGGACAACGGCACGCTGAGCATCGCACCGGACGGAATCCGCTCGAGCAGCTCGTACCGCAGCAAGACCAGCCGGAGCGCGTCGGCCGTCGGAAGCACGCCGGCCAGGACCGCGGCAACGTACTCCCCCATGCTGTGGCCGACCATCGCACGCGGCGCCAGCCCCCACGACAGCAGCAACCGGGCAAGTGCGTAGCTCGACGCGAACGTGGCGACCGCCGCGTCCCTCGGCCGGGACGGCCCGGTGAACAGCACGTCCGCCTGCGGCCGGCACTCGTCGATCGCCTCACGGAACACCCCGTACCGGCGATACAGCTCGCTCCCGGCTCCCCTGGGCACTTCCGTCACGCCGGGGAACAGAAAGATCAGGTCCGCAGTGCCCGCCTCGACTCCCGCAGCGGGGTCCCGCAGCAGATCGATTGCTTCCGCCGCGTCCGCGGCGACGGTCGCGAGCCGGTGTGGATGCGGCTGCCGCCCGCGGAGCAGGGTATGCGCGACGTCCGCCAACGCGACGCCGGGACGCGCGGCCAGATGATCGGCGAGTTCGGTGCGCGCCGCGCTCAGCGCGGCGGGCGAGCGGGCCGAGCTGAGCAGCAGCTGGGGCCAGGGCGACGGCTCGGGTTCCGGACGCGGGGGCGCTTCCTCCAGAACCACATGGACATTCGTACCGCCGAGCCCGAACGCGCTGACCCCCGCCCGGCGCGGTCCGTCCGCCTCCCAGGGACGAGCGGCGACGTTGACGAAGAACGGGCTGCCGGCGAAGTCGATGTGCGGATTGGGCTGCTCGAAGTTGAGGCTCGGCGGGAGTTCCCGGTGGCGCAGCGCCATCGCGGTCTTGATCAGCCCGGCCACGCCGGCGGCGGCGTCGAGGTGTCCGATGTTCGTCTTCACCGAGCCGAGCGCACAGAATCCGGTCGCCGTGCTGGTGCGGCGGAACGCGCGGGTGAGCGCGGCGACCTCGATCGGGTCGCCGAGCCGCGTCGCGGTGCCGTGTGCCTCGACGTAGCCGATCGACGCCGCGTCAACCCCGGCCGAGGCGAGGGCTTCGGCGACCGCTTCGGCCTGCAGAGCCACGCTCGGCGCAGTGAACCCGACCTTGGCCGATCCGTCGTTGTTGAGCGCCGAGCCGCGGATCACGGCGTGGATCACATCCCGGTTCTCGAGCGCCTCCTCCAAGCGTTTCAGCACGACGACGCCGACGCCTGAGCCGGGGGCGAGCCCATCGGCGCGAGCGTCGAAGGCCCGGCAGTGCCCGTCCGGCGACGCTACGCCGCCTCGCTGGTAGACGTACCCGCGCCGCTGCGGCGACGAGACGGTGGCACCACCCGCTAGAACGACGTCGCAGTCGTAGGTCAGCAGCATCCGACAACCCAGGTGAACCGCCGCCAGCGAGGACGAACAGCTGGTCTGGACCGTCAGCGCAGGACCTTGCAGGCCGAGCTTGTACGCCACGCGCAGGGCCAGGTAGTCCTTGTCGTTGCTGATGATGACCTGCGGCGCGAGTGCCGGGTCGATCAGCTCGGGATGCGCCAGTACGTTTTGCACCAGGTAGGTGTTCATCCCTGCGCCGCCGAGCACGCCGACGCGCAGCCGCGGATTCGGCACCACGTTGGCCCGCTCCAGCGCGGCGCTCGCGCATTCGAGGAACACGCGCTGCTGCGGGTCGATCAGCTCGGCCTCGCGCGGCGAGTAGCCGAAATAGGCCGCGTCGAAGAGCGAACTGCCGGCGAGTTCGCCACCGGCCGCCACGAAATCCGGATTCGCGAGGGTCTCCTCGTCGAACCCCTCCGCACGCAGTTCGTCTTTGGTGTAGAAGGAGATCGACTCGGTCGAGGTCCGGATGTTGCGCCAGTACTGGTCGACGTCCCCAGCACCGGGGAAGCGCCCGGCCATGCCGGTTATCGCGATGGCGTCCTGCATCACGCGCCGTCCTGTCCGACGCGCCGCTGCCGCATCCTCGCCATCGCCGCCCGCTGTTTCGCGACGCGGTCCTCGGCCGGCGCGGAGTCGTCCTCGCCGGAGGCGGTGAGCTGCTGGGCGGCCGCGGCGACCGTGGGATGCTCCAGCAAGGTCAGCACCGGGACCTCGACGCCGAGCTCTGCCTCCAGCCGCACGGCGACGTCCAGCAGCAGGAACGACGTCCCGCCGGCATCGAAGAAATTGCTCCCGACGTCGACCCAGGGGTCGGCGAGGACTTCCTGCCACACCCGCAGCACGGTCTGCTCGACCTCGGTCCGCGGCGGCAACGGTGCGGACCGCCGGGGACGAAGACTCTCCGCCAGCCTCGGTACGGCCTTGCGGTCCAGCTTGCCGCTCGCGGTCAGAGGCAGTTCGTCCACCGCCGCCAGGACCGCAGGAATCAGGTGCTGCGGCAGGGTTCCGCGCAGGTGTCGCCGGAGCTCGTCGGGATGCGGCGCCCGGCCCTCGGGGACTACGCAGGCGACGAGCTGGGCGAGGTCGTCTCCGTCGCGCCGGACGCCGACAGCGGCGGAACGAACCGCGTGGTGCGTCGCGAGGGCGGCCTCGATCTCGGCGGGCTCGACTCGGAATCCGTTGACCTGTTCCTGATCGTCGATCCGTCCGCAGCAGACCAGGTCGCCGGTCGTGAGCTGGCGGACGATGTCTCCGGTCCGGTAGAGCCGGGTGCCGGGCTCGTCGCCGAACGAGTCGGGCACGAACCGCTCGGCGGTCAGCGCCGGTTCGCCGTGATAGCCGCGGGCCACGCCCGCCCCTCCGACGTACAACTCGCCCGGCACACCCATCGGCACCCGCTGCATCCTCTCGTCGAGGACATAGAGGCGGGTTCCGGCAATGGGCTTGCCGATCGGCACCGACTCGGCGCCGGACGGGGCCGAGCAGTCGTAGAACGCGCAGCCGACTACGGTTTCGCTGGGACCATACTCGTTGACCAGCAACGGGGCGGGCCGCCACTGAGCGACGACGTCCTCGGACAAGGCCTCGCCGCCGAGGACGACGGCGTCGGCGAGCCGCGAAGCGCGGTCCCCCACCAGACGCGGCAGCAGCCGCAGGTGCGTGGGAGTCAGCTTGAGCAGACCGAGTTCGCCGTCGTCGAGCGCACGAACGATCCCGTCCAGTCCTTCGGCCTCGGTGAACCGGATGCTCCCGCCTCGCAGCAGCGGGGCGAACAGTGTCGTCACCGCCATGTCGTAGACCGGGACGGAATGAGCGAGCGCGGGCCGGTCGCCCGACACCGGATAAGCGTCCGCAGCCCAGGCGAGGTAGTTCGCGAGCCCGCGATGGGTCACGCACACGCCCTTCGGTGCGCCGGTGGACCCCGAGGTGTACACAAGGTAGGCGAGATCGTCCGGGCCAACCCCGGGACCGGAAACCACCGTGCCGAGCTCGGTGTCGACGTCGATGTCGAGCCGCACCACGGGAATCGGGGCCGCGCCAGGGTCGGGAACCAGCGCCTTCTCGGTGAGCAGCACGGCGGGCGCACAGTCGCGCAAAACCTCCGCGATCCGGTCGTAGGGCCACTGCGGGTCGAGGACCACATAGGCGGCGCCGGCCTTCAGCACGCCCAGGAGTCCTTCGAGCACGCCAATGCCGTGCCGGTGCCAGAACGCGCAGACCGCGCCGCGGCCGATCCCCCGGGCACGCAGAGCCGCCGCGATGCGGTCCGACGACCGGCCGAGTTCCGCGTAGGTCAGCGCGCGGTCGCCGTGCACGGCCGCGTTGCGCTCGGGTGTCGCCCGGACCTGTTTCGCGAACATCTCCGGGAACGACTGGCCGGACGCCGCTGCGGCGGCGTTCGCTTCGGCCATGCGTTCGCGCTCGGCCGCAGTCAGCAGCGACAAGCCGGCGAGATCGCGCGACGGCTCGGCGCAGCCATCCGCGAGTACCGCGACCACCTGGTCCAGCAGGACGTCGGCGTCCTCGGGACGCAGGTCCGGACCGTGACGCAGTTCGAGATGCGGCGGTCCGGCGCGGAAGAACCGGAGCGCGACCGGGAACGACGGGCCCAGCACGGTCACCTGGGTGAGGGCGAACCCGCCGGCGGGCGCGGGCGGGTCGATCACGTCGAACCCGAACCCGAGCGCGCCGTTCGCTTCGGGACCGAGCCGATCAAGCCAGCGCTCGTTCTCCGCGGTGGTGTGCTGCGCCTGGGCGAGCACGTCGGAGAATCGGGTCCGCGCCCGCACCGAGAACGTCGAGGGCACGGTGGCCGCGAACGGTCCTACCGCGGTCCGGAGTTCCTCGTCGGCACGCCCGTCGAGCGTTCGCCAGACGGTGAGTTCCGATGTGCCGTTCAGCCGCAGCAGGGCAGTGGCCCACCCCGCGAAAACGACCGTCTCCGGGGTGGTCCGTTCGACGTCAGCGAGGGCTCGGACCGCCTTGTCGAGGTCTGCGTCGAGGGCACGCCGCCGGACTCCCGCCTGTCCGTTCGCGCGCTCCCGCGCCAGCGGCAGACCGGGCGGATTCGCAACCTCGCCGAAAACACGCCGCCAGTACGCGGCGCCGTCGTCCGCAGTCCCGTCGGCATTCTCGTGCTGCCACTCGGAGAACTGCGCGTACTGGACCACTTCGTCGTCGAACGCCTCGCCGTGGAAGGCGCGCCGGAGGTCGGCGACAAGCACGGCCGCGCTGGCGGCGTCCACGGCCAGCGCGGACATCGCGAGCACGAGCAGCCCGGACCCGCCCGTGCCGGTCAGCAGGGTCGCGCCGACGGTCGGTTGACCCGTCTCGCCGTAAGGGTGTTCGAGAACACCCGCTATCAGGTCGTCCACGCTCCCGTCCGGCTCGTCGATCGGGCCGAGCACCTGCCACTGCACGTCCGGCTCGGCAGTGACCGTCTGGATCGGCGCGCCGGTGTCCGGCCGCACCTGAAACCTCGTTCGCAGCACCTCATGCCGTGCCGCCACCGAGTGCACGGCCGCGCGCAGCCGGGCTGGACCGGCGGGCGCGGCGACGGAGATCGTGATGGTCGCCGGGCGCAGGGGTGCGCCGGCGGCCGACCGCAGCAGGCTCTGCTGGCGGTGCGAGAGCCGGTAGCCCGTGGTCATCGCCGCCTCCCGTTGCCGGTGGAGAACGGAGTGGGTTCGCCCAGCGCGACCAGTTGCAGCCGGGTGCCGGTGTAGGGCCGCCGCCCGTGTGCGGTGAGCACGTTGTCGACGAGCATGAGATCCCCCTTCTGCCAGGTGTAAGTCACCTCGAGAGCCCGGTACGCGCCGAGGATCTCGGCCATCACCGAGTCTTCGATCGGACTGCCGTCCCCGTAGAAACAGTGCCGCGGCAGGTCTTCCTCGCGGAACTTCGCCTGCAGCGCCGCACGGGTACGGTCGTCGAGGCACGCGATGTGCCAGTGCTGTGCCTGGGCGAACCACGCCCAGGCACTCGTCTTCGGGTGCCTGATCGCCGCCGGACGGACAGCGCGGGTGCGCAGCCGCCCGTCCGAAGTCCACTCCGCCCGGACGCCCGCGGCTCGGCAGCGGCGCTCGACTTCGGCGCGGTCTCCGGTCCCGTAGACCTGCGCCCAGCCGAGCCCGATGCCGCCCCCGAAAGTGCGCTGATACATGACGTTCTTCTCCGCGAACCGCCGGCGAAGCGCCGGATCGAGCCGCTGGTACACCTCTCGGCTGTCGACGAGAGTCGTCTCCCCGCCGCTCTCGGCTGCCTGCTCGCAGCCGAAGACGATCTTGCCCGGCCACTCCGCGTTGAACGAATTCTCGTTGTGCCACAGCAGTTCCCGGTCGGCGGCATAAGGCACCGGGCGTTGCGCATGCGCGGTGGCGCCGATCCGCATGTGCTCGCCGTTCTCCGCGTACAGCGTGGTGCACAGCGCAGCAGCGACCCGATCGAACGACTCCGGCGCCGAGATCCCCGTGCGAGGGAAAACGATCGCGCCTGCCGCCGCCAATCGGTCGTCGATCTCCGTCCGCACGGACGAGATCCACTCAGCGACGTCACCGGCGGGCGGAGTCAGCACCGCGGGCAGCGGGCCCGCGGCCACCGGCGTCGGGCGGATGCCCTTGAACCGTCCCCGCTTCCGCCGCGGCACGACATCGACCGACTCGTGCACGCGCCGGTCCGGCTCGGCGGCGCAGGCCTCGGCCAGCCGCAGGAATCGATCGCGGAACTCCTCCGGCGCGCCGGCGCCCGCCGCGACGTCGAAGCCGCCGGCAAGGCGTTCCCCGTCGTTCCACAGGAAGAACGTCAGCGGGGCTTTGAGCTGACCGACCGGGACATCGACCTCTTCGACGCGCAGGTCGTCGAACCGGACGGGCGCGGTCTCCTGGTCGTAGACGACGAGGACATCGACCAGCGGGTCGCCCCGGCGCGCCCGGTCCGGGTTGACCGCCGCCACCACGGATTCGAACGGCACGTCCTGGTTCGCGCGGGCGTCCTCGGTCGTCTGCCGCACCCGGTCGATCAGTTCGCGGAAGGTCGGCAGGTCCGCGAGGTCGGTCCGCAGGACGACCCGGTTGACGAACGGGCCGACGACACCGTCGAGTTCGGCGTGCGGCCGGTTGACCATGTCGACGCCGACCGGAAGATCGGTCTGCCCGGTGTGCTGGTGCAGCAGGACGCCGAGAAGGGCCACTGTCGCCGCGAACATCGTGGTGCGCCCGGCCTCGGCGAGCGCGGCCAGCCGCCGTCTGGTCTGCTCCGGCAGTTCGAAGCGGACTCGAGCCCCTTCGGAACCGTTCCGGAACGGCAGCCGCGGAAGACCGGCGAGCTGATTCCGCCAGTAGTCGAGCTGGCGGTCGTGTTCGGCGCTCTGCTGCCATCTCCGCTGCCAGTCCGCGTAGTCCGCGTAACCGGCGGTCAGAGCGGGCAGTGCCGGGGCGATCCGGAGACGGCGAGCGCGGTACAGCACGGCGAGGTCGCGCATCAAGATCGCGCTCGACAGCGCGTCGGTGACGATGTGGTGGACGACGACGGCAAGCACGTGCACGTCGTCGCCATCCGGGATCACGCACGCGCGCCACACCGGTCCGGCGGCGAGGTCGAACGGCTCGCGGATCAGCGCGTCCGGACTCCCGCCCAGCTCCAGCGAAGCCTCCCGGGACTCTGAAATCACGCCGTGGACGTCGGACCCGGCAGCGACGAATCGCGTGCGCAGGATCTCGTGCCGGACAACAAGATCCGTCATCGCCGCGCGCAGCGCGCCGACGTCGAGAACACCGTGCAGCCGCACCACGACGGGGATGTGGTGGTCGGTGCGGGCCGGGTCGATCCGATGCAACAGCCACATCCGCCGCTGGGCCGACGAGAGCGGCACCCGGTCGCGGTGCCGCGAGATCTCGAACGGGACCTGGTCGCCGCGGGACTCCTGCAACCGCGCGGCCAGCAGCGCGGGCGATTGCGACTGGAACAGCATGCTCAGCGGAATGTCCCGGCCCGACGCCGCCCGCAGCCGCGCGATGAGCCGCATGGCCTGCAAGGAATTCCCGCCGAGGTCGAAGAACGACGCGTCAGGATCGACCTCGTGCCCGAACTCGGCGGCGAAATGCGTGCATACCAGGCGTTCCAGAGCTGTCGTCGGCTGCCGGACGACCTCCGGGGCGGGAGGTGGCGGCACCGGCAGTCCCGGCCGGTCGAGCTTGCCGTGCGGCCCGCGCGGCAGCGCGTCCAGTACGACCAATGCCTCGGGATGCATGGCAGCGGGGAGCACATCGGCCGCGTAGGCCCGAAGCTGGGGCAAGGTCAGCGATGTCCCCGGCCGCAAGGACACATAAGCGACCAGGCGTCCGCGTGCCGCGACGGCGATCTCCCGGACCGCGGGGTGGCAGCTGAGCGCCGCCTCGATTTCGGCCGGCTCGACGCGGTGTCCGCGGATCTTGAGCTGGCTGTCCCGGCGGCCGATGTGCTCGAACGTGCCGTCGGACCGCATCCTCGCGAGGTCCCCGGTCCGATAGAGCCGTTCGCCAGGCCCCCCGAACGGGTCCGGCACGAACGCCTCGGCGGTCAGGTCCGGCCGGCCGAGATAACCGCGCGCGAGACCGGCCCCGGCGAGGCACAGCTCGCCCACGACGCCGGCCGCGCAGAGCCGGTGCCGGTCGTCGAGGACGTAACCGCGGACATTGCTGACCGGCCGGCCGATCGGCACCGCGCTGTCCGGGCCGACGTCGTGCACGACCGCGTCGATGCAGGACTCCGCCGGGCCGTAGAGGTTGACCAGTTGTGCGGGCAGGGCGGCGCGGAACCGGCGGGCGACCGCAGCGGGCAACGACTCGCCTCCGCAGAACACTCGCCGCAACGCCGTGCACCCGGCGATGCCCGGCGTGTCGAGCAGCACCTCCAGCAGCGCGGGAACGACCTGCAGCGTCGTGATCCGGTGCTCGCGCAGCAGGTGCACCAGGCGGCCGGGATCGCGTTCGTCGCCGGACCGGGCGAGGACGAGCGTCGCGCCGGCGAGCAGCGGGGCCCAGAACTCCCAGATCGACGCGTCGAAGCCGATCGCCGTCTTCTGCAGCACGCGGTCGCCAGTGCCCAGAGGGTAAGCCTGGTTCATCCAGAGCATGTGGTTGACCAGCGAGGCGTGACGGACGAGGACGCCTTTCGGCCGGCCGGTCGAACCGGACGTGTAGATGACGTACCCGAGATTCTCCGGCGCTGCGCCGGATTCGACCGGGACGCCGGCGGCGTGCAGGTCCGCTTCGAGCCTCGGCAGGTCCCCGGCGAGCCGGTCCGACCCGGCCACGACTGCGACCGCGCCGGAGTCCGAGACAATCGCCCGCAGCCGCTCGATCGGCTGGTCCAGGTCGAGCGGAACGCAGCACCCGCCGGCCTTCAGCGTCCCGAGCAACGCGACGGGCAACGCCGCACACCTATGGAGCGCGATCGCGACCCGTGTGTCCGGACCGACGCCGCACGCACGCAGCCGCGCCGCCAACGCATCGGCACAAGCGTCGAGTTCGGCGTAGGTGAGCACCCGTTCCGCATGCACTGCGACCGCGTCCGGGGTGCGCCGAGCCTGCGCGGCGACCAGCTCGTGCAGGCAGACGGCGGGAATCTGGGTGCGCGGGCCGGAGGCGAGCTCGGTCAATCGCGCCCGCTCGCCGGCATCGAGCAGTTCGACCGCGCGGCCGGGTGCCTCGGCTGCCTTCTCCAGCGCCCGCCGCAGATCCTCGATCAGCCGCGCTATGGTGTTCCGTTCGTACAGATCCGTCCGGTACGTGACGGTACCGGCGAGCTGTTCGTCGAACGTGACGGTCAGGTCGAACATCGACGCGCGGGTGTCGACCGGCCGCGGCGTCACGGTCAACCCCGGCAATTCGATTTCGGGCAGCGGGGCGTTCTGCAGCACGAGCATTATCTGGAACAGCGGGGACCGGTCCAGATCCCGGTGTGGCGCCAGCTCCTCCACCAGCCGTTCGAAGGGCGCGTCTTGGTGCTCGAACGCGGCCAGGGTCGTTTCCCGCACTCTCGCGAGCAGGTCGGCGAAAGACTCGCCCGCGTCGACCCGGCCCCGGAGCACGAGCGTGTTGACGAAGAACCCGACCAGCGACTCCAGCTCCGGGCGGCGGCGTCCCGCGACCGGCGAACCGACGACGATGTCGCGCTGGCCGGTGTGATGCGCGAGCACTAGCTCCAACGCGGCGAGCAGCACCATGTAAAGAGTGGCGCCTTCCTCGCGGCACAAGCGCCCGATCTTCTCCAGCAACGAGGCGGGGAACGCGAACTCGAACTCGGCGCCTGCGCCGGTGGGCACCGCGGGACGCGGACGGTCGGCCGGAAGGGACACGACCGGCAGGTCGGCCAACTGCTCGCGCCAGTACGCGAGCTGCCGGTCGAGGCGTTCGCCCCGCAGCCAGCCGCGTTGCCAGTGCGCATAATCCGCGTACTGCAGCACCGGCTCGTCCAATGTGGAGGGCCGAGCTGCGTGGTGCGCGGCGTACAGCTCGAGAAGCTCGGAAACGAGCACGCCCATCGACCAGCCGTCGACGACGATGTGGTGGATGGTCAACACCAGGAGGTGTTCGACCGGCGAGGATCGCAGAAGGCTGGCGCGCAGCAGCGGGCCGCGACTCAAGTCGAACGGCAGTCGAGCCTGTGCCGACGCCAGTTCGTCCAGCGGTCCCGTCGTGTCCACGACCTCGGCGCGCACCGGTCCCGGCGAATGCACCCGCTGCACCGGGCCGGCGCAGGTGTCCTCGAACGTCGTCCGGAGCGCCTCATGCCGCGCCACGAGATCGGTCAGGGCGTGATCCAGCGCGTCCGTGTCGAGGTTGCCGACCAGGCCGACACCGGCCGCGATGTTGTAGGCGACTCCGCCGACGAGCTGATCGAGCAGCCACAATCGTTCCTGGGCGTAGGACAGCATCGCGCCGTCGTGCTGGGGTGCGCGGTCGAGGGCCGGGAGAGCTGGGTGCGCCCCGCGACCGCTTTCGATGACCTTGGCCAACGCGGCGATCGTGGACGACTCGAAGACCACGCGCAGCGGCAGTTCCACCGCGAAGAGTGTCTGCACGCGCGCCATCAGCCGAGTGGCGAGCAGGGAATGCCCGCCCAGCGCGAAGAAGTCGTCGTGGATGCCGGGGTTTTCAGCGCCGAGCAACTCGGCCCAGACCTGCGCGAGCAGTTCCTCCTCGACGGTCCGCGGTGCGGCGGTGTCGGCCTCGACTGTGGTCATCGGCGGGGCTGGCAGCGCGAATCGGTCGAGTTTTCCGTTGACGTTCAACGGCAGCGCCGCCAGTTCGACGAACGCTGACGGCACGAGAGCAAGCGGCAGGAACCGGGTCAGGTACTCGCGCAGGACCGCCGAGTCGACCGCCTCGCCGGGTGCCGGCACGACGTAGGCGACGAGCCGCGCATCCGGGCCTTCGCCCGCCGCGACAACAGCCACGTCGTCGACCGACCCGTGCTCGGACAGCACGCCCTGGATCTCGCCCGGTTCGACCCGGATGCCGTGGATCTTCACCTGGTGATCGATCCGTCCGGCGTATTCGAGCGACCCGTCCGCACGCCACCGCACCAGGTCGCCGCTGCGGTAGAGGCGGGAACCCGGCGGGCCGAACGGATCCGGGACGAACCGCTCGGCTGTCAGCGCGGGCGCTCCGAGGTAGCCGCGGCCGACCCCGCCGCCGCCCACGTGCAACTCGCCGAAGACTCCTTCGCGGACCATCCGCCCGTCCGGCCCGAGCACGACCAGGAACGTCGACCCGAACGCCCCGCCGATCGCCGGCGCGGCCTCGGGGTCGTCGACGACGTCGTAAGTCGCGTAGACGGTGATCTCGGTCGGGCCGTAGAGGTTGAGCAGCCGCTTGCACATCGGCTGCAGCCGCCGGGACAGATCGGCGGTGAGAGCCTCGCCCGCAGTGATGAACGTGACGTCAGGCGCGGGATCGAGCCCGAGGTCCAGAATCGTCCGCCACAGAGACGGCGTGGTCTGCGCTACGGTGCAACGTCCTTCGTTGATCGCCGCCGCGACCGCGCGCTGGTCCCGTGCCTCGTCTTCGCCGAGCAGCACGACAGCGGCGCCCGCGCACAGCGGCGAGAGGACCTCGACCTCGGTCATGTCGAAGTTCGCGTTGGCGCGGGCGAGAACACGGCTGGCGGAGTCGATCCCGAGCAGGCTGATCGCCGAGCCGACGAAGTGCGACTGGTTGCCGACAGTGATCGACACGCCCTTGGGCCGCCCGGTCGAGCCCGAGGTGTAGCGCACATAGGCGAGGTTGTCCGCCGCGGGCCGGATCGCGGGGCGCGCGGCCGATTCGTCGTCGCCGACGTCTTCGACGCACACGAACTCCGGCCCTGGCATGGCGAGCCGGGCGCGGTGTCTCTCCTCGGTCGCCACGACCGGCGCACCGGATCGGGCGATGAGCGCCTGCAGACGTTCAGCCGGGTCAGTCGGATCGACGGGCAAGTAGGCCGCGCCGGCTTTGAGCACCGCGACCAGCGTGACAACCAACTCCGGGGAACGGTCGAGGCAGACCGCGACGATCGCGTCCGGACCGGCCCCGGCGCGGCGCAGCCGGTTCGCCAGGCGGTTGGCCCGAATCTCGATCTCGCCGTAGCTGAACCGCTGGTCGCCGAAGTGCAATGCGGTCGCCTCCGGGGCCCGGTCCGCTTGTGCCTCGATCAACTCGCGGACCGAGGGCGTCCGCTGCGGTTCCGGGTCGCCGTTCCAGTCGGCCAGCAGCCGGTGCCGCTCCTCGCCGGTCGGCTCGCCGAGGACAGCCACCGAGATCCCGGCGTCGGCGACGACCGCGGCGAGGATCTCACCGAGGTGCCGGGTGAACCGCGCGATCGTCGGCTCGGCGAAGAGGTCGGTGCGGTAGGTGACGGTGCCGGTGAGCTCTTCGTCGAACGTGACAGTCAGGTCGAACATCGCCGACCCGGTATCGACCGAGCGCGCGGTCACTTCGACACCGTCCAGGCTCAACGCGGGCAGAGGCGCGTTCTGCAGCACCAGCATCACCTGGAACAGCGGCGTCCGGTCGAGTTCGCGCTGCGGCGCGATTTCCTCGACGAGCCGTTCGAACGGGATGTCCTGATGCTCGTAGGCGGCCAGCGTCGTTTCGCGCACTCCCGCAAGGAGGTCGCGGAACGGGACGTCGAACTGGACCCTCCCGCGCAGCACCAGCGTGTTGACGAAGAACCCGACCAGGCGCTCGAGTTCCGGGCGGCGCCGCCCCGCGATCGGCGACCCGATGGCAATGTCGTGCTGGCCGCTGTCGTGCGCAAGCAGTACCTGGGCGGCCGCTAGCAGCAGCATGAACAATGTCACGCCCTCGCGACGGCAGAGTTCGGCGACCGGTCCGCGGAGTTCGGCCGGCAGCGCGAACTCGAACTCCGCGCCTTCGCCGGCAGGGACGGCGGGCCGAGGGAAATCCGTGGGCAGTGCGAGGACTGGGACGTCCGCGAGTTGCTCGCGCCAATACCCGAGTTGCTGGTCGAGCCGGTCGCCGCGCAGCCAGCCACGCTGCCACACCGCGTAGTCCGCATACTGCAGGTCCGCTTCCGGAAGCGCGGGCGAGCGTCCGTCCCGGCGGCTCGCGTAGAGCTCGGCGAGCTCGCTGACGATCACGCCCATCGACCAGCCGTCGACGACGATGTGGTGGATAGTCAACACCAGCAGATGTTCGGTTTCCGCCGAGCGCAACAGGCAGGCCCGGACGAGCGTGTCCCGTGCCAGGTCGAACGGCTCGCTGGCGTGCCGCGCGGCGAACGCGTCCACGTCCGCCGCGGCCCATCCGGCCGTGTCGACGGTCTTGACCGCGATCCGCGCATCGGGCCGGATCCGCTGGACCGGCTCGCCACCGTCGGCCTCGAACGTCGTGCGCAGCACCTCGTGGCGCAGCATCAGCTGTTCCAGCGCCCACGTCAGGCTTTCCGCGTGGAGTTCCCCGGTCAGGCCGACGGCGATGGCGATGTTGTAGGCCGCGCCACCGAGCAGCTGATCGACGAACCACAGCCGCTCCTGGGCGAAGGACAGCGGCGGCACGTCGTGCTCGGCCGGGACGACGGGCGGTAGCGCCGGGTGCGCGGCCCGGCCCTCGACGATCGCCGCGGCCAGCCGGGCGATCGTGGGCGATTCGAAGACCGCGCGCAGCGGAAGCTCGACAGAGAACAGCTTCTGGACCCTGGCCATCAGCTGCGTGGCGAGCAGCGAATGGCCGCCGAGCGCGAAAAAATCGCTGTGCACGCCGACTGCGGGCAGTTCGAGGAGATCGGCCCAGACCTGGGCCAGCAGGTGCTCCTCCGGGGTCGCCGGTTTGCTGTCGTCGGGCACCGCGGCGGGCGGCTCGGGCAGTGCGAACCGGTCGAGCTTGCCGTTGGCGTTGAGCGGCAGCGCCGCGAGTTCCACGAATGCCGACGGCACGAGCGCGGCCGGGAGGAACCGCGCGGCGTACGTCCGGAGCCCGCGCTCGTCGAACCGGTACCCCGGCGCCGCGACGACGTAGGCGATCAATCGGGTCGACTGACCGCGGCCGGCAGCGACCACGGCGACGCCAGCGACGGATTCCTCGCCCGCCAGCACGGCCTGCACCTCGCCCGGCTCGACCCGGATGCCGTGGATCTTCACCTGGTGATCCGCCCGGCCGATGTACTCGAGCACCCCGGACGGGCGCCATCGCACCAGATCCCCGGTGCGGTAGAGCCGGGCGCCATGCCCGCTGAACGGGTTCGGCACGAATCGCTCGGCGGTGAGCCCCGGCTCGCCGAGATAGCCGCGCGCGACGCCGCCGCCGTCGACGTACAGTTCGCCCACCACACCCTCGCGGACCAGCCGGCCGTCGCGACCCAGCACGACGACGAATGTCGAGCCGAACACCCCGCCGATCGACGGCAGTCCCTCCGGTTCCGCGGTGATGTCGCCGACGGTCGCCGTGGTGGCCTCTGCCGGGCCGTAGAGGTTGACCAGTCTCGCGGAGCGGGCGCGCAGTTCGGCGGCGAGGCCGGCGGTCAACGCCTCGCCTGCGGTGAGGAAGGCCATCCCGGACGGCGGTGCCATCCCGAGGTCGAGCATGGTGCGCCACAGCGACGGCGTGGTCTGAACCGCGGTGCAGCGCCCGGCGTTGACCGCCGCGACGACCGCTCGCTGGTCCCGGGACTGTTCTTCGTCGAGCAATACCACCGCGCCGCCCGCGACGAGCGGCGCGAGCAGTTCGACCTCGGCCATGTCGAACACGACGGTGGCGCGGCCGAGCATCCGGGTCCCGGCATTGAGACCGAGTGTGCTGACCACCGAGTCCACTACATGCGCCTGATTTCCGACCGTGACCGCGACGCCCTTCGGCTTGCCGGTCGAACCGGACGTGTAGCGGACGTAGGCAAGATTGTCCGCCGTCGCATTCAGCGGCAGCCGGGTGTCCGGCCCGTCCGCCTCTGCCCCGATCGTCGCGATCCCCATGCCGGGCAAGCGGTCCGGCCGGGCAGTCACCAGAACGGCCGCGCCCGAATGCGCGACCAGCGCGGCCAGGCGTTCGTCGGGATCCGCGGGGTCGAGCGGCAGATGCGCGCCGCCGGCTTTGAGCACTGCGAGCATCGCGATCAGCAAGTCCGGCGAGCGCTCGAGCAGGAGCGCGACGACGGTGTCCGGCACCGCCCCGAGCTCGCGCAGCCGATGGGCGAGCCGGTTCGCGCGCTGGTCGAGCTGCCGGTACGTCCAGGTCTTTTCGCCGAACATGAGCGCGACGGCGTCGGGAGTCCGGTCCGCCTGCTCTTCGATCCGGCTGACGACCGAACGGTCCGGTGCCTCGGCCTTGCCGGTCCCCATGGCGAACAGGCGTTCCCGTTCGGCCGCGCCGGGCTCGGCCAGCCGCGCCAGCGGAACATCCGGATCCGCCGTGATCCGTTCGAGGACCTCGCCGAGCCTTCGGGCCAGGCGTGCGATCGTGGCCGGGGCGAACAGATCCGCGCGGTAGGTCACTGATCCTGCGAGGCGCTCGTCGAGGGTGATGGTGAGGTCGAACATCGACGACCGGGTATCCACCGGCCGAGCCGACACCCGCAGCCCCGGCAGGGAAATCTCCGGCAGCGGCGCGTCGAGGACGAGCATCGCCTGGAACAGCGGCGCGCGGTCGAGGGCGCGGCGCGGCGCGAGTTCCTCGACGAGCCGCTCAAACGGGACGTCCTGGTTCTCGTAAGCCGTGAGCGTCGCCTCGCGCGCGCGCCCGAGGTACTCCCGGAAGGTCTCGGCGGCGCGCAGGCGGCCGCGCAGCACCAGGGTGTTGGAGAAGAACCCGACGACGTTCTCCAGCTCGGGCCGCGGCCGGCCGGCGATCGGAGAGCCGACGGCGATGTCGTCCTGCCCGCTCTCATGCGCCAGCAGCACCTGCGTGGCGGCGAGGATCAGCATGAACAGCGTGACGCCCTCGCGACGGCACAGTTCGGCCGCCGGGGCTCGCAGTGCGGCCGGAAGCGCGAACACGTGCTCCGTGCCCTCACCGGTAGGCACCGCCGGACGCAAGCGGTCGGTCGGCAGGTCCAGTTCGGGCAGTCCGGCGAGTGCCGTCCGCCAGTGCGCGAGCTGGCGCTCCACCCGGTCGCCGGTGAGCCATTCCCGTTGCCAGCAGGCAAAATCGGCGTAGTGCAGCGCGACCTCGGCCAGCGCGGGCGCCCGGCCCGCACGGCGGCTCTCGTACAGCTCCAGCCATTCCGAGACGAGCACGCCCATCGACCAGCCGTCAACGACGATGTGGTGGACGGTCAGGACGAGCCGGTGTCGCGCGGCCGAACGGCACAGCAGACACGCCCGCAGCAGCGGACCGGCGGCGAGGTCGAACGTGCGGCGCGCCTCCGAAACGGTGCGCTCCTCGACCGCGTCGTCCGTCCATTCGCGAGCATCCACTGTGGTCACCGGCGCGCTGCCGCGGTCGTTGATCCGTTGCGTCGGGGCGCCGTCGGCGGAATCGAAGGTGGTGCGGAGGGCCTCATGCCGCCGGACGACCTCGCCGAGCGCCCAGGACAGGCAGTCCCGATCGAGGTCGCCCTCGACGTCGACCGCGACGGCGACGTTGTAAGCGCTGCCCGCGTCGAGCTGTTCAGCCAGCCACAGCCGCTCCTGCGCGAACGAGGCGGGCGCGGCGGCACCGGGCGTGCGTCGTGGTATCCCGGCATCGCCCGGTGCGGCGAGCCCCTCGTCCAGCAGGACTCGTTCGAACTCTTCGAGCTGGCCGGCGGTCAGGCCGAACTTTCCGCTCGAGTGACCGGGCATGCGGCCCCCTCTCCCGCGCTCAGCCGAACGCGGCGATCTCGCCGGTTTCCGGCACCGCCACCGGGGACGGGCGCAGGCGCGCCGTCCCGAAAATCTTCACCCGGTCGCCGCCGACCTCGACGTCGAGCCGGCCGCCCCGTTCCGAAAGCTGCAGCCCCGACATCGCGGTCCGGCCGAGCCTGCCCGCCCAGTAGGGCCCGAGCTTGCAATGCGCAGAAACGCACACCTGGTCCTCGTCGACCCCGAGCGACGGGAAGAAAGTCCTGGACACGAAATCCGCCTCAGGGCGATCCGCGGCCGCCGTCACGATGTGACCGCGGAACGGGAAGTCCGCGAGCGCCCGGAACCGGGGCGCGGTCGCGACGACCGCGGCTTCCGAAGCGACTTCGATCAGCAGGTCGTCGCTGGAGGCTGCGCAGGCGACGAAATCGGTCCCGATCGCCCCGCGCAGCCCGTCCGGCGGCGCGCACTGCGCCACGTCCGAACGAGGCATGTCGATCGCGATGCGATCGTCGCGGCGTTCGGTGTACAGCGTGCCGTTCCTGCTGACGAAGGACAGCGTGGAGCGTCCCGTGGTCTCGAACAGGAACCCCGCGCTGGCGATCGTCGCGTGCCCGCACAGGTTGATCTCCTTGTGCGGGGTGAACCAGCGGATCCGGTACTCCCCCGGGCCGGCGGGCGCCAGGAATGCCGTCGTCGGCTCGGCGAGCCGGTGGGCCACTGCCTGCATGCGCTCGGCCCCGGGCAGATCGTCGCCGAGGACGACGGCGGCCGGGTTGCCGAGGAATCGCGCGTCGGCGAAAGTGTCAACGAGCCAGGCTCGCATCGGGCGGCACCTCCTCCAGCCGGGCCAGCACCCGGCCGATGGCCGCGCCCATCCCCCACACCTCGCTGTACGGCGGCCCTTCCGGGCCCTCGTCGATGTCGGTCTGCCGCGCGTACGCCGCCGTGGTCCAGTCCGGCGTGGCCGGATAGCGATGGTGGAAATCGTGATTGGGCAGGTCGCCCACGATCACCGTAAGCCGGCACGGCAGGTGGTAGAACAGCGTTGCCGCCGTCCACCGCACCCACCCCAGCGTCTGCCTTCCGATCGGCGTCCCCTTCGCGGGAACCGGGCTGCCGCAGTAGCGCGCTGCGGTCGCCTCGACTGTGTAGAACTTCCCGGGGTGGTCGGGATTCGGCGGGGTCAGCCAGGCATGCTCGCCCAGTTTGTCGAGCAGGGCGGACAGCTGGGCCAGCAGGATCACTGGGACGACGAACGCCAGCAGCAGCACGAGAACGCCGTGCGGCAGCCAGAACGGCGTCGACAGCCAGAATCCGGCCCACAGCGCGAACCCCGCCCGACGCCAGGTTCCGGTCAGCACATTGCACTTCGCACGGTCGAAGAAACCGAGACAGTAGAATTTCGGCGACAGGAACACCTGCCATGCCCGCCGCCACTGCCGCCGCTTCGGCACTCCAGGCCGGAAGCCGAGGCCCAGCAACACCTGCACCGGCGGATCGTCCAGCGTCGCGAACACCTCGCGACGGTGGTGCGAGTCGAAGTGCTCGTCCTTGAACGCCTGGAAGTTCTGGAACACCGTCAGCACGGTGACCAGCTCGCCGAAGAACCAATCGGTCCGAGCGCTGCCCGAGAACCTCCGATGCAGCGCCTGGTGCGCGATCACCAGCACCATGGTGCGGGCGCCGGACAGGGTCAGGATCCAGCCGCCCAGCAGCGCCAAATACCACAACGGGAACATGGCGGCGACCGCGTAGGCCGACAACGACAGGCCAGCGACGTAGACGATCAGGGTGAGCGCGACATAGGAGGCCCAGCTGTGCCGGATCAGCGGCCGTTGACCGGGCAGCGCCTTCCCGGTCTGCCACGTCCAGAAATGCTGCGTCCACCCGGGGAATCGCAGGTATGTCGCCCGTACGTCGTCCTGCACCGCACCCACCTCCTCCAGTCAGCTCGCCATGCCGGTCTCGGCGACAAGGCGGTCGAAGAACCTCGTCCACAGCCGCCACATCTCGTCGGCGCCGGCCAGCACCTCCGCTTCGACGTCGGGGGCGAACCCGGTCAGCAGCGCGTGTTCGGCCTCCTCGACGTGGTCGGGTTCCTGCTGGACGTGGATCCGCACCCACTCGTTGTCGGCGCCGCCGGTCACCGCGGCGACCGCTTGGCCGATGCTCGAGACCATCAGCAGATCTGTGGTTTCGGTGGCGTAGATGTAGCCCAGCGCCGACTTCCATCCAGCTGAGCCGCGTTCGTACCCTGCGACGAGCTCCGCGGTCTCGGCGAACGGCTCGGTGCCGGTCACGGCCGCGCGGGCGAATCCTGCGCGCTCCATCGAATCGGCGTAGATCACCTCGTGTGCCATCGCTTCCTTGCCCCCGCCCGCCTCCTGGTTGAGGATCAGCGTGATCGCGCTCTTCGAGGCGATGTCGGGCAGGACCGCGACACAGCGGGCCAAGAACGTCGGGAAGTAGTGCAGCGGATGCCACCACTGCCCGAGCAGGACCGCGACCTTGTCCCGGTCCCAGTCCTCGGCCTTGACGTTGCGGAAGAACGGATGGCCGGCGAACTCGGCGTGCGCCGCGCTCTCGGCCAGCTGTTCTGCCAGCGGCATTGTCGTCGTCACGTGAACCACTCCCTACGCGGATCGCTCCAAGGTGAAGTACCGTTGCATTTCGTCGATGCGGGCAGCGACCGCCGGATCGCGGCCGGCCCGTGCGATCTCCCGCATGGTGCGCCAGACGAAGTCGTCCCCGCCGTCCGCGCGGAAGTGCTTCTTGATGACGATGCTGAACACGTCGCGGTAGTTGTCCATCGTGATCAGCGGCGCGAGACCCAGCAGCTCTGCCCGTTCCTCTTCGGACATCGGCGGGCGACGCTCCACGCGGTCCGCCGGAATCCCGCCGTCGACGCGGTACGGCAACTTCACCAGCGGCTCGTCGCTTTCCTGATCGGTGAAGTCGAGCATCAGGTGCACGCGAGGCGTGCTGGACAACGACGCAGCCGAGTGCACCTGCGCGGCGTCGAAGAACCAGACCTCGCCCTCGGCCATCCGGTAGACTTCGTTGCCCGAACTGAAGAAACAGCGGTCGTTGGTGACCAGCGGGATGTGCATCCGGTGCGCGTTGCGCGACTCCCCCGGGATGCTTTCGAGCTCGAGCAGGTCGCGGTGCGGGATGATCACACTGTCGGAGATCACCGCCAGCCGCGCGAAATTCAGCCGGGTGAGGTCGACCAGATCCGCCACCAGGCCCCAGATGTAGGGCAGTTGCTTGCCGTAGTCAGTGAGGTCGGGAGCCTTGGCGTAGTCGTAGTTCGTCACCAGGCCGTCGCCATTGTCCCCGGACGCGGCCCAGAGCACCGCGCTCTTCCACGGGCCGCCGCACAGATAGTCGCTGTAGGCCTCCGAATAGCGGAATCCGGCGCTGGTTTCCAGGTCTTCGGCCAGCCGGGCCTGATCGAGTTCGAGGGAGCCGATGTGTTGCGTGCGCATGATCCGACCGTCCTTACGAGAGGGTGGCGAAGGGTTCCCCCCACGCGTTTTCCGTCGCGATCCGGTTGAGCCCGTACTCGTCCTTGCCCGCGATCTGCACACAGCCGTGGCGCGAGAGGTCGAAGTGGTGCCCGAACTCGTCGAACTCGGTCATGCCGCCGTAGACCCGGACGTGCGTGGGCACCACCCGGATCGCGAACCCCATCCGCTGGCGGTTGCTGATGTTCGGGTTGGACCCGTGGATGCACCTCGCGGTGAAGATGATGAACTGTCCCGGCCGCATCTCGAGGTGCGTGACGTTCTGCTCGTCAGGATTCCAGTTCTGATCGATCTTGATGTCGTTGTAGTCGTATCCGAAGAACGAGGCGTCGGCGCGCGCGTTGTTCCACTTCATCGGTGCGGTTTCGTCATAACGCCACTTTCGGTGGCTGCCGGGCAGGACCTTCATGCAGCCGTTCTCTTTGGCAGCTTCAGTGAAGGCGACCCAGGCGGTCAGCTCCATCGGGTTCTCCGGCGAGTGCTCGGTCGGCTCGAGCATGCCCTTGGCCGTCTCGCCGATCGCGTAGGTCTCGACCTGGTGCCAGCCGGTGCCGGAGTCGCCCGGGTTCTTCGGGAAGAACTCGCTTCGCCAGCACTGAATGTCCGGGCCGATCAGCGCCTGCATCCGGCGCACGATGGCCGGTTCGGTGATGATCTTGCCCAGGCCGCCGATGTCGAGGTGCCGGTCGTAGTTGACCGGGTTGTCGAAGACCTTGCGCGAAGGCCCGGCGGGATTGAGCAACTGCTTGCGCTGCTGCTTCCACCAGGCCGTCATCACCTCGGGTTCCCAGAGCGTGTACGGGCCGATGTACCCCTGCCGGTCGAAGACGTGCTTTTCGGCCTCGAGATCAATGGTGTCCATTCTGCTCACCCGCCCGTTCCAGTGCGCTGTCGATGGCCGCGGCGGTCGCCCCGGCATGCTCTCGTGTGATCCCCCAGTGGTCGCCGGGGACGGTCGTCGCCGTGAACCGGCCCGTGCACAACCGCCGCAGCACGCCGGCGAGCTCGGCCTGCTTGCCATGCGGGGCGTCGGCGGCTTGGAAAAGGTCCAGTGGCCCCGCGTAGGCTGCCGGCCGGTAGTCCATCGCGGCCCGCATGCACGTGTGCGCGATCCCCAGGCTGCGGCGCAGGTGCTCGGCGGGCGCGCCCTCGGGGACCGGCGCACCCATCAGGCTCGTCCACGATCCGTCCCGGCTCAGCGCCGCGAGATCCGCGCCGTCGGCGAGCCGGTCGAGGGCGGCGGCCAGCACGCCGGCGTGCCGGGTTTCGCCGAGCGGAAGCGCGGTCAGCGGGTCGAGGACCGGATTCGCGTCGAGCAGCCCGAGGAACTCGACCTCCTCCCCCGCGGCCGCCAACTGCCGGGCCAATTCGTAGGCGAGCACACCGCCGAACGACCAACCCGCGAGCAGATAGGGCCCGTGCGGCTGAATCGTCCGCAGCTGCGCGAAGTGCACGGCCGCGATGTCCGGCAGCGCGGTCCCCGGCGCGGGCGGCTCGCCGGCCCATCCGACGCCCAGAGCGCGCAACGGCGAGCGCGTCGCCTTGACGAGTTCGCGGTAGCCGACCAATTCGCCGCCGAGGGGATGCAGCAGGTACAGCGCACGGGTCGAGGGCCCGGCCCGCAGCGTCACGATCTGCGAAGCCGGCCGTTCTCCCGGGGCCTGCGGGACGGTCCGCGCCAGCGCGGCGACCAGATCATCGACGGTGCTGTCCTCCAAGAAGAGCGACAGGTCCACCGGGCGGCCGAGCGCCTGCCCCAGTTCGGCGACCACCCACGAGGCGAGCAGCGAGTCACCGCCGACGTCGAAGAAGTCGTCGTCCGGTTCGAAATCGTCGTGGCCGAGCACGCGGGCCCAGATCTCCGCCACCAGATCCGCCGTGACTTCAGTGTCCACGGCGTGTTCGAACGAGGCGGGGAGCTCGACAGCAGCCAAAGCCTTCGCGTCGACCTTGCCGTTGGCTCCGACCGGCAGCGTCGGCAGGACCAGGGTCCGCGCAGGAATCAAGTAGACGGGCAGCCGCTCGTGCAGAAAGCCGACGAGCGCTTGGTGCGCCAGCGGCCCTTCTGCGGTCACGTAGGCGACGAGCGCCGGGACGCCGCGGGCGACCTCGCGCAAGCCGACCGCCGCGCCGGTGATGCGCGGATGACCCAGGATCGCCGCTTCGACTTCGGCCGGCTCGACCCGGAAACCCCGGACCTTCAGCTGTCTGTCCGCGCGGCCGACGAACTCGTACTCCCCGTCGTCTCCGGTCCGGACCAGATCGCCGGTCCGGTACATCCGCGCCCCGGGCTGTCCGAAGGGATCGGGGAGGAACCGAGCGGCGGTCAGCGCCGGGTCGCCCAGGTAACCGCGCGCGAGACCGGCGCCGCTGACGTAGAGTTCGCCGGTTTTCCCGTCCGGGACCGGCTCGAGGCCGGAGTCCAGCACCCGGCAGCCGACGCCGTCCACCGGCCGCCCGATCGAGGGCAGCTGCGGCCAAGCCGCCCGGTCTGCTGGAAGCGTCCCGGCAGTGACCAAATGCGCCTCGGTCGGGCCGTAGTGATTGTCCAGCCGGCATCCGGGCAGCTTGGCGAACAGCTCCGCGATCGCGTCGGTGACAATCAGCCGCTCCCCCGCGGTGACGACGTGTTCGAGCGTCTCGGGGAACTCGCCGGTCGTCTGCGCCACGACAGCCAGCTGCTGCAGGGCGACATACGGCAGGAACAGACGCTGGATGCCGCGCTCCCGCACCACGTCGAGCAGCCGCGCCGGGTTGCGCCGCTGTTCGTCGGTCGGGATGACCAGGGTTCCGCCTGTGGCCAGGGTTGACAGAACTTCCTGGAACGTGACGTCGAAGCCGGTCGCGGTGAACTGAAGGGTGCGGAGCTCCGCAGGACCGCTCGCCACCTGCCAGCGCAGCAGCCTGTTCAGCCCGCGGTGGGTCATCGCGACACCCTTGGGGTGACCCGTCGAACCCGAGGTATGGATGACGTACGCGAGATGGTCGCGTCTCGGCTCCCCCGGCGGAGGAGCAACAGTTCCCTCTTGCGACGCCGAAAGAATCCCGCCGGCGGGGTCGAGGACGGCTGCTCCTCGCGGCAGCCCCGCCGGGATGCCGCCGTCGGTCAGCACGACCGTCGGAGCCAGCGCGGCTAGCAGGCCGGCGGTGCGCCGCCGCGGTGCCGACCCGTCCAGCGGGCAGTACGTTCCGCCCGCAGCCAGAATCGCTGCGACGGCAGCGACCGAGTAGGCCGATCGGGGTAGCATAACCGCAACCATCCGGTCTGGGCCGACACCAAGATCGCGCAGTTTTCCGGCGAGCGACAGCACATTAGCGGACATGTCCGCATAATTGATTTCACTACCGTCGGCATCGATGACCGCAATTCGTCCAGAATGTTCCCGAGCCGCAGAAATGATCATTTCGGACGCGGAGAACCACTCGTCTCCAGCCGTCGTGCGGCCTTCCGCCACTGCTTCGCTCACGGTGCCCACCCGGCATCTTGAAACACGAAACCCCCATGCAAACACGACTTTTTCCCGAATCGGCAGCACCGTTCGACACGAGAGCGTCGACACAGCGGAGACGATCACCGATCAGAAACCCAGCGGGCGAGCGGATCATCAAAATGGTGATCAAAGCTCGCCGGAGCGGCGGCCACCCCCGCCCTGCCCCCTAATATCGCGATACCCCAGCAACGGCGACAATAGGCGATGAACAACCCAGGGACAAGCCTTGACAGCAAAACACATTCCGACGTTTACTTCGATCGGGATTGTCGCATTGCTGGGGGTGCACATGGACGATCTTCGCACTCGTCTCGAGATCGAATCGCCCGGAAGGGCACCCGAAATCCTTGCCCGGCAGGGGGTTCACGCAGCGACGCTGTCCGCGGTGACTCGCCAGCGGTTGCGCGCACTCGCATCGAGCGAGAACGTCGACCTGGCCGCACCGCTGCTGTCGGCACACCTCGCCGCCACCGCCCGGCTCACCGGCGCGCCGGACCCGACCTGCTGCTACCTCCGGCCCGGCCCGGATGGCGGCGTCGCCTCGACGGTCCTGCACGCCAGCGCTCACGACCGGACAACTTTTCGCGAACTGACAAGACACGTCGCGGAACTGATCCAACGCGGGTCCGCGTCCAGTGCAGTCCACTGTGTACACGACGAGAGAGCGGCCGTCGCGTGGTTCGCACTCGGTGCGGCCACAGTGGTTCCCGACCCATCCGCACCTGTTGTGACCTGCACCGAAACCGCCGGGGGGTTCGAGGTGACCACCCGTCCGGCGACTGGTCCGGGACCAAGGCTCGATGCCGCCACTTATGCCCATCTGCTTGACGAGTTCACCGCGGCACCCGATCGGCCGATCGCGGCGGCGGCTCTGGTACCGAGAGCAGAAGAAAAACGGATCCTCAACGACCTCAACCCTTACGCACTGCCGCGGCACCGGTACCGCACTGTCACCGCGCCGTTCGAGGAGCAGGTCCGCCGGACGCCCGACGCCGTCGCGATCGAAGACGAAGACGGCGTCTCTCTCACCTATGCGGAGCTCAACGCCCGGGCGAACCGGCTGGCCCGGTACCTGCGCCAAGCTGGCGCAGGACCGGCCACCCGCGTCGCGCTCGCTCTCGAACGCGGCATCGAGCAGTTCGTGGCAGTGCACGCGGTCGCCAAAACCGGGGCAACGTACGTGCCGCTCGAGAGCGAACTGCCCGACGACCGGCTCGCGTTCGTCCTCGACGACACCGACCCGCTGCTCGTTTTAGCCGACACCGCGACGAAATCACGACTGCCCGCCAATGGCCCTCGCGTCGTAGACGTCGAGCGGGACGCCTCCGCGTGGTCCGGTCTCCCCGGTTCCGATCTGGTGCCGAGCGGCTCGGAGCGCAGTCTGCTGCACCTGCTCTACACCTCGGGATCGACCGGCCGCCCCAAGGGCGTCGCCTACCCGGTCGACGGCGCGATCGCCAACATCCTCTGGCTGCAGCGGTTCTACCCGTTCGGCCTCGGCGACACCGCGCTTTTCAAGACCTCCTACGGCTTCGACGTCTCCATCTGGGAATTGTTCTGGCCGCTGTACTTCGGGGCCCGCGTGGTTATCTGCCGTCCCGGCGGCCATCGCGACCCGCGCCATCTGGCCGAACTGATGGACCGGCACGGCGTCACGACCGTCTTCCTCATCCCGACGATCATGCACTCGCTGCTGGAGCATCTTTCACCCGTGCGCTGCACGGCCCTTCGCTGGGTGTTCTGCGGTGGCGAACCGGTCACGCCGCGCATCCGCGACGCGTTCCACGAACGGTCTTCCGCGGCCTTGATCAACTGCTATGGGCCCACCGAGGCCGGCTGCGTCACCGACATGGTGCTGCCGCCCGACCCGGGTTCCCCCCGTGTCCCGCTCGGCCGTCCGGCCGAACACTTCCGGCTCTACGTCCTCGACGACGGCCTCCGGGTCCGCCCGGTCGGCATCCCCGGCGAGGCCTATCTGGGCGGCGAAGTCGGTGTCGCGCAAGGCTATTGGCGCCGTCCCGACCAGACGGCAGAACGGTTCCTGCCCGATCCGTACGGTCCGCCGGGTTCGCGCATGTACCGCACCGGCGACCTCTGCCGCTACCGCGACGACGGCGTCCTCGATCATCTAGGCCGGATCGATCGGCAGGTCAAGATCCGCGGGATGCGGATCGAGCCCGCAGAGGTCGAGGCAGTGGTGGCCGAGCATCCGTCGGTGGCCGACTGCGTCGTGCTGGCCGAGGGGGACGGCAATCCGCGCCTGGTCGCGTTCGCCGTTCCCGCACCGGGCTGCCTGCTCGATGCCGAAGACGTGCTCGCCCACGCCGCCACTCTGCTGCCGTCGCACATGCTCCCCGCGAAGATCGTCGAGATCGAGGCAGTCCCGGCGAATGTCAACGGCAAGACCGACCAGCGCGCACTGCTGAACGCGTTGCAAGCGGCCGACGATGACGAACGGGAAACCGTGCCGCCGCGCGACGAGTTCGACGCGCGGCTGATCGACGTCTTCCGTCGCGTGCTCGCCGTCGACCGGATCGGGCTCGCCGACAACTTTGTCGAACTGGGCGGGCATTCGCTGCTCGCCTTCAGCCTCATCGAAATCTGCGACGCCGAACTGGGGGCCGAACCGGATCCCGTCGACCTGCTCACGGCCACTGTCGGCGAACTCGCCGACCGCATGCGAGCCGGGGCAGGCGCCGCGACCGGCCATCTCGTCGAGCTGTACCCGCGGCCGGACAAGCCGGTGGTGGTGCTGATCCACGCGGTCAGCGGATCGGCCCTGCCGTTCGTGCCGTTGGCCCGGCACCTGCGCGACGCCTACTCCGTCTACGCCCTCCAAGTCACCGACCGCACGCCCGTTCCGGTGCCTACGGCCATCGGCGAGTTCGCCGAGCGTTACCTCGACCTGGTCGATCCGCTGGCCGAAGGCCGCCCGCTGGTGCTCGCGGGCTGGTCGATGGGCGGCTGCGTCGCCCTCGAAATGGCCCGCCGGCGGCGCGCCCGCGGCGGTGTCCTGCCCGCTCTCCTGCTGCTCGACACCCTGCTTCCGCCGCCCGCGCTCGGCCCGGGCCCCGAACACGACCAGGCGCGCGCGGCCATTCTGGCGATGGACATAGCCGAACTCGAAGGCGGAACCGGGGAAGAACTGCACACGCTGCTGGACCGCAACCGCCTGACTTTCCTCGACTACCGCCCGGATCCCTTCGACGGCCCGGTCACCCTGCTGCATGCCGCCGAGGACTTCCCTGGCGCCGATGCACTGCCCATGTGCTATCACACCGCCGACCGCGGCTGGCGCTATCTCCTCAACCGGCTCGCCGTCTCCGTCATTCCGGGAAATCACTTCACCCTGCTTTCGGAAAGCCACGCAGAAAAACTCGCGGGCATCCTTGTGTCCGCGCTCGACTAGTGCCGGTCGCGCTTGGCCTGCCCCTCGCCGACGGTCGGAGGACCCGCTATGCCCGCACCCGACAAGACCGGGTCTGACCTGCCCGGACAGCAGCGAGGCCTTGCCCGCGCCGCGCCGCCCGGTGCCCGGACGGTGCCGGACGGCCAGGGAGTCCTGGCCGGAATCCGCCGTCACCCGCTCCCGGTGCAAATCACCGGACAAGCTGTTTCCGCATTCGGGGACGCGTTCTCGAACGTCGCGATGCCGCTGCTCGTGCTCGCTCTCACCGGCTCGGTCGCGCAGATGGGTGTGGTCGTCGCGGTCTCGTCGGTCGCGCAACTCGCCGGGAGCACGCTGGCCGGACCGGTGGTCGACCGCGTCGACCGGCGGCGCCTGCTGATCGCCTGCGACGTCGGGCAACTCGTGCTGGGCGGGGCGATTCCGGTGGTGTGGTGGCTGATCCCGTCCGAGTCCTGGACCCGATGGGCGATCTGGCTGATCTACCCGATCGTCGCGCTCAGCTCGGCGCTGTCGTCGGTCTACGAGGTCGCGATGCGCGCCGTGCTGCCACAGATCGTGCCGCCAGATCGGCTGGTGAAGGCGAACGCGGCCCTCACCACCTGCATCGAGGTGTCCTACGGCATCGGGCCCGCGATCGCCGGGCTCGCCGTCGCGGCCATCGGCGAGGAGAACTCGATCGGGGTCAACGCGCTGACGTTCGCCGTCGCGGCCGTCGCGTGGTATCTGATCCGTCCCGCCCGTAGCGTCGCGCCCGAGCACGAAGCGTCCGCCAGCGCGCCGCGCCAGCAACTGGCGGGCCTGCGCTTCCTCTGGCAGGACCGGCTGCTCCGAACGCTCACGGTGCTGGAGGTCGGCAACACCGTGCTCGCGGCCGGCGCGCTGACCCTGTTCATCTACTACCTGCGCCACGACCTCGGGCAGGGCAGCGCCGCGGTCGGCCTGATGCTGACACTCGGCAGTGTCGGCGCGGTTCTCGCGGCGGTGTCCGCGTCCCGGCTGGACAAGGGTCTCGGCGTGGGGAGGGCGGTCCTGCTCGGCATCGCTGTCCAGGGCGTCGCGCTGGCGATGGCAGGGTTCGCGCACACGATCGCGGCCGTCGCCGTGCTCGCGGTGGTGTTCGGGTTCGGGCAGATCCTCGCTGGCATCCTGATCATGTCGACGCGCCAGGTGCGGACGCCGCAGCGGCTGATCGGCCGGGCCACCGCGGCAGCGCTCACGGTCGTGCTGGCGACCCGGTTCGGCGGCAGCCTCGCCAGTACCACCGCAGCCGAGCACATGCCGACCACTCTGGTGCTCGCCGCGCTGGGCGGTCTGACACTGCTGATGGCCGTTGCCGGCTGTTTCACCACTGCCGGACGCGGCCGGCCGGCCCCAGCGGCCGGCCCGGGCTCGGGTGCCGCGTCATGAGCCCTGCGACGACCGCGCGCGCGAACCGCTGGCTCTTGCGCACGCCGAGCCCCCGAGCGCGCGCCCGGGTATTCTGCCTGCCCTACCCCGGGTGCGGCGCGAGCATGTACCGGAACTGGCCACGCTATCTCGGCACCACGGAGCTGTGCCCGGTGCAACTGCCCGGGCGGGAGAACCGGCTGCGCGATCCGCTGCCGCCCACGTTCGAAGAACTCGCCGACGAACTCGCCGACGCGCTGGCACCGCTGCTGGACCGCCCGTTCGCCCTCTTCGGGCATTGCGGTTCCGCCGTCGCCGCATTCGTTGCTGCGCAACGACTGCACGGCCGTGGGACCGCGCCGGCACGGCTGTTCGTCTCGGCTCAGCCCGCGCCTGACGACGGTCCGCCGTCGCGGTTCCTCCGGCTGGACGACGAGGCTCTGCGGACCGAACTGGCGACGCTGATCCGGCAACTCGGCGGCGATCCGGCACCCGCGTTCATCGACCTCGGCGTGCGCGTGCTCCGGGCCGACGTCGAGATCCACCGGCGCTACCAGCCACCCGCGCCCGAGCCGCTCGGCGTCGCACTCTCTGTCCTCGCCTGGTCCGAGGACAGAGAAGTCCCCGCCGAGTCCATGCGCGGATGGGACGCCTACGGCACGGTGCGCCACCACCGGCTCGAAGGCGGGCACTTCAGCTTTCTCAACGCACCGCCCTCGCTGAGGACGGTGCTCGCGACCGATTTCGACCCGGTTCAAGCCGGGCTCGACCGACCGAAAGGACGACGCGCATGAACGACGAGGACGACAACACCACCTACGCGGCTGTGGTCAACCACGAGGAGCAGTACTCGATCTGGCCGGCAGAGCGCGAACTGCCGGCCGGATGGACCTTGACCGGACGCTCCGGCACGAAAGCCGAATGCCTGGCCTACATCAACGAGGTTTGGACCGACATGCGACCGCTGAGCCTCCGCCAGGCGATGGACGCCTGACCGACATTGCGAGGTGGGACATGCCGCCGGTGACCACACTGGTCGATCTGCTCCTAGCCCGGGCAGACCGGGCGCACGGGTACGAGTTCGCCGGTCCGGAGGGCAGCACTCAACTGCCGTTCCGAGTGCTGGCCGACCGGGCCCGCGCGCTCGGCGCCGACCTCGCCGCGCGCGGTCTGGCCGGCGCGCGGGTACTGCTGATGCACCCGCACGGGCCGGAGTTTGTCACGGCGTTCTTCGGATGTCTGTTCGCCGGTGCGCAAGCCGTTCCCGTATTTCCTCCGGATCCGGCCGATCTCGACCGGACGCTGCCGCGGCTGGCCGCCGTCATCGCCAACGCGCGTCCGGCCGCTGCGCTCACCACCACCGCGTTGACGCCGTTGGCGGAGTCGCTCGGCAACCGGCTGCCGCCGCTCGAATGGCTCGCGAGCGACGCAGTCGATCCGGCGCTGGCCGACTCGTGGGCACGTCCTGACGTCCAGCCCGGCGCCACGGCGTTCCTGCAGTACACCTCCGGATCGACCGGCACGCCCAAGGGTGTCGTGCTCAGCCATGAAAACCTGTTGCACAACAGCGGTCTCATCACCGAGATCTTCGGGGAATCCAGCGAAAGCCGCGGCCTGAGCTGGCTCCCGCTGTACCACGACATGGGCCTCATCGGCGGCGTCCTGCAGCCGCTGTTCGCCGACTTCCCGGTGGTGCTCATGTCACCGCTCGACTTCATCGCTCGGCCCCTGTGGTGGCTGCGCGAAATCTCCGACCGCCGGATCACGACCAGCGGCGGCCCGAATTTCGCCTACGACCTGTGCGCCCGCAAGTTCGCCGCGAATGCTGCGGCCGGACTGGACCTGTCGAGCTGGCGGGTCGCCTTCAACGGCGCCGAACCGATCCGTGCGTCCACTATGGACCGGTTCGCTGAGACCTTCGCGCCGTATGGGTTCCGCCGCCGAGCGTTCCTGCCCTGCTACGGTCTTGCCGAGGCGACGCTCATCGTCACCGGCAAGCCCGCTTCCGAGGACGTCCGCGTCCGCGAGGTGAGCGCGTACGGGCTGGCGAACGGGATTGCCACGACCCCGAAGTCCACAGTGGACTCGCTGTCGCTCGTCGGCTGCGGCGTCGTCCCGGCATCGCTCGAAGTGTCAGTCGCGGATCCCGAGTCCGGCGAGCCAGTCGCGGACCGCACGATAGGAGAAATCCGCGTCGCGGGTCCAACGGTCGCCGACGGGTACTGGGACGAGGCCGAGCAGGATCAGCCGACGTTCGCCGCCGATGGCTGGCTGCACACCGGCGATCTCGGCTTTCTCGCCGACGGCGAGCTTTACGTCACCGGCCGAAGCAAGGACCTCATCGTCATCCGCGGACGTAACGTCTACCCGCACGACATCGAGCAGGCCGCGGTCGAGGCGCAGCCCGCGGTGCGTCCGGGGCGAGTCGTCGCGTTCGGGATCGACGACGAGGAATCCGAGCAGGTCGTGGTCGTTGCCGAACTCTCCCGCGCCGCGGAACCGGGCACGGTGGCAGCCGACCTGCGTCGCGCGCTCGGCGGTTCACTGGACCTCCCGATCCGTGAGGTGGTGCTGACGCCGCCGGGAAGCATCCCCAAGACCTCCAGCGGCAAAGTGCGGAGATCCGCGTGCCGCCAGGACTATCTCGACAACCGGCTGCCGCGGCTGGACAGCAGCGCCCCGAGTCCGGCCCCGATTGGCCCGCAGCGGCTCGCCGACCGACAACACGCCGCGATCCTCGATTACCTGCGCGAGAGCGTCGAGCACGCGGTCGGCTCGAGCAGCATCGACACCACCCGTCCGCTGGCGCTGCTCGGCCTCGACTCAGTGGGCTCGGTCGAGTTGCTGCACCGGATCGAGGCGGATCTCGGAATCGAGCTCCCGGTCGCCAGCGCGCTCGCCACCTCCCTGACCGACCTCGCGACGGCCGTCGCCGACCGGCTTGCGGAAACCCCAGCCGCTCCCGTCGCAGCTGCCTCTGCGGCTGACCTGCCTACCGAGCCGCAGCAAGCGATCTGGTTCCTGCAGCAACTCGAGCCAGACAGCCACGTCTACCAGCTTGCCCGCGCCTTCACCGTCGAAGACGGCGAACTGGACGTCGAGGCCCTCGACCGCGCGCTGTGCCTGCTCGTTGCCCGGCACGACGCGCTGCGCACGGCTTTCGGCAACGAAAACGGCCGTCCGCGCTGCGCGGTGATGCCCGCCCCTGCCTCGGTTCTCGAAGTCGAGCACGTCACCGGCGATCTCGACGCGCGACTGGCCGAGTGCGCGCAGCGGCCCTTCGACCTGGAAAGCGGATCGCTCTTCGCCGCGTCTCTGCTCATCCCCGCCGACGGCCGCCCGGTACTCCTGCTCGCCGCGCATCATCTCGCCGTCGACCTGTGGTCGTTGCCGATCCTCGTGCGCGAACTGCAGCAGGCGTATCCGGCACTGGCGGCCGGCACAGACCCGGATCTGCCGGCCAGCCCTTCGTTCACCGCGTATGCGAGCCATCATGCCGGAGTCCTGGCTGCCAAAGGAGCGCAGCTGCGCCGGTACTGGCTGCACCAGCTCAACGGCGACCTGCCCCCGCTGGATCTCCCGGACCTGCGTCGGCGACCGCCAGTCCAGACCAATGCCGGCGCCACGCACCGGCAGACGCTTTCAGCTGATCTCGCCCGCGCCGTCCGCGACCTCGCCACGGCCGAAGGCGCCACGCCGTACCTGGTCGTGCTCTCCGCTCTCCAAACCGTGCTGCACCGCTACACGGGAGTCGACAGCGTGCTAGTCGGCACGCCGGTTGCCGACCGCCGCCGCCCTGCCTTCGCTGCCACCTGCGGGTACCTGCTCAACACTGTGGTCGTACGCGCCGAACTCGGAGACAATCCGACGTTCCGTGCGCTCCTCGGTGCCAACCGCGAGACGGTCGACGCCGCGCTGACGCACCAGGCCTATCCGCTGGCCAGGATCGTCGCCGACCGCGCAGATCGCGTCGACCCGAGCAGGCCCGCACTGTTCCAGGTGATGTTCACCCTCGAACAGGCACCCGGCGACGACGGCCTGGCCGAACTGGCCGTCGACGAACCCGGTGTCTGTCTGGGACTCGGTGCCAGCACGCTCGTCAGCCGCTCACTGCCGCATCCCGGCGCCGCGTTCGACCTGGCGCTCCGCGTCGCCCGGTCCGGCGATGCCTGGGTGGCGTCGTGGGAATACAACACCGACGTCCTCACCTGCGGTCTTGTCGCCCGACTAGCGGATCATCTCGCGACGCTGCTTGCCGATGCCCTGCGCCGGCCCGAGCGGCGAATCGGAGACCTCGCCATGCAGACCGGACCGGAACGCGACGCGGTCCGCCGGTGGAACGCGACCACAACGAGCTTTCCCGCCGACCGCACGATGCCCGAGCTGATCGCGGAGCGCGCCAGGCAATGCCCAGACACCGTGGCGGTCCGCTCCGGAACGACCGCACTGACCTACCGATCGCTGTTCAGCCGCGCCACCGCCGTCGCCGAACACCTGGTCGCGGAAGGCGTCGGCCCCGAGACACCGGTCGGCATCTCGATGCCCCGTTCCGCCGACGCTGTCGCCGCAATCCTCGGAGTGCTGCTGGCTGGCGGCGCTTACGTGTTCACCGACCCGGACGCGCCCCCGGAGCGTGTCGGGCACATCCTGCGCGACGCCCGGGTCGCGACCGTGCTCACCGAAGTGCCCGACGCAGCACCCGTCGGCGCGCCCTTGCCCCGTGCAGTGCCCGACAACCTCGCCTACGTGATGTACACGTCCGGCTCGACCGGACGGCCGAAGGGCATCGGCGTCAGCCATGCCAATCTGGTGGCCTCGACCCATGCGCGGCGGGAGTACTTCCCGGATCGGGTGCGGAGTTTCCTGCTGATCTCGTCGCTGGGATTCGACAGCTCAGTGGCCGGGCTGTTCTGGACGCTCTACGACGGCGGCACGCTCGTGCTGCCCGAGCCGGGGCACGAGCAGGATCCGGAGCATCATCTTGAGCTGCTGCGCGCGCACCGGATCAGCCACTTCGAGAGCGTGCCGTCGCTCTACCGGATGCTGCTGCGTCTGCTTGAGCCTGGAGATCTGCCGGAGTTGCGCTCGGTCGTGGTCGCCGGCGAGGCCTGCCCGCGCGAGGTGCACGAGGCGCATCGCACCGCGCTGCCCGCTACCGCCTTCGTCAACGAATACGGACCGACCGAAGCGACAGTCTGGTGCAGCGCGCACCGCGCAGCGACCGCGACCGACCGCCCGGACGTCCCGATCGGCGTCCCGATCCCGAACGCGACGCTGCATCTGCTCGACCGGCACGGCAACCCTGCCCCGCCGGGCGCGCTCGGTCAGATCCACGTCGGCGGCGCGGGCATCGCTCGAGGCTACGCAGGACAGCCGGGTCTCACCGCCGACAGGTTCCGGCCGGACCCGTTCGCCGAGGCGCCCGGGGCACGGGCGTACCGCACCGGCGACCTCGCCCGGCTGCTGCCGGACCGGACGCTCGAGTTCGCCGGCCGCGCCGACCGCCAGCTGAAGATCCACGGCGTACGCATCGAGATCGCCGAGATCGAGGCCGCGCTGCGCGCCTGCCGCGGCGTCGCCGACGCAGCGATCCGGGAAGTACGCCGCCCGGACGGCGATCCCGCCCTCGTCGCGTATCTGGTGGCCGCAGGCGCACCGCCGTCGGCTCGCGAGCTGCGCGACGAACTGCTGCAGCGGCTCCTCAGCGCGATGATCCCGGCTGCGTTCTGCTGGCTGCCGGAACTTCCGCTGACCGCTCGCGGCAAGCTCGACGCGAGCGCACTGCCGGAAATCGACCTCGACGGGGTTGGCGACGGCGAGTCCGCCGAGCCGACCGGGCAGGTGCTCGCGGGCATGTTCGCCGACCTTCTCGGCGTCGGACACGTCGCGCCGGACGACGATTTCTTCGCCCGGGGCGGGCATTCGTTGCTCGTCATCCAGCTGGTGGCCCGAATCCGCGCGGCGTTCGGTGTCGACGTACCGGTGCGATCGGTGTTCTCTGCCGCCACGGTCCGCGCCCTCGCGAAGGTCGTCGACGACGCACTGGCCGGGGAGCGCGACCTCGTGCCCGCGCCCGTCCCCGTCGCGAGCGACGATCCCGCCCCGCTTTCCTATGCCCAGCAACAACTGTGGTTCCTCGACCGGCTCTGGCCGGGAACTCCGACGTACAACGTTCCCGTCGCCGTGCGGATCAGCGGCAACCTCGACCACGACGCCTTGGACCGCGCGGTCGACGCTGTCGTCCGCCGCCACGCCGCGCTGCGGACCACCTTCGCGACATCCGAAGCCGGCCCGGTCCAGCAGGTCGCCGACACGGCCGCTGTCTCCATCGAGCAGGTCGAGTGCACGCCGGGCACCACAGTCGAAGGACTGGCGAACGAACTCACCGAACGCACGCGATTGCCGTTCGACCTCGCGCGCGGGCCGATGCTGCGGGCCACCCTCTACCGTCTCCGCGAAACGGAGCACGTGCTGTTGCTGGTGATGCACCACATCGTTGTCGACGGATGGTCGCTGGCTGTGCTCACCGACGAGATCGCGGCCGGGTACACGAGCGCGTTGCGCGGTGTGGCCGACCCGGTCGCGGATCCCGTGATCCAGTACCCCGACTTTGCGGTGTGGCAGCGCACGCACCGCACACCCGACCAGCTCGCCGGCTCCCTGGACCACTGGGCAGAGACGCTCGCCGATCCCTCGCCGCGCCGGCTGCCGGCCGACTTCGCGCGGCCCCCGGTGCAGACGTTCGCCGGCGCCAGCGTGCCCTGGCAGCTGCCCGCACCGGCGGTGCGAGGCTTGCGGGAGCTGTGCCGTGCCGCCGATTGCACGCTCTTCATGGTGCTGTTGGCAGCGTTCGGCGTCGTGATCGGGCGGAGCAGCCACGCCGACGACGTCGTGATCGGCAGCCCGACGTCCGGCCGCACCCGCCTGGAGACCGAGGATCTGATCGGGTTCTTCGCCAATACCCTCCCGCTGCGGGTCGACCTCACCGGGGACCCGACGTTCACCGAACTGGCCGCGCGCGTCCGTGGCGTCTGCGTCGACGCATACGCCCATCAGGACGTGCCGTTCGAACTGCTCGTGGAAACGCTGCAGCCGAGCCGGAACCTCGCACGCAACCCACTGTTCCAGGTCAACTTCGCGCTGCAGAACGCACCGCGGTCGCGGCCCCGGCTCGCCGACCTCGACGTCGATCTGGTGGACGTCGAAACAGAGACCGCGATGTTCGAACTCACCGTGTCGCTCTGGGAATCCAGCGACGCGCTCGAAGGCTATTTCGAATACAACCGGGACCTGTTCGCCGCGGACACCATCGTCCGCATCAGCGAGGAATTCGCCGAACTGCTCGCGGCGGTCGCGCGCGAGCCGGACCGTCCGCTGTCCGCCTTCTTCCGGTCTGGTCCGCTGCCCGTTGCCGCGCGGCCGGCGGACGTCCCAGACATCCTCGACGTCCTGGGCGCCGTCCGCGACCATGCACCCACAACCGTCGCGATCGAAGGCCTCGCCTATGGCGAACTCGTCCAGCAGGTCGACCGCCTCGCCGCCGACCTGGCCGAGGCGAGGCCCGGGATGACGGTCGGCCTGCGGGTCACCAGCGCCCGCGACTGGATGGCCGGCCTGCTCGCCGTGCTCGGCACCGGCGCCGCGTGCGTGCCGATGGACCCGGCCCGCCCGGACTGGTGGGACGAGCAGGTGCGCACCGACGCGCGTCTCGCCTTCTTGCTCGACGACAAGGGCGTGCACAGGCTCGATGCCAAACCGTCCGTGCCGGAGGAAACGGCGCTGGTCTGCTACCCCGACGACGCCTCAGCGGGGATCGTGCTCAGCAAGCACACCCTCGCCGCGCGCACGGTCGCGACGGGACCAGCCGACGCCGGACCGGTCGATGCTCCGCTGTGGACTGAACGCGCGGTGCGCGGATGTCTGTCCGCCGTCTTCCGCGGACGGCAAGTGCTCCTCGCCGACCTGTCCCCCGACGTCAGCGATGGCAGTCTCGCACCGCTGTCGTGCGACTGGGATACCGGTCGTCCGTTGCCCGGCGCCCGGCTGGCGATCCTCGACCTGCGTGGCCGCCCGGCACCACCCGGCGTCCCTGGCGAGTTGCTCGTCGCCGGTCCGCTCGTCGCGGACGGCTTTCTGCGCCGCGACGACCTGGCTGATCTCGTCGCCGTGCCGGGAGATCCAGAACCGTGGGCACGGACCGGGATCCTCGCCCGAGCCGATGAGGCGGGCCGGGTGGAGAACCTGGGGCTGATCGAACCGCCGGACGAGGACAACGGGCAGGACGCTCCGTTCGTCGCCCCGCGGACGCCGATCGAACGCGTCGTGGCCAGCGCGTTCGCCGATGTGCTCGACCGGTCGCCGATCGGCGTGCAAGACGACTTCTTCCGGCTCGGCGGGCATTCGCTCGCCGCGACCCAAGTGCTGCTGCGGCTCCAGGCGGTGTTCCGGGTCGAGGTGCCGATCCGCGCGTTTTTCGAAGACCCCACCGTCAACGGGCTCGGCCGCGCCGTCGCCGCGCTCGACCCGCAGCCCGGCCAGTCCGCACGCATCGCCGAGATCTGGGCTCGCATCAAAGACCAGCCGCGCCACGTTCCCTCGGAGGCCTGATGACCAGCAACGTATTCCCCGCCCTCGGGCGCCTGCCCGACCTCGCCAGAGCCGGGATCGACGGACTGCGCACCACCGACCCGGACCTCTACCGCATGCTCGAAGCGGAGTACCGGCGCCAAACCGACACTCTGGTCATGGTCGCCTCGTGCAGCGTGGTCGACCCGTCGGTGCTGGTATGCAGCGCCAGCCCCGCGGTCAACGTAACCGCCGAGGGCTACCCGGGCCGGCGGTTCCACGCCGGCTGCGCGCAGGTGGACGAGATCGAGCAGCTGGCGATCGACCGCGCCTGCGCGCTGTTCGGCGCGCGCTACGCCAACGTCCAGTCGCACTCGGCGTCGGTGGCGAACGAGGCAGTGCTGGCCGCGCTGATGCGGCCCGGAGACCCGCTGCTCGGGATGGAACTGCGGCAGGGCGGTCACCTCACGCACGGCGCGCCGGCGTCGATGTCCGGACAGCTCTACGATGCGCACGGCTACGGACTGGGACCCGACGGCGGCATCGACTACGACCAGGTGCGCTCCATCGCGCATCAAGTGCGTCCCAAGGTGATCGTCTGCGGTGCGACCGCTTACCCCAGAGCAGTGGATTTCCGCCGGTTCCGGGAGATCGCGGACGAGGTCGACGCGATGCTGATCGCCGACATCTCGCACATCGCCGGACTGGTCGCGGCCGGGCGCCACCAGAACCCGATCGACCACGCGCACCTCACGACCACCTGCACCCACAAACAGCTGTTCGGCCCGCGCGGCGCGCTGATCCTCAGCGGCCGCGACTGGGACCGGCCGGTCGGCGGCACCACGCTGGCGGCGCGGATACAGCGCGCGATCTTCCCGTTGTTCCAGGGCGCGCCCGCAGTCAACACCATCGCGGCCAAGGCATGCGCGCTCGGCCGCTGCGCCACTCCGGCGTTCGCCGAACTGGCCGGCCGGATCGCCGACGACGCACGGGCGCTCGCGGACGCCTTCGGCAGGCTCGGCTACACAGTCGTCTCCGGCGGCACGGACAACCACATCGTGCTGCTGGATCTCACACCGCTGGGCATCAGCGGCCTCGTCGCCGAGAAGGCGCTCGAGTCGGCCGGGATCATCGTCAACAAGAATCACATCCCAGCCGATCCGCGCCCGTCTGCGGTCACCAGCGGCCTGCGCATCGGCACGAACACACTCGCCGCGCGAGGCGCGCGCCCGGCCGACATGTCCCGCTGCGCCGGACTGGCCGACCGGGTGCTGCGAGCCGTCCAGCCCGTCGACGACCGCGACCATGTGCTCGACCCGTGCATCCGGGCAGAGGTCAACGCCGAAGTCGTCGAACTGTGCCGCGCCTGGCCCCTGCCCGGATACCCGGCGGGCTGAACGATGGCGACAGAACCGAAAACCTGGCGGCTGGCGCTCGCCGGCGCGGGACACGTCGGCGGCGGCGTACTGGACATCCTCGACGAGCAGGGCGAGGCACTGGCAGCCGAGCACGGCGTGCGGCTGCTCGTGACCGGTGTGGCGGAGTTCGGCGGCGGCGCTGTCGACCCCGCTGGACTCGAACTCGCCGTGCTGCGCACCGCTCTCGCCGAACGTCGGCCGCTCGGCGAACTGCCCCGAGTCGGCGTCTCCGGTCTGACCCCGGTCGAAATGCTCGACCGCGCAGAGGCCGACATCCTGCTCGAAGCGACGCCGGTCGACCTCGTCGACGGCGAACCCGGCCTCTCCGCTGTCCGGCACGCGCTCGGCAGCGGAAAGCACGCCGTCCTCGCCAACAAAGGCCCGGTCGCCCTGGCGTACGAGGAACTCTCCGCGCTCGCCGCCGAATACGGCTCGATGCTTCGATTCAGCGCGACCGTAGCCGGGGCGCTGCCGGTCGTCACGATGGGACAGCGCGATCTCGCCGGATGCCGGATCACCCGGATGGAAGGAGTCCTGAACGGCACCAGTCACAGCATTCTGCGGGCGATGGAACGCGGAATCTCCTTTGCTGACGCCGTCCGCGACGCCCAGCGGCGCGGAATCGCCGAGGCTGATCCGAGCCTTGACGTAGACGGGCACGACGCGGCCTGCAAACTGGCGATCGCGGCGAACGCCGTGCTGCGCATGCCCTGCACGGTCAAGGACGTCGCAATCCGCGGGATCCGCGAACTCACCGCCGACGACGTTCGCGCGCCGCTGGCCGACGGCCGCCGGCTCGTCCTGCTGTGCTTGGCCGAGGCCGACGCGACCGGTTACCGGCTCTCGGTCGAGCCGGCGCCCGTGCCGGACGACCACCCGCTCGCGCGGCTGCACCCCGACGAGATGGGGATCGTGTTCCACACCGACCGGAACATGCGGATCTCCGCGGCCAGCCTGGAACCTGGCGCGGAACCGGCGTCCGCCGCGATGCTGCGCGACGTCCTCGACATCAGCCGGAGCACATCATGCACTTGACCACAGCGGACACCCTCGCACGGTTCGCGCTGACTCGGCGAGAAGTCGACGAGATCGAGGGACTGCTCTCCCGCTTGATGTCCCGGCACGATCGCGCCGACAACCCGGGATTCCTTGCGGCAGCGGCACTCCACGCACAGGAGCTGCCGCTGCGGCTGCGCAGCACCTTGGGCGCCATGCGCACCCGCGAGACGAACGCCGCATGCGTTGTCAGCGGGCTGCCGGTGAACGACGCCGCGATCGGCCCGACCCCGCGGCATTGGGCCCGCCAGCCCGACCGGGGCTCGACGCTGCGCGAGGAGCTCTGGCTCGTGCTCGTCGCCTCCTTGCTCGGCGAGATCTTCGGCTGGGCCACGCAGCAGAACGGCGCGGTGGTGCACGATATCTCGCCCTCGCCCGGCCACGAACACACACAGCTCGGCAGCGGGAGCAGCGAAACCCTGGCATGGCACACCGAGGAGGCGTTCCATCCGCTCCGGTGCGACTATCTTGCTCTGCTCGGGCTGCGCAATCACGACCTGATCCCCACCACCTTCGCCTCGATCGGCGACGTCACCCTCGATTCGGAAGTACGCGACGTACTGTTCCAGCCCCGTTTCCGCATCCGGCCGGACGACTCGCATCTCGCGGCGGAGGACCGGACCGCGGAGATCCCGCCGGGCCGCGAGGGCACGCTGCTGCTGGCCGCGCGAGACCGCGTCGACCAGATGAACAGCAGCCCGCAGCGGGTCGCTGTGCTCTCGGGCGACCCCGTCGCGCCCTATCTCGCCATCGATCCCTATTACATGGACGTCCCGGGGGACGACCCGCCGGCGCGCGCCGCGCTCGACGCGATCTGCCGGGCGATCGATCGCCGGCTGCGCGAGATCGTGCTGCGGCCCGGCGACATTGTGCTCATCGACAATTTCCGCGCTGTCCATGGCCGGGCGTCCTTCCGCGCTCGCTACGACGGCACCGACCGCTGGTTCAAGCGCGTCAACATCACCCGCGACCTCCGCAAGTCCCGTGCCCACCGCCTCGCCTGCGATTCGCGGGTCGTCTACTAGGAGCAGCCCGATGTCCTCCCGAACGCTCCGGTCCGTCCCCGGCAGATACTCCGTATGCCGGCTGCCGCCCGCCGCACCGATCCCGGGCGACGCGCTCACCCGGTCCGCCGATTTCCTCAGCGTCACGCGCACGAGCGACGAGCTGACGGTCATCTGTGCCGAAGACGTCCAGGTCCCCGGAGCGGTCCGCGACAGCGGATGGCACTGCCTGCGGGTCGCGGGCATGTCGGGACTCGACGAACCAGGCGTGCTCTCGTCAGTCGTCGCGCCGCTGGCGGACGCCGGGCTGAGCGTGTTCGCGGTCGCCACCTACGACACCGACTACCTGCTGGTCACTGAGCTCCAAGCGGCCTCGAAGGCGCTCGCCGCCGCGGGACACCGCGTTGTGGGGGCCGCAGATGACTGACCCCGGCCGCTGGATCATCCGCTGGCCCGCGCCGCTGACGCCGCGGCTTCGGCTGCTGTGCTTCCCGTACGCCGGAGGCGGTGCGTCGGTTTACCGGCCATGGCGGGAGCACCTGCCGCCTGATGTCGAGCTGTGCGCGGTCCAGCTGCCCGGCCGCGAATCCCGGCTCAGCGAACCGCCCTGGTACCAGCTGTCCGCTCTGCTCCCGCAGTTGCACCGCGGCCTCTCCGGACTGCTGGACCTGCCCTACGCGACCTTCGGCCACAGCCTGGGCGCGCTGGTGTCATTCGAGTTCGTCCGGCAGCTGCGGCGCTGCGGGGACCCGCTGCCCCGGCACCTGTTCGCGTCCGGCCGCGGCGCCCCGCAGGTCCCGGTCCGCTCCGAACCCATCCACCGGCTGCCCGACGCGGAGTTCGTCCGGGAGATCGCACGTTTCCGGGCGACCCGGCCCGAGGTCCTCGCCGATCCGGACCTGCTCGAACTCGTACTGCCCGCGCTGCGCGCCGACTTCGCGCTGAGCGAGCGATACCGCTACCGACCCGAACCCCCGCTGCCCTGCCCGATCACCGCGTTCTACGGGATCGGCGACACGTCCGTGCGGAAGGACGACGTCAGCGCGTGGGGATCCCAGACCAGCGCCGCCTGGCGCGTGCGCGCCATGCCGGGCGATCACTTCTTCCTGCGCCCTGCGCAGCCGCGGCTGCTCGCTGAGATCGGCTCGTCCCTTGCCTGACCCGCCTGCTTCGGAGGAACTCCCATGTGGCCCACCATTCGCGTCATCGACAACTTCCTCGACCCGACTGAGCTCAAAACAGTGACCGGCAAGGTCGGCGCGGCGCGGTTCGTCGACGGGCGGGTGAGCGCCGACGGCGGCAGCGCCGAGGTCAAGAACAACCAGGAAATGGCCTCGGAACAGCAGTACGTCGAGGTCGTCAAGATCGTCGACCGAGCGGTGCGGGCGAACCTGGATCTCAACAACTCCGTGTTCCCGCGGTCGATCACCCGCGCGATCATCAGCCGGTACGAAGACGGCATGGCGTACGGCACGCACATCGACTCGCCGATCATGGGGTTCACGGTGCAGAACGAGGCATACGGTCCGTTCGGCCAGAACTACGTCCGCAGCGACTTCTCCATGACAGTGTTCCTGGCCGAGCCGGATACCTACGACGGAGGCGAACTCTCGTTCGGCAGCCCGTGGGGCACGCACACCTACAAACTGCCCGCCGGGTCAGCAGTCGCCTACCCGACCGGCCTGCCTCACCAGGTCACCCCGGTGACCAGGGGCGTGCGGCTCGCCGCCGTGCTCTGGCTGCAAAGCATGATCCGCGACCACGAGCAGCGTCGGCTCGCCTCGCAGCTGAATCTGCTGGCAACCCGTCTCGAAAGCACCGAAGCCGGCTCCGCCAACGCCCAGCTGGCCCGGGAACTCGCGGCCACCGCCCTCCGGATCAACGCCGACATCTGACCTGCCCGGCAGCTGAAAGGCCCCCGATGAACAGCGGCACTCCCGACGTCCTCGAGGATCTCGCGAGAATCGACCTGACCGACGCCCGGCTCTATTCCGACGACCGGCCGGAGCGCGCGTGGAAGCAGATGCGGGAATTCGGCAGGCCGATCCGGTCCGGCGGTTTCCGCGAGCACTGGGCCGTCACGCGGTACCGGCACATCCAGGAAGTCCAGCGCAACGCGCACCTCTTCTCCTCGCAGAAAGGCATGCACCTGGGCGAGAAACCCACCGACGATAAAGCCGGCGCGGCCGCGGGCGGGTTGTCGCTGCTGGTGACCGACGACCCGGCCCACGCGGAAATGCGGAAGACGATCAACACGTCGTTCACACCGAAATTGCTGCGCAAGCTCACCGACAGCACACTGCAGATCGCGCGGGACCTGGTGTCCGCTGTACTGGACCAGGGCACGTTCGACTTCGTCGAGAAGGTCGCCGCGCCGCTGCCGACGATCGTCACCTGCGAACTGCTCGGCGTGCCCGACGACGACCGCGATCATGTCAAGGAGCTGACGCAGGCGGCCTTCAGCGGGTCCGGTTACACCACCTCCAACGCGCAGATCGCCGCGCACACCAAGCTGTTCGGCTACTGCCACAAACTGCTGGCCGCGAAACGCCGCCGGCCGGGGAACGACGTCGCTACCGTTCTCGCGAACGCGACGATGTACGACCAGCCGATACGGCCCGAGATCGCAGTGATGAACTGCCACGACCTGATCGCGGGCGGCAACGAGACGGCACGGCACACGTCGAGCGCCGGCGCGCTCACCCTCGTCACGGACCCGGGCGAGTGGGCGATGCTGCGCGCCGGGCGCGCCGACCCGGATACCGCGACCGAAGAGATTCTCCGGCTCGGATGCCCGGTCAGCCACGTGATGCGGGTCGCCACCGAGGACGTCGAGATCGGCGGAACCCGCATGCACGCCGGGGAATTCGTCACCCTGTGGCTGAGATCGGCCAACCGCGACCCCGAGGTATTCGATCGTCCGGACACGCTCGACTTCACCCGCAAGCCCAACCGGCACCTGACCTTCGGGCTGGGTTCCCACTACTGCATCGCGGCGTTCCTGGCGCGGCTCGAAGTGGGCTCGATCGTCAAAGCGATGCTCGAACTGGTCGGCACGGCCGAACTGCGCGGCGACCCCGTCCACCTCGAGTCGAACTTCTTCCGCGGGTACCGGTCCCTGCCCATGGCCTTCACGAGCCGCGCGTGACCCGCCGCTCAGGCCCCGGCCTGGGTCAGCAGCACGACCGCGCGGCGGGCCGCCTCTCGCACCCGAAGCACCGAGTCGTCTCGAAGCGCAGCCGCGGCTTCGAGCGCGTCACCCAGCAAATGCCGTGCAATCACCTTCAGCCCCATCTCGCGCACCCGCCACGACTCATCCTCCAGCGCGGCGAGTATCGCGGGCGTAGCGGACTCCTCCCACGCCCACAGCAGGCCGCGCGCGCCCCACACCCGGAACCAGTAGAGGTCGTCGTGCTGGGCGCCGTCGAAGAACTTGTCGGCGCCCGGACCGCCGAGCGCGCGGATCAGCGATTCGTCGACCGGTTCCCCGACAATCAACTTGGCGCATCCGTCCACGACTGCGGGACGCCCGCGACGCGCGCACTCCGCCTCGATGCTCTGCTGCGGGGTCAGCGACCAGACCGAACGACCAGGCACACCTTGATTATGCGGCACCCGGCCGAATCCTGTCGAATCCGCAGCGCGCCGAGCAAAGGGGTCTCCGCGTGAGTGAGCACCAGGTGGCGTTCCTCCTGCTCGACCTCTCGCTCATCATCGCGCTGGCCAGTGCCGCCGGATTCCTCGCACGGAAACTGGGCCAGCCTCCGGTCATCGGCGAAATCATCGCCGGCATCGCCCTCGGCCCGACCCTCTTCGACGGCGCTCTGACCCGCACGCTCTTCCCCGCCGACATCCGGCCCTTCCTCCACACCCCGGCCAACCTCGGCCTCGCCCTGTTCATGTTCCTGGTAGGCACGGGCATCGAGCACATCGGCAGCCGGAGCACCCGCCGGGCCACTGCCGCCGTCGCGATCGGATCGACCGCACTGCCCTTCGGACTCGGCGCCGCGCTCGCCGTCTACCTCGCCGGACACCACCATTCGACCAGCCGTACCGGATTCATCCTGTTCATCGGCGTCACCCTGTCGATCACCGCGTTCCCCGTACTCGCCCGCATCATCGCCGAACGACACCTCACCAACACCGCCGTCGGCGCGATCGCGCTCTCCTCAGCCGCTGCCTGTGATGCCGTCGCCTGGGCCATGCTCGCGTTCGTTCAAGCCCTCTCCACTCACAACTTCGCAGCGCACTGGCAACCCTTGCTCCTGATCCCGTTCATCGCCGTCATGTTCATCGGCGTGCGTCCCCTGCTCACCCGGCTCCTCGCCAGCACCAACCCCGCGGCGGCGACCGTGACCGTCGTCTTCGTCGGCACCCTCGCCACCGCGGCGGCCACCCAACTGATGGGCCTGCACCTCGTGTTCGGCGCGTTCCTCTTCGGCATGATCATGCCCAGAACCCTGACCGGCCGCGCCCGCGAAACGATCACCCGTCCGATCGAGTTCGCCGCACGACAACTGCTTCCGGTCTACTTCGTCATCGCCGGCTTCAACGTCGATCTCTCCCGCCTCGGACTCGCTGGCATCGGCGACTTCTGCATGATCGTCACCCTTGCCGTCCTCGGAAAATGCGCCGGCACCTACGCAGGAGCACGCGCCGGCGGGCTTCCCTCCGAACGAGCAGCCGTCATCGCCAGCCTCATGAACACCCGCGGGCTCACCGAACTCGTCGCACTCGGCATCGGCTTACAGGCCGGTCTGCTCGACCAACAGCTCTACGGCGCAATGGTTCTCATGGCCGTCGCCACCACCGCGATGGCCGGCCCCATGCTCTCCCTCATCGCCTGCCGCGCCCGGCAGAAGGGCCTGGACCCCTATCGCGAAGTCCAACTGGCCCGGACCGGCGACTAGGGTGTCACCTGCAATCAGAATTGAGCACACACGCGCCCGCTGTTAAGCGCACAGCACAATGGTGAAAAAGAAGGAAATCTGCGTCTAAATCGGCGGGCAAGCATCGGTTCACCCCGATGGGCGATGTGAACTTTATCGCTGGACGCGTCACTGTCTCGGCCGAATTCTGCAGGCCAACCGTCGGGACTTGGTACGCGTCGAGCCGATCAATATCGACACACACTGGCAGGATCGGAGTGGCCGCGCACGGAGTCAGCGCAAGTACGCTCCGGCGATGCGCCGGGGTACCCGTGGTCCGCGCGGGAGCCCGCCGTGGTTGTCGAGCGAAAGCAGGGGCGGAGCCGACCGGTCAGTTCCCTCGGACCGCCCGCCGAACCCAGCGTGCCCATTACTGAGCACCGGACTCCCCGCATGGCCCGGTTGGGCGACCGGCATTTCTATCCGGCACCGAGCCAGGACCCTTTGTGCCGGGCACGATGGACGACAGACGCTGATGTCGCCGACCCAGCCGGGCGCGTTTCCACCCTTCCGAAGGTGCCGAACGCGAACTGGGCTCTGCGTTGGCGGGCGGCGTGATTCCGACGCGAGCGTGTGGCGGATCGAGCTGCCGCAGTCGACGCCGACCTTGTTGCAGCCGCCTTGCCGTCCGGGGCAAGGTCGAGTTAGCAACGACATGCCCGGATAGCCCTGGGCGTGGTCATGTGCTGCTCGTCTCGTACGCGAAGCTGACCCGCTGAAGTTGCCGCCATTTGGCCGTCCGTCGCAACTTTGCGTGCGGCCGAACGCAAGCGGGCATCGTTCACGAAGGCGCGAACAGGCCGTGCCCACGCTTCTAGAGCAGATCGGGGGCGCGCGATTCCGAGTTTCCCGAGCGAGCCGCAGTGCGAGACTCCGGCGGCCCGGCAGCCGGAGTTCCCGGGCCGGAAGCTACGGCCTCGCGAGGGCGAGGGATCACCGGGGAGAGAGCACGCCAAAGACCGCGAGTCAGACTGGCGCTGGCGGTGGCGCCGATCGTGTTCAACAGTACGTCGTCGGTGGCGCTGACCCGGCCGGCGTCCAACAGGTACTGCACGGCTTCGATCCCGATCGAAACGAGCGCCGCAGCCGCTGCTACCCGTGCGAGCGACTGCAGCCGGGGCACCCGAAACGGGACCAGCGCCGCGAGCGGTGCCAGCAGCACCAGGTTTCCCGCGATCTGCCAACCCGCGTCGTTTCCCAGACCGGCGACGTCCTGGCCCGGAATCAGGTGCAGGGCACTGCCTTCGCCGTCCCCGGCGGGTGCCGTGACCAGGACGACGACCAGCCCGCCGCAGAGCAGGATCGCCGTGTCGATGGCGGCGGTGAACGTCGCGATCGAGAGCGGCAAGCGCCGGCTCCTGCGCACCGCCAGCACAACCCACAGGATCTGCGACACCGGCAACGCAAAGACCGCCACCGGAATGATCCGTTCGACCACCGTGTCCATCCCGCGCCTCTCCCCTGAACACCTTTCGCAAGATCACCTTCGCATCGGTCAGGGAGAGTGTCGTGTCGTCGCGATCACCCGAGTTGGTGGACGGCCGTATCGCCGAATGCTCTGTCTTGCAGTGGGGTTCGACCAGCCGTTCACCCGACGGCCGGGGGATGCAATTACGCCATTCGTGTAGTGCCGGGGACTCGGGGCTGGACACGCTGGCGGCGGTGCGTGCGAGCGGCACGAGCCGGCGTAGCGGCAGCCGTTTCTGTCACATTGCTGATTGCGAGCATCGGGGGGATCTGGATTCCGAAAGTCAGCGCTTTTCCTTACGTGACTATCGGACTGGCGGCGACCGGCGTGGCACAAGGGCTCGTCCTGGGCTACTGCGACCGCCTCTGCCCCCTTCGGCCAGGATCCAGAGCGAAAGAGCCCGAAGTATTACCCGACCTGGGTGTGTCATCTGCCCGGGGGCGCAAACCTTGCCACCTCAGCTGCGACTCAGCAACCGGCCTGGGCGCGCGTCCCGGCCCCTGGTTCTGCCCGGCAACGCCCCGCCTGCCGGGGTCCCGCCCGCGCCGAAGGCTGCCCGACCCGCTGGATGCCGGTGCCGATCTCAGTCGCTGTCGTGTTTGGCGGTGTCGCCGGGCCACTGACCGGTGAGCTTGTCGTAACCGGTCGCGCCGCCTCGGTCGACAGCTGCCTTCACCAGGCCGAAGATCGCTCCTTGGACGGACGCAGCAAGGAGCACCTCGCCCCATCCCCGGTCTTTCTGGGTCGGGGCGGGCACCTCTTCCCTGCCGGAGATCAGCTTCCACACTCGTTCGAACACCGCGTTCGCGGCCAGACCGCCAAGCACGCCGAACAGCATGCCCAGCGGGCGGTACAGCAGCTTGTTCATCTTCACTTTCCTTCCGGACGACCTTCCACAGCGCACAATCGCGGCGTTCTCGCTCAGCCGGGCGGGTCGATGTCGGCAAGGTTCATGACCGTCTCCTCTCGCTCGATCAAGCACTACCCGCTATCTCGAAGGTGTATGCGCGGCCTCGCTGGCGGTACCTGAGAGCTTTGCCGCCCGGGGGCTGGTCAAGCAGGCCAGAGGCGCGCACGTGCTCGTCTACGACGACCCGCTGCTCGCGCGCGGCGAGGGCAGTACCGCCGGGAGCCGGATCCGCCTTGCCTCCCCCAGCGCTTCACTAGGCCGCGACTATGTTGTCGCGAGCGACGGCGTCGAACGCCGATACCCCGTCGAAGCACGCGGCGCGTACCGGGTCGCCGTCCGCAGCCAAAGCCCTGACGGACAGGGGGCGGCCGGTGCGGGACGGCCCGAAGCACGGCCCGCCCTCGATAGTCGCTTGTGGACAGTCCTGGAGGAGCTGGCCGGGTTTCCGCTCCGGGTCGGCGCACAGCGAAGCCATTTCGGTCTGCGAACGATGCGAACGATGTCGCGCCGCGTGCGTCGTCCTGTGCCGTCAGGAAGTGTTGGCCAGGATCGTGCGGCAGTCGGCGAGCAGCGATTCGTCGGCGGTGACGAATCCGTTGTAGACATCGAAATACTCGACGACTCCCTGCACAGTGTGCCGGCGAACTGAATCCAGCTCGGCGCGGGCCAGCGATGCGGCCGGACGGGCGGCGGGACCCAGTTCCGCCAGGCTGCGCGCCAAGGCAGGCATCAGCACCCGGTTCGTGCGCCACAACGTGACCAGCACCGCCGCTGCCGCGTCGGCGTCGCCGTCGATGCGCCACAGGGCGGTCGCCAGTTGGTAACGCACCCATCGGTAAGGGTCGGATTCGTCGTCGGCTTGGGCGAGCATCGTCCGCAACCGTGCGCGGTAGGACGTTGCTGCTTGGCCGAGGACGCCGAGGGCTTCCGCGGCGGCCGTGATCGCGTATTCGCCTCCGTCCAGGTGCCGGGCGATCGCGGGGAGCACGACATCGGCGTCGCCGGTGATGCGCCACAGCGCGACCGCCGCGCCGATGGAAGACTCCCGGTCTGGTTCGTCCAGCAGCGAACGGAGTGCCGGAACCGCGGCGGCGGCGCGAGGACCTATCTTGCCCAAAGCCGGCACGGTTTCCCGGATCTTGCCGTCCGAGAGGAGGGCCGCCATCTCCGGCACGGCTTCCGCGGCGGCGGCACCCATCTCCCCCAGCGCGCCTGCCAGTGCCTCGGCTTCCCCTGGGAAGTCCCGGATCCGGCGACGGATCAGCGGGACCAGATCGGCCGCGAGCTCGCCGAAACTGCCGATGGCGCTTCCGATCCCGGTGGGCAGCTGCTCTTGCTCAAGCACCCAGCGCTGGGCCGGCAACGCCCGCACGTCCCGCAATTCCGCCAGCACCGGCAGAATCGGGTTGAGATCGACGGAAACCCGCGCAGGCCCGGAGCCGCGCGGGCGCGAAGTCTTGATGAGCCAACCCGGTTGGCCGGACAGCGGGTTGCTCCGTTCGGCTTCCCGGGGCATCGCGTCGAGGGCCTGGCTCAGCGCGCCCGCCGCGGGAGCGGCCAGGACGCCGAATCCCGCCAACGCGGTCACTGCGTTCCCGGCCAGCAGCGGATGCTCGTCGAGCGCGTTTTCGCCGACCCGTGCGGCCAGCTCGTGGTAGTCGCCGCGCCAGCCGCGGACGAGGTCGTTCGCCGCGTTCTGGGCGTCCAGGCGGCATTGCCGCCCAGCCGCCCCCGTCAGGCCGGTCAGCAGCCGGGCCCGGTCGCCGACCTGATCGCCGAAAGCCCAGCTCAGCTCTCGGACCGGCGAGGGTCCGTACGGATCCAGGTCCTCCGGCAGGCCGCTCCGGTGCAGTGCCTTCCGCTTCCGCAACTCGCCGGCGAGCGTCGGCGGCGCGCCCGGCAGGGTCTCGAACGGGGCCGGCTCCGGCACGGGCTCGGGGGCGGCATGCTGGGCGGTCAGCAATTCCACCGCCAGCGCAAGCCTCTCGGCCGACAGCGTTTCCGTGCCGGACCGGGCCAGCGCGGCGAGCGCGGCCAGCCGCACCTTCGGGGGCCCGGGCTCGGCCAACGCGGCGCGCACGCCGGAGAGGTCGATCTCCGCCGAGCGCCGGGCGAACGTTCCGATCGTGGCGACCAGAGCAGCCGCGACGGCCGGCACCGCTTCCGCGGCGAGCCGCCGCTGCACCGCCGCCGCGACCTCGGCCACCTCGGACCTGCGGGCGAGCAGTGCGGCGCCAACGGCCTCCCGGACCTCCACGTCGGAATCGGCCAGCAACGGCAGCAGTGCCTCAGCAGCGCCGCCCACCGCCGACGCCGCCTGCCCGTACCGCATGCGGTCGCGATCCGCCGGCGGCGAAGGCCGTTCCGCACCGCCGATGCTGGCCAGCAGCCGCAGCACATCAGCGCGCCCGGGGAGACCGGGGCACGCGGCTGCGCGCACCAGGAACGGGACGGCCGCGACCGTGCATTCGTAGACATCGCCCTGGTGGTGCACCGCCCCGTACATGCCGTCGAGCGCGACCTCCCGCACGGCCGGGTCGGCAGACACCAGCCCGCGAAGCAGCCCGGGGACGTCCCCCGCCGGTCCGTACGCGTGTTCCATCGCGATCCAGTCGATCTCGTCCAGCCCGGCGAAAACCTCAGCAGGCGCCTCGTTGTCCAGCACGTCGGTGATCATGCCACCGACCCCCGACAAAACCGGCCGCTCTCGTCCTCGGTCCCCGTCCCGAGACCTGCCCCGAGCCGAAGCCATGCGACCGCCTCGTCCACATTTTCGCTCTGCCGACCGCAGGCGGCGGGATCGCGCTCACCGCGCATGGCGGAACCGGCGAAGGCAGCGGCCTGGTCGTGGACATCACCAACGCGTCACCGGAAAACGCGCAATGCGTTTCACTTTCACGTTTATGCCACCCTTCGCGTGAAGCCGGTGCAATCGCGCGGGGCACTCTTTCGGCCGTGCTAGGATCGATTCAGAGAGAGCATCCATCGAACGTCGAGGTGCCCGATCGACGCATTCACCTGAACCCGAGCGGAAATCGCTGCCCGATCGGGTTGTTTTGGCATGGCGACGGGCGATCCCCGGGCATGCGGGTGCGTCTCACCGGGACGAGCGGAATTCCGCGCACCATTTCCGCGGAGCCCTGAAGTTCCCCCGCTTTTCCGCCGCACTGACGTGCGGCTTTTTCGCGCAGGCCAACCAATGACCGGAAGGAATACCGTGATGAGCACCAGTTCGTCCGCGCCTTGTGCGCGACCGCTGATTCAGCGCACTTTGACCCACCTGGCCCAGCCCGCCGACCTCAACCACCAGGGAGACGTCGCGGGCGCGGTCATTTTCCGGCTGATCGACCACGCGGCCTGGCTCGTGACCCTCGAGTACAGCAACGGCCCGACGGCCACCCGCGCCGTGCAGCGCATGGAATTCCTGAACCCCGTGCGAGAGGGCGGTTTGCTGCACGCCCGCGCGCAGATCGAGCGGGTCAACAACACCTCGATCGAAGTCCGCACCACGGTGACCGCCACTTACTGGTCGGGCTGGGCCGACGATCCCGAGGACCTCGCGGCGCCGCCGACGCCGGTGGCTTCCGCGGACTTGGTCTTCGTGGCGATCGACGTCACCGGAACGCCGCGGCCGGTGAACCCGGTGCCGGGGACCAGACTGTCGTCCGAGCACCTGCACCTGCAGCAGGAAGCGGCTTCCGGCTATCGCCGCTCCAGCCCGTAAAACGAATGCGGAGTTCTTGAGCATTCAACGAGAAGACGAAAAGCAGAGCAGGAAGAATAACCGCCTGCAGAACTCCCGAGCCGAAGTGTCGCTGAACGCCGTCAGAATTACCTGACCGGCGAGCAGCTTCTCAGCGACCGTTATTGATCGCGGAACAATCTGGCTGGCGGCGCGTCTAGTGCGTGCCGCCAGCCAGCTTCACGCTGCCTCCGATCGGGTCCGGCGACACCCCTCCGGCAGGCCTCGTCAATGGAACGGGAAGAATCGCTGAACGGAATCCGAAGCGGGAAATGCGCCCGCGAGGGACCGTTTTCGCCGCTCAGCGGCACCCTGCTCGCCAGCCGCGCCGAGTGCGAAGGCGACGACACCCTGGGCGGAAGCGGACCGATTCGCCAAGCCATCGGCAGCGGAGCCGCTCCCCCGCATTCGCCGGTGCGGCCAGGCGGAGCCAGGGGTTTTGCCCGGCTTCTTTAGCCTGCGAGGCCTCCGGGAGGCAGGGCTGGCGGAGACCTCGCAGGCGATGCTGCTGTCGCCAGCGGCGCACCGCCAGCAGGCCGAGCCAGCCCGGCCACCCCGATTCCGCCGGGTCCAGGCTGCCGAACCGGCAGAGCGGGGCCCGGTCGAGGCAAATCGAGGCAAATCGTCTCGGCTTTCCGGCTTCGGACGCGGCGGGTCCGGTCTTGTCATCGTGCCCTTTCCCGCACAGGTGCGAGCTCGGTTTTCTCAGCCGTGGCCTTTCGACCCCTGACCCGGACGAGGACGGATCGCCGCGTGGCCGATCAGTCGCTCGGCCGCGGCGCTGCCCTCCGGCAGCAGGTCGTAATAGCTGACTCGCGGACTGCTTTCTTCGTCCAGCCGGATCCTTTCGACGTACCCCTGCTCGCACAGCTTTCGCAGCGTTCCCCGAAGCGCGTTCGTGCTCGGCGGCTTGCGCAGCCGCCGTCTCAGCTCATGGATGTCCTGAGTGCCGTAACGGGCCAGCGCCACGAGAACAGCCGACTCGGCGACCGACCGCTTCCGCTTTTTTCGGCGCACCGGTTCGGCTTCCGGCTTCCCCGCGCTCTCGTCGTGCAGGCCCGGATCGTCGACCGGAGTGAACAGGCCCAGCTCGCGGCCGAATCCGACGACGAGCGCGTTGTCCGCGGCGGAAGCCGCGAGAACCTCCGCCGGGACGAACAGCACGGCTTCCGCGCCGCCGGTCCGCGCGTCCCAGACACAGGCGCTGTTCTGGCTGCCTGCCGCGATCACCACCGGGCGGCCGGCGGTGGTTCCGAAGAGCAGCCGGGAAGCGACGCCGGCCGACGAGGGAATCGTCAGCACTGCCTCCGCGGCCGCGGCGTCCCACACTTTGATCACGCCGTCCGCCTGCTGCGTCGCCAAGAGCGAGGGACCGGGCGTCGTGGTCATCGCGACGTGCACGAGGTCGGAATCGAGCGGGCCTAAGGCATGCAGCGCCGAGCCTGTGGCCAGGTCGAAGACGACGGCCATCCGGTCGGCGGTGCCGGCCGCGAGCACGGCTCGCCGGCCGATCAGCCCGAACGCGACAGCAGTGACAGCCGGGAGATCCGGCCCGTCGCCGACGGCGTTCGGCAGGACCCGCCCGCTCCGGAGGCTCAGCATCGTGATCCGCCCGTCGTGCAACGCGGCGACCGTCGCGCTCCGCCCGGAGCCGCCGACTTCCAGCGCCGAAGCGGGCATGCGGCGCTTCCACAGCGCTTTGCCGGTGGAGACCAGGCGTGCGGCAACCGTTCCGTCGGAAGTGGCGGTCACCGCGACCGCGCCGTCCCGCGTTCCGCCCAGCCCGACCGCGACCACGGTCCCGGTGCCGACCGTGTAGTGCCCGATCTGCTTGCCGTCCGCGGCCGTGAACAAACGCAGCACCGAGTCGCCGCAAGCGGTGGCGATGACGGTCTGGCCGCCGACACGCCGCACCGCGACCGCGTCGACCCGTTGCGGATGCCTGGCCCCTTCGGCCTGCGTCCGCCAGTGCTCCAGATCCCAGAGGCTCGCCGTGCCGTCCTCGCTCCCGCTCACCGCGATCGGCTCGCCCCAGAGTTCGGTGACCTTGATGTCGGCCACGCCGCCCGTGTGCGCGAAGAACGTCCGCAGCGGCCGGCAGTTCGAGGCGCTCCAGCTCTGCACCGTTTCGTCAGCGGATCCCGACAGGACGACGTGCCCGGCGAGCTCTCCGAGGATCTCGGCTTTTCGCCGCCACCAGTCCGTCTGCGGACGCCGCCGCACCAGGTCCGGTTCGTTCGGCCGCGCCGACTGCGGGGAGCGGTGCGCCCGGACGACATGCCAGGCGACGGCGGTGATCCGCTCCCGGTGCCGGCCGGTCATCCGGCCCAGGAGCTTGCCGTCCGCGAGGTTCCACAGCCGCAGCACCCCGTCCTCGCCGCCGGTGACCGCGACGGTCTCCAGCCCGGTTTCGATCACGCTGAGAACCTCGAGGCAACCCGGGCGTCCGGTCAACGTCGCCGTCAGGGCTCCGTCGGAGAGACGCCACACGTGTCCGGTGCCGTCCTCGTGGGTCGTGACGACGACCGGCTCCTCGCGAACGAACGCACACTCCGCGGCGGACACCGGACTGGCGGCAGTCCCGAATCCGGCGATCGCCCGCCGGGCGATGAGATCGACGACCACCACGGACCCGGCCGCGGTCACCGCCACGGCCACCGGGGCGTCGTCCGCGCCGCCGGAGATCAGCCGGGTCACCGGCCCGCCGGCTCGCACCGCCTCGAGCGGCGTTCCGCCGACGAGATCCCACAGGCGGACCGCACCGTCCGCGTCGCCGGAAATCGCGAGGTGCTTCTCGTCGACGGCGTCGACCAGCAGGCAGCCGACCGCCGCGGTGCCCGCGTGCCGGTATCGCTTCTTGCCGGTGCGAAGTTCCCAGCAGCACACCGTCCCGCCGGTGTCCGCGGTGATCGCCAGCGGCGAGGACGCCGGGCCGCCCACCGCGACGGAAGTCAGCGGCCTCCGATGGCCCCGAAGACGCCGGTGCAGCACCCCCACGAAAAGGTTCCACACGCACGCGGCCCCGTCGTCGCCCGCGGTGACCGCGATCGGCGTCTCTTCGACGAAGCCCGTGGCGATCGCGCGGATCGGCCCGTCGTGCCCGACGAGCGAGGCTTTCAGCGCGAGGCTGATGTTTCCGGCGGTGGCCCAGCGGCACTGCCAGCCGACCGGCGGCAACAGCGGCGGGTTGTACAGCCGCGAGCCGATCCGGCCGGACCGGTGCCGGATCGCGTCCACGGCCAGGATCTGCCGCCGTTGTTCGGGTTCGGAGTGCAGATGGCGCGCCAGCGAGGACCGGTAGATCGGCATGGTCTCGGTGGGGATCCGCGTCTCCAGGATGGCGCCGAAGGTCTGCACGCTGCCGGGAGCGCCGTGGACCAGATACTCGGCGTCCTGGAGGAGTTCGGCCAATTCTCCCGCTTCGAGCGCGTGTTCGGGTGCGTGGCGCAGCAGATAGGGGGAAGCCAGATCCCATCTTCGCGACCCTCCCTCGGTGATCGAGGCGAGCAGCCGCTCGTAGACCAGCGCGGCGGCCGGCCCGCGCGCTTCGGCTTCGGTCATCCCAGCAGCCTGGCCAGGCGGCGGGACTTCAGGTAGTTGCCCGCCTTGTGGAAGTCCCAGGCATGGATGACGTCGTGGTCGTCGCTGTCGACCCCGGCGAAACAGCGCGAGACCCCGCCGATCGGAACCGCGACGAGATCCCCGGGATCGGCCAGGTTGGCCCACCTGCCGACCCGGTGCGGACGTGTCCCCCGCCCTTCTCGCGGCGCGGGCGTGAGCCGCTCGAAAACAGCCTTCGGGAAGGCCAGCGGCGAGCCGAGGGTGATCCACAACGGCACGCTCGGCCCCGCGCTCTCGTGCAGAATCTCGTAGGTCGCCACCGTTCCCAGGGAATGGGCGAGCACGACCTCGGGCTGATGCCGCTGAAGCGCCGCGCGCAGCCGTTCCTGGACGGCGTCCCTGGCCCCGCCGGGCGAAAGATAAGCGACCGCCTCCTTCGCGAAACGAACCAGCAGCCATTCCACGAACCGCTCGCTGCACGCCCGGCTCGACGCGAGCGTCGAAATCATCGCCCGAAGCCACGCGGTCAACCGGCCCTGCGGCACCCCCGGCAGTTCGAGGGGCTGCCCCTCGAGGAGACACCGCAGGAACTCCTCCTCGACGGCGGTCAGATCGCCGAGGTCGCTGTCGTCTCCCTGGCGGCCGCGCACCCGCAGGAGGTCGGAGTAGTACGCCACGGTGACGTCGTGCCTGCCCCCGGCCGCGGCGAGACCAGCCGTCCAGATCCGGGACAGCGAAGCCGAAGCGCTCTCCGGAGTCTCATCAGGACGGTAGTTCCCGATCCCGTGGACTCCCAGGATCTTCATGTCCGGATTCCTTTCCCCATGGCGTTGCCTTGAGATAGTCGGCCAGCCCCTGGTGGAAGAGCCGGTACAGCACCGATCCGTCCGCTTCGACGCTCGTGCGCAGGTAGAAGCGGCCGGCGGCCAGCAACTCCCGGACGTTGTCCTCGGTGACCGAACGATGGAACGCGGGTGCGATCGCGGCGACCGCCTCGGTCGGAAAGCCCTGCCCCTTCGCCCAGGCGACAGCTGCCAGGGCCGCCCGCAGAGCGTCTTTCTCCGGATGCAGCGAAAGGTCCAGTTCGAGCACGTCGGGCAACGTCCGGGGGGCGCTCGCGCCGAGCACGGCGGCGCTGACGGCGTCTGTCGCCGGCTGGAGCGCCACCAGCGACCGGCTGAATATCCGGGCTACCAGAAAGGGTCCCCACTCGCGACGCCGCCGCGGATCCTCCGCGAGAGTGCGCGCCACGGTGCGGGCCAGGACGGCGCGCACGTGGCGGCGCGCAGGTTCCCGGTAAGCGGTGTGATCGGCCAGGACGCGGAGAAGATGCTGTTCGAGGTCCGCGCGCAATTCCGCTTCCGGCACGTCGTCGAGATCGACCACGGCGCCGGCCGCGCCCGCCTGCTTCAGCAATGGTTCGAAGTCCGGCCTCCGGCGGGTCCCGACCAGCAAGCGGCACGCCGGGGCGCCGTCCGCCCGGACGGCCCGAACCAGCGGAAGCAGGAGTTCCCGGAGGAGGTGCACCGGATCGTCGGCTTCGTCAAGCGCGTCGAACACCAGAGCAGGCACCGTTTCAAGGTCCAGGACAGCGGCGACGAGCGCCCGCGCGGACAGCGCGCCCTCGCCCGGGTCGAGACGCCACTGCGCCGCCAGCGAGACGAGAACGGCGTCGAGATCGCGCCCGCGGGCGTGAATGGCCGCCAACCCGTCGTTCGCGGACGGGGTGCCCTCAGGACACTGCGCGGCGAGGCAAGCCCGGACGTCCGGCACCGCGGCGACGATCTCGGGGTGGCCCGCGCACGCCAGCGCGCCGAGCAAAGCCGATTTGCCCGCCCCCGGCGCACCGGTCACCACCTTCAAGCCGCCGACGGTCACATCGTCCAGCCACGGGGCGAGATCGCCCAGCTGCTGCCGCCTCCCGACGAAGTGGTCGCCGACGCGGTCGATGAAATGGTCCGCACCGAGATCGGCGACGAACGGCCGGACCGGCGGCGTGATCGCCTGCACCCGCGCCCGGCGCTCGTCGGACACCCAGTTCGGGTTGCGGAAGAACGGCAGTTCCGGAGGCGGCTGGGACGGGTCGATCTTCGTGGCGTGGATCCGCTGCGTGCTGCCCGCCGCGGTCAAGCGCTGCTGGATCACGAACACCAGGCGGTCCCAGCGGACGAATTCGATCGACGGGTCGGTGTCGAGGCCGTTCGCCGCGATCTGTTCGAGCACCTCTCCCACGATCTCGCTGAATGTGCCGTCGTAGGCGGGTTCCGCGGGGCTGGTCGCCGCGACCACCCAGGCGTTCAGCTCGTCGTCGGGAACCTGGGCCAGCTGCGCGATCCGGGCCGCGCGGCCGGCCCGGCAGAGATCGACGACGAACAGCATCGGCTCGGCTCGCCGGTGCGCGGTGCGAACCCACTGGACCACGTCGGTCCCGTTGCCCGTCTGCCCGCAGGAGGGCACGAAACACAACTGCTCGCTGTCTTCCGCCGATCGTGACCGCACCGCGTCCGCGAGCGACGTCGCACCGTGCGAAATGACGTGGACGATGCGAAATCCCTTCGTCACCGCGTCGTCCCATTTCTCCAGAACAGTCCGCCGGACGGGGTTCTCGACTATTTCCACGTCGTACGCGAGCTTTCGATAAGCCTGGTGCAGCCGCGGCAGCAATGCGGTGACGAAGGGCAAGTCCTCCCACGCCTGCTGCCCGGGCTCCGGCTCTGCATCCGGCGGGAGCGGCGACGCGAACCGTTGTGCCGCAAGCACCATGACCGCCCCGGCGCCCGCCTGTTCGGCAACCGGATGAGTTCGCTCGGCGGCAGGCATGTGCTTCTTTCGGCGGCGGCTTGGTCTCTGCCGAAAGGTCGCGGCAGGACCGCTTGCCGTTACACCGCGTTTCCGGTGGATCCCACCGGCCGTTCACCTGCTCCGCGCGGGCCGGGAGCGCTCGGCTCCCGGCCCGCGCCGTTGTTCGCAGATCGTCAAATACAGCGTCAAATACAAGGATGCGCCTGGATTCCGCCGTCTTCAAGACTCACCGAGTAGCCGCAGCCGCCCGGGCTCGTGGCGGAGAAGCGGTACCGGCGATGCCACGGCGGCGGCGTCAAGGGCTTGCGGAGCAGGATGTACTGGAACGGCTGGACGATGCCCGCGGCGGTCAAAATGTTGTACGCGTTCGAGGGCGTCATCGTGATCGGCAGGTCCACCGCGAGAACACCGACCGGCGGTGCCGCCGGCGAGGTGTGCACCGCCTTGATCTTGCCGTTCAGGCTGGCCTCGACGGCGATGGTCTGGTTTCCCGATTCAGAGCGCGCACCCCCGCAGGCCGGGAATGGCGGAGAAAGCCAGTTCGGGAGAAGACGACAAGTCCTCCTCGTCCAGTGCGCACGCGCCCGGTTCACCCGCTGCGCTGGTTCTTCCGCGAAACGTCCCGCCCGTTCGGCGCAGCCGTGCCGCGAGTCAGGATTCCGTCACCACAGTTGCCGAAGGCGACAGGCGCTCGGCGAACCCGGTTCCGCGGTATAGGCCACCAGCAGCTGCTCCGGATGAGTGTCCACGGTGAACTGCTGAACGTTGAGTTCGAGCTTCCCGGCCACCGGATGCCGATAGACCTTCGACAGCGCTCGCGGCCCGCGCACCCGGTGATCCGCCCACCACCGCCGGAAATCCGGGTCCAGCACGCTCAGCTCGCCGACCAGCGCGCTCAACGCCGGATCGTCCGGCGTCCGGCCGGCTTCCATCCGCAGCACCGAAACGCACTCGCGCGCGGCCCGCGGCCAGTCCGCGTACAGCGACCGGAACGATTCGTCCGCAAAGGTCAGCCGGATCAGATTCCTTTCTGCCGCCGGCAATTTCCCGAAATCGGTGAGCAACGCGGCGCTCCCGCGGTTCCAGGCCAGCACGTCCATCCGGCGGTGCAGCACCATCGCCGGAACGTCGCGCATCGTGTCCAGCAACTGCCGCAGCCGGGGCGCGACCTCGGGCCGGACAGCAGGCCGCGGCGAGACCGGCGCGACGTCGGCGACCGTGAAGAGGTACGCGCGTTCGTCCGGCGCCAGTTGCAGGGCATCGGCGAGCGCGTCGAGCACCGACCGGGAAACGCGGTTCGTGCGGCCCTGTTCGAGCCGCACGACGTAGTCGATGCTGAGGTGGGCGAGCTGAGCCAGTTCCTCGCGGCGCAACCCGGGGACGCGCCGCCGCCGTCCGTCGTCCGGGTACCCGGCCTGCCGCGGGTCGAGCGCCGCCCGGCGGGCGCGCAGGAAGTCGCCCAGTTCGCTTGCCATGCCACCAGTGTGCCGGGCGGCCGGACCGCGTGCCTGGTACTGGGCCGCATAGGCAGCACTGTCCCTGGTCGCGGCTCTGGACCGCGCCGAAGCTGGAGGCATGCGAAACGACGTCTCCTTCCCCAGCAACAACCTCCGCATCGCCGCCCACCTCTGTCTCCCGGACGCCCCCGGCCCGCATCCCGCGCTGGTCGTCGGGCACCCGGGCACCGGCGTCAAGGAGCAGACCGCGGGCTCGTACGCCGAGCTGATGGCCGCCCACGGCTACGCCGCCCTCGCCTTCGACGCCGCTTACCAGGGCGAAAGCGAAGGCCTGCCGCGCGGACTCGAAGACCCCGCTCAACGAGTCGAAGACTTCAAAGCCGCCGTCAGCTACCTGACCGGACGCGAGGACATCGACCCCGCCCGGATCGGTTTGCTCGGCATCTGCGCGTCCGGCGGCTACTCGCTGACCGCCGCGTCCACCGACCGCCGAGTGCGCGCCGTCGCCACGGTCAGCGCCGCCGACGTGTCCCGCCAGCTGCGCCTTGGCGCCGACGGAACCCAGGACCCGGCGGTGTTCGACGCGATGCTGACCGCTTCCCGCACCGCTCCCGGCGGCCTGCCGGTCTTCCCGGCGAACGAACTGGAAGCCCGTGCCGCGGGCCAGCACGCCTACGAGGGCTGGGAGTACTACCGCACCCCGCGCGGCGCGCACCCCCGCTCCGCCAAGACGCTGACTTGGGACAGCATCGACCGGCTCGCGTTCTTCGACGCGTTCGCGCCGCTCTCGCTGCTCGGCCCGCGGCCGCTGCTGACGATCGTGGGCGACCGCGCCGAGACCGCGTGGATGAGCATCGAGGCGTTCCAGCGGGCGACCGGCCCGAAGGAGATGTTCCGGGTCCCCGGAGCGTCCCATGTAGACCTTTACGACCGGCCGGCGGCGGTCGGCGCGGCGGCGGAGAAGCTGGCCGAGTTCTTCGGCAAGCACCTGTGAGCGCGCTCCGCGAAACCAGGTGCGCTCCGCCCGCCACCGCTGCCAGACTCCCTCCGTGGACAACGTCATCGACCTGGACGCAGCCGTGCGGGAGATCGACCGGCGGCGCGGTGTCTGGCAGGGTCTCGGCATCGCCGCGGGCGAGACGACCTGGCGGGATCAGGGCGAGGAATGGCCGCACCCGTTCAAGACCGGCCGCGCGGCGGTCGTCGACGCTGACTCGATCGGCGTCGAGCTCGCCAAAGGCCCGCAGCGGGGAAGCATCGTGCTCTTCACCGGCGGTTGGGCGGACTTCGCCTATGGGGACGGCGACGACCTCCTCGTCCAGGAGGCGCCCGGGTGGGGCGACCCGCTTGACGTCGGGAAGTTCGCCGGCGAGCTCGATCGGCTCACGAAGCTCTTCGCATAGGCGGGACGGCCCGGAGCGCAGCTCGTGCGAGGAGAAGCCGTTTCCCTTGCCAGGCAAGCGAGTCAGCGGCGACCTCCGACCGGGCCGGCGATGTCAGCGGCGCGAGCGGCGAGGCTCAGCCGCCGTCGATGCGCAGCATCCGCCTGAGCCGCCTCGCTTCCGGACGTCAGGCGCAGGCCCTGCGGATGACCTCGTTGATCCGCGCGCCCTCGGCCCTGCTCACCGGGTGTCGCGGAGTGCTGAAACTCTGCACCGCCTCGCCGTCGGGGTCGGGGAGGCGTGCGTTGAGCGCGGTGCACTGCCGGACCACTCGCTGCGGGAAGTACGGCAGTTCCTGCAGAGCCCGCATCCCGTGCCGGACCAGGTCGCTTTGCACCCCGGCCATGCCCAGCGCGGCATGGGCTTTCGCCGCCATGTCGTCCGGGTCGCCGGCCATGCCTCGCATCCAGCTCGGCAGGTATTTCCGGTCCGCTTTGACGGGAGGCGGCATCGGGCCGGACTCCTCCGGTGCGGGCGCGGAGGAGGACGCCGACGGCGGCGGGGCGCCCACCGGGCTGCTGGAGCTCGGCCGCGGTGCGGGTGGCGTCGAACCGCAAGCTGTCAGCACGCACAACCCGATCGCGGCGAGGAAGCGCATTCCGCGCGGTGCACGGCTGTCCTGCGGTGAACTGCGCCGACGGTGTCCTGACACGACATGCTCCGCTCCTGAGTGGACTCGACCGGCAAGGCGGTCATCGGCGCCGACCGTGCCAGGACGCGGCGGGAGCGGTCCCGGGACCTACCAGGCCACCCGGCCCTCGTCGTCGAAGAAGCCGCCGGTTTCGGCGCCCGCCGTTGCCCAGTGCACCGACGCCCGCGCGCCTTCCTCGGTGGTGCGGACACCGTTGAAGTTGTTCAAGTCCGTCGCCACATAGCCGGGAGTCACCGAGTTGATCTTGATGTGCGCGAGCTCCGGATCGTCGAGGAACGCGTTGGCGTACTTGACCGTCAGCATGTTCACCGCGGTCTTGGTCGCGGAGTACGCGAAGGACTCGTGCGACCGCGCGAACATCGAGCCCTTTTCGGTGGTCTTGGCGAACATCGCCGAATCGCTCGCGACGTTCACGATCCGGGCCGAACGCGAACGTCGCAACAGGGGCAGCATCGCGTGGATCACCCGCACGAGCCCGAAAACGTTGGTCTCGAACTCCGGGCGCATGTCGTCGGCCGTGACCTCCACCGCCGGTTTGCGGATGAGCATGCCCGCGTTGTTGACCAGCACGTCGAGCCGTCCGTAGTCCCGCTCTACCAATGCGGCGGCGTCGTTGACTGAAGCGTCGTCGGTGATGTCGATGCGTACTGGCCGCACGGAGAGGCCGTCCTCGGCGAGCTCCTTCGCGGCGCTCGCTCCCCTCTCGGCGTCGCGCGACCCGAGCAGCACGGTCAGGCCGCGTTCGGCCAGCTGGCGGGCGGTGGCGAGGCCGACGCCCTTGTTCGCTCCGGTGACCAGCGCGATGGTTTCCGCGGACATGTTCTCCGCCCTTCCGTGCGCGAAGCACGTACGATGAGAAGTGAAAGTACCCCTACACTTTAACCGTAGGTCTCCTACGGTTGTCAAACGCGGGAGACGGGATGGAACCGGAACTGCCGAGCAGGCGGCCCAAGCGCGCCGACGCGCGGCGCAACTTCGACGCGCTGGTCGCGGCCGCCCGGGAGGCCTTCGAGGAGCAGCGGGCGCAGACCTCGCTGGAGGACGTGGCGCGCCGGGCCGGGGTGAGCATCGCGACGCTCTACCGGAACTTCCCCACCCGCGAGGACCTGGTCGAAGAGGTGAACCGCGAGGCGGTCGAGGCGCTGTGCCGGGCCGCGGGCGACGTCGCAGACCTCGAACCGTGGGACGCGTTCGCGGCGTGGCTCCGGCGTTTCGTCGAGTACATCGGCACGAAGCTGGCCTTCGCCGAATCGCTCAACCGCACCACCGACGGCTTCCAGGCCTGCCGCAGGGCGATGCGCGAGGCAGGCGGTCCGCTGCTGGTGCGCGCGCAGGAGGCGGGGGCCGCACGGCCGGAATCGTCGATCGACGACGTCCTGCGCATGATTTCCGGGATCACGGCGGTCGAATACGTCGACGAGGCCCAGCGGGAGCGGGTATTCGAGTTCGCCCTCGCCGGGCTGCGGGCCGGTTAGGGACCGCGAGTTTCAACCGAGGAGATCGCGGACGACGTCGGCGGGCGAGGGCATCGCGGAGATTTCCGCGCGCAGTCTGCCCGCCGCCGCGGCCGCGCCCGGGGACAGCAACCGGGCGAGGGCTTCGCGCGCCGAGGTACGGGTGACTCGCGAAGGTTCCAGCACCATGCCCGCCCCGGCGGATTCCACCAGTGCGGCGTTGTCCGGCTGGTCGGTCAGGTGTGGCATGACCAGTTGCGGCACACCGGCCGCCAGCGCGCTGAACGTCGTGCCCGACCCGCCGTGGTGTGCCAGCACCCGGCACCGGACGGTGTCCAGCGGAGCCCATTCCAGGGAAAGCGTTCCGGGCACAGCCATGCCGAGGACCACCGTGCGCAGACCGAGGTCTCGTGCCGCGGCCAGCACGGGCGGCACGACCTCGGTGCGGCCCAGCCTGGGCAGGATCGTGCCCAGCGTCAGGCAAAGATCGGCTTCCCGCGGTCCGGCCGCCGGTTCTCCGCGGCAGGGCTGGAAGCGCAGCGGAATCCCCGCGGGCAAGCGGGCGGGGCGCGCCGACGGCGGGCACAGGTCGATCAGCGCGTCCGGTTCGGGCAGCCGGGGACGGACGCCGTGGATTTCGGACAGCGCGGCGAGTTCACGCTCGGCGGCGAGCAGCCGGGCGCGGGGCATGACCAGGCCGAACGAGTGCTCCAGCAGCCTCGCGCCGATCGCTCGCGCGGCCAGCGCGCCGGCGAACTCCGGCGGGGTGCGCACCACGGCGTCCGGCCGCCAGGTCCGGGCGAGCGCGAGCAGGTCGGGCGCGGTGCGTTCGGCCAGCTCGAGCATTCTGGCCCAGCCGGAACGGCCGGGGCCGCCGGGAACGGACAGCAGGCTGACGTCGCCGCCTACCGGGTGCACGGGCAGCCCGCAGGCGCTCGCTTGTGCGGCGTACCCGCCGCCGATCGCGACCAGCACGTCGTGCCCGGCGGCGCGGGCCGCGCGAGCGAACGGCACCAGCGGCCGGAAATGGCTGGCAGCGGGGCACGCGGTGACCAAGAGCCGCATCAGGACGCCCTGCCGGACAGCGCGGCGATCGAGCGCGGCCCCGTCACCGGACCGCCACCCGCAGGCGCAAGCCCTCCGGCTGCAACGAGAGGGCGGGACGCGGCCGCACGACAGCGTCGCCTGGCAGAAGGCGGAACCGCGCGCACAGGCACGTCACCGCGGCCACCGCCTCGGCAGTCGCGAGCGCCGCGCCGATGCACGCCCGCGGCCCCAGCCCGAACGGGAAGTAGGCCCCGCGCGGGCGGTCGGCTCCGGTCAGCCACCGCTCCGGCCGGAACTCGTGCGGCTCCGGGTACCAGCGGGGGTCGCGATGGGTCACCCACTGGCTGACCGACACCGTGGTGTCGGCGGGCACGGCGAAGCCGCCCAGCTCCACGTCCCGCAGCGTCTCGCGGCTGGTCAGCCAAGCAGGCGGGTACAACCGCATCGCCTCGCGCACGACAGCATCCGCGAAGGAATCCGCCGCAGCGGCCCGGTCGGCGGCTTCCGGGTGCGCGGCCAGCAGATGCAGGGTCCAGAGGATCGCGTTTTTCGTTGTCTCATAACCGGAAAGCACCAGCGTCGCGAGTTCGTCGCGCATCTCGTCGTCGTCGGCGCTGGCCAACGCGCTCAGCACGGGCGCGTCGCCCCGGCGGGCCTTGGCGACGACCTCGCTGACGTCGCGCAACGCCCGCCGCATTCGCAGTGCACCCGGCGTCGGCACCCAGCTGGGCAGGACATAAGGGGAAACCGACAGGTCCATGATTTCGTGCACCAGGCTGCCGACTGCGTCCGCGTCCCGGTCGCTCGCCGCGGCCCCGAACAGCAGGAACGTGATTGATCGCAGCGCCAGCCGAGCCGCTGCCGGAGCCGGGTCGAACTCGGCGCCCTCCGGCCAGGCGATTCGGCGTGTTTCCGCACCGGCTGTCTCGGCGGCGAGAACCACCAGCCCGCGAGCGAACACCGGGCCGAGGCGGGCGCGCTTGCTCCGCCACACCGCGCCGTCGCTGTTCATCGTCGCCCGCGGAAAGCCCTGTTTCCGGGCGCGCCGGCGCGTCCGGGGACTGGACTTGGCGAACTCCCCCGCCCGGTCGACGAGCACGCGTTCGACGTCGTCCGGCGCGGTCAGCAGCACGTTGCGGGAGCCGATCGAGACCACGTCGCCGTGCTCCCGGGAGCAGCGGGCGAGAAAGCCCAGCGGGTCGGCGGTGAAGGCGGCCAGATTCCCGGCGATCCGGTCGCCGGCGGGACCCGGAGGCGGGCCAGGCATGCGGTGTCCTCCTGCCAGGAACCGGGGCCGTCCGCCTGCCGGGCGGGCGGCCCCGGTCTCGTCCGTCAGTAGTAGATGTAGGGAGCCGTGAGCCGGTCCTGGCGGGCAATGCCCATCAAGACCGCCACCGACAGCAGCGCCTTGCGCATCTTCGTTCACCTCCCCCCTCTGTCCGGACTCCTCGTTCGGAGCACCGAATCCCCCCTCGCAAGCACCGAAACAGCGTCGGCGGATCCAGGATGGAACGGCGCGGCGGCCGCGGTCTTGGACAAATGCACGGTCTTCCGGAGTACGCCGCGATCTCGCTACCGTGAACCCGAGGCCTTGCCGCGCGAGGCAGGGGCGGCGTCAGCCGAGGGGGAAGGCATGGACCGGTGGGCCGGAGGCCTGTCCCGGCGCGAGGGAGAGACTGGTCTCGGCCAGAGCCTCGCCTGCCGACCCGATCCGCGGCTATCGGCTCATGTGCTCGGCTACGCCGGGTCGCATTACTCCGGCACTCGGACGGTCGTGCGGCGGATCGCGCCCATCGACGGGATCAAGCTGATCATCGACTTCGAGAACCTGGACCGCCGGATGCTCGCGGCGAACGGAGCCGGAGCGCACCGCGAACCCCCGTCCCCGGTCGTCGGCCTGCGCACCGGCCCGCTGGTGTTCGAACAGACCGGAACAGACCACGGCATGGTCGTGGGGCTCACCCCGCTCGGCGCCCACGCCCTGCTCGGCCTTCCGCTCCGGGAACTGCCCGCCTACGCCGGGTTCGCCGAACTGCTCGGCCCTCGGGCAGCGCGTCTCGTCGACGAACTCGCGCACGCCCCGACCTGGTCGGCCCGCTTCGCGCTGCTCGATCGACGGCTGCTCGGCTGGCTCGACCCGGACCGGCGGCTCGCCTCGCCCGTCCAGGTCGCTTGGGACCTGCTCAACGCCACCCACGGGCGACTGACCGTCGCGGGCCTGGCCGACCGTGTCGGATGGAGCCGCTCGCATTTCGAAGCCCGGTTCCGGACGCAGATCGGGATAACGCCCAAGGCGGTCGCGAGAATCGCCCGCTTCCACCACGCCCTGCGGCTGCTGTGCCGGCCCGATCCGCCGCGCGCGGCCGAGATCGCTTCCGTCTGCGGCTACGCCGACCAACCTCACCTCAACCGGGAATTCCGCGCGTTCACGGGATGCTCCCCCACCCGCTTCCTCTCCTTGCCCGATCAGGAGACTTAGTCCGCCCCGCCGGGAGCTCACGGGGACAGGACGCGCTCGTGCAGCCGCCGGACCGCGAGCCGCGCGGACTCGAACGCGCCGGCCTGCCAAGCCGTGAGATGGGTGAGCCAGTCGCCGGCGAAGTACACGCGTCCGGCCGGTTTCCCGAGCAACTGGTAGGCCGGGGTGCCGAGCGGCGGCGTCGCCCACGCGCTTTCGATGTGCGGCATGAGATGCCAGGCGACCGAGAACGCGCTCGCCAGTTCGGTGCGGTGCTTCCCGCCGTGGATCTTGACGCCTTGCTCCACCGCTCGCTGCGCGCGGGCGTCCGGGGCGAGGTCTCCGTATTGGCGGGCGTGGTTGCCGTAGCAGTAGTTCACGAGCAGGCCGCGCGGTCCGTGGAAACCGTGCGACGGGTACCAGATGCGCTCGATGTCCAGGTCGGTGTGCGTGATCCCGCCGTAGATCCGGCAGTCGGTCTCCCACCAGCGGCTGCGGTACTCCAGGCCGATCTTCGCGGCCGTGCCGATCTGCCATTTCCCCAGCGCGGCCTGGATCTCCGGCCCGAGGTTGTGCGGGATCCGGGCCAGCACCCGCGGAGGGAGCGCGGCGACGCAGAAGTCGGCGACGAGGTGGCCTTGGGTGCCGTTCGGCTCGAGGAAGGCGACGCCGACCTTGTCCGCCGTGTTCGTGATCCCGGTGACCGCCGTGCGCAGCCGGAGGCGCCGCGGGCCCAGCGCGCGGGCCAACGCCAGCGGGATCCGGTCCATGCCACCGACCGGCTGGAACATCAGCATGGCCTGCTCGTAGGCGAAATCGAAGGAGAGGTAGCGGCCGGCGCCCTCGGCTAAGGTCCGGGCCAGCGAGGGCACCGGGCCCAGCGGCACGCCCGCCTGGTCGCCCGCTCCCGGATCGGTGGAGTAGCCGCGCCGCGAGGTGCCGGCGTAGCGCCAGCCGGACGCCTTGTTCCCGATCGCGCCCCAGTCGCGCAGGAAATCCAGCAGGCGTTCCTTGTCCGTCGCGGTGAGTTCGCTGTCCAGCGCTCCGCGATCGGTCGCTTTGGCGAGCAGTTCGCTGACATATCCGTACACGTCGGCCTTCGTGGTCCGGATTCGTTCCGGCTGCCGCATTCCGGCCGCTTCGTTGTAGACGAAAGCGCTCGCGTTAGTATTCGTGAACACCTCGACCGGCACGCCGAGTTCGCGACAGTAATCGAGCGTCACCATCCATTGCGCGATCCGCGCCGGACCGGCGTTCAGATAGATTCCTTCGCTGAACGCCGCGGTTTGCGTATCCCCGCGCAGATCGGTCTGCACGGTACCGCCGCGCGCGGTGAAGTTCCGTCCGCCCGGCCGGTCGGCCGCCTCCAGCACAGTGCAGTCGTATCCCCCTTTCGTCAGTTCGTACGCGGCGGCAAGCCCGGCTATGCCCCCGCCGAGCACCACCACTTTCGCCGCTCCGCGCCCGGTCAGCGCGAAGTCCGAGCGGCGCGGCGGCTCGTAGCGCGGGCTCGCGTGAGCCGTCGGCGCGAGGCCGAGCGCACCCATTGTCGCGAACATCGCACCCGCACCGCCCGCAGTGCCGACCGCCGAAAGAAACCGCCGTCTGCTCACTCCCGGCGGCAGGACAGAACCAGCCATCGGACATCTTCCCCTCTCCCCGGAAACCGCGGCGGAATAAAACTTTCCGCAGCGCGGAAAAAGATCGTTTCGGCGAGCCTACTGCAGATTGCGCGGGCCCCTCAATACAACATTCCGGGCAACCTTATTGAACCTGCCGGGGTTATGACTTTCCGCTGATTACGAGTTCCGCATCCGCCGCGGCGGAGGGCAACCGATTTCCGTCGGCGCCGGAATATGCCTCTCGCACGCGGGGTCGCGCGACAGGATAAACTGCGCCGAGGAGCGAGGGAGCGTGATGACGGCAGGCCGAGGGCAGTCCCAGTTGCGCTCGGCTGTTCTCGCGCGCGCCTGGCAGCGGATTCCGGACGTCGAGGTGCTTTCGGCGGGCGACGGCGGGCCGCTGACCCGCACGGTCAAGAAGATCATCGATCCGCTCGTGATCCGCACCGTCGCGCGGCCCCGGCTGGGCCGTCCGCTGCTGGATCCGGCGGACGCGGCGGAAGTGACCGCGTTGCTGCTCGCCGACGCGACGCGGTTGCGCGCCGCAGCGGCCTGGTTCGTCCACCTGAAGCGGCAGCGGCGAGCCCTGCGCATCACCGCGGGAAACGTGCAGGACGTGTGCTTTCCCCTCGCCTACGAACTCGCGACCGGGTTCGGCTTGCCGGACGCCTCCGCGCCCGAGCAGGCCGCGACGGCGCTGCGCGAGTGGCACGGCGAGGACGGTGCGGCCGGGGTCGATCAGCTGGGCCGATACCTGGCTGATCCCCAGCGCGCCACTGGCTTGACCGCCGAGTTGCGCAGTCGCTGGGCTGCCGCGCCGAACGCGTCTCCGGCACAGTTCGTCACGCTGCTCGACGCGGTCGCCCACGGCTTCACCGACGAGGCTTGGCAGCAGCTCGCCGACTCCCCCGCCGGGCACGTGTTCGGCCTCGCCTTGCGGCAGCCCGGCGGCACCGCGGCGCTCGCTCGGGCCGTCCGCGAGATTTCCGGCCTGCCCACGCCCGATCTCGGCCTCCAACGCGGCGAACGCACCGCCGTACCCCCGTTGAGCCAGCGCGACGAAGCTGGCAGCGAGCTGCTCGAACGCAGCATCGAACGACGGGTCCGCGCGACTCTGCGCCGCCTCTCGGCGGCCGAGCAAAGCCCCGTATCCGACCTGGTCGACGAGGAACTCCGCCGCGCGGCCGCCGGATTCGGGCTCGAAGTGCCCGTGCTGGCAACGTGTTTCGTGCTCGGCGTCGTCCTCGCGCCCGCGCTTCGGCCGCTCGACGGCCCGGCTCCCGCCGATCTCCCGGACTTCGCCCAGCGGCTCAACGCGCAGGTCGCGCGGGAGGGATACGTCTTGTACGCCCGCCGAGCGCTGGCCGGTTCGACGCCCCTCACCGCGCGGCCGGACGTCGAGATCCTGCGAGAACTGCGCGAATTCGCGAAACGATTCCTCGCCCGGCTGTGGGCGCGGCTGCACGGTTTCGACGCCAGCGGAGAGGTCCCGGACGACTTCCGGGACCTCCTCACCGGGGTCGTCCGATCGACCTCGCTGGACCTGCGGACGAAGGTGCGCCGCGCGCTCGTCGCCAATCTGCCGCGATTGGAGGCCGCCTCGTGACCCATCCGATGCGCACTCCGGTCCTCGCCGCGGACGGCGGCCTCATCCGCTTCGCGCTCGCCGATCTGCTCGGCGCCGCGCTCCCGCCGATGCGGATCGAACTCACTGACGCCGGCGCGGCCGAACCGTGGCTGACCAGGCTCGTCGGCGCCGAAGCCAGTTTGACCGCGCTCCGGGACGGACGTGTCGACGTCCCGGCCCGGCCGGAATTGGCCCGGCTCGCGCTGCTGCTGTGGGCACGCCGCTGGTGGCCCGCCAGCCCAGCGCTCGGGATCCCGTCGCTCGATTCGGCGCTGCTCGACTTCGAAGCGGCCGTCGCGACCGCGGCAGTCGAAGACCTCGCCGAGGGCCTGCTCGACGGGTTCGAGGCGAGCCCGGCGGAACTGTTCGACCAGGCCACCAGCGCGGGTCTGTTCGCTGCCGCGGGGCCGGGGACCGAGGAGGTCCGTCTTCTGTGCGAGCAGCTTTCGGCCTGGTTCGACCGCCAAGACGACCTCGAGCGGTCCGAAGCCGCAGCCGGACTCGCGGCTCGGGTAGGCCCTGGTCAACGTGCGTACGCCTTGGCGGCGGGCGCTGCGCCCGCCGCGTCCGGCGGAGGCGTGCTGGCCGAGGGACGCGCCAGTGTCGACTGGGCGCGGGTGCCGCCCGGCGTTCTGGACGCCGCGGAGGGCACGGTGACCTGGCGGATCGTCGCGACCAGGACCGCCGCGCGGCTTGCGGTCGAAGTCTCGGGCGCGCTCGACGACGCTTCCCTCAGTGCCGTAGCGACCCACGACGGCGAGCCGTTCGCCGAAGTCGCCCTGCACCTGGGCAGCGCGGGATTCGCCGGAACGACCGACCTCGACGAAGCCGGGGCCCGTCTCGCGGCGACGTCCTCCGCCCGGATCGGACTCGTCGTCGGAGCGGTGGGCCCGGACGTCCAATGCACCGCACCCGAGGACCGCGCCGAGGTGATCTCCCTGGTCCGGGCCCGCGAATCGCTGCCGCCGGAGTCGCGGACGCTGGCGGAACGAGCCGTCGCCGACGAGGAGTTCTGACGTGCTCGCGGGGTTTCCGCCTCCGCTCGCGTCGCCGGACCGGCCGCTTCCCGCGGAGCTGGCCGACGCGGTGTCACACGGCTACAACTGCCGTTGCGTCGCACGGCATTTCGGCCTCGACCCGATGGCTTACCAGGAACTGCCTGCCTGCGCGCTGAGTCAAGCCGAGTACGACGCGCTGCTCACCGAAGCCTTCGCCGTCCAGACCGAAGCCAAGCAGCTCGCCGCGACGCGGGATGTCGCCGGTGCGCAGCAGGCGTACGCGCGGATGCGGCAGCTCGCCCAGCAGCTCGACCGCGTCAGCCTCGAAGTCGCCGCGGTCAGCGATCTGGCCGCCGTCTGCTACTCGGCGGGTGATCTTCGCAACGCGCGCCAGTGCGCGGAAGCCGTCCTCGGCGTTTTCGCGGTCAGCGCCGCCGCTGTCGTCCACTTCGGACAGTACGCCGAGCTGCGGATGATCGAAGGTTCCCGCGAGGTGGCGGAACGCGTGCTCATCTCGCTGTCCACCGAGGAGGGCGACCTTGCCCGGGCACGCCAGTTGCTCGCGGACCAGCGGCGTCGCGCGGCGTTCCGGAAGGCCGCCGAACCCGGCCAGTTCCCGCGCGAACAGCTCGATCCGCACGGCGCCGACGAACTGGAGCTGCGCGTCCTCGAAGTGCGTGTGCAGGTGGCCGCCGGGGATCCGGCCGGTGCGCGGGACGCGATCGACGAGATCCTGACCGGCCTGGAACGCATCTCGGACGTCGACGAGGTCCGCGGCCAAGCGGCGTCGCTGCAAGCGATGGCGCGGGCCGAACGCGCCCGCATCCGCCAGGCAGGCGGCGAGGAAGCGGACGCGACGGCGGATCTTCTGCGGCTCAACGCCCGGCACGAAGGTCCGGCGGCGGCGAAATTCGCCATCGGCCTGGCCGAAACCCGCGCGCTCGACGGGGATCTCCCCGGCGCGATGGCGGAGATCGTCAAAGCCAGAGACGAACTCGCGGCTGCTGGGGTGACCGGCGACGTCGCCGAGGCGAGCTACGCACTGGGCGCCCTCCTCCTGCTCGCGGGCGATGCCGCGCAGGCGCGAGACCAGTTCGAGCACGCGGGAAAGCTCTGGGCCGCGAACGGCGACACCCCGGGCGCGCGTCGGCTCGCATCGGCGTTGGCTCGGTGCGCTGCGGCCGAGGGCGACTGGATCTCCGCGGAAGAGCACGTCGCCCGCCTCCGGGCGGCGGCCCGCGAATCGGGCGAATGGCTGGAGTGCCTGCGAGCCGACTACCTTTCGGCCACGATCGGCTACCACCGCGGCGAAAACCCGCGAGCGGTGCTGGACCTGCTGTTGCCGGTGGCCCTCGCCGCGCAGGAGTACCGGTTCGCGTTCGCGTCGGCCCAGGCGCGCACCGCGTGGGCGAACAGCGTCGCGGCGCCGGCGACGGAACTGCTGATGGTTCTGCTGACCCAGCTCGGCGAAACGCGCCTGACGGCGGAGCTGATCGAGCGCGCGTGCGCAGCCGGGGCGTACCCGGAGGACCGTTCCCTCAACCTGACCGGCGCGCTCCCCGCGCTGGCACCGCCGGTCGACGACCGTCAGCTTCCCTTGGCCGCCTTGGGTTCGGTCACCTCGTCGCTCCCGCTCCGGCTCGCCCCTCCGCCTGGGCTGCGCTGGTCGCCGTCCTCGCCGATGGAGCTCGACGGATGGTCCCGGCTGGCCGCCGAACGCTACGGATGCCGATCAGCACCGGGGACGGTCGAGACCTGGCCGGCCGCCGACGCTGGTCGCGAAACCTTCATCCTGCGCTACGCCGACGCCGGGCACACCTACCTCAGCTGGCGCACCACAAGCGACCTCGACACCGTCCACACGCATCCGATCGACGCCGCTCTCGTCGAGACCGCACGCGGCTTGCTCGCCGAAGCTTCGCCGACACCGCGGGAGGGCGAGCCGGTCGGCGACGCGGTCCGTCGTTCGCTCGACGCTTTCGGCAGTTTCGCCGCGGAGCAACGCCTCGCCCGCGTCCTCGCGCTCAACCTCCTGCCCGTCGACCTCGTCGCGCGACTCCGGCGAGCCACCCGTCCGCTGCTGCGAATCCAGCCGTCCCCGGCGCTCGCCGCGGTCCCGTGGGGCCTGCTCGCCCTTCCCGACCGTCGCCCGGACCACGTGCTCGACGCCGACGAGGTCGACACCTGCTTCGAAAGCGACACCCGGGTCCTCGACCTCGCCGACGTCTCGCTGCTCGCCCCCGCCGGAATCCCGCGCCGCGAACCGGCCCCCGCCGGGCCGCCGGTGTACCTGCTCGACCCGCGGATCCCCGGCCAGAGCGCCTTCGGCGCACTGGGATCGGTGCTCGGCAGGCAAAACGGGGCGTCCCCGTTGATCCGCCACCTCGACGCACAGCTGGCCGCGGGCCCTGTCCGGCCCGCCGCCGCGCGCGGCCTCGACCTGGTCCGCCGCACTGACACCGACCGGCGGCGGCTCGCCGGACTGCTGGCCGAACCGTGTTCGCGGCTGGTGTTCGCGGGACACGTCAGCCGCATCCAGGACGTCCACGGCGCGCAGACCGCACTGCATTTGTCGTGCTCGGCCGACCTGCCGGGCACCGCCGCGCCGATCGGGGCGCACCGGCCGTTCACCGCGGCCGACCTCGCTCTGTCCGAAGTGGACATGCCCGCGCGGGTCGCGCTGATCGGCTGCGCCAGCGCGAGCGACTTCGGCCTGCCGGAACCGTTCGGCGTGCTGCTCGCCGCCGTCGCGTCCGGGGCCGGGCTGGTCGCCGCGACGGTCTGGGCGCTGCCGACGTCGGCCGCGGCCCCCGGCGCGGATCCGATGGCCGAGCTGATCATCGCCGTCGACACCGCGCTCGCCGGAGCCGACCCGGTCGCCGGGTTGTGCGCGTGGCAGCGGACCCGGCTCGCGCGCTGGCGCGAACGTCCCGAACCAGCCCGCTCGCCGGTCTTCTGGGCGGCTCTGACCTGCCTCGATGCCACCGACGACGGCAAAACTTGGGTTCGGTAGCAGCCCGCCCGCCCGAAGCTGTGTCCAGCACACCGGCACAGCGAAAGGCACCCGATGTTCAAGAAGATCCGCGACAAGATCACCGAGGCGACGCAGCAGGGCATGGCCCGCGGCGCGCAGGATTTCCAGCAGCACGCCGAGCAGTTCCGGCAGGCGGCCTCCGCGCAGGGACACGACATCACCCCGCAGCTGCCCACGCCGCACCTGGCCGCGCAGGCTTACCGCAACGTCGCGGCCGACCCCGAGATGGCCGCGTTCCTGGCGCTGCCGATGCCGGAGCAGCTGCGCCAGCAGCAGGAACTGCAGGCCTACGGCACCGAACTGCGCCGGCTGTACGACACCGGCGAGAAGGCCGCCCTGGTGATCCGCGCGCTGGAGCCCACCGGCCGGACGGTCGCCGGGCAGGCCCAGTACACCGCGACCCTCGACGTCACCCGTGCCGACGGCATGATGTACCGGGCGGTCACGCCGCTGATCACGCCGCAGGCGACGATCCAGCAGTACGCGCCCGGCACCCGGCACGAAGCCCGTCTCGACCCCGCCGACCCGGCGAAGGTCGCCGTCTTCGGCCCGATCGCGTAGGCGCCCGCCGTGTTCGGTTCCTTCGCGTTCGGCCTGTCGGACGCCCCTGAACAGACCCGGGCGTCGAACCGGCGGCTGTGGCTTCTCGGGATTCCGGCGACGCTCGCCTGGGCGGTCGCCGGGTGGTCCGGCGCGCTCGGGCTGCTGGACGGCTTCCGGCTGATGTCGCTGAACCGCGTCGGCGCGTGGGGGGCCGACGCGGGAGCGGCGGGTTCGCTCGTGGTGTTCTTCAGCCTGGCTGTCACGGCCGCCTCGTCGCTCGGTTTCGCGATGCTGTGGGGCGGCGGGATGTCGTTGCGCCGCATGGGCATCAGCTTCCGGGCCAGTTCGCTGGCGGCGGCGCTCGGGGTGACGCTGGGCAGCGGCGTGGCGGCGCCGTCGTGGACGCCGCCGGAATCGGTGGGCGAACGGCTGCCGTTCCTCGACGGCAAGGCCGAGCCGTGGTCCGATGTGGACTGGATCGTCTACTACGAGCCGTTTCTGGTTCCCGCGGTGTCCGGGGTCATCGCGCTGGTCCTGATCGTGGTGCTGCTGCGGTCTTTCCTCCGCGCGGCCGAGGCGGACGACCGCGAGCAGGCGCTGCGGCGCTGCGGCCGCCAGGTGACGGGCGTGCTCACCCGCGTGGACTTCACCAACGTCTGGATCATGGGGAATCCGCGGTTCACCGTCCACGTGCGGTTTCCCACCGAGACCGGCGAGCGCGAGGCCGTGACCTCGATGGTCACGTCGCTCTTCCAAGCCCCTTCCGAGGGCACGGCAGTGCGGGTCCGCTACGACCCGCAGGATCCGAAAGCCGTTCTGGTGGAACCGGTTTCCCGCTGACCGCCCGAGAAGGGACTCCTGCCATGGCAGCCATCCGCACCATCGCGGCCGGTTTCCTCACCGGATCGGCGATCGGCGCGACACTGTGCTCGCTCGTCGTCGGGATCGTCCTCGAAAGCGTCCCGTTGTTCGTGACCGGGCTGGGAATTCCGCTCGGCTACGGCATTCTCGTCTGCCTCGGCGGCCTGCCGCGCCGCGCCCGCGAGAAGGCGGTCCCGCCGGCAATGGCGCTCGCGCGGATCGAAAGCCTCCGCGCCGGAGGCACCGAAACGGGCGATCTTCCGCTCAACCTCACCCTCACGGTCGCTCCGGACGGTGCGCCGTCCCATCGCGTGGAGGCGGTCCACACCGTCAACCTGGTGGACCTCCCGAACTTCCGCACGGGCGACGTCCTGGTGGTGAGCTATCGGCTGGCGCGGCCATGGAAGGTCCGGATCGTGTCCAGCCCGCCGCCGGAATGGCAACGGCGGGCGGCGAACGCGGTCATCGAACCCGCGGCCGAGTCCGCTTCGGTCCATCCGCCGCCGGAGGGCTGCGCCGCCGGTGCCTTCACGCTCCTCGGCCTGCTGCTCGGCGCAGGCGCCGTACTCGGGCTTTTCCGGGTCGAGCTGTTCGCACCGGAACCCAGCGCCCCGGCACAGCCGCCCGTGTCGTCCGCCGTGACCACTTCGGGTTCCGCGACAGTCGACGTCGGTCCCGAGCACTCATTGCTGGACGAGGGCGAACTGCGCCGCGCCATTGACGGGCTGGCCCGGAGCACGGACGTCTCGCAGACGCTCACCGCGGTCGTCCAGGAACACCGGCTGTCGGTCGTCTTCGCTCCGTCCGGCGTCCAGGTCCCGCGCTTCGACCTCCGCACCCTGCCCGTCGACGAGATCCCGCGCCTGGTCCGGAAAGCCTTGCAGACCCTCGACGTCGGAACGCCGCGAACCTGGCAGGTCACCGTCGGCCCACTGCCGTCGGCACGCACCGTCCGCGTCACGGTGACCGGCCCCCGCGGCAGCGCTTCCCTCGCCGGTTGATCACCCCGCCAGCCCGAGCGAAGCGCCGAGCAGCAAAAGTCCTTTGGCAGTACGCGGATCCGCGCCGGTCAGGTTGGCGATCCGGGAGAGGCGATTGTCCACTGTGTTCGGATGGACGTGCAGCTTCCGCGCGGTCTCGCGACGGTTGAAGTCGGTCTCGAAGTACGTCCGGAGCGTCGTCGTCAGATCAGGCTCGCCGCTCAGCCGCGCCGCCAGCGCGCGCAGCCGGGGAGTGGCCGCGCTGTCGTGGTTCAGCTGGTATTCGAAGAGGTGGTCGGCGAGCACCGCGACGGTGTCGGGGACCGAATTCAGCCGCAGCAGCCGCTCCGCTTCCGCTACCGCCGCCGGGATTTCCGGCAGCTCGGCCGCGTGGGCGAACCCGCCGGTGATCTCCACGCCCGTCGTCTGGTGCGCCCGCGGCACCGCCAGCCGGGCCTCGGCCAGTGCCGGCTCCGCACCGTCCGAAGCGGACGGAAGCAGCAGCAGACCGCCGTCCGGGTCCAAGGCCGCCAAGACGTCTCCGGACAGTTCGCGCCGCAGGTGCTGCAAGAGCGACCGCGCCTTCCGCTGCCCGGCCAGATGGCGGCCTACCGAGTCGCCGACGGAATCCGCCGGGTCCGCGGCGAACCGCAGCGCCAGCACGCCGTACGCCGGGGCGAGGCGGACGTCGGCCGGTTCCGGGACCGGCTCCCCCGCGGCCAGCCGCCGCACCAACGCCCGCGCGGCCTCGCGTTGTTCGTGGTCCGCGGTCTGGAATTCCTTCTGGTGCGCCTGCACCGCCGCGTTCGTCACCCGGTGCAGGCACCTCAGCAGCACCGCGGCCGTGTCGCTCGGCGGCGACCCGCCGGACAGGTCCTGGACCTCTGCCCACACTTCCTCGGCCGCCAGCAGGTACGCGTGCACGAACTCGCTGACCGGCAGCCCCTCCGCGCCTCGTTCCCGGCCGCGCTGGCGGAACAGCTCCAGCTCGTCCTCGCGCGGTTCGCTCCCCTCCCGCGCCGCACGCGCGAACAGCCGGCCGAACTCGCGGATGGTGTGCGCCATGTGCAGGTGCAGGTGCGCGGGCACCTCGCCGCGGTAATGCGGCGAGGTCGCCACGTAGCGGCGGATCGTCCGTTCGACGGCCTTCGGCAGCCGGTGCTCGAAGCTGCGCCACGACAGCTGTGACATGTCACAGCACGGTAGCCGAAAACCTGGGCAATGTGCGCTACCAGCTGGGCAGGCCAGCGGCGACAGTTGGGGTTGTGTCCATGACCGCGATCACAGGAGGTCCCGCACCGATGCGCTGCGAGCCGCTGTTCCGCCCGAAATCGGTCGCCGTGGTCGGCGTTTCCGCGACCACCGCGCTGTCCTGGGGACGGATCGCGCTGGACCGGCTGCTGCGCGGCGGCTTCGGCGGCCAGGTCTTCGCGGTCTCCCGCGGCCCGCTCGACCTGGCCGGCGTCCGCACGGTCGGGTCGCTCGCCGAGATCGGCTACGGCCCCGACCTCGTCGTCCTCGCGACCCCGGCGGAAACGGTCCCCGCGCTGGTCAGGGAGGCGCGCGAACTCGGTTCCGGAGCGGTCGTCGTCTTCGCGTCGGGCTTCGCCGAGGGCGGCAACACCGCGCTGGAGGACGAACTGCGCGAGGCCGCCGGAGACCTGCCGGTGCTCGGCCCGAACTGCCTGGGCGTGGTGAGCCATCCGGCCGGCGTGCAGCTGTCGACGACCGTTTTCCTCGACCGCGAGCGCGTGCCGCCGGGTCCGATCGCGATCGTCACGCAGAGCGGCGCGATCGGCTTCGTGCTCGCTGACCTGCTCGAACAGGCCGGGATCGGCTACTCCTACTACGCGAGCGTCGGGAACGAAGCCTGCCTGTCCGGCCACGAGATCGGCAGCGACCTGCTCGATCAGCCCGACGTCGAGGTGCTCGTGCTCTACCTCGAAGGCGTGCGCGACGCTGACGGTCTCCGCGCGCTCGGCCGGCAGGCGCGGGCTGCGGGCAAGACCGTGGTCGCGCTCGCGGTGGGCAGCAGTGCCGCCGGCCGGCAGGCCGCGCTGTCGCACACCGCGGCCGTCGCCGGCGATCATTTCCTGCTGGCCTCGCTGTGCCGTCAGGAAGGCATCCGCCTGGTCACCGACGACGATCAACTGGTGGACGCGGTGCTCTGCGCCCGCAAAGGCACGACGCTTCCTCCCGCACCGCGGCTCGCCGTCCTCACGATGTCCGGCGGCGCGGGCGGCATCCTCGCCGACAACTTGACCGCGCTCGGTGTGCGTATTCCGCCGCTGTCCGGCGCGACGCGCGCGAAACTCGCGGAGGCCGGCGGGGTCGAGGCGGCCGACGAGAACCCCGTCGACCTCGGCGGCAACATCGACCGCTGGCTCGACCGGGTAGGCGATCTGCTCGGCGCGCTCGACGAAGACCCGGAACTGGACGGCGTCGTGCTCTATCTGACGTTCGGCGACCGGTTCCGCGAGGCTTACCACCGGCTCGCCGCCGCTGCCGCCGCGACGCGGACGCCGACGTGGTTCATCTGGGCCTGCGCGCCGCCCGGCGAGCTGGCGAACGCCGGTCGCCCGGACACCGTGCTGCCCAGCATCGGTGCTCTCGTGCGACGGCTTCGGGTACTGGTCCCGGACCGGGTCCCCGAGCCCGCGAACCACGCCACGGCGGCTGACCGTCCAGTGTGGACTGAACTGCGGGCCGTTCCGCTGCTGGAAGACGCCGGCATCCCGCACGTGGACACCGTCGCCGGAATCGATCTCGCCGCCGCCGTCGCGCACAACGGCTGGCCAGAGCCGTATGTGGTCAAGGGCGACGCCGCCGACGTGCCGCACCGGGCCCGGGCCGGGCTCGTCCGCGTCGGCGTCACGGCGGCGGAACTGCCCGCGGTGCTGGACACGCTCCAAGCGCGGCTCGACGAGGTCTCCGCCGACCCGGACCGGACCCTCGTCGTGCAACCGCTGCTGCCGCACACCGCCGAACTCGCCCTCGGCGCGACGCGGGATCCGTTGTACGGCACCGCGATCGTCCTCGGCGCGGGCGGCGACCGTGCCGAGGACCCCGCCGCACCCCGCCGCGCGCTGCTGCTCCCGGCGACCCCGGAGCAGCGAGCCGAACTGGCCGCCTGGGCCGGCGACGTCCTCGCCGCTCCAGTCCCCGCCGTCGCCGCCGCGATCGACGGGCTCGTCCGCATCCTCGGCGACCATCCGGAATTCGCCGAAGCCGACCTCAACCCGCTCTGCGTCACCGGCGAGGACCTGGTCGCTGTCGACGCGCTGTTCACCGAAAACGTTCAGGAGGCATCCCGTGACTGACCTGCTCGACTACGCCGACAAGGTCTGGCGAGGCGAGGCCGACACCCGCGTCTACCACACCGGCACGCTGCGCGAGGACGGTCTGCACGAACTGGCCGAGGGCGTCTGGATGTGGCCGGCGTTCGGCAACGTCTTCCTTTTCCCCACCGCCGACGGCCTGTTCTGCTTCGACACCGGCGAACGCCGCACCGCCAAAGACCTTTTCGGCGCGACCCGCGCCCGCACCGACGCTCCGCTGCACACCGCCGTCTACTCGCACGGCCACATCGACCACGTCTTCGGCGTCGGCCCGTTCGATCTCGAAGCCGAGGAGCGCGGCTGGCGTCGCCCGTCCGTGCTGGCGCACGAAAACACGCCGCCGCGCTTCGAACGGTACGAGCGCACCCGCGGCTACAACACGGTGATCAACCAGCGGCAGTTCCAGTCGCCCGGATTCCGCTGGCCCGACCGGTACCGGCACCCCGACGTCACGTATCGCGACACCACGACGCTGCGGATCGGCGACCTCGACGTCCGGCTGAAGCACGCTCGCGGCGAGACGGACGACGCGACGATCGCGTGGCTGCCCGGCCGGAAGATCCTGTGCTGCGGCGACTTCTTCATCTGGTCCTCCCCCAACCCGGGCAACCCGCAGAAGGTCCAGCGGTATGCCGCCGAGTGGGCGCGGGCGCTGCGCTGGATGGCCGGGCTGGGCGCGGAACTGCTGCTGCCCGGGCACGGCGTGCCGATCGCCGGAGCCGACCGGATCCGGACCGCGCTGTCCGACACCGCCGAGTTCCTCGAAACCCTGCACGACCAGACCGTGGACGCGATGAACGCGGGAGCCACGCTCGACGAGGTGGTGCACGGCGTCACCGCGCCCGCCGAACTCCTGGCCAAGCCGTATCTCAAGCCGTCCTACGACGAGCCGGAATTCGTCGTCCGCAACGTCTGGCGGCTCTACGGCGGCTGGTACGACGGCAATCCGGCCAACCTCAAACCCGCGCGCCGCGCCGAACTGTCCCGCGAACTGGCCGACCTGTCCGGCGGCTCCGACCGGCTGGCCGCGCGGGCGCGGGAACTGCTCGCCGCGGGCGAACACCGGCTCGCCGGGCACTTCGCCCAACTCGCCGTGGACGCGGCCCCGGACGACGAGATCGCGCACACCGCCCGCGCGGAAGTGTTCACCGCACTGGAAAAAGCCGCGACCTCGACGATGGCCAAGGGCGTTTACGCCTGGGCCGCCGCCGAATCCCAAGCCGTGCTCGACGGAACCGACCGCGCCGAGCAGTTGCGCACCCGCACCGCGGGCCGCACCCGCTGGGCCTTCTGACCCGCCACCCCGTCCGACCACGACGTTGAAATGGGGACCCCACGATGAACGCTCCCGCCCTCCCCGCCGAAACGGCCTCCCCCGGGCGCACCCGCGGCACCAGCGCCCGCGGCTGGGTCGTCACCGGGCTGCTGCTGGTGTTCATGCTGATCAACTTCGCGGACAAGGCCGTGCTCGGCCTCGCCGCGAAACCGCTGATGCACGATCTCGGCCTGTCGCCCGAGGCGTACGGCCTGATCAGCAGCGGGTTCTACTTCCTGTTCAGCATCTCCGCGATCGTGGTCGGCTTCGTGTCGAACCGCGTGCCGGCGAAGTGGATCCTGCTGGTGCTGGGCGTCGTCTGGGCACTGACCCAGGCCCCGATGCTCGGCACCGTCGGGTTCGGCGCGGTGCTGGTCAGCCGGATCGTCCTCGGCGCGGCCGAGGGCCCGGCGAACCCGCTGGCCATGCACGCGGCGTACAAGTGGTTCCCCAACGAGAAACGCGGCCTGCCCAGCGCGTTGCTCAACGCCGGTTCCGGCATCGGCGTGGCGCTGGCGTCGCCGCTGCTGACCGCGCTGATCGTCGGCTACGGCTGGCGCTGGGCGTTCTTCGCGCTGCTCGTCGTCGGCCTGGTGTGGTCGTTGCTGTGGGCGGTCTTCGGACGGGAGGGCAAGGTCGCCGGGACCGCTTCGGTGCACGCGGCCGCGGTCAAGTCCGAGGCGGACGAACCGCGCGTGCCCTACCGGAAGATCCTGCTGAACGGCACCTGGCTCGGCGGGTTCCTGGCCGGATTCGCCGCGTACTGGGCGCTGGCGGTGCTGGTCGCGTGGGTGCCGCATTACCTCGAAACGGCCTTGCACTACAGCACGGTGACCACCGGGACGCTGGTCGCGCTGCCGTGGATCGCGTCGGTCGTGTTCAACCTCGCCCAGGGCGCGCTGAGCGACCGGCTGATGCGGCGCGGCGTGTCGAGCCGGGTGGCCCGCGGCGTGCTCGGAGGGATCGCGGTGCTGATCTCGGGTCTCGCGATGCTGCTGTTCCCGCACACCGGGGGCTGGTTCCAGATCGCGCTGCTGACCGTCGCGTTCAGCCTGGGCGGGGTTGTGTTCGCGCTCGGCGTCACGATGAACGCCGAGATCAGCCCGACCCGGCAGCGCGGGGCGGTGCTGTCGATCACCGTCGGCCTGGTCACCACCGCCGGACTGCTCGCTCCGTACCTGACCGGACGGCTGATCCAAGCCGCATCGTCGCCGGCCAGCGGCTTCACGCTCGCCTTCACCATCAGCGGCCTGCTGTCCATTGCCGGCGGGCTGCTCGCCGTGTTCTTCGTCAACCCCGACCGCACCGCGCGGCGGCTCGGGCTGCGCACCGAGGTGGTCCGCTGATGCCTTTCCAGGACACCAAAAACCCGCTCTACGGCAGCGGACAGATCACCGAGGTCGCACCGGGCGTCCGCTCGATCGGACTGCAGGGCAACAGCCTGGCGGTGGACACCGCGTCAGGGCTCGTCGTGGTCGACACCGGCCCCTCGCCGGACCTCGTCGCGCCGGTGCTGGACCAACTGGGCGAACCGGTGCGGTGGATCGTCTACAGCCACGGGCATCTCGGCTACAACTACGGCGTGCCCGGGTTCTTCGAGCACGCCGCCGCACACGGAGAACGCCGCCCGACCGTCGTGGCGCACGAAAACGTCGTCCGCCGCTACCAGCGGTACCTCGAGACGGCCGGGTTGCAGAACCACATCAACACCCGGCAGTTCCGCCGTCCGATGGCCGACCTGACAGCTCCCCCGCCGATCACCTTCCCCGACCAGACCTACCGGGAAGCGATGACGCTGGCCCCGGACGTCCGGCTCCTCTGGGCGCCCTCCGAAACCGACGACGTGACCGCGGTGTGGCTGCCGTCCCAGCGGGTTCTGTACGGCAGCGCGGCGGTGATCAACGGCATCCCCAACATCGGTACCCCCATGCGCACCATGCGCGACACCGTCCGCTGGGCCGACACCCTGGACCGGCTCGCGGCGCTGAACCCGGCCGTCCTGGTGCCGGAGTTCGGGCCGATGGTGCGCGAGGACCCGGTCCGCCAGCTCACCATGACCGCGGCCGCGCTCCGGTGGCTGCGCGGCGCGGTCGTGGACCAGCTCAACCGGGGGCGGCGAGTGGACGACATCGTGCACGATCTCCGGTACCCGGCCGAGTTGTTCGACGTGCCGTGGATGCGCGAGCACTACGGGCACCGCGAGTACATCGTTCGCGACATCGTCCGCTCGGAAACCGGCTGGTGGGACGGAAATCCGACGAGCCTGCACCCGTCCCGCCCGGACGTCGCGGCCGCTGCCCGGGCGGAGGCGATCACGGACAAGCAGGCAGTGCTCGACCATGCCGAGCGGCTGCGCACGGACGGGCGGGTGCAGGAGGCGTTGCATGTCATCGATTTGCTGGCGCTCGCACCCGGGGACGATCCGCTGGTGAAGCAGGCGCGGACGGTGAAGGAGGAACTGTGCGCGGTGCGGGCGGCGGAGGCCAGCAGTTACGTGTCGCGGAGTTTCTACCGCAGCGGGTGGTGACGCGTGACGCCTGCGCACCATCCGTCTCCCGACCGCTGCGATTAATTCTCTTTGCCGGATAGCTTTGCGGGCATGAGCCGGCTTTCGGGACGCCGCGATCTTGGTGCGCGCACGACAGACCCGGCTGCTGAGCGCCTGCTTTTCCAGCTGGGTTCCGGAGCGAACCGCACTCGCGTGGTTCACGGTGTGGCTCGTGCTCGTCCCCGCGGCTTTGATACTTCTCAGCTGGCTTGCCGGTCCGCGGGTGCCCGGAGCTCTCGCTGCCGCATGATCGGCCGCGTCCGGCGCGAGCGGGTTCGCCGGGAGAGTTCCCGGCGAACCCCCGGTCACCGCGCGGGCAACGCCGTTTTCCAGGCCAGCTCCAGCCGCTCCGGCCCCCGCTGCCGTCGCGCGGTCAGCCACGGCACCTCGGCCGCGAGCTCCAGGTCCGGGAACCGGGCCAGCAGCGTCCCCAGCGCGACCTGCAGTTCCAGCCGCGCCATCTGCGCGCCCAGGCAGTGATGCGGTCCGTGCCCGAAGCCGACGTGGTGGTTGCGCGTCCGCGCCAGGTTCAGCTCCTCCGGGCAGTCGAAGACCGTCGCGTCGCGGTTCGCGCCTTCCAGGTCGGCGAACACCGCCTCGCCCTCGCGGATCAGCTGGCCGCCGATCTCGACGTCCTCGCTGGCGATGTGCGCGAAACCCGCGCTCGCGCCCAGCGGGACGAACCGCAGCAACTCCTCGACCGCCGACGGCAGCAGGCCGGGGTCGGAACGCAGGCGGGCCAGCTGGTCCGGGTTGGCCAGCAGGGTGTAGAGCAAGTTGGAGATGTGGTTCGCGGTCGTCTCGTGGCCGACCGCCAGGATTCCGCCGGACAGGTCGATCAGCTCGCCCTCGGTCAGCCTGCCCTCGTCGTCCCTGGCCCGCACGAGCGCGCCGATCAGGTCGTCGGTGGGGGTTTCCCGGCGTTCGGCGACCAGCCCGGCGATGTAGCCCCACAGTTCGCGCTGCGCGGTCATGATCTCGGCGTGGTCCGAGCCTTCGCCGCTGAGCATCAGCATGGTGTCGGTCCACGTGTGGACCTTGTCGCGGTCCTCCTGCGGGACGCCGAGCAGCTCGCACAGCGCGGTGATCGGCAGCGGGATGGAGAACGACGACACCAGGTCCGCGGGCGGGCCCTGCTCGATCATCCGGTCGATCAGGCCGTCGGCGATCTCCTGGATCCGCGGGCGCAGCGTTTCCACCCGCTTCGGCGTGAACGCGGCCGCGACGAGCCTGCGCAGCCGGGAGTGCATCGGCGGGTCCATGGTGATGATCGAGCTTTCGCTCTCGATCGCCTCGGTCCCGCGCGGCGCGTCCTTGCCGACGGTCAGGCTGCGCATCAGCCTCCGGTCCACCAGCACGGCCCGCACGTCCTCGTACCGCGTCGCCAGCCACGCCTCGCCGCCGAACGGCAGCCGCACCCGGCTCATCCCCTGCTGCTCGCGCATCTCGGCGTACCGCGGGTCGACGGCCAGCGCCGACGGTTCGAACGGGTACGGGCACACTTCACTGGTCACGACGAACTCCCAAGTCCGGCAACGGTTTCCCCGATCGGTTCTGCCACGGATCCCAGCCACGCCCCGACGGCCGAGGCGGTGCTCTCCGCGTCCTCGGCGACGATGCTGAAATGGTTCCCCGGCACGGTTTCCACGCGGTCGGCCCGCGACCACGTCGTCTGCCACGCTGTCCCGGCGACGTCCCCGAAGCTGCGGGCGGAGCGCAGCAGCACAGTCGGGACGGTGGTGTCCGGCGGCCCCGCGCCGGCGAGAAGGCCGAGGTAGCGGCCCATGGCAGTCAGCTGCGCGCGGTCGAACCCGCCATCGTCCTGGCGGGTCAGCACTTCCCCGGCCATCGCGTGGACCGCGTTCTCGGCCGGGCCGCCGATTTCGTACGTGTCCAGCAGGCACAGCCCCTCCGGAGCACGACCGGTCCGCGCGAGTTCCGCTGCCACGGCTTCGGCCAGCAGCCCGCCGGACGAGTACCCGAGCAACGCGAACGGTTCGCCGTCCGCTGCCTCGCGGGCCTGGCCGGCGAGCGCTGCGACGAGCGTGGCCAAGTCGGCCGGAAGCGGCTCGTCCGCGGCGAAACCGGGCAAGGACAGCACCGAGAACCGCCGGTCGCCGCGGAACGGCGCGGCCAGCCGTCCATATTGGACAGCGCCGGTCATCGCGGCCGGTGAAGGCACGCACAGCAGCGCGGGACGCCGCGGTCCGTCGGCCAGCCGTACCGGCCGGGCTCCGGTGGCCGGATGCCGGAAGGACGGACGCAGGTTCGCCGCAGCTCCGAGCAGGGCGACGCCTTCCGGTACCCGGCCCGCCGCCACTGCCTCGGCGAAGAGCCCGGCGACCGGGTCCGCCTGCTTCGGAGCCGGCGTTTCCCCGGCAGTGTCCGAAAAGGACTCGTTCAGGAATCCGGCCAGGTCCGCGACGGTGGGATGGTCGAACACCAACGTCGCGCCGAGCGTCAGGCCGGTCAGCTCGGAGAGCCGGTTGCGCACCTGGACCGCGGTGAGCGAGTCGAACCCGAGGCCGGGCAGCGCGCGGCCGGGCTCGACGGTCTCGCCGTGGCCAAGCACTGCCGCTACCTGTGCGCCGACCAGTTCCGCCAACCGTTCCCGCCGCTCGGCTGGTGGAGTACGGCGTAGCCGAGCGGCGGCGGAACCCGCTGTGCGCCGGGGCGTCCGCACGTGGCCGCGCAGCAGCGACGGGACGTCGTCGCCACGCCACGTGTCGAGCCGCAGCGGAGCCAATACAGGGGCTGGGTCGGCGATGGCGGCGTCGAACAGGGCCAAGCCTGCTTCGACGGTGAGGCCGCCAGTGCGTTCGTCGGAGTTCCACAGTCCCCAGGCCAGCGACTGTGCGGGCAGCCCAAGGCGGTGGCGATGCCGGGCGAGCGCGTCGAGGAACGCGTTCGCCGCCGCGTAGTTGGCCTGGCCCGGCGCGCCGAGGATCCCGGCGGCGGACGAGAACAGGACGAACTTGTGCACGTCCCCGGCGAGCTCGTGCAGGTGCCACGCGGCGGTGGCCTTCGCCTCGAACGCCGCGTCGACTTGGTCTGAGGTCAGCGACGTGAGCATCCCGTCGGCCAAAACGCCCGCTGCGTGCACGATCGCGGTGACCGGGTGCGCGGTCAGCAGCGCGGCGACGGCGGACCGGTCGGAGAGATCGCACACCGCCACCTCGGCGCGCGCGCCGAGTGCGGCCAGTCCGGCGGTGAGGTCGTCCCCGCCCCGGCCGGTCCGGCTCGCCAGCACCAGCTCCCGTACGCCGTGGTGGCGGACTAAGTGTTCGGCCGCCAATCGGCCGAGTTGCCCGGTCCCGCCGGTGATCAGCACCGGGCCCGGTCCCCATTCCGCGCTGTCGGTGGTTTCGACGGCGACCAGGCGCGGTGCCAGCGTTCGACCGCCGCGAACGACCATGGCCGGCTCGCGCGCGGCAGCGATCAAGTCGTCGGACGGCGGCTCGTCCGTGTCCAGGTGCACGATCCGGCCCGGGTGTTCGGTCTGCGCGGAACGGACCAGACCGGCGACTGCCGCACCGGCCAGGTCGACCGGTTCGCCAGGCAGTCCGGCCGCGTGGCGAGTGACGACCACGATCCGGCGCTCGTCCGCGAGCGCCGCGCGCAGCTCGGAGAGAATCCGGTGAAGTTCACGCTGTGCCGCGGCAGCGTCCGCACCAGGCGAAACGACCAAGGTGCGGGCGTCCTCCGCTCCCCCGTCCGGGAGCACGCACTCAGTCCACTCCGGACGGAGCAACGCCCCCGAACGGGGAGTACGCCGTATGCCGGTGACCGGGCGCAACGCCAGCGCGCCGATCGCGGCCACCGGATTGCCCGAGCAGTCCGCCAACGACAGCGAGACAGTGTTCTCGGCCAGCGGTTTCACCTGCACCCGAAGCTCCGAGCTGCCGGCCGACCACAGATCCGCCTCGGACCACGAGTACGGCAGGAGCGTCTCCGCCCCGGTCGACGGACCGAGACCGATCGCGTGCAGCGCCGCATCCGCGAGCCCGGGATGCAGGCCGAACGCCGCGGCGTCCAGCACCGCGGACTCCGGCAGGGAGACCTCGGCGAACACCTCGTCCCCGCGTCGCCAAGCGGTCTTCAGGCCCTGGAACAACGGCCCGTACTCGACGCCGCGCTCAGCGAGAAGCTCGTACATCCCGTCGAGATCGATCTCCTCGGCCCCGGACGGCGGCCAGGTCAGCACCGGGTCCGGTACTGGGCCAGCCGGGGCCAGCGCACCGTCGGCGTGGCGCACCCAGGGCGCGTCGCCGCTCTGCGCGTGGACGCTCACCGGACGCACCCCGGCTTCGTCAGCGTTACCGACGCGAACCTGAACCCGCACCCCGTCGGCGTCCAGCACCAACGGCGCGTGCACGGTCAGCTCGCGCACCCGGGCGCCACCGGCCTCTTCACCGGCGCGCAGAGCGAGTTCCAGGAACCCGGTGCCGGGGAACACCACCGAGCCGCCGACGACGTGTCCGGCGAGCCACGGCTGCGCGGCAGTCGAAATCCGGCCGTGGAGCAGGAATCCGTCGCCGTCGGCGAGCGGTACCGCGGCGCCGAGCAACGGATGCCCGGCGGCTTCGAGCCCGGTCGCGGACAGGTCTCCCGCTTCGTCCGAAGCCGACAGCCAGTAGCGTTCCCGCTGGAAGGGGTAGGTCGGCAGGTCGATCAGCTCCGCTGCGCGAGGTGCGAACACCGCCGCCCAGTCCAGGGCGACCCCGTCGGCGTGCAATTCCCCGATCGCCTCGGCGATCGCGACGTCCTCGGGCACGTCTCGGCGCAGCGCGGCTACGGCCAGCGGCGCGTCCGGCAGCAGCGCGGTCAACGGCCGATCCGCGCCGAGTTCGAAAAACCGGGTGACGCCTTGGCTCTCCAACGTGCGGATCGCGTCACCGAACCGGACTGTGCGGCGGATGTTGCGCACCCAGTAGTCGGCGTCGAAGGACTCGACCGGCTCGCCGGTCACCGTCGAGACGATCGGCACCGCGGGCTCGGCATAAGCGACGCGCGCCGCGATCGCGCGGAACGGCTCCAGCACCGGGTCCATCAGCCGCGAATGCGAACCGACCGACAGCGCCAGCCGCTTCGTGCGCCGCCCCTCGGCGGAGAACCGGGCGACGACGGCCAGCACCGCCGCTTCCTCCCCGGCGACGACGACCGCGCGCGGCCCGTTGACCACCGCGACGTCGACCTCTTCCCCGGCGAACTCCTCCGGATCCGCCTCGATCGCCGCCATCGCACCGCGCGGCCGAGCCTGCATCAGGGTGGCCCGTGCGACGACCAGCTCCGCCGCGTCCGCGAGGGACAGCACCCCCGCGCAATGCGCGACGGCCAGCTCGCCCCCGGAGTGTCCGCAAAGGACATCCGGCAGCAGCTGCCACGATTCGGCCAGCCGGAACAACGCGACCTCGATCGCGAACAACGCGGCCTGGCTGTACCGGAACTCCTCGAGCGCACCGCCGATCGCCTCCCGCAGCGGACGGTCGAGGTGCCGGTCGAGTTCCGCGCAAGCAGCGGCATACGCGGCCGCGAACACCGGGTGCGCGGCGGCCAGTTCCTCGCCCATGCCCGTCCGCTGCGAACCCCCGCCGGAGAACAGGAACGCCAACGGCCCTTCGCCGCGCGCCATCCGCGCGGGCGGATCGTCCAGCGCGGTCAGCAGCTCGTCCCGGTCGCGCGCGACGACCACCGTGCGATGCTCCAGATGCGTGCGCCCGGTCGCGAGCGTCCGGCCCACATCGGCCAGCCGGAGGCCGGGTTCCGCGCGCAGCCGCTCGGCCAGCCGTTCCGCCTGCGCGCGCAACGCCGCCGGATCGTGCCCGCTGAGCACCACCGGCACCGCTGCCCGATCGTCCGCCGCACTTTCCGCGGCAGGCGGGGCTTCCTCCACGACGACGTGCGCGTTCGTCCCGCTCAACCCGAAACTCGAGACCGCACCCCGCCGCGGGCGGGACCCGCGCGGCCACGGCGTCGCCTCGGTCAGCAGCTCGACCTCGCCGGCCGACCACTCGATCCGGCTGCTGGGCGCGTCGACGTGCAAAGTCCTCGGCAGCAGTTCGTGCCGCAACGCGAGCCCCAGCTTCAACAGCCCAGCGACGCCGGACGCGGCCTGCGTGTGCCCGAGGTTGGACTTCAACGACCCGAGCCGCAACGGTTCCCCGTCGCCGCGGTCCGCGCCATAAGTGGCCAGAATCGCTTGCGCCTCAATGGGATCGCCGAGCGGCGTCGCCGTCCCGTGCGCCTCCACGACGTCGACCTGCGCCGCGGACAACCGGGCCGACGCCAATGCCTGCCGGATCACGCGACGCTGCGCCGGACCGTTCGGCGCGGTGATGCCGTTCGACGCCCCGTCGGAGTTGACCGCACTGCCCCGCAGCACCGCCAGGATCGGCCGGCCGGACCGGCGCGCGTCGGAAAGCCGTTGCAGCACCAGCGTTACGCAGCCCTCGGACCACGCCGTTCCGTCGGCGGATTCGGCGAAACTCCGGCACCGCGCGCCGCGGGACAACGTGCCGTCCTTGCTGAACTCGACGAACGTGCGCGGCGTGGACATCACCGTCGCTCCGCCCGCGAGCGCGAGTTCGCACTCCCCCGCGCGCAGCGCCTGTGCTGCCAGATGCACCGTGACCAGCGACGACGAGCACGCGGTGTCCACAGTGATCGCCGGCCCCTGCAATCCGAAGGTGTAGGCCACCCGGCCGGACACCATTCCCGACGCGGCGAAGCTGCCCGGATAATCGTGGTACATCACGCCGGTGAACACGCCGGTCCGGCTGCCGCCCAGCGACCGCGGCGGGATCCCGGCGCGCTCCAGCGATTCCCAGCCGGTTTCCAGCAGGAGGCGGAGCTGCGGGTCCATCAGGAGCGCGTCGCGCGGGCTGATCCCGAACAGCCCGGCGTCGAATTCCCCCGCCCCGGCCAGAAACCCGCCTTCCCGCACGGAAAACGAGCCCGGCCGGACGCCTTCGGGGTCGTAGAGCCGCTCGACGTCCCAGCCGCGGTCTTCCGGGAACCCGCCGATCGCGTCGCCGCCCTCGGCGAGGAGCCGCCACAGCTGCTCCGGCGTCTCGATCCCGCCCGGCAGCCGGCATCCCGCGCCGACGATCGCGACCGGTTCCCCGCCCGCGGCGGCGCCGAGCAGCCGCCGGTTTTCGTCTTTGAGCCGATGATTCTCCTTCAGCGACGTACGCAATGCGGCGACCAGGTTGCGTTCGGACTCGCTCAACGGCCCCCCAGGGCTAGAAGTGCGGCGTGACCCGGCCGACGTTACGCACCGGCAAGATCCCTGCCACCCCCTAATACCGCCGGGGAAGTCCGGTAAGCGGTCGAATGCCGGGGTTGGGGCGGTGCCTTTCCCTGCCGCCGCGAACCGCTCGCGCACCCGGCTGACCAGGGACGGAAGCGCCGTTTCCGCTGCGGTGACGGAAAAAAGCGGGAGCCCGCGAGCACGGCGAGGCCGGCGTGCCGGGAAGCGGCAGGATAGGTGGCGTCCGGCTGCCAGCCCGCGGAACACCGCGAGCACGGCGCCGCCATCGGCGCTCGACACGAGCGCTTCCGCAGCGGCAGCGCTGAAAACCCGAAACCTGGGTGGCAGAGGAGCGCGGCGAGTTCGTTCCAGAAGTCGCGAGAGACGGCTTCCCGGTCTTCGACCCCGGCTAGCCAAGAGGAGCTCCCGACATCGCAGTATCCGGCCGGCGCAACGCCGCGAGCTGCAACCCGAGCACGACCCCGACTCCGATCGCCGCCGTAGCGAGAATCGCCTCCGCCACCGCGTCCCAGGCGCCGGGAACCCGCGCGAACACCTGCGACAGGCTCAAGTACAGCGCGGGCCCCGGCAACACAGCACCGGTCAAACCGGGGATCGTGACCACGGCGGTCGGTGCCTTCAGCGTCCGCGACACCACCGCGGCGAGCACCCCCAGCACCGTCGTGGCGAGGAAGATCGAGACCGGAGCCGACAGGCTGAGCACCGATCGACCCGTCCAGTTCGCCAGGGACGTCACGATCCCGGCCGCGCAGGCGAGCAGCCACCAGCGCGCGGGCGTGCCCATCAGGATCGCGTTGCCCAGTGCGCCGACCAGGGCCGTCACCGGCACCAGGGCCAGCGGCAGCGCGGCGAGTTGCACCCGGCTGGCCTCGCCGAGGATGTCGAGGTCGTTCGCCACCGACACGACGACCATCACGCCGGTCGCGATCGCGCCGGTGAGCAGCAGGACTGTCACGATCCGGGCGGCCGCCATGAGGTGGAAATCGCCGACCGCGTCCTCGACCAGCGAGACCAGCGACAGAATCGGCAGCAGCAGCACGAGATTCGCCGCCGAAAGGCTCGCCGCCTCGTGCCCGGTGAGCACTCCCAGCGACAGCAACGAGATCGCGACCGCCAGCACGGTGCTCGCCTTCGCCGCGACTTGGAAGAACTCCGCCATGCCGACTGTGCTCAACGCCCAGCCGACGCGGTTGGCGAAAACGAACAACCCGGCGGACACCGCCGCGGCGAGCACGGTCCCGTTCGCCTGGAGGCAAATCATCGCCGCGAGCAGGCATCCGCCGAGCAAACTTACGTACCACGGCCAGGTCGGGCCCGCTTGAGCAAGGATTCCGGCGTCGCGCTCGGCTTCGGCAGGCGAAATCGTACCGGCGGCGGCGCGCACCGCGAGCGCTTCCCAGTCTCCCATCCGGCCGATGTCGCGAGCGTCGTTCGCCTGCACGCTCCCGAACAGCACCAGCGGTTCTCCTGCGCCGCCGCAGTACTGGAGGTGAATTGCCCGCACTCCCACCGAAATCCGCAGATCCGCGACGCCGCCGGCCGACGCCAGCCCGCGGACCGTGCGCACGATGACGGCGGTTTCGATGCCCTGCCGGAACATCTGCATCGCCACGTCGAGAGCGAAGCTCAGCACCCGTTGCGCCCGTTCGCGCTCGTCCACTGCCATGACCGCACTTTAAGCAGCCGCCCCGACAAGAAAGGGCCCGCGAACGCGCGGAATGGGAGCCTTCGCCCGATCGTGGCGCACGCTGGCTTTCCCTGAGCGGAACACCCCCGGACAGCCGCTTGCGCGAGCGACCGCGAGGGCCACACTTTTGAGTGAACCGCCGCGATACCTGTGACACGGCCCACATCTGAACCGATACACCTTCTGCCGTGCCTCTGACCGCACCGCGAGCCGAACGGCAGGACCTGGGGGAACCGCACGTGCTGACCGCCGCAGAACTCTTTGTCCGGCAAGCCTTCCGGCGTCCAGCGGAGGGGACGGCCGTGCCGGAGCCGGTCGTCGCGCTGCTCGGGCCGAAGGGCTCGGGCAAGAGCGCCGCGCTGAAAACGATCTCCGCCGCGTGCGGGGGCACGCTCGTCCACGCCCGGCTCGATTTCCAGGACGCCCAGGTCGCCGATCCGATCTCCGCCGTCGCGTACGTGTCCTTCCTGCTGGCGCGGCACTGGGACAATCTGCCGCGCGACCCGGCCTTCCACCGCGTCGGGCTTTCCCTGCTGGCACTGAACGAAACCCTGCCGCAGGACCGGGACGCGGCCCGGGCGCACGTCCTCCAGCTCGTCGGAAGCTACCTGCACCAGGACGACGACCACGCCGTCGCGGACATGGCGGGCGAGGCGGTCAAGTTCGCGCTGTCGCTGTCCGGGATCGGCGCACAGGTGCCGGGACCCGCTGTCCAGCAAGTGCTCAGCAGCGGAATCAGCGCGCTGCTGCGGCTGACGAACCGGCGGCGGCGAAGTGTGCGGCAGGCGTTGAAATGGTTCAGCGGCCTGCTGGAGGGAGCCGGCACGATCGACTCGCTGATCGAGCTGAGCCAGCGCAATTCCGATCCGGTCCCGCACGTGCTGAACGCGTTCCTGACCGATCTGTCGCGCAGCGCCGATCAATGGACGACGCCGGTGCGCCGGTGCGATTGCCTGGCCCCGCACGGACAGGACGTCCCGCACGAGCACGCCTGGGCGCTGCTGGTCGACAACGTCGACGCGACCCCCGCCGGCCGCGAATTCCTCTCCGCGTTCGTGCGCGCACGGCAGAATCGGTTGCCCGAGCGCGATCCGCTGCTGATCGTGGCGGCGATGGACCGGTGGTCGTCCGCTTGGGGCCACTGGTGGCGGGAACCGTGGCGGACGAAGGCGGACTGCCCGGGCAAGCGGCCGATCCCCCTGCTGTCCCAGGCGGATTTCAAGCAGTGGACCCACCATCTGGCCGCCACCGCCGACAGGGGCGGCTCGCCGACCCGCGCCTGGTATCCGGTGTGGCTGGACCCGCCCGGCCCCGAAGTGCTGCACAACCTCGCCCCGACCCCGCCGGACGGCTGGGAACCGGCCGTCTTCGACGAGTTCGTCCGGCGGCTCTCCGGCGGCCTGCCCGCGGCCGCGCAGGAGATCGGCCGCCGGGCAGGCGAACCGCCGGTCGACGCCAAACCGCTCGCCCGGTCGCTGCTTTTCCAGCCGCACAACGGAATCACGCTCTGGGAACGCGCGCTGACCTCGTTCTTGCCGCGGCCGTTGCTGGCCGACCCGCTGCCGATCGTCGTCCCGCAGGCGGTCGCGGTCGGGGTGCGGCTCGGCCAGCCGGGGCAGTCGCCCGGGCTGGATCCGGCCGTTTTCCCCGACGCGAACGACATCCTGCGCGCACTGCGGGAGAACCTGTGGGTCAGCACTTTCGCCGCCCGGCCTTCGCGCCTGTGGCCGGTCGCCGCCCCCGAGCGGGAACATCCCGCGGCGCTGCATCCGTGGCTGCTCGCCTGCCTGCTGGCCGGACTGCACGCGCAAAGCGCCGCGGACCGCCATCCCGTCGGCATGACGTGGGCGGAAGTGTTCAGGCGGATGGCGAACACCTGCGCCGAGCCCACCGGCGAAACCGAGGACAAGGCCCGGCGGCTGTACTACGCCCTCGCCTGCGACAACTTCACGCACGTGGTCGACGAATTGGTCACCGAGTTCGCCAAGACCGGGCATCCCCGCTGGGTCCGGCTGGTCGACCAGATCACCCGGGCGCCGTGCCGCCGGCCCGCGGTCGAGCCGACCGACCACAGCGTCGCGGAGCTCGTGCCGGACGGGCAGCCGGGGCGGGAGTCCGCCGAGGCCGCGATCACCAGCATCGTCGCGCGGCTGTGGCTCTACCACGATCCGCACACCGTTCCCAGCCCGGCGCACGACCAGCGGATCTCCAAGAACTTCACGAGGCTGGCCGGCAATTACGCGGCCGGCGACGACACCGACGCGCTGACCGACGCCGCCGCGCAATTCGGCGGCCGGTGAACCCGCCTCTTCTCCCGACAGGAGCGTGATGGACCGCATTCGCAAGCTGCTGCGCTGGTTCACCCACCGATTCCCGCGGCTGGCCAACTGGGTGCTGCGGCGTCCGGTGCTGGCGACCGGCTTCGCCACGCTGACGGTGGTCGTCCTCGTCGCCGCGGCCCTCCTCGTACCCCCGTTGCTCGCCCGGTGCGGGGACGGCATGGCCCCGGACGCGAACGACGCGTGCGTCGGCATCGACCTGGACAGCTCGCAGTTCCGGCAGAACGAACCGGAGCACATGCGGGAGCTGGAAGCGACGGTCCGGGCCAACAACGCTGCGGTCGGCGACAACTACGTGTCCGTGGTGATGTTCCAGGACATGACGCCGAACGAAGGCGTCGACACCCGCCTCTACCCCGATCTGTACCCGGACATCGAGGGCGCGATCGCCGGGGTGTGGCGGGCCAACCACACCGCCGCGTTCCAGGGCAGCGTCCCGAAGGTCAAGCTGTTCCTGGCGAACATGGGCAGCCAGTACGCGAGTTGGTCCGAGGCCGTCGACGAGATCTCCGAGCACGCGGCGGGCAACCACGTGGTCTCGGTTATCGGGCTGGGCCAGAGCATGGACAACACCCGCGCGGCGGCCGCGAAACTGACCGCCCAGGCGCATCTTCCGGTGATCGGCGCGACGGTCACCGGGGACACCATGAACCTCACCCCGGAGGGCAAGCTCAACACCGGTTTCTTCCGCACCTCGCCCACCAACACCCATTCCGTGGCGGCCGCCGCCCGGTACATCGCGGGCATCGAGCCGGACCCGTCGCGGGTCGCGATCGTGCAGGACAACATTCCCGGCGACGACTACACGCAGACCCTCGGCTCGCGGGCGGTGAAGGAAATGCCGGCGGCGCACCGGTTCCCGTTCACCTCGCCGGGCGCGCTGCCGCGCGACGTCTCCCGCACGGACCCGCTGCTCACCCAGTTCGCCTACCTGAACCAGAATCTGTGCTCGGTCGCGCCGACGGTCGTCTACTTCACCGGCCGCGGCACCGACCTCGGGCCGTTCGTGCAATCGTGGACGCAGGGGAACACGCCGTGCGCCAACGGAAAACTGACCGTCGTCACCGGCGACGACGGAGGCTCCGCGATCAACGAGGCCAGCCTCCGCGACGCCGTCCGCGGCGGCCACGTCCGGGTGCTGTTCACCTCGCTGGCCAGCCCCGACGAATGGGGCCCGTGCAACGGCACCGCCGAACAGGCCGCCTACAACACGTTCCAGGCGGTCTTCACCGGCAGACCCGGCGTGTGCAACGGCCAGTCCGTCCGCGCGGACGACGGCGCAGCCTCGCTGACGTTCCCCGTCGCAGACCTGAGCAGCGGCGAAGGCATCCTCGCCCACGACGCCATGATGGTCGCCGTCATGGCCGCCCGCCGGGCCGCGAACGGCAACGCCGACCCGGTGGTCCGCACGCCCCTGTCGCAAATCGGCCTCATCGAGGAGATGCGGTGCCAGAACGCCGTCCAGGGCGCGAGCGGGACCATCCAGTTCAGCCCCGATCAGGCGCAGTACGGCAACCCGGTGGAAAAGCCGTTCCCGATCGTGGAGATCAGGGCCGACGGGTCCACCGCGACAGTCTGGAACAAAGCGGTCACGAGTGCGACGCCGAGGACGTCCTGCTGATGCCCCGGCGGTCGAGCCAGCTGCGGTAGCGACGCAACGCGCGTTGCTGCAGCACCGTCTCTTTCGCCAGCGCCAGCTTGGGGTTCGTCCGCAACCGCGGCGAACGGCCCGCGCCCACCCGTCGCAACTGGCGGCGCACCCGCGCCATCCCCGCTGCCGAAGCCAGCGTCTTGTCCTTGATCGCCACCGGCGCGAGCTCCACCGCGGCGTCCTCGCCGCGGAGCCACTTCTTCGGCAGATCGGGATCCATCGCCAGAGCCGTCCCCATTCCGGCCAGCTCGATGCCCCCGGCCAGGACCTGCTCGGCGACCGGCCGCCGGACGATGCCGCCGGTCAGCATCAACGGCAGCGGGCTCGTCCGGGCGAGTTCTTCGGCCAGGGTCAGGAAATACGCCTCTCGTGCCACCGTGCGCTCGTCGGCGGAACGGCCCGACATCGCCGGGCTCTCGTAGCTGCCGCCGGACAGTTCGACCACGTCGACACCGAGCGGAGCCAGCATCTCGATCACCCGGGCGGCGTCCGCGGCGTCGAACCCGCCTCGCTGAAAATCGGCCGAGTTCACCTTCACCGCGACGGTAAATGCCGGCGACACCGCGTCGCGCACGGCTCGCACGATGTCGAGCAGCAGCCGCGCCCGGTTCTCCAGGCTGCCGCCCCACTCGTCGGCCCGCCGGTTGGCCAGCGGCGACAGGAACTGCGACAGCAGATACCCGTGCGCGGCATGGATCTCGACCCCGTCGAACCCGGCCTCCTCGGCACGACGCGCGGTTTCGGCGAACCGCGCCACCGTCTGTCCGATGTGGTCCGCGGTCATCTCAGCCGGCTGCGCGAGCCGCTTGCTCTGCTTGCCCACGTCGACCTTGATAGCCGACGGACCCCACGCGACCCCGGGCAGGTTCGCCATCACCTGGCGTCCGGGGTGGTTGATCTGCATCCACACCCGCGAGCCGCCGCTCTTGGCCGCGTCCGCCCACGCGCGGAACGGCTCCAGCGGCGACCGCTCGTCCAGGACGATGCCCGCCGGCCCGGTCATCGCTTCGGCGTGCACCATCACGTTCCCGGTGATGAGCAGCCCGGCCCCGCCTGCGCTCCAGCGGCGGTACAGGCGGCGGATCCGCTCGTCGGGCACCTGCCCGGAGCCGGCCATGTTCTCCTCCATGGCCGCTTTGACGAGCCGGTTGGCGAGCGCGGGCCCATGGGCCGGCGCGAATGGCGTGAACAGCGGCGAGGTCGTCATGATTCCTTCGATCCGTGCGGTATGTTTGCAGTGCTCACATGAGCGTAGGAGGCGATGTAAGCAGTGTCAACTTCCACGAAGGACGGCTACCATCACGGCGACTTGCGGGCAGCCCTGCTGACGACCGCGATGGAGATGCTCGAACAGGGCGAGCAGTTCTCCCTGCGAGCCGTCGCACGGAAAGCGGGCGTCTCCCCGACCGCCCCGTACCGGCACTTCGCCGACCGTGAAGCCCTCGAGTCAGCGCTCGCCGCCCAAGGCCTCCGGGATCTCAACGACGACCTGGTCCAGGGCGACGCGATGCCGGCCACAGTCGCCGAACTGGCCGAACTGGGCGTCGCGTACGTCGACTTCGCCCTGCGCCGCCCGGCACTGTTCCGGCTCATGTTCGGCAATGCCTGCGACGACACGAACGAGGACCGGGTCAGCGCCGCCGCCTCGGTGCACGAGACGCTCGCCCGCGCCGTCGCCAACGTGTTCCCCAAGGCCGACCTGGCCAACATCGCCATCGCGGGCTGGGGACTGGTGCACGGGCTGGCCAGCCTGCACCTCGACGGGAAGCTAGCCAGCGACTCCCCCGGCGACGTCGCCAAGCAGGTCCGCGCGTCCTTCGCCGCGGTCTTCGCCGCCCGGCCGGGTGAGTGACGACCCGCGGTGTTGACAGTGCTCACATCGAGGGCCTACCGTGATGTAAGCACTGCACACATACCCTGACGGGAGCGACCGCGATGGCACCGACCGGAACTGTGGACGTCGATCTGGGCGGTCGCCTCGTCACCGTCCCCGAAGGCGGCCTGTACGACCGCTACCGGATGGACACCGACCTGGACGAGATCGCCCGCGACCCGCGCGTCAGCGGCGTCGAGTTCTTCCGCGGCCTGCCCAAGACGAAGGTCGAGTCGCCGATCGGTCCCACACTCACGCCGAACTTCTACTACCGGATGTCCTCGGCCCGCCTTACGATGCTCGCCCGGTCCCGCGCGATCCGCGCCCGGCTGCCGCGGGAGCTGGCGCCGCTGGAGGTCGCGCCCGGCCTCGGCCTGGTGTCGGTGATGTTCTTCCGCTACGACGTGTGCGACATCGACTTCTACACCGAGGCCGCCGTCGGCATCGCGGTCCAGCCCGCGCGGCACGGGAAGCTCGGGTTCGTGGACCTGCTCGCCGCGCTCAAGAACGACCACCTCGACACCTACGTCCTGTCGCTGCCGGTCAACACGGACATCGCCCAGGTCCGCGGCCACGACGGCTACGGTTTCCCCAAGTGGGTCACCGAACTCGACGTCGAAATCGACGCGCGCCGCACCACCGCCCGGGTCGCCAACGACTCCGGCGAACTCGACCTGGCGCTGTCCGCAGCCACCCCCGCCCAGACGAGGTACCCGAGCGGCGAACGTGTTTCGACCCTCACCTCCTACACCACCATCGACGGCGCCTGGCACTCGACGCTCAGCCAGACCAACGCGCTGTCGGGCGGAAGCGCGTCCTTCCCGCGCACCGTCGATCTGCGGCTCGGGCGCGGTCGGATGAGCGACGGCCTGCGCTCGCTCAAGCCGACCCGCCCGGTCCGCTTCGACGTGCTCGCCGAAGGCCAGCTCGCCCTGCACCTGCCGGTCCCGTACTCGGTTCCCCCGCAAGGAGTTTCGCGATGACCAAGGTTCTGCAGGTGCTCTCCGCCGCCCGGGTCTGGACGCTGAAAGACGGCACCGAGCACCCGACCGGATTCTGGGCCGAGGAATTCGTCGTCCCCTACACGCTGTTCACCGACGCGGGCTGGGACGTCACCGTCGCCACTCCCGGCGGCAAGCGGCCCGTGGTCGACCAGCTCAGTCTCGGCGTGAAAGGCGGAGTTCTCCCGCACACCGCCAAGAAACTCAAAGCCGGACTCGAGCGCCTGGCCCCCGTGCTGGCCGAGCCCGCCGATCTGTCCGAAGCGGACCCGGACGACTTCGACGTCGTCTTCTACTCCGGCGGCCACGGCCCGATGGAAGACCTCGCCGTCGACCCGGTTTCCGGCGCGCTGCTGACCACACGGCTGGCCTCGGCCCGGCCGCTCGCCCTGCTGTGCCACGCGCCGGCCGCCGCCCTGGCGGCGAAGAACCCGGACGGCAGCTGGCCCTTCGCCGGCTACCGGATGACCGGGCTTTCCAACGTCGAGGAACGGTTCAACCCGTTCGCGTGGAAAGCCAAGTGGCTGCTCGAAGACCGGCTCAAAGAGGCGGGCGCGGACTACACTTCCGGGCTGCCGCTGAAATCCCACGTGATCGTCGACCGCAGTCTTTACACCGGACAGAACCCCGGTTCCTCGGCCGCACTCGCCCGCCGGATCATCGACGACGTCTCCGCCGCATAGCGCGGATCACGCCACGCCTTGATGTTCCCGCCGCCCGGCGCTGCTGACGCCGGGCGGCGGTCGCTCCGGACGCCTACGAGCCCGAGGCGGCCCCTTCAGCGCCCGCGACCCGTTCGATCAGTTCGTCGCGAAACTCCCGCGCCGCCTGGAACTCCGGTTCGTCGCCGGTCGCCCTCTTCAGCGCGCCCTCCAGGATCTTCAGCGCTTGGCGTTCGTCGCCGTGCGAATCCGCTTGCCTCGCAGCGTTTTCCATCGCTTTCGCGAGCTTCGTCCGCGCCTCGGGCTCCTTCGCGGCCTGGTTGATCCGGATCCAGTTGCCACCCGGATCGACGACGGTGAACCCGGTATAGCGGTCGTTGCGCAGCCGCGGCCGGGTCATCCGGGGGATGCCGGAGACGAGCAGCTTGCCGTGCACGGACCGCATCCCCGCCGCGAAGGCCTCGAACAGTTCGCTGGTGTCCTCCACGATGACCAGGCAGGTGCTGTACGACTGCTTCGGGTCGTAACCGTCCATGCCGAAGAAGTGCAGATTGAGGTCTTCCCGCCGCACCGCGACGTGCGAGTACGGCCGTGCCTGCCGGGAGGTGATCTCGAAGCCGAGCATCTCGTAGAACGGCGCGATCTCGTCGATGGAGGGACAGGGCAGGAGCGGAATGGTCAATTCGTTCGCCATCTCCTGAACGTAAGCCCGGATCCGCCGAAACGACACGGAGCTATTTGCTCGTGCGAACAGGAGCGCCGACAGTCGGCGGCACCAGGTCCGGGCGTTGCTCCAGGGCGGCGAGAACCAGCGCGGCCATCGCGGCCGGGTCGCCGTTTTCCGGGCGCAGCACCAGGTCCGGGGCCGCGGGCCGTTCGTACGGCGCGTCCACTCCGGTGAATCCGGTGATCTCGCCCGAACGCGCCTTGGCGTACATGCCCTTCGGATCCCGGTCCTCGCACACTTCGAGCGGGGTGTCGACGAAGACCTCCAAAAACTCCAGCCCCGCGGTTTCGTGCACGGTCCGCGCGAGTTCGCGATCAGCCTGGTACGGGCTGATCAACGACACCACCGCCACGACCCCGGCGTCGGCGAACAGCTTCGCGACCTCCGCGACGCGGCGGATGTTCTCGGCCCGCTGCGCCGGGGCGAACCCGAGGTCGCCGTTGAGCCCGTGCCGGAGGTTGTCGCCGTCGAGCAGGTACGCGGGGCGGCCCGAGGCGACCAGCCTGCGCTCCAGTTCCGCGGCCACGCTCGACTTGCCCGAGGCGGACAGCCCGGTGAGCCAGACCGTCCGGCCGCGGGTCGCGCGTTCGTCCCGCGACACCGCCGCCGGATGCCAGACCACGTTCGGCGCGGTCGTGCCCGGGCCGGTGATCACGCCCGCGCCGACGGTGTCGCCGGAGTGTTCGTCGACCAGGAGGAACCCGCCGGTCGGCCGGTTGCGGGCGTAGGGGTCGAACAGCAGCGGCTGCCGCGTCCGCAGCCGGATCCGGCCGATTTCGTTGAGCGACAACGACTCCGCTGCTTCGTCGCGGTGCAGCGTGGTGACGTCCAGCCGGTAGTCGAGCGAGGCGACCTCGGCCTTGGTCTCGCGCGTGGTGTGCCGGACGAGGTAATTCGCGCCCGGAGCGAGCGAGGACTGTTCGGAGAACCAGCACACCATGGCGTCGACGTCCTGGCCCACGTGCGGCCGGTTGCCCGGACGGCAGATCAGATCGCCGCGGCTGAGGTCCAGTTCGTCGGCGAGTTCGATGGTGACCGCCAGCGACGCGAACGCCTCGGCCACCGCGGTCCCGCCGGGTCCCCAGATCGCGCGTACGGTCGTGGTGAACCCGGACGGCAGCACGGTCACCTCGTCGCCGGGCTTGAAGACGCCGCCGGCCACGGTACCGGCATAGCCGCGGAAATCCCGGCTGTGCTCGCGAATCACGTACTGCACCGGAAAACGCGCGTCGACCAGGTTCCGGTCGGACGCGACGTGCACCTGTTCCAGGTGGTGCAGCAGCGAAGTGCCTTCGTACCACGGCATGCTCGCACCCCGGTGCACCACGTTGTCGCCGTGCAACGCGGACATCGGGACGAAGGTCAGGTCCGGGGTCTGCAATTTCATCGCGAACCCGCGGAAGTCCTCGCGGATTTCCTCGAACCGCTCCTGCGACCAGCCGACGAGGTCCATTTTGTTCACGCACACCACCAGGTGGCGGATGCCCAGCAGACTGGCGAGAAACGCGTGCCGGCGCGACTGCTCGAGCACGCCCTTGCGCGCGTCGACCAGGATCAGCGCGACGTCCGAAGTGGACGCTCCAGTGACCATGTTCCGGGTGTACTGCACGTGTCCCGGCGTGTCGGCGATGATGAACTTCCGTTTGGGCGTGGCGAAATACCGGTGCGCGACGTCGATCGTGATGCCCTGTTCGCGTTCCGCTCGCAGGCCGTCGGTGAGCAGCGCGAGGTCCGGATACGCGTCGCCGCGGTCCCGGCTCGTGCGCTCGACCGCTTCGAGCTGGTCGGTGAACACCGTCTTCGAATCGAACAGCAACCGGCCGATCAGGGTCGATTTGCCGTCGTCCACACTGCCCGCGGTGGCGAGCCGTACCGTCGTGACCCGGCTCATCAGAAGTACCCTTCCTTCTTGCGGTCTTCCATCCCGGCCTCGGAAATCCGGTCGTCGGCCCGGGTCGCGCCGCGTTCGGTCACTCGCGTCGCGGCGACCTCGGCCACCACTTCCGCGGGCGAGGAAGCGGTCGACTCGACGCAGCCGGTGCAGGTCGCGTCGCCGATCGTGCGGAAGCGAACCGTTGCCGGACAAGGAACTTCACCCTCGGCCACGGCGAGGAACCGGGTGTCGGCGAGCAGCATCCCGTCGCGTTGGACCACCGCCCGGCGGTGCGCGTAATACAGCGACGGCAGGGCAACGTCCTCCGCTTCGACGTACTGCCAGATGTCCAGCTCGGTCCAGTTCGAGAGCGGGAACACGCGGATGTGCTCGCCCTTCCGATGCCTGCCGTTGTACAGATTCCACAGTTCCGGGCGCTGCCGCCGGGGATCCCATTGCCCGAACTCGTCGCGGAAGCTGAACACGCGTTCCTTGGCCCGGGCTTTCTCCTCGTCCCGCCGGGCACCGCCGAACACCGCGTCGAAGCCGTTCTCGCGGATGCCGCGCAGCAAAGTCGCCGTCTGGAGCCGGTTCCGGCCTGCCTTGGGATCCTCGACGCTGCGGCCCGCGTCGATGTCGTCCTGGACGCGCGCGACCAGCAGCCGCAATCCGCAGCGCTCGACGGTTTCGTCCCGGAACCGGATCACCTCGTCGAAATTGTGCCCGGTGTCGACATGCATGACCGGGAAGGGCAGCGGCGCGGGCCAGAACGCTTTCGCCGCGACGTGCAGCATCACCATCGAGTCTTTGCCGCCGGAGAACAGCAGCACCGGCCGTTCGAAGGTCGCCGCGACCTCGCGGAAGACGTGCACGGCTTCGGCTTCGAGCGCACCGAGGTGGCTCAGCTCGTAGGCCGGGGGTGCCTGGGTCGCCATCGGATCCGCCCTTCCGAGGTTCGAGGACAGAAAAGTAGAACAGGTTCTTGCGCTCGGTCAAGCAGCGGAGGACGCTGAGCGCATGGACCTGGCCGCGCTCGAAGAAATCCGCCGCGTGAAATTCCGCTACCTCCGGTGCCTCGATTTGAAGCGCTGGGACGAGATGGCGGAGACGCTCACCGCCGACGCCCGCGTGCACTACGGCACGCCCTCCTACGGCGAACCGCTGAACTTCGACGACCGCGACGCGCTCATGGAGTTCCTGCGCACCACCGTCGGCCCGGGCATCACGACGATGCACTTCGCCGGCCACCCGGAAATCGAGATCGACGGGGACACCGCGACCGGCCGGTGGATGTTCCAGGACAAGGTGATCGTCGCCGAGCACCGGGTGGTGATCGAAGGAGCCGCGTACTACGAGGACACCTACCGGCGCGAGGACGGCGTCTGGCGGATCAGCAGCACGGGGTACGAGCGGCTGTACGAAACGCTGGTCTCGATGAAGGACCAGCCGGGGTGGAAGCTGACGGCGAACATGTGGGGTCAGCCAGCCTGACCGGGCCGGGCCCCGCCCGCCTCCGCCGTCACCGCATCCGCGACCGCGGCCAGCGCCGCGCCGCGGCGGGCGATTTCCGCCCCCGTGATCGGCTCCCCGACCGACAACGTCAGCACCAGTTCCTGCCGCCCCGACGCGTCGAAAGTCGGGGCGGCGAGCAGGCTCACCGCGTGTTTCTTCCGCGGTTCCAGGTCCGCGCCGAGGTACACCCGCTCCCCCAGGCTCGACACCAGCTCGCCGACCAGCCCGCGCACTTCGGGCGGCAGGTCTCCCGCCGCCACGCCCGCCATCAGCGTGTAGAGCCTGCGGCCCGCTGACGTGAGGCTTTCCACCAGGTAGCCGTGTTCCCGGCACTCCGCGACCACGCGGCGCAGGTACGTCTCGTCCAGCCGGACCGGCACCGCGGGCGGCGTCGCGAGCCAGGCGTCGAAGGCGGAATCGGCGTCCCACAGCACGTACATCAGCCCGACCGGCGGCGCGAACGGATAGGTCTCGCCGAGCCGCACCTTGCCCGGTCCGGCGCTCTGCAGCATCAGGATGCGCCCGTCGACCACTGCCGACGCGGTGCACGTCGCCTGGTACCGGGCACTGAGTTCTTCGAGATGGGTCCGGGCGATTTCGCTGGCGCCGAAACCCTCCGCGGCCGCGCGTCCGGCCGCGATCATCGCCGGTCCCAGGCGATACGTCGTGGTCCTCGGGTCGCGGACCACATAGCCGCCCGCGGTCAGCTCGGTCAGGATGCCGAGGCAGGTCGGCTTGCTCAGGTCCAGTTCGCGAGCCAGCGCGGACAGTCCGAAGCGCTGGCCCGGCCGGGCCGCGAAATAGTCCAGCAGCCGCACGACCCGCTGCGTCGGCGGCGAGCGCCGGGTAACCGCCATTGACCCATCCTTAGAACGCGTTCTAGTCTCAACGGACTGTGAACGTACCACCCCGGTACAGATCTGGACCACTGTGAGGAGTCTCCGGTGCTGACCGAACCGCTCGCCGGCGCGATCGCCGAAGCCGAAAAGATCATCGCCGAGGCGCCGCACGTCCGGACCGAACAGGACCTGGTCGAGGGCTACGACTACCTCGCGGGCAGCATCCGGGCGTCGGTCCAGACGGCGTGGGCCTACGACCGGGACTTCCCGTACTTCACCCTCTCCACCGGCCCGTACACGAAAATGGGCCTGGACAACCCGGACACCCTGTACTTCAACGCGAACATCCGCGAGGACCGCGAGTACGTCGTCACCGGCACCCGCGGCACCACCGCCGACCTGAGCTTCCAGATCCTCAACGGGGACTACACACCGGTCGAGGTGCCCGACAGCATGACCGCGTTCGACGACCGCGACATCCCGATCGCCGAAGACGGTTCTTTCGAGATCCGCTTCGGCCCGGCGAAACCCGATCCCGAACCCGGCTATTTCGTGCTCGGCCCGGGTTCCTCGATGCTCGTCGTCCGGGAGGTCTACAGCGACTGGGCGACTGAACGCCGCGGCACGATCCAGCTCCGCTGCGCCGGCACCGCCGGCCAGGCGCCGCCCGCGCTCACGCGCACCGCGATGGAGAAACGGTACGGAGTCACCGGCAAGATCCTGCTCAGCCGGATCCGGACGTTCCTCGCCTTCCCGAAGTGGTTCTACCTGAACCTGCCGGTGAACACGATGACCGAACCGCGCAGCACGCCCGGCGGCCTGCCCACCCAGTACTCCTCGGCGGGGCACTACGAACTCGCCGACGACGAGGTCATGATCGTCACCGTGCCCCGTTCGGACGCGCCGTACCAGGGAATTCAGCTCGGCAGCACCTGGTACGTCTCGCTGGACTACCTGAACCACCAGACCAGCCTCACCGCCGACCAGGCCCGGGTCGACCCGGACGGCAAGATGCGGTTCGTGATCAGCGAACGCGACCCCGGCGTCGCGAACTGGCTCGAACGCACCGGCCACGACCGCGGTTACGTCCAGATCCGCTGGCAGCGGCTTTCCCGGGAACTGACCGAAAAGGACGGTCCGGAGGTCGAGGTCGTGAAGTTCGGCGAACTCGCCGACCGGCTGCCCTATCACCGGCAGGCCCGCGTGACGCCGGAGGAATGGGCACAGCGGATCGCCGCGCGACAGGCCGCCGTGGCGGCCAGGATGCTGGGCTGACCTCATGGATCTCCTCACCGGCAAAGTCGTTCTCGTGTCCGGGATCGGCCCGGGGCTGGGCCGTTCCGTCGCCCTGCGCTCCGCCGCGGCCGGGGCCGACGTCGTCCTCGCGGCCCGCACCGAATCCCGGCTCGCCGAGGTCGCCGCCGAAGTGGCAGCACTCGGCCGCCGCGCCGTCCCGGTGCCGACCGACATCACCGACGACGCCTCGGCGACCAAACTCGTCGAGACCGCGCTGAGCGAGTTCGGGCGGCTGGACACCTTGGTCAACAACGCTTTCGCGATCCCGCCGATCACCGACCTCGCCGAGGTCGACCTCGACGCGGTGCGCGCCGGATTCGAAACCAACGTGCTCGCCGCGCTCCGGCTGACCCGCCTCTGCACCTCCGCACTCGCTGACAGCGCCGGTTCGGTCGTGATGATCAATTCGGCCGTGCTGCGGCATTCCCGGCGCACGTTCGGCGCTTACAAAATGGCGAAGGCGAGTTTGCTCGCGCTCGCGCAAAGCCTCGCCTCGGAACTCGGCCCGCGAGGGATCCGGGTCAATTCCGTCGCCCCGGGCTACATCTGGGCGGACTCGCTCAAGTGGTATTTCGCTTACCTGGCCAAAGAACGCGGCATACCGGCGGAGCAGGTGTACGCGGAGACGGCGGAGACGATCGACCTGCGCCGCCTCCCGGAACCGGACGAGATCGCCGACACCGTCGTGTTCCTCGCGTCCGCGCTCGCCCGCTGCGTCACCGGGCAATGCCTCGACGTCAACGCCGGCGAATACCACCACTGAGGGGAAAAGCATGCGTCCAGGACGAGCCAGCGTCGGCACGGTCGAAGACCTCCACGCGTCCGCCACGAAACTCACCGGCCTCGACGATTTCGGCGGCGACGAATACCTCGAAGGTCTCCGGGTGCTGCTCGATTCCTATGCCGGCGAAGCCGATTTGACCCCGTACGGCAACAAAGTCCACCGCGCTTTCCTGCGCGGCGCGCTGGTCGCGCGGCTGCTGAGCGAGGCTTCGTGGAAGCAGAATCCGCAGTATGCCGACGTGCCCATCGAGCGGCCCATCTTCGTCACCGGCCTGCCGCGCACCGGGACCACGGCGCTGCACCGGCTGCTGACCGAAGACCCGGCACACCAGGGTCTCGAGGTGTGGCTGACCGAAATGCCGCAGCCCCGCCCGCCGCGCGAAACGTGGCCGGAAAATCCGGTGTTCCAGGCGGTCCAGGCCGGATACGAGCAGCACCACGTCGACCATCCGGAGTTCATGGGCCTGCACCACATGTCGGCCGACCAAGTCGAGGAATGCTGGCAGCTGCTGCGGCAGTCGCTGAAATCCGTCTCGTACGAATGCCTCGCGCACGTGCCCGGCTACTCGCGCTGGCTCGACGGCCAGGACTGGACCGACGCCTACCGCAGGCACCGGCGCAACCTGCAGCTCATCGGCCTGCCCGACGCCGGCCGCCGCTGGGTGCTCAAGAACCCGAGCCACCTGTTCGCCCTCGACGCGCTGCTGGAGGTCTACCCGGACGCGCTGGTCGTGCAGACTCACCGCGCGCCCAGCACCATCATCGCGTCGGTGTGCAGCCTGACCGAACAGGCTTCGGAAGGCTGGTCGGACACCTTCCGCGGCGAGGTCGTCGGACGCAGCCAGCTCGACCTGTGGGCTCGCGGCGCGGAACGGTTCGCCGCCGCCCGCGGACGGCACAACCCGGCGCAGTTCTGCGACGTCCGGTACGAGGACTTCATCGCCGACCCGATCGGCACCGTCGAAGGCGTCTACCAGCACTTCGGCCTGGATCTCGCACCGCGGGCGCGCGAGGCGATGACCACGCTGCACGAGCGGAGCCGCACCGGCGACGCGAAACCGAGGCACCGCTACGACCTCGCCGACTTCGGCCTGACCCCCGGGGAGGTCGACGAGCGGTTCGCCGGAAACTCTGCCGCGCCCCGAAGTCGAAGCCGTTTCGAGACCGGGATCTTCGGCGAACCGGCCACGCCGGACGGGGCCGCCCCCTAGGATCTGCCCGACGTTCCTCGAGCGGAGAGCAGGCATGACGACCTTCACCAACACGATCCTTCAGATCCTCCCGCAGGCGTTGCTGCTGATCGTGGGGCTGTTCGGCCTGATCCTCTCGATCAACCGGCGCTCGCGCGGCGGCTCCGGGCTGATGGTGGCCGCCTTCGCGGTCATGCTCGTCACCACGGCGCTGGACATCGCCTGGCGGATCATGCTGGCGAACGTCGCGTCCTGGATGGCATCGGACCACCTGAGCACCTCCGAGATGACGACGATCTTCACGATCGTGGGCCTCACGCTCAGCGTTCTCGAAGTGCTGTCGTGGCTGCTGGTCGTGCTCGCGGTGGCGAAGGGCGGCCGCGCACCGCAGCCCGGTTTCGCTCCGGGCGGATACCCGATGGGCGGGCAGCCCGGGTACCCGCAGGCCGGCTACGGCCAGGCCGGGTATCCGCAGCCGGGCTACCCCGTTCAGCCGCAGCCAGGGCAGCCGCAGCCTGGCTATCCGCAGGCGGATCCCAGCCAGCAGTCCGGTTACTCCCAGCCGCTGCCGCCGCAGCCCAACCCGGGCGAAGGACCGCAGCAGCCGCCGAACTAAAGCCGGTCAGACCGCCGCTTCGGCTTCGGCGCGGGCAAGGATCCGGTCGACGGTTTCCTCGGCAGTCAGCTCCGAAGTGTCCAGCCACAGCCCGATGTGCGGGGTCTGCTCGCGGAGGTACGCGTCCAGTCCCGCGATCCCGGTGTCGCCCGGCTGGTACGCGACCTTCCCCCGCGCCGCCTCGCGCTGCGCCACCACCTTCGCGCTCGGCGCAAGAACCACGACGTAACACGGTCGCGTGCGCAGCGCGCCGACCATCTCCGTCAGGTGCTCGCCGAGCACGATGTCTTGCAGCACCACGGCGAATCCGGCGTCGGCGTACCCGTCCGCGACCTGCGCCGCGAGCGCGTGCCGGAGCCGAAGCTGGCGGACGGCCTCGGCGGGCGGGTCGGCCGGGCCCATCTCGACCCGGCCGTTGACCACCATCCGCCGGAACGCGTCACCGCGCACGTGCACCGATTCCGGCAGCCGTTCGGCGAGCGCCTGCGCCACCGTCGACTTGCCCGCCGCTTGGACACCGGTCACCAGGAAAATCGGCACACCGCGAACCCTGCCTTCTTCGGCGCGGGCCTGCCAGCGGTTTTCCGCTACCGCGAGACGGTCGCCCGAATCAGGTCGTACGCCAGGTCCATCCGGACGCCGTCGGGATTGGTGAGACCCTTCTCGTCGTACCAGGACGCGTCGGCCTCCGGATGCGGCCCGCTGACCCCCACCCGCCCCTTGCCGTACGGCGCGACGACCACCGCGGCCGCCCCGTTGGGGTAGGTCGCCAGCACTGTCGCGTCGGCTCCCTCGTTCAGCCGGAACGTGGGCCCGTCCTGGAAATACATGTGCCGCTGCTGCCCGCGCCAGCTGACCTCGATGACGGTGTCGCGCTCGTCCGGAACCGTCGATCCCGGAGAACCCGCGTACCCGTGCGTGTCGCCCGGCAGCAGCCCGAAGCCAGGATCGCGGCCCGCGAGATACCCGCCGAAGCACAGCCCGAGATAGCTGCCGCCGCCGCGAACCCAGTCGCGCACGACGTCGGCGGACCCGGCCAAGTCCTGCCAAGTCCGGTCGAGATCCTGCCCGCCGCCCGGCTGAACGTACAGCTGCGCCTCCGCCAGCACCGCCGCCGTGAGCGGCTTCCCGGTGCCCGGCCCCACATACTCGACCCGGAAATGCTGCGGTGCCTGACGCAACAGATCGGCGACGGCGGGCCCGCATTCAGCACATCCCTGCGGCCCGTTGTAAACCAGCGCGAGCGGTGCCTCCGCACTGTGCACCGGAGGCTTCGCCTCAGCTTCCGGCTGACCGCACCCCGCGGCCAGCAATGCCGCGGCCGAGAGAAACCCGCTCAGCACCCGTCGCCGCCGCAGAACCGAAGGCCGACCCGACATTGGTTTCTCTCCTCTGATCACCGTACCCGTTACCTTAACGTAACCGTTAGCTTTTGGGCCTGATAGGGTCGGCGCTGACCTTTCACCCGTATCGTGCCGCAGTCTCCGCCCCGTTTTCCGGCCGCAGCCGGGATTCACCCCGTCCGCCGACCACTCGGGCATCGCCCCGCAAGGAACCCCTCATGCCCGCCTGGCCCGCCACCGAGGCCGACGCCCTCGCCGAACAAGACCGCCTGCGCACCCTGGTCGACCCGACCGGCCCCGCCCTCTCCGACGGTGCCTTCGTCGCCGGAGTCGACGTCGCCTACGACGATGAACGGAACGTGGTCGTCGCGGCCGCCGTGCTAGTCGACTTCGCCACCCGCGAGACCGTCGAAGAAACCACCGCGGCCGGACCGGTCAGCTTCCCGTACGTACCGGGTTTGCTCGCCTTCCGCGAACTCCCGCCGGTCCTCGACGCCCTCGGCGCGCTCCGCCACCGCCCGGACCTGATCCTCTGCGACGGCTACGGCTTAGCCCACCCGCGCCGCCTCGGTTTGGCCAGTCACCTCGGAGTCCTGACCGGCCTGCCGACCGCCGGGGTCGCCAAAACGCCGTTCACGTTCTCTTACGACCAACCGGGTCCTGCGCGCGGCGATTGGTCGCCGCTGCTGGATGGCGCGGAGGTCGTCGGCCGTGCCGTGCGTACCCAGGCAGGGGTCAAACCGGTCTTCGTCTCGGTGGGCCATCGGATCGGCTTGGCTGAAGCGTGCGACGCGACGTTGGCGTTGGCTGCGCGTTACCGCTTGCCGGAGACGACCCGCCGGGCGGATTCCCTGTGCCGACGGGCGCTGGCAGAAACGGTGCGCTGAGTCCCAGCGCCTCCGCATCGCCTCGACACTGCTCCATTCGGGGGTATCCCGCGACCCCTCGGCCCCGTTTTTGTCGGTGCCTCCTCTCACACTGGCCGTAATCGAGCGCCGCCGTGAAACAGAAATCGCGGGGCGAGCGATCCAGTCCGCGCCACTGCGGCGGCGGTGGCCGTTTTCGGTTTCGAGGGGAGAATGATGGCGACTGAGACCGGGTGGGTCACATTGCCCGACGGCCGGAGAGTCAAACTCAACGACGGCGGAGGCAAGAAGAAGAGCGGTGGCGTGGTGGCCGCCGCGGCGGCAGCCGTCGCGATCGCAGCGGGCGGTTCGGGTGCCGCGGTAAGCGGTCTTGCCGGTTCCAGCAGTGGTGCTGGCAGCGTGTTCGCCGAGAACGTCGCTGCCGACGTCGTCGACGCACTTCCTGGGCGCACTCTTTCGCAACGCACGGCGAAAGCTCGGGATTCCGCCAAGAAGGGGAACCGGAAAGAGTCCTGGAGCCGGATGAAAATGAAGGAACTCCGGCACAAATTCGAGCACGAGGCCGAGTGCCTTTCGGCGTCCTCCGGCAAAGTCCGCGAGTTCCTCGCCCGAACCCCCTGCACATCCCTGGACCGGATGCTGCTGGCCGTCGGCGACGGGCACGGCAACGTCGCAGTCGTGTCGGTCGTACGGGTCGGGTTCAAGTCGGCCAAGCAGCGGAACAGCTTTCAGGACGTAGAGACCGTGCAGGGCAGCGGTGACGTGCGCCCGCTGGAGATCTCCCTCGCGCTCGGCATCACCGGCGTGTCGTTCACCGGATTGAACTATCGCGACCGCCGGGACAAGAACGCCTTGGTCGTGGCCGAAGCCGACACCGCCGCCGGGCATCTCGACGGTCCGACGTTGAAAGCTCTCGCCGATGTCGCCCGGTTCATGCCGGTAGCGTGATTTCCGCCCGAGGCAGCGTCTCCGAAAGGACGTTCGTGACCGTCATCGACAAGATCGCCTGGATCCGGTTCGACGCGGGCCGGATCCTCAGCACCCGCTCCCGGGGCAAGGACGTCTACTACCTCCCCGGCGGCAAACGCGAACCCGGCGAGACCGATCTTCAGACCCTCGCCCGCGAAATCGACGAGGAACTCGCCGTCGCCATCACACCCGACAGCGCGCAGCACTTCGGCACCTTCCAAGGGCAAGCGCACGGCCACGCAGCAGGCACCACCGTCCAGATGACCTGCTACACCGCCGATTACCGCGGCACCTTGACCCCCCGTAGCGAGATCGAGGAAATCGTCTGGCTGACCTACGCCGACCGGAGCCGGGTGTCCCCGGTCGACCAGATCATCTTCGACCATCTGCGCGAGGTCGGCCTACTAGCCGACGCTCCGCATTAGACATTCAGCGCGGCCTCGGCCTCAGGCAAGAAGTCGAGGCCGCGCTGACGCTCGCGGATGGGGTTGACTCTCCAGGTTCTGCTCGGCAGGCACGCGCCGGAATCAGCGACGGCGGAGTTGCGCAGGCAGACCATGCGCCTCTGGAACTGATAGTTACGCGCCAGCGCCTTCCGGCGTCCCGTAACCTCCTCCCCCGCCGGACTCGCACCGCAGCACGTCCCCGCGACGCACGCGGAGGCTGTTCACCTTCAGCATCTCCCGCGCATCGGCCGTACCGGGGTTGAGCACCACGCGCGGCGGAGCGCCCGACGAGCCGCCGAACAGGCCCCACGCGGGCGTCACCGAGCGTTCCCACCACAGCGACAGATCCTGGTCGGCCTCCATCACGTACTCCCGGATCACCCCGTCGCCCCCGCGCCAGCGGCCCGCGCCGCCCGAACCGGTGCGGATGCGGTATTCGTTCACCCGCACCGGATACAGCGTTTCGACCACCTCGACCGGCAGGTCGCGCAGCGAGCCGTTGACGTTGTTGATCAGCGCCGTCTCCCCGTCGCCGCCTTCCCAGGCGCCCCAGCCGCCGACGGTCGCCTCCAGCGTCACGAACGGTTCCCCTGTCCGCGGGTGGTCGCCGGCGAACTGCACGATCATCGAGTCGCCGTAACTGGCCGCGGCGACGCGGTCCGGCATCGCCGGCGCGAGCGCGGCCACCACGAGATCGATGAGCATGCCGAGGCTCGAGTAGTAGTACTGGCACGCCGCGGGCTCCCGAGCGCCGAGCATCGAACCGTCGCGGACCTGCACGTCCAGCGGCGCGAACGAACCGCCGTTGAGGCTGACCTGCGGCGAGATCAGCAGTTTGTACCCGACCCGCGCGGCCGAAATCGCCTGGGAGCGGCCGCAGTTGACCGGTCCGGTGGCCTGGTCGGCGCAGTCGGTGAGGTCGATCGTCATCGATTCGCCTTCGACGACGACCCGCACGCGCACCTTCAGCGGCGTGTCCGGGTCGATCGCGTCGTTGTCCAGGTAGCCGGTCGCCTCGTATTCGCCGTCCGGGATCGCCGCGATCCGTTCGCGTTCCAGCCGTTCGGTCTGGGCGAAGATCTGCTCGCGCGCGGCGTCGACGGTTTCCGCGCCGTAGCGGGCGAACAGTTCGCCCAGCCTCCGCACGCCCATCCGGGCACAAGCGATCTGCGCACGCATGTCGCCGAGGGTCACGTACGGGAACCGCACATTCGTTTCGATCAGCCGGAGGATGTCAGCGCATTCGACGCCGCCGGCGACGATCCGCGTCGGGCCCATCCGGAGGCCCTCTTGGTAGATGTTCGTGGAATCCATTGAACCGCCGGGGTCCTTCGAACCCATGTCGATCCAGTGCGCGCGCGAAGCCGCGAAGCCGACCAGTTCCTCGCCGACGAAAATCGGCGCGTACACGGTGCAGTCGTTGAGGTGCGTGCCGCCGATGTAGGAGTCGTTGAGGACCCACACGTCGCCGGGCTGCCAGACGTCCGCGCCGAACAGGTCCTCGGTGTGGCTGGTGCAGATCTCCAGGTTTCCCAGGAAGATCGGCAGGCCCGAGGACTGGCCGAGGACGCGGTGATCGCGGTCCAGCAGCGCGACGGCGCAGTCTTTGCCCTCGTAGATCGTCGGCGTGTAGGACGACCGGATCAGGGTCATGTTCATGTCCTCGGCCGCCTGGATCAGCGCCGAGCGGATGATTTCGGTGGTGACGGGGCTGATGCTCACGCGTGTTCCTCCTGCAAGTGGCCGGCGGCCGCGAGGGTGAGGACCAGGAAGCCGTGGTCGTCGACGGCGAGTCCGGCGTCCGGCGGGACGACCGTGGTGGCGGTTTCCTCGTGCACGATCGCGGGTCCGGACAACCGGCTCCCGGGGGCGAGCGACGAGCGCGCCACGATCGTGGTGGGCACGGGCTGTCCGGCGAAGACGACGTCGCGGACCACCGGATCCGGCCGTTCGGCGTTCGCTTCGGCGGCCGCCGCGGAACGGTCGACGACGCCGTGTCCGGTGGTGCGGAGCGCGACGAACTGCACGGGCGCGCCGGGGGTGGCGTGGCCGTAGCGCTGGTGGTGGATCTCGGCGAACCGCGCCTCGACCGCGGGCAGGAAGCCGGGGCTGTCGACCGGGTCGTCGTCCAGGATCGGCACGGTCAGCGTGTAGTCCTGGCTTTCGTACCGCATGTCGACGCCGTGCGTCACCGACCGGCGGTCCTCGGCGATTCCCTGTTCCTGCAACGCTTCCAGTGCCTGATCGCGCAGCGAGTCGAGCGCCGTGCGCAGGGCGCGGGTGTCGAGTTCGGCTCCGTTGGCGAAGAACTGCATGGCGAAGTCCCGCCGGACGTCCGCCTCCAGCATGCCCCACGCGGAGAACGCTCCCGGGAACCGCGGCACGATCACCTCGGTGATGCCGATTTCCTGCGCGATGAACGCCGCGTGCATCGGTCCCGCTCCGCCGAACGCGAGCAGGGCGAACTGGCCCGGTTCGCGGCCGTGCTCGACGGTCAGGGTCCGGATCGCCTGTGCCATCTTGGCGTTGCCGACGTCGCAGATCCCGGACGCCAGCTCGACCGGGTCCATCCTGAGCTGCTGGGCCAGCGTCGAGACGGCTGTCTGCGCGGCATCGAGGTCGAGCGGCATGCCGCCGCCGGCGAACGACTCGGGGTCGACCCGGCCGAGCACGCAGTTCGCGTCGGTGACCGTCGCCTGCGTGCCGCCCCGGCCGTAGCACGCCGGACCGGGCACCGCGCCCGCCGACTCGGGCCCGACCCGCAGCGCGTCGCCCTCGGCGTAGGCGAGCGAACCGCCGCCCGCGCCGACGGTGTGCAGGTTGACCAGCGGCATCAGCAGCGGGAAACCCTCCGCCTCGCCGTCCGGCGAAACGTCGGCGGCGTAGTCCATCACCAGGGAGACGTCGAACGACGTCCCGCCCATGTCGACGCAGATCAGATCCGGACGCCCGAGCAGCTTCGCCGCCGCGACGCCGCCCATCGTGCCGCCGACCGGACCCGACAGCAGCGTCTGCAGGGGATGCCGCCGCGCGAACCCGGCGTTGACCAGACCGCCGGAGGACTGCATGACGTGCACCGGAACATGCAGGCCCTTCTCGGTGAACCGCGCTTCGATGCGGTCGAGGTAACGGTGCACCGACGGGCCGGTGTAGGCCTCCAGCACGGCTGTCGACGTCCGCTCGTACTCCCGCCATTCCGGCGCGACCTCGTGGGAGAGCACGACCAGCGCGTCATCGCCTAGCTCGTCGCGCAGGATCTCTCCCGCGCGGCGTTCGTGCGCGGAATCCAAGTAGGAGAAAAGGAAACACACCGCGACGGCTTCGAAACCCTCTTCGCGCACGCGTTTCGCGACCAGCCGCACGGCGTCCTCGTCGAGCGGTTCGAGCTCCGCGCCGGTCGCGTCGAGCCGTCCGGCGACCTCCGCGACCGCTTCCGGGCCGACGAGCGGCGCGGGCTTGCGGTAATGCAGATCGAACAGCCGGTTCCGGTTGCCGCGCGCGATCCGGTAAACGTCGCCGATTCCCTTCGTGGTCAGGATCAGCACGTTCGCGCCGCGCCGTTCGAGCAGCGCGTTGAGGCCTTGCGTGGTGCCGTGCACGAAGAACTCGATCTCCGCGAACGGCAGGTCGAATCCTTCCAGCGCACCGAAAACGCCGCGCGCGAGGTCGTCGGGGGTGGTGAGCACCTTGCCCGCGCGCAGCCGCTGCGTCGCGCCGTCGTGGACGACCACGTCGGTGAAGGTGCCGCCGATGTCCATGGCGACCCGGTAGGTCATGGGAACTCCTTGTCGGATAAGGGAAATCAGGTGAGCGCGCGGCCCTCGGTCTCGGGCAGCGGAAGAACGGCGAGCAGGGCGACGACCAGGAAGGCCACGATCGACGCGACGGTCAGCGACGACGCGACGCCGTGGTCCATCATCGCGCCGATGACCGGCACCGAAACGGTGTTCGCCAGCAGGATCGCCGAGGTGGACCAGGAATAGCCGACGCCGCGCAGCCCGGTCGGCAGGACCTCGGCCGACCAGGTGTTCCAGATGCCCCAGGCGCCGAGCGAGAAGAACGCGAGGATCAGGTTGCCCGCGTACAACTGCGTCGAACCGGTCGCGAGGCCGAACAGCACGCCGCCGATCGCCGAGGCCAGCGCGAACAGCAGGAAGATCCGCTTGCGCCCGTGGCGGCGGGTCAGCCACGCGGCAAGCAGATAGCCGGGCACGGACACGACCTGCGTGACCGCGACGAACCACAGCGCACCGGACACGCTCAGCCCGCGGTTCTGCAACAGGACGGGCAGCCACGTCTGCAAACCCCAGTAACCCCAGCTGAAAGTGAACGACGTCAGCAGCATCGGCAGGAACCGCCGCCGCACCGGCGAACGGAACAGGTTGCGCACCGCGCCCGCCTTGCGGTCCGCGTCCTCGACGGAAAACGTGGTGTCGGCGGGAATTTCGGCACCGAGGCCGCGCAGTACGGCAGCAGCCTCCGCGTGGCGGCCGCGCCTCGCGAGCCAGTACGGCGATTCGGGCACCCAGCGCAGCACGGCGAACGCCCACAGCCCGGCCAGCGCGGCGACCACGGCGACCGCCCGCCAGCTGATCGTGCCGAGCGACTGGCTCACGCCGATGCACAGCAGTGTGCCGACGGGAAACCCGATGCTGAGCGCGACCGCGCCTTGGCCGCGGCGAGCGGTCGGCAGAAGTTCGAGGAAATACGGGAACGTGACCGCGTAAACCCCGCCGAACGCGACGCCGGACAGGAACCGCAGCACGACGAACGGCCAGAACGCCGGCGAAAGCCCCGCGGCCAGCGCGAGCACCGCGTAGATCAGCAGGCTCGCGACCGTCACGCGGCGGCGGCCGAGCCGGTCGATCAGCCCGCCCCACAGCAGCGCGCCGGGCACCATGCCGAACGCGACCGCGGACAAGGCCCAGCCCAGTTTCGTGTTGTCCACGCCGAATTCGCCCGCGATCCCGTTCGAGACGTAGACGAGCCCGACCTGTTCCCATGCCTCGACGACGAACGCGAAGAACAGCACGGATCCGGCGAGCCAATGCCGTCGGGTCAGCCCCATCCCGGTGCAGACGTCGCCGACGGTCGGCGCGGCGGCGGCGGTGGGCGGGGCGGGCTCGTGCGGGGCGGCCATGGCGCCTCCTATCATCATCAAAACGTTTTGATGAGCTTTCGCGGCATCAAACCCGCGCGCCGGTGCGGTGTCAAGACCTTCCGCGGCGTCCGGTGGGCGATACTGGGCCGTCCGGAGGAGCGCGAAGGGGGACGACGGTGGACGCGGAGGGCGGCAAACGGCCGGTGACGATCCGGGAGGTCGCCGAGCGCGCCGGGGTTTCGATCAGCACGGTTTCGCACGCGCTTTCCGGGCGCAGGCCCATTTCGGCGGCGACCAAGGCGCGGGTGCGCGAAGCCGCGGCGGAACTGGGCTACGACCCGAACCCGAACGCGCGCTCGCTGCGCACCGGCCGGTCCGGGCTGGTCGGGCTCATCCTGCGGCCGCGCTACGCGGTAGCCGGCACGCCCGATCGCGCCGAGACGTTCAACCGGCTCGTCGGGTCGATCGCGACCGAGATGCTGCGGCACAAGACCGGCCTGATCCACGTGCCCGACCTGCACGACCCGGCGGTGGCGAGCGTGCCGATGGACGGCTGCATCGTGGCCCACCCCTACGGCGGCGACACCGCGCTGGCCGAACTGCTCGGCCGCGGCCTGCCGGTGGTGACCGTCGAGGAGGACCCGGAACAGCCGGACCTGCCGTGGGCCGTGCGGCTGGACTACCCGCCGGTGGTCGAAGCGCTGCTGGACCACCTCTACGAGCAGGGCGCGCGCGACGTGCTGCTGCTGTCCGGCACCGAGGACAACGCGTGGAACCGGCGGCCGCGCGAAACCTATCTCGCGTGGTGCAAGCGGCGCACGCTCCCGCCGCGGACCGCCTTGCTCAGCGAGGGCTTGACCCCGGGTGACGTGCCCGAACTGGTGCAACCGCTGCTGTCCGGGCCGGATCGGCCGGACGCGATCGTGGTCGCCACCAGCGATTTCGCCCCGCTCATCGCCGACGCCGCCGCGGCACAGGGCCTGCGCGTCCCGGACGATCTGCTGCTCGCGGCACTGACCGACAGCGAGCACGCCCGCACGAGCACCCCGCCGATCACCGCGATGGACCTGACCCACGAAGCGCTGGCCGAACGCGCGGTGGACCTGATGCTGGCACGGCTGTCCGGCGCCGAGACCCCTGACGGACCAGCGTTTCTGACTCCGGAACTGCGATTGCGGGAGTCGACTCAGCGCGGAGGATGACTCCGGCGCAGCGCTGCTCCCCGTCAAGCCAGTACTTGCCCAAGAGGAAAGTGTCGAGGTACTTTCTCCTCAGGCAAGTACTCTCAGGCAGACAAGGAGGCGACCGTGGCTGAGCATCCCTCCCCGGAAGAGGCGGCGCGAGCGTTGCGAGATGTCGACCGCCGCAGGGATCAGGCGCTGGGCGAACTGCACGGCGCGAAGTGGGTGGACGTCGCCTTCGCGCTCGTCGTCTTCCTGTATCTGGCTTCGGCGGACTTCCTGCCCAGCGCCGCCGAGTGGAAAGGCCTGGTGCTGGCTGTTCTCGTCGTGGGCTACGTGCTGATGCTGCGCAGCCGTCGAGGTGCGGCGTTGCTGGGTCACCGCGTGCGGGCGGACAAGTCCGCGATCCGGCCGAGGTTCGCCTTCGGCGTCGCGCTCTTCTTCGTGGCGGCGTGCGTGGCGGCCGCGGTCGCGCTGGCGCTGACGCACGTACGGATCCCTTACGGGAACACGATTCTGGGCGCGGTGCTGGCGATCGTGCTGATCGCGTTCGGGCAGCACCTGCGGCGAGGCCTCGCGGCGCTGATCCGGCGCAGCCGTTCAGAAGGCGCACCGCATGGCCATGCCTGATCTGGATCCGCTCCTGCTGGACCCCACCCGGCTGTCCATCGCGGCACTGCTGTCCGGGACCGAGTGGGCCGAGTTCAGCTGGGTCCGAGATTCGGCCGGGCTGTCGGATTCCGCGCTGTCCAAGCAGATCACGAACCTGGCCAGCGCAGGCTACGTCGAAGTCAAGAAGGGGTATGTGGGCAAACGGCCGCGAACTTGGCTCAACCTCAGCGGTTCCGGGCACCAGGCGCTGCGCGCCCACGTCGCGGCCTTGAATCAGATCGTCGAACAGTCGCAGCGGGCGGAACGCACGCGGCACGCGGAGGAACCCAGCGAGTGACCGCCTTCCTGCGGTGTCCGCTGCGGAAGAAATGCCGACCGCGGGGACCTTTTCGGTCGCCGCGGCCGGCCCTCCGCTACTCCACCGGCGTGACCTCGGCCATTTCCGACCAGGCCGCGCCGTCGAGGTTCTGGTAGTTGATCTGCGGTTTGGCCGCGACGACGGTCGACATGAACGGGAAGAAGTCCTGCGCGTGCCGGGTGGCGACGTGCGCGTCCCCGGCGGCGCTGTCGGCGAAGACCTCGACGAGGACGAACTCGTTCTCGTCTCCGCCGTTCTGGTAGTAGTCGAACGAGACGTTGCCCGGTTCGCTCCGCACGTTCGCGGTGTAGCGCTCGATGCCTTCCAGCCATTCGGCTCGCTTCTCGGGACGGATCTGTGCTTTGAGGACGATCAAGATCATGCACCGAGTATCGCAAGCGACCGGCTACCCGGCGACCGCCGCGGCGCGAATCACCCGCGCCCCCGCCACAGCCGTCACCAGCAGCACCACCCCTCCCCCGAAAACCGCGCTCGCCGCGAACGGCCAGACGCTGAACGCCGCCGCCGGGCCGCCCGTTTTGACGATCGAGAACGGCAGCACGCACAGCACCGAACCCACGACCGCGACGACAATCGCCAGCAGGGCCGCGGCGGAGGTTTCGCGCAGGAGCATGCCGCGGACCTGCCGGACGGTCGAGCCGATCAGCGACAGCGTCGCGAACTCCGTCCGCCGGTCGCTGATCGCGGCCATCAGGTTGTTGGTCAGCGCGATCGCCATGAAGAGCGAGATCAGGACCACCACCAGGTAGTTGATCGACGCCAGCACCTCAGCGGTGCTGCCCGGGACGCTGTGCTGGTTTTCGATGCCCTGCATGGCAAGCGTGCCCGCGGAGACGCCGACCAGCAGGGTCAGGAAAGTGACGATCGGACGGGCGCGTTCCGGAGCGGCGCGCAGGTTCACGCCCGCCAGATGCGCTTCGGCGTTCTTCGCGCCGTGCGAAAGCCGCCCGACGATCCGGGTGGCCGCGGTGATCAGTTCCGGAGCCAGAATCGCGAACCCGATCGAGCACAGCACCACGGCGGGACCGGTCAAGCCGGTGGTCGCGATGGTGTCGGCAGGCAGAGCGAGCACCGCGCTCGCCGACCCGAAACCCGCTGCCAGCACCACGATCGCGGCAATCCGGCGCGGCCGGGCCGACCTGGCCCGGCGCGGAGCGGACGACGCTTCTTCCACCGGACTCCGCCGAGCCGGACCGCGGCTGCCGATCCACGCCGCGAGCACTCCGGCCAGCAGCACCACCGCGACACCGGTCAGCGGCAGCCCGATGCCGGGCGCGTACGACGTACTCGGCGACGTGAGGCCAGTGGACCGCACGCCAGTCAGGAGCAGGAGTCCGAGCAAATAGCCGAGTCCCAGGCCGGGCAGTGCGGCCGCGACGGTGATCGCGAGGGTTTCCGTCGAAACGAGCGCGCGGATTTGCCGTGGCGCCGCACCGATCAGCCGCAATCCGGCGATCTCGCCCGACCGCGCGGCTAGCGTGACGCCGATCGTCGACACCATCGCGAACACGACGATCGCCACCACCCAGCCGCCCAGGATGAGCGGGAACTGGGTGAGGAATCCCCGGTCTGCCGGGGCGGTGCTGCCGGAAAGGCCGGTGCCGAGCAGCGCGGTCATCGCGACCACCAGGGCCATTCCGACGAGCGCGACCAAACCGGTGGCCACAGCGGCGGCGCGATGGTGGCCGAAGAGCCGTAACGCCAGTCTCAGCATGTCAATCCCCCTTCGCTCTTGCTTTTCTCGCGCCGGATCACCGAGCACCGACGGCATTCGCCGCCCGCTCGGCAGACTCGACCAGCACAGCCATCCGGTTCGCCACCGCCGCGGCGGCCGGGCTGGCCAGCTGATCGACCACCAAGCCGTCGGCCAGGAACAGGACCGCGTCGGCATAGGACGCGGCCACCGGGTCGTGGGTCACCATCACGATCGTCTGGCCCCGGTCCGCCAGGTGCCGCAGCAGGCCCAGCACTTCCCGCGCGCTGCGGATGTCCAGCGCGCCGGTCGGTTCGTCGGCGAACACCACCTCCGGATCCGTCACCAGCGCCCGGGCCACGGCAACCCGCTGCTGCTGGCCGCCGGAAAGCTGCCCCGGCCGGTGTCCCCCGCGCTGCGCGAGGCCCACCTGCGCCAGCAACGCGGCAGTGCGCTGCGAGTCCGGGCCGCGACCGTCCAACCGCAACGGCAGTTCGATGTTCTCCTCCGCGGTCAGCGCGGGCAGCAGGTTGAACTGCTGGAACACGAAACCGATCCGCTGGCGGCGCAGTTCGGCCAGCCGTGGTTCATCCAAAGCGGACAGATCGGTGCCGTCCAGTTCGACAGTCCCCTCGGTCGGGGTGCGCAGGCCGGCCGCGCAGTGCAGCAACGTGGTTTTCCCCGAGCCCGAGGGGCCCATGATCGCGGCGAAAGCACCGCGCGGGACGTCCAGATCCACGCCCCGCAGTGCGTCGACCGGACCGCCTTCGCCGTCGAAGCGGCAGCGCAGCCGCCGGATGCGGATCGCGGGTGCGGTCATATCGAGTCCTCCCAGAGTCATGAACGATCGTTTAAAACGAACGTTTACATGATACGTTAGCACGCGTGGGACACCGCGAGAACCTGATCACCGCCGCCCGGGAATGCCTCCTCAACGCCGGTTACGCGCGCACGACGGTGCGCGACCTCGTCGCCGCCTCCGGGGCGAACCAGGCGTCGATCAACTACCACTTCGGTTCGAAGGAACAGTTGCTCACGCAGGCGTTGTTCGACCTCAACACGGAGTGGGGCGAGATGTTGTTCGCCGTTCTCGCCGACCCGGCCGACGAGAAAGCCGGACCGGAGCGGCGCTGGGCGCGGATCATCGAGTCCGTCCAGAAGCACCGCGAGCTGTGGTTCGTGAACTTCGAGAGCGTCAGCTACCTGCAGCACGACGAGACGATCCGGAAGATCAACGCGGAAGGACAGCGGCAGGCGCGCGTCGCGCTCGCGAAAGCCTTCGGCGACATGGATCCGGACGCCGACCCGGAGGACGTCCACGCGATCGGCGCGCATTACTACTCGCTGCTCGTCGGAACCGCGCTGCAGTGGCTGACCGATCCGGACAACGCTCCCTCGGCGGCCGACGTCGTCCGCGCCGACTGGCGAACCCGCTGAACCCGCACTGATTCAGCACTGAACCAGCGCACGTCACGCTGACATCACGGATCCCCCGCCCCCGCGACGGCTCCGTTGACACGTCCGCCATCCGGGTGACATGATTCGGCCACCGCTTGGAAACGTTTCCAGACCGTCCAGAACGTAACTTGGAAACGTTTCCAACCACGGTTTCCGCACCGTTGTCGCTGTGTCCGACTGGGAGGGACGATGACGTCAACCCGAGCCACGCTGATCCAGGTGGCCGAGCGCGCCGGCGTGTCGCTGGCTTCGACCTCGCGCGCGCTGCACGGGACCGGCGCGAGCAAGGCGATGGTCGAGCGCGTGCGGGCCGCCGCGGCGGAACTCGGGTACAGCGCGGACGCGATCGGGCGGTCGTTGCGGCTGAAGAAGACGTCGCAGATCGCGTTCGCGGTGGCGGACATCGGCAACCCGGTTTACGTCGAGATCATGCGCGGCATCCACGAAGTCCTCGCGCCGCACGGGTATCGGGTCGTGGTGATGTCCACCGGGGACACCGCGGCGTCGACCGCCGAACTCATGCACAGCCTGCACGGCGGGTTCGTCGACGGGATGATCGTGATCCCGCTGCGCACCGACGACGAGCTGATCGAGCAGATCGGCCGGGCCCCGGTGCCGGTCGTGGTGATCGGCCGGGCGATGAGCGACCGCGGGATCAGTTCGGTCTCCACCGATTCCGCGGCGGGGATCGGCTCGGCGGTGCAGCACGTGGTTTCCCTGGGCCGCCGCCGGATCGGCTTCCTCAACGGGCCGCTCGACACCACGCCGGGCTCCTCGCGCCAGCGCGGGTTCGACGAAGCGGTGTCGGCAAAGGACTTCGCCGCCGAGACCGACGTCGAGGTCGCCGCCGATTTCACCGTCGCGGCCGGGATCGAAGCGGCCCGGAAGCTGCTCGACCGTCCGCGACGGCCGGACGCGATCGTGGCGGCGAACGACCTGCTCGCCATCGGGGCCATCCGCGCCGCCCGCGAACGGGGGCTCAGCATCCCGCGCGACGTAGCCGTCACCGGGATGGACGACACCGAACTCGGGCAGGTTTTCCTGCCCCGGCTGACCAGCGTGTCCCTCGGCTCGGCCGAGCGCGGGCGCGCCGCCGCCCGGCTCATGCTCGGGCTCGCCGACGACGCGGAGGCTCCGGCGCGGCAGATCTCGGTCGGGACCGAGCTGTTCGTCCGGGAATCCACTCTGGACCAGAACGCGGAGGACGCGGAATGACCACCGCGACGCAGCCGAGGCGAGCGGCCCCCGCTCCCCCGCCGCGCCCGAAGAAGACCACCCAGGCCCGCACGCGCCGGCGCGAGGCGATCGCGCTGGTCATGCCGTCCCTGATCCCGATCCTGGTGCTTTCGGTGGCACCGCTGGTGATCGGCATCGTGCTGGCCTTCACCGACACCCGGCTGGTGCGGCATCCGGACTTCGGCTTCGCCGGGATCGACAACTTCGTGCGCCTCGGCGGCAACTCGCTGTTCTGGGACTCGCTCCGGATCGGTCTCATTTGGACAGTCGGCGTGACGGTCCTGCAACTGGCCGCCGCGATGGGTCTCGCGCTGCTGCTGAACTCCGGGCTCAAACTCCAGGGCCTCACCCGGGTGCTCGCGCTCATTCCGTGGGCGATGCCGCCGGTGGTCGTCGCGATCATGTGGCAGATGATCTACTCGGCCAACGGCGGTCCGCTCAATGCGTTCCTCGGCAGCATCGGCTTGCCGGACGGAATCAACTGGCTCGGCGATTTCAACACCGCCTTGCCCGCGGTGATCGTGGTCGGCGTGTGGGTCGGCATGCCGCAGACCACCGTGACGCTTCTGGCCGGCCTGCAACAGATCCCCGCCGAACTGCACGAGGCGGCGGCGGTGGACGGAGCCGGAGCGTGGCGCCGGTTCACCGCGGTGACCTGGCCCAGCATGCGCCCGATCGTCAGCTCCATCACCTCGCTGAACTTCATCTGGAACTTCAATTCCTTCTCGCTCGTCTACGTGCTCACCGCGGGCGGCCCGGGCGGCAAAACGATGGTCCCGGTGCTGTTCGTCTACCTCGAAGCGTTCAAGAACCGCGAAATCGGCTACGCCGCCGCGATGGGGCTGGTCCTCGTCGTCGTGGTCGTCGCGCTGCTCGCGATCTACCTGCGGTCGCAGTTCCGCGGCGACCGCCCGGAAAGGGGGCGGTGATCCATGCGCTGGTCCGTGCGCCCCGCGCAGTACCTGGCTCTCGTGCTGTACCTGCTGTTCCTCGGCTTCCCGCTGCTGTGGCTGATTTCCGCGTCGGTGAAGTCGTCGGCGGAGCTGAACTCGCTGTCGGTCAACCTCATCCCGAGCGAATGGCATTGGGACAACTACGGTGAAGCGCTTTCCCGCCAGGGTCTGCTGCATTCGGCGCTCAACAGCCTGCTGGTCGCGCTTGCCAGCACCGTGCTCGCGATCCTGATCTCGGTGCCCGCGGCCTACGTGCTGGCCCGGCTCAAGGGAAAGCTGCGCGTCGCGGGCGTCACCTGGATCCTCGTCAGCCAGGTGTTCCCGGTGGTGCTGGTGATCCTGCCGCTGTTCCTCGTGCTGCGGACGCTCGGCCTCGCCGACAGCCTGGTCGGGCTGACGCTCGTGCACACCACCTACATCCTTCCGTTCGCGCTGTGGATGCTGCAGGGCTACGTCGCGGCGATCCCGGCGGAGCTGGAGGAGGCCGGGGCGATGGACGGCGCGAACCGGTTCACCGTGCTGCGCACCATCGTGTTCCCGCTGCTGGCCCCCGGCGTGGTCGCGACGGCGATGTTCAGCTTCGTGTCGTCGTGGAACGAGTTCTTCTTCGCGCTGGTGCTGCTGCAGTCGCCGGAGAACTACACGCTGCCGATCACGCTCACCATGTTCATCGGCGGCGAGGGCAAGGTCGCCCTCGGACCGCTGGCCGCGGGCGCTGTGCTCGCGGCGATCCCGAGCATCGCCTTCTTCAGCCTCCTGCGGAAGAAACTCACCGGCGGCCTCATGGCCGGGGCGGTGAAGGGATGAGCCCCACCCCATCGGAAACACCTTCGAAAGGTCGGTCGATGAAGACACGACGCGCGGCAGTCGCCGCCAGCCTCGCCCTCACCAGCCTGCTCGCCGCCGCGTGCGGCGGCGGCGCGGACAGCGGCAGCGGGGACGGCGGTCCGGTCACCCTCACGTTCCAGTCGCTGTCGGACCAGCCCGCCGCGATCGCCGCCACGAACAAGATCGTCGGGGCGTGGAACCAGGCGCATCCGGACACGCAGGTGAAGGTCGTCCAGGCGGGCTGGGACAGCGCCTACGACAAGCTGATCACCCAGTTCAACGCGGGCACCGCACCGGACATCGTGCACTACGAGGCCGCCGGGATCGGGCCGTTCGCGACCGACGGCTACCTCGCCGACCTCTCCCCCTACCTGTCCGAGCAGAAGCGCGCGGACATCCCGAAGGGCGTGCTCGACTCGGTGACGGTCGACAGCAAGGTCGTCGCGTACCCGACCGAACTGCAGTCCTATGTGGTCTTCGCGAACAAGAAGCTGCTGGAGCAGTCCGGCGCGCAGATCCCCGCCGGCGAGACGATGACCTGGGATCAGCTGCGTCAGATGGCCAAGACGGCCACGAAGGACGGCAAGTACGGCCTCGGCTGGGGCCTGTCGAGCCCGACCGCGACGTTCGTGGCGATGGCCCCGGCGTTCGGCGGCAAGTACTTCGAGGGCACCGGAGACAACGCGCAGATCACCGTCGGCCAGGGCGAAATGGCGCTGCCGCAACTGGTGCACGACATGAACGCGACCGACCACTCGATCCTGCCGGTGACGCTGACCCAGTCCGGCGGCAAGGCGCTGGCCCCGTTCTACGCGGGCCAGGTCGCGATGACCGTGCAGGGTTCGTACCAGGCGGCGAACATCGAGAAGGACGCGCCGAAGGACCTCGATTGGATCGCGCTGCCGCCGATCGCGGGCCCGGCCGGACCGGCGCAGGCGGCGAACCCGCAGACGCTGTCGGTCAACAAGGACTCGAAGCACGTCGAGCAGGCCGCGAAGTTCCTGGACTTCTTCACCAGCACCGAGAACCTCGCCGCGCTCAACGAGGCCGACACGCTGATCCCGGCGAGCAACTCCGCCCGCGAGGCGCTGGACAAGAAGCTCGGCGCGAAGAAGGGCTGGAGCACGATCCTGGCCTCGGGCAAGTACCTGACCTCGGCGCCGTATCTGTTCGCCGGCAAGTACGCGCAGTGGAAGGACACCGTCGCGACGCCCGCCTACCAGCGCTTCCTGGCGAACCAGATCGACGCGAACACGCTGGCGCAGCAGCTGAAGGACGGCTGGAAGAGCGTCGGCAAGTGACCGCCGCGCCGGGACCGGGGCAGATGTCCGGTCCCGGCGCGCACGACAGGCGCGGGCGGACTGCCCGCGCCGGGGAACGAAGGGACGCAAGCCGGTGACCTGGCTGGAGGACCGCGCGGTGGCAGTGATCACCGGCGCGGCAGTGGGGGACGCGCTCGGCGGCGCGACCGAAGGGTGGACGCCCGAGCAGATCGAGGAGCGCCACGGCGGCCGGGTGACCGGGATCGTTCCGCCGTGGTACCCGAACTGGCGGGACGCGCGCCCGATCGCGCCGTACCACAAGGGCGACGGGCACATCACCGACGACACGTTGATGACCCGCGCGATCGTGGAGGTGTACGCGAAACGCCGCGCGCACCTCGACGCGTACTCGATGGCCGAGGACCTGGTGCCGCTGATGATCGGCGAACCGCGCTGGGTGCCGGAGCTGGAGTCGACGGCGCTGCTGCTGCAGCGGGTGTTCCTCGCCGAGAAGTGGATCGTCGCGAAGCTGCACTACGGGCACGCGGATCCGCGGGAGGCGGGCGTCGGCAACATCGTGAATTGCGGTGCGGCGATGTACATCGCGCCAGTCGGCGTCGTGAACCCTGGCGATCCGCAGGCCGCGTATGCCGAGGCGATCGATCTGACCGCGCCGCACCAGTCGAGTTACGGCCGGGAGGCTGCCGGGGTGCTGGCCGCGATGGTCGCCGCTTCGGTCGCGCCGGGTGCCTCGATCGGCGACGTCGTGCAGGCTGCGCTCGCGGTGTCCCACGACGGGACTCTGGCGGCGATGCAGGCTGTTGTCGATGCCTTCCGGGGATGGGACGCCACGCCGGAGACCGACGACGACGAGCGTGCGCTCGCGCGGAAGATCCGTGAGACGGTCGCGCCGTTCGATTCGGTCGGGCCGGAGTACCGGCAGATGTCGATGGACGCGCGGCGGCCGTCGCGGACCAAGGCGATCGAGGAATTGCCTGCCGCGCTGGGGTTTGTGCTGGGCCATCAGGGCGACTACCGCGGCGCGGTGCTGGCCTCGGTGAACTACGGCAGGGACGCCGATTCGATCGCGTCGATGGCGGGTGCGCTCTGCGCCGGTCTCGGCGGGGCGGCGGCGGTGCCGGACGAGTGGATCGATCCGATCGGCGAAGCCAGCAAGATGGATCTGCGCGAGACCGGGCGGCTGCTCGCTTCGGCGGCGACGGACATCGTCAAAGCCGACCGGGCACGGGCTCAGGCGCGGCTCGCCGCCCTCGACGCGCTGGACGCGGCATGAGGCTGACCTGGGCCCAGCCGGAAGACCTGCTCGCGCACGAGTTCGTCCAGTCCGCTGTGGAGGGCAAGGACGTGACCTCGGTGCGGGAGCGCTGGGTCGCCGCCGGCGGCGACCCAGCGCCCGCCGTGAGCGGGGCAGGACCGCGGCCGGCGCCCCCAGCGTTGCGGGCGCTGGCCCGGACGCTGCTGGACGAACTGGCCGCGCTCCCCTGCCCGGCCGCGCCGCACGAACCGCACGGCTGGGACGAGATCGCCGCGCTGCTCCCGGCCGCGCCGGTCCTCCCCTCGTCCGCGGCTGATCGCACGCTCGGCGCGTGGACCGGCCGGGCGGCGGGATGTCTGCTGGGGAAGCCGGTCGAGAAGATCCCGCGCGAGGGCATCGAAGAGATCTTGCGCGCGACCGGACGCTGGCCGCTGGACCGGTGGTTCACCGCCGCCGGGCTGCCGGACGACGTCGCCGCGCGATGGCCGTGGAACCGGCGGTCGGCGCCGACTTCCTTGGAGGAGAACATCTCCGGGATGCCGGAGGACGACGACCTCAACTACCCGATCCTCGCGCTCACGCTGCTGGAACGGCACGGCCGCGAGTTCACCACCGATGACGTCGCGCAGCTTTGGCTGGAACAACTGCCCGCCGGACGGGTGTTCACCGCCGAGCGCGCCGCGTACCGGAACTTGCTGGACGCGCGCCCGGCGCCGGAGACGGCGACGCACCTCAACCCGTTCCGCGAGTGGATCGGGGCCTTGATCCGGACCGACGTCTTCGGCTGGGTCTCCCCCGGCGACGTCCGCGGCGCAGCGCGGCTCGCGTGGGTGGACGCGCGGCTCAGCCATACCCGGAACGGGATTTACGGCGCGATGTGGGCGGCTGCGCTGGCGTCGGCGGCGATGGTCTGCGATTCCGTCCACAGTGTCCTCGATGCGGCGGAAACTGTTGTGCCGCCGGAGAGTCGGCTGGCCGCGGCGGTGCGGTTCGGGCGGGAAGCTGCTGCGTACGACGACGGGCTGGACCGGATCCACGCCGAGTACGGCGACCTGCATTGGGTGCACGTGCTCAACAATGCGGCGGTGATCGCGTACGCGCTGACTCGCGGCGATGGGGACTTTGGGCAGAGCATCTCGCTCGCCGTCACGGCTGGGTGGGACACGGACTCTGCGGCTGCGACAGCGGGCGGCGTCGTCGGTGCGCTGGTAGGCCTCGACGGGATCGGCGAGCAGTGGACGAAGCCGCTCGACAACCGGATCGCGACGTCGTTGCCCGGCGGGGAGCAGCGGATCGCCGACCTCGCCGCGCGGACGGCCGGGATGGCGCGATGACCGGCCGAGTTGTCGTCGTCGGGTCGGCGAACGTCGATCTGGTGGTCGACGTTCCGCGGCGGCCGCACGGGGGCGAGACCGTTCTCGGCGGCGATCTGCGGCGCAGTCCCGGCGGCAAGGGAGCCAACCAGGCTGTCGCCGCGGCGCTCGCGGGTGGCGCGGCGACGACGTTCCTCGGCGCGTTCGGTTCCGACGACGGTGCGGACTTTCTGTTGTCGTCGTTGACGGAGGCCGGGGTTCGGACAGATCTGTTGTCGCGAGTGGACAGTGCGACCGGGACCGCGTTCATCATGGTGTCGCCGGACGGCGAGAACTCGATTGTGGTCGCGCCCGGGGCCAACTCGCGGCTCTCGCTGGCCGGGGAGCAGCTGGAGCGGATCGCCGCGGCGGACGTCGTGCTCGCCCAGCTGGAAATTCCGCTCGAGACCGTGACCGCCGCGGCCGCGGCCCGGCGCCCGGGTGCCCGGATGGTGCTCAACGCCGCGCCGTCCCGGCCGCTGCCGCAGCTTGATCTGGACGTGCTGATCGTCAACGAGCACGAGGCGGCCGACCTGGCGGGCAGGTCCGCTGCGCCCGAGGAATTGGCTCGGCTTCTGCAACGGCGCGCACCCGCGGTGGTGATCACGCTCGGGGCGGCCGGTTGCGTCGTCGCGGAACAGGAAATCGTGCACCTGCCTGGGTTCGAAGTGTCCCCAGTGGACGCCACCGGCGCCGGGGACACGTTCTGCGGCGTGCTCGCGGCGGCGCTCGCCGAGGGCCGTCCGCTTCGCGAAGCCGCCGAACGCGCTGGGGCCGCCGCCGCGCTCGCGGTCACCCGGCCCGGCGCGCAGTCCGCCGTGCCGACCGTCGCAGAGGTCGCCGAGTTCGCTGCCGGAGGAACCACCCGATGACGTACGTGTTCGACCCGCTCGTCCCGCGCCCGATCGACCAGCCGACCGAGGTCCCGCTCGGCGCGCCTCTCTCCCCCGAGCAGCTCGCGGCGCTGGACGAAGCCAAGATCTTCGTCGGCCCGGCGGATCCCGCCGACCGTCCGGAATGGCGGGCGCGGCTGCGGCAATGGCGTGCCGACGCGCACGAGCGGCACAGCTACCACGGTCGCGCCTACGACCGGCCGGAAGCCGCGTGGGCCGCCGGATGCCACACGGTCGCGCAGGTATGGCTGTGGGACGAGCTGCTGTATTCGTTCGAGGAGCGCCGGTTCACGCCCGAGCGGTTCCTCGCCGACGCGCACCAGCGGTTCGGCGGCCTCGACGCGGTCGTGCTGTGGCACGCGTACCCGGTGATCGGCCTCGACGACCGCAACCAGTGGGATTTCTACCGCGACGTGCCTGGTCTCCGCGAGCTGGTCGAGACGTTCCATTCGGCGGGCGTGCGGGTGTTCGTGGACTACAACCCGTGGGACGTCGGCACCCGGCGAGGCGACGACGACGCTGCGGAACTGTCCGCGGTACTGGCGGATTTCGGTGCGGACGGCGTCTTCCTGGACACGTTGAAGAAGGCCGATCCGGCGTTGGTCGAGCAGCTCGAACGCGCGCGTCCCGGCGTCGTGCTGGAGGGCGAATCGAAGCTGCCGGTCGAGCGGATCGAGGACCATTCGGCGTCGTGGGCGCAGTTCTTCGCCGATTCGCCGGTGCCGGGCGTGCTGCGCTCGCACTGGTACGAGCGGCGGCACATGCAGCACCACGTGCGCCGGTGGCACCGCGACCACACCGAGGAACTGCAGTCGGCGTGGCTGAACGGCGTCGGCGTGATGGTGTGGGAAGTCGTGTTCGGCGTGTGGGTCGGCTGGTCGCAGCGGGACGCGGCGACGGTGCGGCGGATGGTGTCTGTGCAGCGTGCGGCCGGTGAGCTGCTGCGCGAGGGCGAGTGGACGCCGTTGGCGCCGCTGACGCCGGAAGCCGAAGCAGCCGGGGTTTACGCGTCGCGCTGGGAACTCGGTGACTGGACACTGTGGACGGTAGTGAACCGGGGCGACTCGGACTATCTCGGGCCGGTTGTGGACGGCCTGGTGCTCGATCTGTTCGCCGACGGGCGCGTGCCCGCGCGCGGGATTTCGGCGTTGCTGCGGGTCGCCGAGGGTGCGGCGGAGCCGCCGTGGCTGTCGCAGGTGGCGACTCTGCCGCATGATCCCGACGCTCGGTTCCCGCATCGGCTCGCGACGCGGGTCGTTCACAAGCCGACGAACGGTATGCCCGAGGACGACGCGGTCGTGGTTCCTGCCGGGCCCTATGTGCTGACGGTCCGGTACCGCGGGCGCGAAACCGGGATGTACCAGGGCGCGCCGTACGTGGACGAGTGGAAGCCGCTGCCGCCTCGGCTGCACGACGCGCGGACGCTGCAACGCGACGGTTCGCTGGCGTCGCCGGTCGCGGTGGGCGCTGCCGAGGTGACAAACGGGCAGTTCGCGGAATTCCTTGCTGCCACGGGGTATCAGCCGGCCGAGCCGCACCGGTTCCTCGCGCATTGGGTCGACGGCCGGCCCGCTGCCGAGGACGAGCCGGTGACCTTTGTGGACCTCGACGACGCGCGTGCGTACTGCGCGTGGCGCGGCGGCCGGTTGCCGACCGAGGACGAATGGCAGCTCGCCGGGGAGACCGGCGGTCTGCGGTGCGGCACACCCGCGGTGTGGAACTGGACCGAAAGCGAACACTCCGACGGGAGGACCCGGTTCGTGATGCTCAAGGGCGGCAGCGATTACCGCGCCGAGGGTTCCGAGTGGTACGTCGAGGGCGGCCGGCACGCGCCGGATTACAGCGTGAAGCTGCTGCTGCCCGGGTTGGGGCTGGCGCGCGGGGCGACCGTCGGATTCCGCTGCGCGTGGGACGTGACGCGATGACAGTGTCGAGGGAAGCTTCCGCGGGCGCGCTGGCCGGGCTGCGGGTCGTGGACGCGTCGACGTTGTTCGCCGGGCCGATGGCCGCGATGCACCTCGGCGACATGGGCGCCGAGGTGATCAAGGTCGAGCATCCGTCGCGACCGGACCCGTCGCGCACGCACGGGGTGGCCAAGGGCGACGTCAACCTGTGGTGGAAGACGTTGGGGCGCAACAAGCGCACCGTCACGGCGAACCTGGGCAGCGACGGCGGGCGCGAGGTGTTCCTGGCGCTCGCCGCAACCGCGGACGTGGTGATCGAGAACTTCCGGCCGGGCACGCTCGAACGCTGGGGACTCGGCTACGAGGAACTGTCGGCACGGAACCCGGGGCTGGTGCTCGCGCGGGTAACCGGATTCGGCCAGTTCGGGCCCTACTCCCCTCGGCCGGGTTTCGGCACGCTCGCCGAGGCGATGAGCGGATTCGCCGCGGCCACCGGGGAACCGGACGGGCCGCCGACGCTGCCGCCGTTCGGGCTCGCCGACGGGGTCGCGTCGCTGGCCACCGCGTACGCGATCATGGTCGCGCTCGCCGGGCGCACCGCCGGCGGCCGCGGCCAGGTCGTGGACGTCGCGATCATCGAGCCGATTCTCGCCATGCTCGGACCGCAGATCACGCGGTGGGACCAGCTCGGCACGGTCCAGCCGCGCACCGGCAACCGCTCCACCAACAACGCGCCGCGCAACACCTACCGCACGAGCGACGGGCAGTGGGTGGCGGTGTCGACGTCGGCCCAGTCGATCGCGGAACGCGTGGTGCGGCTGGTCGGACGGCCGGAACTCGCGGACGAGCCGTGGTTCGCGACGGGCGCGGACCGGGCCGCGCACGCGGACGAACTCGACGAGGCCGTCGGCGGCTGGATCGCTCGGCACACGCGCGACGAGGTCGTGGCCGCCTTCGAGGAAGCACAGGCGGCGGTCGCGCCGATTTACGACGCGGCCGACATCGTCGCGGATCCGCAGTTCCGCGCGCTGGGCACGATCCACGAGATCGAGGACCCGGAGCTGGGCGCGACGTTGATGCAAGGGCCGCTGTTCCGGTTGTCGGACAACGACGGCGTCATCGGCTTCACCGGACGCCCGCACGGCGCGGACACCGACGAGGTGCTCGGTTCGCTGGGCTTCGCCGCGGCGCGGATCGCTGAGCTGCGGGCGGAGGGAGCGGTATGACGCCCGCGTTGACCCTGCTCTACGTCCCCGCCGACCGGCCCGACCGCGTCGCCAAAGCCCTCGCGTCGGATGCCGACGTCGTGCTGGTCGACCTCGAAGACGCCGTCGCGCCCGCGCACAAGGACGCCGCGCGAGACAACGCGGTCCGCTTGCTGGCCGACGTCCCCGCGTCGCGGCCGGTGCAGGTGCGGATCAACCACCCGGACACGCCGTGGCACGCGGCGGACGTGGCCGCGGTCGCCGCGCTGCCGGCATGGGTGGGTGCGCGGTTGCCGAAGGTCGAGAGTTCGCTCGACGTCCGGTCGCATGCCGATGCCCTGCCGGGACGGGAATTGCACCCGCTGATCGAGTCGGCGCTCGGGGTGGAGCGGGCGCTGGAGATCGCGCTCGCTTCCCCGCGGACGGCGTCGCTCGGGCTGGGCGAGGCAGATCTGCGGTCCGACCTGCGACTCGCCGACGAAGCCGGACTCACCTGGGCGCGCAGCCGGATCGTGAACGCCGCCCGCGCCGCGCGGCTGCCCCCGCCGGCGATGTCGGTGTACGCGAACGTCCGCGACCTCGACGGACTGGCGGAAAGCTGCCGGGCCGGACGTGCGCTCGGCTTCCGCGGCCGGACCGCGATCCACCCGCTGCAACTGCCGACGATCCGCGCGGCGTTCCTGCCGACGGCGGAGGAGGTCGCGCGGGCGCGCGAGGTGCTGTCCCGAATGGACGGTGCCACCCAGGCTGGGGTGGGTGCGATCGCGCTCGCCGACGGGACGTTCCTGGACGTCGCGATGCGGGACCAGGCCTTGGCGGTGCTCGCACTCGTCTCCGACTAGGCCTTGTCCGCGGAAACCAAGCGCAGCAACGGGTCGAAGCGGGCCGGGCCCTCGGTCGTCAGCTGCACGGGTTCCGCGACCGGCTGATATCCGGTCACGACGACGGTGTACTCGCCGGGGAACAGGTCCTCGACGGTGTAGTGGCCCGCCTCGTCCGTGACCGTCACTCGCTGGACCTGGCCTTTCGCGTCCAGCACCGCGACCTGGGCGCCCGGGAACGGACCCCGGACCGCGTGCACGGTGCCGCTCAGCCGCACCGAGCGGGCCAGCTCGATGTTCTCGCGCACCGGCTCGGCGCCCACCTGCACATGGCGGGCCACCGGCTCACGGCCGCCTGCCTGGACCAGCAGCAGATACGTGCCCGCCGGGGCGTCCAAGGCGAAGGTGTTGTCCGCGCCGGTGGTCGCGCGACGCACTTCGTGGGTTTCCAAGGACGTCAACGAGACTGACGCGGTTTCCGCGGGCGCGAGGCCGCTTACCGCACCGGAAACCGCCGCAGCTGGCGCGCTTCGCGTGGTGCCGCGGCGTTTGCGCGTCCGGGACAGCAGCACGTCGACGACACCGAACAGCAACGCGAGCACGACCAGCGCGGTCGAGCCGATCAGCCCGAGCGCGGTCGCCGAGTGGTAATCCCCGTGCGAACGCCCGAGTTCGCCGAAGAACAGCGACCCGCCGAGCGCGGTGCCGACCGCGGAACCGATCCGCTGACCGGTCTGCAGCACGCCGGCCGCCGTGCCGCCCTCCGCGGGCGGGACTTCTTCCAGAGCGAGCGTCGAGTTCGGCGAAATCACCAGCCCGCTGCCGAACCCGCCGACGAACAACGGCCCGGCCAGCACGAACGCGGTGTTCGCGCCGGAGTAGTCGCGGACGAGCCACGCGGTCGCGGCGAGCCCGATCGCGACGAGCAGCGTCCCGAGCACGACCATCGGCCTGCCGAACCGGTGCACGAGCCGCCCGCCGATGGTCGGCGAGATCGCCGAGCCGATCGCGAACGCGAGCATCGCCGCGCCGGCCTGCAATGCCGTGTAGCCGAGGCCCTGCTGGAAGAAGAGCGTGAGGACCAGGAAAATCCCGGTGAACCCGGCGAAGTAGACCATGCCGAGCGCGGAGCCCATCGAGTAGCTGCGCACGGTCAGCAGCGTCAGGTTCACCAGCGGCTGCTTGCCGCGGTTGCCGAGCCAGCGCTCCCACAGCACGAACAGCACGAGCAACCCGGCCGCGACGCCCATCAGCCACCAGCGCGGTGCCGTCGCCTGTTCCTCTTCCTCGATCAACGGCAGCATCACCAGCACGACCGCCACGCCGAGCAGCACGCTGCCGACCAGGTCCGGCGTCCGCTTCCGGCCGCTGCGCGCGTCCTTGGGCAGCAGGCGCAGCCCGAACAGGATCGCGAGAATCCCGATCGGCAGGTTGACGTAGAACACCCAGCGCCACCCCTGGTCGACGCCGATGCCCTGGATCAGCAACCCGCCGAGCACCGGCCCGATCGCGGTGGACAGCCCGACCGTCGCCCCGAACGCGCCGAACGCCTTGCCCCGTTCGCGCCCGGAGAACAGCTGCTGCATCAGCCCGATGATCTGCGGGTTCAGCAACCCGCCCGCGACGCCCTGGCCCAGCCGCGCGACGACGAGCCACGTCGCGTTCGGCGCCGCCCCGCACAGCACACTGGTCGCCACGAACAACGCCAGCCCGAGCAGGAACATCCGGCGCCGCCCGTAGTCGTCGCCGAGCCGCCCCGACGGCACCAGCGCGAGCCCGAACGTGAGCGCGTAGCCGGAGACGACCCACGAAACGTCCGCGGGCGTCGCGCCGATCCCGTGCTCCATCGAGGGCAGCGCGACGTTGACGATGCTGACGTCGAGCAGCGTCATGAACCCCGCGATGAGGCACACCCACAAGGCGCGCCAGCGCTGCGGATCGGGCTCGGATGAAGGCGAAGCGTGCACGGACCGTCCTGATTCGAGACCGGTAAGATAATTACTGGTGTTAGAATACTCGCCCATGCCAGCGGAGCGGGACCACGTCGACGGAGTCATGGCGCAGATCACCGGCGTGCGCGCGGAAGACCGGGTCAGCAAGGCGCTGAGCTTCCGTCTGCTGCGCGCCGCCCGGCTGCTGGAAACGGAACTGCGCCGCGAATTCGACGCCTTCGGGGTCGGCCTGTGGGAAGTGGAGCTGCTCGGCGCCCTCAAACGAGCCGGTCCCCCGTACCGCCTTTCGGCCGGGCAGCTGCTGGACAGCATGCGCCTGACGTCCGGCGGGGTCACCAAACGCGTCGCCGGACTCGAACGCAAGGGCTGGGTCCGCCGCGACATCGCTCCCGACGACCGGCGGCAGATCCTGGTCAGCCTCACCGACGAAGGGCTGGCACGGGCGCAGGAGGTGTTCGGGATGAAGACCCAGACCGAGGCGCGGCTGCTGGGTGTTTTGTCGCACGCGGAACAGGACCGGATGAATGCCGACCTGCGGGAACTGCTGCTGGACTGGGAAGGGCCGGACGGGCGGGCTTGACCGGCTCCGGCGCCGCCTGGCTGCCCCGGCCTCGCCGATCAGGCACCGGGAGGCCGGGGCGTCCTCGCCACGGCGCACCTCGCCGCCCGGCAGGCTCCCCGCCCGCGGGAGCAGCCATTCCCCCACAGCACACCTCCTCGCCCGGCAGGCCTCCCCTCCGCAACAGCAGCCATTCCGCCACAGCACGCCTCAGCGTCCTGCGGATGCACCAAACGCAGCGGCAGCCGACTCCGCACCGCAGACTTCGGCGGCCGGCAGGCTCCTCGCTCACGGCTGCCAGCCGCTATGGCCAACCTCGCCGGTGCTCCGTGTGAAGCTCCTGCCCACACCAGGGTCAAAGCCGACATGAGCTGCCTCAGCGTGGCGGCGCGCACCCACCAGGCTCCGCACACGGCACCAGCCGACGCCGCCGCGCGCAACCTCGCCGCCCGCCAGTCGTCCCGCGCGCGGCAACGCCCAGCCCCACGACGGCCCGGTGTCCGCCAAACCCCCGCACGCGGCAACGCCCAGCCCCACGACGGCTCGGCGTCCGCCAAACCCCCGCACGCGGCAACACCCAGCCCCCACGACGGCCCGTCCCGCGGCGAACCGCAGCGGCGCTCGCGAACTCGAGACAGCAAGCTCCGCCACGGCCCGGAGCGAAACCGGGCCACGCGCTCAAGCCCCGGCGAACTCCCAGGCAGTCGCTCCATGCGGTTCCGCCGAAGCGACACCCACCGCGCGTCGCAGGGTGAGCCGGTAGAGGTGCCACGGCGGCGGCCCCGCGCTCGGCGCGCTGAACGGTGCCGTCAGCGCGTCGCCGGACGCCGTCGCTGGCCAGCCGCCGGAGCGGTAGACCTCGGCTAGGCGTGCCACGGTGTCCGGGTCCGTGACTCGGTGGGCATCGCCCTCGAGAACCAGGTCGAGGCCGCGCAGGCGTACCGAAATGCTGCACGCCGGGTTCGCCGCGAGGTTCCGCGAACGGCGGGTGCCCGGGCCGCCGACGAAATACAGGGCGTCGTCCACCCAGACCGCGCCTACGCCCGCCGAGTGGGGACGGCCGTCTGGACGGACGGTCGCGACGAAGAACGTCAGGTCGGCGGTCGGGGTGTCAGCGGCTAGAACATCGCGGGCACGGCTCCAGGGCAGCGGGGCGTTCCCGTAGCGGTCGAGGTTCCGGGTCAAGGTCGCTTCGTAGTCAGTCATGCCCATGCGTCGAACGGGGCGGCCTCGAATCGACACGGCCCCGCGAGCAGAGGGGTCAGGCACCTCCGGACGAGCCGGGGCGGTAGCGGAAACCGTCGCCGTCTCGCTCGATTCGTCCGGCCCCGAAGTGTGCGGGCAGGAGCAGGGCGTCTCGTTCGACGGCCAGTTCGCACAGGGTCCGCCGGGACTCCGCGGCGGCGGCGGGGTCGGAGTCGCCGCCTTGGGCCAGTGTCAGGTCCGCGAACTGGAACGGGTGGTGCAGCACATCTCCGCTCGCCAAGGCGTGCTGACCGCCGCCGCTGAGCTCGGCGATCAGGTGGGCGGCGGTGTGGCCGGGCAGGGCGCGCAGAGTGATGCCGTCGGTCACCTCGTACGGGAGGTCGATCAGTTCGACCAAGCCTGCCTCGACGACCGGAAGGACGCTGTCTTCGAACGTCCTCGCCAGGTCGGCCGCTGCCCCGCCGTCGGGTGCTGCGGCGTGCACCTCTTGCAGCCAGCCGTATTCCTCGGCCGGGATCAGGTAGCGGGCACGCGGGAAGGTGGGGTCCCACGAACCGTCGACCAGCTGGGTGAAGCCGCCGCAGTGGTCTGGGTGGAGGTGGGTCGCCACGACGACGTCGACGTCCTCCGGCATGACGCCCACCGCGGCCAAGCGGTCCAGATACGGCGTGTCGAACTGGTGGTGTGCGAGCAGGACCGGGCGTTCCTTCGCGTTGCCGTTCCCGGCGTCGAGAAGCACGGTCTGGTCCGGAGTGCGCACCAGGTACGTGGTGATCGACAGGTCGAGGTCGCCGCGGTGCTCCCCCAGCTGTTCGGGCGTGACGCCGGGGAACAACTCGGCGGCGGCGAAGGGCCAGTGGTCCAGTTCGGTCACCGGGTCGATCCGCAGCGACCCGAGCGTGATGGTCATCGGGCGTCCTGTCGTTCGGGGGACCGGATCATCGGGGCACCGCGGCCATCGCCTCGATTTCCACGGCCAGCTCCGGTTTCGCCAGCGCGGACACCACGATCAGCGACTGCGTCGGCCAGTCGCTCCCCGGGAACCACCGGCTGAACACGTCGCCGGTCGCGGCGCGAAAACCGGGCAGATGCCCGGTGCCGGCGACCATGCTGAACACCTTCACCAGGTGTTCCGGCCCGGCGCCTGCCGCGGCGAGCACGCGTTCGATGTTCGCCAGTGCCTCGCGCGTCTGTGCTTCCGCGTCCGGCCCGGCGAGTGTGCCGTCCGGTCGCGCGCCGATCTGCCCGGCCACCACGACCAGTTCGTGATCGGCGGGAATCTGCGCGAGGTGGCTGTAGCGGCCGACCGGGGCCGCGACAGTCTCGGGATTCCAGCGCTTGCTCATCAGGTGTTCCCCTCCCTGGGTTCGTGTCCACAGTTCACCACGAAGCACCGACAAAAAATCGACGGCCGCGCTCAGGCGATCGCGACCACCAGCTTGCCGAACTGGTCCCCCGACGCCAGTTCGGCCAGCGCGCGCGGGCCGTCGGCCAGGTCGTAGACGTGGTGCACCACCGGCCGCACCCGGTGTTCCGCCACCAGCGCGACCATCTGCGAGAACTCCCGCGCGCTGCCCATCGACGTCCCCAGCAGGCTGATCTGCCGGAAGAAAAGATCGCGCAGCGACAGCTCGACGTCCGGACCGGTGGTCGCGCCGAGCGTCACCATCCGGCCGCCGGAGCGGAGCACGGAGAGGCACGCGTCGAAGGTCGCCGAGCCGATGCTGTCCACGACCAAGTCCACCGGTTCGCCGAGTTCGGCCGCCCAGTCTCCGCTGCTGCCGATCGCGCGGTCGGCACCCAGTTCCGTTGCCCTGGCGAGCTTTTCGGGGCTGCGCGAGGTGACGCTCACCGTCGCGCCCGCGGCTTTCGCCATCGCGAGGGCGAACGTCGCGACTCCGCTGCCGATACCCGGCAGCAGCACGTGTTCCCCGGCGGCGAGGCCGCCGCGAGTGAACAGCGCCCGGTACGCGGTGAGCGCGGCCAACGGGAGGGCGGCAGCTTCAGTCCAGCTCAGGTGCGCGGGTTTCGGCACGACGTTGCCCGCCGGGACGACGACGTACTCGGCCAGCGTGCCGTTCGCCGGCACTCCGAGAATCGCGGGAATCTCCGGCACCGCGTCCGGCTCGGCCCAGTCGAGGGACGGGTTGACGACGACCTCGGCCCCGACCTCGACGGTCGTTTCCGCGCCCGCCGCGGCGACCACTCCGGCACCGTCCGAGCCCAGCACGGTCCAGGGGTCAGCCGGACCGCGACTGTCCACGACGAACAGGTCCCGGTGGTTCAGCCCGGCCGCCTTCAGCCGGACCAGTACTTCACCCGGGCCCGGTCGCGGCGCCGGAACCTCCGCGACCCGCACTCCGCCGGCTCCCGCCGCGCCTTCGTGCACCACTGCCCGCATCGCTTTTGTTGTCACGTCCGCGAACCTAACAGCCGCGCCCGCCCCCGGCCGAGCTGGCGCGAATCCCGTCACAGCAGGGAATTTTCCGCTCCGGACGCCGGTACGCCGACCAGTCCGAGCTGATCTTTTTCACTAGGCTAATTTGGATATATGACTCCTCGCACCGCCGCCGCGGCCCCGTTCGCCGTGCTCGGCCTCGGGTGCGCAATCGCCGGCGGCCTGGCGTCCGCGGTCATCGCCCCGCATCCGACCCCGCACGGCGCTTGGGCGGTCGCATACCTGGTCCTGGTCGGCGGGATCGCCCAGCTCGGCCTCGGGATCGGGCAGGCCTTGCTCGCCCCGGAACCGCCGGCCAGCCGACTCGTCTTCGCCCAGATCGCGGCTTGGAATCTCGGAAATGCCGCCGTACTGGGCGGAACGCTCTCCGACACGACTCCCCTGGCGGACATCGGCGGCGCGCTTCTGGCAGTCGGCCTGGCACGGCTGGTTCTCGGCGTGCGCGGCGGTTCGCCGGACGGTCGCAGGCGGTGGGTGCGGCACGGTTTCCAGGCACTCGTCGTGCTGCTGCTCGTCAGCATCCCGGCCGGGCTCGTCCTCGCGAGGATCGGGCCGGCCTGAGTCCCACGTCACGCCGGCGATCCCGCGATTTTGCACTATTATCCTCGTAAATACTCTTTCCGGGAGGTTCCCGTGACCGGCTCGTCCGAGGTGTGCATCAGCGGCACCAGCACCGACCCCGCGTTCCGCGCCGGCGAAGCCCTCCGCGCCGAATCCGGCCGGGTGCTGGCCGAATACCGGGAAAAAGCCGCCATGGTCACGGAACTCCAGCTCGACGGCAGCGCCCGAGAGGAGGCCAACGCCCGGCTGATCGAGTTCGCGTCGGGCCGGCTGACCGAGTACCTGTCCGCCGCCGACCGCGTCCTCAACGCGACCGCCGCCGGCGCCCCCGCGACGCGCCTGCTGGTCCGCGCCTTGCGGCGGATCCAGGGCTCCGTGCTCCGCACCGTCGAAGAGCTGCGGGAATCCGGCACCTCGGCCCGGATCAGCCATGCCGCGCAGGCATTGGACGCGCTCCTCGGCGCTTACCTGGACGCGGAGACCAGCGTCCTGCTGCCCGCGCTGGCCGATCTCCCCGGCGCCGACGTCCCCGTACTGGCCAACGATCTCCGCACGCTCCTCGACGGCGGCGAACTGGACCGAGCGGAAGTCCTCGACGTCCGCGAAATCCCGCACGGCACCCGGCATCCGCGCATCTTCGGCCGCTACGCGCGGCTCGCGCCCGGGGAGTCGTTCGTGCTCGTCAACAACCACGATCCGAAGCCGCTGCGCCGCGAGTTCACCGCCGCCCACGGCGAGGATTTCACGTGGGAGTACGTGGAATCCGGGCCGGAGAAGTGGCGGGTCCGGATCGGCCGCGCCGCGGTCCCGGTCTGACCCCGATACCCGCGCCGACTCCCCTTCGGCGCGCCTCCCCGCGGCGGCCGGTCTCCCCCGCCCCGGCCGCCGCGGACCGGCTTGCTCGCGTCCCAGGGAAGGCTCGTCGGACCGATGGCCTTCGCGGGCAAAATTCCTTCGGCCGTCGTGAATCTGCGTCGCCGCGCTCGTCCGCCTGCTGCGAACCGGCTTGCGGTGCATGAGAAACGCTCGTCCGGCCACGGCGCTTCGCAGACGGAACTTCTTTAGCCGCCGCGAATCCGCGCTCCCGGACTCACCCGGGCCGCCGGCTGAACCGGCAAGCGGCGAGCGGTGAGCGCGGCAGGCAGCGCGGGAAACCGCCGTTCTGGCAGGCCGAGAGACATCCCAGTCGGACCGGCGACCGTCAGCGGCGGCGTTTGCCAGTCGGCCTCAAGTGCGCCAGGCACAACGAAGGCTCGACAAACGGCTCCAACCGCTCGGCGGTCAACGGTGCGCGCACCTCGTCCAGCACCCCGCGCATCAGCCCGAGATGCAGGCCGCACACCACGTCCCGGCGTTCCTCCGCGATCTCGCGGAACGGGCAGTGCCGCAACCGGATCACGTCGCCGCCCGGATCCGGGGCGAAACCGGCGCCGCTCAGCACAGTGGACAGTCGCCGGATCCCCTCGGCTTCGTCGACCAGCCGGGTCGGCGGCGGGCGGTCGGCCAGGTACCGGCCCCACGCTTCACCGGCGGATTCCGCGGCTTTGCCCGGGTCGGCCACGTTCTCCGCGATCAAGCCGGTCAGCATTTCCGCGAGCAGCCGGTAGCTGCGCCGTCCCTCGGCCGCTTCCTCGGCGATCGCGACGTAGACCGTCCGCGGACGACCGGGGCGGGTGCGGTCTTCCGCGCGGCGTTCGGCGAGGCCGGATCCGACGAGGCCGTCCAGGTGGAACCGCGCGGTGTTGGCGTGCAAGCCCACCTGCTCGGCGACGTCCTGCACCGCGACCGGGCCGCCTGCCGACCGCAGCGCGGCCAGCACCCGGGCGCGGCTTTCGCCCAGCGCGCGGGAGGCGGGCGGATCGGTCAGCGTCTGCTCGCTCATGGGGACCAGTTTAACCGAGCCGACTAGGACAAACTACTGCTGCGTGGGCAAGTCCGGCCTCGGCTGCCCGCGGCCGGCGGCGGGTCCGCGCCGAGATCGCCAAGTTTCGCGGCACCGCCAGGACCGCCGAGGGCTCATCGCGGCGAACTGCTGCCGCGCGGCCGCCTCCGGCAGCGGCAGCCCCACGATCACCGGGCTTCACCACCGGGGCCGGCCAAGGGCGCGTCGCGGCGAAACTATTGCCGCGCGGGAATCTCCGGCCGCGGCAGCCCCGAGACCAGCGGCGTATCCACCCCAAGGTCACCCAGCTTCACCGCACCGCCAGGAGAGTCCAGGGGTGCATCCCGCCCGGGGAGGGTTTCGCTGAAGAACCGGGCGTTGTCCTCGGCATAGATCCGCCAGCGGTCCGGGAGGTCGTCCTCGTAATAGATCGCTTCGACCGGGCACACCGGTTCGCAGGCACCGCAGTCGACGCACTCGTCCGGATGGATGTAGAGCGAGCGTTCGCCGACGTAGATGCAGTCCACCGGGCATTCGTCCACGCACGCCCGGTCCATCACGTCCACGCACGGCTCCGCGATCACATACGCCACGGCCCGCCTCCTTCCGCCGCCTTTTCACCAATGTACTCGGTAAAAAGGTCAGCCCAGCGGGATGGCGCGGAAAACTCCGTCCGGGTCGTAGCGGTGTTTGATGTCGCGCAGCCGGCCCGAGTTGGGGCCGAAGACGTTCGCCGAAGGGACGTCCGGTCCCAGCAGGTTCGCGTACGCGGTGGGCGACGCATGGGGAGCCAGCGCCGCCGAGGCGGCATCCGCCCAGGCTCGGTCGTCGTTGCCCTCGCCCAAGCCGAGGATCTCGACCATCAGGTGGTCCTCCCGCAGCGGAAACGCCATCTCCGCCACCGGAACCCGCGAGGCCAAGCCGTGGAAGTGGTGGATCGACAGGCCGGAGAGCGGCGAGGTCCGGGCTGCCGCGGCCGAAGCCAGCACCGGCACGGCCTCCGGTGTGAACGACCGAAGCGACCTGGTACGGATGGTGACCGAGCGGCCGTCGGGGAACATCGCGTCCCGGCGGGCGATCTCTGCCGCATAGGAGGAGACCGTTTCGATTTGTGAAGCGAGCGGCGGTCCGAGGCGGGCGAGGAAGCCGTCGGGATCGGCGGGGCCGCACCAGGTTGGCCAGACCAGCACGCACAGCGAGCCGTCGGCGCCGGCGAGGATGCCGCTCTGCACGGTGAGTTCGTCTGGCGCATCAGCCTGTATTTCGGCCACCGCGGCGAAAACCCGCGCGGAATCCGACGCCGGGTACCAGACTGGGCCGGTCGTGATCTGCGGTGTCTCGTGCAGGCGCACGCCGAGCGCGGTCACCACGCCGAAATTTCCGCCGCCGCCCCGCAGGGCCCACCACAGGTCCGGCAGGCGCGAAGCGTTGGCGAGCACGACCTCACCGTCCGCGAGGACGATCTCGGCGCCCAGCAGATTGTCCGCAGCCAGCCCGTATTTGCCCAGGAAGGGACCGTATCCGCCGCCGAGCGCGAGGCCGGCGAATCCGACCGTGCCGATCGTGCCGACGGCGGCGGTGAGGCCGTGCGCCTCCGCGCCCGCAAGCACATCGTTGGCCCTGGCCCCGCCGCCGATCACCGCGGCGCGTCGCCCGGCATCGACGGCGACGCGGTTCATCGGACGCAGATCGAGCGTGATCCCGCCGTCGGCAAGAGCGCGTCCGGCCCAGTCATGGCCGCCGCTCCGCACGGACAGCGGCAAGCCCAGCTCGCGCGCGGCACGCACCGAGGCCTGGACGTCCGCCGTGCTCCGGCATTCCACCACCACCGCCGGACGCGCGGCGACGGCGGCGTTCCAGACCGCCGCCGTCGATTCGTACTGAGGGCCGGACGTGTGCACCTGCTCGGCAGGCAGTCGAGCCCGCAAGGCACGGGCGGCATCCTCGGAATTCATGGGCGGCTCCCCTGCTCGTCGATTCCGACTCTAGGGCCGAACCGGCCGGAAAAGGCAGCCCCGCAACAAGATTAGTGATTCACATAAGCCGCCGACGCCTCGCCGAGCGCTTCGAGCGCCGCCCGGACCCCGCCGTGCGTCTCCTCGCCGGAGCGGCAGGCGGCGATGATCGTGCGGTTGAGGACCGGCCGCGTCGCGAGCATCCGGACGCCGTCCGGCACCGGGCCGCGGGCGAGCCGCGGGACGAGCGCGGCGCCGACGTTGCCCGCGACGAGCGCCAGCTGCGTCACGTAACTCCCGATGGTGCAACTGATCCGCGGTTCCAGCTCCTGCGAACGGAGCACGTGCACGAGCCATTCATAGCAGCCGGAACGCCCGGTCCAGCTGATCCACGACACGTCGTCCACCTCGGAGAGGTCGACCGTGCGGCGGTGCGCGAGCCGGTGCCCGGCGGGCAGCGCGAGATCCGCGACGTCGGAGAACAGCGTGACCTGCGTGATTCCCGCAGGCACCACCGTCGGCCGGTCCGCCCAGCTTTCGAACACCGCTACGTCGAGGTCCCCGGCGAGCACCTTCGGCAGGGTCTGCTCGGCTTCGCCCTCGCCCAGCGTCACGTTCAGCCGCGGGTGCTGTTCGGTGAGCACGGCGAGCGCGGGCGGCAGCAGGGCGTGCACGCACGTCGCGATCGACCCGATCCGCAACGGCCCGAAGACATCCTCGCGCAGCCGCTCGAGATCGGTGCGCGCTTCGGCCAGCTGAGCCAGCACGCGTTCGGCGTGCCCGACCAGAACCTGCCCGGCGCGCGTGAGCCGCACGGTCCGGCCGCGCGGCTCCAAAAGCGCGAGCCCCGCTTCCCGTTCCAGTTTCGCCAGCTGCTGCGACACCCCGGACGGCGTGACGTGCAGCGCGGCTGCCGCGCGGGCGACCGAGCCGTGCTGCGCGACCGCGTGCAGGGCGCGCATCCGATCCACACTGAACACGGTAGTAATGCTACCGGATTTTCCGCAGGAACATTCACTTGTCCTTGATAGTTAGCGCCCCCACCATAGAAGGCATGACCACCGAATCCGCCCCGTTGCCCGCCGCGGGCCCGATCGCCGCGCTCACCGGCCGCGCCGACCCGCGGCTGCTCGCCGCGGCGGGCTGCCTCTGCATCGCGCTGACCTCGGTGCTCATCAAGGTTTCCGGGGCCAGCGGGGCGACCAGCGCGTTCTGGCGCTGCGCCCTCGCGCTGCCGCTGCTCGCGATCCTGGCGTTCAGCGAGGCGCGGCGGACCCGCGTGCGCGCGAAGATCCTGCTGCCGCTGCTGGCCGGGCTCGGCCTCGGGCTCGACTTCGTCCTGTGGGGCGAGGCGATCCCGCGCGTCGGCGCGGGCGTCGCGACCATGCTGCTTTCGGTGCAGGTGGTGATCGTGCCGCTGCTGGCGTTCGTCTTCCTCAAGGAGCGGCCGGACCCGCGGTTCACGTTCGTCGCGCCGACGCTGATCGGCGGGATCGTGCTCGCCGGCGGCGTGTTCGGTTCGTCGATGACCGGCTCGAACCCGGTGCTGGGCATGGTTTTCGCGCTCGCCGCGGGAGCGGGCTACTCGGGGTACCTGCTGTTGCTCCGGCTCAGCAGCACCCCCGCGACGCAGGTCCGCTCGCTGTCGCTGGCCACCGTGTCGGCAGGCTTCGTCTCGGTCGTGCTCGGACTGCCGTTCGGCCGCCTCGACCTGACGCCCAGCCTGCCTTCGCTCGGCTGGTTCGCCGCGCTGGCCCTCGTCGGCCAGGTCGTCGGCTGGCTGCTGATCGCCGGGGCGCTGCCGCGGCTGGCGGCCTCGACCGGCGCGACGATGATGCTGCTGCAGCCGGTCGGCGCGGTCGCGTTCGGCTTCCTGCTGCTGAGCGAACGGCCGGGCGCGCTGCAGCTCGCCGGCTGCGTGATCGTGCTCGGCGCGGTGTGCTTCGCCGGCCGCGGCGCGGGGAAGAAGCCCGCGGTTCAGCCGTCGGCCAAGCTCAGCCCGGCCGAGTCGAGCAGGCCGCGCGCCATGTCCCTGAACTCGTCGCGGCGGTGATCGACCAGGCCGTCCCCGCCGAGCAGGTCCGCGGCCAGCTCGTCGACCGGCCAGCAGACCAGCTTGCCGTGCCGTCCGAGGAGGAGTCCGACCTCGCGGATCCGGTACAGGTCGGCGACGTCGAGCCAGGCGTACAGCAGGATCTGCCACAGCCAGCGTCCGGCCCGGTCCGGATCGCCGACGGTCAGCACGGTCTTCACGTCCAGCAGGGTGCCGTCGGCGATCCCCGCTTCGGGGTCGAGCTTCCCGAGCAGGAGATCGCCGTCCGCCCAGCCGGGCACGATGGTCGGCCCGGCGATCCCGAGCGGACAGCCCTCCGGCGGAGCGCCGCCGAGCCGCCGCAGTTCCCACAGCGCACCGTTGTCGTGCAAGCGTTTCGCGAGCTCTGCCAGTTCGGCGACCTGTGCGCCGGAGGGCAGCGCGCGCAGGTCCGCGATCGTGCCGCCGCCGTCGACGACCCGGGCCAGCCGGGGGTCGATGCGGCCGGAGCGGTAGATGTCCTCGCACGCCGACAGCACCCAGTTCGTCCGGGCCAGTCCGGCCTCCGCGCCCGGTCCGCCGAGCGCGCCGGGCGGGGCGTGCTGCGCCTGGTAGCGGCGAGCGCGTCCCAGCAGTTCGCCCCACAGCTCCTCCGCGCCCGGGAGCGCCCCGCCGTCCGGCAGCCCGTCGCCGAGGTCGAGCCAGGTCGCCGCGGCCGGACGGATGCCGAGCGCCCGCGCCCGGTATTCCAGCGGAAGCTCGTCGTGCGTCGGGTACTCGGCGGCTTGCGCGTGCGCCCAAGGGCCGCTGCCCCACTGCGCCCGGACCATGCCGAGCAGCGCGTAGTACGGCGGCGCGGGCTGCACGAGGTCCGCGATCCGCTGGCCGAACGCACCGCCGATCTCGGCCCAGTGCTCCCGGGGCGGACGCGCGAGCGCCGGACGGATCGGGCGCACGCCGTTCGCCGCCTCCTCGACCCGGCGCGCGGCCGCGGTCGTGCCGGTGAAGACGCGGGCGCACCAGCGCGCGAGTTTCCCGCGCGGGTCGGCCAGCTCGGACGTCAACGACACCCGGCCAGTATCTCCCGGGACAGGAACGGCAGCAGCAGATCGAGGAACTCGCGCGGACGGTCCAGCGGGACCAGGTGCCCGCAATCCGGCAGCACGTGGCCGGCGAGGTCGTCGGCGATCGGGCGGAGCTGCTGCTCCAGCGCGCCGCCGACGGGGTTCGCGCCGATCGTCATCGTCGGCACGGTCAGCCGCTTCTCCGCCGCCGCGGTCAGCTGCCGGGCGCTTTCCGGCATCGCCCGGTAGTACTCGAAGGCGCAGCGGAGCGCATCGGTGCCGGTGTACGCCTCGGCGAAGGCCGCTTCGATTTCCGCCGGCACGCCGCGACCGAGCGTGCCCTGGTCGAGGAACCAGCGAACGTACTCCGCCTCGTGTCCGTCAAGGACGGTCTCGGCCAGCCCCGGCACGGCGTGGAAGCCGAACCACCACGGCGGGCCGGCCGGGAATCCCCAAGGCAGCGACTCCATCAGCACCAGGCGACGGACTCGCTCCGGCTGCCGCAGCGCCAGCAGCAACGCGCTCGACACCGCCAGGTCGATCGCCACTGCCTCGGCGTCCGCCTCCCCCAGCGCATCAAGCAGGCCCGCGATGTCGGCAGCGATCGTCCCGGCGTCGAAGCCGCGGTCCGGACGGCTGCTCGCGCCCAGGCCGCGGAGGTCCGGCGCGATCACCCGGTACCGCTCGGCGAGGGCCGGGACGACCTTGTTCCACAGCTGCCAGGTGTGCGGAAATCCGTGCAGCAGCACCAGCGCCGGACCGCTCCCGGCGACGGCGACGTTCAGCCGCACCCCGTTCGCTTCGACCTGCCGCACCGCGCTCATCGGACCTCCTGTGGTTACCATTGGTTACCAGCACACGGTAGGTAACTACAGAAGCGCCGCCAAGACGGCACTTTCCCGACAGGTGGTGAGCCCGAGGTGACCCCCTCCGCCCGCGGCGATCTGTTCGATCCGGCCTGCCCGACGCGGCGGCTGCTCGACCGGATCGGAACGAAGTGGACGTCGATGACGGTCAAGATCCTCGCCGAGGCCGCGCCGGACGAGGTGCGCTTCGCCGATCTTCGCCGCCGCATCCCCGGGGTGTCGCAGAAAATGCTCTCGGTGACGCTGCAAAGCCTCGTCCGGGACGGCCTCGTCACACGGCGGGTCGAGGACACAGTGGCGCCCCGGGTGCATTACCGGCTCACCGCACTGGGCACGTCGCTGGAATCCGCACTCGCGGTATTGCGCACGTGGGCGGAAGAGCACATGGCCGAGGTCGACGAGGCCAATCAAAAATCGGAGCGGTAATTTTCCGCACACAGGCGAGTCGGTCAGCCACCGCGAAGCGAAAACAGCACACACTCTTCCCCCGTGGAGTCGCCAACCGAACGGGACAGCAAACCCGCACGGCACGCAATCGGGCAGTTCTTCGCGCATCCGCTCGCGTCGTTCCGGATCATCGTCGCGATTTGGGCGCTGCTGACGCTGCTCGGCGCGGTGATGGCGCTGTCGTCCTCGGCCGCCGCTGCCAACCCGGCCGCCGGAACCGGGGTGTACCAAGCCTTTTTCCGGCATCTGATGTTCGTCGCACTCGGCGCGGTCGCCTTCGTGCTCGGCCTGCGCATCCCGTTTTCCCGGCTGCGCAAGGCCGCTACCCCGGCGCTCGCCGCCGCCGTCGTGCTGCTGCTGCTGGTGCTGACTCCGCTGGGTTCCGACCACGGCGGCGCGCAACGCTGGCTCTCCGCCGGGCCGATCACCTTGCAGCCAGTGGAAATCGCGAAGGTCGCGCTGGTGTTCTGGGGCGCGCATCTGCTCGTGTCGAAACAGAAGGTGCTGCACCATTGGCGGCATCTGCTGGTGCCGCTGATCCCGGTGACGCTCGGGTTGTGCGCGCTGCTGCTGGCCCAGCCGAATCTCAGCGGAACGGTCACGCTCGCGCTGATCGCCTTGGGTTTGCTGTGGTTCGCCGACGCGCCGAAGCGGTTGTTCGCCGCCATTCTCGCCGGCGGGGTCGCCGGAATCGTCGTACTCGCCCTTTTCGCCAGTTATCGGCTCGCGCGCATCCTTTCTTTTCTTTCGCCGAATCCCGACGCGAGCGGCAGCGGCTACCAGGCACAGCAGGCGCAATACGCGCTCGCCGACGGCGGCTGGTTCGGGGTCGGGCTCGGCCGAGGCGCGGCGAAGTGGAGCTATCTGCCGGACGTCCAGAACGACTTCGTCTTCGCGCTCGTCGGCGAGGAACTCGGGTTCGCCGGCTGCCTGCTGGTGCTGGGCCTGTTCGGCTGCCTCGCGGTGGTCGGCCTGCGCACCGCGGCGCGAGTCGCCGATCCGTGGGTGCGGCTCGTCGCCGGGACGACCACCCTGCTGCTGGTGGCGCAGGCGCTGATCAACATCGGCTACGTCGCGGGCGCCCTGCCGGTGACCGGCGTGACGCTGCCGCTGGTGTCCGCGGGCGGGACGTCGCTCGTGGTCACCATGCTCCAGTTCGGCATCCTCGCCCAGGCCGCGCGGGAGGAACCGGCCGCCCTGAGGTTCCTCGCCGGGCCGCGGAAGAAAGGCTCCGGTACAGTCCCAGCGTGATCAAGAAGGCACTCTCCGCTACCTGCGCCGCCGTAGCGCTCGCCGGACTGGCCGCGTGCTCCAACCCGACCGGCAAGTCGTGGGCGATCACGTACGAGGTCACCTCCGACCAGCAGACCACGGCCACCGGCGTCACCTACGGCGAGTCCGGCAACCGCTACGAGGACAAGGTCGCGCCGCACCAGCTCACCGGTCCGCTCGGGCTGCCGTGGAAACAGGACGTCGTGGTCAGCGCCGGACAGGAGGCCTCGGTCACCGCGACACCGTCGACCGCCGCGACGCTGCGCTGCCGGATCCTGCTGGACAAGACCAAGGAACTCGCCAAGGCGAGCGCTCCGGGTCCCGGCAAGCCGGTGACCTGCAAGCGCACCACCGACTCCTGACCCGTCCCGGAGAGTCCCCGCGGACTCACGGGGCGTCGCGGACTCCCCTCCGCCGCTCGGTACGCTCGTGACCTTCGGGTGAACGCGAGATGGCCGCCAGGCGAACCGGCGGACCGGAGAGGGGTTGTATGGCGACCACGGCCGGAGCTTCCAGCAGCGAGACGTACGACGCGATCACCCATTTCGGCCTGGCGATGCCGGGCTGGGTGCAGTCTCTCGTGCTGGCGTACACGCATTACGGCCTGGTCCTCGTGGCCCCGTTCTTCGCCTGGCTCTGGTGGCGGGCGCGCGGAACCGGCTCGCCCGAACGGATGGCCGCGGCGCTGCTGGTCCCGGCGGCCACGGTGGTCGCCTATGTGCTCAGCGAGATCATCAAAGCCTTCGTGCACGAGCAGCGGCCCTGCCGGGGGCTCCCGCCGGAGGCGATCGTCGGAGTCTGCCCGCCGCCGGGCGACTGGTCGTTCCCGAGCAACCACTCCACCATCGCGGCCGCGGTCGCGCTCGGCGGGGCCTTCGCCTGGCGCAAGGGCGCGCCGTGGCTCGCGGCCTTCGCGGCGACGATGGGCTTCTCGCGAGTGTTCGTGGGGGCGCACTATCCGCACGACGTGCTGATCGGGCTCGCGCTCGGGGCCGGGATGGCGTTGCTGTTGCAGCGGTACGCGCTGGGCCCGGCTGCCGGGCTCGTGCGGCGGTTCTCGGAGAAGGTGCCGTTCGGGTTGCTGGGTGTCGCGCCGGCCGGTGCGGAGCCTGCGACTGTGCGCCCTCCGGCTGAGGAAAAGCCGCGGCGACCCCGCGGCGGCCGTCCCGACGACGCGCCGGTCCTCCCTGAGGACGCCGGTGCTCTGCCACAGCGAGGGCCGGTCCGTCCGGCCGGTTCAGCGCCTCGGGACGCCGGCGGTCGCCCGGTCCGTCCGCGGAATCCGCAGCCGGAAGGCCGTGTCGCAGCGGGCCCGCCGCCGCGGAGGCAGAATTCGCAGCCGATCCGCACCGCCGAACCGCGACCCCGTCCGGCGCGTCCGCGGCAGAATTCGCAGCCGATGCGCACCGCGGAACCCCAGGCCCGTCCCGCCGACGCACCGCCGCAGAATCCGGGCCGTCCGCCCGCGCAGCCGCCTGCCCGTCCGGTGCGGCAGCAACCGCCGCGTCCGGCCGGTCCGCCGCAAGGCCGCGCCGCGGGTTCGCCGCCGCCGCGTCCGTCGAACCAGGCGCAGGCCGGTCCGCCGCCGGAGGTCAGCCCGGGAGATCGCCCGTCGCGGCGAACTCCAGGCGCTTCGCGACCGACACCGCCTGGTCGGCGAAACGCTCGTAGAAACGCGTGAGCAGGCTCAGCGCGACCGCGATCCGCTGGTCCTGCGTCCAGTCCGGAGCGGTGACCGTCGCCATCACGCGGGCGTGCAGTTCGTCCACGCGCTCGTCGGCGCGGCTCAGTTCGGCGTAGCCGCCGCGGGCCTCGCCGTGCACCAGGTCGGCGAGCCGCTCGGCCATCGCCGAGGTGACCTCGCCGAGTTCGGCGAACACCGCCTCCAGGTCGGCGGGAACGGTCGGCTCCGGGTGGCCGCGACGCGCGGTCCCCGCGATGTGCGCGGCGAGGTCGCCCATCCGCTCGAGCTTCTCCGCGCAGTACACCGCGGCCAGCACGGCACGCAGGTCGCCGGCCACCGGGGCTTGCAGGGCGAGCAGCGAATACGCCTCGTCCTCGCAGGAGGCGCGCTGGTCGTCGAGGTCGGCGTCGCCGCTGAGCACTTGCTCGGCCAGCGGCAGGTCCATGGTCAGCAGCGCCCGGGTGGCCCGGCGCATCGCCTCGGCCGCCGCCTCGGCCATCGCCGCCAGACGCCCGTCGAGCTGTTTCAGGTCGTCCTGGAAGCCTTCGCGCATGTCGAGCGACTTTACCGGCGGCCGGCGAACAGGCCCGCGTCGGCCAGCGGCCAGGCCTCCTCAGGCTCGGCAAGCTCGTAGCTGTGACTGCCCTCGTGCCCGCCGGGCACCCGGCAGAACACGCCCTCGTCGGACTCCGCGCCGCACAGCGCGCGGGTCTCCAGCACGCGGCGGCCGGGCCACCAGCGCAGCCACATCAGCGGTTCTTCGCCGCGTCCGCCGACGGGGGTCGCGTGCTCGTGGCCGTGCCCGGCCTCCAGTTCGCAGAACAGCTCGGGCTCCGTCCCGCGGACCGCGACGCTCCGCAGGACCGAGCGCTCGCGCCCGGTCAGCTCCACCGGTTCGCGGCACAGCGCACCTTCGGCCATGCGGCCAGCGTAAACGGCCGCCGCCGATTCCGCGCGCAGGGCCCGGCCGCGAGCGCGTCCCGCGTGCCGGACCCTGATCCTCCGCAGGTCAGCGCACCCGCTCCAGGAGCGCGAACAGGTTCTCCCAGTGCCGTTTCTCGCCGTCGGCGTGGTACGCGGCCGTGTCCGACATCGTGAAGCCGTGCGACGCGCCCTCGTAGACCTCCGACCGGTAAGTCACGCCGGCCTCGTCGAGGGCGTGCTCCAGCGTCTTGATCTGCTCGGCGGTGGCCGACGGGTCCTGGTCGGCGTGCCCGAAGTACACCTCGCCGCTGATCGAGCCGACCCGCAGGTGCGGGCTGTCCGGCTGGTCGGTGGCGAGACGGCCGCCGTGGAACGACGCGATCGCCTTGACCCGGTCCGGGAACGCTTCGATCACCCGCAGCGCGTTCGTGCCGCCCATGCAGTAGCCGGTGATCACGACCGGGCCCTCGGCGACGCCGTCCTGCGCGGCGAACCAGTCGAGGTACTTCTCCGCGTCGCGGGTGATCGCCTCGGTGTCCAGCGCCTCGATCAGCGGCATCAGCTTGCCGAAGACCTCGCCGCGGCGCTCCGGGTCTTCCAGCGCGGCGAAGTCCACCAGCGGCGTCCGGCCGCCGCGGTAGAGCAGGTTCGGCGCCAGCACGGCGTAGCCCGCCTCGGCGATGCGGTCGGCCATCTCCTCGATCCGCGGCCGCAGCCCGAACGCGTCCGGGAAGAGCAGCACCCCGGGATGCGGCCCGCCGTCCGGCACGGCCAGGTACGCGTCCGCGGTCCCGTCGGCAGCCGGAACGTCTGGCTTTTCCTTGCGCATCCGCTTTGTCCTCCCTTGAAATCGGTGCCTTCGCGATCAATCTATCCCCGTCCGGCGAAAGGCCGCCGCGCCCCGCGAATGTCCCGTTTCCTGTCCGGTGAATGGACTGAACCACTGCGGTCGGCGGATTGACGGAGTCCGGTTTGCCCGGTCAGGATCACCGGGCCCGCTCCGGGCCGCCCTCCGCAGAACGGACTGTCGATGGCCAGACCTCCACGTTCCCCGCGCGCCCGGAACCGGGTCGCGCTCGCCGCGCTCGTGCTCCTCGGCGGGCTCGTTCCCGCCCAAGCCGCCCAGGCCGCTCCCCCGCGCCAGCCGGACATCGGCCCGCCCGCACTGGACCGGAACGGCTGCGCGCGCATCGAAAAATCGCTGCCCCGGCTGCAAGACTGGCCGAAGGTGCGCAGCGCGATGCCGCAGAACCCGGCCGACGAACGGCGGATCAAACAGATCGTCTCCGGCATGTCGCTGGAGGAAAAGGTCGGGCAGATGACCCAGCCCGAGATCGCCGCGATCACGCCGGCCGAGGTGACCCAGTACTCGATCGGGTCGGTGCTCAACGGCGGCGGCTCGTGGCCGGGCGGGAACAAGCACGCCAGCCGGCAGGACTGGCTCGAGCTCGCGGATTCCTATTGGGACGCGGCGAAGGCCACGAGGGCAAAGATTCCGGTAATTTGGGGCATAGATGCCGTGCACGGAAACAACAATGTGTACGGCTCCACTGTTTTCCCGCAGAACATCGCGCTCGGCGCGGCGCACGACCCGTGCCTGGTGCGCGACGTCGAGAACTCCACCGCGCGGCAGATCCGGGCGACCGGCCAGGACTGGGCGTTCGCGCCGACCCTCGCCGTCGTCCAGGACGACCGCTGGGGCCGCACCTACGAAGGCTTCTCCGAAGACCCGCGCATCACCCGCGCCTACGGCTACGAGGCCATGAACGGCCTGCAGGCCGGGGCGCGGCTGCGGATCGGGCCGAACGGCGTGATCGGCACCGCCAAGCACTTCATCGGCGACGGCGGCACCACTAACGGCCAGGACCAAGGGGTCAACGCGTCTTCCGAAGCGGACCTGATCAACCTGCACGGCCAGGGCTACTACGGCGCGCTCGCCGCGGGCGCGCAGACGGTCATGGCGTCGTTCAACAGCTGGACCAACCCCGACCTCGGCATCAACGAGGGCAAGATCCACGGCAGCGACAAGGTCCTCAACCAGATCCTCAAGGGCAAGATGGGCTTCGACGGCCTCGTCGTGTCGGACTGGAACGGCATCGGCCAGGTGACCGGCTGCACCAACTCCAGCTGCCCGCGCGCGATCAACGCGGGCATCGACGTCGTGATGGTCCCGAACGACTGGAAAGCCTTCATCGCCAACACGGTCGCGCAGGTGCGCGGCGGTGAGATCCCGATGTCGCGCATCGACGACGCGGTCACCCGGATCCTTCGAGTCAAAATGCGCGCCGGGCTTTTCGAGGAGCGCAAGCCTTCGCAGCGTTGGTACGCAGGTTCGCCGGACGCGTTGACGGACAAGGCGCTCGCTCGCGAAGCGGTGCGCAAATCGCAGACGCTGCTGAAGAACAACGGCAACGTGCTTCCCTTGGCGCGCAACGCCAAGGTGCTCGTGGTCGGCAAGAGCGCGGACAGCATCCAGAACCAGACCGGCGGCTGGACGCTGACCTGGCAGGGCACCGGGAACACCAACGCGGACTTCCCTGGCGCGACCTCGATCCTCGCCGGGCTCAAGGAGGATCTCGCCAACGTCACCTTCGATCCCGCCGGCACCGTTGATCCGAAGGGTTACGACGCCGTCATCGCGGTTGTCGGCGAGACGCCGTACGCGGAAGGCGTCGGCGATCTGCAACGGAAGAGCCTCGAAGCGGCGAAGCTGTATCCGGAAGACCTTGCGCTGCTGGACAAAGTCAGCGGCAAGGGCACTCCGGTGGTGACTGTGTACGTCAGCGGCCGCCCGCTGTACGTCAACAAGGAACTCAACCGTTCCGACGCGTTCGTCGCCGCTTGGCTGCCCGGCACCGAAGGCGGCGGGGTCGCGGACATGCTGGTGCGCGGGAAGGACCGCGGCGGGTACAGCGGCAAGCTGTCCTATTCGTGGCCGAAGAGCGCCTGCCAGACGCCGCTCAACCCGTGGAGTCCCGGCTACGACCCGCTGTTCGCGCTCGGCTACGGCCTCACCTCGCACCAGCGGACCACGGTCGGCAAGCTCGACGAGACCGAAGGCCCGGCCCGCTGCGGATCGCACGACGGCGGCGGCACCGCGACCGAGGACCTGCCGATCTACGACCGCACGGATGTCGCGCCGTACAAGAGTTTCATCGGTTCGGCGTCGAACTGGGGCGGCACTGAAATCGGTCCGGACGGCACTGCTTCGCATCCGGAGATCACCGTGGTGCCGGCCGACGTCAACGTCCAGGGCGACGGCCTGAAGGCGACGTGGACCGGCACCGGCGCGGCACAGCTGTATTCGCAGCATCCCGGCGGCACTGACGACCTGCGCGGATATCCCAACGCCGACGGCGCGCTCGAGTTCGACGTGATCGTGCATTCGCCGCCGGTGAACCGGACGGTCGTGAGCCTGCACTGCGTCTACCCGTGCTCGTCGGAGGTCAACGCGACGAAACTGTTCGGCGATCTGCCCGCCGGGCAGAAGTCGACCGTGAAGATCCCGTTGTCCTGCTTCGCGAGCGGGCTGGACTTCGAGAGCATCGACACGCCGTTTCTCGTCTACACCGACGGCCCGTTCTCCGCGTCGTTCGCGAACGTGCGGTGGTCGCCCGGCGGGGCGAAGGATCCGGACGCGCGGAAGTGCTCCGACCTCACTGGATAGCCCGCGCCAGCTCGACGACCCGGGACCTGGCCGCCTCGCGCGACGCGGCGGCCAGGTCCTCGAGTCCGTCCAGCGCCGGGACGTCGCCGACCCGGGTGAACTCCTGGGAGACGAACGTCAGCCGCTCGACGCCTTTGTCGCCGAGGCAGGCACGCAGATACGACTCCTGGAACTCGAACGCCTCGCGCGGCGTGCCCGGGCCGTATCCGCCGCCGCGGGCGGTGACGATCACAAAGTCCTTGTCCGCCAGCAGTTTCCGGCCGGTCTCCGGGTCGGCGAACACGCCGGGGAAGCTGATCCGGTCGATCCACGCCTTGAGCGTCGCGGGCACGCCGAAGTTGTACATCGGCACCCCGAGCAGCACGGCACGTGCTTCGCGGACTTCGTTCACCAGCGGCAGTGTCAGGTCCCATTCGCGCCGTTCCTCGTCGTCGGCGATCAGCGCCGCGATGTCTTCCAGCGACAGCGCTCCCTTGCGTTCCACCCGGCGGCCGAGCCGCGCGTACGCCTCGCGCAGCGGCGGCACCGGTTCGGCGGACACGTCGCGGTGCCGCACGGTTCCGCCGCCTCTCCGCCACTCGTCGGCGAACAACGCGCCCAGCCGCCTGCTCACCGACGCCTCGCGGTCGGCGCTCGAATCGACGTGCAGCAAGGGCGCTAGCATGACGGTCATCCGGTTCCTCTCCTCGTCCTTGGTCCTCGGGCCGGCACTCCCATGACGGACCGAGACGGGAAAAGGTGACCGATGGACGACGCACTGGCGCGGCGCTTCGAGGACGAGCGCCCGCGGCTGCACGCGCTGGCCTATCGCATGCTGGGTTCCGCGGCCGAGGCCGAGGACGTCGTGCAGGAGTCGTGGCTGCGGCTGAATCGCACGTCCGGCGTCGGCAACCTCGGCGGCTGGCTCACGACCGCGGTCTCCCGGCTATGCCTGGACGCGCTGCGCGCCCGCCGCGAAACGCCGGTCTCTTCCGTGCCTGATGCCGCCGGCGGCACTGTTCCCGAGGACGAGATCGTGCTGGCCGGCGAGGTCGGCCGCGCGCTTTTGGTGGTCCTGGACCGGCTGGCCCCGCCCGAACGGGTGGCGTTCGTGCTGCACGATCTGTTCGCGGTGCCGTTCGACGCGGTCGGCCCGATCCTCGACCGGACACCCGCGACCGCGAAGAAACTCGCCAGCCGCGCGCGGTCGCGAGTACGCGGGGAACCGGCCGTTCCGGCCGCGGAACTGGCTGAGCACCGGGAAGTAGTGACGGCGTTCTTGTCGGCGGCCCGGGGCGGGGACATGGCGACGCTGCTGACCGTGCTGGCGCCGGATGTCGTCCGGCACACCGATCCGGCGATGCTGCCGCCGGGGGCTGCCGCGGTGTTGCGCGGGGCGGACGAGGTCGCGCGGGGAACGAAGCTGTTCGCGGCGAATGCGCGGCTGGCCGAACTCGCGCTGATCGACGGGGATGTCGGGCTGGTGCTCGCTCCGGCCGGACGGTTGGCGGGGGTGCTCAGGATCGAGGTTCGCGGGGGGCTGCTCCAGGCTTACGAAGTGGTGGTGAGCGCCGAGCGGCTGGCGGGGACGGAGATCGTGACGCTTTCCCGCGGTGCCGTATAGATCGTTATACACCTTAAAGGTCGAATGGTTCGTAGCAGTCGAAGGTCTCGATCGAGGTGATCGCGCCGCCGGCGGTCTCGACGAATTGGGCGATGTGCGCGACGAGCTCGTCGCCGCGACGGAAAGGGCCGGCGTCACGCGCGATCACCCCGCTCCAGGTGAGACGAAGGATCGCGGTGTCCCCCGCCGCCACGGCCGAGCGCACCTCGTACCGCTGACTGGACATCAACCCCGCACCGGCCTCCGACGCCGCGAGCATCTGATCCAGGTTCGCGCGGGCGCCCTCGGGTTTGAGCCGATTCGGATGCTCGACGGTCGACGCCATCGGAGCGAAGTGCTCCCGGAGATCCTCGCCGCACTGCCCGGCTTCAAGCGCCCGCAGCAGGGATGTCGCGAGGGCAACCGGATCGTCGGCCATAAGAACAACTATATTTGTACAACCTTGGTTGTCAATTGCATGGTGGGCACCGTGACCCGACTGGACCTGGCCGAAATCGACCTCGCCACCCTCGCCTGGCTGGCGGGCAGTTCCGCGAACCGGGCGCTCCTGGCCGAGTTGCACGAGACGGGCCACCCCGGCGTGCGCAACTCCCACGGATACGTCGTCCAGCACCTCGTCGACCGCGCGCCCGCAGTCTCCGAACTCGCCGGCCTTCTCGGCGTCACCCAGCAGGCGGCCTCGAAGCACCTCCTCGAACTGGAGCGGCTCGGCTACGTCGAGAGAGTGCCGGATCCCGCCGACAGCCGAGTGCGACGTGCCCAGCTCACCGACCGCGGTCGGCAGCTCATCGACGACAGCCGCCGGATCCGGAAGCGACTGGACGAGCGCCTGGCCAGATCGGCGGGCAAGGACGCGGCCGAAGCGGCCCGGCTAGCCCTGGCTCGCCTGCTCGACGCGACCGGCGGAACCGCGGACGTGATCGCGCGTCGTGCCGCTCTGCCAAGCGAATAGGCAGACGGCGCGAGTCATCGCCGCGCGCTCGCAGCACCCTCCTCGCGATGGTGCATCGCGCGATAACGACCGGGAGCGTGCCCGACGACCCGTTTGAAAGCACGGGCGAACGCGAATTCCGAGTCGTAGCCCACCTTCCGGGCGATCTGCCGCAGCGGGGCCCGGCCCTCGCGCAGCAGGCGGGCGGCCACGGTCATCCGCCAGATGCCGAGGTACTCCATCGGGGTGTGCCCGGTCGTCGACGCGAACCGGCGGCTGAACCGGGCGCGCGGGACGCCGACGGCGTGCGCGAGCGCCTCCACGGTCCAGGGTTTGCCGGGGTCGTCGTGCAAGAGCGCGAGCGCGGGGCCCACCGCGGGGTCGTGGAGCGCGCGGGCCCACCCGACCAGCTGGTCCGGCTGGCCGAGGAACCAGGACCGCAGGGTGTAGGTGAACAGCAGGTCGAGCAGCGAGGCCACCACCGCGGGGGTCCCGCGGCCGGCCTGGTCGACCTCGGTGGTGAGCAAGTGGACGGCGGAGGCGAGGCAGGCGCCGCGCATCTGGCCCGCCGTGACGTGCACGACGTCGGGCAAGGAGGCGATGAACGGGTGCTGCGGCGCCGGTTCGAGCAGGTACGCGCCGCAGACCAGGACGGTCTCGGGACCGTCGCCCTCGATGACGAGGTCGGTGGCCGACAGCTCCTCCAGGTCGGCGCCGAACCGTTCTCGCACGGTGCGAGCCGGCCGGCCGGGAGCGTCGGCGGCGACGTGCCCGGCGCCGGACGGCAGCAACGCGACATCCCCTTGGGCGAGACGCAGCGCCTGGCCGCCGTCGGGGACGAGCACGCAGGAACCGGCGATCGCGACGTAGATCGTGGCGATCGAGCGCGATTCGAACGCGAGACCCCAGGGAGCCCGCAACAGCGCCCTGCCGTAGACGACGCCGCCGCGCCGGAGGGCGGCGACGATGTCGCCCACGACGTCGGCCACATGGTCGCGCTCGCGGCCGACCGCTTTCACCGTCATACCCGATTCGCTCCGGCCCGGTGCCGATCGGACATGAATCTGTCGAGAGCTGTCATGGCGCGCGTCGATGACCCGTTCATACGGTGAGGTGGTTGCCGATTCGACTTTACCTTGCGAGGAACGCGTGCCTACCACAGTTCTTGTCCTCGGCGCGACGGGCCGCACCGGACGCCGGGTGGTGTCGTTGCTGGCCGAGCGGGGGCACACGGTCCGGGCGGCGAGCCAGCTCCCGGGGAGGCCGGAGGGCGCGGTGACGCCGGTCCGCTTCGACTGGGGCGACCCGGCGACCTACCCGCCCGCGCTGGACGGCGTGGACGCGATCTACCAGTGGCTCCCGATCAGCCCCGACCCCGCGGCAGAGGTCGCGGCGCTGCTGGACGAGGCCAAGGCTGCCGGGGTCCGCCGGGTGGTCCACCTGTCCACCACGACCGCGCGGCTGGCCCGCGAGGACTTCCCGGCGCACGGGGCCGAGCGATTCCTCGAAACCGGGCCGGTGCCCGCGACCATCCTGCGCCCCAACGTCTTCGCCGAGAACTTCTCCGAGCACCCCGCGATCCTGCACGGCATCCGCACCGGCGTCGTCGCGGTTCCGGCGGGCGACGGCCGGGTGGCGCCGATCTCCGTCGAGGACATCGCCGCCGCGGCGGCGGCCGCACTGACCCAGGACGGACATCAGCACAAGACCTACTCCCTGACCGGACCCGATTCACTGTCCTTTTCGGACATGACCGCGATCGTGGGCGACGCCGCGGGAAAACCCGTGCGGTACCGGGCGATGGACCCGGCCGAGTTCCGCGAAGCCCTGCTCGGCGGAGGGACCCCCGGTCATGTCGCCGACTTCTACGCCGCCATGTACGAAGGCATCCGCAACGACTGGGCCGCCGACGTGACCGACGACGTCCGGCGGATCACCGGCCGTCCGCCGGTCTCCTTCGCCGACTACGCCCGCGCCGCGGCGGCCCGGTGGCGCTGAACGGATAAAGGCCTGCCCCAGCCGGGGGGAGGTGGCGTGCCGCGCCAGGCTGGGGCAGGCATAACGGTGCGGTGAGCGATGGGCGGGACGCTCCTAACCGCACCGAGCCTTATCGGGGGTCATCTCTTTTCGCGGGTTCTCGTCCTCCGGCAGTTCCGGGAAGACGTCGGTGTCCTCGACTTTCGGGATGACAGCGGTGTCCTCGGTGTCCTCGTCGGCCCGTTCGGCGGCGGCCTCCTCCGCCGTCCGCCGGAATTCGGCCAGCCGGGCTTGTTCGATCTCGGCCTGGACCTCGTAGTCCAGCCGGGCCTGGAGGTCGCGGACGGTCAGCTTTCCGCGCGGGGGCGGGATCGGCCGGCGTGCGTGCCAGAGCCACATCGAGAGCAGTACCAGCAGCAAGAGCACACAACACACGACGACCACGGCCGGATGGCCGGTGCGGGTAGCCTCGCCGAGCGTCGCTGCTGCCTTCATGCGATCCACCTCTCGGCCTCGGAAGTGTGTTCGCGGTGCCTCCCCACCATGGGGCCGGCCAGTGGCCTGGACCAGCCAGCAAACCGGGCGAAAAGCGGGCGGCAACCGAGCGAATCGTCTTGCCTCGCGCACGGTGACCTGCGGTAACCTAGCGACCCCGCGTTGTTGCGAAGGGGTGTCGCCCATGGGCGAACGGCGAGAAGGACTTGTCCGGGCACGCAAAGCGGCGAACCTGACGCAAGAAAAGCTCGCCGCGCTGCTCCCCGCCGACGAAAAAAGCATCCGCGCCTGGGAATCCGGCCGCTCCGAGCCGCGTCCGCACCGGCGCGACCGGCTCGCCCGGCTGCTGCGCATCAGCCCCGCCCGGCTGGAGGAACTGCTCCGGGAAGGCACCTCCGCGGACCCCCGCAGGCCGCCCGGAGCGCCGAGCGTCCTGCTGCCCGTCGTCGTGGACGGGCGGCCGGTCGCGCTGCCGCTCGACCGGGCGACCGTCGCGGCCAGCGTCCTCGCCCGGCTCCTGCCTGCTCTCGGCGACGCGGCCCAGCCAGCGGTTCCGACCACAGAATGGGACGCCATGAGCCCGCTCAGTCGCCGCTCACTGCTCAAAAACGGCCTGCCCGTCGCGGCTTTGCCCGCATTGGGAATAGGCAGCGCGGAGCACGTCGCGCGAGCACTGGAGAATCCCCGGCGGTACATGGACAAAACCGTCACGCACTATCTCCGGCGGCAGCTCGACCAGTACAAATACGAGGACGGCGAACGCGGTCCGGCCAAAACGCTTCCGATGACGCTCGGCGTCCTGGACATCATCGACCGCATCGCCCGCGACGCGGCTCCCGGCGACCAGCGGGACCTTCTGCACATCGGTTCGGAGGGCGCGGAGTTCGCCGGATGGCTTTACCGCGACCGCAGGCAGCGGGAAGACTCGCTGTACTGGCACGACCGCGCGATGGAATGGGCGCAGGCGGCGGGCGACAGCACGATGCAGGGCTACATTCTGCTCAAAAAAGCCCAGGTCGCCTACGACGAACGCGATCCGCGGCGGATGCTCATCCTCACCCGGGCGGTGCGCAACGGCCCCTGGTCGCTCCCCCGGCGGCTCCAGGCCGAGGCCGCCCAGCAGGAAGCCCGCGCGGAGGCGATGCTCGGCGCGTCGGCCGATCAGGTCAACCGCAAACTCGACGTCGCCTGGAAACTGCTGGACGACGCCGGACCGGTCGAATCGCCGCTGGGCGCGCACTTCAACGCGACTCTCCTGAATATGCAGACCGCCATCTGCTACACCGAAGCGGGCGAACCGCGCCGGTCGGTCGAACTGTACGAGAAAACGTTGAAGGAAACCCAATTCTCCCGGCGCGATTACGGCTTCTTCTTGTCCCTTATGGCGAATTCGCTGGCCCTCTCCGGCGAACCGGATCAAGCAGCCAAAACCGGCCTCGTCTCCGCCCGTCGAGCGACGGAAACGAACTCCCGCCGCACCAAAGAAGAACTCCGCCGGGTCGTCGGAGTGCTCAAGCCGTGGCACAACCGCCCGGACGTCCGGGAATTGCGCGAGGCGTTGAACAGCTGACCCGTTATCGCAGCCATTCCCGGACTTCGCCGATCACCTGCTGTTGCCAAGCTCGCGTCCGCGGATCGGCGTACTCGGGATCGTCGTGGACCGCGAAGCCGTGCTGTGCGCCGTCGAGCTGAAGCAGCCGGTGTTCGCAGACGAGGTCCCGGTCAGCCGCCTGCGACGACTCGACCGGGACGAACGTGTCCGCGCTCCCGTGCACGACAAGCGTCGGCGCGGCGATGTGCGGCAGGTTTTCGCGGGCCTCGAACCAGAACGCCTCGTTGAGCAGCGCCCGGCCGAGCCGGAAACCGGGCCCGTGTCCGAGATAGCCCTGTTGCTTGAGGTCGGCGGCGCCCTCGGCGTCGAGATATCCCTCCGGCGACCACTCGGGCTTCTCGTCGACGAACCGCCCGCGGTAGTCGATGAGCGGGTTGAAGAGGATCAGACGCTCGACGTCGTCCGGTCGCTTGGCCGCGTAGTACGCCGCGACGCCGCCGGAGAAACTTGCCGCCGCGAGCGAGGTGCGCACACCCGGGACGGCGCCGGACAGATGCTCGATGCTGGCTCGGATCACGTTGAGCAGCGCAGAAAGCGTCAGATCCTCTTGACGGCCTTCGCTCTCGCCGTGCCCGGGGAGGTCGATTCTCAGCGAGGCGATGCCAGCCTCGGCCAGACCCGCGGCGAGGCGGGTGAAGAAGCCGCCTTCCTCGCGGGTGACGCTCGCCCCCTGCACGAGCAGCACCGCCCGGCGAGCTCTGCCGTCCGGCTCGGTGAGGGTGCCGGCCAGATCGAGGCCGTCCGGTGTGCGAACTGTCCGATAGCTGTCGCGCGACATGGACACTCCCGGAGTTGTCGTCAACTCCCAGTGTGTCAGGTTCGCGCGTTCGGGGGATGAAATTCTCCGACGGTGTAACGAAGTCGACAGTCTCGGCAACCGGATGCGACGACCATCTGACCGGGACAGCCACCATGGGGTCCGACTCTCAATGCCAGGGACTTGAGCTGCGTCGCCCCGCTGACTGCGGCAAAGGACGCCAACCTGGCCGAACCGCCCGATCAATGCTCACCGGGCTGGGTCTGCGACGCACCCAATGCGGCATTGGGGTCTTCGCAGGAGCGTGCGGCGCGGCGGGTTCCCTCTCGCGATGCTCGGCGGGGGTGCGGAGCACCGGGCCCATGACCCGCGCCAGGCGGGGCGAAAGGGTCGCGCAGCCTGGCCGGTGCCGCGAAGCCGCCTACTTCTTCAGCCTCCGGCTCCCGCCATGCCAATCCTGTTCCCGCCCAGTCTCCCCCGCCCCGACCCCGAACGAAGGCAGCTGCGGCATCTCCCGAAGACTCCGCTTCAGCTCGGCGAACCCCGGGAACGCCGCCAACCCCACCACGTGGTCCCACAGCTCCACCGCCTCCTCGTCAGAAGGCAACCGGCTGATCACCGGCCCGAAGAACGCGACCCCCTCCGGCGGCCGGAAGTGCAGGATCGGGGTCCCGACGTCCTTTCCGGTCAGCGAAAGCGCTTCATCCGTCTCCCGCTGGATCTCCGCGTCCCACTGCGCGTCGTCGGCCGCATCCGCGAGGTCCGCCGGAAGGCCAGCACGCGAAAGAGCCGCTGCAGCAGCTGAGCGAGTGCCGTGCGCAGCCCGCGCCGAAGCTGTGTCCTCGACCAGACCGCTCTCGAAGTTCTGCTCCCCCAGCGCCTCGTACAGCGGACCGACCGCCTCGCGACCGCGCTCCGAGCGCACCGCGGCCGCCACCCGCAGAAGCCGGAGTCCGGCAGTGTGCGAAGCGTCGTACTCCGGCGGGAAGTGCGTCGAGTAGTCCAGATGCGCGTTCAGCAGCCGCAGCGAGATGAACCGCCAGTCCACCTCGTACGAGCGCTGCCGGGCGACCTGGCGGACCCACTTGCTGGTCATCCACGCGAACGGGCACACCGGATCGAAGTAGAAGTTCAGCTCGGCCATGGCCGCCAGCCTACGTTCCGCACCCCTTCGCCGCGCGCGCCAAGACTGGCTCGTGAGTGTTGGCGCCGGTTCTCACCGGCACAGCCACTCACGAGGACGACTCAAGCACCCCTGCTGCGCCGCCCGGCCTCGCCGGACAGTTCCTGGTGATGCTGCACCGCCAGCTGCACGATGTGCCGCACGTGCGGATCGTCGAGCACATACACCTGCCGCTTGCCCTCGCGGCGGGCGCGCACCAGCCCGGCGAGTTTGAGTTTGCCCAGGTGGTGGCTGGCGGTCGGCACGGTCTGACCGGTCTCCTCGGCGAGCGTGCCGACGTCGCGCTCCCCGTGCGACAGCAGCCAGAGCAGATGCAGCCGCACGGTCGCGGACAGCAGGCCGAACGTCGCTGCCGCGTCCTGCAGCAAGTCAGCGGGAAGCGGTTCCAGCGGGGTCTGGGATGGGGTGGACACGACGGACATCCTCTCGGGTGGGCCTCCAGGGTGACCTAGCCCCCATCAGTTGCACAAGTGTTTGACTGTTTCCGTGATCTGCGCTCTACTGGTCCCCGGCCGGCGGGCGACGCCGGCCGATGAGTCTTGCGGAGGAGGTGAGCCGGGTGACCGGCGAAGGAAGTAGTCGGCACGACCGTGCGGGAGCCCCGGCAGCCAGCTAGGTCCGGGCAAACCCCGCGCGGTCCGCTGCCGCCCAGCAGACCTCGAGGGGACGACCATGACCCGCTTTCCCGCCCTGCGCGCCCACGGCGACGCGCCGGTGCTCACTCTTTTCCGGAATCTCGACAGCTCGCCCAAAGGCCTCACCGAGAACGAGGCGGCCGAACGCTCGCGCCGCTTCGGCGAGAACCGCATCGACGGCACGGACCGTGCGCCTGTCCGGGTCTGGGCTGCCGCGCGGAGCCCGTTCGTCGCGTTGCTGACCGCGCTCGGCGTGGTCTTCGCCGGCGTCGGCGACATTCGCGGCGCGGTGACCGTCGGCGTGATGGTCGTGCTCAGCATCGGCCTCCGCTTCTGGCAGCAATCCCGGTCCGAGCGCGCGATCAGCGCGGTCCGCGACCAGATCACCACCACTGTCACCGTGCGGCGGCGCGCGGCGGCGGAGTTTCCCGGCAGCGAGCGTGAGGTGCCCGCGGAGGACCTCGTGCCCGGCGACATCGTGCTGCTCGGGCCCGGCGACGTGATCCCCGCTGACGTGCGCATTGTCGCGGCCAGGGACTTCGTGGTCGACCAGTCCGCGTTGTCCGGCGAGGCATTGCCGGTCGCGAAGCGCGCGCCCCAGCCCGGCAGGCACGAGGAGCACGAACTCGTCGAGACGCCTGCCCTCGGGTTCGCGGGCACGTCGGTGGTCGGCGGAACAGCTACCGCGGTGGTAGCCGCGACCGGCAGCGAGACCTATTTCGGCGCGCTGGCCGAGCAATCCGCCGAGCCGCGCGCGGAATCCAGCTTCGACGCCGGGGTGCGCCGCGTCGGCTGGACGCTCGTGCGCTTCATGCTCGTGATGGTGCCGATCGTGCTCGTCGTCAACGGCACGGTCACCGGAGACTGGGCGCAGGCGGGGATGTTCGCGGTGACCGTCGCGGTCGGCCTCACGCCGGAGATGCTGCCGGTCATCGTCACCACGAACCTCGCCCGGGGCGCTGCCGCGCTGTCCCGGCGGCAGGTGATTGTCAAGCGGCTCAACGCCATTCAGGACCTCGCCGCGATGGACGTGCTGTGCGTCGACAAGACCGGCACGCTCACCGAGGACCGGATCGCCTACGCGCACAGCGTCGACTACTCGGGCAGCCCGGACGGCGAAGCGGCCGAGTACGCGGGCCTCGCCGTGCGATTCCAGACCGACCGGCACGACCGGCTGGACGAGGCGATCGAGACCCTTTTCGACAACGAAGACGACCTGGTCGCCGACGCACTGTTCACCGGCGTCGCCGAGATCGGGTTCGACCACGCGCGCCGCCGGACCAGCGTCGTGGTCCGGCGCGGCGCTGAGCACCTGCTGATCAGCAAGGGCGACCCGGACGAGATCCTGCCGCGCTGCAGCCACGCGCGCCGCGACGGCGTCGTCACGGAATTCGACGACGCGGCCCGGATCGGCGCGGAAGAACTGGTGCGCGCATACGCCGAACACGGCATGCGGGTGCTCGCGGTAGCCGCCCGGGAAGTCGAAGCCCGGCTCGGCGGATTCGACGAAACTGACGAGAACGAGATGATCCTCGTCGGTTTCGCGGGGTTCGTCGACCCGGTCCGCGACGGCGTCGTCAATGCGGTGAAAACCCTTGGCGAACAAGGCGTCGCGCTGAAAGTGCTGACCGGCGACAACCGGCACGTGGCCGCGCGCGTCGCGGATTCGGCGGGTATCCCGGTCGGCGAAGTCGTGCTCGGCCGCCAGGTCGAAGCGGCGGACGACACTGAATTGCGCGAGATGGTCAAGGACACCACCGTTTTCGCGAAGCTCACGCCAGAGCACAAGGCCCGCGTGGTCACCGCGTTGCGCGAGAACGGCCGTGCGGTCGGCTTCGTCGGCGACGGCGTCAACGACGTCACCGCACTGCGCACCGCCGACGTCGGGATCGCTCCGGACACCGCCACCGACGCGGCGAAAGACGCGGCGGACCTGGTGCTGCTGGAACGCGACCTCGGCGTGCTCGCCCGCGGCGTGGCCGAAGGACGGCGGACGCTCGGCAACACGCTGAAGTACGTCAACATTACCGCCGCGTCGAACTTCGGCAACGTGCTGTCGGTGCTCGCGGCCAGCGCGTTCCTCCCGTTCCTGCCCATCCTGCCGATCCAGCTCGTGGTGTCGAACCTGCTCTACGACCTGGCCCAGCTCGCGCTGGCGTGGGACCGGGTGGACGACGACTACCTCAGCAAGCCGCGCCGCTGGGACGCGCGCGGGCTGACCGGTTTCATGCTCGTGTTCGGCCCGTTGTCGTCGCTGTTCGACCTCGCCACGTTCGCCGTGCTGTGGCACGTCTTCGGTGCCGGAGCGGACCCGTTGCTGTTCCAGACCGGCTGGTTCGTCGAGGGTTTGCTCTCCCAGTTGCTGGTGGTGCTGGTCCTGCGCGGACGCGGCACTCCCCTGCGCGCCAGCCGCCCGGTCGTGCTGGCCACGGCAGCCGCCGCGCTCGCCGGTCTGCTGGTGCCGCTGTCGCCGCTCGCCGGACCGTTGCGGATGCAGGCGCTGCCCGCCAGCTACCTGCTGTGGCTGGTGCTCGTGCTGGCCGGGTACGCGCTCGCGGCCCAAGCAGCGAAACGCGGCTGCGCACGCCAACGTACGTGGTGGTAACCGGCCTTTTTCCAGCTTTTCCCGAATATTTCCGAACTTTTCGCACCAACCAGTGGGAGCGCAGATGACGACTGCGGAGATGTTGCTGCGCCTTGGCGCCGGAGTGGGCCTCGGCACGGTGATCGGATTTGAACGCCAATACCGCGCCCGGATGGCAGGCCTGCGCACGAACGCGCTGGTCGCGGCCGGGTCGACGCTGTTCGTGCTGCTGTCCGCGCACGGTTTCAGCGGAGCGAGCGCCGACCCCACCCGGGTCGCCGCGCAAATTGTTTCCGGAATCGGTTTTCTCGGCGCGGGCGTGATTCTGCGCGAGGGCCTGACCGTGCGCGGGCTCAACACGGCGGCGACGCTGTGGTGTTCCGCCGCGGTCGGCGCGCTCGCCGGAGCCGGGCTGTACACCGCCGCGGGCGCGGGCACCGCCGTGGTGATGGCGGTGAACATCGCGCTGCGCCCGCTCGGCCGGGTGGTCGACCGGCGTCCGGCGACCGGCCGCGAAACCCCGACGTCGTACACCTTCCTGGCGGTGACCAAGGACGATTCCGAAGCGCACGTGCGCGCGTTGCTCGTGCAGGCGCTGGCGCGCACCGATTTCGCGCTGCAATCGGTCACCAGCACCAATACCGACACCGACGGGCAGGTGCAGGTGCGCGCCGAACTGTCCGCCGACCAGCGTGACGACAAGCAGATGGAGTCGGCAGTCAGCCGGCTGTCCATGGAGCCGTCGGTGACCAGCGTGCGCTGGCAGGCCGAGCTCACCTACTCCGAAGAGGACAGCGAGAACTAGACCATGCTGCGCACCTTTCCCACCCGCGGCGCACTCGTCCGGCCGCGCAGCACGATCGCCGATGTGGCGGTGTTCCTCGGTGCCGCCGCGGCGTTGTGGCTGATCGTGCGGCTCGCGCACGGTGCCGCCACAGCGTGGACTCCGGCGACCGCACCGTCCACAGTGTCCACTGACCCGGCCGAACTCCCTTACTACGCCGGACGTTCGCTGCTGCGGATGTTCGTCGCACTCGTGTTGTCGGTCGGCTTCACCTTCGTCTACGCGACCGCGGCGGCCCGTCTGCGGCGCACCGAAAAGATCCTGCTGCCCGCGCTCGACATCCTCCAGTCGGTGCCGGTGCTCGGGTTCCTGTCGGTGACGATCACCGGGTTCGTCGCGCTGTTCCCGGGCTCGCAGCTGGGCCTGGAATGCGCGTCGATCTTCGCGATCTTCACCTCGCAGGCGTGGAACATGACGTTCGCGTTCCACCACTCGCTGGTGTCGCAACCGCGCGACCTCGACGAGGCGTCGCGACTGCTGAGGTTGTCGCGCTGGCAGCGATTCTGGCGCGTCGACGTGCCGAGCGGCATGATCCCGCTGGTCTGGAACGGCATGATGAGCTTCGGCGGCGGCTGGTTCTTCCTCACCGCCTCCGAAGCGCTCAGCGTCAACAACCAGAAGTTCGCGCTGCCCGGCATCGGCGCGTACGTCGCGACAGCTTCCGAAGAGGGCGATCTCGGCAAGGTGCTGCTGGCCGTCGGCGTGATGGTGGTCCTGGTCGTCGGAGTGAACGTGCTGTTCTGGCGTCCGCTCACGGCGTGGTCGGAGCGATTCCGCATCGAAAACTCCGAAGCCGCCGAAGCACCCCGCAGCCTGGTGCTCGACCTGCTGCGCCGCTCGCGGATCCCGACGCTGCTCGGCCGGGTGCTCGGCAAACTGGTGTTCCCGCTCGACCGGGCGCTGGCGGTCTTCGGGCTCGCGGAGTACCCGCTGCGGTTCTCCCCCGCCCGTCGGCGCGCCGCGGACATCGTCTTCAGCGTCGCGGTGTCCGGGCTGATCCTCTACGGCACGGCGCGGATGGTGCTGTTCATCGGCGAGACCACCGGATACGGCGAGGTCGGCCACGTGCTGCTGCTCGGCCTGGTCACGTTCGCGCGCGTGGTGACGCTGGTGGTCGTCGGCACCCTCGTGTGGGTGCCGATCGGGGTGTGGATCGGGATGAACCCGCGAGTGTCGCGGCTCGCGCAGCCGGTGGTGCAGGTGCTCGCGTCGTTCCCGGCGAACTTCCTGTTCCCGCTGATCACCGCCGTGCTCGTGGCGACCGGGATTTCCCTGGACTGGGGCGGCATCCTGCTGATGAGCCTCGGCGCGCAGTGGTACATCCTGTTCAACGTCATCGCGGGAGCCTCGGCCATCCCGCACGATCTGCGCGAGGCGTCGGCGAACCTGCGGCTGCCGCGCGCGCTGTGGTGGCGCCGGCTCGTGCTGCCCGCGATTTTCCCGAGCTACGTCACCGGCGGGATCACCGCGGCGGGCGGCGCGTGGAACGCCTCCATCGTCGCGGAAATCGTGTCCTACAACGGCGTCACGCTCACCGCGACCGGGCTCGGCGCGTACATCGCGGACGCGACCGGCTCCGGCGATTCCGGGCGGATCCTGCTCGGAGTCGCGGTGATGAGCCTGTACGTCGTCGGCCTCAACCGGCTCTTCTGGCGGCGGTTGTACCGCCTCGCCGAGCGCCGGTTCTCCTTGTCCTGAAAGGCACCCTCATGTCCGAAGTCCTCGTGTCCGTCGAGCACGTCAGCAAAAGCTTCCCGGGTTCGGCGGGCGACGAACTGCGCGTCCTCGACGACATCACCCTCGACCTGCGCGCCGGCGAGATCGTCGCGCTGCTCGGCCGGTCCGGCAGCGGGAAATCGACGCTGCTGCGCACGATCGCCGGGCTGATCGGCCCGAGCGGCGGCACCGTGCGCTACCGCGGCGACGAACTCGACGGGGCCAATCCCGGCACCGCGATGGTGTTCCAGACCTTCGCGCTGATGCCGTGGCTGACCGTGCAGGACAACGTCGAACTCGGGCTCGCCGCCCGCGGGATCCCGCCGAGAACCCGTCGGGACCGCGCGTTGCAGGCAATCGACCTGATCGGGCTCGACGGTTTCGAATCCGCTTATCCCAAGGAGCTTTCCGGCGGAATGCGGCAGCGCGTCGGCTTCGCCCGCGCGCTCGTGCTCGAACCGGACGTCCTGCTGATGGACGAACCGTTCTCCGCGCTCGACGTGCTGACCGCGGAAAACCTCCGCACCGAGCTGATGAGCCTGTGGCAGCGCGACGATTTCCCGACGAAAGCCGTCTGCATCGTCACGCACAACATCGAGGAGGCAGTGCTGCTCGCGGACCGGGTGCTGGTCCTCGGGGCCAACCCCGGGAACCTGCGTGCGGAAGTGGAAATCGACCTCGCCCGGCCGCGCGACCGCAAATCCCCCGCTTTCGCCGCACTGGTCGAGCGTCTCTACGACCTGTTGACCGGACGCGATCCGGCGGCCGTCGAACCCGCGCAGGCGACGCCGACCGCACGGCCGCTGCCGCCCGCGTCGGTCGGCGGGCTCGCCGGGCTCGTCGAGTTGGTGCACGCCCGCGGCGGCCACGCCGACCTGCCGGATCTCGCCGCCGAACTGAGCTTCGAGGTCGACGACCTGCTGCCGCTCGTCGACGCCGCCGCCCTGCTCGACCTTCTCTTCGTGGCTGGCGGAGACCTGCACCTGACGCCGGCCGGCACCGCCTTCACCACCGCGGACATCCAGACCAGCAAGAAGATCTTCGCCGGTCAGGTCCGCGACCGGGCGCCGCTGGTGCGCACGATCGTCAACGCGCTCACCGCCAGCTCGGACGGCACGCTGCGCGCGGAGTTCTTCCTCGACCTGCTTCGCCGCGGCTTCTCCGCCGCCGACGCCCGCCAGCAACTCGACACGGCGATCGACTGGGGCCGATACGCCGAACTCTTCGACTACGACACCGACAGCGACCGCCTCACCGTCACCTCGTCGTGAGCGGCTATCACGGTTAGAACCGCGATCAGCACTCACGACCAGCCGCCCCAGGCCGCGTCGCAACGAGATGCCCGTCCCACGCCAGCATGCCTCGTGCCCGGCCTCGTGAGTGGCGGTGCCGGTTAGAACCGGCACCGCCACTCACGAGGTCTCCACGCGCGGCACCGGGGTGTCCGCCGGAGCGTCCGGAGCCGGATCGCGGTTCACCACCGCGATCGCGAGCGCCCCGATCACCGCCACCACCGCGAACAGGTAGAAGCCCCACGGATACGCCAGCCCCGCCGACAGCAGCAGCCCGGTCACCAGCGGCCCGGACATCGCGCCGAACCGGCCGATCCCGCTCGCCGCGCCGAGCCCGGTTCCGCGCGCTTCGGCGGGGTACACGCGGGCGATGTACACGTAGACCAGCACCTGCGAGCTGAAGGTGAAGATCCCCGCCAGCAGCACGCCGACGTACACGCTCGCCCCGGGCAGCTTGATACTCAGCAGCGCCAGGAACACCGCCGCCGCGGCGAACCACAGGATGGTCGAACGGCGGTAGCCGATCTTGTCCGCCACCCGGCCGCCGACCAGCAGGCCGATGACCGCGCCGACGTTCAGCACCAGCAGCAGCGCCAGCGCCGCGCCGAGTTCGTAGCCCGCCGCGCGCATGATCTGCGGCAGCCAGGTGTTCAGGCCGTACACCAGCAGCAGCCCCATGAACGACGTCACCCAGAACGCGATCGTCGCGCGGCCGTAGCCGTGCCGGAACAGGACGCCCAGCGGATTGCGGTTCCGCCGGGCTTCCTTCGCCTGTTCCAGCGCCTTCGACTCGGGCAGGAATTTCATCATCAGCGGCACCAGGATCAGCGCGGGCGCGGCCCCGATGACGAACATCCACTGCCAGCCGAACCGTTGCAGCACCAGGATTCCCAGCAGCGCGGTGAGCACCGCGCCGACGTGATAGCCGGTCATCAGCACGGTGGTCGCGCTGCCGCCGCGGCCGATCCGCGCGTACTCGGTGATCAGCGCCAGCGCCGTCGGCAGCACCCCGCCGAGCCCGAGCCCGGCCAGGAACCGCAGCACGCCGAACAGCCACGGCCCGTTCGCGAACGCGCAGAGCAGCGTGCAGACCGAGAAGCTGATCACGGTCAGCAGCATCATCCCGCGGCGGCCGAACAGGTCGCTGAGCGGGCCGATCGCGAACGCGCCGACCGCCACCCCGAGCAGCCCGATCGCGGAGATCAGCGACGCCGTGTTGGGGTCGAGCCCCCACGCTTTGTCCTTGAGCAGCGCGGGCAGCACGACGCCCAGCACCACCAGGTCGAACCCTTCGAGCGCCACCGCCGTCCAGCACAGCGGGGCCACCCAGCGGGCGTGGCGCGCCCGGGGATCAGTCGAGACCGTCATGTCATCACCTGCGTCGTCGGAGGGGACCTGGCCGGATACTGCGGTTAAAACGGGTACTGCGGAAGGTCGCCGCGGACGGTGACCCACTGGGTTTCGGTGAACGCCTCCAGGTTGGCCTGCGCGCCGCCGTGCCGGGAGCCGGTTCCCGAATCCCCCACCCCGCCGAACGGGGCGAGGGCTTCGTCGTTGACCGTCTGGTCGTTGACGTGCACCAGACCGGACGGGATCCGCTCGGCGAGCGCCAGCCCCCGCGCGGCGTCCCTGGTCAGGATGCCCAGCGAAAGCCCGTACTCGGTACCGCCGGCCAGGCGCACTGCTTCGTCCACTGTGGAAAACGGCACGACCGGCGCGACCGGGCCGAACACCTCCTGGGCGTAGGCGGGCGCGGCGAGCGGGACGTCGGTGAGGACGGTCGGGCGGTAGAACAGGTCCTCGTAGGTGCCGCCGGCGGCGATCTTCGCGCCCGCCGCCGCGCTGCCGGTGACCACCGAGTGCACGCGGTCGCGCTGTCCGGCGTCGATCAGCGGGCCGAGCGCGACGTCGCCGTTCGCCGGGTCGCCGACGGTCAGCTTGGCCGCGTGCTCGGCGAGCGCGGCCGCGTAGTCGTCGGCGATTTCCGCCGCGACCAGGTGCCGTCCGGTCGCCATGCAGATCTGCCCGGAGTGGTTGAACGAACCGAACGCGCCGACCGACGCGGCCTGCTCGACGTCCGCGTCCGCGAGCACGACCAGCGCCGAGTTGCCGCCGAGTTCGAGGTGCACGCGCTTGAGCCGCTCCCCCGCCGCCGCGGCGATCCTGCGGCCCGCGTTCGTCGAACCGGTGAACGCGATCACGCGCACCAGCGGGTCCTCGACCAGCGCCGCACCGACATCCGCGCCGCCGGGCAGGAGGTGGAACAGACCTTCGGGCAGACCGGCTTCCTCGAAGATCCGGGCCAGCACGACGCCGCCGCACACCGCCGTGCGCGGGTCGGGCTTCGCGAGAACAGCGTTGCCGAGCGCCAAGGCGGGTGCGATCGCGCGGATGGAGAGGATCACCGGCGCGTTGAACGGCGAGATCACGCCGACCACTCCGGCCGGGACCCGGCGCGCCATCGACAGCCGGGGCTGGCTGGAACGCAACAGTTCCCCGTACGGATGCGCGGCCAGCGCGGCGGCTTCGTGGCATTCCTCGGCCGCGACCGCACGGGTCTGGAACTGCGCGAACCCCCGCGTGGCACCGGATTCCCGGATGAGCCATTCCTCGATCTCGTCGCCGTGGTCTTCGAAAAGCCGCGCTGCGCGACGCAGCACCCGCGCCCGCTGGTCATACGGCTGAGCGGCCCACTCCCGCTGTGCTTCCTTCGCGGTGGCCGCGGCTTTCGCGACATCCTCCGGAGCCGCCGCGCCGACCCGGGCGAGCGTATTGCCGGTCGCTGGCTCGACCGCGTCGTACTCTCCGCCCGCGCCGGGGATCCAGCCGCCGGAGAAAATCCGGCCCTGCCAGCCGGTTCCGAGCAACGTCATGCCGTCACCGCCACTTCGAGCACCAGCGGCTCCGTGCGCGCGGCCAACGTCGGCAGCACCTCGTTCAACACCGACTCCAGTTCTTCGTAGGTTTGCGCGCGCCGCGCCGGGCAGCCGAGCGATTTCGCGAGCCCGCTCACGCTGACCTCGTCGAATCCAGGCCACGGCGCTTTCCCGCCCCCAGCCGTGCGTTCGCCGTGCCGCACGGCGAGTTTGTCCATGATCGCGTAGCCGCCGTTGGACAGCACGATCACGAGGACGCCGACTCCGTAATGCGCGGCGCTCCACAGCGACTGGATCGAGTACAGCGACGAGCCGTCCCCGATCACCGCCACCACCGGCCGCTTCAGTCCGCCCATCCGCAGTCCGACCGCCGCCGGAATGCCGAAGCCCAGCCCGCCCATGGCCGCGCTGAGGAACCCGAGCGGCTCGCGCGCCGGGACGTACGCGTGCAGCAGCGGACGGCTCGACGGGGATTCCTCGACCAGCACCGTGTCCTTGGGCAACTGGCGCGCGAGCAGACCGAACACGTGGTCCGGCGCCAGCGGCGCGCCCGGCGCCGGGGCCCCGGGCAGCTCGACCGTCCGGCCGATCTTCTCCGTGCCCGCTTCCCGCGCCGGAATCAGCTCCGCCAACGGACCGCACACCGCCGACGGCCGCGCCAGCACCGCGAGGTCGACCGGGCTGCGGTGCGCTTCGTCCGGATCGTCGGTGACCACCGCGATGCGGGTGTCCGGCTCGGTCAGCTGTCCCGGTTCCCGCGGGTACTGGCGGAAAACCGGTGCGCCGACCGAGAGCACCGCGTCGTGCCCGGACAACGCTTTCCGCAGTCCTTCCCGGCCCGGCGGCAGATGTCCGGCGAACTGCGGGTGATCCTGCGGGAATCCGGCGCGCGCCCCGAACGCTTCCTGCCACACCGGGCAGGCGAGCCTCTCCGCCAGCGCGGTCAGCCCGCGCCACGATTCGGCGTCGTCGGCCCCGGCGCCCGCCACGAGCACCGGATTGCTTGCGGTACCGAGGAATTCCGCCAGTTCGGCCAGCACCGCGGGCTCGGCGGCGTTCGCGCGGACCAGCTTGGCCGGGGCGGGCAGCGGCTCGTCCGCGCCCGCTGGTTCGGACCAGTCGTCCATCGGCACGATCACCAGCGCCGGTCCGCGGTGCTCGCGCGCCTCGTGCCAGGCGCGGGCGAGCGCACCCGGAACGTCCTGCGGGCGCGGCGGTTCCGCGATCCACACCGGCGTCGGCCGGGCGAGGTCGTCGAGCCGGTGGCCGGTCAGGAACGGCTCGAGCGCGAGGTGGCGGCGGTCCTGCTGCCCCACGAGCACGACCAGCGGCGCGCGGTTGACCCGGGCGGTCGCCAGGGCGCCGACCGCGTTCCCGAGCCCCGCGGTGGTGTGCAGGATCGCGACCGCGGGCCGGTCGTTCGCGAGCGCCCAGCCGGTCGCCATGCCGACCACCGAACCCTCGTGCAGCGCCAGCACGAACTCGAGGTCGTCGGGCAGGTCGGTGAGCAGCGCGATCTCGGTCGACCCGGGGTTGGCGAACAGCGTCGTGGCGCCGAACCGGCGCAGCACGTCGAACGCGGCGTCGCGAACGGTCGGGGCAGGGCTCACGGACTTCTCCTCGGCAGTGCGGCAGCGGGCGGTCCGGAGTCTCCCGGCTCGCCTCCGGGCCGCCCAGCCCCTCTTCCACTCAGCGGAAAAGTTCCTCAGCCTTGCAATGCCCGCGTGACCCCCAGCGCGGCCATCCGGACCACCGGCACCAGCGGCGACAGATTCGGCGTGCAACTGGGCACCACCACGGAAATCGCCGCCACGACCTGATCGCCCGGCCCGCGCACCGGAGCCGCGACCGACGACGCGCCCTCGGTCATCTCGTTGCGGGAGATGCAGAACCCTTGCAGCCGGATCTCCGCCAGCACCTGCCGCAGCCGCGCCGGGTCGGTGATCGTCCCGCTGGCCCGCCGCTCCAGCCCGCCGGACAGAATCTTTTCGAGGCATTCCGGCGGCGCGTGCGCGAGCAGCACCTTGCCCGGCCCCGCCGCGTGCAGCGGAAGCCGCAGCCCGACGCGCGAGGTCACCACGACATCCGGATGCGCCTCGAGCTTTTCCAGATACAGCGCGCGGTCCCCGTCCAGCACGACCAGGTGGACGACCTCGTGCGTCACCTGCAGCAGATCCTGCAGAAACGGCAGCGCGACGTCCCGCAGCTCGCGCCCGCCCGGAGCCTGCGCCCCGAGCTGCCACAGCCGCAGCCCGATCCGGTACCGGCCTCTGCCGGTGCGCTCGAGCGCGCCCCAGCCGGTCAATTCGGCGAGCAGCCGGTGCACCGTGGCAGGCGCGAGCCCGGTCGCCCGGGTGATCTCGCCGTGAGTCTGCTCGGGTCGGCCGGACAGGAAGGAATCCAGCACCGCGAACGCGCGGCTCAGGACCGTGCGCCCGGGTTCGGCGGCGTTGCCGGCGATCGCGTGCCTCCGGGGCTGCGGTGGAACGGGACGGGGACTGGCCGCCCATCATCCGCCAGTCCCGCGGACACGGCAACCCGCCTTCCCCCCGACCGTCCACACTGGACGCTCACCGCACCGCGCCCGCCGGCCTCGCCGCCCGCCGCTCCGGCGCGGCGCCCAGCGCGACCGCCAGCACCACCGCCGCCAGGATCGCCGCCGCAGGCCCCAGCCACCCGGCTCCGCCGTTCGCCAGCACCACGCCGCCGATCCCCGCCCCGATCGCGGTCCCGACGTAGTTCATCGACCCGTTGAGGCTCAGCGCGACCGCCGCGACGTCCCCGCCCGCCGCGAACACCCGGCTCTGCTGCGGGATGAACAGCATCGACCCCAGCACCCCCAGCACGAACAACGCCACGAGCGTCGGCCCGAACCACTGCTGAACGACCGGCAACGAACCCGCGGCCACCGCCACGGCCCCCAGCCCCGCCACGATCACCCGCAACGACGCGACCCGCTCCGCGACCCACCCGACGAGCCGGTTGCCGAGGAAGAACCCCGCCCCGTTGACCAGCAACGCCACCAGAATCGCGTCCGCACTGCCCGGTGCGCTCACCCCCACCACCGCGGCCGCGTACGCCATCAGCAAGAACGACGGCGCCAACACCAGCGCACTGACCGCGAGCAACATGACGATCCGCGGATTGACCAGTACCGCCAGCCGTTCGCGCATCGTCGTCGCGGGCAACGTCATCGACGGAACGAACACCCCGGCCAGCACCGCCGCGACCGCCGCCAGCACCACAATCGTCCACAACGTGCCGCGCCACCCCCAGACCTGCCCGATCAGCAGACCGAACGGCACCCCGAGCACCGCCGCGAGACTCGGCCCCGCCCCGATCACCGCGAACGCCCGCGCCCTCCGCTCGGGCGCGGCAAGCACTCCGGCGACCGCGAACGCGTTGGCCTGAAACGCAGCCGCCCCCAGCGCCGCGACGACCCGCCCCGCCGCCACGATGCCGAAGGAGGGCCCCGCCGCCTGCAACACCATGCCGACGAGAAACGCCCCCATCCCCGCCCCGAGCACGACCCGGCGGTCCGCCCGCCCCGCGAGCGTCGCGATCACCGGCGACCCCACCGCATACGCGACCGCGAAGACCGTCGTGAGCTGCCCCGCCGCCGCGACGCTCACCGACAGATCCCGCGAGATGTCCGAAAGCAGCCCAGGAAGCACGAACCCGTCCACCCCGAGCACGAACGTGCCCACGGCCAGGATCACCATGCGCACACCGTTCGATGATTGTCGAATCGTCACATCGATGGAGCCTAAACTATGATTCGACGACGGTCAAAGCATTGATTGGAGCCCCGCCAGTGCCGCGCACGCTGCCCGAGCCGTCCGTCGAATCGTTCGACCTGACGGTGATCCTCAGCGCCCTAGCCGATCCAGGCAGGCGGACGCTGCTGAAGACGATGTACCAAGCCGGGGATCCGATCGACTGCGCGGCACTGGTGGAGAAAGCGGACCTGGGCCTCAGCAACCCGACGATCTCGCACCACTACCGGGTCCTCCGGGAGGCCGGCCTGACCCGCACCGTCGCCGAAGGCCGCCACCGGATCGTCCATGTGCGGCGCGACGAGGTGGAGGCGCGGTTCCCTGGACTGCTGGAGGCAATCCTCACCGCTCCCGAACGCACGCCTCCCCCGCACGGCTGACGCGCCGCTCCCCGGTCTGTCCACATCGGACGCTGGTGCCGCCGCCCGTGAGGGGCCCCTTCACGACCAGCACCCCACTACGCGATGCGCTCATGCGGTGTTCGGCGCATCCCACGCACCCAATGCGGCATTGGGTGCATGCGACGCACCCAATGCCACATTGGGGCGCTAGCGCCGCCCCGCGAACCGCAGCCGATGCACCCGGCATTCGAGGCGCCCAACCGCACCGATGCACCCACCCATGGAGGCACCCCGCACCGCCCCCAACCCCGATCCGAAGCCGCCCTGCGAACCGTCAGCACAATAAAACTTCGGGGGTGGGGGCCACCGCACCAGCGCAATGTCGCCCGCCAGGGCGACGAGCCGACCCCTCACCGCCCAAACTCGGGCACCGCAGGACTCACGTCCAACGCGTCCCGATTGAACGTCACCGCCACCCCGCGCCCCCGCAACCGAGACGCCCGCTCGTCGATCTTCCACCCGTCGACCCGAACCCCGACCCGGGGATGCCGCCGAACCTGATCGCTGTCCAACCGAGCCCGGACACTCACCGATTCCCCGCCGACCACATTCACATAATTATCACTAAACGTAGCGGGAAGAACCCTTTCCCCGGTCCGAACGTCATAAACCTGCAAATGCAGCATCAACGCCACAGACTCACCGATATTCCGCACATCGACCACGACCTCGCCCCCATCCGGCCCCCGGGAAACCCCGGCGATCACCGAAACCGCGGCCGCGGGCATCTCGTCCAGGCCGGCGAACCCGGCCTCCCGCCCAGGACTCTCCACCCACGAGAAACTCCGAACAACCTCCAGCCCCCGAAGATCCCGCAACACCAGCCGGACAAAAGCAACTTCGGCAGGCGCCCCTTTCAACGCCGAAGCAACGCTCCCCACCACACCGCGATCAGCCGGGCCAACCCCCTCCACCGGAAACGAGGCACGACCGAATTCCGCCCCGTCCAGCCCGTAGAGCGAGACGTCGACCCTCCCCCGAACCGCCTCCCGCGAATGGTTCGCCACCACCACATCGAAAGTCCGCGCGTCCAGCACCACATTCACCCGCCGGCAAGCATGCTGAACCGCGTAGAACGCCGAATGCGCCTCCAAATCGTGGCTGTACATCTGCCAAACGAAACTAGGCTGCGCAGGATTGGTCATCCACATAATGACCCCAGTTCGCGGATAAGGCCCAGCACTCCGCATATGCGCCACTGGCGCCTCGTAAATCGCCCTGATGCACTCGTAATTCATCAACTGCGACTTGCGCGCGAAATCCGCGAGGTTCCGCACCTCCCCGTACCGCTCGGCAGTCAGCCGGAGGTACCCGGCCCCGCCCCCGTTCCCTCCGTTGCCGTTGACATCCCGATCAGCCCAGAAGTCGTCCGGATGCTCCCACGAAGCCTCCGGCAGCATCTTCCGCATGAACTCCAGCGTCGGAATCGAATAAGACCCGACCTCGTTGCGAAACGGCGGCCACTGGGTACCGTCGTTCAACGAGAAGTGCTGGGCAGGCGGCACCCAGTGATACGGCCCGCCGGACCGGTACCCGTCAACCGGATTCTTCCCGGTGTCCCCGGCAGAACTGGTCAGCACCACCCGCTGCGGGTCCAGCTCGGCGACCAGCGCGTCCAGGCCGTCGATCAACGGCTGCGGAGGCGGCCCCTCGTTCCCGCCGCACCACAGCAGGATCGAGGGGTGGTTGCGGAACCGCACGATGCAATCGCGGATGTTCGCGAGGTCCCGTGCGACGTTCTCCGCGGGCGGCCCTTCGGTCGAGCAGAAGAAGTCCTGCCAGACCAGGATGCCGTACTCGTCGCAGGCGGCGAAGAAGTCCTCGGTACTGCTCTGCCCGTTCCAATTCCGGATCAAATTGAGATTGGCGTCCCGGTGCAATCGAACCTGCGCACGCACCCTGTCCCGGGGAATCCGCTTCAGCGCCTCGTCCAGCCCCCAGTTCCCGCCCATCACCAGAATCGGCTGATTGTTGACCGTAATAGCCAGACACTGGCTCACCGTCCCGGAGGGCGACCGCATCGGCGTCGTGTACTCGATCCGCCGGATCCCGAAGTCCACGGTCCGTTCGTCGTGCACCTGGCCGCCGGACTCGACCCCGACCGCCAACCGGTACCGATAAGGTTCCCCGTACCCATTGGGCCACCACAACTTCGGCCGATCCACCCGCAGACAGGCGATCTCCTTCGACGTCAGCACCACCGACGACGCCCCGGCCGGAACACTGACCGTCCGCCGGAACCCCTGCCCGTCGAGGGACCCCGTCACCACCACGGACTCCCCGGCAGCGCTGTCCAACGCAAGCGAGACCGCGACCTCCGCCGTCCGCAAATCCTGCGACAGCGTCGAGGCGACCTGCACGTCAGCCACCCGGACCGGCCCGGTGGTACGCCACGTGACCGGCTGCCAGATCCCCAGATCCCGGTCCGGAACGGTAGGCAGCCAGTCCCACCCAGCGGTGCAGAAGAACGTCGGCCCGTTCTTCAGCGTGATCCCGGTCGGGCCGCCATTGCGCCCGCCTCGCGTCACCCCGCTGGCGTAACTCGGCAACGCGGGCGGATCGGCGTAGTCGAGCTTCCCGACCAGCACCGCCAGCCAGGCGACGCCGTCCGCCTCGGCCACGATGTCGGTGACCTCGAAGACCGCGCGCTTGAACGCGCCTTCGACCGTCCCGACCCTGGTCCCGTTGAGCCAGACGGTCCCGAGGTAGTTGATTCCGTCGAACTGCAGCCAGAACCGCTGGCCTGGAACCAGCCGCGGCACCCGGAACGCGACCCGGTACCAGTAGCCGGTGTCCTTGAGGCTGTCCGGAACGGTGTCCGTCACGATGCGGCCGTACAACGGATCGGGATACTCGCCGTTGGCGATCATGCTCGTCAGCGGAGTTCCCGGAACCACGGCGGGCTTCAGCCCCGCGACGTTCTGCGCACTGGCCAGCACGCTCCCGTCCGCAGCCGTGCCGTCGGCCGCGACAAAGGTCCAGCCGCTGCCGATCTCGCCGCCGCCGACCTGAGGCGGACGTGCGTCCGGAGCCGCCTCGGCGGTGCCGGACACCCCGAACGCGCCGAGCACACCACCGCCCGCGACAGCAATCCCGCCGGACAGAAACCGCCTGCGATTCACCTGGGTCACGTCGCTCCCAAAGCCTCTGACATCGTTGTCAACCGCACTCGAACCCTATTATTCGGCCGCCCGCCGTCCCGATGTCAAGCGGCGTCAGGAGGTTTCCGCGCCCCCGCACGGTTTCTGTCGGGCGGACAACCGGCAGCGGCGCCCCTGCGTGACCGTCCGCTGCGCCATAGGAAGGAACCTTTATAAAGTCGGCGGGAAATCGCCCCGCACCCCTGGCGACCGGCCGCCTTGCGCTTTTAGGGTGACGGCGTTCGGGGCGGGGACGACTGCCCCGCTCACCGGTGCACCACCGAAGGAAAGCGAGTTTCCCATGCCCGAGCCCGTCGAGATGTGGACCGCGCCCGACTTCGTCGAGTACGAAACGCCGATGGAGGTCACTGCCTACGCGGCCCGCCGGGAGGAATGACCCGCCGGACGGGGCCGGTCCGCCGCGGTCCCGTCCGTTCCGGAAAACCTTACCGCTGAGCGAGAATCCCGGAGGACGCGAATGTCCACTGTGCACCCGATGAGTCCGGCGGAGTTCACCGGAGCGCTGCGCGGCCTCCAGCACCGGTACTGGGGCAGCCATCCGTTCCACCAGCGCATGCACGCCGGCGAACTGACCGCGCAGGAATTGCGGCTCTGGGCCGCGAACCGCTGGTACTACCAATGCGTGCTGCCGCGGAAAGACGCGGCCATCATCAGCAATTGCCCGATCCCGGAAATCCGCCGGATCTGGCTCGACCGCATCGTCTACCACGACGGCGCCGTGGAGGGCGAAGGCGGAGCCGAACGCTGGCTGCGGCTGTGCGCCGCCGTTGGTCTGGACCGCGCCGAAGTCCTCGACGAGCGGCACGTCGCTCCGGGCGTCCGGTTCGCCGTCGACGCCTACGTCGCCTTCGCGCGTACCAAGCCCTGGGTGGAAGCCGTCGCCTCCGGCCTGACCGAGATGTTCGCCGGGCACCTGATGCAGCAGCGCGTGGCCGACGTCCTGGCGAACTATTCGTGGATTTCCCGTGCCGACCTGGCGTACTTCACCAACCGGATCGACAAGGTCTCCGGAGAGGGCAAGGACACTTTGGACATCGTCGTGCAGCACTGCGTCACCCGCGAACAGCAGGAGAAGGCAGTGTCCGCGCTGTCGTTCAAGTGCGATGTCCTGTGGTCGATGCTCGACGCCATCGAACGCGCCGCCGCCAAGGAGTGAGCCGATGGACACCATCACCGCCGCGTCGGTGCCGAAACTGCGCGTCGGCGTGCGCCTGACGTTCGATCGCGTGCGCGGGGCGCACGTGCTGTTGTTCCCGGAAGGCGTGCTGCTGCCGAACTCGACAGCCACCGCGGTCCTGGAACTCTGCGACGGCACCACCCCGGTCTCCGGCATCGTCACCGCATTGAGCAGCCGGTACCAAGGCGTCCAAGAAAGCGACGTCCTGGCCGTGCTGGCCCGGTTCGGACAACGGCGGGTGATCGAATGGACGTAGCCGCGCCGCTCGGATTGCTCGCCGAACTGACCCACCGCTGTCCCCTGCACTGCCCGTACTGCTCGAATCCCGTGGAACTCGTGGCCCGATCCGCGGAAATGTCCACCGCTGAATGGACCGGCGCGCTGTCCCAAGCCCGGGAACTGGGCGTGCTCCAGGTCCACCTCTCCGGTGGAGAACCATTGGCCCGCCCGGATCTTCCGCACCTGGTCACGCACGCGAGCGACCTCGGCTGCTACGTCAACCTGGTCACCTCCGGCCTGGGCCTGACCGAGCCCCGGCTGACCGATCTCGTCGAACGGGGTCTCGCGCACGTCCAGCTCTCCGCCCAAGCCGCCACCCCAGAGCGGGCGAACCTGCTCGCCGGAGCGAAAGCCTTCGACCGAAAACTGGCCGCCGCCGAGCTGGTGAAAGCCTCCGGCCTGCCGCTGACCGTCAACGTGGTGCTGCACCGGCAAAACCACGACCAGCTGGCCGAAATCATCTCCCTCGCCGAGTCGATGGGCGCGGACCGGCTCGAACTGGCCAACACCCAGTACTACGGCTGGGCCCTGCGCAACCGCGACGCACTGATGCCCACCCGCGCGCAGCTCGCCGCCGCGGAACCCATAGTCCGCGCGGCCGTCGAACGCCTCCGCGGCACGATGGAGATCATCTACGTCATCGCCGACTACTATGAGCCGTTCCCCAAACCGTGCATGCACGGCTGGGGCGCGCGGCAACTCACCATCGCGCCCGACGGCACCGTCCTGCCCTGCCCCGCCGCCAGCGCGATCACCACGCTCGAGCTCGACAACGTCCGTGACACCGCCTTGGCCGACATCTGGTACCGCTCGGAGTCCTTCAACGCCTACCGCGGCGAAGACTGGATGCGCGACCCGTGCCGCACCTGCGACCGGCGTACCGCGGACTTCGGCGGCTGCCGCTGCCAGGCGTTCCAGCTCACCGGCGACGCGGCGAACGCCGACCCCGTGTGCTCCCGCTCGCCACACCGCGGCACAGTCGACCTCGTCCTCGCCGCACCGTCCGCTTCGGACCTGGTTATGCGTGGCCCGGCCCGATGAAGGTCATCCTCCTGGGCACCGCAGCAGGCGGCGGATTTCCCCAGTGGAATTGCGCCTGCTCGCAATGCACTTCGGACTCTCCGCCACGTACGCAGGACAGCGTCGCCTTCAGCGCGGACGGCCGCACCTGGCATCTCCTCAATGCCTCGCCCGACATCCGCGCGCAAATCCTGGCGACCCCAGCACTGCGTGCCGGACCAGGCCCGCGCGAAACGCCGCTGCGCACAGTCCTGCTCACCGACGCCGAACTAGACCACGCCCTCGGTCTGCTCATGCTCCGCGAGGCGACGGCCCTGACCGTCCACGCCCCCGCCGCCGCCCTGCACGCGCTGACCGACCGCTTCCCGGCCCGCTCCATCGTCGGCGAGTACCACGACTGGACCTGGCGCCCCGCCACCGAGACCACCCTCGACGGCCTGCACATCACCTCCTTTCCCGTCAGCGACAAACAGCCGAAGTACGCCCGCGCCTCCACCCAGCCCGGCCCGTGGGTCGTCGCGTACCGCATCCACGACCCGGCAACCGGCGGCACGCTCGTCTACGCGCCCTGCCTGCGCACCTGGCCATCCGGCTTCGACGGTTTCACCGACGGCGCAGACCTCGTCCTCCTGGACGGCACCTTCTACAGCGCCACCGAATTCACGACGGCCACCGAGAGCGCCAACCCGGCCGCCCAGCAGGCGATGGGCCACGTGCCGATCACCACGACGCTCACCACCCGCCCAGGCACCGCCCGCTGGGCTTACACGCATCTGAACAACACGAACCCGGTCGTGGACCCGGCCAGTCCGGAACACGCCGCCGTGCTGCGTGCCGGAGCGGAACTGCCGCCGGACGGAACCGAGTTCACGCTCTGACCGAAGCACTCAAGCACGCACGCCGGATCAGTGGTCGCGGCAAGAACCGCTATGTGTCAAAAGCTTCGCCTCCGGCGACTCCGGGGAGGTGAAGAGCCATCACGTCCGTCCCGACGGCTGGAGCGTTTTCCAGCTGCCCAGGACGTTTGCACCGCCCGACTCCGCGCAGCCGCTGCCGTCCCGGCCGCCGTTCCGCGACTGACCTCGGCGAGCACGGCCAAGCCGCCTCCGGCCTGTCCTGGCGCACCGCACGGCACAGCCGTACCCGGCCCGGAGAACCGGGACTTCCCATCGGCCGCCTCCCGCCACCACACCGCCTCCTTACCGCCACCGACAGCACTGCCTTCGACAACCTTCCCTCCCGGCGCCCGCCGGAACTCCGCGCCGCTAAGTCCGGATATCCCCCACCAGCAACGTCCGCTCCAGGAACTCCGGCGTGAACACCACTCCGGTCATCCCGGCCGCCACTGCGAACGCCGCCGCGATCGGATGCGACGGTCGTTCCTCCTGCCCCGGATCCAACCCGGACTCGCGCATCAACGGCGTCAACCGATCCGGCTCGCTCCCGTACCGCCGGCTCGGCATCCGCGGGGCGAAGCCCGTCATCACTGTGCCGTCCACCGCGTGGACGAAATGCGCTTCGGCGAAGTCGTGCCGGTTGACCGCCACGACTTCGCTTTCCTTCGACAGTCCGGCAATGACTTCCGGCAGGTTCCCGCGCCACCCGAACGGCTCGATCGCCACGCTCCACTCCCCGCACGAGACCACGCCGACATGGCCGCCGCCGTTTCCGCCTTGGGTTTGCCCGACGTACTCCGCTACCCGGCTGTTCAGCTCCGCGAACGCCAGCTGTTCGCCAGCGTCCGCACCGAAGCGCCGCAAGACCTCGGGCGGGTCGAGCCTGCGCACGAACGAAACGCAGAAGATGTCCTGCAGCGGGCCGTTGTTCTCCAGCCAGGCAAGGTGGTTCAGGGTATTCGTCATCGTGTCCTCCTCAGTCGGTCCAGGCCATGGTGGCAGGCGCCACCGACAAAAAATCGCCGAGCATCCGGCAACCCCGCCCCCTTCGGGTGAAGACCGGCCTCGCGTTCGCCGCCACTATCGGATTCCGCCGCCTGCCTCCGGAGGATTCGCATGGTGCGAGCGCAGTTCACCGACTTCCCGGCCCGCCGGTTCCGCAAGCACCGGCACGCACATCGCCTGGCACGCCGCACCTTCCGGCACTTCGCCGACCGGCGAGGCGAGGGCGGGCGAACGCCTTTCGCCCAACGCGCGAATCACCGGGAAAGCCGCACCTCCCGAGACTCCGCCGATCAACGGAGCGAAGGTGTGCGACCACCGTCCGCCCAACACGCGGACCACCTGGCCGCCCGCACTTTCCGAGACATCGCCGATCGGCAAACCGAGGGCGCACAACCGCCACCGGCCCAGCCCGAGTGCGAAGCGAACGGCGGCTCGCTCCCCCGCGCTCTCGTCGTCCTGCTCGGGGCCGCCGCCGCGACGGTCGTGCTCGCCGGGGTGCAAGCCATCGCCTGGTTCGCGGCACCGGTGTTTCTCGCCCTGGTCGTCGTGATCACCCTCGACCCAGTGCGAACCTGGTTACGCGACAAAGGATTCCCCCGCTGGCTGACGGTCACCGTGCTCGCCATCGCCGTCTACGCCGTCCTCCTGGTCTTCTTCCTCGTCGTCGTGGTTTCCGTCGCACAGTTGTCCGCGCTGGTGCCGCGCTACGCCGGACGGTTCGACGAATTGCTGCGCAACGGGCTGGCCACGCTCGGCATCGGCGAAGCACAGGTCCGCGGCATACTGTCCTCTGTCGACGCGGGAAAACTCGTCCGGCTGACCGGTTCGCTGCTCGCGAGCGCGGGCAAGCTGGTCACGAACCTCGCGTTCCTGTTCGGGCTCTTGCTGTTTCTGAGCGCAGAGACAGCCTGGGCGGGGCAACGGCTCAGCGTGATCGCTAGCGACCGGCCGTGGATTTCCGCGGCGTTGCGCCAGTTCGCCACGGACACGCGGCGATACCTGTTGGTGACGACGGTGTTCGGCGGAATAGTAGCGTCGCTCGACACCGCCGCGCTGGCGCTGCTCGGCGTTCCGGGGGCGTTGCTGTGGGGGCTGCTTTCCTTCGTCACCAACTACATTCCCAACGTCGGCTTCGTGATCGGAGTGGCCCCGCCCGCGGTGATCGCACTGCTCGACCACGGCTGGCGCGGCTTCCTCGTGGTGCTCCTGATCTACCTCGTCCTCAACTTCGCGGTGCAATCCCTGATCCAGCCGCGGTTCGTGGCCGGTTCGGTCGGGCTGTCCACTGTGGTCACCGTGCTGGCGCTGGTGTTCTGGACCTGGCTGCTCGGCCCGCTCGGGGCGGTGCTCGCGGTGCCGGCGACGCTGCTGGCCAAGGCCCTGCTGGTGGACGTCGACCCGCGGGCCCGGTGGGCGGACGCGCTGCTGTCGGCCCCGCGCCGCGACGAGCGCTGACCGGGCATCAGGTGAGGCCGTGCTGCCGGGCGACGACGACGGCGGAGCGCCGGTTGTTCACGCCCAGCTTGCCGTAGATGGCCCGCACGTGGGTTTTCACCGTGTTGACCGAGACGGTGAGATCGGAGGCGATCTCGTCCAGCGAACGTTGCGAAGGCAGGCGCTGCAGCACCACCTGCTCGCGGTCGGTGAGGTCGCTGGGCGGGGCGTGCGGGACGAGCCTGCCGCGGACCGTCTGCGCGAAGCGGTCGAGCGAGCCGAACCCGCCGGAGTGGCCGATCAGCAGGTCCCGGACCGGCGGTTCGGCGAGCGCGAACGGCCGCACCAGCCCGTTGGGCCGGGCGAGCGCGAGGGCCTGGTCGAGGGCTTGCAGGGCTTTGGTCCGCCGGTGCGAACGCAGGCCGAGCGCGGTTTCGGCCAGGCAGCGGTCAACGGGAGTGGCCGGCAGCACGGCGGCCGCCGACGCGGATTCCCGCAGGAGGGCTTCAGCCGCGGCGGTTTCGCCGGCGGAGAGGTGCGCGCGGATCCGTAGGAGAGCGAGCTCACCGCTGCCAGGAAGCTGCTCTTGAGTCCAGGCGAGGACTTCCGTCGCGTGCAGCGCCTCCCCCAACGCCAGGGCTGCGTGTTGTTCGGCGACCGCGCACACTCCGGCTAGTTCGCGGGGCAGTTCCAAAGCGGCAAGCTGGCGGCGTGCCGCGCGCATGAGTCGGGCGCCCGCCGTCCGGTCGCCGTCGTCGAAGCGCGCCATTCCCTCGAAGAACTCGCGCAACGGCACGAGCAGCGGTGCCGAACCGCGAACCTCCGCCGCGGTCGCCTGGGTCAGTTCCCGTGCCGCGGCAGCCGGTTCAGCGCGCATCAGGTCGTCGTAGGCGAGCAGCAGACGAGACTCGGCGACCCCCGGCGTTCGCTGCCAATCGTGCCGGCGCGCTACCGCGAGGGCTCCGGTGCACGCCCGGCGCATTGCCGGATGCTTGCCGCCGACGGCGCTGGCGACCGCCATTGCCAGTCTGCTGTGCAGTACGAGGTGATCCAGCCGCTCGCCTCTGGCCAGGCGCAGCGCTTCCTGCGCCTGCGTCCTCGCCTGCCGGCGCGCGCCGCGGTACAGCGAACGCCAGGCGCGATCGAGATGGGCCCAGGCGTCGAACTCCGGATGGCGTGCTGCCGATGGTCCGGCCGGGCGGTTTCCCCGCACGGCGGCCAGGTGCCGGACAGCGAGCGGCCACCAATCGCCCGCACCCTCGCCGCACAGATCAGTCTCCGCTTCGGCGAGCCGTCCGCCTTGGATGTTCTCGAGCGCGGAGGCCAACCGCAGCGACGGGTTCGCGGCGACTGTCGCACCGCCGAGGCAGTCCAGCGCAGCGCGTACCGGTTGCCCGTCGCCGGCCAGCACCTGGCGCACGGCTCGGTCCCGGGCCAGTGCCAGGAGGTATTCCCGGTCCTGTGCCGCGACCGCGTGCCGGAGCGCCTCGCCGAACCGGCCTTCGGCGGCATGCCACCGCGCGGCGATCCCGTGCAGCCGCGGCACCCGCCGCGGGTCTCGCCGCGCGAGTTCGGCGCGCAGGAAACTCCGCAGGAGCGGGAAGAACCGGTAGGTGTCGGCCGGGGTGCGCGTGACCAGTCCCCACGCCCGCTCCAGTTCGTCCAGTCGCGCGCCAGCGTCCCGGAGGCCGGACAACCGGACCGCGAGGGTCGCCGCGACCGCGTCGCAGATGCTGAGGCACAACAACAAATCGGTGGTGGCGGCGGGCAGCTGCGCGAGCACTTCGTCGGCGAAGAACCTCGCCACCGGTCGGTCGTCGCCGGTGACGGAGTCGACGGCGGAGTCTTCCGCGTCGCGCACCGAAACCGCTGTCCAGCCTAGTGCCGCGGCCCATCCAGCGGTGCGTTCGGTGAGCTCCCGGACGCGCTCCTCGTCCACCGAGGCACCGGCGGCTCGCAGCAGGCTCGCCGTTTCCGCGGCGGTGAAGCGGAGTTCGGCGGCGTCTACCCGGGACAGCACGTCTTCGAACTGCAGGCGGACCAGCCGGAGCGGAGGCTCGACCCGGGTCGCCAGCACCAGCCGCAGTCCGGGCGGCAGGTGGCGGGACAAGGCAGCGAGCGCCTCCAGCGGTTCGGGGGCGCGGATTTCCTGCACGTCGTCCAGGATCAGCCGAACCGGGCCGGTCCGGCCGGCCAGCGCGTCGTCGAGATCGGCCAGGAACGCCCGCCGCCGTCCGGGCGGCGGCGGGCGCAACCGGTGCAGCGCACCGCCTTCCGCTGCCCCGCGCCGCAAGGCCCCGAGAATCGCCTCCCACAACCGGGTTTCGTCGTTGTCGTCCTCGTCGAGAGACACCCAGGCGACCGTGCGGCCGACCCCGGCCCAGGCGGCCAGCGCAGTGGTCTTGCCCGCCCCGGCCGGGGCCCGGACCACGGTGACCGGGCGCACGGCGGCTCGGCGAAACAGCACGTCCAGCCGGGAACGCGGGACGAAGATCCCCGGCAGCCGCGGCACCGCGACCTTCGCGCCGGGGACCGGCCGGGACCGGGTCGTCGTTCGATCGGGCACGTCAAACCTCTCGGCTGTCGGGAGATTTCGCCCCCGGCTCCGGGCGGAGGCCACGACTGTACTGAGCGCCGCCAGTCACCAGATTTCGGCGGCGGCCTCGTCCCCGTGCACGATGACGGCCCAGATCACCAGGACGTCCAAGGCGATCACGATCGCGCCCCAGAACGGGTACGCGGACAGGAACGCCAGCTGCGCCAGTGCGTTGAACCCGGCGAGCGCGACGGTGCAGACCCGGGCCCACTGCGCGCCGGCGAACAGCGCGATCCCGGTCAGCACGGCGAGGACGCCGACGATCAGGTGCAGCCAGCCCCAGCCGGTCAGGGAGAAGACGAGCAGGCCGGACGGGCCGACGACGTAGTAGTGCCGGTCGACCAGCGCGACCAGGCCCTCCACCGCGGTGAACAGTCCGGCCAGGACGGTGATCGCGCCGGCGAACCAGATCCAGCCGGTCCGGCGCGTCCTGGCGACGGCCCGCTCCGGCGGGAGCGGCGGCCGGGTCCCGGCGTTTCCGGCCGGGGAGTGCATGCGTTCGGTCATGGTCTCTTCCTCGTTCGTCGACGGGCTGCGGACCCGGGCGATCATGGTCGGCCGCCGCGGCGGCGGGCCTCGCCCGACTCAGGTGAGATCAGGGGCCGCGGCGGCGCCAGGCTTTCACCCGGCGCGGGCGAGGACGCGCGCCGCGGCACGGGAAACAGTGCGGCGGACCGCTGATCCCGGAACGAGGAGAAGTCATGGCCACGTTGACCGTGTGGAGGTTCCCGACCGTCGACGGCGCGGAAAACGCACTGGATCTGCTCCAGCGGCTGCAGAAGCAGCAGCTGATCTCGATCGCCGACGCGGCGCGCGTGAGCTGGCCCGAGGGCCGGAAGAAGCCGAAGACCAAGGAACTCGGCTCGCTGACCGGAGCGGGTGCGCTCGGCGGGACGTTCTGGGGCCTGTTGTTCGGCCTGATCTTCCTCGTCCCGCTGCTGGGCGCGGCCGTCGGCGCGGCGATCGGCGCGCTGACCGGTTCGCTGCGCCGCGTCGGGATCGACGAGGAGTTCATCGACACCGTGCGGACGCAGGTCACCCCCGGCACGTCCGCGCTGTTCGTCCTGTCGGACAACGCCGTGCTGGACCGGGTCGCCGAGCCGTTCAGGGAAACCGGGGCCTCGTTGCTGACGACCAATCTGTCCGGCGAGGAGGAAGCCCGGCTGCGCGCCGCGTTCGGCGAAGCTCCGGAGCACGAACAGCTCTAGTCCGCAGCTGGACGGGCTCTCGCCGGACGATCCGGCGAGGGCCCGTTCGCGTGCCGGTCGTCGTCCGTTCAGTCCAGTCCGGGCGAATGCCGTTGCGGCGCAAGCGAGACCGCGGCGACGCCCCCGAACGCCGCCGCGGCGCCCCGCGCGAGGCCCGGCTGGCACCGCGACCTCCGCGACCCATCCTGCGGAACCGGCCGCGTTCGGTCGTCACCCGCCTCGGATGAGCTCGCTTCACCTCCGGCGGGCGACGCCGCCGCCCGCTGCCCCGGCCGACGATCCGTCCCATGCCCTTCACCGACAAGGACACCAGCGCACGGATCGCCCGCGCCCGTGCCGCACGCATCGCCGTGCCAGCCGTCTGCCACGCGGAATTCCCGAGCGCCCTCCAGCGTGCCGACCCCCTGTCCCTGCTGGCGCAGCAGGATTCCGGCCGGGTCCCGCAGCTGCTGCCGCTGCGCTACACCCGGCTGGCCGCCTCCCCGCTCTCTTACTTCCACGGCACCGCGCTCTCCGCCGCGGCGGACCTCGCTGCCACTCCCCGGACCGGATTCGCGGTCCAGGCCTGCGGAGACGCCCAGCTGGCGAACTTCGGCCTGTTCGCCGCTCAGGGCCGCAAGCTGGTGTTCGACTTCGCCGATTTCGACGAGACCCTGCGCGCACCCTGGGAATGGGACGTCAAACGACTGGCCGCGAGCTTCGAGGTCACCGCCCGGGAGATCGGGCATCCGGCCGGGCAGCGCAGGCGCACGGTGCTGGCCGCGGTCGAGTCGTACCGGCTGGCGATGCACGAGTTCGCGCGCCGCACCCCGCTCGAGATTTTCTTCGCCCCGCCGGATCCGAGGACGCTGCGCACAGTCGCGGCCCACCGGCTCGGCCCCGCGCGGCGCCGCGCCTCCTTCCGGCACACCGAAATCCGCGACGGGCGCCTGAAGCTGGCCGCTCGCGCACCGTGGGCGGTCGCGGCCGGGCGGCTCGGCGGGGACGGCGATCCGGCGACGCTCGCGGACCGCCTCTGCACCGTCCTCCGGCCTTACCGGCGCACGCTCGGCGCCGCGCGACGGGCCATGCTGGACCGCTACCGGCTCGCCGATGCGGCGCGCGCCGCGCCGGGGCCGACCAGCTCGGGCGCCCGATGCTGGGTCGCCCTGCTCGTCCGGACGGACACCGGCGACCCGCTTCTCCTTCAGCTGAAGGAAGCCCGGCCGTCGGTGCTGCAGGAGTACACCGGGACCTCCGCGCTCGACAGTCCCGGAAGGCGGGTGGTCGCCGGGCAACGGCTGATCCAGGCCGCGGGCGACGTCTTCCTCGGCTGGGCCCGCTCCCCCGGATTCGACGGCCCGGCCCGCGACTTCCACGTCCGCGGGCTGCGCGACGACCGGGGTTCCGGCGACGTCGCGGCGATGACCCCCGACGTCCTGCGGGCCAACGCCCGGCTGTGCGGATGGACGGTGGCCAAGGCGCACGCGCGCACCGGCGACGCCCTCGCCATCGCCGCGTACCTCGGTTCCGGGCCGGGTTTCGCCGAAGCCGTCCGGGAATTCGCGACGGCGTGCGCGGACCAGAACGAACGCGACCACGCCGCGCTGCGGCGGGCGATCCGGGCCGGCCGCGTCGCGGCGGCCGGGTCGTGACGGACCGGGCTTCACGCGGGCGCGCGGTGCTCCGTCCGGGGGAGTTCGCGGACCCGGTGGACGGATTCGACGTGCATCCCGAGCGATTCGAGCCTCCGCAGGATTCGCGGAAGATCGCCGGGACCGGCCACCGCGGCGAACACAATCGTTTCCGGCGGAACGGGGACCGCGAACACCTCGGGGAAATCGGCGGCGCTTTCGACCGCCGGTCCGGGAATGGCGCCGACGCCGCGGAAAACGTAATTCGCGCGGGCGCCGGGAGCCGGGGCGGCGGGCGCGCTCATCGGCGGCCCCCGTCCCGTCCGGCCGTGAACCACGCGAAGCAGGCCACCGCGAGGTCGAGGACCACCACGAACGCCGACCAGCCGTGCGGCGGCAGGAACACCAGCCGCGCTACCAGGTCCGCGGCGGCGCGGACTCCTGCCCGGACCCGGGCGGGCGAGACCAGCCCGGCGAGCACCACGGTCAGCCCGAGCACCGCCGTCCCGGCGCTGACCGAACCCGTCCGGGCCAGGTCGGCCGCCACGACCTCGCCCGGGCCGAGCCAGAACAACTGCGTGCAGCCGAATCGCTTCCGCCCCTCCGAGGAATTCCCGCGCATTTTCACTCGCCCCACGATTCTGCCGCCGGGCGCCGTTTTCCTCGCCCGCAGCGGATGAGCCGCGCGCATTGCCTGGCAAGATCCGCCGGAATCGCCCGGAACCCCCTGAGAAGGAGAATCGCGCATGCGCCGACCCCGCGCCGTGTCGCCCCGAAGACAAGTGCCGAGGACGAAAGTCGCCGTTCCGGGACCGCCCGCGGACCTCGTTTCCCGGCCGCGGCTGCTCGCCGTCCTCGACCGCGTGCACGAAGCCGGCCTCGTGTTCGTCGGGGCTCCCGCCGGTTTCGGCAAGACCGTGCTGCTCGCCGAATGGGCGCGCCGCCGGGGCCGCGGCGCGGTCGCCTGGCTGGCGGCCGACGCCGACGACAACGACGACCGGCTCTTCTGGTCCGCGGTCCTCGAAGCGCTCGCCCGCAGCGGCCGGTTCGCGGACGGCGATCCGTTGCGGTTCCTGGCGGTGCCCGAGTCGCCGAGCACCGATCTCGCGTTCCTGGCCGAACTCGCCGACGTGCTCGACACCTTGCCGGAACCCCTCGTGCTCGTGCTCGACAGCGCGCACGAGATCACCTCGCCCGAACCGTGGCGCGGGCTGCGGACGCTGGTGCGCCACCAGCCCGCGGGACTGTGCCTCGCGGTTTCGAGCAGACGGGAGCCGCCGTTGCCGCTGGGCCGGGCCCGGCTCGCGGACCGGCTCGTCGAAATCGGAGCCGAACAGCTGCGGTTCACCGCGGGGGAAGCGGAGGCGTTGTTCGGCGCCGCCGACCCGGCGATTCCGCGGGACCAGGTCGCGCCGCTGGTCGACCGGACCGGCGGCTGGCCCGCTGGGCTGCGTCTCGCCGCGGCGTCCGCTGCCCGGCACGGCAGCCTGTGGGACTTCGACACCGGACGCGACGGTGCCGCGCTCGCTTACCTCACCGACGAAGTCCTCGCCCCGCTCGCGCCGGAACAGCGGGAGCTGCTGCGGACGATCAGCGTCTGCGACGACGTCCCGGCCGGGCTCGCGCCGGTGCTTTGCGAACGGGCCGACACGGAAGCGATGCTTCACGAACTGAGCGGGCCCTCCGTTCGAGCGGTCGACTCCGACGGCAGCCCACCGCACCACCGCGTCACGCCCCTGCTTCGCACGTACCTGCGGGCGGAACTGCATCGGCGGGCGCCGGACCGGGCGCGGACGCTGCACGCGACGGCCGCGCGCTGGTTCGCCGGGCACGACCGGCCCGCGCCCGCCCTGCTGCACAGCGTCTGCGCGGGCAATCCCAGCCGGGTCGGCGAACTGCTGCGCGCGCACGCCGTTCCGCTGTTCCTCGCCGGTGAGCACCAGATCCTGCGCCTGGCCCTCGCCGAGGTCGAGGACCGGCGGGTCGCGGCCGACCCGCTGATGGCGTTGGTCTCGGCTGCGCTGAGTCTCGAGGCCGCCGAGACCTCCGCGGCCGGTCTCCGACTCGCCTGGGCGGACGCCGTGTGGCCGGACCGGCCGTCCGCGGAACTGTTCGTGCTGCGGCAGCTGGCCCGGTCCCGGCTCGCCCAGCTCGACCGCACCCCGGCGCAAGCCCGGCGCGCGGCGGGACAGATCGACGAGGGACTCGGCACCGGACTCGACGAGCTCGCGGCCGCGCACCGGGCCAGTGCCCTGGCCGATCGCGAGGAAGCCCGGCAAACCCTGGAACGCATCCTCGCGGCCGCGGAAGAACACGAACAGACAGTCACCGTCGCCTATTGCCTGGCCGCGCTCGCCGAGATCGCCTGCCACGACGGCGATTACCCGGAGATGGCGCAGTTCGCCCGCCGAGCCGGGAATGTGCAGCCGCCCCAGGATTCCCCGCGGTCGTTCCAGCGCGCGCAAGCAGCGGCTCTGCTGGCCTACGGGGCGTTGGTGCGGGGCGAGCCCGAGGACTGTGTCCGGCACGCGAAGCGGGTCGCGCAGTGGCTGGGCGACGCACCCGCGCGGGCGGCCCGCACGCTGCGGCTGTTCGCGGAAACCCTGCGCGGCGCGGCCGAATTCGAGCTCGGCGGCTGGCACTCCGGGCTGCGGCGGATGCGCCGGGCCCGCCGCCGGCTCGGGACCAGCCGGTCCTGCCCGGCTCACCACGCGGTCCTGTGCGCCGTGCTGGAGCACCGGGCGGCCCTGCGGCTGGGCGCGGCCGGCCAGGCCAAGGAAGCCGTCCGGTGGGCCGCGCCCGCCCTCGCCGGTTCGGGCGAGGAACTGCTCGTGCGCGCCCGGACCCAGCTGCGGCTCGGCCGCCGCCACGCGGCCAGTTCCGTGCTGCGGGCGCTGGCGGAAGACGAAGCCCCGATGACGCTCCCGTGGGCCGCGATCGAGGCGACGCTGACCGGGGTGCAGGCGGCGCTGGCCGCCGAGGCGCCGGAACGAGCGGCCCGGCTGCTCGACGACGCCCTGCGCGCGGCCGGACCCGCCGGGGTCCGGTTCCCCTTCGTCTTCGCCCCGCCCGATCTCGTCCGGTTCCTGACCAGCAGGCTCGGCGCGCTCGGCACCGGCGAACGGTTCGCCGGGGAAATCCTCGCGGTGCGGCGGCGGCTGCGCACCCCGCCGATGCCGGAGCCGCTGACCGAACGCGAACGCGGCGTCCTGCGCCTGCTGCCGACCCAGCGTTCGATCGACGAGATCGCCGAAGACCTCACCGTCTCCCCCAACACCGTCAAGACCCACGTCCGCGGGATCTACGCGAAGCTCGCCGTCCGCAGCAGACGCGAGGCGGTCGCGGTCGCGCGGGAACGCGGGCTGCTCGACGCGGAGGTCCCCGGCTTCGCCGGATAGCGCCCGCCCCACCCGCGGCGGGCGAGGCGGGCGCGCGCGGGATCCGGTCGGGTGGGCCGGAATGGGCCGGCGCCCGTCCGGCCCCGATCCCGGCGAGGAGAAGGTCATGACCCTGGCGAGCGCGGAGTACCCGTTCTTGAACGTGATGGCGACGATGCTGGTGTTCTTTTGCTGGGTCGCGTGGTTCGGCCTGCTGTTCGCAGCCATCGGCGACCTGTACCGCCGTTCCGACGCCTCCGGCTGGGCCAAGGCGGGCTGGACCGTGCTGATGCTCGTGCTGCCGGTCCTCGGCGTCCTGCTCTACCTGGGCATCGAGGGCCGGCGCATGCGCGACCGGCGGCGCGTCCGGGAAGCCGCCGTCGAACGGCGCTTCGCCGACTACGTGCGTTCAGTGTCCACATCGGACACCACGAGCGCCGCGCAGATCGCGGAAGCCCGGCGGCTGCTGGACGACGGCGTCATCAACGACGCGGAGTACCAGACCCTGATGCGGAAGGCGCTCGCGCCGTGACCGCGTCGCCGCGGTGGCGGTTCTTCCGGCTCGCGGTGCTCCGGCCCCTGCTCACGGTCACCGCGCTGGTCTGCCTCTACTATCTGCTCCCGGCCGGCCGGCCGCTGCGGCCCTGGACCCTGGCCGTCCTGGTCGCCGGACTCGCCCTCGTGGTGCTGCTGGTCGTCGGCGAGGTCCGGATGATCCTGCGCTCGCCGTTCCCGGCCGGGCAGGGCGTCCAGGCGCTGGCGCTCGTCGTCCCGTTGTTCCTGCTGCTGTTCGCCGACGGCTACTACGTGCTCGGCCACGACCGTCCCGGTTCCTTCAGCGCGGACCTGACCCGCACCGACGCGCTGTACTTCGCGGTCACGGTGTTCAGTTCGGTCGGGTTCGGCGACATCGCCCCGGTTTCCGCCACGGCCCGGGTGCTGGTGACCCTCCAGATGGTCGCCGACCTGGTGGTGCTCGGCGTGGTGCTGCGGGTGATCGTGGCCGCGGTGCGCCGCCGCCGTCCGTCCACAAGCGACAGTTCACTCCGGGAGCAGCAGCGCGGCGACGAGACCGGCCACCGCCGCGACGCACAACGTCGCGAGGGCGAGCGCGAACGAGCGGTCTCCGAGGTGCGGAGTCCCGGCGAGGACGGACCCGGCCAGCGCGGTCCCCACCGACGAGCCGAGGTTGGACACACTGCGCGACACCCCCGAAATGTCGCCCTGAGCCGCGTCCGGGAAGCGGGATTGCACCAGGTTCGCCGAAGCCGTCAGCATGATCCCGACACCCGCGCCGAGGAAGAACAGCCCGGGCACGGAGCTCGCCACTCCCGAATCGGCGCGCACCAGCACAAGCACGAGGAGCAGTCCCGCGACGGCGAGGACGAAGCCGACGCGGATCAGCCAACGCTGCGAATGCCTGCGCGCCATCCGGCCGGCGGCAGCCGAAGCGGCGAGGATGCCGACCGTCGCGGGCGTCAGCATCAGCCCGGTTTCGATCGCGTCGCAACCGCGGACCTCCTGCAGAAAGACTGCCACCACGAAGAAAGCGCCCTGGAGCACGAGCCACTGCACGTGCTGGGTCGCCAAGCCGAGTCCGGTGACCCGGTCGCGGAACAGCCCTGACGGCACCAGCGGCTCCCGGGCCGCTCGTTCGCGCGCACGAAGGTCCGCGACGAACACGGCCAGCAACGCGCCGCCGATCCCGGCGAACAGCCATACCGGCGAGATGCTTCCCGCCGGGAGCAGCACGATCCCGGCGACGGCGAAGTCCGCGCGGGAAACGAACCAGCCGTATTCGCCGGACTGCAGGACACCGAAAACGAGGAAGAACAAGCCAGCCGCGGAAAGCAGCGCGCCGCCGACGTCGAATCGCTTCTCGCGGGGCGGCGCCGGCGGTTCGGCGACGCGCAGGGCCAGCAGGACGATCAGGCCGACCAGCAGCACCTGCACCAGAAACGACGCGCGCCAGCCGAGCCACGTCGTCACCAGGCCGCCGAGGAGCGGACCCGCCGCCGCGCCGAGCGCTCCCGCGCCGCTGACCACGCCCAGCGCCCGCGCGCGGGCCGCCAGATCCGGGCTCGTCACGGTGACCAGGATGTAGATCGGCGGGATCATCAGCGCCGAACCGATCCCTTCGAGCAGCGAGTAGCCGAGGATCAGCAACCCGGGTCCGGGCGCGAGCGAAGCCAGCAGCGCGCCCGCGCCGTAGACGGCCAGCCCGGCGAGGAAACACCGCTTGCGGCCCAGCAGATCGCTCAGCTTGCTGCCCGGCACCATCAGCGACGCCATGGTCAGCGTGAACACCGTGATCGCCGCCTGCACGCCGAGCACGGTGGTGCCGAGATCCGCGGCGACCGCGCTGACCGCGACAGTCATGGTGGTCGCCGCGTAACTCGCGACGAACTGAGCGAGAGCCAACGGCAGCACGATCATCGGCGGGCCTTCCTGCTCGGGTTCCGCACACGGTGGCCGGGCCCGGGCCGGGCCACCTCACCCCGCGCGGATGAGGCGGCGCCGGCCCGCCGCGGCGACGGTGCGGAGGAGCGAATCCGTTGCCCCGAGGGAGGAATCATGACCGAGACCGCCATCGCCGAGCACGCGCTGATCGGAGACCTGCAGACCGCCGCGCTGGTGACGACCGACGGGTCGATCGACTGGTTCTGCGCGCCGCGGTTCGATTCGGCGTCGGTCTTCGGCGCCCTGCTCGACGACGAGCGCGGCGGCCGGTTCCGCGTCCGCCCGGCGGGAGCGTGCGCGAGCTCGCAGATGTACCACCCGGACACCGCGGTGCTGATCACCCGGTTCTCCGGCCCGGACGGGATCGGCGAGGTCGTCGACTTCATGCCGCCGTGCGGCGACGCCCCCGCCGAGCGGCACCGGATCGCCCGGCTCGTGCGCTGCGTCCGCGGCCGGATGACGTTCGACGTGGTGGTCGCGCCCCGCTTCGACTACGGCCGCCGTCCGCACCGGGCGATGCTCGTCAAGAACGGGGCCGTGTTCACCGCGCCCGGAACGTCGCTGGTGCTGCACGCGGTCCGCGAACCAGGCGACGAACACCTCGCCGAAGCACGCGTCGAAGGCGAGGACGTGCACCTGCGGCTCTCCCTCGAAGCGGGCCAAGTCCGCGGCGTCGTGCTCGAAACCGGAGCCGCCGCGCCGCCGCGGGAGATCGGCGTCGGCGAGTTCACCGAGCTTTTCGAGTCCACAGTGGACTGGTGGCGCGCCTGGCTCGGCCGCTCCCCCTACCGCGGCCGCTGGCGGGAAATCGTGTCCCGTTCGGCGATCACCCTCAAACTGCTCACCTACGCGCCGTCCGGCGGACTGGTCGCCGCGCCGACCCTCGGCCTTCCCGAGCAGATCGGCGGGGAACGCAACTGGGACTACCGCTACACCTGGGTCCGCGACGCGTCGTTCTCGGTTTCGGCGTTGCTGGCACTGGGATTCGCCGAGGAAGCCGCCCGGTTCGGGAGCTGGCTCGGCGACCGCATCCGCGAAGGAGACGGCGGGGCCAGCGGGCCGCTCGCCGTCCTGTACCGCGTCGACGGCGCGTCGGACCTGCGGGAGGAACGCCTCGCGCACTGGTCCGGGCACCGCGGGTCGAGCCCGGTCCGGATCGGCAACGCCGCGGCCGGGCAGTTGCAGCTCGACATCTACGGCGAAGCCCTCGACAGCGTCTTCGCCGCCGACCGGGCCGGATTCGAACTCCCCCACCAGGGCTGGACCGCCCTCCGCGCCGCGCTCGACTGGCTCGGCGACCACTGGGACCAGCCCGAGGAAGGCATCTGGGAAACCCGCGGCGGCCGGAAACGCTTCACCTACGGCCGCCTGATGAGCTGGGTCGCGTTCGACCGCGCCATCCGGCTCGCGGACGTGCACGGCCGCCCCGCCCCGGTCGAGGACTGGACCTGGCAGCGCGACAGCATCCACAGCCAGATCCTCAGCCGGGGCTGGCGCCGCACGCGCAACGCCTTCGTCCAGCACGACACCGGCGACGAACTGGACGCGGCCCTGCTCCGGATGCCCCGCACCGGTTTCCTCCCGGCCAAGGACCCGCTCTGGCTCTCGACGCTCGACGCGATCAAGGCCGATCTGGTCACCGACAGCCTGGTCTACCGCTACGATCCGCTCGTGTCCCCGGACGGGCTCGCCGGCGGCGAGGGCACGTTCTCGTTGTGCAGCTTCGATTACGTCGACGCGCTGACCCGCGCCGGACGGCTGGAGGAGGCCCGCACCGCGTTCGAGAAGATGCTGACCTACGCCAACCACGTCGGCCTCTATGCCGAAGAGATCGCGCCGACCGGCGAGCAGCTCGGCAATTTCCCGCAGGCCTTCACGCACCTGGCGCTCATCGACGCCGCGGTCGCTCTCGACGCCGCGCTCGGCTGACGGAGGTCAAGCCTTCGGAGGAGCCGCCTGCAACGTCCCGGCAGGCAGCCGGTCCGCGCCCCAGCTGCGCTCGAGGTAGCCGATGATCCGCGCGACGTCCTCGGCCGGCACCTTCTCCGGCTCCCCGTGTTCCTTCGGGTCGATGTGGAAGATGTACAGGCGGGACGCGAACTGGTCGAACGGCAGCGAAGCCTCGCCGAACCGCTCGCCGTTGCCCGCGGTGGAGACCACGACGCCGTCGCCCCAGTCCTGGCCGCTGTCGTTGTTCGGGTTGTAGAAGTACACCCGCATGACGTCGTCGGGGTCCGGGGCGGTGCGCAGGATCGTGATCGCGTGCCAGCCGACGTAGCGGGCGGCGCTGTCGGTGACCGCGATCCCGGCGGGCTGCGGGTGGATCAGCGGCTGCTCGCCGTTGTAGGACGGGTGGTAGCTCGCGTGGAACTGCCGCAGGAAATCGTCGACGTCGACCAGTTTGCCGGTGGCGACGTCCACGTTGATGCGGAAACCCCGAGCGGCCCACCAGCCGTGGAACTCGGGGTTGACCCAGCGGTGCGGGTCGCCCGGCCGGTCGGCGCAGCGGCGGCCCATCTCGGCGTAGATCCGGTCGAGATGGGGCACGACGAGCGACGACACCGGGTCCAGGTCGGCGGGCAGCGACGCGGACAGCCCGGCCCCGCTTTCCTTCGACGAGACCGGCTGGCCTTCGAAGTGCATGACGACCTCGTCGTCGCGGGCCGCCCACACCACGACCTGGAGCAGGTAGTCCGGGTCGTTGTAGGCCCACATCGACAGCGCCCGCGCCGACTGGCAGGTCGGGTTGTCGCCCTGCCCGACGCCGAGCGGCTGGCCCAGCATCGACAGCACGCCCGCGAGCAGCCGCGCCTCGGGCCTCGGCTGGTCGCCGAACACGAGCGCGAGCCGTTCCCTCGCGGCGGTGGACAGCTCCAGCGCCAGCTGCCGCCACAGCGCGGGCACGACCGGCGGTTCGTAGAGGATGCCGCGGTCGAGCAGCAGCGCCAGCCCGTAGACGCACTGCGCGGTCTGCGGGTGCACGGCTTCTTCGATCAGCCGGTGGACCAGGTCGTGGTAGCGCAGGAGGCAGTTCCGGCCCACGTCGGACAGGCCCAGCGCCTCGCCGAGCAGGTAGTCGCTCTCGTGCGCCAGGTACCGCAGCAGTTCGGCGTGGTACGGGGACACCAGGCCGGTGTCGTGCATGGCGCGGGCGAACCCGGCCGCCTCGTACTGCAGGCTCGCCGCGTCCATCGCCTCGAGCCGCGCCCGGAAGACCTCCACGCCCGGGTCCTCCCGGCAGGCCTCGGTGGTCCCGAACAGGCTGGTGATGAGCCGGTCGAGGCCCTGCACCGACGATCCGCCCAGGTCGACGTCCGGGTCGCCCCGGTAGATCGAGATCCGCGTGATCAGCGATTTGACCTGGTCGACCTGGATCGGGCGCTGGCGCAGGATCCGCCAGATCTCCTCGACCACCTTGTCCAGGATGCTGTCGTAGCCGATCTGGTCGGCGAGGTACCGCAGCAGGTCCCGGATCAGCTGCGCCGTGCGGCCCTGCCTCGTCCGCTCGGCCTCGCTGGGCGGGGTGAACAGCAGCTCGAGATTCGCCCCGAGCACCTGCGACAGGAAGACGCGGGCGTCCTCGGCGGGCAGCGTCGGATGCTCGTAGTCGCCGCACGCGACCGCGAGCATCCGCAGTTCGCTGGTCGCCTCGATCACCACGGTGTCGGAGTTCCCGCTGTGCAGGCCGGGCCCGACCAGCGCGGGGATCAGGATCTCCGGGGTGTCCCAGTCGGTGCCCCGGAAGACCCCGGCCTCCTCCAGCGCCCGCGCCCTCGCCCGGACCGCGGCCGCGCCGTCCGGCTGCAGCAGGACCCGCCGCAGCGCTTCCAGCACGCGCCGCAGCTTCGTGTGCTTGCCGAAGTCGCGGGCTTCGGCCATGGCCCGGACAGCATCGTCTAGCGAGGCCACGCGTTTGGCCAGCGTCGTGGTCGCGCCGGTGACGTCGGCGTTCGGCTGCAAGTGCGTCCTTCGGTCGGGGTGGCGGACTCGTCCGTGCTCAGACGTAGAAGTCCAGTTCTTCCTGTTCCTTCAGCAGGTCGCGCATCCGGTAGGGGTCGTCCCCGAAGAAGTACAGCAGACCCCAGTGCGTGCCGAACGCGGTCCTCTTCGTCACCGTCTCTTCCAGCGGCGCGGTCAGGTCGTGCGACTCGTAGTAGTCGTCGTCCTCGGTCTGCTGCGGGATCCGCAACTCGCTTACCACGCGGCGGCGCGGGTAAACGCCGAAGCAGCCCGCGACGCCGGTCGCGTCGACGACCTCCCTCGGGAAGAAGGCGTCGATCTCCTCCTCGGTCGTCTTCGGGTCGAAGGACAGGACCAGCGCCTGGTAGGCGTTGAAGCCGTAAGCCCGTTCGAGCAGCTCGAAGACTTTGAAGCCGGGCGGCCGGTAGGCGACCTCGCCGAAGTACATCTCGCCGTCGCTGGTGACGAAGTACTCCGGATGGACGAAGCCGAACTCGATGTCGAAGGTCTTGACGAGCTTCTCGATCTGCGCGGTGATCTGCGGCCGGTACCGCTCCAGCTCCGGGGTCGCCGGCACGAACACCGAGTACCCGAGCGTGACGTACTCCGAGATGTTCAGGAACTTGACCTTGCCGCCGTGGATCCACGCCTCGACGGCGAATTCCCAGCCGTCGAGATGCGATTCCATCAGGACCGGGAACTCTTCCTCGGGGATCGAGTCGATCTCGTCCGGGGTGCGGATGACGCGGTGCCCGAGGCAGCCCGCCTTGTCGAACGCCTTGAGGTGGATGGGGTCGTTCGGGTCGCCGTCGAGCTTGAGCAGCGTCTGGTTGACCCGCTTGAGGAACCGGACGACGTCTTCGCGGTCGTGCGCCTCCTCGAAGATCCCCACCCGGATGCCGCCGAGCTGCGCGCGCCGCTTCATCAGCGCCTTGTCCCGCAGCAGCATCGCCTGGCCGAACAGGCGCGGATTGTCCATCAGCACCGAGTTGATCGCCCCGGCCCATTCGACGGTCTCCTCGAACAGCGGGATGGCGACGTCGACGCCTTCCTCGTGCAGGATCTCGGCGATCTCCATCGACCGGTCGTTGAGCCGCTCGAAATTCCACGACACGTAAGGGATGTCGTGCTCGACGCAGTACTTCTCCGCCCAGTCCGGGGCGACCACGACATAGCGCCGGTCGAACCGGTCGAGCGCCTCGACCGCGTTGAGCGACCAGCCGAGCAGCGCTACGTATCCCTTGTCCGGATCCTTCGCGACCGGCTCGGACTCCTGCATAGGGCGTTCCTCCGTTCAGCACGTGCGGCTCGCCACGGCGCGGCGGCCGCAACCGTGCTGCGGTCATATACCCGAAACCGGCGAAATGAAACGGATCCGTGCCGTCCGCTGAGGTTTGACAGGCGGAAACCGTTGTGCGGTCAGGGATTCCGGACTACTCGGCTCGCACCGCCTGACCGATCAGCGCGCACGCCGTCGCGAACGCCCCCGGCAGATCGTGGCCCATCCCGGCCACCACATCGTCGAGTCCGCGCAACCCCGCCCGTTCCAGCAAGGTTTTCTCGTTCGTCACCCACTCCCCTCGCGCGGCCAGCACCGCGTGCCCGGCCTGCATCGCCGCCACCCCGGCCGACGCCGCGCTCTCCGCGACCCGCCCGTGCAGCACATACGCCGACTTCGCGTACTGCATCGTCCGCGCCGCCGAAGAGCGCCAGAACCTGGGCGCGTTCTCCCGCAACAGCTCCGGGTACTCCGGCCGCGGCAGCTCCCCGCGCAGCACCCGGTTCAGCGCCAGCTCCGCCACCACCAGGTAACTCGGGATCCCGGCCAGGTGGAACGCCAGCGGCTCCCAACGGAACCGGCCCTTCGCCGCCTCGGCCAGCTCGTGCTCGACCACGTCCAGGTCCCGGTAGTGCACGTCGACGCGCCGTCCCTCGACGGTCAGCCACGCCCCGCCGTTGAAGACCCCGCCGCCCCATTCGCCCAGGCCGGAAACCTCGCCGGGCAGGTTGAGCGCGCGCAGGTCGTCCGGGTCGAACGCGCCGCGGTAGTACACCGCGTAGTCCCAGTCGCTGTCCGGGCGGTGCGTGCCGCGCGCCCGCGAACCGCCCAGCGCCACCGCTTCGACTCCCGGCAAACCGGACAGCAGCTCTGCCACGTGCTCGGCGAACGTTTCCTCGTCGTTTTCCCGCATCTGGAGAACATGCCATGAATCTCTGCCAAGATCGCCAGTATTTCGCCGGTTGTCCAGCCGACCTGGGGGTCTGAATGAACCGATTGCGCACCACCGCGCTCATTGCCGCAGCCGTCACCGCGCTCGGCGGCGCACCCGCGAACGCCGCGCAGCCCTTCTCCGACACCGTCTTCGCCGCGACGCACAACAGCTACTCCGGCAACGTCGACGGCGCGAAGGGATCCATCTCCTACCAGCTCGACCACGGTGTCCGGTTCATCGAATTCGACATCCACGACAACGGATACGCCACCCGGCACGACTACGGCATCGGCCACAGCTCGCCCGGCGACCTGGTCGACCACGCGGGCAACCCGGCGTCCGACCGCCTCCGCGACTGGCTGGCCGCAGTGAACACCTGGTCGGCCGCGCATCCGGACGCCGCGCCGATCGTGGTCATGCTCGACCTGAAGGACGACCTCACCGACAACGACTCGTTCGCCGCCGGAAACCTGGCCGCGGTCAACGCCGAGCTGAGTGCCGCGTTCGGGCCGCGGCTGCTCTCCCCCGCCGCCTACCGCACCGGCGCGACCACGGATTCCTTGCGCGGCAAGGTCCTCCCGCTGCTGTCGGGCGACGGCGGCACCCGCGCCGCGTACCGCCGGGACGTCGGTTACCACCCCGCGGTCGCGATCAACAGCCGCGGCCAGGTCGTCGAGGTGCACGACTCCGGCGGCGGCGCGCTCTGGTACTGGACCGGGCAGCTCGGCGCCGACGGCCGCGTCACCTGGCGACGCCACGGCCGCTACGACAGCGGCCAGACCCCGGCCGTCGCGCTCGACGACTCCGGCCGGATCGTCGAAGTGCACCAGTCGCAAAGCGCCGCCACGCTCTGGTACCGCACCGGACAGCTGGGCGCGGACGGCGAAATCGCCTGGTCGGCAAGCCATCAGTACGACAACGGCGTGCTGCCGACGGTCGCCTTCACCAGCTCCGGGCTCCGCGAGATCCACCGCAGCCAGGCGAGCGACCAGAATTGGCAGTGGCGCGGCACGCTCTCCGGCGACACAGTGACCTGGACCGGCAACGCGAAGACCTCCGATCCCCGTTACGACAAGGCAAACGCCGGGCGAATCTCTGTCACCACCGGCGCCGACGGGTCCACCCCGGCGCAAACCCTGCGCTACTCCACGGATCTCGTCGCCGGCGGCCGCGTGCAATACCAGCAGGTCGCGTTCGACGAATACCAGCAGGGCGACCCGGCCGAACTGAAGGACGGGCTGTTCTACGGGGCTCCGGCGAAGGATTCCGCGTTCTTGGTCGCTGCGCGCAAGAGCGGACACGTGGTCCGCGGCTGGGACTTCGACGACGCCGGCCTGGCCACCGATCCGCTGGTCAACTACCCGGCGACGAACCATCCGTACGACGACTGGTACCGGCAGCTCACCAAGGACGCGGCCCGGTAGCGATCGACCGCGGCGATCTTCTTGTCGACTGGTGAGTCGCACGCTGGTGATGGCGCTCTCCTGTTTCCGAGAGCGCCATCACCAGCGTGCCTAAATCAACACCGAGGGACCGCGTTTTGCGGAGGCCCCTGATGAGTCCGATGGATCCAGCGATCCGGGACCCACCCTAACGTAAAGAATCTGCCGTGGTCGATCTTGAGGAAGATCCAGGGCGATTGCGAATCGCCTGCGATGTCCGCGCGACACCAGACATCCACCCGAGTGCCCTTGTGAAGACTCTCGAGGACGTCGCAGCGGTAGGCATGTCCCGTGCGGACTCCGATGCCTTCGCCGGTGATGGTCCCGTCCCAGCGAAATCGATACAGAGGCCGGCCAGGATCGCTGCAATGCGCCTGCAGCCCAGAGCTTGAAGGCGCGGCGCCCGCCGATGCGGGAGCGGAGACAATCGCTACGATGCTCACGAGCAGCGCTGAAACTGCCAGCAGCACACCCGATCGACGGCGCCCACCAGCGAGCGATCTCGCTCGTACTTCTCTCTCATTGCGCATGAATTCGCTTCAACTCCTTTGCCATCGTGAGTTTTCCTTTGCGTGACAAGTTCCGGCCTGATCGGACAATGCTCTCCCGATGAGCCGTGATCCTCGTTCCGGTGACTCCCGCCGCTTCCCGCGACCGGGCAGCACCAGCGTCGCGGATCAGCGTGCATTCACTCCATACCGCTTCCTGTCAGGGAAATCTTCCCGGTAACCTGGACTCGGCTCGGGCGACCGCTCGCATGGGTCGGGGGAAGTGATGCTGCGGATCCATTTCACGCCGAAAGACCTGACTCGGATCCGCCTGGCCATGGACCCGGCTCCGCTTGTCGAAACCGTCTTCAGCCTCGAACTCCTCCTGCGCCGGCAGGGCGGCGCGGTCTTCGAGCCGTGGCGAGATCTGGTGTCGCGTCGCGTCCGAACGCCGCTGCCGATGTTGCGTCATCTCATCGGCCCGGCCGGGCTGGTACCCGCGTTCCTGGGGCCTACTTCCCCCGGCCTCGAACCCGCCTGGGACGACGTCCGCACCGCGTCTCGGCATCTGGTGGGCAGGGCGCTGCGGTACATAGATCGCCGTCGGCGCGTGCCGCAGTGGGGCTGGGCGCTCGCCGACGGCGATGCCGGGGCCCGCGACCACTTGGTCCGCGAGTACCGCGTCTACCACACGGCGGCGATCGCCCCGGTCTGGCCAGCGGTTGTGCGAAGCCGCCAAACGGATCTGCAGTTCCGCGCGACCACGCTCGCCGCACAGGGAGCGGAACAGCTCCTCGGCGGTCTCCATTCCGCTCTGGACTGGCAGCCGCCCATTCTGCAGTGCCACCTCCCGGACGGCCCCCACGGCGATCTCCGCCTGCGAGGACAGGGTCTTCGCCTGATGCCGTCGGTCTTCACGCGGCTGCCGCGTTTCGCCGGCGACGACGGAACGCCGACAATCATCTACCCGATCAGCGTCGGAACCGACTCGCCGTTGTGGTTCCGCGACCAGCACGGCGGCGCGCAATTGGCCGACCTAATCGGCCGCACCCGCGCAACCGTCCTGCGCTCAGTGGCCCGACGCCACTCCACCAGCACCGGCGAACTGGCCAGCATGCTGGACCTTTCGCCGGCTGCCGTGTCGAAACACGCTACCGTCCTGCGCGCGAACGGCTTGATCACCAGCTACCGCGACAAGCATCGGGTGATCCACCTGCCGACTCCGCTCGGCGAGGCGTTGCTCGACGACACCGCCCGAACCGACGCCGGTGCGCAGCGCTCAATCCGGCCGGCCCCGACGCCCCTGGTCGAGCGAGGAGACCATCATTGACGAACTCCGCACGACCGCAAACACAGGCGCGGGCTGGCCTGCTGAGGAAGCGCGCCCTGCCTACCCGACCTGCCACGGCAGCAAGCGACACGCCAGCATAGGTACGGCCTATCCGCGGCCTGCCGCTGCGACGACGCGTCAGGAAGCGGCTTCAAACGGCACGATAAGCGACCCAGCCTGCGGTTTCGCTAGCCGGCAGCGCATATAAAGAGGGCCCGCGCTCTCCCACCCCGACGGGGAGAGCGCGGGCCTCGCCCGCAGGCTGGAGGGTCGGTGTTCCTCCCAAGAACACCGGCCCCTCCGGCCCGTGGGCGGTCAGGCGGTCCGCTGCCTGAGCCGAGCCGCCCCGACGGCTACGACCGGCATCGACGCTTCCCGCAGCGCCGCCCGTTCGACCGGCCGGCGGACCGCCCCGCTCGGAGTCCGCACGCAATATCGCTCCACGGATTCCATCAGCACGGCGGCGACCATCACGACCACGGGCGTAGCCAGCGCGAACCACATGTGGCCTTTGGTACCCAGCCGCGCGGAAAACCAATCGCCCGGTTTCCGGACGGGCGATCGCTAGACTGGCGGAGTGCGCACGCGACCTACGCTGACCTGGGCCGGACCCGGCGAACCGCTGCCGCGCACGGGCACGGTCGCGGACGTGGCCGAGATCGTCGCCGGGCGGCGGGTGCTCGTGCTCAGCGGCGCCGGCCTCTCCACTGAGTCCGGCATACCCGACTACCGCGGCGAAACCGGCAGTCTCCGCACCCACACACCCATGACGTACGGCGAATTCGTCGCCAGCGAGGCGGGCCGCCAGCGTTACTGGGCGCGCAGCCACCTCGGCTGGCGCACCATCGCGCGGGCCGCGCCGAACGACGGGCACCACGCTGTTTCCGCGTTGCGCGCGGGCGGCTGGGTCTCCGGCGTCATCACCCAGAACGTCGACGGCCTGCACCGCGCGGCCGGCACTCCCGGCGTGGTCGAACTGCACGGAAACCTCGACCGCGTCGTCTGCCTCGACTGCCGCCGCACCACCGCGCGCGAAGACCTCGACGCCCGGCTGCGCGCGGCCAATCCGGATTTCGGCGCCGTGGCAACGCGGATCAACCCGGACGGCGACGTCGAACTGGCCGCGGACGTCGTCCGCGGCTTCCGCACCGTGCCCTGCACGAGTTGCTCCGGCGTGCTGAAACCGGACGTGGTGTTCTTCGGCGAGAACGTGCCGCGTGCCCGCGTAGAACGCTGCTACCGGATGGTCGACGAGGCGTCCGCGGTGCTGGTGCTGGGATCTTCGCTCACCGTCATGTCCGGCCTGCGCTTTGTCCGGCGGGCCGCGAAATCCGGCAAACCCGTGGTCATCGTCAACCGCGGCCAGACCCGCGGCGACGAGCACGCGAGCGTCCGCGCCGACCTGCCGCTCGGCCCCGCGCTCACCGAACTGCTGGCTGTGCTGGAAAACGCGTTGCCCCGTCCGTCAGCCGCCGGATAATCTGCGGGCACTCCGATGGAACGGTCCCCGGAAGCACGCCGCAGAGCGGACCGGCCGGCCTGAAGACATCCAGGCCCAGGAGCGGGCGGCAACCCCTGCAGCTGTCGACCCGTTTTACCGGAGGTTCCCCGATGTCCATCGGCATTGGCCTGCCCATCAGCGATCCCGCCGCCCTGCTCGACTGGGCGCGGCGCGCGGACGCCGGCCCGTTCAGCACGCTCGGGCTGCTCGACCGTCTCGTCTACGACAATCCCGAACCGCTCACCGCGCTCGCCGTCCTGGCCGGCGCGACCACCCGCATCCGGCTGCAGACCGAGGTCCTGCTCGCCCCGCTGCGCGAGACCGCCCTGCTCGCCAAGCAGGCCGCCACGCTCGACCGGATGAGCGGCGGCCGGTTCGTGCTCGGCGTCGGCGTCGGCGGCCGCGAGGACGACCACCACGTCGCCGGCACCCCGCTGCGCGAACGCGGCCGCCGTCTCGACCAGCAGCTCGCCGACCTGCGCCGGCTGTGGTCCGGCGAACCGTACAGCGCCGGAGCCGGTCCGATCGGCCCGGCTCCGGCCCGCGAAGGCGGTCCCGAGCTGCTGATCGGCGCGTTCAAGCGCAAGGCGCTGGCCCGCGTCGCCCGCTGGGGCGACGGGCTGCTCGCCGCCGCTCCCCCGTCGTGGGTCGGCGGGCTGTTCGACACCGTGCGCCGCGACTGGCAGGAGCACGGCCGCGAGGGCCAGCCGCGGCTCGTCGCGCAGGTGAACGTCGCGCTCGGCCCGGATTCCGTCGCGGACGAAGCGAAAACGGCGATGCGCGCGTACTACGCGTTCACCGAAATGGCGGACCACATGGTGAGCGGAATGCTCACCGCTCCCGGCGACATCCGGGCCGCGATCCGCGCGTACCGCGATCTCGGCGCGGACGAGGTGATGCTGTACTGCTGGGGCAGCGATCCCGAGCAGGTCGACCGGCTTGCTGACCTCTGCTGAACACTGGCGGAAGTAAGCTCGCGCCCATGCAGGCGTCGACGCTTTCCGGCGGATCTCCCGCGCCCCGTCCCGGAACCGCCCGCCGGCGGGGATGACGGGCGAGCCTTCCGCGCGGGTCCCCTGGCTCGCCGCGCAGCCCCGGCGACGTTTCCTGCTCGGGGCCGGCGCGGTGCTCGCCGGTTCGGGCGCGCTCGCGGCCGCGCTGTCCCGTCCCGCGCCCCCGGCGGCGCGGGACGGGTTCGGCGCGGACTGGCTGTTCGGTCCGTTCGTCCAGGGCAGCACCGATCCGGACTTCGACGACAGCGGGATGGCGCTGGTTTCGGTGCCGCACTGCGTGGTTCCGCTGTCCTGGCAGGACTGGGACCCGTCGGACTGGCAGCACGTCTGGGTGTACCGGCAGCATTTCCTCGCGCCCGCGCAGCTGCGCCGGAACCGGGCGTTCCTCCAGTTCGACGGGGTGCTCAGCGCCGCGACCGTGTACCTCAACGGCCGTCGCGTCGCGATGCGCAGCGGCGGTTACCTGCCGCTGCGCTGCGAGGTCACCGGCCTGCTGACCGGCAAGGACAATGTGCTCGCAGTGGTCGTCGACGGCCGCTGGCAGCAGAACACGCCGCCGGATCTGCCGGAATTCCCCCACCCGACGGCGATCGACTTCTACCAGCCGGCCGGGATGTACCGCGAAGTCCGGCTGACCGGTGTGCCGCAGACGTATCTGTCCGATGTGTACGCGCAGCAGATCGCCGTGCTGACGCCGAACCGCGAGGTGTTGCTGCATTGCACAGTGGATTCGGCGAAGGCGGTCAAGGGCCCCGTCCGGCTCACCGCCACGCTCAGCCAGCACGGTGCCGAGGTCGCGTCCTCCTACACCGATCTGACCGGTCTGCCGAAGGGCGACACCCAGGTGACGGTGTCGTTGCAGGGCCTCGACGCGGTGCGGCTGTGGGATCTCGACGATCCGGCGTTGTGCGACATCCTCGTCACCCTCGAGGTCGACGGCCGCAAAGTGCACACCTACCCCGTGCGCACCGGGCTGCGCGACGCTCAGTTCACTGTGGACGGTTTCCGGCTGAACGGGCGGCCGCTCAAGCTGTTCGGGCTCAACCGCCATCAGTGGTACCCGTTCGTCGGCGGCGCGATGCCGGACCGGGTGCAGCGCCGTGACGCTCAGCTGCTGAAAGAAGACCTGAACTGCACGATGGTGCGCTGCTCGCATTATCCGCAGGCGACGGCGTTTCTCGACGCCTGCGACGAACTCGGCGTCCTCGTGTGGGAGGAGCTGCCGGGCTGGGACCACGTCGGCGACACCGCGTGGCAGGAGCTGGCGGTGCGCGACGTGCACGACATGATCGTGCGAGACCGCAATCATCCGTCGATCATCGTGTGGGGCACCCGGGTGAACGAGACGCTCGGCCAATACGCGCTGTACGGGAGAACCGACCAGCTCGCCGCGGAACTCGATCCGATGCGGCCGTGCACCGGCGCGGTCGCGGGCGAACGCGGTTACGTTTCGCCGCTGTACCCGGTGAAAGCGGGCGGCGGGGTGTTCTCCTTCAACGACTACAGCCGTCCGCGCCCGCCAGGCTCGCCGCCGCCGCTGCGCCCGCCGCGGCGCGGAGTTCCGTACCTGGTCAGCGAAGCGATCGGCACCCTCGTCGGCTCCGCGTACTTCCGGCGGACGGATTCCCCTGCCGTGCAACGGGAACAGAGCATGCTGCACGCCTGGGTGCACGACCGCGCCGCGTCCGATCCGCGCTACAGCGGCCTGCTCGGCTGGTGCGGTTTCGACTATCCTTCCGGCTGGTACCACCACTATCGCGGCGTGAAATACCCGGGCGTGATGGACTTCTTCCGCATCCCCAAACTCGGCGCGGCGTTCTACCGGGCGCAACGCGATCCGTCCCGCGGCGCGGTGATCGAACCGGCTTTCTACTGGGATTTCGGCCCCGGCTCGCCGCAGGGCGGACCGGGTCGCGACGCGATCGTCTGGTCGAACTGCGAGGTGCTGGTGGTGACGGTCGCGGGCAAGCGTCCGGTCACCGTGCACCCTGATCGCACCCGGTTCCCGCATCTGGCGTATCCGCCGTTCTCGGTGGATTTGCGGGTGAACGGCCGGGCGCGCCCGGAGCTGAGCATCGAAGGCCGGATCGGCGGGCAAACCGTGCTGCGCAGGCGATTCAGCGCGGATCCGGCGTACGACACGATCGCGGTGACCGCCGACGACGACCAGATCGTCGCCGACGGCGCGGACACCACCCGGGTCGCGCTGCGCTTGCTCGACCGGTACGGCGCTCCGCGGCCGCATGCCCGCGGAGTGCTGGCCGTCTCCGCGAAGGGGCCCGGCGTGCTGATCGGCGACCCCTACCTGGACTTCGGCGCGCTCGGCGGCGCGGCAGCGGTGTGGATCCGCTCGATGCGCGGCACCCCCGGCACGATCACCGTGAGTGCCACGCATCCGTTCGTCAACACCGGAACCGCCACGATCGTCTCCTCGTGAGTGCTGGCGCCGGTTCTCACCGGCACAGCCACTCACCACACGACCGGAACCTGCGAAACCCCGCCCGTCAACCGATTCGCGCGCACTTCCAGCTCGTCGGCGGGCACGGCCAGCCGGAGGTTCGGGAAGCGGCGGAACAACGTCGTGAACACCACGCGCAGCTCCGTGCGGGCGAGGCTCGCGCCGATGCAGAAGTAGCCGCCGTAGCCGAAAGCGATGTGGGAGTTGGGTTTGCGCTCCGCGTCGAACTCGTGCGCGTCGGAGAACACCGACGGATCGCGGTTGGCCGACGCGGTCGAAATCATCACCGCGTCGCCGCGCGGGATCCGGACGCCGCCGATCTCCACGTCCTCGTGCGCGTACCGGAGCAGCCCGAGCCCGCCCGGCGCGGACATCCGCAGGATCTCCTCGACGGTCGCGTGCACGCGCCCCTCGGGGTCGGCGGCCAGCGCGTCGCGGCGGGCGAGGTCGGTGAGCAGGAACAGCACGCCGAGGTCGATCCGGTTCGACGTGGTCTCGTGGCCGGCGAACAGCAGTCCGGCGGCGAGCCTGCCGAGGTCGTCGTCGGTGAACGTCGGGTCCTCGGCCTGCGCGGCGACCAGGTCCGACACCACGTCCTGGCCCGGGTTCGCGCGTTTCGCGCCGGCGAGGCCGGACATGTAGGCGGTGAACTCGGTCATCGCCGCCTCGGCGTCGCCGCCGCTGTCGAGCACGCCGATGCGGTCGGACAGGTCGCGGAACTTCTCGCGGTCGGAGTACGGGACGCCGAGCAGTTCGCAGATCACCAGCACCGGCAAGGGAAACGACAGGTGCTCGTGCAGGTTCGCCGGCGAGCCCGCGGCCTCCATCCCGTCGAGGCACCGGTCGGCGAGTTCCTGGATCCGGCTGCCGAGGCGGCGCATCCGGTTCGCCGAGAACGCCGGGACCAGCAGGCGGCGCAGCCGGGCGTGCTCGGCCTGCTCGGTCTCGAAATCGCCCTGCGGCCCGTTCAGCACCGCGGCGTCGGAGACCGCCGAGGCGTCCTCGGGATGCGGGTGGGAACGGCCGAACCGGTTGTCCGCGAACACTTCCCGCGCCTGCTCGTACGCGGTGACGAGCCAGGCCGGGTCGCCCGCCGGGGTCGTCACCGGGACGATCGGGCCTTCGCGGCGCAGGACCTCGTACAGCGGCGCGATGTCCAGGACGTTCGGCCTCGCGAACGGCAGCTGGGCGGTGGTAGACATTCCGGGTCCTCTCCTCGGGTCAGCCCGCCCGCGTGCGCAACGACGCGAGCCAGTCCTGTTCGTTCTCCGCGCGGCGCTGGACCTCGGCCAGCACGAGCCTGCTCCACGGGTCGGTCTGCCCCGCGCCGAGCTTGGCCAGCCGGTCCCGCTGCGCCGCGACGGCGGTTTGGCGCGCGTCCAGCACGCGCAGCCGTTCCTCCGGGGTGAGCCTGCCGAAGCCCGCGAGCCGCGCCAGGAACTCGGCCGGATCGCCCGCCAGCTCCGGCGGCAGGTCGGCGAGCAGATCGTGCAGCAGCTCCCGTCCGACGTCGGTGATCGTGTACACGTGCCGCGGCGGACGGCCTTCCTGCGGCTCGGCGGTCCGGGTCACCGCGCCCGCTTCGGCGAATCGCCGCAGCGCCGGGTAGAGCGAGTTGTTCGACAGCGCGCGGCCGCTGGACTCCTCGACCTGCTTGCGCAGCTCGTAGCCGTGCCACGGCCGCTCGGCGAGCTTCGCGAGCAGGAGCACGTCGGTCCACACATAGGTCACCGTAACCTAGGGTCTGGTGAGCGGGCAACGTCCGAACGGCGGATGCCGGAAGAAGATCTCGGGCCCGTTTTCGCCGGTCCCTCCCGATACGGTTCCCTTCGACCGATCCGGAGGGGGATCTCCTATGCCAGACCGCGTTCGCTACGGCCTCTACCTGCCGCCTTTCGGCCCGCTCGGCGATCCGGCCGCCCTGGTGGACCTGGCGGTCCGGGCCGAAGCCGCCGGCTGGGACGGCGTGTTCCTGTGGGACCACGTCGTGCCCGCGATGCCGCCGATCGCCGACACGTGGACCGTCCTGGCCGCCATCGCCCAGGCGACCGGCAAGGTCCTGCTGGGCCCGATGGTCACCCCGCCGAGCCGCCGCCGCCCGTGGCTCCTGGCCCGGCAGGCCGCGACCCTCGCCCGCCTTTCCCGCGGCCGGCTGATCCTGGGAACCGGCATCGGCTCCGACGAAACCGGCGACTTCAGCCGGTTCGGCGATCCGTCCTCGCCCGCCGAGCTGTCGCCGCGGACCGACGAGGCGATGGAGATCGTCCGCGCGATGTGGGCCGGGGAGGCTCTTCGGCACGAGGGGCCGCACTACCGGGTGAACCTGGACGCTGCCGATCCGGAGCCGTATCCCATTCCGGTGTGGACAGCCTGCACGACCCGGCATGAGCGGGTTCTCCGCCGTGCCGCGGGGAGTGCCGGGATTTTCCCGAATCCGGGTCCGCAGCCGTTGCCGCCCGCGGAGCTGGCCGGCCTGGTCGCTCGGGTGCGGCCTCCGGACCGCCCGTACGAGGTCGCGGTGTCCGGCAACGCGAGCCCGGCGTGGGAGGACCCGGTCGAGGTGGATCTCGCGGCGCTCGCCGAGGCGGGGATGACGTGGTGGATGGAATCGCTCGTCCACTTCGACCCGCTGGACCTTTCGCTGGCGGTCGTGGACGCCGGGCCGCCTCGGCTCGGGGGTTAGCCGGGGTCGTCGGGGGCGCTGGCCGCAGCGGAATCCGCGCTGTCCGCGGCATCTCCGCGGACTCCTTGTGACGCGGGATAGCCGAGCCCAGCGGCGGGAGGTTGCTTTTACGGCAAGCTCCACGCTGCCGGAGACGGCTGCGCGGGCCCATCTCGCAGGGGGCAACTGCGCACAGCGCCGCCCGAGCACGACTGTCACATCGACGCGTGGCTGAGCGAGTGAGGAGTTTGCTTGCGGCAGCAGGATTCGCGCCGCCCGGAATGCTTCCGCTGGCAGCCGCGGAGCCTCCCCCGCCGTCACGCGCACCCGGTCTCCCCGACCGCCAGCGAGATACCACCCAGCCGCCGCCGGATTGTCCTTTGCCGCCACCGTTTCCGGCGAACCCAGCGGCACTCTCCCCCGCACTTGCCTGATCGTTCAACAACTGCCCCGCCCCACCAGGGCAATCGCCGCGTCACCGGTCGTCCCCCTTCGGCGGCTTCCCTGGGCGGCTCGGGAGAGCTACGGTGGAGAGTGGTTGAGCCTCCAGCCACCGTGTGATTCGTCCCGCGCGCCGGGATGCCCGGTGCCCGGCCGGTCCGGCATTCCGCCGCAGCCCTGCGCGCGGCTCAGAGAGAGTGCCGTGATGACCGCCGCGCACATTGCCCGACTGCCCGCACTGCCGTCGCCGGACCCGACGGGGATGCTCCGGCTGCGCGTCCGCCACCCCGCTCCGGGAACCGCCGTCGTCGAGGTTTCCGGGGAGGTCGACCTGGCTACCGCGCCCCGGCTGGCCGAGGTCGTCGAGGCGCGGCTGCGCAGCACCGTCAGCCTGGTGATCGTCGACCTGCGCCGGACGACCTTCCTCGGCGTCGCGGGGCTGCGCGTCCTGATCCGGCTGAAGCTGCTGGCCGCCGGAGCGGACAAGGATTTCTACGTCGACCCGGGTTCCGCGCCCACGGTCCGGCGGCTGTTCTCGCTCTTCCCCCTGGACTGCATACGGTCCGGCGCCGCCGAAGGGCTCACCGAGATCCCGCTGCCCCGGCCCGCCGAGAAGGCCTGACCGTCCACTGAGGACAGCGAGCCGGTGCGGCGCGAGGCTCACGCGTCCGGGTCGCGGAAATCCTCCGGGCTCACGTCGTCCAGCAGATCCCGGAACCGGCGGATCTCGTCCTCGTTCGCCTCGGCCGGTTCCTCCAGGTCGGCAGCCGCGTCGAGAGCGGTTTCGTCGCCCGCGGCCACCGTCACGTCGACCGCCGCCTCGTCGAGGACCGCCTCCGCGACTTCCAGCGGGGCGTGCGTGCGCAGCCCGATCGCGATCGCGTCGCTCGGGCGGGCCGACACGCGCGCGCCGCCGGACAGGACGAGGTCCGCGTGGAAGATGCTGTCCAGCAGCTGGGTGATCTCGACCCGTTCCACGCGCTGGCCCAGCGCCGCCAGCACCTCGATGATCAGCTCGACCGTCCCCGGCCGCGCGGACACGACCTGTTCCTGCGCGGCGGCCAGTTCCTGCGCTTCCGGCGCGCCGATGGTGATGGCGAGCCACCGGCGCGAGCCGGATTCCTCGCGCAGCAGCACGACCGGCGCCGACTCCTGCGCCACCACGGCCAGCCCCTGCACTCGCACCTGCACCATGGGGGTCACCCCGCTTCCGAAAAGGTTCTCCCTGCTGACTACCCAACCTCCGGCGGTTTGTCACGCGAAATCGCCGCCCGCCTCACGCCGGATTCACCCGGGGCGGCGCCGCGAACCGGTCCGGCCCCGCCGCAAACGTGCCGCTGCGCACACACCGGGATCGCGCCCGCACGTGTCGATCGGGCCCCGCCTGGGTATGCGGGAGCCATGAACGACGAGGGCCCCGGCAGCCGCGCCAGCGGCGGCATGCCAGCCGTGGACCGTTTGCTCGACGAGGTGATCGAGCTGCGGCTTCCGGCGGAGACTTACCAGATCCCGCTTGTCCGCATGCTCGCGCAGGCTGTCGCCGCGCGGGCCGATTACGGGCTCGACGCCATCGCCGACGCCAAGATGGCCGTCGACGAGGCGTGTGCCCAGGTCGTCTCGACGGCCGCCCCCGGGGCGGCGATGACCTGCCAGTTCACCGTCTCGCCCGACGGGATCCGGTTCACCGTCAAGACCCGCACCCAGCAGCCCGAGCCGCCGAGCGAGCGAAGTTTCGGCTGGCATGTGCTGACCACGCTGGCCTCGAACGTGTCCGCGCGCAGCGTGCCGGACCCCGCCGAAGACGGATACGCGCTGACCCTCGACCTCGACCTGCACCGGGAGGCGAGCGGGTGAACCAGCAGCCCGTCACCCGCCACCGCGACGAATACGCGCACACCGCGCCGCTGTTCGAGGAGCTCGCCGCGCTGCCCGCCGACGACGGGCAGCGGCCGCGGCTGCGCGAACAGCTCGTCACCGAGTTCCTGCCGGTCGCCGAGCACATCGCCACCCGGTTCACCGGCCGCGGCGAACCCCGCGAGGACCTCGTCCAGGTCGCCCGGATCGGCCTGATCAACGCGATCGACCGGTTCACCCCCGACCGCGGCCCGGACTTCCTGTCCTTCGCCGTGCCCACGATCATGGGCGAGATCCGCCGGTACTTCCGCGACACCGGCTGGTCGGTCCGCGTGCCGCGGCGGCTCAAGGAACTGCACCTCGCGCTCAGCCGCGGTTCGGCCACCCTGTCGCAGACGCTCGGCCGCGCGCCGACGCCCACCGAGCTCGCCGAGCACCTCGGCCTCGAGCTTTCCGAGGTCCACGAAGGACTGGTCGCGGGCCACGCGTACCAGACCTTGTCGGTGGACAAGCCGGTGCACGACGACGCCGAACCGCTGCTGCTCGCCGACACGCTCGGCAGCGACGACCCGGAGATCGAGCACATCGAGAACCACGAGGCCCTGCAGCCGCTGCTGCGCGAACTGCCCAAACGGGAGCGCGCGATCCTGGTGATGCGGTTCTTCGGCGGCCTCACCCAGACCCAGATCGCCGAGCAGGTCGGCATCTCCCAGATGCACGTGTCCCGGCTGCTGTCGCAGACCCTCGAGCAACTGCGCGACAAACTCACCGGCGACCCCTGAGCACGCCCGCGACGGGGGTCGCCCGGCCGGGCCCGATCCCGTTGCCGCGCCCCTCCGCAGCTGCGACGATGCGGGCCTGTCCATCAGCTGAGGAGGGCCCGATGGCCTCGAAACTCAACCCGTACATCAGCTTCGCGGGCAACGCGCGCGAAGCGATGGAGTACTACCACGACGTGTTCGGCGGCGACCTCGCGCTGAACACCTTCGGCGAGTCCGGCGCACCCGCGGGGGCCGACTACGCGGACAGCATCATGCACGCGATGCTGGAGGGGGACAACGGCTTCACGCTCATGGCCGCTGACGTCCCGCCCGGCACGGAGCACAAGCCGGGCACGAACATCTCGATCAGCCTCAGCGGCGACGACGGCGACCTGCTGCGCCGCTGCTGGGAAAAGCTGACCGACGGCGGGACGGTGGCGGTTCCGCTGGAGAAGCAGATGTGGGGCGACGAATTCGGCGCCTGCACCGACCGGTTCGGCATCTCCTGGATGGTCAACATCGGCCAGCCCGGCTGAACCGGCCGTCAGCGGTCCACTTCGACCTCGGCCCCCACCGGCAGCCGGTCGAAGAACAGCGCCGAGTCCTCTTCCGTGAGGTGGAGGCAGCCGTGCGACGGACGGTCGAGCGGCCCGGCGTGGAAGGCGATGCCGCCCGGGGCGAAGAACACCGAGTTCGGCATCTCGTCGCCGTACTCGTCGCTGCGGTGGACGCGGTCCTTCCACGCCACCCGGAACGTCCCGAGCGGAGTCGGCCGGCCAGGGCCGCCCGGCTCCATCGGGACCGACCGCACCGCCGCGCCGTTTTCCATCAGCCACGCCCGCCGCAGCGAGAGGCTCGCGCAGGCGCCGGTGACCACTGAGCACGAGGGCCCCGGCGGGAGGTGCCGCACCGGCGGCGTCGGCAGTTCCGGCGACGGCGCCAGCGGCAGCCCGGCCGCCTGGGCCTCCGGTTCCGCCGGCGCTCCGCATCCGGCCGCGACCACGGCCGACCCGGCCAGCACGATCGCGACGATCTTTCCGCGCATCCGTCCGCTCCCGCCTCTCGCTCCCCTTTCTTCTACGGGCGAGCGGACCGAAAGGTTGCGCTGACGCGGAGGCGAACTCGTGCTGGACGGGTGCGGAAACCGTCGCCTCGGTCTGCCCGGGGGCCTGGGTGGACTGGCCTGCCCGATCCACAGCGAGCAGCCAGGGCTTCGCAGGATCGACTGCATGGCCGACGATGAAGTGAGCGACCGCGCCGCTCGCCTCCAACGCGCTCGCACGGGCACGCTCAACGCACTCCGCGAAGACCCGGCCGACCTCCGCGAGGAGATGCGGCAGGGCTTCGTCTCGGTGAACGCCTCGCTCTGCCGGATCGTCGAACTCCTGGCCCGCGACAGCCAGTAGCGGCTGACCGGCCCCGACTGTCCATTCAGGACGCTTTACCGCCGAAGAGCTTCCGCAGCGCCGCCCCGTCCGGCACCCCGAGCCCGGTGCACGCGTCCCATCCGGCAGCGGCCGAATACGCGCCGTTGCTGCCCTCGGTGATGTCGCGGAACCCCGGCTGCGCCTTGCCCGCGCCGACTCCGGCGTACAGCTTGCTGTGCACCAGCCCGAATCCGCGCCCGGCCGTCTGCGCCAGCCTGGCCAGCAACGCCGCCCACAGCGGCGAAACCGCGCTCGTGCCGCCGACGACGATCTGCTGTCCGTCGACCAGCACCTGGTATCCCGTCGCCGGGTCCGCGTTCCCCGCGACGTCCGGGACGCCGCGACCAGGCTTTCCGTCCCCGGCCCGGACAGGCACGCCGGCGGCCTGCTGGTAGTCCGGCACCGGGAACGCGTCGCTCACGCCGCCGCCGGTCGACCCGCCGCCGGAGGTGTTCCAGACCGTCTCCGAGTTCACTGTGGACGGTGGGGTCCCGTCGAGTTTGGTGCCGCCGCAGGCGAGCGCGTGCGGGCTCGACGCGGGGAAATCGACGTGCTGCGCCCCGTCTTTCTGCCCGTCGGCGCTGCCGTTGTCGCCGGACGCGCAGCACACCGTCACGCCGAGCGCCGCGGCGTCGGCGAACGCCTGGTCCATCGCGGTGCGGGCCTGCGGCGTCCACTGGTCCTCGGACTGGCCCCAGCTGATGCTGACCGCGACCGGGGTCGGCGTCGCGTGCACCGCGGTGCTCACCGCGTCCAGGAAGCCCTGGTCGGTGTTCGGCGCGAAGTACACGATCTGCGCGGCTCCCGGCGCGAGCGCGCCGATCACCTCGACGTCCAGCAGCACTTCCCCGTCGGCCGAATTCGGGTCGCCGGTCGGCGCGTTCTTGCCGCCGTCGACCCCGGCCGCGGTCACCTTCGGTTCGGTGATCTTCAAGCCGGCGAAGTACTTCTTCAGGTCTTCCGGTTTGTATCCGCCGCCGAGTTCGATCACCGCGACGGTCTGCCCGGCGCCGTCGGCGTCGGCCGGGAACCCGTACAGCTGCCCGACCTGGTCCGGGGTGTAGCCCTGCCCGGCGGCTTCCTTGTGCATCCGGAACAGCGCCCGCGCCTGCGGCCGTTCGTCGAGGCCGAGCACGGCGACCACGACGTCCCCGAGCGAGGCGGGCAGTTGCAGTTCCCCGGTGCGCGCGGCGAATTCGCCCGCTTCGCCGTGGCGGACCCGGTTCAGCTCGGTCTTGAACGCGGCCGTCATCGCCCGTGCCGGGCCCCGGACCGAGACGCGGCGCGATCCGGCGTGCGTGTCGGTGACGGTCAGCCCGGCGTCGGTGAGGACAGTGCGCACCAGGTCGAGATCGTCGGCGGTGGCCCCGTAGCGGCCGGTGAACTCCTCCGGGGCGAGCGGCTCGCTCAGCGCGGCCACATCCAGTTCGGCGCGCCGCCGCAGGACGACGGTCGCGGTGACGGTGGCGTCCGCGTCGAGCGGGCCGAGCACCTCGGCCTCGGCCAGCGCCGGACGCAGACTTCCGGACAGTGATACCCATTGTGATTCGGTCATCACTCTATGGTGAACCCCGTGCGAGCGGTCCACCACCGTCGTATCCCCCGTCCGGAGGCAAATCCTGTCCGGTTTTCTGTCGACCCGATGACCGGGACCGCGGATGCCGTGCCGCACGGGCGCGCGCACAGTGTCTCCATGAAACGGATCCTGACTCTGAGCACGGCCGCCGTGCTCACGCTGGGCGCGGTCACCGCGTCCAGCAGTGCCGAGGGCGACCTGGCCGCGCACGGCTGGGTCGGCACGTGGGCGGCGTCGCCCGCGGCCGCGGTGGCGAACACGCCGCAGGGGTATCCGAACTACTCGATCCGCAACGTCGTGCACACCAGCGCGGGCGGAAATCAAGCCAGGGTAAGGCTTTCCAACACCTTCGGCACCGCACCGCTCACCTTTGGCCACGTGACGCTCGCCGTCGCCGACACCGGTCCGCGCGCCGCGGGCGGCACGATGCGCACGCTGACGTTCGGCGGACAGTCCACTGTGGTCGTCCCGGCCGGTGCCGAGGTGCTGAGCGACCCGGCGTGGCTGCGCGTTCCCGCCGACGCCGACCTTCTCGTGACCACGTACGTGCCGACGCCGTCCGGACCGGTCACCTACCATCCGCTCGCCCAGCAGACGTCGTTCTTCACGCGCGCCGGCGATTTCGCGGCCGAGGAATCCGGCGCGTCGTTCACCGAGCAGACCGCGGTGTGGCACTACGTCAGCGAGGTCGACGTCCGCGGGCCCGCCCGCGGCACCGTCGTGACGCTCGGCGATTCGATCACCGACGGCGCGCACTCCACGCCCGGCGCGAACCGCCGCTGGCCGGACCGGCTGAGCGACCGGCTGCACGGACGGCTCGGCGTGCTCAACGCCGGGATCAGCGGCAACCGGCTGCTCCTCGACGGAGCCGCCTCGGGCCGCAACGCGCTCGCCCGGCTCGCCGACGACGTGCTGACCAGCGGCGACGTCCGCACGCTGATCGTGCTCGAAGGCATCAACGACATCCAGCAGAACCCGCACCAGACCGATCCGGCGATGATCGTCTCCGCGCTCCGCCAGATCGTCGCGCAGGCCAAGACGCAGGGCATCCGGGTCATCGGCGGCACGCTCACGCCGTTCAAGGGCTGGAAAATCTACGATCCGACGCTGGAGAAAACCCGCCAGGCGGTGAACGCGTTCATCCGGACCAGCGGGATCTGCGACGGCGTCGTCGACTTCGACGCGGCCGTGCGCGATCCCGCCGATCCGCTCGCGATGCTTCCCGCCTACGACTCCGGCGACCACCTGCACCCGAACGACGCCGGGTACCAGCGGATGGCCGACGCGGTGCCGCTCACTCTGCTGTGACCGGCACGAGCGGCTTGCGCGGGAACGCCAGCACGGCGAGGAGGCTGAGCACGCCGACGCCCACCATGTAGAGCGACACGGACAGCGACGTCCCGGTCGAACTCTGCAGCGAGGCCGCGATCAGCGGGGCGAACCCGCCGCCCAGGACCGCGCCCACCGCGTAGGCGAACGACGATCCGCTGTAGCGGAACCGGGATTCGAACAGCTCCGAGAACAACGCCGACTGCGGTCCGTACGTCGCGCCGAGGCCCACGTTCAGCACCACCACCGCGACGATCAGCAGCCACGGCCGCGCGGTGTCCACGAGCAGGAAGAACGGGATCGACCACACGACCAGCAGCACGGAACCCGCGAGGTAGACGGGTTTCCGGCCCGCCGAGTCCGACCAGATCGCCGCGGCGACGATGCTCGCCAGCCACACGACGCTGCCGACGATCACCACGACCAGCATCGTCGTGCTGGACAGCTTCAGCACCGAAGTGCCGTACGACAGCAGGTAAGCGAAGAAGATGTAGCCCAGCGCGGTGTTCGCGATGAAGCTGACCGCCGCCGCGAGGACCTGCTTCGGCCGCGCGCGCAGCACCTCCACGATCGGCAGCTTGCTGCGCTCGCCGGTGCTGCGCAGCTTCGCGAACACCGGGCTTTCCTCCACGCGCAACCGGATCACCAGCCCGACCGCCACCAGCACAAGGCTGACCAGGAACGGGATCCGCCAGCCCCAAGACCGGAAGTCGTCGGCCGACAGCGAACTGTTCACGAGGAAAAACACCAGCTGCGCCAGGATCAGCCCGGCCGGGACGCCGATCTGCGAGAAGGACCCGTACCGGCCGCGTTTGCCCTCCGGCGCGTGCTCGACCGCCATCAGCGCCGCACCGCCCCATTCGCCGCCCGCCGAAATCCCTTGCAGCACCCGGAGAACCACGAGCAGCACCGGCGCGATGACGCCGGCCTGGTGGTAGGTCGGCAACACGCCGACGCCCGCGGTCGCGAGCCCCATCAGCACCAGCGAGGCGACCAGCATCGCCTTGCGCCCCACGCGGTCGCCGAAGTGGCCCCAGACGATCCCGCCCAGCGGCCGCGCGACGAACCCGACCCCGAGCGTCGCGAACGCGGCGAGCGTGCCGGACGCCGGGGAAAGCGACGGGAAGAACAGCTTGTTGAAGACCAGTGCGGTCGCCGTGCTGTAGGCGAAGTAGTCGTACCACTCGATGGTCGTCCCGATCGCGCTCGCGAGCGCCACCCGCCGGATCCGCCCCGCCGTCTTCGTTTCCTGCTCAAGCACCACTGCCGAGCCCCCTTCTCGTTCAGGCGCGTCATCTTGGCACGGCGGATCCCTTCCGGTCGACCACCGGAAGGCGGGGGCTTCGCGCGCTTGAGCGCAGGTCGGCGGCATCGTCGGCGAAACCCGGTTTCCGCTCGGGCCGAGGTGTGCGAGGGTCGGCCGGTGCCCGATTCCTCCCTCGATGTGCTGCGCTGGCAGTTCGACCTCGCCTGGTCGCTGTTCGAGTACCACCTGGAGCGGCTCGAGCCGGACGATTTCGGCTGGGAACCCGCCGCACTCTGCTGGACGACGCGGCAGGCCGAAGACGGAACCTGGACGCCGGACTGGGCCGGCACCGAGCCCGACCCCGTACCGGTGCCGACGGTCGCCTGGCTGAGCTGGCACCTCGGCTGGTGGTGGAGCGTCGCCCTCGACCAGATCCGCGGCCGCGAACCGCGGGAGCGAAGCGACATCGCCTGGCCGGGCCCGGGCGAACCGGCCATCGCGTGGCTCCGCGGCCTGCGCGCGGACTGGCTCGCCGCCCTGGACCGTCTCGCCGATGCGGACCTGCCGTCGGCCGTCCCGTTCCTGCCCGAAGGCGACCCCCGGCACACGATCGGGCGCCTGATCGCCTGGGCGAACGCGGAGCTGATGAAGAACGTCGCGGAGATCGGGCAGCTCCGCCTTCAGCGAGCCGCTGGGGGGAATCCCTAGCCCGCCTTGGCGATCACCTCGTCGGCGACCCAGCGCGCGACCCCCGCCGGGTAGGGCGCGGGCAGCCCGAGCACGACGTGGCTGAACCCGGCTTCCAGCGCCTCCCCGATCGCCGCCCGGGCGAGGGCGGGCCGGTCGCAGGAAACCGGCAGATGGATCGAGCGCGTGATCTCCGCGGGGTCGCGGCCGATTTCCGCGCAGTACTCGTCCAGCATCGCGGCGCGTTCGACGGCGTCCGCGATGTCCCCGCCGGGGATGTTCCAGACGTCGGCGTGCTCGGCGACCACCCGCAGCGTCGCGCGGGCCCGGCCGCCGATCACGAACGGCGGATGCGGGCGCTGCACCGGCTTCGGGTTGCCGAACGCGCCGGTCAGCTGGACGTGCTCGCCCGCGAAATCGAACGGCTCGTCCTCCGTCCACAGCTTCCGGATCACGGTGCACGCTTCGGCGAACCGGCCCACCGCGTCGGCGGTTTCCAGGTACGGCAGGCCATGCGCTTCGTACTCCCGGCGAGCCAGCGGATGGCTCGGCCGGGAGCCGACGCCGATGCCGAAGTCGAGCCGTCCGCCGGACACGACGTCGGCGGTCGCGGCGATCTTCGCCAGCATCGCCGGCGGGCGGAATCGGTTGCTGGTCACCAAAAGCCCGAGCCGGAGCCGTTCGGTGCGCGCGGCAAGGGCGGAAAGCAGCGTCCAGCCTTCGAAAATCGGCCCGTCCGGGTCTCCGGCGATCGGCAGGAGATGGTCGAACAGCCAGGCGTGCTCGATGGCCGGGATCGCGTCCGCCTCGAGCCAGACCCGCTGCAGCGCGGCGTAGCTGGTCTGCATCGGCGCGGTCATGATGCCGAACCGCGGTTGCGTGGTCATCGCGGGAAGTCCTTTCACTCGTGCGATTCGACGCGGCCGAGCGGGCTGTCTTCGATCCCGGCCCAGCTGTCGTCGCCCGGAATGAGCGTGCTGCGGAGATACGCCGTGGTCAGCCGCTGTTGCAGGGCGACGCGTTCCGGGCTTTCGTCAGTGGTTTCCTTGACTCCGTAGCCGGTGATGCCGCCGAGCGAATGCTCCGCGCCGAAGAGCGTCAGCAGGCTCTTCTCCCCCGGGCTCAGCCGGTACGCGTCGGTGAACCAGTCCGGGCCGCGCACCGACAGCATCGAATCGTCCTGATCCCCGGCGACGAAGAGCGCGGGCGCCTTCAGGCCGGCGAAATCCGGGCTCATGAAAGGGAAATTCTCGGCAGCGAACGGCGACAGGTCCGCGCCGCCGATTCCGGTGAGCGCGAACAGCACCCCGGCGGACACCCGCGAATCGGTGAGGTCCTCGCCGACACCGCCGTCCGCCTCGACGACGCGCGCGCCCAGCAGCATGCTCGCCGACTGCGCGCCCCAGGAGTGCCCGGCGACGGCGATCCGGTTGCGGTCGACTCGCCCGCTCAGTCCGGGCAGAGCCGCTTCGACGGTGTCGAGCTGGTCGATGACGTGCCGCAGGTCCTCGACCCGCAACCGCCAGATGTTCGGCGTGCGCGGGTCTTCCGGGGGCAGGGCCCGGGTCCGCGAATCGAGGTGAGTCGGTTGCACGACGACGAATCCGTGCGCGGCCCAGTAGTCGGCGAGCGGGCCGTAGCCGTCCAGGGACGAGCTGAAGCCGTGCGAGAACACGATCACCGGCAGGCCCTGCCCGGCGGCCGGGGCGGACACGCGCACCGGCAGGTCCTCGCCGCGGCCGGGCGCGTCGAGCCGCACCGGCTTCACCGAGACGACCGGAGCCGGGAGCTGTACTGCAGACATGGGAGTACCTTCTTTCGCCGTCCGGGCGCGCGAGGGTGTGGTGGCGGGCGGCCCGGTCTGGCATCATGAGCAAACGGAACGTTGCTCCGGTAACTATACGGAACACTGTTCCGCTTGTCTACCGGCGGCACGCGGAGGGAGTGGCACGTGGGTGAGAACGCGGGGGCCCGCACGAAACGGGCGGACGCGCGGCGCAACGAGAAAACCCTGCTCGACGCGGCGGCGGCGGTGTTCGTCGCGTCCGGGGTGGACGCGCCGGTGCGCGACATCGCGACCAGGGCGGGCGTCGGCGTGGGCACCATCTACCGGCACTTCCCCACCCGCGCGGACCTGATCATCGCGGTGTACCGGCACCAGGTCGAAGCGTGCGCCGACGCGGGCCCGAAACTGCTGGCGGACAACGAATCCCCGCACGCCGCACTCGCGCAGTGGATCGACCTGTTCGTCGACTTCCTCGTCACCAAGCACGGGCTGGCCGGGATCATGCAGTCCGACCACAGCGGCTTCGAGGCACTGCACGGGTACTTCCTCGAACGGCTGGTCCCCGTGTGCACCGAACTGCTCGACGCCGCCACGAAGGCCGGGGAAATCCGCACGGACCTGGAGGCGGTGCACCTGATGCGCGGCGTCGGGAACCTGTGCATCGGCGCGGAAGCCGACGACAGCTACGACGCGCGCCGCCTGGCCGGGTTGCTGATCACGGGATTGCGGGAGCCTGGCTGAGGATGCCGGGCCGCGGCTGGCTCTGCTCGGCAGGAGTCGGCGAGCCAGGTGCTCGGCCGGGGCGCTTCACCGCACCGGAACCTTGACCTCAGCAGGACGCCGTTCCGGCCGCAACCCCCGCCAGGCCGTGTGCCGCAACCGCCCGTCCCCCGGGGTGAGCCGCCGGTACACCACCTCGCCGACCACCTCCGGGTCCAGCCAATGCGCGCCGCGCGCGCGGTCTCGCGGCACCTGGTCGGCGAACGGGCTTGTCTTGCGCTCCAAGGGAACCAGCCGCGCCTGCAGATCCTTGAGCATCGCGTCGGTGAAGCCGGTGCCGACGTCGCCCAGGTACCGCAGCTCCCCCGACTCCGGGTCGTGCGCGCCGAGCAGCAGCGCGCCGATCGTGCCCTCGCGGCGGCCCTGGCCCGCGCGCCAGCCGCCGAGGATCACCTCGGTCGTCTGCACCAGCGGGTGTTTGAGCCATTCCGGACTGCGCCGTCCCGGGTGGTACCGCGACGTACGGCCCTTCACCACCAAGCCTTCGAGCATCATTTTCCGCGCGACGTCCAGCAGACCGGCCGGGGTCATCCCGTCGTCGGCGAGGTCGCGGTGCCGGTACCAGGGCGTGATCGCGACCAGCCGCCGGTCCGGCGGTTCGATCTCGGCGAGCCTCTCGCGGCGTTCCTCGTACGGCGCGTCGAGCAGGGTTTCGCCGCCCAGGCTCAGGAGGTCGAAGGCGAAGTACGCGACCGCCTGCCAGGTGCGGTTCTGCAGGAGCCCGAAGTCGGGGCGGCCGTGCTCGTCGAGGGCGACGATCTCGCCGTCCAGCACCGCGGGCCGTCCCCCGAGCGCATCGCCGAGCGCGCCGGACAGCTGCGGGAATCTGGTCGTGAAATCGTTGTCGTTGCGGCTGGTCAGCAGGGTGCTTCCGTCCGGAGCGACGCGCATGGTCGCCCGGTAACCGTCCCATTTGAACTCGTACGCGTACGCCGGATCGTCGCGCAGCGCGCCGCCGTCGGGCGACGCCAGCATCGGCTCGATCGCGGGCGGCATGCCGCCGGCCACTTCGGACATTCGGGCACCTCCGCGCACCACGGTAAGCCGAACCCGCCGGATCCGCCGCCGTAGGATGGCCGGGTCCACGACGGAGGGGGCCAGGACCGGTGCCGAGCAAGGATTTCGAACGGATCATCCGCAAGCTGCGCGAGGTCGAACGCGGCAGCGGCCGCGACTACACGTCGTTCAGCGTGCGCGGCAAGCGCTTCGGCTACCACTGGCCGCGCACGGACACCGTCGGGCTCAAGCAGACCATCGCGGAGCAGCAGGCGCTCGTCGCGGAACGGCCGGACGTTTTCGAGGAGCAGTTCACCTCCGGCGGGTTCGGCTGGGTGGTGGTGCGACTGGCCGGCATCGAGGCCGACGAACTGGCCGAACTCGTGTACGAGGCGTGGCGGCTGTCGGCCCCGGAAGACCTGGCGGCCGAGGTTCCGCTGCCGCAGCTCTGACAATCCGGCATACCGGGTGACGGCCCAGCGGGTTGCGGCGATCTTCTCCGTGTTCCGGCGGAGGGGGTCTGCGGTGTCACGGCGGTCGGTGCAGGTGCTGGCGGCGTTCGGGGTGCTGGCCGTGGGGGTGTTCCTGAAGTGGCTGCCGCTTTTCGCCGCTGAGCCCGGCCGCGCGTGCCTCCCGGGCAAGGAGCAGCCCGCTTGGTGCGGCCCGTCCTACGCCAACCCGGCGGAGTGGGGCGCGGTTCTGGTCGGCGGCGCGATACTGGCGCTGCTCTACCTGCGCTATCTGGCCGACCGCGAACAGGTTCGCTGATCCGGCATCCGCATCGGACAGTCCACACACGACAGTGCGCCCCGGCCGAAAAGGCCGGGGCGCACCAAGAGTCACCAGGGGTTGTTGTCCTGCTCGTCCGGGTCGATGCCGCCAGGACGACGGCCCGGCGGCGGTGCCGCAGGTCCGCCCGGAGCGGGCGGCGCAGCGGGCGGACGGGCCGCACCACCCGCGGGGGGCGGCGCAGCGGGCGGCTCCGGCTCCTCGGCCGGGGCGTCCGGCTGGTCGGCCGGATCCGGGTCGGGGTCCGGGAAGCGGCTGCGGAGCGAATCGAGCATGACTGCGCGCGTGTCCGGGTCCTCGTCGCCGAGGCTGCGGCCCATGACCTCGGCCACCCGGTCGGTGATGCCCGACTGCGCCTTGCGCATCGTCTCGAGCACCATCCTGGAGAGCTCCTCCGGCGGGATGGTGCGCGTGCGGGAGCTGAACACCAGGTCCGACACGACCCCGTCGGCCCCGACGGTGACCTTGACGGTCCCGTCCGGGCTCGTCGCGGTCAGCCGCAGCTGCTCGGTCTCCTGCTGGGCCGCCGCGTAGCGCTCCGCCTTGCGGGCGAACCCGGCCGCCCATTCGTCCATTCGCCGGATTGCGTCGTCGGGGTCCCTGATCAGGTCGCCCAGCCCACCCGCGCTGGTCATGCTTTTCGTTCTCCTCGAATCCCGTCACCCGCGCCGTTGCGGGCGGATCTACTCCTCGCCGCGACGGGCGCCGTCGTCCGTTGACGGTACCCGTCCGCCGCCGCGCCGCGAGGGCGGCACCGCCTCGCTATGCCCCGTCGACCCGTTCCTTCGGCTGCAACGGCTCGGCGCTGTCGTACCGGGCCTCCGCGGGCGCGGCGTCCCGGGTGAACGGCACGTTCTGCCCCGTGGGGGCCTGCACCCCGCCGACCCGGAACCGCTCCTTGAGCTCCCCGCTGTCGGTCTTGCTGAGCATCCCCTCGGTCGCCACCTTCTTGAAAGGCTTCGACTGGCCCTCGTCGCCCTCCTGGTAGGATTTCGCGGCCGTCCGCACGTTGTCCGCGGTCGCCTGGACGCCCTCGATCGCGCCGCTGATCGCTTCCTTCGCCTTCTCGCCGGTCGGGTTGATGATCGGCGGGAGGAACGCGCACAGCAGCCCGTACGCGTCGTCGGACATCGCGTAGTTCGCCGCCTGCGCCGCGGTGTTCAGCCGATCCACCAGGCCGTCCAGGTGGCTCGCGTGCGCCACGAGGTCGTCGGGTTCCACGCGGAACCCCTGTGCGCCTCCGCTCATCGCCGCCTCACTTCCAGTCCTTGTTCTTCCAGTCGCCGATCACCGGCGGGGCCACGACCTCGTCCGGCGCGAAGAACGACGGATCGTCCGATTCGACGAAGCTCGCGATCTTGTGTTCCTTGTCCTCCGGGCCCTTGCCGCCCTTGCCGCCGCCCATGGCTCCCATGCCGGGAGCGCCTGCCGCGCCCTTGCCGCCCGCGGCGCCCGAACCGGACCCGCCGCGCCCGGCGACGCCTTCCTCGGCCGGGCCGGAACCGCCCGCGCCGCTGAACGCGCCTCCGCCGCCGGCGCCCGGGCCGCCCTTGATGCCGCCGACGCCGCCCGCGCCTCCCCCGCCGAGCCTGCTGCTGATGCTCTCGCCGTTGACGCCGCCGATCTTGCCGATGCCGCCGAGCTTCTCCCCGCTCGGGCCGGTGCCGCCGCCCGGGAACAGCGGCTTGCCGTCCGGGCCGATCTTGCCCGGGTTGAACGGCTTCGGCTCGAACGGCTTGAGCCCGCCCGGGCCCTCGGGGATCGAGGGCTTGAACGGCTTGTACGGGTTCGGCTTGTACGGGTCGCCGTCCTTGCCGCCCGGGATGGGCGGGATCGACGGCGGGGTGAAGGTCGGATTGCCGCCGCCGGGATTGCCCCCGCCGGGGATCGGCGGAATGTTCGGCGGAGTGAAAGTCGAGCCGCCGGGATTGCCGCCGCCCGGGATGGGCGGGATGTTCGGCGGGGTGAAGCCCTGCGCCTTCGTCGAACCCGGGTCGTCCGAACCCGGGATGGGCGGGAACGAGCCGCCGGGACCGCCGCCGCCCGGGCCTCCGCCGCCGGGGCCGCCTTCGGGGATCTTCAGCGCCGCCGGGTCGAACCTGCGATCGGGCTGCTGCCCGCCGGGGCCGCCGGTGACGCTGCCCGGTCCGCCGTTGCCGCCGCCGTACGGCTTGCCGTCCGGTCCGATCGGCCGTCCGTCGGGGCCGATCGGCTGGCCGTTCGGGCCGACCGTGGTCCCCGGCGGGCCGATCGGCTTGCCGTCGGGACCCAGCGGACGCCCGTCCGGGCCGATGAGCTGGCCGTTCGGGCCGACCGTGGTCCCGGGCGGGCCGATCGGGTTGCCGTCGGGACCGATCGGACGGCCGTCCGGGCCGACCCGCACGCCGCCCGGAGCGCCCGCGCCGCCGCCGGGCCGCATCGGGGTGCCCTGCGTCGCGGCGTGCCACCGGTCCGTCTCGGCGGGCAGCTTCGGCGGTTCGGCGAACCGCGGCGTCGCCACCGCGCCGCCGATGGTCTGGTCGTACCGCGTCATGATCTGCGCGGCCTGCTCGCGGGCGGCCTGCTGGTCGGTGAAGGTCTTCATCGCCGAGGAGTAGGCCACGACGTACGCGGCCGGATCCTTGATCGTCATCAGGACCTTGTTCGCGTCCTGCGCCGAGAACTGCACCGGCGGGTTGGCGTTCATCGCCTTCTGCGTCTCGTTGAGCGCCTGCGAATGCACTTCCTGCTGGCGCCCGGTCAGCGTCGCGCCCTGCGCGGTGGTGCCGAGCCACTTGCCCACGTTGGCGAGGTGCACGCGCGCCGCGTCGCCCGCGTCGCCCTTCCAGTTCGAGGTGCTCGCGTTGATCGCGTCGCCGAGGTTCTTCTGGTGCGTCGCCAGTTCGTTGCCCAGGCTCACCCACGCCTCCGACGACTCGGCCACCGAGGCCGGGTCCGCGTCCGTGGAGATGGCTTCGACCATCTGCTCGTGCGTCGCGTTCTTCCAGTCGGTGTGCGGGGCGGCTCCCGGATCGCGCATCTCGAGGTCCTTGCCGAGATGCTTCTTCGATTCGTCCAGGTTCCGCTGGTACATCGCCTGGATCAGCTGGTCGCGCGCCTTCCCCTGGACGTTCGGGAGCAGCCATCCGTTGAAGATGGCGTCGATCTTCTTCGTCGCGTCCTCGCGCAGCTGGTCGCCCGAGGCCACGTCGTCCGGGCGCACCGGGCCGATGTAGTACTTCGACGAGGGGTCCAGCGTCGGGTTGTAGAGCGCGGTGTTGCCCGGGTCGTAGTCCGTCGAGGACGGGTCGGAGACGGACTCGGCGGTCGGTGCTTTCTTCTCGGCCACTGGTCTCCCCTTCAGCCCTGCTCTTCGACGGTGCGGTGGATGCGCTCGAAGGCTTCCCGCGAGCTGTGCTCCCGCTCCTTGTAGTTCTTCTTCGCGAGCTTGATCGCCTCGACGTAGGTCGGGAACTCGCGGTGCGCCGCCTGCAGCTGGGTGACCAGGCCCTGCTGGTCGCGCGCGGTCTCGGCCATGTGCTTGCTGACGAACATGCCCGCCGGGCTCTTCGACATCGCCGGGACCCCGGCGATCTTCTCGATCAGGTGCGCGTGCGCCTCCAGCGCGTCGAGCACGCCCTGGAGCGCGGCGATCATCTTGTCGCCGGTGCTGTCGTCCACCGCGAACGATCCGCGCTCGGCCAGCGTCTTCAGCTGGCGCGCGGGCAGCGAGAAGCCCACCGGGGCCACGGGGGCCGTCCTCGCTTCCATCGCCATCGGTGCCTCGTCGGTCATCGGGACCTCGTTCTCCTCGTGAACTGTCGCCGCTTGCAGTGGAATGATCAGTAAACCTCGGAAACCGCCTGCTGCACGGCGCGCTTGAGCTCGCGGGGCCCGGCGGGCACGTACTCCGCGGTCAGGTCGCCCGCCTCGCTGACGGCCGACTTGATCAGGTAGCGGCCGTCGGCGGTGTCGAGCCACCCGATCGGGTCGCCGCCGCGCCGCTCGCCGTGGCGGCCCCAGCCGCTCACCGCGATGTGCCCGCCGCCGAGCCGCGGCTGCGCCAGCACGCGTTCGAGCACCTCGACCCCGCCGGGGGCGGGGCGGGAGACCCGCGGGTCCGGGCGGCGCGGCTGCACGCGCCCGCTGACCTCGATCATCCCGAACGCGTCGGTCTCTTCCTCGTCCTCGGCCGCCTCGGCCCGCCGGCGCGCGGTCATCGCGGACACCTCCTGCGAGGCCGCCTGGCGGATCGTGTGCGCGCCGGTGCTGGCCGGGCGGGCCCGGGGCAGCACGCCCGCGACCACCTCGACGAGCTCCTCGTCGTCGAAGAGCGAGAACAGCAGTTCGTCGGTCTTCGGGTCCTGGGTGATCCCGAGCGCCTGCCTGCCGTCGGTGAGCGCGACCACCGCGATGTCCGCGCCGAGGCCGTCGATCCCGCTGACCGCGACCGACACCCGCGGCTTCGCGAGCAGCTCGAAGGCAGTGCGCACGTACGGGCTCAGCTCGTCGCCGACCGACAGCCTGCGCGCCTCGATCGCGTCGTTGACGACCTTCGCGACCTGGACGTACCGGTCGGGTTCCGCGGGCACGGAACCGATCCGCAGCGGGAACTGGCGGATGTTCCCGCCGGTCGCCTCCCCGATCACCAACGCTTCGACGACGTCGAGAACGAACTCGAACCTGTCCGCCATCCCGAGGGCATCCTTCCCACAGCCGGGTCGGGCACGGCCGCTTCGGCACCCTTGTGAGTGACGCCGAATTGCGTTGCCGTGCCTGGGATTCGCAATGGGGAAAGACTATCAGTCCGGCAGGGGCCGGTGATCACCACGGGGACTGCTGCCCCAATGTACCGAGGGCCGTGTCCGAAGAGACACGACCTGCGGTTTCGCCGCGCGCGCCGCTTGACGCGCGGCCCCGCGGCGGCGGAAATTCCTGGGTGCGAGAAAACTGACAAAAGACCGCCGCGGATCGCGGCGGCCCGTTGCGGTGCCCGGTTTTACCGAGTTGTTCTCCTGCCCTTCGCCGTCGTTTAGCCGGTTCGTCGCTCCACAGTGGACTGGGGCTCAGGAGACGGCGCGCGCCCGTTCGATGTCCGGTGAGCGGTACATCCGTTCCGGGATGCGCGCGAGCGTCGATTCGTGCACCTGCGGGCCGAGCCCGTACAGCTTCTGGAAGCTCATGATCAGCGGCCGCCACGCGTCGGGATCGATGCGGTCGCCGGCGCCCGGCATCCGGATGTCGTCGTGCACGAACACCCGCTGCACGCGCACTTCCAGCCCGACGACGCCGCCGCGCTGCGCTTCGTCGTCCTCGGCGAACGGGTGCACCGATTCCAGCACCGCTTCCATCGCGACCGGGCACTCGGCGACCCGAGGCGGCGCGACCGTCTCGGACGGCGCCGGCGTGAGCCCCGCGCGGCCGAACTTGTCCGCGACGTGGAAGTAGCCGCGCTCTTCCTTGCGCGGCGGCACCGGATCGGACCCGGTGGTCAGCGCCAGCCGGTCCACCGCGGCGGCCATCGCCGACGACGGGAGGTTCAGCACGCATTCGCGCGTGCGCAGGAGATTGAGCGTGGTCTTCGAACGGGCGCCGAGGCCGAGCATCGCCCGCCAGCCGAGCCAGAACGCCGACGACATCGGGGCCAGGTTGGCCGAACCGTCCTCATTGGACGTCGAGACGAGCGCCACCGGCGTGCCGAAGTAGAGGATGCCGGGCTCGATCGCAGTGTGGGTGGGAAAAGTCGTGTTCACACCGCTCAGTCTGGCCATCGCCGCCGGTGCGCCGCTGGCGGAAATCGGCCGTTGCTTTCCCGCCCCCGGACAAGCCGTGAAGGGCTCCTTGAAGGAATCAGATTCCCTCAAGGAGCCCTTCACCGACAGCTAGGCGACGCCTGCGGCGGCGAGGGCGCGGCCGGTGAGAACCCGGGCGAGGTGACGGCGGTACTCGGCCGTGGCGTGCGGTTCTTCCGGCGGCGAAGTGTCCTCCGCGGCCAGTTTCGCCGCCTCCGCCGCGGTCGCCCCGCCGGCCAGCGCGCGTTCGGTCGCCGACGCCCGCAGCGGCGTGCCGCCCATGTTGACCAGGCCGACCGAACGCCCGGTCACCGCGACGCCGACGATCGCCCAGTCGATGGCCCGGCGGGTGAACTTCTCGAACCCCCAGCCCAGCCCGGCCTGGCTCGGCAGCCGGATCTCGGTGAGCAGTTCGTCCGGCTCCAGCGGCGTGGTGAACGGCCCGAGGAAGAACTCCGCGGCCGGGATCCGCCGCTCCCCCCGCGGTCCGCGCGCGACGAGCGTGCCGTCCGCCGCGAGCACCGCCGCGGGCAGGTCGGCCGCCGAGTCGGCGTGCGCCAGCGACCCGCCGATCGTCCCGCGATGGCGCACCTGCGGGTCGCCGACCGAACCGGACACGTGCGCGATCAGCGGCGCGTGCTCGGCGAGCACCGGGTCGTGCTCGAGATCGTGGTACCGGGACAGCGCCCCGATCACCACCTCGTCGCCGTCGGCGCGGACGAACTTCAGCTCTCGCAGCGGCGCGATGTCCACCACGACCTCCGGCGCGGCGAACCGGAGTTTCATCAGCGGCAGCAGCGAATGCCCGCCCGCGAGCAGCTTCGCGTCTTCCCCGTGCTCGGCGAGCAGCGCGAGCGCTTCGTCCACAGTGGACGCGCGCCGGTAGGCGAATCCGGCCGGGATCACTGCGCCACCTCCTGCCCGGACGCGTCGATCACGGCGCTGACGATGTTGTGGTAGCCGGTGCAGCGGCAGAGGTTGCCCTCCAGCGCGGCGCGGGCCTCGTCGCGGGTCGGCTTCGGGTTTTCCTTCAGCAGCGACACCGTCGCCATCATCATGCCGGGCGTGCAGAACCCGCACTGCAGGCCGTGCTGCTCGCGGAACGCGCGCTGCACCGGGTGCAGGCCGTCGGCGCCCGGTCCGGAGGCCAGACCCTCCACAGTGGTCACTTCGTGGCCGTCCGCCTGCGCGGCCAGCACCGTGCAGGATTTCACCGATTCGCCGTCGAGCAGCACCGTGCACGCCCCGCAGGACGTGGTGTCGCAGCCGATGTTCGTGCCGGTGAGGCCCGCGGTGTCCCGCAGGTAGTGCACGAGCAGGGTGCGGTCGGGCACCTCCTGCGCGATCGTCTTCCCGTTCACCTCGATCGAGACCCGCACGTCAGTTCGCCTTCCTAGCGTCGTTCAAAGCCGTCCAGACCCGCAGCGGGGTGGTCGGCATGTCCAGGTGCCGCACGCCGAGGTGGGCGAGCGCGTCCACCACCGCGTTGTGCACCGCGGGCGTCGACCCGATCGTCGCCGCCTCGCCGATCCCCTTGACCCCCAGCAGGTTCCGGGTCGTCGGCGTCTCCATGTCCACCAGTTCGAAATCGGGCAGCTCGGGCGCGGTGACGAACGAGTAGTCGGCGAGCGTCGCCGTCGTCGGGTTGCCGTCCGCGTCGTAGCTCATCACCTCGAGCAGCGCCTGCGCGATGCCCTGGCCGAGCCCGCCGTGCCGCTGGCCGCGGAAGGTCAGCGGGTTCACGATCGGGCCCGCGTCGTCGAGCGCCACGAGGCGGCGGACCTCGACCTTGCCGGTTTCGGTGTCGACCTCGACGACCGCGAGGTGCGCGCCGAACGGGAACGTCGGCGCGCCGTCGCCGAACCAGACGTCGGCGGTGAACCCGTCCGCCTCGGCGGCGACGCGCGCCCAGTCGAGCGTCGTGCTGGACGGCGCGCCGCGGACCTGCCAGACGCCGCGTTCGACGTCCAGCTCCAGGTCGTCCGGCGCGGCTTCGAGCAGTTCCGCCGCGACCTGGCGGGCCTGCGCCACGACCTCCTCGGCCGCCCGCCGGATCGCCGAACCGCCGAGCTGCAGCGACCGCGAGCCGAACGTGCCGATCGCGCGCGGGACCTCGTCGGTGTCGCCGTGCCGGACGGTGATCTTGTCCAGCGGCACGCCCAGCTGGTCCGACAGCAGCATCCCGAGCGACGTCCCGAGCCCTTGCCCGTGCGGGGAACTGCCGGTCCACGCGGTGACCGAACCGTCCGGGTGCACGTCGACCCGGCCGCTCTCGCCCGACGCGTCGCCGCCGGTGATCTCCACGTAGGCGGCGATGCCGAGCCCCAGCGCCACCGGATCCCCGGCGGCGCGGCGCTTCCGCTGTTCTTCGCGCAGCTGCGCGTACCCCGCCGCGTCGAGCACCTTGTCGAGCGCCGCGGCGTACTCGCCGGTGTCGTACGAGCCGCCAGTCGGTGTCTGGTAAGGGAATTCCTCGGGGCGGATGAAGTTGACCCGCCGGACGTCGGCCGGATCCATGCCGATTTCCGCGGCGAACAGGTCGATCGCGCGCTCGACCGCCGCCGTCGCCTCCGGACGGCCCGCGCCGCGGTAGGCCGCGATCGGCGTGGTCGTGGTGACCACGCCGCGGCTGCGCGTCTGCACCACCGGGAACCGGTAGACGCCGGGGGCCATCATCTCGGTGAGCGTCGGCAGGAACAGCGCCCGCGGGTACGCACCGGTGTCCTGGAGGACGTCGAGCCGGTACGCCAGCACGGTTCCGTCGCGCTTGCCGCCGATGGTGACGGTGTTGCGCTGCGCGCGGCCGTGCGTCATCGAGGTGAGGTTCTCGCTGCGCGATTCGGCCCACCGCACCGCGCGCCCGGCCCGCTTCGCCGCCCAGGCGAGCAGGACCGCTTCCGGATCCGCGCCGATCTTCGCGCCGAACCCGCCGCCGACGTCCGGCGTGATCACCCGCACCAGGTCCTCGCCGATGCCGAGCCCGCCGGCCACGACGCTGCGGCCGATCTGCGCGTTCTGCGTGGAAAGCCACAGGGTGACCCGCCCGTCCTCGCCCCACGCGACGGACGCCCCGCGCGGCTCGACCGGGGCCGGCGCCACGCGCTGGTTGAGGATTTCCTCGGTGACGACGACTTCGCAGCCCTCGAACACCGAATCGTCGAACTCCTCCGGCCCGTTCGCGTGGACCACGTTGTCGCCGTGGTCCGGGAACACCAGCGTCTCGCCGGCGAGCGCGGTGTCGAAATCCGCGACCGCGTCGAGCGGGTCGTAGTCCACATCGACCAGTTCGGCGGCGTCGGCGAGCTGATACCGCTCCTCGGTGAGCACCAGCGCGACCGGCTCGCCGACGTACCGCACGACGTCTTTCGCCAGGAACGGCTCGGCGACGGGCCCGGCCTTGCCCGGCCCGAGGTCCAGATCGGCCGCGGTGTAGACCCCGACCACGCCCGGTGCCGTGCGCGCTTCCTCCACGTCGACGCCGACGATCCGCGCGTGCGCGATCGGGCTGCGCACGAACACCGCGTGCACGGCGCCTTCCAGCGCTTCTTCCTTGAGGTCGTCGACGTACGTTCCGCCCGCGGTGATCAGCTTCTCGTCTTCGACGCGCACCACCCGGGTGCCGACAATGCTCATCTGTCCTCCTGCTCGGGTACCCCGCCGACTATGCCCGCAGGTGCCGCCCCGCGTCAGCCCGAACGGGTCTGCCGCGCCGAAATCCCGGTGCGGGAGAGCCTGCGGCGGTGTGGCGGAAGATAGCGCACGGACGGGATCGGGCCGGCGGCTGAGCCGGTTCGATGATCAGCGGGCCGGCTCAGCCCGAGTACGCCTGCCAACCCAGCACCACCGCCAGCGAAAGCCCTCCCAGCCCGATCGCGATGCGCAGCGGCGTCGCGGGCAGACAGCGCACCAGGATCGAGCCCAGCCACGAGCCCGCTACCGAACCGAGGCACACCGCGATCGCCGCGGGCCAGAAGACTTTGCCGGTGCAGGCGAACACCAGCGCGGCGATCAGGTTCGCGGTGCCGGTCGCGATGTTCTTCGCCGCGTTCGTGCGGGCCAGCGACTGGCTCCACACCGTCGTCAGCAGCGCGAGCATCAGCACCCCGGCCGCGGCCCCGAAGTACCCGCCGTACACCCCGACCAGGAAGGCCGCGATCCCGGTGAGCGGGCCGATTCCGCGGTGCTCGCTGTGCTCGGCCATCCGCCGCAGCCGCGGACCGGCCATCAGCACGACCGACGCGCCGCCGATCAGCCACGGCACTACGACGGTGAACGCGTCCGGCGAACTGACCAGCAGCACCAGCCCGCCGCACGCCCCGCCTGCCGTGGTGATCAGGCACAACGGCAGCAGGCGGCGGCCTTGCCCCTTCAGCTCCGGGCGCGCGCCGACGGCGGCTCCGGCGGTCGTGCCCAGCATCGCGACGGTGTTGGTCATGTTGGCGACGACCGGCGGCAGCCCGGCGGCGAGCAGCGCCGGGTACGACACCAGCGACGCGAGGCCCGCGGTCGCGCCGGTCAGCCCGGCCCCGACCCCGGCCAGCACGAGAAGCAGGAATCCGCCGGGGCCAGTGATCACGTTGTCATCTCAGCACGCCGCTCCCGGCGGCCTCAGGCCGGGCCGAAGCCCAACGGCGAAACGTATAGGGTGTTATACGACATTGTCCGAAACCGGACGGGATCGGCCGCGAGGGTTGCCCGGCCGCCCGGCCGCCGCAGAGAATCCGCGCTGACAAGGTTGTCAACGGCTCTGGAGGACGCGGGATGGACCGGTTCACCCGGCGGCAGGCGCTCGGCTTCGCGGGCGCCGGAGCGGTGGTCCTCCTGGCCTCGGGAACAGCGCGGGCGGCGTCCCGGCCCGCGCCGGATCCCGTCGCCGCGACCTACCTGCGGGTCCTCCTCCGGCACACCCGCTGGGCCGAGCAGCAGTTCGACACCGCTGCCGGGATCTACCCGGCCCGCGACTTCACCTTCGCGGTCGTCCTCGGCAACGCGCTCCTGCTGACCCGCGACGGTTACGACGCGAGCGTCGCCGGAGTCGACCGCGAAACCCTGCGCGCGCACACCCTCGCCACGATCAAGCACTTCGCCGCCTCGAACCGGCTCACCGGCGGTGCCGAGTGGGGCCGGAAACTGTTCTTCGACACCACTTTCCAGTCCTACTTCCAGCTCGCCGCGCGTCTCTTGTGGACAGACCTCGACGCGGCGACGCGACGGAACGTCGAGCGCATCGCCACCGAACAGGCCGCCTACACGACCAGCCTCGGCACCGGCGACGACCCCGCCTCCGGCGACTGGACGCCCAACGGCCTGCGCGGCGGCTACGTCGGCGACACGAAGCTGGAAGAGATGGGCGTCTACGCGCAGTCGCTCGCCCCCGCGCTCGCCTGGGCGCCGAACGACCCGCGCGCCGCGGAATGGCGCGCGGCCTTCGGTTCCTGGAGCCGCAACGAAGGCGGCCTGCCCGCCGCGGATCTGGCGAACCCGCGGCTCGTCGACGGCAAACCGGTCAGCGGCAACACCGCGACCAACCTGCACGACACGTTCCTGGTCGAGAACCACGGCTCGTTCGGCCCGCACTACCAGGAAGAACTCTGGCGCACGTCCGGCCGCAACGCGATGCACTTCCTCACCGCCGGCGCGCCGCTGCCCGAGGTCCTCACCGCGCAGCCGAACGGCGAACTGCTGTGGCGCACCATGCTCCTGATGACCAGCGACGCGGGCGAACCGCTGATGCCGATGGTCGCCGACCGCGAACACCTCTACGGCCGGGACGTCCTCCCGCTGGCCTTCCGCGCCCAAGTGCTCGGCGACCGCCACGCCGCCTGCGCCGAGGCCCGGCTGGCCGCGCGGCTGGAGCCGTACCAGGCGTACCCGCCGTCCGACCGGATCACGAAGTTCTCCGGCGAACCCAAGTACGAACCGGAAGCCCGCGCCGAACTCGCCATCAGCTATTTGCTGCACGAATGGCGCGCCGAGCACGGAGGCCCGGTCAGTGCGGTGCGCAAGGAAGAATTCGACGCCCACGCCGCTCGCGCCGCCGACTTCGGGACCGGACCGGGCCTGCTGGCGCACCGCTCCCCCGCCGCGTGGGCCGCGACCGTCACCAAACCCGGGTTCGTGAAATTCGCCTGGCAGCCGAACCACGACGACTGGCTGTTCGTCCTCGGCGGCGCCAACCCGATGCTGCTGCCCGCCACGAACGTCGCCGTGCGCGAACGCCGCGCCACGACGTACCGCAAGGTCCGCGACGGATTCGACGGCACCCTCGGCGTCCTGCGCTTCGACACCGGGTACGCCGCACTCGCCACGCTCCCCACCGGTGCCGCGGTTTACGCCAGCACCGGCGTCGCGCCGGACGAAGGCGTGCTCAACGTCTACAACCTGGCCATGCCAGGCGTTCCCGGCCTCGACGGCGATCGCGCCTACACCGCTGCCGAGGGATCGGTGACGCTCCCCGCGCAGTCCGGGCCGGCCGGCGCGCGCACCGACGACCTGGCCTTCCCGCCGGTGACGGCGCGCCACGTGCGGATGCTTGGCGTGCAACCGGACCCGCAGTACGGCTACTCGCTCTGGTCGTTCGAAGTCCATGACGGCAACGGCCCCGATCTCGCCCTGGCCGGAACCGCGTCCGCGTCCTCGGCCGCGCCGGGCAAGGAGGCGAAGTACGCCGCCGACGGCGATTCCGCCACCCGGTGGGCAGTGTCCACATCGGACCGTCCGCGCGCGGACAGCTGGCTCGCCGTCGATCTCGGTGCACCGCAACGGGTCGATCGGGTCCGCCTGAGCTGGGAGGCCGCTGCCGGGCGGAAGTACCGGATCGAAACGTCGCCCGACGGCGCCGCCTGGACGTCCGTCGCGACCTATCCGACGCCCGCGCTGCACAGCACCGGCGGCTGGCTGGACATCGACGGCCGGGCCGGGATCGTCGTCACCAGCCCGAACCCGCTCACCGTCACGAACGACCACGTCACGCTGTCCGCCGGGCCGCCCGCGCCGCTACTCGCCGAGCTGTACCCCGGCCGCGCGGACCTGCCGAAACTCGCCCGGCGCGCCCGCGCCAGCGCGACCGGAGTCCACGTAAGCATCACCGACGATTTCCTCGTGCTGGCCAACCTTTCCGACCGCTCCGCGACCGGAACCGCTTCCCTGCCACAGGATCGCACCGCGCTTCTCCTCTACCGAGGCACGCAGACAGTCACGACGTCCGGCAGCTCGTTCGGCTACGAACTCGCCCCCGCCGAAGGCCGGGTCGAACCGCCGCGATTCACCGTGCGCGGCAAGTCCGGCAGCGCCGTCCCACCCGGCCTGAGCGCGGTAGTGCACGACGCCAGCCGCGTCGACCTGACCGCCCCGGCCGGACTTCTTCCGGCAGTCGTGACCGTGACCCCGACCGGCGGCCGTCCGCGCACAGTCGCGCTGCCGCCGCGCCAGACCGTTCCCGTCGTGTTCGCCGAGACCCGGCCGTACCCGCTGAACGACCGCGCACTCGGGTGCGCGACCTTCCCCGCCGAACCGCTGCCGCCCGGGATGACCAGCCCGGACGCGGCCGTCGACGACAACCCGGCGACAGCATGGCAACCCGGCCCCGGCGGCCGGTTGGTGGCGGACCTGGGCGCACCACTGCGGATCGCGACCGTCGAACTCGCCTGGACCGCCGGCCGAGTGCCCGCCACCGTCGTCGAGACCAGCACCGACGGCATCACCTACGCCGAAGCCGCCCGTCCGGACCGAAAACGCACCGCCTCTGTCACGCTGCCCCAGCCCGTCCGCTACCTGGCCCTCCGCACCCTGGACTGGCGACGAGGCGACGCCAGCCTCACCCGGATCTCCGCGCTCACACCGCCGAACTAGCCGGCCACTCCTCGAACGGCAACGCGAGCGTGTGCCCGGTCTGCTCGGCTTTCGCGCGCAGGTACCGCACGTTGTTCTCGTTCGCGAAAACCCCGGTGCGGACGCGCTCGCGCACATCGAGGCCGTGCCGCGCCAGCTGGGCCGCCTTGTCCGGGTTGTTCGACAGCAGATCCAGCTGCTGAACGCCGAACAGGCTGAGCATCTGCGCGGCCGCGGTGTAGTCGCGCGCGTCCTCGGGCAGGCCGAGCGCGGAATTCGCCGCGTAGGTGTCCAAACCGGAATCCTGCAGCGCGTAGGCGTCGAGCTTGTTGTACAGCCCGATTCCGCGGCCTTCCTGACGCAGGTAGAGCAGGTACCCGCCTGCCTCGGAAATCCGCGCGACCGACTCCGCCAGCTGCGGGCCGCAATCGCAGCGCGCGGATCCGAAGACGTCTCCGGTGAGACATTCCGAATGCAGCCGCACCAGCGGCACCGGGCCGGGTTTGCCCAGCACGAAGGCAAGATGCTCGAGCCCGTCGGACAGCCCGGCGAACGTGACCGCCTCGGACTCGACCGCGGGAGCGTCGCCGAACCGCAGCGGGATCCGTACTCGCGTGCGCACCTGTGGGACTGTCGTCATCGGGCAACTCCTCTCCCCCTCGATGATTCCGACCCTACCCAGAACCGCCGGCAAAACCGCGGCCCCGGAGTGCGGCCAAGGTCACGTAGGCTCGCGGGCATGGCCGACCGCCCCGAATCGTTCGCCGCCGAAACCGATCCCGCGCAGCTCGCCGACCTGCGCGCCCGGCTGCGCGCGACCCGCTGGCCGGACGCGCCGGAAGACGGCTGGGCGCTCGGCGCGGACGTGAGCTACCTGCGCGAACTGATCGCCTACTGGGCAGAAGAGTTCGACTGGCCGAAGCAGGAAGCCGCGCTCGCGCGGCTGCCGCGGTACCGCGTCCGGATCGGCGGATCCCGGATCCATTTCGTGCACGCCCGCGCGGTCGCGCCGAGCGGGCCGGCGCTGCCGCTCGTGCTGACCCACGGCTGGCCGGATTCGTTCTGGCGCTATTCGAAAGTCGTCCCGCTGCTCGCCGACCCCGGCGCCCACGGAGCCGACCCGGCGGACGCCTTCGACGTCATCGTCCCGGACCTGCCCGGCTACGGATATTCCGACCGCCCCGCCGGCCCGGCGCCCGATTCCGTCGCCGTCGCCGGGATGTGGGCCGAACTGATGACCGTCCTCGGCTACCCGCGCTTCGCCGCGGCGGGCGGCGACATCGGCAGCAGCGTCAGCCGCTTCCTCGCCCTCGACCACCCGGACCGGGTCGTGGCCGTGCACCGGATGGACGCCGGGCTGCCCGCGTTCGTCCCGGACGACGCGACGCCCGAAGAACGCGAATGGCTCCAAGGCGCCGCGGCCTGGGGCGCGGCCGAGGGAGCGTATGCCGCGATGCACCGCACCAAACCGCAGACCGCCGCGGTCGGGCTCACCGATTCGCCTGCCGGGCTGGCCGCGTGGATCGTGGAAAAGCTTCGCGCGTGGAGCGACTGTGGCGGGGAGGTCGAACGCGCTTTCACCAAAGACGAGATCCTTGCCAACGTCACCATCTACTGGCTCACCGGCACCATCGGCTCAGCCATGCGGATGTACCGGGCCAACGGCGCGATCCCGCCGGAACAGCATGCCCGGCGGGTCGAAGTGCCGTCCGGTTTCTCGCTGTTCCCGGCCGATCTCGTCCGCGCGCCGCGCGCGTGGATCGACCGGGTGGCCAACACCGTCCGCGTCACCGAACCGGAACGCGGCGGGCACTTCGCGCCGTTCGAGGAGCCGGAGCTGTACGCGCGGGAACTGCGCGACTTCTTCCGCCCGTTCCGGCAGGGATAACGCCTGTTAGAGGCGACCTAGCTCCCCCACGTGGACGGCATCCCCCCTTCCTCTTCCACCGGCGGCAGCTCCGGCGACAGCAACGCCAGATCCGGGGGCACCAGCACCGCCGCCGAAACGAGCGCCGCCACCAGGTCCTCGTCCGGCGACCCCGGCCGGAACCGGTACCGCACCGCATCCAGCACCCGCGCCACCGCTTCCGCGGTCCATCCGCCGTCCGGATCGAGCGTCGACAACCGGTGCGCGGCCAGCGAAACCGGCACCGGACGCGGTCGTTCCTCCTGCCGCAGGAACGCGCGCGCGACCATCGCCAGCACGAGCCGTTCGTCCGGCCGCAGCCGCCCGGCCGGGACCGGCGGCGGCGTCCCGTCGGCGATCCGGATCTCCAGCACGTGCTCGCGGTCCCCCGAACCGCGCGCGTACACCGGGAGATAGCCGGGCGGCAGCGGAACCGGCGCGGCCCCGGCGAACACCAGCCGCGACCGCGGCAGCCGCAGCGGAACCTTGCCGGTCGCCCGCACCCACCACCGGCCCGCGTGCCGCTCCAGCACGCCGTGGCGGCGGCTGACCCGGCGGTCGTCCTCGCCGAGCGGCACCGTCACCTCGGCGGTGTTCCGCCCGAACGTGACCGGCCCCCGCGCCGCCGGCGGCACCAGGACTCCCCCCGCGCGCCCCAGCACCGCCAGCGTGCCCGGCGGCGACGCGAACCCGAGCGCGAGGCTCGGGTGTCCCGCGGGCAGCGTCCGCATCGCCTCCCCTGCCACGGACACCCCCCGCGGAGCCGCTGCCGGACCCCGGCCGGGCGGCCGCGACGGCCCGCCGGGGGCGCGGGACCGGATCCGCCGCGCACCGCGAGTCAAGCAGGAGGGGCCGGGACCCCTCCCGGATCGTCCCCGGGTTCGAGCAGCGCCAGGTCCGGCGGGACCAAGGACGTCGAGAGCAGGAGTTCCTTGATCAGGTTGTCGTTCAGCGCGTTCCCGACCGGTTCGCCGACCTCTTCCCTGGTCAGCCCGGCCACCCCGGCGCGCGCCAGCCGGGCGCGCACGGCTCCGACGAGGTGTTCGACGCGCTTGGCGCTCCAGCGCGCCTCCGGTTTCAGCTCGGACAGCTGTTCCGCGACCTGCCGCCACGCGAGCGGCTGCGGATACTGGTCCTGCAGCAGATACCGCTGCGCGAGCGAGACGAGCACGAGCCGTTCGTCCGGCGTGAGCCGCCACATCCGCGGCGGTTCGGTGACGTCCTGCGGCCGCGAATCCGGGCGGCGGCCGTCCGCGCCCGCGACGTACACCTCCAGCAGGTGCTCGCGCCCGGCCGAACCGCGCACGAACGCCGCGGTGTAGCCCTCGGCCAGCGGCACCGGTTCCTCTTCGGGAAACAGCAGCCGCGAACCGGGCAGCCGGATCGGCAGTTTCCCGGTGTTGTGGATCCACCAGGAATCCCGGCGCCGCACCAGGAATCCCTGTTTCCGGCTGACCTTCCGGTCGTCCTCGCCGACACACACGTGCACGTCGTCGCGGTTGCGGCCGAACAGCACCTGCCTGCCGTCGCGCGGCGGCATCCGCACGCCGCCGGTCACCGCGAGCGCGAAGATCGTGCCCGGCGGGGAAGGCGGGACGCCGTGCGCGAGGCTGCCGTGGTCCGAGCCCAGTTCTTCCGGCGGGCCGCCGGGAAACGCGGTCATGTCTTCGGCAGCTTTCCGGCCAGCGAACCGGCCAATGCGGACACCGGCGCGCACAGCCGCGCCGAGGGCGGTGTCCCGTGCACCACGACCCGAAGGCGTTCCACCCTCGGGTCTCCGTGCGCGTCGGTGTAGGGACGGTAGACGAGAACCGCCTGGCAGGTGTCCGTCGCGAACTCGTCGGTTTTGAGATACGCGTCGTGCCCGCCGATCTGCACGAGCTGGCCGGTCGTGCTGTCCGGCGGCTGGTCCCGGTCGAACATGACGGTGACCGAACGGTCGCTCGCCTGGCTCTTCCAGTCGCACCACCAGCCGCCGAAACCGCGGCTGATCCGGACCGGGGCGGCGACTCCGGCCGCCGAGGAAACCGAGAGCGAGTCCAGCAGGGAGCACGCGTCCACGTTCGCCAGCGAACCCGCCGGGAACGCCGTCGTGCGCCGGGGAACCCCGGCCGCTGCCATGGCTTTCGTCGCCGAGGCGACCGCGGTGTCGGCGGCCCGGCACAGGTCGAGGTGGTAGCCGTCGTCCTGCTTGGCCGTCACCTGCACCACGAACCGGTCCTGCAACTGGATCGTCCGCTCGCACTTGTCCGGCGACGCGGCGCCGAAAACCGGGAACGGCCCGGACTTCGACTGCGTGCCCTCCATCGCCGAACCGGGCGGGTCGTTCAGCTCCACCAGGACGTCCGCTTGGCGGTCGCCTTGGTGCAGGATCACGTCGCAGCGGTTGAAGTTCCCGTAATCCGGGACGGCCTCCGGGTCGCCGAACGGTTTCAGCGGGGCCGGGTCGACCAGCCGGCACGGGTCGGCGGCCCGCGGATCGGGACCGATGCCGAGCTTCGCCTGCGCCACCGGGGCGACCGGCGGGCTCGCGTCGGTCTTGGCCGGACGGGTCGCGAAGTACGTGGCGACCACGACCGCGACCGCCGCGACCGCCACCCCGGCGATCAGCAGCCCCCGCCGGCCGCGCGGCCGCGGCGGAACGGCGACCGGCAGCGCGTCGATCCCCTCGGCCAGCAGTTCGCCCGCCGACACCGCGGCCGGCCGTTCCGCGGGGTCGCGCCGCATCAGCAGTTCCAGCGTCGGCGCGAGACCGTCCGCGTGCCGCGCGCGCGGCACCGCGCCCTCGGCGACCCGGCGGATGGTGGCGTACTCGTTCCCGCCGGAGAACGGCGGCGTGCCCTCGACCGCGGCGAAGAGCGTTGCCCCCAGGGAAAAGACATCCGACGCCGCGGTGGGCGGATGCCCTTGCGCGACCTCCGGGGCGAGGTAGTCCGGCGTGCCGCCGATGAGCGGCGAATCGGTGACCGTCTCGTCCGTGCGGACCGAACGGGAGATGCCGAAATCGGTGAGCTTCGCACGGCCGTCCGAGGCGATCAGGACGTTGCCCGGCTTGACGTCGCGGTGCACGATGCCGTGCCCGTGCACCGCGCCGAGCGCAGCCGCGATCTGCACGCCGATCTCGGCGACCGTCCGCGCGGGCAGTCTTCCTTCCGCGGCGAGGATTTCGGCGAGGCTGCGCGAGGGGACGTACTCCATCACCAGCCACAGCTCGTCCCCGTCGGCGGCGACGTCGAAGAAGGTGACCACGTTCGGGTGCAGCACGCCGGCCGCCAGCCGGGCCTCGCGGCGCAGCGTCCGCCCGCTCACCACGTCGGACAGCCGGGCCTGCTTGAGCGCCACCTCCCGGCCGAGCCGGTCGTCGTGCGCCCGCCAGACGACGCCCATGCCGCCGCTGCCGACGCGCTCCAGCAGCCGGTACCGGTCCGCGATGAGCTGGTCCGCGTGCACCGACGCTCCCCTCGGCGTGGTCCGACCCCTGTGAGGTAACTCGCAGTAACGATACTGCATCGCGCACGTCCGCAGAAAGCGGCCCGGGACCCCTCCCGCCGTCCGGCCCTATCTTCGCCGCGTCCCCCGTCCGAGCGAAAAAGAGGAGACCCATGCGCACCCTCGTCCTGGCCGCCGCCGCGGTACTGGCCGTCGCCTTCGCTCCGCCCGCGCACGCCGGTTCCCGGCTGCACATCACCGCCGGCGGCACCCCGGACCACCCGCGGGTGTATTCCGGCGGCGGGAGATCGGTCCCCGGCATCGACGTCGACGCCGACTGGGTCGTCGTCGACGGATTCACCCTCGAAAGACCGTCCGCGCCCGGCGTCGAAATCCGCGGCAACCACGTCACGCTGAAGAACACCAGGATCACCGCCCCGCAAGGCGGGGACGGCGACGGCATCCGGTTCTTCGGCGACTACATCGCCATCGAGCACAACACGATCAGCCAGACGTCGAACCGCGACGGCGCGCACGCCGACTGCATGCAGACGTTCTCCAGCGACAGCCCGCCGAGCAACCACGTCCGGATCGAAGGAAACCGCTGCGAGAAAATCGACAACATGTGCCTGATGGCGGAAGGCCCGAACGACGGCGAGGGCGACGGAAAGGGCCACACCACCGATTTCCTGGTCAAGGACAATTTCTGCGAAACACTCGTCGCCTCGCAGACGCTGATGTTCGAGGACGTCCAGCAGGCCGCCATCACCGGCAACACCTTCGCGGCGGGCCCGGACCACGCGATCGGCTTGGCGATCCGCTCCACCGGCGCGCGCGTCGAAGGCAACCGCGTGGATCCGTCGATCCCGTGCGAGGTCGGCATCGACGATTCGTCCCGGGAGGGTTATTCCGGACCGGAGCCCGCTTGCGCTCCGTGACCTTTGTGGAGACCTTTGTGGACGGTCCGGCCGACAGCGCACCGTGACCGGAAACGCCCGGTTTCGCGCGGGGTTCGGGCAGTCGGGTGAATCGAGGGTGACGCGGTTCACCAGGCGACGGGCCGGGTACTTCCTCCGAGACGGCACGCGGGCCGCCGAAGGAGACCTCCATGCTCAGTCACCACGAACGCGTCGAGCTGGACAAGATCGAGCGCTGGTTCGAAACCAGCGACCCGGAACTGGCCGCCGCCCTGCGCCGCGGCAAACCGGCCCGCTCCGCCGCGCTGCTGACCGCCTTCGCGATCCTGCTGGACGTCGCCGCGTGCGGCCTCCTCGTCGCCGGCATCGCCGGGTCGAGCCCCGCGCTCACCGTGTGCGCCCTGTTCGCCGCGGCGGGCGGGGTGGCGGCGCACGTCGCCCGCTGCCGCGGGTGACCGGCTCGTGAGCGGCGATCCCGGTTAGAACCGGGATCGCCGCTCACGAGCCCAGCGCCCTCCGGATGCGCCGCCCGCCCCGCGCACCGCACACTGGTCCGGTGTCCGACTGGGTGCTGCACGTCGATCTCGACCAGTTCATCGCCGCCGTCGAGGTGGCGCGGCGGCCGGAGCTGCGGGGGCGGCCGGTGATCGTCGGCGGGAACGGCGATCCGGCCGAGCGCGCCGTCGTGGCGACCGCGTCCTACGAGGCGCGCGAGTTCGGCGTCGATTCCGGGATACCGCTGCGGCTGGCCGTCAAACGCTGCCCGGACGCCGTCCTCCTCCCCGTCGACGCCCCGGCCTACCAGGAGGTCTCCGACCGCGTCATGGCCCGGCTGCGGGAATTCCCGGTGGTCGTCGAGGTGCTCGGCTGGGACGAAGCCTTCCTCGGCGCGACCGCCGGCGATCCCGAAGCGCTCGCCGCGGAAATCCGGCGCGGCGTCGAGGAGGAAACCGGGCTCTCGTCGTCGGTCGGAATCGGCGACAACAAGCTCCGCGCCAAACTCGCCACCGGTTTCGCGAAACCGGCCGGAATTTACCGGCTCACCCAGGAAAACTGGTGGGACGTCATGGCGGAAAGGCCCACCGACGCGCTGTGGGGAATCGGCCGGAAAACCGCGAAGAAACTCGCCGAGGCCGGGTACTCCACCATTCTCGGCCTCGCCGCGGCCGACCCGGACGCGCTCGCCGCGCGGTTCGGGCCGAAGCTGGGGCCGTGGTATCGCCTGCTGGCAGGCGGAATCGGCGACGCCGAGGTGAGCGCGACTCCGTACGTCGCGCGTTCCCGAAGCAGGGAAACGACATTCCAGCAAGACCTCACCGACCCCGACGCCATCGCGAGCGAGACCGCGGCCCTCGCCCGACGCGTCGCGCAGGACGTCGCCGACGAGGGACGTCCTGCGGCGCGGGTGGCGGTCAAGGTGCGATTCGCGCCGTTCCTCACCCACACCCACAGCGTGACGCTCCCCGCACCGTCCTCGGATCCGGCCGTGCTCGCCGCGGCGGCGCAAGACCTGCTGGGCCGCTTCGCCTTCGGCAAACCGGTGCGGCTTCTCGGCGTTCGGGCGGAGTTCCCGCGCGCTTGACAGGTCCGGACCGGGCTTGCCAAGGTGGAACGGACGCGCCCGCCGGGGCGCGGCTCCGGGCCGAGAGGCGCTGCGACGGGGTTTCCCCGCCACGCTCGGCCCGCGGGACTCAGAGCGAAGGGCGCCTCCTGGTTCAGGAGGTGTCGCGTGCCACTGGCGATTCCGGCCGGCTCAGCACCGTCGCGCGAGATGGGCCGTGTGGTCGGCGATCATTTCGACCGTCTCCGGAAGCACCTGCCGGATCCGCGGGAAAACCTGCTCCCGCACCGGATCCGGCAGCACCCGGTACGCCGAAACCGTGGACAGCAGGCCGATCAGCTCGTCCGCGGTCAACGTCATCCGCTGCCGGACGACGACTTGCCGGACGTCGGCGAACAACTCGGACCGCTCGAGTTCCGTGCCCGGCCACTGCAGTGCGCTCTCCGGCGGCGTGCCGTCCGGCGACGGGAGGTCCGCGCTCTCCAGAAACGGCGCTTGAGCCTCGTCGATCGCTTTCCGCACAACGGGATCCGCCGGTCCGAACGGTCCGCCGAAGGACGCGAAGACCCCGCCCGGCGCGAGCAGGGCGGCGATGCGCGGCCACCGGCCCGCCGGGTCCGTCCAGTGCAGCGCGGCGGCCGAGTACACCAGTCCGTACTGCCGGTCCGGCCGCAGGTCTTCCAGCGCGCCGCGGCGGGTCCCGACGCCGGGAGGCAGGTGCTTGCGCAGTTCGGCGAGCATCGCCGGATCCGGGTCGGTCGCGGTGACCGCGATCCCCCGTCCCGCGAACAGCCGGGTCGCTTTCCCCGTCCCCGCCCCGATTTCGAGGGCGTCGGCCACCGGCGCACCCGCGTAGTCCAGCACTTTTTCCGCTAGCTCGGCGGGATATCCCGGACGGTACCGCTCGTACTCCTCCGCCACCGCCCCGAAACTCAACGCGCGTTCTGCCATGCCCGCCATTCTGGCCTGATCCGCACCGCGCGCGCCTGCCTTTTCGCGCACCGGCACCGTGCCCGTGCCCCGTTATGCCCGAAAACCCCGAAAGGAACGGAAAAATGTCGCCCACCCTGCGTACCGTCGACGCCTTGGAGTTCGCGGTCGCCGACCTGTCGCTCGCCGCGGCCGGACGCATCCAGCTCGACCTCGCCGAGCACGAAATGCCCGGCCTGATGGCGCTGCGCCGCGAGTTCGCGGACTCCCAGCCGCTCAAGGGCGCGCGCATCGCGGGTTCGCTGCACATGACCGTGCAGACCGCGGTGCTGATCGAAACGCTCGTCGCGCTCGGCGCCGAGGTGCGCTGGGTGTCCTGCAACATCTTCTCGACCCAGGACGAGGCGGCCGCGGCGGTCGTCGTCGGCCCGGACGGAACGCCGGAGCGTCCCGAGGGCACCGCGGTATTCGCGTGGAAGGGCGAAACCCTCGACGAATACTGGTGGTGCACCGACCAGCTGTTCCGTTTCCCCGGCGGCGAACTGCCGAACATGATCCTGGACGACGGCGGCGACGCGACCCTGCTCGTCCACAAGGGAGCCGAGTTCGAGAAGGCGGGCGCGGTGCCCGCCGCGCACGAGGACGACCCGGAGGACTACCGGATCCTGCTGCGCACTCTCGCGGCGAGCCTGGCCGAGGACCCGCAGCGGTTCACCCGGATCGCCGGGGCGATGCGCGGGGTCACCGAGGAGACCACGGCGGGCGTGAACCGGCTTTACCAGCTCGCGGCCACCGGAGAGCTGCTGTTCCCGGCGATGAACGTCAACGACTCGGTCACGAAGTCGAAGTTCGACAACAAGTACGGAATCCGCCATTCGCTCCCGGACGGCCTCAACCGCGGCACCGACGTGATGATCGGCGGGAAGTACGCCGTCGTGTGCGGGTACGGCGACGTCGGCAAGGGCGCGGTCGAGGCGCTGCGCGGGCAGGGCGCGCGCGTCGTGGTGACCGAGATCGACCCGATCTGCGCGCTGCAGGCCGCGATGGACGGGCTCGACGTGGTCGAACTCGACGACGTCGTGGAGCGCGCCGACATTTTCCTCACCACCACGGGCAACTTCGGCATCATCTCCGCCGCGCAGATGGCCCGGATGAAGCACCAGGCGATCGTCGCGAACGTCGGCCACTTCGACAACGAGATCGACATGGCCGGGCTGGCGAAGATCCCGGGCATCGTCAAGACCGAGGTCAAACCGCAGGTGCACACGTGGCGGTTCCCGGACGGGCACGCCATCATCGTGCTGTCCGAGGGCAGGCTGATGAACCTCGGCAACGCGACCGGGCATCCGTCGTTCGTCATGTCCGCGTCGTTCGCGAACCAGGTCCTCGCCCAGATCGAACTGTTCGGCAAGCCGGGCGACTACGCGAACGACGTGTACCGGCTGCCGAAGCACCTCGACGAGAAGGTCGCGCGGCTGCACCTGGACGCGCTCGGCGTCCGGCTGACCAAGCTGAGCAAGGAACAGGCGGAGTACATCGGCGTCGACGTGGACGGGCCGTACAAACTGGACCACTACCGCTACTGACCGCTTCGCCGGACGCTGCGGCGAGAAAGGGGTCCTCCGGCTCCGAGGGGGAGGGAGAGCCGAAGGACCCCCGGTAGTGTTAGCACATCGCCAAGCAGCTTGTACACGGCCAGGTACCCGATCGGGTAAAGCCGCCCCGGCCGCGCTCCGTGGCGGCCGGGGCGCCGCCGGAGCTCAGGAAGCCTGCCGCAGCAGGGATTTCTCCGCTCCGGTGCAGGCGCACCCGGCGTCGAGGGTGTGACAGTCGATGATCAGGCCGTGCCGGACCCGGTCCAGGTCGAGGCAGGACGGATCGGTGCACTCGGCGAACCCGCGGTCCGGGTGGACCACCAGGGTGCCGTGACAGTGGTCGATGCCGCTCGTGCAGAACGCGCACTCCATGCTCAGCCGCCTTCCGCTCAGGTATTCGAGTCCCCGGCGCCGATGCGCTCCGGGGCCGGACTCCTCTTTGGTACCACTGGAAATCTCGCCGTCGCAGGATACCCGGCGGCGTGTCGGCGCCCCGGTCCGGTGAAGTCCGCCGCAGTCGCTCACCGGGCGTGACGACCGGCGTTTTCCGGCCGACAGCAGTGAAATTTCACTGTTCCGGGTCGTGGAACAGCTCGCCGCGCGCCGGCGGAACCCCCGCTCAGGCGCTCTTCGGCCGCCGAGCCCGCGCCGCCGGTTTCTTCGCCGCCGCTTTGCCTTCGCCCGCGGCCTTTTTCGTCTCCTTGGCGGGCCCGCGGGTCTTCTTCGCCGCCGACACGCTGGCCTCCAGCGCCGCCATCAGGTCGACGACCTCGGCCTTCTCCCCCTGTTTCGGCGCGCCGACCGTCTGGCCGCCGCCCGCCTTCGCCTCGATCATCGCCTCGAGCGCTTCCCGGTAGGAGTCCGAGTATTTCTCCGGTTCGAACACCGGCTCGGACAGCGAGTCGATCAGCGACCCCGCCATCGTCACCTCCTGCGCGCGGACCTGCGGCGGATCCTCGTGCAGGAACGGGAAATCCGGGACACGGACCTCGTCGGCCCACAGCATCGTGGTCATCACGAGCACGTCGTCCACGACGCGCAGCAGCGCCAGGCTCTCCCGCTGGCGCACCGCGACCTTCGCGATCGCCACATGGCTCGCCTTCTGCAGCGCGTCGCGCAGCACCACGTACGGCTTCACCGCGTTCTTCTGCGGCTCCAGGTAGTAGGTGCGGTCGAACCGGATCGGGTCGATCGACTCCAGCGGCACGAATTCGAGCACGTCGATCGCATGCTGGGTGGGCAGCGGCAGTTCGGCGAGGTCGGCGTCGGTGATCACGACCATCTCGCCGTCGGGCAGCTCGTAGCCCTTGGCGATGTCGGAGTAGGGCACCTCCTCGCCGTCGATCGAGCAGAACCGCTTGTACTGGATCCGCCCGCCGTCGGCGACGTGCACCTGGCGCAGCGACACGTTCTTGTTCTCGGTCGCCGCGTACAGCTGGATCGGGATGCTGACCAGCCCGAAGGACACCGAGCCCTTCCACATCGACCGCATGGCGCGCACCTCCGCCGAGTTCGCCGGTCCGTATTCACGCTCGGTGACCACCGTAGCCGCGATCGTCCGAATCCGACAGTCCGCGCAGGTCCGGGGGCTACGCGCAGGCGCCGCGCGTGCGCAGCCGCTTACCGGCGGCCGCCTCCGGGTCCGGGGCCGGGAAATCCGGCGCGATCGGCCGGTCCCCGCAGACCCGCCCGGTCCGGTCGGCGTCGGCGACGCCGGTGACGAGGAGATACGTCCGCGGCGCCGGCGCCGACGGCTGGGCCGCGACCAGTCCGGCACCGAGCAGCAGCACGACGGCCGCGGCCGACGCTCTGCTCAAGCCGGAGCACCCGGGAAATGCGGGTTCTCGATCACCCCGACCAGGTTCCCGTCCGGCGCGGTGCGGATCCCGCCGCCCAAATCGGTCACTGCCGAGTGCTCGGCCGCGCCCTCGCCGACCCAGCTTCGCCACCGCGGCTTCCACCTCCGGCACGCCCCAGTACGTCACCGGCCCGTCGCCGTTCTCCGCGCGGCCGTTCGGGTCGAGCGCCAGTTCGTACCCGTGAACGCGGCAGCCGACGCAGAACGGCTCGCCGAAGTACGGCGGCACCCCGAGCATCCGGGTCCGCCGCTCCTTGGCCGCGGCCAGATCGCCGACCGGCTACACGATCGTGCGCAGTCCGTCGAACATGTGTTCATCCTGGCACGAAACGGCAGGTGCGCTCCCGAAAACGCGTCGCTACAACTCGGCCGGGTCCCTGCGCAGCGCGACCTCGCGCCCGGACGCGGTGCGCACCGTGACCGCGTGCACGCCCGGCCGTCCGGACACGACCGTCAGCGGCAACCGGTCGAAGGTCTCGGCGCCGATGTGCTCCCGCAGTTCCCCGGCGTCCGCACCGATCTCCAACCCGGTCACCGCTGCCCCGCGCTCACCGTCCTCCGCCGCCCCGCGATCAGGGTTGGCGGCCGGATCCTCGCGGTAAAACCAGTTCGGCAGGCCCCGCCGCCAGCACGTGTCGAGTGCGCGGCCGGGGCCGGGCGCGGTGGTGATGATGCGCTGGGCGCCGTCCGGCTGGACACGCCCGGGAAGCCGCGCCACCTCGCCGCCGAGCCGCTGCGCGACCTCGGCCATCTCGTCGAGCGTGTCGGCGCGCAGGCTCCAGAACATCCACCGGTCGCCGTCCGCGACCACCCGGTCGAACCACGCGACCCCCTCGTCCCGCTCGGCCGCCGGGGCAGTCACCGCCTCGACCTCCAGGTAGACGTCCCCGCCGAGCGGGAAGATCGTGTTCGCGATGCCTGCCGCGAAGGCGCCCCCGTCGTAGCTGGCGAGCCCGGTTTCCTCCCGCACCCGGCGGACGCCCTCGCCCAGGTCGCGGGCGCCGAGGCAGAAATGGTCAAGGTGGAACATGCCGGTCCTTTCCGGATTCGCCGCGGAACCGGGGGTTCGCGGGCGGCCGAAAGTTGCCAAACGAGTGTTCAGATATCTGCCGGACACAGGCTAGGGAGCCCGGGAAGCGCTTGTCCACCCTCTTGATCAAGGTTGCCGCCGAGGAGGACGAACGGGGATAAGCCGTTGTGTTTCAGGCGAAACCGAGCGAACCGAATTCGTCGGCGAACGCGGTCGCGGCGTCCGTGCCGGCGTGCTCGGCGAAGTTCGGGAAAACCTGCGATCAACCCTCACGAGGGCCGGGGTGACGCGCCAGTGACAGCGGACCGCGACGATCCTTCCGTGTCTCCAGCCGCCCCGCCCCCTGCGAGAACGCAACTTTTCGCGGTCCGCATAATTTTTCGCATCGCGCAACTTTCGCTGCTACTCTCGGCCCGGTGACCTCCACCGCCCCTCTGGGCCTGCGCGAGCGCAAGAAACGGGCCGCGCGAAGGGCGCTCGCCGAAGCCGCGCTGCGGATCGCGCTCGAGCGGGGCGTCGAACAGCTTCGGGTGGAGGACATCGCGAACGAGGTGGGCGTGTCCGCGCGCACCTTCAACAACTACTTTTCCAGCAAGGAGGAAGCTGTCTGCGCGTTCGTCGTCGAACGGCAGGAGCGCGTGCGCGAAGCGCTTCTGGCGAGGCCCGCCGACGAGCCGCTGTGGGACGCGGTCGTCAACGCGTCGATCACGCGGTTCGCCGAGGACGAACGCCCGAAGCGCGAGGACGTGCGGCGGGTTCGCGCGATGATGGAGAACGGCGGCTTGTTCGCCGAGATGCTGCGCGCGTACGCCGCCGTCGAACGCGTGCTGGCCGACGCCATCGCCGAACGAGCGGGCGAGCACGCAAATCCGTTGCACGCCCGGCTGATGGCGAGCATTGTGCAGAACGCTTCGCGCATCGCCTTCGACACCTGGCTCAATTCGGACTCCGACGACGAAGAGTTCGTATCCGCCTTCACCGGCCTCCTGCGGGAGGCAGCCGCCGGGATGCCGGCACTGGCCGCGTCCGGCGCGGCCCGCTAGACCCGAACCGACGCCACTTTTTTTGGGGGAGTGCCCGACCGTGCTGGTCAAACTGTTGCGCAGCTACCTGCGCCCGTACCGGGCCGCGCTGTGGCTCGTCGTCGCGCTGCAACTGGTGCAGACGATCGCCGCGCTGTACCTGCCCACGCTCAACGCCGACATCATCGACGGCGGCCTCGTCAAAGGCGACACCGGCTACATCGTGAAGACCGGCGGCGTGATGCTGCTGATCACGCTGGTGCAGATCGCCGGGTCGATCGGGGCCGTCTACTACGGTTCCCGCATCGCGTCGGCGGTCGGCCGCGACATCCGCGCCGGAGTCTTCCACCGCGTGCAGGATTTCTCCGCCCGCGAGATCGGCAAATTCGGCACGCCGTCGCTGATCACCCGCACCACCAACGACGTCCAGCAGATCCAGCTGCTCGCCGGCCTCACCTTCACGCTGATGGTGTCCGCGCCGATCATGTGCGTCGGCGGCATCCTGCTCGCGCTGCAGCAGGACGTCCCGCTGTCGTCGCTGCTGGTGGTCATCGTGCCGGTGCTGGGGGTCGCGATCGGGCTCATCGTCATGCGGATGCGCTCGGCGTTCCGGCTCATGCAGGTGCGCCTCGACCGGATCAACCAGGTCATGCGCGAGCAGATCATGGGCATCCGGGTGATCCGCGCGTTCGTGCGGGACCAGCACGAACGCGAGCGTTTCGGCCGCGCCAACGACGAGCTGTTCACCGTCTCGCTGCGGGTCGGCAGGCTGATCGCGCTGATGTTCCCCACCGTGATGCTGGTGGTGAACGTGTCGAGCGTCGCCGTGCTGTGGTTCGGCGGGCAGCGGGTCGACAGCGAGGCCATGCAGATCGGCGCGCTCACCGCGTTCCTGGCCTATCTGCTGCAGATCCTGATGGCGGTCATGATGGCCACCTTCATGTTCATGATGGTGCCGCGCGCGGAGGTCAGCGCCGAGCGGATCACCGAGGTGCTGGACACCGAATCGAGCGTGCGTCCGCCGGACGAGCCGCAGCCTGCCGGAGCCGAGCGCGGGCACCTCGACCTCACCGGCGTCGAATTCCGGTACCCCGGCGCGGAAAAGCCGGTGCTGCAAGACGTTTCCCTCTTCGCGCGGCCCGGCGAGACCACCGCGATCATCGGCAGCACGGGCAGCGGGAAAACGACGCTGCTCAACCTGATCCCGCGGCTGATGGACGCCACCGAGGGCTCGGTCCGGGTGGACGGCGTGGACGTGCGCCGGCTCGATCCGGCGGTGCTGTCGTCGGTGGTCAGCATGGTGCCGCAAAAGCCGTACCTGTTCGCCGGCACGGTCGCCAGCAACCTCCGCTACGGCAATCCGGACGCGACGGACGAGGAGCTCTGGCACGCGCTGGAAGTCGCGCAGGGCAAGGACTTCGTGGAACGGATGGAACAGGGCCTCGACTCCCCCATCGCCCAGGGCGGCACGAACGTCTCGGGCGGGCAGCGGCAGCGGCTCGCGATCGCGCGGATGCTGGTGCACCGGCCGGAGATCTACCTGTTCGACGACTCGTTCAGCGCGCTCGACTACGCCACCGACGCCGCGCTGCGCCGCGCGCTCGCCGACGAAACCCGCGACGCGACCGTCGTCATCGTCGCGCAGCGGGTCAGCACGATCCGCGGCGCGGACCGGATCATCGTGCTCGACGACGGCCGCGTCGTCGGCACCGGAACCCACCACGAGCTGATGGACACCAACGAAACCTACCGGGAAATCGTGCTTTCGCAGCTGACCGAGCAGGAGGCGGCGTGAGTACACAATCGCGTCAGCCGACTCACGACGCCGGCCGGGTGCGGGTGTCCCGCAAGACACAGGAGGCGGCGTGAGCGAGGAAACGAAAACCGCCACCGCCCGCGACGAAGACGAACCAGCCGCCGTCGCGCGCGACAAGACCCGGCCGCAACCGGCAGCGGGGCCCGGCCGGATGATGTCGGCGGGCATGCCCGCCGAGAAAGCGCTCGATTTCAAGGGCTCGCTCGCACGCTTGCTGCGGCTGCTGCGCCCGCAACGAGCGGCGCTGGCCGGAGTCCTGGTGCTCGGCGCGATCGGCGTCGCGCTGACCGTGCTCGGGCCGAAGGTGCTGGCCCGCGCGACGGACCTGATTTTCGCCGGCGTGACCAGCAGGCATCTGCCCGCGGGCGCGACCAAGGAGCAGGTGATCGAGGGCCTGCGGGCACGCGGGGAAAACACCCTGGCCGACATGTTCACCAGCGTCGACCTGATGCCCGGCCACGGCGTCGACTTCACCGCGGTCGGCCAGGTGCTGATGATCGTGCTGGCGCTGTACGTCTTCGCGTCGTTCCTGGGCGTCATCCAGGCGCGGCTCACGACGAACCTCGTGCAGGGCGCGGTGTTCCGGCTGCGCCAGGACATCGAGGAGAAGTTCGCGCGGCTGCCGCTGCGCTATTTCGACCGCCAGCCGCGCGGCGAGGTGCTGAGCCGGGTCACCAACGACATCGACAACCTGGCGCAGTCGCTGCAGCAGACGCTGTCGCAGATCGTCACGTCGCTGTTCACCGTGCTGGGCGTGCTGGTGATGATGTTCGTGATCTCGCCGCTGCTGGGCGCGATCGTGCTGCTGACGGTGCCGGTGTCGGTGTTCGTCGCGGCCAAGATCGGCAAACGCGCGCAGCCGCAGTTCATCCGGCAGTGGTCGACGACCGGGAAGCTCAACGCGCACATCGAGGAGATGTACTCGGGCCACTCGCTGGTGCACGTCTTCGGCCGCGGCAAGGAGGCCGAGGAGGTCTTCCGGCAGCAGAACGAGGCGCTGTACGAGGCGAGCTTCAAGGCGTCGTTCATCTCCGGCACGATCCAGCCGGGCATGATGTTCATCGGCAACCTGAGCTACGTGCTCGTCGCCGTCGTGGGCGCCCTGCGAGTCGCTTCGGGCACCCTGACGCTGGGCGACGTGCAGGCGTTCATCCAGTACTCGCGCCAGTTCAGCCAGCCGGTCACGCAGATCGCGAGCATGGCGAACCTGCTGCAGTCCGGCGTCGCCTCGGCGGAGCGGGTGTTCGCGCTGCTGGACGCCAAGGAACAGGAACCGGAGCCGGAGCACCCGCAGCGCCCCGAGGTCGTGCGCGGGCAGGTCGAATTCGAGCACGTGTCGTTCCGCTACCTGAAGGACACGCCGCTCATCGAAGACCTGTCGCTGTCGGTCGACCCCGGCCACACCGTCGCGATCGTCGGCCCGACCGGCGCGGGCAAGACCACGCTGGTCAACCTCCTGATGCGGTTCTACGAAATCGACGGCGGCCGGATCACCCTGGACGGCGTCGACATCAAGGCGATGGACCGCGAGGAACTGCGCTCGAAGACCGGCATGGTCCTGCAAGACGCCTGGCTGTTCGGCGGCACGATCGCGGAGAACATCGCGTACGGCGCGGACAACGTGACCCGCGAACAGGTCGTCGAAGCCGCGAAGGCAACCTACGTGGACCGCTTCGTCCGCACGCTGCCCGACGGCTACGACACAGTCCTGGACGACGAGGGCGGCACCGTCAGCGCGGGCGAGAAACAGCTGATCACCGTCGCCCGGGCGTTCCTGGCGAGGCCGGCGATCCTCATCCTGGACGAGGCGACCAGCTCGGTGGACACTCGCACCGAGGTCCTGATCCAGCACGCCATGAACTCCCTGCGCACCGGCCGCACGAGCTTCGTGATCGCCCACCGCCTCTCCACCATCCGGGACGCGGACGTCATCCTGGTGATGGAAAACGGCAACATCGTGGAGCAAGGCAACCACGAAACCCTCATCAACGCAGGCGGCGCCTACTCCCGCCTGTACGCGGCCCAATTCGCGGAAGCCATGGCCGAAACCGAATAACCGCGGCCAAAAGTACGTGAGGGGAACCCTGAGGAAATCAAGTCAACGAGGGTTCCCCTCACGCACCCTCCGCCCGCCACCCCCAAACCGCAGCAAGCGCACCCAACCCACCAAGGCACCCACACCTCCCCCACCCCGATACAAAGCCAAAAACACGGCGCGGGAGTGCTTGTCAAGGCATCTTTCCCGCCTTGACAAGCACTCCCGCGCCGTAGTCACACTAAAAAATCGGGGTGCCCAAGCAACCACTCACGAGGCAATGTCGCCGCCAGGCGACGAGCCGCCCTCCCCCCTCAAGGCCGAGGAATATTCCGCAAATTAGACTTGGCCAACTCCAGCATCTTCCCCACACCCCCGCTCAACACCGTCTTGCTGGCCGCCAACGCAAACCCCTTAACCTGCGCAGCAGTAATATTAGGCGGAATAGACAACGCATTGGGATCCGTAACCACATCCAGCACCGCGGGCCCGTCATGCGCCAAAATATCCCGGATCCCGTCCCGAACCTCCCCGGGCTTCTCCGCCCGCCGCGCATACAACCCGGCCGCCCGGGCAATCCCGGCGAAATCGACCTGATCGTGGTCGGTACCGAACTCCGGCAGCCCGTCCACGAGCATTTCCAGCTTCACCATTCCCAGCGAAGAGTTGTTGAACACCACAGCCTTGACCGGCAAGGCGTGCGTCTTGAGCGTCAACAACTCCCCCATCAGCATCGCGAGCCCGCCGTCCCCGCACATAGCGACCACCTGCCGCCCAGGATCCGCGGCCTGCGCCCCGATCGCATGCGGCAACGCATTAGCCATGCTCCCGTGCACGAACGACCCGAGGATCCGCCGCCGCCCATTGGGCGTGATGTACCGAGCCGCCCACACATTGCACATCCCGGTGTCCACAGTGAACACCGCGTCCTCAGCCGCTTCCTCGTCCAGCACATCCGCGACAAACTCCGGATGCAACGGAATATGCTTCGAAACCTCATTCGTATAAGCGTCGACCACCCGCTGCAGCCCCCGCTCGTGCTTCCGCAGCATGGCATGCAGGAACGACCGGTCCTCCCGCTTCCGCAACCGAGGCAGCACGGCCCGGATCGTCGCCCCGACATCCCCCTGCACCCCGAACTCCAGCACCGACCGGCGTCCCATCCGCGACGGATCGATGTCCACCTGCACGGTGTTCCGCTGCGGCAGGAAGTTGTCGTACGGGAAGTCCGTCCCCAGCAGCAACACGAGATCAGCCTCGTGCATCGCCTCGTAACAGGCCCCGTACCCGAGCAGCCCGCTCATCCCCACATCGAACGGATTCGAGTACTGCACGAACTCCTTGCCCCGCAAGGAATGCCCCACCGGAGCCCCGGCGGCCTCGGCAAGCGCGAGCACCTCGTCGTGCGCGTCCCGGCAACCGGCGCCCGCCATGATCATCACCTTCTCCGCCCGATCGATCCGATCGGCGAGGCGAGCGATGTCGGCCTCGGCAGGCACCACGGCGGGCGGGCTCCCCAGCGAAGCCGACTCCCCCGTGGCATGCGCGGCGGGCTCATGCGACACGTCACCGGGCAGCACCAGCACCGCAGCCCCGCGACGCCCGACCGCGTTCTGCACCGCGATCCGCGCGAGCCGCGGCATCTGCTCCGGCGAGCTCACCATCTCGCAGTAGTGCGAGCATTCGGCGAACAGCTGCTGCGGATGCGTCTCCTGGAAGAATCCGGTCCCGATCTGGGTGGACGGGATGTGCGACGCGATCGCGAGCACCGGCGCCCCGGAGCGGTGCGCGTCGTAGACCCCTTGCAGCAAATGCAGGTTGCCCGGCCCGCAGCTGCCCGCGCACACCGCGAGCCGTCCGGTGAGCTGCGCCTCGGCCGCGGCGGCGAACGCGCCCGCCTCCTCGTTGCGCACGTGCACCCAGTCGATCCCGCCGCGCGCCGAACCCCCGGTGCGGCGCACCGCGTCCACCACGGGGTTGAGGCTGTCGCCCACCACCCCGTAGATCCGGCGCACCCCGGATTGCACCAGAACGTCGATCAACTGGTCGGCCACCGTCGCCATGCTCCTGCGTCCCTTCGTGAGAGTCCCTTCGCAGTCTGGCGCCGATCAGGGGAACCGCCACCGCATTGACAGGTAATGTTGTCAATGGCACGGTGACGAGGACCGGCCACGAGGAGGGACGCCGCAGATGTCACGCGAGTTCGAGGTGCGCAAAGAGGTCCGGCTGCCCGCGGGGCCCGACGCCGTGTGGGAGGCGGTCGCGACCGGGCCCGGCATCGATTCGTGGTTCATGGGCCGCCACGAGGTCGACGCCGCGGCCAGGCGGATCCGGTTCCGCCTCGGCGAAATGCGCACCGAGGCGGAGATCACCGAGTGGGATCCCCCGCGCAGGTTCGCCTACCGGGGCGAGGCGGCCGAGGACGGCACGTTCGACGCGATGGAGTTCCTCGTGGAAGCGGCCGAAGGCGGCACTTCCGTACTGCGATTCGTGCACCGCGGGTTCGTCCAGGACGGCTGGGACGACGAGTACCACGAGTCCTTCGCCGTCGGCTGGGAGATGTACCTGCACACGCTCGCCGAACTGCTGGCCCACTTCCCCGGCCGCTTCGCGACGTACGTGACCGCAGACGGCCCAGCCTCCTCGGCGACCCGCGACGCGTGGCCGAAGCTGCTGGCGGCACTCGGCCTGCCCGCTGAACCCGCAGCGGGGCAAGCAGTCCAGTTCAGCGTCGGCGACGCAGTAGTAGAGGGCGTCCTCGACTACTCGACCCCGAACTACGCCGGGGTCCGCACCGAGGACGCCCTCTACCGGTTCCACGAACGGTCGCTGCTCGGCATGCCGGTCGCGGTCGGACATCACCTGTTCCGCCCGGACGTCGACGAGACCGCCGAAAGCGCGGCCTGGAGCCGCTGGCTCGCCGACGCGCTCAGCTGACGTCAGCGGCGGCGCAGGAGCAACGCCGCGCCGCCGGCCGCCACGACGACCCCGGCGATCACGTTGCCGGTCACCGCACCGGCCGACGGCACTGTCTCGTCGCCGTACCGGAGCAGGAACGGGGACACCGCGGCCCAGGCCCCGAGCACCGGCAGCACCCAGGTCAGCGCCTGCGCGCCGGAATCCCGCGCCCGCATGGCGGCGAAGACGACGATCGCCAGCCCGGCGACGGTGTTGCTCACCGCGAGTTCGGCCGCCCCGCCGAAGCGCAGCAGCCACGGCACGGCGATCAGGTACAGCCCGGCCAGCACAGCGAGGCCCGCTGCGCCCCCGAAGACCGCGGTCTTGCCGGACATCGTGCTGGTGGACATCTCGGATCACCTCAGCAGATCTCGGTTCCACCCCACGGGTACCCAGATTCCGGCAGGCGATTCACGCCCCCGCGGCGGCGCACGCCTCGCGCAGGCCGCTGCGCACCGGAGCCTCGAGCCCGGACACCGCGAACGCGCGCAGCACGAGCGGCCCGGTCGCCACGATCGAAAGCGCGGGCCGGACGCGGCGCGTCTCTTCGAGCGCGCGCAGCCCGGCGCAGCTGAGATAGCCGACCCGCGACAGGTCCACCACCAGTTTGCCGCCGGCTCCGGAGGCGGCCGTCAGCGCGGAGCGGAACTGCCCCACCGACGCGATGTCGATCTCCCCCGCCGCTGTGACCAGCACGATGTCCCCGTCCCTCCGGCTGGTGAAGACGGTGAGCCCGGCCGCCCCGCGAGAACCCATTGGCGGAACGGTACGCGCCCGCGCGGCCCTGGCAAACCGTCCTGCCTCAGCCGGGTGGGGCAGTTCACCGGATCGTCACCGCTGGGCGAGCAGCTTGTCCCGCAGCCCGGGCTGATCGGCGAGACCTTCCCGGACTGTGTGCTCGAAGAACGGCCGCATCTGCTCGCGCGGCGCGAGCGCCCAGTCGAGCGGACCGAGCGGCGGCTGCGGGTCGTATTCGATGCCGAACTGGACGAGCCGCGCGGCGTCCGCCCCGCGCATCCGCTCCACCAGGTGCAGCGCGAGGTCGATGCCCGCCGACACCCCGGCCGCGGTGATCACGGAACCGGTGTCCGCCCAGCGCTGCCGGACCGGCGTGGCCCCGAACGCGCGCAGCGTCTCCAGGAACGTCCAGTGCGTCGTCGCCTCGCGGCCTTCGAGCAACCCAGCTTGGCCGAGCAGCAGCGAACCGGAGCACACGGACGTCATCAGCTCAGCGGAGGCCGCCGCGGCGCGGAGGTAGCCGATGAGCTTCTCGTCGCCGAGCGCGCGCAGCGTCGGCGCGGCCCCGCCGGGGACCAGCACCCAGGACGGGTCCGGTACCTGGTCGAAGGTGTGGCTCGGCGCGATCCGCAACGGCGTGTCGGTCTCGGTGGTTTCCAAGGTCTCCCCCACCACGACTACGCGGATCGAGGGGTCGAGCGCCGCGTGGCTGCTGATCACCTGCAGCGGGCCCACCAGGTCGAGCACCGTCAGGCCGGGGTAGACGACGAACGCGAAGGTTTTCTGGGTCATGCCGCCACCCTCCCGAGCGCGCGGGCGGCGCGGGACACGCGTGTCCGGAATCCTGCGAACCCGGTTGATCCGGCCGGGCGAGCTGCTACGGTGCGGCCATGCCGAGTACCGCCCGGCAGGTCGTGATCCTCGGGTACCCCGACGCCGAACTGCTCGACATCGCCTGCGTGTCCGACGTTTTCGACGCCGCGACCCGGCTCGGCGCGGCCCGGCCGTACGAGGTCCGGCTCGCCACCGTCGACGGGATCCCCTTCACTTGCCAGTCCGGGCTCACCCTCGCCCCGCACGCCCGGATCGACCAGATCCGCGGCCCGCTCGACACGTTCGTCGTCGCGGGCGGGCTGGGCCACCTCGCCGCCGCCAAGGACGAGCGGCTGCTCGCCCACGTGCGCCGGCTGTCGCAGCAGAGCAAACGCACGGCGTCGGTCTGCACCGGGGCGACCGTGCTCGCCGCCGCGGGGCTGCTGAGCGGCCGCCGCGCCACCACGCACTGGTCGCACGCGTCGCGGCTCGCCGAGCAATACCCGTCGGTGACCGTCGACCCGGTGCCGCTTTTCGTGCGGCACGGCGACGTCTACACCTCCGCGGGCGTCACCAGCGGGCTCGACCTCACCCTCGCGTTCGTCGAGGAGGACCACGGCCCGACGCTCGCCCGCGAGGCCGCCCGTTCGCTCGTCACTTACCTCCAGCGGCCCGGAAACCAGGCGCAGGTGAGCATGTTCCTCGCCGGTCCGCCGCCCGAGCACCGGCAGGTCCGCGACCTCACCGCGTACGTCGCCGAACACCTCGCCGACGACCTCGGCGCCCACGCGCTCGCGAACCAGGCCGGCATCAGCACCCGCCAGCTGACCCGGCTGTTCGACGCCCATCTCGGCACCACGCCGGGAAAATACGTGCGCACCGTGCGCGCGGAACACGCCGCCCGGCTGCTGTCCGGCACCGACCTCCCGCTCACCGCGATCGCGCGACGCTGCGGATTCGGTTCCACGGAGACGCTCCGGCAAGCGTTTCTGGACCATTTCGACACCCCGCCCTCGGCGTATCGGCGGGTGCACCTGCGTTCTGCGCACGCCTGAACGAAACGCCCGCTTCCTCCCCCACCCGGTACGGGTGAACCCCGAACCGGGAAGGCAGGATGTCCGCCGTGGCACCGCACGACTACCCCGATCAGGACCCCGACGACACCGGCCCGCTGCCGCGAGTGCCGGGCGAACCCGCGTCCCCGTCCTCCGCCGTGCCACCGCCTGTCTCGCCGCCGCGCGCCCGGCCGGACGGACCGCGCCGGGCGCGCCGTGCCGAACCCGGGCGACCGGCCGAGCGCACCGGCCGGTCCGCTGAGCCCGGGCGGCCCGTCGAGCGGTCCGGCGATCCTGAACGCGCCGGCGAGCGCGGACGGCCCGCTGAGCGCCCCGGCAACCCCGAGCGATCAGCCAATCCCGGGCGCACCGGCGAACCGGGACGACGAGCCGAACGGCCCGGCGAGCCCCGGCGGCCGCGGGCCGCCGCGCCAAGGCCTACCCAACCCGGCTCGGCACAACCGGGGGCCTCGCGCTCCGCCGATTCCCGCGGCGGAGCCCGATCCGGCGAACTGCGCCTGCCCCGCCGCCCCGGCGACACCCCGCCTCCCGGCGCCCGCCGCCGTCCCCCGGCCCGGCCCGCGCAGTCCGAAAAGGACACTCAAGACCCCGCTCCGGCCAAGGAAACCCCGCCGCACACCGGCCACGGCCATGGACACGGACACGGCCCGGCCGCCCCGGCGTCGCAACGGGTCCGCAAACTCCTCATCTGGCTCCTCGCCCCGCTCGCGCTGGTCACCGTCGTCGGGATGATCGTCCTGTACCCGTGGGGCAGCTCGCTGCCGAAAAGCGCGGTACCGCAAGGCACTCCGGTCCAGGCCGCGATCACGACCGCCACGTCCGGCCCGTGTCTCCAGCCCGGTCAAGTGCAGGTCGGCTCGCAGCCGGATCCGGACGCGAAACCGTGCCTCACCGTCGACCTGCGGATGTCCGACGGCCCGGCAGCGGGGAAACCGGTGCGGCTGACCGTCCCGATCGAGCCGAGCACGCCGAGGTTCACCGCGGGCGACAAGGTCGTGCTCGCCTACAACGGCGGCAATCCGCTCGATCCGCAGTCGTTCACGCTCGTCGATTTCCAGCGGGGCACGCCGCTGGTCCTGCTCGCCGCGTTGTTCGCGGTCGCCGTGCTCGTGCTCGGCCGCTGGCAGGGACTGGCCGCGCTGGTCGCGCTGGTGCTGAGTTTCGTGGTGATCGTGCTGTTCGTGCTGCCCGCGATCCTCGCCGGGGAGAACCCGCTGGTGGTGGCGATCGCCGGAGCGGGCGCGATCATGTTCCTCGCGCTGTACCTGACGCACGGCCTGTCCGCGAGAACCTCGGTCGCCGTGCTGGGCACGTTGGCCAGCCTCGCGCTGATCGGGATCCTGTCGGCGATCTTCTCCGCCGCCGCGTCGCTCACCGGCCTCGACGACAGCACCACGACGCTGATCGCCTCGCTCGGCCACGGCATCGACGCCAGAGGCCTGCTGCTGGCCGGGATCGTGATCGGCGCGCTGGGCGTGCTCGACGACGTGACGATCACGCAGACCAGCGCGGTCTGGGAACTGCGGCGCGCGAACCCGTCGCTCAGCTGGCGCGAGCTGTACAGCTCAGGCCTGCGGATCGGCCGGGACCACGTCGGCTCCGCGGTGAACACGCTGGTGATGGCCTACGCCGGCGCCGCGCTGCCGGTGATGCTGTACTCCGCGATCTCCGGCGTCGGCCTCGGCGCGCTGCTCGGCAGCGAGGACATCGCCGCGGAGATCATCCGGACGCTGGCTGGCTCGGTCGGCATCGTCGCGGCGGTGCCGGTGACGACGGTCCTGGCCGCCTTGATCGCCGCGAGGGAGCCGGTCGAGCACCTCATCAGCACCACCAACCCCGCTGAATCACACTAGCCACACGCTGGCTGACCCGGCCGGACGCGGGTGTCGCGGATGAGGTACGAAGACCGCGACACCCGCACCCGAGGAGGGGCTGTGTTCTCAGCCGTCCTGGCCGGACCCCGAGTCACCGTGCACCTGATCCGCCGCCTGTTCGCGTCGGTGCTGGAAGCGGCCGAAACGGTCCCGCGGATCGCCGCCGCGCTCGACGAGGTCCGCGCGACGTTGCGCCACCTCGAACGGCTGCTCTCCTACGTCGCCGAAGAACTCCCCGAACTGGCCGACCAGCTCGACCGCATCCGCGCCCGCGTGGACGGCCTCGAAGAACGCAGCCGGGAGCACGCCGGACGCGAGTAGTCAGCCCAGCGTCGCCACGAACCGGCTAACCGCCTCCATGGGAAACCGCTGCAAGTACTTCCCCGAAGGAGCCGCCGAAGCCAGCCGGTACAACGGCCGCTCAGCCACCGCGTCCCCCCGAGCCTCCGCCCGCAACTCCGCCACCAGCAGCTCCGAAAACACCAGCCCGTTCGCCTCGGTGTTGTTCAGCACCGCGTCCGCCAGCCGGCGCAGCTGCAACGCCCCCAGCTCCCGGCCGCCGGTCCCGGAAAACACCGCCAGGTCGAGCTTCACCGCACGCCGCCGGTGCCCCGCGTTCACCAGCAGCGCCACCGTCCGGGTGCCGCGCACGTCGCTGATCACCACGTCCAGCCGCGGCGCCTCCAGCAGGTCCACCCGCCGGACGCCCCACGTGCGCACCACCAGCGTCGTGCCTTCCAGCCAGATCCGGCGGCGAAACGCGTAGAGCACCACGTAGATCAACGGCAGCGCGACGACCGCCGCGACGATCAGCCCGGGCAGCTGCCCGCCGATCAGCCCGGCGATCCCGCCGAACGCCGCGGCCAGGATCAGCACGCCGAAGACGCCCGACCACGCGCGGCGGCGGCGCAGCTTCGGCTCGTCGGCGAACAGCGGCAGGCGTTCCGCCGGCTTCTCGGTCACTGCGCGGCTCCCGGCACGAAGGGGTTGGCGGCGCGCTCGCGGCCGATGGTCGTGGCCGGTCCGTGGCCGGGCAGCACGACGGTGTCGTCGGCGAGCGTGAGCAGTGTGCGCAACGAATTCTCCAGGTCGGAGCCGGACCCGCCGGTGCGCCCGACCGATCCGGCGAAAAGCGTGTCCCCCGTGAACACCAGCCTGCCACCCTCCCCGGTCTCGACGGTGAACGCCACCGAACCCGGCGTGTGCCCGGGCAGCGGGACGACGCCGACCGTCAGCCCGGCCGTCTCGATCTCTCCCGGGGCGAGCGGTTCGAAGGGCCCGTCGTACCACTCGGCGTCGCCCGGATGCAGCCGCAGCGGCGCGTCGTGCGCCCGCGACAGCCCGGCAGCGGCGCCGACGTGGTCCGGATGGCCGTGCGTGGCGAGCAGCGCGACCGGCGTCAGGCTGTGCTCCGTCAGCGCTTCGGCCAGCGGCTCGGCGGCCCCCTCGCCCGGGTCGACGACGAGACACGGACCCCCGGCGGCAGGGGCCAGCAGATAGCAATTCGAGCGCAGCGGACCCGCGGCGAACCCGGCGACGAGCACCGAACCCTCCTCCCCGGAAGCGGCCTTGATCACGACCCGGTGAAGACTAGCCGCCCCTGTACGGAGTCCTAACAGGCTGTGCCCATACACTGCCGCTACCTCAGACGTGTGACTTCGAGCGGAAACTGGAGGGCGGGTGGCGACCAACCAGCAGCGCCGAGAAGCCGCAAAGCGCAAACTCGAGCGGCAGCTCGTGCGCCGGGCGGAACAGGCGAAGCGACGCAAGATCGTGGGCGCTGGAGTGGTCGGCGGTGTGGTCCTCATCGTCGCCGGTCTCGTGGTGTGGATCGTGAACAGCGGGGGCAGCGGCGACCAGCAGGCCGCCGCGCCGCCGTCGAGTTCCGCGCCGCCGGTCCCGAGCGTCACGAACATCCCCACCGAGCGCACCGCGCTCCCCAAGCGCCCCAAGGCGCTGCCGAACCCGACGACGTGCTCGTACCCGGCCGACCCGAGCGGGAAGCCGCCGTCGGGCAAGAAGGCGACCCCGCCGGACGGCAAGAACGTGTCCTCGTCCGGGACCGTGAACATCACGATGAAGACCACCCAGGGCGACATCCCGATGACGCTCGACCGCGCGCTCGCGCCGTGCACCGTGCAGGCCTTCGAGGCCCTCGCGAAGCAGGGTTTCTTCACCGACACGATCTGCCACCGCCTCGGCGTCACCGACCTGCAGATGCTGCAGTGCGGCGACCCGGACGCCAAGGGCGACGTGATGAAGGACGGCCGCGGCGGCCCCGGCTTCACCGTGCCGGACGAGTTCATCGACACCGCCAAGTACGGCCGCGGCATCCTCGCGATGGCCAACACCGGCCAGCCGAACAGCGGCGGCAGCCAGTTCTTCATGGTCTACGGCAACGCGCCGCTGCAGCCGCAGTACACGGTCTTCGGCAGCATCTCCGACGAAGGCCTGAAGGTGCTCGACAAGATCGCGAAGAACGGCATCGGCGCGATCGGCCAGGACGGTTCGACCGGCGAGCCCAAGCAGCAGGTCAAGTTCACCGCGGTCACGGTCTCCTGACGTGACCGAGCGTGTCGAGATCGGCGGTGCCGCTCCGAGCACCGCCGATCTCGCCGCGGCGGCCACCAGCTACGGCCACTTCACCGCGATGCAGGTCCGCGACGGGCGCGTGCGCGGCCTCCGGTTCCACCTCGACCGGCTCGCCGCGAGCACCCGGGAGGTGTTCGGCAGCGAACTGGACACCGACCTGGTCCGCCGCTGCGTCCGGCGGCTCGTCGCCGGGCGAGGCGACCTGTCGGTGCGGGTGATCATTTTCTCGCGCTCCTCTCCGCACGACGCCGCGATGGTGCCGGAAATTCTCGTGCGCACCGCTCCGCCGCGCTCCCACGTCGCCACGCCGATTCGGCTGCGATCCGTTGCGTACCAACGGGATCTGCCGCACGTGAAGCACCTCGGCGGCTTCGGTCTCACACACCATTCGCGCGCGGCGGTCCTCGCCGGTTACGACGACGCCGTGTTCCTCGGCGGCGACGGCCGGATCAGCGAAGCGACGATCTGGAACGTCGGCTTCCTGCGCGACGGGACGATCGTGTGGCCGGAAGCCGAGGTGCTGCCGGGAATCACGTACCTCGTGCTGGAGGACCAGCTGCGCGCGGCCGGGGTGCCGCAGGAGACGCGGCCGGTCTACCCGGTGGAACTCCCGGACTTCGACGCGATGTTCCTGACCAACTCCGCGACGATCGGCCGCCCGGTCGCGTCGGTGGACGACGTGCCGCTGCGCACCTCGCCCGCCGCGGCCGAACTGCTGACCAAGGCTTACGAAGCCGCGCCCTGGGACGAGATCTGACCCAGCCTCAGGGCCTGCGGTGCTCCACCCAGACATTGGGCTCGACGTACACGGCGGAGTCCTGTGCCACCGACACGTGGACCGGGCTCAGCGCGCCTTCCACGAGCACCGGGCCGTCCGCGTCGAACGGCAGTCCGGTCCACTCCCGCCACTGCGCGAGGGTGCCGGGGATGGTCATCGACACCGGGCAGACCTTCACGATCCGCCCGCCCGCGCGCACGTGCACCCGCAGCCACGCGTCATACGGCAGGCCGTCGTCGCGCACCCGGAAGGCGTACTCGCTCATCGGGGTCTCGGGTTCGTCCGCCTTCCGCGACGGCCGCACCGGGGCGTAGAGCACGTCGTGGCCGAGACGGAAGGCGTTGTCTCGCAACGCGTTCACCATCACCGAGGCGAGCCCGGTACCTTGCCGTTCCTTGCGGACCACGATCTCCAGCGCGGTCGCCGCGTTCCGTTCGCGACCGGCCAGCCGATCGGCGTGCTGCCACCGGATCACCTCGTCCCACCCGCCGTCGGGCAGCGTCTCGCGTCCCGGGCCGCCGAACGCGAACGGCGTCGAGTAGGCCTTGGCGACCGGCTCGTCCCCGTCGGTCGCGAGCAGCACATAGTCGGCGACCGTGTCGAGTTCGCCGTAATACAGGTGCCCGGTCGGGTTGTGCTGCATGAAGACCGGCCACGACCGGTCGAAGTCGGCGTGGTCGATCGCCCGGAAGATCTCCGGGTTCTGACTGCGGTGATGGATTTTCAGCGCCACAGGCTTCAGTCTCGCCGAGCCGTCAACGGGTTATCCGCACCGCTCAGCGGTAGGTGAACTTCGGCGCGCGCCGGTTCAGGAACGCGTCCACGCCCTCCGCGTAGTCCTCCCCGTGCAGCGCGGCGAGCCGGATCTCCTCGACCTCGTCGTCGGTCCGCTCCTGCCCCGCGACGATCTTCTCGATGATCCGGTTCATCCCGCGGATCGAGGCCTGCGACCGCGCGCACAGGGTTTCGGCGAACCGGGCCGTCGCGGATTCCAGGTCCGCGACCGGGAAAACGTCGTTGACCAGCCCGATCTCGCGCGCCCGGGTCGCGTCGACGAGTTCGCCGGACAGCAGGAAGTACTTGGCGTGCGCCGGGCCGACCAGCGACACCAGCTGCCGCGTCGAGGCGAAGTGGTAGACGATGCCGAGCTTGGCCGGGGTGATGCCGAAGCGCGCGTCGTCCGCGGCGAAACGGAAATCGCAGGCGACCGAGATCTGGCAGCCGCCGCCGATGCAGTTGCCCTGGACCATCGCGACGGTCGGCTTGCGCATCGCGGTCAGCGCCGCCACCGCGCTGTCCACCGCCTCGTCGTACTTCGCGGCGGCCTCGGCGGTCGAGCGCAGTTCGCGGAACTCGCCGATGTCCGCGCCCGCGGAGAAATGCCGTCCGGCCCCGGTCAGCACGAGCGCCTTCAGCTCGGGATCGGCCTCGACCTCGGCCGCCACGCCCGGGATGGCCGCCCACATGCCGCGGGTGATCGCGTTCATCTTCTCCGGGCGGGAGAACGTCAGCCGGGCCACGGCGCCGTCGCGGGTGAACTCGAGTCCGTCCGTCATGCCCAGCACCCTAATGCGCCCGCACAGCGATCCCGCTGTGGGACAGGTCACCGGCCTAACCCGACAGCCGCGCCGTCAGCTCGCCCCGGCTGCGCACGCCGACCTTGCCGAACACCGACTTCAGGTGGTCCTGTACCGTGTTCGCCGAGATCCCCAGCCGGGCCGCGATGTCCGAAGTAGACAGTCCGGACAGGACCTCCCGGCACACGTCGCGTTCGCGTGCGGTCAGCCGGTACGCCGCGAGCAGCACATCCAGCAGCTCTCCCCCGGCGGCGCGGCGGATCGTCACGACGATGTCGCGCGCGTCGTCGTCCGAGACCAATCTGCTGGCCTGCAACACGATCCAGCCGCCGTGCGCGTCCCGGACCCGGGCCCGGAACGTTCCGCTCGCCGCCGACTGAGCGCCCACCGCTGCCGCGCGCAGCAGCACCGCGAACCGTCCGTCGGCGATCGCGTCCAATTCGGACTCCCACGCGCCGGCTTCCTCGGTCGCCCCGCGCCGGCGACCGTCCGGACCGACCACGACGATCGCCGCTTCCGCGGCCAAAGCCGTGCCTCGCGCCAGCGCCGCCGCCCGGGTGGCAGCGGCCAACGTCGGACCGATCGAGGTCAGGAACTCCACCTCGCGGTCGCTGAACTCGCCGCGGCGCACCAGACCAGCAGCGGCCCAGCAGACGCCGTCCGCGCGAAACCCGACGCGCAGTTCGCTCTCCAGCCCGAGCGGCCGCCACACCCGCGCCCACCGTCCGCTGCGCTCGCGTTCGCGGCGCGGCAGATCGGAAAGCCGCGCCACCGGCACCGAACGCCGGGCGAGCTGCGCGAAGGTGTGCGGCTCCGCGCCGTCGTACTCGTAGGTCGCCAGCAGCGGCTCGTACTCCCCCGGGATGCGAGCGCGGCCGCTGGTCATCGAGCTGATCACGGCGGTGTCCGGATCCAGCGACGCCCAGCAGGTCAGCTCCGCGGGCACGATCCGGTCGACCAGCTCGATGGCCGCGGCGTGCAACTCGGCGACGCCGCGACCGGCCGTGGCGAGAGCCGCCAGCTCCCGCCGCACGTCCCGCGCCCGGCCTTCCCACACCCGACGAAGTATGCGCGCGTTCTTCCACCGCCGACATCCCTGATTTCCGGGATGGTCCCGTGCTCGCGGCGTTCCTACCTTCAGCGGCATGACCATCCACCTCAGCACCGCGGGCGAAGGCCCGGAACTGGACACGAAAGACGCGACCGTGACGGTGAAAGCGTCCGCCGCGGACACCGGCGGCTACGAACTGTTCGAGGTCGACGCCCCGCGCGGCCCCGCCGTCCCGCCGCATGCCGACCCGTGGGCGAAAAGCTTCTACGTTCTGCACGGCCGCATCACAGTCTGCCTCGACGGAGAACTGCACGACCTCGCCCCGGCGCGTTCGCGCACATCCCGGCGGGCACTCTCAACACCTTCACGGTGCACACGCCGCAGGCCAAGTTCCTCGTGCTGACCCCGGACGACGCGATGGGCGAGTTCTTCCGCGATATTGACCGCACCGTCCCGGCCGACGCCCCGTGGCCGGACGCCGTGCCGCTCCTCGGCGACATCGCGGCCCGGCACGGGGTCGCGTTCGGGGAGGTGGCGCAGTGAACGTCGTCGTGCAGGTCTTCGCCGGAATCGCGGTCCTCGTGCACCTTCTGGCCTTCGCCTGGGAAGTGCTGCTGTTCGAGCGTCCCGGCGTGCACGCGGGCATTTTCCGGATCCCTGCCGAAAACCTGCCCGCGACGAGGCTCTGGTCGTTCAACGTCGGCTGGTACAACCTGTTTCTCGCCGCCGGACCGGTGGCCGGCCTGGTGCTGCTGCACACCGGCGACGCCGCGGCCGGACGGGTGCTCGTGCTCTACAGCTGCGCGTTCATGACGCTCGCCGGGATCGCACTGGGTGTCTCGGATCTGCTCGCACTGAGCCGGCCGCGCGGTGCGGGACGCGCCGGGGCACTGGCCCAAGCACTCCCGCCGCTGGCCGCACTGGTCGCGACGGCGTTCTGAGCTACGAAGCCGAGGTCACCCGGTACACGTCGTAGACGCCCTCGACCCCGCGCACCACCTTCAGCACGTGCCCGAGGTGCTTCGGATCGCCCATCTCGAACGAGAACCGGCTCACCGCCACCCGGTCCCGCGAGGTCGTCACCGAGGCCGACAGGATGTTCACCTTCTCGTCCGCCAGCACCTTCGTGACGTCCGACAGCAACCGGTGCCGGTCGAGCGCCTCGACCTGGATCGCCACCAGGAACACCGAGGACGACGACGGCGCCCACTCCACCTCGACCAGGCGCTCCGGCTGGGTCCGCAGGTCGTCGGCGTTCGTGCAGTCGGTCCGGTGCACGCTCACGCCGCCGCCGCGCGTCACGAAGCCGAGGATCTCGTCGCCCGGCACCGGCGTGCAGCAGCGCGCCAGCTTCGCCCAGACGTCGCTCGCGCCCTTGACGATGACGCCGACGTCGTTCGAACCCCGGCGGCGCGTGACCGTGGACGGCGTGGCCCGTTCGGCCAGCTCCTCCTCGGCCTCCTCGACCCCGCCGATCAGCGCGACCAGCCGCTGCACCACGTGCTTGGCGCTCGTGTGGCCCTCGCCGACGGCCGCGTAGAGCGACGAAATGTCGCCGTGCCGCAGTTCGGTGGCGACCGAGCCCATCGACTCCGCCGACACGAGCCGCTGGATCGGCAGCCCGACCTTGCGGATCTCCTTGGTGATCGCTTCCTTGCCCGCGTCGATCGCCTCGTCGCGGCGCTCCTTCGCGAACCACTGCCGGATCTTCGCGCGCGCCTTCGGCGAACCCGCGAACTGCAGCCAGTCGCGGCTCGGCCCCGCGCTCTCCGCCTTGGACGTGAAGATCTCGACGACCTCGCCGTTTTCGAGCTTCCGCTCGAGCGCGACCAGCCTGCCGTTCACGCGGGCGCCGATGCAGCGGTGGCCGACCTCGGTGTGCACCGCATACGCGAAGTCCACCGGCGTCGAGTCCGCGGGCAGCGTGATCACGTCGCCCTTCGGCGTGAACACGAAGATCTCGCGCGCGGCCAGTTCGTAGCGCAGCGATTCGAGGAAGTCGCCCGGGTCCGCGGCCTCGCGCTGCCAGTCGAGCAGCTGCCGCATCCACGCGATCTCGTCCAGCTCCATCGCGTTGTTGCTGGCGTGCGTGCCCTTGGTTTCCTTGTACCGCCAGTGCGCGGCGATGCCGTACTCGGCGGTGCGGTGCATGTCGTAGGTGCGAATCTGCACCTCGAGCGGTTTGCCGTCCGGGCCGATCACCGTGGTGTGCAGCGACTGGTACACGCCGAACCGCGGCTGCGCGATGTAGTCCTTGAACCGCCCGGGCACCGGCTGCCACAGCGCGTGCACCACGCCCATCGCGGCGTAGCAGTCGCGCACGTCCTCGACCAGGATCCGCACGCCGACCAGGTCGTGGATGTCGTCGAGGTCGCGGCCGCGGACGATCATCTTCTGGTGGATCGAGTAGTAGTGCTTCGGCCTGCCTTCGACCTTCGCGGTGATCCGCGACGACACCAGGTTGTTCGTCAGGTCCGCGATCACCTTGCGCAGGTAGGTGTCGCGCGAGGGCGCGCGGTCGGCGACCAGCCGCACGATCTCGTCGTACTTCTTCGGCTGCAGAATCGCGAACGCGAGGTCTTCCAGCTCCCACTTCACCGTGGCCATGCCGAGCCGGTGCGCCAGCGGGGCGAGCACCTCGAGCGTCTCGCGCGCCTTGCGAGCCTGCTTCTCCGGCGGCAGGAAGCGCATCGTGCGCATGTTGTGCAGCCGGTCGGCGAGCTTGATGACCAGGACCCGCGGGTCCTTCGCCATCGCGATCACCATTTTGCGGATGGTCTCCGCTTCGGCTGACGTGCCCAGTTTGACCTTGTCGAGTTTGGTGACGCCGTCGACCAGCTCGCCTACCTTGTCGCCGAAGTCGGCCTTCAGCTGTTCCAGGGAGTAGCCGGTGTCTTCCACGGTGTCGTGCAGGAGGGCTGCTACGAGGGTGGTGGTGTCCATGCCCAGCTCGGCCAGGATGGTGGCGACCGCGAGCGGGTGGGTGATGTACGGGTCGCCGGACTTGCGGCGCTGTTCGCGGTGGAGTTCTTCGGCTACGTCGTAGGCGCGTTGAAGCTGGCCCAGGTCGGAGTTCGGGTGCAGTTCGCGGTGGATGACCGCCAGGGGTTCGAGGACCTGTTTGACCGGAGCCGCACGCTGGGCGGTGATCCGGCGCGCCAGGCGGGCGCGGACGCGGCGGGTCGCGGAAGGGTTGGGCGCGGCTCCGTTGGGCCGGGTCCCGGCGTCCGCGGCGGTGGCGCCGCTCCGCGCGGGGGTGGCACCGCCTTTGGCGGGGACATTGGCGTCGAGCTCTTGGCTCACCCGCACCTCCAGCTGCTTCGTGCGGCCTCGAACCTTCAGGGTAACCGGTTGGTCTTCTGGGAGGGTCGGTCACGTGCCGTTCCGGCTCGTCGCCCGGCGGCGACCTTGCCGGTTGAGTGGTTGCGCGGGGCACCCCGAAGCTTGATTGTGCTGACGGTTCGGGGGTGCTTGTCAAGGCGGGAAAGATGCCTTGACAAGCACCCCCGAACCGCAGGGCGGCTTCGTATCGGGGTTGGGGGCGGTGTGGGTGCCTCGATGGTTGGGTGCAGCGGCTGCGGTGGGTGCTGGGTGCGCAGTTGAGAAGCTGGTGGCGTCAGGGTTCGCGGCTTGCGGGCAGCGCCCCAATGTGGCATTGGGTGCATCCGACGCACCCAATGTGGCGTTCGGTGCGTCCGACGCACCGAACGCCACATTGGGGCACGGACGGGGTCTGGTGCGCGCAGGGGTCAGACGGTGCGGAGGGTGGTTACTGTGCGGCCGTCGAGGGCGGCGCGGCCGCCTAGGGCGGCCAGTTCCAGCACCACTGATACGCCGGTGACTGTTGCGCCTGCGTCTTCCAGGAGTTTTGCGGTCGCTGCCACCGTGCCGCCGGTGGCGAGGACATCATCCATGACCGCGATTCGCTGGCCGGTTTTTACGACGCCTGCGGGCAGTTCGACGCTCGCGGTGCCGTATTCCAGCGAGTAGTCCACCCGGCCCGCGACGGACGGGAGTTTGCCCGGTTTCCGGACCAGCACCACGCCCATGCCGCGGGAGTAGCCGACTGCCGCGGCCAGGAGGAAGCCGCGGGCCTCGACGCCGGCCACCAGGTCGGCGGCCGGGTCGAGGGTGTCCGCCAGGGCGTCCGTGACGGCGGCGAAGCCTGGGCCGTCGGCGAACAGCGGGCTGAGATCGCGGAACAGGACGCCGGGTTCCGGGAAGTCCGGGACTTCGGCGATCAGGTCCAGTGCCTCGTCGAGCTTCATGGACTCAGCGCTTCTTCTTCCCCGACGGACGCTGCTTCGGGTGCCGCGCGGGAACACCGGCCGCGGCGGCCATGGCCTTTTCCTTGCGGAGTTCGGCGGCCAGCTGGTCCTCGTCGAACTCGTCCTCGGCTTCGCGCTTCGCGGCCTTCGCCCGGCGGGCGGCGACCCGTTCGGCCTGCTGGCGGTACTGCGGGTCGCGCATCTTGAAGTCGACCAGCAGCGGCGTCGCCAGCGCGACCGACGACAGGACACCCACCAACGTACCGGTGAGCTGCACCAGCGCCAGGTCCTGCAGCGTGCCCGAGCCGAGCAGGATGTAGCCGACGATCAGCAGGCCCAGGATCGGCAGCAGCGCGATGAACGCGGTGTTGAACGATCGCATCAGGGTCTGGTTCAGCGCCAGGTTCGCCGCTTCGGCGTACGTGCGCCGCGACAGGCCGAGCAGGCCGCGGGTGTTCTCCCGGACCTTGTCGAACACCACCACGGTGTCGTACAGCGAGAAGCCGAGAATCGTCAGCAGGCCGATCACCGTCGCCGGCGTGACCTCGAAGCCCACGAGCGAGTACACGCCCGCGGTGACCACGATGTCGTGCAGCAGCGAGATGAGCGCCGCGAACGCCATCCTGGTGTCGAAGTAGATCGCCAGGAAGATCACGACCGCGACCAGGAACACGCCGAGCGCGATCAGGGCCTGGCGCGAGATCTCGTCGCCCCACGACGCGCTCACCGCGCTGTCGCTGATCGCCTGCTCGCTCGACTTGCCGTTGCTGCCGATCGGGCCGAGGTCCTCGAAGATCTGCTTCTTGACCTTCGCGACCTGGTCGGCGGTCAGCGTCTCGGAGCGGGTCTGGATGGTCGCCGCGTTGCCGGTGCCGACCGTCTGGGTCTCCGCCGGGGCCTCGCCCAGCGCCGTGTTGAACGACTTGATCACCTGGTCCTGGGTGATCTGGCCGTGCGAACCGTGCGCGGGCAGCTGGATCTGCGTGCCGCCCTCGAACTCGATGCCCACGTTGAAGCCGCGGAAGACCATCGAGCCGATGCACACCAGGAGCAGCAGCGCGAAGAACATGTACCAGCGCTTGCGCGAGCCGACGATGTCGACCGCGCCGGTGCCGACGTAGAGCCGGTGGAAGAAGCTTTCCTTCTTGGCGGGCTTGGCCGCCGTGCTGCCCGAGCCGTTCGGGCCTTCGGGGCTGTCCGACGTGACGCCCGCGGTTTCGTCGCTCACGTCAGGCCTCCTTCACGTTCGCGCGGCGGCCGGGGGCGGGGCGCGCGGACTTGCGCTGCGAGCCGAGCTTCTGGACGGCGCCGAGGCCGAGATTCCGGGGGTTGGACAGGAACTTCGACTTCGAGGTCGACACCATCGCCACGAGCGGATGCGTGACCAGGTAGACGACCACCAGGTCGAGCACCGTCGACATGCCGAGGGTGAAGGCGAAGCCCTGCACGTCGCCGACCGCGATGATGTACAGGATCGCGGCGGCGAGGAAGCTGACCGCGTCCGAGGCCAGAATCGTGCGCCGCGCCCTCGCCCAGCCGCGCGGCACCGCGGACCGGAACGTCCGGCCCTCCCGGATCTCGTCCTTCAATCGTTCGAAGTAAATGACGAAGGAGTCCGCCGTGATGCCGATCGCGATGATCAGGCCGGCGACGCCCGCGAGGTCGAGCGTGTACCCGATCCAGCGGCCGAGCAGCACCAGCACCGCGTAGACGAGCAGGCCGGACAGCACCAGCGACCAGATCGTGAGGATGCCGAGCAGCCGGTAATAGAACAGGCAGTACACGAACACGACGGCGAGACCGATCGCTCCGGCGATCAGGCCTGCCTGCAGCGAGGCGTAGCCGAGCGTCGCGGACACCGTGGTGGCGTCGGACGAGTCGAACGACAGCGGCAGCGAACCGTACTTGAGGATGTCGGCCAGGTTCTTCGCGTCGGTCTGGGTGAACTTGCCGGTGATCTGCGTGTTGCCGCCGAGGATGGCGTTCTGCACGGTCGGCGCCGACACCACGTCCGTGTCGAGCACGAACGCCGCCTGCTTGCCGATGTTGGCCGAGGTGAAGTCGCCCCAGGTCTTGCCGCCCGCGCTCTTGAAGCTCAGGTCGACGATCCACTGGCCGCGCTGCTGGTCGTAGCCGGAGTTGGCGTTCGCGATCTCGGTGCCGGGGATGATCTCCGGGCCGAGCACGTACTTGGTGGCGTCCTTGTCGCCGCAGGTGACCAGCGGCTGGTTCGGCAGGTCGTTGCCCTCCAGCGGGTCCGCGGCGTTCGGCGCGCAGGTGAGCGCGGCGAGCGCCTTCTGCTGCGCGGCCTGCGCGGCGGCGGCCTCCTGCTGGTTCTTCGGGTCCTTCGGCATCAGCGCGGGGGCCTGGCGCACGGCGCGGGCCTGCTCGATCGGGTTCTTGCCCGCGTCCTGGCCGCCTGCTCCCGAGGCCGGGGCCGACGGCGTCGAGCTCGGCGGCTGCTGCGCCGGGGCGCCTTCCGCTCCCCCGCCGCCGGCGGGCTTGCTCGGCGCGGTCGCCGGGGCGCTGGGGGCGCCGGAGGCGGGAGCCGAGGGCGGCGCGGCCGGGGTGTTCGGGACCGAGGTGATCACCTCGCGGATCCCGAGCTTGGCGGTCCGGCCCAGGTTCTTCGCCTCGTCGCCCTGCTCGCCCGGCACGGTGATCACGATGTTGTTGCCGTCGAGCACCACCTCGGTGCCGCCGACGCCGATCCCGTTGACGCGGGTCTCGATGATCTGGCGCGCCTGGTTCAGCGAGTCGCGGGTGGGCTGGCCGCCGTCGGGCGTGCGCGCGGTGAGCGTGACCCGGGTGCCGCCCTGGAGGTCGATGCCGAGTTTCGGCGTCGCTTTGCCGCTGCCGGTGAAGAACACCAAGGCGTACAGCACGACCACGATCAGGGCGAAGAAGGCGAGATAGCGTCCCGGGCGGAGATGCCCGGCCGATGGTGCCACTGTGCTTCGGTCTCCTCGAACTGGCACGGACTGGATGGACCCCAAGTGCTTCGGGTGCGCGAGCCGGAAGGGGGTCCCCCGGACGCGGCTGGGCGTGAACTATGACGGCGGACACGCACGCAGCACCGAGACAGTACTCGGTGCTGCGTGAGCCCGGCGTTCGCCCGTACCGACTTTCGTAGGCTGTGGGCGGATCACTGCCCGGTGAAGCGCGGAGGCTACTTCTTCCCGTGCTCGAGCGGGGGCGCCACCTGCGCACCGGAGGTCTGCTTCTCCTCGGCGGAGATCGACTCCTGGGCAGGAGCCTCCGACGACGCCGCCGCGGTCTCCGGGGCCGACTCGATGCCCGCGACCTCGGTCTCGGCCGAGTCCTCGTTCTCCTCGCCCTCGACGACGGGCTCGACCTTCTCGCGCACCGCGAGCCGCAGCCAGGTGGTGACGACGCCCGGCGCGATCTCGATGTCGATCGTGGTGTCGCTGCTCGTGTCGGCGACCGTGCCGTACAGGCCCGACGTGGTCATCACGCGGTCGCCCGGGGCGATGCTGTTCTGCATCTCCTGCTGAGCCGCCTGCTGCTTCTTCTGCTTGCGGGTGCCCATGACGAGCGGCACGGCCACCACGAGCAGCAGCAGCAACGGCAGCAGTAACTGGTTCATGACTCTCCTCGACGGACGCCTTTCTCGGCTGCCCGCGTCCGGTTTCGACGGATGTGCTGTGTTCGAGTGTGCCAGGTACCGGCGGAAACGCCACCACCCGGGCCGCTGTCCGCCCTTGTCAGGCCTGGTCGAACAGCGTCGGACCACCCTGGTCCGGCCGTCCGGCCTCCGGGGGCGGCACGAGTCCGAGGTGGTGCCACGCGGCGGCGGTCGCGACCCGGCCGCGCGGAGTGCGGGCGAGCATACCGGCCCGGACCAGGTAGGGCTCGCACACCTCCTCGACCGTCGTGGCCTCCTCGCCGACGGCGACCGCGAGCGTCGAAATGCCCACCGGCCCCCCGCCGAACGAGCGGGTCAAAGCGCCGAGGACGGCGCGGTCCAGCCGGTCCAGCCCCAGCTCGTCGACGTCGTAGACCTTCAGCGCGGCCTGCGCGACCTCCAGGGTCACCTTGCCGTCGGCGCGCACCTCGGCGTAGTCGCGGACCCGGCGCAGCAGCCGGTTGGCGATGCGGGGCGTGCCGCGCGAACGGCCGGCGATCTCGGCGCAGCCGTCGCTGTCGATCTCGATGCCGAGGATCTTCGCGGCCCGGCGGACGACCAGCTCCAGCTCGGCCGCGGAGTAGAACTCCATCTGGCCGGTGAAGCCGAACCGGTCGCGCAGCGGCCCGGTCAGCGATCCGGATCTCGTGGTGGCCCCGACCAGCGTGAACGGCGCGATCTCCAGCGGGATGCTGGTCGCCCCTGGCCCCTTGCCGACGACGACGTCGACCCGGAAGTCCTCCATCGCGAGGTACAGCATCTCCTCGGCGGGCCGGGCGATGCGGTGGATCTCGTCGATGAACAGGACGTCGCCGGGCGCCAGGTTGGACAGCATCGCGGCCAGGTCGCCCGCGCGTTCCAGGGCGGGCCCGGAGGTGATCCGGATGGCCGCGCCCAGTTCGGCGGCGACGATCATCGCCATGCTCGTCTTGCCGAGGCCGGGCGGGCCGGACAGCAGCACGTGGTCCGGCGGGACGTCGCGCCGCCGGGCGCTCTCCAGCACCAGTTCCAGCTGCTCGCGAACGCGTTCCTGACCGACGAACTCGTCCAGTTTCCGCGGCCGGAGCGAGGTTTCCAGGTCGCGTTCGCCGGTCTGGGCGAGCGCGGACAGGGTTTCGTCGTCCGCCTCGTACCCGCCGGTGTCGAACTCGGTCACTTCGTGGTTCATCGGCGGCTACCGCTTGCGGCCCAGCGCGGCCAGCGCCGCGCGCAGCACCGACGACGTGGTGTGCCCGTCGCCCTCGGACAGCACCTTGTCCACCGCCTGCTCGGCTTGTCTGGCCGGGAAACCCAGGCCGGCCAGCGCTTCGACCACCTCGCCGCGCAGCGCGCCGGGCGCGGTGACGACCGGGGCGTCGCCGGCTCCGCCGAGCGCGGTGACCTTGTCCCGCAGTTCGAGGCTGAGCCGTTCCGCTCCCTTGCGGCCGATGCCGGGGACCTGGGTGAGCACGGTGATGTTGCCTTCGACGAGCGCCGCGCGCAGCTTGTCCGGCTCCAGCACGGCCAGGGTCGCCAGCGCGAGCCTCGGCCCGATCCCGGACACCGTCTGGAGCAGGCCGAACAGTTCGCGCGCGTCTTCCTCGGCGAACCCGAAGAGGGTCAGCGAGTCCTCGCGCACGACCAGTGCGGTGTGCAGCCGCGTCTGCTCGCCGCGGCGCAGCGTGGCCAGCGTCGCCGGGGTGGCCTGCACGGCGAGGCCGACGCCGCCGACCTCGACCACCACGTGGTCGAGGCCGACGGACAGCACTTCGCCGCGTACCGAGGAGATCATCGTCGTGCTCCTGTTTCGTTCTTCTTCGTGGTGGTTCCGGCCGCCTTGGCCGCGGCCGCCAGCCGGGCCTTGTGGGCGCGGACCAGTTCGGCCGCGCGGGCCTCGGCCTCGGCGAGGCGGACCCGCATCGGCTCGCGCCAGAGGTGGCAGATGGCGAGCGCGAGCGCGTCGGCCGCGTCCGCCGGATGCGGTTTGACCTCGAGCCCGAGCAGCCGCATCACCATGGTGGTGACCTGTGCTTTGTCCGCGCGGCCGGACCCGGTGACAGCGGCCTTGACCTCGCTGGGCGTGTGGAAGACGACCGGCAGCCCGCGTCGCGCCGCCGACAGCGCCACGACCCCGCCCGCCTGCGCGGTGCCCATCGCGGTGCGGACGTTGTGCTGCGCGAACACCCGCTCGACGGCCACCGCCTCGGGCCGGTACCGGTCGAGCCAGCGCTCCACCTCGTCGGCGACGCCGAGCAGCCGCTGCGCGAGATCCTGGTCGGCGGGCGTGCGCACGACCCCGACCGCGACCGGGCGCACCGACCGGCCCTTGCCGCCGTCGACCACGCCGAGGCCGCACCTGGTCAGACCGGGGTCGACCCCGAGCACCCGCACCGTTTCTCCTTCGCCCGCGCGAACATTAGTTCGAGATGCAGGCTAACGGTCGCCGAGCGCGGCCCGGCGACGGACACGCGCAACACATGTTCACATGTGCTGGCGTGGCGAACGGGCGCGTCCGCCGTGCACGATGAAGGCATGCCGGGACCGGAGGATTACGTCGCGCACCTGGGCTTGGAGCCGCTGCCGGTGGAGGGCGGCCGGTTCGCGCAGAGCTGGCGCGCGGTCGAGGGGTCGGCGATCTATTACCTGCTCACCGCGCCCGAGATCTCCGCGCCGCACCGGCTCGACCGGGTCGAGGTGTTCGTGCACCACGCCGGTTCGCCCGCGCGGATGCTCCTGCTGCATCCCGACGGGCAGGTGACGCGCCCGGTGCTGGGCGGCGACGTGGCCGCCGGGGAACGTCCGCAGGTGGTGGTGCCCGCGGGAACGTGGCAGGCGACGGTGCCGCTCGGCGCGTGGAGCCTGCTCGGCACCGTGGTGATGCCGCCTTATACCGACGACTGCGTGGAGTTCGCGGACCCGGAGACGCTGGCCGCGCAATTTCCCGACGCCGCCGCCGACCTGGCCGCGCTCGGCCGCGATTAGCCGGTCAGGGGCCGTCGACGCCGGGCGTCCAGCTCTCCGGGTCCCCGCTCTCGGTGAGCACCGGCTGCCATTCGGCGAAGCCCTCGGGCGCGTCGGCGTGCCACGGGAAGTGCCCGTCCGGCGTCGCGACGATCATCTGCAGCGCCGGGAAGTCGCCGTCCGGGTAGACGAGGAACGCGGACCCGAAGTACTCCGGGTAGTGGCCTTTCGCGACGCGTTCGAAGATCACCGGCGCGCCGTCGAAGAAATCGTCGTAGCGTTTGCCGACCTCGAAGATCTCGCCGTTGGCGGAGCGGTCGACGTACGCGTCGAGCAGGACAGGGGCCATGTGGTCGGGCAGGCCGATCACGACGGCCTCGGGCACGTTGTGCAACGCCCACGCGCACGCGGTGAAGCAGTAGCCGGCCCCCTGGTCGTCGGCGGGCACGGCGATGACCGCGTTGCCCCGTTCCCTTGCCTGGGTCTCGATCCAGGCGATGAGGCTCTGCTCTTGCTCGGTGAGGGCGGAGGTCGTCACGGCGGACATTCTGCCCCACCCGCGCGCCCGAGCCCAGTCCCCGCGCCGGTCATTTTCCCGCAGCCCCAAGGATTTTCGCGGTTTCCGTTGTGCGGCAAGGGAAAACCCGGACGAAAACGGCCGCGCCCCCGGAGTGCCGGGAGCGCGGCCGGGTCGCGCGAGATTGGATCAGTCCACCTCGGCCATGACCTCGTCGGAGACGCGGAATCCGGCACAGTGCGTACACGTTGCCCGTCCCGCCGTCGGCATCAGTCCACCTCGGCCATAACCTCGTCGGATACGTCGAAGTTGGCGTACACGTTCTGCACGTCGTCGCAGTCCTCGAGCGCGTCGATCAGCTTGAAGACCTTCTTCGCCCCGTCGACGTCGAGCGGCACGCTCACCGACGGCAGGAAGGTCAGCTCGGCCGATTCGTACTCGAACCCGGCCTCCTGCAGCGCCTTGCGCACCGGGACGAGGTCGGTTCCCTCGGAGACGATCTCGAAGTTCTCGTCGAGGTCGTTGACCTCCTCGGCGCCCGCGTCGAGGACCGCCATGAGGACGTCGTCCTCGGTGGCGTCCGCCTTGGGCATGATCACGACGCCCTTGCGGTTGAACATGTAGGCGACCGAGCCGGGGTCGGCGAGCGAGCCGTTGTTGCGCGTGAGCGCGGTGCGGACCTCCATCGCGGCGCGGTTCTTGTTGTCGGTGAGGCACTCGATCAGCACCGCGACGCCGTTGGGGCCGTAGCCCTCGTAGGTGATGGTCTGCCAGTCGGCTCCGCCCGCCTCCTCGCCGGCGCCGCGCTTGCGCGCGCGCTCGATGTTGTCCTGCGGGACGGAGTTCTTCTTCGCCTTCTGGATGGCGTCGTACAGCGTGGGGTTGCCGTCCGGGTCCCCTCCCCCGGTCCCGGTGCGGGCGGCGACCTCGATGTTCTTGATCAGCCGCGCGAAGAGCTTGCCCCGCTTGGCGTCGAGGTTCGCCTTCTTGTGCTTCGTCGTGGCCCACTTGGAGTGGCCGCTCATCTTTCCTCCATCTGTTCCCGCGGCCGCGTGCCTCCCGGCGCGGCCGCCGCAATCCTTGCTCAGGCTTTCCGCACGAGCTCGACGAACAGCCGGTGCACGCGCTCGTCCCGGGTGATCTCCGGGTGGAACGCCGTGGCCACCACCGCCCCCTGCCGGACGGCGACGATCCTATCCGCCCTGGGCCCGTCCGGCGGGTCCTCCGGGTCCGGCACGGTGGCCAGCACCTCGACGCCGTCTCCCGCCTTCTCGACCCACGGGGCCCGGATGAACACCGCGTGCAGCGGCCCGCCGGCCACGCCGGCGAACGGGAGGTCGGCCTCGAAGGAGTCGACCTGCCTGCCGAACGCGTTGCGCCGCACGACCACGTCGAGGCCGCCGAGCTGCTGCTGGTCCGGGCGCCCGTCGAGCACCTGGCGGGCCAGCAGGATCATCCCGGCGCACGAGCCGAACGCCGGCAGGCCGCCGGCGATCCGCTCGCGCAGCGGTTCGAGCAGCTCGAAGGTCTCGAGCAGCCGCGACATCGTGGTGGACTCCCCGCCGGGCAGCACCAGGCCGTCCACTCGGGACAGCTCGGAGGGGCGGCGCACCGGAACCGCGCGGGCCCCCGCGCTCTCCAGCATCGCGACGTGCTCGCGCACGGCGCCTTGCAGGGCGAGCACGCCGACCGCCGGCCGTGCTCCCGTAGCTGTCGCCACCAAACCTCCCGTGAGACGTTCACGTCAGCTTAGGGGGGCCGTCCGGAACGCAACCGGGCAGGTCAGGCGGGCAGCATCGGGGCCGCCGCCCGGCTGGGGAGCGCTCCGGCGGCCGGTCCGGGGCCGACGTGAAGTGGACTGCTGAAATCTGTCGCCAGTGGACACCTCGAAGGTGGTCTCCGCTGGAGCCGGGCCAGCCGCTCTGCCGCGGGCTGATCCCGTCTCCCATGGTAGGCCGTTCCGGAAGCCCCAGGTCAACGCTTCCCGGTGGAAAAGTGACCGAGCCCAAGTGGATCTTTCCGGGCGAGAAGTGGCCTTCCGAGATAGCCGTGCAATGGCCTGCCTCAGCGGTCCACCGTCGTCTTACCCTGGAGGAGAAGACCAAGTCAGCTCCCCCAAGAAAGGCCCGCAAGGTGTCGCAGCAGCAGAACGCCGAACCCCAGACCGTCACCGGCACCGCGAAGGTCAAACGCGGCATGGCGGAGATGCTCAAGGGCGGCGTGATCATGGACGTCGTGACCGCCGACCAGGCCAAGATCGCCGAGGACGCGGGCGCGGTCGCCGTCATGGCGCTGGAGCGCGTCCCCGCGGACATCCGCGCCCAGGGCGGCGTCGCCCGGATGAGCGACCCGGACCTGATCGACGGCATCATCGAAGCGGTGTCGATCCCGGTCATGGCGAAGGCGCGGATCGGCCACTTCGTCGAGGCGCAGGTGCTGCAGTCGCTCGGCGTCGACTACATCGACGAGTCCGAGGTGCTCACCCCCGCCGACTACGCGAACCACATCGACAAGTGGGCGTTCACCGTCCCGTTCGTCTGCGGCGCGACCAACCTCGGCGAAGCACTGCGCCGCATCACCGAGGGCGCGGCGATGATCCGCTCGAAGGGCGAAGCGGGCACCGGCGACGTCTCGAACGCGACCACCCACATGCGCAAGATCCGCGGCGAGATCCGCCGCCTGCAGTCGCTGCCGGAGGACGAACTGTTCGTCGCGGCGAAGGAACTGCAGGCGCCGTACGAACTGGTCCGCGAGGTGGCCGAGGCGGGCAAGCTCCCGGTCGTCCTGTTCACCGCGGGCGGCATCGCCACCCCGGCCGACGCGGCGATGATGATGCAACTGGGCGCCGAGGGCGTGTTCGTGGGCTCGGGCATCTTCAAGTCCGGCAACCCGGCGCAGCGCGCGGAGGCGATCGTGAAGGCCACGACGTTCCACGACGACCCGGACGTGCTGGCGAAGGTTTCGCGCGGGCTTGGGGAGGCCATGGTGGGGATCAACGTCGAGGACGTGCCGGAGCCGCACCGGCTCGCTGAGCGCGGTTGGTGACTCGCCGGGGTTCGCCCCGTTCCACCTGATCCCAGTGCGAGCAAGGGGCGAGGGCTTCGGCCCTCGCCCCTTGAGCTGGGTCATCCGGTTCGCCGAATACCCCATCTTGGGCCGCGGCAGCGGGCCAAGCCGCCATCGCCTCGGGGCAGCGGGACGGAATACAGCTCGCGCATGCCCCCGGCTACCGGATCCGCGGCGCAGCGACCTGGACGCCGTGCGACAACGTCGGCGCAACGGAAAGCAGCGAACCGTTTCCCGCGGGGTTCCCGATCACCCTTGCCTGCGCATGGCGTCGAGACAGCTTCTCTACGTCTCTGCGACCGGCCTGCGTCTCAAGCGCGGATTCACTCTGCCCGGTGTGACTTCACTGGCGAAACGCGCGTGTTCGCCTTGGCGACCGAGCCGCCGCAACCGCGGACGATGCGGGAGTGCGGGCAGCAGGCACCTGACGCCAGGCGGGCGACCGTCCGCAGTTCGAGCAGGCATGTCGCGGGAAGCGGCTTGCTCGTCCGGGCCACCCGGCGGAGGCAGCGAACTCACAGGCATGCGGCGGCCCCGGGCAAGCGCCCGCCCCGATCGGCAAGCGGCGCTACGATCGACGTCCGGCTACGGAGCAGCCGCGCTCAGCGGCACAGAAGGGCGGCGGTCGATGACCGATCGTGCGCAAGGCGGAGGAAACCGTTATGCGGGCACTGCGCAAAAGGTGGTCCAGGCAGGTACAGTTTTTGGCGGAATTCGAATAGATACATCGAAAGTTCCCCTTCTTCCCGCACCCAACCAGCTCCCCGCGACGGTCGCGCATTTCACTGGCCGCGAGGCTGATCTGCGCCAGTTGCACAGCCTGCTGCCCGATGACGATGCGCACGAACCGGCCACATTGCTCATCTCCGCAATCGCAGGAATGGCAGGCGTCGGCAAAACAACTCTTGCGACCTACTGGGCGCACCGCATCAGAGACCGGTATCCGAATGGAGCGCTCTACGTCAATTTGCAGGGCTATTCGAACGAGAAAGTGGCGGACCCCGGCCCGGTTCTCGGCAGCTTCCTGCGCGCGCTCAACGTCCCCGATGCGGAGATTCCTGCTGACGTTGCTTCCCGAGCAGCACTTTTTCGGTCACTGCTGACCGAACGTCGCGTTCTGGTGCTTCTCGACAACGCGGCCACTCCCGAGCAAATCCGGCCACTGCTCCCGGGGTCGCCGAGCTCACTGGTGATCGTGACAAGCCGCAGCCGGCTATCGGGCCTGATCGCCCGGAACGGCGCTCGGCCGATCTTCCTCGGCCTCCTGTCCGACACAGAGGCGATGAGGCTGCTTCGCCGAATAGCGGGAGATGCTCGCATTGATTCCGAACCCACTGCCGCGACCGCACTCGCCGGGTATTGTGCGCATTTGCCGCTAGCATTGTGCATAGCAGCTGCCCGGGTTGTGGTAAATCCCCACAAAGCCATCGAGGAACTGGTCGCAGAGCTGAGCGCAGAGCGGAACAGGCTGGACTTCTTCAACACCGAGGACGAAGAAACGGCCGTCCGGGCCGTATTCTCCTGGTCGTATCGATCCCTCTCCCCGGATGCCGCGAAGATGTTTCGGCTGCTCAGCCTGTATCCAGTGCCGGTCATTGACATACCAGGAACCGCGGCACTGGCCGGAATTTCAAAGAAGTCAGCACGAGATCTCTTGCGTCTGCTGTTTGACGGGCACCTCCTGGAATCGCAGCCGGGCTCCGCTTATCGATTCCATGACCTCGTCCTGGCCTATGCGTCCGAGTGCCTCGAAGCCGATGAACCTCCCAGCAGCCGCGCCGAAGCTTTGCAGCGAATCAGCGGCTGGCACGAGTACCTCCGGCTGCGTGAGCACACCGTGGCTCACACTACCGAATGGGGACGCGCCACCGCATTAAGACAGGCGGGCGAACACGCACTTTTCTTCCATTGGCACGACGAGGCCATTCCGCTCCTCAAAGAATCTGCGACCATTTTCAGCACGATACGCGACCACCGGGGCGCCGGCCTGGCCCACCTAGGCCTAGGCGAGGCTTACCGAAAGCTGGATCAGCAGCACAGGTGCATCCAGCACTTGCAGAAAGCTGCCGACGAGTTCGCGAAGGCCAACTGTCGAGTGGACAGCTGCACAGCGTTGCATAAACTCGGCAAAGCCTGGGCTCGCGCTGGAAATCCAGGCAAAGCACAGGGAGCGCTCCAACACACACTGCGAATTATGGAGTCGTTGGGCAAAACCGCCGACGCCGACTTGGTGCTCAAGGAGTTAGCCGAAATCACTGCTGATGCCGCACCGCACCGCGATCGCCCGCTGGAGTAGGCCAGTGCGGACAGGCCGCATGCGTCCGACCCGACGTTGAGACCTCGTAGGTGGCGGGGCGCGGCTTCGCTTCGCACGTCAACGGAAGATAGCTGCCGGATGTCATGCCTGGCCACCGGCCTGCCCGCAGTTCGGCTCCTCGGCAGGCCGGGCGCTCGGGCTCAGCGCGGAGGGTCCGCGAAGGCACTCGTGCCGGTCGGCTCGGCGACGCAGCGCCGCACCGAGACGACCTCGTCTTGACCGGATGCTCTGCGTCAGCCGCGGATCAGTCCGCAACTGCCGGGTGCGGTGCCTGCGGGACGAACCGGCCAAGCGGTGAGCCACTGATGGCGGCACCGGGCAGAGGACGTTGGTCTCCGGTGGCAATGGCCCTCGCCCCTAACTGCGCCGGAGCGGCTGTCCCACGCTGGACCTGCCGCACGGGCAGGCTCGGCGGCTTCGGGTCCGGCGAGGAGGATGCAAGTGCCGCAACTGTTTCCGGTGCACAGCGCGCCGCACGGGACCAAGGTCGCCGTCGTCGGGGCGGGCGCGGTCGGTTCCACGATCGCCTACGCCTGTCAGATTCACGGCGTGGCCCACACCGTCGCGCTGTACGACACCGACGCGGCCAAGGTGCGAGCCCAGGTGCTCGATCTGCAGCACGGCAGCATGTTCACGCCGACCACGGCGATCATCGGCAGCGACGACGTCGGGGTGTGCGCGGACGCCGACGTCGTGGTGATCACCGCCGGAGCCAAACAACGCCCCGGGCAGAGCCGCATGGCGCTCGCCGAGGCGAACGTCGCGATGTGCCAGGCGCTGGTGCCGCGGCTGCTGGAGGTGGCGCCGGAAGCGATCCTGGTCCCGGTCACCAACCCCGTCGACGTCGTCACGCAGGCGGTCCTGGCCGTCAGCGGCCTCCCCGCGCACCGCGTCGTCGGCTCCGGCACCGTGCTGGACTCCTCCCGGCTGCGGTCGCTGATCTCCGAACGCGCCGGAGTCGGCGTGCCCAGCGTGCGCGCCTACATCGCCGGCGAGCACGGCGACAGCGCGGTGCCGCTGTGGTCGGGAGCCTTCGTCGGCTCGGTGCCGGTGTCCGATTGGAAGGTCGACGGCACCCCGACGTTCACCCAAGCGGTCCGGGACGACATCGCCCGGACCGTGACCGACGCGGCCTACGAGGTGATCGCGGGAAAAGGAGCCACCACCTACGCGGTGGGGCTGGCCGCCGCGTACATCCTCGACGCCGTCCTCGGGGACCAGCGCCTCATCCTCCCGGTCAGCAGCCTGGTTCAGGACTTCCACGGCATCGGCGGGGTGTGCATGTCGCTGCCGCGCCTGGTCGACCGCAGCGGGGCGGGCGTGCCCGAACCCGTGACGCCCTCGCCGGAAGAGCTCGCCCGGCTCCGCTCCTCCGCCGCACAGATCCGCAAGGTCTGCCGCGACCTGCGCCTGTGAACACGCGGTCGGCCCGCTGGCCGGCGAGCATGGCGGGTCCGGACCGGGCTGGAGCCTCGCGGGGTCAGGCCCGTACGGAGACGAGTTTCGCACGGGCTTCCTTCACGGACGGCCCGCCGGTGAAGCACCAGATGGCGATCACCGGGTCGCAGATGGCGCAGCCCAGCGACGACGTGTGCGCGAAGGGCAGAATCGGCGCGCCTTTGAGGTGGTGCATCACATCCAGAGTCGTGTGCAGCAGCCAGGCGACCCCGATGAAAGCCCACGATTCCAGCCCGCGGTAGGCGCAATAGGTCACCGCGGCGGCGAATGCCAGTTCCCACGGGCCGAACGCGCCGCTGCTCAGATAGGCGGCACCGGCGCCCGCGACCATGATCGCGTTGAAACGCCGGCGGTTCGGTTCGGCGACAAAGGAATTGAGGACGGTGTAAGCAACGCCGATGAGAACGGCGGAAACGATGATCACCACCGCACGCTAAGGTCGCGGGTTCTCGCGCGTAACCGGCCTCGACGACACTTTTCGCCGGGTTCTGGCCAGCGCCGCGCCCGCTTGATCCCGCCGCCGCGGCGCTAGTCGCGCCCGGTCAGGTTCTCCGACTGCCATTGCCCGGGGCGGACGCCGGTCTGGCGCAGGAAGAACGCCGAAAAGTTCGCCGCGTCGGGGAAACCCAGCCGTTGCCCGCACCGCGCCGCGCTGAGCCGGTCGTGCACGAGCAACCGCTTGGCCTCCAAAACCAAGCGTTCGCACAGGTAGTCCTTGCAGCTGCGGCCGGTCGCCGCTCGGACGGCGCGCGTCAGGGTTCTCGGGGCGTACCCGAGCTTGCGGGCATAGCTGGCGACGTCGTGGCGGACCCGGAAATCCTCTTCCACCGCGATGCGGAATCGGCGGAAGAGGCCCTGCCCGGACTCGCTGTCCGCGGACGGCGGCGCGAGCCTCAGCAGCAGCGCGGACAGCACCAGGCCGAGCAGTTCGCCGGTCCGCGCCTGCGGTGCGGCGCCGGCCTCGCTGCGAAGATGCCCGAGCGCGGCGTTGATCAGCGGCCACTGCGCGGCGGGGGCCGTCCAGCACGCCGACGCACCGGGGCCGGCCGCCAGTTCGCGGCTGCCGGGGGCGGCCGGCGCCGTGGGCACGAACAGCACCAGGTCTCCGGCCAGGTCTCCGAGGTCGTCCCAGCGGTGCACGACGCCTGGCCGGATCCACACCACGCTCCGCGCCGCGAGCGGGCAGCTCGCGAAGTCGACCGAAACCCGGCCGTGGCCGCGCCGGACCACCGCGAGCACGTGGAAGTCGCCGCGTTCGGTCATGCCGCGGTTCAGCCGTCGCAGCTTCGCGAACGACATCGTCTCGACAGGCACGCCGGACTCTTGCGGCGGCTGGTAGGCAAGCTGACGAATCGCGGTCATGCTGTCCATTTTTCACCATGCCCGGTCCGGCCTCGACGATGCGCTCAGGCAGCCCGGGCGGTTGACTCGATGACAGGTTGATCAGCGTGGAGAAAGGAAAATTCTCATGGTTTCAAGGACGTCGGATCGGCTTCCGGTCTACGACTACCGCCAGGGCGACGGACCCGTGCTGGTGTTTCTTCACTACTGGGGCGGCTCGGCGCGCACCTGGCAGCCCGTGCTCGACCGGTTGCCGGGGCGCGCCGCGCTGACTGTCGATTTGCGCGGGTGGGGACGCTCGCGCGAACTGCCCGGCCCCTACACGCTGGAGCAGTTCGCGCACGACACCGCTGCCGTGGTCGCCGACGCGGGGGTGACCGACTACCTCCTGGTCGGGCATTCGATGGGCGGCAAAGTCGCGCAACTGGCGGCTTCCGCGCGTCCGGACGGGCTCGCCGGGCTCGTCCTCGTCGCTCCCGGACCGGCAAAGCCCGCCGCGACGGTGACGCCTGAGTACCGGGAAGGACTGGCGCACGCCTACGACTCCGACGAATCGACAGCGGCCGCCCGCGACGCCGTTCTCACCGCCACCGCGCTGAGCGACGAGACGAAAGCCCAGATCGTGGCCGATTCCCGTGCCTGCGGCGAAGAAGCCCGGCTCGAATGGCCCTTGCACGGGATCGCCGAGGACATCACGAGCGCCGCCCGCGGCATCGACGTGCCCGTCCTGGTCGTCGCGGGCGAGCACGACCGGGTCGAGCCAGCCGGGGTGCTGCGCGACAATCTGCTGCCTTACCTGGCGCGCGCACGCATGACTGTCCTTCCCCGCAGCGGCCACCTCCTGCCGTTGGAAGCACCTGACGAACTCGCGCAGCTGCTTGAGGACGGCTGGCATCGACGACCGCACGGTCCCGCGCTCAGCGGCGGTGCGGGTATTCGGGGCGAGCGCCGCTGAACGGACAGGATCGCCGGCTTGCGAGTGACGCCGCCCCGGATCTCGGCGGCACGCCGGGCGGTTTCGTGACCGTCCCAGGCGGACCGTCCGGAAAGGACGGACCGCAGGTCCGGCAGGTCGCCACCGCCCGCAGCCGGCCGTCGTAGTCCCTAGTCAGCCGCTGGTCGACGGCCAGCTGAGCCAGCTGCGCGTCCTGCGCGCAGTGCGGCCCCTAGCCGGTCGGCGCGCAATTCGGCGACATCCTCCGCCAGCGGTTTGGCCAGCAGGACGACGTCGCACTCGACGATGAACCGCTCGCGCGTCCGCGGGCCCGCGACGCTGCCTGCCCGGCGCTCGTCGGGAACGCCGAAAGGTTCGCCGTTCGAGCGCCCGCCGCCCGGCAGACACTTCCGCCGTGCCGGACGCTCACAACAGCCCACCCGAGATGATTGAAGATGTTGCAAATCGCTTACTTCAAGCATAAACGATCGTATACACTGAGGGCCGCGCTCAGTTCACGGACCGAAGGGCCTTCATGTCAGAGCCGTCCTCTCCCGAGTCGTTCTCGCCCGAGTCCTCCGCGTCGGACGAGCCCGGTGCGCTTTCCGCGCCGGGGCCGGGCTCCTTCGTGGCCGCCGAACTGGCCTCCCAGCCGCAGATGTGGCGCGCCGCGGCGGACTGTGCCGCACCGGCCGCCGGAGCGCTGCCCCGCCCTGGCGAGCGCGTGGCCGTCGTCGGGTGCGGCACCAGCTGGTTCGTCGCGATGAGCTATGCCGCCGCTCGGGAGCAGCGGGGTCTCGGCGTCACCGACGCGTTCGCCGGATCGGAGTACCCGGCTGGCCGCGAATACGACCGGGTGGTCGCGATCTCCCGGTCCGGCACCACCACCGAAATCATCGAGCTGCTGTCCGCGCTGGCCGGGCAGCGCACCACGCTGATCACCGCGGTGGGCGACGGGCCCGCCGCCTCGGCCGCGACGGAGGTGGTCGAGCTGCCGTTCGCCGACGAGCGTTCAGTGGTGCAGACCCGCTTCGCCACGAGCACGCTCGCGTTGCTGCGCGCCGGCCTCGGCGACGACATCGGCGAGCTGGCGCGGCAGGCCGGGCGTGCGCTGCGGGAACCGGTCGACGACCTGCTCGACGCCGAGCAGGTCACCTTCATCGGGCGCGGCGCCGCGGTCGGCATCAGTTGCGAGGCCGCGCTCAAAACCCGGGAAGCGGCGCAGTTCTGGGCCGAGGCCTACCCCGCGATGGACTACCGGCACGGCCCGATCGCCATCGCGCAGCCCGGCAGGCTCGTGTGGTCGTTCGGCGAGACCCCGGACGGGCTGGCCGGCGAGATCGCCCGCACCGGCGCGCGGTTCGTGCACCACGACCTCGACCCGCTCGCCGGGCTGGTCGTGGCGCAGCGGTTCGCGGTGGCGCTCGCGCGGCGGCGCGGGCTCGATCCCGATCGGCCGCGGTCGCTGACCCGTTCGGTCATCCTCGCCTGATGGCCGTCCTCGGCGTCGATGTCGGCGGCACGACGGTCAAGATGCGCGTGACCGACGGCCGTTCCGTGTTCGCCGAATGGCGCGAACCGACCCCGTTCGGCGATCCCGCGGCGCTCGCCGATCTGGTGGCCCGCGCGGTCGCGCGCCATCCGGTCGAAGCGGCGGGCCTGGTCGTCCCGGGAATCGTGGACGAGCGCGCCGGGCGGTGCGTGAAGGCGGTCAACCTCGGCTGGGACGACGTTCCGGTGCGCGACCTGGTCTCCGCTCGCCTCGACGTGCCGCTCGCGTTCGGGCAGGACGTCCGTGCGGGGGCACTCGCCGAAGCCCGCACCGGCGCCGCGGCAGGCGCTTCGGGGCCGGTGCTGTTCGCTCCGGTCGGCACCGGTTTCGCGACCGCGCTCGTGGTGCGCGGCGAGGTGCTCGACGCGGGCCCGTGGGCGGGCGAAGTCGGGCAGGTCCGGCTGCCCGGCGGCCGCCGCGTCGAGGAGGTCGCGTCGGCGTCCGGGCTCGCGCGCCGGGCCGGAGCCCCGGACGCGGCCGCCGTCGCCGCGCGGGTTCGCGACGGAGTTCCGGCGGCGGTCGAGGCGTGGGACGAGTGCGTCCGCGCGCTCGCGGAGCCGATCGCCTGGGCGACCGCCGTGGCCGGCTGCGCCACCGTGGTCGTCGGCGGCGGCCTCGCCGAGGCGGGCGCCCTGCTGCTCGACCCGCTCGCCCGCGAGGTCGCGCATCGGCTCGGGGCGCTCCGCGCGCCCGCGATCGTGCAGGCGCGCCACGGGGATCGGGCCGCCGTGGTCGGCGCGACGCTGCTGGCGCTGCGATGATCGTCGTCGCCACGCCCAACCCCGCGGTCGACATCACCTACCGGGTCGGCACCCACGCCCTCGGCGACACCAACCGGGTGCTCGACGTGCGGCGGCGCGCTGGCGGCAAAGGCGTGAATGTCGCCCATGTCCTCGCGGCGCTGGACATTCCCGTGCGCGCAGTGCTCCCGCTCGGCGGCGACGCGGGCCGCTGGCTCGGCTCGGCGCTGACGGTTCCGTTCGACGCGACTGCCTGCGAAGCCGAGACCCGGTCGACGGTCACGGTCGCCGGCGACGGCCATCCCACGGTGTACGCCGAGCCGGGGCCCCAGCTGTCCGCCGCGGAATGGGAACGGTTCTCGGCCTTGCTCGCCGCCCGGCTGCCGGACGCGGAGCTGCTGGCGATTTCCGGTTCCCTGCCCCGGAACGCCGCACCGGAACTGGTCGGCGAGTGGGTCCGGCTGGCCCGGGAAGCCGGGGTCCGGGCACTGGTCGACTCGTCCGGGCCCGCGTTGCTGGCCGCTGCCCGGGCCGGGGCCGACGTGAAACCGAACCGCGAGGAACTCCTCTCCGCCACCGGCGCCGCCGACGAAGCCTCGGGCGCCGCGGAGTTGTCCAGGCTCGGCGCCGGGCTGGTCGTGGTGTCGCGGGGCGAGGACGGCATCGCCGCCTACACCCGGTCGGGGGTCGTCCGGGTTCCCGCTGTGCCCGGCGTGCGCGGCAACCCCACCGGCGCCGGGGACGCGGCGACCGCCGGGCTGGCCGCGGCACTCGTGCGCGGGCTGCCGCTGGAGGAGGCGCTGCGCCATGCCGTCGCAGCCGGTGCGGCCGCTGTGCTGCGTCCGGTCGCCGGCGAGATCGACCTGTCCGCGTACCGAGGATTCCTGAACGGAGCGTCCGCATGATCACCCGCCCCGCCTTCGCCCGGCTGCTCGCCTCGGCCCAGGACCGGGGCGGCGCGGTCGGCGCGTTCAACGTGATCCTGCTGGAGCACGCCGAGGCCATCGTCTCCGGGGCCGAGGAGGCCCGGTTGCCGGTGGTCCTGCAGATCAGCGAGAACTGCGTGACCTATCACGGCGGGCTGGCCCCGATCACCGCGGCCTCGCTGGAGATCGCGCGCCGGGCGTCGGTGGAGGTGCTCGTGCACCTCGACCACGTCGAGGACACCGGCCTGGTCCGCGAAGGCATCGAACTGGGCGTGCACAGCGTGATGTACGACGGTTCGCGACTGTCCTATGCGGACAATGTGCGCAGCACCCGCGCGATGGCGGACCTCTGCCACGCGGCGGGAGTCGCGGTGGAAGCCGAACTGGGCGAGGTCGGCGGCAAGGACGGCGTGCACGCGCCGGGCGCCCGCACCGATCCGGACGAAGCCGCGGAGTTCGTCGCCGCCACCGGGGTCGACGCGCTGGCCGTGGCGGTCGGCACGTCGCACGCGATGCTGTCGCGCACCGCCGCGGTCGACCGCGGACTCGTGACACGGCTGCGGGACGCCGTCCCGGTTCCCTTGGTGCTGCACGGGTCCTCCGGCCTTTCCGACGACGAACTGCGCGGCGCGGTGGCCGCCGGGATGGCGAAAGTCAACATCTCGACGCACCTCAACGGGCTGTTCACCGGCGCGGTGCGGCAGTTCCTGGACGAACAGCCCGAGGCGGTCGACCCTCGCAAGTACGTGCGGCTCGGCCGGTCCGCGGTGGCGGCGGAGACCGCGCGGCTGCTCCGATTGCTGGCCGGGTAGGGAAACCGGGAGGTTCGGGCCAGGCTGACGCGGTGCCGGAAAGCGGCACCGCGCGGATCTGCCTGCCGCCCACCGGATCCGGCTCGGCGGGCACCCCCAACCTCGATACCGACGGAAGTCTGCTCCACCGCTTCGGCCGGTGACTTCGCTGCCTGAGTGCGCTATACAGAAGCGCCATGTGCATTTTAATGCGCAAGAGAGGTATTCAATGAGCAGATTAATGCAATCCCTGCGATGTCTGGCCTCAGTGCTGGTTCTGCTGGCCGTCGCGGCCCCCGCCACCGCCCACGCCGCCAGCGCCCCCGCGGGACAGCTCGGCGACCTGACCGGCGTCTCCGCCGACGGCCCGGTGACCACCCTGACGGCGGGCACAGCGGCCGTCCGGGTCAGCTTTCCTTCGGCGGCCGCGGTCCGGGTCTGGCTCGCGCCGGACGGAACCTTCACCGATCCGGCGGGCAGCAAGATCGTGCTGCCGAGCGGCAAGGCCCCGGTGGTGCCGAAGAGCACCGACCGGGGCGCCTACTGGGCCATCGGCACCGGCAAGGCCACTCTCCGCGCCTACAAGCACCCGTTGAAGTTCGCCCTCTACGACGGCGCGGACCGCAAGCAGCTCTGGGCCGAGTCCGCGCCGCTGTCCTGGACCGGGGACACCACCACGCAGACGCTCGCACGCGGCGCCGCCGAACAGTACGTCGGCGGCGGGGAGCAGAACGGCCGGTTCAGCCACCGCGACCAGACCGTCAAGATCTTCGCCGACGACAACTGGAACGACGGCGGCGCGCCCAACTCCCAGCCGTTCTACGCCTCGACTGCTGGGTACGGCGTGCTGCGCAATACCTTCTCCCCCGGCAGCTACTCGTTCACCGATCCGGTCCGCACGACCCACGACGAGCGCCGCTTCGACGCCACTTACGTCGTCGGCGACGGGCTCAAGGACGTCATCTCCGGCTACACCGACCTGGTCGGCAAACCCTTCCTCCCGCCCATTTACGGCCTGGAGACCGGCGATTCCGACTGCTACCTGCACAACGCGAACCGAGGCGAACGGCACACCCTCGACGCGGTGAAGGTGGCCGAGGGCTACCCCGAACACGGCATGCCCAACGGCTGGATGCTGGTCAACGACGGCTACGGCTGCGGCTACGAGAACTTGCAGCAGACCGGCGAAGGCTTGCGGGACAACCACATGCAGCTCGGCCTGTGGACCGAGAACGGCGTGCCCAACCAGGCCGAGGAGGTCAAGGCCGGCGTCCGCGTGCGCAAACTGGACGTGGCCTGGGTCGGCCCCGGCTACCAGTTCGCCCTCGACGCCTGCGACACCGCGCACAAGGGCATCGAGGACAACAGCGACGCGCGCGGGTTCGTCTGGCAGCCGGTGAGCTGGGCGGGCGCGCAACGATGCGGCGTGCTCTGGAGCGGGGACCAGTCCGGGTCCTACGACTACATCAAGTGGCAGATCCCGACTTACGCCGGTTCGACGCTGTCCGGCATCGCCTACAACACCGGCGACATCGACGGCATCTTCGGCGGCTCCCCGCAGACCTACGTCCGCGACCTGCAGTGGAAGTCCTTCCTTCCGGTCGCGATGACCATGGACGGCTGGGCGAAGTCGGACAAGCAGCCCTGGCGCCAGGGCGAGCCCTACACCTCGATCAACCGCAAGTACCTGCTGCTCAAGGAACGGCTGCTGCCCTACACCTACAGCTACTCGGTGCAGGCGCATCAGACCGGCGTCGGGCAGGTCCGGCCGCTGGCCCTGGAGTACCCCGACGACCCGAACGCGTGGACCGGCAAGGCGAAGTACGAATTCCTGTCCGGAACCGACTTCCTGGTCGCCCCGGTCTACGACAGTTCGTCCGTGCGCGACGGCATCTACCTGCCCAGGGGCACTTGGACGGACTACTGGAGCGGCAAGACCTACACCGGTCCGACCACTGTGGACGGTTACGACGCGCCGCTGGACAAGCTGCCGCTGTTCGTCCGCGGCGGTGCTGTGGTGCCGATGTGGGCGGAGGGCACGACGTCCTGGCAGACGCGTGACAAGAGCCGGCTGGACGTCGACGTGTACCCGCGGGGCAAGAGCAGCTTCACCCTCGCCGAGGACGACGGCGTCACGCGCGGCTACCAGCGCGGCGAGCAGGCCCGGCAGACGTTCACGGTGGACGCGCCGGGATCCGGTCCGGGCACGGTGACCGTCGAGATCGGCGCGAGCGCCGGGTCCTATGCCGGGAAACCGGCGACGCGGAACTACCAGCTGTCCGTCCACACGGGAACGAAACCGGCGGCGGTGCTGGGCGGTCACGGCGTGCTGCGGCAGTACGCCGGCAAGGCGGAGCTGGACCAAGCCCCGTCCGGCTGGTGGTACGACCCGTCCGCACGAGGTGTCGTGCGGGTGAAGACCGGTTCGATCGATTCCGGTGCCGCGCAGGACATCCGGCTGCTCGGGGCGAGCGCGGTCGGCGGGTTCTTCCCCGCCGACGACAACGCCTCGGTGCGGCTCTCCGCCCCCGCGACAGCCACTCCCGGCCAGACCGTCTCGGCTGCCGTCAGCTTCACCAACAGCACGCCGCTACCGGTGCGCGACCTGGCATTGTCGGTGCAGGCCAACGGTTTCCACGCGGAGGTTCCGTCAGCTCCGGCGCTCGTCCGGCCCGGCCAGACCGTGCAGGTCCCGGTGCGGCTCACGCCGGACGCGGGGCTGTGTCCAGCGGACTACGAGCTGACCGCCACCGCGAAGTACCAGGCCCGGCTGAGCACCCACGAAGCGGCCGGGTCGACGATGGTCACCGTGCCCTACGCGACGGTGGCCGCGGCATACGGGAACGTCGGAGTCACTGATGCGGCACACGTCGCGAACGGTGATCTCGACGGCAGCGGCAGCAGCTTCCGTGCCGAAGGCCTGGCCGAAGCGGGCTTGAAACCGGGAGCGCCGTTCACCGCGAACGGCGCCCAGGCGACCTGGCCCGACGCGGGTGCCGGGAAGCCGGACAACGTCGTCGCCGGCGGGCAAACCGTCGCCGTGCAGGGCAGCGGTTCGAAGCTGGTCCTGACCGGCACCGGGACCGGCTCGGCCGCGAACGGCACGGTCGTCGTCCGGTACGCCGACGGCAGCACGAGCCAGGCCGGCCTCGGCTTCCCGAACTGGTGCTGCTCCGACCCGGCGAAATACGGCGCGACCACGGTCGCCTCGGTGCCGGGCAAGAACACGAAATCCGGTCCGGCCTACCCGACGGTGGCCTACCGGGTGTTCGCGAACTCCGTCCCGCTGACGCCGGGCAAGCGAGTCGTCGCGATCACCCTGCCGTCGAATTCGGCACTGCACGTCTTCACCGCCGCGATCGCCTGACCGACGTGAGGGGAACCCGCAGGGAATCTGATTTCCTCCGGGTTCCCCTCACGGACGTCAAGCCGGGGTGCGTCAGCGGCGCGGCGTGAGCTGCAGGAGCTGTTCCCCCGCGGTGCGGCCGTCGCCGACCCGGGTGCCGCTGTGGTCGGTCCAGGCGCGCACCGGCGTGGTCTCGCTCTGCCGCCCCGGCACCGCAGACAGCGCCAGCACCAGTCCGCTGTAGCGGTTGACCAGCCGCGTCCCGCCGTCCGCCGGGACCAGGAACCATTGCTGGGCGGCCCCGGAACCGGCGCTCAGGATCGGCGCGGTCCCCCAGGCCCTGCCGGAGGGCGCCGTCGGAACGCCCAGCGCCAAGCCGCTCGCGGCGTTGGCGATGCGGTAGGAGCCGTCTCCGGCCGGGGTGAACCGCCAGTCCGCCCGGCCCCCTGCCAGCCATGCGGGCACGGAGGTGGTGCCGGTGCGGCCGGAGGCGGCGAGCACGCGGCCGGAGCCGATCCGGTAGACGCGGCCCGGGTCGACCGGGGACGCGGCCGGCGCGGCGGAGGTGACGGTCACGTCCGCGTAGACGCCGTCGCGGCCGTCCGTGCAGGAGATCGAGCAATAGGAGCGGAAGGTCTTGCCCACGATCGTCCCGGTGGTCCGGGTCGCCGAGTCGACGAACCAGCGGTACCACGACTGGTCGCGGTACGAGCCGGTGTCGCCGATCAGCCGCCACTTCGGGTTCGCCAGGTCCTCGGTCGCGTAGAACCGCTGCGGGCCCGCCGAATCGACCGCCTCCGGCTCGCCGATGTACAGCCCGAGGTGCGCGTCGTAGGCGATGTTCATGACGAACAGATCGGATTTGCGCGGCAGCGTTCCGGCTGCCACCTGCTGGGCGGCGGTGCCGGTGCGCGCCGGGTCGTAGTCCTTCTCCGGCGGGGTGTAGCCGAGGGGGTCGACGTCCGTGGGCACGAGGTTGCTTTCCTTGCCGCCGACGCCCGGCTCCGCCCAGCGGCCGTCATACCACTTCTGCCACGTTCCGGTGCCCATCTTCCCGGACATCGGCGCGCGGGCGACGTGGGCGAGGCCGCTGAACCCGCCGCCGCCTTGCCCGGCCTTCGTCACGATGCGGGAGCCGTAATAGACATAGAAGTAGCCGGACTTCGGATCGGCGAACAGCCGCGGATCGCCGTCGCCGTAGTCGAAGGTCTGGTTCGGGAACGCCGCCGTGTCGCCGCGTTTCGTCGAGTAGGGCGACGTGATCGCGTGCCCGCCGATCCGCCAGGTGTGGCCGCGGTCGGTCGACACCGCCCAGTCGATCGCGTCGTAGTGGGAGAAGGAGTAGGCGCCGAACGGTTCGGGGGTGAACTCGTTGTGCACCAAGCCGTACCAGTCACCGGTATCCGGATCGACCCAGGTTCCGACGAGATCGCAGAAGTTCTTCTGGGTGTAGCTCGACCCGGTCGGCGGATCGGTCGCCTCGCGGCCGGTCGGGCTGGTGTTGCAGCGCCAGGTCGTGTCGTTGTTGCGATCCCTCGGCTCAGCCGGGTTCACCGCGTCGCTCAACCCCGCGTCGCGGTGCGCCGAGCCGAAGTCCGTGCCGGTGTAGAAGTCCCAGACGCGCGGGCCTTCCTTGCCGTAGAGAGCGGCGGACTGCTGGAAATGGAAGGTCCCGTCCCGGTCGAGGAACGGAGCGGCCGGAGTGTCCGTCGGGAACGGGTATTCGGCCACGGCCCCGACCGACACGGAGTAGCCGGGGTCGGCGTGCGCGGCCAGGGGCACGGTGCAGGTCCCGGCGCTGAGGGCCAGGACCGCGCCGGCGGTCAAGGAAGTGCGGAAGCGTGACATGGCTCGGTTCCTCGCAGGCGATCGGCATCAACAACCGACAAGAACGAACAAGTTCACACAGTCTTGGTGATCGATTTTGCACTGTCAACCCGCCATTCGATCCGCTTCGAGCAGGCCAAGACGGCACTGCCCGCAGATCACGATGCCACCGCGAACCAGAGAGAAAATGTTGACAAGTGATTGGTAAGCGCCAAAAATGCGCAGCAACACGCACTCAGTGTGTGGTCTTCGACCTCGATCAGGTGGTGGCTGATGCGGTTTCACAAGCTCGTGGGCTCGACCTTAGCGGCGACGCTGCTGCTCGCCGGGTGCGGCAGCGGCGACGCCGCGGGCGGCGGCGCCGGGGAGAACGCGCTCCCCGGCGCGGCCGAATTCCTTTCCTCGCCCTGTCCGGAACCGGCGGCGAAACCGGCGGGCGGCGGGCAGCTCGTGTACTGGTCCATGTGGACCGCCGACGAGCCGCAGGGCAAGGTGCTGCAAAAGGCGCTGAAGTGCTTCGGGGACAAGACCGGCGTGAAGGTCGACGTGCAGTGGCTGGGCCGCAAGGCCTACACCCAGAACCTGGTCCCCGCGCTCAACACCGACACCGTGCCCGACCTGTTCGACCAGGACGTGAGCAAGGTCGGCGCGGCGATCATGACGCCCGGCGGCACGCAGAGCCTCGACGACGTGTTCGGCATGAAGATCGGCGAAGGCGACAAGACGGTCAAGGACGTCCTCTCCCCCACCTCGTACGACTTCCCGCAGAACAAGGACCGCGAGGGGCACAGCTTCCTCGTGCCGTACGAGATCCAGTCCAGCGCCTGGTGGTACAACAAGGCCGCGGGCGGCGCGCTCGGCCAGCCGAAGACCGTGGACGAGCTGATCGGCTACTTCGACAAGGCGAAGGCGGACGGCAAGGCGGCGGTCAGCCAGGACGGCGACATCCCGTTCTACAACATGTACTACTTCACCCAGCTGGCCGAACGCTACGTCGGCGCGGGAGGGCTGGCGAAAGCGGCGCAGGACCCGACCGGGCGCGCGTGGACCGACGTCCCCGGGTTCCGCGAGGCGGCCGCGCAGACCGCGCGGATTTCGAAGTACTTCATCGACGGCTGGGACGCGGCCAAGTTCCCGCAGATTCAGCAGCGCTGGGCGGACGGCGACGCCCGCTTCCTCTACGTCGGCACCTGGGCGCCCAGCGAAACCCGCGAATACCTGGACAAGCAGGGCGCGGGCACGAAGATCGACTACGGCTCCTTCCAGTTCCCGATGCCGCCCGGCGCCACGCACGACACCGTGGAGCAGATGTCGATCGGCTTCGCCGTGCCCAAGAAGGCGAAGAACGCCGAAGCGGCCAAAGCGTTCATCGCTTACTTCCTCAACAAGGGCAACCTCGCCGGCATCCCGGCGGTGGCCGACAACCTGGTGCCCCGCCCCGATCTCGCGGTGCCGGACGACCTCAAGCCGGTCAAGACCGTGATGGACGACCAGAAGAAGGAGCACGTGCTGCAGTACGACGGCATCGACGCGATCGCCGGCGGCAAATGGCAGACCGACGTGTTCGACCCCGCTGACACCGCGCTGCTCAAAGGACAGCTGACTCCGGAGGCGTTCGTGGCGCAGCTCGCGCAGAAGTCCGCCGCCTTCTGGAAGAACCAGCACTGATGGCGGCGCTCCCCGCGGCCACCGAGGCGGCCCGGGCCGGGCGGCGGCCCGCGCTCGGGCCGCACCTGAGCCGCAAACGCAAGCTGTTCTGGCCCTTCGCCGCCCCGGCGCTGGCGCTCTACCTGGCGTTCCTGGTGCTGCCGACGATCGCGACCGTGGTGCTCAGCTTCACCAGCTGGTCCGGCGCCGGCGACACGCCGCGGCCGCAGGGGTTCGGGAACTACGTGCGGATGTGGCAGAGCGACGCGTTCCGCTACGCCTTCGGCAACACGCTGATCTACGTGTTCCTCGGCGGCGTAGGCACCTTCCTGCTCGCGTTCCTGTTCACCATGGTGCTGCGCGACATGCGCGGCGGGAAGATCGTGCGGGCGATCCTGTTCTTCCCGAACATCGTCGCCCCGGTCGCGCTCGGCATGTTCCTCGGCTTCGTGTTCAAGTACCAGCCGGGCAAACAAGGACTCGCCAACTACGTGCTGGAGCATCTCGGCGCGGACGCGGCGAAGTTCCTCGCGCCGGAGAACGTGACCGGAGTGGTCACCGCGTCGCTGATCTGGGCCAGTTCCGGCTTCTACATCACCATCCTGATGGCCGCGGTGGACCAGATCCCGCCGCATCTCTACGAGGACGCGGACCTGGGCGGAGCCTCGCCCTGGCAGAAGTTCCGCTCGATCACTCTCCCGCTGACCTGGGACGTGGTGGGCGTGGCCGGGGTGCTGTGGACGATCAACGCGCTCAAGATCTTCGAACTCGTCTTCGTGCTCGCCGGGCCCGGCACCTACGCCCCGCCGAACCGGGCGTGGACGCTCGGCATTTACGTGTTCGACCGGACCTTCGGCTCGAACGGCACGCCGGACTTCGGCGCGGCCTGCGCCTGCGCGGTCGCGATGATCGCCCTCGTCTCGATCCTCGTCGTGCTCCTGCGCCGGCTGATGCGCCGTGACGCCATCCAGTTCTGAAGGAGATCCTGTGACCGTCACGGAAGCGCCGCCGCGCGGCAGTGCGGCGGGCAAGCCCCGGCGCACCCCGCCGCGCCGGCCCCGCCCGGCACCCGGCAGCCGCAGGCTCAGCCCGCTGCGGCTGCTCGGCTCGGTGATCGTGTGGCTGTTCACCGCGGGCAACCTGCTGGTGCTGTACTGGCTGATCACCGCGTCGTTCAAGACCCCGGTGGAGATTTTCACCAAGCCGTTCGCCTTGCCCTATCAGTGGTTTCACGTCGGCAAGCCGTTCCGGAACTTCGTCTACGCCTGGAACAACGCCGGATTCGGCGACGCCGTGCTGTCCACAGTGGTCCTGGTCGGGCTGGCGACGGTCGTCACGGTGGCGATCTCCGCGCCCTGTGCTTACGCGCTCACCCGGCTCGGGGTGCGCGGTTCGGGCGTGCTGACCAACGGCGTCGCGATCGGCATGGGGGTGCCGTTCCAGACCGTGATCATCCCGCTGTTCGTCGCGTTCAGCGAGATCCACCTGGACAACCAGTACGGGCTGTTCGTGCTCTACGTGGCGCTGTCGATCCCGTTCACGGTGTTCCTGCTGACCGGGTTCTTCCGCTCGTTGCCCGAGGAGATCGAAGAGGCCGCGGTGCTCGACGGCGCTTCTCCGGTGCGGGTGTTCGTGTCGGTCGTCCTGCCGCTGGCCCGCGGCGGGGTGATCACCGCGCTGACGCTCAACGCGATCGGGCTGTGGAACGAAACGCTGCTGGCGATCGTGTTCCTCAAGGACCAGGCCCATTTCACGCTGTCGCGCGCGTTGTTCACCTTCTACGGCGCGGCCAGCTACCAGTCCGAGTACGGCGGGCTGATCGCCGGGGTGGCGATCGTCGTGCTCCCGATGCTGCTGCTCTACGTCGTGCTCGCCCGCCGGATCATCACCGGCCTGACCCTCGGCGCCGGAAAGTAGGACTTCGATGGCCACCGTGAGTTTCACCGACACCACCCGCTACTACGCCGGGGTCGAGCGCCCCGCGGTGGACGGGCTCGACCTGGAGGTCGCCGACGGCGAATTCCTGGTGCTGGTCGGGCCGTCCGGCTGCGGCAAATCGACCACGCTGCGGATGCTCGCCGGGCTGGAGGGCGTGGACGGCGGCTCGATCCACATCGGCGAGCGCGACGTCACCGAACTGCCGCCGAAGGAACGGGACATCGCGATGGTGTTCCAGAACTACGCGCTCTATCCGCACATGACCGTCGCGGAGAACATCGGCTTCCACCTCAAGCTCGCGCGCATGCCGAAGGACGAACGGGAACGCCGGGTCCGCGAAGCCGCGGCCACCCTGGACCTGACCGAATACCTCGACCGGCGCCCGGCGAAGCTGTCCGGCGGGCAGCGGCAGCGGGTCGCGATGGGCCGCGCGATCGTGCGGGAGCCGAGCGTGTTCCTGATGGACGAGCCGCTGTCCAATCTGGACGCGAAACTGCGGGTGCAGACCCGCACGCAGATCGCGTCGCTGCAACGGCGGCTCGGCACCACCACGCTGTACGTCACGCACGACCAGATCGAAGCGATGACGATGGGCGACCGGGTCGCCGTGCTGCGCGACGGCGTGCTGCAGCAATGCGATTCCCCGGTCGGGCTGTTCGAGCGCCCGCGCAACGTGTTCGTCGCGGGCTTCATCGGCTCCCCCGCGATGAACCTCATCGAGACCACAGCGGACAGTTCCGGCGCGGCGGCGGGCGACGGCACGCTCCCGCTCACTCCGGCGCAGCGGTCCGCGCTGACCGGGCCGGGGATCGTCGTCGGCGTGCGGCCGGAAGGCTGGGACATCGGCGGCGCCGGATACCGCGCGGTCGTCGAAGTGGTCGAGGAACTCGGCAGCGACCAGTACCTCTACTGCCGGACCGGGGACCGGGTGCTGACTGTCCGGACCCCTGGCATGGCGCCGTGGAAGCGCGGCGAGGAGATCACGCTGGCCCCGCGGACCGGCGCGGCGCACTTGTTCGACGCCGCCACCGGCGAACGGCTGCCGGACGCATGAGCACCGTCACCCGCACCGAACTCGTGCTCCCGGCGGCCGGGCTGGGGCCGGAGAACCCGTTGCCGCCGCTGCTGCGGACCGAACCGGCGGCTTCGGTGTCCAACGTGGACGAACTGCCCGCGGACCTGGCGGCGAACCTCTCCTACGGCAGGCTGGACACGGTGCTGCCGTGCCGGATGCAGGACGGGTACGGCCGCGATCGGGCCGAACAGCGGCTGCCCGCGCTGGTGCTGGAGAACGAGCGGCTGCGCGCCACCGTCCTTCCCGGGCTCGGCGGCCGGCTGTATTCGTTGCTGGACAAGGAAACCGGCCGGGACCTGGTGTACCGCAACCCGGTGTTCCAGCCGGCGAACCTGGCGCTGCGCGACGCGTGGTTCGCCGGCGGCGTCGAGTGGAACCTCGGCAGCACCGGGCACACCACGCTGACCTGCGCGCCGATGTTCGCCGCCGAAGCACCCGGCCCCGGCGGCGAACCGGTGCTGCGGCTGTGGGAGTGGGAACGCACCCGCGATCTGCCGTATCAGCTGGATTTCTGGCTCCCCGACGGATCGCGGCAGCTGTTCGTGGGCGTGCGGATCCGCAATCCGCACGCCCACGACGTGCCGGTGTACTGGTGGTCCAACACCGCGGTGGCGCAGACCCCCGGGACCCGCGTGCTCGCCCCCGCGGGCAAGGCCTGGCACTACGGTTATTCCGGGCGGCTGGAACTCGTCGACGTCACCGGCGACCTGACCTATCCCGCCCGGGCGACGGCGGCGGCCGACTACTTCTTCGAGGTCGACGGACCGCCCTGGATCGCCGCGGTGGACGCGCACGGGCACGGGCTCGGCCAGGCGTCCACGGCGCGGCTGCGCGGGCGGAAACTGTTCGTGTGGGGCGAATCCGCGGGCGGACGCCGGTGGCAGGAATGGCTCGCGCCCGGGGCGGGCGGTTACCTCGAAATACAGGCCGGGCTGGCCCGGACACAGCTCGAACACCGGCGGCTGCCCGCGGGCGCCTCGTGGGACTGGCTCGAAAGCTACGGCCCGGTCGCGGCCGACCCGGAAATCGCGCACGGACCGGACTGGCCCGCCGCGCTCGCCTCGGTCGCCGCGGGACTGCCCGCCGCGGAAGAACTGGACCGGCGGTGGCGCGAATGGCGCGCGTCCGCCGACGCCGCGCCCGGTGAACTTCTGGCGGCGGGATCCGGCTGGGGCGCACTGGAAACCCGCCGGATGCTGGTGGACCTGCCCGGCACGCCGTTTCCCGAGAGCAGTCTCGGCGCGGCCCAGCAGCCGTGGCTGGACTTGCTCGACGGCGTGGCACCCCGGGCCGAACCCGCCGCCGAACCACCGGAAACGCTCGTCAACCGGCATTGGGCCGACCTGCTGGAGGCTGTGCCCGACAAGGGCTGGCTCACCTGGTACCACCGGGGAATCGCACGCTGGGCGGCAGGCGACCGCGAGGGCGCGGCGGCCGCCTGGCACCGGTCGGTCGAGGCGGAGCCGAACGGCTGGGCATGGCGCAACCTCGCCGTCGCCCAGGACGATCCGGTGCGCGCCGCGCAGTACTACCGGCAGGCAACGGACCTGCTGCCGAAACTCGCACCGCTCGCCGTGGAAGCCGTTACCGCGCAGCTCGCCGCCGGAGATCCCGGCGCCGCACGGGAATTGCTCGAACCGTGGCCGGCCGAGGGCCGGTTCGCGTTGCTGCGGGCGCGGATCTCGCTCGCGCTCGGCGATCTCGACGGAGCGCGCGAGGTGTACGAGCGCGGGTTCACCGTGCCCGGGATCCGCGAGGGCGAGACGTCGCTGAGCGACGTGTGGCACGCCATCTCCCCTGGCCCGCTGCCCGCCGAGTACGACTTCCGGATGAAAACCGGCGGCGGGGCCGGATGAGCGCGATCGGCCGCCGGGGTGAACAATGGCGCGGCGGCGGGCAAGCAGGCACGGGGACCGGCTCGAAGGGAGCACAAGCCGATGGCTCGGCATGAACGGTTGAGCACACTGTTGGACCTCTTGGCGAAGCGGGAGAAACTCGACGTCGAAGAGGTGGCCGCGGAGCTGAACGTCTCCGCCGCCACGATCCGCCGCGACCTGGACCACCTCGCCGAACAGCAGCTGCTCACCCGCACCCACGGCGGAGCCGTCGCGAACGACCTGGCCTACGATCTGCCGCTGCGGTACAAAACCGCCCGCCACGCCCCGGAAAAGCAGCGGATCAGCGCCGCGGCCGCGGCACTGGTGTCCAACGGGATGGTGATCGGCCTCAACGGCGGCACCACGACCGCGGGCGTGGCCCGGGCGCTGGCCATGCGCGCGGACCTGGCCGACGCCCCCGGCCTCACCATCGTGACCAACGCGCTCAACATCGCCCACGAGCTGGCCGTGCGGCCGAACATGAAGATCGTCGTCACCGGAGGGGTCGCCCGCCCGCAGTCCTTCGAACTGAGCGGGCCGCTGGCCACCCTGGTGCTCAGCCAGCTCAGCCTGGACCTGTTGTTCCTCGGAGTGGACGCGTTGCACCCCGCGGCAGGCGCGTTCGCCTGCCACGAGGGCGAGGCGGACATCAACCGGCTCATGGTGAACAACGCCGCCCGCGTGGTGGCCGTGGCGGACAGCTCGAAACTCGGCCGCCGCGCCTTCGCCCGCATCTGCGACATCACCGACGTCCACGAAGTCGTGACCGACAGCGACGCCGACCCCGACGTCACCGCCGCCCTCAAAGCCGCCGGAATCCCGGTGCAGATCGCCTGAGGCCCCTCCGCCGCCCCCTGCCTCGCTCCCCCAGCAGTCCGTGCGGGGAACCCTGAGGGAATCTGATTCCCCCAGGGTTCCCGCACGGACCTCGGCACCGCGCACCGAGCCCGCCCGGCCGGGACGCCCTGGCTTCGCGAAGCATGCCCACGCGCCGCACTCGCTCCCCCGTCCGGCCACGACGGGGCCTTGACAAAGCCGCCGCGCGATGTGCTTACTACTGCAAGTTCGAGCGTCACCTTGAGCATATTCACGCAGAATAGGAGGCTCCAGTGCCTCGACGACTCGCGTACGCGGCGGCCGGGCTCATCCTCACCGGCTCCGTCGCGACTCCTGCCGCGGCGCAACCGCTCTCGTCGATCTCAGTGCCGCGCGGCCCCGATTCTCCCGGCTACCAGCTGCGCATCGACACCGCCCGCCTGGGCCTGAGTCTTACGCGCGGCGGCGAACAATTGCTGCGCACCGCATCCGACGCTTTCACCTTCGACGGCGGCGTGGCGACGCGCGTGCGGTCGGTCTCGCGAGACGGCGCGACCGTCGTCGCCACCGCCGACAGCACCGCGGGCCGCCCGGTGACCCTGCGGATCACCCCGCACCCGGACCGGTTCGATCTGAAGTGGACAGTCGGCGGGCTCGCCGCCGGACAGCGCGCGACCCACTTCGACCTGACGACTTCCGGTCACTGGTACGGCGGCGGCGAAACCAGCGAAGGAAAAGCCCAGCCGTACCCGCTTTCCGCCGGAACGGTGGACGAGCCGGAGTTCTCCCCCGCCAGCTACATGATGCAGGAACCCTACTTCTTCACCTCGAAATCGGTCGGGCTCTTCGTCCGCACCGCGCAACCGATGCAGGTCGCGATGGCGGGCGGGCGCGCCGACCTGACCGTGACGAACTCCGCGGAATACTCGAGCACGGTGTTCGTGGAGTCGAACCGCCGCGCGGTGTACGACGACTACGTCGGCGAAGTCGGCAAGCCGGCCAAGAGCGACGCGACCGACGCCGAGTACGCGAGTCCGCTGTGGAATTCCTGGGCGCAGTACTACCGCGACATCGACCAGGACAAGGTGCTTTCGTGGGCGCGGGACCTGAAAGCGGCGGGCGTCGCCGGGCACACCGTGCAGCTCGACGACAAATGGGAATCCAACTACGGCAACCTGACCTTCGACCCGAAGACGTTCCCGGACCCGAAGAAGCTGGCCTCGGGAATCCACGCCATGGGCCAGAAATTCGGCCTGTGGACCACGTTCTGGATCAACCTGGACTCGGCGAACTACGCCTACGCCCGCGACCACGGCTATCTGGTGCGCGCCAAGGGAAACCCGGCCCAGCCGTGCACGGTGACCTGGTGGAACGGCACCGCGGGCATCATCGACCTCGGCAATCCGCAGGCCCGCGATTGGTACACCGGCAACCTGCGGAAGCTGATGGCCGACTACGGCGTCGACGGCTTCAAATTCGACACCCGCTTCTTCGACGACCGCTGCGCCGCCACCGGGAACCTGACCCCGCAGGACTACCAGAAGCTCGGCGCGGACATGACCGACGCGTTCGACCAGCAGGGGGCGGGCATCCGCACGCACTGGGGCAACCAGCGCTACGGCTTCGTGATCCGGGCGGTCGACGCGGACACCACGTGGGACGGCCTGCGCACCTCGCTGCGCCGGGCGTCGGCGATCTCGGCCAACGGCTACCCGTTCGTCGAGACGGACATGATCGGCGGCTCGAACAGCATGCCGCCGCCGTCGCGCGAGGTGCTCGTGCGCTGGGCACAGGCCGCGTCGCTGATGCCGCTGATGTACGCGTCGACGTCCCCGGTGACGACGGTCGACACCACGACCGGCAAGCCGGTCGCCTACCCGGCCGACACCGCGAAGCTGTACGCCGACGCGGTCCGCACCCACGCGAAACTGGCGGGCTACCTGAAAACCCAGGTGCAGCAGGCGGTCGCGGACGGAACGCCGATCATGCGGCCGGTGTACTTCGACTTCCCCGCCGACCACCGCTTCGACACCGTCGACGACGAATGGCTGCTCGGTCCCGCCCTGCTGGCGGCTCCGATGATCACGGCGGGCGCCTCCCGCGACATCGCGCTGCCTTCGGGACTGTGGTTCGACCCGCACACCAAACGGGTCGAAATCGGCGGCCGGACCCTGCGCGGCTACGCGGCCCCGTTGGACACGACGCCGATGTTCGTCCGGATCGGCGCGCCCGGCTGGACGGAGCTCGCGGCGAAGCTTTGAGTCGCCGCCCGGGGCGGCCCGGTCCGGGCGATCGTCCGGACCGGGCCGCCTCGCGGCGTCCGGCGTCGGCGGCTGATCCGCGCCAGACCATGATCACCGCATGGCCGTGACCCAGCAGCTCGCCCGGATCTCCGCCGCGCACCTCGCCGTCTGCCGGCGAGCGGTGGAAGCGCTGGACGAGCTGTGTTCTTTCACGGCGGTCCCGGAAAGGGACTACTGCGATCTGGATTGGTGGCCGGGCATCCTGAAACCGGCGTGGAAGCTGACCGGAGCCGACGACCGGACTCTCGCGCTGTTGCGGCGCGGCTTCGACGGCGACGAAGAGGTCAATCCGGCCTACCGAGATGTTCTCCACTCGATCGACGGACATCCGGTGACCGCCCTGGAGCCTCGGCGAGTCGCGGCGGTGGCCGAAGCGTTGTGCGGGATCACCCCGGACGCGGTCCGCTCCGTCGTGCCGTCGGACCCGGAGCAGATCGAGGCCGAGCTGGGCTCGCTCGCACTGGACGTGGACGGTGACCTGGCTGAAATGCTGGGCGAGCAGCACACCGTTCTGCGCGATTTCTACGCGGAAGCCGCGCGCCGGAAGCTCGCCGTCGCGCTCTGGTGGGACTGACCCGTCAACGCCCCTGCAAGACCCGCTCCAGCGCCGCCCGGCCCGCGGGTCCCCAGTGCGGTTTTCCGCCGGGCAGGCCCTGCTCCCCGTTCTGTCCCATGAGGATCAGGAAGAGGCTTTTCAGCGCGGCCAGCCCGCGGGCGCGCCGGATCGCGGACTCGTCGGCCCGCGCGTAGCTCTCGAAGAACCGCGCGGCCGTGCCCGCGGGAAGCACCACCCAGGCGGCGGCGAGATCCCACGCCGGATCGCCGGCGAACAGGTCGCCGAAATCCACGATGCCCGAGAGGGTTCCTTCCGAGACAACGACATTCGCCGGATGCAGGTCGCCGTGCACCCACACCGGCGGCCCCTCCCACGCGCGGGCCGCGACGGCGTCGTCCCAGACCGCCCGGACGTCCTCCGCGAGGTCGTCGAGCGCGACTGCTTCGAGGAATTCCTCGAAGCCGCCCGTGCAATCTCGGGGATGGGCACCGCGATCCGCGGCGATCGGCGCGTCGGCGGGGGCTTCCGCGTGGAGCGCCCGAAGGAAGTCCGCCAGTGTGCCGGCCGCGTGGACGCCGCGGCTGATCGCGGCGTGGTCGAGCGGTTCGCCGGGGACCCACGTCATCACGGTCCAGTGCTTGGGGAAACGCTCGGACGGTTCGCCGAACCGCACCGGCGCCGGCACCGGGAGCGGCAGGCGCGGGGCCAGGACCGGCAGCCACCGGCGCTCCTTGAACTGCGGCTCCGGAGTGGGGTCCATGCGCTGCACGCGGACGGCCAGTTCGTCCCCGAGGCGCCACATCTGGTTGCCCCAGCCGCCCGCCACCTCGCGGACCGGCAGCCCGGCCAGGTCCGGGTGCTGGTCCCGGAGCAGGGCGCGGACCAGGTCAGCGGTGACCTCGGCGGTGGTCATGGGAAGAGACAGTACCGAGGCGGGTGTGCGGCAAGGGATGCGCGGTCAGCGGTCGTATTCGCCGAGCCGCGCGCGGAGGCCGGTGATGATGTCGTGGGCGTCGGCGAGTTCGTCCTGCAAGCCGATGATCCGGGCGGCCGACGCGAGGGAGTGGCCCTCGTCCAGCTGTTCGCGCAGCCGCACCACCAGGGTCAGCTGGCGGCGGGAGTACCGGCGATGCCCGCCGCCCGAGCGCTCGGGCCGCACGACGGCCGCGGTGTCCAGGCTGCGCAGGAAAGCCTGCTGCACGCCCAGCATTTCGGCAGCCTGCCCGGTCGTGTAAGCCGGGTAGTCCTGGTCGTCGAGGCTGTCGAGTCCGGGCACGCGCACCTTCTTTTCCGTGGGTCCGGATCAAGATTATCTCGACTCGCCGCTTGACACAATCTGCACTGCGCGCTATAGAAATTAGGGAGACGCGATAGCTGACCTGGGTGCCGAAACCACGTAGCCGGGGAGTGATCGACGATGCCGGACACCATCAGCCGCCAGGGTGCGACTGACCGCGAATTCATCGAGCTGATCTGCGCCGATCCGGTCTGGTTGCGCGCAGAGTTCGACGCGATCGTGGCCGCCGACGGCGCCCCCGTGCTCCCGCCTTCGCACGCCGGCGACTTTCGCCCGCGCGACACCGGAAACCCGGCCGCGAAGCGGGTTCCGGCGACCTTGTGGCGGGCTTGGCCGCCAGAACACCGGGAGCGTTCCCCTCCGGCGCGCAGCAGGCACACCCGACAGCCGTGACATCGCTGGGGAGGTGATACTGCGGCGCGACCGGACGGGGGAGGTCTGCCCACGACGCTCGGCCGGAGAGGCTCGCACAGCCCCGGCATCGCGTCTCGTGACGTGGTCCCGCGGCCGCCCCGCCGCCGCACAGCTCAGCACGGTTGCTTTTCACCCGAACTGGTTCCGGCCCCGCCGCTTGCGTCCGGCGGGGCCGGATCTCCGCGACAGCCCCGACAATCGAACGCCCGCCCAGGCGGCGGGCACGTGGGAAGGAGAAAGGGAGGCGCATGGTCATGTTGATGCGAACTGACCCGTTCCGGGAGCTCGATCGGCTGACCCAGCAGTTCTTCGGCGGCAACGGCACCGCGACCCGTCCGGCGGTGATGCCGATGGACGCCTACCGGTCCGGCAACGACTACGTGGTGCAGTTCGACCTGCCGGGCGTCGCACCGGAGTCGATCGACCTGGACGTCGAGCGCAACGTGCTGACCGTCAAGGCCGAACGCAGGCCCGACTACGGCGAGGACGCGGAGGTCCAGGTCTCCGAACGGCCGCGCGGGGTGTTCTCCCGGCAGCTGTTCCTCGGCGACACCCTCGACACCGACAGCATCAAAGCGGATTACGACGCGGGCGTGCTCACCCTGCGGGTGCCGATCGCCGAACAGGCCAAGCCGCGCAAGATCGCCATCGGCGGCAGCGGCGAAGCCAAGCAGATCCGCGCTTGACCAGCTCGATGCCGGCCCCGCCCGCGGCGGGCGGGGCCACAGCTCTCCCGGCGGCATGGGAGGAAGTAGCGGCATGGGAGGAAGTACCAGTGCCTTCGCGGATTCCCGCGCCACCCGCGGCCCGGACGACGTCTCCGCTCGCAGCAGCACCGGCGAACTCGTCCGCAGCAAGGAGCTTCTGATCGATCAACGTCGCGACGCGACTTCACCGAATGAAATCCGCCCGATCGCACCGCCGCTCTCATCGGCCGTTGCGGAACCGACCAGAAACGCGAACGCCTGGACCATCGTCGACCGGCCTCTCGCGTCGGCGCAGCGCCGACCCCGCGCGGCGAAAGCTGTCCACACCGGACTGGAGCCAGCTCGCCGCCCAACCCGGACCGGCCCCTCCGGTCGGCGGTAGCGCGCCACCCCGCTCTCCGCCACCCTGGGCAGTCGAGGACGGGAGGCAGCACGTGAAGGTCGTCATCGCCGGAGCGGGCATCGGCGGGCTGACCGCGGCCCTGCGGCTGCATCGCGAAGGCATCGAATGCGCGGTGTACGAGCAGAGCTCCCGGATCGGCGAGCTCGGCGTCGGGATCAACGCCTTGCCGCACGCGGTCAAGGAGCTCGCGGCGCTCGGGCTGCTCGACCGGCTGGACGAGATCGGGATCCGCACCCGCGAGCTGTTCTACACCCATCGGCTCGGGCAGGTGATCCTGCGCAGGCCGTGCGGGCTGGCCGCCGGGTTCACGCTCCCCCAGTACTGCCTCCACCGCGGCAGGCTGCAGAACATGCTGCTGCAGGCGGTCCAGACCCGGCTGGGCCCCGAAGCGGTGCGGACCGGGCATCGGCTGACCGGGTTCGATCAGGACGGGCAAGGCGTGCGGGTGCATTTCGCTGAGCGGGAAAGCGGCGAAGCGGCGACCGTGGCCGGGGACGTTTTGGTGGCGGCCGACGGGATTCACTCGGCTGCACGGTCCCTCCTCTTCCCCGAGGAGGGACCGCCGCGCTGGAACGGGGTGTTGATGTGGCGCGGAGCCGCCGACTGGCCCGAGTTCGGCGGCGGCGCTTCGATGATCGTCTCCGGCGGCACCGCGGCCAAGCTGGTGATCTACCCGATCGGACCGGGCCGGAGCGCGGGCACGCGGCTCACCAACTGGGCGGTCTGCGTCCGGACCGGGCGGCCCGGCGACCCTCCGCCGGAGCGGCAGGACTGGGCCAGGCCCGGCGACCGCGCTGAGCTGGCCCGGCACGTCGGGCGGTTCCGGTGCCCGCAGGTCGACCACGTCGCGCTGGCCGAGGCCACCGAGGAGATCTTCGAGTTCCCGATGTGCGACCGCGACCCGTTGCCCGCCTGGTCGCACGGACGCGTGACGCTGCTCGGCGACGCCGCCCATCCGATGTACCCGATGGGCTCCAACGGCGCGGGCCAGGCGATTCTCGACGCGTCCAGCCTCGCCGCGCAACTGACGCAGCACGCCGATCCCGCCGAGGCACTGCGCGCGTACGAAGCCGACCGGCTGGCGGCCACCGGCGAGATCGTGCTGCGCAACCGCCGGGGCGGCCCGGAAAACGTCATCGACGAGGTCGAACGGCGCGCGCCGGACGGCTTCGACCGCCTCGAGGACGTCATCGACGCGGCGGCGCTCGAGGCGATCGTCAGCGGCTACGCGCAGGTTTCCGGGGCGTCCCAGCAGCAGGTGAACCGCGCCTGAGCCGGTTCAGGCGCCCTCCACCGCACCGGGCGGCAGGAAATCGACGTCGTGCAGTGCCGACACCCGGACCACCTCGGCGGGGTCGGTCAGGTTGTGCAGCTTGTCGAACAGCGTCGCCAGCTTCCCGGCCGGGCTCACCCAGAACAGTCCGCGGGTCATGCCCTCGCTGCGGTTGTAATAGGCGTGCGGGAGCCCCTTCGGCATCCGCACGGTGTCGCCGGGACCGGCGGTCTCCCATTGACCGTCGAGGTAGAGGGTGAAGACGCCCTCCAGGATGTAGATGTGCTCGTCCTGCGTCGGATGCACGTGCGGCGGCACCCCGGTGCCGGGCGGGTCGAGGGTCTCGAACGCGAAGCTCGACTCGCTGGCCGCCTTCATCGAGTAGGTGTGGCCGAGCACGTTCCACACCTTGTTCCGCATGCCCTCGCGGGCGGGCGTGATCCCCTTGGGCAGGGGACCGAGCACGATTTCCTCGCCGGTCATCACACCTCCTGGCCGATGGTCTTCTCAGCTAGGGACTCTGCGCTATCCGGTCGCTGGTGTACAGCCGCCGGCCCGACGCGTTTTCCCGGCGCTCAGTTCGCGAAGGTGAGCCGAACCGTCCTGGTCCACGGCGGCGCCGGAGCGGTCGGGCATGCCGCGATCCAGCTGGCGACGTGGTCGGGCGCGACCGTCCTGGCGACCGTCAGCAGCCCGGAAAAAGCCGGACTCGCCCGCAAAGCCGGCGCCGACCACGTCATCGACTACCGGACCGAGGACGTCGCCGCGCGCGTCGCGCAACTGGCGCCCGCCGGGGTGCACCACATCGTCGACGTCGACCTCGGCGCCAACCTCGCCGTCGATCTGGCTGTGCTCGCCCACGGCGGCAACATCAACGTCTACAGCTGCGGCGATGCCGACCGCCTCCCGATCCCGTCGCGGGAAATGCTGGTCAAGAACGTGCAGCTGGATTTCACCTTCACTTACACGACCGAACCGGAAAGCAAGGCGAACGCCCTCTCCGATGTGCACGCCGCCGCCGCGGACGGCGCGCTGGAGGTCGGCGCCGAACACGGGCTGCCGGTCCGCCGGTACGCACTCGACCAGGTCGCGGAGGCTCATCGCGCGGTCGAACGAGGAGTGCCGGGGAAGGTCCTGGTCGACGTGCCCTCGGAATGACCCGAGCGGTCCGTGAAGGGCCGAGGCGGCGCAGGCTCCGTTCCGCTCAGTTGTATTCGGAGATCTCCACCCCGAACGTCCCCGGTTCCAGCGCCTCGAAGATGTGCGGCACGTCCCCCGGATAGCAGATGTAGTCGCCCGGCAGCAGCTCCACCGGGTCGTCCATGATGCCGATCCGCGCGCGGCCCGCGCACAGCACGGTGTGCTCCACCACGCCGCTCATGTGCGGGTCCGACCGCCGCGGGATGCCGGGCTCCGCGCTGACCAGGTAGATGTCCCGGCGCGCCGCGGACGGGCACGCGGACAGCAGCGTGCACGCGTAGTCGGCGTGTTCGGCGAACACCGTCGGGCCCTTGCCCGCGCGGATCACCTTCACCTCCTGCCGTTCCGGTTCGACCAGCCGGGAGAACGGCACGTCCAGCGCGACGCCCAGTGCCCACAGCGTCTCCACGCTCGGGTTGCCCGATCCCGATTCCAGCTGGGACAGCGTGGATTTCGCCAGGCCCGCCCGGCGCGCGACCTCGGTCAGCGAGAGGCCGGCGCGGGCCCGCTCGCGGCGCAGGGACGCCGCGATGATGTCCAGCGGCGCGCCCGTGCTCTCGTTCGGCATGTGTGTTCGCTCCATCAGTCTTCTCGTTCGCCTTGACGAACAGGCCTCGACGTGTTCAGCATAGGACACTATGCGTTCGATTTGGCGAACACTCGATCGCGGCCTCGCCCGCGACATCGGTCTCGTGTGCTTGGCCGACGCCCTCGTGGGCGTGTCCTACGGCGCCATCGCGGTGGGCTCCGGCTTCCCGCTGTGGGCGCCGATGCTGCTGTCCCTGCTGGTCTTCGCCGGCGCGTCGCAGTTCATGTTCGTCGGCATCGTCGCCTCGGGCGGCAACCCGCTCGCCGCGGTCGCCGCCGGGCTGCTGGTGAACGCGCGGCACGTGCCGTTCGGGTTCGCGGTCGGCGACGCGCTGGGACGCGGGCTGCCCGGGCGGCTGGCCGGAAGCCATCTGATGATCGACGAATCGGTGGCGTTCGCGTTGGCCCAGCGCGACGCGGCCCGGCGGCGGGCGGCGTACTGGGCGTGCGGCGTCGGCCTGTTCGTGTGCTGGAACCTCGGGGTCGTGGCGGGCGCGTTCGCCGGGTCCGCGATCAGCGACACCGACGCGTTCGGCCTGGACGCCGCTTTCCCGGCGGTGCTGCTGGCATTGGTGCTGCCGTCGCTGAAGGACCGGGCGTCGCGGCTGCCGGTGCTGATCGGCGTGGTGGTCGCGCTCGCGGCCACTCCCCTGCTCCCGGCGGGCCTGCCGGTGCTGCTGGCGCTGGTCGGAGTGGTCGCGGGAGCCGCGGCGAAGGAGCCGAAGTCCCTGGAAGGAGCGCACTGATGGACGGCGCGGAACTGATCTTCGCGACGCTCGTGCTGGCGGCCGGGACGTTCGCGTTCCGGCTCGCCGGACCGCTGCTGCGCACGAAAGTGCGGTTGTCGCCGCGGGCCGAACGGCTGATGACGCTGTCGGCAGTAGTGCTGCTCGCCGCGCTGGTCGCGACCAGCGCGTTGACCGAGGGACAGGAATTCGCCGGGATCGCCCGGCCAGCCGGAGTACTGGTGGGCGGCGTGCTCGCGTGGCGGAAGGCTCCGTTCGTGGCGGTCGTGATCGCGGCCGCCGCGACGGCCGCGCTGCTGCGGCTCGCCGGGGTGCCGTAACCGATCTCGCAGAAATTGCGCAGCGCCTTTTCCGGACGAAATTCTCCTCGATCGAAAAGGCGCCCCCGGGAAATACCGATCGGGAGGGGAAGACGAGTGCTCGCCTCCCCCTCCCGATCGGCGGGGAAATCAGTTTCGGTTCATCGAGCGGAAATCGCGCGCGAACCGGTCGGGCCGACCGCGCCGCACGTCGGCTCGTCCGGCTGGGCGGGCACGCTCACCGCGTCCCACGCCGCCTTCACGGAGTTGAATTCGGTGCAGCCGTTCGGGAAGAGGCTCTTCGCCGCGGTCAGCGTCCAGGTCCGGTAGCTCTGGTAGGAGCTGCCGCTGGTCTTGAGCAGCATCGCGTTGTAGAAGATCTTCACGGCGGTCTGCACGCCGAGTCCGGTCACAGTGGAGTTGTTGCACGTCGGGCTGGCCGGCTGGCCGTTGGTCGGGTTCGAACCCTCGGCGAGGAGGTAGAACCAGTGGTTGCCGGGGCCCGCCGCGGCGTGCACCTCGGTGCCGGGAATCGCGTCGTCGTAGCAGTTCTTGTGGCCGAGCTGGGACGGGTCGTACATGTTGCGGATCGGCCCGCTGCCGACGAGGTTCACCTGGTTGCCGACGAGGAAGTCCGGGACCGCGTACGGCGCGGGCTCGTTGGCGAACCATTCCGACGAGGCTCCGTAGACGTCCGCGACGAACTCCTGGGTGCCGGACCCGGACATGCTGCCCGGGGTGTGGTCGTCGATGCCGTGGCCGAACTCGTGCCCGATCACGTCGAGCGAGCCGATCCACTGGCCCGCGGTGTTGTTCCCGACCTGGACCTGGGTGCCGTCGTAGTAGGCGTTCTGCTCGTTGAGGCCGACGCGGATCGGCCAGGCGCCGCCGTTGCCGTCGAAGCTGTTGCGGCCCAGCCATTGCGTCAGCATCTTGTTCTCTTGCTGGATGCCGTACAGGGCGTCGGCGCAGCCGGTTTCCCGGTCGGTCTCGTCGCCGTTGCCCCAGCTGTCGGTCGACTTGGTGAAGGTCTGCTGGGTGTCCGCGTCCTGGCAGCTGAGGTTCGCGATGGTCGGATCGGTCATCGAGTAGCCGCCCGCGCCGTCCGAGGACGTGTCCAGATGCAGCGGCTCCGGGCCGTTCCACACGCCCTGCGCGTCGCCGTAGGCCACGTGCTCCTGGGTGTGCAGGACCTTCCCGGTCATCGCGTCGACGACGACGTCCAGCTTGCTCGGCCCTTCCGCGTTCCGCCCGGTCACCCGCGTCGTCCAGGCGAGTTTCGGGCTGCCGAGGGCATAAGTGGCGAGCGTCGCGGGCTGCACGGTGTCCACAGTGGGCACCTGGGTGCGGGCGATCGCTTCGGCCTGCTTGGCGGTCAGCTTCGGCGACATGCTGGGCAGGTCGATCGCGGCGGTCTGCGCGACCGAGGTGGCGAGCACCTGCCCGGCGGAGTTCGTGGCCACGACGAAGTCGCCGCCGATCACCGGAATGCCTTTGTAGGTGCGGTCGTAGGGCACGTACTTCAGGCCGTTGGTCGACGAGATCACCTTGTGCTGCTGGAAAACGTCGTCCTTGCTGGCGTGCAGCGCGGCGGGCCGGGAGGCGACCAGCGCCTGCGCGGCGGTGGCCGCCGTGGCTTCGGCGGCCTGCGGACTCTGCGGTTCGAGCGGTTGCGCGTGGGCTGCGGTGGCCGTGGTGACGGCCCCGGCCAGCACCCCGGCTGCGAGCAGCACGAGCGGTCGGCGCGATTTCATCGGCGGTGTTCTCCTCCGGACAGGCCGGATCAGGCCCGGGGGTGGGGGCCGGATTCGGAAGTGGAATGGGATCGAACCCCGCCAAGAGTCGGGTTTTTCCCAACTCCGGACAACCGACGAAGGTCGTTAAGTTGTCAACTTCGGCGCATCAGTGCCGATTTCCGGTGCGCGATTTCCGGAAATTCCTCTTTCCGCCCAAGAATCGCCACTCGCCCACCTCGGCAGCAGCCCGGCGTTCCGGATGAATCCGGCGGCAAAGCGCCCGCTAATCCTTTGCAGACAGTGAAACCAAGTCTGTCCACAGTGGAATCGGACGCTTCGGGGCGCGAGGAGCCCCGGATGAGCGAACGGCTGGTCCCGGGCCGTCCGCCTTGCTTCCCGGCGGGTCGCGGGTGTGTGATCGGGGACACAGTTCCGCCAACCGCCGTCGCTGAGGAGGCCGTCATGGCCGACAAGCAGAACAGGAGTACCGACCCCGGGGCCGCCGTCGCTGTGGACGACCCCGCCAAGGTGCGCAACGTCGTCCTCGTCGGGCCTTCCGGGTCCGGGAAGACCACGCTCACCGAGGCACTGCTCGCCGCGTCCGGCACGGTGCCGCGCGCCGGTTCGGTCGTGGAGGGCACCACGGTGTGCGACCACGACCCCGCCGCGGTGCGCCAGCAGCGCTCGGTCGGGCTTTCCGTCGCCCCGGTGCTGCACGCCGGGCACAAAATCAACCTCATCGACACCCCGGGGTACGCCGATTTCGTGGGCGAGCTGCGGGCCGGGCTGAGGGCCGCGGACGCCGCGCTGTTCGTCGTCTGCGCCGCCGAGGGCGTGGACGCCGCCACCGTCGCCGTGTGGGAGGAATGCGCGTCGGTGGGCATGCCGCGCGCCGTCGTCGTGTCCCGGCTCGACCACCACCGTGCCGACGCACTCGCCGAGATCGCCGCCTGCCAAGCCGCCTTCGGCGCGGGCGTGCTGCCGCTGTACCTCCCGGCGCCGGAGGGCCTGGTCGGGCTGGTCACCCAGCGCCGCTACGACTACTCCGCCGGCTACCCGCCGCGCGTGGGCGAACCGGACCCGGACGTCGCCGACGAGTTCGCCGACGCCCGCAACGAACTGATCGAGGGCATCATCGCCGAGAGCGAGGACGAGACTCTCATGGACCGCTACCTCGGCGGCGAGGAGATCGCCGAGGACGTGCTGATCGCCGACCTCGAGACAGCCGTCGCGCGCGGTTCGTTCCATCCGGTGATCCCGGTGTGCGCGACCAGCGGGGTCGGGCTCGCCGAGGTGCTCGACGGCATCGTGCGGGCCTTCCCCTCTCCGCTTGAGCACACCCCGCCCGGCGTGACCAGCCCCGACGGCGCCGAGCACGCCGCGCTGTCCGCCGACCCGGCCGGTCCGCTCGCCGCCGAGGTCGTGCGCACCGCGGTCGACTCGTACGTGGGACGAGTTTCGCTCGTCCGGGTGTTTTCCGGGACGCTGCGCCCGGAGAACGCCGTGCACGTCTCCGGCCACGGCCTCGCCGAGCGCGGCCACGAAGACCACGACGCCGACGAACGCGTCGCCCACCTCTACTCGCCGCTCGGCGCGAACCTGCGCGAGGTGCCGTTCTGCGTCGCGGGCGACCTGTGCGCGCTCACCAAAGTAGGTTCCGCCGAAACCGGCGACACCGTGTCGTCGCCGGACGATCCGCTGCTGATCAAACCGTGGCGGATGCCCGAACCGCTGCTGCCGGTCGCTGTCGTCGCGAAGTCCCGCAGTGACGAGGACACGTTGTCCCGCAATCTGTCCCGGCTCGTCGCGGGCGATCCGACCCTGCGCTTGGAACGCAACGCCGAAACCGGGCAGCTCGTGCTGTGGTGCATGGGCGAGGCGCATTCGGAGGTCGTCCTGTCGCGGCTGCGCGCGGGCGGCGCGGACGTCGGCACCGAGCCGGTGCGGATCAGCCTGCGCTCCACTTTCGCGAAACCCGCGCGAGGCCACGGACGGCACGTGAAGCAGTCCGGCGGGCACGGGCAGTTCGCGGTGTGCGACATCGAGGTCGAACCGCTCCCGCGCGGCGGCGGGTTCGAGTTCGTGGACAAGGTGGTCGGCGGCGCGGTGCCGCACCAGTTCATCCCGAGCGTCGAGAAGGGCGTGCGCGCGCAGCTGGAACGCGGCGTCCAGGACGGGCATCCGGTGGTGGACGTGCGCGTGACGCTGACCGACGGAAAGGCGCACAGCGTCGACTCGTCGGACGCCGCGTTCCAGACCGCGGGCGCGCTGGCCCTGCGGGAAGCGGCGGCGGCCAGCCGGATCTCGCTGCTGGAACCCCTGGACACGGTCGAGGTGAGCCTGCCGGACGAACACCTGGGCACGGTGCTGGGCGACCTGTCCTCCCGCCGCGGCCGGGTGCTGGGCACGGAATCCAGCGAAGGCGGGCACACCGTGGTGCACGCCGAGGTGCCCGCGGCGGAACTGCTGCGGTACGCGGTTGATCTGCGATCGCTGACCTCTGGGACGGCTACGTTCACGCGGCGGCATACCCGGTTCGAGCCGATGCCGGAAGGGGCGGTCGTCACCTCGTGAGTGCTGGCACCGGTTAGAACCGGTGCCAGCACTCACGACCTGCCCGCGCAGGCAACCCGCCGCCACAGACTCGTGAGCGCCGGTGCCGGTTCTAACCGGCATAGGCGCTCACGAGTCAGAACTCAAACCCGCCCGGTCGCCCGTTGCGGTCCGCCACCAGCCCCGCCAGCGTCGCGATCGCGATCTCCGCCGGGGTGCGCGAGCCGATGTTCAGCCCGACCGGCCGGTGCACCCTCGCGATGTCCGGTTCCGCCACGCCCAGTGCGCGCAGAGCCTCGACGTGCGGGCCCGGATGCCGCGGGTTGCCCAGCACGCCCACCCATCGCGTCGGCGTCGCCAGTGCGGCTTGCAGGACCGTTCCGAGTTCCGGGCGGTGGTGGTCGGTCACGACGACGTCCGCGTCCGGGCCCGGGGCGGGTGCGGTGGTGCGGACTTCGACGCCTTCAGGGGCATCGGTGGCCCGTGCCTCGTCCGGTTCGAACAGAACGGCGCGATAGCCCAGATCGGCGGCGTAGCGCAGGAGGTACCGGGCCACTGGCGAGGCGAACACGGCCACCAGGGTCCGTTCGGCGGGCGGCTCTTCGACCTCGCCGTGTGCGACGGCGCAGGCATCGGGTTCGGTCGTCATGCGGCTCAGTCTGCCTCAGAGGTCCGGCTCGGCGAATTCGAAGTACTCCGGCAGCGGAGCGGTCCCGGCGAGCTTGAAGTACCGCACCTTCCGGCGCCGCCGCAGCGCCAAGGTGTCGCGCACGGCGTCGTTGTGCACGCGGCGGGCGATGACGACCCGGTGTTCGGCGTCGGTCAGTTCCTCGGCGAGCACGGCTGGCAGGCGAGACCGGTCGATCGGGGCCAGGACGAGCGTCAGTTCGTTTTCCGCGGCCTCGCGGTCCGGTCGCGCGGCAGCCTCGGCGCGGGCGGCTGCGGCGTGCAGGCCGGCACCGTCGTGCAGGACCGCGGCGACGGCTCGGGCGACCACGGCTCGGCGCGCGAGAGCGGCTTCCAGTGCGGCCCAGCCGGCATCGGTCCGCACGTGCAGGCGGTCGAGGCGGTTCGCGGTGGCGACCAGGAACAGGCCGCCGAGCACCACGATCGCGGCCGCCGCCACGAGCAGCCACACCAGCACCGTCACGCGAGCTCCCGCTCCCCCGCCGCGACCAGCCGGGGATCCGCCGCGATGGCCGTCTCGTACACCCGCAGCACCTGCGTGACCACGACCCCCCAGTCGTACGCGGTCACGCGCTCGCCCGCCGCGGCCGCGAGCGACGCCCGGTGTGCCGGGTCGCCCAGCAACTCGCGCAAGCCGTCAGCCAGGGAAGCCGGGTCGCCGGTCGTGGTGAGCATTCCGGCGCGGCCGTCGTCGAGGACGCGGCGGAACGAGTCGAGGCCGCTCGCCAGCACCGGAGTGCCCGCGGCCATCGCCTCGGTGAGGATCATCCCGAAGCTTTCGCCGCCGGTGTTGGGCGCGCAGTAGACGTCGACACTGCGCAGCGCCCGCGCCTTCGTCTCGTCGTCGACCTGGCCCAGCAGCTCGATGTGCGGCCACAGCTGCGGCCCCGCCATCTTCCGCAGCTGGTCCGGCTCGCCGCGGCCGACCACGAGCAGCCGCAGGTCCTCGAACTCCGGCAACAGCCGCCGCGCGGCCTCCAGCAGCACGTCCATGCCCTTGCGCGGTTCGGTGAACCGCCCGACGAACCCGATCGTCCCGCCCGCGCGCGGGTAGCCCTCCAGCGGCAGCGCACGGGAGAAGAACTCGACGTCGACGCCGTTCGGGATCTCGACCGCGTCGCCGCCCGCGTGCTCCACCTGCACCCGCCGGGCCAGCGCCGACACCGCGATCCGCGCGGTGATCTTCTCCAGCAGCGGACGCAGCACCGGCTGGAACGCCGCCAGCGTCCGCGAGCGCGTCGTCGCGGTGTGGAAGGTGGCCACGATCGGCCCGTCCGCGACCTTCAGCGCCAGCAGCGACAGGCTCGGCGCGGCGGGCTCGTGCAGGTGCAGCACGTCGAAGCCGTTGTCCCGGATCCACCGCCGCACCCGGGCGTAGGACACCGGCCCGAACTGCAGCCGCGCGACCGAGCCGTTGTACGGGATCCCCAGCGCCTTGCCCGCCGGGTGCACGAAATCCGGCAGCTGGGCGTCCTCGTCCGCCGGAGCCAGCACCGACACCCGGTGCCCGCGTTCGAGCAGCGCCTTCGCCAGGTCGATCACGTGCCCCTGGACCCCGCCGGGGACGTCGAACGAGTACGGGCACACGATCCCGATCTTCAACCCGCGCGCCACCCGGGTCAGCTCGCTTCTTCCAGCGCCGTCGCCGCGGAATCGGCGGGCCAGAACGGCTGCAGCATGTGCCAGTCGGCCGGATGCGCGGCGATGTCGCCGGCGAACACGTCGGCCAGCGCCTGGGTCGCGGCCGGCACCTCGGCGCGCTGCGTGACGCGGATCCGCGGGTGGATCCGGATCTCCCAGCCGTCCTCGGTGAACCAGCAGCCGGTCGGCAGCAGCGCCGCGCCGGTGGTGGCGGCCAGCCGCGCCGGGCCGGGCGGCAGGTGCGTCTGCTCGCCGAAAAACCGCACCGGGATCCCGGACGACGTCAGGTCCCGGTCCCCCAGCAGGACCACCACCTTGTTTTCGCGCAGCCGCCGCAGCAGCAGCCGCATCGCCGCGCTGTCGCCGGTCAGCGGCACGATCTCGAAGCCGAGCGACTCCCGGAACGACACGAACCGGCGGTACAGCGATTCGGGCTTGAGCCGCTCCGCGACCGTGGTGAAAGTGCCCGCGTAGCTGGCGAGCCAGACTCCCGCGATGTCCCAGTTCCCGCTGTGCGGCAGCGTCATCACCGCACCGTTGCCCTCGGCGAGCGCGGCGTCGATGTTCTCCGCGCCGGTCACCGTCACCTGCTTGGCGACCGCCGCGTGGTCCATCGCCGGGAGCCGGAAGGTCTCGAACCAGTACCGCGCGTACGACCGCATCGCGCGCCGGACCAGCTCGTCCAGCTCCGCTTCGCCCGCCTGCGGGACGACGCGGGCGAGGTTGGCGCGCAGCTGCCGCACTCCCCCGCCGCCGCGCCGCGCGGCCATGTCGGCGCCGAAGGCGAACGTCGCCGACCCGAACGACTTCGGCAGCCGCCGCGTGAGCCGCCAGCCCGTCGCGTAGCCGAACTCGCTGAGCCGCTGGGACAGTGTGCTCACGGTTGCGCCCCGCCCGCCGACGAGCCGGCCTGTTTCGCCGCGGCCGCCCGCGCCGCGCTCGCCACCGCCGCCGCCCGCTGCAGCAGCGTGACCACCGACAGCACGGCGAGCAGCCACAGCGTGATCTCGACGGTGTAGGGCACGCCCAGCCCGTGCAACCCGGTGCCGACGAGGGCGATGATGAGCCGCTCCGCGCGTTCCACCAGCCCGCCGTCGGCTTCGAGGCCGGACGCTTCGGCGCGCGCCTTCACGTAGGAGATGACCTGGGCGAGCACGAGGCAGATCAGCGCGGCGGCCGCGGCCCGGTTGTTGTGGTCCTGCACGAAGCACCACCACGCGATCGCGGCGAACAGCGCGCCGTCGACCAGCCGGTCGCAGGTCGCGTCGAGCACCGCGCCGAAGGGCGTGCCGTACCCGCGGGCGCGGGCCATCGCGCCGTCGAGCAGGTCGAGCATGGCGAAGCCCCACACGGTGAACGTGCCCCACAGCAGCATCCCCTGCGGGAAGAACGCCAGCGCGCACGCGACGGCGCCCGCGGTGCCGAGCACGGTCATCGCGTTCGGGGTCAGTCCGGCGCGGACCAGGGCGGCGCCGATCGGGTCCGTCACGCGGGAGACCGAGGCACGGGCGAAAATGTTGAGCATCTTCCTCGTCTGTGCACCTGATTCGGGGGCGGGTGGGCGACGAAAGCCTATCGACCCCGCTGTCCGAACCGGACCCGCCCGCCCGCGACCCGCCGGAACGTCAGCCGGATTTCGGCAGTTCGACGACCGGCGCGGCGAATTCCGCCGCCTCCTCGGCCTCCCGGACGGCCTGGCATTTGGGCCGCAGCCCGGCCAGGATCGCCTCGGAAATCTCGCCGAGCTGGCGCACCTGCTCGGCGCTCAGCTGGTCGAACAGCGTCTCCCGGACCGCCTCCACGTGCCCGGGCGCGGCCTCCTTCAAAGCGGCGAACCCGGCCTCGGTGAGCACCGCCCACGACCCGCGCTTGTCCGTGGGGCACGACTCGCGCTGGACCCAGCCCTTGGCCTCCAGCCGCGCGACCGCGTGCGACAGCCGGCTGCGCGACGAACCGCGCACCGACGCGAGCTCGCTCATCCGCAGCCGCCGCCCGTCCGCCTCGGACAGCGCGACGAGCACCTCGTAGTACGTGTGCGGCATGCCCGACTCGTGCTGCAGCTGTCCTTCGAGGTGGGCTTGCAGCAGCGAGCTGGCCTGGGCGTAGGCGCGCCAGACCCGCTGCTCGTCGTCGGTCAGCCAGCGTGGTTCGGACATATCGTCATCATACGCTGGTTGAGCACTCAATTACCGCTGCGCGACGGGCCTCACCACGCGCCCGCGAGCAGGTCGCGGGTCTCGCCGAGCAGCTGCGGCAGCACCTTCGTGTGCCCGATCACCGGCATGAAGTTCGCGTCGCCGCCCCAGCGCGGCACCAGGTGCTGGTGCAGGTGCGCGGCGATGCCCGCCCCGGCGATCACGCCCTGGTTCATCCCGATGTTGAACCCGTGCGCCGCCGAGACCGCCCGGATCACGCCCATCGCGTGCTGGGTGAACTCGGCCAGCTCGCGCGTCTCCTCGGGCGTGAGGTCCGGGTAGTCCGCGACGTGCCGGTACGGGACCACCATCAGGTGACCCGGGTTGTACGGGTACAGGTTCAGCACCGCGAACACGGTCTCGCCGCGGGCGACGATCAGCGCGCGCTTGTCGTCGCCGAGACCGGGCAGGCGGCAGAACGGGCAGCCGTCGGACTCCTCGCCCTCGGGCTTGTCCTGGCCCCGGATGTAGGCCATCCGGTGCGGGGTCCACAGCCGCTGCAGCGCGTCCGGGACCCCGACCCCGTCCTGTTCGACGAGTTCCGGCTCGGTCACTTCAGGATCTTCTCCACGGCCTCGGCCGACGGCGACGCGTTCTCCCGGCGGGCGACCCACTCGGCGATCGCCTCGACCGCCTGGTCCACCGGGACGCCGTTGATCTGGCCGCCGTCGCGGAACCGGAACGACACCGCGCCCGCCTCCGCGTCCTTCGCGCCGGCCAGCAGCAGGAACGGCACCTTCTGCGTGGTGTGCGTGCGGATCTTCTTCTGCATCCGGTCGTCGCTCGCGTCGACCTCGACGCGGATCCCCTTGGCGCGCAACGCCTTCTCCACGTCGCGCAGGTACTCGACCTGGTCGGCGGTGATCGGGATGGCGACCGTCTGCACCGGCGACAGCCACGCCGGGAACGCGCCCGCGTAGTGCTCGGTCAGCACGCCGAAGAACCGCTCGATCGAGCCGAACAGCGCGCGGTGGATCATGATCGGCCGCTGACGGCTGCCGTCGGAGGCGGTGTACTCGAGGCCGAAGCGCTTGTTCTGGTTGAAGTCCAGCTGGATGGTCGACATCTGCCAGGTGCGGCCGATGGCGTCCTTCGCCTGCACCGAGATCTTCGGGCCGTAGAAGGCCGCGCCGCCCGGGTCCGGGACCAGTTCGAGGCCGGAGTCGACGGCGGCCTGGCGCAGCGTCTCGGTGGCCTCCTCCCACTCCCAGTCCTCGCCGATGAACTTGTCCGAGTCCCCTCGCGTGGACAGTTCGAGGTAGAAGTCGGACAGGCCGTAGTCGGCCAGCAGGTCCAGCACGAACTTGAGCAGCGACCGCAGCTCGGACGGCATCTGCTCCTTGGTGCAGTAGATGTGCGAATCGTCCATCGTCAGGCCGCGCACGCGGGTGAGGCCGTGCACGACGCCGGACTTCTCGTAGCGGTAGACGGTGCCGAACTCGAACAGCCGCAGCGGCAGTTCGCGGTAGGACCGCCCGCGCGAGCGGAAGATCAGGTTGTGCATCGGGCAGTTCATGGCCTTGAGGTAGTAGTCCTCTTCCTCGAACTGCACCGGCGGGAACATGGTGTCCGCGTAGTACGGCAGGTGCCCGGAGGTGTGGAACAGGTCGCCCTTGGAGATGTGCGGCGTGTTCACGAACTCGTAGCCGGCTTCCTCGTGCCTGCGGCGCGAGTAGTTCTCCAGCTCGCGGCGGATGATGCCGCCCTTCGGGTGGAACACCGGCAGCCCGGAGCCGATCTCCTCGGGGAAGGAGAACAGGTCCAGCTCCGCGCCGAGCTTGCGGTGGTCGCGCCGCTCGGCCTCGGCGAGGCGCTCGAGGTGGGCGTCCTGCGCCTCGGCCGATTCCCACGCGGTGCCGTAGATCCGTTGCAGCTGCGGGTTTTTCTCGTTGCCGCGCCAGTACGCGGCGGCGACCCGGGTGAGCTTGAAGGCCGGGATGAACTTGGTGGTGGGCACGTGCGGGCCGCGGCAGAGGTCGCTCCACACGCGTTCCTTGGTGCGCGGGTCGAGGTTGTCGTAGATGGTCAGCTCTCCCCCGCCGACCTCCATCACCTCGGTGGTGTCCACATCGGACTTGATGTCGACCAGCTCAAGCTTGAACGGCTCGTCCTTCAGCTCTTCCTTGGCCTCGTCCGTCGAAGCGAAGACGCGGCGCGAGAACTGCTGCGCGCCCTTGACGATCTGCTTCATCCGCTTCTCGAGCTTCTGCAGATCCTCGGGCGTGAACGGCTTTTCGACCGCGAAGTCGTAGTAGAAGCCGTCGCGCACCGGCGGGCCGATGCCGAGTTTGGCGTCCGGGAATTCCTGCTGCACGGCCTGGGCGAGCACGTGCGCGGCGGAGTGCCGGATCACGCTGCGGCCGTCCTCGGTGTTCGCGGCGACCGCTTCCACCTGCGCCTCGGCTTCCGGGGCCCACGCGAGGTCGCGCAGTTTCCCGTCGGCGTCGCGGACGACGACGATCGTGTCCGGGCCCTTGGTGGGCAGCCCGGCTTCGCGCACCGCGGCGCCCGCCGTAGTGCCCGCCGGCACCACCACGCGCGGGGCGGGTACGGCGGCAGCTGACGACGGTTGGGACACGATCGGACTCCTTTTGCAGATGTGACTGAAACGGCTTCCGCTGATGCTAGCCGTCGGCGGGTTCGCCGATTCGACCGCCGTCACCCGCGGACGCCAAGAGGCCGCCCCGGGCGTGCGGGGCGGCCTCTCGGCGATGCGGGAAGGGTCAGAGCGTCTCGACGACCTGCTCGAAGTCGAGCCGCGGCAGGCGGTCGAACCACGGGTTCTCGCCCGGCTTGCCGACGTTCACCGCGACGAGCGAACGCCAGTTGTTGCCGGAGAAGAACTCCTTGTCCACGCCCGCGGCGTCGAACCCGGTCATCGGGCCCGCGGCCAGTCCGGCGGCGCGCACGCCGATGATGAAGTAGCCGACCTGCAGCAGCGAGTTCAGCTTGGAGAACTCGACGCGGCCGGCCTCGTCGGCGAAGTTGTCCTTCACGCCGGGGTTGTGCGGGAAGGTCTGCGGAATGTTCTCGTGGAAGTCGACGTCCGCGGCGAGGATGACGGTCAGCGGCGCCGCCTCGGTCTTGGCGCGGTTGCCCTCGGCCAGGTGCGGCAGGAGGCGCTGCTTCGCCTCGTCGCTGCGGATCACCAGCGCACGCAGCGGCTGGGTGTTCATCGAGGTCGGGGCCCACTTGACGAGGTCGTAGATCGCGCGGACCTGCTCGTCGGTCACCGGCTCGGAGCTGAAGCTGTTGGCCGTGCGCGCCTCGCGGAACAGCAGGTCCTGCACCTCGGCGGGCACCTGCAGCTGCTGGGACTCTGCGAAAGTAGTCATCGGTTTCGGCGTTCCTTCCCGTGCTGTCGCCTACGCACGGCACCAACATGGTTGAACGCTTGACTATTTCGCCGATCCCGCCGATGTGACCCAGCGCACGGGAGCGGCCGCCGGCCGTTTTCGGACCGGCGGCCGCCGCCGGAAGGATCTTCGCAGGTCAGTAGGCGCCCTGCCCGGCGAGGACGGCGCGGAAGGTCTTCCACAGGATCACCAGGTCCAGCGCCAGCGACCAGTCCTCGACGTAGCGCAGGTCGAGCCGGATGCTCTCGTCCCAGGACAGATCGCTGCGCCCGCTCACCTGCCACAGCCCGGTCAGCCCGGGTTTGACCAGCAGCCTGCGGCGCGCGGCCGGAGCGTACGTCGCCGTTTCCTCGGGAAGCGGCGGCCGGGGCCCGACCAGCGACATCCGCCCGGCGACGACGTTGAACAACTGCGGCAGTTCGTCGAGCGAATACCGGCGCAGCAATCCGCCGACCTTCGTGACCCGGGGGTCCTTCTTCATCTTGAAAAGCGGCCCCGCGCCTTCGTTGGCCTTCTCCAGGTCGTGCCGGATCAAATGCGCGTTCACGACCATGGTGCGGAATTTGAGCATGGTGAACGCTTCGCCGTCCTTGCCGATGCGCCGCTGCCGGTAGATCACCGGACCGCGGTCGCCCGCTTTCACCGCCACCGCGATCGCCAGCAGCACCGGGGAGAACAGCGCCAGCAGCAAGGCCGCGCCGCAGCGGTCGACGACCTCTTTGACGAACCGGCGTCCGCCGGTGAAGGCGGGTGCGGTCACCCGCAGCAGCGGCATGCCCAGGACCCCGCTGACGTTGAGCCTCGGCCCGGCGACCTCCATCAGCATCGGCGCGACGACCATTTCCGACGAGGTGCCTTCGAGATCCCAGGCGAGCCGTTGCAGCCGCTCGGGATTCCAGTACTGGTCGGCCGTGATGGCCACGACGCGGTACCCGCCGCGGCGCACGTGCCGGGAAAGCTCCTCGAGCCGCCCGACGACCGGCACCCCTTCGATCTCCCCGGTCCCGGTGGACGTGCACACCGCCTCGACGCGCCATCCGACGTGCGCTTCGGTCCTCGTCCGCTTGATCAGGTCCGCGACCGTTTCCGCGCTGCCCGCCGCCATCACCGGCAGCAGGCACAGCCCGCGCCGCCGTCTCCGGTGCAGAATCTGCCGGAGCACGTATCGCTGGGGGAACAGCACTAATGCGACAGCCGGCACGACGAAGAACACCCAGGGCTGCACTTCGAGCGCGCCGAACAAGAGCCCGCCGAACGCGACCAGGACCGCCGCGGTGATCAGCGCCCGGCCGAGCGTGCGGTACTCCTCGGGGCCCTCGCCCAGCACCCGCGCGCTCCAGGCCCGGCTGACCGGAAGGGCGCAGAGGATCGCGAACGCGGTGCCGAACGCGTGCATGTCGTGCGGCGCGAGCCGGTCGATGACGAACGCGCTGATCGCGATCACCGCGCAGGCGGCGACGAGATCCGACGCGATCACCGTCCTGCGGTAGCGCTTCTCCCACTCCGCGGCGTGCGTTTTCGGCGGATCGCCCTCCGCCGGGCAGACCGTGGCGGGGTCGAGCCGGTCGCCGGCGGCGCGGGCGGGCGCCGCCGCCACGTCGACCGGCGGTGCGGGGACCGCTCTCAGGTCGACCCTCGGCAGCGCGACGCCGTCCGCGGGCCATGGCCGCACCGGTTCTTCCATCAGTCCTCCCGCGCTACGCAAGCTCCCCGGACCTGATTCGCCACCGGCACGCTGAGTCAGGACCGACGATCACGATCAGTGATCACGGGGCGGTCCGGCTCCACATCGCCGAAGGTGTGACACTCGCCAAGGTATCGGGTGGTCAGCGAGCGGTGTTACAGAGATTTTCCAGCCACGGCCTGCACGTCTTTCCCGTCAGGAAGCACCGGGAAGATAACGGGAATGTCACGATGGGTCACGCTGACCTGGCAACAGAAATTACCCGCAGTAGTCAAGTTTCCCACTACCTACACCGAACGGCCCAGCGGGCCCGCAGCCGAATCAGCTCCCCCGCACGGGTCAGCGCGCGTGCCCGCGCCCGCCCCAACCGCCGTTCGGGCAGAAGCTCTCCGCCGACTCGCCGATTTCCCTTGCCCGCAGCGCACTCCACGCCGGAATGCGCAGGACCTCCCGGTTTGCGACCGTTCGGGTGGTCTGAACCATTCGTGGGCGCCCTCCGCCGCCGGGCCCGGGCCCGGTCGCGCGTTTTTTCCGGACTGGCGCCGTGTTCTCGCCGCGATCATGTCCACACTGGACACCCCGATGGCGCCGGGCGCGTGCCGCGCGGCTTGCCCTCGGCATCGGAACGCGGCGCCAGCTCGCCGCGCAGCCGCCGATTCCCGGAACGGCGCCGATGCCCCGCTTCAGCAGGCCGTCACGTTGAACGCGACTTGCCCTCAGAATCGAAGTGCGCCCCCAGCTCAGCACGCAACCGCCGGCCCCCGGTGCCGCGCCGAGCACGGGCTCGCCCCTCGAGATCAGGATGCGCCGCCAGTCCGGCACACCGCCGCCGATGTTCCGGTTCAGTCGGTCGGCGGTGCGGCGGCCGTCGCATTGAGCGCAGTCACCACCGCTTCCTCTTCGAACTCGAAGTGCGCCTCCAGCTCCCCGGCAAGCCGCTCCAGCTCGGCGCGCAGCCGCGCAGGGTCGGATTCCCCCGGGACGAAGCCGTCGACCAGTTCGCGGATCGAGTCCTGCAGCCCGGCCGCCACCTGGTGCTGCCCGGCGAGTCGCGCGATCACCGGCGCGAGCGCGGGGAACTGCTCGGCCAGCGACGGGAACACCGCCGAGTCCTCGCCGACGTGATGCCTGCGCAGCGCGGTGCAGAAGCCGAGGCAGCGGGTCCGCATCTCCTGAGCCAAATCCGGTTCCGGCCGCACGATCGCGGCCGTGCGGCCCCCGGCCAATGCGTCCGCCTGTTCCCGCAGCGCCCGCAACTCGGCGCGAAACCATCGGTGCACTTCGACAAGCCAGTCGCCCATGCCTTTCACGCGCGAGTCGATGCGATGCAGCACGACCACCGGAATCGCCCGGGTCGTCTTCGCCTGGTAATCGCCGTAACCCGGAGCTTCCGCGACCGCCTTGGCGAAAAGCTTCTCGTACGCGGGCCCCTGCGGAATGGCGGCCATCGCCTGGTAGGTGTCGCCGCCGACCTCGACGGTCACCATCGGGTTCCGCCGGATGTTGCGGTACCAGGCGGGGTGGCGGTCCGCCCCGTTCGCCGAGGCGACGACCACCCCGTTTCCGTCGATCTCCAGGTAGCCGAGGAGCACCTCGCGGCGCAGGCCGGTCCGCGCGCCGGTCGTCGTCAGCACCGCCAGCGGCCAGCCTTCGAACCTGCCGCCGAGCGCGCCGCGGTTCGCCCGGAACTCGGCGATCAGGCGGGAGTGAAAATCGTTGCTCACACAATTCCTTTCGGTTTTTCCGGAAAGGAGGAGTCGAGCACGGAAAACGGACACGAAAAAGACCCCGCAGGCACAAGGCATGGCGCAGCGATCCGGTCGACGGATCCGCGGAACTGCGAGAGACGGAAAACCCGATCTCCGTGCTGGCTGGTTAGCCGCTACCTCCATGCGTAGGCCCATACGGGGCGCGGGGCTAAGTTAGCACAAGGCGGAAGCCCGGCAAACAGCCCCCGGGCGGTCCGGGCCAACGGCCGCCGAACAGGAAATGAACGCGACGCGTCGGACAAGGTCATCGGCACGCGGCGCAGCGCGTGGGGCCATTCGGCGCGCAGCGTATTCCGCCTGGCGTACTGACCGGCGCGGAAAGACTTCGCGATCGGCGAATGCACGAGCGGCAACGCGTATTCGGGGCCGTTCGGCGCAGCGGCCTGCTCCCCTCGCGCCCTTCCGCCGCGTCGGCGCCATTCGAGGACCGGATGTGCGGCGGCGCAGCGGAATGGGGCGAGCGCCGAGCAGTTCCCGCGACGCTTGATCTTCTCTCCGCCCGAGACGGCGCGCCTGGCGATTCCAGCCGATGATTCCGGGCACGAGATCTTCCTGTCCGGACACAAATCGTTGCACCGCACTGAATCCGCCCGCACACTCGGATCGGAAAGGGCGCGCCCGCGCCGGAGCAAGGACCGATTCGCCCCTTGCCGCACGGGCGGCCCGCCGCTGCGCCCGCACCCGCCGCCTGCTTCGGAAAACCACGAAACCATGAGCGCCAGCAACATCAATCAGCGAAATCAGGTCCCGAAAGCCTCTTGCGTTGCGGAAAATCCCGAGCATTGACCCGTAGTCAGCTTGCATGGCAATATCTTGCAAGGCAACCATTGGGGGACCATGCGTCAGCATCAATCACTTGACCGGAATGATTCCGCGAGCCCGCGAAGTGCGCTCCGTGCCATGGCGACAACGGCGCCGGTTCGCATTCGGCGATCACCGATCCCGGTGACCTGCGAGGTCGCGAGCCACGATGGCCGTTGAGGAGCACCCTTCCGTCATTCAGACGCTCCGGGGAATGTCGAGGCCCGTCTGGCTGCTCCTGATCGGCACCCTGATCAACCGGCTGGGCAGCTTCCTCCAGGTCTACCTGGTGCTGTACCTGACCGACCGCGGGTTCTCGACGGCGAGCACCGGATTCGCGCTGGGAGCGTTCGGCGTCGGCACCGTGGTCGGCGTCATCATCGGCGGCTCGGTGAGCGACCGGCTCGGCTACCGCCACACGATCGTCGGCTCCATGCTCGTCGCCGGCGTGCTCACGGTCGCGCTGCCGCACCTGACGAACATCGCGGCGGTGGTCGGCGTCGTCGGGGCCGTCGGCCTCACCTCGCAGGCCTACCGCCCGGCCGCGTCGGCTTTGCTGATCGACCTGACCCCGCCTGAGCGGCACATCATGGTGTTCGCCGCCTACCGGCTCGCCTACAACGTGGGCACCGTGGCCGGTCCGCTGCTCGGCGCGCTGCTGATCACCTATTCCTACGAAGCGATGTTCTACTGCAACGCGATCGCTCTCGTGGCGTTCGGGCTGCTCGCGTTCAGCCTGCCGAAACACTCGGACGTCGCGCACGCGGCGCCGTCCGGAGACCCCGAAGCGGCCGCGGAGCAATCGCCGGACCGGCCCGGGCGGCCGCCGTCCTATCTGGCCGTGCTGTCCGACACCCGCTTCATCGTGTTCAACATCGCGATGATCCTCGGCGGGATGGTGTACATCCAGAGCATTTCGACGCTGGCGCTGCACGTGACGGCGTCCGGGCACTCCCCCGGTTTCTACGCCGCGCTGCTCTCGATCAACGCGTTCGTGATCACCTGCCTGGAACTGCCGATCACGAGGTTCGTCCAGCGGATGACCGACCGGGCGACCGTCGCGGTCGGCAACATCCTGGTGGGCGCCGGGATGATGCTCTACCTGGCCGGTCCGTCGGCGGCGGTGCTCGTGATCGCGACGCTCGTGTGGACCGCGGGCGAGATGGTCGGAACCCCTACCATCACGGCGTACCCGGGCCGGATCGCGCCGCCGCGGCTGCGCGGGCGCTACATCGCGCTGTCCGAGTTCGCGACCCAGGTCGGCTACGCGGCCGGCCCGGCGCTGGGCGTCGCCTTGTGGGCCGTGTGGCCCGCCGGGGTCTGGTGGCTGTGCGGAGTGCTGACCGTCGTCGCCGTTTTCGGCTCCACCGTGTCGATGCCCGGCGCGGCGGAGCGGAACCGGCAGCCCCTCGACAGCTGATTCGCACCATGGCGACCAAGTCGGCGCGGGCCAGGACGGCCGCGTCGCGCACAGAGGCGCGCCCGCACGGGCAGCGCTCGGCACGCCCCGCGATACCCCGGAGCATCGCACGGCCGGGCCCGCACCGGGAACCGGGGCGGCGCGAAGTGGGGTTCATGTTCGAAAACGTTTGCGGTACAACGGCTACGTCGGACACGGGAGGGGCGGATGAGCGGCACGGCGGGTCCGGGCACGGAACAGGCGATCAGAGTCGTTGTGGTGTCCCAGGTACGGATCTACCGCCAGGGGCTGGCTCACCTGCTCGACGTCGAGGACGGGTTCGAACTGGTCGCCGCGACGTCCGAGGCGGACACCGCGGTGACGCTGCCAGGACAGTCCAGGGTCGACGTCCTGCTGCTCGACATGACCGGCGACATGGCGGGCAGCCGAGGGCTGGAGACGCTGCACCGGCTGGCCGGGCTCAGCGACGTTCCCTGTGTGGTGATGGGGATCCCGGAGCGGACGGCCGACGTGGTGTCGTTCGCCGAAGCGGGGATAGCGGGCTACGTCACCACGGAGAACTCCTTCACCGATCTGCTGGACACCCTGCGCTCGGCGACCCGCGGCGAGTTCGCGTGCAAGGGGAACGTCGCCGCCGGGCTCGTGGAGCGGCTGGCGGCGCTGGCCAGGGAACGCCGGGCCGTTTCCCTGCCGCAGCTCACCGCGCGCGAGCAGGAGATCGCGGTGCTGCTGGAATCCGGCCTGTCCAACAAGCAGATCGCGGGCATGCTGCACGTCCAGCTCACCACGGTGAAGAATCACGTGCACAAGATCCTGGAGAAGCTCGGCGTCCGGGGACGGGCCGAAGCGGCGGCCATGGTCCGCAAGCACCGGCTGGCCGAGACGGGATCCGGATCCTCGAAGAGATCCATTTCAGATCGGGAGGGTTCATGCCCGCCGGAGCGGGTGTCAGCAGAATCGCTGTGACCGAGACCGGTTGAGGCGGAGGCCGTGGTGTTCGCACACGTCGCACAAGGCACCCCAGGACAGGCACGCGCGGCAGCGCTGGCGCCCCGGCGAGCCGTGCGCGGGCGAATAAGTCCACAATGGACAGAGTCGGACTTTTCGCCGCCGACAGCCCGAAGCGGGCGATCTCTCCGGTCGGCGCATTCCGCGACACGAGACGGTTCGCAGGCGGCAGCGGCCGGGAGGTACGGCCGATCATGATGTCCTGCAACGGGATTGGGTCCCGAACATCGGCCGCGGGCTGGTGCTGCCGCGCGGATCTGCCCTCCCCCGCCGGTCCGCCTTGAGTCGCTCGCCCCGCTAGAGCGACCGCGTACCGGGCTGGCGCCGCCGACGATCGCGCGCCAGGCCGGTCCGCACCGTCTCTGCCACTGGGAATGTGCCAGCAGGAACGAGAAAGTCCTTTCCGCTGCACTCCGCCGATCCCGGATCCGTTGCGGCGCGCGCACATCCGCGCCGCGGACGCTCGCGCATCCGCCGGCGGGGCTCGGGTGAACGCTCCCCGAGCCCCGCCGGTTTCCGCACGGGCGGGCGCACTCCGCGATCCGGATGCCCGGGCTCCGTCCTGCCGCGAGCCGGGATCCGGTTCCCCAGCGCCGAATCCGCGCGGTCCGGTTTCCTCCCGGCCGCCGCGGACCCACGCAACACCATGACCTGTTCGCTCCCCGGTCCGGGGCCCAGGCGGGGATCCAGATCCCGTCTGGGCCCAATGTTGACCCCGGGGATTCATGCCGTCGGTCCGGAACACCACCAGACTGGCCATAGCTGAGGCGGTGCACGCCGATGAGCCCGATTCGAGTCCTTGTCGCCGGCATGGCGACCCTTGACCGCGACATTGTCGAGCGACTTGCAGGAGAGTGGCCGGACATGACGATCGTGTGCGAAGGAGCCGATCTCGCCGATGTCGACGTACTGCTGGTGCCCGAACCGGACTTGCTGGCCGGATACCTGAGCCTGATGTGGACGCACCGGCGGATCGGGGTCGTCGTGCTGGACCCGGCCGACCGGGACGGACTGGTCCGGGCCTGCCGGATCACCGTTCCCGCGTCCGACGCGAGCTCCACCTGGGAGCAGCGTCTCGCAGGCGCCATCCGGTCGGCGGCGGGCCCGGCTCGGCTCTTCCGGACCAGACGTTGACCCCGATTCCGCCGTATCCCCGCCACGCTCGCCAGGCCACCGAACGAGAGGACCCCCGATGACCAGCGTCCACGTCGCCTTCCTCGAGACCAACCGGACGGGCAGCGGCTACGAGGTGATGCGCGTCGCCAAGGAGCGCGGCTACCAGGTCACCCTCGTCGCCAAAGACCTCGACTTCTACCGGCAGCCCGGCCAGCAGCAGATCCCCATGGACGTCTTCGACCAGGTCGTCAACTGCGACACCGACGACCCGGAGGCGGTGGCGGCGACCCTGTCCGGGCTCGAGCACCGGCCGGACGCGCTGCTCTCGGCGAGCGAGTTCCACATGTTCGCCACCGCGCGGACGGGGCGGCTGCTGAAGGTGCGGGGACAGGATCCCGAGGCGGTCCGGGCGTGCCGGGACAAGTCGCGCGGACGCCAGCTGAGCGCGGCCGCCGGGGTGCCGATCCCCCGGTTCGTGCTGGCCGCCACGCCGGAGGAGGCGGCCGCGGCCGACGTCGGATTCCCTTGCGTGGTCAAGCCTTTGGACGATTCGGGCAGCTACGGCGTCAAGCTGTGCGCGAACGCGCAGGAGGTCGCCGACCACGCCAAGGCACTGCTCGCCTGGACGCACAACGAGGTCGGGCAGCCCAAGCTCCCGTCGGTCCTGGTCGAGGAGTACATGCACGGGCGGGAGATCAGCGTCGAGGTGATCGTCGCCGACTCGCGGGCCCGGGTCGTCGCGATGACCGACAAGGTGCTGCTCGACCCGCCCGTCTTCTACGAGATCGGGCACACCGTCCCGGCGTCTCTCGACCCGCAGGCGGAGGCCGCCTGCCGCGAGGTCGCGGTGCAGGCGCTCGAGGCGATCGGCTACGACTTCGGCGCGGCGCACGTGGAACTGATGATCACCGACGACGGGCCGCGGCTGGTCGAGGTGAACTGCCGGCTCGCGGGCGACCAGATCACCCGGCTGGTCAAGATGGCGACGGGGTACGACATGCACGCGGCGCTGCTCGACATCCACCTCGGAGCCGACCCCGGCGAACCGCCCGCCCCGGAGCGCGGCGCGGCCATCGTGTTCGTGGCGAGCCCCGGCGGCCGGATTCTTTCCCTCGACGGGGTCGAGGACGCCCGGTCGATGCCCTACGTGACGGAAGCGGACAAGTTCGTCGAGCCCGGCGCGGTCCTTCCGGAAGAGGCCGCGGGCTACGACCGCCTCGGCTACACGATCGCAGTCGCTCCGGACGGACCGTCCGCCGCAGCCGCCGCGAAGGACGCGGCCGACGCGATCAAGGTGGGCTTCGAACCCGTTCCGGGAACTGATCTCCGGTGACCGGCGCCGTCGGCCCGGCACGAAAACCGTCCGCCCCCGCCCGGAAAGGAGGCATCGGATGACCGAGGCAGCCCACGCGCTCGCGGAACTGGCCGCGGAATTCCGGGGGTGGCGCACCCAGACCCAGCCCGACTCCGGCGACGACGTCCCGCGCGTGGACCGGCCGGCGGGCTGGCTCGCCGACTGGTCGGCGAGCGCGGTCGCCAAACGCCGCCTGGCACTGGCCGACTACACCGAACGGCACCAGGCCGTCGACGTGTCGGGCGAACCGGTTTCCGTCCAGGTCGACGGGCGGCTGCTGGGCTCCGCGCTGGCCCGCGTCCACTGGGAACTGGACCTGCTGCGCGGCTGGCAGCGCAACCCCGGGTTCTACGTCGAACAGGCGCTGCTGCAGATCTTCAACCTGCTGCTGATGCCGCCGCCGTTCGACCGGCAGCGGGTCGCCGACCTCGTGCGGAACCTCCGGCACGTTCCCGTCGTCCTCGGCCAGGGGCGGGAAAACCTGCCGGGGCACGCCGCCGCCCCGTTCGCCGAGCAGACGCTGCGCGGGCTGGCCACGGCCGCCGCGGACGTCGAACTCGCCATGGCCGAACTGGCCGCTTTCCTCGCCGCGGCAGGCGATTCCTTGCCGGAGACGGCCGAATTGCCCGCCGCGGCAGGGGAGGCCGCCCGCGCTCTCGACGCGTACCGGGACTGGCTCGGCTCGCAGTCGTTCGACGGCGACGCCGTGGTCGGGCCGGAGGGAATGCGGTACTTCCTGCACAACGTCGCCCTGCTGCCCTACTCCGCCGGCCAGCTTCGCGACCTGGCTCGCGAGGAGTTCAACCGCGCTGTCGCGGCCGAGGCGATCCTCCGGAAACGCGTGCCGCACGGCGAACGCCTCCCGCCGCGGACCCTCGACGAGATCGTCGAGCAGCTGCGGGCCGACGAGTCCGCCGTGCGCGCTTTCTACGCCGACCGCGACCTGCTCAGGCTGCCGGACGACCTGCGCCGCTACACCTTCGCCGCCATGCCGTCCTACCTCGCTCCGTTGAGCTGGCTCGGCGTCACGCACGACATCGGCTCGCTGGAACGTCCCGCCCAGGACGCGGTCTGCTACATGAACCCGCCCCGCGACGGCATGTCCTACTTCGCCCAAGCCAAGTCCCGCGATCCGCGCATCGGCCTCACCCACGAGGCCGTCCACGCCTTCCAGTCGGCGCTGTCGTGGCGGCATCCCAATCCGGTGCGCCGCCATTTCCATGACTCCATCCCGAACGAGGGCATCGCGTTCTACAACGAGGAATTGCTGCTGCAAGCGGGCCTCCTCGACGACATGCCCGACAGCGCCGTGTTCATCGCGAACTCGATGCGGCTGCGCGCGCTGCGGGTCGAGGTGGACATCCGGCTCGCCGAAGGCACGCTCACCATCGACGAGGCCGCGGACCAGCTCGCCGACATTGTGCCGATGGACCGGCCCACCGCCTGGCAGGAGGCTGCCTTCTTCGCGGGCACTCCGGGCCAGGGCCTCAGCTACCTGGCGGGCAAGGCGCAGATCCTGAGCCTGCTCGCCGCGTGCGCGCACCGGTCCGACCGCTTCGATCTGCGCTCGTTCCACGAACGCCTTTGGCTCGAGGGCAACGTCCCGGCGGCCTTGCTCCGCTGGGAACTCCTCGGCCTCGACGACCACCTCGGCGCGGCCGACCGGCTGGCCGGCTGATCCGGGAGGCGGGCCCGGCCCGCCGGTGAGAAGAGGGGGAACGACATCACGACGAACGCCCCGTCCGGCGAAACGCCGGCGAACGCCACCGCCTGAACTTCCGCTCCCGCCGGGACGCGCACCGCGTCTGCGGTCCCGCCCGGTCGTCTTCCTGGCGTCCGGCGGGTCCGGCCTGCCCGGGCCCGGGCCCGATGCTCGGCTCCTTCGGCGCGGCTCCCGACGCCGCCGCCGGTCCTTTTCCTGCACTCATAAGGGGTTTCTGATGTCCGAAGTGGACAGCGCACCGGCGGAGAGCCCGCCCCGCGACCGCTGCCGGGTCGGCTTGACGAGGGCGGCGGCGGGGACTCCGGTGCTGCACCTGGTCCATCCGGCGGGCGGGTCGGTGGCCTGCTATCGCGGGCTGGCCGGGGATCTGTCGCCCGAGCTGGCGACGGCGGCCTTCCTGCCGGCGGCGCTGGACGGGGGCGTGCTGGACGAGGACGTCGAGACCATGGCCGCCCGCTACCTGGCGGAAGTGCCGCCGGGCCCGGTGCTGCTGGGCGGTTGGTCGTTCGGCGGGCTGGTCGCCTTCGAAATGGCGAGAAGGCTTGCGGCCGAAGGGCGCGCGACCGGTCCGTTGCTGCTGATCGACACCCCGCTCCCGGGGGTCGGGGCGGTCGACGACGCCGCGCTCGCCGCCGAATTCGAGACCGAGCTGGCCAAGACGACCGGAGCCGGCGGCAGCACCGCAGAGGAACGCGCGAGCAGGTTCGAGGTGTTCCGCACGCACTGCCGGGCGCAGGTCGCCTACCGGCCGCCGGAGCGGATCGCCAACGACCTGGTCGTCGTCGCCCGCAAGGACAACGAGGACGCGCCGCGCTGGCAGGACCACACGACGGGACGCCTGCGCCTGCGCCGGTTGCCCGCCGACCACTACGAGCTGATGAGGACACCGCACGTGGGCGCCTTGACCCGATTCGCGAAGCCGACGCTGATCGCCGCGGGGAAGAACCTCCGATGAACCCGACGCCGAACCCCGAACTGGACCGCTTCCGGGAAGAGCTGCGCGGCCTGCTGGCCCGGCCGGAGGTCGGGGCCGAACTGGCCGCCCTCGCCGGCACGCCCGCCGAGGACCGCTTCCCCGCCGAGACCTACCGGCTGCTCGGCGAGCACCGGATGCTCGCCCCGGCCTGGCCGCGGCGCTACGGCGGGCGGGACGCGACCTCGGCCCACGCCGCGATCGTGCAAGAAGAGCTGTCCGCGCACGGAATCCCGGACATGCCCTTCATCAACACGATCACGAACGCCGGCGCGCTGGTGCTCTTCGTGGCCGACGCCGAGCAGAAGGCTCGCTTCCTGCCTTCGCTCGCCGCGGGCCTCGCCACGATGGTGGTTCTCTACACCGAGGCCGAGGCGGGATCGGATCTCGCGTCGCTGCGGACCCGGGCCGAGCGGGTCGAGGACGGCTGGCGGCTGTACGGGGCCAAGTGGTACGCGGTACAGGTTCGCCGCGCGGGCTATGCCGTCGTGGCCGCGAGGACTTCCGAGCGAGGCCGGGCCGAGGCGGGCATCACCCTGTTCCTCGTCGCCCTCGACGATCCCGGCGTCACGGTGAGCCTGGTCGAATCGCTTTACCCCGACCCGTTCTACGAGGTGCTGCTGGACGGGGTGCACGTCCCCGCCTCCGACGTGCTGGGACCGGTCGACGGCGGCTGGTTCGTGCTGGCCGCCGCTCTCGCGATCGAGCGGACCGGCGTCGACTACATCGCCAAGGCCACCAGCTGGCTGGAGATCGCGGCCAGGCAGGTCGAAGCCCTCGACGACCCCGTTCTCTCCGATCGCCTGGCGAGTCTGCGGACCCAAGCCGCCGCCGGGCGCGTGCTGGCGTGGCGGATGGTCGAGCGCCAGCAGCAAGGCGACCTGAACGCCGAGGAGGCGGCGATGGCCAAGTGGTTCAACAGCGAATTGTGCGTCAAGGTGGCGCAGCTGGCATTGGATGCCGGCGGTCCGGCGGACGACGCCTCGGTGGCGATGCTCCGCGAGGCTCCCGGGCTCACTCTTTCCGCCGGTGGCTCGGAAATCATGCTGGGGATCATCGCGTCCAGCCTCGGTCTCGAGGTGGCGTCATGAGCGCCGAGACCGACGTTGAGACCCGGCAAGTGGTGTCCAGCTACTCGTCCGCCTACGAGAGCGGAATCGCCGGCGCCCCGTACGCGCCCATCGAGCACGCTGTCGCCGCTGAATCCCTTGCGAGCCATGACATCGACGAAGCGATGCGGGCACGGCCAGAGTCTCCCGTCGCGGTGCTGATCCCCGGGGCGCCCGGCCAGACCGTCGCCGTGGGCCCGGCCGAGTGGCTGCTTGCAGTGGGTCCGCAGTTGGTTCTTTACAACAAGGACGATGTCACTCGCCGCCCCCTGCGCTCGCTGCTGGACGACGAAGAGCTGTACGCCGTCGACAATGGCCCCGCGACCGGGCTTGTCGTCTGCGAGGAGGCTGACTGCCCAGCCTGCACGCTGACGTTGGCGCGGCTTCGCAGCCGGACCGCCGGTTATCTCTGCGGCCTCGCACAGGGCGCTGTCGACGCAGCCGTCCGGCGCGTGCAGGACCGGGTGCAATTCGACCGTCCGATCGGGAGCAACCAGACGGTCGCCTTCCAGCTGGCCGCGCTCACCGCCCGGCTGACCGCCGTGCACGCGCTTGGCGAGCACCTCTCCGCCCGGATCGAGTCCGGCCAGGCGGAAACCGATCCGGTGCGGGAAGCCTCCCGGCTGCTCGCGGCGAGCGCGGAACTGGCGGTCGAGGCGACCGCCGCCGCCTTGCACCTGCACGGGGCGTTCGGGCTCCGGTCCGATCAGCACGCCCAGCGCTTCTACCGCAAAGCCTGCGCATTCTCCGTCCGCCACGGAACAGCCGCCCGGCTGCGACGGGCGGGCTCAACCCGAAGGGAAGGTTCCCGATGACCAGCACCGGCCGCCCGGGCGGTCCCCCCATCGGCCTGCACCACCTGGTCGAGCAGCAGGCCGCGGCGACGCCCGAGGCGATCGCCGTGACCGCGCCCGACGCGACCTGGACCTACGCCGAACTGGACGGGCAGGCGGCCCGGATCGCGGCGGGGCTGCGCAAGCGCGGGGCCGGCCGCGGCAGGCTGATCGGGATGGCGATCGAGCGTTCCGCCGCCGCCGTCGCCGCCATCCTCGGCATCCTCAAGACGGGCGCGGGCTACGTGCCGCTCGATCCGGAGTTCCCGGAGAGCCGGCTGCGCTTCATGATCGAGGATTGCCTTCCCCTGGTCGTCCTGCACGCCGGGGCCGGCCTGCCGTCGGTGCCCGGCACCGCGATGGCGGAGTTCGACGACGTCCTCGGCTCCCCCGGCGCGCGGGAAGAGGCGACGGAGATCTCGCCGGAGCAGACGGCCTACGTCATCTACACCTCCGGATCGACCGGCAAGCCGAAGGGCGTCGAGATCCCGCACCGCGGCATCGTCGACCGGGTCCTGTGGGAGCGCACCGCCTACCCTTCCGGGCCCGAGGACGCCGTGATCCTGCACCACGCGCTGAGCTTCGACGTCTCGTTGTGGGAGATCTTCATCCCGCTGACCACGGGCGGGCGGCTCGTCGTCGCCGACCCGCTGTACGGGCAGGACCCCCGGTACCTGACCGATCTCGTCCGTGCGGAGAAGGTCACCTGCCTCGCGGTCGTCCCGGCGCTGCTCCAGGCGCTGCTGGACGAGGAGCCCGGACTGGGCGGCTGCCCGTCGCTGCGCGAGGTGTTCTCCGGGGGCGAGGTGCTTTCCCCGGCACTGGCCCGCAGGTTCTTCGCGACCGTGAAAGCCGGGCTGCACAACCAATACGGCCCCACCGAGTACTCGATCGACACGACCTATTGGGACTGCCTGCCGGACGACCCGGCCGCCTCGGTCCCGATCGGCTTCCCTCGGACCAACTCCCGGCTCTACATCCTCGACCCGCGGGGACGCCCGGTGGCCGACGGCGAGGCGGGCGAACTCCACATCGCCGGGCCGGGACTCGCGATCGGCTACCTCAACCGGCCGGAGCTGACCCGGGAGCGCTTCGTCGGCAACCCGTTCGACGGCGGCCGCATGTACCGGACGGGCGACGTGGTCCGCCGCCGCGGCGACGGCGCGCTGGAGTTCGTCGGCCGGGCCGACGACCAGGTCAAGGTACGCGGGTTCCGCATCGAACTCGGCGAAATCGAGCGGGCGGTCGAAGCGCTCCCCGAGGTCGAGCGAGCCGTGCTGACCACGGTGGGCGACGGGGACGATCTCGCGCTCGCGGCCTTCCTGACGCCCGGTTCGGTCGACGGCCGGCAAGTCCGGGCGCGCCTGGCCGAAGTGCTGCCCGAGTACATGATCCCCGCGCACGTCGTCGCGCAGGACCGGCTTCCGCTCGGGCCGACCGGCAAGGTGGACAAGGCCGCGCTGGCCTTGCCCGAGCAGACCGCCCGGCCCGCCGGGGAGGTTCCGCGCGACCCGGAGGAGGAACTCGTCGCGGGCACCTTCGCCGAGATCCTCGGTGTGCCCGGGGCCGCGGCGGGCGACGACTTCTTCGAACTCGGCGGCAATTCGCTGCAAGCGTTGCGGCTGCTGAACATCCTGCGCAAGCACTCGCCCGAACTGCCGATCGCGGTGCTCTTCGAAACCCCGACCGTCGCGGGCATCGCGGCGGCACTGCGCGAGGTCCGCCAGACCCCGGATCCATCGGCGGTCGCCGGGCAGTGACGCCGGCCCGCGACCGCTCCAGGCATGGGGGCCGAACCGCTCCTGGCGCCAGCTGAATCCCACTGGAACACACGGAGGAACGATGCAACGCCCGAACTCTGCCAACCCGGAAAAGCCGAAGCAGGCCGACGTCGTCATCGTCGGCAACGGCGCGCTCGGACTGTTCCTCGCCGAGGAGCTGATCGAGCGCAAGGCGGGCTCGATCGTCGTGGTCGGCCCGGACGACCGCGACGCCGGGGCGAGCAAGGCCGCCGGCGCCATGCTCGGCTGCTTCGGCGAGGTGACCGCGGACTCGCTGAAGACCCACGCCTCGCGGACGAGGTTCGAAATCGGCCTGCGAGCGCACGAGCGCTGGCCGGACGTGCTCAGCAGGCTCGAGCCGTACTCCAAGACCGGCTCCCCGCTGCAGACCGCCGCCGAATCGCACGTGGTCCTCAACGCCATCGGCGCGGAGCTGGACACGATCAACTTCGAGGCGATGATCAAGGCGCTCGACGAGTACGGCAAGCCGTGGTCGGAGATCGACCCGAAGGAGATCCCGGGCTTCAAGCCGAGGACCGACGCCCGGTCGCTGCGCTCCATTCACGTGCCGGGCGAGGGAGCCGTGGACGCCCGCGGCGTGCTCGCCGCGCTCGAGGCACGGCTCGACGAGATCGGCGCGACCCGCGTCGACGCGGTCGTGCGCCGGCTGATCAAGGACGGCGAAGCGGTGACCGGGGTCGAGCTCGCCGACGGCCACGTCATCGAGGCCGGGACCGTGGTCGTCGCGACCGGGGCGAGCAGCGAGAACCTGGTGCGCACCGCGGCCGAGGACCTCGAACTCATCCCCATGATCGCGGGCCTCGGCTTCGCGATGCTCGCCAAGCGCACCGGCGGCGAGCCGTTCCGCAGCGTGGTGCGGACCCCGAACCGCGGCTTCGCGTGCGGCCTGCACGTGGTGCCCGCCGGGAACGGCCGCGAGTACCTCGGCGCGACCAACCGCCTCGTCGACGACATTTCCAGCGTCACCTGGGTCGGCGACGCGCGCTACCTCGCCCAGTACGCGATGCAGCAGCTGGACGAGCAGATCGCGCGGCACGAGGTCGTGAGCTGGCTCAGCGGGAACCGCCCGGTGACCTTCGACGGCTTCCCGATGATCGGCTGGCTGCCGCTGGACGGCCTCTACCTGATGACCGGCACCTACCGCGACGGTTTCCACTGCGCGCCGCTGCTGGCGAGCCACGTCGCGAACGAGCTGCAGGGCCAGCCGGGGCTCATCGACTCGATGTTCAACCCGGTGCGCCGCCCGATCCAGGTCAGGACGGTCGAGGAGTCCATCGAGGAGTACGTGGTGCACAGCCTCGCCGCCTGGTTCGAGACCGGCGCGGAGGCCGCGCCGCAGATGACGACCACGCAGCTGGCGGCCTACTACCGCACCCGGGGCCGGGAGGCCTTCGAGCACTTCGGCACCGACTACGCGTTCGGCCCCGACGTGCTCTGGTACGCCGAGGGCAGCCTCGTCGGCGGCCGGCGGATCGCCCGCTACCTGAACCGCCTGCGCGGCAACGCTTCCGCATTGGCCTCGGTCGCCGGCGCGGCCGGAGCGGCGCGATGAGCGCGCCGCAGGAGTCCGCCCGGGATCTCGTCGCGACGCTCACCGCGAAGCACCTCAACCTCGGCCATCGCGAACTGCGCCCCGACGAAGACCTCTGGAACCTGGGCATGACCTCGCTCACCTGCATGGGCCTGATGCTGGAGATCGAGGACGCGCTGGACGTCGAACTGCCCGCCGACCGGCTCAACGCCGAGACCTTCGCTTCGGTGAACGGCATCGTCGCCGCGGTCGAGTCGGTCCGGCAGGGGGTCCACGGGGAAGAGACGCCCGCGCGGACCTGACCGCCGCTTCGCACCGCCGCTGCCCGCACCGGTTCGCGGCGCACTCATCGCACCCTCGAGAGGAGCCCAGCGTCATCATGCCTCGACGAGAGCGGCGGCCGGCGAATCCGTTCCCGCTGGTCCGCGAGCCCGCGGCGGGCGGCCGCCCGCCCGCCGCGGGACAGGAGCGGCTCTGGTGGGTCCACCAGCTGGATCCCGCGAACGGGCAGTACCACATCCTGGAGGGCTGGAAGTTCCCCCGGGGCCTGGACCCCGCGGCGCTCGGCGCGGCGCTGGCCGGGCTCGTCCGCAGGCACGAACTGCTGCGGACGAGGTTCGCCCCGCGTCCGGACGGGACGGTCGCCCTGGAGGTCCTCGACGAGGTCGCCGTCCCGGTCGACTGGGCGGGCCGGGACTGGCGCGCGGCCCTCGACACCGCCGCCGCCCGGCCGTTCGACCTCGCGCGGCCGCCGCTGTTCCGGGTGATCGCCGCCGAATTCGACGACGGCCCGCGGCTGTGCGTGGTCATGCACCACATCGTCACCGACCGCGCGTCGATGGACGTGCTCTCGCGCGACCTCGCCGAGTTGTACGCGGCGGCCGTGGAAAACCGGCCCGCGCAGTTGCCGGAACTCCCGGTCCAGTACGGCGATTACGCCGCGTGGCAACGGAAATTCCGCACCGAAGAGCGGCTCGCGCAGCTGCTCGGCTGGTGGCGGGACGCCTTGGCCGGCCACGAACGGCCGGAGCTTCCGCTGGACCGGCCGCGTCCGGCCGCCGCGGACGGGGCGGGCGACACCGTCGTCGCCCGCCTGTCCGAGGAGACCGCCTCCGCGCTGACGGACCTGGCCTGGCGAGCCCGCGCCACCCCGTTCATCGTGGTGCTGGCCGCGCTGGCGGCGACGATGAGCGCCTACACCGGTTCGGACGACGTCGTCCTCGGCGCGATCGTCTCCGACCGCCCGCATCCCGACCTGCAAGATCTCGTCGGGTTCTTCATCAACACGGTTCCGGTCCGGATCCGGCTGGACGGACCGGACCTGACCTTCCGCGACCTCATCGTCCGCGCCCGCGACGCGTGGATGGCCGCGGACGCACACCAGGACGCGCCCTTCGAGCAGATCGCGGGCGCGGCGGGCGACGGGGCGCGGTCGCAGCGCAATCCGGTGTTCGACGCGGTGCTGAACCACGCGGGCGACCGGGTGGACCTGATGGAGTCGGACGGCGCGCTTTCCCTGTGGCGTCCCGAAATACCGACCACCGCGCGGTTCGACCTCTCCGTCACCACGCTGCCCGCCGACGGCGGCATCGAGGTCACCTTCCTCTACCGCCAGGACCTGTTCGACCGGGCTCCGATCGAGGCGATGACCGCCCGGTACATCCGGCTGGTCGAGCAGGCAGTGGCCGAACCCGAACGCCCGCTGCGCGAATTCGCCCTGGTTTCGGCGCGGGAGCTCGAACTCCTGCACGCGCGCAACGACCCGAGCCCCGCCCCGGAAGCCACCGTCGTCGAGCTTTTCCAGGCACAGGCTGCTTCCCGGGGCGAGGCCCCCGCAGTCGCCGGAGCCGACGGAACGCTGTCCTACCGGGAGCTGAACGAACGAGCGAACCAGCTGGCCCGGCACCTGAGCACCCTCGGCGTCGGACCGGAGCGGATCGTCGGCGTGTGCCTAGAGCACAGCGTCGAGCGCTACGTGGTTCTGCTCGCCATCGCCAAATGCGGCGGCGCTTATCTGCCGCTGGACCCCGGTTTCCCCGCCGGCCGGCTGCGCTTCCTGTTGAGCGACTCCAGCGCGGTCCTCACGGTGGTCAGCCCGTCGTTGCGCACCACACTTCCGGCGAACATCGGGCCGGTACTCGAATTCGGCCGCGGCGCCCCCGATCTGACCGGCGCCGAGACCGGGGATCTCCCCCTGGCCGCGCGGCCGGGCAACCTGGCGTACCTGATTTCCACGTCGGGTTCCACCGGCGCCCCCAAGTCGGTCGCGATCCCCCACCGAGGGCTGAGCAGGCTGGTCGCGGGAGCGCCGCGCTACCTCGAGACCGGTCCCGGCACGACGTTCCTCCAGGCCGGGCCGCTGACCTTCGACGTCGCCGTGCTCGAGTGGACCGCGCTGGCGAACGGCGGATGCGTCGTGGTGGCGGACACCGGAACGCTGCAGGAGGACCTCGAAACGCTCGTGCGCGACCACGGCGTCACGACCCTGAAACTGGTCTCCCCGCAGCTCGATCTCCTGGTAGAGCGCGGAATCCAGGCGCTGGCCGGGCTGCGCCAGCTCGTCGTCGGCGGGGACGTCGTCAATCCGAAGAGCTTCGCCGCGGCGCTTGACCTGCTGCCCGGCTGCCGGGTGACCGCCTCGTACGGGCCGACCGAAAGCACCGTGCTGGCCACCGTGTTCGAGGGCCGCCCCGGGGCCGGCCGGGTCCCCATCGGCCACGCCGTCCCGCACACCCGCGTCTACGTCCTCGACCGGAACCTCGCCCACTGCCCGGTCGGGATGCCGGGCGAGATCTGCCTGGCAGGCGACGGCCTCGCCCGCGGCTACCTCGGACGTCCCGGGCTGACCGCGGACAAGTTCGTCCCCGATCCGCACGGGCCGCCGGGATCGCGCATGTACCGCACCGGGGACGCGGGCCGGTACCTGGCCGACGGGGAGATCGACTTCCTCGGGCGGACCGACCGCCAGGTGAAGATCCGCGGCTTCCGGATCGAGACGAGCGAAATCGAGCACGCGCTGCTGCGCAGCCCCGGTGTCTCCTCCGCGATCGTGCTGCGCGCGGAACTGGAGACCGGACCGTGCCTGGCGGCTTACGTCGTGGCCTCCGGCGAGGTCGGCCTGGACGCGGTGCGCCGGGAGCTTCGCGAGTCCTTGCCCGCCTACCTGGTTCCCGACCACATCGTCGAAGTTCCGCGAATCCCGTTGACCGCCAACAACAAAGCCGACCGGGCCGCGCTCGCCGCGATCCCGCTGGGACCGTCCGGCACCGCCGAAGCACCGCCCCCGGAGACCGGCCTCGAGGCCCGGGTCGCGGAGGCTTGGTCGGCAGTGCTCGGCCGCCCGATCCCCGCGGCGGGCGACTTCTTCGAGCACGGCGGCCATTCCTTGCTGGTGCCCCGGGCGACCGCGGCGATCCGGCAACTCCTCGGACGCGAGGTCTCGCTCCGGCTCATGCTCGACCATCGGACGCCCGCGTCGTACGCGCAGGCGTTGTCGGGCGAGAGCTCGCCGGATCTCGGTGCCGCGTCCCGGGAACACCGCCTGGAGCGGCAGAGCTGGCACAGCCAGGCCCTCGGCGGGAGCCGCCGGGTGGATCTGTTCGTGTCCGCCGCAGAGCCGGACGAGCCGGTCGCCCGGGCCCTGGTGGTGCTCGACGGTTCGGAATTCGTGGACGTCATGCGGTTCCCGGCGATTCTCGACCGGCTCGCCCTCGCCGGGCGCGTCCCGCCGACCGCGGCGATTTTCCTGAGCCCCGCCGACTGGTCGGCCCGCCGGGCGGAACTGCTCGACGACGCGTACGTCGACGTGCTCGCCGACGAGCTGGTGCCGCACCTTCGCGATTGGCTCGGCGACCGGTGGCAGGGCGAACGGGTCACCGCGCTCGGCGCGAGCCTCGGCGCCATCGCCGCCGTCCGCGCCGCCTTGCGCCGCCCGGACCGTTTCGACGGCGCCGTCGGCATTTCCGGCCCCTTCACCGACTACGAACTCGTTCCGGACGCCGGCGCGCCCCGTCCGGCCCGGCTCTTCCTCGCCGCGGGCCAGGAGGAAGCGGACATCGAACTCGACGACGGGCTCAGCCTGCTGGAGGCGACCAAGAAGGTCGCCGCGGAGCTGAGCGGACAGTGCCACGCCGTCCGCGACGAATACGGCGACGGAGGCCACACCTATGCCGCTTGGGAAGCAGCGCTTCCCGAAGCCGTCGCATGGGTGCTCGGCAAGGACTGACTGACGGACCCCAGGACTGACGGACAAGGAGAGCAGGCACCGCATGTTCGACGACACGCAGCGCGAGTTCCGCGTCGTGGTCAACGACGAGGAGCAGTACTCGATCTGGCCGTCCGGGCGCGATCTTCCGGCCGGCTGGCGGGACGAAGGCCGGACCGGGTCCGAAGAGGACTGTCTCGCGCACATCGACGAAATCTGGACCGACCTGCGGCCGCTGAGCCTTCGCCTGGCCGCGGAAACCGCATCGAGGAGTTAGCGAGCCATGGACGATTCCCGTCAGACCGGAGCGGACCGGCCCGGTCCCCGGACAGTCTGCGAGCTGTTCGAGCACCAGGTCCGGACCCGCCCGGACGCCACGGCCGTGCGGACCGCCGAACGCTCGTGGACCTACGCCGAGTTCGGCCGCGAAACGGCCCGGCTGGCGCATCGGCTCAGCCGCCTCGGCGCGGGCCCGGACAAGATCGTCGGGATGCCGATCCCGCGCGGCGCCGCCGCCTTGATCGGCATCGTGGCGACGATGCGGTCCGGCGCGGCATGCCTTCCGCTCGACCCCGACGACCCGCCCGCCCGCAACCGGGAGATCCTCCAGGACGTCGGCTGCGAGCTGACCCTCGCCCTCTCCCCCGACGACCGGCTGCCGGGCGTCCAACTCCTCGACGACCCCACGCTCCGGGACGAACCCGGAACGGGAGACGGCCTGCCCGTGCCGGCGGCGCAGGACCTGGCGTACGCGATCACGACGTCCGGCTCGACCGGCCGCCCGAAAGTGGTCGGCGTCCCGCACGAGGGCATCGTCAACCTGATCCTGGCCAGCCGCGACGACCTGGACCTGATCCGCCCGGACGACGCCGTCCTGTGGACGTCCCCGGCGACCGTCGACATCACGATGCAGGACTGCCTGATGGCCCTGTGCTGCGGAGCCGCCGTCGCCGTCCCGCAGCAGGGCGAACTGCCGGCGACCCGGATCGTGCACGAGGCCCGCACGCTCGGCGCCACGGTGCTGGACATCCCGGCGGCGATGGTCGGACCGTACGGCGAATCCCTCCTGCCGCGCCTGGCCAAAGCCGGGGTGCGGCTCGTCGCGGCCGGGAGTTCGCAGCTGGACGGCCGCGGCCTCGCGGACGCCGCCGGCTCGATGGTCGTCCAGAACTGTTACGGCCCGACCGAAGCCTCGGTCGCCGTCACCTGGTACCGGTGCCTTTCCTCGACGCCGCAACGGGCCCCGATCGGCAAGGCGATCCGGAACGTGCGCACCTACGTGCTCGACGAGGAACTGCGCCAGGTCCCGGCAGGCGAGATCGGGCAGCTGTTCCTCGCCGGCCCGGCACTCGCCCGGGGATACCTCGGCCTGCCCGCCCGGACGGCGCGGGCGTTCCTGCCCGACCCGTACTCCCCCGCCCCCGGCGAGCGGATGTACGCGACCGGAGACCGGGTCGTCCTGCAGCCGGACGGGGACCTCGTCTTCCACGGCCGGATCGACGACCAGGTGAAGATCAACGGTTTCCGGGTGGAGACCGGCGAGGTGGAGCACGCCCTGCTCCAGTGCCCCGGCGTCGCCGACGCCGTGATGCTGGTGCGCGAGGACGCTCCGGGCGGGACGGCCGTCGTCGCCTTCCTCGCCGGCACGCCGTCCGCCGACGAGGATCTGGTGCGGCACCTGCGCGAACGGCTGCCGGGCCACATGGTCCCTCGCTTTTTCGTGTGGCTGGACGAATTGCCGCTCAACCGCCCGGGAAAGGTCGACCGCGCCGCGCTCGCGAAGTTCCCGGTCGCCGATCTCGTGTACGGCGGCTGACCGCGGGCGGCTCCGAACATCGGCTTCCGAAGCCGGAATCAGCGCGAGCACTGGACATCCGTCGGCCAGTGCCAGGCGCGACCGCATCAGACGGACCGGGGAGTGACAACACCATGACAACCGGGGGAAGAGAGCCCGAGGAGATCGGCGCCGCGCTCGGAGTGAAGCTCCTTGGCGACACGTTCTCTTGCGTGGCAGCGAAAACGGCGTGGCTGCGCGAAAGCGTGGTGCACCGCCATTTCGGGCCGATGGGCACGCCCGAGACCACCGGCGAACTGTCCGCGGCAGTCACCGATTTCTCCTTGCACCGCGACGAAATCCACGAATTGCTCGCGACGTTCATCGCCACCTTCGACGGGCCGTTCGGCCTCGACGAGACCGGATTCGAAACGCTCGTGTGGGAGCAGCTGCAGGGGTTGCACGACCGGGACGCCGACCGCTTCGCCTGGTCGGACTTCGCCGATCCGGCCCCGGCGTCCGACCGCTTCGCCTTCAGCATCGCCGGACAGGCCTTCTTCGTGGTCGGGCTGCACGCGAATTCCTCGCGCATCACCCGCCAGTTCAGCCATCCCGCCCTCGTCTTCAACTCGCACGTGCAGTTCGAGCGGCTGCGCGAGCGCGGGATCTACGGACGCATCCGGAACGAGGTGCGGACGCGGGAAATGGCGCTCCAGGGATCGATCAACCCCAACCTCTCGGACTTCGGCGAGCGGTCCGAAGCCGGGCAGTACTCCGGCCGCGCGGTCCCGGCGGACTGGACCTGCCCCTTCCGGCCGCGCACCGGCGGCCCCGAACGAAAGGACGCGCGATGACCGACGGCTGGATCGTGATCACGGGAGCCTCGGCGGGCATCGGCCGCGCCGTCGCCGAACGGTTCCTGAAAAAGGGCCGCCGGGTGGCGCTGCTCGCCCGCCGGGCCGGCCGTTTCGCCGACCTGGCAACCGATTTCGGCTCCGACCGGGTGCGCGCGCTGGCCGTCGACGTGCGGGACCGGCCCGCGGTCGAACAGGCCTTCGCCGCTTTGGACGGGATCGACGTGCTGGTCAACAACGCCGGGCTGTCCCTCGGCCTCGGGCCGCTCGACGACGGGGATCCCGACGCCTGGCAGACGATGCTCGACACGAACATCGCGGGCCTGCTCGCCTGCACGCGCGCCGCGCTGCCCGGCATGCGCGAAGCCGGGGCGGGACACATCGTCAACATCGGGTCGCTGGCCGCCGAGTACGCGTTCTACGGCGGCAACGTCTACGCGGCTTCCAAGGCCTTCGTCCACCACCTGTCGGCGAACCTCCGGGCGGACGTCCAGGGTTCGGGCATCCGGGTGACCTGCGTGGCGCCGGGGATGGTGCGCTCGGAATTCGCCCTCGTGCGCTTCGGCGGCGACCAGGCCAAAGCGGACGCCCTGTACGAGGGCATCAGCCCGCTGACTCCCGACGACGTCGCGGACACCGTCCTCTGGGCGTGCGAGACGCCGGCGCACGTGAACGTGAACTACGTCGAACTGATGTCGGTCGATCAGCCCTTCGGGCTGGCCCTCAGCCGCGCCACCCAAGAGAGGAACTCGCAATGAGCGCAGTCCGTTCGTTCAACGACTTCGACAAGCTCGAGGAGATCGTCGTCGGCAGCGCCGAGGGATTCAGCTTCCCGCCGGTCGACAACTCCCTGAAGCACTTCTTCGAACCGCCGCTCGGCGCCGAATCCGAAGCGGTCTCCCCCGCCACCCTGGCCAGGGTCGTCGAGGAAACCGAAGAGGACTTGCAGGCGCTGGTCAGCACCCTGGAAGACCTCGGAGTGCGGGTGCGCCGGCCGGAACGGGCCGACCACAGCAGGCCGATCGGCGTCCTGGAGTGGAAGAGCACCGCCAACCACGCCTTGATGCCGCGGGACTGCCTGCTGGTCGTCGGCGAGACTGTGATCGAGGCGCCGATGGCCATGCGCGCCCGGTACGCCGAGACCTTCCCCTACCGCAAGCTGCTGCGCGAGTACTTCGAAACCGGTGCGGGCTGGCTCGCGGCGCCAAGGCCGCAGCTGCTCGACGAGACCTACCAGTACGACGAGTCGGGCACCCCGGTGCTCGGCGAGCTCGAGCCGCTGTTCGACGCGGCCAACATCATCCGGTGCGGCAGCGACCTGTTCTTCAACGTGAGCAACACCGGCAACCGCCTCGGCGCGGCCTGGCTGGCCCGGGCGCTGGGACCGGACTACCGCGTGCACGAGATCGCGATCAGCTCCGACCACGTCGGCACGACCCTGCACGTGCTCAAGCCCGGCGTGCTGCTGGCGAACGCCGGGCGGCTGGACGAGGACCGCGTTCCGGAGCCGTTCCGCGGCTGGAAGACCCTGTGGTTCGACGATCCGCAGGACGACGGTTTCGGCTTCGGATGGCCGCGCGCCTCCACCTGGATCGGCATGAACATCCTGTCCGTCGACCAGGACACGGTCATCGTGCCGCAGGCGCAGAAGGGGCTCGCGAAACTGCTGGAGTCCGCGGGCTTCACCGCGATCCCGGTGCCGTACCGCCACGGCCGCACCTTCGGCGGCGGATTCCACTGCTGCAGCGCCGACGTGCGCCGTGCGGGCGAACTCACGTCCTACCTCTGAGGGGACACCGTGTCAGACGAAAGGAAACGAGCGCGGTTCGAGGTCATCGTGAGCCAGGGCGGGGACGAGATCATCGACGCCACGTTCCGCGAGGCCGAGCGCGACGACGCCTTCGCGATGTACGAGCTGTCCAAGCCGTTCGTGGCGACGGGCGGCCTGATAGCGCGCGATCTGGAGCTGTTCGACACCGACGCCGGGGAGTTCTACGTCGTCGAGGTCGACCGGAAAGTGGTGGCGTGCGCCGGGATCCGCCGCTTCGCCGACCTGGCCGAGATCTTCAACGTCGTGGTCGACGGCCGCTGGCAGAGCCTCGGCATCGGCGGGTTCCTGCTGGCCAGCATGCTGATCGTGCTGGAATCGGAAGGGTTTCCCACCGCGGTCGTGTTCACCAAGACGACCAAGAGCTGGTTCGCCCGGCACGGATTCGCGCAGACGGACCCCGCGCCGCTGCCCGCCGAGCGGCTGGCGATGCTGGATCCCGAGCGGAAGTCGATTCCCATGGTGCGGCCGACCGTGCGGGCCTCGGACAGCATCGACGCGCTGCCGCTCATCACCGAGCTGCGGGTGCGGTTCGAGCTCTCCGGCCTGGAGGCGGTGTGGGACGACGGATGCGATTCGCTGCTGGCCTTCGCCGAGAAGAACGACATCGACACCGCTTCGCTGTGCCGGGGCGGCGTGTGCGGCACCTGCAGCAGCGTGCTGAAGCGCGGCACCGTGAGCTATCACGTGCGGCCGGAGGTGGACCCCGGCGAGGGCAGCGTCCTGCTGTGCATCTCGCGGCCCGCCGCGAACCTGGTGCTGGACCTGTGAACGCGCCGGCGGTAGCGGAATTGTGGCGCTACCCGGTGAAGTCGATGGGCGGGGAGCAGGTCGCCGAGCTGGTGCTCGACCGCGTGGTGGTCGGCGATCGCGCGTTCGCCGTCGTCGCCGTCGCCACCGGCCGGGTGCTGACGGCCAAGCGCGTCCCGCAACTGCTCGACGCCACGGCGCGCTGGCTCGGCGGGGAGGCGGAGATCGCGGTGCCGGGCGGGCCGGTCGTGCGCACCGACGAGCCGGACGCGGAGGCCGTCCTCGGCCGGTGGCTGGGCCAGCCGGTGCGGCTGGAACGCCCGGTCGGGCGCGCGGTCGCGGTCGAGGAGTACCAGGGCGATCCGGACGGGTCGGCCGAGCTGGCCACCTTCGACCTGCCCGCCTGGGGCTTCGTCGACGATTCCCCGGTGCACCTGCTGAGCCGGGACTCGCTGCGGAAGGCGAAGGGCTGGCACCCCGGCGGAGACTGGGACCTGCGCCGGTTCCGGCCGAACATCGTGCTCGCGCCGGGCCCTGCCGCTGATCGTGTCCCTTCCGCGAGCCCTGCCGCCCGGTCCGGAGAGGGCGAGGTGGGCGACGAGCTGCGGATCGGCCAGGCCGTCCTCGAAGTGACCAGCCTCTGCCAGCGGTGCGTCATGGTCTCGCAGCCGCAGCGCGGCCTCCCCAAGGACCGGGAGGTGCTGCGCTCCATCATCCGCGAGACCGGAGCCATGTTCGGGACGTACGCCGCGGTGCTCCGCCCCGGCTCCGTGCGCTGCGGCGACCCGGTGACCGTGCCGGTCGCGGTGCAGGCCGACGGCGCGGGCTGACCGGGGATCCGGCCCGCCGCGCCTCCCGTCGCGTGGCGCGGGACGGCGTGGGCTGCCGCGGAGAGGGGCGGGACGATCCGGTTCGCCGCCGTTGCAGCACGGCTGGCGCGACGGGAAGCCTGCCGTCGCGCAGCGCGGATTTCCGGTGCCCTGGCCGGACTCGCGGGGCGCTCGGCCCTTGAGCCGCCCACGCACGGGCCAGCAGCCTGGCTGGCGCCTGGGCTGGGGGCATCCTCGCCGTGTCGCGGATGCCCCGGCCCAGGCGTCGTCCTCGCGTGAACCTTCCGCGCGCGCGTCGAATTCGCTTTCGCAAAGGACCTCGCCCGGCCGTCCGGCGTTGGGTTCGGCCAGGCACCCGCGTTGCCGCGTCGACCACGGGCCGCCTGCCGGCGCATTTCCGCACCGCCGCCGATACGAGAAACGGCCTGCCGCGAAGTTCGCTGGCAGGCCGTCGCAGGGTGCTGTGGGCGATACTGGGATCGAACCAGTGACCTCTTCGGTGTGAACGAAGCGCTCTCCCGCTGAGCTAATCGCCCGCTCGCGGTGCGTGCCCAGCCTACCCCACGACTTTCGGGGGCCTGCAAACGGGTGGTTTGATCCGACTACAGCGCGTCTGCCAGCGAATACCGTCCGAACAACCCCGAGCTAACCAAGGCCTTGCACCGGCGGGGGCGCGTGCGGCCGTCCGCGACATCCGTGCGACGGTGCTATCGCACAGCGGCCGAACCGCGCAAGATGTACTGGTGGCTCCCCACCGGGCGCCCGCTGAAGGCTGCGCGGCACGGACGGCGACGGACCGGACGGACCTCGGGGCAGACGGTCTCGAACGGGTGATCTCGAGCGCACTCGCGACGGATCCGGGCTCCTGGTGCGTCTCACCGTTGTCCTCGGTCGTCCGGGCCGGGAAGGGAGACGAAGGGTAGGACGATGCGCAACGATCACGTGACGCTCCGCTCGACGGCGGTCTTCGACCTGCTGGCGCCGCGGACCCCGGCGGTTCCGGTGAAGGTGGAGCTGCGCTACGACACCCGCGACCCCTATGCCGTCGTCGCCGCTTTCCGCACCGGCCGGGCGGGCTGGGTCGAATGGGTCTACGCGCGCGACCTGCTCGCCGACGGCCTCCTCGCCGACGCGGGCGACGGGGACGTCCGCATCCGGCCCTCGGTGGAGGACCCGGAGTCGGTCCTGATCGAGCTGAACTCGCCGTCCGGGCACGCCATGTTCGAGGCGTCCGCGCAGGAGCTGGCCGATTTCCTGGACCGCACGTACGACGTCGTGCTGCCGGGCAACGAGCACCTGTGGGTCGACGTCGACGACGCGCTCACCCACCTGATCCCGAACGATCTGGCCTGATCACCGGCCCGGGAACGGGCCAACAACCCCCCGGTGCCGCGACGGTTGCCGGGGTCGGATATGGTTTCTTCACACCACGGCGACGGGGTGCGAGCCGAAATCACGAGATTCCCGGCACCGCCTCGAAGCCACGGTAGTGCGGACGTAGCGCAGCTGGTAGCGCATCACCTTGCCAAGGTGAGGGTCGCGGGTTCGAATCCCGTCGTCCGCTCGGAGGGCTCAAGCCCCATGCGGTGGAGTGGCCGAGAGGCGAGGCAACGGCCTGCAAAGCCGTGTACACGGGTTCGAATCCCGTCTCCACCTCGCGCGATTAGCTCAGCGGGAGAGCGCTTCCCTGACACGGAAGAGGTCACTGGTTCAATCCCAGTATCGCGCACCACCTTCGCCCTGCTTCTCCTCGGAGAAGCAGGGCTTTTTTCGTATCCCCCGCTCACGACGGGAACAGGATCGAACCCAGCGGCCGCCGCTCGTCGAACCCGGGAAGGACCAGGAAGGTCCCGCTCGCGGTGGTGGTCGTGAACGGCAGCAGCGCGTCCGCGGCTTCCATGCTCGCCAGTGTGGCGGTGAACGTGTGCAGATCGTTCTGGAAGCTCACGAAGAGCAGGCCGGGCGCCGGCGCGTCCATGCTGTAGCTGCGGCGCAGCATGAGCCCCGCGCCCACGACGTTCGCGTGCGCCCGGCGGACATGGGCGCCCGCGGGGACGAGGTAGCGGCCGTCCGGAGTCTTCGCGCCCAGCTCCGGCCCGTCGGCGATGCTCCCGCCCGACAGCGGAACCCCGGTGTCCCTCCGTCGGCCGAACACAGCCTCCTGCTCCGCCACCGGCAACGCCGCGAACCGCGCCACGTCGAGCACCATCCGCCGGACGACCGCGATCGTGCCGCCCGCCACCGGGGCCGGGCCCGCCAGCCACAGATCCCGCTGCTGCTCGGCCGGCGTGCGCGGACCGACGATCCCGTCGACAAACCCCAGGACGTTCCGCGGCGCAGTCTGCCCGTCCGAGACCGGGATGTGCGGTCCGCGCGCGCCGGATTGCCGCCAGCGCTCGCGCACGCCCGGCGTCGCCAGGAGCGCGGCCGCGGCGATCGGCGGGACCAGCGGGTCGCCGGCGCAGAGCTGAAGCAGCAGATCCCCGCCGCGGTCTGCCGGAGCGATCGCTTCGCGGGCCGCCGGAGGGAGGTCCTTCGCCCCGGGCAGGTGCGGATCGACGGCCTGAACCAGCCTCGGCCCGACGCCGACCGTCACGGTCAAGTCGCCCGCGGGCAAGCCCAGCAGGCGCTCGTCCTTTCCCGCGGTCACCGCCAGAACGCGACGCCCCAATTCGGCGAGAAGCGGTCCCGGCGCAACGGAAACATCAGCTGTGACGACCAACAGATGCGATTGCGGTTGCTGCGGCGCAACAATCCCGGCTTGATGCGCACCAGTGTGCGGAATCGGGCCGGGCCGGTTTCCGGCGTCGGGCACAGGCGCCGCATGGCAACCGGCGGCGAGTCCGGCGGTCACGGCCGCCCCGAGAAAAGCGCGCCGGGAAGGGCGGCGCTCAGCGGAATTCACGACGGGCAGCGTGACAGATTCCCGTGCCGCAGGCGAATTCGGCGCGGCGAAACGGGTGGTCGACCGACAGCCCGGCCAGGTCGGGCACCCGAGCGCCGACCCCCATCCCGATCGCCTCGCCCACGCACCCGACGAGACACCCCCCGGCAAGCCCGGCCTGGCGGCCAGCCACGCGACCGCCCATCCCATCGCCAACCCTCTCCCCCGCACGCCCAGCAGAAAACTCCCGCCGAGTTCGCATCCAGCACCCAGCCCCGCCCAACCAAGCGCACGACCGCGAACCCCACGGACAATCACCCCAACGGAATCCGGCGCTCATGCCAGACTGGGCGCATGCGTTTTCCCGCCATGGTGGCGATCCTGGGGCTGTCCGCCGCATTGGCCGGCGGGTGTGGTTCTTCCTCCGCCGAGGGCCGCCGTCCGGACGGGACGGGCGTGACGATCCGCGTTCCCGCCGACGCGCCGACCATTTCCGCCGCTGTTTCCCTGGCGCGGGCGGGAGATCTCGTGCTCGTCGCGCCAGGCGAGTACCACGAAACGGTGAAGATCACGACGCCGCGGGTCACGCTGCGCGGCGAAGTGCGGGAGAAAGTGGTCGTCGACGGTCAGTTGAAGCGCGACAACGGCGTCGTCGTGTCCGCGCCGGGCGTTGCCGTCGAGAACCTGACAGTCCGGAATCACACGCAGAACGGCGTGCTCGTCACCGGTTCGGTCAAAGCGGCCGACGGGCTGCCGGGGCACGGCGGCGGGTACGACACCGGCGACGAGCCGATCCGGTTCCTCAGTGCGTTCCTGGTCTCGCACGTCACCGCCACCCGCAACGGTCTCTACGGAATCTATGCGTTTTCCGCACAGAACGGAGTGATCGAGCAGTCTTACGCATCTGGCGGCGCTGATTCCGGAATCTATGTCGGCCAATGCCAACCCTGCCGGACGGTGGTGCGGGGCAACGTCGCGGAACTCAACGCGGTCGGGTTCGAGGGCACGAACGCCAGCGGCGAGATGTACGTCGTCGGGAACCGGTTCAGCGGCAACCGGGTCGGGGCGACCGCCAACTCCGATCACCAGGAGAAGCTGTTGCCGCAGCAGAACTCCGTGCTCGCCGGAAATCTGGTCGCGGCCAACGGGCAGGCGGCCACACCGGAGCAGGCCGACGGCGGCTGGGGCATCGGGATCGGCATCGACGGCGGCAGCGGCAACCAGGTGCTGCGCAACCGGATCGCCGGGAACCCGAACGCCGGGCTCGTCCTCACCGCGACCCAGGACGTGCCGCCGAAGGACAACCGGATCGCCGGCGACGTCTTCGCGGCGAACGGCATCGACGTCGGCTGGACCTTCCCCGGCGCGACCAAGGGCAGCGGAAACTGCCTTGATTCCGGAGCACTGCACACGATTCCGGAAGGACTGCCGACGAACGCGGCTTGTCCCGCGACCGCCGCCTCGCCTTCCGGAATGTGGACCAGGGCGAAACCGCCTGCGGGAATTCCGTTCACCGAGGTCGCGGCACCGCCGTCACAGCCGCAGTTTCCGGACGCGCGCACGGCCGGACCTACGGTCGTCCCGGCCGTGCCGGAGTTTCCGGACGTCGCGCAGATCCAGGCGCCGGCGGCGTCGTTGCTGGCGGACCGCGCCTCGGTGACCGCCGCATAGGACTGCGACCTCGCAGGTCGCGGCGGCGCGAACCCAGGCGTGCACCGCATGGGGCTTCTCGGCAGCTGTTGTGCGCGGCCTCGCTACGGCGATGCGCGGCGCCAGCCGGGCTGCGCGGCCTCCCCCGCTCCCGCTGACGTACGCCAGGGGAACCCTGAGGAATCTGCTTCCCCGAGGGTGCCCCTCACGCACCTGCCCACGGGCCCGCACCCATCGAGCGGGAACAGCTTCGCGCACCGCCCGCCACTGCGCCCGCAGGGGTTTCGCCCCTTGCCAGCCGGCCCGACGCGCGATGCGGAGCCGACCCCCGCGACCAGCCTTGTCAGCCCGTGCTCCGTGCCGGCGAGAAGCCTCGTTCCGGTGACCGCCAAGGAAAACTCACCGCGCAGACGGCATCGCAATGATTTCGTGTGCGTCGAAAGAAATAACGACCGGATTCGTCTCCCCCGGGATCGCCGCCTGCACCCGGTACATGAGGCCGTCCGCGTCGAGCCAGTACCGGACTTTTCCCGCGCTGCCGGGGCGGTCCCGGGAATCCGGGCCGGTGAAGACGTCGACCGGGTGTCCGTTCACCTGATCGGCCGCTACCCATTCGGCGCCGTTCTGCGGAAGCAATTGCGCGTTGTCCGGACGGTCGCTGCCGAGGCCGAGAAGAATGGCCAATGCGCGGTCCAGCGCGCCCGCGGACGGATTGAGCGGGCGGGCGAACCAGCCGTCCGAAGGCGGTTTCTCCGGAGGCGCATCCGGGACGACGGGCAGCGGCCGGAGTTCGATCCGGGTGGCCGTCCACCGGATCAGACCATTGCCGGAGTCGTTGCGGCCGTTGCCTTTCAGCACTCCGTAACCGGCCTTGGCACGATAATCGGCCGAACCGGTGATCACGAGTTCGCCCGCCGCGCCGGGGACACTGATCGTCACCGCGCGAGCCTGTTTCCGGTAATTGCGGAATCGCGCGATCGCGAGCCTGCTCGCCTCGTCCGCGGTGACCGCGCGCGGTCCGGAATTCTTCGAACCCGCGGCGGCATACCAGAATATTCCTGCGCCGAGCGCGACTGTCACTGCCGCGGCGACGACGATCCATCGGCGCGCTATCCGTTTTCCCAGCACAGCGAGTGACCGTAGCAGGGTTTTCGATTCACCCGGTCCGTTTATCCCGGCGCCGTACCCGGATACACCGTTTTCTGGTTCACTGTTACAGCTTTGCGGCACGCCGCGCGAGTATTCCGCGCAGAGAACGGAGATCCCGCAGTCATGAACCGAGGTGGCAGAAGAACGAGTGGCAGATTCCGGCTGGCTCGAACAGCCGCCGCTGCCTTAGTGCTGGGCGGCAGTTCGATGACGGTGACCACTGGCGCCGCCGCTGCCGCCGGGGACGGCACGCTGACCGTCCAGGTGCTCCGCGATTTCTTCGGCACCGGCATCGTCAACGCCGCCATGGACACCCCGCAGCCGGGCATGTCCGTGCTGGTCACCGACCCCGCCGGACATCAGGTGCGCGGCCGCACCGACGCGGCGGGCAAGGTCGTGGCGGACCCGGCCGCCCCGCTCGCCGGCGGCCGCTACCGCGTCGACGTCTCCGTTCCGGATCCGTATCGCGCGTACTTGCGCGCCGCGCCCGCGTCGACGGAGAAAAACCACTTCGACAGTTTCACGACGTTCGTGGATCTGCGGGAGGGCAAAGACGTTGCGGTCGTCACCGGCGTGTGGAACCCGGCCGACCACACCCCGCCCGACGCGCGCTATTACGTTCCGGTGCAAAACCCGGCGGTGAACAGCGACGGCAGCGCCCCCGATCCGAACAGCCGCGCGCTGGTCGCTTTCGACCGCGCTCTCCGCGGCACCTGCCCGGCCGACTCGGCCTGCCCGACCGTGCTGAACACCCAGGCGCAGGTCGGCACCACGTGGGGATTGGCGTACGACAAATACCGCGACCGCATTTTCCAGTCGGCCTTCGCGAAACGCTTCACCACCTACGGCCCCGAAGGCGGCGGCGCGATTTACGCCACGCCGCTCGGCGGCGGCGCGCCCAAGCTGTTCGCGAAAGTCCCGGACGCGGCGGTCACCGCACACGGCGCGGTGGACATGCGCAAGGACGAGCATTTCGTGGACGTCCCCGGAAAGGAAAGCCTCGGCGGGATCGCCCTCGCCGAGGACGGCAAAACGCTGTACGCGGTAAGCCTGGCGACCCGGAACCTGCTCAGTTTCGACGCTACCGGAGCCACCGCGGAACCGGGCAAGACCGTCCCGATCCCGGATCCGGACTGTGCCGTGCCCGACGACTGGCGGCCGTTCGCGGTCGCCGCGCACGACGCGAAACTGTACGTCGGCGGCGTCTGCTCGGCGGAAAGCACGAAGCGGCGCGAGGATCTGAAAGCCGTGGTCTACACCTACGACGGCGGGAAGTTCACACCGGTGCTCGAGCACCGTCTCGACTATCTCCGGGGCAATGTCATCGCGGGCTTCCAGGACGAGGACATGGACCACTGGAATCCATGGGACACCTCGTTCGCGTCGTGGGACAAGTTCGTCAAGCACGGCCCCGGGATCAATCCGCAGCCGGAACTGGCGAGCCTGGCGTTCACCCGCGACGGCTCGATGATCCTCGGCTTCCGCGACCGGTTCATGGACGTCTTCGGCTCCGGCATCGACCCGCGTCCGGGGCGCACCGGGGTCGCGACCGGCATGTCCGGCGGCGACATCACCATGGCCTGCGCGGCGCCCGGCGGCGGGTACGACTGGGAGGGCACCGGGCTCTGCCCGAACCACGGCACGCCCGCGACGAACGGCCGCGAACCGGCGGGCACGGTCGAATACTTCCACGGCGATTTCTACGATCCCGACCGCTCCGGAAACGGCCTGCACCAAGAGGCCGCGCAGGGTTCGGTCGCCTATGTCCCGCAGCAGCAATGGGTGATCAGCACCCAGCTCGACCCGGCACAGCAGGTCAGTTCGGACGGCGTCGGCTACTACGACGTCGACACCGGCATCGGCCCGGGGCACGACAATCCGAAGCACGGATACGCGTTCGTGGGGCCGGTCAACAGCTTCGGCAAGGCGGGCGGGCTCGGCGACATCGCCTACCAGGCGGCCAACGCGCCGATCCAGATCGGCAACCTCGTATGGTTCGACGGCGACCACAACGGCATCCAGGACCCGGACCGCACGGACGAGGTCCCGCTCGCGAAGGCGACGGTGAATCTGCTCGACGCCGACGGCAAGAAGGTCGCCAGCACCGAGACCGACAAGGCGGGCGAGTACTATTTCGGCGGCGTCGGCGCGGAGTACCAGCTGAAGCCGGGCGAGAAGTACACCGTGCAGTTCGACGTCTGCACCGCGGCGACGGACAACGTGCCCGGAACGCCGCCGGCGACCGACCTGCGGTTCACGCTCCCGGCGGCCGGACCGGACCGGGCGCACGATTCGAACGTCGTGCCGCCGAAGTCCGGACGGCTCTGCGACGGCTACGCACCGGTGACCGCTCCCGCCGAGGCGGGCGGGGTCGACCACACCATCGACGCCGGTGTCTACCTTCCGTTGCCGCCGGGACCGCCCGCCTCGTCCGCGCCACCGGCGACGAGCCCGAACCCGGCTCCCCCGGCGGCCCATCCGCCCGCTCCGGGCGCGACGGACACGGATTCGCTGGCCTCGACCGGGATCCCGCTCCTGCCGATGCTGCTGATCCTCGGCGGGGCGCTGCTCGCCGGAGGCACGGGCTTCCTGGTGGCGGCCCGCAGAAGGCGGTTCAGGCGGCAGTGACGGCGACCGAGGTCCGCGCCCTCGTGCGGACCTCGGTCACTGCTGTGCCAGCCAGTCCGCGAGATCGGCCACCACCTTCGCGTCGACATGCCGCGGTTCCCGGTAACTGTCCGGAGTGGACGGACCGGTGCCGGGAAAGAACAGGTGGTCGTCCGCCGGATAGACCCGGACCGCGGCATCCGGCAGCCCGGCCCGCCAGCGGGCCAGGTCGTCTTCGACGGTGACCTGATAATCCCGGCCGCCCTGCAGCACCAGCATCGGCGCCTCCAGCGCCGCAGCGGTCGCGACAGGGTCGTACTCGCGCAACTCCAGCCAGTACGACCCGGGATAGCCGAACAGCAACCCCTCCCCCGGCGCCGACGGCGACAATGCCGGATCAGCGACCGCTTCGGCCTGCCGGGCGATCGGCTCGACAAGCGCTTCGACGTTGGCGTCCAAGGCAGCGAGATGCCGGACCACCCGAACCGCGGCCCGGTGCATCGGCTCGGCGTCAGCCGCCAGCAGAACCAGCCCCGCGACCGACGGCTCGGCGACCGCCACGAGCGGCGCGGCCTTCCCGCCCATGCTGTGCCCGGCCACGAACACCCGCGACGCATCGATGCTGCCGTGCGCCCGCAGAAGCCGGATGGCCGCGACGGCGTGCGGCACGTACTCCGCCGACATCGTGAAGCCAGGCGCGGCCGCCAGCTCGGGACGGGCGTGCGTGACCTTGTCGAAGCGCAACACCGCGACGCCGCGAGAAGCCAAGCCCCACGCGAGATCCTTGAGCGGCTTGTTCGGCCCGGCCGTCTCGTCGCGGTCGAAGATTCCGCCTCCGCTGAGCAGGACGACGCCCGGCCACGGCCCGTCCCCTCGCGGCACGGTCACCGTCCCCGGCACCGAATGCTCTTCCGCGGAAAGAACGACATCTTGCTCGGCGAACGCCGACTCGTCCGCATAGGACGGTTCGGTCCACACCGCAGCGGACGCGAACCGAAGCCCCGCAACGGTTCCCGTCGAGCCGACCGACAGCACCACGAGGAATCCGCCCCGCGCGCAGACGACCGGCACCTGAACGCGCGTCAGCCCCGGACCCGCGGGCTCGGCGACCGGTTCGCCGAGCGCGGTCACCGGACCGTGCTCGCCGACCTGCGCGTTCCACGCCGTTGCCAGCACCGCACCGGGCACCGCCGCCCGCAGCTCCGGCGAGAACCGCGTCTCCACCTCGTCAAACCGGCCGTCTCTGGCCTGTCCGGCGACAGCCGCCGCCAGTTCGCTCGGCATCATCCCCGCCCCCATTGTTCTCAAGTTATGAGAATGGTAGCACCCCGTGAGAACATTCGGGAGTGGACGTGTTGACTCTTCTCGGACATCCCGTGCGGCTGCGGATCGTGCACGCGCTGCGCGGCGACCGCGCGCTCACCACCGCGCAACTGGGCGCGCTGCTCCCGGACGTTTCGAAGGCGACGGTCTACCGTCACGTCGACCTCCTCGCCGACGGCGGCGTCCTCGAGGTGGCCGACGAACAGCGCGTGCGCGGCGCGGTCGAACGGACCTACCGGCTGCGCAAGGAACGCGCGTCGGTCGACCAGAACGCGATCGCCCGGCTGACCCCGGACGACCACCGGCGCGGATTCGCCGCCGCGACCGCCGCGCTGGTCGCCGAGTTCGACGCCTACCTGAGCCGGGACGAGGCGGATCCGGTCGAGGATCTCGTCGGCTACCGGCAGCACGCGGTCTGGCTGGACCGCGACGAACTGCTCGCGATGATCGACGGCATGCGCAAAGCCATCGCGCCCATGCTCGCGAACTCGCCCGCTCCAGGACGCAGGCGATACCTGCTCAGCCCGATCCTTTTCCCCAGCGAAGACTGAAAACCCCCGCCCAGCCGAAGCCGGACGGGGGTTCCCGAGAAACAGCAGTCAGGACAGCGCGCGCAGTCGCGGCAGCACGTCCTCGGCGAACTGCGACAGGTACCGCTCCTGGTCATGGCCGGGGCCGTGGAAGACCAGGTGGTTCAGGCCCGCGTCAAGATAGGGCTTGATCTGCGCGACCGCCTCGTCCGGGTCGGAAGCGACGATCCACCGCTTCGCGACCTGCTCGATCGGCAGTTCGTCGGCCAGCCGCTCCATCTCCTCCGCCGAGGACACCGTGTGCTTCTGCTCCGCGCTCAACGACAGCGGAGCCCAGAACCGGGTATTGGCCAGCGCCTTCTCCGGATCCCGGTCGTACGACATCTTGATCTCGATCATCCGGTCCACCTTCGACGCGTCCCGCTCACCCGCGGCCGCGCCCTCGGCCATCGCCGGCATCAGCTTCCCGGTGTAGAGCTCCATGCCCTTGCCCGACGTGCAGATCATCCCGTCGCCCGCGCGGCCCGCGTACTTCGCCACCACCGGGCCCCCGGCGGCGATGTACACCGGCACCGGACGCTCCGGCCGGTCGTAGATCTTCGCGTTCACCAGCCGGTAGTAGTCGCCCTCGAAATCGACGCTGTCCTTGCTCCACAGCTCCCGCATCAGCCGCACCGACTCGCGCAGCCGCGCGAACCGCTCCTTGAACTCCGGCCACTCCCGGCCCGACACCGCGATCTCGTTCAGCGCCTCGCCGGTGCCCGCGCCCAGGATCACCCGGTCGTCCGACAGCAGCGCCATCGTCGCGAACGCCTGCGCGATCACCGCCGGGTTGTACCGGAACGTCGGCGTCAGCACACTGGTCCCGATCAGCACCCGGCTGGTCCGCTCCGCCACCGCGGGCATCCACGCCAACGCCCACGGCGCGTGCCCGCCCTCGTGCCGCCACGGCAGGAAATGGTCCGACACCCACACCGAGTCCAGCCCCAGCTCCTCGGCCCGCACCGCGAACTCCACCAGCTCGCGAGGCCCGAACTGTTCCGCCGACGCCTTGTACCCGACTTTCAGCTCCACGATCGCCCTTCCCCGTCCGCATGAACCACGCAGGATTCCGTGGCACCGTCAACCGTACCCGGATGGGCCTTGCGGAGGCGGGTGTGCTGTCGGTCACGGACCGGGCTGATCCGCGGCGTTCATCAGGACGAGCGCGGCGGCTGGCAGCCCGGGCCCTTGTTCGCGCTGGAGGACCACGAACGCGAGTACTGGTCGAAGTCATCGCGGGAGCGGGCGCAGGCGGAATCCGCTTGCCTGGTCAGGAAATCCCGGTAGGGCGCGCCGGGCGTCGCGGCGTCCAGTTCGGACAGACCGCGGACGAGTCCGGCCTTGAAGTACGACCCGTCGTCGGTGCAGCTGCTGCCCTCGCCCGGGTCGTGGACGATGCCGTCGGAGCCGGTGAAGTACGAACCGGTGCGCGTCGTCGAGCCGGCCACCGCACGGGCGGTGCTGAGCAGGTTCTGATCGCCGGTCACCTTGGACAGCGCGGTGAGACCGGAGACCAGCACGCCCTGGTTGTACGTGTAGCGCTGGCCGACCGCGGCGCAGCTGGCGCCGTCAACGCCGTCTGCCACCAGGCCGTCAGACCCGATGAGTCCCTTGCCGCGGAACCAATCCCAGCCTTGCCGCGCGCGGGTCCGGTAGATCGCGTCGCCGGTCCGGTCGGCGATAGTCGCGTTGACCTGGATGTACAGGCTGTTGGAGATGGATGCCTTGTACGTCAGGCCTTCTTTCCACCGGATGCCGCCGCCGCACTCGCTGGTCCAGAAGGTCTGCATGCGGTCGGCGTCGGCCTTCGCGGTGGCGAGGTAGCGCTGCTGGCCGGTGCGGTCGTAGGCGTCGAGCCACGCCATCGCCCACCAGCCGGTGTCGTCGGAGAACTCGTTGCGGAACTGGCCGCGGCCCGCGTTGGCATTCTGGTCGCACGTCGTGGCCATCGCGTAGTCGCAGCCGGCCATCCGGCTGACCGAAGCGTTGCGGATCACCGCGGCCAGCGACACGGCGGTGCCCCAGCCGCCGCCGTTGCGGAAGTAGCCGGTGCCGTTGTCGCAGAGCGCCATCATCGCGGTCGCCGCCGCTTGCGCGCGGTTCGCCGCGTTCCAGCGGGTGCGCGCCCAAGGGGTGCAAGCGATCCGGCCGGTGCCGACGGCGCTGCCGCACGCGCGCAGGGCGCCGACGCCGCGGTTGTTCCAGTCGTCGTTGTTGTACATCTGGGTGCGCCAGCCGCCGGCCCCGGACGGCGCGGTGGTGAGCCCGAGCTGCGCGCCGCCGTCCCAGGTCGCGCCGCCGTCGAAGGACCGGTCGAGCCACACCTGATCCCCGGGCCGCGAGCGGTCGACGACCGCCCAGCCCATCGGGTCGCCGTCGGCGAAGTGCACCTGGAGGACCCGGTCGTCGAGCGCCGTCGTGACCGCGAGCCGGTCGTCGCAGTGTTTGTGCACACCACGATCTTCGCCGCGGGCTGGGCCGTTTTCGCTTGGACCGGCATGAGCGCTGACATCGTGGTCAAGACCGCCGTGAGCACGACCCGCACCGCTGCCTCCTCGGACCCCGCCCTGTCCCCAGGACGAAGATCCCCGTGCGGTGCGGTGCGGGTCGACGAATGACAAAGACCTGGCTCGCGAATGCGCCCGGATGCCCCCGGCGCGCTGGGCTGTTCCGCGGTCGGATCGAGGAGGTCGGCGAACTCCACGACCTGCCGTACCTCGACCTCGATCTCGTCGAACAGGCCCGCGCACTCGACCGCCTGCGCCCGGTCCGCGGCGTTGACCAGCGCGAACCCGCCGATGACCTGCTTGGCCCCGGTGAACGGCATGTCCGTCGCGACCGGCGTCGCGCCGCGTGGTTTGCCGGCGATCGCGCCTTTCGCCGAGGGGTGCACGCCCTCGGCGGCGATCAGGATGCCGCGTTCGGTCCAGTCCTGGACGAATTACTCGATGAACTCGGGGTTCCAAGCCTCGGGGGCGCTCTCGTCGAACGGCCGCGCGCGGGACCGACGTCGTTCAGCACCGATGCGTCGGCGACCTTCGCGGCCGGGCCACCCACGCCGCGACACCCGCGGCGAGCGTCACGGAGGTCACCGCGACGCCCGCGATCGGGCTGTTCATCAGCGCGAGACCGGTGAGGAACGCGGCACCGGCGAGGAGAAGCAACGCCAACCGGAGCGTGGCCGCCCAGGCGACGACGAAATCCGCTGCCCGGGAGATCCAGGGATCGCGGTTGTCGGGCTTGCGGTGCCGGCCGGGCTGGCGCCGCGCCAGGACGCGGTGCGCGGAGGCGAGCATCTCGTCCCGGGTCGCCACCCGGCGGGGCGGGCGGGAGAAGGGGTCCCAGTCCACGACGACGCGAACTCGGGCGGGGTGATCGGGAGCGGGGCGGAGCGGTTCGGCTGGCTGAGGTGTGGCGGATGCGGCTGAGATGGGGTTGGCCGAGTCGGTTGCCGACTGAGCGGGCTCAGCTGAACTGGCTTTCGCTGCTGTGCTTTTGACTGCGTCTGGTGCGGCCGCATCGCCGGGCTGGCCGAGGTCGGCTGAGTGCGCTTCGACCGCGCTGGCTTCCGTCGCGGTACTCGCGGCCTCATCGGCTGCGCTGGGCGCGGACGCGATGCCCGCAGCTGCGTTGCCGACGCTTGCTTCCGTCGCGGCTTCGCCAGCCGGCGCCGTGTTGCCTCCGCGCAGCCCGACAGGCCGCGCCAGCTTCCCCGGATCGCGAGCCAGCTTCCCTTCCCCAGCGGGCTCCGGGCCCGGCGGGTCCGGCCGCGGCTCCAGGACCAGCACCGCGCCTGCCTCCGGTGCGGGCGGCTGCCCAGTGTGGCGCGGATGGTCGGCGAGGCAGGGAACCACCGTCATGAGGTCGTCATCCCTTTCTCTTCCGGCCGGCGGACCGATTCCGACGGCTGTCCGAGCCCCGGCTGTCGTGCGGCGCGGGCCCCGGATGCGCTCATCCTGGCGAAGACGGTGCGTCACCAGCCAGTTCTACTGGCAGTGTCGCGGTGAACGGTCCCCCAGCGTCGCCCAGCGGTTCGAGTGACGGTTTTCGCTACTCTTCGCGGTCACCGATTCGACACCCGGCGGACACTCTAGCGGCGACTTGTCCAGACCTCTTGACGCGTCCGCGAACTGCGGCGAACCGGCCCCGACACGGGAAGATGCACGTTCATTCGCACGGTCGCCATGCGGAGAAACTCCACCTCGACCCCCAGGATCGACGTGGAGTGATACACAGAGTGTCACGGCGAGTCGGATTATTGAGCAGTCAACCGTCACCCACATGAGTGACACGGAGAGTGATCACCCAGCGAAAGCAACCCTCGGCAGGCTGGCCCGAACGGACGCATCCGCACTAGGCAAGGCGTACGCACAGCTGCCGCCAGGGCGGACCTTGCCGTACTGACGCGGCACCGGCTAACCTGCCTAAGGTAAGCCTTACCTAACTGAATCGGGAATACTCCATGCCTCCCCTCCCCCAGCGCCGCACGCCTGACCGCAGGCGGCTGCTCCGGGCGTCCGTGCTGCGCGCCGAACGGACGTCCACGCATTTCGTGACCCTCACCGTCGGCGGGGAGGATCTCGCGGACTTCGCGCCGCTCGGGTTCGATCAATGGTGCCGGTTGTTCTTTCCGCGCGAGGGTCAGCGCGGGCTGCGTCTCCCCACCGCGTCGAGCACCCGCTGGCTCGCGCAGCACATGCTCATGAGCACCGCGTCCCGGCCGTGGGTGCGGAACTACACGATCCGGGCGGCGCGGCCCGGCGAGGTGGACATCGAGTTCGCGGTGCACGGCGACGGCGGTCCGGCCTCGAAGTTCGCCGAGAACGCGCGGCCGGGCGACGAGGTCGGGATTCTCGACGAGGGCGTCACGTACCTGCCGCCGGAAGGCGTCACGCAGCTTCTGCTCGCTGACGAGAGCGCGATTCCGGCAGCGCTGGCGATCCTGGAGTCCTCGCCGGGTTTGCGGGCCACCGTCTTGCTGGAGGTCGGGGCGCGGGACGACGTTCAGGCGGTCGACGTACCGCTCGGCGCCGAGGTCCAGTGGCTGGTCCGCGAGGACGGCCGGCTGCCGGGGCGGCTCGCGCTCGACGTCCTCGGCCAGCTCGATCTTTCCGATCCGCCGGGATACACGTGGGTCGCCGGGGAAAGCGGGCTCGCCACCGGTGCACGGCGGTTCCTCACGCGGGAGCGCGGGGTGCCGAAGCAGACGATCGCGTTCCAGGGGTATTGGAAGCACGGTCGCGCCGCGCTGGGGTGAACACCCTCAGAACAGGCGTCCGGCGTCGTCCGCGGGCGGTTCTTCCAGCCGCAGCAGGAACCGTTTCCGGTCGACGCCGCCCGCGTATCCGGTGAGGCCGCCGCTGCTGCCGACCACCCGGTGGCACGGCACGACGATGCTCAGCGGGTTCCAGCCGTTCGCGTTGCCGACCGCCTGTGCCGCGCCCGGTTCGCCCAGTTCGACGGCCAGGTCGCGGTAGGTGCGGGTCTCGCCGTAGGGGATGCGGGTCAGCAGCTGCCACACGCGGCGTTCGAACTCGGAGCCGCGCGGGTCCAGTTCGAGGTCGAAGGTCCGGCGCCGGCCGGCGAAGTACTCGTCCAGCTGCTGAGTCGCGTCGGCGAAACGGTCGTCGGCGCGCGGCCCGAAGTCCGGGAAACGCGGAGTCCGGCTGTGGCCGTCGAAGTAGACGGCGACCAGCGCGCTGCCGTCGGCGACCAGGGTGAGGTCGCCGACCGGGGACTTGGCGACGGTGTGCCGGAAAGCCATCTTCTCCTCCGTGATCGGTGCCACGGAACGGTATCCGGCCGCGCCGCGCGTGAGAGCATCGCCGTCCATGGACGACGGTTTCGCCGACATCCCGACCACGACCCTCGCCGACCTCCTCGGCCGCGGCCAGGTGCTCGACTACGGCATCCGGCCCTTGTGGGGTCCCGTGCCGCGGTTCGCCGGGCCCGCGTACCCGGTGCGCTGCCCGCCGGGCGACAACCTCATGCTGCACGCGGCCATCCATCGCGCGCCCGCCGGAGCGGTGATCGTCGCGGAATCGGGAGACGTCGACTACGCGCTGGCCGGCGGCAACGTCTGCGCGACCGCTCAGCGCCGCGGCATCGCGGGCTTCGTCCTGGACGGCGTGATCCGCGACCTCTCGGAGGTCCGCGAGGCGCGCTTTCCGGTGTTCGCGCGCGGCGTGCTCCCGATTCCCGGGACGAAAGCCAAGGTGACCCCGCTCGGCGAGCCCGCGCGGTGCGGCGGGGTGACGGTGCACGCCGGGGACATCGTCGTGGCGGACGAGGAAGGCGTGGTCGTGGTGCCCGGGGCGGATGCTCCGCAGGTGCTGGCGGACGCGCGGGCGAAGCTGGCCAAGGAGGAGGCGCAGACGCTCGACGAGTGGGCGGAGGCGCACCGGGCGAAGGTGGACGCGGCCCTGGAGGCAGGCGGATTTCGCGGCTGAACGCCGGAGTTCCCGGGTGCTTCGCCGAGGATTGCGCGAAGCGGTCCGGCGCTGTGCAGGGAACGGAGAACTGCGCGAGCGCGCCCCGGGGCCCGCGGGTTCACTCCGGCCGGACCGTCCACAAGGGACCGGCCGCCGCCAGCTCGGGGCCGGGTTCGGAGTCGGGCGGGAGGGGTTCGGGGTCGGGAAGCGGACGGTCCGGTCCCGGCGTCACCGGGTCGGGCTCCACCGGCCCCGGCGGAACGGGCTCGGGCGGGGCGGGCGGCGCGGTCGAGCGGGGGCGAAGCATCGCGGGCTCCTTTCTCTCCCTGATGGGCTACCGCACACCGCCGGCGGCGAAACATCCACCCGTCCGCGCTAGGTCGGCTAGGGTCGGAGGCGGAGCCGACGACCGAGAAGAGGCGAGACGATGAGCGCGGACAAGCCCGGCGAGCAGCAGCCGCTCGACGCGGAGATCGTGGAGAGTTCCGGCCCGCCGCCCGCTGACCTCCCGGAACCCGACTACAGCGACAACGGAGCCCCGTCGTTCGACTTCGTGCGGGACCGGATCGAGAAGCGCTACACCACCTCGGTCGGTTCGCAGGAGCTCGCGGGGATCGGCGGGCCGGAGGATCTGCAGTCGCTGGACAAGAAGATCGCCGACCGCAAGGAGGCGGCGAAGGACAAGCTGGCCGAGATCCGCCGGTCGATGGGCAAGGAGTAACGCCGGCCCCGGCCGGGGCGAGGCTCGGCGGCCGAGCGGGCGCTCCGCGCCGAACCCAGCGGGAAACGACTGGGCTGCCGGGGGAACCGCCCAAGCCGCACCCGGACGAGCGGGCCACCGGACGCGCGCACCGGGGCAACTGTCCACAATAGACCGCAGCCGCCAATTTCCGTGGCTTCCCGGACGCCCGTTCTGGTTGAATCGCCCGTATGGCAACCACCGTGCGCGTTCCCGGCCTGGTGCTCACCGAGCACGAGTTCTCCGTCCCCCTCGACCATTCCCGGCCGGACGGCGCGAAGATCACCGTCTTCGCGCGCGAGGTCGCCGATCCGGACGGGCTGGACCGGCCGTTTCTCGTTTACCTCCAAGGCGGTCCCGGGCACGAAGCGCCGCGGCCGTCGCGCGGGACGCCCAGCTGGCTGCCGCGAGCGTTGCAGGAGTACCGGGTCCTCATGCTCGACCAGCGCGGCACCGGGCGCTCCACGCCGGTCGGCACGCTCGCCGGCACGCCTGCCGAGCAGGCCGAATACCTCACCCACTTCCGCGCGGACGCGATCGTGCGCGACGCGGAGTTCGTGCGGAAGCAGCTGGGCGTCGAGAAGTGGAGCGTGCTCGGGCAGTCGTTCGGCGGGTTTTGCACGCTCGCTTACCTTTCCCAGCACCCCGAGGGCCTGGCCGAGGCGTTCTTCACCGGCGGGCTGCCGCCGATCGCGCGGCATCCGGACGAGGTTTACACCGCGACGTTCGCCAACCTCCTCGAGCGCAACCGCCGGTACTACCTCCGCTACCCCGGCGATCGCGCGCGCGTCGAGGCGCTGCTGCCGTTGCTCGACGACGGCGCCGTGGTCCTGCCCGACGGCAGTCCGCTGACCGCGCGGTTGTTCCGGCAGCTCGGTTACCTCTTCGGCGCCAGCGGCGGCGAGGAAGCGCTGCATTATCTGATCGAGCGAGACCCTGAGTCGCCCGCGTTCGCGCACGACGTCGCGAACTCGCTGCCGTTCAGCGCGCGCAACCCGCTGTATTCGGTGATCCACGAGTCGTCGTACTCCGACGGGTTCGCCACCCGCTGGTCCGCCGAGCGCGTGCTGCCGGACGAGTTCCGCACCGACCGGGCGTTGTTCACCGGCGAGCACGTGTTCCCCTCGCTGTTCGACGACCTCCACAGCCTCCGTCCGATGAAGGAGACCGCGGAACTGCTCGCCGCGCACGAATGGCCGCGGCTGTACGACGCCGACGTGCTGCGCGAGTGCACGGTCCCGGCCGCCGCCGCGATCTACGCCAACGACATGTACGTCGAGCGGGCGTTCTCCGAGGAAACCGCGCGGCTGATCCCGACGCTGCGGCCGTGGATCACCAACGAGTACGAGCACAACGGCGTGCGCGCCGGGGGCGGTCACGTGCTCGGACGGTTGATCGACCTCGTTCGCGGGCGCGTCTGACCTGCCGGGAGGGGAACGCCGGGTTCCCCTCCCGGACCGGGTCAGGCGACGGTGACGCCGCCTTCGGCGGAGTCGGTGGAGAGCGTGAGGTCCTGCCAGGCGTCGAAGTCGGCCTGCACCCGCTGGCGTCCGGCGGTGACCAGGCGCAGCGCGTCCGAGCCGAGCAGGAGGTGCACCGGCGGGTTCTCCTCGTCCAGCAGCTTCAGGATGGCGTCGCCCGCGCGGTCGGGGTCGCCGATGCCTTGTCCGGCGAGGGCCTGGCGGCGGGTCCGGATCGGGTCGAACAGGGCGTCGTAGTCGGCGATGCTGCGCGGGGCGCGGACCAGCGAGCGGCCCGCCCAGTCGGTCTTGAACGCACCGGGCGCCACGGCGGTGACCCGCACGCCGAACTGCGTGACCTCCTGGGCGAGGGTGTCGGTGATGCCTTCCAGAGCGTGTTTGCTGCCCTCGTAGAACGCCAGGCCGGGGAAGGTGGTGTGCCCGCCCATCGAGGTGATGACGAAGATCTGGCCGTCGCGCCGTTCGCGCATGCCGGGCAGGACCGCCTTGACGGTCGCGACCGTGCCGAAGACGTTGACCTCGAACTGGCGGCGCAGATCCGCCATCGACGACTCCTCGAAGGTGCCTTCGAGGCCGTATCCGGCGTTGGCCACGAGAACGTCGATCGGGCCCAGTTCCGCTTCGACCGCACGCACGGTCGGCTCGATCCGGTCCGCGTCGGTCAGGTCGAGGACGAAAGCCCGGGCGCGTCCGGGGTCTGCTGCCCGGAAAGCGGCCGCGTGCTCCTCGGTGCGAACCGTGCCCGCGACCTGGTGCCCGGCGGCGAGGGCTCGCCGGGCGATGGCCCGTCCGAGGCCGGTGCTGACGCCGGTGATCAGGATTGTCTTGCTCACTGCGAAGTGTCCTTTCGTGGGGCATGACGGCATGGACCCCGCAGGTGCGGCGGGGCCTGATGAAGGGCGAAGGTCAGTACTCGGCGGGTTCGCGGCCCCAGCTGGCCAGCAGCCGCAGCCGTTCCTGCGAAGGCGAACCGGCCGGAGCGCTGTAGACGACCATCGACTGGCCCGGATCGGCGACCGAGGCGAAGATCTCGTACTGCAGTTCGAGATCGCCGGCGACCGGATGGCGCAGGCGTTTGAGACCGGTGCTGCGTTCCTGGACGCGGTGTTCCGACCACCACGCCGGGAACTCCGGCGACCGCATCATCAGCTCGCCGATCAGGTTGGCGATGTGCTGATTCCGCGGCTGCGCGGCCGCGGCGAGCCGCAATCCGTGCACGTAGTCGCGGGCGACGCGTTCCCAATCCCGCCACACCAGGCGGGCCCGCGGGTCCAGCAACGTCCAGCGCGCCATGCTGCGTTCCCGCCGCGGCAGCTCGGCCACGTCGGGAAACAGCAAGGCCCACAAGGCGTTCCCGCCGACGACCGTCAGGTTCCGGTCGCTGACGAACGCCGACGCCAGTTCCATCGAGTCCAGCACCTGCCGCAGCGCCGGACGCAGCCGGGACGCGTGCTCGGCCTGGTCCACGCGTTCGGCTGTGGCGCCCGCGAGAGCGAACAGGTGCCGCCGCTCGATGTCGTCGAACCGCAGCGCGTCGCAGAGGGCGTGCAGCACCTGCTCGGACGGCTGCCGGGCCCGGCCTTGTTCCAGCCGGGTGTAGTACTCGGTGCTCACCCCGGCCAGCTGCGCGACCTCGCTGCGGCGCAGGCCGGAGACCCGCCGTCCGACGTCGAATCCGTCCGGAAGACCGATCTCGCCCGGCTTCAGCCCGCCGCGGCGGGCCCGCAGGAAATCGCCAAGGTCGTTCTTGCCCATGCCTCGAGTCTGCCTTCCGCTCAGCCGTCGCCCAAGGCCGTAGCTGGCCCTGCCAGTACTACTCGGCCGACCGGGCGAGGATCACCGCGCGGGCGGCCAGGTGCAGGGCGAGCCGTTCGTCCGGACGGGACAGGTCGACCTGCAGCAACTGCTCGATCCGGCTGATCCGCGCGGCCACGGTATTGCGGTGGATCCCCAGCACCGTCGCGGTTTCGGCGAGCGAAGACTCGACGTCGAGGTACGCCGCGAGGGTGCGGATCAGGTCGCCGGGCACCGAAACCAGCGGGGCGAGCAACGCGCGTGCGGCGGGCTCGAAGGTGTCCGTGCGGGTCCATTCCAGGAGCAGCTGGGCCATGCCGAGCTGGTCTACGTGCAGGAAATGCCCGGTCTCCGGACGGGCCGCGGCGAGGCGGGCGGCGTCGGTGGCTTCAGCGACTGTCGCGGTGAGACCGTCGGCGTGCGGGCGGCCGACGCCCAGGTGTGCGTCGAGGGTGCGGCGCAGGCTGTGGTGCACAGCGCGCAGCCGCGCGGACAACGCCCGCACCCGCTCCGCGGTCGGTTCCTGCTCGAAGGTGACCCAGCCGGTCCAGCCCTCGCCGTGTTCGACGGTGACCGCGTCGATCGACTCGGCCCGGAGTGCGCGCACGACCTCCTGCGTGCGGGAGACAGTGTCGACGTCCGCGGGCACGCCGATGCGCAGGCCGACGTGCCAGCCGCCGAGTCGCCAGCCCGCATCCGCCGCGCGCCGGCGCAGGTCGGCACCGGGTTCGGTGTCTTGGCGCAGCAGATCGCCCAGCAGGGCGGACCGGGAACGGGCGTCGCGTTCCAGTTCCAGGCGGTGCGCCAGCAGCCAGCGCTGCACGGCCCCGGCGGCGACGGCCAGCGTCGCGGCGACGACGTCCGCGCGTGGCGCCTTCGCGCCGGTCAGCTCGGCGGCCAGCCATACCGCGGGTTGCGGCAGCACCGCAGGATGTGCCAGCAGCACACCATCCGCGAGAGCGACGCGTTGCGGGACCGGCTCGTGTACTCGCACACGGGCGGCCTCGGCGAGCTCTCCGGCGAGCACTTCGCCGCGGTCGTCGAGGACGGCGACGGGAGCGTCCAGCAGCCGCCGCAGCACGGTCACGATTTCTTCCGGCGGCCGCAACCGCTCCCCCAGCGCCCGGTGCGCGGCGAGCACCGCGTCGGCGCGGTCGAGGTCCGGAGCGGCGAGAGCGAGGCGGGCGTCCACGAGCAGATCGAGCGGATCGGCCGAGGTGACCAGCAAGGGCACCGACAGCCGTTCGGCCAGAAGTCGTGAGGCGGCAAGCGGTTCGGCTCCCGGAAGCAGGACTCCGGCGGCTCGGGCATCCGCACACCGGCGCAAGAGAGCGTCGATTTGCCAATCGGAACCCAGCGGGCGCAGGACCGCCACCAGCTCGCCGGGAGCGGGTGTGCCAGACGCGTCCAGCGCGGCCTTGACCGTCTTCAGCGGACGGTCCAAACCAGACTCGCCGGAACACACCCGGACCGGGCCGGCCCACGAAGGCAGCGCGAGCAGCTGACGGAGAATCACCGGGCTACCACCGGATCGCAGTCGATTCCGTACGCGCGGGGCTCCAGCAGCGGAAGCCGGCGCGGATCGGTCCAGAACGGCGACGCGGCCAGGCATACGACGTCCACCTCGACCCCGGCGCGGATCGCGTCGCACTGCAGCGGGACGCCGGTGCGGCGGTCGAGCACCGACAGCACGTCCGGAGTGGACGCCACCGGCAGCCCGTCCCGCAGCGCCAGCAGGTACTCGTTCTCCATTTCCAGCCGCAGCAACGCGCCGTCGCGGTGGTCGGTCAGCGTCGCCGAGCCGCGGCCGAAGCCGGGGCGGCCGTGGTGTCCCGGGCCGACGTGCCGCGACACCTCCAGCACCCGGCCGCGCGCGAGAACCTGGCCGTCGAGGGCGGTTTCCAGCGCGGCGAGCTCCGGGCTCTCCCCCGCCGCGAGCACCCGGGCGCCGAGCGCGAGCGCCTCGCTCGTCGTGCCCGGCACGGTGTGCTCGGCCAGTTCGCCGGCCGGGATCGGGGCCAGCGCGATCGCCGCCCAGCCGCCGGAGCCGGCCAGGAACGCGCGGATCCCGCTCTCGACCACCGAGGCCGGCGCGGCGGCGAGCACCACCACCCGGCCGCCGGGTTCGGCCATCGCGACCGGAGCGACGCCGCGGCCGGTCGCGGCGACCGAGAGCTGGTCGAGCCGCGGCAGGCCGCGTCCGGACAGGTCCGCGTCCACGCACGGCAGCCCCAGCTCCTGGGCGATCACCAGCGGAAGCAGGCCGTTGAGACCGCCGATCTCGATGGTCATCAACGCCTGCGCGCGCCGCCCGGTCCAGCGTTCGATCGCCGCGATCGCCGAAACGAATTCGTCGCCGCTCGGCAGTTTCTCGGCGAAGGCGGCGGTCGCACCGACGATCCCGACCGGAACCACGAGCGTGTCCGGCGGCAGATCCGCGATCGGGTGCACGACGGGTTCGCGGCCGGATTCGGTCATCCGCCGCAGCAGCACCGCCGCGGTGACGGTGTCCCCGCCCCCGCCGGACCCGAGCAGCGCGACGCCGCGTTCGAGTGCCGGCACGTCCGCGGCGGTGATGCGCATGGCTGGTCAGCGTATCAGCGGAAGCTGTAGCCGCCGTCCGGATACAGCGTCGAACCGGTGGTGTACGTGCTGGTGAACAGGTACAGCACGGCATCGGCCACTTCGGACTCCCGGCCGACGCGGTGCAGCAGGGTGTCGGCGCGGTACTGCGCGAAACTCGCCTCCCGCGCGGCCGCCGGACGCCCGGCCCACAGGTTCCCGTCGATCGTGCCCGGCGACACGACGTTCACCCGGACCGGCGCCAGCTCCACCGCGAGTCCGCGGCCGAGTCCCTCGATCGCCGCGTTGCACGCGATGTACGCCGGCGCCGCGGCGGGCGGGCGCACGCTCGCGACGCCGGACATCAGCACCACCGAAGCGTCGTCCGACAGCTTCGGCGCGGCGTGCTTCACCGCGTGGTACTGGCCCCAGAACTTCGTGACGAACGGGCTTTCCGCCTCCGCGTCGCTCAGGTCCCGCATCGGGCCGACGGTGTAGGACGCGGCGGGCGTGAACAGGTGGTCGACCCGGTCCAGCGCGCCGAAGAACTCGGCCAGCGACGCCTGGTCGGTGGTGTCCACGGCCTGCCAGGTCGCGGTCGGGCCCAGTTCCGCGGCGGCGGCCCGCAGTCTGTCGCCGGTCCGGCCGCCGAGGTGGACGAGCGCGCCCGCCGCCGTCGCGCGCCGGGCGACCTCCAGCCCGATCCCGGAACCGCCGCCGAGCACCACGACCGCCCGGCCGTCGAGCGAACTCACGAAGCCACCTCCACGGGGACGAAATCGTGCGCCAGCCCGAACGCCGCCGGGCCGAACGTGGCCAGCGCCTCCGGGGTGCGCATCAGCGGCGGCGTCGAGATCCCGGCCACGGTGACCCGCTGGCCGTAGCGCAGGGTCTCGGTGGTGATCGGCTCGGCGGATTCCGCCTCCAGCACGCAGATCAGGTCAGGGACCAGGCAGCGCACCTCGCCGTCGACGAGCGCCACCAGGTTTTCGTTCTGGAACAGGATTTCCAGCTTGTGCTCGCCGTCGAAGGACACCGCCGCGGCGCGTCCCCTGGCGAACCCTTCTTCGGTCCGGCGTTCCACATCGGACACTTTGCCGCGGAACAACACGCGCAGATGCGAGTACAACGTGTCGCCGAGCGCCGTCGCCAATGCCGCGATCGGATCCGCATTCTCTTCGCGGGCAAGGCGAATCGCCCGGCCGACGCTCAGCGCGAGCGACAACGTGCGAGGCACGGCGGTGCGTTTCACGTCCGCGCCGCTCATCGAGTACTCGGCGATGTGCGCGACGCCGCCGAGCCGGATGGTGACCCCGCGCGCGAGCCATTCCATCCGCCGGTTGTCGGCCCCGGTGTCGATCACCGCGGTCTCGCCGCGCTCCCCGGCGATCCCCATCGGCGAACCGGGGACGCCGTACACGCCGAACGTCTCCATCTGCAGTTCCGGGAACGCCCGGCCCATGCCGTCGGCATCGACCACCGGGAGGCCGAGCCGCGCGCCGACGACCAGCGGGATCATCGAGTTGATCCCGCCGCATTCGATCGGCATCGTCGCGTCGGCCTTCGCGCCGAGGTGTTTTTCCAGCGCCCGCAAGGCAAGCTCGGGCTCGGCGCCGTTCGGGAGCTTCTCGTGCACGACGGTCGGCGCGCCCATCTGCGCGGTCGGGATCACGAGGGCGTCGTCGTCCAGGTCGTCCGGATCGAGCACGGTGACGGGTCCGTATTCGCGGATCGCCTCGCGCACCAGCAGCCGCCCGACGTACGGGTCGCCGCCGCCACCGGTGCCGAGAACAGCCGCGCCGCGGGCGAGGTCTTCGAGATGGTCCTCGGTCAGTGTCCAGCTCATCCCGCGACCCCGATCGGGTCCAGGTCATAGCCGAAGTACCGCGGACCGGCCAGCGCGATGCCTTCCGGGGTGTGCCAGCGCGGATCCGCCGGGGCCGCGATCACCGTGACCCGCTGGCCGTAACGCAGGCCTTCGGTGGTGACGGCCTCGCCGGACTCCCGGTCGAGCGTGCAGATGAGGTCCGGCACCGAAGCGCGCACCTCGCCGTCCGCCTCGGCCACCAGGTGCTCGTTCTGGAACCGCAGCAGCATTTCCGTCCCGGTGTCACCGTCCATTCCGGACAGGCGGGCCTCGCCGCGAGCGAACCCGGTGACGGTGCGACGGGCGACGTCGACGACCTTGCCGCTGAACAGCGTCCGCCCGCGCAGCCGCGCCACCACGCGGTCCACCGGGTTCTCGTGCTCCTCGCGCGCCTGCCGCACGAGCGCGCCGAGTTCCGCGCAGAGCGTGAGCGTGCCGGGCACCATCGACTCGCGGGCCTGCGCGCCGGACATCGCGTAATTGCTGATCATCGCCGAGCAACCCATGTCGATGGTCGCCGACCGGGCCAGCCGCTCCGCCCAGTGATTGTCCACAGTGTCCAGTACGCCGCGGTTGCCCTTCTCGTCCGCGATGGACATCGGGGTCGCGCGGATTCCGTACAGGGTAGGCAAAACCATCTGCAGTTCCGGGAACGCGCGCCCCATGCCGTCCGCGTCCACCAGCGGCAGACCCAGCTGTGCCGCCGCGACGACCGGGATCAGCGAGTTCACGCCGCCCGCTTCGGCGCAGGCGATGTGCGTGAGTTCCTTGCCCAGGTAGGTGGCCAGCGTCCGGGCGGCGAGCCCGACCTGTTCGGCGGACGGCAGTTTCTCCACCATGACGGTCGGCGCGCCCATCATCGCGACCGGCAGCACCACGGCGTCGTCGTCCAGATCGGACAGTGGCACCAGCGGCACCGGACCGTGCTCGCGGACCGCGGACTGCGCGAGCAACCGGCCGATGTACGGGTCTCCCCCGCCGCCGGTGCCGAGGATCGCCGCGCCGCGCGCGATATCGTCGAGGTCCTTCTCGGTGATCTCAGCCATTGTTCACGCCCCCCAGCTGCAGGTCGCCGACCGCCTTGACCCGGATCCGGGTGGCGTTGCCGGGCAGGTACGGGATCGGCACCTCGTCGAAGTCGACGATGCCGACGGACGCCGGGCTCGCCCCGGCGGCCACCGCGCGGTCGACCGCTTCCTGCTTCGCCTCGTCCACCACGGCCTCGCGGCGGCCGGGCTCGATCACGTAGACCCGGTCGACCTCGCCGCCGATCTGCGCGATCGCCGCCCCGATCGCGTTGGCCACCGCGTAGTGGTCCGGCCTGCGGACCTCGCCGGAACCGGCCAGCTCGTCCGGCAGCAGCACCGAACCGCCGCCGACCGCGACCACCGGAAGCGGCTCGGACGACGTGCGCATCCGGTCGACGACGTCGGAAACGTCCGCCGCGATCCGGTCCAGCGCCGCCTTGACGAAGTCCCGGTCGAGGTGCGCGACCAGCGACGGGTCGCCGATCTCGGCCCGTCCCGCGGCGACCGCGATGTCGGTGGCGGTCAAGGTGTCTCCGCCGAATACGAGCGCCTTCGAGGTCAGCTCGTAGCCGACGGAATCCGGTCCGACGGTCACGCCGGCCGCGTCGCCGCGGACCCGGCTGCCGCCGCCGATGCCGATCGAAAGGACGTCCGGCATCCGGAAGTTCGTGCGGATCCCGGCCACGCTCACGTCGGTGGTCGCCTCGCGCGGGAAACCCTGCCGCAGCACGCCGACGTCGCTCGTGGTGCCGCCGACGTCGACCACCGCGCATGTGTCCAAACCGGACAGCACCGCCGCGCCGCGCATCGAGTTCGTCGGACCGGACGCGAAGGTCGCCACCGGGTAGCGGCGGGCGAAGTCGACGTCCATCAGCGTGCCGTCGTTCTGGCTCAGGTAGAGCGGAGCGGTGATGCCCGCTCCGGTGACCGACGCGGCCAGACCGTCCACGATGTGCGCTGCCAGCTCGCGCAGCGCGGCGTTGATGACCGTCGCGTTTTCCCTCTCCAGCAAGCCGATCCGGCCGATTTCGTGGGACAGCGAGATCGCGACGTCCGGCAGCTGCGAAGCGATGATCTCCGCCGCCCGCGCCTCGAACTCCGCGTTCACCGGCGAGAACACCGACGTGATCGCGACGCTGCGCACTCCGGCCGTGCCCATGTCGTCGGCCGCCTTGCGCAGTTCGCTCTCGTCCAGTTCGGCGATGTGCCGTCCGTCGAACTCGTGGCCGCCGTGCACCAGGTAGCTGCGCCCGGACACCGCGTCGACCAGCCGCTGCGGCCAGTCCACCATCGGCGGCAGCGACGCGCCCGCGGGCAGGCTGAGCCGCACCGCCGCGGTCGGGGCCAGCCGGTGCGCCTCGACGAGCGCGTTGATGAAGTGCGTGGTGCCGATCATGACCGCCCGCACCGCGGCCGGGTCGAACGCGCGCTGCCGCTGCAGCCCGTCGATCGCGGCGACGATGCCCGAGGTGACGTCCTCGGTGGTGCTGGTCTTGATCGAGGCGAGCACCTCGCGGCCGTCCAGCAGGACCGCGTCGGTGTTGGTGCCGCCGACGTCGATGCCGATGCGCACGGGCAAATCTCCTTCCAGGTAACGGAATCAGGCGGCCGGGGCCGGTTCGGCGTCCGCGGTGGCACTCTTGCCGACCCCGCGGACCAGGCCGAGCTTCCCGGCGGCCACGTACAGGACGAAAGCGACGACGAGCGAGTTGATGCTGGGCAGGCCCCAGTCCACGAACTCGCCGAACAGCGCCGCGGCGATCCAGACGACGATCGTCGCGGGCACCCAGACCGGAGCCTCCGACGGCACCGTGCCGCGGGCACGCGCCTCCGCCAGGTCGCCGCGCCACTGCTTCACCACGAAGTACTCGGCCACCATGATCCCGGCGACGGGCGGGAACGCGACCCCGAGCACGGTCAGGAAATCGGTGAACTTCGAGAGGATCCCGGCCGCGGCGAGCACGCTGCCCACCACGCCGAGCACGGCGGTGACCAGGCCGCGGTGCGCCCGTTTCCCGGACACGGTGCCGATGAAGTTCACGACGCCGAGCCCGGAGCTGTACAGGTTCCAGTCGTTGATCTTCATCGTGCCCGCGATGACGATCAGCAGCCCGACCCAGCCGACCGACGACGTGACGATCGTGGTGATCTGCGCCGTGCCGACCGCGTGCGCGAGCAGCACTCCGGCCAGGCCGATCACGTACTCGCCGAGCGTGACGCCGACCAGCGTCTGCTTCACGACGTCGCCGGTGGTGCGGTTGAACCGGGTCATGTCCGGCGTGATCACCGCGCCGACGATGAACCCGCCCGCGACCAGCGTCGTGCCCTGCAGCAGGGACAGCGACGGACCCGGCGGCGCCGACGCCACGAGCGCGCCGAGATCGTGCCGGGTCAGCTCGGACACCACCGACCAGCCGACCAGGATCAGGAACGCGGGCACCATCAGGTACGCCGTCCAGGCCATCGAGTGGAAGCCGCGGACCACGATCGCGGTCACCACCAGGCCGAACACGAGCGCCCAGCCCCATTCGGGCAGGCCGCCGACCAGCGCGGCCAGGCCCTGCGCGGAGACCGCGGACTGGATGCCGAACCACCCGATCAGGCTGATCCCGATGGCCAGCCCGATGAGCGCCGAGCCGCCGCGGCCGAAGCCGGTCCAGCGCGCGATCATCGAGGTGGTCAGGCCCTCGCGGACGCCGATCACGCCGACGAGCACGGTGATCAGTTCGAGGATGACCGAGCCGAGCGTGAACGCCAGCACGGCGTTCCCGAAGCTCATCCCGAAGCCGATCGTGGCGCCGAGCAGGAACTGCGACAGCGCGGAAACCTGGCCGAACCGCTGCACGGCGACCGACCACCACGAATAACGGGCGGAATCGGGCACCCTGGTCAGCGCGTAATCGTCGACACCGACAGCCGAGGCCATGGCGACTCCTCATCGGGAGGGGAACGGTTCCCAGCACGGTAAGCAGCAGCTCCGGCGAGGTCACCGTGCGATCTGCACAGCCCGGACAGTCCGGCTGTGCACCTCGCACCCTTACCCGGCCAAGGCGTGGACAGCCTCATACGCGAACGCCGCCGCGCCGACGCCCGCCGCGACGCTGACGACCACGTTCGCCGCCGCGGCGAAGTACGACTGGCGCTCGACCAGCCGGACGGTTTCGTAGCTGAACGTGCTGTACGTCGTCAGGGCGCCGCAGAATCCGGTGCCGAGCAGCGGATAGACCGCCGCGGGCAGCGCGGTCCCGGCACCCGCGAGCCCGCCGAGCAGGACACAGCCGATCAGGTTGACGGTGAACGTGCCCCACGGGAACAGGCTCTGATGCCGGGACTGGACGGCCCGGTCGGTCAGGTACCGCATCGGCGCTCCGACCGCGGCGCCGAGGAAGACGAGGAGGGCGGTCATCAGACGGCCACCTCCACCGGGACCAGCTTGCGGGTGATCGCGTGCCCCAGCAGGACGGCGAGCAGCGCGGCGGCGAGCGTTCCGCCGAGGTAGGCGAAGGCGAGCGGTACGGTGTCCGGCCGGAGCAGGTTGCGCGCTTCGACCGCGTACGTGGAGAAGGTCGTGAAGCCGCCGAGGATGCCGACGCCGAGGAACGGCCGCACCAGCCGGTGCGCCGACCACGCCTCGGTGACCAGCACCATCAGCACGCCGATGAGGAAGCAGCCGACGACGTTCGTCCAGAAGGTCGCCCACGGGAAGCCAGCGGTCTCGGCGGGGAGGGCCTGCGCGAGCCCGTAGCGGGCCAGCGCGCCGAGCCCGCCGCCGAGCGCGATCACCCCGAGCACCGACACGTGGTGCCGGACGAGTTCGCGTTGCTGCACGGGATCCCTGAGGTCGACGTCAGGGTCGAGAGGTTCTTCGGGCACAGTCTTCTCCTACTCCACGGACACGCGGCACCGTTCGAGTAGGGACTGTTGGCGGTCTCGACCGCGGTTGTCCGGGCGATTCCCGGAGCGGCGAGCCCCACCGCCGCGCGTACGCGAGCCTACCTGATCAGTTCCCCGCCGCCCGCAACGCGGTCAGCGCCGGACCGAACATAGTGGACTTGATCGCCCCGAGCGTGCCGCGGTCCTTGCCTGCCAGCGGGGCGACGCGTTCGGCCGCCGCAGTTCGCAGATCCTCCAGCGCGGCCGTCGCGTCGACCAGGCCGAGCGCTGTCGCTTGCGGACCGCCGAAGCGGCTCCCGGTGGTCATCGACGCGATCGCGGCGGACGGGGTGAGCTTCGCCTGGACGAGCGCGGCCATGCCCGGGGTGAACGGTAGGTTGAGGTCGGCCTCGGGGAAGCAGAAGTAGCCGCGGTCCTCGCGCATGACGCGGAAGTCGTGGGCCATCGCGAGCATCGCGCCGCCGCCGAACGCGTGCCCGTTGACCGCGGCGATCGTCGGCACCGGGAGCGCCAGCACGCGGGCGAGGAGCTCGTGGATGCTGGTGACGTATTTGCCCGCGTCGTCCGGGTGGCTGGTGAGCCAGTCGAGGTCGAGGCCGTTGGAGTAGTACTTGCCGCTGCCGATCGTGACGAGCGCGGCGGGTTCCTTGCCTGCGGTGACCGTGTCGAGGTGCGTGTGGACCTCCTCCAGCCACGGTGGGGCGAACCGGTTTTCGTCGGCGCCGAAGTCGAGTACGTGGACGGCGCCGGCGGTGCTGAGGGTAGGCATTTCAGTCCTTTCTGGACTTTCGCGGTGGTTCGAGGGCGAGGATCGCGCGGACCGCCGCGGCTAGCCGTGCGCGGCTTTCCGCACTGGCGGGTCCGGTGGCGAGTTCGCGGCGGAGCAGAGCGGTCGGGAGGTCCACCACGCAGGCGGTGACGACCTCTACGGCTTGTCCGTCGCCGCGGTTCCAGAGTTGCCGGGCCAGGCGGATCAAGAGGCGGACGAGGCGTTTGTCCAAGGCGTGCAACGCTTCCGCGAGTTCGTCCGGCAGTTGCGGGCCCAGTACGCGCTTTGCCGGGACAGCGATCATCATCCGCGCGGCGTCCGGGCGCGCCTCGGCTACCACGGCGGAGGTGTCGGCGGCCGCGACTACCGCTTCGATCGGGTCGGGAGCTTCGTCGACCAGGCGTTCTTGTTCGTCGAGGAAGAAAGTGGCGGCGCGGAGCCAGGTCTGGCCGATGAGGGCGGGGAGATTGGCGAAGACGTGGTAGATCGTGCTGTTCGGAACGCCCGCCTCCTGCGCGAGCCGCCGGACGGTGAGCGCCTCGGGGCCGATGTCGGCGATGAGGCGCTCGGCGGTGTCGAGAATCAGCTCGGGATCGTGGATCCGGGGGCGGGGCATGGATCAGATGGTAATGGAGCGAGTGCTCCAAAACTAGGGCGGGGTGATGTGCGGCTCAAGGGGTCGTGAGCGGCAATCGCGGTTAGAACCGGGATTGCCACTCACGACCCGCCTGCGGAAGCCCGCCGCCGGATCGCCGCCCGGCTTCCGCTGCCGTCGGCTCCCGGGTCAAGCCACGCGGACACCGCTCGGGGCTGGTGCGTGTTCGCACCGGTTCTCACCGGCGCGAACACGCACCAGCCCAGCCCTCGCCGGACGGGAGGGAACCAAGCTGGGCCGGTCAGTCCGCGATGCCAAGGCAGTCCAGCCCCTCACGGGCCGGGGCATCCGGGCCGTCCAGCCAACGGCCGCGATCAGCCAAGCAACCGAAACCCCACCGCACCCGCACGACGCCGCCCGGGTCAATCCGCGATATACAAGCAATCCCGCCCGTCGCGGGCAGGCGCGTCCGGGTCGTCCAGCCAGCGGCCGCCGTCGGCCAGGTAGCGGAAGCGGAGCCGGGCGCCCGGCGGCACCTCCACCGCGGCCGAGCGCGTGCCGTTCGAGCGTTTGCGGAGTTCGTGGCGTCCGGGCTGCCAGTCGTTGAAGTCGCCGACCACGCTCACCGGGCCGGGCGGGGTGTCGAGCGGCAGGACGAACGTCACCCGCCGGGCCCCGGAGCCGTTGCTCCGGCTGGTCTTGATCACGGCGTTTCCCTTTCCCGTTCCGGCGAATCGGTCTTTCTGAATCGTTTCACGACCGATGCCGGAAACCCGGACGCGGCAGATGCCGCGTCCGGGTGAAAACGGGCTCAGGTGGTGGAAACGTCGTCCAGCTGCTCGGCGGCCGGGCGCACCGGGAACAGGTCGCCGCCGGGCGGGACCGGGATGCGGCCGACCGCGGCGCGGGCCTTCCGGTCCCCCGCGTCGGCGGCGGCGTGCACGCTGTCGAGGGCGGCGTACTGGATGAAATGGATGTCCGGCAACGGCCACGGCGCGGCGCCGGTCGCCGCCGGGAGCAGGTGGTCGACGGCGGCGAAAATGCTGCCGCCCTGCGGATTCCGGTACGACCACAGGTCGACGCCCAGGTGCTTGCCCAGCTGCGCGAGGCGAGTCAGGGCGACCAGGTTGAACGTGTGGTAGTGGTACGTCCGGGTGCGGGTGGATTCCTCGGGCTGGCCGCCGTCCGCGGCGATCTGGTGGTCGATCCGGGCTTTGCCGGAGTCGCGGACGATCTCGCGGGCCAGGTCGCGCCGGCCGACGTAGCTCGCGGTCGCCGCGGCGAGCAGGTCGTAGAAGGTGCCGTGGTTGTTGGTCGCCTTGGCCTCGTCGGTGCCGTTCTTGCTGGTGCGCAACCAGGTCAGGAAGTCCGCCGACCAGCCGCGGAACGCCTTGCCGTCGGCCTTCGTCCAGCCGGGCGCGCCCGCTTCGAGGATCCGCGCGGCGTCGAGGACCTGGGTGAACGTATAGGAGAACTCGATGATGCCGATCCCGCGCCCGTCGGTCTTGCACGGGATGCCCTGTGCGAAGTTCAGGTTCGGGTTCATTTTCGTTGCCGCGTCGAGGAACCAGGTGCGCAGGTCGAGCGCGGCGCGCTGGGCGTACTCGGCCTTGCCGGTGTAGTACCAGGCGAGCGAGAGCTGGTAGATCGAGTTGAACGCGACGAGCCGCTCGGCCTTGTCCGGCACGTTCTTCATCTCGGGGTTGACCTGGCCGTCGCGGTCGACGTACGGGCAGCCCTGCGGGTTTTCCGGCGTTTTCGGCTGGCTGGGCCAGTAGTACGGAGCGAGGCTGAGGTAGTCGTGCTTGTCGCCGCTCGGCGGGACGCGCTCCTTGTCGACGACCGTCCACGGCCCCTTGGTCAGCGCGTCGTCCGCCTGCTTCAGCAGGTTCGACAGCGACGTGCGCAGCGTCGGATTCCCGGCCATCAGGCCGATCTTGTTGCCTGCTAGGCGCAGGCCGTCGAGCACCACGGGGTCCGGCACGCAGACGAACGAACAGGACCTCGGCGCGGGCGCGGCGGTCGCCGCTCCGGCAGTGGTCGCGAGCAGCCCCGCGACCGTCGCGAGAACCGCCGCGAGACGACGCGGACGGGAAGACCGGAAAGGAGGCAGCACCGCAACTCCGTTCAAGAATATGAATAGTACCCAGATATGTGAACTGAGATTGAATAGCCGAGCGCTCGTGGCCGCGTCAAGAGCGGCTCAGGCGAAGCGGCCGCGCCGGACCGGGTTCCGGAGGGCGCCGAGGCCCTCGATCATGATGGTGACCTCGTCGTCCGCCTCGAGCGTGACGTCCGGGCCGGGAACGGCGGATGTACCGGTGGCCAGGACGGCGCCGCGCGGGAAAACATCGCCGCGGTAGAGCCACGCGACCAGATCCGCGAGCCGGCGGTGCAGCCGCGCGGTCGACGTCTCCCCCGCCCAGAGCAGTGCTCCGGCGCGATGGATCGACACGGTGATGCCGAGCGCGTACGGGTCCGGGATCTCTTGCGCGGGCACGATCCACGGCCCGGCCGCGCACGAACCGCGGTACATCTTGGCCTGCGGCAGGTACAGCGGGTTCTCGCCTTCGATGCTGCGCGAACTCACGTCGTTGACGATCGTGTACCCGACGATCTCGCCGTTCGCGTTGCACACCAACGCCAATTCGGGTTCCGGAACGTCCCAAGCGGAATCTTCGCGCACCCCGATCGGCTCCCCCGGCCCGCGCACGCGGTGCCCGACGCTCTTGAAGAACAGCTCCGGGCGTTCCGCGTCGTACACCCGCGAGTAGACGTCCGCGTCGCCGCTCTCCTCCATCCGCGCCTCGCGCGACACCTCGTAGGTGACTCCGGCGGCCCACACCTCGGTGTCGTCGTCGACCGGCGCCCGCAGCTCGCCTGGTTCACCCGGGACGAGCTCGATCGCCAGTGCTTCGGCGAAGTCGTCGGCGGGCAACGCGAGCAGGGAGCCGAGCGTGGTGCCGGGCGGGAGCGCGCCGGCGGACTCGCCGTCGGTCACCTGCCAGCCCGCGGCGGTTTTGCCGAGGCGGCGCATCAGTGCGAATCCCTCGGCACGGCGGAACCGCGGGTGCCGTGCAGGAAATCGAAGTCCGCGCCGAGGTGAGCCTGGGTGACGTGCTCGCGGTAGAGCCAGGTGTATCCGCTGCGGTACGGGCTTTCCGGCGGTGTCCACCCTTCGCGGCGGACGGCGAGTTCGTCGTCGGGCACGTGCAGGGTCAGCTGGCGCGCCGGGGTGTCGAGCGTGATCCGGTCGCCGGTACGGACGAGCGCGAGCGGGCCGCCGACCGCCGATTCCGGGCTCACGTGCAGCACGACCGTGCCGTAGCCGGTGCCGGACATCCGGCCGTCGCAGATCCGCACGATGTCGGTGACGCCCTGTTCGAGGAGCTTTTTCGGCACCGGGACGTTCGCCACCTCCGGCATGCCCGGGTAGCCCTTCGGACCCGCGCCGCGGATCACCAGGATCGTGTCGGGGGTGACGGGCAAGTCCGGGTCGTCGGCGACGCGGCGGTAGTCCTCCGCGGTGTCGAAGACCAGCGCCGGGCCGGTGTGCGCGAGCAGCTCCGGCGAGGCGGCGGATTGCTTGATGACCGCGCCTTCCGGAGCGAGATTCCCGGTGAGCACAGCGGTTCCGGTGCCGGGCGGCTGGAACGGCGCGTCGACGGTCGTGATCACATCGCCGTTCCAGCACTCCGCCGGTTCCCTCGGCTTGCCGGTGACCGTGCGGACGCCGGTGTGCAGGAGCCCCGCCTCGGCGAGCCTCGTCAGCACCACGGGAATTCCCCCGGCGTAACAAAAATCTTCCATGAGGAATTGCCCTGAGGGCATCAGATTCACCAACGTGGGGACTTCACGGCCCAGCTCGTCGAAGTCGCTCATCGCGAGCGGGACGCCGACGCGCCCGGCCAGCGCGAGAAGGTGCACGATCGCGTTGGTGGACCCGCCGATCGCCGCGTTGACGCGGACCGCGTTCTCGAACGCCGCGCGGGTCAGGATCTCGGACGGGCGCAGGTCTTCCTCCACCATCGCGACAATCCGCCGACCGGCCGCCTGCGCGGTCTCGAAACGCCGCGCGTCGACCGCGGGCCAGGTCGCCGAACCGGGCAACTGCATGCCGAGCGCCTCGGCGAGACAGGCCATCGTCGACGCCGTGCCCATGGTCATGCAGTGGCCGTTCGAGCGGGCCATGCAGCCTTCGGCGAAGAAGCACTCCTCCTCGGTCATCCGGCCGGCCTTGACTTCTTCCTCGAACTTCCAGACGTGCGTGCCCGAGCCGACGTCGCCGCCGCGGAACTTGCCGTTGAGCATCGGGCCGCCGGTGACCATCACCGCGGGCAGGTCGACGCTCGCCGCGCCCATCAGCATCGCCGGGGTCGTCTTGTCGCAGCCGGAGAGGAGGACGACGCCGTCGAGCGGGTTGGCCCGGATCAGCTCCTCGACCTCCATCGCCATCAGATTGCGGTAGAGCATCGCGGTGGGGCGCATGAGCGTCTCGCCGGTCGCCATCGTCGGGAACGCGAGCGGGAAGCCGCCCGCCTGCCAGACCCCGCGCTTGACCGCCTCGGCCACGCGGTCGAGATGCACGTTGCACGGGGCCAGCTCGGACGCGCTCACCGCGATCCCGATCACCGGCCGGCCGTCGAACACCTCCGGGCCGAACCCCTGGGACCGCATCCACGACCGATGGATCATCCCCGCCCGGCCGGACGCCCCGAACCACGCCGCACTGCGCACCCGCCGCTCCCTTCTCCGGAGCCCTCCTCGATACCCGATCGGGCGGATCCTGGCAATCCGCTGAGAATTCCGGGAGAACCGGACACTTCGCGGGACCGCCGGACGTTGGGAGAGGTGAGAACGTTGCCGGAGACGCGAGGTGTGCGATGAGCCTGATCGGGACCCTGGTCGGGTACGTCCTGACCGTGTTCATCGTGGTGCTGGTGGTGCGGATGGTCCTGGACTGGACCCGCCTGGTCGCGACCGGGCCCGCGTGGCTCGGCCAGGTGCGCCGGATCAGCCACCGGGCCACCGAACCGGTGATCGCCCCGGTGCGCCGGGTGCTGCCCCCGATCCGGGCAGGCGGGGTCGGGTTCGATCTGGCGTTCACGGTGGTGTTCTTCGCGGCGCTGGTGGTGCGGGGTATCGCGTTCGCGCTGTGAGCCGCGGTTTCGCGGTGGCGGCTTGGTGCGCGCGGCGCCTCGGCGGCCGTGAGTGGGGCCGTTGCGAGCGGCGGGGAGCGGCCACTTGCCAACGATGGCACAGCAGCGACCAGAAGCCCGTTGCGAACCACGGCTCAGCGACGACGAGTGCGGCCGTTGCGAGCAGCGGCGACAAGCAGCCACCCGCGAACGATGGCACAGCAGCGGCGAACAGCCCGTTGCGAAACGCGACTCGGCAACGACGGGCGGGGCGTTGCGAGCGGCGGCGAGCGGCCACTCGCCAACGATGGCACAGCAGCGACCAGAAGCCCGTTGCGAACCGCGGCTCGGCGACGGCGAAGGGGCACAGGCTGCGACTCGGCGGCCGTGACTGAGTCATGGCGAGCATCGGCTCAGCAATGACGAGCGGCCTCTTCCGAGCGATGGCTCGGCGGCGAGCAGCCCCCGCGAACGGCGGCGCAGCAGTGACCAACAGTCGGTTCGTGAACGGTGGCTCGGCAGCAGCAAGCGGTCCGTTGCGAGCATCGGCTTGGCGGCGACGAGCGGCTTATGCGGGCCGCTGGCGTTCGGCGCAGATCGCGCGGGCAGGGCACCCGGGTCACCCATTCGCAGGCAAGGCAACCCGGCCCGTCTGATCCCGCACTTGCCGTGCCTTCCTGCCGAGCGAAATCCCCGGGCCGCCGGAGTGTCCACAGTGGAGCGATGAACACCTGCGGCGCCCGGGGTTCTGAAGGATCAATGGGAGTCGAGCCGGATTTCCCCCGCTTGGGAACTGATATCGATGCGGTGGGCGCCGCTCGGCCGGTCCGGCAGGGTGCCACTCCGTTCGCCGACCGAGGTGTGCGCCGACACCGAGTAGTCCGTGCCGGGGACGTTGAGGGAAACCGCGCCCACTTGGGTCTTGATGGCGGCGTCAGCGGGCACAGTCGTGGTGATGTCGACTTCGCCGACAGAGGTCACGGCTTTCACCGGTCCGGCGCAGTCTCGGACGGCGACCCTGCCCGCGGACATCGTCAGGTCAAGCGAGCTGATCTTGTCGGCCTCGAACTCGCCAGCTCCCATTTTCCCGGTCACGGCCGTCCGATCAGGCACGGTGACCGTGTAGGAGACGACGCACTGGCTGCCGCATTCCCCGTTGAGTTCGAGCGTCGACCCGGACAGACGGTGCCAGGTTCCCTCCGGTTTGGCCCCCTGGTAGCGGATTTCGCGTTCGACGGTGATCGAACCGGGCGCGCCGCCGGAACGCAGCCGCACGTAGCCGGCGGAACTGTCGATCTTGACGGCCTTCGCCGAACCGGTGATCGTCGAGGTGTCCTTGGCGGTGCCCGGCCAGCCCACCGAGACGCTGTCGTGCGATTCGCCGTCGTCCCGCACCAGCGGGAGTTGGCACGCGGAGACGCTCGCCGCCACGACACCGACAGCGACCAACCGACCGATTCTCACTTGTCTCGCCCCTCTGCTGCTCAACCCGGACTGCCACGCTATGGCCGCGCGCGGCTTTCCGGCATCAGGGATGACCCGGACATCGACGTGTGCTGCCGCCCACAGCGGCGGGCGTCTTCGAGAGGTGCCCCGGGTCAGCCGGGCTTGCCCGCCGAGACCGCGGCCGGTTCGTCGTCGGGACGGCGGCGGGCGGTCCACGTGTCGTAGCCGCGCATGAGGAAGCGGTGGGCTGGGCGTTCGACCAGGCGGGTGAGGGCCCAGCCGAGGACGACGCCGGTGGCGATCATCCCCGCGGTCTGCAGCAGCGGGTCGACGCCGAGGCCGGACAGCCAGTGCAGCACCAGGTAACCGATGGCCTGGTGGATCAGGAAGACGCCGTAGGAGACGCCGGCGAACCAGGTGATCGCGCGCTGGACGAACGACGGGAGGAACCGGTTCCAGTCCGGGCCGGCCGCGGCGAGCGAGATCACGACGATCCCGGCCGCGATGCCGAGCGTCGAACCCCATTCGACGTCGATACCGGCCGGCGTGACGGCCGCGCCGTGCAGGGCGTGCGCGGTGACGCAGAGGACTTCCAGCAGCACGAATTCCGTCGTGGACACGCGTTTCTTCGTCCAGAGCCAGACTGCGATGCCTGCGACGAACAGATGCCAGCGGTGGAATCCGAAGCCGTCGACGATGACGCGGTACCACTCGGGCGGACCGGAGACGCGCAGCGGCCACTGCGCGAGCGGGACGAGCAGGACGGTCCACATCAGGACGCGAAACTTGCGCCCGTGGCCCCAGCTGCCGCGGTAGAGCAGCGCGGCGACAGTGAACGCCATGAGCTGGAGCGGAATCGTCCAGTGGGAGCCGTCGAGGAAGGGGTAGTCGGCGGGCTTCCAGTTCCAGAGCATGAGGAGGTTGCCGGCGAGGTCGCCGAACCGCGGGCTGAACCAGCCGGGCGGCGACAGGTACCGCAGCGCGAAGTAGATCGCCACGACGGCGGCGAGGAACGGCGGCAGCAACCGCGCGATCCGCCCCCACCAGTACCGGCCGAGCGACCCGCGCCCGATCGTCACGGCGGCGAAGTACGCGGAAATCACCAGCAGCAGGCTCGCCCCGATCTGATGCGGGAACACGAACCGCCGCGGCCCGAGTTCGGGATGCACGACGACGCTCATGTAGGTCGCGTGGTACAGCAGCACCAGCACGACGCACCCACCGCGCACGAGGTCCCAGCTGATCCGCCGGTTCCCCGAAGACACGCTCACCGGACGGAACGAGGACACGCGCGCCACCGTAACTGGTCGGGTTCGCGCCGCGGGGAGGCACCCTGCGGCGCGGCGGGCGGGGCATTTCCGGTACAGGGCCCGGGTTCGCGGTCTCCGGCCGGGGAGATTTTCGGGGAAAGCCGTGGTGGCAGAGGGATTTCCGCCGGGGATGCCCGCTGGTCGCGGCGGAGCGGGCGCCGCCGCTCCGCCGCTGCCGGGTTCCGGTGAGCGAGAGGTTTTAGCTTGGGGACAAGCAGGATTCACTCATCGGGTGTGACGAACGAATACTTGCTTGGTTTCGGCGGCGGTGCGGCTGCCGGGCGCGGGGAGCGGCCCTCGTCGCGACTGAATCGGTCTTGTGGGTGGTCGTGGTCCGGCCGCGCTGCGGGATCCGCAGCAAACGGGGAGGACCGGCCCGGAATGACCGTTCGGCTCATCGCGGAGCGCGTGCCTGGGTCGCGCTGGCGAGTTGCCGACCTCGCCACGCGGGCGACGCGGCGACGGGGCGCGGACCTGGCGGGCGTCGCCGGCCGGGCCGCCACTCCGCGAAACCCGCGCGCTCGTGCTGACGACGCTGCTTCTCCCCCGGTCGGTCGCCGGTGTGTCACCCAGCGACTCGGCGGCTTCCGGCGCAGATGGATGCCGCGAAGGGCCGGTGCGGGGCCCCTTCCCGGAGCAGGGTCTCGTCAGCCTCAGCGAACTCTCGCCCGGGCCGCGGCGCAGCTTGTCGCGCCGCGTTCTGCTCTCCGGCCACGACTGCCGCCGGGCCGCCCCGGCTTCCGCCCCGCCACCCACCGGCCCCAGCCGAACCAACCCGGATCCCGCCTCAACCCGCCTCCGGCATCCCGCCCGACCCAGCCAGGCCGACCCGGATCCCGCCTCAGCCCGCCTCCAGCACCCCGCCAGACCCAGCCAGGCCGACCCGGATCCCGCCTCAGCCCGCCTCCGGCACCCCGCCAGACCCAGCCAGGCCGACCCGGAACCCGCCTCAGCCCGCCTCCAGCACCCCGCCAGACCCAGCCAGGCCGACCCGGAACCCGCCTCAGCCCGCCTCCCATCCCCCGTGCTCAGCCGGACCAACCTGGCTTCCGCCCAAACCCGCTTCCGCCGCGCAGCCGGAAGCCGCCCGCCATCGCCGGTCGCCAGCCACCGCCCCGCCACCAGGCACGGGCAGGCCGCCGCCCTTGTTCTCCCGCCCTCGGCTTCCGAGCCCCGGGCAGGCTCGCGCCCACCCTCGCAGCCCTGCCGATCAGGCCGGCGCGACGTTCGGGCCCTCTGCTCCGGCTCCCGGCGCCAGTCTCACGCGCCAGGCTTGAATGCGACCTCCTTCGTGGCGACCGTGCCCGCGGTCCGGCCGGGGGCGGTCTGATAGCTCCAGTACAGGTTCGTGTGCGCGATGACCTGCGCGGGCGGCGGCGCGCCCCAGGTGGTGCGGTCTCCTGTCGTGTGGGCGTCGCTCACCAAGGTCGCGTCGTAGCCTCGCGCGAAGGCGCCGTGCAGGGTGGAGCGGATGCAAGCGTCGGTCTCGGCTCCGCTCACCACCAGGCGCCCCACTCGCAGGTCGGCGAGAACCGACTCCAGGGCGGTGTCTTCGAACGAGTCGCCGTAGGACTTCTCCACCAGGGGTTCGGCGGGAGAGCGCTTCAGCTCCGGGACCAGTTCCCATTCGGGGCTGCCCTTCTCCAGGCCCTCGTCGTTGTGCTGGACCCACACGACGGGGACCTCCGCTCCGCGAGCTTTGTCCACCAGCGCGGCCACGTTCGCCACGACGCTGTCTCGTTCGTGCGCGTCCGCGACGACGCCGTTCTGGACGTCGACGACCAGCAATGCGGTGTTCGGGCGGTCGTTGAGAGTGGTCATCAGTTCTTCCCTCCAGTCAGGTACCGCTCACGCTAGTCCCGCCCACCGACAAAAACTGTCACTCCGGGCGGAGGGCATCGTGCGGGGAGGAAGGGCCGAACTCGGTTTCGAAGCGGGTCAGGAGGCGGGCGAGGAGGGCGTTCAGGCTGGAGAGGTCGTCTTCGGTCAGGGCGGCGCTGAACAGATCCTGTTCCCGTTCGGTGCGTTTCCGGGTGGCGGCGGCCCAGCGGGCGCGGCCTTTGCGGGTCAGGCGGATCGGGCGGCTCCGGCCGTCGGAGGCCGCGGCGACGCGTTCGGCCAAGCCCGCGCGCTCCAGGCGGTCGATTCGCACGGTGACGGTTCCGGAGGTGACGCCCAGACGGTCGGCCAATTCCTTCGGCGTGAGAACGGCAGCGCGGCCGGAGCGGTGCAAGGCCGACAATGCCTGCCAATCCCCCGTGCTGAAACCGTATTCCTCCGCGACGTCGCGCAGCACCTGCTCGAACTGCCTCGACAGCCGCCCGATCCGCTGGCGGGCCGCTTCGACCTGCTCGTCCACGCCGTCCGGCATCACGGCCAGCCATTCGGGCAGGCCCGCCCCCACTGAGTCCAACTGGACACTCCCTCGAAACTCAAGGTAGTTTGGTTTGGGTACCAAAGTAACTCGTCCTGGGGAGGTTCGCATGCCCGGACGCGTCTGGTTCATCACGGGAGCGAGCAGCGGGTTCGGCCGCGTGCTCGCGGAAACTGTGCTGCAGCGCGGGGAAAAGGTCGTGGCCACGGCTCGCGACACAAAAGCTCTCGAGGGGATGGAGACATTCAAAACCCGGCTGGACGTCACGGATCCGGTGTCGGCGGAGGCGGCGGTGAACGCGGCGATCGCTGAGTTCGGGCGGATCGACGTGCTGGTCAACAACGCTGGGCACGGGCTGGTCGGGGCGCTCGAAGAACTGACCGACGAGCAGGCGCGGCAGGTGCTCGAAACCAACGTGTTCGGCGTCCTCAACGTCACGCGTGCGGTGCTGCCGCACCTGCGGGCACAGCGCAGCGGGCACATCGTGCAGTTGTCGTCGGTCGGCGGGGTGGTCGGGAATCCGGGGCACGCGCTGTACGCGACGTCGAAGTTCGCGCTGGAAGGGATGTCCGAGGCGCTCGCCGGGGAGGTCGCGCCGCTGGGGATCCGGGTGAGCCTGGTGGAGCCGGGGCCGTTCCGGACGGACTTCGCCGGGCGGTCGATGACGTTCTCCGAGCCCATCGACGACTACCGCGACACCCCGGCAGGCGCGATGCGCCAACGGTTTTCCGCGCAGGACGGCGCGCAGCCGAACGATCCGGCGAAGGCCGCCGAGGCCATTCTCAAACTGGTCGACACTCCGGACGCGCCGCTGCGGCTGCCGCTCGGGCCCGAGGCGGTGACCCGGATCCGGGCGAAGCTCGAGCAGCAGCTCGCCGATCTCGCGGCATGGGAACCGGTTTCGCTGGACACGCGTTATCCGGACGACTGAACGCATCAGCCGTCCGGACAACCGGCGGGTCAGCCCACGGGGCCTTCGGCGGGCACGACGGTGACGTTCTGCTGCTGACCGGTCTGGTCGACGACCGTCACCGTCAGCTTGTCGCCGGGGTGGTGCTGGTCCATCAGAGTGGTCAGCGCGGTGGGCGAGTCGACTGCTTTGCCGTCCACCGCGGTGATCACGTCGCCCGCCGAGAGACCCGCTTTGGCGGCCGCGCCGTCGGGGACGACCTGCTGGATCGCGGCTCCCGAGCCGGTTCCGCCCTGCTGTTGCTGCTGTCCGGCGTCGCTGACGGTCACGCCGAGGAACGCGCTCTTTCCGATGTGGACAGTGTCGGAGCCGGTGCCGCCGACGATCTGGTGGGCGATGGAGATCGCCTGGTTGATCGGGATCGCGTAGCCCTCGTTCCCGCTGGATCCCTGCGAACCGTCACCCTGCGAGTCGCCCTGGGAACCGTCGCCCTGCGAGTTGTCGCCGGGGAAGCCGTTGCCGAGCCCGCCGTGGCCGCGCCGTCCGCCGCCGTTGAACTGGTACCCGGCCGATGCCGCGGTGTCCACGCCGACGACCTGGCCCTGCGCGTTCACGAGCGGGCCGCCGGAATCGCCGGACTGGATGTTCGCGTCGACCTGGATCAGGTCCTTCAGCTGCTCGGACGAGCTGTTCGATTCGTCGGACGCGGTGATCGACTGGTTCAGCGCGGTCACCCGCCCGCCGGCCGGGACCGGCGCTCCCCCGGCGCCGCCCGCGTTGCCGAGCCCGACGACCGCGTCGCCGACCTTCACCGACGACGAATCGCCGAGCGTCTCCGTCGCCAAGCCGGACGCGCCGGCCAGTTTCAGCACCGCGACATCGTGGCTGCGGTCGTAGCCGAGCACGGAAGCGGTGTACGTCTGGCCGTTGCCGATGTCGGTGACCTTGATGCTCGTCGCGCCCTCGACGACGTGGTTGTTCGTGAGCACCTCGCCGTCGGAGGTGAGCACGATTCCGGTGCCCGCCGCGGCCGCGCCCTGGTAGCCCAGCTCGGTATTGATGTTGACGATGCCCGCGCTGACCTTCTTCGCGATCGCCTGCGGGTCGATCGCCGTGTTCGACGGGTTGGTCTGGTTGCCGATCGAGCCGAAGTTCTGGTTCCCGGAAACGCCGGGCGGCGCGGACGGCGTCCACACGAAGTGCCCGACCCCGAGCCCGACCGCCACCGACAGCGCGATCGCGCCGACCGTGATGGCCGCGGTCCGCAACGGGTGATGCGAACGCTGCCGGGGCATCTGCTGTGTCGGGTACGGCGGAGCGGGGTACTGTCCGCCCGGCTGCGGACCGTACGCGCCGGGCGGCGGAGTGCCCCATTGAGCCCAGCCCTGCTGCTGGTACGGCTGCCCCGCTCCCGGCGAGCAGGGCTGCGCCTGCCCGCCGTAGCCGGGCTGTCCCTGGTCGTGCCCGCCGCGCTCCTGCTCGTTCATGCTCCGCTCCCGCGTCTCGTGACCCTCCGCCAGCTCAGCAAACACCCGCTACCTGAGATTTTCCTTGCCGTGATCCGTGCGGAAGCTGTGTACCCGAGCGGCAGCACGGAAAAGCCCCGTCCGGCTCAGAATGGGCTGAGCCGGACGGGGCCCGCGGAGACCGCGCCTTCTCCGCGCCGCCGGGGTTCCGGCGGCGAGGGTGGTCAGCTCACGTGCACGTAGTCGACCACCAGCTGTTGCGGGAACTGGGTGCTGCCGTCCGGGTCGCCGGGCCAGTCGCCGCCCACCGCGAGGTTGAGGATCAGGAAGAACGGGTGGTCGTACACCCATTTCTTGCCGTTCAGGTCCGCCGGGGTGCGGGTTTGGTAGGCCTGCCCGTCGACCAGCCAGACGATCTTGTTCGGAGACCAGTCGACCGCGTAGGTGTGGAAGTCGGCGGAGAAGTCGGGGCCGTTGAACGCCGCGCCGATGCCGCCCGCGCCCGAGTAGCCGGGGCCGTGGATCGTGCCGTGCACGGTGTTCGGTTCCTTGCCGATGTTCTCCATGACGTCGATTTCGCCGTCGTCCGGCCATTGCCCGCCGCCGAGCATCCAGAACGCCGGCCACATCCCCTGCCCGCGCGGCAGTTTCATCCGGACTTCCAGGTGCCCGTACGCCTGGCTGAACTTGCCGGACGTGTTCAGCCGCGCCGAGGTGTACTGGCACGCGCCGTACCAGCAGTTGTTGCCGGAGTTCTCTTTCTTCGCGGTGATCACGAGGTGGCCCTGGCCGTCGAGCGCGCCGTTCGCCGCGCCCGAGGTGTACCACTGCCGTTCGTGGTTGTTGCCGTTGTTGTCGCCGGTTTCGTAGTTCCACTTGCTCCCGTCGGCGGGCGAGCCCGCCGGGCCGTCGAAGTCGTCGGAGAACCCGGCGGCCGGAGCGGCGGCGGGGGCGGGGGCGGCGTGGCCGGCGGGCGTCAGCGCGACCGCGCCGGCGAGGGCGAGCGCCGCGGGGATCGCGAGCCGCCGCCAACGGGAGGAGGTGTGCGAGGACGTCATCGTCATCCCTCAATCACTCGAGGGGCGGCCTGGCGGCGCCACCCCGGGTTTGTTGTGGATGGCAACAAAGTATGCCCACCAGCGCCTTCACCGGCAAGACGCTGCGTGGGTCATTTTCCGACCGCCGCCGGGCGAAGGCGCTCGCGAGGGGAATTCCGGGCAGCGCGGGATGGCCGGACGGGCAAGCGGCCCGGCCGGTGCCAGAACTGACGGCTTGCGGACTGCCGCGGAGAGGCGCGCGAGGGCCACCATCAGGGAATCTGATTCCGTCAGGGTCCCCCTCACGACCCGCGACCAGGGCGCGAGGGGACCCTTCACGGAGGTTTGCCGCCCGCAGCGGCGCGCGGTGGCGGGTCAGGCCTCGAGCTCGGCGGAGGGGCGTTCCTCCAGCAGCCACAACACCCCGCTCGGCGGCAGCTGCAGCACCGCCGACGCCGGCTGCCCGTGCCACGGCTCCTCGGTCGCCTCCACCGCGCCCAGGTTCCCGACTCCCGAACCGCCGAAGGACTCCGCGTCCGTGTTCAGCACCTCGGTCCAGCGCCCGGCGGACGGGAGGCCGACCCGGTAGTCGTGGTGCGGGACCCCGGCGAAGTTCGCGATGCAGGCCAGCCGCGAGCCGTCGGCGCCCAGGCGCAGGAAGCTCAGCACGTTGCCGGCCGAGTCGTTCGCGTCGATCCAGCGGAAGCCCTCGGGCCGGACGTCGCCGCTGAACAGCGCGGCGGTGTCCCGGTAGACCGCGTTCAGCTGCCGGATCAGGTCGCGCACGCCGCGGTGCAGCGGCGTTTCCAGCAGATGCCAGTCCAGCGACCGCGACTCCGACCATTCGCGCGGCTGGCCGAATTCGCCGCCCATGAACAGCAGCTGCTTGCCCGGATGCGCCCACATGAACGCCAGCAGCGCGCGCAGCCCGGCGGCCTTGTTCCAGTCGTCGCCCGGCATCCGCTCCCACAGCGAGCCCTTGCCGTGCACCACTTCGTCGTGCGACAGCGGCAGCACGAAATTCTCGCTCCACGCGTACACGAGCGAGAAGGTCATCTCGTTGTGGTGGTACGCCCGGTGGATCGGCTCGTGCGACAGGTAGCGGAGCGTGTCGTGCATCCACCCCATGTTCCATTTGAAGCCGAACCCCAGGCCGCCCAGATGCGTCGGGCGGGTGACGCCGGGCCAGGCGGTGGACTCCTCGGCGACCATCACCACGCCCGGGTGTCGCTTGTAGACAGTCGCGTTGAGCTCCTGCAAAAACCTTACCGCGTCGAGGTTTTCCCGGCCGCCGTACTCGTTCGGCAGCCACTCGCCGTCCTTGCGCGAGTAGTCGAGGTACAGCATCGAGGCGACCGCGTCGACGCGCAGGCCGTCGAGGTGGAACTCTTCCAGCCAGAACAGCGCGTTCGCGACGAGGAAGTTGCGGACCTCGTTGCGGCCGAAGTTGAACACGAGCGTGCCCCAGTCCGGCTGCTCGCCGCGGCGCGGGTCCTCGTGCTCGTACAGCGGGCTGCCGTCGAACCGCGCCAGGGCCCAGATGTCGCGCGGGAAATGCGCGGGCACCCAGTCCACGAGCACTCCGATGCCGCGCTGGTGCAGGTGGTCGACCAGGTGCCGGAAATCGTCCGGCGAGCCGAAGCGCGAGGTCGGCGCGTAGTACGACGTGACCTGGTAGCCCCACGAGCCGCCGAACGGATGCTCGGCCACCGGCAGGAACTCGACGTGCGTGAAGCCGGTTTCCTCGACGTAGTCGGCCAATTGGCCGGCGAGCTCGCGGTAGCCGAGCCCGGGCCGCCACGAGCCGAGGTGCACCTCGTACACGCTCATCGGCGCATCGGCCCAGTCGGTCGCCTCGCGCCGGGCGACCCAGTCGCCGTCGCCCCAGGCGTACGACGATTCGGTCACCTTCGACGCGGTCGCGGGCGGCACCTCGGTCGCGAACGCCATCGGGTCGGCCTTCTCGTGCCAGTGCCCGTCCGCGCCGAGGATGCGGAACTTGTAACAGCTGCCGACGGAAACGCCGGGCACGAACAGCTCCCACACGCCCGAGGACCCGAGCGAGCGCATCGGGTGGCCGCGGCCCTCCCACGCGTTGAAGTCGCCGATCACCCGCACGCCGCGCGCGGTCGGCGCCCACACCGCGAAGGACACGCCTTCGACGACGCCGTTCGGGGTGTCGTACCGGCGCACGTGCGCGCCCAGAACGTCCCACAGCCGTTCGTGCCGTCCTTCGCCGATCAGGTGCTGATCCAGCTCCCCCACCGTCGGCAGCCAGCGGTACGGATCGTCGGTGACGACAGTGTGGTTGTCGTAGCCGACTTCGATCCGGTAGTCGCCCGGGTGCTCCGGCAGCGTCGCGGCGAACAGCGCGTCCGCCACGCGCTCCAGCGGGACGCGGCGCTCCCCCGCGACGACCGACACCGACGTCGCGCCCGGACGCAGCGCGCGCACGACGATGTCGCTGCCGTCGGTGTGCACGCCGAGCACCGCATGCGGGTCGTGGTGCTCGCCCGCCAGCAGCCGGTCGATGTCGAGCGGGGACGGCGCCGCCGAGGGCAGATCCGCGGGGACAGCGTTCACGGGGTCACTCGCTTCCGTCGGTGCTGCGGGCGATCGCCGCCAGGGGCACGCTCAGCCAGTCCGGCCGGTTCGCGTGCTCGTAGGCGACCTCGTACACCGCTTTGTCCAGTTCAAAGGCGCGCAGCAGGTCCGCGTGCTCCTGCGGGTCGCCGACCGGGCCGCCGGCGCGGGCGTACCCGGCGCAGAACGCGGCGCGGTTGCGCCGGGCCCATTCCATCGCGTGCCGGGTCACGTCCGCGTTCTCGGGCTGCCCGACGAGCCGCTGGTGCGCCGCGTAGTCGAACGACCGGAGCATGCCCGCGACGTCGCGCAGCGGCGAGCGCAGCGCGTGCCGTTCCGCGACCGGGGCGGCCGGTTCGCCTTCGAAGTCCAGCAGCAGCCATCCGTTGACGGTACGCAGCACCTGGCCCAAGTGCAGATCGCCGTGGATGTACTGCAGCGAAATCGGCGCCTCGTGCGCGCGCACGGCTTCGAACACCTCGCGCAGCGCGGGCGCGTGCACCGCCAGCTCCGGGACCGCCTCGGACACCTGGTCGAGCCGTTCGGTCATCGCGCGCACCGTGCGGTCCAGCTCGTCGCTGTCCGCGGGCTCGGCGCCGAGCGCGGTCGCGAGGTCCGCGTGCACCTCGGCCACCGCCGCGCCGAGCCGCTCGGACTCCCCGGCGAAGTCGCCGCCCGCCTCGGCCGCGGGCTGGTCCGGATCGGCCAGCAGGTCCCGCACGCTCGTGGTCGCCATCGCCCAGCCGTCGACCGCGTCCGGCAGGAACTCCTGCAGCATCCCCATCGTCGCGGGTTCGCCGTGCAGTTCGCCGGAGATCGAGCCGACCACGCGCGCCACGTGCTTGCACCCGGCGTCCTGCAGCGCGCGGTGCAGCAGCAGGTCCTTGTTCGTCCCCGGGCTGAGCTTGCGGAACAGCTTGAGGATGTACTGCCCGCCGTACACCAGCGAGGTGTTGCTCTGCTCCGCGGTGATCGGCCGCGAGCGCAGCCCCGGTTCGAGCTTCGCGTCGGGCTCCGCCGAGAACCGCAGCGGCCCCGCGGACTCCCCCGCCGCCATCCGGTCCAGCAGCCCGGCGGTGAGGTCCGCGTCGCCGCTCGCCTCGTAGAACCGTTCGCCCAGCAGCGCTGCCGACGCGACCTCGGGCACCCCGGACCGGCGGCCGATCAGCAGCTGGTACGGCTCGGTGCGGTCGCCCTGCACCACGTCGACGACCGCGTGCACCAGCAGCGGATCCGGGCCGGCCAGCGCGGTGAGGCCCGCCGGGCGGACCTCGTCGACCGGCCGGTCCTTGCCCGCGAACCAACGCTGCGCGGGCAGCCAGTCCGGCAGCAGGGCGGTCAGCGCGCGGGAAACCTCGGGCAGTTCGGGCGGGGAACCGTGGTGCGACAGCGGACTCACCTCATTCTTCCGGCTCGAGCAGCTGGAACCAGTAGAACCCGTGGCCGGGCAGCGTGAGCAGGTACGGCAGCTCGCCGATGTCCGGGAAGCGCACCCCGCCGGTCAGCTCGACCGGCGTCGCGCCCTGGTGCGCGGACAGGTCCAGTTCCACCGGCTGCGGGAAACGGGACAGGTTGTTGACGCACACCACGACGTCCTCGCGGCCGTCCGGGCGCAGCCACCGGCGCTGGTAGGCGAGCACGCTCGGGTTCGAGCCGCCGAGATCGGCGAAATCGCCCTGGCCGAACGCGTGGTGCTGTTTGCGGACCTCGATCATCCGGCGCGTCCAGTTCAGCAGCGACGCCGCGTTGTCGGCCTGCGCCTCGACGTTCAGCGCCTGGTGCCCGTACACCGGGTCCATGATCACCGGCAGGTAGATGCGGCCCGGATCGCACGTGGAGAACCCGGCGTTGCGGTCCGGCGTCCACTGCATCGGCGTGCGGACGGCATCGCGGTCGCCGAGCCAGATGTTGTCGCCCATGCCGATCTCGTCGCCGTAGTACAGCACCGGCGACCCGGGCAGGGACAGCAGCAGCGCGGTGAACAGCTCCTGCTGGTCGCGGTCGTTGTCCAGCAGCGGGGCCAGCCGGCGGCGGATCCCGATGTTGGCCTTCATCCGCGGGTCCTTGGCGTACTCGGAGTACATGTAGTCGCGCTCTTCGTCGCTGACCATCTCGAGCGTCAGCTCGTCGTGGTTGCGCAGGAAGATGCCCCACTGCGTGCCGGACGGGATCTGCGGCGTCTGCAGCAGGATCTCCGAGATCGGGAACCGCGACTCCCGGCGCACCGCCATGAAGATCCGCGGCATCAGCGGGAAGTGGAACGCCATGTGGCACTCGTCGCCGCCGGACTCCGCGTCGCCGAAGTACTCGACCACGTCGCTGGGCCACTGGTTCGCCTCGGCGAGCAGGATCCGGCCGGGGTACTCGTCGTCGACGACTTTGCGGCAGCGCTTGAGGAAATCGTGCGTGCGCGGCAGGTTCTCGCAGTTCGTGCCTTCCTGTTCGAACAGGTAGGGCACGGCGTCGAGGCGGAAGCCGTCGATGCCGATGTCGAGCCAGAACCGCAGCACGTCGATCATCGCGTCCTGCACGGCCGGGTTCTCGTAGTTCAGGTCCGGCTGGTGGGTGAAGAACCGGTGCCAGTAGAACTGGCCGCGCACCGGGTCGTAGGTCCAGTTCGACGTTTCGGTGTCGACGAAGATGATCCGCGCGTCGGCGTAGCGGGAATCGTCGTCGCTCCACACGTAGTAGTCGCCGTACGGGCCGTCCGGGTCCGAGCGCGACTGCTGGAACCACGGATGCGCGTCGGAGGTGTGGTTCAGCACCAGGTCGGTGATCACCCGGATGCCGCGCCGGTGCGCCTCGTCGAGCAGGTACACGAAGTCCTCGACGCTGCCGAATTCCGGCAGCACGGCGCGGAAATCGCTGATGTCGTAGCCGCCGTCGCGCAGCGGCGAGGCGTAGAACGGCGGCAGCCACAGGCAGTCCACCCCGAGCCATTCGAGGTAGTCCAGCCTGCCCGCCAGCCCGCGCAGGTCGCCGGTGCCGTCGCCGTTCGAATCGGCGAACGCGCGCACCAGCACCTCGTAGAACACCGCGCTCTTGAACCATTCCGGGTCCGCCGGCGCCTCGTGCGCGTGCCCGAAATCGTCCGCCTGGGGCTCGACCAGCAGGCCGTCGGCGGTGACCGCCTCACCCGTGTGCGGCACGCCCGCCAGTCCCGCCGCGGCGCCGGGCCGGCTCTCCTCGTCCATCCGTTCCACCTTGTCGTGAGTTGCCTGTGCTGAGTAGTGGTTATCCCGAACGGCTCCGGGATAACCACGCGCGAAGTGCTGTTGTCGAGTTCAGGCCGCGAGCCTGCGGCGCAGCGCCACGATGTGCGCGACCGCCCGCCACGGCTCGAGCCGGACGAAGTTCGCCTCGCCCCAGTCCCACGTCTCGCCGGTGACCTCGTCGTGCGCGATGAGGCGCTCGTGCCAGTCGAAGCCGAGCGCGGGCAGGTCGAGCCGGAGCGTGCCCGCTTGCGTGTTGTGCGGGTCGAGGGTGATCACGGCGACGATCGTGTCCCCGGTCGCCGGGTCCTGTTTGGAGTAAGCGAGCAGCGCGTCGTTGTCGACGGAGTGGAAGCGCAGCGAGCGCATGCCCTGCAGCGCCGGATGCGCGCGGCGGATGGCGTTGAGCCGGGCCAGCCACGGTTCGAGCGAACGGCCCTCGGCGAGCGCGCGGGCGAAATCGCGCGGGCGCAGCTGGTACTTCTCGGAGTCGAGGTATTCCTCGCTGCCCGGCCGCACCGCCTCGGATTCGAACAGCTCGTAGCCGGAGTACACACCCCAGGTCGGCGACATGGTCGCGGCGAGCGCGGCGCGCAGCGCGAACATGCCCGGACCGCCGTGCTGCAGCGATTCGTGCAGGATGTCCGGAGTGTTGACGAACAGGTTCGGGCGGCCGTGGTCCCAATGCTCGACCAGGTCCGTGCCGAACTCGGTCAGCTCTTCTTTCGTGGTGCGCCAGGTGAAATACGTGTAGCTCTGGGTGAAGCCGAGCTTCGCCAGCCCCCACAGCCGGGCCGGGCGGGTGAACGCCTCGGCGAGGAACAGCACGTCCGGATGCGCGTCCTTCACCGACTGGATCAGCCACGCCCAGAAGTCCGGCGGCTTGGTGTGCGGGTTGTCGACCCGGAAGATCCGCACCCCGTGCGACACCCAGTGCAGCACGACGCGCAGCACCTCGTCGTAGATGCCGCGCGGGTCGTTGTCGAAGTTGACCGGATAGATGTCCTGGTACTTCTTCGGCGGGTTCTCCGCGTAGGCGATGGTGCCGTCCGGGCGGGTGGTGAAGAACTCCGGGTACTTGACGACCCACGGGTGGTCGGGCGCGGCCTGCAGCGCGAGGTCGAGCGCGACCTCCAGGCCGAGGTCCTCCGCGCGCGCCACGAAAGAGTCGAAATCCTCGATCGTGCCGAGCTCCGGGTGGATCGCGTCGTGCCCGCCCTCGTCCGCGCCGATCGCCCACGGCGAGCCGACGTCGTCCGGCGTCGCGTCGAGAGTGTTGTTGGGGCCCTTGCGGTTCACCCGGCCGATGGGATGCACCGGCGGCAGGTAGACGACGTCGAAGCCCATGCCCGCGACGCGGTCCAGCTCGCGCTCGGCGGTGGCGAAGGTGCCGTGCACCGCGCGGCCCTGCGCGTCGACCCCGCCGGTGGAACGGGGAAAGAATTCGTACCAGGAACCGAAAGCGGCGCGTTTGCGGTCGACCCACAGCTTCAGCACGCGGCCCTTGGTGATCAGCTCGCGCACCGGGAAGTCGTGCATGAGCTGGCGGACCTCGGGCGAGAGCGCCGGTCCGACGCGCTCGGCGAGATCGCGTTCGTCGTCGCGCAGCGCGGCCGCGGCCCCGGCGAGCAGCGGGCGCTCGGCCCGGCGCTCCGGGCGGCGGGAGACGCGGTCGAGCAGCAGCGCGCCGCTTTCCAGGTCGTTCGCCAGCTCGCCGGGCCCCTGCCCCGCGGCGATCTTCACCTCGACCGAGTGCTCCCAGGTGGCCCACGGATCGCTCCACGCGTCCACGCGATAGGTCCACATGCCCTCGGCGTCGGGCACGATCACCGCGCCGAACCGGTCGAGCCCGCGGCCCTGTTCGGCCATCCGCGTCTGGCGCGCGGCGCGGTCGCCCGGACCGCGCCAGGCGACCGTCGCGGCGACCGCGTCGTGCCCCTCCCGCCAGACCGTGGCGGTGACGGGGAAATGTTCGCCCGCAACGGCTTTGGCCGGATACCGGCCGCAGCTGACAATGGGTGCGACGTCGTCGATCCCGAGCCTGCCGGTCATGGCGATGCCCCTTTTTCACGGTGGGTGGGAGGGTGGTCGGAGTGTGCTTCCGCGAGCACGGTCAGTGTGCCTGATTCCTCCAAAGCCGTTGACAGCGGGGCCTTTTTCTGATTTTCCCGCCACCCGGTCGGGCGAAACGCGCCCATTCGGCGGAACTCCCGGACGCATTCCCGTCTCCCGCCCGCAACACGCCCGCCGAATTGCGTTAACAATCGGCGGCGCGTTCCGGTGATTACCGGCGAGTATCGGTGCGGATGTCCTGGTGAAGCTTTCTCGGCGGCGGCGGACTCCAGTCAGGATGCCCCATGGCGCCCCGGACAATCACGGGGATCGCCCGGACTTCTCGGACTCGGTGTCTCCTTACAGCTGCGGGATCTCCACCGTGTCGCGCGGCGCGCGCAGCAACAGCAGCGACCGCGCCTCGACGGTGATCCGCGCCTTCGGCTCCAGCACGCCGGGGTTGGCCGGGGTGCCGTCGGCGGTGCTGGTGTCCAAAGTGGGCTTGAAAGTCTCGCCGTACTCCGGGCCGGGCAGCACGATCTCCGCCGGCTCCGCTCCCGCGTGCAGCACCAGCAGCCACGAGTGGTCGGTGACGAGCGCGCCCTCGCGGTTGCGCGCCTGGCTGTTCGACCCGTCGATCCACATGCAGAGCGTGCGGCGGTCCTCGTCGAACCAGTCGATCTCGTCGAATTCCTCGCCGTCCGGGCGGAACCAGACGAGGTCCGGCTTGCCGGTGACCGTGGTGCGGCCCTCGAAGAACTCGGGCTGCCGCAGTGCCGGGCTGTGCGCGCGCAGCCGGACCACGCGGCGGGCGAAGTCGAGCATCGGCTCCGAGGCCTCGGTCGGGGTCCAGTCGACCCACGACGTTTCGTCGTCGAGGCAATAGGCGTTGTTGTTGCCGTGCTGGGTCCGCCACATCTCGTCGCCCGCGGTGAACATCGGCGTGCCGGTGGACAGCAGCAGCGTCGCGAACAGGTTGCGCGCCTGGCGGGTGCGCAGCGCGACGATCCCCGCGTCGTCGGTCTCGCCCTCCGCGCCGTGGTTCCACGAGCGGTTGTCGTTCGTGCCGTCGCGGTTGTCCTCGCCGTTGGCCTCATTGTGCTTTTCGTTGTAGGACACCAGGTCCCGCAGCGTGAAGCCGTCGTGCGCGGTGACGAAGTTGATCGACTGCCACGGGCGGCGCAGGTTGTGGTCGTACAGATCGGACGAGCCGGACAGCCGGTACGCGAGGTCCCGCACGCCGGTCGCGCCGCGCCAGAAATCGCGCACAGTGTCGCGGTAGCGGCCGTTCCATTCGGCCCACTGCGCGCCGAAGTCGCCGACGCGGTAACCCTCGCCGGTCGCGTCCCACGGTTCGGCGATCAGCTTGCAGCGGGACAGCACCGGGTCGGTGGTGATCGCGGTGAGCATCGTCGACTCGCGGTTGAACATCTCGCCGCGCGGACGGCCGAGCGTGCTCGCCAGGTCGAAGCGGAACCCGTCGACGCCCATCTCCTGCGTCCAGTACCGCAGCGAATCGGTGACCAGCCGGACGACCGTGGGCGAACCGGCGTCGAGAGTGTTGCCGCAGCCGGTGAGGTCGGCCATGTGGCCGCGGCGGGTGTGCAGGTAGTACGCCGGGGCGTCGAGGCCGCGCAGCGAGAGCGTCGGACCGTCCGGGCCGCCTTCGCAGGTGTGGTTGAAGACGACGTCGAGCAGCACCTCGATGCCCGCCGCGTGCAGGGCCGCCACCATCGTCCGGAATTCCTCGACCTCGCGGCCCGGCTCGCTCGCGTACCCGGCGTGCGGCGCGAAGTAGCCCAGCGGCGAGTAGCCCCAGTAGTTGTGCCGTCCCGAGCGAATCAGCGCGGGCTCGTCGGCGAACGCGTGCACCGGCAGCAGTTCGACGGTCGTCACGCCGAGCCGGGTCAGGTGCTCGATCGCCACCGGATGCGCGAGGCCGAGGTACGTGCCCCGGAGCGCCTCCGGGATGAACGGATGCTGCTGGGTGAACCCCTTCACGTGCAGTTCGCAGATCACCGATTCCTCGAACGGCACTTCCGGCTTGACCCCGGTGTCCTGCCCGCCCGGCGAGGTGACGACCGACAGCGGCACTGCCCCCAGCGAGTCCACAGTGGACATCGGACCGCGCTCGGGGTCGCCAGTGAAGCCCTGTGCGGCGTGCAGGCTGGCGAGCTTGCCGTCGATCCGGCGCGCATACGGGTCGACGAGGAGCTTGGCCGGATTGCAGCGGTAACCGTGCGCCGGGTCGTACGGACCGTGCACGCGGTAGCCGTAGTGCTGACCGACCGTGACGCCCGGGACGAGGCCGTGCCAGACGCCGAACGTGCGTTCAGTCAGTTCGATCCGCCGTTCGGAACCGTCGTCGCCGATGAGGCACACCTCGACCGCGTCGGCGACGGCGGACGTCACCGCGAACCGGACGCCGCCCGCCTCCGGGTGGGCGCCGAGCGGGAACGGACGTCCGGCGAGGACCTGGTTGTCGGATGCGGGTCGCTGTGCCATGCGCCGATCTTTTCAAACCCGGGGCGGGCGCGGGCTCCGGCGCTTGGCTGAACTTGCCCGGAGCAGGGGTGATGACCTGGACCGATGGCGATGCCAGTAGGGGTCGCGGGCCGGGCGTGCCCTCCGGCCCGGGGATTCCTGACAGGTTTTGTCAGCGGACCCCGGCATGCTGGCCCTCATGCGCGCGAGCCGGCTCGTCTCGATTCTGTTGTTGCTGCAGGCCCGCCAGCCGAGGACCGCCGACGAACTGGCCGCCCGGCTGGAGGTCTCGCCGCGCACTGTCTACCGCGACATCGAGGCGCTGAGCGCCGCCGGGATCCCGGTGTACGGCGAGCCCGGGCACGACGGCGGGTACCGGCTGGTCGACGGGTACCGCACCCAGCTGACCGGCCTGACCAGGCAGGAAGCCGAGGCGCTCTTCCTCGCCGGCCTGCCCGTCGCGGCCTCCGGACTGGGCCTCGGACCGGTCGTCGCGAACACGGAGCGCAAACTGCTGGCCGCGCTCCCGGCCGAACTGCGATCCCACGCCGACCGGGTCCGCGAGCGGTTCCACCTGGACGCGGCGTCCTGGTACCACGGCGCAGAAGCCACGCCGCAGCTGCCGGCAGTCTCGGACGCGGTGTGGCAGCAGCGCCGTGTCCGGATCCGGTACCAGCGCTGGGCCGCGCCCCGCGAAGTCGCCCGGACCGTCGAGCCGTACGGCGTGGTGCTCAAGGCCGGTCACTGGTACCTGGTCGCCCGGCGTTCCGGGGAGTTCCGGACCTACCGGGTGGCGCGGATCGTCGAGGCGGCGCTGCTGGACGAGACCTTCGATCGGGCCGACGACTTCGACCTGGGCCGCTGCTGGTCGGACTATCTCGACGACTTCGACGCCCGGCGGCACCGGGGCGAGGCGGTACTGCGGCTGTCTCCGGAGGGGATGCGGCTTTTGCCGCAGCTCGCCGAACCGGCCGTGGCCCGCGCGGCCGCGGGTGGTGTTGCCGAGGCGGACGGATGGACTCGGGTGGTCGTTCCGGTCGAGCAGCCGGACCAAGCCGTGCATGATCTGCTGCGGCTCGGCCCGTTGGCGGAGGTGGTTGCGCCGCAAGAGCTTCGGGACCGGCTGGCGGAGGCGTTGACGGCGATGCTCCGCCAGTACCCCGAGGTCAGCGGGTAGCGACCAGGACGAACGACTCCGCGGGCAGCACCGTCCCGGTGGAGCCGGCCTCGGGGTTGCCCCACGAAGCCAGCACCTCCCCCGCCACCGGAAGCTCGACCGGCTTCGCCCCGAAGTTGCACGCCAGCCGCAGAGCGCCCCGGTGCAGGATCAGCCACGCGTCGTCCGGAGCGGTCTCCACCACGACCCGGTCCAGCCGCGGATCGGTCAGCTCCGGATGCGTGCGGCGGAGACGGATCAGCGTCCGGTACAGGCCGAGGATCTCGCGGTGGCCCGGTGTGCCCGGTTCGGTCCAGTCGAGCCGCGAGCGGGCGACGGTGGCCGGGTCCATCGGGTCCGGGACGTCCGTTTCGCCCCAGCCGTGCCGGGCGAACTCGCGGCGCCTGCCGGTCCGGACGGCCTCGGCCAGTTCCGGGTCCGGGAACGACGCGAAGAACTGCCACGGCGTCTCGGCGGCCCACTCCTCCCCCATGAACAGCATCGGCGTGAACGGCGAGCAGAACACCACCGCCGCGCCGCAGGCCAGCAGGCCGGGCGAAACGGTCGCGGACAGCCGGTCGCCGGTCGCGCGGTTGCCGATCTGGTCGTGGTCCTGCAAGTAGGCCAGGAACCGGTGGCCGGGGGCGGCGCGCCGGTCCAGCGGGCGGCCGTGGACGCGCGAGCGGAACGACGACCAGGTCCCGGCGTGGAAGAACGCCTCCCGCAGGGTTTTGGCCAGCGCGCCGGGCTCGGCGAAATCGGTGTAGTAGCCGGTGGTTTCGCCGGTGAGCCGGACGTGCAGCGCGTGGTGCAGGTCGTCGGACCACTGCGCGTGCAGGCCGTAGCCGCCGGCGTCACGGGTCGTGACGAGCTTGGGGTCGTTCTGGTCGGACTCGGCGATCAGCGTCAGCGGGCGGTTCAGGGCCGCCGACAGCGCGTCGACCTCGGCGGAGAGTTCCTCCAGCAGGTGCACGGCGCGCTTGTCGACCAGCGCGTGCACCGCGTCCAGGCGGAGGCCGTCGAAGTGGAAGTCGCGCAGCCAGCCCAGCGCGTTGTCGATGACGTAGCGGCGGACTTCGTCGGAACCGGGGCCGTCGAGGTTGAGCCCGGCGCCCCAGTCGGTGCGGCCGGCGAAGTACGGGCCGAACCGGTCGAGGTAGGCGCCGGACGGGCCGAGGTGGTTGTAGACGACGTCGAGCAGCACCGCGAGCCCGCGGGCGTGACACGCGTCGACCAGGCGTTTCAGCCCGTCGGGACCGCCGTACGGCTCGTGCGCCGCGCCCCACAGGACGCCGTCGTAGCCCCAGCCCGCGGTGCCGTCGAAGGAGTTCACCGGCAGCAGTTCGACGTGCGTGACGCCGAGGTCGACCAGGTGCCCGAGCCGTTCGATGACCGCGTCGAACGTGCCTGCCTCGGTGAAGGTGCCGACGTGCAGTTCGTAGACCACGCCGCCGGGCAGCTGCCGTCCGGTCCACGACTGGTCGGTCCACTCGAAGGCGGAATGGTCGTAGACGCGCGACGCTTCGTGCACGCCGTTCGGCTGGCGCAGCGAGCGCGGGTCCGGCAGCGGACGGTCGTCGTCGCCGAGCAGGAAGGTGTAGTCGGCGCCGGTGACGTCGGCCTGCCACCAGCCGTCGGCGGCGGCGGTCATCTCGTGGTCGGCACCGTCCACGCGGACGCGGACGCGCTCGGCCGAAGGTGCCCATACGCGGAACATCAGGAGTCCTCCCGCACCAGAAGCGCGACTGGATACTGGTCGAACAACGCCGAAGCCTGCGGTGCGTCACCGATCCCGCGGCCGGTCAGCACGTCGGTCCATTCGCCGGCGCGCAGCGGCAGCACGGTGTCGCGCCAGCCGCCCGCGCGCTCCAGTCCCAGCGGCAGCCGCGTGACCGCGACGGTCAGGCCAGTGCCGCGTTCGAAGGCCAGAAGGTGTTCCGCGGCAACGCCTTCCGCCTGCAGCGGCCGGTATCCGGTGAAGAGCTCCGGCCGGTCCCGGCGCAGGGTCAGCGCGTGGTGCACCACCAGCAGCTTCGCCGCGCCGGTATCGTCGATCTCCGGCTGTTCGCCCGCCTGGACGCGTTCGAGCAGGGAGCGCCGGGCGGCGTAGTCGACCGCGCGGCGGTTGTCCGGATCGACCAGCGAGTAGTCCCACAGCTCGGTGCCCTGGTAAACGTCCGGCACGCCGGGTCCGGCCAGCTGGATCAGTTTCTGTCCCAGCGAGTTCGCCCAGCCCGCGCCGCGCACCCGCTTGACGAAGCACTCGACATCCGCCGTAAGCTCCGCGTCGCCCAGCACCGCGGACGGCCACTCGGCGACGGCTCGCTCGAAGTCCTCGTCGTGGTCCGTCCAGGAGGTGCGGAGTTTCGCTTCCTTCGCGGCTTTGTCGAGGTAGTCGCGCAGCCGTTCCGGCGAGATCGGCCACGCGCCCACAAGCGTCTGCCACGCAAGGAGATTCAGCGCGGGCTCGTCGATCCCGCGCGCGGCGGTCCACCGCCGTACCGCGACCGCGAACTCGTCCGCGACCTCCGACAGCGCGGCCATCCGCGCGCGGGTGTCCTCGGAGCGCTTCGTGTCGTGAGTGGTCAGCGTGGTCATCGTGGCCGGAGCCGCGGCAGCCCGGCCCGCGGCCAGCGTGTGGAATTCCCCGGTGCTCAAGCCGAACCGGTCCGGGTTTCCGCCGACCTCGTTCAGCGCGGCGAACCGGGTGAACCGGTAGAAGGTCGTGTCCTCGGTGCCCTTCGCGACGACCATGCCGGACGTCTGCTGGATCCGCGTCGCCAGCTCGCCCTCGGGCGCGCCGCGCACCTGGCTGTCGAGCGCGTCGAGCGCGGGGGCCAGTTCCGGCCGCCGCTTGCGTGCGCGCGCGACGGCGGTCGCCCAGTGGCCGGAACCCTCGGGAAGGTACGAACGGTAGACCGGGAACGCGATCATCACCTCGGCGACCGCAGCGCGGGCCGCGTCCGCGTCCACGCCGTGGAGCAGCGCGGCGATCCGGTGCACCTCGGCGACCAGGATCCCGTCGGTCACCAGCCTCCGCGCGTTCTCCTCGACCGCGTGATAGTCGGTGCGCACGCCCTGTTCGGCGGCGAGCCGGGTGAACACCGACGCCGCCGCCGGGTCCACGAACACGCCGGTGATCTCGCGCAGCGCGTCGTATCCGGTGGTCCCGTCGACCGGCCAGCTCTGCGGCAGCGCCTCGCCGGGGTGCAGGATCTTCTCCGCCACCAGCCACGCCCCGGGCGCGCCCTCGCGGAGCCGCCGGAAGTAGCCGCCCGGGTCGGCGAGCCCGTCGGGATGGTCCACGCGCAGGCCGGTGACGTCGCCGTCGGACACCCAGCGCAGCACCTCACCGTGGGTCTCGGCGAACACCTCCGGCCGTTCGACGGTGACCGCGGCCAGGTTCGTGATGTCGAAGAACCGCCGGTAGTTCAGCTCCCGGTTGCCGCGCCGCCAGCCGACCAGCTCGTAATGCTGACGCGCGTGCACCTCTCGCGGCGTGCCGCCGCCGGTGCCGGGCGCGATCGGGAACCGGTGGTCGTAGTAGACGAGTTCGTCTCCCTCGACAGTCAGCTCGTCGTTGTCGTCGCCCAGGATCGGCAGCAGCACCCGGCCGCGACTCCAGTCGATGTCGAAAAACGGCGCGTACGGCGAATCCTGGCCGTTCCGGAGAACGTCCCACCACCACTGGTTCGCCTTCGGGACTTCGACCGACATGTGGTTCGGCACGATGTCCACGACGAACCCGAGCCCGGCTCCTTTCAGCCGCGCGGCCAACGCCTTTCGCGCTTCCTCGCCGCCCAGTTCGCCCCGGGCGCGCGTCGGATCGGTGACGTCGTAACCATGCGTGGACCCGGGCGTCGCGTCGAGCATCGGCGAGCCGTACAACGCGCCGACGCCCAGCTCGCGCAAATACTCCACGATCGCGGCGGCGTCAGCGAAACCGAACTCTGGCCGCAGCTGTACGCGGTACGTCGAGGACGGCGTGCTCATTCGCCCTCCTTGGCGGTGCGCTGAAGAACCACCAGCGAACGCGCGGCGAGGGTGAACTTGCCCCCGCCTTCGACCGGCTCGACATCGCTGTGCCCGACAGCCCCGGTTTCCGTGTCCACCACGACTGTCCATTCGCGACCGTAGCCGTTGCCCGGCAGGGTCATCGCGATGTCCTCCCAGTGCGCGTTGAACGCGAGCAGGAACGAATCGTCCTCGACCGGCATCCCGCGCGGGTCGAGGTCCGGAATCCCTTCCCCGTTCAGGAAAATCACGACGGACTTGCCGAACGCGTCGTCCCAGTTCTGCTCGGTCATCTCCTCGCCGGCCGGGGTGAACCAGGCGATGTCGCCCAGCTCCTCGCCCTTGCGCACCGGCTTTCCCTGGAAGAACCGGCGGCGGCGGAACACCGGATGCGCCTTGCGGAACGCGGCGAGCGCGCCGGTGAACTCGATCAGGCCGGCGTTCTCGGCGGCGAGTTCCCAGTCCATCCAGGACAGTTCGGTGTCCTGGCAGTACGCGTTGTTGTTGCCCTGCTGGGTCCGGCCGAGTTCGTCGCCGTGCAGCAGCATCGGCACGCCCTGCGACAGCAGCAGCGTGGCGAGCAGGTTCCGCCGCTGCCGGGCGCGCAGCGCGAGCACCTCTTCGTCGTCGGTCGGGCCCTCGACTCCGCAGTTCCACGACCGGTTGTCGTCCGCGCCGTCGCGGTTGTCCTCGCCGTTGGCCTCATTGTGCTTTTCGTTGTACGACACCAGGTCGGCGAGCGTGAACCCGTCGTGCGCGGTGACGAAGTTGATCGACGCGAACGGGCGGCGGCCGTCGTCCTGGTACAGGTCCGACGACCCGGTGATCCGCGAAGCGAACTCGCCGAGGGTGGACGGTTCGCCGCGCCAGAAATCGCGCACCGTGTCGCGGTACTGCCCGTTCCATTCCGTCCACAGCGGAGGGAAGTTGCCGACCTGGTAGCCGCCCGGCCCGACGTCCCACGGTTCGGCGATCAGCTTCACCTGGCTCACGATCGGGTCCTGCTGCACGAGGTCGAAGAACGTCGAGAGCCGGTCGACGTCGTAGAACTCGCGGGCCAGCGCGGAGGCGAGGTCGAACCGGAAGCCGTCCACGTGCATCTCGGTCACCCAGTACCGCAGCGAATCCATGATCAGCTGCAGCGTGTGCGGGCTGCGCACGTTGAGCGAGTTCCCGGTGCCGGTGTAGTCCATGTAGTACTGCGGATCGTCCTCGACCAGGCGGTAGTACGCCTCGTTGTCGATGCCGCGCATGGACAGCGTCGGGCCGAGGTGGTTGCCCTCGGCGGTGTGGTTGTAAACCACGTCGAGGATCACCTCGATCCCCGCCTCGTGCAGGGCGCGGACCATGCCCTTGAACTCCTGCACCTGCCCGCCCTGGCCCTGCATCGCGGCGTAGGCGTCATGCGGCGCGAAGTACCCGATCGTGTTGTAACCCCAGTAGTTGCGCAGACCCTTCTCGTCGAGGCCGTGGTCGGTGACGAACTGGTGCACCGGCATCAGCTCCACCGTGGTCACGCCGAGTTTCTGCAGGTGCTCGACCACGGCCGGGTGCGCCAGCCCGGCGTACGTGCCGCGCAGCCGCTCCGGGACGAACGGGTGCGTCATCGTCATGCCGCGCACGTGCGTCTCGTAGATGACCGTTTCGTGGTACGGCACGCGCGGCGCGCGGTCGTTGGCCCAGTCGAAGAACGGGCTCACCACGAGCGAATACGGCACGTGGCCCGCCGAATCGTCCTCGTTGAACTGGTCCGGGTCGTCGAAGCGGTAGCTGAACAGCGCCTCGGACCAGTCGACGCCGCGGGACAGCGCCTTGGCGTACGGGTCGATCAGCAGCTTGCCCGGGTTGCAGCGCTGGCCGCGGCTCGGGTCGTACGGCCCGTGCACGCGGAATCCGTAGCGCTGCCCGGGGCCGACGCCGAGCAGGTAGCCGTGGTGGACGAAGCCGTCGACCTCCTCCAGCCGCGAGCGGGTTTCGTTGCCCTCGTCGTCGAACAGGCAGAGATCGACGTGCTCGGCGACCTCGGAGAACAGCGCGAAGTTCGTCCCCACGCCGTCGTAGGTCGCGCCGAGCGGGTAGGGCTTTCCGGGCCAGGGCCGCACAGGGCTTCTCCTTGGGCATCGGTTTTCGTTGTCCGGACAGGCTTTTCGGGTGGGTCAGCGGAGCGGGCGGGCCGCGGCGAGCGGGGCGACCGCCGCCCGCACCCGCGGATCGGCGAAGAACCCGTCCACAGTGACGGGAAGCGGGATGCGCCAGTTAGGGTACTCATCCACGGTGCCCGGCAGATTCGGCTGGCGCCGTTCGCCCGCGACGTCCGCCGGCGAGGTGAGCACCAGCCGCGACGCCGCCGAAGCGAGCAGAGTGTGCAGGGCGACCACCAAGTCGTCGTCCGGAATTCCTTCGCTCGCAACCAGTTCGAGCAGTGCCCGGCGTTCGGCCGCCGCCTCGGCGTGCTCCTGCTCCACCGGACGGTCGAGCTGGCCGAGTTCGGCGCGGACCCGGACGTGCTCGGCCTCGAGCCAGCCGGACACGGTCGGCAGGTCGTGCGTCGAAATGCTGGCCATCGCGTCCGGGTCCCAGCGGTCCGGGCGGACGAACGGCTTGCCGGGCGCGTCCCAGTCGCGCTGGAACCACAGCACCGCGGAGCTGAGCAGGCCGCGTTCGTGCATGGTTTCGGTGACGGTGTCCTCGACGGTGCCGAGGTCCTCCCCCACCACGACCGCGCCCGCTCGGTGCGCTTCCAGTGCGAGCACGCCGAGCATCGCTTCGGCGTCGTAGTGCACGTACGTGCCGCGGCCCGCCGGTTCGCCCGGCGGGATCCACCACAGCCGCCACATCCCGGCGACGTGATCCACGCGGATGCCGTCGGCGTGCCGCAACACGCCGCGCACGACGTCGCGGAACGGCGCGTACCCGGCTTCGGCGAGCCGATCCGGCCGCCACGGCGGCAGATTCCAGTCCTGGCCCTGCTGGTTGAACGCGTCCGGCGGCGCGCCGACCCGCACCCGCGCGGCGAAAACGTCCCGCAGCGCCCAGGTGTCCGCGCCGCCGGGATGCACGCCGACCGGCAGATCGTGCACGACACCGACCGGCATGCCCGCTTCGCGCGCGGCGCGGCGGACGCTATCCAGCTGTTCGTGACAAAGCTGCTGGAGCCAGCCGTGGAATTCGATCCGCTCGGCCAGTTCCTCGCGCGCGGCGGCCACCTCGGCACTGCCGGGATCGCGCAACGGCTCGGGCCACTCGCGCCAATCGCCGCCGTGCACCTCGGCGAGCGCGCCGAACGCGGCGAAATCGCGAAGGTCGTCGTCCAGTTCGATCGGATGCGGATGGTGCGGGCGCAGCAGTTCCAGCGCGGCCCGTTTCGCGGTCCACACGGCGTCGTAGTCGATCAGCTCGCCGACCGGATCCGGAGCGAGCGCTTCCACCCGCCGCCGGGTGTCCTCGTCGGCGCGGGCGAACGCTTCGGTGTCGGTTACCCGCAGGTACAGCGGGTTCGCGAACCGGCGGCTGGACGGCGAGTACGGCGACCGCTCCACCGGATGCGCCGGGCTGATCGCTTGCACCGGGTTGACGAGCAGCACGCCCGCGCCCAGTTCGGCGGCCGACCGGGACGCCACCTCGGCGAGATCGCCGAAGTCGCCCATCCCCCACGACCGCTCGGAATGCAGCGCGTAAAGCTGGAGCATCCAGCCCCACGCGGGCGGCACCGCGGGCAGCCGGTCCGGGACGACGGCGAGCGAAACCCGTTGCTCAGCGGTCACGATCCGGTGCCAGCCGAGCGGAAGGTCAGCCGGAAGTGTGGCGCCGACGTCACGCGTTGTGCCGTCTTCGAGTTCGACCCGCGCGGTCTGGCCGAGTTCGCGTTCTTGCCCGGCGCGCACCACGACTGTCGGCGGCAGCACGTGCGCCGCGGCGGCTTCCCGCACCGCGGCCAATTCTCGCCGAATTGCTTGTGGACTACCGGCATCGACGTCTAACTGCGCCAATACGGCGACTACGACGTCGGGGTCTACCTGTACTTCGACTTGGTCGGCGTTTTCGTAGCGGGTGGCGACTCCATGGGCGGCGGCCAGTTCGGCCAGTCCGGGGGTCACGTTTCGGTCCGGGGGACGGGAATGCGCACCGGACCAGTGTCCCGGGCGGCGCCCCGCGGCGCCATTCGCCCCGCCGCCGCAGACGGGCGAAGCGGTGACCGGCCGGTCGGGGGGCGTGCCGGCCGGTCACCGCCACACGAAACGAGAGGGAAGGCGTCCCCGGGAATGACGCGCGGCCGCCGAGTTCACCCGTTCAGGCGCTATTCGCGTTTTCAGCGCGCGGCTGCCCCCTCAAGGAGGTAGCGCCGTCCGAAATGGACGCAGTCAGGCTCCCGCCAGCTGCCCGAGCTTCCCGGCGAGCCGGTCCAGCCACGCTTCGACCTCGCCCGCCGAACGGTCCGGCAACCCGAACACGACCTCGGTCACGCCCGCCTCGTCGAGCTTGGCCAGCCCCTCCGGATCCGGGCGCGGGCCGAGCGCGATGACCTCCGGCTCGCCCTCGCGGCCCTCCTCGCGCCAGATTTCGCGCAACTGCGCGACTTTCGCGGTGATATCGCCTTCGGCGGGCGTGGTGAGCCAGCCGTCGCCGTGGCGCGCGATCCAGCGGAACGTGCGCTCCGTGCCGCCCGCGCCGACGACCACCGGCACCTTGGGCTGCACCGGTTTCGGCCATGCCCAGCTCGGCCCGAACTCGACGAACTCGCCCGCGTAGCTCGCCTCTTCCTCGGTCCACAGCGCGCGCATCGCCTCGAGGTACTCGCGCAGCGCCGTGCGCCGCCGCTTCCCGGGCACGCCGTGGTCGGCGAGTTCGTCGGTGTTCCAGCCGAACCCGACGCCGAGCGTGACCCGGCCGCCGGACAGGTGGTCCAGCGTCGCGACGGTCTTGGCCAGCGTGATCGGGTCGCTTTCCACCGGGAGCGCCACCGCGGTCGCCAGCCGGATCGTCGAGGTCACCGGCACCGCGCTGGCCAGCGCGACCCACGGATCGAGCGTGCGCAGATAGCGGTCGTCCGGCAGCGAGGAGTCGCCGGTCCGCGGATGCGGGGCGTCGCGCCGGATCGGGATGTGCGTGTGCTCGGGCACGTAGAACGTCGCGAAGCCGGCCTCTTCCGCGGCCTGCGCGGCCGCCGCCGGGGAGATGCCCCGGTCGCTGGTGAACAGCACGATCCCGTATCTCACCCCCGGCACGTTATTAGAACGTGTTTCAGTTTGCAACGACCCGCGGGCACGGGCGATTATTCCTGCGAAAACCCGGGCTTGACGGCGCCCCCGGCCGGGTACTCCACTGGTACTTGAGCGATCACCGGCCCGTCCTGCCCGAGGAGGGGATCATGCTGCCCCATCGCGACCGCAGCGCCCTGCGGAAGATCGAAGAGGAACTCGCCGCGAGCGACCCCGTGTTCGCCGCGACGCTGAGCCAAGGCGTGCCGCCGGTGCAGACCCGGCGATGGCAGAAGATCCTCGTGCTCGCCGAGGTCACCGCCGCGATGATGCTCGTCTTCGGCCTGATGGCGGGCGACACCGGCTGGTTCCTGTGGGGCCTGGTCGCCGCGCCGCTGCTGGTCTGGGCGCACCGGACCATGCTGCAGCGCCGCCGCGAGCCCTTGGCCGGCGACCGGACGTGACCCTCAGCGGCGCGCGGCGCGCTCGAGCAGCGGAGTGAGCCGGTAGGGCACCATCTCGCGCATGACGAGCGCGTTGTTGGTGCGCTCGACGCCGGGGATTTCCAGGATTTCCCCGGCGATCCGGTACAGGTCGTCCGCGTCGGTCGCCACGACGTGCACCAGAAGGTCCTGCGCGCCGGTCAACCCGCGCACCTGCAGCACTTCCGGCACCGCGGCGAGCGCGCGGCCGACCTCGTCCAGCAATCGCTGCCGGGCCTGCACCGTGACGAACGCGGTGAGCGGGTAGCCGAGCGCGGCCGGGTCGATCCGGTGTTCGGCCGAGCGCAGCGCGTCGCCCTGTTCGAGCCGGGCGAGCCTGCTTTGCACGGTGTTGCGGGACAGGCCCAGTTCGTCGGCGAGCGCGACCGCCGTGGCGCGCGGGGTGCGGCCGAGCGCGAGCAGGATCCGGGCGTCGGTGGCGTCGAGCCGCTGAGTGCTGGGCATGCTGCGCAATCCTCTCCGCACCGTGCGGTGCCGGCTTGGGCGTTCTGCGCAATGTTGAACGCGCTTGTTGTGCACCCTACCCAGCTCTGCTGGACTGGCCTGAACTTTCCGCCCAAGAAAGGTCCGATCCTTCGTGAGCAGCGCCGCCCCCGAACGCCTTCCGGACAACGACACGGTGACCGTCCTGCGCGAGGTGCAGGACCGGGTGCTGTGGCTGTCGGCCGCGATCATCGACCACGCGAACCGGGTGCGGCCCAATCCGACCGGGCTCAAGGTCGGCGGGCACCAGGCGTCCAGCGCCTCGATGGTGTCGATCATGACCGCGCTGTGGTTCGCCCGGCTGCGCGCGCAGGACCGGGTTTCGGTCAAACCGCACGCCTCCCCCGTGCTGCACGCGATCAACTACCTGCTCGGCGACCTCGACGAGAAGTACCTGACGACGCTGCGCGAGTTCGGCGGGCTGCAGAGCTACCCGTCGCGTTCGAAGGATCCCGACCAGGTCGACTACTCCACCGGTTCGGTCGGCATCGGCGCGACCGCCCCGATCTGGGGCGCGCTGGCGCGGCGTTACGTCGAATCGCACGGCGGCGGCGCGGGCACCGGACGGCAGTACTCGCTGGTCGGCGACGCGGAACTGGACGAGGGCGCGTGCTGGGAAGCCGTCCTCGACCCGAACGTGGCGGAACTGGGCGAGGTCGTGTGGATCGTCGACCTGAACCGGCAGTCGCTCGACCGCGTGGTCCCGAACATCGGCGCGACCCGGCTGCAGGGCATGTTCGAGGCGGCCGGCTGGCAGGTGCTGACCGTGAAGTACGGCCGGCTGCTGCAGGAACTGTTCGAACGGCCGGGCGGCGCGGCGCTGCGCCGGCGCATCGACGAGATGCCGAACCCGGAGTACCAGCGGCTGCTCCGCTGTACCCCGGCCCAGCTGCGCGAACGCCTGACGGCGCCGGAACTGGCTCCGCTGCTGGACACCCTCGACGACGAGACGCTGCACGCCGCGATCCGCAACCTCGGCGGCCATGACCTGTCCGCGCTGCTGGACACCTTCGACGCCATCGACGACCACCGGCCGACCGTCGTTTTCGCTTACACCGTCAAGGGATTCGGCCTCGCCAGCGAAGGGCACCCGCAGAACCACTCGTCGCTGCTGACCGCCGAACAGCTGGGTTCGCTGGCCGAGCGCGTCGGAATCTCGCCGGACAACCCGTGGCAGAAGTTCCCCGAGGGCTCCGCGGCCGCGCAGCTGTGCGCTTCGACCGCAGCCCGTCTGGAACGGGAACCCGTTGAGCTGCAACCGGTTCCGGTCCTGCCGTCCGACATCGGCCGCACGCCGTCGGGTCGCACCACCACGCAGGCCGCGCTCGGCCGCGCGCTGCTCGACCTGACCCGCGAGGCACCCGAGGCCGCGGAACTCGTGGTGACGCTGTGCCCGGACGTCTCGTCCAGCACCAACCTGGGCGGCTGGGTCAACAAGGTCGGCGTGTGGTCGCCGCAGGAACGCGTCGACTGGTTCGCCGACGACCCGGAAACGATCCTGCACTGGCGCGAACGGCCCAGCGGACAGCATCTGGAACTGGGCATCGCCGAGGTGAACCTGGTGAGCGCGCTCGGCGAACTGGGCACGACGTGGTCGCGCTGGGGCCGTCCGCTGCTGCCGATCGGGGTGCTTTACGACCCCTTCGTGGAGCGCGCGCTGGAACCGTGGTCGTTCGGCATCTACGGCGGCGGGCAGTCCATTTTGGTCGGTACGCCGTCCGGCGTCACGCTCGCGCCCGAGGGCGGCGCGCACCAGTCGGTGACCACGCCGTCGGTCGGGCTGGAGCAGCCTGGATGTATCACTTACGAACCCGCGTTCGCGTTGGACGTCGAGTGGACCCTGCTCGCGTCGCTTTCGCGGCTCGGCCGTCCCGACGGAACCTCCGCTTACCTGCGCCTGTCGACCCGTCCCGTGGACCAGAGCCTGGCCGCGGTGCCGTCCGATCCGGCCGCGCGGGAACGCCGCCGCCGCCAGGTCGTCGCTGGCGCGTACCCGATCCGCACCGCCGCGGTGGCGCGCCCGGACGTCACGCTGGTGGCGATGGGCGCGATGGTCACCGAGGCGCTGGAAGCCGCCGACCGACTCGACGCGCTGGGCAAACACGCCGACGTCGTGTGCGTGACGAGCCCCGGCCTGCTGTTCCGCGCCGGGCAAGCGCGGGCGGGGCAGGATACGGCCGACACGTGGATCCTGGAGTCGGCGCTGCCGTCCGAACGGTCCGCGCCGATGGTGACGGTGCTGGACGGGCACCCGCACACGCTGGCGTTCCTGGCGAACGTCCACCGCGTGCGGGCGGCGCACCTGGGCGTGACGCGGTTCGGGCAGTCGGGCGATCTGGAGAGCGTGTACCGGCACCACGGCATCGACACCGACAGCATCATCCAGGCCGCGCTGGACGTGGCGGACTGATCCCGGGCCGATCCGGATCGGCCCGTCAGCCGCCGATCCGGATCAGCGAGCGGGCGCCCTCGCCGCGGCGCATCCGGTCGAACGCCTCGCCCGTCTCGTCGAGCGAAATCCGGTGCGTCACCAGGGTTTCCAGGTCCAGCGCGCCCGAACGGACCTCGTCGGCGAGCACCGGGATGTCGCGATCCGGATCGGAAGCGCCGTAGACGGTGCTGGTGAGCGTGCGGGCGAAGTGGAAGATTTCCAGCGGGTTCAGCACGACCTGCTGGTCCTTCCGCCCGACCCCGACCACCGTGCAGTGCCCGCCGCGGCGCACCGAACTCCACGCGGCGCGGATCGTGGCCGCCGCGCCGACGCATTCGAAGGCGTGGTCCGCGCCGCGCCCCTCGGTGAGCCCGCGCACCTGCTTGGCGAGTTTGTCGTCGCTCACCAGGAAATCCGTCGCGCCGGCCGCGCGGGCGAGCGCTTCCTTCTCCGGCGACAGGTCGGCCGCGACGATCTGCCCGGCGCCCGCGAGCTTCGCCCCGAGCACCACGCACAACCCGATCCCGCCGAGCCCGAGCACGAGCACGCTCTGTCCTTTTCGGACCTTCGCGGTGTTGCGCACCGCGCCGACCCCGGTGAGCACCGCGCAGCCCATCAACGCGGCCAGATCGAGCGGCACGCCGTCCGGCAGCGGTACGACGGAGTGCCCGGGCAGCACTGTTTCCTCCGCGAACCCGCCGACGCCAAGCAAAACGTTGAGCGGCTGACCGTCCAGCTTTCCGCGCGGCACCGTGGTGACGCCCTCGATCGCCGAACACAACCACGGTTCCCCGGCCCGGCAGAACCAGCATTCCCGGCACGCGGCGGCCCAGTTGAGCACCACCCGGTCCCCCGGGCGCACGTGCGTCACTTCGCTGCCGACCTCCGCCACGACGCCGGACGCCTCGTGCCCCGGCACGAACGGGTACTGCGGACGCAGCGTTCCGTCCACCATGGACAGATCGGAATGGCACACCCCGGCGGCCGCGACCCGCACCCGCACGTCGGCAGGCCCGACCGGCGGCAGCACGATGTCGCAGACTTCCGGACGCCCGCCCTGCTCGCGCACGACCACGGCTTTGACCACGGTGTCTTCTCCTTCGGATCGTGCTAGAGCTGGATGGATTTGAGCTCGGTGAACTCGTCGAGCGCGGCCCGGCCCATTTCGCGGCCGAGACCGGACTGCTTGTAGCCGCCGAACGGGGCCAGCGGGTTGAAGGCCCCGCCGTTCACGTCGATCTGCCCGGTCCGGACCTTGCGCGCGAAGGCGAGCGCCCGGTCCTGGTCGGCCGACCACACCGCGCCGTGCAGGCCGTAGCGGGAGTTGTTGGCGATCCGGAGCGCGTCGTCCTCGTCGTCGAACGGGATGATCGACAGCACCGGGCCGAAGATTTCCTCCTGGGCGATTGTCGAATCCGGGTCCACGCCCGCGAAAACTGTCGGTGCGACGAAGTAGCCTGTGTCCGCAGGAGCTTCGATGCCGCCCGTCACGAGAGTCGCGCCCTCGGCGATGCCCTTTTCGATGTAGCCGCGCACGCGGTCGCGCTGCGCCGCGCTCACCAGCGGGCCGAGCTTGGTCTTGGGGTCCAGCGGATCGCCCGTCGTGAACCCTTCGGCGAACGTCTTCGCGAGCGCCGCCGCTTCGTCGTGCTTCTCGCGCGGGACGAGCATGCGCGTCCACGCCGTGCAGGTCTGGCCGCCGTTGAGAAACGCGTTGGAGACGCCGACCTTGACCGCGGTCGCCAGGTCCGCGTCGCCGAGGATCACGTTGGCGGACTTGCCGCCCAGCTCCAGCGTGACACGCTTGACCGTGCGCGCCGCCAGCTCCGCGACCCGCGTCCCGGCGCGCACCGAACCGGTGAACGACACCACGTCGACCTCCGGATGCGTCGCCAGCGCCTCGCCGGCCTCCGGCCCGTATCCGGTGACCAGATTGACCACGCCGGGCGGAAAACCGGCCTCGTGGATCGCGTCGAACAGCTGGTAGGCGCTCAACGGCGCGACCTCGCTCGGCTTCACCACGACCGTGCAGCCCGCCGCCAGCGCGGGCGCGATCTTGCAGGTGATCTGGTGCAGCGGGTAGTTCCACGGCGTGATCGCCGCGACCACGCCCGCCGGCTCGCGCACGATCAGCGAGTTGCCGACCTTCTCCTCAGGCTCGTCCTGGCCGAGCAGATCGACGTAGGTCTGCACATCAGTCTGCGGCAGCGCGGCCTGGATCCGGGTCGCGATCCGCAACGGCGTGCCGACGTCCTTCGCGATCGTCTCGCCGATCTCTTCCGCCCGTTTGGCGAGACCGTCGTGCAGCTTCCGCAGGAGTTCGCGGCGGTCCGCCCGGATGGTGGCCGCCCACGCCGGAAACGCCTCGCGCGCCGCCCGGACCGCCCGGTCCACATCAGCGGCCGTGCCCTCCGGGATGTGCGCCTGGACCTGCTCGGTGGCCGGATTTTCCACCGGGATCGAGGCTTCGCCCTCCGAACGGACCCATTCGCCGCCGATGTACAGCACGTCGCGCTCAGCCACCGAGTCTCCTTCGACCTAGGTTCACTCCCTCGCCGGATTCTATAGAAAACGCTCCGGCTGTCTAGTGCGCCGCGAGCACGCCCTGCGCCGCGAGGAAGTCGACCAGCAGGTCCCCCGCCTCGCGGATGTGCGCCGCCATCGCCTCCCGCGCCGCGTCCGGCTTGCGCTCGTTCAACGCGGCAAGCACCCGGTCGTGGTCGTCTCGCGCCAGCAGCGGCCAGCCCGGGATGTCCGCGTACGCCGAGAACGGCACGTACCTGAGCGTCAACGACAGCATCCACGTGAACTTCGGCGCGGCCGCCGCGCGATTGACCATGCGGTGCAACGCGAAATCGGCCCGCTCCGTCGCGTCGAGGTCGCCCTCGCGCACGGTCTTCTCGATCTCGCGCTGGAGGTCGTCCAGCCGAGCCAGCCCCGCCGGATCGAACGCTTCCGCCGCCCGCGCGGCCAGTTCGCCGGAGACGTAGGCCTGCATCGCGTAAACGTCGACGACGTCCCGGCGCGTCACCGGGATCACCCGGAATCCGCGCCCTGGACGGAAATCCACCATGCCCTCGCCCGCGAGCGCCATCAACGCCTCGCGGACCGGGGTCGCGCTGACGCCGAGCCGCTCCGCCAGATGCTCGGTGCGCAGCCGCTCGCCGCCGCGGACCGCGCCGGTCAGGATCAGATCGCGCACCTGCTTGGCGACCCGAGGACTCAGCCGTTCGCGCGCTTCTCCGGCCACTGTCACGAAAACTCCCCGCCAGCGTTGGATTTCCCGCTATCGTAGCCTTTCTCCGCCGATGTGACGCCGGTCACTTTTCCCGCCGGAGAGAACCTGGGGAGGGGGTCGCGGCGACTACCCGGACGAACCCATGCACGGGTGAACCGCAAGTGTCCTCAATGGACACACCGAGGGAGGGAAACCGAATGTCAGTCAAGTCTTCGATCCTGCGCCGTGGCCGCCTTGTCGCAGGCACGGCACTCGCCGCAGCCGCCATCGCGGGCGGCACGATCGGCGTCGCGGCCGCAGCGACCGGCGATCGTCCAGCGGCTCCCGCCGCAGCACCTGTCGCTGCCGCTGCCGCCCAGCCGCCCGCCGCCGAACAGCCCCCAGAGGGCGCCCGCGCGACGGTGAAGGTCGACCCGAACCCCGCCGCCCCCGGCGGAGACGTCACGATCACCGGCAACTGCGGCGGAGGAAAGGGCTTGAAAAAGGTGATCGGCGGCTACCCCGGCCACCAGGTCCTCAAGGACGTCAAGATCGTCGACGCGAACCCGGACGCCTTCAAGGCAACAGCCAAACTGACGACGAAGATCGGCAACGGAGTCGGCCCGGTGATGGTCGACTGCGACGGAGAAGCAGGCGTCACCCTGCTGGTGACCCACACCCCTCCGGCGGGTGAGTGACGATGACGCTCCGCGGCACTCGAGTGACCCGCTTCGGCTCGGAGGCGCAGTTGCCTCAGTAGACGAGGGCGCTCGACTTCGGCGGATCGCAGTGGCGGGCCGTCTGGTGCCGGTCCGGTCGGTGGCCAACGACCGGGCCGGCACCACCTCGATGACTCGACACAGGCCGGCTCTGCCCCGGAGACGGCACCCGCCGAGGACGCCATGGCCTGACACTGGCCATGGCCGCCTCGGCGACGTCGCCGATCAGTGAGCGCTGCCTTCGTCCGGCAAGCGGCCGTGTCGGCCAAACACTTGCCCGCCAACGCGGACGGCCAGAGCTTGGCTCGGAGAGACAACTCGGGAGGGCCGCGCAAGAAGCGCTCCCGAGCCAACTCTCCGAGGCTAGCCGCGGAGGCGCAGCAAACGCGGACGACTGCGGCTCGGCCAGGCGGCGTCCCGCGGGCTGCCTGCGCAGCAGGCAGGTGACCGGCCAGTCCCCCAGGCTGGCCGGTCACGCCCGCGAACACGGACGGCCGCAGGCTGCTCAGCCACGCAGCGGCGCGCAAGCTGCCTCCCTGACTGGCTAGTCCCCGGGCTGGCCAGTCACGCCCGCGAACGGGGACGGCCCCGAGCCCAGCCCGGCCGCGTCCTGCGTTGCTGTCCGCCTGACCGACCAATCCCCCAGACTCGCCAGCCACGCCTGCCCAGTGCCTGTGCGAGGGGCGGACGTCACCTCCTGGCACTCCGCCGCCGACACCGACAGGAACGACAGACATCGCCTCCCCGCGCCCACCACCCGGAACCGACGCGGAGGGCAAACATCACCTCCTGGCACCCCGCCCCCGACACCGACGAGAACGACAGACATCACCTCCCAGCGCCCACCACCCGGACCCAACGCGGAGGGCAAACATCACCTCCTGGCACCCCGCCCCCGAGGCGATGCGAGGCACCGGAAAGGCCGGTCTCGAACCCGCCGATCACCCGCGCACCCACCCCCGCGAGGGTGGAAAATCTCGGCCTCCGCAGCCCGAATCCCCCTGCTGTGAGCCGATGTGCGAGCGCTGTGAGGTTGCTGTGCATCCGCCCGCACGGGATGCCTGCCGGGCGTCGGCGTGGTCATCTTGAAGCGTGAGAGTCAACGTTTCCCGGACAGCGCTGATCGTCTGCGCGGCGGCCGCGATCGTCGCGACCGGCGGCGCCAACGCCGTCGTCGACACCGCTGACGTCGCCGGCCCGGCCGTCCAGCCGAGCGGCGCGGGCACCCCGGCCGTTTCGACCGGCGGTGATGCCCGCGGTACCGGGACGAGCACCTCTTCCAGCAGCACCCCCGCCGTTTCGGCCGGCGACGCTTCGCGCGGCACCGGAACGAACACCTCGTCCAGCACCCCGGCGGCCGCGACGGCCAGCCCGGCGGTCGGCGCGTTGTTCTCCGGCGGCAACCACTTCTGCTCCGCCAGCGTGGTGCACAGCCCCGCCGGCGACCTGCTCCTCACCGCCGCGCACTGCGTCAGCGGCGACGTCTCCGGCATCACTTTCAAACCCGGCTACCACGACGGCATCGCCCCCTACGGCACCTGGCAGGTCACCGCCGCGATCGTCGCCGACGGGTGGAAATCCTCGTCCGACCAGGACCTCGACTTCGCGTTCCTCAAGGTCGCCCAGCCCGGCTCCGCGAGCCTCGAAAGCCTCACCGGAGCCAACCAGCTCGGCGTCAACCAAGGCTTCTCGCACACGATCACCCTCACCGGCTACCCCGACGGCACCGAGCAACCCGTCGTCTGCACGGGCACCACGACCCAGTCCGACACCTACCAGCAACGCGTCGCCTGCCCCGGCTTCCCCGACGGCACCAGCGGCGGCCCCTGGGTCGTCAACCAGGACCCGACCACCGGAACCGGCACCGTCATCGGCACGATCGGCGGCTACCAAACCGGCGGCGCCACCCCGGACGTCTCCTACAGCGCTTACTTCGACGACGACATCGCGCAGCTCTACAACTCGGCGATCAGGTGAACTAACGCCGCGAGCAGCCTTTCACCAGGCGGAGTGACCGGCGATTCCACGACTGCGCGACAACCAGCCCTGCAACTACTGCTTCTCCGCGGACCCCCCGCAACGGCGGGACACCGCCGTGTCCGGTTCCGACCGCCAGCGCATTCCGCAACAGGAAGCACCCTCGGCACCCGGTCGTGCTTCGGGAGGACGAAAAACAGACTCTCACCGGCCCGAGGCAGCCCGGCGAAGTTATTCGAGGACAGCAGTACCGACACGTCACCGGGCAGAGGGCTGTGTGTGTCCCGACGCTCGTCTTGGCGGAGCCGCCTGCCACGGGAGACGCCAGAGCCGCCCGGGGACCGCGACGGTCACGTCAGGTCATGCTTCCGCCTTCGACAGCGAAGGCCGGAAACCGGCAGTGCGGAGGTCGTGCTCGGCGGCCGATCAACCGCGCCACTCTGAACTCCCCGCGCTGCGACAAGTGCCGTCGCCGCCAGGGGTGTGGACCAGCGCCGAAAGCACCATCCGGCAGCGTCCGGACAGCCCCGGGCACGAAGCGAGGTTTCTCAGCGACAGTCGGCGATGCTCGCGGTCGTCAGCCCCAGAGCGGCACTGCGTGCTCTGCCGCGCGAACGACGGCGTTTCCGTCGAGGGTGACGTAGGTGAGGTCGATGCCCAGGTCCGGCCACTCCGCGACGAATTCGAAGGGGCCCGGCGGCGGGAGCGGCCAGAGCCAGAGCCGCTGATGGCGGTCGTAGTACTGGTCGCTGCTCGCAGCGTCGCCCCCGGCCTCGACGAGCATCGGGCCCTCCGGCCGGTCGGTGGGATGAGCCCAGCCGGGAAAAGCGTGTTCGACTGTGGTCGCCCTCGAACCGCCGGGAAAGCGAACGCCCACTTTCAAGCCCCCGGCACCCGGCTGAGGACCGGAAACGTAGTCGAAATCGTTTCCGGCCACGCTTTCCCACGCCGGATCGTCCAGCGAGCCTCGCCGTATCGCCAGGTGCAAAGCGAGCAGGCAGCCCTCCGGGAAAACGACCGCGTAATGCAGCGCGGCCGCGACGCGGTCAGTCCGGGCGACGAACTGCTGGATCGGCACTATCTGCCCCAGGACTTCCCTGGGCGGCCCCTGCCAGGAAGCGGCATCCATGCCCGCGATTCTAGCAGCCCCGGCGACGCCGGTCGAAACCGGAAAACGCGGCCGTCCGGAAAACGGAAAGTTCCCCGGGAATCCCCGGGGAACTCGCTGGCCGCAGAATTCAGAGGTAGATCGAGACACTGGGATGTCCGGAGTGGCAAATAGTGCCGTCGATCAGCGTCGCGCCGCCGTTGTGCACGCGGTCGAAGGTGTAGCCGAACTGGTTCAAACCGGTCCAGATACGCGCCGCCTTGTCGTCGAAAATCGCTCCGCTGTAGGTCTGGTGGGACGTTCCGTTCCGGTCGCTGAGCGAGACGTCCCAGGACCAGAAGAAGGCTTTCGCGGGCGTGTTGCTGAACCCGCTGGCGACCGCGACCTGGTTGGTTCCGGTCTGGCTGACGCGAATCCAGGAGCGGCCGCAGTTGCCCCACACCTCGGCGTAGTCCGTGTTGGCGGCCGCGGGTCTCGCGCTCCCGCCGGACGGGGCTGCCGGCTGCGGGTGCACGATGACGCTCTTGGGCAGGTTCGACCGGGGGTCGATCGGAACCGACTGCCGGTCGCCGTTGGCATAAGTGACGATCCGGTAGCCGTGCGCCTTGGCGACCGCCGCGTCGAAGTCCACCGCGTGCATCCCGAGCCGCGTCTCCCCCTGCGCGCCCGGGGCCTCCGCGGCGCCCGCCGCGGAGGCCCCGCCGAGAACGCCCAGCACCACAGCGAGCGACGCCCCGGCGAGCACGGCCAGCCGAGCCGAAATCCTCCTCGGTTTACGGTTCTTGGTCATTTTTCGGCACACCTTTCCTTTATGTATTTTCCAGCATAATTTCTCCGCATAACCCAGGAGACGGGTGGGCGCACGGAAACCAACTCGTCGGCGACGATACCGAACAGCAGCTGCCGGCACAGCAAAACTAAACGCGAACCCTCGCCGGGATCTTTCCGCGGCACCCGTCCCCATATCAAGCAGTATCGACCCTAGGGCAGGAGAATCTCGACTGTCAACGGATGATTATCCGGCATGGTTCGGCCTTGATTCTTCCATTATGAAGAAATCGCCGCGACGCGGGCGCCCGTCCGGCGAATCCAGCCGGAAAAAGAATCGGAGACGCGGATTCGACCAGCATGGCGGCGCGATCGGACCGCGAGTGCTGAATCGCCGGCGCCGCCCGCGTCGGCGGCTTCGGACGCGACGCGCGGAACAGCTTCACTAGCGCGCGGCTTCGGCAAGTCCCGCGACACGGTGGCCGCTTCGTCGAATCCGTCGAAAGCGGCATCGATTTCGCGCGGAAACGAGGCAACGCGGGATGCGCTCGCGAACGGCGGCAACAGCGCTTTGGGCAGCAGGCGACGGGCGCCGTTGTGCCGCAACCGCGCATCCCTCACCGATGGAGACCAGTGCGTTCGCGCGTGCACTGCGCAGGTTTCCCGAACGGGACGCCGGACCCGCGAATTCAGCTGGAGCTAGGCGGCGCAACCGGTGCTTGATGCAGCGAGAGATTCTGTCCCGCCTTCTCGTCCGCAGCCCACGCACCGGACTCCGCGGTCCACGTCTGACCGGCGAAACTCACCCGGTCCACCCCCAGCTTCGCCGCGCGCGCCACGAGCCAGCTAGCGATCCGCCAGCCCGCCGCGGCCGGGTGGGCGCCGCTCAAACGCGCCGTGCCGAGTTCTGCGTTCGCGACTGTCACCAGGTTCGCGGGCGGGTTCAGGGTCAGGTTCCGGCAGGTCAACGCCGCGGGGTAGGTGCCCGTCAGCGCCCCGGTCAGCGCGGTGGCTTCCTCTTCCCACTGCGCGTACGCGTCGGGCGCGCCGGAGCGCTGCACAGCCTGCGCGGCCTCGGTGATCGGAATCGTCTGCCAGTTGTCGAGTTTCGCGAGCTTCTTGTAGAACTCCGTCGCCGAGTAGACCGGGTCCTGGAGCTGGTCGGGAGTGCCCCAGCCTTGGCTCGGGCGCTGCTGGAACAGGCCGATCGAATCCCGGTCGCCGCCGCTCAGGTTGCGGAGTTTCGACTCTTGCAGGGCGGTCGCGAGGGCGACCGTGACCGCGTGCGAGGGCAGCCCCTGCTTGATCCCGACGGCGGCGATGATCGCGGCGTTGTTCATGGGCTCCGGTTGAAGCGTGTACTGCGGCGCGGAGGCGTCGTTCGGCCCCTTCGGCAACGCGACAGTGCAGCCGGGGGTCTTCACCTCGTCACTGCTCGAAAACATGACCACCACGACGACCACCGCCGCGAGCGCCACGACGACCGCCAGGATCGCCGCTCGCACGCCACACCCGCGCACCCGTGCCCGCCCTTCCCCACTGCCCGCTTCAGGTGCACAGTCTGCCCGGACGTTCCGGTCGCGGGACGCTCGGGTCGGGTCAGCCCGCGTCGGCGGCACCCAGGAAGATCGGGTTCGACATGGCGACCATCGCGTTCGGCGTCGTCGTCTTCGGACCGCCCGACGGACGCCGCACCTCGACGCGGACCCAGCGGCTGTAGCGCGGATACGTCGTCCACGTGACGGTCGCGGCGCCGGACTCCGGGACAGTCTCGCTGTGCTCCGGACCAAGCTGGTCGAGGAAGGTCACAGTCGTGCCGGGAACTCCGCGAACGACCGCGCGCACCTCGACCGGCGTGCCGATGCCCGCGACGAGCCGTCCGCCGATGCCCGCGGTGCGGCCCGCCCCGGAGACGGAGAAGCCGAGCTGCACGTCCTTCGATTCGGCGAGCCACGACCGGCCTGCCTTGAGCCCGGCGAGCAGTTCGGCTCGGCCCAGCCGGTCCGCCTGGACGACCGTGTGGGGAAGCGCCACGGTGTGGTCCGGGTTGTGCGCGTCGGAATCGCCGATCGCCGGGATCCACCGGCCGCCGCGCAGCAGGCCGTCCCAGTGCGTGACGCTCGCTTCGTCCTCCGGGGTCCACGGCCCGTTCCAGACCTCGACGAGGTCGGCGATCTCGTACGCGAATTCGTACGTGCAGCCGAAGCAGTTCGCGAACGGATGCGCGGCGGTGACCAGGCCGCCCGCCCGGTGGACCTGGTCGGTGAACCGCCGGAAGTCGCGCGGGTCGGCAGCGCGGTAGCGCCAGTCGATCCACGTGCCCGCCGGGACCCCGATCGCGGGCCAGTGCCCGGACCGCGTGGTGACCTCCTCGCCGTTCAGGATCAGCAGGTCGTCGGTGGCGTAGTCGCCCCACACCAGCTGCGAACTGGACGTGTTGTGGTCGGTCGACACGATGAAGTCCAGACCGGCCGCCCGCGCGTCCGCGACCAGCTGCTCGGGCGTGCGCTTGCCGTCGGAGTGGACGGTGTGCAGGTGGGAGTCGCCGCGATACCAGGACCGGCCGCGGTCGCGCGCGGGCGCGGTCTCCGGCGCCGGGTTCGGCTGGAACGGCTTCGAGGTGTCGCGGCCGAACGTCAGCGTCACGTCGACGCGGTAGTTCAGCCCCTGCGGCGCGACCGTGTACGGACCGAGGATCACGTGCCAGCGGCCGGGCGTGACCGGCCCGGCGAGGTACCCGGGAGTCGCCTCGGCAGCGCTGATCGAGAACCGGTCGCGGAAGCCGCCGGACCAGCCCCGGAAGCCGCGCCGGGTGCCCAGTTCGTGCCCCTCCGGGCCGAACATCCCGATGTCGCAGGCGTTTCCGCGCGTTCCCGCGGGCACCGACGGCTTGTCGTAGGAGTAGACGACGTCGATCTGCTTCACGCCGCGCGGCACGTCGACCGGGAGGTAGTACCAGTCGGGCACGTCCGGGCGGAAGGTGCCGGTGACGGTCTTCGTCTGCTGCCCGGCGCCGGGCGCGGGCACCGCGAACGACACGCCCGGCACCATGCTCATCGCCGCGCCCGCCGCGACGACGCCTCCGGCCCGGAACAGGTTGCGCCGGTTGAGTTCCCCAGTGGACATGGCTTACCTCCGCAGCAATGAAGTCGCGCCGACGCTAACCCCCGGGGCCACCCCCTACAACGACGCTGCGGTGAACACTCGGCGACTCGCCTCGGCTGCCTCGACCGCCGCGCCAGACAACCGACGCACGACGGCCGGGACTGCTTGCCGCACGAGGAATCGCTGAGCGGTGCCTGTTGCCCGCACAGCGAACCGTGCTGGGCAGTTCGCCCTCGCCCGACACCGTCCCAATGCCGCATCAGCCCGTGCGTCGCGCGGCACAGGACCTGATGCCGCACATGGACAGCTGAGCAGCCGACTGCTGTCGCACGGCGAACCACGCACGGCAGCTCGCCTTGCCCAGCACCGACCTGGCACCCATCGAACCGCGTATCGCACGGTGCGGAACCGCCTGCCCCACACGGAGCAACCAGGCACCCACCGCCGCACAGCGAACCACGCACGTTGACTGGCCTCGCCCAGCACCGACCCAACGCCTCGTCAACCGGCGCATCGCGCGACGCAGGACCACCTGCCCCACACGGAACAACCAGGCAGCCGCCATGGCACGGCGAACCAAGCACGGCAGCTCGCCCGACGGTGCATCGCGGCGCAGGCCGCCGCACGGAACAACCGAGCACCCGCCCACCACCACGCAGCGAACCACGCACGGCGGCTCACCTCGCCCAACGCCTCGCCAAACCGCGCACCGCGGAACTACCTGCCGCGCAGGCAAGAGCCAAACCGCACCTCAGCACCCGTCGCACGACGAGTCACGCACGTCGGCTCGCCTGGCACCGACCCAGCACCTCACCAAACCGCGCATCGCACGAAGCGGCACCACCCGCCGCACACGAGCCAGCCGGGCGCCCGCCATCCCGCCGCGAACACCCCGCGCGCCCCTCACTCCACCGCACCACTCCCCTCCACGACCCGGTCCAGCCATTCCTCCATCAGCGCCTCGAACAGCACCGGCTGCTCGAACTGCAGGTTGTGCCCCGCCCGGTCGAGCACCGCGTAGCTCGCCCGCGGATAGTGCCCCAGCAACCCGTACAGCTCCGCGAATCCCGTGGAAGCGTCCTGCCTGCCGCACACGATCAGCGTCGGTTTCCGGTACGCCGGGCCGCTTTCCGGATCGGTCGACAGCGTCCAGCCTGCCAGCATCCGCTGCAGCGCGGCCCGGTCGGCGGCCGCCAGGCCGGGCGCGACGTCCGCGCGGAAACGGGCCAGCGTCTCCTCGGACTGGACCACGGCCATCTCCCCGTACTCCGCCGCCTCCGCCGGGTCGAGACCCGCCAGCAGTTCCGGGTCGGCGCGCAGCACCTCGTGCTCCGGCACGTCCCGCTCCAGCACCGGCACCGGGCGGCCGACCGGGCACACCAGCGCCAGCCCGGCGACCTGCGCGGGCCGCGCCCGGGTGAGCCCGCGCGCCAGATAACCGCCGTACGACTCGCCGACCAGCAGGAACGGCTCGTCCCCGATCAGGTCGTCCACCAGGTCTTCCAGCCCCGCGACCAGGTCGTCCGACCCGCGCGCGGATCCGGCGGGCGACTCGCCCATCCCGGGCAGGTCCGGGTAAATCCGCCGGAATCCGGGCCGCCGCGCGAAGACCGGCTCGAGACAGCCGGTCATCAGGCGGTGGTCCGGCATCCAGCCGTGCACGGCCAGCACCGGCGTGCCGGAACCGTGTTCGACGTAATGCATCGTTTCCTCCCTGTTCGCCGGCCACCGTTGTACCGCGGGGCACCGACAATTTCCGGGAGTCCGGCGGCCGGGAGGAGGCAGCGCCGGCCGCCGGGCGGCAATTCCGGGAGAATTCCCCGGAAAGTCAGCCGCGGGAGCTGATCAATTCTCTTTCGGGTGCCGGCCGCCCCGGAGCGGGACGGCGCGGAATACAAGCCAGCAGAAGGAAACCTGCCACGACGCCCAGGAGCACGTGGCCGGTGACGGCGCACAATCCGCACAATGCGGTCCATAGGACGATCTTCATCCACCGAGTGTAGGACCGCCGGGAATCGCCGTCGGCGGACTTGGGGAAGACTTAGGGTTCGGTCAAGCGGAATTCCCCGGAAGAAGCAGAAAAGAAAGGGTTGCCTTTCCTTTCCGGAGAGAGCGGGCCCTTGCGGTGCGCCGCCGCGGGCGGTCCGGCAGGATCGGGAGCGTGCCCACGCCCGGAACCAGCGCGCTCGTCGTCACGCTCCCCTCCGCCGCCGTCCTGCTCGAAACCGCCGCGGCCGTCGACCCCGGACTCGTCCGTCCCGGCCTTCCGCCGCACGTCACGGCGCTGTACCCGTTCCTGCCCGCCGACCGGCTCACCGAGCAAACCGAAGCCGATATCAGCCGGCTCGCCGCCAGCGTCCCCGCGCCGGAAGTGCAGCTCGCCGACCTGGTCACCGCACCCGGGTTCGTCGCGGCGGCCGCCCCGGCGCTGCAGCCCCTCGCCGACGCCGTATGCGATCACTGGCCCGACGTGCCCCCGTACGGCGGACGCTTCGGGGCGCACCCGCCAGCACACCTGACGATCGCCCTCGGCGGCACCGACGATCAGCGCGCCGAGGTCGCCGAACGCGCGCGAGCAGCCCTGCCGATCACTGCCCAGGCGGACACGCTGCACCTCGTCGTGCTCACGGAGCAGGGTTGGCAGCTCCGGCTGTCGGCTCCGCTCGGAACTCCTGCGCGATAGCCCGCAACCGAGCCACATCCGCCGCGAAAGCCGTCTCCTGGGACAGCACCGGCGGTTCCGCGGGCTCGTCCAGCACCGGCTCCGAACTGCGCAACACCTGCACAGCCGCGCTCGGCGACAACTCAGGCCCGACCCCGGACAGCAGCAACCCGTCGTTGATCTCGCTCATCATCGTCAACAACCGCTCCCGGCCGGTCCCCGACGCGTCGTCAAGCCGGACGACGTCCGGGTACCGAGAAGCCAGGTGCTCCCGCAGCGGCCGAAGCACCGTCCGCGTCCGCGCGTCGCGCACCGCCCGCCCCAGCGCGGGCAACGCAGGCACCGTCAGCCCCACCACGATGAGGAGCACCGAAACCGCCGGAAAGCCGACCGCGAGCGTGCATCCAACCGTCGAGAACGCGCCGCGGCACAGCTTCGTGACCGGATGCTCCGCGGTCAGATCGCCGATCAGGTCGACGATCTTGCCGACCAGGTAAGCGAAAGCGAACACACAGGCCAGCAGCATGATGCCCAGCCCAGCCCGCAGCGCACCGGTGCCCGCGCGCACCGCCCCGGCCGACACCACGGCGATGTCCGCGACCGCCAAACCCAGGTACAGCGTGTAGACGGCGATGTACACGACCAGCGTCGGATTCGAACGGTAAAGCTCGTCGAAGAGCCCGACGCCCGTCGGCAGCCCGCGTGTCGCGAAGAACGACGCGGTGAGCACGACAAGCGCGATAATCAACGCCCCGCGCCGCGCGCGCCGTCGACGCTCTGCCACGCCACCGATCTCCGCGACAGTCACTTCGATGCCGTACGCGGCCACCATCGTCGCGAGGTTCGACAACAGCCGCCCAAGGCTCGGGTACAGCTGGCTCTCGATCGCCTGGGCACTGTCGGCGAGCAAGCACAACGCGACGCCGAGGGCGATCAGGCTGGTCGCGAGCCCCGCGCCCGCACCGGTCCGCCGCGCCCGCACCGCGCGCCAGATGCCGACCGCGAGAGCGAGCAGGCCGACCCCGAAGAACAGAACGTCGATCATCCGCGCGCTACCCGAGCAGCGACGCGAAGCGCCGCGCACGATCCGCGGCCGGCCCGGAAGCGCCTGGCCGCAACCGGGCCCCGTCCTCAGTGGCGGCGCTCATCAGGAACACGGCAATGAGCTCCGCTTCGTACTCGTCGGAATTCGTGGTGACGCGGGTGAGCAGATGCGACAGCAGGTGCGCGCTGAGATCCGGCGCGAGCCTCGCCGCTTCGGCGTCGGTGAGCACGCATTCGCCGCGGTGGTCGCACAGCAGGTGGGCGATTTCGTGGGCGATGATGTGGTCCTGGTGCAGCGACGACGTGCCCGCCGCGTACGCGACGAGGTCGAAGTCGTCGTGCCGCTGCCACGCGCCGGAGGGCTGGCCGGGCGCGTAGTCGACCGCGACCAGGTCGATGTCGCGGCCGCGGTGCCGTTCCAGCCGGTCGATCCACGCGTTCATCGACCACGGCCGCGGGGCGGGCACGTGCCGCAGCAGGTCGCGCACCCGGTCGCGGGCGCGCGCTCGCACGGTCGGGTCGATGTCCCCTCCCGAGGCGATCGGCGGCTGGACCAGCCTGGTGCACCGGGGAGACCCCGGCGCTCCGGCCGTCGCCAGCATAGCCGCCCGGATCACTCGGGCTTGCGTCCGCGCCGGGTGCGCTCGCGTCCCTCGGCGTAGCTGCCGAGCTGGTCCATCAGGGCGGAAACGGTCTGCCGGTCGCGCTCGGACAGCTGCATCGCGCGCTGTGCCAGGTCGCGGGCCTGGGTGTCGCGCCAGGCGAGGACGTCGGCGACCTGCTCGTCGACCCGGCCGGCGACCTCGTCGTCGAAGAAGTAGGTGACCGGCACGCCGAAGAACCGCGCGAGCGCCTGGATGTGCGACCGTTTCGGGTCGCGCCGGGCCCCGACCGCCAGCTGCTGCACGTGCGTGGCCGACATGCTGACGCCGGTCACGTCGGCGACGCCCTGGGCGATTTCGCGGTACGAGTAGGGCTTGCGGTCCGGCGGATGCACGGTCGCGATCAGGTGCGCCAGCCGTTCCGCGAAGCTGCGCTCCTCCGCCTGTTCGGCCATGCCGCCCCCACCACCGTTCCGTCTCCGTAACAGCGACCAGCATAACCGTCCCGAAAACTTGACACCAGCCGTCCCGTTCCGGCTACACTCGCCCCGCGCATCGTTTAGAAAACTAAACACCGGGATCCGCGTGCGGTCGCTGGGGGTGCCCGCACGCGGTCCCGCGCCTGCCTGCGCCCGTCCGTGCCGGTCCCGGCGAGGGACGCACAAGTGGCGCACAGACTGCGGAGGTAGGTTGTGCGCCATGACACTCCCCCACAGTCCGGAAAGGACACCCGTCGTCGTCACCGGCGGCAGCGGTTTCATCGGCCGCGCTGTCGTCCGCGAGTTCCGTGAACGCGGCTATCCGGTCACTGTTGTGGACCGCGTGCGCTACGAGACGACGGACGAGGGAGTGCGCGTCGTCGTCGGAGATCTGCGTGCCGCCGAAACCCGCGAAGCAGCTGTCGAAGCAGGCGTCGGCGGGATCGTGCACCTCGCCGCACTGACGTCTGTGCTGAAGTCCGTAGAGCTGCCGCGCGACACGTACGCGGAGAACGTTGCGGTGACACAAGAACTTCTCGAACTGTGTCGCGTACGCGAGGTGCCGCGCTTCATTCTCGCGTCCACGAACGCAGTGATCGGCGACGTCGGCACTAACACCATCACGGTCGACCTGCCCACGAAGCCGCTTACGCCATACGGTGCCACGAAAGCGGCCTGCGAGATGCTGCTGTCCGGCTACGCCGGCGCGTACGGGATGACGACGTGCGCGTTGCGCTTCACCAACGTGTACGGGCCGGGGATGTCGCACAAAGACAGCTTCGTGCCGCGCATGATGCGCGCGGCGTTGAATAATGAAGGCGTGCGGGTGTACGGCACCGGCGAGCAGCGTCGCGACCTCGTCCACGTAGACGACGTTGTGCGCGCGATCGCGCTCGCGTACGAGAGCGGCTACACAGGGCGTGCGATCGTCGGTGCCGGACGTTCGGTGTCAGTGCTGGAAATGGTCGAGACCGTGCGCTCGGTGACCGGGGCCGAGTTGCCGATCGAGCACGTGCCCGCGCCCGCCGGGGAGATGCCCGCGGTGGTCGTCGACGTCTCGGCGAGCGCGGAAACCATCGGCTACCGCCCGGAAATCACTCTCGCCGACGGCCTCGCCACGGCCTGGAAGTACTTCTCCGGACTGGACCGGGCCGAGGCGCCGTGACCGGATTCCTCCGCCGCCACGCGTTCCTGCTGGTGCTCCTCGCCGCGGGAACCACGCTGCGGGTGCTGGCCTGGATCGCCTACCGGCCCGCGCTGCTGTACATCGATTCCTTCCGCTACCTGGACAATCTGCACGGCCTGCGCGCCGACGGGATCAACCCGGTCGGCTACGACCTGCTGCTGAAGCCGCTGCTCGCGGCAGGCGGGCTGTCGTTCGTCGCCGCCGTTCAGCACCTGGCCGGGCTGGCGATCGCGGTCGGGATCTACGCGCTGGCCCGGCGGCTCGGCGCGCGCAACTGGGTGAGCGCGCTGGCCGCCGCGCCGCTGCTGCTCGACGCCTACCAGGTGCAGATCGAGCAGAACATCATGGCCGAGGTGCTGTTCGAGGCGCTGCTGTTCGGGCTGCTGTGGCTGGTGCTGGCCAAGGGGAAACCGAACTGGCGGCGGATCGCGCTGGCCGGGCTGGTCGTCGGGTTCGGCGTGCTGGTAAGGCTGATCGGCGTCACGATCGCCGCTCCGTTCCTGCTGTACGTGCTCGCCGCGGGCAGCGCGTGGCGTTCGTGGCGCGGCTGGCGCGACGCCGGGGCCGGGCTGCTCGCGATCCTCGTCGTGGTGGTCCCATACGCGGCGAAAGTCAAGGCAGAGACCGGAAAATGGGGCCTGAGCGGGCCGTCCGGCAGCATGCTCTACGGCCGCACCGCCGCGGTCGCGGACTGCGCGAAACTCCAGCTCGACCCGGTCGTGCGGCAGTTCTGCCCCACTGAACCGGTCGAGAACCGGCTGGTCGACAACTACACGCACGCCGACCTCGACCCAGCGTGGCCCGGCCCGCTTCCGCCCGGTGCGGACAAGGGCGAACTGGCGCACGAATTCGCGATGACCGCGCTGAAAGCGCAGTGGCGGGACGTCGCGACGTCGATCCTCGGCGACTTCGGGAAGAGCTTCCAGTTCACCCGCTACACCTCGCCCACCGACGTGCCGATCGACCGGTGGCAGTTCCAGCTGAGCTACCCGGAGTTCGCCGATCCCGCCGCGGTCAAGGCGGTCACGCAGCAGTACGACGGCACAGATCCCAAGGTCAACGAGCCGATCGCGGCGTTCCTGCGGGATTACCAGATCAACGGCGGGTTCGTGCCCGGTGCGATGCTCGGGTTCTTCGCGCTGCTCGGCCTGCTGACCGTGCTGCGGCGCAAGAAACCCCGTCACCCGGCGCGCAGCGGCGCGTTGTTCGCCGCCGGCACTGGATTGTTCCTGCTGTTCGGGTCCGCGGTGTTCGAGTTTTCCTGGCGCTACCAGCTTCCCGCGCTCGTGCTGCTGCCCGTCGCCGGTGCTCTCGGGTTCACCACCCTCACCGTAGCCAGCCGACGTCGCCTCGCCAGTTATCCGGACACTGTCGACGAAGGCGCGATCAAGGACTTCCACGACCGGCATCCCGGCGCGAAGCTGTCCGAGCTGACCGTGGTGATCGCCGCGTACAACGAAGCCGGCGGCATCGGCCAGGTGCTGGAGAAGATGCCCGACGAATGTCTCGGGCTGCCGGTGGACGTCCTGGTGGTCGTAGACGGCGGTACGGACAACACTGCGGCCATCGCGGAAGACCATGGCGCGTACGTGTGCGTCGCGCCGACCAACCGCGGCCAGGGAGCCGCGCTGCGCCTCGGATATCACCTCGCCGCCGAGAACGGCGCGAAGTACATCGTCACCACCGACGGCGACGGTCAGTACGACAACAGCGAAATGGCCGAGCTCCTCGCGCCGTTGCTGGACGGCACGGCAGATTTCGTGACGGGCTCCCGGCGTTTGGGCCACGAAGAGGCCGACAGCCGGATGCGCTGGATCGGCGTGCGCGTGTTCGCGTGGCTCGCGTCGGCGCTCACCTGGCGGCGGATCACCGACACGTCGTTCGGATTCCGTTCGCTGCGCGCGGAACTCGCGTGCGCGATCCCGCTGAACGAACCGCAGTACCAGTCGTCGGAACTGCTGCTGGGCGCGACCGCGCAGGGCGCGCGCGTGCTCGAACGGCCGATGAGCATGCGGCTGCGCAAGGCGGGCAAAAGCAAGAAGGGCGGCAGCGTCGTGTACGGCGCGAACTACGCGCGGGTCATGACAGGGACGTGGTGGCGCGGGTACGTGCTGCGCCGCGGTCGAAAACGAACCGGTCGAGCATCGTGAACTTCGCGACGAACACCAGTGCGTAGCTGAGCACGTACGCCGCGTCGAGCAGCACGACCCACCAGAAATGCGGCAGCTGCAGCGGCGCGAGCAGGTGCCCGGCGAGCGTGGTCAGGCCGACCGAGGCGAGGCCGCCGAGCGAGATGACGAGGACGTAGGGCAGCAGCTCGCGGACCGGTTCGGGACGGCCGCGGCGGCCCCACACCCAGCGCCGGGTGAGGAAGAAGTTCAGCACCGCCCCGGCCGCGAACGCACACGCGCTGGCCAGCCACGGAGCCCCGCCCGCGGCGAGCACCGCGATCAGCGCGGCCTGGCTGAGCAGGGTCGCGGCGACCGAACTGGCGGCCGCGCGGACGAACCTGGCCAGGCCGCGGCGGCGCGGCTTGGGCGATTCTTCCGTCGTGCGGGGGTTCGCCGGGTTGGTTACCGTCGTCATAGTCCCAGTCTCCCCTCGGGCCGCCGGCTCCGCCGCGCGACCCCCCGGCCCACAGCGGATTCACAGCTGACTGCCAGCCGAACATCAGCGGCGGGCGATTAGGTTCGGATCTGCCACCGCGACACCGGGCGTCGTGCAGAACGAAAGGCCGTGCCTGTCGCGAAAACGAAAGGAAAGGGTGCTCTGGATGCGAGTGCTGGTTCTCGGCGGTGACGGTTACCTAGGCTGGCCCACTGCGCTCCACTTGTCGGACAAAGGCCACGAAGTGGCTGTTCTGGACAACTTCGCGCGGCGGCAGTACGACGTCGAACTCGGCGCCGAGAGCCTTGTCCCCATCGAAGACCTGAGCACCCGCACCGACGCGTGGCACGCGGTGTCCGGGAAGCGCATCGAACGCTACGAAGGCGACCTGCTCGACGCGGAATTCCTGTTCGGCGCGGTGCGCGAGTTCCGCCCGTCGGCGATCGTGCATTTCGCCGAGCAGCGGTCCGCGCCGTATTCGATGATCGACCGCGAGCACGCCGTCTACACGCAGCACAACAACGTGGTCGGCAACCTCAACCTGCTGTACGCGATCGCCGAGATCGACCCGGACATCCACCTGGTCAAACTGGGCACGATGGGCGAGTACGGGACCCCGAACATCGACATCGAGGAAGGCTGGCTCGAGGTCGAGCACAACGGCCGCCGCGACCGGATGCTGTACCCGAAGAAACCGGGCTCGTTCTACCACCTGTCGAAGGTGCACGACTCGCACAACATCGAGTTCGCCTGCCGGATCTGGGAACTGCGCGCGACCGACCTCAACCAGGGCGTCGTGTACGGCCAGCAGACGCCGCAGACCGCGCTCGACCCGCGCCTGGCCACGCGATTCGACTACGACGCGGTGTTCGGCACGGTGCTGAACCGGTTCGTCATCCAGGCCGTGCTGGGGCAGCCGCTCACGGTGTACGGCAAGGGCGGGCAGACGCGCGGCCTCATCGACATCCGCGACACCGTCGAGTGCATCCGGCTGGCTGTGGAGAATCCGGCCGAGCGGGGCGAGTTCCGGGTGTTCAACCAGATGACCGAGAGCATGTCGGTGCGCCGGATCGCGGAGGTCGTGGCCGACCGCTTCCCCGGACCGGTGCAGATCGAGAACCTGGACAACCCGCGGGTGGAGCAGCCCGAGCACTACTACAACGTCAAGCACACCGGGCTGATCGGGCTGGGGCTGGAGCCGCATCTGCTGTCGGACACGCTGATCGAGTCGATGTTCGACATCGTCGGCGCGAACAAGCACCGGGTGAACGACGACCGGCTGCGGCCGACGGTGCGCTGGCGCGGGGCGGTCGAAGCTTCCTGATTTCCGCTGCTCGCCCCCGCCGCCCGCGAAAATTGTCGGTGGCGGGTGGGATGCTCTTCGAGTCAGCCCCCGAGGGGGACGGGACCGGAAGAGCGGCAAGGGAAACGTGGGGGACGAAGCAGCGGCGCGGTGGAGCTCCGAGAGGGTGCTCGAACTCGCGCCGGACGCCGCGTCGGCGAAAGCCGGGCGCGGGCAGGCGGCGCCGGCGAAGTGGTCGGACGCGGGCGCGTCGGGCCGTGCTGTCTGGGGCGCGTGCCAAGGCAGCGGGAAGCGGCCGTACCAGACGACGGTGGAGACGGCCGGGCCCGCGTTCCGGTGCAGCTGTCCGAGCCGGAAGTTCCCGTGCAAGCACGCGCTGGGGTTGCTGCTGCTCTGGGCGGACGGGCAGATCCCCCGCGCGGAGGAGCCCGGATGGGTGCACACGTGGCTGGACGAACGGGCTGCGAGGGCGGAGCGCGCCGAGAAGAAGACGGACGCTCCGAAGGATCTCGAAGCGGCGGCCAAGCGGGCGCAGGACCGGCTCGCGCGGGTCACCGCCGGGGCCGCTGAGCTGCGCGGATGGCTTGCCGACCGAGTGTCGGCCGGGTTCGCGACGTTCGAACGCGGCGGCACTGAGGAGCTGTACACGGTCGCCTCGCGGATGGTCGACGCGCAGGCTCCCGGTCTGGCGAACGGCCTGCGCCGGGCGGCGGCGCTGGTCGGGCGCGGGCGGGACTGGCCGGATCGGCTGCTGGCCGAGTTGTCGCTGGTGTACGTGCTCGCGGACGCGGCGAGCAGGCTGGAGTCGCTGCCCGCCGCGCTCGCCGGCACCGTCCGCACCCGGCTCGGGTTCTCGGTGAGCAACGCGCAGGTGCTGGAGTCCGGCGAACGGGTGCCGGACCAATGGCTGGTCACCGGCGCGGTCGACGAGGAGCAGGACTCGCTGCGCAGCAGGCGCACCTGGCTGCGGGGCAAACGCAGCGGCCGGGACGCGCTGGTGCTGTCGTTCGCTCCGCCCGGGCGTCCGCTGGACAGCTCGCTGCCGCCGGGGTATGTCGTCGCGGGAGAGCTGGTGTTCCACCCGGGAGCCGTGCCGTTGCGGGCAGTGTTCGACCATCGGGAGGAACCCGTCGCCCCGGAAAACGAACCGGTTGGCGGGACTTTCGGTTCGGCCCTTGCCGAGCACGCTGCCGCGCTCGCGGCTGATCCGTGGCTGGACCGGTGGCCGGTGCTGGTGAGCGAGCTCCGTCCGGCTCGGCACGGGGGCGGATGGGCGCTGTCCGATGTGGACGGTGCCGCGCTGCCTTTGGCTCCTTCTGTGGATCCGTGGCCGCTGCTGGCGCTCGCCGCCGAACGGCCGGTCACGGTGGCTGCGGAGTGGACGACGGCGGGGCTGCGGCCGTTGAGCTGCTGGCATCGCGACGGGATGGTGCGACTGTGACTGCTTGGAACGACCTCGTCAGCACTGTCCTGCTCGGCACCCGCCGCCGGACCCTCGACCCCGCCGAATTGCCTTCCGGGGTAAGGGAAATCGCCGAACAGCGCGCCGACCCCGCCGACCAAGCGCTCGCCGCCGCGGCCGCATACACCGGCTATCGGCGGGCCGGGCAGCAACCGCTTGCCGGCATCGAACCCGAACCCGCCGCAGTGGAGGACACCCGGCCGTTCATCCCGAATGCGGCGCGGGCGCGGCTCGGGCACCTGCTCTCCGCGAACCGGCCGGAACTGGTCGAGGAATGGCTCGCCACGGTGGCGGACAAGGGATTCCGCGTCCCGGCCGAGCGGCTGCCCGTCCTCGCCGACGCGGCACGGACCCGGGTGTCGCTGCGGGCGCCGCTCGCCGCGGTCGCCGGGCCGGTCGGCGCGTGGCTCGGCGAGCGGAATCCGGATTGGGCGTTCCTGGTCGCCGCAGCGGACGACACCAGCGACGACGCCTGGCAGTTCGGCGCCGCCGCGCGTCGGCAGGCCTGGCTGGAGCGCGTGCTCGCCGCCGATCCCGCCCGCGCGCGCGAGGCACTCGCCGCTGCGTGGGGCAACGAACCGGCTGACCTCCGGGCGACGTTCCTGGCTCTCCTCGGCGAGCATCTCGCCGACGAGGACGAGCCGTTCGTCGAAGCCGCGCTCGGCGACCGGGCGGCCGGGGTGCGCGAGATCGCGCTGCGGCTGATCGGCCGGTACCCCGGTTCAGCCTCCGGCGAGCGGATGATCGAACGGCTGCGGGCCTGCGTCACCGTGCGCAGCCGCGCGCTGCGGGCCGATGTCCTCGAGTTCGCCCCGCCCGAACCGGACGACAGCTTGATCCGCGACGGCATCCGCGTCCCGGCGGGGCCCGGGCAGGGCACCGCCCGGCTGCGCGCGATCATCGCCGCCACTCCCCTGCGGTTCTGGGCCGAGTACGGCACTCCGGGCGAACTGGCCGGGATGCTCGTCGAAGGCCCGCCGCTGAACGTGGTGCGCGAAAGCTGGGCCACCGCCGCGCTTCGGCAGCGAGACGAGCAATGGGCGCAAGCCCTCGTGGAGGCCGAACCGGGCGGGCGCAGCACCGCCGCGCTCATCGGCGTGCTGTCGCCCGGACACCAGGCCGCCACAGTCGCGAAGCTGACGCGCGGACTGCCGGTCGAAGCCTTGACCCGGCTCATCCTCGACCTGCCGCAGCCGTGGCCCGCCGCGCTCGGCACGGTGCTGCTCGACTGGGTCGCCGGGCAGCGGGACCACCGGCTGGTCGCGCACGCGGCAGCGCTGATCGCGAAAGCCGTGCCCGTCGCCTGCCTCGGCCATCCGCTGGCCGAGATCCCGCTTCCCGGCGAAGCCGCCCCGTGGCGGCGCGCAGTCGCCGAAACCCTGTCCTTCCGCCGTGAAATGCACAAGGAGCTCGCATGACGTCCCCCGTCCTCCGGCCGCACGCCGAACAGGAATACGCCGGCGAACTGGCCGCCCTCGCCGCGGCCGACGACCGGGCGAAACCGCCGTCGTGGCGGCTTTCCCCGTGGGCGGTGGTCACTTACCTGCTCGGCGGGAAACTCGACGACGGCACCGAGATCAGCCCGAAGTACGTGGGCCCGCGGCGGCTGATCGAGGTCGCGGTCGCCACCCTCGCCACCGACCGCGCGCTGCTGCTGCTCGGCGTGCCGGGCACGGCGAAAACCTGGGTGTCCGAACACCTCGCGGCGGCGATCAGCGGGGACTCCGCACTGCTCGTCCAAGGCACCGCGGGCACCGCCGAGGAGCAGATCCGCTACGGCTGGAACTACGCGCGGCTCATCGCCGAAGGGCCGAGCGACCAGGCACTGGTGGAAAGCCCGATCCTGCGCGCGATGCGCGACGGCAAGGTCGCCCGGCTCGAGGAACTCACCCGGATCCCGGCGGACGTGCAGGACTCGCTGATCACGATCCTGTCCGAGAAAACGCTGCCGATCCCCGAACTGGGCTCCGAAGTGCAGGCCCGGCCCGGGTTCACGCTCGTGGCCACGGCGAACAACCGGGACAAGGGCGTCAACGAACTGTCGAGCGCCCTGCGGCGGCGGTTCAACACTGTCGTGCTCCCGCTGCCGGACACCGCCGAAGCCGAGGTGGACATCGTCCGGCGGCGGGTCGGTCAGCTCGGCGCCGCGCTGTCGCTGCCCGCCGAAGCCGCCGATCTCGCCGAAATCCGCCGTGTGGTCACGGTTTTCCGCGAGCTGCGGGCCGGGCGCACCGAGGACGGCCGCACCGCGGTGAAGACCCCGTCGGGCACGCTCTCGACGGCCGAGGCGATCAGCGTCCTCACCGGCGGTCTCGCGCTGGCCGCTCACTTCGGAGACGGCGTGCTGCGCGCACAGGACGTCGCGGCCGGGATTCACGGTGCGGTAGTCAAGGATCCGGTCGCCGACAGCGCGATCTGGAGCGAGTACCTGGAGACCGTGGTGCGCGAGCGGGAAGGCTGGGCCGACTTCTACCGGGCAGGCCAGGAGATCGCCGGATGACCACCCATCTCCTCGGGATCCGGCACCACGGTCCCGGTTCGGCTCGGGCGGTCGCCGCCCGGCTCGCCGAGCTGGAACCGGACGTGGTGCTGATCGAGGGACCGCCGGAAGCGGACCAGCTCGTCGATCTCGCCGCGGACGACGACATGCGGCCGCCGGTGGCGCTGCTGGCGTACGCGTCCGACGACGTGTCGCGCGCGGCGTTCTGGCCGTTCGCGGTGTTCAGCCCGGAATGGCAGGCCCTGCGGTACGCCGCCGCGGCCGGTGTGCCGGTGAAGTTCTGCGATCTCCCCGCGGCGCACCAGTTCGCGCTCGGCGAGGAACGGACCGCACCGCGCACCGATCCGCTCGCGGAACTCGCCGCGGCGGGCGGATACGACGATCCGGAACGCTGGTGGGACGACTTCGTCGAGTCCCGCCGGGGCGGGGAATCGCCGTTCGAGGTGATCGCCGACGCGATGACCGCGCTGCGCGAAGGCGACCGGCCGGACGACCCGCACGAGCAGCGGCGCGAGGCGTACATGCGGACCGTGCTGCGCAAGACGCGGAAGGAAGGCCACGAACGGATCGCCGTGGTGTGCGGGGCCTGGCACGTGCCCGCGCTGGCCGATCCGCTGCCGCCCGCGTCCAAGGACCAGGCTGTCCTCAAAGGACTCCCGAAGCGGAAGGTCGTGTGCACGTGGGTGCCGTGGACGCACGGCAGGCTCGCGTCGGTCACCGGATACGGCGCGGGCGTCCGCTCCCCCGGCTGGTACCACCACCTGTTCAGCACCTCCGGCGACGTCACCACCCGATGGCTCACCGCCGTCGCCGGAGTGCTGCGCGAGGAAGACCTGCCCGTCTCCACCGCGCACGTGATCGAAGCAGTGCGGCTGGCCGAGACGCTGGCCGCGCTGCGCGGCCGGTCGTCCGCCGGACTGGCCGAGGTCGACGCCGCCGCCCGCGCGGTCCTGTGCGGAGGCGACGACGTCCAAGCCGACCTGGTCACCCGACGGCTCGTGGTCGGCGAACTGCTCGGCGAGGTCCCCGACCACGTACCCCAAGCACCGCTGGCCGCCGACCTGATCGCCACCGCCCGGCGGCTCCGGCTCAAACGCGAACCTCAAGCGCGGGAGCTGGATCTGGACCTGCGCACCCCCGGCGGCCTCGACCGCTCGCGCCTGCTGCACCGCCTCCACATCCTCGGCATCCCCTGGGGCGAACCGGAACTGTCCTCGGTGCGGAACAAAGGCACCTTCCGCGAGACCTGGACCTTGTGCTGGGAACCCGGTTTCGAGGTCGACCTGGTCGCCGCAGCGGTACACGGGACCACCGTGCCCGCCGCCGCCACCGCAGTCGTGCGCGAAACCGTCGCCGAATCGCCCTCGCTCGCCGACATCACCGCCGCGGTAGAACGCTGCCTCCTGGCCGGCTTGGGCGACGCCCTGCCGGAAACCCTCGCCGCCCTGGACACCCGCGCAGCCGCCGACGCGGACGTCGCGCACCTCATGACGGCTCTGCCTCCGCTGGCACGAGCGACCCGCTACGGCGACGTCCGCGGCACCGACACCGCACAGCTGCAAGAAGTCGCCGACCGGATCCTCGCCCGGGTCTGCGCGGGCCTTCCGCCCGCCGTCCACGGCATCGACGAGGAGGCCGCCGCACAGTTCTGCGAACTGGTCGACGACGTCCACGAAGCCACCGACCTCCTCGGCGACGCCGCCCGCGACCGCTGGTTCGCCGCGCTGGCCCGCCTGTCCGCCCGCGATGCCCTGCCGCCGCTCTTGGCAGGCCGCATCGTGCGCCTCCTGCACGACGCCGACCTGCTGGACGGCGCGGAAGTCGAACTCCGGCTGGGCCGCATGCTCACCCCCGGCATCGCCCCGACCGACGGCGCGGCCTACGTGGAAGGCTTCTTCTCCGGCGGCGCCCTCCTGCTGGTCCACGACGAACGCATGCTGCGGGTCGTCGACACCTGGCTGGCCTCGATCCCGCCTGAGGTCTTCACCGAGGTGCTTCCCTTGCTGCGCCGCACTTTCGGCGCCTTCGCCGGTCCGGAAAAACGCGCCATCGGCGAACGCGCCGCCACCCTGTCCGGCACTCGCCGGGCCGAGCCGGCGCGAGCAGAAGACCTGGACGAGATCCGCGCCGCAGCCGCCCTGCCGGTCTTCGCCACCCTCCTGGGAGCCGCCTCGTGAGCACCGATCCCGAACGCCTCCGCCGCTGGCGCCTGGTACTGGGCGGAGATTCCGACGGCACCGGCCACGCACTGTCCGAAAGGGACACCGGCGTCGACAACGTGCTGGCCGCCCTCTACGACGAGCGCCCCAAGAACTCCCGCGGCAGCGGCGACCGCAGCGGCGGCCTGCAAGCCTCCGCACCACGAGTCGCGCGCTGGCTCGGCGACATCCGCGAGTACTTCCCCGGTTCCGTCGTCCAAGTCATGCAACGCGACGCCGTAGACCGCCTGGGCATTACCCGGATGCTGCTGGAACCGGAACTGCTCAGCGCCGTGGAACCGGACGTCCACCTGGTCGGAACCCTGTTGTCCCTCAACAACGTCCTGCCCGACGAAACGAAGGAAACCGCCCGCACCGTCGTACGCAAAGTCGTCACCGAACTAGAGGAACGCCTGGCCGAACGGACCCGCGCGGCAGTGCGCGGCGCACTGGACCGGGCCGCCCGCACCCAACGCCCCCGAGGCGCGGACATCGACTGGGACCGCACAGTCCGCCGAAACCTGAAGCACTACTCCCCCGAACTGAAAACCATCGTGCCCGAACAGCTTTTCGGTTTCGGCCGCCGGGAACAAAGCGTCCGGCGCGACGTGATCCTGGCCGTCGACCAATCCGGCTCAATGGCAGAATCCGTAGTCTACTCAGGCGTTTTCGGCGCCGCACTCGCCTCGATGCGGGCACTGAGCACGAAATTCGTCGCATTCGACACCGCGGTCGCCGACTTGTCCGACCACCTGGACGACCCGGTAGACGTCCTTTTCGGCACCCAGCTGGGCGGCGGCACCGACATCAACCGCGCATTGGCGTACTGCCAAGGGCTCGTGGAACGCCCCGAACAAACCCTCCTGGTGCTGATCAGCGACCTGTACGAAGGCGGAGTCCGGGACGATCTGCTGCGCCGGGTCGCGGACCTGGTGGGATCCGGCGTGCAGGTGGTCACGCTGCTGGCCCTGTCGGACTCCGGAGCGCCGTTTTACGACCGCGAAAACGCGGCCGCGCTCAGCGAACTGGGGGTGCCCGCTTTCGCCTGCACGCCCGACCTGTTCCCGGATCTGATGGCTGCCGCACTCCGAAGGGAGGACTTGACCCGCTGGGCCGCCGCGGCGACAGCGCAATGACCGGGAACGCCGAGTCCGCCGGGAGTGTTCGGCGCGCGCGAAGGAGCGGACCCCGCTCGCCGCTCCGTCCAGCCCAGCAAAGCGTGTCGGGTGAGCCGACGCGTCCGCCGTTCGAGAAATCTCAGCCAGCCGAGCGGTCCAGTGCGTCCAGCAGCCAGCTGTGCGCGACGCCCATCGGCGCGGCTTCTCCGGTGATCTCGCCCGCGAGACGCCAATAGCGGCGCACCTGCGGATGCCGGTCGCCAGCGGTGCGCCGTCGCAGTGTGCAGCGGAATTCCGGGGTGTCGCCAGTGCCGGACGCGGCGGCGTGGACCGCCGCGAACCGGTCGAGTGCGGGTCCTGCCTCCGGCTCGGAGCCGGCCGCTACCTGCGGGGACGCCAGCTCGCAGGCCTCCGCGAGGCCTTCGTGGAGAGCGCCCAGGTGCGTGACCAGCGGGCTGGCCCGCAACCGGGCAGCGAACTCGCGGTCGGCGGCGAGCAGTACTAACTCGGCATAGGCGACGACCTGCGCTGGGGTCGGCAGTTCCGGCGGCCGCGGCGCGCTTGCGGCGAGGAACATGTCTGCCGTGTCCGGCCGGACGGTGCCGGTGGCCATGGGGTGCCAGAAGCGGACCAGTGCCGCATGCGCGGCGAAGCCGTCCGCCGCGGCGGACAGCAGCTCGAGGCGGGCGGCGCGGTCGGCGGGCGGCGCCTCCTCGACGGCGCGGAGGGCCGAGCGTCGCCAGGCCAGCGTCGTCAGCTCGCGGTCCAGCGTTGCGCGTTCGGCGGACACGGCGTCGGCGAGGGAACGCTCTCCGGCGAGGACGTCCGTGATCGGCTTCAGGCTCAGCCCGAGTCCGCGCAATCGCCGCACCAGGTTCAGGCGGGGTACGTCCGCCGGGACGAATCGGCGGTGTCCGCCGGCGCTGCGCACTGGCGCCAGCAGTCCCTCGTCGCAGTAGAAGCGGATCGTTCGGACGGGCACTCCGGTGCGCCGCGCCAGGTCGCCGATTCCGAGTGTGTCGCCGGTCACTTCCGATGGAACCTCCAGCCGGGTGGAGTTCCTACGGTACGGCCATGGATCTCGATACCGCACGATTTGCCCAGGGATTGCACGAGCACACCGCCGGGTTCGCGAAGGCGGTGGCCGGCGCGGATCCGGAAGCTCCGGTGCCCACCTGTCCGGAATGGCCGCTGCGGGTGCTGGCCGGGCACGTCGGCCAGGCCCATCGCTGGGCGGCGGACCTCATCCGTTCCGGTCCGGCCCCGGTCCCCGATCCGTTCGAGGCGGACCCGGGCGCGCCCGACGAATGGTCCGCCTGGCTGCAAGCGGGTGCCGCGGACCTCGCCGCCGCGGTGCTCGCCGCCGCCGACCGTCCAGTGTGGACCTACTTCGGCCCGCGACCGGCGACGTTCTGGCTGCGCCGCATGGCCCACGACACGACGGTGCACCACGCGGACGCGGCCTTGGCCGCCGGGGCCGCGTTCGAGGTGGCGCCGGACCTCGCGGCCGACGCGATCAGCGAGTGGCTGGAAATGCTGTCCCATCCGGTCATGGCGACGCTGAGACCGGGCTTCTCGGCACTGCGCGGCACCGGCCAGACGCTCCAGCTTCGCCCTGCCGACGGGGTGGGCTGGCTGATCACCCGCACCCCCGGCGGCGTGCGATGGACGCGCGCCACGGACACCGCGGACGTGACGCTGACCGGCCCCGTCGAAGACCTCCTTCTGGTGCTCACCCGACGACTGTCAGCCGACCGGGTCACTATCACTGGCGACCACGGCCTGGCCGAACACTGGGTGGCGCACTCGGCGGCGTAAGCGCATCGACGCTCCGAAAGCCCGGGGCACCACCTGCCTTAAAGGAAGCGAGAGGGCAGCGCGGGCCCCGGGTCCCCGCCATCCCTAAGCCATTCCACGGCGGGTGTGTCACCATCGGGAAATGGGAACCACCCCCGGCTCGGCGCCCGAGGCGCAGCCTTCGCAGTTGCGGCAGCTGCGCCTGGCCAAGGACGCCATGGACCGGGACTGGGCCGAACCTCTCGACCTGGACGCGGTCGCGGCGCACGCCGGGTATTCGCGCTGCCACTTCGTGCGCCTGTTCCGGGCCGGGTACGGGCAAACTCCCGGGCAGTACCTGAGCCGCCACCGGATCGAGCGGGCCGAGGATCTGCTGCGGACCGCCGATTTGTCGGTCACGGAGATCTGCTCGCTGGTCGGGTTCAGCAGCCTCGGGTCCTTTTCGGCGAGCTTCAAGAAGCACACCGGACTGACCCCGAGCGAATACCGGGAGCGCCACGTCAAGCAGAACTCGGCCCTCGTTCCCGGGTGTTACGCGCTGCTGTGGCACGGCGGGTTCAAGGGGCTGGGGCCCGCGGCCAAGCCGGATCCTGAGTGAAGGCCGGTCTCGGCGTGCCGGGACCGGCCTTCACGAAGCCGTTGCCGGCCAAGGAGAAAAGCCGCTTCCGCGGCCGTCCTGGCCGCGCCGCCGAGGACCGCAATTTTCGAGAAGCCCCGGGGACCCGGCGGTCGCTACGGTTGATCGCAGAGAGCGGGCGAACGACGTCCGCCGGATACAAGGAGTCACCTGTGATCAAGGGTCTGTCCATCGCCAACGTCTGGGTCCTCGACCATGATCGGGCCAAGGAGTTCTACACCGGAAAGCTGGGCCTGGAAGTCCGCACGGACATGACGATGGGCGACGGCGGGATGCGCTGGCTGACTGTCGGGGCCAAGGACCAGCCGGATCTCGAGATCACGCTGATGGTCCCGGACGCGCCCGCGCTCGATCCGGAATCCGCTGAGGCGCTGAAGAAGCTCGTCGCCAAGGGAGTGCTGGGAGCGGGGGTCTTCGGGACAGACGACATTCACGCCGATTACCAGACGTTGAAGGCACGCGGGGTGGAGTTCGTCCAGGAACCGCAAGAGCGGCCTTACGGCACCGAGGCCATCTTCCGCGACGATTCCGGGAACTGGTTCTCCTTCACCCAGCGGAGGGAGAACCTCGATCTGGGCAAAGACTGGAGTTGCTGACCGACCAGTGCCGCGGCCGGGGCGCAAGAGCGTCGGCAGGACCGGGCGACGGTTCGCTGCCGGTCGTCCGGGCTCTGCTCGGGATGGAAGGAGCTAGGCAGGAACACGCCGATGGAGCCCGCGTGGAGAGGTTCCTCGAGGCGACGACGGCCCGGGTCGGCAGTCCGCTCGCCGCGGTGGCGCGACGACACGACGGCCCGCGGACGTCAGCGGTGGCGTCTCCTCCGCGAAGTCCCCAGGAGTCGGCACGGCGTCTCCCCTGCCGAGCCGCCAGGAGCCAGCCGCGGCATAGCCCCAAGAGTCCGCGGCGGCATCTTCCCTCCAAGCCCCCAGGAGCCGACGGCGGCATCTCTCCTGCGACGGCACCACGAGACCGACCTCGCAAGGAGCAACGGATCTGGGCTGAACCGCGGTGGTCCCGCCAGGTCAGCGGAAACCACCGCGCCGGGCCGGAACGATCTCGACCCGACCGCACACAGCCGACCCCGCCAAGCGATCACGAGAACCCGAGCACCACACCCGCGATTAGGAGGTCTAGCGCTGCGACTCCGCCCGTTCGAACCGCAGCACCCCGTCGTCCACGCGGCTCAGGCGCAGATCCGCCGCGTCCAGCAGGTAGTTCTGCCGCATCAGCCACGGTCGCCGGTCGCCTTGGCGCGGCAGCACTGAGGCGGCGCGCGTGAGGTAGCCCGACGTCAGGTCCATGACCGGCCGCCGCCGGGCGGACGGGATCGCGGGCGGGCGAGCCACACAGATGTCGAAACCGTTGCGCGACAGGTGGTTCAGCAACCGGCACACGTACCGGGAGACGAGGTCTGAGCGCAGCGTCCAGGAGGCGTTCACGTAGCCGATGCACCACGCGAGGTTCGGCACCCCGCCGAGCATCATTCCCTTGTACACCAGCTGTTCCGCCGGTTCGATCGGCTTGCCGTCCACGCTCAGCTCGATTCCGCCGAACGCGATCACCCGCAGGCCGGTCGCGGTGACGACCACGTCCGCGGGCAGCTGTGCGCCGGATTCCAGCGTGATGCCGTCGGGCGTGAAGCGGTCGATCCGGTCGGTGACGATGTCCGCTCGGCCGCTGCGGAGGGCGCGGAAGAAATCCGCGCCAGGGGTCAGGCAGAGTCGCTGGTCCCAGGGCTGGTACCGGGGAGAGAAATGAGGGTCGACGGGGATCGAGGCAGGCAGTTGCTTCGCGGCTGCTTCGCGCAGGAAAGCCGCCGCGCGTTGGGGTTGTCGGCGCGAGAACTGGTACAGCAACGTCGTCACGAGGACGTTCTTCGCCCGTACTGCGTGGTAAGCCAGCCGCGAAGGCAGGAATCGGCGGAGGCGGCGGGCGAGCGAGTCCGTCCACGGGCGGGCCAGGACGTAGCTCGGCGAGCGTTGCAGCATCGTCACCGACTTCGCCGTGGAAGCCAGTTCCGGCACCAAGGTCACCGCGGTGGCGCCGCTGCCGATCACTACGACTCGTTTGCCCGTGAAGTCCGACTCTTCCGGCCAGAACTGGGGGTGCACGATCTCGCCGCGGAACGAGGCGCGGCCGGGGAAGTCGACGACGTGGCCGTTCTCGTAGCTGTAGTAGCCGCTGCACAGGTACAGGAAGGAGCAGGTGTGGGTGACCGCCTCGCCGTCGTGTGAGGCTTCTACTGTCCAGCGAGCCGAGGAGGACGACCAGGACGCGCGGACAACCCGATGCCCGAAACGGATGTGCCGGGAGATCTCGTGTTCGGCGGCGGTGTCGCGGATGTACTCGAGGATCTCGGCGCCGGACGCGATCGCCTGTTCCTTGCGCCACGGCCGGAAGGGGTAGCCGAGGGTGAACATGTCCGAGTCGGAGCGCACGCCCGGGTACCGGAAGAGGTCCCAGGTTCCGCCGATCGTGTCGCGCGCTTCCAGGACGGCGTAGGTCCGGCCCGGGGACTGCTGCTGCAGCCGGCAGGCCGCGCCGATGCCGGACAGCCCGGCTCCGACGACCAGGACGTCGAAATGCGCCACGATTCCTCCCCGAGAGAAGCGACTCCAGCCCACCTTACGGCCCGGGCCGCGAGCAAGTGGGGCCCCGCCGGGCCGGGCCGGGAACCACCGGCCCGGCGGGGAAAACCGGGTTCACCGCAGGGAAACCACTGTGGTGGCGCCGAAGGTGTCCTTAAGCGGAACTTCCACCGTGCGCCGCCGTACCGTCACGCGGACGCTGTCCTGCAGCTGCGTCGGGTCGGAAACAGCGAGACTGTCCCGGCCGAGCGCCACCGAAGCGGGTCCTGAGACTGATACTTCGTCTACGGTACCCGCACTGTAGAAGTTTGCGAGCAGTGTGTTATCCCACAGCCGCAAAGCCTGGACAGCGGGCGTATTGGCCCGCACGCGCCACGCGAGCACCGACGCGACCGTCCCCGCCACCGACGCGCCGGGCAGGACCGCGTACGCGTACTTCGCGTCCACCGGCTTCGCGCCGTGCTCGATCACCAGCTTCTGGTACCGCCGCGTGTTCGGGGTCGTGGTGCCCTTCGTGTTGGCACCGGTGTCGACGTCGCGCCACGCGCCGGTCCGGTCTTCGCGCAACGCGGTGACCTCGGCGTTGTCGAGCAGGACGTACCCGCCGACGTGGTCGAGGTGCAGCCAGCGCGGCCGGTGCAGCGTGCTCGAATCGCCGACCACGCGCGCGTCGGCCAGCAACGTGCCGCGGCCGTTTTCGCCGAGGTTGCGGTTTTCGATCGTCGTCCGGACCGCCTGCCCGGACGTGTCGGTGATCCCCGCGCCGAGGCAGACGATGCCCGCCGGCGTGAAGAACCACGACTTCTTCGCAGTCAGCGAACCGTCTTCGGAGACGAAATCCATCGCGTACGCGCCGTGCCGGGCGTCCCAGCGCACGCCGCCGACGTGCGCTTTCGTCGTCAACGGCGTCGCCGCCAGCGGACCCGGCGGGCCGGCCTTCGCGGTGGTGCCCGGCAGGAGCGCCGGATCGACGGTCGGCCAATAGGCGTCCGAGTAGTGTCCTTTCGCGTTGGGAAGGAACAAATACAGCACGCCGTCGCCGACGTGCCAGCCGTGCAGGTTCATCCCGTTGATCGACTCGTAGCGCGAGATCCGCGTGGAGCCGACGCCGAGAGACGCGGACCAGCCCTCGGTCACGTGCACCATCCGGTCCTGCTGCCCGAAGATCCGGTGCGTCGCGACGATCGGCGCGGGCCGCACGCGTCCGGCGAGCATCTCCTGGGCGAACTCGATGCCTGGCGTCGCGACGAGGTCCGGGCCGGGCGCGAACCGTTCGGGATCGGGGATCTCCAGGAACGGCGCGTACGTGCCCTCCTTGATCCATTTGGCCGCGAGCCCGGACAGCTCGCTCTTCACGGTCCCGGTCGCCGATCGAGCGAGAACCAGAGTCGCGACGGTCAGCTGGTGCCCGATGTCGTGCCCGGTTTCGCCCTGCCGCGACAGCATCCGCCCGCGCACCGGCTCCATCAGCGCACCCGCGTAGACGAACGGCGCGAACGTGTCGCCTACCAGCGCGTACACCTTCTGCGTCAGCTCGTCCGGCAGCGCGTACTCGGTGCCTTCGGTGACGTGGACCGTCCCGGCGAGCGCGGTCAGCAGGACGATGCCGTAGTGGCCGGGGTAGGGGATGGTGTCGTGCTGGATGAACGAGCCGTCGGCGTGGAAACCGTCGCCCGCGGCGCGGTCCAGCTTCGCCAGGACGCTGGCCGCTCCCCCGCCGGCGACGTCGGTGATCGCGTCGATGCCGGTGCGGATCCACGCGGTGTCGCCGGTCAGTGCGCCGGAAACGATCGAGATCAGCGCCTTGTCCGCCCGGTTCGCGCCGGTTTCGACGACCTTTGGGTTGTTCGCGCGCAGATTCGGGTTGCCGACGAACCGCTTGATCGGGCTGACATACCGCGCCAGTTCGTCGGCGGTCAGCTGGTCGGCGACCGTGACGAGGGTGTGCAGCAGGTAGTACGGCACGCCGATCTCGTAGGTGTACCAGTTGCCGATCTCGCCGACCCGCGGGTTGTACTGGCTGGCGTAGATCAGCTCCAGCGCCTTCTTGATCCCGTCGAGCACCTTCGGATCGCCGGAAAGCGTGCTGCCCGGCGTTCCCCAGTCGACGGCGATCGCGCGCAGCCGGGCATACATCGACGTCGTGTAGTCGCTGCCGGGACCGAGCGGCAGGTCAGTCCACAGTGGACCGTTGCCGGACACCGACATGCCGTCGTAGTAGGACTTCGCGACCCGGCCGAGGTTCTTCAGCGCGGCCGTGCGTTCCGGCGACGGGCGGTTGATGCCGGTCTGCAGCTCGCGGTAGCCAGCCACGATCTTCTTCAGCGGATCAGCAGCAGGTGCGGCGAAGGCCGGGCGCGCCGTGCCGACGAGCGCGGCCGACGCGGCGGCGATGGCACCGCCACGCAGTGCGGTTCTGCGGTTCACGGGCATGACGGTGCCTCCCAGTGGGGTTGGTTGTGCGTGGCAATCCCGGTCAGAACCGCGATTGCCGCGCACGAGGGGCTCTGCTCAGCGCGCTCCGTCGACACGGCGCGGCAACTGCCACGGGTTCGCTTCCTGAAGGGCTTCCGGCAGCAGCGCGTCCGGGAAGCTCTGCCAGGCCACCGGACGCAGGAAGCGTTCGATCGCGGCTGTGCCGACCGACGTCGTGGTCGGGGCGGTCGTCGCCGGGTACGGGCCGCCGTGCTGCTGGGCCCAGCTGACCGTGACGCCGGTCGGCCAGTCGTTCCACAGCAGCCGTCCGGCCAACCTGGCGAGCGAGGGCAGCAGCGGACGCACGAAGTCTGCGTCGCTGTCCTCGCCCTGGACTGTCGCGGTCAAGCCGGGTTCGAGGCTGTCCAGCACCTCGGTCAGTTCTGCCTGGTCGGAGTAGGTGACGATCAGCGACGCCGGTCCGAAGTGCTCCTCGCGGACCGCCTCTCCCCCGGCCAGGAATTCCTTCGCGGTGGTGGCCAGCAGCGACGGGGTGAACGCATCGCCCTCCTGTGCGCCTTCCACTACCGACTCGACGCCCGACACCGCGCGCAGGTCCGCGAGCTTCTGCGCGAACCCGGCGGCAATGCGGTCGTTCAGCATTTCCTGCTGAGCCACCGCGCTGACGGCCTCGCGCAGGGTGTCGTCCAACCCGTGGCCCTCGGGCAGGAAGAGCAGGCCCGGCTTGGTGCAGAACTGGCCCGCGCCGAGGCTGAACGACCCGGCGTAGCCCTTCGCCACCGCTTCGCCGCGCGCGGCCACCGCGCCCGGCGTGACCACGACTGGGTTGACGCTGCCCAGTTCGCCGTAGAACGGAATCGGTGTCGGCCGTGAGACCGCGATGTCGAACAGCGCGCGCCCGCCCGGCACCGAACCGGTGAACGCGGCGGCGGAAATCCGCGGGTCCTTGAGCGCCGCCACACCCTGTTCCACGCCGTGGATCACCGCGAACGCACCCTCCGGCGCACCCGCGGCGGTCAATGCCTGCGCGACGATCTCGCCGGTCCGCGTCGAGAGCTCTTCGTGGCCCGGGTGCGCTTTGAGCACCACCGGGCACCCCGCGGCCAGCGCCGAAGCGGTGTCGCCGCCCGCGACGCTGAACGCGAACGGGAAGTTGCTCGCGGCGAACACGAGCACCGGCCCGATCGGCACGAGCACCCGGCGCAGGTCCGGCCGGGCGCCCATCGGCCAGGCCGGGTCGGCGTGGTCGACGGTCGCGCCCAGGAATTCGCCGTCCCGCAGCACCTCGCCGAACAGCCGCAGCTGGAACGTGGTGCGCGCGAGTTCGCCCTTCAACCGCGGGGCGGCCGGAAGGCGGGTTTCCTGGTGCGCCAACGGAATCAGCTCATCAGCGGCGGCGTCGAGCGCATCCGCGGCTGCGGCCAGCCACTGGGCCCGGTCGGCCGGGGTGCTCTCAGCGAACGGCCGGGCGGCTGCGGCAGCGGCGGCCAGCACGCTTTCCAGTTCCGGGGCGGAAGTTTCGCGGCTCAATGGATCTCCTCGTCAAACAGGTTCAGGACGCCGAGCGCGCGGCGGCGCGGCACTCGGCTCGGTCAGCCGGGATGTTTTCGACCGACCGCGGGGCGGCTGCCAGCACGCTTTCCCATTCCGGGGCGGGGGTTTCGCGGCTCGGAGCAGCTCCGCGCCGCACGAACTTCACGGCACCGAGCACCCGGCGACGGCCCGCCCCGGCCAACGGCCCAGCGGCCGCCCGCGCCCTTCCCCGCTCCAGAGCGGACATCTCGCGACTCGACACAGCTCCTCGCCGCACAGGTTCACGACACCCGGCGAGCACGCGTCCCCGCTCCGCGGCAAAAACTTCGCGACTCAAAGCAGCTCCTCACGACACCGAGTGCGCAGCAGCGGTAGCGGCGTGCAGATCCGGCCAACGCGCAGGCCCGGCAAGGCCCAAGTGGTACAGATGCAGTTCCGTAGCGCCAGCCTTCGCCAGCTCGCCCACATAAGCCCCGATATCCGGCACCGCGCTCGCCCCGACCGCCGTGATGTAGCTGCCGATCGCGACCCGGTCGGGCAGCGCGTGCCGTGCGGCCGCGACGGCGTCAACGCTCGCCTGGCCCGGGGCCCAGTTCTGCAGCACGACCGTCTCGGCGTCGTCGGCGGCTGTCGGGGTCAAGCCGGGCAGCGCGCCGGTCACCCACGGGTCGAGTGCGCCGTGCAGCACGATCCGCGTACCCGGCTCCAGCACGGCCAAGACCGCAGCCCGCAGCGCGTCGGTCGACCGCTGCCGACCAGACAGCAGTTTTTCCTTCAGCTCGCCCGGAAGTCTGTCCTCGCCCACCGACAAATCCGCCGTAGCGATCAGCCGCTGCACCTCGGCGCGCAGGGTTTCCCGGACCTCCGACGGGTCGAGGCCGGTCCAGCCTTCCGCACAGGCGTCGCAGCAGCAGATCGACAACAGCCGAGCGGCAGCGGGAGCCCACACACCGTCGGTCTTCTCGTGCTGGTGCTGGTGCACGCCGCCGAGCGGGCCGCACGCTTCCAGCAGCACTGACGAAAGCTTCAGTCCTGCAACGGATTCCGCGGTGAGCGTCGCTGCGTACTCGCGTACTGCGGGCTGCGCGGGGCACAACGCCCACGGGTACGACTCGCCGAAGCAGTTGCGCACCGCGTACTGCGGGAATTCGGTGCCCAGCTGCGAATTATGCGTGAGCACGATCCACGCGGCAGCCGGTATTCCGGCGTCGTTGAGCCGGCGGACCGCATCGCCGCCGCTGTCTTCCCCGGAGACCCAATCCGGCGTGGCGGGCACGAGGTCCGACCAGGCTTCCGCGCGCACCGGGCGGTAGAGAGCGGCAGTGCGCGCGACCACCGAGGTCCGCTCGGTCGACCACGGGGTCGCGGCGCGGGCGCTGTGGTAGGCCAAGGCCACGGCGACCTCGTCCACCCCGAGATCCTGCGCCCGCTCGGCGAACGCGGTGTCGCCGAGCACGTCCCACGGATACGCGTATCCGGTCACCTTCACCGGTTCACCACCTCGCCGTGTTCGGTTCGAAGCCGGGCGTGTACTTGCGCATGTATGTCACATCGTCCCGTTTGGTCAGTCCACATCGGACATAGTCCTCGTGCGCCCTGGCGAGCGCGTCCTGGTCCAGCGTGATCCCGAGCCCGGGCCGGTCCGGAACCGCCACTGCCCCGTCTACGAAATTCAGCACGCCCGGTTCGATCACGTCGGCAGTCTTCCATGGCCAGTGCGTGTCGCAGGCATACGTCAAGTGCGGGGTGGCAGCCGCGACGTGGACCATCGCGGCGAGGCTGATTCCGAGGTGGCTGTTGGAGTGCATGGACAGCCCGACGCCGAAGCTCTCGCAGGCCACCGACAGCGCCTGAGTGTCGCGCATTCCACCCCAGAAGTGGTGGTCGGACAAGAGAACACCGATCGCGCGCGCCCGGAAGGCGGGTTCCAGGTCGCCGAAGTTCACCACGCACATGTTGGTGGCCAACGGCATGCTCGCCTCGCGTGCGACGCGCGCCATGCCCTCGATGCCCGGCGTCGGGTCTTCGAGGTACTCCAGCACGCCGTCGAGTTCGGCGGCCACGCGGATGCTCGTCTCGGGCGTCCACGCCGCGTTCGGGTCGATGCGCAAGGGATGCCCGGGGAACGCCGAAGCGAGCGCGCGGATGCCCTCGATCTCTTGCTCCGGAGCGAAAACCCCGCCCTTGAGCTTGATCGAACGGAACCCGTAGTCGTCGACCATGCGCTGCGCCGAGCCGACCAGCGCTTCCGGGGTGAGGATCTCGCCCCAGCTGTCCTCGTCCGCGTCGAGGTGCGCGCCGTACTTGTAGAACAAGTACGCGGAGAAGTCGACGGCGTCGCGAGCCTTGCCGCCGAGCAGGTCGGCGACCGGACGGCCGAGGAACTGGCCTTGCGCGTCCAGGCAGGCGACCTCGAACAGCGAGTACACGCTGGCGATCGTCTTGCGGATGGAGAATCCGCCGATCAGGCCGTGCTCGTCGGTCAGCACCGTTCCGGCGAGCGTGCGCGCGATGATCCGCTTCAGGCCCGGCAGGTCGAAAATGTCGTGTCCGGCCAGTTCCGGCAGCACCTTGCGCACTTCGCCGAGGAACGCCGCGTCGCCGTAAGACTCGCCGAGGCCGACCACGCCGTCGTCGCACACCACCTGCACCACGCTGCGCAACGCGAACGGCTCGTGCACGCCCATCACGTTGAGCAGCGGTGCGTCCGCGAAGGCGACCGGGGTCAGCACCACGTCCCGGATCTTCATCAGAGGCCTTTCAGCACGGCGAAACCGTTTTCGACGACCTTGCCCAGCCGGTCGATCTGCTCGGGCGTCGGCTCGATCAGCGGCGGCCGGACAGTGCCGACCTTGTCGCCGCGCAGCCGGGCGGCGGCCTTGACCAGCGACACCGCGAAGCCGGGCGTCTCGTCGCGCAACGCCACCAGCGGCAGGTAGAACCCGGCGAGCAGCGCGTCCATCGTCGCGTTGTCGTCCTCCGCGAGCGCGCGGTGGAAGCGGTGCGCGATCTCCGGCGCGAAGCAGTGCACCGCCGAGGAGTAGCGCGCGACGCCAGCCGCCGCATACGCCTTCGCGGACACTTCCGCGGTCGGCAAACCGTTGAAGAACAAGAAGTCCGCGGAACGCCGCGTGCCGAGCGCGCGGATCGTGGTGACGATCCGGGTCATCGCTTCGACGTCGCCGTAGCCGTCCTTGATCCCGACCACCGACGGGATGTCCAGCAGCTTCACCGCGGCCGGCGCGGTGAAGACGCCAGTGCTGCGGTGGTAGACGATCACCGGCACGGAGGTGTCGCCGATCGCGTAGCGCACGTAGTCGACCAGCCCGTCCTGCGGCCCGGTGACCAGGTACGGCGGAAGCAGCAGCACCCCGTCGGCGTTGCCCGCCTGCGCCGCCGCGACACCCGCGCGCGCACCCGCGGCACCGCCGCCCGCGCCGACCCACACCGGGACTCGCCCGCCGGCGACCTCGCGCGCCTTGGCCAGCAGCGCCGCGACCTCGTCGACCGACAGCGAGCTGAACTCCCCGGTGCCGCACGCGACGAACAGCGCGCCCGCACCGGCGGCGATGTGGCTCTCCACGTTCTCCGCGAACCCGTCGAGGTTGAGCTCGAGGTCTTCGGTGAACGGGGTCAGCGGGAACGCCAGCAAGCCGTCCAGCTCGATCTCGGTCTGTGCCATCAGTTTCTGCTCCAATGTTCACATTCTTGAATGGAGTCTGTTATCGTGACTATGTTCACCCACAAGAACGCTGTTCGGGACGCTAATATGGCCGGACTCACAAGTCAACGGCCCGGTTGGAGGACGCGCATGGCGCAGAAGACGGACCCCGCCACCGCTCCCGCGGAGTCCGCGGGCGTGAAGTCGGCGCGGCGCGCCATCGACCTGATCGAGACGTTCGCCGCGAACGACGTGTGGCTGTCGCTGTCGGATCTCCATGCGCGCACCGGGTTCCCCCGCTCCAGTCTGCACGGTTTGCTGCGCACCCTGCTGGACGCGGGCTGGCTGGAGGCGGACGCGAACTCCGCGCGCTACCGGCTCGGCGTGCGCGCGCTGATCTGCGGCACCGCCTACCTCGACCGCGACGCGATCGTCCCCTACGCCACCGAAGCTTTGGAGCGCATCCGCGAGAAGACCGGCTTCACCGCGCATTTCGCCCGCCGCAACGGCACCGAGGTCGTCTACCTGGAGACGCGCGAGTCGCAGCACTCCACGCACCTCATCTCGCGCGTCGGCCGCACCCTGCCCACGCACGCGACCGCGCTGGGCAAGGCCTTGCTCGCCGAACTGACCCACGAAGAGGTCGAGGCGCTCATGCCCGAGAAGCTGGTCGCGCTCACCCCGAACACCATCACCACGCTCGACGCGCTGCACGCCGACCTCGCGCGCACCCGGGAACGCGGGTACGCCGCCGAGATCGAAGAGGGCACCCTCGGCGTTCGCTGCGTCGCCGCGGTGATCCCGTACCGCATCCCCGGCACCGACGCGATGAGCTGCTCGATGCCGCTGGGCAAGGTCACCGACGCCGACGTCGAACGCGTCGGCGAGCTGCTGGCCGAAACCACCGCCGAGCTCGGCCAGCAGCTGCGCCGCGCCGGAATCCGCTGACCGCCGCCACCAGTGTCCCTCGTGAGCGTCGGCGCCGGTCAGAACCGGCGCAGGCACTCACGAGCTTTCGTGAGAGGAAATCCATGCCAGACCAGCGTGTGCTGATCACCGGATCGGCCGGCGTCGTCGGCACCCTGATGCGGCCGCGGCTGCGCCGGGAAGGCCGGGTGCTGCGGCTGCTCGACCTCGCCGAGCAGCCCGCCGCCGAGGACGGCGAAGCGGTCGAGATCGTGACCGGCTCGGTCACCGACCCCGAGGCGATGGCCGCCGCCTGCGCGGGCGCGGACGCGTTGATCCACCTCGGCGGGCTCAGCCGCGAGGCGTCCTGGGACGCCACCCTCGACGTCAACATCAACGGCACGCACACCGTCCTCGAAGCCGCGCGCGAAGCCGGGATCCGCCGGGTCGTGCTCGCGTCGAGCAACCACGCCGTCGGCTTCCGCCGCAACGCCGACGCGGGCGAGAACGGGCTGCCCGCCGACTCCAGCAGCCGGCCGGACACTTATTACGGCGTAAGCAAAGCCGCCATCGAAGCGCTGGGCAGCCTGTATGCGTCGCGGTTCGGCATGGACGTGATCGTCATCCGCATCGGCTCGTGCTTCGAGACCCCGCTGCCGCTCGGCATCCGCGGGCTGACCAGCTGGTTGTCGCCGGACGACGGGGCGCGGCTGTTCGAGGCGTGCCTGAGCGCGCCGTCGCCGGGCTACCGGATGATCTGGGGCGTCTCGGACAACACCCGCCGCGTCTACTCGCTCGCCGAGGCCGAGGCGCTGGGCTACAAGTCCCACGACAACGCCGAGGTCTACGCCGAGCAGCTGGCGGACAAGCCCGCGCCGACCGGTGCCGCGGCCGAGTACGTCGGCGGGCCGTTCTGCACCGCGCCGCTGGGCGTGTTCAACCCGCTCTGAGCGGTACCCTCGCCCACGGGACCCTCGAAGAGGAGGACGCCGTGGGCGAGCTCGGGCCTGCCGACACGAACGGCATCCTTTCCCTGCCGTGGATCCGCCCGGAACGCACCAGCGCGGGTCTCGGCTGGGACCGGATCTACCTGTCCAAACAGCGCGAACTCCCGTATCGCGCGGAGTTCGGGCCCGCTCGCACGCACCAGCTGATCCTGCATCTCGCCGGTCCCGTGACGGTCCGCCGCGGCGTCGGGTCGCCCGGCGAGCGCAGCAGGCGGATCCCGGCGGGCGGGCTCTTCCTCCAGCCGTCGCACCAGGAACTGTCGGTGGAGCTCGGCGGCGAACTCGACACCCTGCACGTGTACCTGCCGGACTCGGCGGTGCAGGAGGCCGCCGGATCGGACGCTCCGGTCCGGCTGGCCGACGAGCTCGGCAGCGTCGATCCCCTGCTCGAACAGCTCGTTCTCGCGCTCGACCGGGTCGTGCGGGAGTGGGAGCCGGGTGCCCGCGCGTATGCGGATCAGCTCGGCGCGCTCGTCGCCGCGCAGCTCGCGCGGCAGCACCGGGCCGGGCCGGGCGTTCCCCCGGCAGCAAGGCCGGTCGAGGCGTTGACTGACCGGCAGTTCGCCCAGGTGCGCGAGCTGATGGACGAACGGCTCGCCGAACCGCTCGGTCTGGCCGAGCTGGCCGCGGCGGCCGGGCTGAGCGTCAGCCGGTTCGCCCGGCGGTTCAAGGCCCGCACCGGGCTGCCGCCGCACCGCTACCTGCTGCGGCTGCGCGTGGAACAAGCCGGGTTGCTGCTGCGCACCGGCACCGAACCGATCGCGGACATCGCCGTGCGCTGCGGTTTCTCCCACCAGGAACACCTCACCCGGGTGCTGCGCGCCCAGCTGGGCACCACGCCCGCCGCGCTGCGCCGGGACGGCTGACGCGCGTTTCGTGCAGTCCGCTCAGCACGTCTGTGCAGGCGCGGGGTCTTCGCCACCCGGATACTCGACGTACCCGCGTGGAAGGACCGTCGATGTTCACCTACACCGCCAACCCGGCCCGGGTCGTGTTCGGCAGCGGCACGCTCGCCGTCGTCCCCGACGAAGTGCGGCGGCTCGAAGCCGGCCGGGTGCTGCTGGTGGCCGGAAAGTCCGCTGCTCAGGCAGCCGATCGCACGGCTGAGGCGCTCGGCCCGCTGCTCGCCGCCCGCTTCGGCGAGCCCACGATGCACACCCCGGTCGAGGTCACCGAACGCGCGCTCGCGCTGGTCGCCGAGCACTCCGCGGACTGCGTCGTCGCGATCGGCGGCGGGTCCGCGACCGGGCTGGCCAAGGCGCTCGCGCTGCGCACCGACCTCCCGCAGATCATCGTGCCGACCACCTACGCCGGGTCCGAGATGACGCCGGTGGTCGGCCAGACCGAGCACGGGCGCAAGACCACCCAGTCGTCGCCGAAGGTGCTGCCCGAGGTGGTCGTCTACGACGTCGACCTCACGCTCGGCCTGCCCGTGCCGACCTCGCTGACCAGCGGTGTCAACGCGATGGCGCACGCGGTCGAAGCGCTCTATTCGGCGCAGGCCAACCCCATCGTCGACCAGTTCGCCTTGGAAGCGATCCGGTTGCTCGCCGCCGCGCTGCCGCGGATCGCCGCCGATCCGTCCGATGCGGACGCTCGAACGGACGCGCTGCGCGCCGCGTGGCTGGCCGGTTCGTGCCTGGGTTCGGTCGGGATGGGTTTGCACCACAAGCTGTGCCACACCCTCGGCGGCAGTTTCGGGCTGCCGCACGCGGAAACGCACACGATCGTTCTTCCGCACGCCATGGCGTACAACGCGCCGAACGCCGCCGACGCGATGCGGCGGATCGCCGAAGCGCTCGGTGCGCCGGACGCGCCGACCGCGATGTTCGACCTGATCGCCGGTCTGCCGGTGCCGCGTTCGCTGGCCGAAATCGGCCTTGCCGAAGGCGATCTCGCCAAGGCCGCCGAACTGGCCGCCGCCGCGCCTTACCCGAATCCGCGCGAACTCACCCGCGACGGCATCGAAGACCTGCTGCGGCACGCGTGGTCCGGCACTCGTCCGGACCCGGCGGAAGGCACGCCGCCTGATTTGCGTGGGCTCACCCAGGAGGTCGTGGACAGCTTTGCCAGCACACCGGATCCTCGGTTGCGCGAACTGCTGTCCGAGCTGGTCCGCACGCTGCATTCGTACGTCGTGCGCACCGATCTCACTCAGGAGGAGTGGGAGTACGCGATCGGCTTCCTTACTCGTACCGGGCAAATCAGCTCCGACACGCGGCAGGAGTTTATCCTGCTGTCGGACATCCTCGGCGTTTCGAGCGTGGTCGACGTGCTCACGAACTCGCGGACGCCGGACACCACGCCGTCGGCCGTACTGGGTCCGTTCTATGTGGAGGGACCGCCGGAAACCGAGCAGGGCGCGGATCTCGCCGAAGGATTGCCGGGCACTCCACTGTGGACTGATGTCCAGGTTACCGAACCGGACGGAACCCCGGTGCCGGACGCGACAGTGGACGTATGGCAGTCCAATGAGGACGGTTTCTACGACGTCCAGCTGCCCGATGTGGACGGCCCGGTGCTGCGCGCCCGGTTCCGGACCGACGCCGAAGGGCGGCTGCGGTTCTGGACGATCGTGCCCTCGGCGTACCCGATCCCGGACGACGGCCCGGTCGGCGGCATGCTCACGGCGACCGAACGGCATCCGTTCCGCGCGCCGCACGTGCACTTCATGATCGCCAAACCGGGCTACCGCACGCTGGTGACCCAGCTGTTCGTCCGCGGCGGCGACTACCTCGATTCGGACACCGTGTTCGGCGTGAAGGACGGCCTGATCGTCGACTTCGCCGAACAGACCGGCCCCGCGCCGGACGGGCGCGAACCCTGGCGCCGCCTCGATTTCACCTTCCGCGTCTCCCCGGGAACCCATCATGACCAGGTATGACACCGACGTCCTCGTGGTCGGCAGCGGCCCGGCAGGCGGTTCCGCCGCGCTGCTGCTCGCGACCTACGGCGTCCGCACCGTGCTCGCGACCAGATACGGCTGGATGGCGCACACGCCCCGCGCGCACATCACCAACCAGCGCACGATGGAGGTCCTGCGCGACCTCGGCATCGAAGACCAGGCGCTCGCGCAAGGCACTCCCCCGGAGCTGATGGGCGACACCGTCCTGTGCACGTCGCTCGTGGGCGAGGAAATCGGCCGGATCGCCAGCTGGGGCACCGCTGATCGCTCGGCGACTGAATACGCGGCGGCGAGCCCGTGCCACCTGATCGACCTGCCGCAGACCTACCTGGAACCGATCCTGGCCGCGAATGCCGCCGCGCGCGGGGCGAAGCTGCGCCTGGACACGGAATTCCTCGACTTCGCCCAAGACGATGACGGCGTGACCGCGCGATTGCTGGACCGGGTTCGCGGCGACGAGTTCACTCTCCGCGCCCGTTACCTGATCGGCGCGGACGGCGCCCGCAGCCGCGTCGCCGAGCAAGCCGGGCTGCCGATCGACGGCCAGTCCGGCAAAGCCGGCAGCATGAACATCACTTTCACCGCCGACCTTTCCGAGCACGTCGCGCACCGGCCGAGCGTGCTGTACTGGGTGATGCGGCCGGGCGCGCATCTCGGCGGTATCGGGATGGGTCTCGTGCGGATGGTCCGGCCGTGGAACGAATGGCTGCTGACCTGGGGTTACGACATCGCGCAGCCACCGCCCGGCGTGAGCGCCGAAGAAGCGGCCAGAATCGTCCGCGACCTGGTCGGCGATCCCGACCTCCCGGTGGAGATCACTTCGACTTCACTGTGGACGGTCAACCACAGCTATGCGACGCAGTACTCGTCCGGGCGCGTTTTCTGCGCGGGCGACGCGGTGCACCGGCATCCGCCGTCCAACGGGCTCGGGTCCAACACCTCGGTGCAGGACGCGTACAACCTGGCGTGGAAACTCGCGATGGTGGTCCGCGGCGAGGCGGGCGAAGGACTTCTCGACAGCTACAGCGCCGAGCGCGCCCCGGTCGGCAAGCAGATCGTGGACCGGGCGAACCTCAGTCGCGACCAGTTCGGGCCGATTTTCGCCGCGCTCGGCATCGACGGCGACACCGATTCAGACGCCATCGCCGCCGGTCTCGCCGCCTGCACCGCCGCCACCGAGGACGGAGCCCTGCGGCGGAAGCGGTTGCAGGCGGCGATCGAGCTGAAGAACTACGAGTTCAACACGCACGGCGTCGAGATGGACCAGCGGTACGTCTCGAACGCGGTCCTCCCGGATGGCGTCGAGCCCGCGGCGGACCGGGATCCCGAGCTGTACCACCGTCCGACGACCACGCCGGGCGCGAAACTGCCGCACGTCTGGCTCGTCGGCCCGGACGGTCGCCGAGTGTCCACATTGGATACCGTCGGCCGCGGCCGGTGGACTGTCCTCACTGGACTCACCGGCGGCGCCTGGCGTGAAGCCGCCGCGAAAGCCGGTGCGGACCTCGGGCTGGACCTGCGGGTCGTGACCATCGGTTCGCCCGAGGCCCGCGATTCCTACGGAGACTGGGCCCGGATCAGCGGCATCGAGGAAAACGGCTGCCTCCTCGTCCGGCCGGACGGCTATATCGCCTGGCGGCACGCAGCGGCGGGAACCGGCCTGCTGGAAGCACTTCGCCGCCTCCTCGCCCGTTAGCTCACGGCATCCCCCACGGATCGCTCGACCCGCCGGGCGCGACCGGCCGGACCGTGAAGTCCGGCCGGTCGCCGCGGCGGCAGACATACGCGTCCTGACCGCGCGCGAGATCGACCTGCACGTCTCCGTTCGCCAGCCGCCGCCAGCGCCGCGGACGGCCGTGCGCGTCCGTCACCGTCAACTCGCCGTCGATGCCTGGCCTCAGGACGCAGGGCGAACCGGCTTCGCTGTGCACCTTCAGCCAGCGCGTTTTCCCGCCTTCACGCGATGCGCTGAGCAAGAACGCGCCTTCGGTCCGGAAGTCGCGCACCGCGATGTCACCCCACGCTGCCGGCACCGCCGGGAACAGCCGGACGACGCCGCCCCAGCTCTGCACCAGCATGTCCTGCATGGATTTCGCCGCGGACAACGGCGTTTCGATGACCGGACCGGATTCCTTGTACATCGTGTTCGGTTGGATATAACGTTTTTGCAGCTCGTCGAGGTAATACGCGGCCTTCTCGCCACGGAGCATCTGCGCGGAGATCGACGCGGCGCCGGTGAACGTGTAGCCCTGCAACGCGCCCTCGAAGCCGACCCAATGGTTGAGCGAGGTTTCGATGATCTCGCGATGCTCCGGTTGTTCCCAGGTGATCTCGTAAAGCGGGTAGATCTGCAGCAGATGCGAGTAATGCCGGTGCGATTTGGCGAACGGGACGCCCGCGCCGATCATGTAGCCGTTCTCGTCGGCCGGGTAGTCGGTGAGCGTGGCGAGCACCTGCTGCCATTTGCCCGCCAGCGGATCGGCGATGCGCAGCTCGCGCGCGGTGTCCAGCAAGGTCCGGCAACCCCAGCGGATCAGGGCGAGGTCGTAATTGGTGTCCGGCGCGTTCACGCCGTACTCCGGGGAGAAGGTCGCCGGGAGATGCAGGCGGCCGTCCGGGCCGGGGGCGAGGAAGTGCAGGTAGTAGTTGATTGCCTTGCGCAGCAACGGGAACAGCGTGTCGCGGCGCAGCTGGCGGTCCATCGTGTGCCGGCAGGTCAGCCAGACGTTGTGCAGTGCCCAGGTAAGGTTGCCGACCTCGGGCGTCGGGGTGTCCTTGCCGGGGATGCCGACCGGGTAGCCGCTGGTCGAGTCGGCGAGGCCGTTGAGCAGCGTCATGTCGGTGGTGCGCGGGATGCCCGCGGAATCGGCCTGGTACGGCTTCGCGACCTGGCTGGTGAGCCGGTCCCGGTACTTGCCGAGCGCGTAGCTGACCGCGTCGAGTTCGAGGTGGTTGGAACCTTGGATGAGCCAGTATTCCAGCTGCACGTTGAGGTTCCACCAGGTCGCGGGCCACGGCGTGTTTTCCAGCCACGGCCCGGAAGTAGCCATCACCGGCGCTTCCCGGCGCGCGGCCGACGCGACCTTGTACAGCTGGATCCAGTAGAAACTCTGCAGCCGGGTGTCCGGAATGGACAGGAAGCTGCGCCGGTAGTAGTCGTGCCACCAACGGCGATGGTCCCAGGTCAGCACTTCCAGCGTGCTCGCCCGCCGCACGGTCTGCAACGCGCGGACCGCCGAGGTCTTCTCCGGATGCGACCACGCGACCGACGTGTACAGCGTCCGCGCGCTGCCGCGAGAGACCTCACGCCAAGCCGTCACGTGCTCGCCGCCCGCCAGCAGCGGCTGGACCGCGAGGTGCGCGTCGCCTGCCTGCTGCAAGTGGACCGGCGGGTTCTCCGCGTATCCGTCCGGCGGCGGCTTCTTCCACACCGGATCGGCGCGCGGGCTGATCGCCTTCGCCGGATGGAACACCCACTGGAAGCCGCGTTCGCCCTCCGACGGCCGCACCTCCACCGCGAGCAGCGACTGTCCGGTGTGGACGATCGCGCGCAGTTCCAGGCTGCCCGCCGCGGTGGTGATCGTGCCGGCGAGTTCGGCGTTCCAGACGTCGAGCCGCCAGTCGAGGCCGGTGATCGCGCCGACCGGTTCGAGGGTGAAGTACCCGATCGGCAGCCGCGCCAGTCCGAACAGCGACCCGAACTGCGGCCGGTGGTCCTGCACCTGGCTGTGCTGGACGTTGAAGCGGACCGCGTTGCGCCCGGGTTCGGCGTAGATGCCGGAGCCGAGGAAACCGTTGCCCAGGAAAGGGCCCTCGTACCAGGTCTTCGGCATCCGCCGCCAGCGCAGGTCCGCGGTCGCCAGGAAATCCGCCCAGTCGACGCCGTCGCGGCCCAGTTCCGCCGCGCTGGCCCCCGGCAGCCCGGCCGCTGCGGCGGCGATCCCGGCGAGCGCTCCGCCGAGCATTGTCCGGCGCGAGATGTCCATGTCCGCCAGCCTCCTCGTTTCTAGTCAGGCAAACCCCAGGCCGGGACGGTGCCCAGCGAAGGAACGTCACGCGGCCCGAAGTCCGGACGGGCACCGCGCGGGGTGACGGTGACCGTGCTGCCCCGCCGCAGCTCCAGCGTGATCCGCCGGGGCCCGACCGGCCGCCACGGCAACCGCCGGCCCCATTGATCGCGCACGTCGATATCGCCGTCGATCCCGTGGTCGAGCACCAGCGGGGCACCGGCTTCGCTGCGCACCCGCACGAACTCCGTCACGCCGCGGCGCCGCGAAGCGTCCACCAAGAACGCGCCCTCGGTACGCAGCCCGGCGATCGACGCGTCCGGCCACTTCGCCGACACCGACGGGAATGCCTTCACCACTCCCCCGGAACCTTGCAGCAGCATGTCCACAACGGACTGTGCGGCGGTGACGGGGCTTTCGATGGCGAAGTTCGAGCCCTCGCGGTACATCGTGTTCGCGGTCAGTTCGGTGTCCGCGACGATGTTCCGGTCGAGGAAGAACTTCAAGTACCGCAAGGCTTCCTCGGGCTGGTCCATCACCGAGTTCATCGACGACGCGGCCGCGTAGCTGTAGCCGTGCCAGGCCGACTGGTCCGCCGCCCAATGCCGGAAGGTGCGGGTCATGACGTCCCGGTCGGCGGGGTGCTCCCAGTTCCGCTCCCGCAGCGGGTACAGCCAGAGCAAGTGCGAGAAGTGCCGGTGCGAATCAGCGAGCCGGACGCCGTCGCCGATCAGCACGCCGTCGGCCGGATCCTCGTGGTACGGAACGAGTTTCGTGGCGATCTCCCGCCACATCGGCACGCGCGGCTCGTTCAGCCGCAGGATCCTCGCTGAGTCGACCAGCGTCGTCGCGGCCCAGCGGATCAACGACAGGTCGTACGTGCAGTCGGCCGCGTCGGCGTACTCCGGAGACCGGGTGAGCGGCAGGTGCAGGAGCCCGTCCGGTCCGGTGAAGAGGAAGTGCCGGTAGAAGTTGAGCGCCTTCGCGAGCGTCGGGTAGAGCACGTCGCGCAGCACCGGCTGGTCGAGGTGATGGCGGTACGCGAGCCAGACGTTGTGCAAGCCCCACAACAGGTTCCCGGTCTGGTCCGTTTTGGACGTCGTCCCCGGAACGCCGACCGTCCTTACGCCGCCGGGCCGCAGCCGCCAATCCCCCGGATGCGAAAGGGCGTAAGTATCGCCGTCCCGGTAAGCGGGCGGAACCGACACCTCCAGGTTCGCGTGATCGCGGCGGAAAGTCTCGGTCACCGCGTCCAGCTCCGGATGGTTGGCGCTGTTCACGATCGGATACGTGACCTGGACGTTCAGGTTCCACCACACCGCCGTCCAGCTGTTGCCGACCTCCGGGAACCACGGCCCCCATTCGGCGGCGACCGGGCCGTCCTTGCGGGTCGCCGAGGCGATCTTGTAGAGCTGGATCCAGTAGAACCGCTGGACCTGCTTGTCCGGCACGGACACGAAACTGCGCTGATGGAAGCTGTTCCACCAGCGGCGATGCCAGGCGAGCAGCAGATCCGGGTTCGTCGCGAGCGTCCGGCCGACCAGCGACACGGCGTCGCGGGTGTGCGTGGAACGCGGGAAGGAGTACGCGACAGCCGCCGCGAACAACCGCTTCGTGCCGATCCGCTTCTCCCGCCACGCCGTCGTGTACCCGCCGCCTGCGGTCAACGGCTGCGCGCAGTACCCGTTCGTCTGCTCGGGGTCAGGATTCGCGGTGTACTCCGGCGGCTTGCGCACCGTGCGGGTCGTCGCCGAGACCAGCGGGGCGAAACCCCACGTCGCGCCGGATTCGCCCGCGCTCGGGTCGAGCGAGACGAGCAGGACGCCAAGATCGTTGTGCACCACGGCGGAGAACGCGACCTGCCCGCGTGTGGTGGTGATGGTGCCGCCGAGTTCGGCGTTGTACAGGTCGAGTGTCCAGTCGACGCCGGTGATCGCGCCGGCGAAGGCGAGCGTGATCGCGCCGATCGGCAACCGGGACAGCCCTATCCCCGCTTCCCACTGGATGCGCTGATCCTGGACCTGAGCGTGGCTGAGCATGAACTTCAGCACCTGCGGCGTCTGCCCCGCGTAGGCCTGGACGCCGAGATAGCCGTTGGCCAGGAACGGCGCTTCCTGCCAGTTCTTCGGCAACCGTCGCCACCGCATCCGCGCGTCCATGGCGACATCCCGGTGCGGGCTGCGCTGCGCCGCCGGGGCCGGCGGCGCACCCTGCGCCCAAAGCCCGCCGAACGCCGCCGCCCCCGCGGCGACCGACACGGACCGAAGCACCGTCCGCCGCGACACCCCGACCATGACACCCTCCGGATTCATATTACGTTTCGCGCCCGCTTGCGCGGGTTCAGCGGAATATATCCAGACAGAGCAGGCGAAAGCCAGAGTCGTTCACCCGGAAAGCCGCACAGACATCCGATGACTGGGATCCGGCAGCTGCACACTCAGATACGTGAAGCCCGTGCGGGCCACCCCCACTGACTCTGATTCCCTCAGAGTCCCCCTCACGCCCCCGCCGTCCGCGAGAAGCCCCTCCGCAGCCCCGGATTCCCTCAAAGAGCCCTTCACGGACCACCCACCCGCCCGCCCGCGCCCGCCACCGAGAATGCGCCCCAATGTGGCATTGGGTGCATGTGACGCACCGAACGCCACATTGGGTGCGTAAGACGCACCCAATGCCACATTGGGGCGCTAACTCCCGCCGCCCAACCGCCGCCGGTGCACCCCGACCATCGAAGCGCCCAACCGCACCAGCACACCCGACTATCGGAGCACCCAGCCCCTCCCCCAACCCCGATACAAAGCCGCCCTGCGGTTCGGGGGTGCTTGTCAAGGCATCTTTCCCGCCTTGACAAGCACCCCCGAACCGTCAGCACAATGGGCCAACGGGGTGCCCCACGCCACCAAGGGCCCGATGTCGCCGCCAGGCGACGAGCCACCCGCCCCGACGACTCACAACGCAGGCAACGCCACCCGCTCCAGCCAAGCCGCGAAGAACTCCCGCAACGACCGCCCCGCATAGGACTCCGCCAGCGCCACGAACTGCTCCGTAGTCACCGCACCATGCCGGTTCTCCACGGCCCAAGCCTTCACCAGCGCGAAGAACGCCGGATCCCCCATCTCCCCGCGCAGCGCGTGCAGCGTCAACCCCCCACGCTTGTACACCCGCTCGTCGAACATCCGCGCCACGCCAGGATCGCCGATCGCCACATCCGCGGGCTTGGCGCACACCCGCGCATGCCACGCCCGGGCCAGCTCTTCCGCCGACGAACCGCCGGACCGCTCCGACCACAGCCACTCGGTGTAAGTGGCGAAGCCTTCGTTGAGCCAAATGTGCTGCCAGTCCGCGACAGTCAGGCTGTTGCCGAACCACTGGTGCGCCAGTTCGTGCACCACGAGCCGCTCGTGCGTGCGCTTGCCGTCCACGTGGTTGGCGCCGAAGATCGCCATCCCCTGCGCCTCGATCGGGTCGTCGAGGTCGTCGTCGGTCACGACCACCACGTACTCGTCGAACGGGTACGGCCCGAACCATTCCTCCAGCGCGTCCATCATCCGGCCCTGCCGCCCGAAGTCCCGCGCGAACGCCCGCCGCAGCCGCGGCGGCACCGCGGCCCGCTGGACGACGCCGCCGGGACGCTCGACCGTGCGCTCCGGAACCCAGGCGCCGCCGGACAATTCGAGGTCCTCGTACCGGCCGATCTGGACGCTCATCAGGTAGGTCGAGGTCGGCTCAGGCCGTTCGAACACCCATTTCGTGGTGCTCGCCGACTGGTACCGCGACACGAGATTCCCCGTCGCCGCAACGAGATACGGCGACGACGTGGCGATCGCGAGCCGGTAGCTCGCTTTGTCCGCCGGATGGTCGTTGCACGGGAACCACGACGGAGCGCCCACCGGCTGGCTCGCCACCAGCGCGCCGTCGGTCAGCTCGTCCCAGCCGATGTCGCCCCACCGGCTGCCGACCGGACGCGGATTGCCCGCGTAGCGGACCTCCACCTGGAACACGGTCCCGGCCGGCACCGAGCGCGCCGGTTTGACCTGCAGCTTCAGCCCGCGCCGCACGTACTTCGCCGGTTTGCCCTCGACCAGCACGCGCGACACCCGGAACTCGCCGAAGTCGAGCGTCAGCCGGGAAAGCGCCTGGGTGGCCTCGCAGGTGAGCACCGCCGTGGCGGACAACCTGTTCGGACCAATGCGGTAGTCGAGATCGAGGTCGTAGTGCCGGACCCGGTAGCCGCCGTTCCCGTGCGCGGGAAGGTACCCGTCGCCCGAGGTCTCCGCTCCGGGCACGGCCGCTTTCCCGTTCACCCGCACCGAAACCCGCCTTCGCCCGCCGCCGTGATCCTTTCCAGGATGAGGCGCCGCGACGGGGTCCGCAACGCTCGTGCCCTCACCGCCGCCAGGCCGAGATCGGATTGCCGAGCCAGCGCGTGTCCGCGGGCACCGCGTCGCCGCGCGTCACGAGCGAGCCGGGGCCCACCGTGGTGCGCGCGCCGATGCTCGCGCCCGGCAGCACGATCCCGTGCGGGCCGAGCGTCGCGCCCTCTTCCAGCGTCACCCGCGACATGGTCATGATCCGGTCGTGGAACAGGTGCGTCTGCACCACGCAGCCGCGGTTGATCGTCGCGCCGTCGCCCAGTTCGACCAGGTCGGACTCGGGCAGCCAATACGTGTCGAGCCAGACGCCGCGGCCGATCTTGACGCCCATCGTGCGCAGCCACGCGGGCAGCAGCGGCGTGCCGCCGAGCGACCCGATCAGCCACGGCACCGCGAGCGCCTCGACGAACGTGTCGGCCAGTTCGTTGCGCCACACGAACGAACTCCACAGCGGATGGTCGATCTCGCGGAACTTGCCGACCAGCAGCCACTTCGCCGCGGTCGCGGTGAGCGCCGCGACGATCCCGGCGGCCAGCAGCACCGGCCCGGCCAGCAGCGCGGCGGCCCAGAAGCCGCCCCACGACGCGAGAGCCAGCAGCGAAACCGCGACGCCGACGGTCAGCGCGACCGCGCACATCACCGGCAGGATCCGGCACAGCTCGACCAGCGCCCGCGCCGCCTTGAGGTGCAGCGGCGGCGTGTAGGTGCGGCTGGTGTCGCTCTCCTCCACCGCGCGGCGCACCGGCAGCGGCGGCATGCCCAGGTACGACGAGCCCTTCTTCGCCTTCGCCGGCGTCGAGGACAGCACCCCGACCAGCCCGCGCTTCGGCACCGAACGGCCCGGCGCGGTCATCCCCGAGTTGCCGAGAAACGCCTGCTTGCCGATCCGCGCCGGGGCAGCGTGCAGCCAGCCGCGGCCCAGTTCGTAGGTGGCCACCATGGTGTCGTCGGCGAGGAACGCGCCACTGTCCACTTTGGTCATCTTCGGCAGCGCGAGGACGGTGGACGCCTCCACGTTGCGGCCGACCTTCGCGCCGAGCAGCCGCAGCCACACCGGCGTGAACAGGCTGGCGTACAACGGGAACAGGCCTTCGCGGGCCATCCCCATCAGCCGCTCGGTGGCCCAGACCTGCCACGCGACGCGGCCGTGCACCGGGTGGTAGCCCTCGACCATGCCGACGCCCAGCGCGCGGACACCGGCCAGCACGAGCAGCGCATACGTCAGGAAGTAGGCGACGGTGGCGACCGGCACGAACAGCAGCGCCTGGCCCAGTGCGGCGCTCAAGCTCGAGGTGCCGGACACCGCGTACCCGATCACCGCGACGCCGGGCAGCGCGGCGATCCCGGGCAGCAGCCCGAGGAACACCGAGGTCGCGCCGTACACCGAAGCCCAGAACCGCGAGCGCGGCGGACGGCTCGACGGCCACTTCAGCGCGTCCTTGACGTCCGAGCGCACCGCGGGCGAACCGGCCCAGCGCTGGCCCGCCGGGACCGCGCCGCGCACGGTCGACCCGGCGGCGATCTCCGCGCCCTTGCCGACTCGCGCGCCGGGGAACAGCGTGCTGCGCGCGCCGACCCTGGCCTCGGCCCCGATCCGCATCTTGCCGATGTGCACCACGTCGCCGTCGACCCAGTGGCCGGACAGATCGACCTCGGGCTCCACCGCGGCGCCGCGGCCCAGCTTGAGGAAACCGGTGACCGGCGGCGGCGAATGCAGATCGACGTCCTTGCCGATGCGCGCGCCCAGCGCCTTCGCGTACGTGGTCATCCACGACGCGCCCGCGACGCTGTCCGCACCGCTGAACTCAGCGAGCTTCTCGGCGGTCCACAGTCGCAAGTGGACACTGCCGCCGCGCGGGTAGGTGCCGGGGCGGAGGCCGGACAACAGCACGCGCGCGCCGCCCGCGGCGATGGCGATCCGCCCCGCCGGGGTGAACAGCACCAGCCAGGCGAGCACGAGCCACGCCCAGTTGATCGTCGGCGCCCAGGAAACGCCCAGCAGGGCGAGCACGTTCGAGCAGGCGGCGGCGAGCGTGGTCCAGCGCAGCCCGACGAGCCCCATCAGCGGGACCATCAGCAGCGACTGCACGAGCCCGGCGCGGCGCGGCGTCGGCGCGATCTCGCGGCGCTCGGTCTCCTCGCCGCTCAGCGCGTCCAGCTTCGCGGCCAGCGCGCCCAGCTTCGGGTTCTGGTAGATGTCGCTGACCGACACCTCGGGGTGGCGGGTGCGGATGCGCGCGATCAGCTGCGCCGCGGTGAGGCTGCCGCCGCCGTTGGTGAAGAAGTCGGCGCTCGCGTTGCTCACCGACACGCCGAGGATTTCGCTCCAGCCCTCGGCGAGCCAAGCCTCGGTGGGCGACAGCCCGGCCGCGCTCGCGTCCACAGTGGACAGCGGCCACGGCAGCGCGTTGCGGTCGACCTTGCCGGACGTGCGGGTCGGCAGGTCGTCGATGGTCGCGAGCAACGGAACAAGCGCGGCGGGCAGCTGCGCGCGCAGCCGGGTCGCGGCGTCGTCGGCGTCGAGGGTTTCGCCGTCCTCCGGCACGATGTAGCCGACCAGCACCTGGTTGCCCGCCTTGGTGCGGCGGACGGCCGCGGCCGCGCCGCGCACGCCGGGCAGCGCCTGCAGCGCCGCGTCGACCTCGCCCAGCTCGATCCGGCGGCCGCCGAGCTTGATCTGCTCGTCCATCCGGCCCAGGAACAGCAGGCCCTCCGGCTCCGCGCGGACCATGTCGCCGCTGCGGTAGGCGCGTTCCCAGCCCATCGAGGGCAGCGGCGCGTACTTCTCCGCGTCCTTTTCGGCGTCGAGATACCGGGCGAGCCCGGCCCCGCCGATGACCAGTTCGCCGGTCTCGCCCATGGCGACCGGTTCGCCCGCCTCGTTCACCACGACCAGCTGCCAGCCGAGCAGCGGCAGGCCGATCCGCACCGGGCCCTCGCCGGTCATCTGGGCGGCGCAGGCGACGACGGTCGCCTCGGTGGGGCCGTAGGTGTTCCAGACCTCGCGGCCCTCGACGGCCACGCGCTCGGCCAGCTCCGGCGGGCAGGCTTCGCCGCCGAAGATGAGCAGGCGCACGTCTTCCAGCGCGTCCGCCGGCCACAGCGCGGCCAGCGTCGGGACCGTCGACACGACCGTGATGCCCTGCGCGACCAGCCACGGGCCGAGGTCGACGCCGGTGCGCACCAGCGCGCGCGGAGCGGGCACCAGGCAGGCGCCGTGCCGCCAGGCCAGCCACATCTCTTCGCAGGAGGCGTCGAACGCGACGCTCAGCCCGGCCAGCACCCGGTCGCCGGGGCCGATCGGCTCGTCGGCGAGGAACAGCTGGGCTTCGGCGTCCACGAAGGCCGCCGCCGACGCGTGCGTGACCGCGACGCCCTTCGGCTTGCCGGTGGAGCCGGAGGTGAAGATGATCCACGCGTCGTCGGCCGGGCCGGGCTCGCCGGTGGCGCCGCTCGAGGTCCCGGCGACGGTGATCTCGCCGTCGGTGGCGATCGCCGCGACGCCGGCCTCGCCGAACACGAGCTCAGCGCGCTCGTCGGGGTCGTCCGCGTCGACCGGCACGTACGCCGCGCCGACCGACAGCGTCGCCAGGATGGCGACGTACAACTCGGCAGTGCCCGAGGAGATCCGGATGCCGACGCGGTCGCCAAGGCCGACGCCGTGTTCGCGCAGCTTGCGGGCATACGCGTCGATCTCTTCCATCAGCCTGCGGTAGCTCAGCGGGCCGGTGCCGTCGTCCAGCGCGGCGGCGTTGGGGTGCTTCTCCGCGGTCGCGGTGAGGATGTCCAGAAGGGTGCGCTCGGCGGCCGGGGCGGCGGTCTCGAACAGAGCGGGCGAGAGCGCGGCCTCGACGGCGAGAGTCAGGGCTTCGGTGCTGCCGGAATCGGCGGTCAGCGTCACCGGGCCACCTCGGCGGCCGGGCGCGCTCCGGTATTCCGGAACGTGGACAGGGTCGAACTCTGGGCGCGCAAGCCCATCACTCACCTTTCGCGAGCGTCATTCGGGCTGGCCATCCGAATGAGGCGCCCGTAGCGACGGTCCACTTTACGCGGCAATCAAGCCCAGGTCGCGTCCGGGTAACGGCCGCGTGTCGGACATCACCGCACCGCAGGTCCGGCAAGGGATAACCCCAATGTGGCATTGGGTGCATCTCACGCACCGAATGCCACATTGGGTGCGTCCAATGCACCCAATGTGGCATTGGGGCGTTTGCCGGTCAGCGGTTGCGGGCCGCTTTTCCGCCCGCCTTCGGCTTCTGCTTCTTTTCGCGGACGCGCACATTCACCCGGACGGGACTGCCCGCGAAGCCGAACTGCTCGCGGAATTTCCGCTCGATGAACCGGCGGTAGCCGGCCTCGAGGAACCCGGTGGTGAACAGCACCAGCGTCGGCGGCCGGATGCCCGCTTGCGTCGCGAACAGCACCTTCGGCTGCTTGCCGCCGCGCACCGGCGGCGGCGTGGCCGCGACGAGGTCGGACAGCCAGCCGTTGAGCTGGCCGGTCGACACGCGCTGGTCCCAGGAGGACAGCGCCGTGCGCAGGGCGGGCGCGAGCTTGCGCACCGCGCGCCCGGTGAGCGCGGAGACGTTGACCTTCTCCGCCCACGGCACCCGCACGAGGCCGCGGTCCAGCTCGCGCACCATCGCGTACCGGCGGTCCTCGTCGACCAGGTCCCACTTGTTGAACACGAGCACGCACGCGCGGCCCGCCTCGACCACCATCGTCAGCACCCGCAGGTCCTGTTCGGTCAGCGGTTCGGAGGCATCCAGCAGCACGAGCGCGACCTCGGCCGCGTCGATCGCGGTCTTGGTCCGCAGCGAGGCGTAGTACTCCGCGCCGTCGGCGAAATTCACGCGCTTGCGCAGGCCCGCGGTGTCCACGAACCGCCAGACCTCGCCGTCCAGCTCGACCAGCGAGTCGACCGGGTCGACCGTGGTGCCCGCGACCGAGTCGACCACCGAGCGCTGCTCGCCGGAAAGCCGGTTGAGCAGGCTGGACTTGCCGACGTTCGGCTTGCCGACCAGCGCGACGCGGCGCGGCCCGGCGGTCACCGTGCCCGCCTCGCGGGGCGCTTCGGGCAGCGCGGCCATGATCGAGTCGAGCAGATCGCCCGAGCTGCGCCCGTGCAGCGCGCTGACCGGATGCGGTTCGCCGAGGCCCAGCGACCACAGCGACGCCGTGTCGGCCAGCAGCCGGTCGTCGTCCACCTTGTTCGCGGCCAGCAGGACCGGCTTCTTCGACCGGCGCAGCACGCGCGCGACGGCCTCGTCGGTGGCCGTGGCCCCGACCGTCGCGTCCACCACCAGCAGCACCGCGTCCGCGGTCTGCATGGCCATCTCGGCCTGCGTCGCGACCGAGGCCTGCAAGCCGGTGGCGTCGGGCTCCCAGCCGCCGGTGTCGACGAGCGTGAACCGACGCCCGGCCCAGAACGCGTCGTAGGCGACGCGGTCGCGGGTCACGCCCGGCACGTCCTGCACGACCGCTTCCCGGCGGCCGAGGATGCGGTTGACCAGCGTGGACTTGCCCACGTTCGGCCTGCCGACCACGGCGAGCACCGGCTGCGCGGCGGCCGCCCGGCCGTCGGCTTCCTCGGCCTCGATCTGTGCGTCGAGCGCGGCGAACTCGGACTCGTCCGACCAGCTTCCGTCGACTTCGCCGAGACCGTCCACCGCACTGTCGGCGGCGTCAAACCCTGTCATCGTTTCCCACTTCACCTACGGCGTGGCGAACCCGTGTTCGCCGCGCCAGTCGTCCAAAGCCTGCACGAGCGCCGCGAGCTGCGCGCGGAGCTCTTCGGTGCCCTGGTCCAGGCCTTTGCGGCCCGGACCGACCTTCATCGCGAACGGCTCTCCGAAGAGGACGTCCACGCGCGGGCGCCAGCGGCGCTTGCCGTCGGCGGGCTTGCGCGTCCCGCGGATCGCGATCGGCAGCACGGTGGCTCCCGAAGCGCGCACCAGCCACGCCGCGCCGCGCTCGGCGGCCCCGACATCGCCCTCGCCGCGAGTGCCTTCCGGGAAGATCCCGACCGCCCCGCCCGCCTTGAGCACTCCGACCGCCGTGGTCAGCGGCGTCCGGTCGATCTCGCCGCGGCGGACCGGGATCTGGCCGATCGCCCGCAGGAACCAGCCTCCGATCCCGGTGAACAGCTCGGCCTTGGCCAAGAACGCGCTGCGCCGCGGAAGCATTCCGATCACGAGCTGCGGATCGACGTTCGAGCTGTGGTTCGAGATCACCAGCAGCGGCCCGTCGGCGGGCACCCGGTCCCGGCCGTGCACCCGGATCCGGAACGCCGGACGCAGATAATACCGGCCCGCCGTGCGCCCGATGTCGAGCAGGAGGCCGTTCGCCCCCTTGGGGAGGGCCCCGCTCACCGGCTGACCCCGGCCTCGGCGGCGGCCGGTTCGGCCGGGCAGTCGCCCAGCAGGCCCCGGCCGCGGGCGAGTTCGGCCAGCGCGACGATCACCTGGTCGATGGTCAGCTCGGAGGTGTCCACCTGGACCGCGTCCCCGGCCGCGCGCAGCGGCGAGGCGGCGCGGGTGGAATCGATCCGGTCGCGGCGCTCCACCGATTCGCGGGCGGATTCGACGCTCGAGGCCCGGCCCGCCGCGGAGTCCTGGGTGTTCCGCCGCGCGGCGCGGACCTCGGCCGAGGCGGTGAGGTAGATCTTGAGCGGCGATTCCGGCGCGACGGTGGTGCCGATGTCGCGGCCCTCCACGACGATGCCGCCCTCGTCCTCGACCGCGTCGGCGATGATCCGGCGCTGGCGGGCGACGAGCACCTCGCGCACCTGCGGGACGGCCGACACCGGCGACACCGCGCCGGTCACCTCGGGGCCGCGGATCTCGGCCGCGACGTCCTCGCCGGCCAGCCGGACGTCCGGCCGCTCCGGGTCGGTGCCGAGCGAGAAGTCGACGTCGTGCGCGAGCGCGCCGACCGCGTGCTCGTCGGCGAGGTCGATCCCGGCGCGCAGCACGGCCAGCGTGACGACGCGGTACATCGCTCCGGTGTCGAGGTAGCGGGCGCTCAGCCGTCCGGCGAGCTTGCGCGCCACCGTGGTCTTGCCGGTTCCCGACGGGCCGTCCAGCGCGACCACCCCACGTAGGGCTCCCGTCACCGATGCTCTCCTCACGTTCGTCCCGCACTCCCAGTCCGGTTCATTCTGCCCGTAGCCGGTCCCGGCACCTCAGGCGGTGTCCGCGGCGCAAGTTCAGGCGCCGCTAGACAAGCTAGCGTCGCTAAGCTAGCGTTGCGCTCGTTCCTAGCACTGCTAACAACCTGGGGTTCCCGTGCTGATCACCGCTTACGTCCTCGCCGCCGTCCCCGTCCTCGGCATCATCTACATCGGGTTCAACTATCTGTTCGCGCCGGCGAAGTCCGCCGCGACGTTCGGCCTGCGGGAGATCCCGACCGGATCGACGGCGTTCTTCGAGATCAAGGGGAACCGCGACATCGGCACCGGGCTGATCCTCGGCGTCGCGATGCTCGCGGGCAGCGCGCACCTGGCCGGCTGGCTGCTGCTGGCCGCGACCGTGATGCCGGTCTGCGACATGCTGATCATCCTGCGGCACAAGGGCAAGAAGGGGATGGCCTACGGAGTGCACGGCGCGACCGCCGCGTTCATGGCCGCCACCTCGGCACTGTTCCTGCTGGGCTGAACTCCGCGAATCGGACAATGAGTTACCGTGGCGGACGTGAACGTCGAAGTCACCCCCCTTCCCGGAATCGGTGTCCGCAAGGACTTCGCCACCCGCGCGGGCCGCCGCATCGGCGTCGTGACCCAGCGGGACGGCAAGATCGAGCTGATCGTCTCCAAATCCGACGATCCGGACGCCTGCCTCGCGTCGCTGCCGCTGACCGCGGACGAGGCGGGCGCGCTCTCGAACCTGCTGGGCGCGCCTCAGCTGGTGGCGCAGCTGAACGAGGAGCACCGCGAGCTGCCGGGCATCAACACGAAGCAGCTGCCGATCACCGCGGACAGCCCGTTCGACGGCCGTTCGCTCGGCGACACCGCGATGCGCACGCGCACCAGCGTCTCGATCGTCGCGGTGATGCGGGCCGGGCAGGTGCACCCGTCGCCGACGCCGGACTTCCTCTTCACCGCGGGCGACCTGCTCGTCGTGGTCGGCACGTCCGAGGGCCTGGAAGCCGCCGCCAAGATCCTCAAGCACGGCTGATGGATCACACCGCACTTTCGCTGATCGAACTCGGCGCGGTCTTCTTCGTGCTCGGCGCGCTGGGCAGGCTCGCCGGCCGGATCGGCCTCTCCCCCATCCCCCTGTACCTGCTCGGCGGCCTGTGCTTCGGCTCGGGCGGCCTGATCCCGCTCGCCGACATCGGCGATTTCGCCCACCTCGCCAGCGAAATCGGCGTGGTGCTGCTGCTTCTGCTGCTCGGCCTGGAGTACTCCGCGGCCGAACTGTTCACCGGCATGCGGCGGTCGTGGACCGCGGGCCTGGTGGACATCGTGCTCAACGCCGCGCCCGGCGCCGCGGTCGCGCTGATCCTGGGCTGGGGCCCGATCGGCGCGATCGTCATGGCGGGCGTCACGTACATCTCGTCGTCCGGGATCATCGCCAAGGTCCTCGGCGACCTCGGCAGGCTCGGCAACCGCGAAACGCCGGTGGTGCTGTCGATCCTCGTGTTCGAGGACCTCGTGATGGCACTGTACCTGCCGATCCTCACCGCGGTCCTCGGCGGCGTCAGCCTGCTCGGCGGGCTCGAAGCGGTCGGCATCTCGCTGCTGGTGATCACCGTGGTCTTGGTGATCGCGCTCAAATTCGGCCGCTACGTGTCGGCACTGGTCGACAGCGACGACCGGGAAGTGTTCCTGCTCAAGATCCTCGGCGCGGCGCTGCTGGTGGCCGGGATCGCGTCGGCGCTGCAGGTGTCGGCGGCGGTCGGGGCGTTCCTGCTCGGCATCGCGGTGTCCGGCTCGACCGCGCACAACGCGACCCGGCTGCTGGAACCGTTGCGGGACCTGTTCGCCGCGATGTTCTTCGTGGTGTTCGGGCTGAACACCAATCCGTCGTCGATCCCGCCGGTGCTGGGATGGGCCGCGGTGCTCGCCGTCGTCACGACCCTGACGAAGGTCGCCACCGGCTGGTGGGCCGCTCGCAGGCAGAAGATCGGACGGCTCGGCCGCGCCCGCGCTGGAGCGGCTTTGGTTGCGCGGGGCGAGTTTTCGATCGTCATCGCCGGGTTGGCGGTCACCGCTGGTGCGGTGGACGGCGAACTGGCCGCGCTGGCGACGGCTTACGTGCTGCTGATGGCGATCCTCGGGCCGACCGCCGCGCGAGTGGTCGAGCCGATCGCGAAAGCCTTGCAGCGCAAGGCAGCCTCGAAAGAAACCGTCACCGCCAACTGACGTCGTGACTGGGCAGACGGTCCGTGAAGGACTCCTTGAGGGAATGGGATTCCCTCAAGGAGTCCTTCACGGCTTTTGTCAGCGCAGGTCGAAGCGGGCGGCCGCGGGGACGTGCGCCAGCGGGCCCGCCGGAGCGGCCTCCGTCCACGGACGCGCCGGAACCGTGCCCACCAGCGGAACCTGGGCCGAGGTCTTGGCCAGGTCGATGGTCAGCTTCGGCGGATTCGCCGGCCCGGTGATGAAATTGGCGTCCGTCCCGCCGATCACCAGCGCCAGCCGGTGCCCGGCGGGGACGATGTGGTCCGTGCTCGCGAGCCGGAACGTCATCGTGTACGCCTTGCCCGGCGTCAGCCGCGCTTCCCGGCTCAGCGACTGGTAATTGGCCAGGTCCGCCCAGCCTCGGCTGATGATCGTGTAGTCCACGTTCGTCGTGTCCGCGCTGGTCACCTTGTAGCAAGCGCTGTCGCCGTCGATGCTCGAACCCCAGCACGTGCGCTCCGTGCCGGTCACGATTCCCTCGCCCGGGCCTGAGAAATTGCGGATCTTCGCGGGGCCGTAGTCCACCAGCATCGCGGACAGCCGAGCGGTCGAAGTGCTCGGCGTGGCCGTCACGGTGATCGACGAGGTGCCCGAGACCTGCACCGGCGAGGTGAGCGCACCAGTGCTGTACAGGACGCGGTTCGGCGAGGTGGCCGACGGATTCGCCGCCCACTCGTTCTCCCCCGCCTTCGGGTTGTCGGTGAACGACGCGCTGCCCCGACCGCCCGCGGTGCCGAGCGTGCCGACGCCAGGCGTACGGCCCGGCTGCGGACGCAACACCGTCGCCTTCGTGCCCGGAGCCGGGTAGGTCGCTTCGTTGACCCACTGGTCCGGCTGGCGCTCGACGGTCGCCATCGGTTCCTTCTCGATGCCGTTGTCGATGCCCATCAGGTAGTGGTCGAACCACCGGTGCAAGGTGTCGACCCACTCGGTGCGCCGGTAGTCGAACGGATCGACGTGACCGGTCTGCGCGAGCCAGATCTTGCGCTGCACGCCCTTCGCGGCGAGCGCGTCCCACCATTGGCCGTAGTTGATCGGCATGACGTTCAAGTCGTTCACGCCGTGCGAGACGAACACGCTGGCGCGCACGTTCTTCGCGTTCGCCACGTAGTCGCGCTCCGCCCACAGCGGACCGTAGTCGCCGTTCTCAGTCGCGCCCTCGGCGAGTTTCCGGTTCTGCGCCGAACAATCCTGGCCGCCGTTGCGCCGCTCGACGGTCTGCGCGAGCCCGTCCGGGTTGAAGCCGAACGACGCGCCGTCCGAGCGGTAGTAGTCGTACCAGGAGCTGATCGCCGAGATCGGCACGATGGTCTTGAGCCCCTCGACGCCGGTCGAGGCGACGCCGTTGGCGATGGTGCCGTCATAGGACTTGCCGATCATCCCGACGCCGCCGTCGCTCCAGTCCGCCGACATCTTCGTGCCGCCGGTTTTCGCGGTGTAGCCGGTGGCGCGGCCGTTCAGCCAGTCCACGACCTTCTTGGCCGACTGGACGTCCGAGTTGCCGCCGACGTCGACACAGCCGGTCGACCGGTTGGTTCCCGCCAGGTCCACGAGCACCGTCGCGTACCCGCGCGGCACGAAGTAATTGTCGTAGAACAGCGGGAAACCGACCGGGCGGCCCTGCGCGTCGTAGGTCTTGAACTGGGTTTCGTTGCCGCGCCCCACCGAGGAGTAGTACGGGCTGGCGTCCATGATCACCGGGATCTTCTTGCCCGCCTCGGCCGGTTCCTTCGGCCGCACGATGTCCGCGGCGACCCGGTCCGGCACGCCGTCCCCGTCGCCGTCCCGGCCGAGGTCGACCCACACCGTTTCGCGGATCGCCCCGGCGTAGTCGTACTGCGGCTCCGTCGCCGTTCTGGCCGGTGCGGCCGTCGCGGCCGCCGGCACCACCACTCCCGCGGCCAGCACCGCGGCGGCGCACAGCCCTGTCAGCACACGCATTCCCGTCGCCCTCCAGAGTCGTCGTCGGGTACCGACAACTCAACCGGGGCGGCGGGGCCCGGCATCAGGGCCGAAAGTGGGGAACCGGTCAGAGTCCCACGGTGCGGTACAGCGTGCCGACCTCGCCGCGGTTGAGCCTGCGGATGGTGCCCTGGCGCTGGTTGCCGAGCTGCACGTCGCCGACCGCGGTGCGCACGAGCTTGCGGACCGGATGCCCGGTGGCCGCCATCAGCCTGCGCACGATGTGCTTGCGGCCCTCGTGGATCACCAGCTCGATCATGCTCCGGCCGGAATGCATGTCCTTGACCCGGAACTGGTCGACCTTCACGATCCCGTCCGGCAGCTCCCAGCCCGCGCGCAGTTCCTTGCCCAGCCCGCGCGGCACCAGGCCCTCGACCTCCGCGAAGTAGGTCTTGAGCACGCGGTAGGAGGGGTGCATCAACCGGTGCCCGAGGTCGCCGTCGTTGGTCAGCAGCAGCAGGCCCTCGGTGTTCTCGTCGAGCCGCCCGACGTGCACGACGCCCGGGGTCTCCTCCCACCGGCCGCGCAGGTAGTCGCCGACGCACGGGCGGCCCCGGTCGTCCGACATCGTGGAGTGCACGCCCTTGGGCTTGTTGAACGCGAGGTACACGAGATCGTCGCGGAGGTTGACCCGCGTGCCGTCGACGTGGATCACCGCCTCGTCCGGGTGCACGCGCCGGCCGAGCTCGGTGACGACCTCGCCGTCCACCTCGACCCGGCCGGCCGCGATCAGGTCCTCGGCGGCCCGGCGCGACGCCACGCCCGCCTGCGACAGGACCTTCTGCAGGCGGATGCCGTCGGGGTGTTCGTCAGATGTCATCGATGGTGTCCACTTCGGGTAGCAGCGGAGCGATCGGGGGCAGGTCGTTCAGCGACGACAGCCCCAGTCGCTCCAGGAACAGCTCGGTCGTCACGTACAGCGTGCCCGTGGTCTCCGGGTCGGTGCCCATCTCCTCGATGAGCCCCCGCGCCAGCAGGGTCCGGATCACGCCGTCCACGTTCACCCCGCGCACCGCCGCGACCCGGGCCCGGGTGACCGGCTGCCGGTACGCGATCACGGCGAGGCTCTCCAGCGCGGCCCTGGTCAGCTTCGACCGCTGGCCGTCCAGCAGGAGCTTCTCCACGAACGGGGCGTAGGTGTCCCTAGTGTAGAACCGCCACCCTTCGCCGACGCGCCGCAGGTCGATCCCGCTCGCCCGCTCGGTGAACTTCTGCGCCATCGTGCGCAGCGCGACGGTCACCCTGGCGACCGGCTGGTCCAGCGTTTCGGCGAGGGAATCCTCCGCGATCGGCGAATCCACGACGAGCAGCAGCGCTTCGAGGGCGGCTTCGAGCGCCTCGTCGTCCGCGACGCTGGGCAGGCCGCTGTCCACGGCGACCAGGCCCTCGTCGTCGGACGGCTCGGCTTCCGGCTCCGCTTCGGGGGCGCCGTCGGATTCCGGTGCGGCTTCGGCTTCTTCCCGCTCGGCGCCGGCCGGCTCCGCGGTTTCCGGCTCGGCTGGCTCGGCTTCCGGCTCGACGGGCTCCGCCTCGGCCTCGTTTTCCGGCTGCGGCGCGGTTTCCGGCTCAGTCCCGGCCGGTCCGGTCTCGACAGTCTCGGTCGGCTCAGCCGCCGCCTGTTCGGCCTCGACCTGTGCCTCTTCCGCCGGAGCAGCCGGAGTCTCCTCAGCCTGCTCGGCCGTCGCGCGGTCGTCTTCGGTGCTCACCCGTATTCCTCCTCCTCGGCCGCCGCGCGGTCGTGCTCGGCGGCGGCGGACGCCTCGGCCACGCTGCCGCCGGTCCAGCGGACGTGCAGTTCCGCCAGTGCCTCCAGCTGGTCGAACTGCACCGCCGACTCGCGGTACAGCTCCAGCAGCGCGAGGAACCGGGCCACGACCTCCACCGTGTGCTCGCAGTCCGAGGTGAGTTCCTTGAACGTCGCCTGCCCGGCCTCGGCGAGCTTCACCCGCAGCAGCGCGGCGTGCTCGCGCACGGACACCCGCCCCATGTGGATGTGCGCGATCGACACCTGCGGCGGCGGTTTCGGCCGGAACACCGCGACCGCGATCTCCGCGAACCGCTCCGGCGTGACGCCCAGCATCACCTCCGGCAGCAGCCCGAGGTACCGCTCCTCCAGCGCCACCGACCGCGGGTACCGCCGCAGCGCGCCTTCCTCCAGCTCGCCGAACAGCGCGGCGACCTGCTTGTACGCGCGGTACTGCAGCATCCGCGCGAACAGCACGTCGCGGGCTTCCAGCAGCGCGAGGTCGTCCTCGTTCTCGACCTCGGCCGCGGGCAGCAGCCGGGCGGCCTTGAGGTCGAGCAGGGTCGCGGCGATCACCAGGAACTCGGTGGTCTCGTCGAGGTTCCAGTCCGGGCCGAGCGCACGGGTGTAGGCGATGAAATCGTCGGTGACCGTGTGCAGGGCGACCTCGGTGACGTCCAGCTGGTGCTGTGAGATCAGCTGCAGCAGCAAATCGAACGGGCCCTCGAAGTTCTGCAGCCGCACCTTGAACTTCGAGGAGCCCTCGTCGGCGGCGTACCCCTCGGGGATGGTGCCGCCGTGCACCGTCTCGTGCTCCGCCGGAGCCTCGGAAGGCGCGGCGTCCTCCGGAGCTTCCGCCGCAGCGGCGGCCTCCTCCGGGATTTCCGCGCCCGCCGTGCTTTCCGGAGCCGCGCCGCCGGGTTCTGCCGTGCTTTCGGAGCTGTCCGAGACTGCCGCTTCCGGCTCCGGCAGCTCGGCCGATGCCGGTTCGTCCATCAGCCCTCGGTTCCGCCGTCCTCGGCGTTCGCCCGCAATCGCTGGACCAGCACGGAGTCCTCGCCGCGCTGGTCGAAGTCGGCGAGCAGCACGGCGACCGCCTCGCGGACGAGCCTGCCGCGGTCGACGACCAGCTCGTGCTTGGCCCGCAGGTTCAGCCGGGCCTGCTCCATCGCGAGCAGTTCCTCGCCGGAGACGTACACGGTGATCTTCGCGTCGTGCTTGGTGCGCCCGGACCCGCTGCGCGCCGCGTTGCGGGCCAGCTGGTCGGCCTCCGCGCCGCCGCCGGGCTTGCGGGGAGGAGCCACCGGTTCCGCGGGAGCGGGCACGGCGGGTCGTTCGAGCGCGGGGGCGGCCGGACTGGAGGTGAGGCGGAAAAGCTCCGACGCTCCGGGCAGGGAAGCGCGCCTGCTCACCGAGCGATCACCTCGCGGGCCAGCGCGCGGTAAGCCGCGGCGCCGGCGGACTTGGGGGCCCAGGTCGTGATGGGCTCGCCCGCGACCGTCGTCTCGGGGAACCGCACGGTGCGGTTGATCACCGTGTCGAACACGGTGTCGCCGAATGCCTCGACCACGCGAGCCATGACCTCCTTCGAGTGCAGGGTTCTCGGGTCGTACATCGTGGCGAGAATCCCCGTGATGTCCAGTTTGGGGTTGAGGCGTTCCTGCACCTTCTCGATCGTGTCGATCAGGAGCGCGACGCCTCGCAGACTGAAGAACTCGCACTCCAGGGGGATGATCACACCGTCCGCGGCGGTCAATGCGTTCACCGTCAACAGGCCGAGCGAGGGCTGGCAGTCGACAAGAACATAGTCGTAGTCGTTCATCACCGGACGAAGGACCCGTAACAACGTGTGCTCGCGCCCTACCTCTGCGACGAGCTGGACCTCCGCCGCGGACAGGTCGATGTTGCTCGGCAGCAGGTCAACGCCGTCGACGCGGGTTTTGCGGAGCACGTCCTCGATCTGCACCGAGCGCTCCATGATGACGTTGTAGACCGTCTGGTCCAGTTCGTGCGGCTGGATGCCCAGCCCGACCGACAGCGCGCCCTGCGGGTCGAAGTCGACCAGCAGCACCCGGCGGCCGCATTCGGCGAGCGCGGCGCCGAGGTTGATCGTGGACGTGGTCTTGCCGACCCCGCCCTTCTGGTTGCACATGGCGAGCACCTTCGCCGGGCCGTGCCGCTCCAGCGGCGGCGGCTCGGGGATCTCGCGCAGCGGGCGCCCGGTGGGCCCGATCCCGCTCTCCGCGCGCTCCTTCGCCCGCATCCGGGCGCGTTCCGCGCGGGTCAGCGGCCGTTCCGGCTCGTCGCCCTCGTGGTCCGCCGGGGTGGCGATCCGCGCGTGCTCGAGGTTCGCCGCGGCCGAACCGGAAGACCCGGCGGACCCGGACGGCCCTGCTGGCGCGGCGGGCCCGGGCGACGCTGCCGGGTCCTCCGGCTGGTTCGGGGTCGGTGTCGACATGGCGCGAAAGCTCCTTGTTCGGCGGGGTCTGGCGCAGCCTATGCGGATTTCCGGAGCACCGGCAAAGCGCCGCGCCGGGCCGCACGGGCCGAGTCACCGCAGCGTGGGAAGGCTCTAGGACGCGTTGAGCGTTCAGCCGAGCGCGCGCGGATGCGCGGTGGCGTAGACCTCTCGCAGCGTCGTGACCGTGACGAGCGTGTACACCTGGGTCGTGGTCACCGAAGCGTGGCCGAGCAGTTCCTGCACCACCCGGACGTCCGCGCCGCCCTCGAGCAGGTGGGTCGCGAACGAGTGGCGCAGGGTGTGCGGCGACACCGCCGCGGTGATCCCGGCCCGCTCGGCGGTGTCCTTGAGCACCTGCCACGCGCTTTGCCGGGAGAGCCGGCTGCCGCGGGCGTTGAGGAAGATCGCCGAGGTGCCCCGGCCGTTCGCGGCGAGCGCGGGGCGGGCGCGAACCAGGTACGCGTCGAGCGCTTCCAGCGCGGGACGGCCGATCGGCACCAGGCGTTGCTTGCCGCCCTTGCCGTCGAGCAGGACTGTGCGCTCGGTGTCGTCCACATCGTCCACGTCGAGCCCAACCGCCTCGGAAATCCGGGCTCCGGTCGAGTAGAGCAGTTCCAGCAGCGCACGGTCGCGCAGGGCGCGTTCGCCGTCCGGCGGCGGAGTGTCGAGCAGCTTGAGGACGTCCCCGACCGGCAGGGCCTTGGGCAGCCGTTTCGCCGCGGCAGGCGGACGGACGTCGCGCGCCGGGTCGTGTTCGGTGAGCCCGTCCGCGTGCGCGAACTTGTGCAGCCCGCGCACCGCGACCAGCGCCCGCGCGGCCGACGACGCCGCCAGCGGCTGGTGTTCTTCGTCGCCCTCGCGCAGCGCGGCGCCGAACGAGGTGACGTGCGCGGGCGTGACCTCGGCCAGCCGCACGATCCCCGCCGCTTCCAGATGCGCGGCGTAGCGGCGGAGATCGCGGGAGTAGCTGTCGAGGGTGTTGCGGGCAGTGCCGCGCTCGACGACGAGGTGGTCGAGGTACGTGGCTATCGCGCCTCGCACCTCGACACCCGCATCATTCACGCCGCCACTCTAGGACGGCGCCCCGACAGAACCGGGAAATTCAGCCCTCGGCCAGTCGGAGCGCGAACCGCGACGGCCGGTCCTGCCACGGCGCGTCGGCCGGGCGCGTCTCCGCCGCCCCGGTCACGACCGCGTGCGCGGACAGCACGCCCGAGACGGTCGCCCCGTTGACCAGCTCGCCGGAAAGGGCCATCCGGACCGCCTCGGCGAGCGGGAACTTCCGCACCACCAGGTCGGCCTCCTCCTCGCCGAGCACGTCACGGTCCACTTCGGACAGATCGCGCGCGAGGAACACGCGCACCACCTCGTCGGTGAACCCGGGCGAGGCCGCGACGTCCACCAGCGTCTCCCAGCTCGCCGCCGCCAGCCCGGCCTCCTCGGCCAGCTCGCGCCGGGCCGCGTCGACCGGGTCCTCCCCCGGCTTGTCGATCAGCCCGGCGGGCAGCTCCCACAGCCTGCGCCCGAGCGGATGCCGGTACTGGTGGACGAGCGTGACGTTGTCCTCGCCGTCCAGCGCCGCGATCACCACCGCGCCGAGGTGCTCGACCACCTCGCGTTTGGCGGTCTCCCCGCCGGGCATCACGACGTCGTCGACCCGGAGGCCGACGACGCGTCCCACGTGGACGACCGTGCTGCCGGCGACGGAGAACTCGTGCGTGCCGGGCGCGCTCACCGAGCCGCCACAGGCGTTTCGGGAAGCTCGACCGGGAGCCGCTCGGCGACCTTGCGGTCCACGACCGCCTTCACGAACGCGCTGAACAGCGGGTGCGGCCGGGTCGGGCGGCTCTTCAGCTCGGGGTGCGCCTGGGTGCCCACGAAGAACGGGTGCACGTCCGCGGGCAGTTCGACGAACTCGACGAGCCGGTCGTCCGGCGAGGTGCCGGAGAACACCAGTCCCGCGTCGCCGATCTGCTTGCGGTAGGCGTTGTTCACCTCGTAGCGGTGCCGGTGGCGCTCGGACACCTCGGTGGTCCCGTACGCCTTGGCGACCTGCGAACCCGCCTTGAGCTTCGCCGGGTACGCGCCGAGCCGCATCGTGCCGCCCATGTCCCGCTCGCCCGCGACGACGTCGCGCTGGTCGGCCATGGTCGAGATCACCGGGTGCTTGGTGTTGTCGTCGAACTCGGCCGAGTTCGCGTCCTCGATGCCCGCCAGGTTCCGCGCGCTTTCGATGACCATGCACTGCAGGCCGAGGCACAGCCCGAGCAGCGGGACGCCGTGCGTGCGCGCGTAGTGGATCGCGCCGACCTTGCCCTCGATGCCGCGGATGCCGAACCCGCCCGGGATCAGCACACCGTCCACATCGGACAGCACGGACGCCGCGCCGGATTCGGTCTGCGCGTCGTCCGAGGCGACCCAGACGATCTCGACCTTGGCGCGGTGCGCGAACCCGCCCGCGCGCAGCGCCTCGGTGACCGAGAGGTACGCGTCCGGCAGGTCGATGTACTTGCCCACCACCGCGACCCGGACGATCTCGCTCGGGTTGTGCACGCGGTCGAGCAGGTCGCCCCACACCGTCCAGTCGACGTCCCGGAACGGCAGGCCGAGCCGGCGCACCACGTACGCGTCGAGCGCCTCGCCGTGCAGCACCTTCGGGATGTCGTAGATCGAGCGCGCGTCCGGGCAGGCGATGACCGCCTCGGTGTCGACGTCGCACATCAGGCCGATCTTGCGCTTGAGGTCGTCCGGGATCTCCCGGTCCGCGCGGCACACCAGCGCGTCCGGCTGGATGCCGATGTTGCGCAGCGCGGCGACCGAGTGCTGGGTCGGCTTGGTCTTGAGCTCGCCCGAGGGGGCGAGGTAGGGCACCAGCGACACGTGCAGGAAGAAGCAGTTCTCCCGGCCGACGTCGTGGCGCACCTGGCGGCACGCCTCGAGGAACGGCAGCGACTCGATGTCGCCGACCGTGCCGCCAACCTCGGTGATCACCACGTCCGGCGCGACGCCGTTCTCGTCCGGCCCGGCCGCGGCGGTGATCCGCGCCTTGATCTCGTCGGTGATGTGCGGGATCACCTGGACGGTGTCGCCGAGGTACTCGCCGCGGCGTTCCTTGGCGATCACCTCCGAGTACACCTGTCCGGTGGTGACGTTCGCCTTGCCGTCGAGAGAGCGGTCGAGGAAGCGCTCGTAGTGCCCGATGTCGAGATCGGTCTCGGCGCCGTCGTCGGTGACGAACACCTCGCCGTGCTGGAACGGGTTCATCGTCCCGGGGTCGACATTGAGGTACGGGTCGAGCTTCTGCATCGTGACGCGAAGTCCGCGCGAAGTGAGCAGCTGTCCGAGGCTGGACGCCGTCAGACCCTTACCCAGAGAGGAGGCAACGCCTCCGGTGACAAAGACATACTTGGTAGCCCGCGACTGAAGTCCCACGGGCCGCCAGCATATCCCACTCGCCGCGATCCGCTCGCCGACGCCTCTTCCCGGCGCGGCGGAATCGGTTCACCCGCCCCGCGCTAGGCTGCGCGGCGTGACGAACATCCGCGATGACCACTGGACCGCCCCGGTCGCGGGCGCCTCGCTGGACGCCGCGGTGCGCGTCCCCGGATCGAAGTCGATCACCAACCGGGCCTACGTGCTCGCCGCGCTCGCGAGCGCCCCCACGCGGGTGCGCTATCCGCTGGATTCGCGCGACACCCGGCTTATGCTGGCCGCGCTCGCCTCGCTGGGCGCGCTTTCGGAAGAGACCATCGACGGCTTCCTCGTCCATCCGCTGGGCACCATCGGCGGCCGCGGCGACGAAACCACCGTCACGCTCGGCAACGCCGGCACTGTCGCCCGTTTCACGCCCGCGCTCGCCACTTTGGGCGACGCGTCGGTGCAGTTCGACGGCGACGAGGCGATCCGCCGCCGCCCGATCGGCCCGCTGCTGGCCGCGCTGCGCAAGCTCGGCGCGCGGATCGACGACGGCGGACGCGGCGCGCCGCCGTTCACCGTGCACGGCACCGGCGGGCTGCGCGGCGGCCGGGTGGACCTCGATTCGTCGGCCTCCAGCCAGTTCCTGTCCGCGCTGCTGCTCGCCGGCCCGGCGTTCGAGCAGGGCGTGACCGTGCGGCTGGTGGGCGGAGCCCCGCCGAGCGAACCGCACATCGCGATGACGCTGGACATGCTGCGCCGGTTCGGGGCCACGGTGGAGCGTTCCGGCACGGAATTCCGCGTGGAGCCGGCGAAACTGTCGTGCCCCGAGTACGTCGTGGAGCCGGATCTGTCCACCGCGGCCCCGTTCGTGGCCGCCGCGGTCGTCGGCGGCGGGACGGTCCGGGTGCACGGCTGGCCGAAGCAGACCACGCAGCCGGGCGACTGGCTGCGCGGCCTGGTGACCGAACTGGGCGCGAAAGCGGAACTGGACGACGACGGCCTGGTCGTCACCGGCGGCGGCGCGTTCCCCGGCATCGACCTCGATCTGCACGAGGTCGGCGAACTGACCCCGGTCATCGCGGCGATGCTGTGCTTCGCCGAGAGCCCGTCGAGCATCACCGGAGTCGCGCACCTGCGCGGCCACGAGACCGACCGGCTCACCGCGCTGGCGGCCGAACTGTCCGGCCTGGGCGCGGGCGTCAACGAACTCGAGGACGGGCTGGAAATCACTCCCGCCCCGATGCACGGCGGTGTTTTCCGCACTTACGAGGACCACCGGCTGGTGATGGCCGCCGCGGTGCTCGGCCTGCGCGTGCCCGGCGTGCTGGTCGAGAACCCGGAAACGGTCGGCAAGACGTTCCCGAAGTTCGTCGAGACGTGGAGCGACGCCGTCAGCTGAGCAACCGGCGGATCTCCTCTGCCACCACCTCGGGTTCGGTGACCGGCGCCAGATGTCCGGACTTCTCCGCGATCCGGTGCCGTCCCCCGGACGAAACCCGTTGCGCGTGCGCGGCATTCGCCTCCGCGCGCATCGCGGCGTTCATCCCGTCCCCTGCGCGGCCGCCGGACACCACAGTCACCGACCAGTCGCCTGACGGCGGCGGGTTCTTGCGCCAAGCTTCCAGTTCGTCGAGGAAGGTCCGCGCCTGCTCGGTCTGGGTGCGCAACACCTGCGGCGTAAAGCCTTCCCGCACCAGATCGCGCCGGACGTCCCCGGGAGCGGCACGCACCATGGGCCGGTACAAGAACTTCAGCAATCCGGCCGCCGCGAGGATCCGGCCCGTGCGCAGCAGTTTCCGTTCGATGCCGCGGAACCGGGGCGAGAACAGCACCTCCGCGGCCTCGTCGGCCGGATCGACCAGGACCAGCCCGGAGACTTGAGCGGACGTCCGGGACGCGGCGAGCCGCACGATCGGGCCCCCGGCACTGTGCCCGACGAGCACGTACGGCCCCGGCCCGAAATGGCTCAGCACGTCGACGAGATCGCCTGCCATCCGGTCCAGCGTGCGCCCGGACGGATCCGGCGCGCTGCGGCCGAGCCCGGACCGGTCGTACACCACCGCCCGCGCGAACTCGCCGACCAGCGGCTGCACGAGCCCCCACGACGACCGGCTCGCCGCCGCCCCCGCCTCGAACACGACCGTCGGCCCGGAGCCGGGCCCGGGCAGCACCATCGCGTACAGCCGTCGTCCGTCCCTTGTGGACACCCACTCCGGCTCGCCCTGCACGTGCGCCACCGGCGACCCCCTCCGCTCGAAGTTAGGGTCACCTTACTCACGACGACCCGGCCGCGCTCAGGTCCGCGTCGGCCGGGGCTCAGCCCGCTGGGCGCTCGTCCCGGTCGTCGTCCCCGAACAGGTCGCGCAGCGTCACCGCGCGGTTGACCCGGACGTGCTCGGCGGCGTACTCGCGCGCCCGCTCCACGTCGCCGGAGCCGATGGCCTCCACCAGGCGGCGGTGCTCGTCCAGCAGCGCGCCCCAGTGCTCGTTCTGGCTGGTCAGCCACCGCAGCTGACCCTCGAGCGGATGCAGCATCGTGGTGAGCAGCCGGTTGCCCGCGATGGCGATGATCTCGTCGTGCAGCCTGCTGTTGGCCTCCGAAATCCGCGCGCCGTCACCACCCTGGGTCACCCGCGCGGATTCGGCGAGCAGCCGCTCCAGCCGCCGCATCTCCGGCTTCCCCGCCCGTTCCGCCGCGCGCGCGGCGGCGAGGCTCTCCAGCGCCTCCCGGACGTCGAAGAGCTCCTCGACATCCACCCGCGCCAACTGCCGCACCACCACCCGACGGGGCGTGGGCACGACCACGAACCCCTCGGATTCCAGGCTGCGGATCGCCTCGCGCACCGGCACCCGCGAAACCCCGAGATCCTCGGCCAATTCGCGTTCGACCAGCCGGTCCCCCGGCTTCAGCCGCCCGGTCAGGATCCGCTCCCGCAGTTCGTCGAGCACCCGGGCACGCGTCGCCGCGAGCGGCTGCCGCTGCTGCGTGACGCCCACCTGAACCCCTCTCCCCGATACCGGACATCGCCGAGCTTATCGGGAAGAGGGTTGACGCAGCAGCCGCGCGGGGCGATATTTGGGATCCCAAGTTTGGGATCCCAAAGCTGCCGGCACGTAGCCCGGAGGTCTGCAATGACGCACGCCCCGTCCACCGAAACCAGCGCGACCAGCACCACCGAACCCGACCCCCGGCTGTGGAACGAGGACCTCGCGCCCGCCAAGGAACGGCGCTGGAAGGTCTACGACATCTTCGCGCTCTGGATGTCGGACGTGCACAACCTCGGCAACTACACCTTCGCCGCCGGCCTGTTCGTGCTCGGCCTCTCGGCCTGGCAGGTGTTCACCGCGCTGCTGTTCGGGTTCGTGATCATCTTCTTCGGGATGAACCTGATGGGCCGGATCGGGCAGCGCACCGGCGTCCCGTTCCCGGTGGTCGCGCGGATCAGCTTCGGCACGTTCGGCGCGAACCTGCCCGCGCTGATCCGCGCCGTGATCGCGATCTTCTGGTACGGCATCCAGACCTATCTCGCGAGCGTCGCGATCACCCTGCTCGTGCTGGCGATCGACCCCGGCCTGAAACCGTTGACCGAGCACAGTTTCCTCGGCCTGCACGCGCTCGGCTGGATCTGCTTCGTGGCGCTGTGGCTGGTGCAGGCCCTCGTGCTGACCCGCGGCATGGAGGCGGTGCGGAAGTTCCAGGACTGGTGCGGCCCGCTGATCTGGATCGTGATGATCGCGCTCGCGGTCTGGATCCTCGCCGCGAGCCACTGGCACATCTCGTTCACCAGCAGCCCGCGCCGCCTGTCCGGCGGCGAGCAGGTGCGGCAGTGGTTCGGCGCGGCCGGGCTGATCCTGTCCACCTACGGCACGCTGATGCTCAACTTCTGCGATTTCTCCCGCAACGCCCCGGACCAGAAAACGGTGCGGCGCGGCAACTTCTGGGGTCTCCCGGTGAACTCGACGGCCTTCGCGCTGCTGTCGGTGATCGTCACCGCGGGCAGCCTGCAAGTGTTCGGCGAGGCGATCACCGACCCGGCCGAACTGCTCGCCCGCGTGCACAACACCCCGGTGCTGATCATCGGCGCGCTGACCTTCGCCGTCGCCACCATGGGCGTCAACATCGTCGCGAACTTCGTCTCCCCCGCCTACGACCTCGCCAACATCTGGCCCAAGCGGATCTCGTTCACCGTCGGCGGGATGATCAGCGCCGTCGCCGCGTTGTGCGTGCTGCCGTGGAAGCTGTACTCGTCGCCGGTGGTGGTCAACTACTTCCTCGGCGGGCTCGGCGCGTTCCTCGGGCCGCTGTTCGGGATCATGATCGTCGACTACTACCTGATCCGCCGCGGCAAGGTCGACGTCGAGCAGCTGTTCGTGCGGGACGGCAAGTACCCCAAGGTGAATCCGCGCGCGATGGCCGCGTTCTTCCCGTGCGCCGTGCTGTCCGCGGTGATCGCGCTGGTGCCGTTCTTCGCGCCGGCCGCGCCGTACTCCTGGTTCCTCGGCACCGCCGGCGCCGGGGTGCTCTACTACGCCGTTTCGTACCGCCAGCGGAGGGCTTGATGCGGATCCTCGTCACCAACTGCAACACCACCGAGGCCATGACGAAGGAGATCGAGACCGGGGCGCGGGCGGCGGCCAGTCCCGGCACCGAGATCGTCGCGCTGACGCCGAAGTGGGGCCCGGAATCGGCGGAGGGCTGGCTGGACAGCTTCCTGTCCGCCGCGGCGGTGCTGGACCTGTTGCGCACCACCGGGGAAACGTTCGACGCGGTCGTCCTCGCCGGTTTCGGCGAGCACGGCCGCGAGGGCGCGCGGGAACTGCTGGACGTGCCGGTGGTCGACATCACCGAGGCCGCGGCGCATCTCGCCGGGCTGCTCGGCCGCCGGTACGGCGTGGTGACGACGCTGGACCGCACGTGCGGGCTGATCGAGGACAGCCTGCACTCGGCCGGAGTCGACCGGAACTGCGTCGCGGTCGTCGGCACCGGGCTCAGCGTACTGGAGCTGCGCGACGAGGAACGAACGGAATCGGCCCTGCTCACCGCGGGATTGCGGGCGCGCGACGCCGGAGCCGAGGTGCTCGTGCTCGGCTGCGCCGGGATGACCGGGCTGGACCGCACGATGTCGGCGATGCTCGACGTTCCGGTGATCGACGGGGTCGCCGCCGCGGTCCGGCTCGCGGAATCCCTGGTGGCGCTGGGATTGCGCACCAGCCGGGCCGGGTCCTACGCGCGTCCGCTCGACAAGCACCGCACCTGGCCCGGCGGGTGACCCTTCAGACCGAGGCCCGCACCGGCACCCGGGCGCGTCCGGTCAGCGCCTTGCTCCACGGCAGCCGCCGCAGCACCTCGACGATCGCGAAGGTCAGCGCCACCGTCGCCGGGTACGCCACCAGCGTCGTCCACGGCGCGCCGTAGCGGTCGCCGACGAAGACGAACAGCGGGTCCAGCACCGCGATCGCGATCGGATGGGTCAGGAATACCGCGAACGACCGGTTCACCGCCCAGGACACGAACCTTCCGCCGCGCTGCCTGCTCTCCGCCCAGCGCGCGCCCGCGAGGTAGATCCCGGCGATCACCGCGACGAACCACGGGATCAGGTACGGGCGGAAGGCGTCCGACGCCATCTCCGGCCACTCTCCGAAGTGGACACTCACGAAGTAGCCGGTCTCGGCGATCGCGAGCCCGCCTGCCATCGCGAGCAGCACCCAGCGCGCGTGCGTGCGCAGCCAGGCGTGCACCGCCTCGAAGTGCAGCGCCGCCGCGGCGCCGAGCAGCATGTAGAACTGGTACACGAGGAAAGTCGCGAAGAACTTGCTGACGAAGCCGTAGCCGAGCGCGGCGGGCGGGTAGCTCATGAAGATCGCGACCGCGACCTGGACCGCGCCGGACACCGCCAGCACCGTCCACGGACGGCGGCGGATCAGGTCGAACATCTTGGCCAGCAGCGGGAACAGCAGGTACACCTGCAGCGTCACCAGCATGAAATACATGTGGTACCAGGCGTTCCCGGTCAGCAGGTCCAGCCCGAGCGTGCGCAGCTGCGCGCCGATCGACCCGAACGGCTGGTCCGAGGTGATCAGCGAATAGACCCGGTAGATGACCGTCCAGGTCACGTACGGGACCGCGACCAGAGGGAACCGCCTGCGCCAGAACTTGCCGGTCGCCACCGGCCGGTCCCGGTAGCCGAACACGAGCACGAACGCGGTCAGCGCGAAGAACGCCTCGCGGGTCAGGTGCAGCGGGGTCTGGAACGCGTCGGCGACGACGTCCTGCGGGAACGTCGTGGAGCCGATCACGTGGATGAGGATGACCAGGGCGAACGTCACGACGCGGTACAAATCGAGCTGCCGCAGGTGCGTCGGCTTGGCGGGCGCCGGCTCGTCCGCACGGACGAGCGGGATCTCGGTAGTGGTCATCGTTCGGCCGTGCTCCCGGGGTCGTTGGCGCTCATGGTGCCAGGCTCTCGTGCGCAGCTGTGAGCCACCCATGATCTTCCTGAGACTCGCCTGATGCCGCACGGGACGGGTGTCGGGTCAACCACACCCGTACGGGTGAACCGGCGCCGCCCCGCGGCACCGGACCACTCGCCCCGCTTGGAACAGGCCGTTCGTCGGGCCTTTCCGGACACTTCACCACAAAACGCCCAGGCTCGGAAATTGGTCTAGTCCACAGTATTGACTCCGGCTGTGCCCTGGTTCACATTCGACTACGGGCCGGCCCCCGCTCCTGCAGTGATCACCCGATGTCCGACGTTCGCCGCGCATTCCGGTGCGGCGAGCGGACTTCGCTTGTGCGAGGGAGAATCCTTATGCCCCACCGGACCTTGAGACCGCTGGCCGTGGCCTGCGCCGCCCTGGCCGCCGTGGTCGTGGCCGGTCTCACCATCCTGGCCCGGCCCGCCCCGGCCACGGCGACGCCCGCGCCCTCCTCGGGAGGCCTGCGCATCGCCTACTTCGACCAATGGAGCATCTACCAGAACGCCTACTACCTCAAGAACGTCGACAAGATCGCCGACAACATCGACTACCTGCTCTACGACTTCGAGAACATCGACCCGACCAACCTCACCTGCTTCGAGACGACCAAGGCGACCACCCCCGACCCGGGCGGCGAGGACGACCCGAACGCGGGCGACGGCGCGGGCGACCAGTTCGCCGACTACCAGAAGTCGTTCGGCTCGGACATCAGCGTCGACGGCACCGCCGACACCTACAACATGCCGATCGTCGGCAACTTCCACCAGCTGCAGGAACTCAAGGCGCGGCACCCGAACCTGAAGGTGCTGCTGTCGCTCGGCGGCTGGACCTACTCGAAGTACTTCTCCGACGCCGCGGCCACGGACGCCTCCCGCAAGAAGTTCGTGAGCTCCTGCATCGACATGTTCATCAAGGGCAACATCCCGAACGCGGGCGGCTTCGGCGGCCCCGGCACCGCCGCGAACATCTTCGACGGGTTCGACATCGACTGGGAGTACCCGGCGCACCCCGGCGGACACACGGGCAACCACTACAGCCCCAACGACACCCAGAACTTCACCTCGCTGCTCGCCGAGTTCCGCGGCCAGCTGGACGCGCTGGGCAAGCACTACGCGCTTTCGGCCGCCCTGCCCGGCGGCCAGGACAAGATCGCGAAGATCCAGACCGACAAGATCCACCAGTACATGGACTTCGCCGACCCGATGACCTACGACATGCACGGCGCGTGGGACAAGACCGGTCCGACGAACTTCCAGGACCCGCTCTACCCGTCGCCGAACGACCCGTCCACGCCCATTCCGCCGGGCACCGAGAAGTACACCATCGACCAGGTGATGAAGGCGTACACGCAAGGCGATCCGGCGTACGGCATCCCCGGCGGGTTCCCGGCGTCGAAGCTGACCCTGGGCATCCCGTTCTACTACCGGGGCTGGACCGGCGTTCCGGCGGGCTCGAACCACGGGCTCTACCAGACCGCCACCGGTCCGTCCGCTCCGCATCCGCTGAGCGGCAACGTGCCCGGCGTCGCGATGTACAAGGAACTCTCCGGCGTGGTCGACAACCCGGCCACCACGTTCTGGGACCCGACAACGCAATCCGCGTGGTTCTACGACGGGACGAGCTTCTACGGCGGTTCGTCTAAGCAGTCGATCAAGGCGCGCACCGACTACATCCATTGCAACGGCCTCGGCGGCGCGATGATGTTCTCGCTCTACGACCTCGACCCCGATTCGACGCTGTTCCACGCGGTCGTGGACGGGCTCGCCGCGCCGACGGAGGGCTGCTCCGGCCCGCCGCCGACCACCCCGACGACGCCCACCACGCCCACTACGCCGACGACCCCCACGACCCCGACCACTCCGACGACCCCGACCACGCCCACCACTCCGACCACTCCGACGACTCCGCCGGGCGGCCAGTGCACGGCGGCGGCCTGGGATTCGGGCAAGGTCTACAACGGCGGCGCGGTCGTGTCGTACAACAACCACACCTGGACGGCGAAGTGGTGGACGCAGGGCGAGCAGCCCGGCACCTCGGACGTCTGGACGGACAACGGAGCCTGCTCCGGCGGCGGCGGTCCGACGACCGCGTGCCCGGCGGCGTGGAACACCTCCCAGTCCTACAACGCGGGCGCGGTCGTGTCCTACAACGGCCATCGCTGGTCCGCCAAGTGGTGGACGCGCGGCGAAACGCCCGGCAGCGCGTCGGTCTGGGCCGACAACGGCACCTGCTGACCCCGCGGCAGGCGCATGAATAACGGCGGCGGCACCGGATTCTCCACCCCGAGGGGAACCGGTGCCGCCGCCGCATCGCCTTTCGACGACTCAGCGCGGCACTGGATTCCCGCTAAGGGGACCAGCCGCGCAGTCCGCACAAGCCAGCGGCGGCACCGGGTTTCCTCGCTCTCGCGGGAAACCTGCCGCCGCACAGCCCGCACACAAGTCAGCGGCGGCCCCCGATTCCCCCACCCTCGAAGGGAATCCGGCGCCGCCGCCGACTGTTGTGCGGGAGGCGGAAAGTCTCTCGTTCAGTTCCCCGAAGCGGCCACGCCCGGCGCGATCGCCTGCGCGTTGCCCGCGATGCCGTACCGCCCCGAACCGCCGTTGAGCTGCTCCTGCAACGCCAGAATGGTCGCGACCCGGCCCGCCGCCGAGTCCGCGTTGTCCACAGTGGACAGAATCGACGTGGCCGAGGTGTCCGCGCGCACCACCCCGATCGGGCCGGAGCCGCCTGCCGAACCCGGGTCCCCGGCGAGCACCGTGCCCGCGCCGGAGCGGTCCATCTGCGCGGCGAACCGCGCGATCGTCGCGGCCCGGTCCCCCGCGCCGTCGCCGGTCTGCTGTGCTCCGGTCAGCACGATCGCCAGCTGCGCGGGCTGCACGCCCTGGCTCGGCTTCACGAAACCGCCGTCGGTCAGCCCGCCGAGCGCGGCGGCGAGTTCGTCGCCGCTCGACTGCGGTTTCGCACTCGCCTTGTCCAGCAGCAGCGTCGAACCGAGCAGCGCGCCGGCGAGCGTGCCGGAGTCGCCCGCGGTCGGGAACTTCGCCCCGGCGGGCTGCAGCCGCGTGACGACGTCGCGCAACTGGTCGGCCTTCGCCGGGTCGGTGAACGCGTTGGTCAGCTGCAGTTCGCCGGTCACCGAGGCGCCGGCCTGGCCGACGAGCTTCTTGAGCGCGTCGCGGTCGGCCGGGCGCGCGTCCTGCGTGGTGACGATGACGACGCTGCGCTTGTCGAGCGCGCCCGCGACGACCTTCGGTCCCATCGTCCCGGCGAACGCGTCCGCGTCGGACAGCCGCGCGTTGAGCGAGTTGCGCTGCGCTTCGAGATCGGCGACCTGCGTGCCGAGGTCTTTCTTCTGGTCCGCGAGCCCGGACAGCAGCGAACCGTTGAGCGCGGTCGAGCCCAGCACCACGCCGACGGCCAGCGCCAGGAAGCACGCGGTGATGGAAACGATGTGGTACCGCAGGGAAATCACGTGAAGAGACCCTTCACCCAGGCGACGAACGTGGACCAGGTGTGCTGGATCCACTCGAGATAGACGGAGCCGACGTCGGAGACCAGCAGCGCGGCGATGACGACGACGATGGCGGCGAGGACGAGCAGCGCGACCGCGCCGAGCGACACCCTCGCCCGGTGCAGCGTCGCGACGGCCTTGCCGTCGACCAGCTTCGTGCCGAGCTTGAGCCGCGTGAGGAACGTGGACGGGTTCGACCCGGACCGGCCGTGGTCGAGGAATTCCCGCAGCGTGGCCTGGAATCCGACGGTGACCACCAGGCTCGCGCCGTGCGCGTCGGCCAGCAGCAGGGCGAGGTCCTCGGCGTTGCCCGACGCGGGGAAGGTGACCGCGCCGATGCCCAGATCCTGGATCCGCTCGACGCCCGGCGCGTGCCCGTCCGGCTGCGCGGGGACGACGACCTCGCCGCCGCTGCGCAGCGTCGCGGTGCCGATCCCGGTCGGGTCGCCGACCATGACGTCCGGCTGGTAGCCCTGCGCGCGCAGGGTGTCCGCGCCGGCGTCGACGCCGATCAGCACCGGCCGGTGCTCGCCGATGTATTTCTTGAGCTTCTTGAGGTCCTCGGCGTGCCCGTTGCCCGCGGCGACGACCAGCACGTGCCGGTCGCGCACCGGGACCTTCAGCTCCGGCACGCCGACGCCGTCGAGGATCAGCGTCCGCTCGCGGCGCAGGAATTCGATCGTGTTGGCGGAGAAGGCTTCCAGCTGGGTCGACATCCCGGCCTTGGCCTCGATCATCTGGTCGGCGACGCTTTCGGGGGTCTGCTCGACCCCGGTCGCCAGCTGCCGCTCCCCCAGGTAGACCGCGCCCTCGTGCACGCGCAGCTTCGTGCCGTCCTTGACGCTGCGCAGCAGGTCCCCGCCGACCGAGTCGACCAGCGGGATGCCCGCCGCCACCAGGATTTCCGGGCCGAGGTTGGGGAACCGGCCGGAAATCGACGGGGACGCGTTGACCACCGCGGCGACCTCGGCGGCGACCAGCGCGTCGGCCGTGGCCCGGTCGAGGTCGAGCTGGTCCAGCACGACGATGTCGCCCGCGCTGACCCGGCGCAGCAGCTCCCGCGTGCGCCGGTCGACCCGCGCGACACCGATGACGCCGGGGAGGGCTTCTTGGTTCCGCGCGAGAAGACCAGTGAGCTTCATGTGGCTGATGGTGACAAATTTGTGCCAGGGTGCGGAGCCGACGCGCCGAAGCGGACATGACTCGTTGTGGTGAGCCATGTCGCGCGAGGTGCGGAGCCGGGGTTAACTGTGCGGTCCGCCCGCCTCGAAATCGAGGTTGGACCAGGGGCTCGCGGGATCGTTCAGCAACCGGTGGCGCACGCGCGCGGCCGAAACGTATTCCGGCCCGAATTCCTCGCCGTCGAGCGCGAGCAGCCTGCCCAGCACGTATCCGGTGGACAATTCCGCCCAGGAACCGTGGTAGCGCCGGGCGATCGCGCCCGCCTCCAGCACCATCAATTCCGCGGTGAGCGCGTCGCAGTACCCGACCGCCAGCCCCCAGCGCGCCAATTCGACCGCGCGGCCGACGTCCCAGCCGATGATGCTGTCCACCACGCCGTCCGGCTCGAGCAGGCCGTCCGCCCGGAACCGCTGTTCGTACCGGACGATCCGGCGCACCGCGTCGACGAGCGGCCCGGCCTGGTCCTCGGCGTCGTTGTCGGCACACCACTGCCGGACCAGTTCGACCCAGCCGTAGACGTCCAGCGCGAGCCCGGAGCGGGCGCGCAGCACGAGCACGAGGTTTCCGGTGGTGAGCTGGTAGGAATCGCCGAGCAGCCGGTCCATCGCGGCCCGCCAGCCCGCCGCGTCCGCGACGCCCCACCAGTCGCGCAGGCCGCGGACCTCGGCGACGTAGTCGTGGTACCGCGCGTCGAGGACGTTCCACGGTTCGGCCGACAGCACCGCCTGGTGCGCGCCGCACGCGAGCGCGCGCGCGACCGGACCGTCGAGAAGTCCGTACCGGGCCGTGTAAAGCCGTTCGACCTGCTGCTCCACCGCGGTGACCCGGTGCGGGTTCGCGTCGACCCAGGGCAGCACGGCCGCCGCGCGCACCCGCCATTCGCCGAGGGTGCCGCGGTTGAACACGACCTGTTCCTCTTCGCCGAGACCGTGCGTGGCCCAGTCGAGGTCGCCGCTGAGGAACACCACGTCCGCGCCGAAATCCGGCAGCGCGCCGCGGGTGAACACCTGCAGCGAGGGTTCGCCGCCGTGCGCGCAGCAGACTTTCGCGGGCGACCAGGTCCGGTCCTGCGCGAGCCGCTGCGCCTCGTCGCGGTGGATCGGCACGAAGAGCTCCTCGTCGCCGAGGAGTGCGAGGAAACGGTCGAGATCGTCCTCCCGCCGCGCGCGGGCGAGTTCGGCTTCGACGTCGGCCAGCGTGGCCCAGGTCATGGAATCCGCCTCAGCCCTTCTTCGCGCGCTTGCGCTTCGCGCCGGTGTTCTTCGCTTTGTCTTTCTCCGCCGTGGCAAGCAGTTCCTCGGCGTGCGCGCGGCCGGTCTCGGTGCTGTCCATGCCGGCGAGCATCCGCGCCAGCTCGCGCACCCGGTCGTCCTGGTCGAGCGTTTTCACGCCGCTGCGCGTGACGCCGCCGCTGGTTCCCTTGTCCACCACCAGATGCTGGTCGGCGAACGCGGCGACCTGCGGCAGATGCGTGACCACCAGGACCTGGTGGGTGCGCGCGAGCCGCGCCAGCCGCCGTCCGATCTCGACCGCGGCCCGGCCGCCGACCCCGGCGTCGACCTCGTCGAACACCAGCGTCTGAACCGTGTCCGCGTGCGCCAGCACAACCTCGATCGCCAGCATCACCCGCGACAGCTCACCGCCCGAAGCGGCTTTGTGCACCGGCAGCGGCGGCGCGCCGTTGTGCGCGCGCAGCAGCAGTTCCACTTCGTCGACGCCGTCCGGGCCCGCGTGCACCGCGTGTCCGTCGATCGCGAGCGCCTGCCTGTCACCGTGTTCGGCCGGCCGCTGTTCGACCGTGATCTCCAGCTCCGCCTGGCCCATCGCGAGACCGGACAGCTCCTTGGTGATCGCCGTGGCCAGTTCCGCGGCCGCCTTGCCGCGCGCGGCGGAAACCTCGGTGGCGTGCGCGACCAGCTGCACAGCCAACTCGTCGCGGCGCAACGCCAGCGCGGCCAAGGCCTCTTCGGACGTGTCCATCGATTCGAGCCGCCGGCGCGCGTCTTCGGCCCACGCCAGCACGCCGTCGACATCCGCGGCGTACTTGCGGGTGAGCCGTTTGAGATCGGCCTGCCGCGCGAGCACCTTCTCCAGCAGCGCCGGGTCGGCGTCCAGATTCTCGACGTAGCTGCCCAGCTCCGCGCCGACGTCGCTCAGCAGCGTGGAGGCCTCCTCCAGCCGCGGTACCAGGTCGCGCAGCACGGAGTCCTCCGCCGAAACCAGCCGCCGCACCGCCTCGCCGACCAGGCCGAGCGCGCCCGGGGCGTCCGGATCGCCGTCCTGCGCGCCGGAAACCGCCGCGTGCGCCTCGGTGGCCATCGCGCGCAGTTCGTCGACCGCGGCGAGCCGTTTGATCTGCTCGGTGAGCTCGACGTCCTCGCCCGGTTCGGGGGCGACCGCGTCGATCTCGTTCAGCCCGTGTTTCAGCAGGTCCGCCTGCTGCGCCATCTCGCGGGAACGGTTGGAGCGCTCGCTCAGCTCGGTGATCACGGCCAGCCATTCCTCGCGGACCTGGCGGTACGCGGCGAGCGGCCGCCCGACGTCCTCGCCGGCGAACCGGTCGATGACCGCGCGCTGCTCGGCGGGGCGCAGCAGCCGCAGCTGGTCGTTCTGCCCGTGCACGGCGATCACCTGCTCGGACAGGTCGGACAGCACCCCGACCGGCACCGACCGGCCGCCGAGGTGCGCGCGCGAGCGCCCGTCGGCGGCGACCGTGCGCAGGGCGATGACGCTGCCGTCCTCGTCGACATCGGCCCCCGCGTCGGTGACGATGCGGGCGGCCGCGTCGTCCTTGCCCACGGTGAACCGGCCCTCGACGAATGCCTTCAGCATCCCGTTCCGGACCTTCGACGCCTCGGCCCGTCCGCCCGAGAGCAGATGCAGCCCGGTGACGACCATGGTTTTGCCCGCACCCGTCTCACCGGTGACCACGGTGAAGCCCGCGTGCAGTTCCAACAGGGCTTCCTCGATGACTCCGAGGCCCTGGATGCGCATCTCGGCCAGCACGACGCATACGGTAGCGGCCCGCACCGACGTTCTGTGCGTCCGAGGTCCGCTAACTCTTCTTTTCGCTGGTCGAACACTTGTGCGGGCGCGTCGCGCTCAGCGGTCTCCCGAGCGCCGGTCGCGCCAGCTGCGCACCGGCAGCCCGAACTTGTACACCAGCCGGTCGGTGAACACGCCGTCCCACAGCCGCACCAGCCGGACCGGCCGCGTGCCGCACACGACGCGCACGAGCGCGCCCGGCGGCAGGTCGAACGACCGCAGCCCGTCGCAGGTCAGCGCCGCTTTCGGGCCCTTCGGGTCGATGCCGACGGTGATCACCGATTCGGGCGAGACGACCAGCGGGCGGGAGAACATCGCGTGCGCGTTGCTCGGCACCACGAGCAGCGCCTCGACGTCCGGCCACAGCACCGGGCCGCCCGCGGAGAAGGCGTACGCGGTCGAGCCGGTCGGCGTCGCGCACAGCACGCCGTCGCAGCCGAAAGACGACACCGGGCGGCCGTCGACCTCGATCAGCGCGTCGAGCACCCGCTCGCGGCTGAACTTCTCGACGCTGGCCTCGTTGAGCGCCCAGGTCCGGTAGATCTCGGCGCCGTCGGCGGTGACGGTGACGTCGACGGTCATCCGGTCTTCGACGTGGTACTCACGGTCGACCACGCGCTGGACGGCGTCGGCGAGCGCGTCCGAATCGGCCTCGGCGAGGAAGCCGACACGGCCGAGGTTGACGCCGAGAACCGGCACCTCGGCCGGGCGGGCGAGTTCCGCCGCGCGCAGCAGGGTCCCGTCGCCGCCGAGCACGAACACGAGTTCGGCCCCCTCGGCCGGATTGTGCTCGGGCGCGACAACGGTGCACGGCATGGCCATGCAGCCGTCCGGGTCGATCAGCTGGAGGACGTCCTCGTCGAGCACGCGCAGCCGGATCCCGGCCTTGGCAAACCGCTGGGACACCTCGCGGGCGGCCTCCCGGGTGGTGTCCCGGTCGGGGTGCACCACGAGGAGCACTTCACGTTCGGCGGTCACTGGGGTCCTTCCTGGACTGCGGCGCGCACGAGCCGTTCGGCGTTTTCGACGGCTTCGCTGCCCGCTTCTTCCGGCTCCGTTTTGCGGAGCCACACGAAGTATTCGACGTTCCCGGAGGGCCCGGGCAACGGGCTCGCGACGACCCCGCGCAGCGACAGGCCGAGCTTCGCGGCTTCGGCGAGCACGCCCAGCACGGATTCGGCGCGCAGTTCCGGATCGCGCACCACGCCGCCGCTGCCGAGCCGGTCCTTGCCGACCTCGAACTGCGGTTTGACCATCGGCAGCAGATCCGCGCCTTCGCGCGCGCACGCGGCGAGCGCGGGCAGCACGAGCTTGAGCGAGATGAAGGAAAGATCGCCGACGACGAGATCCACCTGGCCGCCGAGGACGTCCGGCGTCAGGTTGCGGACGTTCGTGCGGTCGAGGACCACGACGCGATCGTCGGTCTGCAGCTTCCAGTCGAGCAGCCCGCGCCCGACATCGGCGGCGATGACTTCGCCCGCCCCGTTTCGCAGCAGCACATCGGTGAACCCGCCGGTGGACGCGCCCGCGTCGAGACAGCGGCGGCCTTCGGCAGTCAGTCCTTCCGGACCGAAACGCTCAAGCGCGCCAAGGAGTTTGTGCGCGCCGCGCGACGCCCAGCCCGGGTCGTCCTCGTCCTTCACGACGATCGGCGCGTCGTTTTCCACGCCGGTGGCGGGTTTCGTGGCGACCATGCCGCGCACGGTGACCTTGCCGCCGGTGATGAGCGCGGAGGCTTGTTCGCGGGAGCGGGCGAGTCCGCGCCGCACGAGTTCCGCGTCGAGCCTGGCCCGTTTGGCCACGCCGGTCAGACCTTGTCGATGCTGGACAGGGCCACGGTCAGCTCGGTGTGCACGGCCTCGAACCGGTCCACGTGCTCGGCGGGCGGCAGCGTGTCGAGGTCGTCGAGCCCGGCGACGGCCTCGTCGATGCCCGCCCGCGGGTCAGTCTGCTGCGGGCCGGGTCCGGGGATCGGCGGGGGTCCGGGAACCGGCCGCGGAACGTTCGGGTGCACAGCCCCAAACTACCAGTCAGGCCAGCCCGAGCCCGGCTACCGCCGCCGCGGCCGCGTCGCCGTCCGCGCGCACCTGCGCGACCCCGGTGCGCCACGCCGAATCGCACAGCGCGCGCAGCAGGTCGAGCTTGTCCCCCTCGCCGCGGACGGTCAGCACGTCGCTTTCGCTGATCTCCCAGCCGGTTTGCTTCCCGACGCGCAATTCGTCCACCGGCCGCGCGAGCGCGGTGAGGTCGGCGCCGAGATGCGTCGGCCGTTCCGCCGGAATGGCGGTGAGCAGCGTCGCGGGAGTCGCGATGCCGGTGAGGACGCACAACGAGTCGAGCCCCGCCGCGACCGCACCCGCGATGTCGGTGTCGAGCCGATCCCCGACCACCAGCGGACGCTTCGCTTCCGCCGACCGCGCAGCCGTCTCGAACAACAGCGGCTGCGGCTTTCCCGCGACGACCGGCTCCGCCCCGGTGGCGATCCTGAGCGCCCCGACCATCGACCCGTTGCCCGGCATCAGCCCGCGTTCGGTGGGCAGCGTGGTGTCGGTGTTCGTGGCGACCCACAGCCCGCCCGCCCGGATCACGATGCTCGCCTCGGCGAGGTCCGCCCACCCGGTTTCCGGCGAATGTCCTTGCACCACCGCGGAAACGTCGTCGCCCGCGGTCCGCACCGGCTCCAGTCCGGCCGCGGAGATCTGGTCGCCGAGCGAGGCGGTGCCGACGATGAGCACCTTCGAGCCGGCGGGCAGCCGGTCCCGAAGGAGTCCGGCTGCCGCCTGAGCGCTCGTGTGCACCTCTCCGGTGTCCGCGGAGATCCCGAGGTCCCGGAGATGCTCCGCGACCGCCGACGGGGCTTTGGACGCGTTGTTGGTCACGAACCGGACCGCCGTGCCCTGCTCGCGCACGGCGGCCACGGTTTCCGCGGCGCCCTCGATCACCTGCGGCCCGTGGTAGACGGTGCCGTCGAGATCGAACAGCAGCGCGTCGTAAGCCACGTCAGTCACCCGACTCGCTGGAACCGTCCGCCTGATTCGCGTTCGCCTCGTTCGCGAGGTCCGCGGCCCGCTCGGCGGCGTCGGTCTCGTCCTCGGCGTCGGCCTCCGCGGCGTTGAGGAACCACTGCACGGCCTCTTCCTTGCGCCCGGCAGCCTCGAGGTTGTCGGCGTAGGCGTAGAACAGGCGCGCGCTCCACGGATCGCGCTTGGCCGCCTGGAGGTCCGGCCCCTGCAATGACACGACCGCCGCGTCCAGCTGCCCGAGATCGCGCCGCGCGCCCGCCGCGACGATCGCCAGCTCGACCTGGGTCGCCTTGGTGAGCCGTTCCTTGTCGGTCTCCTTGGCGAGGTCGAGGGCGCGCTCCGGACGGCCGAGCGCGCGCTCGGCGTCCGCGATGATCGCGATGTGCTCGTCGCTGCGCGTCATCCGCCGGACGGCGCGCAGTTCCGACAGCGCTTCCTGCCAGTTGCCCGCGTGGTAGGCGACCAGCCCGAGCCCTTCGCGGACGATCGGCACCCGCGACGCCTTGGTCTTCGCGTACCGGGCGTGCTCGAGCGCCGCCTCCGGGTCCTCGTCGACCAGCCCGCCCGCGGCGACCAGATGCTTCCCGACGGTCTCGGCGAGGCCCTTCGGCAGGGTCCGCAGTTCCCGGCGGACTTCTTCGTCGAGGTCGGAGAACTCGATGTCCTCGGGCAGTTCCGGCGCTTCGAGCAGTTCGCGGGCGAGTGCCGCGTCCTGCTCCTCGACGGTCACCGGACGCTTGCCGCGGGGACGCTCGTCCCTGCGGTCGCGCCGGTCGTTGCGGCTGTCGCGGTTGTCCCTGCCGCCCCGGTTGTCGCGATCGCTGCGGTTGTAGCGGTCTTGCCGCTCGCCACGGTCCTCCGCGTCACGCCGTTCCTGGCGCTCAGCAGCCTCGACGCTCTCGCGCCGGTCCCCCGCACCCGACTCGACGTCAGCGGCGCCCGAGCCCGCGATCACCTCGTCGACCACCGCGGATTCCTCGACCGCTGCCGACGAGGTCTCCTCGGCCTCGTCGCGCCGCCCGCGGACGCCCTCGTCCTGACGCTCGTTCCGGAAGCCGCCGTCGCGCTGGTCCTTCCGGAACGCGCCCGAACGCTCGTCCCGGCGATCCCCGCCAGGTCGCCTGTCGCCGGCCCGGTCGTCGCGACGGAACCCGCCGGACCGCTCGCCCCGGTAGCCGCCCTCGTCCCGGCGGTCATTGCGGAATCCGCCGGAGCGGTCGTCCCGCCGATCGCCGCGGTAACCGCCTTCGTCCCGGCGGTCATTGCGATATCCGCCGGAGCGGTCGTCCCGCCGGTCCCCGCGGTAACCGCCTTCGTCCCGCCGGTCGTTGCGGAACCCGCCGGACCGGTCGTCCCTGCGGTCGTCGCGCCGGTCATTGCGGAAGCCGCCCGAACGGTCGTCCCGCCGGTTGTCGCGGCGGTCGCCGGAGCGGTCGTCCCGGCGATAGCCGCCTTCGTCGCGGCGGTCGTTGCGGAACCCGCCCGGACGGTTGTCCCGGCGCTCGTCGCGATCGTTGCGGAACCCGCGGTCGTCGCGCCGGTTCCCGCCGGAACGATCGTCCCGGAATCCACCGGATCCCCGGTTCCCGCCGCGGAACCCACCGTCGCGGGGCCCGCGGTCGTCCCGATCCCGGAAGCCGCCCGGCTTGCCACTGCGATCGTCGCGGTATCCGCCCGGCTTGCCACTGCGATCGTCGCGGTATCCGCCCGGCTTGCCGCCGCGATCGTCGCGGTATCCGCCGGGCTTGCCGCCCCGGTTGTCGCGATCGCCGTAACCGCCGCGGCGGTCGTTGTCCCGGAACCCGCCGGACCCGCGCCGATCGTCGCGGAACCCGCCGCCTTGGGAGTCTTTGCCGCGATATCCGCCCGGACCGCGCCGGTCGTCGCCGCCGCGCCGGTCGTCGTTCCAGCGCCCGCCGGAGCGCTCCCCGTACGACGACTTCCCCTGCGGCCGCCCGCCGCGATCGCCGTAGGACTTCCCCTCCGGACGATCACCGTAGGACGACTTGCCGGGTCCGCCGGAGCGCTCGCCGTAGGACGAGCGTCCCTCCGGACGCCCTGAGCGGTCGCCGTAAGACTTGCCTTGCGGCCGGTCGAACTCGCGCTTGCCGCGGGGGCGGAAGTCGCGGTCGTCGTCGCGTTTCCCGGCGTAGCCGCGGTTCTCGCGGGGGCCGTCGCCGCGGCCGGGGCGGCCGGCGAACCCGCCGGACCCGCGTGCGCCGCGATCGTCCCGCCGGGGCCGGCCCTGGTGGCTGTCCCGCCCGCCGCGGTCCTGCCGCGCGCCGCGCCGGTCTCCCCGGGGCGCGTCGGACCGGCCGCCGCGGGAGTCCTGGTCGCGGCGAGCCGACCGACCGGACCCCTCATCCGCTGAGTCACGTCGACCGAACTCGGACACCTGGCCTCCTGCCATAGACAACTCTGGAATTCTGAGGAAGGCCCTCCGTACGAGGGCCGATTCACTATCCTACGGGCCCGTTCGGAGCAACCTCGCGCGGGCGGACCTCAGCCGCCTCGCGCGCTGCCCGAGCGGACGCGAACATGAGTCTGGGCCCCGGGAGAACCACGGGGGTTCTCGGACCGGGGCCCAGACTGTCAGGTTGAGTTCGGCGGTGTCCTACTCTCCCACAACCCTTCGGTTGCAGTACCATCGGCGCAGTCAGGCTTAGCTTCCGGGTTCGGAATGGGACCGGGCGTTTCCCTGACGCTAAAACCACCGAAACACTCCGAAACAACACACACCCGCCACATGAGTGACAGCCGGCGTGGTGTTTCAGAACCGTAGAGTGGATGCGAGCGATCTTTGTGGGCAAGTCCTCGGCCTATTAGTACCAGTCAACTCGACAACACATTACTGTGCTTCCATTTCTGGCCTATCAACCCAATCGTCTCTTGGGGGCCTTAACCCACATGGGGTGGGATACCTCATCTTGGAACAGGCTTCCCGCTTAGATGCCTTCAGCGGTTATCCCTTCCGAACATAGCCAACCAGCCATGCCACTGGCGTGACAACTGGCACACCAGAGGTCCGTCCGTCCCGGTCCTCTCGTACTAGGGACAGCCTTCCTCAAGTATCCTGCGCGCGCGGCGGATAGGGACCGAACTGTCTCACGACGTTCTAAACCCAGCTCGCGTGCCGCTTTAATGGGCGAACAGCCCAACCCTTGGGACCTACTCCGGCCCCAGGATGCGACGAGCCGACATCGAGGTGCCAAACCATGCCGTCGATATGGACTCTTGGGCAAGATCAGCCTGTTATCCCCGGGGTACCTTTTATCCGTTGAGCGACACCCCTTCCACCAGGAGGTGCCGGATCACTAGTCCCGACTTTCGTCCCTGCTCGACATGTCTGTCTCACAGTCAAGCTCCCTTGTGCACTTGCACTCGACACCTGATTGCCAACCAGGCTGAGGGAACCTTTGGGCGCCTCCGTTACCCTTTCGGAGGCAACCGCCCCAGTTAAACTACCCATCAGGCACTGTCCCTGAACCAGATCATGGTCCGAGGTTCAGATTCCCAATCCGACCAGAGTGGTATTTCAACAACGACTCCACACCCACTAGCGTGAGCGCTTCACAGTCTCCCACCTATCCTACACAAGCCGAACCGAAAACCAATACCAAACTATAGTAAAGGTCCCGGGGTCTTTCCGTCCTGCCGCGCGTAACGAGCATCTTTACTCGTAATGCAATTTCGCCGGGCCTGTGGTCGAGACAGCCGGAAAGTCGTTACGCCATTCGTGCAGGTCGGAACTTACCCGACAAGGAATTTCGCTACCTTAGGATGGTTATAGTTACCACCGCCGTTTACTGGCGCTTAAATTCTCAGCTTCACCCACAAAGTGAGTTAACCGGTCCTCTTAACGTTCCAGCACCGGGCAGGCGTCAGTCCATATACATCGTCTTGCGACTTCGCATGGACCTGTGTTTTTAGTAAACAGTCGCTTTCCGCTGGTCTCTGCGGCCAACCACCCCTCCGTCCGCACGGGACTTCAAGATGCTTGGCCCCCCTTCTCCCGAAGTTACGGGGGCATTTTGCCGAGTTCCTTAACCACAGTTCACCCGATCGCCTTGGTATTCTCTACCTGACCACCTGTGTTGGTTTGGGGTACGGGCCGTGCATGCACTCACTAGAGGCTTTTCTCGACAGCATAGGATCACCCACTTCGCCTCAAACGGCTACGCATCACGTCTCAGCCTATATGCCATGCGGATTTGCCTACATGACGGCCTACACGCTTACACCAGGACAACCATCGCCTGGCGGAGCTACCTTCCTGCGTCACCCCATCGCTTGACTACTACGGAATCAGGTCCCACGCTCCACACACGGAATCCGTCCGAAGACCTCAACCGCGGCTTCGGGTGGTTAGTGTCAACCGCCTCGCCATGGGCGCACATGCTCGGGTACGGGAATATCAACCCGTTGTCCATCGACTACGCCTGTCGGCCTCGCCTTAGGTCCCGACTTACCCTGGGCGGATTAGCCTGGCCCAGGAACCCTTGGTCATCCGGCGGCAGAGTTTCTCACTCTGCATTCGCTACTCATGCCTGCATTCTCACTCCCGCACCCTCCACGACTCGCTTCCGCGGCCGCTTCCCTGGATGCAGGACGCTCCCCTACCCACCCGTGCCACTGCACCAACCCCGAAAGATTGGCGGATGTATCGCACGAGTGACACAGCTTCGGCGGTGTGCTTAAGCCCCGCTACATTGTCGGCGCAGGACCACTTGACCAGTGAGCTATTACGCACTCTTTCAAGGGTGGCTGCTTCTAAGCCAACCTCCTGGTTGTCTGGGCAATCCCACATCCTTTCCCACTGAGCACACACTTAGGGGCCTTAGCTGGTGTTCTGGGCTGTTTCCCTCTCGACGACGAAGCTTATCCCCCGCCGTCTCACTGCCGCGCTCTCACTAACCGGTATTCGGAGTTTGGTTGATTTCGGTAACCCGGTAAGGCCCCTAGACCATCCAGTAGCTCTACCCCCGGCAAGAAACACGCGACGCTGCACCTAAATGCATTTCGGGGAGAACCAGCTATCACGGAGTTTGATTGGCCTTTCACCCCTACCCACAGCTCATCCCCTCAGTTTTCAACCTAAGTGGGTTCGGGCCTCCACGACGTCTTACCGTCGCTTCACCCTGGCCATGGGTAGATCACTCCGCTTCGGGTCTAGACCACGCGACTCAATCGCCCTATTCAGACTCGCTTTCGCTACGGCTACCCCACCCGGGTTAACCTCGCCACGCAGCACTAACTCGCAGGCTCATTCTTCAAAAGGCACGCCATCACCCAACAAGTGAGCTCTGACGGCTTGTAGGCACACGGTTTCAGGTACTCTTTCACTCCCCTCCCGGGGTACTTTTCATCTTTCCCTCACGGTACTCGTCCGCTATCGGTCTCCAGGAAGTATTTAGGCTTACCGGGTGGTCCCGGCAGATTCACAGCAAATTCCACGAGCTCGCTGCTACTCGGGAACACCAGACAAACACACGCAACATGTTTTCGCGTACGGGACTCTCACCCACTCCGGTCCGCCATCCCAAGCGGTTCCACTAACACGCGCGCACATTCCGAGGACTGTCAGATCCTCGACGCTGGGTCCCACAACACCGCCTGCACAACGCCTGACAGCTTGACATGCAAACGGTTTAGCCTCTTCCGCTTTCGCTCGCCACTACTCACGGAATCACTTTTGTTTTCTCTTCCTGCGGGTACTGAGATGTTTCACTTCCCCGCGTTCCCTCCGCACCGGCTATATATTCACCGGCGGGTAACACCACATCACTGGTGCTGGGTTTCCCCATTCGGAAATCCTCGGATCACAGCTCGGTTGACAGCTCCCCGAGGCATATCGCAGCCTCCCACGTCCTTCATCGGCTCCTGAAGCCAAGACATCCACCATGTGCCCTTAACAACTTGACCACAAAGATGCTCGCATCCACTCTACAGTTCTCAAACACCACACCAGAAACAACGTGTGTTGCCTCAGGACCCAACAGCGCGCCAGCGAACAAGACCTCGCCCGGATCCGGCCGGCCGACGTTCCACGCGGGACAAACCCGCAGTACTGATCAGCAGCGTCTCCACCGCAAGAACCCATAACCAGTAGTTCCACAATTCCTTGAGCAACCCGAGCAGAAACACAGTCGGCTTCTCGGCTCGAGCCACTCCCAGCACGATGACTGGGATGTGTTGTGCTCCTTAGAAAGGAGGTGATCCAGCCGCACCTTCCGGTACGGCTACCTTGTTACGACTTCGTCCCAATCGCCAGTCCCACCTTCGACCACTCCCTCCCTTGCGGGTTGGGCCATGGGCTTCGGGTGTTACCGACTTTCATGACGTGACGGGCGGTGTGTACAAGGCCCGGGAACGTATTCACCGCAGCGTTGCTGATCTGCGATTACTAGCGACTCCGACTTCACGCAGTCGAGTTGCAGACTGCGATCCGAACTGAGACCGGCTTTAAGGGATTCGCTCCACCTCGCGGTATCGCAGCCCTCTGTACCAGCCATTGTAGCATGTGTGAAGCCCTGGACATAAGGGGCATGATGACTTGACGTCATCCCCACCTTCCTCCGAGTTGACCCCGGCAGTCTCCCACGAGTCCCCGCCATGACGCGCTGGCAACGTAGGATAAGGGTTGCGCTCGTTGCGGGACTTAACCCAACATCTCACGACACGAGCTGACGACAGCCATGCACCACCTGTACACCAACCACAAGGGAAGCCCCATCTCTGGGGATGTCTGGCGCATGTCAAGCCCAGGTAAGGTTCTTCGCGTTGCATCGAATTAATCCACATGCTCCGCCGCTTGTGCGGGCCCCCGTCAATTCCTTTGAGTTTTAGCCTTGCGGCCGTACTCCCCAGGCGGGGCGCTTAATGCGTTAGCTACGGCACGGACAACGTGGAATGTCGCCCACACCTAGCGCCCAACGTTTACAGCGTGGACTACCAGGGTATCTAATCCTGTTCGCTCCCCACGCTTTCGCTCCTCAGCGTCAGTATCGGCCCAGAGACCCGCCTTCGCCACCGGTGTTCCTCCTGATATCTGCGCATTTCACCGCTACACCAGGAATTCCAGTCTCCCCTGCCGAACTCAAGTCTGCCCGTATCGACTGCACGCTGAAGGTTAAGCCTCCAGATTTCACAGCCGACGCGACAAACCGCCTACGAGCTCTTTACGCCCAATAATTCCGGACAACGCTCGCACCCTACGTATTACCGCGGCTGCTGGCACGTAGTTAGCCGGTGCTTCTTATCCAGGTACCGTCACTTGCGCTTCGTCCCTGGCGAAAGAGGTTTACAACCCGAAGGCCGTCATCCCTCACGCGGCGTCGCTGCATCAGGCTTGCGCCCATTGTGCAATATTCCCCACTGCTGCCTCCCGTAGGAGTCTGGGCCGTGTCTCAGTCCCAGTGTGGCCGGTCACCCTCTCAGGCCGGCTACCCGTCGTCGCCTTGGTAGGCCATTACCCCACCAACAAGCTGATAGGCCGCGGGTTCATCCCATACCGCCGGAACTTTCCACCCCCCACCATGCGGTGAAAGGTCATATCCGGTATTAGACCCAGTTTCCCAGGCTTATCCCAGAGTACAGGGCAGATTACCCACGTGTTACTCACCCGTTCGCCACTCATCCCCGGCCGAAACCGGTTCAGCGTTCGACTTGCATGTGTTAAGCACGCCGCCAGCGTTCGTCCTGAGCCAGGATCAAACTCTCCAACAATGAACAGTTCGATCGAGACTACTTCTCAATCATTCTCAAAGGAAACCCCGACGAGGGGGTTTCATATAAGCTCTACTGGCTTAGTTCACTAGCACACTGTTGAGTTCTCAAGCAACACACCCCGAACCAAACCCGACCCCCGCGAGGGCGAGCCTGACCGAAGCGGTCATTCCTAGCAGTTTTTGGTGGGACACCCACTCAATCACCCTAGAGGCGAGAGCTTGGTTCGTGTCCCGGCGGCCGCCCGGTTTCCCTGGCGACTTGAAGAACTTTACACGCCCTCCCAGGGCCCGAAACAGGGGGGTCCCTTAACTGCGTTCCCGCAGGTCAGAGCCCCTGTTTCGGGCCGAGGGCGGAGATCAGCCCCCGACGCGGACGCCGGCGACCGTGCGCTTGCCCTTGCGGACCACGAGCCAGCGGCCGTGGAGGGCGTCGGAAGCCGAGGGCTTCCACTCCTCGTCGGCGATCTTCACGTTGTTCACGTACGCGCCGCCCTCCTTCACGGTCCGCCGCGCCGCGCCCTTGCTGTCCACCAGTCCCCCGGCGAGCAAAAGATCGACGATCGTGGCGTCACCAGCGGGCTCGACCTGGCCGTTCGGGACCTCGGCCATCGCCGCGTCGAGCGTCGGGCCGTCGAGGTCGGTCAGCTCGGCGCGGCCGAACAGGGCCTGGCTCGCCGCGATGACCTGGCGCGTCTGGTCCTCGCCGTGCACCAGGTTCGTGAACTCCTCGGCCAGCCGCTTCTGCGCGGCGCGCAGGTGCGGGCGTTCCTCGGTGTCCTTCGCCAGCGCGTCGATCTCCTCCCGGTCGAGGAAGGTGAACAGCCGCAGGTAGCGGAGCACGTCGGCGTCGCCGACGTTCACGAAGTACTGGTACCAGGCGTACGGCGAGGTCAGCTCCGGGTCGAGCCACACGTTGCCGCCGCCGGTGGACTTGCCGAACTTGCGGCCCTCGGCGTCGGTGACCAGCGGCGCGGTCAGCGCATGCGCGGTGCCGCCCTCGACCCGGCGGATCAGGTCCACGCCGCCGACGAGGTTGCCCCACTGGTCCGAACCGCCGACCTGCAGCTTGCAGCCGTGCTTGCGGTACAGCTCCAGGTAGTCCTGCGACTGCAGCAGCAGGTAGCTGAACTCGGTGTAGGACATGCCGTCGCCCTCGAGGCGGCGCTTGACCGTCTCCCGGTTCAGCATCACGTTCACCGAGAAGTGCTTGCCGACGTCCCGCAGGAACTCCAGCGTGTTCTGCTTCGCGGTCCAATCGAGGTTGTTCTCGACGATCGCGCCGGTCGGCGAATCGTCGAAGTCCACGAACCGCTCCAGCTGCCCGCGGATCCGCCCGGCCCAGTCGGCGACGACGTCCAGGGTGTTGAGCGTGCGCTCCCCGTTGTCGCGGGGGTCGCCGATCATCCCGGTGGCACCGCCGGCCAGCACGATCGGCCGGTGCCCGGCGCGCTGGAACCGCTTGAGCATCAGCAGCGGGACGAGGTTGCCGGCGTGCAGGCTGGGCGCGGTCGGGTCGAAGCCGCAATAGAGCGTGAGCGGGCCGCGGTCGAGTTCTGCGCGCAGGGCGTCGATGTCGGTGGATTGCGCGATCAGGCCGCGCCAGGACAACTCGTCAAGGATGTGCTCACTCACACCTGTAGATGATCCCCCACCAGGTCAAACGACTATCCCGCGGGTCGCACCTGCCGGCGTTTCCCGCCGCGGCGGTAGGTCGAGACGGCTGGTGAGCCGTCGATCCAGAACCGCCACGGCGTGTCCATCGCCATCGCGACGCCGACGCGCGGGCCGGTGCGCACGTTGTCCGCGGGCACGCGCTCGCCGGCGCGCAGCCGCACCGGCGACCCGGGATCGGTGAGATCGAGACCGTTCTGCTCGCGCGCGAGGCCCAGCACCGAGGTGAGGATGGCCGGGCCCTTGGCGAGTTCGCCGTTGCCGCGCGCGTTCGGCCGCCGCTTCCGCACGATGTCCGCGCCCTCGACGACCTCGCCGGCGCGCAGCAGCACCGCGCCCGGCTGGCCGTCCTCCGTGCCGACGACGTTCGCGCAGAAGTGCATGCCGTAGACGAAGTAGACGTAGAGGTGCCCGGCCGGACCCCACATCACCGCGTTGCGCGGGGTTTTCCCGCGATAACAATGCGAAGCGGGATCGTCGAGCCCGCGATAGGCCTCGACCTCGACGAGCCGCACTCCGATCCGGCCCTCGGGCGCGTCGGCCTCGAGGACGGCACCGAGCAGCAGCCGAGCCAGGTCGACCGGGTCCAGTGCCAGTTCTTCGCGCCGGAACAACCGGTCCACACGCACTCCCCTCGTCAGGCCGCCAGCCTAACCAGCGGCCTGCCGGCAGATCACTTCAGCCACTGCCGATGCGCCGCGACGCGCTCGACCAGGCGCTCCCGCTGCTCGGCGACCCGGTCCGGCGCGGTGCCGCCGCGAGCGTCGCGCGAACGCACCGAACCTTCGACGGTGAGGACCTCGCGCACCGCAGGAGTGAGCGCCGGGTTGATGGCCTGGAATTCCTCGTCGGTCAGTTCGTCGAGCCCGGCCCCGCGCGCCTCCGCGACCCGCACGCTCTCCCCCGCCGCCTCGTGCGCGACGCGGAACGGCACGCCCTGGCGCACCAGCCATTCGGCGATGTCGGTGGCCAGCGTGAACCCGGCCGGAGCCAGTTCGGCGAGCCGGTCGGTGTGGAAGGTGAGGGTGCCGAGCATCCCCGCGATCGCCGGGAAGAGCAGTTCGAGCTGTTCGACCGAGTCGAAGACCGGTTCCTTGTCCTCTTGCAGGTCGCGGTTGTACGCGAGCGGCTGGGCCTTGAGCGTGGCGAGCAGGCCGGTGAGGTTGCCGATCAGCCGTCCGGCCTTGCCGCGGGTCAGCTCCGCGACGTCCGGGTTCTTCTTCTGCGGCATGATCGAACTGCCGGTGGCCCACGCGTCGTCCAGCGTGACGTAGCCGAACTCGGCGGTGTTCCAGATGATCACCTCTTCGGCGATCCGCGACAGGTTCACCGCGAGCATCGCGACGGCGAACGCGAACTCGGCGACGAAATCGCGCGAGGCGGTGCCGTCGATCGAGTTCTCCACGCTGGTGTCGAAGCCCAGTTCGGCGGCCACCGCTTCCGGGTCGAGGCCGAGCGACGAACCGGCCAGCGCGCCCGAACCGTACGGCGATTCCGCGGTGCGGGCGTCCCAGTCGCGCAGGCGGGAGACGTCGCGCAGCAGCGACTGGCCGTGAGCCATCAGGTGGTGCGCGAGCAGAACCGGCTGTGCGTGCTGCAGGTGGGTGCGCCCGGGCAGGATCGCGTCCGGATGCCGGGCCGCCTGCGACACCAGCGCGTCGATCACGTCGAGCGTGCCCGCGACCACCCGGCGGGCGGCGTCGCGCAGCCACATGCGGAACAGCGTCGCGACCTGGTCGTTGCGGGAACGGCCTGCCCGCAGCTTGCCGCCCAGCTCGGCGCCGGCGCGTTCGAGCAGACCGCGTTCGAGCGCGGTGTGGACGTCCTCGTCGGCGATCGTCGGCGTGAACGCGCCGGACGCGACGTCCTGCGCCAGCGTGTCGAGCGCGTCCAGCATCCCGGCCAGTTCCGCTTCGGTGAGCAGCCCCGCCTTGCTCAGCACGCGGGCGTGCGCGCGCGATCCGGCGATGTCGTAGGGCGCCAGGCGCCAGTCGAAGTGGGTCGAGGCGCTCAGCGCCGCCATCGCCTCGGCCGGCCCGCTGGCGAACCGGCCGCCCCACAGCTGCACCGGCTGGTCTTTCCCGCTCACGTTCTGCCTCTCTCGTCCGGCGTCTCAGGACGCCTGGGTGCTCGGATGCTGGGTGTTTCCCAGCGGAGTCTGCCCGGTCGCGCGACGGTGCCGCCGTCCGACCGGGCGAAGCCGCCTCCCGGGGAGGCCGGCGACGGTCGCGCTGCCCGCGTGCAGCACCAGCCGCACCTCGCCGGACACGCGCTCCTGCGCCCGCCGGACGAACGCGTCCAGCGGCTCGCGCAGCGGAGAGAACCACAATCCGTCGTGGACCAGTTCGGCCCACCGGCGGTCGACGCCGCGTTTGAACCTCGCCAGATCACGGTCGAGCGTGACTGATTCCAGCTCCTGATGCGCGGCGACCAGAACCGCCGCGCCCGGCGCGTCGTAGCTGTCCGCCAATTCGAACCGGCCGATACCGTGCGCTCCGGCCCGGTGGCCGAGCCGCTGCACCGCCTCGGCCAGGCTGACCGTCTCGCCGTCGACCGCGACCGGCACGCCCTGCTCGAAGGTGACGACGACCTCGTCCGGCATGCCGAGGTTCACCACCGCGTCCTCGGTACAGCGGTAGCCCGACGTCGCGGCCCGGCCCCACAAAGTCCGGCTCGTCGACAGATCCTGCCCGCCTCGAACGTCGAGTCCGACGATCTCGATGTCCGGCGCGAGCGTCGCGATCATGCTGGACAACGCGTCTCCGCCGCCGTGGGCGACGGCGGACGCGCTCCGGTCCCTCGCGGTCGAGACGAGCCGGCTCGCCAGCAGCGGCCGAGCCAGCGTTTCGACCAGCGGGCGCCGGTCGAGGATCAGCGCATTCGCTTGCAGCGCAAGCAAACAGTAGCCGTTCGCGAATTCCTCGCGAACGTCCGCGACCACGATTTCGGCGGCTCCGCCGGCCGTCGCCTGCTGCCGGAGCGCGCACAAATCGACGTCGCCCGCCCCGAAATCCGCCGCGACCGCGACCACTTCGCTTTGTCCCGCAAGGAGTTCCAGCGCGGCTGCGGAGCCGTGCCCGCCCGGATAGGCGAGCACGACCCGCCGGGTCACGGCTCGGTTCCTTCCGCCGAACCTTGGGCGAGCGCGGTGAACCGCTCGGCGAGGTCTCGTCCGGTGAGCGGTTCGCGCGCGATCACCGCGACTGTGTCGTCGCCCGCGATGGACCCGACGACCTCCTCCAGCGCGGCCCGGTCGATCGCGCTCGCGAGGAACTGCGCGGCGCCCGGCGGCGTGCGCAGCACGGTGAGGTTGCCCGACGAATCCGCCGACACCAGCAGTTCGGCGAGCAGCCGGGACAGCCGCGAGGTGCCGCCCTGAACACCGCGAACCGGACTGCCGTCCTCAGGGATGACATAGACCGGCGCGCCCGAGTCGGCCCCGCGCAGCTTGATCGCGCCGAGTTCGTCGAGGTCGCGCGACAGCGTCGCCTGAGTGACGTCGATCCCCTCGGCGGCGAGCAGCCGCGCGAGCTCCGTCTGGCTGCGGATGGCCATCGTGGACACCAGCTCGGTGATCCGCGCCTGGCGCCCGACCCGGCTGCTGGTCATCGGCCGTTCTGCCCGAACAGCCAGACCAGCAGGGCCTTCTGCGCGTGCAGCCGGTTCTCCGCCTCGTCCCAGACCGCGCTGGCCGGGCCGTCGAGCACCTCGTCGGTGATCTCCCAGCCGCGGTGCGCGGGCAGGCAGTGCAGCACGATCGCCTCGTCCGCGGCGCGCTTCAGCAGCTCGGCGTTGATCTGCAGCGCGCGGAACGGGCCGACCCGGTCGAGACCGTCGTTCTCCTGGCCCATCGACGTCCAGGTGTCGGTGACCAGCACGTCCGAGCCGTCGACGGCCTCGTGCGCGTCGGTGCAGACGGTCGCGCTGCCGCCGGTTTCGGTGCCGCGCTGCTTGGCGTCGAGCATCACCTGCTGGTCGGGCTGGAACCCCTCCGGCGACACGACGCGCACGTTCATCCCGGCCGTGGTGCCGCCGAGCAGCAGCGAATGCGCCATGTTGTTGGCGCCGTCGCCGAGGTAGGTGAGCGTGAGGCCGGCGAGCTTGCCCTTGCGCTCGCGGATGGTCATCAGGTCCGTGAGCACCTGGCACGGGTGGAACTCGTCGGTGAGCGCGTTCACGATCGGGATCGACGCGACCGACGCCATCGAGTCGATGCGCTTCTGCGCGAAGGTGCGCCACACGACGGCGTCGACGTAACGGGACAGCACGCGCGAGGTGTCCTCGATGGTCTCCTCGCGGCCGAGCTGCATCGAACGGCCGTCGACGATCACCGGATGCCCGCCGAGCTGGCTGATGCCGACCTCGAACGAGAACCGGGTGCGGGTGGAGTTCTTCTCGAAGATCGCGGCCACCGTGGCGCCGGCGAGTGCCTTCGTGCCGAGCGGATCGGCCTTCAGCTGGTCGGCCAGGTCGAGCAGAGCGGCCTGCTCGGCGGGGGTGACGTCGTCGTCGCGGAGGAAGTGGCGAGGCATCAGTCGGATTCCTTCGTGGTGGTGGAGTCGAGCGCGCCCGGGAGGGCGGCGAGGAAGCCGTGCGCCTGCTGCTCGTCGAGCACGAGCGGCGGGGCGAGCCGGACGGTGTCCGGGGCGACCGGGTTGACGAGGTATCCCGCCTCCTGCGCGGCCTTCGCGACCGCCGCGGAAACCGGTTTCCGGAGGCCGATGCCGAGCAGCAGCCCCGCGCCGCGGACCCCGGACACGAGCGGGTGCCCGAGCGCCTCGGCTCCCGCGGCGAGGTCCTTGCCGAGCGCGGAGACGTGGTCGAGCAGGTCGTCCCGGACGATCGTGCGCAGTACGGCCAGCCCGGCCGCGCAGCACACCGGGTTGCCGCCGAAGGTCGTGCCGTGCTGGCCCGGCTTCAGCAGGTCGCCCGCCGCGCCGACGCCGATCACCGCGCCGAGCGGAAGCCCGCCGCCGAGGCCCTTCGCGAGCGTGATCACGTCCGGCACGATCCCGGCCTGCTGGAAGCCGAACCAGGTGCCGAGCCTGCCGATCCCGGTCTGCACCTCGTCGAGCACGAGCAGCGCGCCGGCGGCCTTGGTGATCTCGCGCGCCGCGTGCAGGTAGCCGTCCGGAGCCGGGATCACCCCGGCTTCGCCGAGCACCGGCTCCAGGAAGACCGCGGCGGTCTCGCCGTCCACGGCGGCCCGCAACGCTTCGACGTCGCCGTAGGCAACATGCGTGACGCCAGGAACCAACGGCTCGAACGCCTCGCGCTTCGACGGCTGCCCGGTGAGCGACAGCGCGCCCATGGTGCGGCCGTGGAACGCGCCCTCGGCCGCGACGATCTTGCTGCGGCCGGTGAGCCGGGTGATCTTCAGCGCGGCCTCGTTCGCCTCCGCGCCGGAGTTGACGAACAGGACTTTTCCTTGCCCGTTCAGGCCCGCGACGTCGAGCAGCGTTTCGGCGAGTTCGACCGCGACCGGGTTCACGTACAGGTTCGACGTGTGCCCCAGCTTCGAAATCTGCTCGGTGACCGCGCGCACCACCTCCGGGTGCGCGTGGCCGAGCGCGTTCACCGCGATGCCGCCGACGAGGTCGACGTACTCGGCGCCGTCCGCGTCCCACACTCGCGCGCCTTCGCCGCGCACCAGAGTCAGGCCGGGGGTTCCGTAGTTGTCCATGACGGCCGACTGCCAGTGCTGCTGGCCGTCCGCATTGGACTTGAGGGTAGTCACGCGTGCTCCGTTCCGGGAGGCGCTGCCTCGGGCAGCACCATGGTGCCGATGCCGCGCGAGGTGAAGACCTCGAGCAGCACCGAATGGGCGAGCCTGCCGTCGATGACGTGGGCGCCGCGCACGCCTCCGCGCACCGCGCGCACGCACGCCTCCATCTTCGGGATCATGCCGTTGGCCAGGCCGGGCAGCATGCGTTCGAGACGGTCGACGGGGATCCGGTCGATCAGCGACGACCGGTCCGGCCAGTTGGCGTAAAGGCCTTCGACGTCGGTGAGCACGACGAGCTTTTCCGCGCCGAGCGCCGCGGCGAGCGCGCCCGCGGCGGTGTCGGCGTTGACGTTGTGCACCACGCCGTCGACGTCGGGGGCCACCGTGGACACCACCGGGATGCGCCCGGCGTTCACGATGTCGAGCACCGCGTCCGGGTTCACCGCGGCGACCTCGCCCACGAGGCCGATGTCCACCTGCTCACCGTCCACAGTGGCCTGTTTGCGCTCGGCGGTGAACAGCCGCGCGTCCTCGCCGGAAATGCCGACCGCGTACGGGCCGTGCGCGTTGATCAGGCCGACCAGCTCGCGGCTCACCTGCCCGACCAGCACCATGCGCACTATGTCCATGGTTTCCGGCGTGGTGACGCGCAGCCCGCCCTTGAACTCCCCCGGCACGCCGAGCCGGGACAGCATCGCGCTGATCTGCGGGCCGCCGCCGTGCACGACCACCGGGTGCAGCCCGGCCAGCCGCAGGAACACCATGTCCTCGGCGAACGCGGCCTTCAGCTGATCGTCGATCATCGCGTTGCCGCCGTACTTGACCACGACGGTCGCGCCGTTGAACCGTTGCAGCCACGGCAGCGCTTCGATCAGCACCCCGGCCTTTTCGGCCGCGCTGGCGAGCCGTTCGTCCGCGGAGACGAGCCTTCCGGTATCGGTCATGACGAGTACGCGCTGTTCTCTTCGACGTACGCATGCGAGAGGTCCGTGGTGTAGATCGTGGCCTCGCCTGAACCGACGCCGAGATCCACGACGACCTCGATGGCCCGCCCGGACAGGTCGGCCGCCGACCGATCCTCAGCCGTCGTGCCGCCCGCGAACAACGTGACGCCGTTGATCGCGATCGACACCGTTTCCGGGTCGATCCGCGCCGGTGCGCGGCCTAGCGCCATCGCGATCCGGCCCCAGTTGGGGTCGGAGCCGAACAAGGCGGTCTTGACCAGGTTGTCCTCGGCGATCGTCCGAGCCACCACGATCGCGTCGGCTTCGGACGCGGCGCCCTTCACCGTGACGTCGACATCCTTGGTGGCGCCTTCGGAATCGGCGCGCAGTTGCAGCACCAGGTCGTGGCTGACCTTGGTGAGCAGTTCGGTCAGCTCGGCTTCGGTCGGCTCCACCCCGCTCGCGCCCGAGGCGAGCACGAGCACAGTGTCGTTGGTCGAGGTCCCGCCGTCCACGTCGAGCCGATCGAACGTGACGTGCGTGGCGGCGCGCAGCGCACGGTCGAGAGTTTCCTTGTCCGCCACGGCATCCGTGGTCAGCACGGACAGCATCGTCGCCAGGTTCGGCGCGAGCATCCCCGCGCCCTTGGCGAATCCGCCGACGCTCCACCCGGATTCGTGCCGGGCGAACGCCTGCTTCGGCTTGGTGTCGGTGGTCATGACGCCGGTAGCCGCGTTGAGCGCCGCTTCCGGGCCGGCGTCCAGCGCCTTGACCGCACTGTCCACACCGGACAGAACGGCGGGCATCGGCAGCCGCTCGCCGATCAGGCCGGTGGAACACACCGCGACCTCGATCGCCCCGGCGCCCAGCACTTCGGCGACCTTCTCCGCGGTGGCGTGCGTGTCCTGGAACCCGCCCGGCCCGGTGGCCGCGTTCGCCCCGCCGGAGTTGAGCACGACGGCCTTCAGCTTCTGCTGCTTCAGCACTTCCTGCGACCACAGCACCGGCGCGGCCTTGATCACGTTCCGGGTGAACACGCCCGCCGCGACGTCGAGCGGGCCGTCGTTGACGACCAGCGCGAGGTCGAGCGCGCCGGAGGCTTTGATCCCGGCGGCCACGCCCGCGGCGCGGAAACCCTTCGGTCCGGTGACGGTCACGGTGCCACTCCCACGGTGGAAAGTCCGGTGGCCTCGGGGAAACCGAGTGCCAGGTTCATCGACTGGACGGCACCGCCCGCGGTGCCCTTGGTGAGGTTGTCGATCGACGTGACGACGACCAGCCTGCCCGCGTCGGCGTCGATCCCGAGCTGGAGCTGGACGTTGTTCGAGCCGACCGTGGCGGCGGTCGTCGGCCAGGTTCCTTCGGGCAGAACCTGGACGAACGGCTCGGCGTGGTAAGCCTTCTCGTAGACCGCGCGCGCGGCGGCCTCGTCGACGTCGCCCACGAGCTGAGCGCTCGCCGTCGTGAGAATGCCGCGCGGCATCGGCGCGAGCACCGGCGTGAAGGAAACGGTCACCGGCTTGCCCGCCGCTCCGGAGAGGTTCTGCACGAACTCCGGCGTGTGCCGATGCGCCCCGGCGACGCCGTACGCACTCGCGTTGCCCATGACCTCGGACCCGAGCAGGTTCGGCTTCAGGCTCTTGCCCGCGCCGGACGTCCCCGTCACCGACACCACGGTGACCGCGGGCTCGATCAGCCCGGCCGCCAACGCGGGGGCCAACGCGAGCGACCCGCCGGTCGGGAAGCAGCCCGGAACCGCGATCCTCTTGGTCCCCACGAGCTTCTCGCGCGCGCCGGGCAGCTCAGGCATCCCGTAGGGCCACTGCCCCGCGTGCTCGCCGGAGTACCACCGTCGCCAGTCCCCCGCGTCCGCGAGCCGATGGTCGGCCCCGAGGTCGACCACGAGCACGTCCGGCCCGAGCTGCGCCGCGATCTCGGCCGAGTGGCCGTGCGGCAGAGCAAGGAACACGACGTCGTGGCCCGCGAGCGTCTCCGCGTTCGTCTCGAGCAGCACCCGCCCGGCCAGCGGAACGAGGTGCGGCTGATGCGTGCCCAGCGTCGTCCCCGCGCTGCTCGCCGCTGTGAGAGCGCCGATCTCGACCTCGGGATGGGTCAGGAGCAGGCGCAGCAGTTCGCCGCCCGCGTACCCGCTGGCACCGGCTACCGCGATCTTCACCGTCATACGAATGATTATGCACGAGCGTGCAAGCTCAAACAAAGAGGGTTTGCTCACCCTGGTCGTCCCCTCCCCAGGACTTCCGTGGATTTCGTCCGTTCTCCAGGCGTTTTCCGCCCGCCGCGGCAGGCCGGATCCGGCCTTGATCGACGCTGCGCCGACGTGGCCCGAGGCGGCAGGATCTCCGCCCTGCCGCGAGCAATGGCTCCTTGGCCCGCGCGCACGACCGCGTCACCCGGCCAGGCGGACTCGTCGGCTGCACGAACCGGCCGCACGGCTTGTTCGGGCGGCGCAGGCCGTTCGATGACCGGGCGAGCCGACCACCGGGCGAGCACCAGGTGGGCACCAGCCAGCCCGTGGGATCGACCGGTCCGTTCGAGCTCCGAAGCCAGCCGAGCCGCCCAGCACCGACCACCGTTCGGCTTCCCTGGACCACTCGGCAACGCGGATCGTCCGGCCGCCCGAAACCCGCCTCTGTCAACCAGTCCGACCAGCTCGCATACCGCCTGCCTGACATCTGAGCCACCGGTCCTGCACACACGCCACTAGTTCAGCGCGCGCCGCTAGCCCCGCAGCTCAAGCCGCAAGTCCCGCACGTACGCCACCGGCCCGCGCACGCCGCCCGCCCGCCCGCCCGGAACCCAAACCCCGGCCCAGCACGCACGCCACCAGCCTCGCGCACGCCGTCTGCTCAGGGGTCCAAGCCGCAAGTCCGAACCCGCCGCTCGTCCCGGAGCCAAGCCTCGAGCCCCGTACACACGCCGCTCGCCCTGGAAACCCCATGCCGCAGGTCCCGCACGCCATTAAGCCCACACACGCCGCCCGCTCCAAGACCCAAGCCGCCAGTCCGGCACCTGCCGCTCGCCCGGATCCCAAGCCCCGGTCCGACAGGCAGCCACCGCCACGCCGGGCCCGCCTCGGCATGCGAACCCGGCGGGCACTCGTCAGTCCGCTCCTTCCTCCGCTTCGCGGAGACTCGGCGGCGTCGGCAGATGATTTCCCGGATGCTCCGGATCGCAGCCAACCCTCGGCAAACGCGCCCGGATACCGCCGGGCGTCCGCGCGAAATGGCGGGCCAGGGCGGTCACCGAGTCCCCGGCGAGCCAGCGGGCTTCCAGGTCCGCGTCCATCTCGTCGGTCCACGGCCTGCCCTGCTGGGCCGGGCGTCCGCGCGATCTTCGCCGCGCGCCGCCGCCCGCGAAGGTGCGCAGGCTCGTGTCGAGCAGCTCCGCGACAGTCGCCACGGACGTCACGTCGAGTTCGAGCCTGCCCTCGACGACGGGTTCGCCGTCCGGCCGTTCGCCGCCGACCGTGACGGTGACTCGCTCGGGCTCGCCGTCCTCGCTGCGGGTGACGACGGCGACTTGGTACTGGACATCTCCTGACCGGACCTCGGTCCGGTGCTCCTGAATGATCGTCATGGCCGCGAAGGTATCCGCCACCCCCGACAATTTTCGATCACTTAATGCGATCGGGTGACTGCGTTCCGAAATTGTCAGACCCCCGCCGTAGCGTCCCCGGCGACCCGAAAAACAACCGAGGGGGTTCGGTGGACCAGCGGAAAAGAACAATGCCCCGGCCTGGCAGACCAGACCGGGGCACCGCGAAGAACGACTCAGAAGCGCAGCAACCCGGCAAGCAGGCTCTGCTTCTCCTCCGCCGCGGCCTTCGCCGCGGCATCGGCCTTCTGCTGTGCGCCGGAGGCGACCGGAGACGGAACCGGCTGCGGCACCGCGGCACACTGGACGTCGGACCGGTCGTCTCGCACCCGCTTCGGCAAGGCGCCGGTGGCGAGGTAGTCGGCGACCTTGTCGTCCACGCACGAAACCCCGGACAGCGATCCGGCGTGCGTCGTCCCGCCGGGCGCGCTGACGAGGCTCGAACGCGGGTAGCGCTTGCGCACTTCGAGGCTGCCCGAGTACGGCGTGGCCGCGTCGAGTTCCTCGCTGATCAGCAGCGCACCGCTCGCCTTCGACCCGTCGATGTCCACCGGCTTGCCCGGCTTAGCGGGCCAGTTCAGGCAGGTCGCGTTGTACCAGGTGTTGCTCCAGGTCTCGAAAGGCGCGCGGGTGTGGGTGGCCCAGGCGTCGCGGCGCCAGCGGTCCCAGTCCTGCGGCCACTGCGCATCGGTGCACTGCACCGCGTTGTAAACCGCGTAGCCGTTGTCGTCGCCGGGCGCGTTCGACTTGTCGTACAACGCTTTCAGCGTCTGCCAGTCGCCCCGGTGCACCCATCCGTCGAACGCCTTGGCCATGTCTTCCCAGCCGAACACGTAGTAGCCGGCCTGGAGGAAGACGTCGGTCCACTCGTCGCCGCCGATCACGCCGCCCGCCGGGGCGCGGTCGAGCTTCCGCTGCTGCGCGTACCAGAGCTGCTCGACGGCCGAGCCGGTCTTGCCGAGGTGGTAGACGTTGTCGTACTTCGCGAGCCAGTCGAAGTAGATCTTGATGTTGCGGTCGAAGGCGACGTCCTGGTCCAGGTTGGCGTCGTACCAGACCTTGCGCGGGTCGACGTTCCCGTCGAGCACCATCCGGCGCATGCGGTCCGGGTACAGCGTGCTGTACACCTGCCCGAGGTACGTGCCGTACGAGAAGCCGTAGTAGTTGATCTGCTTTTGGCCCAGCGCCTTGCGGAGGCTTTCCATGTCCTGCGCGACGTCAGTGGTCTTGATGTGTTCGAGCAGCGGGCCGTTCTTCGCGCAGGCCTCGGCGTAGCCCTTCGTACGTGCCCGCCAGGCGGTCTCCAGTTGCGGGGTCTTCGGCACGTAAGCCGGACGGGCAGGAGCGAAGTAGTTCCCGTCGCACGTGAGAGCCGGTTTGCTGGAGCCGACGCCGCGGGGATCGAAGCCGATCCAGTCGTAGCTGTCGCCGGCGTGTTTGGGCACGTTCCGGCCCAGCACCGAAAGGCCGAGCCCCGAACCTCCCGGCCCGCCCGGGTTCACCAGCAGCACGCCCTGGAACTTCGCGGTCTTGTGCTTCACCCGGGAGACGGCGATCTGCACCGTCTCGCCCGACGGCTGCGCGTAATCCATCGGGACCGCCAGGAATCCGCATTCGGCTCCCGCCTTGGCGAGGCCTGGTGCGGAACACGGTCCCCACTTGATCGGCGGCGGTGCGTAGCCCGGCCCGTCGGGCTGCACCGCGGTGGCGGCGGGTGCGACAGCCAGCGTTCCGGCCGCGACAGCGGCGGCGGCCAGCGCGGTGACGATTTTCCTCACAGTGGTCCTTTGCGTCCGACGGCAACCAGGGCTCGTCGAAGCTACCGGCTGCACGGCAGAATCTCGTTTCCCGACACGAGCCGTGCTGTCCCCCGATCGTCGGGATCCGAGACGACGGAGGTGGCCCTCGATGGATGCGGGCAAAGCGTTGATCACGGCGGTGCGAACCGGGCTGGCCGAGCTGGCGGACCCGGTCAAAGCACCGGAAATGCAGGCGTACATGAAGTCCGCGATGCCGTTTCGCGGGGTGCCGAAACCGCCGCGCGGCAAGCTCATGAAGACGGTCCTGGCCGAGCATGTTCTGCCCGATCGGGTGACGTACGCCGAGACCGTACTCGCGTTGTGGCGGCAAGCGGAGTACCGCGAGGAGCGGTACGCGGCGATCGATCTCTCCGGGCACCGCGCCTATCGGCAGTGGCAGGACCCGGAACTGCTGGACATGTACGACGAGCTGATCGTCACCGGGGCGTGGTGGGACCACGTCGACGAGGTCGCGATCCGCCGGGTCGGGCCGATCCTGCGCGAGCACCGGGCGGCGGTCACGCCCGTTCTGCGCCGCTGGATGACAGACGCTGATCGCTGGCGCCGGCGAACGGCGGTGATCTGTCAGGTCAGCGCGAAGGGCGAGGTGGACCAGAAGCTGCTCGCCGACGCGATCGAGGCGAACCTCGACGATCGGGATTTCTTTCTGCGCAAGGGAATCGGCTGGGCGTTGCGGGATCATGCCCGTGCCGAACCGGAGTGGGTCCGCGCGTTCGTCCGGGCGCACCCGGGGCTGTCCCCGCTGTCCGCACGGGAGGCGACGAAGCACCTCAGGTGAAGCGGAACCGTTCGAGCAAAAGGAAAGGAGGGTGCCATGACACCAGCGCTCCCCCGCCCCGGCTGACCGGCCGGTGGCCGGAGCGCGGGGCGGGGACAGCGTCGGATCAGGCGCGGAGCGTCGCTCCGAAGCGCTCGCCGGCGGCGGCGACCGCGGCGTCGCGGGCCTTGGTGGCCTCGTCGACGGTCAAGGTGCGGTCCGCGGCGCGGAAGCGGAGCTTGTACGCCAGGGAACGCTTGCCTTCGCCGAGCTGCTCGCCGGCGTAGACGTCGAAGAGAGTGATCTCCTCGAGCAGTTCGCCCGCACCTTCGCGGAGCACGTCGGCGAGGTCGGCGGACGGGACGTCCGTGCCGGCGACCAGAGCGACGTCCAGCAGCACCGGCGGGTAGGCCGAGATGCTGGGCGCCGGACGGGAGTCGGGCAGCGGGATCGCGTCCAGGTCGAGTTCCATGGCGACCGTGCGCGGCGGCAGGCCGAGGGCCTCGACGACCTTCGGGTGCAGTTCGCCCGCGTGGCCGACCGGCCAGTCGCCCACGCGCAGCTGGGCGCAGCGGCCCGGGTGCCACGGGAGCAGGTCGGCGGCCTGCACGGTGAGCTGCACGCCGGCGGCCTCGGCCACGAGACGTGCGGCCTGCACGGCGTCGGCCCAGCCCGCCTGGCCGCCCTTGCCCCACCAGCCGGCGCGCGGGCGCTGGCCGCTGAGGACGACGGCGACGTGCACCGGCTGCGCGGGCACGGCGGCCTCCAGCACGGCGAGGTCCTCGTCGCTCGGGCGGTGCTCGACGCCGAGGTCCGGGACCTTGAGCTGGTTCGGCTTCGGCAGCACGACCTGGCCGACGTGGAACAGCGACACGTCCTTCAGGCCGCGGGAAACGTTGCGTTGCAACGTCTCCAGCAGGCCGGGCAGGAGGGTGGTCGCCATCCGGTCGTGGTCGGCTTCGAGCGGGTTCTGCACGCGCACCGTCGTGCGGCGGATGTCGTCCTCGGGAAGGCCGAAGGCGTCCCACACCGCGTCGCCGATGAACGGGAACGGGCGCACCTCGACGTAGCCGGCCTCGGCGAGCGCGCCGGACACCGCGCGGCGGCGGCGCTGGGCGTCGGTGAGACCGCGGCCCGCGGGCGCGGCGGGCAGGACCGACGGGATGCTGTCGTAGCCCTCGAGCCGCAGGACCTCCTCGACGAGGTCGGCGGGCTGCACGAGATCGCCGCGCCAGCTCGGCGGGGTCGCGGTGACCAGGCCGACGCCCTGGTCGCTCGTGCTGAGCTGGACCTTGCAGCCGATCTGGCCGAGCCGCCGCACCGTGACGCCGCGTTCGTAACGGACGCCGGCGACCTGGTCGGGCAGGTTGATCGGCATGGTCACCGGTGCGTGCGGCGCGACGCCGCCGACATCGGTGCGGCCCGGGCGGATCGCGCCGTCGCCGTACTGGCGCAGCAGCCGTGCGGCGAGTTCCACCGCGGCCGCGCACAGCGCCGGGTCGGTGTAGCGCTCGAAGCGCTTCGCCGCCTCGGAGAACAGCTTGTGCCGGCGCGCGGTGCGGCTGATCGACGCCGGGTTCCAGTGCGCCGCTTCCAGAAGCACGTCCGTGCTCTCCGGCGTGATCTCCGTGCTGGCGCCGCCCATCGTGCCGGCGAGGGAGATGACGCCGCTGTCGTCGGCGATCACGATGTCGTCCGCGTCGAGGGTGCGCTCGACGTCGTCGAGGGTGGTGAGCTTCTCCCCCGCCTTCGCGCGGCGGACCACCAGGTCGCCCTGGATGGAGCCGGTCGCGAACGCGTGCAGCGGGTGGCCGAGTTCGAGCATCACGTAGTTGGTGACGTCGACCGCGAGGGAGATGGACCGGATGCCGGCCAGCATCAGCCTGCGGCGGATCCGCCACGGCGTCGGCGCGGTCGCGTCGAGACCGGTGACGCGGCGCAGCACGAACCGCGGGCAGCCCTCGGGGTCCTCGACCCGGACCGGCCACGCCTCGCCCTCGGCTTCCGGGAAGTTGTCGAGCATCGCCGGGTCGCCGAACGGCACGTCGAGCGCGTTCGACAGTTCGCGCGCCAGGCCGCGGATCGACAGCGCGTAGCCGCGATCCGGCGTCGGCGTGACCTCGATGACGGTGTCGTCGAGGCCGAGCAGGTCCTTCGCGTCGTCGCCGGGGCTCGCCGTGCCCGGCGGGAGCACGAGGATGCCGCTGTGGTCGTCGCCGAGGCCGAGTTCGGCCGCCGAGCAGATCATGCCGTCGCTGACCTTGCCGTAGGTCTTGCGAGCGGCGATTTCGAAGTCGCCCGGCAGGACCACGCCGGGCAGCGCGACCACGACGAGGTCGCCCTCGGCGAAGTTGCTCGCGCCGCACACGATGCCGCGCGTCTTGATGCCGTGCGGGCCCTCGTTCTCGAGCGGGCCGTCGTCCTCGTCGTCGTCCTCTTCGGACAGTTCCGCGTCGTCGGGCTCCGGGTCGGGTTCCTCGCCGACCTCGACGCGGCAGAACCGCACCGGCTTCTTGAAGCCGGTCAGCTCCTCGATCTCCGCGACGCGGCCGACCACGAGCGGGCCGGTCACCGGGCCGAGCTTGCTCAGCTCGTCGACCTCGATCCCGATCCGCACGAAGGCGTCGGCCAGGTCCTGCGGCGTGACGTCGGCATCCACTTCGAGATGCTCGGTCAGCCAGCTCACCGGGACTCGCACTACGCCTCCGTTCCGAAGGGAAGGGTGAACCGGACGTCGCCTTCGACCATGTCGCGCATGTCCGGGATGCCGTTGCGGAACTGCAGGGTCCGCTCGATGCCCATGCCGAACGCGAAGCCGGAGTAGACCTCGGGGTCGACGCCGCACGCGCGCAGGACGTTCGGGTTGACCATGCCGCAGCCGCCCCATTCGACCCAGCCGGGACCGCCCTTCTTCTCCTCGAACCAGACGTCGACCTCCGCCGACGGCTCGGTGAACGGGAAGAAGTGCGGGCGCAGCCGCGTGGTGGAGCTCTCGCCGAACATCGCGCGGGCGAACGCGTCGAGCGTGCCCTTGAGGTGCGCCATGGTGAGGCCCTTGTCGACGGCGAGGCCCTCGACCTGGGTGAACACCGGCGTGTGCGTGGAGTCGAGCTCGTCGGTGCGGTAGGTGCGGCCCGGGCACACGACGTACACCGGCAGGTCGCGGTGCAGCAGGCTGCGGGCCTGCACCGGCGAGGTGTGCGTGCGCAGCACCAGGCCGGAGCCTTCCTCGCCGACGTAGAACGTGTCCTGCAGCTGGCGCGCCGGGTGGTCCTTGCCGAAGTTGAGCGCGTCGAAGTTGAACCACTCCGCCTCGAGCTCGGGGCCTTCGGCGACCTCGTAGCCCATGGCGACGAAGACGTCGGCGATGCGCTCGGACAGCGTGCTGATCGGGTGCCGGGCGCCGCGCGGGACCTGGTCCCACGGCAGCGTGACGTCGACGGCCTCCTCGCGAAGCACGCGCTCGTCGCGCTCGGCCTGCAGCGCCGCACGCCGCGCGTCGAACGCGGACTGCACCGCCTGGCGGGCCTCGTTGACGCGCTTGCCCGCGTCGGCTTTCTCCTGCTTCGGCAGCGCGGCGATTTCCCGGCGCGCGAGCAGCACCGGCGACTGGTCCCCAAGGTGGGCCGGTTTGACGGCGGCGAGCGCGTCCAGGTCGGCCGCGCCGGCGAAGGCGTCCTCAGCCGCCTTGATCGCCGCGCGCAGGGTCTCCGGTGCGAGCACGTCGACCGGCTGTTCTGTGGCTCCGGACATGACTCCTCGGCGTCCGCTGGGACTGGTGTTGTCGGCGGCACGCGGGCATGCCGCCGCACGTGCACATCGGGCAGCTCAGTCTAGGGGATCGGGCGCCGGGCCCGGCCGCTCACCCTCCGCTTCCGGAGCGGCCGCGCCGGATCCGCCCCGTGATCACGACGGACCGTCGCACGGGACCCGAACGGAGGTCAGCGAATCAGGTGAGACCCACCCCTCGACCGGCTTGCCCCGGCCGCCCTCCCGGGTGGCTGCGGAGCGGCTCGGTCGGGCGGGGTTCCGGGAGTGATCCGCGCCGCGAATAGGAAGAGCGAGGCTGCCGGTCCGGAAGCGCGGCGCGGCTTGCGTCCGATCGTCGAGGCGTAGCTGGCGATGCGGCTCGGTGCCGCGACCGAGCGCTCAGCAGTTCCCGGCAGAAGGCGCTTGGCAGGTTTCGACAGAAGACGCTTGTCTGGTTCCCGGCAGAAGACGCAGAGGGCTGCAGCGATGGCGAGCACGGCCGCAACGCCCGGGGAGCATCGGCAGCGACGCGGCAGCCTCGCGGAGAACAGGACGCGCCAGCCAGGCGGGAAGGCACAGAGTCGTGGAGAGCAGACGGTGCACAGGTCCCGGAGACAGCACGGCAGCTGACGACGTGGCAGGTACCGGCAAGGCTCTCGCACGCGGAGCGTCCGGCGAGCGTTGGCGAGGCGTCAATGCATCGGAGCGCGACAGACTAAGAGATCGCGCGCCTGACAGCGAGACAGCCCCAGAAGCCGAGCGCCTGGCGACGAGACAGACAACGAGGCCAGGCGCTTGGCAACGCGACAGACCCTGACACCAGGCGCTCGGCAGCGAGACAGACCCCGACGCCAGGCGCTCGGCAGCGAGACAGACCCCGACGCCAGGCGCCCGGCAGCGAGACAGACCCCGACACCAGGCGCTCGGCAGCGAGACAGACCGCGGGACAGCGCGGGAGTCACTGGCATCGTTGCACCTCCCCGACGGGTTGCTCGCAGACCACCGGAGCTATCAAGTCCTGGCAGGAAAACTCAACCCGGCAGATCGTTCACAGCCAACGCGAGAATTACTGCCGGCGAGGCAAAGCAGCTCGCCCGCGAGCGCCGACAGCCAGCCAAGCCGTCCGGATCAAAGACGGAAGAAGCTCGTCACCTGGCGGAGAAGATCCTCTTCCGTCGTCGGGAGGTCGACCTCGATCGCCCGCAGTCCGAGGCGCGCGGTGTCCGCCCGGAGGCGGTTCGTGAACATGCGGTCCCGTTCGGCCAGGTTCCGGGTCGCTCGTGCCGGATCGCTTGTGCGCCAGACGAAATTCTCCCCCGGTGCGCTCCGGCCTTCGATAGCCGCCTGGCGGAACTCGGGTGTCGGGAGCAGCCAGACGGCCTGTTCCGGGGCGTCCAGCAGGGGGCGCACGAGGTCGGGCAGCAGCCGGAAGCCGTCGACGACGCAGGGGGTCGGCGACAGGGCGAGGAGGTCTTCGACGATCAGCTCGAAAGCCTCGCCGCGGAACCAGTGGAAGGTCTCCAGCATGACGTCCGGGGAGCGGCGGACCCAGCGTTCGTCCATGTCCATGGCCAGGAAGGCGTGCAAGTACGGAGCGGTGGCGGGGGTCGTGCGGGCGGTGTGGGCACGCATGGCGTCATCGGTCGCGTAGTGGTGCCAGCCGTAGCGCGCGGCCAGGCGGCGGGCGATCGTTGATTTGCCTGCGCCGGGGGCGCCGCCGATCCAGTGGACGTGCCGGAGATCCGCCACGGTCAGCGGTGTGCGGCCATCGCCGCGGTGTAGACGCAGACCGCGGCGGCGGTGGCCAGGTTGAGGCTTTCCGCCTTGCCGTACAACGGGATTCGGACTGCTTCGTCGACCGACGAGAGGACGTCCCCGGGCAGGCCGTGCGCCTCGTTGCCGAAGATCCACGCCACGGGGTCTCCGAAGCGGACGGTCTCGAGCGAGGTCGAGGCGTAACCGTGCGCGGCGAGTGTGCGGAGGCCGACCGAGCGCAGGGCGGTCAGGACTGCCGGGATGTCGCGGGCGCGGGCCAGCGGGACGTGGAACGTCGAACCGGCTGCGGCGCGGACGCTTTTGCCGTTGTGCGGGTCGACGGTGTCGCCGGCCAGGACTACCGCGTCGGCGCCGGCGGCGTCGGCCACGCGGATCACGGTGCCTGCGTTGCCGGGTTCGGCGACGTCGACCAGGACCACTACCAGCCGGGCCGAGGCGAGGACTGTCTCCAGTGGACGGTCGACCAGCGAGCAGACCGCGATGATTCCTTGCGGCGTCACGGTTTCCGAGAGGCCCGCTGCGGCGCGGTCGGTGATCGGCGACACGCGGGGGGCCGCGGCGACCAGGTCAGGGTGTGCGGCGGCGGCGCGTTCGGTCACGAAGAGTTCGTGGACCGTCCCGCAGGACAGGGCCGAGGTGACCGCGTTGACCCCTTCGGCCAGGAAGCGGCCGGTTTTCTCCCGTTCCGCGCGCCGGGTCAGTTTGCGTGCGGCAACGACCCGGGGGGTCCGTTCGGTGAACGGATCCGCCCCGGGCCGGAAAATGCTGCCGGTCAGGCCGACTTCGCTTCGCCGGTCGTGACGTTCGCCTTGGCGAGCTCGGCGAGCGCGGTGAAGGCGGCGGCGTCGTTGACCGCGAGGTCCGCGAGGATCTTGCGGTCCACCTCGACACCGGCGGCCTTCAGGCCCTGGATGAACCGGTTGTAGGTGACGCCGTTGGCGCGAGCGGCCGCGTTGATGCGGGTGATCCACAGCTGGCGGAAGTCACCCTTGCGCGCGCGGCGGTCGCGGTAGGCGTAGTTGAGCGAGTGGAGCGTCTGCTCCTTGGCCTTGCGGTACAGCCGCGAACGCTGGCCGCGGTAACCGCTGGCCAGTTCGAGAGTCGCGCGACGCTTCTTCTGGGCGTTGACCGCCCGCTTGACGCGTGCCACTGGTCCATCCTGTCGAATTCGGGGGGTGCGAGGACCCCGGGGTGGTCGGGAAAGGGTGCGGGCCTCAGCGGCCGAGCAGGCGCTTCACTCGGCTGACGTCGTTCTGGGCGACCTCGGTGGTGCCCTCGAGACGACGGGTGAGGCGGTTGGACTTCTTCTCCATCAGGTGGCGGCGGCCGGCCTTCTGGCGACGCAGCTTGCCCGAACCGGTGATGCGGACCCGCTTCGACGTGCCCTTGTGCGTCTTCATCTTCGGCATGGTTGTTCGTCCTCTTCCGTGCGGCGGCACACCGGAAAACCCGGTGTGCCGCTGACTGTGCTGGTCGGCGCCGGGGCGCGCTACGCCTCGGGAGCCGGTTCGGCCTTGACGGCCTTCGGCTTCACGTTCTTGTGCGGGGCCAGCACCATGATCATGTTGCGTCCGTCCTGCTTCGGCGACGATTCCACGAAGCCGAGCTCGGTGACGTCGTCGGCGAGCTTCTGCAGGAGCCGGAAACCGAGCTCCGGCCGGGACTGCTCGCGACCGCGGAACATGATCGTGACCTTGACCTTGTTGCCCGCCGCCAGGAACCGCGACACGTGACCCTTCTTGGTCTCGTAGTCGTGCTGGTCGATCTTCGGCCGCAGCTTCTGTTCCTTGATGACGGTGAGCTGCTGGTTGCGGCGGGACTCGCGGGCCTTCTGGGCGCTCTCGTACTTGAACTTGCCGAAGTCCATGAGCTTGGCCACGGGCGGGCGGGCCTGCGGGGCCACCTCGACGAGGTCGAGGTCCGCCTCCTGCGCAAGCCGCAGCGCATCCTCGATCCGGACGATGCCGACCTGCTCGCCGTTGGGGCCGACGAGCCGGACTTCCGGCACCCGGATGCGTTCGTTGATGCGTGTCTCGGAGCTGATGGGGCCTCCTTGGTCCGAGTGATGTTTTCTCGCTTCGACCTGGTGCCCACACGATTCAGGCCCCGTCGCCGGCTGCTGCCGGTGCACGGGGCCCGCTCTGTCTCCGATCGCGCCCGGCCGGACGGCCGAACGCTTCGCCTCCGCGGTACGCTGCCCGGACGGCAGCCACTGCTTCGGCGAGACCGGACCCGGACACCTGAGGCGGTGACGCGGGTGGGAGCGGGGCTCCACTTGCCGCCCCCGATCGCTCGGGAGCTGGTCGCACGTGGAAGGGTACCAGACGTGTCTGAACAACCTTCGCCACCGCCCCCGTATTCCCCCGACGACCGCGGGCTCGAGGAGATCCCGAGCGTCGAGGTGATCAGCCGCGCCGCGGTGATGCTGCTGTCCGCGGGGGCCGAACGCCTCGGCCTCGCCGACGCCGACCCGGAGAACTCGCCGCACCGCGACCTCGACGAGGCGCGCCGCCTCATCACCGCGCTCGCCGGGCTCGTGACCGCCTCCGCGGAGTACCTCGGCCTGCACGCCGGACCCCTTCGCGACGGGCTTCAGTCGCTGCAGAAGGCGTTCCGCGAGGCGTCGGTCGTGCCGGACCCGCCGGGCCAGGGGCCGGGCGAGAAGTACACCGGGCCGGTGTACTGAGCCGGAAGCCTTCCCCAGAGACATCCGAAGACCCGCCTCGCGGCATCGCCGGGCGGGTCTTCGCCGTTTCGGAGGCCGACAAGACGGGATCGGCAAAGCTCGGCCTGCGTTCGCCGAGGCGATGCACTTCAGCCGCGCGGCACCGCCCCCGCTGTCTCGCTCCCGGGAAAGTCCGCGAGGGGAATCCGCGAGTATCCCCTCACGAACCTCTCCCCGCGCACGACCGGACGGCGGATCACGTTGTTCCGGGCCGTTGCCCCCGCGACAACCGACATCTAACATGTTAGATGTGAGCGCACTCCCCAAGGTCTCCCGGTCGCTGCTGCGCGACGAGGCGTACGAGCGCATCCGGCACGCCATCATCGACGGCAGCCTCCCGCCGGGGACTCCCCTGCGCGACGCCGACCTCGCCGAGCAGCTCGGGCTTTCCCGCGCTCCAGTCCGGCAGGCGCTGCTGCGGCTGGCCGAGGACCGGCTGGTCGTGTCGAAGCCGCAGAGTTACACGAGGGTCGCCGAGTTCGACGCGGGCGACGTGCGCGACGCGGTCCGGCTCGTGCGGGCGTTGCACGAGCTTGCCGTGCGCGAAGCGCTCCCCCGGCTCGGGAAAGCGCAGATCGCGGAAATGCGCGAAGCCAACGAACGGTTCCGCGCGGCCGTCGCCGAGGGGGACGTCGGGAAGGCGATCGAAGCGGACGACGAATTGCACGAGATTCCGGTGCGCGCGTACGGGAACCGGGCGGTCGCGGCGACGCTCGACCGGTACACGCCGTTGCTGCGCCGTCTCGAATACGCGCGGTTCAGTTCGCTGCCCGCGCATCGCTCGGTCGCCCGGCACGAAGAGCTCATCGCCGCGTTCGAAGCCCGCGACGAAGCGGTCGCCGCGCAGCTCACCGCAACGATTTGGACCGATCTCGAAGCCCTCCTGGAGGAAGCGTGAGCCTGGCCGATTTTCCCCGTTTCCCGTTGCTGATCGGGCCTTCGCCGGTGCATCGGCTGGAGCGGCTCACCGAGCACCTCGGCGGCGCGGCCGTCTGGGCCAAGCGCGAGGACCTCAACTCCGGTCTCGCCTACGGCGGCAACAAGACGCGCAAGCTCGAGTACCTCGTCGCCGACGCGCTCGCCAAGGGCGCGGACACCCTCGTCTCGATCGGCGGCGTGCAGTCGAACCACACGCGCCAGGTCGCGGCCGCGGCGGCGCGGGCCGGAATGAAAGCCGTGCTGGTGCAGGAAAGCTGGGTCGACTGGGCCGATCCGCTGCACGACAAGGTCGGCAACATCCAGCTGTCGCGGATCCTCGGCGCGGACGTCCGGCTCGTCGACGCCGGGTTCGGCATCGGGTTCAAGGAGAGCTGGGAACAGGCGCTGGCGGAGGTCGAGGCGAACGGCGGCACGCCGTACGCGATCCCGGCCGGGGCGTCGGACCACCGGCTCGGCGGGCTCGGGTTCGCGAACTGGGTGCTGGAACTGGAAGAACAGGAACGCGAACTCGGCGTTTTCTTCGACACCGTCGTGGTTTGCTCGGTCACCGGCAGCACGCAGGCGGGGATGCTGGCCGGAGCGGCGGCGAGCGGGAAGCCGCGGCGGATCCTGGGGATCGACGCGTCGGCGAAGCCCGAGGAGACGCGCGAGCAGATCGGCCGGATCGCGAAGAGCACGGCGGCGCTGATCGGAGCCGGGCCGGTTGCAGAAACCGAACTCGACGAGCGGTATCACGCCGGGGTGTACGGGATTCCGGATGAGCGGACGCTGGAGGCGATCCGGACCGCGGCGCGGTTCGAGGGGATGATCACCGACCCGGTGTACGAGGGGAAATCGATGGCCGGGCTGATCGATCTCGTGCGCACCGGCGAAATCGCGAAGGATTCGAACGTGCTGTACGCACACCTCGGCGGGCAGCCCGCGATCAACGCGTACACGAGCGTGCTCGGCTGAACCGGGTGCCCGGCCGCGGCCGGGCACCCGTGCGGCTCAGTCCAGCACGGCGAGCACGTCGATCTCGACCAGGAGCCCGGCGGGCAGCCCGACGTACACCGTGGTGCGGGCCGCGTGCGGGGCTTCGCCGATCAGTTCGTTGTAGACCTCGTTGAACGCGGCGAAGTGGCTGGTGTCGGTGAGGTACACGCGCACCATCACCGCGTCCGCGAAGCTCGAGCCCGCTTCTTCGAGCAGCGCGGTCAGGTTCTTGAACACCTGCCGGGTCTGGCTCACGACGTCGTCGCCGACGATCTCGTTCGTGGCCGGGTCGAACGCGACCGCGCCGGCGACCTGGAGGATGTTCCCCTTGCGGACGGCCTGCGAGAAGTTCGCCGGCGGCTTCGGCGCGTTCTCGCTGGTGATCGCCGTCTTGCCCATCATTGCCCCTTTCCGTTCCCCGTCCATCCACTGTGGACGGAAGCTTCTTCGGCGGCGGCCAGCAGCTCGGGCACGAGCGCCAGCAGCCCGTCGTAGTCCAGCAGCACCTTCGGCACCGACATCGACGCCGCGGCGAGCACTTCGCCGCCCGCGCCGCGCACCGGGGCGGAGATACAGTGGATGAAGTCCTCGTGTTCGGCATTGTCCACCGCGTACCCGCGCTCAGCGACCTGGTCCAATTCGGCCAGGTACGCCTCGGGCGTGGTGATGGTGTTGGCGGTGAGCACGACGTAGTCGATCGCACGGGCGATCTCTTCGCGTTTCGCCCGCGGCATCGCCGCCACGAGCACCTTGCCGACCGCGGTGCAGTGCAGGGGCGCGCGTTTGCCGACCCGCGAGTACATCCGGACCGCGTGGTGTCCCTCGAACTTGTCGATGTACACCACCTCGCCGTCCTCATAGGACGCCAGGTGCACAGTGTGCCCGGTGCGCGAGTTCAGCCCGGCGAGCGCTTCGTGCGAACTGCGCCGGACATCGCGGTCTTCCAGCGCCTGGTTGGCGAGGTCGAAAAGCGCGCTGCCGAGCCGGTAGTGCCGGGCCCCTTCGCGCCGCACGAAATGGTGCGATTCGAGCGTGCGCAGCAGCCGCAGCACGGTCGTCTTGTGCACGCCGATCTCTTCGGCCAGCTCGTCGAGCGTCTTGCCGCCGCGGGCGAGACCGCCCAGCAGCGTCAGCGCGCGGTCGAGACTTTGGCTCACGTCGCCACCACTCCCTCTCCGGTGAGCCGGACCGAACCCCAGCCGTCGGCGTCCGCCTGCACCAGTTTCGTCACGACGGCCTCGGCGAGCGGCACGCCGACGTCGTCCTGAGTCAACAGTGTCGCGGCTGCTTGCAGGTGACCGCGCCGGAGCCTTGTCAGCGGGTCGGCGCCGTGCAGAGTCGCGGCCAGGAATCCGGCGGCGAAGGCGTCGCCCGCGCCGACCGGCTCGACGACGTCGACACTGAGCGCGGGCGAGAACAGCGGTTCGGCCGAGCCCTCGACGAGCGTCGCGCCGCGTTCCCCGTGCTTGACCACCAGCGTGCGCGGACCAGGCAGAAGCTCGCGCAGCCGCACCGGATCGCCGGTGCCCCACACCCGCTCCGCTTCGTCGTCGCCGGTCAGCACCAGGTCGGCCTTGCCGGCCAGTTCGGCGAGAACGGACTGGTCGCGTCCGGTCCACAGCGCGGGGCGGTGGTTGACGTCGAACGACACGAGCAGGTCGCCGCGCGGACGGTCGAGCAGCGCGCGCACGAGCGCGAGGCAGCTGCCGGAAAGCGCGGGCGTGATCCCGGAGAGGTGCAGCACGCGAACGCCGGAGAAGTCCAGCCGGGACATCAGTTCCGGGCCCATGCCGGAGGCGGCGGAACCCGAGCGGTAGTAGCGGACCGGACTGCCGCCCGCGCCGCTTTCCTTCACGTACAGCCCGGTCGGGCGCGTCGGGTCGAAGACGACGCCGCGCACGTCCACGCCCGCCGACGCGATCTCGCGGACGAGCGCGCGGCCGAACGGATCGTCGCCGACCGCGCTGACCCAACCGCTGCGCACGCCGAGCGCGGGCAGGTGGCACGCGACGTTCGACTCCGCGCCGCCGATGGTGCGCAGCCAGGTGCGCACCTCGTCCGGGGGGCCGGGTTCGGCGGGCACGAACAACGCCATCGACTCGCCGATGCAGAGCACTTCAGGCGACGCTGTCGGACTGCTGGTCACTGACGTTCCTTCCCCGTTGACCTGTGGCCACCCGGATGCTACACCTATGCAACGCATTTTGCGCAACGTCCGTTGCAAGATACGCAACCGAGGTCCCAGATGAACAGCAACGCCGCTCTCACCGCCGCCGTCCGAGCCGGGCGCGGCGAACGGATCGACTGGCGCTTCCGCGCTCTCCCTCCGGCACTGTCCGGGCTCACTCTCGACGAAGCCGCCGCCCGCCGTGCCAAGCTCTTCGACGACGGCTTCTTCGGTCCGTTCGTGGTCATCGACGCGGCCGCGATGGAGCACAACCTCGCCACCATGGCCCGCTGGTGCGCCGAACGCGGCATCGCGCTCGCGCCGCACGGCAAGACCACGATGGCCCCGGAGCTGTTCGCCCGGCAGCTGGAGCACGGCTCGTGGGGCATCACCGCGGCGAACGCCGGGCATGTGCGGATCTACCGCGCGTTCGGCGTGCCGCGGATCCTGCTGGCGAACCAGCTCGTCGACCCGTCCGCGTTGCGCTGGCTGGCCGGCGAACTGGCGGCGGATACGGACTTCGAATTCGTCTGCTGGGTCGATTCGGTGCGCAGCGTCGAGCTGATGACCGAAGCGCTCGCCGGCGCCAAGCGGCCCGTCGATGTGCTGGTGGAGCTGGGCGGCGAAGGCGGTCGCACCGGTGTCCGCGACGCCGCGACCGCGCTTGCCGTTGCCGAAGCGGCGGCGCAGAGCCCGGTGCTGCGACTGCGCGGCACGGGCGGATACGAAGGCGCGCTTTCGCACCACACCGGCGAAGCGGCGCTGGCGAAAATCAGTTCCTATGTGGACAGTCTTCGCGACGCGACGATCACCTTCGCGGACAAGGGTTTGCTCGCCGACGGCCCGGTGTACGTCACCGCGGGCGGCAGCGCGTACTTCGACCGCGTCGTGGACGAGCTGACCAAGCCCTGGCCGGACGGTCTCGACGTGGTCCCGATCCTGCGCAGCGGCGCGTACCTGACCCACGACGACGGCTTCTACCGCGAGATCTCGCCGCTCGGCGAGCACCCGCGCATCGCTGGCGTCGACAGCTTCCGTCCGGCATTGCACGCATGGGCGCAGGTCACGTCGAAGCCGACGCCGGAGCTGGCGCTGCTCACCGCGGGCAAGCGCGACCTGCCGTACGACGAAGGCATGCCTGAGCCGCAGCTGCTGCGCAAGGACGGCGTCGTCGCCGAATTGACCGGGCACACCGTCCCGAAGCTCAACGACCAGCACGCGTTCCTCGAACTGCCGGAAGGGTCGCCAGTCGAGGTCGGCGACTGGGTGCGGCTCGGTCTGTCGCATCCGTGCACGACGTTCGACAAGTGGTCGCTGCTGCCGGTCGTGGACAGCGACGGCGAGACGGTGGTCGACTTCGTGCGGACGTGGTTCTGATGGACCTCGTGATCCGCGGTGCCCGAGTCGCCGACGGAACCGGGGCCCCGCTGGAAATCCGCGACGTCGGGATCACCGGCGACCGCATCGCCGACATCGCCGCGCCGGGCGAACTGACCGCACCGCGCGTGCTCGACGCGACCGGGCAGGTCCTCTCCCCCGGTTTCATCGACATGCACTCGCATTCCGACCTGCAAGTGCTCGCCAACCCGGACCATCTGGCGAAGATCAGCCAGGGCGTGACCACCGAGGTGCTGGGGCAGGACGGCCTCTCCTACGCGCCGGTCAACGACGAAGTGCTCGCGAGCCTGCGCCAGCAGCTGGCCGGATGGAACGACGACCCGGCGGGCTTCGACTGGAGCTGGCGCTCGGTCGGCGAATACCTCGACCGGCTCGACCAGGGCATCGCGACGAACGCCGCGTATCTCGTGCCGCAGGGCACGGTGCGGATGCTGGTGATGGGCTGGGAAGACCGGCCCGCCACGGACGCCGAGCTGGCGCGGATGCGGGACCTCATCGCGACCGGGCTGGAAGAAGGCGCGTTCGGGCTGTCGTCCGGGCTGACCTACACGCCCGGGATGTACGCGACCACCGAGGAACTGGTCGAGCTGTGCCGCGTGGTCGGCGAACGCGGCGGCTACTACAGCCCGCACCACCGCAGTTACGGCGCGGGCGCGCTGGAGGCGTTCGCGGAAATGGTCGACGTCTCCCGCCGCTCCGGCTGTCCGCTGCACCTCGCGCACGCGACGATGAACTTCTCGGTCAACAAGGGCAAAGCCCCGGATCTGTTGCGGCTGCTGGACAACGCGCTCGACGACGGCTGCGACATCACCCTCGACACGTACCCGTACCTGCCCGGCGCGACCTACCTGTCGGCGCTGCTGCCGAGCTGGTCTACCGAAGGCGGTCTGGAACCGACACTCGCTCGGCTGTCCGACTCGGACACTCGCGAACGCATCCGCGCCGAGATCGAAGAGTCCGGTTCGGACGGTGCGCACGGTGTGCCGATCGACTGGGACGCCATCGAAATCAACGGTGTCCGCCGCGAGGAAAACGCCGCGCTGGTGGGGCACAGCGTTCTCGCGTCCGCCCGTGCCGCCGGGAAATCCCCCGCAGAGCTGTATTTCGACACGCTCATCGACGAAAAGCTCGGCACGTCCTGCCTCATGCACGTGGGCCACGAGGAAAACGTGCAGGCCATCATGCGGCACCGCACGCACACCGGCGGCTCGGACGGACTGCTGGTCGGCGCGCGCCCGCATCCCCGCGCGTGGGGCACCTTCCCGCGGTACCTCGCGCGCTACGTCCGCGAACTGGGCGTTCTCGAACTGGCCGACTGCGTCGCGCACCTCACCGGGCGCGCGGCACGGCGGCTGGGGCTGACCGACCGGGGCCTCGTGCGTCCCGGCTACGCAGCCGATCTGGTGCTCTTCGACCCGGACACGGTCGCCGACACCGCGACGTTCGACAATCCGCGGCAACCAGCCGCGGGCCTCTCCCACGTCTTCGTCAACGGCGTCGCCGCCCTCGAAGACGGAACCCCCACCGGCGCGCTCGCCGGGCATTCCCTTCGCCATCCCCGGAGTCGACGATGATCCACTGGCTGCAGACCAGCACAGCCGGTCTGCTCACCCTGGCCGCGGTGTCCATCGCGGTGCTGCTTTTCCTCATCATCAAGGTCAAGGTCGAACCGTTCATCGCCTTGATCGTGGTGGGCCTGCTCACCGCACTGGCCGCGGGCGTGCCGGTCGGCACCCTCGTCGGCACCGCCCAGAAAACCTCGGATTCGCTGCTGGAGAAGGGCTTCGGCAGCATTCTCGGGCACATCGCGGCGATCATCGGGCTGGGCACGCTGCTCGGCTCGATCCTGGAGAAATCCGGCGGTGCGCGCGTGCTCACCGCGGCGCTGCTGCGGACGTTCGGCGAGAAACGCGCCCCGCTCGCCATGGGTCTTTCCGGGCTCATCTTCGGCATCCCGGTGTTCTTCGACATCGGCATTTTCGTGCTCGCGCCGCTGGTCTACGCGGCGGCGAAGCAGGGCGGCCGGTCGATCGTGCTGTACGCGATGCCGTTGCTGGCCGGGCTTTCCATCACGCACGCCTTCATCCCGCCGCACCCGGGGCCGGTCGCCGCGGCCGGCCTGCTGCACGTCGATCTCGGCTGGCTGATCCTGATGGGCGCGGTCTGCGGCATCCCGGCCTGGTTCATCGGCGGCATCCTGTACTCGACGTGGATCGGCAAGCGGGTGAACGTGCCGCTGGCCGAGGACTTCGCGAAGCTCGCCGGGGAAGAAGGCGAGCAGGAGGGCCCCGCGCCCTCGCTCAAGCTGGTCGCCGGGATCATCGCGGTGCCGCTGGTGCTGATCCTCGTGGGCACGTTCGGCAGCATCCTGCTGCCCAAGGGTTCCACCGGAGCGGGCATCGCGGCGTTCCTCGGCACCCCGGCCATCGCGCTGACCATCGCGACGCTGCTCGCTTCGTGGCTTCTCGGCCGCCGTCGCGGGATGAGCGGCGCGGATCTGGCCCAGCTTTCGGCCAACGCGCTGCGTCCGGTCGCGATGATTCTCCTCGTGGTCGGCGCGGGTTCGTTCTTCGGCGCGGTGCTGTCCGCCACCGGGATCGGCAAGGCGGTGGCCGGTTCCCTTGGCGACGCCGGGCTTCCGGTGCTGCTGGCGGCATACATCATCAGCTGCGGCATGCGCATCGCCCAGGGTTCCGCGACGGTCGCGATCGTGACAACGAGCGGCATTGTCGCGCCGACGGTGATGGAACTGCATTACTCGCAAGCACAATTGGCGCTTCTGGTGGTCGCGATCTCGGCCGGGTCGATCATCGCCTCGCACGTGAACGACGGCGGATTCTGGATCGTGTCCCGGTACTTCGGGCTGACCGTGACGCAAACCCTGAAAACCTGGACGGCTTTGGAAACAGTCCTTTCCTTGAGCGGTTTCGGTGTGGCAGCATTGGTGATGGCATTGGTCTGAACCACATCGGCACACGTTCCGGGGGTATTCGATGACCGAGATTTCCCGCCGCACGTTCGTCGGAGCAGTCGGCGCGGCCGGGGCCGCCGCCGTGGTGGGCGCACAGCTCGCCACGGCGGCGCCCCGGCCGCGTGCGGCCACGACGGTGTACGTCGGCAGCTACACCAACTCCTCGCCGGCCGGGCACGGGCTCGACGTCACCCAGCGTGCGGCGGGCAGCCCCGCGCTCACGCCGGTGCGCACGGTCCCGAAGCTGACCGACGTCTCCTGGTTCGACCGCACTCGCGACGGCCGGATCCTGTACGTCACCAACGAAAACGAGGGCGCGGAGACCGGGACGGTGTCCGCATTGGACATCTCCGACCCGGCCCGGCCGAAGCTGCTCGGGTCGACCTCCTCCAAGGGCGGCTCGCCCACGCACCTTTCGGTGCACCCGAGCCAGAAGTACGTGCTGGCCGCGAATTACGACTCCGGCAGCGTCGTAGTGCTGCCGATCAAGTCCGGCGGCAAGCTCGGCGCGGCCACCGATCTGCAGCAACACCAGGGCAAAGAGCCGCACGCGCACCAGGTCGTCACCGATCCGTCCGGCAAGTGGGTGCTCGCGGTCGACCTCGGCACCGACTCGGTGTACGTCTACTCGTTCGACACCGGCAAAGGAAAGCTGAAGCTGCACAAGCAGATCACCCTCCCCGCCGGCGCTGGCCCGCGGCACCTCGCGTTCCACCCGAACGGCACATTCGCTTACGTCGCCCAGGAACTGCGCCCGGAGATCACCGTCGCCAGCTGGGACGCCGCCACCGGCACGTTCAAGCCGATCGCCGTGGTCCCCGCGGTTCCGCCGGGCAGCACCGGCGAACTGTTCCCCGGCGAAATCACAGTGTCGCGGGACGGGAAGTTCGTCTACGCCACTGTGCGCGGCCCCAACACCATCGCCGCCTTCACCGTCGCCGACGGCGGAGCCGGGCTCAGCTTGGTCTCCTCGGCGGCGTCCGGCGGCAACTGGCCGCGGCATCTCGCGCTGGATCCGGACGAGAAGTGGTTCTACGTCTCGAACCAGCGCTCCGGCACGGTCACCTGGCTGCCGCGCGACCCGGCCACCGGCCTGCCCGGCAAGTCCGCGGGCTCGCTCGCCGTGCCGAACGTCAACTCCGTCTTCTTCGTCTGAGAAAAACCGGGGCTGGCACGCCGCACAGCCCCGTCTTTCCCGGTCTCTGACCGGTCCCCGCGACAGGAGTCACCGATGAAGCTGCGTTCTGTCCTGCCCGCTGTCGCCGCGCTGGCGTTGCTCGCCGCGTGCGCGCCCACCCAATCCGGTCCGGCCGCCTCGGGCGGAAATCAAACCGACGGCACGCTGAGAGTCTGGCTGTTCGACGAGGCGAACCGCGCGCCGAAGGAGGCCGCGGTCAAGGAAGCGATCACCGAATTCGAGGCCAACCACGCCGGCGTGAAGGTCGACGTGCAGTGGGTTCCGGTCGAAGGCCGCGCGGACAAGTTCTCCGGTGCGTTCAACGACCCGTCCAACGCCCCCGACGTCGCCGAATTCGGCAACACCGACGTCTCCAGCTACGCGCAGACCGGCGCGTTGTCCGACCTCACCAAGGACATCTCGAACTGGTCGGACGGCAAGGACCTGCTTCCGTCCGTAGTGGACACCGCCAAGGCGAACGGCAAGATCTACGGCATTCCCTGGTACACCGGCATCCGCGCGTTGTACTACCGCACCGATGTCTTCGCCGAACTCGGTCTCAAGCCGCCCGCGACGCTGGCCGAGCTGACCGAAGACGCGCGCAAGATCCGCGAGAAGAAGCCGGATCTGTACGGCATCGCCACCGGAGGCAAGTACACCTACGCGATGCTGCCGTTCATCTGGGCCAACGGCGGCGACCTGGCCAAACAGGACAATGGCAACTGGACGTCCACTGTGGACTCTCCGCAGGCCAAGGCAGGCGTCACCGCGTACGCGAACCTGATCAAGGACGACATCTGCCCGCCCGCGGCCTGCGCCAACCTCACCGGCACGCAGAGCGTCACCGCGTTCGCCGGCGGCAAGGCGGGCATGGTGATCGGCGGCGACTTCAACCGCAAGGCCGTCGAAAAGGGCGCGGTCAAGGGCAAGTACGCGATCATGCCGCTGCCCGGCACCACCCCGGGTTCGGTCGCGCCCGCGTTCGCCGGCGGCAACCTGCTCGGCGTGTTCGGCGCGAGCCAGCGCCACGGTCTCGCGGTGCAGTTCGCCGAGCTCCTGGCCGGCATCAAGTACCAGGAGAAGATGTACGCGGCGATGGGCAACCTGCCCACCCTCTCGTCGGTGCAGAAGAAGCTCGCCGCCAGCGACCCGACGCTGAAGGCGTTCGTGGACACCCTCAGCGCGGGCACGAAGTTCGTGCCGAGCACCCCGGCGTGGTCCAAGATCGACAGCCAGAACGTCCTGCCCACCGCCGTGCAGCAGATCGCGACCGGCGGCAAGGACGCGAACGCCGCGCTGGCCGACGCCGCCGCGGCGATGAACAAGAACTTCGGCTGACCCGTGGCCGCAGTCCGTTCCGCGACCGTCCGCCGCGACGGCCGCGCGGCCCTTCTGTACCTGCTGCCGGCGGGCGTCTTGCTCGCCGCGCTGCTGGTGTACCCGATTTACCAGCTGGTCGTGATCTCGCTCTACGACTACGGCCAACCGCAGGCGGCGGGCGCAGCCCCGCTGGTGTTCCTCGGCCTCGACAACTACGTCAGCCTGCTGGCCGACGTCCAGTTCTGGACGGTGCTCGGCAAAACGGTCGGGTTCGCCGCGGCCTGCGTGCTCGGCAGCCTGGTCGTCGGCACGGCGCTGGCCGTGCTGGCGAGCCGGGTCCGCGCGCTGCCGCGCATGCTGCTGTTCCTGGCTGCGCTCGGCGCGTGGGCGACCCCGGCGATCGCGGGCTCCTACGTCTGGCTGTTCCTCTTCGACACCGATTTCGGCCTGGTCAACGAGGTGCTCTCGGGCATCGGGTTCACCGGGATGGAGCACCATTCCTGGACGTTCGGCACCTTCGGCACGTTCGGGCTGGTCGCCGCCGAGGTGATCTGGTGCTCGTTCCCGTTCGTGATGGTGACGATGTACGCCGGGATCAGCGCGGTGCCGAAGGAGACGCTGGAGGCCGCCGCGCTCGACGGCGCGTCGGTGTGGCGCACCTCGTGGTCGGTGATCCTGCCCGCGGTGCGGCCGCTGCTCACCATCGCGACCGTGCAGTCGATCATCTGGGACTTCAAGGTGTTCACCCAGATCTACGTGATGACCAACGGAGGCGGCATCGCAGGCCGGAACCTGATCCTGAACGTCTACGCCTACCAGCAGGCGTTCGCCGGGCAGGAGTACGGGCTCGGCTCGGCGATCGGGGTCGTGATGACCTTGCTGCTGCTGTCGATCACCGGGCTCTACGTCCGGTCCCAGCGCCGGAGTGCCGCATGGCTCTGAAAGTGCGCCGCCCCGCGCGGCTCGTCGCCGAAATCGTGACCGTGGTGATCGCCGGGATCGTCGCGTTCCCGCTGTACTGGATGGTGCTCTCGGCGTTCAAGCCGGCCGGCGAAATCCAGTCCGCGCATCCGAAACCGTGGACGTTCGCGCCCTCGCTGGACAGTTTCCAGCGCGTGCTCACGGTGTCCGGATTCGGCCGGTACTTCCTCAACAGCCTCGTGGTCGCGGTCGTCGTGGTGCTGCTGTCCCTGGTGTTCTCGTTCCTGTCCGCGGTAGCGCTCACCCGGTTCCGCTTCCGCGGCCGCGGAGTGCTGCTGGTGATGCTGCTGGTGGCGCAAATGGTGCCGGTGGAAGCGCTGACCATCCCGCTGTTCTTCCTGATGCGCTCGGTCGGCGGCACGGTGCCCGCCTTCGGGCTCAACGAACTGGGCTCGCTCGTGCTGGTGCACCTGGCGTTCAGCCTGCCGTTCGCGATCTGGATGCTGCGCGGGTTCGTCGCCGCGGTGCCCGCCGAACTGGAGGAAGCGGCCACTTTGGACGGTGCGTCGCGGATGCGGTTCACCTGGCAGATCCTGTTCCCGCTCGTCGCCCCCGGGCTCGTGGCGGTGAGCGTGCTCGCGTTCATCCATGCGTGGAACGACTTCCTGTTCGCCAAGACGTTCATCATCTCCAAGACCGAAAACCAGACTCTGCCGCAGGCGATCCTGGTGTTCTTCAAACCGGAGGACACCGACTGGGGTGCCGTGATGGCCTCGTCCACCCTGATGACGATTCCCGTGCTGGTGTTCTTCGTGCTGGTGCAACGGAAACTCATCGGCGGGACGGCCGGGGCCGTGAAGGGATGACCATGTCCGGTTTCGCCGCCCTCCTCCCCCGTCCCGTGTCCGCGGAAGCGGTGCCCGGCACCTGCCCGTGGCCCGCTCCGGTCGAGGTCCGCCCGGGCGCGAACCTCCCCGCCGAGGGCTACCGGCTCACGATCGCTCCCGACGGCGTCACGCTCGAAGCAGCCGACGCCGCGGGCGAGTTCTACGGCCGCCAAACACTTCGCCAACTGGCCGGCCCGGACGCGTTCCGTGCCGCTTCGATCCACAATGGACCGGCCGAGCTGCCGTGCGGGACGATCACCGACCATCCGCGTTTCGCCTGGCGCGGCTGCCTTTACGACGTTTCCCGGCATTTCCGGACGAAGGCCGAGGTGCTGCGGTTCATCGATCTGCTGGCCGCGCACAAGCTGAACGTGCTGAACCTGCACCTCACCGACGACCAGGGCTGGCGGATCGAGACGCCGGAGTTCCCCCGGCTCACGTCCGTCGGCGGCTGGCGGAAATCGTCGATGGTCGGCAGGCACGACGGCCCGGAGCGCGACGGCCGCCCGCACGGCGGTTACTACACTGTGGACGATCTGCGCGAGATCGTCGCGTACGCCGCGTCGCGGGCGGTCACCGTGGTGCCCGAAGTGGACATTCCCGGACACGCCCGAGCCGCCATCACCGCATACCCGGAACTCGGCCCGGCCAGCGACACCCCTTGGGAGGTATGGACTTCCTGGGGCATCAGCACTTCGCTGCTCGACCCGTCGGAGTCCGCTCTGGACTTCTTCCGCACGGTTTTCGACCACGTGCTGGACATCTTCCCGTCGCAGGTGATCGCGCTCGGCGGGGACGAGGTGCCCGGCGTCACCGAGGCGCACCACCGGTTCGTCCGGGCGATCGCCGACCATCTCGTCGCGCGCGGCCGCACGCCGATGGGCTGGGACGAGGTCCTCGACGGCGGCGACCTGCCGGCGATGGTGATCGGCGTGTGGCAGGACCGCGAACGCGCCTCGCTGGCGGTGAAGGCCGGGCACGAGGTGGTGCTCTGCCCCGAGGACGGCGTGTACCTCGACCACCGGCAAAGCGACCACCCGGACGAGCCGGTCCCGGTCGGGTACCTCCAGGATCTCGAGCATTTCTACGGTTTCGAACCCGAGTCCGGACCGCACGTGCGCGGCGTCCAGGCGCAGCTGTGGTCCGAACACCTGGACACCGTGCGGCGGACGGATTACGCGGCGTTCCCTCGCTTGTCGGCGTTCGCCGAGGTCGCGTGGAGCAGCGGACCGCGCGACTACGCGGAGTTCCTGCCCCGGCTGCGGGACCACCACCTGCCGCGGCTGGACGCGCTCGGCGTGGAGTACCGGCCGCTCGACGGGCCGCGTCCGTGGCAGACCCGGCCGGACGCGCCGGGACGGCCTCGCTGAACGCGGATCAGACGGCCGACCGTTTCAGGATCACCGCGATGGGTTCTGCTGCTTGCCACCGCAGTCGTCGAATCGCTGCTGCGTGATTCAGGACATGATGTCATCTGATGACAGCGCGACTGCATCCTTTCCGAGGGCCGCTCCTGCTGCACATCATGAGGGAAATTGGGCCGTCTCCCATTATTTCAGGCACATTCTTCAAGATTTGTTCCAGCACAGGTGCCGCTTCGAGAATGGCAGCCCGATTTGCTTCTAGCTCGGATGAAGACGGCCGCTGGATGCGCTCCAGATTGCCGTCCAAGTCGCGGCACCAGTGCTCGCCTGCCGGATCGGTGAATGCCACCTCGGAGATATACGCTGTTCTCAAGGTACGCCCGGGATCAATGACTTTGCCCGAGCGCACGAGGTCTTCAAAAAGGTCGATCGCCTCGCTGGCGACCTGCTGTGGGTCCTCGGCAGGTCTTAGCCGCGGCAGGACGACCGGCGATGGCTCGACCGGCAGTTCGTCGCCTCTGACGTGGAACTGGACGGTGGCCACGACGTTGCGAATCGAGCCCGGGTTGCGGTTGATGTACATCATCCTCGGCTTGCCTGGGGCAGGCTCTCCCGTCCATTCGAGCCACAGATCGAATCTGGTCGCCATATCACGGGTACGTCGCGCAGTCTCGCGGCGTTCCGTCCGGATCGACCGCCGAAGAGCAAGACCAGCCAGCGCAGCACTCGCCGATGAGATCACCCACGGGATGGTGTCTGTCCACTGGAAACCCACGTCGCCCTCCCCTAAGCACGGGTTCACAGAGTGTGCATCCTACCAATCGTGGAGAGTTGATGCTCCCGATTGGCTTGCCGTGGAGTCGAGAACGATTTGCTCGACACTTGCGCGCGCGGTCAGCGACCGAACGGCCAGACTCACCAGGGTCTGGCCGCTCCCGCACTGCACCTGAGGCATCGCCAAGCCACGGAACAGATTGCTGGAGCCGTGATACGTACATAGCCCGGAATGCAGGGGTGATCTCCCCTGGCCGCCCTCGCCTTCCTTTGTCTACTCGCTAGTCAAGACCGGACCGAGTGGCGGCGCAGCGACGACAGCCTGCTCCTTCCCTGAACTAACGCACGGGTGGCAGAACCCAGGATGGACGGCTGAGTGCTCCGGCACGGCGGTGTCCGCCCACGGCGCTATATAGGCGAACTGGTGAGGCTTGCCCGACGGTGGGTGATAGGCCGGAAGTCCGACTAGTCACAACTCGGTGCGATACGCGGCAACGGCTTGACATCGGGCAACGACCTGAGGAGCTTGGCGTGCTGGCCTAAACATCTAGACCAGCACGCCAAGCTCTGATATATGCCGTTATACGCCTGTCGGCCCGAGGAACGTCCCGCCGGTCGCGTCCACGACCTGCCCGGTGACCCACCGCGCGTCCGCCGAGGCCAGGAACGCCACGATGTCGGCGATGTCGGCCGGTTCGGCGACCCGCCGCATCGCGGACGCCCCCGCCGTCCCCGCCCGCATCCGCTCGTCGGCGAACATGTGCGCGGTCCGGTCGGTCGGCGTCGGACCTGGGGCGACCCCGTTCACCGTGATCCCCCGCTGGCCGAGTTCCTGCGCCAGGCTGCGGGTGAACACGTCGAGCGCGCCCTTCGTCATGCTGTACGCCAGCTCGAACGGCAGCGCGATGCGCGTGTCCGCGGACGAGATGTTGACGATCCGGCCGCCGTCCCGCAGCACCGGCAGCAGGCGCTGCACCAAGAAGAACGGCGCCTTCACGTTCACCGCGAACACCTTGTCGAACTCCTCCGACGTCGCAGTGGTGATCGAGCCCGCGCCGGTCGCTGCGTTGTTGACCAGGATGTCGAGCGCGACCTCGCCGGTGCGTTCGCGCAGCTCCGCCGCGAGACGGTCGAACAGCGTCTCCGCGTCCCCGTCGACACCCAGCGTCGCCTGCACTGAGAACGCCTTGCCGCCGTTCGCCTCAATCGTCGCGACAGTCTCCTTGGCCGCCGCTTCGTCGCTGCCGTAGTGCACGGCGACCAGCGCGCCGTCGTGCGCCAGCCGCGTCGCGATGGCCCGGCCGATGCCCTTGCCGCCGCCGGTGACCAGTGCGGTCTTCTGCGTCATTTCTTGCTCCCCTTGAGTGGTGAACTTCGATGTCCACACTTTCGGGGAGGCCGCTTACCGGCCGCGCACGAAGCGCTGACGGGCCCGGTCAGCGCTCAGCCAGGCTTCAGCCGGTACCAGACCTCCGGCCGTCCGACCTGCCCGTATCGCGGTTCGCGCTGCGCCAATCCGTTGTCCGCCAAGTACTCCAGGTACCGCCGCGCGGTGACCCGGGACGCCCCGATCGCGCTCGCCGCACCGCCAGCGGACAGCCCTTCGCCCGCCCCGGCGAGCGCGTCGGTGATCGCGTCCAGCGTTTCCGCGCTCATGCCCTTGGGCAGCGGCGCGGACTCGGTGGTGCGCAGCGTGCCGAGCGCGCGGTCGATCTCCGCCTGCCCGGTGACCTCGCCGGACGCCTCGCGGAACGACGCGTAGCGCTCCAGCTTGTCCCGCAACGACGCGAAGGTGAACGGCTTCAGCAGGTACTGCACGACCCCGACCGAGACCGCCGCCTTGACCAGCGCGAGGTCGCGCGCGGAGGTCACCGCGATGACGTCGATCGGCAGCCCGGCCGCGCGCAGCGAACGGCAGACAGCGAGACCGTGCGTGTCCGGCAGGTAGAAGTCCAGCAGGACCAGATCGACGGGTTCGCGTTCGCAGAACCGCAGCGCCTCGCCGCCGGAATGCACCACGCCGGCGACGACGAATCCCGGCAGCCGCTCGACGTACAGCCGGTGCGCCTCGGCCGCCACCGGCTCGTCCTCCACCACCAGCACGCGGATCACGCCGACACCTCCTGCCTCGGCAACCGTACGGTGAAGACCGCGCCGCCGTCGCGTCCGACGTCGATGGTGCCGCCGTAACGCCGGACCGCCTGCACCACCAGCGCCAGGCCGAGGCCGTGCTCGTCCCCGGCCTTGGTCGACCAGCCCCGGCGGAACATCTCCCCCACCGCCTCCTCCGGCACACCCGGGCCGTTGTCCGCGACGCGCAGCAGCAGACCGTCCTCTTCGGACCGCGCGGTGACCACGACCGACGGCCGGGTGCCGGATTCCCGCACCACAGCGTCGATTCCGTTGTCGATCAGGTTGCCGAGAATCGTCACCAGATCCCGTCCGGCGACGCCGGGGCCGAGGTCGTCGATCATCGTGTCCGGCGTGATGGTGAATTCCACGCCCCGTTCGCTCGCCTCCGCGGCCTTGCCGAGCAGCAACGCGGCCAGCACCGGTTCGGCGACCGCGGTCATCACGCGGTCGGTGAGTTCCTGCGCCAGCGCGAGTTCGGCGGTCGCGAACTCCACGGCGTCCTCAGGACGGCCGAGTTCCACCAGCGACACGACCGTGTGCAGCCGGTTCGCGGCTTCGTGCGCCTGCGACCGCAACGCCTCGGCGAGACTGCGCGCCGTGGTCAGCTCGCCGGTGAGGGTCTGAAGTTCGGTGTGGTCGCGCAGGATCACGACGGTGCCCTGCGCGCGTCCGCCAGAGCTGACGAGCGTCGTGCTCACGACCAGCACCCGCGAATCGGTCAGGTGCAGTTCCTCGGTGCGGTTTTCCGGCGCGGTGAACGCCGCCGCCAGCTCCGGCGACAACCCCAGCTCAGCGAGCGGCTGCCCGACCGGGTCGCCGCTCAGCCCGAGCAGGGTGCGGGCGCCGTCGTTGCACAACCCGACGCGGCCGTCGCGGTCAACCAGCAGCACACCTTCACGGACCGAATGCAGTACCGCTTCGTGGTATTCGAACAGATTGCTCAGCTCGGCCGGAGCGATGCCGCGCGTCTGCCGCTTCAGCCGCGCGCTCACCAGCCAGCCCCCGCAGGCGCCCACCAGCAATACTGCCGCCGCGACGCCGAGCAGCGGCCAGACGCGCTCCTGCACCTCGGCCGAGATCGCCGCGATCGTGATGCCCACCGCGACGAGCGCGACCACCCGGTGGTTCACGTCGAACACCGGAACCACCACGCGCACCGACGGGCCGAGCGAACCGGTGTAGGTCTCGGAGACGACGCCGCCCTCCTGCGCCGCTTCGATGTGCCCGAGGAACCGCTGCCCGATCAACGCCGGATTCGGGTGCGTGTAACGGATTCCTTGCGGCGACATGATCGTCACGAAGTCCACTCGCGTGTCCACGAGCACCCGCTGCGCATACGGCTGCAGCGTCGCGGTCGGATCCGCGGTCGCGGCCGCCCGCGCGACATCCGGGGCGTCGGCGATCGAACGGGCCACCGCGAGCGACTGCTCCCCGGCCCGGTCGGTCGTCGTGCGCCGGGCGTCGAGATAGGCAATAGTGATGCCGCCGGAGACGAGCACGAGCAGGATCGCCAGCTGCAGCACCAGCAGCTGGCGGGCCAGGCTCCAGCGGCTCGTCCGGATCCGAGGTGTCGGGGGCACCCGCTCATACCAGCACACGCACGGGTCCGGCAACACTCCGGCGCCGCTGCCGGGAAGTCCACACCGGACAGACCCGCCGCGAACTCAATGAACACAACGGTGACGCCGGTCATATCCGCCCCGCATAGTGACCCGCGTTCCCCCCACCGAGCTGGAGGCAACGGTGCCGACACCGACCCCCGAAGCAGCCGCGCCCAAGCGCGACCGCACGCGTTACCTGTACCTGGCCGTGATCGCCGCCGTCGTGCTCGGCGTCGCGGTCGGGCTGCTCTGGCCGTCCGTCGGCAAGAGCCTCGCCCCGCTGGGCACCGGCTTCGTCAACCTGATCAAGATGATGATCTCGCCGATCATCTTCTGCACCATCGTGCTGGGCATCGGCTCGGTCGCGAAGGCGGCGAAGGTCGGCAAGGTCGGCATCACCGCGCTGGTCTACTTCATCGTGATGTCGACGTTCGCGCTCGCGATCGGGCTCGTCGTCGGCAACCTGCTGCACCCGGGCAGCGGCCTGCACCTCAACCCGGCCGACGTGTCGAAGGTGCACCAGCAGGCCGAAGGCGGCGAGGGCACCACCGACTTCCTGCTCGGCATCATCCCGAAGACCTTCGTGTCCGCGTTCACCGAGGGCCAAGTGCTGCAGACGCTGCTCGTGGCGCTGCTGGCCGGGTTCGCGCTGCAGAAGCTCGGCAAGCGCGGCGAGCCGATCCTGCGCGGCATCGAGCACATCCAGCGGCTCGTGTTCCGCGTCCTCGCGATGATCATGTGGGCCGCCCCGGTGGGCGCGTTCGGCGCGATCGCCGCGGTGGTCGGCGCGACCGGCTGGGGCGCGCTGCGCAGCCTGCTGGTGATCATGCTCGGCTTCTACCTCACGTGCCTGGTGTTCGTGTTCGGCGTGCTCGGCGCGGTGCTGTGGCTCGGCGCGCGGGTCAACATCTTCAGCCTGCTGCGGTATCTCGGCCGCGAATTCCTGCTGATCCTGTCGACGTCCTCTTCGGAATCCGCGCTGCCGCGGCTGATCGCGAAGATGGAGCACCTCGGCGTCAGCAAGCCGGTCGTCGGCATCACGGTGCCCACCGGGTACTCGTTCAACCTCGACGGCACCGCGATCTACCTGACGATGGCGACGCTGTTCATCGCCACCGCGCAGGACCAGCCGCTCGCGCTCGGCGAGCAGATCACGTTGCTGCTGTTCATGATCATCGCGTCGAAGGGCGCGGCGGGCGTGAGCGGCGCCGGCATCGCGACGCTGGCCAGCGGCCTGCAGTCGCACCGGCCGGAACTCGTCGACGGCGTCGGTTTCATCCTCGGCATCGACCGGTTCATGTCCGAGGCCCGCGCACTGACGAACTTCGCGGGCAACGCGGTCGCGACCGTCCTCATCGGATCATGGATGAAGGAATTCGACCGCGACCGCTCGCGCGCGGTGTTCACCGGCCAGGCCCCGTTCGACGAAGCGACCCTGGTCGACGAGAAACCGGCCGAGCCCGCTCAGCCCGCCCCGGCGAACGCCTGAGACCCAGTCCGCGCCCGGGCCCCTTCCCTCCGGGTGCGGACTGTTCGGCGCCGCGGCCGTGCACGTCCCCCGTGCGCACGGCCGCGGTGCCTTTCCAGGTCAGCAAGCAGTGCGGCCGTCGTAGCCCTGCCGCGAAACCGCGATCGCCTCGCGATGCCGTTCCGCCCAGTCGACCAGACCGGACAGCGAGTCGTACAGTTCGCGCGCCATGTCGGTCGCCTCGTACTCGACCCGCGGCGGCACCGTCGGGTAGACCGTGCGCGTCAGCAGGCCGTCGCGTTCCAGGTTCCGCAGGGTGAGCGTGAGCATGCGGCGGCTGATCCCCTGCACCGAGCGTTCGAGTTCGGTGAACCGCACCGGACCGCGCGTCGCCTCCAGCAGGATGCCGATCACCCATTTCCCGCTGATCCGGTTCACGACCTCCATCACCGTGCACACCGCGAATTTCGCCGGGTCGAAGTCCGTGGCCTCGTCGGTCACAGCGATGTTCCCCTGGGACATGAAAGTGCCTCCTTCCGCACCGTCCCATGGTCACACATGATGGGCACTGTAACAAGAGATGCCCTGGCTACGACCAGCGGAAACTCTCCCCTGTGCTCGTTATGGAGGACCTTGTCATGCCCGAAACCGCTCGGCATCGCGGCGCGGCGCTCGCCGTGCTGTCCGCCGCCTCGCTGATGGTGGTGCTCGACAGCTCGATCGTCGCGGTCGCCCTGCCGGTGATCCAGACCGACCTGGGCTTCAGCGCACCCGGGCTGGCCTGGGTGGTCAACGCCTACCTCGTCGCGTTCGGCGGCCTGCTCCTGCTTTCCGGCCGCCTCGGCGACCTGGTCGGCAGGCGGAAGGTGTTCCTCGTCGGCATCGTCGTCTTCACCGCCGCTTCGCTGGCCGCCGGGCTTTCCCCGAACGCGACCGCGCTGGTGGTCGCTCGGTTCGTCCAAGGCGTCGGCGGGGCCCTGACGTCAGCGGTCGTCTTGGGCATGATCGTGACGCTCTATCCCGAGCCGCGCGCCCGCGTCCGCGCGATCGGCGTTTACAGCTTCACCCAAGCCGCGGGCGCGTCGATCGGCATGGTCGCGGGCGGCGCGCTGACGCAAGGCCTCGACTGGCACTGGACCTTCTACATCAACCTGCCCATCGGCATTGCCGCGCTCGTCCTGACTCCGCTGGTTGTCGCGTCCGACCGCGGCCTCGGCTTGCGCACCGGCATCGACGTCCTGGGCGCGCTGCTGGTCACCGCCGGGGTGATGCTGCTGGTGCTGGGCATCGTGCAGGCAGGCGACGCCGGGTGGACGTTCCTGACCATCGGCACTCTCGTGCTGGCGGCCGTCCTGCTCGCACTGTTCCTGGTGCGCCAAGCCCGGACGCGAACCCCGTTGCTGCCACTGCGTTTGCTCCGCGTGCGCGCGATCAGCGGCGCCAACCTGACCATGGTCGTGATGGTCGCCGGGTTCTTGGGATTCCAGTTCGTCACCGCGCTGTACCTTCAGCAGGTCCTCGGTTTCGACGCCCTCACCACGGGTTTCGCCTTCGTCCCGACGCCGGTCATGATCGCCGCGTTCTCGCTCGGCCTCGCCGACTGGCTGAACAGCCGCTTCTCCCCGCGCGCGGTCCTGGTCGCCGGTCTGCTGACGACGTCGGTGGCTTTCCTTTACCTGACCCAAGTCCAGACCGCCGGCGGCTACGCATCGCACGTGCTGCCGTCGCTGATCCTGATGGGCGCCGGGGCGGGAATGGCGATCCCGGCGCTGATGGGCTTGGCGATGTCCGCGGCGACCCCCGACGACTCCGGCGTGACTTCGGGGTTGATCACCACGACCCAGCAGGTCGGCGGCGCGCTGGGAACCGCCGTGCTGGCGACCGCCGCCGCGACCCGGACTGCCGAGATGCTGGGCGGAGGCGCTTCCGAGAAGGAGGCGCTGGCGTCGGGATTCCGGGTGGCTTACGGCTTCAGCGCCGGGTTGACCGCTCTCGCCGCGATCCTCGCCGCGGTGCTCCTGGGCCGCCGATCCGCCGCGGCTCCCGCCGACACCGCCGCCGAACCAGTCGCGTCCTGACCTGACACCTCGTGAGTGGCGGCGCCGGTTCTAACCGGCGCCGCCACTCACGAGGTAACCGGCCAGTCCGTGGTGCCCGCGCCGCATCATCCACGCGTGGTTGGCGCGAAAGAACGGCCGGGCGATGACGTCCAGCCTCCGCAGCAACGGTTTCCGCACCCGAACGTGCTGCGTGATCTCCAGCCGGGAGCCCTCGCCGTCGGCGTGGATCGCCCCGGCGAGCATCCCGTCGAGGTCCCCGCTCAGCCGGACGCGCACCCGCAGGCCCGCCGCGTCCTGCTGCTCCCGGTGCATCGCGATGACGATCCGGTACGGCAGCCGGGAGCGGCAGACGATCTGGGCGGTGTCGCCGTCGACCTGGCGCACCGACTGGACGTCCGGCCACCACCGGGGATACGACTCGAGGTCGACGATCGCGTCGAACACCCGGTCCGGGAGAGTCGGCAGCCACCAGTCGCTCCGGAACGAGTACTCGGCGTCCGTCTTCTTCTCGAGGCTCACAGTCCGCCCCTCTCTCCCGATCAGCGGAACGCGTACTTGTCGATCTTGACCTGTGTTTCCTAGGCTGGCCATCCCTTGGGTACGCCGCCGCCTGAACCATCGAGGAGGCCTGCCGTGCCGACAGCCGCCCGAACCGCCCTGGCCGCGCTGCTGACCGCGACGCTAGTCGGCTGCGGCACCGCTCCGCCGCCGCCGGCCGCCCCCGCTTTCACCGCGACCCTCACCTCGCCCACGAACGTCGTCCTGCACTGGCCTGCCGACCCGGCCGCGGCTGGCTACCTGCTCGAATACGCCAACGCCGCCGGCGGACCGTGGACCGCGCTGCAGTACCTCCCGCCCGGCCAGACTTCTTATACCCACCCGGACCTGATCCCGGAAACGCCGTTCTACTACCGGATCCGGTCCTTCGCCGGTCCGGTGTCGGCGACCGTCACGGCGGGCAACACTGCTCCCTCCGGTGCCGCTGCCGCGCAATCCGCCCCGGCCGACCTCGCCGTGACCCCGGCCCCGGACCAGAACCTGCACTTCACCTGGACCGACCGCTCGACCGGCGAGGCCGGTTTCCTGCTGGAGATCCGCCGTCCGGGCACGCCGGACTTCGTCCCGGTCGAGGTAGCCGATCCCAACGCGACGCAATGCGCGCTGTCGCTCCTGCCCGGCGAACAAGGCTCGGCCTTCCGCCTCCGGGCCCTGTCCTACGGACCGCTCTCCCCCGTCGTCGAGCGCACGACCGGAAAGGACTGAAACTTCCGCCGCACAGCCGAAGAGCCGCCCGGCATGGCACCGGACGGCTCTTCCTGCTTCGAGTTCATCGCGGGCAGAACGCCACAACCCAGCCCACGGTCAGCGCCAGCACCGCTCTGCCGGCCCGGGGCCGCGATCGGGCCGACCGGCGACAGCATCGCGGCTATCGCCACGACCGGCAGGGCGCAGCCGCGGATCAGGCCGGCTTCAGCACCTGCGCGAGGAACTCGCCGGTGTAGCTCCCCTCCGTGGCTGCGACCTGTTCCGGCGTGCCCTCGGCGATGACGGTGCCGCCGCCGGAGCCGCCTTCCGGGCCCATGTCGACGATCCAGTCGGACGTCTTGATCACGTCGAGGTTGTGCTCGATCACGATCACCGTGTTGCCCTTGTCCACCAGCCCGTTGATCACGCCGATCAGCTTGCTGATGTCCTCGAAGTGCAGGCCGGTGGTCGGCTCGTCGAGGATGTAGACGGTCTTGCCGGTGGAGCGCTTCTGCAGTTCGCTCGCCAGCTTGACGCGCTGCGCCTCGCCGCCGGACAGGGTCGGCGCGGGCTGGCCCAGGCGGACGTAGCCGAGGCCGACGTCGACGAGGGTCTGCAGGTGCCGGTGGATCGCCTTGATCGGCTCGAAGAACTCGGCCGCCTCCTCGATCGGCATGTCCAGCACGTCCGACACCGTCTTGCCCTTGTAGTGCACTTCGAGCGTTTCCCGGTTGTACCGGGCGCCCTTGCACACCTCGCACGGGACGTAGACGTCCGGCAGGAAGTTCATCTCGATCTTGATCGTGCCGTCGCCCGCGCACGCCTCGCAGCGCCCGCCCTTGACGTTGAACGAGAACCGGCCCTGCTGGTACCCGCGGACCTTCGCCTCGGTGGTGGCCGCGAACAGCTTGCGCACGTGGTCCCACACGCCGGTGTAGGTGGCCGGGTTGGAACGCGGCGTGCGGCCGATCGGCGACTGGTCGACGCGCACCAGCTTGTCGACGTTGCCGAGGCCGTTGACCCGGGTGTGGCGGCCCGGGACCTGGCGCGCGCCGTTGAGCTTGTTGGCCAGCACCTGCGCGAGGATGTCGTTGACCAGCGTCGACTTGCCGGACCCGGACACGCCGGTGATCGACACGAGGCAGCCGAGCGGGAACGACACGTCGATGCCGCGCAGGTTGTGCTCGCGCGCGCCCACCACGGTGAGCTGCCGCTTCTTGTCGACCGGCCGCCGGATCGCCGGCACCTCGATCTGGCGCCGCCCGGACAGGTACGCGCCGGTGATCGATTCCTTGTTTTTCAGGATCTTCTTGTACGGGCCGCTGTGCACGATGTGCCCGCCGTGCTCGCCCGCGCCGGGGCCGATGTCGACCACCCAGTCGCTGGCCCGGATGGTGTCCTCGTCGTGCTCGACCACGATCAGCGTATTGCCGAGGTTGCGCAGCCGGGTCAGCGTCTCGATGAGCCGGTGGTTGTCGCGCTGGTGCAGGCCGATCGACGGTTCGTCCAGCACGTACAGCACGCCGACCAGACCCGAGCCGATCTGCGTCGCCAGCCGGATGCGCTGCGCCTCGCCGCCGGACAGCGTGCCGGACGCGCGGTCGAGCGACAGGTAGGTGAGCCCGACGTCGAGCAGGAAGCGCAGCCGCGCCTGGATTTCCTTGAGCACCGCGCCCGCGATCATCGCCTCGCGCGGGCCGAGCACCAGTTCGTCGAGGAACTCCGACGCCTCCGCGATGGACAGCGCGCACACCTCGGCGATCGACCGGTCGCCCTGCGTCGCGTGCTCCAGCGTGACCGCGAGGATCTCCGGCTTGAGCCGGGTGCCCTGGCATGCCGGGCACGGCACCTCGCGCATGTAGCCCTCGTACCGCTCGCGCATGTACTCCGAGTCGGTCTGCTCGAGGCGCCGCTCCAGGAACGGGATGACGCCCTCGAAGGCCGCGTAGTAGGAACGCTGCCTGCCGTACCGGTTGCGGTAGCGGACGTGCACCTGCTCGTCGACGCCGTGCAGCACCGCCTTCTGCACGCGCGCGGGCAGCCGCCGCCACGGCGTGTCCATGCGGAACCCGACCGCCTCCGACAGCGATTCCAGCAGCCGCAGGAAGTAGTCGGCGCTCTGCCCGCCCGCCCACGGCGCGATGGCGCCTTCGGCGAGCGACAGCTCGTCGTCGGGGACCACCAGTTCGGGGTCGACCTCCTTGCGGATGCCGATGCCGGTGCACTCGGGACACGCGCCGTAGGGCGAGTTGAACGAGAACGACCGGGGCTCGAGGTCCTCGATCGCCAGCGGGTGGCCGTTGGGGCAGGCCAGGTTCTCGGAGAAGCCGCGCACGCGGTGCGGGTCGTTCTCGTCGAGGTCGACGAACTCCAATTCGACCAGGCCGTCGGCCAGCCGCAGCGCCGTCTCCACCGAGTCGGTGAGCCGCTGCCGCGCGCTGGTCTTGACCGCGAGCCGGTCGATCACCACGCCGATCTGGTGCTTTTCCTGCTTCTTCAGCTTCGGCGGGTCGGTGAGCGGGTGCACCGTGCCGTCGACGACCACGCGCGCGTAGCCCTGCTGCTGCAGGTTCTGGAACAGGTCGAGGTACTCGCCCTTGCGCCCGCGCACGACCGGAGCGAGCACCTGGAACCGGGTGCCCTCGGTCATCTCCAGCACCTGGTCGACGATCTGCTGCGGGGTCTGCTTGCTGATCGCCTCGCCGCACTTCGGGCAGTGCGCCTTGCCGGCGCGGGCGTAGAGCAGCCGCAGGTAGTCGTAGACCTCGGTGATGGTGCCGACGGTCGACCGCGGGTTGCGCGAGGTCGACTTCTGGTCGATCGACACCGCGGGCGAGAGGCCCTCGATGAAGTCGACGTCCGGCTTGTCCATCTGCCCGAGGAACTGCCGCGCGTACGCCGACAGCGACTCCACGTACCGCCGCTGCCCCTCGGCGAAGATCGTGTCGAAGGCAAGGCTCGACTTGCCCGACCCGGACAGGCCGGTGAACACGATCATGCTGTCGCGGGGCAGATCGAGATCCACGCCGCGGAGGTTGTGCTCGCGCGCTCCGCGAACAACGAGGCGATCAGCCACGCCTTCGTCCCTTCCATCGTTCTGCTCGGTGGCCCGCCGGGAGATCCGGTGCCGGCGGACGTGCCCAGGGTAGGGACGACCACCGACAAAAACCGGACCGCACGTGTTCTGCCTGGGCTTTTCCGCTCTCCGGGGGCCGGGGGAAGCGGCCCGCGGCGGGGTCGCCGGACGCTGTCGGAGGCCCCGCGCGGCAGAGCGGATGCGCGGGCTGGCCCGGTTCCACGATACAGGTCGGCGAAGGCCGCCCGGCCCGGGTGCACGCCCCGGGAACCGGCGCGGGGCAGCGCCTTCCGGCCGGTTTCGCCAAAAGTGTCGGTCCCCGCCGCTACGTTCGGGGCGTGGCGAGCGAAGAAGCCGGAGCCGTGCGGATCTACGCGGCGGGGAAGGGCAGCGGCGACCCGGGACCGGGCGGCTGGTCCGCGGTGCTGGCCTACGGCGGCCATCGGAAAACCCTCGCCGGCGGGGCGGCGGACACGACTGCCGGCCGGATGGCGCTGACGGCCGCGGTGGAAGCACTCGAAAGCCTGAACAGGCCGGTCCGCGTGCACCTCTACAGCGACAGCGAGCATCTCCGCACCGCGCTGGACGGCCAGGGGTCCGACGACCTCCTCCCCCGGCTCCGCACCTGCGCCGACCGGCACGAGATCACCTGGCGGGCGGCCGGGGACCCGGCCGCCCGCGCCCAGCTCGCCGAACTGGCCGATCTCGCGACGGCGGCCCGCCCCTCCGGCCGCCCGCCCGCGCGGCCGGAGGACGACGAGTGCCGCCACGGCATGACGAAGGCCTACTGCGCCGATTGCCGCCAGATCGACGCCGGAGTGCTGCCGAACGGCTACCACACGGCGGGCGGCCACGCCTACCACAACGACGCCGATTGCTACTGGCTGCGCAGGGGCCAGCAGCGGCAGGAGCGGATGGGCCGCGACACCCACGAGATCGTCCGGATCGCCTGGGCGTCGGTGATCCCCGGCGAACTCGCACCGTGCGAACACTGCTGCACGACGGAATGGCTTCAGCGGAACCGCCGCGGCCGAGGGCTCAGCCGCTCTGCATGACGCACCGGACCCGGTCGAACCGGCCCCCGGCGAGGTCGTCCTCGCGGATCAGCCAGTACAGAACCCCGACGTCGCCCCACGTGAGGCCCGCGTCACCGTCGCTGTCGATCTGCGCGAGCAGGGCCCAGCGCACCGCTTCGTCCGCGAGATCCGACTCGCTCGCCTCTTCCGGCAGGACTGCCGCGGCGACCTCGTCCTCCGGCGGCCCCTGGACCGGCCACGAGCAGCCGCCGATCTGGTGGTACGGCGCGGCCGACGACTCGCGGAGCCGGTCGTAGAACTCCTCGGACCAGTTGTCCGGGTCGGAGAGCGGAAGCCCGTCGCGGGCGAGCGTGCGGCGCAGCACCTCCTGCTGGGAGTTCGGGAAGGTGCCGGCGATTTCCCCGGACAGCTCCAGCCGCGGATAGCTCTCGACGCCCTCCGGCGCGGCCCGTTCCGCGGTCTCCGTCCCGGCCGGGACGACCACGACGGCGCCGAGCGAGGTCAGGTCGACCGGGCCCTGCGCCTCGAACCAGTCGTCGCAGTAGAAGAACAGCAACGAACCGGACGCGGGCAACTCGATCCCGCCGGGCACGCGGGGCAGCGCCGCACAGTCCACGGCCGCGACGAAGTTCATCGGCAGCTCGCCGCGCCAGACTGGCCATTCCACGTCCGCGGGCAGCGCGGGATTCCCGCCGAGGCAGCCGACGCGCACGCCGTTCCCGCCGGTGTTCAGCCGCGCCGCGGGCCGGAAGAGGGTTTCCCACGCCTCGGCCACGTCCGGCGGAAGGTTCTCGCGCGCCAGCCCGGCGAGCGGGTCGATCCAAGAGGTCATGGGAAGATCTTGACAGCTGGCGCCGACAGAAACGGCCGCGTGGCCACCGCACGGGTGATCCGGCTACGGTGGGACCTCGTGAACATCGCCGACACGTACACCGGACACGTCGAACCGGGCGGCGACGCCGCCCGCCGGACGCTGGACGGGCTCACCATCACCAAGCTCTCCGTTGGCCCGATGGACAACAACGCGTACCTGCTCGTGTGCCGCGAGGAGAACGAAGCGCTGCTGATCGACGCGGCCAACGACCCGGAACGCATCTCCGACCTGATCGGCCACGGCCCCGACCGCCCCGCGCTGCGCACCGTCGTGACGACCCACCAGCACCCCGACCACTGGCAGGCACTGGGCGCGGTCGCCGGAGCGAACGGCGCGAACACCGCGGCGCACCCGCTGGACGCGGAACCGCTGCCGGTCCCCCCGGACTTCCTGGTCGAACACGGCGACACGCTGAAGGTCGGCTCGGTCACGCTGGAAGTGATCCATCTGCGCGGCCACACGCCGGGGTCGATCGCGCTGCTGTACCGGGACCCGAAGGGCCATGGGCATCTGTTCACCGGGGATTCGCTGTTCCCGGGCGGGGTCGGGAAGACTTCGTCGCCGGAGGACTTCGCCTCGCTGCTGGACGATGTCGAGGCGCGGATTTTCGATCAGCTGCCGGACGACACGTGGTTCTACCCGGGGCACGGGGACGATTCGACGCTGGGCGAGCAGCGGCCGCATCTGGCGGAGTGGCGCGAACGCGGCTGGTGAACCCCGTCGTTCAGCAACTCCTGACGCTGGCCGCGGTGCTGTTGGGCGCCGCGGCCTCGTTCACTGCGACGGCGCTGGTCGAACGCGGCAAGTGGCGACGCCAGTATTTGACGCGATGGGACGAAAAGCGGCTCAGCGCCTACGCCGAGTACGCCACCGCGCTGAAGTCATGCGCACAGTTGTCGTACCGGATCGCCGCGACCCGCGGCTTTCCGGCGGGCGCGCTCCCGGTAGACCTCGACGAGGGTTTGGCCGCCCTTGCCCAGGCTGAGAGCGAGCGTGCGACCAAATGGGAAACCGTGCTGCTTCTCGGCTCCCCGGCGGCCGTCGACGCCGGACGCCGCTGGCATGAGACCGTCTGGAAGCTCAGCTGGGTCGCCCGGGGCACAACGATGAGCCACGACGATTTCATCGGTCTCTATCACGCCATCGGAGCCAAGCGGGACGAGTTCTACGTGCACGCCCGGGCCGACCTGGATGTCCGCAGCGGACGCCTGCCGCTGCCCGATCGCGACTGGCTCCCGCCCGCGGACCGCGATCTCAGCGGATGACCGTCGTTTTGTCCCGTGTCGGCCGTGGCGATCCGGAAATCCCAAGCCCGCCAAGGGAATTCGACTACAACCGCGCGCGGCGTGTTGCCTAGCCACCCTCCGGCGAGTACTCAGGCGAGGGGTCAACTTTCGCAGCACGGATCGGGGGAGCGGCATGACAGCGCAGCTATGGTCACGGCGGACCTTGCTCAGCGGGGCGGCGAGCAGCGCGGCGCTGCTCATCGCCAGCTGCGCGGCCAAGCAGTCCAAAGCCATCGCTGCGGCACCGCCCGCTCAGCCTGGCGGGGCGCGCGTGATGATCATCCGGCACGCCGAGAAACCGTCCGGTTCGACTGGGCCGCAAGGGATTGACGTGAACGGCAGCCCCGATTCGCACTCGTTGACCGTCCGCGGCTGGACCCGGGCGGGGGCGCTCGTGGAGTTATTCGCCCCGGCGACAGGCGCCTACCGCACAGGGCTCGCCAAGCCGACCGCTGTCTACGCGGCTGGCGGCAGCGGTGGTGAGGGCACCCGGCCGCGGGAAACTGCTGGGCCGCTGGCAGAGCGGCTCGGCAAAACCGTCCTGACCACCTACGCCAAGGGCAGCGAGAGTGCGCTCGCCGCGGAGGTCGCCCGGCGGACTGAGCCGACGTTGATCAGTTGGCAGCACGAGGAAATCCCCGCGCTCGCGGCCGCGTTCGGGGTGACTGCGCCGCAAAAGTGGCCGGACGACCGGTTCGATGTCGTCTGGGTGCTGACCCCGGCCGGGTCCGGCTGGGCACTTTCTCAAGTGCCGCAGCTGCTCCTGGCCGGGGACAGCGCCGAGCCGATCAAATAGCTTACTGCCGCTCGTAAGGAATCTTCTCCCCCGCCTCCACCGCGAACGGCAGGTGATTCCCTTCAGGCGGCAGCGGGCACGTAGCGAAATCCGTGAACGCACACGGCAGGTTCACCGCCCGGTTGAAGTCCAGCGTCACCGTTCCGTCCGCGGCAGCCTCGGCGACCGGCAGGGAACGATTGGCCGCATAGGTGGTCACGCCGCTGGTCGCGTCGGTGAAGAGGATGCTGTAGCCGCCGGTCTTGCCGTTGAACGCAGTCAAAACATGCTCGACACCGTCGCGCTCGAAGACCACTCGGCCAGGCGCGGTGTAGACGTGCGACAGGCCTTCCACTACCGCCCCCACCGTCGTCGGCCGCGGTTCGTCGAACGGCTCGAAGCGGCCGGTCAGGACCCACGCCGGGTCGGGTTCGTACGCGGGGACCCCGCGGAAGTCATGCAGCACAGGGGCTTTCGGGTCGTGCACGCGGATCAGGTAGCCTGACCGGCGCGCGATCTCGATTTCCACCGAACCGGCCGTCACCCGGGTGCCCGCGCCGCTGTTCACCAGTTCGAAGCGGTGGACATCCGTCAGCAAAGCGCCTTCATGCCGCAGCTCCCCGCCGGCCGGGTCGACGTAGGCGGCTTCGGCGTCCTGCCACCATCGGCCGGGCAGGCCGGGGTACGTCCGGGGCGAATTCTCGAGCCAGTCGAGCGACACCAGCGCCAGCCAGCCGTACGGATCGGCCAGCGTCTTTTCCCGCTCCGCCTTCCAGTCCTGCCACGCCTGTGCGAACTCCACCGCCATGTCCGGATCCCTTCCGTGAGTGTCCAGGGCACAACACCGTCCCCGGCATGGCATTCCGGCTCCCAGCACGTGGGAACGGTAGGGTCGCCGGGTGGCGGAGCAGACGGAACAAGCCGTGGAGATCTACACCGACGGCGCGTGCAGCGGAAATCCCGGACCGGGCGGCTGGGGCGCGCTGCTGCGCTACGGCAAGCACGAGCGCGAGCTGTACGGAGCCGAGGACACCGTCACCACCAACAACCGCATGGAGCTGATGGCTCCGATCCGCGCGCTGGAAAGTCTCACTCGCGCGTCTGTGGTGCGGATCTACACCGACAGCACGTACGTCCGCAACGGCATCCTCCAGTGGATGCCTCGCTGGAAGAAGAACGGCTGGCAGACGCAGGCGAAGCAGCCGGTCAAGAACGCCGACCTCTGGCAGCGCCTCGACTCCGCCTGCGAGCGGCACGAGGTCGAGTGGCTGTGGGTCAAGGGCCACGCCGGGCTTCCGGAGAACGAGCGCGCGGACAAGCTCGCGGTCAAGGGATCGCAGGAAGCCGCCGCGGCCGGGGTGCGCCGGGCTCGCGGCTGAGTCTGCGGATCACGCCCGGCATTACCTGTTCGAGGAGATTCCACGGACCGGACCCGCGCGGTTTCACGAGGCGGCGGCGTCATCGTCTCGGTCAAGCGGGCACCGTCCGACAAAAAAATTCGTCTTGACAAGACAAATCATCGGAAGGCAAGCTCGGCAGCATCAGCAAGCCGAGAGGACAAGCCATGCCGAAGTTCACGACCGTCGCCCAGTACGTCGCCGCGCAGCCAGAAGCGCTCCGCGAGGTTTATGCCGACCTCCTGCCCGCCCTCGACCACGCGATGCCCGCACCGGCCGCGCTCTACCACGGCGCGCCCACCTGGAAGGCCGGCAAGAACCCGGTCTGCCTCGCGAAGGCGTACAGCTCATACGTCACGCTCGCCTTCTGGCGCGGCCAGCTTCTCGACGGCGACCTCGAACCGAGCGCCCGCGAGATGGCGCACGTCAAACTGCGCAGCGCGGAGGACGTCGACGCCAAGCAGATCACCGCCTGGGTGCGGCAGGCGCTGGCACTGGAGACAGAATCAGCGGCGTGACGAACCCCTGCCCCTGCGGGCTGCCCGAGCCCTACGCCGACTGCTGCGGCCGGTTCCACCGCGGCGACCAGCACGCCCCGACCGCCGAACGGCTGATGCGGTCGCGGTACTGCGCGTTCGCCGTCGGGGAGCCCGATTACCTCCTCGACACCTGGCATCCGGACACCCGCCCGAAGCGGCTGCGGCTCGATCCCGCCCAGGAGTGGACCCGGCTGGAGATCCTCGGCCAGACCGGCGGTTCGCTGCTGCAGAACGAGGGCACCGTCGAGTTCCGCGCGCACTACCGCTATCAGGGTCGCGACGATTCGCAGCACGAGAACAGCCGATTCGTCCGCGAGGGCGGGCGCTGGTACTACGTCGACGCACGCTAAGCGGAACCGCGGGGGAAAATCGGGCGAAAAGACCCCGTCGAGGTCTGTTCCCGGACGCCCGGGGCGGCTACGATCACCGGCAATCGTTAAGGAACTTTACTAACAATCGCCGCCGCCAGGAGCCCGAGGAGGACCGCTCGTGACCCCACGCCGGCCAAGAATGCCCGGACGGCTGTTAGCAGTCGCCGCCCTGACCGCAGCGCTGATCCCCGGACTCGCCGGGGCCGCCTCGGCCGGGCCGGAGCCCGGCCGGGCCGCGATCCCCGGCTATCTGATCCAGTCCTCGGCCAAGGTGTCCGACGACGCCTCGGTGTCGAAGCCCGGCTTCGACGCCAAGGGCTGGTACCCGGTCGGCTCGCAGTCGACGGTGTACGCCGGACTGCTCGCCAACGGCCGCTACTCCGACCCGTTCTACTCGACGAACATGAAGAACGTGCCCACCGCGGACTTCAAGGTCCCGTGGTGGTACCGGGCCGACATCAAGGTCGCCGACCCGACCCAGCGCACCTACCTCGACGTCAGCGGCGTGCTGTCCAAGGCCGACGTCTGGGTCAACGGCACCCGGGTCGCCACCAAGGACGAGGTCAACGGTCCCTACACCCGGCACGACCTCGACGTGACCAAGCAGGTCCACGAGGGCGTCAACAGCGTCGCGTTCAAGGTCTACCCGAACGACCCGAACAACGACCTGTCGATGGGCTGGATCGACTGGGCGCAGACCCCGCCGGACCAGAACATGGGGCTCGCGCGCGAGGTCCTCGTCCGGCACAGCGGGCCGGTCGCGCTCCGCGGCGCGCACGTGGTCACGAAGCTGAACGTGCCCGCGCTCGACCACGCCGACCTCACGGCGAAGGCCGACGTCCGCAACGACTCCGACTCCGCGGTCCGTGCCACGGTGTCCGGCACCGTCGCGGGCAAGCCGGTGAGCCAGGACGTTTCCCTTGCCGCGCACGAAAAGAAGACCGTCACCTTCCCGGTGATCGGCGTCGACAAGCCGCAGGTGTGGTGGCCCGCAGGCATGGGCGGCCAGCCGATGCAGCAGCTGGACCTGACCGCGACCGTCGGCGGGACCGCGTCCGACGCGAGCCGCTCCAGCTTCGGCATCCGCGACGTCAAGGCCCCGCTGAACTCCAGCGGCGGGCGGCAGTACGTCGTCAACGGCAAGCCGCTGATGATCAAGGGCGGCGGCTGGTCCCCCGACCTGCTGCTGCGCTGGGACGCGGGCCGGGCGGCGGACAAGCTCGCCTACGTCAAGAACCTCGGCCTCAACACGGTGCGGCTCGAGGGCCACATCGAACCCGACGCGTTCTTCGACCTCGCGGACCGGATGGGCGTGCTGACCATGCCCGGCTGGGAATGCTGCGACAAGTGGGAAGGCCAGGTCAACGGCGACGAGAAGGGCGAGCCGTGGACCGAGGCGGACTACCCGATCGCCAAGGCGTCGATGACCGCCGAAGCCGAGCGGCTGCGCGACCACCCGAGCGTGCTGTCCTTCCACATCGGCAGCGACTTCGCGCCCGACGCGCGGATCGAAAAGGGCTACCTCGACGCGTTGTCGGCGGCGGACTGGCCCGCGGCGGTGATCTCCGCGGCTTCGGCCAAGGCGTCGCCGAAACTCGGCCCGTCCGGGATGAAGATGAACGGCCCGTACGACTACGTCCCGCCGAACTACTGGTACGACAAGGCGCACAAGGACGCGGGCGGCGCGTGGAACTTCAACTCCGAGACCAGCGCCGGGCCGGACATCCCGACGATGGACACGCTCAAGCGGATGATGACGCCGGCCGAGCTGGAAACGCTCTGGAAGAACCCGGCCGCGCCGCAGTACCACCGCTCCGAGTCGGAGACCTTCGCCAACCTGAAGATCTTCGGCGACGCGCTGGCCGGCCGCTACGGCAAGCCGACCAGCCTGGACGACTTCGTCCGCAAGGCGCAGCTGGCGCAGTACGAGAACGTCCGCGCGGAGTTCGAATCGCACTCCCGCAACTTCACCGATTCGAAGGACCCCTCGACCGGGCTCATCTACTGGATGCTCAACAGCGGCTGGACGTCGCTGCACTGGCAGCTGTTCGACGCCTACCTCGACCAGAACGGCTCCTACTTCGGGGCCAAGAAGGCGAACGAGCCGCTGCACATCCAGTACTCCTACGACACCAAATCGGCTGAGGTGGTCAACTCCACCACGAAGAAGGCGTCCGGCCTGACCGCCACCGTCGAGCTCTTCAACACCGACGGCACGAAGAAGTTCTCGAAGACCAAGAAGGACTTCTCGGTCAACGGCGGCGGCGCGCACGCGAAGGCGCTCGACATCGGTTCGGTCAGCGGGCTTTCCTCGACCTACCTGGCGAAGCTGGTGCTCACCGATTCGGCGGGCAAGGAGGTCAGCCGGAACGTGTACTGGCTGTCCACCAAGGACGACAAGCTGAACTGGAGCAAGTCGGACTGGTACTACACGCCGACGTCGTCGTACGCGGATCTGTCCGGGCTGTCGAAGCTGGGCGCGGCGAAGGTGGGCGCCACGGCGACCTCCGCTCCGGGTCCGGACGGCACCACCGTCACCACGGTGAAGCTCACCAACACCTCGTCGGGCAAGACCCCGGCGTTCATGGTGGACGCACACATGGTGGACAGCGCGGGCACTCCGGTGCTTCCGGTCAGCTGGTCGGACAACCAGGTCAGCTTGTGGCCGGGCGAATCGGTGACGATCACCGCCACTTACCGCACGGCTGATCTGCACGGCTCCGCGCCGTCGGTGCGGGTCGCGGGCTGGAACACCGGAACGCAGACCGTACAAGACTAGGACTCGTGAGTGGCAATCGCGGTTAGAACCGTGATTGCCACTCACGAGTCCCACAGCCGCCGCTGCCCCGCGTCCGGATCCGACACCGTCTCGCTGACGTCGTCGAACACCCGCGTCACCCGGTCCTCCGGCCGGTACGACGCCCACCCCGGATCGCCGGTCGCCACGAACCGGACCCACGTTCCGAACATCTCCTCCGCCATCGCCCGCAGCCGCTCCGGATCCGGGCGGGCGATGGCGAACATAAAGCGCCAGTTGGGGTTGCCGACGTCGTCGAACACGAACGGCAGGTCCACCCCGTGCGCCGCGCCGAGCCCCTTCCCGCGCGGCGCGATCCGCCAGTCCAGCCGGTACATCCACGCCGTGCCGCCCGCCGCGTGCTGGGTCTCGGCCAGCCGGATCGCCGGCAGCCACCAGTCCCCCGCCGTGCGGACGCGGTTCACCAGCTGGTCCTCCGGCCAGTCCGGCAGCAGCTCCCGGTACGCCTCGGTCATCCGCGCGAGGTCATCCGGTCCGAGCATCGTCGAACCGGTGCCGAGCAGTTTCGCGCCGCCGGTTTGCAGCCAGGAGAACAGATCCTGTTCGTCGGCCGTGGTGCCGGCGAGGATCCGGACTTCCCGGGCCGCCCCGTCCGCGACAGCTTCGCCGGGCCGCTGCGGCAGGAGATCCCCGTCGACCACCACGCGGTAGGTCACGAGGGTGCCGAGCTGAGCCGTGACCCGTTGCTGCGCGGTCAAAATCTCCGTGACCGGCAGCGTGCGCAGGTCCGCGTTGCCCAGCTCGGCCAGCACCGCTTCGCCGACAGCTTCCGCTTCGGCCGGGGTGTGGACGACGGAACCGACGCCGGTGCCGCTCTGCACGATCGCCTGGCTGAACAGCCCTTTCGCGGCCGGAACCGCCAGCAGCGTCCCCACCGTGCGGCCGCCGTTGGACTGCCCGGCGAGCGTGACGCGCCGCGGGTCGCCGCCGAACGCGGCCACGTTGTCGCGGACCCATTCCAGCGCGAGCACTTGGTCGTGCAACGAGAGATTCCCGTCGGAAACGCCGGGCAGCCGGAGCATGCCGAGCACCCCGAGCCGGTACGCGACGGTCACCACGACCACACCGCGGCGGGCATACGCGGACGCGTCGAACTGGTGCGGCGCGCCCATCACCCCGCCCCCGCCGTGGATCCACACGAGCACCGGATACGAACCAGGTGCTTCGGGCGCGTAGACGTTGACGTACAGGCAGTCCTCGTCGCCGACGAAGCGTTTCCCGGTCACGTCGGGCTGCGGGGCTTTGGCCGCGAACTCCGTCGCGTCGCGCACCCCGGTCCAGGACGCCGCCGGCACCGGCGGCCGGAACCGCAGCTCCCCCACCGGCGGTTCCGCGAACGGCACCCCCAGGAACAACCCTGCTCCGTCCCGCACCTCGCCGCGGACGGCACCGGTCCGCGTCTCCACCGTCGTCACGCCCGGCAGCCTAACGCCGGCCCCCGCGCGTGCTCCGGGGCCGCGGGTGATGATTGTCCCGTGGAAATCGCAGCGGAATTGGTGGCGCTCGTCCTGACGGTTCTCCTGGTGACCGTCGTCGCGCGCCGGATGGACTGGTCGGCTCCGCTGTGCCTCGTCGCGGTCGGCGTCGGGGTGTCGTTCATCCCCGGGGTGCCGCAGTACGAACTGGACCCGGAGATCGTCCTCATCGGGCTGCTGCCGCCGCTGCTGTACTCGGCGTCGATCCAGACGTCGCTGATCGCGTTCCGCAAGCTGCGCGGGCCGATCGCGCTGCTTTCGGTCGGGCTGGTGGTGTTCACCGCGTTCGGCGTCGGGCTGGTCGCCTGGCTGGTCGTGCCGGGATTGCCGCTGGCCGCCGGGATCGCGCTGGGCGCGGTCGTCGCACCGCCGGACGCGGTGGCGGCGAGCGTGGTCGCGCGGCGGGTCGGGATGCCGCGCAAGCTCGTCCGGCTGCTGGAGGGCGAAAGCCTCTTCAACGACGCCGCCGCGCTCGTCGCGCTGCGCACCGCGATCGCGGCGATCGCCGGCGCGGTCAGCCTCTGGCAGGTCGGCCTGGATTTCCTGCTCGCAGCGGCCGGCGGGATCGTCGTCGGCTTCCTCGTCGGGCTGATCGTGACGTACGTTCGCGCGAAGCTGGAAGACACGCTCACCGACACCGCGCTGTCGTTCGCGGTCCCCTTCGCGGCGTACCTGCTCGCTGAAGCGGTGCACGGATCCGGCGTGCTGGCTGTGGTCGTCACCGGCCTGATCCAGGGACACCAGACGCCGCGCATCCAGTCCGGGCCGTCGCGGCTGGCCAGCAGGCTGAACTGGGAGACCGTCCAGTTCCTGCTGGAGAACATGGTCTTCCTGCTGATCGGCCTGCAAGTGCGGGGCATCCTGCACGAGGTCGGCAAGAGCGGGCTGTCGCTGTGGCAGCTCGTCGGGATCTGCGCCGCGGTGCTCGCCGCGACGATCCTCACGCGGATGCTCTGGATGGTCGGCATCGGCGTGGTGAAACGCCTCCTGGACACCCTCGGCGTGGAACGCGGCAAGGTGTGGCCGTGGCGCTACTCGGCGGTGATCGCGTGGGCCGGGATGCGTGGCGTGGTCACGCTCGCCGCGGCGTTCGTGCTGCCGGCTGACACCCCGCAGCGCGCGGTGCTCGTGCTGGCCGCGTTCGTCGTGGTGGCCGGGACGCTCGTGGTGCAGGGCATGACGCTGCCGCCGCTGATCCGCCGTCTTCGCCTGCCTCGGCCGGACCCGGCGGAGGACGCTCTCCAGGAAGCCGCCGTGCTGCACGACATGACCCGTGCCGCGCTCACGAAGCTGGAGGAGCTGCGGCGTCCGGAGGACCCGCCCGAGGTGATCGAGCGGCTGCGCGACCGGTTGCAGGGCCGGTCCGACGCCGCCTGGGAACAACTCGGCAGGCAGAGCGCGCTCGCCGAAACCCCCAGCGACGCCTACCGTCGGCTGCGCGTCCAGCTTCTCGAAGCCGAACGCGAAGTGTTCCTGAAGGCACGGGACAGAGGCAGTGCCGACGACGCGGTGCTGCGCCGCGTGCTGGCCCGGCTCGACATCGAAGAATCCATGCTCGACCGCGACGAGGAGGAACCCCCGGTGGCCGAACGCGAACTCAGCACCCCCGCCGCCACGGCCGGGTCCTGCAAGCACCTCAGCCACGAGTGGCCGGAGAAGGAGCCCAGCTCCCCGGACTCCTGCGCCGAATGCGTCGAAGCCGGGACGACCTGGGTGCACCTGCGGAAGTGCCTCAAGTGCGGGCACGTCGCCTGCTGCGATTCGTCGCCGGGCAAGCACGCTTCGCAGCACTTCCGCGAAACCCTGCACCCGGTGATGCGCAGCTTCGAGCCGGGCGAGACGTGGCGATGGTGCTTCGTGGACAAGCAACTCGGTTGAGCCGACCGGTTAGGGTCGGGGCATGAGCACGCCCGAACAGGAAGTCGAGTACCGCCAGCACCGCTTCAGCCCGCCCTCGGGCGCCACCGAGATTTTCCTGGTGCGCCACGGGGAATCGATGCCGCAACGGCTCAGCGAGCCGTTCGATCTCGTCGACGGCCAGGCCGACCCGGACCTCGCGCCGGAAGGCCGCGACCACGCCGCCCGCGTCGGCGAGCGGCTGGCGTCGGAACGCATCGAAGCGCTGTACGTGACCACCTTGCGGCGCACCGCGCAAACCGCTGCGCCGCTGGCGGAAAAGCTCGGCCTCACCCCGGCCGTCGAGCCGGACCTGCGCGAGATCCACCTCGGCGAATGGGAAAACGGGCTGTTCCGCAAGCACACCGCCGAAGGGCATCCGCTGGCGCAGAAGCTGTGGGAACAACAGCGGTGGGACGTCCTGCCCGGCGCGGAATCCGACGAAGCGTTCGGCCTCCGGATCCGGGCCGCGCTCACCCGCATCGCCGCGGCGCATCCCGATCAGCGGGTCGCGGTGTTCACCCACGGCGGCGTGATCGGCGAGGTCTTCGCCCAGGCGAGCCGTGCGCTGGAGCGGTTCGCGTTCCTGGGCGCGGACAACGGCTCGATCTCGCACCTCGTGGTGCACGGCGAGAACTGGCTGATCCGCGGCTTCAACGACCGGTCTCACTTGGCGGCCCCGCTCGGCTGAGCCGGCTCGTCGCGGCGGACGAACCCCGCCGCGACGAGCTGCACCGTCACCAGCACCGCGATCGCCTCCGCGGCCAGCAGCCCGATGAGCACCAGCACCTGTGTCGTACCGGCTTGCAGCGGGCTCGCCCCGCCCAGCAGGACGCCGACGTACGCGCCCGGCAGCGTCACCAGGCCGACCGTCCGGGTCTGATCGAGTGCCGGGATCAACGCGTGCCCGGCCGACGGACGGCAGATTTCCAGCGCGGCATGCCTCGGCAGAAACCCCAGCGCCAGCGCGGCTTCGTACTCGCCGCGGCGTTGCTTGAGTTCGTCGAGCGCGCGGCGGGCCGCCTGCGAGGTCGCGGTCATCGAACCGCCGATCACGATCCCCGCGATCGGCACGACGGAAATCGGCTTCGCCGGGACGACGCCCGACCCGAGGACGAGCCCCAGCACCGGAAGCACGCCGGACGCCAGCGACAGCGCCACCCACCCGATCCGCTTCGGCACCCCGATCCGGCTCGCGGACGTCGCGGCGGCGATGGTGAACATCGCGAGGACGAACAACCCGGTCAGCCAGCCCGACCGCAGGATGACCGTGATGACCAGCGAAACGAGCGCGAGCTGCGCGACGGCGCGGACGGCCGCGACGAGCACCGCCCGCCCCTGCCCGAGCTGCCCGAACCGGACGACGGCCGCGCCCGCGAGCGTCAGCACCGCGAGCACGGCGATCAGCGCGGGCCCGAATCCGATCGCACCGTTCACGGGGTGATCCTGCCGCAGGCCGGGGTTCGGCGCGGCGAACCGGGGCCTTGTCCCGGACCGGTGCTGCCCCCGATGAGGCTTTCTTCGCGGCGGCCTGGCTGCAGGGGCGCTTGCGAGGGCGATGCGGAGCAGCCGCTGGCGAGACCCTTGCAGGGCTTCGCTCCCGCGGACCTTGATATCGCGAGCCAGGCCCGGCAGCGGGGCGAGACCCCCGCGCTCCTGCGAAACCCCGACGCGGGCCCCAGAGCTTCGAGCAGCTCCGGTCAGGCGCTGCAGCTGAGCTGCCGCCCCTCCCCGGACACCGATTTCTCGGCGACCACGTGCCCGTCGACCCGGATCCGGCACAGCAGCGCCCCGGCGCTCTGCGCGACCAGGCTGCTGAACACCGGCTGCGCGGCGGGAGTCTTCCGCTGCACCGTCACCGACCAGGGCAGCTGGACCTCGGCCTGTTGTTCGAGGTCGCCGCCGGTCGCGACGTAGGTGAGGTTGTGCGCGACGTCCCCGCCGGTCAGCTCGTAGACGACCGTGCGGGTCACCTCTTGCGCTACGGCGGGTTCGACGGTCACCGACGGCACCGACGCGGCCGGGGCGGGCCGGTCCGGGGTCGCTTTCGGCATGACGTACCACGCGACAGTGACCGCGACGGCGATGACGCCTGCCACGACCACCACGCTTCCGAGCGGCCGCAGCCTGCCCGTTTCCCCCCGGGCCGCCGTGGGCCGGGTCGCGCCAGGAACACCCATGGAGAGGTCTTCTCTTCTCGAGCGCACTTCCCGCGAGTGCGACGTCTGGTTCTTCGCCAGACCGTTACACGGCGTTAGCCAACCCGAGAAAATCAGCTCCATTTCACCCTGATGGGGGTAGGGGACGTTCGCTCACGAGCACGGTCACCACGCACGATGCCGATGACGCTCGCGCATCCCCCGGTTGACGCAGGGTGATCAGTCGACGAGCCCGGCCTCGGCCAGCATTCGCAGCACGCGCTGTCCGGCGGGCGGGCAGGCGGCGGCGTCCGCGGCGCTCAGCCAGGCGGCCTCGGCGATCTCGGCCGACGGCTCCGGTTCGCCGGTGTGGTCGGCGGTGTAGCAGGTCATCCGGACGCGGCGGCCGTCGGCGAATCCGTCGGCCCGCTCGTCGAGCAGCGCGAAGAACCGGAAGCTGAGCGGGTCGAGCGCGACGCCCAGTTCCTCGCGGATCTCCCGGCAGAGCCCCTCGACGTCGCCCTCGCCGGGTTCGCGCTTGCCGCCGGGGAGATAGAACTTTTCCTTGCCGGTCGTGCGGACCGACAGCAGCCGCCGGTCCCGCACGTGGACCCAGGCCAGGGCGTCGATCGGGGTCATGGGCGCCATTTTGTCGTACCCGAGGGGGATGATCGCGGGGTGTACTCGGAAAGCCCGCCGCCGGAGTCCCTGCGCCGCCTCGTGCGGTGCCGCTGGGAGTCGGTCGAGCCCGGCCCGAAGCGCATCGTCCCGGACGGCTGCGTGGACCTCGTCGCCGGCGCGGGCCAGGTGTTCGTGGCCGGACCGGACACGACGGCGTGGACGTCGGTGTACCCGCCCGGCACGCGCCTGCGCGGCCTGCGCTTCCGGCCCGGCGCGGCGGCCGCGATGCTCGGCGTGGGCGCGGACGAACTGCGCGACAGCCGCGTCCCGCTGCCGGACCTGTGGAACCGCCGCGGCGCGACTCTCGCCGACGAAATCCTCAGCGGCCGCGACCTTGCCGACGCGATGGCCGATGTCGCGACAGAGCGGGCCGCCGCCGCGGATCCGGTGGTGGAGCGGATGCTGGCGAGACTCGCCGCGGAGTCCGCTGGGGACACCGGAAATCTGAGCCGAGGAGAAGCACCCGCCACGCGACAACTGAGCGCGCGGCCATCGTCGAGTGCCGCCGAACCATCCGCGGGGCATCCGGCTGAACCGAGCCGAAGCGAACGGCAGGCGCGCCGCCTCTTCACTCTCGCAGTCGGCTACGGACCGGCCACCTACCGCCGAATCCTGCGCCTCCAACGAGCCATCGCACTGGCCCCCGCCGTAGCGACCCTCGCCGATCTAGCTGTCGCTGCGGGGTACGCCGACCAACCGCATCTCACCCGCGAATGCCGGGCCCTCACCGGCCTCACCCCGGGCTCCTGCTTTGCCAGGCAGCTCACTCCGCCGCCAGATCCTGTTGCCGCGCAAGGAAATGCGCCGTCTCCGCCGTAGCCGGATACAACGCCCGGTAATGCGCGTAGAACTCGTCGTACCGATCCGCCCGGACGGGATCCGGCTCGATCACCTCGGCGACCGGGTTCCACGCCTCGATATCCGGCTCCAACCCGACCGCCACCGCCGCCAGGTACGCGTCCCCGAAGCACGCCCCGACAGTTTCCGTCGGAAGATGCTGCGGCGTCCGCGTCACGTCGCTGACGATCCCCGTCCACACCCTGCCCTGCGTCCCGCCGCCGACCGCCACCAATCGGCGCGCGGGAGCACCCATCGCGGAAAGGTTGTGCCGCACCCCGTAAGCCGTCCCCTCCAACGCCGCGCGGTACAGCTCCGCCCGCCCGTGCGACGTGGTCAGCCCGGCGATCATCCCGCGTGCCAGCGGATCCGGCGCAGGGGTCCGCTCGCCCGCGAAGTACGGCAGCATCAGCAATCCGCGGCTTCCGGCCGGGACCTGACCGGCCGAGGCGACCAGTTCGGCGAAATCGCCGTCGAAGAGTTCCCGCAGCCAGTCGGTGATCGCGCCGGAGGTCGCCATTCCGGCGGCCAGCGAGTAGCTGCCCGGGAAAACCCCGCGAGTCGCCCACAAGCCGGGCACCGGACGGGCCTCGGCGACAGCCTGGACGAGGAACATCGTGGTGCCGTACATGACCATCGTGTCGCCGGGCTCGCGCACGCCCGCACTGGCCGCTTCGGCCCACGCGTCGATCGTGCCGCAGGCGACCGGCAATCCGGCAGGCAATCCGGTCTCGGCGGCCGCTTCGGCGGTGACCGTGCCGACGACCTCGGTCGGCCAGGCGAGCCGCGGCAGGTCGATTCCGGGCGCGACGAGCGCGGCCCAGTCCTCCGCCCAATCTCCCGCGCGCAGGTCGTACATCGGGTCGCATTGGCTGGCCGAATGGTGGTCGAGCACATACTCGCCGGTCAGCCGCTGGACGAGATACGAACTCGCCATCAGGAACTGCCGGGCCCGCGCGGCGACGTCCGGTTCGTGCCGGTACAGCCACCGCCACTTCGGGCCGACCGCCTGGCTCGACAGCGCGCTCCCGCACCGTTCCACAATGGACTCTTCGCCGAGTTCGGCGGTCAGCTCGGCGATTTCCGCGCCCGCCCGGGTGTCCACGCCGTAGAGAATCGCCGGGCGCAGCGGCCGTCCGCCGGCGTCCGCGGGCAGCAGCACCGGGCCGATGCCGCTCACCGCGAGCCCGGCGGGTTTCGCGCCGTCGGCCAGCAGTTCGCGGACCAGCTCGGCGAACCCGGCCCACCACACGGTTTCGGCGTCGTGCTCGAACCAGCCGGGGCGCGGGCGGGAGGTGCTGTGCGGGCGGGCGGCGCGCGCCAGTACAGTGCCGTCCGCACCCACGAGGACGCCTTTCGAACTGGACGTGCCGATGTCGATGCCGAGCAACGGGCCCGGTCGCATCACAGCACCCCCGGCAAGCGGACGGTAAACGATTACCGGCAAGGTATTCTGCGCTCACCGGGGTGTCAAGGAAGCCAGGACGAGGAGGCTCGGTGGCCACGATCAGCGACGTCGCCGCCAGGGCAGGCGTCTCGACCGCCACGGTGTCGCGGACACTGAACGGCAAGTCCACAGTGGACCCCGAGCTGGCCGCCCGGGTGCTGGAGGCCGCCGAGGAGCTCGGCTATCACCCGAACGGACTGGCGAGAAACCTGCGCCGCCAGGAGACCGCCGTGCTCGCGCTGATCATCTCCGACGTCGAGAACCCGTTCTTCACCTCGATCGCGCGCGGGGTCGAGGATCTCGCGCAGGTGTCGGGGTACTCGGTCGTGCTCTGCAATTCCGACGAGAACGAGGACAAGGAACGCCGGTACCTCGACGTCGCGCTCCAGGAACGCGTCGCGGGCGTGCTGCTCTCCCCCACCGGCCCGGCCACGAGCGTCACGCGGCTGCGCCGGCTCGGCATCCCGGTGGTCGCGGTCGACCGGCCGCTGCCCGGCACCGACGGCGACCAGGTCCTCGTCGACACCCGGCGCGCCGCCCGGCAGGCGACCCGGCATCTCGTCGCGAACAGCTACCGGCGGGTGGCGTGCCTGACCGGCCCGCCCGGCGTGCGCACCGCCGACGACCGGCTGTCCGGCTACTTCGACGCGGTCGGCGAGGAGAACGCGATCTTCCGCCGCGCCGAGTACCGCGCGGAAGGCGCGCGCCACGCCGCCGGGGACCTGCTGGACCAGCCGGTGCCGCCGGACGCGCTGCTGGTCGCCAACAGCACCATGGCGATCGGCGTTCTGGAGGCGCTCGCGGAGCGGAGCCTGCGGGCCGGTCGCGACATCGGCATCGTCTCGTTCGACGACGCCCCGTGGACGACGCTGATCGACCCGCCGCTGACGGTCGTGGCTCAGCCCGCGTACGAGATCGGCCGGGTCGCCGCGCAATTGCTGCTGGCCCGCATCGCCGACAGCACCCGCGAACCGGTCACCACGACGCTGGACGCGCAGCTGATCGACCGGCAAAGCTCGCACCGCTGACCGGCCGCGCCGGGAAACCGGCGGCGCAAGGATCCAGCCCCGGCGCGCGGCGAAATCCGGCGAGCAGACCCAGGCCGAAAACGGAATCCGAGGGAAACGACGTGCCTGGCGGCCCGGCGGAGATCCGCCGAGCCGCCAGGCACGCCCCACCCCCTGTCCCCCCAGCTTCCGCCGCGGACGGCGGAGCACGGGCCGCACCCGAGGGCGGGAAACCGATTACTCGTTCGCAACGTAAATCGGCGGTCCGGGAGTGTCAAGCACTCGAAAGCCTGGACAAGCCACCCGGTGCGGGGCAGACTGTCCCGAACTCGCCTACGCATCGTGTTGACTTCTGTGCGATGCGTGTCGATCTTTGGTGAATTCACCCACAAAAAGGCGAGAAACCGCACGAACCCGCACACACGCGCTAGGCTGAGCGTATGTCGATAGCGCTGGAGAACGTTCTCGCAAGAGCCGGCCTCAAAGCCGACGCGAACGAGTTTCTCACGCTCGTGGAGGACGCGGCCCGCAGGCTGTCGCCGCCCAACCCCGACCCCTCGCACTACTTCTCCCCCGACCAGCAGGCCGCGCTGACCGACGCGGGGCTCGATCTGAGCCCGCGCGACGAGGGCGAACCGGACTTCCGCGCGCGCACCGTCGCCGCGCACGCCGTGCTCGCCGACTCCGCGCTCTCGGTCGGCCAGGCCGCCGAGATGCTGAACGTCGACGACAGCCGGATCCGGCACCGCCTCAAGGAAGGCAGGCTCACCGGCTGGAAGGACCAGGGCTGGCGGCTGCCCGCGTGGCAGTTCAACGGCGCGGGCGTGCTGCCCGGCCTCGAGACCGTGCTGCGCGCCGTCCCCGAGGACCAGCCCGCGCTGGTCGTCGCGGCGTTCATGAACACCCCGCAGCCCGACCTGGTGATCAGCGACCGGCCGGCCACGCCGCGGCAGTGGCTGCTCGCCGGCGGCGACCCCGAGCAGGTGGCCCGGCTCGTCGCCACGCTCGGCTCGCCGTTCTGACCCGCTGACCTTCCCCGCCTGCGCACCGCCCGCCCACCGCGGCGCAGGCCCGCCCCCTGCCCCGACACAGGACGGACAACCTCCCCCGCATGGCCCGGCTCCCCTCGCCTCCGGCGCGGTCGGCTCTGGTCAAGGGGCTCGACCGCAGCCACGACGTGGTTTCGGTGCAGCCCGAGACCCGGCTGGTCCGCATCTTCACCGCGCACGGCAACCATCCGCAGCAGTGGAACACCTTCCGCTACACCGGCCCGCTCCCGCACGGCCGGTTCGACCAGCAGACGCCCGGCCGCGGCGGCCGCCCGGTCACCGACCCGGGCAACGGCGTGCTGTATTTCGGCCTGACCGTGCGCACGAGCGTCGCCGAGGTGTTCCAGACGACCTCGACGGTGGACCGCACGACGCGCGGCCCGCGGCTGGTCGTGGTGCGCCCGACGCGCGTGCTTCGGCTGCTCGACCTCACCGGGTTGTGGCCGACCCGGGTCGGCGCGTCGCAGGAGATCTCCAGCGGCCCGAAGAAGATCACCCAGGCGTGGGCGCGGGCGATCCGCGGCGCGATGCCGGACCTCGACGGGCTCTGGTACCGCTCGTCGATGGACGCGGGCAAGCCCTCGGTGTGCCTGTGGGACCCGCCCGCGGGCGCGGCGCTGCCGATCGCCCCGGACGTCCTGCTTCCGCTGGACCATCCGGGGCTCGACGTGCCGCTCGGGCGGGTGTGCGAGGAGCTGAACTACACGCTGCTCAGCTGAGGTGCCGGGCCCACCAGGCCAGCACCGCCTCGAACCGCTGCACCCGGTGCCGCGGCTTGCCCGAGCGCGTCAGCTCGTGCCCCTCTCCCGGGAACAGCAGGAATTCCGTCTCGACCCCGGCCTGGCGCAGCGCCACGAACTGCCGCTGCGCCTGCTCCAGCGGGCACCGCCAGTCCTGCTCGGAGTGCACGACGGCGAACGGGATCCGGATGTCCGCGGCGTAGCTGAGCGGGCTGCGGCGACGCTGTTCCTCCGGGTCCGCGCCGACGTAGCCCTCGGTGAAGTAGTAGCCGATGTCGGAGCTGCCCGCGAAGGAATCCCACGCGTTCACCGCGCGCTCGCTCCACGCCGCGCGGAACCGGTCCGGGTGCTTCGCGGCGACCCAGCTCGTCATGAACCCGCCGTAGGACCCGCCCATCATGCCGGTCCGCGACGCGTCGAGGTCCGGCCGCTCCAGCGCCTTGTCGAGCAGCGCGAGCACGTCGTCGACGTCGACGGTGCCCATGTTGTGCACGACCGAAGTACCGTGCGATTGCCCGTATCCGGCCGAGCCGCGCGGATTGCCGAGCACGACCGCGAACCCGGCCGACGCGTACACCTGCGCCTCGTCGAACACCGTCCATTCCTGCTGGGCGAACGGCCCGCCGTGCACCACGCGCAGCACCGGGTGCGGCCCCTCGCCTTCCGGAAGGACGAGCCAGCCGTGCACCGGGTAGCCGTCCGGCGCGGTCGTCTCGAGCTCCACGACCTCGCAAAGACCCTTGTCGCGCAACGGCTTCGAGTAATCGGTGAGCGTGCGCGGACTGTCCGCGCCAAGCACCACCAGCTCGCCCGCAGTGTCCAAACCGGCCACAACCGCGACGACAGTGCCGCCGTCCGCCGCGAATCCGTGGACTGCCGAATGCCCGGCATGCAGCACACGCAAGTCGTCGAACTTCGCACCGTCGCCGTCCGTCGCGATCGCGCGCAGTTCCACCGCACCCCGATTGCGCACGGCGACCAGCACCTCGTCGCCCAGCGGAACCGCCGGGCCGGAGCCGCTCTCGATGTCCACGGTCTCCACATCGGTCAGCCGCCGCGGTTTCCCGTCCGGAACGACCGCGTACAGCCCGGTATTGGAGGCGACGACGACACCGTCCTCATGAGACGTGCCGAAGAAGTAGAGCGTGCCGTCCGGCGCGTACACCGGCTGATCGGCATACCCGGCGCAGGCGGCCAGGACCTCGGGGGCGCCACCGTCGACCGGAAACGCGACGAGGTCGTGCTCGCGCGTTTCGATCCGGTCGAAGTCGTGCGGCACGATCACGACGACGCGCTCGCCGTCCGGCGTCCAGACCGGCTGGCTGACGCTGTAGTCGCGCGGCGTCACCGCTTCCGGCTCGCCCTCCTCGAAGGTGTCGAGCACGAACAGCCGCTTCGGCCGGTCACGCAGGAAACCGACGTTGTCGATGCGGTAGTCGAGCCGCGTGATCAGCCGCGGCGCCTCGGCGGCGGGCTCCGGTGTGCGCTCGTCGGCGTCCTCGGTGCCGTAGCGGCCCGGCTCGGCCTCCCGCGCGGTGAACGCGAGCCAGCGCGAATCCGGAGCCCACACCGGCGCGTCCGCACCGAGGTGCAGCGAAGTGAGCTTCCGGGATTCGCCGCCGTCGACGGGCATCACGTGCACCTGCGGGCTGCCCTCGGCGCCCTTGCCTTCGCCGGCGCGCAGGAACGCGACCCACCGGCCGTCCGGCGAGATCGCCGGCGACGAGTCGCGCGGCCCCTGCGTCCACGGCGTTTCGCCGCCGGAGAGCGAGATCCGCCGGATCGCGCTGCGGTACTGGTCGGTTTCCAGGTCGGGACTGCTCACCGCGGCGAGCAGGAGGTCACCGCGCAGCGCGGGACGGCCGGGGACGGCGAGGACTTCGATGTCGGCAGGACGCATGCCGACGACCGTACCCGATCCTTAGCAAGGCAAACGACCTATTTGGCCTCGACCGCCCGCCGTTCGTCGCGCTTGGCCTTCGCCAGGCTCAGCACCGTGGTCACGGTGAGGACGACGACGATGACGCCGAGGGACATCCAGTTGCTGATGTCCAGCCAGTCCGGCGCGAGGTGGTACTCGTGCAGCGCGTGCACCACCAGCTTCGCGCCGATGAAGGCGAGGATCACCGCGAGGCCGTAGCTGAGGTACACCAGCTTCGTGACCAGCCCGCCGAGCAGGAAGTACAACTGCCGCAGGCCCATCAGCGCGAACGCGTTCGCGGTGAAGACCAGGAACGCCTCCTGGGTGATGCCGAAGATCGCGGGGATGGAGTCCACCGCGAACAGCAGGTCGGCCGAGCCGATCGCGACGATCACCAGCAGCATCGGGGTGATCTTCCGCTTGCCGTCTTCCTTCACCAGGTACTTGTGGCCGCGGTAGTCGTCGGTGACCGGGAAGAGCTTGCGCACCCAGCGGGTGAGCGCGTTCTCGTGGTACTCCTCCTCGTCGCCGTTGCCGCGCAGCATGCTGATCGCGGTCCAGACGAGCACCGCGCCGAAGACGAAGAACACCCAGACGAACTGGTTGATCAGCGCCGCGCCGACCGCGATGAACACGCTCCGCATGCCCAGCGCGAGCAGGATGCCGACGAGCAGCACGCGGTGCTGGTGGATCGCGGGCACCTTGAACGAGGTCATGATGATCATGAAGATGAACAGGTTGTCCACGCTCAGCGAGTACTCGGTGATGTACCCGGTGAAGAACTGGACCCCGGGGTCGTGCCCGGCGAAGAACCAGATGCCCGCTCCGAACAGGACGGCGCAGGCGATGTAGAAGATCACCCAGCGCGCGGCCTCGCCGGTGGTCACCTCGTGCGGCTTGTGGTCGACGATCACCAGGTCGATGGCGATCAGCGCGAGCAGCCCGCCGACTGTCGCGAACCACAGCCACAGGGGGACGGTCATATCTGAAACCTCCGGATAGTGCGCAGCAGCAACTAACCGGAGGTCTCTCCCGCCGGTGCGAGACCGGCCGACGGTGCCGGGGACCTCGGCGAATGACTCGCCCGGGTCACCGTGCTGACGACACCGCCGCGAAGGAATACTCCCCTCACAGCGCGTTCAGTCTGCCGGTTACGCGCTGCGAACGCCAGCCGGGGTTGCCTACGTCACCGGACCGGCCGTGTTTTCTTCATCACTCCGGGCATCGGACGGGCGAACCGGCCGGATCCGGACACTCTCCGCACAGTCGAACCACCGCGGATGCGGAATCGGAGGCGCTGGGGGCAACAAGGCGAGGTCGGGGCTCGTGCGTGGCGATGCCGGGCAGAACCGGCATCGCCGCTCGCGAGAACGGCACCGGGCGGGTGAACCGTGTCTGATCCGTGTTAGCCCGCATGCCCGTTCTCAGGAAAATAGTCATAACGTCGCTTCGTGCCCCGAATCCCGTTTCCCCGCACCCGCGGTTCCCGGCTCGTCGCCGTCGCCACCGTGGTGCTGGTCGCCGCGGCCGCGGTGACCGTCTGGGCGACCCGCGACCGCGGTCCCGCACCGGTCCGGACCCAGGACGCGTTCGTCGCGATGCCCGCCGCACCCGGTTCCCCCGATCAGGTCCGGATCGACACGACGACCTACTACCCCGAACACACGCCCGCGCCCGCCGTGCTGCTCGCGCACGGCTTCGGCGGCGACAAGTCCAGTGTGGACCCGCAGGCGCGCGAACTGGCCCAGCGCGGGTTCGTGGTGCTCGCCTGGTCCGCGCGCGGATTCGGGCACAGCACCGGCAAAATCGGGCTGAACGACCCCGACGGCGAGGTCGCCGACGCACGACGGCTGGTCGACCGGCTGACGGCAAGTCCCGAAGTGGCGACCGGCGCCGACGGCCAGCGCGAGATCGGGGTGACCGGAGCGTCGTACGGCGGCTCGCTGTCGCTGCTGCTCGCCGGGACCGACCACCGGGTGCGCGCGCTCGCACCAGTGATCACCTACAACGACCTCGGCCAGGCTCTCGTGCCGAACGCCGCGGCGTCGGCTGCGCCGTCGGCGAAGACCCCGGCGGCCGGTGCCTTCTCGCCGGACGGCGTCTTCAAGAAGAGCTGGGCGGGCATCTTCTTCTCCGCCGGTTCGGGCGCGGCCGCGGCGAGCACGCCGTCCGCCGAAGCGCCGGAAGCGGGACAGAAGACCAACGACAACGGCAGCACCGCGGGGAACAGCGGCGGCACCGCGCCGCAAGCCGCCGCGCCACCGGCTGGCGCACGGGCGGAGCGGCCGTCCGCGGATCCGTGCGGCCGGTTCACCGCGGCGGTGTGCAAGGCGTACTCGGAACTCGCGACCACCGGCAAGGCCAGCCCGGAGACGGTCGCGCTGCTGCACCGCGTCTCGCCCTCGTCGGTCACCGGCAAGATCACCGTGCCGACACTGCTCGTGCAGGGCGAGAGCGACACGCTGTTCGGGCTCGACCAGTCCGACGCCACCGCGCGGCAGATCACCGCGGCGGGCGGGCCGGTGCGCACGATCTGGTACACCGGCGGCCACGACGGCGGCATCCCCGGACCGCAGTTGCGCGCGAAGATCGGCGACTTCCTGTGGTCGTCGCTCACCGGTCAGGGCGACCCCGGCCGCGGATTCAGCTACGACGTCCAAGGCACGTTGCGCGCCAACGGAACCCCGTCGGTGCGGACGGTCAACGCCGCCGCGTACCCCGGGCTCGACGGCACCGGTGCCGAGCGGAAGCAGGTGGCGCTCACCGGTCCGGCGCAGCCGATCGTCCGGCCCGCGGGCGCGAATCCGGCCGCGGTGAGCGGAATTCCGGGGCTCAACGGGCTCGCGGCGGGCACCTCCCGGCTGGCTCCGCTGTTCAGCAGCGACCCGCCGGGGCAGGCCGCGCAGTTCGGCACCGCGCCGTTCGACAGCCAGGTGCTGCTGTCCGGTTCGAGCACGGTCCGGTTGCAGGTCGCGACCGACCCGGCGCATCCGCAGCCGGAAGCGGTGCTGTTCGCGAAGCTGTACGACGTCGGCCAGGACGGCACCCGGGTGCTGCCCGCGAACGCGGTCGCGCCCTTCCGGGTCACCGGACTGCCCGCGGACGGCACGCCGGTCGACGTCACGGTGACGCTGCCGGGCGTCGTGCGGCCGATCGACTCCGGGCATTCGCTGCGGCTCGTCGTGGGGACGACGGACCAGGCGTACTCGGTGCCGACGCAGCCGGGAGTGTTCCGGGTCGGGCTCGCTCCGGGCGCGGCGCTCGCCGTCCCGGTGGTGCCCGGCGCGTCGGTCGGCGCTCCCCTTCCGGTCGGGCAGCTGATCGGCATCGGCGCGACGCTGCTGGTCGCGATCGCGGTCGTCGTGGTCGCGGCGATCCGCCGCCGCCGGGCGCACGACGTCGACCCGGAACTCGCGGACACCCCGCTGGTGATCAAGGGGCTGCGCAAGCAGTACGCGGGCGGGTTCACCGCCGTGTCGGACCTGTCGTTCCGCGTCGAACCGGGCCAGGTGCTCGGCCTGCTCGGCCCGAACGGCGCGGGCAAGACGACCACGTTGCGGATGCTGATGGGCCTGATCACGCCGAGCGCGGGCGAGATCCGCGTGTTCGGCCACCGGATCACGCCGGGCGCTCCGGTGCTTTCGCGGATCGGGTCCTTCGTCGAGGGGTCCGGATTCCTGCCGCACTTGTCCGGCAAGGCGAACCTGGAGCTGTACTGGGCGGCGACCGGGCGGCCGGTCGAGAAGGCGCATTTCACCGAGGCGCTGGAGATCGCCGGGCTCGGCGACGCGGTGCACCGGCGGGTGAAGACCTACAGCCAGGGCATGCGGCAGCGGCTCGCGATCGCGCAGGCGATGCTCGGGCTGCCGGAGCTGATGGTGCTCGACGAACCGACCAACGGGCTCGACCCGCCGCAGATCCACCAGATGCGGGAGGTCCTGCAGCGCTACGCCGCCACCGGGCGCACCGTCGTCGTCTCGAGCCATCTCCTGGCCGAGGTCGAGCAGACGTGTTCGCACGTGGTGGTCATGCACCGCGGGAGGCTCGTCGCCTCGGGCGAGGTCGGCGAGCTGGCGGCCTCGAGCGGCGAGGCCACGTTCCGGGTCGGCGACCCGGCGGCGGCCGCGGCGGCGCTCAAGAGCGTCGGCGGGGTGTCGGACATCGAGACCGAGGGCGATCTGGTGCACGCGAATCTCGACGGGCTGCCGCGCGCCGACGCGGTCGCGGCGCTCGTGCGCGCCGGGGTCGCGGTCGAGCAGGCAGGGCCGCGCCGACGGCTCGAGGACGCGTTCCTGCAGCTGGTGGGAGAGAATTCATGAGCGAGGGCAACGGTTCCGGCGGGGTGCACACCGACCCGGCCGCACTGCAGGAGCTGAGCGACCTGGCCACCGCGGAACCGGCCGAGGTCGGCCCGGACGGCGCGGTCGCGGGCTACCGGGCCGACCGGACGCTGCGGCTGAGCGTGGAGCTGAAACGGCAGCTGCGCCGCAGGCGGACCCAGCTGGTGCTGGCGTTCGTCGCGGTGCTGCCGTTCATCCTCGTGGTGGCGTTCCAGATCGGGCAGTCGAATCCGAACCGCCGCTCCGGCGGGTTCGTGGACCTCGCGACGGCGAGCGCGCCGAACTTCGTGGTGCTCGCGTTCTTCGTGTCCGGCACGTTCCTGCTGCCGATGATCGTCGCGTTGTTCTTCGGCGACACGATCGCGAGCGAATCGTCGTGGTCGAGCCTGAAGTACCTGCTGGCGATCCCGGTGCCGCGGCACCGGCTGCTGCGGCAGAAGGCCGCGGTGTCCGGGCTGCTGTCGATCGCCGCGCTGGTGCTGCTGCCGGTGGTTTCGCTGCTGGTCGGCATCATCTGGTACGGCGCGGGCGACGCGATCAGCCCCACCGGCGACGCGGTCAGCTTCGGCGACAGCCTGCTCGCGCTGCTGATGTCCACTGTGTACATCGTGGTGCAGCTGGCCTGGGTCGCCGGGCTCGCGCTGCTGCTGAGCGTGTCGACGGAGGCTCCGCTGGGCGCGGTCGGCGGGACGGTGCTGGTGGCGATCCTGTCGCAGATCCTCGACCAGATCACCGCTTTGGAAGGGTTGCGGAACTATCTGCCGACGCATTACTCGTTCGCCTGGATCGACTTGATCTCCACCGACATCGACTGGACGAACCTGGCCAGCGGGGTGCTGTCCTCGGTCATCTACACGACGGTGTTCCTGCTGCTGGCGGGCCGCCGGTTCGCACGCAAGGACGTCACCAGCTGAGGCGGACGTCCGGTACGGTTCGGCGCGTGACGATCCACCTGGAACTCGACGCCGGCGTCGCACTCGTGACCCTCGACCACGGGCGCGGCAACACCCTCGACACCGCCACCTGCAAAGAGCTGGTGATCAGACTCGAAGAGGCCGACGCCGCCGGGGCGCGCGCGGTCGTGCTCACCGGATCCGGCGACATGTTCTCCGCCGGAGTGGACCTGGTGGCGCTCGACGAGGGCGGCGCGCGCTACGTCGGCGATTTCCTGCCCGCGTTGTCGGACGCGTTCCTCGCCGTGTTCGGCTTCCCGCGCCCGGTGGTGGCGGCGGTGAACGGCCACGCCATCGCGGGCGGCATGGTGCTAGCCGCGGCGTGCGACCACCGGATCGCCGCGGACGGCCCCGGCCGCATCGGCGTGACGGAGCTGCTGGTGGGCGTGCCGTTCCCGTTGTCGGCGCTGGAAATCCTGCGCTGCACCTACGGCACGACGCCGCTGCCGTCCCTCATCTACAGCGGCGCGACGGTCACCATGCCCGACGCACTCCCCCGCGGCCTGGTCGACGAGGTCGTGGCGAGCGAGGACTTGCTCGGCCGGGCCCGCGAACTGGCCGCCCGCCTCGGCGAACTGCCCGCGGAGGCGTTCGCGCACACGAAGCAGCAGCTGCGCCAGCCGTATCACCAGCGGATCGCGGAGAACCGCGTGTCCGACGACGCACAGGTGGAGCGGCTGTGGCGGTCCGAACCGGCGCTCGCGGCGGTGAAGGCGTACGTGGAGAAGGTGCTGAAGCACTGACCTGCCGCCCGGGCCGTGCGCGGGAACGGGAGACTTTCTTGCCTCGGCTCTGCCCGCGCACCCATTGCTTCGGGCGCATGTTTCTGTGAAAGTCGAAGCGAGGGTCCGGGAAACCGGGGGTGCCTCAGTTCGGAGCGCACCCCCGGGTCGGGGGCCGCTCGTTGTCACGGATCCGGTCAGTTCTCTCCAGCTTGACCAGCTCCAGGTCGGTCTGCGGGAAGTCGTCGCCGATGCAGAGCAGCGGTTCTCCGGCGAGCTTGGCGGCCGCATAGGTGAGGCAGTCGCCGAAATTCAGCGCTGCGGGATGCCTGCCTTTGCCGTACCGCAGGTATGCGGTCTGCGCGGTCCGCCAGTGCGCCTCGCCGAACGTGAGAATGTCGAACCGCCGCCGCTGCAGAAACGAAGCCAGCAGCGTCGCGCCTCGCTCGCCTTCCTTGTGCGTCAGCACGATCGAGGTCTCCGCCAGCGTCGGCGCCCCGATCCGGCATTCCTCCGCGCCGCCGATCGCCCGGGCGATCGGCACCGCCAGCGGTTCGCCCAGGAGGACCGCCACTACCGCGGAACTGTCGATGATCACACGCCACCTGGCCCGTAGCCAAGGATTTCCTCGCGCTCGGCCTTGCTGACCGGCTTGCCCCGGTTCTCCGCCGAGACCTGCGGCCAGATCTCGTCCTGCAAGAAGCGCACGAAGTCGTCCGCGTTCTGCTCCGCGCTCCGCTGCGCGAGCAGCCGGTCCCGCATGATCCGCAGCGAATCGCGGACCGCGCCGGTTTTGGTGGTGCCGGTCAGCTCGGCCACCTCGGCGGCCAGGCGCTCCGTTTCCGGATCTTTGATATTCAAAGCCATGGTGGAATGGTACCCGGCTATGGTGTAACTACTTAATTCCTGCCGCGTCCATCCCCCGCAGTTCCTTCTTCAGGTCGGAGACCTCGTCGCGCAGCCGGGCGGCCAGTTCGAACTGCAGGTCGCGGGCGGCCTGCATCATCTGGTCGGTCATCTGCTGGATCAGATCGGCCAGTTCGGCACGCGGCATCGACGACACGTTCTTGTCGGTGAGCATGCCCGAGCTGCGGACCCGGTCGCCCTGTTCCGGCTTCTTGCCGCGCGAGGCGTTGCGGCCCGAACCGCCGACCGCGACCGCCTCGTCGGAGTCTTCCGCTTCGTTGTAGACGCGGTCGAGGATGTCGGCGATCTTCTTCCGCAGCGGCTGCGGGTCGAGGCCGCGCTCCTCGTTGTAGGCGACCTGCTTGGCGCGGCGGCGGTCGGTCTCGTCGATGGCGTACTGCATCGAATCGGTGATCTTGTCCGCGTACATGTGGACCTCGCCGGACACGTTCCGCGCCGCGCGGCCGATGGTCTGGATCAGCGAGGTTCCGCTGCGCAGGAAGCCTTCCTTGTCCGCGTCGAGGATCGCGACGAGCGACACCTCGGGCAGGTCGAGGCCCTCGCGCAGCAGGTTGATGCCGACCAGGACGTCGTAGTCGCCCGCGCGCAGCTGGCGCAGCAGCTCGACCCGGCGCAGCGTGTCGACCTCCGAGTGCAGGTACCGGACCCGGATGCCCAGCTCCAGCAGGTAGTCCGTGAGGTCTTCGGCCATCTTCTTGGTGAGCGTGGTGACCAGGACGCGCTCGTCCTTGTCCGCGCGCTCGCGGATCTCGTGCACCAGGTCGTCGATCTGCCCCTCGGTGGGCTTCACGACCACCTTCGGGTCGACCAGCCCGGTGGGCCGGATGACCTGCTCGACGAACTCGCCGCCGGTCCGGCCCATCTCGTACGGGCCCGGCGTCGCCGACAGGTACACCGTCTGCCCGATCCGGTCGGAGAACTCCTCCCAGGTCAGCGGCCGGTTGTCGACCGCGCTCGGCAGCCGGAACCCGTAGTCGACGAGGTTGCGCTTGCGGCTCATGTCGCCCTCGTACATGCCGCCGATCTGCGGCACCGTCTGGTGCGATTCGTCGATGACCAGCAGGAAGTCTTCCGGGAAGTAGTCGATCAGCGTGGCGGGGGCGGAACCCGCGCCGCGGCCGTCGATGTGCCGCGAGTAGTTCTCGATGCCGGAGCAGAAGCCGACCTGGCGCATCATCTCGATGTCGTAGGCGGTGCGCATGCGCAGCCGCTGGGCCTCCAGCAGCTTGCCCTGCTTCTCCAGCTCGGCCAGCCGCTCTTCCAACTCGGCCTCGATGCCGCGGATCGCCTTCTCCATCCGCTCCGGCCCGGCGACGTAGTGCGTGGCCGGGAAGATCCGGACCTCGTCGACCTCGCGCACGATGTCGCCGGTGAGCGGGTGCAAGTAGTACAGCTTGTCGATCTCGTCGCCGAAGAACTCGACGCGGATCGCCAGCTCCTCGTACGCCGGGATGATCTCCACCGTGTCGCCGCGGACGCGGAACGTGCCGCGCGCGAAGGCGATGTCGTTGCGCGAGTACTGCACGTCGACCAGCGCGCGCAGCAGCACGTCGCGCTCCACCGTGCCGCCGACCTCCAGCTTCGTGGACCGGTCGAGGTAGGACTGCGGGGTGCCGAGGCCGTAGATGCAGGACACGGACGCGACGACGATGACGTCGCGCCGCGAGAGCAGATTCATCGTGGCGGAGTGGCGCAGCCGCTCGACGTCGTCGTTGATCGACGAGTCCTTCTCGATGTAGGTGTCCGTCTGCGCGATGTACGCCTCGGGCTGGTAGTAGTCGTAGTAGCTGACGAAGTATTCGACCGCGTTGTGCGGGAACAGCTCGCGCAGCTCGTTGGCCAGCTGCGCGGCCAGCGTCTTGTTCGGGGCCATCACGAGCGTGGGCCGCTGGACGCGTTCGATCAGCCACGCGGTGGTGGCCGATTTGCCGGTGCCGGTGGCGCCGAGCAGCACGACGTCTTTCTCGCCCGCCTTGATCCGGCGTTCGAGATCGTCGATGGCCGCGGGCTGGTCGCCCGCGGGCTGGTACTCGCTGACGACCTCGAACCGGCCGCCGGCGCGAGGCACCTCGGAGACGGGGCGGAAGTCGGACTGGGCGAGGACGGGGTGTTCGGTTGCGAAAGCCACGGGAACCAGGGTAGGCCGGGGCACCGACAATTTCCGCGACGGCCGGTGTGAGCTGGGGATCCTCTCCCCAACCGGAGGCTCGGGGGACGCGGCTGCCGGGCCGCCGGACCTCGCGGGCCCGCACCGGCGGCGGGCGGGCCCGGCAGCCGAGCGCCGGGGTCGTTGCCCAAGAACCAACCAGCCGGTGACACAACGGGCATTTCACCGGTGTCGGTGCCCATGGTGAATGTTCAGCAGCTGCAGCAGTCGCATCCGCCGCAGCAGTCGCAGTCGCACCCGCTGCAGCAGTCACAGCCGCAGTCGCAGCTGGCGCCGTTCGGTTCGCCGCTCCAGGGGCCCGGGTACGGGTCGCGGCAGCAGAACTGGCACGAGCAGCACATGTACGTCGCGATCGCGCAGCCCGCGAAGAAGTTCCGGCGTTTCGGCGGGACCGCGAACTTCGGCGCCCAGCAGCCGCCGCCCTTGCCGTCCAGGGAGCCCCCGCCCTCCGGCGGTTCGGGACCGTCCGGACCGCCCGGGCCACCGGGCCCGCCAGGTCCGGGAGGACCGCCGGGCCCAGGCATTCCAGCAGGTCCGTACCCCGGCGGCGGAGCCCCGTAACCGTGCGGCGGCCCGTAACCCGGCGGAGGCCCGTACGCAGGCGGCAGCCCCGGCTGCCCGGGCGCCCCGATCCCCGGCCCGTACGGCGACTGCTGCGGCGCTGGTCCCGGCCCGATCCACCCGGGCGGCGGCTGCTGGCCGTGCAGGTGGTGATGCCCGAACGCCCGTCGCACCGCCTGCCGGAGCTCGTGCACCAGCAGCGCGTGCACCAACGCCGAATCAGCGAACTCGGCCTCGCGCAACGCCAGTTCGACCCCGAGCACCGCGTCCGAACACAGCCGATGCGCCTCGTCCAGCGCGGTTCCCGTGGCCAGCAACGGATTCCAGGAGCCGGACGCCGCGTCCGCAGCCAGGTCCTCGACCGCGTCGAGCAGGTGCGCCACCCGGCCGAACAGCCGTCCGGCCTCGGCGAGCGGCGCGCGGTTGCCGGGGCGTCCGGCCAGCACCGCGGTCTGCGCGAACGCCGCGGACGACGCCAGCTCGGCCGGTTCGGTCGCCAGCAACGGCGAGTCCCCGGCGCGAATCGCGCGTTCCAGCTCGCCCTGCCGGCCGACGGCTTCGGTCAGGACCGCGGTGTCGAAGCCGATGCCCGCGCCCGTCCGCCCGCCCTGCGCGGCCCAGCGCCGCGCGACCAGCCGCGCCGCTCCCGCCACCGGGCGCCGGGCGAAAGCGCCGTCCCGGTCGGCGACGTGGTCGTCCACCTTCGCCGAAGCCAGCACCAGCGACACCGCCGCGGCGAGCCGGGCGCCGTCGCCGACCGCGACCGACGCCGGGCGCATCGACCGCAGCGGGCACGGTCCCGCGGCACGCCGGGGTCCGCTCGGCGTTTGTGCCTCGACCAGCGCCGAAACGATCAGCGCGTCGTAGTTCGTCACGACCCGGGCGAACTGCCCGTGCTGGTCGCGCAGCGCGAGGCAGAGGCCGCACAGGTGTGCCATCCAGTCCGCGTGGAGGCGGCCGGCCAGCCGGTGCCGGCAGGGTCTGATGATCCCGAACATGCGCGCGTACCCCCAGGAGAACCGAATGACTCGCGAACTTTAGCCCCGCGACCGGGCCCCTAACCGGTTTTCCGGCGATTCTCGCGAAGCGCGCGGACAAGGCAGGATGGGCGGATGACCGATCTGCACCCGCCCAAGGTCGAGACGTTCGACCCGGCCGCCCGCGTGAACATCGACAACAAGGGCATCCGCCGCGACGTGGAGGAGTTCCGCGAGGAGCCGTTCGGCCTGTACCTGGCGCGGCCGACGCCGGGGCGGGCGCAGTTCCACTACCTCGAATCGTGGCTGCTGCCGGGGCTCGGGCTGCGGATCACCGACTTCTGGTTCAGCCCCGGCCACGAACGCGACCAGGACTTCTACCTCGACGTCGTGCGCGTGCACCGCGACGGCCCGCGCTGGGTCGCCACCGACCTCTACCTCGACCTCGTGCTCAAGGACAAGATCTCGGTCCGGGTGATCGACACCGACGAGCTGCTCGCCGCCGTCGCCGGGAACCTGCTCTCCCAGCAAGAAGGCGAGTACGCGCTCGAAGTCGCCTACGCTGCGGTCGAGGGCCTCGCCGCGCACGGATACGACCTCGCCGCCTGGCTGTCCGCAAAGGACATGACACTCGGCTGGCGCAGGCATCCATAACCGGGAACGGGGGAATTCCCCACCCCCGCCCGGCGGTCAGCCGGATTACCGGCAGCGGCTCGCCCGGCCACGATCAGCGGCATGGAACGAACCGCACACCAGGTGACGCTCGACCTCGTCCGCTCGCTCTATCGCGAGCACACCGAAGCGTTGCGCGCCGCGAAAGACGCCCAGCGGGCGCACCGCCGCGCGCATCCGGCGATGAAGACGCAGCTGGACGACGTCGAAGCGGAGATCACCTACCTGCTCCTGCGGCACCTGCGCCCGGAGAAAGTCGTGGAGATCGGTTCGCTGCACGGCTGGTCGACGAGCTGGATCCTCCGCGCGCTCGCGGACAACGACGCCGGCGAGCTGACCACGATCGACCTCGTCGGCAACGCCACGAAGACCGTCCCGCGCGCGCTGGCCAAGGGTCGCTGGGAGTTCCGCCAGGGCGACGCGCGCACCATCGCCCCCGATCTGCTGTCCGATGTGGACTATCTCTTCATCGACGCCGACCACCGCGCGCGCTTCGCGAAGTGGTACCTCTCCGATGTCTTCCCGAAGATCGACGCCGCGGTGAGCGTGCACGACGTGTTCCACCGCGCCGCCCCGCTGCCGTTCACCGAAGGCGCCGAAGTGGTGCGCTGGCTGGAAAAAACGCGGACTCCGTACTTCACCGCGGCCCGCGCCCGCGCGAAACACGCGTACGCTTGCCTCAACGAACTCCGGCGCGAACTCGGCGTCGACAGCGCCGTGCACACCGGGCGCGACAACCCGATGATCTACTTCCGCATCCACCGATCGGTGGATGCGCGGCGGACAGCCGGTGGACCGGAAGTCGCGCCGTTCCGCTGATCCGATAGGCCCCTCCAGCCGGGATTCTCGAAGGCAGCAACCGCTGCGATTCGAGAGGGGAATCCCAGGCAATGCCGGTCATCGAGGTGCGGAACCTCCATAAACGCTATCGGCAGAAGACAGCCGTGGAAGACGTTTCGTTCACCGTCGAGCAGGGCGAGATCTTCGGGATCCTCGGCCCCAACGGCGCGGGCAAGACGACCACGGTGGAATGCGTCGAGGGCCTGCGCTCCCCCGACGGCGGCACCGTTTCGGTGCTGGGACTCGACCCGCGGCGAGACGTCCGAGAGCTGCGTCAGCGCCTCGGCGTCCAACTGCAGGAAAGCCAGCTGCCCGACCGGTTGCGCGTCGGCGAGGTGCTCGACCTGTTCGCCGCGATGTACCGCACCCCGGCCGATCCGGGACGCCTCATGGCGCTGCTCGGGCTCGCCGGACAGCGGAACACCTTCTACCGCAAGCTTTCCGGCGGCCAGCAGCAGCGCGTGTCGATCGCGCTCGCCCTGGTCGGCAGCCCCGAGGTGGTGGTGCTCGACGAACTGACCACCGGTCTCGACCCGCAGGCCCGCCGCGACACCTGGGACCTCGTCGAAGCCGTCCGCGCGGAAGGCGTGACGGTCGTGCTCGTCACGCACTTCATGGAGGAGGCGGAACGGCTGTGCGACCGGATCGCGGTGATCGACGCCGGGCGCGTCGTCGCGATCGACACCCCGGCGGGGCTGGTCGGCCGAGTCGGCGGGGAGCAGCGCATCCGGTTCCGCCCGTCCGCGCCGGTCGACCCGCGGGAACTGGCCGGGCTGCCGAGCGTGCTGAAGGCCGAGCGGAACGGCGCGCATCTCGTGGTGACCGGCGGGGAAGGCGCGCTGCAGGCGGTGACGTCGTTCCTCGCCCGCGCCGACGTCGTCGCGGGCGATCTGCGGGTGGAGCAGGCCAGCCTCGACGACGCGTTCGTCGCGCTGACCGGCCGGAAACTGGACTGAGGGGGAACCGGAAGTGCTGTCGAAGCTGACCGTCGCCGAGGCGAAGATCTTCCTCCGCGATCCGGGCGCGCCCGCCGTGGTGCTCGGGATCCCGTTGGCGCTGGTGCTGGTGTTCGGGCTGATGCCGGGGTCGCGCGAACCGAGCGCCGAGCACGGCGGCCAGTCGTCGCTGGCCACCCTGATCGCGCCGATGGCGGTGGCGATCCTGCTCGGGATCCTCGCGCTGAACCTGTTCCCCGGCGCGATGGCCGCGCACCGGGAGAAAGGCGTGCTGAAGCGGCTTGCGGCGAGCCCGGTGCCGCCGTCGCGGCTGCTCGCCGCGCAACTGCTGGTGAACCTCGCCATCGCCGCGGTCGCGATCGTGCTCGTCGTGGGGGTGGGCACGATCGCGCTCGGCATGGCGCTGCCGAAGAACCCCGGCGGGTTCGTCGCGGTCGTGCTGCTGGGCGCGGTGTCGCTGTTCTCGGTGGGCACGCTGCTCGCCGCGTTCGCGCCGACCGGCCGCGCGGCGAACGGACTCGGCGCGGCAGTGTTCTTCCCGATGCTCGCGCTCGGCGGCGTGTGGGTCCCGAAGGAGCAGCTGTCGCCGGTGTTGCAGCACATCGCCGACGTCCTGCCGCTCGGCGCGACGCTCGGCAGCCTGCGCGACACCGCCGCCGGACACGCGCCGCGACTGCTGTCCATGATCGCGCTCGCGGTGGTCGCCATCGTGTGCTCGACGCTCGCCGCCCGATTCTTCCGCTGGGAGTGAGCCCGATGACCACGACACAGGAAGAAGCCACGACGGCCCGCCCGGTCGCGCCGTTCGCCCGGATGCCCGTGTTCGGCATCGCCGCGCTGATGGCGGTGCCGCTGGTGCTCACCGCGAACAACTACGGCTACTTCGGCGACGAGCTGTACTTCCTCGCCGCCGGACGGCATCTGGCCTGGGGTTACGTGGACCAGCCGCCGATGCTGCCGCTGCTCGCCCGCGCGATGGACACCATCGCGCCGGATTCGCTGTTCGTCCTGCGGATCCCGGCGATGCTGGCGACGCTCGCGGGCGTCGTGTTCGCCGCGCTCATCGCCCGTGAGCTCGGCGGCCGCACCCGCGCCCAGGCGATCACCGCCGCGACCTTCGCCGCCTGCACGAACTTCCTGGCAGGCGGGCACTACCTGGCGACGTCGACCCTGGACCCGTTCCTCTGGACCGTCCTGCTCTGGCTGATCGTCCGCTGGATTCGCACCCGGCGCGACGGCCCGCTGCTGTGGGCCGGAATCGTCACCGCGCTCGCGATGTACGTGAAGTTCCTGATCGGCGGCTTCTGGATCGTCGCCGGAATCGCGCTGCTGATCTGCGGTCCGCGCGAACTGCTGCGCCGCCCGCTGCTGTGGGCCGGTGCGGCGATCGCCGCGCTGGCGCTGGTCCCGACGCTCGTGTGGCAGGCCCAGCACGGCTGGCCGCAGCTCGGCATGGGCGCGGCGATCTCGAACGAGGTCGGCGAGTCCTGGGGCGGGCGGCTGACCTGGATCCCCCAGGTGCTGCTGCTCGCCGGAGTCCCGGTCGGGGTCGCGTTGCTCGGCTACGGCCTGTGGCGGCTGCTGCGTTCGCCGCAGCTCCGCTCCTACCGCTTCCTCGCCTGGACCACGCTCGCGCTCGCCGTGGTGTTCATCGCGGTGAACGGCCGGTCGTACTACATCGCGGGCATGTTCGCGCCGTGCTGGGCCGTCGCGGCGGTGGAACTCGAGAAGGGACAGGCGTCGCGATGGTGGCGCTGGATCCCGACGTGGCCGGTCTTCGTGCTCTCCGCGCTGGTGATGCTGCCTGCCGCGCTGCCGGTCTGGCCGCATTCCTGGGTCGAGAAGAACCCGTCGCTGCCGACGCCTGCCTTCTCGTTCGGCGAGGTCGGCTGGCCGGAAGCCGCGCAATCGGTCGCCAAGGCGTTCCACAGTGTGCCCGACCCGGCACACACCGCGATCGTCGGCGAGACCTACTGGACCGCGAGCGCGCTCGACCGCTACGGCCCCGCACTCGGCCTGCCCGAACCGACCAGTCCGAACCGCGGGTACGCGACGCTGGCCGTCCCGCCCGATTCGGCGCGCGACGTCCTCTTCGTCGGGGCCGATCCCCGGCCGTTGCTCGGGCGCTTCGCCCATCTCGAGCCGGTCGGCGCGGTCACGACCGGGACCGCGAAGCCGAGTGTGCTCGACGGCACCCCGATGTGGCTGGCCACCGCGCGGCTGCGGTCGTGGGCGGAAATCTGGCCCGAGCTGGCGAACACCGGGGCTTGACCGGCGGCACCCGCAGTGGGACGGCGCCAGGCCTCGCCCGTAGGGTGCGGGCGAGGCCAGCCCCCGATCCGCCGACAGGGAGCAGGATGGATGCCGTGACCACGGCCACCGCACCGAGCACGCCCGGCCGCGAGCTCGCCGGGTTCGCCCGGCGGCCGGTCTTCCTGCTCGCCGCGGGAACCGCCGCCGTACTCCTCGCCACCGCCGGCCGCTACGGCTACTTCGGCGACGAGCTGTACTTCCTCGCCGCGGGCAAACACCTCGCGTGGGGCTACGCGGACCAGCCGCCGGTGCTGCCGTGGCTCGCCTGGCTGGCGAACTCGATCGCGCCGGGCTCGCTCGTCGTGTTCCGGATCCCGGCGATCCTGGCGACCGCCGCGGGCGTGGTGTTCACCGCGCTCATCGCCCGCGAAATGGGCGGCGAGCGCAAAGCGCAGACCCGCGCCGCCGCCGCGTACGCGATCTGCGGGCAGTTCGTCGGCAGCGGCCACTACCTCGCGACGTCCACTGTGGACCCTCTGCTGTGGACGATCGTGCTGTGGCTGCTGGTGCGCTGGATCCGCACCCGCGACGACAACTTGCTGCTGTGGCTCGGCGTCGCGACGGCGGTCGGGCTGAACGTGAAGTTCCTGATCGGCGGGTTCTGGGCGGTCACCGCGGTCACCGCGCTCGTCTTCGGGCCGCGAGACCTGTTGCGCCGGCCCAAACTGTGGGCGGGCGCGGCGATCGCTGCTGTCGCGTGTGTCCCGACGTTGCTCTGGCAAGCCGCGAACGGCTGGCCGCAGCTCGGCATGGGCGACGCGGTCTCGCGCGAAGTCGAGGAAGCGGGCGGCCGGGCGATGTTCGTGCCCGCACTGCTCGCCGGAGCCGGTCTGGTCATCGGTGCGCTGGGCGTGCTGTACGGGCTGGCTGTGCTGCTCGGCAGCACCCGGCTGCGCCCGTACCGGTTCCTCGGCTGGACCGCGCTCGGCGTCTTCGCGATCTTCCTGATCGGCAACGGCCGGTTCTATTACGCCGCAGGCACTTTCGGCATCCTGTGGGCAGCCGCCGCGGTGCATCTGCAAGACCGGCGGCCCGCGTTGTGGTGGCGCTGGGTGCCGACATGGCCGTTGTTCGCTCTCTCCGCGCTCTACAGTCTCCCCTACGCGCTCCCGGTGTGGCCGGTGCAGTGGCTGGTCGAGCATCCGACCGCGCCGCGCCCGGCGTACGCGATGGAGGAATACGGCTGGCCGGACCTGGCCGCGTCCGTCGCCAAGCAGTACCGCGCGCTGCCGCCGCAGGAACGAACCCGCACCGCGCTCGTCACCGGCGGATACTGGCAAGCCGGCGCGCTCGACCGGTACGGGCCTGATCAGGGCTTGCCCGAGGCGTACAGCGCCAGCCGCGGGTTCTGGTACTTCGGCCGCCCGAACGACAACGCCGACACCGTGCTGTTCGTCGGCCGCGAACCGGCGAAGCTGGCCGCGCACTTCCGGTCCGCACGGGTCGTCGGCGAGGTCGGCAACCGGCTGGGCGTCCCGAACTCCAGCCGCCACCTGCCGATCTGGCTGCTCGAGGGCCGGATCGGCGGCTGGGCCGGGATCTGGCCGCAGCTGAAGGACCTGAAGGCGTGAGACTCGAGGACGTCCGGGACGTCAAACTCGATTGGCGGGGTTCGCTGATGCCGCCGGCCACGCCCGACCCGGACGATCCTCCCGTGCGGTGGCACCGGTGGTTCACCCGGACCGAGACCGCGATCGCGTGGCTTCTGCTGATCGTCCCGACGCTGCTGAGCGTGCTGCACGGGGACCAGACCGCCGGGCACCGGACCACCACCCTGCTGCTCGCCGCCGGGGCCGCGGTGTGGCTGGGGCTGACCACCGTCGCCGTGGGCGCGAAACTGCGCGACCACCCGATCCCCGCGGCCGCGATGTTCGCCGGGGTCGTCACGTTCGGCGCGATTCTTCAAGCCCGAGACACCTACTTCATCATCTTCATGGTCTACGGGTTCTTCGCGGCGATGCGGATGAAGCCGATGCCGGTCGCGGTGCTCGGTGTCGGCATCACCTCGCTGCTGATCAACACCATGACGCTCGGCGGGCCGATCCACGCGCTGTCGGTGTCGCCGGGGATCTGGGGCACGGTGGTGGTCGTGCAGACCACGGCGATCGGCGGGGGCGGCGCGCTTTTCGCCGCGGTGGGCAGGCAGAACCTGGAACGCAAACGGGCGCTCGACCGCCTGGCGGCGGCCGAAGCGGAGAACCGCGGCCTGCAGCGGCAACTGCTCACGCAGGCGCGCGAGGCCGGCGTGCTCGACGAGCGGCAGCGGCTGAGCCAGGAAATCCACGATACGCTCGCGCAGGGGTTCACCGGGATCATCACCCAGCTCGAAGCCGCCGCCCAAGCCCGCGACGACGCGGCGGAATGGGAACGCCATCTCGCCGCGGCGACCCAGCTGGCCCGGGAGAACCTCACCGCGGCCCGGCGTTCGGTCGCCGCGCTGCGCCCGGAACCGCTCGAAGCCGCGACGCTGCCCGAGGCGCTCGCCGAGGTCACCCGGCTGTGGAGCGAACGCACCGGGGTGCCCGCGGAATTCTCGGCCACCGGGACCGCGGTCCCGCTGCATCCGGAGCTGGAGGCCACCCTGCTGCGGATCACCCAGGAAGCACTGTCCAATGTGGCCAGACACGCGCAGGCGAGCCGAGCCGGGATCACCCTGTCCTACATGGGCGACGAGGTGACCCTCGACGCGCGCGACGACGGCGTCGGCTTCGACCCGGCGCGCCCGCCCGCGCCTCCGTCCGCGGAAGGCGGGCACGGCCTGCCCGGCATGCGGCGGCGCGCGCAGCGGCTCGCCGGCGCCCTGCACGTCGAGTCCGAACCGGGCGGCGGCACCGCGGTCTCGGCGCGCCTGCCCGCGATCCCGGCTGCGACACTGGATCCGACCGAGGGGGCCACATGACCATCACGCTGCTCATCGCCGACGACCATCCGATCGTCCGGGACGGTCTGCGCGGCATCTTCACCGGCGAACGCGGCTTCGAGGTGCTGGGCGAGGCCGCGCACGGAGCCGAGGCCGTCACGCTCGCCGAGGCGCTGAAGCCGGACGTCGTGCTGATGGACTTGCGGATGCCCGGCACCGACGGGGTCGCCGCGATCACCGAACTCGCCCGCCTCGGCAACCCGGCGCGCGTGCTCGTGCTGACCACGTACGACACCGATTCCGACGTGCTGCCCGCGATCGAGGCGGGCGCGACCGGCTACCTGCTGAAGGATTCGCCGCGCGAGGAGTTGTTCCGCGCGGTCCGCGCCGCCGCGCGCGGCGAGGCAGTCCTCTCCCCCGCCGTCGCGAGCCGGATCATGGGCCAGATGCGGGCACCGGCCCAGGAACCGTTGTCGCAGCGGGAGATCGAGGTGCTGAACCTCGTCGCGCGCGGGTCGACGAACAAGGAAGCGGCGAAGAAGCTGTTCATCAGCGAGGCGACGGTGAAGACGCACCTGCTGCACGCGTACGCGAAGCTCGGCGTGAAAGACCGGGCGGCTGCGGTGGCGGTGGCTTTCGAACGCGGCTTGATCGGGTCCTAGCCCCAGAGTTCGCTGCCGCGCGACGCCGCCCTGACGACCACCGCGGCCACGAACTCCTTCCCCGGCAACGGATCCAGCTTCCGCCCGTCCCGGAGCCGAGGCGCGACCAGCCCCTCGTCCGCCTCCCGTGAGCCGATCACCGCCTGGTACGGCACCAGCCGCCGGTCGCGGATGCGAGAGCCCAGACTCCCCCGTTCCGCCGCGACGACCTCGGCGCGCAACCCGGCGTCCATCGCCGCCTCCGCGAGCGCTTCGGCCGCCGGAAGCTCCGCGTCACCGACCGGCAGCACCGCCACCTGCACCGGGGCCAGCCACGGCGGGAACGCGCCGCCGTGTTCCTCGATCAGCTGCGCCAGCACGCGTTCCAGGCTGCCGAGCACCGCGCGGTGCACCAGGACCGGCCGGTGCGCGCGGCCGTCCGGGCCGACGTATTCGAGCCCGAACTGCTCCGGCTGGTGCAGGTCGACCTGGACGGTGGACAGGGTCGATTCGCGGCCGGAACTGTCGGCGATCTGGACGTCGATCTTCGGGCCGTAGAACGCGGCTTCGCCCGGCCCGCGTTCGTAGTCGACCCCGTCCAGCGCGTCGACGAGCACTTCGGACGCACGCTCCCACGCTTCGGCCGCTCCGGCGTACTTGCCGCGGTTGTCCGGAAGGGAAAGGCGGTAGCGAGCGGGTTTCAGCCCGAGGTCCCGGTACACGCGCCGGATCAGCGCGAGCGCACTCCGCACCTCCTCGCCGACCTGGTCAGGCTGGCAGAAAATGTGCGCGTCGTTCAACTGGATCGCCCGCACCCGGCTGAGCCCGCCGAGCACGCCGGACAGTTCGGCGCGGTACATCCCCCCGAGTTCGGCCAGCCGCAGCGGCAGTTCGCGGTGACTGTGCGCGCGGGACCGGTAGATCAGCGCGTGGTGCGGGCACAGGCTCGGCCGCAGGACGACCTGTTCGCCGCCGAGATCCATCGGCGGGAACATGTCGTCGCGGTAATGCGCCCAGTGGCCGGAAAGCTCGTACAGCTCGCGTTTCCCCAGCACTGGCGATGAAACGTGCCGGTAGCCGGCCCGGCGTTCGACCTCGCGGACGTACTCCTCCAGCACGTGCCGTACGGCGGCGCCGTCGGGCAGCAGATACGGCAGACCCGCCCCGATCAGCGGGTCGCTGCCGAACAGGCCGAGTTCGCGGCCGAGTTTTCGGTGGTCAGGCATGGCGGTCTCCTCACGGAAGGCGAGGCGAGCGCACGACAGAGCCCGGGGCGCTCGCCCCGGGCTCGAATGGCAGTGTTCAGCGCGCCGGGACGGGATCCGGCGTCGTCGTGGACTGGGCGCGCATCATGGCGCGAACGGTAACCCCGCACCCGGCGGGACCGCACCTGGTTTTCCGGCTCAGGGCTTCCAGCCGCTCTGCGCGGCCCACTTCTCCGCGCGCACGAACGCCTCGTTGACCCAGCCCTGCTTCTCCTCCGCGTACTGCTCGACCGTGCCGTCCGCGGAATGCTTGCGCGCCAGCTCTTCCTTCACCCGGGCGTAGTCGTCGCGCTCGTCCGGGTGCGCGCGGATCCAGTCCCGGAACAACAGCGCGAGCCGCCACGCCGGGGTTTCGGTGGAGCGGACGTGCAAGTTCACCGGCCGCTTCGGGTCGGCGCTCTGGTGGAACCGCTTGAGCCACTTCCCGTCGCCGCCTTGGGGATCGTCCCACCATTCGCCTTCGCGGCGCGGGAATCCGGCGTCGGCGAGGGCCTCGGCGATCGCGTCCGCATCATCCAAAGAGGACACGGTGAGCTGCAGGTCGAGGATGTCCTTGGCCGGAAGGCCCGGCACCGCGGTGGATCCGATGTGGTCCGCGCGCACCAGCCGCGAACCCGCGAGCTGCCGCAGCCGCGCCAGCCGGCGTTCGGCCTGCAGCGGCCAGCTCGAGTCGTACGGCGAGATCACCGGCGAGGCGGGCGGACGCGGTTTGCGCAGCCGGAGGTTCGCCTCGAACGGCACCAGCCGGTCCGCCCACAAGGCGTCCACCTCGGCGAGCACGACGTCCGGCGTGCCGCCGTTGTCGAGCCAGACGTCCGCGACGGCGCGGCGCTGTTCCTCCGCGGCCTGCGCCCGGATGCGCGCCCGCGCGTCGGCTTCGGGCATGCCGCGCACCTCGACGAGCCGGCGCACCCGCACCTCCACCGGCGCGTCGACCACCAGCACCAGGTGATAGGCGGGCGCGAGGTCGTTCTCCACGAGCAGCGGCACGTCGTGGACCACGATCGCGTCGTCCGCGGCCGCGGCCATCAGCTCGCCGGTGCGCTGCCCGACCAGCGGATGCACGATCGAGTTCAGCCGCTTGCGCGATTCGTCGTCCGCGAACGCGCGCGCGGCGAGCGCCGGACGGTCCAGCGAACCGTCCTCGGCCAGGATTTCCTCGCCGAACGCCTCGGCCAGCGCGGCCAGCCCGGGCGTGCCCGGCTCGACGACCTCGCGCGCGATGCGGTCGGAGTCGATGACGACGGCCCCGTGTTCGGCCAGCCGGTTCGCCACCGTCGACTTCCCCGCACCGATCCCGCCCGTCAGGCCCACTCGCAGCATGGCCACAACCTTAACGAGCCCAGCGGTCACCCGCTCAGGCGACACCGAACCCCCCTGCACGTGCACCCGCACACGTACCCGCACACCCTCCGCGCAAACGCAAGCACATTTTCGGGCGTAGCCGAACTGATGTGGGTGACACGCCGCGCGCTTGCGCTGTTTTCGCGGGTCGAGTGCGTACCGTGCGCGGCGGAAGGGTCGCCCACACGGAGGAACAATGGCGGAGAAGCACGTCGGGAAGCACCGGCTCGGCACCCCGGGTCTGGTGCACTGCGTCTCCTATCGCCAGGTCTCGGACGCTCTAGCGGAGTACCGGCGCACGTGGTTCAGCGCGCTGCTCGTGCCCGCGAAGCACAGCCTGGCCGGCCTCCGCCGTCGTGCCCGCGAAGCCGCACTGGAACGTGCCTGGGTCCCCTCGGTTTCGCTGGAACGCGCCTGACCGCGAGTACGTGAGGGGAACCCTGAGGGACTCTGATTCCCTCGGGCGGCCCGCACGGACGGCCCGCGCCCGCCGCCTCGTCGGCTGGGTGCTGAAGTCCGCGGATCAGATCGCGTGGGTTTCGATCGCGATCTCGTGGCTCAGCGTGCGGTGCACCGGGCATTTGTCCGCGATCTCCAGCAGTCGCGCGCGCTGAGCGTCGTCGAGGTCGCCTTCCAGGGAGATTTCCCGGGTGATTCGGCTGATCAGCCCGACCTCGGTCTCGCAGCGTTCGCAGTCGCGGGCGTGCACGCGGTCGTGCCGGAGCCGGACAGTCGTGCGGGTCAGCGGGATTCCCTTGCGGTCGGCGTACATCCGCAGCGTCATCGACGTGCAGGTGCCGAGCGCGGACAGCAGAAGGTCGTACGGCGTGGGACCGGCGTCCGCGCCGCCGGCACTGGCCGGTTCGTCGGCGAGGAATTCGTGGCCGGCGGTCGTGACGCGCTGGGTGTAGCGGCCGCTCCCGGCATCGGTGACGACGACAGTGCCGGGCTCCGGGTGGGTCATGAGGGCGCGTTCCTTCTGCTCGGCACCGCCCGCCCGGTCCGGGCGGTCGCTTGTGGACGGTCCGGGAACGACGTTCCCAAGAAGCCGTGAATATCGTATCTTCTGCTTGCGAGAGGCGGACGCGCTTCCCGCGGAGCACGGGCAAAAGGGGGTGGGAGATGGCCACCCGGCATCTCTCGACACGGCCGGCGGAGCAGCACAACCGCGGCCGTTTCCTCGACGCGGCACTGACCGTCCTCAGCGAGCGAGGCGTCGCCGGATTGACCGTGCGCGCGGTGGCGGAACAAGCCGGAGCGTCCACGATCACCGTGTACACGCGCTTCGGCGGGCGCACCGGTCTGCTGGACGCCTTGTACGAACGGGCTTTCGACCTGCTGGGCGAGGAATTGCGCGCCGTTCCGCAGTCCGACGGCGACGGGATCGCGGATCTGGTGGAGGTCGCACTCGCCTACCGCCGGTTCGCCTTGGAAAGCCCGGCCCGCTACGGCTTGATGTTCGAGCGTTCGGTGCACGACTACGACCCGGACCCGGCATTGCGGTCGGGAGTGCTGCGCACGAGTTTCGCCGAGTTCGTCGCGAGAATCGACCGGGTCTGCCCGCCCGGCGTCGTCGCGCAGGAATGCGGGTACCTGCTCTGGACGTCCATGCACGGGCTGGTGAGCGTCGAGCTGACGATCCGCTCGCAAAGCCCGCTCGACGACTGGTTCCTCAGCTCCGACGAATCCGCGCACGAAACCATCTACCGCCGGGGTGTGCACGCGACGATCGACGGGCTCGGCCTGCGCGACTGACCCGCCCGGCACGCGGAGCCTCGGAAGACAGCTCTGCGGCCGGGGGCATCGCGCACGCAGGTTCGCTGGGCTCGTCGCGAAGATCCGACCGCATCTGCCCGCTCGACGTCATCCGCACCCGAACGCGCCGAGGCGCCCCGATCACGCACCCGACCGGCGCGAAAAGATCCGGAGAAACAGTTCGGCCCCGGTCCGCTCGGGACCGGGGCCGAACTTGTCAGAGACTCAGCGAGTCAGCCGCTCACGCGCCGCCCGACAGCTTCTCGCGCAGGGCCGCGAGCTGCTCGTCGCTGGCGAGCGTGCCGCCGCTCTTCGCCTCGGCCGGGGCGGACGAGGTGTAGCTCTGGTCGCCGCCCTCGATGCCGGTGGCAGCGTCGGCAGCGGCTTCGGCGTCGGCCTCGGCGGCCTTCTTGACCTGGGCCATGTGCGCCTCGTAGCGCGTGTGGGCCTCGGCGTACTGCCGCTCCCACTCCTCGCGCTGCTTGTCGAAGCCTTCCTGCCACTCCTGCGTGTCCGGGTCGAAGCCTTCGGGGTAGATGTAGTTGCCCTCGGCGTCGTACTCGGCGGCCATGCCGTACTGGGTGGGGTCGAACTCGGTCTCCGGCGTGACGCCCTCGTTCGCCTGCTTCAGCGACAGCGAGATGCGACGGCGCTCGAGGTCGATGTCGATGACCTTGACCATGACGTCGCCGTTGACCTGGACGACCTGCTCCGGGATCTCCACGTGGCGCTCGGCCAGCTCGGAGATGTGCACCAGGCCCTCGATGCCCTCCTCGACGCGGACGAACGCGCCGAACGGGACGAGCTTGGTGACCTTGCCCGGCACGATCTGGCCGATCGCGTGGGTGCGGGCGAACTGGCGCCACGGGTCTTCCTGGGTCGCCTTCAGCGACAGCGAGACGCGCTCGCGGTCCATGTCGACGTCCAGGACCTCGACCGTGACCTCCTGGCCGACCTCGACGACCTCGGACGGGTGGTCGATGTGCTTCCAGGACAGCTCGGAGACGTGCACCAGGCCGTCGACGCCGCCCAGGTCCACGAAGGCGCCGAAGTTGACGATGGAGGACACGACGCCCTTGCGGACCTGGCCCTTGGCGAGCGCGTTGAGGAACTCGCTGCGCACCTCGGACTGGGTCTGCTCGAGGTAGGCGCGGCGGGACAGGACCACGTTGTTGCGGTTCTTGTCCAGCTCGATGATCTTCGCCTCGAGCTCGCGGCCCACGTAGGGCTGCAGGTCGCGCACGCGGCGCATCTCGACCAGCGACGCGGGCAGGAAGCCGCGCAGGCCGATGTCCAGGATGAGACCGCCCTTGACGACCTCGATGACGGTGCCCTTGACGGGCTCGTCCTTCTCCTTGAGCTCCTCGATCGTGCCCCAGGCGCGCTCGTACTGGGCGCGCTTCTTGGACAGGATCAGGCGGCCTTCCTTGTCCTCCTTCTGGAGGACGAGGGCTTCGACCTCGTCGCCGACGGCGACAACCTCTGCCGGGTCGACATCGTGCTTGATGGACAGCTCGCGCGAGGGGATGACGCCCTCGGTCTTGTACCCGATGTCGAGCAGGACCTCGTCGCGGTCGACCTTGACGATGGTGCCCTCGACGATGTCCCCATCGTTGAAGTACTTGATCGTCTTGTCGATAGCCGCGAGGAAGTCTTCCTCCGACCCGATGTCGTTGACGGCGACCTGCGGGGCCCCGGTGGGGGCGGTCGGGGCGGTGGCGGTGTCGGTGGTCATTAGGCGGGTTGCTCCGGTGGATGGGTGTCGTAGGTGGATGTGAAGTTGGCTACCGGCAGTGCACGCGGCGGGCCCCGCAACTGGCATGCGGCGACCCTGCTCAAACGTCCGGCGACCAAACGTTCCACCAGTGAACGACCGCGGCATGACCCGCTGACGATGCGCGGCCCCGGTGGGTAGTCACCCGGGCAGCGCGAACCCCACTGCGCTAACACGTATCGTACGCGGGCCCCCGCGGGGGACACAATCAGGGTCGCCCTGGGCTCCCGGTACCTTCCTCGCAACGTTTCCGCCGGTCCGGGCATTCCCCGCGCCCGGACGGCCGCACCCGGGAGAGGAGACCCGCATGCCCGAGCCCGCCGCGGCCCCGGCGGACCGCCACGCGAGCGCCGAAGAACGGCTCGGCACGGTCGGCGTCGCCCATCGCGAGGTCGCCGGAAACGAGGCGGAGGCGGCGAATCTGGCCTGGTGGGACGCGGATGCCGACGACTACCAGGCCACCCACGGCGGATTCCTCGGCGACGCCGATTTCGTCTGGTGCCCGGAGGGCGTGCGCGAGGAGGACGCGCGGCTGCTCGGCGACGTGCGCGGCAAGCGGGTGCTCGAAGTCGGCTGCGGACAGGCCGCGTGCTCGCGCTGGCTCGCGGCCGCCGGGGCCGAACCCGTCGCCACCGATCTGTCCGGCGGCATGCTCCGGCACGCCCGCGAAGGGAACGCCCGCACCGGCGCGACGGTCCCCCTCGTGCAGGCGAACGCCGAGCGGCTTCCGTTCGCCGCGGCGAGCTTCGACATCGCCTGCTCCGCGTTCGGCGCGCTCCCCTTCGTGCCGTCGCTGGAGACCGTGTTCGGCGAAGTGCGCCGGGTGCTGCGCCCTGGCGCGCCGTGGGTGTTCTCGGTGACCCACCCGATGCGGTGGATCTTCCCGGACGATCCCGGGCCCCAGGGGCTCACCGCGACCCAGCCGTACTTCGACCGCACGCCGTACGTAGAGGTGGACGACGACGGCACGGCGACGTACGTCGAATACCACCGCACGCTCGGCGACTACGTGCGCGCGCTCGCCGCCGAAGGCTTCGCGCTGGAGGACCTCGTCGAGCCGGAATGGCCGCAGGGCCACACGCGCACCTGGGGCCAGTGGAGCCCGCTGCGCGGCAGGCTCTTCCCCGGCACCGCGATCTTCCGCACGCGCCGCGACTGACCGGCTACGCTGCGGCAGTGAGCTCCGCAGGCCGATTCGCCGAACTCGACCCGCTCCTGCCGCCGCCCGTCCCGCTCGCGAGCGGCGACCGGCTGCGCGCGGTGACCGCGTCCGGCACGCAGGTTTCCGCGATGCTCCAGCGCTACCGGCACGGTCCGGGCGACGCTCCCCTGCTGTGGTCGGCGGCCGAGGTGTGGCAGCTGTTCCCGGATCCGGAGACCGCGGGCACCGAAGCGTTCGACGCGCTGCTCGGCGCGCTGCGGTCCCAAGTGGACACTGAAGCGCCGGGCGCCGATTCGGCGTGCGTCGTCAACTGGCCGAGCCGCGACGCCGAAGCCATCCGGGCTTTTCTCGATCACGGCCTGGTTCCGTTGTCCGCGTTGGCCGTTCGCCCCGCCGTCGCACCGGAAGACACCGGCACGAACGCGTCGATCCGCCTCGCCGGACCGGACGATTACCCCGCCGCGCTGACGCTGTGCACGGCGACGTTCGACTACACTGGCCTTGTCGCGCACCGGAAACGCGAGCAGACCGCGGAACTGCTCGGCCCGGCGCTGCGCCGCGCGCTCGGCGAGAAGGCGACCTGGCTCGCCGAGGTCGACGGCGAAGCGGCGGCGCTCGCGCAATGCGACTGGGTGGAATCCATGCCCGGGAACGAGGCCGCCGAACTGCTGCCGACCGGACGCTGGGGGTACGTGAACAACGTCGTCACCGCCCCGGGCAGCCGCGGCGGCGGGATCGGCCGCGCGCTGATGGCCCGCGTGCACCGCGAACTGCTGAACCAGGGCGCGACCGGCACCTACCTCTATTACAACCCGACCAACCCCCTGTCGTCGGTGTTCTGGCACCGGCAGGGCTACCGGCCGCTGTGGACGTCCTGGGAAGCACACCCTGCGTGGGCCTTGCGCTGAGCTTTCCGCTCTTTGGTGTGACGTCCGGCGAGCCGGCTTGCCGACCCCGCGAGGTCAGGACTAACTTTTGAACTGACTAGTCAGTTCAAAATCCGTGGAGTGTGTCCTGTGCAGGTCCGTGCCGACCGGGTGTCCCTGAAGGGTCCCCACGGCCCCTTGTTGCCGCCTACCTCGCTCACCGTCGAGGAGGGCTGCCTCACCGTCGTGCACGGCGAACCGGGCGTCGGCATCACCGCGCTGGCGCTGGCGCTGGCCGGACGGCTGAAGCCGACCACCGGCACCGTGACCGCCGAACCGGAGGGCGACCTGCGGCGGCTCGTGGCCGTCGTCGACTCGCCGGGGGTCAGCGAGCCGGACGAGGCCTTGTCGCTGCGCATCGTCACCGGCGAAGAACTGGCGCTCGCACACCGTCCTTCCAGCAAGGATGCTGTCACAGCTTGGCTCTCCCAGCACGACGCGGCTCCGTATGCCGACAGCCGGTTCGAGAACCTCGAGCCCGCGCTGCGCATCCGGCTGCTCACCGCGCTGGCCGCCGAACGCGACGGCGTGCGCGTGCTCGTCCTCGACGCGCCCGACCGGCACACCAGCGACGTCGAGACCTGGGCCGCGGTCGCGAAGGAGCACGCGGCCCGCGGGTTCGCGGTGGCCGTGCTGGCCGCGACGACGCCGGAGCCGGCGCTCCCCTGCCCGCCCGCCAAGGTCGGCGAGGTCGAGCAACCGGACCCGGTCCGGCTGTACGCCCCGCCGGAGCCCGCTGAAGCCGAGCAGACCAAGCAGCTCCCGGACACCGCCGAACTGACCGCCGAAACCGAGAACTCCGAGGGAGACCGGGCATGACCACCCCCCACAAGCGGGCCGGCGGACTGAACGCGTTCCGGATCGCGCGCAACGAGCTGCGCAGGCTGTCCACCGGGACGCTGCCGAAGCTCGCCATGTTCGCGCTCGTGATGGTGCCGCTGCTGTACGCGTCGTTCTACCTCTACGCGAACTACGACCCCTACGGCCGTCTCGACAAACTGCCCGCCGCGGTGTTCACCGAGGACGCCGGCGCGAAGGACTCGGGCGGGGCCGAGCGCAACGTCGGCCGCGAAGTCACCGACGAACTGGTGAAGTCCGGCACCTTCCAGTGGCATCAAGTGTCCGAAAAGGACGCCCGGGACGGCGTGCGCGACGACAAGTACTCGTTCGCCATCGGCATCCCGCACGACTTCTCGAAGGCGCTGCTGTCGTCCGGGAATTTCGAGCCGGAGCAGGCGACGATCACGCTCACCACCAACGACGCCAACAACTATCTGTCCGGCACCATCGCGAAACAGGTGGCCGACCAGGTCCGCAAGACGATCGCGGAGAAGGTGGGCAGCGAGGCCGCGGACAAGTTCCTCGTCGGCTTCTCCACCATCTACGGCAAGATCTCCGAGGCGACCGACGGGGCCAAGCAGCTGGCCGACGGCGCGGCGAAACTCCAGACCGGGCAACATCAGCTCTCCGACGGCGCGGGCCAGCTCGCGACCGGGTCGGCGAGCCTCGCCACCGGGCTGGGCACGCTCAAATCGAGCACCGCGCAGCTGCCGAGCCAGACGCAGAAGCTCGCCGACGGGGCGGGCCAGGTGGCCGACGGCAACCAGAAGGTGGCGAGCGCGGGCTCGCTGGCCGCGTCCGCCTCGTCCGACGTGATGGGCCGGATCGACAGCTACCGCACCCAGCTGGCCGCGAAGCTGCAGGAATCCGGGATGCCGGAGGATCTCAAGAACTCGATCCTGGCCGACTACGACAAGCTGCGCACGGACGCGAACCAGGCGAACGGGAAGATCCAGTCCGCCAACGGAGACCTGCAGAAGCTCTCCAGCGGCGCCCGGCAGGTGTCCGACGGGGCGCATCAGCTCGCGTCGGCCTCGCCGCAGCTGGCCAACGGGATCGCGCAGGCGTCCGACGGCGCGAACCAGCTGCGCGACGGCGCGGCCAAGCTCAACGACGGCGAAAAGACCGCCGTCACCGGCACCGACCAGCTCGCCGACGGCTCGGCGAAGCTGCGCGACGGGCTGGCCGCCGGGCTGAAGCAGATCCCGAACCCGGACGACCCGACCCGCACCGCCACCGCGAACACGATCGCCGACCCGGTCGCGGTCACGTCGAACGGCGTCGCGTCGGCGGGCACCTACGGCGCCGGGCTCGCCCCGTTCTTCATCTCGCTGGCCACCTGGATCGGCGCGTTCGTGCTGTTCCTGCTGATCCGCCCGCTGTCGACGCGCGCGCTCACCGCCGGCGCGTCGCCGCTGCGGGTCGCGCTCGGCGGCTGGCTGTCCTCGGCCGTGCTGGGCCTGGGGCAGGTGATCGTGCTGTTCGCCGCGGTGACCTGGCTGGTCGGCATCCACGTGGCGCATCCGCTGGGCGCGATCGGCTTCGCCTGCCTGGTGTCGCTGGCCTTCACGTCGATCGTGCACGCGCTCAACGCGCTCTTCGGCGCGGTCGGCAAGTTCCTCGGGCTCGTGCTGCTGGTGCTGCAGCTGGTGAGCGCGGGCGGCACGTTCCCCTGGCAGACGATCCCGGACGCGCTCTATCCGCTGCACATCGTGCTGCCCATGGGCTACGCCATCGACGGGTTCCGGCACCTGCTGTACTCCGGCGCGTCGCTGCAGATCCTCGGTGACGTAGGGGTGCTGGTCGCGTACCTCGTCGGCGGGATCCTGCTGTCCACTCTCGCGGCGCGCAAACACCGGGTGTGGTCGGTCTCGGCGCTCAAGCCCGAGCTGAGCCTGTGAGAGAAACGACCAAGCGGAAGCTCTTCGAGGCCACGCTGCGGCTGTCTGCCAGCCGCGGCCTCGTCGGGCTGACGGTGGATGACATCGCGGCGGAGGCCGGGGTCGCGAAGGGCACCGTTTACTACAACTTCGGGTCCAAGGACGGGCTGGTCGACGCGCTGCTGCGGTTCGGCGTGGATCTGCTGGCCGGGCGGCTGCGGGCTGCCGGGTCGGACGACGATCCGCTGGCGGTGATCGAGGCTCAGGTGGATACGACGCTGGAGTTCATCGCGGAGTATCCGGGGTTTTCGCAGATCGTGGTCAGCGAGTTGTGGCATACGCCGGGGCGGTGGCACGACACGCTGGCGTTGCTGCGGGAGGAGCTGATCGCGGTCGTGAAGGCACAGCTGGAGCGGTTGCGTGCGGCTGGACGGTTGCCCGCCGGGCTGGATATCGCTACGGCTGCGGCCGGGTTGTTCGGGACGATGCTGGTGGTGGCGCTGGATTGGCAGGTGTTCCATCCGGCCCGGGACCGGGCGGACGTGCTGGAGTCGGTGATGGTGCTGATCCGGGGGCTGCGGCGGTGACGTGGCGGGGCCCGGCGGTGGGTGCCGGGCCCCTGGGGGGTCAGTGGCAGTTGGCGCAGCAGCCGCAGCCCTTGCCGGTGCAGGCGGAGCAGCATCCGTGCCGCAGGACGGTCTGGAACAGGCGTTTGATCATTGCTCGGTCCTTCCGGGTTGGTCTTTCCTGCGTGGGTCACGCTAAGTCGGGTTGTGGTTGCCGGGGTACCGCTGACCGGGCAAGCGGGCGGGTGAATCCCGGATGGCGGGAGTTCGGTCGCGGATCTCGGGCGGCTCGTCGCCTGGCTGCAGCATTGCGCCCGAAGCAGGCCCCCGCCCCCGAACCTTGGCTGTGCTGACGGTTCGGGGGTGGCTCCATGCGTCGGGCGGGTGCAGCGGTGCGGTTATTTGTCGTGAGGGGAACACGGACTTGGGTTCCTACTGTCCGCAGGGGACGTTGAGCCAATCTGCTTTCGGGATGCTTGTGCGGGTGTCTTCCAGGTGGGTCAGCAGGGAGTCCAGCTGGGCGGGGTCCGCTGTGTATTCGAGGATTGCCCGGTAGAAGGCGCCGGTCATGGTTTTGGGCATGAGGTCGGAGGCGTCGAAGCAGACTGGTTTTCCTGAGGTGATGGTGGCCGCTATTTTGCGTCGTACTGGGTCGCGGTAGACGTCCTTCGCCACCGCTGCGCCTGCGGAGAAGGCCGTTGCGTTGGGGTTGCCTGCCCAGATTTGCTGGGCTTCCGGGGAGACCAGGAAATCCAGGAACTGGCGGGCCTGCGGGGTGTCGGAGAACATCGCGGCCAGGTCTGCGGATACTTCTGATGCGCCGGAGCCGGGGAACGGGAAGAAGTCGTAGTCGGTTCCTGGTTGCGGGCGCGGACCGGTTTCGTCGTGCAGGTGCATGGTTTGGTAGCTGCCCATCGCGAACGAGCCCTGGTGTTCCATCCGGCAGCCTGGCGGGTCGGCGAAGAGGGGGCGGGCCGCGTCGCGGAAATCGGTGAGCAGGGCGGAGGGGGCGCCGCCTTGGATGCCGCCTGGGCGGACTGCCACGGCGCCCCAGTCTTGGAAGGCTTTGCGTACTGGATCCGAGGTCCAGGGGAGGGTTCCGGCCGCCCATTGGCGATAGATTTCCGGGCCTGCGGAGTGCAGCAGGATGTCTTCTATCCAGTCGGTGCCTGGCCAGCCTGAGGTGGGCGGGGCGGCCAGGCCCAGGCACCACGGGGTGTTGTGGCTGGTCGCCAGGTTCACTAGCTGTTGCCAGGTGGCGGGTTTCGGGCCGGGGAGCGTTGCGGGGCGGTACCAGATCGCGCTTTTCAAGTCGGCTTTGACGGCGACGGAGTAGAGCTTTCCGGTGCCAAGGCGTTGCAGGTCGACCCATTGCCTGCCGTAGAAGGATTCGGCTTTCTGTTCCAGGAAGTCCAGGGGTTTGATTTCCTGGCGGCGGGCGTAGTCGGCCAGGAGGCCGGGGCTGGACAGGACTGCGATGTCGGGGGCGGCGCCCTGCTGGACGTCGGCGGCCAGGACTTGCTCTACCGCGCGCGTGCCCTGGTAGCGGACTTCGATGCCGGTCTTCGCTTCGAACCGTTGCTTGACCAGGTTGAAGGCTGCTTCCTCGCCTTCGGTCCACACGCCGATCACCTGGAGGGTGTTGCTGCTCGCGGCGACTCCGCACGCCGACGAAGCCGCTGCCAGCGCGGCGGCGGCCAGCAGGAGCAGTTTCTTCCACAGTGGACAGTTCATGGGCGGTACCGGTATTCGTCGATCCGTCTGTACAGGCCGGCGACGGTCAGGGCTCCGGCGATGATCAGGGCGGCCGGAACCAGTACTGGCAGGCCGCCGGATTCGGTGGCTGCGGTTCCGGCGGACGTCACGGCGCGGGCGGCTGACGTGATGGCGTTCTGGGCCGGGGCCGCGGCCGAGGCGATCGGGGTTTGGCGGCGGAAATCGTCCACAGTGGATCCGCAGCCGGGTGGGCCGCAGCGCTGGTGCAGGAGGGTGGCCAAGCGGGCGTGGCCGCCGGCGTCGGCGGCTTCGATGCTTTTCTCCCGGACGGCTACTGCTTCGTCCACGCTGCTGCGCACGGTGTCGAGGCGTCCGGCCAGGGCGGAGGCCACTAGCAGGCCCGCGACGACGCCTAGTCCTAAGACGGTCGCGCCGAGCAACGGCAGGTTCAAGCGGCGGCGGAATCGTTGACGGAGGAAAACTTGCGCCGAGACCAGCAGGGCGAGCAGGACGATGGGCGGCAGGAGCCAGAGGATCAGCGGGCCCGCGCTCATCCTGGTGCCGGAGATCTGGGTGTCGAGGGCGGCGCGTTCGTCCTTTTGCAGTTTGCCCAGCAGGGCCAGGACGTTGTCGGGGCCGTGCAGCAGGAGCGAGGCATACCAGAGGTCGGCCAGTCCGACGAGTTCCCCGCCTGGTTGCCGGAAGTGCGCGTCCGCTTGGCCCATCGCGCCGGAGTACGACGCGACCAGGCCTTCGACGGTTTGCAGGGTGCCGGTGCCTGCGTCGCCTGCTTGGTTGAACTCCGCGACGCGCGCGAGGCTTTGGCTCGCTGCCGCCATCCGGTTTTCGTACTCCTGGCCAGGACCCGCGAGTTTCGCTTCTCCGGAAGCGAAACTCGCGATGGCGGCGGCGTCGGCGGACACGAGGGCGTCCCGTGCCGCCGCGACCTCGAGGATCGCCCGGCTGGTCGCGGACGAGATCTGCTCAGCCGTCCGGACCACGCCGTTCACCGCGAGAAACGACGTGACCATCGCGAGCACAGTCCCGGCCAGCAGCACTGCCCGGATCCGCACGAGCGCCTGCCGCGTCCGCAGCGTCACGCGGCACCTCCGTCGAACCGTTCTCCGCACTCCTCGCAGAAGCGCGCGCCGGACGGGTTCGGGGTCTGGCAGTGCGGGCAGATCGCCGGTTCGGCGTCCGGAGGCGGCGCGGGGCGGGCGTCGCGAGGTTCGTCGCCGACGTTCGAGACCGTGGAGACCAGCAGGTTGAGCAGTTCGCTGCGGGTGACCTCGGGGCGCAGGCGCACGTCGTCGCCGTCCGTTTCGACTACCCGGGCCAGCCGGCGCAGTACCTCCTTGTTGCTGGTCCTCGTGGCGATTTCGACTGCGCGGCCCCACTCCCGTGCCGCTCGTGCGTGATCGCCCGCGGCGTAGGCCTCGTCGGCGTTCACCAACGCTTCGCTCAACTCGGCGTGCATGGTGTAGCGGCGCACCTTCGGGTCGACCAACGTCGGCGCGACCGGGTCGCGGGTCCAGTGCGCCAGAACAGGCGCCGCGGAATCCGGTGCGCCCTCGACCTCGACCCAGGCGAGCATCCGGTCGGAGCCGTATTCCGGCGGAGCGTCCGCCGAGACTTCCACCGCGAGCTGGAATTCCCGGGTCTCGCCGGCGCTCCACGAGCCGAGCGAGAGGACCGTTTTCCCGTCGCCGTCGCGGACGCAGCGCGAGGTCAGATCGTATTCGCTCGGCCAGACCTGCTTCACGAACCGGAGCGTGGTCTGTTCGGTGACGCCGATCCGCAATCGCGCCGACGGGATGATCTTGGCGAGCGCCGCGGCCATCAGTGCGCGGAAGTCCTCGACCAGGTCTTCGTCGCGCACCACCGAATCGACGGAACCGCGCAGCACCCGGCCGATCTCGACCAGTTCGGCTCGTTGCCAGCCGTCGCCGATTCCTCTTGCGTCGCAGACGAACTGGCCTTCGCAGGCGTCCAGTTCGCGACGCAGTGCCTCCGCTGATTGCGACTGGTTGTTCCCGTCGGTCAGCAGGATCGCGTGGCGTACCGCGTCCGGCGCTGAAGCGAACAGGTGCCGTGCGCACTCCAACCAGGTGCCCATCGCGGTGCCGCCGACCGCGACGAACCGCTCCACCGCGGCAACCGCGGCGGCCCGGGTCTCGTCCGACGCGACCGCCAGCCCGGGTTCGGCCGGATACGCCAGGTCGGCGCGTTCGGTGCCGCGGACGACGGCGAACGCGACGCCGTCCGGGAGAGCCCAGATCGCCGCGGCTGCTGCCCGGCGCGCGGCGGCGATCTTCGTCGGCGGGTAGCGCATCGAGGTCGAGCAGTCGACCAGGAGCACTTCCGCGCCGGACGGACGGGACCCGCCAGCGCCGCCGTCGTCGCGCGCGGAAACGGTGACCACGGCCTGCATCGCGGTGTCGCCTTCGCCGAGGTAGCGGTTCTGATGGACCTCGACGTCCCAACCCCTGCTCATCCCTCGCCCCTTCGCCGCCTACACCCAGGTCGTCGGCCTCGTCTCGTTCGCCCGGTCGACCAACGCGTCGTGGTACTCCGCCGAACCCGCCCGGCGCGCGATCCGCCGGTACGACTGTTCCACCAGCAGCCGCAGCCCGTGTTCGTCGAGCCTCTGGCCGAGAACCGGGCCCGGCGGCATCCCGCGCATCCCGGCCAGGAAACAGCGCAGCGCGCTCTCGCGGACCTCGGCGGTGAGCCGGTCCGCGGTGTCGCGGTCCACTTCCAGCGCGGACAGCCGGTCGATCGCCTCGGCCAGGTCCTCGAGGTCGGGCAGCGCGTCGCCCACCGGCAGGATTCCCGCGCGCACGCGGATTCCGGCGATCCGGGCCGCCTCGTCGTGCCGCGAGTACTCCGGGACCTGGTCCAGCAGTTCCACCGCGGCCGTGCGCTCGTCCAGCTGCAAATGCCCGCGCGCAAGTCCGAAAACGGCATTGACCTGCAAATGGTCTCGCACCCACAGCGCGTCGTAGTAGCGCGCAGCCTTCTTCGGGCCGCCGCAGTGCTCCGCGCACAGGCCGAGCGCGAGCTTCGGCGTCTCCTCCCCCGGGATGTCACGGTGGACGCGCTCGAACCAGGTCTGCGCGCTCTCCACGGCGCCAGTGGCGAGTGCGACCAGCCCGCGATGCCAGGCGATCCGCCAGTCGTGCTTGGCCCGCGCGCCGAGCAGTTTCTCGGCGGCGTCCACTCGCCGCCCGGCTTGCTCCGTGCCGTTCGAGTCCGCTTCGGACAGTTCGAGCCAGGCCCGGCAGCGGCGCAGCTCGACCTCGACGGTCGAGTCCGCGCGTTCGAGTTTCTTCAGCAGCCGAGCGGGATCCGGCGCGCGGACGGTGCGCAGAAAGGTGACCGCCGGGTCGTGCGGATCCTCGTGCGGCACCGGCAACCCGAGCGCGATGTCGAGCGGTGCTGGCAGCGCGCCGAGCGGGCCGACGGGACGTCGGGTGCGACGCACCCACTCCCCTACCGGTCGCGGCTGGCCGAGCCCGGCGTCGAGCAGCACCGCCGCTTCGGTGAACAGGGTGGAGATCGACGGGCGCGATTGGCGGTCGCGCAGCGAAAGGATCTCGTGCAGTACGCCGTCGAGTTGCACGAGCATTTCGCCGGCGGTGGCGAACCGGTGCTCGTACGGACCGGTCGCGCGGTCGAGCACCTGGGTGAAGGATTCGACGCCGAGCGCGATCCGTTTGTCGGCCGGATGCGGCCAGCCGTCGCTGCAGCGGAACAGGTCGCGCAGCGTCGCGCCGACGGTGTGGATGTCCGAGCGCACGGTGAGGCCGTGCTCGTCGAGTTCGGTCGCGCCGATCTGGAACCGCGGGTTGCCGACGATCGGGCTGGTCTGGTCGCCGATCTTGCGGATGGCGCCGAAATCGATCAGCTTGACCCGCTTCTCGCCGTGGATCACGTTCTGCGGGCTCAGATCGCAGTACAGCAGCCCCTGTTCGTGCAGGTAGCCGAGCGCGGTGAGGATCTCGCGGCCGTACGCCACGACGTGCTCGACGAGCAGCCTGCCCTCGGGCCCGTCGAGCATCGCGCGGCCGCGCCGCATCACCTCGGCGAGCGGGAGGCCGTCGACGAACTCCATGACGATGTAGCGCGCGTCCGGCCCGCCGTGCGGATCGGGATGCGTGGCGACGTCGTGGATCCGGACGATGTTCGGGTGGTCGAGCGAGGTCAGCACCTGGCTTTCGGTCTCGGCGATCCGCACCGCGGCCTCGTCACCGGTGTTGAGCAGGCCTTTCAGCGCGACGTACTGCTTCAGCCGCAGGTCGGTGCCGAGGTAGACGTACCCGAGCCCGCCGCGCGCGATGCAGCCGTGCACCTGGTAGCGGCCGTCGACCACGTCGTCCGGGAACAGCTTGGGAGAGAAGGAAAACGGCGTGCCGCACTGCGAGCAGTAGCCTTCGGTGCGTGCGGGACGGCCGCCCGTCGATCGGCCCACCGGCGCGCCGCAGCCGCGTTTGCCGCAGTACCGTTCGTCCTCGGCGACATGCGGATCGGCGAGGACGCGCCCGGCGATGTCCGGCAGCACGACCACGGGAAGCGGAACGTAGTCGTCGCCGGTGCCGTGCCCGGCGGTCTGCTGCTCCCGCGTGACGACGGTGTCGGCGATCCGGCTCGCGCCCGGAGCGGGGATGACGAGCGTCGCGTCGGCTTTCGGCGTCGGCCGCTTCGGCTCGGATCCCGGCGCCCAGCCGCATTTCGCGCAGAATCCGGCGCGGCTGATCGTGCCGGAGCAGTTCGGGCGGGCGCAGGCGGTCATCGATTCCCCTTGCGCACCGCGGCACCGAACGCCTCGACGGCCGCCGCGGCTTCTTCGGGATCGCACGCGCCCTCGTACAGCAACTGCCAAGCGTTGGCGTACAAGGAATCCAGCAGCGGATCCTCGACCCGGCCGGCGGCGCGGGCGCGCTCTCCGTAACCGTCGAGACGAAACCTCAACTCGGTGCGGCGGTCATGCGCCGCGTCAAGCCGATCGCGCGCGCTTTTCGCCGCGGCCAGATCGGCGGCCACCACACCGGCGACTTCCTCGACATGTCGTTCCGCCCACGCGACATCGCCGAGATCAGCGGCTTCCTGCAACCTGCTCACCGCACCGCGGCGGCGACGCACGCGCGGCGGCGGAATGTCGCTCACCGCGAACCGCGGGGCCAGTTCGGCGATGTCCTCCTCGAGCGCGGCGAGTTCGTCGATCTGCTTGTCCAGCGCGGAAATCCGGCGAGCCAGCCCGTCCGGGCGCGCCCCGTTCCGGCGCGAGCGCAACTCCGTCAGCCCGGGCGAGGACTCCCGGCGGAACCCGAGCGCGAGCCGGATCCCGAGCCGCGCGGCACGGTCCGCCAGCGGCGCGATCACCTCGCCGATCAGCCGTTCCGGCTCGGCCGCGTCGTCGATCGCGTTCACCACCACCGTGCGGCCGATGCCCGAATGCGTCGCGCCGTTGTCCAGCGTGAGGTCCAGCCGCTCCGCGAGCCGCTGCCGCACCTGAGCCGAGGTTTTGCCCGCCGCGTCCACCGCGAGATCGACGCTTCCCGCTGGCGGCAAGGTTTCCTTCGCCAGGGTGTCGCGCAGTTCGTTCGCCGCCGCCGAACGCTCCCGGTCGGCGAGCACCACCGCGAGATCGAGCGCGGCGGCCTTCGCGGACCCGGCCTCGCCGGTCACGACGATCCACACGCCGCGCCCCTCGCCGAACCAGCCCACGACCTCGCGCGCGAATTGCGGATCGTAGGCGACCCGGTCGAGTTCGCGGCCGAAGGTCTGGTCGACAGCCGGACTCCCCCGCCCCCACCGGTCCGCGCCGAGATAGCCGAGAATGGTCTCGACCGGGATCATCCACGCGACCCGTTCGCCCTCGGCCTTGTAGCGCGACACGACCATGCCGACCACCCGGCCGGTCTCCTCGTCGAGCACCGCGGTGCCGCTGAACCCGCCGGTGATCGGCTGGTCGTCGTTTTTGCGGCCCAGCTGAACCCATTCGCATCCGGGCCCGCCTTCGCCGGCGAGCTCGCCGAACGTCCACAACCCTTCGTCCGCGCCCGCCGGAAATCCGTAGGCACGCACTGCTTGGCCGTCCGACAACGGCATCCGGTACAACGGCGCGCCCAACGCTCCCGGCACTCGTCCGGCCAGCCGCAGCACCGCGATGTCGCCGCGCTCGTCCCGCCCCGGCGGCACCCACGCCCCCGGCACGACGCGGCCGGAGCTGACCGGAGTGCCGGGCAGCCCGACGAAATCGACCAGGACGTCCGCGTCCGGCCCGCCCGCCCGCTCGACGACGTGCGCGCAGGTGAGCACATGGTCCTCGTCGAGCATGGTGCCTGCCCCGCGGATCCCGCCGGTGCGGTCGCGCAGGCGAACCCGCCAGCGTCGACGCTCGGCCTGGTACCCCACGAGGGGACCCTACGCCGCGGGATCGGCGGCTCGGGCGGCGTTTGCGGAAAGTGGCCCACGCTGGAGCAGCAAGCTCACCCGTTCAGCGGCGTGGAAGCACTTCTCGTGGGTGACACCGGTTCCGGGGAGTCGCTTCGCGGCGGTGGCGTTGACGATCTTTCTTGGGTTGCTGCTCACCGAGTGCAGGTTTCCCGCGCAGGGCACGAAGCGGGCGGGACGGGCAGGCAGCGGATCTGAGCACGCCTGCTGACTCGTGCACTTCTAGCTGAATTCGCTGCCGATTCCGTTGCCCGCAACGGTATTCGCAGATGGCGCACAGCCAGCACCGTTGCCCGAGCGCCGCCGACCCGCGTTCGCGTTCCGGGGCGTGCCGCCGATTGCCTTGCCCACGCCGGAGATCCGTGAACGCCCGGCCCGGCCTCGTCGCCCATGCCGTCGACCCATGTTCGCCCGAACGGGCGCGCTGCCCCATTTTCGTCCATGCCGACGAACCTCGGCCAGGCTCTCTCGCCCGCAGCCGACGCGTGCTCACCCGCTCGAACGCACCGCCAACCGCGCCCGCCGCGCATACCGCCGACTCGTACCCGTGCAGCCGGCTTCGGGTGCCCGCGCCGCCGACCGGGCTCGCGCGCTATCGGGAACCCGGTCTGACCGAGTGCCCGGGGCGGGTCGCCGACCGGCCCCGGGCGCGGCTCAGCTCAGTGCGCGGCCTCGTTCCACGATCGCCCGTACCCGACCGAAACCTCCAGCGGCACGGCCAGTTCCGCGGCCGAGCCCATGCCCTCGCGGACCAGTTTCTCGACGTCCGAACGCTCGCCGTCGGCGATTTCCAGGACCAGTTCGTCGTGGACCTGGAGCAGCACGCGGCTGCGCGCGCCCGCTTCGGCGAGGGCGCGGTGCACGTTCAGCATCGCCACCTTGATGATGTCCGCCGCGCTGCCCTGGATCGGGGCGTTCAGCGCCATCCGCTCGGCCATTTCGCGGCGCTGGCGGTTGTCGCTGTTCAGGTCCGGCAGGTAGCGGCGGCGGCCGAAGATCGTCTCGGTGTACCCGCGCTTCGCGGCCTCGCCGACGACCGACTGCAGGTAGTCGCGCACCCCGCCGAACCGCGAGAAGTACGCCTCCATCTGCTCTTTCGCGTCTTCCGTCGAGATCTTCAGCTGCTGCGACAGGCCGTACGCCGACAGGCCGTACGCCAGCCCGTACGACATCGCCTTGACGCGGTAGCGCTGCTCCGGCGTGATTTCCGCGGCGGGCACGGAAAACGCGCGCGACGCCACGAACGTGTGCAGGTCCTCGCCGCTGTTGAAGGCCTCGATGAGGCCCTCGTCCTTCGACAGGTGCGCCATGATCCGCATTTCGATCTGGCTGTAGTCCGCGGTCATCAGCTCGGCGTAGCCGTCGCCGACCACGAACGCGTCGCGGATGCGCCTGCCTTCCTCGGTGCGCACCGGGATGTTCTGCAGGTTCGGCTCGATCGAGGACAGCCGCCCGGTGGCCGCGATCGTCTGCTGCAGCGTGGTGTGGATGCGCCCGTCGTCGGCGACCGATTTGATCAGGCCCTCGACCGTGGTGCGCAGCCGCGTCGCGTCGCGGTGTTCCAGCATGTGCTGCAGGAACGGGTGCTCGGTCTTCTCGAACAGCGACTGCAGCGCGTCGGCGTCGGTGGTGTAGCCGGTCTTGGTGCGCTTGGTCTTCGGCATGCCCAGCTCGTCGAACAGCACCACCTGCAGCTGCTTCGGCGAACCCAGGTTGATCTGCTTGCCGATCACCTCGTACGCGGATTCCGCGGCCTGCGTGACCCGGCTGAGGTAGTGCGCCTCCAGCTCGGTGAGCTGGTCGACGTCGACCGCGATGCCCGCCGCTTCGAGTTCGGTGATCACTTCGAGCAGCGGCAGCTCCAGCTCGGCCAGCAGCTTCGCGCCGCCGAGCTCCTCCAGTTCGGCGGCGAGCGCGCCGGCCAGCTCGAAGATCGCGCGGGCTTTCACCAGTTCGGCGGAAATCTCCTTCTGCTCCAGCTCGTCCGCGCCGCCGTCGAGCAGCGACAGCTGACCGTCGCCGTCGCCCGCCTCCGAGCGCAGCTCGCGGTGCAGGTAGCGCAGAGCCAGGTCGTCCAGCCCGAACGTGCGCTGTCCCGGCCGTGCGAGGTACGCGGCGAGCGCGGTGTCCATGCTGAGCCCGCCGAACGTCCAGCCGCGGGCGCGCACCGCGTGCAGCGGCACCTTCGTGTCGTGGCCGATCTTGCGGATCTTCGGGTCTGCCAGCCATGCCGACAACGCCCGGTCGTCCGCCTCGTCCATCGCGGTGACGTCGACGTACGCGCCCTCGCCGTCAGCCGTGGCGAAGGCGACCGCCTTGAGGTCGGAACGGACCGACGAGCCAGTGGTCCGGAACGACAGCGCGACCGGCTCGGCCGCACCGGCGTGCGCTTCGAGCCACGCGCCGAGCGCACCCGGGGCGAGCGCGGAGCCGGATACCTCGAAGCCCTCTTCGGCCTCCGGTTCGGCGCTGCTCAGGGTGTCGAACAGCCGGTCGCGCAGGACGCGGAACTCCAGCTCGTCGAAGAGCCGGTGCACGGCCTCGCGGTCCCACGGACGCAGCTCCAGCTGGTCCGGCGCGGACTCCAGCGGCACGTCGCGGACCAGTTCGGTGAGCTGCCGGTTGAGCTGGACCGACGACAGGTGCTCGCGCAGCGCGTTGCCGACCTTGCCCTTGACCTCGTCCACTCGGTCGATCAGGTCGGCCAGCGTGCCGAACTGGCGGATCCACTTGGCCGCGGTCTTCTCCCCCACCCCGGGGATGCCGGGCAGGTTGTCCGACGGGTCGCCGCGCAGGGCCGCGAAGTCCGGGTACTGGGTCGGCGTGAGGCCGTACTTCTCTTCCACCGCGTCCGGCGTGAACCGCACGAGGTCGGAGACGCCCCGCTTCGGGTACAAAACGGTCACCCGATCGGTGACGAGCTGCAACGCGTCGCGGTCGCCGGTACAGATCAGGACGTCGTAGTCCTCGCCCGCCTGCGTGGTGAGCGTCGCGATGACGTCGTCGGCCTCGTAGTTCTCCTTCGTGAGCGAAGGGATGCCGAGCACCTCGAGCACCTCTTTGACCAGGTCGACCTGGCCGCGGAACTCGTCCGGCGTGGCGCTGCGGTTGGCCTTGTAGTCGGCGTACGTCTCCGACCGGAAGGTCTTGCGCGAGAGGTCGAAGGCGACCGCGAGGTGCGTCGGCTTCTCGTCGCGCAGCAGGTTGATGAGCATCGAGGTGAAGCCGAAGACCGCGTTGGTGACCTGCCCGGTCTTCGTGCGGAAATTCTCCGCGGGCAGGGCGAAGAAGGCGCGGTAGGCCATCGAATGGCCGTCGATCAGCAGCAGCCGGGGGCGGTCTTTCGCGGCGGCGGCGCCTGTGGCGTTGGCAACGGTTCGGTTCTCGGTCGGGCTCACGGGGGCGAGTCTAGGGTGAGGGCCTGACACTCTTGCGTGTCGCATAGGTTGAGGAGCAGAGAGTGACCGAGCAGACGGCGGAAATCACGCCGGGCCAGTTCGCGGGCATGGACCCCGCGGCGGCGGGCCAGCAGCTGAACGACAAGATCGGGCTGAAGCTCGTGGAGCTGACCCCCGAGCGGGTCGTCGGAACGATCCCCGTCGAAGGCAACCTCCAGCCCTACGGACTTCTGCACGGCGGCGCGAACGCCACCGTCGCCGAAGCACTGGGCTCCGTTCTGGCCGCGCTCAACGCGGGCCCGGAACGCGCCGCGATGGGCCTGGAGCTGTCCTGCACCCATCACCGCGCAGTCCGCTCCGGCACTGTCACCGGCGTCGCGACCCCCCTGCACGTCGGCCGAGGCACCATCACGTCGGAAATCGTGCTCACCGACGACGAAGGCCGTCGCACCTGCACCGCCAGGCTCACCTGCGTCGTCCGGGACCGCCCGCCAGGCGCCTGATTTTCCGGCGAGATGTCGTGAAAAGCCCCTTGAGGGAATCAGATTCCCTCAAGGGGCCCTTCACAGACCACCGCCACGGCCGCGACGCACCCAATGTGGCGTTCGGTGCATCCCACGCACCCAATGCGGCGTTCGGTGCGCCACATGCACCCAATGCCACATTGGGGCGCTCAACCGCAGCCGCGACTCCCAACGCAACCAGCCACCCAAGCCGCGCACACCCACCGCCAAACCGCAGCCAGCGCACCCAACCCATCAAGGCGCCCACACCTCCCCCACCCCCGATACGAAGCCAAAAACACGGCGCGGGGGTCCTTGTCAAGGCATCTTTCCCGCCTTGACAAGGACCCCCGCACCGTAGTCACACTCAAAAATCGGGGCGCCCGTCTCACCACCCGACGGCAATGTCGCCGCCAGGCGACGAGCCGCGACCGGGAAGACAGACCTCACCCAACTCCGAGATAAGCCTCCTTGATACTGGTATCAGCCAGCAATTCCTGCCCAGTACCAGTCTTGGTGATCTGCCCGGTCTCCAGCACATAAGCCCGATGCGCCCGGGACAACGCCTGCTGCGCGTTCTGCTCGACCAGCAGCACGGTCGTCCCCTGCCGGTTGATCTCCGTGATAATCCGGAAAATCTGCTGAATGAACTGCGGTGCCAACCCCATCGAAGGCTCGTCCAGCAACAACAGCCGAGGCTTGGCCATCAACGCCCGCCCGATGGCAAGCATCTGCTGCTCACCCCCGGACATCGTCCCGCCGACCTGAGTCTTCCGCTCAGCCAGCCGCGGAAACAACTCGAACACCCGGTCGAAGTCAGGCTGCAGATTCTTCCGGTCCTTGCGCGCATAAGCGCCCATGTCCAGATTCTCCAGCACCGTCATGCCGGGGAAAATCCCCCGGCCCTCCGGTGCCTGCGAAATCCCGCGAACCACCCGCAAATCCCCGCGCAGCCGCGAAATGTCCTCGCCGTCAAACCGGATAGCCCCGCCAGAAATGGGCCGGATCCCGGAAATCGCCCGCATCGTGGTCGACTTGCCGGCGCCGTTCGCCCCGATGAGGGTGACGATCTCGCCCTCGTTGACCGTGATCGACAGCCCGGACACTGCCTGGATCCGTCCGTAGTGAACGGAAACGTCGGATAGCTCAAGCAACGTCATCGTCGGGAACTCCCAGGTAAGCGGCGATCACGGCGGGGTTCTCCCGGATTTCGGAAGGCAGCCCGTCGGCGATCTTCTTGCCGAACTCCAGCACCACGATCCGGTCGGTGACGCCCATGACGAGCTTCATGTCGTGTTCGATCAGCAGGACGGTGTAGCCGTCGTCGCGGATCGTCCGGATCAGCCCCATGAGCTCTTCCTTCTCCGCCGGGTTGAACCCGGCGGCAGGCTCGTCGAGGCAGAGCAGCTTCGGCTCGGTGGCGAGCGCCCGCGCGATCTCCAGCCGCCGCTGGTAACCGTAGGGCAGGTTCTTCGCGCGGTCCGCGGCCCGGTCGGCGATGCCGACGAATTCCAGCAGCGCCATGGCCTTCTCGATCGCTTGCTTCTCCTCGCGGTGGTGCCGCGGGACTCGCAGGAGCGCGCCGAGCAGGCTCGTCTTGTGCCGCGCGTCGGTGCCGACGACCACGTTCTCCAGCGCGGTCATCTCGGAGAACAGCCGGATGTTCTGGAACGTCCGCGCGATGCCGAGCTGCGTGATCCCGTGCCGCGACGTCTTGCCGAGCGGCTTGTCCTCGAGCAGCACCTGCCCCGACGACGGCCGGTAGACGCCGGTCATCGCGTTGAAGCAGGTCGTCTTGCCCGCGCCGTTCGGCCCGATCAGGCCCAGGATCTCGCCGCGCCGGATCTCGAAGGACACCGAGTCCAGCGCGACCAGCCCGCCGAAGCGGACGGTGACGTCGTCGACTTTGAGCAGCGTCTGCCCGTAGTCGGCCTGGATCTCCCGGTCCGGCGCGACGACCTCGGCGACCTCGGCCTCGTGCTCGGCGAGCTCCTCGGCGGTCATGTTGGCGACCTCGGCCACGAGGCCGCCCTCGGCCGGGACCTCGGGCCCGTTTCCGTTGCCAGGGACCGTCATGCCCTCTCCCCCTGGTTGTCGGTGGCCAGCGAACCGTCGCTGCTGACCTGTTCGCCCTTGCCGAGCAGCCGCTGGTACGCCTGCCTGCCGTAGGCGAGCAGCCGCTGCCGCGCGCCGAGCAGGCCCTGCGGGCGAAAGATCATCAGGACGATCAGCGCCAAGCCGAAGATCAGGTACTTGTACTCCGCGATCGCCTGGAACCGCAGCGGCACGTACGCCACCACGATCGCGCCCAGCAGCACGCCGACCTTGTTGCCCGCGCCGCCGAGAATAACCGCGGCCAGGAACAGCATCGACGTGACCACGTCGAACTTCTGGTTGTTCACGAAGCCCAATTGCCCCGCGTACAGCGCCCCGGAGAGGCCGCCGACCGCGGCGCCGCCGACGAACGCCCAGATCTTGAACTTGAAGGTCGGCACGCCCATGATCTCGGCCGCGTCCTCGTCGTCGCGGATCGCGACCCACGCGCGGCCGACGCGGCTGCGCTCCAGGTTCCCGACCACGAACAGGATCACGATGATGATCGTGACGCAGAGCCAGTACCACGGGATGCCGTCGGTGTTGTTGAAGAGCGGGCTGCCGTCGGCCTTCGTGCCCGGCGGATGCCCGACGCCCTGGAAACCGCGGTTGCCGCGCAGCGGGTCGATGTTGTCGGCCAGCAGCCGCACGATCTCGCCGAAGCCCAGCGTGACGATCGCCAGGTAGTCGCCGCGCAACCGCAGCGTCGGCGTCCCCAGGATCACCCCGAAGATCATCGTGACCACCATCGCGATCGGCAGCACGACGAGGAACGGCAGCTTTGCCAAGGACGAGTCCGGGCTCGTGAACAGCGCCATCACGTAGGCGCCGATCGCGAAGAACCCGACGTAGCCGAGGTCGAGCAGACCCGCTTGGCCGACCACGATGTTGAGGCCGATGGCGACCAGCGCGTAGCGGGCCACCTCGAACATCGCGATCGGGAAGTCGTACCCGGGCTGGGTGGTGATCAGCGGCGGGTTCAGCACCGGCAGCAGGTAGACCAGCGCCACCAGCGGGATGAGCACCCCCCACTGCTGGACCCGGGAGAGCCGGTTCCACCATTCCGAGAGCGGGCGGCGGCGCGCCTTCGCCGGCGCGGCGGGCGGCGTCGTAGTCGTCGTCATACCCGTGCCTTTCCGAGCGATTCGCCGAGAATGCCGGTCGGGCGGAACATCAGGATCAGCACGAGCAGGACGAACGCGACGACGTCGCGCCATTCCCCGCCGAACAGCGACTGCCCGTAGTTCTCCACGACCCCGAGCAGCAGGCCGCCCAGCAGCGCGCCGCGCAGGTTGCCGATGCCGCCGAGCACCGCGGCGGTGAACGCCTTGATGCCGAGGATGAAGCCGCCCTGGTAGGAGGCGCCCTGCGGGATCTTCATCATGTAGAACAGCGCCGCCGCGCCGGCCAGCAGGCCGCCGATGAGGAACGTCAGGGTGATGACGCGTTCCTTGTTGACGCCCATCAGCGTCGCGGTGTCCGGGTCCTGCGCGACCGCGCGGATGCCGCGGCCGAACTTGGTGCGGTTGACGAACATGTCCGTGCCGACCATCAGCAGGATCGAGGCCACCACGGTGATGATGGTGACGATCGTGACGCTGCCGCCGAAGATCGTGAACACCTCGTCGTTGCGCAGCAGCCGGATGCTGTTCTCCGGGTTGCCGCCGCGCCAGATGAACAGGATCTGCTGCAGCACGAAGGACGCGCCGATCGCGGTGATCAGGAAGACCAGCCGGGGGGCCTTGCGTTTGCGCAGCGGCCGGTAGGCCACGCGTTCCAGCACGACCGCGGTGCCGCCGGACACCGCCATCGACGCGATGAGCGCGAGCAGCAGGAAGCCGATCAGTTCGAAGATCGGCAGGTCGGGGGTCGCGCCGGGGCGGAAACCCAGGCCGTAGAAGGTGAACCACGTCGCGAAGGCGCCGTAGATGAACACCTCGGAGTGGGCGAAGTTGATGAGTTTGAGCACGCCGTAGACGAGGGTGTAGCCCAGCGCCACGAGCGCGTAGATGCTGCCGTAGGAAAGACCGTCGATCGTGTTGTCCCAGAACTGGTTCAGGAACGAATTCACGTCGAAGGTGATCCAGCTGCCGCCGCCCTGCGCGAGGACGAGCGAGCTGAGGTCAGGGGTCATCGACACACTAGTTCTCCATGTGGGTCCGGGGTGCGGGCGAGGCGGGATCGTGCCGCCTGGCCCGCACCCCGGTACTGGAACCGAAAGCGGTGAGCTACTTGATCTCGGTGTTGCGGACGATCTTTCCGTTGTCCACCTTGTAGGTCCACACGGTGGTCGCGGCGAGCTCGCCGTGGTCGTCCCACTTGAAGTGCTTCGTGATGCCCTGGCCGTCGTAGGTCTTCACGAAGTCCAGCAGGCCGGCGCGGTCCTTCTTGCCGGCGTCGATCCCCTTCAGCAGGATCGTCGCGACGTCGTAGGCCTCGGGCGAGTAGGTGCCCGGGTCGACGCCGGTCGCGGCCTTGTAGGCGTCGGTGAACTTGGTGAACTGGTCAGCCGGGACACACGGGCAGGTGAAGTACGCGTTGGCCGCGGCGTCGCCGGCGCCCTTCACGAACAGGTCGTCCTTCACGCCGTCCGGGCCGACGAACTTGGCCTTGACGCCCGCGTCGTTCAGCTGCTGCGCGAACGGAGCGGCTTCCTGGTAGTAGCCCGAGTAGAAGATCGCGTCCGGCTTCTCGCCCTTGATCTTGTTGACCACCGCGGAGAAGTCGGTCTGCTTCGTCTTGACCTTGTCCTGGCAGCTCGCCTTGTCGCCGAGCGCCTTGACGGTCGAGGCGGCGAGACCGGTGCCGTACTCGGAGTCGTCCTCGATCACGCAGACCTTGCTGGCCTTGAGCTCGCCGGTGATGAACTTCGCGGCGGCCGGGCCCTGCGCGTTGTCGTTGCCCAGCGCGCGGAAGAAGGTCTTCCAGCCGTTCTGGGCGAGCGACGGGTTCGTCGCCGACGGGGTCACCGCGACCAGGCCCGCGGAGTTGAAGATGTTGCCCGCGGCCTTCGACTCGCCCGAGAACGGGAGGCCGATGACGCCGATGATGCCCGGGGTGTTGACGATCTGGGTCACGATGCCCGGCGCCTTGTCCGGGGTGCCCTCGGTATCGAACTCCGCGAGCTTGACCTGGCAGCCCGGGTTGGCCTTGTTGTGCTGGTCGACCGCCAGCTTCGCGCCCTTGAGGATGTTCTGGCCAAGGGCCGCGTTCGCGCCGTTGATCGTGCCGGCGTAGGCGATCGAGGTCGGCGCGCACTGCGCCTTGCCGTCTCCCGCCGGGTCCGCCGCGTTCGCCGCCGCCGACGGGGCCGCGGCCTGCGGCGCGCCGCTGTCGCCACCCGAGTCACCGCCGGTCCGCGCCGAGCAGGCGCCAAGGGAGATGACTCCCGCCGCGGCCAGCACGATGACCTTAGTGAGTCGTGCTCTCTGCACTCGTTCCTCCAAATGCCACCCGCCACGCTCCTGCGGAACGGCGGGTCCCTGCGTGGGACTTCGACTGGGCGCTGAACGTAGCCGCCGGGTGAGGTGTTGCACAGAGTCACAGCGAGTCTTGTATCCACATCGTGACGGTCGTCACGAGAATTAACGGACGATTTACACTCGATCGTCTTATTGCAACGACCGAGTGAATGACTCTTCGTGTCCGAGCACCCCTCGAAAGGACCTTGACCTGACGTCCGATCGATGGGGGCAGTCTAGGAACATCCCCTCCGTCATCGTGACCGACACCACGATCCCCCGGCCTCCAAGGTAGCAACCTTGCCCTTTCGCGCAGGGCAGATCAACCCGCACGGGTGGGTCCGGCTTCGGTGCCGCACAAGGGTTTTCCCTGGTCGGCAGCCAGGTTTCGGCGCGACCCGGCGACGAGGGACAGACGCGGCGAACCGGACGGAGTCCCGCTGGCCGGGAGCGCACTCCGGGGCCAGGCGGTGACTCTCCGACACGATTTCCGGCGTTCCCGAAGTGCCGGGCAACGAAAAAGCGGGCGCGACCCCCTGGTCACGCCCGCTTCCCGGATGCTTGCCGGTTGCTCAGCCGATGCTTTCCACGACCGCCTCGGCGACGGCCTTCATCGTGGTGCGCCGGTCCATCGCGGTGCGCTGGATCCAGCGGAACGCGTCCGGTTCGGTGAGCCCCTGGCGGCTCATCAGCAGGCCCTTCGCCCGGTCGATGACCTTGCGGGTCTCGAGCCGGTCGGTGAGCCCGGCGACCTCGGCCTCGAGGGCCTGCAGCTCGGAGAACCGGCTGACGGCCAGCTCGATGGCGGGCACGAGGTCGCGTTTGGCGAACGGCTTCACCAGATAGGCCATGGTGCCCGCGTCGCGGGCCCGTTCGACGAGGTCGCGCTGGCTGAACGCGGTGAGAATGACGACCGGCGCGATCCGGTCGCCGGTGATCCGCGCGGCCGCCTCGATGCCGTCGAGCTTCGGCATCTTGACGTCGAGGATCACGAGGTCCGGCTTGAGGTCGGTGGCCAGCGCGATGGCCTCCTCGCCGTCGCCGGCCTCGCCGACCACCTCGTAGCCCTCTTCGCGCAGCATTTCCACCAGGTCGAGCCGGATGAGCGCCTCGTCTTCCGCGACGAGCACCCGTCGCTGCGGCACGCCGGCGGCGGCGCCGTTCGACTCGGCAGCCTGTTCGGTCACCGGTGTCCTCCTGAAGGCTCGGCGGGACGTCTTCGACACGCGGTCACCCGCGAGAGCCCAGCGTACCGGGACCGATCCAGATCCCACGATGGCGTTCACCACGAAGTGGCGGGCGACACCCAGCCCCGGCCCCAAGTCGATCACCGTCGATCACCGGACCCGGTCGCCGGCGGGGAGGGCGGGTCCCGTAAAGTCCCCGGCACTGCGCCCCCGTAGCCCAACTGGCAGAGGCAACGGATTCAAAACCCGTCCAGTGTGAGTTCGAATCTCACCGGGGGCACGGACGACATCTACACAAGCGAACACGCTCGGCTGAGCGGCTTGTGTGTCAGTCATCTGATCCGTGATCCTCTCCGCCACCTCGGCCACGTCCGGAACGTCCCCGGCGGGCAGCGTGATGGCAATCTCGACATGATCGTCGTCCAGCAATCGTACTTCGAGCCGGAGCACCTCGAAGAGCCTCCTCAGCAACTCCGGCGGTGCCGCGGCAAGCTTCAGGGCAAGCAGGGGCAAAGCATCAAGCAGTGCCGCCTCGCCAGGACCCGGCGGCTTCGGCTGGCTTTGCACCTCCGCGTCCAAATCCGCTATCTGCTCCGCGATCGCTTCTTTCTCCGCCTCCAGTTCGTTATACGTGCCGCGCAACCCCCGGGTAAACGGATCGTCCGGGTCTCCGCCCTGCGCTTGCCGGAGGATCGACTGCTGGCGCTTCTCGAGGTCGGCGACCGCGCCCTGGAGCGATGCGCGCTTCCGCGATCGTTCCTCTGCGGCGATCTCGTCCGCTGACGAAGCCTCGCCGAGCAGCAGCCGTACCCGCTCTTGCCCGAACACCCGCTCAGTCAGGAACTGGGCGACCGCATCGGCCACCGCATCCTCGCGGACGTAGACCGTCTTGCGGTGTCCTGCGTACTTGTCCGCTCTCCCCCGGTTGTTGTTCAGCGGGTGGCAGACGTAGTACGCAAACCGCGGCCGTTGGGCACCGAACATGCGGCGACCGCAACTGCAGAAGATCAGGCTCCGGAACAACCCGGTCCGCCTCGCCTCCGGATGGCTGTTGAGTTCCAGCCCATTCCGCCTCGATTGGCCGATCTTCCGGCCGGCATTGAAGTGGTCGTACATCCACTTCGGGATCAAGGGCTCATGTGCCGGATCGACCGACCACACCCACTTCGCGGGGTCGTTCACTCGCCCGTGAGCGGATCGCGAAGCTCGCCGGTTGAAAACCTGGTAGCCCGTGTATTTCGGGTTGTGGAGGATGTCGGCCACGGTCGACTTGCTCCAAGCTCCTCGTGCGCGAAGCATCCCTGCGGGCTGAGGGGGCGGATACTTCGAGAGATCGGCATTGAGCCGGTCGACGATCGCCGGATACCCGAGGCCCTCGTATCGCCAGAGCGCTATCTGCGTCACCGTCTCGCCACGAGCGCCGTCGGGCTCGAGCCGTGACTTTGTGAACCCCTTGGCTGCCTTCGCGGGGTTTGGATGGCGGTAGGTCTTCGCGCGGTAGCCGTAGCAGGGCTTGCCGATGTTCCAGCCCTCGCGAACGTGGGTGCACAGCCCGCCCCAGGACTGCTCCAGGGTGTTGAGGACCTCGTATTCGGCGACCGACTGGTTGATCCTGCGCTGGAGGATTCGCTGCGCGCGGCTGCCGGAGACGGTGATCGGCTCGTTGGAAGCGAACAAAGAGACGTCCGCCTGCTCGAGTTGACGTTCGATCGACAGTCCTTCGAACGACCGTCGAGCTACCCGGGCGATGCCCTCGCAGATCACGACGTCGAACCGACGATCAGGACTCTGTGCTTCCTCCAGCAGGTCCGCGACGCCGCCATCGCGTGCGATGGGAATGTCGAACCGCTCGTAGCCCGTCTTCTTCCCGCGATCTTCCAGCGTCATCCGCCCGGATTCGACGTCGTAGAAATGGGCGACGATCACCCATGCCCCGGGCAGGGCGTTCTTGGAGTTTCCGAGCTGGCGGATCAACGACTGCCGCGGGTCCTGTTGATCGTCGGTCGAAGTACGCCCGAGGAACGCCACCCGAATCTCGCCCTGGAGCAACGCTGCCGACACGCCTAGCGGGGAAACCGCGTAGTCGGACAGTCCAGAGGGACCGTGGACGACCTTGGGCGCCCGTACGCCGGATGGTGGGTCCCACGGGATTTCCAGGCCCGAGGGCAACTGCTCGGTCATTCTCGATCGTCCTCCTTTGCCGTACTGTGCGTCGATTCATCGACGGCCCAGTTCAGCAAATCTGCGAGGACGAGCCCAAGCTCGCCGCGAAGACGTCGCGCCTCGGCGCCGTGAAGGTAATCGACGTGAGCGGAAAATACGCGACGACGGCCGCGCTTGAGACGATCAATATAGCACCATGAATCGTCGCGAATGCCGCGTTCACCGAAAGGCTTCCCGCTGTCTCCGACCTCCGAGCAACCCACATCCGCCCCCGCAGTCTCGAGACGCCCGAGATACTTCGAGACCGGCAGACCTGCTGCTACGAACTCGGTCTCGGACCCAGTCTCGACAACGGTCTCGCCGTATCTCGGATGTCACCGTCTCCGTCCTTCACAGAGACACGGCACCCAGGAAGCGTCTCGATTCGGCGAGACTGTCAATTCGAGATGCGCGGCGTCACTCGTTGCAGCAATTCGACTGTCTCGGGTTCGAGCGGGCTTTGCAGTGAGGAACTAGCTGTTTGCAGACGCTCAGCGAGCGCTCTGGTTGCGGATCGATTTCCGCTTGCGTGTTCGATCCGCAGAAGGTCTCGGTTGAGCAATTCGCTGACGGGCTCAGCACGGAGGCCTCGTACCGCTGCACGCCGCGCTCGGGAAAGGTCGTCAACTTCGCAGTAAGCAGTGGCGAGCGTATGGGCGACCTCGACGATCTGGTCGATCATGTCGCGTTGATGCCACGAACTCCATTCGTAGCGAGTCCGCGGAACGTTGCTCAACGGCATGCCCTCCACCAGGTCGAGAGCCCGCTGCAGCCGGTCGACACGATCGTCCCCGTCTGCGGTCCTCACCAGGTGCTGGAATCGGAACCAGTCGCAGAGCAGGGTGTCGGCGAGGCGGTAACCGCCATTCTTGGCGTCGACGTTGGGCAGGTACAGCCCACCGTCACAGTCGTGGCCGAGCCAGGTGCGCAGGCGGGAGATGTAGCCCTGTCTTGTGGCGGCGGACCATGGCTGGGTCGCGGTTCCCAGTTGCTGCGAGATCTCATCGGCGTGGACGCCGGGGTTGAGGGCCAGGAAAGCGGCCAGTTCAGTGAGCCGGTTGACCTTCTTGCCCTCGACGCGGCTGTAGTCCACCCCGCGCAACGAGACCGGTCCAAGCAGCCGCAGCTCCGGCATCGTCGGGTCGAGAACGGTCTCGGCAGGTGTCTCGGGCTCGTCTCGGTCCGCCTTCTGTGGATGGGCGACAGTCTCGGCGGGATCGGGACCGAGGGTCTCTGGGGTCCCCCTTCGTTCGTCCTTAGGTGCGCGTTGCAGCGCAACGCGGACGTCAAGCTGCTCCACGTGGGTCAGGTGTTCGCGAAGGTCGAGTTGCCAGGCACCCGGGATGTACGTGTCCGGATCGGTACCCGCGACGACGGCGACGATGCCGGCCGCAGCGTCGCTGGTGGCGAGGAGGTCGGCGTCCTCCTGCGCAAGCGGGGTCAGTGCGATCACGACGTGCGAGCGTTGGTCGGTTGCGTCGCCGAGGCGTTCGAGCAGGTCATCGACGGACTGGTACCGGTCGATGCGGTCGGTGCCGTCGAGGAGTTGCCCTGCTCCGACGGCGTCGACAGCGACATCCCGCGCCCAGGGCGAACTGGCGAGTTCGACGGCTATGGCTGAGGCAACCTCGGCGATGTCGCCCGGGTCTCCGTCGAGGAGGAGTGCTCCGATCCGGTCGAGGCTCAGCAGGATCAGGTCGCCGTGCAGGTCGTGACCGAGACCAGTCAGGAAGGGGTATGGAGCGTCGCTGGCTGCGTTGCCCGGCGGGACCGAGTGGGTCAATTCCCATTCGTCGTCGATCAAAGTGGCGGTAAACGGCGCGATCGGTTCTGCGGGCTCGGCCAGGCGGACGGTCGTGCGCGCGCTGCCGAGCCGGACCATCCGGATTCCTGGCAGTTTGCTGCCCTCGTTCTCAGCGTGTTGGGCGAGCTGGCGCAAAGAGCGGTCGAGGTTGTCGATCGGGTCCGTTATCGGCTCGGAGTCCGGGGCGTGCCTGCGGGCTGTGCGAAGCCGACGGATGCCGACCGTGCTCAGGAAAGTTGCCGCCGCAAGCCCGGCGGCACCCGCGATCACCAACGGTGTATCGATGGCAGGGCCGGGCGGCTGCGCTGACTGTTGGCTAGTCTCCTTGTTCGTCGGCGGTTCCGGTACCGGAGTGCTCGTCGGCGGAGCTGACGTCGTGGGCTCAGGTTGTGGCGGTCGCGGCGCAGGAACAGCAGGCGGCGCGGTCGGCAGTTGGAGCGTCTCGCCCGCTCGGATGCGGTCAGGATTGCGCACGTTCTGGTTGAGCCGCACGATTTCTTGGTAGCGGTCGGCGCGGCCGAGCCGATCGCGGGCGATCGACCTCAGCGTTTCGCCTGGCTGCACGCGGTATTCCTTGACCGGCGTCCGGAGGGGAAGCTCGAGCTGCCATCCCGGTTTGATCAGTGCGACGTCGCGGAGGGTTTCCCCGTCCGGTTGGCGACGGAAGTGGTTGAGGTCGTAGATCTCGGTGTAGCGGCGTTCATCGCCGAGTCGCTCAGCGGCGATCCGCATCAGGCTGTCGCCGGGCCGCACGACGTAGGGTGCCGCTGTCGAAGCGGCAGGTGGTTCCGCGGCAGTGGCGACGGTGGCCGTCCCGATCATCAGCAGCAGCACTCCGGCGACGACCTTCCGTGCCCAGCCGAGCCCGGCGACCTGGCGTACTGGAAGTCCGCGGAGGCGGCCGACTGCTTCGACGAGCACCGCGGCGGCGAGTTGCAGCCAGGCGATGACGCCGGCGAACGCAAGGAGGGTCAGGAAAACCTGGCCGCTGTCGCGCGTCACCAGTGCAGACAACACGTCGGCGAGGGTGTGCACGTGGTTCGGGAGCAGGACATCGCGGAAGGTCCATAAGGCGGTCGGCGGCCCGGCGAGGATCGCGGTCAAGGCGAGCAGTCCACCGAGGAACCGGACGATGCTGGTGAGGGGACGCATGATCGACTCCTTCGTGGTCAGTCGGCGGAAATCAGGCCTGCCGCGCCGCGACCGTGGACGATGAGTTCGGAGATGCCGATAGCTCCGAGGAACACGGTGCGGAGGGAGTCGGTTGTCTCCACGACGATGTGGTCGGAACTGACCTGCACGGTTCCGGTCATGCCGAATGCCGCGAGATAGCGTTTCGCTGCGGTCGCAGCTTCGTCCGGGTCGACGTGCGCGGCCCCTCCGGCGGCGAGCGCGTGCGGGTCGAGAGCTTGGCCGCCGGCGCGCGCGGCTTCTTCGGCGACTGCGGTGGCCCGTGATGCGGCGAGTGCTTTGCGGGAGCCGTCGACGGCGAGGCCGATGGCGATGATCAGGGCGAGGCTGAGTCCGAGGATCAGCACGGAGATGGAGCCGCGCTCGTCGCGGAACAGGTTCATCGGCGGGCTCCGTATCGGTCGATCGGGGAACGGAACGTCGCTTCGACCGGTCTGGTCCCGGTCAGCCCAGGCAACAGGTCGGCAAGCGGGACGTCGCAGCGGATGCGTGCGGTGACGGTGCCGTTGATGCCCGCGGGGCGGCCGAACTCGCTGGCGTCGATGCCGACGGTCAGGTGTGCGCAGGTGATGGACTGCTCGGCGAGTACGGCCCGGGACTGCTGCTCGGCTGCGGACGCGGCTGCCCGGCCGTCGTGGGCGAGCGATGCTTGGCGGGCTGCTGCCCGGGCAGCAGCGTCTATTGCGGATTGGGCGGTTTCGACGCGCATGCCGAGCAGTCCGAGGCCAAGGAGCGCGATCAAGGCGGAGATGCCGATGACGGCTTCGATGTTCATGTCGCCGCGTTCGGTGCGCAGTTCGGCGAGGCGAGTTGTCATGGCCGGATCCGCTCGATCGGCGCGGCGGCGGTCTGGCTGATCCGCATGGTCACGAACGGCACGAAGGACGCGACCTCAGCGTTGACCGTCACCCGGACGACGTTGCCGTCCGAGCGCCCGTCGGCGTCCACATGCGACAGCCACGCGCCGGTCGCGTCGCGGGTGTAGGCGGTAGCCCGTTGAGCGGCTCCGGTCACGTCGACGGGCGAGATGCGGGCACGGTCGGCACCGTCGCGGGCGGCTTCCAACGCGATCGTGCGGCCGAGGAAGACCGCGACGAGCTGGAACACCGTCAAGGCTGCGATGATCAGGGTGCTGATGATCAAGACCGCAGTGATCGTGTCATCGCCCCGCTCGCCTGTTCGCAGCTGTTCGGCGCGGTTCATGTCAATGCCCGCCGATCAGGGGAATCTTGCCGTTGACGTAGGCCGTAATCGCGCCCGCGATGAGCGTGGCGATGCCGACGGCGAGGGCGGCGTACAGCGCTTTGGTGATGTTCTCGTCGCCACGTTCGCTGTCGCGGCGGAACTCCTGCAGCCGAGCGGAAAGCAGCTCGTGTGCGAACAGCCAGCAGGTCAGGACGAAGCGGGGCATGACGGGTTTCCTTCCTTAGGTGGTGAGCATGGTGGCGACGCCGGGGAAGGCGAGGAAGACAACGAACGCGAGTCCGAGGAGGGCAAGCGGGAGGTCCATCCGGTCGGAACGCACTGCTGCGCCGGTTTTGCGTTCGGCTGACAGTTGCTGCTCGATGGAGTCGGCCTTGACGCGCAGCGAGGTGACGATGCTGGCGCCGTCGTGTCCGGCGCTGGCGACGACGTGGGTCAGGTCGCTCAGTTCGCGGACGCCGGTGGCGGTGCCGAGTCGTTGCAGGCCGTCCCAGGGCATGTCGCCGAGCAGGGCGGCCTCGTCCATTGCGTCGCGGATGCGTCGGAACGTCCAGCCCTCGCCCAAGCTAGCCGGGTAGCGGAGTGCTTCGACCGGACCGCGGTCGCCGATCCTGCCGAGTGCGACGAGGCGGCAGTAGCAGGCCAGCGCGCCGCGCAGTTCTGCCCGTGCACGAGTGACCTTCGATTTCAGGCTCGCGGCCGGGAGTGTCCATCCGACCACAGCTGTGGCCAACGACAGAACACCAGTAAGGACAACAGGCGGGGCCACGCCGCCGAACGCGAGAACGACGGAGAGCAGGGGCACCCAGAGGGCACCGATCGCGGCGAACACGATCCGATGCAGCAGAAACGTTTCAGGTGCCTGACCAACCAGTTCCAGATCGGCGAGTGGGACCGAGAGGAAGGCGAAGCGGGCTGGGACGTCCTTCGGGCCGGCATCGTCGACGATATCGGCCAGCCGCGGCCTGGTCCGGACGAATGCCGCGGCCACCATTGTCACGCCGGCCGCGAAACCGATGGACAGGAGGATCAGCAGCGAGAGGGAGGTCATCGCGGTTCTCCCGAGCGGAGGAAGCGCGGCGATTTCGGTTCGACGCCGAGCCGTCGCAGCCACGCGACCGCTGCACCGACCAGAGCCAGGACAGCGGCGAGCACCGCCTGGCCGCCGACAGAGTTGTAGACGCCGGTGTAGGTCGAACCGCCGAGCACGGCGAAGCCGAGGAACATCACCGCCCAGATGCCGAGCAGGATTCGGGCGGTCGAGCGCCGCCGGGCCCGTTCGACCTCCGCGGCACGACGTGCACCCACTTCGTCGGACACCTGACGTGCCAGCGCATTGAGAAGTTCGGCCGCGCCTGCCCCGTAGTGATGGGCCACGCACAGGCCTGCGGCGGCGATGTCGCCGACCCGGTCGTCGAGGTCGTCCGCGAACTCCAGCAGTGCCGGACGGAACGCCCAGATCCGCAACCGTTGCGCGAGGGTGCTCACCTCGGAGGCGATCTCCGGTGGCGCTTCGCGGGCAGACGCCTGGATGGCAGTGGTCAGGCCGATGTGTCCAGGACCGAGGAGGTCCGCGAGACGGCGGAGCCAGGTCTCGATCGCCTCCAGGCGAGCGATTCGCGTGGCCGACGCACGACCAGCGGAAACGAGCCACGGCAAGAAGATGACGGCCGCGGCTCCTCCGACGCCCATGATCGGCCACCCGGAGACCAGCCACAGCACTCCCCCGGCACCTACCGCGATCAGATGGCGCCGGGCGAACCGCAGACGGCGATGCCGGGACCGCACCGAGCGGCCCGCGGTTCCGCGGCAACCTGCCATCACTGCGGTCAGTCCGGTGGCGAATCCGAGACCAGTGAGCGCGACGAGCAACTCATCCATGACGTTCCTCCGGAGGCCGGAGCGTCCATTCGCCGTCGCCGCTGGTGGTGAGCCAGTTCCGGTCGAAGCCACAGGCTTCGAGGTCGGCGATGTCGGTCGGGAGGTTCCCGGTCGGGACGGCGCGGGACGCTCCGGTCGGACGGCGGAAGAGGTGGGTGCGCGCCGGGTGCCCGTGTTCTCCCGGTTCGACCGCGACGATCTCCGACACCGACCGGTCGAGTGCGCCGTCACGAGCAGTGAGGTCGATGTGGACGATCAGGTCCACTGACTGCGCAACCATGTCGCGCGCGAACTCGGGTGTCCAGGCGGAGTTCGCGTCCAGGCACAGCAACGCCATCCGCTGGATCGCCTGATCCGCGCTGCGGGCGTGCACAGTCGACAGAGATCCGGCTCCGCCTGAGGACAGCGCGTTGAGCATCGGGACGATCTCCTTGCCGCGGACCTCGCCCACGACGATCCGGGCCGTGTGCATGCGCAGGGCTTGCCACACGAGCTGCATCAGGCTGACGCCGCCGACCGGATGGCCGTTGTCGAGGTGCTCGGCGTTTCCTTGCTGCTCTTCGAAGGCGACCACGGCGGGGAACCGGTCACGACGCCGATGCAGGCCGAGTTCGAACTCAGTCTCCAAGGTCGCGAACCGTTCGGTCGGCGGAATCTCCCAGCACAGGCCTCGCAGAAGCGTCGTCTTACCGGCCTTCTGCCGTCCGCTGACCACGATGTTCTTCTCCGCCCGGACTGCGGCGCGCAGCAACGCCAGCTGCGCGGTGGAAATCATTCCGCGGTCGCGTAGCACCTCCAGGTCGGCAGCGCCGAGCCGGTGGCGGCGGATCGAGACGTGCGGCCGGTCGGTGACGCCGACGGTCGCGGCAAGACGTTCGCCGCCGGGCAGTTCCATGTTCAGCAGCGGATGCGTCGCGTTGATCGCGTGCTCGGTCCGGCCGTGGCGTGCGGCGATGCGTTGCAGCCAGCGGATCAGCGCGTCGTCGGTGGGTGCGATACGCGGTCCGCGCATGACGCGGCCGTCGCCGTAGGACAACCACGCGGCATCGCTGCCGATCACGTCGATGTTCTCGATCGAGTCGTCCGCTAGCAAAGGTTCGAGGCGTCCCAGACCGAACATCTCCGCCATGACGGCTTGCCGGATCGCCCAATCCTGATCCGGATCCGGAAGCGCCCTGCCGCGAGCAATCCACTCTTTTCCGACCTCGCTCAGTACCTCGTCGATAAGGTTTCCGGCGACCGCTCGTTCGTCAGCGGGGACGTGGCTTCCTTGCCTCAGCGCGTTCTGGACGCGTGGAGCCAAACGTTCCTGCACCAGATCGACCAGCTCATCGGAGCCCGCGAATATCTCCGCGTCATCCGGCATCGTCCGGCTCCCCACCGTGATTCGGCCTTGGCACCGGGATCGGCCGCACCGCAGGCACCGGTGCCATGTGCACCGACGGAGGTCCGGGGTGGGGCGGGAACCGTACGACGTTGGTAGAGCGCAACAGCGCTTCCCTCGTCGAGGCACGCCGACCCAGTTCCTGCGCGACCACGCGAGTCGACGACAACAATGGAGAGGTTGGGAATCGCCGTGACGGCTGGAACAGGTCGCTGAACTGCGCGGCCGCAGCAGGATCCTTCGCCAGTACTCCCGCCAACGGCACTCCATGCGCCGCGAACACTTTCGCGACTTCGGCAGGCGGAAAGCCTTGGGACTCTGCCGGGACGACCACGGCGACGAGGCTGCCGTCGCCGGACGCGGTGAGCCCGGCTTCGCGCTGAACGAGTTCGAACGAGCGCACCGCGCGAGCCAGCGAATGGCGGTCGTTTCGGAGAACGAGCACGACCAGGTCCGAGGCGGCCATCACCGCGCGCGGCGCGCCGTGCGCCCGGATGCGACCGCAATCGACCAGGACGTCGACCGTCTTGAACTCGCGGAACAGTCCCGCGAGCGAGGCCCAGGGCACGCCGTCGGATTCCAGCGGGCCACGGCATCCTGGCAGCAGATGGTGGCGGCCGGTTCCGTTCGGCAAGGTGACCAGCTGCGCCGACATGGCGTGGTGCAGCGGAGTCTTGCGGGCAGCGACCGTCAACTCGAGAAGACCGCGACGGCCGAGAGCGCCGTCGGGATCGAAGACTGCCAGCGCGTGCCCGCCGGTCGGATCCGCCTCGACGGCGACGGCATCGCGTGGCCACGACCAGGTGAGGGCCAGCACCGCTGTGGAGACGCCGGGGCTGCCAGACAGCGAGAAGAACGAGATCAGCATGTCAGCCAGCCCCCAACGGAAGCATGATCAGCACCACCGCGCTGGCTGCGGCCTTTGCTGCGAGACGAGGACCGTCCGCGGCGGGCACGACGACGTCGACCACACGGATCCCACTGGCGTCGGGCGCACCGACCCGCAGCACGGTCGCACGGACCGGCTGCCAACTATCGGCCTCGGTTGAGACCAGCAAGACCGGCGATCGGGTGGTCGGTGTGCCTCCTGGCATCTGCCCGGCCTTGAACGGGACGCCGACCAGCTGCTGCCCGACGACGGGAAGCGACGGACCTTCGACTTGGCTTCGCGTCACCAGATTGCCGACGACAAGGTCCGAGGTAGCCGGTTTGCCGACGATCTCCGCCCGCCCGTCCCAAGGAATCGGATCGAGCCCGGCAGTCGGATGGACCTCGACCTCTCGCAAGGCAGCCTCGGTCACCGTCTCGCCGAAGCGAACCGGCGCGGCGACGCCGACCGCCGCGATCGTGTCGCTGGTCGACCGGAAAACGGCGACGGTTCCGGCGGCGCACATCGCCGAGAGCACCACACCGACGAGGATCAGCAGCTTCGACCGGTACCGCCGCGGCGGGTGCAACGGCGTCGGCGCGGGCGGTGCCGGGCGATCTGTGGTGGGCACGGACTTGACGGTCATCTCAGCCTCCCCGAACGTCGGTGTTGAGAGTCCGGATCTCGCGGACCGCCAGCTGCGCACGGGACGTCAGGTCCATCGAGTCGGCCGCGCCCTGCCCTGCTCCGGACCAGCGGATCCGCCAGTGCCCGGTCGCGGAAATGGGGAACCCGGCGGAGGACGCTCGGGAATAGATGTGTCCGCAGGTCGGAGACGGTCGGCCAGCCTGGTCGTCGGTGAACGGCGTGCCCGGGCCCGCGCAGGTGACCGGCGCGCCGTCTCCCATGGCCCAGGTGATCCACTCGAGCGTGGCGGTCACGCTCACCGAGATCCCGCCGGCGGCTGCAGTCTTCGATACCGGGCCAATCGTCGACGGCCGGCGGACCGTCCACATCCAGACCGGGAACCCGACAGTCGCGCCGTGGGGCGAATCCGCCGGAGGAGCGAGCTGGATATCAGGAGCCTCAAGCCCCAGCTCGGCGATCGCCTGCCGGGCCAGTTCCGCCGGCGAAACCTGCGGAGCGGCGGCAGGCTGGCCGTTGGGAGCGAACACGACCCTCGGCCAGGGCAGCGCAGCTCCGTCGCCTTGGCACATCTGGAACTTCAGCGACCCCTCGTGCGGGTCGTGCCCGCCCCACATCGGATCTCCCGGAGGAGGCTGTTGAGCCCATGGTCGCTCGACGCACGTGAACTTCGGCCGTGGTGCTTGCCCTTCTGCGCCGGGCCGCGGAGGGCTCGGCGCGGGAGTGGGACCGCCTGGACGGCCAGGGTCGGTCGCGGCGACCCAGCAGCGTCCGCGCGTGCCGGTCGACGTACACCCGCCCTCCTGTCCGGCAGCCGGCGCCGGAATGAGGATCAGCAGCAGAAGCACGCCGATCGCAGCATCAGCGCGGCTCAGCATGGCTGGTCCACGTGCGGTCGGACGATCTGAATCAGCCACCGGTACGGCGCTGGATACCGGACCACCTCGGCTTCCAGCCGATAGCGCCGAGGCTGCCCCGGGTTGTCGAGGTACTTGCCCGTCTCCCCCGGCCTGTCACTGACCAGGTGTTCGTCAGAGGCATCCAGGCAGTCGTCGATCACGACACGAGCCGGCTCGGCAACGCTGACCGAGCGGACCGAAGGAGCCCGGCGGTATTGCCCGACCGAGTGAGCTGGCACAGACGCCAGGTTGGCCAACTCGTCGACGAAAGACGTCAGCGCGGGATCCGCCATCAACCGAGTCAGCGCCGGACGCCAATCGTGCGACTGCGGAGCCGCCTCTGCTTGTTCGCTCAGTTCCCAGTATTGGCGATAGACCGCCAACGCCTTCGGGGCGATTTCGTGTTCGGGGGCGGGGATCCAGGGAGACGAGGGCGCGGCGGCAGTTGCCGGTGATGGAGGCCGCGGCGGTGCAGCGTTGGAGCATCCAGCGAGCAGGGTGCCCGCGATCATCAGTGCGACGGTCGGGTACCTGAGCTGAGTCATCAGGGTCTCCATGGGATAGGCGGGTGCGACGAGCCCGATCGGCCCGCCGCACCGCAGCGAGCAGGGTCAGGCCGGGCCGTAATAACCGGGCTGGCATCCGACGCCGCCGTTCCACCAGGCGTCGATCACCCGCAGCCGGACGACGGGCTGCACGTTCGTGATGCCCGGTCCGACGCAGTAGCGGAAGAGATTCCGGAAAATGTCCTGCACGTCGAGCATCACCGTCGAGCCGGAGCCGCCGTCGCAGTGCCGGTACATCCCAGGATCGATGTAGCCGCACGGCATGCGAGCGCTCACGGTGGTGGCCGATGCCTCGGCCGAGACTCCCACGCCGAGCGCGAACACAGCTGAACCCATCGCCACGGCACGTCTGATTGTTCCGGAAATGGACATAGTTCCTCCCCAAAACAAAAATGAAATTGCTTCACAACAGAGCGGTGAATGCGCGGGCCTGGTCGCCGGGTTTCAGCCGACGAGGATTCCGAGGTCGATCACGATGCCTCCGCTCAGGTGGTGAGGCGACCGGCCCCGCCCGTTCTCACCGCGTTCGGGGACCGGCCGCTTCCTCTTCCGTTCCCCAACGCCGGATGCTGGGGCACGTCCTGGTTTAACGCGGCGAATCCGACTGAGGGCAAGGTGAGTCGACCGCTGAGTCTCGACTCACCCGACTATTCTTCACCCGTTCGGCGGAAGGTGTCGGCAAAACGGAACAGGTAATGGAGCGAAGGCGAAGTTGCTCGTGGTACTCACTGTGAGTGGATGCCCATGAGGTGCCGGACCGGCAGAGCGTGCACGAGGTGCTGGAGCTGTTGAAGGGGCAATGGACCGTGGCTGTCCTCGCCAGCCTTGCCCTGGGCGAGCGTCAGTTCAACGACTTGCTCGCCGATGTCAACGCCGTGGAGGAACGCATCGGCTGGACGTCGCATCCACGTCCGCTCACGGCCCGGGTCCTGACGGACACGCTTCGCCGGCTACAAGGACACCAGCTCGTCGCTCGTCGCTCGGACGGCAACCAGTTCTCCGCGGTCTGGTACCGCCTGACCCAGGACGGGCGATCTCTGCTGCGCGCACTCCGGCCGCTCGCGAACTGGGCACGGCAGCACCGGGCTAACTCCGAATCGGCCGAGATCTAACCCCGGGACTCAGCCCGGCGCTGAGTCCTCTAGACCAACAAGACCGCACGACGACCACCAGCACCGGCAGGATTCTGCCGGTGCAGGCATCAGCAAATACGCGGTCAAGGCGCGCCCCAAGTGTCGAAGTTCTCTTGCGCCTGTTGCAACCGGTCGTAGTCGGTGGGAGTTGCACCCGGATTCAGTTTTTGGAAATGCTCGAATTCCCGTCGCCCGGCCTCGTCGGCCCACCCGGTGGTCGCGTCGTAGGCCTTGTCCAGCAACTCCTGGCCGCCGAAGAAGCCGAGCGCACCGCCGATCAGGCTGCCCAAAACAACCGCGACCACCGCGCCCGGGCCGGTTTCCCAGCCCAAGGCCGCGCCAGCGGCGGCACCGCCTTCGGCACCTGCCGCTCCGGCAGCCAGGCTGAACGCCCAGCCACCGCCCTCCTGCGCGGCGACCCGGCCGCGTTCGGCTTCGGGCGCTGTCGCGATGCGTGCGACCGACATCCCGGCTCCGACCACCAGCAGCACGCGGCCGCCGTAACGCAGGACAGTGATACCGCGGAGAAACGCCTTTTCACCGGCCACCGCGCCAGCCATGTTCGGCCCCTTGACCTGGCTGATCGACTTGCTGGGGACTACGCCGACGCCCTGTCCCTCACCGAAGCCGCGCGCATACTCCTTCGCCCGTTCCAGAGCCACCAGCCGACTCTCCAATTTGGCGATGAAGGTCTTGCCCCGTCCAGCGGAGCGGGCCGCCGCCAGTTGCTGCGCGAGGTCACGACCGATCTGCTCCAACTGGGCCATGATTTCACCGTGTTCCAGGAATCGCGCACCCAGTCGCCGCGCGGCCTCCACGTCGATCCGGACCAGTTCGCCGGTGCCCCGGCCGGCCAGCAGCTTCTCGAAGGCCGCCAGGTTCCCGGTGGAAATCCGGTCCGTGCCGATCTTCGGGACATTACCTCCCGGCCGGAGATGGCGGAACGTCATCTCTGCCTCAGTGGCGGCCGGTTTGAAGACAGACCCCGGATCGGGCGGCCGAGGCGTCAGGTTCGCGCCGCCGAGCAACTGGACCGCACTCGGATCGGTGCTGGCCAGTACGCGGTAGTACCAGTTCATTTCCGGGATGAACAGTGCCGGGGCACCGGCGGCGGCCGGGATGCCAGAGGTCGCCCGGGACAGCGCCGCCGGTGGAAGGCCGGGCAGCACGCCCTCCGGGACGTCGGCGGCGCGTTGCCCGGTGAGCGCTTCGTACTCCGGGTAGGACAGGCTGATCACGTCGACCGTCCGGTCCGGAGGCGGCCTGCGATCAGCCTGGGAGACTGGCTGAAGACGCGGCCCTGCAGCAGGTAGCGGCGTTTCCCGGACCTGCCTGCCAGAGACGGCGTCGTCAGCCATGCGGTCGGCCTGCGCCTCCACCGCCGTGGTGTGTGCCGCTGGCCCCTCAGCGGCCGCCCGCGATTGGAGAACGTGTGCGAGTTCGTGGGCAAGCAAGTCCAGGTTGGTCCGCTCGGCCGCGGCGGGTCCGAGCGTCAGGTGCTCGCCCTCGGTGAAGGCCCGCGCGCCGCGGATCTGCGCGTCGAGCTGGGAATGTGGATGGGTATGTACCCGGACACGCGAGAAGTCCGTGCCGAACGCGGTTTCCATCCGTGCACGGACCACGCCGTCCAACGGCTCGGCCGGGTGCTCCTCGTGGGCCGAGCGCACCGGCGGGTCCGGCTTCCGCCGCGGCACCGGTTCGTGGAAAGCAGTCATAGCGCAAGGATCGGCTCGATGCGTCACTGCGCCGTCAACACGCCATCGACATAGCTGCCCGCTCTGACCGCACAGCAAGCTAATGCGATCAGGCCTCAGTCGATCGCTTCGACAACCAGCACCTGGTCGCGACGTCCATCGTCTTTCGCCGTGAATAGAGCGTTGTCGGCAGCAGTCATCAGCTCCTGCAGGGTCCGACCCGCTCCTGGAAAAGGTGCCGCGCCAACTGAAACACAGATTCGGATGGATGAGTCAGCAGAATCTGAACACGCGTCAACGATTCGCTGTCGAATCCGCCTCGCAACGGCGAGGAGCACGTCTGGTTGGGTACCGGGCAGGAGCGCCGCGAACTCGGCACCGCCGAGGCGCCCACACAAGTCATCTCCACGAATTTCATCGCGGAGTGCGTCGCCAACCTGCCGAAGAACCTGGTCCGGCACCAAACAGTCATCCTGGTAATGGCCTTCGACCAGATATTCGACATCCATCAGCAGCAAGGCGACCTCTGTGCCGAACTCCCGGGCTCGCTCGATCTCGGACTCACCGATCGCGGTCCAGCTCGTCGCGTTGAGCAGGCCAGATTTCGCATCAGTCGTCGCAGCCTGCTCGAACTGCCGAATCAGCACCGTGCGGTGCAGTGCGTACAGCGGCAAAAAGATCACGACGACCAGCCAGGGCCACCAGACCAACAGCAGCGCCGTCAACGCGCCCATGCACAGGGTCGCCAACTCGAGCAGGTTCTCGTTGACCGGGCCGAGCAGGCCAGACAGGCTCATCCGCCCCTTGATCAAGACGATTGCAGTCGCGACGACCGTCGAGTTCACCAGGAAATACAGCGCGATCACGCCGACAAGCCCAGCTGCGGTCATGGCGTCGCGGTGTGCGCCGGGCGGCACGAGGTTCAGCTGACGACCAGCCCAGCCAGCGACCTGGCAGGACAGAGCAACATTGCACGCACTGAAGACCACCCGGTACGCATGTATGCCCGAGACTCCGCGCCAGCTACGAAACCACAGGTGGAGGTACAAAAGTGCCACCAGCGCCGAGGCCAGCGCCGGAGGCAGGAGCAGCGCAGCCGACAACGTCCAGACCGACGAGAAGTTCACGTGCGGCGTATTCGAGAATCGCCGCCTGCGCCGTTCGACCTGACGGGTCATTTCGGCCGCGACCACGCCGAGCACCACCAGCACTACCCACTCAAGCGCGTCTCGCACCGTAGTCCGCGCAAACGCGGAACTGGTCGTCACGGCGATGGCCGCACCGTCCACGAGCAGCAGAAACACAATCGCCGCGCGTGGGATACCCCAGATCGCCCAGCTTCGTCTGCGAGCCCACCACGAGCCGATCACACGGGGCATACTGAACTCACTTCCGTTCCCAAGGAGGGGCAGCCGGCCACTTGCTCCTCCTCAAGCCGGACACCTGGGAGGGGGCCTACATGCGCAACAAGGACCTGTGATCACGCCGCAATGACCGGCGCAGGCTCGTCCGCGGCGCTTCTCGCTCGCCGCGGGCGGGCCGCCTGCCAAACCAGCCCTGTGCCCGCCGCGGCGACCACCGCCGCTCCGCCGGACAGCGCTACCGCACCGACCGGGCCGACTTGCTCCGCCACCACGCCGCCGAGCAGGATCGCGACGCCTTGGGAGCTGTAAAGCACCGTCGTCAATCGCCCCATGACCGTGGCGCGACGCGAATCAGGGACAAGCTGGCGAACCGCAGCCACCATCCGCACGATGTACACCGTCGACAGCATCCCGGTCACCGCCCATAACGCTGCTGCCCACCAGACGCCTGGCAACCACGCGCACAGGACCAGCGGAACCCCGGCCACCACGGCTGGCAGGACGACCGCCTTCGCCGACAGCACGTTGCTCACTTGCCGACGCGCGGCCCACCACCCGCCGACGACGCTGCCGATCGGATCCGATGCCATCAGCAAGCCGACGCCGAACGACCCCACCCCGGCTGCGGTCGCGAACGGTGCGGCCAAGCCTTCAGGAACCACGAGCAATCCGGTCAGCCCAGCCAACAGCGCGACTGCAACGATCCGACGGTCGAGCTTTCCCAGTCCGCTTTGCTCGGCGCTGCCTGCCTCAGCCGCAGCAGCGCGGCGTTGCCGGATGAAGACGAGCACCAGCGTCGCACTAAGGAAGAAGGTCGCGGCATTCAATACCAGCGAGGCGCTGGTGCCCCACGCCGTGACCAGAACACCGCCCAGGCCGAAGCCGGCGACCTGCGCGATCTGCGAGGTCATCTGTCTCAGTCCGAGACCTGCTTGCAGGGTCTTCTCGGGAAGGACATCCGAGAGCAGCGCCAACTGCGCCCCTTTGAACGGCGCTCCCGCCAGGGTGAGCAGGCCGACCAGTACCCACAGCACCGGCAACGGCACTCCAGGAATGGCCATCGCCGCCGCCAAGCAGCCGCGGACGATGTCCGTCACCACGATCACCGTGCGGCGCGGAAACCGGTCGGCCAAGCCGGACAAGAGGAATCCGCCAAGAACAGCTGGCACGAAGGTCAGCGCGTAAGTCAATGCCGTCAGCAGCGCGGAATTCGTACGTGCGTACACCAGTAACGCGAGCGCGACCCGCGCCAACTGGTCCCCGAAGACCGACAACGCCTCAGTCAGCCACAGGACGCGAAACTCCCTGACCCGCAACGCATCCCTGATCGGTGCGTGCTTGGTGTCCTTCATCCGGCCTCCCCTGCCGTCCGACGAACCCAACGACCTCAGCTCACAGAACTGCGTCGAGTGATCAACTGTATGCCTGGAGTGTTGACAAGCAGGCTCAAACAGCTGCGGTTCACCTGAACGTAGTACCGAGAGAACAGAGAGTAATTCTACTTAGCCGAAGCCGAGCCGACTGCGTTAAGCCTTCAGCATGCGGCTGGTGAATCCGCGCTCCACAAGGCGCGAATACGCAGCAAGAGCGCTATCCGGGACGTCCTGTTCGATGGCGAATCCCAGCTCCGGATAGCGAATGACCCGTTCCATGTCACCGATCATCATGTCCACGACATCCGCCGCAGGACCGATCGTCTCGACATATTCGCGCAAGCCAATCGGTGCGGACGCACAGCGAGGATCGACCTCCGGCCACTGCCGTCGGCAGGTCGCGTAGGCGCGCCGCTCCATGTACGGCATCGCAATCAGCAACAGCGAAGTCGGTTGGATCCCAGCCGCGGTGAAAACCTCGCGCGACAGAACAATGTTCTCACCGGTGTTCTGCGCGTTCGGTTCCAGCAGAGTCGCCTCAGCCGGAACTCCGCGACGGAGAGCAATCTCGCGAAAATGTTCTGCTTCACCGCGTGGAAAGAGCTTCTCGGTCGCAGGAGTCTTCCCGCCGCTGAAGGCCAGCAGCGGGAACAAGCCCCGGTGGTACAGCTCCGCCGCGAACGACGCGACGCCGCTGTCGTTGCCCCCGAGAACGAGTGCGGCCGAGCACGGGACCAGCTCGTGGTGGAGCTGGTGAAAGTCCCAGACGACCTCAGCATCCGCCCAGTCCTGCGCCGTCAGCTCGCGCTCCACGTGCTCAGTCAGCCCCTCACGCCCGTACCCGTCGTTCCCGAGCCAAGAAGACTCCGAATGCTCCGCAACTGGTGCATCATGCCGTACCGCTCGGCAACCGCGGCAGCCGCCTCAAGCCGGCGGTGGCCCGCAGACTCGGTCCGCGGATCGGACAACAAGACGTGGCCGTAGGCCGTATCCAGCCGTACCTGTTGCATCGGTGCTCCAGTCCCCTGCGCGTCCAGCGCGACCCCGATAGCCGCAGTCGCCTGGTGGAGGTCGCCAGCGCTCCGGTGCGCGAGCGCCAGCTTCTGATGTGCGGCTGACCAGTCGAGCGGTTCCTCCAGCCTCTCGAACTCGACGATCGCCGGTTCGATGAACTGGACGGCTTCCTCGGGTTTGCCTGCTTTGCTCAGCGCAGTCCCCACCCAAAGCTGCGACCTCGCGCGGTCTCGAGCGGACAAACGTGCGTCGTCGGCCAGTTCGAGGTACCGGTCCGCCGCCGTGCCGTAAGCACCTGCCATCTCCTCGTTCACCACCAGCTGCAACTCGACCTGCGCTACCCGCCGAGGCCTGCCGAGATCGGCGAAAACCGCACGCGCGAGCGAATAGCTCTGCCTGGCCGACAACGGCCCGCGAAGCAAACCCTGGTCCTGGCGCAGATCTCCTTGCAGCCGCAGGGTTCGGGCGTACAGCGACATGCCGAGTGCGTCGTTGCTGTCCGGCGAAAACCGGCGCAGCGAGCGATCGATCAATGCGGTGCAGGAGTAAAAGTCTTGGCGTCCAAAGTGCACTAGCGCACGGTCCAGGTCATCCGACCACAACTCATAGTCCACAGCAGACGAGCGAGGTCCTTGGTCGGCAGCCGTTGCCGATCCGGTCGGCGCTTCCAGGACAAGCAGGTCGCCAAGCTCGCGAAGGCTGACGCCCAACAGTTTGGCGATCTTCGGGCGGCGGCGCGCGCTCGGTGCCCAAATGCCGCGCTCCCATCGTTTGACCGCGCTCGGATCGACCCCCAACGCGTACGCGAACGACTCTTGGGAGTAGCCAGTTTCCTTGCGCGCGCGCTTCAGTTTTTCCCGTGGGGCGCTCATGTTCTCACCCCTGCTAATCCGTGGTCAGCGGCCTGAACGCCCCCAGAACGCCCCTGCCCGCCCCGATACCGCCCTGGTCCGGCTGGCTCGGAAGATCCACAGTCGTTCCAGGCACCCTTGCAGTCGCACGGCATCCCAGGATCCGGGCGGAATGACCGCCAATCCCGCCGTCCGAATCCGCCGGCGAGCGTCAGGTGCCTCCCCGAGCCATGGAGGACAAGAAATGACCGGACTGCGGAAGACTCCCGCCCCGGGCCTGACCAGCCAGGCGATCCCGTGAAGCTCTCGATGATCGACACCTTGACCGCACTCGCCGCCGTGTACCGGCGACGTCCCCGGATCCTCGTGGAACTCATCGCCGGGCAGCTAACGGCGGACGAGCTTCGCGAGTTCGGCGATGTCCTCGCAGAAGCCGCTGCGTTAGTGCGCGAGCGCGCCGCATCAGTGGATTCCGCGGGCAACCAGGCTGGGCCGACCGCGCCATGAAGGTCTGTGTTCGCGCCACTCCGCCCGCCGCCGTCGCCATCGGAGTCGAGTTGCGCGCGGCGAGGTTGGAGGCCAAATGCGGAGTCCGCGAGCTGGCGCGCAGACTGGCCGTGAACCCAGCACACGTGAGCAACTGGGAACTGGGGGAACGAGTCCCTCCGCCGGACATCGTTTCCTTTGTAGCCGGCGTCCTGCAGCTGACGAAGGCCAAATTCGACCGCCTCAGCCAGCTCGCGGCGGACGCGCGCCGTGAGAACCACATCGAGCCGAGGGAAGACGCCGCGGCACGGCTTACTGCCGTCTACGAGCAGCTGGCGTCGCACATCATCGAGTGGGCCCCGATGCCGTTGCCTGACCGCGTGCAAGACTCCCGGTGCGCGGATCGGAGGACGTCGGCCTACTCCGGACGAGCACCGGCCAGTCGAGACCTGTTCGTCAGCGCGCGATCCTGTCGAAATTCCGAACTGAGCCGCGCGGCGATGATCGAGCGGAACGAACGGTTGCTCCGCCTCCTCCGGAAGGAGCGCGGTGGCGTCCGCCTGGTAACGGCTGACGTCGGAGACCTCCCGGCGTTCACCGTCTACCGCATTGAGGGCAGGACACCGACGGTCGCGTTGCGGCACGCAGGCTGCTCCATCTACCTCACAGCCGAACTTGCGACCGCCGCTTACATTCGCGCCACCCGAAGCTTCGCGGGCGAAGCGCTCTCCCCCGAGCAGACCGTCGATACGATCGAGCAGACGCTCCGAGAACTGAAGGCGGGCCAGTGACCGGCAAAGCCCGGCAAGAACCGCGCCCCGAGCTGGCTCTGGCGATCGGAACGCGGTCGACCTGCACCACGTCCAGGCCGACCGCGTTCCGACTGTTCGATCTCCTTCGGCCTCTGTCGACGGGCTACCCCAGGTCATACCCCAGGCTGTCAGCCACGTCCTCGACGAAGTCCTCACCGGGGACAGAGTCGTCCTGCTGATGGACGTCCCATGCGACGTCGTCCACGGCGTCACCGCCGTCCTCCAATGCTTCGGACACCAACCCGACCAGGTCGCGGGCCTGGTCCTGATCGAGGTCGAACCGGTCGGCCGCGTTCGCTGCCGCGTACTCGAGCATGTCTTCGGGCCAGGTTTGGTCGTTCACGAGCCGACTCCTTCTCGTAGGCGATACAACGCGAGACACGGCCGCGACAGCAGAGCTTTATTCAGCGCACCAGCGTCATCGTTGCCGCCAGCACCGTGCCGCCGACCATCGCAGGCGCGAGCGGGATCCGGCATTGCCGGGGTCGCGCCAAGACGGTCGCCAGCGCTTGGATTCCGGCGAGCAGGTAGCAGAAGACAATCGCCGCGCCGATCGCCGACCAGCCTGCTGTACCCGCGAGCATTCCTAGCGACGGAGCTAGTTTCACGTCGCCAGGCCCGGGATGCCCGCTCAGGACGAATGATGCGAGCAGCAGCCCTGCCCATGCCGCGCCGCCGATCACGGCACGGAGCACCATATCCGGTGTTCCCGAAAATAGGGCGGTGCCGATGATGCATGCCGTCACGGAGACGAAAAGCATTGCGCTGAGCTGATTCGGAACACGATGCTCGGCGAAGTCGACCACGACAGCAGGCAATCCGAAAGCGACTAGGGGACCTGCTGCCGACGAGAGACCCGATGGCCAGCAGACAGCGATGGCCGCCGCGGCACCCAGCAACGCGACTTCCCGCCAACGAGACGTGACTCCGGTTCGGCGGAGCAAGACAATGCCGACGGCACCCGAGAACGCCGCGACAACAGTTCGCCAGAACCACAGTTCAGATGTCACGGCGGACCTCGATCCGCACCTCCGCGCCGTACCAGGCGTCATCGTCCTCACAACACCCAGGCTGATAATGCCAGCCTGGATGGTTAGACGAGGCGAGTGCCCGGCGACATCTGCACGGCACGCTCTTCCACCAGCCCACCCTGAGAATGCGCAGCCGTCCCAGCGAACAGTTGCAAGGAAACTGCCCGGCAAGAGACACCCGCGCTAGATCGATCACCGCAGCGAGGTTCGCTCCGCGAACCAGCAACTGGCCGTGTGCCTCCACGTGGTTCGCGACCCACTCGACAGACCGAAGCACCTCCACCGCGCCCTCCCGCTGATCGCTCGCAGAGACGCGAGAGACACGCCTGGGACGCCGTGGCCCGATACATCGCGGCAGGCGGGCGACCTCGGTGGTGATGAGCGGCCCTGCTCGGAGTCGGCGGGGCGCGGCTCCGCACAGGACCGCTCCTTCCGCATGTCCGCCGCTTCCACCGGTTCACTGATCTGACTCGACAAGCCCGGCCCGGACGCATAGATGCGGGGCGATGGGACGAAGAGTCGGTGGTAAGCCTGCAGCTTGTCTTCGCCGTGGTCCGACCTTGCCCACTCTCATCCACGATCGTCCTCCTCATCAGAGGCTTCGGACGGCCGCTCCGCCGCTCGGGCAAGACCGGTGGCCACAGGCGGGAGTGCAGTTCCGGCGGGACGACATCCCCGAGCCGAAGCTGTGCGGCATGCACGCCGGGGTCCGCCAGGTGTCTGGTCAGGTCGTTGATGGCTTCGCTCACGCGGCCAGCGGGACTGTCCGCCGCAAAGATCAGGGCCGCCATCGGCCGGATTCGCACCATCAGCCCGCTCCATCCGCGCAGTCCGCACCGCAGGAACGAAGCACCGTCCCAGCCGCAGGGACTTTCATCGCGCCGGACAGGAAGATGATCGCGGATGTCGCGAAGCCGCTCCCGCGGATGACGGGACCGGGCAACCGGCGACTTCCCACTCGGTGAAGAGCGCGACGATCCGGTCCCACAGGTCCGGCGCTCCGACCTCGGCGACGCGCATTCGGACGCGGTGCGCGCGACTGTCCCAGCAGGCCGCTACCCGCACGCCGGACCAGGCATCGACGTCCAGGAACAAGTGCTCGTCGAGCTTCCGGTGCGGGCTCCACTTGCGGTAGACCACACCCGGCAGCCCAACTGTCACGATCGCAGTGGCAGCCTGATGCTCGATTCCTGGCACGAATACCGCGGGGACCAACCGTGCGGCCCGCAGCGCGTCGATCAACTGATCGCGGGGGTCCTTGCCCTTGAACATCCACGTCACGGTGTGCACAAGCTCGGCCAAGGCCGCCTTCGGCACAGACAAGATCGCAGTCATCTCGCGGTGGCTCCTTCACAGCTGGGAGGCAGCGGCCCCGGACTGATCGGGGGTCAGGGCCGGGGCCGCCGCCATCGAAAGCCCCGCGACAGCGCTCGACGGCGGGGGCAATCGCCGGAGCGCCGTCACGGGGCAAGTGACCGTCAGCCGGTACCGTGTCGGCTATCAGCGTGACGTAGGTCATACTGATGACAGTACAACTGACGATCGTCAAAATGGGATCGTCCGATTGGGTGCGCTTGCGCAAGCCGTGCTTCCGGCGAGCGCGAGAGGCGAGGGAGAACAGGAGCAACGCGTGGCAACGACCAGTCCGACCGCGCTGAAATGGTGGTTCGCCGTCGCCATGCGGCACCTGCGCGAGATCGCCGGCCTTGAGCGGTCAGACGCGGCCCGGGCGATCCGCGGCAGCGTGTCGGCCATCGCCCACATCGAGAACGGCCGCTCGCTGCCGAAACCTCTCGAACTCGAGCGGCTGCTCACGCTCTACGGCGTCGCCCACCGGATCGAAGCGTTCCTGCGCTTGAGGGAACGCGCCCGCAAGGGCAAAGACTGGTTCGCCGACGGCGGACAGCACGACTTTCCCGAGGACTTCGGCCTGTTCCTGGGCATGGAGTCCTCCGCCAGCCAGCTGGAAGGCTGGGACGCCAACGTCGTTGCCGGAGCATTCCAGACCCGCCGGTACGCCGAGGCCACCATCCGCGGTGCCGGACCAGACCTCGACGAGGACGAGGTGCGCCAACGCGTCGACCTGCGGATGGCACGCCAGCGCATGATCTTCGAGGAAGGCGAATCTCCGCTGGTCTGGCGGGTCATGGCCGCCACCGCGTTGGAATGGCAGGTCGGCGGCAAGGACGTTCTGCGCGAACAACTGCTCCATCTGGCCGACCTCGCCGATCGGCCCGGCATCAAAATCCAGGTGCTGCCGACCACCGTCGGCGCGCACACTGGCGCGGAAGGGACCTTCACCATCCTGTCCGCGCCGCCGGAACTGGAGGACTACCCCGGCTGCGTGTACGCGGAGACGCTGGTCAAGCCCTACTACTACGAGGAGCTGGAGCAGATCAGGAAGTACCGCAACGCCTTGACCGAACTCCGGGTCAAAGCCACCAAGCCGGAGAAAACTCCGGCGCTGTTCCGTCAGCTAGCAAAGGACCTGTGATCCCATGAAGCACGAGGACGCCGTCGCCGCCCTCGCCCGCGCGACCAACTGGCACAAAGCTTCCTACAGCAAGGAAAACGCCTGCGTGGAAGTTGGATCCGTCCCAGGCCTGGTCGGAGTCCGCGATACCAAACTCGGTGCCACGAGCCCGATCCTGGTCTTCGACTCCGCCGAGTGGGACGCGTTCGTGCGCGGCATCAAGGACGGCGAGTTCGACCTCACGAAGCCGTAAACCATCTCTTACCGGTGGAAGCGCCCCTGACGATCGACGTTGTCGGCCAGGGGCATTCCTTTGCCCAGAGCTTGCTCCGGTCTCATTTTTTCCTCAGCGGGTGTTCCGGTAAACCGGCGCGAATAGCGACCGGCGGCGTGTGTCCGCACCGAGGATAGGCACGGCAACATCGGCCAGCACCCCGTCGTTCTGGAGCCGCCGCAAGGTCGTCACGACCAGGTCGACCCGGTCACCGGCCGACGCGACCACCGGCAATGCCTGCGCGTGAGCACGCAAATCTACGAGCCGGCGTTCGAGCACATGCTCCGCAGCACCGGACAAGACGATCACGACGCGCGGGAAGCGCGGATACCGTGAACGCCAAGCCGGACTCGCTCCGGGACGCCGCGGCACGTAGTCGTGGTAGCGCACATACGTGACGAGCTTCTGCGCCAAGCGGGCGACCGGCATGGTCGACCGGTCGAGTTCAACGAAGAAGATGCGCTGGGAACGGTTCCCCTCGTCGAGGACGTAGTGCAGGACTGCGTCCGCGATCACTGTGGCGCGCCGGCCGTCGCGATGGTGTGCGACTTCCGGGGTCCAAGACAGCGGGCCGCAATCGTGGCCGTGTGCACGGGCGGTCTCCACGAACGCGAGACCGGTCTCGACGACGTCGAGACTGTGAGCAAGCAGCACTTGAGCCGCCTCGGGATCCGCGACCCGGTACTGCCTCGGCTCCACCGCGTCCGACAGTTCGGCCATCGCCGCGCCTTCCGCAGTGACGTACCAGGCACGCGGGCTGTGCTCGCGGGTCACCGCGTCGAGAAGACCGGTGCGGCGCAGGACCGCGAGCTTGTGCCGGACCGTGCGCAACGGCATCCCCGGCGCGATCAGCCGCCCGAGTTGGTCAGTCGAGACAAGCCGGTGCCAGTACGCGAGCAAGAGCGCCTGCAGCTGAAATGGATCGAGCAGCATTCGTCACTCCACACTGGACTCGATCTCGCCACTGCTCCCCCGGCCCGGCGGCCTGCCGCGTCGCGATCGCGGCCGTCCGCCGCTATGCAGAGCGGTGATGATGCGCTCGTCGAGGGTTTCGAGTTCGTCCAGGACCTCGCCGATCGGGCGACGGCGGAGATTCCAGTCCAGGCATTCGTCGACCTTGTCGTTCCACTCCGGATGGAAGTGCTCGGCGAACTCCCCGTCCACATGCAGGCCGCGGATCTTGAACGGCGTCGTCCGCTGTCCGCCCAGGGTCACGGTCACCACGTGGTGGAACTGCTCCAGCTCGGTGATCGTCGCCGGCTGGACGAGACCGCCGAACTCCCGCGCGACCGTGCGGGCACCGTCGATCGCGGCGGCGCTCGTCATCAGCAGCGACTGGTTCTGCAGCAATGCGCGACGGGTCTCGGCGGCGAGGCGGTCGGGCATCTGGTTCATCACGTGCAGCCGAACCTGGAACTTCCGCATTTGTTCGAGGATCGCCGCGACGTAGCCCTTCGCCGCGCCGTCCACTGCGGCGAGTTCGTCGATGAACGCGTCGAACCTGCGGCGCTTCTCCACTGGAATGTTCGCGCGGGACCGTCCAGCGCGGAACAGGTCGTAGATCATGAACGAGGTGATCAGCTTGCTCGTCTCGCCTGCGCCGCTGGTGCATACGAACACGATCCGGTTCGCATCCATCGCCTTGCGCACTTCATAAGTGGTGACCGACGATCCCAGGAACGCCGACAGCGTCGGGCTCGTGCGGAGCCGGTTGATGATGTTCGTGACCACCGTCGTCGCGTCCGGAGTAAGCCGGGTGAAGGAATCGGTCCAGTACCGGCGCACGCTCGGCCGCAGGCAACCCAAGATTTCCTCGCGCCAGTCCGCGTCGTCCAGCAACGTGGGGATCTGGAAGATCGTGGGCGCGCACTCCGCCGGCACTCTCATCGCCACGTAACACAGCGCCTCACACGCCTTCGTCAGAATCGACTTCGCCCGCGGTGCCGCATCACCCCAGCTCAACGCCGCAGCGAACGAAGTGACCACGGCGTCGACCCGGTCCTCGATATCAGTCTCGTCGTAGCCCTGCATGCTCAGCGGATTCCAGCCGGGCAACCGCTTGCCCCGGCCGCGGACATCGAGGTTGATCTCCCAGAGCCGATTCCGCAGCCCCGGGTCGGACAGATACGGCTTCGCCCGCTGCCAGCCGTCCGCGTGCGGGTCGAGAAACCACACCCCGCCGCCCGCACGGGCGATCTCGATCGCCTGCGCCAGCGCCTCTTCCGTCTTGCCGAACCCAGCCTTGCCGAACCGTGCCGAGAACAGCAGCTCCCGCTTCGGGATGCCGACCAGCCGCTCCTCACCGTTGACGTCGGTCACGTAGCCCAACCGCACCAGACCAGCTTCTGGCCGGTACGTCGGCACTTCCCGCGGCGCGGGCAGCACCCAGCCCCGGCTCCGCGCGATCACCGGCGACAAACACCGGCCCGACGGCGGCTTGAGCAAAGCGGCGATCTCCCCGGCCGTGACCAAGGAGCCGCAGCGCGGCTTCGCCAGCCCGCTCGTGAACCGCCTGTCGAACAGCCACCTCACCACCGGCAGGTCCGCACCCAGATGTCGGCCGAGGAGCCGAGCGCCGCGCAAACGCCAGTAGTTTTCGCCGCGGTAGACATCGAACGCACCGATCACGCTGCGCAGGTGCGCCTCCGCTCGCCCGGGAATCTCAGAGGCACACCGCAACAACAACTGAACCGCGAACACCGGCTCGTCGGTGAGGAACTTGTTCTGATTCACCGGCTTCCGCGACCCTCGCACGGCGACGGCTCCTCCTTGTCCGCGCGCACCAGGCAGGAACTCGCCGACGACCTCCGCCAGCCCCTCTCCAACCGCGTGCAACACGCCTGCGGAGTCACCCGATGGCTGGTGCTTACGCGAGACACGCCGGGTCCGGGCAGGGGTCAGCGGTATCAGGTCCAGGCACACGTCGACGCTCTCGCCGAGATCCGGTCGAACGTCGCCCAGCGCGTTCGCCAAGGACTGCAACGGATCATCCGGCCGGACTGGCAACGCTTTCAGCGCGAACTGCGGCGGCCGTGCCAAGACCAGTTCAGCCCGCGCGACGTGAACGCCGTGCCTCTCGGCCCGGCTCACGCGTTCACCAGGACAGTCGCTCCGTCAGCCATGCCGCTCCCCTTCGCTCGTGCCGTTTTGCGAAGAAGACAAGGTCACAATCAACCGCGATGATTCTCACCCTGACTGACCACAGTGGACGGCTGTTACAGAAAGTCCTCGTCGAGATGATCGACGACCTCGACGGCACCGAAGCCAGCCAAACCGTCCCCTTCGGACTCGACGGCGCCCAGTACGAATTCGACCTGTCCGACGACAACGCCGCCGCCCTACGCGACCAGCTCGCCGCCTTCATCGCTTCCGCCCGCCGCACCGGCGGGCGCAAAACCACCGGCTCGGCCGCGGCCGCACCCACCGCCGAGGACCGCGAGCGGTCCAAAGCCATCCGAACGTGGGCTGTCGCCAACCAGTGGGCCGTCGCCGCACGCGGCCGCATCCCGGCCAACGTCGTCGCCGCATACGAAGAAAGCCTGAAGCAAGACACGAAGCCTCGCCGGGCGCGCACCGCGAAGAAATCCGCAGCGAAATAGCCCGTCAGCAACCCCGGGCGGCGGCCGCCGAGGTCATTTCTCCTTCGCGTCGCCCGGGGTGGTCTCTCCTCCGGCCGTGAGGGTGGTTTCTCCGCCACCGGGCGGCGTCGCGCGGCGGATTTCCACCTGCGGGTAGCTGAGCTTGTTCAGCACACCGGCAATGGATTCCCGCCCCTCGATGCTCATCACCATCTTCCCGAAGTCCGGGTCGGTCCCGAACCGCACCCGGACGCCGACGACCGAGCGGGGCACCCAGCCGTGCACCGGACGCGCGCGGCCCAACTGGTGGGCGAACGCCAGCACAGCCGGCAGCGACGGCTCGAAGGCGGCCGTCGGCAGCAGGTCGTAGCGGACACGAGAGCGGAGGTGGCGGGAACGGATGTGTCGGTGGAGGACAAAGACCGCGATCAAGATCGCGACCACCGCTGTGGTCACCCACCACAGCGCGGCGCTCGTGAGCAGGTGGTCCATATGGAGCGCCTGCGGCGCACCGTTCTCCTGCATGGCCTGACGGCCATGCGTACGGGAGAACATGTCGGCTTTATGAGCAACCGTGCTCCACTGCCACTGACCAGCGGGTTTCCCCGCTTTAGCGATGAACTCAAGCGAACAGCCAACGGCGAGGCCAAGGTAGGACCCAACGGCAACGATCAACACAGGGCTTCCCTTCTCGAGCAGACCCCGCAGACACGTCGAAGCAGATCGCGATTCAATACACGACAGCCAAGGCTCACTCCGGACACGCCTTCAGTACCTCGCGCTCGCCTGGTCATTCTCCTGGCGATAGCCGCTGGTCCACTCGCAGACGCAACCGAGCCGCTCTCGGGCCGTCGATTCCGGCAAGCAGCGGCTGGGCCTCGTTCCAGGCTTGCCGCGCATGATCGGGTTTGCCAAGCAGGCTGAACGCTTCCGCGAGGCTGTCGAGCGCGACCGCATGATGCCAGCGATCGCCGTACTTGCGCTGGGCATCCGCAGCCTGCCGGAAGAAGTTGACGGCGTCGTCCAAACGGTCCAGTTGTCGGTAAGCCTTTCCCGCGACTTGCAAAGCTTCAGCCGCACCGCCTTCATAGCCGAACTGACGCAATAGAACTGCAGCATGCTGGCTCGAGGTCAGGGCACTCTCCGGATGGTTCTCCTCGAGTTCCAGATGACCCTGGCGCAGCAGTAAAAGCCCCTCCAACAGCTTGTTGTCATTCGCTTCCGCATACGCCATAGCGTGCTGCAGAGACTCCCGTGCTTCGGCAAACTGGCCCTGCTCTATCAGCACCTCGGCCAAGCGGGTCAAACAGAAGGCCTCCTCACTGTCATTGCCAAGCTGACGGTAGGTGGCAACAGCCTTTCGGGTTTCGCGTTCAGCTTCGGCAAGGTCACCGTGGCGAAAGTGGAGGTCACCAATATTGCCTACCAGGAAAGCAACGAGCAACGGAGCGTCCAGTTCGCGCGCAATGGTCAAGCCGCGCTCGAACTCGACCCGCGCCGCGTGAAGCCGGTAGTATCGCAAATACGTGAGACCAAGGCCGTTCAGTGACTTCGCGACACCCCACTGATCACCCAATTCATCGAAGAGCGCCTGCGCGTTCCGGTAATGGTCCTCGGCTTCCTGCAGATGCTGTCCCAGGCGGTTACGCACGCCGAGCCCCCAATGGATGACGGCCTCGCCCCTGCGGTCACCACCGCGTCGAGCAGCGTCAAGGGCGATCGAGTCGACCGCCAGCCACCCGCCCAGCGGATCTCGACTGCCGTTGATTTCCATCAAGACCGCGGGAATCTGCCATGCGATTCGATTCAGCCCGGCAGCCGCGGCAGTCCGAGTCGCTGCCATGAGGTTCGAGCGCTCCCGCTCGTACCACTGCGCCGCATCGCGGTGATCGATGAACTCGGTCCGCGGAATTTCGCCGTCGAACGGGTCCGGCGAGACGCGGAAAGCACCTCCCCGCGATCCGGTGGCATCCACCGACGCGATCGACGAGCGCAGGTACCACTCCAGGACGCGGCGCAGCGCCGCGTCCTGCTCGTCCGCCGGTTCCTCGTGATGAGCCTGGTCGGCGGCGTAGGCACGCATCAAGTCGTGAAACTGGTACCGGCCCGACCCCATGTCTTCCAAAAGGTGGGCCCCGACGAGCGTATCCAGGAGGCGGCGGGCATGGCGTCGGGTGTCACCGATCAGCGCTGTCGCGGCGTCGAGACTGAACTCAGCACCAGGATGCAGACCCAGCAAGCGGAATGACCGAGCGGCATCCGGCGGGAGAGCCCGATAGGACCACGCGAACACGGCGCGAACCGCGTCAGCGTCATCGTCGTCCTCAGTGGACAAAGCGTCCCATAGTGACGACTCGTCGCGCAGATCCTGGATCAGATCAGCCAGCGGCATTGCCGGCCGGCCGGCGGCCCGCTCCGCAGCGACCCGCAGGGCCAACGGCAACCGAGCGCAGAGCCGGGCCAGCTCCGCCAAGTCGCCGGGGTTATCTGCTTTCCGGTAACCGACGGTGACCGCACGCAACAAAGCGACGGACTCTGTGTCGGAGAGCAACTCCAGGGCAACCCGACGCGCGCCCTCGCGTGCCACCAGGCCGGGAAGGCGGCTGCGACTGGTGATCAAGACGCGGCAGCCGGACGTACCTGGCAACAGCGGCCGGACCTGTCCGACTGTCGCGGCATTGTCCAGAACGATCAACATTCGCTTGTCGGCGACCAGCGAACGGTACAACCCGGCCTTGGCCTCGACGTCGGCTGAAATCCGGCTCGCCGGCACCTCCAACGCCCGCAGGAAATGGCCGAGCGCGTCGTCCGCGGTCAGCGGCGCGCCTGGATCGTAGCCGCGCAGGTTCACGTAGAGCTGGCCGTCGGGGAAGCGAGGACTGGCACGGTGCGCACAGCGGATCGCCAACGCTGTCTTGCCCACCCCGGCCGTGCCAGCGATCACTGCGACGGCAGCCGTGTCCAGCTCTTCGTCGCTGGACAGCCAGCGGTCCAGCCTCTCCAGCTCGACGTTCCGGTTGACGAAGCCCCGCACGTCTATCGGCAGCTGCCGTGGCACTTGCGCGGCGCGCTGCCCAGCCTGATGTAGATGCACCCCGCCGCTGACATCCCGCGCCTGCACGAAATCTCGGGCCGATGCCGATCGATTGGACCAATTGTTCGCATCCGGCTCAGGTGTCTCCGACATTCGGCCCCCTCAGCCATGTCGCACATCCAGGTGGTCACACTACCGTGGTCCTGCGCGCAGGCGACCAGATTAGAGCCAGACGGCCGAGCACGGGCTCGAACGCTTCCAACAGGTAGCTCGACAGAATGAGCAGTGCTGCCGGCCCTCGAAAGCTGATTTCGTATTCATAAACGATGTTAGACACCTCTATTGCAGCCGTTCGGATACATCGCGCCACCGCTGTGGCACTTCCGGCCGTCTGACCGCTCGTACGTGGCGGGTGCTCATGATCGGATCGGCACCCAGGACTGCCCGACGTGCTGCAGCCGTACGATCGCGGTTTGGCGCTCGACATACTCGCCGTCTGGGCTTTTGGCTGCCCACAGCAGGTGTGCCTCCACGGTCACAGCGTTGACGCGGCGCGCGACACCGGCTTGAACACGCGCCTCCTGGTAGACCCGCGTCGGGCGGTGTCCGGGGAGATAGTCCGGGAAGCGTTCGCGGCCAACTCCGGTCAGGTCCGCCAGCAGCGCCAACTTCGCGAGCGCAAGCATCGGCTGCTCGAGCTGCGGGTCCAGGTTGCTTGCCTCGGATGTGCGCAAAGCGCGGTTGAGGTCGCCGTCGTTCACCCGCCCAGAGAGGGAATCAGGCACCGGCCGCGGCGACGAGGGGGTGGACCACGGCGTGACTCGCGGCGGGGCAGGACGAGACGAATCGCTTGTGGAAAGGTTCGAGCCGAGAATCAACACGACGATACTTCCAGTCGCGACGACTCCGCCGAGGCCGAGCAGGACGGTTCCGCGCCTCGACATGGCGTTACGGGAGCAGGCGCACGCCGCCGGCGTACTCATGGAGGTCGACGGGGTCTTTGCGGACGACTGTACCCGAGGCGAAAGCGTTGATCATCTGACCATCGCCGAGGTAGATCCCGACGTGATGGATGAGGCCGGGACTGTAGAAAACGAGATCGCCCGGCCTGAGCGCGGCCAGCCCCGCGGCCTTGGGCAACCGGGCGCCGAGGGAGAACTGCGCTCCGCTTTGATGGGGCAAGGTGATTCCCACGCGGGCATAGGCGTAGAGGGTCAGGCCGCTGCAGTCGAAGCCGATCTTGTTGTAGTCGCCGTGCTGGTCGGCCACGCCGCCGTCGCGGATGCCGCGGCTCGGTCCGGCTGCGGTGCCTCCGCCCCAGGCGTAGGTGACGCCGAGCTGGGACATCGCCGCGTCGATGACCTGCTTCGCTTGCCCGCTCGCCGAGAGGTGCGCTGCGACGGGTTTGAGCTGCAGTGCGTCGTAGGCGCGGATGTCGGCCAGCACCTGCTCGACGTATACCTGGCTGGCGTTGTAGGAGTAGATCGCGTCGCGCAGGTCGGCGTCCTTGCCGAGGTCTCGAGGCCCTCGTCCGCAGAGGTAGACGGCAGCGGTGAGTGCCGCGTCGAAGGCGTTCTGCGGGTTCTGGATTCCGTCGTCGTTGCCGTCCTGCGCGACGGTGCTCCAGGTAGTCGAGAGGAACTGGAAGGGTCCTTCGGCGCGCGCGAAGGTGCCGTCGAGGTTCCGGATCGGCGTGCGGTTGCCGCCGGTGCCACTGCCGTCCAGTTGCGGGCCGAGGATCGGCGGCGTGATGTCGCCGTTCGACGCGATCGTATGACCGTTGGCGTGGTGGGACTCCTCTTGCGCAATGCCAGCCAGGATCGGCCAGCGCATTCCGCGGCAGTCTGGGCGAAGCTGCTCAATTCTGTGTACGGCGCGGGTATAGGCGGTGAGCATGACGGCTGGGATGCCGGGCACGTCCGCAGGCGCCTCGGTTGATCCGCTGGAATCGTCAGCGATCGCGATCAGGACTCCGGCGAGCAGGAACGCCGCGAGAAGAGGTCCAGCCAGGGGCAGTATGGCGATGATGCGCCATCGCCACGGATGCTGCCGGTAGGCGTTGCGCGCGTAATCGGCGATGCGGAGCGCCAGCAACGGATTCATATCATGCCTCCTTGCTCATGCGGTCTCGCAGGCGTTGGCTCCAGGAGACGGGCGGCGCGAGCATGCCCGCCGGCAACGGTGTCGCGGCAGGAGGCGATGTCGGCTCGGCCGGTGCCGCATGGTTGGTGCCAGTGAATGTCGGTGCATTCGTGATTCGCGCGGGAATGTGAGCCGCGACTTCGTCAGCCAGGTACGGCTTCTCCCCCGCCGCTCCGGGACGCGCCTGCAGTGCCGCCGCGGCGGTTGTGACGGCGTGCCAAGCCGGCGTCGCACCCGACATCGTGCCAAGTCCGGTGGCGTAGCGGACGCCGTAGGCCTTGGCTGCGGCGGCTTGCCTGCCGAGTGCGGCTTCGGCGGCGTTGCTCTTCGAAGTCAGCGCCGTGCTGGCTCGGTGCGCGGCGCGCGGCCACGACACCGGTGCGCCGATCGTGTAGGACAGCGCCGTGCGTCCAGCCCTGCCGCCTGCTTTTCCCGCCGTCACAAGCCGGTTCTTCAAGTCTCCGACCGGGGCCAGGGACTCGGCGAACGCTTCCGTTCCAGCTTTCACTGTCCGGGAGATGCGGTGCGGTCCGGGCGGGACGATCGGGTCCGGCAGCGATTTCGGCGCGGAACGCGGTTGCCCGAGCTTCTGCACTCCCGCGCTCACCCGGGACCTCACTCGCCCGACATTGACGGAGAGCCGTTTGCGGAACAGGAACCCGGAGAACACAACCAGGTCGATCACCGCGAACCGGACCAGAGGCGGGCCTAGGTCGGCGGTCATCAACGACCGGACGATCACCGTCATCACCGCCAGGAACAGCATGCCCATGAGCACCTTCGCGACCGTCGCCGCGATCGAGCTGACCCGATACGCCAACTGGTGCTGCCATGCCGGGACCACTGCGATCACGAGCGCGAACGCCAGCAGCAATCCCTCGAACAGCAGCAGATACGGGGCCAGCACTTGGATCGCATTGAGACAGACGGTGAGGATGGCGAACAGCACCATCGAGACCGCGTAACCCCACGCGCCGAACGCGCGGTCGGCATCGGCGACCTCGTTGTACTTGCCGTACCGGTCCGGGCAGCCGTCGAGTTCGCGGGCCTTGGTGCTGTCGTCCTTGCCAGACCACGGACCGTCGTCCAGCACCTTCTTCACCGAGTACCGGCAGACGCCGTCGACTTTGTGGTCGCTCGTGATCGCGGAGCCGTAGTTCAGGATTTCCCATGGCATGACGAGAAGGTTGTCGATGAGCGCCTGCCCGATCGGTGCTGCGGGATTCCCGGTTCCGCCCGGCCGTTGGCCCAGCACCACGGCGCTGACGTCCGTGCCCAGGTCGCGGCTGAGGCTGAGCACCCCGTTGTCGCCCACCAGGAACGCGACCGGATGCGTGACGACCGAGACGGCCAGGGCGTTGATCACGATCGTCGAGAGCATTTCGCGCCACGCCCGGGTGGTGAGTCCGCGTGCGAACAGGAATCCGAGATAGCACACTGCGATCAGGAGCGCGATCTGCCTCAGGTGCAGGTCGCCGATGATCGAGGTTTGCCAGACCTGCTCGAGGTTTTCCGCTGGCGCTTTCACCCAGTCCGCGACGCCTGCGGTCATCGACCATTCGGTGAACCAGACCGAGAAGCCGACTGAGTACTTGCCGACCGCGAAGCCCATGTTCCCCAGCCACAGCCAGATCGTGGGCATGGGATCGCTCAGCAGCGACGGGAGATTCGCGAAGAGGTCGTAGTTGTGCAGGTCGCGGCCGTAGCCATCGTTGAGGCTGAACAGTCCGGAGGTGTGTCCTTCGTGCCCTTGCTGGTCGACGAGAGGCAAAGGCGGCGGTGCCGAGGCGCCGGGGCTCAGTGGCGGTACCGATTTCGGCGGCAGGGGAATCGTTGCGCAGTAGGGATAAGGCTCGCAGGAGTGCGGCTTCGAGGGCGAAGGGTCGGCGGCCGCGTACGGCGCGCTGGCCACGCCTGTGGCAAACGTGCATATCAGAGCAACTGCGAGGACCGCCGCAGCGTAACGAGAACGCACTCTCGTGACACGCGCCGAGGCAGCGGATTCGATGCACCGGAACGCCACCTCGACCGGCCCGCCCGACCACTACCCACCACTATCCACTAGTATTCGGGCCGGACATGCTGCTCCGCTCAAGCAGCGGAGCAGCACGCCTCTCGTCAGCGCAGGAAGATGGCTGCTAAGCCAACGACTTGACTGGCCAACTGAAGCACCGGTCCCCAGGCAAGCAGGCGCCTAACCATTTTGCCTGGGGGCCGCTGCGAACGACAGCGTTCGCAGCCACTTCCCTCTCGATGGGGCACTAGGCCTCACCTCTCTTATCGACCCTATTCCGCCGAGGCGACCGGCGGGCCGACAACGCCCGCCCGCCGTCTCGACGCCGGACGACGGCAGCCTAGCGGGACGCAGCAGTGGCGCGGCAGGCGGGTATCGGCACAAGACCTGTTGTGCCGCAATGATAACTAGTGTGTACACGTGTTGACGTGCAGACGTCAACACGATCAGCAGCGCCCCTAAGGCGACCGTTCAAGCTTCTTTCACGGACCGGGCACGCACAACGACAGGCGTCGTGAGAATCGACTTGACGAAGGAACGATACGGCTGTGGAAGGACCTTGACCTTGCCTATCCGTCCAAAGTGGTCTCTGGCAAGGAACTCTCCTGCGCGTGCGTTGCGCTCAGCCGCTCCTCCAGAGAGGCTGACAGGCGAAAGATCTTTGGTGACCGTGTCGTGGTAGTGCGGATCGGCCGCGTCGACGCCGAGCCAGGCCAAGCTGTGCCGAGCGAGGCTGTCATCTCGATGACGACCGACCAGCCGCACAGCAATCAGGCCGCGGAGGACCTCGTCGCCGAGGTCTTGCGGGGCGTGGGATCCGAACGCGGCGTCAGCGCCGTGTTTGCGGCCGTCGCGGACGAATTCCAGGGCGATTTGCTGGCCTTCGGGGGTTCCGGTGACGTTGTAGGCCTCGTCGCAGATGAACTCGCCCCAGCGGGTGGTGCCGAAGCAGACTTCCTTCGCGATGGCGGCAATCAGCAGATGGAAGGCGCGGCCGAACAGCTTCCGCGGCGGGATGCGAGCGGCCATTCGCTCGCTGCTCATCTCCAGTGTGGTCGGCAGCGGGACTTCGTGGGTGCAGAACACGACGAAGTCCGCAGCGCGCAGGTCGACCGGCGGCAGGTCAGGATCGAAGATGGGACGAGTGATCGGGTCTCGCCGAAGCCGGTCTAACCGGGACGCGAGCGCCCGCGCGGCAGCGTCATGTTTGCCCTGTGTCGTCAGGGTCGCGATCAGCTTGTTGCTGGAGGCGTCGTCGGCAGCAGTGACAGCGTCGAGACCCCGGCCGAGTGCGTCTCGTTCGGGTGAAGCGGATTCGAGATCGAGCCAAGCGGCGAAGAAGATCTCCGCGATGCCGGTGCTCGTCTTGCCGCGGAACACACGTAACGGATCACACGAGTAGCGGAGTTCGGCGCTGCTGGCGCGTTCGCCGTCGAGGGCGGGGTCGACGATGTCGACGATCTGGCTGTTGCCGGGTAGGGCGTCGGCGACCGGGACCCATTCGCGGCTGCGGGTGCGGTCGATGGCGATGACGCGGCCGTCGAGCATGAGCCGGACGATGGCGGCGACGTTTTTCAGCACGACCGACTTCCCGGCACCCAACTCCCCTACCACCGCGATCCCGCCGGACGAGTCGTGAGTCGGGCCGTAGGTCGGATCGAGCAGGAACGGGGCAAGTGCCCCGCCGTCGAGGGCAAGCCCGAACAGGGCACCGGTCGGGTCGCCGAAGTCGGTGGCGGAGAACGGCAGGAGCATGGCGGCGTCGGTGGCGAGGAGGTTCTGGCTGCATTCGCGCACGACCATCGGGGTGCGGTAGCCGGGCAGCATCGCTTGGTAGAGCTGGCGCTGTCCGCCGAGCGGGCGTTCCCACCGATATTCGCCGCCGAGGAAAGACTGCCGTAGGGTTTTCGCGGCGGCGTCGCATTCGTCGGCCGTTTGGCCCCAGACGCAGGCGATGACGCCGACTTCGAGGTCGACCTCGGTGGAGCTGGCACCGAGGCGGGCGTTCTTGTGCTGGATCTCCTCTTGGGCGGAGTGCACGTCGGCGGGCACGCCGGCGCTGTCGGCGGCGTGTTCCTCGTCCTGTCCCATCAGGTCGCGCGTGCGGCGTCGGTTGGCGGCGCGGGCTTCTTCGTTGGTTTTCGCGGTGATCCGCAGCGCGTAGTCGATGCCGAACCCGAGGTCGGCCAGGCGGGCGAGGATTTCGTGACCGGGAAAGGTGAACGCGCGCGGCATCTCGGCGAGGACGAGGTAGGCCTGGTAACTCGTGAGTAGGCCGTCGTCGGACGGGGTGAGGCATTTGAGGAACCGGCGGTTCAGGGTCGCGAGCGGCGCGAGGAGCCCACGGCCGTCGTGGTCGGTGCGGCCGCCTTCGTCGAGGACGCTCGCCGGGAACGTCGCGAACGAGGTACGACGTCGGGGCGAGACCGAGACTCGTGTGTTGTGGACGGTCTCGCTGGTCTCGAGTTGTGGCTCGTTCACTCCGCGGACCGGTGCGCGGCACAGCCACCACAGCAGTTCGGCTTCCGCCGCCGGCCGCAGCGGCAACGCTCCGCCGATTTCCCGGCCCGCGACTCGGGCCCGTTCCTTGGCTTGCGTTACGGCTGCGGTTGTCGCTGGTCTCGTGGGGAGACCGAGACTGGCTGCCAGCGCGGCACCGGTCGCGCGCAGCAGGCCGCCGGCGGTGTCCCGCCAGCCGTGGCCGGTCAGCGGGAGCGCGATCCAGTAGGTCCGGCCGAGCAGGTCGAGGGCGTCGAGCTGGTCCCAGGCGTTGTGCACGGTTTCGGCCCAGTGCGGGTTCGCTTCGACGTCGGTCCCGGCCAGGCAGCGGCGGACGATCGCGTGCGGCTGGGCCTGTTCGCACAGCGACACGATCAGCGCTTCGCCGCGCAGGGACTTCATGAACGTCACGGTGCGCTCGTACAAGGTACGCAGCTGCCGGCCGCTGGAACGCGCGCTCTCCCTCGGCAGCACGCGCCATACGGCCCAGGTCGCGCCGTCCGCGCAGAACACGAGGTTCCCGCTCAGGTCGAGGATCTGTTCCATCTCCGCTCCTTCGTCTCCGCCGCAGTCCGCGGCTCGTCCTGCGGCGCACCGAGATGGAGATGGATCCGGTGCTGTGTCCACACAGGACGGGCAGGTCGGTACGGCCGACGGCCGAGCATCCCGGGCTGCGAAGCCAGCACATGCGAGACAAAGCCGCACAACCAGCCCAGCGGGGTGCGCGATTCGATCCGGGCGCGGCGCAGGAACACCGCTGACAGCGGCACGCACCAGCGCGCCGCACCTAGCCAGTCCAGCAGCGGGAGTTTCCATACCGTGAGCAACAGCAGCAGGAACACCACGCCCTGGGTCAACGTGTACGGACCGCCCGGCAAATACCCACCGTCGCGGCCCGGCATCCGGCCGAACATCCGCGGATACCGCCGCGACCGCGTGTAGGACCGGCCGATCAGCGTCTCGCCGCGAGGCTTCGGCGTGGGCACGGCTAGTGGGTGAACCAGGAACCGAACATCCCCGACACCGCGTCCAGGTTCAGCAGGATCCCGAGGAACACCGCCGCGATCACCCCGTACTTGATCGCCCTCGTGAAATTCCCGCGAGTGCCGATCAGCAGACCGATCCCGCCGACGACAGCGACCAGCAGGATCAGCCGCCGGACCGCTTCGCCGCCCCACGCGAGATTCGCGTCGAGCCACGACTTCACGTCTGCAGCCAGCATGCCCATCGTCAACGCCCTCCTCCGCTCGGTTCCCGCAGCGGGACCGGGTCGATCCGGGTCAGTTCCCATCGGCCTGAGCGGGCGGTCAGGGTGAGCGGGTAGTCCGCGAGCGTGTTCTGCCCGGTCGCGTCGAAACACCGTGCTCGCGCCAGTACCCGGACCTGCGTCCCGTCCAGGGGCCGCGCGGCCTGGCCCGGTTCGAACGTCTCGCGGGTCCGCAGGTCCTCCAGCCGGATCGACGCATACGGAGTCGGCGAAACCGGGACGATGCTCGTCCCTGGGCTCACATATCGGTCGAGCTGGCCTTGCCCCACGAGGTAGGCGGTCAGGAACCCGGTCACCGACTGCCCGATCGGACCCGCAGGAGCAGCGGACTGGCCGTACGCGAGCACAGGTGGTGCCGAGGTCGAGGGACAGGCCACCGGCGTCGGCAGCGACGTCGCCGCATACGAACTGCCGTCGCCGACGAAGCTGACCTGCTCGCAGGTGATCTTCGCCGGATGGGAACCGTCCGGCTGGAGCGTGAGCAGGTTCGCCGCAACCACCACCGACCAGGCATCCGGCGACGGCGAGACCACCGACACCGCGGCGGTCGCCACCGGGATCTGCGACCCGACCTCGCGCTCGGACCGCATCCCGTCGGGATAGAACGCTCCCAGCCCGGCGGGGTCGCCGCGACTGGCCGACAGCCACGAGCGCACGTACATCTCCGCCCATCCCCGCGGATCCCGATGGACCCCCTCGGCCGCAGGCATCGCCGGGTTCGCGGGCGCGGCGGAGCGCAGCAGAACCAGCCCGCCGACGGTGGCCAACGGACTGGCGATGACGACCAGCCACGCCAGCACCCGCCCAACCCGACCAGTCACCACCCGCACCGCCGGCTCGGCAACGACGTCCGGCAGCATCCGCGTCGCCGCACCGAGCCCGCCATTCCGTTGGCCCGCGCCAGCACGCGGCTTCGCGCTATGGGCCATGACCGCCTCCTGCCTGCAGACGCCAACCTCGCAGACAGGCTTGCCACTCGCCGGATTGATGCGGTCCCGCTCAGCTCGCCCACGGCAGGCCGCACCCCGGATAGTCCTCCGCAACCTCCGACAGCGCCGCGATCGCCCGTTTGCGCCACCGGGTCACCGTCGGCTGGCTCACCTCTAGTTCCTCGCCGACCTGCCGATCCGTGGCCACTCCGTCCCGCCCTGCCCGATCGCCGAAGAACCGGCGGATCAGCACAGCCCGCGCTCGCTCATCGAGCAAACCGCGATCCACCGCCCACGACAGCACCGACAACAACTCCTCCGACGCAGCGATCTCGCGTTCCGGCTGCACCAGCGCGAGGCGGAACGTGTCGTCGTCGACGCTCACGACCTCAGCCGCCACCTGCGCGTAATCAACCCCGAACGACCGCAACGCGGCACGCTGCGTCTCCCGGACCAGGTTCGCCGCCACGTGATTCCGGCGCCGCAACGGGAAACACCGGATCTGCTCCCACAAGTGCCCGATCACGGTCGCCTGGACGTCGCCGTTCGCCTCCCCCGCCGACGCTCCCCCACCGGTGACTCCTCGCCGTCGTCCGCCCGCGCCGGTCGCGGCCCGAATCGCACGGATGACCCGGCCGGTGACGCCCGGGACCGCCGGCAGCATCGCCGAGAGCACGATCTCCGCCGCTGTCACCCCGTCTCGATTGGCGTCCGCAGCGCGCTCGAGCAAGGCATGCAGGATTCGGTCGTGAGTCTCGTACTCTCGCGTCGCCAACACGCGAGCGAGAGCGTCGTGGCTCGCAGTCTCGGCCAGCACGAGATCAGTGCGAGACCAGGTCTCCAGCGCCCGGTCGAACCTCCTCACCATCCGCGGGTGACGAAGACGACTCTCCACCATCGTCAACGGGCTTTCACCGACTTCATCGGCACACAGCGAACTCATCACAGGCCCTCCTCGAGTCGCGACTGCTTCGCCCCGACCCTCCGACCGACCTGCGTCTCCCTTGCTGGACCCGATCCTTGCCCCTCGCCGAGAGCAAGCGTTGATTCACCCGTTGCGACGACGCGTCCGCACCATGCCCGCCGGAAATAGGTGCCCCTTGCCCCACCCAGCGCAGCATCCGGGCATGACCGCGTTCCAGCTGGTTTGACTTCACAGGCGAACACATGTTCGACTCCACGCGGGGTCGCCGAGAGCCGTGACGACCCGGAACGTGGAAGCGAGCAGGTGAGCTAGAGGTGAGCGAATGGCCGTCGACCGTGCGGAAAGTAGATCCACCGATTCCGGTGTGGGTGGGCGTGCGCAAGCTGCTCGTGCTCGGCACCGAAATCCTCGCGCCCCGTGACCGCGCCGGGCTGCGCATCGAGACCGAACATCCAGGACTGCTGTTCGAATGGGCGCGCCGCGAGGACGGCGGTCTGCTCGGCTGGGTCACCTACCAGCTCGTCACCGCCGACGACCAATGGTCACGACCGGTCAGCCACTACGTGCCCGCACACCTGCTCCGCCGCCGCGGACCCGCCCGAAGGCACCAGTACAGCGACTACCGGCCCCGGACCCACGGATAACGGCCCTCCGCAAACGGGTTCTTCCGCAGCTCTCTCTCGAAAGGGCTATTTGCCGGGACCCGCACTGAGACCGCCGAGAGGTAACGACAGCCCAGGTACCGCCGACGACCGCCGACAACAGCACCGCCAGGGTGCTCGTCCGGCCCATGTCGTTGCTGGAGGAAACCGGACAGTTACAGGTCCACTGGCAGGAAAGTGGGGCGCGTCTCCGGAGCCGCCGTTGAGCGCGAGGACGAGATCGGAGTGGGTCGGCGAGCCGACCAGCATCAGCATCGAGGACTTCAGGATCGTGTACCGCAGCTGCGGCAGGGCGCGGAACGGCATGAGCTGCCAGCCGATCACGAAAATCACCAAGCACAGCGCGAGCATCGGATCGCCGAACCAGTCCTGGGCGAGGGCGGTGGCGACGACCGCGCGGCTCATACCTGCCCACCGAACACGCCCGTCGCCGCGGCGAAACCCTCTGGTGAGTCAGCTGATCTTGGCTTGGTCGAGGAGATTCTCGCCGTCGTCGACCTCGAGCGCCGTTATCGGTGGTGGTTCCTCGATATGAATCCCGAGGAGACGCAGTTGGCCGATGATCTGGTCGTCGACGGGTTTGGTTGTCGACGACCACGGCCGTTCGCCTTCGCCGCCAAACAGGGCCACACCGTTCGGGCGAGGGCCGGTGTCGAACCTCGTCCGGTACCGGATGCCGTCGAAGACCGTCGCGCCCCGGTTCCCTCTCGTCTCGTCGAACGTCCGAGCGTATAGGCGCGGCACGCGGTACTGCGACATGTCCGACAGCTCGTTCGTGATCCGGAATTGGAGAGCGCGGCGGTGCGTCAAGTTCGCCAGTCGGATCCTGGTTTCCACGTGCAGTACATGGATTAGCCACTGCTGCAGGAAGGAGATCTCGAAGACAGCTTCGTTTTCCCTTGTGCACCATTCGATCCCGATGCACTCGAGGAGTCCGCACAGCGGGTCGGAACTCAGGTAGCACGTACCTCGAGGTTTGCTCAAGTCGAAACGGCACTTCCCGCACGTGCAGAACCACCACGGGCCGCGCCCGTTTCGCACTGCGCGGTACAGGCAGGAGTTTCGCCGAACGTAGAAACGGGGAAATTTCTGCCACGGCAGGTGTGGGCCGGGCTCGGGTTGCACGACGAATTCCCGTGTCGTCATGAGGCCCACCTCGCAGCCGTTCGCCGCGCGGCGTCGACGGCAGAGCCGACGTCTCCGCTGAGCAATGCATCGACGATGCTGCGATCACCGAGAATGCGCAGAGGCGTTCGCAGCCAAGCCGCCGCGGTCCACGTGACCTCGTCGCCTGGACCGGCTACAGCTTGGAGCACCTCGGAGAATCCTGGGAGGACGCCGTCGGGCGTGAACTGATAGCAGGGCAGGACATCATGTCCATCGCTGGTTCTAAGTACCAAAATCACGTTGGCGGCCGCCATCTTCACCAACTCTTCGGGGTCTGAGGCGCCGAGTACGGCACACGCCGTCTCGGCTCGGAGGACTGGTCCGATCGCAGCGCGCCACGGGCTCTCGGACGGGCCAGTGCCGAGAACAGCCCGGACTTCCTCGATCAGCCCTCTCACGTCGTCGCGGTGAACCTTGACCGTTTCCGGGTCTGTCTGGAGGCGAGAAGCGAGATGGGTAGCCAACAAGTCCGCGACAACGCCGGAAACGAATACGTCTGTTGAGGCGCGCACGTCGATGGATCGTGAGCGCACGTCCTGCACGGCTCGGCGGACGTCGGCGTCGGAAACCTTCGGCAGCGTCGCGGTGGTCACGAACCGCCCTCCGGCCGAGCGCGGCCGGCCACCCCGGCCTCGTCGTGACGCGATCGGCTGGGCCTCTGCGGGCAGGTTCGAAATCGAGATCGGCCGGTTCTCGAGCACGTGCTCTACCTTGCGGGAGAGCACACGCAAATCGCCCTTCCTGATCCGGATCGAGCCAGCGGGAACCTTGTGGACAAGCCGCTCGGCCAGTATTCGAGCAACGACGTCACTTGCGGGAAAATGTCGATCCTCGCCGAAGGCGCCTCGAACCTTTACGTCGTCAATGGCGCGCTGCACGTCGTTTTCCGACACGTGCAACAAGTCGGTCAACGTCCGAGACCGGTAGTTGTCTTTGCGTGCGGCCCGGGCGTAGACCCGGTGTCTGCTCTTGGCGGCCATCTTCGAACTCCACTCGGCAGGAAAGGTGACTCGCTCACGGCCGCAGTGATGAAGCGACCTTGCCGAGTCCAGCCTTCGCACTTCTCCCCCATAGTCGGTGGAGTGCGTGCGTCTGTTTCAGTTGTGACCGGTTCGGAAGGCTCTACATTCATTGTTGCCCTCGGCAGTGAGCACCACTGCCGGCCACCGCGAATACCGTGCGCAATGCCTACCACGCTGCCCAGCACTAGGCATCCCCATAGCGCCACTCTCGTGCGGCCCAAGACCAGGCGGTTCCGCGCCAGCCAAGGCAGGCGCCAGTCCACAGCGATCGACTGGACTGGGTCGCGACGAATGGACGAAACGAAGCGATCACATCGTGGTGTTACTCGGCTGCTGACAAGCGAACGCGTTCCTCCCCGGAGGGGAGTCGACCAGGTTGACGCGAGTACGCGGAAGCCGAAGGCATCGTCGGCGAACTGGCTTGTATGGCGTTTCTGAGCCCGCACAGCCCGCTTCTCAGGCGCGGTGCTGAGGTTGTCTAGGGTCGCAGTGTGAGCGAGTCGAAAGATCAGCAGGTCCGGTACGTCGTCGAAGGTGTCGCCCTAGGGGTGCTCGCTGCGGGGATCGAGGCGCTGCCCGCGGTAAAGATGACGTTGGAGTTGAACTTCAACTCGGTGTGGCGACGCTGGGAGCCAGCTGCGGCCTTCCCGTCGCTCGCCCGCGCCGCTGACCCGGGAAACCTCTTCTACCTGGCTCTTCATCGATCGGAGGGTCGCCGTTGGGGAGCGGGACGCTGGCAGATCGACGGGCCTTGGGCCAGGCCTTTCCTCGCGGAGGGGTGGGAGCCGAGCGAAATCGAGGAGTGCCTCGATCAGTTCGCTGACGAACGGGCCTCGGCCGAAGACTGGCGTCGATTCGGTCGGCTCTACGTGGACAAATTCGAGGCTGGCGAGATACTGCGCGGATAGGCCCTGGCCAAGGCGACGGCATGGGGCGCTGGTTTCGTCGGCGCTGTCTGGTATCTCTGTGATCATGTTCGTCTATGGGGGGACGGTCGCCGGGGCTGCCGAGGCGATCGAGGCGTCGGTGGCACGGTTCGTCAAAGCGGCCGAGGACAGGTTCACGAAGCTGTATCAGCGGCCGATGAACGGGTCCGAGCGGTCGAGCTGGCAGAACAGCTGGCCAGCGCTGCTGCGCACGCTCACCGACGCGGGCCTCGGCAACCTGCAGCTGTTCCTCGAGTACGAACTACCCGGCAGCGGACAGCGAGTCGACGCTCTGCTGCTCGGATCCCGCGACGACGGCGGAGTGACCGCCGTAGTGATCGAGTTGAAGCAGTGGACAGAGATGGACTCGACCACGGATCTGTTCACCTGGGTCCGCCGCGTCAAGTATCTGCACCCGAGCCGTCAAGCCGCGGGCTACCGGTACTACCTGGACGACTGGATCGACGAGCCCGAACTCAGGTTGGCGACGCGGGCCGTCGCCTACCTCCACGATGCCGACAGTGAAATAGTGCGCTCGCTGCGCGAGCCGGTGGCGGCCCGCCCGGGCAGCGGCGAGGTGTCGCTCCTCGGCCGCGACGACGTCCAGTCATCGGCGAGTCCGGCGGGACTCGCCAAACTGTTCGGTGCCGACGGCCTCCAGGCACCCACTGAGGAGCAGGTCCAAACGTTTCTGACGGCTCGCCACCGGCCGTCAGCCGATCTGCTCACGCGGATCAACGATCTGATGACGAGGCACTCAGTCTTCCGGCTGATCGGCGCTCAGCAGACCGCCTACCTGGAAGTCCTGGACGCGGTGAGCCGTGCCTTGCTGGATCCGCGCAAGCAGCTGATCGTGGTGTCCGGAGGCCCGGGAACCGGCAAAACGGTGATCGCGGCCCGTCTGGTGGGCGACATCCGGAAGGTCGTCGGCGACGAGGCCTACGGGTGCTATCTGACCCCGTCCGGAACCCTGCACAACCAGCTCAAACGTGCCGTCACGACCCCCGGCGCGGATGGCTTGTTCAGCCACGTCGGCGACTTCGGCAGGCGCGAGGGCAAAGTCGTGCCGATCGTCGACGAAGCCCAGCGGTTGCGCCGGGACCAACGGCAGGTCGTACAGATGCTCGCACGCACACGAGTGTGCGTCCTGTTCCTCGACGAACGTCAGATCATCCTGCCGGACGAAGGCTTCACTCTCGCCGAGCTGGAACAGCAGGCGGCCCGGGCCAGGGCCGACGTCACGCACGTGAAGCTGGTCAGCCAGTTCCGGTGCAACGGTTCCCAGCGATACCTGGGCTGGCTCGAGCAGCTCCTCTACGGCAAGGCGACGCAGTGGACACCATCGGACTACGACCTGGCGGTCGCCCCCACCCCCGACGCTCTCAGCGAATGGGTCACCCGGCACGCTCGTGCCGGGCGCACCGCCCGCATCACCGCGGGCTTCTGCTGGCCATGGACCAGAAAGCCGGGCGCGGACGGCAAGCTGGTCAAGGATGTGAAACTCCCGTGGGGCGCGACCGCGCCGGACTGGTCGATGCCCTGGAACGCCTCTCAAGAACTCCAAGACGACGAAGGAGCTGTCCCGAAAAGCCACTTCTGGGCAACCGACGACGGCGGTCTTCGCCAGGTCGGCTGCATCTACACCGCGCAAGGCCTGGAATACGACTACGGCGCCGTCATCCTCGGTCCCGACTTCGTCCGCCGCGGCAACCGCTGGGTCGCCGTCCCCGAGACGAACAAGGATTCGCGCATCCCCAAGGACATCGACCCCGACCACTATCTGCGGCTGGCGGCGAACACCTACTGGGTGCTCGCCACCCGAGCGAGCCTCGGCTGCCGGCTCTACTCAGCCGACGCTGAGACCCAGAAGTTCCTGACGAGCCTGGTCGCCCCATCGGAGAGCACTCCCTGAGCGCACCGCTTTCGCCCCGCACAACACGGCCTGGGCGAACCATCCGGGCGGACACAACCAGCTCGGCGACATCTCCAGCGGGCTTTCAACATCTACCAGGTCCTGCGCACCGCCGAGGGAAGGGCCGCCGGTCGGTCTAGGTCGCCGACGCACAGACCCAGGACTACCTCGAACGGCTGATCCCTCGCCCGGATCCCGCCTCGGCTGTCGGCGACCGGGCAGGATTTGTCGGTGGTACGGCCTAGGCTCCGGGACCATGGCATACACCGACGTGACCGCAGAGGCTGTGCGCAAGGCCGTCGCCGAGTACGACGATCGCGGCGCCGAGGACTTCCTCCGTGCCTACGGTTTCGAACCCGCGCGCCAGTACCAGCTCCTGGTGCACGGCAAACGGTATCCGTCGAAAGCCATCGTCGGGGCCGCCCACCAGTACGTCCATGGCCGTCCGCTGCGTGCGGACGAGTTCTCCGGCGGCGCGGCGACCGTCGTGCGGCACCTGGCATCGCTCGGGTTCGAGATCGAGGCGACCCGCCCGGTCCTGATGATCCACGTCGGCCAGGCCGGCCTGGACAACCTCGAGCACGGGCTCGAGACCTCGACCTGGGGCTTCCGCGAACTGCCCGACGACCTGGCCGACGCGCGCTTCGACTTCGTCGTCTTCGGCGAAGGCGCCTCGCCCCGCGTCCCCGACGAGGACTGGTTCGCCGACACCGCCACCCTGCACATCTGCCAGGCCACCAGCGGCTTCTACACCACCGACGCCAAGCACTGGCCCGACGAGCTCGACCGCGACGAACTGATCTACCCCGTCCACTTCGGCATCCTCCCCCTCGGCACCGCCGACGCCGTCCCCCTCGGCCCCGACGGCCCTCTGCCCGCCGATGCCAGCCGGCAGCTCAAGATCTCCGGCACCCACCGCGGGTTCGGCAAAATCGCCCACTTCGACCCCGCCCCGCTCCTCGCCCGCGCAGGCCTCGCCGACGCGGTCGGCCTCCCCCGCAACCCGCAAGAACGAGCAAAAATCACCCTGTCCCGCGCCCCCGGCACCCGCCGCACCCAACGCACCAACCCCAGCGGCCGCCACGGATCCGGGCCCGGCCGACAGCAAGACCCCAAAAAACGCATCGCCGTCGAGCAACACGCCGTCAAACTCGCCATCGCCCACTACGAACGACACGGCTGGCATGTCACGGAACTCGGCAAACCCTACGACCTGCGATGCCGACGCGGCGACGAGGAACTCCACGTCGAAGTCAAAGGCACCACCGGCTCCGCAGCCGCCGTCGAACTCACCATCAAAGAGATCGAACACGCCCGCGGCACCGACATCACCGACCTCTTCGTCGTCAGCGAAATCGTCGTCGACAACGACTACACCACCACCGGCGGACGCACCCAGCTCTTCCCCGACTGGGCACCCGCCGACGAACACCTCCAACCCACCAAATTCCGATACGAACTCCCACCCAACCCCACACACCTCCAATCGCACGCCACCTGATACGACGACCGAGGCTTGCGTTAGCAACCTGGCTGCCGACACACAGTTTCAGGCACATAACGGGAGAGAGGGCAAGGATCTCGTCCGTCGCGCCTCCCTCGGTGCGGCACAGGACTGCTCCCGCTTGCGGAGCACCCTCGATGCGGCCAGCGGCAGCCGTTGCCTGTGAAGCGGATCGGCGCGTCGACAATCGCGAACCACCTATAGGCCTTCACTGTAAACGGGTCACTGCGGCAGGCGCGTTTGCCCTATGGTCTCGCCCGATTCGTCCTGGGCTTTGACAACCTGGCACAATTGCAGGCTTACAACGGGAAGCTATCGGTCGGCTCTAGGACGCCGACAGCCAACCGGACACTGGCAGCAGCCAGCACCCCCGCCCGACACGCTCAGCAGCCTCTCCACTGGTACCGCACGGAAGTCACGGAGTGCAAATCAATGGCTGATCAAGAACCTCGCCATGCGTACAACTCCATGTCCGGATGGAGCGATCGGGTCGTACAAGCTCAACAGATCAATAGCGTGCACTTCCATCATAAAGCTTCCGACCGTCCGCACCGTGCACCTCTGTTCATGGTTCCACCGAAGACGCATCACGTAGTCGAACGCCCAGAGCTGACCGACGCCGTGGTTGATTCCCTTATCGCCGACGGGCCAAGCGATCTGGTTCTGCTCACCGGACTGAGCGGAGCCGGCGGCTTCGGGAAGACAACCACCGCAGCCCGAGCGTGCCGAGACCAGCGAGTACGCGACCACTTCACCGAGATACTCTGGGTAACGCTGGGCGAGGGAGTCCATGGCAACGAACTCGCCGCCCGCATCAATGATCTGTCCGCACAGATCACGGGCGAGAAGCCGCTCTTCGTAGACCCGGAACAGGCAGGACACCACCTGGGCAACCTTCTCGACGCGGTCCCACGCCTACTGGTAATCGACGACGCCTGGACAGCTGCACAACTGCATCCGTTCCTCGTCGGTGGTGACCAGTGCGTCCGGCTGGTTACGACCAGGATCCCCCGGATCCTGCCCGCAGGACCAGAGCCGATTGTGGTCGGCGGGATGAGCACGGCCGAAGCTCGCGAACTGCTTACGGGTGGGTGGCCAGACCCCCTGGCTGACGTCACAGGGCTCTTGCAACGTACCGGCCGCTGGCCGGTTCTGCTTCGGCTCGTCAACGGAACCGTACGCAGGCACCTTAAGTACGGCTCGAACCTCCCTGAATCAATCCGCATGACCGAGGAGCAACTGTCCGGACGGGGGCCTTCCGCACTCGACATCACCGACGCGGGCCAACGCAACCTCGCGGTGGCCGCGACTATCGAAGCAAGCCTGCGCGCGCTGAGCAACAAAAATAATCAGCACCTCCACCGATATCTCGAACTCGCCATATTTCCCGAGGACATCGATATCCCACTCTCCGCTCTGACCACTTATTGGAACCACGTCGCCGATATCGACAGGAAATCGACCGTTCAGATATGTATAGAACTGGCTGAATCATCACTGATCGATAGTTTTCGCCTGGATTCTAATCCAAGATTTCGGCTGCACGACGTCGTCCGTCACTATCTACAGCACAAAGTGGGACCGAAGCTTACATCACTTCACCGAAGCTTCGTGGACGCCCACCGCAAGGCCCTCAATGAGTGGTGGAATCTACCCGAAAGCGAGCATTACCTCACACGAAATCTCATATATCACCTGGAGGAAGCCGACCTGACCGACGAATTGACGAGCCTCGTCTGCGATCCACGATGGATCGCTCAGCAACTATCGCGGCAGGGTCCGTCGTCCGTTGAAGCCGACCTCAGCCGCGCATCAAATCCCATCGCAGACCAGCTTGCCAAAGCCATTCGCCAGAACGTTCACATCCTCGGACCGATCGACCCGCCCGATGCCATGCTCCCTACCCTTCTCAGCCGACTTAGCGGATACCCCCAACTCCACAGCCTAGTCTCCGAGCATGCCAGCCTCGTACGGGAAGAACATTTGGCACCGCTCTGGCCGATGGAAGCGCCCCACCCAGCAGTCATTCGGTCGATTCCCACAGGCAGACCCGTTCAGATTGTGAAGATTTCCCCAGACGGATCGTGGCTCGCCGCAGCCTTCCGTTTTTCTGAGCGCGCACAGACTTGGACGATGGACGGAACACCGTTAGCTACGATCGAAGCGCCGGGGAGAACGATCGAAGATCTTGCGATCGGCCCAGACTCAAATTGGTTGACCACGATCCATCATCAGAAATACACAGAATCGCAAAATAGAACTGACTGGGTGCATTTTTGGTCCCCTGATGGCAACGAGAAAGCAGCGATCGACAGCCACAACTCAATAGCGACACTAATCGATGGAAACAGAATACTCCTCACACGGATAAATGACGAAATACAGCACCGTGACAATGCCGGGAACGTCCTATCTTCAGCGAAGCTACACCATCTGAAGCTGCGAGTGTCCAAGCAGGTAAAGATCTCTGCAGACGGCAAGACCCTGGCGGGCGTAGACGGAGTCACCGTATGGACCTGGAACGCCGAAGGAGTTCCTTCTAGTACATTCGCAGGACACACCGACCACATCACTGATTTCGCAATTAGCTCTGATGGTCGCCTCATTGCGACGGCCAGCAGGGATGCCACGGCACGACTCACTACCCTGAACGGAAATTGCGTCGCCAGCTTCATCGGCCACGACAACGATGTTCTGGCAATTGCAATAAGCCCGGACGACAAGTGGCTGGTGACCGGCGGACTCGACGGAACCATCCGCTTGTGGAACTCGGACGGCACCCTGATCGAAACCATTCACGACCACAAACAAGAGGTCCATTCCGTCGCGATGAGCCCGGACGGATCCTGGTTTGCCAGCGGCGGAGAAGACGGCACCGTAAGATTGTGGGATTCAAGTCTCATCGGCCGCGAGAAGCGGGCTTCACTAGATCGGAACGTTTTCGCCGCAGCTCCGGACCACTCGTGGGTCGCCGAGGAAGATTCTCGCCATGGGCTGCGAATCCGGAGTTTCCGCGACACCGGACGGCACCCACTCTTGCACAGCCAGGATTTCAATGCCGCCTGTACAGCTGTGAGCCCGGATGGGTCCTGGCTAGTCGCCGGAAACTTCGGAGGCGAGATATCCGTCTGGCGGACAGCGGACGGACATCGCGTCGCCTCCGCATCCAGTGACCATCGCCGGATCCACGGCATCACGGTGGCACCCCACGGTGAGTTCATAGCCACTGCAGGACAGGACAACAAGATCCGCGTCTGGGATAAAACCCTCGTTGAAAAACACGTTTTCGAGAGCGCTAAGCTAGGATGGGCAAACTGCGTTGCGGCGGGTCCCGCCGGCGACTGGCTTGTGGCCGGGCATGAAGAGGGGTTGGCCATCCTCTGGAACGTTAAAGGCGACGAAATGGGTAGGCTGACCGGTCATACAAGCGGTATCCGGGACGCCGCCATCTCACCCGACGGGCAGGTAATCGCCACGGGCAGCACCGACCGTTCCGTCAGGCTGTGGAGACCCGATTGTTCGGTGATCGGGATCCTTTCAGGCCATACTGCCGCAGTTTCGGCCGTGCAATTCAGCCCGGACGGCCGGTTGCTCGCCTCACTGGACCGAGGTTCCACTATCCGGATCTGGGATACCACGGAACTCCGCTGCCGCACCACATTGCGGCTTGGAGACCGTATGCGGAACATCCACTGGCACCGCGACAGCCAGCAGATCGCTGTCAGCGGCGGCGGGAGTTGGCTAGAAGGAAGCATCGCCGGATTGCATAAACTTCAGCTCATACCCCGGAGACCCGGCTGAGCCAGCGGGCCTTCATTCACGCGCCGATTCAGGACTGACTACAACATGCCTGCGGCGGAAGCTGCCTCTGTCCTCGTGTTGCGAGAAGTGCTCAAGACCTCGCGAGGGCCGTTGGACATAAGATCGGTGAGCACTCGCGCGGATTCGGTTCGCACGGTGGTTGTGCACCCACCCATCGCTCGCCTCAGTGTTCGATCTCGGCGAGGTCGGCCTGTGCCGAGACCCCGCGGAGCATCGTTCCGGCGAAGATCGCCACCCCGAGCAGGACGAGCGCGGCGATTCCGCCAGTCCAGGCGAGTGCGCTGGTGAACGAATCCGTCGCTGCCGTGTACAGCGCCGCCTCCATCGCAGCGGGCAGTTCCTTGGCGTACAGAAGTGCCGCGGCGAGGGTTTCCTTCACAGACTCGAGAATGCCGCCGGGAAGTCCTGCCGGGGCTGCGTTTTCAAGGCCCGTGCGGTAGAAGCCGAGCAGCACGGAGCCAAGGATCGCGGTGCCGAACGCGGTGCTGAGTTCGTACGCGGTTTCGCTGATCGCGGCGGCCTGGCCGGAGTGCTCAGGGCGCACCGAACTCATAATGAGGTCGTTGGTGAGTGTCATGGCCACACCGGCACCGAGACCAACCAGGCACAGGGAGATGGCGATAACCCACGGCTGGGTGTCGGCAGTGATCGTGAGCAGTAGTGCGAAGGCCCCGGCGGTAATGAGCCCGCCCGCAGCGACAACGGTCGCGGTAGGAATGCGTTTGACGAGCGCCGCGGCAAGGAAACCGGCGCAGGCGGACACGGCGGCCTCGGGCAGCATCCACAACGCTGACTGGATGACGCTGAGGCCCGCGACGAGCTGCAGGAACTGGGTGAGGGCGAACATCGCGCCGACCAAGGCGAACACCGACAGCAGATCGGTGACCACCGCACCGGTGAAGGCCCGGACGCGGAACAGCCGGACGTTGATCATGGGCTCCGGCAAGCGCAACTGGCGGATGACGAACAGCACGAGCAGGGTGAGTCCGGCGAAGAAAGCAAGGAGCGCGACGCCTGGTTCCTTGCCCTCGGCGAAGGTCTTCACCCCGTAGACGAACGAGATCATGCCCGCGAGCGAGAACGCGATCCTGGGGAGGTCGACGCGGCCCGGGTTCGGGTTCTTGCTCTCCGGGACGAGGAACGGCGCCAAGACGAGCAGCAGCACCATGACCGGGATGTTCATCAGGAATACCGCGTGCCAGCTGAAGATCTCGATGATCCAGCCGCCGACGATCGGGCCCGCGGCCGCGCCGAGCGCGCCCGACGCGGACCAGACCGCCATGGCCGTGCGGCGCTGATCGCGGTCGAGGAACATGGTGCGGATCAAGGAAAGCGTTCCCGGCATGATCGTCGCGCCGGCGACGCCGAGCAGAGCGCGGGAAACGATCAGCATCCACGGCGCGGTCGAAAGGGCGCCGAAGACAGAGGCGATCGCGAAGACGACCGCGCCGACGAGGCGCAACCCGTCCGATAGCCTGCTGGCATCTCGCCCTGCTCCATCCATTCGCCATTCGTCGAGTCGCAGGTTCGGCGGCAATCGCCGACGCTGTTCAGTACGGGAACGAAGCAGCCACGTTCACCGCAGCGTCCGGATATTCTTTGTCGACCTGTTCGCAGGGAGCATGTAACGGAACCGGATCGCCGCCGACTAAGTGAGTGCCGGATTAGACGACTGGCAACCGAGTCTGGGAGCGTGGGCATGTCCGTAGATGGCGAGCATCATAAAGGTCCGTCCACTCTGGATATCCTCACTCAGACGTACGGTGCTTTGCGAGACAACTGGTGGAACCTCTGCACCGAAACCAGCTGCGACTCGTCCGCACCATGGGTGCGCGAAGGGAACTGCTCGACACTTTCGGATTCCACGAGCAAAGCATGCGCTGACTTGCTCAAGAACGCGCAGGAGACCGCAGACAGTGCAGGCCGCTCCGTGCTCAACCACCTGAAGCTGCTCGCGATGGCCTACCCGGCCGAAGGCGAACACGACGACGCCTTGTTCCCCGGACTGGCACCATTTTCGCTCGCGCGGACGCTATTGGAAGGTGCCGCCGTGCTGAAATGGTCGCTCACGCCGGACCTCGACAAGAGACTGCAACGCTCTGCGCGCCTCCAACTGTGGTCGGCTGGGGAGGCTCAGCGAGCCCGCGGTGCAAGTGACAGCAGCGAGCCGCTGGCGGCCGCGGAAAAGCTGGTCAAGGCTGCTGGATTCGAGGTACGAGATGGACGCTTTCCCAGTCAGCGGCTCATCGTCGTCAACGGCAGCACGCAGAAGACTTTCCAACCGTCCGAAGCCATTGAGGATCTGCTCCAAAAGCGCGGCCTCGCGCTCTATCAGTCGTGGAGCGGCTACGCACACCATGCTCCGTAGGCCGTAGTGCCCTGGTCTTCACGTTCCCTGTCGGTGGACGGGCGCGGGCAGCATATTTCCACATTCCGCTTCGAAGATAAGCATGTCGAACTCGCCGCAGACGTCGCTATCGTGGTGTCGGCGGCAAGCGAAGCCCTGGGGACGTTCTACGGTCGTCGGTACACGGACTTCGTCGTAGCCGGCACCAACACTGCCTCGAGGCTCCGGGCTCTGATCCCGCCGATCCGGCTTGCGTTGGGCCGCCCCGACGCTGACCCCGTGCGACGCTAGACGAGGACACTCTGCCACGAGTGTCGGCTGCGCGGTTGCAAGTCACCTGATCGCGATGCGGGAATCAAGACGTCCTGCGGCGGCCGAGTCGTCGCTGGCGACTGGTGCCGGACGAAGTGCGGGGCGGGCCGTGCCGCTGTTTGACGAGACAGACACGCCCGCTGAGGTTCGCGTGCTGTCACGAGCAGACGGTCGGTTAGCACTGATTGCGCCCGTTCAGAACGGCGGTGTTTCTGGCGCAAAGTCTGCCACCCGGTTTAGGAGCGAGAATGCACACTCATCGTATGGCGACACCGGAATACTTGGGGCAGGCGGTTCTCGACGTCTCGATCGCCCCCGGGCGCGTGGCGTACTTGATATGCGAAGGCAGCCGTGATGGATTCCGGCGTGCCGTGCAAGAGGCATGCACGCGGTGGGGCGGCCAGGCCGAGCCGATCATCCCGGTCGGCGCTGGCGGCACGGTGGCTGAATGGCATCAACAAGTGGTCGAACTGGCCGGTGTCGAGGCCGTAGTGAACATCGACCTGCCCGATGACGACGCCGCGACTGCCGCCCAGGCTCTGAACCAGGTCCTGATTCCACTGGCGCACATCGACAATCCGCCTGTCGCGTCCTCGTTTACAGTGCATCCATCATGGGTGGAAAATCCGCCTAATTCTCCGGACGGATACATCGTGGCGGCCGTGAACGCACCGTTGTGGCAAGTCGCCGTCGCAGGCGACCTCACTGCCGACCACCTCGCCGCGCTCAACCAGCCAGGCCGACCGTTCCACGTACCTCAGCCTTTCTCGGTCTACCGCCAGGAGCACGAAGACCAGGTCTCGCGCGCACAGTTGCGAGGCGACACGCTCCTGGACCGAACTGTCGCCTGGTTCGGCGAGTGCTGGGCGAGACCTGGCCCGACCGCGTTCCCGGCTTTGATCTGGGTGACCGACGGTGACAACCTTGAGGATTGCCAGTGGTTCTGGAACCTGCGGGCCCTTCGGCCGTTGCGGCTCGAGACCGTCCCGATGGTCCTGCTCCCCGCCGATGCCGTCGAGCATTGGATGGGGTACGCGAACCAGCTTTCCGTGAGCCTCGCCCGATTCGAGGGCTTCGCTCCTGACGTGGTCATCGGCGGCCACACCGTTGAGGACGACAAGCTGCACGGCTTAGCCAGCCAACTCGGCTTGCAAAGAAGCAACGAAGAAGCCCGCAGCGGGTACAAGTTCCCCGCGGAGCTTCGCGAGGCTCCGTTCACGTACCTGACCTGGAACGAACTGGCCGCGAGCGGCATGGACTACCGCATCTGGCTGACGTATGAGCGGCGATACGGCGAACCACTCCAGATTCTTACGCAACTGTTCCGCGATCCCACCGTCATCCGCTTCGCATCGCCCGTCCCGTTCACCGCGTACGGGCGAGCATTGCTTCGCCTGTCAGGCGGCCCATTCGACGCCCTGCCGCAGCGCGCATCGACCGCCAGGCTGGTGCACGACGCTGCGACCTGGCACGGTGAGGCACTACAATTCAACACCGACGCGCGTCGAGTCGAATATGACCTCCGCGTGCGGATACCCCGGATGACAGATGTAGTAAGCGCTCTGTTGCAAGAACGCACCCAGCGTCATGAACTCTCGGACAAGGGCAAGATCGGTGCCGCATTACAGGCCAGCCGGGACATCGCCGTCCTGCTCCAGCCAGGAGCCTACGAAGCGATCAACGAGCTAACCACCCCCAGAGCGAAACGCCTCCGCGAAGAACTGCACGAACTGAACAACGAGGGCCTCACGCTGGACGCAGCCTTGGTGGAAGAGCTCGTGTCCAAATGGGGCCACCGAGGCGAGCGCCGCTACCGCGCGGGCAACAACATCCTCCCGCTCGCCAGGCCAGCGCTCGAAACACTAGTCGATCACTATTGGGCTGAACGCGGGTTCGAGATCGCCTGCACTACCTGTGGAGTCAATACGTTCGCCGTCATGGCTGACGTGCCTTCACGAGGACCCGCCGTCTGCGACGGCTGCCAAGCGCCGCAGCGCTACACCACACCGAAGACCATGCCCGCCGTCTACTACCGACTGGACGCACTCATCGACCGCGCCAGCGACAACGGCGTTCTGCCGCACCTGCTCGCCATCGCGGCACTGACCGTCCAGGACCCAGAATGCTGCCTGCTCCCAGGCACTGACGTCGTTTCCCTCGATGGCGACACTTCCGAAGTCGACATCTTCGGAGTACACAATGCACGTGTGCTGGCAGGCGAAGTCAAGACCCGAGCCGCCGACTTCACCCCTGCTCAGCTCACCCGTGACGTCAACCTCACCAAACGCCTCGATGCCGACATCCACCTTCTAGCCGCGATCGACACAGTGCCCGCAGATACTGCAGCAGAAGCTCAACAGCTGTGCGATGAAGCTGGCCTGGAGTTGCTCGTGCTCGACAAGACGCAGTTGCGCCCCGTCCGCGGTTGAGGGTCCATGGCATACAAGGCCGCAACCATCAGGACAACCGCGGGCGAGACCATCGGAGCCACCCACAACAGCAAACGCTCTTAACCAGCGGGTCCGAGGTTCGGGGTTCGAGTCCCTGACTGCGAACCCAGCCAGCATCGCAACACTCATGCTGAACTCCCCCGCACCGCAAACCCGCGGCGCACAGCCATGACGGCTCCGGCGTCAACACCTGCGCCCTGATCGGGCCGAGATCCATACCGAACAGCGTCGGCGTCACCCCACGACCAGAGCCGGAACCGCGTGCCAGCTGAACAGCTGAAATCGCGGCGCCGCACGGGACCTGACAAGACCAAAATCGATCCGCTGGCTCGACATCGCGACCAGCAGAACGGCCCCGGCAGGTGCGCTGGGGCGGCCAGAACAGCCCGGGCACGAGATTCGGCCACCCACTGACACGGCTGTCTCGGCGGGTGGCCGCACTGACCGGGCCACCATGGCACAAGGCCCGCTGCTGTCACGAGGCCTCCGGATCGGGATGTCCGCCCCGTCTTTCGCAATCTAGTACGCGGCCTTGGTATCCCGCCGCGCTGCAACTGTCGGCCAGTTGCTGTTCGCATGTCCGACCCTGACACGCGGTGCCGGACCGACCCCGTGCCGGAACTCCGCGCGGCCGATGTTCCCGTCGGGATCGGCTGCGACTCCTCACCCCACAGCGGCCACGCGAGCACGTGATTGGAAGCGCACACCGCACTACGTCGCCTTCGAAGGCTGCGGCGGCGCAGGGGCGATCTCCGCCCACGACGTGCTCGAGATGGCCACCACCAACTCCGCCGCCTTCCTCGGCCGCGACGACCTCGGCCGGATCCGGGTCGGAGTTCCGGCAGACCTCGTCGCGTGGGAACTCAACCCGGTCGCGTTCGCGGGCGCGCACTTGGACCCGGCCGACGCCTGGCTCCGCTGTGAACCCGTTCAGGCGCGCCACACGGTCGTACAAGGCATCCCGATCGTGGAAAGCGGCGAACTCGGGCTGCCCTGGCTGGACGACATACTCGCCCGGCACCGCCGGATCTCCCGCCAGCTGCAGGGACTGGCGGGATAACCCGAACCCCGGGCTGCCGAGCAGGCCGGTGTTTTGGCAGCCCGGCCTGAGACTGCCAGGCCCATCTCCGCCTCCGTTCCGCCGCGGCGGCTACGACGCTAAATCGTGTTCTTAGTTGTTGCTGCTCCCGAGAGTTCGCGGTGAATAATGGCTGGATGCCTGGCTGGTTGCAGATAATCCTGCCGATCGTCACCGCACTGCTCGGCGGAGGAGTCGGCTTCGGCTTCGGACGCTTGGGGAAGGCACTCGATCGTCGCCAAGATCGAAAGGATGCTGAAGCTGCCCGCGTGCTGGCTGAGCAAATGCGCCGACCTGCATTCGCAGTCGAGCACGTGAAGGGCACACTGTATCGGCTGGTGAACGTTGGCGACGCCGACGCTACTCGCGTGCACTTCTCCGATCGGGACGAGTCGTACGCCCAGATCCAGTACCGTCCGGAGCGAGTTACGCTCGGCATTGGTGCAGCGCACGAGTTCGGCATCCTTACGACAGACGCGCTGCCACTTCCTGGACGGGTCCTGGTCATGTGCGACCAGTTTGACGAACCTGTACCGGCCCGAGTGCCGCTATAGATCACGGGTGGGAGAACCCTCGCCGCACTACGCAACCCTGAACAGAGCTTCAAGCCTCAGTTCACGCGCTCATTGAGTTAGCAAGGCGGTCGGCACAGACTCAACCGTGCCGGTCGCCGCGCCACCCGCCAGCGCCTCGACGCGCCGGCGCTGGCGCGCAGCAGAGCCGAACAGCCGACGAAATCGGCAGGTCTAGCTCCGTGTCAGTAGCTCTCAGTCCGGCGCAGGAGCGCCGGGTCGTCGCGCCCAGCACAAACACCGACGAGAAGAACCCAGATTCCCCTTCCGACGCATGTTTGCTCTGCCTCGCGGCCGCACCAATCGCGATATGCGGCGCACCTCAGGCCGTCGCCTCGACCACCACGACAGGCAGGGACCTGCGCATCGGCAGGCTGGAACACGTCGGACGGCGCGCTTGTCGTCTGCAACTCCTGAACGACTCCCCAGCGCGGCAGCCTCAGTCACGACGACGTTCGCGAAGGGCCGTGAGCCCTTTGCCGCCACAGAGATCGGCTGGTCAGCGGCGAAGTAGGCGGTTTTCGCACCTTGGCGTTACTGATCGATTACAGTGATTGTTGGGGCGGTCTCGCGCGGGCTGCCCCGCCGTGGTGGTGACTTGTCGCTTGAGGGGTGCGCATCGTGGGTCAACCTGCGTCGAAGGCAGGCAGCTGGCTTGACGGCCTGATGTTCAACATCGGGGACCCGCCGGGTGGTGGCGGCGGGGCTGTTGCGGGCGGTGGTCCGGGTTCGAGCGGGCAGGGGTTCAGCCTCAGCCATGATGAGGCGATGAGCATGCTGAACCTGGCGCGCGGCATCCGCGACGATCTGGCGAAGATGATCCCGAAGGCGGAGCGTCTCACGCATCTGAACCCGCCTGCCGAGGACCCCGCGAGCAAGGGCTATAACGCGCTTCTTTCCGGATCGGGCGCAGGTGCCAGCGCGTTCGGCCACGGCTTGGGCCACATTCAGCGCGAACGCGACTACGTCTCGACGCTGATCGAACGGCTGGAGAAGGCCCTGCACATCACCCAGAGCGGCGACGACGACGCGGCGGGAGCGGTGCAGAACGCCGCGAACTCGGGCGGAGGACTCGCCTGATGAGTTCGCGCACGCTCATGCGGTCAGCTGGGCTGGTCGTGCTCGCCGCGGTCGCGGCCGGCTGCAGTTCGCCCGGCAATCCCGGTTCCGGCCTCCCGACGTCCGCTGGTGCACCGGCGAGCACGTCCGCAGCGGCCGCACTGCCGCACAGCGGCGCGCCGAAGGTCGCGAACCCGCTGCCGTCGACGATCCTGGACAGCTCGCCCTGCGACGGCGGCCTCACCGGGGACCAGTTGAACGAGATCATCGGCCAGGCCCCGCAAGGCTCGCCCGACACCAAGTCCAGCCTGGGCCCGAGCTGCACGTGGATCAACAGCGTCAAGGGTTCCTACGTCGACGTCGCCTACGACACCAAAAGCGACGACGGGCTCAGCTCGTGGTACGCGAACACCAAGCCGAAGTCGGTGGTGTGGAAGGAATCCGAGGTGCTCGGGTTCCCGTCGGTCGCGCACGTGACGCAGAGCAGCGACTCCCCCGACGAGTTCTGCCAGGTCACCATCGGGATCAACGATCAGCGGACCGTGGACGTCTCCATCGGCCTCAGCACGGCGAAGAAGGGAACCGTCGACCCCTGCTACGTGGCGAACGTCGCCGCCCAGCGGGTGATGACGAATCTGAAGCACAAAGCGGGTTCGTGATGTCGATCTTCGATGTCCTGGGCGACGCGGCGAAAGCCGTCGGGCACGCCGTCGAAGGCGCCGTCGAGTGGGTCGGAGACCGGGCCAGCGACGTCGGCGGATGGTTCGGCGATCTGTTCGAGGGCAACCTCGGCGAGCAGGCCGTGCCCCAGTCGGAACTGGTCAAGCAGATCATGGCGAGCAAGGGCGCGCCGGACTGGCACGGCGGCGCCGACCAGGCCGCGGAACTGGCTGAGCAGCACGCGCAGGTCAGCGGTCGCGTGCAGCAGCTGATGTCGGGCATGGAATCGTCCTGGACCGGCGGCGGCGCGGACGCCGCGCAGGCGCGGATCAAGCCGCTGGCGGACGTGTCGCAGGCCGCGTCGCAGACCTTCACCGCGAACTCGCAGAACGCCAGCGGCCTGGCGCACGGGTTCGACCAGCTGAAGGCGTCGCTGCGGCCGATGCCCGAGACTCCGCCGCACCGGACGTTCCTGGACGAGGCACAGTTCTGGCGGACCACCGACACCGAAGCGAAAATCAACCAGTACAACGAGATCGCGCAACAGAATCTCGACAAGTACAACACCTACGCGGACACCGCGAAGTCAGCGGGCCAAGGCTTGAAGATCGACTACGGGCAGCTGCAGGACTTCGGCGACGGCAACGTCGACATCAGCGCGCAACCCAAGGAGCCGGCCGACCACAGGGCAGGCCCGGACAATCCTCACCTGCGCAGCGGCGGCCACCAGCCGCCCGTGGCAGCGCCTGGCACCAGCGGGCCGGCGCAGTCGTTCGCTCCCCCTCCGCCGCCGTCGGCTCCGGTGCAGTACCAGCCGCCGGCCAGGGACGCGGCGGGGCTGCCGCACTATCAGGCTGGAGGCGGACCCGGCGACGGGACGACCACAGCCGGATGGACACCGCCGGCCTACGAGCGCCCGAACAGCCCGGGCTGGGTGCCTCTCGCGCTGCCGAACACCGGCGCAGGTGCCAACGGCGGCAATCCGTCGCCGGGGTTCGTCGCGGGCTTCGGACCCGCGGGCGGCTTCGGGCCCACTGGCGGACTGCCCGGGAACGGCCCGGGCAGTCCTGGCGGGAGCGCGGGCGGCCGAGCCGGCGGTTCCGCAGGGCCGGGCGCGGGTTCCGGCGCCACGGAAGAACCGGTGGCCCGCGGAGGCGCGAACTCGGCCGCGGCCCGAGGCGCGGCCGGTGCCAAGGGAACGCCGGGAATGGGCGGGATGGCCGGCGGCGGAAAGGGCGGGAAAGGCGAGGAAGACAAGGAACACCAGCGCAAGTACGGGCTGGACGACGATTCCGCGTTCGACCTCACCGACGACGAGGACGGCCGGCTGCGCGACCCGCGCACCGGCCTGCCGCCGACCCCGCCCACCATCGGAGGCTGACCCGCGACGATGACGATCATCGACAGACCGGTCCGGATGCCGCGACCGGCGTTCTTCGCCGCCTGGAACTACACCGGCCTGACCAGCCTCCCGATCGTGGTGAGCCCCGAACACACCTACATGACCGCGGAATTCGCCGCCGAGCGAGAGCGACGAGCGATGGACCGGTTCGCCGCCTTCGGACTCGCCACGCCGGACGGACGGTTGACCCCGCAGTTCCGGGCCACACTGGAACTGCTCGCCGCACCCGCCCGCGAGTGCTACGCCTGGACCGCGTTCACCCACCGCCCGCACGACGACGGCGCGTTCTTCGTCGCCGCGGCCGGACGCGACGCCGTCCGGCTGATCACCGACCACCAGTCGATCCAGCTCGACCCGATCCAGCCCCGCAACCTCGCCACCGCACTGGTCGAGGCCCTGCCCGAACACCCACCAGCCCGGACGGCAACCCTGCGAATCCCCACGACCTACCTCGAAGACACCGACGTCGACCCGCTCTCGGAAATGTCCGGGCACGCCGACGACCTGCGCCACCTCCTGCGAAGCGAACGCACCGCCGTGCACAAGCTCCACGCCGCAGTCGGACACGGCACCGACCGGATCCACAGCACAGCGCTGACCGTCTACGACCTCACCCGCGCAGGCCGCGTGCTCGCCTTCACCAGCGACACCCCGCACGGCGGGCTGGAAGCCACCGTATGCAGCGGCAACCGCACCAACCTCGTCGACGCGCTCAACCTCACCCTCAACGGACTCACCTGACGCCGTCGATGCATAGCAGTCTCCGTAAACGCATGCCGGTGCGACTGCGAGGACAGACAGCGATCCCGCCACAGTCACCCGCGGTCGCCCATTCGCTCTCAGCACTGGCTCCACGGATACAGAGCGCTGAACTGGTCGAACGCGTCGTTCAAATCCTCATCCCGAGCCAGAACGTCTACCGCAATCGACGATCCCGAAAGCACATCCGCAGCAGCGAGCACACTGACGACAGCCTGCACTATCGCGGCATACCGACCCGGTGGCACATCAGGCGGCAACTGCACCCGAAACTCACGAGGCACCACACGAGGAAGACTGCCTGTCATCAGTTGGTGACACCAACTCACGTTATGGCTGGACTTGGTCGCGGCCCGTTGTCCGCCTGAGAGTGTCGCAGCGTCCCTCAGAAGGTGTTCGAGCCGACCCTGGCACTGGCTCAACGGTGATCCCTACCGAACCGTTACTGCGACGGAGCTGGCTTCGCGTAGATATCCGGTGCGTAGTTCTTCGCCTTCCGCACGAAGAAAGCGTAACTCTCGTGCCGGTTGAGACCCTTCTTGATCACCTCGGCATCGACGCCAACATGCAGCAGGATCGCCGCCCCGAGGATCCATTTCAGCGACTCCCATAAGACGAGATTGGTCTGCCAACTGTTGCGCGGACCTGGCAACAAGTGTGCATAGTCGTTGCGGGCATTTACCAGGCTGGCTGCCCACTGCGTGGCCACACCGGCAGCGTCGGGCACGCAATCCTTGGTGTACGCGATCAGCCGCTCCAGACGCTGCCGATACTCCTTCTTCTTGCCGGTCTTGTGCAGCCGGCGGTCGAGCCCCTCCGCACACGCTGCCAGCTCCAGCAGGTCAGTCTCCAGGAAGCGGCCAGTCTCCCGCTCGAAGGTGCTCACCAAGATCGAGGGGATCGGATCGATATCTCTGGAAGCCACGATCGCATTAGCCACAGTAGCCAAGTTGATATCAGGAAGCCGTAGATAGGAGTAGCCGGGTTTGATTGGCCTCAGTAGACGGTCCGCCCGCACCATGGGGTGGTAGACGCGGTCGTAGTAGTCCGAACGCTCGGTGACCACCTTCAGCTCAGTTATCTTGCATGCCCGGTCCATCATCACCGACGCCATGTTCAGCACAGGCGCGATAAAATCGGTGTAGAGCGTATCCAATGACTCCGCCTGTGCATCGATCCACAGCCACGCCTCGTGCCGGATTTCGAAACCGGCGGCACTCGGAGAGGTCAGGTGCCGCTGGTGTGTCACCCGCAGCGCACCCAGTCCGCCGGGGATCTGAGCTGACTGCGGCTCCGGCTCGCGGTAGGACACCTCGACCGGGGAGCCCTCGCTATAAGAGTTCTCGTACTTGGTTAAACCGGTCCTCGCTACCCACTCGTCGATGTAGGTGAACCGGACCATCGCTTTGAGGATCGGATCGCCCGGTTCCATGTGCACGCCGCGGATCAGCCACGGCCCTTCGAAAACTTGGGTGCCATTCTCAGAGCCTGCCTCCAGATCGCCAAAGATCTGCAAATTCTGCGGATAGGTGTCGGCACCCAGCAAGGTCACGTTCGAGTGGCTGCCTTCGCTGAGTCGTCCGTGCACCGTGTACCGGTCGACAGGGAACTCTGGTGCCGGCACTCCTATCCTCCCGCCCGATGTGGACGACCACTCGACCGGAGCAGTCAACTGCCCGGCGAGGGTGATTCTCGGGTTCGACCCCGACACATCCAGCCAGCCCGGCAACTTCTCGTCGGGATGGCCCGCCAGCCAGAATCGCCCCAGCAGGTGTTGCTCGTCTCGATCCGCCACGCTTCCCGCCCTCTCTACCGACTGGCCAGCCGACCGAGTGTAGCTAGGCCGTCTGACCTCGTCATGCGTTAATGATCTGCCAGCAATAGCATTAGGCGGTAATAATCCACCGTCGAGAAATCTTTGCTGCATCTGCTGGTGTACCGCGCTCCGCAACGTGCGTTGCGTCTCCGCTGGGCAGTCCAGTGGGTATTCGCTCCCTCGTAGCGGTCGGTGTACGCGTAAACCGTGCCAATCTGGTGGGGATCCGCGCGGCCACAATTGGTAGGTCGCGACAGCCGACGGCGGCGAGCGCCGCGGCGCACAGCTCGAGAAGCTGTTAGGAGTCCGGGTGCGGCAGGAAGAATCCCAGCTGAGCCGGCGGTCTGCCCCGCCTCGTGGTTCCACCCGCCCGCCCGCGGTCGCGCAGGAAGCCACACGGGTTTACAGTGGACCGTCGTGTTCGGCCCTAGTCGATTGCGGTGAGCACAAACGACACATCGCGCCAGTGCAAGGCTGTCCTGTATGCCTTTTCGACTACCCGAACAATCTCAGGTATCGGAGCTCCGTCGTCTTCGCGGCAGCGATCGATCTTCTGCTTGAGCACGGGCCATAGCTGGTCGGCCAACGCCACCTTGCTCGGCTCGTAACTCCAATCCCACCACACGTTCTTGATATCTACGTTGCGGTGCCCAGTCCGCGCCCGCGCCCTCAACGCCGCCAGAGCACCGATGAGATCAACACGGCTAAGGCCGTTCACGGTCTCGTGGATCGCTATGATCGCGTCGGCGAGTTCTTCGTCCGTGAAATGCGCAAACTCGTAACATGAGGCCGACCAGCGGTGAATGTCGACAAGCATGCTCAGCTCTTCATCGGTGGTCTTCGCGCCTTGGGCACGCAGTACTTGTCGAATCTCATCAAGGATTCCGTCGCGAGTCCGCTCCCATTTGTCCGCGGCGAACTTGCCCTCTGGGTCTACAGCGACCATCAAGCAGGTCGGCGGTTTGAGAAGGTCCCAGTGGTTGTCGGTCTTGCGCCCAGCGATCAGCGGCGCGGCCGCGAGAGCTGCGACCTTCTGGAGGTCCTTGGTCGTCCCGCCGAGATGCAGGACCCGGACCAGCTCTGGAGCAGCCCGGTAGCCCAGCTCGGCCGCGATCTTCGGGACGTGCAGCTGCTCGCTTTCGCCCTCAACGGCTAACACGACACGAGGATGCGGCGAGAGTCCGAGACTCATCAGGTCTTGGTCCAAGCTGCTATCGCGGCGGCTCAACCGCTCGTGCGACGGATGCGCTGACATCGGCGAAGGCTTCGGCAGCTGCTGCGCCAAGGCACGATCGGCGAGGTTTTCATGGAAGCGGAGAAGGATCTCAGCCGTCTGCCGCATGTCCATTGCCGCGAGCGCGGGGCCTTTGAGTTGCTCCCATGCCTTGCGCGGCGCGCGGCGGGCGAGTTTCCCCCAGGAACCGCCTAACGGATCGATCCGGACTGCCGAGCTGAGCAACGACTCGGCGTCCTCGGCAGCTTGCCCGGCGGAGTAGCCCAGGGTGTCGCTCACGGCCGCGGGGTCGAACGACGCGCGGTACGCGGACCACTGCTTGAATGTCGTGTTCGACAGGTGCACGAAGTCGGGATCAAGCGTAGGCCCGTACCGTGCCTCAAGTGCAGTCGCAGCGATGGCGATACGCCGAAATTCGGCGGCCTCCTCGATCAGGTACGGACCTGGATCAGGCAGCTGCACCCGACACTTGCCGTCGCGCCAGGTCTCCCGGCGGCCCTCCAGCACCCACGCGATCGACGACAATACGTGCAGCTGATGCCATGAGTAGATCAAACCGTCCCACCAACGGCGGCCGAAGCGAGCCTGCCGGACAAACGGCAGGTGCGGCCGAAACGGCATCGCGGCAAGGTCACGCGCCCTGCCGACCTCACGCGCTAGACGCAGCTCGGTGAGCAAGGTGCCGTTCGAGCGCGGTTCGTCGCCGTTGGGAACCGCCAACGAAGGATCCGGTTCGTTCTGCACCCAGACGAAGGGGATCAACAGGCGATGCCGATAGAGCTCGCGCACAGTTTGGATGGTGAGATCAAAGCCACGACGCTTCGCCTCCGAGATGAACTTCTCCGGGCTCAACGGCGGTCGCTGCGTGAAGACCCACGGCATGGAGGCGACCGCCAGTGATGACGGTGAGTTAGCACCCACAACATTGTCGGAACGAAAACGCGCCATGACTCCAGCCCTAGTATCCCAGCGGCCGCGCGGGCAAACTGCGCCAACGAGCGGCCCGCGCCGCCAAGCGATGCCGATGGGACTGCCGCAGGTGTCGGCGATCCTGCTCGCTGGCGGGCCGAACAATGTGCACACCTTGTACCACCCCGACGGCAGCGAATCCCGCATCGGGCCGGCCGAACGCGCACAGCAGCTGGCCGAGCGGATGGGCGTCGTGGACCGCTTCGCCGCCGATGGCCCGTTCTGACCCGGCGACAACCTGCTCGCGCCACCCCGGCAGCCGACCCTGATGCCGCATCAGCCGAACCCGTCCTAGCGCGACGGCGAATATCCCTGCCGAGGCACAGACGAACGAGAGCATCCGATGGTCGACTACGAATTTCCGGTTGCACCGGAGATCGAACAAGCGTAACGAGCCGCGTACGAGGCCCTGGCGGCTCTCGTGCCGTCGGCCGCCGCTGGCAGGAATCAGGAGGCCGAGGTTTGCTCGTGACGCATGCGGCGTGCCGATCGCAGCACGTCTGACCGGCTATGCTGCCGAACCGGGGACATTCGCGACCGAAGGCGGTGACAACGCGGGGATGGAGTTCGCGCGCCCGCCCTATGTCGTGGTGGACACCACCGAGTTCCGCGCCGACCTGACGCTGGGGACCCGCTGGACGGCGACTCTGTCGGCCGGCAGCTACGGCCTGCTCAAGCTCGCGATTCCGATGATCGTGCGGCTCGAGGCGATCCGGCACCACGATCAGCTGGTCTCCGAAGGCGAGCGGGGAGCGCTCAAGGGACTCAACATCGTCCGCCGCTACGCCGAAGAGCCCGACGACATCATCGACGCCCGGAAGATCACCCAGATCTGCGAAGCGACCCGACGCGGCTTCCAGTACAAGCTCGAGTACTACATCGAGCAGGCGGGCGGCAGGTTCCTTCCCGTGCCGGCCATTGACCACGGCACCCTCGTAACCAGGGCCATGCAGGGCCGGAAACCGTTCACCAACAACGGAAAAGAAGGCTACCGCGATGCCCTGATCTGGTACTCCATCCTTGAGCTCTGCGACAATCTCGACGCGGACGACTACGTCCTGTTCGTCACTGGCAACAGCCGCGACTTCTGCGATTCCGGCAGCAACGCCCTCGCCGAGCCGCTGCGACAGGACCTGGCGACGCTTGCGTCACCACCCACCCTCACCGTGATCCCCTCGCTGCGCGACCTGCACGAGGCGTACGGCGAGGCCATCAACGCGCTTGCGGCCCCCTCGAACCGACCGCCTCGTCATCCGCCGGCACCGCCCCACCCTGATCTGCTCGCGGACAGGATCGGCAAGATCTGCAACGGCTTGATAGGCAGCGCCATCCCGAGCGCGGACATCCCGACTCCTTTCGATCAAGCCGGCCTGCCTGCGATCGGGCTCGACGACGTGCTCGTCCGCGACATCGAGGAAGTCAACGAGCCGGAGCCCGGTGCCCCGATAACCCCGCTTGTCGACGACGTACTCACCCGCGAGATGGCGCAGTCCGCGTTGGTTGCGCTCGAGGGCGTGATGACCGACTCGGATTTCGCCCGCTACGTGCCGAACGATATCGACGAGCTCCTAGTGCTCGAACTAGCCGCCACGCCGGGACAGCTCCGCGTGCGCTTGACCCGACCGGCGTTGCTGTTCTTCCAGGTCACCTACGACGTCATCGACGGCAGCATCGACCGGATCCACCTCGCGCTCGTCGAATACGTCGTCGATGTCCTCGCCGAGCATCCCTTCTGCGAACTCCCCGATGCTGCCGACGACGACTCGGTTTCAGATTGAACGCGACCATCCGCAGGCAACGCAGCTGAGTCCGGACACCGCAACAGCTCCACAGTCTCTCACTGAGTCCGCCCTGCCCCGCCGCTCGAATGCGGCCACACATCAGTCCCGCCATTCCTTTTGATCTGCAAGTCCTGGGCCGGTGATGGACGATCAGCGCATCCGGGCGATTCCAGCCGAAACCACATGCCGGGATGACGCAGGCCGAGTCGACAATGACGACCTTTAGGGGCCAGCTCGCTGTGAACTCGCTGCTCGGAGGGCCTGAGGCCTCAGAACGGCGGCTCGAGAGAGGGTTCCGTGGCGCTCAGGCCTGCTAGCTCTGACAGCAGAACCGTAACGTCCACCGCCAGTGAAGCCTGCTGCGCCGCGATGACCGCGAGCTCGTTCATGATTTCCTTGCGTCGACGCTCCGCAACGGTGGGCTCGGCTTCGTCAGGATCGGCACCCGCACGCTCAGGTAGCTCGTCCAGCTGCCGTCTCGCGTACGACAGACCTTGGTGAAGCTGGTCCAAGGCGGCGCGGCGGATCAGTGCCCGCTGCCACGGCGGTCCAGCGAATGCCACGGTGACCGCGAGGGCCAGCGCGGAGACGAACACCGACCACGTGGTCCAGCGGTCCAGCAACAGTTCCAGCCCGACGGGAGCCACCACAAGCAATACCTTCGCGGCCACCAGACCGCGGAGCGGCGGGTGCGCGGTGCTCGGCGCGGACCTCCGGCGTCGGATCAAGTGCCCCAGCGGCGGCACGACAAGGACGGGTGCGCAACGCAGTTGCCTCAGGTGAACCGGTGACGGCAGAGAACGTCGAGCATGTATCGGGCTTGCGTCCTGCAAAGATCACGCCTGACGCCGGGTGGATCGCGTTCGCATTGATCCCTGAAGGCGGGGGCGCGGTCGCCTTCAATTTCCGCTACAACCGAGACCGCGCGGCAGAACTCATCAATCGAGCGTCGGAATTCATGGCGACCGCGCGAGAGGCACTGGCTGCCGGACGACCCGGCCCCGCAGTGGAGACCGCCTTGGCTGCGGGAGAACTCGCGGCGACGGCCATGACCTCGCTGCAAAATATCACTCACAAAAGACGGAACACCCACGGTGCACGCCAGGCTTGGCTGAACCGGTACACGCAGCTCGGCAACGCCCCGCACGATTGGTATAATTCGATGAGGCGTCTGTTGTAATCCCGTCCCTTCGCACGTTACGGGGACCCGTACGGAGGCCCCCTACCGTCCGAGAGCGATCTGGCCGACTATCTCGACCACGTCGAGAGCCTGATTGGACACGCTGCCCGGAGCGCGACAGATCACTATGCCCCTGACTCGTAGACACTGTCTCGGCCTGAGCGCCCAATATCACTGGGCGATCGATGAGGCAACCAAACCGGGAAGCTCTTAGTCGACGACTCGTCTGCGCACCGCACAACCCCGAGAATGACATATAGCGTACTCATAAGCAGTATCGATACATCAAGACCAAACCTCGCAGTGCTCGTCAGCTACAATGATGAACGTGAGCCACGAGATACGCTATCGATTTGGCGAGGCCGACAAGAATTCCATACTTCGATTGGCGCTCCTAGAAGCTTGGGGGCACCGCTGCTACTGGTGCACTGAACCCAAGGACTTCGCCGATATCCAGATCGATCACATCATTCCCCATACCATCACGACAGACGATCTTGAAGAAATCCTTCGCGAACATCTTCCTTGGCCTGCAAGGCAAGCGTTCGACGTACACACCGCACAGAACCTTGCTCCAATATGCACCCCATGCAATATCAAAAAAGGCAACACAACACTGATTGGCACCGGCATACTTTCGACCCATCTACGAAAATCTAGCCAAATGCGCACGAAGGTCGAGAGGTACGTCCGATCATTCCAAGCGTCGAACACCGTCTCCAAGGCCCTACTCGCAGTGTCTACAGCAGATTTAACCGACCCAGGCTCCAGGAAGGCACTCGACGACCTCGGGCCGATCGTGATGCAGAGATTCGCCATGCTCACACCCGAAGTTCTCACCCAATACTCAACAATTCATAAGATTGACGACCCAAGAGAAGACGAATCTATTCGCGCTCTCGTTAACATCAACGAGACTGGACGAAAGACGAAGGCCATACTTGAGGAATACTATAAAATAAATGCGAATGATGCATTTCTTGAAATTCTCAAGGCCGTCAAATCAGGGATAATCGTACGCCTCGAGGATGACATCTCTTCCGAACTGCGGCGACATGGTCATATGTATCCACAAGTGGGACCGCCAGCCGGGAGACGAATCATCGAAATCGAAGACTTAGCATTCGACGCCGCAGACGCCATTTTCACAGCGGAAGGAACCTTCGAATTTGACGTTTCAGCAGAGGTAGTCGTTCCAAGCGAAAACGATTCTGGCTCGGAGAGTTTTCAGAGCGACACAGCCGCCCATGGGCGATTCTCCGTTGCATTCTGGCCGGATAAATCAAACACTGCAGTTACGGAAGTCGACACTCCATTGATAACGGAATGGAACAAGGGGCCCGCGCCCTGGTAACCCTGAGACGCTAGCGCGCAGAATTATGAGCAAGCGATGCACACTCGACGCATGGCGACGCCGGAATACGTGGGACAGGTGGTTCTCGACGTCTCGATCACCCCGGGGCGTGTGGAGTACTTAATACGCGAAGGCAGCCGTGACGGACTCGGGCATGCCGCGTAAGAAGCATGCACGCGGTGGGCGTCGTTATAGGTTAGGTACGTGAACGGAGCCTCACGAAGTTGCGCTGGGAACTTGTGGGCGCTGTGGGTCCTATCTTCGCTTCTTCGCAAGCCCAGTTGGCTGGCTAAGCCGTGCAGCTTGTCGTCGTCAACGGTCTGACTGCCGATGACCACGTCGGGCGCGAAACCCTCTAAGCGGGCGAGGCTGACGGAAAGCTGGCTTGCGTACCCCACCAATGCTCGACGGCATCGGCGTGGATCAGGACCAGGGGGGACGGTCTCGCGGTACCGCGTTCGCACAGGTACGCCAGTCAGCAGGTTTACGTCACCGAGATGTATGCCGGCATTGGCGTAGCCGCCGGGTGCGGTCGCCGCCCCGCTGCCGGATACCGTGTTCCGCCGTTCCCTGGTCATTTGTACGGATTCCGTCAGTCCAGGTAGACGCCGGTGGTGATCGCAGCCCCGGCACCCGATGCTTCCGCGTGCACTATGTTCGCCGCGCGGAGCGAGCTGGCCGTGGTGACCTTCCCGGAAATGCCGGTGATCGCGCCCCCGCCACTTTCTGCGGCAGCTCGGCCTGTGTCAGATGCGCAGACAACGCCGCTGGCTTGCGGCCCACTCAACGCCGCCCGCACGGCGACCCCGACCGCCGCGACTGCTCCCAGCGCCGAGATCGTCGTCGCGATCTTGTTCGCAACATCCCACTGGATGATGGCGAACGAGACTCCCAGCGTCGCTACCAGCGCACAGGTAACAACCAGCACGACGCGTCCTGTTTTCGTTCGCCTTTTCACGATGCCGAGGACGCTACCAGTCTTTCGTACTGCGTTCGGGCCCTCGCCCGGCAGCAGCGCTGAGAAGACGTGCCGGCGTACCGAACTCAGAGGATTTCGCCAGCGGCACAGCAATTTCGACCCACTCGGCACAGGCCCACTTCGCCTACGATTCAAGCCCGACGAAGTCGGCCGCACTATAACAGCGCAGCATGATCCTGCCAAGCCAGTGAGGGTTGACAATCTGTCAGTGGACCACGTCGGTCGAATCAGGTCTGCTAAGCGGACCGATCCACCCCGCCGACGACTCAGGAGGCCTCCGCGATGCCTGCCGCGCCCACAGGCGGCCCCCTTCCCGCATGTCGCGTCGACGGCGAACCGGCTGCGCTGCTAGCTCGCCGCAGTGGCACCCTGCTCGACGACGTGCACTCGCCGACCGACTGCGCGAACCGGCTGACAACGCCATCCCATTGCGCCACAGTCGGTGACTCCTGTGAACCACCTCCGCAGCTGTGGCCGACCAGCCCGAGGACGTCCTGCCTGTCTACGCCAGCAGACCGCGACCAGAAGGCAGTGAACAACATCCGCCACGACATCGTCGACGACCAGGCGACGCGATCCCCGTGCGTGGATCAACCAGGGGGCTCGGTCGGTGAAGAGGGCTTCGAACGTCTGCGCCGGGCCATGCTCGACAACGGGGCATCCACGCGAGAGACAGCCGAGGCCCTCGGCAGGCGCCGGGGCCTAGGTCCGCTTTCGGCTTGGCGGCACGCTCTCGGCTTAACCCGGGACGAGGTTGCCACCCGATACAACGCCGCGGTTGTCAGCAATCGCCGGCTCAGCGATACGGCAACTGCCCTCGACCCCAGGCCGATGACCGCTGAACTCGTCGTCGAATTGGAAGCCGAAGGCAACGATGGGCGGGGCTTTATCACGGCGGAAGAAGCCGAGGCGTTCGCGAAAGTATTTCAGGCAGACCCCACGACTCTGCAGAACGGCGACGCCTGGGTGATCTCGTTGAACGTCAAAACCGTTGACGCTGGCTTGCCTCTGCTGCCAGGGGAAAGTGTCATCTCGATTTACACCACAGCGGACGACGGAACGCTGTTGCAGGAGGCCGTGGTGGAACTGCTGGAGGCATGCGGGCTCGAGGCGGAGCTGTGGGACAGGGTGCACCGCGGCTCGTGGTTTCGCCGCTTCCGCGCACGATCCCAGGCCCGCGCAGCAGCGGACAAGCTCGCCGATCTGGCCAGCAAGCTGGAACGTGCCGCCGAGCTCAAGTACATTGACACGCCGCGCTCCGAGAGCGACGTGCGGGAAGCGAACGCGGTCGCGCAACTGCTGCAGCACACAGGGGCCGACGAGGAAATAGTCATCTGCCTTAGTTCCGTGCTGTTCGTCAAGACACGAGGCACGATCGTGGTGAAAGTCCTCAACGAGAACGAGATCCGGGTGCTCAAGCAGTACCCGCGCCTGTTGAAGTCTCCCGGCGAGATCCTCGACGGCCTTGCGCGCCACCAGTCTCCAGCCCCCACGGCGTCGGAACCCGGCGCGCTGACGCCGACCTTGCCCTCGGGACGGGCCGACCGTCCTACCAGCTGACCAGGCGCGTCTATCGCGCAGCGAACGGGCACCTGCGCTATTCGAGCACGGTCAGGCGATCGAGCACCAGGGAGTGCTCGGTCGCTGAAGCCGATACCGACGTCGCCTCACCCGCAATATCAGCCGCGGCATGCCGATCGTCCCCGTTTCTCGTTGAGAAGGTTCGAGTCTCCGCAGAGCGTGACGCTATGTGTCGGTGCGGAGTTCGACGATCGAGGTAGTTGACAGGATCGGCTTCCAGCCGGGGGACATGGTCTCCATCAGCCCGTCCGCACGGAGACGATGGTGAGCCGCATCAGGCAGCAGAGCGGGGTCGAGCGGGTACAAGGCGTGGGGGTTGTGGAACACGTCCATGCCCTCCAGCCATGTCTCGGGCTGCTCCGGTCCCACGACGTGTACGAAGCGCAGGGCCTCGGAGGAACTCTGGTCTGGATCCCAGCAGCGGCCGGTGCGGATTAGAATTGTGGTTCCGTCGCCGAATCCAGCGTTGACACCCATGCGATTGAATTTCGAGATCGTGCCACTCCCATTAAACAGCACGGCGCTGACATTCTCGGCACCGGGCTGCGTAAAGAAGCTCGATGGAACGCTCTTCTCGCCCCAGCGGTGTTCACTAATCTGGACTGACCGGGTCGTCAGGTTCCCGTAGCCGTCAGATTCGGACTCGGTGAACCGACCATAGAGGTAGATGGGAAGCGCTCCATGACTATATGTCATGGAAAACGGTTGGTGAAAGTCTTGGATCGCGAAAACCAGCGGTTTATTCGCAGCAGCTTCGCGCGTCCAATACTGCTTTCCCAACTTTCTCATCAGCGGCCCGGAGTACTTCGTCGGCAGATAGTGCCGAACATACCTCGACCATTCCTCGTCCGTGTTGGGCAAGGGGACCTCGGCGGAGCCCGCCGACTGTCTCGTAGGGTTGACGGTCGTCGCCTCTATGGCGAACTCCCCTGCGAGCCCAGAGGCCAGGAAATCCGGGGCGGGCTTAGGGTTGGTGATGTCAAATCCCGCCTCGGTGAAGGCAGCGAACAGGTAGAGTTCCCATAGCCGGGCATCGAAGCCGGTGGTCTGGAACTGCTCGACAAAGTTGCCGTCGACGTCGTTATGCCACCTCATCATCGCGGTGATAATGCCGCGAGCGGCTGAGAACGCCCTGCCAGAGGCGACCTCTCGGAAACTCGGGTGCAGCTTATCCTCGCCTACAACAGGAGTGAAGAAGTCGATTGGAGGGCCGACTTCGTCGCCCTGTGCACGTTCGCTCTCCAATCTGGGCAGCAGTTCCTGCATTGTGAGATCCAACGCCGCCACCGCCTCCTCTGGTCTGCTGAAGTACTTCGTCTGACCGATATAGCGGTATCGCTCCCTCAAGTCCTGCGCGAGGATGATGCCGGAGAACTCATCGTCCGTGTCCACGACGAGAGTGGCGAGAAGTCGCTCATCACCTGCCTCAAACCAGCCGATTTCATGGCACATGGCACGAGTTGCGGCCCTGCGACAATACGCAGCGAGGGCCTCCCACCGGACTCGAGAGATAGCTTGCATACCCGATAATAGCGGGCAGTGACTGCAGCCACGGTCAATCAGCGCTGGCCGTCGTCACAGCCACCCCTTGCAGGGATCGGCCCCGGGGGCTGTTGGCGACCGAAGGCTCTAGGTGCCGACTGCGGCTGGAACTCCACCGGCCCGGCGCCGGCGGTCACGACCCCCGCGTCGCCACGATCAAGGACTACAAGAAGAGCATCGCCGGTTAGCTACGGCGCTGACGCTTCGGCGCGAGGCCCTGCTGACAGCTGGCGAGGCTGGCTTCCGGGCGGAAGCTCACGTCCGCCAGTTTCGTCCTCGGCAGTGAGCGTCGCCGCAGGGACCGGCCAGCCGCCCGGCCAGGCTTCGACAGTTCGTGGCCGCCAGAGCTGCCACCAGCGAGCACGAGGAGTTTTTGCGGAGCCCAGGTCACGCCGGGCAGCGAGGATGAAGTGTTTCTGCGCGTCGCCAAGTTCACGCATCCACTCGCGCGTGTGCTCGATCTCGTGCACGCGGGCAGCCCCGCCCTTCGATGTTGGCAAGACGCCGAACAACTCCCCCATGACCGCAGTGATCCTTTCGGCCGCAGCTCGCGGTCCCGGATTTCCGACCAAACGGACCTCGGACAGTGCCGCGAGAAACGCGGACATGGCTTTACGCACGTCGGCGGTCTGTTTGATCGCGGTTGTTGTGTGACGCCACCTGAACGGCTCCCACCGCTGCATCGTCAGGGCAAGTTCACCGAGAAAGTTATGCCATGTCATGAGGTCGTTGGTCGCCGACAGAAGCCCCAGGTAGGCGCGACGTCGATCCTCTTTGCTCTTCGCACCAGCGTCCTGGCCAGGGGCGATGACCGAGAACAGGGCTCGCGCGGTCTTCAGGCAGCCGACGAACTGCTGGCTCAGCTTCAAAACCTCGTCCGCCGGCACACCGAACACGTTCACGCCGCCACAACCTCCGAAGCCGAATGACTACGCACCCCGTCGTCGCGGTGCAGTCAGGCGTTACAGGCGGCCCTGGTCTCTGAGGGGAGGTGATTGCCCAATGACAGCTCTTGAGCAGGCGCGGTCGGCCTAACCCCCGTAGCACTCAGCCTGGTTTGGAGGCGCGGCGTGGACGGGCCGTTCGTCCTGCCACAGCACACTCCCGGCTGGCAGATTCTCGGCTGGACCAGCTAGTAGCTCCAGCACGGCGACGGACCCCCGCGGCGCGACATGCCCGAGCAGGCCGGGCTGACCCTGTGGTGACAGGCGGCGGTGACCCGCCTCTCGTCCACCACCGCCCTCTTCAACCTTGATGGGAAGCCATTCGCTCCTCGAACTCAGATCGAACAATCTTGACGAGACGACGTGCCCGAGCGGCACCCACGCCAAGCCGGACGCGCAGTGTGTCGGCGGATATCGGCGTCTGGTGCACCGCACGATGGACCGCGTCTTCTTTCCGCGCCCGGGTCAAGAGCGCATCGGACATGCGATCATCAACTGTCTGCCCGGCACTCGGCTGCACGAAATCCTCAAGTCGAGCCTTCGCAACACTGCGCCCTCATCGAAGTCCGCACAGACAGCCAGACCCGGCCGATCAACTTCGCTTCCAACTGGCTTGCGGAGAGACTGTTCGCCAATGGCCAACAGCAAGCCGGGACCGACCTCCGCCCAGCCGATCAACAGCAACGGCCCCACAGAGTCGAACGCCGCCTTCCCGAACTCGCCCGCAGCAAGAGGCTCCGCGATGTTCAACCCGAGGGGGACCACGCTGGCGAACACCAGCAAGCGACGAGCAGGCCGCAGCACCTCCGAAGACGCGCCCGCAAGCACGAGATGCCGCCCACCGAGAAGGAGACCTAGAATTGAAAGATCGACCGCAGGAGCCACCAGCGGTGCGACCCACGCAGGCACACCGAGCCGGAGAGCCAGGCTCAGAACGTTGCCGAAGCCAACCAGAAACGCCAAGCCGACAACGGTGCCCATGATCGCGGTGACAGCTCTGACAACGACGTCGTAACCAGTCGATGCTTGGCACGCGAACTGCGCCCATCGGCGGCCATCAGGCATCAACTCCAGGCCTGCCGACCTGGAAACTGCCCTCAATCACCAACATCCCGCTAGAAACCCACTGGTCAGGCCCGGGACCGTCTGCATGTAGCCCTGCCCAGGGCACGAACCTGCGCCAGGCGGAGGTCAGCGTCGGCATCAACAGCCTCGGCGCGCCGACGGGGTGCACCCGAACACCGTGACCTACCGCCTAGAACGACGGGGGTATCTGACCGGGTGGGACCCCGGACGTTCGCCCAGGCTGCCTCGGCGTAGCGCGGCAGCGACCGGACCGGAGCAAGGAACTTCTGCTGTACGCCAGACATCGCGCACTGCGCCCATCCGCGATGGGGCGCACGGGGCATAGCGATCCGCCGGAGGACATCTGCGCTCGGCGACCGAGGACTGAGCTCAGACCCCGCTCAGCTGTGGCATAGTCTGGGCTGCTTCCGCATTGAGATCGTGAGCAAATAGTCCGCATCGCCACCGGGCGCGCTATTGAGTGAGCGTTGCCACCACCCGAGCGACGAATTCCACCCGCGATCACGAAGAACGGCTCATCGCTCCGTCCACCTTTTCGTCGACTGTCGCCATTGCATCGAGTCGGCCCTCGGCTCTCCACCGCCGCAGCACTCGCCGCCCGTAGTTATGCGTACCGGCCACCCGGTCCAGCTCCGCACCCGAGGGACGGCGACCCAACGCAGCCTCCTGCTCGTAGTGCAGCCACATCCGCTGCTCAGCCGTCAGCTCATGATCCACCTGGGCTGCCTCCGGCATGGGCTCCACAACTGCCTCGGCCTCAACAGAAGGTCTCCCCGGCTCCGCGTGCGGCGACGGGTCAGCAGCCGTCGGCCAATGCCGCCGCAACGCCCGGTTCAATAACTCCACGGCAAGTAACAGAGCAAGCGGAGGACACGCCGCCACCGTCACCCCGAACACACTCAACGACGGAGCCGCACCGATATTCGCACACAACGACAACGAAATCCCGAACAAGAACGCCGCCCACGCCAACCACCGACCGCTCCCCCGCTGACCACGCCACAACTCCACCGTCGCCAACGTCAACAACCCATCCACGATCAACGGCCAAATCGCCGCCGTCGTCGCATCCGCACCAAACCGCAGCGCGAACACCCGACCATGCTGATACGACGCATACGCCGCACCCAACGCCACCAACCCCGTCGCACCACACTGCACCCGCAACGACCACGACCGCGCCCATCGAACCGCTACTCCGTTCGGAGGGTGAACAGCACCTTCCTGCATCAACTCCGCAGTCACGCCGACTCACCCCGACGCACCCGACGACAGCTCACAATCCCCACCACTGCGGAAACCCGCAGCTCAAAGGCCATATTTCCCGATGTAGATATCGTCCGAACCGCCCCGGGGGCACCCAGAATCTCGCTGTTTCCGCTGCTCAGCGGCTTGCCGTCAGTGGCAGCCCGGCCCGCCGATTCCCGTTCCCGCAGGTCGGACGGCCTGAGTTCGAATCCTCAGTGCACCGGCAGGAGTTACCGCCTTCTCGAGCGCTGCCGACGCATTAGGCCCGCTGCCCGACGGGAACGCAGCACCCCAACCAGGACGAACAGCCAGCACAATCCTCGTCAAGAATGCACCCAACGTTGCTTGTCGATGTCCCAGCTTCCTCCGCTGTCCAAGCAATCGCTGAACTCGCGCTGACCGTCTACCCACGCCTTGTGCCCCGCGCACACGTCGTATTTCAGCTCGTCGCCGTCCCTGCATTGGTAGCCGTACTGGGGAGGCTTTCGCGGCGGAGTCTTTCGCGTCGGCGCCGCTTTGGCAGTCGATGGGGCTCGCGCGCCCGGCACCCTCGCCGAGGTACTTGCCGGCACCGGAGGCATCGTCGTTGTCGCCGCTGGGCCGGACGACCCCGGAGAGGGCACGACGCTGGTTGCGGCGGGCGGATTCGCCGGTATCGACGAAGAGGGTGCCGCCGGCGCACCACCGCACCCGGCCACCGCCAAGGCCGCGATGAGCAGAATTCCCCAGAACCGCAACCTTGTCATGCTGCGACCCCCGACCGACTCGACGACATAACTGACCTGCAAGTCGTGCCACGGCACAAGCAGTGCAACAGCATCGAGCGCCACGTCACCCGACTGAAATCAAGCCGACGGCGTCACGAAATCGACGACCGCCGGGCTCGCGACGATGAAGTTCTCGGCGCGCACTTCGGCCGGTTTGGCGAGGTGCGGGTCGCACTCAATCCACCGTTTCCTTCCTCTCCCGCCCGCCGCAACGAATCCGTCGACCCTGGCCCGATGTGACACCCCGGCATAGACGGCAGGTCCGGCCATGGATCTCGATCGCGGCGTGGTCGGAGAGTCCCTTCCAGTGACCGGACAGGCACCGGCTGCCCAGTCGAGGACGGATCCGATCGGACCATCGTTGCGACCGTCAAGGACGTCGAGCCCGGCGGTTCCGAAGACTCGGACAGGCTCCCCTCAGAGCGGTGCCCGGCCCTGGCCAGCCTGCCCGCCGCCCGGCGCGCCGAAGGGGGTGTGCGCGGTGCGTTTGAGGGTGATCGAGCTGATCCGTCCGGCCAGCGTGCCGGGGATTTCCCAGTCGCCGGGGACGCCGGTGAAGCAGGCGTCGTGGGCGTGGGCGGCCCGCAGGATGGCGTCGGTGTCGTCGACGGTGAGCCGGGAGAAGCGGACTCGTGCCTTGCCGGGGCCGTCGAGCGCGACGACGCCGTCGCGCGGGCAGCCGCCGAGGCATTGGACGTGGCGGATGCCGACCTTGTCGCCGCCGAGGTGCTCGGCGATGCCGGCGGTGAGGGCGTGGCTGAATTCGCCGCTGTGCTGGGGGTCGTAGCGGGGGCAGGTGGCGCAGACGAGCAGTGTCACGGATACCTCGGCGCGGGCTGAGTGCGGGGACGGCGCCGGGACGGGCGGGCGTGGCCGCGGGTGGTGGCAGGCCGCCCGTCCCGGAGGACGGGTCATGGCCGGTCGGCGGTTTCCTTGTGGAACTTGCCGTCCTTCATGATGGCGTGGAGTTTCCCTTTGTCTTGCAGGACGGTGATGTCGGCGAGCGGGTCGCCGTCGACGAGCAGCAGGTCGGCGAGGTAGCCGGGCTGGACCTTGCCGAGTTCGTCGGGACGGAGCATGATCTCGCCGCCTTGCGCGGTCGCGGCGAGGATGGCTTCCATCGGGGTGAACTCGAAACGTTCGACGAAGTGCTGCAGGTCGCGGGCGTAGGTGCCGTGCGGGGTCCAGGCGAAGCCGTAGTCGCCGCCGGGCAGCACCCGGATCCCGCGGCGGTGCATCTCGATCATGGCCGCGGTCGCAGTCTCCAGTTCGCGCTTGTAGCCGGCGGCTTCGGCGGCTTCCTGCGGGTAGCCGAAGTCGGCTGCTTCGTAGAGAGTGGCCACGAGCCAGTTCACGCCGGGCGCGACGAAGATCCAGTCCTTGGCGGATTCGAGCAGGTCCATGCCTTCTTCGTCGGTGAAGCTGGCGTGGTAGACGATGTCGACGCCGTGGCGGACGCACATCTTGACGCTTTCGGCGCTGCGGGCGTGCGCGCAGACCCGCTTGCCGCGGCGGTGCGCCTCGGTGACCGCGGCCGCGACTTCCTCGTCGGACATGTAGGTGTCCTCGGCGCGCTGGGTGCCGGTGATCTCTTCGCCGGTCATGGAAAGCTTGATCTGGTCGACCCCGATTTCGATGAGACGGCGCACGGCCTTGCGCATTTCCTCGGGACCGTCGGCGAACCAGGTGATGCCCTTGACCAGTTCGCCGCCCGTGACCGCGATTTCCGGGCCGTTGGCGAGGTAGCGCGGGCCGGGGAACCGGCCGGCGTTGATGACGTCGCGGCAGACGACGTCGAGGCGGTCTTTGGCCGAGGCCGCGCCGAGGCACATCGTGTAGCCGGAATCGAGGTAGGACCGTGCGGACTCGATCGCGAACAGCAAGTGCTCCTCGACCGGAAGCGCGGCCAGACCGTCGAGGTCGCCGCTGTTGTTCCAGGTGAAGTGGGTGTGGGCGTCGCACAGCCCGGACATCAGGGTGCGGCCGCGGCCGTCGATCACGCGGGCGCCGGCGGCCGCGGCGGGGTCGACGGCGCCGACCGCGGCGATGCGGTCGTGGTCGACGAGCACGTCGCCGCGGTAGGGGTCGGCCCCGGTGGAGTCCAGGACGGACACGTCGCGGAACAAAGTCTTGCTGGCGGGAACGGACATGGGAACTCCTCGGCATTGAGGCGCAGAAGCGTTGCGGTTACAGAAACTTCGTGAGCTGATCGGTGGTGTCGGCGGCGGCTTCCAGCGCCGTCCAGTGCCCGACGCCGGGCAGGATCGACACGGTGGCGTCCCCGTGCGCGGCAGCGAGCGCCTGGCTCACCGCGGGCGGGCCGACTTTGTCGTCGGAACCGGTGATCAGCAGCAGCGGCAGATCCGCGGGAACCGCTCCCGGGTCGGTCGCGGCGGCGAGCGCTTCGCAATTGCGGGCGTAGCCTTCAGGGTCCTGGCGCATCACCAGTTCCCGCACGAACGCGGCGACTTCGGGTTTGTCCCGCCGCGTTGTTTCGGACAGTGCGTTGGCCACCACGCCGGGCGCGACGGCAGCGGTGCCTTGGCCGCGCAGGACAGCGGCGCGGTCTCGCTGGGCTTGCCGTCCCGCGTCGGCCGGTTCGGCGACCGCGCCCAGCAGCGCCAGGGCCGTCGCCCGCCGCGGATGCCGGGCCGCGAAGGCGCGGGCGACGAGCGTGCCCATCGAATGCGCGACCACTGCCGCCGCGTCGGCCTCGAAGGCGTCGAGCACTGCCGCGAGGTCGTCGGCGTGGGACTCGATGCTGATTCCGTCGCGCAGTCCGGACCGCCCGGCTCCGGCGGAATCGACCCGGATCACCCGGAACCGTTCGGCCAGCGCTTGCGCCTGCACCTGATAGAAGTTCGAGGTGCCGCCCAAACCGTGCACCATCAGCACGGCCGGTCCCGCGCCCTCGGCTTCGACCGCCAGTTCGGCGCCGTTGATCTTCATGTCCGCGTTCCTTTCGTGCTCAGGCGATCCGGTTGCGCAACGCGCCCAGACCGGAGACGGACACCTCGACGACGTCCCCGCGGCGCAGGAACTTCGGCGGCTCGAACCCGATCCCGACCCCGGCCGGCGTGCCGGTGGCGATGATGTCGCCCGGCAGCAGCGTGATCCCCGCCGACAGCGTCGCGATCAGCTCCGGGATGTCGAAGATGAGGTCCTTGACCAGCGCCAGCTGCCGGCTCTCCCCGTTGACCGAGGTCTCCAGCTCCAGCGCGGTCACATCCGGGACCTCGTCCGCGGTGACCGCGTACGGGCCCATCGGGCAGTGCGTGTCCAGCGACTTGCCCAGCAGCCACTGCTTGTGGTCCCGCTGCAGATCCCGCGCGGTCACGTCGTTGACGATCGTGTAGCCCCACACGTGCCCGTACGCGTCCGCACGGGAGATCCCGCGTCCGCCCCGGCCGATGATCACCCCGAGTTCGCCCTCGTAGTCCAGCTCCGCGGTCACCCCGGGGTGGGCGGACACCTCGTCGAACGGGCCGGTCACCGACGTGGTGGCCTTGGAGAACAGGATCGGCTTCTCCGGCAGCGCCTCCGACCGGCCCGGGGTGTCGTAGCCGCTGCGGCCGAACTCGGCCACGTGGTCGCGGTAGTTCTTGCCCACGCAGAACACATTGCGGCGCGGCACCGGAATCGGCGCCCGCAACCGCACCGACTCCAGCGGCACCGGCTCCAGCCCGCCCGCCCGCGACGTCAGCACCGGGCCGAGCTCGTCCCACCGCTCGACCAGTTCCAGCACGCCCGTCCCGGCCGGAAGCAGTCCTGTCACGTCCCGCACCGCGGCAGCATCGACCAGCCCGACCCGGTCACCGGCGCCCGCCGAGAATGTCACCAGCTTCATTGTGAACCAATCATGACCAATTAGCACCAAATCTGACCAAGCTGACCGTACGCGTGCCGCCCCCGGTTGTCGACACCTGCGCGGAAACTGGTCTCGATCGGCCCGATTGGTTCAGATTGGTTTGTCGCCGTGCGGTACGATGCGACCATGACGGCGACCACGGTGGAGCACTCGCTGCGCGCCTTCGTTGTCGACGGCGCCCGCGACGGCAGCCTCGGCCCCGGCGCGAAACTTCCCACCGAACGCGCCCTCGTCGAACAACTCTCCGCACCCCGCAGCGCCGTGCGCCGCGCCCTGGAAGCCCTGGAACGCGACGGACTGGTCGTCCGCCACGTCGGCCGCGGCACCTTCCTCACCGAAGCGGTTGCCGGCCAGGTCGACGGAGCCCCCGCCGACACCAGCCCCACCGAAATCATGCAAGTGCGGCAACTGCTCGAACCGCAAGTAGCCACTCTCGCCGCGCGCGTGGCCACGCAAGCCGACCTCGACCGCATCGCCCGTTCCCTCGCCGTGGGCGGCGAGGCCGCGGACTTCGAAAGCTTCGAACGCGCCGACGCCACCCTGCACCGCGCCATCGCCACCGCCGCCCACAACGGCCTGCTCATGAACATGTTCGACGTCATGAACACCGCCCGCGCCCTGCCCATCTGGGGCAACCTCAAGCGCCGGACGTCCACCCCCGAACTGCGCGCCTGCTACCACCGCGAGCACACCGACATCGTGACCGCCCTGCGAGACCGCGACCCAGACGGCGCCGGCGCCGCCATGCGCCAGCACCTCCAGCACGTCGCCGACAGCCTTCTCGGCCGACCCTGAACCGGCGGGGAACACCGGCGCGCGCGTTGTGCTCGCCGGCGGGCTGCCGCACCGAGACGCTGCTCCCGCCGGACACCACCGTGTGGCTCGCCTGAGTACCGGCTACTGCTGCGCCCAGGCCATGGTCCGCGCCCACGCCGGTGTCTCCCTCATCCCCGGCCCCGACTTGGACGCCGTCCTCATCTCCCCACGCCCCACCGCCGCCTCGGCATCGTCGACCCGCCATCACCCAGCCCCGAAGCCGCCGCCCTCCGGACGGCTCTGCCGAAACAGGCACGACCGACCGCCAGCAACTCGAGTTCAAGCCTCGCCACGGTGGCTGCTGATTGAAATCTTCCCCGCGAAACCCTTGTCCACCAGCAAGATCCGGCCGTTTCGGACTGCCCGACACTTCGACTGGCGCGGCGCAGGCACAGTTCTTCCTCAGCCACGGCGGCTGGGGCACCGGCCGGCGGGACGCTGCCGCTGTCACGTCCCCCGACGGCGAATCTCACGCACCTCACCGTCATTCTGTGTTGACCCATAACGGATTTCGCGTTCGGCGAGCGCAGTACGGCCGCCGCGGCTCCGGGTGATCGACGGAGCCGCGGCGGCCATTGTTCCAGGCTCCCGCAAAGGAATGGCCGAAGTCTGGATCCGATTCTACTTGTTGGCGCCCGGGGTGAGCACCTTGTCGATCACGAACACCGTGGCGTTCTTGGTCGGGATGTTGCCGCACAGGATCTTCGCGCCGTTGACGGTCATGTTGTCGCCGGAGCCTTCGATCTTGATCGGCCCGCCCGCGGTGTTGAGCGAGGTCACGTCGCCGGCGGCGGCGAGGCCCTTCGCGTCGTAGCGCTTGCCCAAGACGTGGTACTGCAGAATCGGGGCCAGCTGGTTCGGGTTCTTGGCCAGTTCGGCGAACTTCGCGTCGCCCAGCGCGGCGAAGGCGGAGTCGGCGGGCGCGAACACGGTGATCGCCTGCTGGCTGTTGAGCGTGTCCACCAGGTTCGTCGCCTTCACCGCGGCGACCAGCTTGGTCAGCAACGGGTTCGTCGAAGCCGCGGAGGCCACCGGCTGCGGCCCCATCGAGTCGAGCGAGCCGGGAGCGTTGCCCTGCGGCAGCTTCGAGCACGCCGGGCCGAACACGTCGGCGTTCGTCGTCACGCCGTCGCCGGAGGACGCGCTGCTGGACATCGGCGCGGACATCGAGCTCGACATCGGCGCGGGCGCGCTGGAATTGCCGCTCCCGGACGAGTTGTCGCTGCCGCTGCACGCGGTCAGGGTCAGCGCGGCGGCCGCGGTAAGGCCGACACCCGCGACGCGGAATTTGTTCACGATGATTCACTCCTAGTCGAGCGGCGGTAGCAGTACGTCGGAACTGCCTGATGCCGGTCATTCGGCGCGGCTGCCGGAGCGGATGGGTCGCCCGGACGAAAAACCCGATCGAGCGAACGAAATCCGCGCTCGCCTGGCGCGAAACGCCGATGCCGTCAAGAAAACGCGGGCGACGGCCAATCTCCTGACCGGGTCGGCGCCGAATGACCGGCGGAGGCAAGCAGACGGGCTTGCCCTCGGCAGACGACACGGAGGCAGCCGGCCGTGCACAGCACAGCAAGCGCCGCCTCGGCGGCCAGTCCCCCTCGGCCGCGTCGCCCATCGAGAACAGACGAAAACGGCGGTCCACTGTCATGAACGCACACACGAGCCGCACATCCGCTTCCGCGGCAGCTCCGAGCCGCCTGACGTGGTGGGCAGGTGCTCTTCTGGGCGTCCTCGCACTCGCGGCCGCGCTCGCCGCGGGGCATCTGGTCGCGGGGCTGATCTCGATCAACGCCTCCCCTTACCTCGCCGTCGGCAACGGCGCGATCGACCTGACCCCGGTCGAGCTGAAAGACTTCGCGGTGCGGACCTTCGGCACCTACGACAAGCTGGTGCTGTTGAGCGGCATGGCTGCGGTGCTGGTCCTCGTGGCGGCCGCGGCCGGCGTGGCCTCGCGCCGGACTCCTGTGCCGGGCGCCGTCGTGATCGTCGGGTTCGGACTGGTCGGGGCGTTCGCCGTCTACGAACGCCCCGACCTGACCGCGGTGGCGTTGCTGGCCCCGCTGGCGAGCCTGATCGCCGGGGTCGCCGTGTTCGTCGGCTTGCACCGGCTGGCTCTTCGTTCGCGCCAAGAGAAAAGCGAAGAGCAAGGCACCTCGCGGAGGACCGTGCTGCTGGCCGGCGCCGGAGTGATCGTCGGAGCGGGCGCCGCGGCCACCGCGGGCGAGTTGCTCGCCGGCACCCGCGACGCGAACGCGTCCCGGACCGCGGTCGGGCGGCTCGTCCCAGCCCGGACAGCGCCGCCGATACCCGCGGACGCGGACTTCGCCAAACTGGGCACGCCCGCATTCCTCACGCGCAACCGCGACTTCTACCGCGTCGACACCGCCCTGACGGTTCCTCAGGTCCGCGCGGAGGACTGGAGCCTCCGGCTGCACGGCATGGTCGGGCGCGAGCAGCGATACCGCTACTCCGACATCCGCGACCGGCCGCTCGTCGAACGCACGATCACCATGACGTGCGTCTCCAACGAGGTCGGCGGCACCTATGTGTCCACCGCGAACTTCGTCGGCGTGGACCTGGCCGACCTGCTCGGCGAAGCCGGAATCCGCCCTGGCGCGGAACAATTGTTCTCGACCAGCGTGGACGGCTGGACCTCCGGCAGCCCCGTCGCCGCCGCGCTGGACCGCGACCGCGGCGCGATGCTCGCCATCGGGATGAACGGCGAACCGCTGCCGATCGAACACGGATTCCCGGCCCGGCTGGTGATTCCCGGCCTGTACGGCTATGTCTCGGCGACGAAATGGGTCACCGACCTCGAAGTCACCACCTGGCAGGCGAAACAGGCGTACTGGCTCAACCGGGGCTGGGGCCGCGAAGCGCCGGTCAAAACCGAATCGCGGATCGACTCGCCCAAAGGATTCGACACCGTCCCCGCCGGGAAGGTGCGCGTCGCCGGGATCGCCTGGGCCCAGCACACCGGGATCGAGAAGGTCGAAGTCCGCGCGGACAACGGACCGTGGCAGGAAACGACGCTGTCGGCGGAGGTCAACCGGAACACCTGGCGGATGTGGTGGACCGAACTCGACGTCCGGCCGGGCAGCCGTCAAGTCGTCTGCCGCGCCACGGACAAATCCGGCTACACCCAGACCGACCAGCGCGCCGGAACCGTGCCCGACGGGGCGACCGGATGGCATGCGATCACCTTCATCGCCCAGTGACCCGGGCGCCCGTCCCCGCGGGCCGTTCCCGGCTGCGGCTCCGGCGGCCGCCTGGATGCGCTGATGAGCGGGGTCGCGTTCTCGGGCGGCGCTGCCGGGGAACATGACGACCCGACCGGTCCTTCGATGCCGCGGAGAGGTGTCCGGGTTGTGCTCGCATTCCGGCATCGTGCGGAACAGGCCGAAGCGCGGACACGCTCCAGTCCACAGTGGACGGGGCAAGGCAGCCGCGTTTCGGCCTGGCACCCAGCAGATTGCCCGATTCGTCGCTTCGATGGCATACCGATCCGGCGCGAACGTCGAAAGCGTGGCAGCACTTCGCTGACGCCCTCGAACGCACCGAGCGATTCATCCGTGACGCCGACGGGTCCGGCCTGGCCTTGTCCCCTGTCGCAGGCAGTGATCCCGGAGTGCACCGGACCCGGTGGCATCGATCGGCCGCGGCCCGCAGAAATCGGAGGTCAGCCCGGCGCGAGCGCCCCGGCCGGGAAGCGGGCGCGCAGCCATGCCCCCATTTCCGCGCCGGCCAGGGTCGCCCCGGAGGTCATCCCTTCCCGCAGCGGAGCGCCGAAGTGGCGGCCTGGCACCCGCACGTGCGCGAGGTCGGCCGCACCGCTGCGGTCGCGGAACCGCTGCGCGTCGGCCGGGAAACACGCCTGGTCGCCGGTCAGTTCCACGAGCAGCGTCGGCACCGTCACTTCGGGCAGGCAGGCGGCCAGGTCCGCGTTGCCGGAAATCGCCGACCAGGTCGACAGCCACGAATCCGGGGTCGTCAGCCTGCCGAAGCCCAGGACTCCGTAGTTGGTCAGGTCCGGGCGGCGGCCGAACAACGACCCGTACGGGCGGTCGTTCGGGTCCAAGGACAGGTCTACCGAGCGCAGGTCGGCGTCGGTGCGGTAGACGGTCAAGACGCCGGTGGCCAGCGCGGTGCGGCGATCGGCGGCGTCCCGGGTTTCGCCGTACCGGTGCCGGGCCGCCGCGGACTGCTCGGCGAGTTCGCGGGCCAGCGCGTCGATCCGGGCGATCCGGTCGTACTGTGCCTTTCGGTAGGCCGCGACGAACTCTTCCGAGTACGCGGACGAGCCGGGCGGTTCGGCGAAGCCGTTGGCCGGCAGGTACGGGTCCAGCTCCGGCGCGGCCGAACGCGGGTCCCGCTCGTCGACGACCGACGGATCGATCAGCCGCAGCAGCAGCGCGCCCTGGCCGGGGTGCGGGGCCATCATCAGGAACCCGTCCGCGACCGGCATTTCGGCCTCCGCCAGCGGAACCGGCTTCCCGCTCGGAGCCCGGCGCAGCCGCTGGGCGGCCGGGCGGGCGGCCTGCTGGAGGTAGAACGCGGCCAGCGCGGCGCCGCCGGAGTGTCCGATGAGGACTACCCGCGAGAATCCCTTGTCCCGCAGGAAAACGTTCCCGGCGGCCAGGTCGAGCAGGGCTTGCTCGTGCAGCAAGGTCAGGTCGTTGCCGACCGTCCGGGTGCCCTGGGTCCACACCGCGTACCCCTGGCTCAGCAGCTCCGGCACCAGCACGTGATGCGAGAAGTCCTGCCGCGGATGCATCAGCACGGCTACGGTGCTCGCGCCCGGGACTGTCCTCAGCAGGCCGTGCACGGTCGCGCCGTCGCTCGTGGCGAGCTGGTGCGCGGTCGTGACCGTCGCTTCGGGCAGCTCCGCCGGGGCGAGATGCCGGCCTGCGCCGAGTCCGTTCTCAGCCATCGGCCCGCCTTTCGACCCGCAACGCGTTCTTGTCGTGCTGAGTGATCACCGAACCTTCCAATCCGGCGACCGCGCTGTACCAGACCGCGTGCCGGCAGCCGGTCGAGCGCCGGTCGATCACGATGGTTTCCGGCGCGGTGATCCGGAAATACGGCCCGATCCGGTCGACGGTGGTGTGGTCGTCTTTCCGCGCGACATCGACCACTCCGACGTTTTCGGGCACATCGAGAACGTAGAACCGGGCCACGTCAGACCAGCTCCTTCCCGGTCGGTTCCCACGACGCCGCCCGCTCGACGATCAGCTCGGCCTTGCGCGTCAGCAGCTGGTCCATCGACGGCGCCTCGCCGGACGCTACGTCGCACAGCGCTCGCAGGGTGAGCTCCGCGTCGAGGTCCTCCTGCGGCGTGACCGGGCGCAGCGCGCGGGTGATCTCGACCATGTAGCCGTTCGGGTCGTGCGTGTAGATGGATTCGATGGTCTCGTGCATGACCTGCATTTCCACCGGCCACTCGGATTCGTCCAAGCGGCGGCGGTACTCCAGCAGGTCTTCCTCGTCCTCGACGTTGATCGCGAGATGCCTGCTGTCGGCGAAGAACTTCGGCGTGCCGTGCGGCAGCCGGGCCCAGGCGTCGCCGGGCGCGGTCTGGTCGCCCGCCGGTTCCCAGCCGAAGTAGTAGAAGAACGCCAGCCGGTCGCCGCCGCCGATGTCGAAGAAGAAGTGGATGAAGTCCGGGTGCCGTTCCGGGCCCCAGCCGGCCGCGCAGATCGAGTGGACGATCGGGAACTTGAGCACGTCGCGGTAGAACCGGACGGTGGCGGCCGGGTCGAAGGTCGGGAACGCGGCGTGGTCGACCCCGCGCACCCGGTGCACTGGCTTGTCAGTCATGGAAACTCCTTGTCAGACCTGGACGTTGGCGTCGGCGCGCAGCAGCGAACCCGCGCCGGGAAGATCGACGGGCAGGCCGAGGCCGCGCAGGATCGAGTACGCGCCCGCGGTGGCCGCGGACAGCACGGGCAGCCCGAACTCCTCTTCCACGGGCTGGACGAGGTCCAGCGACGGCATCTGGACGCAGCACGAGATCACCAGCGCGTCGCTGTCGCTCAAGTCGAGTTCGCGGGCCGCGGCCAGCACGGTCTCGCCGGGGATGCAGCCGACCTCGGCGTTGTCCGCGACGCCGAGCGCGCGCCAGCCGGTGATCGTGAATCCTTCGGCTTCGAGGTATTCGACGACCGTGCGCGCCACCGATTCGGTGTACGGCATGACCAGCGCGACCCGCCTCGCCGCGAGGTCGGTCAGCGCCCGCACCAGCGCTCCGGCGCTGGACAGCACCTTCGTGTCCGAGCCGCCCGTCGCGAGCTGTTCCGCGATCCGCAGTTCGGCGTCGCGGTGTTCGCCGGCGCCCATGGCCATTACCGCGACGAGGCAGGCGTACAGCAGCACGTCCGTCTGCGCGTCGCCGATCTCCAGCACGCACCGCTCGCGCTGCGCGTTCATCGCGCGCAACTGCTCGGGCGTGACGGCGTGCATCCGCATCCGGCTGGCGTGGAACGAAAACTCGACGCCGTCCACGCGCCGCAGCAGCCGCGGCAGCTCGGTCTCGACGGTCACGTTCGAACTCGGCACGATCAGCCCGACGCGCCGGGATGTGGTGGTCACGAATCCTCCTGGGAGACAGTCACGAAATCGGCCCGGCCGGCGCCGACCGAGGTGGCCGCGAAGGCCCGCGCGGACCGCGGCAGATCCACTCCGACAGTGCGCCGGGTCCGCAGCCGGAGCCGCTCGGCGAAGTCGACCCGGGCCCAGAACTCCCCGGGTTTCCCGGTCACCAGCACCGGTCCGGTCCCGGCCGCGAGCCGCGCGACGGTCCGGTCGGCGGCCTCGCCCCACACGTCCGGCTCGGCCCACGCGACCTCCTCGACCGGCTGGCCGAGGTCCGCCCGCGGGACCGCCCGGGCAGGCAGCTGGATCCCGTTGCCGCGCAACGGTTGCGCGAGGACCCACTCGGCCGGGTCGCCGGACGGCGCGGCGCCCAGCCACTCCAGCGCGGTGCGCACGACCCCGGGTTCCGAGGCGGCGTAGTCGGCCATGGTCAGGTTGCCGGAGCGGGTCATGTAGGAAAGGCCCAGCCGCTCGGCCGGCCAGTCCGCCCGCCAGCGGTAGGAATCCCACCACCGCTGGCTGCGGCCCGCGAGCTGTTTGAACCGCTCGACCGCCGGACGGCGGGCCTGTTCGTACGCCGCGAAGGCGGCCGGCACCGAGCTTTCCCCGGCCAGCGCGTCCGCCAAGGCGATCGCGTCTTCCAGCGCCAGCTTGGTGCCCGAGCCCAGCGTGTAGTGCGCGGTGTGCGCGGCGTCGCCGAGCAGCGCGACGTTCCCGGTGTGCCAGCGGTCGAGGCCGAGGTTGACGAACCGGCTCCACCGCGTGCGGTTGGCGAGCAGTTTCCCGCCGCGCAATTGGTCCGAGAGCACGTTTTCGAGCAGCCGCACGCTCTGCTGGTCCGTTTCGCCGGGCGCGGTCGCCGCGTCGAACGCGGCCAGCCCGGCGTCGGTCCAGGTCCTGTCGTCCACTTCGATCAGGAACGTGCTGCGGTCCTCGGCGTACGGGTACGCGTGCGTGACGAACAGCTGCTGCCCGCGCCGGGCCGACGCGAAGAACGCGGACGAGGCGGCGAACGGCGCGCCGCACCAGACATACCGCGTCCGCCCGCGGCTGGTCCGGACGCCCAGTTCGGCGCTGAGCTTGGCGCGCGTCCCGCTGCCGACGCCGTCCGCCGCGATGACGACGTCGCCGCTCACCGAGCCCAGATCCGCGTGCGATCCGGCCCGGTACTCGACGCCCGCCGCGGTCGCCGCTTCGGTCAGGACGCGCAGCAGCGCGGCGCGGCCGACCGCGAGGTTCCGCGCGCCGTGGAGGCAGACGGACCGGTCCTCGGCGGCGAACCGCAGTTCGTGGCCGACGTAGCTGACCTCCCGGACCCGGTCCGCGGTTTCCGGATCGGCCTGTTCGAGATTGCGCATGGTGGCCTCGGTGAGCCCGACGCCGAACCCGAACGTCTCCTGCGCGCCGTCCATCCGCTCGTGGACGACCACCTCCAGGGCCGGGTCGCGCAGTTTCAGCAGCCGCGCGGCGTACAGCCCGCCGGGGCCGCCGCCGAGCACGTTCACCCGCCGGGTCATCGGGCGCTCCCTTCGGCCATTTTCGCCTGGACGTCCTCGCGCAGCCGGTTCTTCGCGACCTTGCCGACGTTCGTCAGCGGCAGCGCGGGCACGACCTCGACGCGCTCGGGCAGTTTGTACTTCGCCAGCCCGCGGGCGAGCAGGTGCGCACCCAGCGTTTCGACTGTCAGCGGCGCCGCGCCGTCCTCCAGCACGAGATACGCGCAGGCCCGCTCGCCCAGCACGGGATCGGGCATCGCGACGAGCGCGGCGGTGACCACGTCCGGATGCGCGACGATGATCTCCTCCACCTCCTCGGCGAAGATCTTCTCGACGCCGCGGTTGATCACGTCCTTGATCCGGCCGTCGATCGAGTAGCTGACCCCCGCCGCGGCGACGTGCCGCCGGGCCAGATCGCCGGTGCGGTAAAAGCCGTCGGCCGTGAACGCGGTCCGGTTGTGCTCGTCGGCGCGGTAGTAGCCGCGGATCGTGTACGGCCCGCGCGCGGCGAATTCGCCGACCTCGCCGTCGGGCACCTCGTCCTCGGACACCGGGTCGAGGATCCGGATCTCGTCGGCCGCGGAGATCGGCGCGCCCACCGTGCGGTGGCGCACCGCCTCGTCCGCGCCGGCGGGCGTGACCAGGAACATCCCTTCCGCCATGCCGAACATCTGGCGGATCCGGATGCCCAGCTCGTCGCGCAGCCGCTCGGCGACCTCGACCGGCAGCCGCTGTCCGCCCACGACGAAATCGCGGAGACCGGAGAAGTCGGTCTGCTGGGCGCGCGGCGATTCGAGCAGCCGGACCGCGAGCGCGGGCGGGACGAGCGGCAGCACGTCCGGCTGGTGCTCGGCGACGAGGTCGAGGACCGTGTCGACGTCCGCCGAGGGCGAGAGCACGAGCGTCGCGCCGGTGAAGATCGACGGCTGGAGCGCGAGCGAAATCCCGGCGTTGTGCATGAGCGGCAACGGATACAGCAGGCGGGAGTGTTCGTCCATCGCCATCGCCGCGGCCCAGGCGCGCGCGTTGTAGGCGTATTCCTCGTGCAGCCGCGGCGCGACCTTCGGCAGGCCGGTCGTGCCGCCGGAAAGCTGGAAGACCGCGGGCCGGAGCAGGTCGGATTCGAGATAGGGCAACGGTTCCCGGACCGGCTCGCGCACCAGCCGGTCGTAGCCCGGCGCCGTGCCGATCGGCTCGCCGCGGCACGTCACCACCTCGGCGACCGAGCCCTCGGCGAGAAGCTGTTCGGCCTGGGTGCGCAGCCTCCCGTCGCGGAAGTCGGCCTGCACGAGGAGCGTGCGGGCGCCGACGTGCGCCGCCAGCAGGCCGATCTCGCGCGTGCCGTGCTGCGGCAGCGTGCACACCGGCGGCGCGGCGGCGAACAAGCAGCCCAGGTAGGCGACGACCGTCTCGGCGACGTTCCCCATCTGGAACATCACCGGCTCGCCCGGCCGGGCCGCGCCGGAGCGAAGCAGCCCGGCCGCGAACCGCTGGGCTTCGCCGAACAGCTCGTCGTAGGTCCACGCGCGGCCCTCGGCCAGCAGCGCGATCCGCGTCCCGTGCCGGCGCGCGGAGTCGAGCAGTTCCGCCGGCAGCGACCGCCCCGCCCAGAACCCGGCACGCCGGTAGGCAAGCACGCTGACCTCGTCGTACGGGGTCGTCGGTGGTGCAGGTGGAGGCAACGTCATGCGGATGACGGTAAGCCGGTCCGCGCAAAAGTTCAATAGCTGTGTCGAAAGTTCGACACTGATGTCACAACGCCGGACTGGCCGGGGCACGAAAAAGGCCGTGCGGCGCTGGTGCGCCGCACGGCCGAAGCAGGATCCCGGTCAGCCTTCGAGGCGGTCCAGGAGCGCGCGGATCTGGTCGATGGTCTTCGCGTCCTGCCGTCCGCGCCCGGTGTTGTCGCCGGCGGCGAGCATCGACGTCGCCAGCCCGGTGATCGTCGCGACGACCGCCTCGACGTCCGAGCCGGACCGGAACCACCAGGCGACCCAGTTGCACATGCCCAGCAGCGACAACGCGGCGGTGCGCGCGTCGACCGGGCGGAACTCCCCGGTTTCGATGCCCGCCTCCACGAGTGCGGTGAATTCGCGCAGGACGGTGCGTTTCGCCTCGAGATGCTCGCCCGCGAGCGGTTCCGGCAGGATCGACTCGGAGCGGTCGAGAATGCGGAACTGGTCGGAATGCTCGGCCCGCTGCCGCACGATCAGCCCGACGACGTCGGCGATCTTCTCCGACGGCGCGAGATCGTCGCGCGCCTTGAACTGCGCGAGCACCTCGGCGAAACCGTTCGTGACCTGTTCGACGAGCATCGCGAGCAGGTCTTCCTTCTTGCTCACGTAGTGATACAGCGCGGGCCGCGAGATGTTCAGCGCGTTCGCGATGTCCAGCAGGCTGGTCGCCTCGTAGCCCTTTTCCGCGAACAGCCGGGTCGCGGTGTCGAGCAGTTCCGAAGTCACCAGCGTGCGGCGCAGCTCGCTGCGTTTTCCCTTACCCCGCTCTGCCGTGGACATGATCCGCAGCTTACCCGCGGGCTCACCGCACGCCGTGAATGCCGTGCGCACCCAGCCAGCCGACGATCTCGTTCAGGTAGTCGGCGCCGCCGTAGCCGAGCAGCGTGGCGTGGCCGGTGTTCTGCACGATGTACTTGGTGAACACGCCCGGCCGGTAGTAGCCCGGCTCGTTCGCCGACATCGGATCGGTGTCGCAGTCGTCGGTAGTGCCGCACCAGATCTTGTCGTACTGGCCGGGCGACCACAGGATCGGCGCGTCGATGTTCTTGGTCTGGTCGGTGTAGGTGCGCAGGGTGATGTCCGCGAGCTCGGTCGCCGACATGGTGTCCTTCGTCGCGTCCTCGACCGTCAGCTGCTGTGGATCGAAAGTGGCCGCCGGACCGTAGAAAATGGTGCGACGGCCCGGAATGCTGGTGAGATACGCGGGGTCGACCGCCCACGGCTGCCCGGAGAACTTCGAGTCCAGCAGCGCCGGATAGGCGAAAGTGCCCAGCCGCGCGGTCGAAGCCGGAGTCAGCAGCCCGTGCCCGACGGCGTGCACCATCAGCGCGTCGACGTCGTGGAAGGTGCCCGCCTCGACCTGCGAGGTGAGACCGCCCATCGAGTAGCCGTTCAGCGTGACAGTGCCGAATTGCGGGCCCAGACCGCCTTGGCGCAGGTACTGCACAATTTGATGCGTGGTGTTCGCGGCGACGTCGAAGTTCATGCTCGCGCCGAGCGGATGATCACTGCGGCCGTACCCGATCCGATCAAGGTTCAGGGTCGTGAAGCCGCGCTGGGTCATGTAGCGGACGTAGTTGTAGCGGTCCGGCTGGTACGGCCAGTCGTAGTAAGTGTGGTCGTAGGTCCCGCCGTGGATCAGGATCTGCACCGGCTGCTTGCCCAGCAGCGCCGGGTCGGAGGTGCACAGCTGGCCGAATTCCTTGAGCACCACGGAACTTCCCGGCTCGGTGACCGGGAAGAAGTAGTTGCGGCACTGCGCCCCGCTCGCCGAGGTCGCGTCCGGCAGGTCGGCCGCCGCCGGAGTGCCGGGCAGACCGGGCACCGCCTGCGGCGCGAGCGGCCAGCCGTTGTCCGCGCTCGCGACGGCCGCGGCGCCGGACAGCGCTAGCACCGAGGCGGACACCACCGCCGCGATCCGGGAAATACGTCGTTGCACGCTGCGCACGGTGGTCTCCCTTCGACGGACGGGCCTCATTGCCCGCCCTCTTACGCATGTGTCATGTTATCGACGTAAGTGTCGAAGTCAAGTGTTGGCGCAGGTGAAGGCGTTGCGTCCGGGCGCGCTACTGGTCGCTGACCGCCGCCGGCGCAGCCGTGCCCTGTCCGCTGCCTGAGCAGAGGCTCAGCGGCCGAACAAAGCCTTCAGCCCTTCAGGGACACGCTCACCCTGGATATCGTTCGCGGCCTCCTCGATGCGTTGCAGGTCGCCGGGCGTCAATTCGACGTCGAGCGCTCCCAGCCTCTCTTCCAGGCGGTGCAGTTTGGTGGTGCCGGGAATCGGCACGAACCGGGGCTTCCGCGCCAGTACCCAGGCGAGAGCGAACTGTGCCGGGGTGGCTCCCTTGTCGCCGGCGATCTGCTTGAGCAAGTCGACCAGTTTCTGGTTGGCCTGCCGTGCTTCCGGGGCGAAGCGCGGCAGCATGCGGCGGAGGTCGTTGCCGGCCAGGGAGGCGCCGGGGTCGATCGTGCCGGTCAGATAGCCTTTGCCCAGCGGGCTGTAGGGCACCAGGCCGATGCCCAGCTTTTCCAAGGTCGGGATGATCTCGGTTTCATGGTCTCGCATCCAGAGCGAGTATTCGCTTTGCAGGGCCGTCACCGGCTGCACGGCGTGGGCGCGGCTGATCGTCGCCGCGCCTGCCTCCGACAGACCGAAGTGTTTGACCTTGCCTTCCGCGATCAATTCCCTGACCGTGCCCGCTACGTCTTCGATGGGCACTTCGGGATCGACGCGGTGCTGGTAAAGCAAGTCGATGCAGTCCGTGCGCAGCCGCTGGAGCGAAGCCTCGGTCACGCGACGGACCTGCTCGGGGCGGCTGTCCGGCCCCGACGCCGGGGCCGGACCGTTTTCTCCGTGCTTGAGGCCGAATTTGGTGGCGATCACCACCTGGTCGCGGACCGGCGCCAGCGCCTTGCCGACCAGCTCTTCATTGGCGAACGGGCCATAAACCTCGGCGGTGTCGAAGAAAGTCACGCCGAGATCGACCGCGGCCCGCAGCAGCTTCGTCATGCCGGCGGGGTCCGGGGCCGCACCGTAGAAGAAGCTCATGCCCATGCAACCGAGTCCCATGGCGGAAACTTCGAGGTGCTGCCCGAGTGTGCGTTTCTGCACGGAAAGCGCTCCTTCGGTCAAAGTCGTCTGGACCATTGCTTCCGCTGCGCGAACGGAAGCGGTGACCGCAGGCCAGGTCCGTACCGGGGGCGGCGGGGAGGACTTGTCGTTGCCGGTACTGCCGGTGCCCCCATGGCCGAGTCCCTCGCCGCCGAACCGGCCCGGACCTTCCGAAGTCCGGGCCCCACTTGACGTTGTCCCCCCGCCGGGCCCCGGATCCTTTGCCTGGCGGCGGTTCCGGCTGGCGCAATGGCCAGGGAATGACGGGTGGACAGCCGGCCAGCGAAGCCGCAGGAGGAGTTCGATGCGTACCGAACAGACCCGGCAAGTGGTGGAGAAGTACTTCTCCAGTCTCGAGAACGGAGACCTCGACTCGGCGCTGGCGCTGCTCGCCCCCGATGTCGAGTTCGATCTGCCGCGCGACGAGTGGAACAGCGTCATCCCCTACCTCGGGCAGCACCGCGGGGTCGACGCCGTGCGGAAGGCCTTCGCCGTTCGCGCGAAGACGACCGAGGTGCTGGACTACGCGCTGCGCGGGTTGCGCGCCGACGGCGACACCGCGTTCGCGACGATTTACACCAGGGCCGCGCACACCAGGACCGGCACCGAGTTCGAGATCCTCGACTCGCACGAGATGGTCGTCGACGACAGCGGCCGGATCGCCAGGTGGAAGGTGTACTTCGACCCCAACGGCGAGATCGCGGCCTTCACCTCGGACGCGAACGAGCGGTTGATCGCGGCGAGCTGGAAAGGCGACCGCGAAACGGTTTCCGAGGTGCTCCGCTTCGGTGCGGACGTCGATCACCGGGACCCGGAGAGCGGGTTGACCGCGCTGATGATCGCTGCGGGACGCGCCGACGCGCCGTTGACGGACCTCCTCGTCGCGCGCGGCGCGGACGTCTTGACCGCGGACAGCGGCGCGGGGGCGACCGCACTGCACAAGGCGTGCCAGGGCGGGAGTCTCGACGTGGTCCGGTCGCTGGTCGAGGCGGGCGCGTTCGTCGACGCGGTCGCGCCGACCACCGGGCACACCCCGCTCATGGACGCGCTTTGGTACAAGTTCCCGGAGGTCGCGAAGTACCTCCTCGACGCGGGTGCCGGGCTCAACCTCAGCACGCACTACGGGTTCTCGCTCAAGGAGCACTTCGCGTACGAGCTGAACGTGAACACCGTGGGCAAGGACCGGCTGCTGCTCGCCGAGAAGTACCTCAACGAGCGCATCGCGTCCGACGAGGAGCGGGCGGCAGCGCAACGGCTGATGACGGCGGTCACTGCGGGCGACGTCGGCTCTGTGCGCGAACTGCTCGCGAACGGAGCCGAGGCCGACGAAGTGTTCCCGATCGTCGGCGGATTCAACGACGGGCACACGCCGCTGCTGGTCGCGGCCCGGGACGGGCACACCGAGATCGCCCGCCTGCTGCTGGACGCGGGCGCGGACGTCAACGCCACCGAGCCGACCTTCGGAGCCGTGCCCCTGCACAAGGCCGTCTACAACGGACACGTCGAGCTGACGAGGACGATCGCCGGATGGCCCGGGGTGAACCTCGACTTCCAGGGAGCCACCAACGGATACACCCCGCTGCACGACGCGCTGTGGCACGGCTACGAGGAATGCGCGCGGACCGTCGTCGACGCGGGCGCGCGGCTCGACCTGGTGGGGCACGACGGAAAGACCCCGCTCGACCTCGCGGCCGAGGTGTTCGGGGACCACCCGCTGACCGCGCTCATCCGCGCGAAGTCCTGACCGAGGAGGGACCGATGCTGTTCTACGTGCAGATGAAATGGCGCCACGAGGGCCGGATCACGCTCGACGAACTGTGGGAGATCGAGCGGGAGGAGGCCGAGCACGCGCAGGAGACCGTCGACTCCGGTTTCTGCGTCGGCATCTGGAAAGTGGCCGCGCAGAAACGGGTCGTCGCGATCATCGACTCCCCCGACGCCGAGGAGCTCGACCGCACCGCGCTGGGCAGGCTGCCGATGCGCGAATACCTGGAGTTCGAGCAAGTGTGGCCGCTGCGCGACTACCTCGGGTTCGCCGAGGACGTCAAGAAGCGTTACCAGGTCTGAGGATCCGCCCGAGGAGGACAGGGAGCGACATGATTCACCAGCTCATCTTCGCCGCGCCGAAACCCGGCATGTGCGAGCAGGAGTTCCAGGACTACTGGCTCGACGTGCACGCGGTCGAGTTCGCCAGCAAGATCCCGCAGATCCGCAAGTACCTGATCGACAAGCGGATCCCCTTCCCCGGCGAGGATCCCGACGCCGAGCCGTTGTGGAGCGGGGTCGCGGAAATCTGGCTGGAGAACGAACAGGAGCAGCTGGCCTCGCTGCAGACCGACGAGTTCTTGCAGGGCGCGCGGCTGGACGAGCCCAATTGGGCGGCGTTCTGGCGCACCGTCGTGCTGGACACCGACGCGCACGTGGTGCGCGCGGGCTCCGAGCCCGCCGGGGTCAAGATGATCATGCTGGCGAAACGCCGGGAAGGCTTGCCGCTCACCGAGTTCCGCGAGCACAGCCTCGGCGAGCAGGCCAGCCTGACGGCGGAGGTCCCGGGGCTGCGGCGCTACCTCCAGGGGTTCACCAAGGACGGCTACTACAGCCTCGGCGAGGCCCTGCTCGACGTCGCGTACCAGCTGTACTTCGACGACGTGGCCGCCGTGACCGCGGCTCTCGAATCGCCGGAGTTCGCGCGTGCGACGAAGCACCTGGAATCGATCGCGGAGCCCCGCTACGTCCACCGGCTGCTCTTCACCGAGCACTGGGTCATCGGACCGCAGGCGCGCTGAGATGAGCGCGGTGAGCCGCAACGCCGAGACGGTGGCGACCTTCCTCCGGCTGCTGGAGGAAGGGAACATCGACGACTGGATGGAGCTGTGGGCCGACGAAGGCGCGCAGTACTACCCCTTCGGCACCGAGATGTTCCCCCGGCACCTCGTCGGCAAGGCCGCGATCTACGACAGGTGGAGGGGCATGCCGTCGATGTTCGACAGCCTGAGTTTCCCGATCAGGGAGACCTGGGAGTCCGGCGACACGGTGCTCGCCCGGTTCGACTCGGCCTGCGTGCTCGCCGGCGGGAAGCGCTATCGCAACACCTATCTCGGCATTTTCAAGTTCGACGACGCGGGTCTGCTCCGCGAGTACTGGGAGTACTTCGACCCGATCGTCGCCGGGGTGGAATTCGGCCTCGCCGCCGTGGCGTACGCCCCGCGGCGGACCTGACCGGGGAAGAACCGGATCGGCCCGGGCGGGCGCACCGCCCGGGCCGATCCTCGTCTCAAGGGAGCGAAAGATGAGCGGCAATCCCGCGATCTCGGCGGCACAGGCCCGCCGGGTAATCGACAAGGCGGTCGCCCGCGCCGGGGAACTGGGCGCCGGGGTGTGCGTGGCGGTCGTCGACAGCGGCGGCAATCTCAAGGCGCTGCACCGGATGGACGGCGCGACGTTCGCGACCGTCGACCTCGCCGTCGACAAGGCCGCCACCGCGGCGGGCTACGGCATGTCCACCCACGCCCTCGCGGAATTCGCCTCGGCCGACCCGGCCGTCCTCGCCGGGCTGTCCAACCGGCCCGGTTTTTCTTTGCTGCCCGGCGCTCTCCCCCTCGAGCGGGGCGGCGCGATCGCGGGCGCGGTCGGTGTCTCGGGCAGCAGCCGGGGAGAGGACGAACCCATCGCCGCGGCGGGCGTGGACGCGTTCGGCGAGGAGTAGGGCAGGCGCCAAGGAACCGGCCGGAGGGAATTCTCCGGCCGGTTCGCCGCGTGCGGTCGGCGTCTCCGGCAGAAGACGCCGGACACAGCGAACCGGCCGAAGGTGATCCTCCGGCCGGTTCCCCGTGCGCGGTCACACTTCCGTCAGCGACCCCGCGTCGACCAGATAGTTGGCTCCGGTGACCCGCGAAGCCCGGTCCGAGGCCAGGAACACGACCACGTTCGCGACGTCCTCCGGGGTGCTCTCCCCCACCAGCGGCGCGCTTTCCAGTTCCACCAGCATCTTCCGGACCTCGGCCGGGTCCTGGCCGGTGTCGCCCGCGATGGCCCCGACCACGCCGTCGATGCTCGGCGTCTTGGTGAGGCCCGGGGAAACGCTGTTGACGCGGACGCCGCTGGGCGCCGCTTCGGCAGCGAGTCCCTTGGCGTAGTTGGCGAGCGCCGCCTTGGCCGCGGTGTAGTGCAGCAGCGGAGGGATCGGCCTGCGGGCGGAGTTCGACACGATCTCGACGATCGAGCCCGAACCCCGTTCGATCATGCCGGGCAGGACGGCGCGGTCGAGGCGCACCGCGGCGAGGTAGTGCGTCTGCATGACCGAGACCCACAGTTCGTCCGGGATCGACGCGATGCCGTTGATGTAGGGCCGCGCGCCGCTTTCGGTCCCGCCCGCGTTGTTCACCAGCACGTCGATCCCGCCGAGCACCGAAAGCGCCTCGTTCGCGGCATATTGCACGCCCTCGAGGGTGCTGAGATCGGCTCGCACCAGAGTCGCTTCGGACGGCAGGTGGGGCGCGGGGTTCCGGGCCAGGGTCACGACAGTGGCGCCTTCTTCGAGGAACCGCTCGACGATGCCGAGGCCGATCCCCCGCGTCCCGCCCGTGATCAAGGCACGCTTTCCCTTGAGCTCGCCAGACATGGTGCACCTTTCCTTGTTGGTTCGGCGGCGCTGTGCTCAGTCGGCCGCCGGGGCGACTGCCTCGCTGGACCTGGCTTCGGCGTGGGCCGCCGCCGGCGGCGGCTTCAGGAATCCGGTCGCCCACCCGACCGGCACGGTGACAGCGCAGATGATCAGTCCGGTGACGGTGATGGCGGACAGCCCGCCGCCGGTCAGCGCCAGGCCGCCGACGAGCGCGCCGATCGCGATCCCGGCGTTCAGCGCGGAAGCGGGCAGCGACGCGGCGAGATCGCCGCCGGGCCCGGCCAGGGCTGTCACCCGGTACTGCACCGACGGCACGGCGGCGAAACCGGCGAGACCCCACACCCCCAGCACCACCGCGGCGGGCACCGGCAGGGACCCGACCAAGGCGAGCACGCCGAGCGCGGCCGCCAGGACGAGCCCGCAGACGACCATGGTCAGCGTCGCGTTCCAGTCGGCGAGCTTGCCGCCCAGGAAGGTGCCGAGCGCGTTGGCGATCCCGAACACCAGGAGGAAGACGCTCACCATCCCGCCCGCGATGCCGGTGACCTCCCCGAGGTAGGGCTCCAGGTAGGTGAGCACCGCGAACTGGCCCGCGAACAGCAGCACGGCGAAGCCGAGCACCGCGATCACCCGGGGGTGCAGCGCGTGGCGGACCTGCGAGCTGAACCCCATCGCCCCGGACGAGGCGACCTTCGGCACGAACAGCAGCATCGCGGCCAGCACGAGGACCCCGACGAAGACGATGCCGAAGAACCCGCCCCGCCAGCCGACGAGCTGCCCGACGAGCGTGCCGAGCGGGACGCCGAACGCGGTGGAGACCGCGAACCCGCCGATCACCACCGACATCGCCCGGCCGATCCGCTCGGGCGACACGACGCCGATGCCGATCGTGATGGCGACCGCGACCACCAGGCCCTGCAACGCACCGGTCAGCACGCGGGCGATCAGGAGCACGGTGAAGTCGGAGCTGAGCGCGATCACCGCGGTGATCGCGACGTACGCCGCCATCGCCGACAGCAGCACGAGCCGCCTGCTCGCGCGGACGGTGACCGCGGTGAGGACCGGGCCGCCGATCGCCTGGCCGAGAGCGTAGGCGGTGACCAGGGAGCCGGCGGTGCTGATCGACGCGTGGGTGTCCTGGGCGATCAGGTTCAGCACGCCCACGACGAGAAGTTCGGCGCTGCCCATCGTGAAGGTCCCGAGGAACAGGATCAGCAACACCAGGCTTCCCCGGGATCGAGTCAGGTCCGGCCTCATCGGGGAACTCATTTCCTTTCCGCCTTCTTTCTTGGTTTTTCTCGGGTTCGCGCGCACGGCGCGGGGCGGTTTCGCTGCGTCGAGGAGACCAAGCCGGGGCACGCCGCGACAAGCCGCGCCGGGAATCGCGCCCGTACTCTGGCAACTCGTTTCTTCCGGCCCCGACGTCACTGAGTGCGGACGGCGTTCTGGTCGCGCGGTTCCCGGCCTGCCTACGGTGTACCGCTATGATTCGACAAACCTCGCGGCTCCCGTCGTTGACGGGAATGCGATTCATCGCGGCGGTGCTGGTTTTCCTGACACACGTCGCGGCCGGAAAACTGTTCTCGGACGCCAGCCTCAGCGGCTTCCTCAACGACTACCTGAGCAGGACCGGCTATCTGGGGGTGAGCTTTTTCTTCGTGCTGAGCGGATTCATCCTGACCTGGACGGCGAGACCGGACGACACCGCGGCCCGCTTCTACCGCAGGCGGCTGGTGAAGATCTACCCGAACCATTTCCTCACCTGGCTCGCCGGGCTGCTGCTGATGGTGTGGGCGGGAACCGCCGTCACCACCGGGAACACGCTGCCGAGCATGTTCCTCGTGCAGAGCTGGTCGCCGGACTTCGACGTGCTCATGGGCACCAACGGGCCGAGCTGGTCCCTGGCCTGCGAACTGCTGTTCTACCTGTCCTTCCCGCTGCTGCTGCCGCTGCTGCGCAAGATCCCCGCCGCCCGGCTGTGGGCCGCCGCTGCGGTCGTCGCGGCCGCGGTGTGGCTGGTGCCGCTGATCTCCCAGCTCGGGCCCGATTCGCCGGTGTCGCCGTTCCAGCCGGTTTCGTGGTGGAAGTACTGGTTCACCTACTTCATGCCCGCTTCGCGGCTCTTCGAGTTCGTCATGGGCATCGTGATGGCGCTGATCGTCCAAAAGGGACGGTGGATCGGCATGCGCCGGACGACGGCGTTCCTGCTGCTCGGGGTCGCCTACGTGCTGCAGGTCGCGCTCCCGGACTCGTGGGGGCTGGTGGCCCCGGTGGTCCTGCCGCTCGGGCTCGCCGTCGCGGCGGGCGCGGTCGCGGACACGACCGGGCAGCGTTCGGTCTTCGCGACCAAGACGATGGTGTGGCTCGGCGAGGTGTCCTTCGCGTTCTACCTCGTCCACATCCTGGTCTTCGACTACGGGCCGATCGGGCTGGCCACCCATCCCGGCGCCGAGCACGCGCGTGCCACGCCGGTGTCGATCGGGCTGATCGTCCTCACCTTCGGCCTGTCGCTCCTCTTCGGCTGGCTGCTGTACAGCTTCGTCGAACGGCCGATGATGCGCTTCAGCCGTCCGAAGAAGAAACCTCCCGCTCCGGAGGCCGTGCCGGTCGCCGCGGCACCGGAGGGGACTGGCGAACCGCGCCGCTGACCATCCACAACGGACGCCCGTTGCCCGGGTCGGCAGGTTCGTGAGGGGAACTCTGAGAAAATTCGATTCCCTCAGAGTTCCCCTCACGGACGAAGCCCGGGCTCGCTCGGGCCGGTCCCGGCGCACGGGCCTCAGCGGGAAGCGGTGCGCCGCATGCCGAACCACGTGAGCACGCCGCCGGCCAGGAACAGGCAGGCGCAGATCAGCATCGAGACGGCGAACCCTCGGTCGAGCGCGGCCGGGTCCGCTGCGAGGACCCGCGGGAGCCCGGCGACCGCGGGCAGTGCGGCCACCACGACGAGACCCGCGACGCGTGCCACGCCGTTGTTCACCGCGCTCGCGATGCCGACTCGCTGTTCGGGCACCGCGCCGAGCACGGCGGTGCTGATCGCGGGCGTGATCATCGCGATGCCGACGCCGATGAGCACGATCGTCGGGAGAACGTCCGCGAGGTACTCCGCGCCGGGGCCGATGCGCAGCGCGAGCAGCAGCGCGGCCACGCAGCACAGCGAGCCCGCCGACACGAGCGTCCGCGAACCGATCTTCGCGGTGAGCGCGCCGGCGCGGGCGGACAGCCCGAGCACCAGCAAGGTGGCCGGAAGCAGCGCGAGTCCGGCGGCGAGCGGGGTGTACCCGACGGTGACCTGCAGCTGGATCGGCAACAGGAAGAACAGTCCGGCCAACGCGCCGTAAACGCAGAACGACGCGAGGTTCGCGGTGGAGAACTCCCGGGACGAGAACAGCTCGAGCGGCAGCATCGGCGCGCGGCGGCGACGCTCGGCTTGGACGAAGGCTGCGAGCGCGATCAGGCCGGCCGCCGCACTCGCGAAGACCGGCCAGCCCGCGCTGGAAGCCTCGGTGAGCGCGTAGGTCGCGCAGCCGAGCCCGGCCGCGGCGAGCAGTCCGCCGGCGAGGTCGAACCCGCGGGCCGGACCCGGGTCGCGGCTTTCCGGCACGTACCGGACCAGCAGCACGGCCACGACCAGCGAGACCGGGACGTTGACCCAGAACGCCGAACGCCAGCTCGCGACGTCGACCAGCCAGCCGCCGACCAGCGGGCCGGCCGCGCCCGCGACGCCGCTCAGCCCGGACCACGCGCCGACGGCCCTGGCCTGGTCGCCGGGCCGGAACGCCTCCTGGACGAGCGCGAGCGACCCCGGGACGAGCAGCGCGCCGCCGAACCCCTGCAACGCCCGTGCGGCGATGAGCCATTCGACGTTCTGCGCGGCGCCGCACAGCAGCGACGCGACAGCGAACCAGGCGAGCCCGACCAGGTAGATCCGCCGCCGTCCGAAGCGGTCGCCCAGTGCGCCGCCGAGCAAGACGAATCCGGAAAGCGTGAGCGTGAAGGCGTTGACCGACCACTGCAGACCGGTCAGCGAGGCGCCCAGGTCCTCCCCGATCGCCGGCAGCGCCACGTTGACCACCGTGGTTTCCAGCAGGACCAGGCCGGCGCCGAGGGCCGTCGCGATCATGACCCACCGCCCGGCGGGCGAGGAAAGCCGGAGTGCGCCGGACGTCGTGACCCTCGCCACAGCAAACCTCCCGGACGTCGAAAATACCGACGCTACCGGGGCTGGCGAAGCCTCGGGAAAGAATGTCCGCACTACGTCAAGTCGGGTCGCGGCTGCTTTGTCAATTCACGGAGTGCCGGCCGCCGTCTTGCCGCCGCCGGCCGCGGCCGAGGACCATTTTCCGGAGAGGACCACGTATCGGGAGGGCCAAGATGTCAGTCGCCACGTCCCTGCTCGCGACGACCGCGGAAATAGCGCGCGAGTTGCGGGCGAAAATGCGCGGATCCGTTCTGACGGAATCGGATCCCGAATATTCCGGCGCCACGGCGATCTGGAACGGCGCGGTGGACCGCAGACCCGCGGTGATCGCCCGCTGCGCCGACGACCGCGACGTCGTCGCCGCGGTCTGCGCCGCCCGGCGGCACGGCCTGCCGCTTTCGGTGCTGGGCGGCGGACACGACTGGGCGGGCCGCGCGCTGCGGGACGGCGGCCTGCTGGTCGACCTGACGCCGATGCGCGAAGTGCGCGTGGACGACCTGTCGTGGACAGCGTTCGTGCAGGGCGCCGCACGAGCGGGCGACGTGCTCGCCGCGGCCCGTCCGTACGGCCTGGCCCCGGTGACCGGCGTGATCAACAAGGTGGGGCTGACCGGGCTGGCGCTCGGCGGCGGCTACGGCGTGCTCGGCGGCCGCTACGGCCTGGCGAGCGACAACCTGATCAGCGCGGACGTGGTGCTCGCCGACGGCAGGAAGGTCACCGCGAACGCGACCGAGCACCCGGACCTGTACTGGGCGCTGCGAGGCGGCGGCGGCAACTTCGGCGTGGTGACCGAGGCGCATTTCCAGTTGCATCCGGTGTCCGCGGTGCAAGCCGGACTGCTCGTCTTCCCGCTGAACCAGGCGGCGCGGGTGCTGCGCGGCTACCAGGACCTGATCAGCGAGGCCCCGCACGACCTGACGGTGATGGCCGGGTTCTTCGGCGGACCGGACGGCGAGCCCGTGCTGTTCCTGCTCCCGGTGTGGTGCGGGGACGAGCGGCGGGCCGAACCGTGGCTGGCGCGGCTGCGGGGCCTCGGCAAGCCGGTGGCGGGCGAACTGACCTCGATGGCCTATCCGGACGTGCTGAGCCTTTTCGACGCGAGCATCGTGGACGGCAGGCACAACGAGATGCGCACCCGCTGGGTCGCCGGCCTGACGGACGAGATCATCGACATCGTCGTCGCGGCGATGTCCAAGGCGACCTCTCCGCTGACCGGCCTGTTCCTGCACAACTTCCACGGCGCGGCGACCGAGGTCGGCCCGGCCGACACCCCCTTCGCACTGCGCAGAGACCACCTGCTGGTGGAGATCTGCGCCTCCTGGGAGTCCACTGTGGACGACGACGGCACCGCGCACCGCCACTGGGCCCGGGACCTGTCCGCCGACCTGGCCCGGCACGCGCTCCCCGGCGGCTATCCGAACCTGCTGGGCACCGACGAACCGGAACGCGTGACGGTCGCTTTCGGACCCAACGCGGCGCGGCTGCTGGAAATCGCCGAACGCTACGACCCGGACGGCGTGTTCAACGCGGTCGCCTCGCTCCGCCCGGATCCCCCGGCGCCCGCTCCTTCGACCACCGTGGAAACCATCCGGTTCAAGCTCCGCGGCGGCGTGTGCGACGCCGACTTCCGCACGCTGAACCGGCAGGTGCAAGACGAGTACCTGGCCCGGCGGCCGGGTTTCCTGTCCAGGCAGACGTCCCGCAACGCCGACGGCGAGTACCTGGTCGTCGTGCACTGGGCGAGCAAGGAGGACGCCCACGCCACGATGGGGTCGTTCTTCACCGCGCCGGAGACGCAAGGGTTCCTCGGCGCGGTGGACAAGAGCACCGTCGCGTCGGGCAGCTACGCACTGGTCCCGGGGCCCCGACGGGCGGGATGAGCCCCACGCGGGAAACCGGCCCTTCTTCTTGTGCACCAAGAAGAAGGGCCGGTCTGCTGGGCAGGAACCGCGGCGGGGAACCGCTTTACCGCGCGGGCACGGGCAAATACCGCAGCCCGGCAAGGGAAACCAGCACCAGCGACCCGACCCCGACGATCAGCACCCCGGTGGCCCCGAGCAGCCCGATCTGCGTGGTGGCGAATCCGGCGGCCACCGTGGGCACCACGGTGCCGAGATAGGCGACGATGTTCGTGGCGGCGACCAGCTCTCCGAGCCGTTCGGGCGGGGCGAGCGCGCTGGCGAGCCGGAAGGACGCCATGTTCGAGCAGCCCCATCCGAACCCGAGCACCACAGTTCCCAGCAGGAACGCCGACCGCGACCCGGCGGCCAGCGAAGTCAGCACCCCCACGAGCCCGGTCAGTTGCGCGGCGGCCCCGGCCGACAGCTGCGGCCGGGCCGGCATCCGATGGCAAGCCACCTGTGCCGCCGCGGCGCTGCCGGCCAGCACCGCGATCACCGTCCCGCCGAGCGCGCGGCTGGAACTGCCCAGCACGACAGCGGCCACCGACGGCCCCAACGCCATGTAAAGCCCGCCTACCGCCCACACGGCGACGATCGTCGACGACAGCACCGTGAACGCGCGCCGGGCCGAGGAGGGCACGTGAATCCGCCGGGGCGCCAGCCGGAACCGGCGGCACAGCGAACCGGACCCGCACGGCGCGGTCTCCGGGACGAGCGCGACGCAGACACCGGAAGCGGCGAGCAGCCCGAGCAGGATCGCATACGGCAGCCGGGTCGGCGAGGGGCCGTACTCCACCAGCAGCCCGGATCCGAGCGCACCGGCGCCGATTCCGATGATCGGCGTCACGCTCCCGCTCAGCACTCCCCGCCACCGCGCCCCGGGCGGCGCCAGCTCGAGCAGCGCGGCCGCGAGCGCCGAAGCCCCGATGCCGCCGCCGAACCCCTGCACCGCGCGGGCGGCGATCAGCCACGGAAGTCCCTGCGCGAAAAGGAACAGCACCGTCGCGGCGGACACCGTGCCGATCGCCAGCAGGATCGCCGGGCGGCGGCCGGTCAGGTCGGACAGCGAGCCGAACAGCAGCATGCTCGCCAGCACCGACACGCAGTACACCCCGAACACCACGGTGACCGTCGAGTCGTCGAACTGCCATTCCCGTTGGTACACCGGGTAGATCGGCGAGGGCACGGTCGACGCCGCGGACAGCAGCACCGCGGCGAACCCGACCAGAACGGACGCCGATCGGCGGGAGGGGACGGGGGCGACGGCGTTCTGCCGACGGCTGGCAATCGTCATGGGAATCCTTTGGGTAGAAAAGGAAAAAGGCGGCCGCGGATCGTTCGCGGCCGCCTCCTCGCCGAGGGTCAGAGACGGAACAGCCCCGGGTCCTCGACCACGACGTCGAGCAGCACCGGGCCGTCGGCGGCGAGGGCCTTCTTCAGCGAGTCGCGCAGCCCGTCCGGCGAGGTGATCCGTTCCGCCGCGCAGCCGAAGCCCTTCGCCAGCTGCGCCATGTCCACATCGGACAGATCCCAGCCGGCCTGCCACGATTCCTGGTCGGCGAGGTAGTACTTCAGCGACAGATAACCGGAGTTGTTCGGGATCACGAAGGTCACCGGCAGGTCGTGCTGCGCCGCGGTCCACAGCGCGTGCAGCGTGTACTGCGCGGACCCCTCCCCCACGACCACCACGGCACGGCGGTCCGGGCGGGCGAGGGCGTACCCCACCGCGCCGGCGAACGGGAACCCGAGCGCGCCGCTCGCGGTCGCGAAGTACCCGTTGGACGGCCCGAGCGGGATCTGCTCGTGGAAATCGGCCCGCGCGATCGGGAGTTCCTCGAAGAGGACCGCGTCCTCCGGCAGTTCCTGCGACAGCAGGTGGAAGAGGTACGCCTGGGTGAGCGGTTCCGTGGCCTCCGGCACCGGATAGGTCTGCTTGGGCGCCGGCGCGGCCAATCCGTCGCGCTGGCGCACCAGCGTGCCGAGCTGCTTGACCACCTGGCCGGGCGGGCACACGTAGACCGCGTCCGCCATCGACCAGGACGCCGCCTCCGGATCGTCGGTGACATGCAGGAACCGGGTCCCCGCCGGCAGTTCGGGCGGGGCGCTGGAATCGAGCTCGGCGTCCTCGGTGGAGAACAGATCGGCCGTCGTGAACAGCGTGAACGCCGGGCTCCCGAGGATGGCGACGACGTCGTGCTGCCCCAGTTTTTCCGAGATCAGCTCCGGAATGGGCGGCAGCACGCCGGCGAACTGCGGGTGGCTCTCCGGGAAGCTGGCGCGCGGCCACACCGGGCTCCCCCACACGGTGGCGCCCAGCTTTTCGGCCAGCCGCACGAGGTCGTAGCGGGCCCCCTGCGCGTCGATCGCGGGACCCGCGACCAAAGCGGGGCGCTCGGCCGCGTTGAGCTCCTCGGCCACCTTCGCGAGCACCGCCGGGTTCGGCACCACTGCCTGCTCCACCGTCGGCACCTTCACCGGCGGACCGGCGGGCCGCACCCAGTCGTCCTCGGGCACCGCGACGAACGTCGGACCCTGCGGGTGCTGCTTGGCGATGTGGTACGCCTTGGCGAGCAACGCGGGAACGTCCTGCGGACGGGCCGGCTCCGCGGCCCATTTGATGTAGGGCTGCGGGAGCTGGGTCGCGTCCTTCGCGTGCAGGAACGGCGCGCCCTGCAGCATCTTCCTCGCCTGCTGCCCGCCCAGGATCACCATCGGCGTGTGCGCGCTTGCCGCGGTGTAGACCGAGCCCATCGCGTTGCCGAGCCCCGGCCCGCCGTTGATCATCACCAGCGACGGCGCGCCGGTCGCCTGCGCGTAGCCGTCCGCCATGCCGACGACCGAGGCCTCCTGCAGCCCCGTCACGAACCGGAAGTCGGACGGCCAGGACTCGAACAGCTTCATCTCGGTATGGCTCGGGTTGCTGAAGATCGTGGTCATCCCGAGTTCGCGGAGAAGGTCCAGTGTCGCGTCCCGAACAGACCTGCCGTTTTTTTCCGTTGCCACGGTGAAAACCCTCCTTCGGGGCGCGGACTTGCGGTTGCTGTCCGAACGCTATCCACGCGGGCAACGGATCGACAGTGCACGGCCGATGATCCAGCCGACGTCGTTAAGTCGGCTGCGGCAAAGCGCCCGGTCCGGTTTTCCGGAGGAGTATCCGGCGACTTCTACAAGTGACCGCGAAAAGACAGCTTTCGCTTGTCCGGAAGAGCGTGTCCTGTTTGACTCGGCGTTTCTCCGGCAAATACGAGAGGTGTTCGTCGATGAGTACGATCGAGACCATCCGATTCAAGCTGCGCGACGGGGTCGGCGAGAGCGCGTTCCGCGCGCTCAATCACGAGGTCGAAACCCGGTACATGGCCCGGCGACCGGGTTTCCAGTCGCGGGAGACCGCGGTGTCCGCCGACGGGGAGTGGTTCGTCTCCGTGCACTGGGCGACCGCCGAGGACGCCAAGCGCACGGTGGACGCGTTCTTCTCGGCCCCCGAAACCCAGGCTTTCCTGGCCGCGGTGGACGTCTCGACTGTGTCCTCCGGCAGCTACCAATTGCTTCCCGACGAGGACCCGCGGAAACCGCTGCACATCGTGAACAAATCCGACCTTCCGTCGGTGCGGCTCGGCGGCGAGATCATGGCGCGCATTTTCGACGGCGGCGCGCACGGCGACGGCGCGAATGTCTCCGCGTTCATTGTCGACCTGCCTCCTGGCGCGGGCCCGAAACGGCACGTGCATCCGTACGAGGAGGTTTTCATCACCCTCGACGGAAAGGTGGAACTGGAGGCGGGCGGCACGCTGCGGACCACCGGACCGGACGAGGTCTGCGTCGTGCCCGCCGGCGTCCCGCACACGTTCACCAACGTCGGGACCGAACGCGCGGTGATGGTGAACATCCACGCCGGCCGAAGCGTGGCCACCGAATTCGTGGAGGGCGGCCCGGAGCGGAAGGGCTACGAGTTCAACCACGCGGAAGGATCGTCGGCGCGGTAGCAGAGCCGCTGGCTCATCGCGACGGCGTAGGGGGCGTAGCGGGTGCGCCAGTGCTGGAACACCGGCCACGCCTCCTGTTCGCCGAGTTCCTGCGGCAGGCCCGCGTCCACGGCGACCTTCAGGGTCTGGTCGAAGTCGCGTTCCTCGCGGCCCTCCAGGCTCACCACGGGCCGCGGGAGGCGGACGCCGACCTGCCGCGCCAGCACGGGAAAGCACTCCGCGCCCGCCATGAGCACCGACCGGGTGCTCGGCGGCGCCCAGTCCGGCGCGACCGACTCGGTGAGCGCCGCGGCGTCGAGGACCAGCACCGCCGCGTCCAGCCAGCACGTCCCGGTCGCCGGGCGGTAGACGGTGAGCGCCGGGTAGCCGGTGTGGGTGGCCAGGATGTCGGCCAGCCAGCCGGTCCACTGCGCGAACAGCCGGTCGAGGTGGTCGCGCGAGCCGAGCCGCAGGTGCTCGGCCAGCACCTGCTCGGCCTCGGTGGCCATGGCGGCGCGCATCGACATCCGCGCCACGACCAGTTCGCGCCGGCTGTACGCCGCCGTGACCCGGTGCAGGTGCAGGACGAACGACGCGAGCACCAGCAACGCCGAGACCCACGCGGCGACAGCCAGCAGGTTTCCGTCGCGCAGCACGAGAAATCCGGTCAGGCCGCTCCAGGTCAGCGGCACTCCGGCGAGCACCGGAGCCGTCAGCGCGAAGCCGGCGAGCGTCGCGACGAACCAGCACGCCGCCGCGAGGTACAGCGCGAGCGGCGCGCACAGTTCCAGCACCCGCTCGCCCGCCGCACGCGGCAGCCGGTGCGCCAGGACGGACCCTGCCCGCCAGGTGCCGCCCACGACGGTGCGCATCAGCACCGACGAACGCCAGCGCGGGACGAAAACGGTCCGCAGCACCGACAGCCAGGCGGCGACCGCGAGCGCAGCTCCGAAGACGAATGCGATTGTTTCGGTCACGTGGCCACCGCCCGCGTCGCAGAAAGAGCCTGTCCGACCGCAGCCTGCCAAAGAGCGCGGGCGGCGAACAGAATGAGTTTGTGGTGGTACTCGCGGTTCCAGGACAGCACGTACCGCGCGAGAGCGCTGTCGAGGGGAAACCGCGGAACCGGCACGGCCTGATTCTCATCACGGGGGCGCCGGGACGGCGAACATTCCGGCCGGATTCCGTGCAGTCAGGGATACCTCGCCACCGAAAGCCGCGAAACATGCACCACCCCGGCCCCCGGATCGTCGCGGTCGACCACCACCTCCGACGGCAGGTCCGCTCCCGAGAACGCGGCCAGGCCCGCGGTCACGCCCCAGGCGCCGAGGTCCGGCACGGCCAGTACGTCGCCGGGCCGGAGCGGGGGCAGCCGGAGCGCGGGCGCCCACACGTCGAACGGGGTCTCCTGCGGGCCGATCAGAACGGTGTCCACCAGATCGCCGGACAGCGGACGGGAGATCAGCTTCGGCGTCAGCGGGCGGCGATGCCGGCCCGCGAACGGGCCGATGTGGTTCGCGCCGGACTCCAGCACCGCTGTCTGCCCTCCGCCGGAGAATCGCACGTCGAGCACTGCGGTGACGAGGGTGGCCGCGGAGCCGACTAGCTCGCGGTCCACTTCGAACGAAACGAACGGCCCGCCAGCGAGCAGGTGCGCGAACCTCGGCGCGAATCCGGTGAAGCCGACCCGTTCTACCGGTCCGCCTTCCCGGGCCAGAACCGAGATCAGCCGTCCGGTCAGGTCGGCGGCGCTGTCCGCGTCGGCGTCCGCGCACACGTGCAGACCGACGACCCGCACGCCGTCGCGCCCCGTGAACCGGGACGGTTCGGCGAATACCGCGTGCGGATCCGCACCGGCGCGGACGGATCCGCACGCGTTCACCCGCAGCAGGCAACGCACCGGGCGCCCCGCGGCGCGACGGGCGAGCTGGTCCAGCGCGACCGGCGAGTCGACGGCGAAGGTCCGCACACCCAAGCCCAGCGCCCACTCGAGATCCGCGTCCCGTCGCGCGGGGCCGGTGTAAAGGACGTCCCGGCCCGGCCAGCCCGCGACGAGCGCGGCATCCAGTTCGCCGGACGACCGCACCGCGGGCAATACGCCGGCTTCGCGGATTTCCCGGAGCAGCTCGGGGTGCGGGTTGGCCGACAGCGCGTAGCGCAGTTCGGCGCGCGCGGGCAGCGCGGCGAGCAGCGACTGCCGGCCGGCCCGGAGGTCGGCGAGGTCGTACACGTAGCAGGGCGTGCCCGCCTCGTCCGCTACAGACAGCAGGTCGGTCACGTTTCGCTCCATCGCCGGACCCGGGCAGCCGAGGACATCGGGGGCAGGGGCTGGGTTTCACTCAACCGGCAGGCAGACCGTGAAACACGTGTCGCCGGGCGCCGAGGTCACGCTGATCGTCCCCCGGTGCCGGGTGGTCACGATGCCGTGGCTCAGGTGCAGGCCGAGCCCGGTGCCCTTGCCGATGTCCTTGGTCGTGAAGAACGGCTGGAACAGCATGCCGATCGCGTCGGCGGGGATTCCCCGTCCGTCGTCCCGGATCTCGACGACGGCGTAGCGGCCCGAACGCCGGGTGCCGATCCGCAGCACGCCGGCGCCCTCCATCGCGTCGACAGCGTTGTCGATCAGGTTGGACCACACCTGGTTGAGCTCGCTCGGGTACGCGGTCACCGGCGGCAGGTCCGGCGCGTAGTCGCGGCGCACCTGGACGTTCCCGAGCCGCGCGGCGTGCATGGACAGCGTCGCGTCGAGCCCCTCGGTGAGGTCGACCGCGCGTTCCGGCGCCCGGTCGAGATTGGTGTAGGCCTTGGTGTCCCGCACCAGCATCGAGATCCGTCCGCTCGTCTCCGCGACGTCGGCGACGAGCGCCTCGGCACGCAGCCCCTGCGCCAGCCACTCCACCGCCGCGGGCAGCGCGCTCGTGCGCACCTGATCCGCGAACCGGTCGAGGTCGTCAGGACAGACGCCGCCTTCGACGAGCACGGCCGCGGTCTCGTCCGCGCCCGGAACCCCGTGTGCGGCAAGCACTTCCGCGAGCGCGTCCGTCGTCCGGTCCGTGTCGAAGGGACCGAGCGGCCGCTTCGCGGCCCGGGCCCGTTCCGCCAGCCGGCCGAGGCGGACGTCCTCGTCGTCGGTGGCGAGGCGGCCCCACCGCACGGCCGACCCGGCCAGCTCGCGCACCGACTCGCCGAGTTCCCGCGCCGCCTGGACGAGCGCGGCGGCCGGGTTGTTCAGCTCGTGCGCCAGCCCGGCGGCCAGCGAGCCGAGGCCGTCGAGCAGCGCCCGCCTGCCCGCCTGCAGCTCGTAGGACCGGATCCGCCAGGCCAGCACCGGGAGCAGCACGCGGCACACCCGCGGGCAGCGGACGATCATCTCGAGGAACGTCTCCTGGTCGTAGGCGAGCAGCTCGGTGGCGCCGACCGCGGTGCCGCGCGCGACGTAGCCGCCGCCGGCGAGCATCGGCAGCTCGCCGGTGAACTGGTGCGCCGCGACCGGTTTCTCCGGCTCCGCACCCGGCGTGGCCGCGCTCGGCACCGCCGCGACCGCGTCCGCCGAATGCCGGGCCACCACCTCGGTCCGGCCGCCGATCATCTTGGAGATCAGCAGTTCGCCCGCGAGCAGCACGTAGAAGTGCTCGGCCCGCTGCCCGTCCTCGAACAGGACCTCGCCGTCGGCGAGGGTCACCGGCTTCCCCGCGACGGCCAGCCAGCCGAGCTCCTCCTCGCCGAGGCCGGCGAACAGCTCGATCCGCCGCAGCGCGTCGACCGCCTCGGGGCCCGGCCTAGGCATAGGGCCGCATCGCCAGGTCTTCCCGGCTCTCCCGCAGTTCGCTGCCGAGGCGGTAGGCGTAGGCGAGGGAAGCCAGGGTGACGTGGTGGTGCCAGCCGCGGTACGACCGGCCCTCGAAATGCCGCAGGCCGACGTCGTCCTGCATGCGCCCGAGATGCTCGGCGGCGAGGCTGTCCAGCCCCACCAGGTCGATCAGCTGCGGCAGCCGCGCCACGTTCAGGTTGGTCAGCCAGGTCGCTTTCGGCCGGTTCCGCCCGACCGTCCACTGGGCGAGCAGGTGGCGGGCGGGCTGGTGCCGGCGGGCCACCCGGACGTTGCCGTACCGCGAGGGCTCGGCGTCGCGCGACACCGGCGAGGCGACGAACCGGCTGGCGGACGCCCGCGCCGCGGTGCGGATCTGCCAGTTCAGGGTCCTGGCCGCGGGCCGCACGGCCAGCACCGCCAGCTCGCCCACGGTGCACGCCCGGCCGGAGCTCGCGCGGGCCGGCGGCACCGGGACGTGCTGGCCGACCCGCAGCAGGTAGCCGAGCCCGCGCTCTTCCAGCGCCCACAGCAGCGGCTCGACGTCCTGCTGGTCGGAGACGTCGGCGAGAACCGGGGCCGGGGCCAGCCCCCAGTTCTGCCGCATCTCCTCGACCGCCTCCAGCATCACCTGCCAGCGCGGCCGGTGCCGTTGCGCCGCCGGCACGTGCGCGCGGCCGCGGCGCCGTTCGTCGGCGTCCCAGGAACGCGGCAGGAGCAGCCGCCAGTTCACCGGCACGCCCACGGAGCCGCCCGCCAGCATCACGGCGAGGCCGACCTGGCAGTTGAGGGTGCGGCCCGCGGCGGGCACGTACCGGCTGTCCACGCCGACGGAGTTCGCGCCGTTCTTGGGGAACACGGCGTCGCGCACCACCCACGCCCTCGGCGCGATCGCCTCGGTCACGTGCTCGGCGAGGTTGCGGCGCACCGGTTCCCACTGCCAGGTGCTCTGGTTGACGAACTGCTGCAGGCACTGGTCGACGCGGGTGCCGACCACGGTGTCGCAGATGCGCCGGATGGACTTGCGGCCGGGCACGGTCACCAGGCCGCGCACGTACACCTCGCCCCAGCGTCTCTGATCGGACCGGGCCAGCGGGGAGAGCCGGTCCCGGCAGAACGCGCCGAGGCTCGTGGACTCGTTCAGCACGGATATCTTGTCGACAGCGATGGACATCGTTACCGTTCCCCCAATTCTGGTCGGCGGTGACCGCCGAAAACGTTCCCGGCGTCCATCCCCCGTCATGGAGCCGCGCGGCGGCCTTGGCCGCGTACGGCGCGTGCCTCGTGCTTTCCTGCTGGAAGACCTCGCGGGCCGCTCGTCGTGCGCGTGCTGCCGGAAGACCGGCGAACGGGTCGCCCCCAGGCTCCCGCGATCACCGGGCCGGCAGCCGTGCCCGACGGGCGGGAGCCATGCGATTCCCTCCGCCCGGGTGCTCCGGGTGATGCGGTTTTTCCGTGTGTCCCACCATGGCCCGGGCGGCGGCGATTACCCAGAATGTGGTTATGGGGGTACTCCGGGTACCAGGGTCGCGGTGACGGCGGACTTAGTCAGCTGGCGATTGATCGGACCGCGCCGGGGCACGGATGGTGAGGGTCTGCTCTTTCCACGGTGGGAGGTACGGCATGCCCTGGCCTTTCGTTGGCAGGACTGAACTGCTCGACCGGATCCGCGCGGTGTTCGCCGAGCCGGGGCCCGGCCCCGTGCTGCTGGTCGGCCCGCCCGGGATGGGCCGGAGCACGCTGCTCGCCGAAGCGCTGGCCAGGGCGCCGCTGTCGCGGGACGACGCGGTGCTGCGTCTTGAACCGGCCGGGCCCGCGCCGTTCGCCTCGCTGCGCGGCCTGCTGCCCGACGGGTTCGCCTTCACCGGCACGCCGGACCGCGCGGTCGCGTCCGTCACCGGCGAGGTGGCCGCGCGGCTGTCCGGCAGGCGGCCCGTGGTCGCGTTCGACGACGCGCACCTCGCCGACGCGTACAGCGTGCGGGTGCTGCGACAGCTGCGGAACGAGCACGACGCGATCGTGTTCGCGACCGCCGCGGGCGCCGGCGCGCTGCCCTCCGGCCCGGATCCGCTGGACTGCCTGCGCTACGACCTCGGCTCCCGCACGCTCCGGCTGCCGCCGCTGACCGAGGACGAGGTGGCGGGCATCCTCGCCGAAACCCTCGGCGGCCCGGTCCGCCCCGCGACCGCCGAGGCGCTGCACGCTTCGACCGGCGGCAACCCGGGGCTCTTGCACGACCTGGTCGTCCGCGACGGCCTCGCCGCCGAAATGTCGCTGTCCGGCGGGATGTATCAGCTGTCCCCGATCTTCCCTGGCGGGCAAGGCCGGGCCGCCGGCGAAGCGGTGACCGCCCGGCTGACGGACGCGGTCGCGTGTGCCTGGCAGCGGCTCTCCCTCGACCAGACGGGCGAACTGTGCAGGCTGGCGGCCTGGCACGGGCTGGGCCGTTCGGTCGCGCCGGTCTGGGCCATGGCGCTGTTGCTGCGCGGCGAAACCGCCGCGGCCCGGCGCGTGCTCGACACGCACGCCGACCGGTCGCCGCAAGCGGAGATAGCCAGGGCGATGGTCGTCGGGCTCGGACAACGAAACATCGCCGCCGCGGACGCGGTGCTGGCCGCCGCGGCGAGCTCGGACGTCCGGCACCGCGCCCGGTTCCTGGCGTGCCGCGCTTGGCTGCTCGCCGTCACCGGGACACCGGCGGTCGTCGAGCTGGTGGACCCTGGCGAAGACCGCGAAGCGTCGCTGTTCTCCCGGGCCGCACACGCGGTCGCCGCCGGACGAGGCGCGTCGGCGGTCTCGCATCTGCGTCGGTCGCTGGCCGCCGCCGAAGGGCTGCGGGCGGAGATGCCGTGGTTTCCGCCGTATCTCACCGCGTGCCTGATCGACGCCCTGCTGCTGGCCGGGCGCATCAACGAGGCCACCGCCGAGGCGGCCGAATTCCATGCCGGGCAGCGCGGATGCGGCTGGAACGTGGCGGTGGCTTTCGATTCGCTGCTCGCCGCGCGGGGTGCGGACGGCGGAAATTCCGGGGAGGCCTGGGACGGCCTCGCCGGGCCGGATTTGTCCCCGGCGGTTCCTCCTCGGCGGCCGCTGCCGTAGCGAGCCGTCGGCATGCGGTTGGCGCCGTGCCCGCCCGGACCGAAGCGGGGCGGGTTTGGCGTCTGCGAGGACGGCACGCCCAGTTCCCGCCGTCCGCGTCGCCCCCGACGCAAGCCAACGGTCCGCCAGCGGCTTCGGCCTGGGCGGACACGCCTCAACCGCACCCGTAACGCCGTCTTGAGTCCCCCGGCATTGGACTCTGATTCCCGCAAGGAGCCCTTCACGGCCCGGGCAATCCGCGGCGGCGCGGCCCGCACGAGAAGCGGCCGCAGCGGCGTTGTCGCCGCTGCGGCCGCAGCACCTTCGCTCAGGAAACCGCCTCGCGAGGCCGGGGTTCCAGCTCCCGCGCCAGATCCTCGATCGACGCCGCGCCCAGCAGGTCCCGACCGCTGACGCGGAGGCCGAGTTCGGTCCGCACCTGGTAGGCGAGCTGCACCGCGAACACCGAGCTCAGGCCGAGCGCGGGCAGCGGGACGGCCGGGTCGACGTCGGGCAGGCCGAGCAGCAGGCCGACCGCCGTCCGCAGGTAGCGGACGCGGCCGGGCACGGTCGCGGCGGACTCGGCGTAGTGCAGCGCGTCGATCGGAGTCGCCCTCGGCGCCGCTCCGGTTCCGCCCGGCCACTCGACCTCGCCCGCGTCGATCCAGAACCGTTCGTGCTGCCACGGGTAGCCCGGCACGTCGACGAACCGGCCGTCGCCGAGGCGGTCGAACGCGACCTCGCCGCCCGCCGCGTACACGGCGCCCAGACCGCCCAGCATGGTCTTGTACTCCGGTTCGTCCCTGCGCAGCGACGCGACCTGCCATGCCCGCGCCGCGGCGTCCTGGATCCCGTCCTCGATCGCGAGACTCAGGATCGGGTGCGGGCTGATCTCGACGAACACCGTCGGCCGCCGGTCCGCCAGCACGGCGCGGACCGCCGATTCGAACCGCACCGGGAGGATCAGGTTGTCCGCCCAGTACCCGGCGTCGAAGCCGGAGCCGTCGACGACGCTGTCCAGCACCGTCGAGCGGACCGGCACCCGGCCCGGCCGCGGGCGCAGGCCCGCCAGCACGTCGTGCAGCAGCGGGCGCAGCGGTTCGACCTGCGGGGCGTGCGAGGCGTAGTCGACCCGCACCTGACGGCAGAACACGCCGTCCGCGCGCAGCCCGGCGACGATCTCGGCCAGCGCGTCCGGGTCTCCGGACAGCACGGTCGCGGCACGGCTGTTGACGACCCCGACGCACACGCGGTCCGCGTACTCGCCGATCGCCCGCTGTGCCGCCTGCTCGCCGAGCTGAACCGCCCACATCGCGCCGGGTGTGCGCCGGGCGGCCAGCAGCGCGGAGCGCCTGCAGATCACGGCCGCGCCATCGGAGACGCTGAGCGCCCCCGCGGTGACCGCCGCGGCCACTTCGCCCATGCTGTGCCCGATCACCAGGTCCGGCTCGACGCCGAAATCGCGCCACACCGCGGCGAGCGCCACCTGGACCGACCACAGCACCGGCTGCACGAAGTCCATAGTGGACACTTCAGCGCCGCTCCCGATGACCTCGGCGGGCGACCATCCCGTCTCGTGCCGCACGGCGCGGTCGCATTCGGCGAACCGGCGGGCGAAAACTTCGCTGCTCGCCAGCAGTTCCCGCGCCATTCCCGGCCACTGCGAGCCCTGTCCCGGGTAGACGAACACGATCTTCGGCGGTTCGGTGACCGGACTCCCGTCACCGAACACCTGCGCGGATCCCTGCCGCCGACCGGCCGCGGCGAGTGCGGCCACGAGTTCCTCGCGGTCGGAGCCCACCACGGCCATCCGCCGCTCGAAGTGCGTGCGGCGCACCGCGGCGGTGTGGCAGACGTCGGCGAGTGCCGGGGCCGCCGGCGATTCGAGCAGCCCGGCGTACCGTTGCGCGGTCTGCCGCAATGCTTCCGGATGCCGGGCGGACAGCGGAAGCAGGTAGGCGGAGCGCTCCTGCGGGTCGGCCCTCCCGCGCTCGGGGAGTTCCGCGAGCACGACGTGCACGATCGCGCCCGCCAGCCCCAGCGACGTGACCCCGGCGATCGCGGTCTGCCCTTCGGCCGGGAGGACCTGGGTCCGGCGAGGCAGCCGCAGCGGGGTGCCGGGCTGGCGGAACTGCGCGATCGGCTTCGTGACGTGCAGCGTCGCCGGAACGGTGCGATGCCGCAGCACCAGCGCGGTCTTGATCAGCCCGGCGATCCCGGCCACGCCTTCGAGGTGGCCGATGTTGGATTTCACCGAGCCGACGAGGCACGGCCGGTCCTCGGGCCGCCCTTCGCCCAGCACGTCGGCGAGCGCCTGCAGTTCGACCGGGTCGCCCGCCGGAGTGCCCGGTCCGTGCGCCTCGACGTAGCCGACTGCCGAGGGCGGGATGCCCGCGTCCCGGTAAGCGGCTCGCAAAGTGCTCTCCTGCGCGACCTGCGCCGGTGCCGTCAGCGACGGGCCGGTCCTGCCGTTGTTCCCGGTCGCGGTGCCCACGATCGCCGCGTAGCCGCGGTCGCGATCGCGCGTCGCGTCCGGCAGCCGCTTGAGGATCACCGCACCGACGCCCTCGCTGCGCACGTAGCCGTCCGCGCTGGCGTCGCCGAACCGGGAACGGCCGGTCGGCGACAGCATTTCCGCTTCCGACACCGCGAAGTGCAGGTCGGGCGACAGCATCAGCTGCGCGCCGCCGACGATGGCGAGGTCGATCTCGCCGTGCCGCAGCGCGCGGACGGCCAGGTGCACCGCCAGCAGCGACGTCGCGCAGTTGGCCGCCACGCCCATGGTCGGGCCGCGCAGGTCCAGATGGTGCGCGATGCGCCCGGCGATCATCCCGGGCACCACGGTGCCCATGGCCGCGTGCAGGCCGCTCCGGCCGGCGGCACGCACGAAATCCCAGTACTCGGTGCCGAACGTGCTCAGGTACACGCCGGTGTTGCTGCCCGCCAGGCCTTCCGCGGTCAGGCCCGCGTCCTCGACGGCCTGCCACACGACTTCCATGAGCATCCGCTGCTGCGGATCCATCTGCTCGGCCTCGCCCCGCGTGATGCCGAAGAACCCCGCGTCGAAATTGTCGACGTCATTCAGATAGCCACCCCCAAGACTGCGAATCGTATGCGGTTTCCCGGATTCCGCCGAATAACATTTCTCGGCGTCGAACCGCTCGCGCGGTATTTCCCCGACCGCATCCCCTCCGGATATCAGCAGTTCCCACAACTCGTCCGCGTTCCGCGCTCCGGGAAACCGGCAGGCGACACCGACCATGATCACCGAACGGCCGGCGTCGAACGTCCCCCCAGCGCCTGTCATGACTGTGGACCCAGCACAGCGACTCCTCATTTCCGCGGGATTCGTCCCGACGGGTCGCATCATGTCCATCAGCAAACCCCCAGGTCAACTTTGAACTAACGGAATATCGGCGCGGCGAAAACGCCCGCGAACTCTAGTGCGAATCCAACGGAAGGTGCAGCACTACTCCGACCGGCACAATCTCCGGCGTGTGCACGACCGTTATCCGCAACGCCCGCGCCCCCATTCGGTCGTGCCGGAGCCGCCGGATCCGCGACCGGTGCTCCACCACCCGGTGCTGTCCCCACCAGGCCCGGAACTCCGGGCTGAGCCGGGCGAACTCGGCGACCTGGGCCTGCTGGCGCGGGTCGTTCGGATGCTGGGACATCTCGCTCCGCCACCGGGCGACCGCGTCCCGGGTGTCGGACTCCCAGTCCGTCAAGCGGGTCCGGGCGACCGGCGACACCAGCATCCACCTCAGGATGTTCCGTTCCTCCTTCGGGAGCGCGCCCCAGTCCTCGTACCACTCGCACGCCGCCGGGTTCCACGCCAGGAGGTCGCCGTAATTGTCGCCCGCGTACACCGGATACGGGCTTTCCTCGAACATCGCGACAATTTGCCCGACCAGGACTTCGGCGGGCACTTCGGCGTCCAGCGCGGCCGCGTGGACGACGGCGCCGAGCGAAAGGCGGTGGATGTAGCGGCGTTCGTCTTCGGACAGCCGCAGCACCCTGGCCAGGCTGTCGAGCACCTCGCGGGACGGCTGGATGCCCCGGCCCTGCTCGAGGTAGGTGTACCAGGTGGGGCTGACCCCGGCCAGCACGGCGACCTCTTCCCGCCGCAATCCCGGTATCCGCCTTCGCGTTCCCGGCGGCAGGCCGACTTCGGACGGAGCGATGCGCTCTCGTCTGCTGCGCAGGAACCTGGCAAGCTCCCGTCTGCTGGCGTCCGTCGACAACTGAGCCCCAGGATTTCGAAAACCGGATGACGCGGAAGGTCACCCGCCATACTACGGGCGGCTGCGGATTCCGGCACCCGAGTCACAGCGCACCCCGATGCAGTGCCAGCATCGTGATGTCGTCCGATTGTTCGGCTGCTCCGACATGAGCACGCAAAGCCTTGTCCACCTCCGAAAGAACCGCCTCCGCGGACGTCGCCGGTTCGCTTATCGCAGTGATCAGCCGGTCCATGCCGAAAAGCGATCCGCCCGCCGCGCGCGCCTCCACTACGCCATCGGTGTACAACAGCAGCGTGTCGCCCCGTTCCAGGCGGGCGCAGCCGAGGCCGTAGGAACTGTGCAGCATCATGCCGACGGCCGGGCCGGTCGGGGTGAGCAGCGTGTGGCTGCCGTCGGCGCGCAGCAGGACCGCCGGGTTGTGCCCGCCGTTGATGTAGAGCAGGCCGCCCGACGCGGGATCGAGCACGCCGAAGATGAGCGTGGCGAAGTAACCCTGGCGCAGGTGGTTGCGGGTCAGGTACCGGTTGGTCGCCACCACCGCCTGCACCAGCGGGCCCGCGCCCACCGACAGCATGGGCGGCAGCGGCTCGCCCGCCTCGGCCGCGGGAGCGGGCCCGGGCGCGTCGCCAGGGCGTCCGGCGGTGCCGGTGTGCTCGGCGGTGTGCCGCAGCAGGGTGCGGATCAGCGCCATGAACAGCGCGGCGCCGACGCCCTTGTCGCACACGTCGGCCACCACGAACCCCACCCGGCGCCCGCCGACCAGTTCGAACCCGTCGTAGAAGTCGCCCGCCACCTGCCGGGCGGGCCGGAAGCGGGACGCGACGTCCCAGCCGTGCGGCGCGGGCAGCTTCTCCGGCAGGAAACCGGACTGGATCTCGTGCGCGATGGCGAGGTCCCGCTCGTAGGCGCGCAGGCTGGCCTCGGCGGCCATGTCCTCGACCGCGCCGGCGAGCTGGCCGCGTTCCCAGCAGGAGCTCATCCTGCTGCGCAGCAGGCTCGGCAGGAACGGCGGCAGGACGTAGTCGAAGCCGCCCCGCACGCACGCCTCCAGCGCGTCGAAGTCGTCCTGCGGGAACACGATGGTCGTCGGCGGGTTCGGCAGGTGCGCGAACCGCCTGGCCAGCAGCGCCACCCGCTGCAGGCCCAGCGACGCCGACACCAGCAGCCCGTCCGGCGGGGCGAGGCGCTCGTCGCCGGCGAGCACCTCGTCCTCGGTCGCCGTGCGCACCTCGAACCCGCCGTCGGCCAGCGCGGGTTCGAGCCGCGGCATCCTGGCGGCCGGGTCAGCGACGACCAGTACGCACGATTTCCTCATCGGTCCCTCCCCCGCGCCGGATCTTGAGCAGGTTGCGGTTGCGGCCCCCGGCCCGGACGTGCTCCAGGCTGTCCACACTGGACAGTGCGAGGAACAGCCCGAAACCGCCGAGCGGGGCCCATCCCGGATCCATGGCCAGCCGGGACGCCACGTCGTAGGCGGACGGGTCGAACTCGGGCGCGTCGTCCTCGATCCGCACCCACACCCACGCGTCGTCGTAGCCCGGTTCGATGTCGATCGTCCCGCCGCGGCCGCCGTACCCGTGCGTCACGATGTTGGTGGTGATCTCCTCGGCCGCGAGGCGCATCCGGTAGGCCTGGCTGTGCGTCATCCCGGTCGCGCCCGCGAGCCGGTCGACGATCGCCGGGATCAGGACGCCCAGTTCCTCGATGTCCCTCGCCTTGACCGCGATCACGGCTGCCCGCCCGCCTCGTGCATCACGATGCTGCGGTCGAATCCGGTCAGCCGGATGGTCTCGGCCACGTCCGGCTGCACGCCGACGAGCACGATCTCCACGCCCCGCCCCATTTTCTGGTGCGCGAACACCAGCGAGCGCAGCCCCGCCGAGGACAGGTAGGTCAGCTCCTCGGCGAGCAGCACCAGCCGCTGCGGCATCCGCTTGACCGCGGCGACGATCAGCTCGTTGAGCCGGTGCGCCGAGCGCGAGTCCACCTCGCCGGCGAGCCGGATGGTCGCGACGCCGTTCTCCGCGTGCATTCTTCCGTGAAACCCCATGGTTCATCTCCCTCGACGTTCCCGCGCCACGAGCACGAGCACCGTTCTCGGTCCGATGCGGACCCGTTCCTGGTCGGCGAGCTCCGGCTCGGCACCGGGCTGCTCGGCAGGAGGTTCGGCGTGGGTGTCCGCGAACCGGTGCCACGCCAGGTGATCCGGCAGCTGCGGCAGTTCCAGCTCGTGCCGCTCCCAGTGCGCGTTGGCCGCCAGGTAGACACAGTCCGCGGCGCCTTCCTCCTCGGCGTGGAACATGACCGCCAGCAGCCGGTTGTGCGAGGACCAGTCCGGTGTCCACGCGCGCACGCCGTGCCAGCTCACGTCCGGGAACAGCGCGCCGTTCGCGTGGCCGGTGATGTGCCAGCGCCTGCGCAGCACCGGATGCGCGCGCCGGAACGCGATGGCCCGCTTGACGAATAGCAGCAGATCGGCGTTCTCCGCGAGACCGCGCCAGTCGAACCACGAGATTTCGCTGTCGTGGCAGTAGGCGTTGTTGTTTCCCTGTTGCGTGCGGCCGATCTCGTCGCCCGCCAGCAGCATCGGCACCCCGTGGCTCGTCAGCAGCAGCAGAAGCGCGTTGCACGCTTGCCTGCGCCGCAGCGCCAGCACTTCCTGGTCGCCCGCCGGGCCTTCGTGCCCGCAGTTCCACGAGTGGTTGGCGTCGTCCCCGTCGCCGCCGTGCTCGCCGTTGGCGTCGTTGTGCTTGTCGTTGTAGGCGAACAGATCGTGCAGGGTGAACCCGTCGTGCGAAGTGACGAAGTTGACCGAGGCCACTGGGCCGCGTCGCAGGTACAGGTCCGGCGAGCCGATCAGCCGGTCGGCCATCTCGCTGACCGTGCCCGGCTCGCCCTTGAGGAACCGGCGGACCGCGTCGCGGTAGCGGCCGTTCCACTCCGACCACCGGCAGTAGTCCGGGAAACTGCCCACCTGGTAGAGCCCGCCCGCGTCCCACGCCTCGGCGATCAGCTTGGTGTGCGCCAGGACCGGGTCGCTCGCGAGCGTCTCCAGCAGCGGCGGATTGGCGAGCGGCGACCCGTCGGAAGCGCGGCCGAGCACCGCGGCGAGGTCGAACCGGAAACCGTCCACGTGGTACTCCGACACCCAGTACCGCAGGCAGTCCAGCACGAAGCCGAGCACCACCGGGTGGTTGCAGTTCACCGTGTTGCCGGTGCCGCTGAAGTTGTAGTAGCGCCCGTCCGGGGTCAGCATGTAGTAGACCCGGTTGTCCAGGCCCCGGAAGGAAAACGTCGGACCGCGCTCGTCGCCTTCCGCGGTGTGGTTGAACACCACGTCCAGCACGACCTCGATGCCCGCCGCGTGCAGTTGCTTCACGAGGCTCTTCAGCTCGTCGCTCTGGCGGCCGAGCACGCCGGTCGCCGCGTAGGAGGCCTTGGGCGCGAAGAACCCGACGGTGTTGTAGCCCCAGTAGTCGTGCAGCCCGGCCGGATGGTTCTCGTTCTCGTCGAATTCGAGGACCGGCATCAGCTCGACGCAGTTGACGCCGAGTTCGACGAGGTACGGGATCCGCTCGGCGAGCCCGGCGAACGTGCCCGGCCAGCGCACGCCCGACGACGGGTGGCGGGTGAAGCCGCGCACGTGCGTCTCGTAGATCACCAGGTCCTGCATGGGCAGGCCGAGCGGCCGGTCGCCGGCCCAGTCGAAGCCGTCCGGGGCGATCCTCGACCGGTAGCGGTACCGCCGGTCGCCCGGTTCGCCCCAGGTCTCGCGGCCGCCGACCGCGGTCGCGTACGGGTCGGACAGGAGGCACGCGGCGTCGTACCGGTCGCCCCGCTCCGGATCCCACGGGCCGTCGATCCGGTAGCCGTACTCGATCTCTTCGGCGCACAGCCCGAACACCGTCATGGCGTAGACCGAGCCGGTGCGGTAGCACTCGGGGAATTCGAGTTCCGCGAACGGCTCCTCCGCGCCGCGCCAGAACAGCACGAGCGCCACCGAGGCAGCGCCCGTGGAGTAGACGGAGAAGTTGACGCCGCCGGGGACGCGCGTGGCCCCGAACGGGAGCGGCCTGCCCTCCCGCACGTCGAACCCGGCGAGCCGGCCCGCCGGGCACGGAGCGGCGCGCGGCGCGGTCCGCATCGGCTGGAGGCTCATCGGGTCAGCGCCTCCACCCCGGCGTCGACGGTGTCCACGACGGTGAAGAAGTCGATGAACCCGGTGCCGGTCATGACCTCGGCGACGTCCGGGGTGAGCCGGGCGAGCGCCAGCGGCACGCCGGACTCCTGCACCTGCCGGTAGACCAGCAGCAGGACCCGCAGGCCCGCGCTCGACGTGTACGTCATGCCGCCGAGGTCGAGCAGCGCCGCGCCGTCGGACGGGACCAGCTCGCTGATCCGCGTCCGCGCCTCGTCCGCCGTCGCGCTGTCCAGTTCCCCCTCGAGCGCGAGCACGGTCACCCGGCCCCGCATGTACTTCTCCAGCTCCATCGTCCCGCTCCCCAGTCAGTCCACAGTGGACAAATGTGCCCGCACGGTCAGGTCGTGCCCGGTCTCCGGCAGGCGCACGGTCATCTCCTCCGCGTCGAACGCGGAGTACGGGCGGCCGTCGACCTCGACCCACGACAGCCGCACCCGGCCCTTCGGCAGCGCGTCCGGCGCGGTCCGCAGCAGCCGGTCCGCGTCCGGTCGCGGGCGGAACCACAGGGTCATCGGCTCGCCGGACAGCAGGAGGCGCTGGTACACCGTGGCCAGGAAGCACAGCTCGCTGCTGTGGTACATGCTCATCGAGTGGCTGCCCTTGAGCCGCTCGGTGCCGAGCAGGTACGGCGTGCCCGCGGCGAGCACGTTGAAGTACACGCCGCCCTCGTCGTGGTCGAGGAAGAAGCTGTTGTAGAACGCCGCGGCCTCCCGCGCCTGCTCGCGGAACCCGGCGTCGCCGGTCGTCCCGGCCAGGATCAGGTAGGCGAGGATCGCCTGCTCCTGCTGCCACCAGGCCTTGCGGTCGTGCCAGACGAGCCGGTGGGCGTCCTCGCCGTCGGCGAGCTGCCGTTCCACCATGTCGTACCAGCCGCCGCGCCGCCGGTCGCTCCCCACGTCCGGCATCGTCCGGCCCAGCCGTTCGGCGAGCTCGACGTACTTCGGGTCCGGCCGGATCGCGTTCATCCGCAGGAGATTCCAGGCGATCTTGAGGTTGTGCCCGACCACCGCCCGGTCCTGCTGCCAGCCCCAGGTCCGGTCCGGCGTCCAGTCGCCGTGGAACCGTTCCTGCACGAACGGGCTGTCCTCGCGCGGGAAGTGCTCGGCGATCAGGTCGAAGGTCTCGGCCAGCATGTCGGCGTGCCGTTTCTCCCCGGTGGCCAGCCAGAGGTTGATCAGGTAGGCGGGCGCGTGGTCGCCGATCGAGTTCCAGTTCTTGCGCGACCGGTTGTGCCGCAGCGATTCCTGGTGCGGCGACAGCAGCACCGGGTCGATGTGCGAGTAGTACCCGCCGAGGTCGGGGTCGCGGAAGAAGCGGCGGAACAGCCGCAGCGTCGCGTCGATGTCGTCGCGGATCCGCCGGTCGCCGGTGACCCGGAACAGCTGGGTCTGGCCGACCAGCGCGTAGATCTGCTCGTAGGCCGGGATCGCCTCGTAGTCGTCGCCGAACTCGGAGGTGAACAGCTTGCGCTCGCTGCCGCCGCGCACGTCGATGCCGTGGTACCAGTACACGACGTCCTCGTCGCGGTCGACGAACCGCATGTGCTCGCGCAGGTACTCGGTGCCACGGTCGGCCACGCCGAGGAAGTCCTCGTCGCCGGTGAGCAGGTACGCCGACGCCATCCCGTACACCAGCCGGGAGATCGTGTCCGTCTCCTGGACGTGGTGGTCGCTCTTGTCGCCGCCGAGCCGCAGCACGGTGCGGTAGTCGGCGAAGTCGACCGGCCGCGCGCCGCCGAACTGCGCCCGCCGGTAGAACCGCGCGATCTCGCCCAGCTGCCGGGACCACCAGTGCGGGTCCTCGAAGCAGTAGTCGCCTGCCCGGCGGCCGAGGAAGATCAGCCGCTTCGCCTCGAACCGGCCCGAGGGATAGCGGATCCCGTACGCGTAGAGGAATCTTCCCGGCGCCAGCAGCTCGGCCACCTGCCCGGTCGCGTCGGCGTAGGGCTCGCCCAGGTTGCGCAGGAACTCCGCGGACATGGTGTGCCCGAAGGCGATCCGCTGCCGCCGCCCGCCGGAGGTCTTCAGCTCGAACGACATCCCGTCGGATTCGGTGACGTAGCCCGCGACCAGGTCGGAGAACGAGTAGTCCACGCCGGCGGCGGGCTCCGGGCGGCGGCGGTCGCGAGCGATCAGGTGCGCGGTGAGATCCGAGTGCGCGGTCATGTCGCCCTCGCCATCCTCTCCAAGACGGACCTCCTGGTGCGGTCGGCCCGCGCGGCGATGAGGTCGATGAGCGTGCGGGCGAACAGGTGGCAGTGGTCGGCGCTGCGCGCGGTGACCAGGTCGCCGTCGACCACCACGTCCTGGTCGGCGAAGACCGCGCCCATGTTGCGCACGTCGCCGATCAGGTTGTTGTGGCAGGTGACCCTGCGGCCGCGGACCACGTCGGGAATCGGCGACAGCAGCCACATGCCGTGGCAGATGACTCCTTTGAGGACGGCGGGATCGGCGAACGCGGCACGCGCGAACCGCACCGCCGGGGCGAGCTCGCCGACGCGTTCGGAGTAGCGCAGCCGGTCGGACACCATGCCGGACGGGATGATCAGCGCGTCCAGCGCGGACGCGTCGAGCGTCTCGAGATCGCCGTCGACCGTGATCGGCAGCTGGTGCTCGTGCCCGGTGAACGTGATCGACCGCTGGCCCCACAGCCGGGTGATCAGCCGCAGTGCCACGCCTTCCTCGGCGAAGCGGCGGAGGTAGTACCACAGCTCCGGTTCGACGTAGTCCGTCTCCATCAACACGGCGACGCTGCGCCCGGCCAGCCGGCCGCCTTGGCGGAGGATGGTGTTCACGACTGTCCTTTCAGGACGTGATCAGGTGGACGAGGAACGGTCCCTCGTGGCCGAGCAGGCCGGCGACCGCCCGCTCGACGTCGGCTGCCTTCTCGACCTTGACGCCCGGAACTCCCATGCTCCGCGCGAGTTCCGCGAAGCCGAGCGGCGGCGTGGCGAGGTCGAAGGAACCCGGGTAGGCGTGCGCCTGGATGTCCCGCTCCCGCCAGTACTGCTCGATGTTGTTGTCCAGCAAGCCGTATCTGCCGTTGTCGCAGATGACGAACTTCGCCGCGACGTCGTGTCGCGCGGCCGTCCACAGCGCCTGGATCGTGTACATGCTGCCGCCGTCGCCGGTGAAACCGACCACCGGCGCGTCGGGCCGCGCGAGCTTGATCCCGATGGCGCCGGGGATGCCGACGCCCAGGGAACCGCCTCTGGTGGCGAAATAGCTTCCGGGCACGCGGGGCGGCAGGTGGCGCCGAAGGCCGGGGGACGCCGTCAGCGCCTCGTCGAACACCACGAGGTCCTCGCCCGCCTGGTCGGCGAGCGCCGCCGAGAACCGTTCGATCAATGGAGCGTCCTCCCCGAGGCCCGGTCGCTGCCACTCCGCCCGGTCGGCGCGCCTGCCGGGCAATCTGGCGGCGAGTCCCGCGAGCGTCGCCTTCGGGTCGGCGACCAGGCCGAGATCGACCGGGTGGTTCTTGGCGATCTCGAAGTCGTCCAGGTCGACGTGCACCACCTTGGCGTCGCCGAACGGGTTGTCCAGCAAGGGGAACACGTCCGGGAACACGTAGGTGCCGACGATCAGCACCGCGTCCGCGTCCTTGACCGACGCGGCGCTCGCCTCGCCGAACATGTGCCCGGTTTCCCCGCGGTACCAAGGGTTCGTGGTGTCCATGTTCACCTCGGACGTGTCCACGCCCCACACCGGTGCGCCCAGCCGCTCCGCCACCTCGGCGAGTTCGGCCTGCGCCTCCGACACGGCGACGCCGTCGCCGGCGAGGATCACCGGGCGTTCCGCCCCGAGCAGCAGTTCCGCCGCCCGGTCCAGCTCGCCGGGGAGGGGGAACGCCGCGCGGCTCGGCACGCTCGCCGGCATCGCGGGTTCGGCGGTCGGCGCGTCGAGGACGTCCATCGGCAGCTCGACGAAGACCGGGCCGCGCGGCGGGGTCATGGCGATCTTCACCGCGCGGCGCAGCACCCGCAGCAGCGAGGACGGATCGGTGACCCGCGTCGCGTACTTGGTCACCGGCCGCGCCATGGCGACGAGGTCGGCGGCCATCTGCGAGTCCATGGCGTCGTAGCGCACGCCCGCACTGCCCGCGATCACCACGAGCGGCGAATGGCCGCGCTTAGCCTGGTACAGCATGCCGATCCCGTTGCCGAGGCCGACCCCGGCGTGCAGCTGCACCAGCGCCGGGGCGGCCGCGGCCCGGCAGTACCCGTCGGCGATGCCCACCGCGACGGTCTCCTGCAGCGCCAGCACGTAGGAGAACGCGGGCAGCTGGTCCACGATGTCCAGCAGCCCCTGTTCGACCGTGCCGGGGTTGCCGAACATCGTGGTCATGCCGTCGGCCGCGAACTGTTCGAAGATCGCGATCTTGCCGGGACGCTCGTGCATGACGGCCTACCAGCCGTACCGGCGCAGGCCGGACTCGAGCACCTCGACCAGCTTGCCGCCGCCGAGGAAAGAGTCCGGAGTGGACCGTGCGGTGACGTACGGGAAGTCGACGATCACCGACGTCTCCTTGCCGACGTTGCCGTGGTAGCGGCCGTCCGGGCCGGTCGCGTCGCGCAGGATGTACTCCAGCGGGTACGGCGGCGGGCCCATGTTGAAGTCGACGCCGAGGAAACCCGTGCCGTCCTTGTAGTCGTACTCCTTGCAGTGCCCGGTGACGTGCTTGCCCCGGAGGATGCTGACGCGGTCCTCCCAGTCGCGGGCGAACGCGAGGGCGGCGACGCCGTAGCAGAGGGCGAGGATCGGCTTGTCCGCCCGGACGAAGGCGAGGATCAGCTCGTGCAGACGGCCGTTGTTGGCCAGGTCCACGATCGGCCCGCTGCCGCCGACGATCACGAGCGCGTCGTACTGCTCGATGTCGGTGTCCAGCTTCGCGAGTTCGCGGTAGTAGTCCTCGGTCTTGCGCAGCGGTTCGGGTTCGCTTTGGTAGGGCCGGTCGGGAATCCACTGCTCCAGGCTGAGCGGATTGTCCAAACGGGACGATTCGTCGAGTTCCCTGGCCGCTACGGCGACTTCCGGCGTGGTGACGGAGCGGCCGAGCGGCGGGTCGATGTAGCCGGGGTCGAGGCTCGGCGGCAGTGCGTGGGCCCGTTTGCCGGTCGGCGTGGCGAAGACGGTCTGGTAGCCGTGTTCGTCGAAGGCCACGAGCGGTCCGAGGAGTTCCTCGCCCCAGTATCCGTATTCCGAGAGGATCGCGAGTATCTTTGTCACGCCGTCGAGTGAACCCGCTTCCCGTGCGGCGCAACAAGAACCGGCTTCGCTACTCCACGAAGTCCGCGCCGGGTTCCGGCTACTTCGTTAGGTGGTCCCGGAAAGCCCGTGTGCCGCCCGACACTGGTCGCCATGACCGCATCCGCGCCGCCCCGCCACCGACCGGCCCTGCTCGCCGTCGACGACGACGCGCACGTGCTGCGCGCTGTCCGCCGGGACCTGCTCAGCGTCTACGCCGACCGCTACCGGGTGCTGTCCACGACCTCGCCCGCCGACGGCCTGCGCATCCTCGACCGGCTCGCCGACCGAGGGGAAGAGCCCGCGCTGCTGCTGGTCGACCAGCGGATGCCGGAGATGACGGGCATGGAGTTCTTCGCCGAGTCGCTGAACCGCTTCCCTTCGGCGCGGCGGGTGCTGCTCACCGGCTACGCCGACACCGCCGTCGCGATCGACGCGATCAACGAGGTCAAACTGCACCACTATCTGGTCAAGCCGTGGGAGCCGCCCGCGGAACGGCTGTACCCCGTGCTGGACGACCTGCTCGCCGAATGGCAGTCGACCTACGAGCCGCCGTACGAGGGCATCCGCGTCGTGGGGCACCGGTTCTCCCCCGCCACGCACCAGCTGCGCGATTTCCTCACCCGGCTGTTGCAGCCGTTCCGTTTCGTCGACGTCGACGAAACGGGGTCGGACGAGGTTCCCGCGGTCGAACTGCCCGACGGCAGGCGGCTGGTGCGGCCGACGCGCACCGAACTGATGGCCGCGCTCGGCCTGCGCGGCGAGCTGTCCCGGCCGCACTACGACCTGGTGATCGCGGGCGGCGGGCCGACCGGACTGGCCGCCGCGGTGTACGGCGCCTCGGAAGGCCTCGCGACGCTGCTGCTGGACGCGCACGTGCCCGGCGGCCAGGCGGGCACATCCAGCCGGATCGAGAACTACCTCGGTTTCCCGGCGGGGGTGAGCGGAGCCGAACTGACCCGGCGCGCGGTGGCGCAGGCCCGCCGGTTCGGCGCGGAACTGCTCGCCCCGGTCGGCGCGGTGTCGTTGCGCCGCGCGGGCCGCGCGCACCTGATCGGCCTGTCCGACGGCAGGGAGATCGGCGCGGGCAGCGTGCTGCTGGCCACCGGCCTGTCCTACCACCGGCTCGCGGCGGACGGCTGCGACCGGTTCGAAGGAGCCGGGATCTATTACGGCTCAACGAACTCCGAAGCCGCGTTGTGCGCGGGCCAGCACGTGGTGATCGTCGGCGGCGCGAACTCGGCCGGACAGGCGGCGCTGCACTTCGCCAAGCACGCCGAACAGGTCACGATGCTCGTCCGCGCACCGTCGCTGGCGACCCGCATGTCCCGCTACCTGGTGGACGAGATCGACGGGACGCCGAACATCGAGGTCCGCGCGACCACCGAGGTCGAATCCGTGTCCGGAGCCGCGCATCTGGAACGAATCACGTTGTGCGACAACCGGACCGGCACGGTCGACGAGATCGCCGCGGAGTCCATGTTCAGCTTCATCGGCGCCCGCCCCCGCACCGGCTGGCTCGCGGACACGGTGCGGCGCGACACCGGCGGGTACCTGCTCACCGGCTCCGCACTGGCGGGCCTGCTCGACGAGACCTGGGACCTGCCCCGCGAGCCGATGCTGCTCGAAACGAGCGCGCCGGGGGTGTTCGCGGCCGGGGACGTGCGCGCCGACTCGGTGAAGCGCATCGCGTCGGCGGTCGGCGAAGGGGCGCTCGCGGTGACGCAGATTCACCAGCATGCGGCGGGGGTTTAGGACAGGCCTTTCAGTCTGCCCTGCTTCCGGCAGAGTGGGCCCGTGCGCAACCATCGGCGGGAACACGCACTCGGCGTCATCGTCGACCGTTACGTCACTCCCGGCCCCAGCCGAACGCAGCGCCTTCGCCCGCGCACTCGCCGCCGACGCGCGGCAGATCACCGCCGACGATCTTCGGGAGCCGTTCGGCTACGAATGGCGGGCACAGCTGACTGCGGCCTGGCTGGCCGGGCTCGACCGCCGCGAGCGCATCGGCGAACTGCTGCTGGCGAGCAAACTGTGTCGCGCGGGCAAGGGATTCTGCTTCGCCTTGACGCGGTCCGGCACCCAGCAGGACGCGCAGTTGCCGGTCGACTGCCTCGACCGGTATCTGGCTCGCCCGGACCTGATGTACGACCAGCACTGGGCGATGGCGGCGTTCCTTTGCCTGGACGCGCGTCTCGGCGCCGGCCACGCGAGCCCCTTCCTCGGGCCGAGCGGGGCATGGCAGCGCTGGACCGCAGCGGCAGCGACGCCGGTCACCGATCCCGGATCGCTGCGTCCTCAGATCGGCATGATGTGTTCCTTTGCCGAGCACTGCATGCGATCCGTCGACGAACCTTGATCGTCCTTCGAGTCATCCCGGGAACAGCAGGCTCGCCAGCAGAACATGCACCGCAGTACCGCCGACGATGCTCAGCACCGCGTTGCGGCGCCACAGATGCAGGCCGATCGTCACCGCCAGCGCGATCGTCGGGGCGAAGGCGCTCGAAGACGTCCACGACACGTCGCGCAAGCAGTAGACCAGCAGGATCACCATGACCCCCGCAGGCATGCGGGTGCTCAGGTACTGCACGGTCCGGCTGGCGCGCAGCGGGGCCAGGACTGCGAACGGGAGCGCCCGCAAGCCCCACGTGACCGCGGCGGACACCGCGACCGCGGCCAGCAGGTAGACGGGGTCAGGCATTGCTCACGCTCCGTTCGGCGACGAGGCCGCGGACGACCAAGCCGCCGACGAACAGCACGAACGCCGCCAGCAGCATCTGGCCGGGGAAGACCACGCGGGCCACGACCGCGCTCAAGGCGGCGAGGACGGGCGTAGGCAGGTCTCCCTTGCGGTCGCGGACGGCGTCCAGCGCGAGTACGACGAACAAGGCAGTCATGGCGAAGTCCAGGCCGACGACGCCGCTGGGGATGAGCGAGCCGAGCAGGCCGCCCACCGTTGCTCCGCCGACCCAGAACAGGTGCAGGAACAGTTGCAGCCACAGGATTCGCGCGCCGTTCCACTCGCGGGCGGCGTCCGTTGTGGACAGTGCGTAGGCCTCGTCGGTGAGGGCGAACGTGCTGTACGCGCGCGCTCCGCGACCGCGTACGCGGTGCAGCGGGAAGGACAGCGCGTAGAAGACGTGCCGGACATTGACCAGGAACGCCGAGAGCCCGATCGACGCCAGCGGGGCCGCCGCCGCGGCCAGGCCGATGAGCAGGAACTCGAACGAGCCCGCGTAGATGAACGTGGTGAAGACCGTCGCCCACCACCAGGCGAGGCCCGAATGCGTGAGGAACGCGCCGAACGCGAGTCCGAGCGGGACCAGGCCGATCCCGACGGACCCGCAGTCCTTCAGCGCGGCCAATGCGGGCGGGCGATCACGAACAGCCAGGTCGGACACGGTTTCCACGCTTGGAACACTACGTCAGCTCGTGGCTAATTTGGTGTCCGATCATGGCGCTAGAATGGGCCAGTGAGCAATGTAGTGCGGCTGGATGCGCTGGATCGGGATATTTTGTTTCACCTCCGTCAGGACGGGAGGCTGACCAACGTCGAACTCGCCAAACGGGTCGGGCTCACCCCTCCCCCGTGCCTGCGCCGGGTGAAGCGCCTCGAGGACGCCGGAGTGATCGCCGGGTACCGCGCGGTGATCGACCCGGAAACCGTCGGCCGGGGGCTGGAAACGCTCATCGACCTGGAGGTCTACGCGACCGACCGGGCGACGATCGAGGCGCTCGAGGACACCGTCGCCTCCTACGAGGAGGTCATCGAGTTCCGCCGCCTCTTCGGCCGCCCCGACTACTTCATCCGCGTCGCGGTCGCCGACCACGCCGCGTACGAGGAATTCCAGACGCGGAAGCTCTCCGGACTGCCGGGGGTTTTGCGCGTCACGTCGCACCTGACGATGAAGAAGATCAAGGGCGACGCCTGAGTCCGGGAAGGAAGGCCCCGGCCGGGAAGGGCCTGGCAGCGGGTTCAGCGCCGGATCGTGGGCGGCAGCAGAAACGGATAAGTGCGGCGGCGGACGGTGCGCTGCCAGAACCGGTCGGCTTTGCGCAGCCGCTGGACGATTGCCCACATCCGCGCGTCGCCTGCGTAATAGCGAGCCACTTCCCCGCTGCTCAGCGGAACCTCGAGGCGCTCGTTGGCCTGTTCCAGGAAGACCGGCACCAGGGAATCGAGCCGGTCCTTGTACAGGTTGCCGAGGAAATCGAGGACGATGCCGCGCGTCGAGTAGTACTTGTCCGTGGCTGCCTTGAGCATGACTGCCTTGACCGCGCCGCGCAGGATCCACGGCAGGGACGTGAGCAGCAACCCCACGTCGGCCTGCTCCCGGCCGCGGCCGTCCCGCAGGAACGGGGTGGTGACGTCGACGAACACGAGTTCCCCGTCGAGGTCGAACCAGTTGCTGGCCTGGGCGTCGAGCCCCAGGTCGGGTCGGGCCGCCCGTCCGATCGCGGTCAGGTATCGCGCGAAGAAGGACTTCGCCCAGCCGAGATCCCGGGTGTGCAGCAGCTTCGAGCACAGCCGTGCCGGCGGCAGCGCTTCCTGGACGCAGTAGGCGACGCCGCCGCTTCGTCCCCGCGACAGGTAGCGCAACTCGGTAGGCGCCACCGTGATGCCGTGAGCGCTCAACTGCCCGACATAGCGGGCGAGCGTTTCTTCGTACCGCTGAAACCGATCGCAGTCCGGGAACGGCGGAAGCCGCTTGCAGGCGAACGTTCCCTCGCCGGTGCGGACTTTGAGGACCAGCGTGTCCTCGCCGTGGCCGAGAACGTCGAAGACGCCGTAGTCGCCGGACCGCAAGGCGGCCTGCACCTGGCGCTCCAACGCATCGAGGTCGCGAGACGCGATGGCTAGGGACACAACGGTTCTCCCTTGTCCGCGGCAGACCGGAAGACCGCGAGCTCCGCGCGGAGGGCGTTCAGCACTCGCGACCGGCCCGCGCCTGCGAGAAAGAAATGCCCGCCGGCGACCTGACGGACCACTAGCGACCCCTGCGTGTAAGAGCGCCATGCCTCGACCTCTACGGCATTGGCCAGCGGATCGTCGCTGCCGCGGAACGCGGTGACCGGGCAGCGCAGGGGTCTGCGCGGCGTCCACGCATAGCTGTCGCAGAGGGCGAGATCGGCCCGCAGCACCGCGCTCTCGGGAACCGCGTGCTGCCCGGCCGCGGACAGCACCTCCGCATCGGACACCTGCGCGGGACCGTAGAGATGCGGTGCCCGGCTTCCGGAAACGAACAGGTGCAGCGGCTCGCCGTGGCCGCGGTCGCGCAACCGGCAGCTGAGTTCGTAGGCCAGCAGCGCGCCCATGCTGTGGCCGAAGAACGCATACCGATCAGCCAATCCGTGCGCGATCAGCGTTTCGGCCAGCTCGTCGGCCAACGGCTCGAGGCCGGCGTGCGGGCGAGCCCGGACGTGGCGGTCGCGTCCCGGCAGCAGGACCGGAACGACCTGGGCGACCCCGGCGAGATGCCGCTGCCAGCCCTGATAGGTCGCCGCGGTCCCGCCGGCGTGGTGCAGGCAGACGAGCCGCGGGACAGCGCCCGTCTCGCCGCTGAATCCTGGCAGCCACGGGGTGTCCGGCACCGGCGACCCGGGGTGCTCGCTATCGCTTGACGTGTCGCCGCCCCTCCTCCGACCCTAGCCAGTCGATCGTGCGCCGCATGCCGTCCTCGAATCCCACGTCGCCGTCGAAGGCGAAGTCGTGTCTCGCCCGGTCGATGGGGAACAACTGGTTCCGTTCGAACAGATGCACCGCGTGCCGGGTCAGCATCGGGCGTCCGCGCAAGCGCAGCGCGCCGTAGACAGCTTCGAAGGCCAGCGCGAGCCCGGTCGCGATCGGTGCCGGCAGGTTCAGCTTGGGCTCGCCGACGCCCAGTCCGCGGGCGAGCGCCCGGAGGTACTCGCGCCAGGTGGTCTCCTCGTTGTCCCGCAGGTTGTACACCCCGCCGACCGCGGATTCGGCTGCCGCGGCGGCGATCATGGCGTCGGCCACGTTGTCCACGTACACCAGGCCGGCCGGTGCTCTGCCGCCGCGGACATACATCATTTGCCCTCGCAGCAGCAGATTGGCGACCTCGACGACGAAGTCCTTGCTGCCCGGTCCGTACACCGAGACCGGTCGCACGATCGTCAGCGGCACGCCGCCTTCAGCGGCCGCCCGGCGGACTTCTCGTTCGCCGAGCAGCTTGCTGCGGTTGTAGGGCAGCCCCACGTCTCGCGGCGGGACGTTCTCGGAGCAGGGCCGCGTCGGATAGCCGTAGACATCGGTGGTGCTGACGTGCACGAAACGGCGCACCGTGCCGGCACGGGCGGCGGCCCGGACGAGATTCGCCGCGCCTTCGACGTTGACTTCGCGGAACTCGCTCCACGCACCCCAGTCCGCGGACTTCCCGGCGCAGTTGTAAACGCATCCGGCGCCGTCCGCCGCCTCGTTCAGCGCGTCCGGATCGGACAGTGCGCCGACGTGGAACTCGACGGGCAAGCCCGCCAGGCCCCGGCGATCGCTGCGCTCCCGGACCAGGGCGCGAACGCGATGTCCTCGCTCGGCCAGCCGGCGGACCAGGCGGCCGCCGATGAAGCCGCTCGCGCCGGCCACCAGCACGGTCTCCCCGGTCACGGCCGGACTCCCGCCGCGCGCATGGCCTCGACCAGCCGGTCGAGCGAGTATTCGATGTCGTCCTCGGCATGGTCGGCGTTGACGAAGAACCGCAGCCGGCACTGGTCGCGCTCGACCGCCGGATAGCCGATGGGCATGGCGTTCACGCCCATGGCGAGCAGCGCGTTCGAGACCGCGATCGCAGGCTCCCATTCGCCGATGACGACCGGGATCACCGCCGATGCGCGGGACACCCCGATGTCCAGCCCCCGCGCCCTCGCCGCGGTCCTGAACAGGTCCGCGAGTTCCCGCACCCTGGCGACCCGCTCGGGTTCTTCTTTGACGACCCGGATCGCCTCCAGCGCCGCACCGGCGTTGGCGGGCGAGATCCCGGTGCTGAAAATGTAGAGCGGCGCGGTGTATTCGAGGTATTCGATCACCGGCGCGCGGCCCGCGAGGTACCCGCCGAGGCTGCCGAGAGCTTTGCTCAGCGTTCCCATCCAGAGGTCGACGTCGGCGCGGTCGACGCCGAAGTGCTCGCCGATGCCCGCGCCCGTGGCGCCGAGAACGCCGATCGAGTGCGCTTCGTCGACCATGAGCATCGCGCCGTGCCGCTTGGCGACCTCGACGAACCGCGGCAGGTCGGGGATGTCGCCGTCCTGGCTGTAGGCGCCTTCGAGCACGATCAAGGTCCGGCGGTGCCGGTCGCGCGCCGCGCGGAGCCGCTCGTCGAGGGAAGCCCAGTCGTTGTGCGGGAACGGCTGGCGCTGTGCTCCTGACAAGACGCAGCCGCGCACGATGCTGTCGTGGATCCAGCGGTCGTGCAGGACGAGGTCCGGCGGGCCGAACAGATGCCCGACGGTGGCCACGTTGGCCGAGTGGCCGCCCGCGAAGACCATCGCGTCCTCGGTGCCGAGGAACCCGGCGATTTCCGCCGCGAGTTCCTTGTGCAGCGGCGTTTGGCCGCACAGCAGCGGGGTGGCCGACGCCGAGGTTCCGTAGCGGTCGACGGCGGCTTTGGCCGCTTCGCGGACTCGACGGTGGTGGGACAGTGCCAGATAGTTGAACGCCGAGAAGTTGACCGTCCGCTTGCCGTCGATCGTCGCGTGCCCGGAATTGCCGCCGTCGTGAACCCGGTCGTAGGGATTCGCGCCGCCGCGTTCGACCTGGCGCCGGCGTTGCCGCAAGGCGAGGTACTCCGGCCACTGCTCGAATCCGGTCCTTTCCCGGACCTCGGCGGGCTCGAGGGCCTCCGGCTCGCCCTCGCCCGCTTCCAGGAGCTCCGTCAGCTGCGCCACGGTCGGATCCTCCGCGAGTGCTTGCCGCACCCGCTCGGCCTGCCGCTCGGGCAGCGGGCCGAAGTGGCGCCGCAGTTCGGTCACCATCAGCGAGTCGAACCCGAGATCCGCGCCCAGCCGGGCGTGCGAGGGGATCTGGTCCGGGGCGAACCCGGACACCCTCGCCAGGTGGTGCAGAAGTCTTCGCCGGGTCAGGACCGGAATCGCGGTCGCCGGATCGCGTCCGGCCGGGGCCTCCCGGGTCTCCCCCTCTGCGCTGCCCGTCGCCGCCGCGGTGAACCAGCAGGAGCGCGGTTCGCGCACGGAATGCGGGACGTCGACGGGCACGCGGGTCCGGTGCCGGTCGAGCGCCGCCCAGTCCACGCTGCCGTCGGAACAGTGCAGCCGCCCCAGCGAACGCAGCAGTGTCTCCCACTCGCGTCCCGGCCGCAGCGACGGCAGCCAGAGTGCTTCGGCCGGGTCTGCGGTCATTGCCCGGCCCAGCGTGAGCAGTGTCTGGTTCGGGCCGATTTCGGCGAAGGCGTCGCACCCGAGTCGCCGCAGCGCGGCGAACCCGTCCGCGAACAACACCGGGCTGAGCACATGGTCCGCCCAGTAGTTCTCGTCGACGCCGCCGACCGGTTCGCCGGTCAGGTCGCTGATCCAGGGCGTCGCCGGCGCGGCGAAATCCACCTCCTTGGCGGCATCGCGCAGAGGCGGCGCGGCTCCGGCCATCATCGGCGAGTGGAACGCGTGCGAGACCCGCAAGGACCGGACGTCGACCGCGCTCGCCTCGAGCTCGCGCCGGGCGGAGGCGATCGGTGCGGGCGGTCCGGCCAGCACCAGGTGATCGGGCGCGTTCACCGCGGCGACCGCGATCCCCGGCTGCCGGAGGGCGACCGCCCGGACGACCTCCGCGTCGCCGACGCAGGCGATCATCTCGCCGCCCGCGCTGTGCTCCTCCATGTACCGCGCGCGCAAGGCGACGAGGGCGAGTACGTCGTCGAACTGGACCGCGCCGGAAATACAGGCGGCGCTGTAGGCCCCGACACTGTGGCCCAGCACTGCCGCCGGCCGAACTCCGAGCGAGATCCACAGCCGGGCGAGGGCGACCTCCAAGGCGACAAGAGCGGGCTGGCAGTAGCGCGTTCGCGTCAGCCAGTCCTCGCTTTGCCCGGCAAGAAGCAGCTCCGGAAGCGGACGGTCGAGCAACGGCCGCAGCACCAGGCCCGCTTGGTCGATGGTGTCCCGGAACGACGGATGCCCCTCGTAAAGTTCGCGCCCCATTCCGGCGTAGTGCGATCCCTGCCCGCTGAACACGAACGCGACTCGCCGGCGCTCGCCCCGGTCGACGTCCCGCGCCACGGCAGCGGACGGGGTGTCCGCGGCGAGGGCGGCCAGCGCGGCGTCGAGTTGTTTCGCGCCGGCGCCGACCGCAGCACCGCGATACCGCAACAGCGCGCGTCCGGTGTTGGCGGCGCGGCACAGGTCGTCCAGTCCGGCCTCCGGGTTCGCGGCGAGGTGCCTGCGGTAGTCGCCGGCCAGCGTGCGCAACGCGGTGGGCGTGTGCCCGGACAGGCAGAGCACGTGCGCGGCTCGTTCCGGCGCCGTGCCGGCGGGTTCTCCCCGCGGGGCTTGCTCGAGGACGACGTGCGCGTTCGCGCCGCCGAATCCGAACGAGCTGACGGCGGCGCGGGCGGCACCGCGTTTGAGCAGTTCGGTGCGCCGGGTGGACACTGTCAGTCCCGAGTCGGCCCAGGCCAGCCGGGTGCTGGGGGTTTCGAGATGCAGTTGCGGCGGCACCTCGCCGTGATGCACGACGAGTGCTGCCTTGATCAGGCCTGCCACGCCCGCGGCGGCCTCCAGGTGGCCGATGTTGGCTTTGACCGAGCCGACCAGGCACGGCTTGTCGTCGGCGCGGCCGGTTCCGTAGACGGCGGCCAGCGTCTCCCACTCGACCAGATCCCCGAGTTTCGTCGCGGTGCCGTGCGCTTCGACGTAGTCGATCTCCTCGGCACAGAGCCCCGCCTTCTCGAGCGCGCGCTGGATCACCTGCCGTTGCGCGATTCCGCTCGGTGCGGTGAGCCCGTTGGCGCGTCCGCCGTGCGCGACGGCGGATCCGCTGATCGTCGCGTAGACGCGGTCGCCCGCCGCGGTCGCGTCCGACAGCAGTTTCAAGCACACGAGCCCGGCGCCCTCGCCGCGGACGTAGCCGTCGGCGGCGTCGTCGAACACCCGGCAACGGCCTTGCGCGGCAAGCATCCGTCCCTGTGCGAAGGCCACCGACGGCAGCGGGGACAGCATGAGGTTGACTCCGCCGGCGAGCGCGAGGCCGCATTCGCGCTCGCGCAGGCTTCGGCAGGCCAGATGCACCGCGACCAGCGACGAGGAGCAGGCGGTGTCGAGGGCGAGGCTGGGGCCGCGCAGGTCGAGCAGATAGGACAGCCGGTTGGCCGCGATCGCGTGCGCGTTTCCCGTCGCGGTGTACAGATCCGGCTCGTCGTGCCCGGCCGAACGCAGCGTCGCGTAGTCGTTGCTGCTGATGCCGACGAACACGCCCGCGTCGCTGCCGGCCAGGCTGGTGGGAGCGATCCCCGCGTCCTCGACGCACTGCCACGCGATCTCGAGCAGCAGGCGCTGCTGGGGGTCCATCTGCTGCGCTTCACGGGCGGAAATGCCGAAGAACTGGGCGTCGAACTGGTCCGCGCCGTCGATGAACCCGCCGAATCCGGGCGCCGGGAACGCGTCCGCGTCCCACCGCCCCGCGGGCACTTCGGTGACCGCGTCCCGGCCGTCCAGCAGCAGCTTCCAGTAAGACCGGGCGTCAACCGCACCCGGCAGCCTGCAGCCGATCCCCACGATCGCGATCGGCTCGCCGGCGCGCGGATCCGCCGCGGGCGAGAGCGGCGGCGCCGGAGCCGGACGGCCGAACCGCTGGGACAGCTCCCGGATCGTCGGATAGTCGAACACCGTTGCGGGGGTCACCTCGCGGCCGAGCCACGAGCCCAACTCGTCGACGAGTGCGACCAGGTGCTGCGAGCCGGCCCCGATCTCGGCCAGCGGCAGCGCGGGGTCGATCGCGGACGGCGGGAGGCCGAGCTGGTCGCCGAGCCGCGCTCGCAGCCAGTGCTGGAGTTCTGCCGGGGTCGGGCTGCCGCGCCGCGGCTGCCGGCGGCACAACGCCACCAGGGTGTCGGCGCGGGGATCGACCAGAAGCGGCCCGATCGGCACGGCGATGCCCCATCGTGCCTCGATCTTCCTGACCAGCTCGACGAGCCGGGGGTACTCGAGGCCCAGTTCGGCGAAACCGCGCCCCTCGACGTCGGTCCGGCCGGAGATGTCCGCGAGCGCCCGGAGCACGGCGGCCGCGGACGGCGGCGCCGCGTCGGCCTTCGGAGCGGAAGCCCGCGTGACGCTCGCCGCCGCGACAGCCAGGCCGAAAGTGCGGAAAGCCCGGCTGCAAGCCTGTCTTCGCAGTTTGCCGCTTGTCGTCTTCGGCAGGGCTCCCGGCCGGAGCACGACGACGGCGTGCGGGGAAACCGCGTGCTCGGCCCCGATGCCCGAGCGGACCTTCGCGAGCAAGCTGTCCGTGTCCTCACCCGGCCTGACCGCTGCTTCGAGGGCCACGACCAGCTGCTCGCTGCCGTCGATTTCGGCGGAGAACGCCGTCACGCTGTTCGCTCTCGGCGCGCCGGCCGCGTTCTCGACGGTCAGCTCGATGTCCTGCGGGTAGTGATTGGTCCCCTGCACGACCATGACGTCCTTGGCCCGGCCGACGACGAACAGCTCGCCGCGATGCTGGAAGCCGAGATCCCCGGTGCGCAGGAAGGAAACCCCCGGCTCGTCCGCGACAGCGGCCCGGAAGGTCCGTTCGCTCTCCTCGTCCTTGCCCCAGTAGCCTCTCGCCACGCTCGGCCCGGCGACCCAGATCTCGCCGACCCGCCCCGAGGGGAGCCGCCTTCCGGTTTCCGGGTCGACGACGGCGACCGCGACCCCGTCCGCGGCGGGACCGCATCCGACGAGCCGGACAGTGCGGCTGGTCCGGCTTGTCGGCGGCGCGGGATTTCCCTCCGCCACCGTGACCGCGTCGAAGGTGCGCTGGACCGGCTTGGCCGCCGAAGCGGTCGCGGTCACCATCAAGGTCGCCTCGGCGAGGCCGTAACACGGAGAGAACGCGCGCCGGTCGAACCCGCACGGCGCGAAAAACTCGGCGAACCGGTCCAGGGTCCCGGATCTGATCGGTTCCGCGCCGTTGACGGCGATCCGCCACCGGGAAAGGTCGAGGGTGTCCCGCTGCTGCTCGGTGATCTTGCGCAAGCAGTGTTCGTAGCCGAAGTTGGGCCCGCCCGAAGTGGTGGCTCCGGTCGCGGACAGCGTTTCCAGCCAGAGCATCGGCCGCCGGGCGAACGCCAGGGGAGACAGGAAATGCAGCGGCACCCCGCCGTACAGAGCGGTCAGGAAGCACCCGATGAGGCCGAGATCGTGGTAGAGCGGGAGCCAGGAGACGATCGCCGAATTCTCGTCGTGCCCGAGCCTGCGATGGATCGATTCCAGGTTGTGCAGCACGTTTTCGTTGCTGACCATCACGCCCTTCGGCGCCGAGGTCGAGCCCGACGTGTACTGCAGGAAAGCGAGCGAATCCCGGCCGGTGCCCGGATCGTCCCAGTGCTCGGCGAGGGCGGCGTCCGTTTCCTCGGCGACCAGCCAGCGCAGCGCACCGGGGCCTGCCGCGCCGGTCCCGGCGTCCCGGTTCCCCTTGCGCGGGAGCACATCCGCCGTGGTCAACGCGTGCGTCGCCGCGCAGTCGGCGGCCATGGCGGCCAGCCGCCGCAGCGCGTGGCCGGACCGGGCGGTGTCCGCCGGATAAGCCGGCACCGCGACGGCCCCCGCGTATTGGCAGCCGAGGAAACCTCCGACGTAGTCCAGCCCCGGCGGGTGCGCCAGCAAGACGGGCTTGCCGTTCAAGCCCTCCCGCCGCAAGCGGACCGCGAGGGCGCGGGCATACCGGTCGAGCCCGCGGTAGGTCCAGGCTCCGCCGTCGTCCGCATCGGTGACGAAGCGGCAGGCGAGTTCGTCCGGCCCCCGCTCGACCCGCTCTCGCAGCACAGCCGCCAGCGTCGCGGGCGAGCCAGGGCGCGCCTCGGTCATCCTCGAATCCCGGCCCATGGCCGCTTCCTCCCCCAAGGCAATCCTGACACGGCGGCGAAAGCGGGCGCACCCGCGGACCGGCCCGCCGCACCGCGGCGTCGGCCCCGGACAAGGCACCTGAACTGATGCCGTTGCGGAAACCGCTAATCCGGACGGTACGCCGCAACGAATTCGGTAATAGTGGTGCCAGCTGTCTCACGAATGCACTCGCGCACGGCAGCCCCCATTGAGTTGACCCGATCCGCGATCCGGCGACAACCGGGCGGACCGCCAGGTCACGCTAAGTCCCGTTCATCTGCCCGACAACCCGAATTTATCGCAGTTCACTCGAACGGTCCAGCTTCGCGGAATTTCCTGGTACGAACAGCCGGAAAGCATTCGCCCGAATGGCGACGAAGCACCCGCTCGGGCGGATCTCCCGGCCATCCGCCGTTCATCCGCGCAATCCCGGGCACCAGCGGGTGAAATGTACACTGTGGACACCGAGCTGCCGGAACCCGGTTAAGACAATGGCGACATAACGCCCGGCAAACCAATCTTCGCCTGCCGAGGACGACGCTCATGTTACCTTCACCCGATGGGCGAATATCATCGCGCGCTGATCACCGGGGCCTCCGCGGGAATCGGCGAGAGTTTCGCGGAGGAGCTCGCGTCACGTGGATGTTCCCTCGTATTAGTGGCTCGCCGCCGCGCGTTGCTCGAAGCGGCGGCCGAGCGCCTTCGGGAACGCCACCGGGTGGAGGCCGAGGTCCTGGTCGCCGACCTGGCCGACCCCCGCCAGCTCGAGGCGGTGGAAAACCGGCTCTCCGACGAGAGCAGCCCGGTCGACCTCCTGGTGAACAACGCGGGCGTCGGCGAGACCGAGCCGTTCGCGGACTGCCCGGTCGACAGCGAGCAGCGGACCGTGCTGGTCAACGCGCTCGCGCCGACCCGGCTGTGCCACGCCGCGCTCGCGTCGATGACCAAGCGCGGCCGGGGCGGAATACTCAACGTCGCCTCGATGGCGGGCCAGCTCCCCGCGTTCCGCAACAGCGCGACCTACGGTGCGACCAAATCGTATCTTTGCTCGCTCAGCGAAAGCATCCGGCTCGAATTGAAGGCCGGGAATTCCCGGATCGCGGTCACCGCGGTGTGCCCCGGATACGTGCCGACCGACCTGACCGCCGGAATCACCTTGCCGAAGATAGCCTGGACGTCCCGGGAAAAGGTCGTCCGGGATTCGCTTCGCGGATTGTCCAAGAACAAGCCGCTGGTGATACCGGGCACCCTCTACAAACTGGCGGCCATCGGCGCCCGGGCGATGCCGAGGGCACTCGTCAGACCCTTCGCCGCGGATTCCCCGAAAGACGACGATGCGTTATCGACGGCGCGCACCCGGTGACTCCCGGCGCGATTGCCGAATGACCCCGGCGCGCCGGCGGTGCGCATTGGTCGCGGTGTCGCTCGTGACGTTCATGGCCTACCTCGACAACAACATCGTCAACGTGGCGCTGCCCTCCATCCAGGAAGACCTCCGGTTTACCGTATCCGGTCTGGAATGGGTGGTCAGCGCGTACATTCTGGTCTTCGGAACATTCCTGCTGTTCGGCGGACGGCTGGGCGACATCCGCGGCTGGCGGCCGCTGTTCCTGTCCGGACTCGGCCTGTTCACGCTGTCCTCGCTCGTGGCGGGCATGGCGACCAGCCCGGCCATGCTCGTGGCAGGCAGAGCCTGCCAGGGCCTGGGAGCCGCCGCGGTCACGCCGACCACCCTGGCGATCATCTCGGCGGTGTACCCGGACGAGCGCCGCCGGGCCAACGCCGTCGGCGTGTGGAACGCCGTCGGGGCGCTGGCCCTCGCGGTCGGCCCCCTGCTCGGCGGGGTGATCAGCCAGCATCTCGCGTGGGGCTGGATATTCTTCGTCAACGTTCCCGTCGGCCTCGCGACGCTCGTTCTCGGAGCGTGGGCGATCCGCCTGCCGAAGCCCGCCGGGGAAAAACAGTCCATGGACATCGCCGGGACTCTCTCTTCCGGCGGCGCGTTGTTCGCCTTGACGTTTTCCCTCATCGAGGGGCACGAATTCGGCTGGGATTCCCCCGTCATCCTCGGCGGATTCGTCGCGGCCGGACTGCTGGCCGCGGTTTTCGCCGTGGCCGAGACCAAGGTCGCGCATCCGATGCTGACCATCAGCCTGCTGTGGGACCGCGTTTTCGGCGGCGGTGTCGCCACGATGTTCATCTGGGCCTTCGGGCTGTTCGGAATCTTCTTTTTCACGTCCCTCTATTTGCAGGACGTGCTGCTGTTCTCGCCCACCGAGGCCGGACTCGCCTTCGTGCCCATGGCAGTGCTCATGATCGCGGGCTCGGTGCTGAGCGGCCCGGCGGCCGCCCGGGTCGGTGCGCACCGCTCGGTGTCGGGCGCGATGGCGCTGATCGCCGCGGGCATCGCGGGCGCCGCGCTGCTCGACGCGAACGCGACCTTCGCCGAAGTGATGCCGCCGTTGCTGGTGATCGGGCTCGGCGGAGGATTCACCACGTCCCTGACCGCGACCGTGCTCGCCGCCATGCCCGGCCGCCAGGCGGGAGTGGCCACCGCGGTCTTCAGCACCGTCCGCCAGATCGGCGGATTGCTGGGCGTGGCCGTCATCGGTGCCGTGCTGACCGCGCAGCAAACGACGGAATCGCACCGGGGAGCCCCCTTTCGCGACGCATTCCTCAGCGGTTACCACAAAGCGTTGATAGTAGCCGCTGTCCTGGTAGCCGTTGGCGCTGCCATCGCCTACTTCGCCTTGCGCGCGAAGCTTCCCGAAACCGATCCGCACCAATCCGGCGCCGAGCATTGAATACGCTGGCTATGCCCGTATCGTCACTCGATCGGACGTATCTGGGAGGAAGGCGGTCGTGTTTACTTGATGCCCGAAGAGGGAGCCGTCGATTGGATCGGCCGATTCCGTCTTCGAGCGCCCCGGCCCGGGCGGTCCCTCTTGTGCACGATTCCTGAAGTTTTTCTGTGCATGATCGTCGAGGGGACAGCAATGGTGAATTCATTCGTCAAGTCCGGGACCCGGCTCGCGGCGATGACCGGGTTCGTCGTCGCGACGGGCGTCGTCGGCGCCGCACCCGCGCTGGCCGCGGACGCACAACTCGTCGTCAGCCCCACCACTGACATCACCGACGGGCAGAGCCTCGCCGTCACCGGCACGGGATTCTCGGCCGGGGCCACCGTATTCGTGGCGGAGTGCGCCGACAACGCCGCCGCCCATTCCTGCGACCTCGCCAGCGGCGACCTGCAAGTGGTCGTCGCGGACGGCAATGGCGCCATCTCCGCGTCGCTGCCCGCCCGCCGCACGTTCGCCGGTGCCGACCCCGCGACCGGCGCTCCCACCGGAACCGTGGACTGCACGATCGCGCCCGGCTGCGCGATCGCCGCTTCGGTCGACCGGTCGACCCCGGCCGCGCCTCCGGTCGTGATCAGTTTCGCCCGAGGAGAGTGAGTTCCGGCGCCGGGTTGAGCCCGCTGGCGCTCAACCCGGCGTTCGATGGCGCCCGCCGCCGGTCACTCCATCTGCAATACGACCTTGCCGAGCTTGCCCGGTGAACCCAGCCGCGCGTAAGCCTCACGCGCCTGTTCCAGCGGATGAACACTGTCCACCGGCACCGTGAGCCGACCCGCCGAGAGCGCGCGCAGAAGTCCGTCCCGCACCCGGTTCGCGAGCAGAGCCTTCTCGACCGTGCTGCGAGCCCGGATAGTCGACCCGAGCACCCGGCCGCGGGCGCGCATCAGGTCGAACAGGCGCAGGGACGTCTCCTCCCCGGCACCGACCCCGATGACCAGGATTCGGCCGTACGGGTTGAGCCACCGCACGCGGCGCAGGCAGTCCTTGCCGCCGACCAGTTCTACGACGATGTCGTACGGGCCGTGGGCCTCTTCCTGATCCGGGGTCACGACTGTCGCATCGGAAGCCAGAGCTTGGACGGCGGCATGGGACTCCGCGCGGCGCACGCTCGCGACGACGTCGGCCCCGGCGAGTGCGGCGACCTGGAGCATCGCGGTGCCGACTCCGCCGGCCGCACCGGTGATCAGGACTCGCTCGCCGGGGCGTACGCCGGCTTGGTCGACCAGGCCGTCCCAGGCGGTGCTGAACGCTTCGGGGAAACCGGCGGCGTGGACGTCGTCGACCGAGTCCGGGATCGGCAGCAGCAGGCTCGCCGGAACCGCGATGCGTTCGGCGTGGGCGCCGCCGCCCACCACGGCCATGACGCGGTCTCCGGCGGACCACCCGGCAGCCGGTTGTTCGATTACCCCGGCGATTTCGAGTCCGGGGATGTCGTCCGGCCAGCCCGGCGGGGCGGGGTAGGCGCCTCGGGCCTGCTGCAGGTCCGCCGCGTTCAATCCGGCCGCGCGGATCCGGACCACGGCCAGGCCGCCGTCCGCGGCCGGGTCGGGGGCTTCGCCCAGTTCGAACTCGCCGTCCTTGATTTTCACCGCGCGCATGCGGGTTCCCCTCGCCTCAGACTTCGTGGACGTGCTCGACCTCGGGCGGAGCGGCGAAGTACTCCCCCACCAGTTCCCGCCACCGCTGGAAATCCGGCGAGCCGCGGAACTTCACCGTGTGGTGCTCCACCGTTTCCCAGCGGACGACGAGACGGTAGCGCGCCGGTTTCTCGGCACTGCGCCACAGGACCGCGCCGTGACAGCCTTCCGCTCGGTCGAAAAGCGGTTTGGCCTTCGCCACCGCCTGCTCGAAATCCGCCTCCGTGCCGGGGCGGACGTCGATCTGCGCGAGTTCGCGGATCATCCGGGTTTCCTTTCGCTGACGGGGTTTTCGGGCGACCGGTCCCGCAGTTCGCGGCGCAGGATCTTCCCGGAGGCGTTTTTCGGGATCTCGTCGAGGAATTCGACGATACGGGGGTACTTGTACGCGGCCATCCGTTCCTTCGCGTACGCGACCAGGTCCGGCGCGGACGCCGACGCGCCGGGGTTGAGCGAGACATACGCCTTGACCGTCTCGCCGCGGTACGGGTCCGGCACTCCGACGACGGCCGTCTCGCGGACGGCGGGGTGGGTGTAGAGCACGTCCTCGACCTCGCGCGGCCAGACCTTGTAACCGGCGGCGTTGATCATGTCCTTCTTGCGGTCCACCACATAGAACCAGCCGTGTTCGTCCATGAACCCGACGTCCCCGGTGCGCAGTTCCCCGCCGGGCAGCGATTCCGCGGTCGCGTCGGGCTTGTTCCAGTAGCCCGGCACCACTTGCGGTCCGGAGGTGGCCAGTTCGCCGATCTGCCCGGCCGGCACCTCCGCTCCGGCCTCGTCGAGGACCCGCACGACGGTGTTGAACACCGGAACGCCGACGGAAAGCGCACCAGAAGCGGGGTCGACCGGCGCTCGCACCCCGCGCGGGACGCAGTGCGACGGCGAACTCGTTTCGGTGAGGCCGTAGGCGTTGTGCACCTGGATGCCGAGTTGGTTCTCGAGCGACTCCGCGACCGCGGGCGCGATGGCGGCGCCGCCGGAGTAGACCGCGGTCAGCGAGGCGAAATCTTCTCGGCTTGCCTCGGGAACGCCCGCCAGCGCGGTGAACGCGGTGATGGCGCCGATGGTGAAGGTCGGCTGATGCTCGCGGATCGCGTCGAGCATCACGGCCGGCTGAAAACGGTGCGACAGCACCAGCGGCGCGGGCAGCAGCAGGGCGAGCATCACGTGCCCGACGAGCCCGGTGATGTGGAACAGCGGGGCGATTCCGAGGATCGTGTCGGTTTCGCCGAGACCGATCCAGTCCCGGTAGGTCTGCGCGTTGAAGACCAGGTTGCGGTGGGTGTTGATCGCGCCCTTGGGGATTCCGGTGGTGCCGGACGTGTAGGTCAGCACCGCCGGATCGGAAGGCTTCGGCGTCGCCGCCATTCGCCTGGTGGGCCGCGCCACCAGGTCGGCGAGATCGCGGACGCCCTCGTCGCGCCGCTCCGCCGAGCCGAACAGGCGCGGATCGTCGCGGTTCTGCCAGTCCAGCGCCGAAGTGGTGACCACCGTCCGCACCGCGGTGCCGCCGTCGGCGATGACGTCGCGGGCGACCTCGGCGTACAGCTCGTCCAGGGCGAGCAGCGCGGTCGCGCCAGAGTCGGCGAGCAGGTAGTTCAGCTCGCGCGCCCGGTTCATCGGGTTGATCGACACCGCTGTGCCGCCGGCCTTCCACGCCGCGATCAGCCCGATGACGTACGCCGGGTTGTTCTGGGTGAACAAGGCCAGCCGGTCGCCCGGGGCGAAACCGTCGTCGGCTAGCGCGGCTGCCAGCGCGTTCGCGGCCTCGTCCGCCTCGCGCACGGTCAGGGCGCCGTCGAAGTAGCGGATCAGCACGGCGTCCGGGGCGCGGCGAACGGACGCGTCGAACAGGGCCAGCGCGGTGTCGTGTTCCGGGCGGATCTCGGCGGGGGTGCCCTCGCGGTAGAGCGCGAGCCAGGGTTTCGCGGCGTAGGCGCTCATTTCACCGCCATCGGGTTGACCGGCGAGCCGCTGGCCCGGTGGATCTTCAGCGGGGCCGCGGCGTAGAAGAAGGTGTACTTGCCGTCTTCGGCGCAGTCGGCGGCGAGCTTCTCCAGGTCGCAGATCTCGGTGAACACCACGCCGAGGTTGCGCATCAACGCGTTGTGCAGCACCAGCGCGACCCCGGTGTCCGGGTCGGTGGTGACCTCGTTGGCGATGGTGTCGGTGACCAGGTTCGGGATCTCCCGGCGCTGGAACCACTCGACGAGTTCCGGCGAATACACGAGTCCAGCTTCGCAGAATCCGTCGTAGAAGGCGTCGCCCTGGTCGAAGAACAGCCGCAGGTGGTTGGTGCGGATGAGCAGGATGTCCCGGTCCTCGATCGCCGTGCCCTGCGCCGCCGCGCACGCCTCCAGGTCCTCGTGGGTGAACGTCTCGCCCGCGTCGAGGTGGTCCTTGCCGCGGAACCGCGCGATGTCCAGCAGCACCCCGCGGCCGGCCACGCCGCGTTCGGCGATCGGGGCGACGCTGGCCTTCTCCAGGCCGCCGACGGTGCTCCGCGCGTCGTAGCCGTTCCAGATCCGGCCGTCGTACCAGACGTGCCCCAGCGCGTCGTACTGCGTGGAGCCTTGCAGGAACGCTTCGATCTTGTCGTCGGCGTAGTGCAGGCCGCCGGGGAATTCCGGTCCGTCGCCGCCCTCGTCCCAGGCGGATTCGTCGATGACCTGCTCGCGTTCGGCGGGACGGCGGCCCGGCCACACCGGCTCGCCTCGCGGGTCCCCGATCAGCCGCTGCAGGGTGAACACCTTGCCCGCGCCGATTTCCGCGACGCCGCGCAGCACCTCGGTCTCGGTCAGGTAGTTCAGCGCGCCGACCTCGTCGGCGGAACCCCACTTCCCCCAGTTCGACGGCGCGTTCGCCAGCAGGTCCGTCAGGGCAGGTGCGTCGCTCATCGATCATCCTCCACGTCGAGCCAATCGGTTTCTGAACAAACCCGTACGAGCGTTCGGTCGCGTTCAATGCGATGTCATCGTGAGGTTGGCCGGACGCTTTGTCAATACTGATCCCCGAAGTGATGAAGACATTGGCCGCCGCGTCGGCTAGTGTGTTCAGAATGTCTGAACATCTCGCGGCCGAACCGGAGGCGGGACCGCTCGTCCGGCAGGCCAGGACGCGGGCCCGGGTGTCGCTGCGCGAACTGGCGAGCCGGATCGGGGTCAGCGCCGGGACGCTGAGCGCGATCGAGAACGGGAAGACCGGCCTGACCGTGGAACGGCTGGGCCGGATCGCCGACGCGCTGGGCACCTCGGCGTCCGACCTGCTCGCCGCGCGCACCGCGCCGGAGGAGCGGCCCCCCGCGTCCGACCGGCCCTGGCGCGTCTTCGAACCGCTCGACCTCGACCCGGTGCTGCGGGCCGCGATCGCCACCTTCGTCATCACCGGCTACCACGGCGCGACCATGCGCCTGGTGGCGGCGAACGCCCGGATGAGCGTCCCCGGGGTCTACCACCACTACCCCAGCAAACAGCACCTGCTCGCCGCCATTCTCGACGTCGCGATGACCGAACTGCACTGGCGGATCCCCGCGGCCCGCGCCGACGGCGGCACCTCGGTCGAACGCTTCGCGAACATGGTCGAGGCGCTCGCGTTGTTCCACGCCCAGCGCCGCGACCTCGCCTTCATCGGGGCCAGCGAGATGCGGAGCTTCGAGGAGCCGAACCGGTCGCGGATCGCGGCCAGCCGCACCGAAATCCAGCGGCTGCTCGATGCCGAGGTCGACGCCGCGATCCGGGACGGCGAGTTCGCCACGCGGCATCCGCGCGACGCCGCCAGGGCCGTGGCGACCATGTGCACCTCGCTGCCCCAATGGTTCCGTGCGGACGGGCCCACCTCCCCTGAGCAGATCGCGGCTGAATACGCGCGGTTCGCGGTCGACCTGATGCGCGGAAGCGGGTGAGCACGGTCCGTTGTGGACAGTCGGCGGGCTTCGCTCCCGAGAATCGCACTGCCCGCGAACCTGAAGCAACCAAGACTGCCGGGCGGGCCAACCCGGACTGTCCGCGGGCACAAGAGCCAGGAAGGGGCCGGACATGAGCGGCGATCTCCGCGAACTCGTCAGGCGGGCCGAGGCCGAACTCCCCCGGCTCGTCGACACCCACGTCGCCCGCGTGCGCGACGAGATCGACATCTACCGTGAGGACGGGCTCGTCCCGCCCGAGGATCTGCGCCGTTCGGTCGAGGCGAACATGCGGTTCATGATCGCCGCGCTGCGCGATCCGAAGGGCGGCAACGACTTCTCCGCGCCGCGCGAGACCGGATCCCGGCGGGCGCGGCAAGGTGCGCCGCTGCCCGAGGTGCTGCGGGCCTACCGGCTGGGGTTCGCCGCGCTGTGGGACACGCTCGCCGCGGCGGCGGACTGCCGGCGGCCCGCGTTGATGCGTGCCCTGCTGGCCGCGGGACGCGGTTTGTGGCTGCTCACCGACGAATACGCCATCCAGCTGACCGAGGCGTACCGGGCGACGATGGCCGAACTGACCCTCGCGCGCGAGCGGCGCCGGTCGGCGCTGGCGGAGGCGTTGTTCACCGGCGAACCGGTCGCCGGGACGACGCACTGGGAAATCACCGCGCTGCTCGGCTTCCCGCCGGACGCCGGCCTGGTCGTGGTCATGGCGGAGACCCGCCGCGCCGACGAACCGCTCCCGGGGATCGAGCAGCGGCTCGCGGAGCACGGGATGGTTTCGGTGTGGCGGCTCACGCCCGCGCTGCAGACCGGGATCGTCGCGCTTCCGGACGGCGCCCCGGAGCCGCTCGTCGCGTTGCTGCGGCAGATCGCCAAGGCGAGGGTCGGGATGAGCCAGCCCTACCGCGCGATCGGCGAAACCCCGAGGGCAGTGCGCCTGGCCAGGATCGCGCTGGTGTCCGCCCCGGAAGGCAGCAACCAGGTCAGCACCTTCCGGGCGGGCCGGGTCGCCGGTCTCGTCGCCCACGCCCCCGCCGAAGGCGTCCGCGTCGCGCAGGCGGTGCTCGGCCCGGTCCTCGAACTGCCCGCCGAGGACCGCGAAACCCTGCTGGCCACGATCCGGGCCTGGTTCGACAACGACGGCTCCGCCGAGCAGACCGGCAAGCAACTGCACTGCCACCGCAACACCGTCCGGTACCGCCTGCGGCGGGTGCACGAACTCACCGGGCATTCCTTCGCCAACCCGGCCGACATCGCCGAACTGGCCGTCGCGCTGGAAGCGGTTCCCCAGGACCGCTGATCCTCAATGCCCGGAACTCAAGCGGCGCAGCGAAGCGGGATCGTCGACGCGCCCTCTTGAGTTCCGGGCATCGCCGCTGACCTTTCCGTTGTTCCCCGGCACAACGCGGACAGTTCCCGGAGACAGCATTCTCCGCCGCCGGGATGCCCGGCTCGGCACACCTCGTTCCACCGGGCAGATGCCCGTGACCGAGGCGGGCGTCGGAACCACCGTCCGGCCTGGCGAACACGGCCGGGAAAGGAAGGCATCGTGGCATTGCCGAGGAAGGCCCTCATCGCCATTCCCGCCAAGCACTTCGAGTTCTACGAGGACGGTTCGGAGACCGGCCTGTTCTACACCGAGGCGCTGCATCCGTACTCGGTCTTCGCCGATGCCGGGTTCGAGGTCGACCTGGTCAGCGAAACCGGCAGCTTCGGGCTCGACGCGCACTCCACCGAAGACCAGTTCCTCACTGATGAGGACAAAGCGGTCTACGAGAATCCCGAAGCGCCGTTCAGCGTCAGCCTGAACCAGAACCTGAAGAAGGCCGCCGACGTCGACCCCAACGAGTACGGGGTCTTCTTCGCCGCGGCCGGGCACGCGGCCATCTACGACTACCCCGGCGCCACCGCACTGCAGTCGGTCGCCCAGGGCGTTTGGGACAACGGCGGCATCGTTTCCGCCGTCTGCCACGGCCCGGCGATCCTGCCGTACGTGCGCGACAAGGAAACCGGCAAGTCGATCGTCGCCGGCAAACGGATCACCGGCTTCACCACCCAGGGCGAGATCGACCTCGGGCTGATCGACCGGATCAAGACGGACAACGCCCCGCTGATCGAAGACAGCGCGGCCGCGGCGGGGGCCGGGTATGTCGCTCCGGCGCAGCCGTTCGACGACCTTTCGGTTACCGACGGGCGGGTCGTGACCGGGGCGAATCCGGCCAGTGCGCATTCGGCGGCTCGGCGGGTTGTGGAGGCGTTCGACCAGTTGTGACGGGTGTTGGCGGCGCCGCCGAGCGAGCCAGCGCCTGTCCCAGCCACTCGTTGATCGCCCGAGTCGACTCCCGCTCAGGCGAATCGGCCACCGGAACCGGCCGGTGCTCCGGCCAGCCGGCGGCCAGCGTCGCCGGATCCGGTACTGGCCCCAAGGCGGTCAGAAGGTCGGGCAACGTCGGGTAAAAGCGGTCCGGACGGCCGGCTGATCGCAGTGACCAGCCGGCCGGTCCGGTGGCGACCCGGACGCCCCGGCGCAGCGTCGACAGGCGGGCCGCGACGACCGTGCGGGCGTAGCTTCCCGACAGCACGCCGGTGAGCCAGTCCGTTCTCGTGGTCCCGCAACTGCCGCACATCAGGGCATCACGTCTCCGCTGTTCGGGCCGAGCACCTGGCCGACATACAGGTTGCCGCCGGGGTCGGAGGCGAGCAGGACGGCGGTCGGTGCGATTTCGCCGACCGTGCCGAAGCGGCCGAGGGGCAGTTCGGCGGCTTTCGCCGAGCGCCAGTCGTCGCTGATCCCGGCCAGCAGCGGCGTTTCCACCGGGCCGGGGGCGATGGCGTTGACCAGGACGCCCCGGCTCGCTGCTTCCAGGGCGATCGACTTGGTCATCGCGATCACCCCGGCCTTCGCGGCGGCGTAATGCGCGAGACCGACGCCGCCCTTGATGCCCAGTTGCGAGGCGACGTTGACGATCCGCCCGTCGCCGCGTTCGAGCATCGGGCCCAGCACCGCGCGGTTGAGCAGGAAGACACTGGTCAGGTCGATGTCGATGGTCTGCTGCCAGGTCTCGAGCGGCATCGTGTCGGCGGGGGCCTCGGTCAGCAGCCCGTGCGAGGTCACCAGGACGTCGATCCGGCCGAGCAGGCGGGTCGCCTCGGCGACACCGTCCGCGACCGCTTGTTCGTCGGACGCGTCCATCCGCACGGCGCCGGTCGCGCCGAGTTCCGCCGCGCGTTCGGTGACCTGCGGCTGGACATCGGCCAGCACGACGGCCGCTCCGGCCGCGACGAAGTGCTCGGCGATCGCGCGGCCGATGCCGCTCGCCGCGCCGGTGACCAGTGCGGTCCGGCCGGCGAGCGGGCTGGAGTCGGTCATGGGCGGGGTCCTTCCGGTTTCGTTGGTGCGCGAGCGAGCACGGGCTCAATCCCGCATCGCGACAGTGAGGGCGCCGTCCACCGTGATCGCCTGGCCGCTGACATACGAGGCCGCGGCCGAGCTGAGGAACTCGATCACGCCGGCGATCTCCTCCGGCCTGCCGACCCGGCCGCACGGGATCGTCGCGCCTGCCCGCCGGAGTCCTTCAGGGCCAAGCGAATTGGCCGCGTCCAAGGACTGCGGCGTCTCGATCAAGCCGGGGACGATCGCGTTCGCGCGGATTCCGCGCGGGCCGAGTTCGACCGCGAGGCTGCGGATCAAGCCGAGCACGCCCGCCTTCGCGGTGGCGTAGTGCGCGTGCTCCGCCCAGCCGTACACGCCGCCGGCGATCGACGAAATGGCGACGATCGAGCCGCCCTCGCCCAGGTGCGGAGTCGCCGCCCGGGCCAGCCGCATCACGCCGTGGAGGTCGACTTGCAGGACTTCGTCCCACTGGTCGTCCGTCATCCCGTCGAAGGCGGCGCGGCGAAGGATTCCGGCGTTGGCGATCACGTGGTCGACCCGTCCGAACGCCTCCAGTGCCGCGGCGACGAAGGCTTGCGCCGACGCGGTCTCGCTGACGTCCAGTTCGGCGATCAGCCCGGTGCCGCCCGCTTTTTCCACCCCGGCCAGCGTCTCCTCCGGATCGTGCGGGTCTCCGGGGAAACTGCCGATCACGACCTGGTCGCCGCGGGCTGCCAGCCGGACCGCGGCGGCCCGGCCGATGCCGGACGCCGCGCCGCTGATGACCGAAACCGCTGTCATGCCGCTTCCGCTTTCGTCTCGGCCGGGCGCACCGCGGCCCCGGCGTCGGGAGTCACTGTCTTGGCGCCCAGCATGATCAGGCCGGACGCGAACGTGCCGAGCGCGCCGACCAGCAGGGCGGCGGTGGAGAACGACATCGCGTCCGCGACCAGTCCGGTCAGGATCAGGCCGCCGACGATCGCGCCGGGCTGGCTCATCGCGCCGATGAAGGTGCTGCCGGTCGCGCGGCAATCGGTGTCGTAGCACTCGGCCTGGAAGAACATGATCGCGGCGTACGGGCCGAGCAGGAAGAACAGCCCCAGCATGTACGTGACCAGCACGTAGGCCGGGTTCTCCGGGCCCACCAGCATCGCGGCGAAGAAGACGCCCGCCAGCAGCCAGCCGGTCACGATCACCTTCTTGCGGCCGAAGCGGTCGCCCAGCCAGCCGTGCGTGAGGTAGCCGAGCGCGCCCACCAGGTTCGACACCACGACCAGCACCAGCGCGTTGCCCGCCGAGATGTGCTTGCCCGATTCCAGCACCGTGGTGCCGAGCACCGAGAAGGTCTGGATGCCGAACCAGTTCACCAGCCAGGCCAGCGACAGCATGATCGTGTTGCGCAGGTGCTTGCCGGAGAAGATCCGCTTGAACGGAGCCGCGTGCTGCTCTTCGAGCCCTGCTCGCGCGGCGAAGGCCGACGCCTCGTCGCCGCGGCCCTCCTTGCGCAGCCGCCGCAGGGTCTGCTGGGCCACGAACTGCGGGCTTTCCTTCAGCCGCAGGCACAGCAGCGCCACCACGAACGCCGGGACGGTCGCCAGCAGGAACGCGATCCGCCAGCTGCCGGGGCCGAAGACCGCGGTGATCAGGCCGACGAACGCGGCCGCCAGCAGCGCGCCCAGCGGCCAGCCGGTCTGCACGATCGCATAGACGAAACCCTGATGCCGCTTGATCTTGCGGTCCTCGGTCAGTGCGTACAGCTCGTTGAGGTAGGTCGCGTTCACCGACTGCTCGGCGAGCCCGAGACCGCTGATCCCGCGGACGCCGACGAGGCTCGCGGCGCCCGCGGTCGCGGCCGTCGCGGCGGAGGACAACGCGGTGCCGCCGACCGAAATGATCATGCCCTTGCGCCTGCCGAGCCGGTCGACCAGCGGGCCGACCGCCAGCACCACGACGAAGGTGCCGACGCTGACCAAAGTGGACACCAGCAGCGCGAAACTCGCGTCCCAGTGGAAACTGTCGGAGATCCGCGGCAGCAGCGTGCCGAACATGATGAAGTCGTAGACCGCTACGGCCCAGGCGAAAAAGGCGATCTTGGTCGCCCGTCTGGTCTCCTTGACCGAGACGGCGGGCAGCCCGCTCCCGGGTGCTGGGGTGGTCATCTGCGTGCTCCTGTCGTGAGCCGGGTCAGGCGGTGCGCGGGAAGCGCGCCTGGAAGTCCTGCGCGATCTGGTCGAAAGTCGCCCAGCGGACGCCCTCGTGCCCGTTGATGTGCTCGATCAGGCGCTCCAGCATCAGCAGCACCTGCGGACGGCCGGACACGTCCGGGTGCACGGTGAAGGTGAAGACGGCGTAGTCGAGTTCGCGGTAGACCCAGTCGAACTGGTCGCGCCAGATCTCTTCGAGGTGGCGCGGGTTGACGAAGCCGTGGCTGTTCGGGCTGGACTTGACGAACATCATCGGCGGCAGGTCGTCGAGATACCAGCTGGCCGGGATCTCGACCAGGTCGGTCTCGGCGCCGCGGACCAGCGGTTTCATCCAGGTCGAGGCGGGCTGGTCGTAGTCGATCTTGCTCCAGGAGTCGCCGACCCGGACGTAGTACGGCGTGAAGTCGCGGTGCATCAGCGAGTGGTCGTAGCGGATCTTCCGTTCGACCAGCAGCTCGTTGGTCACCGGCGAGAACTCCCACCAGGGCGCGACGTACCCGGTGGGCCGCGTGCCGGTGCGCCCCTGGATCAGCTCGAGGCAGTAGTCGAGGATCTCCGACTCCTGCGCGCGAGTCATCGCGATCGGGTTCTCGTGGCTGTAGCCGTGCAGGCCGATCTCGTGGCCCGCGGCGACCACCTGCTCGAACTGCTCCGGGAAGGTTTCGATCGAGTGGCCGGGCCAGAACCAGGTCGCGGGAAGGCCGTAGCGGGCGAGCAGCCGGTTCAGCCGCGGCACGCCGACCTCGCCGGCGAAGATGCCGCGCGAGATGTCGCCCGGCGAGTCCTCGCCGCCGTACGACCCGAGCCAGCCGCCGACGGCGTCCACGTCGATGCCGAAGGCGACGAAAATTTCCTTGGCCATGCTCAGCTTCCTTTCTCACGGTTCGCGCGGTGCCGCAGCCGGTCGGCGGCGACGTCAGCGGGAAAACGGGACAGCAGCAGCGCGAGCAGGATCCGCGTCTGCGGGAACGGGAGCGCGGTCGCCGGGACGGCCCCGGCGGCGATCGCGTCGACCGCTCCGCCGCTGCCGTAAATGGCGGCGCCCGGCCCGAACGGGACCCGGCTCGAGAGCGCCACGACGGTGCCGGCGTCGACGGCCGCGCGCAGCGAGCGCAGGTAGCCGCGGTTGAGGTTCCCGGAACCGGTTCCGGCCAGCACGATCCCGGGCGCCCGCTGCTCGACGAGGTGGTCGAGCAGTTCCGGGGTCGCGCCGGGCGACAGGGTCAGCGTTTCGACGCGGAGCGAGCCGAACCCGGGGCCGGGCAACGGAAGCGGTTCGGGACGGGCCGGCCGGGCGGTGAGCAGCGGGCCGTCGTCGAGCACCTGCCCGATCGGCCCGCCGGACTGGGCGGCGAACGGCTGCGGCAGCAGGGTGTGCGCCTTCCGCAGCCCGCGCGCGGCGAAGAGCTGGCCGGCGAACGCGACCAGCACGCCGAGCCCGCGCGCCTCGGGCGCGGCCGCGACGCCGATCGCCTGCCGCAGGTTCCGGGGACCGTCGGAGCCGTCGCGGTCGGGCGCGATCTGCGCGCCGGTCAGCACGACCGGCCGGTCGTCGGCGTGGACCAGGTCCAGCAGGAACGCCGTCTCCTCGATCGTGTCGGTGCCGTGGGTGAGGACGATGCCGTCCACCTCGGGACGGGCCAGCTGGGCCTGGACCGCTTCGGCGATCGAGGCCAGGTCTTCCAGGGTCAGGTTGAACGAGTTCTCCCGCAGCACGTCGACCGGTTCGACCTTGACCGAGGGGTCTGGCCCGGCCGCCTCGAGCAGCGCGCCGGCCCCGTCGGCGGCGACCGAGGCGCCGCCGGGACCCGTGCGGGAGGCGATGGTGCCTCCGGTGGCCAGGACCACGATGTGCGTCATGGGCGTTGAGTGTGAGCTACACAAACGTTTGAGTCAATCGTTTGTGTCAATCGTTTGTGGCGACGTCCGCGCGGGCCGGGCATACTGGGGCCCGACGACAGGAGGCAGATGCCCGCGACCGTGCGGCCCTTCACCCAGCGGATGATCGCCGAGGACGTGGGCGTCAGCGTGACCACGGTGTCCCGGGTGCTCAATCCGGCGGAAGAGCATCCGGAGCGCTGGGCGTCGCCGGAAAAGGTCGCGGCGATCCTCGACTCGGCCGAGCGCAACGGCTACCGCCGCAACCCGCACGCCGCGAGCCTGCGCACCGCCCGGTCGAACGTGATCGGCGTGCTGGTCCCCCGGCTGCAGGATTTCGTGCTCGCGACGATCTACGAGGGCATCGACGAGGCCGCGACCGAGGCCGGGATCTCGACCTACGTCACGAACTCGCTCGACAACCCGGAACTGCAGCGCCAGCGCACCCAGCAGATGCTGGACCGCCGGGTGGACGGGCTGATCTTCGGCGACGCGCACTCCGACGACACGTTCCTCGACGGCCTAGCCGAAACCGGCGTCCCGTTCGTGCTGACCTCGCGCAGGCTGGGCGAGCACGTCTCGATCACCTGCGACGACCCGGCGGGCGGCCGCTTGATCGCCGACCATCTGCTGGAGACCGGCCGCCGGGACGTCGCGATCGTCGCCGGTCTCCCCTTCGCCTCGACCGCGCAGGAACGCACCCAGGGGCTGGTCGACCGCTTCGCCGAGGCCGGGATCGAAATCCCCGCGCACCGCATCGTCTACAACGGATTCGACGCGGCGGCCGGGCGGGCGGCCGCCGATCAGCTGCTGGCGCGCAAGCCCTATCCGGACGCGATCTTCGCGACCAACGACTTCGCCGCGATCGGCGCGATGGGGTCCTTGCGGGACAAGGGACTCCAGATTCCCGAGGACGTCGCCCTGGTCGGCTACAACGACACCCCCCTCGCCGCGTCGATCTCCATTCCGCTGACCACGATCCGGTCGCCGATGCACGAGATGGGGCGCCGGGCGCTGGGCACGTTGCTGCGCAAGCTCGCGGGGCAGGACGTGGAATCGCAGCGGCTTCAGCCGGAGCTGATCGTGCGGGCGTCGACGGTCGGCTGAGTCCCCGCGGAAGTCCGTGAGGACCGTCCGCAGAAGCGGCGAGAGCGGCGAGGCGGCGGGTCAGGGCTGGCGGTCCATGGAGCCCCAGCCGGCAGGGGCTTCCCGGTCCACCAGCCGCAGCGCTTCGTGCAGCACGGCGTCCTCGATCCACGCCAGCGGTTCCGCGTCCACGATCAGCGGCTCGTTGTCCGGCCCCCGCGCGATCTCCCGGCCCCGCAGCAGCCACGGACGCACGCCGGGGCCGCCGCGTTCGCGCAGGTGCTGGTAGTCGTGCAGGCGCCGGGCCAGCCACAGCCGCAGCGATCGCCCGCGCCACCACGGCTGCCGGGCCAGCGAGTTCGCCGACAGCCCCGGCAGCAGCATCCCGGTGAGCCCGTCGCGGCTTTCCTCGCCGGAACACAGGTCCGCGTCCGGGCCGCGCGACCACCGGACGTACAGGTCGTCTTCGCCGGCCCGGCGGAACGCCGAGACCAGCTCGTCGAGGTCGCGCACGACGGGCAGCCGGTTGTCCCATTCCGTCATGGGCCCGGGATTACCCGCGTCCGCCGGAGCCAATCTCAGCGGGCGACGACCCGCACGCCGCGCACCAGCGGATCCACCGGGTCGGGCAGGAACATGCCCGCGGCCGCTCCGCTTCGCAGGTAGTCGAGCACCGGGCGGGTCAGCACCTCGCCGGGGAACACGGCCGGAACGCCTGGCGGGTACGGGCTCATCGTCTCGGCGACGATCCGTCCGGCGGCCTCCTCGACCGGGACCTGTTCGGCCGGCCCGAAGAACGCGTCGCGCGGCAGCATGGCCTGGTCGGGTTCCAGGTCCTCGGGCGCGGGCAGGTCCACCGTCTTGGCGCGGGGCAGCTCGCCGGCGTGGCCGGACAGTGCTCGCAGCGCCTCGACCAGCCGGGCGGCGGTGCTCTCGTCGTCGCCGACGGTCAACTGGGCGGCGATCCGGCGGTGGTCGGAGAGCCCGACGTCCACCAGCTGGTGTTCCCGCAGCCAGTGGTTGGCGTCGTAGCCCGAGCACCCGAGTGCGGACACGTCGATCAGCATTTTCAGCGGGTCCCGGTCGTCCGCCCGGCCGGGGCCGAGCAGTTCGGCGTCTCCCAGCACGGTGATCCCGGGGATCGCGGCCAGCCGTTCCCGGGTGTCCGCGGCCAGCCGCAGCACGGTGTCGAGCAGGCCCTTTCCGTGCTCGGCCATTTGCCGTCGCCAGCCGTCGAGCCCGGCGTAGACCAGCGACGACGGGCTGGTCGTGTCGAGGAGGTCGGCGCGCATGGCGAGGACGTCGGCGTCGACCAGGTCGCCGCGCAGGTGGTAGACCGAGCCTTGTTCCAGGCCCGCGCCCATTTTGTGCACGCTCGTCACGCACAGGTCGGCTCCCGCGTCCATCGCCCACGCCGGCAGGTCCGGGTGGAACGGGAAGTGCGCACCCCAGGCCTCGTCGACGATCAGCGGCGCCCCGCGCTCGTGGCAGATCCGCGCGACGCCGCGGATGTCCGCGCAGGAACCGTAATCGGTCGGCGTGATGAGCAGCATTCCCTTCGCCGCCGGGTGTTGCGCGAAGGCCGCCTCGGTTTCCTCCGGCCCGGGCGGATGGGCGAAGTGCAAGGACGCGTCCCAGCGCGGGGACACCCACACCGGCCGGATGCCGCTGAGGATGAGCCCGGCCACCACGGATTTGTGCACGTTGCGGGAAATCAGCAGCTCTTCGCCCGGGCCCGCGACCGACAGCATCGCCGATTTGACCGACAGCGAACTGCCGCAGGTCGAGAAGAACGCGCGGTCCGCGTGCACCGCGTCCGCCATCAGGTCTTCGGCCTCGTTCAGCACGCCGCGGTTGAGCGCCCGGTCGTCAAGCCCGTTCATGAGAATGACGTCCGAGGCGAACACGTCGCGGCCGACGATCTCGGTCAGCCGGGGGTCGGCGCCGCGGCCCTGTTTGTGTCCGGGCGGCAGGAAGGACACGTGCCCGGACGCGCGGAACCGGCGGATCGCCTCGAGCACTGGTGCGCGGGAATGATCGGCCACGCGTCCCGCTTACCCGGCCGGGCCGATCTCAAACACGCACCCGTTTCAGGGGCCCCCGAAGGGGTAGTCCTGCCTGGTCTTCACCGGGAGACGGAGGAATCATGACTCAGATGACGGAAGAACCGCAGCAGGCCGGGGTCTCGCTCGCGACGCCGCGCCGCACGTGGATCGGCGACCACGACCCGACGGACCAGAACTGGCAGGAGGTCGGCGACGAGATCCGGCTGGCCGCCCAGCGGGCCGGAAGGGCGTGGCAGCAGCCGGAAACCGATTGACCCGCCGGCGGAACCGGCGACGGCGAAAGGGCTGATCGGGCAGGCGGAGTTGCCTGATCGTCCTCCGGCTTTCGCCGCCGTCGCGTCGCGTGCCCCTCGGCCGCCGTTCTCGGGCGTCGAGTCGTCGCAGGTCAGCACGCCCCGGGTCGGCCAGATGGCCGATGCCCGGACGGGGTTGCCCGCCGACTGGCCTGAATGGACGGACTCTTCGGACGATTCTGTCTTTTCCCCGGTCTCACTACCTTCGGAGCGCTCCCGCTTCCCGCGGAAGCGGACCGTTGCCGAAGGAGTGCGCATCGATGAAGATGCTCGTGGGGCTCGCCGCGCTCGCCGTCGCGGGAGGTTTGACCGCCGCGATCTGCCTGGCCGCCGGTTCCGGTGGCACCGACTGGCAAGCCTCGTGCAGAGCGGCCCCGGCCTCGACGGCGGGCAAGCACTCCGGAGCCGTCGCGGAAGCCCGGAAAGCCTTGCTGAGCAACGGAAACGACCCCCGGCTCGAGATCGAGGTCGCCGACCTGGACGCGTGCGCGGTGGAGGTCGGCTGGAAAGCCGATCAGCCGCAGCCGACCGCGTCCGTGGTGAAACTGCTCATCGCGCTCGATCTCCTCGACCAGTCCGGGGTCCCCGAAGACAGCGAGGCCGACGCCGTCCATGCCATGCTCGCGGCCAGCGACGACCGCGTCGCCAGCCGGTTCTGGCAGCGGCTCGGCGGGCCGGCGATCGTCCGGCGGCAGGCCGGGAAGCTGGGGCTGACGCACACTTCTCCGCCTGCCGATCCTGGCCAGTGGGGGTCGACGAAGATGTCGCCGGAGGATGTCGTCGCGGTCTACCGGAACATCACCTCGGGACGGTCTGACGAGGAACGCGACTTCCTGACAGAGGCGCTGGAAAGCGCGCCGCTCAACGCTGCGGACGGATTTGATCAGCATTTCGGGATTCCGCGGGCGTTTCCCGGCACGGTGTGGGCGATCAAGCAGGGCTGGGGCACGTCGGAGGGGCGGCGGGTGCTGAACACGACGGGGCTGGTCCGGACGGAGTCGCGGACGTTCGCGGTGGCGGTGATGAGCACGTGGGACGATGACATTGATGTCGCCACGGCCGCCAAGGCGCTCACTGCTGCCACTGGGGCGTTGAAGGATTCGCTTGCCGGCACCGGCAAACTCGCGTGAGCTGGTCCTTTGTGGACAAAGTTGGGCTTTCGCGCTCCGCAGTCCTCTTCTTCCTCGGGAAACGTCGTTTGCGCGCGGAGCCGTCCGGGTATTCCGATGCCCCCGACCCCAGGAGAACATCGGTGGACGAGCAGACCGGCGACGAGCTGACCTTCGGCATCGAGGAGGAGTTCTTCGTCGTGGACCGCGACGGCCGGCTGGCGCGGGCGGACGACGTGGTCGACCGCGCGGCGAAAACGGGCGGCGGCAACGGCGAGTTGCAGCACGAGCTGATCCAGTCGCAGGCCGAGATCGCCACCGACGTCTGCCGGACCCGGGACGAGGCGTCGCAGCGGCTGCGCGAGTTGCGCGAGGACTTGGCCGCGGCGGCGCGACGGCAGGGCTGCCGGTTGCTGCCCGCGGCCTCGCCGCCGGTGTCGGAAGCCGGCTTGCCGGGCGTCACCCCGAATCCGCGGTACGAGCGGATCGGCGAGCATTTCGGCGCCACCGCGCGGACGTCGCTGACCTGCGGCTGTCACGTGCACGTCGCGATCCCGGACAAGGAGACCGGCATCCAGGCGCTCGGGCGGATCCGGCCGTGGCTGCCCGCGCTGCTGACCGTGACCGCGAATTCCGCGATCGCCGACGGTTACGACACCGGTTACCGCAGCTGGCGCTATCAGCAATGGAGCCGCTGGCCCTCAGCGGGGCCGCCGCCGCGGTTCGCGTCGCTCGACGAGTACGAGAGCGTGGTCGACGCGTGGCTGCGCTCGGGCGCGATCCTCGACCGCGGGATGGTCTACTGGGACGTCCGGCTCTCGGAGAAGCAGCCGACGATCGAGTTCCGCATCGCCGACGTCGCCGCCACGCCGGAGGAAGCGGTCCTGCTCGGCGTGCTCGCGCGAGGCCTGGTGGCCACCGCGCTGGCGGACGACGATCCCCCGCCGGACCTGCCGAACGAGGTGCTGCGCGCCCATCTCTGGCGCGCGTCGCGGGACGGGGTCAGCGGCTGCTGCCCGCACCCGCGCAGCGGCGACTTGGCTCCGGCGAAGGCGGTGCTCGCCGATCTGATCGAGCTGACCTCGTCCGCCTTGGAGTCAGCCGGGGACCTGGAGTTCGCTCAGGACGCGACGGCGCAGTTGTGCGCCGAGGGCAGCGGCGCGGACCGGCAACGGCGACGGTTCGCCGAGCGGGGACGCGGCGAGGACGTCGTGGACCTGCTTGCGGGCAACGCCTGACCGCAGGCGCGTCAACGCCGATGCGCCCAAGCCGCGGCCAGGCAGTAAGCGCCGAACGCGGCGAGGCCGACCGCCACCACCGTCAGCAGAACCGCGCCGAACGGCTGGGCGGCGAGGGTCTTCAGGCTGGCATCCAGGCCGCCCGCCTGTTTCGCGTCGGAGCGGAAACCGGCGTAGCCCAGCAGGAACGCGGTCACCGCGAAAACGACTGCCTTCGCCAGGTACCCGGTGCTGCCCAGCCACCCGACCCAGCGGCGGGTCTTGCCGGGCAAGCCGGCGAGGTCGAGGTCTTCGAGGAAACTCTGCTTCACGCCTTTGACCCCGGCGGCGACGGCGACGCCGAGCACGATCGCGGCGGCGATCACCACGAGTGCCGGGCCGGCGGGCAACTGGAGCAGTTTCGCGGTGAACTCCTGCTGGGTCTGATCGCTCGAACCGCCGCCGCCGTCGCCCGCGGCGAGCCGGAACGCGGTGGTGCCTATCGCGAGCACGACGATTCCTCGCGCCGCGGCGCCGAACCGTTTGCGCGTCCGTTTCCCGCCGCTGGTCCAGGTGTATCCGGTCGCGGCCATCAGGAACTGCCACAGTCCGAACGCGACCAGGCCGGCCGCGAGCACCCACAGCAGGACCTGGCCGAACGCCGTAGACCCGACCTCTTGCAGCGCGCCCTTCTGGTCGGGCTGCCCGCCGCCGCCGAAGGCGACCCGTACGGCGAGGTAGGCGAGGATGAGGTGCACGAGCGCGTAACAGGCCATTCCCGCCCGGCCGAGCAGCTGGGCGGTGTCGGTCTTTTCTCCTCGGGCGACCTTGGCGGCGATCCGGTTCATGCAGTGGGGATACCCGCTGTGGTCCGCCCTGCCACTAGGCCAGGTGGTGCAATCCGCCACCTCGGTGAGCTCCGGTTCACGGAGGGTTAGTCCACAGCGGACGCGTTCGCTGGAGCCAGGGCGGCGACGCTGTTCTGCGCCGCGTGCGCGCGTTCAGAACGGCTTCTTCGAGGCAGCCCACGACCGGGAGGTCGAGGCCCAGCAACGCCAGCGGACGCAGCACTGCCCGCTGCTGCGCGACCACCGCGAACCGCACCCCGGAGCCGCGGGCTTCGCTGGCCTGTTCGGCGAGGAATTTCAAGAACCGGGCCGAGCAGAACGGCACGGCGGTCAGGTCCACGAGCAGGGCCGGCGGCCGCAGCCCGAGTTCTCCGGACACGAGCCGGCGGAGCCGGGGTACGTCGGCGGCGTCGAGGTCCCCGGCGAGGGTGACCACGGTCGACTTCGCGGTGCGGGTGAGCGTCGTCGCGGGACGGTCGGCCGGGCACACGACGGTCAGGCTCAACGGCGGGGCGTTGCTGTGCATGGTTTTTCGTTCCCTCCTCGCGCGAAGCGGGGCGGGGACCGGGAACGAGCGGCGCCGGCCGGGCTGTCGGAAATCCCCCTCGGCGGCTGGTCGGATACGGCGAAATGCCTGGCTGACCGGCGATGCCGCCAACATACCTTCGGGGCGCCCGTTTTGCGCAACCCTGCCTCACCCGGGCGGCCGTACGCGCCGAGGACGACGCGCGATCAGGTCGGGGCCAGACCAGGCTCCGGCGGACTCCGGCAGATCCGGATCGTCAGCAACGTCGTGACGACACAGCCGAGACCCATGAACGCGACCATCGTCCGCGTGCCCGCGAGTTCCGCGAGCGGTCCCAGCACGGCGGTGCCGACCGGGATCATCGCCCGGTCCGTGCTCGCGATGCCCATGATCCGGCCGAGGAGATCGCCGGGGGCGGTCGCTTGCAGCGCTGCTCGGTTCGCGGTGCGGTAACACTGCCCGACCAGCCCGACCACCACCATCGTCGCGCCCGCGCCGACCGCGGCGGACTTGCCGCTGAAGCCGCTGGGCACGAGGAGGACCAGCAACGCGCATCCGAGCAGCACCGCGCCGATCGCGGCCAGTCGTGCGGGGTTCGACGGAGGGCGGCGGGACATGGTCGCGGAGGCGGCCAGCGCGCCCGCGGCGCCGCAGGTCAGCAGCAGGGCCGCAGTGCTTCCGTCGCCGTGGAAGAGGTCTTTCGACAGGAGCGGCATCATCGCGGTGTACGGGAAAGCGAACAGCATCGGCCCCATCGCGAGGGCGATCTGACGGCGCATCGCCGGGTTCTGCCGGAGCAGCCGCCGCACGGACTCCGCTGGCGGCGCCGGGCCAGGCGTCGGGACGGGATCGGGCAGGACGGTCAGGCAGCACAGGGCGACGAGCGTGCAGAAAGCGTTGAACCAGAACGCGATCGGGACCGAGCTGATCGCGAGGACGAGCGCGCCTGCCGCGGGGCCGAGGAGCATCGCCGCGTTCAGGCAGGCCGAGTGCATGGCGATCACGGCGGTGAGCGGTCGCTGCCCGCGCAGCAACGGCAGGAGCGTCTGCCTCAGCACAGGTTCCGCGCTGCCCGCTGAGGCTCGTGCGAACACCGTCGCGCACACGAGCCACAGCGGGCCGCCAGCGGTGACGATCCAGGCGAGGCACAGGGTCGAGCCGAAGAGCGCCACGCGCAGACCCGCGAGCAGCCGGCGTTTGTCGTAACGGTCGGCGAGCCATCCGGCCGGCGCGGTGAACAGCAGGATGGGCGCGAGCCGCACCACGTTCACCGTCGCCAGCGCGGTGGCCGAACCGGTCCGCTCGACGACGTACCAGTTGAGCGCGACCAGATCCGCGGTGTCGCCGATCCGGGAGGACAGCGTGCCGGCCAGGAACAGGCGCAGCGGCAGCCGCCCGGCAGTGCCCGCCGTCATCGGACGGTGTCGCCGGCGCCGTGCAGGGGGTTGGCCTGGGGCAGGTAGATGTCGTGGTCGGCGGCCAGCAACCGCATGAGCCCGAACGCTTTCTGCGGAAGATGGGACGTCATCAGGAACGCGACGTCCGCGGACGCCCTGGCGAGCAGGTTCGCGGGCAGCCCGGCCAGCAGGTCGGTCATCTTGGTGCGGACTGTCGTCCAGAGCCGCTCGGCGGGCAGGTCCCAGGTCTCCGCGAACATCGTCACCACGTGCGCGATGTTGGCCTGCAGCAGCGCGTACGACACCTTTCTCCGCACGTGGCCGATGTCGTCGGAGAAGGTGATCGACCCGGGGTGCGGGACGAAATCGAGGCCTGCCTCGCGCATCCGGCCCGAGTGGACGCGGATGCCGCCGAAGTCGCGGACGAGGACCCGGACCGGCAGTCCGTCGCGGACCACCAGCAGCGTGTTCTGCAGATGGGCCTCCAGTCCGATGCCGTACCGCCACAGCAACGGCAGCCCCGCGGCGAGCATCAGCTCGGCGTAGCGGTCGAAGAACCCGAGCGCGACCGCCGAGCGACGTGAGCGTTCGTGGACCAGTTCCGCCAGAACGGTTCCGTCCGGATACGCCGCTCCTCGCAGAGCGCAGGCGGAAAGGACGATCTCGCCGGGGACCGCGTAGTCGGCGGGATCGGCCCGGAGCAGGGCGGAAAGGCCGCGTTCTCGCGAGGGTGCGGGGTTTCCCGGCGGCGGAGCGAAGGCTATGCCGGCCAATTCGGGTACGCAGACGACCCTGCCGCGCGTGCTGGGGTCGTCGGCCAGCAGGCGTTGCAGGAGACAGCTCATTCGCGGGCCGTTGCCGGTGGTGGCCGGCGAGATCGTGCGCCGCCGCGAGGTGAGCTGGACGTCGAGCGAGGTTTTCACGGTCAGCCGCCGTCCGTGCCTGCCCGCGGCGGCGGTGACCAGGGTGCGCACCGAGACGGTCGGCCGGCAGGCCAGTTGCGCTTCGGGGAGCGGGACGATGCCGCCGGTCGCCAGTTCCTCGGGGTACTCGGCGGCCAGCCTGCTCCGCAGCTGCCACGGGTGCACGGGAATCAGCTCGTACTCGGCGGGAGCGTGCCCGCGGGCGGCGAGTCCGTCGATGGCGCGCGCGACGGTCGCGGGGAAATGGTCGGCCACGATCGTTCCCACCGACGCGCCCGACGGATCGGGGGTCGAGAGCACGGAATCCTTGCGCACCGCGACGAAGGAAAGGCCTACGGTGTCGGCGCTTTCCGGGCAATACGCGAGCGAATCCGCTGGGGTGAAGCCGCGGCGGACCCTCGGGGCGAGGTGGATGGTGTGCCCTTCCGCGCACGCGGCGTCGAGGTCGAGGGCGAGGTCGGAAACGGCGCGTTGTCCGGCCGCCGCCGCGATCCGGTGCGGGCGCGCGGGCAGGCGGCGCCGGACGCAGGCACGGGACAGGGCGAGGTTGCGCGCCGAGTCGACGAGATCGTCGCGGAGCGCGCCCCAATCCATCTCCCCGCCGGACGAGGCGACGGCGTCGACCAGATCCTCGGGTCGGTCGAGCACGCGGACTTCGACGCCGTCGCTCAGCACGACCGGGCTCGCCACTTCGTTGGCCCCGAACCCGCCTTCCGGCTCGCACACCGCGGCCAGCCGCCGTCCCGACCGCAAGGTCACGCAGATCAGCCGTCCGGCGCCCGGCCCCAGCAGCGCGAGAACGCTCGGGGCCACCGGCGGCGGTCCGGTGAAGGGAAGGACGATCTCGGTGATTCGCTTGGCGGGCAACGATCTCCGTTCGCGCAGCAGCGCGCCGCAGGCGCCGTTGAGGGTGCTCAATCGCGCGCCGGCGAGTTCGTCCAGCCAGGGCCGCACGAGTTCCGGGCGGCGCTCGCGCAAGCACGCGAGCATTTCCCGTTCCGCCTCGTTGAGGTCCGGCGGTTCCGGCTCCTGCTTCGTCGCGGCGAGCGGATTCGGTCCCTCGACGTACTGCTGGTCGGTGACCAGGTTCTTGAGGCGCATCGTCAGCAACGCCTTGTGCTGCCACGGCTCGTTCAGCAACGCTTCGGCGTCCGCCCTGGCGTCCTCGGCCTCCTCGGGGCAGCAGGCGGACATGGCGAGCCGGTGGAACGCCTGCCGCACGCACTCCCCCGCCACCGGCCACAGGGCGTCCTCCACGCATCCGGACGCGTGCGCCAGCTCGGCGACGAGTTCTCCGAGATGGTGGCCGAAAAGCGGGTAGTACAACTTGGCGCGGAGCGCGGCGGGGTCGCTGGCGAGCAAGGGCGAGCCGGGCAGGAAGTCGCCGGCCAAAGCGCGTCGGGCCAGACGGGATTCCAGCACGCGCGCGGCGCCGAGGTCCCGGAGCAGAACGCGGTGCGGCAACCGGTCTTTCAGGACGAGAACGGTGTTCTGCGGATGGGGTTCGAGCGCGATGCCGTAGCGGACGAGCAGCGTCAGCAACTGCGGGACACAGCGCTCGACGTGCGCGGCCAGCCACTGCCGCGCCACCTCGCTCAGCGCAGCGCCGGTGACCGACGCGGTCTCGGCGAGCAGATCGTGGAGGAGGCTGGCGCCGGTCAACGGAGATTTCGCGAACAGCGCGGCGACCGGCATCGACAATTCGTCCGGGCCGAGCAGGTCTTCGCTGTCTTCCCGGAGGACAGCGGCCAGCGAACGGCGCCGGGCCTGCACAGCCGCGGGATCGGGCCCGTCCGGCGGCACATACGCGACGCTGGCCAGCTCTCGCAGCACCGCGAACCGCGGCCGCCCGTCCGGCGTGCCGAGCGCCAGGTCCAGGTCTGCCGCGACGATCCGTTCGAGCAGCGCGGACAGGCGCGGCCCGTTGTGCACCGCGGCGGGCGAGACCCCGCGGACGGCGCTGGTGAGCTGCACTTCCAGCGCGGTTTTGACGTGCAGTCCCGCGCTCGCCGCGGTCTCGCGCGCCGACAGGGTCCGGACCGAGATCAGCGGCCGCGCCGGGATCCGGGTGCGCAGCGGCGCCACCGTGCCGTCGGCGATCGCGTCGGCGTGCAGCGCCGGGAGGGCGTGGAAACGCTGGTGCGGATGGACGGGAATCAGCACGCGCTGTTCGGGAATGAGCCCCGCCGCGCGCATCTCCACGGCAGCCGCGGCGACAGTTCGCGGAAAGGCTTCGCTGAGCAATGCTTGCGAAGCATCGAGGCCGTTCGCTCCGGTGGCGGCGTCCCGGGAAACCGCAACCAGCGGCAGATCGAACGCCGCGCCGAATTCCGGGGAATAGCGAATGGTGTCCTCGGCCGACATCCCGACTTTCATTTTAGCGACCGGATGCAGCGGATGTCCTTCGACCACCATTCGCTCGAAGGGAATCAGCAGCGATCCCTCTTCGCCCGAATCGCGGAGCGCGGCGACCAGCGACGCGAACGGCCGGTTTCGGTGCCCGTTGCCGGAATTATCCCGATCGCGCAGCTCGGCCGCGAAGACGCTCGCCGCGGCCAGGGACAGCGCATGACCGGCGACGCTGTCGGCGAGCTCGGCACGCAGCCGCTCCCAGGCGTCGGAGTCGCCGGAGCACAACCGCTCCTTCGCCAGGAAATCCCAGAGCCGCAACGGGTCGGCGACCTCCCGGCCGTTGAGCCGGACCGGACCGGCGAGGGTCAGGCGACCGGTCTTCGTCGCCTCGCGCAGCACCAGTTCCAGGCCGCGTCCGCGCGCCGGCCCCGTTCTCAGCAACCCCTCGCGCACTACCGCGGAAAGGAGGCGGGACATAGTCGTCGCGCGGGCTTTCGGAAGGCATTCCGCGTATTTTTCCGCGAGCCCCGGAAGCACCGGTTTCCCGGATCCTTCGAGGCGGACATAAATTGCGCGTTCCTCGGGAGAAAGGGATTCTCCCAGCGGTGCAAGGAAAGCATTCTCACTAGCCTGAGCGGGAGATGACATGGTGCACTATGGTGGCGCTGCCAAGGTTAACCAGACAGGAACGTACAGGTTAACAAAAGATGAACACACCTATCACAACCCGATAAACTCGGACATTCGCGCACTCAATCTCGGCCATTGCGCAGCAGGTTGAGGACTCAACTGGAGCAGTGTCCGATATTTTGGCACGGCAATTAACCCGCGCTCACAGAATTCGCCGGTCGATTTCGCGGATCACGGCGAGACTGCCGTATTCCGCGTTGGACAGCACCGCCACGTCGAGGTTCTCCCCCGGATAGTGGCGTGCGATGCCCCCGGCGCCGGCGTTGCCGCCGTCCTTGTAGTAGTTCCGCACCGAACCGTCGGGCCGCATCGTGAACTCCAGCCCGAACCCGAACCACACGTCGCCGTCTTCGGCACGGTGGTGCAGCACCTGCGGGGTGAGGAACTGCCCGGTGCGCTCGGCCGACAGGAGTTCGCCGCCGCGGACGGCGCGCAGGAACCGCACCAGGTCGGCCACGGTGGCATGCGCCCCGCCGTCGGGCGCGCCGATCGACGGGCAGCTGAAGATGTTCTGCTGCCACCCGGTGATCCGTCCCTCCGCGCCGACGACCGGATCCCAGCCCTCGGCGACGTCCGCCGCGGCTTCCCGCCGGTCGTAGAAATCCGACGACGTCATGCCCGCCCGCGCGAAAACCGCGCTCCGGATGTGCTCGCGATAGGCGACCCCGGTGATTTCCTCGATCGCCAGACCGACGAGGAGGTATCCGGCATTGCAGTACCGGCATCCCTCCCCCGGCGCGAAATTCGGTGGCTTGGCCGCGAAATTCGGCAGGTGGTCGCGCGTTCGCGTCACCGAGTAGACCGGCCTGTCAACCCACAGCGCCTCGTAGCTTTCACCTGCTTCCTCGTCCGCGTCGTCGGCGATGCCGGAGGTGTGCGTGAGCAGGTGCCGCACGCTCACCCGCGGTGAGATCGCCGTCCCGGCCAAGTCGACGATCTCGGTGATCGGCGCGTCCAGCTCCAGCCGTCCTTCGTCGACCAGCTGCAAGGCGGCCACCGCTGTGAAGAGCTTGGTGACGGACGCCGTGTCGAACCGGAGGCCAATCCTGTTCGGCACCGCCCATCGGCGGCTGGCCTGCCCGTACGCACCCGAAAACACCACGTGCTCGCCGCGGCGGATCAGCACTGCTCCGGAGAACTTGCCGACCGCGGCTCGGGCACTCAGCCAGGCGTCTAGACCGGAGAAAGGCATTCTCCGAAGGTAGCGATCCCGGTCGCTCTTCGCGACGACCATAAGATCGTCGCGAAGAGCCTCAGCCGGCTGACTCGTCCGGAGACCAGGTCAGGGGCCGTCGCACCATCCGTCGCAGACGTAGAGCCATCCGGTTCCGCAGCCGCCCACCCGGTGGCACTCGTCGCTGTATACACAGCCTTGCCAGCAATAGTCGCTCTCCATGCTGCACTGGCAATCGTCGCTGGCGGCTTCGGGTTCCGACGGGCCGAGGGTCGCGATGATCGACTGGGCCTCCCCGGCGAAGGCAGCGGTCACCACGGCGCGGAGGTCCTCCAGTACCTGGTTCAGGTCGGGCGGCGACGGCCGCGAGTGCAACGACTCGTTCCCGAGGACCTCCGCGGCGCGCTGCAACGCTCGTTCCTGGCTCTCCGACAGGGAATCGTGCGTCGCACCGTACTGGCGGAGGTGCTCCGTCCACAGACGGCTTCTGACCGCGGCCGACGAAGCGGTGAAGATCGCCTTCCGGTAGGGGAGCGAATGCTCCGCGAACTCGGAGTACGCCTGGGGGAGCCGGTCCTTGTTGGACTCCGCCCACGCGACAGGATCTTCGCCCTTGCCCTTGCCCTTGCCTCCCGACGGCCCGAGTTTGACCAGCGCGGCCGCCACTGCGAGGCCACCGACGAGCGACCGGACGCCTAGCTGGTTCCGCTGTGCAGGGCGCCGCGTCCGGCCCATCGCGCCGAGGACTGCCAACGTCGACCGGACGCCCAGATGCCTGGCCAGTTTCACCCCGAGCCGGGAGCCTATCCAAGCTCGGGTGCCGTCGGGCCTCACCCGGATCAGAGTGGGCGCCCACGCCGGGTCGGCGCCGAGCGCCTGCTCACGCCATCTCCGCACATCCGGCTGTGCCAGCGGCAAGACTTCGAGCGTCCCGTCGCAAGCCTCGGCCACCGCGCGGGACATGGCCCGGCAGAACCGGCACGAGCCGTCGAAAGCCAGCACCCATCGGTCAGATGCGTTCGTCATGGAATCCCCCGCCATTCTGTTCGGGCTCTGCGCGATGCGCTGTTCGCCGTGCTGCTATCCGCGGCACGGAAAGTCCTGGATATGCGATCCGTCGACCCAGTTGCCGTACTTGTCGCCGCTCAGTCCGGCCGCCGGCACGTACCCGCGCACATTCTGGTAGCCGTAGACGATCAGCCAGACATTGTTGTACCGCCCGTGGCTGATCTCCACGGGATCGCCCGTCGTCCAGCAATCCCAGCCATAGGTGAAGCCCGCCCAGACCTCGCCGACCTGGCGCGCCGGCAAATGCGGTTGAATCCGGACACCCATGTCGCGGTACGGATGCACCGGCGGCTCTCCTGGCGGGTGTGCCATTGCGCGATGCGTGGGCGGCATCTCAGCCGCCGCCGCGGCGGGCACAATTGCGGTCGCCGCCGCAAGCGCGGCGGCTGCGACAGTTTTCGCTGACATTCTCATCGCATGCTCCCCTCTGAACGGAAACCCGCACGCCCCCGCGTACGGTCCGTTCAAGACTCAGCCGCGCTGCGCGAGCATCCAAGCCTTTGCGCTCTCGCTGAAGGACCTTGACAGTGCAGCATCGCAGGAGTAGCGGAGTGCCGAGAAACGATCGCCGCGACGTGCGTATTTGGTGAGCACCAGGCTGTGTTCGAGCACCGGCCCGTGGAAGAACTCCAGCGGCGTCCCGCCCGGGCCCTTGGCGGAGAACCCGGCCTCGACCTTGCGCCGGTCCGCGAGTTCCTGCGAGATCGGCGTGCACTCGCCCGAACTGCCACGATCACCGAGGTGCGCAATGCCGCGGCTACGGTGTGGCGGGTCGCCAACGGGGTGCCGACGCTGCGTCCGCGAGCGGTGCCGGACCCGCCCTCCGCGGAGGCCGAACTCCAGCTGGCCAACGGACGGCCCGCTTCCGGCTGACCGTGCCGACCATCCACAAGGGACACCACGCTCGCCTGCCCGCCTCATCCCCCCTGCTCGCGTCCCCCGCACCTGCCGCAACCAGGACAGAGAGATCCGCCGTCCGCCGATCAGCGGGCGGCGGGTCACGCGGTCTGGCCGCCGTCGATCACGAAATCCTGTCCCGTGCAGTAACTGCTCGCGTCGCTGGCCAGGAACGCCACCAGCGCAGCGACCTCGCCGGTCGTGCCGGGGCGGCGGATCGGCTGTCCCGCCACCGCGCCGCCGCCCGCGCGGGTCGTTTCGGAGATCATCCGCGTGTCGATCGCGCCCGGGCAGACGCAGTTCACCCGGATGCCGAACTCGCCGAGCTCCTTCGCAGCGGATTTGCTCGCCCCGCGCAGCCCCCATTTCGACGCGCTGTACCCCAGCCCGCCCGCGAAGCCCGTCAACGCCGCGGTCGAGGCGACGTTCACGATCGAACCGCCACGGTCCCGCATCAACGGCAGCACGGCTTGCATCCCGAGGACCGGGCCGATCAGATTGACGCCCAAGGTGTGCGCGAGATGGTCCTCCGCGAAGCTCTCCAACGGTGCCTTGCGGTAGAAACCGGCGTTGTTGACGAGCACGTCGACCCGGCCGAACTCGGCGCGGGCGAGTTCCATGGCGGTGGCCCAGTTTTCCTTGCTGCGCACGTCCAAGCCGACCGCGAGCGTCGCACCGTCGATCTCGTCCGCGACCGCGGCGACGGCGCTTTCGTCCAGGTCCGCCAAGACGACGCGCGCACCCAGCCGCGCGGTCGTCCTCGCGTGCTCGGCACCCTCCCCTTGCGCGGCACCGGTCACGAACACGATTTTGTCCCGCAGATCCACGAGTTGATCGGCCACGTTCCACTTCCTTCGGCTCGGAGCGCTCAATCGCGCGAAGGTACCTTCGCCGGAAGGGAGAGCGGAGGGCATGCGTCGGCTCAGCGGACACCTGATTTGACCGGCGTCGCACGGGATCGTAGTCTCGCACCAAGCGCTTGCTTCAGATGGAGGAAGGCTGCCCTTGAAGGATTTCCACGGCAAGCCGGGCATCGCGGTCGTGACCGGCGGAACCGGAGGGCTGGGCACGGCGATCTGCCACACGCTCGCCGAACGCGGCTCCGCGGTCGCCTTCACCTATCGCAGCGACCACGAAGCAGCGAAGCGGCTAGCCGCCGAACTCGACGCGACAGCCGAACCCCTGGACCTCACCGACGCCCGGCAGACCAAGGCGTACCTCGACAACGTGGTCGAGCGTTTCGGAACGATCCACACCCTCGTCCACGCCGCCGGACCGCTGGTCCCGCAACAGCATCTGTCCACAGTGGACCCCGCAGACTTCGGCAGGCATCTCGCCGCGGAGGCCGCCGCGTTCTTCAACCTCGTCCGCCCGGCGCTGCCCGCCCTGCGCGCCAGCAAAGGCTCGATCGTCGCGGTCACCACCGCAGCGACCCGGCGCTACCCTGTCCGCGACGGGCTTTCCGCCGGGCCCAAAGGTGCGGTGGAAGCGACCGCACGAGCGCTCGCGGCCGAGGAAGGCCGCTTCGGCGTCCGGGTCAACTGCGTCGGCCCCGGAATGCTGACAGACGGCATGGCAGCGGAGCTGGTGGCCAACGGCGACCTCGACGACCGCGCCCTCGACGCCGCCCTCCGCGCCATCCCGTTGCGCACCTTCGGCAACGCACAGGACATCGCGGAAGCCGTGTGCTTCCTCGCCTCGGACCGCGCCGGGTTCATCAGCGGCCAGAAACTCGACGTCGACGGCGGATACGGCGTCTGACGCGCCGGACCCCGAGGCACAGCCGGCCCCGGGGTCCCGAACACCGTCACTTAGCCTTGTTCTTCACCTCTTTCGCCTTCCCCTTCAGCGAACCCACCGCGTTCTGCGTCGGCGAGTACGTCCCGTACAGCGCAGGATCCGGCTTCGGCGCCGTACCGGGGCCACCGAGCGGCTGGGGATCGGCGAGGTACTCGATGCCTTCCCCGCCGAAGCTCCAGCCCGCCTTCGCCCCGTCCGGGCCGTCCGACAGGTGCCACACCGTGTTGTTGTGGTCCTGGTTTTCCTCGTCGAACAACGCGGTCGGCGCGATGTCGCTTTCCAGGCCGTCGGCCTTGAGTTCCTCGATCGCGGCCAGCCATTGCTTCTGGTGCACGGTGTCGCGAGCGAGATTGAACTGCAGCATCGCCTTCACGCCGGGATCGTCGGTCATCCGGTACAGCCGCGCGGTCTGCAGCCTGCCCTGCGCCTCGGCCGCGGCGTTGGCGCGGAAGTCGGCGAGGAGATTGCCGGAGGCGACGATGTACTTGCCGTTCCACGGGGTGCCGTTCGAATCGGCGGGCAGCGCGCCGCCACCGGCCACGATCGCCTGCTCCGGGTCCATCCCGCCGATCGCCGCCGCCATCACCGGGTCCTTCACCGCTTCCGCGGTCGCGGTGGCCGGCGCGCCCTCCAGCAGCCGCGCGACCATCGTGGCGAGCATTTCGACGTGCCCGATCTCCTCGGTCGCGGCGTCCATGATCAAGTCCTTGTACTTGCCCTCGATGCGGCAGTTCCAGCCCTGGAACAGGTACTGCATGGTCACCGTCATCTCGCCGAACGCGCCCCCGATCAGCTCCTGGAGCCTGTGCGCGTACACCGGGTCCGGCTTCTCGGGCTTCGCCTCGAACTGCAGCAGCTTGGTGTGTCGGAACATCAGCGTCCTCTCCCGGGATCCGAGCCGGGCGCCATACCCGGCAAGTCCGGCTGGAGTGCCCGCGATCGACCGGCCTACACACGGCGATTTCAGGGAGTCCGGCGGGGCAACGGCGCGGTGGCGGGCCCTTCGAGCACAGTGCCGTCGACGTCGAATCGCGAACCGTGGCACGGGCAATCCCAGCTGCGCTCGGCGGCGTTGAACCGCACGAAGCAGCCGAGATGCGTGCACCGCATGGACACCGCGTGCAGGGTGCCTTCTCGGTCTCGGTAAACGCCTTTGCGACCATGTCCGTCCGCCAGCACTTTCGCCTGGTCCACGGCGATGTCGTCGGTGCTCGTCGCGTCGGCTTGGGCGAGCCGGTCGCCGACGAAGTCCTTCGCCACCTTCGCGTTCTGCTGCACCAGTTTCGATGCCGACTTCAGCGAAACCCGTTGCGGAGAAAAGAGGTCCCGACGCGGATTGGCCGATCCGGTGATCCCGTCGGCTACCGCGGCCGCCGCCGCGGTCCCCATCGCCAAGCCCCATTTCGCGAACCCGGTCTCGACCCACAGCTTCCGTGCGCCCGGGAAGTACGGCCCGGCGATCGGGATGCTGTCGTAGGCCTTCGGATCCTGCGCCGACCACCGGTGCGTGACCTCGTCGACGTCGAAGTGGCGCGCCGCGAACTCGCCCAGTTCGGTGTACCGCGCGAAGTCGACCGGGTCGCCCGCCGGATGGCCTTGGCCGCCGAGGATCAGCCGGTCCTCGCAGGAGGCGAACGACCACAGCGGACTCCCGGCGCTGATCGCCAGCTCCCCCGGCGGCTTGCCGGATTTCAGTGTCGCGGCAACGCAATACGACCGTTGCACCTCCAGCCGGGGGAAGAACAGCCCGCGGTCGAGGATCGGGTAATGCGTCGCGATGACCACGTTTTCGGCGTCGAGCGCGCCGTCCTCGGTCGTGACGCGGTACGGCGGCGCCGCGCTGACCTGCCGCACCCGGCTTTCCTCGAATACCCGGCCGCCCTCGGCCTCGACGGCGTCGGCGAGCCCGCGCACGTAGTCGGCCGGATGGAGCGCGAGTTGCTCGGGCAGCCGCACCGCGCCGTGCACCGGGACCGGCAGGTCGAGCGTGTCCGTCCACTCGACCGGCAGACCGGCCTGGGTCGCGGCCTCGTACTCGGCTCGCACGGTGTCCGCCTCGTCGGCGTCCAGCGCGAACGTGGCGGCGGGCAGCCTGCGGAGCCCGCACTTGATGGGTTCGGCCAGCTCCGCCACCAATTCGACCCCGGCCAGCGCCGCCTCGGCGTAGGCCGTCGCGGTGGCCGCGTCGTGCTCGCGAAGGAGCGTTGAGTACACAGTGGACTGCAACGCGGTGACCTTCGCCGTGTTATTGCCGCTGGCTCCCTCCGCGACGCGCCCCGATTCGACGACGGCCACATTCACGCCCCGGCGCGCGAGCAGCAGTGCAGTGGTCATCCCGGCGACGCCACCGCCGACGACGGCGACTTCCGCCCGTTCCCGGCCGCGCAGGGACGACCGGCTGGTCGCCGACGCGGTCGCGAGCCACAGGGACTGGTCTGCGGTGGTGGTCATCAGAAGCTCCTCCGAGTGCCCATCGGGAGGACGCCGAGCACGATCATCACGACGGCCAGGCCGAGGTGCAGCCAGTTGTCGGCGGTGTTGACCGGGATGAAGTCGGCCGAGCTGCCGTGGTCGACGATCAGGCCGTACACCCACAGCGCCAGGTAGATCACCCCGCCGGCGACGAGGAAGTTCTTCGCCCCGGCCGGCGTGCGGGCGAGCGCGAGCCCCGCGACGCCGAAGGCCAGGTGCACGACGTTGTGCAGGATCGACACGCTGAACAGCCCGAGCAGCAGCGCGCCGGAATGGTGCCCGGCACCCGTGAGCTGGTCGTAATGCGTGGTGACGCCCGGGATGAAGCCGAGGATGCCGACGAGCAGGAACACCGCGCCCACACCGGCGGCGACGAGCTGGCGCGGCGTGCGCCGCGCAACGGCAGTAGTCATGACCGGAGCCCTCCCTGAATCGCCCGCACCGGGTCCGGCGCGGAGTTAGCCGGGTAACCGGTGCGGGATCGGGCAAACCTCCGCGCACGTCCCGGCCCCGGCTCGACGCCTGCCGCATCCGGTGGCGGGGCGGCCAACCGGCGTCCGGAATCCGGTTTGAAGCCCGCCGCCGCGGGCAACCGCGAGCATGCGATTGCGGCGGAGCGAGCTGTCCTCGCCAGGCATCAAGCGGCAGCGCCGGGGCCGCGGCTTCCGGTACCTCGCGCCGGACGGCTCCCCGGTGACCGACGCCGAGGTCCTCGAGCGCATCCGCGAGCTGGTGATCCCGCCCGCGTGGCGCCGGGTGTGGATCTGCCCGCATCCGACCGGGCACATCCAGGCCGTCGGGACCGACGACGCGGGCCGCCGCCAGTACCTGTACCACCCCGAGTGGCGGCGAGCGCGCGACGAGGAGAAACACGACCGGGTGCTCGCACTGGCCGGGGAGCTGCCGAACGTCCGCGCCGCCATCCGGGAGGATCTGCGCCGGCGCCGCCTCGACCGCCGCCGGGTCTCCGCCGCCGCGTTGCGGATGATCGACCGAGGCGTCTTCCGCAGCGGCGGCGAGGAGTACGCGGAAGCCAACGGCTCCCACGGCGCGACCACGCTGCTGCGCGAACACGTGAAAATCAGCGGCGACGAGCTGACCTTCTGCTACCCCGCCAAAAGCGGCCTCGTCCGGTCGCTGAGCATGCGCGACGGCGAACTCGCCGCCGTCCTCAAGTCGCTCCGCCGCTGCCGCACCGGCACCTCGCGCCTGTTCGTCTACCGCGCCGACGACGGCTGGCGCGAACTGCGCGCCAGCGACGTCAACGAGCGGTTCAAGGAACTGGCCGGCGAGGAATTCACGGTCAAGGACCTGCGCACCTGGCACGCGACGGTGCTCGCCGCGGTCTCCCTCGCCGCACGGGAGGCGCCGACGTCCCAGCGCGGCCTGGCGAGGGCCGAGACCGCCGCGATGAAGGAGGTCGCGGAGGAACTGGGCAACACGCCCGCCGTCGCCCGGCGTTCGTACGTCGACCCGCGGGTGCTGCGGGAATTCGAGCGGCGCGGCACGATCCACCGCTCGGTGCGCAAAGCCGACGCTGACGGGCTCGCGGAGGAGCAACTGCGGGAGCGGATCGAGAAGGCAGTGATCCGGCTGTTGCGGCGGGCCTCCCAGTAGGTCTGCGGCAGTCGAGGAACTCCTGCTCCCCCGACGCGGCCAGGCGGCGGTCTTCGGCGCACTCGACCGTCCGACGCGAGGATTTGCCTCTTAAATCATACGCACTACTAATGGTATGTTGCGCTCATGACCGCCCTCCTGGCGGCAGGCTGACCACGTTCGCCCACCCGAAAGGACCCGGCCATGACTCTCGCCGGAAAGACCGTCCTGATGTCCGGCGGCAGCCGCGGCATCGGCCTGGCCATCGCGACCCGCGCGGCGCGGGACGGGGCGAACGTCGTCCTGCTGGCGAAGACCGCGGAACCGCATCCGAAGCTGGAAGGCACCGTCTACACCGCCGCGAAGGAGATCGAGACCGCCGGCGGCCAGGCACTGCCGATCGTCGGCGACGTGCGGTCCGAAGACGACGTGCTCGCCGCGGCCGAAGCGGCGGCGGCGCGGTTCGGCGGCATCGACATCGTCGTGAACAACGCCAGCGCGCTCGACCGGTCCGGCACCGAAGAGCTGTCGATGAAGCGCTACGACCTCATGCAGGACATCAACACCCGAGGCACGTTCCTGCTCAGCAAGGCGGCGATCCCGCAGCTGCGCAAGGCAGCGAATCCGCACATCCTGACGCTGTCGCCGCCGCTGAACCTCTCCCCCGCGTGGATCGGCGCGCACCTGGGCTACACGCTCTCCAAATACGGCATGAGCCTGTGCACCGTGGGTCTCGCGGAGGAACTGAAAGCGGACGGAATCGCCGCGAATTCGCTGTGGCCGCGCACCCTCATCGACACCGCGGCAGTGCGCAACATCATCGGCGGCGCGAGCCAGGCGCGCACCCCGGAGATCATCGCCGACGCCGCGCACGCGATCCTCACCCGGCCCTCCCGCGAATGCACCGGGAACCTCTTCATCGACGACGAGGTGCTCGCCGCCGAAGGCGTGACGGACCTCTCCGGTTATCAGCGCGGCGAAGGCGAACTGGCGCTGGACATTTTCGTCGGCCCGGCCTGATCCCGCATCCGGTCGAACTCCCCGGGCAGGGTGGCGCCCTCGTTCATCTTGGCCAGCAGTTTGTGCAGGGACTCGTGGGAGCGCTGCGGAAGGTCGCTGAGCACGTGCCGGTCGAGATCGGCCAGCAGTTCGTTCGCCTTGCGCAGCGTTTTCCGCCCCGCGTCGCTGAGGTCGACGACGTAACGCCGCCGGTCTTCGGGGTCGCGGGCGCGCGCGGCGAGCCCGAGGGTCTCAAGGTCGTCCAGGCTGCTGACCATGGTCGCCGGGTCGATCCGCAGGTAGGCGCCCAGCGACAGCTGCGACATCGGGCCGTTGTCGGCCAGCGCCTGGAGGACGCTGTAGTGCCGCACCCGCAGGCCCAGCTCGTGCAGCCGGTCCTCGGCGAGCCGGAACACGACCTGGCCGAGCTTGACCAGGAGACAGCTCGTGTGCTCGCCGATCCCGCCCGGCACCAGCGGACCTGACATCGTTTCCCCTGCCCATCGTTAGCGGACCGTACGAATCCCGATGATACCGGCCGGGGCGGGAGAAGGGCCGCTTGCCGAAGAGGCGGCCGCTCCCCCGGATCGGGGTGCACCGCACCGCCGCGGGCCCGGCACGCGTTAACCTGGCCTCAACCGACAGCGCGAGAACACGGAACCCAGGTGAACCAGACCGGAGCACAGCCACCAGCCGGAACCCAGGCCATCCGCCGGGCGCTCGGCATCCTGCGGCTGCTCATGGACGAGGACGGGGAGCTCACGCTGTCCGCGATCGCCCGCAAACTGGACCTCACGCCGGGCACGACGCACCGGGTGGTGCGCGCGCTGAGCGCCGACGGGCTCGTCGCGCACAACCCCCGCACCGACAGCTACCACCTGGGCCCCGGCTCGATCCTGCTCGGCCAGGCCGCCCAGCGCGTGCACGGCCTTCAGCTCGCGCTGCCGGTCATCCAGCGGATCAACGCGGACACCGGGGAATCGGTCAACATCACGATCCGCGAGGGCAACGAGTCGGTCGTCCTGCTGCGCGCGCAGTCGACGCTCCCGTTGCGGTTCGAGCAGCATCCTGGCGCGCGTTTCCCGTTGTACGCCACGGCTTCCGGCAAGGCGATGCTCGCCAATTCCCTTGATGCGGAGTCCTATCTCGCGAGTCTGCCGGAGCAGTTGCCCGCGCTGACGCCGCACACCCTCGCGACCCGCGACGCCCTCGCGGTGGAGCTGGCCGAGACGCGCGATCGCGGGTACAGCATCGACAACGAGGAAAACGTCGCCGGTGTGCGGTGCGTCGGCGCGGGCGTGCTGGACGACCGGGGGCTGGCCCGGGCGGCGGTGGTGATTCAGGTGCCGACCGTGCGACTGCCCGAGGATCGGGTTGCCGAGCTGGGTGCGCTCGCGATCGATGCCGCCAAGGAGATCGCCCCGTTCCTTCCGCCGGACCGGCTCACTCGCTACTGACGTCAAGCCGGACCACACCTCAGCCGCCACTGACTCCCATGGCGCGAGCGGTGAGCGAAGCGAGGTGCGCGGGCTGGTGCTCGGACAGCTGCCGAATCTGCGTCCGGCAGCTGAATCCGTCCGCGTGCACCACCGTCCCCTCCGGCGCCGCGCGCAGGGCGGGCATCAGCTGGTGCTCCGCGACAGCGACGGAAACGTCGTAGTGCCCCCGCTGGAAGCCGAAATTCCCCGCCAGACCGCAGCAGCCCTCGCGCAACACCTGCGAATGCTCAGACAACCGCCCGAGCAGCTGCGAGTCGGCGTCGTAGCCGAGGTCCGCGTGCTGGTGACAATGCACCTGAGTGAGCACCGGAGCCGCGGACTTCGTCAACGCGGGAAGCTCGCTCTCCCCGACATGCTCCGCGAACGTCCGGACATTGCGCTTCAGCAATGCAGTCCGCGAATCCTCCGGCAGCAGCTCCGACCCGTCCTCCCGCAGGGTCGCGGTACAACTCGGCTCCAGCCCGATCACCGGAATTCCCTGCCGCAGCCACGGGTCCAGCGCGTCCAAAGACCGGCGCAGCACCCGGCGCGCCGCGCCTAGCTGGCCGGTGCTGTGCCAGGTCAGTCCACAACAGACAGTCCGCTCGGGGATGACCACCTCGTGGCCAAGGGCTTCCAGCACCGCGACCGCGTCCCGGCCGACCTGGGGGTCGAAGAAGTTCGTGAAGGTGTCCGGCCACAGCACGACCTTCGACGAGGAACTCGCCCGCTCCCGGCGGCGGAACCACGAAGCGAACGTCGGCGACGCGAGCCGCGGCAATTCGCGTTCGGCGGCGATCCCGCCCAGGCGGTTCAGGACCGGCCGGAGCGGACCGCCGGCCGCGGCGTTGATCGCGCGGGCGAAGGGCGCGCCCAGCCGGAGCCAGCGCGGCAGCGCGCCCATCGTGTAGTGCGACATCGGGCGCATCCGCCGCTCGTAATGGCGGCTGAGGAATTCGGTCCGGTAGGAGGCCATGTCGACGCCGACCGGGCAGTCCGATTTGCACGCCTTGCAGCCGAGGCACAGATCCAGCGCGTCGCGGACTTCGGGCGAACGCCAGCCGTCCTCGATGACGTCGCCGGCCAGCATTTCGAACAGCAGGCGAGCCCGGCCGCGGGTCGAGTGTTCCTCCTTGCCGGTCGCGCGGTAGCTCGGGCACATCATCCCGCCGGACGCGGACACGCACTTGCCCACGCCCACGCATCGCCGGGACGCCGCGGCCAGGTCGCCGTCGTCGGCGTGCAGGGCGAGCCGGGCCCGGGTCGGCAGGATCGGCGGGGCGATGACCGTGCGCAGGTCGGCGTCCAGCGGCGCGGGATCGACGACCCGGCCGGGGTTCATGCCGTTCGACGGGTCGAAGGCGGCTTTGTAATCGGCGAAGGCCTGCATGAGCCTCGGCGGGAACATCAGCGGCAGGAGTTCGGCTCGCGCTTGGCCGTCGCCGTGTTCGCCGGACAGCGAGCCGCCGTGGGACACGACGAGTTCCGCGGCCTCGACCATGAACGATCGATACGCTTCCTTCGCTTCCGGCGCGGCCATCGGGAAGTCGATCCGCACGTGGAGACAGCCGTCGCCGAAGTGGCCGTAGACCACGCCTTTCCGGCCGTGCTTGTCCAGCAGCAGGTCGAATTCGCGCAGGTACGCGCCGAGCCGGTCCGGCGGGACCGCGGAGTCTTCCCAGCCGGACCACGCCTCGGAGCCGTCGGCCAGCCGAGTCGCGAGGCCCGCGCCTTCTTCCCGGATCCGCCAGAGTTTCCGCTGGGCGACGGGATCTTGCACGACGAGCGAAGTGGCGCCGACCTGCGGGGCGCGGGCAGCGACTCGTTGGGCGACGGCGAAAGCCTCGGCCGCGTTGTCGCCGCCGGTTTCCAGGTACAGCCACGCCGTTCCGTCCGGCAGCGTGCTGCGGTCGCCGGGTTTCCGGGCGTCGAGAGCGGCGACCAAACCGGCCTCGATGCCTTCCATGGTCAGCACCGGGAGGTCGAGCAGGGCGGGAACCGCGTCGGCGGCGGCGATGCTGTTCTCGAAACCCAGCACGGCGAGGGCGCGCATAGCCGGGATCGGGGCCAGGCTGACGACCGCGCTCAGCATGGTCGCGCAGGTCCCCTCGGAGCCGACCAGGGCCTTGGCGACGTCGAAACCGTTCTCCGGCAACAGGTATTCGAGGTTGTATCCGGAAACCCGCCGCGGCAGTTTCGGGTAGCCGAGGCGGATGTCGGCCAGGTATTCGTCGCGCAGGTCCCGCAGGCGGCGGTACAGCTCGCCGACGGAATCCTCGCGGGCGCAGAACTCCTCCAGCTCAGCCGGTGAAGTCGGGCCGACCTCGAGCCGGGTTCCGTCGAGCAGGGCGATTTCCAGCGCGCGGACGTTGTCGACCGTCTTGCCCCACGCCACGGAATGCGAACCGCAGGCGTTGTTGCCGATCATGCCGCCGATCGTGCAGCGGCTGTGCGTCGAGGGGTCCGGGCCGAAGGTGAGCCCGTGCTCGGCGGCCCGTTCGCGCAGCCGGTCCAGCACGAGGCCGGGTTCGACGCGCGCGGTGCGGGCGGCGGGGTCGATGTCCAGCACGCGGTTGAGATGCCGGGTGAAGTCCAGGATGACCGCGCGGTTCGCGGCCTGCCCGCCGATGCTGGTCGCCGCGCCGCGCGGGAGGACGGGCGCGCCGTGGTCCGCGCACACCTTCAGCGCCGCCACCACGTCGTCCGCGCTGCGCGGCCGCACCACGAGCAGCGGGACGTGCCGGTAGTTCGACGCGTCGGTGGAGTGGGTGGCGAGCGTGGCCGGGTCGCCGGCGACTTCGCCGGACACCGCCCGCGCGAGTGCTTCCTGCAGTGCCGAATGCGAACGGGCTCGGGCCGGCATGGGCGTCTCCTGGGAAATCGGGGGTTCACAGCGCCGCGGTCGCCGGGCTACCGTGAAGGCTCGCCACATAGTGGATATAGCTTCCACATGTTGTCAACATCGACGTGAGGAGTGGTCTCCTTGACCGACATGCCCCGCAACGAAAGCGTCTTCACCTGGGCGGCGCCCCCGTTGAAGTTCGGCGCCGGCGCGCTCGACGAACTGGGCGCGGAGGTGGCCGCGCGGCAGGCCAAGTCGTGCCTGATCCTCACCGACCCCGGCGTCCGCGGCACCGGCATCCCGGACCGGGCGCTCGACTCGATCCGCGCGGCCGGGGTGAAGAGCGAGATCTTCGACGGCGTCGGCGTCGAACCGACCGACGCGAGCATCGACGAGGCCGTCGCCTACGCCCGCCAGCAGGAATGGGACTGCTTCGTCGCGATCGGCGGCGGTTCGGCGATCGACACCGCCAAGGCGGTCAACCTGCTGACCACCCACCCCGGCGAACTGCTCGACTTCGTGACTCCGCCGATCGGCGCGGGCAAGGCCCCGTGGCTGCCGCTGAAGCCGCTGATCGCCGTGCCGACCACCGCGGGAACCGGGTCCGAATCGACCACGATCTGCGTCGTCGACCTGCTCGGCCTCCACCTCAAGGCCGGAGTGAGCCACCCGTCGCTGCGCCCGTCGCTGGCGGTCGTCGACCCGCGCACGACGATCAGCCTCCCGTCGGCGGTGACCGCGGCCAGCGGCATGGACGTCCTGTCGCACGCGCTGGAGAGCTACACCAGCGTCGCGTTCGACGCGAAGCCCGCGCCGGAAGACCCGATGAAGCGGCCGGCGTTCTGCGGCTCCAACCCGATCAGCGACGTCTGGTGCGAGATGGCGCTGACGTTGGTGGGCAAGCATTTGCGCGCCGCTGTCCTCAATGGACGCGACCTGACCGCGCGCACCCAGATGGCGCTCGCGTCGACCTACGCCGGGACCGGTTTCGGCAACGCCGGCACGCACCTGCCGCACGCGAACGCGTACCCGATCGCCGGTGCGGTGAAGCAGTACCGCGCCGAGGGCTACCCGGAGATGCCGATGGTCCCGCACGGCCAGGCCGTGTCCGCGACCGCCGCCGAGGTGTTCCGCTGGACCTATCCCGCGGCGCCCGAACGGCATCTGCACGCCGCGCACCTGCTGTCCGGCGGCCAGACCTTCACCGCCGCCGACGGCGCCGACGCGCTCCCCCACGTGCTCACGGAGCTGATGGCCGACATCCAGATGCCGAAGGGGCTGCACGCGTTCGGGTACGGCGACGAGGACATCGACACCCTCGTCGACGGCACCCTCAAGCAGACCCGCCAGCTGGCTGTCGTGCCCCGTCCGGTCACCCGGACCGCGCTCGAAGACATCTTCCGCCGCTCGCTCTGACCACCGGGAGTTATCAATGGCGACAACTCCGGAGAAGAGCACCGACGTCCGCCTGGTCGTCGCGTCCAGCGTGTTCGGCACGACCGTCGAGTGGTACGACTTCTTCCTCTACGGCACCGCCGCGGGCCTCGTCTTCAACAAACTGTATTTCCCCGGCTCCGATCCCCTGGTCGGCACCGTGCTGGCCTTCGCGACCTTCGCGCTCGGCTTCCTCGCCCGCCCGATCGGCGGGTTCGTCTTCGGCCACCTCGGCGACCGGGTGGGGCGCAAGAAGATCCTCGTGGCGACCATGCTCATCATGGGCACCGCGACCTGTCTCATCGGGCTGCTGCCCGACTACCGGATGATCGGCCCGGCCGCCCCGATCATCCTGGTCGTCCTCCGGCTGGCCCAAGGCGTCGCCGTCGGCGGCGAATGGGGCGGCGCGGTGCTGATGGCCACCGAGTACGCCCCGGCCGGGAAACGCGGTCTCTACGGCAGTTTCCCGCAGATCGGGCTGGCCATCGGGCTCACCCTGGGCACCGGCGTGCTGGCGCTGCTGAACGCGGTCACCAGCGACGAGGCGTTCCTGTTGTGGGGCTGGCGGATCGGCTTCCTGCTGTCCGCCGTGCTGGTGGTGGCGGGCCTGCTGATCCGGGTCAAGGTGATGGAAACCCCGGCCTTCCGCACCATGGCGGCCGAGGAGGGCACCGCGACCGTGCCCGCCGTCGAACTGGTCCGCGACCGGCTCTCCCGGCGGCATCTGCTGCTCGGCATGGGCAGCCGGTTCACCGAGGGCGTGGCGTTCAACGCGTGGGCGGTCTTCGTGATCTCCTACGGCAGCGGGACGCTCAAGCTGGACCGGCAGCCGCTGCTGGTCGGCGTGATGATCGCGGCCGCGGTGATGGTGGTGTTCATCCCGGTGTTCGGCAGAGTGTCCGACCGGCTGGGCAGGCGGCGGACCTTCACGACCGGAGCCGTGACGACCCTGGTGCTGGCGATCCCGGCGCTGGCGGCCCTGCACAGCGGCAATCCGGTGCTGATCACGCTCTCGCTGATCGCGGTGCTGGGCATCAGCTACCCGGTGATGTACGGCCCGCAGGCGGCGTTCTACGCCGAGCTGTTCCCGATTTCGCGGCGATGCACCGGGATTTCGGTCGTCTACCAGCTTTCCGGCGTCGTGGCTTCGGGGCTTACCCCGCTGATCCTGGCGTATCTCGCCGGGAAGACCGGGACGACCGGCATCCTGGTCTACCTCGCGGCGACGACCGTGGTGAGCGTGGTCTGCACGCTGGCGATCCGGCAGAGCGACCTGTTCGAGGACGACGAGCGGGTTTCCGCGCCGGCCAAGGAGGTACCCCGGCTCACCTGAGCGGCGGGGGTCGTGAGCGGCGTTGCCGGTTCTGGCCGGCAACGCCGCTCACGACCCGATCGCCTCGATAACCCGCTCCCGATCTTGCGGCCGGAGGTAGAGGTAATGCCCCGCCTCCGCCAGAACCTCCACCTCCGCCTGCGGAACCAACCGCCGGAGATTCGCGGCTGCCGCCACGGGATCGTGGACGACGCTGCGCCCGCCGAACAACGCCAGCACCGGCGTCCGAATCCCGCGGAGGGCGTCGTCAGGCGGACAGTCTTGGAGCGGGATCCGCGCCCGGTAGGCACGGATCCCGGCGACGACCACCTGCGCGGCGGGCTGGTCGAACACGTCCTTTCCTGCGGACCAGGCAACGAAGCGCCGCCAATCGCGGTCGCGGTTCAGCACCATCGCCGCGAGAGCGCGTCGTTGCGTGGCGGCGGAGAACTTGGCGCTGACCGTCGTCGGGTCGAGCAGGCAGATCCCGGCGAGCCGATCCGGGGCGTGAATCGCCTGGTTGACCGCGTGCCAACCACCGGTCGAGCCGCCGACGAGGCGGACCTCGTCCAGTCCGAGCCCGGCCAGGACGTCGTCGAGACCGAGGGCGCGGTCGCGGATGCCGGCGAACGGCCTGGTCTGCACGCTGCGACCGGCCTCGCCGAGGGTGTCGAGGGCGTAGACCGGGCCGTCCAGCCCCGGGATGAGCGGCGCGTAACACACGGCGGTCGCCATCAGGCCCGGCAGGAGCACGAGCGGGCGCGCACCGGCGCCGAAGCGGTAGACGCGAGTGGTCCCGTGGCGGCACGCGACGTCGAGGACCTCATCGGGCTGAGGGCATTCCCGCAACGCCTTCTCGTAGACCGTGAAATAGCGTTGCTGCGCCTCGGGATTCTTGAACCGGCCGATCTTCTTCATGGCCAGGGACGCTATTTCGCGAACGCCCGGCCGGTCTTGGACGAAAGTAAGATGGCGGCATGGCAGAGTGGTCGCTCGTCGTCCCGCGCCGGGACATCACGGCCTCCCGAGGACTGCATGTCTTCGGAAGTCCCCGGGTCCCCGGCGTCCTGGACTACGCGGGCCACGACTTCCCGCCGTCCGCCGAACTGCCTTGGCGAGTAACGCCTTTGGGCGCGATCACCATGATCCTGGACTTCGCGGCGCCTGCTCGGACGCTGCCGTTGTCGCCGGTCTTGGGCTTGCGAGACCGGCCCCTGCTCGTCTCGCAAGCCGGACCCGCGAAAGGGATCACGGTCGCGCTGACTCCGCCCGCCGCGCACGCGTTGTTCGGAGTGCCGCTGCGCCTGCTGGCGAACGCGACCGTGTCCGCCACCGATCTCCTCGGCCGCGACGCCGTCCTGCTCGCCGAGCAACTCGCGTCCGCACCCGACTGGACCGCGCGCTTCGCCCTGCTCGACGGCTTCCTGCTCCCCCGCGTCCGGTCCGGCCCCGCCTTGGCCCGCCCGGTGCACGCCGCGTGGCACCGGCTTGCGTCCGCGCCAGTCCGGGTCGACGCGGTGGCCGCCGAGATCGGCTGGTCACGGCAGCATCTGACGGTCCGCTTCCGCGAACAGATCGGCCTCTCGCCCCGGACCGTCGGCCGGATCGCCCGCCTGCACCGCGCGGTGTCCCGGCTCCCGGCGGCGCGGTCCTGGGCCGAATTGGCACTCAACTGCGGATATGCCGATCAATCCCACCTGAACCGCGATTTTCGCAGCCTTACCGGATGCACACCTACGGAATACGTCAGCGAGTCGCAGTGGCAGCCTCGGTGAGCTGCTCCCGCAAGGTGCTCAGCGTCCGGGCCAGCAGCCGCGAAACCTGCATCTGCGACAGCCCGACCCGATCGGCGATCTGGCTCTGCGTCATGTTCGAGAAGAACCGCATGACGACGATCGCGCGCTCCCGCTCCGGCAGGCTCCGCAGCAGCGGCTTGAGCGTCTCCCGGTCCTCGAGCTTCTCGATTTCCGGGTCCTCGTCGCCGAGGGTGTCGGCCAGCGCGAGCGAGCCGGTCTCGTCGTGGGCCGGGTAGTCGATGGACGCGGCCTGGTAGGCGTTCCCGGCGTGCAGGGCTTCGGTCACCTCGTCCAGGTCGAGGTCGAGATGGTCGGCGAGTTCGCGCGCGGTGGGCGCGCGGCCGATGCGCTGGCCCAGGTCGGTGGCGGCCTGGCCGATCGTCACGTGGAGTTCCTTGAGCCGCCGCGGGACGCGGACCGACCAGGTGTGGTCGCGGAAGTAGCGGCGGACCTCGCCCATCACGGTCGGGACTGCGAAGGCGACGAAATCCGTCTGCCGCGCCGGATCGTAGCGGTCGACGGCGTTGATGAGGCCGATCCGCGCCACCTGCAAGAGGTCCTCGGACGGCTGGCCGCGCCGGGCGAAGCGGCGCGCGATGTGCTCGGCCAGCGGAAGGTGCTCCTCGATGAGGCGGCGGCGCAGCCGCGAGTGCTCGTCGGTGTCCTCGGCGAGGTGGCTGATCTCCTCGAACAGCACCGCGCAGTGGCGGTAGTCGTCGCGCCGGGTGCGGGTCATGGTCGCCGCGGTCATGTAAATCCTCCTGACAGCCGAAGGGAACGTGACTCGTGTAGTGCCATGGAGCGCATCGCGTTGCCGACGCTAATCATCCTTAGTGGACAGTGCCCGGCGTCGCAAGGCGAGCGCGCGGCGGATCCGCGTGCTGGCCGGGGCGACAGGCAGCCGGAGTGTCATGGCCGGGTGGTACCCGCCCGAGGACAGGATCAATCGGCCGGCCACCCGAATGGGGGCTCAAGTCACATCGCGCAGACGCAGCAGAGTGTCGAGTTCGGCGGAACTGCCGACGGAACGCAGGACGGGCGGCGCGAGCTGCCCGATGCGGTGATCGCCGCGCGCAATGCGGTGACGAACCGGAGGAGCTGCGCGGGCGGCGGAACGACGGTGGCGCCGCCGAAATAGCGGAGAACGATGAGATCTTCACCGGAATGCGTTTCGACCGCGGTCGACCATCCGTGGACCTCGTCCCACAGCAACGCGACATCCCGCCCGGGGCAACCCGGCAGATGACCGTCGAGAGCGACGTACGCCGACACCGGCGGGCCTGGGTCGAGAGCGCAGAACTCCGGACCGACCCCGAGCGCCCGCGCGACCTCGGCGAGATAGCCCCGCAGCGGGGCGAGGACGGCGTGCGGATTGCCGGGCGGGACGTGCGGCGTCGCGATCACGGGCGCCTTTCCGGCGGAAGGATCAGCTTCCGGGCCGCCAGCGCCCGCGCACCGAACGGCGGTCGGCGCGGCTGAGCACGCCCGAGGTGTCGCGCGTCCAGTGGCCGCCGCGGGAATCGGTGAAGGACAGGCCGGGCACGGCGGCCGCGGAGTACAGGTCGTCCACCGGCATGGCGTCCTCGCCGAACGGCAGTGCCCGGACGGCAGTGGCGCCGGGCGGGATGATCGCGAACCGCGCACAGTGCGGCTCCTCCTCGTCCGGGCGGCTGACCTCCAGCGAACAGTCGAACACCGGTGCGTCGCCGCTGTTGTGCGCGCAGACGACGTAGTCCTCGTCCCGGTCGTGCCGGGCGCCCTCGTCGAGCCACGCGGAGACCGACTGCGCCTGCTGCTCCTGCCGGACTTCCGCCTGGTCTTTCCGGTTGAGCAGCATGATCCACACATACGAGGCGAACCCCAGCAGCGAGCCCGCGCTCCCGATCGCCGACACCCACGTCGCGGCAAGTTGTGATCCCATTTCCGGCGGGGTTCCCCGATCCGGCCGCGGCCAAACCCGGCCCGGCAGAGGTTTAGACCTCCGCCGGCCGGGGCAGCAATAACCCGCCCCCGGACTTTCGTTGCCGCGGGGACGCCGGCGATGCCGAGACATCGCCGGCTTTTCTGCTGTCCACAGTGGACTTCCGGGGGCTCAGACCTTCAGCCAGGACGGTCGAGCGCCCTTGCGCAGCGTGCGCCACTCGTCGGCGAACCTGCCCTGGAGCATCTTCGCCGCAGCCTCGTCCCGGCCGTAGAGAAGACCGAAGGTGAACGTGTTCTGGTTCTCGCTGAAACCGTCGATCGCGAAATGCCGCAGCGCCGCACGGTCGACGACGCTGTCCTGATGCTTGCCCAGTGTCTGCTGCACCGCCTTCACGTGCTTGCGCCACGCGCGCAGCTTCTTGCCGAACGCTGGCCGGACGGCGTCGGCGGCATAACGTGCGCGCTTGGCCTTCTTCCGGACGTTGTGCAGTGCCTTCTCCAGTTCAACGCCACTGAGCCCTTCCGTCGCCGCAGTGGCCCGGCAGAGTTTGCGCGCGGTCTTGCGCAGGGGTTTGCGCAGCGCTTTCTTGCCTGCCGGACGCATCGTGTCGAGAAGGGCGGCGATCGACCGCAACAGGGCCGCGTATCGGTTGCTGGACAACGCTTCCGTCGCGCGGGCCAATTCAGTGCGGGAGGTGCGGGCGAAGTCGCGGGTCAGGTATTGGCGCAGGGGACCGAAAACCAGCTCCGGCGAGACCTCGTCGAGGCAGGCTTCGAGGCGCGCTTGGCTGACCTCGGCGTCCCGCGCGGGGGCGAGTTCGGCGCCCAGCCACTTCAGCTCCGCCGTGACCGCATCGGCTTTCTTCCGGCCCACCAGAGACGCGAACGTCTGGAGCGCGCTCCGCAGCTTCCGCGCCGCGACCCGGAGCTGGTGCACTGAATCGTCTTCCCCGACGCGGAAACCCAAGTCAGCGCGACGCAATCGCTCGAATTGCGCGCGCAGATACGCAGGCAGCACCTCGTTCGAGCCCCGCTTGTTTTCGGCGGCGTCTCCCATCAGCCGCTGCAGTTTCGACGGCCACCAAGCGTTCTCCGCCCCGCGCTTGCGCAAGGTGCGGTCAAGGCGGTCGAGCAGCTCAGGTCCCGCCTCGACGTCCAGTTCGCGCCACCGGTCCAGCCGCACCGCCGGTCCCCCAAGGAATTCTCCGGTGACGTGGTCGTCCGCGAGCGTCGCCAGCGTTCGGCCGGACGCGTCGGTCAGGCGGTGCGTGAACCGGTCGGTCCGCAGCTGCGCGACGGGGCGCAGCTTGCGGTCCAATGTGTATGCACGGAGCAGCGTTGCGATTTGAGCGGGCGCCTTCGGGCTGTCACCGAGCGGAAATCGCAGCTCCTGGCTGGGCAATTTCAGGGACCACCCGGTGCCGCTGTTTCTTCGCAGCGCGATCCCGGCTCTGGTCAGCCGGAAATCCTTGGTGTCGTAGTAAACGGTCTCGAGCGTCCGCTCGGCCGGAGCTTCCTGTGTGACTCCCTCGCCCGCCAGCCGCGGCACGCGGGCTTTCAAGCTCAGCTCGTACTTGCGGCCGGACTCTGCGCTTCGCATTCCCCGCTCCTTCAGTCGTTTTCGGCGGCGCCGGCGACGCCTTCGGCGATCGCGGGCACCAGGCCCTCGTCGAAGACGCTCGGCACGATGTGTTCTCGGTCGAGGTCGTCGCCGACCGTCGCGGCCAGCGCGTGCGAGGCCGCGAGCAACATCCGTGCGGTCACCCTCGGAGCGCCGGAGTCGAGCAGCCCGCGGAACATCCCCGGGAAGACGAGGACGTTGTTGATCTGGTTGGGCAGGTCGCTGCGTCCGGTCGCGACGATCTCCGCGTGCTCGTGCGCGGCGTCCGGATCGACCTCCGGATCCGGGTTGGCCAGCGCGAACACGATCGCCCGGTCGGCCATCCGCGCCAGGTCGCCGCCCTTGAGCAGACCGCCGACGCTCACGCCGACGAAGACGTCCGCGTCGTGCAAGGCGTCTTGAATACTTCCCTGGACGGCGTCGCCGCGGTTGGTGTTCTCCGCCAGCCACTGCTTCTCGCCGGTCAGGTCGCGCTCGCCGTGCAGAGTGCCTTTGCTGTCGCAGACTACGATCCGCTCCGCGCTGAAGTCGGCCTTCAGCAGCAGCCGGGCGATCGCGGACCCAGCCGCGCCCGCACCGGAGATCACCACCGACGTGGCTGCCGGCGTGCGGTCGGTCAGCTTCAGCGCGTTGTGCAGAGCGGCCAGCACGGCTACCGCGGTGCCGTGCTGGTCGTCGTGAAAGACCGGCACGTCCAGCTCGTCGTGCAGCTGCCGCTCGACGGTGAAGCACCGAGGCGCGGCGATGTCCTCCAGGTTGATCGCGCCGAAGGACGTCGCGAGGTCCTTCGCGGTGCGCACCAGGTCTTCCGGCTCGCGGCTGACCGGGCAGATCGGCCAGGCGTCGACGTCGGCGAACCGCTTCAGCAACGCCGCTTTGCCCTCCATCACCGGCAGCGCGGCGGCCGGGCCCTGGTCGCCGAGCCCGAGCAGCGCGGAACCGTCGGAGACGATCGCGACGGAGTTGCCGCGCACGGTTTCCCGCGCCAGCACCGACGGATCCTCGGCGACGCGCTCGGCCAGCTCGGCGACGCCGGGCGTGTAGTGCTCGGCGAGGTCGTCGGCGTCGTCGAGCCGCACTCGGGTGGTGACTTGGATCTTTCCGCGACTGCTCATGCGAGCCGGATACCCGGCCGCGCCGCGGCGGAATCGTGCTCAGCCGGAGCTCCGCCCGCTGCCCCTCTCCCCTCCGCTGACGGGCAGATGTCCGTGAGGGGAACCCGGAGAACCCCAATGCCACATTGGGTGCGTCGCAGATACGGTCCGGTGAGCATCAACCGAGTGTTTCGGCCAGGTCGGCGTCCTGTGCGGCGGTCAGCCGGGCGACGCGGCTCAAGGTCCCGGCGTGGGGACTCAGAGTCGCTCACGGCTCGCTGCCGCGGTGCCCACACCCGGCGCCGGCGTGCTCAGTCCAGCACGAGCGCCGCGTCCGGTTCGGTCACCCGGAAACTGAAGCTTTCCTCCAGGTACAGCGTGAGCGTCTCGGCGTCGTGGTGGCGGTAGCCGACCGAGAGGTCCTGGCCGAGCTCCAGCACGAAGTCCCCGCCGGACAGGCTCAGCACGACCGCACCGGTCAGCCCCGGCGTGCGCTTCACCCGGCCGCCGCCCAACGCCCGGCGGAGGTGGTCGAGCACGAGAAGACCGCCGTGTTCGGTGCTCTCCACAATGGAGGTGTAGCCGCCGGGGTTGATCGCGAGCGCGTACGGTCCTTCGATTCCGTTGCACCGCAATGTATTCACCGCGTTGGCCACGATATGCGGATAGCGTTCCGGATCGCTGCCGAGGGTCCCGTGGTCGTACGGGCTCGCCTCGGCGATCCCGGTGATCCCGGCGTCCGGCCAGCCGTGGAACACCGCGCGGTTCTCCAGCAGGCCCACCTGGGCGGCGGCCTGGTCGAGGTCGTCGAACTCCAGGTCGTCGGCGCCGCGCTCGGCGTCCTCGAGCTCCTTGCGCTGGACGGTGAACGGCACCCGCACCTCCACCAGCGGCAACACCCGGCGCTGCTGCGCGAGGGTTTCGCGCTCCCGGGCGGCTTCAGGCGGATCGACCCGCCGGGTCCGGCCGAGCGGCGTGGCCGAGTGCGTCCAGCCGTGCGGGCCTTCGACGTCGACCATCTTGCGCGCCGCCAGATGCGTCCCCAGCCGCTCCCGCGCCTCGTCGTCGATCTGCTTCCAGCCCTCGGCCGGGATCGGCGCGAGGTCGCGCATCAGGTGGTTCATCATTCTCCCTTCAGGCTGCCGATCCCCAGCGATCCGTCGCCCGACGAGCTTTTCCCGGCTTTCCGCTCCTGCTCCTCGACGTAACGCTCCGGGTCGACGTCCCCGGTGTCGATGCCCTTCCCGCCCTCGTGCTCGGCCTTGAACTCGAGGAATTTCCGGCCGAGTTCCTCGCGCAGGCCCGGATCGGCGTGCTTGCGGAAGTCGGCGAGCGCGTCGTCCTCCTCCTCGGCCATGTGCTCGCTGTTGGCGGTGCGGGCCTGCCGGACCGCCGCGTGCCAGGCCGCGCTGCCCGCCGGATGCCTGCGGGCTTCGGCGACGGCGTCGCGGATGTCGTTGTGGTCGCCGACCGCGTCGAGCGTCTCGTCCTCGGCGTCCGTGCCGCGCTGGATCAGCTCGGGGTAGAAGACCGCCTCCTCGGCCGCGGCATGCAGGTCCAGCAGGTCCGCGAGCGGTTCCCACGCCCGCGCCAGCTCGTCCGGGCCGTCGAGGTCGTCGAGGTCGGCGAACGCCCGCCGGAACCGCTCGTGATCGTCGAGGATCAAGCTGGTGATGTCCGTCATGGCCCTCGACGTTAGCTCTCCCGGCGGCGGCGCGCTCGTCGTGTTTGCGCGAGGCTGCTTGCGGGTAAAGAGATCCGATGGTCGCGCGTCAGGAACCGGGAGCCGAACCGCCGGACACCGTCAGCCTCGACAAGCTCCGCCGAGCCGCTGGCGATTGCCGCGGCTGCGGGCTTTACCGCGACGCCACGGCGACGGTTTTCGGCGCCGGGGCCGAGCGTGCGGACATCTTCGCTCTCGGAGAGCAGCCCGGCGACCAGGAGGACCGGCGAGGCGAACCGTTCGTCGGCCCGGCCGGGCGCCTGCTCGACAAGGCGCTCGGCGACGCGGGCCTCGACCGCGGTTCCCTCTACCTGACCAACGCGGTCAAGCACTTCAAGTTCAAGCTCCGCGGCAAACGCCGGATCCACGAAAAACCGGCGCGCTCCGAGGTCGTCGCGTGCCGTCCGTGGCTGGTGGCCGAACTTCGGGCGGTACAGCCCCGTCTCGTGCTGTTGCTGGGCGCGACGGCGGCGCAATCGGTGTACGGCAGCAGTTTCCGGCTCACCCGGCATCGCGGCGAACCGCTGGATCCGCCGGAAGAGTTCGCCGGCCTGTTCGCCTCGGCAGTCGCCACCGTGCACCCGTCCGCCGTGCTGCGCGCGCCCGACCGCGACACCGCGTACGACGAGTTCGTCGCCGACCTGCGCGGCCTCTGACGTTTGCCCGTCCCGGCAAGGGGAATCCGGCCGCCATGAAAGCAGTGACCTGGCACGGCAAGCGGGACGTGCGAGTCGAGGCCGTCCCGGACCCGAAAATCGAGGAGCCGACCGACGCGGTCGTGCGGGTGACCTCGACCGGCATTTGCGGTTCCGACCTGCACCTGTACGAGGTCCTTGGCCCGTTCATGACCGAGGGCGACATCCTCGGCCACGAGCCGATGGGGATCGTCGAGGAAGTGGGCAGCGGCGTGAGTTCGCTGAAACCCGGCGACCGGGTGGTGGTGCCGTTCAACATTTCCTGCGGACACTGCTGGATGTGCGAGCGCGGGCTGCAATCGCAGTGCGAGACCACCCAGGTCAAGGACCAGGACAAGGGCGCGGCGCTGTTCGGCTACACGAAGCTCTACGGCCAGGTGCCCGGCGGACAGGCCGAGTACCTCCGGGTCCCGCAGGCGCAGTACGGGCCGATCAAGGTGCCCGACGGCCCGCCGGACGAACGGTTCGTCTACCTGTCCGATGTGGTCCCGACGGCGTGGCAGGCCGTGGAATACGCGGACATCCCCGACGGCGGCTCGGTCGTGGTCTTCGGTCTCGGCCCGATCGGCCAGATGGCGGCCAGGGTCGCGCAGCACCAGGGCGCGGGCGAGGTGATCGGCGTCGACCTCGTGCCGGAACGGCTGGCGCGGGCCCGCGCACACGGCGCGACGACGCTGGACCTGCGCGACCACCGGCAGATCGGCGACGCGATCCGCGACCTCACCGGCGGCCGCGGCGCCGATTCGGTGATCGACGCGGTCGGCATGGAAGCACACGGCGCGCCGATCGGGAAGCTCGCGCACAACCTGGTCGCGCTGCTGCCGCAGCCGCTCGGCGCGAAGATCACCGAGAAGGCCGGAATCGACCGGCTGAGCGTGCTGTACGCGGCCATCGACAGCGTCCGGCGCGGCGGCACGATCTCGCTGTCCGGCGTGTACGGCGGGATGGCCGACCCCATCCCGATGATGGAAGTGTTCGACAAGCAGATCCGGCTGCACACCGGACAGGCGAACGTCCGCCGGTGGATCGACGACGTGCTGCCGGTGCTCACCGCGGACGGGGATCCGCTCGGCGTCGAAGGCTTCGCGACGCACAAGCTTCCGCTGGCCGACGCGCCGCGCGCCTACGAGATGTTCCAGAAGAAACTCGACGGGGTGCAGAAAATCCTGCTCGAGCCGGCGGCATAGCCAGCGGTCCGTGAAGGACTCCTTGAGGGAATCAGCTTCCCTCAAGAGGCCCTTCACGGACCGCTTCGCGCTGCGCGAGCCGTTCCCGCTGCGGAACCACGACGTACTTCGGGTCCTTCGCGGACTCCACCCCGGCCGCATACACGCCGAACCGCGTGCACAATCCGGAGGCGAGATAAGCCGCCCCGGCAGCAACGCCCGCCGCGCGGTTCTTCCGTGCTGCCAACGACAAAGCCGCTCCCGCCGCGGTCAGCGCCTTGGCCGCCTTCAGCAATCGCCCGGCCCGCCCGGTCCGGTAAGGCTCCGAAGCCAGCCCCAGCCCGGTCTCCAGGTGATGCTCGGCAGCCAGCTCCGCCGCGGCACCAGCTAGCCCAGCCCGCACCGCGGGACCGTTTTCCTTCCGCGGCACCGCGAGCAGCGCGATCCCCGCCCCGCTGGTCAGCGCGCTGCCCGCGAACAGCACCGGCAGCGTGCCGTGCGCCTCGTGCCACGACGGCGTCGCCGTGTCGGCCAGCAGCACCGCCGTGTACGTGCACATCGCCGGGCCCAGTACGCCCGCGCCCGCCCCGGCCAACCGGCCCAGCCGCGGGAAACGTCCGGTCAGCGTGGAAAACGCCGCCCCCGCGGCGAGACCGGAGAACGGCGACAGGATCCACGACCCCACCGACAACGGCGAAGTCGGCTTGAGCACGCGCAGCATGTTCAGGAACCGCGCCGGCTTGCCGAGGTCGTGGATCAGCGCGACGACGCTGGCGATCGATCCGCCGGAAGCCGCCAGCCGGCCGGCCTTGGCCAGTTCCGGGCGTCCGGTCGCGTCCGCGAGGGCGGCCAGCGACGCCGACGCGCCGGCCGCGCCGCCGAGGAACAGGTACAGCGGGACGTCCGGCTGCTTCCAGGCGGGCTCTTTGAGGATCGGCCTGCCGTAATAAGACCGGAATTCGGCGGGCTCGACCATCGCCCGTTCGCGGCGGGGGCTCATCGGCGCCGTCCCAGGAACGACACGACCAGCGCCGCGGCCACCCCGGCCGCGGTCGTCGCGGCGCGCTTCCACATCCGCGGCAGGTCGCGGGTCGTCACGACCGGGTCCGGCGGGAAGCCGTAGACCTCAGGTTCGTCCAGCAGCAGGAAGAACGCGCCGTCGCCGCCGACCCCGTCGCCGGGATCGTGCCCGTAGAGCCGCGCCTCCGGCACGCCGTCGTCGTGCAGCGCCGACACGCGCGCGGCGGCGCGTTCGCGGAGTTCGTCCAGCTCGCCGAACTGGATGGAATCGGTCGGGCAAGCCTTGGCGCACGCGGGTTCCATCCCCGCGCCGAGCCGGTCGTAACAAAGGGTGCACTTGAACGCACGGCCGTCGCTCTCGCGCTTCTCGATGACCCCGTACGGGCAAGCCGGAACGCAGTAGCCGCAGCCGTTGCAGATGTCCTGCTGCACCACGACCGTGTCGAATTCGGTGCGGAACAGCGCGCCGGTCGGGCAGACGTCGAGGCAGGCGGCGTGCGTGCAGTGCTTGCAGACGTCGCTGGACATCAGCCAGCGCACGCCTGCTTCTTCCGGCTGCTGCTGCTCCGGCGCTCCGACCGTCGGCATCCCCAGGTCGACCGCGGGCTGTTCGATGAACGCCACGTGCCGCCAGGTGTTCGAGCCGAGGTCGCCGGTGTTGTCGTAGGACAGCCCGAGCAGGTCCGGCGCGCTTTCGGCCTCCGGGACGCCGTTCCACTCCTTGCACGCGACCTCGCACGCCTTGCACCCGATGCACACCGACGTGTCGGTGAAAAAGCCCATCCGGGGCTGGGCGCCGTACTCAGCCATTGGCTCGCCTCCGGTACTCCGCCACGAACTCCAGCAGCGCCGGCCCGCGCGGCCGCCGTCCGGGACGGATGTCGCAGGTGGCCGCTTTGGCCTCCTGGATGTGCACGTTCGGGTCCAGCACGATCGACAGCAGGTCGTTGGCCGCGTCGCCGCGGGACAGTCCGTTCGGGCCCCAGTGGTAGGGCAGCCCGACCTGATGGACGGTGCGGCCGCGCACCTTGAGCGGTTTGACGCGGTCGGTGACCAGCACGCGGGCCTCGATCGCCGTCCGCGCCGACACGACAGTGGCCCAGCCGAGGTGCACCAGCCCGCGTTCGGCGGCCAGCGCGGGCGAGATCTCGCAGAAGAACTCCGGCTGCAGTTCGGACAGGTACGGCAGCGTCCGGCTCATCCCGCCCGCCGTGTGGTGCTCGGTGAGCCGGTAGGTGGTGAACACGTACGGGTAGACCTCGCTGCGCGCCGGGTTGTACTGGTTCACCGGGCTGTCCAGCGTCTGCCGCACCGGCGAGGACTGCTGGCCGTAGAGGGCGTTGCCGACCGGGCTTTCGAACGGCTCGTAATGCGTGGGCAGCGGACCGTCGGCCAGCCCGGCGGGGACGTACAGCCAGGCTTTGCCGTCGGTCTGCATGATGAACGGGTCGCGGCCGCTCAGCGCGTCCTGCGCCTTCGCCCCGTCCGGCGGCTGGTAATCGGGTGGCTTGGCGGCCTCGAAGTCCGGCACGTCCGGGCCGGTCCACTTGGACTCCTTCGCGTCCCAGCGGATCAGCTTTTTGCGTTCGCTCCACGGATTCCCGTCCGGGTCCGCCGAGGCGCGGTTGTACAGGATCCGCCGGTTCGCCGGCCATGCCCAGGCCCAGCCGTTCGCGATCCAGTCCTGTTCGGAGCCGGGCTGCCGGTTCGCGGCGTGGTTGTGGCCGTCGGCGCGGACGCCGCAGTAGATCCAGCAGCCGCACGACGTCGAGCCGTCGTCCTTGAGCTGGGTGTAGGACGAGAGCGGACCGCTCGGGCCGTGGCCGTTGATCTCCGCGAGCACGGACTCCGCGCTCGGGTCGTCCGTCGGGCCCTCGGTCGGATAGCTCCAGGCCAGGTCGCGCAGCGGGGCGTCGCGCTCGTCGCTGCCGACGCGCTCCCGGATCAGCCTGCCCAGGTGGTAGTAGAACCACAGGTCGCTGCGGGCGTCGCCGGGCGGTTCGACCGCTTTGTGGTGCCATTGCAGCAGCCGCTGGGTGTTGGTGAAGCTGCCGTCCTTTTCGGTGTGCGCGGCGGCGGGCAGGAAGAAGACCTCGGTGCCGATCTCCTCGGATTTCAGCTCGCCGGTCTCGATCTCCGGGCCGTTCTTCCAGAACGTCGCGCTTTCGATCAGCTGCAGGTCGCGGACCACCAGCCAGTCGAGATTGGCCAGCCCGAGCCGCTGGAACTTGCCGTTCGCCGAGCCGACCGCCGGGTTCTCGCCGACCAGGAAGTACCCCTTGCACTCCCCCGCGATCTGTTTCTGGACCGTCGCGTACGTCCCGTGGTCGCCGGTCAGCCGGGGCAGGTAGTCGAAGCGGAAGTCGTTGTGCGGCTGGGCGGCCTCGCCCCAGTACGCCTTGAGCAGGCTGACCGTGTACGAGCGCATGTTGCCCCAGAACCCGGTCTTGCCGGCGTCGGCCTCGACGAAGCTGTCGAGGTCGAGGTGCTGGTGCGCGTGCGGCATCGGGATGTAGCCGGGCAGCAGGTTGAACAGCGTCGGGATGTCGGTCGAGCCCTGGATGCTGGCGTGCCCGCGCAGCGCGAGAATGCCGCCGCCCGGACGGCCGATGTTGCCCAGCAGCGTCTGGAGGATCGAGGCGGTGCGGATGTACTGCGCGCCGACCGTGTGGTGCGTCCAGCCGACCGAGTACACCCAGGCGGTGGTGCGGTCGCGGCCGGAGTTCGCGGTGATCGCCTCGGCGATTTCGGTGAACTGCTCGACCGGCAGGCCGCAGATGTCGGCGACCGCCTCGGGCGTGTAGCGCGAGAAATGCCGTTTGAGGACTTGGTAAACGCAGCGCGGATGCCGCAGCGTCTCGTCCGTCCTCGGCTTGTTTTCGATCGCCGCGCCGCCGCTGCCGTAGGACTCGGCGCGCGCGGAGCTCTGGTGTTTCTCGCCGCCGTGGTGGCCGCCCGGCTGCCCCGGGTCGCGGTGGCCGGCCGCCGGCGCCGCCTCGGCGTCCTCGTACGCCCAGGTCGAGTTGTCGTACTGGCGTTTCTCCGCGTCGAAGCCGGAGAACAGGCCGTCGAGGTCCTCGGTGTCGGCGAACTCCTCGGTCAGCATCGCGGCCGCGTTCGTGTAGGCCACGACGTACTCGCGGAAGTCCAGTTCGTTCTGCAGGACGTAGTTGATCAGCCCGCCGAGGAACGCGATGTCCGAACCCGCCCGCACCGAGGCGTGGACGTGCGCGACCGCGCTCGTGCGGGTGAACCGCGGGTCGACGTGGATGATCTTCGCGCCGCGGGCCTTCGCCTCCATCACCCACTGGAACCCGACCGGATGGCATTCGGCCATGTTCGAGCCTTGGACGACGATGCAGTCGGCGTTGGCGAGGTCTTGCTGGAACGTCGTGGCGCCTCCACGACCGAAGGAGGTCCCCAGACCGGGAACCGTGGCGGAGTGTCAAATACGGGCCTGATTTTCGATCTGTATCGCGCCGAGCGCGGTGTACAGCTTCTTCATCAGGTAGTTCTCTTCGTTGTCCAGCGTCGCGCCGCCGAGGCTCGCGAACCCGAGCGTGCGGTTGAGCCTGCGGCCCTGGTCGTCGGTGTCCTGCCACGTTTCGGCGCGCGTTGCGAGCACGCGGTCGGCGATCATGTCCATCGCCTGGTCGAGGGACAGCTTTTCCCAGTCGGTGCCGTACGGCCGCCGGTAGAGCACTTCGGTGACGCGGCTCGGGCTGGTCACGAGCTGTTTGCTGGCCGAGCCCTTCGGGCACAGCCTGCCGCGGGAGATCGGCGAATCCGGGTCGCCCTCGATCTGGGTGACCGCACCGTCCTTGACGTACACCTTCTGCCCGCAGCCGACCGCGCAATACGGACAGATGGAACGGACTACCTTGTCGGCGTCCTCGGTGCGGGCGTGCCATTTTTCCGAACCGGCGGATTTCGCCGCCGAGGCGCGCGCGGTGCGGTCGGGACCGGCCAGCTGCCGGTACACCGGCCAGCCTTCGATCCACTGCCGCATGCCCACGCTGTCACGGTAATCCGTTCTCCGGGCGCTCGCAGCATGTCCGGCGGGTCCCGTCGCCGAGCGGTTCGGTGAGCCCGGCGGCGTCGAGGTGCTCCAGCAGCGGGATCATCACCCGGCGGGTGCTGTCCAGCGCCTGCCGCGCCCGCGACACGGTGAACGGCTCGCCGAGCGCGGCCAGCGCCTCCGCCGCGCGCTCCGGCGCGTCCGGGGCCAGCACCACTCCGTCGGCGATCGCCCGCAACCGGCCTGCCCGGACGGCGGCGGCCAATTCCCGTTTGCCCAGACCGAGTTTCCGCAGTTCGTCCGCCTCCGGCGCGCGGAACGGGCGCTCGGCGAAGCGCTCTTCGAGGACTTCGACGGCGCTTTGCACTTCGGCGGTCAGCCCGGCGCCCGGTTCGCGGACGAGCCCGTCCTTGAGGACCGGCCCGCCGGCGAGGACTGCCGGGACGAGTTCCGCGTCCGGCAGGCCGAGCCGCTGCCGCAGCGCCTCGACCGGGATTCCCGCCGCCAGCGGATGTTCCCGGGCCCACGCGGCGACCACCTCGGCGACCTCCGCTCGCGACTGGCTGAGCCGGCCCGGATCGGCGTGCCAGCCGCCGAGCCGTTCGCCCACCTCCGGCAGCCCCAGGGCCCGGAAGTCCTCGTGGCGTACGAAACCCTCGCGGCGAAGGTAATCCCAGCCTGGCTCCAGGGCGGTCAGCTCTTCGCCTCGAGCTCGCGCGGCGCCGCGGCGGGCGAGTGCCGGCGGGCGGACGTCGACCACGTCGAACCCGGCCGGGATCCGGTGCTCCCCCGGGTCGCGCAGCAGTCCTCGGTCGCCGGTCCGCAGCGGCAGCGGGGTCGCGAGCAGCAGCCGCGCGGTGTCCGGCCCGAGTGGACGGACCCGGGTCGGCACCGCCGCGGATCCGAAGTGCAGCACGAGATTCCGGTGCAGTTCGCCGGACGGCGCGCCGCGCAACCGGACGTCGATTTCGGCCGCCGGACGCCACGCGCCCGGGGTCAGCAGAACGTCGCCCCGGCCGACGGAATCCCTGGGCACGCCGCGCACATTCACCGCCACCCGCGCCACCGCGGACACGCTTTCGCGGGGTTCGCCGAGCGCCTGCAAGCCGCGGATCCGCACCCGGTTCGCGCCGAGCGTCAATTCGTCGCCGACCCGCAGGGTGCCGCCGCCGAGCGTTCCGGTGACGACGGTGCCCGCGCCTTTGATGGTGAACGCGCGGTCGATCCAGAGCCGGACGTCCGCGTCCAGGTCCGGCGGCGGCAACCGGCCGGCGAGCTTGGCAAGCTGCGCGCGCAGTTCTTCAAGACCTTCGCCGGTCGTGCCGCTGACGCTCACCGCGGGCACCTCGCCGAGCGCCGTCGCCGCTGTCTCCTGCAGCGCCGCCGCCGTCGCTCCCGTCGGGTCGGCGCGGTCGGATTTGGTGACCGCCACGAGGCCGTGTTCGACGCCGAACGCGTCCAGCGCCGCCAGGTGTTCCGCGGATTGAGGCATCCAGCCCTCGTCGGCGGCCACGACGAACAGCGCGGCCGGGACGGGACCGACGCCCGCCAGCATGTTCGGGACGAATCGCTGGTGCCCGGGGACGTCCACGAAGGCGATTTCCTCGCCGCCCAGCCGGGTCCAGGCGAAGCCGAGGTCGAGGGTCAGGCCGCGGCGGCGCTCCTCGGCCCAGCGGTCCGGCTCCATGCCGGTGAGCTGCCGGATCAGCGTGGATTTCCCGTGGTCGACGTGTCCGGCGGTGGCGATCACCAGCATCGGCGGACCGCCTCCCGCAGGGTCGCGTCGTCCGCCGGGGGAACCGTCCGGAGGTCGAGCAGGCACCGGTCCCGCACGATCCGGCCGACGACGGCGGGCTCGCCGAGCCGCAGCGCCTCCGCGTACCGGGCGGGCAGCGCGACCGCCGCACTGGGCAGCTCGACTCCCGGCGCACCGCCGCCGCCCACGACCGCGGTCGAGTCCACTGCCTCGGCGGCCACGCCCGCCGCGCGCAACGACTGGGCCAGAGCTTCGGCGCGCGGGTGGAGCCCCTGCGCGAAAAGCGCCGCCCGCACGGGTGGTTCCGGCCCGCGAAGGGTGGCTTCGAGCGCGGCGAGCGTCAACTTGTCGACCCGCAGCGCACGAGCCGCGGGATGCCTCCGGAGCCGTCGCAGCAATTCGGCGTCTCCGAAGAGCAAGCCCGCCTGAGGACCGCCGAGAAGCTTGTCGCCGCTCGCGGTGACGACGTTCGCGCCGCCGGCCAGCGCGGTCGTGACGTCCGGTTCGTCCGGCAGCAGCGGGTGCGGCGCGAGCAGCCCGGATCCCACGTCGGAGACCACCGGCACGCCGAGCCTGGCCAGTTCGGCGACGCTCGCTGCCGAGGTGAACCCGGTGACCTGGTAGTTCGAGGGGTGGATTTTGAGCACGAATCCGGTGTTCGGGCCGACGGCCGCCGCGTAATCCTCCGCCGAAGTCCGGTTGGTGGTGCCGACTTCGCGGAGCCGGGCTCCGGTCGAGGCGAGCAGGTCCGGAATGCGGAAGCCGTCGCCGATCTCGACCAGCTCGCCCCGGCTGACCACGATTTCCTTGCCTGGAGCCAAGGCCAGCGCGCACAGCAGCAGCGCCGCCGCGTTGTTGTTGACCACGTGCACCGCCTCCGCGCGCGGCACCGCTTCCGCCAGCGCGGCCAGAGTGCCGCGGCCGCGTTTCGCCCGCTCCCCCGTTTCGAGCGCGAACTCGACGTCCGTGGCGCCGCCTGCCGCCACGATCGCGTCCAGCGCGGCGGCGGACAGCGGCGCGCGGCCGAGGTTGGTGTGCACGAGGACGCCGGTCGCGTTGAGCACCGGACGCAGCGACGACACCGTCGCGGGCAGCCGCGCCACCACCTCCGCGACGACCTCGCCGGGCTCGATCTCGCCGGCCCGCGCCCGCTGCTGCGCCGCCGCGACCAGCGACTTCACCAGGTCGCGGCCGAGCGTTTCGACAGCTTTCGCGATCCTCGGCTCGCCGAGCACGGCGTCGGTGCGCGGGATCGCCCGGCGCGGGTCACCCATGGCGGAGGCGGACGGGAATCGAACCCGCCAGCGGCAGGACCTGCCGCTCAACGGTGTTGAAGACCGCGCCGGTCACCAGGCCGGATACGCCTCCCTGGGGCATTCCGCCATCCTGCCAAGAGCGCCGCACGCCCGCATCATGAACGGCATGAGCGTCCGGCTGACCCAGTACGCCCACGGCGGCGGCTGCGCGTGCAAAATCCCGCCCGGCGAACTGGAAACGATCGTCCGCGGCCTGTCCGGCGCCGCCCCGGAGAACCCGCCCGGCGAACTCCTGGTCGGCCTCGACGACGGCGACGACGCGGCGGCCGTGCGGATCGCCGGGAACGTCGCGCTGATCGCGACGACGGACTTCTTCACCCCGGTCGTCGACGATCCGTACGACTGGGGCCGGATCGCCGCCGCGAACGCGCTGTCCGACGTCTACGCGATGGGCGGCGTTCCCGTGGTCGCGGTCAATCTCCTCGGCTGGCCGCGCGAGGTGCTGCCGTTCGAACTGGCTGCGGAGGTGCTGCGCGGCGGCTTGGCCGTCTGCGCCGCGGCCGGCTGCCATCTGTCCGGCGGGCACAGCGTCGACGACCCGGAACCCAAGTACGGCCTCGCGGTCACCGGCACTGCCGACCCGGAACGCTTGCTGCGCAACGATTCCGGCAAGCCGGGCACACCGCTGACGCTCACCAAGCCGCTGGGAATCGGCGTGCTGAACTCACGGCACAAGGCCACCGGCGAACGCTCCGAGGAGGCGATCGCCGCGATGACCACGCTCAACCGCGCCGCGTCGGCCGCCGCGCTGGAGGCAGGCGCGGTGTGCGCCACGGACGTCACGGGGTTTGGCTTGCTCGGCCACCTGCACAAACTCGCCCGGGCGAGCGGGGTCACCGCGCGGCTGGACCCGGCGGCTGTCCCGTACCTCGAGGGCGCGCGGGAGGCGTTGCGCGACGGGTATGTCAGCGGCGGGACTCGCCGGAATCTCGACTGGGTCCGGCCGCATGCCGACCTGTCGCGGATCTCCGAGGACGAGGCCTTGTTGCTGGCGGACGCGCAGACTTCCGGCGGCTTGCTCGTGGCGGGCGAGCTTCCCGGCCACCCCGTGATCGGAGAGCTGACTTCGCGCGGCGACCACACGATCGTCGTCGGCTGAGATCCAGGAGTCCTTCACGGGCCTTCGGCGGCGCAGATCGGGCCAGGCAAGCGGCTGCGGATTGGCCGGTCCCCGAAGTGGGTAGCCCCTGCCCGAGGTGAGACATGCGCGCTGCGACCGAGATTCTGCTGTGGTGGCTTGCCCTGACCGGGCTGTGGACCCTCACGCTGTCCACCCCGTCGGCACCGGAACTGATCGCCGGCGCCAGCGCGGCGGCGGTCTGCGCGATCGCCGCCCGTTCCGCACGCCGGGCGATGAACGGGACGTGGCAGTTCAAAGCCGGCTGGCTGGCCTGGCTGACGCCGCTCCCCAAAGCCGCCGTCAGCGAATCCGTCGCCGCCTTGCGCGCGGTCTTCCCACGCCCCTCCGCCGGAAAGTGCGCGAAAGTCCCCGTCCCGGCCGAACCACGCGCGCAGCACGAAGCGCGGCTCGCCGTCGCGACGGTGGTGATCGGCTGTACGCCAGGCACGATGGTCGTCGCGAGCCCGCCAGACGACACGGACATCGTCGTTCACCGCCTGCTCCCGGACTCCCCGGCTCTCGATCGGGTGACGCGATGACCTGGCTGCTCCTCGCCGCTCTGCTCTTGATGGCAGGCGGTCTCGGCACCGCGTTGTGGCTGGCCGCCCGGGGCACCGCGATCGAACGCCTCGCCGGGATGCAATTCGCCGGGACCGTCACCGTCCTGACGCTCCTGCTGCTCGTCCAGGCGTACGGCCCGTCCAGCGCCGTCATCCTCCCCCTGACGCTGACCGTCCTCGCCTTCGCCGGGACGCTCGTCTTCGCGCGGCTGCTGGGGACCCGATGACGATCGCCGCGCAGATTCTCGTGTTCGCCGGGGTGTTCGTCGTCCTCGCTTCCGCCGCGGGTTTGCTGCGCGCGAAAGACTTGCTCACCCGCCTGCATCTGCTCTCCCCGGCGACCACGCTCGGCGCGCCGCTCATCGGTGTCGGGCTCGTCCTGGTCAACGGCGTTCAGCTCGGCTCGGGCGCGATCCTCGCGACGGTCGTCCTGCTGGCGGTCACCGGCCCGATCCTGCAATCCGCCACCGCCCGGCTCGAAGCTCGCCACCGCGGCGAGATCGACGAGGACCTCCCCTCATGAGCGCCGCCGTGCTGCTCGTCGCCCTCGCGCTGGTCGCCGTGGCCGGATTCGCCGTCGTCGCGACGCACGACCCGAAGCGGCAAGCGAGCACGCTTACGGTGTTTTCCCTGTGCCTGACGGTGCTTTTCGTGGTGTTCCAAGCTCCGGACGTCGCGTTGTCCGAACTCGCCGTCGGCGCGGCGATCGTCCCGCTGCTCGTCCTGCTCACGCTGCGGAAGACCGGCAAACGATGAGGACCCGCGACGTCGTCGGAGCCGCCGGGCTGGCCGGGGTCGCGGCGCTGTTCATCGCCGCGTTCACCCGGATGCCCGCCGCCGGAAGCGCCAGCCACGTCTACCGGGACCTGGTGCTGCCCATGGGTTTCCGGGAGGTCACGCCGAACCTGGTGTCCTCCGTGAACTTCGATCTGCGGGCCCTCGACACCCTCGGCGAGGAAACGATCGTCGCCGCCGCGGTCGTCGGCACGCTCGCGTTGCTGCAACCGCCCAAGAAGGAGCCCGAAACGGACGGCACCGGCTACGTCCTGCCCGCCGTGAAGCTCGCCGGATTCCTGCTGCTGCCGGTCTCGGTGCTGCTGGGCATCGACATCGTCGTGCACGGACACCTGACGCCCGGCGGCGGTTTCCAAGGCGGCGTCGTCCTCGCGACCGGCTGGCATCTGCTCTACCTCTCCGGCAGCTACCGCGCGCTGGCCCGGCTGCGCCCGATCGACTGGTGCGAATACGCCGAAGCGGCGGCCACCGGCCTGTACGTCGTGACCGGCCTGCTGGGGCTGGCCAGCGGCGGTTCGTTCCTCGCGAACGTGGTGCCACTCGGCCAATTCGGCTCGCTGCTGTCCTCCGGGACCGTCCTCGTGCTGAGCGTCCTGATCGGCATCGAGGTCGCCGCCGGATTCGTCGTCCTGCTGTCGCGGTTCTTCGTGCACGGGCTGGAGGAACGGTGACCGGCGTGGTGTCGGCGGCCTGCTACGGCGTGGCGGCGTGGCTGTTGCTGCTGGGCTGCGCCGGGATCATGCGCAGCCGGCATCTCGTGCACACCGTGGTCTCGCTGTCGGTCGCGCAATCCGGCACGTATGTCCTGCTGCTCGCGATCGGCTACCAGGACCAGGCGACCGCCCCGATCGTGTCCCAAGGCCAGTCGCAGCCGGTGGTCGACCCGATGGTGCAGGCCATGACGCTCACCGACATCGTCGTCTCGGCGACCATCACCGCGCTCCTGCTCGCCCTGACGCTGCAGATCTCGCGCCGCCACGGCACGGTCGATCCCGACGAACTGCGGGCACTGCGCGGCTGACCATGACGACCCTGCCCGCACTCGCCGTCGCCGTCCCGCTGCTGGCCGCCTGCCTGCTGCTCGGCCTCGGCGGCAAACTCCCCCGCGTCGTCGTCGACGTGACGGCCACGGCGACCGCGGCGGCGGTGTGCGTGCTGTGCGTGGTCCTGCTGACCGCCGCGCACCACGAGCGGGTGGTCAGCTGGCTCGGCAGACAGGGTCCGGAAGGTGCCCGCTCGGTCGGCATCGTGCTCGTCGCGGACGGGCTGAACACGACGTTCGCCGCGCTGGCCGCGTTCCTCACCGTCTGCGCGCTGCTCTACAGCTGGCACTACTTCGAAGCCGTCGAAGCCCGCTACCACGCGATGATGCTGCTCTTCCTGACCGGCATGATCGGTTTTCTCTTCACCGGCGACCTGTTCACGCTGTTCGTGTTCTTCGAGCTGATGAGCGGCGTCGCCTACGCGCTGACCGGGTACCGGATCGAGGAGGCGGACTCGGTGCAGGGCGCGCTGAACTTCGGCGTGGTCAACTCCCTCGGCGCGTACTTCACGCTGATGGGCATCGGCCTGCTCTACGCCCGCGGCGGGCAGCTCGGGCTCGCACAGCTGGGAGTCGCGCTCGACGGCCGTCCGGCGGACGCGCTGGTCATCGCCGCGTTCGTGGCGGTGTGCACCGGATTGCTGGTCAAAGCCGCGACCGTGCCGTTCCATTTCTGGCTCGCCGACGCGCACGCCGTCGCTCCGACACCGGTGTGCGTGCTGTTCTCCGGGGTGATGGTCGAACTCGGCCTCTACGGCGTGCTCCGCGTCCGCACGACCGTGTTCGGCACGGTGCTCGACGACGCCACCGTCAGCCGGGTCTTCCTCACCGCCGGGATCGCCAGCGCCGTCCTCGGCGCCGTGCTTTGCTTCACCCAGCGGCATCTCAAACGATTGCTGGCCTACTCGACCATCGCCCACATCGGACTGTTCCTTTGCGGACTCGCCGCCACCGGCGGCGAAGCGACGGCCGCGTTCGTGCTCTCGGCGCTCGGGCACGCCGGAGCGAAGGGTGCGCTGTTCCTCCTGACCGGAGCGTTGAAGGACCGCTACGGCAGCGTCGACGAAGACGAACTCTTCGGCCGGGCAACACATTCACGAACCGAAGCAGCGCTGTTCCTGGTCGCCGCGGCCGCTCTCGCCGGATTGCCGCCGTTCGGCCTGGCGCTGGGCAAAGACGCCGCCGAACACGCCGGACCAGAGTGGCTGATGATCGTGTTCGCAGTCATTTCCGCACTCACCGCCGCGGCGGTGCTGCGCGCCGGGCTGCGAGTCTACTTCGGACTCGGCAGGCCGCCTGCCGGGGATTCCTCGGACACGACGACCGGCTCCGGCGAGGAACCCGAGACCGGCCGGCCGATCGCACGCACCCCGATCCCGATGCTGGCCGCCATCGTCGTCCTGCTCGCTTTCGCGCTGGCCGCAGGCGTCGTGCCGTGGATCCGCGACGTCGCTGTAGCCGCCGGAGCGCAGGCCGTCGACCGCGCGGGCTACCTCCACGACGTCCTGCCGACGCTGCCGCCGTCCCGCCCCGAAGCCGGATCCGAGCTGACCTGGACCGGCCCCGGCCTGCTGTCCGCCGCGGCAACCGCCGTCCTCGCCCTCGCCGCCACCGCACTCGCGCTGTGGTCGCGACGCCGGGTCCCGAAACCGGTGCACGAAGCACTCACCGTGCTGCATCGCGCGCACTCCGGCCAGGTCGGCGACTACGTGGCGTGGCTGCTCGCGGGCGTCGCCGTCCTCGCCGGGCTGGTCTGGCTCTGACCTCGCCGGGTTTACCCGCCGGTCAACCCGGCTACCCGCAGAGCGGCCCGTGACGTCGACCGTGAGGAGTTGCCGTGCCCGCCAGCACCGCCGACGGCCCGAAACTGCTGCCCGAAACCGAAGAACTGGCCACCGGCAAGAACTTCGCCGCGGTCACCACGGTGCTGCCGAGCGGCCGGATGCAGACGCAGATGATCTGGGTGCACGTCGAGAACGGCCGGATCGTGCTCAACACCGAAACCCACCGGGCGAAGTACCGCAACGCCGAGCGCGACGATCGCATCACCGTCCTGATCCGCGACGAGCAGGACCCGTACCGCTACGCGGAGGTCCGCGGCCGCGTGACCGGCGTCGAGACCGGCGAACGGGCCCGGTCGCACGTGGACGAACTCGCGCGCAAGTACACCGGCGGCGACTATCCGCCGGACGCGATCAAGTCCGAACGCGTCATCCTCCAGGTGACCCCGGAGCGGCAGACGTTTATCGACCAGAAGAAGGGCGTCGCCGACTGATGCGCGACGCGCTCCGCCGCTACCGCCGGGCGTGCGACTACCTGGCCGCCGCGATGATCTACCTCAAGGACAACGTCCTGCTCACCGAGCCCTTGCGGCCCGAGCACCTGAAACCGCGCCCGCTCGGTCACTGGGGCACCTGTCCCGGCCTGACCCTCGTCTACAGCGCGCTGAATCGCCTGGTCGCCGAAACTCAGCAGCGCACCCTGCTCGTCACCGGTCCCGGCCATGGAGCCCCGGCGATCCACGCCAATCTCTGGCTCGAAGGCACGCACGCCGAGTACGACCCGCGGCTGTCCCTCGACGGTTCCGGACTCGCCGAACTCGTCCGCCGGTTCTCCTGGCCGGGCGGTTTCCCCAGCCACCTCTCCCCCGAGGTCCCCGGCGTCATCCACGAAGGCGGCGAACTCGGCTACGCCCTCGCCACCGCGTTCGGCGCGGCCTTCGACGATCCCGACCTGCTGGTCGCCTGCGTCATCGGCGACGGCGAGGCCGAAACGGGTCCGACCGCGGCGGCGTGGCACAGCCCGAAGTTCACCAATCCCGGCGATGGCCGGGTGCTGCCGATCCTGCACCTCAACGGGTACAAGATCGCTTCCCCGACCGTCTGCGAAGCCATGTCGGACGACGAACTCACCGCGTACTTCACCGGCTGCGGCTGGAACCCGCTGCTCGTCGACGTCCGCGACACCGACGATCCGGACTCCCCGCTCGCCGAAGCCCTCGCCCGCGCGCATCGCCAGGACAGCGGCCCGCCGCCGATGATCGTCCTGCGCAACACCAAGGGCCTGGGCCTGCCTTCGACGTCCCCGGAGGGCACGCCCCTGGAAGGCACCTTCCACGCCCACCAGGTCCCGCTCGACCCGGATCAGCTGAGCGCAGTGGAACAGTGGCTGCGTTCGTACCGGCCGGAGGAACTTTTCGACGCCGACGGTGTTCCCGCGCCGGATTTGCTCGCCGTGCCACCGGAACCGGAGCTGCGGCTCGGACGGGTTCCGCAGGCGAACGGCGGCCGGCTTCGCCGAGACCTGCCGCTGCCGGATGTCGCCGCATTCGCCGGCACGGAGGAGGAAAGCCCGACTGAGGCCCTCGGCGGCTGGCTCGCGGAACTGGTGCGCCGCGCTCCGGACACCTTCCGCGTCGTCTGCCCGGACGAACTGCAGTCCAACAAGCTCGGCGCGCTGCTGGACGTCACCGACCGGCAGTTCGACCGCGCCGTTCCCGGCCACACCGAACATCTCGCGCGTCGCGGCCGGGTGCTGGAAGTCCTGTCCGAACACCTCTGCCAAGGCTGGCTGCAGGGTTACCTGCTCACCGGACGACACGGCCTGTTCCCGTGCTACGAGGCATTCGTGTCCATTGTGGACAGCATGGTGAACCAGTACGCCAAGTTCCTCAAAATGTCCGGCGAGGTCGGCTGGCGCGCTCCGGTGGCGAGCCTGAACTACCTGCTCACCAGCGACGGCTGGCGGCAAGAACACAACGGCTACAGCCACCAGGGCCCGGGCTTCATCAACCAGATGCTCACGAAAAAGGCCCACACCACAAGGATCTTCTTCCCGCCGGACGCCAATACGCTGCTGGAAACCATGCACCGCTGCCTGTCCTCGACCGACCTGATCAACGTCGTGGTCGCGGGAAAGCAAAGCAGTCCCGTGTGGTTGTCCCCCGACGATGCCCGCGCCCACTGCCGCGCCGGGACCGCAGTCTGGCCTTGGGCGAGCCACGGGGGTTCGCCGGACGTCGTCCTCGCCTGCGCCGGGACTACCCCGACGGCCGAAACCCTTGCCGCCGTGCAGTTGCTGGCCGCTGCGGCTCCGCAACTGCGGGTCCGAGTGGTGAACGTGGTCGACCTGCTTTCGCTCTGCCCGCCCGGCCGCCACCCGAACGGACTCTCCGACGAAGCGTTCGCCGAGTGCTTCGGCGAGGACGTCCCGGTGATCTTCGCTTTCCACGGCTACCCGTCCGCCGTGCACGAAGTACTGCACGGACGCCCTGCCACGCAACGCTTCCACGTGCACGGCTACTTGGAGGAAGGCACCACGACCACCCCGTTCGACCTGCTGGCCAGCAACCGGATGACCCGCCACGACCTGGCCGCCGACGCCGTCCGCCGCGCCCGCGGCTGGTCCTCCCTCGGCGGCGACCTGGCCCGCGACTTCCAACGGCAGCGCGACGAATTCCTCGCCGCCGCCTACCGCGACGGCGAAGACCCGGCCGAGATCACCGGCTGGCGGTGGAAGCGATGAACGTCCTGACCGTCAACCCGGGCTCCGGCAGCCTGCGCTTGCACCTCGTGCGCGCCGAAGACGAGAAAGTCCTGGATTCCGCCTCGACCGACGACGTCTCGTCCTTCGCGGACCGGCAGCCCACGATCTCCGTTGTCGCACACCGGCTCGTCCACGGCGGCCCAGACCTGGTCCGCCCGGTGGAGGCGACCCCAAGCGTCCGGGCGAAGATCGCGGACGCCCGGTCCCTCGCCCCGGAACACGTACCGAAAACCGAGGCCCTGCTGGACCAGCTCGCCGACCTCCTCCCGGACGCGACGCACATCGTCTGTCCCGACACGGCCTTCCACGAAACGCTTCCGTCCGTCGCCCAGACCTACCCGCTGCCCGCCCGGTGGCGCTTCCCGTGGAACCTGCGCCGCTACGGCTTCCACGGCTGGTCCTTCAGCTGGGCGACCCGCCGCGCCGCCGAACTCCTGCATCGGCCGCCCGGGGAACTGAACCTGCTCATCGCCCATCTGTCCGGCGGCTGTTCGGTCTGCGCGGTATCTCACGGACACAGCGTTGACACGTCAATGGGGTTCACGCCGCTGGAAGGCGCGATGATGACCAAACGGTCCGGCTCCGTGGATCCCGGCATGCTGCTGTGGCTGCTGCGCGAAGGAAAACTGACCGTCAGCGAACTGGAAGACGGCCTTTACCACCACTCCGGTCTGCTGGGGTTGTCCGGCATCTCCGACGACACCCGCGACCTGGTAAGCGACGGTTCCGCCGAGGCCCGCTTCGCCTTGGCCGTCTTCGAACACCGGATCCGAGCCGAACTGGCCGCGACAGCCGCGAGCCTGGACCGGATCGACGCGCTGGTGTTCACCGGCGACATCGGCTGGGACCAGCCCGAAACCGCCGAGGCGGTCGCTGGCGGTCTCGGGGTCCTCGGCATCGCCGGCGGTTTGTCGCGGACCCGGGAACGCGATGCGGTGATCAGCCCGCCCGGGGCGAAAATTCCGGTGCTGGCCTTGCGCTCCCGGGAAGAACTCGAACTCGCCCGCGCCGCCGCCGAGGCGGTCCGCTGACCTCACGAATGCGGGTCGACGTCGTCGCCGAGAAGCCGGTGCACGGCCTCCACGTTCTCGTACCGCTGCTCGGGCAGTTTGCCGAGATGGCCGATCACGTCGTCGCCCGCGCCCTTCGCGGCGGCCCGGCGGAGAAGTTCGTCGCGCTCGCACGGGTACTCGACTTCCGTCAAATACTCCCGGACGTCAGACATGGCGCTCCCTTCCTCGGGTTCTCCCTCCGCATACCCGCCCGGTCCGGGATCAATGCGGGTTACGCTCGACTGGTGAACGACTCCCCGAAGCCGGCCAAGATCGGGAACGTGCTGCATCCCGTCGCCGACGTCAGCTCAGCCGTGCGGTTCTACGCCACGACCTTCGGCCTGCCCGCGAAATTCGTCGACGGAGACCGCTACGCCGCCCTCGACGCGGGCGGAACGACACTCGCCCTCGCCGGCCCGGAAGAGGACGTCACCGACGGCGCCCCCGCCGCTTCGTTCAAGGTGCCCGACGTCTCCGCCGCCCTGACCGCACTGGTCGCCGGCGGCGGAACCGTTGTGCGGCAACCGGAACAAGGCCCCCACGAGGTCCGCGCGGTAGCCCGCGACCCGTGGGGCAACACGATCGTGGTCTACGGACCGCGATAACGGCTGAGTCGCAGCGGGACCACGCCCCGCTGCGACTCCCTTACCGCGGCCTCCGCACGTGATCCGCGATCGCCGCGTCGTCGTCCGCGCCGTACATCTGTTCGATCAACCCCGAGAACGACCGCACCACCGCCGCGCGCTTGACCTTCCCGTTCGCCGTCCGCTCGCCCCGCGAAGCCTCCAACGGCCGCGGCAGCACCCGGAAATCCTTCAGCTGCTCCACCCGCGCGAGATCCGCGTTGACCCGCTCCAGCTCGGCCCGCAACCGCCCGGCCAGCCCCGCGTCCGCGGCCGCGCTCGGTTCGATCAGGACGGTCAGGTACTTCCGCCCGTCGCCGACCACGATCGCTTCGTCGATCAGCACACTTTCCTTCAACCGGATCTCGATCGGCTGCGGATCGACCGTCTTGCCGCCCCGGGTGATGAGCACGTCCTTCTTCCGCCCGATCAGCCGGATGTCCCCGTCGGCGGTCCGCTCCATCAGGTCGCCGGTGCGGAACCAGCCGTCGGCGAAGACCGCCGCGGTTTCCGAAGGATTCCGCCAGTACCCGCTGAACAGCAGCGGCGCGCGGATCAGCATCTCCCGGTCGTCGGCGAGTTTCACCTGGTAGCGCGGGTCCGCGAACTCCCGGCCGATCCGCCCCGGACGCGGGAACGGCTGCCCGAACTGCCCGATCGGGCACCCGCCGGTCTCGGTGAGCCCGTAGTTCTCGCGCAGGTCGAGACCCCAGATCTGCCACAGCGCCACGACGCTCTCCGGCATGGCGGCCGAAGCCGTCCACGCGACGCGCAGCCGGTCCATGCCGAGACTCGCCCGCAGCGGAACGAACACCGCCCGGACCGCGGCGGCGTAAGCGATCCGCAGCGGCACCGGCGCACGACGGCCGGACCACCGCCGCTCGGCCATCCGGCGACCGATCCGCATCGCGGCCCGGTACGCGAGGCGGCGGATTCCCGTCCAGGATTCAGCGAGGGCGATCAGCTCGGCGGCGAGCTTCTCGTAGAACCGGGGCGGCCACAGCACCGCCGTCGGGCGTACCGCGCGCAGCACCTCGCCGTAGTCCTCGATGCGGCAGAAGGTCACGACCAAGCGCGTGTGCAGCGGGGTGAAGACGAGCAGCAGCGCGGGAGCGACGTGCGCCAGCGGGAGGAACCCGACGACGTCGTGCCGCGTGGTCCGGCTCTCCGGGTAAAGGCCGATGACGCTCTGGACCGCGTGCTGGAGCGTGCGGTGGGAATGGGTCACGCCCTTGGGCGCCCCGGTGGAGCCGGAGGTGTAGAAGAGGGCAGCCGGATCGTCGAGCGTCGTGGCGGCGATCAGCTCGGCCAACGCGTCGGGGTCTCCGGCCGTACGCAGGTCGTCCCAGCTCACGCCGGTGATCCCCGCCGGCAGCTCCGGCGGGGCCGCGTCGATTCCGGCGACGAGCCGCAGGTCCGGGGCGTTCCCGGCGATGTTCGCGACCTTGGCGAGCTCCGTTTCCGTCTCGCCGAGGAACGCGACCGCCTCGCTGTGCACCAGGAGCTGCTCGATCTCGGCGGGCGAGTTGGTCGGGTACACCCCGAGCACGACCCCGCCGACGCTCTGCACCGCCAGCGCGGCGAACACCCATTCCGGACGCGCGCTGCTCATCACCGCGACCCGATCGCCGGGCCGGACCCCCCGCGCGACCAGGCCGAACGCGAGTTCGCGCACCCGGTCCAGGTACGTCCGCCAGGTGATCGCCCGCACCGTCCCGCCGCGCGAATACCGCAGCGCGACGGCGTCTGGCTCTCGGCGAGCGCGGTCGAGCAGCAGACCCGGCAGCGTCCGCTCCGGTTCGAACTCGGTCAGTTCCATGACCCACCCTCTCTTCCCGCCGCGAGCCCGCGTCCGGCGGCGTTCACGCGGCACGCTCGCCGAGGTGGAGGAAGTCACCTCGGTACCACATCACGGGTTTGCCGTCGCCGGCCCGCGCGTCGCGCACGCGCCCGATGAGGATCACGTGATCCCCGCCGGGCACGGCCTGCGCCAGTTCGCAACGGAGAACCGCCGCCGCGTCCGGCAGGAGCGGATGGCCCTGTTCGTCGAACTCGAAGCTCCCGTACGCGAACTTGTTCTCGCCTTTCGTCGCGAACCGCGTCGCCAGCTCGGCGTGCGAAGGGGTCACCACGTTCACGACGAACCGCTCGGCCGCCATGAAAACCGGGAAACACGTCGCGCCCCGGTCGAGGCACACGAGCACCAGCGGCGGATCGAGCGACAGCGACGCGAAGGAACTCGCGGTGAATCCGTGCAGCGTGCCGTCCTCGCCCCGGGTCGTCACGATCGTGACGCCGGACGGGAAACGAGACAGCGCCGACCGGAAAACGGCCGGGTCCAGATCGTGCGATACGTCAGCCATTCCATGCCTCCCGGGCAGCTCGTGCGGCGGGGTCGTCGAAAACTGTTCGCGCGCCGGCGGCCGTGACCCGCAGCTGCTTCTCGTCCGGCCATCCGGCGGTTTCCTGAAGGAGAGCCAGTTTCAAGGCCGCGAACACCGCGGGCGGTTTCGCCGCCGCCGCTCGCGCCTGTGCCGAAGCGGCCTCCAGCAACTCTCCCGGCTCAACCACTTCGTCGACGATGCCCAACGCTTTCGCCTCCGACGCGCCGACCGGTTTTCCGCCCAGCAGCAACCGCCGGGCGCCACGATCGCCCACCGCCTCGCGGACCCGGGCGATCCCTTTGCCCGCAGGCAACATCCCGTGGTCGACCTCGGGGAAAACGAACCGCGCTCGCGAGGACGCGTAAACGAAATCGGAGAACAACGCCATTTCGATCCCGCCGCCGACGCACCAGCCGTTCACCGCGCACACCAGCGGCCGGGGAAATTTCTCCAGTGCGCAGAGCAGCGCGTGAAACGACGTCATCCGCTCGGCCATCGACTCGGCGTCGTAGCCGGCCGCTTCCTTGAGGTCGCCGCCCGCGCAGAAGAACCGGTCGCCCGCACCGGTCAGGACGACCGCGGGACCCTGCGCCAGGTCTTCCAGGGTCGCGGTCAGCCTGCTGATCAGCGAGTTGCTGAGCGCGTTCGCCGGCGGACGGCTCAGGGTCAAGACCACCGCGCCGTCCGTTTCCGCGGACACCTGGACGGCGCCCAGCGCGGCCGTGGTCATGTCGCCGGTACGCCGGAAGCGGAAGGAAAGACCGGCGCACGCTTCTCCCGGAACGCTTGGCGCGCTTCCCGATAGTCCGCTCCGGCGAAGTCGAGAATTTCCAGCGCACTGGACAATTCATGCTGAGGCAACGCATTCGTGAGCCACATGTTGAGCGCGCGTTTCGTGAACCGGAGCGCCTGCTGCGAGCCTCGCGCGAGCTGAGCGGCGACCTCCAACGCACGCGGCAGCACCTGCTCGCGAGACACGGCCAAGCTGACGAGCCCGATCCGCTCGGCCTCCGCACCGGTCAGCTTTTCCGAGGTCAGCACGTAATACTTCGTCTTGGCCATCCCGACCAGCAGCGGCCAGATCAACGCGGCGTGGTCGCCCGCGGTCACGCCGACCTTGGTGTGGCCTTCGATCAGCACGGCGTCCTCGGCGGCGATGCTGATGTCCGCGAGCAATGCCGTCGACAGACCGTAGCCGACCGCCGGGCCGTTGATCGCGGAAATGACCGGCTTTTCGATCCGCAGCATCGTCGAAATCCGGCGGCGCTCGGATTCCAGCATCGCGAGCGCCGCTTCCGGCGTCGGATCGGGTTCGCGCACGTCCATTCCGGTGCAAAACGCCTTGCCCGCCCCGGTCACCACGACGACCCGGGTCTCGTCGTCGCGCTCCACGTCGGCCCAGATCTCGCTCAGCTCCTCGAACATCGGCATCAGCAGCGAGTTGTACCGCTCGGGCCGGTTGAGGGTGATCAGCAGGACGCCCTCGGCCGGACGCTCGACGAGCACGTTTCCGGTGCCGTGCTGGTAAAGGTCGCTCATCGGACTGCCTCCGCGGTCAGGTTCCCGGACTGGAACCGGCGCAGCGCTTCCTCGTGCGCCGGACGCGCGGCGCGGATGTCGGCCAGCACGTCGCCGGCCGGGCGCACCACGTTGCGCGGGTGCTTGAACCGCGGGATCACGTACTTGCCGAACAGCTCGATCGAACGCATCAGCTGGTCGTGCGGCAGACTGTCCACTCGCAACACCAGCGATTCCACACCCATGTCCGCGTACCGCTGGACGTGCTCGACGCAATGCTCCGGGTCGCCGACGAGGAAGCCCTGCGACCGCTCGAACAGGTATTCCTCGTCGCTGAAATCGACGTCGTCGATCGCGCCCAGGTAGGCGTAGTCCTGGGAAAGCTTGGCCAGCCGCCCGTACGCGTCGGTGGAGAGCTTGGACATCTCGAACAGCGGCCGGGCCTGTTCGCGGGCCAGCGCGGTCGTTTCGGCGCAGTGCATACCGCCGCTGACCAGCACCATCTTGCGCGGCGTGATCGGGTACGGGTGCGTGGCGGCGGCGAGGGTCTCGTCGTAGAGCTTCAGCATGTTCTCCACGAGGTCGTAGCCGAGGTAGAAGCCGCCCATGATCGCGCCGATGCCCATCGCGGCCGCGGTTTCGACCGAACTCGGACTGCCCGCGGCGACCGAGATCGGCGGGTACGGCGCCTGCAGCGGCTTCGGCACCAGGCTGCGCGGCGGGACCTTGTAGTGCTCGCCCACGAAGGAGAACGGATCGTCGAGGAACGCCCGGCGGATCAGCTCGATCCCTTCGCGCCACTGGGATTTGTTCTCCGTCGGGTCCACCTCGAAGGCCCGCAGCGCCAGCGTCGTGTTGCCGCGTCCGGTGCCGAGTTCGATCCGGCCGTTCGAAAGGATGTCCTCGGTCGCGATCCGTTCCGCGACGCGCAGCGCGTGGTTCATCCGCGTCGGCAGCAGCGTGACGAGGTGGATGAAGCGGATCCTGCTCGTGAGCGCCATCAGGTACGGGTAGAGCACCTCCGGCGCCGAGACCGTCGCCGTGCCGATGGCGACGTGCTGTTCGGAACTGCCGAACGCGTCGAAGCCGACCTGCTCGGCGAGCAGCACCTCCTCGACCAGCTCCCGGTAGCGGTGCTCGTGGGTGAGCCCGACCGGGGTGTCCCCCTCCGACATGAGGATGAAGTCCATGATCGCCCCTTCCAGCCGATGTTATTGCTCGATAACATAAGACGGAGCTAACCCGTGGTCAATAGCCCTTCCGGGAGGAAACATGTTACTTACCGCTAACTTTGGCTGGTGGAACGCATGAGCGAGTTGCGGATCGAGCACCTGACTTCGCCGGAGATCGCCGACGCGCTGGCGAGCGGCATGCGGACCGCGATCCTGCCGCTGGGGGCTACGGAGCAGCACGGGGCACACCTGCCGTTGTCGGTCGACAGCGACCATGCCGATCGGCTGGGGACGCTCGTGGCGGAACGGCTCGGAGATGCGCTCGTTCTGCCGGCTGTGCGTCTTGGCTGCTCCGCGCATCATCTCGGCTTCTCCGGGACGCTGTCGGTGCGGCCCGAAACGCTGGAAGCTGTCTGCTTCGACTGTTGCGAAAGCCTTGCCCTGCATGGGTTTCGACGGGTCTTGATCTTCTCGGCCCACATCGGGAACTATCCGCTGCTGAGCGAGATCGAGGCGAAGCTCCCCGCAGGCCTGGCTGACGAGCTGGATGTGGTCGCGTTCTGGGACTCCGCCGCGGTGCTCGATGCCTGGCGCACTGCCGTCGCCGGCCTGGCCGGCCAGGTCGGCGGGCACGCCGATGTTGCCGAAAGCTCGATCATGCTCGCACTTCGGCCGGAGGCGGTGCGGCCTGGTCTTGCCGCCGCCGGCCTCGGTGAGCCGATGAACGATGCCCTGCTGGACCGGGTATTAACCGGGGGCGTCAAGGCGGTCGCGCCGAACGGCGTGCTCGGCGATCCGCGCGGAATGTCCTCCGACCTGGGGTTTGCCTGTCTCAGCGCGGTCGCGGACTTGCTGGCCGAGTACGCGACGGCTCGTTATCGGCCTCTCACCTAGAATCGTGCCATGACGAGCCCATCTCGCGCCGCGTCGCCGCGTTCGTCGCGCAGGCAGACGTTGATCAAGGTCGCCGGCGAGTTGTTCCACGAGCGCGCTTTCGACGCGGTCACCACCGAGATGATCGGTGCTCGGGCCGGCGTGACCGGGCCTGCGCTGTACCGGCACTTTCCCAGCAAGCAGGCGTTGCTGATCGCCGTGCTCGAGGATCCGCTGAAAGATTTGCTCGCCAATGCGCGCGAGACCGCGGCGGAGGTGACTGATCCGCGCAAGGCGCTCGAGGCGATGATCGACTACCACGTCACGCGGAGTCTGCAGAATGTGCCGTCCACGTTGGTGTTCTTGAAGAATGAGCACAACGTTCCGGAGGAGGAGCGGCATCGGATGCGGCGGATGATGCGGTTGTATGCCGAGGAGTGGAGTGCGCTGGTGGAGCGGCTTCGCCCTGATTTGTCTGATGCGCAGAACCGGGTGCTTACGCATGCGGTGTTCTCGATGATCAATTCTGTGCCGCAGTTCAATAGCGGGCTGGATGTCGAGAGCGTGGCCTCGACGATCCGCACCGCGGCGGTTAATGCGTTGCTTGTGCCGGCTGGCGGTGTTTGAGGCTTCGGCTGGGGCTGCCTGATCTCGGGCGGCTCGTCGCCATGGCGGGCGACATTGCGCCCGGGGTTGGGCCCCACCCCCGAAGGTTCATTGTGCTGACGGTTCGGGGCCGGGGGCGGTGTGGAGTGCCTCGATGGGTGGGTGCGTCGGCTGCGGTGCGCGAGTGGGCGGGGCTAGCGCCCCAACGCCACATTGGGGCGCATCCCGGCGGAGCCGGTGGTCCGCGAAGGGCCCTTGAGGGAATCTGAGTCCGTGAAGGCGGCCTTCACGGACGGCGGGCAGGCGAGCACCAGGCGGCGACTCTGGTCACATTCAGATGTCTGACATTCGGTGTTAGGGTCGCCTTATGAACGATCTTCGGGCACCCCGCCGGGTCGCCAGTCTTGCCGCGCAGCTCGTGGACACCTTGCGGGAGCAGATCGCGTCCGGGGAATGGCCGGTCGGGATGCGGATTCCGGCGGAGAACGACCTGGTCCAGCAGCTTGGCGTCGGGCGAACCACAGTGCGGGAGGCGCTCGGCGCGCTGGTGCATCTCGGTCTGCTGGAGGCTCGGCGGGGCGACGGGACGTACGTCCGCGCGTCCAGCGAGATGCAGTCCGTCTTGATGCGGCGGGCGAATTCCTCGCGGCGGAGCGACGTGCTGGAACTGCGGGCCGTGCTGGAGGAGTACGCCTCGGGGCTGGCCGCGGTCCGCCGCAGCGACGACGATCTCGCCAACCTGCGGAATCTGCTCGACGAGGCCGGGCAGCGAGACGACACCGGGACGGCCGCCGAGGCGGATGTCCGTTTTCACCAGGCCGTCGTGAACGCGGGGAGGAATTCGCTGCTCACCGAGGTGTACGACGTCCTCAGCGCCTCCGTTGCCGAGCAGATCGGCGACACTCTCTGGCCCGGCGCGACGGCCGACGAGCACACCCGGCTGCACCGGCAGCTGGTCGAGGCGATCGCTGCCCAGGACGAGGTCGGGGCACGTTACTGCGCGGCCGAAATCGTGAAGCTGACCGAGGCCGGGACGGAGCGGGAGAAGTGACGGCCGAAGTTGAGGCGCCGGCCGTCGCGAAGAGAGCGGTCGCCAGACCTGAGCGGTCCGTTGGGTTGTTGCTCGCGATTCTCCTGGTGGCGGCCAATCTGCGGGCGACGCTGACTGGCGTCGGCACGCTGCTGCCCGCCATCGAGCAGGACACCGGGCTGCCCGCGTGGGCCGGCGGCGTGCTGAATACGGTGCCGTTGCTGATGTTCGCGGTGACATCGCCGGTTGTCGGGCGCGTCTCGCATCGGGTCGGTTCTACGCGGTTGCTCGTGCTTTCCCTGGCAATGCTGACAGTGGGCACAGTGGTTCGGTCGCTGCCGTCGACTGCCTGTTTGTTCGCCGGCACGGTCTTGCTGGCTGCGGCGATCGCGGTCGGGAATGTCTTGCTGCCGACGGTGATTCGCGCTCACGTACCAGCATCGCGGATCCACACTGTCAGCGCGCTTTACGTCACGGTGATGGGTGTCGTCGCGGCGGTGTCGTCCGGGATCTCCGTTCCCTTGGCGGGGATTTTGCCGGGAGGCTGGCATTCCGCGCTGGCTTGGGGTGCGGTCGTCGCGTTGGCCGCACTGGCCGGATGGTTGCCGAGGTTGCGCGGTTCGGGCCCGGACGCCGGTGCGCGGACGGGCGGCTCGCACGCGCCGACGCCATGGCGGTCGTGGCTGGCATGGCAGGTTTCCCTGTTCATGGGCCTGCAATCACTCGCCTTCTACACCGCGGTCGCGTGGCTGCCCAGCATCCTCAGCGGGCAGGGCATGAGCACCGCGGCGGCCGGCTGGATGCTGTTCTGCTGCCAGCTCGTCGCGCTGGCCACCGGCATGGTGCTGCCGCTGCTCACCCGGGGCCGGGCCGATCAGCGTTATCCGGCGGCCGCGGCGTCGGCGGTCATGGCGGCCGGGTTCGCGGTTCTCCTGGTGCTGCCCGGAATCGCGATCGTCGGGTGCACGCTGCTCGGGCTGGGCACTGGGGTCTGTCTCGTGCTGGCGCTCAGTTTTCAGAGCCAGCGCGCGACAGGCCCGAGCGAGGCCACTGCCCTGGCGGGGATGGCGCAGTCGATCGGTTACCTGGTCGCGGCGGCCGGGCCGCTGTTGCTCGGCATTCTCCACGACGCCACGGGGAGCTGGTCCGGCGCGCTCGTCGCGCTCACCGCGTTGAGTGTCGCGATGGCTTTCACCGGATATGGCGCCGGACGCGACCGTCACGTTCGCGCTGATGTCTGACCTCGACCTCGCCGACCAGGTGACCCGTCAGCTTCTCGCGCTGACACGGCTGGCGCCTCTTCCGCCCGATGTTATTGACCGATAACATATGGAGACAGGTAAGACCAGTTCAGCTCACGGCAATGATTATTGGCTAGTAACTATGAGTGGCTTCGGGACTCAGGGAGGTTCGCCATGCTGGATGCCGCGGACAGCGTGCGCGCGGCCGTGTTCGCGCTCGAGGAAGGCCGGATGATCGTGGTCGTCGACGATCACGACCGGGAGAACGAGGCCGATCTCGTGCTCCCGGCCGACAGCGTCACTGCCGGCCAGATGGCCTTTCTCGTCGCGCACACCACCGGAATCGTGTGCGCACCGATGACCGGGGAACGCGCCGACGCACTCGCGCTCCCGCCGATGGTGGCGCAGAACAAGGACGCGCACGGCACCGCGTTCACCGTCTCTGTGGATCACAACGACGCAGGGACCGGAGTGTCCGCGACGGCCCGCACGCTCACTTGCCGCGCGCTAGCCGATCCGGTCACGACGCCTGAGAAGCTTCGCCGTCCAGGTCACATCTTCCCGTTGCGCGCGCGAGAAGGCGGCGTGCTCGTCCGCGCCGGGCACACCGAGGCCGCCGTCGATCTGCTGCAGATGGCTGGTCGCGAACCGGTCGCTGTCATCAGCGAGCTGATCGGCCCGGACGGCGAAATGCTGCGCGACGAGGCCGTGCGGGAGTTCGCCGCGGACCACGAGCTGCCGGTCGTCGCGATCGCCGACCTGGTCCGGTATCGCCGCCGGGCCGAGCGGCTGGTCGAACCGGTCGCGACCGCGGCGATGCCGACCGCATTCGGCGATTTCCGTGCTGTCGCGTACCGGTCGCAAGTGGACGGAGCCGAACACCTCGCCCTCGTCATGGGCGACGTCGCCGCCGCCGGTCGCTCCGAGCGCGGCGCGCTGGCGCGGGTGCACAGCGAATGCCTGACCGGCGACATCCTCGGTTCGTTGCGCTGCGACTGCGGCGCCCAGCTCGAACAAGCGATGCGCGCGGTGGCCGACGAGGGTTGCGGGGTGATCGTTTACCTGCGCGGCCACGAGGGCCGCGGGATCGGGCTGGCGCACAAGATCCAGGCTTATGCGCTCCAGGAATCCGGCCTCGACACGGTCGACGCCAATCTCGCACAGGGTCTTCCCGCGGATTCCCGCTCCTATGATTCCGGGGCGCGGATCCTCGACCGTCTCGGCGTCCGGCGAGTGCGGCTGATCACCAACAACCCGGAGAAATACCGCGGACTCGGCGAATACGGACTCCGGATCGTCGAGCGGGTCGCACTGCGCGCGGCCGAAACTCCGCAGAACCTGCGTTACCTCCGCACGAAACGCGACCGGATGGGCCACCGCTTCGGCGCATTGACCGATCCAGTGCCGGAGCAGAAAACTTCCTGAGCCTTGCCGCTTCCGCGCGGCCGGTCCTCCCCCGCGGCCCGCCGCGCATTGTCTCCGGCGACCAGCCACAGTGGACTCCTGTTATGGTCTGCGGTGACCACGTCCCGTTTCCAGGAGGAGCCGCCGCGATGGCACAGAAAGTCCTCGTCGAGATGATCGACGACCTCGACGGGTCCGAAGCCGGGCAGACCGTCCCCTTCGGACTCGACGGCGTCCAGTACGAAATCGACCTGTCCGACGAAAACGCCGCCGCCCTGCGCGACGAGCTCGCGACGTTCATCGCCGCCGCCCGCCGCACCGGCGGACGCAAGACGACCGTGCGGGCCACGGCCGCGCCGACCGCCGAGGAACGCGAGCGCTCCAAGGCGATCCGCACGTGGGCCCTCGACAACAACTGGGCCATCGCCGAACGCGGCCGCATCCCGCGCGAAGTGATCGCCGCCTACGAGGAAAGCCAGAAGCCGGAGGCGAAACCCCGCAAGCGCACCGCGAAAAAGCGCGCCGGGAAATAAGCGTCCGGCCCCGACGGGTTCCGGATCGATCATTTCGGGAAAAGCCGGACGAGGCGTTCGCTCCCCCGCCGGAGTTCCGGCGCAGGCGTCCGGAACACCGTCCTCCGCGCACGAAGAAAACACCGCCCGGCCGCAGGCGAATGCCTCCGGCCGGGCGGTCTTTTCCGGCTTGCCGGGAGCGGACGAGCAGTTTCCGGCTCCGTCGCTGACCCCTGTCCCGGCACCCGTCCGGCACGCCCGCCAGATCGGCGGTCGCGTCGAACACCTTGCCGGATTCGACGGAGCCGTCGAGGACGCCGGGCGATCCCGCATCGCTCTTCCGCAGTCATCGAGCAGTACGGGCGCAGGTCGCCGGAGCGGACCCGGGCGGCGGTGATCCGCACGGAAGCACCGGCGGGCCGCGCCGAGGGCGAATCGCACCGCCGAGGTCGAACGCGCCGCCAATGCCGCCGCACCAGCTGGCCGGCCACCGAAATCGCCATGAGATCGGGCCGAGAGCGGGAGAAGTCCGATACAGTTGCCGGAAAACTCTCCCAGGGGGCGACGATGGAGTTCCAGGAAGTCGTGCGGCGCAGGCGGATGGTGCGCAAGTTCACCGGCGAACCCGTGGCCGAGGACAGCATCCGCCGGATCATGCGCAACGCGCTGCGCGGGCCGTCCGCCGGATTCTCGCAAGGCCAGGCCTTCCTGGTGCTCCAGGGCGACGACGTGCGACGATTCGCCGACACCCTCCAATCCTGGACGCTGGACGACGACGCCAAAGCCGCGCCGGTGATCGTGATCCCGTTCTCGGTGAAGGACGTTTACCTCGACCGCTACGCCCAGCCGGACAAGGGCTGGACCGACCGCAGCGAGGACCATTGGCCGGTCCCGTTCTGGTACATCGACACCGGGATGGCCGTCCTGCTGATCCTGCAGACCGTGGTCGACGAAGGGCTCGGCGCGGTGTACTTCGGCATCGGCGCGGAGGATTTCGACCGGCTGCGCGCCGAATTCGGCGTGCCCGACACCCACGAACCCATCGGCGCGATCGCCATCGGCCACGACGCCGACGCCAAGATCTCCGCCGGAGCGTCCCCGAGCACCCGCCGCCGGAAGCCGGAATCCGAGACTGTCCACTTCGGACAGTGGTAGATCCCTGCCCGCCGGCGGAGCCCGGAGACCCCAAACGTCCACTTTGGATGCCATTGGGCCGGTGTCGCGCAGCGGCCCACGGTTCGCCTGACCGCACCGGCCTCGGCTGACCAACCGCGGTCGCCGGCCGGGGCGGCCCGCTGACGCACGCCGCCGCCGGTGAGCGCGATTCCTCCGCGTTCACCGGCGGCTTCGTTGTGGAGCCGTCTCACGCGAAGACGGCGGCGCCCGCCACCGCGGCCCGGCGAGATGCCGCCCTCGGCGGCGACCGGGCCGGGGAGCTCCTGTCCGGGCAGCGGAGCGGGCATCGGACCTCGCGGGAATCCCGGGACGAACCGGAGCGGGCGTCCTTGCCTCCCCGCACCCGGGGCGCGATCCGGGAAATCCGGACAACACGAAAATGTTTCAATACCGCTGGAAAGCCGCGCGAAGAGACATAATTCCCGTCACTGGTCCGGCGCTTCGCTTCACCTCCGCGACTGGGCGCGAAAGCCGCCCTCGGCCGTTTTCGCCCGAGAAGGCGTCCGTGCGAGCTTCCTGCGCAACCCGGCAATAACCGACGCACGCACGACAAGAACCGCACCGGAGCAGTACCGATCCGGCCGAACAGCGCAATCACGCCCGCCGTCTGCCGCACGCCTCACCCTGGCGGCAGAAACCCGGGGCACGAAACGGCAATTCCCTCGAAAGTGCCATCAATCCCGTGAGACAGCACTTGCATATTCCGACCTGATGCGCAATGTCCCCGAATTCGAGGACCAAGGAACCTTGACGGCCGCCCCGCGGCCGTCAAGGCGAGGCCGGACACCCCCTGCGCACAGCGACTTCGCGCCACTCGTTGTGCCACGGATTTCACCCCAGCGGAGCAGTTCCACGTGCGCCAACCGGGGAATCCGCACCCCGAAAGAAGGGAAATCCTGGTAACATCGCCCGTGCGGAGGATCGGTTTGCGGTAAACGCACGACGACGATCAGACTTCACCGGAACCCTTCGCCGGACCCTCCCGGATCCGTCGACAGCTGCCACTAGCTGTTGAAAAATAAAGGGTATTCGCGGCCTAAGTCCTCTTTGCCAGATAAATACCCGTTCGCGTGGTCTAGACCTCAATCTTCGGTCGTGCCGTATTTGTCAGCCGCGACGCGCATCGAACAGGTCACGAAATTGTCAACACCGACGTCCGTAGGTTACGTCGGCGTTACATCCACCGATGATTAGGCATATGGATCTCACCGAGTACCCGACCGCCCGCCCCGGTCCGGCACCCGACACCGAAGAAGCATTCGCCCAGGTGATGGCCGATGTCACCGGGCAGGAAAACGTGTCGGCCGACAGCAACTTCTTCGCCGATCTCGGGGCCAACTCGCTCGTGCTGGCACAATTCTGCGCGCGAGTGCGCAAGCGTGCCGATCTTCCCTCCGTCTCCATCAAGGACATTTACCGGAATCCGACCATCGCCAGTCTCGTGTCGGCGCTGGCCGAGCCAGCGGAAGTCCCGGCCGAAGCACCCGCTCCCGCGCCCGCCGAGCCGCCGAAGCGGGCGAGCAGGCTCGAATACTTCGGCTGCGGTTTCCTGCAGTTGGTGATTTTCCTTGCCTATTCCTGGCTCGTGGCCCAGGTGCTCGGTCTGGGAACCGACTGGATCGTGGCCGGGACCGGGCTGCTCGACTACTACCTGCGCGCGGTCGGGTTCGGCGCCATGGTGCTGGTCGTCCTGTGCACCCTTCCGATCGCGCTCAAATGGATCCTCGTCGGCCGCTGGAAGCCGAGGGAGATCCGCGTGTGGTCCCTCGGGTACGTGCGGTTCTGGGTGGTCAAGACGCTCGTCCAGCGGAACCTGCTGGTCCCGCTCTTCGCCGGTTCCCCGCTCTACTCGCTGTACCTGCGCGCGCTCGGCGCGAAGATCGGCAAGGGCGTCACGATTTTCTCCCGCTACGTCCCGGTGTGCACCGATCTGCTCTCCGTCGGGGACGGCACGGTGATCTGCAAGGACACCTACTTCACCACCTACCGCGCGCAGAACGGGCTCATCCAGACCGGGCCGGTCGCGATCGGCGCGCACGCCTACGTCGGCGAGATGGCCGTCATCGACATCGAGACCAGGATCGGCGACAACGCCCAGCTCGGGCACGCCTCGTCGCTGCACGCCGGGCAGGCGATCCCGGAAGGGCAGAGCTGGCACGGCGTGCCCGCCGTCCCCGCCGACGTGCTCTACCGGCGGGTCGAGCCGCGGGCCTGCGGAAGCGTCCGGCGGGCGTTTTTCGCCGTGCGCCAGGCGCTGACCGCGGTCTTCCTGATGGCTCCGCTGGTGCTCGGCCTGCTCGGCTTCGTGCTGAACACGCTGCCGAACCTCAGCCCGGCGATGGGGCTCGGCTCGGCCGTCATGGACTTCACCTACCCGAAGTTCTACTGGAAGGCGCTCGTCGTCTCCTTCATCCTGTACTTCGGCCTGCGGCTGACCGGCTTCCTGATCGTCACCCTGGTCCCGCGGCTGCTGAACCTGGCGCTCAAACCCGGCGAGGTCTACCGCCTCTACACCCTGCGCTACACCGCGCACCGCGCCGTCCGCGCGCTCACGAATCTGCGGTTCTTCAAGACTCTTTTCGGCGACAGTTCGGCCATCGTGTACTTCCTGCGCTTGCTGGGCTGCAAGGTCTCCAAGAAGGAACAGACCGGGTCCAACTTCGGGCTCGAGGAGAAATTCGAGAACCCGTACCTGTTCGAGGCCGGCGCGGGCACGATGGTCGCCGACGGGCTCTCGGTGGTCAACGCCGAGTACACCAACACCTCCTTCCGGCTTTCCCGGGTGCGCGTCGGGGCGCGGAACTTCCTCGGCAACCACGTCGTCTACCCCGCCGGCGCCAAGACCGGGGACAACTGCCTGCTCGCCACGAAGGTCCTGGTGCCGCTCGACGGCCCGGTGCGCGAGGGCGTCGGGCTGCTCGGCTCCCCCAGCTTCGAGATCCCGCGCTCGGTGGAGCGCGACAGCCAGTTCGACCATCCGAAGACCCCGGAGGAATTCCGGCGCAGGCTGGCCGCCAAGACGTTGCACAACGTCGGGGGCATGCTGCTGTACGCCTTGTCCCACTGGCTGTTCTTCTACGGCCTGCTGCTGATGACCTGGGCCTCGGACGTCTACTACGGCGTGATCGGCGCCCCGCTGTTCGCGATCGACACGCTGGCCTTCCTGCTGTACGGCACGGTCTTCTTCGTCGCCCTGGAACGGATCACCGTGCTGATCCGGCCGCTGCGCCCGCTGTCGTGCTCGATCTACGACCGGCGGTTCTGGCGGCAGGAACGGTTCTGGAAAGCCGCGGCGACGAACGCCCACCTGCGCGTGCTCGACGGGACCCCGTTCAAGAGCGTGCTGTGGCGGCTGCTGGGCATCAAGGTCGGCAAGCGCCTGTTCGACGACGGCGCGGGCATCATCGAGAAAACGCTGGTGCGCATAGGAGACGACGTCACGCTCAACGTCGGCTCCGTCGTCCAGTGCCACTCGCAGGAGGACGGCGGTTTCAAGATGGACCGCATCTCCATCGGCAGCGGGTGCACGGTCGGCATCGGCGCGCTGGTGCATTACGGCGTGACGATGGGCGACGGCTCGACGCTCGCCCCCGATTCCTTCCTCATGAAGGGCACTGAGGTCCCGGATCGCGCGCACTGGGGCGGGAACCCCGCGCACGAGATCGGGGCGGGCCGCCGTCAGCTGGCGGCGAGATCGTGACGGATCACCGACAATCACGGGAAGGACGACCCATGAGAACCGGACTGGGAGCGGTTCGCGAGCATTGGCGCGAAGTACTCACCGCCGGCGGCCGCACCAGCGTCCCGCGCTGGACGCTGGCGGCCGGATCCGCGATCGGCGACCACGAAACGCCGGTCCCCCGGGGGCTCGCGGCCGCGCTGCGGCTGCTGGCCGAGCAGCTGCGCGTGCCGCTGAGCTCAGTGCTGCTCGCCGCGCACGCCAAGGTCCTCGCCGCGCTGTCGGGCGAGACCGAGGTGTGCACCGGCTACGTCGCCGAGCCGGGCGGGACGCCGCTGCCCTGCCGGCTCAGCACCGAATCCGGCACCTGGCGCGAGCTGATCGAGCACGCCGCGGCGATCGACGCGCAGACCCTCGCCTTCCGGGACTTCCCGGTCGACGAACTGCGTGCCGAACTCGGCATCATCGCGCCGCCGTTCGAAACGGTCTTCGACCCGACCGGCGCCGACGGGGACCTCGCCGGGGACATCGTGCTGCGGCTGGACGTTTCGCCGGATCTGGAGACGCTCCGGTTGCGCTTCCGCACCGAGGTGCTGGATTCCGAAGCGGCCGAACGCATCCTCGGCTACCACCTGAGCGCGCTCAGCCTGATCCGCACCGACAGCACCGCACCGCACCAGGAAACGACCCTGCTGTCGGCGGCGGAGCTCAAGCTGCAACTGGAAGGGCTCGCCGGGCCGCACGTCGAGGTGCCGGACCTGCGGTGCCACGAACTGTTCCAGCGCAACGCCGCCCGGAATCCGGACGCGATCGCCGCGGTGCACGGCGACCGGCGGTGGACGTACCGGGAGCTCAACGGGCGCGCCAACCGCCTGGCGAGGGCGCTGGTCGCGCGCGGGCTGCGCCGCGAGGGCGTCGTCGCGGTGGTCACCGAACGCAATCTGGACTGGATGGCCGCCGTGCTCGCCGTGTTCAAGGCGGGCGGTGTCTACCTGCCGATCGAGCCGCATTTCCCGGCCGACCGCATCGCGACCACGCTGCGCCGGGCCGACTGCGAACTGGTGCTGACCGAACCCGGCAGCACGACGACCCTGCGCAAGGCGGTCGAATCGCTGCCCGGCGTGCGCACGCTGTTCGTGGACGCCGCGTACGAGGAGGACCATTCCGAAGACGATCTCGGCGTCGCCGTCGAATCCGGCCAGCTCGCCTACATCTACTTCACCTCGGGCTCCACCGGCGAGCCGAAGGGCGCGATGTGCGAGCACGCCGGGATGGTCAACCATCTCTACGCCAAGATCAACGACCTCGGCATCACCGAGGAGTCGGTGGTGGCGCAGGTCGCGCCGCAGTGCTTCGACATCTCCCTGTGGCAGCTGGTCTCCGCGCTGCTGGTCGGCGGGACCACGCTGCTGATCGAACAGGACGTGATCCTGGACGCCGACCGCTTCGTGGACCGGCTCGGCAGCGGCGGGGTTTCGGTGCTGCAGGTCGTGCCGTCCTACCTCGAGGTCGTTCTGTCCGCTGTGGACAAGAACCCGGTCGCGCTGCCGGATCTGCGCTGCGTGTCGGTGACCGGCGAAGCGCTCAAAACCGAGCTGGCACAGCGCTGGTTCGCCACGATGCCGGACATCAAGCTGGTCAACGCCTACGGCCTCACCGAAACCTCGGACGACACCAACCACGAGGTGATGGACCGCGCGCCGGCGCGGGAGCGAGTGCCGCTCGGGCCGCCGGTGCAGAACGTGCGCGTGTACGTGGTCGACGAGCGGCTCGACCCGGTCCCGCTCGGCGCGCCCGGGGAGATCGTGTTCTCCGGGGTGTGCGTCGGCCGCGGGTACGTCAACGACCCGGAGCGCACCGCGCGGGCGTTCACCACCGACCCGCATCGCCCGGACGCCCGGCTCTACCGCAGCGGCGACCACGGCCGCTGGCTGCCCGAGGGCAAGCTGGAATTCCTCGGCAGGCGCGATTCGCAGGTCAAGATCCGCGGTTTCCGGATCGAGATCGGCGAAATCGAGAACACGCTGCTGCGGGTGCCCGGAGTACGCGACGGCGCGGTGGTCGTGGCCGACCGCGGCGGACAGGGCAAACGGCTGGTCGCGTTTTATTCGAGCCGGGAACAGCTCGACCACGAGCAGATGCGCGAGCACCTCGCCGCGGCGCTGCCGGAGTACATGCTGCCCTCGGCATTCCATTGGCGCGAGCGGCTGCCGTTGACCGCCAACGGGAAAATCGACAAGAAGAACCTCGCCGCGCTGGCCGCCGAACTCGACGCCGTCGACGAGGACTACGACGCACCGGCCACCGGCACCGAAGAGCGGCTGGCCGGGGCCTGGGCGGACGTGCTCGGCATCCGGGCGGGCCAGGTCGGCCGCCGGGACCACTTCTTCGACCGGGGCGGCACGTCGCTGTCCGCGGTGAAGCTGGCGATCGCGCTCGACCGCGCGGTCTCGATCAAGGACGTCGCCAAGCACCCCGTGCTCGCCGACCTGGCCGCGCTGATCGACAGCCGGTCCGCTGCCTCCGGAAACTCCTGAACCTCCCGAACCGCGGAAATCGAAGGGATTCCACGATGTCGTTGTCCAAATTCCTGCCGAAGACTTCCCCGCCCGAGCCGGATTTCTGTCCCGGGCTGCCCGCGGTGCTGCGGGCCGAGGCAGGCGGCGACCCGGCCGGATGGGCGAGCACGCACCGGGAGACCGTGCGAAGACTCGTCGCCGAATACGGCGCGGTGCTCGTCCGAGGTCTCGGGCTGGCCGAACAGACCGCGGTCGCGGCCGTGTTCGGGCGGCTGACCGACCTGCTGATGACCGAGCGGGAGGCGTTCGCGCCGCGCACCGCCTACCCCGGCGGGGCGCACTCCTCGACCGAATGGCCGCCGAACCAGCCGATGTGCATGCACCACGAACTCAGCTACACCCTGGAATTCCCGGGACTGATGCTCTTCGCCTGCGTCAGCCCGCCGTCCTCGGGCGGGGTCACCGGGGTCAGCGATTCCACCGCCGTGCTGGCCTCGCTGCCCGCGGACCTGCGCGCGCGGTTCGAACGCGACGGCTGGCTGCTCACCCGCAGCTTCAACGACGAGATCGGGGCCTCGGTCGCCGAAGCGTTCGGCACCGAGGACCGCTCCGCGATCGAGCAGTACTGCCGCGCCAACCGGATCGAGTTCGAATGGCAGCCCGACGGCGGCCTGCGCACCCGGCAGCGCCGCGACGCGATCGTCGGGCATCCGGTCACCGGCCAGCCGTGCTGGTTCAACCAGATCGCCTTCCTCAACGAGTGGACGATGGCCCCCGAGGTGCACGAGTACCTGGTCGACATCTACGGGGCCGACGGCCTTCCGTTCAACACGCGCTTCGGCAACGGCGACCCGATCGGCGAGGACGTCGTGCGATTGCTCAACGAGGTGTACGAGGAACACACCGCCGGAGAACCGTGGCAGGCGGGAGACCTGCTGCTGGTCGACAACGTCCGCACCGCGCACAGCCGGGACGCCTACGAGGGCCCGCGCGAGGTGCTCGTCGGACTGGCCGACCCGGTGCGGCTTTCCGACTGCTCGCTCGCTTCCGAGGGGAAAAACCAGTGACCACGCAATCCTTCACCGCCGAATCCGCTTCGGCGGGCCCGGTCGCCGTGCCGCCGTTCGCGGTGATCTCCGGCGCCCAGGTCCAGCAGGCGCTGTCCGGGCGCGAACGCGAGGTCGTCGACCTCGTCGAGACCGCCTACCGGGTGCACGGCTCCGGCGATTCGGTGAACCCGCCCTCCTATTTCCTGCGCTTCCCCGACCGTCCGGCCGACCGGATCATCGCCCTGCCCGCCTCGCTCGGCGGGAAGACCAACGTCGCGGGCCTGAAGTGGATCTCCAGCTTCCCGGGCAACGTCGCCGCCGGGATCCCGAGGGCCTCTGCGGTGCTGATCCTGAACGATCTCGCGACCGGATATCCGTTCGCCTGCCTGGAAAGCTCCATCATCAGCGCGACCAGGACGGCCGCCTCCGCCGCGCTCGCCGCGGACTGGCTCAGCCGGACCCGGCAGCGTCCCCGGCGCGTCGGGTTCTTCGGCGTCGGCCTGATCGCCCGCTACATCCACACCTTCCTCGCCGGGACCGGCTGGGAGTTCGACGAGATCAACGTGCACGACCTGCACCCGGACAGCGCCGCCGGATTCCGCGGCTACCTGGAGCAGTCCGGCTTCGCAGGCGAGATCAGCGTCCACGACACCGCCGAGGGCCTGATCCGCGGCAGCGACCTGGTGGTCTTCGCGACCATCGCCGGCGAACCGCACGTGCACGATCCCTCGTGGTTCTCGCACAATCCGCTCGTCCTGCACGTGTCCTTGCGCGATCTGGCCCCGGAAGTCCTGCTGGCGTCGGCGAACATCGTCGACGACGTGGACCACTGCCTCAAGGCCAACACGTCGCCGCATCTGGTGGAGCAGCGCACCGGCAGCCGGGACTTCCTGCTCGGCACCCTCGACGACGTGCTGTCCGGCCGGGTCAGCCCGCCGGCAGGCCGGCCGTTGATCTTCTCCCCGTTCGGGCTCGGCGTTCTCGACCTCGCGGTCGGGGCCTTCGTCCACGAGAGAGTGTCCGACGCCGGCGGACTGCACGTCATCGAGGACTTCTTCCACGAACTGCGCCGGTATGGCTGAGCGCCGTCCGCCACTGAGCTTTGCCTGAAGGGGAGAAAACTGTGCGAGTCATCACCGTTCCCGAAGCTTTCAACGAGGAGGCGCTGTACGTCGACCTCCGCTGGAGTTTCGGCTATTCGCTCTACCTCAAGTGCGAGGGGTTCAACTTCGCAGGCTCCATCAAGCTGAAGGCCGCGACCGAAATGGTCGACGCGGCCGAACGCGACGGCCTGCTGCGGCCGGGCTCGATCATCGTCGAATCGTCCTCGGGCAACCTCGGCGTCGCCTTGAGCATGATCGCGGCCAGCCGGGGGTACAAGTTCCTGTGCGTCACCGATTCCCGCTGCAACCTCGCGACGCGCCGCGCGATCGAGGCGCTCGGCAACGAGGTGCACATCATCACCGAACCCAGCCCCGAAGGCGGTTTCCTCGGGGCGCGCATCGACCACGTGCGCATGCTGGTCGCCTCCGACGAGCGCTACGTGTGGCTCAACCAGTACACCAACCCGGACAACTGGGGAGCGCATTTCCAGCGCACCGGACCGGAGATCGCCGCCGCGTTCCCGAATCTCGACGTGCTGTTCGTCGGCGCGGGCACCACGGGCACCCTGATGGGCTGCGCGCGGTTCTTCCGGCAATGGCACCGGCCGGTGCGGATCGTCGCGATCGACAGCGTCGGCTCGGTGACCTTCGGCGGCCCGGCGGGCAGGCGGATGCTGCCCGGGCTGGGCACCAGCGTGCGCCCGGCGATCCTCGACGAGTCCTATGTGGACGACGTGGTCCTCGTCGAGGAACCGGATTCGGTCCGGGCGTGCCATCGGCTGGCGCGCAACGGCTTCCTGTTCGGCGGCTCGACCGGGACGGTCGTCAGCGGAGCCACGAGCTGGCTGTCCGAACACGACGCACACCACCTGACCGCGGTGGCCGTCGCCCCTGACCTCGGCGAGCGGTACCTCGACACGATCTACCAGACCAACTGGCTGCAGGGCATCTACGGAGAGGACGTGCTTTCGCCCCGGCCGCGCCAGTCCGTCTGACCCGCGCGCGGCGCACCGGCGTTCCCCGGTGCGCCGCGCCGCGGCGGGCTCAGTCTTTCTTCTGCCATTCGTCCCAGCTGAAGCGCCAGTCGGTCCAGCCGTCGCCGGGTTTGAGGTCGACGCCGGTGTCGGTCACCGTCACGACGTCCCCGCGATGGGAGTTCTCGTAGAACCACTTCGCGTTCTCGACGCTGACGTTGAGACAGCCGTGCGAGGTGTTGGTGTGCCCCTGCTGCCGGACCGACCACGGCGCGGAGTGCAGGAACTGACCCGAGTTGGTGAGCCGCAGCGCGTACTTGACCGTGGTGCGGTAGCCGCCCGGCGAGTCGGTGGGCACGCCGTACGTGCTGGAGTCCATGGTGTACGGCGACTGCACGGTCATGATCAGCATCGTGCCCGAGACGCTGCGCGCCGACGGCTTGCCGAGGCTGACCGGGGACGTCAGGACGAGCTGGCCGTCCTTGTACGTCCGCATCTGCTTTTCCTTGTCGGACACCTTCGAGATGATCGACGGGCCGGTCTTGAAGCTGATCTTGCGGTCGGCCTTGCCGAACACCCCGTTGCCGAGCGCACGGCCGGCGATTTTGATGTCGAGGGTGATCGTGGAGTACGCGGGCCAGTATTCCTTGGTGCGGTAGTGCACCTCGTCGTCGCCGAACCAGCGCCACGCGCCGGTGGCGGGCTTGTCGGAGGTGACGGTGAGCATCTTCTCGGCAGCGGCCTTGTCCGCGACCGGCGCGGAGAACTTGATCGTGATCGGCATGCCGACGCCGGTGGTCTCGCCGTCGAGCGGGATCACCGACGGGTACGCCTGCGCCTTCGCGGTCGCGGTGGTGAAGGTGCTCGTGCGGGTCACCGGGTTGCCGTCCGCGCCGGCGGAGCGTGCGGTGAGCGTGTACTTCGTGCGGTATTCCAGGGGTTTGCTGCTGGTCCAGCGCTGCTTCGCGGCGTCCATCCCGCCGGGAACCGGGGTGCCGTCCGCGGCGGCGAGGGTGACCTCGCTGAGCGTGGACCCGCCCGCCACCGCGGTGACGGGTTCACCCGGTGCGACGTCGTTCGAGCCGTCCTTCGGCCCGAGGTCGAGGGTCGCGGGCGCCGGCGCCGCGCTGGTCTTCTGTTCGGCGCCGGCAGCGGGACCGGGCTCCGGTGCGGACGTGCACGCCGCCGTCAGCGCCAGCCCGGCAACGATCCCCCCGATGATCTGCGTTTTTCGCCCCAGCACCTGATTTGCCCCCGTTCGCCCTTACTACCGGACATAGTAGTCATACCGGTCAGGCGTGGAGCAGAGCGGGAGTCGCCGTCCAGGCCCCGGCGGCGATCAGGGCCACGGCTGTGCTCACGGGGAGTAACGCGGCCGTCGCGAAGGCGAGAACACTGGTAATCGCGGTGTGCCGCCCGCGGGCGAGGTGTTCGAGCCGGAGCTCGTGTCCGCCGAACGCACCGGATGCATCCGGTCCAACGCCGCGCTGACGGTCGCCGCTCCATGCCGACGCCCAGCCGCGGCGTCCGCGCTCAGCTCGACCGCAGCGGCGGCGAACTCCGGCGACCGCCGGGCCAGCGGAACGAACGACAGCGCCGCCGACACCGCGTGCGCGAACCCGGCCAGGCGGTGATGCCGTCCGCGCAGATGGGACCGTTCGTGGTCGACGACCGCGGCGAGTTCGGTTTCGGAGAGATCCTTCGCGAGCCCTTCGGAGAGCACGACGAGGCCGGTCGCGCAAGCGAAGCTGACGCCGATACAGGCGGATCGACGCCAGCGCGAACGCCGTCGCTACCGCACCTGCTCCGGCCGCGATCATGCCGCCCAGCAACAGAATCCACGCGCCAAAACGCAGCGTCGCCGGCATCCGTGCCCGCAATACGCGACGCAGCAACAACGGTCCGCGGCAACCCGCCATCGCCGCAGTCGCGACGAGCGCCGCGGAGACGATCACGAGCGCTTCCGCAGTCCGCGCCGCAATGCGTCCCGCTCCCCCTCGGACGCCGACCGCGCGAAATGCAGCAGCACCCCTTCGGGATCGCCCACGTCCGCGAGCAGGTTCCGCATCGCGCGCGCCGCGGCTTCCTCTCGCGACAGCGCTGGCGTGTAGCAGTAGGCGCGGCTGCGTTTTTCGCGTTCCACCCAGCCTTTGCTGTGCAAATGATCGAGGACGGTGAGGACCGTCGTGTAGGCGAGATCCCGGTTCAGCGCCTCCAGCACTTCGCGGACGGTGCGCGCTTCGCTCGCGCGCCACAAGACGTCCATCGCCGCCGATTCCAGCTCGCCGAGTCCTTGCACGCCACGCATCCTAGGGCTCGCTCATCCGGCGGTTTCCCCGCTCTCCGGCTCGTTTTCCGGAGGCCGCCGGGCCGAAGCGGCTCGCACGCGGTTCCTTCTGGTGGCGGGATCAGGACCGCCCGGTGAACCGGTACGTCGGCCCGTGCGACCGTTCGCAGTGCTCGGCCCGGTCCTCGTCGGCGTGGTCCACCTGCAATGTCGTGTGGTCGAGCCGGTGCCGCGACCGCATGATCTCCTCGATCCCGGCGCGCACGGCGTGGCAATCGGCGGCGGGCCGCACCAGCACGTGCGCGGACAGCGCGGGCTCGCCCGAGGTGATCTGCCAGATGTGCAGGTCGTGCACCTGCACCACGTCCGGGACGGACGCCACCTGCTCGCCGACCGTCTCCGGGTCGATTCCCGCGGGCGCGGCCTCCAGGAAGATCCGGCCCGACTCGCGGACCAGCCCCCAGCCCGCCTTCGCCATCAGCGCGGCGACGACCAGCGCGGCGATCGCGTCCGCGCGGGCGAATCCCGTCCACCACACGATCGCGCCCGCCACCGCGGTCGCGATGAACGCGTAAAGGTCGTTGAGGATGTGCTGGAACGCGCCCTCGACGTTCAGGCTCGACCGGTTCGCCCGGCTGATGCACCAGCTCGCCGCGACGTTCACGACGATCCCGGCCAGCGCGGTCACGAGCACCAGCGCGCCCTGGACCTCCGGCGGTTCGATCAGCCGGGTCACCGCCTCGTAGCCGAACCACGCGGTCAGCAGCAGCAAGGTGATCCCGTTGGCCTGCGCGGACAGGATTTCCGCGCGCTTGAGCCCGTAGGTGAACCCGCCCTTCGCCGGACGCGCCGCCAGCCGGATCGCGACCAGCGCGAGCACGATCGACGCGGCGTCGGTCAGCATGTGGCCGGCGTCGGTGATCAGCGCGAGCGACCCGGCGATCAGGCCGATGACCAGCTCGACGGCCATGAACCCGACGATCAGCGCCAGCGCCCGCACCAGCCACATGCGGTCCGCGCCCGCGGATACGCCGTGACCATGGCCTTGGTGTTGCTCGCTCACCCGCACCGTCCCTGACATATTGCGAAACGTGCATGTATTGTCGCGCACGCTCCGCCCCGGCGTCCACCCGAGGTCACCCGCCCGGTTCGAGAGCACCGTCCCGGCGAGCGGCGTCCGGACCGGGGTGCCGATGGCGTTCGCGACGCCCAGGCCGTAGTGGGTCGTTCCCCAGCGGATGCCGTAGTTCGAGGCGACCGTGCCGGTCACCGGCGCGCAGGCACGGGGCTTCCCGACTGGCTCGCTCCTCCCGCTCCGGTCGGTCGTCGCGCACCTTGACCGCCGACTTCAGCTCCGCCGTGGGCGGACGTGCGGAAACCGGAAGAACCTCATGCCCCGGCTGCTCGTGCCGCCGCCGCGAACACCCCCCGCCCGCGAACCCGGCCAGGACGAGCCCGCCGCGAGCACCGGCGGACACCCGGTTCGAACGCCGCCCGCGGGCAGCCGCCAAGGTGCTCGTCTCGCCGGATCTCATCTACTATGCCGGATAGTAGATGATGCCGAGGTCAATGCGCGGTGAGCCCGCCGTCCACGACCAGTTCGGTTCCGGTGACGAACGAGGATTCGTCGCCGGCCAGGAACAGCATCGCGTGCGCGACCTCGGCCGGGCTGCCCGCGCGGCGCATCGGCGTGCGGACGATGTCGGGCTGCTGGTCGCCCTGTTCGTCGAGCAGGTCCTGGATCATCGGCGTCGCGATGACGCCCGGGTGCACCGAATTGACCCGGACCCCGCGCGTCGCGTACTCGACCGCGGCCGTCTTGGTCAGCAGCCGCACCGCCCCTTTCGACGCCTGGTACGCGGCAGCCGCGCCGCTGCCGACCAGCCCCAGCACCGAGGAGGTATTGACGACCGACCCGTTGCCGGAGGCGCGCAACAGCGGCATCGCGGCCCTCATCCCGAGCCAGGTCCCGGTCTGGTTGACCGCGATCACCTGGTCCCAGGCGTCCTTCCCGGTTTCCTCGATCCCCGGCCAGTCCACGATTCCCGCGATATTGACCAGCACGTCGAGACGGCCGAACCGTTGCTGGGTCCGTTCGACGGTTTCACGCCAGTTGTCCGCCGAGGACACGTCCAACCGGTCGGCGAGCACGTCAGTCCCGAGCCTCGCCGCGAGTTTCTCCACCGCGCCGTAATCGACATCGGTAATGACCAGACTGGCCCCTTCACGGGCGAACAGCTCAGCAGTAGCCTGTCCAATCCCTCCGGTCGCTCCAGTGAGCAACACAACTTTGCCGCCAAGCCGCATGGGATATTTCCTTTCGCCGGAGGGAAATCAAGCCGCCGTGTAGCCGCCGTCGGCGGCTACGACCGCACCGGTGACGAACGCGGACCGCGGCGAAGCCAGAAACCCGATCACCTCGGCGATTTCTTCAGGCTGCGCGACCCGGCCGAGCGGATGGGCGTCGCCGAAAGACCGCAGATACGCCCGGCTGTCGGCGCGGAAAGTGTCGAGCAGATCTGTCTCGATCACGCCCGGAGCGACCACATTCGCACGAATTCCGTGCGGCGCGCCTTCCAGTGCGAGCACTTTTGTCAATTGTGCCAGCGCTCCTTTCGACGCGCTGTACGCCGCCGCTTCGGCCAACCCCACCGTGCTGGCGAACGAGCCGACCGTGACGATCGCTCCCCCGCCGTTGTCGCGCATCACCCGAAATGCTTCCCGCGCATGCAGAAACGCCCCGCGGGCGTTGACGGACATCACCTCGTCCCAGTCCGCCGCGGTCGTCTCAGTGATCGCTTTGTTCACCGAACGTCCCGCATTGGCGACCAGGATGTCGAGCCCGCCGAACCGCTCGATCGCCGCAGCCGCCGACCGCAACGCGACGTCCTCTTCGGACACATCGCCGACCAGCACCGCCACCCCGTCGCCGGCCAGCTGCTCCGCCTCCGGCCGGATGTCGGTCGCCAGCACTCGTGCCCCACGGGAGCGCAGCCAAGCGACCGTCGCCGCCCCGACCCCCCGCGCGGCACCCGTGACCAGGGCGACCTTTCCCGCCAATTCACTCGTCATGCCGCCCAGTCTCAGCCGCTTCGAGTCTCGCTGACAGGACGTGTCACACCCACCCAGCCGCCGCCTACCCTGGTCCGCATGGGCACGGAACTGGGCGACTTCCTGCGAGCACGCCGCGCACAACGCTCCCCGGAGGACGCCGGCGTGCGCTACTCCGGCAGACGCAAAGTCGCGGGACTGCGCCGCGAGGAAGTCGCCGTGCTCGCCGGAGTGAACGTCGACTACTACGCACGCCTGGAGCAAGGCCGGGAAGCCCGGCCGTCCACCCAGGTGCTCGACGCCCTCAGCCGCGCCCTGGACCTGGACCCCGACGCCCGCGAACACCTGTACCGCCTAGCCGGCGCCGCCCCGCCCGACCTGCCGTCCCCCGTTTCGCAGAGCGTGAGCCCGGAACTGCGGCAACTCATGGACGGCCACCCGCACGCGCCCGCGTTCGTGCTCAACCGCGTCCTGGACATCCTGGCCGCGAACGCCCTCGCCGACGCCCTGTTCTCCCCTTTCGCCGCAGCCGGCAACCTGGCCCGCATGACCTTCCTCGACCCAGCGGGTCGGCAGTTCTACGCCCGCTGGGACTGGACGGCCCAAGCCACCGTGGCGAACCTGCGCGCCGCCGCGGGAGATCCCGCATTGCCTCGCTTAACCGCGGAGCTCAGCGAGGGCAGCGAGCAGTTCCGAGTGCTGTGGGAGACCCATCAAGTGCGCGGGAAAACCCGCGAACCGAAGCAGTTCGTGCATCCGGCGGTTGGGCCGCTGACGTTGACTTATCAAGCCTTCGACGTGCGCGGTGCGACTGGGCAGCAGTTGATTGTCTATCAGGCTGAGCCTGGGAGTCCGAGCGCTGATGCGCTGTCTTTGCTGCGGAGCGTTCCGCTGCGGATTCCGGCTGCCGGGAACGCCACTCACCGTCCGGATGCGGGCGGAAAATCGTAACCGCACGAGTTCTCGTGCGTGACGTGGGCGGCGAATACACCGAACTGGCGCGCCGCGCTGCCACGGGATTCTTCACGGCGATGCATCGCACAGCCCCCATCGGAACACGGCCAGCGCGACAGCAGCGGCCGCATTTCGGCTGCGAGTTCCGAGCGTGTTTCCGACTCTTCTCGCGGAAACACCGGCAAGACAGTCCGCGAACCGGGCGCTCAAGGCAAGGCACGCAGGACAGGCAGGCTCTTCTTCCCGCAGAGCACGCGCACAGGTCCCGCGCACTCGAAAACCTCCGCCAACTCACGATCCGCGCGGCGCCCAAGCGCCCGTTCGCGCACTCGAAAGCCCCACGAGGCAAGGCGTGCGGCGCGAACCGGCCTGTGTTCCCACAATGCAGGCCCGCCCGCCCCGCACGCCGGCCGCCGGGGCGCGCGTTCGGTGCCCGAGCGCACGTGCGCGCGCGTGCACCAGCGGCCTCCGGCCGGGGTCGCGCCGCCCGGGGGAAAGCGGCGCGGGCCCGGCCAGGGCCTCGGCAGGTTACTTCGTGACGATCTTCTGGCCGACCAGGATCAGGTTCGCGTCGGGGATGTACTTCGCGTTCAGCTGCTGCAGGTGCTGCCAGCCGCCCTCGACGTTCAGGTTCTTCGCGATGCCGGAGAGGGTGTCGCCGGCGGCCACGGTGTAGCTGCCGTCCGGGTTCGAGGACGGTGCGGCGTGCTTGGGCGCGGACTTGACCTTCGTCTCGGCCTTGACCTCGACCTTCGGCTTCGCGGCGACGGCCTCGACCTCGGCGGAGCCGCCGGAGGTGTCGCCGCCGAAGTCCGCGTAGCTCGCCGGACCGGAGCCGCCGCGGCACTGCCACGGGGCCGAACCCTGCTTCGCGTAGATCCGGTCCGCGACGATCTGCTGCTGCGCAGGGGTGGCCTTGTCGGCCGTCGGGGCGAACTGGCCGCCGCCGTTCGCGAGCCAGGTCTTCGTGACGATCTGGAACAGGCCGGCGGGGCGGCCCGCGCGCTGGCCCGCGGCGGTGTTGTTGACCGCCTTCGGGTTGCCGCTGCTCTCGCACTTGACGATGCCGGCCTGCCCCGGGAAGGCGTTGGCCGTGCCGGCCCCGGCGAGGCCGATGCCGCCGAGGGTGGCTCCCGCGAGAGCCGCGGTCGCGCCGGTGCGCTGGAGGACTGTCTTCGTCTTGCTGGGTTTGCTGTGCCGTCCCACGGTAGGTGGGCTCCTTCGCTGTCACACCGCACCGCCGTCCTCGTGCCTGAACCAGGCAGCGAGCCGCGACGGCGCGCGGCGGCTTCGGGTCGCTGATCCTCGGGGTAGATCGCAGGTCACCGCAAAAGCTCGAGAAGATTACGAAACGGAAACGGCAGGTGTACAGAGGCAGTGGGATCGGCCACAGATCGCCTCGGCGCGTAGCAGTGGGGCGACAGTCCGTCATGGTCACCGCCGCACATCTGGTTAATAAATCACTGCTCAACCGCAACGGTATCTTGCCCATCACCCGCCCAAAACTGCCCTCCACCAAAGCACCGGAAATTTTCCAACAGAAAGAACTGTGCGTTACTTGCTCTTCAAACGTAGATAACGGTCGAGATAAACGCAGCTTCGCGGACCTCGTTCACCCGCACTGCTCCGCCCGGCCCGGCCGCGCGCGCCCCGCCGGAGCAGGCCCGCTCCCCCGGACGCGCTCGCGCCCGCCGCCGTCCGCGAGCGACCGGAGCCGGCGGACCAGCGGTCCGGACCACCACGATGGTCTGGACCACCCGCCCGACAGCCCCGCCGCTCCCCGCCGCCGAAACCGCGGTCCGCCGCTCCTTCCCGGCGGAAACCGCACCCGCCGCCGGACCCAGACGGCGAAAAGACCAGAAAAACCCCGGAAAGGTCCACATTTCTCCCCGCCGGAATATTCTCGAACGTCGGCCGCGCCACTCGCGGAAACATCTCACCATGCGGCCCTTCCCGCCGATTCACACGCCGGAAACGGATCGTGAATATTCACGCCCCGTTTCGCGGAACCGAGAACGCCGTTGCCGTTTCAGTCGTTCAGCCCAGTACGGCGAACTCCGCGAAATCGCCGCGTTCACTCTCCCGGCGCATTGCCTTGCCTTATCGCGGCCGATTCTTTTCTTTCCGCAGCCGGACGCCACCCGGCCGCCGCCGACCCTCCGTTCGGCCGGAACCGGCTGCGCTACTCTGTGCCCCGCGGCATTCCAGCGAGGTCGGCCGGAGAGGGCCGAGCACCGGCGCGGCCCTCCCCGCTTTCGCTCTCGACACACCGTTTTCCTCACCGCGGACCGTTTTCCTACGGTTGGCGAATCCCTGCGAAAAAGAGGAGGAGTGCATGACGGACTCGGCGCCGGAACCGCGGCGCGACGTCGGCGGAACGCATCCGGGAAACGGACCGTTCTGTCCCGGAGAAGGCAACCCGCTGCCGCGGCGATCGGGAAAACCGCTGCTCTGTTCGTTCCGGGAGAAGCGCGTCCGGCGGGCGGCCGCGAAGTCCGCGCGGGGCCAGTCCGCCCCGAAAGCCCTTCGCGGAGGGAAAACCGGCCGCGCCACCACCACTGTCAGGGGAGAACAGGCCAGATGACCACCCTCGAGCATCCCGCGCCGCTCACCGGCCCCGCCGTCTACTGCGACCTGCCCGGCCCGCGTTCGGCCGAGTACCTCGCCCGGCAGGACCGCCGGGAGCCGAACGCCCGCCGCGGCCCGCGGCGGCTGCCGATCGCGATCACCGAGGGCTCGGGCAGCTTCGTGCGCGACGCCGACGGCAACGTCTTCATCGACTTCCTCGCCGGGGCGGGCGTGCTTTCCCTCGGGCACAACCATCCCGAACTGGTCGCGGCGATGACCGCGCAGCTGAGCAAGCTGACCCACGCGCTCGACTTCGCGACCCCGGTCAAGGACGAGTTCTCCGAGGCCCAGCTCGCGATGCTGCCCGAAGCCCTGCGCTCGCGGATGAAGCTGCACTTCTGCGGACCGGCCGGGACCAACGCGGTCGAGGCCGCGCTCAAGCTGTGCAAGACCGCGACCGGACGCGGCGGAGTCGTGTCGTTCCAGGGCCGGTTCCACGGCAGCGCGCACGCCGCGCTCGGCCTGACCGGGCAGCGGCCCGGCGCGAGCGCTCTCTCCGGCACGCAGTACCCGCCGTACTCCTCCTGCCCCCGCTGCCCGGCCGGCCACGATCCGGACACCTGCGCGGCGACCTGCCCGGACCTGCTCGAACGCTCGCTGCACGATCCCGACGGCGGCCTCCCGCTGCCCGCGGCGGTGGTGCTCGAACTGGTGCAGGGCGAGGGCGGAGTGGTCCCGGCGCGGGCGGATTTCGTGCACCGGGTGCGCGAGCTGACCCGGGAGCTGGGCATCCCGCTGATCGTCGACGAACTGCAAACCGGCTGCGGCCGGACCGGGACCTGGTTCGCCTTCGAGCGCTACGGCATCGAACCCGACGTGATCGTCGCGTCCAAGGCGCTCAGCGGAATCGGCTCGCCGGTCTCGCTGATCATCTACGACGAGCGCCTCGACAACTGGGCTCCCCGCCCGCACGCCGGCGCGTTCCGCGGCAATCAGCTCGCCTTCGCCGCGGGCGCGCGGGCGATCGAGGTCGTCAACCGCGACAGCGTGCTGGACAACGTCGTCGAGCGCGGATACCAGTTCGAGGAACTGCTTTCCCCGCTGGCCAGCCATCCGTGGGTGACGGACGTGCGCGGCGCCGGGCTGATGTGGGGCATCGAACTGGCCGATCCGCGCACCGGCGCGCCCGCGTCGGAACTCGCGCTGGCCGTGCAGAACCACGCGCTGCGGCGCGGGCTCATCGTCGAACTGGGCGGACGCGGCGACAGCGTGGTCCGGTTGCTGCCGCCGCTCAACGTCGCCGCGGAAGTCGTGCGCACGGCCGCCGGGATTCTGCTGGCCGCACTGGACACGGCGACCCGGGAAGCACGCTGACCGCGCGACCGCGCCGCCGCCCGGGGTCTGGCGGCGGCGCGGTCGTCCGTCGTTCCAGAAGTTCTAGAAGCTGAACCACTGCGAGGACACGAGCACCAGCCCGAGCGAGCACACCGCGACCACCACCAGTCCGAGCGCGGCCACGATCAACGGCCGCAGCCCGCTGCGCGCCATCTGGCGAAGGTCGAAGTTCAGGCCCACCCCGGCGAAGCACAGCAGGAACGCCCACTTCGACAGGTTCCCGAGGCTGGCGACCTCCGCCTTGGTGAAGACGTGCGCGGTCGCCAGGGCGGAGACCGCGATGAACCCCAGCACGAACTTCGGGAAGGTGCGCCACACAAAGCCCGCGCGGCCCTTCACCCCGCTGGCGACCGCCTTGCCGCCGCGCGTGGACCAGTATGCCGCGTAGCCGAGGACGACCAGCCCGATCAACGCGTTCCGCGTGCTCTTCACCGCGACGGCGATGTCCTGCGCGTGCGGGGAGTACGCCGCGCCGGTCGCGGTCGTCTCGGCGGTGTTGTCCACCGCGAGTCCCGCCCAGAGGCCGAATTCGGTGTCGGTCAGGTTCAGCGCGTGCCCGATCGCCGGGAAGGTGAACAGCGCGACCGCACCCAGGGCGAGGATCGCGGCGATGGCGTAGCCGGAATCCTCGTCGTCGGCGTCGATGGAGCCGCGGCCCGCGATGATGGCGGACACGCCACAGATCGACGTACCGATAGCCAGCAGCGAGGACAGCTTTCCGCCGAGGCCGAAAGCCTTGCCCACTAACAGGATCACAGTGGTCGCGACGGCCATGTCGACCAGGATCAGGCCCAGGCTGAACCCGCCGAGCTTGGCGAGGTCGCCCAGCACGAACCGGGCGCCGAGCAGGACGATGCCGGTCTTCAGCCAGAACTCGTAGGTCCCGACCCCTGGGCGGAACAGCGCGGGGACGCCGATCGTATTGCGGATGACCAGTCCGAGGACGATCGCCCACAGCACGTACTCGATGTCCGGCAGCGCCGTCCCGGTCGCGTGGCCGAGGCTGCGAATCCCGTTCTGCGCCAGTGTTCCCGCAATGCCCACTGCTGCCAACAGCAGAAGCCCCGGCAGATATCTCACGACCGCGGGCACCGTGCGGCGGCTCTCCAGTGCGGCGGTCATGTGACGAGAAAGGGAATCGCCGGCAGCACGCCGAACGCCGCCAACGCCACCAGAACGGCCGCGACCAGCACCGCGGCCCAGTCGGCGCTGATCCGCGCAGCGCCTCGCGGCTTCGCATCTGAACTCATGACCGCAGGACTGTAGGCGGACCGGCCGCGCTGGTCCGCCTCGTCCACCAGCTGGGAACACCCTGCCGGAACAACATCCCCCAGCCGCCCACATCCTGAGCGGCAGTGCGGGGCACCCCGGATCCGGGCTACCTGTGGCACAACCGAATCGAGGGGGCAGTGCCCGCATGAGTTCATCGAAAACCTTGCACCTCGCGGTCGAACTCGACAGCGACGGAGCACCTCCGGAAACCGGCCCGCACGCGCTGGCGGACGTCGTCGCCGACGCCGAGCGCGCCGGGTACACGTTCGCCACCTTCGACGACGCGCCCGTCCCGCCCGCCGGCGGATTCCGGGTCGACGCCACGGTCCGCACCGCGTATTCCGCCACCCGGACGTCCCGCATCGGCTTGGCCCCGACGTCGCACGTGCTGACCGCCGAACCGTTCCACCTGGCCGCCCAGCTCGCGAGCCTCGACCACGCCACGCACGGCCGCGCCGCCTGGATCGTCGGTACCGCCGCCACTCCGGAGGCGCTCGCGACGGTCGGCCGCGCCGAACCGGGCGATCTCCGCCAGGAGGTGGCTGACGTCGTCGAAGCGATCCGGCGGCTGTGGGACTCGTGGGAGGACGACGCGGTCATCAAGGACCTCGCCACCGGCCGTTACCTGGACCCGGACAAGGTCCACCACGTGGACTTCGCCGGGGAAACCTTCTCCGTCAAAGGCCCGCTGATCACGCCGCGACCGCCGCAGGGCAGCCTCGTCGTCCTGGCCGCGGAGGAGTTCGCCGACGTCGTCCGGCCGGACATCGTGCTCACCGACGATCTCCAGCGGCGCCGTGAAGCCGGCGCTCCCCTGGTGTTCGGCGAGCTGGAAGTCCGCTTCGATTCCGCGGACCCGACACCGAGCGGACGCACCCGCTACACCGGGTCTCCCGCTGGGCTGGTCGCCTTGCTGGAACAGCTCGACCTCGACGGCGTGCGCCTGCACCCCGGCGCGGCGGACCTGCCGGTGCTGAGCCGGGAAGTGCTCCCGGAACTGCGCCGGCGCGGGGTGCACGCCCCGCCGGAACCGGGCGCGACCCTCCGCACGACGCTGGGCCTCCCGCGTCCCGGGAACCGATTCGCCGTGTCGTCGAAGGGAATCGCATGACCGCGCAGCTGCACCTCGGGGTCTTCTACACCGGTGTCGGACCGCAGTTCCTGTGGGACGACCCGTCGAACGCGGAGCACACCGAGATCGAGACCTACGTGTCGGTGGCCCGCACGATGGAACGCGGGCTGTTCGACGCGTTCTTCCTCGGCGAAGGCCTCCGGGTCCGGGAGAACCGCGGCCGCGTGCACGCCCTCGACGTCGCCGGCCGTCCGGACGCGATCACCCAGCTGAGCGCGCTCGCCGGGGCCACCACGAAAATCGGGCTGGTCGCCACGCAGAACACCACCTACAACTACCCCGCCGACCTCGCCCGCCGCCTGGCCTCGCTCGACTACCTCTCCGGCGGACGGGCCGGGTGGAACATCGTCACCACCGACAACGCCTGGACCGGAGCCAACTTCCGGCACGGCGGCTGGCTGGCACACGAGCGCCGCTACGAACGCGCGACCCAATTCGTCGAAGCCGCGAAAGCCCTGTGGGCCGGACCGGTGGCGGCGGACACCGACCTGGTGCGGCTGCGCGCCGAACCGACGCTCCCGCCTCGGCGGCCGGTCTTGTTCCAGGCAGGCGACTCCCCCGGCGGCCGGGAACTGGCCGCGCAACACGCCGACGTGGTCTTCTCCGCGAACACCGCCTACGACAAGGCCGCGGCCTACGCGGCCGACCTGCGAGCGCGGCTGACCCGCCACGGAAGGCCCGCTGACGCGGTACGCATCCTGCCTGGCGCGTCAGTGGTTCTCGGTGATACGCCAGCCGACGCCGCTGAACGCGCAGAGGACATCCGCCGCCGCCAGATCAACCCGCAACGCGCCATCGCGTTCCTCGAACAGTATTGGGGCCAGGACCTGTCCGCCTACGACCCGCACGGACCGCTGCCGGACATCGAACCGGCAGAAGGGGAACTGGACCCGTCGCGCGGCACGATTTCGATCGAGCACCGCACCGGGAAGCTCGAGCGCATCCGGCAGTGGCGCGATCTGGCCGAGGCGAAGAACCTTTCGATCCACCAACTGGTGCTGGAGGTCGAACCGCGGCACCACTCGTTCGTCGGGACGCCGGGACAGATCGCCGACGAATGGGCCCGGTATGTCACTGACCGGGTGGTGGACGGGTTCAACCTCAGCCCGCAGCTGGTTCCGGGTTCGATCGACGAGGTGGTCGACCGGCTCGTGCCGGAACTGCAGGAGCGCGGGGTGTACCGCACCGAGTACACCGGGTCGACGCTGCGCGAACATCTGGAGCTGCGGTGAAGTTCCTGCTGATCACCCTCATCACGCACACCCCCGACCCGGTCACCGGCGAACTCGCCGCCCCCGACGCACGGCTGCGCGAGGTGGTCGAAAACGCCGAACTCGCCGAGGAACTGGGCTTCGACGGCTACGGCGTCGGCGAACGGCATGAGCGACCCTTCCTCTCGTCGTCCCCGCCGGTGGTGCTCAGCCACATCGCCGCCCGCACGCGCCGGATCCGGCTGTTCACCGCGGTCACGACGCTCAGCCTGCTCGACCCGGTGCGCGCGTTCGAGGATTATTCGATGCTGGACAACCTTTCCGGCGGCCGGCTCGAACTCATCATCGGCAAGGGCAACGGCTCGGCCCAGCGCGAACTGTTCGACGTCACGCCCGAGGAGCAGTGGGACCGCAACGCCGAGGGCTACGAACTGTTCCGCAAGCTGTGGGAGGCGGACCGGGTCACCTGGTCCGGCCGGTTCCGTCCGCCGCTCGCCTCGGCGGAGGTGTGGCCGCGCCCGCTGCAGCAGCCGATCCGGATCTGGCACGGCAGCGCCACTAGCCGCGACTCCGTCGAACTGGCCGCGAAACACGGCGATCCGCTGTTCTCGGCCAACGTGACCAACCCGATCGAACCGTACGCCGAACTGATCCGGCACTATCGCGAACGCTGGGCCTTCCACGGCCACGATCCCGCCGACGCGGTGGTCGGCGCGGGCACGGCCGGATTCCACCTGGCGAGCCGTTCGCAGGACGCCCTCGACGCGTACCGGCCGATTTTCGAGGCCCGGCTGGCGCTCCAGCGCGAACTCGGCCAGAAACCGGTTTTCCCGACGCTGGCGGATTTCGTCGAGCGAAGCTCCGCGCTGATCGGCAGTCCTGCTCAGGTGACCGAGAAGGTGTTGCGGTACCACGAACAGTTCGGCCACCGGGTGACGCATCTGTCCGCCGACCGCGACGGACGGACCCCATCCGAGCACCGGGCCGCGCTGGAGCTGTTCCAAGCCGAGGTGGCACCGGCGTTGCGCCGGGCGATACCGGGGCCGCCCTGGCCGTCGAACGGCTGATATTCGGTGGACAGGGCTTCCTGCGGCGCGCAAGATCGAGAGACGTGACCGACCTCGCCGCCTTGCCGCTCGCTGATGCCCAGCTGTCCGAAGCCCAGCCCTCCGACGCCGCCGAGCTCCTTGTGCTGCAACGGTGCTGCTGGGTCCCGCAGGCGATCGTCAACGACACCTTCGACGTCCCCGCCCTGCACGAGGACCTGGACACCGTGCGCGGCTGGATCGAGACCACTCGTGTGTGGACCGTCCGGATCGGCGGACGGCTCGTCGCTGCCGTACGCGCGCACCTCGAGCAGGACCGCTGGGAGATCGGCCGCTTGATGGTGGCCCCCGATCTCGCCGGGCAGGGCGTCGGGCGGTGGCTGCTGAGCTATGCCGAGCAGCAGGCCCCTCCGCGGGCGACCAGCCTGGTGCTCTACACCGGGGCGGGCAGCGAGCGGAATCTGACGATGTACCGGCGCGCGGGGTACCAGGTGGCCGAACCGCCCGCGGACACGCTCGGGAAGCACATCCGCGGGGCGGTTTATCTCACGAAGAGCGTTTAGCGTTTTCCTCTGCGCAGCAACCCGAACGCCCCCGCACCGACCAGGGCCAGCGCGTCCACCCCGATCGCCGCCCGGATGGCGTCCAGTTCGCCGGTCGTGACCGTCGTGAACACCGCGCTCGCCAGCGGGATCCCGATCGCCATGCCGATCTGCTGGCTCTGCGTCGCCATCCCGGTCGCGAGGCCCTGGGCGTCCGCGCCGGCCGCCGACGTGGCGAGCACCAGGAACGACAGCATCGCCAGCATCGAGAAGACCGCGTTCGCGAACTCGGCGGCGATCAGCACCGCCAGCCAGCCGTTCGTCGCGGCCAGCCACAGGCCCGGCAGCATGAACGCGCCCTGGCCGACCAGCGCCACGCCGAGCAGCGTGCGCGGACGGACCTTCGCGAGGATCCTCGGGCCGATGCTGCCGCCGAGGATCTGGCCGGCCCCGATCCCCACCAGCACCATTCCGGCGACCAGCGAGGAATGGCCCAGGACGTTCTGGACGTACAAGCCGGTGAAGAAGATCAGCGCGGTCTCGCCGCCGAAGAGGAACAGGGCGGCCACGTTGCCGTAGGCGACGTCGGGGTGCCGGAGGATGGCTGCGGGGACGAGCGGGTCGGCGGTCCGGCTTTCCACGATTCCGAACGCGATCAGCAAGACGGCCGCCAGTGCGAGCGAGAAGACAGCGGCAGTGTCCAAACCGGACTCGGCGGCCCGGGTGATGCCGTAGACGCCCGCGAACAGCCCGGTGGTGATGAGCACCGCACCGGGCACGTCGGGTTTCCGGCGGGTTTCCGCGCGGCTTTCCGGAACGACCAGCGGCACGACCGCCAGCGCGGCGAGCGCGACCGGCAGGTTGAGGAAGAACGCCCAGCGCCAGGAGAGCAGGTCGGTGAGCAGTCCGCCGAGGATCGAGCCGACGGTGAAGCCCGAGCTCATCATCACCCCGTTGAGCCCCAATGCCTTGGTGCGCAAGGAAGGTTCCGGAAACGCGGCGGTCAGCAGCGCGAGCGCGGCCGGGGTGACCGCGGCGGTGGCCAGGCCCTGCAGCGTCCGGGCCACGAGCAGCACCGCGGGCGAACCGGCGAGGCCGCCGACCGCCGAGGCGGCCGCGAGCACGGCCATCCCGGCGGCGAAGATCCGGCGGCGGCCGAGGTGATCGCCGACGCGGCCGAACATCAGCGTGCAGCCGGCCGCGCACAGCGCGAACGTGGTGGTGATCCATTGCAGATCGCCGGAGAGAAAGCCGAGGTCCGCCCCGACCCGCGGGAGCGCGACGTTCAGCACGGAGAAATCCGCCGCCAGCATGAACTGCGCGGCCAGCAGGACCACGAGCACCATCACGCGGCGGCCGGTCAGGCGGACGTGAGCCGTATCGGTCGTCATGCGGCCAGATTCGCGGCCGGCGCGGGAAACAGCCAGATCCCCGCTGTGACTAGCACTGCCAGTGTCAGGCTGGGATCAGCTGAGATCAGTGGCCAGCAGCTTCACCGCAGCCTCATGCGCCGAGTCCGGCGCGGCGTGATATATCTTCAGAACAGTTCCGTCGCCCAGCTCAGCCGATTGGTACATCAGCTCGAACTCCCCCACCGTCGGATGCCGGAACGTTTTCACCCCGGCCGTGCAATTCCCGACCGTCTGGCCGACCCACAGCTTCGCGAATTCCGGGCTGGCCATCGTCAGCTCGCCGATCAGCTCGGCCAGCCGCGGGTCGTGCCGGTGGTCCGCGGCGATGTACCGCAGGTAGGAGACGTTCTGCTGCGCCTCCAGCGGCCAGTCCGCGTACAGCGCGCGGACGTTGTCGTCGAGGAAGTTCAGTTTGACGACATTCGGCCGGTCCCGGTCCGGCGCGGCGAAATCGAGATGGGCGGCGAACAGTTTGTGGAACAGCGAATTCCACGCCAGGATGTCGCAGCGGAAATTCAGCACCGCGACCGCCGCGGCGCCGAGGGTGTTCACCAGCATGCGGGTGTGCGGGGTCAGTTCGTCGGTCGTGGCCGGGCGCACCGGCGGGGCGGGCGCGGTCGTGCCGATCTTGAGCAGGTGCGCTTCCTCGGCCGCGCTCAGGTCCAGCGCGCGGGCGATCGCGGACAGGACTTCCGGCGACGCGTGCGCGGTCTGCGCCTGTTCGAGCCGGGTGTAGTAGGTCGAACTGACCCCGGCGAGCGCGGCGACCTCCTCCCGCCGGAGTCCGGGCACTCGCCGGGACCCGCGGCTGACCAGGCCGATTTCGGCGGGTTGGAGGCGCTCGCGCATCCGTCGCAGATAGCTTCCGAGGTCGGTGTTCACAGGCTCTGGCACGGTTCCATCCAAGATCTCCCGCGACCGCGGCGTCAAGCGTCCCGCGCGGGGAAGCCGTGCCGTCGGGCAAGCAGGACGACCGCCAGGACCGGCGCCATCAACGCCAGCACAGCCCAGGGGAAGGAGCCGCTGCCAGCCGCGTCGAGCAGCACCCCGCCGACGACGCCGCCGGCGGCCATCGCGGCGTTCCACAGCGTCACGAGCATCGCTTGCACAGTGTCCGCGGACTCGCCGCCTGCCTCGCCGGCCGCGGTTTGCAGGAGCGTCGGCACGCCGCCCCAGCCGAGGCCCCACAGCGCGGCGGCCGCGTAGACCAGCGCCGGTTCGGTCGCGAGCAACGCCGCGGCGACGGCGACCAGCAGCGCACTGACGACCGTCAGCAACCGCAGCCGCCGGTGGATCTGCGCGCCGACGATCCAGATGCTCGCGATCGAGGCGAGGCCGAACGTCAGCAGGACCAGGTCGGTGTCGCCGCCCAGGTCCAGGCCGGTGAGGAAGGTGGCGAGGTAGGCGTACAACACGGTGTGCGCCAGCACGAACACCAGCGTGACGAACAGGACCGCCGCGACTCCGGGGATCCGCAGCGCGGGCAGCATTTTCGGACGCGCTCCCCCGGGCTGGCCGGGGAAGTCCGGCACAGCCACGACGATCCAGGCCAGCAACACCGCCGTGAGCACAGTCATAGCGAGGAACGCGGTGCGCCAGCCGGTCAACTGGCCGACGAAGGTCCCGGCGGGCACGCCCAGGCACAGTGCGACGGGGATACCAGCCATGGCGATGGCAATGGCACGCCCCTGCAGAGCGGGTTCGGCGAGGCGCCGGGCGTACCCGGCCAGCAGCGCCCACGCGAGACCGGCGGCGACGCCCGCGACGAACCGCGCGACCATCGTCACGCCGTACTCCGACGATACGGCGGTGACGGTGTTGGCCACGGCGAATCCGGCCATCGCGGTCAGGAGCAACCGTTTGCGTCGCCAGCCGGCGGTGACAGTGGACAGCGGGATCGCGGTCAGCACAGTGCCCAGCGCGTAGACCGTGACGGTCTGCCCGGTCGCGGATTGGCTGACGCCGAGCGAGCCGCTCATCGCGGGCAGCAGACCGGCCGGCAGCGTCTCGGTGAGGCTGGTGACGAACACCGCGGTGGCGAGGGACAGCAGCGCGAAAAGCGGAAGCCGCTGAGTCGGCGCGACGGCGGCTGAAGTGGGGCTCATGCGCCCACAGTGCGGACCGGGCCTTCGGGAATGCTTACGATCGACTGACGGTGGGGCTGACGGCGCGAACAGGGGGGCGACGCATGCGGTTCGGGGTGCTCGGCCCGCTCGCGGTATGGGACGAGACAGGCGCACCAGTCACCGTGCCCGAAGCGAAAGTCCGCGCCCTGCTCGCGACACTCCTGGCCCGCGACGGCGGACCGGTCGCCCCGGACCGGCTGATCCAGGACCTCTGGGGCGATCGCCCGCCTGGCAAACCGGCCGGCGCGTTGCAGGCCAAGGTGTCGCAGCTGCGCCGGATCGTCGGCCGGGAAGGCGTCGAGCGGCAGCCGGCGGGCTACCGGCTGCGGATCGACCGCTCCGACGCCGCCCAGTTCCGCGACCTCGTCGCCCGGGCTCGCGCGACGACAGACCCCCGAGCCCGGGCGGCGCGCTTCGCCGAAGCCCTCGGCCTGTGGCGAGGCGAGCCGTTCGCCGACTTCGCCGACGAGGAGTTCGCGAGACCGGCCGCGCACCGGCTGGCCGAGCTACGCCTGGCCGCGGTGGAAGAACGAGCTGCGGCCCAGGTCGAAGCAGGCGACTACTCCCCCGCGGACGATCTGGCGGACGTCATCGCGCGGCACCCGCTGCGGGAAGGCTTGCGAGCAGCGCACATGCGCGCGCTCTACCTGCGCGGACGGCAGAGCGAAGCCCTTGCGTCCTATACCGGTCTCCGCACCCGCCTCGCCGAGGAACTGGGCGTCGACCCGGGGCCGGAGCTGCGCGCGCTGTACGAATCGCTGCTCCGCCAGGACCCCGGACTGGCCGCCGGACCACACGGCAACCTTCCCCGTCCGTTGACGCCGCTGGTCGGCCGGGAAGCGGCCCTGGCCCGGCTGACCGGGTCGCCGGCCAGGCTGGTGACGCTCACCGGGCCGGGCGGGGTCGGCAAGTCCCGGCTGGCGGTGGCCGCGGCGGGTTCTCCCCGAAGCGCCCCGGACGGCGTGTGGCTGGTCGAATTCGCGGGCGTGCGCGGCTCCGCGGCCGATCTCGCCGAGACGGTCGCCGCCGCGCTCGGAATCCGTGACTCGGCCGACGCCGCCTCCCCGGCCCAACGACTCGCCGCCGCCCTGCGCGACCGGCGGATGCTGCTCGTCCTGGACAACTGCGAACACGTCGTCGACGCCGCCGCCGAACTCGTCACAACACTTCTCCGCGCCACCGGCGACCTGCGGATCCTCGTCACCAGCCAGGAACCGCTCGGCCTGCCCGGCGAGACCGTGTTCGCCGTCGAGCCGCTGCCGCCCGCCGATGCCGTGCGGTTGTTCACCGAACGCGCCACCGCCGCCGCCCCGGATTTCACCGGCGACGCCGACACGATCGCCGAAATCTGCCGTCGCCTCGACGGCCTCCCGCTCGCGCTGGAACTCGCGGCCACCCGCGTGCGCGGCCTGGGCGTGCGGGAACTGGCCGCCCGGCTCAACGACCGGTTCGCCGTGCTGACCCGAGGCTCGCGCGGCGCGCCGGCACGGCAGCAGACCTTGCGCGCGGTGCTCGACTGGAGCTGGGAACTGCTCAGCGAACCGGAGCGGACCGTCCTCAGCAGACTGGCCGTCCATCGCGACAGTTTCGATCTCGCCGCCGCCGAAGCGGTCTGCGCGGGAGACGGCGACGTGGTCGATCTCGTGCTCCGGCTGGTAGACCGGTCGCTGGTCTCCGTCGCGAATGGACCGTCCGGGATCCGGTACCGGTTGCTGGAATCCGTTGCCGCGTATGCCGTCGAGCGGTTGGCGGATCCGGCTGCCACGCGCGGCCGGCACCTGCGGCACTACCTCGAAATCGCCGAGAACGCCCGACTGCACGGCACCGGACAACGGATGTGGCTCGCCCGGCTGGACGCCGAAGCGGGCAACCTGCGCGCGGCCCTGGACGAGGCCGTCTGCCGGTCGCCCGCCGAGGCAGTACGGCTCGCGACGGCGCTGTCCTGGTGGTGGCTGCTGCGCGGCAGGCTCGCCGAGGGCCGCCGGATGCTGTCCGCCGTGCTCCAGGTCGCCGGGCCGAATCCGGATCTCACCGTCCTCAATGGATCGTTCGCCCTGCTGACCGGCGAACCAGCCCCGCCCGATTCCCCGGGCAGCGTCCGCGCACTATGGCTGCGCGCCTACAGCCTGTTCAGCGTCGGCGACCTCGCCGCCAGCCGCGAAGTCAACGCGCGTGCACTGGCGGCTGCCGAGGACGACGAATGGGGCACCGCCGCGGCGCTCAGCCTGCGCGCGATGCTCAGCCTGGTCCGCGGCGATCTCGCCGGACTCGGCCGCGACGGTCTGCGCAGCGCCGAGATTTTCCGCCGCCTCGGCGACCGGTGGGGCGAGATGCAGACCATCCCGCCGCTCGCCGCGCTCGCCGAAATCAAGGGCGACTACGCCGAAGCCGCGCGCCGCCAGCACGAAGGGCTCGCCATCGCGCGCGAACTGGACTTGCAGGCGGAAGTGTCCGCGAGACTGTCCGGCCTCGGCCGCCTGGCACTGCTTGAACGCGACTGGCAACGAGCCCGCGACTTGCACGAACAAGCCCTCCGCAGCGCGGCCGCGCACGGCTACGCCTACGGCCGGATCCACGCCGAAATGGGCCTCGCGCTGGGCGCCCGCCGCTCCGGCGATCTTGACGCCGCCGAACGCCACCTGACCCGCATCCGCGACGAATACCGCGGTCTGTCCTCGACGGCGGGCGACCATTTGCTGTACGCGGAACTCGGTTTCGTCGCCGAACTCCGGGGAGATGCGGTGCAGGCGAAGAGATATCACCGGCAAGGTCTGGAATACGCGCGAATGCTCGCCGAGCCGCGGGCTTTCGCGTTGTCGCTGGAGGGATTGGCGGGCACGGCGGTTCCGGAAACCGCGGCGTTGCTGCTCGGTGCCGCCGACGCCGCGCGACGCAGTGTCGGCGCACCGCTCCCGCCCGCCGAGCGCGGCGACGTCGACCGGATCACCGAAGCGGCGCAACGGGTTCTCGGCGCATCCGCCTTCGCCGCGATCTTCGAGCGCGGCACCCGGTTGCCGGTCGAGGACGCCGCCGCGGTCGCTTCTGGACGGTAGTGCCGCCATCACCAGCACAACCGCCGCCTAGCTCCGCGCCCTCCGGCCCCGCACTCTGGCCTGAGAGCCGCACCTCGCGGCCGGACTGGAGCAGCCCCCGTGAAAGCACTGCGCATCACCGCCTTCGGCACCGAAGCCACCCTTGCCGACGTCCCCGCCCCGGCCCCCGGACCGGGCCAGGTCGCAGTCGACGTCGCCGCCGCGGCGGTCAACCCGCTCGACCTCAAAATCGCCTCCGGCGCCATGCACGGCTACTTCCCCGTCACCCTCCCCTACGTCCTGGGCACCGACTTCTCCGGCACGATCGCGACACCGGGCCCCGGCTGGCAGATCGGCGATCCGGTGATCGGCCGCCTGGATCCCGGCGCCGGCGGAGCTTTCGCCGAACAGCTCGTGATCGACGCCGCACAACTGGCGCCCGCACCGGCCGGGATCAGCCTGGAAACCGCGGCAGGGCTCCCGACCGCCGCCGCGACCGCGTGGCAGGCACTGGCCGAAGTCGCGAATGTCCGCTCTGGACAGACAGTTCTCGTGCACGCCGCGGCCGGGGGCGTCGGCAGCTTCGCGGTCCAGATCGCCCGGCGCCTCGGTGCGCGCGTCGTCGCGACCGCGTCCGGTTCGGGGATCGCCATCGCGGAGAAGCTCGGCGCCGACGAGGTCCTCGACTACCGGAAGGTCGCCTTCGACCACCGGCTTCGCGGAATCGACGTCGTGCTCGACACCGTCGGCGGCGAGGTCGGGGCCCGGTCCCGGCAGGTGCTCAAACCAGGCGGACGGCTCGTGACGACTCCCGCCCCGGCCGACGGCGCCGAGTTCGTGTTCCACACCTCGGACGCGGCCCGGCTGGCGAAAGTGGCGGAACTGGACCTCGACGTGCTCGTCGACCGCACCTTCCCGCTCGTCGACGGCGCCCGAGCACTCGCCCGCCTCGCCCAAGGCCGCGCACGAGGCAAAACCCTGCTCCGCATCGCTTGAGTGGTGCTGACGACGCCTGGCTGGGGCAGCGCACGCGGAGGCATAGTGGCGGCATGGACCTGCGCGAACTAGGCGTGTACCTCAAATCGCGGCGCGACCGGATCAGCCCGGCGGACGTCGGCCTTTCCGCCGGTCCGCGCCGCCGGGTGGCCGGGCTGCGCCGCGACGAGGTGGCGACCCTTGCGCGTGCTTCGGTGGACTACTACGTGCAACTGGAGCAGGGCCGCGGCACCCAGCCGTCCGAGCAGATGCTCGCCGCGCTGGCCCGCGCACTGCGGCTGACCAGCGACGAACGCGATCACCTCTACCATCTCGCCGGGCGTCCGCTGCCGCCCGCGTCGAGCGGCAGCGCGCACGTCCAGCCCGCGCTGCTCAACCTCCTCGAACAGCTGACCTCGACGCCGGCGCAGGTGATGACCGACCTCAGCGTCCCGCTCGTGCAGAACCGCCTCGCCGAGGCGCTGCTCGGCCCCGCCGCGCCCGGCGACGGTGTCCGAGCGAGCTTCGTCTGCCAGTGGTTCACCGACCCCGCCGCGCGTGCGCGGTACCACCCGGACGAACACGAGCACCAGTCGCGCGTCTTCGTCGCCGACCTGCGCGCCGCGATCGCCAAACGCGGCCGCGACGCCCTGGCCGAAGAGCTCGTGTCGACGCTGCGCGCGAGCAGCGAGGAATTCGCGCACCTCTGGGAACAACGAGAGGTCGCCGTGCGGCGCACGGACCGCAAGCGGCTCGTCCACCCGGCGCTCGGCGTCCTGGAGCTCGACTGCATGAACCTGCTCAGCGAAGACGGCGGCCAGCGCCTCCTGTGGTTCACCGCCCCGCCGGGCAGCGACCGTCTGGAGTTGCTGGCCGCCGTCGGCACCCAGGACCTCGCTCCGCGCTAAGTCCGCTACGACCGCACAGACAGGGTGAGCTTCCCCATCGCCTTCCGGTTTTCGATGGCCTCCAACGCCTCTTGCACCTCCGCGAGCGGGTAGCTCCCGCCCAGCGGAGGCACGATCTTCCCGGAAGCCAGCTTCGGCAGCAGTTCCGCCCACTGCCCCTGCAAGTACCCCGGCCGCGGCAGCGCGTACGCGCCCCAGCCGACGCCCACGACGTCCAAGTTGTTGAGCAGCAACCGGTTGACCTTCACCTCGGGGATCGACCCGCCGGTGAATCCGATGACCAGCATCCGCCCGTCCGCGGCCAGGCAGCGCAGCGAATCGGTGAACCGGTCGCCGCCGACGACGTCCGCGATCACGTCGACGCCGCGGCCGCCGGTCGACGCTTTCACCGCGTCCTTGAAGCCGTCCGCCAGCACGTACTCGTCGGCCCCGGCGGCGACCGCCGTCTCGCCCTTCTCCGGCGTGGACACCACGCCGAGCACCTTGCCCGCGCCGAACGCCTTCGCGACCTGGATGACCGCCGTCCCGACCCCGCCGGCCGCACCGTGCACCAGCACGGTCTCCCCGGCCGCCATCCGGCCGCGGCGGCACAGCGCGAAATGCGCGGTCAGATAGTTGAACGGAATCGCCGCCGCCTGGTCGAAGCCCAGGTCGTCCGGGATCGGGAACACCGCGTCGGCCGCGCACGCGACCTGCTCGGCGAACCCGCCCAGGAACGGCAGCGCCGCGACCCGGTCGCCGGCCTTGACCGCCGCGCCCTCCGGAGCCTCCGCCACGACCCCGGCGACCTCCGCGCCCGGGATGAACGGCAGCTCCGGCTTCACCTGGTACAGCCCGCGCGTCTGCAGCAGGTCCGGGAACGACACCCCGGCCGCGTGCACGTCGATCAGCACCTGGTCGTCAGCGCGCGCGGGCGCGTCGGCTTCGACTACCGAAACGGTCGACGGGCCTTCGAGGTCCTTGATGTGTACGGCTTTCATGCGTTTCTCCTGGTTCACAGCGCGGCGAGGATGTCGTTGACCCGGTCTTTGGCGTCGCCGAAGAGCATCGCCGAGTTTTCCCGGAAGAACAGCGGGTTCTGCACGCCCGCGTAGCCCGAGGCCATCGACCGCTTGAACACGACGACGTTCTCGGCTTCCCACACCGTCAGCACCGGCATGCCCGCGATCGGGCTGCCCGGGTCCTCGGCCGCGGCCGGGTTGACGGTGTCGTTCGCGCCGATCACCAGCACCACGTCGGTGTCGGCGAAATCGTCGTTGATCTCGTCCAGTTCCAGCACGATGTCATACGGCACCTTCGCCTCGGCCAGCAGCACGTTCATGTGGCCGGGCAGACGTCCGGCGACCGGGTGGATGCCGAACCGGACTTCGATGCCCTTGTCGCGCAGTTTCCGGGTCAGCTCGGCCACGCCGTACTGGGCCTGCGCGACCGCCATCCCGTAGCCCGGCGTGATGATCACCCGCGACGCGGCCGTCAGCAGTTCTGCCGCGCCCTCGGCGTTGATTTCCCGGTGCTCGCCGTAATCCTTGTCCCCGGACGGTCCGGCCTCGATGCCGAATCCGCCCGCGATCACCGAGATGAACGACCGGTTCATCGCCTTGCACATGATGTAGGACAGGTACGCACCCGACGAGCCGACCAACGCGCCGGTGATGATCAGCAGGTCGTTCTCCAGCAGGAAGCCCGACGCCGCCGCGGCCCAGCCCGAATAGCTGTTCAGCATCGACACGACCACCGGCATGTCCCCGCCGCCGATCGAGGCGACCAGGTGCCACCCCAGCGCCAACGCCAGCACGGTGACCACGATCAGCAGCCACAGCGCCGGGCTCGCGACGAACCACGCGGTGAACGCCACGAACAAAACCAGGGCGCCGAGGTTGAGGAAGTTCTTGCCCGGCAGCATCAACGGCGCGGACTTGATCTTCGCCGACAGCTTCAGGTTCGCCACGATCGACCCGGTGAACGTCACCGCGCCGATGAACACGCCGATGAACACCTCGGCGTGGTGAATTCCCAGCGTGCCCAGGGAATCGAGGTGCTGCGCCTCGCCGCCGGCGGGATCGTCTTCGACTTGCAGGTACCCGTTCCAGCCCACCAGCACCGCGGCGAGACCGACGAACGAATGCAGCAGGGCGATCAGCTCGGGCATCCCGGTCATCTCGACCACGGCCGCCCGGCGCAACCCGATCCCCGCGCCGATCACCATCGCGATGATCATCAACGCGATCGAGGTGCCGGTGATCTCCCCGGACACCGCCTGCGCGATCGTCGCGATCAGCGCGACGACCATCCCGGCGATGCCGAAATAGTTCCCGACCCGCGCGGTCTCGTGCCGGGACAGCCCGGCCAGCGCGAGAATGAACAACAGCCCGGCCACGATGTAGGCGGCCTGGCTCGCAGTGTGCACAGTCATCTGAAGAAGGCCTCTCGGGTCAGCTGCGGGAGAACATGGCGAGCATCCGGCGGGTCACCGCGAACCCGCCGAAAATGTTGATCGTCGCCAGCAATGTCGCCACCGCCGCCAGCACGACGACCACCGTGTTGCCGCTGACCAGATTCAGCAGAGCGCCCACGACGATGATCCCGGAAATCGCGTTCGTCACCGACATCAACGGCGTGTGCAGCGCGTGGTGCACGTGCCCGATCACGTAGTAGCCGATCACGATCGCCAGCGCGAACACCGTCAGATGCGGCAGCAGCGCCGCCGGGGCCAGCGCCGCCAGCAGCAGGAACACCGCCGCGATCCCCAGCACCAGCCCGAGCCGACGCCCCGAGGACATCGGCTGCTTCTCCGGTTCCTCCTTCTTCTCCGCCGCCGCCGCGGGTTTCTGCGGCGCCGCGGAGACTTGCACCGGCGGTGGCGGCCATGTCAGCTCGCCGTTCTTCACGACGGTGATCGAGCGGACCACCACGTCGTCGAAGTCCACGACCAAGCGGCCGTCCTTCTCCGGCGTCATCAGCTTCATCAGGTTGACCAAGTTGGTGCCGTACAGCTGCGACGCCTGCGCCGGGAGCCGCCCCGCGAGATCGGTGTACCCGAGGATCGTCACCCCGTTGCCGGTGACGATGCTTTCCCCGGCGACCGAACCCTCGACGTTGCCGCCGTTCGCCGCGGCCATGTCCACGATCACCGAACCCGGCTTCATCGACGCCACCATCTCGCCGGTGATGATCCGCGGCGCCGGACGGCCCGGGATCAACGCCGTCGTGACGATGATGTCGGCCTCGCGACACTGCGTCGCGTACAGCTCCTTCTCGCGCGCCTTGTAGTCGTCGCCCATCTCCTTCGCGTACCCGGTGGCGGAAACCTCCGCGTTCGGGTCCTCGATGGACAGATACTCCCCGCCCAGGCTCTTCACCTGATCAGCGACCTCCGGCCGCGGGTCCGTCGCCCGCACGATCGCACCCAGCGACCCCGCCGCGCCGATCGCCGCCAACCCCGCGACCCCGGCGCCCACGACCAGGACCTTCGCCGGGTTCACCTTCCCCGCCGCAGTCACCTGACCGGTGAAGAACCGCCCGAACGTGTGCGCCGCCTCCACCACCGCGCGGTACCCGGCGATGTTCGCCATCGAGGACAGCACGTCCAGCGACTGCGCCCGGCTGATTCGCGGCACCGCGTCCATCGCCAACGCCGTGATCGGCCGCTTCGCCAGATCCTCCACCAGTTCCGGCTTCAACGCCGGCGCCAGCAAGCTCACCACCGTCGCGCCCGGCTTCACCGCATCCAACTGCTCGGAAGAGGGAGCGTTCACCCCGAACACGACGTCCGCCTCGGCGACCGGCCCGACCGCCGCACCCGCGTCCGCATACGCCTCGTCGAAGAACCCCGACGCCAGCCCCGCGCCCGGCTCCACCGCCACCTCGTAGCCCAGCCCGCGCAGCTTGCCCACCGTTTCCGGGGTCGCCGCGACGCGCGTCTCCCCCGGTTGGGCCTCCTTGAGCACCCCGATCAGCATGCCGTCTCCTTCCCGCTCGTTCGCGGAAGATCCGCCGGCCGGGCCTGACGGCGTTTTGGGTCGCCACCTGGTCCGACTTCGCCCGCTTCAGGTACAGATGCGCTGGATACTCCCATGCCGCCCGGCCTCCGGCAGCCAACCGGAGCCCCTTTTTCCCGGCGAGTGCGACGAGATCACGGTCATAGCCCGGGCCGTCGCGGGCGGCCGGCCCGCGCCCGCCGTCCCGCGGGCCGCGGCGGCGAGCAGGTCAGCCGCCGACTACCCGGTTGAACCGCCTCGCCGGTCCTGGCCCGGGCCGATCCGGCCGTGCTCTCGGACACAGCCGCCGGATCGATCACGACGCCCGCAGTGATGTCCGCCACTTGACAACCGGCCTCCCCGCGCTCAGCCGACCGGGCGGCCCAACCCGCTGCTCCGCTCGGAGCCTGCGGTCGCGTACCGGGTCAGCATGGCCGTCAGCTCGTCCTCGAACGCGGGAAGGTCGAGCGGCTCCGGCCCGGCGATCAGCTTGTGCACGAGCAGTTCCACCGTGTTCACCACGATCCGCGCCGCCATGTCCACATTGGACACGCGCGTTTCCGGCGAGCGTTCCAGCAGCTCGCGCACAGAGGCGACCCGCTCTTCCTCGTACCGGGCGACCTGCTCCAGCAACTCCGCCGAACGCGGGGCCTGGTCGGCCAGCACGCGCAGCAGCTGCGGATCGTCGAGGTGGTTCTGGACCGCCACGTGCACGAGCTCGCGGAGCGCCCCGTAGAGCGTCTCCGGCGGCCCGGCGGTTTCCCGGTGGCGGCGCAGGGTTTCCGCGCCGGCGTCGAGATGCCGGGCCGCCAGCGCGACGAGGATGGCGTCCTTGTTCGGGTAGTACTGGTAGAGCGACCCGATCGACACCCGCGCCCGCTCCGCGATGCGGTTCGTCGTGCCCGCGGCGTAGCCCAGCTCGGCGAAAACCCGTGCGGCCGCCGCCAGGATCCGCTGCCGGGTCAGCTCGCCGCGCACCTGCTGGGGCTCCTTGCGCGGCTGGAGCCGCTTTCCGGACATCGCAAGCCTCCTCGACGGCGGTGAGCTTTTGCTCATAATAAGCCGCTGAACAGCAGGTGTGCGATTCTCCGGCGGGCCTCGGCCCTAGCCGCGGCCGAGGCCAGGCAGCGGACGCGTGCCCTCCGCGCGCACCGCGTCCAGCGCACGCGGGTCCAGGCCCAGCAGCCGCAGGATCGTCGGCGCGATCTGCGTCGTCTCGACGGCCGCCGGGATCCGCTCGCCGTGCCCGCCGCTGACGACCAGCGGAACCGCGCGGTCGTCGGCCGCCGCGCCGCCGTGTTCGGCGATTTTCGAGTGGCCGCCGGTGTACACGACGCCGTGCTGCGCGATGCCGACCAGATCCGGCACCCGAGGGTCGCCTTGGGCGGCGTGGAAGTACCGGGCGGCGTCGGTTCCGGCATACGCCGCCGTCAGACCCGCGTGCGTGAACGGTTTCGGCGCGCCGGTGCTGCCGTTTCCGGTACCGGACTGGGCCAGCAAGTACTGCCGGGCGAAGGCGGCGGCCTCCGGCGAGTGGTCGGTGAACCACAGCAGCATCGCGTCGTCGTCGGTGGACTGGGCGACCAGGTCGGGCGCGCCCGGGTGCGCGGCGCGCCAGGCGGCGTTCAGTCCGGCGAGCAGCGGGGCGTCGTCGATGCGGGTCAGCGCGGCCGGGTCGATCGGCGACTGGCCGTGTTTCGCGGAGAGGACCACGGCCGTCGAACGGTCGAGGTGCTGTTTCCGCAGTTCAGCGATGAACGCGCCGAGTCGCCGGTCGACGAAGTCCAAAGCGGACCGCAGCACCGGGCCCGGCGTGCCGTCCGCCTGGTACCCGCCGGGCCTGCCACCGGAAACCGGCAGCTTCTGCGCCGTCGAGACGGACTGGAAGTTCATGCCGAACACGCCGGGCGTACCGGCGTGCGCGCGTCCGCTGTGGTCGAAGCCGTCGATCTCGTTCAGGACGGCCTTGGCCTTGTAGCCGTCGTATCGCTGGGTCGCGGCGTTGTCCTTGGTCCAATCGCCGGAGCCGGGCGCCTTGCTGTTGATCTCCGGGGCGAAGAGGTCGTCGATTCCCGTCCCGGACGGACCGCTGAGCAGTTCGTACGCCGGGTGCTTGTCCGACCACGCGGTGCGCAACCCGGCCTGGCGGGCGACCTCGAACACGGTGTTCACCCGCAGATATTGGTGCGGGTAAACGGGTTCGCACGTCTTCGGATCGACCGGGAGCGCGGCGGGGTCGATCAGCGAACGCGGATCGCCGGTCATCGCGAGCACGCCGTCGGGCAGGTTCGGCAGTCCCTGTCCGGCGTCGATGCGGTCCTTGTCCCGGTCGAGATCCTCGGTGTAGTCCACTGTGGACCCCGGCTTCGCGCCCGCGCACGCCGTCGTGCCAGACGGCAGCAAAGCCCGGTTGTAGGTGGCGTCGTAATAGATCCCGGTGGTCGCCGGGTTGCCACCGGTCACCTGGCCGACCATGCCGGGGAACGAATCCGACGGCACCGGCGTGCTCGCGTGCGTGTACTCGGCGCCGTGCGCGACGAGCGCGGCCAGCGCCGATCCGGGGTGGGTGCGCGTGTACCACTCCAGGTCCGATTGGTGGAGACCGTCGACCGAAAGCAGCAGCACGTGCTCGGCGCGAACCGGCGCGGCCAGTGCGGGCACGGCCGCCGCGACGGCACCGGCCGCGGCCATCGCCACGGCCGCACGCCAACGAATTCTCGACACGGGTGCCCTCCTCGTCTCCGCCGCCGACACAGCGACCGGCGTATTCCAGGCCGCGCACAAAGACGAGGGAAAACCGCGGGAGAAACACAAGATGAACGCTCGCGGCGAAACGGCGGCGCAATTCGCGCGATTCGTTCAACGGCGCGGATACACGTACACGCCGTCGGAGTCCTTGTCGATCACTGCGACGCTCTGGTCGATCGCCGCCGGAGCCGAAGTCCCCTCGGGCAGCGGCTTCGCCTCCCCGGTGGACAGGTCGATCCGCACCGGGGATTCACTAGCCCCGTAGGCAATTCCGTCCGGATCGACCGATTCGACCTTGATGGCCTTGTGTGTCGCGGTTTCGGCGAAACAGTATCCTTTCTTCGCTTCCAGATCGAAAACCGCCCGTCCCGCCACGAGATACCGGCCGCCCGCGTCCAGGAACGGCCCGGCGCGCCTGCTCTCCTTGTCGTCCAGAGTGGACTGCGCGCAGCGGACCGAGGCCTGCACCTGTCCTGTCGCCGCGTCGTGGACCGCCCACATCCGTGCAGTCGCGTCGTCCTCGACCGGCCACGCCGCGAGGACGTGCTTGCCGTCCGGCGTGCCGTAGGTCCGCACATCGGCACTGCCGACGTTCGCCGCCGCCCCGGCCGGGACCGCGTCGCCGCTGAACCAGCCGCCCGGCGTCCAGAACGCCCGGAACCCCTGTACCAGCGGCCCTCTCGCGGTCGCGCCGGGGACGCTGAGATTCAGGTTGCAGTCGCCGATCGCGTGCTCGCACGGCTTCGGCGCGTTCAGCGACGGACTGCTCCGGTCGTAGGTCGTGACTTCGCCGGTGGACACGTCCGCGACCGCGGTCGCGCGGTCCGCTTCGACCAGCGCCGTTCCGCCGTCCTGCACGGTGAACCGGCCCGCCGCGACGGGGATGGCGATCTGCCGCACCGCCTTCCCGCCGTTCGCGGTCGCGCCGAGGTCGAACACGTCGAGATGCGTTACTTCCTTCGCTTTGTTGACCGCGTCGCCGCCTTCGAGGCCGGTGCTGGCCAGCACCGCGTAATCCTTGCCGTCCTTGGCCGTCTCGAACAATCGCGTGGCGACGTCGTGGTAACCGCTTTCCTCGCCGGGCAGTTCGACCGGCGCGCTCGTCCACCGGTCCGCGCCGGTCTTCTCGTCCTTCGCGAGGAGCCGGACGGTCTTGCCGTCGGGCGAGGGCACCGCGAACAACACCGCTCCGGCCCGCGCCGCGAGCACCGGATCAGCCAGTTTGCCGCCGTCGGCGCCCACCGCCGTCCAGCCCTTGGCCGCGTCGAACGCTTCGGGGATCTTCTGCTGTGCCGCTTCCGGGTCCGCCTTGGGCGAAGGGGGCGGCACCGGGGGCGGCGCGGGGTCCGAACAGCCGGAAAGCACCGTCACAGCAACGAAAGCACCGGTGACGACCACGGAATTCCTCAGCCTCGACATGCCAGGTGCGACGACTCGAACCGAGCACAGGTTCCCCGCGTCCGGCAGATATTCCGAACCCCCGGCGATCGCAAGTGCTTGCACTTTGCCATCACCTGTGCTCTCCTCACAGTGCTTGCACAACGAAATCACCACGGAAGGACTGGTCATGATCCGCCGAGTACTCGCCCAGTGCACCGTCTCCGACCTCGCACGCGCCGAGAAGTGGTACACCGCGTTGTTCGATCGCGGTCCCGACGCGCGGCCGATGCCCGGACTGCTGGAATGGCACCTCGGCGACGCCTTCGGACTGCAGGTGTGGTCCGAACCCGAGCGCGCCGGACGGTCGACGGTCGTCTTCGAAGAGACTGACCTCGACGCGGCCGCCGCACAGGCAACGAAAGCAGGCATCGCGCACGACGGACCGCAGCCCGGCGGCGGCGCGCGCATTCTGCCGCTCGCCGACCCGGACGGGAACCGCGTCGTGTTCAGCGGCCGGTGACCCGGCTTGACCGGCCGGCCCGGACCGGCCTAGGGTCACGACTAGAGAGATCGCTCTAGTCGCGAGACCCGAGGAGGTCCAATGCCGCGCGTGGAGCTGTCCGCCGGGCCGATCGACTACACCGACACCGGCGGCGCCGGACCGGTCCTGGTGTTCGGGCACGGTTTCCCGATGTCCGGCACGCAGTGGCGCAAGGTCGTCCCGCTGCTGGACGGCTGCCGCTGCCTGCTGCCCACGCTGCCGCTCGGCGCGCACCTCGCCCCGATGCGGCCCGACGCGGACCTGACCCAGTTCGGGATCGCGCGGCTGCTCGGCGAATTCCTCGCCGCACTCGACCTCCACGACGCGACAATCGTGCTCAACGACTGGGGCGGCGGCCAATTCCTCGTCGCCGACGGGCTGGCCCCGGCCGAGCACGTCGCCCGGGTCGGCCGGCTCGCGCTCGTCGCGTGCGAGGCGTTCGACAACTTCCCGCCCAAACCCGCTCGACCGGCCGTGAAGCTGCTCCGGCTTCCCGGCGGACCGTGGCTGCACGCCCAAGCCACCAGGACGTCGTTCTACCGCCACGCCAAGGCCGCCTACGGCGGGATGTGCGAAAGCCGGATCCCCGACGACGTTCTCGAAGGCTGGTTCGCGCCGGCCTTGCGGGACAAGGAAATCCGCCGGGACATGGTCAAATTCGCCACCGGGAGCCCGCCGCGGCGAGTGCTGCTCGAATGGACGGAGCGGCTGCGGACCTTCGACCGGCCGGTCCTGGTCGTGTGGGCGGGCAAGGACCGGATGATGCCCGCCGAGCACGGACGACGGCTCGCGGACCTGTTCCCGGACGGCCGTCTCGCCGAGATCCCGGACAGCGGCACGCTGATCCCGGAGGATCAGCCGGAACGACTGGCCAAGGAACTGACGGCGTTTCTTGCCGAGACCGGCGCGAAATAACGCGTCAGGCCGGGACAGTCAGCGGAAACCGCACGCCGGTCAGTTCCTCGGAGACCGTCCACAAGCGACGCGCGGTCTCGAGATCGCGTGCTTTCGCCGACCGGCCGACGAGTTTCGGCGCGCCGCGGTTCTGCAGGAAGCCGCGCGGGCCCGCGTAGCTGTTGCCGGGAATGTCGGCCAGCGCGGCGTAAAGCGTCGGCCGGGCGCCTTGCTCGGGGGTTTGCGCGATCAGGCGAGTGCCGAATTTCGCGATGGAGGAAAGCACCGGCGTCTCGACTTTCAGCAGGTTCGTCGCCGCCACGCCCGGATGCGCGGCGGTCGCGAGCACCGGCGAACCGGCTTCGGCCAGGCGGCGCTGGAGTTCGGCGGTGAACAGCAGGTTCGCGAGTTTCGACTGTCCGTAGGCCGCCGTCGCCCGGTACGGCCTCCGTTCCCAGTTCAGGTCGGCGAAATCGATCGAGCCCACCCGGTGGCCGTTCGACGAAACCGTCACCACGCGGCCGCGGATCTGGCGCAGCAGCAGATTCGTGAGCGCGAAATGGCCGAGATGATTGGTCCCGAACTGGGATTCGAAGCCGTCCGCGGTGCGCGACAGCGGCGGGATCATGATCCCGGCGTTGTTGATCAGCAGGTCGATCGGCTCGGCGAACTCCGCGGCGAACGCGCGGACCGAGGCCAGCTCGGCGAGGTCGAGCTGCCGGACTTCGACGTCGCCGGGCAGTTGACCGGCGACCTCGCGACCGCTGCGCGGATTCCGCACCGCGAGCACGACCCGTGCGCCCTTGGCGGCCAGCGCCGCCGCCGTCGCCCGGCCCAATCCGCTGTTCGCACCGGTGATCACGGCGGTGCGGCCGGTCTGGTTTTCCGGAAGAAGGTCCATGCCCCCAAAGTAGGCACCGACAACAATGTTGTCAACGGAAACATACTGCTAGACTGGCCGGGTGCCCGACCAGTCCGACGACCGCCCCTACCACCACGGCAGCCTCCGCACCGCCTTGCTCGACGCGGCCGAACGCGGGTTGCGCGCGCACGGGGCCGATCAACTGTCGCTGCGCGACCTGGCCAGAGAGATCGGCGTCAGTCACGCCGCGCCGCGCCGGCACTTCCCGGATCGGCAGGCGTTGCTCGACGCCCTCGCCGAAGCCGGTTTCGCCCGCCTGGACAGCGCGTTGCGCACGGCGTTGAAGACTGCCGACGACTTCCCGGGCCGCGTACGCGCCGCGGCAACCGCGTACACCCGCTTCGCCACCGAGAACTCGGCACTGCTGGAACTGATGTACACCAGCAAGCATCGCCCTGGCGCGTCGCGGATCGTGCAGGCCGCCGAAGCGCCGTTCTCGCTGATGAACGACCTGATCGTCGAAGGGCAGCAGCAAGGCGCGTTGCAGGACGGGCCGCCGCAGCGGATCGGGGTCGTGCTGTTCGCGACGCTGCAAGGAATCGCGACGCTCGGCAACGGCGACCTCGTTCCGCCGGAATTGCTCGACGGGCTCGTGGACACCGCCGTCGAACAGTTCCTGCACGGCGCTCGTCCGTAACGAAACCGGCGGGCCGGGCGAATGCGGCGGACAATTGGATACCGTGGTCGGCATGGCTGACCAACGACCGCTCGGCTTGCGAGAACGCAAGAAGCTCGACACGCGCAAAGCGCTGAGCGACGCCGCCGTGGCGCTGATGTACGAGAGAGGTCCAGACAACGTCGTCCGCGAGGACATCGCGGAACGGGCCGGGGTGTCGCTCCGGACGTTCAGCAACTACTTCGCCACGAAATACGACGCGGTCGCCTACCGGCAGGAGCACCGGATCCGGCTCAGCGCGGAACTGCTGCGGAAACGCCCGGCGGACGAACCGCTCTGGACCGCGCTCGCCGAAGCGCTCATCGAACCGCTGCGCGCCGACGGAGTGCCGTACGGGCAGCCAGCGTCCGACCAGCTCAGCGCGGTGCAGGCGTGGAGCGCGACGCCGGAGATGCGCACCGCGCTGGCCCGCGTGGAGACCGGCGACCTGGTCAAGGCGATCGCCGAACGCACCGGCACGCAGGTCGGCGACCTGTACCCGCAGCTGGTGTCCGACGTGGCGATCGCGGCGATGACCACAGTGCTGAACCGGTTTCTCGACGAGAGCCTGGAGAAAACGGTTCCGGCGACGCTGCGCGACGTGTTCGCGCGGATTTCCCGGGGGTTGCCGCCCCAGTGATCAGCGCCGCGAAGCCGCGGGCAGCGAATTCTCCCTGCCGTGCGCGGCGAACTCGGCCCGCAGCGCCTCCCGATCCTCCTCGGTGAGCAGCCGGTACGGACTGGCCCGGCTCGGCGCGTACCACACCCGGCCGCCTTCCCAGCCCTGTGCGCGCAACGGCGCCTTGTCCACCTTGCCGCTGCCGGTCACCGGGGCCTCGTCGATGATCCGGACGAACGTGGGCCGCCATTTCGTGCCGAGATCCGGTTGCGCGGCAAGGAATCCGGCGAACTCGGCCGGATCGAACGCGGCATCCTCGGCGAGAATCACCGACGCCATGAGCAGGTCCCCGGTCCGCGGATCGGGCACGCCGTAGCAGTGCGCCGCAGCGAACGCCGGGTACCGGCCGAGGATCCGCTCGACCGCGACCGTGCCGAAGTTCTCGCCGTCCACGCGGAGCCAGTCCGCCGCCCGGCCCGCGAAGTACAGGTAGCCGTCGCGGTCGCGGTAGCCCAGGTCGCCGGTCCAGAAGTCTTCGCCGCCGAATTTCAGCCGTTCGGCCATCGCGGCGGGGTTGCGGTAGTAGCCCTCGAACGTTTTCCCCCGGCCGACCGCGACGATCTCGCCGGTCGCTTCCTCGCCGTTCAGCAGCAGGCCGTTCCCGTCGAATTCCGCGAGCGGGCATTCCCGGTTGTCCTGGTCGCGGATCTCCGCGCGCATTCCGGGCGCGGGACGGCCCAGCGCGTTCGGCGGCGCGTCCGGGTCCGCCACGATGCGGATTCCGCCCTCGCTGGACCCGTATCCTTCCCGCACTTCGCAGCCGAACCGGCGGCGGAATTCGGCGGATTCTCCCGGCGCGGCTTCCGATCCGAAGGCCACTTCCAGCCGGTTGTCGGCGTCGGACGGTTGTTCCGGCTGCGCGACGACGTAGCTCAGCACCCGGCCGACGTAGTTGAAGTAGGTCACGCCGTGCGCGCGCAGGTCCGGGACGAACTGCGACGCGGAGAACTTCCGCACCAGCACGATCGTCGCGCCGACCTTCGCCGCCGCGGCGAGGTTCATCATGATGGCGTGCCCGTGGAACATCGGCAGGCACAGGTAGGTGACCGAATCGCGGTGCAGCGAGACGCGTTCGGCCAGCGCGTCGGTCAACCGGCCGAGGCGGCCGTTGCCGCAGATCACCGCCTTGGGCGTGCCGGTCGACCCGGAACTGAACAGCAGCAGGAAGATCGCGGCCGGGTCCGGGAGCCACGCGGGCAGGTCCGCGCCCGCGTGCTCGGCCAGCAAGCTTTGGTACTCCGCCGACTCCACGTCGAGGATCCGGCGGACGGTCGGCAGGTCGAGGCTCGCCGCTTCGTCGCGGTAGAGCGGTTCGGTGAGCAGCACGTCGACGTCGGTGTGGCTGATGTCCGCCGCCAGCTCCGCACCGCGCCGGGTGGAGTTGACGCCGACCAGGACGTCCCCGGTCACCGCGGCGGCCAGGATCCAGAACACGAAGTCCGGCAGGTTCTGCAGCAGCACCCCGACGTGCCGCTGCGTCCGGCCGGGCCCCGGCTCGAAGGTGCGCAGCAACGACGCCCGGACGGCGGCCTCGTCGACGACTTCCGCCCACGTCCAGCTTCGCCCCTCGAACCGCAACCCCTCGTGCGCGTCCCCGCGCCGGGACCGGACGACTTCCGCGAACGTCTCCATCAGCGGTCCGCCGCGAGGACGATCGCCGAGTGCGGCACCGGCGAACCGCCGGTGACGAGCACGTGCTCCAGCGACTTCGCCGGCTGGTTCACCGAGCTGCCGCGAATCAGCCGGACGCCCTCGGCGATTCCGTTGACCCCGTGGAGGTAGCCCTCCCCCAGCTGGCCGCCATGGGTGTTGACCGGCAGCCGCCCGCCGAGTTCGAGCGCGCCGCCGGCGATGAAGTCCTTTGCTTCGCCGCGACCGCAGAACCCGTATTCTTCCAGTTGCAGCAACACCATCGGCGTGAACGCGTCGTACAGAATCGCCGCGTCGATGCCGTCCGGCCCCATCCCCGACTGGGCCCACAACTGCTCGGCGACCAGCTGCACCTCGGGCATCTCGTCGATGTCGGCACGGTAATAGCTGCTCATCGAAATCTGTTGCGGCCCCACGCCTTGCGCTGCCCCGGCGATCACCGCGGGCGGATGCGGCAGGTCGCGAGCCCGCTCCGCGCTCACGATCACCAGCGCCTGTCCCCCGTCGCTTTCCTGGCAGCAATCCAGCAACCGCAACGGATCGGCGATCATCCGCGACGCCTGATGGTCTTCGAGCGTGATCGGCCGTTCGTGGAACCAGGCCTTCGGGTTCACCGCCGCGTGTGTGCGCGAAAGCACCGAAACGCGGCCGAAGTCCTCGCTCGTCGCCCCGTATTTGTGCATGTACCGCCGCGCCAGAAAGGCTTCTTGCTGCGCGGGAGTGAGCAGGCCGTACGGGTTGATCCAGTTCCGGTATTCCTGGTCGGTGTTCGCGGTGTAAGCGAACGGCGGCGGCCCGGCCCCGAACCGGTGGCCAGAACGTTCGTTGAACGCCCGGTACACCACGACGACGTCCGCGACGCCAGAGCTGACCGCGAGCGCCGCCTGCTGCACCGGCGCGCACGCCCCGCCGCCGCCGTGCGGAATACGGCTGAAGAACTTGAGCCGCGGAATCCCCAACGCCCGCGCGACCGCGATCTCCGGGTTGGTTTCCATGGTGAACAATGCGAATCCGTCGACTTCTTCGACCGGAATCCGCGCGTCGGCAAGAGCGGCGAGGACGCATTCGCAGGCGAGCTGCCATTCGCTGCGCCCGGAATTCTTGCTGAACTCAGTCGCGCCGATCCCGGCGATCGCGGCCCGCCGCGCGAACCCGCTCATGCCGCCACCTCTTCACGGAGTCGCACGCCGGCCGACCGGAAGGCGCCGGCATGAATAACCATGATTCGCTTGCGAGCTGCGCTCATGCCGCCACCGTCACTCGAGCCGACACGTGCACGCCGCGTTCGTGGCTTCCGGCGACCTTGATCGTCACCGCGTCCTCGGTCGCTTCGATGACTTCGCCGGCGAAAGTGAGCGTGTCCCCGGGAAACAACGGCAGCCCGAGCCGCAGCGACACCTTGCGGATCCGCGTCGCCGGGCCGCAGACGTCGGTGAGGTAGCGGTCGATGAACCCGTTGGTGGCGTTGATGCTGATGAAAATGTCCGGCATTCCCCGTTCGGCCGCCTTGCCGGGGTCGTGGTGCACGTCCTCGAAATCCTGCGACGCGATCGCGGTGGCGACGATCGTGGTCCGGTCGAACGGGATCGCCAGCTCCGGCAGGCGGTCCCCGAGAGCCAGGGTCATCGGGTGTGCTCCTTCGGGTCGCGCGGCCGCAGCTGCGGGAGGATTTCGCCGTGCGCGTGCTCGCTGAAGCCGACCCGCAGCGGCAGACCGATCTCGAGCCGGTCGTGGTCGATCCCGGCGATGTCCGCGACCAGCCGGACGCCCTCCTCCAGATCGGCCAGGCCGACCGCGAGCGGGTAGTCGAACGCGGGATCCTTCGGGTGATACAGCACCGTCCAGCTGTGCAATACCGCGCGTCCGCTGGCGACGACCGTGTCCCACGCGAAGCTCCGGCACACCGGACACGCCGGGCCGGGCGGATGCCGGAGCGTCTGACAGCCGGTGCAGCGCTGGATTTCCAGGCGTCCTTCGCGAGCGGCGGCGAAGAAGAACTGGTTGTCCTGGGTGATCGTGAGCCGCGGGACCGCGGTGTGCTCGCCCATCACTCGCTCCGTTCGGCCGGGCGGAACCGCAGGATCCGGAAACGTTCGTCGACCAGCAGTTCGCCGGCCTCGTCCACGTAATGCTTGCGCAGCGTCACGAAATGCCCGTAGCCGAGCGCGGTGCGCTTGCACCCCGACACGGCCTCGATGGTGAAATGGCAGGTCACGTGCGTGCCCGGGGTGATCTCGCGGACGTACTCCTGTTCGACGTCGGTGGCCACCACCGAGGTGTAGCCGGCGGCGTCGAGCACGTTCATCAGCCGCGAGTACGCGAAATCCTCCACCGCGCCCTCGCGGCGCAGCTGCTGGATCTCGCGGTAGCGCCGGTACCCGGCCATCACCCAGGTCGAGCACATCGCGGGCGGAGCGACGACGCCGGGGCGGCCGGTCGCCTTCGCCGCGGCGTCGTCGACATACACCGGATTGCGGTCGTCGAGCGCCTCGACCCAGTTGCGGATCATCGCCTCGTTCACCGCGTACCGGGCCACCCGCGGCGGCTCGGCCTGCTGGCCGGTGAACTCGGCGAAGTCCGTCCGGAGACCGGTCATCACCCCTCCTTGAGCAAGCGTTTGGCAGGACGTTAGGAGCGTGCGGGAAAGCGGGCAAGCGACAGTCCCGGTGGGCGGGCGGCTCGTGCGTGTCTATGCCGGTCAGCACCGGCGCCGCCACTCACGAGCCCTTACTCCCACCGCACCAGCCGCCGGACCACCTTCCCGGTCGCGTTGCGCGGCAACGGGTCCCGGGTCAAGAACCAGGCCGTCGGAACCTTGTACCGGGCCAACCTTTCGCCGAGATACTCGCGCAGCTCATCAGCGTCCACTTCAGACTCCGCACGAACCACTATCTTCGCCGCGACGATCTGCCCGTAATCCGGATCCGGCAGACCCGCGACAATGCATTCGGCGACCCCGGGATGTCCGGCGAGCTGTTCCTCCACCTCCGCCGGGTAGATGTTCTCCGCCCCGCGCAGGATCAGGTCGCTGCGCCTGCTCAGCACGAACAGCGCGCCGTCGCGCAGCTGGCCGAGGTCGCCGGTCCGGAACCAGCCGTCGTCGGTGAACGCGGCGGCGGTCGCGGCCGGGTCGTTGAAGTAGCCGAGCATCACCTGCGGGCCGCGGAGGTGGATCTCCCCGTCGGTGCCGTCCGGGACCGGACGGCCTTCGGTGTCGCGGATCTGCACTTCCATGTTCGGCACCGGCCGTCCCGCGGTGTCCGGGTCGGCGAGGAGTTCGGCGGGGGTCGCGAGGGTGGCCGCGGTGGACGATTCGGTCAGACCGTAGTTCGTGCTCAGCGAAGCGGCCGCACCGGGCAGCGCGTCCCGCAGCTGGTCTTTCAGTTCGGCGGTCGACGGCGCGCTGCTGACCGAGACGGTCTTGAGCGTGCTGAGGTCGTAGCCGGAGAGATCGGCTTCGACCAGGCGGGACAGCATCGTCGGGACCGCGCCCCAGTTGGTGATCCGTTCGGCCTGCACGAGGTCCAGCACCCGGTGGATGTCGAATTTCCCCTGGTACAGCACGGCGGTGTCGCCCACCGCGAGCCGCACGACGGCGAGGTTGTGCAGGGCGGCGATGTGGAACAACGGGGTGGCCAGCAGGAATCGGCGGTCCCGTGCCGGACGGCCGAATTCCGCCGCCAACGCGTCGTTGAACAGGTGGAACCAGACCGCGGCGAGCACGTTGCGGTGCGAGTGCGTCGCGCCCTTCGGATGGCCGGAAGTGCCGCTGGTGAAGAGGATGACGGCGGGGTCGTCCTCGTCGACCGGCTCAGGTTTCAGCGCGGTGCCTTCGTGCCGGCCAAGGAGTTCCCGGTACTGCGGGCTGCCTAATTCCAGCACCGGATACTGGTCCGCGACCAGCGGTGTCCGGGACGCGTCGGTCAGCACGACTTTCGGCGTGGTCAGGTCGAGGCCATGCGCGACCTCCGGCGCGGCCCACATCGAGTTCATCCCGACCGCGATCGCGCCGAGCGACACCGCGGCCCAGAATCCGACTATCCACTCCGGACAGTTCGCCGCGCACAACGCGACCCGGTCCCCTCGGCCGACCCCGTATTCGGTCCGCAGCACCGAGGCGAGCGCCGAAACCTGGTCGTAGTGCCGGGCAAAGGTGAGCCGGCTGTGCACAGTGACCAGATACTCGCGGTCGCCGAACTCGCGCGAGGCCTCCAGCAATTCGGTCAGGCGCCGATGCCGCCGCGCGAACACCCTCGCCGGACGGCCCGCGACCGGCTCCGGCCGGATCTCGAACCTCGCGCCCGGCGCGGTCAGCCGCGCGATGATGTCGTCCCGATCGGTCATCGGTCGCCTCCCGTTGTGATCATCGGATCGTCAGCTGCCCGCCGTCGACGTTCCAGCACTGCCCGGTCACCCAGCCCGCCTCGGCGCTGGCCAGGAACACCGCGGCCGCCGCGATGTCGGCCGGCTCGCCAACCCGCCGCAACGGCACTTGCGCGCGAACGTACTCGGCCCAGGAAGCCGGATCCACGTCGTCCAGCCTGCTCGTGCCGACCACCCCGGGGCACAGCGCGTTCACCCGGATTCCGTGTTCTCCCAGCTCTTTCGCCGTCGAGGAGGTCAACGACTGCAGCGCGGCTTTCGACGCGGAATAGGCCGCCGAGCCCGCTCCGGACAGCTTCCCGCCGATCGAGGAGATGTTCACGAAAACCCCGCCGTCGCCCTGCTCGACCATCCTTCGCCCGAACGCGCGCGTCATCAGGAACGGCCCGCGCAGGTTGACCGCGAGGACCCGGTCCCAGGTTTTAACGTCGAGGTCCAGCACCGGCAGGCGATCGGGCCCGCGCGCGGCCGCGGCGTTGTTGACGACGATATCCACGCGGCCGAACGCGTCGAAAACGGTCGCCAGCAGGCGGTCGACCTGCACCGGGTCAGCGACGTCGCTCACCACCGGCAAGGCCTGGCCGCCGAACTCGCGAATCTCGTCCGCGACGGACTCGATGTCCCGCCAGCCCGCGGCCTGCTCTTCCGGCGGGAATTTCTCGCGCGGGCGGCCGCTGCCGGTCAGCGCGACCGCGCAGCCGGCCTTCGCCAGCTCGACCGCGATCGCCCGGCCGATCGACCGCATCCGGCCCGCCCCGGTCACCACCGCGACTTTGCCGTCGAACCCGCTCAGCGGATACATCTCAGAGCCGCTCGACGATCGCCGCCGTGGCCTGCGCCCCGCCGGCGCAGATCGCCACCAGGCCGAGCGTCTGGTCGCGGCGCTCCAGTTCGTCGACGATCTCCGCGAGCAGCCGGATTCCGGTCGCGCCGACCGGATGCCCGATCGCGATCGCGCCGCCGTTGACGTTGAGCCGGTCCTCGCCGACCCCGAGGGTGCGGGCGAATGACAGCGGCACCGCCGCGAACGCCTCGTTGACCTCGAACAAATCGATGTCCGCGATGGTCATCCCTGCTCGGCCAAGCACGCGTTCGGCCGCGCGGATCGGGCCGTCCAGCAGGTACTTCGGCTCGGCGCCGACGATGGTCTGCGCGACCAGCCTCGCCCGCGGCCGCAGCCCGAAGGTCTGGTCGGCGTCGACCAGCAGCGCGGCCGACGCGCCGTCGGAAATCTGCGACGCGGTGCCCGCGGTGTGCAGGCCGTCTTCCTTGATCGGGGCGAGTCCGGCGAGGGCTTCGGTGCTGGTGTCGCGCAGTCCTTGGTCGCGGTCGAACTGGCCGCCGTCGAGCGGGACCGGCAGGATCGAACGGCCGAACCGGCCCTCGTCCCAGGCACGGCGCGCGCGTTGCTGCGAGCGGAGCCCGAACGCGTCCAGGTCCGCGCGGGCGAGCCCGCGCCGTGCGGCGATCCGGTCGGCCGCCTCGTACTGCGCGGGGAGGTCGGTCTTCCACGACTCCGGACGCGGGCGGCCCGCGTCGCCGAGGTTGCTCAGCAGCGGCACCCGGCTCATCGACTCGACCCCGCACGCCATTCCGGCGTCCACCAGCCCGGCCGCGATCTGCGCGGCGATCAGGTGCACCGCCTGCTGCGCGGACCCGCATTGCGCGTCGATGGTGGTGGTCGCGGTCTCCTCCGGGAGCCCCGCGTGCAGCCAGGCGAACCGGCCGACGTTGTTCGACTGCTCGCCCGCCTGCGTGACGCATCCCGCGACGACGTCGGTGACCAGCGCCGGATCGAGGCCGGTGCGGTCGAGGATCCCGCGCTGCACGTGACCGAGCAGTTCGACCGCGTGGATGCCGGACAACGCGCCGCGCCGCTTGCCGAACGGGGTGCGGACCGCGTCCACAATGACCGGGGTGCCCATCATGCATCTCCTGGAGTCGTGCGGGCCCAGGCGTCGGCGAGGACCGCCGCGTCGCCGCAGGTCGCTTTCAGCCTCAAGTCACTTTCCTGCTGCCACACGGAAATCCTCAATGTCTGGCCGGGGATTACCGGACCCGCGAAGCGCGCTCCCAGTTCACGGAGGCGTGCGGGGCGGCCGTCGAGGAAGTGGTCCACGACGGCTTTGGCGACCAAGCCGTAGGACGCCAGCCCGTGCAGGATCGGTGCTTCGAAGCCTGCCTTGGCCGCGACCTCCGGATCTGCGTGGAGCGGGTTGCGGTCGCCGTTCAACCGGTACAGCAGCGCCTGGTCCGGCGTGGTGGCGACGTCGAGCACGTGCGTCGGATCGCCGTCCGGCAGCTTCGGTCCGGCTGCGGTGCCTGGGTCTCCGCCGAAACCGCCCTCGCCGCGGGCCCAGATCGACATCTTCGACGTCCACAGCGGACCATCGGCGTCCGCGACCTCGTGGGCCAGCACGATAACCGCGGCTTTGCCCTTGTCCTGGATCTCCGCGATCCGCGTGGTTCGTTCCGCCGAGCCGGACGTCGGCAGCCGGTCGCGGTGGAGTGTGACGACCTGTCCGGCGTGCAGCAGCCGGGTCAGGTCGACGTCCACACCGGGCAGCGTCAACCCTTCCGCGGGGCGGTCTCCGGCGGAAATTCCTTGTCCGGCAACGAGCGCGAAGGTCGGAAGGACTTCCAGGTCCCGTTCGTAGCCGTACCGCAGGTCGGTGCCGGAGCCGAGGGAAAGGTGGTACAGCAGCACGTCCCGGGTGGTCCAGGCGAGCTGCTGGGTGCGCGGCGGGGCGTTGAGCGCTTTGTCGACGTCGATGGGCACGGAATCCTCCTAAGCCGGGGCACCGATCGGGGGTGCGGACGGCAACCGGTCCCCGAGTTCGGCGGCGAGTGCGTCGGCGGCGCCGAGGGTGAAGGCGACCTGGCGGCCCCAGAGGAAGTAGCGGTGGATCGGGTAGTCGACGTCCGCGCCGATGCCGCCGTGCAGGTGCTGGGTCGCGTGCACGACCCGCAGTCCTCCGCGCGAGGCCCACCATTTGGCGACCACCGCGGCGATCTCCGCTTCGTCCTCGCGGCCCTCGTCCAGCAGCCAGGCGGCGCGCTGGGTGCAGACGCGGATTGCCTCGGTGTCGAGGTAGGCGTCCGCGGCCCGTACCGCGACAGCTTGATTCGTCGACAACGGACGTCCGAATTGGACTCGTTCCGAGGTGTACTTCGCGGTGGTCGCCAATGCCTCGGCACACACGCCGACGCTGATCGCGGCCAGTGCGACCCGGAGCCTCCGCAGTGTCCATCGCAGAGCTTTGTCGCCGGAAGCCAGGATGTCCTGCGGGGCGGCTACTGCCCCCGTGAAGCTGATGGATGCGTGGCTTTCGCGGCTGGTGACTTCGACGGGCGTCACGGCGAGGTTGACCGTCGGTACCAGTACCAAGTGGACTTCGTCGGCTTCCTTGACCGGCACCAGCACCAGATCGGCTTGCGCGCCAGCGGGCACTGACCCGACCTCGCCGGCGAGTTCGAGCTCGTCGCCGCGCCGGGTGGCGGTCACCGAAACCGTGTCGTCGAACGCGCCGACCAGCAGCGCCGAACCGTCCAGCACGCGCGGCAGGACCCGGTTCCGCTGATCCTCGGAACCGAACTGCGCGACCGGCAGCAATCCGCCCGCGACGACGTTCCACAATGGAACCGGCGCGACGTGCCGTCCCACTTCCTCCAGCAGCACCGCCAGCCCGGTCATCCCCAGCCCGGCCCCGCCGTCCCGTTCGGACAGGCAGATCCCGAGAAGGTCCGCTTCCGCGAGCACTCGCCAGAGGCCGGCGTCGAAACCGCCCTGCTTCTCGACGGCCGCCACCCGCTCGACGGTCGCGCGGTCGGCGAAGATCTTCGCGGCCAGCTCGCGGACCGCGCCAAGGTCGTCGTTGAGGTCGAAATCCATGTCAGCTCCTGGCCTTTTCCGGACGGCGGCGCGCGGACAGCGTCATGCCGAGGGTTTTCGCGGCGACGATCTCGCGCAGCACCTCGTTGGTGCCGCCGCCGAAGGTGTTGTTCTGCGCACGGCGGGCGAGCGTCTCGACCCGTCCGTTCACCGCCGCTCCGGGCGAATCGGGCCGCAGCAGGCCGCGAGCGCCGAGCACTTCCTGAAGCCTGCTGTACGCGGTCACCACCGCTTCGGTGCCGAACACCTTGGCGGCAGCGGAATCCCCGCCGCCGAGGGTGCCTGCCGCGACATCCGCGACCAGCCGCAGGTTGATCAGGTCCGTGGCGCTGAGCAGCGCGTACACCTCGGCCAGCGTGTGCCGGACCCACGGCAGGTCGTACACCGTGCCCGGGCCGAACGGCTCCTCCTGCGCCCACTTGAGGACCGCGTCGTACATCTGGTTCGCGATGCCGCCGCGTGCGGCGAGGGCGACGCGTTCGTGGTTGAGCTGGCTGGTGATGAGCCGCCAGCCGTCGTTCAGCTCGCCGACCACATTGGACAGTGGAATTCGGACGTCCTCATAGTACGTCGCCGAGGTGCTGATCCCGCCCACCGTGTGGATTTCGGTGGCGGAAAAACCTGGCGTGTCAGTCGGCACGAGCACGACGGAGATGCCCCGGTGCGGCGGCGCGTCCGGATCGGTCCGGACCGCCAGCCAGATCCAGTCGGCGAAGACGCCGGCACTGGTGAAGATCTTGTTGCCGTTGACGACGAGCGAGTCGCCGTCGATCTTCGCCCGCGTCTGCAGCGACGCGAGGTCGGTGCCCGCGCCGGGCTCGGTGTAGCCGATGGCGAACATCAGCTCGCCGCGCAGGATCGGGGGCAGGAAGAACTTCTTCTGTTCCTCGGTGCCGTGGTGCATCAACGCGGGCGCGACCGTGTTCAGGGTGACCAGCGACAGCGGGGCTCCCGCGCGCAATACCTCGTCGTAGAACACGAAAAGCGCTTCCGGGTCCTCGCCGCGGCCGCCGTACTCCTCCGGCCAGCCGAGGCCGAGCCAGCCGTCCGCGCCCATCCGGCGCAGCACCCGGTCGAACACCGGGCCGCCCTCGGTCTGTTCGGCCAGCGCGCGGCGGTCGTCCTCGTCGATGATGCGGGCGAAGTACTCGCGCAGCTGCGCGCGGAGCCTTCGCGAACGCTCCGACAGCTCCGGATGCATGCGGTTTCTCCTCAGGATCGGGTCAGCGGGGCAAGCCGAGGACGCGGTGGGCGATGACGTTGAGCTGGATTTCCACGGTGCCGCCGCCGAACAGCACGGCGGGAAGGCCGAGGTGGTCGACGACGTGCCCGTCCTCCGCGCTCGCGGAGCCGGGGCCGAGCAGGGCGATCACCTCGCGCGAGCCCTCCTGCTGGGCGAGCGCGCTGAACACCTTCTGGACGCTGACCTCGGCGCCCAGGTCGAGTCCGGCGAGCCGGGCCAGGACGCTGCGGAGGCCGAGCGCGGCGAGCGTGAGTTCCCGCGACGCGCACCGGCCGAGCGCGGCCAGTGCGTCGGGATCGTCGGGATGGTCGCGGAGCAGCTGGCGGATCCGGTCGGACGAACCATGCGCGAGAGTCGCGCCCATGTTGTGCCGCTCGTTGGCGAGCGTGGTCGTCGCGAGCTTCCAGCCGCTGTTCGGTTCGCCGACCAGATCGCGGTCCGGGACGAACACGTCGTCCAGGAAGACCTCGTTGAACTCCGAGCGTCCAGTGGCCTGTTTGATCGGCCGGACGGTGACGCCCTCCGTGGCCAGATCGACGAGAAAGTACGAGATTCCGCGGTGCTGCGGCGCTTCCGGGTCGGTGCGGGCGAGGCAGACGCCCCAGTGCGCCTCGTGGGCCAGCGAGGTCCAGACCTTCTGCCCGGAGATCCGCCAGCCGCCTTCCGCTTTGGCCGCGCGAGTGGTGAGCGAGGCGAGGTCGGAACCCGCGCCGGGCTCGCTGAACAGCTGACACCAGCGGATTTCCCCGCGCAGCGTCGGCAGCACGAACCGCTCGCGCTGTTCCGGGGAACCGTGGACGAGCAGAGTCGGCAGGACCCATTCGCCGATCACCGTGGTGGGCTGCGGAATTCCGCGGCGCTCGAACTCCTCCGCGATGACGGCCTGTTCGAGCGGCCCCGCGGCCAGGCCGTAGGGCTTCGGGTAGTGCGGGGCGGCGAGACCTGCGTCGGCGAGCGCGCGGGTGGACGGCTCGGTCTGGTCGAGGACGGCGGCGATCTGGCGGCGCAGTTCGAGGCAGTCTCGGGGGCTGGCGATGGTCAGGTCGCGGGTCGTGGTCCGGGCGCGCTCGCCGAGGGTGCGGGCGGCTGATCGGCCGAGGGAACCGGACAGCGCGACGGCGCGACGCCAGTAGAGGTGCGCGTCGTGTTCCCAGGTGAAGCCGATCGCGCCGAGGAGGCGTACGCAGCCGAGGGATGCGTCCACCGCGGCGGGAAGCGCGGCGTGCCTGGCCTGCGCAGCGGAAAGCGCTTGCTGTGCAACGGAATGCTGCTCGGCGCGCGCCGCGTCCCAAGCGGCGGCCGTCGCGATCTCGCGGTGCAGAAGGATGCCCGCCGCTTGATGCTGGACGGCTTGGAACGAACCGATCGGACGGCCGAACTGGACGCGGGTGCGGACGTGGTCGACGGCGCAGTCCAGAGCCCAGCCGCACAACCCCGCCGCCTCCGCGGCCGTGGGGACCGCGAGAGCCAGCTCGGCGCGTTCCGGGTGAAGTTCTACGAGGTTGTCCTGAGATACCAGGAAGTTCTCCAGTGTGAGCCGCGCCGCGGATCTGGTCAGATCAACGGCCTCGACGGGGATCAGCTGCCCGGGCTCTGGTCGGAGCACGAACCAGATCTCTTGTGCGCGGACGACCGCGATCTCCGCGTCCGCGAGCCCGAGCGTCGGGCAACTCGTGCCGTTGACATGCCAGCCGTCCGCAGTGCGGGTCGCGGAGAGACCGTCTAGTACGACAGCTCCGGTCGCACCAGCGGCGAACGCGGACAACGCCTCCGTCGGTTCGGCGGCGGCGAGAACGGCACTGGCCATGACGGTCGGCAGGAACGGTCCCGGCACCAGATGGCGGCCGAACTGCTCCGCCACCACGGCGAGTTCGAGCAGCCCAGCGCCTTGGCCGCCAACGGATTCCGGCAGGTGCAGGGAGTGCCAGCCTTGACCGGTCAGGGCTTTCCAGAGGTCCGGCCGCCCGGGTTCGGCGCGGGTCTCGGCGATCGGCGCGTACCGCGCGGCCCACCCGGCGGCGGAGGCGGCCAGGTCGCGGTGTTCCTCGGACAGGGCGATGGGCATGGGTCAGATCCGTTCGACGAGCACGCAGCTGGTGGCGGCCGCGGCGCAGATCGCGATCATCGCGAGGCTGGCGTCGCGGCGTTCGAGTTCCTCGACGGCCGTCGCGAGCAAGCGGATGCCGGTCGCGCCCGCCGGATGGCCGAGCGCGATTGCGCCGCCGAGGACGTTGAGCTTGTCCTCCGGGACGCCGTGCACTTGCGCGAACGACAGCGGAACGGCCGCGAACGCTTCGTTGACCTCGAACAGATCGATGTCGCCGATGGCGAGCCCGGTGCGGTCGAGCAGTTTCCGCGCCGCGGCGACCGGCCCGTCGAGGAGGTATTCGAGGTCGCCGCCGATGACGCACTGCGCGAGAAGCCGCGCCCTCGGCCGGAGGCCCAGTTCGCCGGCGCGGCCGCGGGACAGGAACAGCGCGGCACTCGCGCCGTCGGAGACCTGGGACGAGGTGCCCGCGGTGTGCAGGCCGTCGGGCACGGTGGTGCGGAGACCGGCGAGCGCTTCCGTCGAGGTCTCGCGGAGGCCCTGGTCGCGAGTGATCCGCCGGCCGTCCGGCATTTCCAGCGGGAGGACTTGCCGGTCGAAAAGCCCAGCGTCCCAAGCCTTCCGCGCGTTGTGCTGGGAACGGAGGCCGAACGCGTCGAGATCCGCCCGGCTCAGCCCGCGCTTCCGGGCGATGCGGTCCGCGGCGGTGTACTGGTCCGGGGTTTCGAGAGACCAATCGGCCGGTCTCGGCGTGCCCGCACCGGTCCCTTGCTTCGGGGTGAGCGGCACGCGCGACATCAACTCGACGCCGCACGCGACGCCCGCGTCGACCGTTCCGTTCGCGATCTGGCCGGTGAGCAGGAAGGACGCCTGCATCGAAGTGCTGCACTGCGCGTCGATCGTGGTGGCTCCGGTCGCCGCCGGGAGCCCGCCGTAAAGCCAGGCGGTGCGGACGACGTGGCCGTACTGCTCGCCCAGCGGCGTGACGCAACCGCCGATCACCTGGTCGACCTCGCCCGGCTCGAGTCCGGCGCGATCGAGGACGCCGCGCTGGACCCGGCTGAGCAACTGGACGGCATGCAGGTCGGAAACCCAGCCGTCGCGCTTGCCGAACGGCGTGCGAACCGCGTCGACGAGTACTGGCGTGGTGTCGTTCAAGCCCGGATCTCCTTGTCGCGGGACAGGCTGGACCGGCCCCGGTAATCGAGCAAGCGTTTGGTTGGAGGTTAGCTCCGGCCCGGTGGGCGGGACAAGCACAGGTACTGGTGAGCGGGAGTGGCCCGGCGCCGCGGCGGGCTCGGCTCGGCCAGCCTCGGCTGCCCGCTGCCGAACGAGCCGCCGCCCCGCTGGCGAGCGAGCAAGGCCTGGCAACCTCGCGCCGCAAGCTCGCCGAATAACCACCACGCAACCCGGTCGCACCACTCCGCGCGCCGGCGGACAAGCTCCGGCCAGCCTGCGATGCCCGCTCCCGAACTGGCCCGGCCCGATCAGCCCACTGCGCAACAAGCACCGCACACACCGCTCCGTCCGCAAAGCCGGCCCGCCCCGCCCCACCCAGCCTGCGCCGTCGCTCCCCCGCCGCGAGCCGCCGATGCCACTCACCGGGAGCAGCCGCCCGCCGGGGCCCCGCCATCGGCACCATGGCGGCATCCCTTCCCGCATTGGAGGCCCCGTGTCCCACCCCAGCACCGCCCTTTCCGGCCGCACCGCCATCGTCACCGGGGCCGGAGCCGGGCTCGGACGGGCCGAAGCGCTCGCGCTCGCCGCGGCGGGGGCGAACGTCGTCGTCAACGATGTGAGCGAGGCCCGGGACAAGGTTGTCGCCGAGATCGAGGCAGGCGGCGGCCAGGCGCTGGCCGTCCCGGGCGACATCGGCGACTGGCACTACGCCGAAGAGCTCGTCGCCGCGGCGACCGAGGGCTTCGGGTCTCTCGACATCGTCGTCAACAACGCCGGCATCACCCGCGACGCGATGCTGTTCAACCTCGGCGAGCAGGACTGGGACGACGTCATCCGCGTCCACCTCAAAGGCCACGCGGCCCTGTCCCGCGCGGCGGCGCGCCATTGGCGGCAGGTCAGCAAAACCGCTGGCGAGCCCGCTTACGGACGGCTGATCAACACGTCGTCGGAGGCATTCCTCCTCGGCGGCGCGGGGCAGCCGAACTACGCGGCGGCGAAGGCGGGGATCGCGGCGCTGACGTTGTCGTGCGCGCGAGGACTGAGCCGCTACGGCGTGCGCGCGAACGCGATCTGCCCCCGTGCCCGGACGGCGATGACCGACGGGATCTTCGCCGCCGGACGCAGTGCGGGCGGGCTGGACATCCTCGCGCCGGAGCGGGTCGCGGCGTTCGTCGCGTACCTCGGGTCCCCGGCGGCGGAGGCGGTGAACGGGCAGGTGTTCGTCGTGTACGGGGACATGGTCGCGCTGCTCGCCCCGCCGACCGTCGAGCACCGGTTCGTGTCCGCTCGAGGAGCGTTCGACCCGGCGGAGCTCGAGCGGACAGTCACACCGTATTTCGCCGGGCGCGACCCGCGGAAAACGTTTGCGGCCAGCGACATCGTGGGGCTCGACGACACCGAGACGTCGTGAGCGGCACTGCCGGTCAGCACCGGCATTGCCGCTCACGAGCTCACCGCACCGCCGCGGCCATCTTCTCCAGCATCGGCCGGACGTCCCGGCGGCGGTAGCCGAGCAGCTCCGTCTCGCGGGCGTCCGGTTCGTAGGAAATCGTCGCGCCGCGGCCGGGGACCAGGACCCGGTCGGGCAGGAACGGGTGCTCCTCGTCGCGTTCTGCCAAGACCCGGCCCGAACCGGAGACGTCGAAGATCAGCTGGAAGTAGTCCCGGAAGCTAAGGTTTTCGTCGCCCACCAGGTACGCCGCACCGGATTCCCCGCGCAGCAGCGCGCCCTCGACCGCTTCGGCCAGGCTCCGCACGGACAGGTAGTTCGTCCCGCCGACCGGTGCGAAGTCCGGCACCTTTCCGATTAGCTCCCCGTCGGCCCAGGCCAGCATTTTCGCGAACTGCCGCGTCGACCGGCCGGGTGCCATGCCGACGATCGACGGCGGGTTCAGCGTGCACACCGTGAACCCGTCCCCGGCGAGGGCGCGCGCTCCTTCGTCGGCGAGGCGGCGCGCGTCGACGTACGGATTCGTTTCCGCGAGATCCGGCCGGACCTGGTGGTAGTAACTGCCGATCTGGACGAAACGTCCGACGCCGGCCCGTTTCGCGCGCGCCGCGATCGCGGTGACGCCGTCGATTTGGTACGTCCGCCAGAATTCCTCGTCGCCCCAGCCGGTGACGTGCCGGATGTCCTGCCCGGCCGCGAAAACGACGGCGTCGAACGGGGCGAGCGCGGCCTCGTCGAAACCGTCGTGGGCGTAGTCGCCGAGCAGCACCGGCAGGCCCGCCGCCAATGAATCGGCGTCGGGTTCGTGTCGCCCGGCGACCGTGACGGCGTGCCCGGAGTCGCTCAGGTGCACGGCGGTGTTCGCGCCGATCATGCCGGTGCCGCCGATGACCAAGACCTTCATGCGCATTCCTCTATCCGAAGTGGACTCGCCCGCCGTCGACCACCGGGCCGCGTTCCGACGTGATCCGCAGGCCGCCGTCGGACCAGCCTTCGACTCGCAGTTCCTCGCCGGGGAACACTGGTGCGGCGAACCGGCCTTCCAGCGACGTCAGGTCCGCCGGATGCGCGCCGACCTGCCGGGCCGCGACCAAAGCGCCCGCGCCGAGGGTGGCCAAACCGTGCAGGATCGGGCGCGGCTGGCCGATTCCGGCCGCTGCCGCGGGGTCGACGTGGATGTGGTGCCGGTCCCCGAGCAACCGGTACAGCAGGGCTTGATTGTCCGCAGTGGACAACGGGACGGTCCAATCCGGACTGTCCAAAGCGGGCGGCCGGCCGGGGCCGCGCTCGCCGCCGAAACCGCCGATGCCGGGACAGAACAACGACCACGTCGCGACGAAGTAGTCCGATTCGACGGCCACGTCATACACCGCCGCGCTGCCCTTGTCCCATACCTCCGGAACCCGGGCCCGCATGGAAATCTCGCCCGCGGGCGGCAATGGCCGCAAAACCCGCAACCGCTGCGAACCGTGCACCGCGTTGCCGACCTCGAACGCGCCGGCCGAGCCGAGGACGTCCGGGGCCCATTGGGCCAGCGTCAGCGCGAACGGCGGCAGCACCCGAAGCCGGTCCTCGAAGACCAAGTCGAGTTCGTCCGGCCGGGCACCGATGGCGAGGGCGTAGAGGATCGGGTCGCGGTCGGTGTAGGCGACGGTGCGTTCGCCGAGGACGCGACCCTTCCAGTCCGCGGGGCTGTTCACTGCGCTCCGTAAACCGGTTCGGGCGCGGGCGCTTCCTTCAGCAGCTCGCGCACGGCCGGGCCGACTTCGCCCGCGGTCCAGCGCCGGTCCAGTTCGCGGGACGGACCGTGACTCCAGCCGTTCTCCACGCAGATCCGGCCGCCCTCGACCTCGATCACGCGGCCGGTGACGTCCGCCGCCTCCTCGCTGGCGAGCCACGCGACGATCGGCGACACGTTGCCCGGGTGCATCGCGTCGAACCCGTCCTCCGGCGCGGCCATCTGCGCCGCGAACGGGCCTTCGGTCATCCGGGTGCGCGCGGCCGGGGCGAGAGCGTTCACCGTGATGCCGTACCGGCCGAGCTCCGCCGCTCCGACCAGCGTCAACGCGGCGATCCCGGCTTTGGCGGCGCTGTAGCTGCCCTGGCCGACGCTGCCCTGGAGACCCGCACCGGAGGTGGTGTTGACGATCCGCGCCGCCCGCGTACGCCCCGCCTTCGCCTCCGCGCGCCAGTAACCCGCGGCGTGGTGCATCAGCGCGAAATGCCCCTTGAGGTGCACCGCGACGACCGCGTCCCACTCCTGCTCGCTGGTGGTCACGATCATCCGGTCGCGCACGAAGCCCGCGTTGTTGACCACGATGTCCAGCCCGCCGAACGCGTCGACCGCCTGCTGGACCAACGCTTCCGTCGCCGCGAAGTCGGCGACATCGGCACCGTTGGCCACCGCTTCGCCGCCCAGCGCGCGGATCGCCTCGACCACTTCGCCCGCCGGACCGTCGGACGCGCCTTCGCCCGCGCCCGACGTGCCGAGGTCGTTGACCACGACGCGTGCGCCCTGCCGGGCCAGCTCCAGCGCGTGCTCGCGGCCGAGCCCGCGGCCTGCCCCGGTCACGATCGCGACCCGGCCCTCCAAAATCCCGCTCACATCATCTCCGTTTCGTCGACCGGCCGGCGAGGCGGTTCCCCGTAAACCAAGCAAGTGTTAGGCTACCAAGCAATCGCTAGGTTAGGAACGCACGTGACGATTTCCACGCAGCTCCACGACAACGGCACCTTCGTGGTCACCATGGACTACCCGCCGGTGAACGCCCTGCCGGTCGCCGGATGGTTCCGCCTCGCCGAAACGGTCCGGCAGGCGGGCGAGGACCCGGCGGTGCACGTCGTCCTGCTCAGGGCCGAGGGACGCGGCTTCAACGCGGGCGTCGACATCAAGGAAATGCAGCGCACCACCGGTTTCGACGCCCTCGTCGGCGCGAACCGCGGCTGCTACCTGGCATTCAAGGCGATCTACGAATGCGCCGTCCCGGTGATCGCCGCGGTGAACGGCTTCTGCCTCGGCGGCGGTGTCGGCCTCGTCGGCAACTGCGACACGATCATCGCCGCCGACGACGCGTACTTCGGCGTCCCCGAGGTAGACCGCGGCGCTTTGGGCGCGGCGACGCACCTCGCCCGCCTGGTCCCCCAGCACCTGATGCGCACGCTGTACTTCACCAGCCGCACCATCGCGGCGAAAGACCTGGTCCAGCACGGCTCGGTACTGGAAACCGTGCCCGCCGCCGACCTGCACGACGCCGCACTCGCGCTGGCCGCCGAGGTAGCGGCGAAGGATCCGCGCGTCATCCGGGCCGCCAAAGCCGCGCTCAACGGCATCGACCCGATCGACGTCAACCGCAGCTACCGTTACGAACAGGGCTACACCTTCGAACTCAACCTCATCGGAGCCGCCGACGAACACCGCGACGCCTTCGTCGCCACCGGCCGCCCGATGAACGACTGACCTCTCGAGGAGACCCGTGCCTCTCCGCACCCCGCTCACCGAGCTCACCGGCGTGACCCACCCGATCGTGCAAACCGGCATGGGCTGGGTCGCCGGCCCGCGCCTGGTCTCCGCGACCGCCAATGCCGGAGCTCTGGGCATCCTCGCCTCCGCGACGATGACCTACGACGAACTCGACCACGCCATCAAAGAAGTCAAGCAGCGCACGGACAAGCCCTTCGGCGTGAACCTCCGCGCCGACGCGGGCGACGCCGCCGAACGCGTCGAACTGCTGATACAGCACGGCGTCAAGGTGGCATCTTTCGCCCTGGCGCCCAAAAAGGACCTGATCGCCCGCCTGAAGGACCACGGCCTGGTCGTCATGCCCTCCGTCGGCGCCGCGCGACATGCCGAAAAAGTCGCCTCATGGGGCGCGGACCTGGTGATGATGCAAGGCGGCGAGGGCGGCGGCCACACCGGTCCGACCGCCACCACCCTGCTGCTGCCGTCCGTACTGGACGCAGTTGACATCCCAGTGGTCGCCGCTGGAGGATTCTTCGACGGCCGCGGCCTAGCCGCCGCACTTGCGTACGGCGCCGCCGGCATCGGGATGGGCACGCGTTTCCTGCTCACCAGCGACAGCGCGGTGCCGGATGAAATCAAACGCACCTACCTGGGCTTCGGCCTGGACGGCACCGTCGTCACCACCAAGGCCGACGGCATGCCGCATCGGCTGTTGCGCACCCCGTTCATCGAGGGCCTCACGAAGGAAGGCTTCGTGCAACGCATGGCGCGGACTCTGCGCCGAACGAAGGATTTCAAGCGCCTGAGCGGCCAATCCTGGCCGTCCTTGGTCGCCGACGGCCTCCGCATGAAACGCGGCAGCGACCGCTCGTGGACGCAGACGATGCTGGCCGCGAACACCCCCATGCTGCTCAAAGCAGGCCTGGTGGAAGGCGACACCAAGGCCGGGATGCTGGCGTCCGGGCAGGTGGTCGGGGTGATCGAGGATCTGCCGAGCTGCGCGGAACTGGTGACCCGGATCGTGGACGCCGCACAGGAGCGGCTGAAAGCCACCAGCGCCCTGCTGGACTGAGTCCAAGCACGTGAGGGAACCCTGCGGGACTCCGATTTCCTCAGGGTTCCCCTCGCGTACTTCACGAGCCCCGCCAAACCGCAGCCACCCCGCCCCGGAACCGCAGGTTAAAGCCGCTCGAGCACAGTCACGTTCGCCTGCCCGCCGCCCTCGCACATGACCTGCAACCCATACCGCCCCCCGCTCCGCTCCAATTCGTGCAGCAAAGTGGTCATCAACCGAGCACCCGTCGCCCCGATTGGGTGCCCCAGCGCGATCCCGCCCCCATTGACATTGACCTTCTCGTGCGGCACGCCGATCTCCTGCATCCAAGCGAGAACCACCGGCGCGAACGCTTCATTGCACTCGAACAAGTCAATGTCGTCCACGGACAGCCCGGTCTTCTCCAACGCCCGCTGAGTGGCCGGAATAGGCGCGGTCAGCATCCACACCGGATCCGCCCCGTACACGCTGATGTGATGCACCCGCGCCCGCGGCGTCAAACCGTGCTCCGACACCGCACGTTCGGACGCGATCAGCATAGCCCCGGCGCCGTCACTGATCTGCGACGCCACCGCGGCAGTAAGCGGACTTCCCTCCTCAAGAGGCTTGAGCCCGGCCATCTTCTCCAAAGTCGTGTCCCGGCGCGGCCCCTCGTCCACAGCGAACGGCCCGACCGGCGCGATTTCCCGGGAGAACCGCCCGGCATCGATGGCCGCCAACGCCCGCCGATGGCTCTCGAACGCGAATTCCTCCAGCACGGCCCGGGAAAGCCCCCACTTCTCGGCGATCATCCGCGCCGACCGGAACTGCGAAACCTCCTGGTCCCCATACCGAGCCACCCACCCGGGCGACTCCGCGAAGGGCGTGCTGAACCCGAACTGCTGCCCCACCGCCATCGCCGAAGAAATCGGAATAGCGGACATGTTCTGCACTCCTCCGGCCACCACAAGATCCGCGGTCCCGGACATCACCCCCTGCGCCGCGAAGTGCACCGCCTGCTGGCTCGACCCGCACTGCCGGTCGATGGTCACCCCAGGCACATGATCCGGCAGTCCGGCCACCAGCCAGCCAGTCCGAGCCACATCCCCAGCCTGCGACCCGATCGTGTCGCAACACCCGAACACGACGTCGTCCACCGCACCGGGATCGATCCCGGTCCGCTCCACCAGCGCACGGATCGCGTGCGCCGCCAAGTCGGCGGAATGCATCGCGGCGAGCGAACCGCCGCGTCGGCCCACCGGAGTGCGAACCGCGTCCACCACATATGCCTCAGGCACGAAATCCTCCAGCGGGATCAGGGATGCTGACTGCTCACCGAGACGACTTCACCAGTGAGATAAGACGAATAAGCACTAGCGAGAAACACCATCACATTGGCGACTTCCCACGGCTCGGCGGCCCGCCCGAACGCCTCGCGCCCCTTGAGTTCGGTCAGCAGTTCGGCAGTAGTGACCTTCTCCAGGAACGGATGCATCGCCAGACTGGGCGACACCGCATTGACCCGGATCCCCGACGAAGCCAGATCCATCGCCGCGGAACGGGTCAACGCCATCACCCCGGCCTTGGCCGCCGCGTAATGCGCCTGGCCCTCCTGCGCTCGCCAGCCGATCACCGAGGCGTTGTTCACGATCACCCCGCGACAACCGCGAGCGATCATCCGCCGGGACGCCGCCCGGACGCACCGGAAAGTCCCGGTCAAAGTCACGTCGAGGACCAGCGACCATTGCTCGTCAGTCATCTCGGTGATCGAAGCGGTGCCCCCGAGACCGGCGTTGTTCACCATGACCTCGACCCCGCCGAACGGGTCGGCCGCGTCCAGCAAGGCGGCGACCTGCTCTTCTTTGGTCACATCGCACACCACTGACGCGACCCGCTCGGCACCGAACTCCGCGCCCAGCTTGGCGGCCGCCTCGGCAAGCCGTCGCTCGTGGGTATCCCCGATCACGACCGCCCGGGCGTCTTCTTCCAGGCACCGCCGGGCAATCGCCGCCCCGATGCCCGCGCCCGCCGCGGCAGTCACGACGACCACGCGCTCGGCGAGCAAGCCATGCCCGGGCACGTAATCAGGCGCGGGCTGTTCCGGTTTAACGCTCACGGTCGCGGCTCCCTAGGCAGGCCGAGCACGCGCTCGGCAATGATGTTGCGCTGGATTTCGTCCGAACCGCCGTAAATCGTGTCGGCCCGGCTGAACAAGAAAAGCGTCTGCTGAGCATCGAGGTCGTAAGAACCGGCGGCGGTCAACGCGGAACCCCCGCGGACCTCCATCGCCAGCTCCCCCAGTTCCCGATGCCACCGGGCCCACAACAGCTTCGACACCGACGCTTCCGGCCCCTGCGACCCAGCCTCGTACGCGCTCAGGGTCCGCAGCGCGTGCACCCGCAGCACCTCGAGGCCGACGGCAGCTCGCGCCAACCGATCCCGCACCACCGGATCGTCATAACGCCCGTTCTCTTGCGCGGCGGCGACCACGCCGGCCAGCTCCCGGGCAAACCCGACCTGCTGCCCGATCGTCGACACCCCGCGTTCGAACCCGAGCGTCGCCATCGCGACCCGCCACCCGTCCCCGGGCGCGCCCACCACGAGGGACTCCGAAGTCCGCGCCCCGTCGAAGAAGACCTCGTTGAACTCGCTGGTCCCGGTCAGCTGCCGGATCGGCCGCACCTCGACCCCGGGCTGGTCCATCGGCACCAGCAAATACGACAGTCCGGCATGCCGCCGGGAACCCGGCTCGGTCCGCACCACCGCGAAACACCACTGCGCGTGCTGCGCGAGCGACGTCCAGATCTTCTGCCCGTCGATCACCCACTCCCCGCCCTCCAGCCGGGCCCGCGTCCGCACCCCGGCAAGGTCCGACCCCGCGCCCGGCTCCGAATAGCCCTGGCACCACAGCTCGGCGACCCCGACGATGCCCGGCAAGAACCGCCGCCGCTGCTCGTCCGTGCCGTGCGCGATCAGGGTGGGCCCGAGCAGTTCCTCGCCAAGGTGGTTGACCCGCGCCGGAGCGTTCGACCGCGCGTACTCCTCGTGGAAGATCACCTGCCGCAGCAGGCTCAGCCCGCGCCCGCCGTACTCGACCGGCCAGCCGAGGCAGGTCCAGCCGTGCGCGGCCAGATGCTGGTTCCACGCCTGCCGCTCCTCCGGCGCCTCGTGCTCGCGCCCGGATCCGCCGAGGCCCTTCAGCGCGGCGAACTCGCCCGCGAGGTGGTCGCCGAGCCACTCGCGCACCTCGGCGCGGAACTGCTCGTCCTCGGGGGTGTAGCGAAGATCCACCCGTCCTCCTGGTCCGCCGGTGCCGGTCCGGTCACGCTACCAAACCAAGCACTTGTTTGGTAGCATCGCCGCCGAACCGAGAAGGAGTGATGCGCGTTGAGCGGAACCGAAGAAAGCACCGACGAGCAGGTCGTGACGTACGAGGTGCGCGGTCCGGTCGCGGTCGTCACGCTGAACCGGCCGCAGTACCGCAACGCCCAGAACTCGAAGATGACCTACGCGCTGGACGCCGCCTTCACCAAGGCCGTGGACGACGCGGACGTCAAGGCGATCGTGCTGGCGGGCAACGGCAAGCACTTCTGCGCCGGGCACGACATCGGCACCCCTGGCCGCGACATCGACCAGAGCTTCGAGCGCAAAGCGGTCATCTGGTGGGACCACACCGACCGGGCGGGCGTCGATTCGCGGTTCGCCCGCGAGTCGGAGGTCTACCTCGGCATGTGCCGCCGGTGGCGGGAGATCCCGAAGCCGGTCATCGCGATGGTGCAGGGCGCCTGCATCGCGGGCGGCCTGATGCTCGCGTGGTCGTGCGACTTCATCGTGGCCTCCGACGACGCGTTCTTCTCCGACCCGGTCGTGCGGATGGGCATCCCGGGCGTCGAGTACTTCGCGCACCCGTGGGTGATGAACCCGCGCGCTGCGAAGGAATTCCTCTACACCGGCGACCGATTCGGGGCGGACCGCGCGCAGGCGCTCGGCATGGTCAACCACGTCGTGCCGCGCGCCGAACTCGAAGAAGCGACGTTCGCGATCGCCGAGCGGATCGCGCAGATGCCGCAACTCGGCCTCGCGCTCACGAAGAAGGCCGTCAACCAGGCTGAAGACCTGATGGGCATGCGGTCCGGAATGGACTCGGTGTTCGGCCTGCACCACGCCGCGCACGCACACAACGCCGAACTGGACACCGACTCGCTCGCCGGGCTCGACGCGCGTTCCATGGCGAAAGCCAACAAGAAGGCCGCGGGAGAGTCATGAGCCCGGAATTCACCGTCGCGGAAGAGGAGTTCCGTGCGGAGGCGCGCGCCTGGCTGGCGGAGAACAGCCCCGGCCCGCTGCCGTCGATGGACACCGAAGACGGCGCCCGCGCGCACCGCGAGTGGGAGGCGAAACTCGCCGAGGGCCGGTGGTCCGTGGTCGCCTGGCCCGCCGAATACGGCGGCCGCGACGCGACACTGACCGAGTGGGTGCTGTTCGAGGAGGAGTACTACCTCAGCGGCGCGCCGACCCGGATCGCGCAGAACGGCATCTCGCTGCTGGCCCCGATCATCTTCGAGCACGGCACCGACGACCAGCGCGCGCGGCACCTGCCCTTGACCGCCAACGGCACCCGGATCTGGGCGCAGGCCTGGTCCGAGCCGGAGGCGGGCAGCGACCTCGCCGGGATCCGCAGCACCGCCGTCCGCGACGACGAACGCGGCGGCTGGGTCCTCAACGGACAGAAGATCTGGAGTTCGCGCGCCCCGTTCGCGGACTGGGGGTTCGGCCTGTTCCGCTCCGACCCGGAAGCCGAGCGGCACCGCGGCCTCACCTACTTCCTGTTCCCGCTCGATGCGGACGGCGTCACCGTCCGGCCGATCGCCCAGCTCGACGGCGACTGCGGCTTCGCCGAAATCTTCTTCGACGACGTCTTCGTGCCCGATCAGGACGTCCTCGGCGGGGTCGGCGACGGCTGGCGCGTCGCGATGAGCACCGCGGGCAACGAACGCGGGCTGTCGCTGCGTTCGCCGGGCCGGTTCCTCGCGGCGGCGGACCGGCTTCTGGACCTCTGGGCCGAGCGCGGAGCCGAGGCGCCGCACCTGCGCGACCGCGTGGCCGACGCCTGGATCAAGGCCGAGGCCTACCGGCTCTACACCTGGGACACCGTCGACCACGTGCAGAACGGCGGCGACGTCGGCGCGGCGGGCAGCGTCAACAAGCTCTTCTGGACCGGCCTCGACCTCGGCATCCACGAAACGGCGCTGGACCTGCTCGGCGCGGGCCAGGAGCTGCGCGGCCGCTGGGCCGAGGACTACCTGTTCGCCCTCGGCGGCCCGATTTACGCCGGCACCAACGAAATCCAGCGCAACATCGTCGCGGAACGGCTGCTCGGCCTCCCCCGCGGCGAGCGCAGGAAGGCACAAGCATGAAGTTCCGGTTGTCCGCCGAACAGCGCGCGTTCGCCGAAGCGCTGGACGCCCTGCTGGGCGCGGCCGACGTCCCCGGCGTCACCCGGTCCTGGGCGGCCAAGCGGCCGGAATCCGGGCTGCTGCTGTGGAAACAGCTCGCCGAACTGGGTGTCACCGCGCTCGGCGTGTCCGAGGAACACGGCGGCGTCGACGGGACTCCGGTCGATCTGATCGTGGCCTTCGAGCGGCTGGGATACCACGGCGTACCGGGGCCGGTGATCGAGTCGATCGCCGCCGCGCCCGCGTTGCTCACCGACGGTTCGTTGCTGTCCGCGCTGGCTTCCGGAAACGCCGTGGTGACGTTCGCGAGCGCGCCGGACACTCCGTACGCGCTGGATGCGGACGTCGCCACGGACGTCTTCGTGATCGGTGATTCGCTGGCACGCGCGGAAATCGGCCGCGAGCTGCAGTCGGTCGATCCTTCCCGGCATCTGTACGAAGTCGCCGCCGGTGCCGGGGTTCAGCCGCTTCCCCCGCAAGCGCGGCAGAAAGCGCTCGATCTCGCCAGCCTCGCCTGCGCCGCGGAGCTGCTGGGCTGTGGCGAACGGATGCTGGCCGACACTGTCGCCTACCTCGGCCAGCGACGCCAGTTCGGCCGCGTGATCGGCGAGTACCAGGCGCTCAAGCACGCCGCCGCGGACGTCCGCGTGGCGCTCGACTTCGCCCGTCCGCTGCTGCTGGGCGCGGCCCGCGAACCCAGCGCTCGTGCGATCTCGGCGGCAAAGGTCGCGACGTCGGACGCGGCCCAGCTCGCCGCGCGCACCGGGCTGCAGTTGCACGGCGCGATCGGTTACACGCTCGAATGCGATCTGAGCCTGTGGCTGCTGCGCGTCCGGGCGCTCGTGGGCTGTTGGGGCACGCCGGCCGTGCACCGCGCGCGGGTGCTGGAGAGCCTGACGAGGGGCCGCTGATGCACTTCGCGCTGACCGACGAGCAGCGGGAACTCGCCGCCGCCGTCCGCGGGCTGGTCCAGCGACGAGCCGCGAAGACCGATCTGCGAGCGGCGATCGACTCGCCGACCGGGTACGACACCGAGCTGTGGTCCGCGTTGTGCGAGCAGATCGGCGTCGCGGCGCTGGCCATTCCCGAGGAGTACGGCGGGGCCGGGTACAGCCTGTTCGAAACGCATGTCGTGCTGGAGGAGCTGGGCGCGAGCCTGACGCCGTCTCCGCTGCTGGGGTCGGGAGTGCTTGCCGCACAAGCGTTGCTGGCCGCAAACGCGCCGGAGTTGCTCCCCGGGATCGCGGCGGGCGAGGTCGTCGCGCTGGCCTGGGCGGATCGGGCCGGACGGCATCGCACCGACGGTTCGGACGTGGTCGCCTCGGGCGGAACCCTGAACGGCACCGCGACTCTGGTGCTGGACGGCGCGCAGGCGTCGCAGCTGCTGGTGGTCGCGATGGCCGACGGGCGGCCCGCGCTGTTCCGGACTGACGCCACCGCCGAAGCGACCCCAGCAGTCGACCAGACCCTCAGGTTCGCCAAGGCCGAGTTCAGCGACACCCCGGCGACGTTGCTCGCGGAAGACTTCGCCGAAGCCCTCCCCCGGCTGCACGCCATCGCCGCGATCGCTTGCACCGCCTTGCAAGTCGGCGGCGCACAGTCCTGTTTGGACCGAACCGTCGCACACCTCAGGGAACGCGAACAGTTCGGCCGCCCGCTCGGTTCGTTCCAGGCGTTGAAACACCGGGTCGCGGACATGCTGGTGCAGGTCGAAACCGCCCGGTCGATTTCGTGGGCAGCCGGATTCGCGGCCAGCAACGGCGAGGATCTCGCCCGGCAGGCGGCGTACGCGAAATCGTGGTGCAGCGAGGCTTTCACCGCGGTCGCGGCCGAAACCGTCCAGTTGCACGGCGGAATCGCGATCACCTGGGAACACGACGCCCAGTTGTACTTCAAACGCGCGCACGCGCTGGGGCAGCTCTTCGGCGACGCCCGTGAACACCGGACGCGGCTATGATCCACCACGTCGGCATCACCGTGACCGATCTCGCCGCGTCGACGGAGTTCTACCGCGATCTGCTCGGCGGCGACGTCGAAGGCCCGTTCGAGCGCAGCGGTCCGCGGATCGACGAGGTCACCGGATATCCGGGCGTGATTGTGCGGCAGAGCTTCGTGTCGGCCGACGACGGCGACACGGTGGTCGAGCTGCTGCAGTACGAAAACGGGTCGCCGGCGCGGCTCGACCCGGACCACGGGCAGGCGGGCGCCGCGCACGTCGCGATCACCGTCGCCGACCTGGACGCGACGCTGGAGCGGCTGCGCGGACGCGGGGTCGCCGCGCTCTCGGAGCCGATCGTCACGAGCCATCCGATGGCGGGCTGCCGCGCGGTGTACGTGCTCGATCCGGACCGGGTGCGCGTCGAATTGGTGCAACTCCCCGCCTGAGCGGAACAACAATGGAGGAACGAATGGGCGGCAAGTCCATGACCCTGGACGGCGTCACCGAGTACGTCCGGTCCGGGATGACCGTCGGGATCGGCGGATGGGGGTCGCGGCGCAAGCCGATGGCGATGGTGCGCGAACTGCTGCGCAGCGACGTCGAGGACCTCACGCTGGTCACCTTCGGCGGGCCCGAGGTCGGGCTGCTGTGCGCGGCGGGCAAGGTGCGCCGGGTGATCTACGGGTTCGTCTCGCTCGACACGATCCCGCTCGACCCGCATTTCCGCGCCGCTCGCGAGGGCGGCCGGGTCGAGACGACCGAGTACGACGAGGGCATGTTCGTCGCCGCACTGCGGGCGGGCGCCAACCGGCTGTCGTTCCTGCCGACGCGGGCCGGGCTGGAAAGCGACGTGCTGCTGATGAATCCGGAGCTGAAGACCGTCGCGTCGCCTTATGACGACGACGTCTACCTCGCCGTGCCCGCGGTGCGCCCGGACGTCTCGCTGCTGCACCTCAACCGCAGCGACACCCTCGGCAACGGCCAGTTCCTCGGCCCGGACCCGTACTTCGACGACCTGTTCGCGATGGCGTCGGACAAAACGCTGCTGAGCGTCGAGAAGATCGTGGACACCGAGGACCTCACCGCTGCCGAGCGGTCGACGTCGCTGCTGATCAGCCGGATGTTCGTGAACGGCGTGATCGAGGCCCCGAACGGCGCGCACTTCACCTCGTGCGACCCGGATTACGGCCGGGACGAGGCGTTCCAGCGGCATTACGCCCAGTCGGCACAGGACGAGGTCTCGTGGAAGCAGTTCCGCGAAACCTTCCTGACCGGCGACGAGGCCAGCTACCACGAAGCAGTGCGCGCCTTCCACCGCGCGACCGAGAAGGAGTCCGCATGAGTGCCCCCGCAACCCGCGCCGAGGTCTGCGTCGCCGCGTGCTCCGACGCGTGGCGCGGCTCCGGCGAAGTGCTGGCCCACGCGGTCGGCACGGTCCCGGCGGTCAGCGCGCGGCTGGCCCGGCTCACCCACTCCCCCGAACTGGTGCTGTCCGACGGCGAATGCCACTTCATGGCCGACCCGCCGCCGCTGGGCAAGACCGCGGCGGCGGGCGGGACCGTCGAGGCCTGGGCGCCGTTCGGCCGGATCTTCGACATCCTCAACACCGGGCGGCGGCATTCGATGATGGGCGCGAGCCAGATCGACCGGTTCGGCAACCAGAACATCTCGCTGATCGGCGACTGGCGGAAGCCGAAACGCCAGCTCATCGGCATGCGCGGCGCGCCGGGCAACACGGTCAACCACCGCACCGACTACTGGGTGAGCCGGCATTCGAGCCGTGTGTTCGTGGACCGGGTGGACGTGGTGTCCGGCGTCGGCAACGACCGGGCCCGCGCGCATCCGTCGACCTCGCTGCGGTTCCACGACCTCGGCGTCGTGGTGACCGACCTGGCGGTGCTCGACTACGACGAGGACGGACGGCTGAAGGTGCGCTCGCTGCACCCGGGCGTCACCGAGGACGAGGTGCGCGCGAACACCGGCTTCGAACTGGACTTCAGCGGCGCGGGCGTGTCGCGGGTGCCGGACGAGCACGAACTGGAGCTGATCCGCACCGTGCTCGACCCCAGGAACGCCCGGGACCGGGAGGTCAAGGAGCCCCGGTCCTGAACCGCTCAGCCGGCGAGCAAACCGCCGTACAGCATCGCGAGGTACTGCTCCGCCACGACGTCGTGGCGGAGCTTTCCGCGCGGGTTGTACCAGCGGACCGACGACCACACGGTGTCCCGGATGAACCGGTACACGAGGCTCACCTCGAGGTCGTCGCGGAACTCGCCGGTCTCCCGGCCCGCGTGGAGCACTCCGAGCCACAGTTTCTCGATCTTCAGCGATGTCTTCCCGACGAATTCGAAATCGGCGAGGCTGCCGACAACGGCCGATTCGTTCTGGTAGAGCGCCACCGCGAACGGCCGCTCGTGAATCGTCGCGAAGGCGGTGTACACCAGCGCGTCGAACTGCTCGCGCGGCGTGCCGTCCTTCCCGGCGATCTCGGTGAACGCGGCCAGCAGGTCGTCCATGAACTCCTTGAGGATCTCGCGGAGCATGTCCTCCTTGGACGCGAAATGGTGGTACAGGCTCCCCGAGAGGATGCCCGCCTCGTCGGCGATGTCGCGGACGGTGGTCTGGGAGTAGCCCCGGGTCGCGAACAACTGCGCGGCGATGCCCAGCAGTTCGCCGCGCCGGGTGCCGCCGTTTTTCGCCGGAGCCCGGCCGGTTCGCGGAGTCATCGCATGGATCCCTTCCTGCCCGCTGCTTTCCCCTATGCTACCGAACAAGCACTTGTTCAGTGAGGAGACCCGCGTGTCGACACCTCGCACGATGCCCGCCCTGCTCGACGAAGCCGCCCGCCGCCACGGCGACGCTCCGGCTGTGGTCGACGGTACGACACGGCTGTCCTGGACGGAGTTGCGGGAGGAGGCGCGGAGGGTTTCCCGCGCGCTGGCCGCCGCCGGCGTCCGGTCCGGCGACCGGGTCGCGGTGTGGTCGCCGAACCGGGCGGAATTCATCCTGACGTTCCTGGGCGCACAATGCCTCGGCGCGGCGCTGGTGCCGATCAACACCCGGTACCGCGGCGAGGAGGCCCGGGTGGTGCTGGAGCGTTCCGGTGCTTCGGTGCTGGTGCTGTGCAACGGATTCCTCGGGAACGACTATCTCGGGATGCTGACCGAGGCGGCTTCCCGGTCTGGTTCCGGTGGTTCTGTTGTGCCTGGGCTTCCGCGGCTGCACACCGTGATCGACCTCGGATCGGACGGCGTCGCGTTGCCGTGGAACGAATTCCTCGCCGGGGCGGAATCGGTGGCCGCTGTCGATGAGTCGGTGGTGACGCCGTCGACGGTGGCGGACATTCTGTACACCTCGGGCACCACCGGCGTCCCCAAGGGCGTCATGAGCACGCATGCCCAGACGATCGGCGTCGCGGACGTCTGGGCGAAGGGCGCGTCGCTCGCCCCGGCCGACAACTACGCGATCGTCAACCCGTTCTTTCACTCCTTCGGTTACAAGGCCGGGGTCGTCGCGGCGATCACCGCGGGCACGACGATCTACCCGGTGCCGACCTTCGACCCGGTCGCGTTGATGGAGCTGGTCCAGCGAGCCGGGATCTCGGTGCTGCCCGGTGCGCCGACCATCTTCACCACGCTGATCAACCACCCGCGCCGCACGGAGTTCGACCTGTCGTCGCTGCGCTTCGCGATCGCGGGTGCGGCGTCGGTGCCGGAGAACCTGTTCTCGGACATGCTGGAAATCCTGGGCTTCGAACAGGTCGCGCAGGCGTACGGGCTCACCGAATGCGTCGTGGCGACCCAGTCGCGGCCGGACGAGGACCCTCGGCACGTCGCGCACACGACCGGTCCGGCGGTGCCCGGCCTGGAAATCCGCGCGGTCGACGGCGAGGGCGAGGACGTGCCGGTCGACGCGGACGGCGAAATCCTCATCCGGGGCGAGTTCGTGATGCTCGGCTACTTCGACGACCCGGACGCGACCGCGGCCGCGATCGACGCCGACGGCTGGCTGCACACCGGCGACGTCGGGCAGCTGGACGAGCACGGCTGCGTCAAGATCACCGGGCGGCTCAAGGACATGTTCACCGTCGGCGGGTTCAACGTGTACCCGGCCGAGGTGGAGAACGTGCTGAGCACCCACCCGGACGTCGTGGAGGCCGCGGTGATCGGCGTGGACGACGACCGGATGGGGTCGGTGGGGCGCGCTTACGTGACGTTGCGGGACGGGGTCGAGCTGGATCCGGAGGCACTGCGCTCGTTTTGCCGGGAGCGGCTGGCGAACTTCAAGGCGCCGCGCGAGTTCGTGGCGATCAGGGAGCTGCCGCGGAACGCCAGCGGGAAGATCGTGAAGCGAGAGCTGTCCTGACGTCGTGAGTGGCTACGCCGGTTAGAACCGGGATAGCCACTCACGACGTACTCAGCGGTGCGGCGCCGAACTTGTCGCGCTCGGTGCGGCCGGGCACCCAGGCGGAGGACTCGGCGCCAGATTGGTCGTCCCGTCGGCGTTCGCGCTGGACAGCAGCACGACGGGGGTGCCGGGGCAGCGCACCGGCGGGGCGATCACGACGGAATCGATGACCGCATCCTGGCGGCGAGACGGTTCGGTGCGCGCCGAACCGTCCCGCGTGCGGCCGTTACGCCAGCCGTTCCAGCACCATCGCCATGCCCTGTCCGCCCGCCGCGCACATCGTTTCCAGGCCGAAGGCCGCGTCTTTCGCCTGGAGGCCGTGCAGCAGCGTCGCCGCCATCCGCGCGCCGGTCGATCCGAACGGGTGTCCCAGGGCGATCGCCCCGCCGTGCACGTTGACGCGGTCGATGTCGAGGCCCAACTGGTCGACGCACGGCAGTACCTGTGCGGCGAAGGCTTCGTTCATCTCGACCAGGCCGATGTCCTCAACGGACAGCCCGGCCCGCGCCAGCGCCTGCTGGCTCGCCTCGACCGGGCCCAGTCCCATGATCTCCGGGCTCAACGCCGACACCCCGGTGGCGACGATCCTCGCCAGCGGCTGGATGCCCAGTTCGCGGGCCCGCACGTCGCTCATCACCACCAGCGCGGCAGCCCCGTCGTTGAGCGGGCAGCAGTTCGCCGCGGTGACCGTCCCGTCTGGACGGAACACCGGCTTCAGTCGAGATACCTTCTCCAGCGTCACTCCCGCGCGCGGACCGTCGTCCGTGGACACCACGCTGCCGTCTGGCAAGGTCACCGGCGTGATGTCCTTCTGCCAGAACTCCCCCGCCGCCTCGGCGAGATTCTGGCTGCGCACCGCGAAGGCGTCTTGATCCGCACGCGACACTCCGCAATGGTCCGCGACGTTCTCCGCGGTCTCGCCCATTGCGATGTAAACGTCCGGCAGCGCACCGTCTTTACGCGGGTCTGTCCATTGCAGACCACCAGCTGCTCGCTTCTCCGTCACCGCCATCGCGTCGGCGTACAACGGGTTCTTCGTGTCCGGCATGCCGTCAGCTTTCCCCTGGGAGAACCGGGAAACGCACTCGACACCTGCCGAGACGAACACGTCGCCCTCGCCGGCGCGGATCGCGTGCATCGCCATTCGCGTGGTCTGCAGCGAGGACGCGCAATAGCGATGCACAGTCGTGCCGGGCACCGCGTCGAGGCCGAGCCGCAGCGCGACCATCCGGCCGAGGTTGTACGCCTGTTCGCCGGCCGGTTGCGCGCAGCCGAGCATCAGGTCGTCGATCCGGTCGATCTGCGGAACCGCGGCCAGCGCGGCTTCGACCGTCTGCGCGGCGAGGTCGTCCGGCCGCAGGTCCTTGAGCGAGCCCTTGTACGCCCGCCCGATCGGCGAGCGGGCGGCGGAGACGATCACGGCTTCGGGCACAGCAGGGTCCTCCTCAGGCGTTCGGGGTGTGCTGGAGGAACGCGGGCCATTCGCCGCCTCCGTCCACATTGAGCACCGCTCCGCTGACATGGCTCGCGAGCGGCGACGCGAGCAGCAAACAGGCTTGGCCGACCTCGGCCGGCGACGCGAACTGCCCGCGCGGGATCGTCCGGGCGACCGCGTCGCGCTGCGCCGGATCGCCGTAGTGGTCCTCGGAACCCGGCGTCTCGACCAAACCGCAACTGACCGCGTTGACCCGCACCCGCGGCGCCCATTCCACGGCCAAACTGGTGGTGAGGCTTTCCAGCGCCGCCTTCGCCGCGCCGTACACCGCGGTGCCGGGGCTGGGCCGCCGCGCCGAGATCGACGTGACGTTCACCGCCGACGCTCCCGGCGTCTCGCGCAGGATCGGATGCGCCGCGTGGAGCACGTACGCGGCGGCCAGGAAGTTGAGATCGTTGATCTTGCGATGAAACCGCGGCGACGCCTCGGCGAACTGCGCGAACGGCGCGCCGCCCGCGTTGTTGACCACGACGTCGAGCCGCCCGTGCCGCTCGCCGATCTCGTCCAGCCATTGCCGGACCTGATCCGCCTCCCGCACGTCGACCCGCGAGAACCGAGGTGCGCGTCCGCCGACCTCGCGCAGCTTCCCGGGTTCCGTGCGCCCGCAGATCTCGACCTCGGCGCCCGCTTCGAGGAACGTCGCCACGATGCCGTCGCCGACTCCGCGCGCTCCGCCGGTGACGAGGACGACGCGATCGGTCAGGTCGAAGCTGACAGGCATGCTGCTCCTTCTCGCCGGGAGCGCTCAGCCTACCAAACAAATGCTAGGTTGAGGACGAGGAGGTTTTCCATGCCACAGGAAGCAATCCGGCGAGTCAGCGTCGTCACCGGCGGGGCACTGGGGATCGGCGGGGCGACCAGCCGCCGCCTCGCCGCGCGCGGGGACCTGGTTGTGCTGAACGACATCGACGCCGCTGCCGCCGCCGTCGCGCGCGCCGAGATCGAGGCGGCCGGTGGCGTGTGCGAAACGGTCGTCGGCGACATCGTGACCGACGAAGTGGTCGAAGCTGTCACCGCTGCTGCCCTGCGCTTGGGCGACGGGCGGATCGACGTCCTGGTCAACAATGTCGGCGATTTCCGCCCTGCTTCCCGGGATTTCCTGCACAGCACACCGGAACAATGGGCGCGGTTGCATGAACTGAACCTGCTGCACGTCTTCAAGCTCACCCACCAGGTGCTGCCGCGCATGATCTCGCAGGGCTCAGGCGTGATCGTGAACAATTCGACCGTGGAAGCGTTTCGCGGCATCCCCGGGCACGCGGTGTATTCCGCTTACAACGCCGGGGTTTCCGCTTTCACGAAGAGCCTGGCCGTCGAGGTGGGACGGCATGGCGTCCGGGTGAACGCGATCGCGCCGGATCTCGCGGACAGCGAGCAGACTCCCGCCGCGGCGATGCTGCGCGACAACGACCCCGCGGCGATCGAAACGTGGGTGCCGCTGGGCCGGTTCGGGCACGTGGACGAATACGCGAAAGTGATCGAATTCCTGACCACGGACGCGGCGTCTTACGTCACCGGCCACACGATCCCGGTGGACGGCGGGACGCTCGCGGCCTCGGGGTGGTACTTGCGGACCAACCGGAAGGGGTTCACGAACTTTCCGCGGGAGACGTAAGGGGTCGTGAGTGTTCATGCCGGTTCTCACCGGCATGAACACTCACGACCCCGGTGCGACGGCCCGCTGAACGCTGTCGCGGAGCAGGTTCCGGCGTTGCTCGTGCAGTTCCGGAGGCTCCTGGTCGCTGGCGGCATAGACGTTGCTGACCGGCGACCACGCCATCGACATCGCGATCACCATGGCCATCAGGTCGAACGGGTCGCCGTCCCGGACGAGGCCCGCGGCTTGCGCGTCGGCGATGGCACGCAGTTTGGCGTCGTCGAGGCGGTCGCTGTCGTCGACGAGGTGCCCGGCCGGACGGCGTTCCAGGCGTTCCCAGGTGGCCAGCCGGATGAGGTCGGGCCGGCGGAGGTACTCGTCGTAGAGGCGGACGGCCCAGTCGGCGAGGTCGGTGGCGTCGATCGGCACGACGGTCATGATCCGCTCCAGGGAAGCGGAGAAAACCGCGTCGAACAGCCCTTCCTTGTTGCCGAAGTAGCCGTAGAGCTGCGCCTTGTTGGTGCGAGCCGCGGCCACGATGCGCTCGACTCGCGCCCCGGCGATCCCGTGCTCGGCGAACTCCCGGGTCGCCGCGTCCAGGATGCGCTGCCTGGTGGCGGTGCCGCGCGAGGTCAGGGGCTTGTCGGCCATGCCGGGCACGATAACAACAGACCAGTCTGTTTGCCGAATCGGCGGGCGGCGGCTAGCGTGGCAATAGACCGAACAGTCTGTTTGCTAAGGGGCGAACATGAGAAGCACTCCGGGCTGGCGAGCCGACGGCGCCGGGTTACGACAGACCGTCCTGCGACGCCGGGAACTGCGGCCCGACGACGTCGCCGTTCGCGTGGACTACTGCGGTGTCTGCCATACCGATCTCCACGCCGTCCGCACTCACACCGGCGAAGCGCCTTTGGTGCCCGGCCACGAGTTCACCGGCGTGGTGACCGGTCTCGGGCGCGAGGCCACCCGATTCGCCATCGGCGACCCGGTCGCGGTCGGGAACATCGTCGATTCGTGCGGCGAATGCGCGATGTGCCGGGCAGGACAGGAAAACTTCTGTCACGAGTTCCCGACCTTGACCTACGGCGGCACCGACCGCCACGACGGAACCAGCACGCTCGGAGCGTTCTCCCGCGAGTACGTCGTCCGCGACGAGTTCGCCTACCCGCTCCCCGCCGGACTCGACCCCGCGGCCGCCGCTCCCCTGCTGTGCGCGGGAATCACGGTCTGGGAACCGCTGCGCGCCCTCGGCGCCGGACCCGGCACCCGGGTCGCCGTGGCCGGGCTCGGCGGCCTCGGGCACCTCGCCGTCAAACTCGCTGTCGCGCTCGGGGCCGACACCACGGTCGTCAGCCGATCGGCCGGGAAAGCCGACGACGCCCGGCGGCTCGGCGCCCACGACCTGATCGTCTCCGCGGACCAGCGCCAGATGGCCGCCGCCCGGGACCGGTTCGACGTCGTCATCGACACCATCGCCGTCCCGCACGACGTCTCGCCGTATCTGGGCCTGGTCGCCCTCGACGGAACCCTGAGCCACGTCGGGCACCTCGGCGCGGTCACCGTGCAGGCCACCGATCTGCTGATCGGACGCAAGAAACTCAGCTCCGCGGGCAGCGGCGGCCGTCCCGCGACCGCCGCCATGCTGGAGTTCTGCGCCGAGCACGGGATCACCGCCGACATCGAACTTCTGCCGTCCGCCCGCGTCAACGAGGCTCTCGAACGCTTGGAGCGCAACGACGTCCGCTACCGCTTCGTGCTGGACCTGTCCGATCTGCCGGAGAACCGCTGAGCGCGGTCAGCCCACGTAGCCCGCGGGCTGTCCCCAGTCCGCACCCCGGGTCGTAGTCCGGTCCACCAGCACGCACCGGGTTCCGGTGAAGTTCGTCGGCATGCACTTGTTGCAGTGGATGCACAACGACGGCGTCTCCGGCTCGGCCGCGATGCGGTTCACCAGATCCGGCTCGCGCAGCAACGCCCGGCCCATCGCGACGTACTGGAACCCTTCCCGCATCGCCAGATCCATCGACGCGCGGTCGGTGATCCCGCCGAGCAGCACCATCGGCAGCTTCACCGCGGCCCGGATCTGCCGGGCGTCCTCGAGGAGAAACGCGTCCCGGTAAGGATATTCTCGGATGAATTTCTTCCCCACCGCCTGCACGCCCAGTTTCAGCGGCTGCGGCATCACCGCCGCGAACTCGCGGACCGGCGCGTCCCCCTTGAAGAGGTACATCGGGTTGAGCAGCGACGAACCGGCGGTCATCTCGAGCGCATCGCAAGTGCCGTCGGCTTCGAGCCACTGCGTCACCGGGATCGCCTCGTCGAGCCAAAAGCCGCCAGGCGCGCCGTCGTCCATGTTCATTTTCACGATCACCGCGATCCGGTCGCCGACCGCGTCGCGCACCGCGCGCATCGTGTCGCGCGCGAGCCGGGCGCGGTTTTCCAGCGAACCGCCGTATTCGTCGGTGCGATGGTTGAGTTTCGGGCTCAGGAAGGAGCTGATCAGATAGTTGTGTCCTAAGTGGACCTCGATCGCGTCGAAGCCGCACTCGATGGCGCGCAGGGCCGCGTCGGCGTGGGCGCGTTTGACGCGTTCGATGCCGGCGTGGTCGATTTCCTGCGCGAAACTGAGCGTCGTCTTGTGGAAGTACCGGCTCGGCGCGAGCGCGGGCAGCCCGTTGCCCTTCGGATTCGCGACCGGCCCGCCGTGCCCGATCTGCGCCGAGATCGCCGCGCCCTCGGCGTGCACCGCGTCGGTGAGCACGCGCAGCCCGGGGAGGGATTCGTCGGCCCAGTAGATCTGATGCCGGTCGGTGCGGCCTTCCTTGGCCACCGCGCAGTAGGCGACCGTCGTCATCCCGACGCCGCCCTTCGCGTACCCGACGTGGAAATCGACCAGATCCCGGGTGACCCGGCCGTGATGGCTGAGGCCCTCGTAGGTCGCCGCCTTGACGACGCGATTGCGCAACTGCACCGGCCCGAGCCTCGCGGGGGCAAGCGGATCGGGCGGGGTGGGGGTCGTGGAAGTCACGGTGTCACGGTAGGAAAGGCAGGGGGTGGGCCGCTCTCGCGATCTCGGTGACCGGGAGGCCTGGACGGCGGGAAACTCTTCGCCGCCGTAACGCAATGGCCGGACCCGCCGATTCTTTTTCGGCAATCGCCGCTTCGCCGGAGGAGAAATACCCGTGCCCGATCTCAAACCCCGTCCGCGCTATCACACAGACGCCTTCACCGACCCCGCTTCCGTCGCCGAGCGGCTGAAGGAAGCGGCCGAGAAGGACGGTCCGACGGACTACGCGAACAGGATCAACCTGGAACTCCTGGCGCAGCTCGTGGCGATCCGGCGGCACACGTTGATCATCGCCACGATCGTCGTGATGTGGGCGGTCCTGACCGCGATCGGGGTCATCGTGATCATGAACAAGCTTCCCAGCACCGGATCAGCCGTCTCCCACTATTGAGCCGGCCAAGGAGCCGCCTCCTCCAGCTGCGCCGCCAGCGACAACAGCAGCCCCTCCCGCCCAAGATCCGCCGCGAACTGCACCCCCAGCGGCAGCCCGTCGTCGTCCCGGCCCAGCGGGAGCGAGATCGCAGGCATCCCGGTCACGTTGAAAACGCTGGTCCACGCCGAATACGCGCCCGCGTGCTCGTAGATCGACGCCGGATCGGTCGTGTCCAGCAGGCCCAGCGGCGGGGCCGGGAGCGGCAAGGTCGGCGTGAGCAGCACGTCATACGAGGTGAAGACCTGCCCGACTTCCCAGCCGATCTCCTGTGCCCGGCGCAGTGCGCGGTGGAGCTGGTTCGCGGTCAAGCCGCGGTAGTGGTCGAGCAGCAGCGCGGTGAACGGCTCGACGTCGCCCGGCTCGAGTTCGCGGCCCAGTGCGGCCAGCCGGTCTTCGACGATCACCACCAGGTCCGCGCCCATCAGCACTCCGCCGGTCGTGCGGACGTCCGGGACATCGAACGGGGCCACGGTTTCCTCGACGCGGTGGCCGAGTTCCTCGCACAGTTTCGCCGTCTGCTGTACCGCCGCCAGGCACGCGGGATGCGGGTCGACGCCGGTCCGGGCTTGGGTGGCCAGGCCGATGCGGAGGCGGCCGGGCGCACGGCCGGCCGCGTCGAGGAAAGTGCCGGGCGGGGTCGGGGCGGCGAAGGCTTCGCCCGGGAGCGGTCCGGCGATCGCGTCCAGCAGGGCTGCGCTGTCACGGACCGTCGTGGTGACCGCGTGGGCGACCGAGACCGGCGCGGCGAGGGTGCCGGAGTCGGGGGCGCCGGTGGTGCGGCCGCGGCTCGGTTTCAGGCCGACCAGGCCGCACATCGCCGACGGGATCCGGATCGAGCCGCCGCCGTCGGTTGCGTGGGCGGCGGGGACCAGGCCCGCGGCGACGGCGGCTGCCGAACCGCCGCTGGAGCCGCCGGGTGAGCGGGACCGGTCGCGCGGGTTGCGGGTCGGGCCGTGCAGTTGCGGTTCGGTGCTCGCGTTCAGGCCGAATTCCGGCGTGTTGGTGGTGCCGAGGATGACCAGGCCGGCGCGTTTGTAGCGGCGGATCAGTTCGCTGTCCACAGTGGATACAGCAGAGGCGAACAAGCGACTGCCCTGGGTGGCGGGGAGTCCGGCGACCTCGGTGCCGAGATCTTTGACCAGGAACGGGACTCCGGTGAGCGGGCCGTCCGGCAGTCCGGCGTCGATTTCGGCCAGGGCGGCTTCGAAACGGCGGCCGACGACGGCGTTGAGCCGCGGATTCGCCTGCTCGATGCGGGTGATCGCGGCTTCGGCGGCCTCTCGGGCGGACAGGTCGCCGCGGCGGATGGCGGCGGCGGTATCGAGGACAGAAAGCACAGCGAGGTCTCCTCAGAAAAGCTCAGCCGAAGAAGGCTTGGCCGCCGTCGAGCGGCACGGTGGCTCCGGTCAGGTAGCGCAGATCGGAGCCGACCAGCGCGACGACGGCGCGGCCGATGTCCTCCTCGCATTCCCCGATCCGGCCCATCGGAATGGTCGCGACGAATTCGGCGGCCTCTTCCGGATTGTGTTCGGTCCACCATTTCAACCCGGGCGACAACGCGTGCGGCGCGATCGCGTTGACCCGGATCCCGTCGCGCGCCCACTCCACGGCAGCAGTGCGCGACAGCGAGCGCAAGGCTTGTTTCGCTGCGGCGTAAGCACCGTAGGCGGTGGGATCCCAGCGCACCATCGCTGAGGTGACCAGGTTGACGATCGAACCGTCGCCGGTCGCCTTCAAATGCGGGTGGGCGGCTTTCATGAAGGCGAAAGCCGCGAACGGGCCGGTCTCGAAACCGCGCGCGAAATCCTTGTCGCTCATTTCCAGCAACGGACCGAAGGCACCGGAGTATGCGTTGTTGACCAGGATGTCCAGTCGGCCGAACCGCGAACCGACCTCGTCGACGACGCCGGGAATCGACGCGGTATCCGCGACATCGCACTCGAACGGTTCCGCGGAAGCTCCCCGCTCGCGCAGGAGGCGGCAGGTCTCGTCCAGTTTGCCGCGCGTACGCCCGAGGACGGCGACCGACGCCCCCTCCCCCGCCAGCGCCAGCGCGATTCCTTGCCCGACGCCTTGTCCGGCGCCGGTCACCAGGGCCACCCGGCCCGCGAGCGTGTTCATCGGCCTCCTTCGTCCGGGGCAACCGGTCGTGCGACGTGTTTCGCCACGAAAATGCCGTCCGCGGAAACGCAGACCTGGCCGTCGGCGAGAATCTCGCCGGTCGTGTGGATCCGCCGGCCCTCGCTGGATTGCTGCCGCGCACGCACGGTCAGCTCCTCGAACAACGGGGTCGTCCGGTGGTAGCGGACGCTGAGGGTGCCGGTCATCCCGTCCGGTCCCGGCCCCCAACTGTTGGCGACGCCGAGCGCGTGATCCAGCAGCAGCGCGGAAATCCCGCCGTGCACGCAGCCGGGCGGGCCCTGATACGGCAAGCCGAGCGTCACCGTGCCGGTCACCGATCCGTCCGGCAGGCCGTGCAGGCGCAGCGGCGGCGCGAGCGCGTTTTCCGGGCCGGTGACAGGATCGTGCCGAGGCCGCCCGGCCCACATTCCGACGAACCGCTCCTGGCGCTCCGGCGCGTGTTCTTCCAGTTGGGCGGCGATCCGGTTGAGGTCGCGGGCGATGTCGGACATCGGTGCGGCGCTGCCCGCACCAGCGTGCAGGAGCGCGTTGACGACCCGGCGCGCGGCCGCGGCGGCAGCGTCGATGCCGTCGTCATTCGGGACCGGTGACAAGGGAACGTTTTCGGCGTAAGTCGTCATCAGTAGTGCGCCGCCGGGCGGAGGGTCGCCTCGGCGCCGCCGTCGACGTAGACGACCTGGCCGGTGATGTGCGTGGTCGCGGCGTCGGCGAAGTACACCAGCACACGCGCGACGTCCTCCGCGGCCGCGTAACCGTGCAGCGGCATCGGGACCGCTTTGTCCATCACGGCCTTCATCTTCGGGTCGGCGAAAAGCTCGTCGGTCATCGGCGTCCGGACCACGCCGGGCGCGACCACGTTGACCGCGATGCCCGCGTCGGCCCAGCCCGCCGAGACGGACGTCCGGCGCGCCCATTGCGCGATCGCGGACTTCGAGGACGGGTAGAGCTGCAGCGCGCGATTGTCCGCGATCGCCTCGCGGGCAGCGGTCAGCGCGGCTTGCTCGTCGCCGCGCAGGCAGGCCTCGACCACCGCGGGGTCGTTCGGCTGGGTGCCGGAGATCGAGCCGACCAGGACGACCCGCGGCGACTCGGACTTCGCGAGCAGCGGCTGCAGGGCCTCGATGAACTCGGTGCTGCCGAAGTAGTTCACCGTGACCATGGCTTCGCCGGGATTCGACGTTCCGGCGCAGGTGACGACCGCGTCGACGTGCCCGGTGCGCTTGCCGACCTCCTCGGCGGCGGCGGCGCGGCCGTGCGGGGTCGAGAGGTCCGCGTCGACGTCGCTGCCCGCGAGGTCGACGCCGAGGACCTGGTCGCCGCGTTCGGCGAGGAGACCGCTGAGCGCCGCCCCGATCCCCGAACTCGCTCCGGTGACGACGACGGTGCGCGGCATGACGGCCTCCTGAAGTGTGGTTCCGGGAACGGCCGCGACGCTACGGGGACTCCGCGCGCGCACGGCGGGTCGATCCCGGTCACCGGGAGAAGCCGGTCAGCGGCCCAGTCCGGCCAGCAGCAACCGGCACGCCAGCACCGTGTCCGCCTCCGCCTCCTCGGCGGTGATGTGCCCGTTGAGCTGCGAAGTCAGCACGCCGTACCAGGTCTGCTCGATCAACCGGACCAGACGGCGGTCGTGGTCACTGGGCTCGGCCACCCCGGCGACGCGCAGGATCAGATCGGCGAACTCGACCGCCGCGGCCATGTTCGGCGACTCCCCCGCGACGGTCGCGTTGTTCGACTGCAGCATCGCCTGCGCGAGCCGCGGCCGTTCCAGCAGGCGGCGGGCGGCGTCGACCAGCACGCGCGCGACCGCCTCGGCCGGTTCCTGCCCGGGTTCGACCGGGACGCTGTTGCGGTCCAGCTGCTCGACCTGGCTGTGCAGCAGCGCGGTGAACAGGATCGTCTTGGACGGGAAGTACCGGTACAGCGTGGCGATGGCGACGCCGGCGTCGCGGGCGACGTCGAGCATCTGGATCCGGTCGAGACCGTGCTCGGCGCCGTGGTCCGCGGCCGCTCGCAGGATGCGCCGGTAGCGCTCCTGCTGCGCGGGCGAACTCGGCGTGGCCGGCGCCCGGTTTTCGGCGACTCTCGGCACCGCGACTCCTCCGCTCGTGATCAGGCCATTCTCTCCCACGATCCTCCCACCGGGCGCCGCCGCTACCGGTGAGTGGGATGACCGCGCCCGGGCGCGGCGGCGATGCGGTTGGCTCGCCGGGTCGCGACGACTTGGAGGACTCATGGCTTTCGACGACCAGTTCGACGTGGTGGTGGCCGGCTCCGGCGCGGGCGCGCTGACCGGCGCGTACCTCGCCGCCCGGGCCGGGTTGCGCACCGCGGTGGTCGAGGGCGCGGACCTGCTCGGCGGGACTTCCGCCTACTCCGGCGCGGCCTGCTGGCTGCCCGGCACACAGGTGCAGGAGCGGTTCGGCGTCGCGGATTCCACCGCCGCCGCGCGCGAGTACCTGCGCGCGCTGCTCGGCGAGGACCGGACCGGGCGGCAGGAGGCGTTCCTGGCGAAGGCGCCGGAACTGGTCGCGGCGCTGGAGGCGGATCCGGCGCTCGAGTTCGAATGGCGGGCGTTCCCGGACTACTTCGACCGGCCGGGCCGGGTCCCCGGCGGACGCTCGTTCGTGCCGGTCGACCTGCCGCTCTCCGAACTGGGCGACCGGGCCGAACTGGTGCGTCCGCCGGTCGACCGCGACCGCGCCGGCCGCGGGCACCGGGACGCCCCGCTGGACGGCGGCCGCGCGCTGATCGGCCGGCTGCTGCTGGCCTTCGACGCGACCGGCAACGGCACTGTGTTCACCGGAACTCCGGTCGACGAACTGGTGGTCGAGGACGGCCGGGTCGTCGGCGTCGGTGCCGGCTCGAGGCGGATCGGGGCGACCCGCGGCGTGCTCATCGGCGCGGGCGGGTTCGAGCGGAACGCGGACCTGCGGGAACAGTCCGGCGTGCCGGGCTCGGCGGCGTGGTCGATGGCACCCGCGGAAACGAACCGCGGCCAGGTCCTGGCGGCGGCGCTCGCACTCGGCGCGGCCGTCGACCTGATGGACGAGGGCTGGTGGTGCCCGGGAATCGCGATGCCGGACGGCGGCGCGTCGTTCACGCTCGGCTTCCGCGGCGGTCTCGTCGTCGACCGCGACGGGCGGCGCTATGCGAACGAGTCGCTGCCATACGACCAGATGGGCCGTGAGATGGCAGCAGACCCGGCGCGGCGGGTCCCCTCGCACCTCGTGTTCGACAGCCGGGAGGGCGGCCGGCTGCCCGCGATCGCGTTGCCGGGCGGACGGCCGGACGACCATCTGGCGGCTGGCACCTGGGTGGAGGCGGACACGCTCGCGGAACTGGCGAAACTGATCGACGCTCCCGGGTTGCCCGAGACGGCGGCCCGGTTCAACTCGTTCGCCGAAGCCGGGCGCGACGAGGATTTCGGGCGGGGCGAAGACGAATACGCGCGGCATTTCGCGAATCCGGTGCTGGTGCCGGTGGATCGCCCGCCGTTTCGCGCTGCCCGGCTGGTGTTGTCGGACCTGGGCACGAAGGGCGGTCTGGTGACCGATCCGGACGCGCGGGTGCTGCGCGAGGACGGCTCGGCGGTGGCAGGTCTTTACGCGGTCGGCAATTCGGCGGCGTCCATGACCGGAAGCTACTACCCGGGTCCGGGAATTCCGTTGGGCACGGCGATGGCTTTCGCGGCGCGGGCCGTCGACGATCTGGTGGCACAGGCCGGAAAATAGCCGGATTGCCGCGCAGCCCCACACCACCGCGGGCCAGGCGCGTCAACCGAGCACCGTGCCCGAGCTTTCCGTGTTGCGAGGGCGTTTGCGGGAGAAGGCCGAGAGGTCGATCTCCAGCCCGGTGTGTTCGCCGAGGTACTGCGCCGGTCGCGTGTCGTGGTCCGTGCCGTTCTCGGTCTGTTCGATGATCGCGGCGAGGAACTTGCCGACGACCGGGGCGTTTTTGAATTGATTGCCGCTGGTGCCCATGGCGACGTAGAACCCGTCGAGCCCGGTGCGGTCGTAGATGGGGGTCCAGTCGTCGGCGACGTCGTAGACCCCTACCACCCCCCGCGCCCGGTTCGGGACCGTCAACTCGGGCAGCCGCCGGGCTGCGCGGGTCACTTGCGCCTCGAACACCGCCATGGTCGGGTGCGTCGCGACCGCGTCCGGGTCGTCCGCCCACTGCAGCGGATCGCACTCCGGTTCCGTGCCGCCGACCAGCAGACCCCCGCCGGGCTCGCCGCGCAGATACGTGCCCAGGTCCATGTCCGCCACCGAAATCCCGACCCCGGCACCGGATTGATACCCCGGCGGCGCCGCCACGTGCGCGACCTCCTGGCGCAACGGCCGGCACGACACCGTGAAATCCGCGCCCACCCCGGCCAGTTCGTTGACGCGCGTCGACCACGGGCCGGCGGCGTTGACCACCACGGCACACGGAATCCGGGTCCCGTCGCCCAGCACTACCGCACTCACGCGGCCATCGGCCCGCTCGACGCCGCACACGGTCGTGCGGAAGCGGAACTGCGCGCCGTGGAACCGCGCGGCGGCGGCCAGGTTCTGCGCGGCCAGCGCCGGATCGGTCACGAATCCCGCGTCGGGCGTGTACACCGCGCCCAATGCGGACTCCGCGTCCGCCCAGAACCGGTTGTCGTCAAGGCGTTTCGGCGGCCAGTAACTGCCGACGTCGATACCCGGTATCCGTTCCCGCAGCTCCGCGCTCGACCACTCCTCGAACGGGACCCCGGCCTCTTTGAACAGCGGCACATACGCCGACCGCGGCGCGGCAGGGACGTCCAGCATCGCCAGCCCGCACCGCTCGAACCGGGCCGGCTGCCCGACGTCGCAACCGAGGTGCTCCGCCCACGCCCGCCAAGCGAAATGCGCCTCCCAGGCCGCGGAGACCCCGGCCAGCGTGGAAAAGTTGAACCGCACCACCGCACTCGAAGCGGCCGTGGAACCGTGGCCTGGAGCCCCGGCCTTGTCGACGACCGTCACGCGCCACCCACGCCTGCCGAGTTCCAGCGCGACCGAAGCACCGACAACGCCCGAACCGATCACCACGACATCGGCGGCCATGGAACCCCACTCCCCTCACGGAAACCCCGTGCGCCACGCCGGGCACGCACGATGACACGGCCATTGTCGGCAGGCGCGCAGTCGCGCGGCATCAAGCATTCGCCGCATCTCCGCGCGCGAAACCGCGACCACTGTCGACCCGCGGTGCCGCCTGTCCCCTGCGTCAGCCGACCTGACCGCGCAGCCTGCACGCGTCATCTGTCGCGCCGGACCGCCACCGCGCACGACAGGTGTCGCTTGTCCTCGAAGGCGTGGTGGGAGACAGTGGACGCTGGCCCGTACCAGCGGAGGTAAGCGCTCATGGCTGATGAGCTGCAGGAGGTCGTGGACACCCTCGCCGAGCGGCTGCAGCGGTCGGTGGCGATCGACGACCCGCAGATCCGGCTGCTCGCGGCGAGCCGCCATTTCGGCGACGAGGACACGACGCGGGTCTTCTCGGTGCTCAACCGCTCGCTCGACCCGCGGTTGTGCGAGCAGATCCTCGCCAAGGGCATCGCGCAGTGGACCAGCCCGGGCCTGGTGGCCGTGCCGAACGAAGGGACGCTGCCGCGGCTGTGCGTACCGATCCGCTGTGCCGGTCTGCTGCTCGGCTACCTGTGGCTCATCGACCCCGATGCCACGCTGACCGAGCACGACAAGGAGAGCGCGCGGGAAGCCGCCGAACGCGCCGGCGTCGTGCTGTACCGGGACCTCATCGTGCACGAACGCACCCGGGCCCGGCACGAGGCGATCCTGTGGGAGCTGGTGGCCACCGACCCGGCCATCCGTTCGCAGGCGGTCGAGGACCTGCGTGCCGAGCAGCTGTTCCCCGCGACGGCCATGCACTTCCAGGTGCTCGGCGTGCAGCACCGGGGAGCCGAATCCCCGCAGACGGTGGCCATGGAGGCGGCGCTCGAGGACGCACAGGACACGATCGCGCAGTACTGCGGGGCGCAGGGCTCCGCGCTCGTCGCCGCGAACAAGTCCCGGGCCTGGTTGGTGATCGCCCAGCCGCGGCCGTTGTCGCGGCGCGAGACGGAGACCGTCTGCGACCGCCTCACCGCACGATTCGACCAGCTCACCCACCACGACGGGCAACTCGTGCTGGGCATCGGCGGTCCCGTCGCCCGGATCGAGGACATCATCGAGTCGTACCGGCAGGCTTTCCTCGCAGTGCGCGCGGCACAGCTCGTCCCCTCCGTCGGACCGATCGCCCGCTGGGACGAACTGGGGCCCTACGCGCTCCTGATGAAAATGCCCGCCGAGGATCTGCTCGCCGCCGCGCAGGTGCCGGCGCTCGCCGTCCTGGAACGCGAGGACGGCCAACGCGGGCTCGTCACGACGCTGGAAGCGTTCCTCGACAACGCGGGCGATGTCGCCCGTACCGCGGGCGAGCTCAAGGTGCACCGGGCCACCCTGTACCACCGGCTCAAACGCATCGAAGCGATCACCGAATGCGACCTGAACCGAGGCGAAGACCGGCTCACCCTCCACTTGGGACTGAAACTGCGCACCCTGGCCGCCGCCTACCGCAACCAGACGGCTCCGGAGACCTCTTCCGCCGCGCTGCGCTCGGTGTCCTGACCCACCAGGAAAGCGCACCCCTCAGCCGCAAGACTGCTGGGCATGACGTTGGCGCCGCCCAAGCGGATTTTCCGCCTGCTCCGCCGGAAACCACCGCACCAACGCCATCATCTCTCACAGGTTGCCGGCAGCTGGCTTCATCCCGAGATGGTCCATGACGAACGCGAGGATCTCCGCGTGGTGTTCGATGGCCTGCGCCCGCGTCGCCGGCAGGTGGCCGTAGTCCTTCCGGACCCGCAGCAGCGGCTTGTTCGCGGCGCTGGCCGCGCGCAGCCGCGCGGTGAAGACGCGGCCGTGGAACGGCTCGCAGCCGAAGTCGTGCTCCCCGAAAATCTGCAGCACAGCCGGATGCCGCACGCCGACGCGAACGTTGTGGTACGGGGAAAAGGCGGCGAGACGACGGGAGTCCTCGGGGTCCGTGACGTCCCCGTAGTCCTCGAGGAACGCCCCGCGCGCTTCCTTGGCCGCGGGGTTGCCGGGGCTCTGGAACTCCAGCATGTCCAGCAGCGGCACATCGGCCACCACCGCGCCCCAGAGATCCGGCCGGCGCACGAGCGCGACGCCGGCGAGCATGCCGCCGTTGCTCTTGCCGTAGAAGGCGAGCCGTCCGGGTTCGCTGACCCCGGTCGCGATCAGTTCGCCGGCGACGGCGAACAGGTCGTCGAAGGTGTTCTGCTTGTTGGCCAAGCGCCCGGCTTCGTACCACTCCCGGCCGTATTCGGCGCCCCCGCGAAGGTTCGCCTGCACGTACACGCCGCCCGCCGCGAGGAACGGCCCGACATTCCCGAGGTAGTGGGGCATCAGCGCCTGGTTGAACCCGCCGTAGGCTTCGATGAAGGCCGGCTGCGGCTTGCTGCGGTCGAGATCGGGCCGGTGGACGACGAAGTACGGGATCCGGGCGCCGTCCCGGCTCGTGGCGAACGCGCGGTCGACGGTCAGGTCCGGAAAGGCCCGGCCGCTCTCGCTCAGCCGGACGAGTTCGTTCGTCTCGGGCAGGTAGCGGTAGTCCACCGACGCCTGCTGGAAAGTCTCGTGGGTGAACGTCAGCTCGGTGGAACGCTCGAAGCGGCGGGCGGCCATCGCGGTGGGCGAGGAACCGGAACCGGGCATCGGGACGGCCGCCTTCGCCTCGCCGGTCGCGCCGACCACCCGGAACTCGACCGCGATGTCCCGGATCTCGCAGACGACCAGGTCGTCGCCGAGCTTGCGGACGCACCGCAGGACCGCTTCGGACTCCGGCACCAGTTCGCGCCAGGTGCGTTCGTCGGCGGAGGTGGCGACGGGGACGGCGACCACTCTGCCGCGCGGCGCGTCGCCGGTGACCACCGCGACGTAGGTGTCGTCGTCGTACCACACCCCGTGGCACTCGCCGCGGTAGTCCGCGGGGAGGAAGGGCCGCCATTCGCCGGTGGCGCGGTCCAGGAGGCGGCAGGCGATCTGCTCGTGCTGCCCGGCGAGGGCGACGACCCGGGCGCCGCCCGGGGACACCTGCGCGGTCAGCGTGAAGGTGTTGTGCGGCAACTGGTCGCAGGGGAACACGGTGTCGGCCTCGGCGGGGACGCCCGCGGTTACCGGGACGAAGCACAGCCGGTGCTCGCCGGTGTCCGTCCGGTCGGCCGTGTAGAACCCGGTACCGTCCGGCAGCCAGCCAGGAGTCGCGCCCGCGGCGACGTGGCGCGGCGCCTCGACCGGCAGCATCCGGCCGTCTTCGGTGCGGACGACATGCAGCGTGCCGATCGTCTGTCCCAGCGGGTAAGCGGCGAACACGACCCGTGCTCCGTCGGGGGCCGGTTCGTACCAGAGCAGCTGCGAGCCTTGGCCGAACGCGGGGTCGCGCGGGTCGACGAGAAGAGTGCGGGGGCCGTCCGCGGTTTCCGAGACCCACAGGCCCAGCGTCGGGTCGTCGGCGGCGACCGCGGCGAGCCGGAACCAGAACCGGCCCATGCGGCGCGGCGTCGTGGTCCCCCAGATCTCCGCGTTCGACGGCTGGTCCGCGACGGTCCGTCCGAGCTGGTCGCGGATCTCGCCGAAGTGCGCCCAGCCGCGGATCGCGGCCGTGGTGGCGGCGTTCTCCCGTTCCTGCCAGGCGAGCGTCTCCGGGGTGTTCTCCCGCAGCCAGCGGTTCTCGTCGGTGAACGTCACCGCCCCGACCGTCACGACCTGCTCGCTGGTATTCCCGTCCGCCGTTTCCGTCGTCACCCGTGCTCCTCGGTTCTGTGTGGGCAAGGAACGCGCTCCGCGCCAATCGTGCGGTTCAGCTTAGGATTCGCCGTCGCTAGCGGCCGCAGACAAGCGTTGCGACTCCGCGCCCGGGGACGCGACAGCTGTCGCCCGCGCCAGATGTCGGACCGCCGCGCCGAACTGCCCGACGTTTGTCCAATTCTCCTCGGCGAGTCCGCATCGCAAGCTGGGTACCGGGTTCGCCGCCTTCGCCCCCCCGCCTGGAGGTATTCATGTCCGCACGCACGGTCGACCTCGTCACCCGCAACGTCGTCGAGATTCCCGCGGAACCGGCCGCGATCTGGCCGTTGCTGCTCGATCCGGACAGGTGGAAACAGGGGGCGAAACCGGTTCGGGAATCGGGTGAGCCGGGCGCCGTCGGGGAGGTCCGGGTCGCCCGGGAGACGATCGACGGCGTCGAGTACCGCCTGGCCGTCGAGACGGTGGTGCTCGAACCGCCTTTCCGCAAGGTCGTGAAGCTGCTGACCGGAGCCCCGGACGATCCCGGGTGGGCCGCGTGGCAGCTCGTCCCGCTGGCCGGCTCGACGCTGGTGAGCTACGAGGTCTACAGCCGGCACGAAATGGACGGCGCGATGACCGCGGACGATTACCGGGCGGCGAACCGGCTTCGCTTCGACGCCGAACTCGCCACGCTCAAGCGGCTGGTCGAGGAGGAGGTGGCGGGCGATGAAAAATGAAGTGGTGGCGAGCGGCCTGCCGGCGCCGAGGGGCCGAACGCGATCGGTGAGCGCGTTGCTGGTCGGTGCCGTGCTCGTCTACGGCTTGCTCGAAGCCATGATCGTGCCCGCGCTGCCGCTCATTCAAGGCGGAATCGGCGCCACTCAGGCGGAAGCCGGATGGATCATCTCGGCGATGGCGCTCGTCGGCGCGGTCGCGACGCCGGTCGTCAGCAGGCTCGCCGACATCCGCGACCGGCGGCGCGTTTTCCTCGGTGTGCTCGCGGTCGTCTTCGTGGGGATCGCGACCGCGGGGCTGGCCCCGTCGGTGCTGGTGTTCGCGATCGGCCAGGGGCTGCAGGGCGCCGGGGTCGGCCTGGTGCCGCTCGCCGTCGGCATCGTCCGCGACACCGAACCGCCCGAGCGGTTGCGCCGGACGAACGGCCTGTTCGTCGGAGGACTGGCCGTCGCCAACGCGGCCGGGGTGCTGCTGGCCGGGCCGCTGCTCTCCGCGCTCCCGTACCAATGGCTGTACTGGCTGGCGTTGATCGTGCTCGTTCCGCTGCTGGCGTTCGCGGTTGCCGTGATGCCCTCCTATCCGCCTTCGGTACGCGGCAGGGTCGACTCCGCCGGCGCAGCCCTGCTCGGCCTCGGAGTGGTCGCGCTCCTGCTGGCCATCACCTTCGCCGCCTCGACCGGGTGGGCGTCGGCTCCCGTGCTCGGGCTGGGCGCGGCGGCGATCGTCGCGCTGGCGGGGTTCGTCCTCGTCGAGCGACGCGTCGCCGACCCCCTGGTGGATCTGCGGCTGGGCGGCTCCGCGGTGCTGATCGTGCACGTGACCGCGTTCGCCGCGGGAGTGTCCTCGGCGGTGCTGATGATCGCGGTGCCGAGAATCGCGGCGGCGCCGGCGGCGACCGGGTACGGGCTGGGTTCGACCGCGGTCGCCACCGGGCTGATCATGTTCCCGCTCGGGGTGCTCGGCGCGGTCTCCGCCCCGCTGACCGGCCGGCTGGAGCGGCTGGTCGGTTCGCGCATGGTGATGGTGCTTTCCGGGGCGCTGCTGCTCGCGGCGGGACTGATCATGGTGAGCGGCCGGTCCAGCGCTTTCGTCCTCGCCGTCGGCGCCGGACTGGTCGGGGTGGCCATCGGCACCGGGCTCACTCAGGGCGTCAACATCATCGCGCTCACGCTTCCCGCCGACCGCGTCGCGAGCGTGACCGGGCTCGCTTACGTGCTGCGCGCTGTCGGCAACGCGGTCGGCGCCCAATTGGCCGCCACCGTCATGGCCCTCGACCTGCTTCCGGGCACCCAGCTGCCCACCTGGAACGCCATCACCTGGGTCTTCCTCGGCGCGGGCGCGGTAGGGGCGCTCGTGGCAGCGGTGTCTTTCCGGCTCCCCGCGCGGCTCACCGCCGCACGCTGAACCGCGCGCATCCGTCCGACCAAGGAGACGCACATGGCCCCGACCGTCCGAGCCCTCGCCGACCGGGTGTGGGACCACGTCCTGCGGACCGAGCCGCACTACGCGCTGCGCGCCGGCCGTCCCGTCGAGCACCTGCCGAACGGGTCACTCGACGAGGCGGAAGAACGGGCCGCGACGGGCCGGTCCGTGCGTGCGGCACTCGCCGAGACCGACGACGCCGCGCTCGACCGGGACACGGCCGCGCTGCTGCACTTCATCGCCGACCAGTGGGCGTGCGCCGACCAATCGTGGTGGTGGCACTTCCCGGTCGCGCCTTACCAGCTGTTCGAGCTCAGCTTCACCGCGCCGCAAGCCTTCGGCGCGATCACTTTCGCCGACCCGAACGCCGATGTCGAGCTTTTCCTTTCCCTCGCTGGGGATCTCGCTCGGCGGGTACGCGGCGCGGAGGCGAAGCTTCGTGCGCAGGCCGAGCGCGGATGGGGAACGCCGCGAGCGGCGTTGCCAGGATTCGTCTCCGCCGTCGTCGGCCTGCGCGCCGCGACGCAGCGGTGGCTCAGCCTGGACGAGCATCGCATCGAGCCCCTCTCCCCCGCACTGCGCGGCAGGCTCGCCGACGGACTTGGCCGCGCCGTGACCAACGACGTACTGCCCGCGGTCGACTCCCTGCTGCGCTACCTCGACGGTCCGGCACGAGACACCGCGACACCAGGGGTCGGGCTCGGCCAATACCCCGGCGGCGAGCAAGCATACCGGCGACTGGTACGGCAGTACGCCTCCTATGACATCTCACCAGAGCAGGTGCACGACATCGGGCAAACCCAGGTCGCCGAGCTCACCGAGAAGATGGCGAAACTGCGCTCCGAGATCGGGTTCGACGGCGACGAAGCCGCCTACCGGAGCGTCCTCGACGCGGACGAACGATTCCACGCCCGCCGCGCCGAGGACGTCGCCGCGACCTACCAGCGCCACCTCGCCGCCGTCGAACCGCTGCTGGGGCATTGGTTCTCGGTGCTGCCCAAGGCACCGCACACAGTCGAACGCCTCGATCCCGAACTCGAAGCCGGACTGTCCTACGGGTACTACGAACAACCAGGACCGGCCAATCCCGCAGGCCGCTACCGCTACAACGGATCCGGGCTCGACAGCCGATCACAGATCAACGCGGCGACCCTGATCTTTCACGAACTCGTTCCCGGGCACCACTTCCACCTCGCGCGCCAGGAAGAAGACACCGCACTGCACCCGATCCGCGGCAAGTTCGCCCCCGAACTGCTCGGCGCCTACACCGAAGGCTGGGCCGAATACGCCGCCTCGCTCGGGACCGAAATGGGCCTCTACGCCGATCCCTGGGACCGGTACGGCCACTACGTGCACCAGCGCCTCACCGCGCAACGACTCGTCGTCGACACCGGGCTCAACGCGTTCGGCTGGTCCTTGGAGAAGGCGGAGGCGTACATGGCGGCCACGACCTTGGAATCGCCGCCTCAAATACACACCGAAACGCTGCGCTACTCCACTGATATGCCCGGCCAAGCGCTTGGCTACCGCCTCGGGTTCCTCAAGTTCTGGGAACTGCGCGAACAAGCCGCGCGGAAACTCGGGGCCGCCTTCGACGTCCGCGCCTTCCACGAGGTCGTCCTCGGTCCCGGTGCGCTCCCGCTCACCGCCGTCAGCGAGAACACGGCAGACTTCGTTGCGGAGCAAACCACCGGATGACACCGTGGTCCGCGCTATCCCTTCGGCGGGGTGAACGCGGCCAACTGCTCCGACCCGGACCAGTCATGCCCCCAGTAGCTGTCCCGGGTGATCTCCTCGGCCGTATAGAACCGCTCGTCCACCAGCATTCCCTCGGTCCCGTACTCCAGATCCCACCCGCCCGGAGCCCGGACGTAGAACGACACCATCTTGTCGTTCGTGTGCCGACCCAGCGTCGACGACACCGAGAACCCGCGTTTGCCGACCTCGTCCAGGGCGCGGCCGACGGCATCGAGGGAGTCGACCTCGACCATCAGGTGCACCAGGCCCGGCGGTTCGCCGTGCGGGGCGGGGCAGATCGCCAGGCTGTGGTGGCGCTGGTTGACGCCCATGAAGCGCACCCGGCGGGGTTTCTGATCGGGAGCCGCGCCGCCCATCGCGACCGCGCCGCGCGGCAGGAAGCCGAGGACCTCGGTGTAGAACGTCTCGACCTCGGCGAAGTTCGTGGTCGGCAGCACGACGTGGCCCATGCCCTGTGCGCCGGTCACGAACTGCTGCGTCCACTTCGTCCGGACCGGGTCGTGATCGAGGACCGGGCCGAAAAACACCTCGACGGGGGTGCCGGACGGATCGTCGAAGGTGAGCGCCGAATCCACGCGGCGTTCGCGGCATTGCTCTTCCGACAACACTTTCACCGCGGTTCCGGACGCCTCCACCGCCCGCCCGACCGCGGCCAGCGCGAACTGGTCGCGCACCTCCCAGCCCACCGCGAGCACCCGGTCGTCCTCGCCGGGCAGCACGATCAGCCGCGCCTCGCGTTCGTCCATCCGGAGGTACAGGCCGTCGGCGACCGGGCCGGACGTTTCGGCGAAGCCGAGCGCCTCCACGGTCAGTTCGCGCCAGCGCGGCAGGTCCCGGCTCTGGACCCGGAGGTATCCGAGCCCTCGGATCTCGGTCATGGCGAAACTCCTTGCGGGATAGGAAGGTTCAGATCATGGAGAGCATCGGGCCGGGTGGCGGCTCGACGTCGAGGTCGGTGAGCGCGGACGCGTGGAACACCGAACCGGGCACGTGGATCGCGTGCGCCAGGCCCATGTGGCCGTCGCGCCAGAACCGCTGGATCGGGTTGTCCATCCGCAGGCCGTTGCCGCCGCTGCGGGCGACCACCTCGTCCATCGCGCGCACCGCCCGCCATGCCGCGGCGACCTGGGTGCGGCGCGACGCGGCACGGTCGGCGAGCGTCACCGGCTCCCCGGCCGCTGCCTTGTCGTAGAACCGGGAAACATTGTCCAGCATGGCGATTCGCGAGGCTTTGATCTCTTCGGCGGCGGCGCTGATCGCGAACAGGACGTACGGGTCGTCCTTCACCCGGGTGCCGGTGATCTGCACGCGAGTGCGTTGATATGCCAGATGCGCGGCCAGCGCGCCCTCCGCGATGCCGATCACCGCGGACGTGATGCCGAGCGGGAAGATCGTGGTGAACGGGACGCCGTACGTCGGGTTCGTGCGGCCGGATTCCCGCAGCGCGCTGCCGTCGGTCATCCGGCTGAACGGGACCGCCCGGTACTCCGGAATGAACGCGTCCTTGACGACGATGTCCTTGCTGCCGGTGCCGCGCAGGCCGACGACATCCCAGGTGTCCTCGACGATTTCGTAATCCGCGCGAGGCAGGATCACGTGGTAATTCCGGGGCGGCTGCACGACATCGCCGTCCGCGTCGCCGAGGAATCCGCCGAGGAAAATCCAGTCGCAATGATCGGTGCCGGACGAGAACTGCCACCGTCCGTTGAAGACATACCCGCCGTCGACCGGCTTCAGCACGCCCATCGGCGCGTACGGCGAAGCGATCCAGGTGTCGTTGTCCGCACCCCAGATTTCTTCCTGGACGCGACGGTCGCAGAGCGCCATTTCCCACGGGTGCACGCCGACGATCCCGGCCACCCAGCCCGTCGAACCGTCGAGCGAAGCCAGCCGCATCACCGTTTCCGCGAATTCGCGCGGATGCGCTTCCGCGCCGCCGTAATCGGCGGGCTGGAGCATTTTGATCGCGCCGGTTTCCCGGAGCACCTTCGCCGCTTCGTCGGCGAGCCGGCCGAGCCGCTCGTTTTCCGGTCCGAGCGCGGCGATCTCCTCGGACCGCTCCTCGACGGCGGCTAGAGCGGGATGGGTCATGGCGCTTCCCTTTCTCCGGTCCGGATACGGTGCGGTCCCGGCTGCCCCGAGCCTCCCAGCGGAGCACCCGAGCGCGCGGGCGCGCTCCCGGTCAACGGGATCAGGGCCGCGGCACCTTGCTCCGCACGACCTTGCCGGTCACGTTGCGCGGCAAGGGATCCGGCCCGATCCGCCACCGCGACGGAACCTTGAAATACGCCAGCCGCTCGGCCGCGAAGGCCCGCAGTTCCTCCGCCTCGATCGGCACCGAGACCACCACGACCGCAGCCACTTCCTGGCCGAGGTCGACATGCGGCACGCCCAGCACAATGCATTCCCGCACCGCCGGATGTTCCGCCAGCACGTTCTCGACCTCGGCCGGATAAACGTTCTCGCCGCCGTGCAGGATCAAATCCGAACGCCGTGCGGCGAGCCGGAGCAGCCCGTCGGAGAGAACGCCGATATCCCCGGTGTGCAGCCATCGCTCGTCGTCGATAGCGGCTGCGGTGGCTTCGGGATCTTCCCAATAGCCGAGCATCGTGAACGGGCTGCGCACGCAGATCTCTCCCGCGCTGCCCTCCGGCATCGCCTCGCCGGAGGTGTCCCGGATCTCCAACTCCACCGTCGCGATCGGATGCCCGACAGTGCCGGGGAAAGCCGCCAGGTCACCAGCAGCGGCAACGGCGATCGCCGTGGAGGATTCGGTGAGGCCGTAGCTGTCGACCAATCCCTTCTCCGCCATGGGGAGTTCCGCGCGGAGCCGTTGCTGGAATGCAGGCGAAGAAGGCGCGGCACCGAGAGTGAAAGCGGTCAGCGAGGAAAGGTCGTATCGGGCAAGGTTGCCGTGTTCCAGCAGCCGGTGTGCCATGGTCGGCACGACGCCCCAGTTCGTCACCCGCTCAGCCTCGACCAATCGCAGCACTCGCTCCGCGTCGAAACCTCCCTGGTGCACCACGACCGCGCTGCCGTCCGCCAGCCGCGGCACGACGAGGTTGTGCAGTCCGGCGATGTGAAACAGCGGCACCCCGAGCAAGTACCGCCGCGCGGACGGATCCGTCGGGTCGCCGAGCACACGGGCGACTTCGCTGTTCAGGCGGTGAAACTCGATCACCGACGTCAGGTTCCGGTGCGTGTGCACCGCGCCTTTCGGCCGTCCGGTCGTGCCGCTGGTGTAAAGGATGACCGCCGGATCGTCCTCGGCCACCGCACAGGAAGGCAGCGGTGCGTCCGGCCGGGAGCGGGCGAGCCGGGGAACATCCTCCTCGACAGTCAGCACCGGAACGCCGTCCAGCAGCGCGGCCCGCTTCGAATCGGCGACCACGAGCGACGGTCGGGTGTGGCCGAGCGCGTACGCCAGTTCCGGCCGCGACCACCACGCGTTGTAGCCGACCGCGATCGCGCCCAGCGACACCGTCGCCCAGAACGCGATCACCCACTCCGGACTGTTCGCCGCCGCGATCGCGACCCGGTCGCCCTTGCCGATCCCGTACTCGTCGCGAAGCGCGCAGGCCACCGATGCGACCTGCCGGGCATGGTCAGCGAAGTTGATACGGCGATCGGCCGTCACCAGGTACTCGCGTTCACCGTGTCGTGCCGAGGCCGCCAGCACCTCCCCCAAGGACCGCGCGCGGCGGGCGAACACCGTCATCGGCACGCCCAGCACCTCTTCGGTGCGAAGCTCGCACGGTCCGCCGGGCGCGGTCAGTGCCTGCCGAGGATCAGCGGAGAGGCTCATCAAAGGTCTCCCTCCTCGCGCACCGGTGCGGGCGTGATTGTGCCTGCTCGCCGCAGTGAGCGCCGGGCCGATTCCAGTGACCGGGACCGGCTCAGAGGAACGCTGGTTCGCCGTACGCGCCCTGGCGCAGCAGCCCGGGCGACTCGGCCCGGCCGTCGAGAACCCGGTTGGTACGCCGGGTGACCTTCCATCCTGCATCGGTGCGGGCGAGCGCCCAATGGTTCGCCGTCGCCCGCCGGACAACAAAGCGGTCGTCCTGATATACCACCATCAGCGAATGACATACCGCGATCGCCGTGTCGCCGTCGACGGTCACGTGCGGCGGGCCGACGAAATGCGCGCATCCGCCGGAGATCCAGCCTTGATGGGCGCTCGACCGCACCATCCGGGCCAGCTGCTCCCGGCCTTCGAGGTAGATCTCGTCGACGTCGTACACGCCGTCCTCGGTCCACAGCGCGGCGACGTCCTCGGCCGCGCCGGCGTCGACCAGCGGACCGTACGCGGCGATCAGCCTGCTGATCTCGCGTTCGTCCTCCAGCCGCGCGAGCCGCGCCTCCAACTGGGCGATCCGGTCCACCTCAGACCTCGCTTCCTAGCTCGGCGAGCGTTTCGAGCTGCTCGCGGTAGTGGTCGGCCGAGTTCGCGGCGATCCGCGCGCTGACCGTCGTCGCCCCGGCCTCGACCACCCGGGCCAGCCGGTCCCGGCAGGACGCCGTGCCAGGGTCCAGCGGCCGTCCGGGCGACAGCACGACCTGGAAGCCGTCCGGCAGCTGAACCGTGCCGAGCATCCGGCGCAGCTCTTCCAGCGACAATCCGAACGGGACCCAGCCGTCGGCGAGCTCCGCCGCGCGGCGGAGCGAGCGTTTGGTTCGGCCGCCGATCCACAGCGGGACTTTCGCCTGGACGGCATGCGGTTCGACGATCATCCCGGCGAAGTCGTAGTGCGGACCGTGGTATTCCGGCAGCCGCTGCGACAACGCGGCCCGCAGCGCCCGGAGCGCGTCGTCGGCCCGCTCGCCGCGCTGTTCGAACGGCGCGCCCAGCAGGTCGAACTCCTCCCGCAGCGACCCGACGCCCAGGCCGAGCACGAGCCGCCCGCCGCTGACCGTGTCAAGCGTTCCGTAGCGCTTCGCGATCTCCAGCGGGTGGTGATATCCCAGCACGAGCACCTGCGTGACCAACCGGATCCGGTTGGTACGAGCAGCCAGGAAGCCGAAGGTGGCGAGCGGATCCCAGTACGTCGAGCCGCGCTGCTCCGCCACCGGTACCGGCACCGCGACGTGCTCGCTGCAGGTCAGGTGATGGAAGCCGAGACGGTCCGCGGTCTCGGCGATCCGTGCCAGGTCTTCGATGCCCGCGGCGTCCTCCCAGGCGTTCGGATCCCCCGGCAGCCGGGTCACCACGGGGCTCACGAGGCCGATGTCCATGCGCCATGCCTACCGGCCGCTCGCGCCTGCGCGAGCGGCTTCTCCCGCTGATCGGGAGCCGTGCCGCACTCGTGACCCGCCGCTTGTTGACGCCGTGCCCGGCCGCCGTGTTACCGTCAAAACTAGAAATGATTTCAATTCGTCCGCGAGGAGCACAGCATGACGGTTGTCGCGATCGAAACGGACTCCCTCGGCACGGACGTCGCACAGAACCGCGCCCTGCCGCCGTCGATGGTCGAGAGGATGACGCTGATCCTCGACGCGTTCGACGCGCCGAGCACCCGGCTCACCCTCGAACAGGTCGCACGCACGACCCATCTCCCCCGTTCGACCGCGCACCGCATCCTCGACCAGCTCGTGCGACTGCAGTGGCTGTCGCATTCGTCGTTCGGCTACGCGCTCGGCGCGCGGGCGCTGAATCTCGGCGGCACCGGCGGCAACCACCTCGAACTGCGCGAGGCGACCGCGGCCGTGCTGCACGAACTGCAGTTGCGCACCGGGATGGTCGCGCACCTGGCGATCCTCGACGGCGCCGACGTCCGGTATCTCGACAAGGTCGGCGGCCGGTTCGCCGCGGTGGTCCCGTCGCGCGTCGGCGGCCGCGCGCCCGCGCAGTGCACCGCGCTCGGCAAGGCGATGCTCGCGTGGCTGCCCGCCGAACAGGTCGAGGACCGGGTCATGCCGACACTCGGCCGCCAGACCAGCCGGACGATCTGCGACATGGTGACGCTGCACCGCGAACTCGGGCGGATCCGCGACCGCAACGGCCTCGCCTTCGAGCGCGGCGAATGCTTCGCTGACATCTCCTGTGTCGCCGCTGCCATCCGAGGCCCGGAAGGACCCGAGGCGGCGATCTCTCTGGTCGGCGACGCACACACCGCACTGGAGCGCGTCGCACCGCTCGTCGTGGTCGCCGCACGGCAGGTCACGCAGGAGCTGTACCCGATGGTCCGGTTGCGCACCGCCGAGCCCGCCTGGAATTGAACCGTCCACAAAGGACTTCCGGTCACTGGGATGCCACCGGCCTCGGGACCGCCCGCCGTTCTACGTTCTACCTCGCAGAAGTGGGGCACTGGAAGGAGATCCGACGATGACCACAGTGGAGCCGGCACCGGACGAGGTCCGCGTGATCGAGGCCGGCGCGGCGCCCACGCGGTTCGCCCGCGGGTGGCACTGCCTCGGGCTGGCCGAAAGCTTCGCCGACGGGAAGCCGCATCCCATCACCGCGTTCGGGCAGAAGCTCGTGGTGTTCGCCGGCGAGGACGGCAAGCTCAACGTGCTCGACGCGTACTGCAGGCACATGGGCGGCGACCTGTCGCAGGGCACGGTCAAGGGCAACGAGGTCGCCTGCCCGTTCCACGACTGGCGCTGGGGCGGCGACGGCCGCTGCAAGCAGATCCCCTACAGCCGCCGGGTTCCGCTGCGGGCGCGCACCGCGGCGTGGACGACGATGGTGCAGGACAAGATGCTGTTCGTCTGGAACGACCCGGAGGGCAATCCGCCGCCGGCCGACGTCGTCATCCCGCGCATCGAGGGCGCCACGCGCGACGACTGGACCGACTGGACCTGGTACGAAACGCACGTCGACACGAACTGCCGCGAGGTCGTCGACAACGTCGTCGACATGGCGCACTTCTTCTACGTGCACTTCGCTTTCCCCACGTACTTCAAGAACATCTTCGAGGGACACGTCGCCACCCAGCTGCAGCGCGGCACTTCGCGGGAGGACGTGCGTCCGCCCGCCAAGGACGGGCAGCCGAAGGCGCTCGGCAACACCTCCGTCGCCGCCTACTACGGGCCGTCGTTCATGATCGACGAGCTGACATATCACTACGAGGGCATGGACATCGACGCCGTCCTCATCAACTGCCACTACCCCGTCACGGCGAATTCGTTCAAGCTGCAGTACGGGATCATCGTGAAGCGCACGGACAAGCTCTCCGGCGCGGAGGCCGAGGAAACCGCGCGCAAGATGGGCGATTTCATCCGGATCGGGTTCGAACAGGACGTGCAGATCTGGAAGAACAAGACCCGGATCGAGAACCCGCTGCTGTGCGAGGAGGACGGTCCGGTCTACCAGCTGCGGCGCTGGTACGAACAGTTCTATGTGGACGTCGCGGACGTCACGCCGGAGATGACCGAGCGGTTCGAGTTCGAACTGGACACCGCGAAGCCGAACGCCGCGTGGCGCAAGGAGGTCGAGGAGAACCTCGGCCGCCGGACCGGCGAGCGCGTCTGATGGCGGTCCGGGCCGACAACCGGCTGCTGGACGAGCCGATGCGGCCGGTCCAATGCGGAACCTGCGAGGCGTGGCTGACGGTGCGCAAGAGCAGCTGGCATCAGACAAGCATTCAGTGGGATGCCGACGCTTCCGCGCGATGTGTCGAACGGTCGGCTTGCCCGGAGGATCTGTTCCGCGGCTGTCACGCGTTGCGGGATTCGATCGACCGGGCGGTCGCGGACGGGGGAATTCCGGTGGCCGGCGAATGAGCATGAACGAGAAGTACGGACCCTGGGCGGTGATCGCGGGCGGTTCGGAGGGCGTTGGCGCGGCGTTCGCGCATCAGCTCGCCGAGGCCGGGATCAATCTGGTGCTGATCGCGCGCAAGCCGGAACCGCTGGCAGAGACTGCGGCGGCGGCGCGGGCACGCGGTGTGGAAGTGCTGACCGCGCAGGTGGATCTGCTCGATCCAGACGCGCTCCCGGCGATCCGGGAAGTGACTGACGGGCGTGAAGTCGGTCTGCTGATCTTCAATGCTGGCGCGAACAGTTACGGGCACGAGTTCGTCACCGGGGATCTCTCGCGGGTGCGTGGGGTCATCGACCTGAACATCACCGCGCAGCTCGCGTTGGCACATCACTTCGGCGCGTTGATGGCAGCACGCGGGCGCGGTGGAATCCTGCTCGTGGGCTCGCTGGCCGGGTATCTCGGGCAGGCGGAGATCAGCGTGTATTCCGCGGTCAAGGCGTTCAGCCGGGTGTTCGCCGAGGGGCTGTGGCTGGAGATGCGGGACCGCGGCGTGGACGTGCTCGAACTGGTGCTGGGCGTCACCCGGACTCCGGCGATGGAGCGGGCCGGGCTGGCGTTCGACCTGCCGGGGCTGAACGTGGCCGAACCGGAGGACGTCGCGCGGGAAGGGCTGGCGCATCTCGCGGACGGGCCGGTGTGGGTGGCGGGTGGCAACCTCGCCGCGGCGGAGAAGCGGAGCGGGTTCCCGCGAGCGGAACTGGCGCTGGCCGCACACGAGGCGACGCGGAAGCTGCTCCCAACGCGGTAGCCAGCGGTCCGTGAAGGGCTCCTTGAGGGAATCTGATTCCCTCAAGGAGCCCTTCACGGACCTGCCAAGAAACCACCGACCGCGGCGTGGAAACCGCTCGGGTCCTCCACCCACGGCAGGTGACCGGCTGGCAGCTGCACGCGCGACACCTCGGGCAGCGCCCGTTCCAGCGAGTCCACCGCCTTGCGGGGCCGGATGTCCGCTGTCCCGTCCACGATCAGGGTCGGCGCCTTCAGCGTCTCGCACTGGCCACGCAGATCCGGCGAACGCTCACGGTTCAGCGCGGCGTTGCACTCGAAATTCACGCCGAACCACGGGTCAGCCATGGCTTCGGCGTGCCGAAGTGCGCGCTCCCGGTCGGCGAAGTCCGCTGACCATTGCAGGACGCAGTACTCCCGGTCTTCCTCCGCGGTGCGGTCCCGGTCCCGCAGCGCCTCCCAGCGCCCCAGGCGCCCACCGAGCGCGACGCGGAGGTTGTGCTCGTACTCCGCGTGCCAGGTCGAGTCGTCGTCGATCCCGGTGCCGGAGACGTAGACCAGCTTCGTTACGCGGTCCGGATGCGCCAGCGTGTAGCGCAACGCCAGCTGCGCGCCCCACGAGTGGCCCAGCAGCGCGACGCTGTCCCAGCCGAAATGAGCCCGGATCGCGTCGAGGTCGGCCACCGTCCGCTCCACGGAGTACGGTCCCCGCCGCTGCGACCTGCCGCATCCTCGCTGGTCCCAGCGACAGATCGGCGCGGCTGCCGAGAGGTCAGCCGCGACGTCCGCCATCATGTCCCACAGCCCCGGGCCGCCGTGACAGAAGACGACCGGTTCGCCGTCGCCTGTCTTCGCCGCCCAAAGCCGGATGCCGTCTTCCGTCCGCACCGCTTGATCCACGCGACGCAGTATGGCGGCGGTCAGGCCTGCGCGACCCGCACCCGGGCAGCCGTGTCGTTCTCCTCGACCAGCCCGCCCTGCGCGGGTTTGCGGCCGTGCTTCATCACCAGGATGATCGCCACCCCGACGATGCCGACGACGCCCGCCCACAGGTACGACTGGGTGAACGCGGCGTCGCCGTAGATCACCGCGTGCGATTGGGGCAGCGTCATCCGGACGTGCTCGGCCATGATCGCGCCGGTCACCGTCACCGCGGCCGACGACGCCAGCATCGCGATCACGCCGGCGATGCAGTTGCCCGCGCCGCCGAGCCGCTCGGGCAGGGCGTCCTGCAGCAGGTTCGCGTTGGAGGAATGGAGGAACCCCACCGCGAACCCGGCGACGAAGCTGGTGATCGCGACCTGCCACTGCACGGTGAACATCCGCGAGCCGAGGAACATCACCACGAGGAAGCACAGGCTGGACGCGAGCAGCACCTGCCGCGCGCCGATCCGCTTCGACAGATAGCCGCCGAGCGGGCCGACGACCATGCCCACGACGCCGAGCGGGAACGTCCACAGTGCCAGCTGCAACGCGGAAAGGCCGACGCCGTAAGTGTTTCCGGGGATGTGCGGCGTCTCGAACATGGTCGGGCTGAGGATGCCGTGCGCGTTCATCATGTACGACACCAGCCCGACCGCGACCACCGTCGGCAGGAATTTGCGGCCGATGAGCACCCGCAGGTCGATCAGCGGTTCCCTGGCCTTCAGCTCGCGCAGCACGAACGCGGCCAGCAGCAGCACCCCGATCCCGAACGCGCCGACGGTCTTCGTCGAACCCCAGCCCCACGTGCCGCCCTTGCCGACCGCGACGAGCAGAATGCCGAGGCTCGCGCCGAGCAGAATGGCGCCGAGAATGTCGAAGGAAGATTTGACCCGCACTTTGCTTTCCGGCACCAGCCACGCGTGCAGCGGCAGCAGGATGCCGACGTAGATCACCATGAACCAGAACACGCTGCGGAACCCGAAATTGTCGATCAGCACCCCGGCGAGAAACGGGCCGGCGACCGCGCCCATGCCGATTCCGGTGACCACCGAACCGAGGGCGACCGGCACGTACGAGCGCGGGATCACGTCGCGCACGAGCGCGTAGGAAATGTTCACGATGCCGACCAGGCTGCCCTGCAGCAGGCGGCCGATCAGGAGCAGCGCGAACACGTCGGTGGTCGCGCACACGATGCTGCCGAGCAGGAAGATCGCGCCCATCACGAGGATGATCCGCTTCTTGCCGTAGCGGTCGGCGGCCTTGCCCGCGAGCGGCAGCACGACCGCGCCGGCGAGCGTCACCACCGAGGCCGCCTGCGCCACGTCCAGGGTGCGGAAATGCGCGGCCATCCCGGGCAGCGCCGGGTACACCATGAGTATTTCGAACGTGGCGATTTCGGAGAGCAGAATGATCAGCGCGCAGACCGCGATGATCCGCCCGCGGGAAACAGGTCCGTTCGCCGGATTCAGGTCGAGTGCCATGCCGGTCCCTTTCCAGAAGTGATCAGGGGAATCCCCGCCGGAATACGAGGTCCCGCGCTGATGAGGCCGGAATCGACGTGAGCGTAATCACGGCGGCCGGACAGCCCTGGCGCGATCCCGCTCACCGGGAGAGCCGAAACCCCTTCAGATATGCGAGCCGCCGTCGACGCGGATCTCCGCACCGGTCAGGTATCCCGCGTCCGCGGAAGCGGCGAAGGCGATCGTCGCCGCGATCTGGTCCGGTTCCGCCGCGCCCATCGGCGAGCGGATGCGGCTGTAGTACGAGGTGTCGAGACCGGCCAGGACGTGCTCGCCGACCAGCGGCGTCGCGACCGTGCCCGGCGACACGACGACCACGCGCACGCCGCGGCCGACGACCTCCGCCGCGAGGCTCAGCGAGAACCCCAGCACTGCGGCTTTGCTCGCCGAATAGGCGGTCATGTAAGGATTTCCGTGCGTAGCGGAACTGGAGGACACGTTCACGATCACGCCACGGCCGTCGGGCAGCTGCGGCAACGCTTCCCGGCAGCACAGCGCGGTGCCGATCAAGTTCACGTCGTAGAGCCGCCGCAGGTCCTCGACGGTCAACTCGGCGATCGGCGTCGTGCGGTGGATTCCGGCGACATTGACGACCACGTCGATGCCGCCGAGTTCAGCCGCCGCGGCCCGGACCGCGGCCGAGATCGCGGATTCGTCGGAGACATCGGCCTGATGCCGCAGGATTCGTTCTGTTTCCGGAGTCCCGGAGTGGTCGACGTCCACGGAGAAGACGGTCGCGCCTTCGGCCGCGAGACGGAGCGCGGTCGCTCGGCCGATCCCCGAGCCGCCACCGGTGAGCAGGACTTTCGCGTTCTCGAATCGGCCCATCGCTGCCTCACTGGGGCGTCGTGAGTGTTCACGCCGGCGAGAACCGGCATCGCCACTCACGACGCCTCGTACGTAACCTTGACCTCGTCCGTCTTCGGGCGGGCCTGACAGGCCAGGATCAACCCGTCCGCGAGGTCCTGGGCATCCAGGACCTCGTTGTGCGCCAGGTCGACTTCACCGCTCACGAGCACGCAAGCACAGGCACTGCACGCGCCTTCCCGGCACGAGAACGGCGCGTCCAGGCCTGCCGCCAGGAGGACGTCGAGCAACGCGTTCTCCCGCGGCCAGCGCAAGGTGCGCGTCTCCCCGTCGAGTTCGACTTCCACTGTGCCCGCCGGGCCGGACTCGTCCACCTCCACCGACTGGAACGGATCACCGGTGAGCGACGTGAACCGTTCCACCGTAATGCTTTCCACGCCGAGTCCGTTAAGGACCGCTGAAGCCAGGTCCATGAACGGCCCGGGTCCGCAAAGGAACGCCTGCCGATCCCGGTACGGCGCGGTCAACGCCCGAAGCCCGGCCTCGGTCGGCAACCCCTGCACCGATTCCAGCCAATGCGACACGGTCAGCCGATCCGGATGCTCCTTCGTCAGCCGCACCAGCTCGTCCCGGAAGATCACCGACTGCTCGTCCCGGTTCGCGTAAACCAGCGTCACCCGTCCGGAACCGGCCCGCAGGCAGGATTTCAGGATCGACATCACCGGCGTGATCCCGCTTCCGGCGGCGAGCAGCAGCACGTCGGCGTCGAGCGAACGCGGCGTGAACGCGCCCGATGGCCGCAGCACCTCCAGCACGGTCCCCTCGACCGCGTTGTCCACCAACCAATTCGACCCGTAGCCGCCCGCGGTGCGCTTCACCGTGATTCTCGCCGGCTCCTCGCAATACGGGGAACTGCACAGCGAATAGCACCGCGCGACACTGTCCTCAGCGGACGGAATCCGCACGGTGAGGAATTGCCCGGGCAGATAGTCGAAACTGCCCTCGATCGGTTCCAGTACCAGCGAATGCGCGTCAGCGGTCTCGCGGACCACCTCGGTCACCCGCACGCGCATCGCGCTCATGCCGAGCGCGCGGCGTGCCGTGCCGCGAGATAGCCGAAGACGATCGACGGCCCGATCGTCGCGCCTGGACCAGCGTATTCGTTGCCCATCACCGCAGCGGTCGTGTTGCCGGTGGCGTACAGACCGTCGATCGCCGAACCGTCGTCCCGCAGGACCCGGCTGTTCTCGTCGCACACCAGGCCGCCCTTGGTGCCGAGGTCGCCGACCTCGATGCGGAACGCGTAATACGGGCCCCGCTCGATCACGTCGAGACACGGGTTCGGCAGGGTCGGATCGCCGTAATACCGGTCGTAAGCGGATTCCCCGCGGCCGAAGTCCGCGTCCACTCCATTGTGAGCGAAGCCGTTGAAGCGCTCGACCGTTCCGGCCAGCGCGTCGGCCGGAACTCCGATTTTCCCGGCCAGCCCGGCGAGTGTGTCCGCCCGGTGCGCGATTCCCGCCGCGTAGTACGGCTCCGGAATCGGCGCGCCCGGCAGGATCTGGGCGAACGGATAGCGCGCCCGGGCCTTGGCGTCCATCACGAACCAAGCGGGCACGTGTCCGCCTTCGAGCTGGGCGTGCACGAAGGTGACATACGGCGCGGATTCGTTGGTGAACCGCGTGCCCTCGGCCGACACGATGACCGAACGCGGGATCGACCGCTCGGACACCAGCGGCACGACCGCGCCGGACGGATGCCGCACCGACGGCATCCACCACGCGTCGTCCATCAGGTCCGTGGCCGCGCCGACGCCCAGCCCGGCCTCGATGCCGTCGCCGACGTTCTCCCGCGCGCCGCCGCTGTAATCGTCCCACGCGGCTTCCGGCAGATAGCGTTTCCGCAGATCAGCGCTGTGCTCGAAACCTCCGGTCGCCAGCAGCACACCACGACGGGCGCGGATCCGCTGCTGCGCGCCGTCGTGCTCGGCGACGATCCCGGTCACCCGGCCGTCCTCGACGACGAGTTCCGTCATCGGCGACCGCAGCCACAGCGGGACCCCGGCGTCCTTCAACGCCATCCGCAACCGCGCGACCAGCGCACGACCGCCGGTCGCCATGTGCCGGCGCCGCACCACGTTGGACGACACCCGCCAGGCGGCGATCACCGACGCCCACCGGCCGCGCCAGGTCCGCTTGACCATCGCCAGATCGTGGTAATCCTTCGCGGTGACCCACAGGCCGAGCGGACCCTTCATCGTGTTCGGCCGCTGGTACCGCTCGTCCTCGCCGAGCTGCCGGGTGTCGAACGGCTTCGCCTCGATCGACCGGCCCAGCGGACGACCGCCCTCCAGCTCCGGGTGGTAATCGGCGTACCCCTTCACCCAGAAGAACCGCAGCCACTTGCTGCGCTCCAGCAGCTCCATCGCCGCCGGGCCGTGGTCCACATACGCGTCGAGCCGCTTCGCGGGCACCCGTCCCTCGGTGAGCAGGTCGAGGTAGCGGCGGATCGACGCGCGGCTGTCGTCGTGCCCGGCCGCGCGCAGCGTCGGGTTGTTCGGGATCCAGATGCCGCCGCCGGAAATCCCGGTGGAGCCGCCGTACATCGCGCCCTTCTCGACGACCAGCACGTCCAGCCCGGCCGCCGCGGCGGTCAGCGCCGCGGTCATCCCGCCGCCGCCCGAGCCGACGACGACGAAGTCGTGCTCCGCGTCCCAGGCCATCACTCGCCGTCCTTCCGGAGCAGGAACGCGAGGACGGCGCTTTCCCACGCGTCCTTCTGCTCGATCATCGTCCAGTGGCCGCAATTCGGGAGGATGTGCAGTTCCGCGTGGGGAATCGTGCGCATCGGAATCAACGCCATGTCGAGCGGGCTGACCCGGTCGTCCCGGCCCCAGGTGATGAGCGTGCGAGCGCGGATCTTGCGCAGGGTCGCCCACAGCGGGGTGACGTCGAAGGCCGCGGCCGCCTGCGCCCGCAGCACCCCTTTGCCGTACATTTTCTTGGCGCTGGCCAAGGAATCCGCCGCGGTAGCCAGCTTCCACCGCTCCTCGATCAGCTCTTCGGTGATCAGGCCGCGGTCGAAAACCATGGAGTTCAGCCACTGCACGAGCCGTTCGCGCGTCGGGTCTTCGACGAACTCGGTCAGCAGGTTGATGCCCTCGCCCGGAGCCGGGCTGAAGATGTTCGTGCCCATCCCGCCGACGGTCACCAGCCGGCGGACCCGGTCCGGGTGCGCGATCGCGGTGCGGGTGGCGACGAAGCCGCCCATGGAGTTGCCGACGAGGTCGGCGGCGGCGATGCCGAGCCCGTCGAGCAGGTCGAGCACCGCGCGTTCGGCGGCGGGCATCGGCGGCGCGTCGACCGGATCGCTGACGCCGAATCCGGGGAATTCCAGGATCAGGCACCGGAAATGCGCGGCGAACGACGGCAGATTCGCGCGGAAGTTCTGCCATCCGGTGACGCCGGGGCCGGATCCGTGCAGCAGTACGACCGGCGGCCCGTCGCCTGCTTCGTGGTAGCGCAGCACGCCCCGGTCGGTGCGGAGTTCGCGCAGCGTCGCGTCGTGGCTCAGTTCCGGCATGGCTGACCTCTTGCTCGTGGGTGCGGGATACCGCCGAAGCTAGCCAGCCGCCGGACGCGCGCGGGCCTTCAGTCCCGGTCACCGAGAGAGCCGGACGCCGCCCGGGCCGGCAGCTTTTACCGTCGAAGCCATGCAAGCCACCGAAGCACCGAGCCCGCTGGAGATGCGCCGCGCGCTGAGCCGGTTCGCCAGCGGGGTCACCGTGGTGACCGGCGTCGACAGCGGCGAGGCGGTGGGGTTCACCTGTCAGTCCTTCACGTCGGTGTCGCTGGCACCGCCGCTGGTGCTGTTCTGCGCCGACCGCGGCGGCCGGGCGTGGCCGCGCATCCGGTCTGCCGGGCGGTTCTGCGTCAACGTGCTGGCCGAACCGCAAGCCGATCTCTGCGGCCGCTTCGGATCCCGCCGCGGGCTTCGCTTCGAAGGACTGGATTGGGAGCTTTCCCGCTGGGGCACGCCGGAATTGCCCGGTGTGCTGCTGCGCGTGCACGCCGAGGTCGAAACCGTGCACCGCGCGGGCGACCATGACGTCGTCCTCGGCCGCGTCCTCGCACTCGACCCCGGCACCGACGACCGGCCGATGATCTTCTACCGCGGCGATTTCGGCGTGGAAGGGAGTCCGGACGAGGTTCCGGGTTATCTCTGGGGCTGGAGCGACCGCTGAGCCGCCGTTGGGCTCGACTCCGACGGGGAACGCGTGACGGTGCCGCCGAGATTCCATGCGCTGGTTGCCCATCGGCCAGGAACGGCACTTCCTTCCCGTTCTCCGGCAATCACCGCCCGAGCATCCGCGGCAGCTCCTGACCGCGTGAAGAACGCGGTGCCAGGCGCTCGACCAGCGACGCCGGAATCCCGACCGTCGCGGCTCGTCGCGACCCGCGCGCAGGCACGGCTTCTCCCGGCCCGGCAACCGTTCCGGGCCGCGATCGGGTCGCCGGCCCAATCCGCGGAACGAACCGCGCCGAAAGGGACGCGCGCCGGGCTCCGGCGGCAAGGCATCCGGCTCCGGCGTTTTCGGCTGAACTTCGCTGCCGCGGCTCCGCCGGGACTCGTCTCTCCGCTCCCAGATTCGCGGCTGCGGTTCCGGGAGAATCATCATTCTGGTCACCACACCATCATGTCGAACACCTGTTCGATATCGCATCACTCGGCCAGGTACAACCCGACCACCCGGTCGAGGTGACCGCCGGCGCAGTGGTCACGCGGCGCGATCTCGCCGAGGCGATTCGGTCGCCCCGCGCGTGTCCCGCATCGGCTTGACTGGCCGGCGCGACGGGCGGAAACCGCGGTGAAGCACGCGGGCACCGGGATCCCCCGGGTATCCCGGTGCCCGCGCGCCTGCCCTCGCGAGTCCACCCCGCCGGACACCGGACTCGCGGTCGTCGAGGACAGCGCTTTTCGTTGCGAGCGGGGATTCTCCGCAAAGTTCTTGCTGAACTCCGCGAATCGGTTCGTGTGTTACAGAGAATGGGACTTTCGCGATGATGCGGGAAGAGAACGTCTCGTCATACGAGACGACGCAGTCGCGAGGCGTCCGGAGGCAGGGGTGCGGGCGTGTTCGGCAACATCTGGTGGGGCGCTTCGATCCAGACGCGGCACTGCGACGGCGGCGGCACTCAGTCGTGGCGCATCAGCTGACCCGCGACGAACGCGAGCCGACCTGACTGAAGCGGGACCGCGCTCAGGACAAAAGCGCGCCCCCACGACGAATCCCGCCTCTCACGAACATCAAACCCGCAGAAACCGCAGCACGACGGCACATCCCTCGTCTAACAGCCCCGCCCCAGCGACCCAGCCTCCTGCTCCAGCGCCCGCACCATCGCCACCGCCGCCGGACTTGGCTGCTCCCCCGTCACCGCCCACAGCACGCGCCGCAGCCCGCCGCACTCGTCGCGCACGGGGACCCATCGCACGTCGGCGGGCAACGAGTCCGCCGCGAAACCGGGCACCAGCGAAATTCCCAACCCTGCCGCGACCAGGCCCAACCGCGTCGGCCACGCGCGTACCGCGAAGGCGATCGACGACCCGGCGATTCCCGGCCACGTCCCGGATTCCGGCGAGCCGCCCGCACCGACGATCCATTGCTGTTCGGCCAGTTCGTCCGGTTCGACCCAGCTGCGCCCGGCGAACGGATGCGATTCCGCGACCGCCACTCCGTACCCGGTTCCGCTGCGCAATTCGGTGCGCCGCAAGCCCTCGAAGTCGTATTCCGGCAAGCCGTCGCCGGTGACGGCCACCGCGACGTCGAGGCGGCCGCGGCGCAGGGACTGCAGTTGCGCCGGGGTCGCGGATTCGGCGAGCTGCACCTCCACGCCCGGATGGGCGCGCAGCAGCCGGGAAACCGCGCGGGGCAGCAAAACCGCCGACGCCGCCGGGAATCCGCCGACCGCGATCCGCCCGGCCAGCCGGTCGCGCAGTCCGGCGAGTTCTTTTCCGGCCGCGTTCACGCTGTCCAGCACGCGACCGGCGTGCCGGATCAGCACTTCTCCTGCTGTCGTAGGGCGGATTCCGCGGGCATGCCGTTCGAACAACGCGGTTCCAGTAGCGCGTTCGCTCGCCGCGATCTGCCGGGACACCGCGGATTGCGTGTAGCCGAGCCGATGCGCGGCAGCACTGAACGACCCGGTGCGGGCCACCTCGACCACGACCCGCAGGCCGGTGAGCGTCAGATCAGCCATTCCGCCAACCATATCCGAAACGAACGGCCCCGGACGTCCACAGTAGACGCAACGGCGGCCACCTCCCCTTGCCTGCGACGCGAAATACCGGTTCGGAACGGGATTTCCGCGCCCCGAAGGACACCGAGCGTGCCCCAACTACCCCGCCGCGGGTGCCGCCGAACGCCCGAATCGGGGTTGCGGCGAACAGTCGAACTCGCCCCGAACCCCGGAACCGGCGAAACGTCCGCGCGGGAACGAACGATGTCATCGCCAGGAGTGGCGAAGAGAATCTCCAGGGTGACCGCCTGCCGACGGTCTACTGTGGAATGCCCGCGCCCGCCCGCTGTTCACCGGGTGGCCGTCGCCGCTTAACCGCCGGCGGTAACTTTCCGGCGCCGTGTCCGCGATGTCCTCATCGACTGCGACGGCTTGTCACCGGACGGCCGTCCGAGCCGGACTGAGGTTGCGACACATGAAAAGCGCTCGAAGTCCACGTCGGACTCCCCGGTTCCAGCTGATCGGCGGCCCGGGGAACGCGACGAGGTGGCGGCTCCTCGGCACGAACAACGCGTCGCTGGGGCTGGGCACCGTCGACTACCGCAACGGGGAAGAATGCGTCGCGGCGATCCAGTGGCTGTGCGCGAACCTCCCGCGCACGCGCATGGAACTGACCCACGACCACGGAATCGACTGGCGGTGGGTCCTGCGCGCGGGGAGCGGGACGATCGCTTCGGCGAGCCACGCCTACGGACGCCGCATCGAAGCGCAGCACGGGTACGAGCGATTCGTCGCCGCGATCGCGGACGCGGCGGAATTCGCGGCGGAAGGCCGAATCACCGACTGGCGCACGAAGTACCGGCTGCCCGGCTGAACGCGTTCGTCGGGCATTAACTCCCGCGCCGTCGGGCGGGAACGCGACGTGGCGGGCAGTGTTTGCCAGGCCCCGCGAAGTTGGTCTCGACCACGGAATCCCGTGGTCGAGACCAGACAGAAAGAGTACAAACCGATGCGTGCTCGTACTGCCCGGTTCGCGGGCGTCTCCGCCGCGGTCGCCGCGGGTGCTGCCCTGATTTTCCCGGGGACCGCTGGCGCGGTTCCCGGCCCGAACCAGCTCCCCGAGGTCGTGGCCGCGGTGGGCTCCGACACGATCGCGGACGTCACCGGCGCGGTCTTCGCCGCTGCCAACGGCGCGGCGGCGAACAGCGACCCCGACAACTACGTGAACGTCCCGCCGGTCCTCGCGGGCAGCCAGTCGTTCGCTGTGCCCGGCGACGTCTACGACGGCGGAACCAGCTACACCGTCTCCAACCCGCCCCCCAACGGCTCTTCCGCGGGGAAGACCGCGCTGGCCAACGCCGCCGCGGCCGGCAGCGGGTCGGTCGACCTCGCCCGCTCCTCGTCCCCGCGGTCGGCCTCCGACCCGTCGACCTTCCAGTACTACGCCTTCGCCAAGGACGGCGTGTCCTGGGCCGCCTCGTCGACCGGCGCCGGCGCGGGGGTCACCCTGACGCTGGCCCAGCTTCGCGACATCTACAGCGGCGCCATCACCAACTGGAACCAGGTCGGCGGTACCAACACGCCCATCTCCGTCTACCTTCCGCAGGCCGGTTCCGGCACGCTGTCGTTCTTCACCAACACGGTGCTCGGCTTCGACCCGACCACGAAGCCGGTCACCATCAAGCGCTTCCAGGAGAACGAAGGCAACACCATCCCGGCGGGCGACCAGCCGTCGGCGATCGCGCCCTACTCCGTGGCCCAGTGGGTCGCCCAGGGCAACGGCGTCGTCAGCGACAAGCGCGCCGGCTTCTTCGAGGGCGCCCTGACCGGTGCCGGTTCGGACGGCGCCCCGGTTTCGGGCTCCGCGCCGAATTTCGCCCCGGCGTTCGCCGACGGCTTCCTCGGCGCCCGTTTCGTGTACTACGTGCTCGACACCCGCTCGCCGTCGCGCGACGCGGCGCTCAACGCGGTCGGCTTCGACTCCTCCGGCCCGAGCCCGCTCTGCAACGGCAGCCTCGCCGGCACGCTGAGCCAGTACGGTTTCAAGCCGCTCGCCCCGGTGAACGGCGTCACCTGCACACTTTCCTGACCCGCTGACGCATCGGACCGGCCCGGCTGGGGATTCCCCGGCCGGGCCGGTTCCGTGTGCCCGGCTGGGGATTCCCCGGCCGGGCCGGTTCCGTGTGCCCGGCAAGGCAGGCGCCCACCGTGCTCCGGCATGAAACCGGGGCTGGCCCGGAGAGTCTCCGTGCCAGCCCCGGTTTCAGCTGAGGCAGATCAAGCCCAAGCAGGCAGCAACCGCCACACCGCCGATGCCGCCAGCACGGCCAACGCCAGCAGCGCCGGTGTCGTGAGCACATACGTCGACACCGAGCGCCAGCGCCGATACAGCAGCGTCGCCCCCGCGGCCACCACCGCGAACCCGCCGAACGCGAGCACCAGCCGGGCCCAGCCGCCCGGGTCGCCCGTGCGGCCGTCCTGCGCGTCGGCCCGGCCGTTCTGCGGCGTCGGGCGGAACGGCTTGCCGTCGAGAACCGCGGTCACCACCGTCGCGCCCGAAGCCGAGCCGGGCCACCACGAACCGGATGTGACCAGCGTCAGCCGGCCGTTCTCCGTACGGCCGTAGTCGCGGTCTTCGTCCAGGTCACGGTTCGCCGTGCCGGTCACGGTGTACACCGATTTCCCTTGGGTCGTAGCGATCACCAGCTGGTCCCCGGGAGCCAGCTCGCCCAGCCGCGAGAACGGGGCGCCGTACCCGGAATACCGGCCCACCACGGCCGAGTTCCCCGGCTGGCCGGGGCCCGAAGTGCCGGGCACGTGCCCCGGTCCGGACATCGTTTCGCCCGGTTCGACGCCTTCGAGAACCACCTGCTGCACCTGCAGCTTCGGGATCTCCAGCACTGCCACCGGCGCACCGAACTCCGGCGGCTTCGTCACCGGAGCGGCACCGAGCAGCGTGCGGGCCGCGCCCTGCGCCTGCGCCATCCGATCTCGCAGCACCGCCAGCTCCGTCCGCTGGTCGTTGTTCGCGAGCATCGGGCCGAGCGCGTAGGCGACAATGCCGAAGCACACCACCGTCGTGAGCAGCCAGCCGGCTACCGCGACAACCGTCCACTGAGGATTCAAGCGCACCGGGGCGCGCGGCGTCGCCGTCATGCCCGGCGTCGCAATGCGACGACCCGCTCGGCGAGCCGGTTCATCCACGCGGGCAATGGCTTCCCCGCGGTCAGGTAACCGGTCGTCGACGGCAGCAGCACCAACGCGACCAAAGCGAGCAACGGAATCAACGCCCCCAGCACGCCCGCTCCCGGGAACAGCGGGACCTTCACCGCCGCTGCCAGGCTGCGCGCTTCTTGGACACTCGCCTGCGTCGGCGCCTTTATCGCCAGCGCAGCAGCTTCCGCCGCACCAGGGCCATTCGAACCGGAGCGAGCCAGCGGACCTCCGAGGCCACTGCTCGACGGAGACCCGCCCGCGGCGGCACCAGGACCGCCGGTCGCGGCCGAGCCAGGGTTCCGCGCTTCCTTCTGCTCATGGCAGGAATCCGCGGCCGTGCCGGTGCCGACCTTCGCCACGGCCGCCTGAGCAGCGGAAAGCAGATCCGGCGGCAAGGGAACGAGTCCTGGGCCCAAGCTGTTCTGCCCGCCGTTGGCCGCGGCTTTCAAGAAGGTCGCGAGCTGGGCTTGCTTCGCCGCTTCCGGCGCACACGAGGCATCCACCAGCGGGTTCAGCGGCGCGGTGAGAGACTCGATGAACGTGAGCGGGTATGCCTCCGGGTCCTCGCTGGGAACGATGCGCACCGAACCGTCCTTGGCCTGCTCCGTGTGCGCGGCCGCGGCCTGCAGCGATTTCGGCGTCGGCGCCACGTAACCGCCCTTGCCGTTGGGCAGGGCGACTGGGGTCCAGCCGTTCTCGGTCGCGGTGGCCAGGTCGGTGACGACCCAGTTCAGGCACCCTTTCTTGCACTCGTTCCCGGTCCCCAGCGTCACGTTGCTGACCTGTTTGCGGACGTTGACCTGACCGGTCTTCGCATCGACGTTGTGCACCCCGCCGTCGCCGAGGTTGAGCGCGTTCAGATCAGTGACGACGCCGACCGGCCCGTCGCTTCCCTTCAGCTTCTGCTTGTCAAGGTCCACGAAAGTCCCGTACTTCCACGCGGGCATTCCGTTCAGCCTGCTGCTGAGCACCAGCGGCACGGTGCTCGTCCCGATTTCGCCGGTGACCCCGAAGAAATCGGTGGTGAACTGGCCGGCGCGCGTGTTGGGCGAGAGGAGAGCATTCGCGGCCCCGCTGATCGCGGCCAGCGCCGGATTGCGCCGCACCAGCGCGGACCCGTCCGTGAAGATGCCGCCCCGGCCAGTGCTGTCCGGCGACAAACCGCCCTTGCTCAGCAGATCGGCGAGTTCGTCCCAGCCGAACTTCAGGTTGTCGGCCAGACGGGAGTTCAGCGAGCCGCCGTCGTCCCGGCGGTCCGTCGGCGCCCATCCGACCGCGGCGAGCACTGTGGCGTTGAGCGCCGTCGGGATGTAGCTGCGCGCGCGGACCTGCTGCGCGGCCAGCGTTCCGCCGGAGCCGGTGACCTGCACATCCGACTCGCCCTTGTCGAACGACGTCAGCCCGACGTCCTCGCTCTCGTTCACGATGTTGACCGGCTGCACCGTCTTCTTCGGAGCGCAGATCATCTGGTTCCAGCCGACCGCGGTGCGGCCGAACCGCTCCGGCATGCTCCCGGTCAGTGTGCCGGCCCCGACCCCGCCACACCCCTTGATCTTGAGTCCGGGCGCGGACGCGCGGAACGTGATCGAACTGTCGAACACTGTTTGCGCGGGACCGGCCGCGGTCGCCGGGACGACGATCCGCAGCATCATGGTGCACGGATGGTTCTCGTCGCAGGGGAACGAATACTGCTTGTGATCTGGGTTGTTCGGCCACTTCAGCGCCTCGGTCTTCTTGAGAGCCGTGAAGTCCGGGTCGAAGGCGATGGTCGCGGGCGTACGCGCTCCTCGCGGCACATAGGTGTCGAACACGAGGTCGTGCGTGGTCGCGCTCCGCCCGACGTCCTCGGTCGGGGTCTTGAACTCCGTGCCCGACAGCTCGTCGTTGAAGTTCTTGCAGTAGGCGGTGACCCGGGCCGCGACGGACGGATCGTGCGCCCAGGTCCCCGGTTTCACGAGCGAATCCCGCAACGGCAGCGGGCACACCGAGTAGTTCGCCGTGGCCCCCGCGGGCAGCCCCGAGACCGTGATGCGCAGCGGGTCCCCGTCCTGCGCGTTCATCGGATCGGCACCCGTCACCTGCACCTGGTAGTTCAGCGGCTGCGTCTGCGCGGACGCGGCGGGCACGACGGCGACGCCGAGCACCGCGAGCACCCCGGCGGCGAGCACGTGCGCCACGCGTCTGAAGCGGTTCATGAGTTCAACTTCTCCAGCGTCGCGCGCGGCGTCAACAAACGGGATCCGAACGCGGGCACCGGTTCACGAACGCGCCGTCGGGCCTTCGCTGTCCAGCCAACTTTCCCCGCTGCCGGGTCGCGATACTCGCTGCCGTGACCGTCTCGTCCTCAGCTTCCGTCCCCGCGCCTCCGGATCGTCTCGTCCTCGCCGATCTGCCCTCCCGTGCCGATCGGCTCTTCCGCCGCGTCACGAGCGGGGCCGGGCTTTCGGTGCTCGCACTCTTGATCGTGATCGGCTTTTTCCTCGTCTACCGGTCCGTTCCCGCGTTCGAGGCCAGCGGTTTCGGCTTCTTCACCACGATCCAGTTCGACCCGGCGTCCGGGCACTTCGGCGTGCTCGGCCTGCTGTACGGCACGGTGGTGGTCGCGCTGATCGCGGTCGCCGTCGCGGTGCCGTTCTCCGTGCTGGCCGCGTTGTTCATCAGCGACTACGCGAGTCCGCGGGTGCGCGGGTTCCTGACCGGACTGGTCGACCTGCTCGCCGCGATTCCCAGTTTGCTCTACGGGCTCTGGGGATTCAGCTTCCTGCGCCCGTACATCACCCCGTTGTCGCAGTGGCTGACCGGCAATCTCGGCTGGTTCCCGTTGTTCGAGACGAAACCGGGCGCGGTGCTGTTCAATTCGATGTTCGTCGCGGGGCTCGTGGTGTCGCTGATGGTCATCCCGATCACGACGTCGGTCATCCGCGAGGTGTTCACCCAGACCCCGCCTGGCGAAAAGGAAGCGGCGCTCGCGCTGGGCAGCACGCGCTGGGGCATGGTGCGGACCGTCGTGCTGCCGTTCGGCCGCGGCGGGATCGTCGGCGGCTCGATGCTCGGGCTCGGCCGCGCGCTCGGCGAGACGATCGCGGTTTCCCTTCTGCTGCCCCAGGTTCCGGAGTTGACGACGCATCTGCTGGAGTTCGGCGGCGCGACCATCTCCGGGTTCGTCGCCAACAACGCCGGGCAGTCCGGGCCCGCGCTGAGCGGGTTGATGGCGGCCGGGCTGGTGTTGTTCGCGTTCACGCTGGCGACGAACTTCACCGCGTCGGTGATCATTTCCCGCAGCCGTTCCGGAGCGGGGGTCGACGCGTGACCGCCACCGAGATTCGCGTCGAGCAAGCGCGTCCGGCCCCGGTGCGCCGCCGGACGTCCGCGACCACCCCGCAGGACCGGCTCGTGGCGCTCGGCTGTGCGGTGTCGGCGACGCTGCTGACCTGGTTCGTGATGCACCAGCTGCTGGTGTCGCCGGGCTGGCTCGCCGACCTCGTCGTGGCGTATCTGCTGTACCTCGGCATGCTCTACCTCGTCACCCGCGACCGGCTCGGCCGGCTCGCCGCGGTCGACAAACTGGTGTCCGCGGTCGTGGTGAGCGGCGCGGTCGGCCTGCTGATCCCGTTGCTGTTCCTGCTCGGCTACATCGTCGTCAAGGGCGTGCCAAGCCTGCGGCTGGCCTTCTTCGGGCACGACATGTCCGCCGTCGCGCCGACCGATCCGGCGACGGCGACCGGCGGCCTGCACGCGATCGTCGGCACGTTGGAACAGACGGCGCTCGCGCTCGTGTTCGTCGTTCCCCTCGGCGTGCTCACCGCGGTGTTCCTGAACGAAACGCGGTCGCGGTTCCGCCGTCCGGTGCGGATTTTCGTCGACGCCATGAGCGGTTTGCCGTCGGTGGTCGCCGGGCTTTTCGTCTACGCGGCGCTGATTCTGCCGCCCGCGCAGCTCGGTTTCTCGGGGTTCATGGCGACGCTCGCGTTGACGATGATCATGCTGCCCACCGTCACCCGCACCGTCGACGTCGTGCTCCGCCTGGTGCCGGACGGCCTGCGCGAGGCGTCACTCGCCCTTGGCGCCAGCCGCGCCCGCACGGTCTGGTCGGTGGTGCTGCCGACCGCGCGCACCGGGGTGAGCACCGCGATCATCCTCGGCATCGCACGAGTGGTCGGGGAAACCGCGCCGCTGCTGTTCACGTCCTTCGGCACGCTTTCGATGAACTACAACCCGTTCAGCGAGCCGCAGGAAAGCTTGCCCCGCTTCGTTTACCGCTACATCAAGGAACCGCTCGCCTCGGCGCAGGAACGCGGGTACATCGGCGCGCTGGTGCTGATCCTGCTGATCTTCGCGCTGTTCGCCCTGACCCGGCTGATCGGCCGCACACGCTGGTCGGCGCGCCGCACGAAACCCAGGAGTGCCCGGTGACCAAAACTCTCGAAGCACGCGAACCCGTCCGGGTGCTCGGCGGGCCGCCCCCGGGCGCGGCGACGCTGGAGGCGCGCGGCGTGCACGCCTGGTTCGGCGACCGGCTCGTGCTCGAGGACGTCACCCTCGCGATGCCCGCCAACGAGGTGACCGCGCTGATCGGCCCGTCCGGCTGCGGCAAATCGACGTTCCTGCGCATCCTCAACCGGATGCACGAACTGGTCGCCGCGGCGAGCCTGGCCGGGGAGGTCCTGCTGGACGGCGACGACATCTACGCCGAGGGCACCCGCGCGCAGCACGCCAGGCTGCGGATCGGGATGGTGTTCCAGAAGCCCAACCCGTTCCCGGCGATGTCCATTCGCGACAACGTCCTCGCCGGGCTCAAGCTCGCCGGCGTCAAATGCGCGGACAAGGACGGGCTGGTCGAGCAAAGCCTCGAGCGGGCCGGGCTGTGGCGCGAGGTCCGGGACCGGCTGAACTCCCCCGGCGGCGCGCTGTCCGGCGGGCAGCAGCAGCGGCTGTGCATCGCGCGCTCGCTCGCGGTGCAGCCGAACGTGCTGCTGATGGACGAGCCGTGCTCAGCCCTCGACCCGACGTCCACGCGGCGGATCGAGCAGACGATCGTGGAAATCTCCGACGAGGTGACCGTCGTCATCGTCACGCACAACATGCAGCAGGCGCAACGGGTTTCGCACCATTGTGCGTTCTTCCTCGCCGGAGAGAACGAGCCCGGCCGAGTGGTCGAGCACGGGTCGACTGAGCAGATCTTCGAGAATCCGGAAGACAGCCGCACGCACGATTACGTGCACGGCCGTTTCGGCTGAACTGGGGAGTTTCTTGATGCATCGCACGAGACGGCTCGGCCTCGGCGGCGCGGCGGCGCTGCTGGCTTGCCAGGTTTTGCTCGCTCCCGCCGCGGAGGCGTTCAGCCAGGTCAACGGATCCGGGTCCACCTACGTCGGACTCGCGATGAGCGACTGGCAGAACGGCGCCAATTCGCGCGGCATCCCGGTCAATTACAGCGCACTCGGCTCCCCCGCCGGAGTCAATCAATACGGCGACCACACCGTCGACTTCGCCGGCACCGAAGCCGAAGTCAGCTCGCTGGAGGCGGCCGGGGGCGGCGGTGCGACCGCGAAACAGCGCGGGTACCAATATGTTCCGGACGTCGCGGGCGCGGTGGCGGTGATGTACAACGTCACCGACGCCGGCGGACGCCGGGTCGACACCCTCCATCTGACCCGCGATGTGGTCGCCCGCATCTTCGCGCGGCAGATCACGCGCTGGAGCGATCCGGCGATCAGCGCGACGAACGGCGGCTTCGCCCTGCCGGATCAGCCGATCACCCTGGTGGGCCGCAGCGGACAGTCCGGCACCACAGCGTTGTTCTACGACTTCGTGGCGCACGTCGCGCCCGGACCGTACGGCGCCTTCATCGCCCGGAATGTCGACAAGGGGATCGGCCCGCTGCCGTCCGGGGTCCGGCCGATCCAACTGCCCACCCGCGGTCCGGACGCGGACTTTTACCGGCTGTTCGCCGACTCCGACCAGATCGCGCAGACCCTGGCGAACGGCAGCGTCCCGTTTTCCATCGGGTATGACGAGTTCGGGTATGCGAAGAAGTACAACGCGCCGACCGCGTGGGTGGAAAACCAGGCCGGAAAGTACACGCTGCCGTACGCGGCCAATATCGCGGCAGCACTGACCAAAGCCAACCTGCGACCAGACCTCAGCCAGGAACTGTCCGGGGTCTACGCCAATCCGGATCCGTCCGCTTACCCCATTTCGGCTTACTCGTATCTGATGACGCCATGCGGAGCCGGCCGGGACACCTGCAAGGGCGGGTATCCGGACGGAGCCAAGGCGGACACCATGACCGCGTTCATCGAGCATGTCGCTTGCGACGGGCAGATCAACATGGCGCGAATCGGGTATTCACCGCTGCCGCCGAACTTGTCGCAGGAGATGATGAACGCCAATGCCCGGCTCACCGGGCGGCCGGCCAAGCAGCTCAATGCCGGCAACTGCGCCAATCCGACGTTCCAAGGCGGCCTCGGAGCCGGGGCTACCGCACCGCAAGATCCCTTCGCCGCCATGGGCGGAGTGGACGCGCTGACCCACCCCGGGAATGGTGGCGGCCCCAAGGCTGGCGCGAAGGAAGGCCCCAAGTCTTCAGCCGGTGCGCAGGCGTCGAATGGGCCAGGAGCGTCGTCTTCGAACGGGCCGGATGCGTCGGAGGCGAATAGCGGATCGCGGGATTGGCGCAATGCCGAACCCGCCGCATACCAAGGCAGCGGTCTCGGCGGATTCGGCGCATGGGCGGCACTGGTGTTGTTCGCGGCGATCTGCGTCCCGTTGGTGGTGCGCGGAATTGTCCGACGGTTGCGGCGGACCGAATAGCGCGGATTCAGGTGCCAGTCCACGGAGGAGCCGAGCCCCAACCCCAACGGGGCACCGGCTGGTCGGCCGCCGGCCCGGCGTCCGGGGCGGAGAACACCACCGCGAGCCTGCTGCCCCATTCCAAGTATCCCGCGAGCGCGGCGCGGAACTCCGGGTCGGCAGGCAGCCCGACCTCGTCCGCGGTGGCCAGCAGCAGCGAAACCCACCGGCGCCGCTGCGGCTCGGTGATCGCCCGGCCGGCGTGCCTGGAGATCATGTGCGCGTGCCCGCCGTGCCGGCCGGTGTACGCGGCCGGGCCGCCGAATACCTCGCCGAGCCAGATCGCCACGTGCGCGGGGTGCTCGGGGCTCATCCCGGCGAACACCTCGGCGAGCAGGTCGTCCGCGGGCACCTTCGCGTAGAACGCCTCGGTCAGCTTGGCGAGCGCCGCCGCTCCGCCTGCCCATTCGTAGAGCGTCGGCACCGCGCCGCCGGAACCGGCCACCTCGGTGCGCTCGTAATGCCGCATCTCCTCGATCTGCTCGACATAGGGCCGGATCTCGGCGAAGAACGCGGCGAAATGCGGTCCGCCGCGAAAGCCCTGGAGGTGGGCCTCGGCGGAAGTCCAGACGATGCGCAGGACGTAGCTGCCCGGCTCGTCGACGGCGTGCGAGAGTTCGTAGTCGTGACACTGTTCCGCCGCGGCGAGCGACCGGGCCGCGCGTCGATAGGCGGCTTCGAAGTCCGCGCGGCCGCCGTCCGGGACGCGGTACCGGATGTACTCGATGATCACCGGACCACCCAAGCACGCACCGGGCCGGCCGCCTAGTACGCACTTGCCGGTGCGTAGCCGCGGCGGGCGATGATGGAGGGATGAAAGCGCGCTACTCCTGTGCGGTCGAACTGGCCGTCGACGTCATGGGCGGGAAGTGGAAGCCGGTGATCCTGGCGCGGCTCAAGGAAGGCCCGCACCGTTACGGCCAGCTGCGCCGGGCCATTCCGTCGATCACCGAGAAGATGCTCACCGAGCAGCTGCGCGAGCTGGCCGCGGCCGGACTGGTGGACCGGACCGAGGTCGACGGCCGGGTGCCGACGGTCGAGTACCGGCTGACCCCGGAAGGCGACGAGCTGCGCCCGGCGCTGACCGCGTTGTACGAATGGGGCAGCCGATATGCCGAACGCAACGGCATCTCGGTCGGCAGTTCATGACTGGAGAATGTCAGCCAATACCGCCGCTTCGCTGATGTCGCTGCGTTTAGTCGCGGTCAGCAACGTCAACGGACCCTCCTTGGCCAGCGCACGCAACTGGTCCAGCGCTTCCGCGCGCTCCGGCTCTTCCAGTTCCGACCGGTACCGTTCGGCGAATTCGTCGTAGCGGTCCGGGTCGTGGGAGTACCACTTGCGCAGTTCCGTCGACGGGGAGATCTGCTTCAGCCAGTCGTCCAGATGGGCGCGGTCCTTGCGCAGCCCGCGCGGCCACAGGCGGTCGACCAGGACCCGTGCGCCGTCGGCGGATTCCGGGGCGTCGTAGACCCGGCGGACCTGGACTCGGCGTTTGCTCATCGGGACAGCGGCTCCTTCCGGTGTCGGGGGCTCCCGTCTCCGCCCAGCGTCCGCCGGTCGCCGCCGCGGTGCAAACGAAGGGGGTATAACCCCAGGGTATGGAACTGCGTCAGCTGCGGTACTTCGTCGCCGTGTTCACCGAGGGGTCGATCAGCCGGGCGGCCGGGTTGCTGGTGATGTCGCAGCCCGCGCTGACCCGGCAGATCCGGGTGCTCGAACGCGAACTCGGGACGCCGCTGTTCGACCGGGTGCCGACTGGCGTGCAGGCGACGGTCGCCGGGCGGGCGTTGCACGAGCACGCGCGGCAACTGCTGCGGCTCGCGGACGCGACACGGGAGGTCACGCGGTCCGCGGCTCCGGTCAAGGAACAGGTCGAGATCGCGTTGCCGCCGGGGATTCCGCAGGACTGGGTGCTCGCGGCGCTGGCGGAGATCCGCCGTCAGGTGCCGGACGCCGCACTGTCGTTTTTGGACGCCAGCAGCACCGAGCAGCTGCGGATGCTCAGCGAGGGACGCATCGACATCGGGCTGGTCCACCAGAACCCGCCGTCGACGCTGCACGGGCGGCTGTTGTTCGAGCATCCGTTCGGCGTCGCGGTCCGGCCTGGTCACGAGCTTTTCGGGCGGGCGAAGTGCCGGTTGCGGGATCTCGACGACGTCCGGGTGCTGGCCCACTCGCGCGCGCAGGTCCCGGCCGGGCACGACCAGATGCTCGCCGCGGCGCACGGGCTCGGCGTGTCGCCGAACTGGCGGCTCGCACGGTTCAACGAGAACGCGCTGGCCTGCGCGGAGGCGGTCGAGGCGGACGCGGTGCTGCTCAGCAGGCCCAGCGCGAACCGGATGCTGCCGGGCTGGTTCTGGAGCGAACTGGTCGAGCCGAGCGTCCCGCTGACGACCTGGGCGGCATGCCAGCCGCAGACCCGGCGGATCGTCGGTGCGGTCATGGAGGCGCTGGCCGAGTTTTAGCATTGCACCGTTACGCAACACCGTATTACTATCCTGGCGTGAGCCCGAGACAACGCGACACCGCGCTTCGCGAGAGCCTTCTGGCGACGGCCGCCCAGGTGCTGGCCGAAGAAGGCGGCCCGGCCTTGTCGACCCGGCGGCTGGCCCGCGAACTTGGCGTGTCGACGACAGCGGTGTACACGTATTTCGGCAGCGTCGAACAGCTGCGCCGGGAGGTGCGGCTGGAGGGCTTCCGCCGGCTCGAAGAGACGATGGACCCGCCCGTCGAAGACCCGGTGGCGGCCCTCGCCGGCGCGGCGGCGGCGTTTTTCCGGTTCGGGATGGCCGAACCGCACCTGTACCGGGCGATGTTCGTCGACCGTCCGCTGGACGACGACCGCGCGGGCGAGGCGTGTTTCTTGCTGCTGCGGAAGATTTTCGCCAGGGCCGTGGAGACCGGCCGGTTTCCCGGGGTGTCCGCGGAGCAAACGGAGATGGGCGCTGCCCAGCTGTGGAGCACACAGCACGGGCTGGCGACGATGGTGCTCAGCGGCGCGTTGCCGGAGGCCGCGGGGCGAGCGGCGCTGGCGGATCTGGTGGTGCGGCTGGCGATCGGGTACGGCGACGATCCGGCCCACGCGGCCAGGTCAGTGTCGGGAGCGATGAAATGAGATGGCGTTTTCCTGGCAGCGAAGCGAATCGCGCGGCGCTGCGGTCCGGCGAGGGGCGACCCGCCGGGAGCCGCCGGCCGCGGATCGACACGCCTGCCGGGATCGTGCTGTCCGCGATCCCCTCGGCGGTTCTCGCGCCGCTCAACGCTTTCGCCGGCACGGGAATCGCTGTCGGCGCCGCAGCCGTCCTCGCCGCTGTGCTCGCGGCGGTCCGGATCCGGCGCGGGGATCCGAAGGGGCCGGCGTTCGGCGGCCTGGCCGGCGTCGGCATCGCCGGGGTCATCGCCTGGCAGACCGGCTCGGGCGGCGGGCTTTTCCTGCCCGACCTCGCCTGGTACCTGCTGGCCGCGCTGGTGCTGACCGGGTCGGTCCTCGTCCGGCGGCCGCTCGTCGGGATCGGCTGGGCGGCGGTCGGGCGCGGCGGGACCGGCCGCGCCGCCCGCCGCCGGTTCGCGGTCGCGACCGTGCTCCTCGCCGCGGGCTTCCTCGTCCGGGCGGCCGTGACCGGGCTGCTCAGCCTCGACCCGGGCAACGCCTGGCTGGTCGCGGCGAAAGTCGCGACCGGACTGCCGGGCACGCTGGCCGGGCTGGCGGTCCTCGCCTGGGCGCGGCCCCGTCCGGGAGCCCGGCCGGACCGGGCTCCCGGACAGGTCCGGGTCAGCCGGTGGCCAGCACCTTCAGCCGGTCGATGCCCGCGCTGAAGTAGTCCTGGTCGAGCGGCGTCGAGGTGTACTGCCAGAAGGTGTAGAAACCCCAGTTGTAGGGCAGCGCACCCGGCGACGACGAGTACGCCGCCACCCACAGCGGGTTGGTCGAGCTGAAGTCGCCCTTGTTGCCGGTGCACTGGGTCCACCAGCTGGTGGCCGTGTAGATCACCGGCCAGCGCGACGTCTTCGCGTGGTACTCGTCGCTGAAGGCCTTGATCCACGACACCATCGCGGACTGGCTCAGCCCGTAGCAGGCGGAGCTGGGCCCCCATTCGATGTCGAGCGTGCCGGGCAGGGTCTTGCCGTCCTTCGACCAGCCGCCGCCGTGCGCGACGAAGTAGTCGGCCTGCGCCGCGCCGCCGGACAGATCGGGCCGGCCGTAGTGGTACGCGCCGCGGATCATGCCGACGTTGTACGAGCCGTTGTACTGCTGGGTGAAGTCCGGGTTCTGGTAGCCGGTGCCCTCGGTCGCCTTCACGTAGGCGAACCGCTTGCCCTGGTTCCAATAGGACTGCCAGTCGACCGCGCCCTGGTAGCTGCTCACGTCGATGCCCGCCGTGGTGGTCTCGACCGACGCGGGCGCGACCGCCGTGCCGCCGGGCTCGTGCGCCCGGATGGAGGCGCCCATCTGATGGTTGTCCGGAGTCTCGGTCGAAGTGCTCGCGGCTGCGGCAGGTGCAGCCGAGGCGTTCGACGCGGTCGCCACGAGCAGGGCGGCAGCCGCGGCGAGCACCGCACCGGTCAGGCGGCGGCGCGCCCTCCCGGCGGGTCCCCAGTGGTGAGTCGTCATGACAGGTCCTTTCGGATGCCCTCGCGACGTGCCACCCGATCAGGTGGCACGAGGACCTGATTCTGTTACTAAATGTGATGCACTGTCACTGCTCCAAGTGAACTAATTTCCACTTGACCGGACAACGGGAAAGACATTCTCAGTAGGCCGTTGCGGTCGAGTTCCGGGAAAACGCCGCCGGCCGGCCGCCGCCGCCTTACTCTCCTCGGCCATGTCGAAACCTCGAAGAACCCGGACGCTCCTCCGGCTCCTGGCCGTCCTCCTGTCCCTGGCCGCGACCGGCACTGGCACCGCGGAAGCAGGCGAACCGACTCTGCTGCACTTCAACCACGGCTACGGCGTCCTCGACCGCGAGACCGCCGACGCCATCGAGCATTCGTCCTACCTCAAGGACTTCGCGAACTTCCAGGTCCGCACCACCACCGGCGCGGGCGGCGAAAAGTGGACCGGCCGCTACCTGATGGGCCGGGAAACCTACGTGGAACTCTTCGGTGTCGGCGACGTCCCCGGCAAGGACGGCGACCTCGGTTCGGCGGGCCTGGGAGTCTCGGTCGAACACACCGGCCAACTGTCCACAGTGGTCCAGCGCCTGCACGACGCCGGCATCGCGAACCCGCTGGAATTCCTGCAGACCCGGGACTTCGGCGACGGCAAGCCGGTCCCGTGGTTCAACGGAGTCTTCACCACCGACCAGTACGACACCTTCGGCGCCTGGGGCATGGAGTACCGCGAGGAGTACTTCGCCGACCCGCGCAGCAACACCGGCCCGGCCCAATACCCCGGCGACATCAGCCGCAACCGCTACCTGCCGGACGACTACCGCGACCACCAGATGCGCGACGTCACCGGCATCCGCCTGGGCATCACCGCACGCGACCTGGCCAACACCCTGCCCCTGCTGCGCGCCGGAGGAATGACCGTACGTCAGTTCCCCACCGGCGCCCTCGCCTCAGACGGCATGACCACCATCCGCTTCGACACGGTCCCCGCAGACCAAGTCGGCCTGCGACAACTCGACTTCGCCCTGAACTCCCCCACCGGAACGAAGCACGTCGAACGCCTAGGCCACTCCACCCTTACCGTCGGCCCAGGCGCCCACGCCCGCTGGACCTTCACCATCCGCACCTGACCAAGTCTGTAAGGGACCCCCGCCGCGCATGCGCCCCCAATGTGGCGTTAGGTGCATCCCACGCACCGAACGCCACATTGGGTGCATCTGACGCACCCAATGCCACATTGGGGCGCTAGCCCCGCCCACCTACGACACCGCAGCCGGTGCACCCAACCATCGAGGCACCCAGCCCCTCCCCCAACCCCGATACAAAGCCGCCCTGCGGTTCGGGGGTGCTTGTCAAGGCATCTTTCCCGCCTTGACAAGCACCCCCGAACCGTCAGCACAATGGACTAACGGGGTGCCCCACGCAACCCAAGACCGGGCCGATGTCGCCGCCAGGCGACGAGCAGTCACCCCTCCCCGTCCTCCCCAGACCGCAACACCGCCAACTCAGTCCGCCCCCGAATCCCCAACTTCGCGTATATCCGCGTCAAGTGATACTGCACAGTCTTCACCGACAAGAACAACTCCGCAGCCACCTCCCGATTCGACTGCCCCCGAGCCACCATCCGCGCCACCGCCTCCTCCTGGGGCGTCAAAGAATCCGCCCCGCCCCGCGGCAAATGCACGCCCCCAGCCCGCAACTCCCGTTCACACCGAGCCACATAAGCAACCGCCCCCATGGAAGCGAACCCATCCCGAGCAGCGACCAGCTGCGTATCCGCCCGAGCCCGCCGCCCCAGCCTCCGCAACGTCTGTCCATAAGCGAACGCGATCCGAGCTTGGTCGTACCGCAACGGCAACGCCCCGATCATCTCCAGCGCAGCGTCAAACGCCGCCACCGCACCCACATGATCATTCCGCGCCCCCAGCAACCGTCCGCGCGCAGCAGCGAGACGAGCCCGCGCCGAAGCATGCTCCCGTTTCCCGGCAGCCCGCTCATGCGGAGCCAAAAAGGCATCCGCCTCCTCCGGCCGTCCGCTAAGGACCAAGGCATGCGCGTACAGATCATGCCAGGGCCAATGCCCCGGCTCGTCCACCGAAGTCGGCAACGACAACCGCGTCAAGGGATGCAACGCCCGCAACACCCCGGCGGAATCCGCGGCGGCCTCAGCGACCTGCGCCCGCGCCAGCAACGCAGGAACCCGCATGATCTCGTAATCCTGCGGCCCGGAAGCACAAGCCAGCAACGCCTCCTCCGCCCGCCCTTGGTCCCCGCGCAACGCGTGCACCGCGGCGGAGGTCCACCGCAGCAACGGCGCGGTGATCACAATCCCCGTCCGGTCCACCAAGACGAGCGCTTCCCGGACCACCCGCAACGCGTCGTCCCACTCCCCGCTCAGGAACAACGTCCGCGCCAGCCAAGCCTGCGCCCACAAGGAAATCCGCGCCGAACCGCCCAGATAACTAGTGGGCACAGCGCTTTCCAGATCCACCCGGGCGTCGTCGATCCGATCCGTGAGCAGGTTCAGCCATCCCCGTGCCATCACGATTCGCTGCGCCTGCGCGCCATGCCGGATCCGCTCGGCCAGTTGCCCGTAATCCCGCCGAGCCTGCTTGGCCCGCCCGGACGCGGCAAGCCCCAGCCCCCGGATCGCCGCCGCCTCCACCGCGGCCGGGGTCTCCGGTACAGCTAGTTCAAGAGCCCGGTCCGCCCACCGCACGAGATCCTCCGCGGAGTACCGGCACAGCGCGTCCAGCACATACCGCTGACATATCAACGCGGCCGTCTCCGGATCCCGCGCGGCGTTGACGATATCCCAAGCCCGGCTCAACCGTCCGCCAGCTTCAGCAGCCCGACCGCGCACCACTGCGAGATAGCCCAGCACCGCGTCCCGCAACGGCGTCTCGCGCACACTCTCGACTTCCGGAGCAAGCGCAGCCGCCCGAAACACATCGCCGGCACCGATCAACGCATCGACCGCGCGGGTGATCCGCGCCTGACGCAGCTCGGCGTCCTCAGTGAGCCGCCCAGCGTCGTTGAGCAGCACCGCAGCCGTCCCCCACGCCCCCGCCGCGGCCCGCTCGACCGCCAACGCGTCAAGCCGATCCGCGACGCCCGCGTCCGGCACCGGACTGGCCGCCACCAGCAACCGCAAACTCCGCGCCGGATCCTCGACCAGCTCCGCCGCCCTCCGCTGCAGCTTCGACCGCCGCTGCGGCCCCAGCCCCGCGAGCACAGCCGCCCGGACCATCGGATCCGGCGGCCCCACCTCCGCGAGCCCGCGCGGCGCGAGTTCGACCAACCGCGCCGCGCACGCCTCGTCCAGCACCGGCAACGGATCCCCGTCGAGATCGGCCAGCGACGCCGCCGACCGCACCGCCGCACCAGCGCCCAGCACCGCAACCGCCGCGACAAACCGTTCCGCCGCGGGGGAAAGCCTCGAGATGCGTTCGCGGACCGAAGCGGCAACCGCGGCCGGTGCGGGAAGATTCGGATCGAACCCGGCCCAGGTGGCCCGGGGCACCTCAGTCAGCAGCTGCACCACATACCGCGGCCGGCCAAGAGTGTGGCGGCACAGCCGTTCGGCCATCGTCGGATGCAAGGCGATGCCGCGCGCCGAGGCCAGTTCGGACACTTCCGCGGCGTCCAGCGGCGGCACGCGCACCTCGTCGCCGGACATCCGGGCGAGCAGCTCCAGAACGTCCGCGCGAGCGCGAGAATCGCCGGTCGCGACAGTGAGCAGCACCGTCGCCCGCGCCGCCGGATGGTGCCGCAGCAGTGACGACAGTGTCCGCACGGAGTCCACATCGGCCAGTTGCGCGTCGTCGATCACCAGCAACGTCCCCGGCACCAGCTCCGCCGCGATCCGTCCCGCGAGCGGCAGCGGGCCGCCGTCGGCCGACAACTCCGGGAACAGCTGCCGCAGCACGGCGAACGCGCTGTCGCTTTCCCATTCGGCCGCGGTCGCCCGGAGCACCGGCCCGGGGAACGCGTCGGCGGCGCGGCGCGCCAGCGTGGTGCGCCCGCATCCGGCGGGACCGCACAGCAGCACCGCGCGTCCCGCCAGGGACAGCAGGCCGGCCAGCTCCTCCGCCGCTGTCGTCACGGTCCTCCCCGCTTCGCCGAATGCCTCCGTCAGCCGGGATCGCCCCCGGCGACGGGCAGGACGGTACCGGTGACGTACGAGGCCTCGTCCGAGGCCAGGAACGCGATCGCCGCGGCCTGCTCGTCCAGGGTGCCGTACCGCTTCAGCAAAGACGACCCGACAGTCTGGTCGATGTGCGCCTGAAACCACTCCCGTTCCTGGTCAGTGGCCGGATCGGGGCCGCCGCGCGGGATCCGCCGCGGCGGGGCCTCGGTGCCGCCCGGCGCGGTCGCGACCACGCGGACGCCCGCGTCGGCGTACTCGAACGCCAGCGACGCGGTCAGCGCGTTGATCCCGCCCTTCGCCGCCGAATACGGGATCCGGTGGATGCCGCGGGTGGCCGCCGACGACACGTTCACGATCACCCCGCCGCCCCGCTGCGCCATCGACGGCAGCGCGGCCCGGCAGGAGAACAGCGCGGTCAGCAAGGACCGGCGGAGTTCGGCCTCGATCTCGTCCGGGCCGAACTCGGTGAACGGCTTGAACCGCAGCGCGCCGCCGACGTTGTTGACCAGCACGTCGATCCGGCCGAACCGGGCCAGCGCCGCCTCCGCGACCGCCTGCGCGCCCGCCCAGGTCTCCAGGTCGGCGACGACCGCGGCGGCCTCGGGCAGCTCGTCGGCGAGGCCGCTGACCAGGCCGGACCGGTCGGCGAGCACCAGCGCGCCGCCCTCCGCGGCGATCCGCCGGGCCGTCGCCTCGCCGATCCCTTGCGCGGCGCCGGTGACCACCACGACCTTGCCCGCGAACCGTCCTGGCGACAGGAATTTCGGTCCCGCCGCCGCGCCGCCCATCGCCCGCCGGGTGGTGACCTTCGACCGTTCCGCGTGCTCGGCGACCAGCCGTCGCGCGGCCGCCCGGTCTCCGGACTCGAACGCGGCGACCAGGTCGAGGTGGTCTTGCGTGCAGCGCGGATGGCACCAGGTCGCGTTGCGCAGCGTTTCGGCCATGTGGCCTTTCACGCCGAGCGCCTGATATGCCTGCAAGAGATGCTCGTTGCCGGTGAGCGTGAACAGGTAATCGTGGAAAGCCGCGTTGGTTTCGGTGTAGGCCGAGGCGTCCAGGAACCGGTCACCGTCCACATAGGGCACTGTCGACTCGGCGAGCAGCCGGTACCCGGCGAGCTGGCCCGAGGTGAGCCGTCCGATGGTCAGTTCGAGCGCACCCAGTTCGAGGGCCTGCCGGGCCTCGAAAACCGCGTCCGATTCGTGCACCGACGGGTGTTCCTCGCCGATTTCGTACTCGCCCGGCGTTTCGTCGGCCGCGGGCAGCATTTCCTGGCCCGCGATCGTGCGGGCGACCCGCGCCTCTTCCGCCGCGGACAACACCGCTCCGGCCCGCAGCGGGGCCAGTTCGACCGTCGGGAACAGCTCCTGCCCGGCCAGCGCGCGGCCCGCGCCGAACTCCAGCTCCGGCTCGGGTTCCGGCAGTGCCACGGCAACCGGCTCGACTGGGATCTCTGGAGCCCGAACTGGCGCCGCCAGCGCGAACTTCTCGTAGTAGAACCCGGTCGGCTCGAACCCGGCCGACGCGAAGTGCCCGCGCACCGACTCCACCATCGGCGGCGGACCGCACAAGTACACCGCGACATCCCCGCCGTGCAGGTGCTCGTCCCGGATCAGCGTGGTCACGTAGCCCTTGTTCGGTGCGGCGCTCCCCGGATCGGACACACAGTAATCCCAGGTCAGCCCGGGAACCTCCGCCGCGAGCTTCTCCAGTGTCGCCGTCTCGACCAGGTCGTCGTCGGTGCTCACGCCGTACACGAGATGCGCGGGCCTGGCCACGCCGGAATCACGCATGGTGCGCACAATGGACAGAATCGGCGCGAGTCCGGTGCCTCCGGCCAGCAGCAGCACCGGCCGGTCCGTCTCGCGCAGGAAGAAACTCCCGTGCGGTCCGGTGAACGTCAGCTCGTCGCCGGATTTCGCCCGCCCAGTCAGGTAATCCGACATGACGCCGCCCGGCGAGAGCTTCACCAGGAAGGTCAGCCGCTCGTCCTCGGGCGCGTTGCTGAACGAGTACGACCGCGTCACCTCGGTGCCCGGAACAGTGATGTTCACGTACTGCCCAGGAAGAAACGCGAGCCGGTCCCGGTCGCGGATCTCGACGGTGAGCGAAATCGTCGTCGGCGAAAGCCGGTCCAGCGCGACAAGAGTCCCGTGATGTTCGGCGGCCTGCGTCTTCGCGACCGCCGACGTGCTCGCGATCTGCAACACCAGATCGGATTTCGGCTTCATGCTGCACGGCAGCACATAACCGCGCTCCGCCTCGTCCGCGCTCAACGCGTCTTCGAGATAAGACCCGCCCTCGTACTCCCCCGATTCGCAGAACGCCTTGCAGGTTCCGCACGCGCCGTCGCGGCAGTCGAGCGGGATGTTGATGCGCTGCCGGTACGACGCGTCCGCGACAGTCTGCTCCGGCGCGCAGGTGACGAAGCGAGTGACACCGTCCTCAAAGGACAGAGCGATCCGGTGGTTCATGACCGCCTCCGCTCAGAAGTGGTACACGTCGACGACGTGGTGGATGTAGTCGTTCTTGAGCACCACCGTCTTTCGCCGGATCAGCGGCGACAGCCCGGAGAAATCGATGGTGCAGAACGAGGTCCCGTAATACGGATCGACCGTGTTGTACCGGAAGTACATCGTGTGCCAGTTGAACCGCACGTCCACCAGATCGCCGTGCCGCTCGATCAGCTCGACATTCGAGATGTTGTGGCTGGTCCGCGGTTCCGGAATGGACGTCGCGCTCGACCGTTCGGTGCGGATCCGGAACACGCGGTCCTCGAGCCCGCCCTTGTTCGGGTAGTAGATCAGCGAGATATCGCGCTGCGGGTCCTCGGTGAGCAGATCGTCGTCGCCCCAGGAAGGCATCCAGTACACGACGTCGTCGGCGTAGCATTCCAGCCACTTCTCGAACTCGCGGTCGTCCAGATACCGCGCCTCGCGGTAGAGGAACTGTTCGACGTCGTGCTGGGTGATGGTTTTCTCGGCGGCGGCGGTCATCGGGCTTCTCCTCGAACGGCCTGCTCGCGGGCGATCGCCGCGCGCATGGTTTCCTGCCAATACCCGTGCTGCACCGGGTAAAGACCCTCGTCCTCGTTCTTCTGCCCGGCCGACACGACCCTGTCCAGCCCGAGCGACGACGCGACCTCGTCCGGCCCGGTCAGCCAATGCCGCGCACCGCGGCTCATGTCGTTCCATGGCGCGGCCGTCGCGCGGAAAGTGAGCTGGCAGGACCGGAATTCCTCCAGGTCGTCCGGCGTCGCCATGCCCGAGGCGTTGAAGAAATCCTCGTACTGCCGGATCCGCCACGCCCGCGATTCGGCGCTTTCGCCCTTCGGCGCGATGCAGTAGATGGTGACCTCGGTCTTGTCCGGCGCGATCGGCCGGAAATGCCGGATCTGCGTCGAGAACTGGTCCATCAGGTACACGTTGGGGTACACGCACAGGTTCCGGGACCCGCGCACCATGAACTCGCCCTTGGCGTCGCCGTAGCGCTCCTTCAGCTCCGCCATCCGCGGCCACAGCGGCCGGTCCTGCGGATTGCCCGCCCAGGTCCACAGGCACAGGTGCCCGTGCGGGAACGACCAGTAGCCGCCGCCGGACTTGCCCCACGAACCGGCGTCGAGGGTCTTGGTGTCGTTCGCCGATTCGCCGGTGTCGCGCCGGGCCGTGGTGGCCGCGTAATTCCAGTGCGTCGCGGTGACGTGGTAGCCGTCCGCGCCGTTCTCCGCCTGGACCTTCCAGTTGCCGTCGTAGGTGTACGTGGACGCCCCGCGCAGTACTTCAAGTCCGTCCGGTGACTGGTCCACGAGCATGTCGATCACCTTGGTGGCGTCGCCGAGGTGCTCGGTCAGCGGCAGCACATCCGGGTTCAGGCTGCCGAACAAGAACCCGCGGTAGGACTCGAAGCGGGCGACCTTCGTCAGGTCGTGCGAGCCGTCGGTGTCGAACGAATCCGGGTAGCCCGCCCCGTCCGGGTCCTTCACCTTGAGCAGCTTGCCGTCGTTGCGGAAGGTCCAGCCGTGGAACGGGCAGGTCAGCGTCGGCCGGTTGTCGCGTTTGCGCCGGCAGATCATCGCTCCGCGATGCGCGCAGGCGTTGATCAGGCAGTGCAGTTCGCCCGCCTTGCCGCGGGTGATGACGACGGGCTGGCGGCCGATCGTGGTGGTGAAGTAGTCGCCGGGGTTCGGCAGCTGGCTCTCGTGCGCGAGGTAGATCCAGTTGCCCTCGAAGATGTGCGTCATCTCGAGTTCGAAAATCTCCTCGTCGGTGAAGATCCGGCGGTTCGCGCGGTAGACGCCCGCCTCCGGGTCCTCCACCACCGCGTCCGCGACTATCGCGGCGGCGTGGGCATGCGGCTCGGCCATGACTCCTCCAACGGGCCTCTGATCTGCACTGATCGACTCCCCAGCAGGGCGTTTCCCGCACTGTGCCAGTCCGTGGCGGCGGCCACACCAGGGCAAGACCCAGTCCTGACCTAGGGTGTGATTATTCGATGTCGTTTATCAATCGCACGCAAACCGCTCCTTGTCTTCACTCAATGCCGGAACTTACGGTGAGCGAGACCACGCGAGGAGCCGGTGAGGAGGCAGCCCGATGGAACTGCGCCACCTGCGGTACTTCGCCGCCGTCGCCGAGACCTGCCACTTCGGCCGCGCCGCCGAACGCCTGCACCTCGCCCAGCCCGCGCTTTCGCACGCGATCCGGCAGCTGGAGGACGAGCTCGGCGTCGCGCTGCTGAGCCGCACGACGCGGCAGGTGCAGGTCACCCCGGCCGGCCGGTTCTTCCTGGCCGAGGCCCAGCGGATCCTGGAGGCAGTCGAGGCGGGCGCGCGCGGAGCCCGGCGCATCGCCGACGGCCGCCGCGGGCTCGCCCGGATCGGCTTCACCGGTACCGCCGCCCTGTCGCACCTGCCGCAGGTGGCCCGCGCGCTGCAGCACCGGCTGCCCGAGGTCGAACTCGAGGTGCACGCCGACCTGCTCACCGGCGAGCAGTGCGAACAGCTGCGCGACGGCACACTCGACATCGGCGTGCTGCGCCCGCCGGTCACCGGCGGCGACCTCGACCTGCACGTCATCGAGACCGAGCCGCTGGTGCTCGCCGTCCCGGCCGACCACCGGCTCGCGGTGGAACCGGTCGTGGCGATGAGCGATTTGCGCGCCGAAGCTTTCGTCACCTATCCGGCCAGCTACTCCGTCGTCAACGAAGCGGTCCTGCGCAGTTGCCGCGACGCCGGTTTCACCCCGCAACGCGAGCACGAAGCGGCCGGCACCGCGGTCTTGCTCGCACTCGTCGCCGGCGGTCTCGGCGTCGGCGTCGTCCCCGCGTCCGCGCGGGCGCTGCCGCTGGCCGGGGTCGTGTTCCGCGACCTCGCCGGGGCGGCCACCGTCCAGCTCGCGCTCGCCTGGCACCGCGACCGGGCCTCGGCACTGGTCCCCGCCGTGCTCGACGCGCTCGGCGAGCTGTTCCCCGTCGAAGTGCCCGTGTCAGGGAGGACACGATGAAGATCACCCGGGTGGAGGCGATCCCGTTCGCCATCCCCTACCGCAAACCGCTGCGTTTCGCGTCCGGGGAGGTGCACACGGCCGAGCATGTGCTGGTCCGCGTGCACACCGACGACGGCGTGGTCGGTGTTGCCGAAGCACCGCCGCGGCCGTTCACCTACGGCGAGACGCAAGCCGGGATCGTGGCGGTGCTGGAGACCGTGTTCGCGCCGCAAGTCGTGGGCCTGAGCCTGCTCGAACGCGAGACCGTGCACGCGCGGCTGTCCCGCACGGTCGGCAATCCGGCTGCGAAGTCCGCTTTGGACATGGCGATCTGGGACGCGCTGGGGCAGAGCCTCGACGTCTCGGTCACCGAACTGCTCGGCGGCTACACCGACCGCATGAAGGTCTCGCACATGCTCGGCTTCGACGAGCCTGCCGCGATGGTCGCCGAGGCGGAACGGATTCGCGACACCTACGGCATCACGACGTTCAAGGTGAAGGTCGGCCGTCGTCCGGTTTCCCTGGACACCGCAGTGGTTCGCGCGTTGCGGGAGCGGTTCGGCGCCGAGGTCGACCTGTACGTGGACGGCAACCGGGGCTGGACGGCCGCGGAATCCGCCCGCGCGATGCGGGAAATGGCCGACCTCGACCTGCTGTTCGCCGAGGAGCTGTGCCCCGCCGACGACGTCCTCGGCCGCCGCTGGCTCGTGTCCCGGTTGGACATTCCGTTCATCGCCGACGAATCCGCGGTGACCCCGGCCGACGTGACCCGGGAGATCCTCGGCGGGTCGGCCACCGCGATCAGCATCAAGACCGCCCGCACCGGCTTCACGCGTTCGCAGCGCACGCACCACCTCGCGGACGGGCTCGGGCTGGAAGTCGTGATGGGCAACCAGATCGACGGCCAGATCGGTTCACTGTGCACTGTCGCGTTCGGAGCGTCGTACGAGCTGACGGCGCGCCGCCCCGGCGAACTGTCCAACTTTCTCGACATGACCGACGACCTGCTCGCCGAACCGCTGTGCATCGCGGACGGCGAACTGGTCATCCGCCCCGGCGCCGGGCTCGGCGCCGAACTCGACCCCGGCAAGCTCCGGCACTACCGGCAAGACCGCTGAGCCGGAAACCCCTGATGGATCAAGGAGGATTCATGACTGCCACGCATTCCCCCACCGCCGCCGCGTCCGGAGCCAACGCCACCGAACGGTTCAAGAGCGACAAGCTCGCCGGCGTCGCGGGCACCCCGAAGGAACGGGTCAGCCTGCTCGCCCGCGAGGTGCTGGAGGCCGTGCACGCGACCATCCGCAAGCACAAGGTGACCTACGAGGAGTACAACGCGCTCAAATCGTGGCTGATCAGCGTCGGCGAGGACGGCGAATGGCCGCTGTTCCTGGACGTCTGGGTCGAGCACGTCGTCGAGGACGTCGCCACTGAGCACCGCAAGGGCAACAAGGGCACCATCGAGGGCCCCTACTACGTGCCGGACGCCCCCGAACAGGGCGCGCGCGGTTCAGTCCCGTCGCGGGAGAACGAGCCGGGCACGCCGCTCACCTGGACCGGACAGGTCACCTCGACCACCGGCGCGGCACTGGGCGGCGCGAAGGTCGAATTGTGGCACGCGGACGCGGACGGGCTGTACTCCCAGTTCGCGCCGGACATCCCGGAGTGGAACCTGCGCGGCACCTTCACCACCGACGACGAGGGCCGCTTCGAAATCCACACCGTGCGACCCGCGCCGTACCAGATCCCGACCGACGGCGCCTGCGGCAAACTGATCGCGGCGGCCGGCTGGCACGCCTGGCGTCCGGCGCACCTGCACGTGAAGGTCTCCGCGCCGGGCCACGAACTGCTCACCGCGCAGCTGTACTTCCCGGGCGACGAGCACAACGACGACGACATCGCGTCCGCGGTGAAGCCGGAACTGCTGCTCGACCCCAAGCCCGCGGCCAACGGCGAGACCATCGAGTACAACTTCGTCCTCGACCCGGCCCTCTGATTCGGCAGGAGACCCATGCTTTACCACGTGCGGATGGACGTCCGCATCCCCCCGGACCTGGACCCGGCGGTCCGCGACGCCCTCATCGCGCGCGAGAAGGAGTACAGCCAGCAGCTGCAGCGCAGCGGGAAATGGCCGCACATCTGGCGGATCGCCGGGGAGTACGCGAACTACTCGGTACTGGACGTCGCGGATCACGACGAGCTGCACCAGATCCTGTCGAATCTGCCGCTGTTCCCCTACATGGACATCCAGGTGACCGCCCTCGCCCGGCATCCGTCCAAAGTGGACTGATCCGCTCCGCCCCCGCACGGCTCGCGAACCCGCGCGAAGGACCGGTGAGGCGGGGTTACTCGCCGACGGTCACCACGCGGTCCGCGTGATCGGCCAGCAGCGGATCGTGGGACGCGACCAGCACCGCCGTCCCGCGATCCGCTGCCCGGCGCAGAGCGGTCAGCACCATCTCCGCGTGCGCGCGGTCCTGATGCGACGTCGGCTCGTCCGCCAGCAGCACCAACGGTCCCGCTGCCAACGCGCGCGCCACCGCACCTCGTTGCTGTTCCCCGCGCGAGACCTCGCTCGGCAAGCGGTCCGCCAGCTTCGCCAGGTCCAGCGTTTCCAGCAGCTTCGACCGATCCGGCGGCTCCGCCGCGGTCCGCGCGGCGAACGCGAGGTTCTCCTCGACCGTCAGTTCCTCGAACAGCGCGATCGACTGCGGCACGAAAGCCAGCGCGTGCCACGGCTGTTCCGAAACCGGCGCGTCCGGCATCGGCGGATGCGCGGTGACGGTCCCGCTGTCCGGCTTGTCCCAGCCGCCCGCGATCATCAGCAAGGTGCTCTTTCCGGAGCCCGACGGGCCGGTCAGCGCGACCAGTTCGCCCGCCGCCAGGTCCAGGCTCGTGTGCCGCAGCACCGGCGTCCCGCCGTGGGAGCGGCTCACGTCGGACACGCTGAGCAGCGCAGTCACCGGACTCTCCCGTCCACCAGTTCCACCACGTCGTCCGCCGCTTCGGCCAGCACCGGGTCATGCGTCGCGACCACGACGGTCTGACCCGAATCCGCCAGCGCGCGGAACGCCTCCGCGACCAAGCGGGCCGAGGAGCGGTCCAACTGGGCGGTCGGTTCGTCCGCCAGCACCGCGTCCGGGTCGCCGACCGCGGCGAAGGCGAGTGCGGTTCGTTGTTGTTCACCGCCGGAAAGCTGGCGCGGACGGTGGCCGCGGCGGTGGTCCAAGCCCAGCCGCTCCAGCGAAGCCAGGGAAAGACCGGTGCCGCGCATTTTCGCGGCCAGCTCCAGATGTTCTTGCACGGTGAGGTAATCCAGCAGATTGTCGGCGGGATTCTGGAATACGTAACCGATCCGTCGCCGCCGCACCGCTCGGCGGGCCCGTGCGGACAACGCGGTGACGTCGGTGCCACCGACCTCGATCCGGCCCTCGTCCGGTCGTTCCAGGCAGGCCAGCAGACGCAGCAAGGTCGATTTGCCGGAGCCGGAGGGGCCGACCAGCGCGGTGATCCGGCCGTGCGCGGCGGCGATCGAGACCTCGTGCAGAGCGGTCAGCGAGCGACCCGCGGTGCGATAGCTGTGCGTCAATCCGGTACCCCGGACAGCATCAGGCAGTGTCACGCAACACCTCCGAAGGCAGTGCCCGCGCAGCCGCGCGTTGGGCCGCGTAGGTGACAACAAGTGCGACGACCGCCGCAGCGAGCAGCAATTGCCCGCCCGGCCCCCACGGCACCGGGATCACCGTGCCCGGCGGGGTCGCCGGATCGAGGTCGTAACCCTCGTAGGTCACCGAGACCGCGACGGCCGCGAATCCCACGCCCAAAGCGAATCCGGCCGCCAGCAGACCACCGACCTCGTACGCGAGCGCTCGCCAATGCGCGCCGGAAGTGATGCCCATCCGTCGCAAAAGGACATACGCTCCGCGGCGGGCGCGCGCCCTGGCGTTGAGGTACAGCAACAGTCCAACCAGGACTACGACACCGACCAAAGCGGACACTGCGGTCAAGAACGCGAAGGTGTAAGTGACTCCGCCGTAGACGCCGTGCGCCGTGACGTCGGCCGCGCGGCTCACCGTCCCGGCCGGAACCCCGGCTTTGCCCAGTTCCGGCAGGACTCGCGCCGGATCGCCGCGCGCCCACAGTTCGCGGTGCACGCTCTCGCCGGCGAACTTGGCGAGAATGTCCTTGCGCAGCAGCAATTCCGGGAAGCCCGCGTTCTTCCCGGGCAGCTGCGCCACCGTGACGACGCGCAACGGGAGGTCCTTGCCGCCGATGCTCAACGTCGCCTGCGCGGGCGCGTCCGGAACCCCGGCGATGATGCCGACCGCAGTGTCGCCGGACAGCTGGTCCAGCAGCTCCGGCAGGGTCGGCCCGCTGAGGTGGTCGTCCCAGAACGCGGCCGAGCCGAACGTCGCCGGGTCGACGCCGAGCACGTTCACCGTCTTGCTGCCCAGGTACGCCGAGTCGTAGCGGTCGACCAGCGCGGCTTGCCCGGTCAGGCCGGGCGGGATCGCGGTGGGGCCGGTCAGGTGCACCACGACGTCCGAGCCGACCACGAGCTGTCCCTCGTCGTCGAGCGTGCGCTGGACGGAGCCGGTGACGGTGGTGGCGAAGATCGAGAGCGCGACCGGTACCGCCGTGGCCCCGACCAACACGGCCGCGGCGGCGGGCGCCGAAGCCAGCCGTCGCCAGGCCAGGAACGCCACGGCCCGTTCCCGACGCACCGCGCGCACCCGAGGCAAGGTCAGCCGCACGGCCCGGGTCGCCAGCATCGCCAGGCCCAGCACCAGCAGCAACGGCACGACGATCAGCCGCGGCGGGATCCGCGCGACCGAACCGGCCTGGCCGAGCCCGGTCTGCGTCCCGTCGCCGAGCGCGAAGTAGCAGACCACGGCGGCGGTCAGCGGGAGGATTTCCCACGGGAGATGCCGGATCCGCGACCTGCGCGCGTCGAACGTCGCCCGCGTGCGGAGGACGACCGAACCGGCGATCCCGGCCAGCGTCGCCAGGAACGCGACCGCCGCGCCGCCGATCGAGTAGCCGACCGCGGACGGCGTCACCAGCGGGCTCGGCCCCAGCGCGCCGACCAGCCCGCGCGCGGCGAACCAGCCGCCGACGGTGCCGAGCAGCGCGATAGAACCCAGCTCCAGCAACGCTTTTCCGGCGAGCGCGGCCGGACCCGCCCCGCGCGCGGACAGCACAGCGAGCTCGGCCCGGCGGCGTTCGACCCAGAACGACCCGACCGTCGCCGAAATGACCAGCCCGGTCAACGACCCGGCGACGCCGATCGGCACCACCGTCGCGGCAAGCGAGGATTCGACCTGGTCCGCGCGGTCCGCGATACCGCCCAGCGACGACGTGAACTGCATCCGGCCGCGCTGCGCGAACAGTTCGGGAGTGTTCTCGGTGCGCTGCCGCACCCGTTCCAGCCCGGCGATGGTGCCGGGTGCGTTCGCGGTGGTCAGCCCGTCGGTGTCGACCGAGGCCTCGAGGAAGCTGCCGACGCCCGAATCCGGCGGGGTCAGCCCGAACAGCGCGTCCCGCGACACGAACCCCACCGGGAAGACCGGGGCCTCGCTCAGCGGATTCGGCCGGTACAGCGACTGGAGATGGCACCAGAACGGCTGGTCAGGAAGCTCGCGCAGATCCCGGTAGACGGCGGCGACCGGCATCGTGGCCACCGGGGCGCCCGGCGGCACGCCGGTCCGCGGGCTCCAGCCGCCCTGGATCGCCACCTGGTCGCCCGCGTGCAGCCCGCGCGCCTGCGCGAACTGGCTCGACACCCAGATCCCCTGGCCCTTGCCGCCCTCCAAGACCTGCAAGTGCCCGGCGAAATCGTCCTGGGCGACCAGCCACATCGCGGACTGCTCGGGATTCGGCGAACCCGGCCGGACCGGGTTGACCTTCGCGCTGCTGGAGAGCGTCGACCGCACCCCGGACAACCGCGGCACATCGCGAGCCGCGTCGCGCGCGACCGCGAGCCGGGCGTCGTCGAGCGCCTTGCCCGTCGGCCCGGTGGCACCCGGATACGGCTGGGACATCGGCAGTCCGCCGACCCACTCCGCGCCGACCGCCCACTGGCACGCCCGGTTCGTCTGGTCGTGCAGCATCGCGTTCCCGGCCGACGACAGGAACAACGCCACTGCCGCGGCAGGCAACGCGACGAGCATCGCCGCCGCGACAGCCGCCACGACGACCGCTGGTTGCCGCCACCCCGTTTTCGGCGCCCGCGTCCACGGCGTCGCCCCCCACCCGCGCATCTGCCGAGTCTGCCACGATCCCGGCGCCGGCGGGGCGGCGCTGCCCGATGTCCGTGACCCGACGCGAACAGAGCGCGTTTTCCCGAATACAGAACGCTTACTTCGCCTGCCAAACCGGCGCGCGCTTCTCGACGAACGCCAGCGTCCCCTCGCGGACGTCCTCGCTCGTCATCACGCCGACGGCGTTCTCGCGCGTGTTGTCCCAGTCGCTGTCCTCGGCGGAGATCGCACCGTCCACAATGCTCAGTGCGACGCGTTTGCTCGCCTGCACCGCCAACGGCGCGTTCGCGGCGATCTTCTCCGCCAGCGCCAGCGCCTCGGTCAGCACGTCGGCGTCCGGGACCACGTGGTTCACCAGCCCCAGCGTCGCCGCGCGGGCGGCGTCCAGGGGTTCGCCGGTGAACATCATCTCCATCGCGATCTTCCGCGGGATCTGCCTCGGCAGCCGGAACACCCCGCCCGCCGCCGCGAAGAGGCCGCGTTTCACCTCGGGCAGCCCGAATTTCGCCGATTCGGCCGCCACCACCAGGTCGCTGGCCAGCGCGAGTTCGGTGCCGCCGCCGAGGGCGAATCCGTTCACCGCGGCGATCGTCGGCTTCGAGACCGGATGCCGCACGTATCCGGCGAAACCCCATTCCTCGTGACCGGGAGCCGCGAGCGATTCGCCTCGCGACACGGCTTTCAGGTCGGCACCGGCGCAGAACGCCCGCTCCCCCGCACCGGTCAGCACGACGACGCGGGTTTCCGGATCCTGCTCGGCCCGTTCCAGCGCGGTGCCGACCAGTTCGCTCAGCTCGGCATTGACCGAGTTCATCGCGTGCGGCCGGTTGAGCGTGACGACCAGGACGTGTCCGCGCTGTTCGACGAGCGCGGCCGGAGCGTCATCGGGCATGGTCTGCCTCCTCCGCCGGCGCGAAGACCGGCACCTTCTCGTGGTCAGGTTCAGGGCCGGAGGGCACGAACACTGCCCGCACCGGCAGCTGCCAGAGGTCCGCGTCCGGGTCGGCGTCGAGCCGGCACCACCACCACGGTCCCTCGGCCAGCTCCACGATGCCGACGACCACGCGCTCCGGCTCGCCGCCGTCGCGCGCCCGTTTGTGCACCACCGACCACGACACCACCGTGCCGGTTCCCGAGGCGGCCGTCCACTCCAGATCGTCGTCGGGGTCCGGGACCGTGCGCGGGTCCAGGTACTCGCCGGTGCCGCGCCGCCGCAGTAGCCGGAATTCGCCGATCGCGGTGCCGTCGAAGAACGCGGCGGACTCCTCGTCGCGCGCGACTGGGTTGATCCGCACTGTCATCCCTCCGTTCCGAGCACCAGCGTGCTGTGGTGGTCCAGAATGCCGCCGTTGCCGGAAACCAGCACGGTGTCGTGTTTCGGCACCTGGCGTTCGCCGCCCTGGCCGCGTGCCTGGATGATCGCCTCGGACAGCGGCGTCATGCCCCACAGGTAGTAGGACGACAGCTGGCCGCCGCCGGTGTTGACCGCGAGCTTGCCGTCCGGGCCGAGCATGCCCGGCGTCGCGACGAACTCGCCGCCTTCGCCCTTGCCGCAGAACCCGTAGTCCTCCAGGGTGAGCAGCGCGGTGAAGGTGTAGCAGTCGTAGATCTCGGCGACGTCGATGTCCTCGATGGTCACCCCGGCCATCTCCATCGCCGCCGGGCCGGACTGCGCCGCACCGCTCACGAGGCCGAGATTGTCGTTGCGGCGGAAGGAATTCCCCGGATGCGCCTGGCCCCAGCCGAGCACCTGGACGGCGGGCTGAGCGAGTTCTTTCGCTCGTTCGGCGGAGGTCACGATCACCGCCGCTCCGCCGTTGGACACCAGGCAGCAGTCCAGCAAGTGGAACGGTTCCGCGATGAACCGCGACGCTTGATGGTCGGCCAGTGTGATCGGCTCGCGCAGCTGTGCCAGCGGGTTCTTCGCCGCCCACGCGCGCTGCGCGACCGCGATCGCGCCGAGTTGTTCGCTCGTAGTGCCGTAAGTCTTCATGTGCCGTCGCGCGGCGAGCGCGTAGAACGAGTTCGGCCCGGCGAAACCGCTGGAGCCCAGCAGGCTTCCCCAGCCGGTCGGGGTCGTGCGCCGTCCGCCGTAGGCCGCGCCGGTCGCTTTGCCCTGCTGTAGCGGCGCGTCCGCGAACACGCAGGCCACGGTGTCGGCCATGCCCGCTTCGACGGCCATCGCGGCGTACTGCACCATCGCGCCCGCTGTCGAGCCGAACGCCTGCATTTGGGTGAACAGGCGCAGGTCGCGCAGTCCTAAGTCGACTTGCAGGCTCAGGTCCACTCCGGGCGTCGTGCCTGCGGACACCAGCAGCCCGTCGATGTCGGACAGCCCGATCCCGGCGTCCGCGGCTGCCCGCCGGACGGCCTGGGCGGCGAACTGCCGCGCGCTCGGACCGTAGACTTTCCCCAGCTCAGTGAGCCCGAGACCGGCGATTGCCGCCCTCCGGCGCGCCGGGGTCTCCCGCCTGCTCGTCATCTTCGCACTCCGTTCCCGACCGGTGGTCGCACCTCCACGTTCGCATCCCGCTGACGCGGCGTAAACGACCGGTCGGGACACCGGCAGATGTGCGGCCGCGACACGTGCGCCGATGTCGCTGCCGGAAACCTGCCGGTGTCGGAATCCGTGATGTACATCGCCGTTTTCCGCACCCAGCATGGGAATCGAGACCCGACGACGGGAAAGGCGGTCCGGCGATGGCGATCAGCGCCGCGGAAACCGAACAGCTGCGGGAGGCGGTGCGCGACCTGCTCGCGGACCGCTGCACGGAGGCCGACGTGCGCCGCGTGATGGCGAGCGGCTCCGGCTACGACCTGCGACTGTGGAAACAACTGGCCGAGCTGGGATTGCCCGGCCTGCTGATCGCGACGGAATACGGCGGAGTCGGCCTGGGTGCGGAAGAACTCGAAGCGGTGTCGGAGGAAATCGGGGCAGCGCTGCTGCCGTCGCCGTTCCTGTCCAGCGCGGTGCTGGCCTCGACGCTCATCGACGCCGCCGGGTCCGAAGAGGACAAACGCCGTCTGCTGCCCGCGCTCGCCGACGGGTCTTCGATCGGAACCGTCGCCGTCACTGGCCCCACCGGCGCCTGGACGCCTGAAAGCATTGCGATACAAGCGAACGGAACTCTCACCGGGACCGCGTCCTATGTGACCTTCGGCCAGGTCGCCGACGTCATTCTCGTGGTGGCCCGCGCTGGTGACGACATTGGCATCTTCGAAGTCGCCCCTGACGCGCCGGGCTTCGTCCGCAGTACAGCAGAGGTATTCGACCCGACTGTACGGCTGTCTCAATTCACCTTCGCTGATACCCCAGCGCGCCGAGTTGGCACTTCAGGCTGGGAGGCTGTGCAGAAAGCCTTGGATACCAGCATTGTCGCGCTCGCCGGAGAACAGGCAGGCGGCGCTCGTAAGATCTTTGAGACAACCGTCGAATATCTCAAAACCCGCGTCCAGTTCGGCCGAGCGATCGGCAGTTTCCAGGCGATGAAGCACCTCGCGGCAGATCGGCTGCTGGACGTCGAATCCGCGACCTCCGCCGCCCGGCACGCCGCGGCCGACGGCAGCCCGGGCGCGATCGCACTCGCCGGGTTCGCGTGCGCGGAAGCGTACGAAACCGTTGCCCTGTCCGCGATCCAGATGCACGGCGGGATCGGCTTCACCTGGGAACACCCGGCGCACCTGTACCTGCGCCGCGCCCGCTCCGGCGCGCAGTTGTTCGGCAGCTCGCGACTGCACCGGGAGCGCTACCTCGTCTCGAAGGGAGCCTGACATGACCAGCGCCGACCAGCTCCGCGAAGAAGTCCGCGCGTGGCTCGCCGCGGAATGGACCGGGCTCGCGCCTGCCGAGGATCGCTGGAGCACCACCCCGGAACGCATTGCCTGGCTGGAAAAAGTCGTCGCCGCCGGATACGCGGTGCCGACCTGGCCGGTCGAATGGTCCGGCCGCGCCTGCCCCGCCGAACTGGCCGACGTGATCGCGGCCGAGTTCGACGCCGTCGGCGCACCTGGCGCCCGCCAGGACAAGTACAGCATCCCGGCCAACACCGTCCTCGCGTTCGGCACCGGAAAACTCAAGCACGACCTGCTGCACGACGTCCTCACCGAACGCTCCCGGACCTGCCTGTTCTACAGCGAACCCGGCGCGGGCTCGGACCTCGCCGCCGTGCGTACCACCGCGGTCCGCGACGGCGACCGCTGGATCGTCAACGGACAGAAGGTCTGGACGTCCGGCGCGAAGACCGCGGACTACGCGCTGCTGATCGCGCGGACCGACTGGGACGTCCCGAAACACCAGGGCCTCAGCTACTTCGTCGTGCCGATGCACCAGCCCGGCGTCGACATCCGGCCGCTCGTGCAGATCACCGGCGAATCGCACTTCAACGAGGTGTTCCTGACCGACGTCGAAATCCCGGCGGACTACCTGGTCGGCGAAGAGGGCAAGGGCTGGCGCGTGCTGCAGACCGCGCTGGCGTACGAACGCTCGATCATGGGCGACGGCGCGCGGGCGTCGCGGCACGGATCGATCGCCGACGACCTCGTCGGGCTCGCCCGGGACCGCGGCCGCCTCGCCGACCCGGTCGTCCGCGACAACCTGGCCACCGTGCTCGCGTTGCGCGAACTGAACGCGCTGAACAACGCCCGGGCGAAAGCCGCCGCCGAACAAGGCACGTCGAGTTCGGCGATGTCGCTGGGAAAGCTCGCGATGTCCGGCATCCTGCACGCCGAAGGACGGCTGCGCACCGACATCGCCGGTCCGGAAACGCTGCTGGCCGGGGACGGGAACCCGGTCGCCGACGACGTGAACTTCCTGGCGCTCAACGCCTTCTTCACCTCCATCGGCGGCGGCACCGACCAGATCCAGCGCACGATCATCGCCGAACGCGTCCTCGGCCTGCCCAAGGAACCCGAGATCGACCGCGACCTCCCCTTCCGCGCCGTCCGCCGCAGCTGAGCCCCGAGGAGGCTGGTTCCCTTGCCCGACACCTACGACCCGCCGCTGTCCGGGTTCCGCGTGCTCGATCTGTCCTCCGGCCCGATGACCGCGACCGGGCGGCTGCTGGCCGATCTCGGCGCGCGCGTCACCCGCGTCGTCCTGCCCGGCGTCACCGGCGACCACACCACCGGACCGGTCGTCGACGGCGTCGCGATCGGCACCGCGATCGACCGGCACGGCTTCGCCCACGCGACCGCCGAACCCGGCTCGCACGGCTGGGACCGGCTGCTGGCCGACGCGGACCTGCTGATCGAGACCACCCCGCCCGGCTCGCCCGCCGAAGAACTGCTCGACGTCCCCGGCCTGCGCACCCGGCATCCCGCGCTGGTCGTCCTGTCGATCAGCGACTTCGGCCGCGCCACGACGCGGCGGCACTGGCAGGCCACCACCCCGGTGTTCCACGCGCTGACCGGCGAACTCTCCCGGTCCGGCATCCCCGGCCGCGCGCCGCTGCTGCCGCCCGGCGAACTGCCGTACCACGTGGCCGCCGCGCAAGCCGCGTTCCAGGCGGTGAGCCTGTATCTGGACCGGCTGCGCACCGGACGCGGCGACCGCATCGACTTCGCCGTCCTCGACGGGGCGATGCAGGCGCTGGACCCGGCGTTCGGCATGGTCGGCAGCGCGGCCGCCGGGGTGCCGTTGAGCGACCTGCCGCGCGGACGCACCGAAGAGCGCCACCGGTACCCGATTTTCCCTTGCCAGGACGGATACATCCGGATCTGCCTGCTGTCGCGCCGGCAGTGGCGCGGCATGTTCGAGTGGATGGGCAGCCCGGCCGAATTCGCCGACCCGAAGTACGACCAGGTGCGCGAGCGCTATGCGTCGCCGGACCTGCTGCCCGCGATCGGCCGGTTCTTCGCCGACCGCACCCGGGCCTCGCTGGAATGCGAGGGCCAGCGCCACGGCGTGCCGGCCGCTGCGGTGCTCACGCTCGCCGAAGCCCTGCACACCGACCAACTCGCCGCGCGCGGTTTCTTCCGCGACACCGAACTGTCGCCCGGTCTCGTCGCGCCGGTCCCAGCCGGAATCACCGAGATCGACGGGCACCGCGCCTTCGCCGTGCCCGGCACCGGCGCGCGCGTCACCGCCGCACCGATCCTCGCTGGTCGCCCCCGTCGCGGCGAAGGACGTCCGCTGGAGGGAATCCGGGTCCTTGACCTCGGCGTGATCGTCGTCGGCGGCGACACCGGACGGCTCTTCGGCGACCTCGGCGCGGACGTCGTCAAGATCGAGAACTCAGCTTTCCCGGACGGTTCCCGCGCCGCACTGCCCGGCCTGATGTCGCACGGTTTCGCCGCCGGGCACCGCAACAAACGCGCCATCGGCGTCAACCTGCGCGACCCCGAAGGCCAAGCGCTGGTCCGGCGGCTGGTCGCACAATCGGACGTCGTACTCACCAACTTCAAACCCGGCGTCATCGCCTCGCTCGGGCTCGACCGGGCCGCGCTCTCCGAGGTGAACCCCGGCATCGTCGTCGTGGACAGCTCCGCCTTCGGCCCGACCGGCCCGTGGGCCAGGCGGCTCGGCTACGGCCCGCTCGTGCGCGCCGCGACCGGACTCACCAGCGAGTGGATCTATCCCGGCGAACCGGGCACGTTCAGTGACGCCGTCACCGTCTATCCCGACCACGTATGCGCCCGGATCGGCGCGCTGGCCGCGCTGGCGCTGCTCGTCCGGCGCGAACGCAGCGGCGAGGGCGGGTCGGTGAGCGTCGCGCAGTCCGAGGTGATGCTGAGCCACTTCGCGGACCGGATCGCCGCCGAAGACCTGGCCCGCCGGGGACACTGTGCGGACGGCCCCGCGCACGACGCGCCCTGGGGCGTGTTCCCGACCGCTGGCGACGACGATTGGCTCGCCGTCACGGTGCGGAACGACGCGGATTGGGGTGCGTTGTGCTCGGTGCTGGACCGTCCCGACCTGGCCGCCGACCCCGGTTTGGCCACCCGCTCCGGCCGAGCGGCGGCCCGTGCCCGGATCGACGCAGCGGTGACCGAGTGGACCTCGCGGCATTCTCCGTTCGAGGCGATGGATCTGCTGCAGGCCGCGGGGATTCCGGCCGGGGCGCTGCTGCGGGCGGGCGACCTGCCGGAATGGGAGCAGTACCGGGAGCGGCGGGCGTTTCGGGAGGAGCTGCATCCGTACGCGTCGGAGCCGTATGTGCTGGAGAACGTGCAGATCCACGCCGCGCACGTCGCCGATCCGCCGGTGGGGCAGGCGCCGCTGCTGGGCGAGCAGACGTTCGAGATCGCCGCGGAACTGCTCGGGCTGGGGGTCGCGGAGACGGCGGGGCTTGTCGCTCGCGGGGTGTTGGAGGCGCCCGAGGAGCAGGGCGGGCGGGCTGCTCGCGCGGGGTGACTTCCAGCGGGGGCCGCGAATCCGCCCGGCATCACCACCGCACGCTCCGGTGACACCGGGCGGAAACACCCGCCATCCGCCTGGCCGCTCGGCGAACCCGCCCCCGGCACCCCGCCGGGTGGCCAGGCGTCCCGGAATCCGGCGGTCCGGGCAAAGCCGCCCGCCGCGCACGGCCACCCCGGCACCCCGCCGCGAAACCCGGCGCCGCCGAACGAAAACGCCCCGCCGGCCCGACCGTCCCGCGAACCCGCCGAACCCCGCTCCCCGCCGTATGATCGCCGCAACCCCGCCCGCCTCTGCCGGACCTCGCTGGACATTGGACGATGGAGATCGATTTCACCCGCCTGAAGTACTTCGTCGCGGTCGCCGACGAACTGCACTTCAAGCGCGCGGCGGACCGGCTGCGGATCACCCCTCCGCCGCTCAGCAAGCAGATCAAGCTGCTCGAACGCGAGCTCGGCGGCCCGCTCTTCGAACGGCACTACCACGAGGTCCGGCTCACCCCGCTCGGCCAGGCGCTGCTCGGCCCGGCTCGGGCGATCCTGCGCCAGGTCGACGGCTTGAAGGACATCGCGGCGGGAGTTCTCGAGGACGGCACGCCGATCCGGGTCGGGGCCACCGCGTACGCGCCGTCCGATCTGCTCGAAGACCTGGAAACCGCGGTCGGCGGGCTGGCCGCGCCCGCGACGTTCGAGGTCGCCGGTTCCGCCGCCGAGGTCACCGCGAAACTCGTGTCGGGGCACCTGGAACTCGGGCTGATCCACCTCGCCGTCGAGGATCAGCGGCTGCGCGCCCGGACCGTCGCCGAGTACCAGGGCGCGATCGCGGTCCGCGCGGACGATCCGCTCGCCTGCCGCGATCTCGTGCACATCGAGGAACTGCGCGACCGCGAGGTGGTCATCGACTTCGCCCGGCCGAACCCGGTCATCCTCGCCGCGCTGACCAGGAGACTCGCCAAACGCGGCGTCCGGAACATCGTGCGCGCGGTCAGCGGGCGCGGCGGCGAACTCGAAATGGCCGCGCAGGTGTTCAACCGGCGGCTGGTCGCCCTCGTGTCCTACGCGCCCGCCTCGTTCATCGGCCGGATGTTCTCGCCGCCGGAGTTCAAACTGGTCCGGATCGACGAGGACGGCTGGGAACCGAGCAGGCTCGCGCTCGCCTGGGCCGCCGACCGCGCCGCCGGACCGCCTCGTCCGGCCGATCTCGCCGAGGACCTTTCCGCGAAACTGGGCCCGATCCGCCGCGGCTGACCACGACCCGGGCCGCCAGCAGCGTCCACAGTGGACCGTCAGGACCCGACGAACCTGCTCAGCAGCCGCCCGAACTCGGCGACGTCGCGGCGCGGCCAGTCCCGCAGCCGCTCTTCGAGCCGTTTCCGTTGCGCCGCACGGGTAATCGCCAGCGCGCGATGCCCGGCTTCGGTCAGCTCCAACCGCTGCCTGCGCGAATGCCGCGGATCCGGGCCGCGCACCAGCAGCCCGCCGCTCTCCAGTTCCGCCAGCTGCCGGCTCACCGTCGACGGGTCGAGCCCGTACTCCTGGGCGAGATCCGCCGCGTGCGCGCAGTCCGCGAGGTCGATCGAGGACAGCATCGTGTACTGCACGAACCCGAGCCCCTCGTACAGTTCGTTCGAGCGCACCCGGGACCCGCGGGAAAACAGGATCATCGCGCGGTGGATAGCGTCCAGGGCATCGCCGTCGCGGTCTTCTCCCGGCATGTCCCCGCATGCTAGAGATGCACCATACAACTGTCAACGCGGCTCGGCGGCGATCCCCCGGCGCAGCAGGTCCTCGGCGTCGACCCCGGCTTCTTCAAGCAGCGCACGGGTATGCGCGCCGAACGCCGGGACGTCGCCCATCCGCGCCTCGACGTCCGCGAACGTCACCGGCGGCAGCAGCGCGTCGACGGTCGCGTGTTCGGTGCCGATCCTGCGCCAGCGGTCGCGGGCGCGAAGCTGCGGGTCGGCCACGACGTCGGCGACCTGTTTCACTTGCGCCGCAGGGATTCCGGCGTTCGCGAGCCGCTCGTCCAATTCCACTGTGGACCATCGGGCGGTCTCGGCGGCGACCGCGGCGTCGCATTCCGCGCGGTGCTCGACGCGCCGCACGTTCGTGGTGAATCGCGGGTCGTCGGCGAGTTGCGGAGCTTCGAGGACCGAGGTGACCAGGGTCCGCCAGCCGCTGTCGTTCTGGACCCCGATCAGCATCTGCCCGTCTTTCGTCGGATACGCGTCGTAGGGCGCGATCGAGGCGTGGCTCAAGCCCATCCGCGCGGGCTGGCGTCCGGAGTACATCTGGCTGTACATCGCGTAGCCCATCCACTCGACGGTCGCCTCCAGCATCGACACCTCGACCGTCGCGCCCTGCCCGGTTCGCCACCGGCGCAGGAGGGCGGCCAGCACCGCTTGCGCGCAGTACATTCCGGAGGCGATGTCGGAGGTCGGGATGCCGGTCTTGACCGGGGTGTCCGGGGTGCCGGTGATGCCGATCAGGCCCGCTTCGGCCTGGACCAGCATGTCGTAGGCCTTGCGCTGTTCCCGCGGACCGCCCGTGCCGTAGCCGGAGAGGTCTGCGGCGACCAGTTCCGGACGGTCGGCTCGGAGCTCCGCGGCACCGAAGCCGAGGCGAGCGGCCGCGCCCGGGGCCAAGTTCTGGACGAAGACGTCGGCGCGCGCGACCAGCCGGCGGACCGCGTCGCGGCCTTCCGCTGTTTTCAGGTCTACCGCCAGGGATTCCTTGCCCCGGTTGAGCCAGACGAAGTGTGCGCCGGTGCCGTGCACTACGTGGTCGTACTCGCGGGCGAAGTCGCCGCCGTCCGCTCGTTCCACCTTGATCACCCGGGCGCCCAGATCGGCCAGAGTGCGGGTGGCCAGCGGGGCGGCGACTGCCTGTTCGACGGAAACGACGGTGATCCCGTCCAGCGGGAGCGCGGGGTCCGAGTGCATGCCGATTACTATGACCCGGTTTTCGCCGGGGTGCTCGGGTGAATCGTGTTGCGCAGGGCACGTGTCCCGGCGAGCTCAGCCGCGCGGGTCGAACGGGATGCCGGACGGCTTCGACTTCTCCAGCAGGTCCTGGTACCGGCCCTCGCTGATCTTGATCGTCGCGGCGCCGAAGTCCGCGGCCGTCAAGCGGTCGCGCAGGGCGGTCGAGGGCCACCCGTCCCAGCCGACCAGGGGCGGGTAGCGCCAATCGTGGTAGTGGTTCTCCGGCGGCTCGTCGTGGGCGTCGGCGAGGCGGAAGAAGTGCGTGCCGGGGCCGTCCTTGTGGTACACCGTCTTCGGGTGGGCGCCGTCGAAGCTCACCTTCGACCGGGGGTACGTCACCTGCGAGGAATGCTGCGTGGTCGTCACGTACTCGACCTGGTTCGACGACTGGTCGATCCACGAGATCACGTGCTCCCAGTCGTGCCGGTGCCCGCCGAGGCCGCTGCCGTCGACGGCCTGGTCCTTTTCGAAGTAGCTCGCGTAGACGACCGCGCACCAGCCGTGGTTGCAGGTCGAGCGCGAGTAGGTCTGGGAGTTGTCGAGGTCGGACTTGTCGTGGCAGTTGCCGTTGACCGCGCCGGTGGTCTTGAGGCCGGGCGCGAGGGCGCCGTCCGGGCCGATCGCCGGGGTCGCGTAGCAACCGTCGCCGTCGTAGTCGTAGGCGGGCGAGAAGGACTGCTCGTATCCGTTCGCGTTCTGCGGCAGGTTGTGCGGCGGGTCGGCGTACGCCGCGGACACCGGGAACAGCAATGCCGTGCACACGGCCACCGTCGCGACGCGGGCGAGCGGAAGTTTCCTCATGTCCGGATGGTGACACCGCGAACGCGGAAGGTGAAGGGATGTCAGGGAAGCATCCGATGGCCTTTCAGCCCGCGAGGACCTCCGCGCCGCGGTGCACGCGCAGCAGGTCAGCCCGGACGAGGTCGGCCAGCAGCCGTTCCTCCTCGTCGACCTCCGAAGGTCGCGGCGGCAGTTCTCCGCTGCCTGCCAGCGCGCCTGCCGCGGCCTCCGCGAAGGACGCCATCGTCGGCGACTGACCGTCCCGCTGCAGCAGCGCGCCCGCCGAAGCCGCGAGACCGCGCAAGCCCTGCCCGGCCTCTTCCAAGGCTTCTCGCTGCTCCGACGCAGGCTCCCGGCTGCCGGGCTCGGGGCTCAGCAGGTCCTGATGCGTCCGAGCCGCGGCGCGGAACCGCAGCCCGACCTCACGACGGCCGCCTCCGCCGCGCAACCGCTCCGCCACCGCCGCGAGCAGCTCGCCAGTTTCGGAGACGGCGTCGGAAAACCGTTGCGCCACCGAAGGTTTCGGTACCCCGGGCACCGCGGCGAAGCCGAACAGCAGGCCGATCACCACCGCCAACGCCACCAGCAGCAGGTATTCCCCGAGCACCGACACCGCGTCCAGATGCCGCGTCGTCGCGTTCATCCCGACGCTCATCAGCACCATGCAGCCGTTGAACACCATGGGCTTTACCTGCATGAACGGGAACCCGACGAGCAGCGCGACGATCCCCAGCGGCAGCAACGCGCCCGGCGGCAGCAACCACAACGCGACCGCCAGCACCACAGCCCCGGCCACCGCACCGGCGGCGCGCTGCCACGCTTTCGCCAGTGTGTCCCGCCATTCCGGCTGCATGAGCGCGAACGTCGTCATCAGGAACGACACGGTGAGCGGGTCGCCTGGGCGGAACGTCGCGATCACCGCGGCGACCAGCATTCCCAGCGCGCACCGGACCGCGTGCCGCAACTGCGCGGACCGCCACGAGAACACACCGGTCGCCTCGCGCCGCAAGGCCTCGCGGACCAGATGCCGCGGGAAGTCCACAATGGACTCGTCGCGGTTCAGCACGGCTTCCCGGATCGCGGACAACCCGGCCCAGGCTTCGTCGAGCAGCGCAGCAGTGTCGCCGGGCAGCGCGACGTCCGGGTCGGCCCGTTCGATCTCCGGCGGATCCGAAACCGTCTTCGCCCGCACGGCTTCCGCCAGCTCCGCGACCTGTTCGTCCGCGGCGTCGAGCACCCGGGAAACAGCCGCCGCTTGTTCTTCGTCGAACGCACGCAGCCGATCCCGCAGCAGCGCAGCGGTTCCGTGGTACCGCGCGCCACCAGCGAGAACCCGCGCCTGCCACGCGCGCGGCCGATCGGTCATCCACAGCCGCACCGCGCGCTCCGCGCTCGCGCGATCCGGCCCCGCGAGCGCGTCGGCCAAGGCAGTGCGGGTCGGCTTGCCCGGATCGCTCAGGCCCATCAGCAGCCGCAGCACGAACACGACCGCGACGGCCAGCGCCGGCGCGCAGACGATCTGCACCGGGCTGGCCGCACCGCTCAACTGGAAGCCGTAGCCGAACACCGAAGCCATGCCGAGCCCGAGCCCGACCGTCACGTACCGCGGGCCCAGCGCGGGCACCACCGCCGCCGCGAACACCACCAGCACGAGCAGCGCGATCGACGCGACCGGCGACACCTCGCCCAGCAACCGCGGCCCGGCGCCGCCGAGCACGACCGCCGGAGCGAACGCCGCGAGCAACCACAGGTCCGGCCGCAGCGGGCCGCCGGTGGCGGCGATGAAGCAGAACAATGCGGTCAGCCCCGCCAGCATCGCCGTCCCGCCGAGCCCGAGCGCCACCCCGAGCCCGGCGGTGCCGCCGACGACCACCAGAATCGCCGCGAGCATCCCGCCGCCGCGCGCAATCGCGTTCATCCCGCCCCGTTCCGTCACCGCGCAATGCCGCAGTAGCCTCGCACGTCGCAGTCGTGCGTGCTGATCCCGGTTCTGACCGCGACAGCCGCTCACGACGCCTCAGCCCGCGCCGCCGCAGGCAGTTGCGGAGCATGGCGCAGCGGTCGGTGCGGGCCTGAGCGCGTGCGTGTCGTGGGTGTTTATGCCGGTTCTAACCGGCAACGCCGCTCACGACGCCTCAGACGTTCGCACGCTCCGGCGGCAGCGTCAGCAAGTTGTGCACCTCGCTGTGCTCTGCCCCCGGCAACCCGTCCAGCGCCAGCAACGCCGCGCTCCGCGCCGCCACCTCCGCCTCGGTCCGCGGCGACATCAGCGCCGACCCGCCCGTCGCCAGCGCCTGGTTGGCCTCCACGAACTTCCGCGAGCGCTTCTCGTACGCGGCGAAGGCGACGTCGTGCGGAGCGTCCGCCAGCTCGTACGCCAGCAGGTACGCGCCGATCATCGCGAGGCTCGATCCCTGCCCGGACAGGAACGACGTCGCGTGCGCGGCGTCCCCGGCCAGCGCGACGCGGCCCTTCGACCAGACCGGCAGGTGGATCTGGCTGACCACGTCGAAGAACAGATCGTCCGCCGAGCGCATCGCCTCGACCATCCGCGGCACCTCCCAGCCGCAGCCCTCGAAGCGGCTCGCGACCAGGTCGCGCTGCGCGGCGGGGTCGGAGAACGCGGAGAAGGGCGGCTCGGCGTGAGTGAACACCAGGAATCCGTGCACCTGGTCGCTGTCGCGGTCGCCGGCGGCGTAAAGCGACGCCGACCGGCCCGCCACCGCCCAGGACGCGCCCTCGTGGGACAGGCCGAGGTAGTTCGGCATGGTGAATCCGGCGAAGCAGTAGCCGAGGTAGCGGTGGAACTGCTCCTCCGGCCCGAACGCGAGCGCACGGGTCTTCGAGTGCAACCCGTCCGCGCCGATGACCAGGTCGAACGTCTGGCTCCGGCCGCTGGCGAAGGTGACCTCGACGGCGTCGCCGCGATCGTCCAGTTCGGCGATCGACTCCGAAAAACGGAACTCGACGTCGTCGCGGACCGCGTCGTACAACAGGCTGGTGAGGTCGCCGCGGGCCAGCTCGATGTCGTACCCGGACTCGTCCCCGGTGATCACGGTCGGCGCGACGCTGTTCAGGACGCTGCCGTCCGCGTCGAGGAACGCGAGCCGCCGGGTGGCGACGTGCCGCTCCCGCACCTTCTCCTCCAGCCCCATCCGCCGCAGCACCTCGACGGCCGGGCCGCGCATGTCGATCGGGTACCCGCCGCCGCGCACCGCGGCCGCCTTCTCCGCCACGGTGACCGCGAAGCCGTACTGGTTCAGCCAGTACGCCAGCGCCGGGCCCGCGATGCTCGCCCCCGAGATCAGCACACTCCCGCTCATGGTTCTCCCCTTGTCCCCGGCAGGCGATAGATGCCTACCTTAGGTATCATTTTCGAGACCGGCCGGAACCGCCTCGCGCGATCCCGGTGACCCAACCGTATACCTAAGTTAGGTATCTAATCAAGGAGCCCACGATGTCCGCCGTCCCTTCCCTGCTCCGGGACCTGCTCCCCCGGCTGAACGAACTGAGCGGGACGCTGCGCCGGGGCAAGCTCTTCGAGCGCGCGGTCGAGGCCACCGGGTTCCCGCTGGAGCGGCCGGCGATGAGCGTGCTCGGCATCCTGCACATCGAGGACGCGCCGCTGCGGGTCGGCGAGATCGCGAACCGGATGAACGTCGTCGGCCCGCACGTGACGCGGCAGGTGCAGGGGCTGGAAGGCCGCGGGCTGGTACGGCGCGTGGCCGACCCGGACGACCAGCGGGCCCGGCTGATCGAGCTGACGCCCGAAGGCAAGGCCGCGGCCGAACGCTACGTCGGGGTGATCGAAGGCTGGTTCGCCGACGCGCTCAGCGGCTGGACAGCGGAAGACCGCCAGCTCCTCGACCGGCTGATGAAAAAGCTGGTCGAGGACCTGACGGCCGGGTTGTCCGATTTGGACTGAAGCGGATTACCGCGACAGCCGCAGGAACTCCTGCTGCTCGCGGTCGTAGCGCTGGGTCAGCCCGTTTCCGTAGCGGTCCCACCAGTTCTGCGTGTGCCCGTTCTGGCGGGTGGTCGTGTCGCCGTAGATCTCGCGGTCGTATTCGATCCGGGCGTCGTGGAACTGCTGCTGGAATTCCTGCGGCGACAGGCCCTGCAGCTGCTGCACGGCGGCCGGGTCGAGGGTGCGCGCGCTCCGCACGATGTCCGCGCCGCCCATGTGGTTCAGGATCGCCCGGACGCCGCCCGCGCCGCGCATGTGCGCGCCGGACATGATCGCGGCCTGGGTGCCCGCGTCGGTGAACTCCATCGCCCCGGCCCGGCGCGCGTTCTCGGTCATCAGCTGCGCGACCACCGCGCGTTCTTCGGCACTGCCGAGGCCGTACTCCCGGCGGGCGGCCATGATCTGGTCGTAGCCGTTGTGCATGCTCTCGCGGAAGCCGTACGCCTCGCGCACGCCGCCCTGTTCGCCGGTCGCGCCCTCGGACCGCATGATCGAATCGACGACCCGGTCGTCCAGCTGCTGCGGTGCGGCACCCCCAGCAGCCGCACCGCCGCCTCCGGCCCCAGCTCCACCGCCCGTGCCGCCGCCATAACCCTCGGCCACTGCGGTGTCGGCGTCGGCGTAGTTCTGCGCCGCGTGCTGCACCTTGCCGTTGACCTGGTCGATCAGCTTCACGAAATCGCCCAGCGACGACACGAGTTTCGACTGCAGCAAGGTGTTCGCCGCGGCGACCCCGCTGCCGATGCCCGCGAACGACAAGGCGTCGATCACGAGCGTCTCGAGGTCGCGGACGGCCGAGAACGCCGCGGCGCCGAGGCCCTCCACGTTCTTCACGATCGCCGACACCTCGGCCGGCAGCACCCGGTAGCTTCCCGCTGTCATGCCAGTGACCCTCGCGCACCGGCCCGGGCGCGCCAACGGCCGAATTACCCACTTTCGAAGGGGATCGAATCGCTGCCCGCTGGGTACCTGGGCGGCATGGAGCCCGACGAGGACCGGCACGACCGGACCGACCACGAGATCGAACTGCTCGCCGAGCGGCTCTGGGCCTGGTCCCGCGAACCGGGCGGCGAGCAGGAGCCGGATCTCGGCCCGCTCGCCGAGGCCGGTTTCGCCGTCGACGGCGGCGTCGCGCGGTACGGCTCCGGGCGGCCGTGCGTCGCCTTGCTGCTCCCGTCCGACCGGCTCCGGGAATTCGGGCACAACCTCGTCGCCGCGGCGGTAATCGGGGCAGCGCTCGCCACCGGCCGGACGCTGGAATCCGGTTCCGTCGTCGTCACCGACCGCCCCGGCGACGGGATCGACGCGGTGCTGACCTTCCAGCCCGGCGTGCACACCTGGGCCGCCGCGCCGCTCGCCGCGCGGACCGAACTGCGCGTGACCGTGCACGGGAATTCGGGGCCGGCGCCCGAAGACAGCACCGACGCGGTCGCCGGGCTGGTGCAGGTCTTCACCGCGATCGCCGCGCTCCGGGCCCGGCTGCCCGCGGGCGCGGCGGTGCAGGGAATCGTGACGCACGGCGGGGAATCCACCGATGTGGTGCCCGATTTCGCCGAAGCCCGCTTCGGGCTGCGTGCGCCGGACTCCGAAACGCTCGGGCACGTCGTCACCGAAGTGACCACCGCCGCCGAAGGCGCCGCTATAGCGACCGGAACCAAGGCGAACGTCGAACGGTTCGGCCCGATTCACGCGCGGTTCCAGGACAATCCGGTGCTGTCCGGGCATTTCGCCCGGCATCTCGCGGCGTGCGGGATCCACGCGTCCCCGTCCGGGGCGGCGGCGATTCCCGGCAGGCCCGAGGTGGGCGACCTGAGCGTGCGGATGCCGGCGATCCATCCGTCCGTCGCGCTCCACGATCCGGGGCGCGCGGTCGGCAGCCGCGCCTTCGCCGAGGCGACCGGGTCGCCGCGGGCCCGGACGGTGCTGCTCGCGACGGCGTCGGCGCTGGCCCGGACCGCCTCGGACCTTCTCGCGCATCCCGCGCTGGTCCGGCAGGCTTGGGACAATTTCGCCGATCGAGCGCGCCGGGGTGGCTAGAGTCCTCGGCATGGGGACGACTGATCTGCCGCTGCCCGACGGCCGCGACCTTCGCGTGCACGACAGCGAGGGCGACGGCTTTCCCTTGGTGTGGCACCACGGGACTCCGCAGTCCGGACGCCTGCTGCCGCCCGTGGTGGAGGCTGCGGCCGCACGAGGATTCCGGGTCGTTTCCTATGCACGGCCCGGATACGGCGGGTCCACGCCCCGGGCCGGGCGGACGGTGGGCTCGGCTGCCGAGGACGTCCGGCAATTGGCGGATGCCTTGGACCTGCCGCGGTTCGCGGTGGCGGGAGCGTCCGGCGGCGGACCGCACACGCTCGCCTGCGCCGCGATGCTGCCGGATCGGGTGACCGCGGCGGTGTGCCTCGCCGGGCTGGCCCCGTACTCCGAGGAGTACGACTGGTACGGCGGGATGGTCGACGACAGCTCGCTGCGGGCCGCCCACAAGGGCCGCGAAACCCGGCTGCAGCACGGAGAAACGCAGGAATTCGACCCGACGAGCTTCACCGACGCGGACTGGGCGGCGCTGCGCGGAACGTGGGGTCCGCTGGGCGAGGACGCCGGGGCTTCCGGTGACGTGGCCGCCGAAGCCGACGACGACCTCGCGTACGTCGCGCCGTGGGGTTTCTCCGCCGCCGACGTGCGGGTGCCCGTGCTGCTGGTGCACGGCGGCGAGGACCAGATCGTCCCGAGCCGCCACAGCGAATGGCTCCTGCGGAACCTCCCGGACGCCGAACTGTGGCTGCGCCCGCGCGACGGGCACATCTCGGTGCTCAACGCGCTCCCGACCGCGCTCGACTGGCTGCGCAACCTCCTCGCCCGCTGACCGCCGGTTATCGTGTCAGGCATGAGCAACGTCGAGACCGATCCGGCCGAACTAGCGTGCGGCGGCGACCCCGTCGACCCCGGCAAGGTCGAGATCCTCGACGCCCGCTCAGTCCCGCTCGGCGGACCGCGGGCGATGCCGGTCCGCCGCACCTTGCCGCAACGACAGCGGTCGCTGATCGGCGCGTGGTGCTTCGCCGACCACTACGGCCCGGACGACACCTCCGTCAGCGGCGGCATGTCCGTCGGCCCGCATCCGCACACCGGCCTGCAGACGGTGAGCTGGCTGTTCACCGGCGAGATCGAGCACCGCGACAGCCTCGGCTCGCACGCGATGGTCCGGCCCGGCGAGCTGAACCTGATGACCGGCGGGCACGGCATCTGCCACGAAGAGGTGTCGACGCCGGAAACCACGACGCTGCACGGGGTCCAGCTCTGGGTCGCGCTGCCGGACGAGCACCGGCACACCGCCCGAGATTTCCAGCATTACGTCCCGCCCGCCGCCGACCTCGGCGGGGCCGCCGCGCGCGTCTTCCTCGGCACGCTGGCCGGGCAAACCTCGCCGGTCAAGACCTTCACTCCGTTGCTGGGCGCGGAAATCGTCCTGGACCCGGGCGCGTCGCTGCGCCTCGACGCGGATCCGTCCTTCGAGCACGGTGTCCTGCTCGACACCGGGGAAGTCACCTTCGCGGGCACTGCGCTGCAGCGGGCCCAGCTCGGCTACCTCGGCATCGGCGCGTCCGCGCTCGACCTGCACAACCCCGGGGCCTCCCCGGCGCGGGCGATCGTGCTCGGCGGGCCGCCGTTCGGCGAGGAAATCCTGATGTGGTGGAACTTCGTCGGCCGCAGCCACGACGAGATCGCCGAATACCGCGAGGCGTGGGAGGCGAACTCCGACCAGTTCGGCGCGATCGAGCCCTACCCCGGCGGCCCGGCTCGGCTGCCCGCTCCCCCGCTGCCCGCCGTGCGGATCAAACCGCGCCGCAACCCCTCGTGAGCGTCGATCGCGGCTAGAACCGGGATCAGCACTCACGACCCCGCGGCGCCGCTGAGCCGGTTCCGCGCCCCGGACGGGTCGAAGTTCACCCGGCGGAGCGGTCCGGCGGCCAGCAGCACCACCGCCACCGCACTCAGCGCGGCCAGCACCAGCGCCGCCACGAACCGGGCCGGAACCGACGTCGCCGAGGCCAGCACCGCGTACCCGCCCAGCACCACCGCGACCGGCCCGAGCAGCGCGATCGCCGTCAGCACCGGCGGGATCCGGCTGCCGTCCGGACGCCGCGCCGAGACGACCGCCGCGCCCGCCGACACCACCGCGGCCACCAGCAGGCAGGCGCCCACGGTGTCGGAAAGACGGTGCCAGCTGAGCGCGACGGTCGCCGCGGCCACCCAGGCGACGCCGGGCGCACCCACGGCGAGCACCCAGGTCCGGAACCGCGCGGGCAGCACCACGGCCAGTGCCAGCAGCACGGCGGTGGCCGCGCTCACGTGCCCGCTCGGAAAGCTGTTGTGGTGCGGGGCGCCGGCCGAACCGACGTCCGGCCGGTCCAGCAGGTAGATCTTGAGCAGCTGCGCGGCCGCCAGCGGCAGCAAGTACAGCACCAGCGCGGTCACGCCGAGCGCGAATCGCTTGCGCAGCACCGCGAGCGCCACGATCACGATCCCGGCCGCGCCGAACACCTCGACCCCGTCGATCCCGGCCAGCGGCCGCGCCCAGTCCACAGTGGACCGCGGAAGGTTCTGCGCGAAGCGGACCACCCCGTCCTCGGCGCGCTGCCCGGCCTCGGTCCGCACGAACAGCAGGTAGGCGACGACGAACGCGCCCGCGAACCCGATCGCGGCCGCGACCAGCACGGCGGTCCGCGAACGCCGCGGCGGGGCGAGCGCGTGCCGGGGTGCGGGCGGGGGCGTTTCGGACGTCGGCGTTTCAGGAGTCAGCACTGCCATGCCTTCGAGCCTGGCCGCGGGATTTCGGGATCTCGTCAGAGCCGTGTCATGGTTTCGCTACAAGATCCGCCCGGCTCGCGCGAATCCGCGGGCATTCCGAATAATGGCCCCTGTGGCTGTGGTGTTGGTGGTCGAGGACGACGCGTCCGTCCGCGAGGGCATGGAACTGGCGCTGCGCAGGCAAGGACACACGGTGCACACGGCCGCGACCGGCGAGGACGGCGTGGCGCAGCTGCGCGAACGCGCGCCCGACCTGGTGGTGCTCGACCTGATGCTGCCCGGCATCGACGGGTTCGAGACCTGCCGCCGGATCCGCGCGCTCGGCCAGGTGCCGATCATCATGCTCACCGCGCGCAGCGACGATTTCGACATCGTCGCCGGCCTCGAAGCGGGCGCGGACGACTACGTCGTGAAGCCGATCGAACCGCGCGTGCTCGACGCCCGGATCCGCGCGGTGCTGCGCCGCACCGCCGCCGAACCCGGGGCCGCGGGCCCCGAACAGCACGGCGACCTGGTGATCGACCGGGCCGGGATGCTGGTGCGGAAGCACGGCGAACAGGTTTCGCTCACGCCGACCGAACTCAAGCTGCTGCTGGAGATCTCGCGCACGCCGGGCCAGGTGTACAGCCGCAGCCAGCTGCTCGCGTCCGTGTGGGGCCACGACTATCTCGGCGATTCCCGCCTGGTCGACGCCTGCGTGCAGCGGCTGCGCGCGAAGATCGAGGACGTCCCGGCGCGGCCGGACCACGTGCAGACCGTCCGCGGCTTCGGCTACCGGTTCGGCCGCTCGTGAACCGGCTCCGGTCGTGGGTGTCCGGGCTGCGCCTGCGGCTGGTGCTGGCGTTCGCGGCGATGACGCTGGTCGGAGCGGGCGCGGCGGCGGGCGCGAGCTACGTGTCCGCGCGCAACACGATCCTGGCCGGCGTGCAGGACCCGGCGATGGTGCAGCTGCGCGACGAGGTCAGGACGTACCTGCCGCAGCTGACCCTGCCGCCCGACCAGCGCCAGCTCGACAACATGGCGAGCTCGCTCAAGGGCGTCACGACCGTAGTGTTCGGGTCGCTGCATTCGCGCGTCGGGCTGAATCCGGCGGAACTGCCCGCCGGGCTGCGCACCGCGGTCGCGGACGGGACCAGCATCCAGTTCCAGCGGGTCGTCGAGGGCGGGCGGCCGGTGCTCTACATCGGGATGCCGCTGCTGCGCTACGGCGCGGGGAAGAGCGAGCACACCGGCATCGAGGTCTACAAAACGGTTCCGCTCGCCACCCAGCAGGCCGCGATCGAGCAGCTGGCGACGCGCGCGTGGCTGATGACCGCGCTGGCCCTGCCGATCGCGGTCGCGCTGGCGCTGCTGGCCGCGCGGCAAGTGCTGCGACCGGTGCGCGCGCTGAACTCCGCGGCCCGCAAACTCGGCGACGGGCAGCTCGACGTGCGCCTGCCCGCCAAGGGGTCCGACGAACTGGCCCAGCTGGTCACGACGTTCAACCACACCGCGGCGGAACTGGAACGCACCGTCGGCTCGCTGCGCGAAATGGAGGCCGACGCGCGCCGGTTCGTCGCCGACGTCTCGCACGAGCTGCGCACGCCGCTGGCGGCGATGAACGTGGTCACCGACGTCCTCGACGAAGACGCCGACCAGCTGCCCTCGGACACCGCCGTAGCGGCGCGGCTGGTGTCCGCCGAAACGCGGCGGCTGACCCGGCTCGTGCAGGACCTGGTCGAGATCTCCCGCTTCGACGCCGGACGGGCCGAGTTGCGGGTCGAAGAGGTCGACCTGGCCGAGGCGGTGCCGAACAGCCTCGCCGCCCGCGGCTGGACCGACTCCGTGGCCGCCGACCTGCCGAGCATCACCGTGCCCGCCGACCCGCGACGGCTCGACCTGGTCGTCGCCAACCTCGTCGGCAACGCCCTGCACCACGGCGCGCCGCCGGTCGAGGTCCGGCTGAGCACCGACGACACGACCGTCTTCCTGACCGTCACCGACCACGGCCCGGGAATTCCCGAGGAGGTGCTGCCGAAAGTGTTCGACCGCTTCGCGAAAGCCGACACCTCGCGAGCCCGCTCCGACGGAAGCGGCCTCGGTCTGTCGATCGCGCTGGAAAACGCCCGGCTGCACGGCGGCGACATCGAAGCCGCGAACACCGGCGACGGGGCGCGGTTCACGCTCCGGCTGCCCCGCACCGCGCAGGAGGAGCGATGAAACTTCGGCGGCTCTTCGTTGTTTTCGCTTCTGTACTGGCCCTCGCCGGTTGCGGCATCCAGCCGACCGGAGTGGTTCCCGCCGGCGACGCCCCCGGCGGATTCCAGCTGGGCGCACCACGTCCGCAAATCACGCTCTACTTCGTCTACGCGGGACAACTCAGCCCCGTGCAGCGCGCTTGGGCAAGGGACGCGACCCCCACGACGGTCCTGACGGAACTGTTCGGCGGCCCGACTCGCACGGAGGAGCAGGAGGGTTTCTACTCGACGCTCTCGCCCGGCCGGCACGTCACGGTCGACACCTCGGCCCAGCCGGTGACCGTGACCGTCTCCGAATCGATGAAAATGCTGTACCCCATCGGCTTGCAGCAGGTGGTCTGCACCGTGTCCGCGTCGCTGGCGGCCTCCGGGCAGCCGGTCAGCAAGGGGATCACCGTGGTCGCGTCGGACACCAAACTCGAATCCCTGTACTGCAATTAGCCTTTCGGCACGAACCCGCGCACGACCCGCTCGACGATCCCCAGCACGGCTTCCGTCGCGCTCTCCCCCGCAGGCACCTGCCGCAACGCCGCCTCCAACGCGCCCAGCACCGCACCGGTCAACGCCGCAGCCTCGACCCGATCCAGTCGTGGCGCACACGTCTCGTAGAGCTTCTCCGCCCACCGGTCGCCCACCGCTGCGTTGCGCAGCAGATATCCCGCGCGCAGCGCAGGGACCCCGGCCAGCAGCCGAGTGCGCACCTCAGTGAGCGGATGGTCCAGCGGGAAACTCCACGCGTCCGCCGTCGCCAGCGCGTAGACGGTCTTGGTCACCATCTCCGCCACCGGCGCTCCCGGCTCCGCCGCCGCGAAGACCTCGTCGACCACCTCGTCGTAAAGATGCTGGTCAGCGAAGACGACGTCCTCTTTGGTGGCGAAGTAGTTGAAGTACGTCGCCGGGGACACCTTCGCCCGCGCGGAGATCTCGGCGACGGTCGTGCCGTCGTAGCCCTGCTCGTCGAACAGCGTGAGCGCCGCCTCGATCAGCGCCTGGCGGGTCCGCCGCTTCTTCTCTTCCCGCAACCCGGTCATGGCAGGAATCTTAGCGTTACTCTAAACTTAGAGAGTCTCTAAGATTGGAGGTCCCGATGGAACGGACCGGATGCGTGGTCGCCGGCGGCGGTCCGGCAGGCGTGATGCTGGGCCTGCTGCTGGCACGGGCCGGGGTCGAGGTGGTGGTGCTGGAAAAGCACCGCGACTTCCTGCGGGACTTCCGCGGCGACACCGTGCACCCGTCGACGCTGCGCCTGCTGGACGAACTGGGCCTCGGCGCCCAGTTCGCCGCGCTGTCCCGTTCGGTCCTGGAGCGGATGAAAATGGAGATCGGCGAGGAAACGGTGATCGCCGCCGACTTCAGCAGACTGCGCGGCCCGCACAAGCACATCGCGATGGTCCCGCAAGCCGAATTCCTGGGCCTGCTGGCCGAAGCCGGTGCGGCAGAACCGAAATTCTCCCTGCACATGGGCGCTTCCGTGGTGTCGCTCCGCCGCGAGGCCGGCCGCGTGACCGGCGTCGACTACCGCGACGACACCGGTGTGCACGAGCTTGCCGCCCCGCTGACCGTCGGCTGCGACGGACGCTGGTCGACCGTGCGCCGCGAACTCGGCCTCGCCCTGCGGGAATCGGACGTCCCGATGGACGTCTGGCAGGTGCGAGTGCCGAAAGCCGGACCGGGCGAACAGGGGGTGTTCGCCCGGTTCGGCCCCGGATACGCCTCAGTGACCATGGATCGCGGGGATTACTACCAAACCTCGTACCTCATCCCCCGAGGCCAAGACGCCCGCCTGCGTTCCGGCCCCGTCGAAGACTTCCGCGCACGGTTGGCAGAGCTTTTCGGCTGGACGCCTTCGCAAGTGTCCGCCATCCGCTCGTGGGACGACGTGAAACTGCTCGAAGTGACTATGGGCCTCCTTCCGCGCTGGCACGCCCCCGGCGCGTTGTGCATCGGGGACGCGGCACACCCGATGTCGCCAGTGGGTGGCGTCGGGGTGAACCTCGCCGTGCAAGACGCTGTCGCCACCGCCCGGCTCCTCGCGGAACCGTTGCGCCGCGGGGAGGTTCCGGTGTCCCGCCTAGCCGCCGTACGCCGCCGCCGATTGCTGCCGACGGTCGCGGTGCAGTCGAGCCAGCGGGGCGAACACGAGATGCTGCTGCGCCCGGCACTCGCGGGGACGCTGGATCGTTTGCCCACGCCGATGCGGGTGGTGCAACGGTTTCCGGTGCTTTCCGGGGTGACTGCTTACCTTGGGGGTGTTGGGTTGCGGCCGGAACACGCACCTGCTTTCGCGCGACGGTCTGGTGTGGACAGTTACGCTGGCTGAACGCTTGTCCGGCGCGGTGCCGCTTGCCCGCGTGGGGTTTGCGGCACCGCACCGGACTCGCTGCCCCGCCGGATGGCGCCGGGCTGGACTCGCTGCCCCGCCGGTTGGCGCCGGACCGGAACACGCTCCGGTCTCCTCCGTTCCCCGATCCGGACGGGTAACCGCGTCGCCCAGGGCAGCCGCACCATTAGCCCACCTCCGGCGCTTCCCCCACGCCGATCCGCGCCGCCCGTGGCAGCTACGCCGGGTAAGCCCGCACCGACCGGGCGTCCTGCAATGCGCGGGCCCACCATTCGAGCTGGTCGAGCAACGCCTTCGCCGCGGCCTCGGCAGCAGGGTCGACCGGTTCGCCGTCCTCCCCGAACCGGCCGTGCACCCCGTGGAAGCTCACGGTTTCGCGGATGGTGACCGCGTGCAGTTCGGCGAAGACCGGACGGAGGTGTTCGACCGCGCGCAGCCCGCCGGAAATCCCGCCGTAGGACACGAAAGCGACCGGCTTCGCGTGCCATTCGCCGCGGAACCAGTCGAGGACGTTCTTGAGCGCGGCCGGGTAGCTGTGGTTGTACTCCGGCGTGATCACGACGAACGCGTCCGCCGCGTCCAGCCGGGCAGCGACGGGCGCGGCTCCCTCGCCGTTCATCGCGAGCGGCAGCGAGATCTCGGCGACGTCCAGGACGTCGACCGCGAACCCGCCGTGCCGGTCGGCCTGACGGGAGAACCAGCGCACGACCGTGGGGGCGAACCGCCCTTCCCTGGCGCTGCCGACGAGCACAGCGAGCCGGACCGGAGCTTCGGACACGTTTTTCTCCTTTTCCCGGGGCAGGACAGGTTTCCCGCCTCCGGAAAGGAGTCTCGAACTTCAAGCTCCCTTTAAGTCAAGCTATGCTGAGCGCATGGCTAAAACGGAGCTGCCCGAACTGACCGTGGGCGAACTCTCCCACCGCAGCGGCGTACCCGCGTCGGCCCTCCGGTTCTACGAGGACGAGAACCTGATCCGCAGCAGGCGCACCGCGGGCAACCAGCGCCGCTACCGCCGCGACACCCTGCGGCGGGTCACGTTCATCCGCATGTCGCAGCGGGTGGGCATGCCGCTCGCGCAGATCCGCGACGTGCTGGCCCTCCTCCCGGACGACCGCACCCCGACCCGCGCCGACTGGTCCCGCATCTCGTCCTGCTGGCGCTCCGACCTCGACCAGCGCATCCGCCAGCTGGAACAACTCCGCGACCAGCTGAACGACTGCATCGGCTGCGGCTGCATGTCCCTGGCCAAATGCCGCCTGGCCAATCCGGAAGACCGCCTGGGCCAAGACGGCCCCGGCCCGCGACGACTCCCGGACCACCGGGGCACCGGGTTCGAGTGAGACCGCTCGGCAACTGAGATCTCTCGGAGGCTGAGCGGCTGCGGCGGCGAGGGTTCACTTCGCGCGGAGCTGCGGCCGCGCAGTTCTACGCGGAATCGTGCCCCGCTCTACACGGAACTGCGCCAGCAAGGCTGCGCCCGCTTCGGCCACCAACTCAGCACTCGCCGCGCACTCTCACGACGCCCGCTTCAGCTACCAGTCCCGCCTTCGCCGCGCGCACTCACTGCGGGTTGGCCAGCAACCCAACTCTCATCGCACACCCTCACCGTCCTCTCCCCCGTCACCGATTCCGCCCTCGGCGTGCACTCTCCCTGCACCCGCCTCAGCGACCAATCCCAGCTTCACCACACGGCCCTCACCGCGTGCTAGCCCAGCAACCTAACTTTCACCGCATACCCTCACCGCCCTCTCCCCACCACCAATTCCGCCCTCGACCGCACCTGACTCAGCGACCAATCCCACCCCTCGCCACGCATCCTCAGCGCCCGTTGGCCAGCAACCGACTCTCCTCACTCGCCCGCACCGCGCGCTAACCAACACGCATCGCCGCCCCTCCTCTTAGCCCGCCGCGCAATGAGGACCGGTCACTCACGTGGCGCGTCAACCGCTCCGGTTCGGGTCATCCCAGCAGCAACCCCCTCACGTAGGCGGCCTGTCCGGCGTGCTGGAGGTCGTCGGACAGCACGCTGACCAGCCGAACGCCAAGCGTGACCGGCGGGTTCCAGCCTTCGTCGACCACGCGGTCCAGCGCCGCCCCGTTGAGACTGGTCACCCAGGACACCGTGTGCTCGTGCACGGCGTCGTAGTAGCCGGTGAGCAAATCCGGCGACTCCGGCCGCACCTTGGCCACGTCGTCGCTGCTGTGCCCGTAGCCGATGTCGCCGGCCGGGAACGGCAGGCCGAATTTCTCGCGCCAGTCCTGTGCCGTCCAGAACTGGTCGGTGCCCGCGACGTCCGCGACATGGTCGTCCTGCACCCTCGCCAAATGCCAGACCAGCCAGCCGATCGAGTTGGCCTCCGGGCCGGGTCGCGCCGCCAGTTGCTCCGCGGTCAGCCCGTCGACTGCCTGGTGCACCACTTCCCGCACCCGGCCGAATCCGTCCACGAGCAGATCGGCCACATTCATCTCGCGCTCCTCTTCCGTCGTCGTGCGCTTGCCTCGATCATGCCTCGAAGATCCGCTCGTGCCCAGCACTGTGACTCGAGCGGCACGAGGGGTCCCTTCGCCCCGGATCGAAGCGCCTCAACCCGGGAAATCCGTTGACTACCAGCGGTGACCACGACTGTCCACTTCGGACCTGACGAGGGCGGCCGACGTCAGGTAAAATGCCGCACGAAAGCGATCTGCACGCCGACGACGCGAACGGAGGGCCTTGTGGCGATCACCGCGCCCCGCGCCCTGCCCGGCTTCGACAACATCGCCGGTGTCGCGATTCCGGCCTGGGCGGGCATGGTGATCACCGCGGCCTGCGCGATTTCGGCGATCACGGTTCTGCTGGTGATCCTGCGCAACCGGCGCAAGTAGGCCACGCGCGACGGTTGCTTCGATACCCGCCGGATCCTGAGTTCAGCAGCGCGGAATCCTGCGCCGCGCCAGGGAGATCACGTGTCCGCACGCGTGAATCGGCTGGTGATCACGTGGTCCTTGGCCGGTCCGGTCACCACCCATTCCTGCTCCCACCGGCGATCGTCGAGCACGCGGTACGCCCCTCGATACCAATCGGCGGCGCACGGATGATCGGCCGTCCACTCCCCGGTCGCCAGGTCCAGATCGTGGAAGAACCCGCCATGGTCGAAGTGGACCGCGGCGCGCGAGCTGCCGGACGGCCGATAGTGCAGAGTCCGGACAAACGGTCCGCGATGCGCTCCGAGCTGCAGCTCTCCCGACTCGCGGTAGACGAGCACGCCGTCTTCCGAGGTGAACGTCGCGCGGCCGCTCGCCTCGCCCATCGCCGCACCGTCGACGTCGGCGATTTCGCGCACGAGCTGCCATTCACCGGAGAAGTACCCGGTCAGGTCATTGATCGGAAAAGCCACGGCTCCCATTGTGCGCCTCCGGACCGCAAGCGAACGGCACCGGGACTGCGGTCTCGACACCGTCTGTCACGGGGGCGGCGTGAAGGGTCCCGTCATCCCTGGCGTCACCAGTCGTCATGCTGTTCACCCTGCGCGACCGGGGCCATTGCGGACCCCGAAAACGGCCGGTGCGACGGGGACTCTCGCGCCGAACCCGGCGGGGCAGGCTCGCCCGGACGGCCTTCCGCCCTAGAATCGGCCGCGTGGCGCACCCCGATCTGGCCGAGCAGGCCACCCGTTCCCCCGCTCTCGAGACCTTGCAGCGCGTCTTCGGCTACGACGCGTTCCGGGGCGACCAGGCGGAGATCGTCGAGCACGTGATCTCCGGCGGCGACGCGCTGGTGCTCATGCCCACCGGCGGCGGGAAATCGCTCTGCTACCAGATCCCGTCGCTGGTGCGGCCGGGCGTCGGCGTGGTGATCTCGCCGCTCATCGCGCTGATGCAGGACCAGGTCGACGCGCTGCGCAACGTCGGCGTGCGCGCCGGATTCCTCAACTCCACCCAGGATTTCGCGCAGCGGCAGGAGGTGGAGGAGGCGTTTGTCGCGGGCGAACTGGACCTGCTCTACCTCGCGCCCGAACGGCTGTCGGTCGAATCCACCGTGCGGCTGCTCGACCGCGGCAAGATCGCACTGTTCGCGATCGACGAGGCGCACTGCGTCTCCCAGTGGGGCCACGATTTCCGGCCCGACTACCTGATGCTGTCGTCACTGCACGAACGCTGGCCGGACGTGCCCCGGATCGCGCTCACCGCCACCGCGACCGAAGCCACGCACAAGGAAATCTCGCAGCGGCTCGGCCTGGACAGCGCGAAGCATTTCGTCGCGAGCTTCGACCGGCCGAACATCCAGTACCGGATCGTGCCGAAGAACTCGCCGCAGAAGCAGCTGCTCGATCTCCTGCGCACCGAGCACCCGGGCGATGCCGGGATCGTCTACTGCCTGTCCCGAGCGTCGGTCGAAAAGACGGCGGATTTCCTGGTGCAGAACGGAATCCCGGCGCTGCCCTACCACGCCGGGCTCGACAAGTCGACCCGTGCGGCGAACCAGGCGAGGTTCCTGCGCGAGGACGGGCTTGTCGTGGTCGCCACGATCGCGTTCGGCATGGGCATCGACAAACCGGACGTCCGGTTTGTGGCCCACCTGGATCTGCCGAAGTCCGTGGAAGGCTACTACCAGGAAACCGGCCGCGCGGGCCGCGACGGGCAGCCGTCGACCGCCTGGCTCGCGTACGGGCTGCAAGACGTGATGCAGCAACGCAGGCTGATCGACAAGTCCGAGGGCGACGAGATGCATCGTCGCCTGCAAGCCCAGCACCTGAACGCGATGCTGGCGCTGTGCGAGACGGTCGAATGCCGGCGCACGCAGATCCTCGCGTACTTCGGGCAATCCGGTCAGCCGTGCGGGAACTGCGACACCTGCCTTGCCCCGCCGGAACGCTGGGACGGCACCATTCCCGCGCAGAAACTGCTGTCCACAGTGGTCCGTCTGCGCAACGAACGGCGACAGAAATTCGGTGCCGGCCAGATCATCGACATCCTGCTGGGCAAGTCGACGCCGAAGGTCACCCAGTTCCAACATGACACGCTGAAGGTCTTCGGCATCGGCACCGAACTCCGCGAACAGGAATGGCGCGCGGTGGTGCGGCAACTGCTGGCGCGCAACCTGCTTGCGGTCGAAGGAGATTACGGGTCGCTGGTGCTGACCGAAGGCTCGACCGCGGTGCTGAACGGCTCTCTCGAAGTTCAGCTGCGCCGCGAACCGGAACGCCCGGCGCGCGCCCCGCGAACGTCCCGCCGCACGCCAGCGGCTCCGATCGACATGCCCGCGGAGGCGGCACCGGTGTTCGAGCGCCTGCGTGCCTGGCGCGGGGCCACGGCGAAGGAACAGGGTGTCCCGGCGTACGTGATCTTCCACGATGCGACGCTGCGACAGATCGCCGCGATGATGCCGACGACGCTCGACACGCTGGGCACGGTGAGCGGGGTCGGCGAGAGCAAGCTGGCCAAGTACGGGGAGGGTGTGCTCGCGGTGCTGGCCGAGGAGGAATGAGGGCTGGCCGAGCCGAGGCTGGAGTCGGCGAGCGCGGACGATGGCCGGGCTGGTTGCGCACGGCAGTTGAAGACCTCGCGGAGCGGTCCTGCTTTGGTCAGTGCCGACAGCCGGATTCGCGGCAGAGCGACGGGCTGGGCAGGACGGAAAGGACCGGCGAGACTCGGCAGAACCGCAAGCCAGCCTGCACAGCACGACCGGCCAGAGTCAGCGAACAGCACGACGGCGCGACAGCGCGAACAGCACGACAGGACGGCTCGACAGATTGGCTGGGCAGGGTTCCCGAAGCCGAGAGTCGGGCAGGCAGTGCCGACGGCGATCAAGGCACGATGAGCCAGGAAGACCGATCGAGCCCTCGGTGGCGTCGAAACCGCGCGGTCCCGACGCCACCGGACGGCGATCAGCCAGCACGAGCCGAACTACCGCCCGCTGAGCACAGCGCGCTCCGCAGGCGAACCCCGAGTCCGCGGACCGCGGTCCTACCCGCGCTCAGCGCAGCACGCTCCAGCCCGCGAGCCGGGCGCGCTCAACCCGCTCACGCCCCAGCCGACCTCCGCGGCCGGATCACAACTCGCTCAGCCAGCCTCCGAGGTTGAGGTCAAAACTCGCTCAGCCAACGGGTTAAGCAAAACTCACCCAGCCCGCCCTCGGGTTAAGTCAACCTCGCTCAGCCCGCCCCCGGGGTTGGGTCAAAACTCGCCCAGCCCACTGCCGGGGTCCAGTCAAACCTCACGCAGCCAACCCCAAGCCACGCCAAGACTCACTCGCCCCGGAAGCCAGGGCAAAACTCACTCAGCCGTCCGAGGGCGGGTAGTGTCCGAGACCTTCCGGACGGCTCCCGCGATCTGCGAGTGATATCGCCCGTGGGTCCTCTCGTCCACGAAACGCGCCGCCTTCCCCACGGCTTCGTTGACCTTCTGCGGGTTCTTCCGCACGTACGACACCGCGCCCGCGGCACCGGCCAGCATGGTGAGTTTCTTCATCAGAGCCATCGCACACAGCCTTCCCCTGCGGAAATCTCCGTCACTCCCCCAACGCCGTCCAGCCGTCTGCAGTTCCCGGCGAAACTTGGATGACAGGACACACCCGGGCAGGCATCATCCGACGCGTGCGCGATCTTTCGGCCCTTCCCAAGGTGCATCTTCACGTCCACCTCGAGAGCACCGTCCGCCCTGGCACGCTCGCGGAGCTCGCGGACGCCCACGGAGTCCGGGTGCCGGACAAACCGGCCGCGTTCAGCGGGTTTCGGGCGTTTGCCGATCGCAACAGTCTCACTCGGTCGTGTTTGCGCGAGGCCGCGGACTTCGAGCGGATCGCGCGCGAGTTCTGCGCGGACGAAGCCGCTCAGGGGACTCGGTACGTCGAGGTCACGTTCACGGCCGCTTCGCACGGGGAACGGATCGGGGATCTTGAGCTGCCGCTCGACGCGGTCCTTAACGGACTGAAAGAAGGCGGCGAAGAGCATGGGCTGCAATGGCGGTTGATCCTCGACCATTCACGACGGCGGTCGGTCGAGCGGGCGATGAAGACCCTCGAACTTGCCGGGCGGCATGAAGAGGTCATCGCGATCGGGATGGCCGGAGAGGAAAGGCACTCGCTCGCGCCGTTTCGGGAGGTGTTCGCCGGGGCGCGGGAGGCGGGCGTGCATCTCGTCCACCACGCCGGCGAGGACGCTGGGCCGGCCAGCGTCCGCGAGGCGATCGAAATCGGTGGCGCGGAGCGTATTGGGCACGGGATTCGCATTGTCGAGGATGCGGAACTGGCCGCTCAGGTAGCGGAAAAGGGGATCGCGCTCGAGGTGTGTCCATCGTCGAACGTCGCGCTCGGGTTGGTGCCGACGCTTCCGGAGCACCCGCTCCCCCGGCTGATCGAGGCGGGACTCCGGGTCACGCTCAACACGGATGTCCCGGACGTCACGGGTACCACGATCACCGACGAATTCACTCGTGCGAGGGAAGTTTTCGGGTACGACGACGCGACCTTGGCTCAGCTGGCCGGCAACGCCGTCGAGGCGTCGTTCGCGCCGGAGGAGACTAAAGTGTTGCTGCGCAAGGAAGTTGACAGTTGGCTCAGGTCGGCAGAAGGCGCGTGACGAGCACGCCGAGCTGCTGAGCGTTCCGGCATTCGTGCATTTCCACCAGCTCCGCGTAGTCCGGTGCGGCGGAATCGCCTGTCCCCCATAGGGATCGGCGTTCGGGGTTCAGCCAGTGGACGTGCCGGGCGCGGGAGCGGATCGCGCGGACGGCTTCGAGGTTCGGGTCGCCGCCGTTCGTTCGGGCGTCGCCCAGGATGAGGACCGACGTCCGCGGGCCGACTGCGTCGAGCCAGTGCGCAGTGAATTGTCCCAGCGCACGGCCGTAATCGCTGTGGCCGTCCCAGCGGACGACCGCTGCTTCGCTGAGCATTCGGGCGCCCAGCTGTTCGGGATCGGCAGCGCCGGTGTCTACGAGGTGCGTGACCTCGTCGGTGCTGTCGACGAAGCCGAAAACGCGGATTTTGCTGAACTGGTCCCGCAAAGCCTGCACCAGCAGCATCGTGAAGTTCGCGAAACCCGCCACCGAACCGGAAAGGTCGCACAGGAGGATGATTTCCGGGCGGCCGGGGCGGCGGTGCCGGTAGGCTGGACGCAAGGGCACGCCGCCAGTGGAGAGTGAACGACGCAGCGTTCGGCGCAAGTCGATCTGGCCGCGGGTGGTGCGTTTGCGGCGTGCGGCAAGCCTGGTGGCGAGTTTTCGGGACAGCGGCTGGATAGTGCGCCGCAGCTCGGCCAATTGCGTACGGCTGGCGAGGAGGAAGTCGACGCGGTCGGCGGCGGGGGCGATCGCGTGTTTGGCGATCCGTTCGCGGCCCCGGAGTTCGGCGGCTCGGCGGCGCGCTTCGGTCCGCACCCGGCCGCGGAAACCTTCGACGCGGCGGCGGATCTCGTCGCGGGTGAGCCGGTCGGTGAACTCGTCCGCGGCACCCGCGGCCCGCATGGCGGCCAGCACCTGTGCGATGAGCGTCTGCGGTTGCAGGCGGTCCAGCGTCTGGTGCGCGGAATATCCGCCGCCGGGGCCGGTTCCGACGCCGTACTGGCCCAGCAGGTCCACGGCGAGTCCGGCGAGCTGGTCCAACGCCTGGTCGTCGCCTTCGGCCAGGGCGGCGGCGAGTGCTTCCCGCAGTTCCTCCCGGTCCTGCGGCGGGTTTTCGCGCGCCAGCTCGGGAGCGCCGACGCCAGCCGGGAAGTACAGGTCGAACGCGGCGTCGAACACCGTGCGCTGCCCGCCTCGGCGGACCAGCGCGGCGGCGAGGCCTTCGCGGACCAGTTCGCGGTCGTCGAGGCCGAGCACTTCCAGCGCGGCCGCCGCGTCGGCCGTCTCGCCGGGTCCGGCCGGGATGCCTTGCGCCCGCAAGGCCCGCACGAACTCGGCGAGCCGTCCGGTCAGGCCCGGCGCGGCGGTCACGACGCGTCCAGCACCTGGTCGAGACGCAGCCCGGCCCCGGCCTTCGCGATGTCGTCCTGGTGCTTCAGCACGACGCCGAGGCTTTCGCGCACCACGCGTTCGTCGAGCGCGCCCGCGCCGAGCTCCAGCAGCGTGCGCGCCCAGTCGACGGTCTCCGCCACCGACGGCAGCTTCCGCAGGTCCATCGCCCGAAGCGCGGCGATCACCCGCACCACCGAATCCGCGAGCGCGGCCTCGATGCCGGGCACCTTCAGCCGGACGATCTCGCGTTCCAGGTCCTCGTCCGGGAAATCGATGTGCAGGAACAGGCACCGCCGCCGCAGCGCCTCGGACAGCTCGCGCGTCGCGTTCGACGTCAGCACCACGAACGGCTGCTGCGTCGCGGTGATCGTGCCGAGTTCGGGCACGGTCACCTGGAAATCGCCGAGCACCTCCAGCAGCAGGCCCTCGATCTCGACGTCGGCCTTGTCCGTCTCGTCGATCAGCAGCACGGTCGGCTCGGTGCCGGAGATCGCGGTGAGCAGCGGGCGGCGCAGCAGGAATTCCTCGCCGAAAATGTCGGTGCGCGCCTCGTCCCACGTCTCGTCGCGGCCCGCGGTGATCCGCAGCAGCTGCTTCGCGTGGTTCCACTCGTACAGCGCGCGGGCCTCGTCGATGCCCTCGTAGCACTGCAACCGCACCAGCCGCGAGCCGGTGACCTCGGCGACCGCCGTCGCCAGCGCGGTCTTGCCGACCCCGGCCGGACCCTCGACCAGCAGCGGCTTCCCCAGCCGGTCGGCGAGGAACACCGTGGTCGCGACCGCGGTCGACGCGAGGTACCCGGCCTCGGCCAGCTGCGCCGACACGTCGTCGACGGACGAGAAAAACCCGGTGCCCACGTGGCCTCCTAAGCGATCGCTCACCCGCACTGTACTGGGCAGTCGCCACCGAAGGCGTCCCGGCGACCAGACATCGGACCTAAGCGCGCCCGCAAGACCGCCAGCGCACAGCGAACCCGGTATTCCTCCGATGTCTGCCGAGTCCGCGGACCCGCGTTACGGCAGGCCGGGAATGGCCTGGTCCACCAACCGCTTCGCCACCGGGCAGGACCCTTCGTTGCTCACGGACCGGTCGAGGTACCAGATGCGCACCGCCGAATCCGTGTCCGGGATCTGGACCTGGTACCGGCATCCGCCGCCGGCTTTCGTGGTGTCCTTCCGGACTTCGTGCCCGCCCTGGGTGCTCGCTTCGCTGTGCCCGCTCCAGTCCTCCGCCTCGCCCAGCTCCAGCGTCGCGGCCAGGTCGCCGCCGGTCAGCTTGCCGGACGGCGGGTTCCACTCGGTGCGGCAGCCGCCGACGCCTCCCGACGCCCCGGAGTCCGCCAGCTTGTACTCGCTGTGCCGCGGGTCGATCGGCGTGCCCCGCGCGGCGGTCGCCAGCAACTCGCAGGCGTTCGTTTTCGCGAACGTCTCCGCCGGATCGCCGCCGCATCCCGCTGCCAGCACGACGAGCGCCAGCCCGGGCGCGAGCCGTCTAAGCGTTGCCATGGAACCCTTGCCACGCGTCCTCTTCGTCGTCGTGCTCGCGACCGGCGGACTTGTCCGGGCGGACATTGCCCGATTCCGAGACAGCGTGCGGCGATTTCAGCCCCGCGTTGCCGAACGCGGCTTCGATGTCGTCGCGGAGGTAATCCGTGCGCGCGTTGGCCAGCGCGTCGACGTTCGGGCTCGCCGAGATCATCGCGCCGGCCTGGAAGCGGAGGCTCAGATAGCCGAAGTCCCCGCTCACCTCGCGCGGCGGTTCCGGCTCCGCGGCCGGGCCGCGCTCCCGCTGCTGCCGGAGCCGTTCGTTCTCGTTGCGCTCCCGGCTGGCCCGGGCCGCCGCGACGACTTCGTCGAGGGTCGGGATAGCCGCGGGCCCGCCCGCGGCGCCGGCCGGAGCCGCGGCAGGCGGCCGTTCCGGAGCCAAGCGCGCGGACCTTTCCTGCACCGCCGAATCCAGCGCGGCCAGGTACGCCTCCGTCAGCGCCTGCCCGAGGAGAGCCGGCTCCACCTGGGTTTTCCAGTGGTCCAGGACGCTCGCGTCGACCAGCTTGAGGTCCTCGTCCAGGGTGATCGTGAGGACGCCGGTCCGGTCGGACGCACGGAAACCGCGTGCCTTTCCGGTGCCGACCAGCACAGGTTCGGCGACGGTCGGGAGCGGCTGCGGCGCCGGGGCCCGATCGAGCCGCGCGCCGATGTGCCGAAGTGCTGCCAGTCCCGCGTCGAGCGTGTTCGCCAAGGCGACCGGGTCGGTCATTGTCGTTCCCTTCCGGAGACTAGCCCGCGATGCTCGGCCACTTGCCGTACGGAAATTCCGAGCCGTCGTACTGGATGCTGGTGGCGTCGCGCGTGCGCCCGACCGCCTCGCTGTACATCTCCACCACCTTGGTGAGCCGTTCCCCCGCGGTGGTGACGAGCTTCTCGACGAGCTCGCCGCCTTCATCGATGGCTTTCAGCGCGCCGATGATGCTCCCCGCGGCGACCAGCAGGGCGACGAACTCGCCCGCTATCGCGGCGAAGGCGTCACCGAGTTCCTTCACGAACATGATGTTCGCCTTGGCGATGTCGAGCAGCCAGCTGCTGATGTTGTCCGCTTTGGTCTTGATCGCGCCCAGCGCGGCGTGCTGCGCGTCCACGGCGTGGTCGTAGGTGTTCCGGGCCGCGCCTTCCCAGTACTCGAAGTTCGGGTCCGGGTGTTCTTTGACGATGCCCTGGAGCTCGGACGCGGGCTTCTGGGCGTTCTCCAGCCAGGAGAACCCCTGGACGATGACCGAGACGATCGGGGTCGAATGGTCCAGGATCTTCTGGACGTCCTGGGCGATCTTCGTGATCTTCTCGTTGAGCTCCTTCATTCCCCGGTCGAAGGCGATGACGGCCGGGCCGAGGACGTACCGCCACTGGGAATCCGCCCATTTCTCGACGAACCGCCGGAACCCGTCGATCATGTCGTCGACCCACTGGACCAGCTGGTCGATCAGTTTGTTGAATTCGGCGATGGTGCTGTCCGCGTCCTCGCTCACGACTCGCCCTCCGGAATCTTCTTCGACCAGTCGCCGAGCTCGAGTTCGACGATCTTTTCGTTCTGGGCGTAGGTCGTGGCCGCCTTGACCAGCACGTCGCCGATGTGGCTCATGGTCGCGCCCGCCGTGGAGAGTTTCTGCTCCATGAACTGCTGGAGCTGGTCGTAGGCGGATTTGTCGATCGCCGCGACCTCGGCCGTCAGCAAGTAGTTCACGCCGTCGCCGATCCAGAAGGCCGAGGTGTCGAGCGTCATGCCGGAAACCGCCGTGTGCACACCGGCGATCTTTTCCGCGTGCGGATCCCACTTCTTCGCTTCGGTGCGCAAGGCACTGGTGATGACCTTGTAGCCGGCCATGGCGAGTTCCTCCCTCGTTCGCTGGCGGCTTGCCCGGCCCGTGACGGGCGCCACAGCCCGCATAGTACGTAGTCAAATGGGATGTCGCGCGCAAAACCGTCTTTTGCCCGCCGAGCTGGAGGTCGCCCACCGTGCGCGGGCCCCGGCAGCGCCTCGCGGCTAGCATCGCGGCGTGACTTACGCTGCCGCTGACGCCCGTTACGACTCGATGCCCTACCGCCGCTGCGGGCGCAGCGGCCTGAAGCTGCCCGCGATCTCGCTCGGGCTGTGGCACAACTTCGGGAACGACCGCCCGCTCACCGTCCAGCGCGACATCGTCCGGCGCGCCTTCGACCTCGGCATCACGCATTTCGACCTGGCCAACAACTACGGCCCGCCGTACGGCAGCGCCGAGGAGAACTTCGGCCGGCTGCTGGCGAGCGACCTGAAGCCCTACCGCGACGAGCTGGTCATCTCCACGAAGGCGGGCTACGACATGTGGCCCGGGCCGTACGGCGAATGGGGTTCGCGGAAGTACCTGCTGGCCAGCCTCGACCAGTCGCTCGGGCGGATGGGACTGGACTACGTCGACATCTTCTACTCGCACCGGTTCGACCCGGAGACGCCGCTGGAGGAGACCGTCGGCGCGCTCGACCGCGCGGTCCGGTCCGGCAAGGCGCTGTACGTCGGGATCTCGTCCTACAACTCCGCGCGGACCGCGGAAGCCGCGCAGCTGCTGCGGGAACTGGGCACGCCGCTGCTGATCCACCAGCCGTCGTACTCGATGTTCAACCGCTGGACCGAGACGGACGATCTGCTCGGGACGCTGGAGCAGGCCGGGGCCGGGTGCATCGCGTTTTCCCCGCTGGCGCAGGGATTGCTGACGGACAAGTACCTGTCCGGGGTGCCCGCGGATTCTCGCGCGGCGCAAGGGAAATCGCTGAACCCGGACACGATCACCGAGGAGAAGCTCGGCAAGATCCGGGCGCTGGGCGAGATCGCGGCGCGGCGGGGGCAGACCCTGGCGCAGCTCGCGCTGGCGTGGGCGCTGCGGGATCCGCGGATGACGTCGCTGGTGATCGGCGCCAGCAGCGTGCAGCAGCTGGAGGACAACGTCGCCGCGCTGGACAACCTTTCGTTCACCGCGGAGGAACTGGCCGAGATCGACCAGCACGCCACCGAAGAAGGCATCAACATCTGGAAGCGGTCTTCTGACGGATGACCGGCACGGCCGGAGGCGAGGGGCTACCCGAGCCTCCGGCCGAACTCGCCGTAGACCGTCTCCCCGTCCAGAAACGCTTGGTGCGCCAGAGCAACCCGGCGAGCCTTCGAGGGCCGCAATCGCGATCGCGCGGCTTCGAGGCCAAGGAACTCGAACCGGCTCACTTCGTCCGCGGCCAGCCGGATGGCGCCGATCTGCTCGCGGCTCAGGACGCCGCCGTCGAAGATGAACTGCACGCTGTCCCGCCAGACGCCGTGCGTGGGCAGCCAATCGACGACGAGAAGGCGTCCGACCGGCGCGTCGATGCCGAGTTCCTCGCGGACCTCGCGACGGCACGCCGCCAGCGGTGATTCGTCGTCCTCGACCAAGCCGCCCGGAATCTCCAGGAACGGCTTGTAGGTCGGGCAGACGAACAGGATCCGGCCGTGCTCGTCGCGCACAAGAGCTCCCGCGGCCGCGTTCTTCCGCGGAAACCGGGCCGCGATACCAGGGTTGAACTCGGCTTCCGGCTCGCCCTCGTCCCGAAGGTCGCGCGCGAAACCGGCCTCGTCGCCGCAGTGGCAGGCTGGGTGGTCGGTCATGATCAGCCGCGGGCCGCGCGGATCGTCTCCGCCGCCCAGTCCGCCCAATCGCGTTCCATCGCCGCGTACCGCTTGCCCCATTCCAGCGCGAGGCGGCCGTACAGCGACGGATCGCTGTCGTCCCAGTCCACTGACGCGTCGATCGCCGCCAGTTCGTCGACCAGCCCCTCGGCGAAAGCGCCGTGCCTGCGCAGGAATCCGCGGGCCTCCTCCGGCGTGACCTCGCCGAGGAAGTACACCCGCAGCAGCATCTCGTTCCGCCGCGCCGCCGGCGGCCGCTCCTCCAGCAGCCACTTGCGCAATTCCGACCGGCCGGCGTCGGTGATCGCGTACTCCTTGCGGCCGCGCGGACCCTCCGCGGAGACCTTGATCAGGTCCGCGTTCTCGAGCTTGCCCAGTTCCCCGTACAGCTGGCTCTGCGTGGCCGTCCAGACGCTCGACATCGCCGTTTCGAAGCGTTTCAGCAGGTCGTAGCCGCTTCCAGGGGCGGCGGCGAGCAGTCCCAGCACCGCGTGTCGCAAGGTCATGCGCCCACCCTACCTTCCACTATTGACATGTGCACTCCGGACGTTCTAGCTTTGACATGTCACTACAGGAACGTGAGCGAGGGGCACCGATGAACTACCTGAAGAGTTTCCTTCCGTGGATCGCCTTCGCGGTCGTGTCCACGCAGGCCGACTGGCGGTGGTCCGGGCTGACCGGACTGGTGCTCGCGGGCGGACTGCTCCTGCTCGAACGCCGGCGCGGCAAGGGCTGGGACACGCTGTTCATCGAGGTCTCCGCGGTCGTTTTCTTCGCGGCGCTTTCGCTCTGGTCGTTCAGCGATCCCGCCTCGCCGCTGCGGGATTACGTCGGCGCGCTCACCGATCTTTGGCTGGCGGCGACCGCCTGGGGGTCGCTCGCCGCGAAACGGCCGTTCACGCTCGGGATCGCGAAGACCATGGTTCCGCCGGAAATCGCCGCTACCGCGGTATTCCGCCGGGTCAACGTCGTCATCACCGCGGTGTGGGCGGCCAGTTTCACGGTCGCCGGAATCGCCGAGGCCGTCCTGCTGCATTACGCGCCGCACAACACCATCGGCTTGATCGTCATCAAGGTGCTCGGCTTCGCGATTCCGATCTCGTTCACCGTCCGCTATCCGCGCATCGTCCGGGCCCGCGCCCAGAAAGCCGCGTGAATCCATGGCCACCACAGATTTCCACCTCAAGGACCATTACGCCCCGGTCCACGACGAACTCACCGCCTACGACCTCCCGGTCACCGGTGCGCTCCCGCCGGAACTCAGCGGCTGGTATCTGCGCAACGGGCCGAATCCGCGCCAGGACAGCGCGCATTGGTTCACCGGCGACGGCATGGTGCACGGCGTACGGCTCGAAAACGGCCGTGCCGCCTGGTATCGCAATCGCTGGGTGCGCACCGAGAGCTTCGACATCCCGGATCCGGCGCTTTACAACGCGGACGGAACGCGGAATCTCCGGTGGAGCGTCGCCAATACCCACGTCGTCAATCACGCGGGACGCACGCTCGCGCTCGTGGAATCCTCGCTGCCGTACGAAATCACCACGGATCTCGACACCGTCGGCGTCTACGATTTCGACGGCAAGCTCGCCGATGCGATGACCGCGCATCCCAAGATCTGCCCGGAAACCGGCGAACTGCATTTCTTCGGCTACGGCAGCATCACCGCCCCGCACGTGAGCTACTACCGCGCCGACGCCGCCGGGGAACTCGTGCTGCGGCAGCCGATCGACGTTCCCGGGCTGACGATGATGCACGATTTCGCGCTCACCCGGCGGCACGTGGTCTTCTTCGACCTTCCGGTGGTGTTCGACCACGGAACCGACGGCGGCATCCCGTACCGCTGGAGCGATACGTACGGCGCGCGCCTCGGCCTGCTCAGCCGCGACCGGCCGGGGGACGGCGTGCGCTGGTTCGGGATCGACCCGTGCTACGTCTTCCACACCCTCAACGCGCACGACACCGCCGACGGCCGGATCGTGGTGCACGTCGTCCGGTACGAGCATCTGTCCAAGCCGGGCGTCCCTGATCCGAAGGGCGCGCTGTGGCGGTGGACGATCGACCCGCGCGCGGGCACTGTCGCCGAGGATCTCCTCGATGACCGCGACGGCGAGTTCCCCCGCATCGACGACCGGCTCGCCGGGCTCGACGCCCGCTTCGGGCACGTCACCGGACGGCACGGTCCGCAGGGTCCGCTCGTGCTGCGCCGCTACGACCTGCACACGAACTCCTCGCGCGAGCATCTGTTCCCGCAAGGGCACATCCCCGGCGAAGCGGTATTCGTTCCGGCGGACGATCGTCCGGACGGCGCGGGCTGGCTGCTCGCCTACGTCTACGACGGACCGAACGACCGCAGCGATCTGGTGGTGCTCGACGCGCAGGACCTCGAAGCCGACCCGGTCGCGACGGTCCGCCTGCCCGGCCGCGTGCCCGCCGGCTTCCACGGCAACTGGCTGCCCGACGCCTGATCCGGTCAGCCAGCGGGAAGCAAACTCTGCGTGCCGTCCCCGGGTTCCGCCCGCCGAGCCCGTATCGTCGGGCAAGACCTCCCGCCTGCCCTCCCGAGCCGGAAGAAAAGAAACTTTCCTGCCAAAGCGGGGCGAATCCGGTTACCGTGGCAGGACGGAAGTCCGAACGGGAAGGAAACTCAGCAGGTGGCAGGGTCGGGTACACCACCGGTCGGCACCCCGGCCGGGATGCGCATGATCAACCAGCGGGCGGTGCTCGACCTGCTGCGCCGCGGCGGGCCCGCGACGCGGCCGCAGGTGGCGAAGGACACCGGGCTGTCGAAGCCGACGGTGAGCCAGGCGCTGCTGGCGCTGGAGGCCGCCGGGCTCGCCCGCGCGACCGGGCACACGTCCACCGGCACCGGCCGTTCGGCGGTGCTCTACGAGGCGGACCCGACCGCGGGGTACGTGCTGGGCCTGGACATCGGCCGCGAGCACATCCGGGTCGCGGTCGCCGACCTGGGCCGCACCACGGTCGCCCGGCGCGACGTGCGCAACACGGCCCGCTCCGGCAGCGCGCTGATCTCCGCGCTGGGCAAACTGGCGACGGACATCGTGGCCGAGGCGGGCCTGACGAACGACGACATCGTGGTCCGCGTGCTGGGCTCCCCCGGCGTCGCGGACCCGGTGAAACGCTGCTTCCGGCACGCGCCGAACCTGCCCGGCTGGGGCCGTCCCGGCCTGCTCGACGACCTGGAACAGGTCCTCGGCCCGGAACTGGTGGTGGAGAACGACGCGAACCTCACCGCGGTCGGCGAATGGGAAAGCGGCGCCGCCCGCGGAGCGTCGGTGGTCGGCTGCATCACCATCGGCACCGGCGTCGGCATGGGACTGATGGTGGACGGCCGGGTCTTCCGCGGCGCCACCGGTGCGGCGGGCGAAATCGGCTACCTGCCTTACGGTCGCACCCGCGTGTCCGACGAACCCGGCGAACCGCCCGCGCGCGGACATCTGGAGGAGGCCACCGCCGCTCAGTCGGTGGTCCGCGGCGCCCGCGAACTCGGCCTGGGCACAGCGCGATCGGCGCGCGAAGTCTTCCGCCTCGCCCGCGAGGGTGACGAACTGGCCCAACGCGCAGTGTCCGCGGAGGCCGACCGCCTCGCCTACACCGTCGCCTCGGTAGCCGCGGTAATCGACCCAGAACTCATCGTCCTGGGCGGCGGCGTCGGAACGGCAGCAGACCTGCTGCTGGAACCCATCGACCGAGCCCTCCGCGCCTTCACCCCGCTCACAACGACTGTGGTGCAAGGCGAACTGGGCGACGACGGCGTCCTCACCGGCGCCATCAGCGTCGGCCTGCGCGCCGCGGAACGCTTGGTCTTCGACCGCCGGGTAGGCGCCGCCTAACGTTCCGTGAGGGGACCCCGGAGGAACTCAGGGGTCCCCTCACAGCACTAAAACCGCACCGCCGCACCGCCTCAGCCAAGCACCCCCCAACACCCCGCCCGCCCAACAGCCCGCGAACCTCACCCGAGACCGGTACCTTGCAGGCATGATCGGACTGCCCGACACCATCACCGCCTGCCTCTTCGACCTGGACGGCGTACTGACCGGGACGGCCGTGCTCCACCGCGAGGCGTGGAAACGGACGTTCGACGAATACCTGCGCACCCGTGACGCCGCGAACTTCCGAGAATTCACCGACTCCGATTACGCGACCTATGTGGACGGCCGCCCCCGAGCCGACGGAGTCCGGGAATTCCTTCGCTCACGCGGAATCGACCTCCCCGAAGGCACCCCCGACGACCCCGTCGACGCGCCGACCGTCAACGGCATCGGCAACCGCAAAAACGAACTCGTCCTGAAAATCATCGACGAACGCGGCGTGAACCCCTACCCCGGTTCCGTGCGCTACCTCGAAGCAGCGAAGCAAGCCGGGCTCAGGATCGCCGTAGTCACCTCCTCCGCGAACGGCGAAAAAGTCCTCGCCGCCGCCGACCTCTCCCGCTTCGTCGAAGCCCGCGTAGACGGCCTGGTCATCCGCCGAGACCACTTGAAAGGCAAGCCCGCGCCCGATTCGTTCCTCGCCGGAGCCAAGGCACTCGGCGTGGATCCGAAGCAGGCGGTGGTGTTCGAGGACGCACAATCCGGCGTCCAGGCAGGCAAAGCGGGCGGTTTCGGCTACGTCGTCGGCGTCAACCGCGAGAACCAGGCCGAAGCACTGCGCGCGCACGGCGCCGACGTCGTGGTGGACGACCTCGCCGAGTTGCTGGAGGACAAGTGACGGAATCCGGTTACGAATGCGCGCCGTGGGAGCTGCGCTGGCGCGGTCTCGACGTGGATGCGTTGCAACGCACCGAATCCGCCTTCGCGGTGTCGAACGGACACATCGGACTGCGCGGCACGCTTGAGGAAGGCGAACCGCGCGGGCTGCCCGGCACGTATCTCAACGGCTTCTACGAACAGCACGAACTCCCTTACGCCGAAGGCGGTTACGGCTATCCGGAGGAAGGCCAGACCGTCGTCAACGTGACCGACGGCAAGATCATCCGGCTGCTGGTCGAGGACGAGCCGCTGGACATGCGCTACGGCATCGCGACCGCGCACGACCGCGTGCTCGACTTCCGCCGCGGCACGCTGCGGCGCGTCACCGAATGGTCCTCCCCCACCGGCAGGCGCGTGCGGGTGACCACCGAACGGCTGGTCTCCTTCACCCAGCGCGCGGTCGCCGCGATCCGCTACGAGGTCGAACCGCTCGACGAGGACCTGCAGCTCGTCGTGCAGTCCGACCTGCTGGCCAACGAACCGGTCGAGTCCGACACGCACGACCCGCGCGTCGCCGCCGCGCTCGACGCGCCGCTGGTCGGCGAGTTCAGCCACGCCGCGGGCTACCAGGCCGTGCTGGTGCACCAGACCCGGATGTCCGGGCTGCGGGTCGCCGCCGCGATGGACCACAAGATCGAGGTCGACGACGGCCTGCGCACCCGCATCCACGCCGAGGAGGACCTCGCCCGGCTCACCGCCGCGGTCGACGTGCCCAAGGGCGGGCGCCTGCAGGTCACCAAATTCCTCGCCTACGGCTGGTCCGCGCAACGGTCCGCCCCGGCGCTGCGGGCGCAGGTCGAAGCCGCGCTCGCGGGCGCGCGGCAGACCGGATGGAAGGGGCTGGCCGCCGAGCAACGCCAGTTCCTGGACGACTTCTGGGCCACTTCGGACATCGAAATCGACGGCGACCCGGAGCTCCAGCAGGCCGTCCGGTTCGCGCTCTTCCACCTGCTGCAGGCCGGCGCCCGCGGCGAAACCCGTGCGATCGCCGGAAAAGGCCTCACCGGACCGGGGTACGACGGGCACGCGTTCTGGGACAGCGAGACGTTCGTCCTGCCGGTCCTGACGTACACGATGCCGGACGCCGCCCGCGACGCGCTCGGCTGGCGGCACTCCACAATAGACAAAGCCAAAGAACGCGCGACCCAGCTGGGCTTGCGCGGCGCGGCTTTCCCGTGGCGGTCCATCAACGGCGCCGAATGCTCCGCGTACTGGCCCGCGGGCACCGCCGCGTTCCACGTCAGCGCGGACATCGCCGACGCCGTCGTGCGGTACGTGAACGCCACCCAGGACGAGCATTTCGAACGCACCTGCGGCGCGGAACTGCTGCTGGAAACCGCGCGGCTGTGGGCGTCCCTCGGGCATTTCGACCACCACGGGCACTTCCGCATCGACGGTGTCACCGGGCCGGACGAGTACTCCGCAGTGGCGGACAACAACGTCTACACGAACCTGATGGCGCGCAGGAACCTGCTCGCCGCGGCGGAGGTGTGCCGACGGCATCCCGACCTCGCCGAACAGTTCGAAGTGGACGCTCCCGAGATCGATTCCTGGCGCGCCGCGGCGGACGCGATGGCGCTGCCGTACGACCAGGAACTCGGCGTGCACCCGCAGTCGGAAGGCTTCCTGCAGCACGACGAGTGGGATTTCGCCGCCACCGACGAGGATTTCTACCCGCTGCTGCTGAACTACCCGTACTTCGACCTGTACCGCAAGCAGGTCGTCAAGCAGGCCGACCTCGTGCTCGCCCTGCACCTGTGCGGCGATTCGTTCAGCCCGGAGGAAAAAGCCCGCGACTTCGCCTACTACGAAGCACGGACAGTCCGCGATTCCTCGCTGTCCGCGGGCACGCAGGCCGTCATCGCCGCCGAGGTCGGTCACCTGCGACTGGCCTACGACTATCTCGCCGAAGCCGCGCTGACTGACCTGCACGACGTGCACAACAACGTCCGCAACGGCCTGCACATGGCGTCACTGGCCGGCGCGTGGCAAGCCGCGGTGGCCGGATTCGGCGGCTTCCGCGACTACGGCGGCCAGCTGTCCTTCGCGCCCCGGCTGCCCGACGAACTCGGCGGCCTCACCTTCCGCCTCGCCTTCCGCGAAACCCGGTTCCAGGTGTCGATCCGGCACGGCGCGGCGACGTACCGGGTGCTCAACGGGCCGCCGCTGGACCTGATCCACCACGGCGAACGGTTCACGGTGACCGAGGACCCGGTGGAGCTGCCGATCCCGAAGCTGGACCCGGGCCCCGCGCCGGTCCAGCCGATCGGCCGGGCACCGGCGCGCCGCGACGCGTCGAAGGTGCGGCAGTACGACCACGTCTGACTCGTGAGCGGCGATGCCGGTGCTCACCGGCATCGCCGCTCACGACGGCGTTTCGTCCGTGCCCGGCACCCGCGGCACCTCGTCGGTGCGGGACGGGCTCAGATCCGGCCCCGGCGCGGTGGCCACCTCGCCGGCCAGCTCGTCCGAGTCCGGCAGGTCGCGTTTGCGGCGCGCGGGGAACGGCGTTTCCTCGTCGTCGTCCTCGGACCGGTCGCGGGGAAGGAATTCGCTGCGCGGGGTCATGGTTCCGGGATACCCGGTTTACCGCCCGCGCACCAGGGAGTTCACGCGGCCGGACGCGAGCGCTGCTTGCCGGTCGCGTCCGTGAGCTGATCCAGCAGCGTCAGCAGCAGCCCGTCCCGGGTCGACCACGGGCAGATCGACAGGCTCCCGCCCGCGACCGTCAGCAACGCCTCCGCGACGACCGCGCCGCCGAGCGCCTGCTGCGCCCGCTGCCGCGAAATCCCCGGCAGCTGCGCGCGCCGCGCGAACGGCATCGCCGACAGCCGCGGAATCCACGCGCGCACGTCGTCCAGGTGCAGCTCGCGGGCCTTGCCCGGACGGTCGCCGGCCAGCCGGGCCAGCTGCCGCAGCACCTTCGAACAGCCGACCACCCGGTGTTCGGCCAGCTCGTCCTTCACATCGCCCAAGGCGGCGGAGACTTCCTCCAGCACGTGGTCACGCAGCGCACGCACTTGCTTGCTGCGCACCGGCGGTTCGGCGGGCAGCCAATCGCGCGTGACCGACCGGGCGCCGAGAGGCAGCGACCGCGCGAAAGTGGCCTGCTCGCCCGCTCCGGCGGACAGCTCGACCGTGCCGCCGCCGATGTCGAGCGCCAGCAGCGGGCCGCCGGACGCGCCGTACCAGCGGCGCGCGCCGACGTAAGTCAATTCCGCCTCCCGGCGGCCGGAGAGGAACCGCAGTTCGACCCCGGTTTCCCTGGCGACCGCACGGACCGCGTCGCGGGAGTTGACCGCGTCCCGAATAGACGACGTGGCCAGCGGAAATACGTCCTCGACGCCGTGCTCGCGGGCGAATTCCATCCCGTTCGCGACGGCCTTGGCGATGGCGGCGATGCCGCGTTCGCTGAGCCGTCCGTCGTCGTCCAGCTCGCGGTCCAGCCGCAGCCGGGTCTGGTGCGTCAATGCCGGGTCGATCGGGGATCCGCCGGGTTCGAGCACGACAAGCCGGGCACTGAACGAACCCACGTCCAGCACCGCGGCGGCGGATCCTTCGATTCTGCGCACAGCCCGGCCTACCTCGCTTTCGCCCCGCCCGGATTCCCCGTTGAACCCGTTCTTACTCCCGACTTCGCGCCCCGCGCGGGGAGTTGACGGCATTTCGACGGCGGCATCGACCTGAAGTGCGGTTTTTTCACACTCTCAGTAGCCCGCATCATAGCGGACCTACCCGAGCAGCTCCTTCAGCTTGGCGACAGCGGCCACTCGCGCCTCGCGTCCGGGCTGCAGCGGGTTGACCGCCAGGGTCGTCGCGCCGGCCTCCTTGAACGCCGCCAGCCGCTCCTTCACATACCCCGCCGGACCGACCAGCGACGTGGCGCGCAGCAGCTCCGCCGGGACCGCCGCGGCGGCTTCTTCCTTCTTGCCGTCGAGGTAGAGGTCCTGGATCTTCTTGGCCTCGGCCTCGTAGCCGTAGTTGCAGGCCAGCGTGTTGTAGAAGTTCTTGCCGCGCGCGCCCATCCCGCCGATGTACAGCGCGAACACCGGGCGCACCCAGTCGAGCAGGCCCTCGACGTCGTCGCCGATGGCCAGCGGCGGCGCGGCGAACACGTCCAGCTCGCCCAGCTCCGGGTCGCGCTTGGCCTTGCCCTCGGCCAGCGAGGCGCCCCAGACGTCGGCGGCCTTCTCCGGGTGGAAGAAGATCGGCTGCCAGCCCTCGGCGAGCTCGGCGGCGAGCGCGACGTTCTTCGGCCCGAGCGCGGCGAGCACGACCGGGATCCGCTCGCGCACCGGGTGGTTGATCAGCTTGAGCGGCTTGCCGAGCCCGGTGCCCTGGTCCGCGGGCAGCGGGATCGTGTAGTGCTTGCCGTCGTGCACGACGCGCTCGCGCCGCCACACCTGGCGGCAGATCTCGATGATCTCGCGGGTGCGGCCGATCGGCGCGTCGTACTTCACGCCGTGGAAACCCTCGATGACCTGCGGTCCGGACGCGCCGAGGCCGAGGGTGAACCGGCCGTCGGACACGAAGTCCAGCCCGGCCGCGGTCATCGCGGTGAGGCTCGGCGTGCGGGTGTAGATCTGGAAGATGCCCGACATCAGGCCGACGCGCTCGGTCTTCGCGGCGAGGAAGCCGAGCTGGCTCACCGCGTCGAAGCTGTAGGCCTCGGGGACGAACACGATGTCGAGCCCGACCCGTTCCAGCTCCACGATGTCCGCGACGCTTTCGGCGAACCCGCCCGAGTAGCTGACGCCGGTGCCGATCCTCATCGATCCCTCATTCCCGTGCCGGTCGACTGTGACTAAGCGTTTGCTCATTATGCGGCCGCTCGGGTGACGACGCTACGGCGTGGGTCACACCACAGCGGGCGCCACCGTCCCGCGCACCTCGCCGAACCCGATCCGGGCGCCGCCTGGGCCGGGTGCGGAGGCGCTGATGACGACCTCGTCGCCGTCTTCCAGGAACGCCCTGGTCTCCTCGCCGACCGCGAGCGGTTCGCGACCGCCCCAGCTCAGCTCCAGCAGCGAGCCGCGCTGGTCCTTCGCCGGGCCGGTGACCGTGCCGGACGCGTACAGGTCGCCGGTGCGCAGGCTCGCGCCGTTCACGGTGAGGTGCGCGAGCTGCTGCGCACCCGTCCAGTACTGCGTGGCGAACGGCGGACTGGACACGAGATGGCCGTTGATCCGGATTTCCAGCGTCAGGTCGAGGCTCCACGGCTCGGCCGCGCGCAGGTATGCGAACGGCTCCGGATCCTGCGCGGGCTGCGGGACGCGGGCGTGCTCCAGCGCGGCCAGCGGAACCAGCCAGGGCGACATGGACGTGGCGAACGATTTGCCGAGGAACGGGCCGAGCGGCTGCGATTCCCAGCCCTGCAGATCGCGCGCCGACCAGTCGTTGACCAGGCAGACGCCGAAGACGTGGCGAGGGAACTCGTCGATCGGCACCGGCTTGCCCAGTTCGGACGGAGCGCCGACGACAAACCCGACCTCCGCCTCGAAGTCCAGCCGCTTGGCCGCGCCGAACGACGGTTCCGTCGCCTTGCGCGGCTTCCGTTGCCCCGCCGGGCGGATCACCGGCGTGCCGGACGCGACGACGGTGCCCGCGCGGCCGTGGTAGCCGATCGGCAGGTGTTTCCAGTTCACCGGCACCAGATCGTCCGCGCCGGTGAAGATCCGGCTGGCGTTGAGCGCGTGCTGCTCGCTGGAGTAAAAGTCGGCGTAATCCGCGACCTCCACCGGCAGATGGCTCACGATGTCCTTGCGCGGCACCAGATGCGGCCGGATCCGGTCGGCATGCCGCGGGTCGGTGAGCCATTCGCGGACCCGCGCCCGCACGTCGGCCCAGGTGTCCGGACCGGCGGCGAGCAACGGGTTCAGCACGCCCGCGGCGAGCAGGCGGCCGAAGGACTCCCCCTCGGCCGCCGCGGTCAGGTCGAGCACCTGGTCTCCGACCGCGACACCGGCCCGGCGGGTCCGCTCGCCGTGCGAGAAGACGCCGTAGGGCAGGTTGCCGAGGCCGAAGAGGGTGCCGGCCGGAAGGTCGAGCCAGCTCACGCAGAAGCCTCCGCGATCCACGCGCCGACCACGGTGTCCAATGCCGACAGCGGGAGAATTCCGTTGCCGAGGATCACATCGTGGAACGCGCGGATGTCGAACCGGTCTCCCAGCGCCTGTTCGGCCTCGGCGCGCACGCGCTGGATTTCCAGCCGTCCCACCATGTAGCTCAGCGCCTGGCCCGGATTCGCGACGTACCGGTCGATCTCCGCCTCGATCTCCATCTTCGCCATCGGCGTGTGCTCGACCAGGTAGTCGACCGCCTGCTGACGGGTCCAGCCCAGCGCGTGCAACCCGGTGTCGACGACGAGCCGTCCGGCCCGCATCGAGTCCTGGGCGAGCATGCCGAAGCGGGCGACGTCGTCGGAGTACAGGCCCATCTCGTCGGCGAGGCGTTCCGCGTACAGGCCCCAGCCCTCGATGTAGGCGTTGAACGGCGCGATCCGGCGCAGCAGCGGCAGATCAGTGAGTTCCTGCGCGAACGTGAGCTGGAAGTGGTGGCCGGGAACGGCCTCGTGGAACGCGATCCCCTCGCTGGTGAACCGCGGCCGCGAACTCGCCTCGTAGGTGTTGGCGTAGTACGTGCCGGGCCGGGAACCGTCGAACGCGGCCTGGAGGTAGTAGGCGATGGTGCCGCTCGCCGCGTCCGCCTCCGGGACCGGCTCGACCGCGCACTTCGCGTCCGGCACCCGGGAGAACCACTGCGGGGCGACGGTTTCCGCTCGCGCGATGGCGGTGCGAGCGCCTTCCAGCAGCTCCTCGCCGTCGCGCCAGCGCAGTTCCGGGTCGGTGCGGAGGCGGTCGAAAATCTCCCGCAGCTCCCCGGTGCCGAACACGCGGGAGCCCAGTTCGCGATACTCCTCGGCCAGCTTTTCGCCCATCCGCAGACCGGTGTCGTGCAGTTCCTGCGCGGTGCGGTCGGTGGTGGTGTGCGCGCGGATCAGGCCCTGGTACTTCTCCAGCCCGCCCGGCAGGTGGCTGATGCCCGGCTGGCTGTCGGTCTTCGAAACCGGCAGCACGTCCTCGGCGAGGAAGTCGCGGTAGCGGCGGTACGCGGGCCGCACGACCTCGGCGAGCAGCCGGTCGCACTCCGCCGCGAAGCCTTCGACCTCGACCGAAGGCGTGACGCGGAACGGGTCGCCGTCCTCGTTCGCGAGGTACCGCTCGACGTACTCGATCCCGATGCGCACCAGGAAGTCCGGCGGCGCGAACCCGTCCGCGACGGTCGTCCGCTGCGCCTCGATCACCGCGTCGAGGTAGCCGCCGATCGCCGCCAGCCGGGTGAGATAGCCGCGCGCCTTGTCCGCGTCGTCCGGGGTCAGCGCGGGAAGGATGGTCATGAGGTTGAGCGCGGGCGAACTGAACCCGTCGCTCACCGCGAACCCGGACAGCCGCGAGTCGATCGTGTCGATCGCGCCGCGGGCGTGCGTGCGCACCACCTCGCGGGTGATCACCTCGGACGCGGTCAGCCCGGCCGGGTCGAGCGCGTCGGCGCGTTCGGCGATCGCGGCGTACTTGGCCCGGTCGCGCTCCGCGGCGGCGAGACTCGGGTCGGCGAGCTTCGTGTGGTCGCCGGGGAGGCCCAGGACGGTGCGCTCCAGCGGTTCCCGTTCGAAGTCCAGCTCGACCAGTTCGTCCGCCAGGCCGGCGACGGTGTCGCCGTGGCCGGCCGCCCAGCCGGTGACCACGGCGTCCAGCACCGACAGCGGAAGGGAGCCGCCGGAGAGGACCGTGTCGTGGAACGCCTTGACGTCGAACCGGCTGCCGAGCCGCTGCTCTGCCTGTTTGCGCAGCCGCTCGATCTCCAGCCGCCCCACCATGTACGCGAGCGCCTGGCCCGGGTAGCCGAGGTACCGGTCGACCTCGGACTCGATCTCGACCTGCGCCATCGGCGTGTGCTCCAGCAGGTAGTCGACCGCCTGCCGGCGGCTCCAGCCCAGCGCGTGCAGGCCGGTGTCGACGATCAGCCGCCCGGCCCGCATGGACTCCATCGTCAGCATGCCGAGCAGCGACACGTCGTCGGAGTACAGGCCCATCTCGTCGGCGAGGCGCTCGGTGTAGAGGCCCCAGCCCTCCGCGTAGGCGGTGAAGTTGCCGATCCGGCGCAGCAGCGGCAGGTCGGCGAGGTCGAGCGCGGTGCTGAGCTGGAAGTGGTGGCCAGGGATCGCCTCGTGGAACGCGATGACCTCGGCGGTGTGCCGGAACCGTTCGGTGGCCTGATGGGTGTTCGCGAAGTAGACGCCCGGCCGGGACCCGTCCGCGGCGGGCGGCATGTAGTACGCCGGGGGCGCGCCGGGCGCGGAATCCTCCGGCACCGCCTCGACGGTCCACGGGTGCTGCGGGATGTGGCCGAACCAGTTCGGCGCCTCGGCCGCGGCGCGCGAGATGGCCGTGCGGGCGGTTTCGAGGAGGTCCCCGGCGCTCGTCCAGCGGAGCTTCGGGTCGGTGCGCAGCCGCTCGAAGATCTCCGGCAGCTCGCGCGTGCCGAACACGCGCTCGCCGAGGGCCTGGTACTGCTCGACCTGGCCCGCGATGATCGCGAGGCCGGTGTCGTGCAGCTCCTGCGGGGTGCGGTCGCTGGTGGTGTGGGTGCGGGCGAGGCGGGCGTAGATCTCGTCGCCGCCGGGGAGCCAGGAGACGCCTGCCTTGTCGTCCGGGCGGCCGTGCGGGAGGACCTCGGCCTCGAGGAAGTCGCGGTACTCGCGGAAACCGGGCCGGGCGACGTCGCGGAGGATCTGCTCGCGGCGGGCGGCGAACTCGGCGTCCGGCGCGGACTGGCGCAGCAGCGGGTCGTTCTCGGGCTCGGCGAGGTAGCGGTCGAGGTGCGCGATCGCGGCCTTGACCAGGCGTTCGATCGGCAGCAGCCCCGCGGCGATGCCGTCGCGGTGCCGGTGTGCGACAGCGCGGAGGTACTCGGGGATCGCGCTGAGCCTGCCGAGATGCGCCTCCGCGGTTTCCGCGGTGACGGTGACCATCGGCAGCGCGGACAGCAGCCCGGACGCGGGCCCGACGAACAGGTCGGTGACGGTGAAGTCGACGACCCGGCTGTCCATCCGGTCGAGGTTCCCGTCGATGGAGCTGAGCAGGACGTCGCGAGTGACGCGGTCGACCTCGTCGAGCCCGGCCGGGTCGATCGCCTCGGCCCGCTCCCGGATCCCGGCGAGCTTCTCGCGCAGCGCCGCCTCCGCCGCGGCCGACGGATCGCCGAGCCCCGGCGCGTCCGGCCGGATGCCCAGAATGGCGGCGTCGAGCGGTTCGTGGTCGAACGACACCTCGACGAGTTCGTCGGCGAGATCGGAAACGACGGTCATCGGCGTGGACCCCCAGGGTAGGCGGAGCGAGTGCTGACGCCGACCCTAATCGAGACCGGGGTGCGGACGCCCGTGTCCTCGGCGGCCGGCCTCCGTCCGGGGGCAGCGGCGTTCCGGGGCGTGGAACCTGGGGCCGCGGGCGGCGGGACGGCCGGGCAGTGCGTGCACGGTTCACGGATCGCCGTGCACCGGCATTCGCGGGTGCGCACCGGCCGGTGTTCCGCCGACGTCTCGGTGGCGCGGGGCACGCCGGGCGCGTGGTGCGGCCGGGCGGGGCGGGCGAGGCGGTAGCGTTGCCGGAGTGGCCGTGACCGATCCCGCCGACATCCGCCTGCTCGCCGCGCTCGCCGAGCTGGGCAAGGGGGCTGTGCACGAGCTGGCGGCGAAGGTCGGGATGGACCCGCGGGAGGTCGCGTACCGGCTGGTCGCGCTGTCCGGGAGCGGGTTGCCGCTGCTGGTCGGGGTCGAAAGCGACCCGAACGGTCTCCGCGCGGCGATCTCCGGGGCTCCGGCGTCGTGGCAGCGTCCGCAAGGCCCCGGGGGCGGGTATCCGGGCGGGCCCGGGTCGGCGCCGTTCCCCGCGGCCGGGCAAAACCCGGGCAGCATGCCTGGACCGAACCCGGGCGGGATTCCCGGGCCGATGGCTTCCGGCCCGGGTGCGACGCCGGGCGCCATGCCCTCCGGCCCTGGCCCGATGAACAGCCCGGCGTCGGCGGGAGTCCCGGTTCGAGGCGGAACGTCGGGCGCGCAAGGCTCCGGGATGCCAGGCGCCTCCGGCCCGCACCCGCCCGGACCGAACGGGGTCCCCGGTCCCGATTCACCCGGGATGCCGGGACACTCCGGCCCTCATCCGCCGGGACAGCACGGAATGCCCGGCCCCGGAACCTCCGGTGCGTACTCCCCTGGGCAAACCGGCCTGCCCGGCCCCGGGACCTCCGGCGCGTATCCCCCCGCACAGACCGGAATTCCGGGCCCCTCCGGCGGCTACGCGCCGGGGGTGTCCGGCGCGTACGCACCCGGACCGGCCGGGATTCCCGGGGTTTCGGGCGCGTATCCCCCTGGACCGAACGGGATTCCCGCCGGGCCGGGCGTCTCCGGCGCGTACAGCCCTGGGCAGCTGCCGCCCGCCGGCCCGAGCGTCCACAATGGACCGTACCCGGCCCCGGATCCGGTCGTCAGCACGTGGGGCGTTCCGCAGACCGCGTCCTGGGCCCGCGGCGACGAACCCCGGCCCGCCGCGGCGCCGGCCAAGCAGGGGCGGATCGGCGAGACGATGCAGTCGCAGGGGCTCGAAGGGGAACAGCTTTCCGTGCAACTGCTGGAGGTCCAGGATCCCGCCGACTTCCTCTTCGGCGCGGCGGGCTACCGGCTCGAGGACGGCGAGCGCGCGGTCGTCGTGCACACCGAGATCACCAATCGCGGGCCGATCCCGTTCGCGTCGCTGCCCGACAACTACCTGGAACTCGTCACCGACAGCGGCGAGACCATCGCGAAGGCCCCGGTTTCGCTGACCTCCCGGCCGCCGCACAAGATCGGCGTGCAGCCGGGCGAGACGCTCGGCGGGCACACCGTCTACGTGCTTCCCACCGCGACCCGCGTGGTCTCGGTGCGCTGGAGCCCCCGGCCCGAGCCAGACGAGCGCACCTTGACCTGGGCCGTCGGCTAGCCGGCTCGTGAGGGTTCATGCCGGTTGGAACCGGCAAAAACACTCACGAGGCCACTAGTTCCCGTCGCGCAGGATCTCCAGCGCACTCGCCAGATCGTCGGGGTACTCCGCCTCGAACTCCACCCACCGGCCGTCCGCGGGATGCGCGAAACCGAGCGTCCGCGCGTGCAGCCACTGCCGCGTCAGGCCGAGTTTCCTGGCCAGCACCGGGTCCGCCCCGTAGGTCAGGTCGCCCGCGCACGGGTGGCGCAGCGCGGAGAAGTGCACGCGGATCTGGTGCGTGCGGCCGGTTTCCAGCTTCACGTGCGCCAGCGAAGCCGCCCGGAACGCCTCGACTACCTCGTAGTGCGTGACGCTCGGCCGTCCGCCCGCGACGACCGCGAACTTGTAGTCGTGCCGCGGATGGCGGTCGATCGGAGCGTCGATGGTGCCGCGCGTCGGATCCGGGTGGCCCTGCACGACAGCGTGGTAGCCCTTGTCGACGGTCCGTTCCTTGAACGCCCGCTTCAGCACGGTGTACGCGTGTTCGCTCTTCGCCACCACCATCACCCCGGTGGTGCCCGCGTCGAGGCGGTGCACGACGCCCTGTCGTTCGGCCGCGCCGGAGGTCGAGATGCGCAGCCCGGCCGCGGCGAGGCCGCCGACGACCGTCGGGCCGGTCCAGCCGGGACTGGGGTGCACGGCGACGCCGACCGGTTTCGAAATCACCACGATGTCGTCGTCATCGTGCAGGATCTTCATGCCTTCGACCGGCTCCGCGACGATTTCCGCCGGACGTTCCGGTTCCGGCAGCGTCACCTCCAGCAGTCCGCCCGCGGCCAGCCGGTCCGATTTGCCCGCCGGACGGCCGTCGAGGAGCACGTCGCCCGCCGCGGCGAGGTCCGCGACCGCGGTGCGGGACAGGCCGAGCAGTTTGGCGAGGCCGGCGTCGACGCGCATCCCGTCGAGCCCGTCGGGGACGGGCAGCATGCGCGCGCTCACTCGGATTCCTTCTTCTTGCCGCGGGTGGAGGTGCCGTCGTAGTCCTTGCCGAGCAGGGACAGCAGCACGATCAGCGCGCCGCCGACGCAGATCGCGGAGTCGGCGATGTTGAAGATCGCGAAGCCCTGGCCGTTGGGCGCGAACGCGGAGATGAAGTCGACGACGTGGCCGCGCAGCGGTCCCGGCTCGCGGAAGAACCGGTCGGTCAGGTTGCCGAGCGCGCCGGCGAGCACGAGCCCGAGGCCGATCGCCCAGCCGACCGAGCGCAGCCTGCGCGAGATCCACACGATCGCGATCACGACGCCGATCGCGACCAGCGCGAGCACCCACGTCATGCCGGTCGCCATCGAGAACGCGGCTCCCGGGTTGCGGATGACCTGCAAGTAGATCAGCCCGCCGAGGATCGGCTTCGGCTCCTTGCCCTCGAGGTTGGCGACGACGAGGTTCTTCGTGATCAGGTCGATCGCCCACAGCAGCGCCGCGACCGCGAACACCACCCAGACGCGCCGCTTGGGCAGCGGCACGGCGTCCTCGGCAGCCTCCCGCTCAGGCGGTTCCGCAGACGGCTCGACCTCGGATTCGGACGGCGAAGGATCGGTGCTCACACCCCCATTGTCCACAACCGCGCCCGAGCAGGTCACAGCGGCCGAATTCAGTCGCCCCGCACGCCCCTCGCCCGCCATCATCGGCTCCGTGCCCGCCGACATCCCCAGCCCCGCCGCGGCCGCGGCCTGGATCGCCCTCGACCTCTCTCCCACCGACGACCTCCCGCTCTGGGCAGCCCACTGGCTGGCCGACGGCGAGGACGGCGAGCACCTGCGCCGTCTGGCGGGCCTGTCCCGCACCGAACCGCGGGAGATCCACGACGTGCAGGAGGCGGCCTTGGCCGACTGCCGCACTCCCATTCCCGCGGTGGCCGACGCGGCTGACGCCGCGTTCACCCATCTGGCCCGGCTGTTGCTCAACGGCCAGCTCAGCGAACGCGGCCTGCTGAACGACCTGCACGCGATCATCTTCCGCACTGTGTTTAATGGCGTCGGCTCCGCCGCCGCGGCGGGATCGCCCTTAAGCCGATCCCGCGTTGTGGTCAAGTTTCCTGCCGCGCCAGGCCCAGCACCCCCGCGCCGTCAGGCGCAGAACGGCGGCAGCTCCCGCGTGTCCCCGACCGGCGCCCACCGCCCGTCCACCTTCGCGTACTCCCACCGGGCTCCCCGGGCCACGATCTGCCGCAGCGCGAGCACCAACCGGTCCACGTGCTCTTCGGTGCTCCCCAGCCCGAGGCTCACCCGAACCGCCTGCTGGCCCTCGCTCCCGGCTTCACGGATCAACCGCCGGGCGGCCACGTGCGCGCAAAACGCCCCGTCCCGCACGCCGATCCCGTACTCAGCCGACAGCACCGCGGCCAGCCAGCCCGGCTCGAAGCCGTCGACCACGAAGCTCACCGTGCCGACCCGGTCCACCGGCGCGTCAAAGAACCGCAGCTCGGCAAATCCGGGCAAGCCCTCGAGCCCCTTGCGGAGCCGCTCCAGCAACGCAGCCTCGTGCGAACCCACGGCATCCCACTGAGCCGCCAGCTGCTCGCACGCCACCCCAAGCGCATACACGCCAACGGTATTCGGCGACCCGGCCTCGTGCCGCTCCTCGCCGCTGTTCCACACCACGGCTTCCTCGGTCACCAGCTTCGTAGCACCGCCACCGGCCAGGTACGGCTCCGCGGCACGCAGCCAGTCGCTGCGGCCGATCAGCGCGCCAGCCCCGAACGGGGCGTAGAGCTTGTGCCCGGACAGCGCGACGTAGTCGACATCCAGCTCCCGCAACGAAATCCGCCGATGCGGAGCGAGCTGCGCGGCATCCAGGGCCACCCGGGCGCCGTGTTTCCGGGCCACCGCGGCGATCTCGGCGACCGGCAGCAGTTCGCCAGTCACATTGGAGGCACCAGCGACGACCACCAATCGCGGCCCCTGCGGGCATTCCGCCAGCGCTTCGTCCACAACGGACACCGCGGCGAGCCGGGTCCGCGGCAACTGCACGCGCCGGACGTTCGGACCCCGCCACGGCAGCAGCGCCGCGTGGTGCTCACTGTCGAACACGACCACGGAAGTCTTGCGCGGCAACGCCTTCGCCAGCAGGTTGAACGCGTCAGTGGTGTTGCGCGTGAAGATCACCGAGTCGCCGGTGCGCGCGTCCACGAACCGGCGCAACACGTCCCGGGTCCGTTCGTACAGCCGCGTCGAGACCTGCGAAGCGAAGCCCGCGCCGCGATGCACGCTGGCATACCAGGGAAGGAACTCGTCGACCGCCGTGCGCACCGCGTCCAGACACGGCGCGCTCGCCGCGTGGTCGAGGTTGGCGTAGCCGATGTCGCCGCCGGTCACCAGCGGGACCCGCAGCGTCGCACCAGCGACAGCGGGAACAGCAGCGACAACAGTTTCCGTGGACCGGTCGAGTGCGAGAGTCATGACGGCGCCTCCTCGGCGTTCCGGGGGACCCCCGGCGAGGGGCCCGCGCTTGCCCGCCGCACTGCGCGACCGGCCTGGTCCTCACCCGGGGCACCCCACCGCGGTAGGAGGGTTGCCGGCCAGCAAGCCGGGGCTTCGCGCTGGCACTCATGACCTGAACCCGACGATAGCGGAAAACTCGCGCGGGAAACCAGACCCGTCCCGTGATCTGAGACGGCAGTCACAAGTAGTGTCCACAAAGGACAGAAGGATCAGGCCCCGGATTCCCCGTGCCAGCGGGCGAGGCGGCCGGCCCGGTCGACGGCCCGGATGCGCCGTTCGGTCGCGTCGCGGTCGGCGGCGGTCGTGACCACCAGAAGCTGGTCCTCGACCTGCAATCGGCTCGTTTTCTGCGGGGTGAAGCCCGTCCCGCCGCGGACCACGAGGCTGACCGTCGCCCCGGCGGGCAGCCGCAGCTCGGACAGGTACACGCCGTGCAGCTTCGACCCCTTCTGGATGCGCACCTGCAGCAGTTCCGCGCCGAGTTCGTCGAGCGGCGCGGCGTCGACCTCGATCTCGTGCGCCTGCGTCGCCTTCGCCAGCCCGAGGATCCGCGCGAGCGGGCTGAGCGTCGCGCCCTGCAGCACGGTGAGCACGATGACGAGCACGAAAACCGCGTCCACCAGCCGTTGCGCGCCGGGCACGCCTTCCGACAGCGGGATCATCGCGAGCACGATCGGCACCGCACCGCGCAGGCCCGCCCAGGACAGGAACGTCTGCTCCCGCCACGGCAAGCGGAACGGCAGCAGCGACAGGACCACCGAGAGCGGCCGGGCGAGCAGCAGCACCACCGCGCCCGCGACGAGGCCCGGGACGAGCGCTTCGAGCAGCCGGGTCGGCGACGCGAAGAGGCCGAGCAGCACGAAGAGCCCGATCTGCGCGAGCCAGCCGAGCCCTTCGGCGAACGACAGGGTGTCCGACCGGTGCGGCAGCTTGGAATTCCCCAGCACCAGACCGGCGACGTACGTGGCGAGCAGGCCGGACGCGTGCGCCAGCTGGCCCGAGGAGTACGCGAGCACGCACACCGCGACCGTGGCGAGCGGGTACAGGCCGGTCGCCGGGAGCGCGGCCCGGCGCAGCGCCTGCGCGCCCAGCCAGCCGAACGCGAGGCCGAGCGCGAGGCCGGTGAGCAGTTCGTAGACCACCAGCAGCGGCAGCGACCAGTCGACCGCCTCGCCGGACGCGAGCACTACGACCGCGATGTAGGCGGGCGCGTCGTTGATGCCGGATTCCAGCTCCAGCGCGCCGACGACCCGTTTGCCGACCCCGGCCGTGCGCAGCACGGAGAACACCGCCGCGGCGTCGGTGGACGCGAGGACCGCGCCCCACAGCAGGGAAAGCCGCCAGTCGAGGCCGAGCAGCCAGTGCAATGCCGCGCCGGTGACCGCGATGCTGATCACCACGGCCACTGTGGACAGCAGGATTCCGGGCCCCAGCGAGGGTTTCACCGCGGACCAGCGCGTGGTGAGCCCGCCCTCGGTGAGGATCAGGACGAGCGCGGCGAGCCCGAGGGACTGGGTGAGCGCCGGATTGTCGAAGCGGATGCCGAACCCGGCCTCGCCGAGCACGACGCCGATCCCGAGATACAGCAGCAGCGACGGGAATCCGAGCCGGATGGACACGCGCACCGCGACGACCGAGACGACCAGAACCAGCGCTCCGACGCCCAGCACCATGGGAAGCTCGTCCACTCGCCCGCCTCCCTCCCGTCGCCCGCAGGCGTCCAGAATAGTGAGGCAGTGTCCGGTTCCCGAGCGCGCACCACCGGTCCGGGGGACCTCGCAGGTGTGTTACGACGCCTCGGCGGCACTCACCGTCGCGAGATCGACACCCAGCGCGGCGAACGGGCCCCTCGCGCCCGGCAGGACGCGGACCGCGCGCTGCTGGTCCCGCGTCAGCCAGCCCGCCTCGACCGCCCGCTCCAGCACCGCCGCCGGAACCGCGCCGGCGAGGTGCTCCCGCCGCTCTGTCCAATCCAGACAGTCGCGCAGCAGCGGCCGCCGCGGCCGATCCGGCACGGTGACGCCGAGACCGGCCAGGACGTCGCGTCCGGCGTCGGTGAGCGCGAGCCCGTCCGACACGTCGATCAGGCCCCGTTCGACCATCCCGTCCCGCAAAGCGACGCCGAGCGTCCCGGCCAAATGGTCGTAGCAACTGCGCGCGAACGACAACCGCTGCACCCGCAACGAAGTCCGCAGCCCGGACGGCCGTTTCAGTTCGGCATGCTGCGCCAAATGCTCGATCAGCTCCGCGACCCGCGGATTCGCCAGCCGCACGTACGCGTGCCGCCCCTGCTTCACCCGGGCGACGAACCCGGCCTCGGCCAGCCGTGTCACGTGCTCGCTCGCCGTCGAGACCGCGATCCGCGCCGCGGCGGCCAGTTCGCCCACCGTCCAGGCACGGCCGTCGAGCAGGGCGAGACACATAGTCGCGCGGCTCGGATCGGCGAGCACAGCGGCGACTTCGGCCAGTGCGACGGTTTCCATGTCCCTACGGTAGAACGGCGACACTTCGGCCGCGGCCGAACTGACGTTTGCTCAGCAGCCGTGGCGTGCGCCCCCGCCGCACACCCGGGCTCCTGGAGGCGGCTCGTGAGTGCTGATCGCGGTAAGAACCGTGATCAGCACTCACGAGCCCCTACAGCGCGTCGAGGAACTTCGCGCCCAGCGAGACGGCCGGTTTGGAGTCGTTGGCGCCCTCCAGGAACACCGCGAACGCCAGGTCGCCGCGGTAGCCGACGAACCAGCCGTGCGCCTCGGCGCCGGACCCGAACTGCGCGGTGCCGGTCTTGCCGAACACCGAGCCGGAGTGCGCCAGGCCGGTCGCCGTGCCGCCGGTCACGACCTCGCGCATCATCCCGCGCAGCGCCGCCAGCACCGAGCCGGACGGCGGCTGGTAGCCGGTGTTGACCTTGGTCCCGCCTTCCCACAGCCGCGGCACGACCGCGTGCCCGGACGCCGCGGTCGCCGCCATCACCGCCGCTCCCATCGGACTGACCTGCACCTTTCCCTGGCCGATGCCGTCCTCGACCTGCTCGTCCGGGCTCGCTGCCGGGTCGACGCGGCCCATTTCGGAGGAAAGGCCCTCGATCCCGAAATCCGCGTTGAGACCGAACTGGGTGGCCGCCTTCGCGAGCCCATCGGCGGGCAGCTGCGACGCGAGCCTGCCGAACGTGGTGTTGCAGGACTTCGCGAACGCCTTGTGCACGGTGGTCGTGCCGAGGTCGAAACCCTCGTTGGAGAGCGTGCGGGTGCCGATCCGGTCGGTCAGCGGGCACGGAACCGAGGAATCCGGCGTGACGAGCCCGGCTTCCAGCGCCGCGGTCGCGGTGACGATCTTGAACGTCGACCCCGGCGCGTACTGGCCGCTGAACGCCGACGCGGCGTTGGTGACGCTGCCGTTCTGCGCCACCGCGAGCAAGTCGCCGGACGACGGCTGGATGGCGACCAGAACGGCCTTGCCGCGATACCCGTCGACCGCTGCCTGGGCCGCGTTCTGCGTCGCGATGCTGAGCCCGGTGGCGGCCGGTTTGCGGTCGCCTTCGGGGTTTCCGAACAGCGCCTCCAGGTTCTTGCCCGAAGCGTCCACGCGCTCGACCGCGAACGCTTGGGACGCCTGCCCGTGCCCGGTGAGCGCCGAACGGAGCAGCGGGAACGCCTTGTCGTCAGCCAGCTTCAGCCCGCCGCCGCCGGAAACGACGAGCGGTTTGCCGTCGCGGTCGACCACCGCCGGGACGTCCGAGGACGCGATCGCCAGCCGCTGCCCCGTTTCCAGCTTGGGGTGCAGCACCGTCGGCGCCCAGTGGACCCGCCATGCGCCCTGCGCCTGGACGAGACCGAGGCTGCCGGTGTACGTCCAGACGTGGCCGGTGCCGAGGTTCCAGGTGATCGTGTAGCCCGCCGTGGCCTTGTCGCCCTGCGCCGCGCCGACGTCGCCGAGCTTGGCGGTCAGCTCCTTGGGCCGCAGCGTCGCCCACGCGTCCTGCAGCGCGGCCGAGGCGTCCATCGGAGCGTCGGTGGCCTTGCTGGCGGCGTCCGGGTCCTTCTTCGCGAAGGCGAGCAGGTACGTGCGGGCCGCCGACGTCGGATCGCTCGGCTCCGCGGCCGTCGGCGACGTCCCTGAACCCGTATCCGGTGCGGCCGCCGTCGTTCCCTCGCCGTTGAGCAGCACGAACGCTGCCACGACGATCGCGATCACGGCCAGCGCGCCCCCGATCAGCACGCCCTTCTTCCCGGCAGGACTCACCGTCGCCTCCCCCTCGCCCAACGCGGTCCGCCCGCGTCCCTCGCTCAGCTTTCCATCGCCGCGCGGAAGCGGGTGTTACCTCGGGGAATGCGACAGATTCGTGATCAACGCCGAGCCGTATAGGTCGTTATACAGTTTGTTCGGCTTCCCGGCGGGCGCGTTGCCAGCAGATCCCGGCCACGACCAGCACCGCGACGAGGACGTCCGAGCTGATCAGCTGGATCCGGGCGCCGGCGTCGCCGGCCATCACCACCAGGATCGCGACCATCGCGGCGAGCGTCGCCCAGGTCAGGTACGGGAAGCCCCACATGCGCACGGTGAGGCTTTCCGGCGCGGTGCGTTCGAGTTGCTTGCGCACCCGCAACTGCGTGCAGGCGACCAGGATCCAGACGATCAGCAGCACCGAGCCGACCGCGTTGAGCAGGTACTGGAAGACGGTGTCCGGCCAGAGCGCGTTCAGCGCCACGGCGACGAACCCGAAGAGCACCGAGGCCGCGACAGCGAAGACGGGCACGCCGTTGCGGTCCACTCTGGTCAGTGCGCGCGGCGCGTGGCCGCGGCGCGCCAGCGAGTACACCATGCGGGCCGCGCCGTACATGTTGGTGTTCAGCGTGGACAGCAAGGCGAACAGCACGACCACGTTCATGACCTGCCCGGTCGCCGGGATCCCGATCCGTTCGAGCACCGCGGCGAACGGGCTCTGTCCGGTTTGGACACTCGGCCACGGCAGCAGCGAGACGATGACCAGCATGGAACCGATGTAGAACACCGAAATCCGCACGACCGCGTTGCGGACCGCCTTGCCGACGGCGTGCGCGGGATCGTCGGATTCGGCGGCCGCGATGGTCACCACTTCCAGGCCGCCGAAGGTGAAGACCACCGCGAGCAAACCGGTGCCGACGCCCTGCCACCCGTGGGGCAGCAGCCCGCCGTGGCCGAGGAGATTGGCCGTGCCGACGAAGGACGTTCCCGGCAGCACGCCGAGAAACGCGAGCACGCCGAGGACCAGGAAGGCCACGACCGCGACGACCTTGATCAGCGCCAGCCAGAACTCCAGCTCGCCGAAGCGGGACACCGCCGTGAAGTTGACCGCGGTCAGCACCGCCATGAAGATCAGCACCAGCGCCCACTGCGGAATGCCGGGCAGCCAGCCGTTGACGATGATGGCGGCCGCGGTCGCCTCCACGGCGAGCACGACGACCAAAGCGGCCCAGTACAGCCAGCCGATCGCGAACCCGGCCCACGGCCCGAACGCGCGCTCGGCGTGCACCGAAAACGACCCGCTGGACGGGATCGCGGCGGCCATTTCCGCCATCATGCGCATGACCAGCATCGCGAGCGTGCCCGCGAGCACGAAGGACAGCACGATGCCGGGCCCGGCGAGCTTGATCCCGACGCCGGAGCTGACGAACAGTCCCGACCCGATCACGCCGCCCATCGCGAGCATGGCGAGGTGCCGCTGGCGCAACCCGGCGGCCAGTCCCTCGGCGGCCGGTTCGGCGGCGGCTTCTGAAGTCATGGGGAATCCCTAGCAGACGCTCCCCCGGGCACCGTCGCTCGGTCCGTCAGGAGTCAGCTGAGACACGACGCGACAAGCCGAGGACTTCGCCGACGCGGTCTTGCTCCGAGCATCTCACCCGGAGCAAGACCGCTTCCCTTCACGCCTTCGCGACCGCCACGCGCACCTTCACGCCCTCGCCCACCGTGCCGTCGAAGCCCTCGGCCACCTCGCCGTAGGACACCGACGTCGCCAGCGTCTCGGACGCCACGAACTCCTCGTGCTTGCGCGCCGCGGCCGTCACCTCGGCGGTGGCGTCCACGGTCAGCGAGATCCGGTCGCCGACGTCCAGACCGGCCTCGCGGCGGGCCTGCTGGACCACGCGGACCAGGTCGCGGGCGAGGCCCTCGGCCGCCAGGTCCTCGGTGACCTCGGTGTCCAGCACGACCAGACCGGCCCCGCCGGGCAGTTCCGCCGCCGCGCCGCCGCCGGACGCGACCAGGCGCCGGTCGTACTCGCCCTCGACCAGTTCGACGCCCGCCGCCACGACCGCGCCGGACACGTTCGTCGTCCAGTCGCCCGCCTTGACCGCCTTGATCACCTGCTGCACGGCCTTGCCCAGCCGCGGCCCGGCCGCCCGCGCGTTCACCGCGACCTCGAACGTGCCGTGCGCCGCGACGTCGGTGGTCAGCTCCACCGACTTCACGTTCACCTCGTCCCGCAGGATCTCGGTGAACCCGCGCAGCGGTTCGACGTCCTCGGCGGCGACCACGAGCTTCGCCAGCGGCAGCCGCACCCGCAGCTTGTTCGCCTTGCGCAGCGCCAGCGCCGACGACGCCACCTGCCGCACCTTGTCCATCGCGGTCACCAGCGCCGCGTCGGCGGGCAGGTCGAGCGCGTTCGGCCAGTCGGTGAGGTGCACCGAACGGCCGCCGGTCAGCCCGCGCCACACCGTTTCGGTGGTGAGCGGCAGCAGCGGGGCGATGACCCGGCAGGTCACCTCCAGCACCGTGTGCAGCGTGTCGATCGCGTCCTGCTCGCCCGCCCAGAACCGGTCGCGCGACCGGCGCACGTACCAGTTCGTGAGCACCTCGAGGAAGTCGCGCACGGTCTGGCACGCGCCCGCGATGTCGTAGCCGTCCATCGCGGACTCGACGTCGGTGACGAGTTCGTGCGTCTTGGCGAGCACGTACCGGTCGAGCAGATGCGTCGAATCCGTGCGCCACTGCCCCTGCTTACCTTCGGCATTCGCGTACAGGGCAAGGAAGTAGTACGAGTTCCACAGCGGCAGCACGGCCTGGCGCACCGCGTCGCGGATGCCCCGGTCGGTCACGATCAGGTTGCCGCCGCGCAGGATCGGGCTCGCCATGAGGTACCACCGCATGGCGTCGGACCCGTCGCGGTCGAAGACCTCGTTGACGTCCGGGTAGTTCCGCAGCGACTTCGACATCTTCTGGCCGTCGGAGCCGAGCACGATGCCGTGCGACACGCAGGTGCGGAACGCCGGCCGGTCGAACAGCGCGGTCGCGAGCACGTGCAGCAGGTAGAACCAGCCGCGGGTCTGCCCGATGTACTCGACGATGAAGTCGCTCGGGTAGTGGTGCTCGAACCATTCGCGGTTCTCGAACGGATAGTGCACCTGGGCATACGGCATCGACCCGGAGTCGAACCACACGTCGAGCACGTCCGGCACGCGGCGCATGGTGGACTTGCCGGTGGGGTCGTCCGGGTTCGGCCGGGTCAGCTCGTCGATGTAGGGCCGGTGCAGGTTGTCCAGCCGCACGCCGAAGTCGGCCTCCAGCTCGTCGAGCGAGCCGTAGACGTCGATGCGCGGGTAGGCCGGGTCGTCGCTTCGCCACACCGGGATCGGCGTGCCGAAATAGCGGTTGCGGGAGATCGACCAGTCGATGGCGTTCTCCAGCCATTTGCCGAACTGGCCGTCCTTGACGTTCTCCGGGTACCAGGTGATCTGCTGATTCAGCTCGACCATCCGGTCCTTGAACTGCGTCACCGCGACGAACCACGACGACACCGCGCGGTAGATCAGCGGGTTCCGGCAGCGCCAGCAGTGCGGGTACGAGTGGTCGTAGGTCTCGTGCCGCAGCAGCACCGCGCCCTGCGCCGCCGCGCCGCCGGTGCCGTTCTTGAGGTCCTTCACGATGTTCGGGTTCGCGTCGAACACCTGCTGCCCGGCGTAGTCCGGCACGGTGGCGTCGAACTTGCCGTGGTCGTCCACCGGCGTCACCGGGGCGATCCCGGCCGCGTCGGTGACCACCTTGTCCTCGGCGCCGTAGGCGGGCGCGATGTGCACGACGCCGGTGCCGTCTTCGGTGGTGACATAGTCCGCGGACAGCACGCGGTGCGCGTTCTCCGTGCCCACGAAGTACGGGAACGGCGGCGCGTAACGGGAGCCGAGCAGCTGCTCGCCCGTGTAGCGCGCGACGACGGCCGGTTCCTCGCCCAGTTCGCGGGCGTACGCCGCCACGCGCTCCTCGGCGAGCAGGTACCGCTTGCCGTCGCTTTCCACCACGACGTACTGCACCTCGGGGTGCACCGCGGTGGCGAGGTTCGACGGCAGCGTCCACGGCGTCGTGGTCCAGATCAGCAGGTACGTGCCGTCGAGGTCGTTGTCGTTGCCCTCCAGGCGGAACCCGACCGTGACGGCGGGGTCCTGCCGGTTGCGGTAGACGTCGGCGTCCATGCCCAGCTCGTGGTTGGACAGCGGCGTCGCGTCGCGCCAGCAGTAAGGCAGGACGCGGTAGCCCTCGTAGACGAGTCCCTTGTCCCACAACCGTTTGAACGCCCAGAGCACCGACTCCATGTAGGTGACGTCGAGCGTCTTGTAGTCGTTGTCGAAGTCGACCCAGCGGGCCTGGCGGGTCACGTAGTCGCGCCATTCGTCCGTGTAGCGCAGCACGGATTCGCGCGAAGCCTCGTTGAACTTCGCGATGCCCATCTCTTCGATCTCGGTCGTCTCGGTGATCCCGAGCTGCCGCATCGCCTCGAGTTCGGCGGGCAGGCCGTGGGTGTCCCAGCCGAACCGCCGTTCGACGTGCTTGCCCTTCATCGTCTGGTAGCGCGGGACGATGTCCTTGACGTATCCGGTGAGCAGGTGCCCGTAGTGCGGGAGGCCGTTGGCGAAGGGCGGGCCGTCGTAGAAGACGTACTCGTTGTCGCCGTTCGTGCCCTCGGGACGCGCGTCGATCGTCGCCTGGAAGGTCCGGTCGCTCTCCCAGTACGCGAGGACGCTCTCCTCCAGCGCGGGGAACGACGGCTGGGACGGGACCGTGGTCTCTCCGCCCGGCGAAGCCTGGGGGTACATCCGGGTGCTCCTTGCGTTCGTCGCTCGTACGGGCGGCCGGCGGCCGTCCACACGGGGACGAGACGCTCGCGCGTCACGCGGTACCACCCCGCTTGCCCGGCACGCTGCTCCCGGGCCACTCGTTCGCACGGCTGTCACGGGCCGCACCCGTCCGGTTCTACTGCGGGCGGCGAACGCCCGGTTCTTCCGGAGGCTCCCCGGTGATGGCCGGATCGACGCCTTGCTGACTCAAGGTTAACCCGTCGCGCAATTCGCTTTCGCCCTGCCCCGGCCGTGCTCGCCCGCCGCGGGGCCGGTGCCGGGAAACCAGGTAACGATTGCGCGCGCCGCGGGGAAAAACCCGGTGTCCGGCACCGGGTCTCGCCGATACGGTGACGGCCGGGCGGCGGGCGCGGACTCGCCGGGCAGAAGTCCCGCCCACACCACAGCACAGGAGTCGAGCACGGGTGAACCGTAGTTTCCAGGTGGATCTTCGCGGGGTCGTCGACCTGCTGAGCCAGCACCTCTATTCCAGTCCGCGCGTGTACGTGCGGGAACTGCTCCAGAACGCCGTGGACGCGGTCACCGCGCGACGGGCGGCCGACGATGCGGCGCCCGCCGGAATCGCGATCGACGTCGCCGGCGGGACGCTGCGGATCGCCGACACCGGCATCGGCCTGTCCGAGGCGCAGGTGCACGAACTGCTCGCGACGATCGGCCGCAGCTCCAAACGGGACGAGCTCGGCTACGGCCGGCGGGATTTCCTCGGCCAGTTCGGAATCGGGCTGCTGTCCGCCTTCCTGGTCGCCGACGAAACCCGCGTCGTCACCCGCTCCGCGACCGGCGCTCCCGCCGTCTCGTGGACCGGCCGCGCGGACGGCACCTACGCCGTCGGCCCCGGCGAACGGGACACGATCGGCACCACCGTCACCCTCACCGCGCGCCGCGGCGCCGAGCAGTGGTTCGTGCCGGAGACCGTCGTCGATCTCGCGACGCTGTACGGCTCGATGCTGCCGTTCGAAATCACCGTGAACGGCAAGGCGATCAGCGGCCCCGGCGTCCCGTGGCAGGCCGACGAGCGCTCCCCCGGGCACCGTTCCGCGGACCTCGTCGGTTACGCGCAGGAGGTGCTCGGCTTCACTCCGTTCGACATCGTCGACCTCGACGTGCCGGAGGCCGGGCTGACCGGCGTCGCCTACGTGCTTCCGTTCCCGGCGAACCCGGCCGAGCAAGCCGGGCATCGCGTGTACCTCAAGCGGATGCTGCTCGCGGAGAACGCGCCCGGACTGCTGCCGGACTGGGCGTTCTTCGCGCGCTGCGTCGTGGACACGGGCGAGCTGCGGCCCACCGCGAGCCGCGAAGCGCTGTATGACGACGATCAGCTCGCCGCGACCCGCGAAGCGCTCGGCGAGCAGTTGCGCGGCTGGCTCGTCGGGCTCTCCGCCACGAATCCGCAGCGGCTGAACCAGTTCCTCAAGATCCACCACCTCGGGGTCAAAGCGCTCGCGCTGCACGACGACGACATGCTGCGGCTGGTCGACGAGTGGTGGCCGCTGGAAACGAACGTCGGCCGGATGACGCTCGCCGAGTTCCGCGCGCGCTACGGCGTGCTCCGCTACTGCGCGACCGCCGACGAATTCGACCAGCTCGCCGGTGTCGCGGCCGCGCAGAACCTGCCGGTGATCAACGGCGGCTACACCTACGACAGCGAGCTCGTCGAACGCGTCCGCGCGCTCGAACCGGAGGTGCGCGTCGACCGGCTCGATCCGAGCGACCTCACCACCGCCTTCGCCGATCTCGACCCGGACACCGCCCTGGCGGTCCGTCCGTTCGTCGCGGCCGCGCAACGCTGCGTCGACCGGCTCGGCTGCGAAGTGGTGGTGCGCGAGTTCGAGCCCGCGTCGCTCCCGGTGCTCTATCTCGTCGACCGTGCCGCCGCGTTCGCCGGCGAGTTGCGCGCGACCAAGGAGACCGTCGACGAACTGTGGGCCGGGGTGCTCTCGGCCTTCGAAAAGCCGGAACGGGACCGCCCGCAGCTCGTGCTCAACTACCGGAACCCGTTGGTGCGGCGCATTTCCCGGTTGGAGAACGCGGAACTGACCGCGCTGGCCGTCGAATCCCTCTACGGCCAGGCGCTGCTGCTCGGCAGGCATCCGATCCGGCCCGCCGACTCAGCCCTGCTCAACCGGGCTTTCCTCGGCCTTCTCGACCACGCCGTCCCGAACGGGGAGAACTGATGGCCGCACCGACCGAACAAGAGCTGTGGAGCCGGCTGTGGTCCTCCCGGAGCCTGCCCTTCGGCAAGGGGCAGATCGCCGAGACGGAGAGCCTGGTCCGGGCCGCCGACGCCGAGGGAACTCCGGAACTGCGGTACGCCGCCCGGATTTCGCTCATCCGCGCGTACAACCAGGGCGACGAGCCCGCGAAGGCGTTCGTGCCGTTCGCCTGGTGCCTCGCCAAGCGCGACCAGGGCGAGGGCGACGAGGACTGGGACCACAGTCTTTTCTGGTCGTTCAAAGCCGCTGTCGCGGCTCTGGCCGACTTTCCCGAGGTGCCGCTGGACCGCACCTACGCCGTGCTCGACGACATGGAGCGCCGGTACCGGGCGGCAGGGCACACGATGAACCCGGTGCACCAGCACCGGCAGCTCGTGGCGCGGCACGTCGGCGACCACGAAACCGCCGCCGAGCAGTACCGGCTCTGGAATGCCGCGCCGCGCGGCGAGATGTCGGACTGCATCGGCTGCGAACCGTCCGAAAAGGTCGCCTACCTGAGCCGCTACGGCCGGTTCGAAGAAGCCGTGGCGGTGGCCGAACCAGTGGTCGGCGGCACGTTCACCTGCACCGAGCAGCCGAACGCGATCCTCTCCGCGCTGCTGCTCCCCTATGTCCGCACCGGACGGCTGGAGGAGGCGGCCAGTGCGCACCGGCAGGCCTACCGCACCATCCGGCACAACCGGCTGAACGTGTACCTCATCCCCCACCACCTCCGGTTCTGCGCCCGCACCGGCAACCACGTGCGCGGGCTGGAAATCCTCGAACGGCATCTCGGCTGGCTGGACGAGGCGCCCTCCCCGTTCGTCGAAATGGAGTTCTGCGCGGCCGCGGCGCTGAACCTGCGGCTGGTCGCCGAGTCCGGGCACGGCGGCACGGCCGTGCGGCGGCCCGGCGGCGAGAGTTCCGTCCAGGCACTGCACGACGAGCTTTCCGAACGCGCGCTGGGCATCGCGGCCCGCTTCGACGCCCGGAACGGGACCGGCGAGCAGAGCGACCTGGTCAGCGCCGTCCTCGCCGCAGAGCCGATCGTGGACCACCTTCCGCTGTCCTTGACCAGCCCGCGTCCTGCTTCCCCGCCGCGGAAGTCCGCCGCACCGTCGCTTCCGGACACTCCCGAGGAGCTGGCCGACCTCGCCGAGAAGCACCTCCGGCGCAGTGAAGACGCGGCTGCCGAAGCTGTCTGGGCGAAGTTCGACGAACTGTGCCCGGAACCGGCCGGATCGCTGCTCGCCCGGCGGCTGTCCGGATCCGCCAGTTCGTCCGTGGACGCCGACCCCGAAGCCGCCGAGCGCGATTGGCTGCGCGCGGCCGAACTGTTCGCGGCCGAGGGAGACGAGGTCGCCCGGCACGCCGCGGCGAGCAAGGCCGGATTCGTCCGGCACCAGCTGGGCGAGCCCGAAGCCGCCCTCGTCGCGCTCTCCGGCGCGGCCGAGGCGCTCGCCGGGCTCGGCGATCAGGAACAGCACGTCCGCGCACTGCTGCGATGGTCCATGGCGCTCGCCGCGACCGACGACCTCGACGCCGCGTTCGAGATCCTCGGCCGCGCCGACGCCGCCGTCGCCGCTGAGGTACCCGCGGACCTGACCGCCCGGCTTTTGCTGCTGCGCGGCGAACTCACCGCCCGCAGTGGCCGTCTGGACGAGGCGCGAGAACCGGCCGGTCGCGCGGCGGAGCTGTTCGCCGAAGCCGGGTTCGCCGATCAGGCGGCGTGGGCCCGGCTCATGGCCGGGCGGATGACCGCCGCGACCGGCGACCTCGAGACGGCCTACGCCACGGTGCGGCGCGCCGAGTCCGCCGTCACTCCGGGCCTGCGCGCCCAGGTGCGGCACACCCTCGGGTTGCTCGCGTCCGACCTCGACCTGCCGGAGGAGGCGGCGGACCACTACCGCGGCGAGGTCGCCGACCTGGCCGAGGCCGGAGACGTGACCGGGGCCGCGCTCGCCCAGCTGGGGCTGGCCGCCGCGGCCGGGCGCGCCGGGGACGCGCTGACCGCCGCCGACGCCGCCGAGTCCGCGATCGAGGTCCTGGAGAAGGGCGGCGACGAAGACGAACTGGCCAGGGCGCGCTACCTGCTCGCCGGGGCGCACCGCACGCTCAGCCAGCGGGATCCGGCGCTGGCCCTGCTGGAGCAGGTGCTCGGGCATTTCGCCGCCGCAGGCAACGAGCCCGCGGCCGGACAGGCGGCCGAGACCATCGGCGACATCCTCGACGAACTCGACCGCGACGGCGAGGCCGCCGAGTCCTACCAGCGCGCCGCGGAGCACTTCAGGACGGCCGAAATCCCGGTCGACACCGTGCGCAACCTCCGCCAGGCGGCGCTGTCGTGGCAGTGGGCGAAGGGATCGGACCAGGCCCTCTCGGTGCTGGCCGAAGCGGAAAAGAGCGCCGCGGACCTCGAAGGCGACGAGCCGCCGGTCCTCTGGGAACGAGCCATGGTCGCCTTGAACGGCGGCAAACTGCTGGCTTCCGCGGAACAGCCCGGCCAGGCGCTGATCCGGGCGACCGCGGCTGTCGAACTGTTCCTGGCCCTTGGCGCGACCACCGAGGCGGCGATCGCCGCGGGCCTGCGCGCTCAGCTGCTGGTCGAGCTGGGCCGCCCCGCCGAAGCGCGAGCCGCGACGGAGGCCGCGATCGAAGGCCTGCCGCCGGAGGCGACGGAGCAGATCGAACGGCTCGAATACCTCCTGGCGAATCTCGACGAGGAGTAAGCGATCTCCGTCGGGCCCACGGGTTTTCCGGCGGGCCCGACGGAGATCGTCCCGGCCGCGGCTCACCCCGTGGGCTCAAGCCGCTTGCCCCGAACCCGCCCGTGCACCGTCACCACCGCGAGCACCGCAGCCGCGAACCACAGCCCCGCCGAGATCAACCCGAGCAAGTGCAGGCCGTGCACAAACGACCCGCGCGCCGCTGGTTCTCCCGCCACCGCACCGAAAACCGCCACCCCAAGCGCTCCGCCCGCCTGCCGGGCCGCGTTGTTGATCCCGCCCGCGATGCCCGCGCGTTCATCCGGCGCGTCGGCGACCGCGGCAGTCACCACGGCGGCGGTCAGCAGTCCCATTCCGACGCTGAGCACGAACAGCGTCGGGAGCAGCGTCCAATACCCGGTGCCGGGGCCGATCCGCAGCAGGTTCAGCATCGCCGCGACGCCGAGAAGGAGCCCGGCCACGATCTGCGGACGCGGGCCGAACCTCGCGGTGAGCCGTCCGGAGACCGGGCCGAGCAGCACCATCGGGACGAACATCGGCAGCATCGCCGCGGCCGCGGCGATCGGGTCCGCGCCGAGGACGTCCTGCAAGTAGAGCGTGAACACCAGCACCGAACCCAGGCCGACGAAGTTCATCGCCGCGGACACCAGGTTCGCGCCCGCCGTCTGCCGCGAGCGCAGCAGCGGCAACGGCAGCATCGGCGCCGCCGAACGCCGTTCCACCACTACGAACGCCACTGCCGCCGCCACCGCGAGCAGTCCGACCCACGGCGTCTTCGCGATCACTGCGTACACCCCGGAGCCGAGTGCCAACGCCGCGGTCGCCGCCCCGGGAACGTCCACGCGGCCCCGTTTCCGGACGTCCGGCGGCACCAACCGCCGCGTCGCGACGGCCGCCGCGGCGACGATCGGGACGTTCAGCCAGAACACCGGCCGCCATCCGGCCGTCTGCACGAGAATCCCGCCCAGCAACGGTCCCGCGGGCAGGGCGAGCGCTGAAATCCCGGCCCAGATCCCCCATGCCCGGGCCCGTTCCGTACGGCCGGGGAACGTCCCGGTGATCACCGCCATCGTGCCCGGCAGCAACAACGCCGCCCCGGCCCCCTGCACCGCCCGAGCCGCGACCAGCCAGCCCGCCGACTGCGCCAGCCCGCACGCCGCCGAAGCAGCCCCGAAAACGGCCAGCCCGGTCAGCACCACGCCGCGGTGCCCGAGGACGTCGCCGAGCGCTCCCCCGGCCAGCAGCAAAGCGGCGAGCACGACCGAATAGCCGACCACCACCCACTGCAACTGCGGAACATCCGCGTTCAGCTCGCTGCCGAGCGCGGGGAGGGCGACGTTGACGACGGTCACGTCGAGCTGCACCAGGAACATCCCGGCGCACATGGTGAACAAGATCGCGGTGCGCATGGGTCCAGCAGACACCGGGAACGCTTCCGTCGCGGTGGAAGTGTGCCGGGGGCATGCTGGAGGCATGGAAGGAGACGCCGACATCGCGCGCACCGCCGCCCTGTTCGCCGATCCGGCGCGGGTCCGCGTGCTGATGGCGCTGGCGGACGGCCGGTCGCTGGCCGCGTCCGTGCTGGCCGGCGAAGCGGGCCTGACCGCGCAGGGCGTGAGCGCGCACCTGTCGAAACTGCTGGCCGCGGGGCTGGTGACGGCGGAAAAGTCGGGCAGGCACCGGTTCTACCGCATCGCCGGCGCGGCCCCGGATCTGCTGGAAGCCCTCGCCCGGCACTCCCCCGCGCGCCCCGTCCGCTCGCTGCGGGAAGGCACGCGCGCGGAAGCCTTGCGCACCGCGAGACTGTGCTACGACCATGTCGCCGGACGCCTCGGCGTGGCCGTCACGGCCGCCTTGCTCGACCGCGGCGCACTGGCCACTGTGGACGGCGACCCGACCACCCAGCGACGGCCCGGGGACCGGATTTCCTCCCAGCTGCAAGAACATCCGTACGTGCTGGGACCTGCTGCCGACGACGTGTTCGCGGCGTTGGGCGTGGATGTCGCAGCGGCCGCGGAGAGCCGACGACCGCTGCTGCGGTTCTGTCTGGATTGGACAGAGCAACGCCACCACCTCGCCGGGGCCCTGGGCGCGGCGGTGACCCGACGATTCATGGACGCGGGATGGCTCCGCTCGCGCGCGAAGGCACACCGAGCGGTTCAACTCACCGAAACCGGCGCGAAGGTGCTTGAGGAGGTGCTGGGCGTCAGCGATGCGCCGCGGCCAGCACCGCGTCCGGACCGCACCGCGCGCACGGCGTGAAACCGAGCTGCCGTGCCTCGCCGACGCCGATCGGGATCGTGTCGCGGCCGGACAGCCAGCCGCAGTCCACCAGGTGGTAGCGCGGGTACTCGTCGACGACCACGACCTCGTCCTCGAGTTCCTTGACCACCTCGAGGTCCTCCGGCGCGGTCTCCTCCACGCCGGGCGGCGTGTCGCGGACCGCCTTCGCCTCGGACTTGGGTCCGGCTTCCCCGGCGGGCTTCTCGATCTCCGGTTCCGGCACGTCCGCCGGATCGCCCAGCTCGCCCGTCGCCGGGATCAGCGCGGTCTGCTCGGCGTCCTCCTCGGCCGGAGTCTCCTCGCCCTTCTCCTCCGCCGCGTCCGCGTCCGCGTCCGCATCGGATTCGGCCGAGTCCTCCTCCGAGCCGGTGTCCGCGTCCGCGCGCTTGCGCCGGCGCAGCCAGTCGACGAGCAGAAGAAGCCCGGCGAGCACGGAGAGGCCGATGGAAACCCAGGCCCACAGAGAGGTGCCCGTGACGAGCGCCGTGACGAGCAGCCCGAGAGCCGCCAGCACCAGAAGGAGGACGATGTAGAGCACGCTGAATTACAACACGCGCCGCCCGGTTTCCCGCTGCGACCCGCCCACGCGGCGTACCCCGCCGGTTCCCCACCGTGGCGGCGCCGGACCCGGACACGCCGAAACCCCGCCGGGTCGGAAGGTCATCCGGCGGGGTGCGTACGGCGGTTCGGTCAGCCGGCCTCGGCGCGCGGGCCGAACGAGTAGCCCTGGCCGCTGCTTCCGGTCGAGGACTGGCTCGAACCCGAGGACGCCGACGCCGGGGCCGCGGAGCCCCGGTCGTCGAGCTCGCGCAGCTGGGACTCGAGGAAGCCGCGCAGCCGGGTGCGGTATTCGCGCTCGATCGTGCGGAGTTCCTCGATCTTCTTGCCCAGAGCGCCCTTCTCGGCGTTCAGGTTGTTCATCGTCTCGGTGTACTTGCGCTGCGACTCGCGTTCCATGGTGGTCGCCTTGTCGCGCGCCTGGCGCTCCAGCGTTTCGGCGCGCGTGCGCGCGTCGTTCAGCATCGTCTCGGCGCGCGTGCGCGCCTCGTTCACCATCGAGTCGGACTTCGCCCGGGCGTCGGACAGCAGCTGCTCGGACTTGGTCCGCGCCTCCGCCAGCATCCCGTCGGACTCGGTCTTCGCCTCGGCGGTGAGCCGGTCGGCCATTTCCTGCGCCAGGCCGAGCACCTTGGCCGCCTGGACGTTCGGCTCGCCGCTGTCGGGGACCATCGAGTGCGCCTGGGTCTGCTCCATCGCCGAAGCGGGCGGCGGCACCGGGGCGAGCCGCCGCGACGGCTCGGGGTCGCGGCCCGGCGGCGGGCCGGCGACCTTCGCGTTCTCGAGCTCCGAGCGGGTCGACTCGAGCTCGGAGTCGAGCTGCTCGACCTGCTGGCGCAGCTCGTTGTTGTCCTCGATCAACCGGGCAAGCTCGGTCTCCACCAGGTCGAGGAACGCGTCCACCTCGTCCTCGTTGTAGCCCCTCTTGCCGATGGGCGGCTTGCTGAACGCGACGTTATGCACGTCAGCGGGGGTCAACGACATCAGATCACCTCACGCACTCCATGGCCTGCAAGGACACACCCGGGTTTTCCCCGATCACCTGGGTGTCAGTTGCATCGCGAAGAACACAACCAACAGCAGCACCATAATCGACAAGTCCAGTCCTACGCCGCCGATCCGGACCATCGGAATGATCCTGCGGAACAACCGCACCGGCGGGTCGGTCACTGTGTAGATGGTCTCGAGCGTCACCGCAACCCCTCCGGCGGGACGCCATTCCCGTGCGAAAGTCCGCACGAGCTCGACCACGATCCGGGCCGTGAGCAGCAGCCAGAAGGCAAACAGCACGTACCAGATCGCAAGCCACACAGCATTCACGGCGACCACTCTAGCGGGGGACGGCCGGATTGGGCGCGACCAGCCGCCCCGAGGGCGACATAGTCGACAAAATCACGTCTGGCTGCGCCCAGCGGTCCGGCCGTGTTCACCCGCGCAGGAACAATCCGCCCTCGGCGATCCGCCTGCGGTCCTCGGCGGTCACGTCCACATCGGGCGGTGAGAGAAGGAACACCTTGTTGGTGACCTTGTCCATCGACCCCCGCACGGCGAACGCCAGCCCCGCCGCGAAGTCCACGATCCGCTTGGCGTCCGCGTTGTCCATCTCGGTGAGGTTGATGATCACCGGGATGCCCTCGCGGTAGTGCTCGCCGATCGCCCGCGCCTCGATGTAGCTCGTCGGGTGCAGTGTGGTGATCCGGCTGAGCGGGTCCCGGGCCGGCGCGGCGACCGGCTCGGCGACCGGCCGCAGCCGGGCGACCGGCTCCGGCTGGCGGTCCACGGCGAGCGCGCCGTGCGTCGCGGGCTCGGCCGCCATCGACCGCGACCGCACGCGCGCGGCCGGTTCGTCGTAAGCCTCTTCGACGTCGCGGTAGCGCGCCCGGGACCGCGCCGGCGGCTGGTCGTAGCCGTCGTCGTATTCGTCGTAACCGTCGTCGTAGCCGTCTTCGTCCGCGGGCACCATCCCGAAGTAGGCCTTCAGCTTCTGCAGCGCGCTCATAGCCTCTCCCTAGCCCTTTGCCGCTCCCGCACCGTTGTGCCCCGCCCGGCCGGACACGAAACGTGACCACCGGGCGGACTCCCTACGGCGAGGCTAAACCGCGCCCGCCGAGCAACGCGGTTCCGACACGCACACACGTCGAGCCGTGCCGGATCGCCTGGTCCAGATCATGGCTCATTCCGGCGGAGACGTCAGCCGCTTCCGGATACCGGGCCCGGACTCTTTCCGCCGCGTGGGACAGGCGGGCAAAAGCGGTGCCCGGGTCCTCCCCTAACGGGGCCACGGCCATCACGCCTCGCAACCGCAGCTCCCCCGTGTGGGCGATGCGGTCGGCGAGGGCGTCGAGCTCCTCGAGCGGGGTCCCGCCGCGCGCGACGTCGCCGTCGAGGCTCACCTGGACCAGTACGTCGAGCGGTCCGGTCCGCTCCCCCGACTCCTGCGCGGCGGCGACCGCGCGGGCGAGGGCGTCGGCGAGCCGCGCCGAGTCGACCGACTGGACCTCGGCCGCCCAGCGCACGACCGACCGCGCCTTGTTCCGCTGCAGCCGCCCGACCATGTGCCAGCGCGGGGCCGCTTCCGGGCGCAGCTGCGCGACCTCGGCCGCCTTCGGACCTGCTTCCTGGTCGCGGTTCTCGGCGAGGTTCAGCAGCCCGAGGTCGGTCAGCAACGCGGCGTCGGCCGCCGGGAAGGTCTTGGTGACGCCCAGCAACCGCACCTCGTCGCGGGAGCGGCCGGCCGCCGCGCAGGCGTTCGCGATGCGCTCCTCGACCGCGGCCAGCGCCGCCGCCAGCTCCGCCCGCCGCTGGTCTGCCGGGTCCCCGGTCACGCCTTCTCCTCTTCCAGCCAGGTGATGCCTGCGATGCGGCCGGTGGTGCCGTCGCGGCGGAAGCTGAACAACGTCTTGTCCTCCGCCGTGCACCGCGGATCCGCGCCGACGCGTCCGACGCCCAGGTCGGCCAGCTGCCGCCAGAGCCCGGCGCGCAGGTCCAGACCGGTCGTGCCCTTGCGCGTTTCGCAGGCGCTGCCGGGCAGATGCTTCTCGACGTCCGCGGCCATCGCGGCCGGGACCTCGTAGCAGTCGCCGCAGATCGCCGGGCCCAGCAACGCCTCGACCCGGCCCGGTTCGGCGCCGAGTTCGCGCATCGCCTCCAGCGCGGCGGGCACCACGCCGACGCGCGCGCCGACCCGGCCCGCGTGCACCGCGGCGACGACGCCCGCTTCCGGATCCGCCATGAGCACCGGAACGCAGTCCGCGACCAGCACCACGAGCGCGACGCCCGGACGATCGGTCACCAGCGCGTCGGTCGCTTCGGCGGCAGAGGTCTCGGTGCCGTCCACGACGGTCGCGGTGCGGCCGTGCACCTGCTCCATCCAGGCCAGCTTGTCCTCGGCGAGACCGAGCTCGGACGCCAGCCGCTTGCGGTTGGCGTAGACGTCGCCCGCGTCGTCGCCGACGTGGTCGCCGAGGTTGAAACTCTCGTACGGCGGCCGGGAAGCCCCGCCCGCCCTGGTCGTGACCACTCGTCGTACTCGCACCCCGCCATCCTGCCAAAAACCGCGGCGGCCGCCGGGGCGAGCCTCGTGCGCGGCGATGCCGGTGCTAACCGGGATCGCCACTCCGCCGCAGCAGCCGGCTTGGCCCGGGCGAGTCGGGTCCGGGCCCTCGTGAGTGGTTTGTGCCGGTGCTAACCGGGATCGCCGCTCACGAGGGTCCGGACACGGCAACGGCCGCCCCGAACGTGTCGGGACGGCCGTTGCCGGAAACGGAAAGCGGACGGATCAGCGCCGCATGAAGGGCGGCACGTCCACGTCGTCGTCGGTCGGGTCGTCGTGGACCGTCGTCGGGCGGCTCGGCAGGCCGCCCGTCGCGGAGCCCGAGCCGATCGGCGAATAGCCGCGCGAGCCGCCGCCCGGTTGGGGCAGGCCGCCCGGCGGGGTGCCGGCGCCCGGCTGCGGCAGGCCGGAGGGCGGGGTCCTCGGCGGAGCCACCGGGTAGCCGGAGCTGCCCGCCGGCGGCACCGGCGTGGCCCCGGTCTGCGGCGGGGTCTGCGCGGCCGAGCCGCCGCCGACCTGGCCCGCCGCGGCGGACGCGGTGCCGTTGCCCTGTTTGCCGCCGAACGCGGGCGGGTCGAGTTTCTTGTGGGTGGGCGCGCCCGCGTCGAACCCGGCCGCGATCACCGTGACGCGGACCTCGTCGCCGAGGGAGTCGTCGATGATCGTGCCGAAGATGATGTTCGCGTCCGGGTGCGCCGATTCCTGCACGAGCGACGCGGCCTCGTTGATCTCGAACAGCCCGAGGTCCGATCCGCCCGCGATGGACAGCAGCGCGCCGTGCGCCCCGTCCATCGACGCTTCCAGCAGCGGCGAGTTGATCGCCTTCTCGGCGGCCTGTATCGCCCGTCCCTCGCCGCGTGCGGAGCCGATGCCCATCAGCGCGGAGCCCGCGCCGGACATGACGCTCTTGACGTCGGCGAAGTCCAGGTTGATGAGGCCGGGCGTGGTGATCAGGTCGGTGATGCCCTGGACACCGGAGAGCAGCACCTCGTCGGCGGAGCGGAACGCGTCCATCAGGGACACGCCGATGTCGCCGAGCTGCAGCAGCCGGTCGTTCGGGATCACGATCAGCGTGTCGCACTCGTTGCGCAGCTGCTGGATGCCCTCTTCGGCCTGCTTGCCGCGGCGTTTGCCCTCGAAGGTGAACGGGCGGGTCACCACGCCGATCGTGAGCGCGCCGAGCTTGCGGGCGATCTGCGCGACGACCGGCGCGCCGCCGGTGCCGGTGCCGCCGCCCTCGCCCGCGGTCACGAACACCATGTCGGCGCCCTTGATGACCTCTTCGATCTCCTCGCGGTGGTCCTCGGCCGCCTTCTGCCCCACCTCGGGGGCGGCTCCGGCGCCGAGTCCGCGGGTCAGTTCCCGGCCGATGTCGAGCTTGACGTCGGCGTCGGACATGAGCAGTGCCTGCGCGTCGGTGTTCACCGCGATGAACTCGACACCCTTGAGGCCGACCTCGATCATCCGGTTCACGGCGTTCACGCCGCCGCCGCCGATGCCGACGACCTTGATCACCGCAAGGTAGTTGTGCGGGGGCGTCATCGGGTCCGCCTTCCTGATCGTGATGTGCACATGCCGCCCGCCGGGGCCGGAAACCCTCAACCTCAACCCGAGAGTGAGAGTTATGTCAACCACCGGCGTCAAGGCAGGACGGTAGGCGCCGCGCAAGCTCTAATCCAGTAGCCACGCCGTGAGCGGCAAAGGTGTTTTGCCACAACGCGAAGCCGCGCGCAAGGCCGGAACCCGCCGCGAGGCCTGGCGCGCGGTCTGCTATGCGGGCACCGAAGCGACCAGCACCACGTCCTTCGACGGCTTCCCCGACGGCGACCCGCCGGCCTGCTCCACGCTCACCGCGAACTGCTGCGCACCGGCCAGCCCGTCCGCCACGACCAGCGAACCCGACGGTCCCCCGGGCAGCAGGCCGGCCGGCCGCGGCGCGAGGTCCGGGCCCATCAGCCAGGCCTCGTAGACCTGCCCGGACCGGACCGGCGGCAGCCCGGACTGCATGAACATCACGCGGTCGAGCTTCCGCGAAACCACCACCGTGCCCCCGCCCCCGCGCGGCGACGCGACGTGCGAGGTCTGGCTGTCCGGCGCGGTGAGCAATTCGGCCACCGGCAGGTAGCGTTCGCGCGCGGCGTCCAATTCGGACTGTGCGCTGTTCAGCTGGCTGCTGGTATGCAGCGCGATCCCGCCGAACACGCCGGCCAGAGCGAGCCCGACGACAGCGGCCGCGGCGGCGATGAGCATCGGCCAGCGGCGCGGTCCGCGCAGGCGCGGTTCCCCGGAACCGGTCAGCGGCGGCAGCTGGCGCGTCGTGCGCATTTCCGCCAGCACCCGGTCCTTGAGCCCGGACGGCGGCTGTTCGTCCATCGCCGCGCCGAGCCGGGCCGCGGTCTCGCTCAGTTCCCGCACTTCCTGCGCGCAGGCTTCGCATTGTTCGAGGTGACGGCGGAACTGGGCCCGCTCGACCTCCGACAGCGCGTCGAGCGCGTACGCGCCGGCCAACGTGTGCATCTCCGGACTGGTCACGCCGTCACCCCCAGGCAGTCGCGCAGCCGGATCAACCCGTCGCGCAGTCTGGTCTTGACCGTCCCCTGCGGCGTGTCCAGCACGTCGGCGACCTCGCGATAGGTGTAGCCCTGGTAGTACGCCAGCAGGACGGATTCCCGCTGCAATTCGGTGAGCGTTTTCAGGCAGCGCCGCACCTGCGAGCGTTCCAGCCGGGTCGCGACGGATTCGGCGACCTCGTCGAACGGCCGCCCGCGCGCGGCTTCGAAAGTCGCTTTCCGCTCGCGTTCGGTGCTCGCCCTCGCCGACCGGACCCGGTCGACCGCTCGGCGGTGCGCGAGCGTCATCGCCCAGTTCAGGACGCTGCCCTTCGCCGGCGAATAGCGCGTCGCGGTCTTCCACAACTCCACGAGCACCTCCTGCGCGACCTCCTCGGACTGCGCGGGGTCCCGCACGATGCGGCGGACGAGCCCGTAGACGGGACCGGCGAGCTGATCGTAGAGCCGTTCGAAGGCGCGTTCGTCCCCCTTCGCGACCAGCGCCATGAGTTCTTCGGCGCTGGTCGGCGGCACCGCGGAGAGCCGGTCCGCCGGGCGTGCGCTCTCTTCCCGTGCGCTCTCATCCATGGAGGGCTCCTGCCGTGTTCTGTCCGGTCCGGGCGACGAGCGGGGCTTTGCGCCGCCAGAGCGCGAGCCCGTGGCGGCGGATCAGCGCGGCGACGCGCTGCGGTTGCAGCGGCCTGCCCAGCAGGAAGCGCGCGAGCGTGCGGATCCCGACCGGACGGCGGACTCCTCGCAGCGTAGCGGTCAGGGCGGCGTCTCCGTCGTGCCGCAGGACGACGGTCAACGCCAGCAGCGCGTCCGGCCGCGGCAGGTGCATCCGGTACTCCCCCGCCATCTCCTGGAACGGCGACACGTAGAACTCCTTCTCCGCGTGGAGCTCCCCGAGGTCCCCGCCGGGCCCGAGCAGGTAGGCGTGGCGGCCGCCGTAGGTGTTGTGCACCTCGGCGACCACGCAGGCGAGCGCGCCGTCCGGCGTGTGGCACCAGTAGACCGTGATCGGATTGAAGACGTACCCGAGAACGCGCGCCGACGCGAGCATCGTCACCGGCCCGCCGCGCAAGTCCACCCCGCGGTGCGCGAGCCAGGCGTCCAGTTTGGACCGGATGTCGCCGGGTTCGTCGGGGCTGAAGTGGTCGCGGCCGTCGAAGCGGGCGAACGGCCGGAGCCACCACGGCAGCCGCGGCAGGTCGCCGAGATCGGTCCGCCACAGGTACATCCGGTGCGCGAAGGAGTACGGCGGGTCGGCCCGGCGGACGTGCGCGACGGTGGCGTCGTAGAGAGCGGTCACCAGGTCACCCCGAAACTGGCCGCGGCGCGGACGCCGGAGGAACAGCCGTCCTCGTGGAATCCCCAGCCTTGATAAGCACCGGCGTACGCGACGACACCGTCGTTCAATTCCGGCAGGCTTCTCTGCGCGGCAACCGATTCCGGCGTGTAGATCGGGTGTTCGTAAGACATTTTCGCGACCACCGCATCCGGATCGAGGCCCGTGCTCGGATTGAGCGTGACGGCGTACGTCGTCGCTTCGTCGAGGCCCATCAAGCGATTCAGGTCGTAAGTGACTTGGACAGCGTGCAGGTCCGCCCCGCAGCCAGGCGTCCGGTAATTCCAGGAGGACCGGGCTCCGGACGCGGTCGGCAGCACGGCGGGATCGGTGTGCAGCCAAGCTTCGTTGCGCGAGTAGCGGAAAGCACCGAGCAGCTTCTGTTCCGCCCCAGTGGGATCCGTCAGCAGCCGCAACGCTTGGTCCGCGTGCGTCGCGACCACGACTCGGTCGACCCGGTGCGCCGTATCGGCATCATCGCGCACCTCGACGCCGCGCGCGGTCCGCCGCACCGCGCGAACCGGGGTGGACAAATGCACCGCGGTCAGCTGCTTGGCCGCCCGCTCGACGTACTCTCGCGAACCGCCGACGACCGTCCGCCACGTCGGCGAATTCCGCACGGTGAGCATTCCGTGGTTGCGCAGGAATTCGAACAGGTACCGCGCCGGATACCGCATGGTGTCGGTGCGATCGGCGGACCACACCGTGGACACCAGCGGCAGCACGAAATGATCCACGAAATACCGCGAATACCCGCCGATCGCGAGGAACGCGCCGAGCGGGACGTCACCCGCTTCGGGGCGGGCCAGCAGCCGTGCGGCGTGCCGGTGGAACCGCTTCACCTCGGCCAGCATGAGCAGGTAGCGCGCGGAGGCGGCGTTGCTCCGTTGCGCGAACAGCCCGCGCACGCCTTTCGCCCCGGCGTACTGCAGGCCGCAGCCGTCGCAGCGGATGCTCATCGACATCTCGGTGTCGCGAGTGCGGACGCCGAGTTCGCCGAACAGCCGCAGCAGCGTCGGGTAGGTGCGCTCGTTGTGGACGAGGAACCCGGAATCGACGGCGACCGTCCCGCCGTGCGCGCTCGGCACGTCGTGGGTGTGGGCGTGGCCGCCGAGCCGGTCGTCGGCCTCGAACAGCAGAACCTCGTAGCGGCGCTGCAGCAGGTACGCGGCGGTGAGGCCGGCGACCCCGCTGCCGATGACAGCGATGCGTTGTCCCGTGGTGTGGTGCACGGAGAGGATTCGGAGCCGGCCCCGGCACGGATGGGTACCAATCCGCGCGGCTGCCGGCTCCGAATCCCCCGCATGCCGAAATCCGCAGCCCACCGACTCGCCGACTTCGCCGAACGCGTCCTCGGCGGCCCGCTGCCGGTCGCCGTCCGCACCTGGGACGGGCACCAGGCCGGGCCAGCCGGGCCGACCGTCGTCCTGAAAAACCGCCGCGCGCTGCGCTGGCTGCTGTACTCGCCTGGCGAACTCGGCCTGGCCCGGGCCTACGTCTCCGGCGACCTGGACGTCGAAGGCGATCTCACCGAGGGTTTCCGCCGCGCCTGGGCTTACCGGCCGCAGCTGTCCGCACGAGACTTCGGCGAGGCCGTCCGCCTGGCCGCCCGGCTCGGGGTGTTCGGCCTGCCGCCGAAACCGCCCGCCGAGGAAGCCCGGCTGCGCGGGAAGCTGCACACCCTCGGCCGGGACCGCTCCGCGATCTCGCACCACTACGACCTGTCGAACGCCTTCTATCAGCTGCTCATGGACGATTCGATGGCGTACTCCTCGGGCTACTGGTCCGAGAACGCCGATCTCGCGCGCGCCCAGCACGACAAACTCGAGCTGATCTGCCGCAAACTCGGCCTGCGGCCAGGCATGCGCCTCCTCGACGTCGGCTGCGGCTGGGGTTCCCTGCTCGTGCACGCGGCGAAGCACCACGGGGTCGAGGCCGTCGGCGTCACCATCTCCGCCGAGCAGGTGCAGCACGTCAAGACCCGGCTGACACAGCACGATCTGGACGACCGCGTCGAGGTCCGCCGGCAGGACTACCGGGAACTCGCCGGAGAGTCCTTCGACGCCGTAGCCTCCATCGAAATGGGCGAACACGTCGGCGAGGAGAACTACCCGGCCTACGCCGGCACGCTCTGCCGGATGCTCAAGCCCACCGGACGCCTGCTGCTGCAGCAGATGTCGCGCGGAGCGGTCGCACCCGGCGGCGGCGCGTTCATCGAGCGCTACATCGCCCCCGACATGACCATGCGCCCGCTCAGCCGCACCCTCGGCCACCTCGAAACCGCGGGCTTCGAAATCCGCGACGTGCACGCGTTGCGCGAGCACTACGTCCCGACGGTCCGAGCCTGGGCCGACACCCTGGAGCGGCACTGGGACGAGGCCGTCGCGCTGATCGGCGAGGCAGGCGCCCGCGTCTGGCGGCTTTATCTGGCCGGCGGCGCACTCGCCTTCGAGGAGAACCGCATGGGCGTCGACCAGATCCTCGCGGTGCGCCCGGACGCGACCGGCCGCACCGCGATGCCGTGGACGAGGGAGTGGGCATGATCGCGCTGCTCGGCCTCACCGCCGGAGTCACCCTGGTCGCGGTGACCCTGACCTTCGGCATCGCTCGTCTGCGGCGCCGCTACGACACCATCGACACCTTCTGGGGCTTAGGTTTCGCCCTCGTCGCCGTGGTCTCGTTCCCCTTCGGCTCGGGCCCGCTCGCCCTGCGCCTGACGACTGCCGCGCTCACCGTCGTCTGGGGCGTGCGCCTGGCCGTCCACCTGCACCTGCGCAACCGCGGCAAGCCGGAAGACCCGCGCTACCAGCAGATCGCCGAACGCGCCGGCCCGAACCCCGGCGCCCGGATCTTCGTGCGGACCTACCTGATGCAGGCCGTGGTCCTGTGGTTCGTCTCGCTGCCGGTGCAATTCGCCATGTCCGGCACGGGTTTCGGCGTCACCGCCTGGCTCGGCGTGGCGGGGTGGCTGGTCGGCTTCGTCTTCGAAACCGTCGGCGACGAGCAGCTCCGCCGCTTCCGCGCGAACCCGGCCAACCGGGGCCGAGTCCTCGACACCGGCCTCTGGCGCTACACCCGCCACCCGAACTACTTCGGCGACGCCTGCGTCTGGTGGGGCCTCTACCTGCTGGCGTGCTCGACGTGGCCCGGCGCGGCGACGATCCTGTCCCCGGTCGCGATGACCTTCACCCTCGCCCGCGGCACCGGCAAGCCCATGCTGGAGAAAGGCATGCGGCAAACTCGCCCGGGCTACGCCGACTACATCGCCCGCACCAGCGGTTTCCTCCCGCTGCCCCCGAAAAAGCTCACTCCCCGATGAGCTCCCGCACCAACTCGAGATGCCGCGAGGTCTCCTTCACCAGGTACTCAACGACCGCCCCCACCGTCACCAGCCGATCGTCCGCGAACCCCACCGGATCGTCCAACGACCGCTCCGCCAGGGCCTCGCGACACATCTCGACGTTGTCCCGGTAAGCGTTGCGCACCTCCTCGATCGGCAGGTCGAGGCCCACCTCGAACGCGGCGTCCCGGCCCGCTTCCAGCCGCTCGGCCCACCGCTGCGGCTGCCCGGTGACGACGACGTCGTGCAGCGTGTTCTCCACCAGCGCGAGATGCCACACAATCCCGGCAGCGGTCATCAGCTCGCCGGGCCAATGGGCCTGCTCGTCGGTGAGTTCGGAGCATTTCCACGCCACGGTCGCGCGCAGCAGTTCGAGGTCGTCGACCAGCTGCGCGCGATCGAGGCTCACTCCCCGGTGAGACCGTCGGTCAGCTCGCGCAGCAGGTCAAGATGCCCGAGATGGCGCGCGGTCTCCTCGATCATGTGCGTGACGACCCACCGCACCGTGAGCGGTTTGTCCCCCTTGAACAGCACTGTGTCGTCGAACCCCCTCGCCGCGACGACCGCACGGCACTTCTCGGTCTCGGCCTCGTAGTCGGCGATCAACTGCGTCATCGGCAACTCCAGCGCGAGCCGGAACTCGGCGTCCCGATCGATCTCGAGCCGATCCGCCCACTCGTCCGGCTGCCCGTCGAGCACGACGCGGAACCAGTAGTTCTCCACGAGCGTGAGATGGCACAGCAGCCCGGCGATCGTGGTCAACTCGCTGGGCACGTGCGTCTGGCGGGCCTGCTCGTCGGTGAGCCCGGAGCATTTCCACACGACGCTGGCGCGCAGGAAGTCGAGGAAGCCGGCGAGCTGGGTGCGCTCGTCCCCCGCCATCGGCGGATCGGGACGTTCAGGAGCATCGGTCACGCCTAGTAGTCTGCCGCACCCGGCCACTCTTTTCAGGGATTTAGCTTGCACGCAATGTAATTGCACACTACCTTCATGGGGTACCTATCCCTCGACCGCCACAAGGAGACAGCGATGCCCAGCCGCGACGCGACCACCCACTGGACCGGCGGACTGCAGAAAGGCAAGGGCGAGGTCACCCTCGACTCGTCGAACCTGGGCACCTACGAGGTGTCCTTCCCGACCCGGGCGGGCGATCCGGACGGGCGGACCAGCCCCGAGGAGCTCATCGCCGCCGCCCACTCGAGCTGCCTGGCGATGAACCTGTCCGGCGTGCTGGAGTCCCAGAAACTGGAAGCCGAGTACATCGACGTCTCCGCCGAGGTGACCCTCGGCCCGGCCGACGGCGGCGGCTTCGAAATCAGCGGCATCGCCATCACCCTGCGCGCGAAACTGGACGGCGTCACCGCGGACCAGTTCGCCGAGCTGGCCAAGACCGCCGAACGAACCTGCCCGGTCTCCAAGGCCCTCTCCGGCACCACCATCACCCTGGACGCCGCACTCGCCTGACCCCCGCGTTCCGTGCGGGGAACCCTCGGGGACTCTGACTCCTCGGGGTTCCCCTCACGACCCGCGATCGACCGGGACGGCGCGGTTTTGTCGGTGCTCGGGCCTACTGTGCGGATCATGCAAAGACATGTCGACGAGGACCTGCACGACGCGGAATTCCGCGAGTGCGATCTGACCGGAGCGCGCCTGATCGGCGTGGTCATGCAGGACGCAGTGATCGACGGGCTCGTCTCCAACCTCGTGGTGAACGGCGTCGAAGTCAGCCAGTACGTAGAGGCCGAACTGGACCGCCGCCACCCCGTGCGCGTCCTGATCCGTTCCGATGACCTCGCCGACCTGCGCGAGGCGGCCCGCCGGCTCCACGCGGACTGGACCGCGACGATCGAGCGAATCCGCCGCACTCCCGGCATCGAACACCGCTCCGCGAACGACGAATGGTCGGCCGCGCAAACACTGCGCCACCTGGTCTTCGTCCACGACTCCTGGTTCCGCCGCTGCTGCCTGGGCTCGACAGCGCACTTCACCCCCATGGGCATCGGCCCCACCGTCGAGCCCTACCGCGAAGCACACGGACTGGACCTCTCGCTGAACCCGTCCCTGGACGAAATCGTGAACGTGCGCAACGCCCAAGCCGCCGAACTAGCGGCCTGGCTCAACACGGTCGCCCCGGACCAACTAGCCGCACAAGCCCCAGTCCCCGACGACGACGTTTGGCCGCCCTACGCACGAGGCCGCACAGTACGCCAATGCCTGGGCACAGTCCTCAACGAAACCTTCGAACACCACGGTTTCTGCACGCGAGACCTTACCCTCATCGAAAACGCGGACTAAACACACACAAACCGCAGCCGGTGCACCCAACCCACCAAGGCAGCCACACCTCGCCGCCCCCGATACGAAGCCAAAAACACGGCGCGGGGGTGCTTGTCAAGGCATCTTTCCCGCCTTGACAAGCACCCCCGCGCCGTAGTCACACTGAAAAATCGGAGGGCCCGTCTCACCACCCGACCGCAATGTCGCCGCCAGGCGACGAGCCGACCTACTTCACTCAGGAAAAGGCCGCAACATTAACCTTGGCCCACTCCGCGAACGAAACCCCCGGCCGCCCGAGCAATTCCTCCACCACCCCGGTAGGCACCTGCGGCTCCCGATCAGTAACCTCGAAATTCTCCAGCAACCAAGAAGCAACCCCCTCCGGATACCCAGCCCCGACCCACTCGGCAACCTGCTCCTCCGGAGTCAGCTCCACAAACGGCAACGCTTTCCCCAACGCATCCCCAATAGCCGCCGCCATCTTCTCCAGAGAAATTCCCTCCGGCCCGCTCAGCTCGTAAACCCGCCCCACATGTCCCTCAGTGCTGAGCACATGAGCGGCCACCGCGGCAATGTCCCCCAAATCAATAGGCGTCTGAGCAGCCCCAGGATAAACCGACCGAACCTCCCCCTTCTCCCGGATACAAGACGCCCACCCCAAGGAATTCATCATAAACGCCCCAGGCCGCAAAAACGTCCACTCGAATCCCGCACCGCGGACAGCGGCCTCGACCGCAGCGAACCCATGCCCGCTGGACATCGGATGCGCATCCCCCACGCTGGACCCGGACAACGCGACCACCCGCCGAATCCCAGCCCCCGCGGCCAGCTCGCAAAACCGCGAAACAGTCCGCGCATAAGGCGCCAAATAAACCGCCTCGACGCCCTCCAGCGCCGCAGGCAACGCAGAAGGCTTGGCCAGCGACCCGACCACCACCTCAACCCCGTCCGGCAGCGCCGCCCGCTCGGGATCCACTGTCAACGCCCGCACCGGCACCCCGCGCGCCACCAGCTCGTCAACCACCAGCCGTCCGACGTTGCCGGTCGCACCCGTCACCAGAACCGTCATGCCCCCACCTTCTCGTATGACGTACGAACACAACGAGCGTACGCCATACGAGAACTCCGCGCCACGAAACCCGGGACACCCGGCCGGCACCGGGCCTAAGACGTGATAGTCGGCAGCTCCGGCGCGGAAACGTCGTAGATCTTCCCCTGCTGCGTCAGCAACGCAGCCAGCACCTTCGCCTTGCGATCGGTGTTCTCCGCGTTCCCCCACCGCACGGTCTTGCCGGTGGACAGCGTGAACTCCACGCTCGCCGGGGTCTGCGCAGTGACCGTCTTCGTCTGCTTCAGCAGTTGCTCCGGCAGCACCCCGAGCACAGCAGTGACCGCGCGGGTGACCGGATCGTCCACCGACACCTTCGGCAGCTTCAGCTCGGGCAACCCGACCGGCCGCGTCTTCACCGTCTTGAACACGACCCCGCCGCCGTCCACGAGATGCACCCCGTCGCCGCCGGGACCGCTGTCGAAGAACGCGATCGCGGTCCGTTCGGTCACCGCGATCTCCAGCGTCGTCGGCCACGACCGGGACACGTCGACGGTCGCGATGCCCGGCATCTGGGCCACCCGGTCGCGGATCCCGTCGACGTCCGCGCGCAGCATCGGCTGCCCCGGCGGCACCGCGGCGGTCGCGCGGATCTGGTCCGCCGACACGGTTTTGGCGCCCTGCACCTCGATCGTCTTCACCGCGAGCAGCGAGCTGAAGAACAGCAGGTACCCGAGCGCAACCAGGGTGACCACGGTCAGCAGCGCCACCCAGCGACGGCGGATCTCCTTGCCGCGCGTGGGCCGGGACTTCCGCGCGGCAGCCCGCGTCGAGCGGCCCGACCGCGCGGAGGTGCGGGCGCGGGTGCGCTGGCGTTCCTCCTCGGTCCGCCGCCCGCGTCGTTCCCGGGCCAGGGCAGCACGCTGCTCCTCGCCCGCACGAGGCGCGGGCGAGCGACGGCGCTGCCGGGTCCCGGTCATGCCCCCGCGGCCCTCCGGTCCAGTTCGGCCAGGATCTCCGGGCCGAGCTGCGTCACGTCGCCCGCGCCCATGGTGATCGCGAGGTCGCCCGGCCGGACGAGATCCGCGACCAGGCCGGCGGCCACGTCGAAGGCGGGCTGGTAGTGCACGGCAGCGGTCACCCGGTCGGCGATCAGCGCGCCGGTCACGCCCGGCACCGGCTCCTCGCGCGCGCCGAACACGTCGAGCACCACGACCTCGTCGGCCAGCGACAACGCTTCGGCGAACTCAGCGGCGAAAGTCTGCGTGCGCGAGTACAGGTGCGGCTGGAACACCACGACGACCCGTCCGCTGCCCGCCGCCGTGCGCACCGCGCGCAGCTGCGCGGCCACCTCGGTCGGATGGTGCGCGTAGTCGTCGTACACCCGGACGTCGCCCGCACGGCCCTTGAACTCGAACCGGCGGCGCACCCCGCCGAACGCGGCGAGTCCGGCGGCCATGCCGTCCAGCGGCGCGCCGAGTTCGAGCCCGGCGAGCAGCGCGGCGACCGCGTTGAGCGCCATGTGCTCGCCCGGCACCGCGACCCGCAGGTCGTGTTCTTCGCCGTCCAGCGCGATCCGCACGACGCCGCCGTCCGGCGCGGGCGTGTAGCCGACCACGCGCACGTCGCCTTCGCCGGAAGCCGCACGGCCGTAGCGACGCACTCGCACGCCGGCCGCGACGGCCTCGTCGCCCAGCCGGGCCGCGCCCTCGTCGTCCGCGCACACGATCAGCAGCCCGCCCGGCTCGATCTGGCCGACGAAGTCGCTGAACACCTTCACGTACGCCTCGGCGGTGCCGTGGTGGTCGAGGTGATCAGGCTCGACGTTCGTCACCACCGCGACCGACGGCGTGTAGGTGAGGAAGGAGCCGTCGCTCTCGTCGGCTTCCGCGACGAACACGCCGCCCTCGCCGTGGTGCGCGTTGGCCCCGGACTCGTTGAGGTCGCCGCCGATCGCGAACGACGGGTCCATCCGGCAGTTCTGCAGCGCCACGGTGAGCATCGACGTGGTCGACGTCTTGCCGTGCGTTCCCGCGATGCACGCGACGCGGTGCCCGGCCATCAGCCCGGCCAGCGCCTGCGCGCGGTGCAGCACCGGGATGCCGCGTTCGCGGGCCGCCGCGAGCTCCGGATTCGTCTCCTTGATCGCGGTCGACACCACGACGGCCGACGGCGGTTCGGCCAGTTCGGCGAGGTTGTCCGCGGTCTGGCCGACGAACAGCGTCGCGCCCTGCGCGCGCAGCGAAAGCAGCGCACGCGATTCCTTGGCGTCCGACCCGGACACGGCCGCGCCGCGGGCGAGCAGGATACGCGCGATGCCGGACATCCCGGCCCCGCCGATCCCGATCAGGTGCGCCCGGCGCAGCTGCGCGGGCAGTTCGGGCGTGTCAGGCACCGGCGGCCTCCAAAACGATGCGGGCGAGGGTCTCGTCGGCCTCGCGGTGGCCGAGCCCGACCGCGGCCGCGCTCATCGCGGCGACCCGGTCGGCGTCGGTGACCAGCGGGATCACCAGTTCGGCGACCTTCTCCGCGGTGAGGTCGCCGTCGGCGACCATCAGCGCCGCGCCCGCGTCGACCGCGGGCTGGGCGTTGACCGCCTGCTCGCCGTTGCCGTGCGGCAGCGGCACGAACACCGCGGGCAGCCCGACCGCGGACACCTCGGCCGCGGTCATCGCGCCGGACCGGCACACCACCGCGTCCGCCGCGGCGTAGGCCAGGTCCATCCGCTCCAGGTACGGCACCGGCACGTACGGCGGACGACCGGGGAACTCTTGCACCACAAGGGAATTCTTCGGCCCGTGGGCGTGCAGCACGCCCACGCCCGCCTCGGCGAAGTCCTTCGCCGCGCCGGAAACCGCCGAGTTGATCGACGCCGCGCCCTGCGAACCGCCGAACACCAGCAGCGTCGGCGCGTCCGGGTCCAGCTCGAAGAACTCGCGGGCCTCGGCGCGCAGCGCGGCCCGGTCCAGCGACGTGATCGAGCGGCGCAGCGGAATGCCGACCACCTCGGCCTTCGGCAGCGGCGTGCCCGGCACCGCGACCGCGACGCGCGACGCGAACCGGGCGCCGACCTTGTTGGCCAGCCCGGCCGACTTGTTCGCCTCGTGCACCACGATCGGCGTGCGGCCGCGCGCGGCGAGGTACGCCGGAAGCGCGACGTAGCCGCCGAAGCCGACCACGACGTCCGCGTGCACCCGGTCGAGCACCTCGCGGGTGCGGCGGACCGAATCGCGCACCTTCAGCGGCAGCCGGAGCAGCTCCGGCGTCGGCTTGCGCGGCATCGGCACCGGCGGGATCAGCTCCAGCGGGTACCCGCGCGCGGGCACGAGCTTGTTCTCCAGGCCGCGTTCCGTGCCGAGCGCGACGACCTCGGCGTCCGGGCGCAGCCGCTTCACGGCGTCCGCCAGCGCGAGCGCGGGCTCGATGTGCCCGGCGGTGCCCCCGCCTGCGACCACGACGACCGGCGCCCGGCCCGCTGCCGACCGCTCGGTTCCCTTGACGGGCTTGCTCACCAATGACCTCTCCGGTTCGCGGTGCTCCGGGCACCGCGGTTCGCTGTAGTCCGCCGCGCCGACCGGCGGCGTTCCTGTGCCGGTGCGGGCCGGGCCGCACGCGGCGCCGGCCGGGCCGCCTTCGTCCCGGTCCCCGCGGCGCGCGTTCCCTTGCGGGAGGACGGCGGGCGGTACGGATCGGGCGCGGGCAGCCGCAGCAGGCGTCCGAATTTACCCGGCCCGTGCGAGCGCAGCGCGGCCACCGCCTCGGGTTCGTGCCGCGCGGCGTTGGCCAGCACGCCCATGATGAGCATGGTGATCACGAGCGAGGTGCCGCCGTAGGAGATCAGCGGCAGCGTGACGCCGGTGACCGGCAGCAGCCCCACCACGTAGCCGATGTTGATGGCCGCCTGCGCGACGAGGAACACCGTCAGCGTTCCCGCGACGATCCTGATCCACGGGTCGATGTTGCGGGTGGCGATGCGCAGGCCGACCACGGCCACGCCGGCGAACAGCGCCAGCACGACCGCGCAGCCTACGAAGCCGAGTTCCTCGCCGATCAGGGCGAAGATGAAGTCGTTCTGCACGTTCGGCAGATAGCCCCAGTTCGACGCGCCCTGCCCGAGCCCCTTGCCGAACAGGCCGCCGTCGGCGAGGGCCAGCTTGGCCTGGTTCGCCTGGAACCCCTCGGCCGAGGTGTCCGCGTCCGGCGACAGGAACGACATCACCCGCGCGAGCCGGTAGGGCGCGATGATCGCCAGCACCAGCACGCCGCTCAGGCCGCCCGCCAGGATCACTCCGAAGAGCCGTTTCGGCGCGCCGGCGAACCACAGCAGGCCGAGCAGCACCACCGCGAGCGTGATCGTGCCGCCGAGGTCGGGCTGCAGCATCACCAGCGCGAACATCAGCAGCGCCACCGGCACCACCGGGACCAGCAGATGCCGCCACTGGTGCAGCACGTTGTACTTGATCACCAGGATGTGCGCGCCCCAGAAGGCCAGCGCCACCTTCGCCGCCTCGACCGGCTGGAAGGTGAACACGCCGAGCTTGAACCAGCCCTGCGAACCGTTCACCGTCGACCCGAGCGGCGTCAGCACCAGCATCAGCAGGCCGAGGCAGATCACCGTCATCGTCGCCGACATCCGGCGGATCCGCTCGAGCCGCACCCGCAGGCCGACCCAGAACACGATCCCGCCGAGCGCGACGAACATCAGGTGCCGGAAGAACAGCGCGTACACGCCGCTGCCGGTCTTCGGGTTGTAGGAGGCCACCGACGACGCGGACAGCACCATCACCGCGCCGATCACGGTGAGGATGCCGGTCAGCGCGAGGACCAGGTGGAACGACGCCAGCGGCCGGGACAGCCAGGCGGTCAGCGCGGTGCGGAGCGCGACGAACGGGCTTTCCTTGCGGACGCGCCGCGGCCGGGGCTTGTCTCCGTCAACGACTGTCATCCGCCGCCCCCGCCGCGCCGTCGGCCAGCGCACGCACCGCGGCTTCGAACGCGTCGCCGCGCGCTCCGTAGCCGCCGAACATGTCCAGCGAGGCGGCGGCGGGCGCGAGAAGCACCACGTCACCAGGACGAGCCAGGGCGCTGGCCGCATTCACCGCCGCAGTCATGGGCTCATCGTCACCCGGAAGGAGGCGGTTGCACGGGACATCCGGCGCGTGTCGCGCGAGAGCGGTTTCGATCACCGGGGAATCGACGCCCAGCAGGACGGCCGCGCGCAGCCGGCCGCCGACCGCGGCGACCAGATCGTCCACCGACGCGCCCTTGAGCTGCCCGCCCGCGATCCAGACCACGCTTTCGTGCGCGAGCAGCGAGCCGAGCGCGGCGTGCGGGTTGGTGGCCTTCGAGTCGTTGACGTAGCGGATTCCGCCGATCTCGGCGACCTCGACCGCGCGGTGCGGCGCGGGTTCGTATGCGCGCAGCCCTTTTCGCACCGCCGCGGGCGACACGCCGTGCGCGCGGGCCAGCGCGGCCGCGGCGAGTGCGTTCGCGAGGTTGTGCGGGCCGGCCGGGCGGACGTCGGCGATCTCGGCCAGTTCGTCCGCGCTCGTCTCCGGGTCCGCCCCGAAAGCGCGGTCCACCAGCAGGTCTTCGACCAGGCCCAGTTCCCCGGCGCGCGGGGTGTCGAGCACGAAGCCGATCCGCCGGGCGCCATCGGGCGCGTGGGCCTCGGCGATCCGCACGGACCACGGGTCGTCGACGTTGTGCACGACGGCGCGCGAACGCTCGTGCACGCGGCCCTTCGCGGCGGCGTACTCCTCCATCGAACCGTGCCAGTCGAGGTGGTCCTCGGCGAGGTTCAGCACCACCGACGCGTCCGGCGCGATCGTGGACGACCAGTGCAGCTGGAAGCTCGACAGCTCGACGGCCAGCACCTGGTGCCCGCCGCGGACCGCGTCCAGCACCGGGTAGCCGACATTGCCGCAGGCCACCGCGTCCGCGCCGGCCGCGCGCAGGATCGACTCCAGCATCCCGACCGTGGTCGTCTTGCCGTTCGTCCCGGTGATGACCAGCCACGCGGGCGGATGCTCGCGCAGCTGCCCGATCCGCCAGGCCAGCTCGACGTCGCCGATCACCTCGACGCCCGCCTCGGCCGCCGCGACCAGCAGCGGAGACGTCGGCCGCCAGCCGGGGCTGGTCACCACGAGCGCGGTGTCCGCAGGCGGTTCGGTCAGGCCCGGCGCCAGCTCGGCGTCCAGGTCCTTCAGCTCGGCGAGCCGGTCGGCGTTGCCGTCGGTGACCGTGACCCGCGCGCCCAGCTCGCGGAGCACGGGAACGACCGACTTCCCGGTGACGCCCGCGCCCGCGACGAGAACGTGTTTGCCGTCAAGCTGCAAGGCTCAGCCTCCGAAGTTGAGCTGCTCGCTGTAGAACAGCCCGAGCCCGAACATGCAGCAGATCGCCGAGAGCAGCCAGAACCGGATGATCACCGTGGTTTCCGCCCACCCGGCGAGCTCGAAGTGGTGGTGGAAGGGCGCCATCCGGAACAGCCGCCGCCGCGTCGTGCGGAAGACCGCGATCTGGGTGACCACCGAGATCATCTCGACCATGAACAGGCCGCCGATGACGATGGCGAGCAGTTCGGTGCGGGTGGTCATGGACAGCCCGGCGACCAGGCCGCCGAGGGCGAGCGACCCGGTGTCGCCCATGAAGATCTTCGCCGGAGCCGCGTTCCACCACAGGAACCCGATGCAGGCCCCGGTGGCCGCGGCCGCGACGACCGCGAGGTCGAGCGGGTCGCGCACGTCGTAGCAGGCCGGGAGCGGCTGGGTCGAGCAGGAAAGCCGGGCCTGCCAGAACGAGATGACCACGTACGTCGCGAGCACCATCGCCGCCGCGCCGCCCGCCAGGCCGTCCAGGCCGTCGGTGAAGTTCACCGCGTTCGACCAGCCGGAGATGACGATGTAGCAGAAGATCACGAACACGACCGACGGGAACGTGATCAGCGCCAGGTCGCGGACGTAGGACAGGCTCTGCGACGCCGGGGTCAGCCCCTGCGCGTCCTTGAACTGCAGCGACAGCACCGCGAACAGGATCGTGACCACGAGCTGGCCGACCAGCTTCGCGGTCTTGTTCAGCCCGAGGTTGCGCTGCTTGCGGATCTTGATGAAGTCGTCGAGGAAGCCGACCACGCCGAGCCCGACCGCGAGCATCAGCACGAGCAGGCCGGACGCCGAGGGCGCGGCCGAGCGCGAGTTGCCGATCCAGGTGATCAGGTGCGCGACGAAGTAGCCGACGACCATCGCGATGATGATCGCGACGCCGCCCATGGTCGGCGTGCCGCGCTTCGACTTGTGCCCCTGCGGGCCTTCCTCGCGGATCTCCTGGCCGAAGCCCTGCCGCGAGAAGACCCGGATGAGGTAGGGCGTGAGCAGGATCGAGACCAGCAGACCCGCCGCGGCCGCGATCATGATGTTGATCACGCGTGACCACCGTTCGAGCGTTCGGAGTTCGAGGAGGGGGAGTTCCCGGGGTCGGCCAGCAGCGCTTCGGCCACCCGCCAGAGACCGGCGGCCTTGGACGCCTTGACCAGCACCACGTCCCCGGGACGGAGCTGATCATGCAGCACGGCGACCGCGGCCTCGACATCGGGTACCAGCACCGACTCCTCGCCCCAGGAACCCTCCTGGAACGCGCCCTGGTGCATGGCGGCCGCGTCCTGGCCGACCACGACGAGCTTCTCGATGTTGAGCCGCACGACGAGGCGGCCGATCGAGTCGTGCGCGGTCACCGAGTCCTCGCCCAGCTCGCCCATCACGCCGAGCACCGCCCACGCGCGACGGCCGGAGCGGCTCATCGACGCCAGCGCCTTCAGCCCGGCCCGGACCGATTCCGGGTTGGCGTTGTACGAGTCGTTGAGGATCGTGACGCCGTCCGCGCGGGTGGTGACCTCCATCCGCCGCTCCGAGCGCCGCTGCAGCGAAGACAGCCGCTGCGCGATCTCCTCGACGGTCGCGCCGAGCTCGCGGGCGATGGCGGCGGCCGACAGCGCGTTGCCGACGTGGTGCTCGCCGTGCAGCGGCAGCGTCACCTGGGCCTCGCCCTCGGGCGTGATCAGCCGGAAGGACGGGCGGGCCTCGTCGTCGACCGCGATGTCCGCGGCCCGGACCTGCGCCCCGGCCGACTCCCCCACGCCCACGACGCGGGCCTTCGTGCGGCTCGCCATGGCGGCGACCAGCGGGTCGTCGAAGTTGAGCACCGCCAGCCCGCCGTGTTCTTCGCCGGGAAGCGCCTCGACCAGCTCGCCCTTCGCCTTCGCGATGCCCTCGCGCGAGCCGAACTCGCCGACGTGCGCGCTGCCGACGTTGAGCACCGCGCCGATCCGCGGCGGCGTCGTCTCGGCGGCCGCGGCGATGTGCCCGACCCCGCGCGCGGACATCTCCAGCACGAGGAACTTCGTCGACGCGTCGGCGCGCAGCGCGGTCCACGGATGGCCCAGCTCGCTGTTGAACGACCCGGGCGGCGCGACCGTCGGGCCCATCGGCTCGATCAGCTGCGCGATGACGTCCTTGGTCGAGGTCTTGCCGGACGAGCCGGTGACGCCGATGACGGTCAGCCCGCCCGCCGCCAGCCGGTCGACGACGTGCCGGGCCAGCTTGGCCAGCGCGGCCAGCACGGCGGCTCCGGAACCGTCGGTGTCGCCGGTCAGCGCGACCGACCCGGCGTTGCCCTGCCCCGGCGGCAGCGGCGGCACGACGATCGCCGGGGCGTCGACCTCCCGCGCGGCCAGCACGCCGGCCGCGCCCGCCTCGACCGCCTTCGCTGCGAAATCGTGCCCGTCGACGCGTTCGCCGGGCAGCGCGAGGAACAGCCCGCCGGGGCCGAGCTCGCGGGTGTCGAATTCGACGCTGCCGGTCACGACAGCGGATCCGTCGGTGCGGTGCAGCCGGCCACCGACGACGTCGGCGATCTCGGCCAGGCTCAGCTCGATCACGCGGTCACCTCGAGACGCTTGCGGATGGCGGCCTCCAGTTCGTCCCGGTCGGAGAACGGGTGCACCACACCCTGGACCTCCTGGCCGGTCTCGTGGCCCTTGCCTGCGATCAGCACGATGTCCCCCGGCCGGGCGAGCGACACCGCGGACGCGATCGCCTCGCGCCGGTCGCCGATCTCCACGACCTCGCCGCCCGCGGCGGGCCCGACCGCGCGGGCCCCGGCCATCATCGCGGCGCGGATCGCGGCCGGGTCCTCCGAACGCGGATTGTCGTCGGTGACGATCAGCAGATCGCTGCGGCGCACCGCGGCCTCGCCCATCATCGGGCGCTTCGCGGTGTCGCGGTCGCCGCCGCAGCCGAGCACGGTGATGATCCGGCCGTCGGTGCGGGCGCGCAGCGCGTCGAGGCCCTGCGCCACCGCGGCCGGTTTGTGCGCGTAGTCGACCACCGCGGTGAACTCCTGGCCGAGGTACACCCGCTCCATCCGGCCGGGCACCTCCACCGCGGCGAGCCCGGCGACGATGTCGTCGGCGTCGATGCCCGCGCTGTCCAGGATCGCCGCCGCGAGGACCGCGTTGGCGACGTTGAACGTGCCCGGCAGCGGGATCTTCGCCGCGCGGCTGAGCCCGTCCGGCCCGAGCAGGGTGAAGGTCTGCTCCCCCGCCGGGGTCGCCTCGATGTCGGCGGCCCGCCACAGCGCGTCGGCGCCGGCCTCGATCGAGACGGTCACCGTCTGCGGCGTGAGCAGCGCCTGCCCCCACGCGCTGTCGACCACGACGACCTCGGTGGTCGAGCGGCCGTCGAACAGCAGGGACTTGGCGGCGAAGTACTCCTCCATGTCCTTGTGGAAATCGAGGTGGTCCTGCGACAGGTTGGTGAACGCGCCCACCGCGAACCGGGTGCCGTTGACCCGGCCGAGCGCCAGCGCGTGGCTGGACACCTCCATCGGCACGTGCGTGACGCCGCGCTCCAGCATCACCGCGAGCAGCGCCTGCAGGTCCGGGGCCTCCGGCGTGGTGAACCCGCTGGCGAGGCGCTCGCCGGCGATCCGGGTCTCCACCGTGCCGATCAGGCCGGTGGTCCGCCCGGCGGCGCGCAGGCCCGAGTCGACCAGGTAGGAGGTGGTGGTCTTGCCGGACGTGCCGGTGACGCCGAGGACGGACAGGCTCAGCGACGGCTCGCCGTAGATCCACGCGGCGATCTCGCCGAGCGCGGCGCGCGGGTCCGGGTGCACGAGGACCGGCACCGGCGCGTCGCGCAGCGCGGGCCGGTCGGCTCCGCTCGGGTCGGTCAGGACGGCCGCGGCTCCGGCGGCGAGGGCCTGGTCGCTGAAGTCGGCTCCGTGCGCGCGGGCTCCGGGCAGGCCGGCGAACAGGTCACCGGGGAGCACGTGCTGCGCACGCAGCGTGGTGCCGGTGACGGTGAGGTCGGCGGCCTCGGGACGGTCGGCGATGAGCCGGGCTCCCGCACGGGCGAGCAGAGTGGCCAGCGGGACCGGGTCGATCCGGGCCGGGCGGGGCGGGGCTGCGGCTGCCTTGGCCGGGCTGTCCGGCAGCGACGCGGCAGCGGGCCCGCTTCGGGGCTGGGACGAGGACACGGACACGCCGGAGAGGTTACCGAGGCCGGATCCGGGTGACCCAACGCGGTACGGCGAACGCGCGCCGCCGCCGCGCGTGTGGTAAGCGGAGCAGTCAAGATCGTTGCGGCGCAACCCTTTCCCTGGCACTGCACCGGCCCGTGTGGACAATGCCCGGCCCCGCCGCGAGGTGGCATTGGGTGCGTCCCACGCACCCAATGCGGCGTCCGGTGCGTCACATGCACCCAATGCCACATTGGGGGTTTCCTCAGTGGCACCTTGCGGCGGGCCGGACGCAGGGCGGTAAGCCTCGCGGGTGCCTGGCGAGGCGCGGGTGAAGCCATCCCCGGCCGATGCCCGCCGGTCCGGCCGGTGAGCACCGTACGTGAGGGGAACCCTGCGGGAAGCAGAGTCGATGAGGGGAACCCACACGCACGTCGGCGGAGGCGGAGCCGGGCGTTGCCGCAGAGAGGCCGCACACCACAGCTGCACGCCACAGCTACTGAGAAAACCTCGACGGGGTCTTGTCCGCCCCAGCCTCGCGCGGCTCTTCTCCCGCAGAAGTACGTGAAGGGCCCCTTGAGGGAATCTGATTCCCTCAAGGGGCCCTTCACGGACATTGCGCAGCGAGGCGCGGCGGTCAGCCGACGACGAGCGGCACCACCGGCGACGGCCCGTCCGACAGCGGAATCTGGTACCGCTGCGACAGGTACGACGCGATCGAGTGGAACAGCGGGCCCGCGGAATGCCCGGCGGGCGTGCTGTCCGGCGCGTCGAGGCGGATGCCGACGACGAACCGCGGGTGGTCGGCGGGCAGGATGCCGGCGAAGGTGATGTTCGCCAGGCTCGAGCTGTAGGCCTTGGTGCGCGGGTCGATCTGCTGGCCGGTGCCGGTCTTGCCGGAGATCTGGTAACCCTCCAGCCCGGCCGACGGCGCGGTGCCCGCGTTCGGGCTCTTGGCGTTCTGCACCACCGCGCGCAGCATGTCCCGCACCGTTTTCGCGGTCTCCGGGCTCACCACGCGCTCGGTCTTCGGCGGCGCTTCCGGCGTGACAGTGCCGTCCGGGTTCTTCTTCGCCTTCACGATCCGCGGCTCGACGCGCAGGCCGTCGTTCGCGATCGCCTGGTACATCCCGGCCATCTGCACCACGGTCATCGAAAGACCCTGCCCGATCGGCAAGTTCCCGAACGTGGACGCCGACCAGTCCTTGCGCGGCGGCACGTATCCGGAGCTCTCGCCGGGAAGGCCGATGCCGGTCTTCTGCCCGATGCCGAACTTCTTCAGCAGCGCCAGATACCGGTCCGGGCCGACCTGCTGGGCCAGCTCCAGCGTGCCGACGTTGGAGGACTTCGCGAACACGCCGGTGGTGGTGAACGTCTGCGTGCCGTGCACCCACGCGTCGTGCACCGTCCGGTCGGCGACCTTGATCGAACCCGGCACCTCGAGCGTCGAGGTGGGCGTGGCGATCTTGTCGTCGATCGCCGCGGTCGCGGTGACCACCTTGTTCACCGAACCGGGTTCGTAGGGCGTGGTGATCGGCCGGTTGTTGAGCAGGTCGTCCTTGATCGTGGACGGGTCGTTCGGGTTGAACGTGCTCGCGTCGGCCAGCGCGTACACCTCGGAGGTCTTCGCGTCCATGATGACCGCCTGGCCGCCCTTGGCCCCGGCCTTCGCGACGTAGTCGCTCAGCTGGCGCTGCAGTTCGAACTGCAGGTCGGAATCTATGGTCAGCTCCAGATCGGAGCCGGGGACGGCGGCGGTGAGCACGTGCTCGGTGCCCGGCAGGTAGAGATTGTCGTTGCCGTTCTGGGTGTTCACGATCTCGCGGCCGGGCGTGCCCGCCAGGTCCGCGTCGCGCGATTTCTCCAGCCCGATCACGCCGTGCAGGTTGTGCTTCGACACGTCAGGGTCGTCCATCCGCCAGTTCGCCAGGCCGACGATGTTGGACGCGAGCGTGTCGCCGGGGTACTCGCGCTTGGCGCGCTTCTCCACGCTGATCCACGCGTACTTCTTGACGATCTGGTCGGCCACCGAAGGCTCGACATTGTCGACGAGGTAGGTGAAGGACTGCTGTTTGTGCAGCAGCGCCAGCTGTTCTGCCTCGGTGGTCAGATGCGGTAGCTTCTGCGCGATCAGCTTCGCCGCGCCCGACACCTCGGTTTCGAAGTTGCGGCCCTTGTCCGGGTACTTCTTCGCGTACTCGTCCATCGTCTTGTGCAGCGCGCGCAGGTTCACCGACAGCGTGCGGGTTTCCACGCTGAACGCCAGTTTCGCCCCGTTGCGGTCCACAATGGACCCGCGCTGCGCCGGGATGTCGATCGTCAGGGTGCGCTGCCGTTCGGCCGCCGCGGACAACGCGGGAGCCTCGAACCACTGCACCTGCACCAGTTTCGCGCCCGCCACCACCATCAGCACGACGAGCATGATGCGCACCGCGGAAAACCGGCTGCGCTGTCCGCCGTTGCCCCGTTTCGCGACCGCGCGGCGGGTGCCCGCGGCGTAGGTCCGCCGCGCGCTGCCCGCCGCCCGGGAACGGCTGTTGCCGCCTGCCGCCATCACTGCCCTCCCCCGGCGAGGCCAGGCGTGGTGCCCGGCAGATCGCCTTCGATGCCGCCCTCGGCGGGCGGCGCGACGGGGGTCGACGGCGGCACGGCCGCGTCGTCCTGCGGCGCCTCGGCCTTCTTCGGTTCGCCGACGACGGTCGTCTTGCCGTCCTTGCCGACGACGATGCGCGCCGGGTCGCCGCCGGGCACCATGCCCAGTTGCTTGGCCGCGGGCGCGAGCGACGCCGGGGACTGGGCCTTCGCGACCTCGCGCTCCAGCCGGTCCTTCGTCTCCATCAGCGAAGCGCTGTCCGTGCGCAGCTTTTCGAGCCGGTACGAATCGGCGATCGCCTGCGTGGTGAACCACAGCGTCGCGGCGACCCCGACCGCCAGCAGCCCCATCATCACGAGCACGAACGACGCGCGCGATTGCGGCCAGCGCAGCTGGAACCGCGTGCGCACGGTCTTCGTCTCGACGTTTTCCGGTTCCGCGACCGGCTTTTTCGGCGCGCGCTGCCGCAGCAGGTCGGCCCGCTGCGCCCGCCGGGCGTACGCGCGCTCGGCCGCCGTCGTGCGCCGCCGAGCCGGAGCGTCGGCCTCGGTGACGGTGTTCCGCGGTGCCCGCTCCGCAGCGGTCGACGACGAGCGGCGGGACTTCGTAGGTGCGGTCATCGCGGCTCTCCGATCCGTTGTGCTGCGCGCAGCCGCACCGAGGCGGCCCGCGGGTTGTGCTCGATCTCGCTCTCGCCGGCTTTCTCCGCTCCCCGGGTGAGGAGCTTCAATTCCGGCCCGTGCCCGGGCAGTTCGACCGGAAGCCCTTCCGGCGTCCGGGATTTCGCCAGTTCCGCGAGCGCCTGCTTGACCAGCCGGTCCTCGAGGGACTGATAGGACTCGACGACGATCCGGCCGTCCATCGCCAGTGCGCCCAGCGCCGCGGGCATCGCCCGCCGCAGCACTTCCAGTTCGCCGTTGACCTCGATCCGCAGCGCCTGGAACGTGCGCTTCGCCGGATGGCCGCCGGTGCGCCTGCTCGCCGCGGGCACCGCGGAGTAGAGCAGTTCGACCAGCCTGCCGCTGCGGGTGAACGGTTCCTTCTCCCGCTCCGCCACGACGGCGCGGACGATCCGCTGCGCGAACCGTTCCTCGCCGTAGTCGCGCAGGATCCGGATCAGCTCGCCCGGCGCGTAGGTGTTGAGCACGTCGGCCGCGGTGAACCCGGTGGTCGGGTCCATCCGCATGTCCAGCGGCGCGTCCTGGGAATAGGCGAATCCGCGTTCGGTGCGGTCGAGCTGCATCGACGAGACGCCGAGGTCGAACAGGATTCCGTCCACTCGGGACAGTCCCAGTCCGGACACCGCTTCGGGAAGTCCGTCGTAGACAGTGTGGACCAGGTCGACGCGGTCGCCGTGCCGCGCGAGCCGCTCCGCGGAGCGCTCGAGCGCGGCCGGATCGCGGTCGAGACCGATCAGCCGGAGGCGGGGAAACGCGGCCAGCAGCGCGTCGGAATGGCCGCCGAGGCCGACGGTCGCGTCGACCAGCACGGCGTCGCGGCCGTCCAGCGCGGGGGCGAACAGTTCGACGATGCGGTCCAGCAGCACCGGAACGTGCTCGGCTGCGTCCGTCATGTCTTCCCCCTTTCTGCCGCGAGTGTTTCCGGGGAAGATGCGGCGGATGCCGTCAGGTCCCTGCCCGCCCGCTTGCTGACCTGGCACCGGGGAAGGTGCGCCAGGGTCAAAGAGCGGACAGAGGCCTCACGGCATCCGCGTCGAACGGCGTACCCGCGTCCCCCGACGACGCAGGTGCGCTCAAGGCGTCTCCTAGAAGACGCCCGGCAGAACTTCCTCCCGAGCCTGTGCGTAGCTGTCCTCGTGTTCGTCCAGGTAGCCCTGCCACGCCTGGGCGTCCCAGATCTCGAGCCGGGTGATCGCGCCGATCACCACGCACTCCTTGTTGAGCCCCGCGTACCGGCGCAGCTCCGGCGCGATGGCGACGCGCCCTTGCCCGTCCGGACGTTGCTCGTCCGTCCCGGCGAACAGGTAGCGCTGGTAGGCCCGCACCGCCTCGTTCGTGAACGGGGCTTCGGCGACCTTCCTGGCCATCTGCTCGAACTCGGCACGGGGGAAGACGAAGAGACAGTGGTCCTGCCCCTTGGTGACCATCAGCCCGCCTGCCAAGGCTTCGCGGAACTTCGCGGGCAGCGTGAGCCGCCCTTTGTCGTCCAGCTTCGGGGTGTGGGTGCCGAGGAACACCGGCCTCCACCTCCCTACCGGATCCGGTTGGCTCCCCGCCCGGTTCCGGCTCGGGGGCTCCCTTCCGCCCCACTGGCCACCACCGTACCCCACTTTTCACCACAGTCAACGCGTCCCGCGCCCGCGCCACTCCGTCGGGTGGCGCGTTTGCGCAGGTCACGGAGGTGGGTCCAGGTGGGGGCGCGGTGGGGGGACCGTGGCGAAGATCCCCCGCACCGGGGTCTCTCGCAACCTCGGAAGGCCTGAAACGTCCGCGTTTCGGCAGCGTGGGGACCCCTGGTGGGGGTTGGTGGGGGAACCGGTGGGGACGGGTGGGGACGCGGGTGGAGCGGGGTGGGGAGCCGCGGTGGGGCCTGGTGGGGGGCGTAGGAGGAAGGCGGATGGCTCGGCCGGATGCCGTGCGGGGGCTGGTGGGGAGCCCCTCGCGACGGTGCCGAGGCAGCCGCGGTGGGGCCTGGTGGGGCGGTTGCGGGGAGCCGGACGACTCGGCCGGATGCCGTGGTGGGGGCCGGTGGGGGACCGTGCGACGGGCACTGAGGCAGCCGCGGCGGGAGCGAGCGGGGGCCGCTGTGCCGCACGGGCGGTGAAGCGCGGCCTGCTGACCGCAGTCGTGAGTGGCGATACCGGTTAGAACCGGCATCGCCACTCACGAGGCCTGGCTGGACAGCGCGGGCTGCGGGCCAGTCCTGCGCGGGTCCGTGTCGTGAGTGTTCACGCCGGTTCCAACCGGCACGAACACTCGCGACCGACCGTCCACTTCAGACCACGGGGGTCAGCGCGGCACCAGCTCCATGACCCGCTCGGCCAGCCGCGCGCTGTCCACCGGGGACACCGTCACCCACTCCTGCCCACCGCGCCCGGGCGAGGACACCGCCGAATAGGCCCCGGCGTCCGTGTCGAACCACGTCAGCCCGCCGGTCCGGGACAGTTTCCCCGCCCGGTCGCGGGCGTGGACGGTGAACTGCCCCGCCGCGTACACCGGCCGGGCTTGGATCGCCCGGAGCTCCTCGCCTTGCGAGCCGCCGGGCGGCTCCCCCGCCGCGGGCAGCCGGACGCCGTACCCGGGGCCGGCCGAAAGCTCGGGCAGCACGTCGATGATCGCCGAGGCCAGCTCGCTTTCCCCGATGCCGCGCACGCCGATCGTCCGCGCCGGCTGCACGGCGAGCACCGCGTCGCGGCCGCGGAGCGCGGCGACCGCGCGAAACGGTTCGTCGGCCGTCATGTCCGCGAGCGCTTCGCACTCCACATACCGTTCCGCGGAAGCCAGCACGCGGAGGCTGTTCTCCAGTGCGGCGTCGAGACGGCCGTCGAAGAGGCCGCGTTCGCCGAGGTTCCGGTAGACCTCCGCGCGGATCGCGGAGCGGTCGGCGTCGGTCTCCCCCACGCTGCGCACCGCCAGCGGCGCGGGCGGGGCGTCGAGGCCGAGGTCGGCCCAGACGATGTCGAACGCGGACGCCGACAGGCTGATCAAGCCGGCCCCGCGCCGAGCGGCGGGACCGCGGGGAACTCGCCTTCGGGCAAGAGCCCGCGCAACGCGGTGTCCCGGGTGCGCAGGACGTCGATCGCCTTCTGCCGGGCGGCCTCGGCCTCGGCGCGCCGCTCGTCCATCGCGGACGACAGCCCGGCCAGCCGCACCAGGTCCCCGCTCGCCGCGGCGGAACGGATCATCGCCGCCGGGTCGAAGTCCACCGGGGCGGGCATGTCCGCGCGCGCCCGGGCGGCGACCTCGGCCTGTCCCTGCACGGCTTCCCCGACCTTCGCCGACACCACGGAGGTTTCGGCGAGCCAGCCGGACGCGGCGCCGAGCACCTTCCGCATCGCGTCGCCCGCGTCGCCCTGCCAGGATTCCTCGCTGCCCGCGGACAGCGCGACCAGCCCGCCGATCGAATCCTCGAGCCGTTGCGACAGCCCGGCCCACCGCGAACCCGATTCGCCGGCCGCGGCCGGGTCGTTGCCGTCGACCGCCTGCGCGGCGAGCGCCGCGTGGCTGAACGCTTCGTACCGCGCCGTCGGCTCGGGGGCCGGGGACGCAGCCGGGGTGTCGGTCACGACTTTCCTCCTCGCACGGGGTTCACGGCAGCTTCGGCTCGACCAGCCCGGCCACGTCGCCCGCCCGCGAGCAGGCGAGGTCCGAGTCGGCGAAGTTCGCGTTGTTCACGTCGACCTGCACGCTCTGCGCGCCGCCGACGTCGAGCAGCACCGCGCAGGTGCCGCGGCGGCCGGACACCTGCACCGCCTGGTGCGAGCCGACGTCCTTCTTGGTGCGCTTGCCGTCGGAGAGGTCGAGGTTGGCCAGCCCGTTGGTTTCGTCGAGGGTGACGGTGACGCCGAAGGTCGAGGGCACTGTCCAGTCGCAGGCGCGCGCCTCGCCGATCGTCTTCGGCTTGCCCTGGCCGGTGAGCCCGGCCGACGACCGGTCCTGCGGCGAGAGCAGCGCGCACGGGTCGAGCTTGGCCAGCGAAGGAGCCGACGAGGACGGCGGCGCGGGGGCGGGCGGGCCTCCGTCGGCGGGCGCGGCGTGCGAGATGCCGGGCATCCGGCCGCAGGAAACGAGCATGGCGAGCCCGGCGAGCGGGAGAAGAAGGAGCGCGGCACGCGCCGCGGAACGGTCAGCCACCGGTGCAGTCCACGCCTTCGGCGGCGTCGCTGTCCTGGTCGCGGTATTTCTCCAGCGCGCCGCCGATGCGTTTCTTCAGCCCGGCGATCTCTTTCCCGAACGCGGTGAGCTGGTCGACCGCCGAGCCGTCGCGGCCGAGGCCGTACTTCGCCATGAACGCGCCGACCTCGCCGGCGTACCCGCCGCCCAGCGGCACCGACCGGCCGAGCACGGCGGCCTCGCGGACCATCTCGCCGACGACGTCCTGCAGTTCGCCCAGCTTCGAATACGTCGCGGACGCCAGTTCGGGCGTGACCGCGAACCGGCCGCCGGACAGTCCCGGGAGCCCGGCTTTCCGTTCCGCCTCGGCCTCGCTCATGCGCGGATGCACCTCTTCCGACGTCGAACCGTGGTCGGGCGACTTCGTTTCGGAGCATACGACAGTGCATACGGTCAGCGGGATCACCTGAAAATGCCTCATAATCACCCGTAAGAAGGAGCGCCGGGGTGGCTGGGCGTCACCATGAAACGATCTCGGGGTTCCGCCGCCCAGTTCTCCCGGGTTTGACACACTGGGGAGAACGCTGGACAGGCGCGCATCCCCGCCGGTTCCCGTCCAGCTATTGCGCCACCAGGAGGTCGAGTGACGTCGAGAATCCAGTCCGCTTCCCCCGCCGGGCCGCACGGCAACGGGTCCGGGCAGCCGCCGTACCCGGCGGTCGAGTCCGCGGACGGGCTGGCTCCGGTCCCGGCGGCCGGGCTCGGCGAACTGCACGACACCGCGCGCCGGATCGCCGCGAACGTGGAGCGCGTCCTCGTCGGCAAGCCGGACGTCATCCGGATCGCGCTGGTGACCCTCCTCGCCGAGGGTCACCTGCTTGTCGAGGACGTGCCGGGCGTCGGCAAGACCTCGCTCGCGAAGGCGCTCGCGCGCTCGATCGACTGCACCGTCAGCCGCGTGCAGTTCACCCCCGATCTGCTGCCCAGCGACGTCACCGGCGTCTCCATCTACAACCGGCAGACCGGCGAGTTCGAGTTCCGGCCCGGCCCGGTGTTCGCGAACATCGTGGTCGGCGACGAGATCAACCGGGCCTCGCCGAAGACGCAGTCCGCGCTGCTGGAGTGCATGGAGGAGCACCAGGTCACGGTCGACACGAGCACCTACACGCTCGGCGCGCCGTTCATGGTGATCGCGACGCAGAACCCGATCGAGATGGAGGGCACCTACGCGCTGCCCGAGGCCCAGCGCGACCGGTTCACCGCGCGGGTGTCCATCGGCTACCCCGACCAGCAGGCCGAACTGGCCATGGTCGACGAGCATTCCGGGCACAATCCGCTCGCGGACCTGACCCCGGTGTCCGACGGCGAAACGATGCTGCGGCTGATCGAGACCGTCCGCGGCGTGCACATCGCGCCGGAGGTCCGCCGGTACGCCGTCGACGTCGTGGCGGCGACCCGGCAAGTGCCGGAGATCCGGCTCGGCGCCTCGCCGCGCGCGACGCTGCACCTGGTCCGGGCCGCCCGCGCGCAGGCCGCGCTGTCCGGGCGCGACTACGTGGTGCCCGACGACCTGCACACGGTCGCGGCTCCCGTGCTGGCGCACCGGCTGGTGCTCACCACCGAGGCGCACGCCGCCCGCCGTTCGGCGACCGACGTGGTCCGCGCGGTGCTGCACCGCGTCCCCGTCCCCCAGGGCTCGGCCCGCTGAGGCGCGTCCCGCTACCCGATTAGGGAATCCGCATGCTGCGCGCGCTTTCCGGCCTCACCACCCGAGGCCGCTGCCTCCTCGCCGCCGGGATCGCGGCCGCGGTGTGCTCGCTGGTGCTCAACGAACGCGACCTGCTGCGGGTCGCGGTGTTCGTCGTCGCCCTGCCGCTGCTGGTCGCCGCCTACATTTCGGCGACCCGGCTGCGGCTCGGCGCCGCGCGCTCGCTGCGCCCGGACCGGGTCGCGGCGGGTTCGGCAGGCGAGGTCGACCTGGAATTGTGGCGCAGCGGACGGCTGCCCGGCGGCGAGGTGCTGCTGGAGGACGGCGTGCCGTACGCGCTGGGCGCCCGCCCGCGGTTCGTGGTCGAACGGCTGCCGCACGACCGGCGTGTGCTGCTGCGGTATCCGCTGCGGCCGGCGATGCGCGGGATCCAGCAGGTCGGGCCGCTGCGCGCGACGATCACCGACCCGTTCGGGCTGTGCGAGTTCGAACGCGAGCTGATCGGCCATTCCCGGCTGGTCGTCGTGCCGCGCGCGGTGCCGCTGTGGGGTCTGCCCGGCGGCGCCGGGGCCGGGGCGGGCGACGACGGCAGCGTGCGGCTGCATTCCGGGCAGGGCGAGCCGGACGTCATCGTGCGGCATTACCGCACCGGCGACGACATGCGGAAGGTCCACTGGCGGTCGACCGCGCGCCGCGACGAGATCATGGTCCGCATCGAGGAACGTCCTTGGCGCGGCGGCACGACAGTATTGCTGGACCACCGCGCCGCGGCGCACCACGGCAGCGGGCCGACGGCGAGCCTGGAGTGGGCGGTCTCGTTCGCCGCTTCGGTATCGCTGTATCTGCGCCGGACCGGCCATCGCGTCCGGCTGGTGACCGAACACGGCATTTCGCTGGCCGACTCCCCCGCTGACGGCGGCGAAGGCTACGACAACCTGGTGCTCGACGCGCTGGCCGCGCTCCAGCCCGCGCACCAGCGGGACGTGACGCTCGGCCACGACCCGGCCGAGGGACAGGAACTGATCGCGATCCTGGGGACGGTGAGCGCGGAATCGGTGCACGAGCTGACCCGGTACCGGGCCCGCGGAGTCCGCAGTCTCGCCGTTCTCCTGGACACTCCGGCCTGGGCGGGATCGGCCTCGCCGGACCACCTCGCCGCGGCGACCGAGGAATCGGCGGAGCTGCTGCGCGGAGCCGGATGGGGCGTCGTGGTGGCCGGGCCGCGGACGCCGATGCCCGAGGTGTGGGGTCTGCTGTGCCGCGCGGGCACCCATCGGTCGACGGTGATCGGCGGGACGCGATGAACCTGAAGAAGACCGTCGTGCGCGGCGATGCCGGTGCTGACCGGTGTTGCCGCTCACGAGCACGCAGGGGGATCCGATGACCACCACCGCTCCCCGCCCGTCCGGCGCGCCGCCGATCCCGCACACCCCGACCCCGCAGCCGACCGATCCCCCGCCCGCGTGGCGAAGCAGCGTCCTGCCGCCGATCGCCGCCGGGCTCGCGACGCTGTGCGCGGCCACGTCGCTGACCAGCGTCGTCTCCGGCTGGGCCTGGTTCGGGTACCTCTTCGTGGCCGTCGTGCTGGTCGCGGGCACCGGGCTGGCGCTGCGGTCGCTGCGCGCGCCGACCGTCGTCGCCGGGTTCGGGCAGTTGCTGGTGCTGCTGTTCCTCATCACCGGGGCGTTCACGACGCAGGGCGTGCTCACGATTTTCCCCGGGCCCACCGCGTTCGGCGAACTGCGGGCCACGCTCACCGCGGCGGCCGACCAGATCCGGATCGGCCTCCCGCCGGTCGACAGCACGCAGCCGATCCTGTGCCTGGTGACGATCGCGGTCGGCCTGGTCGCGGTGCTGGTCGACACGCTCGCCGTCGCCGCGGCAGCGCCGGCGGCGACCGGGCTCGTGCTGCTCTGCGTATACGCCGTGCCCGCGGCGCTGTCGGACGAACTGATGCCGTGGTGGACGTTCGTGCTCGGCGCGGGCGCCTTCGCGTGCCTGCTCGCGCTCGACGGCAGCCACCGGCATCGCCGCTGGCGCAACCGCGACGCACCCGGCTCCGGCGGCACGCTGCGGCTGATGCAGGCCCCGGTGGCCGTGGTCAGTTCGGCGATCGTGCTCGGCCTGCTGGGCGGCGGGATCACGATGGTCGGGACCGTCGGCAAGATCCCGTTCGGCTCCGGGCCGGGCGGCGACGGCGACGGGACCGGCGGCTTCGGCATCGCGCCGTTCACGCAGTTGCGCGGCCTGCTCGACCAGGGCCAGAACACCGAGCTGTTCCAGGTTCGCGGCCTCGGCCCGGACCGGCGGCTGATGCGCGCGTTCACCCTGGACACCTACACCCCGAACAAGGGCTGGGGCCTGCGCGCCGGCGGCCAGGCGCAAACCGGCGTGCTCGCGAACAGCACGCTGCCCGCCGCGCCCGGCGACGACGGCACCGGGGTGTCGCGGCAGATCCAGATCCAGCCGACGCGCTGGGTCGACAACTGGCTGCCGGTCTACGGCGCCCCGCGCGCGCTCCGGGGCGTGCCGCCGCAGTGGCTGTACGACCGGGTCAGCGGCTCGGTGTTCACCACGACGAGCGAACCCGCCCCGGCCTACGTGGAAACCGCTTCGCTCAAGGAGCCGACCGCCGCCGAATTGCGCGACGCCGCCCCGAAATCCGACGAGGTCCCCGCGCTGTACACGCGGATCGGCCAGGTCGACCGGCGCGTCACGGCGCTGACCGAACAGCTCACCGCGGGCAAGACGAACAACTTCGACCGGGCGACCGCGCTGTGGCAGTACTTCAGCGCGCAGAACGGTTTCGTGTACGACACGAAGACCGCGGACGCCACCGACGCCGACGCGCTCGCCGACTTCATCCTCAAGGGGAAACGGGGCTACTGCGAGCAATACGCGTCGGCGATGGCGGTGATGCTGCGGGTCGCGCACATCCCCGCGCGCGTCGCGATCGGCTTCACCCCCGGCGTTTCCAAGGGCGACTACCAGTCGATCAGCTCGCAGGACGCGCACGCGTGGGTCGAGGCGTACTTCGGCGACAAGGGCTGGGTCAGCTTCGACCCGACCCCGCTCGCCGACGGGCGGGGCATCGTCCCGCCGTATCTCCAGCAGAACACCCAAAACCCGCAACAGCCCAACGCGACCGACGACCTCCCGACGGCCCCGCGCTCCGCTTCGCCGTCGACAGGTGCGTCGACCGACAAGGCCCACGACCAGGCCGCCCCCGCCGCCCCGGCCGATTCCGCCCCCGACGACAGCTGGCTGACCTGGCTGGCTCTCGCCTTGGCTGTCCTGGGCGCCGCCGCCGTTGCCGCGTCGTACTTCCTGCGCCGCCGCCCCCGTCCCGGCCTGACCCCGTCCGGAGTCCCGCCGGGTGCCACACCGGACGGGAACGTGCTGGTCAGAAACCCAGTCACCGCCCCGACCCCGGTGCACCTGGCCGCCTTGTGGCTGCCCTTGGCCGGAGCCGTCCTGCTGGTCGCCGCTCTCGGCCTGCTGGCCGGGACCGTGTCGTGGTGGTTCGCCGGGGCGGTGGTCCTGATCCTCGCCGCGACCGGCGGCCCTGCCGCGGTCCGGGATCTGACGCGCCGCCGTCACCTCCAGGCGATCGCGACGCACTCCTCCGGTGCCGCCGACGCGGCTTGGCGCGAGCTGAAGGCGGAGTGCGCGGACCGGGATCTGCCCATCTCCGACAGCGACACGGTCCGCGTCGCCGGCGGGAAGATCGCCGAACGCCACCGCTTGGACGACTCGGGCCGGGAGGCTTTGCGCACCGTGCTGGGCGCGGTGGAACGCAGCTGGTACAGCGACGAGGCGGCCCCGGATCCGACGCTGGAGCCCGCTTTCGGGCAGCTGAGGGAGAGCCTGCGCCGGACCGCTCCGTTGTCGATGAGGGGCCGGTTGTTCCCCCGATCGGTCCTCCGCCGACGGCGGTGAGCTTCGCGCCTTGGCTGCGATTTGCCGCGCCGCCAAGCCTTGTCTTACGGCCGGCGCAGTGAGGCGGGCGAAACGACCCGGATGCGTTCCCCGACGGGGGACGGCCCCTCGGGCGGGAAGTCGTCGCGGCGACTCGCGTGGCCCACGCCGCGGCAAACCCGGCGGCCTGCTTGTTCGCCCCAGTCCCGGAAACCGCAGCGACGCGCGCCAAAGTGTGCGCGACGGCACCGCCCAGCGCGAGCGCGTTCAACTGACGGCTCGACAGACGCGCGGCGACCGCGCTTACCGCGATCACGATCGACGGAACCGTCAGCGGAGCCCGCCGCAAAACCCGGCAGCCTGCCCGCCCGAGACCCCGGAAGCCGCCGCAACACGCGGGATCCGCCGCGAACCCGAGCGGCTTGCCGTCCCGGCTCAGACCCGAATCGGCGCAGTCACTGCCACACGAGCGGGGCCCGCCCGGGTGCGGTTCTCCACGCGGAATCCGCGCGGCCCGCCGGCCCTGACCCGCCTCGGCGAATCCGCTGTGCCCCGGCGTGGCCGCACCACATCGCCCGATCCGGTGCCGTGTCCAGATCCGTCCGCCGGGTGGGACCGCATTGCCCGGAGCACGACCAGCGCCCCGACCAGGCGTACGCGAGTCAGGTCTGCCGTCGAGCGTGCCGAGGGCCGGAACCTGTGTCCCGCTAAGCGGTGCAGCCGGTGCCCGCGCACGAGAATCCGCGCTCCGCCCCGAGGGGAGAAGCGCGGATTCGCCGTCGTGCTATTGGCCTTCGAAGCGCTGGCGGAAACGTTCCTCCATGCGCTGCGTGAAGGAGCTCTTGCGGCCGGATTGCTTCCCCCCGCCGCCTCCGTCGTCATGGCTGTTCTTGCCGCCGCTGTCGCTGTGGCGCAGCGACGTCACGGCCATCATGACCCCGAAGAACATCACGAGGAACCCGAGCACGCTGACCACCGGCACGTCGGCGACCCGCAACACCGGGATCACCACACCGAGCACCAGCAGCGCAACGCCCACCACGAACAGGGCGATCCCCTGGATGCGCCGACGGCGCGCGGGTCGGCGCAACCGGGTGCCGCGCACCGTGGATGCGAACTTGGGGTCCTCGGCATAGAGCTCGCGCTCGATCTGGTCGAGCAGCCGCTGCTCATGCTCGGAGAGTGGCATCTTTCCTCCTCCGGCACAGCTGTCGCGGGCGCCGGGCCGCGCAACGTCCTGGACCCAACAGCCAACCCCAGGCGGGGTGGCACTGTCCAGGATACGAGCCCCGCGCTCGTCCGACTACCCGATCCCCGATCCGGAAATGATCGAATCGGGGGAAATCCCGCACAATGCGGGTTGACAGTGCGTCACCGCGACGGAAGTCACCCCCATCGGCGCAGCCCAGGCCGTCGCGCCGCCCCGTCGGCCTCCCCCGCGCGGGGTCCCTCGTCACGGAGAGAAACCGTCTTCGCGCCGACCACCCGCCCTGCCGACGCCCCGGTCCGCCCGATCTTCCGCCGATCGATACCGTCCGCCATTCATTCACCCGGCCGTCTCCGAGATCGGCAATTCCCCACCGCCCGAACAGCCCGGGTCCTGCTGACTCAGCGCTACCGGCGGACCCCTGTTCCGGGCGTCGCTCAACCGCCTCGCAACCGGACGCCGACTCTCCGCCAAGCGGTCATCTCGGCGAGGTGCCCACGAACCAGCCGGGAAGGACAAACCTGGCCGAAAGGCGGCTCAGGCGGCAGCGGCCGACCGGACGGACCGACTTCCCCCGGACGCTTACCGGCATGGTCCGCCGCCGAGCAGTCGCGGAGACCATCGGGGACACCCCGTCGGCCAGGCGCAGAATCCGATCCGGATCCCGCCGCCCGATGCTGGGCCAGTCCCGGCGCGTCGCACCGGTCCGGCACGAGGGACGTTGGCTTCGCCAGCGACGCGAAGACTTCCCGGCGCGCAATCAGCTCCGGACCCGGTGCCCGGTCTTGCCCTTGCCTCCACGCCAGGCGGCGCGAGGCCGGACCCCACTTCGCGGGGCGGGGCGAGGCCGGACCCACCTCGCCGGACCCACCTCGCCGGGCGGCGCGAGACCGGACCCACCTCGCCGGGCGGCGCGAGACCGGACCCACCTCGCCGGACCTTCTTCGCGGGGGCGGGGTCTCGGGAAGGCGAGGACAGGTTCGATCGAGATCGAGGCGTCGCGCGGAGAACGTGTCCCGGTTCCGCAGCGTCACTCCAGAGGGCGAAGGTTTCGCGCGGGAAGCGGCGCGCGGCACCCCTGCCGAGCGACTCAGCGGGCCTCCGCCCTTATGCCACACCGTCACTCCTCCCGAGGAGAGAGCAACGAAGCAGGCCGGATAGCCGCCGATCCGAACTTCAGCCTCGCCACGTCCGCGGCCACCTCCGCGTCCCGCCAGCGAGGCTCGTCGTTCGCGAACGACAACTGCTCTCCCCCGTCGCCGGTGTCCAGGCCTTCCACTCGCACCCCGATCAACCGGACCGCTCCCGTCGGCGCGTGCTCGGTCAGCAGCTCTACTGCCGTGCGGTGGATGTCGCGGGCCACGTCGGTCGCCGAGAGCACCGTGCGCGCCCGGGTGATCGTGCGGAAATCGGCGAACCGCACCTTGATCGACACCGTCCTCCCGCGCAGCGCGCGCGACCGGAGCGTCGCCCCGACCCGTTCGGACAGGCGCAGCAGTTCCACACTCAGCTCGCCGCGGTTCAGGACGTCGACGTCGAAGGTGTGTTCCGCCCCGATCGACTTCTCCGCCGACTCCGGTTCCACCGCCCGGTCGTCGTGGCCGTTCGCCAAGGCCCACAGGTGGTCCCCGGCCGCGCGGCCGACCGCGCGCCGCAGCCGGGCGGGCGGGGTGGCGGCGATGTCCGCGATCGTGTGCCAGCCGTGTTGCCGCAGCTGTTCCTCGGTCCGCTTTCCGACGCCCCACAACGCCGACACCGGCAGGGGGTGCAGGAACTCCAGCGTCTCGGCCGCGGGGACGATCACCATCCCGTCCGGTTTGGCCATCCCCGAGGCCAGTTTCGCCACGAATTTGACCTTCGCGACCCCGACCGAGCACGTGATCCCGTGCTCGGCCTCCACCCGCTCCCGGATCCGCGCCCCCAGCGCGCCCGGAGTGGTCCCCAGCCGCCGCAGTGCGCCTCCTACGTCAAGGAACGCCTCGTCCAGGCTCAGCGGCTCCACCAGCGGCGTCAGCTGCCGGAAAATCCCCATGACGCCGCGCGACACCTCTCCGTACAGCCCGGGCGTCGGCTGGATGCAGACGAGCTGGGGGCAGAGCCGTTTGGCCGTGGCGAACGGCATGGCCGAGCGCACGCCGAAGCGCCGCGCCGGATAGCTCGCGGCGGCGACGACCGAGCGCGGGCCGCCGCCGGACACGACGACCGGCTGGTTCGCCAGCTCCGGCCGCGTGCGCAGTTCGCACGACACGAAGAAGGCGTCCATGTCCACGTGAAGAATCGAGCAGCCGGTGTCGTCCGGCAGCTCGGTCGCGCCCGTGGTGACGCGGTAGCGGGCCATCCCGCTCGGCAGTTCGGCGTTTCTCCCCACGCCTCCGGACGCTACCTGCCGCCACCGACAATTCCCGGCGCACGAGCCCCGGCGGCCACGCTTACGGGTGGCGCGGATCCTCGCCAGGACGGTTGCCGAGGCAGAAGAGCGGGTCAGCCTCGCCGGGCGATCGCGTGCAGCCGGCCCGCGACGTCGCGCAGCGCGGGCACCGCCGAGGCGCTCAGCTCGAACTCGGCCAGCTCGTCCTCGCGGACCCCGCCCGGCACGACGTCCGAGATCACCCGGTCACCCTGCAGAAGCGTGACCTCCAGGCCGGCCGCCACGAGCGAATCGGTCAGCCCGGCGCTGTCGTACCGGCGCAGCACCGTGTCCCCCGCGACGATGCCGTCCGGGCCTTCCATCAGCTGCTGCGCCTCGGAGATCCGCCCGGCCAGCGCGCGATGCAGCACGGCCGCGGTGCGGTTGGCCACCAGCACCGACACGGCCCCGCCCGGCGAAACGGCCGCCGCGAGCGCGTCGAGCACGGCGCGCGGGTCGTCCACGACCTCCAGCAGGCCGTGCGCCAGCACCAGGTCCGCCGATCCGGCCTCGACGTGCGCGCCGAGTGCGTCGGAGTCGTCCGCGATCACCGTGATCCGGCCGGAGACGCCCTCCTCCTCGGCGCGGCGGCGCAGCGTCGCGAGCGCGTTCGGGTTCGGTTCGACCACGGTGACCAGGCATCCGGCCGAGGCGAACGGCACCGCCCAGCCGCCGCTCCCGCCGCCGACGTCGACGACGACCGGCTGCTCCACGCCGCGGGCGCGAGCGGCCCGCAGTTCGGCCTCGAGCGCCCGGCGAACAGCGCCCGAACCCCGGGCGGCCACGGTGTCGGTCTTCATGGCCGACAGGGTAATGGCCGCCGGTCACTTGCCGTGACCCGCGTGGGCGCCGCAGCGGCGTTCGCCACCTTCCGGGCTACCGCCCCGGCGCGCGGCCCGTAGGCTGTGTCGAGTGCACACGGTCGCCGTTCTCAGCCTCAAGGGTGGTGTCGGCAAAACGACGGTCGCGCTCGGTATCGCGTCGGCCGCGCTGCGTAGGGGAACTCGCACGCTCGTAGCCGACCTCGACCCGCAGGGCAACGCCACCACCTCGCTCGACCCGCCGTTCACCGACGCGACGCTCGCCGACGTGCTCGAGACGCCCGCGCGGGCAGTCCTCGAACGCGCGATCGCGCCCAGCGTCTGGAGCGAGGAGATCGACGTGCTGGTCGGCGCCGAGGAGCTGGAGTCGCTCAACGAACCCGACTCCGACGGCCGCCGCCTGGAAAACCTTTCCCGCGCGCTCGACGAACTCCACCAGCACCCGTTGCGCGAGGACCCGTACGAGCTGGCGATCATCGACTGCCCGCCGTCGCTCGGCCGGCTCACCAAATCGGCGCTCGTGGCGGCCGACAGCGCGCTCATTGTGACTGAACCCACAATGTACGCGGTAGCCGGCGCCCAGCGCGCGCTCGAAGCGATCGAACGGATCCGCGAGGACAGCAATCCGTCGCTGCGGCCGATCGGCGTGCTCGTGAACAAGCTGCGCGTGCGGTCGTACGAGCACCAGTTCCGGGTCTCGGAGCTGCGCGAGAACTTCGGTTCGCTGGTGATGCCGACCGCGATCCCGGACCGGCTCGCGGTGCAGCAGGCACAGGGCGCGTGCAGCCCGATCCACGAATGGCATTCCCCTGGCGCACAAGAGATCGCGCTGACCTTCAACATGGTCCTCGCCAAGATCCTGCGCTCCAACCGCGCCGGACGGCACCGCGTGCGCGCCGAGGAGGAAGCGGTGCAGGCGGAAGTGTCGGAAACCGCGGGCTGAACCGTGCCCGAGGGCGATACCGTATTCCTGGCCGGAAAGCTGCTCGACCGCGCGCTCGCCGGGAAAACGTTGGTGCGCGGCGAGTTCCGGCATCCCGGACTGGCCACTGCGGACCTCGCGGGCCGCGAGGTGCACGGGGTCGGCACCGTCGGGAAGCACCTCTTCACGCGCTTCTCCGGCGACCTGACGCTGCACAGCCACCTGCGCATGGACGGCTCGTGGAAGATCCAGCCCGCGGGCGCGAAATGGGCGATGCCCGCCCATCACGCGCGCGTCGTGCTGATGACCGAGGACGTCCAGGCGATCGGTTTCCGGTTGCACGACCTGAAATTGCTGCCCACCGCCGAGGAGCACACCCTCGTCGGCCACCTCGGCCCGGACCTGCTCGATCCACAGTGGACGGACGAGCACGCCGCGCTGGCCGCCGCCAACCTCGCCGCGAAACCGGACCGCGAACTCGGCGACGCACTGCTCGACCAACGGGTCATGGCCGGCGTCGGCAACCTGTACAAGTGCGAGATCTCTTTCCTGCTAGGGGTTTCCCCGTGGACCCCAGTGTCCGAAGTGGACCCCGCACGGGCAGTGGCGCTCGCCCGGAAGCTGCTGGTCGCCAACGCGTGGCGGCACGAACAGGCCACCACCGGCGACCTCCGCCGCGGCCGCCGCACCTGGGTCTACGAACGCACCCGCCAGGGCTGCTTCCGCTGCGGCGGCCCGCTCCTGGTGCGCCAGCAGGGCGACGGCCAGTACCAGCGCCCGACCTGGTGCTGCCCGCGCTGCCAGCCCGGCCCCGTCCCGGCCGACGGACCGCCGCGCAAATGATGTTGCCGTACCGAGAGGTTCGCGGTTAGCGTGGCAGTACACGAGAGAGGAGGTGGTCCTAAGTTGTATTCACACAGGACTCGTGAGGTGGCTGTCCGCTAGCGGATGGCACGTGCAGGGACTTTGAGCAGCGATGCAACAAGAGCCACCTTCGGCTCATCGCCTGCTTCACGTGCTGCCTGCTGACGAATACCAGGCAGTCACCGGGTTCCCGGGGTTCTCGAGCACCGGTCCGGCTCGAGCCTGGACGCTGACGGCGTCCAGGAGGCGCCCCGGGAATTTCCATGTCCGCTCGCGGTGTCCTTTCCGCGCCGGGCGATCACCGCGGCGGTACCTCCGGACCCGCGGAAGTGGCTAGGCTGGGAGGATGCTCAGGCCGGACTATCCGATCAGCACCGAACGCCTGCTCCTCCGCCCGTTCCGGGACGACGATCTCGATGCCCTGAACTCGTTCCAGTCCCGCGCGGACGTCGTCCGCTACCTGTACTGGGGACCGCGCAGCCGAGCGGAATCCGCGGCCGCGCTCGCGAAGCGCGTGCACAGCGCGACCCTGTCGGAGGAAGGCCAGTTCCTCGCCGTCGCCGTGGAACTCGCCGAAACCGGGCAGCTCATCGGCGATCTCAACCTCGAATACCTCAGCGCCGAACACCGCCAAGGCGAGATCGGCTTCGTGTTCCACCCCGACCACCACGGAAAAGGCCTCGCGCTGGAAGCAACGCGCGAAGTCCTGCGCCTCGGCTTCGAAGACCTGGGCCTGCACCGCATCATCGGCCGCTGCGACGGCCGCAACACCGCGTCGGCGTCGCTGATGGAACGGCTGGGCATGCGCCAGGAAGCGCGCCTGCGGGAAAACGAGATCGTCAAGGGCGAATGGACCGACGAACTGGTCTACGCCATGTTGGAAGACGAGTGGAAATCCGGAGCCGCGAGGAGAAACTGACCCCTCGCACCCGTCCGCCCGCTGCTGGCTCAGCGGCATGCCAGGTGCCGCCGGTCGTGAGGGGCCCCTTCACGGACTTGGATTCCCTCAAGGAGCCCTTCACGGACCGCCTCCGCCCACCGTCACCGGATGCCCCAATGCGGCATTGGGTGCGCGGGATGCACCCAATGCCGCATTCGGTGCGTCAGACGCACCCAATGTGGCATTGGGGCGCTAGCCCCGCCCGCCTACGAACCGCAGCCAACGCACCCAGCCGCGGACGCACCCAACCGCCGCCGGTGCACCCACCCGATCCCAGCACCCACACCGCCCCCAACCCCGATCCGAAGCCTCCCTGCGGCCTGGGGGTGCTTGTCAAGGCATCTTTCCCGCCTTGACAAGCACCCCCAGGCCGTCAGCACAATCAACCTTCGGGGTGGGGCCCCACCCCCGAGCGCAATGTCGCCGCCAGGCGACGAGCCGAACCCCAGACAGCGACCCAAACCACACCAACCCGAGCCACCCCAAGCCGGACCAGCAGCGATACGGCAGCATGGACGACGTGCTCTTCGACAGGATCGTCCGCCCAGCGATGTACCGGCTCGCCTACCACGACCCCGAGGCAGTCCACGAACGCACCGTCGCCCTCCTGAGCCGAGCCGGACGAACCCTCCGCCCGATCTCGAAGCTGTACCGCACCGCCGACCCCACCACCGTCCTCGGCCTGACTTTCCCCAACAAAATCGGCCTGGCCGCGGGCATGGACAAGAACGGCCGCGCCCTCCACGCCTGGCCCGCCCTGGGCTTCGGCTTCGTCGAAGTAGGCACGGTCACCCGCCACCCCCAGCCGGGCAACCCCAAACCCCGCCTCTACAGCCTCCCGGCCAGCGACGCGGTCATCAACCGCATGGGCTTCAACAACGACGGGGCCCAGGCCCTCGCCGACCGGCTGGCCGCCCACGGCAAACCCGCGGTCCCGCTGGGGATCAGCATCGGCAAGTCCAAGGTGACGCCGCTGGACGAGGCTGTCGAGGACTACCGCTTCTCGCTGCGCGCCCTGCACCCCTTCGCGGACTACTTCGCGATCAACGTCAGCTCCCCCAACACCCCGGGTCTCCGTGCGCTGCAAGACAAAGCCGCGCTCGCCGAACTGCTCGCCGAACTCCGCAAGACCGGTACCGAACTGGGCGGCGACACTCCCCTGCTGGTGAAGGTCGCCCCCGATCTCACCGACGACGCGCTCGCCGAACTCCTCGAAGTCTGCCTTGAGCACGGCGTCGCCGGAATCATCGCGACCAACACGACCCTCTCCCGCGAAGGCATCGTCCCGGCCGAAGCCGCACTGGCCGCCGAAACCGGCGGGCTGTCCGGCCGCCCGCTGACCGCGCGCTCGGCCGAAGTCGTCCGCTTCGTCCACGAGAAGACCGAAGGCAAGCTGCCGATCATCGGCGTCGGCGGCATCCTCGGCCCGGACGACGCCCGCCGCATGCTCGACGCCGGAGCCAGCCTCGTGCAGATCTACACCGGCTTCGCCCTGCACGGACCCGGACTCGTCCGCCGCGTCGGCCGGGGGCTCGCCGCCCGGTAGCCCCCAGACACCGGCGCCAAGCCCGAGTCCGCCCACGAAGACTCGGGCCCGCCCACCGCATCGGGCGGACCCGCCTCCGGCGCCGGACGAGCCAGCCTCGGCAGCTCAGTCCGGGCGCCGAAAGCGACCGCCCGACCTCAGCCGGGCAACCGCGGTCCTCCGGTGCTGACGAACCGCAGGTACCCCCGCCAAGACGCGTACCGGTCCAGACCTTCCCCGCCCACCGCGGCCGCTGGTTCGCACAGCACCGCGAGCGGCGAGGTCCCGTCCTCCAGCTCGACCCGGCCGAGCACGAACGGCGCGGCCAAACCCGAAGCGAACCGGCCGAACGCCGCGGGAGACAGCCGCCAGCGCTCGCCGTCCACGCCCGCCGAACCGGAGACCACCCCGGGCTGCGGCGGCGCGACTCCGTCGAGCAGCACCATCCGGTAGCGCTCAGCGGTCCGGACCAGACCACCGAACCGGGCACCGTGCAGCTCGTCGTGCAACGGCTGGCCGCACAGATGCGCGCCGAACACCACGACGTCGACGCTCTCGCACGGATACGGATCCGGCGACTGCTCACCCGTCAGCACCGAAGCCAGGTCGACCCCGATCTGGTCCTCGAACGCCCTTGTCACCACCGTGATCCCGTACGGCCGCCGGTCCCCAGACACGGTGACCGCGGCGAGATCCAAGGCGTTCAGAGTCGCGTCCAGGACGCCGACGGTCGGCAGGAGAACCGCGTCCAGATCCGCCAGCAGCGAGCGCGCCGCAAGGACATCCCCGGCCCCGTGAAGCGCGCTGACGTCCACGGGGACCAACACGGCACCGGAAGCCTCCAGAGACGCCGCGGCGACGTCGAAGGCCCTTCTCGCGGGCAGCGGGAGGCTGGCTTCGGCGGGAATGCCGAGGCGCGGGTGCTGTCCGGCAGCGAGCCGGACGTCGGCGGGCCATTCGCGGACCGCCGGGTCCAGACCATTGGGGCCGAGCATCGCCGCGACGGCGCGCTGGGCGGTCGCGAGGCGGTGCGTGGACACCGAAACGGCCGTCCCAGGGATGAGCCCGGGCGTCGGTTTGACGGTCAGCACCCCGGGCGGGGCGGCGATCTCGCGGGCAGTGGAATTCAGTGCCAGGTCGACGATCTCGAGTCCGACGACCGCGTTTTCCGGGTCCTCGGCCGTGGTTCCGAGGACCACCGCGCCGGCTTCGGTCAGCCGCGCGATCGCGGGCGGACTGTCGCAGTCGGCCGCGCAGACGATTCCGGCGAGCGGCAGGTCTTCTCCGGCGTGGACGCGTTCGTCGACGGTTTTCGCTTCGACGAGCACTTCCTCCATGGTCCGCACCGAAGCCCAGAGTCCGGGGCGGTCGGCTTTCGCGAGCCGCTCGAGCGCGGTGCGGACCCGCTCGTGCGAGCTGGGCGGAGGGACGGGAACAGGATCAGGTTCCGGCGGGAGCGTAGTCACGAGGGCGTCCTTTCCTCGGCGGGATCGGAGGAGTCCACTGTGTACGTCCGGCGCCGCGAACCTCAGCCCGCGACGCCGGGCCTGGCGGGTGCCAACACCGACCTCATGGGAAAAACGTTAAACCGCAGACGTTTCCGTCACCAGCAGGATCGGATTACGCGATTGTTGCGGTGTGCGGAGGAAACTCACGCACCGTCGCGGCTGCACTGTCCGGTTGCGCCGACCGGAATCCCAAACTCGGCCATCAGGACGGCGTTCCCGCCCGGCCGCTGCGATTCCCGGAGTCGTCGCGAAGCCGCGGGCCCGGACCACATTCACCCCCGGATCGGGCGTTTCGCGGCGGATTACCCGGCCGCGGGCCCGGGAACGGGGCTGGACCAGCAGGTCAGCCAAGATCCTTCAACGACGGCGACCCGGTCGGCCACCGCTTCCCGGAGGCACCGCGAACTCGCGCACGGCCGCGGTCAGCGGTCCGGATCAGCCGAGGTCCTTCAGCGCCAGCGCCAACCCGGCGAGCCGGTCCGTCGCGTCCGTGAGCGCCTCCCGCGAAGTGACCATCCCGTCGCTGCTCGCCGCCACCGCGCGACCGGCCGCGGCGACCAGACCGCCGTAGCCTTCGATGCCGTCGTCGAGTTGTTCGCGCAGTTTCGCGATCGCGGCCTGCAGCGCCGAACGTTCGCGTTCCGGCGCGGAATTGCGGCCCCGTTCGATCGCCTGGATCCGGTCGGCCAGGCCGCGCAGCGCACGGGCGGCCTCGTCGGCCGTCGCGCGGGCGTCGGCGACCGAAACCCCGGGAACCGCCGTGGTGCCCAGCGACGTCGGGACCGAAAGCTGTTTCAGGAGCTCGCGCAGCGAAGCTTCCGACTCGGCCAGCCGCTCCATCGGCTCGCGCGCGGCCGATCCGGCGGCGGGCAGCGGCGGCGGACCGCTGGGCGCGGCGGGAAGTTCGACCTTCTTCAGCTCTCGCAACCGCATTCCGGTGCGGACGCTGAACGTGCCGAACACCAGCGTCGCGAAACCGGAGAACACCGCCTGCCCGATCTCCGGGCCGGCGACCGCTCCGCCGAGCAGGCCGGTGGCGGTGAGCACGGTGAGGACCCCGAACAGGATCGTCACCAGCACCCACAAGGTCAGCACGCGCGAGGTGCGGCGGATCCGGCGCTGGTGCTTCGCGCTCGGCTCGTTCCAGCGCTGCCATTTCGCGCGGACCTCGGCCACCGCGGGGACCTGACCGGCCACCGCGGAAAAGGCGGCAGGGGCCGACGGGCGGCGCGGCACCGGCGGCGGGGAAACCGGACCGCGCGGGGCCCGGCTGTTCTGCTGCGGCTTCCCGCCCGCCTCGTCGGCGGGCGGGAAGTACCGCTGCAGTTTTTCCTGGGCGCGCTGGGCGTAGTCGGGCAACCGCTCGATGTGCTTCTCGAGCTTGGCGTTGAACTCGCTGAAGTCCCGCCGCTTGGTCATCCGTCTCGCCCCCTGCGCCGCTCGTGCCCGGCCGGTCAGGCCGGGTTCTTGCCCTGTTCCGCCTGCACGCGGGCCTGGATCTCCCGCTGGATGTCGCCCGAGGCGGCGGCGGGCTTGGCCGCGGCCGCGCCCGCACCGCCGTCGGTGACCTGGGCGACCGAGTCGCCGCGCATCGACGCGCGGATCTGCTCGAGCCGCGAGTGGCCCGCCATCTGGGTGGCCGACTCCTGGACCTCCATCATGCGGCCCTGCACCGAGTTCTGCGCCAGCTCCGCCGAGCCCAGCGCGGTGGTGTAGCGCTTCTCGATCTTGTCCCGGACCTCTTCCAGCGACGGCGTGTTGCCCGGCGCGGCCAGCTGGCTCATCTGGTTCAGCGACGCGGAGACCTGCTCCTGCATCTTCGCCTGCTCCAGCTGCGAGAGCAGCTTGGTGCGCTCGGCCAGCTTCTGCTGCAGCATCGTCGCGTTGCGCTCGACGGCCTGCTTGGCCTGCGTCGCCGCCTGCAGCGACTGGTCGTGCAGCGTCTTGAGGTCTTCGATGCTCTGCTCGGCGGTGACCAGCTGCGCGGCGAAGCTCTCCGCTGCGGTCTCGAACTGGGTCGCCTTCGCCTCGTCGCCCTTGCCGCGGGCCTCGTCGGCCAGCACCAGCGCCTGGCGCGTCGAGGCCTGCAGCTTCTCGACCTCGCCGAGCTGGCGGTTGAGCTTCATCTCCAGCTGCCGCTGGTTGCCGATCACGGAGGCGGCCTGCTGCGTCAGCGCCTGGTGGTTGCGCTGCGCCTCCTCGATGGCCTGCTGGATCTGTACCTTCGGGTCGGCGTGCTCGTCGATCTTCGACGAGAACGCCGCCATCATGTACTTCCAGAACTTCACGAACGGGTTGGCCATCTCCTCCGCCTGCCTTCTTGCGTCCCACGGGCCCTGATTGCTTCGGGGCGGGGCGTCGCTCCCCTAGTCGCACAACGTACCGACCCCGGCGTTGGGTTCCATCGTGTCAGGTCGGCCTCCGCCGTTCCAGGCGACCCCGGGGGAATTCAGGGTCAGCCCTGACCGGCGGCCGGGCGCGGCCCGGAGGGGGACCCCGCGCACGCCGACGGCCCCGGGGAGATCCCCGGGGCCGTGCAGCGAAACAGCGCCGGCGTTACGCCGCGATCGTGGAGGCGAGCTTGGGCGCGCCGATCGTGGTCCGCAACGTCGTGTTCATCCGCGGCGCGGGCTGAAGCCGCAGGTCGGAGAGGTCGTCGCCGATCAGCTCCGACACCAGGCGGCCGCCTTCGAACCCGGCCTCGCCCCGGTCGGGCACGGTCTCCCTCGGCGCGGTCTCCACCTCTTCGACCGGTGCGACCTCGACCTTGTCGAGGGCCGACACGTCGGCGGCGACCTTGTGCAGCAGCTCGCCCAGCGGCAGCTCCAGCGCCTCGCAAATGGACGCCAGCAGCTCGCTGGAAGCTTCCTTCTGGCCGCGCTCGACCTCGGACAGGTAGCCGAGGCTCACCCGGGCGGCGCGGGAGATGTCACGCAGCGTCCGACGCTGGTTGGTGCGGGCATGACGGAGCCGATCACCGATCGCCTCGCGCAACAGCACGGTCATCACGCGCCTCCCTTCCCGAACTGGTGCCTCCTACGTTACCCAGAGCGGTACCCCGAGTGCAGGACTTGACACGTACGTACGCCAAGGGCGAACGCCGTTTTCAGTCTAGTTGTTCCCCGAGCAGCACGAACGCGGCGCGCACCGAGGCCGTCCGGATCGTGTCCCGGTCACCGGTCTCGGCCAGTTCACGCACCGTGCCCACGCCCGGTCCGCTGATCCCGACGTACACCGTTCCCGGGGCCACGCCGTCCTGCGGATCCGGCCCGGCGACACCGGTCAGGCCGAGGCCCCAGGTCGCCCCGCAACGCTCCCGCGCGCCCCTGGCCAGCTGCGCGGCGACGTCGGGGTGCACCGCACCGTGCTCGGCCAGCAACGCTTCGTCGACCCCGGCGAGCGCGGCCTTCAGCTCTGTGGCGTAGACCACCAGGCCGCCGCGCAGCACCGCGCTCGCGCCCGGCACCTGGGCGAGCGTCGCGCAGACGAGACCGGCCGTGAGCGACTCCGCCGCCGCCACGGTTTCCCCCCGGCGGGTGAGGGTCGCGACCAGTTCGCGCGCTTCGGTCATCACGAACCCATCGCGCGCCGGCCGGCGGCGCGCAGCCGGATCGCGCGGACCAGGTAGTCGACGCCGGTGATCACGGTCAGTGCCACCGCGAGGCCCATCAGCGCCCAGCGCACCGGGTCCGCGCCCGCAGGCAGCGGCAGCAGATAGGTCACGATCGCGACGATCTGCGCCATCGTCTTCGCCTTGCCGCCGCGGCTGGCCGGGATCACGCCGTGCCGGATCACCCAGAACCGCAGCAGCGTCACGCCGATCTCGCGCACCGCGATCACGATCGTGACCCACCAGGACAGCTCCCCCAGCGCGCTGAGCCCGATCAGCGCGGCGCCGATGAGCGCCTTGTCCGCGATCGGGTCCGCGATCTTGCCGAAGTCGGTGATGAGCCCGTAGCGGCGGGCGACCCAGCCGTCCACCTGGTCGGTGGCCGAGGCGATGGCGAACAGGCCGGTGGCGATCGCGCGCCAGGTGGTGTCCTCGCCGTGGCCGGTGAACAGCGCGACGACGAACAGCGGGACCAGGACGAGCCGCGAGATGGTGAGCAGGTTCGCCAGGTTCAGCGTCGGGACTGGAGTCGCCTCGGGCAGCTGGGCCCCGCCCTCGGAAGCGGCGCGGGGCACGCCCTCGCCCGCCCCGCTGGGCGCGGCACTCACCGGCCGGCGTCCGGCGCCGGGCGGACGACCAGGTCGACGCCGGCGGAGTCGACGACCTCGCAGCGGACGATGTCGCCCACCGCGAGCGGCTTGGTGTCTTCGTCCTCGAGGATGACGCATTCCCCGTCGACCTCGGGGGCCTGGTGCGCGGCGCGGCCGACCGCGTCGTCGCCGTCCGTGCCGTCGTGCTCGACCAGGACGTCCACGAAGGTGCCGATGCGGTCCTCGGCGCGCTGCGCGGTCAGCTCCTCGACCAGCGCCGAGATGCGCGCGACGCGCTCGGCGACCACGGCCGGGTCGCGCTTGCCCTCGAAGGTCTCGGCCTCGGTGCCGTCCTCGTCGGAGTAGCCGAACACGCCGACCGCGTCGAGCCGGGCCCCGGTGAGGAACCGCTCCAGCTCGGCCAGGTCGTCCTCGGTCTCGCCGGGGAAGCCGACGATCACGTTGGTGCGGATGCCCGCCTCGGGCGAGTACTCGCGGATCTGCTCGGTGAGCGCGAGGAACGAGTCGGTGGAGCCGAACCGGCGCATCCGGCGCAGCACCTGCTCGCTGGAGTGCTGGAAGGACAGGTCGAAGTAGTCCGCGACGCCCGGCGTGGTCGCGATCGCCTTGACCAGCTGCGGCCGCGTTTCGGCGGGCTGCAGGTAGGAGACGCGGACGCGCTCGATGCCGTCGATCTCGGCCAGCCGCGGCAGCAGCAGTTCGAGCGCACGGGTGCCGTCGCGGCCGAAGTCCTTGCCGTACGACGTGGAGTTCTCGCTGACCAGGAACAGTTCCTTCGCGCCGTTCTCGGCGAGCCAGGCCGCCTCGGCGACGATCTCGTCGGGCTGGCGGGACACGAACGACCCGCGGAACGACGGGATCGCGCAGAACGAGCAGCGGCGGTCGCAGCCGGACGCGATCTTCAGCGCGGCGACCGGGGAATCGTCGAGCCGCGTGCGCAGGACGCGCGGGCCCCAGCCGTGCTGCGCGTGCCCGGGCACCTCGACCTCTGCCGTCGCGGCGGGCCGCTGCACCGGGCTGATCGGCAGCAGTTTGCGCCGGTCGGACGGGGTGTGCGCGGCGATCGCGCGGCCGGCGACCACGTCGTCGAGGCGCGAGGACAGGTCGGCGTAGTGGTCGAAGCCGAGCACGGCGTCGGCCTCGGGCAGGCTGTCGGCGAGTTCGTTGCCGTAGCGCTCGGCCATGCAGCCGACCGCGACGACCTTGCGCCCGGTGTCGGCGGCGGCGAGCAGCGTGTCGACCGAGTCCTTCTTGGCCGATTCGACGAACCCGCACGTGTTGACCACGACGACGTCGGAGTCCTCCGGTTCGGCGGCCAGTTCCCAGCCGCCCGCGGCCAGCCGGCCCGCCAGCTCCTCGGAATCGACCTCGTTGCGGGCGCAGCCCAAGGTCACGAGGGAGACACGGCGGGCGCGAGCGGAGTCAGCGGCTGGAGAAGGCACGACGTTCAGGGTAGCCGTCGCCTGCGGACCGCCCCGCGACGGCGTCGCCCAGTGCGGTGAAGCGGCCTCCTCCGGCCGGGCCGCTCCGCCGCCACGACCCGGCTGAGGTGCGCCGGGGCCGGTCGGCCGGGCCGCACCCGGCGCGAGTCCCCGGCGCGGGATCACTCCGCTGTGGACACGTCCGGAACCGTCAGCAGCGTCAGCTCCGCGTCGTCCAGCGCCTCCAGGTCGACGTCGGGCCCGGCCAGCCGCATCGCCTGCGCCCGGATCGCGCGTTCGAGCAGGCCGCGGGCCGAACGGCCGTTGGCGAAACCCGTTCCGCGGTCGAGGCCGGCCATGAAGCCGGGCAGCGCTTCGGCGAGCGCGGCGTCGAGCCGGTAGCCCTGTTTGCCCGCCATGGCGGTGAAGATCGCGGCCAGCTGGTCGTTGTCGTAGTCGGCGAAATGCACCGTCGCGCCGAAGCGGGACCGCAGTCCCGCGTTGGCGTCGAGGAAGCGGTCCATGTCCGCCGGGTAGCCCGCGGCGATCACGATCAGGTCCTCGCGGTGGTTCTCCATCTGCACCAGCAGTTCCGCGACCGCCTCGGCCCCGAAGTCGGCGCCGTTCGAGTAGGTCTGGACCAGGTTGTAGGCCTCGTCGATGAACAGCAGCCCGCCGATCGCCCGTTCGCACACCTCGCGGGTTTTCGGCGCGGTCTGGCCGATGTACTCGCCGACCAGGTCCGGCCGCGCGACCTCGACCAGATGCCCGGACGGCAGCACGCCGAGCTCGCGGTAGAGCTGTCCCATCAAGCGCGCGACGGTCGTCTTCGCCGTGCCGGGGTTGCCGGTGAACACCAGATGCCTGCTGCGCGCCCCGACCGGCAGCCCGGCCTTGCGGCGGCGCGCGTCCAGCCGCGTTTCCGCGACCAGCGCGCGGACCTGCTCCTTCACCCCGTCCAGGCCGATCATGCCGTCGAGTTCGGCGAGCAGGTCGTCCAGTCCGCGGCGCGGTCCGGCGTCGTCGCTGACCGCGACCCCGGCCTCGCCCGGCAGGTCCGCGGCCACCAGGACGGCCAGCTGGTCCGGCGGCGTGTCCGGGGCGGCGGCGAGCCGGCCGGACTGCCCGCTGATCGCGGCTTCCAGCAGTCCGCGCGCGGACCGGCCGTTCGCGAATCCGCGGCCGCGCGGGATGCGGCGGATCGCCTCGGGCAGCGCGGCGGCGAGGTCGGCGGAGAGCTCGTAGCCCTGGCTCTTCGCCATCACGGTGAAAATCCCGGCGAGTTCTTCGTTGGTGTAGTCCGGGAATTCGATCCGGCCGGAGAAGCGCGACCGCAGGCCCGGGTTGGACTCGAGGAACTCGTCCATCTGCTTCGGATAGCCCGCGACGAAGACCACCAGGTCGTCGCGGTGGTTCTCCATCTGCACCAGCAGTTCGGTGACGGCTTCCTTGCCGTAGTCGTCGTTGTCGTCGCGCACGAGGTTGTACGCCTCGTCGATGAACAGCACGCCGCCCGCGGCCCGTTCGCACACTTCGCGGGTCTTCGGCGCGGTCTGGCCGGTGAACTCGGCGACGAGATCGCCGCGGCCGACTTCGACGAGGTGCCCGGACGGCAGCACGCCCAGCTCGCGGTAGATCTGCCCGACCAGCCGCGACACGGTCGTCTTCGCGGTGCCCGGATTGCCGGTGAACAGCAGGTGGCGGCTGCGGACGGCGACCTTCATGCCCGCGTCGCGCCGCCGTGCGTCGACGGCCATCTCGTCCACCATGGACCGCACGCGCTGCTTCACCGAGTCGAGCCCGATCATCGCGTCCAGCTCGGCCAGCAGTTCGGGGAGGCTGCGCCGCGGTCCGGAATCGTCCACCGCGCCCACCCCGGATTCGCCGGGCTGCGGCAGGTCGGCGGCGACGAGGGTGACCAGGTCCGCGCCGCCGTCGGTGGTCAACCGGGTGGACTGCTTGCCGATCGCCGCTTCCAGCAGCACGCGCGCGGACCGGCCGTTCGCGAAGCCGCGGCCGCGCGGGATCCGCCGGACCGCCTCGGGCAGCGCCGCGAGCAGGTCCGCGGAAAGCTCGTAGCCCTGGCCCTTCGCCATCGCGCGGAAGATCTGCGCCAGCTCGTCGTTGGAGTAGTCCGGGAATTCGATGGCGCCGGCGAACCGCGAGCGCAGGCCGGAGTTGGACTCCAGGAAGGCGTCCATCTCCTTGGGGTAGCCGGCCGCGAAGACCACCAGGTCCTCGCGATGGTTTTCCATCTGCACCAGCAGTTCCGCGACCGCTTCCCGGCCGAAGTCGTCGTCCTTGTCGTTCACGAGGTTGTACGCCTCGTCGAGGAACAGCACGCCGCCGACGGCCCGCTGGACCGCCGCGCGGGTCTTCAGCGACGTCTGTCCCACGTACTCGCCGACCAGGTCGGTGCGGGTCACCTCGACGACGTGGCCCTTGGGCAGCGCACCGAGCGCTTGGTAGATCTTGCCGAGCAGCCGGGCGACGGTCGTCTTCGCCGTGCCGGGATTTCCGGTCAGCAGCAGGTGGCGGCTGCGCACCGCGACCTTCATGCCCGCTTCCCGGCGCCGCGCGTCGATCGTCATCTCCGACGTCAGCGAACGGACCCGCTCCTTGACCGCGGCGAGGCCGATCATCCCGTCCAGTTCGGCGAGCAGCTCCTCGATCGAGGACCCGCCGCGCTGGCCCGCCGCGGCGACGAGCGGCTCGATGTCCGGGTGGCCGATCTCGATCCGGGTGCCCGGCATCGCGCCCCGGCTGATCGCCTGCCGCGAGGCCGCGTCCAGCAGCGCCTCCACCGTGCGGGCACTGGGTTCCTTGGCCAGCGCGGCGAGCCGGTCGCGTACGTCGGCGGGCAGGCCGAACGAGCGTTCCCGGGCGAGGACGTCGAGCAGCGCGGCCGCTTCGGCGGGCCGGTCGAACCGGGGCAGCCGGTACTGCAGCATGTTCTGCACCAGGTCGGGAGCCTCGGTGCTGAGCTGTTCGAGGACCTTTTCAGTGCCGTCCAAGACGATCAGGCGGCAGCTGTCCTGGTCGCGCGCGTAGTTGCGCAGCAGCCGGACGGTGGCCGCGACGTCCTTCTCGAACAGCGCGTCGGCCCGCTCGGCGAGCATGAGCGCGGAGCCGCCGTTCTCGATCTCGTTGATCGTCGCGGGCACCGAACGCTCGAGCGGGTCGTCGCCGTACTCGGCGATCAAGGCGGCGCAGTCGAAGAACTCGGCGTTGTCGAAGCCGACTTCGGCGTCGGTCAGCGACGCCTTCAGCGCCCGGGTGAACCGGCGCTGGCCGGTGTTCGGCTCCCCCACCAGCAGGATGAACGGGTTCGGCTGCTTGGTGCCCGCGGTCATCCGGGCCGCTTCGCGCTTTTCCCATTCGGCGTAGGCCTTCTGCCACTCCTCGTAGGCCTTTTCGTAGCGGGACTGCTCCTTGCGCTGCCACATCCGGTTGCCCGCGGCCAGCAGGTCGAGCGTGACCGACCGGCTGTGCCGCGCCATGTCGCCGAGCACGTTGCTGCCGGAGCCGTCCGACCCCGGCCGCTCCGGTTCGACCGGCGGCGGTTCGCCGGGGCCGTTCGCGGTGCCGTGCCGGGTGGCGTCCGCCCAGGCGACCACCCGGGTGGCGCGCGTGACGAACTCGGCCATCGATTCGGACCCGGCGACGAACATCCCCGCCTGGCCCAGGTTCTCGACCCGGATCTGCGGCGGTTGGGCGGGATTCGGGGCCGGGGCGCTCGCGGGGACCGGCGGCGGCGCGGCGGGCAGCGGCGGCGGCGCGGCGGGCAGCGGCGGCGGCCCCGCGACTGGCTGCGGTCCCGAAGGTGCGGCGGGCGGCTGCGGTCCCGGAGGCGCGGCGGGCGGCGGCTGCGCCGGGACTTGCCCGGACGACGGGCCGCCCTGCGGCTGCGGATAGCCCGGCTGCGGCTGCGGATAGCCCGGCTGCGGCGGCCGGTAGCCCTGCGGGGCGGGCGGCGGGCCGCCGAATCCGTTCCCTTGCGGCGCGCCGGGTCCGGGATGACCGCCGGGGTTGCCCTGCGGCCCGGGATAGCCCTGCGGCCCCGGATACCCGCCGGGATTGCCTTGCGGCCCGGCGAATCCGCCCGGGTTGCTCCGCGGACCCGGATACGGCTGCCGGGGCCCTCCGCCGGGACCGGGATAGCCCGGCTGCCCGCCCTGGTACTGCTGCGGCGCGCCGTACCCCGGCGCGGGAGTGCCGGGAGAGGGCGGCGGCACGGGACGGGCGGCGCCACGGTAGCCGGGATCCGCGGGCGGCTGCGTGTACTGCCAGTTCCCGTCCGGCCGCCTCCGCTGCCACGCCTGGCCGGGGACGAGCAGCCAGCCGACGCCGTCCGGGCCGGTCAGCGCGGCCGTCCGGCCCGCCGCCGCCTCCGACTGTGCGGCCTGGAATGCGTCCCACCCTGCGCGCGTCAAAAAGACCAGCTCCCCCTCAGGTGCCCGTGCGGCGAACCCGCCGCCGTCCCATTGTGCCCAACCCGGGACGCTCCGCGACGGCTAGTCGCCGAACTCGTCCGTTCCCGCTTCGCGTGCGGTCACCACCGCAGGGCTTGTTTGAGCTGTTTGACCGCGATCGGCGCGAGTGTCGTGTTGAAGGTCGCGGACGGGTGGTTGTCGTCCATGTAGACCAGCACGTTCCCGACCACCGCGCGGCAGCGCTTCTGGTCGCAGTAGTAGTCGGTGAAGTCCAGGAAAGTCACGTTGTCCGGGACGTCGTCGACCTGCTCCCACGACGGCGTCGCGGCCACCGCGGCGGACCGCGGCACCGAGCACGACGGGTCGGCCGGGCTCTTCTGCGCGACGCAGCTGGCCATGTTGAACGTGTAGCGCGGGTTGTCGCGCACGGCCACGACCGGGATGCCCGCTTTGTCCAGCGTGGCCCAGACGTCGGCGAAGCCCTTCGGCGTCGTCTCGTTCGGCCCCGGCTTGGCGTTGATGGTGCCGAGCATGATCACCGCGTCCGGGCGCGTGTCGAGCAGTTCGTCGGTGACCGCCTTGTTCCAGTCGAGGCAGGGCTGGTCGCCCGGCATCAGCTCGGAACCGGACGAGTACGGGCACGCACCCTTCAACATGGTCGAGACCTGCCAGCCGTCGGAGGTCACCGCGGGCCGGAACGACGCGAGGAACTGCTGGATGTGCGAATCCCCGACGAGCACCACCCGCTTCGCCGGCGGGCCTTCCGGGGACTCGGTGCAGATCTGGAGTTCTTTGTTGCGCGGCGAGATCGAGCACTGGTCCGGGGGCGTGCGGGCCCAGTCGTCGGCCAGCTTCACCGTGGGCGGCACGATCGACGGCGACGACGCGCCGCGGTAGACGAAGCCCGGCGCGTGTGCGACCGCGCCCGGGTGGTCCGGGTCGCCGATGGCGATCTCGTAGTTCGCCCGCGCGCTGCTCACGCCCTGCCAGACGCCGCTCGCGACGAGCACCGGGGCCAGCGCGAGCACGCCGAACCGGTAGGCGCCCCACTGTTTCGCGGTGCCGATCTTCGACAGCCGGATCGGGTTCTCGATCAGGTGATAGGTCAGGATCGAGAGCAGGAACGACACGCCGACCACGAACGTGCCGCCCAGCAGGCCGACCGCTACCCGGTCGCGGACGATCAGGTAGAACACCAGCACCGGCCAGTGCCACAGGTACAGCGAGAAGCTGAGGTTGCCGACGTAGCCGAGGAACTTCGAGCTGAGCCAGCGGTCCGCGCCGAGCACGCTTTCGGTCTGCCCGGCGACCAGCACCAGTCCCGCGGAAAGGGTCGGCCACAGCGCGATCCAGCCGGGGAACACGCTGTCGACCTCGAGCAGCACGCCGCACAGCACCAGCCCGGCGACGCCGATCCAGCCGAGCACGATGCGCAGCAGCCGCGGCAGCGTGACCTGGTCGAGGAACATCGCCATCAGGCCGCCGAGCGCGAATTCCCATACTCGGGTGAGGCCGTGGAAGTAGGCCAGCGGCTGGTCGGCGGCGGTGAGGTACACCGAATACGCGAGCGAGGCGGCGAACAGGACGATCAGCAGCAGGTTCACCGTGCGCCGCAGCGACCAGCCGAGCCTGCGCACGAGCAGGCCGAGGCCGACGAACAGCAGCGGCCACAGCAGGTAGAACTGGCCCTGGATGGACAGCGACCAGAAGTGCTGCACCAGGCTCGCGCTGTTGTGCTGGGCGAAGTAGTCGACCGAATCGGCCGCGAGTTGCCAGTTCTCGTAGAACAGCGCCGAGGCGACGACCTCGCGGATCGTCTGGAACCAGCGGTCCTGCGGCAGCAGCAGCTGCGAGAGGACCACGACGGTCAGCAGCACGGTCATCGCGGCCGGGAAGAGCCGCTTGATCATCCGGCCCCAGGTGGCGCGCAGCTCGATGCGGCCGCGCAGCAGCGCCCGGTAGAGCTGGCCGGTGATCAGGAACCCGGAGACGAGGAAGAACACGTCGACGCCGCCGGAAATGCGGTCGAACCACACGTGGTAGACGACGACCAGCACCGAGGCCAGCGCCCGCACGCCCTGCAGCTCGGGCCGGAACCGCGCCTGCGCGCTCGGCCCGGCGGGAGGTTTGCCGGGCCGTTCCGGGGCGACCACCGTGGTGCCGGACATGCAGGGTTCCTCCCGAGGGCCGGCAGCGGGCCGGGCCGCCGACTACTGGTCATGTGCGCTCACTAGCTATACGTGACGGCTCGCGGCGTCACGCATCCGGGGTCCCCCGATGGAGCCGCTCGGCCAACGCCCGCGATTCGAGACGCGACCGAGGCGCGACTGCCGAGGCCGAAGGACCTCCCGGGCCCGAGCCGGCCGTCGCCGGCCCAGCCTGACCGCCGGGAACTTCGCTCCCCGCACGACCGGCAAAGCCCCTGACGGAGCCGCTCGGCGCGGCCGGTCCTCGCGGTCGTTATCTTGACCAGGTGCCCGATTCCCGCTCCCCGTCCGTCCGCCGCGCGCGGATCGCCGACGTCCGCAAGATCAAGGCCCTCGTCGATTCCGACGCGGGCCGCGTGCTCCTGGAAAAAGATCTGGTCACGCTCTACGAGGCGGTGCAGGAGTTCTGGGTCGCGATCGACGAGGAGACGGACGACGAGGACGTGCTGGGCGCCGCCGCGCTGCACGTGCTGTGGGAGGACATCGGCGAACTGCGCACCGTGGTGGTCGACAAGGCGGCGCGCGGCCGCGGGATCGGCCGCGCGCTGGTCGGCAGGCTCGTCGAAGAGGCCCGCGAGCTGGGGCTCAAGCGGCTGTTCGTGCTGACGTTCGAGACGTCGTTCTTCGCCGGGCACGGATTCGTCGAGATCGACGGCGCCCCGGTGTCGCACGAGGTGTACGAGGAGATGCGGCGGTCGCTGGACCCGGGCGTGGCGGAGTTTCTCGACCTGCCTTACGTCAAGCCGAACACGCTCGGGAACTCGCGGATGCTGCTGGAGTTCTGACCGCTCAGGAGAACCGGACCAGGATGTGCTCCCCCGACCCGTCCACCGCGGCGAGCTTCACCGTCGTCCCGGCGAACGTCGTCGCGTCCGGGCCCTGGCGGCCGGTGTGCAACTGCGCGGACGTGTGCTCGCCGCGGCCCGGTTCGGTCAGGACCAGCGCCACGACCGCCTCCCCCGCCACGAAGCATTGCCTGCCCGGCTTGCAGCGCGAATCCGAGACCAGCTGGCGGTAGCGCACGGTCAGGTCCCGGCCCGCGACCTGCACCTCCTGGCCGGGCGTGAGCGCCACGTTCCCGCCCAGCTCAGCGGCAGGCGGTCGCGACGGTGTCTGCGCGACAGCGACCGTGCCGCCCGCGCACCCGGCCAGCGCGGCGGCCGTCCCGATACCCAGTGCGAGCTTCTTGAGGTCCATGCCCAAGGGACGGGACCGGGGTGCCGCCGGGTTGCACGCGCGGCTCAGAAGTCTTCGTCCTCGCCGCCGGCGGGCGAGCCGCCCGCGTCGGAGCCGCCGCGGATCATGAACAGCACCGACTCCAGTTCCTCCGGCTTGATGAGCACGTCGCGAGCCTTCGAGCCCTCCGACGGGCCGACCACGCCGCGGCTTTCCAGCAGGTCCATGAGCCGTCCGGCCTTGGCGAAGCCCACGCGGAGCTTGCGCTGCAGCATCGAGGTCGACCCGAACTGCGACGTGACGATCAGCTCGGCGGCCTGCAACAGGACGTCGAGGTCGTCGCCGATGTCCGGGTCGATTTCCTTCTTCTCGCCGGCCTTGGCGCTGGTGACGCCCTCGTTGTAGTCCGGCTGCGCCTGTTCCTTGGCGAAGTTGACGACCGCGGCGATTTCCTCGTCGCCGACGAACGCGCCCTGGATGCGGACCGGTTTCCCGGCCCCCATCGGCAGGTAGAGCGCGTCGCCCATGCCGATCAGCTTCTCCGCGCCCGGCTGGTCGAGGATGACCCGCGAGTCGGTCAGCGACGACGTGGCGAACGCGAGCCGCGAGGGCACGTTCGTCTTGATCAGGCCGGTGACGACGTCGACCGACGGCCGCTGCGTCGCGAGCACCAGGTGGATGCCCGCGGCACGGGCCTTCTGGGTGATCCGCACGATCGCGTCCTCGACGTCGCGCGGGGCGGTCATCATCAGGTCGGCGAGCTCGTCGACGATCGCCATGATGTACGGGTACGGCTGGTACTCGCGTTCGCTGCCCGGCGGCGCGGTGATGTCGCCGGAGCGGACCTTGGCGTTGAAGTCGTCGATGTGGCGGACCCGGTTGGCCTGCATGTCCTGGTAGCGCTGCTCCATCTCCTCCACCAGCCAGGCCAGCGCGGCGGCGGCCTTCTTCGGCTGCGTGATGATGGGCGTGATCAGGTGCGGGATGCCCTCGTACGGCGTCAGCTCGACCATCTTCGGGTCGATCAGGATCATCCGGCACTCGGCGGGCGTCGAACGGGCCAGCAGCGACACCAGCATCGAGTTCACGAAGCTCGACTTGCCGGAACCGGTGGAACCGGCGACCAGCAGGTGCGGCATCTTCGTGAGGTTCGCGGTGACGAACTCGCCCTCGATGTCCTTGCCCAGCCCGATCAGCATCGGGTGGTTGTCCTTGACCGTGGTCGGCGCGCGCAGCACGTCGCCGAGGCGCACCATCTCGCGGTCGGAGTTGGGCACCTCGATGCCGACCGCGGACTTGCCCGGGATCGGCGCGAGGAGGCGGACGTTGTCGGTGGCCACCGCGTAGGCGATGTTCTTGGTCAGCGCGGTGATCTTCTCGACCTTCACGCCCGGGCCGAGCTCGACCTCGTACCGGGTGACCGTCGGGCCGCGGGTGAAGCCGGTGACCTGCGCGTCGACGTTGAACTGGTCGAGGACGCCGGTGATCGCCTCGATCATCTGGTCGTTGGCCTTGCTGCGGGACTTCGGCGCGTCGCCGAGCTTCAGCAGGTCAGGCGGCGGAAGCGCGTAATCGCCCTCGACGGTGCGGGTGACCGACAGCGCGGGTTCCGGAGCCTTCTTCTGCTTCTTCTCCGGCACCTCGGCGGGCGGCGCGACCGGCTTCGGCGGCCGGATCGGCGTGGCGGGCTCGGCGAGCGCGGCGTCGATGTCGAGCTGCTCGCCGTCCTTGTCGGCGCTCGCCTGGCGCCGCCGCGACGGCTTCCGCAACCGGACCGACTTCGGGTCGGCCTCGGGTTCGGGTTCCGGCTCTTCGTCGTGCTGACCGGCCTCGTATTCAGCCAGCTCGTGCTCGTCGAGCCCCCAGGTGCGTAGGCGGTGCGGGATGTCGCGCACCGGCGTGCCGGTGAACACGAGCACGCCGAACAGCAGCGCGAGGATCAGCAGCGGCACCGCGACCCACGTGGTGACGCCCTTGGTGAGCAGCCCGCCGGAGAACGCGCCGAGGATTCCGCCCGCGTACATCCGGCCGTCGTTGGTGTCCGGGAGCGCGGTGAAGATGTGCAGCATCCCGAGCACGGACAGCACGACCAGCACCGTGCCGATGACCATCCGCGGCCGGGTCTCCGGGCTCGGTTCGGACCGCATCAACGCGACCGCGACCACGAGCAGCACCAGCGGCAGCGTCACCGCTCCCGCGCCGAGCACCGTCCGCGTCGCGACCTCGACCCCAGCCCCGATCGGCCCGGCCGCCCGCCACCAGACGCCGACCGCGGCGACGATGGCCAGCGCGATCAGCCCGAGCGCGAGCCCGTCGCGCCGGTGTTCGGCCTCGAGCTCCCGCGTGCGCCCGACCGTGCGGGCCAGCGAACCGACGCCCTTGGCCACGAGGTTCCAGGTGCTGCGCACACCGCGCCCGAACGCGCCGTTCTTGCGCCGGGGGGCCGGGCGCCGGGTACTGGGCGTCCGCGGCCGCGAGCTGCTCCTGCTCCTGGCGGAGCCCTTGGACGACCTGCTCGACGCAGCCGCCCGGGACTTCGCCGGCGTACGCGAACTGCGCGCCGGTGCCTTCCCGCCGCTTCCCGCCGTGCTCCGCTTCCTCGTCGCCGACCCAGCCATGCCTTCACGGTAACGGGCGAGGACCGATAGTCACATGTGCCACTCGCAGCGCAGGCGAAACAATCGTCTCCAGATCACAGTCGACGGCGACGATCTACCAGGTCGGCTGCTAAGACCAGCTGGGTGGCCAGCGCACGAGCCGCGTCGGGGGTGAACCAGCCCTCTGCGTAGCTCCCGTCGTCCTCGGAGTCAGTCAGCATGTGCACGCCGACTGACTTGGCCCCGTCCTCTTCATTTGCCCAAGCTCGCGCCGTCACTGACGGCACCGGACGCCCCGCCAGCCGAGGAACTCCGATCACATAGTCAGGACAAGATGTGCAGTTGTGCCGGGCCCCGTAGGTCTGGTCCTCGCACCAATCCGCATGAACGAATATCCGGTTCAGCTCCTCCGACGTGGCATCCGCGAGCTTGGCAAGAGCGGCACGCAACTCGTGGTCCGCCGCACCTGACTCGTCCATCCGGCGGATCTCGGCTCCCAAGTCGCTCCACCGCACCGTCGCGGCCGCACGTACCGGGTCGTAACCGGGCCGCTGAACGAAGTCGGAAACGAATGTCTGGTCAGCCATCAGCACCTCTTTCGAACACGGCCGGGGCGGCCGACGTTATCGCCGTTTCCCCGGTCACCGGGAGAGAGAACCACCCGATCCGGGGCAATCCAGCCGCCGTGAAATGCTCTGCTCATGTTCGCGCTCCAACAGGACGAGGCTCCGCGCCGTGCCCCCGCGATCTGGCGGACGATGCTCAACCTCGACCGAGGGCTGGTGAATCTCGTCGGGCGGCTCACGGTCACCGGGTCGGTGCCGCGGGAGCTGCGAGGCAAGCCGTTGCTCATGGCGGCCAATCACATCGGCGTGTTCGACGCCTTCGTGCTCATGGCGGCGTGCAAGCGGATCGGCATCAACCCTCGTTTCATGCTCGCCGGCGGGATTCTCGACGCGCCGGTGATCGGCCCCGCGCTCAAGGTCAGCGGGCATTTGCGCGTGGACCGGGCCAAAGCGGCGACCGCGGTCGGGCAGTTCGCCGAAGCGGCCGAGGCGTTGCGCACTACGCGCGAGCCGATCGTCGTGTATCCGGAGGGGCGGATCAGCCACGACCCGGGGCTGTGGCCGGAGCGCGGCAAGACCGGCGCGGCGCGGCTCGCGCTCGCGGCGGGCGTGCCGGTGATCCCGATCAGCCAGTGGGGCGCGCACGAGGCCGTCTACTGGGGCACGGAGACGGTGAACGGGCCGGCGGATCTGCTGCCGCTGGCCAAATCCGGGTTGAGCGCGCCGTTGCGGCGGCCCCGGTTCAAGGTGCATTTCGGGACGCCGGTCGACCTCTCCGACGTCGAGCCGGAGCGGCCGGGCGCGGGCGTTCGCGCGCACGCCAAGATCATGCAGGCCATCACCGACGGCCTGATCCCCTTGCGCCGCCACGAACCCATCCGGCCGCGCTTCTACGACCCGACCCGGCCGACCGACACGGTCAGTCCCTGGAAGCCGCAGCGCTGAGTCCGGATCGTGGGACGCACCCACCAGCCCGGCTAGGGTCGCCAGGTGTGAGCACCCGCATTCTGGTCGTCTACTACAGCGCCACTGGCAACACCGCCGCCCTCGCCGGCGCGCTCGCCGAAGGGGCGGGCGAAGCCGGTGCGGAGGTGCGCGTCCGCACCGTGGCCGAGACCGCGCCGCCGGAAGCGGTGGCGAGCAATCGGCGGTGGCAGGAGCGGGTTGACACCGGGCCGCATCATGAGCTCGCCACGCTGGCGGATCTGGAGTGGGCGGACGGGCTCGCGTTCGGCACCCCCACCCGGTTCGGCGGGCCCGCGGCACAGCTGAAGTCCTTTGTGGACACCACGGGCGGCCTGTGGGCGCAAGGGAAACTGGCCGACAAGGTGGCGACGTCGTTCACGTCGGCGTCCACCGCGCACGGCGGCCTCGAAGCGACCGTGCTGGCCATCAACAACATCTTCTACCACTGGGGCGCGATCGTCCTCCCCCTCGGCTACGCGGACCCGCACCTGCTGGAGTCCGGCAACCCCTACGGCGGCTCGTTCGTCTCGCGCAAGTCCGCGGCCCCGGACGGCACCGCACTGCAGGCACTGCGGATTCAGGGACGAAGGCTGGCGACGATCACGACACACGTCGCGACAGGCCTGAAAACCGGGGAATAACTCAGTTTCGTTCGGTCGCGCCGCTCCGTAATGTCGCGCGCGTGACCACCGAACTCCCCGTCCTGGAACGGCCCCGGGTCATCCACCGGGGCCGCGGCCTGTCGCTCGTGCTGCTCGCCGCGGTCTTCTTCAGCACGTCCGGCACGCTCGCGAAACCGGTCATGGGCGCGGGCATGACGCCGGAGCAGGTGGCGGTGCTGCGGATCGGGACGGCGGGAGTTCTGCTGCTGATCGGCACCGCGCTCTTCGCACCGCACACATTGCGCGTCCGGCGCGGGGAATGGCCGATGCTGCTGGCATACGGCGCGCTCGGCGTCGCCGGCACGCAGCTGCTGTATTTCATTGCCGCGCAACGGATCCCGGTCGGCATCGCGATCCTGCTGGAATTCCTGTCGCCGGTGCTGATCGCGTTGTGGGTGCGCGTGGTGCGGAAGAAGCGGCTGCCGCGGATGCTGTGGTTCGGGATGGCGGTCGCGCTGGTCGGACTGGCGCTGGTCGCGCAGGTCTGGCAGGGGCTGCGGCTCGACGTGATCGGGCTGCTGGCCGGGATCGGCGCGGCGCTGTGTTCGGCCGGGTACTTCCTGATCGGCGAGCGCGCGGTCGCCGACCGCGAACCGCTCGGGCTGGTCACCTGGGGCATGGTGATCGGCGGGGTGCTCGTGAGCGTCGCCGCGCCGCCGTGGACGCTGCCGCTGGGCATGGCGGGGCAGACCGTCCCCTTCGGACCGTGGACCCCGCCGCTGTGGCTGCTGCTGCTCGGCCTGGTGGTGCTGTCGACGGCGATCCCTTACGTCGCGGGAATCTCCGCGCTGCGCCACCTGCCCGCCTCGGTGGCGAGCGTTGTCGGGCTGCTCGAACCCGTCACGGCGGCGGCGTTCGCGTGGGCGCTGCTCGGCGAAGCGCTCGCCTGGCCGCAAGCGGTCGGGGCGGCGCTGCTGCTCGGCGGCGCCTACCTGGTCCAACGGCAGACCGCCGAGGTCGCCTGACTCCCTCTCCGGGCGGACGAGGGAACCAACCTCGAGCGGGATGTGTCCTATCCGCGGACCCGCCACACTGGACGGGCCGCACGAGACACCTGGGGGATTTCATGGACAACCGGCCGAGCAGAGCCGAACAGCGCAGAGCCGAACAGCGCAGAGCCCGCAACGCACTCGCCCGCCAGGCAGCGATCGTCGTGATGGCGTTGCTGCTGGCGGGCGCGCGCCGCTGAATCAGACCGGGATGACCGTCGGCACGATCATCGGCCGGCGGCGGTAGGTGTCGGCGACCCACCGGCCGACGACCCGGCGCACCGCCTGTGCGATGCGGTGGGTGTCGGTGATGCCCTCGGCTTCCGTCCGCGCCAGCTCCATCTCCACGAGCGGCACGACGGCGTCGAGGGCCTTCGGGTCGTCGGAGAACCCGCGGCCGGAGATCGTCGGGCTGCTCACCGCGCGGCCGGTGTTCGAATCGACCGCCACGGTGATCGCGATGAACCCGCCCTCGCCGAGCACGAGCCGGTCGGACAGGGTCGACTCGCCGACGTCGCCGACGGACAGCCCGTCCACGTACACGTGCCCGACCTCGACCCGGCCGGTGCGCGAGGCCTTGCCGTCGACCAGGTCCACGACCACGCCGTCCTCGGCGATCACCACGTTGTCCGGCGCGACGCCGGTGCGGATCGCGAGTTCCCCGTTGGCGCGCAAGTGTTTCCACTCGCCGTGCACCGGCATCACGTTGCTCGGCCGGACCGCGTTGTACAGGTACAGCAGCTCGCCCGCGGACGCGTGCCCGGACACGTGCACCTTCGCGTTGCCCTGGTGCACCACGTTCGCGCCGAGCCGGGTCAGGCCGTTGACGACGCCGAACACCGCGGTCTCGTTGCCCGGGATCATCGAGCTGGCCAGCACGACGGTGTCGCCCGCGCGGATCGAGATCTGCCGGTGCTCGCCGCGGGCCATCCGCGACAGCGCCGAAAGCGGCTCGCCCTGCGAACCGGTCGACACGAACAGCACCTTGCTCTCCGGCAGGTTGCTCGCCTGGTCGAGGTCCACGAGCAGGCCGTCCGGCACGTTCAGCAGACCCAGCTCGGCGGCGATGCCCATGTTCCGGACCATCGACCGCCCCACGAACGCCACCCGGCGGCCGTGCCGTACCGCGGCGTCCAGCACCTGCTGCACGCGGTGCACGTGGCTGGCGAAGCAGGCGACGATGACGCGCTGGTCCACACGCCGGATCACGTCGTCGAGCACCGGGCCGATGTCGCGCTCGGGCATGACGAACCCGGGCACCTCGGCGTTGGTCGAGTCCACGCAGAACAGGTCCACGCCCTCGTCGCCGAGGCGCGAGAAGCCCGCGAGGTCGGTCAGCCGCCCGTCGAGCGGCAGCTGGTCGAGCTTGATGTCGCCGGTGTGCAGCACGACGCCGGCCGGCGTGCGGATGGCGACCGCGAGCGCGTCCGGGATCGAATGGTTCACCGCGAAGAACTCGAGGTCGAACGCGCCGACCTTGCGTTTCTCCCCCTCGCGCACCTCGATCAGCTTCGGCCGCTGGCGGTGCTCCTTGGCCTTGGCCGCGAGCAGCGCGTTGGTGAAGCGCGAGCCGTAGATCGGGACGTCGGGGCGCAGCCGGAGCAGGAACGGGACGGCTCCGATGTGGTCCTCGTGCCCGTGGGTGAGCACGAGGCCGTCGATGTCGTCGAGCCGGTCCTCGATCGCGCGGAAGTCCGGCAGGATCAGGTCGACGCCCGGCTGGTCGTCCTCGGGGAAGAGGACGCCGCAGTCGACGATCAGGAGCCTGCCGTCGTATTCGAAGACGGTCATGTTGCGCCCGACCTCGCCGATGCCGCCGAGCGCGACGACGCGCAGGGCTCCCTCGGGAAGTGCGGGCGGGAGGTGCGTCGGGCCGGGTCCGGCGGGAAGTGAGGTCACCGGGGCATTGTCCCAACGCTGGTGTGCGAGGTGGGGGCGGTGTAGGCCGCCTGCGAATCTGCTTGTGCCACCCGTGCACCATGCCAGTCCGAGGCCGCGCTGTCCTCCAGCGGCACGCCGCCCTGGGCGAGATCGGCCGCGATCTGCTCCAGCTGGTCGTCGAACGGGGCCACGATCGGCAGCCGCGGGTCGCCGATGTCGAAGCCGCGCAGGCGCAGCGAGGACTTGCTGAACGCGACGCCGCCGACGCGCGACATCGCCCGCAGCACCGGCAGCATCGCGCGGTGGTTCGTGCGCGCGGTGGACGTGTCGCCCGCCTCGTAGGCCTCGATCATCGCGCGGATCCGGCCCGCCACGACGTGCCCGATCACGCTGACCACGCCGACCGCGCCGACCGACAGCCACGGCAGGTTCAGGCCGTCGTCGCCGGAGTAGTAGGCGAGGTGGGTGTTCGCGATGACCTCGGACCCGGCGATCAGATCGCCCTTGGCGTCCTTCACCGCCACGATGCGCGGGTTCTCGGCCAGCCGCTGCAGCGTGTCGACCTCGATCGGCACGATCGAGCGCGGCGGGATGTCGTAGAGCATGACCGGCAGCTCGGTGGCGTCCGCGACCGTGGTGAAATGCGCGAACAGCCCGGCCTGGCTCGGCCGCGAGTAATAGGGCGTGACCACGAGCAGGCCGTGCGCGCCCGCCTCGGCGGCGGCCTGGGCCTGCTCGATGCTGTGCGCGGTGTTGTTGGTGCCCGCCCCCGCGACGACGGTCGCGCGGTCGCCGACCGCCTCGACGACGGCACGGACCAGGGTGGCCTTCTCCTGGTCGGTGGTGGTCGGGCTCTCGCCGGTGGTGCCGTTGACGACGAGGCCGTCGTTGCCGAGGTCCACGAGGTACTCGGCCAGTTCCTGGGCCCGCTTCACGTCCAGCGCCCCGGCTCGGTCGAAGGGGGTCGCCATCGCGGTGAGCACGCGGCCGAACGGACGTCCGGGCGCGGCGGCAGGTGAGGTGGACATGGCCACGACGGTACCTCGTCGGAGTGCCGAACCCGGCCTCGACCTGGTGTGCCACCGGCAACTTCGGAGATTTTCCGCCGCCGCGCCGCTCCCGGCGGAACTTCTCGCGCGGCTACTTGACCTTGGCGGTGATCTGCGCCGGGATCTGGTCGTTGTTGGTGCGCGCGAGGACGCAGTAGATCTTGCGGTTCGGACCGCTGCTGCTGTCGCTGTCCGGCTGCACCTGCCACGCCTGCTGGGTCGGCACGATCGCGCGGTAGGCCAGTCCCGTGCGCTGCTGCGGCGGCACCACCGCGGAGCGGAACGTCGCCGCGCAGCGCGCCTCGGCCGCCCGGCTGATGTCCTCCAGGCCCGGGTACGGGGCGACGGCCGCGTCGTCGTTGCTCCAGTTCTCCAGCGGCAGCGGGTCGGCCGTGTCGTAGACCTCGAGCGTGTGGTTCTTCTTGCAGTCGACGTTGTTGTCCGAGCTGATCACCACGCCCGCCTGGACCACGGCGTTGTAGCAGACGTCGTACGAGGAGAACTTGGCTTTGAGGTAGCCGTCCGGACCGTAGGTGACGGTTTCGGCCTGCTGCTCGTCCTTCTTCGGCGACCACACCGGCTTGCCGAGGAAGAACCCGCCGGCCAGCGCGGCGATCACCAAAACCGCGATCACGCCCGCCCACAGGCCGCGGCGGCTCTTGCCTTCCGGTTTCGCGGCCGTCCGGGTCGGCTGCCCGCCGACGCGGGTCTCCTGCCGTGGCATCACCGCGGTGGCCGGACGTTGCGTGGGCCCGGTGGCGTGGGCGAGCTGCGCCCGCGCTTGCGTCGCGGTGAGCCGGGCTTCCGGGTTCGCCACCAGCAGGCCGAGGATGACCGCGCCGAGCGGGCCCTGCACGCGGGTCAGATACGGCACCTCGGTCATGATCGCGTGCAGCGTGGCGGCCGTGGTGGGCCGTTCGAACGCGACGATCCCCTCGACCGCGAAGTACAGCGTGGCGCCGAGCGACCACAGATCCGATTCCGGCATCGCCTCGCGGCCCTCGACCCGCTCCGGGGCCATGAACGCCGGCGAGCCGACGATCATCCCGCTCGTGGTGAGCCGCGGGTCGTCGATGGCGTGCGCGATGCCGAAGTCGGTGAGCTTCACCCGGCCGTCCGGCGCGACCATGATGTTGGCCGGTTTGACGTCGCGGTGCACGATCCCGGCGGCGTGCGCGGCCTGCAGCGCGGACAGCACCCGCTCCCCGACCAGCGCGGCCTGCTGCTCGGGCATCGGGCCGTGCGCGCGCACCAGGTCGGCGAGCGTGGGCGCCTCGACCAGTTCCATCACGATCCAGGTGGTGCCCTGGTCGGTGACCACGTCGTAGACCGTGACGACGGCCGGGTCGTTGAGCCGCCCGCCCGCGCGCACCTCGCGCAGGATCCGCTCGGAAAACACCGCGGCGCCTTCAGCTTCAGGCAGCCGCAACTCCTTGATCGCGACGTGGCGCCCGATCACCTGGTCCTGCGCGCGCCACACGATGCCCATGCCGCCGCGGCCCAGTTCGCCGAGCAGCAGGTAGCGGCCGGCCACCACGCGGCCCGCGGGGGCTGTGCGGTTCGGGTCGTGCGGGCGGGTCTGTTCGTCGGTCACGGGGTCGGGCTCCTCGGTCGGCTTCGCGCAGATGCTAGTCCGACCGTCCGGCCGCCCTGCCGGTTCCGTCCGGTTAGGACTGCTCGAGCCTGCCTCAACCGGTGCAGGTGAGCACGATCAGCACAACGTTGAGCAGGATGATCACCGCCGCGATGACGGCCGCGAGCACGGTGGTGGTCCGGCGGTTTACGTCCGCGCCCATGAGCCCTCGGTCCGAGGTGAGCCGGATCAGCGGCACGAGCGCGAACGGGATGCCGAACGACAGCACCACCTGCGACACCACCAGCGCGGCACTCGGATCGGCGCCCAGCGCCAGCACGACGATCGCCGGCGCGAGCGTGACGAGCCGCCGCACCACGATCGGAATCCTCTTGCGCAGCAAGCCTTGCATGATCATCGCGCCCGCGTACGCGCCCACCGACGTCGACGCCAGCCCGGACGCGAGCAGCCCGATCGCGAACAGCAGCGCGACCCCCGGCCCGAGCGCGGCGGCGACCGCGCCGTGTGCGCCTTCGATGGTGTCGACGCCTTGCTGGCCTTGGAGATTCGTCGCCGCGACGAGCAGCATGCCGAGATTCACCGCGCCGGCGAGCAGCATCGCGAACCCGACGTCGTAGCGGGTCGCCCGCAGCAGCCGCCTGCGCCGTTCGGGTTCGGGTTTGCCGTGCCGGTCGCGGACCAGTCCGGAGTGGAGGTACACCGCGTGCGGCATCACCGTCGCGCCGAGCATCGCGGCCGCGATCAGCACGCTGTCGCCGCCGCTGAAACGCGGGATCAGGCCGTTGGCGATCCCGGCGGCCGACGGAGATTCGACGAACAGGCTCGCCAGGAACCCGACCGCGATCACCACCAGCAGACCGGTCACGACGCGTTCGAACGGGCGCTGCCCGCCGCGGTCCTGCACCGCGAGCAGCACCAGCGACACGAATCCGGTGATCAGGCCGCCCGCCACGAGCGGAAGTCCGAAAAGGAGGTTGAGCGCGATCGCTCCGCCGACGACCTCGGCCAGGTCAGTGGCGATCGCGACGATCTCGGCCTGCGCCCAGTAGCCGAGCCTTCCCGTCGTCGAGAGCCGGTCGCGCAGCGCCTCGGGCAGCGACTGGCCGGTGACCAGGCCGAGCTTCGCCGACAGGTACTGCACCAGCACGGCCATCAGGTTCGCCGCGACGATCACCCACACCAGCAGGTAGCCGTAGCGCGCGCCGGCGCTGACGTTGGCCGCCACGTTGCCCGGGTCGACGTACGCGATCGCGGCGACGAACGCCGGTCCGAGCAGCGCCCAGCCGGCCCGCAGCCGGGCCACGCCGCGCGGACGTGCCGCTTCCGCCACCGCCATGTGCGCCACTCCCTGATATCGGCCGCCCCAACTCAAAGTTTAGGCACGCCGAACTTTGCCGGGCAAGGGTGTGCTGCGCCACGTCGCGCCGACGCTCCGCGAAGGACTTTGGTCAGGCAGGCGGGAGCACTTCGTGGCCGGCTTCGCGGAACGCGGCCACGGCGCGGTCGAGGTCGTCCGAGCGCACCAGGATGTGGTCGGTGTCGAAGGTGGACAGCGAGAACAGCGCGACGCCCGCGGCCGCCAGCTCGGAGGCGAGCGCGGAAATGATGCCGGTGAGGGTGAATCCCAGCGGCCCGCGCACGGTGAACAGCCGCCAGCCGTCCTCGACCGTGCCGCCCTCGGGTTCGCGGCCGGCCGGGCAGATCACCGACAGTTCGTCGGGCGTGCGGGTGACCGACACGAGCGCGGGCTCGCCGGGTTCGAGCAGTTCGGCGGGAACGGCGGCGTCGGCGGGCAACCGCACGACCGAATAGGGGCCGGGGCGGAGGTCGATCGTCAGGTGTTTCATCAGTGCGTTGTCAGCCTTCCAGCACTTTCGGGCTCGAGGCGATCTCGGTGCCGTCGGGCAGGGTCGAAATCGTGAAGTCGGCGAACACGTTGGCCGCCGCCTTGTGCAGCTGCCGCAGGCATTCGATGGCCAGCGAACGGATCTCGACGTCCGCGTGTTCGGTGGCGCGCATCGCGATGAAGTGCCGCCAGGCGCGGTAGTTGCCGGTGACGACGATGCGGGTTTCGGTCGCGTTCGGCAACACGGCGCGGGCCGCCTGGCGCGCTTGCTTGCGGCGCAGGGTGGCGCTGGGCGTGTCCGCGAACTTCTCCTCCAGCCCGGCGAGCAGCTCGTCGTACGCGGCGGCGCTGGCTTGCGTGGCCTTGACGAATTTCTCGTGCAGCACCGGGTCTTCGGCGATGACGTCCGGTTCGACGAACTCGGCGTCGCGCTCGGGGACGTAGCGCCGCGACAGCTGGGAGTAGGAGAAATGCCGGTGCCGGATCAGCTCGTGGGTGAGCGAGCGGGAGATCCCGGACAGGTAGAAGGTGACCGACCCGTGCTCCAGCACGGCCAGATGGCCGACGTCGATGACGTGTTCGAGGTACCCGGCGTTGGTCGCGGTCGCGGGATTCGGCTTCTCCCAGGACTGATAGCAGGCGCGCCCGGCGAACTCGGCGAGCGCTTCGCCTCCGTCGGCGTCGGTGGACCAGGGCACGTCCCCGGGCGGGAAGAACTCGGTTTTCGCGATCAGCTGCACCTTGGGCGGCACCGGTCTCGCTCCCCTCATGTCGGCTCCGCCAGCCTAACCCGGCGGCACGGGTGACATCACCGCGCCTTGACGTGACGTCATTCGTGACGCCATAGTGGTGTCATGGACTTGACGCCGTACATCGCGAACCTTCGCGAAGACCTCGCGAACACGGCCTCCGCCGGGGACGAGCAGACCCGGCGGGCGGCCGCACTGCTGTCGTCTGCTCTGGAGCCGGCAGTCCGGCTGACCCTGATGAACGCGCTGGCCGACCTGGCGGCCGAGGTGACCGCCGCGCTGCCCGGCCAGGTCGTGGACGTCCGGCTCGACGGCCGGGACGTGCGCGTGGTCGTGACCGGGGGCGAGGACCGTTCCGCGTCCGCGCCTCCCCCGCCGCCGCCACCGCCGGTCCCTCCGATCGACGGCGGCGACATCTCGCGGATCACGCTGCGGCTGGTCGAGCAGATCAAGGGCCAGGCCGAACAGGCGGCGGCCGCGCAAGGGGTTTCGCTCAACACGTTCGTGGCGCAGGCCGTGCAGGGGGCGCTCGGCCAGGCGCAGCAGCACCAGCAACGGCACCAGCGCTGGCAGGACAGCGGCAGCGGCGGGGGCCGCACCGAGACCAAGCTGCACGGCTGGGTCGAAGGCTAGAAGGGGGCACCACCATGGGCGAGAACCGGGAAGACCAGGGGAAGAACACCGAAGACCGGGTTGGGGAACCCGGCTTCGGGACGGCGGAAGCGGCCGGCGCTTCCGCGGGCGACGAGACCGCTTCGTCAGCTGCGGCGGACGGAGTTGAGTCTGCCGCGAGCGCGTCCGCTTCGGACAATTCGGCGGCCGGCTCCGGCGCTTCGAAGGCATCAGCCACGGCGGACGAGGCTGAGTCTGCCGCTGCGGCGAACTCGTCCGGGTCCGCTTCGGGCACGGCCGGCTCCGCCGCTTCGGCTGGTTCCGAAAGCGCGGAACCGGGTCCGTACGTGCGGCTGCAGGACTTCGCGGCGGACGGTCCGGTCGAACTGGACCTGGGCGTCACGATCGGGCGGGTCGAGGTCGTGCTCGGGCGGGAGTCCGGGGTGACCGTGCGGCTGCAGCACGACGCGGGCGAGCAGCCGTCGTGGGTGAACGGGGTCAGCAGCCTGCTGTCGTGGGTCGGCGAGAAGTTCGGGGACCAGTTCGGCGGCGTGCCGGAGTTCTCGGTGGCCGACGCCGTGCGGCAGGCGCGGATCGAGAAGACCGGCAACCGGGTCGTCGCGCGGGCCGCGAAGGCGTGGCAGCTGCGGAATGTTCCGGTGGCGGTGACGGTGCACGCACCGGCCGGTTCGCACCTCGAAGTACGCGCGGGTTCGGCGGACGTCACGGTGACCGGCGCCGCGGGCCGCGCGGACATCCTCACCGGATCCGGCGAAGTGTCGCTGGAACGCGCGGACGGCGCGGCCACCATCCGGACGGGTACGGGAGCCGTGAAACTCGGCCCGACCCTGGCCGGACTCCAGTTGCGGAGCGGAAGCGGCTCGGTCGAAGCGGCGTCGATCGCCGGACCGGCGACGCTCGGCACCGGAACCGGAAACGTCTGGCTGGGCGCGGTCGAAGGCGACGTCATGGCCCGTACCGGCAGCGGCGACCTGTCCGTGGCCGACGCGGCGTCCGGCTCGCTCGAACTGATCACCGGCTCGGGAGAGGTGCGGGTCGGCATCCGCAGCGGGGTGCGAGCGGAAGTGGAACTGGCGTCGGCGGCCGGGCGGGTTTCGAGCGAACTGGAGGTCTCGGACACGCCGCCGGAGGACGCGGTCGCGCTGAAAGTCCGCGCCCGCACCGGAACCGGCAACGCGGTCGTGACCCGCGCGGCCGGCTGACGCCCGTCTGTTCAGGCCTGCACACCCGTCATTCCACTGCCCCGGGTGCGCCGAGCAGACGGATGCAAGGGGGAGGCGGCGGGCCGCACCGGGGATTCCGGAAGCGGCCCGCCGCTTCGTGCTGCCCGCAGGGAGTCCTTGTGCGCCATGACAAGCCGCTGCGGCGAGTGCTTTCCGCGCTCCGGGCCTCGCCGCGACGGCCTTTCGTGCGCCGGCTCCGGCTGCCACGGGGACTTCCCCCGCGCCGACCGGCCGCCGCCGCAGAACCCCGCGCGAGCGTCGTGAGCGGCGGTGCCGGTGAGAACCGGCGCCAGCACTTACGAGACCCCCGCCCCCTTCACCGCGCGCCGCAACGCCCGGGCCAGATCGCCCCGCTCCCCCACCACGACACCGTCCAGCCCCTGCCATTCCGCCATCGTCCGCAGTTCCGCGGCCAGCTCCGCCGCCACCCGCGGCTGGTCGGCGCCGGGCTCGGCGAACGCGCCCTGCACCCGCAGCACCCCGGCCGCTCGGTCGGACTTCAGGTCCACCCTCGCGGACAGCGCCCCGTCCAGCAGGAACGGGAACACGTAATACCCGTGCACCCGCTTGGCTTCCGGGACGTAAATCTCGATGCGGTACCGGAATCCGAACAACCGCTCCGTCCGCGCGCGTTCCCAGATCAGCGGGTCGAACGGGCACAGCAAAGCCCGTCCGGACACTGCCCGCGGCGTCCGCGCTTCGGCGTGCCGGTACGCGACCGCGCGCCAATCGTCCACCTGGACTGGTTCCAGGACGCCTTCCTCCACCAGTTCCTGAACAGCCTGCCGGGAGACGTCGGGACCAAGGCGGTAGTAGTCGCGCAGGTCGGTTTCCGTTGCCACGCCCAATGCCCGCGCCGAGCGGTCGATCAGGCCGCGGGCGCCTTCCTCCGCGGAAACCTTGCGGGACAAGATCTCCGGCGGCACCACTCGCTCCGTCAGGTCGTACAGCCGCTCGAACGACCGCCGCGTTCCGGTGCTCAGCTGGCCGACGCCGAACAGGTACTCGCACGCCTTCTTCACCACCGAGCGTTCCCACCACGCACCCGGCCCGCGCCGGACCGCCTCCGTCTCCAGCGCCTTCTCGATCGCCCCGGCTCCGATCGGACCGTGTTCCTTCACGACCGCCAGCACGTCGTCGAGCAGGCCGGGCACCGTGTCGACCACCCGGGTGTAGTTCCGCCACCAGCCGTCCCGTTTCGCGCCGGACTTCAGCAGCGGCCAGTCTTCGATCGGCAGCAGGCTCGCCTCGTGCGCCCACGACTCGACCAGCAGCCTCGGCCGGCGCGCGCGGTGGCTCCACGCGGCGTCGTCGACCAGCGCCGGGTCGTACGCCCCCAGGCGCGAGAACAGCGGCATGTAGTGCGCGCGCACGGCGACGTTGACCGAGTCCAGCTGCAGCAACTGGACCCGGGACAGCACCTTGGCGAGGTGCCGCCGGGTCGGGTCGGAAGAGGGCCGGGGGTCGGCGAACCCCTGCGCGGCCAAAGCGGTGCGGCGGGCGGCGGAAAGGCTGATCGTCTGCATGATCCCGCCATGGTGCCAGCCACCCCCGACAGTTTCGGTACATTGCCCGCGTGAGTGCCGCCGAAGTCCGCCCCGCGAACCCGTCCGACGCCGCGGAGATCGCCCGCATCCAGCGGCTGACCTGGCGGGCCGCCTACGCCGGCCTGCTGGGCGGCGAAGCCATCGACGAACTCGACAAGGCCGATCTCGAGGGCACCTGGGCGGAGACGATCGAGTACCCCGGTTCCCGCGTCTACCTGGCCACCGAAGGCTCGTTCACGGTCGGCTACTGCGTCGCGGGGCCTGCTCCGCAGGACGAAGCCGCCGCGGCCGACGGATCCGCGCCCGAGGACGCGCCCGGGTTGATCGCGTCGCTGGTGGTCGAGCCGCGCTGGGGCCGTCGCGGGCACGCCGGACGGCTGCTCGCGACCGCCGCCGCCGACCTGCGCGCGAACGGGCTCAGCCGCGGCATCACCTGGGTCGCGCAGTCCGACCACGCGACGCTCGGCTTCTACCGGCGCGCCGGCTGGTCCCCCGACGGCACCGTCCGCACCCTCGACACCGGCCGCGGCACGCTCCGCGAGGTCCGGCTCACCGGCACGCTCGAACTGGAACTCACACACTGACCGGCTCTTCGCGCTTCGCGAAGACCACCCAGCGCATCACCGAGTACATGAACACGCCCTCGCACGCCCCGGCGATCAGCCGCGACAGGTGGTACTCGACGCCCAGCGCGGCCAGTCCGGCGCCCAGCCCGAGCAAAAACGCCACGTAGTTCACCGCGATCGCCGCCGCGTACAGCACCGCCTGGCGGCCCACCGGCGCGTGCGAACGGAAGTTGAGCGCGCGGTTCAGCACGAAGCTCAGCCCGAACGCGACCACGTACGCGATGCTGATCGACAGCCACACCGGCCACTTGAGCCCGCCGTGGAACAGCGTCAGCAGCAACAGGTCAACGCCGAAAGTGAAGCCGTTGATCACCGCGAAACCGAGAAAACTCGGCGCGACGATCCGCGGCAATCCGAACGGCAGAACGCGCACGACGGCGGCGCACAGCCCGGCGAAACGGTCGGCGATCGGCACCTCAGGCACCTGCCCGATCCTGGCAGCGGAAGGTGTCCGAGACCGGTCGGCCAGGTGATCTTCTGGGGTTGGCTCCCGGGGAAAGAGTGGGGTTAGCCCCCGTGATCTTTTCGTGATGGCTGATAGCTTGGAGTGAGCGGGGACACGGACGGGGGTGGCGCGATGGGATGGGTGCTCCTGACCCTCGGCGTCGCCTTCGGCTCGGCGATCGTGCCGCTGATCAACGCCGAGCTCTTCGTCATCGGCCTCTGCGCGAGCCAGCACAGCGTGCACTGGCTGTGGCTGGGCGGCGCGGTCGCGGTCGGGCAGATCGCCGGGAAACTGCTGTACTACCTGGCCGCGCGCGGCTCGATCCGGCTGCCGAAGTTCCTGCACGACCGGCTGCACCGCGAACGCCCGCTGACGCCGCGGCGGGTCCGCTGGCAGCTGCGCACCAAGCTGGTCCGCGGCAAGATCGAGGCACTGCGCGAACGCTGCCAGCGCCATCCGCACTGGATGACCGGCACGTACGGGGTCAGCTCGCTCGTCGGGCTGCCCCCGTTCATGGCGACGAGCGTGCTCGCCGGGATGGTCCGGATGCGGCTGTCGACGTTCCTCGCCGCGGGGCTGGCCGGACGGTGGGTGCGGTTCAGCTTGCTGGCGGCGTCGCCCGCGATGTTCGCCGGGTGGCTGCAGTAAACCGGCTAGAAGTCCTGCGTTACTTGCGCTCCGCCGCTTCCAGTTCGATCGCCTTGCGCATAGTCGCCCGCGCCCGCCGCCGGTCGCCCGCGATGTCGTACGCGTACGCCAGCCGGTACCAGGGCCGCCAGTTCTCCTGGTCCGCCTCGACTTCCGCGCGCCGCTGATCGAACCACGCGTCCGCGGCGTCGCGGTCCACGCGACCGGACGGGCGGCGCGGCAGGTCCGACACGTCCGGCAGGCCGCCCTCGGCGTCCAGCTGCCGCGACAGCCGCTGGATCTGCATGCCGGACCGCCAGGTCACCACGACGATCCACACGCCCAGCAGCGGCAGCAGGAACACGCCGATGCCCAGCGCGATCCCGGCCGGCGTCCCGGTGCCGAGCAGCGCCACGGCCCGGTCCGCCAGCAGGACCAGGTACACCACCAGCGCCGCCGTCATCAGCAGCGCGAAATTGCGAGCTTTCACAGGTCGAGCACGTTCTCCAGGCCGACCGTCAGGCCGGGACGCGACACCACCGAGCGCACGCCGAGCAGCACGCCCGGCATGAACGACGTCCGGTCCAGCGAATCGTGCCGGATGGTCAGGGTCTCGCCCTCGCCGCCGAACAGGATTTCCTCGTGCGCCACCAGACCCGGCAGCCGGACGGAGTGCACATGGACGTCCTCGACGGAGGCGCCGCGGGCACCGTCCAATTCGGACGTCGTGGCGTCCGGGCCCGGCGTGACCCCGGCGGAAGCGCGGGCCTGCGCGATCATCCGCGCGGTGTGCGCGGCGGTGCCGGACGGGGCGTCGGCCTTGCGGTTGTGGTGCAGTTCGATGATTTCGGCCGAGGCGTAGAACTTCGCCGCCTGCGCCGCGAACCGCATCGCGAGCACCGCGCCCAGCGCGAAGTTCGGGGCGATCAGCACGCCCACCGACGGCTTGTCCGCCAGCAGGCCGCGCAGTTCGGCCAGCCGCTCCTCGCTGAAGCCGGTGGTGCCGACGACCGCGTGCCGGTCGTGCGCGATCAGCCAGCGCAGGTTGTCCATCACCACGTCCGGATGCGTGAAGTCCACGACCACCTGGGCGTTCTCGAGCGCGGCGAAATCGTCGCCCGCGTCGAGCGCGGCCACCAGTTCCTGGTCCGCGGCGCCTTCCACGGCTTTCACCACGGTGGCGCCCATGCGGCCGCGTGCGCCCAGCACGCCGACGCGGATCGGGGACTCGGTCATGACGCGATCACCTCGTGCAGATCGTCCGGCAGGTCGTCGGCGTGAGCGTACGGCCCCACCACCGCCGCGGACGACACCCCGCCGGGGCGCCGCAGCAGAGTGCGAGCGAGCGCACACACGTCTTCGGTCGTGACCGCGTCGATCCGCGCGATCGTGTCGTCCACGCCCAGGTACCGGGCGTAGTTCAGCTCGTTCTTGCCGATCCGGGACATCCGCGACGACGTGTCCTCCAGGCCCAGCACGAGCCCGCCGCGCAGCTGCCCCTTGGCGCGCGCGACCTCGGCGTCGGTGAGCCCGTCCGCGGCGACGCCGTCGAGCACCTCGCGGATCACTCCGGCGACCTGGCCCAGCCGCTCCGGCTGACAGCCCGCGTACACCGACATGTGCCCGAGATCGGCGTAGCTCGCCACCGACGAATACACCTGGTACGCCAGGCCCCGGCGTTCGCGGATCTCCTGGAACAGGCGGGAACTCATGCCGCCGCCGAGCGCCGCGTTGAGCACCGACAGCGTGAACCGGCGCTCGTCGTGCCGCGGCAGGGCGCGGAAACCGAGCATCACGTGCGCCTGCTCGGTGTCGTCCGGGTGCAGCGCCAGCTTCGGCACCGTCTTCAGCCGCGCGCGGCCGGACCGCGGCGCGACCGGCGTCGCGGTGCCGCCGAGGCGGTCCTTCAGCGCGCGCTTGACCAGCCGCAGAACCTGGCCGTGTTCGACGTTCCCGGCGACCGCGAGCACCATCCGCGGCAGGGTGTAGCGACGGCGGTAGAAGCCGCGCAGCGCGACCGGCGACATCTCGGTGATGGACTTTTCCGTGCCCAGCACCGGACGGCCCAGCGGGTGGTCGCCGAGGATCGCGCTGACGAACTCCTCGTGCAGCAGGTCTTCCGGGTCGTCGTCGCGCATCGCGATCTCTTCGAGGACGACGCTGCGTTCCATGTCCATATCGCGGTCCGTGCACTGGGCTTCGAAGACCACGTCGGTGACGAGGTCGAGCGCCAGCGGCAGGTCCGCGTCCAGGACCTGGGCGTAGTAGCAGGTGTGCTCTTTCGCGGTGAAGGCGTTGAATTCGCCGCCGACCGCGTCGATCTCTTCCGCGATCTGAGTGGCGTCGCGATGGGCGGTTCCCTTGAACAGCAAGTGTTCCAGGTAGTGTGCCGCGCCCGCGACCGGCGACGGCTCGTCCCGCGAACCGACCCCGACCCACAGCCCGACCGTCGCCGACCGGGACGCGGGGACGTGCTCGGTGATCACCCGCAGGCCGCCGGGAAGAACACTCCGCTTGACGACCGCACCGTCCGAAGTGGACTCGAGCGTACGGGTGGTGCCGACGGGCTGCTCGTGCCCGGAAACCTGCCGTGCCAATGCAATCCTTTGCTCACGTGCATCGAGGGCCTCCCACCCTGGCTCGTGAGCGGCATGCCGGTTAGAACCGGCATGCCGCTCACGAGCCACCTCGGGTCAGGAGGCCCTCGATGGAACTGCGGGTGCCTTACTTGGCTTCGGCGGTCTCGGCCGGAGCGGCGTCGCCTTCAGCCGGCTTCGCGGCGTCTTCTTCCTTGACGACGATCAGGCTGATCTTGCCGCGGTTGTCGATGTCGGCGATCTCGACGCGGATCTTGTCGCCGACGTTCACCACGTCCTCGACCTTCGCGATCCGCTTGCCGTTGCCCAGCTTCGAGATGTGCACGAGGCCGTCCTTGCCCGGCAGCAGCGAGACGAACGCGCCGAACGCGGCCGTCTTCACCACGGTGCCCAGGAAGCGCTCGCCGACCTTCGGCAGCTGCGGGTTGGCGATGGCGTTGATCTTGCCGATCGCCGCCTCCGCCGACGGGCCGTCGGCCGCGCCCACGTAGATCGTGCCGTCGTCCTCGATCGAGATGTCGGCGCCGGTCTCCTCGGTGATCGAGTTGATCATCTTGCCCTTCGGCCCGATCACCTCGCCGATCTTGTCGACCGGGATCTTCACCGACGTGACGCGCGGGGCGTACGGGCTCATCTCGTCCGGGCCGTCGATCGCCTCGGCGATGACTTCCAGGATGGTGAGGCGAGCGTCCTTCGCCTGCTTCAGCGCGGCCGCGAGCACCTCGGACGGGATGCCGTCCAGCTTGGTGTCCAGCTGCAGCGCGGTGATGATGTCCTTCGTGCCGGCGACCTTGAAGTCCATGTCGCCCAGCGCGTCCTCGGCGCCGAGGATGTCGGTCAGCGCGACGTAACGCGTCTCGCCGTCGACCTCGTCGGACACCAGGCCCATGGCGATGCCCGCGACCGGCGCCTTCAGCGGCACGCCGGCGTTGAACAGGCCCATGGTGGACGCGCAGACCGAGCCCATCGAGGTGGAGCCGTTGGAGCCCAGCGCCTCGGAGACCTGGCGGATCGCGTACGGGAACTCGTCCCGCTTCGGCAGCACCGGGACCAGGGCGCGCTCGGCGAGCATGCCGTGGCCGATCTCGCGCCGCTTCGGCGAACCGACGCGGCCGGTCTCGCCGGTGGAGAAGGGCGGGAAGTTGTAGTGGTGCAGGTAGCGCTTCGTCGTCTCCGGGGAGAGCGAGTCGATCTGCTGCTCCATGCGGAGCATGTTCAGCGTGGTGATGCCCAGGATCTGGGTCTCGCCGCGCTCGAACAGCGCCGAACCGTGCGCCCGCGGGACCACGGCGACCTCGGCCGAGAGCTGGCGGATGTCGGTCAGGCCGCGGCCGTCCATCCGGATCTTCTCGGTGAGGACGCGGGTGCGCATGATCTTCTTGGTCAGCGCCTTGAACGCACCGCCGACCTCCTTGTCGCGGCCCTCGAAGGCTTCGCCCTCGCCGAGGCCGAGCTTCTCCAGGACGGCGGCCTTGACCTCGTCGGTCGCGGCGTCGCGCTCCTGCTTGCCGGCGATCTGCAGCGCCTTGGCCAGCTCGTCGGACGCGATCGCGGCGACGGCCTCGTAGATGTCCGGCTGGTAGGCCGGGTACAGCGGGAACTCGCCGGTCGGCTTCGCGGCGTCGGCGGCCAGGCGCTGCTGCGCCTCGCACAGCACGCGGATGAACGGCTTCGCGGCCTCGAGGCCCTGCGCGACGGTGGTCTCGTCCGGCGCGGTGCCGCCGGCGGCGATCAGGTCGAGCGTGTGCTCGGTGCCCTCGGCCTCGACCATCATGATGGCGACGTCGTCACCGACGATGCGGCCAGCGACCACCATGTTGAAGGTGGCCTTCTCGAGCTGCGGCCAGGTCGGGAACGCGACCCACTGGCCCTCGATCAGCGCGACGCGCACGCCGCCGACCGGGCCGGAGAACGGCAGGCCGGCGATCTGGGTGGAGGCCGACGCGGCGTTGATCGCCAGCACGTCGTACGGGTCGTCCGGGTTGAGGCTCTGGACGGTGATGACGACCTGGATCTCGTTGCGGAGGCCGTCGGCGAAGGACGGGCGCAGCGGGCGGTCGATCAGGCGGGCGGTGAGGATCGCGTCGGTCGACGGGCGGCCCTCGCGGCGGAAGAACGCGCCGGGGATGCGTCCGGCGGCGTACATCCGCTCCTCGACGTCCACGGTCAGCGGGAAGAAGTCGAAGTGCTCCTTCGGGTGCTTCGACGCCGTGGTCGCCGACAGCAGCATGGTCTCTTCGTCCAGGTACGCGACGACGGCGCCGGCGGCCTGCTTGGCGAGCCGGCCGGTCTCGAACCGGACGGTGCGGGTGCCGAACCGGCCGTTGTCCAGAACGGCTTCGGTCTCGAACACGGTGACTCCGGTGGAGTCGGTCATATGGTCAATCTCCTCTTTGGTTCCTTCGTACGGCGAGAGTCTCCCACTGTGGGACCCGGTTCGCCCGAGGACGCTCGAGGAGGTGTGAGGCCGGTCTTCGATCGAAGCCCCCGGGTCCGTTGCCCGGGAACCACTACCGAGGACCGGCGAGATCGTTCCTCCAGCGCGCTCGCGCCGTGTGGGGGTGTGCTTGCGGCGAGGGGGAGCGGCCGAAGCCGCTCCCCCTCGTCAGCACGCTATCGGCGCAGGCCGAGACGCTTGATCAGGTCGCGGTACCGCGCCACGTCCACCTTTTCCGTGTAGTTCAGCAGCCGGCGGCGACGGCCGACCAGCAGCAGGAGACCGCGACGGGAGTGGTGGTCGTGCTTGTGGGTCTTGAGGTGTTCGGTGAGGCCGATGATCCGCTTGGTCAGCAGCGCGACCTGGGCCTCGGGGGATCCGGTGTCCGAGTCGTGCAGCCCGTACTCGGCGAGGATCGTCTTCTTCTCTTCGGTGGACAGCGCCACTGGTGGTGCTCCTTGTGCATCTAGTGCCGTGAGGCCCGTACCGCGCCACGCGGCCGGGTGAGCCGGTCACGGCCGCCACGGACTGCAGCCGGACCCGGTTATGGAGGTTACCAGCCGGTTGAACTGCGGCTTCCGGCGCGTGGGGCTAGCCGGGCAGCACGGGTTCACCCGCGTCGCAGCGGCCAGGACCGCAGCGTGCGGTATGGGGCGCCGCCGCCCATCAGCTCCACCCGGTCCGCGGTCCAGACGCGGCTGCGGAAACCGGCCAGCTGTTCCGTCCACTCCGTCGGCGGCTGCGTGCGGGAGCAGCGCGCCAGCGTCAGGTGCGGCCGGTAGGGACGGTCCTCGCCGGAGCCCAGGGTCGCGGCCGCGGCGAGATCGGCCAGGTCCTCCCCTGCCACTCCCAACCACAGCACTCCCGGGAATGTTCCCGAACCGGAGAGCCGGACGTCAACGGATTTTCGGCCGTCGAGCGCCCGGTCGAGGAAGGCGCCGTATTCGGCGGGGTCGACCTCGCCGTAGAAGGCCAGCGTGATGTGCCAGCCGGCCGGATCGGACCAGCGCAAAAGCCGGTCCCTGCCGCCGAGGGCGCCGGCCACTTCCGCCGCGACGTCGGCGGGCGGGCGCAGCGCGGAGAACAGCCGCATCGGCTACTGGCCCGAGGCTCCCGCGCGGCGGAGCAGGTCGGCGATCGCCGGGAAATCCTCGTCGAGCAGTTTCGCCGCTTCGGCCAGGTTCTCGTCCTCGGCGATGTCCCGGATGCCCGCGAGCAGGACCTTCTCGTCCGAGCTGACCGGGATGTTGTCGCGGCCGACGGTGGGCCGCGAGTCGCGCACGTCCTCCAGCGCGGCCTGCATCGCGTCGCGGTCGCCCGCGGCGACCTCGGGCACCAGGATCTTGCGCTCGAGCATGATCATCCTGGCCAGCACGACCGGATTGCCGATCTTCGCCCGCCGCCCGCTCATCACCTGGCTCAGCATCGGCGCGCTGATCCCCAGCACCTCGGCCAGGAACGCCTGCGACACGTCGAAGGCCACCACCAGCCTGCGCACCCGATCGCCCAGCGGCTCCCCGTACCACTCCCGCTGCAGCGCGATGTTCCGCTGGACGATCTTGTGGTCCTCCACCTAGCTCCGCTCCCCTAGCGCTGTCGTCCCGCGGCCCGGTGCTGCCGGCCCACTTCGCTTCCCCGGCCCGGCGCCGCCGGCCCATCTTGCCACTCCGGACGCCCCCGCCGGGCCGGAACGCCCGATTCGCCCCGGGCCGGTCCTGTCCCGGGGCGGGCCCGCTCAGCTGTCCGAGCCGAGCGCTTCCCTGGTCCGGGCCACGTCCTCGTCGATCTTCTTGACGAGATCGGCCGAGGCGCCGAACCGCGCTTGATCCCGCAACCGGGTGACGAAGTCCAGCGCGACGTGCTGGCCGTAGAAGTCCTCGTCGACGTCCAGCACGAACGCCTCGACGGTGCGCTCGCGGCCGGAGAAGGTCGGGTTCGTGCCCACCGACACCGCCGCGCGCAGCCGCCGGTCCGGGTCGGACAGCCTGCTGAACCAGGCCGTGTAGACGCCGTCCGCGGGCACGGCGGCGAACCGCGCGGTGGACAGGTTGGCTGTCGGATAGCCGAGGTCGTGGCCCCGGCCGTCGCCGCGGACGACGATGCCTTCCAGCCGGTGCGGGCGGCCGAGCGCGTCGGCCGCGGCCTCCACGTCGCCCGCGTCGATGCACGAGCGGACGTAGGTCGAGGAGAAGGTGATGTCGTTGGCGCCGCGGTCGTCGTCGAGCGAACGGCCCTGCAGCTCCGCGCCGTAGGCGACGAACCCGAAGCGGCGGCCGAGTTCGCGCAGCAGCGCGACGTTGCCCGCGGCCTTGGCCCCGAAGGTGAAGTTGTCGCCGACCAGCACCGCGCCCGCGTGCAGCCGGTCGACCAGCACCTCGTGCACGAACTCGTGCGGGCTGAGCCGGGACAGCTCCAGGGTGAAGGGCAGCACGCAGAACACGTCCACGCCGAGCCCCTCGACCAGCTGGGCCTTGCGCCGCAGGGTGGTCAGCTGCGCGGGATGGCTGCCCGGGCGCAGCACCTCGGACGGATGCGGGTCGAAGGTGAGCACCACGCTCGGCACGCCGCGCTCGGCGGCCGTCGCCACGGTGCGCTTGATCAGTTCCTGGTGCCCGCGGTGCACGCCGTCGAACACGCCGATGGTGACCACGCACCGTCCCCAGCCGCCCGGGAGGTCCCCGAGCCCACGCCACCGCTGCACTGTTGTCAACTCTCCCCGAGCGAGGTGCCTTTGCCTCCCACCCTATGCGGGCAGGAGGACCACCACCGAGCGGGTCACTCCCTCGGTGTCGGAGGCCAGCGCGAGCACGTGGCCGTCCGGCGCGAAGAGGCCGTACGTGCCGGTGATTCCGGCCGCCGGGATGCGCCTGCCGTACTGCACGGCTTTGGCGGTGGCGGCGTCGAGATCCCGGCGCGGGAACGCGGCGGCGACGGCGGCGTCGAGGTCCAGCGACAGTTCCGGCTTCTCTTCGAGCTGGTCGAGCGTGCGCGCGCGGGCGAGCGTGAACGGCCCGACTGTGGTGCGGCGCAAGGCTTTCAGGTGCCCGCCGACGCCGAGCCCCGCACCGAGATCGCGGGCGAGTGCGCGGACATAGGTGCCGGACGAGCATTCGACGATCGCGTCGAGTTCGATCCGGTCGTCCTCGCGGCGGAGGCCTAGAACGTCGAACCGGTGCACGGTCACGGGTCGCGGCGGGAGGACGACGTCTTCGCCCGCGCGCACCCGGGCGTAAGCGCGCTTGCCGTCGATCTTGACCGCGGAGACGGCGCTGGGCACCTGCTGGATGTCCCCGGTCAGCGCGGCGATCCCGTCGGCGATCTGCTCGTCGGTGACAGCGGCGAGGGTTTCCGGCGCGGCCTCGGTTCCGAGCGGTTCGCCTTCGGCGTCGTCGGTCGTGGTGGACCGGCCGAGCGACAGCGTGGCGAGGTAGGTCTTGCGGTCGAGGGCGAGGTGGCCGAGCAGTTTGGTGGCGCGCTCGATGCCGAGCACCAGGACGCCGGTCGCCATCGGGTCGAGCGTGCCGGCGTGGCCGACCTTGCGGGTGCCCATGATCCGCCGCGCCCGCGCGACCACGTCGTGCGACGTCATGCCCGCCGGTTTGTCGACGATGAGCAGTCCGGGAGGAGGGGCGGGACGACGCGGTTCTTTCGGGCGAGACACGGCGGAAACCCTACCTAGGCGGGGATTCGCGGGTGGCGCCTGGTGCGCGGGGCGAAGCGGAGGGGCGGGCTGGGGTCTCGTGAGTGGCGGCGCCGGTTCTGACCGGCGCCGCCACTCACGACTGGCTCAGGCGGCGACGACGGCCTCTTCCGGAACGCGGTCCCAGCGGTGCCGCCGGATCCGGACCGGGACTTCCTCGCCGCGGGCTTCCGCAGCGAACACCTGGGCGCGGGCCCGCCGCCACCACACCAGCATTCGCGACGCGCCTGCTGCCAGCACGGCGACGACGACCAGCAGCGCGATCCGGAAGTTGCCGCCTGTCGCCTGGAGGAGGATGCCGATCAGCAGAGCTGTCACGGTGGTCGCCAGGAAGCCGCCGACGTTCACTACCCCGGTTGCGGTTCCGACGCGGGACAGCGGGTTGTAGTCGCGGGCGATGGCGAAGCCGATCATCGACGCCGGGCCGCCGAGGGTGAGGAAGGCGAACGCGGGGACGAGGACGCCCACCGGGACGTGGCCGTTCCAGCCGAGGAGCACTGCCCACACGATCGCGGCGCCGACGAGGTAGCCGATGACCAGCGGCACCCGCAGCACCGGAGAGCGGCCGATCACGGCGCCCAGCAATGGGCCGCCTGCCATGGAGCCGAATACGAAGACGGTCAGCAGTGCGCTGGCGGTCGCGGCAGGCAGGCCTTCGCCCTGCACCAGGAAAGGCATGCCCCACAACAGGGTCAGCACGTTCGGCGCGAACATCGTCGAGAAGTGCACCCAGAAACCCAGCCGGGTGCCAGGGGTTCGCCAGGCCAGTTTGACCTGCCTGCCGAGTTCGGCCGGACGCACGGGTTCGCGCTTGAGTTCCGGTGCGCCGTCGGGAGTGTCGCGGACGCGCAGCGCGACCGGCACCGAATAGAGCACCGTCACCGCGCCGACGGCGAGGAAGGTGACTGTCCATCCTGGACCGTCGAGCAGCAGGGTGAGCGGGACGGTCGCGGCGAGGTTGCCGATGTAGCCGACGCAGGAGGTGAAGGACGCGAGCAGCGCGTACCGGTGCGCCGGGAAGTGGGCCGCGACGAGGCGCAGGACGCTGACGAAGGTGAGCGCGTCGCCGAGGCCGAGGACGCCGCGGGCGACCAGGCCGAGTGCGTACGTGTCGGCGAGTCCGAGCAGCAGCTGCCCGGAGCCGAGGATCAGGACGGCGGCGGTGAGCACGCGGCGCGGGCCGTAGCGGTCGACCAGCACGCCGGTCGGGATCTGCATGGCCGCGTACACGCCGACCTGCAAGACGGTGAAGATGCCGAGCGCGGCGGACCCGACGCCGAAGCGTTCGGCCGCCTTCAGGCCGGCGACGCCGAACGAGGTGCGGTGGAAAACGGCGAGCAGGTACACCGTGACCGCGGTGAGCCAGATGAGCCAGGACCGGACAGGGGCGCGGCCGGCGGGCGTCAAGAGTTCCTCCAGAGAGCAGGCGAGCGTCGGACAGAGGAGGACGACGACGCTGCCGCCTCGATAGTTGTATCGCCTCAGCAACCTCGATACATAGCCGTAACCGGGGTGTGCTTCACCACAGATCCACTTCGCCCCGGATGCCGACGACCGTTTCGCCGCCGACCCACACGTCGTCGCCGTCCCGTTCGACGTGCACCCGCCCGCGCCTGCCGAGCCTCGTGCCCTGCGCCGCGACGTACGACTCGGGCGCGATGCCGTCGCCGATCAGCCACTGGCCGAGCGCCGCGTTGAGACTGCCGGTGACCGGGTCCTCGACGACGTCGCTGAACGCGCGGACCTCGAAAGCCGTATCGGATCCGGCGGGCTGCGCACCGGCGACACCCACCTTGTACGACCCAAGCGCCCCGAAGTCCGGCTCGATCGCGAGGACGGTCGCGGCGTCGCGCAGCAGCAGCGCGACCCAGCCGGGACCGTTGTCCGCCCAGCGTGCGCCGAGGACGTCGGCGTCGCGGAGGTGCAGGCCGCGTTTCACCGCGGCGAGGTCTGCGTCGTCCACCGGACCGCCGCGGCGCAGCGGAGGTGCGGCGAACGCCAGCCGGTCTCCGTCGCGGCGCACCCGGACCAGCCCGGCTCCGCATTCCTGCACGAGGTGCCCGGCCTTCGGCTCGCCCCCGGCGGCCAGCCACGCCCGCGCCGACCCGAGCGTCGGGTGCCCGGCGAAGGGCAGCTCGCCGTGCGGGGTGAAGATCCGCACGCGGTAGTCCGCGGCCGGGTCGGACGGCTCCAGCAGGAACGTGGTCTCGCTGAGGTTCGTCCAGCTGGCGAACGCGGCCATCCGCTCGTCGGACAGCCCGTCCGCGCCGTGCACGACAGCGAGCGCGTTGCCTCGGGCGAGTTCATCGGTGAAGACGTCGACCTGGGTGAACTTCGGCATGCGCCCACCCTCGCATCCGCCGGGCGCCGGCGGCGAGCGGGTTTCGCCGTTATGCCATCACGCCTCCCGCACCGCGCCGACCACGGCCCACCGCCCGGACCGCCACCGCGCCACCACGGCCGCCAGCCGGAACACCATGAACAGCGACAAGCCGCTCCAGATCCCGCTCAACCCCCAGCCCAGCGCCAGCGACAGCCAGATCAGCGGCAAGAACCCGAGCCCGGCGCTGACGAGCGTGGCGGTGCGGAGGAAGGCGGCGTCGCCCGCACCGAGGAGAACGCCGTCGAGCGCGAACACCACGCCCGCGATCGGTTGCAGCGCCACGAAGAACCACCAGGCGTGCGGAATTTCGCCGAGCACTCCCGGGTCGGACGTGAACGCATGCGGCAGGACGCTCCACAACGCCGCGAACAGCACGCCGAGGAAACAGCCGAAAATCAAGCCGTATCCGGTGATCTGCGTGGCCACCCCGCGCGCCTGCCGCGCCGCCCCCGCGCCGAGCGCCGCGCCGACGAGCGATTGCGCGGCGATCGCGACCGAATCGAGCACCAGGGACAGGAACGTCCAGAGCTGCAGGACCACCTGGTGCGCCCCGACCGCCTCGGTCGAGGTGCGCGCGGCCACCGCGGCGGCCGACACGAAGCACGCCTGGAACGCGAAACTGCGCAGCACCAGGTCGCGGCCGAGGCCCAGTTGTGCCCGCATCACCGGGAAATCCGGCCGCAACGGCACCTTTTCCCGCACCAGCGCGGCGACGAACATCGACGCGGACACGACCTGCGCGACGACGTTCGCGATCGCCGACCCCTCCAGCCCGAGATCGGCGGCGTACACCAGCACCGGGCACAGGACGGCGGAGATTCCGTTGCCCGCCAGCACATAGCGCAGCGGGCGGGTGGCGTCCTGCACGCCGCGCATCCAGCCGTTGCCCGCCATCGTGACGAGGATCAGCGGCGCGCCGAACAACGCGATCCGCAGCCACGACACGGCCGCCGCGGCGATCTCGTCGCTGCCCGAAAGCGCGCGGGCGATCGGCCCGGCCAGCAACTGCCCCGCCACCAGCAGCACCAGCCCGACCAGCACGCCCAGCCAGGTGGCTTGCACGCCTTCGCGTACCGCGTCCGCGCGCCTGCCCGCGCCGTGCAGCCGCGCGGTGCGCGAGGTGGTGCCGTAGGACAGGAAGGTGAGCTGCGTGGAGACCTGCGACAACACCACGCCGCCCAATGCGAGGCCGGCGAGCGGCAGCGCCCCGAGATGGCCGACGACGGCGGTGTCGACCAGCACGTAGAGCGGTTCGGCGGCGAGCACGCCGAGCGCGGGCACGGCGAGGCCGAACACTCGGCGGGGCGGGATGCGGTCACCGCTCGCGGCGGTGGTCGTGGCGTTTTCGGACACGGGACGAGAGTAGCTACCGGGACCGACAATTCCGGCGGCCCGGACTGGGCAAGGGTAAGCGAGGTGCGTGATTCGCTTATGGGGCAAGGGAATCAGCGACAGAAGTCCTCTGTGGCGTGATCCGGCGCGCGCGGCCGGTCAACCGCGACTGTCTCGGGTGGACACCGGAGCGGGCCGCAACCCGGCGGAGCTTCGCGGCTCGTGCGGTACGCTCGAATTGGAGACGATCTCCGCTTGCGGACGGGAGGGCTGCGGATGACCGCGGGCAAGCCGCTGCGGGCCGACGCCCGGCGCAACCGCGACCTCCTGGTCGCCAAGGCGCGGGAAATCTTCGACGCGGGCGAATTCTTCGACCTGCGCTTCGACGACTTCGCCAGCCTGGCCGGAGTGGGCACCGGCACGCTGTACCGCCACTTCCCCACCCGGGAGGCGCTGGCCGAGGCGGTCTACCACGGGGAAGTCGCCGCGCTGTGCGACCGCGCCCGGCAGTTGCGGGACACGCTGCCCGCGGCGGAGGCGCTGGCGACCTTCCTGCGCGGCATGGTCGACCACATCGACGCCCACGCGGGCTTGGCCCGGACGCTGGCCACGCTCATGGCCGACCGTTCGAACGCCCTCGCCGGGGGCAGCCACGCACTGGAGGAAGCGGTCACCGATCTGGTGGCCGCCGCCGTGCGGGAGGGCTCCGTTCGCGACGACGTGGACGCGGGTGCGGTGATGATGGCGCTGCACGGCATCGGCGCGGCCCACGACCGTCCCCGGTGGCGGGCCGAGGCCGACGATGTCATCACGCTCGTGCTGGACGGGTTGCGCCGACCGGAGTGACCCGGCGCGAGGTGGTGGCGTCCCGGCACGCGAACGAGGAGACGACACGAACCCGGGATTCGCCAGCTCAGGACCTGCGCGAACAGCTCGGCCGAGGTGGCCAAAGCACTGCCCTGAGCCCCGCGCACGCGTCGGCCGGCCGCGCACCGTCCAGCCAGATCAGGAAGCCCGCAGCAGCGGCGCCCGTCCCAGCGCCTCCCGCAGCCGGTCCAGCACCTCCTCCGCCGGACCCTCCGCCGTGCACCCGGCCGCCATCCGGTGGCCTCCCCCGCCGAACTCGGCGGCGGCCGCGGACACGTCGATGTCGCCTGCCGAGCGCAGCGAGACCGTCCACACTGGACCCGGCCCGGCCTCCTTCAGCACCGCCGCGACGCCAGCCTCCCGGGTCGCGCGCACGACGTCGATCACCGACTCCACCTCTTCGAGCCGCACCGTCGCCGCGGCGGCCGCGCGCACGACGGTGTGGACGAAGCCGAAGCCTTGCGCCCCTTCGGGTTCCAGCCGGGCCTCCGACAGGACTGTCGACAGCATCGGCAGCCACGCGAACGGGTGATCGTCGACGATTCGGCGGGCCACCTCGCCGGGGTCCGCCCCGGCTTCCAGAAGGCGAGCCGCGATCCGGTGCGTTTCGGGGCTCGCCCGGCGGAAGCCACTCGTATCGGTGACTACCCCGGCGTACAGGCAGCGCGCGGCGGCCGCGTCCAGCTCGACCCCCATCGCCTCGACGATCCGAGTGACCAGGATCGCCGTCGCTTCGGCGGTGTCGTCCACGACGTGCTGGGTGCCGTAGCGGCCGTTGGTCGCGTGGTGGTCGACGACCAGGACCGAACCGCCCGCATCGCGGACCGCGGCGACCCGCGGGGCGAGCCTGCCCAGCCGGGCCAGGGTCGGAGTGTCCAGCGCGACCAGCAGGCCGTCGGTCGGCGGGAGCGCGTCGACAGGAGTGATCAGGCCGTCGACGTCGAGCCACGCCAGTGTTTCGGGGGCCTCGTCCGGCTCGCCGAAGGCGACTCGCACCCGCGCGCCGCGGCGATGCAGCACGTGGCCGAGGGCCAGCGCGCTGCCGAGGGCGTCCGCGTCGGGACGCACGTGTCCGAGCAGCGTCACGTCGGTGGCCCCGGCCAGCAGTGCGGCGGCGGCCTCGATGTCCTGTACCAGGGAAGCTGTCACGAAGTGCCACGCTACGCTCTGCGGGATGCCTGAGTACGTGATCCTCGTTCTGCCTTCCGCCAACCGCGTGTACGCCGCCTCGTCGCCGGCGCTGCTGCGCGCCGAACTGGCGGCCTTCGGCACCGGTCTTTCCGCCGAGGTGTCGGCGATCGAAGAGATCGAACTCGGCGGGGTCGGGTACGTGAAATTCGCCTGCGCGGCCCCGCTCGGCGAGCGCGACCTGGCGCTGCTGTCGAACCTGTCCTCGCTGTACGCCCTGTTCGAACTGGGCGACGGAGTGCTGCGGCCGGTCGCCGTGCACCCGCTGGCGAAGGCGGACTCGGACCTGCTGACCATCCAGAAGTACCCGGGCAAGACCAACGAGCAGTTCACGAAACTGCTGCTCAACCTCACCCTCCTGGCGACCTCGCGGCCCGCGGACTGGCCGGATCGCGAACTGCACGTTCTCGACCCGTTGTGCGGCCGCGGGACGACGCTGAACCAGGCAGTCATGTACGGCTTCGACGCGACCGGCCTCGACGTCGACACGCGCGATTTCGAAGCGTACGAACAGTTCGTGAAGACGTGGCTGCGCACGAAGCGCGTGAAGCACACCGCGGAATCCGGGCAGCTGCGCCGCAACAAGGTCCGCCTCGGCCGTCGGCTGGACATCGAGTACGCGTTCGACAAGGACGACTACAAGGCCGGCCGCACCCGACGGCTCAGCTATCTGAACGCGGACACGCTGACGACCGACGAGGTCCTCCGCCCGGCGTCGGTGGACCTGATCGTGACCGACGCGCCGTACGGCGTGCAGCACGGCAGCCACCGCGACACCGGCCTGGCCCGCAGCCCGCGCGACCTTCTCGCGGCGGCGATCCCGGTGTGGAACCGCGTGCTCCGGCCGGGCGGGGCGATCGGGATCTCGTGGAACACGCATGTGCTGCCGCGCGAGGAACTGGTGGCGATCCTGGAACGGGCGGGGCTGGCGGTGCGGGCCGGCGGGCCGTACGAGGAGCTGGCGCACCGGGTGGATCAGGCGATCGTGCGGGATCTCGTGGTGGCGGGAAAGCCAGCCTGAATTCGCGGCGGAAACTACCGTTTCCCCACACAGAACGCATTCACTGGATTGAGTGAACTCGCTACAGTGCGGACGAACCGCACTGGGCTTTTAACGCGTGAAGCGGACCGCTCATCGCATTAAGCCTCTCCTGACGCATTCCGTACGGCAGGGTCGACCGTGACATGGACACGACCGCAGAACGAACCCCGGCCACCGAGGCAGTCGAATTGGCGACCCGAACTCCCCGCCAGCTGGAACTCTCCCCGTTGAGCGAAGCCGGTCAGCCCGACGAATCCTTGCCCTACCTGACCTCCTATTGCCGTCGTGCCCACGATCGCGCGCTGAGGTCCGTCGTCGAGGCCGCCGCACAGGGGAAGAGCGGAATGCGCACCCTCGTGGGCGGACCGGCGACAGGGAAGAAACGCGCGCTATGGGAAGCCACGCACATCCGCGGCACTGACGGGCAATTGCTGCTCTACGGCTGGAGAATCTGGCCCGCCCTCAGTCCGCGCAGCATCGAGGAACTGCTGGCGAGCGCGAACAGATTCCAGGAAAAAACCGTCGTGTTGCTTCTCTCCGCGGAACGGTACTTGTTCTCGGATGACAACGAAAAAAACAATGATGTCGCCGATTTCCTGCGAAATCTGCTGGAAGACGCCGGACGTGCGCCGATTCTGATTCTCGCCAGCCTGCTTTCGGAGTACTGGCAGAGTCTCACGGCACCGCAGGACGGGGGCGTCGATCGCTCGAGCGTCGAACTGCTGCTGCGAGGCACCAGCGACACGGTGGCCGGCTCCTTCTCCGCAACCGAGGTCCAGCGGGCGCTCGGCTCGTCCGACCCACGAGTCTCCGAAGCGGCGGCGGACGCGCCGAACGGACAGGTGATCCAGACGATCGTCGCCGGGCCAGCACTGCGCACGCGCTGCCAGCGGATCAGCCCGGCCGCTCGCGCGATACTGGATTTCGTGGTCGAGGCCCGGCACGCGGGCCACGGCCCCTCGATGTCCCGGGCAATGCTCCGCCTGGGTGCGCAAGCCTGTCCGGACGGACCGGAGACCGACGAGCAGTTCGGCACGGCGCTGAAAGAGCTGACGACTCCAGTCCGCGGTGGTGCCACTGTGCTGGTCAAAGACGGGAAAACGGACGCCTGTCGCCTTGCCCCGGGTCTCGATCGGCAGTACGTGGCCGAGGCGGCGCAGCCGATCCTCCCTCGGGCGAGCTTGTGGCCGGTGTTGCTGGAAACCGTTGCGGGACAGGACAGTCTTGACGTCGCGCGGGAATGCCGCCGACGCCATCTGCTGGAGTTGAGCACCCACTTCTTCCTGAAGAGCGGCCTGCCGGAGGCGCGCCTCGAACTCGCGGCGATGCTGGCGAAGGCCGGGCGGATCGACGAGGCGGTGGTCCAGTACCGGATGCTCACGCGGATCGGTGCCGACGTCGAGGAGGCGATCAACCAGGGGGCGGCCGTTCTCTTCGCAGCGGGGCGCGAAAAGGACGTCCTGGACTGGCTGAGTCCGCTCGCCGAGGCGGGCGACCGTTCGGCCGCCTTGCACGTCGAGACCGCCCATACCCGGTGCGGCCGGCCGGAGCTGGCATTGGCCGTGCACCGCCGGCGCGCGGAAAACGGCGACCTGCGGTCGGCGGCCTATGTGGCCGCGAGCATGGTCTCGCCCGAGATTTCGGTCGATTCCCACGGCCGCCTTTCTGCCGAAGATCTGGAGAAACAGCGGAACCGTCGCCGGAAAGAACTCGACAAGGCGGTGCGCTGGCTGAACGAGCTGGCCGCCCGGCACGGGCGCGATCTGCTTCCCCTGATCGCCGACCTGACCATGGACGCTTTCGGGATCGACGCGGTGCTGGAGATGCTGGAGGCGGAGGCGACCGGCTACGACCGGCACAGCGCCTACCTGCTCGGCGCCGAAGCACTGTCCGCGGCCGGGCAGGCCGAAAGGGCGCTGAAGTGGGTGGAAGCGGCGCGGCTGCTCGGCGTCCCCGGCACCGCCGCCGCGGCGACGCGGGTGAATCTGCGCGCCCGTCTGCTCGAAGCTGCCCAGAAGTGCGCGCTCGAGGCTGCGGACGAGGGGGACGCGGCTCCGCTGATCGAGGTCGGCGACGCCTTCGCCCGCTCCGAACCCCCGCTTCCGGACCGAGCGTTCGAGTGCTACGACGAGGCGGCGTCCGGCGATCCGGCCGCCGCCTTCAGCGCGGGTGCCCGCACCGCGGCCCGGCTCGGGATGCTCGACCGGACAATCCGCTGCTTCCGCGGCGCGAGCCTCGCCGGTCGCGCACCGGATCCGGTCAAGATCGTCCGGCTGCTCTGCGCCGCGGAAAAGAGCGCTGAGGCGTTGGAATGGTACGTCGCCACGGTTCCGCCCGATCCGGGCTCGCTCGGTCCGGTCGCGCGGCACGTCAAGGACGTCCCGCATGCGGTGACCGTGGCCGAGGCCGTCCGCTCGCGCAGGAACATCCCGCGCTGGCGGGCACTGGTCTGGGTGGCCGACGAACTCCTCGACGCGCGCGCCGAGGAAGCCGACCGGGCGACGGTGAGCGGGAACGGCCCGCACCACGCGACCTCCTCGCTGCTGGTGCTGGCGGGCCGGCTCTACAAGGAAGCGGCCGCGTCGGGTGGCGCGCGGATCGGGGAACGAGCCCTTCGCCTGCTGATGGACGCGCGCAACTTCACCGAGGCAGTGCAGCTGATCCGCGCCGGACGCGAGGCCGTGCCGCGGCGGTTGCGGGCGCTGCTGGCGGAAGCCCTCGCCGGACGCGGCTCGCTGAAAGACGCCGAACAACTGCTCGAGGAACTGCTCGACGAGGACGACTTCAGCGCCGCCGCCGGGGTCGCCCGGGGATTCAACCTGCACGAGGAGTACTTCAAAGCGCAGGACATCGCCGAGCGCGGGGCCAACGGCGGGGACGTCGAATCCGCTGTGCTGCTGGGCGATCTTCGCCGCGGCGCGGGCGACCAGACCAGGGTGCTCGATCTCTACTGTCTCGCGCTGGCCCACGGCCATCCGGGCGCGCGGATCAGGATCGAACGCATTCTCGCGGGGGACGGCACTGCCTGGGAGCACGCGCAGTTGCGGAAGTACGGCCTCGATCCGCAGGGGCACATCGCGCCGGACTGGGAGGTCCCGGCGCCCGGCGCGGACGACGCGTGAAGCCGCACCGCACCGCGCTCGTTCACTGGTCACCCGGGAAAGCTCGGTGTTGCCAATTGCCTACACAACCCCGGCCACCCGAACCGGTGAACCCGCTACGTCAGCCGCGGCCCGAGGAAGCGCAGGACTTCCGGCAGGATTCCCTGCCAGTACTCCGAAGTGTGCGCCCCCGGCGTGATCCGCGAGACCTCCGGCTTGGCGCTGGTGATCAGCTTCCGGTTGGCCGGCAGGAACGGGTCCTCCTCGCCGCACCACACGCCGAGGCCCCGGGGCGGGAGTTCGTCCACGTGCTGCAGCGGTTCGGCGGCCGTCCAGTCGTTCTGGGACGCGAAGATGTGCCGGGACCGGGCTTCCGGCCACGTGCGGAACAGGGCCGCGCTGCAGGTGGCCACGGCGGTCACGTCGCGGCGGAGGCGGGCGAGGTTCAGTGCTCCGAAGCCGCCCATGGAGATGCCGAGGAGTCCGGTCATCGGGCGGAGGCCCGATTCGGACAGCCAGCCGGGGAGTTCGTCGGTGAGCATGCGGTGCGGGTCGTCGTCGCCGTCAGGCATCCAGTAGTGGCTTCCGTCGACCGCGACGACCGCGAACGGCGGGGTGCCGGACCGGACGGCGGCGGTGAGTGCCGCGGGCAGGCCCAGGTCCATGAAGATGCGGGCGTTCGACCCGCGGCCGTGCAGTGCGACGCAGACCGGCAGGCCGGTGCTGGGGATTCCGTCGGGCGTCATGAGCACCACGTCGACGTCCCGGCCCCGGGCCGCGGAGTGCCTGCGGTGGATCGTGATGGACGCCTTCAGGGGCGACGGGCTGGAGGCCGGGGCAGCCGAGGTCGGCGCAACCACCGGGGCGGAGCGCCCGGTGCAGGCGGAGACGAGCGCCGCGGCACTGCCGAACAGCAGGCCGCGTCGCGTGACACCGGGCTTTGACCGCATCGCTTCAGCCGCGCGTCTCCTCTTCTGCTTGCTCCTCGTCCTCTTCGGCGCGAGGGGCCTTGTACGGGTCCGCTTCGCCCGCGGGCTGCGCTCCGGTCGCCCGGCGGGCCACCTCGGCGTCCGATTCGCGGGCCTTCGCGAGCAGTTCTTCGATGCGGCGGGCGTCGTCCGGGACGCTGTCCGCGACGAAGGTGAGCGTCGGGGTGTAGCGGACGCCGGTGCCCTGTCCGACCTTGGTGCGCAGGACGCCGCGCGCGGCTTCCAGCGCGGCCGCGGCGCTCGCGAAGTCCGGCTCCGCGTCGACGGTTTCGCCGAGCACCGTGTAGTACACCGTGGCGTCGTGCAGGTCCGCAGTGACACGGGCGTCGGTGATGGTCACCGCGCCCAGTCGCGGGTCCTTGACGTCGTGTTCGATCGCCGAGGCCACGATCTGCGAGATCCGCTTGGCGAGCTTGCGCGCTCGAGCGGGATCGGCCATGGCTGAGGTCTCCTTCTCCGGATTTCCGGGTGTTCTAGTCGTCCGGGCCGAGCAGCCGGCGGCGCGCGGACAGCAGTTCGAACTCGGGGCGGCCCGCCGCGAACCGCTCGCACGCGTCGAGCACGTCCCGGATGTGCTCGCCGTCGGGGGCGACCGCGGCGACGCCGATGAGCGCGCGCCGGTGCAGGTCCAGATGTCCCGCCTCGGCGACCGAGACGGCGAATCGCTTCCGCAGTTCGGCCACCACCGGCCGCACCACGGATCGCTTCTGCTTCAACGAATGCACGTCGTCGAGCAGCAGGTCAAGCTCTAGGGCTCCGACAAACATAAATGGCGAAGTTGTGCCGCGAGGGCGGTCCGGGGTGCGCGGCTGGCGCACCCCGGACCGGTCGCTCACGCGCGGGGCTTCTCCCGCTGTTCGTAGGTCTCGATCACGTCGTCGACCTTGATGTCGCTGTACGAGCCCAGCGTGAGACCGCACTCGTACCCTTCCCGGACCTCGACCACGTCGTCCTTGAACCGACGCAGCGAGTTGATCGGCAGGTTCTGCGCGATGACGTTGCCGTCGCGCAGGAGGCGGGCCTTGGCGTTGCGCCGGATCTCGCCGGACATGACCAGGCAACCCGCGATCGTGCCGATCTTGGAGGACTTGAAGACGTCCCGGACCTCGGCGCGGCCCAGTTCGACCTCTTCGTACTCCGGCTTGAGCATGCCCTTGAGAGCCTGCTCGATCTCCTCGATCGCCTGGTAGATGACCGTGTAGTAGCGCACGTCGACGCCCTCGCGGGTGGCCCGCTCGGTCGCCTTGCCCTGCGCCCGGACGTTGAACCCGAGGACGATCGCGTCGGACGCGGTCGCCAGGTCGATGTCCGATTCGGTCACGCCGCCGACGCCGCGGTGCACGACGTGCAGTTCGACGTCTTCGCCGACGTCCAGCTGCAGCAGCGCCGCTTCGAGCGCTTCGACGGTACCCGAGTTGTCGCCCTTGATGATCAGGTTGAGGCTGCTCGTCTCCTTCAAGGCGGAGTCGAGGTCCTCGAGGCTGACCCGCTTGCGGCGCGACGCGTTGAGCGCGTTGCGGGTGCGGGCGGAGCGGCGCTCGGCGATCTGCCGGGCGACGCGGTCCTCGTCGACCACCAGGAAGGTGTCGCCCGCTCCCGGCACCGAGGTGAACCCGATGACCTGGACCGGACGCGAGGGCAGCGCCTCGGTGACGTCCTCGTTGTGCTCGTCGACCATCCGGCGGACGCGGCCGTAGGCGTCGCCCGCCACGACCGAGTCGCCGACGCGCAGCGTGCCGCGCTGGACCAGGACGGTGGCCACCGGGCCGCGGCCGCGGTCGAGGTGCGCCTCGATCGCGACGCCCTGTGCTTCCATGTCCGGGTTGGCCCGCAGGTCCAGAGCCGCGTCCGCGGTCAGCAGGATCGCCTCGAGAAGCCCGTCGATGTTGATGTTCTCCCGTGCGGAGATCTCGACGAACATCGTGTCGCCGCCGTATTCCTCGGCGATGAGGTTGTACTCGGTGAGCTGCTGCCGGATCTTGTCCGGGTTCGCGCCCTCCTTGTCGATCTTGTTGATCGCGACCACGATCGGGGCCTTCGCGGCCTGCGCGTGGTTGATCGCCTCCACCGTCTGCGGCATGACGCCGTCGTCGGCCGCCACCACGATCACCGCGATGTCGGTCGAGTTCGCGCCTCGGGCACGCATGGCGGTGAACGCCTCGTGACCCGGGGTGTCGATGAAGGTGATCAGCCGCGGCACGCCTTCGAGCTCGGTCTCGATCTGGTAGGCGCCGATGTGCTGGGTGATCCCGCCGGCCTCGCTCTCGCGGACCTTCGTCTTGCGGATCGTGTCCAGCAGCCGGGTCTTACCGTGGTCGACGTGACCCATGATGGTGACGACCGGCGGCCGGACCTGCAGGTCCTCTTCGCCGCCCTCGTCCTCGCCATAGGTGATGTCGAAGGTCTCCAGCAGCTCGCGGTCCTCCTCCTCGGGGGAGACGACCTGGACGACGTAGTTCATCTCGCCGCCGAGCAGCTCGAGGATGTCGTCCGACACGGACTGCGTCGCGGTGACCATCTCGCCGAGGTGGAAGAGCACCTGCACCAGCGAAGCCGGGTTGGCGTCGATCTTCTCGGCGAAGTCGGTCAGCGAAGCGCCGCGCGGCAGCCGGATCGTCTCGCCGCTGCCCTTGGGCAGGCGGACGCCGCCGACGCTGGGCGCCTGCATGTTGTCCATGTACTCCTGGCGCTTCTGCCGCTTCGACTTGCGGCCCTTGCGCGAGGGCCCGCCGGGACGGCCGAAGGCGCCGGCCGTGCCGCCGCGACCGCCAGGGCCGCCACGGCCGCCGCCGCCGCGGAAGCCGCCGCCGCCGGCCGGGGCGCCACCGCCGCCGCCAGGACGGAAGCCGCCGCCACCGCCACCGCCGCCGGGACGGAAACCGCCGCCACCGCCGCCGCCGCCGGGGCCGCCGCGGAAGCCGCCGCCACCGCCGCCAGGACGACCGCCGCCGCCACCGGGACGACCGCCGCCGCTAGGACCGCCCCGGCCGCCTGCCGGTCCGGCCGGACGGGCACGGCCCGGCATCATGCCGGGGTTCGGGCGCGGGGGCATGTTGCCCGGGCTCGGCCGGTTGCCGCCGCCCTGCCCGCCGGGACGCGGCGGACGCTCGCCGCCGCCCTGGCCGCCGCCCGGACGCGGGGGACGGTTGTCGCCGCCCTGGCCGGGGCCGGGGCGCGGGGCGGGCGGACGCGGGGCCGGGGAACCGGAACCGACGCCGAACGGGTTGTTGCCGACCCGCGGGGTGCGCGGACCGGGCTTCGGGCCGCCGGGCTTCGGGCCCTGCGGCTTGGGCGGCACGACCGAACCGGCGGACGACGAGTCCTGCTGCTTCGGGGCCGGCTTGGGCGCGGCGGGCTCGGCCTTGGCGGCCGGGACCTCCTGCGCTGGGGCCGGCTGGGCCGGGGCGGGCGGGCGCGGACCGGGGCGCGGGCCGCCGGGCTTCGGGCCCGGGGACGCGGCCGGCTTGGCTGCCTGCGGACCCGGCTTCACGGCCGGGGCCTGCTGCGGCGCGGGCGCCGGAGCCGACGGGGCCTGCGAAGCGGCGCTCTGCTGCTGCGGAGCGGGCGGCTTCGGGGCCGGGCGCGGTCCCGGCGTGGGACCGGGCTTCTTCCCGCCCTTGGCGGGGTACGCGTCGCGGAGCCGGCGGGCGACGGGCGCCTCGACGGTGGACGACGCGGACTTCACGAACTCGCCCTGCTCCTTCAGCTTGGCGAGAACTTCTTTGCTGGTGATGCCGAGCTCCTTAGCGAGCTCGTGTACGCGGGCCTTGCCTGGCACAGCTCTCCTCATCTAGGGGAGGCCAGGCGGAAGACCCGCTGACCTCGTCCTTATCGTCGCGCGTTCATGGCTTCAGCTTCACGGCTGACTCATGACGGGTCGACCTGCTTCCTTGTTTCTCGCGACTCCGGGAGTGTCCCGGAGTCGTTGCCTGCGGCGAACGCCGCGTGGTCGTGCAGCCCCGCGGCCTCGAGCGCGCCCTGGACCCGGAGGGCCCGCGGGAACGCCCGCTTCCGCTCGGCTTTGGCCAGGCAGCCCGGCCCCGGGTGCAGCCACGCACCCCGGCCCGGCAGCCGCCGACGTTCGTCGACGACCAGCCGCCCGTCCGCCGCGACCACGCGCAGCAGTTCACCGGTCAAGTCCCGTTTCCGGCAGCCGACACACGTGCGCACCGGCGACTGCCGGTGACGCTGGAGGTCGGGGGTGTCCCCAGTAGCCCTTCGCGGGTCTTGAACCGTTGTCGAGTCTAGCGCCTGCACCTTCAGTCGGCCGAACCGGTTGCCGCGGCGGGCCGCGCCTGGCCGGCGTGGTCTTGCTCACCCCCGGCCGGACCGGCCGGCTCGGCGGGGGCCGCGTCGCTGCGGATGTCGATCCGCCAGCCGGTGAGCCGGGCGGCGAGGCGGGCGTTCTGGCCCTCCTTGCCGATCGCCAGCGACAGCTGGAAGTCCGGCACGACGACCCTCGCCGTCTTGGCGCGCTCGTCCACGACACGTACCGAAACAACCTTCGCCGGCGACAATGCATTCCCGACGAACTTGGCCGGGTCGTCGGACCAGTCGATGATGTCGATCTTCTCGCCGGCCAGCTCGCTCATCACGTTGCGCACGCGCGCGCCCATCGGGCCGATGCACGCGCCCTTCGCGTTGACGCCCGGGATGGTCGAGCGCACGGCGATCTTCGACCGGTGCCCCGGTTCGCGGGCGACCGCGGCGATCTCGACGGTGCCGTCGGCGATCTCCGGGACCTCCAGCGCGAACAGCTTGCGCACCAGGTTCGGGTGCGAGCGCGACAGCATGATCTGCGGGCCGCGGTTGCTGCGCGACACGCCGAACACGAACGCCTTGATGCGGGTGCCGTGCTCGTAGGACTCCCCCGCGACCTGCTCGGCCTGCGGCAGCACGCCCTCGGTGTCGCCGACCTGGATCACGACCATGCCGCGGGCGTTGGCGCGCGCGTCGCGCTGCACCACCCCGGCCACGATCTCGCCCTCCTTGGCGGAGAACTCGCCGTAGGTCTTCTCGTGCTCGGCGTCGCGCAGCCGCTGCAGGATGACCTGGCGCGCGGTGGTGGCGGCGATCCGGCCGAAGCCCTCGGGCGTGTCGTCCCACTCCTCGTCGACCTCGCCCTCGGACGTGAGGGTGTGCGCGAGGACGCGGACGAGGCCGGTCTTGCGGTCGATGTCGATGCGGGCGTGCGGCTGGTGGCCCTCGGTGTGCTTGTACGCGGTGAGCAGCGCGGTCTCGATGGCCTCGATGACCGTGTCGAAGGGGATGTCCTTGTCCCGTTCGATCGCCCGCAGCGCGGCGATGTCCACGTTCACTTCGACTCCTCCTTCTTGTCCTTGTCGTCCTCGGCAGCGCTGTCGTCGGCCAGGGCTTTGAGGTCTTCTGCGGGCGGTTGCTTGAATTCGACTTCCACCACGGCCTTCGCGACGGATCGGTAGTGCACGTCCTTGATCCGGCCGTCGGCGAGCACGCGCACGCTCTTCTCGCCGGCGTGCCCGACGCGGCCGAGGTAGGCGGAGCCTTCGACGGGCGTGATCTTGACGAGGCGGAACCGGGCGCGCCGCCAGTGCCGCCGCTGGGTGAGCGGCCGGTCGAGGCCCGGCGAGGTGACCTCGAGCGTGTAGGCGCTCGCCAGCACGTGCTCGTTCTCGTCGAGTGCGGCCGAGACGGTGCGGCTGACCTCGGCGACCTCGTCCAGCCCGACGCCGTCGTCGGAGTCGACGACCACCTTCACCAGCTGTCGCCTTCCGGCTTGCTGCACCTCGAGCGAGTCGAGGTCGAAACCCGCGGTCGTGACGGCTTCGGCCACGATCGGCTCCAGCCGGCTGGCGAGTTCGTTGGGCACGTGGAGCACTCCTGTTCGGCCGTCGTGACGCGGGCTGGTCACGGCTGTGGTCGGTGAAGGTCAAGCTTATCCTGCGCCCCCGCCAGGACGCGCGAGCGGCGGCGCACCCGGGCGGCCTGGCAGGATGGGCCGACGTGACCGCAGACCTCTCCCGGCGCGCCGTGCTGCGTCTGGGCGCACTGAGCGCCACTGTCGCCGCGGCTGTGCCGCTCGCCGCCTGCTCCGGCGGCTACGACGACGCCCCCGATCCACTGGCCCCGCTGCTGGCGACGGCCGAGGCGGACGCCGCCGCGGCCAGGAAGCTGCCCGCGGGCGGCGACGCGGCCGGCCAGGTCGCCGACGCCAGAGCCGCGCAGGCGGCCGCGCTCAAGGCCGAGGTGGACCGGCTGAACCGGCCCAAGCGGGCGGCGAACGTCCCCGCCGCGCCGGTCGGGCTCGCCGGGTTCAAGGACCGGCTCGCCGCCGCGCGCAAGCAGGCCGAGGACCTGGTGCCCGCGCTGCCGGCGTACCGGGCCGGGATCGTCGCGTCGGTGGCCGCCGGGTGCGCCGGGCTGCAGCGGGTCGCGCCGGAACTCGGTCCGGGGGCCGACGCGAAGCCCGCGGCCGCGCCGTCGCCGGTGCCGAAGGAAGCGGTGGATTCGCTGCAGAAGGCGCTGGCGGCCGAGCACGCGTCACTGTGGGTGTACGGGCTGGTGACGGCGTTCCTGCCGGGTGATTTCGGAGAGGCGGTGAAGGCCGGGCGCGCGGAGCACACTGCGCGACGCGATGTGGTGACGCAGATGATCACTTCGGTCTCAGCGACGCCGGTTGCGCCTGAAGCCGCGTATGTGCCGCCTAAACCGGTTACGGACACGGCTTCGGCCGCTGCGCTGGTGGCGAGCGCGGAGGCGGACACGGCCGCGGCTTGGCTTGCGGTGCTCACGCATACCGATGACTCGGGGTTGCGCGGGATGGCTTTGCAGGCGTTGATCGCCGCGGCGCGGCGGGGGATGCCTTGGCGGCAGGAGGCGGGTCAGAAGCCCGCTGCGGTGGCGTTGCCCGGGCAGCCCTCGTAGGAAAAGCGCGCGGGCCGGGCGGAGCTCGTGAGTGCTTGTGCCGGTTAGAACCGGCGCAGGCACTCACGAGACCTCAGCGGAGCTTCCCGGACAGCTTCAAAGCGTTCTTCGCGATCCGGTTGAGCAGCTGCTTGTCGTGATGGCCGTAGTAGAAGTCGGTCAGCACGATCGTCACCTCGGGGCCGCTGGCCTTCGACTCGTACTCGGCCTCGTCGCCGCTCAGTTTCGGGGCGTCCGTGTCGTGGAAGGTGCCGTCGCGGACGAGGTCGCTCACGTTGCCGGTGCCGTCCCGGTCGGTGAGCTGTTTCAGCTCCGTCGCCTTCGCCGCGTCCGGCATCGTCACCAGCACGACCGAGACCAGCGCCTTCGCGTCCCCGGACTGCACCGTGTACAGCGCCCGCGCCAGGGACTTGCACTGGTTGTCCTGGAAGAACTTCTTGGCGCCGGAGTAGGCGTTGGCCGCGCAGTCGGTCGCCTTGACCGGGCCTTCGGCCAGTTTGTAGTCGAACGCGGGCTTCGTCGTGGTCGCCGGGGATTCGGCGACCGGCTCGTCCGGCGTGCTGTCGTGCCGGATCAGGTACCAGACGAGACCGGCCACGACGGCGATCGCCACGAGCCCGGCGCCGCGCAGCAGCAGGGCGCGGTTGCGCGACGGCCCGGGCGGCGGACCCGGCTGCGCGGGCACGGCCGGGATCGGGGCCGTGTCCGAGGGTCCGGGGGTGAAGTGCGGATGGGACACGCGAACACCGTAGTTCACCGCCCCGGCAGCCTTCAGCCAGACGCTGCGCCCAGGGCGTCCAGAACGCGTTCGACGTCGTCAGGGCCGTTGTAGAGATGGAAACCGACCCGTACCCGCCCGTTGCGGACGCTCGCGACGATGCCGGCTTCGGCGATCCGCGCGGGATCGGCTTCCAGCGCCACGATCGCGCTCCCCTGCGGCTCCAGCCCGGCCGCGGTGCGCAGGGAGTCGGCCAGTGCCACGTTGTGATCGCGCACCGCGGCGAGGTCCAGTGACGCGAAGTAACCGAACGCTTCCGCTGCGCCAACGTGCGACAGCCACACCGGCGAAAGGTCGAATCCGCGCGCGTTTCCGGCCAGGCGCAGCGGCATTCCGTATACCGAGGACCACGGATCGTCGCCGGCGTACCAGTTGGCGGCGACCGGGCGGGTCCGTTCGTGCGCCCGCGGATGCACCGCGAGCCAGGCGCAGCCGCGCGGCGAGAACAGCCATTTGTAGCCCCCGCAGACGATCCAGTCCGCCCACGCGACGTCCAGCGGCAGCCAGCCCGCGGCTTGCGTGACGTCGATCATGACCGGCACGCCCGCGGCTTCGGAGGCGGCCCGCAGCGCGGCGGTGTCCAGCAGCGCGCCGTCGGCGGACTGCGCGAGGCTGACCGCGACGAGGTCGTGGCCTTCGACGTGCTGCGCCAGCTTGGCGAGCGGCGCTTCGGTGACATTCGCCCGCTGCGCGAACGGGAACGTCACGCTGGTGAATTCGCCTTCGGCGACGAGAACTCGGGCGTCCGGAGCCAATCCGCCGGCGACGTTCGCCGTCAACTGCGACACCGACGCGCCGATCGCCACCCGGTCCGCTGGGACCCCGGCGAGCCGTGCGAACCCGCCGCGGGAACGGGATACCGCCTCGTCGAAGTCCGACGGGGCGTCCTTGCCGGTGCGCCACCGGCCGACGGCGGCTTCGACCGCTTCGGCCACCGGCGCGGGCGGGATTCCGATGCTGGGCGTGTTGAGGTATCCGGCGGGGACAGCGAAGTCGGTGTTTCCTCCGAAGATCATGTCTCCCAGATTACGGGAGCAAGGCCGTGATATCGCCGTACGAAGGCGGCTTCATCGGCAGTTCGGCACCGTCCCGCACCGAGTCCACTGTGGACAGAGCGGCGGAAAGCGCTACCCGGTAAGGCGTTGAGCCGAGGCTGACCCTCGCCACGCCCAAAGAAGCCAATCCGGAGAAAGTGGCTTTCCCGGGCAGATGCAGGAGGTTCACCGGCACGTCGACCGCCTCGACCAGCTCTGCCACGTCCGCTGGTTCGTGCAGGCCGGGAACGAAGACGCAGTCGGCACCGGCGTCGGCGTACGCACGGGCCCGGGTGATGGCGTCCGCGGCCGGTCCGGCGCCGAGCCAGTGGGTGTCGGTGCGGGCGTTGAGGAACATGCCCGGGACGCGTTCGCGCACCTTGGCCAGCAGCGCGGCCTGGACGACGATCGGGGCGAGGGTGTCGGCCCGGCCGTCTTCCAGGTTGATCCCGGCTACCCCGGCGTCGGCGAGTTCCGCGACGAGGTCCGCTACTTCCTCGGGGTCGGCGGAGAAGCCGTCGGCGAGGTCGACGCTGACCAGGATGTCCAGGGGCGCCAGCGATTTCGCCAGCGCGACGGTCGCGGCACGGGACTCCGGGGCGCCGTCGGCGAGCCCGGCGGCGGCCGAGACGCCGAGGCTGGTGGTGCCGACCGCCGGGTGGCCCGCGGCGGCGAGGGCGGCGGCGAAACCGAACTCCCAGACGTTCGGCAGCAACAGCGGACGACCCGGGACGTGCAATGCGGCGAAGGAGGTCATGTCCGCCACGGTACGACGTCCACGCTTCGGCAGCGGCCGAACTGTCGACTCAGCCTCCGGAACCGCCCGAGAACGCCGCGATCCGCGCCGCGCGCCGGCCCGCTACGGCCTTGCGGAGCGCGGGAAGGACCGGTCCGGCGAGCTTCTCCAGATCCTTCAGCCGATCAGCGTGGTGCCGCGCGTCCGAGCGGGACATTCCGGCTCCGGACGCCGCGGCGAGAGCGGCCAGCGCCGCGGCAGAAGCGTCCACTTCGGACAGCGGGGCGGTCAGGGCATGGTCGAGCCGCGCGTGCGCGTCGCGTACTCGCGCCGGGTCGGAAGGCGCCAAAACCTTGCGGCGCAAGACTGAACTGCGGCCTTCTTCAAGCAGCCCCGCCGCGGAGAGTTGTGTTTCCAGCGACTGCAGCGTGTCGTTCTTGCCGCGCCGCAGCAGCGCGCGCCAGGAGGCCGGGCTGTGCGCGCGGAGGTCGGCGAGCAGATCGTCGAGCAGGAGGTCGCCGGTCGGGGCGGCATCGGCCGGTTCGGCGTGGCCGCGCTGGTCGCGGAGGTTTCCGCGCAGCACCAGGTCGGTCACCGCGGCCGCGCGGACCAGCAGGGCCGCCCGGGGACGCCGGGAGACCGGGCCGCCGTCGGGGTCGCAGGCGAGGAAGTACGCTCGCGCGGGCAAGGAGTCGCTCATTGTTTCTTCACCTCTGGCCAGATCGTTTCCCAGGATTGCTTTCGCCCGGTGTACAGCCACATCAGCCCGGGCACCACTTCAGTCACCGAAGAGAAGTACGGGCGCAGCAACGCCGGATCGAAGCCCGCGAAAAGCACGTTCTTCGCGGAATCCGGCGGCCGGTCGAAGTACCAGTATCCTCGGTGTCCACTGTAGACATCGTGGATCCCGTACCGCGGCCCGTAGTACTCGACGGCCGCGGCGAACGGGTAGATTTCCCCGTATACGGCGGTTTCCCGGCGCACCGGCTCGGGCAGTGACCGATACGCCTGCCCGACGCCGTCCGCCAGCTGCTGTTGCGCGGTCTCCCCGGCCGCGAACACGGTGCCGAGCGAAATCGGCCCGAACGACGTGGCTTTCATCGAAGCGGGCCACACCGGCAGCCCGGCGACGGTGATCGCGGCCGAAAGCGCGAACGCGATTCCGACCGGGATTTTCCACCACCGCACCAGATTCCGTCGCGAAAGCTCGGTCGCGGCGGCGGCGAACGGCAGCGAATACAGGCTCATCAGATAGTACGAGCGGCCGTGCGTCCCGATGATCACCGCCACGACCAGCAGCAACGCCACCGCGAGGTACCGGCAGGGCGCCAGGTCCGGCGAACGGAACAGCCGCCACATCCCGTACAGCAGCGCCAGCACGCCGATTCCCGTTCCCGCACTGAGCAAGCCGTCGCGCGCGAACGTGAGATAGCCGGGGAATTCGGCCGCGACGACTTCGCCCATCCGGGTGTAGGCCCAGCCGTGCGTGGCTTGCCAGAGCAACGTCGGCAAGGTCGCCACGACGGCGATCAGCGCGCCCAGCCACAGTTTCGGCCGGGACACCAGGATGCGCGGCCCGAAGAGCAACGCCGACACCAGCACCGCGCCCCACAGTGCGGGAATCAGGAACTTCGTCTGCAGCGACACGGCGGTGACCGCTCCGGCCCACACGAGCAGGCCGTCGCGCCGGGTCCGCGTCCAGCGCACGAGGAGGAACACCACGAGCGTCCAGAAGAACGGGTCGAGTGCGTACGTGGCGACCCAGTGGCTGATGATGATCAGCCCCGACGTTGCGTACGCCCCGGCTGCCATGACCTGCGCACCACGCCCGCCGCCGAGTTCGCGGGCGGTCAGCGCGGTCACGATCACCCCGGCGCCGGCCGCGAGCGCCATCGGCAGCCGCAGCGCGGCCAGCGAACCGGGGAACCACTGGTCGAGCGTGCCGGCCAGCAGCGGGACGAGCGGCGGCTGGTCGAAATACCCCCAGCTCAGATGATCTCGACCGGCCACGAGGAAGTACAGCTCGTCGAAGCCGTGCGCGTACCGGGTGCTCGTCGCCACGAGCAGCGCGACGGCGCCCGCCGCGACCGCCAGCACCGGCAGCCGGGCGAACCGCGGGATTCCTTCGCTCGTCATGGCGTCGAGTCCACCGCGCCGGGCGGGTGCGGGGTAAGCGTGTTCGGTAGCGGGTCGCGGCGACGAAAGTGGATCGTTTCCGCCCGGGCCGCAACTTTCGGCGGTAGCCCGCCACCCGTGCGGTGCGGATCCGGCGCGGACGGACCGGCGACCGGATACCGTGGCCGGGTGACCAGCACACGCCGTTCCTGGCCGCGGTCGACCGATTGGCTCTGGCTGGGCGGCGCCGCGCTGGTGTTCGCCTGCCTCGACTTCGGGCTGTTTCTCGCCGCCGGGCCCACCACCGGTTTCCTCGGGCCGTACGCGACGCTCGTGCTCGAACTCGTCTGCGACGCGTCCCTGCTGCTCCTGGCGCGTTTCCCGAACGCGGTGGCCGGGCTGCTGATCGCGGCCTCGCTGGCGATGCTGGCGTCCGACCTCTTCTCCCCCGGACTGCTCGTGCCCGGCCGGCAGCCGACGCTGATGACCGTCCCGACGATCACGCCGATCGTGCTGGCGCAGCTCGTCCGGCAGCTGGACCGGCGGCGGCTGCTGTGGATCGCCGGATTCCTGGCGCTGCTGGCGACGCGGCCGTGGAACCCGGCCTGGAACACGACGCCGTTCGGGCTGCTGAGCACCGCGCTTCCGGTGGCGGTGGCGCTGTATTTCGAGGCGCGGCGGCAGTTGCTGAGTTCGTTGCGCGACCGGGCCGAGCGTGCGGAACGCGAGCAGCATCTGCTCGCCGAGCAGGCGCTGGCGGCCGAGCGGCGGAGGCTGGCCAGCGAGATGCACGACGTGGTGACGCACCGGTTGAGCCTGATGGTGCTGCACGCGGGCGCGCTCGGCGTGACGTCGCCGGATCCGTCCGTGAAGTCGGCCGCTGAGGACATCCGTCGCGAAGGTGCGCACGCGCTCGACGAGCTGCGCGACTTGGTCGGCGTGCTGCGCAATGGCACCGGGATCGAACCTCCGGTGCCGAATCCGCCACTGCCCGGCGAGGTGGCGGACCTGGTCGCCGAATCGGTGGCGGTCGGCATCGCGACCGAGCTGTCCGTGACCGGAGACCGGACCTCGGTGTCACCGACCGTCGCGCGCACCGCGTACCGGGTCGTGCAGGAGGCGCTGACCAACATCCGCAAGCACGCGCCGGGCTGCTCGGCCACTGTTTCACTGCGCTACCACCCGGGCGGGCTGGACGTCGCGGTCGCCAACACCCGCGCGACCCGGCCGCCGGACGCGGCGCTCGCGGGCACCGGCTCCGGCGCGGGGCTGAGCGGGTTGCGCCAGCGGGTCGAACTCGTCGGCGGGAGCTTCGAGGCGGGCCCGGCGCCCGGCGGCGGGTTCAAGATCGGTGCGATACTTCCCGCCTACGTCCCGACCACGGAAGGTGCTGCCCGGTGATCACGGTCGTGGTGGCCGACGACGAGCCGATGGTGTGCGCGCACCTGCGCACGATCCTGGGTTCGGCCGGCGACATCGAGGTAGTCGCGCAGGCGCGGGACGGCGCGGAGGCGGTCGAGGAAGTGGTCCGGCACCGGCCTTCGGTGGTGCTGATGGACCTGCGGATGCCCGGCGTGGACGGGCTGACCGCGATCGAACGGATCTGCGCGCTGCCGGAACCGCCCGCGGTCGTCGCGCTGACGACGTTCGACGCGGACACCTACGTCATCCGCGCGCTCCGCGCGGGCGCGGCGGGATTCCTGGTGAAGTCGACGCCGCCGGAGGATTTGATCGGCCTCGTGCGGGTGGCCGCGGACGGGCATACCGTGCTGTCGCCGTCGGCCGCGCGCCGGCTGGTCGCGCTGTCGTCGGACGGCCACCGCCGCGACGACGAAGCCCGCCGCCGGACCGCCGGGTTGACGGAGCGGGAGCGGGATGTGCTGGCGTGCCTGGGCGAAGGACTGTCCAATGCGGACATCGCAGGCCGGCTGCATCTGGCGGAGGCGACGGTGAAGAGCTATGTGTCGCGGATGCTGGTGAAGCTCGACTGCACGAACCGGACGCAGGCCGGACTGCTCGCGCACGAAGCCGGGCTCGTCGGCCGCTAGCCCGGGGGCGGCACGATGCCGGACTCGTCGGCCGCGAGCTACTTCAGCAGGGAGCCCAGCCGCTGCGCGGAGGCCACTACCAACCGGCCCAGCTCGTCCGGGTCCGGCGCCTCGAACAGCGACAGCCCGATGCTCGTGCCCGGCGCGTCCCGGCCGGTCGGCACCACCGCGGAAATCCCGGTGATCCCCGGCGCGATCTCCCCCACCGACACCGCATAACCCCGCGAACGGGCGCGGGTGATCTCCTCGCGTTCGCCTTCCACCGGCGGCTCCGCCGAGAGCAGCGCGAGCCCGGCCGATCCGCGTCCGATCGGGTCGAGCTGGCCGCTGCGGAACGACACGTGCATCCGCGCCTGCCGCGGTTCCACGATCATCAGCATCCGCACCTGCTCGGCGTTCTCGCGGACGACCAGGTGCGCCGACGCTCGGCCGGCGTCCGAAAGCTCCTCCAGCACCGGGCGCGCGAGCGTGCGCAGGTCCTGCTCCACCGGTTCGGCCAGGCGCACCAGGCCGGTGCCGAGCGAGATCCGCTTGAACCGGTCGCGGCGGCACAGGTGGTGCGCCTCCAGCGTGCGCACGAGGCGGTGCGCGACCGTGCGGTGCACGCCGATCCCTTCGGCGATCTCGGTCATCGTGAGCCCCTGCGGGTGCTCCACCAGCAGCTCCAGCACCTGAAGCCCGTGGCTCAGCGTCTTCGACGTCCCCGATTCGGACACACGACTCCCTTGACGACAGCTTGTCCGGCGACCTACTGTTCCTACATATCGCACGGTGCGTGCGAATATAGCACGTTTGCCGCTCCAGGCAACTCCCCCGCGGATCGAGGTTCGGACATGAGCGAGGTACCCGTCGAGGACGTGCTGGCGGTGCATCAGCTCTACGGCCGCCAGAGCCACGCCATCGACTCCGGGCAGGCCGCGCGCTGGGCCGCCACGTTCACCCCGGACGGGGAGTTCGTCTCGCCCAGCTACCCGGAGCCCGAGGCCGGCACCGCCGCGCTGACCGCGTTCGCCGAGCGGTTCCACGCCGGATGCGTCGAGTCCGGCGAGCGGCTGCGGCACGTGGTGTCCACAGTGGAGGTCCGATCAGGACAGTCCGAGGACACCTTGCGAGCGCTGGCTTACCTGCAAATCGTCGGGACGCCGGAAGGCGGCGCCCCGCGACTGCACCGGCTCACCGTGCTGGACGACGAACTCGTGCGCACCGCGGAAGGCTGGCGCGTGCGCCGACGCACCGTGCACCGCGAGCCTTGACCACGTCGTGAGTGTTCATGCCGGTGAGAACCGGCATGAACACTCACGAGACCCGCCCACCCTCACCTAGGAGCCCTCCTTGACCACCCCCGTCCCTCCCCTCGCCCCCACCGGCCCCGGCCGGGTGCTGCACCAGCCCGCGACCGCGCGCTACCCGGAGATGCCGGGCAAGGTCGCCGTGGTCACCGGCGCGGCCCGAGGCATGGGCGCGCGATTCGCCGCCGGTCTCGCCACCCGCGGGGTGCACGTGGTGGGCGGCGATCTCGACACCGCCGCGATGACCGCCACCGCCGACGACCTCACCGCCGCGCTGGCCGCGGAGTCCCTTGAGGACAAGCCGGGCCGGATCGTCGCGTCCGCTGTCGACGTCACCCGCGCCGAGGACCACGTCGCGCTCGCCCAGCGCGCGATCGACGAGTTCGGCCGCATCGACTTCTGGGTCAACAACGCCGGAATCTTCCCCTACGCCGAGGTTCCCGACATCACCCCGGAGCAGATCCGCTCGACGCTTTCGGTGAACGTCGAGGGCGTGCTGTTCGGCGCGCAGGCCGCGGCCGCGCGGATGGAGCCGGGCAGCGCGATCGTCAACATGGCGTCGGTGTCCGCGGTCCGCGTGCGCAAGGGCCGCGCGGCGTACTGCAGCTCGAAGGCCGCGGTCGCGCACCTCACCGAATCGCTCGCGGTGGAGCTCGGCGACCAGGGCATCCGGGTCAACGCGATCGCCCCCGGCTACATCGACACCGAGATGACCCGCTGGATCCAGGACGACGCACCCGCGCTGGCGAAGGCGCTCGACGCGGTGCCGCTGCACCGGATCGGCTCGCCGGAAGAGGTGTGCGGCGTGCTGCTGTTCCTGCTTTCGGACAGCTCGCGGTACGTGACCGGGCACAGCCTCGCGGTCGACGGCGGCTCCCGGCATGTCTGACGCCACCGAAGCCGTGCGCTACCCGGACGTCGTGCTCGTGACGGGCGCGGCGAACGGGATGGGCGCGCAGCACGCCCGCGCGCTCGGCGAACGCGGCGTGCACGTCTGCGTCGCGGATTTCGCTGGTGCGGACGAAATCGCCGAGGAGATCCGCGCGGCCGGTGGTGCGGCGACGCCGTACACAATGGACGTTGTCGAAACAGCACAGTGGACTCGCGTGCTCGACCGGATCCGCACCGAACACGGTTCGCTCGGCGGGCTCGTGAACAACGCGGGCATCTCGCGGCGGCTGGAATTCCAGGACACCACCGCCGAGGTCTGGGACCGGGTGCTCGCGGTGAACCTGTCCGGGCCGTTCCACGGGATGCGCGCGGCCGCGCCGCTGATGCGCGATTCGGGCGGCGGTTCGATCGTGAACATCTCGTCGATCTCCGGCCAGATCGGCTACTTCTCCCCCGCCTACTCGGCGAGCAAATGGGGGTTGACCGGACTGTCGAAGTCCGCCGCGGGCAATTTCGCGAAGTGGCGGATCCGGGTCAACTCCGTCCATCCGGGGCTGGTCGGCACCGGGCTGCTGGCCGGCGCGGACGCGTTCGTCAAGTCCGCTGTGGACAGTGTGCCCGCCGGAAGGATGGCCGATCCCCAGGAAATCACCGACACGGTGCTGTTCCTGCTTTCGGACCGGTCCACCTACTTGACCGGGAGCGAGGTCACTGTGGACGGCGGTCTCGTCTCGAACGGTCTCTACCATCGCATTCTCGCCGAAACCGGAGGTGATCTCGGATGAGCGTCGACACGGACGTCGTGGTGATCGGCGGTGGCGGCGCGGGCCTGGCCGCAGCGGTCTCCGCGGCCGAGCACGGCGCCTCGGTGATGCTGTTCGAGTCGGAGAAGGAACTCGGCGGCTCGACCCAGCTGTCCGCGGGCATGCTCACCGCGGCGGGCACGAGCGTCCAGCGCGCGCTGGGCATCGAGGACACGCCGGAGCGGTTCTTCCAGCACTACCTCGACCTCAACCAGTGGCAGTTGAAACCGGGCCTGCTCAAGACGTTCTGCCGCGAGGCCGGACCCGCGGTCGAATGGCTGATCGGGCTCGGCGCGGAAATCCCGGCGAAGGTGTCGCACGACGCGCACACCCCGGGCCTGACCCGCGCGGGCGTCGAGGACGTCTGGCGCGGGCACGTGCCGAAGGACCAGGGTTACGGCCTCGTCCAGGTGCTCGACCGTGCGCGCCGCAAGGCCGGTGCCGAAGCGGTGCTGAACACCCGGGTCGAACGGCTGCTCGTGGAGGACGGCCGGGTCGCCGGCGTGGTCGCCGACGGCATCGAGGTTCGCGCGAACTCGGTGATCGTGACCAGCGGCGGGTTCGCGCAAGACCCCGCGCTGCGCTCGCGGTACTACCCGGACGCGGACGCGGCGGGCGAGGATCTGTTCGTCGTCGCCGCGCCCGGCTCCCGAGGCGACCACTTCGCGTTCGGCGAGCAGGTGTCCGCCTCGATCACCGGCGAAGGCTGGGGACTGCTGCTGCCGACCGCGTATTTCCAGCGCCTGCACCACTGGCAGTCCGGTTTCCCGCCGCGCTCGCGCGTGCTGGTGAACGCACACGGCCGCCGGTTCATGGACGAGGACGCCTCCTACGCGGTGTCCAGCGGCATCATTTCCGCGCAGGACGGTCCAGTGTGGATGGTCTTCGACGACCGAGCGCGCCGCGACCTCCCGCCGGGCTACGCGCACTGGAACGCCGAGCACGTACTGTCCGAGGCGGACGCTGGCCGCACCCTGCGCGCGGACACGCTGGAAGAACTGGCGGGCGGGATGAACGTGCCCGCCGCCGCTCTTCAGGCCACTGTGGACAGATGGAACGCCCAGCTCCCCACCGGCGAGGACCCGGAGTTCCTGAGACACGAAACGTTGTCCGCCAAAGGTGCCGCCGAACCGCCCGAGAAGATCGCCACCGGACCGTTCTTCGCCGCGCGCACGCTGCCCGCCGAACTGGTCTGCACGCACGCCGGGCTGGAGATCGACTCCAGCGCCGCGGTGCTGGACGTCCGCGGCGACCGCGTGCCCGGGCTGTTCGCCGCGGGCGAGGCCGGGGCCGGAGTGCTCGGCTTCCGCTACGTCGGCGGCGGCAACGCGGTCGCCAACGCCGTCGCCATGGGCCGCATCGCCGGCCGTTCCGCCGCTGCCTGACCCCCGAGAGTTACTGCTCACCGTCGAGGAGAAACCCCATGTCCGTCCCCGCCGCAGCCGCCACCACGGCGGACTCCCCGCTGGCCAGACGAACCGTCCGCAAGGTCGGCGTCCGCATCATGCCGATCGTCCTGCTGCTCTACATCTTCAACTACATGGACCGGGCGAACATCGGCTACGCCCAGCTCGGCATGGCCAAGGAGCTCACCATCACGGCCGCGACCTTCGGCGTCGCGTCGGCGATCTTCTTCCTCGCCTACGTGGTGTTCGAGGTCCCCAGCAACATGATCATGAAGAAGGTCGGGGCCCGGCTGTGGCTCAGCCGGATCGCGGTCAGCTGGGGCATCGTGACCGTGCTGACCGGGTTCGTCGCGAGCGTGACGCACCTGATGATCGCGCGGATCCTGCTCGGCATCGCCGAAGCGGGCCTGTTCCCCGGCCTGCTGCTGTACTTGACCTTCTGGTTCCGCGGCAAGGAACGCGGCCGGGCCATCGCGACGCTCGCGCTCGCGCAGCCGATCGCGCTGATCCTCGGCAGCCTGTTCGGCGGCTGGATCCTCGACCACGTGCACTGGTTCGGCATGAGCAGCTGGCAGTGGGTGTTCATCCTCCAGGGCGCGCCCGCGGTGCTGATCGGCCTGCTGACCTTCTTCTGCCTGCCGAACAAGCCCGCCGACGCGAAGTTCCTGACCGCCGAGGAGAGCTCCTGGCTGCAGGCCGAGATCGACCGCGAGTACGTGCCGGAGGAGAAGGAGACGTTCCTCGGCCAGCTGCGCGCGGTGCGCGACGGCAAGGTCATGCTGCTGGCGATTTCCAACCTTTTCATCGCCTGCGGGCTGTACGGGCTCACGTTCTTCCTGCCGCTGATCGTGAAACAGCTCGACCCGAAGTACTCCTCGACCAACATCGGCCTGCTCGGCGCGATCCCGTACGTCGTCGGCGCGGTCGGCATGCTGTTGCTGGCCCGCAACTCCGACCGCACCGGCGAGCGAAAGGGCCACGTGATCGGCACCGTGCTGGTCGCGGCGATCGGGTTCTTCGGCGCGATCCAGTTCAAGACCGTGCCGACGCTGTCGCTGATCAGCCTCTCGCTGGCGGCGATCGGCGTGCTCGGCTACCTCGCGCCGTACTGGGCGATGGCCGCGCGCGTGCTGTCGAAGGAACACACCGCGGTCGGCCTGGCCGCGATCAACTCGATCGCCGCGCTCGGCGGGTTCTTCGGGCCGTACGCGATCGGGCTCGCGGCGACCGAGAGCGACGTGACGATCGGGCTGTACTTCCCGATCGGCTGCCTGGTCGTCGCGGCGGTCATGCTGGCATTCCTGAAGGTGCCGCGCGACGCGGGCGCCCGCCTGGCTCGCCCGGTGAAGTAGTTTCGAGTTTGATTATCCCGGCGGCGCGGTTACAGTGCTGTCCATGCAGGACCCCGCCGCGCCGCCGGACCCGGACTCGCTCGACTTCTGGTCGTTCATCGCGCTGGCCAACCACAGGCTCTCGGAGGAATTCGGATTCTGCCACCAGTTGGCGACCGAGGTGCTGCTGACCCTGAACCGGGCGTCGAACCTGGTCACCTACGACCTCGAATCCGCCGTGCACCGGCCGCGCGGACGGTCGTGGTCGGCGTTCCGGGTGCTGTTCGTCGTGTGGCTGGCCGGACCGCTCGAACCCTCCGCCGCCGCGCGGCTCGCCGGGATGAGCCGCGCGGCCGTGTCGAATCTGGCGAAAACCCTGGTCAGCGAGGGTTTGCTGACCCGGACGCCGGGCGAGACGGACGGCCGTTCGGTGCGGCTGTCGCTCACCGAGGCCGGGCACGCCGAGATGCTCGAGGTGTTCGAGGCGCAGAACGAACGCGAGGCCGGCTGGGTCGAGGTGCTCACCGAGGCCGAACAGCGCGTGCTGGTGATGCTGCTGGACAAGCTCATCTCCGGCCGGGCCGGGTTCGCGACCCGCCGCTAACCCTTTCCCCCGGCCAGTCCGTGGACTAGGCTGACCGAAAAGTAGTACATACTTTGATTACTTCGCGCCGAGGAGGCGACCCATGGCCTACTACCGCAGCGCGGGCAGCATCCCGCCTAAGCGGCACACCCAGCACCGCACGCCCGAAGGCGGGCTCTATTCCGAGGAGCTGATGGGCGAGGAGGGCTTCTCCTCCGACTCGTCGCTGCTCTACCACCGCGGCATCCCGTCCGCGATCGTCGACGCGACGCCGTGGGAACTGCCGGACCAGACGCTCACCGAGAACCGGCCGCTCAAGCCGCTGCACCTCAAGCTGCACACGCTGTTCCCGGGCCAGGAATGGAAGAGCGCGGACGTCGTCAACAACCGCCGTCTCGTGCTCGGCAACGGCGACGTGCGGATCTCCTACGTCGCCGCCGGCGAGGCTTCTCCGTTGTACCGCAACGCGATCGGCGACGAATGCGTGTACGTCGAGTCCGGCGAAGCGGTCGTCGAGACGGTGTTCGGCGCGCTGCCCGCCCGCACCGGCGACTACGTGATCCTCCCCCGCGCCACCACGCACCGCTGGGTGCCGAAGGGCCCGGAACCGTTGCGCGCCTACGTGATCGAGGCGAACTCGCACATCGCGCCGCCGAAGCGCTACCTGTCGCGCTACGGCCAGCTGCTGGAGCACGCGCCCTACTGCGAGCGCGACCTGCACGGCCCGGCCGAGCCGCTGGTCGTCGAGGGCACCGACGTCGAGGTGCTGGTGAAGCACCGCGGCTCGCGCGGCGTCGTCGGCACCCGTTATGTGTACCCGACGCACCCGTTCGACGTGGTCGGCTGGGACGGCTGCCTCTACCCGTACACGTTCAACGTCTCCGACTTCGAGCCCATCACCGGCCGCGTGCACCAGCCGCCGCCCGTGCACCAGGTGTTCGAGGGCAACAACTTCGTCATCTGCAACTTCGTCCCGCGCAAGGTCGACTACCACCCGCTGTCGATCCCGGTGCCGTACTACCACTCCAATGTGGACTCCGACGAGGTGATGTTCTACTGCGGCGGGAACTACGAGGCGCGCAAGGGTTCCGGCATCGGCCAGGGCTCGATCAGCCTGCACCCCGGCGGCCACAGCCACGGCCCGCAGCCGGGCGCGGTGGAACGCTCGCTCGGCGCGGAGTTCTTCGACGAGCTGGCCGTCATGGTCGACACGTTCCGCCCGCTGGAGATCGGCGAGGGCGGCCACGCGAGCGACGACCCCGGCTACGCCTGGACCTGGGCAGGACGGGGACCGCAGTCGTGACCGACGCATTGACCCGCGGCCTGCTCGACGACGCGGCGGTCTTCCCGCCCGGCCTCGCGCCGCTGCCGGACGCCGTCGCCGCCCACGACCGGCACACCGCCGCGCCGTACGCCGCGATGGTCGGCCCGCTGGTGGTCGCCGCGTCCGGCTTGGCGGAACTCGCCGAGGTCGTCCAGGGCCGGGAAACCACCCTGCCGCTGACTGTGACGCTGCCCGGCGGGCCTGCCGGGATCGCCGGCGTGCTCAAGGCGGTCGACGGGCTTCCGGTGTCGGTCGAATCGCTGGAAATCGCGGTGCCGCAAGGGATGGACGTCGCCGAGTTCCTGTCCGCGGTGGACGGTTGCCCGGTCCCGGTCGCCGTGGAGATCCCGCGCGACGAACGCCGGGTTCCGTTGCTGCGGGCGCTTTCCGGCACCCCGCACAAGGCGAAGTTCCGCACCGGAGGCACGTCGGCCGAGTACTACCCGGACGAAGCCGAACTCGCCGCCGCGATCCGCGCGGCCGCCGAGGCGGGCGTGCCGTTCAAGGCGACCGCGGGCCTGCACCACGCGATCCGCAACACCGACCCGAACACGGGCTTCGAGCAGCACGGATTCCTGAACCTCCTGCTCGCCGCCGAGGCGGCCGACCGCAGCGCCGAGGACGAGGAAGTCGTTGCGCTGCTTGCCGAACGCGATGCCGAGACCGTCGCCGGCCGGATCCGCGCGCTGGCCCCGGAGCGCCTGGCCGCGGCCCGCGCCAAGTTCACCTCGTTCGGCACCTGCAGCATCACCGACCCGCTCACCGAACTGACAGACCTAGGCCTGATCGGAGCCACCGCATGACCGTGCTCGACATTCCCGCCGGCTCCCCTTTCGGCGTCGAAAACCTGCCGTACGGCGTTTTCTCGGCAGGCGACGGCAGCCCCCGGGTGGGCGTGCGCGTGGGCGAGCACGTGCTGGACCTGTCGATCGCCTTGGGCGACGCGGTCTTCGCCGAGCCGACGCTGAACGCTTTCATGGCGCAGGGCTACGACCGCTGGGTCGAGGTCCGCACGCGGCTGCAGACGCTGGTGACCGGCGAGGTGCCCGCCGAAGCCGTGCACGCGGTCGCCGACGTCAAGCTGCACCTGCCCGTCGACGTCGCCGACTACGTGGACTTCTACGCCTCCGAACACCACGCGTCGAACGTCGGCCGCCTGTTCCGTCCGGACGCGGAACCGTTGCTGCCCAACTGGAAACACCTCCCGGTCGGCTACCACGGCCGCTCCGGCACGGTCTACGTGTCCGGCACCGACGTGGTCCGCCCGAGCGGCCAGCGCAAGGGCGAGGACGGTCCGGTCTTCGGCCCGAGCACCCGCCTGGACATCGAGGCGGAGCTGGGCTTCATTGTCGGCGCGGGCACCCCCGCCAACACCCCGGTCTCGCCGGACGACTTCCCTCGCCACGTCTTCGGCGCGGTCCTGCTGAACGACTGGTCCGCGCGCGACATCCAGGCCTGGGAGTACGTCCCGCTGGGCCCGAACCTGGGCAAGAGCTTCGCGACGTCGGTCTCGCCGTGGGTGGTCCCGGTGCTGGCGCTGGCCGGGGCCCGGGTGCCGCTGCCCGGCCAGACGTCGCCGGAACCCCTGCCCTACCTGCGGGAATCGTCGCCGTGGGGCCTGGACATCACCCTGTCCGTGGAGTGGAACGGCCAGGAAGTGGCCCGCCCGCCGTACCGCGAGATGTACTGGTCCCCCGCCCAGATGCTGGCCCACCTGACCGTCAACGGCGCCTCCGCTCGCACCGGCGACCTCTACGGCTCGGGCACGATCTCGGGGGCGGACCCAGCCGAACGCGGCTCGTTCCTGGAACTCTCCTGGGGCGGGCGGGACCCGCTGACCGTCAACGGCGAATCCCGCACCTTCCTGCAAGACGGCGACGAGGTCACGATCACCGGCGCAGCCACGACCAGCGGCGGCGCGAAGCTGGGCTTCGGCGAAGTCCGAGGCCGCATCCTCCCCGCCAGGTAACCAAAGCCGTGAGGGGAACCCTGACGGAATCAGATTCCCTCAGGGTTCCCCTCACGCACTTCTCTGAAGCCGCCCCGGCGCGCCAGGGCATCCAGACCGCAGCTACTCCGCTACCGGCGCCCCGGTCTTCTCCCGCACTTCTTCAAGAGAGACCCCAGGCGCGAGCTCCACCAGCTTCAGCCCGTCCTCGGTCACATCCAGGACAGCCAAGTCGGTGATGATCCGGTTCACCACTCCGGCCCCGGTCAACGGCAGAGTGCACTTCTCGACGATCTTGGGCGTCCCGTCCTTCGCGGTGTGATCAGTGATGACCACCACCCGGCGGGCCCCGGCGACGAGATCCATCGCCCCGCCCATCCCCTTGACCAGCGCTCCCGGCACGGTCCAGTTGGCCAGATCCCCGTTGGCCCCCACCTGCAGCGCCCCGAGCAACGCCAGATCGATGTGCCCGCCGCGAATCATCGCGAACGACTCCGCGGAATCGAACAGACTGGCCCCGGGCTGCAGCGTCACCGTCTGCTTGCCGGCGTTCACCAGGTCCGGGTCTTCCTCCCCTTCCCAGGGAAACGGCCCCAGCCCCAGAATCCCGTTCTCGCTGTGCAAGGTCACCTGCACACCGTCCGGAATGTGGTTGGCCACCTGCGTGGGAATCCCGATCCCGAGATTCACGTAATCGCCGTCCCGCAGCTCGCGGGCCCCGATCGTGGCCATATCGTCCCGAGTCCAGCTCACGCCGACGCCTCCTCACGCACGCGCACGGTCCGCTTTTCGATCTGCTTTTCCCGCGCGGCGGCCTGGATCAGCCGCTGCACGTAAATCCCCGGCGTGGTGATCCGCTCCGGATCGAGGTACTCGTCCGACACCTGCTCGGCCTCGGCGACGGTCACCTTGCCGCAGGTCGCGACGAGCGGGTTGAAGTTCCGCGAGGCGTACCGGTAGATCAGGTTCCCGGCCGGGTCCGCGACGTAGGCGTGCACCAGGGCGAGGTCGGCGACGATCCCGCGCTCCTGCACGTAGGTGACCCCGTCGAACTCGGCGTGCGGCTTGCCCTCGGCGATCGGCGTGCCGACGCCGGACTTGGTGTAGAACGCCGGGATCCCCGCGCCGCCTGCCCGCATCCGCTCGGCGAGCGTCCCCTGCGGGGTGAACTCGACCTCGACGGTCCCGTCGAGGTACTGCTGCGCGAACAGCTTGTTCTCGCCCACGTACGACGCGATCACCCGGCGCACCTGCTGGTTCTCGAGCAGAATGCCGAGTCCGGCCCCGTCGACTCCCATGTTGTTCGAGACGATCGTCAGATCGCGCACGCCCGAGTCCCGGACCGCCTCGATGAGGTCGTTCGGGTTCCCGGTGAGGCCGAAGCCCCCGACCGCGATCGTCAGCCCGTCCTCGAGCAGCCCGTCGAGGGCCTCCGCGGCGCTGCGGTACTTCGTCGGCACGGCATCCTCTCCACTTCGTTCGGTGAGTGGTCAGTCCCCGCATACAACCCAGCGCAGGGGAAACGGGTCAACCGACACGCCGGGATCCCCGGCAAACCTCTCGCGCACCGAACACCCGCGCCCGATGCGTCCACTGAGCGGACGTACCCTCGTCCCGTGCCTGCCTCGCCTCCTGACCACGTCGTCGGACGGGTGTCCGCGGTCCTGCGCGCATTGTCCGCCTATCGCGACGGAGCGTCGACCTCGCAGCTGGCGCGCCAGTGCGGCCTGGCCCGGCCGACGGTGCACCGGCTGCTCGCGTCGCTGGCCGCCGAGGGCTACGTCGACCGCGACCGGCAATCCGGCCGCTGGTACCTGGGCCCGGAGCTGTACCTGCTGGGCGAGGCGGCCGCCCCGCGCTACGACGTGACGCAGCAGGCGCGCGCGAGCGTCCACCGGCTGGCCGCGGCGACCGGGGAAAGCGCGTTCTTCTCCGCCCGGCGAGGCAACGAGACGGTCTGCCTGCTGCGCGAGGACGGCGATTTCCCGATCCGGTCGTTCGTGCTGTACGAGGGCGCCCGGTTCCCGCTGGGCGTGGTGTCGGCGGGGCTGGTGGTGCTGTCGATGCTGCCGGACCGGGAGGTCGAGGACTATCTGTCCACAGTGGACCTGACGGCCGAGTGGGGTCCGGCGCACCGGGCGGAGGACGTGCGGGCCCGGGTCGCGCGGACGCGCGAGGACGGGTATTCGACCAATCCCGGGCTGGTGGTCGAGGGCAGCTGGGGAATGGCGGCGGCGGTGTTCACGCCCGCCGGAGAGCCCGCGTGGGCGTTGACGTTGACCGGGGTGGAGTCGCGGTTCCGGGCGGAGCGGCGGGGCGAGCTGGGGGCGTTGCTGCTCAAGGAGGCGCATACGTTGACGAACCTGCTGCGGCAGCCCTCGTGAGTGTTAACGCCGGTGAGAACCGCGGCATCGCCGCTCAAGAAGCAGTGGCGGCGTTCTCCGCGTCGTAAGCCGCTCGCGCCGCCGTCACCTGGTCCATGTTCTGGCGCGCCCACCGGTCCAGCAGGTCCAGCGGTTCGGCGAGGTTGCGGCCCAGCTGGGTCAGTTCGTACTCGACCTTGGGCGGGATCACCGGGTACGCGGTGCGGATGAGGATGCCGTCGCGGACGAGGCTGCGCAGGGTCTGCGTCAGGACTTTCTGCGAGATCCCGTCGACCCGCTTGCCGATCTCGGTGAACCGCAGCGGGCCGTCGGTCAGTGCGCCGACGATCAGCACCGTCCACTGGTCGCCGATCCGGTCGAGCAGCTGGCGCGTCGGGCATTCGCGGTCGTACGGGTTTCCGAGCACGGCGGCCTCCTCGCTCTCCGCAAGAGAGTAACACTCCCCCCGGGCCGGCGGGCTTTACCGAACCCGAACATTCGTCCCACACCCCTCGTACACCCGCGCGCGACGGTGGTTCCGGAAACACCGACACGGGAGGACGAGAACGATGCGAGGAACGAGGCGGCTGGCACTGGCCGGCTGCGGGATCGCGGCCGGACTGCTCGTGGCCGCGCCGATCGCCAGCGCCGACACGCAGGCGCCTGCCCCGGCTCCGGTCACTCTGAGCCCGCAGGAGGTGCAGCAGATGTGCACGGCCTGGGTGCCGAAACTGCGCAAACAGGCCCAGAACCTGACCAACCGGATCAACGGCGGACCGGAGGTCTCCGGGTCGGTCGCGAATCTCAAGGCGCGCGCGAACGACGCCCGCACAAAGGGCCACACCGCGCAGGCCGACCGGCTGCAGAAGCGGGCGGACAAACGGCAGGGCCGGATCGGGGAGCTGGCGAACGCGACGAAGCAGCTCGACGCGTTCGCCGCGGCGCACTGCCAGGCGCCGAAGTGAAACGGCTGATCGCGATCGCCGCCGCGGCTGCCGTCGTCGGGCTCGGCTGCGTGGCGTGCGACAACGGTTCGACGCCGTCGTCGGGGGCGGCGCCGGACGGCGATCTGAGCAGCATCCAGTCCACGCTGGACTCGATCCAGTCCGACATGGCGGGCGACGGGCAGCGGTGACGCGCGTACCGTTTCCCCCGACGTAGCCGGCCGGAGGAACGGGAGCCCGGATGGGGTCAGCTGGCCGCGGTCTCGTCCTCGTCGTGGAGGACGAGACCGCGATCGCCGAACTCGCTGCGCTGTACCTGCGGCGCGACGGGTTCGGGGTGGAGGTCGAGCCGGACGGCGCGAAGGCGCTCGCGGCCGTCCGCCGGCTGCGGCCGGTGGCCGTTGTGCTCGACATTGGACTGTCCGGAATGGACGGGATCGAGATCTGCCGGGCACTGCGCGCGGCGGGCGACTGGACGCCGGTGCTGTTCGTGACCGCCCGCGACGACGAGCTGGATCGCTTGCTGGGTCTCGAAATCGGCGCGGACGATTACCTGACCAAACCGTTCAGCCCGCGCGAACTCGCCGCCCGCGTACGGACTGTGCTGCGGCGCGCGTCCGGCAGTCCGGCCACGACGCTGGCTTGCGGCGGCGTGCGCGTCGACGTCTCCGGGCGCCGCGCCTGGGCAGGCCAGGAGGAGGTCGCGCTCACCTCCACCGAGTTCGATCTGCTCGCCTACCTGCTGCGTCACCCCGGCCAAGTGCTGTCGCGCGATCAGCTGCTCAGCGCGGTCTGGGGCTACGCCGCCGCGGCCGGGACCCGCACGGTGGACGTGCATGTCGCGCAGCTGCGGGCGAAACTCGGCGAGGATAGTCCAATCAGGACAGTCCGGGGCATCGGCTACGCGGCGGACGCCGGATGAGAACCACGCTCGCGCTCCGGATCACCGTGGTGTGCCTGGCGGTCGCCGGGATCGCGGTGCTCGTGGCCGGGCTCGTCGCGTCCCGGCTGGTCCGCAGCACCGCCGATTCGGTGCTGCAGCAGTCGCTGCGGGACCAGGCCGACGTCGTCGCCGGGCAGCTCGACGGCACCGGCATCGGCAACCGGCTCGCGATCGGCAAGGTCGCGGCGGTCGTGCGGGGGCAGGGCATCGAGGTCGTCGTGCACCGGGTCAGCGGCCAGAACTCCGGCCAGGCGACCGCGGTGCGCGCGGCGGAACGGGCCGGGCTCACGTCCGGAACGGACCGTTCGACGCGGGTCGCGATCGGCGACGTCGACTACCTCGTGGAAGTGCGCCCGGTCGGCCCGGAAGCCGCGTTCGCGCTCGTGCAGCCGGTGCGCAGCGCCGAATCGACCCAGCACGCGTTGCTGCGCAACATCCTTCTGGCACTGGGCATCGGGCTCTTGGTCGCCGCCGTCGCCGGATACGTCTCCGGGCGGTTGCTCGGCCGCCCGCTCCGCCGCGCGGCCGCCGCCGCGGGGAGTCTCCGCGCCGGCCGCCGCGACGTGCGGGTTCCGGTCGAAGGCCCTGCCGAGGTCGCGCAGGTCGCCGGCTCGCTGAACGAACTCGCCGACGCGCTGGCCCGCAGCGAATCCCGGCAACGGGAGTTCCTGTTGTCGGTGTCGCACGAACTTCGCACCCCGCTGACCGCGGTGACCGGTTTCGCCGAGGCGATCGCCGACGGAGTCGCCGAGGGCCCGGACGCCCGCCGCGCCGGCGAGACGATCCACCGCGAGGCCCAGCGCTTGGAACGGCTCGTGTCGGATCTGCTGGAACTCGCCCGCCTCGGCGCCGACGAATTCCAGCTCGACCTGGACGTTTTCGACTTCGCCGCGCTGGTCCGGGACTGCGCGGAGGTGTGGCGCCTGCGCTGTGCGCGCTCGGACGTCTCGCTGACCGTCCAGTCTCCCCCGGGAACCGTCCTGGTCACCGCCGACGCCCGGCGGCTGCACCAGGTCGTGGACGGGCTGGCGGAGAACGCCCTGCGCGTCACGCCGGCGGGCGCGCCGATGGTGTTCGCGCTGGCGGTCGCGGACGGCCACGCACATCTGTCGGTCCGGGACGGCGGGCCGGGGCTCGCGCCGGAGGACTACCCGGTGGCGTTCGAACGCGGCGTGCTCAACGCCCGGTACCGCGACAGCCGCCCGGTCGGGTCCGGCATCGGGCTGGCGCTGGCACACGGACTGGTGACGCGAATGGGCGGAACGCTCACCGCCGGACCAGCACCCGAAGGCGGCGCGGCATTCACCATCACGCTGCCGACGGCCTAGTTCACACAGCCGCTGGCAGTCGTCAGCTTCGGCTGCGCCGGAGTCCCCGCCGGAGGAGCCGGCGTCGTCGTCTGCGCGATCGGCCGCACCAGGCCGCCGCTCGACGACGGGTGGACAGTGTCCGAATCGGATGCTCCCCCGGAGGCCGAGACGTCCGGCGAGCTGATCTGCGCCTGCACGAACTCCCTCACCTGCGCCGGATCCACCTTCACCGCGTCGCCGTCGGACGGGGTGGCCAGCGACAGGCTCTGCACCGGGATCGTGCCGAACGCGATCGCGCCCGAGCTGAGGCCGTGCAGTTGCTGGGCGAAGCTCAGCAGGTTCCAGCCGTGGTCGAGCGTGACCGAACCTGCCAAAGCGTCCACCAGGGACGAAAGCCGCGCCGGATCGGTGAAGGTGCCGGAGCCGAGAACGGTTTTCGCCATCGCCGACATGAACGCCTGCTGCCGCGCGATCCGGTCCAGGTCGCCGCCCGGCAGGCCGTGCCGCTGCCGGACGAAGGCGAGCGCTTGGGTACCCGAGACGGTCTGCGTTCCGGCGGGGAAATCCGCACCGGAGAAGGAATCGTGCACCGGGGCGTTCAGGCACACCTGCACTCCGCCGACCGCCTGGCTCAGCGCGGCGAACCCGGAGAGATTGACCGCGGCGTAGTGATTGACGGTGAGCCCGGTGAGCTTCTGCACCGCGGCGATCGCCGACTTCGCCCCGGCCGCGTCGGCGGCCACCTCCAGCTCCGGACCGCTCATTCCTTGCTGTGCGAGCTTTCCCCGCTGATCGGCCCGCGCGCGGCTGTACGCCGAATTGATCTTGTGCTTGCCGTAACCTGGAATGTCCACATAGGAATCACGCGGGATCGAGATCGCGGTGGCGGCCGCCCCGCCGACCGGGACGTGCACCACGATCATCGTGTCGGTGGTGTTGCCGCCGTCGTCCCCGCTGCCCGCGTGGAGCGCGTCGAGCACGTTCTGCGGCAGCGGCGTCCCGTCCGGTTTGGTGCGGGAATCGAGACCTACCACCAGGATGTTCTGCGCGACGGTGAGCGGTTCTCCGGCCGGGGTGTCCGGAACCTGAGCGGAGGGCGCGATGACGTCGGCGGTGACCAGGCTCGTGTCCAGCCGGTGCCATTGCGACCACGCGAATCCGGTGGCGCCCAGCACCAGGGTGGACACCACCCCCAGCACCGCACGGCCGCCGATCCGGCGGCCCCGGGACGTGATCAGCACGGCCGGTTCCTCGCTTCCCCGGGGACGGATTTCGACCCCCTCGTTCGAGGATCACCGCGTTAGCTGGGAATAGCCTGAGAAACCTGTCGCGAAGATGTGATGCTGCCCGTTCGGCCGAGCGCGCGGCGACAGCCGGTATCCCTTCGGGCACAGGGAGTTCAGCGCGGCATCCGCCGCCACACCGCGCGCGGCACGAACCGCATCGCCGCGAACACCAAGCGCAACACGCCCGGCACCCACACGACTTCCCGGCGGCGGCGCAACGCGGCGGCCGTCGCGTCGGCCACCTGATCGGCGGTGCTGGAGAACGGCGCGGGAGACATGCCTTCGGTCATCCGGCCGATCACGAAGCCCGGACGCACGAGCAGGAGGTGGACGCCGGTGCCGTGCAGCGCGTCGGACAGTCCCGAGGCGAACCCGTCGAGCCCCGCTTTCGCCGAGCCGTACACGTAATTCGCCCGCCGCACGCGTATCCCGGCGACCGACGAGAAGACGACCACGTTTCCGGAACCCTGAGCACGCAACAATTCCGCCGTGTGAGTGAGCACCGACACCTGAGCGACGTAATCGGTGTGCACGATCGCGGTGGCGTGCGCGGCGTCGGTCTCCGCGCGGGCTTGGTCGCCGAGAATGCCGAACGCCAGCACGACGGTCTCGAGCGGGCCGTGCTCCTTGAGGACGCGCTCGAGCAGCGGGCGGTGCGCGGAGAGGTCGTCGGCGTCGAAGTCCTCGGTCGCGACGGTCTCCGCGCCCGCCTCGCGCAAAGCGGCGGCCTGCTCCTTGAGATCCGCGCCCGGCCTCGCGGCGAGCACGAACCGCTTCGCTCCTCCGCGCGCCAGCCGGACGGCCACCGCCGTCCCGATCTCGCTGCGTCCGCCTAGCACCAGCACCGTTCCGCTCACGGTCGGTGAGTCTGCCAGCCCGCTCCGGGGAGGCCCGAGGTGCCCTGATTCACAAACTGCAACTTTGCAGCTTCTGCAAGATCACGCTACGCTGATCCGGTGACCCCTCCCGGCCTTCGCGAGCGCAAGAAGCTCGAAACCCACCGCACGATCGCCCTCGCGGCCCTTCGGCTGATCGACGAGCGTGGTCTGGACCAGGTCACCGTCGACGACATCGCCGCCGAAGCGGGCGTGTCCGCGCGCACGTTCTTCAACTACTTCGCGGTCAAAGAGGACGCCGTGCTGCTCGCGTACGCCGACCACGCCGAACGGGCCGAGCAGACGATCGCCCGGTTCCTCGCGCAGCCGGAAGGGATCGACGCGTTCCCCGCGTTCATCGCGACCGTCCGGGAGGAACTCGCCGACATCGAGCGGGACCGCGACGAATGGCTGACCCGGTTGCGGATCATCCACGGCGATCCGTCGCTGCTCATCCGCGCGACGACGCTCAACTCCGGCTCGCGCGATCCGATGATCGCGGCCATCGCCCGGCGTTCGGGCACCGACGCGGAGCAGGACCTGTTCCCGTCGCTGCTGCTGGCGGTGGCGGGCGGAGTGCTCAACACCTCGCTCAGCAGGTGGGCCGCCGGCAACGGCGCCCAGCCGCTGCTCGAAATCTTCGACGAGGCCGCCGCCGCTGCCGCCGCCGGCCTGCCCGACCCTCGCTGACCTCTCGAGTCCGGAAAGGACTGTTCATGTCCCTGTCCACCGCGCAGTCGCCCGCGCCTTCCCCGGCGATGAGCCGCCGGCAAGTGCTGCAGGCGATGTCCGGCCTGATGATGGGCATCTTCGTCGCGATCCTCGCCTCCACTGTGGTCGCGAACGCCCTGCCGCGGATCGTGTCCGAACTGGGCGGCAGCCAGTCGTCCTACACCTGGGTCGTCACGACCGAACTGCTCGCGATGACCGCGACCGTCCCGCTCTGGGGCAAGCTTTCCGACCTGTACAACAAGAAACTGCTGATCCAGCTCTCGCTGGGGCTGTTCGTGGTCGGCTCGCTGGTGGCCGGGTTCGCGCCGAACATCGACGTGCTGATCCTCAGCCGGATCGCCCAGGGCATCGGCGGCGGCGGGCTCACCGCGCTCGCCCAGGTGATCATGGCGGCCATCGTTTCGCCGCGCGAGCTGGGCAAGTTCTCCGGCGTCTTCGGCGCGGTCTTCGCGGTCGGCACGGTCGCCGGTCCGCTGATCGGCGGCGTGCTCGTGGACACCTCGTGGCTCGGCTGGCGCTGGTGCTTCTTCCTCGGCGTGCCGTTCGCGCTCGCCGCGATCCTGTTGCTGCAGCGCACGCTGGACCTGCCGACCCTGCGCCGCGAGGTGCACGTCGACTATCTCGGCGCGTTCCTGATCATGCTCGGCGTTTCGACGCTGCTGGTGTGGTCGTCGCTGGCCGGCTCGACCTTCGAATGGGGTTCCTGGCAGACCGCGGTGCTCGTGCCCGCCGGCGTGCTCGTGCTGGTGCTCGCGGTGTGGGTCGAGTCGAAGGTGCGCGAGCCGGTCGTGCCGCTGAGGCTGTTCCGCAACCGGACGGTCACGCTCGCGACCGTCGCGAGCTTCCTGGTCGGCGTCGCGATGTTCGGCGGCACCGTGTTCCTGTCGCAGTATTTCCAGCTGGCGCTCGGCAAATCGCCGACGGCGGCCGGGCTGATGAGCCTGCCGATGATCTTCGGGTTGCTGGTTTCGTCCACTGTGTCCGGCCAGCTGATCAGCCGCACCGGCAAGTGGAAGCCGTTCCTGCTGCTCGGCTCGGTGCTGATGGCGGCGGGGCTCGGCCTGCTCGGGCTGATCGACGCGCACACCTCGCTGGTGGAGCTGAGCCTGTTCATGCTGGTGCTCGGCGTCGGCGTGGGCATGCTCAACCAGAACCTGGTGCTGGTGACGCAGAACGACGTGCCCGCCGCCGACCTCGGAGCGGCGACCTCGACGCTGTCGTTCTTCCGCAGCCTCGGCGGGTCGATCGGCGTGAGCGCGCTCGGCGCGGTGCTGGCCAGCCGGGTCGGCACGCTCATCGCCGACGGGCTCGGGCCCGCCGCGTCGAGCGGGTCCGGCAGCGGCGGGAAGGTGCCCGACCTGGCGCAGCTGCCCGCGCCGGTCGTGGCGGTCGTCCGCGAGGCTTACGGAGTCGCGACCAGCGATCTCTTCTTGATCAGCGCGCCGATCGCGCTGCTCGTGGTGGTCGCGGTCGCGTTCCTGAAGCACTTGCCGCTCAAGACGAAGAGCGGGCTGGAACGGCTGGCGGACGAAGCGGCCTCGTGAGTGTTTACGCCGGTTAGCACCGGCATCGGCGCTCACGAGCTACCGTTGCCCGGGTGACCAGCGACGAGGAGTTCGGTGCCCTGCTCGAACAGCACCGGCGCGAGATCCGCGTGCACTGCTACCGGATGAGCGGTTCGTTCGAGGAGGCCGAGGACCTCACTCAGGAGGCGTTTCTCCGGGCCTGGAAAGGGCGCCGCGGCTTCGCCGGACGGGCGAGCGTGCGGACGTGGCTGTACCGGATCGCCACGAACGTCTGCCTCGACGCGCTCGCCCGGCGGCCGCGGCGCGCGCTGCCGGACGAACTGGGTCCGGCTGCCGACCCGGCGGGCGAGATCTCCGCGCTGGACGTGCCGTGGCTCGGCCCGTTCCCCGATCTGCTGCTCGACCCCGCGGCGCCGGACGACACCGGCGCCGCGGTCGTCGAACGGGAAACCATCGAACTGGCCTTCCTCGCCACCATCCAGTTGCTCCCGCCGCGGCAACGCGCCGCGCTCATCCTGCGCGACGTGCTCGATTGGTCCGCAAAGGACACTGCCGAACTGCTGGGCACTTCGGTGGCCTCGGCGAACAGCGCACTGCAGCGGGGCCGCGAAACCTTGCGCGCCCGGCTGCCCGCCCGGCGCGCCGAGTGGTCCGCTCCGGACAGCACGACCGCCGAGGAAACGGCGCTGCTGCGGAAGTTCGTCGCTGCCTACGAATCGGCAGACGTGCAGGCTGTGGCGGCTGTGCTGAGCGAGGACGCGCGTGCGGTGATGCCGCCCTATTCGTTGTGGTTCGACAGTCGCGATCGGATTCTCGGCGCGCTCGGGCCGAGTTTCGATCCGGAGTCGCCGTACTACCGGGGCAGTTTCCGGATGGTGCCGGTGCGCGCGAACCGGCAGCCCGCCGTCGCCGGATATCTGCGCCGGCCCGGCGAATCGGTTTATCGCGGATTCGGCGTCTGCGTGCTCACCGTCCGAAACGGACTGGTGACGGCGATGGCCGCGTTCGAAACGGCGGCATTGGCGCCGTACGGACTCGCCGAAACGTTCGAAGAAACCGTGCCGATGATTGCCGATCCGACTACAGCCGCGGCGGACACCGGTCGCCTCAGGGGGATCGGCAGCTGACCGTTCCGCCTGCTTCCGGTCGGATCAGCAATAAAAAACGCCCGGGCGGCGATCGCGGTCTGCGATCGCCGCCCGGGCGCAACCACCGAGTTCCGGGCTTTGCGGCCGGTCGTGGTGGGGGAAACTGCTAGCGCCCTCGCCGCCGGGAAATGGTCACCGGCTCGCGGTCAGGCGACTCGATGCCGTGCGGCGGCGGAGCCGGATCGAACCAGCTTCCGGCGCTCCAGCTCGGTGGTTCCCCCGAAGATCCCGTTGCCGAGACCGTTGTCGAGAGCATAGGAAAGGCATTCCGCGCGGACCGGGCATCGCGCGCAGACCGCCTTGGCCTTCGCGACCTGCTGCGCCCCCGGACCCATGTCGGAAATCGGGAAGAACAGTTCCGGGTCCTCGTCCTGGCACGCCGCTCGGGCGAGCCAGCTGGTGGCCGTGAGTTCCATTGTTGCTTTTCACCTCCTGTCCTCATTGTCGAACCGTGGTCAACCGACTTCTCCGCGCGCACGGGCACGCCATGCCTTCGGAGGATGTTCGGTGGGCTTTTCGGCCGAACCGCCCCGGGCCGCGAAGGACCCGGCGGACGACCGGCTTTCCAAGTTACCACCGATCACCGCCCGCGCGCGAAATTTCGATTCAGCTCACATCGCGGACGCGGTTGCCGCCGGACGTGCTACGGCCCCCGCGCCGGGCGCTCGCCGGGTCCGGAGAGTCCGGGTTTTCCTTTTCCGCGCACCGTTTCCCCCTTCCGTCGCGCCCGAGGGCGAACTGCCCGTCCGGCCCAGGTACCCGCCCGTCCCGCGATTAACCACAGTTCCGTGACCGGATCGTTACATCCCACGGGCGCGTCACCGCACCTGTTCGACAAGTGCGGGTTCGGGAGGGGGTGCGCGTGGCGGGGTTCGACGGCTTCTTCAGGAGCGATTTCCCTCGTCTCGTGGCGTTCCTGTGCGCGGGCGGGCTCGGGCCGGGCACCGCGCGCGAGGTGGCGGTGGAGGCCTTCGTCCAGGAAACCGGGACGTGGCCGCCGCCGGGCGACCCGCGCGTGGCGGTGCGGCTGACCGCCGTGCGGCTCGCCGCCGAGCAAACGTGGTTCGACGGCGGCGCCCCGACCGCGGACCCGCCGGGCGACCGGCTGACCTCGGTCGTGGAGCGGAACGCGCGCGGGGTCGAACTGCTGTCGACGCTGCCGGAAACCCAGCGCACGGTGCTGACCTGGTCGCTCGACGGGTTCTCGCCCGCCGCGATCGCTTCGGCGCTCGGCATGGCGGGCACCACAGTCCGCTCGAATCTGCGGCACGCACGGGAACGGCTGAAACAGCGACTCGGCCTGGCCGGGCGCGAGGAGGCCTTGATGACCGAACTGCGCGAAGCCGAGGCCGCACTGGTCAACGCGCTGCGCTCGGCGCTCGACGTCGAAGAAGCCTTGACCCGCGTGAAAACCGCGGCGACCGCGTTGGCCGCACCGCGGGTCCCGGCCGGCCGATTCGGCTTCGACGGCCCGGTGCGCGCCGCGGTCGAAGGCGATCCGGACGCGGCGCAGGACCTGCTGGCCGCGGTACAGCCGCTGATCGTGCGCTACTGCCGGGCCCGGTTAGGCGGCGCCGACGCATATTCCTCCGCGGACGATGTGGCGCAGGAAGTCTGCCTGGCGCTGCTGACCGCGCTCCCCGGTTATCGGCATCAAGGACGGCCGTTTCTCGCTTTCGTTTACGGGATCGCGCAGCACAAAGTGGCTGACGCGCATCGGGCGCACGCACGCAACCGGACCGAGGCGGTGGCGGAACTGCCGGAAGCAATGGATCTGGCTGACGGTCCGGAGGAACGGGCGCTGCGTGCGGAACTGAACCGGCAGCTGGCTCGGCTGCTGCAATTGCTGCCAGAGCGACAGCGGGAGATCGTGTTGCTGCGCATAGTAGTCGGACTCTCCGCCGACGAAGCGGCCGAAGCGGTCAGCTCCACCCCCGGCGCGGTGCGAGTCGCGCAACACCGCGCACTCCTCCGCCTGCGCTCAGCCCTCGAGCGGCGACGCTGACCCGATCCGCGCCACCACGAACTCGGCCAGCGCCGCCACCGGGCCCTCGCTGCCGTCTCGGGACAGCAGGATGAAATCGACGTCACCGGGGTCCGGAAGGCCGAGTTCGGCAGGCAACTCGACGAGATCCGACGGCACCAGGCTCCGCGCGTGCACCGTGATCCCGAGTCCGGCGGCTGCCGCCGCGCGCAGGCCGGTCAGGCTCGAGGTCTGGCAGGCCGCTCGCCATTCCAGCCCGGCGCGTTCCAGCGTTTCCACCGCCAGCTGCCGGGTCACCGACGGCATCGGGTACTGCACCAGCGGCACGGGCTGGCCGGGTGCGAGGTCCGTCGCTGCCGAGCCGATCCACACCAGGGGTTCGCGGCGCAGCAGCCGTCCCGGGCCGGGCGCGCCCGGGCGGCGTTTGCCGAGCACCAGGTCGAGGCGGCCGTCGGCGATCCGGCGGGCGAGCACATCGGACAGTTCCACGTGCAGTTCGACGTCCGCCAGCGGATGGCTTTCCCGCAGCCGCCGCAGGATTTCCGGCAGCTCGCCGAGCGCGAAGTCCTCGGACACCCCGAAGCGGACCCGGCCGCGCACCTGTGCGCCGCGGAAGTGCCGGGCCGCCCGGTCCTCGGTGTCCACAATGGTCTGCGCGAACCCGAGCATCGCCTGCCCGCGCGCGGTCAGGTCGACCGCGTGCGTGTCCCGGGCGAACAGCAGCCCGCCCGCCTCGGACTCGAGCCGCCGGATGTGCTGGCTGATTGTGGGCTGCCCCACACCCAAGCGCCTCGCTGCCGCCGTGAAGCTGCGAGTTTCCGCCACAGCAAGAAAAGAACGGCACAACCGCGGATCCAGCATGCGTCACATCTTATCGGCTTTCACAATGACAGTCAGTACGGTCATCGGGGTTCCGAATGACCGTCGGCGACGAGAGAATGAGCGGGAAAGGAGTTCCATGACCACCGTGCTCGCCTCGCTCTCCCGCCCCGTCTCGGCTGCGCTCGCCAAGCTGCGGATCGACCCGTTCATCGCCCTGATCCTCGTCACCGTAGGCATCGCCTCGCTGCTGCCCGCGTCCGGCGCGGCCGCGACCGGGTTCGGCGCGCTGACCAAGATCGCGGTCGGGCTGCTGTTCTTCCTTTACGGCGCAAGGCTTTCCAGTCAGGAAGCGGTCGAGGGGATGCGGCACTGGCGGTTGCACGTCACGGTGCTCTGCGCCACGTTCGCGCTTTTCCCGCTGCTGGGGCTCGCCGCGTCGTTCCTGTCCCCCGGCCTGCTGACCTCGCCGCTGTACACCGGCGTGCTGTTCCTGTGCCTGCTGCCCTCGACCGTCCAGTCGTCGATCGCGTTCACCTCGATCGCGAAGGGCAACGTCGCTGCCGCGATCTGCAGCGCGTCGCTGTCCAACCTGCTCGGCATCGTCCTGACGCCGCTGCTCGTCGCGCTGCTGCTGGCCACCGACGGCCCCGGCGTGAGCGGTTCGGCGGTGCTGGACATCGTGCTGCAGCTGCTGGTGCCGTTCGTCGCCGGGCAGCTGGCGCGCCGCTGGATCGGCGGATGGGTGCAGCGGCATTCCGCGCCGCTCAAGATCGTCGACCGCGGTTCGATCCTGCTGGTGGTCTACACCGCGTTCAGCGAGGGCATGACCGAAGGCATCTGGCACCAGCTGGACATCGGCCCGCTGCTGGCGCTGGTCGCGGTCTGCTGCGTGCTGCTGGCGGCGGTGCTCGGCGCGACCAGCGGCGGCGCGCGGCTGCTCGGATTCGCCCGCGCGGACCGGATCACGATCATGTTCTGCGGTTCGAAGAAGAGCCTGGCGAGCGGCCTGCCGATGGCGACGGTGCTGTTCGGGCACGCCGAGGTCGGGCTGATCGTGCTGCCGCTGATGCTGTTCCACCAGATTCAGCTGATCGTGTGCGCGGCGATGGCGCGCCGGTACGCCCGGCAGGCGGCGGCGCAAGAGCCGGGCGAACTGGCGGCGGTCGGCTGACGTCGACCGGGCGCCTCCGGGCCCGCCGGGGTGAATCCCCATGCGGGAGCTGGTGTACGTCTCGGAGGCCACACTGAGCCGGTTCCCTCTCCCGCAAGGCCTCCGGCGGCGGGTGACGGGGTTCGGCGGGAAGATCCCGGGCGTCGAGAGCCGCGCGGACCTTTCCGCCGCAACCGGTCACCTCGGCCTCGACCGGGCGCTGCGGGACTTCGAGGCCTCCGGCCGCCATGCGCGGTACTACAGCGAGGACGGGCTGGCTCCCGGGCAATGGGTGCCATTCGAGGCGCGGCTGAACTACCGCGTCGTGCCTGGCGGAAGCCACGGCGAACAGTCCGCCGCGCTGGTCTTCCGGGAGCCCGCGAACGCCGACGCGCCCCGGCTGCTCCTGCACAGCTCGCCAGAACACCTGGTCGGCGCGCGCAAGGCCGCGGCCGCCGAAACGATCGGGCTGCCGATCTCCCCCAGCGCGGGACAGCGGATTTCCTCGACCAGCTGACCGGGAAGTCCTTCTCGCAGGCGCTGTGCTTCCTGCTCGGCGACCTGGACACCGCCCGGACTGGCCGGGCTGGATGGCGGGCTACGCGCGCCTGACCGCCGATCTGACCGTCACGAACACCCCGGCCCATTTCACCCGGGAGGAACGCACCCCGCCGACCCGGGTGGTGCTCGCCAGCCCGCTGGATGTCGAGTACACGAGCGCGCCGGAGCCGGACTGACGCCGGGCTACTCGCGCGTCCCGATCGCGTCCGCCGGCCGCGCGCGCAGGGCGAACTTCGCGGGCACGAGCACCGAAGCGGCTCCGACCAGCGCGGTCGCGGCGACGATCCCGAGGTACAGCAGCGGCGGGATGCTCGGGACCGGCGATCCGGTGAGGCCGAGGCTGACCGTGGCCAGCGGGATCAGCGGCACCGCCGAACCCGCCGCCACCGCGATCAGCACCACCGTCAGCGCCTCGATCCGCAGCACCTTCAGCACCTGGTCCCGCGTCATCCCGACCAGGCGCAGCAGCGCGAACTCGCGGGTCCGGGCCAGCGTGGTCATCACCAGCGTGTTCGCCACCGCCAGCGCGATGTAGGCGAACACCAGCACCAGCGGCAACGCGCTGCTCAGCGCCGAAGCTGTCGCCGCGTCGCGTTGTTCATCGGACAGGCCTGCCTTGGCGGACACGGTCAATCCCGGATATTTCGCGGACAGGCTCGCCAGATCCGTCCCCGGGCGGGCCCGCACCAGGATCTGCTGGTCCAGCTGCCGGGAGCTGTGCGCGAACACGTCCTCGTGCGCCAGGGTGACGTCGCCGAATCCGCTGCCCCGCTGGTAGACGGCGACGACGGCCGGGGCCGCCGCGAAGCCGTCCGGGAGGTTCAGCTTGATCCGGTCGCCGACTTTGACGCCGAGAGTGCTCGCCGCGCTGGCGCTCAAGGCGACCTTTCCCGGGGCGAGATCGGCGAGATTTCCTGACGAGACAGCAAGATCCATCGTCTTGGCCGCGTTGTCGACGGTGATGCCCTGGGCGGGGAAGTCGAAGATCTCCGGTGAATCGAGCACCTTCGTCGAGGCGAACACCGGCACCCGCGTGACGCCGGTCGCGGCCTCCGCACCGGGCAGTGCGGCGGCGTCCCGGACCGCATCGTCCGGGAGCCCGCCCGCCGCGCCGGTGAGCGTGTACTGCGCGATGATTCCCTCGTCGGCCTGGTCGGCGGCCGCGGCGGCGAGGGTCGTGGGGATGAACAGCTGCACGCAGGCGAACCCGATCGCCAGCACCAGCGGTCCGATCCCCGCGGCCAACCGGTGCGCGTTCGCACGCGTGTTGGCGGCGGCGAGGCGGCCGTATTCCTTGAACCGCCGGGTGATCGGCTTCGCCAGCAGCCGTGTCGCGAACGCCGCTATCGGCGGAGCCAGCAGCAGGACCGCGACGATCATCACCAGCCCGCCGCTGCCCGCGCCCGCCACGGCGAAAACACCGGAGAAGAACACCGGGAGCAGCGACGCGGCGAAGCCGAGAAGCAGCAACAGCACCCCGAGCGTCCGCCGTCCGCCGCTGATCCCCGGCTGTTCGACGGCGGCGTCGCTCAACGCCTCGACCGGTCGCACGGACGAGGCTTTCCATGCCACGGCGAAGGTCGCGATCTGCGCCGTCGCCACCCCGGCGAGCACGGCGACCAGCATCGGCAGAATTCCTACGGAGAAAGAGAAATCCTCCGGTACGACGCCGATCAGGACTAGCGCGCCACGCAACAGCTGCGCGGCGAGAATGCCGGGCAGACACCCGATCGCCGACGCCACGACCGACAGCACCAGCGCTTCCGCGGCGAGCATTTTCCAGATCTGGCGCGGGGTCGCCGCGATCGCACGCAGCACAGCCAGTTCGCGGCGGCGCTGGTGGACGCTCAGCGCGAGAGTGCTTGCCACGACGAGGATCGCGATCAGCAGCACGGTGCCGCCGAGCGAACCCGCGATCTCCCGCAGCGTGCTGCTCGCTGAGGCGACGTCGGGGTTTTCGATGCGGCTCCGGTCGTCTCCGGTGGTCACCTCCGCTTCGGAGCCCAGCGCGGCGGTCAGCCGGTCGGCAAGGTCGCCGGGATCGACGCCCGGCCGGGGAAACACGCCGACGGCGTCCACCCGGTCTCCGCGCCCGGCGAGGCTTTCCGCTTCCGCGTCGGCGAAAAACGCGACAGGAGTGCGGAGGTCTCCGTCCGCCTCGGACAGTTTCGCCACGCCCACGACCCGGTATTCGGCGGCGGCTTTGGTCGTCTGGATCCGGACCGCGGCCCCGGCTTCCCAGCCCGGCCCGGCGTCCAGCACCACCTCGCCCGGCCGCTGCGGTTCGCGGCCCGCGACGAGATCGAACGGACCCAGCCGGGCACTCGACCACGGATGCCCGGCCGCAGCCGTATCGCCCAGCACCGCGGGGAAACTCACGTCCGGCACCACCGACCCGACGCCGTCGGTCCCGGCGATCTTCCGCACCGTCTCGCGGCTCAGCGGCGCCGGTTCCTTGAGCGGCTTGGACTTCGTCTTGCCGTTTTCCCGCACCTCGAACGATTTCGCGCCGCCGGCGACCACCGGGACCCCGGCGTACCGCTGCGGCGCCACCCCGGTTTCCGCGCCGGACTGCAGGAGAATGCCGAACGCGGTGACCAGCGTGGCCGCGCCGAGCAGAGCGACGAACGCGCCGGCGAAACCGGAAGCGCGCCCGCGCAGCGTTTTGACCGCCAGTTCGAACATCGCTCACCACTCCCCGAGCGTCGTCATCCGCTCGGCCACGCGATCCGGGGCAGGCTCGGACATCTCGTCCGCGAGCACGCCGTCAGCAAGGAAAACCACCCGGTGCGCGTACGAGGCGGCCACCGGATCGTGCGTCACCATCACCACCGTCTGACCGGTCTCGTCCACGAGCTGCCGCAGCAGTTCGAGCACCTGGCGGCCGGTCCGGGTGTCGAGCGCGCCGGTCGGCTCGTCGGCGAACACCACCTCGGGCCGCGGCGCGAGCGCGCGGGCGATCGCCACCCGCTGCTGCTGGCCGCCGGACAGCTGGGCCGGGCGCCGGTCCAGCCGCCCGGTCAGCCCGACGCGCCGCACCACCTCGTCCAGCCAGGACTGGCCGGGAGCCAGCCCGGCCATCCGCATCGGAAGCGAGATGTTGTCCGCGACGGTCAGCGAGGCCAGCAGGTTGTAGGACTGGAAGACGAACCCGACCCGCTCGCGGCGGAGCACGGTCAGCCCGGTCTCGTCCAGGCCGGCCAGGTCCGTGCCGCCGAGCAGCACCGTGCCGGCGGTCGGCCGGTCGAGCCCGGCGGCGCAGTGCAGGAAGGTGCTCTTGCCCGCGCCGGACGGGCCCATCACCGCGGTGAACGACCCTCGGCCGAACCGGACGGTCAGGTCGCGCAGCGCGGTCACCTCGCCCGCGCCGGACCCGTAGGTCTTGCGCACCGACCGCAGCGACACCACGTCGTCCGGCGGCGTTCCGGTCTCGACCGGTGCCGGGCGTTGCCGTTTCTCGCGTGCCACTTCGTCCTCCGGGTGCGGTGATCGTGCTTTTCCCGGACGCTACGGATCCGGGAACCCGCCGGACAGCACGTATCCTGCAGATCCCAGGTGCAGAAAACTGCACCTGCGAATCTTCCGAGGGGGTCGGATGGAGCCGGTGCGCGCGAACCGGTTCAGCGTCCGCGGCCACCTCGCCGGGTTCGGCGTTTCCTTCCGGTACCTCGCGGTCGGCGCCGCGGTCGGACTCGGCGGCCTGCTGCTCTTCTGGCTGACCGCGGGCAGTCTCCTGCTGAGCGTCGTCGGCATCGGGTTGCCGCTGCTGGTCCTGCTCGTCCCGCTGCTGCGCCGGTTCGCCAGCGCGCAGCGGAAACGGGTCGGACGGCTGCTCGGCACGCCGGTCGAGGAGAAGTACGCGGCGCCCGGTTCGCCGCTCGGAGTGCTCAAAGACCGTGCGGTCTGGAAGGACCTGGCATTCCTCACGGTCAACACGGTGGCCGGCGCGCCGCTGTGTTTCGTCGGCCTGAGCCTGTTGTCCGGCATGCTCTGCTGGGGCACCGCGCCGATCTGGTGGACCTTCCTGCCGCCCGCGGCACATCTCACCTTCCAGCCGGTCACCAGCTGGGCCCAGGCGTTCGGCGCGACCGGCATCGGACTGGGGTACGCGACCGGGCTGGTCCTCCTCGTGCCGCTGCTGGCGCGCGGGCACGCGATGCTCGCCCGGGCGTTGCTGCGCCCGCCGCGCGGCAGCAGGCAGACCCGCCGGATCGAAGAGCTGACCGTCAGCCGGGCCGAGGCTCTCGAAGCGCACGGCGCCGAACTGCGCCGGATCGAACGGGACCTGCACGACGGCACCCAGGCCGGGCTCGTCGCGATCTCGCTCCGGCTCGGGCTGATCAAGCACGCACTGCGGAATCAGCCGGACAACGCGCTCAGCCTCGTCGACGACGCCCAAGAGCTGACCGAGCATTCGCTGGCGGCGCTGCGCACGATCGTCCGCGGGATCTATCCCCCGCTGCTGACCGACCGCGGTCTGGCCGGTGCGGTGCAAGCGCTCGCGTCGAGCAGCGCTGTCCCCGTCGAGGTCGAGGTCTCGGGCGAGGGGCAGGCTCCGGCCGCGGTGGAGGCGGCGGCCTACTTCGTGGTCGCCGAGGCGCTGACGAACATCGCCAAGCACAGCGGGGCCGACCGGGCGTGGATTACGCTCGCGCTCGACCGGGAAAGGATCGGGATCACGGTGCGGGACAACGGGAAGGGCGGCGCGGCCGAGAACTTCGGCACCGGGCTGGCCGGGATCCGGCGACGGGTCGCGGCGTTCGACGGCGACTTCGCGCTGGACAGCCCCGAAGGCGGCCCGACGGTGCTGCGAGCGGGGCTGCCGTGCGCGTCGTGATCGCCGACGACAACGCCTTCATCCGAGAAGGCCTGTCGTTGATGCTCTCCACGGTCGGCCACGAGGTGTGCGCCGTGCTGGAACGCGGGCCGGACGTGCTGCCCGCCCTGCTGGAGCACCGGCCCGACATCGCCGTGCTGGACGTCCGGCTGCCGCCCGGCTTCACCGACGAGGGGCTCCGCGCGGCCGCGGCGGCCCGGGAGGAAATCCCCGGCCTGCCGGTGCTGATGCTGTCGCAGTACGTCGAGCACGCCTACGCCGCCGAACTGCTCGCCAACGGCGCTTCCGGGGTCGGGTACCTGCTGAAGGACCGGGTCGGGCGGATCGAGGAATTCCGCGAGGCGATGGACCGGGTCGCCGCGGGCGGCACCGCAATGGACCCCGAGGTCATCTCGCAGCTGATGGCGCGCCGGCTCGCCGCGAACGCGCTCGACGTGCTCAGCCCCCGCGAACGCGAGGTGCTCGCGCTGATGGCCGAGGGCTACGGCAACGGCGCGATCGCCGGGAAGCTGTTCATCGCGGAAACCTCGGTGAACAAGCACGTGGGCAACATCTTCGCCCGGCTCGGGCTCGCCGCGGGCACCGGCGACCACCGGCGCGTGCGGGCCGTACTCGCCTACCTCAACGCCTAGCCGGCGGCGCCCGGCCGGAAAACCGGTGGAACCGCACCCGCGTCCGGGGCTACTGTCGCCCGGCCGTTGTCAGCCAGGCAAGGACGTGCCGTTGTACATCGCGTGAGGCATCCCAAGCTCTGATCTCGTCGCGCGCCGCGCTTGAGCGTCGCGCTTCTTCGTGCTGCGGAATTCTCACTGGATCGGTGTACTCCTGTGCTCTATCACTGGACAGTCCTGCCCACTTGCCTGCCGCTCGTCCGGCGGCGCTGCCATGCGTGCCCGTCCGGGCGTTTCCGGGCGGACGGCAAGTTCCGGGTCAACGCCAACCACAAGCTCATCGACGCCTGGCTCCTCGTGCTCTGCACGGGCTGCGGGCAAACGGCGAAACTCACCGTGTTCGAACGGGCGAGGGTGCGCTCGGTCAGCCCCGTTCTGCTGGACCGCTTGCACCACAACGATCCCGGCCTCGCCGCGGAATTGCTCCAGGATCCCGTCCTGCGCCGGCGCAACCGCGTCGCGCTCGACTGGGACGGCGCCTGGCGGCTCGACACCGGTGGTCCGGACCACTTGGACCAGGACTCGATCGACGTCTCGGTCGGCTTCGCGGCCCGGATCCCGGTCCGCCCGGTGCGGCTGATCGCCGAGGGCTGCGGCCTCTCGCGGGCTGAGGTCGAGCGGCTGCTCGCCGAGGGGAAAGTCGTGTCGGGAGTCCGGCTCAGCGGCAAGCTCTCCGGCGACTTCGCCTTCACGCTCAAGCACTGAGCCGAGTCCGTGCGGGGAACTCTGCGTCCCTCGGGGTTCCCCGCACGGACAGCTGTCTGTCCACAACGGACCGCGCAAGTCCACTCCCGACTTCCGCTCGCATGAGCGCGAACCGCGAATCCGGGCACCAGCGGTGCCTGAACGGGCAGTCGTGCGTAACCGGGTCCGGCGGAAAGCGTTGCCGCTGCCCAGCGCCCCCCAGGTGGAGGAGCCCCTTGCCCCGCCGTCCGCGCACTGGTGTTCAGAAGGGAACAACGCGGCGACAACCCGTAGACCGGCGCTTACCGTAAGTCCGCAGTCTCCCCCGTGCTCTGTCGTATCGGCCGAACGAAGGGCATCCGCGGCGACCTCGGCGGTCTGGCATGCCAGTCCGTCATATCCGGAGAACCTGACCAGAGGAGAAAGCATGGCTTCGCAGGACGGCGCCCGCGTCGATACCAACGTCATGCGCAAGGGCGCGCAGACGATCAGCGACACCGGGCAGAACATCACCGGGGTGAACCAGAAGGTCGACGGCACCATGCAGACGCTGTTCGGCACCTGGCGGTCGGACTCGGCGAACGTGTTCAACCAGGCCATGGGCCAGTTCGACCAGACGGTCCGCAAGATCGTGCAGAAGCTGGACGAGCTCGCGCAGAACGTGCAGACCTCGGCGAGCGAGTACGACAGCCGGGACTCGGACAACACCTCCACCGCCAACAACGCCGCCGCGGTCATCGGCGGCGGCGGTCTGCAGGGCTTCTGATCCCCTTCCTCCCCACGAAAGGACATTCCCATGGCTTTGGGCCAGTTCCAGATCAGCTTCGCCACCATGCAGGACACCGTCGGGCAGGCGAAGCAGCAGTCCAACCAGATCACCGAGCTGCTGGACCAGATGAAGGCCGTCATCGAGGGCCAGCGCGAAAACTGGACCGGCGTCGCGGCGGACATGTTCCACGAGACCTACAACTACTGCCACCAGGCGGCGCTCACCCTGCCGCAGGCGCTCGACGCCGCCGCGCAGACCCTCGGCCAGATCAACGAGGGCACCTCGAACACCGAGGGCAACAACGCCAAGCGGTTCGCCGCGAACTGACGCCGTTGCCTTGCCGCAACTGAGCAGAAAGGAGGGTGAACGGCCATGGTCGCGCCAGGTGACACGAATTACGGGATGAACAACGATTCGTCGAACAACCATCAGAAGACCTCGGACGACGGCAAGTTCCACAGTCCGGGCGACCAGACGCCGCCGGACGTGAAGAACGAGTGGATCCCGCCGGGCGACGTCGGCAAGCCGCCGCCGGTGCCGGGCGGTTCCGAGCATCCGGGCAAGGGCGTCACCGCGGTCAACACCGAGGCGATGCGCACGTTCGCGAAGAACATGCAGGCGCTCGCGGACGGGCCGCTGAAGGATCTGCCGGCGAAGCTCGACGGCATCCAGCTCAAGCCCGGCGTGTTCCTGACGGCGCAGAGCAAGATCTTCACGCCGATCCAGGGCACGAACGCGCTGCGGGACACCACCCGCACCGCGATCCACGACCTCTGCAAGGCGCTCGACGAGGTGGCGGACGCGGTGAACAAGGCCTCGAAGGCGTACGACAACGCCGACGAGGTCAACAAGATGTCCGCCGACGACTACAACCAGTACTTCAACACCGTCAGCGGGCACATCACCGGCGCCGGTCAGAAAACCTGACCGGACGGGCGGCGGTCTTTCCGGGTTCTGTCCCGGGTCTCTCAGGTTCGAAGCGATCGAGGGAAGATGGCGGACGACAACAACACCCACGGGTTCACCTCGGACGACAACGGGGTCTGGCCGGACACCACGCAGACCGGCAACCAGAACACCACTGGTGACCCGTCGAAGGATTTCGACGGCCTGACGTGGAAGCAGATCGAAGCGGCGATCCTCGGCGGCGGTTCGCTGTCGGGCGGCCAGGACAACCGGGACAAGGCCTACGGCAACGTCAACTGGCAGTCGCTTCAGGACGCGGCCGGGGTGTTTCAGGAGACGCAGCAGAACCTCGCGATGGTCGCTCAGTCCATTCAGGACCAGACCGCCGCCCTCGCCGGACCCGACGGTCCGTGGAAGGGCGACGCCGCGACGAAGTTCAAAGACATGATGACCGCGCTGGGCAACAAGTTCTCCGATCTGGCGGACCGGATCGGCGACGGCGGCGGGTCGAACAACGTGCCGACGAACCTCGTCAATTCCGCGGCCTATCTCAAGTGGGCGCAGGACACGATCCGCTACATCGACAGCTATTACGCCAGCCAGGTCCTCGCCCAGGGCAGCAAGTACCACCTCAGCGACGGGCGCGCGTACATCTCGCAGTTCCCCGAGGCCGTCGAGATGATGACCAACGACATGCGCAAGGTCGGCGGCCAGCTCGCGCAGAAGTACAACACCGTGCACGTCAACGCGGGCAAGACGACCCCGCCCCCGACTCCTGGCGGTGGTGACGGCAACACGCCCAAGCCTCCCCCGCCGCCGCCGGCTCCTCCGCCCCCGCCCACGCCGCCGCCACCTCCGCCTCCGGTGACCGCTCCCCCGCCACCGCCGGCTTCTCCGCCGCCGCCTCCGGCGACGCAGCCGCCGCCTGCCCCGAAACCGCCGCCCGTGTCCCCGCCTCCGGGCGGTGGCAACGGCGCTCCGCCGCCGGTGAACAAGGCCGCGATTCCCCCGCCGCCGAACGGCGTGAACGGTCCTGGCGGGAGCGATGTGCCGCCGCCGCTGAAGAACGCTCTCGTTTCGCCTCCGCCGGGCGACGTCAAGGGTCCTGGCGGGAATGATGTGCCGCCGCCGCTGAAGAACGCTGTCGTGCCGCCTCCGCCCGGCGACCTGAACGGTCCCGGGGGCAACGGCACGCCGCCGCCGGTGAACGCTGCCGCCATTCCGCCGCCGCCCAACGGGGCCGGCGGGAACAACGTGAAGCCGCCGTCGGTGAAGCCTCCGGCTGTTCCGCCGCCTCCGGGCGATTCTCCGGGAGGGAACAACCTCAAGTCGCCGTCGATCCCGCCTCCGCCCGGGGCTTCGGGCAACAACCTCGGCGGGCACGTCAACCCGCCTTCGATTCCGGCACCGCCGGGAAGCTCGGGCGGATCCGGACACGTGAATCCGGCGTCGATCCCGCCTCCGCCGGGCGATTCCGGCGGCAACCTGGCGAACAACGCGCTCAACCCGGCGCACCTGCCGCCGGGCCTCGGCAACCCGCCGGGCAACCAGAATCCGGGCGGCAGCGGCATCCCGATGATGCCGCCCGGCGGCATGGGCGGCGGCGGAGGGCTGAACACGCCGTCCGCGGAACGGCCTGATTCGTCCGGTCTGCTCGGCAACATCAAGAAACCGTGGATCAGCCCGCCTCCCGACGGCATCGGCAACCCCGACGCGCACGGCGACACGCCTCCGCTCAGCTCGGCCAAGTGGGCTCCGCCCCCCGGGGCGAGCGGCGGGACCGGCGACGGTGTCGGCGGGCCCGGCGGCCTCGGCGACGGCGTCGGCGGGCCCGGCGCGATCAAGGGCCTCGGCGAGAGCGATCTGCCGAAGATCCCGGATCCAGTCGGCAACCACGAGCAGATCCCCGGCGGAGGAACCCCGCCGATGGTCCCGCCGGGCGGCATGGGCGGCGGCAGCGGCCTGAACACACCAGCCGCCGAACGGCCTGATTCGTCCGGACTGCTCGGCAACATCAAGAAACCGTGGATCAGCCCGCCGCCGGACGGCATCGGCAACCCCGACGCACACGGCGACACACCACCGCTCCACTCGGCCAAGTGGGCTCCGCCCCCCGGAGCGAGCGGCGGAACCGGTGACAGTGTCGGCGGCCCCGGCGTCAATGGCCTCGGCGACGGCGTCGGCGGTCCGGGCGGCGGAGAGCCAGTCGGTCCTGGGGTGAAGGGCCTCGGCGAAAGCAACCTGCCGAAACCGCCGGACCCCATCGGCAACCAGAACCACGAGCAGCAACTTCCGGCTTCGGGAACCCCGCCCATGGTCCCGCCGGGCGGCATGGGCGGCGGCAGCGGCCTGAACACACCCGCCGCCGAACGGCCCGACTCCTCCGGACTGCTCGGCAACGTGCAGGAGCCGTGGACGGCCGACCTGCCTGGCGGGATCGGCGACCCGAGCGCGTTCGGGGAGACGCCGCCGAGCGAATCGGCGGAGTGGGCGAAGAACCAGCAGGCCCAAGGACCGGGCATGCCCATGGTCCCGCCCACCGGCACGGGCGGCGGAGCGAACACGCCCGCCGCCGAACGACCGGACTCCGCCGGACTGCTCGGCGACGTCCGGGACCCCTGGGCAGCGAACCTGCCCGCCGGTGCCGGAAACCCCAGCGCACAAGGCGAAACCCCACCGAGCACCTCGGCCGGCTGGGCCGAGGCCTCAGGAACCGGCACGGCGAATACGCCAACCGGCGCCGGGAACCCCAGCGCGGGGGGAGAAACTCCCCCGAGCGCTCCAACCGACTGGGCGAAGAACCAGCAGGCCCAAGGACCGGGCATGCCCATGGTCCCGCCCACCGGCACGGGCGGCGGAGCGAACACGCCCGCCGCCGAACGACCGGACTCCGCCGGACTGCTCGGCGACGTCCGGGAACCCTGGGCCGCGGGCACATCCGTCGGCGTCGGAAACCCCGACACGCACGGCGAGACCCCGCCAAGCACCTCGGCCGGCTGGGCCGCCACCCCGGCCCCGGCCATGCCGGCAGTCCCGCCGAGCACCCCGGCCGACGGCGCGAAGGCCCCCGCCGAACGTCCCGGCGCCGCCGGAATGCTCAGCGAGGCCCCGGAATCCTGGCTGCCAGTGTCCACTGTGGACGCTACCCCGGCGAATACCGGCTGGGGCACCGCGAACAACCCCGAAGACGAGAGCGTAAGGATCGCCGTGGTCCAACCCCTCGACCACGAGGACACCTCGGCCTGGGACGTAGGCACCGCCGACTTCCTCCCCGCTCTCCTGCCGGTCACCGCTCCCGCGGACGACCGGCAGCAGGAGATCGTCACCGACTACGTCCAGCGCAGTGCCGAACCGTGGCGTCCGGACGAAGCGCTCAGCACCTATCAGCGGGTTCGGGGCGGACCGGCCGAAATCCTCCCCGACGAGTTGCCCACCTGCGGCGACGCGCCGGAACCCCTGGAGCCCGAAGCGGACACGGCCGAAGACGAGACCGAGGAAGAAGAGGAACGCACCATGGCCGACCTGCTGCGCCAGGACCATTCGGCCTGGGGCGAGCCGGTGCGCCGCAGCACGCCGGGGGTGCTCGAATGAGCACGGAAACCGTCAAGCGGGGCCCGCGCGCGGCGGGTCCGGAAATGCCCGAGGGGCAAGAGGAACTGCAGGAACCGCCCGTAATGGCGGAGCCGGCGGCGCGCGATTTCAACTCGCTGCTGATGATGCTGCCGATGGCCATCGGGTCGCTGGTGATGGTGCTGGCGTTCTCCGGAGTCGCGGGCAGTTCGCCGTTCACCTACGTGATCGGCGGCGGCATGGGCGTGTCGATGATCGCGATGAGCCTCGGGCAGCTGTCCCGCGCGGCCGCCGAGCGCAAGCGCAAGATGCAGGCCGAGCGGAGGGACTACCTGCGCTACATCGGCCAGGTCCGCGAGCGGGCCCGGTCGACCGCCGAGGACCAGCGGCACGCGGTGGCCTGGAACAACCCGTCCCCGGATTCGCTGTGGTCGCTCGCGATGGGGCCGCGGCTGTGGGAGCGCCGGATCAGCCACGAGGACTTCGCGCGGGTGCGGATCGGGCTCGGCACGCAGCAGTCGGCGCTCGAACTCGTGCCGCCGGTGACCAAGCCGATCGAGGACCTCGAACCGCTGTCGGCGATCTCGCTGCGCCGGTTCACCGAGACCTACCGCACGCTGTCGGGCATCCCGACCGCGGTGGGGCTGCGCAGCTTCACCAGCGTCGAGTTCGACGGGGATCCGGACGCGGCCGTCGGGCTGGTCCGGGCGATGCTCGCGCAGCTGGTCGCTTTCCATTCGCCGGACGAACTGCGGCTCGCGGTGCTCACTACGGAGGCCGCGCAGGCGCAGTGGGACTGGGTGAAGTGGTTGCCGCACAACAACCATCCGACCCTGCGCGACGCGGCGGGCCCGCTCCGGCTGCTGGCCGCCGACCACGACGAGCTGATGGATCTCCTCGGCCCGGACGTCGCCGACCGCGACGACCACGACAAGACCGTCGGGCCGACGACGACCGAACCGTTCGTGGTGGTCGTCGCGCATCTGGCGACCATCCCGGAGTCGTCGCGGCTGGTCGGCGCGGGCCTGCGCAACGTCGTGCTGCTGGACGTCACCGGCTCGCTCCCCGGCGGCCCCAAGGTGCTGCGGCTGACCACCAAGGACGATCTGGTCGAGTTCCCGGCGGGCAGCGGCGTCGGCTCGGCGACCCGGGACGAGCTGTCGGTGACCCAGGTCGAAGGGCTCGCGAGGCTGCTCGCGCCGAAACGGACCAGCGGCACCCTCGAGATCGCCGACCAGCCGCTGGAAAGCGATTTCGGGCTGACCGCGCTGCTGGGCATCAAGGACGTGCACACCTTCGACGTCCCTGGCCAGTGGCGGCCGCGGTCGGCGCAGCGGGCGCGCATGTCGGTGCCGATCGGCGTGACCGAGGACGGCGAGATCGTCGAACTGGACCTGAAGGAATCCGCCCAGGGCGGGATGGGCCCGCACGGGATGCTGATCGGCGCGACCGGGTCGGGCAAGTCGGAGCTGCTGCGCACGCTCGTGCTCGGACTGGCCGCGACGCATTCGTCGGAGATCCTCAACTTCGTGCTCGTCGACTTCAAGGGCGGCGCGACGTTCCTCGGGATGGACCGGCTGCCGCACACCTCGGCGACGATCACCAACCTCGCCGACGAACTGCCGCTGGTGGACCGCATGCAGGACTCGCTCAACGGCGAAATGGTGCGGCGGCAGGAACAACTGCGCGCGAGCGGCTACCCGTCGCTGTACGAATACGAGAAGGCGCGCGCGGCCGGCGAACAGCTGGCCCCGATGCCGACGCTGTTCCTGGTGGTCGACGAGTTCTCCGAACTGCTGAGCGCGAAGCCGGAGTTCATGGAGCTGTTCGTCTCGGTCGGACGGCTGGGCCGCAGCCTCGGCGTGCACCTGCTGCTCGCCTCGCAACGGCTGGACGAGGGCCGCATCCACCGCGTCGAAGGCCACCTGTCGTACCGGATCGCGTTGCGCACGTTCTCCTCGATGGAGTCCCGCAGCGTGATCGGCGCGGGCAGCGCCTACGAGCTGCCGCCGGAACCGGGCAACGGCTACCTGAAGATCGACACCACGAACCTGGTGCGGTTCAAGGCCGCTTACGTCTCCGGTCCGGTGCCCGCGGGCAGCGGCGAGAACTCCGCGGTCGCGGCGGCGCGGGCGAGCCGGGAGGTCGTCCCGTTCCGCACCGAGGCGCGGCCCGCCAAGCTGATCATCCGCGACGACGAGCCGGAACCCGCCGAGAAACAGTCCGATGTGGACGCTCTCGAAGCCGCCGTGCCGGGCGGGCCGACGCTCGCCGACGCGTTCATCGACCGGCTGACCGGCGCGGGCCCGGCGGCGCGCCAGGTGTGGCTGCCGCCGCTGGCCGAATCGCCGAGCCTGGACTCGCTGCTGCCGAGCGTCACGCCGGACCCGGTGCGCGGCATGGCGGTGGCCGACCCGGCGCACTGGGGCAAGCTCCGGGTGCCGATGGGGATGATCGACCGGCCGTTCGAGCAGGTCCGCGAGCTGCTGACGGCGGACCTGTCGTCGGCGGCCGGGCACGTCGCGGTGGTCGGCGGGCCGAAGACCGGCAAGTCGACCCTGCTGCGCACGCTCGTGCTGGCGCTGGCGATGACGCACACCCCGCAGGAGGTCCAGTTCTACGGGCTGGACTTCGGCGGCGGCGGGATCATGTCGCTGTCCGGGCTGCCGCACGTCGGTTCGGTCGCCACCCGGCTCGAACGCGACCGCGTCGTCCGGACGATCGAGGAGATCTCGCAGGTCATGGAAGGCCGCGAGACGCTGTTCTCCGAGCACGGCATCGAATCCATGGACGCCTACCGCGCGTTGCGCCGCAGCGGCCGGATCGAGGATCCGTTCGGCGACGTCTTCCTGGTGGTCGACGGCTGGTACAGCCTCAAGAACGACTACAGCGACCTGGAACAGAAGATCGGCGAACTCGCCTCGCGCGGCCTGTCCTTCGGCGTGCACGTGGTGATCGGCGCGACCCGCTGGTCGGAGATCCGCCCGTACCTGCGCGACCTGCTGCAGACGCGGTTCGAGCTGCGGCTCGGCGATCCGATGGAGTCGGAAATCGGCTCGCGCAAGGCGAAAACGGTGCCGAACCAGCCGGGTCGCGGCCTGACCCCGGACGGGCTGCACTTCCTCGCCGGGCTGCCGCGCATGGACGGCAGCGGGAACACCGACGACCTCGCGGCGGCGGCCAAGGCGGTCGCCGAAGAGGTCCATCTGTTCTGGCCGGGCGCGCCTGCCCCGGCGGTGCGGCTGCTGCCCGCGAAGCTGCCGATGGCCCAGCTGCCCGCGCCGGACGGAGATCTGCGGATCGCCGTCGGCCAGGACGAACAGCGGCTGCTGCCGGTGTGGCACGATTTCGCGGCCACTCCGCACCTGCTCGCCTTCGGCGACAACGAAACCGGCAAGACCAACCTGCTGCGGGTCGTCCTGCGTTCGGTGCTCAGCCGCTACTCGCCGAGCGAGGCGAAGATCGTGCTGGCCGACCCGAGCCGCCAGCTGGACGCCGAAGTGCCCGAGGCCTACCGCGTCGGGTACGCGACCACCACCGAGGCACTGCAGGAATTGGCGCAGCAGGCCAGCGTTTCGCTCACTCCCCGGGTGCCGGACCAGACCATCACCGCGGACCGGCTCAAGCGCCGCGACTGGTGGACCGGCCCGCTGCTGTTCTTCGTGGTCGACGACTACCAGCTGCTGACCAGCGGCATGGGTTCGCCGCTGGAACCGCTGTTGTCCTTGCTGTCGCAGGGTTCCTACATCGGCTTCCACCTGATCCTCAGCCGCAGCACGTCGGGAGCGATGCGCGCGCTGAGCGACTCGGTGGTCCGCCGGATCTGGGAGCTCGGCAGCCCGGGCGTGGTGTTCTCCTACCCCAAGGAGGAGGGCAAATTCCTCGGCGAGGCGGCGCCGCGTCCGCTGCCCGCCGGACGCGCGCAGCTGGTCACCCGCCGCGGCGTGAAGCTCGTGCAGACCGCGATCGCGGAAGAAGAACGGGCCGGCGAGGGCTGGTCCCCGCTCGCGACGACCGAAGGAGGCGTGCGATGACCGCGTCGACCGGCGAACTGTGCCGGATCACCGTGTACGGGCCGCAGGGCAGGGCGGATCTGGCGGTGCCGATGTCCGTTCCGCTGACCAGCCTGCTGCCGGTGCTGCTGGAGCACACCGGAGGCCGCGAGGACCTCGGCGAGGCCTGGGTGCTGCAGCGGCTCGGCGAAGAGCCGCTGGACGCGTCGGGCACGCCGGAGTCGCTGGACTGGAAGGAGGGCGAGGAATTCCACCTGCGCCCTCGCGCGGATCCGTTGCCGGAGCTGGATTTCGACGACATCGCGGACGGCATGGCCACCGCGGTGAGCCGCCATCCCGGCCGCTGGCGCCCGGAGTTCAACCGCGGCCTGTTCCTCGGGTTCGCGATCTTCTCTCTCGTGGTGCTGGCCAAGGTGCTGCTCTACCCGGGTTCGGCCGGGCTGACCGCGATCGGCGGCGGCGCGGTGTCGCTCGGGCTGCTCGTCGCGGCCGTGGCGACCGGGGTGCGTTCGGACGACAAGGCGCTGCTGACGTTGCTCGGGCTCGGCGGCTGCGGGTTCGCGTTCCTCGCGGGCGCGGTCGCGGCGGCCGGGCTCGAGCCGGCGTTCGACCTCCAAGGCGCGCCGATCCTGACCGGCTGCCTGACCTTCGCGCTGGCCGGCGGTCTGGTGCTCGGCGGGCGGGCCGCCTGGTCGCACGCCATCCCGTTCGTGCCGTTCGGCGCGGTGGTCGCGACCGGGCTGGCCGGGGCGATCTCGCTGTGGCTGCACCTCGGCGCCGGGTTCACCACCGAGCAGGCGGCCGGGCTGGTGTCGTTCGTGCTGGTCGGGCTGATGGTGTTCGCACCGCGGATCGGGATCCGGTTCGCCCGCATCCGCGGTCCGCAGCTGCCGCGTTCGGCCGGGGAACTGCAGTACGACATCGAGCCGATGCCCGCCGCTCAGATGGTGCACCAGACCGGATACGCCGACGGCTACCTCACCATCGCCTGCCTCGCCGCGACGGCCGTTTTCGTCGGCTGCTTCCCGTTCCTGGTCGGCGACGGGCTCTTCCCGACCGTTCTCGGCGGGCTGGTGTCCGCGGCGGTGCTGATGCGGTCGCGGGCGCTGCTCGGCGTGTGGCAGCGGGTTCCGCTCGCCGTCGCCGGCGCGATCGGCCTGGTGCTGCTCGGGCTGTCGCTGATCCAGCCGCTGCCCACGCAGTGGCGGGGCGCCTGCCTCGCCGGGCTGTGCCTGGTGTTCTTCCTGCTCCTGCTGGCGATGCTGCGCCCGCCGCCGCGGCGGCTGCTGCCGATCTGGGGGCATCTGGCGAACTGGCTGGAAACGCTGAGCGCGGTGGCGATGATCCCGATCCTGCTGCAGCTGTTCGGCGTCTACGCGTGGGCCGTCGGGCTCACCGAATAAGCGAAGGAGCGCTGCCATGGTGCAGACGCAGAAGGACCACGTCGAGGCGTATTCGTTCCTGATCGGGCGGATGACCTCGGCGCTGGTGCTCGGCGACGCGGCCCACCTCGACGTGCCCGCGCGGCGGGCCTGGGTGGGCCTGCTGGTCGGGCTGGTGCTCGGACTGCTGATCGCGGTCGGGTTCTTCGTGTACGGGCTGATCGCGCACCACACCGGCGGGGCGGCGCCCGCCGTCGGCCGGCACGCCTGAGCGGAAGGAGGGCAGCCATGGAACTCTCGCTGATCCGGCGCGACGACGGCGCTTTGGAGAAGAAGACCGTGGGCAACGCGCTGGTCGTGCACCTCGCGCAAGGGATGACCGGCGAGGCGCAGTCGCTCGCGCTCGGCGTCGCCGCCGATCCCGACCACGACCTGGTCGTCGTCGACCTGCCGGTGGATTCGCCGATCGCGATGTGGGAATCGGTGGCCAAGGCGCTCCCCCGGCGCCGCCGCGGGGTGCGGCTGGTGATCGGCGGCCGTTCGCGCGAGACCACCGCGCTGGCCGGGCAGTGGCTGGCCGAGCGGATCAACCGCCCGGTGCTCGCGCCGGACGGTTCGGTGATCCCGAGCGCGGGCGGCGCGCTGTTCGTCCACGCCGGACGCGGCGGCGGCTGGGTGCGGTTCCGGCCGGGCCGTCCGCCCGCTTGGGAGGCGAAGCGGTTCCCGCGCCCGGCCTGGGATTCCGGGATCGCCGCCGAGCTGACCCCGACGAGTTCGCGCGGCGTCGCCGAGCCGCTGCCGGGCGGACTGTGGGTCCGCCCGGTCGGCTTCGACGCGCCCCAGCGGCACCACCGCACGGCGCTGATCTCCCGGATGCCCGCGCAGCACGACACCATGACGATCGTGCTGGGCTGCCCCGGCTGCCCGCCGCTGGCGCTGGACGACGCGGCCCGGCTGTGGGTGCAGCTGCCGGAGAAGGTGCGGGCCAAGGCGCGGTTCGTGCAGTACGGCCCGATGCAGGTGCCCGGCGAGGCCGCGATCGGACAGGCGCTGGCCGACCTGCTCGGCAAGCCGGTCGCGTTCTACGCGGGCGTGCCGGTCGGTTCGCCGCAGCTGCCGACTCTGCGGACCGTGCTGTACGACGGACGCCTCGGCTGGCGTCCGTTCACCACCGAACTCGGCTACGAACCGCGCTCGGGTGACGAAACGCCGCTGCCGGAGCTGCTTTCGCACCGTCCGCCGATCCACGGGCTCGACCAGGTGTCCCCCGCGGTGTACTGGTACTCCCCGGACGCGGTGGTCGAAGTCGTGCAGTCCGGTCTGCTGGTGCGGCCGCCGCAGGACGGCCCGTCGTCGGCCGCGATCCGCGAGATCGGCCTCGACGCCGCGGTGCACAACCTGACTTTTGACGCGGCGGACGAGGGTTCGGCGTCGCGGATGCGGTTGCTGGCGGAGGATTTGCTGGCGCGGTTGGACGAGCAGACTCGCCGGATGAGCCGGGTGCTGCCTGCTGCCGCGCTGCTCGCCGAGCGTGCGCGGCCGCGGGTGGCGGCTCGGGCGTTGGACGCGATCGAGTCCGGGCATCCGGCGCCTGTGGCGGTTGCGGCTCCTCCGGCGGCCTATCTGCCCGCGGCTCCGGCGGCGTTGGGCATTGCCGCGCCGACAGAGGTTCCTGGGGCGATCGCCGCGCCTGCTCCGGTTCCCGCGCCGGTCAAGCCGGAAGCCCCGGCCGAGCCTCCGGTCAAGGTTTCCGCTGCTCCTCCGGCGGCGAAGCCGATCACGCAGCTCGCTCCGGCCGACGTCGCTCCGGCCAAGCCCGTCGAACCGCCGGTCGCCAAGGTCCCGGCGCCGGAAAAACTTCCTGCGGCACCCGCTTCGGACAAGCCGAAACCGGCCCCGGCGGAGTTGCGTTTCCAGGAAACCCCCGGTGCGGAATCGACCGCGCTGCTGCCGAAACGCGGCGCGGACAAGGAACGCCAGTGGCTGCGCAAATCGCTCGGCGCGGAATACGGCCTGATGTCGAACACCGTCGCGCGGATCCTGTCCGAGCACCCGGGATTCCAGGGCGTGCTGTCGACATCGTCGTCGGCCGAGGTGCTGACCGACGCGGTGGCCGTGCAGCTTTACCTGTCCCCCAAGGGATCGACCATCGACGCCGGACTGCGGCGCGGCGCGAACGGTCCGCACGTCCCGGTCGCCCGGTGCGTCGTGGCCGGACTGAGCAGGCTGCCCTCGCACCGCGGTCCGGCGACCTTCGCGACCGAGCTGCCGCCGTCGGCGTGGCCGCTGCTGGACGGGCGGAAAGTGCTGACCGAATGGGGTTTCCTCAACGCACTGACCCATCCGTCGTCCGCGGTGGACGGCGAAACGGACGTGCTGGTGTGGTCGATCACCGGACGGCGCACCAAATTGCTGGAACCGAGCGAGGGCGGCGTCGAAAACCGCGTGCTGTTCGTGCCGGGCACCAGCTTCAAGGTGCTCGAAACGCGCAAACCGGCGGCGGGTGCGCGCGGCGCGGTGCTGCTGCGGGAGCTGACCGCGAGCGAGATCGACGAGACCGGGCGGGTGGCGAACGACCGGGCTTCGCTGGACGAGCTGGCCATGAACTCGCTCCGGCAGACGGTGCAGACGTGGGCGGAAGCGGGCGAGGACCTGGTCGCGACCGTGATGGACGAGCAGGCGGCGGAGCGGTTCGGGGCGCTCCCGGGCCTGGCGTGAGTGCGGAGAGGCGGAGACGATGAACCGACAGCTGCTCGTGGTCGGCGGCGACCGGCCGGGTGCCTTCGGGACCATCGGCGCGGCGCTGGCGCAGGCGCAGCCGGGGGCGACGATCAGCGTGCACCCCGGCCGGTACGAGGAAAACCTCGTGGTGGACCGGATGGTGTCGCTGGTGGCCGAACAGGGCGCGGGCACGGTGGAAATCGTGGCGAACACCGGGAGCGTGCTCGTCGCGAACGCCGAGGCGGTGCAGCTCAGCGGGTTCGTCCTCACCGGCGTCGACGACCAGCTGGTCACGGTCGACGTCGTGCGCGGCGAGGCGGCCCTGGACGGCTGCCGGCTGTCCGGGGCTTCGTGGGCGACCCTGCTGGCCCGGCTGGAAGGTTCGCTCGCGCTGCGGGGCTGCACGGTGACCAGCACCGGCGGGGCCGGGGTCGTGGTCGCCTCACCGGTGCAATCGGCCATCGAGGACACTGAGATCGTCGACGCCGCGTCGTCCGGGGTGGTCGTGGCCGAGACCGGATCGGTGCTGCTGCGGCGCTGCGCGGTGCGGGGCGCGGCGGGCAACGGGGTGTGCGTCAACGGCGAAGCGGTCGCGATCGTCGAGCAGTGCGAGATCGTCGGCGCGCAGAAACCGGCGATGGTCGTGGAACAGCAGGGGCGCGCGACGATCACTGGGCTGACCGTGCGGGACAGCGCGAACGTCGACCTGTACGTGACCAGCAAGGGCCGGGTTTCGGTGGCGTCGTCGCAGTTCCGGTCGGCGCCGATGCAGGCCGCGCACATCGCCGCGTCCGCCGAGCCGTTGCTGCGCGACTGCGTGTTCGCCGGTGCGGGCGCGAACGCGGTGCAGGCCACCGGAACCGCCGCACCGCAGTTCGTGGACTGCACCTTCGAGGGCTCACCGGTCACGATCCTGGTCGACGACCAGGCGCGGCCGCGGTTCGAGCGTGCGACCGTGCGGGGATCTACGCACACCGCGATGGCGTTCAGCGCGTCGTCCGCGGTGACCGTCGGCGGGCTGCGGATGACGCCGGACGGCGGCGTCGGGATCGTCCTTTCCGGACAGTCCACCTTGGACCTCGCGGACGCCTCCGTCGACACCGGCCGGGAAACCGGCGTGCAGGTCACCGAGGACGCCCGGTTGACCGTGGCCGACCTCCGAGTCGATTCGACGGCGGACAAGGCGGTCTCGTTCACCTCGAGCGCGTCGTCCTCGGCGAAGTCGGTGCAAGTGCGCGGCGGCGGGCTGCACGTTGCCGGCACTGCGGAGATCTCCTTGCAGGACTGTGAGATCATCGATTCCAGCGGGGACGGGATCACCGTGAGTTCTCCGCTGGCAGCTTCCCGTTGCCGGGTGCGCAACGCACGAGGGAACGGCGTGCGCGTCGGTGCTCAGGCGTCGTTCACCGAATGCGAAATCCTCGGCGCGGGCGAGGACGGCTTCCACGTGGAAACCACCGAGCCGGTCAGCATCCGCGATTGCGTGGTCAACGACGCCTCGGGCGAACTCGTGAGCGGCGAGCACGCGGACGTGGACAACCTGAGCACCGATTCCGCCCGGACCGCCGAGCCCGTGCCCGCCGGTCCGCCGGGCGACTTCGCGGCCGCCGACCAGACCGTGAGCGAGGCCGCCGGAGAGGTGCTCGAAGGCCCGCTGGGCGACCTGGAAGCGCTGGTCGGGCTCGCCGGGGTGAAGAAGGAAGTCACCGGCCTGATCAACCTGATCAAGATGTCGCAGATGCGCGAGCGGATGGGCCTGCCGATGCCGCCGATGTCGCGGCACCTGGTGTTCGCCGGCCCGCCCGGCACGGGCAAAACGACCGTCGCCCGGCTGTACGGCACAGTGCTCGCCGAACTCGGCATCCTGTCGAAAGGCCACATGATCGAGGTGGCGCGCCAGGACCTGGTCGGCCAGTACATCGGGTCCACCGCGATCAAGACGACCGAGGTCGTGGAGAAGGCCGTCGGCGGGGTGCTGTTCATCGACGAGGCGTACACGCTGAGCGCGCCGACCGGCGGTTCCGGTCCGGACTTCGGGCAGGAAGCCATCGACGCGCTGATGAAGATCATGGAAGACCAGCGCGATTCGCTGGTGGTGATCGTCGCGGGCTATTCCGAGCAGATGGAACAGTTCCTGCAGTCGAACCCCGGCCTCGCCTCGCGGTTCACGCGCACCATCGAATTCCCGAACTACAGCGTCGACGAACTGGTCACCATCACGACTGGGTTGACCCGCAAGCACTACTACGAGATGACCGACGACGCATTGGCCGCGCTGCGCGAGTATTTCGAGCGGGTGCCGAAGAACTCGACGTTCGGCAACGGTCGTGTCGCGCGCAAGCTGTTCGAGGCGATGGTGAACAACCAGGCCTCCCGGCTGGCGCTTCACCCGCCGTCCAAAGACATCGAACTCAACCGCCTCACCGCCGACGATCTTCAGGCCGAGCTGGCGCAGCTGCCTTCCGCCGCGAAATCGGCGGTTCCGGTCACCGCCGATCCCGCCGCCGCGGTCAAAACCAGTGCGGGCTGGAAACGCCTCAGCGGCTTGGTCGGCCAGAAATCGGTGCGGGAGAACGCCGAACGGCTCCTGCTCGAACTCGGCCGCCTGGCCCGCGAACGCCAGCCGCTCGGCCACCAGGCCAACCTGGTGATCAGCGGCAAACGCGGCACCGGACGGTCGGAGTACGCGAAACTGTACGCGCAAATCCTCTCCGAATTCGGCATGGCTCCGATGGGGCAATTGGTGCAGCGCAACCTCGCCGAAGAGCTTTCCCCGCAATGGCCCGGTCAAGCCGAACACCTCGTCCGGGCCGCCGTGGAGGACGCTTCCGGCGGCACCCTGGTGGTCGACCTGGACGGCGACTGGGACACCTCGCCGCACACCCCCGGCATCGAAGCCCTGGAAGCACTGTCCGAAATGATCGCCCGCCGCCCCGCCGACCCGGTCGTGGTGTTCACCGGCGAAAGCGACCGCGTCGGCGAACTGCTCGCCCGACTGCCCACCCTGCGCGACGCTTTCCCGTACGGCTGGCAACTCGGCGAGTACACAGTGGACGAACTCGCCGAGATCGCCGTGCGCCTGCTGGTGCGGCGTGGTCACGAGGTCCCCGGCGACGTGCGCGACGCGCTCGCCCACGAACTGTCCGCCGCGTCCGACCACACCGCGTACGCCGCGCATGAACTCGCCCGCACGCTGTCGGCCGCCGCCGCGTCCCGCACGCTCGCCGCCGCCGACCTGCGCGGCATCCGCCCGCCCGACACCGGCGCCATGGCCCTCGGGCCCGGCCTGGCCTCGGTCGGCTGACCCCTCGGGAGGAGACCGATGAGCACGCACTACGAAAAGATGCTCGAGGACGCGATGGCGGCCTACCAGCATCAACGCGATCACTTCGACCAAGCCCGCCAAGACGTCGAAACCGCCGCCAGCACCGTCACCTCGGCTCGCCGCGAGGTGACCGCGACCGTCGGCCGCACCGGCGAACTGACCGAACTTTCGTTCCCCACCAGCGCGTACAAACGCATGGCTCCCGCGGAACTGGCCTCGGTGATCGTGCAAACCGTCTCCGCCGCCCGGCAGAAATCCGTCGCCGCGGCCGCGGAACTGATGGCCCCCATGCTGCCGCCCGGCATCTCCGCGGAAGACCTGATGAGCGGAAAAGTGGACGTCAACGCCCTGTTCTCGGCGCGGGTGCCGGGATTCGACGAAGGGAATCTGCCGTGACCGACCAGTTTTTCGTCGACGCCGACGGTCTGGACGGCGGCCGCGACGGCTTCGACGGCAAGAGCGCCGAACTGCGCACGCTGGCCCAGCGGGTGCAGAGCCTGGCGAACCCCGGCCGGATCCGGGACGCGGCCGGGAACGACAAGAACGGCAACGAATTCTCCACAACGCACATCCAGTCGGCGGCCGAGATCTACAACGGCATCAACGCCTGGGCACTGGCGGTGGAAGCGACCCGCGACGCGATCGGCGACATGGCGACGTCGTTCCGCGAAGCCGACCAGGGTGCTTATGACGGATCGAACGCCCTCTTCAAGAACTTCACCGACCTGAACCACAAGGTCCAGAAGGCAGACGCCGACGCGCCGCCGACCGAGTACCAGCGCGGCGTGCGCATCCGGGGCAAGCTGCTGGGCAAAGCCCCGGAAGCCGAAGACGGCGGCGGCTGGACAGCGGCCAGGAGCGTCCGGGCCCGGATCCCGGATCGAGGCAAGGAACCCTTGCCCGAAGAGGAAACGCACTTGCGGCGGCTCTCGGTCGAGCGCCCTCTTCAGCACAAGGTGGTCGCTCGCGAAGGCGAGGTCGTCCCGCTGGAACCGGCCAAAGTCTTCGTCCGCTCGGAAAGGCCGGCTCACGCGGTCGAGGACAGCGTCGAGACGCCCGAAGGCGAGGTCCGCCCCCTGGAGCCGACCGAGGCGTGGCTGCCCGCCGTCAAGGGCGAACCCGCCGGCTGGGAGCCGGCGAAGTCGATCCCCGCCCAGCCGCCGATCACCCCGGACAACCCCGTTTCCTGACTTTCTTCGCTCGCAGGAGGTGCCCCGCGATGAGCCTCATGGTGGACCCCAGCCTGAACTGGGTGTTCTACATCATCGCGGGCGACGCCTGGCCGCAGGGCGACGAGGACAAAGCCCGCGAACTGGCCGCCGAATGGGACCAGGTCGCGCAGGAGATTTCCGCCGCGGGCACCGGTTTCAGCCAGCTGGCGGAGCAGGTGGTCTCCAACGTAGGCGGCGAGGTGGCGACCAACTTCGCCGACTACGCCAACAAACTCAGCACCATGGGCGCCGGTTTCTCCTACCGCGCCCAGCAGCAAGCCGCGGCTCTGCGCGAATACGCGCTGAATGTCGAGAACGCCAAATACGGCATCCTGATCTCCATCGCGGTCACCGCGGCGGACCTGATCTGGGCGATGACCAACCCGTTCACCGCCCCGCTGATCCCGGGAATCTGGGCAGCCGGGCGGACCGCGGTGATGCAGATCGAACGCTCGCTGATGTCGCGTCTGATGAGCCTGCTGTCGAGGGTCGCGCGCGAGGCCGCGCAGGAAGCCGCGGAAGAGGCGGCCGAGGAGATGCTCGCCGAGTTCATCCAGATCGCCCAGGGAAACCGGGACGGCTTCGACTGGAAGCAAATCGGCCAGAACGCCGCGCTGGGCGCCATCGGCGGCGCGTTCGCCGCGGGCGCGCACAGCGGCCTCGGCAAGTGGGGCCACAACGTCTTCGGCGCCGCCGGCGTGGAAGCGGCGACCGAGGTAGTAGTCGGACTGGCCGGCGCGGGCCTCTTCGGCGGAGACCTGGACAGCCTGGGCTGGGGAGCCCTGAACGGCGGCCTCAGCGGCGCCGCCACTCACGGCGCGCATCACGCGGGCCAGAACCTGCACGACAAGCTCACCGGCGGCGGCAACGACGGCGGCCAGGGGAAGGGCCCGAACGATCCCGGCGGGGAGAACGGGACCGGGAACATCAAGGTGGACCCGGTCAACGGCCCGAACGGGCCCGGCGGGTCCGGTGATTCGAGGGGTTTCGGTTCCGGGGATTCCAGCGGCTCCGGTTCTGGCGGTTCTGGTCCTGGAGGCTCCGGCGGCACCAACGGCCCGGGTTCCGGCGGTTCCGGCCCAGGCGGCGCCCACGGCTCCGGCCCAGGCAGCGCTGGTTCTGGAAACTCCGACGGCTCCGGTGGTCCCGGCGGCGCTGGTCCCGGCGGCGCCACCAGCTCCGGCGGCAACACCCCGCACAGCAACGGCCAGAACACCTCCCCCGACACCAACTCGGCTTCAGGCAGCTCCCACTCGACGGGCGGCCAGAACACCCCCCACGACGCGACGACCGGCGGCACCTCGAACTCCTCCCCCTCGTCCGGCACCCCGAACTCCGCCGCCGGACCGAACCCGACCGGCAGCTCCCATCCCGCAACCGACGGTCACTCGACGAACGGCAGCCCGTCAACCGGAGCCCCGAACCCCGCCACCAACTCAAGTTCGGCGAACGGCTCTCACTCCGCAAGCTCCCCCGACTCCACTTCGACGGGCGGCCCGAACTCCGCGAACAACGCCCCCAGCTCCGCCCCCGCCACCCCGCCGCCCGCCGCGGGCCCGGCCGGCCATCCCGCGCAAAGCCCCCACTCGCCCGGCAGCAACCCCGCCGGGGGCGCCGATTCGTCCGGGAACGCGAACCCCGGCACCGGCTCGAACCCTCCCGGCACCGCGAACCCGGGCGGGAGCACCGCCACCGGCCCGTCCGCCGACCACGCCCCCGGCCCGAACGGCAACCAGAGCCCCGTCCCCGCCAGCGGAAACCCGAGCACCAGTCCAGCCGCGAGCCCGGCCCCGAATCCGGGCGCGGGCACCGATTCCGGAACCCGCCCCTCACCCGGCACGAACACCAACCCCGGAGCCAACCCGGCCTCCGGGACGAATACCAACCCCAGCACCAGCTCAGGCTCCGGCACCAACCCCTCTCCCGGCACCAACCCCTCTCCCGGCGCAAACACGAACCCTGGCTCCAGCCCCAGCCCGTCCCCCAGCACAAGCACCAACCAGGGCCCCAGCCCCAACCCGTCCTCCGGCACGGACACCAACCCGGGCGCCTCCCCCGTCAGCCAAGGCCCGGACGGCACCGGGCACCACGCCGCCCCGCCCCCGTCCACGCCGGACTCGGTCAAGACCGGGACCCCCGCTCCGCCGCCGTCCGCACCCGCCGGGCCCCGAGACGCGACCCCCGGGTCCTCGGCGCCAGACTCCGCCACGACCGCAAACCCGCCAGCCACCAGCACAAACGGCCACCCGTCAGCGAGCAACCACCCAGCCTCGCCGCCCGCGCCCACCGCACCACACGACACCGGGCTACCCGGCTTCGGCCGCCAGGACACCGCCCCGCACTCCGACCCCAGCCAGGCGAACGGCTCCTCGAACCCGACTCCCCACCCCAGCCCGGACACCGCGCCAAGGCCGTCCGGCCACCCCAGCCCGGGTTCTTCGAACTCGTCGCCCGGCCCGAACGGCACCGCCTCCCCGGGCCCGTCCGTTCACCGCGGTCCCGAGACGAACCCGTCCCCCGACTCCGTCCGCACCCCGAACACCAGCTCAAGCTCAGCCACCAGCGCCAACCCGAACTCCCCCGACCCGGCCGCCGCCCCGCAGCCCAAGCCGGTGCCGCCGCCGACGTCGACCAGCGTCAAAGGCATCGACTCCACCCCGAGCCCCGCCCCGAAGACCACCGTCGACGGCGCGAACCCCGTCCGGACCTCGGTCGCCGGCCCCGGACCGACGACCGGCAGCCCCAACCCGGGTCCCCAGGCCAACCCGCCGGGCCCGGTCGCCAACCCGGATCCGGCAGCCAAGGCAAGCCCCGCCCCCGCCGCCGACCCGAACCTCACCCCGTCTCCGGCCCCGGGCCGGACTGCCCATCCAGGCCCCGGCACCGAGCCGAATCCAGCCACCAGCCCGGACTCCGCCGCCAAACCGAGCCCCGCCACCACGCCCGCTCCGAATTCGAACCTGGCTGCCCACCCAGGCTCCGGATCCGCTCCGGACCCAGTCGCCCAACCCGGCCCGAGCCCGGACCCGGCCACCACCACCGCCGATCCGAACCCGACCCCGGCTGCCGACCCGGATCCGAAGACAGGCACGGACCCCGCTGCCGGGCCCGGCTCGAGGCCGAACACTCCCGGCAGTCCACGCCCGGACCGCACCGCCGAACCCGCCGCGGCCCCAGCCACCGATTCCAACCCGAAGCCGCCCGCCAAGCCCGCTTCCGCACCGAGTCCGTCGGCTCACCCGGCTCCGTCCGCCACGGGCCCGGCCTCATCGCCTGACTCCGGTCAGAAGTCCGCCACCTCGGCGAAGCCGGCCACCGCCGCCAACCCGACTCCGACCGCCGCCAGCCCAGCCTCACCGCCTAACCCCGCCCGGAAGTCCGGCACCGCAACGAATCCGGCCACCGCCGCCAACCCGACCTCATCGCCTCATCCCGGTCAGAAGTCCGCCGCCTCTCCCAAGCCGGCCACCCCCGCCAACCCGGATCCGGACGGCCCCAAGAACGGCCGACCGCCGTCACCGGCCAAGCCGATCGGCACGAAGCCCACTCCTGCCCCGCGCCCCCGCGGGGACACCGCCCCGCGCCGAGACCTCCACACTCCCGTCGCAGCACCCAAGAAGACCGAAGCGAAGCCCCAAAACCGCAACCTGCACACTCCGGCAGCGGCGCCGAAGAAGCCGAACCCCGCCACCGGTCCGGGGCCGAACGCCGGGAAGCAGCCCCCCGTCACCGGCGGCAAGGGAGACTTCGCGCAGCACCTCAAGAACTTCAAGTTCACCGTCGTGCACGAGACCGGCATCATCGGCGACCTCGGCACTCGCAACGAGAACAACCAGGACAGCGTCGGCGTGGTAGCCACCGTCGCCGCCACTCCCGACGACAATCTCCAGACTATCGCGGACAAGTACGCGGCCGGGTTCACCGGGAACTCCTCCGACGGGCGGTTCGGCCTCGTCATCGGAATCAACGGGACGCCGGGGTCAGAACAAGCGATCAACCAGAAGATCCAGCAGTTCCGGAATACCTGGGACAACCGCTTCCCGGTAGCGATTATCGGGTTCACCTGGAAACACCCGAGCAACCCGGCCATCGACCAGAAGACCATCCCTTACGGCGGCATCCGCGAAACGATGGTCCGGAATCCGGTCACCGAGAAGCTCACCGGGCAAATCCGGGAAGCGGGCGGCGCCAACGAGGTCTACCTGCACACCGGCGACGCCGACGTCCACTCCTTCAACACCCGCACCGGGCCGTTGTTCGACGCGGTCAACACCGTGGTGCAGCAGAATCCCGAAGGGCCGCCGGAGGTGATCAGCGGCGGGTATCACGTCCGGCCCGAGGACGGGGATCTCGCGAATCGCGCGGCACAGTTGGATCTCGACGTTCGGCAGGCGCTCGCCGCGGTCGACTCCCGGACGGTCTACTTTCCGGAGCCGAACACTTTTGTCCGGATGCAGGGGAACAAGCTCGAGAACGACGCGACGTTCGGCACCAAGAACCCGAACACCGGCAATTTCGACTACGGGGCCAAAGAAGGCCAGGGTCTCGTCGATTCGGTGCTGGCGCAACGCAACCCGAGCTGGCAATACAGCGACCATCCGGAGGCGATCGCGAAATTCTCGTCCGATCTCGCGATCCAGACCAACGGTGCGCGCATCGCGGGCAAGGTCGGCACGGACCCGAACGGGATCACCGCGCTGGCTCAAAGCCACGCCAACGAAACCACCTGGTCCGACCTGATCGGCCATTACCTCGGCAATCACACGGCTCTCGACCCCAACCTGGCGAAGATCGCCGCGAAAGCCGCGTTCCACGGGATCACGCCGAGCGGGCCGCAGCCGAACCGGCCCGAGGTGTTTTCCGAGGTTGTCGCGAATTTGCCCAAGAACGAGCGCACGTCGCTGGTCAAGGGCATGAAGGAGAACGTCGAGGACGGCAAGAAGCTCGCCGGTCTGACGCTCGCCACCCGGCAGGCGCTGGTCGACAATCTCAGCGGCAACCGGCCGGCGAACACGCAGACGCCCGCTGCTGCGCCGAAAAACAACGGGGCGAAGACAGCGCCGAAGCCGGAACCGAAGACTCTGCCGGGGCCGAAGGATTGGAATGGCCGCCGCGACACGGCGCCGGTCACGCGGTTCTCCTCGGAGCGGTTCGACCCGATCAAGAAGATCGCCGAGCAATTCACCGGGAATCGCGCGGGCCTCAGGGGCGGGCAGCTCGCCGGAGCGATGGCGCACATCCGGTTCGACGTGCGCCGGTTCGAGATCGCGCCCGGGCAGTGGGTGCGCGAGCACACCATTCCGATCGATCTGACCTCGCATTCCGGGTCGGTGACGCCCGAGCGGCGAGAACAGTTCGTCAACGAACTGCGGGACCATCTCCAGGAGTGGGTCAATCAATCGTCCCGGCTGCCCGGCGGGGACCAGCTGCACCTCCGGCTCGACATCCGCGTCGCGGACGACATCCACCCGGACGACACCAGCTGGCAGGCCGACCCCCGCCGCCGGATCCCGGTGAACCTGCACGATTCCACTGTGGACCCGGATACCCCGGACACCAACCAGCTCAACTGGGACGTCCGCGATTCGCCCTTCGGCGTCACGCACGAGCTGATGCACTTCCTCGGCCTCGGCGACGGCTACCAGAACGACGAAATGCTCTTCAACCGCGAGGACCAGCCTGGGGTGATGGGGCCGGACGCCTGGCACGATTCACGGCTCAACCAGGGCAATCTCGCGCAGATCGAGCAGGTCTCGAACACCGCGAACATCCGGGACCACCACCTCGGCGACGCCCCCGCGCCGAACCCGCCGCCGCACCGGAACGATCACCGCGAGCAGCCCGATCCGGGAGGCAAGCCGAATCTGCACACTCCCATCAAAGCCCCGCAGGACACGAGCCCCGGCCCGGCGAGCGAACCCGCCCCGGGAACGCACGACCAGCAGACCGGCGTCCAGTTCGACTCCGAGCGCGGCGCCCAGGCGGTCCGGGAAAGCAACCCGAAAGCCAGCGAGACCGTCGCGAACCGCGTGAAACCCCGGCAGTTCACCCCCGACGAAAAGGCCGCCGTCGCCGACGCGCTCAAGCACTACGCCCCGATCATCGGCGACCAGCGGCAGAATTCCTCTCGTGCTGGAATCGAGCAGGAAGTCCAGCACATCGGCGCGGTGAATTTCGGCATCGAGAACGGGCAGCTCTCCCCTGGCATGGCGGGCGAATACATCGGCTCGCACCGGACGGTCAACATTTACGCGATGGCCGGATTCGACCGGGACTTCGGCGGCGGCCGTCGCGAGGTCGAAGGCATGGTCACCCACGAACTGTCCCACGGCCTGCTCAAATACGCCCTCGACGACTACACCGAGCACGTCGGAGTCTGGAACGAGGACAACACCCCGAAGCGGGCCCCCGGAGCCGAACCGCCGGCAGATCCGAAGTTCCGCAGCGATTTCGAGGACTTCGCCGGCTCGATCCGCACCCATCTCGCCGCCCCGGGCAAGCTGGCCGCAGACGCGCCGCGGCGGTCGGACTTCATCAAACAGCTCGAAGACTCCCATCCCGACGTCTTCGCGAAACGCGGCGAAGCCGACCTGATCCGCGTTCGCGCCGCCCGGATAGCGAAGGAACTCCGCGCGGAGAACCTCTCGGCTTTCAACGAGCACACCGGATACTGGACCGCCGACGGCTTCCCGGCCTTCGACGGCGAACGCCCGATCACCCGCTACGGCGCGACGAACCCGAACGAGGACATGGCCGAAACGGCCAAGTTCTATTTCCTCGACCCGGACCGGTTGCGAGCCGAAGCCCCGCAGCGCGCGGCGTTCTTCGACCAGCTGGTCTCGGACTGGACGCCGCGGCGGGACGACGCCGTGCTCGTCGCGGACGAGCAAACCGAAGAGGAGCCCGACACCCGCCCCCTCGCCGACCGGCTGCCCGAGTTCGTCCGCGACGGCAAAGCGCTCGGCTCCGTGGTCCCGGTCGACGTCCGCGGCGCCAAGGACGTCGGCACGAGCATCGAGAACCTGATCCACCGCCTCACCCCGAAGCAGCAGCACCCGCCGCGAATCCACGGTGTCGACGCGATTGCCGATTCCCTCTCCGGTCCTGAGTTCGAGTCCTTTATGGGCGACGGCCGCAAGCAGATGGTGCGCGCGGGCGAGAAGTGGTACGAGGTGCACGTCACCGCGGAGCCGGACTTCGGCTCCGTCGATGCCGGCCAGATCGCGAAACTCCCGCAGCCGACCATCGGCGACGTCAAGAACGAGGTCAAGACCACCCACGCGAGCCCGAACACCGACACGACCGCGAAGGTCGTCGGCTCCTCGTACTTCGCGATGTTCCCGGCGGGCCCGTACGCGTCCGTCGGCGGCACCGCACAGCTCGCCAGTCCGTCCGCGGAGCACACCGGCACCACGACCGGCACCGATCAGCGGGTGATCCGCACGGCGGGCGACATGCAGCGGGCGGACGCTCCGGTCACCTATCGGATCACGGTCCGCAACGAAACCGGCGGCCTGGTCGGCTCCACAGTGGACGGACAAGTCGGACTCGTCCTCTCCGCCGACTTGGCCGACCTGAAGCAGGAACAGACGGCCGGGCCGGCGGAGCCGAAGCCGGACTGGGTCAAGAAGATCGAATTCCTCTCGCCGGAATCAGTCGACTTCGACGAGAACGCGCTGTTCGATCAGGTGAGCAAGAACCTGCATCCGTCGGTGACGAAGTTCGGCGCCCCGGGCCGCACCTCGTTGCGGGAATTCCTCAGCCGCGGCGGCGTCCGCGGCATGCTCGGCACCGCGATGCAGGGCAGTCCGGTGGTGTCGAACGACCTGCTCAGCCCGCACGGTGCGCACCGTGACGCCGTGCAACTGGCGGCGCGGCCGACGAACGTCGAGTACCTCGGCACCATCCCGGGCGACAGCGAACTGCGGTTCAACGATTCCTCGGTCAACGGCGGAAGCACCACGGTCTCCTCCAAATACGGCGGCGAGGTCAACGCGATCTTCGGCGGCGGTTCGTATGTGCCCGGGACGGTCGGCGGTGTCGGCGGGGTCAGCGGCAGCTATTCCCGGAAGGTCAACCAACAGTCCACAAGCGGCACCAGCTTCACCAGCAAGTCCACCGTGAACGCGAAGGGCGACATCGGCCTGTACAAGGTCACCGTCGACCTCGACGTCACCACCTCAACCGGGGAAAAGACCACCGTCCAGGCCACTTCGTACACCCGGATGGGCTTGCCCGAGGCCAAAGCCCAGGGTCTTCCGGTGCCGAAGAACACCCCGGCGAAGTTCAAAGACGTCGGCGCGCGCTACGAACCGCCCTATCTCGCGGCGGCGATGGCGGCAGGCACCGCGCGGCCCGGGTCGTTCGAACCGGCGACGCGCGTCCAGCCACAGATCGAAAACGCTCTCCGGAACCTGCCGGGCGCGGACAAGTTCCTGCCCCGCTGGGACAAGTTCCAAGGCGACAACCAAGGATCCAGCCGGGACATCTCCGAGCGGTTCGCGAACCTGCGGAAGATCACGTCCACGTTCTCGGCCGCCTCGCTTCGGGGCAAAATGGACAGTCTGTTCTCGCAAGGCGTTTCAGCGCAGTTGAAGCGACGCGGGCTGTTCACCGACGAGTACCTCAACGTCACCGTGAAGGCGAAGCCCGGCCCCGGCCGGCACCTCGGTCAGGCAGACGGCCGTTCGATCAAGAACAGCAACGAAACGAGCCCCTCGCTGACCAGCGCGACCACCACCGAACGAGGCTGGTCGGTCGGCCTCGAAGGCCGAGTGATCATTCCAGGCGCCACGGCGGGCGCGAACCTCGGGATCAGCCCGACCGTCAGCCCGCTGCAGTACTCGGACAACCGGACCTGGAAGAACTCCGGCGGCCCGACGGTGACCACGGCGACCGGCAAGGGCGGCAGCCCGGATTCGCAGGTCTTCGAGCACGACGTCGAGTTCGAGGTCGAGATCACCAGCTACACCCGGCACCGGCCGTGGGTGCGGCGGCTGACGCCCGGATCGCCGTTCCGGGTCACGCCGAAGGTGTCCACAGTGGCCAAAACCGGCGATCCCGACCTGCCGAAGATCGACGGCAAAGTCGATTTGTGGATCAACGACGGCGCCGCGCTCGCCAAGGACCCGTCCGAGTTCAAGCCAGGCAAGCCAGGCGTCGTCGCGATGACACCGAACGAAACCCCGAGCATCGACGACCTGCTGACCCAGCAGCAGAACCAGACGACGCCGAAGTTCCTGCACGTGGAAGCGTTCGCGAACACCGAGGCGGTGCGGGACGAGGCGTTGCGCCAGCTCCAGCGCGCGGCCGGCGGCGACGCGGTCCTCGGCCTGCCGGGCAGCGAGGCGCGTGCCCGCGTGGACCGGATGTTCTCGCCGGAGAACTTCCGCGGCCTCACTCCGAAGCTGCTCAAGCAGGGCGGTACGGCGAACGGATTCCGCTACGACCGCCGCGTCGCGGACCGCGTCGGCGGCCTCGGCATGGGCATCTCGCTGAGCAATCCGAAGCTGGTCGCGGTCTCGGAAACCGGCGGCGGCGACCGGACGTATTCCGGCGGTTCGAAAGCCGGCTACGAGGGCACGCACAAGCAATCCGTCGAAGCCAACGTGCAACTCGGCCTGACCGTCCGGCCGATCGGCAGCGACACACACGGCCAAGGCCAGTTCTTCGGCACCGCGAAGTGGAGCCCGTGGCAGCGCAGCTCCGGTTCGTCCCACGAGATCACCGCCAGCGTCGACCACACCAACCGGTCCTCTTCGGACAGTCGCACGGTGCTGGTGCAGTACGACACGAACGTCCGGCTGATCGCGGAAAGCCGGCAGGAAGGACTGGTCAACGGGTCGATTTCCCGAGCGGGCGCGGACGTCCGGCTGCCCGGTTCGGTCTTCGTGGCAATGACTGAGGACGAGGCACGCGCGGAGGGGTTGCTGCCGCCGGTCGAGCCGCGCACTCCGGCGCCGGGCAAGCTTTCGGCTCCGCCACTGGTCGGCGGCAAGTCCAGCTCGCTCGGTTCGGCGGTGCTGGAAGACGCTCCCAACCTGACGAAGCTGGTGCAGGACGCCCGGCAGCAGCTCGGCAAACTCGGCGACCGGCTGCTGCCGAAATCGGTGCTGAACGATTCGATGAACAACCTCCAGCGGACGCTCGACACCGCCTCTCCGGAAGCGGTCACGTCCCTTGTGGACGGTGCGCTGGACGGCGGGGTGTCCTTGGTGGCCCAAGACCCGGGTGTGCTCTGGACCGACAACTACCAGCTGCTGCTCAAAGCGAAGATCCTCGACACTCAGTTCCTCGGCGTGAAGCACGACGGCAGCGAGGTCGACCACGTCGTCAACTCGACTCGGACGGACAAGAAGAATTCCGGCCGCGGCTCGTCCTACGGCGGGCAGGTCCGCGGTGCCGGCCGCGGTCTGTTCCAGGACAGCCAGCCCAAGGTCAGCGGCTACGACGGCGCGTACCTTGGCGCGTCCGGGACCCGCGCGAAGACCGACCAGACCGTCGAGAACAAGACCACGACCACGGCGTTGACCTCGTCCTCGAGCGGACCGTCGGCGCGGTATCAGCACCAGGTCCAGTTCGAACTGGTCGTCGCCCGCGACGGGCGCACCTACCCGGTCGCCGCTCAGGAGGCGACCGTGACCGCGCGGTCCTCGGCGGACGACCACCGGATCTCCGGCGACGAGCAGTACCACACCAAACTGTACGGCTCGCGCACGACCGAACTCAGCGCCGCGGAGTCCGCTCCGGACCGTCTCGAAGCGTGGCAGCAGGAAGGTTTCGGTCCCCTGCCGAAATCGTCGACCGTCGAAGGGATCCGCGGCGCCGCGGACGTGCGGGCCGCCGCCCTCCGGGCGTTGCGGCTCGCCGGTGCGGGCAACGGGCTCACCGGACCCGGCACCGGCGCGCACAACACGCTCTCGTCCTCGATCACCAACGAGACGTTGCAAGCGCATCTCCCGAATATGGTCGGCACACCGTTCGCTACCCCGGATCTGCATTCCTCCGCGGTGACCGGGAGCAGCCACGCGTCGGTGAAGGTGTACACCCGTGTGGTGAAGCCGGAGCTGGCCGGGCTGAGCGATTCGGTCAAACTGGAGCGTTCGGACCAATCCGGGTCCACGTTCACCGGCGAGGCCAAGGATACGGTCACCGGCGAGCAGCAGGGCAACATCGGCACCGGCGGGATCACCGATCCGGGCCGGAACACGCACGCCTGGGGCGGGCTCGACGTGCGCGGCCCGGTCGGGCAGAGCGATCCGACGTCCAGCACCGCCGCGGCGCAGCGGTCCGTCGTCGGCAAGGACAAGGGCCGGACCGGGCTGGTCGGATTCGACGTCGAGTACCGGATCGTCGCGACGGTCGACGGCAAGACCGCGGCGGTCGAGGTTCGGGTACCGCAGTCTTCGCGGACGCGGATGAGCGAAACGGACCTGGAGCAGTCGCTCGGCGAACCGTTGCCGGCCACGCTCGCTTCAGCGCAGGACACGGTGAAAAAAGCCGCCGAAGATTGGCGTACCGCGGAAGAAGAACTCGAACAGGCACAGCGCGACTTCGACGATGCGTGGCTGGCCGAAAACGACAACGTCCGCACCACGGCCGATAACGCACGCGGGCTGAACCTTCCGGCCGACGGCGATCCGGTGCGGCGAATGCGGCAAGCGGTGCAGTCTGCGCAGAACGAAGCTCGTGACGTGGGCCAGGCGCTGCGCGCGGGCAACGACGAGATCGCCCGGCTCGACGAACTCGACGAACAACTCCTTTCGCTGGCGCTCGGCGAGGAACCTGGCTCCGTCGCGCAAAGCGATCTGGTCGCGCGGGCCTGGGACGCGCAACGGCAGGTCCAGCAAATCCGGAACCAGCAGGCTGACCTGGTCCAGCAGCGGCAGGCGGCGCAGGATCGCGCCGCGGAAATCCTGGCGGTGCTGGACGAGTACCGCAACAACCGCACCGACCACTCCGCGCGGCAGGACGACGCGGCCAACCGGATCCAGGAAGCCCGCGAGAAAGCCGACGAGGCGCTGCGGAAATGGTGGCAGGCCAAGTCCGAAGCGGACAGCCGGATCAACGCGCACACCTGGCCGCGTCCGCCGGAGGACACGCCGGAACAGCACCGCGAAGGAACCGTCGAAGCGAACGACACAGTGTCCGGCTGGGACACTGACACCGATCGGCCGTACAGCTTCGGCCCGCACGAGATCCAGGTCCGCCAGATCACCGACGGTTCCGGCCGGGTTCGCGCCGTCTCGTTCCTCCCGGCGAACGAGCACACCGAAAGCGTCGAGCGGGACTGGGTCGCCGCCAACTCCGGTACGGTCAGCACCCTTCCGGAAGGCGCGACGCCCCAGAAGTTCGACCCGCTCCTGAAACAGGCCAACGAAACCAAACCGGAACTGTCCGGCCGCCGGTTCGGCGAGTGGGCCGACCACACCGCCGCGCCGTGGGACGACGACTCCCTCTTCGTTTTCGCCCACGGACGCGAACAATCGGTCAAAGTGACGTTGCTGGGCGGCAAGACGGTACGGGTCGACGGCGATACGTTCGCCCGGATCGTCGCACAGGCCGCTCCGCTGGCCCAGTCCCATTCAGTCACGCTGATCGCGTGCAGCACCGGCCAGACCGACGGGCCAGGAGGCCTGGCCCACGACTTCCAGCGCGCACTCAGCGAACTCGGCGGACCGTCCACAGTGCACGCACCGACCAAACCGGCGTTGTTCGGCCGAGGCTCGGCGACACTCGGCAGGGCGATCGGCGCGACAGCCGGTTTCACCGCAGTCACCGACGGCGGTCACTTCCGCACCTTCGGCAATCCTTCCGTCCAATCCACAACAGACACCGCGCCGCCCGTCGAGGAAACCCGCTATTCCTCGCCTGAGGATCTGGTGGCAGACCTTCGCCGGACCGCAGTCGACGGCCCGCCGCCGGCACCGTTGCTGGGACCGGACCTGTTCGGCCTCTACCGCGCGCCGGAGCCGCCGGAGTTCTCGCGGGGGCACGATTACCGCAACCTCACCGCCGGACAGTGCATCAGCTTCCTTGACCTGCTGGACCTCGCCAAGGGCTACCAGCTGAGCAGCGAACACCTGGACCCGGCGAACCTGGACGACAACCGAGACTGGACCTTGGAGAAGGAACGCCCGGACGAGCAACTGTCCGCTTGGGCGCCCGGCGACGTCGAACCGCTCGCCAAGACGACGTCAACACCGTTGCTGATGCACGCGATCTGGCTGGGCGGCCCGCTCAAGGACGCCGGCACCATGCACACCTTCCGCCGCAACTTCGGCGACGCCGCGGACCGGCTCGGCGACGGCATCGTCCCCGTGCTGTGGACGGACGTGCCGCGCTGGCAAACCGAACTGGCGCTGACCAGCACCGCCCCGGAGGAGGGCCCGGATCCGCTGCACGACGTCCGGGACCTGCTGCGGTGGGCCACCGAGCACCGCGTCCAGCTGGTCAATGTGGACGAAGTGTTCACCAGCGAGCATCCCATGCGGACACAGGAGTTCTATCTGTCCGAATTGGCCAAACAGACCGGTCCGGGGTACGCGGCGGCGAGCGACATCCTCCGGCTGGAGCTGATGCACCGGTTCGGCGGCCTCTACACCGACGGCGACAATGTCGTGCACGGACTGGACGACGTCGTCCGCGCCGCCCGGTCCGACGCCGGGTACGCGGTGCACCGGGTCGGCGGGAACATCGCGAATTCGGCGTTCACCATGTCGAAAGGACATCCGTTCGCCGCGTCCTATTTGGACCAGCTGCGCGACAACTACGGCCAGACGCAAGCGAATCTGATGCCGCGCGAGGCGGACTCGCTCGGCCAGGGCTTCTTCGCCACGCCGATGGGCCGGGTGCACCGGCAGTCGGTGATGTACCGCTCCGGCCCGGTCGCGATGACCGAGACGGCCCGGCGGATCGGCCTGAACTCCGCGCTCGAACTGCCGGGCATGACGGAGGTCCGGATGAACAGCGACCACAGCTGGCTCCTGCCGCCGCAGGGCGATCCGGCCCCGCTGTCGGACCGGTTCGAGACGCTGGAGCTGACCCAGCGCGTGATCCAGACGCTGGTGCGCGGCCTGCACAACCGCGACGGCGACCTGCATCTGACTGCCGTCGAGCCCGCGGTGCGCCGGCACGCCGATCCGGATCTGGTGTGGCAGGCGGCGTTGTCCTACATCGCGGCCGACCCTGAGCTGTCCGCCCTCGTCCGCACCGTGACCGACCGCAGCAGCTACACCGGCAAGGTGCACGACGTCCCGCTGCCGCCCGCTGCCCGGGCACTGCTGACCATCGACGACAGCCGCGTGCACTACCACCTCGGCGAGGTTCAGCGCGCCGCCACGATGCACGCCGCCGACGCCGTCCTGGTCGCCGATACGCCGCTGGACAACTTGATCGACACGCTGCGTTCGACGGACGGCCCGGTCCCGCCGATCGAGGTCACCGGAACCGGACCGGACGGCCGGGCGCGCGCCACCGCCGCGGCGCGCGAACTGGCCGGGAACCTCGCCGACGCCCTGGGCACCGGCGTGCTGGACCGCGTCCCGGTGAAGATCCGAGTGTCCGAAGGGGACGGTCGAGTCAGGATCGCTTTCGGCCCAGGCGCCGAGATGTCGACTGGCACGCCTGCGCCGACGGTGTTCCACGGTCTCGACGACGGACCCGCGCCCGCGACACCTCAGCCCTGGACACAGCACGGTCGCACCGTGGGGGTGCACTACTCACAGTCCGATGTGTCCGTCCCTAGTGGACCGTCCGTCTTGACCACCGACGCCACCGCGATCCGAAACTTCACTGAGCAATTGCGCACCGACGGCACAGACCGCCCAGCCGACGCGGTCACCGTCCGGTTGCCGGCGGCCGAGCACCCGGCTGCGCACTACTTGCTCGGCGACAGCACCGACACGGCGTTGATGATCGAAGAACTGGTGCGCACCGCCACGCACCGCTGGTGGTTCCGCCCCACGCCGCCGACCGGACCGATCGCGCTGAGCGACCGGGACGGCACCGCCAAGCTGCTCGGCTGGGTCCTCGCGGAACTCAGCCGCGGCGAATCGGCGGCTTCCCTCGCCGAGGACGTCGCGCGGCACGAACGACCGGACCTGGTCTGGGCCGCCGCCCGCGAACTCGCCGCGCTCCACGGCGAACTGGCCGAGCAGCACGCCGTCCTCCATCTGCACGGCGTGACCGACACCCTGCTGGGCAAGCCGGACGCCGCCGCAGTGCTCAACGACCTTGCCAAGGCGATCCGGGACGGCGCTGACGTCACCCGGATCGCCGAGGCAGTCGAGATCCTGGAACGGCATGGTGCACTGGCCCCCGTCCTGGACGCCCCCGGCGGCCGGGCCTTGCTGCGCGAAGAAATCACCCGGCTCGCCGACCGTCCGAACCCCGACGGTCACGCCCGGGACCTGACCGCCGTCGTCCGGAAGCTGACCGAGAAGAACCTGTCCGCAGACGCCTTCCGTACCGCACTGCGGAACGCCCTCGACGGCCCGAGGACGCGACCGGCCCTGCACCGGCTGAGCGTCGTCGGCCTTGGCTGGCTCGACCGGTGGCACACCGCCGCCGCCATCCGCCGCTACCAGGCGGAAGAACGCGCGGCGTCCGCCCGCCAGGCCGCGGAACTGGCCGAACTGGCGGAAGGCGGTCCGAGCCATGAGTGAATTCCGCCCGGTAGATTCACCGGACGCGAAGGAGGTACCAGCGATGTCCGAGGACCAGTGGGTGCTGCTGGTCGACCCGGCGTGGCACCCGGCGTCGACGACCGACGGCGCCGAGGTCCCGAGCCCGCCGCCGCAGGCCGTGGTCGGCGGCTGGCTCGCGCGCGAAGACGGGTCCGTCAGCCGCTTCGAGCCCAACCCGTCCTACGAACCCGCCGCGGAAGACTCCCCGACCGACCCGCTGGACGCCGTGCTCCGCCTGACCGCCCGCGGCGAAGCGGACTTCGACCAGTTGGCCACGGTCTTCCGCGAATCGGCCTTCGCGGTGGCCGTGGACACCGACGAATCCCCGCTGGTCGCGCCGTCGCCGGACAACATCCCGTGCCTGCTCGTCACGACGGCCCCGGCGCACCGCCGCCGAGTGCGCGCCGCCGGCTGGCGTCCGGCCGCTCCGGTCGACCTGCTCCGCTTGCTGAACGACTACGACGGCGTTGACTTGCTCCTCAACCCCGGATCCCCGGGGTGCCTGCGGCTGCTCGCCGACAGCGTCCGGGAGATCGGCGGCTGACAGCCGCCCGTTCCGGGCAATCAGTTCCGGTGAGAGCCGCGCAGGCCCCTTCGGCCCGGACCGGCACAGTTCGAGCGCACCTGCAGCGACGCCTTTGAATCCCAGGCCTCGGGGGTTCGAACAGGCGCGGCACCTGATGCACCGCTCTTGTGAGTTCGGAAACTGCATCACTCTGTCGTGCTCCCGCTCAGGCCCCGGTTTTTGTCGGTGGTGCGCGCGATGATGTCCGGGACAGCAGCCGGCTTGGGGAGGAACGGCGATGAGAGTGTTGATGAGCGGCGAGGCAAGAGTCGAGTACGGGCACCTCTATGTGAGGACCTGGCCGGACCTGCCTGATCTCGCGGAGTCTTTCGGCGGCCAGCGAAACGGGCTGTGCGGCGCCGCGGTGCCAGGCACGCTGTCGCTGGTCACCGGACTGGCCCATGGCTGCGTCGTCTTCCGGGTGGAACTGCACGACGAGGCCCCGCCGGTGGACGACGCGTGGGAAGACATCGTCGAGGCGTCCTTCCGGCCCAAGGGCGAAACCGCGCTGGTCGGCTTGGACGGCGAGGACCCGCGGCCGCTCGATCTCGACGTGGTCGACTACCGGGTCCGCTACAGCGGGAGCCGGATGGACGAGGCGCACCGGCTGGGCATCCCGGAGGGCGAGGAGTTCGAGCCGGACCGCTATCTGCTGCAGTTCTGGCCGGGCCCGCCGGAACCGGACCGGGTGGTCAAGCAGACCAGCGGGACCGCCGCTTACTGGCATAAAGTCGCCAGGGAAACGCCGCCGCCTCCGACTCCGGAGGAGAAAGCCGAAGCGCGGCGCCTCGTCCAGCAGGAACGAGAACGAGCCGCCGTGGAAGCGCGCCGCCAAGCCGAGATACAAGAGTGGGGCGGAAGCCTGCCTGTCGAACGGCTGCGTCAATTGGGGGGCCACGCACTGAGCGTGGCGAAGCTGGACCGCCCGCTGGTCGACGCTCTCGCGGAGACAGACCCGGAGGTCCAGCGGCAGGTCGCCCGGTGGACAGTCAGGCGCGCGTACGCGGAGGCCCACCTGACCGAGGTCGACTGGATAGCCCCCGCGCTCGCGGCGATGGAACAGGGCGGCCCGTTGCCGCCTCCCTTCGACGACGACCGGCGCGCGTGGAACCTTCTGCTCACCGACGAACGGGTTCCGCGCACGACGGCCACCTCGCCGGACGGACGGAGCGACAACTGCCTGCAGCAAGCGATGGCTTTCCCGGCGATGTTCTCCGCTCGGGAACCGGACCCGCTCGCCGCCGCCTTCGAGGCACTCTGGTCAGCCTCGGTGGCCTTCGGCTACGGGCGACACGGCGTGCTGTTCGCCGAGCTGAGGCAAGCGTTTCCGGCGCTCGCTGGAGAGGGGTGAACGGTCTGCCAGACGTCAGCAGAGTGCTGGTCATGCACGCTGAGCGGCCGTCGCTCTAGCGGGAAAGCGTTCGGCCGCAACCGAATCGGTGCTGCGGCGCGTTCGGCTCAAAGTGGAACTGCCCGGGCTGGCTCTGCCCGTCCGGGGCCAACCGGTGGAGGCGCGCGAGGCGAGCCGAAGCCGGTTCACCGCCCTGTGCCAGCGACCTGGTTCTAGCGACGTGGTTCTAGCACGCCAACCACGCACCCGTCGGCATCCGGCCAGCCGGACCGCCCCGGCTCACAACGGCGTCGACCGGGCCGGCGAAGCGCTGGCTGTCCACCGAGAGCCAGAAGTTGTGAGTCGCGGGGCAAGGCGCACTGAGACCAGTCCACCGCCCCGGACCGGCGGCCCGGCCTTCCCGCACGCCCACCACGCACCCGTCCGCATCGACCCAACCGGACCACCCCAGCTCACAACGGCACCGACCGCACCGGAGAAGCCCCAGCCTGGCTGTCCACCGACAGCCAGTCATTCCGAGTCGCATGCAACGCGAGCTGAAACCGGTTCGCCGCCCCGGTACGGGCCATCAGGTTCTCCAGATACCGGAACATCGTCCGCCTGCTCACGCCGAGCACCCGGGCCACCTGGTCGTCGGTCAGTCCCGCGGCGAGCAATGCGAGGAGCCGTCGTTCGCTGGGGCGGATCTCGGGGCCTGAGGTGTCGTCGGCGAGGCCGAGGGGCAGCGCGACCTGCCAGCACATGTCGAACAGCCCGGCGAGCGCGTCGAACAGGCCGCACGAGCGGATGAGCAGCACGGTGCGGTCCGCGCCGGACAGGGCTGCGCAGTCGTCGACGATCAGGAGCTTCACCGGGACCTCGGGCAGCACCCGGGCCTCCTCCCCGCGTTTGCCGCAGGGCAGGATGTTCTCCGCGACGTACTCGGGGCGTTCCAGTGCGAGCCGCCCGTAGACGGCGCGATAGCGGACGCCGCGCGCCAGGTTGTCCAGTTCGATCTCGTTGGCGTCCGCGTCGGCGTAGTACGGCGGCGAGTCCAGGCCGCGGACCTCCGTCCGCGCCGCCCGCTCCAGTTGCTGCACCCGTTCGGCGGCAGCGGTTCCGCTGACCACCTCGATCATCGGGTCGGCGTCGTAGCGCGCCGAATGTCTGCGGTACTCCTCGTACAGGCGCGTCATCGCCGCGCGCGCTCCGGCCAGTTCGGCCTCGCGTTGCCTGCTCAGGACCTCCAGCACCGGTTCCGGACGCAGCGCGGACATCGGCGAACCGGGTCCGTCGACCGGGCCGGCCAGTCCGATCCCGGCGAGCACCGCCAGGACGCGGCGCACCTCGCCGGGGTCGCGGCCGGTCTCGCGCGCTAGCCGATCAGGCGGAACCGGTCCCGACGAAAGTAGGTCGAGATAGATTTCTGCTTCGTCCGCTTTGAGCCCGAGCGTCAGGAGATGGCCGATTGCTTCGGGAACCATTCGGAGGCACCTCCACCGGGCTGGCCGACACCATTGCGCCACTGGCACCAGCGCGTCACCGCCAGGGCTGAACGAACTGTAGACAACTGGGCACCGAATGGCCCGACGCCGTTCGCAGGAAATTCCCTGGGAGGGATCGTGTCCCGTTCAGCCCGAAGAATCCTTGCCATGGCCGGTTTCGCGGCCTTGGCCCTGACCGCCCCGGCCCTGCCCGCCGTGGCCGCGCCCGCCGCGGCGCATCCGACCGCCCGCGTCTGCGCCGAGAAGGCCAAGCCCGGCATGGTCACGTGTTTCGCCGAGCGCCAGACCGACACCATGCGCGCGCTGCTCTCCCCCGGCGCGCTGCCCAGCGGGTTCGGCCCCGCGGACCTGCGCTCCGCCTACAACCTCACCGCCGCGGGCAGCGCCTCGGCGACGGTGGCGATCGTCGACTCCAACGACGACCCCAACGCTGAATCGGACCTCGCGAGCTACCGCTCCACCTACGGGCTCCCGCCCTGCACCACCGCGAACGGCTGTTTCAAAAAAGTGAACGAAAACGGGCAAACCAGTCCGCTTCCGTCCGCCGATTCCGGCTGGGCGGGCGAAATCTCGCTCGACGTCGACATGGTTTCGGCGATCTGCCCGAATTGCCACATTCTGCTCGTCGAAGCGAATCAGCCGAGCATGGCCGATCTCGGCACCGCGGTGAACACTGCTGTGTCGATGGGCGCGAAGTACGTCTCCAACAGCTACGGCGGCGGCGAGGACGGTTCCGAACCCTCCTCCGACTCGAGCTACTTCCACCACCCCGGGGTCGCGATCACCGCGAGCACCGGCGACAGCGGCTACGGCATCAGCTACCCGGCCTCTTCGCAGTACGTGACCGCGGTCGGCGGCACCTCGCTGTCCCGCAACAGCAGCGCGCGCGGCTGGGGCGAAACCGCGTGGAGCGGCGCGGGCAGCGGCTGCTCGGGCTACGTGGCCAAGCCCGCGTTCCAGAACGTGACGACCGCCTGCGGCAAGCGCGCGGTCGCCGACGTCTCGGCCGTGGCCGACCCGCAGACCGGCGTCGCGGTGTACCAGACCTACGGCGGCAGCGGCTGGGCCGTGTACGGCGGCACCAGCGCGTCCGCCCCGATCATCGCGTCGGTCTACGCCCTCGCCGGCACGCCCGGCGCGTCCGACACTCCCGCCGCCTACCCGTACTCGCACACCGGCAACCTCAACGACGTGACCTCCGGCAGCAACGGCAGCTGCTCGTCCTCGGTGCAGTGCAACGCCGGCCCGGGCTGGGACGGCCCGACCGGTCTCGGCACCCCGAACGGCACCGCGGCGTTCACCGCGGGCGCTCCGAGCGGCGGCGTCACGGCGAACAACCCGGGCAGCCAGAACGGCGTCGTCGGCACCGCGGCGAACCTGCAGCTGTCGGCGTCCGGCGGCAGCGGCGGATACACCTGGACGGCCACCGGCCTGCCCGCCGGATTGTCGATCAGCTCCGGCGGCCTGATCTCCGGCACGCCGACCACCGCGGGCACGTACTCGGTGACCGCGACCGCCAAGGACTCCTCCGGCGCCACCGGTTCCACCACGTTCAGCTGGACGATCGCCCCGACCGGCGGCGGCGCCTGCTCCGGCCAGAAGCTGGGCAACCCCGGTTTCGAGAACGGCACCAGCCCGTGGACCGCGTCCAGCGGGGTCGTCAGCACGTCGTCCAACGGCGAACCCCCGCACAGCGGCACCTACCTCGCCTACCTCGACGGCTACGGCAGCGCGCACACCGACACGGTCTCGCAGTCGGTGACCATCCCCTCGGGCTGCCACGCCACGCTCAGCTACTACCTGCACGTCGACACCGCCGAGACGACCACCTCGACGGCGTACGACAAGCTGACCGTCAAGGCTGGTTCGACCACGCTCGCCACGTACTCGAACCTGAACCAGGCGAACGGATACCAGCTGCGCACGGTTGACATGTCGGCGTACGCCGGCCAGACGGTGACGCTCACCTTCACCGGCGCCGAAGACTCGAGCCTGCAGACGTCTTTCTGCCTCGACGACACGGCACTGACCGTGAGCTGAGTTCGAACCGACCGAGTTCCCAGGAACGGCCGTCCCGTGCGCGGGGCGGCCTTTCCGTTCTGGTCCTGCCGAAGGCAGCGCCCGCGGAAGCGGGTACGAACGGGCAACCCGGAAGTCCTCAGCGCAACCGGGTTCCTGGAGGCACGTCAGTGCGTATGACGAGATCGGACATGACGGAGACGCGATGCCTTACTCGGTGTACCTGGTGGCGCCAGCGGTGGTCGGCGGAGTGATCGCGGCTGCCGCGGTTCTCTCGATGACTCGCCGCCGCATGAGCAGCCGTAATGCGAAGCTGGCCGCCGCAGCCGCCGGCACGGCATGGGCGCTGGGGTGGTACTTCACCGCGCTGATGGCATTGTTCGGCGTCGTCGTCGCTGCCGCGGCCTACGGCTCGGCGCGCTTCTTCATCCGCTTCGACCAGGCCATGGTCGCCGCCCTCGGCGCATACGTCGTGTTCATGGCCGGTGCCGGTTACGTGCTCTACGTCGGCCTCGACGCCATGGGCTGACCTTCCTGTTGCGCGCACACCTCAGCCAAGGTCGGCAAGGAGGGATGCGCCCCGTGCCGCGTCACGACGACCGCGGCCACTTTCGCCGCGAACCCGCACGCCGCAACGACATCGGCGGTGATCGGATCGCCGGGAAGCTCCGCGAGCCGGGCAGCGAGCGCTCCGACGAACGAATCTCCGGCAGCAGTGGTGTCCACCGCCCGGACGGCGACCGCCGGGACATGCGCGGACGACGACGCGTCGAGGACCGCGCATCCCTCGGCTCCCAGCGTCACGATCACCCACCGGCAGCCCGCCGCGAACAGGTCGGCGCTGCCGCGGCGCAAACCGTTGCCGTCGAAGGGATCCTGGCCGGTGAGCTGCCGGAACTCGATTTCGTTCGACACCACCACGTCGCTGAACGGCAGCAGCTTTCCGGCCGCGTCGGCGGCGGGCGCGGTGTTGAGCACGGTCAGCACCCCGCGTTCGCGAGCGGCCGCGAAAGCGCGCTCCGTCGCGTCTGCCGCTGCTTCCAATTGGCCTGCTACTACCCGAAGGCTCGGCAATGCGCCGATCGCCGTTTCGGCTGCCGCAGCGGGGATGTCGGCGTTCGCCCCGGCAACGACGACGATCGAGTTGACGCCCTCCGCGTCGACGGTGATCGCGGCTCGGCCGGTGGGCAGTGCCGATCGCCGCACGTGGGTGACGTCCGCGCCCTCGGCGGCGAGAGCGTTCAGGTACTCGTCGCCGTCCTCGTCCTGGCCGACGCAGCCGATCACGGCCACGTCCGCGCCGAGCCGGGCGGCGGCGACCGCTTGGTTGCCGCCTTTTCCGCCCAGTTCCCGGCTCGTCGAGAACCCCATGAGGGTCTCCCCCGGCTCGGGAATCCGCGGCGCTTGGACGATGTGGTCGACATTGAGCGAGGCGACGACAGCTACGGCCGGGCTCATGCGGTCAGCCAGTGCGCCGGGACGTCCCGCATCAGCCGGGCCACGGCGTCGGCCGGGACGCCTTCTGCTTCGAGCAGATCGGCGAAAATCGTCGGCACGAACACCAGCCCGTTCCCGCCGTTGCCGGTCCACATCTGCTTCAGGAACAGGTCGTGCGACAACATGATCTGCTCCCCGAAGCCCTCGTGCACCCATCGCGCCACGGCGTGCGCGGTCTGGGACACCGTCGGCGCCACGCCTTCGCCGGGGAACGAGATGTCGAGGCCGATCATGTCGAACTCCAGCAGCACGCCGCGTTCGAGAAGCTCGCGCTGGTAGCCGGGATCGCCGCCGGACGGATCGCTGTGCGCCAGCGCGACTTTGCCCGGAAGCGCACCGCATTCGTCCAGCACCAGGTCGAGCACCTCATGCCCGCGGCGTTGCCAGCCCGGCATGTGGATGTTGAGCCCGACGTTCGGCCGGTCCGCCTGCGCGAGTGCCGCGGCGCGCAGCGAAGCCCGTTCCCCTTCGGTGAAAAACGGCGAGACGCCGACCTCGCCGATGACGCCGGCCCGGATGCCCGTTTCGCCGACGCCCTGGTCCAGTTCCGCGAGAATGCGCGAGGTTTGCGCTTCGACGGCGACCGCGGTGATGCGCTCGCCCTCGAACTTCTCCAGGTACGCACCGGTGCCCATGATGACGGTGACTCCGGTCGCCTCGGCCACTGCCGCCAGCGCTCGCGGGTCCCGGCCGATCGCCGCGCTGCCGGTCGCGTCGACCACCGTGCCGCCGCCTGCCGCGGCGAACGCGGCCACCTCGCGCACGACGCTCGCGTGGTCCTTCGCCGCCACGTTGTCGGCGCAGCAATAGGGATCCTGGCGAAGCAGGAACTGCCAGCCGGGCCCCACTTCCGCTTCGACGAGCCGGCGGGTGGAGGCGTAGGAGGGTTCGGCGACCGCGGAGGACAGGTCGTTGAAGAGGTGTTCGTGCGGCAGCACCAGCCCGAGGCCCGCCGCGTCGACCGGACCGAGGACCCCGCGCACCTCAGCCACGACGCACCTCGGCTGGCTGGGCGAGAACCGCCGGTTCGGCCGTGTGCCGGGACGGGATCATCGCGATCGCCGCGGCCGCCAGCGCCACGAGCGCGCCGAGGACGGTGACCAGGTGCAGGCTGGAACCCGCCGCGGGAGCGACGACTTCGAGCAGCAGCGACCCGATGAGCTGGCCGGCCGTGGAAGCCAGCCCCAGCAGCAGGAGCCCCAAACCGCGCACCAGCAAGGCCATCAGCGCGATCGACAACAGGCCGAGCGGCCCGCCGAAGTACATCCACCACGTGCCCGGCAACGCGAAGTGCGCGCCAGCGGCCGCCATCCGCACCGCGTACACGAGGCCGAGCGCCACGAAGCCGATGAGGAAGTTCCAGGTGATGGAGATGAACATCGAGCCGGACAGCAGGCCGATCTCGGAGTTGCCCGCGGGCTGCCAGCCGGCGAGCAGGCCGCCCACGAACGGCATGATCGCCAGCGCGATCATGTGCGGGGCCGACCAGTTCGGGGACACGACCAGCACCGTGGCGCAGATCGCGAGGATCGCCCCGGCGACCCGCGGCGCGCTCATCGCCTGCTTGAACGGGACGCCGATGCCGAGCCGGTCGCACACCACGCCGGAGATGACCATGCCGGAGATCAGCGAGGTCTGGAAGATCGCCACCCCGAGGAAGCCCACCGTCACGCCTTCGGAGAGCACGATCACCGCGCCGCACAGGCCCGCGAAGAAGTTCCACCGCGGGATCTCGCCGCGCACCAGCTGACCCGGCAGGCGGAAGAACGCGGTGCGCGTGCGGGCGCGCGCCAGCACGATGATCAGCATCAGCACGAGTCCGGTGCCGAAGGACACCAGCGCGGCGGCGTGCCCGTCGCCGAGCTCGGTGCCGAGATGCCCGTTGACCAGCGACTGCAACGGTCCGAGCATTCCGGCGAAGACGGTCGCGATCGTCAGCACGACGACCGAGGTCGCGCGGCGGGTGGGTGACGTACTCATCGAATCCTCCTTGATCCCGAGTGCGCGCGGCTCAGATTTCGCGGCCGGCGAGCCAGGTCAGCGCCTGGGCGAAGAGCTTGCGGTAGCCCTCCCAGCTCATGAACTCCTCCGGAGCCCAGTGCGGGGAGACGTCCGAGGTGAACGCGAGGGTGCGGCCCTCGCCGAACTGGCGCGCGGCCAGCATGACGTCGCCCTCGACGGTGGCGAGCAGTTCGGCGTCCGGCTTCAGCGTGGTGTGCTGGTAGCCCAGCAGGATCGGCCATTCCCGGTCGAGACCGGCGACCACCGGGTGGCCGGACTGCACGACCTGGGCACGGACGCCCTCCGGGGTCTCGACGCGGTCGTCGAACGGGTCGATGTCGACCGGGAGGATCTCCTCGATCGGCGTGCGGTGGTAGTTGGCCTTGCCCTCGAAGCCCTGGAAGCTCAGGTAGCCGCCGGCCATCATCAGGCCGCCGCCGCCGCGGACCCACTCGCGCAGCAGCTTGAGCCGGTTGGGCGCCGGGCGGCCGCGGGTGAACGTGTCCGGGTGCAGCAGCAGCGTGTTGGAGCCGACGTCGGAGAGCAGCACGACGTCGTAGGCCGCGAGTTCCTCCAGCGTCTGCGGGAACTTCTCGGCCACGTCGTGCGAACGCAGGTGAGTCACCTCGACCCCTTCCGCCGCCAGCGCCGCCAGCAGCCGCTCGCACCCGATCTCCACCTGCGTGTGCGCGAACGGGTCGTATCCCTTGTGGTCGATCGTCGCACTGACCCACGACTCCCCGGCTAGCAGGACCTTGACCATCGACGACTCCTTCGGGCGAAAGCTTTAGCGTGCGTTGCGCAACATAGCGCAACATCGCCAATATAGGATGCGGTTGCAGTCGCCGTCAACGCTCGAACGGGGAGGAGCCGGATGTCGCTGGCGAAGGTGGCCCGAGAAGCCGGAGTGGCCGTGTCGACGGTGTCGAGGTACGTCCGGGGCGAACTCAACGTCGCCTCCGAGACGGCCCGGCGCATCGACGCCGCGCTGTCCGCCGAAGGGCATCCGCCCGTGCCGAAACAAGTGACCGGGCTCAGCCTCGGCCTGGTGGTCCCGTCGCTGGACAACCCGTACTTCTCCGCGCTGGCGGACGCGGTGGCCGACGCCGCCGCCACAGACGGCATCGACGTCTTCACCGCCCTCACCGGATCGTCGCCTTCGCGGGAGCGCGCCAGCGTCGAGCACCTGATGCGGGTGCCGGACGTGGGCGGGCTGATCTACCTGGGGATGAACAGCACCAACGAAGCCTTCGCGAACCGGCTGGCCGGCGACTTCCCGGTGGTCTTCCTCGACGAGTACGTGGAGGCCGCCGGGCCGCGGATCGCGCACATCACCGCGAACAGTTTCGGCGGCGCCTACCAGGCGACCACCCACCTGATCTCCCAGGGCCACCGGCGCATCGCCCACGTCGGCGGCCCGGCCGGGCTGCGGACGGCCGATCAGCGCGAGGCCGGGTACCGCGCGGCGCTGAAAGCGCACGGGATCGAGGCGGACGAAGCGATGATCGTGCGCGGCGCGTTCAGTTCGGCGTTCGGCATGAATTTCTTCGCGCACATGGCGCGGGCGGGCGCGGAGCCGACCGCCGTGTTCACCGCCAGCGACATCGCCGCCGTCGGCCTGCTCGAAGCGGCCCGCCGCGCGGGGGTCTCGGTGCCGGGAGACCTGTCGGTGATCGGCTGCGACGGGATCACCCTCGGCGAATGGACCTCGCCGCGTCTGACCACCGTTGCGCAACCGACCGAGCAGATGGCCCGCAAAGCGGTCGACGAGATCACCCGTCTCGCGGCCGGGGACAGCCCCGCGGACCACGTGCTCTCCATGCAGCTCGTCGTCCGCGAATCGACCCGGGAGCACTCCGCATGACCGACGAAGCCCTTGAGCTGCTGCGCGATCTGGTGCGCCAGGACACCACCTCCGGCGACAACGCCGCGCAGGCATCCGCCCAGGAGCTGGCTGTCTCCTACGCCACCGCCGCGGCGGGCGTACGCGTGCTGCAACGCTCCACCACCGGGCGGCCATGGGTGCTGCTCGGCACCGGTTCGGGCAGCGGGGCGCTGTTCGTGTGCCACATCGACACCGTTCCGGTCGGCTCCCCTGGCCTCTGGGAACGCGCCCCGTTCTCCGCGGACACCGACGAGGAGTACCTGCACGGCCGGGGCAGCGTCGACATGAAGGGCGGGCTGGTCGCCGCGCTGGCGGCGTTGCGCAACGCCGCGGAAGCCGGTGCCGACGCGCAGGTCCTCATCACCAGCGACGAGGAGATCGGCTGTCGCGGCGCGGCGGAGGCCGCGGGCTCGCTGGAGCTGACGCCGCGGATCGTCGTAGTGCCGGAGGCGACGCAGAACCGCGTTTCGCTCGGGCATCGCGGCGCCACGTGGCTGCGCCTCGCCGCGACGGGCAAGGCGGCCCACGGGTCCACGCCGCACCTCGGGCGCAACGCGATCCAGCTGCTCGCCGAACGGGCCCTCGGCCTGCTCGGCTCCTTTCCGCTGTCCACTGAGGACTATCTCGGCGAGGAAACCGTCAACGTCGGCACGTTCGAGGGCGGGACCGCGACGAATATCGTTCCCGCATCAGCGGTTCTGACGCTGGATGTGCGCACTGTCGGCGGTGGAGCGCCCGCGATCGCCTGGGCTTCGTCACTCGATCCGGCGATCAGTGCGGAGGTGGATCTCGATCTGCCCGCCGTGCGGACGCCGGGCTTGCCGGACGCGCTGGCCGGCCACGCCACCGCGCCAGCCGCCACCTACTTCACCGACGCCTCGGCCTTGGCCGGGTCGGTCTCCGGAGCCCCGATCGTGATCTGGGGTCCGGGGGATCCGCGCGAGATGCACGCGGCGGACGAGAAGCTGGAACTAGAGTCTTGGCGGGCGGCGTTGCGCAATTATCGCGAGCTGGTGCTGTCCGCCGCGCGCTAACCGACCTCGGTCCACTGTGGACTGAAGCCCGGCAAGCGGTCGGCGCCGTACACACTGACGGCGAGAGGAACGCACTGCGCCATTCTGATCCACCGCGGCGTCTGCTATTCCGGCGGACCTTCGACTAGCGCTACCCTCTGCCGAGCGCACCGGAAACGACCGCACCCGACCAGGATCCGCGATTGCGAGCCGCATGGACGCCGACGAAAGCGGGGCACCCCTCTCCGAGCAGTCCACGGCCGGAGTGCCGATTCCCTGGCGACCGCGTTGACACCGGCCCGCGAGCGCGGCAGCCGCGCTCGGCAGGACGACGTTCCCGAACTCCCTGACGGGCGGCCCAGTCCGTGACACCGCGCTCCTCCGGGCAATTATCGCGCGTCTGCAACTATTGTCAACGCATGTAACCTGCTGAAGCAACCCAGCCGTGAGCAGAACCCCGACAGTGCGAGAGAGAAGAAACCCCATGTCGCTCACCCACATCCTCCCCGGACGGCTCGGGTTCGGGACCGCTCCGCTCGGGAACATGTTCCGCGCCATTCCCGAGGACGAGGCCCTCGCGACCGTCGCGGCCGCCTGGGAGCAGGGCATCCGCTTCTACGACACCGCGCCGTACTACGGGGCCGGGCTGGCGGAATCGCGGCTCGGCCAGGTGCTGGCGGGCGAACCGCGCGATTCCTACGTCCTGTCGACAAAGGTCGGCCGCGTCGTTCTCGACGAGCACAGGGAAGCGGCGCCCGATTTCGGCGAGAAGGGCGGCCTGTTCGAGCACGGCAACCCCAACAAGATCCTCCACGAGTGGACCGCCGACGCGACCGAACGCTCCATTGAGGACAGTCTGAAACGGCTCGGCACCGACCGGCTCGACATCGTCTGGGTGCACGACATCGCGCAGGACTTCCACGGCGACCGCTGGCTGCAGAAGTTCGAAGAGGCCCGCACCGGAGCCTTCCGCGTGCTTTCGCGGCTGCGCGGCGAGGGCGTCGTCAAGGCGTGGGGCCTGGGCGTCAACAAGACCGAGCCGATCGAGCTGACCCTCGACCTCGACGAGCCGCAGCCGGACGGCTTCCTGCTCGCCGGGCGCTACACGCTTCTCGACCACGGGCACGCCCTCCAGCGATTGCTCCCGATGGCGCAGGAGCACAACGTCAGCATGGTGATCGGCGGCCCGTACAGCTCCGGCGTCCTGGCCGGCGGGACCCACTTCGAATACCGGCAGGCCCCGCCGGAAATCCTCGACCGCGTGGAGCGGCTCAGGGAGCTCGCGGCGCGGCACGGCATCAGCGTCAAGGCCGCCGCGCTGCAGTTCTCGCTCGCCCACCCGGTGGCCGCCGCCGCGATTCCCGGGGCCACCCGGCCCAGCCGGATCGCCGAGGACACCGCCGCGCTGGCCGAGCGCGTCCCGGCCGGGTTCTGGCACGACCTGCGCGCCGCCGGTCTCGTCCATCCCGCCGCTCCCCTGCCCGGCAACGCCTGAAACAGGGGCTTCCAGTGCCGTCAGCCGCTCCGTGCCCGCGTCGCCCAGCAGGCCTGGGACCTCGTCGGCGGATTCGGCTCCCTTCCCGGCTGAGCGGCTGGCGAGCTTCAGCGACACCGAACGCCACTACGCCTACGCGATCCTCGAAGCGTCGTTCCCGGTCACCGGCAGCTACCGCGACGGCCTCGACGCCCTGTACAAGACGCTGACGGCCTGACCTCACGACCGCACAGCGTCCACTGTGGACGCCCGGGTCTCGGTGTCCTCCATGCGCCCGCGAGTCTCCGGACTGACGGCGGTCGCGACGAGGAACACCGCGACCGTCGCGCCGAGGAAGAGCACCAGCCTGCCGGGCACCGCGTCGAGGCCGGGGCTGGCCAGGTTCACGAACGTCGGCATCAGGCCGCCGATCATGAACCCGAGGTTCCAGCACACCGCGGTGCCCCTGGCGCGCAGCGCGGTCGGATAGCGCTCGTTGAGAAAAACCAGCACCGGGGCGTAGGCGGCGTTGGCGAAGAACGCGAGCAACGTCGCGTACACCCCGATGAGGCCCGAATCCGCCGGGTCGGCGTGCGAGACGAGCCACGTCAGCAGCGGCAGGGCAATGAGGTTCACCGTGCCCATGATCAGCATCATGCGGCGGCGGCCGAAGCGTTCGCTCAGGTGCCCGGCCAGCACCGCGGCGACGATCACGCCGAGGCTGGCCACGAGCAGGATCACGCCTTGGGCGGTGCCGTGCACCCCGGTCACGCTGCCGAGCAGGGTCGGCAGGTAGCCCGACGTGAGGTAGTACTGCGATCCGGCCCCGGCGACGAGCACGATGTTCAGCGCGAACACCTTGCCGCGCCCGCCGCGCACCAGGTCGCTGATCCGCGCTTTCGCGGGCGGGCCGGCCGCGCGGGCGGCCCGCCACAGCGGCGATTCCTCGACGCCGCGGAGCACGAAATAGCTGAGTACCGCGGCGAGCAGACCGGCGAAGAACATCACCCGCCAGCCCCAGGCCTCGAACCGCGGTCCGGGAAACATCGCGCTGACCCCGATGTAGAGACCGCTCGCCATCGCCGCGCCGAGGCCCGCTCCCCCGGCTCCGACGAGCCCGGACATCAGGCCGCGCCACCGCGGCGGCACGCTTTCCGTGCCCAGCGTGTGCGTCGCGGCCACGACGCCGCCGACGAAAATCCCTTGCACCAGACGCAAAGCCAGGAACAGCACGGGCGCGAAGACCCCGACCGCCGCGTACGTCGGCACCGCGCCCATCGCCGCGGTCGACAAACCGACTCCGGCGAGCACGATCACCATCGTCTTCTTGCGTCCGGCGCGATCGCTGACCGCGCCGAAGATCGCCGCGCCCGCGGGCCGCAGCAGCACGCTCACCGCGAAGGACGCGTACACCGCGGCCAGGCTCAGCGTCGGGCTGTGCCCGGGAAAGATCAGCCTGCCGACCGTGCCGGCGATGTAGAGCAGGATGAACAGGTCGAAGAGATCGAACGCCCATCCGGCGACCGAGGACACCGCGGCGTAGATCGTGGCGCGGCGAGACTGGTGTTCGTACATACCCACCTCCTTGTGGAGCACAAACCTGGCAAACCTGGGGAGCGTTCAGCGACGCCGGAACGCGAGCCGGATCCGGTCGAGCAGCGTGCCGAACATGAGCTTCACCGCGCTGGGCGCTTTGACCGGGCCTTCCGGCGCGCGTCCGGACTGTGCGGCCTCGGCGACCGCGGCGGCGAACTGCTCGAACATGCGCCGGCTGATGTCGCCCGCGAGCGCCCGGCCGAACTGCGCGATGCGCCCGGTCAGATACACCTTCGCGTCGGCGTGCAGAACGGTGCCGTCGCCGGAAGCTTCGGTGCGCAGTTCGATGTCGGCCTGCGTCTGCGCGCCGCCGGTGTCCTGGCCTTGGGCGAGCACGCGCATCCGGCCCGCCTCGCGATCGTGTTCGAGGATCTTGGCGACGCCGTTGAACGCCAGTTTGACCGGGCCGACCGACACCCGCGCGCGGCCGGAGTACAGGTTGTCGCCGAGTTCGCCGGTCAGCTCGGCTCCGGGCAGGCACCGGGCCAGCAACTGGATGTCGTCGAACACCGTCCACACGCGACTGTCCTCGACGGCGATCCCGGTGGCGATCCGCACCGCGACGGTCGGAGCCCCGTCCGGCAGCACGATCTCCGTCGCGACCGGTTCCTCCTCCGCCTCCGGCAACGCACCGGCGGCTTGCCCGGCCGAGCGGCCCGCCAGCGCGCGCCGTCCGCAGTTGCCCGGCGCGGGGATGCCTTCCGGGAACTCCTCCTGCGTCTCGCGAACGGCCGTGACGATGTTCCGGTATCCGGTGCAGCGGCAGATCACCCCGGACAGTTCCGCGGGCAGTTCTTCCGCCGCCACCTCGGGTTTCGCGGCGAGCAGGTCGTAGGAGCTCATCAGGAACCCCGGCGTGCAGAAGCCGCACTGCAGCGCGTGATTGCGGCCGAAGGAACGCTGCAGCGGATGCAGGTCGCCGGGTTTGCCGAGCCCTTCGACCGTCGTGATCTCGGCCCCGTCGAGCTGGATCGCGAACAGCAGGCACGCCCGAGCGGCCTCGCCGTCGACCAGCACCGTGCACATCCCGCACACCCCGTGCTCGCAACCGACGTGGGTGCCGGTGAGGCCGAGGTGATCGCGCAGCGCGTCGGAGAGCGTGACTCGCGCGGGCAGCCGCAGCGTCGTCTCGGTGCCGTTCACCGTGAAGGACACCTCGACCAGCTCGCCGGGCTCCGCGCGCACCGGACGCGGCTGTCGTTCCGCTGTCGTCATGCGCTTGCCTTTCTTGTCGCAGCAGCGATTTCGCGTTCGGCCAGCACACGGAACAGCCGACGCCGGTAGTCGCGGGACGCGTGGACGTCCCCGTCGGTGTCGACCATCTCGGCGAGCAGATCGGGGGTGATCTCGTCGAGTCCGGCGGTGCGGGTGACCGGACGGTCGGAGATGCCGAAGCCGGTGAGCGCGACGCGTCCCTCCCGGACGTGCACGGCGACCCCGGCGAGCGCGAAATCGCCGTGCCTGCGCGCGATCTCCCCGAATCCGTAGCCGTCACCCTTGCCTGCCAACGGGAACCGGACGGCGGTGAGCACCTCGTCGGGACCGAGTTCGGTCATCATCGCCCCGGCGAAGAAGTCCCGCGCGGCCACCGATCGCGAGCCAGCCGGGCCCGTGAGCGTGAGGCGCGCGTCGAGGCAGCACGCCACCGCGGGCAGTTCGGCGGCCGGGTCGGCGTGCGCGAGGCTGCCGCACACCGTGCCGCGGCTGCGCAGTTCCCGGTGCCCGACCCACGGCAGCGCGAGTCCCAGCAGCGGGACCTCGCGGCTCACCGCGTCGCGTTCGACCGCCCGTTGCCGGACGGTGGCTCCGATCTCGGCGAACCCGTCTCCGCGCCGGATCTCCCGCAGCGACGCGATGCCGTTGATGTCCACCAGCACCTCGGGGCGGGCCAGCCGCATCGCCAGCACCGGCACCAGCGACTGGCCGCCCGAGATCACCTTGCCGCCCCCGCCGGAACGGGCGAGTTCCGCGACCGCCTCGTCCACAGTGGAGGGACGAGCGTAGGCGAACGGCGCAGCCTTCACGGGAGGATCACCGACCTTGGAACTTGGGCTTGCGCTTGTCGGCGAACGCCGCGACGCCCTCGGCGAAATCGTTGCTGGAGCGCAGCATCGCGTACGCCTTGCGCTCCAGTTCGATGCCCGAGTACAGCGGCGCGTCGACGCCCTTGTCCAGCACCTCCTTGGCGGTGCGGGCGGCCAGCGGCGAATAGCCGAGCAGCACGCCGACGATCCGCTCGACCTCCGCGTCGAGGGCGGCGCGGTCGGGCACCACGTTCGCGACCAGGCCCCAGTCCCCCGCCTGCTGCGCCTTGATCCGGCTGGCGGTCATGATGTGGTACTTCGCCCGCGAAAGCCCGATCAGCCGGGCCAGCCGCTGCGTGCCGCCGGAACCGGGGATCATGCCGAGCCGCATCTCCGGCAGCGCGAACTCGCTGCGTTCGGTGCAGACCCGGATGTCGGTGGACAGCGCGAGTTCGAGGCCGACGCCGAAGCAGTAGCCGTCCACCGCGCAGATCACCGGCTTCGGGCTGCGCGAGGCGGCGGTGACGTTGTGGCCGAGGTCGGTGAACGCGACCGGTTCGACCTCCATGAAGCCGGCGATGTCGCCGCCCGAGGAGAAATGCTCGCCCTCGGCCCGCACGACGACCGCCTGGATGTCGTCGTCGGCGTCGATCTCGGCGAAGCGGTCGGCCATGACCTGCCGCGTCTCCCACGTGATGATGTTGAACTTGCCGTGGTCGAGCGTGAGGTAGGCGACGCGGCCCTCATGTCCGCGGTGCAGCCGGATCTCGCCTCCGGTGAGTGCCATGGTCAGTTGTTCCCTTCCTTGGTTGCCGCGCTGCGTTCGAGCAGCTCGTGCACGACGTTGCCGTGCAGGGGCAGGCTTGTGATCGCAACGCCTTCGGCCGACAGCGCGTCGGCGACGGCGTTCGCGATGGCGACGGGCAGGCTCATGCAGCTGCCCTCGCCGCAGCCCTTCGCGCCGAGTTTCGTGAGCGGCGAGGGGGTTTGCAGGTGGTCGCTGTCGAGCTCGTAGGCCGTTTCCGCCGTCGTGGGGCAGAGATAGTCCATGAACGTCGCGGTCGGCTGGCCGTTTTCGGTGTAGCGCATCTCCTCGTAGAGCGCGCCGCCCAGCGCGTGCGCGAGTGCGCCGTGCACTTGGCCTTCCAGCAGCACCGGATTGAGGATGGTTCCGGCGTCGTGCACGCTGTACACCTGCTCCAGCCGGACCTCGCGGGTCTCGCGATCGATGCGCACCACGACCAGTTCCGCGACGAATCCGTAGCAGAGGCTGGAGTTGATCTGATCGCTGCGGCTCGGCGCTTTCGACTGCGGCGGGGTGAACGCCGCTTCCTCGTAGAGCCGCGCGGACACGCCGTCGGGCAGCGAGCCGGGGTCCCAGTGCACGAGCCCGGCCGCGTGCCGGAACGACACCGAGTGCTCCGGGTTTCCCGTCTCCCGCACCAAGCCGCCGGACAGTTCGACGCCCGCCGGGTCGACGCCGAGCAGCGTCGCACCCGCGACCTTGACCGTCGCGGCGATCCGTTCGCTCGCCTCGACCAGCGCGCTGGTCAGCAGCGGAGCGAACCGGGACGAGTAGCTGCCGGTGCTGATCGTCCACGGCGTCGTGGCGGTGTCCATCTCGACTACCGGCCGCACCTGTTCGCGCGGCAGGCCGAGCTGATCGGCCACAACGGACTGTGCGACGGTCGCGTGGCCCTGCCCCTGCGGCACCGTGCCCAGCAGCACCGAAACGAGGCCGTTGGGGTCGACGCTGATCCGCACGTGCTCGGTCGAACCGGACTTCCCCCGGCCCGCGGCCCGCTGTTCGGCGGGCGTGGCGAGGCCGACGTAGCCGATGTTCGTGGCCGACGGGTCGACGATCGTCGCGACGCCGATGCCGAGGTATTCGCCGCGCTCGCGGGCTTCGGCCTGCCGCCGCCGCAACGCCTGGTAGTCGCTGTTCTTGACGAGCAGGTCGAGCGCCCCGTGGTAGTCGCCGGAGTCGTAAATGCCGCCGGTCGGGGTGGCGTAAGGGAAATCGCCGACGAAGTTGCGGCGGCGGAGTTCGATCGGATCGAGACCGCCAGTCCGCGCGATCTCGTCCATCAGGCGTTCGAGGCCGAAGTAGAGCTGCTGGCCGCCGAAACCGCGGTTGAGGCCGGTCGGCGTCTTGTTCGTGACGACCGCGCGCGAGCGGATCCGCACCGCGTCGATCCGGTAGGCGCCGGTGATGTTGCCGAAGCACCGGTAGAGCGTGCTCGGCTCGGGCGGGCGCAGGTAGCCGCCGACGTTGTCGACCAGGTCCGCACGCAGGCCGGCGACCCGGCCGTCCGCGCCGATCGCGGCCTCGAACCGCATTTTCCGGTCGGACCCCGCCGAACTGGCCAGCAGGTGTTCGACGCGGTCCTCGGTCCAGCGCACCGGCCGTCCGGCGTGTTTGCTGGCGAGCGCCATCAACGCGACGTACGGGTAGATCGCGGCTTTGATGCCGAAGCTGCCGCCGATGTCGGCGGGCACGCGCAGCCGGATCCGCGACGCGGGCACGCCGAACGCCCCGGCGAGCACCGCGACCATGGAGAACGGACCGTGGAAGTTCGCCCACGCCTCGACGGCGGGCCCGTCCGCTTCGTCGCGCCACTCCACGACCACCGAACCGCACTCCATCGGCGTGGACGAGTAGCGCGGGAAGTCGTACTCCCGCGCGACAACGCGATCGGCCGCGGCGAAAACCGCGTCCACGTCGCCGAAATCGAAGGTGCGGTCGGTGGCGACGTTGCTCTCCGCCGTGTCGTGCAGCAGCGGCGCGTCCGGAGCGAGCGCGTCCTCGATGTCGATCACCGGCGGCAGCGGCTCGTAGTCGACCTGGACGAGTTCGGCCGCGTCCTCGGCGGCGTACCGGTCGGCCGCGACGACCACCGCGACCGGTTCCCCGACGAACCGGGCCTTGTCCACCGCGGTCGGGTAATACGGCATCGGCGTCTTCACCGCGAGCGGGAACGGATTGAGCCCGGCGGCCACCTCCTCGGGCCCGAGCACCGCGGCGACGCCCGGATGGCGGCGTGCGCGCTCGAGGTCGACCCGGCGGATCCGCGCGTGCGGATGCGGGCTGCGGACGATCGCCGCGGTCAGCGTCCCGGCGAACGGGTCGAGGTCGTCGAGGAACCGGCCGCGGCCGGTGAGCAGCGCCGGATCCTCGATCCGCGCGCACATCCGGTCCGTCACGGCGCCTCCTGCACATCGGGTGCGGCGAGTTCGCGGCGCAGGATCTTGCCCACGCCGGACTTCGGGATCTCCGGCACCGCGACGACGCGCTTGGGCCGTTTGAGCGAGGGCAGGCCGGACTCGTCGCGGGCGAACCGGGCGACCGCCGCGACGGCCTCGTCCGGCGTGATCCCGTGCTCCGGCACCACGAACGCGGTGACCGCCTGGCCCCACCGGTCGTCCGCGGTGCCGGTGACGACCACCTCGCGCACCGCCGGGCACGCGGCGAGCGCGTTCTCGATCTCCTCGGGGTAGAGGTTCTCGCCGCCCGAGTTGATCATGTCGTCGATCCGGCCGGACACCCACAGGTCGCCCTCGTCGTCGGCGACGGCGAGATCGCCCGGGAAGTACCAGCCGCCGCGGATCGCCTTCGCGTCCGCGTCGGGACGGCGCCAGTACCCGGCGAACGCCTCCGGGCTCGCCATCGACACCGCGATCTGCCCCTGCTCCCCCGGTCCGACCAGGTCGTGCGGGCTCGCGTCCGGCTCCGGCCGCACCAGCCGGACCCGGGAGAAGACCCCGGCACGCCCGGCACAACCCGGTTTGGCCGCCGAGTCCGGGCCGATGGAGAAGGTGTAGATCTCTGTGCTGCCGTAGTGATTCACGAACGACTGCGGCGACAGCGCGTCCTGCAGCTGTCCGGCCAGCGAGGTCGTCATCGCCGCTCCCGCGTACCCGATCTTGCGCACCGAGGCGGCTTCCCCGAGGCGACCGGTGCGCAGGAGCGACCAATAGATCGTGGGGACGAGGAAGAGACTGGAGATTTTCTCGCGCTGGACGAGTTCGAGCGTCTCCTCGGCGTCGAACCGGACCTGCGGCACCCAGGTGCCCGCGGTGAGCACTGTGGACAGAAGCGTCCGCATGCCCATGGTGTGGAACAACGGCATCACGCCGAGCGTCGCGTCGAAATAGGACTGTCCAGTTTGGATGATGTGCGCGAGCGCGGAATAATGCTCGGCCGCGTGACTGCGGGGCACGCCTTTCGGTTTCCCCGTGGTGCCAGAGGTGTAGAGCATGACGCTGATGTCGTCGTCGCGCACCGGCACGAGCGGAGCCGGACCACCTCGTCCGGCGCGGTGGTCGAGCTCGTCGGCGGAAACGCCGGCAACCCCGTCCAGCGCCTCGGCCGCCAACTCGGCGTTCTCCTCGTCGTAAACCACCAGTGCCGGCTCCGCGTCCGCCACGCAGTACGCGAGCTCCGGCGCCGCGAACCGGAACGACAGCGGAACCGAAACCGCGCCGATCTTCTGTACCGCCAAGTGCGCGCTCGCCAGCGGCAGCCCGCCGGCGAGCACGAGCACGACGCGGTCGCCCGCGCGCACTCCCAGTTCGCCGAACGCCCTCGCCAGCCGGCTCGTCCGGTCGTCCCATTCGGCGTAGGTGAGCGGACGCGCGCCGCCCACCGCCCGCCGGGACGGATAGCGCTCGGCCGTCCACCGCATCGCCGTGCCCAGGTCCATCAGTGCTCCGTTGCCGCAGTCCGGGGCGGAAGATCTCCGCTATGATCTGTTTCAGACCATCTGTTTCAGACGGTCAGGACCGTACGGTAGCCTTCGGGGCATGTCAAGCGTGCGGTTGTCCACGACCTCGTACGTCGTGCTGGGCATGATCGCGCTGCGCGGCGCGTCGACCCCCTACGACCTCAAGCGCGCGGTCGGCCGGTCGATCGGCTATTTCTGGACGTTCCCGCACGCGCAGCTGTATTCGGAGCCGAAACGGCTGGAGGACGCGGGCCTGCTCGACGTGCACGAGGAGCAGCACGGACGCAGGCGCAAGCTGTACACGATCACCGAAGAGGGATCGGCCGCGCTCCGCGGCTGGCTGGCCGAACCGGTGCACGAGCATTTCGAACTGCGAGACGTCGCGGAGATCAAGCTGTTCTTCAACGAACTGGGCGAACTGCCCGACGTCGCACGCCTGGCAGCGAGCCAAATCGAGCAGCACGAACGCCGCATCGCCGAATACCAGGACATGAAAGACCGCTTCGGCGAGGTCCACGACGTGGCGAACCGCATGGTCACCCTGGAACTGGGGCTGGGCATGGAGCACGCCGCGCTGGAATTCTGGCAGCGCGTGGCGGGCCAGGTCGAACGCGGCGAATTCCCCGCTGCGGCAAGGCAGCCCGCAAACCGGTAGCGAACACCCTCGCGAAACCGTGCGCGATGCCGCCGCCGGACGGCGAGCGGCCCGGCGCGTCCGCCCGGCGCGGCGGACGGCGCACAGGGCCGGAATCCTCCGCCACTAGAGCCTTGTTGCTCTGGCCACGTTGGACGGCCGGTTCTAACGTCGCGGTTCGTGCAGTCCTCCGGACGGAGAGGCGCGGACTGTGGTGATCGAGCAGGAGCTGGCCAGGATCTACGAGGCGATCCGGGCCCGTGCGCTGGCCGAGGGTTCCCCGGTGGCGCTGCGGCACGTGGTCCAGGTGTGCCAGGAGGTGCTGGCGGCCGACGGCGTCGGAGTGCGGCTGAAGGAGCGGTTCGGTCTCGGCGAGCCCGCCTACGCCACCGATCCGCGCGCCGAGCGCGTGCTCGAACTCCAGATCACCGTGGGAGAAGGTCCCGGGCTGACGGCGCTGCGGCGCCGGTTCGCGGTGCTGTCCGCGGAGCTGGACGAGCCGCGGCGGTTCCGGCAGTGGCCGCTGTTCGCGCCCGCCGTGGTCGAGGAGGGGCTGCGCGCGGTGTTCGCGTTCCCGCTCGCCACCGGGGCGGCGTCGCTGGGGGTGCTGGAGATCTACCGCGAGTCCCCGCATTCCCTGACCGACGGCGAACTGGACCTGGCGCTCACGATGGTCCAGGTCGTGACCGGCCACCTGCTCGCGAGGGTGGCCCTCACGGCGTCGGGCGAGGCGGAGGCGATCGTCGACGAGCGGCTCTACCGCCGCTGGCGCACCGTGCACTCCGCCACGGGAATGGCCGCGGCCCAGCTGGGCTGCCCGGTCGCGGAAGCCTCGCTGCGGTTGCGGGCCTACGCGTACGTCAGCGGCAGGCGGCTGTCCGAAGTGGCCGACGACGTGGTCGCAGGCGTACTGCGCCTGCCTCCTGACCATCCGTCGTGGCAGCACGACGACGACCGCGACAAAAACGACGCGGACGACCGCGGCGACGAAAGCCATGGCGGCGAAAGCGGGAGGCACCCGGAATGAACACGCTGAACGGCGAGTGGGCTTCGCTGCTGCTGGAGACGGCTCGGGCGGTGACCGGCCGGCGGACCGGACTCGACGCCGCGTATCTGCTCACCCGCGTCTGCACGCGCTTGCCCGGCGTGGACGCGGCGATCGTGCTGCTGCCTGACGACCGCGGCCGCGGCGTCGCCCTCGCCGGGACAGACTGGCCGCTGGCCGACGATTTCCTCGCTTTCCGCGCTGACGAGGACGTGTGCGCGACGCCCGGGGAAGCGACCGGTTACGCCGACCTCGTCGGTCAGGCCGCCCAGCGGCCGGGACTGGCGCGGCTCGCCGTCGAGCACGGCATCACCGCGGTGCAGACAGTCCCGATGGAGGCGTTCGACGCGCTCGTCGGCACCGTCGTGCTGGTCAGCCGCGCGCACCGGACGCTGTCCGCCGACGAGATCGCCGTCGTGCGAGGCTGCGCCGGGATCGCCGCGACGGTCCTGCTGGCCGACGCCGTCGCCGACGATCTGCCCTCCACCGCCGTGCGGCTGACCCGGCACACCGCGCAGCAGGACCAGATCGAGGTCTGGCAGGCCACCGGAATGCTCGCCGCCCGCCACGGCGTGGACCTCCCCTCGGCGGAGGCCATGCTGCGCGCGCACGCGCGGGACCTGGCCCAGCCGCTCGTGCGCAGCGCCGAGCACGCGGCGGACGGCGGCGCGGACGAGTTCGCCGGTCCCGGCCACGACACGCGGATCCTGGTGGTGGACCCGGACCGCTTCACCGTCAGCTGTTTGTCGGACGCGCTGCGCGCCGCCGGATTCGACGTCACCGCAACCGTTTCCGCGGCTGCGGTGCTGAACTCGCTCCCGCCGCCGCTGGCGATCATCGACCAGACCGCCGCGGGCGCGGGCGACCTGATCCGGGCCCTCGCCGAGGGACCGGGCACCCAGCTGATCGTGATTTCGCCGTCGGCGGTGCGGCAGAGTCCGCCGGCCGCCGCCCGGGTGCTGCCCAAACCGGTGCACCCGTCGCAGGTGCTGGCCATGGTCCGCGATCTGCACCCCGCGGCCGGGAGAGTCGCGTGACGAAACAGCGATTGGCCAGCGGATGCGAACGGCTGGACGCGATACTGGGCGGCGGGCTGATCGACCCGTCGATCACCCTGCTGGCGGGAGCTCCCGGGTCCGGCAAGACCGTGCTGGCCCAGCAGTACGCGTTCGCCAACGCCGACCCCGCCCGCCCGGTGGTCTACTTCAGCACCCTCACCGAACCGCTCACGAAGATCACCCAGTTCCTGGACGGCCTCGAGTTCTGCGCGCCGGACCGGATCGGGACGTCGGTGCTGTTCGAGGACCTCGGCGACGTGGTGACCGAGGGCGGGCTGAACGCCGGTCTCGCCCGGCTCACCGAGATCGCGACCCGCACCCGGTGCGGCATCCTGGTCGTGGACAGCATCAAAGCCCTGCGCTACGGCTCCCAGGACCAGGCCGCCTACACGCGCTTCCTCTACGAATTGGCCGGACGGCTCAGCGCGCTGGCGACCAGCACCCTGTGGCTGGCCGAATACGACAGCGCCGAACTCGCGTCGTCGGCCGAGTTCACCATCGCCGACGCCACCATCGCGCTGTCCACGCAGGCCAGCGGCCAGCGCACCAACCGCGCGCTGCAGGTGCTCAAGCTGCGCGGCAGCACCTTCCTGCCCGGCTGGCACACCTACCGCATTTCCGAGAACGGGCTGGACGCGTTCCCCCGGCTCAGCGATCCGGCCGTCGGCGAGGGCACGGTCGACCCGGCGGCCACCGCACGGGCGAGTTCGGGCATCCCCGGCCTCGACGCCATGCTGGGCGGCGGATTCTGGCCCGGTTCGAGCACCATCGTGGCCGGGCCGCCCGGCTCCGGGAAGACGGTCATCGGCCTGCACTTCGCCTACCACGGCGTGGAGCTGGGCCAGCACAGCACTTTCACGACGCTGCAGGAGAACTCGCTCCAGCTCAACCGGGCCGTCCGCAGCCTCGGCTGGGAACCGCGGTCCGACTCCGTCACGCTGCGCTGCGAATCCCCCAACGACATCTACATCGACCAGTGGTTCTACGACCTGCTGGACTCGCTGACCGCCAGCCGGACCCGCAGGCTGGTCATCGACAGCCTCACCGACCTCGCCGCGGCGTGCGACGACGACCAGCGGTTCAGCGAGTTCCTGCATTCGCTGCTGGGCCGCTGCGCCCAGGTGGGCATCACCACGCTGCTCACCTTGGAGATCCCGGACCTGTACGGGCAGGCGGGCCTGTCCGGCACCGGGATCTCGCACCTGTCCGACAACGTGATCCTCTTGCAGTACCAGCGCTCCGGGGCGCGCATCGACCGGGCGCTGACCGTGCTGAAGACCCGGGCCAGCACGAATCTCCCCTACACCACCGCGTTCGAGGTCACCGGCCGCGGGATCGTGATGGACGGGAAGCCGGATCGCGCGTGACGATTCACGCCTCAGGTTCGGTCTCGTCCGGGCGATCGCCCCCGGCGGAACCCGCCCGTCGATCTGGTCGATGTCCCGCAAGGAAAATCGCGGTGCCGGGGTGACCGCCCGCGCTCCGGAAGGATTCCGGTTCTGCTCGTCGGCGGAGCCCAGAGACAGGCTCTTGTGCAATGGTTTCCGCGGATACGCCAACAGCGCCAGAATCATTTTCTGGAGGAGAACGCTCAGCCCTTCACGACGGTACGGCGGTAGTCGCGAATCCCGACGACGGTCAATGCCACGACAATCGCCCCGGCGCAGCAAACCTGCGCGAGCACTATCGCGTCGAACGGGATGATGCCGTTTTTCAGCACCAGGTTCTGGATCACCGCCAGTGCGATGCACAGGGCCAGCGCTAGCGTCCATGCCGGACGGGGCGCGGAGCGGAGCCGGAGCAGCAGGTATCCGGCTCCGGCGAGCGCGCACAGCCAGACGAGCGGCGACAACCCGGTGATCCGGTCGAGATCGCCCGGGAGCGCGAACCTGAACGCGAGGACGGGAGCGAGGAGCAGGCTTCCCCCGACGATCCACCACCACGGCCGCGCCGGCGGCAGCGGGGCGTCGCGGTGGAAGGCCGCCAGCAACAGCACCAGGGGAATCCACTGCGGAGCGAAGTACGCGATCGCTTCCGGGCCGGAATGCTTGGCCAGAAACCAGATCGCGCCGACCGCCAGGATCGCCCCGGCGGTGATCCGCGCCAGGCGGCGCCATCCGTCGACCAGCAGCACGAGCGGAATCAGCGCGGCCGCCAGCGGGATGAGCTCCGTGATCAAGTCGGACGTCATCGCCGCACGGAAGTTCCCCGGGTAGGGGCCGGAGAACGTGAGGAGCGTCCAGAGCGTGCCGGTGGCGAAGCAGGCCGATCTGAGCACGTCCCAGAGCAGCCCGAGGAGCGCGACCTGCCGCACGAGATCGCCGAGGGCGACCGTGCGCGCGGGTGCTGCCCTGGCCGCCAGCCGGGTACGCAGGCCCAGCGCGAGCACCGCCCACAGTTCGCTCCACAGCGCCTTGCGGTCCTGCTCGCCGTGCAGGTCAAGCAGCGTGCCGACCATCTCGTCGCCTCGATCGGCGCGATACCAAGCCGGGAGCACGCGCAGCAGGGCGCGGTACCGGGCCTCGGCGCCGATCATGCTCGCGCTTCCGCTGAGCGGGGGCTTCGCACCATGGTCCACATATATCCTAAGACGATATATAGCGGGGTACGTTGCTTCGTGGTGCGCGAAACTTCGCCGGAGCGGCGCTGGGCATGATCGTCGCGCCGCCCCTGTTCGGTTGGTTCGTTGACACCCCTCACTGGGCACGGCCGCAGCTGAGCGAATGCCAGCGAGGCATGGCGCTTACCCGGCGTTCCAGGCAAGCACCATGCCCCGCTTCCCGAGTCCCCGGGGTCTAGCGCGCGGCCGACGCGACAGCGAAAGTGTTTCCCTCCCCTTGAAAAACCGAGCTGAGATACGCGGTGAAGGCACCACAGCCGGTCAACGGCGGGACCGAGCATGTTCCGGTCACCGGACCGCCGGTCGTCAGCGCGAATCCGAGGCCAGTGCGCAAATCGACCGGGATCGGCGCGCTCGCGCGGCAGTTCTGGTCCGCGACGGGCAACACGTCCACGCCGCACAGGCGGTGCTGCCCTCGATGCTCGCCCGCGGCGAATGCTGCCTGCCGCTCACCGCGTCGGCCGCCGGCCTGCTCGGAGTACCGGGCGACGCGCCGTACTCGGTCACCAAACACGCGGCCCTCGCGCTGGCCGGATGGCTCGCGATCACCTATCGCCCGCGCGGGGTGCGGGTCAGCGCGCTGTGCCCGCTCGGCGTCCGCACCGCGTTGCTCGAACCGGGCCTCCCCGCTGCTCGAACCGGAGGACGTCGCCGACGCGGTCGTGCGGGGGCTCGCCCGGGACGAGTTCCTGATCCTGCCGCACGAATCGGTGCGGGAGACGTTCGCCCGCGAGGCCCGCGCGATGCACGCGCGGATCGACCAGACAGCCGCCCGAGGAAGCTGAAGTGGACTACCGCACGCTCGGCGCCAGCGGCCTCGCCGTCAGCGAAATCGCCTACGGCAACTGGTAAAACCACCGCGCCCCCGGCTGCGCCACCGCGGCGCTGGACGCGGGCATCACGACCTTCCACACGGCAGCGGCCCGGGACGGCGGCACCGCGGAAGCCGCTTTCGGCGCGGCGTTCGCCGGGACGGCCTGGTCCTGTGCACCGGCGTGTTCTGGCCCGAAGGCCCCGGGCCCAACGACGCGGGGCTGAGCCGCAAACACGTGATCGCCTCTCTGAAGGGCTCGCTGCGGCGGCTGCGCACCGACTACATCAACGTCTACCAGCTCTTGAGATTCGACTACAAGACGCCGGTTCCTGGCCCTGTCGGACCTCGTGCGGCAAGGCAAGAGGCACAGGTGATCTCGGTGTCCGACCGCCTCGGCATCGGCCAGTTCGCCGCTGTCCCGCTGGCACAAGGCGTCCTGACGGGCGAATACGGCAACGGTGCGGTCCCGCCGGGCTCGCGCTCGCCTGGACCCTGCAGCACGAAACCGTCGCCGCCGCGGTGGTGGGAGCGAGCACGCCGGAACAGGTGACCGAAAACGCGAAAGCCGCGGTGTCCGGCTCGACCTGGACGTGCTGATGCGCGTGGACCAGCTGCTGGGCAGCTTCGCGCAGACCGATCCGCGGCTGGCGTGGACGCCGCCACCGGTTAACTGAATCGTGACAGACCGTGACGCCAACGGTAAACGAGCACCGCGACGCTGGCGAGCATGAGAGCAACCGACATGCGGCGTACGACCGCCGAGAGCCGGAAGCGTTCGGTCAACCGGGAACTGGTCGAACTGGCGGCGTTGTTCTTCGCCACCGGGATCGCCGATCTGTTCGTCAGCACTCTCTCGAACAACCGGGTCGGGCCCGCGCTGCTGTTCGCTTTGGGCGGGCTCTTCATCGTCTCCGCGGCCCTGCGACACCGCTGGAGCCACCGGCCGCAGCGGGCGGGACGAGCGACCGAACCGGCGGACGCGACCGAATGGCGGCTCCGCGCGACCGTCCGCGACGTGCCCGGAAGCCTGGCCGCCCTCACCGCCACCCTCGCCGCGCACCGCTACGACATCGCGGCCATGCAAGTCCTCGCCGTGCCCGACGGCGCCGTCGACGAGTTCCTCCTCCGCACCCCGGGCGGCACGACCGCGGCCGACATCGCCGAAGCGGCCCGGTCCGGCGGCGGGGGCAACGTCTGGGTCGTGCGAGCGGACGTGCACGAACTCGTCGACCTCCCGACCCGGATGCTCGCCATCGCCGGACAGGCGGCCGCCCCGGGAGCCGATCTCGCTCAGCTGATCGGCACGCTGCTCGGCCCGTCCTGCACGGTCCAGCGGAAAACCGGCCGCCGCGTGCGGGAGGAGCGCTTGGCGGGCACCACCATGCTGCTGCACGGCCGCGTCGGCGAACTCATCGAAGCGGACCGTCCCGCGCTGCCGTTCACCTCCGCCGAATTCGCCCGGGCCCAAGCCCTCGTCCGCGTATACCGCGAGTCCGCCGCCCAGCCCGGCGCCGACGGCGACCGCCAGCTTCAGTCCAGGCTCGGCTGAGTTCGCGTGGCCGCCCAGCTCGCGAGGAGCCTGAGCCGGTCCTCGGATTCGGCGCCAGGTTCGGCGGGGTAAGCGATCAAGTCGTGCACGGCCCGGCCGGGCAGGGGCGGATCGAGGGACTGCAAGGTCAATTCCAGCGGGCCGAACTCGGGATGCTGGAGCCGGTTGGCGCCGCCGTGGCGGATCATGACGTCATGCACGGCCCACCGGCTGCGGAACTCGGCGCTGGGGGTGCCGGAAAACGCCGATCCTAGTTCACAACTCAGATCCGATGGCGCTCGCCGACTCCGCGGACTCGCTCGGAGCGAAGTTCTGGAAGCACAGGCCTTCCGCCGGAGAGAATTGGGGCAACGAGTTCAACAGCTCCGTCGCGTACGGTCGCACGAAGACCCATTTCAACCTGGACGGAATCGACGATCCCGTTGCCGCGGCACGACTCGGCGACGGACTCGATCCCATCTTCGACGGTCAGGCCACAGCATGGGAGCTAACCGGCAACCGCAACAACCCAGGCTCGTGGCCGAATGTGCTCTTTTACCGAGACGGAGTGCCCGTTGCCAACCCCTTCATCCCCTGACCGGGACGCTCGCCCGAGCGCGGCGCTTCCCGTCACGTTCGACCGGGCTTTTCGCCCGTGGCGCTATGCCATCAGCCATTCGGAACTTCGGTTGCGCACCGTCGACACCCAAGCCGGCGACCTGATCGAAGCCACCTTCTTCGGGGTGGTCGGGATGAAACTCAAATCCCTCTGCCAGTCCCTGACCATAGACTACGCAGACCGTGCGCAGACTGCGGAAGTACTGCAGTTCGCAGACATCAAAGAGAAGTCCGCCCATCATGTGCACTGTTTGACCCTGCGCTCGACCGGCGACGGCGGATTCATAGCATGCCTCAGTTTCGTCGTCAGATCCTATCCTCCTGAATCCGACCCGGACCGGGCTTCCGACCGGTCCGGCAATTCCGCTTTGATAGTGAGGAGCAATCGATAAGGTGCCCCGCCGCACAGAGAAGCGGCGGCGGCAGGCGTTCGTTCCAGCCTGGGGGCGGCAGCCAGGGCAGCCGTAGCCCTCAGTTAGCTCATTCCTCGGGGTACGGCCGAGGAGCACAGTCAGGTCAGATGGTCGAATTCGCCGCTCACCCAACGAATGTGCGCCTCGGCGGAGCGGTGCACGACAGCCTTGGCGTCCGCGTCGACGGTGTCCCCGCCGAGCGTGTACAACCGGTCGTAGGACCAGCCGTCCAGCCGGTCCGCGATGCGCCGGACCACCACGGCCGACAGCGGGATGTGCTTCGGGAAGTTGCGCTGGAACGACACCCAGTCGGGAGCCAGGCCGCCGCTGATCGTGTCACCGGACAGGAGCGTGCCGTCCGGGGTGCGCAGCACTGAGCTGCCCAGCATATGACCGCCGACCTCGATCAGCTCGACCCCGGGCACCGGCTCGGCTTGCTCCGTCCAGAACTCGATCACCGGGTCGGCGCGGCCCAGCCATTCCCGGCCCGCGGCGTTCACCAGCACCGGGATCCGCCCGAACGCGTGGCTCCAGCTGACCTGCGCGGCGAACATGTGCGGGTGGCTGGTCGCCACCGCGGCGACCTCGCCGAGCGCCCGGACCGCGGCGAGCGTGTCCGGCTCAATGGAGGTCGGCGGATCCCACAGCACGTTCCCCCGCGCGGTCCGCACGACGAACGACCACTGCCCGATGCCCACCACCGGTTCCCGGCGCAGGCTGTGCACCCCGCGGCCGTGGTCCCGCTGCCGCACCGTGTGCGGTTCGGCGGCGAGCTGTTCGTGAGTCCGCCAGCTCCCGGAGTGCGGGCCGAGGTCCCCTCGCTCCTCGATGCCGACCTCCCCGCGGTCCATCACACAGTGCGGGGGTTCCGGCGAACCGGGTTGCTCGATGCCGCATCGGTCGCAGATCCACAATGTCATGATCGCGATTCTCGGACCTCGACCTTGGTAGAGGTCAACCAGGAACTGCCTGGATTCGCGCGCTCTCCGCAGAACCGCTCGGGACAACAGCAACACCCTGGTCGTTGAGCGACCTGACCGACGGCGCCGGCAGCGGCATCCGCATCGCATGCGACGGCCAGTGGGCGCTCGTCGTCGAACTGGAGTCGCTGGTGGCAACGAAAACGGAAATCCTCGCCGAACTGTCCGCCCGCGGGCGGCAGGTCGTGCAGGTCTTCCGGACAGGGTCGACCCGGACCTGAAGCAGCCCCGACAGCCCTCGTGCTCGCAGCCGATCTTCCGGCCGGATCGATCCCCCGCCGATGTCGCCGAGGTTCGCTGGGGGCCGGCTGACCGGGAGACGCACCGGGCACCTCGCCCGGAGCCGCGATACCGGACTGCCCGGGACGCGCGGCACCTGTGCCAGAACTGCAGCGGATGCCGCTTGGCGACGCCACAGTCGTGACAGCGACTCACCATCGCAGTCGAGAGAAGCGGCTGCTTCCGCACCGGGCGCAGAGTGCCCGGCGACCAGCCGGACATCGACTGGCTGATCGCCCGTGCACTGTGCGGAAATCAAGCTTTCCGCGACGTCAGCAGCAACAGGCATCCGATCGCGACCGCGGTCACGAGACCGGCTACGAGCAGTTTGGGATCGAGGCTGGTGGTCGCCGCGGCCTGGGCGACCGGAGGTGCCGCAGCCGGCGTTGGAGGCGCCGCCGCCGCACTCGACTGGACTGGCGCCGCTGAAGTGGCCACTGTGGACGGTGAGGTCGTAGCGGTCGGCACTGCCGGCGGCGCTGCCACGGCGGTACGGCTGGGAGCGGCACGCGAAGCGGGTGCCGCAGAAGGCGGCGGCTGGGTGGCAGCCGCCGGCTGGACGACGACCTGCGCTCGCATGTCCGGGTGCACCGAGCAGTAATAGGAATAGGTGCCTGGGGTGCGGAACGTATAGCTCCAGCTCTGGCCCTGGGACAGCTGCGGGCTGCGGAACGCGACGGGCGCACTGGTGGTGACCACGTCGTGCGGAGCGGTGTCGTGCTGGGTCCAGGTCACCGTGTCGCCGACGTGCCCGGTGAGCGACGCGGGCGAGTAGGCGTAGTCCTGCATCATCACTGTCTGCGTGGCTGCGGCGGCCGGTGCGGCCAAGGGAGTGGCAAGCGCGAGCAGGAACGCGGCGGCCAGCAGGGCGAGAAAGCGTTTCACTGAACGAACTCCCCGGCGAACTCGACGCGGATCGGCCGGCGGACGAGCAACCGCGCGAACCAGCCTTCTGTCCTCAGTGGACGGCGGGGCGGCGGCAATGTCCCGCGCAGCCACAGGATGACGCGATCCGGTCCGGCCTCGCGAACCTCGCCGCCGAGCACCAGGTCGCGCGACGAGTCGCCGAAGCCGAGCCGTCCGGCGAATTCGACCGGCGGGCGTTCGGCGATTTCCTCGCCGGTGAAGCACACCTCGCCCAGTTCGCGGGTAACCGTCGCGGACGGGAGCGGGAAGGCGGACCGGAAGGACGCACCGTCGATCGCGGCGGCGAGGCTGCTGCCTTCCGAGTCGCGGGTGAACGTGGCCCGGCGGACGGTCAATCGCCCGCGCAGCACCGGAATGCCGAGCAGCCGCTGCGTCAGCTCCAGGACGCAGCGGTCCGGCCGGATCCGGTGGACGGCGGGGTCCGCGTCGAGGGCGCCCGCCGCGGGCAGGAACCGGGTGTCAGTGGGCACGAAGTCCTCCGAGGGGGTCGAGGGTGGTCCGGGGCGGGCACGGCGGCCCGCCCCGGACCGGTGGGCATGGCTCAGCAGGACGCCTGGTTCAGCAGCGGCGTCAGGACGCTTTCCAGCCAGACGGTGTGCGTCTTGATGTACTGGTCCAGACTCAGCAGGTCAGTGACCTGCTGCCCCGGCGACTCCTCGAGATGCGCGGCCTTGATGTGCGCGATGATCGGCGCGAGCGTGTCGGTGACGACCTTGTCGGCCGAACCGTCGAGCACGGGCTTGAGCACGTTTTCCAGCCACACGGTGTGCGTCTTGATGTACTGGTCCAGCTTCAGCAGGTCAGTGACCTGCTGCCCCGGCGACTCCTCCAGGTGCGCGGCCTTGACGTGGTCGAGGATCGGCTGCAGGACGCCCTTGGGCACGCAGTTTCCGGGCGGGGCGTCGGTGGGCATCGGCATCGTGTGCGTCGGGCTGGACGGCGCGGTCGGCGCCGAGGACGACGACGGCGGGGCGGTCGGCGAAGACGGCGGCGGCGCGGGAGCGCCTTGGACCGTCACGGTCGCCTTCATGTCGGGATGGATCGAGCAGTAGTAGGAGTAAGTGCCCGCTTTGGTGAAGGTGTGGGAGAAGGTCCCGCCGGTCTGCATGGTCGGCGAGGTGAATTTCTCCGGTCCGTCGGTGACGACGACGTTGTGCGGCGCGGAATCGTGGTTGGTCCACGTCACCGTGTCGCCCGCGGCGATGGTCAAGCTGGCCGGCGAGAACTTGTACCCGCTCATCTCGACCGATTTGGCCGAGCCCGCGGCCGCGGCGGGGGCCGCCGCGCCGCCTTGCTGCTGTGCCAGTCCCTGGTAGAGCGGGACCGCGAGCGGGCTCTGCTTCGCCAGCGCCGCGAGGTCCACCTGCGGCGAGGCAGGCGCGGCGACCGGAGCCGTCTGCTGTCCCGTGCGCAGGGTGGTGAGACTGACCAGGGCCAGCGCCAGTGCGACGACCGCGACCGCGATCGGCCACCGGCGCCGGCGAGCCGCCTCGGGCGGGGCTTCCGGCCGCGTTCCGGCGGCGGCAGAGGTGGGTTCCGGGTTGTCCATCAAGGAGATTCCTTTCCGGGGTGGGACGTTCACCGGCCGGGACTGGCGGTGACGAGGAGGCTCGCCGCGAAGAGGACCACGACGACGAGCGTGGTTTCCGCGGCGACGGAATTGACGAAAGGACGGACGGCGCCGGCGTCGCCGCGCAGCACCACGGCGAAATCGAGACGGCGCGCGACCCAGCTCTTGCTCGCCTGGGCGAAGAGGAGCACCACGGCGAGCACGGCGAGTTTGGTCAGCAGGATCCGGCCGTAGCCGGTGGTGAACACCCGTCCGACGTCGCCGAGCGTCTCGACCGCGAGCACGGCCCCCGCGACGATCACCAGCAGGACCGACGTCAGCGCGAGTTTCGAATAACGGGGAACGACTTCGGCGAGTTCGCCGGGATCGCGCCGGGACAGCACGCCGAACAGCAGCATCGCGAGCCCGCCGGTCCACGCGCAGACTCCCGCCAGGTGCCCGAAATCCGCGAGCTGGCTCAGCAGCGGATGCGCGCTCTCCGCGGAGTGCCCGGTCAGGCCCGTCGTGCGCAGCAGCCCCGCGGCGACCACGCCCGCGCCGACCCGCCACGCCACCGAAACCGCGGCGCGGCGGCCGCGTTGCAGCACATCGGCGAGCACCACTCCGGCGAGCACCCACACGAGCGCCTTGGCGAACCAGATCCGGCCGAACTGGCTGTCGAGGACCTGGGCGAGCAGATCCGGGTCGGCCAGATCGGCCGGGGGCCGCTGCGCCACCCACGCGCCCTGCAGCCCGAGCCCGGCCGCCGTCCCGGCGAACCCGAGCACCCAGCCGGTCGCGAGCACGCCCCGGGCCCGGCGACGGTCCGCTCCCGCGGGCCACAGCAGTGCGAGAAAGAACAGCCCGCCGACGAACAAGGCGAGCCCGGAGTAGTCCGCGCAGCGCGCGAGGACGTACCAGAATTTCGCGGAACCGAAGTCCATGGGCTCAGCCGCCGCTCGACGGAATCGCCGCGGGAGCCGGGGATCCCGCGGGTTGCCCCGGAACTGCCGGGCAGGAACCGATGAGCGTCGCGAGGAGCCCGTCCGGGCCGGTCACCGCGAGCCCGGTCGTGAGGCCGCCGACGAGCGGCAGCCCGCTCACCGTGTCGAGCACCGGCTGGACCGCGCCGGGCCGGCACGTCGGCGTCCCCGTCGGCGGCGGAGTTTCCGGAGGGGTCTGCGGCGGCGTGTCCGGCGGGGCGGGCGGCATCGGGTCACCGGACGGCTGCGGGATGTCCCCGGTCGGCGGCGGGACTTCTCCTGGCGGCAGGTCCGTGACCGGAGCCGCGGGCGGAGGCGCGTCGACCGGCGGGATCCCGCCGCCGGGCACCGGAGGCATCGGCTGCACGGCGCCCGGAGGCGGCAGTTCGCCGTTGGGCAGAACCGGTTGCGGCGCGGGCGCCGCCTGCGCCGGAGGCTGATCCGAAGGGGCCGGACCGCTCGCCGCTGTCGTTTTCAGGCCGATTCCCGAGGCGTACCCGACCACGACGACGACCGCGCCCGCCAGACAGGCCGCGACCACCTGGTCGCGCCGCGGTCCGCGTCCCACTGAAGCCACCACAAGCATTTCCTTCCCCGACGTCTGCCGCCGACCCGGCCGGATCACGACGGGAAGCACCACATCAAACGGCGCGTTTCGGCAGACGGCCGCACCGTGACGGGAACGTAAAATTGATCTCCGAACACCGAACGGCAAGCAGTGAATTCGCTGGCTCGGCCAGCAGTGAGAACTATTTAACCTTCCCGTTTCGCGTTCGACCCGCCGCCGACAACGCGCCGCCGAAACCATCTCGTTCCGACACCAGTCCCCTTAGCGAAGCAGGGTTCATGCGACCATCATCCGGGATTTCCGCCCCCGTCCGCCGCCACCCGAGCCGCCGCGCGCTTCTCGCGCGCGTCCTCACCGCTATCGCGTTCAGTCTCCTGGCCACGCTTTTCCCTGCCTCGACGGCCGAAGCGCACAGCTTTTTGGAATCGAGCACACCGGCGAAGGATTCCGAACTGTCCTCCGCACCCGAGAAAATTGTGCTCACCTTCAACGAGCCGCTGGACCGCGGTTTCACCGAATTGGCCGTAGTCGGACCGGACGGCGCGACGCATTGGGAGTCGGCGGGCGCCGCGGTCGACGGGCCGACCCTTTCCGCGCCCGTGAAACCGCTCGGCCCGGCCGGGAAGTACACCGTGGCGTACCGGGTCGTGTCAGCCGACGGGCATCCCGTGTCCGGCTCCTATTCCTTCACCCTCGCCAAGGCAGGCGCCGGCGTCGCAGCTCCCGTCGCTCCCCCGTCCGCGACGCAGGCAGCGCACACCGCACCGGCCGCCGGCAACGACACGGGCAGCGGGATACCGGTCTGGGCCTGGATCGCCGCGGCCGCGGTGCTGCTGATCGCGGGCGGAATCGTCGCGGCCCGGATCAGCGGGGCTCCCGCACGGGACTGAGCGGCTGTCCGAAATGGGCCCGGTGCGGTATTTCACCCGCTCGGACCGCGACCTGTGCGCACTCGGACACCCGTTGCTGATCACCGCGCTACCGGAGCGAAGAATCCGCGCGGTCGAATGCCCGGGTACCTGACCTCACCGGAAGGCTTTGTCCCATGCCGATTCCCGTACCCGAAGCACTCGACCTGCAAGCAGACGTCGCCGACGGGAAGATCGACGACCTGCGCCGCCCCGGCCGCTACCTGGTGAGTTCGATGCTCGCCGGGGCGTTCATCGGAGTGGCGGTCGTCCTGCTGCTGTCCGCGACCGGGCCGCTCAACGCGGCGAACTCCCCCTGGACCAAAGTGGTCCAGGGGCTGGTGTTCGGGATCGCCCTGACCGCCGTCGTGTTCGCCGGAGCGGAACTGTCCACCGGCAACATGATGACCATGGTGCAGGGAGTTCTGGTCCGGCGGCGCGGGGCCGGCGCGGCGGCCGCGGTCATCGTGGTGTCGTTCGTCGGCAACCTGCTCGGTTCGATCGTGTTCGCGTGGCTCGTGCACGAAGGCGGGGTGCTGTCGATCGGCGGCGCCGGAGGCCACGCCGGACCGGGCGCCGCCCTGCTCGCGAGCCTGGTCAAGGCCAAAGCCGCGGAATCCGCCGGCGCGCTGTTCTTCCGCGGCGTGCTGTGCAACTTCCTGGTGTGTCTCGCCGTGTGGATGGCCGCGCGCACGAAGTCGGACGGGGCCAAGCTGGCCTTGATCTTCTGGTGTTTGCTGGCCTTCATCAGCTCCGGATTCGAGCACGTGGTCGCCAACATGACGACGTTCTCCCTCGGCCTGCTGGAAGGCGTTCCCGGCGCGAGCGCCGGAGAATTCGGCCGCAACCTGCTGTTCGTCGGGCTGGGCAACCTCGTCGGCGGCGGACTCCTCGTCGGAGCCGCGTACTCCCTGCTCGGCAGCCGATCCCGCGCGCGGCGCACCGCTTCCCCGGCCGCCGCGGCGGAGGAACTCGCCACGACCGGCAGCTGACCAGCCTCTCTCCGACGCTGCGGCAGAGACTCGCCTGCCGCAGCGTAGAGGTGCCCTCCAGGGATGCTGATCCGGCGCGGCACGCCAGGTCGGCCAGTGGCCGGTTCGCCCGGACAACGCGGAAGCCCTGTACTACCTCGCGCACGCACTCCGCCGCGCCGCCCACGAAACCGGGCTGCTGAACGATCCTCTGGTGTTCGAGGACCCGACGGAGCCGCTCATCTCCCGCGAACTCATCAAGGATTTCGCGGCGATCCTGCGCAACGCCAAGGCAAAGGTCGACCTGACCGAGCACGTGAAGCTCACCCGCGGACTGCCCGCGATGGCCGCGTCCGGCGCGTCGAAGCAGCCCGCGGGCAACTGCGAACTGGCGATCGTGGACGAGCGGGGCAACTGGGTGCAGATGATGAACACCCTCCCCTCCGCGACGGCCTGGCGAAACTCGGCGTGCTCACCGACCCGCTGCCCGAGTACGACTACCACATGGGCACTTGCCAGATGGCCTGGCGCGAGGAGGACGGAACACTCAGCGCGTGCACCGGCCCACGCCGCGAAGGCCGGGCGAACGGGTATTGACCGGAGGGGGCCCGCGGCAACTGCCACGGACCCCGATTCCCCCGAGTACCTGCCGGAAACGGCCCTTGAGCAAGCGCGAGTCGCTCAGGTCCGGGCCGGATACGGCTGTGGGCGGCCTGTCCGCGGCCCGCAGCCGCCGGAGTCGGCTGGACACCGCCGCATCCGTGCCGAGACGGTCCCGTTTCGAGAGCACGGCCGGCGGCCCTGCCCGGCAGCGTGAAGCTCCGGATCACCCGGGCGACGCGGCGAGGACCTCCGCCACCGCTCGATCCGCGGCGCGGACGGCACCCTCCATGTAGGACTCGAACTCCGCGGAAGTCTCCGCTCCGGCCCAGTGGACGCGGCCGACCGCGGCGGACGCCGCATCGGTGTAGTTCGTGATGACGCCCGGAGTCCGCACCGCCGCCACCCCGCTGACCCACGGTTCGGCGATCCAGGACTTTTCCAGATACTGCTCGTAATCCCCCGCCTGGGGACCGAAAAGCCGCACGAGGTCCTTCACGAACGCGTCGCGGCGTGCGGTCTCGTTGTCGAGAATCGTGTCGTCCCAATGGAACTCGCCCGAGGCGGCCGTGCCGACGAAGGCCAGGAGGATGCCCTTGCTTCCGTCGGGCGGCGAATTGTCGACGACGAAATGCGCGATCGGGAGATCGGTGACCGCGGTGCCGTTCAGTCCCTGGTCGCGCCAGAACGGCCGCCGGTAGACCAGGCAGATCTTGCGTTCGCCGCCGTTGCGCCAGACGCGCTGCAGCTTCGCGCGGCGGGTCGGCAGCGGCGGGAGGAAATCGATCCGGCCGGCGTCGCCCGGGGTCATCGCGACGACGGCCCGGCCGCACCGGACCTCCGCGCCGCGCGATCGCCGTCCGGTCAGGAGGTGACGAGGCGTTCAGCCGGGCCGCGGGCGGCGTGCATGTCCCAGTGGATGCGAGCGATCTCGTCCGGTTCCATCGGGGTCGCGTCCGCGGGAGCGCCCGGCGTGCCGGCGATCCAGGCGCCGAGCGCGACATGGCCGACGTAAATGCCTTTGCCCGCGAGTGCGCCGTTCAGGTTGAGGGCCCAGTTGTGCAGTGCGGCGCCCGCGGCTCCGACCGCGCCGGCCCACGGGGTCGGCACGACCGCGCTCGCCCCGGTCGTGTACAGGATCGTGCCGGAACCGGCCGCCGTCATCGCCGGGAGCACCGCGCGGGTCGCGGCGATCGCGCCGTAGCAGGAGCCTTCGATCTGCGGCCGCAGGGTCTCGACAGTGACGTCCAGGACCCCGGTCATCCAGCTGTCGCCGACCCGCACGTACGGCGCGGAGTACTGCAATACGTCGATTCCGCCGAACCTCGCCGCCGCACCGTCCAGGGCCGCGGTCAAGGCAGCGCGGTCCGCGACATCGGCGGAAAACGCTGTCGCGTCGATCCCCTCGGCCGCCAGTTTCCCGGTGAGCTCGCCGAGTCGTTCCGCGGAGCGCGCGATCAGGGCGACGTCGAAACCGTGGCTGCCGAAGACCCGGCCGAGCGACAGGCCGAGGCGCGTCCCGGCGGCGACGAGAGCGATTGCGGGCATGGCGAGTGCCTCCGTGTTCGTGTCCGTGCGCCGGCCGACCGGCCGGCTCCTCCACTCCAGCACCGGCGCTCGCGGCCTGTCCAAGGCCGACCGGGCCGCGATCGATAGCCTGAAGGAATGGACCGGTTGGAGACGCGGGAACTGGCGCACTTCCTGGCGGTGGCCGACGAACTGCATTTCGGCCGTGCCGCGGGCCTGCTCGGCATCACGCAACCCGCGCTGTCGAAGACGATCCGGCACCTCGAACGCAGGCTGGACGTCGAACTGTTCGACCGGACCAGCCGCGCGGTCGCGCTCACCCCGGCCGGCCAGGTGCTCGCCCGCGAAGCACGCGTGGCACTGGACGCGGTCGCCGCCGCGACCGCGCGGACCCGCCGGGCGGGCAGCCGCGACCCGCGCGTGATCCTGGCCATGAAACCCGGCGGCGACGCGGGCTTGCTTCCCGCCGTCCTCGCGGCCTACGAACGCGAACCGGACGTGCTGCCGATCGAGGTCTCCTTCGGCGGCGACCGAGCACAGATGCTGCGCGAAGGGCAGGCTGACGCGGCGCTGTTGTACTCACCGCCCGACGACCTGCACGGGCTGGACACCGAAACGCTGCTGTGCGAAGCACCGTTCGCGGTACTGCCCGCGTCCCACCCGCTGGCGCGCCGCGCCGATCTGCGCATGGCCGACCTGGCGGGCGAAAACCTGCACAAACATCCCGCCGACGCCAACGCGACCGGCACCATCAGCGAACTGATGCACCTCATCGCCCTGGGCCACACGATCGCCGTGCTGCCCCAGTCGCTGACCACGCCCCTGCGCGACGACCTGGCCGTCGTTCCGGTGACCGACCTTCCGCCCAGCAACCTCGTGCTCGCCTGGCCCGCGCACAGCACCTCCCCCTCCGTCGCCGCCCTAGCCCGGGCCGTCGCGAACGTCGCGCCCGCACCGGGCCGTGCTGCGTCCACTGTGGACAGGCACGATCAGGGGTCCGGCTCGCCGCGGGGGTGAACCCGCGGCGAAGGGAACATCCGAGAGGGAACACAGCGCCGCAGCGCTATTTCAGGACGGTGCGCGGACCGTTCGGGTCGGCCGGATCGAGGCAGCTGCTGAGCGGTGCGACGAGCGAGCAGACCCCTGGCTGGCGTTTGAGCCGGTAATCGCCGGGCGCGCCGCCGTCGGCGGTGATCGCGGTGTAGGCGCCGACTGCGTCGGTCGGGGCCGGAGTGAGCGCCGGGTCGGCGAGGACGTCGACGGTGTAGAGGCCGAAACGGGGCCGGTAGCTGCCCCATTCGTAGTTGTCGGTGAGGCTCCAGTAGTTGTAGCCGACGACGTTCATGCCGTCCGCTTTGGCGCGTTGCACCCAGTACACGGTGTCGCGCAGGTTGTCGGCGCGGGTGTAGCCGGCGTCGCGGAGTTTGCCGTTGTCGGTGGGCATGCCGTTTTCCACGATGTAGAGCGGCAATTCGGGGAATCGATTGTGGTACTCGCGCAGGGCGTAGTAGATGCCTTCCGGCTGGAGTTTGACTTTCCAGAATTCTCCGGACGCGGCGGAGATCGCGGAAAGGTTGTCGAGGCTCAGCCCGTAATAGTAGTCGATGCCGATGTAGTCGAGCTTGTCTTTGACGTGGTCGAGGAAGGCGAAGTCGGTCAGCGCGTTGAAACCGCTGATGAACGCCTGGTTGGAGGTGACCTTGGCCCCGGGGTCGAGCCGGTGGATCAAGTCGTAGGCTCGCCGGTGCGCGGTGATCACGTTCGCGTCGGCCCAGGGAAGCTGCCAAGCCTGGATGGCGCCGACTTTGATTTCGTCCTGCAGCAAGACCAGCGGCTCGTTGAAGGTGATCCACAGGACGTTGCGGTCGCGGTATCGCTGCACGACGCGGCGGGTGTAGTCGAGGAAGGCGCCGACGGTTTCGCCGGACGCCCAGCTTCCCCGATCGGTGACCCAGCCGGGTTCGGCGAAGTGGTTGAGGGTGATCATCGGGGTCATGCCGGCGTCGGTGATGCGTTTGATGACGTCGTCGTAATAGGCCAGTTCGGCGGTGTCCCAGACGCCGGGCTTCGGTTCGACCCTCGCCCATTCGATGCCGAGGCGGAAGGTGTTCACGCCGAGGTTCTTCGCCAGCTGGATGTAGCTGGGATAGCGGTGCCGGAAATCGACCGCGTTGCCGTACGGGTCGACGTTGTTCTTGCCGGCGTTGGCGTCGACATAGCGTTTCCAGTTGCTGTCCGGGGCATAGCCCTCGCTTTGAAAGCCGGAGGTCGCCACGCCCCAGTAGAACGAGCGGGCCCACCCGTTGTCGTCAGCCGCGGCCGCCGGAGTGATCGCCGCGAGCGGTGTGGCGGCGAGGACGATCGCCAGGAGGGCCTGTCGGATGCGTGATGCCATGTCAGTTCCCGTCTTGTCGCGCGGTCGCCGGGCAGCGGATCGGCTGTGCGTGGGCAGGATCGAGTGCGTTGAGCACCCAGGAGATCGCGATGGGGTCTTGCGGAAAGGTCGCGTGTTCAGTGGTGGCCGCTGGGCAGTAATCCTGGACGAAGTCGTTGCGCACGCCGGGTTCGCGGATGAACGACGCGGTTCCGGCCGGAGTGACGGTGGTGTCAGCGCGGGTGGCGAGCACTGCGTAGCGAACGCCGGACCGGGTGATCGGCCCGGCGTTGAGCGCGCGCACGAATCGCGAGCCTTGTTCCATGTCCGCACAAGCCGGGCATGCGGTCAGGTACATGCCCAGATCGACCAGCGGACGCAACACGACGGAGGCGTCGGCGAAGGTGACGAGCCCGTTCAGCGTGGTTCCGTGGGTGACCGGAGCCAGCAAGGCTTCCGAGTGCACCCGGCCGGGCTGCTGCTGGGCGTAGTACTCCGCGATCATCCCGCCCTGGGAATGGCCGACGATGTCCACGGCGGAAACGCCGGTCGCCGCGCGCACCCGGTCGACGAACGCGCCGACCTGCCGGGCAGACCGCGCGATCGGCCCCATCGCGTTGACCTGGTAAGCGGTGAACCAGTCGGCGCCGTAATCCACCGCGAACGCGCAGTACCCGCGCGCCGCGAGCCGGGGTTCGAGATCGTGCCAGGCGGCCGTGCTGTCGGCGGTTCCGTGCAGCAGCACCACCGGATGGGGATGCGCGGCCGAGGGATGGCAGGACCAGTCGTCGGCCGCCGGTGTGCCCGGCGCCGCCGACGCGGCGGCGGGGACTGCCACGCTCAATGCCGCGGCCAGCAGCAGCGCCAGGCTCGTTCGCATGACCTCGTTCCTCACCTTCGCGCGTGCATTCAGATACATCCGCGCATGTGAGTACTATTCATGTACTAGCGTTGCGGTGTCAACACCCCCAGGAAGGTGATCGTGGCTCGACTGACCAGGGCGGAGAGCGCGGCACGCACCCGCCGCCTGCTGCTGGACGCCGCCGAAAAAGTGTTCGCGGACAGGGGATTCACCGACGCGACCCTTGACCAGATCGCCGATCAAGCCGGCTTCTCGCGCGGCGCGGTGTACGCCAACTACGCCAACAAAGCCGAGCTCTTCCTCGCCCTGCTGGACCGCTGGCTCGCCGACGACATCGCCGAAGGCAGCGATCTCCAGGAACGGCACGGCACCCCCGAAGCCGCCATCGAAGCGCTCCGCGGCCACGGCGGCAACCGATTCGCCGACCGGCGCCGGTACCTTCTGATCACCGAATTCCGGCTCTACGCCTTGCGCCACCCCGACGTCGCGGACCGGCTCCGCGACTACGAGAACTCCTCCCGGGAGTGGTATCGCACCGCGGTCGCCAACGCCTTCGGGCAAGCCGGCGTCGCCCCTCCGGCCTCGCCCGACGCCATCGCGCTCATGGTCCTCGCACTGGAAAACGGCATCGCCACCCTCGCGCACACCGACCCCCAGGCCATCCCCCAGCATTCCTTTCTGGACAGTCTCCAACTCCTCACCGAGGCGCTCACAGCCCTCGCCAAGACACACGACGCGGAAGTCTCGAAGGCGAGCGGAAAGCGGTCTCGGAGAAAGGACAGCGATCCGGAAAGCTGAGCCGCCGCGCCCGTGTGCCCAGCTCCGGCGAGGCCGGCCCGGACCGCGTCAGCGAAGAAAACCCGCTCCCCCGCACCAAATTCGCCCACAGCGAGAATGCCCGCCGGGCCGGTCGCGGCGTCAGCCAGCCCGGCGGCAGGGGCCCCGGCGATGCTCCCCTGAGCGCCTTCCTCGACGAGCTTGCGCCGCAGGTCTTCGTTGAGTTCCGCCAGCAGCGCCCGGACGCGAGAGATGCGGTCACATGCTTTCTTTGATGCCCTTCCGGACCAGCCACACGTTGACCGGGTACGACGTGGCGAACCCGATCACCATGCCGACCTGCATCAGGAACCAGTAAGTCACGTGGTCCGGACGCAGATGCGGGTGCGGAAAGAACACCAGCGACATCAGCGCCATCCACCCGAACAACCCGACCTCGAAGCTGGTCAACGACAGCACATCCGCTTTCGCCGCTTCCGCCAGCCCGCGCCGCAAGCCGAGCCCGCGCATCGGGGCGATCGCCAAGTACTGGAACACAATGCCCAGCACGAGCGCCAGGACGTAGTCCCCGACGTACTCCGCCAGCAGCGTGCTGCCCAGCAACTCGGCACCGAGCAGGAACACCGCGAACTCGGCGGCGATATCCCCGAGCGTGCAACCGGCACCGCAATGCGACGTCCCCAGCGCCGGACCTGCCCAGCGAGGAGCCTCGTCCGGCTCGCGGCCGTGTTCTCGTTGCCAGCGCGAGGACTTCGGCCGCCCCCATCGGCGATACGCCCACACGGCGACCGGCCCGAAATACAAGGCGGTAACCGGCCAGACGATCCCCATGATCGCCATCGGCGGCCGGTAGCCGCGGCCGTAGATGTCGATGACAAGCCAGGCCGCCGACACCGCCGCGACGGCGATGCCGAGCCAGGAGAGCACGAGCAACCACGGAGCAACCATGCCCCGAGGATCACCGCGGCGCGGCAGTGACAAACGTGTCGTCGCGGTAACAGGACTCGTGATCACCAGGTCACGGCACGGCAGTCGGCCGAGTTCGCGGCGCGTGCCTGCACCCGGCCAGGACCACGAAGGCGCGGCTGAATCTTCTGGGGCAGGACTGTTACCAGTGTCTTTTGTGAACCGTCGACGTGCCCGTCAGGCGGACGCGGCAGCGCACTTGCGCCCGGATCCAGTGTCCAACCTCAGATTGCGGGTAACCGACGGTCAGACAAGGCGGTGCTCGCGCCCTCACCACTGGAGGTTTCACCTGATCATGCTCAAAGACTTCGTCCGCGATTTCCCCACGGTGCACCTCGTCATCGGGGTTGCCGGAAACCTGATCTTCTTCGTCGGCAGCGTCCTGTTCGTGTGGCACGCCACCGCAATGCTCGCGATCTGGCTGTTCGTCATCGGCTCTCTCGGCATGCTGCTCGGCGCCGTCGGCCAGGCGTTCTATATCCACGAACGACACCGGCTCAACGGTGCGCCCGGCCGTCAAGCCAATGACGATCGCTCCCCCGCTCGCTGATCGCGGCGAGAGTGCTCGACAAGCAGCGGCCCTGCCACTGCGCCGGAGTGCGGGCACCGAACAGGCATGGCTCGGCGTACGCGTGAACGGGTCGGCCCGGAAGACGGAACGCACGGGGAGGCGACCAGGCGACCATGGCCCCCGCCGCCCGGTGAACTGGGCACTCCACTCCGGCCGCGACGCCGCGATCACCTGAACCGCGCCACCATGCTCAACTATCGCGCCGGCCAGCCGCCCACCAGGTTAAGAGACATCCCTCAAGGACTGAGTGCCGACTCGCGCGAGAACGTTCTGCTGGGATTGCTCGGCATGCGTGCCCATGTTCAGACGTTCGAGTTCGGCGAGGAGATCGTCGACGCCGTTGCCGGGGCGGTCCCGGGTGTGTTCGCGGTCCGGAACGGCTTGAAGTACGCCCAGGACGACGGCGCGGCGACGATCTCCCAGCACCGCCGCCGAAGGTTACGCTGGTCGCCGTGGTCGTGTGCCTGCGCGAGATCGTCGACGAAAACCGTGACGCGGTGCTCGCGTTACGGTTGCCGCCGGAGCAGGAGCGGTTCGTCGGGTCGGTGCACCGGGCACTGGCCGACGCGGCGAAGCTCCCCGAGGCGAAAGGCTGGTACCGGGCGATCTACGCCCGCGACGAGCCGGTCGGGTTCGTCATGGTGAGCTGGAACATCGAGCCGAAACCGCCGGACCTGATCGGGCCGTGGTTCCTCTGGAAACTCCTGATCGACCACCGCTATCAGGGCCGCGGCTACGGCGCTGAAGCCGTGCGCCAGGTCATGGCCATCGTCCGGGACGCGGGTGCGACGGAACTGCTGACCAGCCATGCCCTCGGCGACGGCAACCCCGGCGGCTTCTACGAACGGCTCGGCTTCGAGCCCACCGGCGAGTACGACGGCAACGGCGAACCCGTGCTCCGCCTCTCCCTCGGCGCGGCGCGCTGAAGCCGGAACGCACTTGAAACAGCCGAGCGCCTGACCGATTTGCGCGGTGCGGTGCCCGTGGCGCGCTACGCCGGCGGACATCGCCGCGGGATGCGGGAGGCACCCGGGGAGCACGCTCGCCGCCACGGCGTCCGGCGTCGCGCATCTGCACAACATCCCCTCACCAACTGACCACAACCCCGACCCCGCCAACAACACCACGAATGACGAGACAGCCCTTAAGCTCGGCCGGGCGAGCCCAGGAGGCCGCGGCTGATGATGGTTTTCTGGATTTCGCTGGTGCCCTCGCCGATCAGCAGGAACGGGGCCTCGCGCATCAGGCGCTCGATCTCGTATTCCTTCGAGTAGCCGTAACCGCCGTGGATCCGGAACGCCTCCTGGGTCACCTCGGCGCAGTACTCGCTGGCGATCAGCTTCGCCATCCCGGCCTCGACGTCGTTGCGCGCACCGGAATCCTTCAACCGGGCGGCGTTGACCATCATCAGGTGCGCGGCCTCGACCTTCGTCGCCATCTCCGCGAGCTTGAACGCGATCGCCTGGTGCTGCGCGATCGGCTTGCCGAACGTCGAACGCTGCTGCGCATACGCGTGCGGGATGATCTCCTTGTCCACGAACGACCGCACCGTGGACAGAATCTCCTGCTGCACATCGGTCAGACCGGCGGTCCTGGTCAAACGAGCCATCAGGGTCAGCTCCTCCACTTCGGCGATGACGCGCGAAGCCGCGCATCGCCGGTTCGGGCACCGTGACTGCCAGCCGCCGTGGACACGCGCGGCGATCCCGGACCGGGCAGGATCCCGCGGCTGATGCTCGTGCCCTGCCTGCAAGCCCGTCAGGACGCACACCAGCAGCCCCGCGTCGAAATCCTGATGCGACGACGCACGCGACTTCGACGCGCCTGCATCCTCCTCGTTCGCGGACGCGATGCCGGCGCGACTCCCCTGACCAGCCCGTCCGCCAGCCCCGCGCGGAACTGCCGATTCCCACGACGCAGCCGCGGCGACACCAAGCATGCGCACGGAGCCGCTCATCCCGCTCGGCCGAGTTCACCCTTTCGGGTGTTACATCCAAAACGGAGACGTAACACCTCGATGTGTGGTCTGATGAGTTCCCCATCGCCGGATCAGGCCAGAAGGAGCAACTTGTGAAAAGCGTGATCGGATGGTCGATCGGGTTGCTGCTCGGACTAGGGCTGATCGCGATCGGCGCGTTCTACACCCCCAGCGGACCCGTCCGCGTGCTGTGCGGCATTGAAGACATGAGCCCCGGCACCTACTGCGAGACAACCACTTACGGCCAGAAGTCCCGCCAGTCCTACGAGGAAAAACTGCGGGAAGCGACCGACACCAGAAACAGCCTCACCCCGGGCAGCCGATGGGTCACGATCGGAATCGGCGCCGTATTCGCCATCCCCTGCGGCTGGCGGCTCGTCATCGCGATCCGGCGGAAGGCAAAGGGCGGTTCCGGCCCCGCCGCACAGGCCCTTCCGGATCAGCAGCCCCACCCCGGGTTCCCGCCGACGCCCGAATACCCCCAGCAGCCCGGTTTCCCGCCGCAGCAACAGGTTTGGCAACAGCCGGGCTTCCCGCCGCAGCACGGATTCCAGCAGCAGCCGGGGCACCAGCCACCGCAGGCGGGCTATCGGCCGCCTCAGCCGGGGCACCAGCAGCCGCAACAGCCACCGCACCAGTAGCCGCGCGGACAACCCGGCCGGATTCGGTGTCGAGAGCACAGGTGCGACAAAGGCAGCCGCCGGTCACCTGATCACGATTACCTCAGCACCTCCGAAGCCTGGTTCCTCACCGATTTCGGATCGGGATGGACAGCATTCCTGAAACGCCGGGGAGCTCGATCGGGTAACCGGCCAATAGGGCAAGAGGTCCTGGCCAACCTGACGGCGACGAAGAGAACCAGGAGCACCGGCGCGACGCAAGCCGCTGCATGAGGTACGCGAAGCTCACTTGCGACGTGCGCTCACAGCCCGGGCCAGAGAAAACGACAGGTCGCTGTGCTCCGAATCTTTCAGCTGGCAGCGAGGAAGTTCCCGTGCGCCGGCGCGGAGGAAAGCACACCGCAGAAGCAACCTACCGGGGGGATACTTGACGGCGGCGAAGTCGTCGTCTACCCGACGTTTGAGGACATCCGGACCGGCAAGAAGATGGCGAGCGCCGGCTGGCTTCGTGCCTCGCAAGCCGAAGGCCGAAACAATCTTCCCGTCGTCGTCGCCAGGCGCGCCTCCCTGCTGGAAAACACGCCTCAGCGGGCGCCCGGCATGAGTCGACCGGCACACAGCAGCTTCTGGACGGATGCGTTCGCGGCGATCTACTGGACTAACCGCAAAGAGTTCCGAACCAATGGAATCGAGACAGTGCCGGCTCTTTCACGCCCAATAGCCAGCCGTATCGAGCGCGTTCGGCCAGTTCACGGACCGGAGATCCTCGACGGCGAGGGTTACAGTATTCTGTGTGGTCTTCGGTACTGGCGCACAACACTGCGGCGAAAGCACTCGGTGCAACTGCAGGCACTCGTCATGCACGCGGACAGCGCACAGCTGTCCCAAGGAGCCTAGCTTCGGCCGCGTCTCGTTCAGTAACGTGCTAGCGACGTACGCGGACTCAGAGAAACCGGTCAGTTGCCCGGCACGGCCGAAAACACGGCGCCTGCGGATCACCGACCGGATTGGCGGCGGCGAAGTCCACGGCGACCTCCCGGTCACGCAGATCGTCGATGGCGACGAGGTCTTTCGCGGCCTGGGGGTCGTCGCTTCGCATCGCGATGCCGCTTCGATACGCGGCGACGACGCGGTAGTCGATGCGTTCGTCGGTGGATCAGGCCCAGGTCAAGGTGCCCGGCGACGAGATGGGCGGCCACTTCTGCGGCGGAACCGGGGATGCTGAAGACGGTCAGGGTCGAGGCCAAGTTCTCCACGGCGTCTTCGAACGAGGTGCCGGGTCGCGCCAGTACGCGAGACCCGGCCACTGCCGCAAGGCACGCCGCCAGTGACGACAAGCGACTCAACCATCACGCGCTACCTGGATGATCTTGTGTTTCGCGAGCGCCGCCGCCGGCTCACGGCGGAATCCCTTGGGCGGCCAGCACGTTCAGTGCGGAAATAGTCGGCAACCGCAGCAGTGTGGAGGTCAATTTGGCTGCGTGGTTGAATGGTCGCCGAGCACGACATCCGGATTGCCGGTTTCAGGTATTCACCGTCGAAGGCGGGAAAAATGAACAGAACGCGACCGTTGCGGTTCCTCCCCGCGGCCGCTCTGGCGTCTCTCGCAGCATGCGGTTCCCCGGAAAACAGCGCCAGTTCGAGCGCGGCGCCTCCACCCAGCAGTGTGCCGATGCCACCGTCCGCGCAGAACTTCACCGGCGCGGCTCTCTGCGCACTGCTGACCGACCCGGACAAGCAAGCCCTCGGCCTGACCGGTCCCAGCCAAGCCTGGGACCGGCCCTACAAGATGGGCGGCACCCGCCGCGCCCGATGCAGGTGGAATGTCGACGGCACTGAACTGGACTTCAGCTTCCACGACGCCGACATGCCGCAGAACACCACGTTCTCGACCGATGCGGAAGTGAGCCAGGAACAGATCCACGGGCGCGACGCCAAGGTGATCACGTTCCGGGGAACACCGATGAGTTGCGCAGTCCTGCTGGCTCTGCACGCGCGAAGCCACCTGAGCGTGGACGCGACACCCGTTTCCAGTGCGCCGGACGAGGCAGAGAACTGCGCGTTGGCCAAGCGGGTAGCTCAGACCGCCGCCTCCAGAATCCAGGGTTAGAAAACAGAGCCGCACCTGCTGTTGCCGAGGGGCGATGTTCGCCTCCTCGGCTACTTCGGGACGACGAGAATCCTTTCCCTGCCGAGTTGCGTGCCAGAGTCGACGTACATGTTGACCTCCCCGTCGATCCAGCGGACCAGCAGGTCGTCAGGATGGCCGTTGCCGTCGTAGTTCCCCGCGGCGAGGGTGATCGCGTTGGTCCACAAGGTGTTCGGCGGCTGGACGCGGTGCTCGCCGTGAAAGCCGGCGTCGTCGATGTCGGGGCAGACGGTGACCTCGCCGTCCACCCAGCGGACCATGAGATCCCAGGCGTCATTGCCGGTGAAGTCGCCGCTGGTGATCGCGCGCGTGTTCTTCCAGAGTTCGTTCGGCGCGGCCAGCTGCTTTTCCCCGTGGAAGCCGGTCTGGTCGAGATCGGGATAAAGGGTCAGCTCGCCGTCGACCCACCGAACGATCAAGTCGTTGCGCCGGGTGTCAGCGACGCTGAACCTTCCGCCGACGATCGACACAGCATTTTTCCATAGGTCATTCGGCGGCATGAGCTGGATTTCGCCGTGGAAACCGGACTGGTCCACCCCCGGGTAGAGCGTCAGTTCGCCGTCCGCCCAGCGTACGAGCAGATCGTCGGTGGTTCGGCCGGCGAACTTGCCCGCAGCGATGCTCGTGGCGTTTTTCCAGAGGTCATTGGGTGCGGCAAGGGTGTACTCGGTGTCGAATCGGGCGTCGCCCGCGGCGTGGTGGAGACTGACTTCACCGTCCTCCCATCGCACGACCAGGTCGCTGAACTTGCTGTCGATCTTGCTTCCCGCCGCGAAATTCCCCGGCGCGATGCCGCGTTCATGCTGCCGCCACATCCAGGACGGCGGCAGTCCGCCCGTCGGCGGGCTGGGAGCGGAACCATTCACCGCAGTGTCGTACAGCGTCCTCGCGTCCGCGCCGAAGTACGAGCTGTAGGACTCGTTGTCATTGGGTCCGCCGTCGTGAAAGCCGCCGATCACACCGATGACATCACCGGTGCTGCCGTTGAAGTTGTTGATGAACGGGCCGCCGCTCGTGCCGGGGCTGAAGCCGTCGCACGAGATCTTCAGGAAGTCTCCGGGCCACGGTCCCGGCGAGCTGAACTTCGTCGTGGCCGACGTGCACCGCGACGGCCGGGGCTTGTCGCCTGGGTAGCCGACCAGATGCACGGCGGGATGGTCGAAGCCCGCGTCGGTGCTCATCCGCAGACCGCCGACCACGTCCTCGACGTTGCGGCCGCCTTGCGACTCGAGCTCCAGGAACGCAACATCCCAGCGCGCGGCCTTCTCGTTGCCGAGGTTCAAGTATCGCTGGTCGAACCAGATGCGCCCTGGTTTGACCGCGAACAGGCCGAACGGCTGCTGGCCGGCGCGTGACTGCGGAATGAACGCCAAGGCCTTGTGCGTTTCCCCGGTCAGGCAGTGCGCCGCGGTCACCAGCAGATTCTTGCCCGGACTGGACACCACGCTCGCCGAGCAGAACCGGTCGCCTTGAACAGTCGCGACGATCTGTCCCACCACCGGGTAGCCGTCGAACTGTTCGCTGCCGGCAGAGATCCGATCCCCGGGTGCGGACGTTCCCTCCGCCCCGTGGGCGGACCTGACGGGCGCGGCCTTTGCCAGACGAGCAGGTGTCCAATACCGCGCCGCCTCCTCCGCACGCCACCCGTTGATCGGATAGTCCTTGTCAAGCCATTGCCGCCATTCCTCGTCTGGAGCCGTCGCCGCCGGCGCGGGCCTGCGCTCGTGCGCCCCCGCCGCGATCGACGCGGCCAACGCATCACGCATCGGTTGCGTGGCCGCACCAGCCGTTTTCGCAGCAGCCGCAGCGGCTTCCAGCTCCGCGCGCATGTCGCTGTCCGGCCCGGCGCTCCGCGAACTCTGTGTCCGCGCGTATTCTGCCGCCGATGCGTGCTCGCGCGGGGACAGAGCGCCCACGCTCGCCCCGGACAAGCCCAGTGCCAGGAATAACGAGAACCCACCGGCAGCTGCCACGCTCCGAAAACCCCGTCTGATCACGATGCCGCCTCTCCTCGTGACGAAGACAATTCCGTTGCTCTCCATCCGAGAGCCTTCCTCCGGCTCTTCCGAGTTGGCCGGTCCCGGGACGTCAGCCTGCGGGCTCGCCAGCCGGCCGCACACGCATTCGCCGGGGACCGGATTCGCTTTCCGACGTGAAGCAACAGAACCAGGCTACGGGATATTCGTGATCAGTTGTTGTCGACGGAAGAGATGTTCATCTGTGCCGCCCTCGACGAGGGCATTACAGACGAGAAGCGACCTTCCCCGACCTGTTCCGGCCGCCAAGTCCGAACGGGTCAAGCCCCTAGTCCGAATCACAAACTCGCCAGATCCAACCGGACCAGCTACCCTAGGAATCGCCTCTGAACAGCCCATCTGTTCTCTGCTGTCGTTCTCGTTCGCTCCTGGCCGAGCAATCCGTTTCCACCGCATAGCGGCCTTTGCATTGCGCCTGAGACGAAGCGATAATTGCATCGATTGCGCGTCCGGGAGAACCGCGGAGAATTCCGCACCACCAAGCCGTCCGCACAATTCATCTCCGCGGATCTCGCCCCGAAGAGCGTCGCCGGCCTGCCGGAGAACCCGGTCCGGGGCCGGATCGGGTTCCTGGTGGCGGCCTTCGACCAGATACTCGGCAGCGGCGAGCAGCAGAGCGGTCTCGGCACCGTGTTCCCAGGACCGCAGCGATAGCACAGCTGAACGCCGCATTCAGCGTCGCAGTCGAGAACCCACCGGCCTGCTGCGCTGCCGAAGGCTCGGGTCGGTGTGGCCGCGCTGTACGGGAAACCCACCGATTCCGTCCGGCAGGCCTGGTCTCAGAGCACGGTGACGGCGGGGCGGCGATGGGCGGTGAGCCGTGTCCGCAGGCCGCGGAGCTCTTGCAGCGCGACGGGGGTATCAGCGGGTCGGTAGCTGACGGATTGGTCGAGTGTGCCGCAAGCCGACCAAGCTGAAGCTCACGCCGCCGGGCTGCCGGACCAGGTCCACTCCGACCACGACACGATCGCGTCGCGCGCACCCGGGTTTCAGCCCGAGCCAGCACAGTATGGCGTCCGCCCGACGCCGATGCGATCTCACGCCGTCGGGTGACAGCGTAGTCGCGCACCATCCCGTGTGACACGACCCCGGCAGCGGTCAAGCCAGGATCCTCGCTTCGGTGGCGGCTTCGGCTTTCTGGACCGCGCTGACTCCAACGCCGCAGAGCGCGCCTGGACAATCCAGCCTTGTCGTCGGGCCGGATCGCGGCGTACAGGTCGACGCGTTGGGTGGGTGCATCGCTAACCGTGATGCTCGGACTCACCTCGACAGCAGATCAGTCCGTCGTTTGGCGGACGTCCGTCCCGTGCTCGGCGAACGCCTTGAAGTCCTCCATGTGCTGCCGCGACTGCTTGCGGAAGGAGCCGGGCATCGCAAGCCCCGCCAGCCGCATCAGCAATCCGTCGAACCGGAACTCGCTCTCGCTCTCCCACAGCGTGGTGCCCGGACCGGCGTCGACGAGCCGGTCGCGCTGTGCCTGCCGCATGCCCGCGCCGACGATTTCGCGGTCGTAGTGCACGACGACCGAACTGGGGACGGCCTGCAGGCTTTCAGGTTCCAGGCGCGTGATGGTCTCGGTGGCTTCCATCCTGTGCTTGCCCGTCTGGAACACGACACGCGAGGTGGTGCCGACGCGGCCGTGCGCCCCTGTGACCGGCTCGTGCAGCACCAGGCCCCGCAACCACTTCGGCAGGTGCGCGGGGTCGGCGATCAGCCGGAGCACTTTCTCCCGCGGCAGGGCGATCTCGATCGACGTGGTGTACTTCATCAAGCGCTCGCCTCGCCGGCGTAGAACGCGGTGGTGGCCTCGACCGCCGACGCTGTGTGCTGCGGATCGCCACCTGCGGCCAAGTGAGCTTCGCCCCAGGCCACAGCGCTGCGCCGCACGAACTCGCGCCCCTCGGGCGAGGTCCGGAACTCCTCGTCATCGAGGACCGGGCCGTCGGCCAGGAACCGGGCCAGAGCAAGGAGATGCAGGTCCCAGCCCACCCCGCCGGCACCGGGCCCGTAGGTCGGGAACATGGGCTCCCCGACGGCCGCCGCATGGACCAGCTCGAACTCGGTATCCCCGGCAGGACCCGGGGACAGCCGCACCTCGACCTCGCTCGTGCCCGGCCACTCGTCGGCGTCGGGCCCGAAGAGCCAGGACACCCGCAGCAGACCCGGCGGTTCGCACCGGAGGATCTCGCCGTGCTCGCCGCCCTCCAGCTCGAACGACCCGCCCAGCCGCAGGTCCCCGGTGACCGGCTTCAACCAGCGGGCCAGCCGCTGAGGGTCGGTGACGGCGTTCCACACGTCCTCGACCGGCGCGTCGTAGCGACGCCGCAACTCGACCGTGTAAGCCTCTCCGGCGGGCAGCGTCGTCGCGCCCATCGAGCGGCGCGCAGCGGCCAGTTCGTCCAGCACGTCCTTCATGTCACGTTCCTTCCGCTGATGGATCGCTCTCGCGAGCGCCGGAGGTCCGGGATGCGCGCCTGCCGCGGGCCAGCTCGGTTCCCAGAGCATCGAGCCGCTGCTCCCAGAATCCGCGAAACCGGCCCAACCACACGTCGATCTCCTTCAGCGGCGAGGGGTCGACGGCGTAGAACCGGCGAGCCCCCTCCGCACGGACCGACGCGAACCCGCTCTCCCGCAGAACGCGCAGATGCTGGGAGACAGCAGGCTGGGACAAGGCGAACTCAGCCCGGATCACGTCCGTGATCGCCCCCGACGTCCGCTCACCGCCGGCGAGCAACTCCAGAATGCGCCGGCGGACCGGGTCGCCGAGGATGTCGAACGCGTTCACGAACCAGAAACATACCAGGTCTGGCTTATATAAGCGACGGTTGATACTACGCCCGGCCGCTCTCGATGTCGGCGATCACCGACACTCGGTACGCCCGATCAGTGCCGGTGCCGAGCAAGACCGACATCCAGCATCAGATGAAACCGGCCCTGCCATGCATGCTCTCCCTTGTCCGTTCCCCGGGACTCGCAGCGGACCCCAGCTGACGCGTCGCACACCGAGCGCGCGCAACGACTCCGCGAGGCCGTCGAGAGCCCGATGCAGAACAACGGCGCGCCCGTCGACACCACCGCCGACGGCTGCTGCCGGGTGCCGCAGGAGGGTGTTTCGGGCCGGTGAAAGTCACGAAGACCTCGTGCCGGACCGATATCGCGCCGACCGTGCGGTCCAGCTCGCGCCGCACGCCGTGCCGCGGCAGGCGCGTCCTCTCGATCATGAGTGTCGTGAATCAGGCAGATCCACAGAGGTCGCGCATCGGCGGACCGTCGGGAACCGGAGCCGCGGTCTGGCACCAAACCTTTCCCTACAAGGGCGTCAATCCCGCTCCACAGGGTTCGCCACGCTCAACAACGGCAGCTTGCCGGTCCGGACTCCGCAGTCAATCGGCACCAGAATATCCGCTCTGCCCCGCAGCTCGGTGAATTCTTTTCTTTTCGCAGCGGCGAGCAGTACCTTCAGCTCATTTTCCCGCAAGGCCGTCGGCGGCTTGCCCGGAAAATGCGGCACCTCGATTTTGCAGAACGGAGACAACTCGACAACCTCTTCCACGTCGCCGAGCCAGCGCCAGAACTGCTGCAGGTTCGGATACTTCTTCGCGATGCAACTGTGCGACAGCGACTTATTGGTGCGCGAAGTACAGTTCCAGCTCCCGGCGGCTAATTTCAAAAGCCAGCATCGACATGTCTTCGTCGTCGAGGTAGTCGACCAGCATAGCCACGGTGTCGAGGCAAGCGTCGATCGGCGAGCCGGCGCGGTCGCTGACCCTCAGGCGCGGTCCCCAACCCGAGACCAGTCCCCTGATGCCATCGGGCCCCAGTACCCCCCAGCCGTGCCTCAACGGCGGTCAGGAAAACAGGCCTGCTCGAACAATCCCTTGCTGTACCAGCGCTGCACTCGTCTCCAGCGCCTCCGCGACACCTCGGCTCAAGATCGTTTCGAGGCTGTTTTCGCAGGTCAGACCCTATACAAAGAGGGGCAGAGTGGGCCGGGTCGGGCTCGAACCGACGGCCAAGGGATTATGAGTCCCCTGCTCTAACCAACTGAGCTACCGGCCCCTGGGTTCGCTTCCGCAGGTCGATCCCCCCAGTTCACGTCAACTTAGCACAGGCTCCGCACAGGCCGGGGAGCGTAGGCCGATCGGGTCGAGACGGCTCGCGGAGGCCTCGGGTCGCCTAGATTGCTGAGGTCGGGGTCCCGAGAGGAGACCGCTATGCCCATCCCCGGACGGGTTCCGCTCGCGCTTCTCGACGCTCTCGCCGCCGGGCTCGGGCTGGGCTACCTCGCCCGCGACTATCGCAACACGCTGGTCTCGCACGGGCCGGTTCTGTCGATCGCCGCGGTCGTCGGGATTGCGGTAATCGTGGTGGCATACCGCGGATACCGCGTGCTTCGCAGTACGAACTCCCGCATGGAGGCGATAATCGCGGACGAGTTATCCCGGCGTAAGCCGTCGCCCCGGCCGCGGCGGTGAAACGCGGGATCCGTTGCGGGCGCGGGGGAAATTACCTGCCCAGCTCGGCAATGGCGCCGTACAAGCCGGGCGCGAGGGCGTCGGCGAGGCCGCCGGGTGGCACTGCTTCGCGCAGAAGGTGCAGCCAGGCGAAGACCGAGCCGAGCAGCATCGCGTGCACCACGGGCACTTCGGGGCGCCGGGCCAGTTCGCCGCGGGCGATCGCGCGGTCGAGCACTTCTGTCAGGTAAGCCCGTTCTCGCACCAGGAACAACTCGCCTAGCCGGGCGGCGGGCGCGTCTTCGACGCGGAGGTCGGCGAGCAGGCCGGGCAAGGCGTTGCGCACTTGCGGACCCTCCAAAGCGGACTGAATGTCGGCGAGGACGCCCGCCACGTCGCCGCGCAGGGTGCCGGTGTCGGGGGGTGCCGCGATGGCGTCGTCGTGCACGACCGCGGCGAAGACGAGTTCCCCTTTCGACTTCCAGCGCCGGTAGAGCGCCGCCTTGCCGACCCCGGCGCGCGCGGCGATCGCGTCGACCGTGCACCGCTGGTAGCCGACCTCCTCCAGCAGTTCGTTGACCGCGGTCCGCACCGCCGCGTCGATTCCCTGCTCCCGCGGCCGTCCGCGCCGGTTGTGCGTCATGGAGCACAGTTTACGAGACTGGCAGTTCCGTATATCTTCGGGGGCATGACCTGGGACAGAACCTCCACCCGCACCCTCGCCGTCGACCCGGCCGCGCTCTGGGACGTCCTCGCCGACGTCGAGAACTGGCCGCGCTGGGACCCGGACGTCGCGCGCGTCGCGCTGCACGGGCCGGTCGCGACGGGTTCGACCGGATTCCTTTACCCCAGCGGCGGATTCCGCGGCGGCGTGCACGCGAAAATCGCGAAGGACTTCACCTTCACGAGCTGGCGGCCCGGCCACGAGTTCACCCTCCGCCAGCCCGTTCCGCTCGGAACGATGGACCTCCGGCTGAGCGTCGCGGCCGTCCCCGGCGGGGCCGAGCTGACCCAGCGCATCGTCCTCGACACCCCGTTGCGCGCGGTCATGGTGCGGATCATCGGCGCCGACATCGTGGCGAACTTCGGCCGCAAATGCGCCGCGCTGACCGAGCTCGCCGCCGCGAAAACGAGCTGACCGTCCTTGCGGTCCCGGCGGGGACCGCAAGGACGGGCCGGGCTAGTTCCGGTACCGGAACAGGATCCGGCCCCGGTCGAGGTCGTACGGGCTCAGCTCCACCAGAACCCGGTCGAACGGGACGATCTTGATGAAGTTCTTCCTGATCTTGCCGCTGATGTGGGCCAGCACGTGGTGCCCGTTCGCCAGCTCGACGGTGAACCGGGCGTCGCGCAGGCACTCGACCACGGTTCCCTCGACTTCGATCCCGCCCTTACCGGCCATGGCGCATCAACTCCACCGTGCTGTTCGCCCGCCGCGCGCCGATGCCCTCGAACAGCGCCGTCGCGGCGTCGTTGGCCTCGTTCACTTCGGCTGACGCCTTCGGGATTCCCGCTCGATGCAGGACGCCGAGCGTGTGCAGCAACAGTCCGCGCGCGATGCCGCGGCGGCGCCGATCCGCGCGGACGGCGATGAGCCCGATCCGGGGCAGGCGCGTCACCTGAACCACCCGGAGCAGACCGACGTACTCGCCGTCCTCGACAGCCACGGCGTACTTCGCCGGGTCTACGACGGTGTCGCCAGCCGGCCGAGGCAGCACCTCGGCCGGCATCTCCGACCAGCCCACGCTCGCCTCGACCTCGGCGCGGACGACGCGGTCCAGCTCGCGCAACGGAGCCTCAGCCGCGGATCCGGCGGGCACGGCCGTGACGCCCGGCGGCAGCACGACCGGCCCGGTGACCCGCGGATCCGTGGGCACGACGTACTCCCACTCGCGCCGCCGGACCGTCAGACCGGCCCGTTGCCAGCCGTCCAGCAGCTCGCGGTCGGTTTCGTCGACCACGGTGTGGAGCGGGTCCGGCAGTGCGGCCAGCATCTCGCGGGCCAGCTGGTCGAAGACCGAGCGATGCCAGGCGTCGACGCTGAGGAAGACCCGTCCGTCGGGCCGGGTGGTGGCTTCGGCGCGACCGGCCAGCCGGCCGTCGTCCAGCGCCTGCCAGAGCCGGGGTTCGACCCGGGTGATGCTCACCGCGGGTTCGCCCGCGGTGAAACGCACAGTGTCCATGGTGGTCACCTTTCGGAGTGCCTTTGCTCAAGGCGCTCCTGGCAACCCCTACGTCAGTCGCCCGACCGTGACGACACGGGGAGCACCCACATCGAAACAGCGTTCATGGGTCTCACCTCCTGGCGTCGAGTCACGGTCGGGCGAACCATAACGGCACGCGACGACCCGCGTCCACCGAATTACGTCAGCCGATCCGCAGCACTACCTTGCCGCGACCGTGTCCGGCGGCGACGTCGCGATGGGCGCTCGCGGCGTCGTCGAGCGGGTACTCCGCCCGGACCGCCACCCGCAGTTCTCCCCGCGCGCACAGATCGAGCAGTTCGCGCAGCCGCTGGGCGGACCGGTCGCTGGTGATCCACTGCCCGCCGAGTTCCGCGGCCAGCGGCGGCTCCACAATGGACCCGATCCGGCCGCGGTCAGCCACTATCGCCGCCGCAGTGCGAAGATTCCCGTGCCCGGCGGTGTCGAGAGCAAGGTCGATCCCCTTCGGGGCGGCTTCGCGGAGGCGGCCGAGTTCTCCTTCGCCGTAAACCACTGGGATGGCGCCTAGCGTGCGGAGATATTCCTGGTTTCCCGCGCTGCCCGTCCCGATCACGCGCAGACCGCGGTGGCGTGCCAGCTGGACTGCCATCGAGCCGACGCCGCCAGCCGCTCCGTGAATCAGGATCGTCTCGCCGGACCGGGCACCGAGCCGTTCCAACGCGGTGTGCGCAGTCTGCCCGGAAGCGGACAACGCACCCGCCGTCAGCCAATCGACCTTCTCCGGTTTGACGACCACCTGGCCGACCGGCGCGGTGACGTACTCGGCGTAGCAGCCGAGCACCCGGAACCCGGAAACCTGTTGTCCTGTCTCGAATTCGGTCACCCCCGCGCCGACCTGGACGATCGTGCCGGCGAACTCGTTGCCCAGGATCTGCGGGAACGCGACGGTCGCGCCCGGCGGTGTCCAGCCGTCCCGGATCGCGACGTCGGTCGGCTGAACGCCAGCGGCCTCGACGCGCACCAGCACCTGCCCCGGCTCCGCGAGCGGCGTCGGTACCTGGTGGACGGTCAGCAGTTCCGCAGGCCCGAACTCGTCAATCGCGGCGGCGCGCATCACCGTCGGAATCTCGGACATCACGCCACCGCCTTCGCTGCCGCCCGGACGAATTCCGCCAGTTCGTCGACGTTGCGCGCCCCGGCGAGAAGGCGGTCGCCATGCACGACAGTCGGCACGGAACTGATCCCGCGCGCCTGTCCTTCTTCGTGATCTGCCAGCACTTCCGCCACGTACTCCTCGTTGTCGCCGAGCGCGAGCACCTCGTCGCGCTCCAATCCGGTTTCCACCTCCGCCAGCACACCCCAGTCCGCCAGGTCGAGGTTGTCGCGCAGGTGCGCGGCGAACATCGCCTCCCACGCCGCGGTTTCGTCCAGTCCCCGCGCCGCGGCCAGCTTCAGCACGCGGTGCGCGGGCCGGGAATCGAGCGCCCACGCGGTGTCCATGCGGATGGCCAGCCCGTCGGCACGTCCCGCCCGCTCGATCCGGTCCCGGCGGCTCCCCCATTCCGCCGGGCTCATCCCCCATTCGACGGCCGCGGTCTCCGCGATCCGCCGCCGCCCCGGACCGGGTCCGTCCGGGCCGAGAAGAAAACTCCGGTGCTCGATCCGGGCCGGAACCCCGGACTCCGCAATCGCTTGCGCGAGGCGGCGGTGTCCCATCCAGCACCACGGACACAACACGTCGGCCCATACTCGCAGGGTCGCAGTCGTCACAAAATCCCCTTCGCGCGCACTCGCCGCCTTCTGCCGGGCGGTGCTTACAGTGGACTTCATCAAGCGGACTTGATGTCAAGCACGGAAAGAGCTGCCATGCCCCAGATCACGCGCGAGGTCGTCTGGCTGAAGCCGGGACAGATCGCCGAACGCGCCGGCGTGAGCGTCCCGACGCTGCACTATTATGAGAGCCGCGGGCTCATCGCGAGCAGGCGCACGAGCGGCAACCGGCGCGAGTACCGGCGCGACACGCTGCGCATGATCGCCTTCATCCGGACCGCCCAGCGCGTCGGGGTGTCGCTGGAGGAGATCAAGGACGCGCTCGCCGAACTGCCGGACCAGCGCATCCCCACCAAACGCGACTGGGTGCGCATCTCCCGCCGCTGGCACGACCGCCTCACCGCGCGGATCGAGGAGCTGACCGCGCTGCGCGACCGGTTCTCCGACTGCATCGGCTGCGGCTGCCTGTCGCTGAAATCCTGCCCGTACTCGAATCCGGACGACGTTCTCGGGCAGAGCGGCACCGGGGCGCGCCGGTTCCCTGGCTGCGGGTCGTGAGGGGAACCGGGCGGGTCTAGCCGCCGAGCGCGGCCCGGAAGTAGCGTCCCGTCGCGCCGTCGTGCTCGGCGAGTCCCTTCGGCGTGCCGGTGTAGAGCACCTGGCCGCCGTTCTCGCCCGCGCCGGGACCGAGGTCGAGCACCCAGTCCGCCGCGGCGACGACGTGCAGCGAATGCTCGACCACGACGAGCGTCCGGCCCTCGTCGACGAGCCGGTCCAGCAGCGCCACCATCCGCGTGGTGTCGCTGGGGTGCAGGCCGGCGGTGGGTTCGTCGACGAGCAGGTCGTCGCCGGTCGAGTCGAGCTGGCGGGCGAGTTTCAGCCGCTGCCGCTCGCCGCCGGAGAGCGTGTCGAGCGTGCGGCCGCTCGCGAGGTGCCCGAGGCCCAGTTCGCCGAGCAGCGCGGCCAGCCGGACCACGTCCGGATGCGGCACGTACCGGGACAGCGCCGACACCGGCGTGCCCAGCACTTCGAGCACCGTCCGTCCTTCGAGCCGGGGTTCCAGTGCCTCGGCGCGGAATCCGGTCGCGTCGCACTCCTCGCACGGCGTGTCGACGTCCTCGAGGAACGCCAGGTCGGTGCGTCGCACGCCGGTGCCGCGGCAGGCCGGGCACCCGCCCTGCGACCGCGGGTTGAACAGCTTCGGCGACTCGCCGCTCACCTCGGCGAACGCGCGCTGGACCGGATCGGCGAGCCCGAGCCAGGTGCCGACCGTCGACCGGGTCGTCGCGACGATCTGGCTCTGGTCGACGACCGTGAACCGCGGATGCCGCCCGGCGAGTTCGCCCGCCAGCGTCGACTTCCCCGACCCTGCCACCCCGGTGATCACCGTGAGCACGCCGGTCGGCACGTCGACGTCGATGTCGCGCAGCGTGTGCCGGTCCAGTCCGCGCAACGGCAGCCAGCCGGTGGGTTCGCGCAGCGTGTCCTTGAGCCGGACGCCGGTGCGCAACGCCCGCGCGGTCGTCGTGTCCGCCTTCCGCAGCTTCGCCGGCGGACCGTGGAACACCACGCGTCCGCCCGCTTCGCCCGCTCCCGGACCGAGGTCGATGACATGGTCCGCCGCCACCATCACCGCTTCGTGGTGGTCCACCACCAGCACCGTGTTGCCGTGGTCGCGCAGCCGCCGCAGGACGTCGACCAGGGACGCGACGTCGGCCGGATGCAGCCCGTCGGTCGGTTCGTCCAGGACGTAGGTGAGGTCGGTGAGGCTCGAGCCCAAGTGCCGCACCAGCTTCAGCCGCTGGGACTCGCCGCCGGACAGCGTCGGCGTCGCGCGGTAGCAGTGCAGATGCCCGAGGCCGAGCGTGATCATCGACTCCAGCCGCAACCGCAGCGCCGCCACCAGCGGTCGCGCCCACTCGTGGTCCAGTCCGGCGCAGAATTCCAGCAGCCCCGCCGCGTCGCGGTATCCGAGGTCCACAATGGACACCCCGTTGATCCGGCTCTCCCGCGCGGCCGGCGCGAGCCTGCTGCCGCCGCACTCCGGGCACGGCCGCTGCCGGGTCACGTCGGCGAGCGCCGCCCGCACCGCCGGTCCCATCTTGGCCTCGCGTTCCACGAGCAGCCGCCGGATGCGCGGCACCATCGACTGGTACTTCGCGCTGGCCGGGAAGCGAGGCAACGGATTCGGCGGCTTCTGCGTCGGCCCGTGCAGCAGGAACTGCACCAGGTCTTCAGGCCATTCCCGCAACGGCAGATCGTTGTCGAAGAATCCCGAGTAGACATAGCGCTTCCAGATCCAGCTGCCGACCGCGAAACTGGGGAAGACCATCGCGCCGTCGTTGAGCGAACGGCTGCGGTCGATCATCCGCTCGCCGTCGATGTCGGTGACCGTGCCGAGCCCCGCGCACGCCGGGCACATGCCGGAGGGATCGTTGAACGAGTAGGCGGGCGAGTATCCCGCGGACGGTTCGCCCAAGCGGGAGAACAACATCCGCAACATCGTCCACACCTCGGTGGCGGTGCCGACCGTCGACCGCGAATTCGTCCCGAGCGGCCGCTGATCCACCACGACGACGGTCGTGAGCCCGCTGAGCGAACTGGCTTCCGGAGCCGGATCGTGCGGGAGTTTGGTCCGGACGAACGCGGGCATCGTCGAGTACAACTGCCGCCGCGACTCGGCCGCCAGCGTCGCGAACGCGAGCGACGACTTGCCGGACCCGGAAACGCCGGTGACCGCGACCAGCTGGTGCTTCGGGATGTCCACGTCCACGTCGGCCAGGTTGTGAGTGCGCACACCGCGGAGACTGATCATGTTCGACGGCATGTCTGGCAGCCTACGTCCCGCGGGGGTTCGCTCAGCAGCCGTGGTCGCGGCGCCGCGGGACACCGGCCTCTCCGGCGTCCGTGAGGGGAATCCTGAGGGACTCTGATTCCCCCGGAGGGTTTCCTCACGGACATCCACTGCGAACGCGACCGGCGCGGTTCTTCGCTGCGCGGCGAGGCCCAGGATTTTGGACTTGCTGGTCCATTTTTCCGGAGGCACCCTGGCCGGGCCAGGCGGGCACGGCCCGCGCGTGTTTTCGGGAACGGAGCGAGGACCCCGATGTCTCTTGACCAGTATTACCTGCTCGGCCGGTCCGGATTGCGGGTGAGCAGGCTCGCGCTCGGCACGATGAACTTCGGCGTCGACGGGTTCCACGCCGCCTACGGGAAGTCCGAGGAGGAGGCGCGGCCGATCTTCCGCAAGTACGTCGAGGAAGGCGGCAACTTCGTCGACACTGCGGATTTCTACACCGCAGGCGAGAGCGAGCGGCTGCTCGGCAAGTTCATCGCCGAGGCGGGCAACCGGGACCGGCTCGTGCTGACGTCGAAGTTCACCAACAGCGTCGAGCCGGGAGATCCCAACGCGGGCGGCAACGGGCGCAAGCACATGATCCGGTCGGTGGAGGCGTCGCTGCGCCGGCTGGGCACCGACTATCTCGACCTGTTCCTGCTGCACACGTGGGATCGGATCACGCCGGTCGAGGAGGTGCTGCGCACGTTCGACGACCTGGTGCGAGCGGGGAAGATCCGGTACGCCGGGCTTTCGGACGTGCCTGCCTGGTACGCGAGCCGCGCGCAGACTCTCGCCGACGCGCATTCGCTGCCGCCGATGATCAGTCTGCAGCTGCCGTATTCGCTGATCGAGCGGACGATCGAAACGGAGCATGTCCCGGCGGGCCTGGAGCTGGGCCTGGGAATCACCGCGTGGAGCCCGCTCGGCAGCGGGTTCCTGAGCGGCAAATACCGCAGTTCGTCGAACGGCCTGAGCGGCGAGGGCCGGTTGACCGGCGAGGGCGCCACCGGGTCCGGGGCCTGGACCGCGCAGCAGTGGGAGCTGCTGAAGACGCTCGAGACGGTCGCGGACGAGCTGAACGTGACGATGGCGCAGGTCGCGATCAACTGGGTGGCGACGCAGCCCGGCATCGCGTCGGCGATCGTCGGGGCGAGCAGCGCGGAGCAACTGGACGCGACGATGCACGCGCTCGACTTCGCCCTGCCCGCCGACCTGCGCGGCGCCCTGGACCGCGCGAGCGAGGTGCCGCCTGCCGGGCCGTACCGGATGTTCACGCCGGGCTACCAGTCGTGGCTGATCAACCCCGGCGCGAAGGTGGGCGACAAGCCGGAGGGGTATCGACCGGTCGTGCGGAACTGGGCGCCGGCGGCGCAGGCGTGAACCGCGCGGGATTCCGCGCGCCGCAACAAATGATTTCCTCCGCCCTTTTCAAGATATAGCGCACCCCGGGGCTTGCCGCAAGCCCCGGGGGATGGCGCAGAATCGCTGCTCGACCATGAAAATCCAGCCGTCGGGGGCCGTTGTGCGAGATGGGTGCGGGCGAGTTCGGGACTCAAGGCGTGCGGGGACGTCGCGCCGCCGACGGGACGTCCGTCACGCCGCCGCCAGGCCGCCGAACCGGGACCCGGCCCGGCGCATCGGGACGCACCACTCGCCCGAGCTGACGAGTCGGCGCGCGACGCCGGAATCCATGCCCGCGTAGCCGGACGCGGCTCGGCTCGGCTCGGCTCGGCTCGGCTCGGCTCGGCTCGGCTCGGCTCGGCTCGGCTCGGCTCGGCTCGGCTCGGCTCGGCTCGGCTCGGCTCGGCTCGGCTCGGCTCGGCTCGGCTCGGCTCGGCTCGGCTCGGCTCGGCTCGGGACAAGCATGCCTTGCGACCCACGCAACCCGCCGACCCACGCAGCAACCACAGGCCAGAAACGCCGCACAAAAAGACCAGTCCACCCACCCCTTGACAGAAGGTGGACAATAAAAAATCGACGCGTCTTCACCAGGCAATCAGAAGTTCGCGCCGAATCTGAGTTCAGAATAACAGCAGCGAGGGGCACTTGTCAACTCAGGGGTACGAAGAAGAACTGCGGTCCGAACAGGACTATGTCGCCGGCCTGTACCGGCGGCTCGACGGCGAGCGCAAGCGGGCCAAGGAGCGCTACACCGCTGCCCTCAAACGAAACGACGAGGCTCCGGGCGAGCGCGACGTCGAGGTGCGCGCGCTCACGCGCGAAACGCGGCGGCTTTCGGTCGCCGACTCCGGGTTGTGTTTCGGGCGGCTCGACACGCTCGAAGGCGACCATTCCTACATCGGCCGGATCGGGCTTTTCGACGAGGACGACGGTTACAAACCCGTGCTTCTCGACTGGCGCGCGCCGGCGTCGAGCGCGTTTTACACCGCGACCGCGGCCACGCCCGAAAACATGCGGCGACGGCGGCAATTCCACACCCGCGGACGGCAGGTCGCCTCGTTCACCGACGAGGTCTTCGGCAGGCCGGGCAGCGGCGAGGAGAACGACGCCCTGCTCGCCGCGGTCAACGCGCCCCGCGGCGAGGGCATGCGGGACATCGTCGCGACGATCCAGGCCGAGCAGGACCGCATCATCCGGCTCGACCATCCTGGCGTCCTGGTCATTGAGGGAGGGCCGGGAACCGGGAAAACCGTCGTGGCGCTCCACCGCGTCGCGTATCTGCTCTACACGCAGCGCGAGCGGATGGAGCGCCACGGCGTGCTCGTCCTCGGGCCGAATCCGTCGTTCCTGAACCACATCGGGCGCGTGCTGCCGTCGCTCGGCGAGTCCGACGTGGTGTTCACCACCCCGGGCGGGCTGCTCCCGGGGCTGCGGGCGCACGCCGAGGACGAGCCGGACATCGCGCTGTTCAAGGGGTCGCTGCGGATGCTCGACGTCCTCGACGCGGCGGTCGCGGACCGGCAGGAGCTGCCCGAGGAGCCGATCCTGATCGAACTGCGCGACACCACCGTCCGGATCGACGCGGCGACCGCCGAGTGGGCCCGTGACGAGGCGCGCCAAAGCGGGCGGCCGCACAACGAGGCGCGGGCGGTGTTCGTCGAGATCGTCACGTATGTGCTCACCGAACGCGCCATGGCCCGCATCGGGCGCGGGTGGCTCACACGCGACGACAAGGAGGAATGGGAGGACCTCCGGTCCACGCTCGTCAACGAGCTCCTCGCCGACCCGGCGTTCGTCAAGGCGATCGACCGCCTCTGGCCGATCCTGACCCCGGAAAGCCTGCTGACCACGCTGTACTCCTCCCCCGCGCGGCTCGCCGCGGCCGGGGCCGACGAGGCGCTGCTGCGCGAGCCGGGCGAGCCGTGGACGGTGTCGGACGTCCCGCTCCTGGACGAGCTGATCGACCTCCTCGGCAAGGCGCCGGACCGGGCGAAACAGAAGGAGGACGCGGCCGAACGCGAGGCGGAGGCCGAGTACGCGGCCGGCGTGCTGGACATCATGCGGCTCGACCGCGAGGAGATGGACGAGGACATCGGCCTGTCCGCCGAGCACCTGCTCTACGACACCGACCTGGCCGAGCGCTTCGTCGAGTCCGACACCCGCGACCTCGCCGAACGCGCCGCGGCGGACCGGGACTGGACCTACCGCCACGTCGTGGTCGACGAGGCCCAGGAACTGTCCGAAATGGACTGGCGGGCGCTGATGCGGCGGTGCCCGAGCCGGTCGTTCACGGTGGTCGGCGACCTGGCGCAGCGGCGGTCGGCGGCGGGTGCGCTCGACTGGGGCACGATGCTGGATCCGTACGTCCCGGGCCGCTGGGCCTACCGTTCGCTCACCGTCAACTACCGCACCCCGGCGGAAATCATGGCCGTCGCGGCGGCGGTGCTGGCCGAGTTCGCGCCCGGGGCCGAGCCGCCGGAATCGGTGCGCGCGTGCGGGGTCCGGCCGTGGTCGCGGAAGGTCACTGACGACGAATTGCCCGCCGCGGTCGAGGACTTCGTCCGCGACGAGGCGGGCCGGGAAGGGACGAGCGTCGTGATCGGGCCGCCGGACGTGGCGGGCGCGGTGGCGGCGGCGGAGACGAAGGGGCTGGAGTACGACGCCGTGCTTCTCGTGGACCCGGACCGGATTCTCGAGGACGGTCCGCGCGGCGCGGCCGAGCTGTATGTCGCGCTGACCCGGGCGACACAACGGCTCGGCGTCCTGCACCGCGGCGCGTTGCCGTCGGTGCTGAACGGACTGGAGGAACGCGGCTAGCCGGTCAGGAGCGCAGTTCGGGCGCGAGGACGCTGCTGCGCTTCAACGCCTTCAGGACCACCCCGGTATGCACCGAATCCGCCTGCCGGGACCAGCCGGAACTGCCGACGAACTCGTGCAATGCGGCGATGTCGGGCAAGGTCACGTCAGCGAGCAGCTGGTACTCGCCCGTCATCGCCGCCGCGTAGCGCACGTACGGCGAGCCCAGCAGCGCGCGTCCGATGCCGTCGACGTCGTGCGGACGGCAGCGGATCCACAGCAGCGCCTCGACCGGCAGCCCGAGCACGGCCGGTTCCACCACCGCCCGGATGAACACCTTTTCCTCCCGCCGCAACGCTTCCAGCCGGCGACGGACGGTCGATTCCGAGATCCCGGCGGCGCGGGCGAGTTCCTCGTGGGTCCGTCGGCCGTCCTCGCGCAACGCGCGCACGATGGCGCGTTCGTCGCTGCTGAAGGCGACGCCGTCGGGCTGCCGGGGCTGCGGAGTCGGCTGCGGCAGCGACGAGATCGCCTCCGTCTCGGCCGGGCTCAGCAGGCCGGGCTGCCATTCGTGGATGGTGCGGTAGTAGCGCGTGACGGTATCGGCCGTCAGATCGTGCAAGCCGGGGATTGCCGCCATCTCGTCGAACATGAAAGTCGGGAGCCGATTGCGGTCGCAGAAGACCTCGGCGACCAGTTCGCCCTGTCCGGTGATCAGGTAGCAGAAGCTCGTTTCCGGCCGTCCCGCGAGCGCGGTCCCCGCGGGACGGCCGAGACCGGCCCGGCAACGGCCGCGCACCAGCAGCGGCACCCCGTGCGGCGAAACGGCGACGACCGTCACGACGCCCGTACGCAGCAGGTGCGTCCCGCGACGGGCCACCGTGCGCTCCGGCGCGTCCAGCACCTCCGCGATCCGCCGCCAGGACGCGCGGCCGTCGACTTGCAGCGCGCCGGCGATCCGGCGGTCGAGCGGGTCCAACCGTGCGGTCATCAGCCAATACTCTGGCTGATTCCGTCATTTGTCGAGCAGGTCTTGTCTGACCCCAGCACCGCGCGCGAAGCTGACGTCGCGAACGGACATCGGGGTCAGGAAGGACGACAGTGAGCGCTGAGGAGATCTGCTACTTGCCCGCCCGCGAACTGGCCCGGCGGCTGCGCGTCCGCGAACTGTCCGCCCGCGAGGTGCTGCAGGCGCATCTCGACCGGATCGAGCAGGTCAACCCCCAGATCAACGCCATCGTCACGCTCACCGCCGAGCGCGCGCTGAGCGAGGCCGCGGCCGCCGACGAACGGCTCGCGCGCGGCGAGGAGGCCGGTCCGCTGCACGGGATCCCGGTGGCGCACAAGGACACGCACGACGTCGCCGGGGTCCGCACCACCTACGGCTCCCCCATTTTCGCCGACCACGTCCCCGGCAGCGACACTCTCGTCGTCGAGCGGATCCGGAACGCGGGCGCGATCACGCTCGGCAAGACGAACGCGCCGGAGTTCGGGGCCGGTTCGCACACGATGAACCCGGTGTTCGGGGCCACGCGCAACCCGTACCGGCGGGAGCTGTCCGCGGGCGGCAGCAGCGGCGGAGCGGCGGCCGCGCTGGCCGCGGGTCTGCAACCGCTCGCCGAGGGCAGCGACATGGGTGGTTCGCTGCGCAATCCGGCTTCGTTCTGCAACGTCGTCGGCCTGCGTCCGTCGCCAGGACGCGTGCCGACCTGGCCCGCGACGCTGCCCTGGGAGGCGCTGTGCGTGCAGGGGCCGATGGGCCGGACGGTCGCCGACGTCGCGCTGCTCCTCTCCGTGATCGCCGGGCACGACGAGCGCAACCCGATCTCGCTCGACGAGCCCGCCGCGCCGTTCGCCGGATCGCTCGACGCCGACCTCGCCGGGCTGCGCGTGGCGTGGTCGCCCGATCTGGGCGGGCTGCCGGTCGACCCGGCCGTCAGCGCCGTGCTGGAACCAGCGGTGCAGGTGTTCGCCGAACTCGGCTGCCGCGTCGAACCGGCCTGCCCGGATCTCGCCTCAGCCGACGAAGTGTTCCGAACCCTGCGCGGCTGGCTTTTCCACGCCGGGTTCAGCGGTCTGCTCGAAGAGCATCCGGGCAAGATGAAGCAGACGCTCGCCGACAACATCGCCTTCGGCGCAACGCTTTCCGGCGCCGACATCGCCCGCGCGCAAACGCGGCAGCTGGAACTCATCACCGGGATGCGCGAGTTCTTCACGCAGTACGACCTGCTGCTCGCGCCGGTGAGCCAGGTGCCGCCGTTCCCGGTCGAATGGGAGTATCCGGAAACCGTTGCCGGGCAACCGATGCACGACTATCTGGAGTGGATGCGCTCGGCGTACTCGATCTCGGCGACCGGCTGCCCGGCGCTGTCGGTGCCCGCGGGGTTCACCGGCGACGGACGTCCGGTGGGGCTCCAGATCATCGCGCCGGTGCGGGGCGAACTAGGGCTGTTGCGGGCCGCGCACGCTTTCGAGCAGGCGACCGGGTACGGGAACCAGCGGCCGGTCTTCTGAGAACCCTCGCGCACCGCCCGCGTGGAACTCGGCCGCGAACTCCGCCGCGCCGAGAACCTCGCTCGCACGGGCGGTGATCCGGTCGACGTCCCCGCGCTCCGCCGCAGGCAGCGGGGCCCCGACCCCAGCACGGGCAGCAGCAGCCGCGCCCAGCAACCGCGCGGCTTCGCGAGGCGCACCGGCCAGCGCGTGCGCACCCGCCAAACCCTCCAGCGCCAACGCGATCGCGCGCGGATCTCCCGTCCGGTGCGCGATTTCGTACCCTTCCTGCTGCCGTCGCAGCGCGGTGTCCGGATCTCCGCGCAATTCCGCGGCGAAACCGAGTTCCGCGAGGATCAACGTGTTGCCCGGTTCGAAATCGACCTGCTTGTTCCACTCGAGCAGCGTCCGCAAATGCCGCTCGGCGAGATCGAGGTCGCCCTCGCGCCGGGCGCCGAGAGCAAGCCCGGTCAGCGCGTACATCTCCCCCGGCGTGAAGCCGTGCTCCGCGGCGACCTCGCGAGCCCGGTCATGCAGTTCCCGGGCGGCGGCGTAGTCCTTGCGCAGCAGGGAAACCCGGCCTAGCCACGACAGCTGGTACGACGCTTCCGGCCACAAGCCCAGTTCCTCGGCGATCCGCAGTCCTTCGACGTGGACCTCCTCGGCGCGCGCATAGTTCCCGGCAAGAGAACTGAGTGCGCCCCGCGCGAAAATCGCCTGCAGCTGACCCCATTTGTCGCCGATTTCGGCGAACAGTTCCGCACAGCGATCGGCGTACCGCCACGCTCCCGCGACATCGCCTCTCGACAGCGCCTGGCTCGCCCGGTCACCGCTGGCCGCCGCGATTCCCCACCGGTCGTCGACGGCTTCGAAGGCGGCGAGGGCGTCCAGAGTCAGCGGTTCCGCACCGGCCAGATCAGCCACTGTGGACAGTGCGTAGCCGATGAACCATTTGGCCCGGGCACTTGCCGGCAGCTCGGCCACCGGACGCCAGTCGGGCCGGTCGCCGGCGAGGATGCCGAGCGCGGTGAGCGTCGCCTGCGCTTCCGCCCGCAGGTCAGCGTCGCCGCCGGGCAGGCTGAGGGCGGCGCGCAGGGAGCGCATCGCCTCGGCGGTCCGACCGCGCAGGAATCGGTACCAGGCCAGCCGGTTCGCCAGCCGCAACGCGTCGTTGGCGCTCCCCCAGCCGGCCAGGTTCTCCGCCGCGGCACGGAGATTCGGCAGGTCCGCGTCGAGCCGCTGCAGCCAGCGTCGTTGGTCCGGGGCGCGCAGACCGGCGTCCGCGGTACCGGCGAGCGCGACGTAATACTCCGCGTGCCGACGCCGCGTCATCTCGACCGCACCGGCTTCGCGGAGGCGTTCCAAGCCGTACACCGCCACCGATTCGAGCAGCCGGTACCGCGGCGCGCCGGTGTTCGCGGGCACGACCAGCGAACGGTCGACGAGCTTCGCCAGCAGACCCAGCACCTCGCCCTCTTCGACGCCGTCGCCCGCGCAGACCGCCTCGGCCGCGTCCAGCGAGCAATCCTCGGTGTGCACCGACAACCGTTGCAGCACAAGGCGTTCCGGTTCGCTCAGGAGTTCCCAGCTCCAGTCGATCAGCGCGCGCAGCGTCTGCTGCCGGGCGGGCATCCCCCGGCGGGCGGTGTCCAGCAGGCGGAACCGGTCGTCCAGGCGGCGCAGCAACTCCGGCACGCCCAACGCGCGCACGCGGGTCGCGGCGAGTTCGAGCGCCAGCGGCAATCCGTCCAGTTTCCGGCAAATCTCGGCGACCGCGGCCGCGTCGGCACTGTCCACAGTGAACCCGGTGTCGGCGACCCGTGCGGCGAACAGCTGAGCGGCGCTGTCGTGGTCCAGCGGCGGGACCGGGAACTGCGTTTCCCCGGCGAGCCCGAGCGGTTCCCGGCTGGTGGCGAGGATCCGCAGCCCGGGCGCGGCCGCCAGCAGCCGGGCGGCGGTCGCCGCGACCGGCTCGATCAGCTGTTCGCAATTGTCCAGGACGATGAGGGTTTCCTTGCCGCGCAAGGACTCCGCCAGCCGTTGCACCGGATCCGCCTGGGCGGGCGCCGCCGCGTCCCGGATCCCCAGCGTCGCGGCGATCGCCTCCACCACCCACTCGATCGGCGGGCACTGGCTCAGCGCGCATTCGTGCCGGTCCATGCCGGTCAGTTCCACGAGCCACGCTCCCGCGGCGAAGTCGCCGCCGAGCCGGTGCGCGGTCTCCAGCGCGAGCCGGGTCTTGCCGACGCCGCCGGGTCCGGTGAGCGTCACCAGCCGGGATTCGCGGACGAGCGTGCTGACCGCCTTGGTCGCGGCGGTCCGGCCGACGAGTTCGGTGAGCGGGACCGGAAGCTGCGGGACGACGGCGGTCAGGGCCGGGTCCTGCGCCAGGATCGACCGGTGCAGCGCGGTCAGCTCAGGGCCGGGATCGAGGCCCAGCTCGTCGGCGAGAAGGCGGCGGAGTTCGTCGTAGGAGGCCAGCGCCTCGCTCTGCCGCCCCGCCGCGTACAGCGCGCGCAACTGGAGAGCGCGCAGGCGTTCGCGCAGCGGATGCTGCCGGACGAGGTCGGCGAGTTCCGCGGTCAGCGCGGCATGTTCGCCGAGCGCGAGCCGCGCGTCGGCGAGGTTTTCCTGCGCGGCAAGGCGATCCTCTTCGAGCCGCTGGAGCACCGGCTGCGCGAAGGCTTCGTCGGCGAACTCGGCGAGCGTCGGACCTCGCCACAGCGCCAGCGCCTCGGTGAGCAGATCGGCCTTCGACCGCGGGTCCTCCGCCGTGCTCGCCGCCGCGGTCAACGCACGGAAGCGTCCGGCGTCCACCGCTTCCGGTCCGGTCCGCAGGACGTAGCCCGGGGCCTGGTGCACCAGCGCGCCGCCGGATCCCGGTTCGCCGCGTTCGAGCGCGCGGCGCAGCTGCGAGACCTTCGTCTGCAGGGTGTTGACCGGATTGCCGGGCAGCCGGTCGCCCCACAGGTCGTCGGCCAGCCGGTCCGCCGACACCGGAGCGCCCTCGTGCACGAGCAGGACCGCGAGCAGGGTCCGGACCTTGGCCTCGGGTACCCGCACCGGCCGGCCGTCGTCGCTGCTCACGGCCAAGGGCCCCAGGATGCCGAATCGCACGAAACCACCGTAACCGCATCCGTGCGCGGACCCCCAGCGAACCGTGCGCGGGCCTCGGCACCGTGGTCGGCAGATCAACGAACGGGAGGGACGACATGTCCGGGAATGCGACCTCGGCGACCGTGCTGGGGCTCGGTGCGATGGGCAGCGCGCTGGCCGGTGCGCTGCTGACGGCGGGACGGCCGGTGACGGTCTGGAACCGCTCTGCGGACAAGACGAAGCCGCTGGTGGGACGGGGTGCGACGGCGGCGGGGGCGGCCGCCGAGGCGGTCGCGGCGAGCGAACTGGTGATCGTGTGTTTGCTGGACGACGCGTCGGTGCGCGAGGTGCTCAAGACGGTCTCGCTGGCGGGCCGGACGGTGGTGAACCTGACCAACGGCACCCCTCGGCAGGCCCGTGAGCTGGCCGAATGGGTGACGGAGCAGGGCGCGAAGTTCCTCGACGGCGGCATCATGGCGATTCCGCCGATGATCGGGCAGCCGGGCGCCTTCGTGTTCTACAGCGGGCCCAAGGACGTGTTCGACACGCACCGCGCGGCGTTCGACACCTTCGGCGGCAGCAACTACGTCGGCGAAGACCCGGGGCTGGCGGCGTTGCACGACCTCGCGCTGCTGTCGGGGATGTATGGCCAGTTCATCGGCGTCTTGCAGGCTTACGCGCTGATCCGCAGCGAAGGACTTTCAGCGGTCGAGTTCGCGCCGCTGCTGGGCGGATGGCTGACCGCGATGAGCAACTTCGTCCAGGAGGCCGCCGTGGAGGCCGACAGCGGCGACTACACCCGGAACGTCGTGTCGAACCTGGGGATGCAGGCCGCCGCGTTCGAGAACCTGCCGATCGCGGCCGCTGACCAGGGCGTCAGCTCCGAACTGCTCGCGCCGCTGCACCAGTTGCTCCTGCGCCGCGCCGCCGACGGCCACGGCGCGGAAAACCTGACGAGCGTCATCGAACTGCTGAAGAAATAGGGAGAACTCTGTGCGCGTGACAATGATCGGCCTCGGCCCGATGGGCCAGGCCATGGTGCGGTCCTACCTCGCGGCGGGCCACGAGGTGACGGTGTGGAACCGCACCGCGAGCCGCGCCGACGACGTGGTGGCCGCCGGCGCGAAGCGCGCGGAAACGGTCTCGGACGCGCTGGCCGCGAACGAACTGGTGATCCTCAGCCTCACCGATTATCAGGCGATGTACGACATTCTCGCGCCGGCCGAGGAAGCGCTGCGCGGGAAGATCGTGGTGAACCTCAGCTCGGACACGCCGGAGCGCACCCGGGTGGCCGCGGAATGGCTGGCCGCGCGCGGCGCGGAGATGATCGCGGGCGGGATCATGGTGCCCGCGCAGGTCGTCGGCACCGAGGGTTCGTTCGTGTTCTACAGCGGCGCGCAGCCGGCGTTCGAGCGGATCGAACCGGCGCTGCGCGTCATCGGACGGCCCGACTACCGGGGCGCGGACCCGGGCCTGGCGCAGCTGTACTACCAGTCGTTGCTGGACCTGTTCCTCACCACGCTCTCGGCGTTCCTGCACTCCGCCGCGCTCGTCGGCACCGCCGGAGTCTCCGCCGCGACGCTGGTGCCGTACGCGAATGAGCTGCTTACGCTGGTGCAGACGTCGCTGGACGAGGCGGCGAAGAACGTGGACAGCGGCAGCCACCCCGGCGACGAGGCGAACGCCAAGATGATGGGCGCGACCGCCGACCACATCCTCGCCGCCAGCCGGGACGCGGGCATCGACGTGGCCCTGCCCGCCGCGGTGAAGCAACACTACGACCGCGCAGTCGCCGCCGGACACGGCCGGGACAGCTGGACCAGCCTGGTCGAGGTGATCCGCGGCTGAGCGCCCGCGGTCTGGGAAGCCGCCGTTCGGCGCGGGCGAAGCCGCGGCCCCGCCCGCCGACGAATCCGCACCGGTCGGCGGACAGCGCTTCCCAGACCGCGGCCCCGGGACGCATCCTGGACGCAGAGCCGCGCTGGGGAGGCGCGGACCAGGGGTGGTTTCGATGCTGCGCATGGTTTTCACAGCCGACGACCTGTGCCGGGTGCGAGTGGCGAGGGGCGCGCACCCGACGTGGGAGCTGATCCTGAGCATCAACAGTCTCCAGGATCCCCACCTGCCCCTGGAGTACCGCGGCTGGAGAGCGACGCTGCTGACCGGCGCCCGGCGCGCCCCCGCCCGCTGGCGCTGTCTCAAAGCCGCCGCGGAACTGGTCCCGGCCGGGAACTTCCCGGACTTCCTGACGCCCGCGCTGGACGAAACGGACGTCGGCGCGCACTTCGAAAACATCCTGTCCCAGCCGAAAGCCGCCCTGCGCGAGGACATCGTCCGCACGTATGCCCGGCACCGCCGCGTGCCGCGCTGGGCCCGCACGGTCTACGCCGACGGCAGCACCCGCGGCGTCGTGCACGCCCTGCGCGAGTACAGCGACCTGGTCCTCGGCCCCGTGCGGCCGGTCCTGGAACGCCGCGTGGAAGCCGACCGCGCCCGGTACGCCGGCCATCTTCTGAGCGGCGGGGTCGAAGCGCTGCTGGCGAACCTGCACCCGTCGATCCGGTGGCGCAATCCGGTGCTGGAGGCGGACTATCCGCGCGAGCGCACCATCGCACTGGACGGCCGGGGCCTGGTCCTGGTGCCCGCGCACTTCTGCTGGGGCGAGCCGGTGACGTTCATCGACGCGGCGCAACAGCCGATGCTGGTGTGCCCGGCGGCTGGGCTCGTTCCGGGTGAACCTTGCGGTTCCCGGGAGGACCAGCTGTCCGGCCTGGTGGGACGGACGCGGGCGCGGCTGCTGTGCGCATTGGCGGCGGAGGCGTCGACTACGGCGCTGGCCGCGCGGTTGGGGGTTTCTCCGGCAGCGGTGAGCCAGCATACGAAGACGTTGCGGACGGCGGGGTTGATCACGACTACCCGGGCGGGGGCGGGGGTGCAGCATTCGCTTACGCCGTTGGGGAAGGCGTTTCTCGAGGCTCGGTAGTGCCGGCGCACGGCCTCTGCCCAGGCGGTGCCTGGGCAGAGGCGTCATCCGGTCGAGCCGCCCTCAGCAGTAGTCGATGGTCGAATACCGTTGGACGGGACCCAGCGGAGCGTAGAAATTCACCGCCGGTCCGCGGTACTTGACCCATTTGCAATCGCTGGCCGGGCCCCAGTTCCACAGCACGTGGATCCTGATGTCGAATCCGCACGAGACGTTCTGCACCCATACGTTGCCGTAAGGCGCCGAAGCGCGTTTGGTGCACGACCCGAGGTCGTACGGAACCGCGGATGACGTCGAGGCGGCGGATGCGGGCCCCGCGAATGCGAAGACGGCGGCGACCACGGCGAAAGCCGCCATAATTCGGCGGTGCAGTCTATTCATAACGTTTTCTCCCTCTAGCGGCGTGCACAACAATTCACAAGAATTGCCGCGCATCACCGGGCAGTCCACCCATTGAGCCCTGGCTTAACAGTCTCGACAAGAGCGCTCCGGGGTGCGTCATTTCGCAGCGACCGCCAAACTCGCTCCTGAACCCCGGCCTGCCCAAGAGATCCCCGCGCGAGTTTCTCTTCCGCGCCAAGAGATCCGCCGAAGTCGATCACACCGTCGGCCGGGCTGGGCTCGGAACGGGGTGGACGGTGTTCTCTGGGCTCGACGAGATCGACTGGGCGCGGATGAAGCACGCGTACGGACCGGCGACCGATGTCCCGGACCTACTCGGGGTCGGTTGCGCCCGACCCGCTGGGCGGGAACGAGCGCGCCACCGCGTTGTGGCGGATCACCGGCGATCCCGAGCCCGCGGCCGCCGTCCTGCTGCCGGTCTGGACGCGCAGCCGTAGCCGCTGGCCTGGTATCGCCCGAGACTTGATCAAACTCGGTCCGGCGGCGGCTCCCGCGGCGCCGTCGCTGAGAGAGGCGCTCGCGTCGCTATCGCGTGGAGCGGGTCGCCGAGTCCGACGACGGGCTGGGCAACGACATCGCCCGGGCGAGGCTTTTCAGCGCGTCTCGCGTTGGCGGACGACGGTACCTGAGCCTCCGTGGCGCCGTTCGGCCAGAGCGGCCGGCGGTCATTCGTCAAGAAGACGATCGTCCTGATGGGAGCCGTAAAACCGGGCTTGGCGGAGCATGAGTTCGCGCATCGGGGTGTCTCTCGGCGTGCCGTAGACGGTGCCCGGGAAGTCCAGGGTGCGCTGGAGTTCCCACAGTTCGTCGTGCCGGTCCGGGGAGAAGAGCTCGGCCGGGTTCCCCGCGGCGATCCAGCCGATGGGGAGCACCGCGCCGGGTTCGAGGCGGGAATTGACGTGCAGCACGCTGTTGATCCGCAGCTCGGCCCCGGCGCCGGCGACCGAGCCCGGGAACAGGGAGGCCCCGGTCGCCACGAACACCTCGTCTTCGATCACGGCTCCGTTGACGTGCGCGTGCGGCCCGACCAGCACCGCGTCCCCGAGCGTCGCGGGGTGTGCGGCCCGGCCGCGGACCAGGGCGTTCTCCATGACCACGACGTCCGAACCGGTCCGGACTTCCCCGTCTTCCGCGGTGAGCACCGCGCCGTGCAGAATCCGGGCCCGTTCGCCGAGGACGACTGCTCCGCACAGCACGGCGGACGGGGCGACGTACGCCGACTCGGGCACCACTGGCCGTTGTCCTCGATGTTCGATCAGCATCGCTCCACGCTAACCCGCGGTCCGTTTGGCGGTTGCCCTGCTGGGATATCCGGTTCCGATACAGGCAGGAGGAAGCCATGACGGAACCGTTCGCGGTCGGCGCCGGGACGTCGCTGGCCGAGGGAGAGTTGACGGTGCCTGCCGATGCCGCCGGGGTGGTGGTTTTCGCGCACGGCTCGGGCAGTTCGCGGCACAGCCCGCGCAACCAGGCGGTCGCCCGCACCTTGCAGGACCACCGTTACGCGACGCTGCTGTTCGACCTGCTCACCGAGGAGGACCACGACCGGCAGCGGTTCGACGTCGGGCTGCTGCGGGAGAGGTTGCTGCGCGCCTTGGACGACTTCGCCCGTCATCCCGGAGCAACCGGCTTGCCGGTGGGACTGTTCGGAGCCAGCACAGGGGCCGCAGCGGCGTTGAGTGCGGCGGCGAGTCGGGCGGACGTCGTGCGAGCGGTCGTTTCCCGAGGTGGCAGGCCGGATCTGGCCGAGGACGCCCTGGCGGAGGTGCGGTGCCCGGTGCTGCTGATCGTCGGCGGAAACGACGACACCGTGCGCAGGCTGAACAAGGCTGCCGCGGCCCAGCTGCCTGGCGACCGGGAGCTCGTGGTGGTTCCCGGAGCGGGGCACCTGTTCGAGGAGCCCGGCGCGCTGGAGCAGGTCGCCGACGCCGCCGCCGGATGGTTCGACCGCCATCTTCCCGGCGGTAGCGACCACATGCCCGAACCGCGGGTCGAGGACGCTGTTTTCGTGCAGCGCCATCGACAGGCCCATGGTCATGCCGCCGAGCAGCTGCGAGCGCGCGGTGACCGGGTTGACGATCCGGCCGACGGCGAATGTGCCGTGCAGCCGCGACACGCGGACTTCGCCGGTGTCGGCGTCGACTCGCACCTCGGCGAACTGTGCGCCGAACCCGTACATCGAGTACTGCTTGTCGGCCGGGTTTTTCGGAGTGCCGGCCTGTGCTTCGTCGCCGTCGCCGGGGTCGGTGCCGTATTTGTCCCGGAACACCTCCGCGGCCGCGACCACCGCTGAGCCCCACGACGCGGTTCCGGTCGAACCACCGGCCACCGTGGCTTGGGGGAGATCAGTGTCGCCGATCCGGATGTCGACGGAATCGACGGGCACGTCCAGTGCGTCCGCGGCGATCTGCGGGAGGATCGTCCACGCGCCGGTGCCGAGGTCGGCCGCGCCGATCTCGACGGCGTAGCGGCCTTTCCCGAACCGGATCGTCGCGCTCGACCCAGGCATCCGCTTCGCGGGGTACACCGAGGCCGCGACGCCGCTGCCGACCAGCCACGGTCCGTCTCGACGGCCGCCCCGCCGCGACCTCCAGCCGAAACGTTCGGCTCCGGTGCGCAGGCATTCGACCAGGTGCCGGCTGGAGAACGGAAGACCGGTCTCGGGATCCCGCTCCGGTTCGTTGCGCACGCGCAGGTCGATCGGGTCGACGCCGAGCGCTTCGGCGAGTTCGTCCATCGCCGCTTCCGGGCCGAACATGCCCGGGCACTCCCCCGGCGCGCGCATCCACGACGGAACGGGCACGTCGAGGCGGGCGAGCCGGTGGCTGGTGGAACGGTTCCGCGCGGCGTACATCATCCGGGCGGGCGCCGCGGTCTGCTCGGCGAACTCCTTGATCCGCGAGGTCTGCTCGACGACGTCCATCCGAAGCGACTCCAACCGCCCGTCGCGGTCGGCGCCGAGGCGGACCCGCTGGATCGTCGGCGTGCGGTAGCCGGCCAGGCTGAACATCTGCTGCCGGGTCAGCGCGAGCTTCACCGGGCGGCCCGGCACGGTCCGGGCGGCCAGCGCGGCGAGCACGACGTTGGCGTGCGGCATGCCTTTCGAGCCGAAGCCTCCGCCGAGATAAGGGCAGATCACCCGGACGCGGTCGGCGGGCAGGCCGAAGGTCTTCGCCACAGTGGACCGTACCGAGTGGACGCTTTGGGTGGAATCCCACAGGGTCAGCACGCCGTCGTCCCACAAAGCCATGGTGGTGTGCGGTTCGAGCGGGTTGTTGTGGTACATCGCCGTGGTGTAGGTCTGGTCCACTGTCACCGCGGATGCGGTGTCGAGGTCGCCTTCGCTCGTGTCGGTCGGGAAGTTCGGGTTGACCTTCTCGGGCTGGTACAGGCCGGGATCGTCGACGATGAGCTCGGCGGCGAAGGGATCGGTCTCGTATTCGACGTCGACGAGTTCCGCCGCGTGCCGTGCGGTCTCGGAAGATTCCGCCAGGACGAGCCCGATCACCCTGCCGCGAAACGGGATCTCGCAGTCTTGCAGCACCGCGAGTTCCGCGTCGTCGGTGTCGGCGAGCCGTTCGGCGGTGAAGGGAGTGATCAACGCGCGGACACCGTCGAGAGCTTCGGCTTCGACGCCGCTGATCCGCAGACAACGACCGCGCGCGATGCTCGCCTGAACCGGATGGCAGTACAGCGGCGCTTCGACGGGATGTTCGTAGGCGTACGGCGCGGTTCCGGTGACCTTCGCCGGACCGTCGCGGCGCGTGAGCCCGCGTCCGATCGCTCGCGGTTCCAGCAGTCCGGTCATCGGTCGCGCTCCTCGGCGGTCAGGTCGCGCAGCACCGCGGCCAGGGTGCGTGCGGCGAGCGGGATCTTGAACGCGTTCCCTCCGTCGAGGCCTTCCAACGCCGTGGCGTCCGCGAGTTCGGCGTCGGCGGCCGCGCGGAAGACGTCCTCGCTGGGCCGGACGCCGCGGAGGGCTTCCTCGGCACGCTGGGCGCGCCAGGGTTTGTGCGCCACGCCGCCGAAGGCCAGCCGGACGTCCTCGATTACGCCGTCCGAAATGGACAGTCCAACTGCGACAGAGACGAGCGCGAAGGCGTAGGAGGCCCGGTCGCGCACTTTGCGGTACGTCGAGCGGCGCGACCAGGAGGCGGCGGGCAGCGTGATGTCGGTGATCAGTTCGCCGTGTTCGAGCACGGTGTCGCGTTCCGGGTGCTCGCCGGGAAGCCGGTGCAGGTCCGCGAACGGCAGGGTCCGCTCCCCGGAAGGGCCGATCACGTGGACGCGCGCGTCGAGCATCGCCATGGCCACTGCCATGTCGGAGGGATGCGTCGCGACGCACTGGTCGGACGCGCCGAGGATCGCGTGATGGCGCGTGTAGCCGCCGAGGGCCGAACAGCCGGACCCTGGCGAACGCTTGTTGCACGGGGTCGTGACGTCCTGGAAGTAGACGCATCGAGTGCGCTGCAACGGGTTTCCGCCGACGGTCGCCATGTTCCGCAGCTGCGGCGACGCTCCGGAGAGCAGCGCTTCGGCCAGCACCGGATACCGCTCCCGGACCCGCCGGTCGGCCGCGAGGTCGCTGTTGCGGACGCCCGCGCCGATCACCAGTCCGCCGTCGTCGTCACGGATTTCCGCCGACGTCAACCCGCTCACGTCGACCAGGCGTTCCGGGCTCGCCACCCCGAGTTTCAGGTGGTCGACGAGGTTGGTGCCGCCGGCGAGGAACATCGCGGCGGGCTCGGCCGCCACGGCCCGCACCGCCTCGGCCGTCGTCGCCGGCTTGCCGTACGCGAAGGGCTTCATCGCTGTTCTCCCACCTCGCGGACCGCCGCCACGATGCCCGCGTAGGCACCGCAACGGCAGAGGTTTCCGCTCATCCGCTCGGAGATTTCCTCGTCGGTCCACTGCGGAGTGCCGGCCACCGATTCGGTGACGTGGCTGGGCGCGCCGTCGGCGAACTCGGCCAGCAACCCGGCCGCGGAACAGATCTGGCCGGGCGTGCAGTAGCCGCATTGGAACCCGTCGTGGTCCACAAACGACTGGTGCAGCGAATGCAGCTCGCCGTCCTCGGCCAGGCCGGCGGCTGTCGTCACGTCGGCGCCGTCGCAGGACAGCGCGAGAATCAGGCACGACAGGACTCTGCGGCCGTCGAGCAGAACCGTGCACGCCCCGCACTGGCCGTGGTCGCAGCCCTTCTTGGCGCTGTAGTCGCCGATCTGCTCCCGCAACAGGTCCAGCAGGGTGCGGCGCGGGTCCACGGTCAGCCGGTGCTCGGTCCCGTCGACGCGCAGCGCGATCGTCCGGACCGCGCCGGCGGTTTCCGGGATGGGTTCCGTCTTGGCCGCTCGCATACCGCCGCCATACCCGCTCGCCCCGGGCCCAAACCTCCGCCAGGTCAGGCGGCGGCCCAGCGCAGGATCTGCTCGGCGGTCCGGGCCGGGGCTTCCCGGGGCGGGAAGTGCCCGACGTCGCCGAAGACCACCCGGCGGTAGTCGGCGGCGAACAGTTCGTCCTTTCCCTCGCTGGTGGAGGGCAGATTGTCGGCGTCCTTGCCGCCGTGCAGCACCAAGGCCGGCACCTGCACGCGGGGCGGCTTCGCGAGCTCGCGCTCCAGGTCGGCGTAGGCCGGGTCGCCGTCCTGCTCGCCCCAGCGGTGCAGGTAGGCGGAGACCGTGATCGGCGGCCAGTCGTCGTTGTCCCAGCACGCCGCGGCCTGGTCGAACTCGGCGTCAGAGAACTCCCAGCCCGGCGACCACGACGTCCACAGATACCGGCAGAACGCTCGCCGGTCGCGGCGCATCGCGTCCTGGCCGCGTTTCGTCGCGACGAACCACTCGTACCAGTACGCGTGGGCGAGCGGATAGTCCAGCGGGACACCGGGGCCGCTCGCCCCGTGCCCCGCGGACATCGCGACCAACCTGGACACCCGCTCCGGGAACAGCGCGCCGACCACGTACCCGGCCCGCGCGCCCCAGTCGTGTCCGACGAGGACGACGCCGGAGAGGTCGAGCGCGTCGAGGAAGTCGCGCAGGTCCTGGCCGAGCGCCCCGGATTGCCCGCTGCGCGGCTTGTCCGGCGTGCGGAACTCCGTCGGGGCGAACCCGCGCAGATACGGCCGGAGCACCCGGTACCCCGCCTCGGCCAGCGCGGGAACCACCTGGTCCCAGCAATGCGGATCGTCCGGCCAGCCGTGGACCGCGACCAGCGGACGCCCGTCCGGCGGGCCGTCCGCCTCGTAGCCGATCTTCAGGTCGGGTGTGCGCACGAACTCGGTCATGCCCTCCTCCGCGGTTCGGCTGCCGTCGGGCGACGGATACCCGGGCGCCCGCGGAGCTACACCGCTCGATCAGAGCAGCGTCCCCAGCGGACCGAGGTCGAGGTTCAAGTCCGCGGCGGAAAGGCCGTACCGGTCGCGAAGCTCGGTCAGCCGTTCTTCGAGCAGCATCAGGGTGAGGCCGAGGCGTTCCTCCTGCGCCTCGGTCAGCCCGCCCTCCTCGACGCGCCGCAAGGCCTGGCGTTCCATCAGCTGCCGGAGCAGTTCGATGATGGTCAGGACCAGCTTCATCAGGTCGCGTTCGACCGTGTCCGCGTCGGTCTCGAGCCGGGTCGGCAGCGCGTCGTGCATCGTCCCTCCTTCACCAGGGCGCCGGACGGTCTTCGCGGATCGAGGTGATCAGTGCGCGCAGGGAGATGTGCACGAGGTCGACCTCGGCGACCGACAGCACGAGATCCCCGGTCAGCACCACGCCCCCGGCGAGCAGCCGGTCCAGCAGGTCGACCAGAGCGAGCCGGCCGGTTTCCTCGACCGCGCCCGTCACGAGATCCCCGCGAAGGAGTACGGGGCCCACGGGCCGGTGACCTCGACTTCGATTCCGGCGGCGGCCGATCGCCGCAGCTGCGCGAGCCGGTCCAGGAAGCGTTCCCGGCCGGCGTCGGGGACCAGGCAGGCCAGGTTGAGGATGTTGCGGTCGGTGCGGCCGGTCAGGGCGGGATCCTGGTTGCGGTGCCGGTGGAGGTCCGCGGACAGCTGCGCGAGTTCCCGCTCGATGCGCTCGGCGACCGCGACCGCCTCGTTCGCCCGGGTATCCCGCGCCTGCCGCTGGCGGAGTCGTTGCCGCAGGTAGGAACGTCCGTCGGCGGGCGGCTCGTGCGTGCCGGAACCGCGGAGCGAGGCGAAGACTTTGACGCCCCATTCGGCATGGCCCCGGATCCGCCGCAGTGCTTCCGAAAATTGCGCGGAATGCTCGGCGAGCATTTCCCGGACCCGCTGCTCGTCGCGATAGATCGTCGCCATCCGCAGCGGCAGCACGCCCGTGCGACGGCTCGCTTCTTCCACGACGGCGTTGTGCGCGCGGGCGATTTCTTCCAGCCACGGAAGCTGTTCCAGCGAAGTTTCGTCGAACCCCTCGTCCGGGGCCGGGCTGGCCAGCGCGGCCAGCCCAGCCCCGGAAATGACGGAAACCGGACGATCACGGAGTCCGGTGATGCCGTCCATCGGGTTTTCCGCCGCGAATTCGGCGACTGCGTAGCAATACCAGCTCACTGTTCCGCTCGCTCTCCCCGCGCGAGTTCGAGTTGCGCGCGCAGTCGTTCGTTCTCCTCCAGCAGATCCTCGCGCTTCGAGCCCGACGACAGGGACGGGTCGTGCTCCCACCAGTCGATGCCCATTTCCTTGGCCCGCTCGACCGACGCGACCAGCAACCGCACCTTGATGGTCAGCAGCTCGATGTCGAGCAGGTTGACCTGGATGTCCCCGGCGATCACGATGCCCTTGTCCAGCACCCGTTCCAGGATGTCGGCGAGGTTCGCGCCGCCGCCAGGCCCCGCCGGGCGGGACACCCCGCCGAGCGGTCTGCCGGCGGGCAGGCTGGACTCGCTCATCTGCTGCCTCCTCGTCACCGCGCCGCGACGGCCCGGCGGCCCCGGGGACGTTCGTCCTCGGGTTCGTCGTCTTCCTCTTCGAAGTCGTCCTCGTCTTCGTCATCCTCGGGAAGCTCTTCGTCCTCGGGCTCGCCGCCGCCGGTGTCTTCCTCCTCGCGCAGCGCGCCCTCGTCCTCGTCCTCGTCTTCTCGCACCTGTTCCGGGGAGCGCACGACCTCGCCGTCGCGGATCTCGCCGCGCCAGCCGTCGCCCGACGCCTGCCCGGCCATGGTGATGAACCGGCGGAAGTGCTTGAGGTCGAGCCGCGCCCGGCGGCCCTGCGCCCGCCAGATGTTGCCGGTCTTCTCGAACAGCCCGGCCGGGTAGTACTCGATCACCAGCAGGACCTTCGTCAGGCTCGGGGCGAGTTCGTGGAAGGTCACCACGCCCTTGATCGTGCCCTTGGCCCCGTCGGTGGTCCACGCGATCCGCTCGTCGGGGATCTGTTCGGTGACCGTGGCCTTCATCGAGCGATTCGACCAGAAAATCTTGAACCGCCACTGCGAAGTGGTGTCGTCGTTCTGCTCGGCGCTCGTGACGCCCTTGGCGAAACTGCTGAACTTCTGGAATTCGGTCCACTGGTCGTACGCCTCGCGGACCGGCACGCCGACGTCGATGTCCTCGATGATGTTGATGATCTTCTTGCCGCCGGAACCTTTGCCGCGCTTGCCGAACAGCCCCGAAACCGAGTTCTTGAGCGCTTTGCCGCCCGCCTCGGCCATCGCCTTGACCGGCGTCTTCCCGTCGGCGATTTTCTCGCCGGCGCTGAACAATCCCTTCAACGAGCCGCTCCCGCCCGCGTCGGCCAGCCGCCGGGACGCCTCGCCCAGTTTGCTGCCCGCCGAGGACATCACCTGTTCGGCCTTCGCCTGCGCGTATTCCTCGCCGGCGTGCAGCAGCTGCTCCGTCGCGGGATTGCGCGAGGCCAGGTCCCGAAGCTTTGCCAAGGGACCGAGTTCGTCGTTGCCAGAACGGGATTCAGCCACGGTTCACCCCCGAGGTGCTCGAGGAACGCTTCTGCGTACGGCCGCCCGAGGACGTCCGCTTCCGCGCCGTCGAACTCGACGAACCGCTGGACGCCTTCCGCGCGGGCTTGCGCTCTCCCGGCGAGGCGCTCCGCGACTTCGCCGGACGTTTGCGGGCAGGCGGGCGGGTTTCGCTTTCTTCCCCGCCGTCGTCCCCGTTGTCATCGGCCGCTTCCGGCTCTCGATCATCCGAGTCCCCTCCGCCGATCGCCGGAAGGCCCGCGGCCTTGTCCCGCAGGGTGTCGGTGTGCTCCTGCAACGAGCCGGCCAGCCGCCCCGCCTGATGAGTCAGGATGTCCGCGGCCAGGGTCTTGCCAGCGCCCAGCACCTCGTCCCGCACCTGATCGCGGACCCCGGCCAGTTCGGGCGACGAAGCCAGCTCGCGCGTGACATCCGACAGCAGCTTCTTCGGGTCCAGGTTCAGCTTCCGCCCGACGAGCCAGGCGCCCATGGTGATGGCGAGTTTGGCTTTCTTCCGTCTCCCGAGCACATAACCGCCGACCACGGCGGCGGCGACCTTCATTCCCGGTGTCATCTGTTCGCTCCGTTCATCCGGCAACCCCCCGGTCGAATTCTTCGAGCAGATCGAGTATTTCGTCTTCCCTGCGGTCGAACTCCTCCTCGCTGATCCCGCCGGTCGCCAGTTCCCGTTCCAGGGCGACCAGTTCCCGTTGCCACTGCGCGATCTGCTCCTGCTCAGCGGCGTCGACGACCTGTCCGGTCACCCAGACCGCGCCCCGCACCGGCGCCAGCGGGAGCAGCACAAGTTCCCCGAGCAGCCCCACTATTGGCCCTCGGTAAAGCTGTAGGGCGGCAGCGGTCCCTGTGCGCGGACCTCCGCCACTTCCTCGACCAGGGTCGCCAACCGCTGCACCGCGTCCTGGAATTCAGCCGTTTTCTCCTGCGGCACCAGGAACGAGCAGGTGAAAAAGCACCCGTCGACCCGCGGCCCCGGGGAATGCTCCGACGCCAGCGGAAGCAGATAGCTCAGCACCGCGTCGGCGTCCTCGCCCTCGCGCTCCTCCAGCCGGCCGGCGACCAGTTCGCCGAACCGCACCTGTTCGGCTTGCCCCTTGCCGGCGTCCTCCCGCAAGCTCGCGGCCAGGTTCCGGAGTTCCTCGTCCTTGGCGAGGAGCTGGCCGAGGACGGCCTCTTCCCGGTGCGCGACTTTGACGTTCATCTCCACGTGCCCGCGAACGCGTTGCAGCACAGCGGTGTACACCTCGGTTTTAGCCGCGATCTCCTCCGCTACCGCGGTGTCGTCGTCCGCGACGACACCGAAGCGCACCGGAAGCGTCGGCCCCTTTTCGCACAACGCCTGCAAGATCTCTTGGTGGGCAAGCAGATCCCGGCGTTTCGCCCGCAGTTCGCCTTCGACGTCGCCGACCACTGCGCGGAGTTCGTCCCCGGCCGCCAGCACCCGCGCGGGAGCCGGCGACGGTCCGACGCCGCGCAGATCGCCTACGTCGGCAGGATGATCGGCGAACGTGATGCCGTACAGGTAAGTGCTCATCCGCTCGACCTCGCGGTGCTGCGCCGGCTACGGCTGCGAGGCCGTTCCCCGTCCTCTTCGCCGTCCTTGTCGCTGGACTTCTGGAACTGCTCGGCGAACGTCTCGACCGCGCCGGTCAGCGCGCCTTTGGACTTTCCTTTGGCGCCTTTCTCGGTCACCTCGCCCAGCAGATCGGGCAGCGTCGTGGCGCTGGAGGCACGGGTGAGGTCCAGCCGGTTGCACGCTTCGGCGAACCGCAGGTAAGTGTCCACACTGGCCACGACGATCCGCGCGTCCACAGTGAGCAGTTCGATGCCCACCAGCGAAACCCGCACGAACGCGTCGATCACCAGTCCCTTGTCCAGGATAAGTTCGAGGATGTCGTAGAGGTTTCCGGTGCCCGGTCCGCGTTGCAGCTGACCGTTCGAGCCCTGCCGTCCGGTCGCCATGGTCATGAAATCGCCTTCCCTTCCTCACGCGTCGACCTGGCCGCGCGCGTACCTCCGGACCTGCTCGTAGCCGAGGAAGCCGCCCTGTGCGTCGACCCGCACGCAGTACGTGGCCATCAGGCTGGTGGTGTCCGGAACCCGTTCCAGCTCAAGCACTTCGACCAGCAGCTTCCATCCGTCGCCGTCCTTGGCGAACGCCGACACGGACTCGATGTCCTTTTCGGTCAGCTCCTCGAACACCGCACGCGCGTCGCGCATGAGCCCGGCAGGCGACCGGCCGTCGTCGCGTCCACTTTCGTCAGGCCGATGAACCATGTGGTGTCGGCTACCCCGGGCGCTCCGGCCAAAACTGGCTACTCGCGAGGAAAATCGAAATTGGGCCGAACAGCGCAGCACCGCCCCGCCAGTCAGCGCAGAATCGGACGCTCAGTAGCCGCCCGCGTGCGAAGCGCGCTTCCCGCAACGGAAATCGCTGACTGTCCACAACGGACACATCGTTGGTGTCCTCAGTGGATCGCGGAGCGTCACCACCGCCACCGCACTCCGTGGATCCCGGCCCCCTGCCCGGTCCGGATCACGTGCGCGGGCACGCCGGGCCGCACGCGGACCTCGGCGGTCTCCAGTTCCGGCCCGGCCGGCGAATCCTGCCGGTACGACACGCATTCCGCGGGCAGCGCCGACGGATCGAAATGCACTTCCAGCAGGTGTTCCGCGATCGGCAGCCGGAACCGCCGGTCGTAGCGCGCATCCGGCTCCTCGTCCCGGAACGCGAACCGGTACTCGACGATCCCCGTCTCGCCCGGGGCCAGCGGATGGTCGAGGACCAGTTCCGTCACCGAGAACGCCTGCTCCGGCGTCGCCCGCACGCAGCCGGGGCGGCAGTACCGCGCCGACACCAGTTCCGGCGACTGACCGGGCGTGAATCCCCGCAGCGCCACGATGCGCACGAACGCCGGTTCGTCCAGCGCCCGCAGCACTTCCCGCACGTGCAGGCCGCGCATCCGCCCCGCGGCGTCGACGTGCAGGGTCTCGTGCACGCTGACCGATTCCGGCGAGGAGTCCTCGAACGAGTTCAGCACCATCGGAAGCAGGCTGCGGTTCTCCCACAACCGGTCCCACCGCGCCGCACGCGGGGCCGGGCCGCCGGTGCGCGGCCGGTCCAGCAGCGCGCGCAGCGTCCCCGGCGGGACGTCCAGGACCGGCTCCAGCAAAGCCAGCGCCCGCAACGATTCCGGCCGTTCCGGACGGCTGCGCCCGGTGCGCCACGAGCTGAGCGTGGTCGTGCTGACCGGCACGCCCGAGGCCGCGAGCCGTTCGCGCAGCCGCGCCAGGCCGAGGCCGCTGCGTTCGATCGCCAGCGTCAGGGCGCGCTCGAAGGGTCCCTCGGCCAGCGCCCTGGCCAGCCGCTCCCCGCCCGGAGCCGGGGCGAACAACCGCATTTCGCCTCTCCTGGAAAAAACGGACCGGTCGAAACGGATTCTCGGCATCCGTTCACCGGTTGGCAACCCGCCGAAAGTCGCGTCGCCGCCGCTTGCCCGCCACCGGCGGTTCGGCGGATTCCGCGGCGCGGCCGCGCTGCTTACGTTCGAAAGCGTCCCCATCGGAAACCTGTCCCCAAGGAGCGACATGCGCGCACTCACCCGAGCCCTCGCCGTGCTGACCGGTTCCTGCGCGGTGCTCGGCGCGTTCGCCGTGACCCCCGCGTCCGCGAGCCCCGCCGCGCCCGACGCCCAGCCGTCGATCATCGGCGGCAGCACCGCGCAGAACCCCGGCTACATCACCCGGTTCAACGGCCACGCGAACGGCTACACCTTCTTCTGCACCAGCACCCTGATCGGCAGCCGCTGGGTCCTCACCGCGAAGCACTGCATGTACGACAACAACGGGCAGCGCCTCACCGACATCGACCTGTACATCGGGTCCAACAGCGCCAGCGGCGGCGTGCACGCCAAGGCCGCCTCCACCTACGTCTACTCCGGCGGCGACCTGGCGCTCATCAAGCTGAACACCGACGGCGGCAGCACGTACGCCCGCCTCGCCAGCAGCTCCGACGACGCGCAGGAAGGCGACAGCGCGACGGTGTACGGCTGGGGTGCGACGCAGAGCACCGACGAGGGGCACCACCAGTCGAGCGTGCTGAAGCAGGCCGAGGTGACGATCTCGAACACCCAGGACAGCGACAACTCCGGCGGCCCCGCGATCACGGCGAGCACCCCGAACGGCGCAGTGGCGGGCGGCGACTCGGGCGGCCCGATGGTCGACGGCGGCGTCCAGGTCGGGGTGTGCTCGACGAGCGACCGGTCCAGCGTCACGACCTACGGCAGCGTGGCCGCGGGGCGGGACTGGATCCAGCAGGTCTCCGGGATCTGATCGCCGCGGCGAGAAGTCAAGTGCGCGCGGGGAACCCTCGGGGAATCGGATTCCCCGAGGGTTTCCCGCACGCACCGCAAAGCCCGCGTGACGTCAGCCGAGCTTCTCCAGCGCCTTCTCCGCCGACCCGGCGTCCTTCCCCATCCCCCGCCACGGATCCTCCTTGCGCGCCAGCCGACGGCGCAGCTTGTCCGGACCCCACCCGTTCGGTTCGGCCTTGCCGAGTTCCGCCCAGTCCAGCGGGGTCGCCGAGGCCGCGCCGGGGCGGGCGCGCAGGGAGTACGGGGCCACGAACGTCTGGGCGTAGCCGTTGCGGTTCGCGTCGACGAAGACGCGGTCGCCGCGCTGGTCCTTGCGCTGCGCGGTGGTCAAGCGGTCCGGATCCGCCGCCGCGACGCGGTCCGCCAGGGCTCGCGAGAGTTCCAGGACCACGTCCGTGGTCGCCGTGGCGTCGAGGGGCGCCACGACGTGGAAGCCGCGGCCGCCGGTGGCCTGGAGGCAAGCGGTGAGGCCTGCCTCGGCGTAGTGGTCGCGGATGCGGCGGGCCGCGGTGCGCAGGTCGGCGACGTCGGTGCCGTCCGGCGGGTCCAAATCGAGCACCAGCAGGTCCGGTTTGCCCGGTGCGTCCACAGTGGACAGCCAGACGTGGAACTCCACCGTGCCCTGGTCGGCCAGGTACAGCAGGGACTCCTCGTCGTCGCACACGACGTACTCGTCCGTGCCCCCGCCCCGGCGCGGGACTCGTTCGGTGTGCAGCCACGACGGGAAGTGCTCGCCCGGGTGCTTCTGGAACCACCCCTCGGCCTCGATGCCGTCCGGATACCGCCGCAGCGTGAGCGGGCGGCCGCGCAGGTGCGGCAGCATCGCGGGCGCGACGGTGCGGTAATGCTCGGCGACGTCGCCTTTGCTGAGGCCGTCGGCGGGGTAGAAAATCTTGTCGGGATGGGAAATCTTCACGGGCGCTCCCGGATCACGTCGGACGGCTTCTTGTCCTCGCGCAGACCGGTGAACCTCGGATGGCGCAACCGGCCGTCGCGGGTCCACTCGGAGAAGCCGATCTGGGCGACCAGCTCGGGCCGCACCCAGCGCGCACCCGGCTCGCGCACCGGATCGGCGAACGGCGAGCTGTTCGTTTCGCGCCGGGTCAGCTCGGCGTGCAGCGAGGTCAGCAGCCGGTGGTCGAAACCGGTGCCGACCTTGCCCGCGTACCGCAGCCGCCCCTTCTCGTGGTAGCCCAGCAGCAGCGCGCCGAAGCCGATGCGGCTGCCCCGCGGGGCAGTGAACCCGCCGATCACCATCTCCTGCCCTTGCTGGCATTTGAACTTCAGCCAGTCCGGCGAGCGGCCGTGACGGTACGGCGCGTCGGCGCGTTTCGCGATCACGCCCTCCCAGCCGCGCCGGCACGCCTCCTCGAAGTACTTCTCGCCCTCGGTATTGCGGTGTGCGGACAGGCGGAGCGGGTCTTCGAAGGAGAAGGCGTCGCGCAGGATCGACTTGCGCTCGCGCAGCGGAAGCGGCGTGATGTCCTGCTCGTCGCAGTACAGGAGGTCGAAGAGGTAGTAGTACACGCGGACGCCGGTCGCCCGGGCGCGCGCCGGATCGGTGAGGTGGATGCGCGGCTGGAGCGCGGCGAAACTGGTCTGGTCGCCGTCGAACGCGACGATCTCCCCGTCCGCGACGAACCGCGGTCCGCCTTGCCCGGCAAGGGCTTCCACGATCTCGGGGTACGCGGTGTCCATCACCTTGCGGTTGCGGGAGTACAGCGTGGGCGTGCCGCCGTCGCGCACGCAGATCGCGCGCACCCCGTCGAGCTTGCGCTCGTAAATCCAGTCCTCGTCGGAAAACCGCCGGTCGGTGAGGGTGGCGAGGGTCGGCTCGCGCCAGCCGGGACCGGTCATTCGAGATCCCGGTTGGTGCGTCCGGTGAGCACGGATTCGAGCTGCGTTTTCGCGGGCTTGCGGCGGCGGTCGGCGCCCTCGTCGTCCTTTTTGATCAGCAGCCACTGTTCCTGTCCGGACGAGTCGCGGCGGATCAGGGAGAAGGCGCCGCGCAGCTTCTCGCCGTGCAGCCAGACCTTGAGATGGCCGTCTTCGAGGGCTTGTCCGGCGGAGTCGGTGAGCGCGTCGAACGTCCCGGTGTCCCACACGATCACGGTGCCGCCGCCGTACTCCTCGGCAGGGATAGTGCCCTCGAACCGCGCGTAGTCCAGCGGGTGGTCCTCGGTGCGGACGGCGAGCCGCCGGTCCGAGGGGTTCAGCGACGGGCCTTTCGGCACCGACCACGAAACCAGGACGCCGCCGATCTCCAGGCGGAAGTCGAAGTGCAGACTGCTCGCGTCGTGCCGCTGGACGACGAACACCGGTTCGGCGTTCCCGCGGCCCCCGCCTGGTTCCGGGGTCCGCCGCGGGTCGCGTTTGGCCCGGTATTCGGCCAGCCGGTCCTTCGAGGACATCCCACCACCTCCGACCGCCCGGGTGCCCGCGCACCGGGAGCGCGAAACGTGGTTGACGGGCCGCCACCCGGGTAAGCGAACGGTTCCCGGCAGGCAGGAGCGGCCCATGGCGCCCGAACCCACGGCCCCCATCGCGGACGGCCTCGTGCTCGCGACCCGGACCGGCGACCTCGACGAGGTGGTCCGGCTGCTCGGCGAACTCGACGCCCTTCCCGTGCGGCAGCGAGTGCTGCGCGGCCTGGTGCACCGCTGCGCCGCGGCGGTCCGCGAGCGGTTCGGGCCGCAGCCCGAGGACGCGGTGTTCACCGCCGTCGCGGTCGGCGAGGACGCGGTGGCCGCCGACGTGGACGACCTCCGGCCGGGGGTACGAGCTGCGTTGCGCGCGGTGCTGGCGGAGCTGAACGGCGACCTCGAGGCCCTCGAAGTGCAGCTCGGCCTGGCCGCGCGGGAACCGCGGCTGACCGGGCTCGTGCACTGCCTGCTCTGGGCGGCCGGCCTCCCGTGAGCCGCCTCAGCGCACGGTGAAATCTCCCTGGTCGCCGACGACCAGGACCCGGCCGTCGAGTGCGTCGGAGCTGGCCTGGTCGAGGAATACGCGCGCGCCGGTCTCGTCGTCAGTCAGCACGGTGTCGGTTTCCGTGGCCAGCGCGGACACCGAGGTCGCCAGGTCCGCGGAGCCTTCGCGGGCGGTGATGCGCAGCCCGCCCTCTGGCGCGACGCCCTGTTCGGTCGCGAGGCGCTGGATGGTCCGGCCGGCGTCGGGATCGATCTTCAGCATGGCACCCGGGTACCCGCCGGAGCCGCGGCCAGACGCGCCGGGCGTCCGTTTTGCCGCGGCGGGCAGCGGGTAAGCGGATGCTCGACCCCGATTTCGAGCCGTCCTGAGATGTGAGCGCTCCGATGACCGGATTTTTCCCGCCCGGGCAGGGAAACAGCCCGTTCGACCAGTTCCTGTCGCAGTTCTTCGGCCAGGCCGCGCCCGGCCGCCGCGGCTATTCGGTCGACGTGTCGCGCCTGCTCAACGACCAGGCCCGCGGGCTCGTCGCGGAGGCGGCGGACCGCGCGGGCGCGTGGGGCGGGCGGCACGTGGACACCCAGCACCTGTTGTGGGCCGCGACCCAGCTGCCCGCCACCGCGCAGGCGCTGACCCGCGCCGGGGTCGACCCGGCCAAGGTCGCCGGGCGCATCGAACGCGACCACGCCGCCGGCGGCGAAACCACGGCGACCGCGCTGGCGCCGGGCGCGAAACGAACGCTGATCGACGCCCACCAGCTCGCCCGCGGCCTCGGCTCTCCGTTCATCGGCCCCGAGCACCTGCTCGCCGCGCTGGCCGCCAACGAGGAGTCCGAAGCTGGCCGCATCCTGCGGGAAGAGGGCGTGACCACCGACCGCCTGCGACAGGACTCCCCCGCGGAAAGCCCGACCCCCTTGCGGGACACCCCGACACTCGCCCAATACGGCGAAGACCTCACCGCCCGCGCCCGCGAGGGCCGGATCGACCCGGTGATCGGCCGCGACGACGAGATCGAGCAGACCGTCGAGGTGCTTTCCCGCCGCACCAAGAACAACCCCGTGCTGATCGGCGAGGCTGGCGTCGGCAAGACCGCGATCGTGGAGGGTCTCGCGCAACGCCTCGCCGACGACGACGTGCCCGACATCCTCAGCGGCCGCCATGTGGTGCAGCTCGACCTCACGGCGATGGTCGCCGGCACGCGGTACCGCGGCGACTTCGAGGAGCGGATGTCCGCGCTGCTCAAGGAGATCCGCGAGCACGGCGACCAGCTGATCGTGTTCGTCGACGAGTTGCACACGATCGCCGGCGCCGGCGCCGGCGAAGGCAGCGGCGGCCAGGGCGCCGGGAACATGCTGAAACCGGCGCTCGCGCGCGGTGAGCTGCACATCGTCGGAGCGACCACGCTCGACGAGTACCGCACCGGCATCGAACGCGACCCGGCGCTGGAACGCCGGTTCCAGCCGATCCTGGTGCCCGAGCCGACCGTCGAGGACGCCGTGTCGATCCTGCACGGCCTCCGCGACCGCTACGAGGCCCACCACCAGGTCCACTACACCGACGACGCGCTGCGGGCGGCCGTCGACCTGTCCGACCGTTACCTGACCGAGCGATTCCTGCCGGACAAGGCGATCGACCTGATCGACCAGGCCGGGGCCCGCGTCCGGCTGCGTGCGCGGACCAAACCCGACGGCCAGCGCGAGCTGCAGAGCCGGCTCGACCAGTTGCTGCTGGAGAAGGACCAGGCCGTCGCCGAAGAGAACTTCGAACGCGCGTCCTCGCTCCGCGACGAGATCGCCGACCTGCGGAAACGCCTCGAACAACCGGTTGAGCGCCCCGGCGGTCCGGTGGAGGTCACCGACGCGGACATCGCCGAGGTCGTCTCCCGGCTGACCGGCGTGCCCGCGGCACGGCTCACCGAGACCGAGCGGGAACGTCTGCTGGGCTTGGAGGAGCACCTGCACGACCGCGTGATCGGCCAGGACGACGCGGTGCGCGCGGTCGCCGAAGCGGTGCGGCGGTCCCGTGCCGGGCTCGCCGAGCCGGACCGGCCGTTCGGCAGCTTCCTGTTCCTCGGCCCCACCGGCGTCGGCAAAACGGAACTCGCGCGGGCGCTGGCCGAAGCCCTGTTCGGCGACCAGGACAGCATGGTGCGCATCGACATGAGCGAGTACTCCGAGCGCCACACGATCAGCAGGCTGATCGGTTCGCCGCCCGGATATGTCGGGTACGAGGACGCCGGCCAGCTCACCGAGGCCGTGCGCCGCCGCCCGTACTCCGTGGTGCTGCTCGACGAGGTCGAGAAGGCGCATCCGGACCTGTTCAACGTGCTGCTGCAGGTCCTCGACGACGGCCGCCTCACCGACGGCCGCGGCCGCACGGTCAACTTCGCCAACACCGTGCTCATCATGACCAGCAACCTGGGCTCCGACCTGGTCGGCAGCTCGACCCACGGCGCGCTCGGCTTCGTCCAGCCCGCCGACGGCGACGGCGACCAGCTGCGCGAACGCCTCATGCGGCGGCTGCGCGAATCGTTCCGCCCGGAGTTCCTGAACCGGATCGACGAGATCGTCGTCTTCCGCCGGCTGGAGCCCGAGCAGCTCGACCGGATCACGGAACTGCTGCTGGAGCGCACGAAACGGCGCGCGCACGCGCAGGGCCTCACTGCCGAGTTCACGCCGGAGGCGGTGCGGCGGATCAGCGAACTGGGCTACGAACCGCAGTTCGGCGCGCGGCCGCTGCGGCGGGCGATCCAGCGGTACGTGGACAACCCGCTGTCGAGCAGGCTGCTGTCCGGCGACGTCGCGCCCGGCACCGCGGTGCGCGTGGACGCGGGCGACGAGGGACTTCGCTTCGACACCTCAGTGACCGCCTGAGGTGCCCCCGCTCCCGGTCCTGTTCGGCGTCGCCGGACTGCTCGCGCTCGCCGCGGCCGTGCTGCCGAAACTGGTCGCCGACCGCCCGTTCTCCACCCCGCTGGTGATGCTGCTCGCCTGGCTGCTGCTCGGCCTGCTGCCGCTGCCCTACCTCGGCGATTGGGCCTCGCCCGCCCAGCACGCGGACGTGGTGGAATCGTTCACCCAGCTCGGCATCGTGCTCGCGCTGGCGGGTGCGGGCCTGTCCGTGGACCGGCCGTTCGGGCTGCGCACCTGGATGTCGCCGTGGCGGCTGCTGTTCGTCGCGATGCCGCTTTCGATCGCGGCGGTCGCGCTGCTCGGCTGGTGGTGGCTCGGGCTCGCGCCCGCCGCCGCGCTGCTGCTGGGTTCCGCGCTTTCGCCCACCGACCCGGTGCTGGCGGGCGACGTCGGGGTCCCCGACCCCGGCGTGGAGCCGGATCTGGCGCGGGACAACGAGATCCGCTTCACCCTCACCACCGAAGCGGGCCTCAACGACGGCCTCGCCATGCCGTTCGTCCTCGTCGCGCTGCTGCTGGCCGGCACGCACGTGTCGATCGGCGCCGACGTGCTGCTGCCGCTGCCGATCGGAGTGGTGGTCGGGCTCGCCGTCGGCAGGCTGCTGGCGTGGGCGTTCTTCCGCATCCCGTCGTCGCGCTTCCGGCTGGCCGAGTACTCCGACGGATTGGTCCTGCTGGCACTGGCCTTCCTGCCGTTCGCGGTGGCGGAACTGCTGCACGGCAACGGTTTCCTCGCCGTGTTCACCGCTGCGGTGTGCGTGCGGACCAGCGAGCGCTCGCACGGCTACCACGAGGTCCTGCACACTTTCGGCCGCCAGCTCGAACGGCTTTTCGTCGCCATCACGCTTCTGGGTCTGGGCTTCGCCCTCGGCGACGGCCTGTTGCGCGGCGTCACCCTGCTCGAAGTCCTCTTCGCGGCCGTCGCGGTGTTCGTCGTCCGGCCGCTCACCGGGATCGGTTCTCTCATCCGCTCCCCCGCCCGCGGACGCGCCGCGCTCGCGATCGCGTTCTTCGGCGTGCGCGGCATCGGAACGCTCTACTACCTCGCCTACGGACTCCACCAGACCGACCTGCCGGGCGCGGACCAGCTGTGGCGGGTGGGCGCGCTGGCGGTGGCGCTTTCCGTGCTGATACACGGGATTCTGGCCGCGCCGGTGATGCGCCGGGTCGAGGAGCAGGGCGCGCACGTGCCCCGGCGCCTTCCGGAGGAGACCGGATAGTCCGCTTTCCCGGCACGGAAAACCCGCTTCCCTCACCTGGCCACGAGGCATGGGTCGACGGGCAGAAAGAATTCACCGGGTGCCTGGACAGCGCGGAACCTGGGACATGCCCGAAGAACGCTGCCATCGCTGATCCTGCCCGCCCGTCCCGAAACCTACGCGGATTCGCCGGAAAGCTCGGCAAGCTTGCCCGCGATCCCGGCCCCGTCGCCCAGCTCTTCGCGATCCGCCGGAGAGATCCGCCACCACACGACCCCGGCGACGACCCGGCTCGGCGGGAGAACCACGAGGTCGCCCGGCGAAAGGGCCTCCACCCCGGCCGCCAGCTCACGGCCCCCGCAGGTCCCGGGCTCGACGAAGAAGAACGCCCCGTGCGGCGACAACGCCATCGGACCGAGCGGCCGCCCGCCGTCGAACGCGGCGAGTGCCCGCCAGCCAAGGTGCGTCGGCGCGCGCAGGACGTCGAAGTGCTCCCCCACCGGCGCGAGAATCGCCTGCCGATGCACAGACCACCATTCCGAAACAACCCGGCCATCGACCGTGGCCTCGGACCGGGACACCGTCGACTCCCGGCCGCCGAGCAGTTCGAAACCGACCGGATCCCAGGTCGTCAGCCCGTCGCACACCGGGCCCGGCAGCACCGGCCAGCCCCGGGCGGCGTAGTTCTCGGCCGCCGCGCGCAGCGCACGCAACGCGACCCCCTGGTCCCCAGCCAAACAGCGTGAACGGCTACCGCGTGCAACAGCGGTCATCGCAAGAGTCCCTTCCGAGTGGCGATCCCCGTCCGCGCAGGTCAAACCGCGACGGACGGTGCGGGAACCGGGGTACCGCCCGACCACCATGCGACCGCGGCGAGGCGCAGACCAGCCCGCGAACCGCCCGCCAACCGGGAGCAAACCGGCAGCGCGCCTCGCCGGTGCACCTGGTCGTCGAAGCAGTACGCACCGTTCCAGGGGACACCGTGCGCCTAAAGCGGACCGAGTTCCTCGTAGGGGGCGCCCATCTCAGATTCGCCTACCAGGTCCAGAAACAGCTGAAACTGGACGAAATTGTCCGGGCCGAAAGTTCCGCCTGGCGGCCATATCGCGTCGCATTCAGGGCATTTGGCAATGGTGATGCTCAGCCGAGTCGCCCTGATCTTCTCAAGGTTTGCCTGACGGCATCTCGGACACTCCATGCATCCTCACCGCTCCCGCCGCCCTGATCTGATTGCGACCGTTCCGCTTGGCCTGCAACAACGCGCCATCCGCAGCAGTGAGCAGCTGCTCGACCGACATCCCGTCGTCCGGATAAGACGCCACGCCCATCGAAGTGCTCACCCCGGACAACGTGCGCGGCTGCCCGTCCGTAGTAGCGGTGAGCACGACCGGAGTACGCGCCAGGCGGAAGCGGATCCGTTCAGCCACAGCCAGCAACTGCCCCGGTTCGAGACCCGGCAGGAGAATCGCCAGCTCGTCCCCGCCGTAACGAGCCACGAGGTCCTGAGACCGGACTTCGGCCCGCACAAGGTCGGCGACAGCGCGGATGGCCTGATCGCCCGCCGGGTGCCCGTAGGTGTCGTTGATGGCCTTGAACTTGTCGACGTCCAGGAAAAGCACGCCAAGCCCGGTCCGGCTGAGTTTCGCGCGGTCGAGGGCCGCGGTGACGACTTCGGCCCAGTACTCCGGCGTCGCCAGACCCGTTTTCTGATCGGTCCGGGAGGCCCGCAAGTACTGGGGCAGCAAGAGATCGCGGTGCACGCACAGCACGGCGATCATCGGAGCGGGCAGCGCCCACGGCTCGTGGACCAGCAGGACGGCCATGGTCGCGCCGAGCCCCAGCGCCGACGCGACGACCAACTGGTCGCCCGGATGCCCCAACGCCTGCCGGACCGGCACTTTCTCGTGCGACGACAACCCGATCGCGACGACGACCAGTGCGTAGTTGACCAGCCACCACACGCCGGCCGCGGCGGTCACGAGCAGCAGCGACCCCAGGTCGTGCGGCAGCAGGGGACCGTCCAGGACAGTGGAGGCGACGGCCGACGCGAGCACGAACGTGGCGGCCGAGTAGATCTTCCGGAACAGGATCGCCGGCCCGTAAACCCGGTACCAGCAATACCCGTACGACACCGCGGTCAAGCCGATGACCAGCGGCAGCGGCAGCACCAGCAGCGCGGCGAAAACCCACAGGCTCTTGAGATTCGTGTACGGCGCCTTCTTCGACGCCTGCTCGCGGCGCCGCTCGATCGTGCGGACCGCCTCGAGGTGCGCCACCGCGGCCGCGGCGAGGACGGCGAACCACAGCCACTGCGTCCGGGTGACCGCGGCCGACATCGACGAGAACACCGTGATCGCGACCGCGACCGCGTCGACCGCGAGCACCAAGCACAGCGCGGGACGCGGCAGGGACCGCAATCCCCCCGTCGCTATGCATCTGCCACTCTCACCAGTCACGCTGGTATCCGCCCCTGTCAACGAAGATTAATCACAGTAATCGCCATGTCACCGGCCGTCGATACGCCGGTCGGACCAACCACCCGCGAGAAAGGCGCCACTATGAGCAACGCACCCGGCAACGAATGGACCCGTTTCGCCCGCGGCAACGAGTGGACCCGCTGCCAGGGCAACGAATGGATCCGCCGAGGCAACGAATGGGACCGCCGCCGCGGAAACGAGTGGGCCCGCTGACCCGTTACTCCGGTCCGGCAGCGCGGCGGGCGCGGTTCCAAGCCGCTCCCGCCGCGAGTGCCGTCAGCACGCCGAGCACCCCCGCGACGGCGAGGACCGTGCTCGCGCCTGCCGCGGTCGCGGCCAGCCCGGCCAGCGCGATCCCGGCCCCTTGGCTGGTCGTCAACGCGGTCGCGGCGAGCCCGTAAGCCTGCGCCCGCCGCTGGTCGGGCACCGCCAGCGTGAACGCCGCCGACGCCGGCAGATGGTAGGCGCTGGCCATTCCCGACAGGCCCCACAAGAGCGCCGTCACGACCAGCCCCGGGTGAATCGCGCACACCACCAGCGGAACGCTGGCAGCCACCGCGAGCGGCCCGAGCAACCGCATCCGCACCGGCGACGGCAGCCGCGCCACGATCAGCATCCCGAGCACCGTCCCCGCCGGACTCGCCGCGAGCAGCACTCCCACCGCCTGCGCGGACCCGCCGATCGACTCCGCATACGGCGCCGCCAGCCCCTCGACCGTGACGTAAAACCCCGCCACACAAGCCAAACCCACCAGAGAACGCAACCGAGGCGTCCGCACGACGAGCACCGTCCCGGCCCGCAGATCAGCCCACCATCGCCCCAGCCGCGTCCCGGAATCCGCCACCGCCCCCGGCGCCGGCCGCGCCCGGATCCCGAACCGCACCACCACAGCCGACACCACGAACGTCACCCCGTCCGCGACCAGCGCCTGCCCCGGACCGAGGAACGCCACCAGCGTCCCGCCCGTCGCGAACCCCGCCACCTGCGCCAACTGGACCACCATGTCCAGCACGCCTTTGCCCAGCAAGAACTCCTCGCCCGGCAGAACCGTCGCGGCGGTCGCCGCCCGAGCGGCGTTGCCCGGCGCCCCGGCCGCCTGGACCACCACCAGCAGCGCCGCCACCGCGGGCAACGGCAGCGAGGGAATCGCCATCACCGTGACCAGCCCCGCGCGCAGCAGATCCGCCACCACCATGACCCGCCGCCGCGGCCACCGATCCGCCAGCCCCGACAGCAACGGACCGGCGAAAATCGACGGCACGTACGTCAGGGCATAGACGCCGGCGGTCCAGCCCGCCGACCGCGTCCGGTCGAAGACCAGCAACGACAACGCCACCCGGGCGAACTGATCGCCCGCGACCGAAACCACCATGCTCGCGAACAGCGCCCGGAACTCCGGTCTGCCGAACACCTGCCGATACGTAGCCACCAACCCAGCTTGGCCGATCATGGCCGGGCGAGCACACCCCCGCAGGTACGGGATGCGAACTCAGCGTCTTGGCCGTGGATTCCTTCGCTCATCCCGAAATTGACAGATGAGACCGCCGTAGGGACCCGGCACGAGTTGCTGGTTCCGCAGGCTCGAAGCGGGCAGCTTTACCCGGAGTCCGCTGCGGCTACCGCCAGGAAAATTCCCGGTGCCGCCAAGCAGTGCTTCGCCCGAGTCGAAGACGACGAAGGCGCCTGAATCCGGGCTACCCGTGCGTCGATGGCTGCCCGCGTTTCACCAGCCGGGCCAGCCGTTTCCGCGCAGGCGCGAGCTCTTCGATCCTCAACGCCGCGAGCACGCCGAACGACACGCCAAGTCCGACGAGACCCTGCAGAATCAGCCTGACCCACGCAGTCGCCCGGCCCCCGAGGTCCGGCACGATCCAGCCCGCGACAACAGCCGCAGCGACTCCGAGCGCGCTCGCGAAGAGCGTGAACAGAATGACCCCCAGCGCCCGCCTGCTGCGCAGATGGCCAAGACTCACCCACAACCAAACCTGCCCCAGGATCGCGCCGACAACGAACGTCAGGGAGTTCACCAGCATCGTGCCCAGCACGATGCTGCGCGCGTCCAGCAGCACCGGGCACAGATACAGCAGCGGCACCTTCACCACGGTCATCACAACCATGATCAGCGTCGGAGTGCGCGCGTCCTTCATCGCGTAGAACACCCGCAACTGCAACATGACCAGCGCGTAAGGCAGCAGCCCGAACGACGAGATCGCCAGCGCCTCGCCGAGCCGCCCCGCGTTGGTCACGGAGTTCGCGCCGCCGCTGAACAGGGCGATGCCGATCGACTCGCCCACCACCGTCATCACGGCGGCGATCGGCACCAGCATCACGGTGGAAATGCGCGACGCGTAGGAAAGGTCGGCCACCACCTTGCGTACATCGCCGTCCGCGGCGTTGCGGGACAGCCTCGGCATGATCGCGGTCAGCAGGGACACCCCGATCACGCCGTAAGGCAACTGGAACAGCAGCCAGGCGTTGGAGTAGATGGTCACCCCGCCCGGGTCGCCGCTGGTCAGCACCCGGGTGTTGACGGTGAGGCCGGCCAGGCTGATCGCGACGTAGCCGAGGATCCACAGCGCCAGGCCGCCGAATTCCTTCATGCGCTGGTCGATGCCCCAGCGCCACTTGAAGCGGAACCCGGTCCGCAGCAGCGGCGGCACCAGCAGCCCCGCCTGCACGGCGATGCCCAGCGTGACCCCGATGCCGAGCACGAGCAGCTTCGGGTCGCTCATGCGCACGGGGTCGGTCGAGATCTTGCCCGGCATGAGCATGAACAACGCCAGCGTCACGATGACGACGACGTTGTTCATCACCGGCGCCCACGCCGTCGGGCTGAAAATGTGCTTGGCGTTGAGGACCGCCGACAGCAGCGCGAACACGCCGTAGAAGAAGATCTCGGGCAGCAGCAGCCGGGCGAACGCGTTGGTCAGTCCGGAGTTGGCGTGTCCGCCCTGCTCCAGGTACAGCGAGGTCAGCGCAGGCGCCGCCGCCACGGCGAGGACGGTGCCCACGCCCAGGACCGTCAGGCCCATCGTGAGCATGCGCTGCGTATACGCCGAGCCGCCGTCGGGATCGTCCTGCGAGCGCACGATCAGCGGCATCACGACGCTGCTGAGCACGCCGCCGAGCAGCAGTTCGAAGACGCTGTTCGGCAGCGTGTTGGCGATGGTGAACGAGTCGTTTTCCACGCCGGTGCCGACCGCCCACACCAGCATGATCTTCCACAGGAACCCGGTGACCCGGCTGACCAGCGAGGCGATGGCCATCTGCCCGCTGGACTTGGCGATCGACGGCGCCTTCGGCTCGACGCGCGGCGGGGCGACAGCGCGCCCCGGCCCTTCGGCGGCCGGGAGCCGCGGCAGCATCTGGGTGGCGAGCGAGTCGTACGGACGCAACGCATCCGGATCGACGACCGGCCACTTCGAACTCGCCGGCACCCCGCCGACGCGCGGGATGAACACCGTCGCGTCGGGATCGTCCGGAGCCAGCGGCGGCGCGCCGAACGGCATGCTGTTCTGCCCGCGCTCCTGCCGCCACGACCGGACCGGCGGCCACCGCGGCGCGGGTTGCCGCGGCGTGGCACGTTCGGGACGCTCGGGCGGCCACCCCGGTTCTCTGTCCACCGTGCGCCCCATCTTCAAGAGTCGATTCGACCCCCAAGGGTAGCCACTTCGCGCACGGCGGCTATGGGGCAGGCTTGGTCGCGGCGGCCGCCCGGCACAGCGGGAACATGCCGCCGAGCAGACCGCTTCGACCGGCATCGGTCATCCCGGCCTCGGACAGCCAGCCGGGCGTACCGGGCGGTGCCGGAGAAGTCGACGAGCAACAACCTCCCGCCAGGACGCAGCACCCGAGAAGCCTCGGAAACGCACTCGGCGCGGCGGCTGTCGGGATGCAGGTTGTGAGCCGCGAGGCAACCGGTGACGAGATCGACGGAATCCGCGGGAAAGGGCAGCTCGGTCAGGTCGCCGTCGACCAGTCCGATCTTGGCCGCGACCCCGGCGAGCAGTTTCCCCCGCCGCGGCGGATCACCCGGGATCCTCCCGAACCTCCAGCGTTGCCGAGACAAGAATATTCGCACTCTCCTTCACCCGGATTCACCGAATGCCGACAAGCTCAATACCGAACAGAGCAGCCGGAACTCGCGATTACCGCAGACTCCGGGATCCGCCGGAATCCACACCAGCCTTGCCGAGATAAGCAACATAGACACAACGAAAACAACCAAAACTCGGCCGCCGGACGCACTCCGCACCCGACCGAAGCGAACTGGACCGCCCAGCGCTGACGGCGAATCGCTTGGCCCGAGACCGTTTCGCGGCCGTCCTGGACCGATCAGGTTGCCGCCGCAGAGCCATAACCAGGCAAAACAAGTCAGCTCCACCGCGATAAAACATAAGCCAAAGCGGCCTCGACCCCCATTAACCGCGTTGCGCCTTTTGTCATACACATTGCACATCGAACAGGTTTCGAAAGAGTCAAACTCCGCCGTCGCCCGGTTGCGCCGAAGCCGCGTCGTGCGATCGTGCCGGCATGGACATCACCGAATCCCCGGTCGTCCGTCCCTGCTCTCCGGACGAAACGGGACGGGCGTTCGCCGAAGTTATGGCAGAATTAACCGGACGGGATCAGGTTCCGGTCGGCAGCGACTTCTTCGCCGACCTCGGAGCCAATTCGCTCATGATGGCGCAGTTCTGCGCCCGGGTGCGCAAGCGGCCGGAGCTCCCGTCGGTGTCGATGAGAGACGTGTACCGCACCCCGACCCCCGCCGGGCTGGCCGCGGCGGTCGCCGAGCCCGCCGAGTCCCCGGCGCCTGCCGCACAGCAGCCCTCGCCGGGACCGGCCGGGCCGCCGCGAAGAGCGAGCCCGCTGGAATACCTCGGCTGCGGAGTGCTGCAAGCGCTGCTCTTCGCAGCCTATTCGTTGCTGGCCGCGGAAATCCTCGGCGTCGGCGCGGACTGGCTCATCGCCGGCTCCGGACTGGCGACCTGCTACCTGCGTTCGGTCGCGTTCGGAGCCGCGGTGCTGCTCGTCGGAGGCACCGTCCCGATCGCGCTCAAATGGATCCTCGTGGGCCGGTGGACGCCGAGGGAGATCCGCCTGTGGAGCCTGGGCTATGTTCGTTTCTGGCTGGTCAAGACCCTGGTCCAGCGGAACCCGCTGCTCCCGTTCTTCTCCGGCTCTCCGCTCTACTCGCTGTACCTGCGGGCGCTCGGGGCCAGGATCGGCCGCGGCGTGACCGCCTTGTCGGCTTTCGTGCCCGTGTGCACGGACCTGCTGACCATCGGCGAGGGCACGGTGATCTGCAAGGACACCTACTTCACCACCTACCGCGCCGAAGGCGGAGTGCTCCGGACCGGCCGGGTCGACATCGGCGCGCACGCTTACCTCGGCGAGATGTCCGTGCTCGACGTCGACACCCGGATCGGCGACGGCGCGGAACTCGGCCACGCCTCGGCACTGCACCCCGGCCAGACGGTCCCGGACGGGGAGACCTGGCACGGATCGCCCGCGGTCCCGGCGGACGTACGGTATCGGCGAGTCGAGCCGAGGTCGTGCGGCAGCGTCCGCCGGGCCTGGTTCGCCGTGCGCCAACTGCTGTTCGCGGTCCTCGTGGCGATCCCGCTGTCGCTCGGCGTGCTCTACCTGCTGCTGGTTGCCGCGCCGCAGCTCAGCCCCGGCCTGGGACTGGGCTCGGCCGAGCTGGACTTCACCGCCGCGGGGTTCTACGGCAAGGCCCTCGTCGTCTCCGCGATCCTGTTCGCCGGCGTGCGACTGCTCAGCTTCGCAGTCAGCGTCGCCGTGCCCCGGCTGCTCAACCCGCTCCTCAAACCAGGCGAGACCTACCGGTTCTACGGCCCGCGCCACGCGGCGCACCGGGTGATCCGGCGGCTCTCCAACGCACGGTTCTTCAAGGACGTCTTCGGCGACAGCGCCGCGATCGTGCACTACCTCCGCAGCGTCGGCTGCAAGGTCTCCAAGGCCGAGCAGACCGGTTCGAATTTCGGGCAGCAGGAGAAGTTCGAAAACCCGTTCCTCTTCGCGACCGGGGCGGGCACGATGGTCGCCGACGGGCTGTCGGTCCTCAACGCCGAATACACCAGCACTTCCTTCCGCCTGTCCCAGGTGCGCGTCGGGGCGAAGAACTTCCTCGGCAACCACATCGCCTACCCCGCCGGGGCCAAGACCGGGGACAACTGCCTGCTGGCCACCAAAGTCCTGGTCCCCCTCGACGGCCCTCTCCGCTCGAACGTCGGGCTGCTCGGCTCCCCGAGCTTCGAAATCCCGCGCTCGGTCGACCGCGACAGCCAGCTCGGCCATCCGGAAACCCCGGCCGAATTCCGCCGCGCGCTGGCTGCCAAGACCCGGCACAACACGGTGTCCATGCTGATGTTCGTCCTGTACCAGTGGCTGTTCTTCTTCGGGCTGATACTGCTGGCCTGGGCATCGAAGATCTACTACGCCCAGCTCGGCGCGTGGTTGCTCGCACTCGACGTGGCGGGCATGACCATCTACAGCGTCGCGTACTTCGTCGCCGTCGAGCGGATCGCCGTCCTCGTCCGGCCGCAGCGCCCGATTTCGTGCTCGATCTACGACCGGCGGTTCTGGCGGCACGAACGGTTTTGGAAGGCAGCGTCCGCGACCGAGCACATCCAGCTGCTCAACGGCACCCCGTTCAAGGCGCTGGCGTGGCGGCTGCTGGGAGCCGAGGTCGGCCGCAGACTGTTCGACGACGGCTGTTTCATCGCGGAAAAAACACTGGTGCGGCTGGGAAACGACGTCACGCTCAACGCAGGCTCCGTCGTCCAGTGCCATTCGCAGGAGGACGGCGGTTTCAAGATGGACCGCATCGCCATCGGCAGCGACTGCACCGTCGGCGTCAACGCCTTGGTGCACTACGGCGTGAAAATGGGCCGCGGTTCGTCGCTCGCCGCGAATTCCTTCCTGATGAAGGGCGAAGAGGTCCCGGAAAACGCCTGCTGGGGCGGAAACCCGGCACACGAGGTCCGAGCCGGGATTCCCGGGCAGCGTTCGTTCGCAAGACGTCAGGACGCGGGCGAGGCTGATCCGCCCTCAATGCCGGATGAGTCCGCCGACCGCGACGGGCCCGACGTGGCCCGTCCGCGGCCGGCTGCGAGCCAGGGAAAGACCCACGTCGACCAGACCTGACCGGCGAAGCGAGACAACGGCGGGCAGCGGAGTCCACACCGATTCGGCCGTCTCGCCGTTGGGCTCCGGCCGCAGCCGGCCGCCGACGATCCGGGCCTGGTAGAAAATACCGACGTTATGGTGCGGAATCGGCCCCGGCCTGAGGCGCTCCGCCGTCGGGATGACTCGGGAATCCACTCCCAGCAGGCGTTCGACGACCGCCTCGCACCCGGTTTCCTCGAAAACCTCGCGGATCACCGCGTCGAACGGATCCTCCGCATGCTCGACGCCCCCGCCGGGAAGCGTCCAATTGCTTCCGCCCTTCGGCGAGACGTAACGCGCGAGCAGAACCGACTCGTTTTCGATGCACACGGCATACGCTGCCAACCGGAAACTCATTTCTGCCAGCTTACCCAGGTTCAGCGTCCGCGGCCGGGACCAGACGGGACTGCGGGGTAAGGATTCCCCGCTCCGCCGCTGCCGGGCGGCGGGCTGCGCCGACTGGCGCGAGAACAACGCAGCGCCATCCAACTGTCGGCCGGGCCGGCACCACGGTCGTCGCGGCCCGGCCGAGGGCCGAATGGCATTCGGCCGGTCAGGAAAGGTTGACGATGTACCACCCTTGGTAGGGGTTGGCGGGATTGCATCCGTTGCTGTCGTGGAAAAGCAGCGTGGCCTGCCCGGAGTCGAGGCAACTGTGCACGCCGAAGTTGTAGAACTGCTCGGTCCCGCCGGGGTAGCCGGTCAGCGCCCACACCTGCCTGCTGTTCCTGGACGGGTCGCAGCCCAGCATGTGCGCGGTAGTAGCGCTCACAGCGGTCAGGCAGTCACCCGAGTAGAGGCTCTTGATTTTCACGTTCGGATAGCCGGTGTCGGGCAACGCCGACTCGACGGCCCACTGCATCGGCAACGGCGGGTTGCCGGGGTCACAGGTCTCGACGTGCGGCAGGCTCGCCTTCCAGTCGAGTCTCAGGCAGCGGTTTGTCGGCGCTTTCTCGACCCTGATGGACGCCTTGGTCACCACCACCCATGCGTAGGCGGGGGCGGCCATGGTGACGCTTGCCATGACCGCGACTGCGGCGGTGAGTGCCAGGCGGGTTTTCCGGCCGATGCTTATCCTCAATTCAGAATCCTTCCGTAACGCTCAGCACGTGGACTGCGGCGTCGTTGCGGCCCGTTGCGGGCAGACGCGCCTTTCCGGATGCGGATTGCGCGCCACGACAGCCTGACCGGCCCCGGTACCCGGCTGGTACCCGCCCGGTACCCTCCGGCGACCAGCGCCGATGAGCGGTCGGTGGCGAAATCCCCGCGCCCGCCTCGGTGAACGCGTGACCGCCGCACCCCAGCCACCTCGACCAGTTCGGCTACCGCGAAGCGAATACCCAGTCGCGCGGCCCTGCACCGAGGCGCACCGCGGGCCTGCCGCCCGCGGTGCGCCGCCGGAGTTCAGGCACGGACCGTCCGCGTGCCTCGGCGCACCCGGTAAAGCGTGACCGCGACCAGGACGAGCACCGCGGCTTCCGCCAGGACGCTCAGCAAAGCCTCCGGCGCGGGCTGGAAACCCTGTTCGGAAAAGCCGAACAACCCGGTCGTCCGCGAAAGCACGAAGCCCGCCAAGGCGCCCGCCGCCAGTGCGGCCGCTGCCAGCCGCAGCAGGAAGGGGCCGCCCAGAGCCACCAGTACGGCCACCGCGAACGCCGCGGAAGCCTGAACGAGGAACGACGGCCCGATCACCGGGATCACGCGATAGCCGCCGACGTACAGCTGCGCGTGGAGATAGCCGCTCACCGCGAGGCACGCCGCCGTCGCGAGGCGAAGGACGGTGTTCATGCCAGCTTCACGTCCTTCACCGCCAGGCCCGGCCCGCCCGGGCGGTAGGACACCTCGCGGATGCCGAGCGCGTCCTTGAGCTTGCCCGCGGGCAGCGTCACCGGAATCGGAGCCGGCCGTGTTCCCGGCTGGGGCAACGGATACGCGGTCGTCGTCGCGCTGTGGAAGGTGATGTTGCCTTCGGTCTTCGTGAACAGCTGGTGCACGTGCCCGTTGAGACACGTCACCGACGAGAACCGCCGCAGGTACGAGAGCGCCTGGGTCGCGTCGTCGGTCCCCCAGCCCCACGTCGGGTACATCGCGAACAGCGGGATGTGGCTGAACACCACGATCGGCGTGTCCGAACCGAGCTTCGCGACGTCCTTGCGCACGAACTCCAGCTGATCCGGCCCCAGATGGCCGAGCTTTTCCAGGCTCAGCGTGTTCACCAGCGCGATGAAGTGGACGCCCTTGACGTCGAAGCTGTACCAGCCGTCGCCCGCCGTGCCCGCGCCGAACGCCTTGCGGTATTTCTGGCCGCTGTCGTCGATCGAATCGTGCTCGCCGGGCACCGTGGACACGTGCCCGGTGTCGAGGGCGCTCATCATCTGCTTGACCTGGTCGAACTGGGCGGCTGTCGAAAGGTGCGTCAGGTCGCCGGTGTGCATGACGAAGTCCGGGCGGTACCCGAGCGCGTTGATCTGCGTGATGGCCTCGGAAAACGACGTCTCGACAGCGGTGTTCGCGGACCCGGTGAAGCCGAGATGGCTGTCGCTGATCTGGACGAACCGCAGCGCGTTCGGGTCGCCGTCGGCGGCCGCGTCGCCTGGCGCGGCGATCCGGCTGACGACTTCGCCGCCGGTGACGGTCAGAACCACCGCGGCGCCGAACCACGCCGTGTGGCGCAGAAGCTGACGCCGGGTCATCCCGTCGGAGCTGTGGTCGTCTTCGGTCACGGGGTCACCGTCACGGTCGCCGTCATGAACGGATGGATGGTGCACAGGTACTCGAAGGTGCCCGGCGCACCGAAGGTGTACTGATAGGACTGTCCTGTTTGGAGAGTCGGTGACCGCAGCGGGCCACCGGATCCCGTGCTGGTGACCGTGTGCGCGTCCTGATCCTGGTTGGTCCACGTGACGGTGGTGCCCTTCTTCACCGTCGTCGCAGCGGGCGCGAACGCGAAGTCCTTGATAGCCACGGCATTCGCCGTCGAACTGGCGGCCGCGGTCGTCGACGGCGGCGGCGTCATCCCGGGCATCGACGCCATGGGCGTGGCGGCTGGCGGCGGCGCTGCGGGCGGCGACGCGGCGCAGGCCGGCAACGCCAGCGCGGCGGCGATGATGAGCAGAAAGTGTTTCACCCCAACGGATTTCCTCATACCAGGAATACGCGCGGGGGTTACGCTCCCTCCCCCGGCACCAGGACCTCGACGACGCCGCCGGACTCGCGCACCACCAGGTGCGGCAGCGGCGGCGGGGTCACCGGCAGCTGGTGGGTGAGGACCGCGCCGTCGACGGCGAACGACGTCCGGTGGCACGGGCAGTTCAGCCGCCGGGCCGGCGCGTCCAGGTTCAGCCGGCAGCCGAGGTGCGTGCACGTCGCCGAAACCGCGCGCACCTGCCCGCCGGAGCGCTGCACGAACCCGGCGACGGCCCCGAAGTCGAACGGCAGCACGCCGCCTTCGGGCAGGTCGCCGGCCGCGACAACAGCTCGCCACTGGCCGTTCTCCGGCCGCAGGGTCTTCTCTTCCGCGGGCGCGGCGGCCGGTTCGGCCCCGGACGTCACCAGGTACTCGACGCCCGCGCCCGCCGCGGCAGCCGCCGCGGCGGCCGAGGACACCTGGATGAACCGGCGCCGGTTGCCGCCCCGCACGGGCGCGGGTCCGCGCAGTTCCTGGGCGAGCCTGCGGTGCAGCGCGGCGACGAACTCCTCGCTCGCCGCCGCACCGCCGGGCCGGGCGGCGCGCAGCAGCACCGCGGTCCGCAACTCGGCCTCGTCGCCCGGACCGGCCTCGAACGGGCGCGGCCGGCGCCGGCGCAGGAGGTCCTTGACGAATCGGCGGACGCCTCGAGTGCTCACGTCTCCATCCCTTCCGCCAGCTGGGCCGCTTGGCGCAACGCGCGGTGCTGCAGCACTTTCGCGTTGCCGACGGTGGTGCCCAGCTCGGCCGCCGCCTCCTTCAACGAGCAGGACTGCAGGAACCGCAGGCGCAGGATCCGGCCGTAGCGCTCGGGCAGCTGCGCGAGGATCGCTTCGGCGCGGGCGAGCACCCCCGGATCCACGGTGTCCGCTTCGAACGCGGCGATGTCGCGCTCCTCGTCCAGGGCGGTGATCTCCCGGCCGAGCGTGCGCCGCCAATGCCCGGCCAGGACCGTCCGCGCGGTCGCCAGCAGGTACGCCCGGACCTCGCCCACGCTCGCCGAGACCCGCAGCGGCCGCAACGCAGTCAGGAAGACCTCCGTGGTGAGGTCCTCCGCGTCGGGCCGGTTGCCGACCTTCGAGAACATCAGCCGGAACACGCGGTCGACGTTGTCGCGGTAGACCGCCTCCCAGTCCGGATAGACGTCCGCGCCGACCGCGTGCAGCCGCGCGCGGGGTGCCGCGCCCGCTTCGTCCTGTTGGGCGCGTCTGCGCCGGAACCGCTGTGCCACCGGCACCGCCCGCCTTCTCCCCACCGGTTCTCTTCCCGCCACCAGAGGGATACGAACCGGGGTTACGCCGTAACCCGAAACCGTATCTGTGAGCGGAGTTTCCGACGACCCGGGGAGCGAAATGACCACACCGATGTCACGCCGGCACCTGCTCGTCACCGGCGGAGCGGCCGCCGCCGCCCTCGCCGCCGCCAGCCTGCCGAGGCCCGCCGCCGCGGCGACGCCGATCCGGACGGGCGGCGCGGACGTCGTCCTCGCCTGGAACCGTGAACTGCTCGCCATCGTGCGCACGCCCGGCCTCCAGCCCGCGACCGTGCACCCGACGCGCAGCTTCGCGATGCTGCACGCGGCGATGCACGACGCCGTCGTCGCGACGGCGGGCAACGGCCATCCGTACCTGTTCACGCTCGAAGTCCGGGGCCCCGCCGCACCGGAAGCGGCGGCAGCGCAGGCCGCGCACGACGTCCTGGCCGAGCTCTACCCCACCCGGTCCGCGGAACTCGCGAGCCTGCTGGCCGGGCAGCTGACCGGCATCCCGCCGGCCGCACGCGACCGCGGCGTGCGAGCCGGGCGGCGGGTGGCCCGGTTGCTGCTCGGCCAGCGCGCGGATGACGGCTCCGCGGCCGTCCCGCCGGTGCTGACGCCAGGCACGGCCCCCGGGGCGTACCGGCCGACGCCGCCCGCGTTCGCGCACGCGGTGTTCACCCACTGGCCCGCCGTGACGCCGTTCGTGCTCGACCGGGCCGGGCAGTTCCGGCCCCGTCCGTACCCCGCGCTGGACAGCGCGCGGTACGCGAGAGCGCTGAACGAGGTCGCCGCGACCGGCCGGGACACGAGCACCACCCGCACCGCGGACCAGACCGAGCAGGCGCGGTTCTGGGCGGCGCCGATCTGGAACTACTGGAACGAGATCGCGCAGTCGGTCGTCAGCGGATCGCGCAGCGGCCTGTTCGTCGCGGCCCGGGTGTTCGCCCAGCTGAACCTGACCTTCGCCGACGCCGTGATCGCGTTCTACGAAGCGAAGTACCACTACCGGATCTGGCGGCCGATCACCGCGGTCCGCCTCGCCGCCGACGACGGAAACCCGGCGACGGACGCGATCCCCGACTGGTCGAGCCTCGGCACCACCCCGGCCGACCCGGCGTACCCCGGCGCGCACAGCGTCATCGCGCAGGCGGGCGCGCAGGTCCTGCGCCAGGAGTACGGGCCGCGATGGGCACTGCAAGTCACGTCCGAGGCCCTGCCGAACGTGGTCCGTCGGTTCACCACGTTCCAGGACGCGGCCGACGAAGCAGGCTTGAGCCGTATCGCCGCGGGCGTGCACACCCGGCTCGACCACGACGCCGGCCGCCAGCTCGGCCTCGACGTCGCCGAGTTCGTCCTGTGCTCCTGACTTTCGCTGCTACGGGAGTCGTGGACGCGCATGCAGGTTACGGCGCCGGGTGCGGCGAGGTTCTCGTCGTCGCACCCGGCGCCGAAGGCGAACAGCCGTTGATCCCGGTGCAGCAGCCTGCAGCGGTCTTGCCGGACGCCGACTCGACGGCGCCGCGGTTTCCGTCGACCGCAAGCCAATTGCCTCAGGTCTTCATGCGGTCCTGCGGCTGACGGTCAGATGAAAGAGCGTTCGGCGAAGCTGATTCCGTTGCGCTGAGCCATGGTCAGGACTTGGTGAGAGACATGCTGAGGCGGCATGCGCAGGTACTGCCGATAGCCATGGGCCCGCAGCCGGATGTCGAAGTTCTGGCCCTCGATGTGCCAGGACGGCTCTGCGTGGTCGTCAGGCACTATCCGTTCCCCGACGCACCGGGGATCCCGATGGTCCCCTACCTCACCGAGGCCGACAAAAACCGCGGCAGCGGCGGCAAAAGCATCCTCAGCTGCCTGCTGCCCGGCCAGCTCGACGGCACCTGCACCGGCTCCCCCGCGTCCTTCGCGACGTCCTACCCGGCCGACCTCCAGCACTCAGTGCTCCAAGCCTGGACCGACTACGGGTTCCCCGCCTGATAGCTCCGGCATGGGCGAACGCACCGCGGAGCAACGCTCCTGACCGGGATATGCCTGCCCTGCTGCGAATGCTGCCGGATTTCCGGCGGCAGCGTTCGCCTCGACCTGCCGCCGCGCGGCGGCCCGAACGGCCGCAACCCGTGTGCCGATCAGCCTTCCCGATTCCGGCCGTCGGCCGAGGGCAGCCTGCGGCTTTCACTCGATTCCACGGCCGTCCTTCGCAATCGGGGGTCCCACAGACCGGTGAGGTTGACCCGGTTGCTCTGTTGAAGGCTGATTCGTTCGAGCAGCCTGGGCGGCAGGTTCTCGAGGCGGACACGGAAGGAAACGATTGATGACTTTGAGGCGTGCTGGTGCCTTCACAGCAGTCCTTACGCTCGGCGCAGCGACGGTGGTCACGGGGACGGCCAGCGCCGCCGCGACCGGGCAGGCCGCGGCCCGGTGCCCCTCCGGCGCCTTCTGTGTCTGGACCCAAGCGAACTTCGCGGGTGAGCGATTCGTGTTCACCGGAGACGACCACGAGTGGGAAGCCGGCCTCGCCAAGCACGATGCCTCGTGGGTCAACCACGCACACTCCGGCCCAGGCGTGAAAGACCATGTCAAAGTGTTCGCCGGGGACAACCTCACCGGCCGCACCACGATCTGCCTCGCACCCGGTCAGGCGGTCTCCATGAACAAGGAAGCCAGCCACCGGGGAAGCTCCCACACGTTCACGACGGATTGCTGAGCACCACACCGCCGCAGCCCGCCCAGCAGTCCCGCTGAAAGGGCGGGCCGCGGCGGTGTTCAGCGTCTTCCGTGTCAGTGAAACCGGGCCGCGAAGTGCGGCGCAGACCGGTGCCAGCGGTCGAGGGCAGCGCAGTCCCGCCCCGCGCCACCGTGACTGTCCCCGATTTCCCTTGCCTGCCAGGGCCGCCGACCTCTAGCCCGGCCGCGCAAAAACGGACGCCAGCGGCCCATTCGCGATCGCCGACACCGCCCGATCGCTGCCGCACACGCTGCGCCAGGTCGATCTCGGCGACGACGCGCTGGCCGAACTCGAGGTGCGCGCGGGGTTCGACGACGACCTCTACGCCGAGGCAACCCGGATCAGCAACCGCATCCGCGGCGTGCTCACCGGCATCCACTCCGCCCTCGCCCCGGGCCAGTCCTCGGCGATCCCTGAACATCCTGTCCCGCTGCGGCGGACCCGGCGGAATCCGACTCGCCGGACACTCTGGCACCTCCCGGCAGTTCTTCGAAGAATGCGGACGGGAGATCGTCGGGCCGGTCAGCGCGAACACGGCGGTCGGCTCGCCGGCCGAAAATGTCCCCGACGGTGCAGAGCAGCGACCGCAGCCGCACCTGCACTGGATCGTCCAACAACCCGGCCGCGAACACTCCCGCTTGCGCGACGGACAGCGGGCCCGCATCCCATCCGCGCAACGGCCCTGTGCTGCCAGGCAAGCACCGGAGCGCACCGGTTCCCACAGGCGGTTCGCCATGTCCGGCTACGGGAGATGACCGCCGAACAGAGCTCGGCGTCGCCGTGGTCGTCCCGGCGCGAGCAGCTCGTGCGGCCCGGAGCGGGTTTCCGGTTCGCATCGGCTCACGGAGGGCCCGCACTCGGCTGTGCACAAGATTTTCTCTGCGAAGAACTCCAGCAACGTCGTCACCGTCTCGACCGGGGCCACAATGACGATCAGCTTTCACGAATCAGGTGCCTGGCAGCAGGCGGAACCAACCGACACTCGCCGGCGGATCGATGCGCTCGCAGTCGGCGCTGGCGGCTCAGCTTTGTCGAGCAGGGCTGCTCAGCACGCCGCGGAACGCGTGCTACGCAGGGAGTTCCACCGGGCGGGGCCGGCGAGCCGCGAGGCGTGCCTCGTTCACGACGCGAGGAGCTGCTTCAGGCCGTCCTCGCTGCTGATCGGCGAACCCGGCTTGATCGTGCAGTGGTTCAGGGCCAGCTGATCGTCGACAGTGTCCGGCTGCGCGAACTCCACCTCGACGGCGACCTCCCCGTCCGGCGAGTCCGTGTTCACGTCGATCTTCATCCTCCGCAGCGACCCGTCCGGACTCAGCGTCGCGGTCATCGACGCAGTGAACTTCTCGGCCCCGGCCGGGTCGTCGCCGTTCATCCGCAGGGCCGCCGCCGGATCGAGGTCGGCGCGGACGGTGTTCCCGTCCTGGGTCAGCGTCCTGGCCGCCTTGATCAGGTCGTCCGCCTTCGACTCGTAAGTCTGCTGCCGGGTCCACGAGCGCAGCAGATCCGGGGCCACCGCGTGGGACGTCGCGACGCAGCTCGAGCCCGAAAGCCTGTAGACGGTCCTGTCGTCGCCGTAGAGAACGGCCGAGTCAGCGCCGGACTGCTCGGCGCAGGTGGTTTTCGACATCGCGAGCGTCATCCGGGCCGGCTTCTTGAGCGCCTTGACGTTCATGCAGACATGGGCGGTGGCGCCCGCGTCCATGCTCATCCGCACGTCAGTCGCCGGCCACCCCTGCAACAGCGCGAACGCGGTGCGCAGTTTGGCCGCAGTCGCCGAATCCGCCAGCGCACCGGGCTCGGGGCCCGAGCCGCCGCATCCCGTGACCACGACCCCGACGGCCAGCAGCACGGCCAAGGCTCGACAACCCGCTCGGACAATCATAAAACCTGCATAGTAGGCAAAGACGACTGTCCTGTCCGGCCTTTCGCCTCCGCCTCACCCGAGCTACGCGTCCAGCGTCACCGCGAGCCCCGATTCCGGCAGCCCGCCCCACAACCACAGCTGTGACGAGACGCGGGTGCAGCCGCCATCGGCCCAGACGTGGGCGACGGTGACCACGACGGCCAGCAGCAGGCCGAGGTGTCGGTGGCGATGTGCCGTTTGCGTCCGCTGGTTTTCTTGCCCGCCTCGTGACCCGCGGATCAGGCACGACATTCGGCCCGGACAACCCGCCGGGGAAGGCAGTGCCACCACGTGAAGCTCTCCCTCGCCCGGCTCTCCGCGTGGTATCCGAGCCTCGGCGAACTCGACCCCGCCGCCCGAGGGTTCGGCAACGGCGTCCACCGCCTCCCGGCACCGCGCACTTCGCCGCGGCCACGCCGCCGAGACGCCGGGGGTCGCCGGAGGAGCTGATCAGGACGAACGCCGCGTTCGCCGAGGCCGCGCGCCGCTACGCCGGCGCCGTCGCCTCCACATCGGTCAGCGCCCGGGACCGGACCTGGAACCGGACGCCTTCCGGGGCTTCCAGGGAAAATCCGTCTCCCCGGCCCGGGACCACGTCGACGGTCAGACGGGTGTGCCGCCAGTACTCGCACTGGTCGGCGCTCATCCAGAACTGGGTGTCGCCGGCGAGTTCGCCGATCAGGACGTCCGACCGGCCCACCCTGAGTTCGCTGTGCGGGTAGCACAACGCCTCGGTTCCGGTCTGCTGGACCATCAGCGGCCCGTGCCGCAGGCGCAGCCGGAGAAGCACGTCCTCGGCGGCCGGGGTGAGCCCGACCCGGACGAAAACCCCGCTCTGTCCTCCCACTTCGTCCCCTTCCTCGCTCGACGATGAGCCGTGCCGCGGCTCACTGTCCCGGGGAAAGGTTGCGGTCGGGTTGGCGAGTGGCCGGGCGGGTCACTCCCGGCGCGCGACGGCGAGCCGTCCGGCCGCGACGGCCCGGCGGGCATCGCCCGGTGCCAGCACGGCGAGCGCGTGCTCGTGGACCTCCGCGTCGTACAGCGCGCGTTCTCCGTAGGCCAGCGCGTGTTCCGGCGCGTCGCTGACCAGCACCGCCGAACGCATGGCCACCTCCAGGTGGTCGCGCCACTGCACGATTCCGGGCGCTTCCGACTGCGGCAGCAACGGACCGCGGTACAGCCGCACGGCGGTCGCGAGGTCGCGGCGCTCCAACGCCCGCAGGACGTCCACCGCATCGCAGCCGATCGGCATCGTTGACGCGTACCGCCGAGAACTCACCACGCCGCCGAGCGCGTTGCGCAGGTGCGAGGCCTCCGCGCGCACCGTCGTCGACGTCACCGGCCGGTCGCCGTAGAGCGCTTCGCGCAGGGCGTCCAGCGAGAATCCGTCCGGTTGCAGCGCCAGCAAAGTCAGGATTTCCACCTGCCGCGGACGAAGGTTCAGCGGGACCCCGTCGCGGGTCGCCGCGGCGACCCCCAGCGACGAGATCCGCAGCCCGGCGGGCGAAACCGCCGGCAGGCCGGATTCGATGGCCGACACGAGCGACCGGACCGTCGACATCGCCAGCGGATGCGACCGGTCCCAGGTGCTCGACAGATCGAGCACGCCCAGCATCCGGCCCCGCGCGTCCCGGATCGGGGCGCAGTAGCAGACCCAGCCGTGCAGGGCCGCGACCAGGTGCTCGGCGGAGAACACCGCGCTCGGCCTGCCGGTGCGCAGCGCGAGCGACAGCGCGTTGGTGCCCATGGCTGGTTCGTCCCAGCACCCGCCGGGGGCGAAGTTGACCCGCTCGGCGCGCCGGCGCATCACCCGTCCGCCGCAGGTCCACAGAATCGTGCCGGTTTCGTCGGTGACCGCGGCGATGAATCCCGCGTCGTCGGCGATCGTCCGCAGTTCGCCGGCCACGCGCAGCACCGGCGCGCGCAGCGGCGACTCGCTCCAGCGCGGCCGCACGACGCCGCCGTCCGAGACCGGCGCCCGGTCGGTGGCGGGATCGACTGTCGGCACCGACCGCATCCACGATTCGGCGACCTCCTGCCGCAGCGGGACGTCGCCCGGCAGGCGCGCGGGATCCCGCAGCCGCGGGACCACCTCCGCCCACTGCTGCTCGAGATCGAGCCTGCGCCGTCGAAGCGAACCGAGTCCGTGCATTGACATCCCGACGTCGTCGTCATCCGTGCCGGTCGTCGATCCTCCCAAGCCGCTCCCCCGTTCGCACCTGCCCGATCGGACAGGTTCCCCTGCCGCGAAGGAGGGGGCGGGCCGCGTCGGCGGGCGCTTATGCTGGAGAGCCGTCCGTCCGGCGGCGGGCGGGTTACCCTCGATCCGGCATGAAGGTTCCTCACCAGCACGGGAGGTCCCGGTGCTCCGACTGGCGGAAGGCCGTGCGATCACCATGGAACACGGGACGGGCCGGCGCCGGTACTCCGCCGAGGCCCCGGCGGAGCTGACCGGCCCGCAGGTCGTCGGTGCGCACACGCCGCCCGAACCGGCCCGGGTGGCGAAGTTCCACGCGCCCGAAATCGTCTTCGGCCCGGGTTCGCTGGCCGAACTCGGGCATTGCACGCTGCGGGTCGGGGCGCGCCGGCCGTTCCTGGTCACCGACCCCGGGCTGATCGAGGCGGGCTGGGTCGACGAGGCGGTCGGGCACCTGCGGATGGCCGGGCTGCACCCGGTGATCTGGCACGACGTCACCCCGAACCCCAAGGACCACGAGATCCAGCGCGCGTTCGAGCGCTACCTGGAAAGCGGCAGCGACGTGATCGTCGGCCTCGGCGGCGGGTCCTGCATCGACGCGGCGAAGGGCGTGGCGATCCTGTCCGGCAACGGCGGCCGGATCCTCGGCTACGAGGGCGTCGACAAGGTCGTGCACCCGATCCCGCCCACCGTCATGGTCCCGTCCACTTCGGGCACCGGCGCGGACGTCTCCCAGTTCGCCGTCGTCACCGACACCAGCCAGCACATCAAGATCACCATCATCAGCCGGACGCTGGTGCCGGAGATCTCGGTGATCGACCCGCGGCTGCTCACCACGATGCCGGAGCTGCTCAACGCGGCGACCGGCCTCGACGCGCTGACCCACGGCATCGAGGCGTTCGTCTCCAAAGCGCACAACCCGCTGACCGACAACCACGCGCTGCAGGCGGTCGGCCTGATCACCCGCAACCTCCTGCGCACCCAGCTCAAACCGCGCGAGGCGGAGGCGCGGATGGCGATGGCGCAAGGCTCGCTCGAGGCCGGGATGGCCTTCACCAACGCGATCCTCGGCGCCACCCACGCGATGAGCCACCAGGTCGGCGGGCTGCTCGACGCGCCGCACGGGGTGGTCAACGGGGTGCTGCTGCCGCACGTCATCCGGTTCAACGCCGCCGAGGAGCCGCACCGGTTCGTCCCGCTCGCCGCGGCCGCGGGCATCGACACCGCCGGGTTGTCCGCGCTGGAGGCCGCGCACCGGCTCGCCGACCGCGCCCGCGAACTCGCCGATCAGGTCGGCGTGCCGCGCGGCCTGGCCGGGCTCGGCGTCACCGAGGACAAGGTCGCCACGCTCGCGCGCACCACGATGAAGGACGCGTGCCTCGCGACCAATCCGCGGCAGGCGCGTGCGGAAGACATCGAGGCGCTGTTCCGGGCGGCGCTGTGAGCGAACCGGGTCCCGACCGCACCGACGCCGACCTGGGCGTGCTCACCGGCGTGCGCTCCGGCAAACGGTCGTTCTACCCGGAATACGTCCGCTCGACCGAACGGGTCTCCCGGGCGGTCGAGGCGCTCGACGGCATCTCCCGTGCGCTGGTGCGCACCGCGGAAGGGCCGCGCGCGCTCGTCGAGGCCGTGCTCCGCGCGGCGTCCGAGCACCTGCAGGCGGACTGGCTGCTGCTGGCGGTCGCGGACGGGGCGTTGCGCGCCGCGCGCCCGAGGTTCGTGCTGAACGTCGGCGGGAGGATCGTCGACGACCGGGCCGACGTGCCGGGCGAGGTCCTCGAACACCTCGACGTCCTGCGCACCCGGCCGTGGGAACTCGACGCCTGGCCGCATCGCGACGGTTTGGTGCGCGCGACGATGACGCTGGACGACGAACCGGTCGGCGGGATCGTCGCGAAACCCGCACCCGGGCTGGAGGTCGCCTCCACCGACCTCGCCATCCTGCGGGTACTGGGCAATCAGGCGGCGGTCGCGCTGCACAACTCGTTCCTCTTCCACGCGGCCGCGCAGTTGCGCGGACGCACCGAGCGATTGTCCGAGGCCGCCGAACGCCAGGCCCGCGACCTCGCCGCACGCAGCGCCGAACTGGCGCAGACCCAGGAACGCCTCGTCGAGGTGATGCAGCGGCAGGTCCTCGACGACGAACGGCACCGGATCGCCCGCGAACTGCACGACAGCGTGGCGCAGTCCGTGCTGGGCGCGGGGATGACCATCGAGCTGTGCCGGGCCGAACTCGCCGCGATGGGCGGCCCGGCCGCGCGGATCGCCGACCAGCTCGCCCCGGCCAAGGACCTGACCAGGCAGGCGATCGAACGGCTGCGCGCCTCGATCTACGCGCTGCACCACTCTTCCGCCGAAACGCCCGGCCCGCTGCCGGTCCTGCTCGAGCGTCTGTCCACTGTGCACGGCCTGGGCGAACTGTCGGTCCAGGTGCGGGTCGCGGGCAGCCCGGTGGCGCTGCCGCCGCAGGCGGAACAGTCCATCGTGCGGATGGCGGGCGAAGCGCTGTTCAACGCGGCCGCCCACGGGAAAGCCCGGCGCGCCCTGGTGCGCCTGCAGTACCGGCCGGACGGCTCGGCCGTGGTGATCAGCGTGTCGGACGACGGCGACGGCGATCCCGCGCAGATCCGCCGCGCGCTGCGGCTGACGAAGGCGGCAGACCTGTCCGGCCGCCATCGCGGCCTGGCGAACATGCTGGCCAGAGCGGAGGAACTCGCCGGGGAGCTGACCATCCGCCGGTCCCGGATGGGCGGGATCCGCCTGCAGGTCCGGATTCCGCTCCCGGTGCCGGCCGAATGGGAGGCATCCGATGACGGCTGAGCGCCCCGCACCCGCCGCGGTCCGCATCGTGCTCGTGGACGACCACGCCATCGTCCGCCAGGGCCTGCGGTCCCTGCTGGAACGCGAAACCGATCTGCAAGTCGTCGGCGAGGCGGGGTCGGCGGACGAGGCGCTCGCCGTGATCGAGGCCGCCCGGCCGTCGATCGTCCTGCTGGACCTCAAGCTGTCGACCGGCGCGGACACCGAAGGGCTGGATCTGTGCGCCCGGCTCACCGAGCGCTACCCGGACCTGGGCGTGCTCGTGCTGACCACGTTCCTCGACGACGCCCTGGTAGTCGACGTGATCCAGCACGGCGCACGCGGGTACGTGGTCAAGGACGTCGACACCACCGAGCTGCTGCGCTCGATCCGCGCGGTCGCGCGCAACGAAAGCGCGTTCGACTCGCGGTCCGCGGCGGCGATGGTCCGCTCCATGCGGGTGGCGCGGGAACGTCCGTCGTTCACCGAGCGGGAGCTGAACGTGCTGCGGCTGCTCGCGAACGGCCTGAGCAACCGGGTCATCGGCGGGAAGCTGTACATCTCGGAGACGACGGTGAAGTTCCACGTCCGCAACATCATGCGCAAGCTGGACGCCAGCAGCCGGGCCGAAGCCGTCTACGAGGCCAGCAAAGCCGGCGTGATCTGAGACGGCCGGTCCGCCGCGGACGATACCCACGCGACGGACCGGCCAGACCGGGTTCAGCCGACCAGCGGGCGGCCCAGCGGGAGCCCCTTTCCTCCGGTAGCCAGCGAGGCGACGTGGAAGAACAGGTAGACGCCGACCGCGACGAACGCGAACACCCCGATGCCGCCCGCCGTCTGCAGCGTCGCGGAGCCCTGTGCTGTCGCCGTCAGAACCAGGGCGAGCGCGACATCGACGAGCACGAACAGCGCGGTGAACGCCAACGGCAACCGCAGCGTGACGAGCGTGAGCAGAACGATGGTGACCAGCCACGAGATCAGGAAAAGCTCCTGGGTCGGCACCGCCTCGGCGGCCGGGACCGCGAACCAGTTGTGCAGCAAGCCGAACACCAGCACCGCGTAGCTGAGCCAGAATCCGGCGAAGACGCCGAAAATGCACGCGACGGCGCTCTGCCCGAGCGCCGCCGCCCACACCGCGGACACCAGCTGGCCGATCCCGGTGGCGACGAGGATGATCGCCAGCGGCGCGCCGACCGCGGCGGCCGGGACGAAACCGACCAGGGCGAGCCCCAGCGCGATCGACCCGACGAGGAAGGTCGGCACGCCGATCAGGGCGGGATCGCCGCCGAGCGGGCCGGACGCCGGGTCCGGTTCCGGCGCCGCGTGCGAGACGGGAACTTCGATTTCCGCTGCAGTCATCACTTCCTCCTTCGGTCGCCGCGCACCGCCTGCGCGGCAGTCAGCGGGGATGCAGGACCAGCCATCCGCCGTGGTGTTCGTGCACGGAGAACCGCCGGCCCGACCGTGCGCCGAGCCGGCGCAGCGCGGGCAGGTCGAACACCCGGACATGGCCGTACGCCTCGGCGGGCTCGTCCTCGAACGGCACCGCGATCACGACTGGACCGCGTGCCAGCCGCGTCGCCTCGCGCACCACTTCCTCCCCCGCGTCGGCGTCGAGGTGTTCCAGCAGGTGCAGCAGCGTCACGGTGTCGACCGACGAGTCCGGCAACGGCATCCGGGCGGCATCGCACACGAATGTCTCGAGCGGGTGTCCCCGACGCGCCGCGACCGCGTCCAGCAGGTGCATAGCGCCGGCGGACACATCCGAGGCGACGACCTCGTTGCGGCCGCGCTCGGTCAGCAGGAGCGCGAAGAACCCGAAGCAGGACCCCAGATCCAGCACTCGCCCGGGCGGGGTGAGGCGCAGCGCGTGCTCGTACACCGGGGCGAACCCCGCGATGACCGAGCGCGGGGGGAGGTCGGCCGCTCCCCCGCGCAGGCAGTGCCGGATCCGGCCGAGCGTGTTGTCGTAGAAGCACAGCCACGCTCGCATCGGATCATCCACAGTGGACTTCACGAGCCCGGTGAAGGCGTGCTCGAAGACCTCGGCCCCGGAAAGCCAGCCCGGCGTGAACAACTCGTCGGCCAGCAGGCCGGCCAGGTCGTTGTCGAGCTGGTCCGGGCGCAGCCGGTGCCGCAGCTCCACGCGGCGTCCGTCCTTGTGCAGGCTGAAATGCCGGCTCCGCACCAAAGGTTCGCGCGCGTCCCCGACGCCGGTTTCGCGGACGACGGTGAGCAAGCGGGCGAAGTACGCGCCGGCGGGGGCGGGCGCCAACGGGTCGAGGCAGCGCGGTGCGGCGACCGGTGCGGTGCTCGTCATGCCAGCACCTCCTCGGCCAGCCGGAAGGCGGCCCGGTCCAGCCCGGCCAAGTCCGCCACGACCTGCACGTCGTCGCAGAACTCCGCGTACGCGGGCAGATCGCAGCCGCCGAGCCGCCACGAGTAGCGGGGTTCCGGCGTCAGCCAGAGGGTCTGGCGCACCCGGCGGGTGATGTCCTCGAACACTTCGAGCTTCGGATCGTTGCCGTTGCCGCGGCCGTCGCCGAGGATCAGCAGCGTCGTGCGCCGGTTCAGCGCCGCGCCGTGCTCCTCCGCCAGCTGCTCGAACGCCTGCCCGTAGTCGGAATTCGCGTCGACGTCGAGCAGGCCGCCCGCGGGCAGGCCGTCGAAGACCAGGCCGAGCGCGCGCTCCAGCGGATGTTCCTGGAACAGCTCGGTGATCTCGACCGGCTCGTCGACGAACGCGAACGTGCGCACCTGCCCGAACAACGACTGCAGGCCGTGCACCAGATGCAGGGTGAACCGCGCGGTCGCGCGCACCGACAGCGAGACGTCCGCCAGTACGACCAGCCGCGGCTTGTCCTCGGCCCGCGTGACCGTCACCGGGCGGAACGGCACGCCGTCGTAGCGCATGTTCCGTCGCATCGTGCGGGCCGGGTGCACGCGGCCGCGCAAGGTGTTGCGCTTGCGGCTGGTCAACGCGCCGCGCAGAGTGTGCGCCAAGCGCCGCAACGACTCCTCCAGTTGCGCGCGCTCACGCTCGTCGACCCGTTCGGCCCGGGCCGCCTCCGCCACGCGGGTCTCCATCGCGGTCTCGGCGAGTTCGGCCAGCTTCTCCAGGTGCCGCCGCAGCAGTTCCGGCAGGTTCTCCAGTACGCCGGCCAGTGCCGGCGGCACCTGCTCGTCTCGGTCCTCATTGTCGTTCAGCCAGCCGAGGAGCGCGCTCTCCTGCGCCACGGTCAGCTCGACATCGAGCCTGCGTCCCGTCGCGGGCGCGAGTTGGCCCGGCACCCCGGCATTGTGCAGCGAGGACGTCTCCAGCTGCACGCTCGGCGCGGCCGTCCCGCCGGTCGCGCTGTCCTTCGACAACACGATCTCGTCGGTCATCGCGGCCAGGTCGATCTTGTTGGCTTCCTGGTGGAGGTTGTACTGCTGAGCCAGGTCCTGCTGGTCGAAATAGTCGCGGATGTCGGCCGGTTTGCCGTGGCTGTGCCCCTGTTCGGGCGTTTCGGACGGCTCCGGCGAGACGGTGAAGGTCTCGAGTTCTCCGGTGTCGGCCAGGTCGTCGTGGCCGTGCCCGTGCCCCGTTTCCTCTCGCAGCCGCTCGATCTCCCGCAACGAGAAGTAGGCGTCGAAGGCCTCCTCGAACAACTCGTCGTCGCGCTGGTCCTTGACCAGCGTCATGCGCAACGCTTCCCGCAGCGTGCCGCGTTCGTCGAGCACGCCGTCCTGTGCCGCCGCGCGCATCGCGTCCGTCGCCTCCGAAACGGACATGCGCAGGCCGAACAAGCGCAGCAGGCGCACGAACCGGTGCAGACTGGTCTCCATCGCCGCCGCCTCAGACCGGACGGCGGCGAGTGAACGCTTCGAACGCCCGACTGCCTTGCCCGGAGCCGGTGCGCTGCGCGGGCCCCGAGCCCGGCGCACCGTAGTAGTTCTCGTCGTGCCTGCCGGGCAGATCCTTGGCCTGCCGCGCCGCCCGCCCGCCGTCGTCCTCGTGGTGCGCATGGCCGTCGTGGTCATGGCCGTGTCCATGCCCGTGGCCGTGGCCGTGGCTGTGCGGGAGTTCGGCGGGCAGTTCGCGGTTCGGGTCGATGAGATCCGGCAGCACCCGCAGCGCCCGGCCGAGGTCGCGTTCGTACTTCAGCACCACGTTCGCGGTCTCCGCGAGGATCTCCGGCGACAGCTCCTCGACGCCGAGGACCGCGAGGGTGCGCGCCCAGTCGACGGTCTCGGAGATGCTCGGGCTCTTGCGCAGCCGCAACTCCCGCAGCTTCCGCACCACGTCGACAAGCGTGTGCGCGGCCGCGTCGGAGAGTCCGGTTTTCTTCGACCGCAGGATCTCCAGTTCGCGTCCGGCATCCGGGTAGTCGAGGAACAGGTGCAGGCAGCGCCGCTTCAACGCGGCGGAAAGGTCGCGCGTGTTGTTCGACGTGAGCACTACGAGCGGCGGGACTTTCGCGGTGTACGTGCCGATCTCCGGCACCGAAACCTGGTACTCCGCAAGGCATTCCAGCAGCACCGCTTCAAGCGCTTCGTCCGCCCGGTCCACTTCGTCGATCAGCAGCACCGCGGGCTCTTCCCCGCGTACAGCGTCCAGCAGCGGGCGCGGAGCGAGGAAGTGGTCGGAGAAGAACACGCTGTCCTGGGCGTCGATGCGTTCGACCGCGCTGGCCAGGTCCGGCGCGTCGGCGATCACGTCGCCGATTTTTTCGCGCAGCATCTGGATGTAGAGCAGTTGCTTGCCGTAGTCCCACTCGTACAAGGCCTTCGTCTCGTCCTGGCCCTCGTAGCACTGCAGGCGCAGCAACCGGCGGCCGGTGACCTCCGCCAGCGTCTTGGCCAGCTCGGTCTTGCCGACCCCGGCCGGCCCCTCCAGCAGCACCGGTTTGTCCAGGGTGCACATGAGGTAGACCGTGGTCGCGAGACGGCGGCCGGCGATGTAGCCGGCGCCGGCGAAGCGGTCGACGACCTCGTCGATCGAGCCGAACGGAGCGGGGTCGGGGAATGCGGTGGACACGTCGCCTCCGGTAGGTCGGTGCCGGGAAGCGCGGCGGGGCCTCCCCGGCCCCGCCGCGCGGGATCAGCCGAGCAGGTCGTCGAGGTCGCCGTTGAGGCAGTGGTCGACCACCGGTCGGACCGTGTCGAACGTGCACTCCTTGGCGTTGCCCGGCGTGCAGGCGTCGCCGAGGACGTGGTTGGTGATGCGGTCTGCGTCCGCGTCGTCGCCCTTGATCGTCTTCGCTCGCTCGTAGTACTTGGTCGGGCCCTGGCCGAGCCGGTTCTTCGAGTAGGAATCAGCGGTGACATCGGTGAACTTCTCCGGAATGCCGACGTCGCGCAGCAGCCGGACGGCCGCGGCCAGCGCCGCGTCCGCAGCCTGCACATCGGTCTTGCCGTAGGTGTCGACACCGAGCGCCTCGGCGATGTCCGCGAACCGCTTGTACGCCGCCGGCATGTTGAACGCCCACACGCGAGGCAGCGCGATCGCGTTGTTGAGGCCGTGGTGGGTGTCGTAGAACGCGCTCACCGCATGCGAGATCGAGTGGATGATGCCCAGCCCGCCGGAGTTGAACGCTTGGGCGGCGATGTACTGGGCGTACATCATGCCCTCGCGCCCGGCCAGGTCCTGGCCGTTCCACACCGCGGCGCGCAGGTTCTGCCCGGTCAGTTTGATCGCGTGCAGCGCGTTGCCCAGCGACGGCTCGAAATTCAGCCGGGACACGTACGGCTCCGAAGCGTGCGCCAGCACGTCGAACCCGCACTGCGCGGTGTAGTCGATCGGGCAGTCGTAGTAGAGCACCGGATCGTCGATCGCCAGCGTGGTCACCGACGCGTCGTCGAACGCCACGTACTTGTGCGGGTTCTCCGGGTCGGTCGTGGTGTCGGTGATGACGTACGCCCACGATGTCTCGGAGCCGGTGCCCGCGGTGGTGGAAACCGCGATGTGCGGCGGGTTCTTCGGGTTCTCCGACTTGTTGAAGCCCTCGAACTCGTTGACGTTGCGGCCGTCGTGCGCCACCGAGATGCGCGCGCCCTTGCAGGCGTCGTGCGAGGAGCCGCCGCCGATCGAGACGAACGAATCGCACTTGTTCTCCTGGTACAGCGTCACGGCGTCCATCACGTTGTAGTCCTTGGGATTGGACTCCACCTGGTCGTACACGACGACCTCGAGACCGTGGTACTTCATCGACTCCACGATCTTGTGCACGATGTCCGTCCCGCGCAGGCCGGAAGTCATGACCAGCACCTTCTTGAAACCCATCTTGAGGGCTTCCGGCCCGATCAGCTCGTGCGAGCCGGGGCCGAGCAGCGCCCGCGGGAACGGGTGGAACTCCTTGATGGGGAACGGTTTCAACAGCTCGTCGACCTGCATGATGGCCCTGGTCCTCTCCGCACGCCCGAGACGTGCGTGCTGCGGCGGCTGCTCCGGGACCGGCGGCGGAAGCGGCCGGCGGAGCACGGACAACCGGAAAGCTAGGCGCCGCAGCCGGTTCCGGGAACCCGGCGCGGGCCGATCCCGACCGACCGGCGCCCCGGCTCCGCACGATCGGACGGGACGACCCTGTCCGATCGGTCAGGTCGCGCGGCCCTCCCGCGCGAAATCCGGGCGGCGGCGGCCTGATCCGCCGTCCCCCGGCTCGCCCCCTGCGGATACCGCAGGCACCCGGCGACCGCACCTGCCCACCCGGACAGGCAAGGCGCGACCGGTCGCACGGCGAACGGCCGCGCTGCGCGGACCTACGGTCGGATCGAACTGCCGCGGTCCGGCACCGCGCAGTCGTCGCCGTTGCCAGTCCCCTGATCGAGGTGGTCATCGATGAGCTCGGCCCAGCGTCCGCGGCTGTTGCGTCGCGAGTGGACACACGTCGGCGGGATGGCCGCTTTCATCGCCCTGCTGCACCTCGTGGGCTGGGGGGTGCTTCTGCTGGTCGTGGTCCCCGGCCATTACCGGCTCGGCGCGGGCGTGTTCGGCGTCGGCACCGGCGTGACCGCCTACGTGCTCGGGCTGCGGCACGCGTTCGACGCCGACCACATCGCCGCGATCGACAACACCACCCGCAAGCTGATCGCCGAGGGCAAGCGTCCGCTGTCGGTGGGGTTCTGGTTCTCGCTCGGGCATTCCACGGTGGTGGTCGTCCTGACCCTGCTGATCGCCTCCGGGGTCCGGGCCCTGGGAATCGAGCTGACCGACGGCGATTCCCCGCTGCGGCAATACGGCGGGCTGGTCGGAACCCTTGTCTCAGGCGGGTTCCTGTGGCTGCTCGGCATCGTCAACCTGGTCGTGCTGACCGGCATCGTGCGGGTCTTCCGCCGGATGCGCCGCGGCGAGTACGACGAGCACGCGCTGGAGACCCACCTCGAAAACCGCGGCTTCCTCAACCGGATCCTCCGCCGGACGATGCGCGCGGTTTCCCGGCCCTGGCAGATCTACCCGATCGGCGTGCTGTTCGGGCTGGGCTTCGACACCGTCAGCGAGATCGCCCTGCTCGTGCTGGCCGGCACCAGCGTCGGGGCGGGCCTCCCCTGGTACGCGGTCATGTGCCTGCCGGTCCTGTTCGCCGCGGGCATGTCGCTGCTCGACACGGTCGACGGGTCGTTCATGAACCTCGCATACGGGTGGGCGCTGTCCCAGCCGCTGCGGAAGGTCTACTACAACCTCACGCTGACCGGCCTGTCCGTGGCCGCGGCCTTGCTCATCGGCACGGTCGAGCTTCTCTCCGTCCTCGCCGGCAAACTGGGCTTCACCGGCGGGCTGTGGGACTGGGTGACCGGACTCGACGTCAACCGGCTGGGGTTCGGCATCGCCGGACTGTTCGCTGGCGGCTGGCTGTGCGCGATCGGGGTGTGGAAACTCGGCCGTCTCGAGGACAAATGGCAGCCAGCCCCCGAGACCGGCCGCGGATCGGTTCCCGCCGAGCAGGCGTCGCGGGCCGAGGCCATCGCTTGCCGAAACCGGCGGTGAGACCGACCCTCCGCTGATCTGGGCTTTGCTCCCCGCTTGAGGCCCGCTTGTTCCTCAATCGCCCCGTGGACTCAGACGAGCCTCGAACCTTCGACGAACGTGCACTGTGGACAACGGAACAGTCGATCGCCACCTGCCTCCAAGTTCACGTCGTCGACGGCGTCCGAGCAAGCGCGGCGGCAAGCGCTCGTGCCGGAGGTCCGTCGCGGTCAGCCTCGCAAGGTCAGCAGGCGCCGGGGCGGGTGGTAGTCGTACTGGTAGCCGGGGTCGCGGAAGCCCAGGCACAGCGCGAACGGCCTGTCGCCGAATTCCCGTTGAAGGGATCGCCAGTTGCGGGCAAGGTATTCAGTCGCCGCCCACGTCGTGTCTCCTCGACGTCCCAGGCAAAACACCACGGTCGTGCCGCGCGCGGTGTCGTGCACTTTCTCGACGACCGCGAGGTCCAGGGAATCCGACGTGACCAGCTGGCCGAGGTCCGCTCCGTTGAGCACCTCAACGTACTTCGCTTCCTGCGACAACTGCTCGTCGCCTGCGTCCGAGTGTTCGCTGGAAATTCTGAGGCTTACCAGATTCTCCTGCAGATACAGCCTCCGGATGCTGTTGCGGGCAGCGGCGCCGACGACGATGAGGTTGCCGCTGAGACCGGAGAAGTGCCTGGGGTCGTCGCTCGACGAGGGGCTCACCTCAGTGCGGAAGTCGTACCGGTGACGTCCCAGGTAAATCGCGTCGACCAGACCGCGGACCAGATCCGGCAGCCGGAACGACGCCGAGCCGAACAGGCGCGTAATCGCCTCGGATGCGCGCAGTTCATGCAAGGAAATCGAATAGCCGCGGGGACGGGAGCTTTCCGCGGCGGTCCACAGGTTCGACAGGCAGACGATCAATTGCTGATTCGTCCGCAAGCCGAAGAAGCCCCGGAAGCGCCGCTGCGCGACACGGGCCATCGCTGCGACCGCGAGACCTAAGCCGAGCCAGAAAACGACGTTCGCGATGACGTTGGTAGCGATCTCCAGCAGCATCCGAACAGCATCACCGCCGCGCCGACCCCGCCCCCGGCCAGTGACCCAATCGTTAACCCGCGCGCGCCACAACCCGAGCTGTGCACGCGGCTCGTCGAGGTCTGCACCGCTTGCCGCCGGCGCCCTGTTACACCTCGGCTTCGGCCGTCGAGCGTTCAAGCCGACAACCTGGCCTCTTGAGCAGTTGCTCAAATCTTGTCTATGCTCTGATTTGAGCAACTGCTCAAAGCGGGCTGGCGGTCGTGTGCACGACCGGAGCGGGGGTAGCAATGACCAGCGTCCGTCCCGATCCCGGTTGGGCACACCGCCGTGATCGTTGGTACGCGGCGATTACCCGGGTGCTGGCGGCAGCGCTGCTGCCGGTGGCGTTCGTGCTCACGCCGCGCCGGGCTCGGCGCACGGCCTGCCAATGGGCCCTGGCGGTGCGTTTTCCCGCCGAGGACCTCGCCGGCCTGACACCGGCGACCCGTGCCGCGTTCATCGCAGCGCGCACGCAGGCGTTATGGCGAGACGGCGAACTCATCGGGCTCACCTCGGGACACCGGGATGCCGGGGAGCAGGAACGCTTGTTCGCCGCGGAAGTCCGCCGGAGCGGGTCGACGGCGGCGGCCCGGCGGCGGGCGCTGCCGCCGCACGAGTCCCGGCACGTCGCGGGGACCGCCCTGGACGTACGACCTTTCGAAGGCGCGCGCTGGCTGGAGCGGCACGGCGCGCGCTATCACCTGTATCGGGTGTACGACAACGAGTGGTGGCATTTCGAGCACTGGCCCGACGGCCGGCCGGAACGGCTTCCTCATCCGGGTGCTCTCAACCACAGGCTGCCGCGGCCTCTACGGTGATGCTGTGGCCGACACGCGACAACGCCTGATCGACGGCGCGATCGAGACGATCCGCACCCACGGCCTGGGCGGCACCACGGCACGGAGCATCGCCGCCACCGCCGGGGTCAACCAGGCGCTGGTCTTCTACCACTTCGGCACCGTCCACGACCTGCTGCAGGCCGCGTGCCTCACCGCGACCCAGGCCCGGGTCGCACCGTTCGCCGAACGCCTCGACCAGGTCGCCGACCTGCGGCAGCTTCTCGCGCTCGGCCGCGCCCTGCATGCCGACGAACGTGCCCAGGGCAACGTCACGGTGCTCGCCCAGATGCTCGCCGGCGCCCAAGCCGACCCCGAACTCGCCGAAACCACCGCGACGGCCCTGCAACTGTGGATCACCCCGATCGAGCACGCCCTGACCAGGCTGCTGGCCGGCTCGCCGGTGTCCGAGGCGATCGACACCGCGGGCCTCGCACGGGCGGTAAGCGCCGGGTTCATCGGACTGGAACTGTACGAAGGCGTCGATCCAGGAGGCAGCCAAGCAGCATTGGACGCGCTCGAGCGGCTGGCCGTGCTCATCGAGGTGGTCGACGACCTCGGACCGATCGCACTCCGCGCGCTCCGCGGCAAACTCCGCAGAACAACCAGGAAAGTGCGGTAGCGCGACCACCGCAGCTCTCCGCACATTCTGCTGACAGCTTGGTCTCGCGACCGCGGATCCAGCGGCCAAAGCCAGCCCGCCGCGGGAAAACGTCGCCGTCTTCGCTGGCCCCAAGGGCAAGATCAGGACTGCGACGCTGCTCCGCCGTCGGTCCCCGCCTGCTCCTGGCGCCTCTGGTTCAGGCCGAGTCTTCCAGGGCTTTGACGAGAAGACGAGACAGCCGGCGGAACTCCTCGGCGTCGGCCCGGCCGAACTTCTCCAGCGCCGGAGCCAGCCGGGCCTCGATCCGGACGAAGGTCTCGTCCACCAGCTGGTGCCCCTTGGCCGTGAGATGGTTGTCCACCACCCGGCCCCGGGCCGGGGAGCGCTCCACCAATCCCTCCTCTTGCAGGGTCCGGACGAGGCGGCTGACCGCCTGCGGCGTGTGGACCGCGGCGCGCGCGAGTTCCGAAGCGGAGGCACCGGGTGCCCGCTTCAGCTCCCGCAGCACCGTCCACTGCCCGAGGGTGAGCCCCAGAGGGTGGATGACCTGCTCGATCCGGTCGGCGAAATGGTGCCGGACGATCCTGGACAGCGCACCGATCTCGATCCCCTGCGGCAGCGGGTCGCCCGGGTTCTTCATGGTTGACAGCGTACCCGCCGCGTTCTACATTGAACTCAGGTTCAATATAGAACTTTGATTCCATCCAAGTCGGCCACTCGACCGGGCGGTCACGCCCTGCACCGGCCGGCCCGGGGAGCCGACTCGGCTTCCGACCCTGCCCGCGTCCTCGTCCGGAGACAGACCATGTCCGCAACCGCCCAGCCGAATACGCAACAGCGAGCACTGCCCGGCCGGCTGGTCGTCCTGCTGGCCGTTTCCTGCGGGCTGACCGTGGCCAACCTCTATTACGCCCAGCCGCTCCTGGAGACGCTGCGCCGGACCTTCCAACTGCAGGACTCGACCGCCGGCCTGCTGATCACCTTGACCCAGCTCGGCTACGCCGCCGGCATGGTGTTCCTGGTCCCCCTCGGCGACCGCATCGAGAACTCCCGACTGGTCTCCGTCCTGCTCGCTGTCGCGGCCCTGGCCATGGCCGCCGGCGGACTCGCCCCCGCCTTCACCGTCCTGCTCGCCGCCGCGCTCGTCGCGGGCGCCGCCTCCGTCGTCGCACAGATCCTGGTCCCCTACGCCGCCGACCTCGCCCCCGATCACCTGCGCGGCGCCGTGGTGGGCAAGGTCATGAGCGGACTGCTCGCCGGGATCCTGCTCTCCCGCACCGTCGGCAGCCTGCTCGCGGATGTCGCTGGCTGGCGCGCCGTGTACCTGGTCTCCGCCGCGCTGATGGCGGTCCTGTCCCTGATCCTGCGCCGTGCGCTGCCCCGCCGGGCGCCCACCAGCACCCATTCCTACGGCGCGCTGCTGCGTTCCACCACCAGCCTGGTTGCCGTGCATCCTCGGCTGCGTCGCCGGTCCTTCTACCACGCCTGCATGTTCGCCGCCTTCAGCGCGTTCTGGACGACCACCTCTTATGTCCTGGCCGCGGCACCGTACAACTACTCCCAACTCCAGATCGGCCTGTTCGCTTTCGTCGGCGCCGCCGGCGCGCTCGTCGCACCTCTCGCGGGCCGCCTCGCCGACCGAGGGCTCGCCCACGGGCTCACTCCCGTGGCCTGCCTGCTCGCCTCAGCCGCTCTCGCCTGGGCCGGCCTGACTGCTCACCAGATCGTCGCTCTCGCCGCCGCCGCAGTCCTCCTGGACTGCGCCGTGCAGTGCTCCCTGATCTTCGGACAGCACATCATCTACCAACTCGACGCAGCCGCCCGCGCTCGAATCACCAGCGTCTACCTCGCCACTTTCTTCATCGGCGGCGCCATCGGCTCCCAACTCGGCACCCTCGCCTACCACTGGGGCGGCTGGCATGCGGTCACCCTCACCGCGGCGGCCTTCCCCGCCCTCGCCGCGCTCGCCTGGACCACCGACCGCACCCACACCGGCAGGAAGCGCCGGGCGGCGGACACCGCGTGAGCGCAGCCGTCAATTTATCCGCCGATTCCGGGGCGCGATGGCAGCGGAGCCGAAGAGGCGACCGGAAATGGCACGGGTGCCGCCTCGAGAAAACCAGACGCGAGGAACGCAGTCGGCAACCGACAGAACCGCCGGAAATCCCCACGCCGTCCCCCTGAGCCTTGCCAGCCTTATTCCACAGCTGATCTTTTCTGCCCCAGCAGACCACGCCGCAGGGCCACGCTCCCCCTGACCGGTGCCGTACTTCCCGCAGCGAGACAGACTGTCCTCAATCCGCTCGACGACGCACTCCGAAATGGCCTACCGACGCCTGACCCTCGCTCGGAGCGATTCCGGAATGACGGTCGCACGTCACCACAAATCGCATAATTCGGCTGGTTTTCACGTTTCGGTCACCGTTCGCGTGAAACGGGTGCAATCGCGCGGAGCGACCTACTTCCCGTACCAGGTTCCGCCGGAATCCTGGTTTCCCACCGCACTGGCGCACAGAATTTTTCCGCGCGAACCACCTGACCACCGAAAGGAACACCGAGATGAGCACCAGTTCGTCCGCTCCCGTGCGCAAGGGCGGCTCGCTGCACGCCCGCGCGCAGTTCAGCGGGTCAACAAGACCTCCAGCGAAGTCCGCACCACGGTGACCGCTACTGGGCCGACGTCGGAGAACCTGTATGTGCACCAGGCCGCGGCTTCCGGCTATCGCCGCGCCAGCCCGTAACTTCTTCGGCATTCCGCGAGCCACCGGAACTGAGAGCAGCGTCAGCGACCGTGGTCGTCGCGGACCAAACAGACTAGCGGCGAGCCGAGTGCATGCCGCTAGCCGGCTTCGCGCTGCCCGCGGCGAAGCGGAACCGGCGACCTGAATCGGCGGCGTCGGGGGAACTTCGCCGCACACCGGTCCCCGACAGCTGGACCGCGGACCGACCCGGCGGAAACAGCGCGACCGGCCGCCTCCGCGGACTGCAGCCGGTTCGCAGCGGTCGGTCAATGCCTGCCCGTCTTGGCATGCCGCACGACCACGGATGCCGCATGCCAAGACGGAGAAACCGCGGTTCCGCTGCTCTCCGGACCGCGGCAGCATCGCCGGGACTGTCCGGTACCAATTCGATCGCGGCGCTCCGCGCCACCGACCAACGGCGGTTGTCCAGTCCTGACCCGCGCTATAGGAATAGCCCGTTCACTGGCGAAATACCCAAAAGGGGCAACCGTATGAGACGACTCCGCTACGCGGTGGTGATCCCGGCGATCGCCGGGACTTTGCTGGCCGGGTTCACGCCCGCCTTCGCGGGCCAGGAGGCTGCCGCCGGCAAGCAGCCGCCGAACCCGGCCGCCGTCCCCGCGCGGTACGCGAGCCAAAAGCTGGACTGGCACCCGTGCGCGGTCCCCTCCGAGCTGCCGACTCCCCCGCCCGAGGGCGCCAAAGACATGGAGTGCGCGACCTACCGGACGCCGCGCAACTGGTACCAGCCGAACGCCCAGATCGACCTGACCATCGCGGTCAGCCGGCTGAAGGCGACCAAGAACGCGACAGCCACCGTCGTCACCAACCCGGGCGGGCCGGGCGCTCCCGGGCGCAACTTCCCGGCGCGGCTGCGCAACCAGGCCAAGCTGCGAGAGCATCAGGAGATCGTCGGATTCGACCCGCGCGGCACCGGCAAGAGCACCAACATCACCTGCGGCGGCGCCATCGGCACCGGCTCGGACCTCGACCCGCGCGACCGCAGCAAGCAGAACCTGAACCTGATCCTCCAGGCGACGAAATACGCGGCGCTGTCCTGCCAGCAGAAGTCCGGCGAACTGGGCCCGCTGATCAACACCGACCAGACGGTCAAGGACATCGACCTGCTGCGCGTGCTCCTCGGCCGCGACAAGATCAACTGGGTCGGCTACTCGGCGGGCACCTGGATGGGCGCGCACTACGCCCAGGCCTTCCCCGCGCACACCGGCCGGTTCGTCCTCGACTCCGCGACGGAGTTCACCACGACCTGGCAGAAGTCGTTCGACGCGCAGCCGCTCGGCTTCGAGCGCCGCTGGCGGCAGGACTTCCTGCCGTGGATGGCGAACTACGACAAGCTCTACCACTTCGGCACCACCGGCGAGGCGGCCCGCCAGACCTACGAGCAGGTCCGGTACGCCCTCACCCAGAACGCGGTCACCCTGCCCGACGGCTCGCACGTCTCGGCCAACGGCCTCGACTCGTTCATCGCGGCGCAGATCTACTCGAAGCGCGCCTTTCCCGGACTGGCCGACTACCTGGTCAACGTCCGCGCGCTGACCCAGAGCACGACTTCCGCCCAAGCCAAAGCGGCGGCCGCGCAGCGGGTCAAGGCCGCCGACAAGAGCACCACGACATCCGGCCCGCAGCCGCTGATGGTGCCGGCCGACGGCGACTCCTACGATGCCTCGTTCTGGACGATCCCGTGCAACGAGGGCCCCTGGACCGGCTCGCCCCAGAGCGCCGTCAAGCAGTCGCAGAAACTCATCGACCGGCAACTGCCGCTGCTCGGCGCCGGCTGGTTCATCCAGCCGTGCCTGTTCTGGAAGAACCCCCCGGCTCCGCTGCCGGTGCTCAACGGCAAGGGCGTTCCGCCAGTGCTGATCGTCGAGTCGGAACACGACCCGGCGACACCGATCGAGGGCGCGCGCCGCGCGCACAAGGCATTCGACAACTCGCGGATGCTGACGATCACCGGAGAAGGCGACCACGGCATCTACGCCGGCGGCAACGCGGGCGTAGACAACGTCGTGGAGGCCTACCTGGTCGACGGTGTCGTGCCGAACGACCAGAACCTCCCCGGCATGCCACTGCCGGTTCCCCCGGGAGCCTGACACCACAAGGGCCTCTCCGGCCTTGAGAAATCGGCATTGTCGGCCGGGCAGCGGAACCCGCTGCCCGGCCGGCGCGTTGTCCCGCCAAGCCGCGACGGGCTTCTCTCGATCGCGCCGGGCAATAGCGGACGAGGCACCGGTCGCCGCGGCAAAGGGCAGCGGCTCGCGTGCTGCTGATCTTCGTTCGCACAGCCGAAGAAAGCCAGGCGGTGTGTCCTATCTGGACTGATCACATCAGTGCCGATCCAGCGCCGATGAGCCCGCTCGGGCATGTCCCGCAGATGACGGCGCGCGCGGTTCGCTAGAGCGGCACAGCAGGACTCCCGCCCAGGCCGGCCGCAGAGACCGTTCGCCTGCCGTGCGCACTGAGCGGCTCGACCGCAACGGATCGCGCAGTCGGAGCACCGGGAGTCGTCGCGATCCGCACTCGGCCGGCCCTGTTTCCGGGCAGTAAAAAAGCCCAGGTCTCAGACCTGGGCTTTGGCTCCCCCGCTTGGACTCGAACCAAGAACCCTCAGGTTGAGTTCCATGCGCGCTTAGATCGTCATGACCGCTGGCAAGCAGTCGATGCCGACGCGGCGGCCCTATGTCGCGGGAAGCATCAGCATCGAACCGTCTTCCCAGTACAAGCTCGCCGGGGCAGGGCTCCATTGCGGTCGCTCGGCTCCACGGCCGCTCCAGACGACGGTCGGCTGCGCGCCGAGACCGGTGAGTTCGACGATCGCGAGCTGGGTCTTGCCGCGGACGACGGCGATCTCGCCGGGATGCTGCTTGACGGCTTCGGCGACGCGGTATGCCTCGCCGGTTGCGGGTCCGCTCGGGATCGCGGCATGACGTTTCGGCCCGTCGCGTTTGAAAAGCCGGAACAGGGCCCAAACCGTGACGAACGGCCAGGTGATGGTGGAGGCCACGTCCACCAGGAACTCACCGATCTCCACCAGGCACCCGCGCGGACCGTTCTCGCTCGCGGCACCGCGTTCCCGTTTCCCGCGGCGGTCCCGTCGCGAGCCGACCGTGACCCGGCCCATCCCGGTGACCTGGACCGGTTCGCGCCAGGCCGCTTCGAAGTACTGCTGCGCCTGCGTGATCAGGTGTTCGTCCATCAGCCCACCCAGGAGACGGTGTCGAAAATGTCGAGCGCCAGCACGACGACGTGTTCCCAATCCTGCCAGTTGTTCGAGCACACCCCGACCATCGCGACCGACGTGCCCCGGGGATCCGGTATCCACGCCGCCACTTGCCGTTGCAGGACAGGGATCTCGATGCCGTCCGCGTCGTTGCGCAGGATCGTCTTCTCCTCCTGAACGGTGACGACCGCTTTCCCGGCGGGAAGGTCGAGCAGACGCGCCGTCCGACCCTCGACCGAGGCGTGCACCTCAAGCAGGCCCTCGACGGCGACGTCGACCGAGTCATGGGCGGAGGGAATGCACGAGCAGGCCAGGACCGGCATGATCGGCCGGTCGGGGACGTCGGGCGAACGGTAGACGGCGATCGCCGCGTAGCCGATGCCCTGCGAGCCCATGGTTTCGCCGTACAAGGCGTAGGTGTTGGCGAGCATCGCCGCGTTGGGGTCGTCCGCGGCCAGCCCGAACGCGCCCGCCACCCGGCCGTCGAGTTCGCGCTTCTCAACTCCGTCTACCTCGATGTCCTCGACCGGCAGTTCGACGAAACCGTCCGGGACGGTGAAGGTGAACTCACGGGTCATCCGGTCACCGTCCCTTCACGACCCGGTCGAAGATCTGGCCGGCGGATTGCGTCGGCCGGCCGGTGACCGTGTCCTTGACGAAGTCTTTCGCGGAGTCCTCGGCCCGTTCCAAGTAAGGCTCGGCGACCCACTTGGCGGCCATGCCGCCCGCCTTGGTCGCCGCACCCCAGGCCGCCGCTCCCGCAGCGCCGGCGCTGTGCTCCATCTTGAGGATCGGGCCGCCGACCCACTTGTCGAAACTCGCTCCCCAGCCGAACGCGGTCTGGACAAGTCCCTCGTCGTGCAGGATGTTGCGCGCCGCACCGGCGCCTTTGGCGACGGCTTGCACCACGCCCTTGGCTTCTTTGGCCGCTCCGATGGCGCCCTTGACCACCTTCGGGCCGACCTTGGCCGCGCCGATCGCCCCCTTGGCCGTGCCGCCGCCGGGAATCATTCCCACCGCGTCGAACGCGATGCTGGACCAGCTGACGTTCGCCCCGGCCGCTTTGGCCAGCCCGTGCGCCGCCATCGCCCCGGCGCTGAACCCGATCGCCGCCGCGGCGACCACCTCGCCGACGATCGGGATGGCCGCCGTGAACGGAGCGATCGTGCTGAGAACCGTGCCGATGGTCGAGAGGACGTCGCCGATCTTCGCGATGACGTCCGCGTGCTCCTTGACCCAGTTCCAGACCTTGCCCGCCAGGTTCTTGATCCCGTCGGCGATCTTGCCGATGGCGTCGCCGATCTTGTCGAGCAGGCCCGGCTCCTCCGGGGCCTCGTCCTTGGCTTTGCGCAGCGCGGCGGCGACCTGACCGGCCAGGTCGAGATGCTGGGCCTGCAGGCGCTTGGCGTCCTCCCGGATCGCGTCCAGCCCCTGCTGCGCCTGGTCCAGTCTCTGCTGGGCATGCCCGAGCGCTTCCTGCGCCTGCTGGAACTGCGCCGGGTCAGGGAAACTCTGCCCCGCCAGCCCCAGATCGGGATTCGACCGAGCGGAAGCGACCTGCGACTGAGCCGCCGCGGCTTGCCGCTCCAGATCAGCGGCATGGCTCTGCATCGTGCGCAGGTCATCGGCCCAGTTGGTCAGCGTTCCCGACGCCCCGGACAGCGACCGGTGCGCTTTGTCCAGATAATCGGGAACTTCGCCGACGGTCTTCTGGAACGCCTGGGCTCCGTCGCCTTCCCAGAAACTGTCCGACTTCCCGAGCTTGGTCAGGTCTTCGTACGCGCGGCCCATCTCGGCCCCGACCTTGCCCAACGTGGCCGCCACCTCGGAGACGGTCGCGACGACCCCGGGCGCCGGGTCGAACCCGAGAGCCGGGTAGCTCCCCGTCTGCACCGGGGCGGCGGCATCAGCGATGCGGTCCCGGTTCATGCTTTCCGCCCGTCCAACCGGTCGTTGATCGCCGACCGCGCCGGCGGCACCGGCGCGGGCTGCTCTGCTTGACCGCCGGCTTTCCCCAGTGTCTCGGTCACTTTCTGTTCCATGTCCGCGTAGACCTGCCTGGCTTTCGCCAGCCCCTCCGCCACAGTGCCCGAGAACTCGGCGACCTTGCCGATGCCGTATTCCCACCGTTCCTGGAACTCGCCGCCGGCGGAGTCGATATCACGACTCCCCATGTCGGACGCGGACGAGTTCTTGAGCGCGTTGTTCGCATTCGTCATGCGCTCTTTGGCCTGTTGCAGCGTCGTGATGAGCGTGTCCATTTGCTCCAGGTTGACCCGGTACCCTCCGCCTGACATCTATGCCTCCCCGCATCAGCGTCGCACCTCATCCGAACACATCCGGGCAGTCCGCGCGGCCCGCCGCGCTGCAGCGACCCGGCCGGGCTGCCTCCCGACCTCCACACCCCCGTCGCCTCAGCGCAGGTCGTCCAGCAGTGTGCGCAGCTGTGCGACCATGGTTTCCGGCCTGGCCGGGGCGACACTGACATACCGCTCTCCGCCCGGCGTGCCGGAGACGGAGAACAAGTAGCGGCCCGCCGCGGTGTCGTAATAGGTGCAGACGTTGCCGCCACTGGCTCTGTGCCTGCCGAACCGGTCGCGAGCAGCCGCCGAGAACTGCCCGGCCCCGGTGCGCGGCAAACTGGCCACATCCACGACCCGACGAGCCTCCCGGTGCGGCACGGCACCCCCGAGGACGCGTTTCAGCTCGGCTTCCCTCACCGACAGCCCCGGCCCCGCGCCCGGAGGCACGCGCGGCAGTTCCCCCACCAGCTCCTCGGCGAGCGCGTCCGGCCGAGCCGGCCGGATCAGCACCCGATTCGAGGATGGCACGAAGCAGGCCAGCACCGCGTCCGAACCGTCCGCCGTGACCACCAGGCGATACCGACGCTCCGCAGTAGCGTTCACAGTCGCAGACAGCTCACCGGCACCGCGGCACAGCACCGTCATCGTCCGCGCGAAGTCCGAGGTCAAGCCCCCACGGCTCCACACGCCTTGCTGAGCCAGCGCCTGCACCGCGGCATCACGGCTTTCCCTGGCCGCATCCGGATCGCGCCACACCGGCTCGCCGGACAACGCCGTCGGCAGCGACGCTCCGATCTTTTCGGCTGCCACCGGCAGGCAGTCCCCAGGCAGCACCACCTCACGATTGAGCACGAGCATCCGTCAGGCGCCGATCACTGGCGGGACCGCCTTGGGGAGCTCGCCGACGAGCGCGTCGTCCGGGTCCTGCTCAAGCAGGTAGTCGGCGGTCTTGTGTTCCGTGTCTTCTTCGCCCTTGCCGCCTTTGCCGCCCGCGCCCATGCCGCCCATTCCCGCCGCACCAGGACGCCCGGCCGCTCCCGACGCAGGCGTGCCAGTCTGCGCCGACGCGCCTGCGTTCAACGCACCCGACCCGGTGCCGGCACCCGCGCCGCGGCCAGCGCCCCCGCTGCTGCCGCCGGCGCCGTATCCACTGCCGCTGCCGTAACCGCCCGCGCTGCCGCCAGACCCGCCAGGGCCGAAGCCTCCCCCCGGCACGAAACCAGCGCCCGGCCCGAAGGACATGCCACCGCCGGTCGGGTTGTTGCCGCCGGAACCGCCGGTCTGACCGCCGACCGGGCTCCAGTAATTCGCGTCGCCGACGGTGCCGCCGGACGGCGGCACGTAACCGGAGGCGCGGGTCCCGTCGCTCGGGACATACGAGCCGGTGGGCGTACCCGGCCCGAGCGCCGGACCACCAGCCGAGCCGTCCGAGTGCGTCCCGCCGCCGGAGCCCCCTGTCCCGCCCGGCCCGCCGGTTCCGACAAATCCGCCGGATCCACCGGGCCCGTCGCTGTAGCCGCCGGAACGCGGCACACCCGATGTGCCCCCGTGCCCGCGACCGCCCGGCGTATAGGGCGAGGGGCCGTTCCCGATGCCCGAGCCGCCCGGCTGGCCGACGGAGAAGTCGCCACCCGCCGCAGGCATGGTCAGCTGACCATACTGAGACGGGCCGGCCCACTGGCCGGAATTGTTCTGCGACTCGCCGTAATAACCGTGGTAGCTGTCCACGACGACCTGGGCTTTCTCGTCCCACTGCTTGATCTGGTCGGCCCGGTTGCTCAAGAACGAGAACCACGTGCCGCTGACCAGGTCGTCGCTCGGCCGGTCGCCGATGTCACCGACCGACTGGACCTTCGACTTCAACGTGTTGTACGAGCCGCCCTGGCCGCTGTAGAGCCCGTCAACGGCTTGCAGATGCTGGCCGCTGACCTTCGACGCCTGCACGAGAGGACCGGCGCCGGCGTTCGCCTGACCGGCCGCGTCACCCTGCCAGTACTGGCTCATCTTGCCCTGCAGTTGCAGCATCTTGTCGGCGACGTCGTTGTGATCCGTCGAGAAACCGCGGCTCATATCCGAACCGTGGAACAGGTCATCGGAGCCCTTGCCGCTTTTCACCAACGCGATGATCTCCGGAGCAGAAAGAGACTGCGGATCACCCATCACGCACCGTCCTTCAACTTGGCTACTACGAGTTCCGCAGCCTTAAGCACCGCAGGACACGGTTTTCCGTACAGCGGTGAACTCGTCTGAAGGTTGTTGGAAACCGCGAATACCTCGCCGTCGGTGATTCCGACAGAGATCTGACACCCGATGGTCTTGCGATCGTCCGAGACGTCGACGTACGCCGCAGGATAGCCCGCGACCTCCGCCGGCTCGAAATAGGCGCTCCCGCCGTTCCGGCCGTTTTTGTAGATTGTCGCCAGCCCGCCCTGGTTCGGGATGAACGTAACACCGATACTGTCGCCGTTTTCGCCATTCCAGGTGCACGCAGGGCTGTTGCTGTCTTTGCTGCTGGTGCGCAAGCCCCCGATGAACTGCCCAGCCTGCTCTTTAGTCAGCAGGGAGCAAGGGTCCTGTTCGTACTTGGCGGCATTGAGCGGAGCGCTCACTTTCGGCACGCCGGGTGTCGTATCCGACGACGTCGGGGCTGTGCCGGACGGAACCGAACCCGCGTTTGACGGGGCAGGGCTGGGCGTGCCGGGCGTGGACGAGCAGGCCGCAGCCAGGAACAGGGTCGCAGCCGCGGCGGCGAGAGTGCTGGTTTTGGTCACCTGATCATCCTTGCTTGCGCAGGCGGTCATGGTTCGCCTGGTCCTGCTTCTCGTAGGCATCGATCGCCTTCTTCAGCTGGTTTGCGTAACCCTGCGCATACGCTTGCTGTTGCCTCAGGCTGGCCAGGTATGCATTCGCGTGGCTTCGCGCAGCCTCGATCTGAAGCTTGCTACCCGGGTCCCCGGCCGGCGGCTGCAGCGCCGGCAGCTTCCGCGCCTTCTGAATCATGCCGTTGAGCTTGTCGGCGATAGCCTCCCAGTCCGGGAGCAGCGACCGCATCGCGTCGATGTCCATCTTGAAGCCGCCGCCAGCCACCGCGGCGTTCGCGCTGATGTCCTGCATCGCGTTCTGAGCGGCGTACACCGCCGCTAGCGGGCTAGGCGCCACCGTGGTCGCGATCTGCTCGGCATTGCGCTGGGCCTGTCGCTCAGGCGTGAGATACCCGGCATGGGCGTACACCGGGGCGTTGCCGCCCGCGCTCGGCGGGCCGCTGGTCACGACCGGACCGCTGGTCGGCAGCGGCATCGGCGGCGCACCCGGCGGCGGTGCCGCCGGCTGGTCCGTCGAAGTGATCTGCTGATTGACGCGATCAAGCCCGCTCTGCCCGTCCGGCATGCCGACAGCCCCTCCTCCATGACGGCCGCCGCCCGATCGACAGACAGCTCCCGCCGTGCCCTCCGCTCGCGACGAACTCCGCCGCCCCCCTTGCGCGACCGTGCGTGGTCGCCCGGTCACCTTAACTGCGGCCACCTCACGCTGTCAGCAGAACGCAACAACTGCGAGCTGCGGCACGCGCTGGACCAGCCGAAACACCGACGACGCGCCGCCCGGTCGTCACCGGCTACCGACAGCTAGGCCACCCACGTCGATCACAGCACGGAGTACCCGGTGCCAGGGAACAGGTTCAACGGGCCAGGATTCCCGACCTCGGCCGGCAGCGTCGGGCAGAACTCGCAGACCCGCAGGGGTTCTACGAGCGCAACATCCTCGCCAAGAACCTCGCATGCCGGGCCTGGAACAAAGTTATGCAGTCGGCCGCCTGCCGAGACTTTAGCGCAATTGCCCTCGGAAGCTCCTTTCCCTGCGTTGATGGGAATGGTGAAGATGGATGAGAAATGAGATGCTAAACAGCGCTCTTTGAAAAACCATCAGAAGCAATTAGGGGTCAGCGTGCCCGGCAAGTCGTTTGGTGGGTCGCGCTTGTTGTGGGCGCTGCTCTGTGTCGCAGGGATGGCGTTAGACGGATGTTCCTGACCTGCGGGGCAGCGCGGCTGACCCCTCACTGCCAGAATGGCCGGGACACGTCCCTGACCTGCGGTTATCGAGAACCTGCAGGGTGCGTGTCGCAGTTGACTGCACTTGAATGCAGTTCGGCGCTGTTTGGTGTCACATGAACCATGGCTCTGCTCCAGGTTTGCTCCAGGGAAATTCGTGAGAATGCGCGCTGCACGATCCCTTCACTGCGGCGTCCGGCGGGGCTTCGGGGGTGGCGTCTCGTCATCTAGCTTGAGGAGCAGGGCGAGCAGGCCGCGCGGCTGCCGGCGTCAATTCGGGCGGCCCGGACGGCAAGGTCAGCTCGATCTCCTTGGCATGGCTGGCGCCAGGATGGCTCATCTGTACAGGCCAGCGTCCGCGGCAGGCTGAGGCAAGATCTCGAACGGTTGAACTCGGAGTCGTTGCGTCGGGTTTCGGTGCGATCGGTGCGGCGCATTGCTCGGGATCTCTGTCGTTGTCAAGTTACTGGATGGGCAGTTCAATCACCATTATCGTGATCCTGAGCCGTCTCGCGGACTGGCGAGATCACTTTGATCTGCTTGCTGGGGTTTCGTCGACCTTGGGTCATCAGTTCGCCATAGGGAATCCCTCCCCGCAGCCGATCTTCCGATCGTCACATGACCAGGGGTGAGATTGAAGTGACGCTCCGGCATATCGCCCACGTGGCGAAGGCGCCTGCGAACACGTGAACGATAGGAGTTCTTTCGCGACGGAGTTCGGCTGAACACGATCGGCCGTATGCTGCGGGAAGCGGCAGGCTCGACGCCAACCGACTGCGAGGACGAGGTCGGGTTGGTGGCCGTGGCGGGATCCGCTGCCCAGGTGCAGGGATGCCTCGGACACCCACGCCGGACTCAGCGCACCCCGTCTTTGGAACCTGCCCCACGGGATCCAACAGTGTCGAGCATCCGAGGCCGGCAAACATGAGCGGCACCAGGCGACGTTTTCTGGCGGCGCTGGGATCAGCGTATTGTGGAAAGAATCAGCGTAGGTATCCGGTCAATCATTCGTTTTCTTGCGGTGTCGTTTTCTCTGCTAATTTCGCCGAATCGTGTAGCTCCGGGCGTCTGCTCATGATAGACAATTCTTCTGAACACCCGGATGCGGTGCGGCGACGGTCGGTGGTTCGGAGGGCGTCATGGCTGGTGCCGATGGGAAAGACCCGTGGCGCGTCATGGACGCGCTGTGGGGAGCGGCCGCGCCGCCGGCGGAGCGGGACACGGCCGGCCCGGTCGCGTTCTACGGGCGTTGCTCGACCGAGGACAACCAGGACCCCCGCACGTCGCGCGCGTGGCAGTTCGGTGTGGCCCGGCGGTTCGTCGAACCGCTGGGCGGGCGGGTGGTGGCCGAGTTCTTCGACCTGGGCCAGTCCCGGTCGGTGCCATGGCACCGACGCGCCGAGGCCGCGCGGCTGCTCGAGCTGTTGAAGAGCCCGGACCGCGGCTGGCGTGGTGTTGTGGTGGGGGAGGGCACGCGCTGTTGGTCGGACTGTCGGATCAGGCCGAGATGCTGGTGCTGATCCAGGGCACTCCCGGCAGCAATGCGACGAGGGCGGCCACGAACGTGACCAAGGCGCTTTTGTCGACCATGCAGGGCGGGCAGTGAGACGGCCGGACAGTCGATGTCCGCGCAGCAGATCTGCGACAACTTCGCCATCGGCGTCGATCTGGGCGGGATTCGCACATCTATTTCGATCACCGCGCACATAAGACACAAGTCGGCACCCGATCGCGGTTCACCGCACGACGATTGACGTCCGACCGCAGAATCCCCGGACGACGCACAGTCTGCGGCTTCAGCACTGCGACGTTTCGCCCCTCAGCCCGCACTGATCGACTCAACCGCAACAAACTCGACGGCCGCCCGGCATGAATCGCGCAGAGATTAAGTCGAAGCCACGGCACGCGGCAGCAGATCTGCTTGCTCACGCCTGACGCGGCCCCAGAACTCGATCGTCAACCCGACGCTGCCACGGCCCTGGATACACACATCAAGCGACGAATCGACATATCGAGCGGAATCAACCGCGCCAAGATCGACAGCGGCCAACTGCAGCGCCGACCCACGGCTTCGAACCGCCACCCGGCAACCGCGGCGGATCACCGGCCGCCGACCGCAGACCGCTTGGACGACCGTCAAAATCGACGCTAAATCACCCCTACTCCCGGGTAGCAAAAAAGCCCAGGGCGCTGACCTGGGCTTTGCTCCCCCGCTTGGACTCGAACCAAGAACCCTCCGGTTAATTGTTGTAAACCATTTCGAATCGACATCATTCGATCTAGCCGGAAATTTTGCAAAAGTTTATTACCTGATTCGCTCTCGATCGCCCTCAGTCGGCGCTTAAATCGACAGTAATCGCCCCTCGCTCGACTGGCGACACACGTCGTTCGCCCCGCCACCGCTCGTCCGCCCGGCTGCCGCTCTGCATGAAGGAAGGCACTTCCAGCGCCGCGCCGAAGGCCTGAGAGGTACTCCAGGACGGCCTACTCGCTGTGCCCTCGAACCGGTTTGTGGCGCACGCTGTACCACGGATCGGATGCCAGCGTCTGGCGAACCTGGTCGAGGGCTCCCGTTGCTCCGGCGTTCTGCACGGCTTCTGCCAGCGTGCGACGCACACGAGGATCGGGATCGCCGGCCAGGTGCATACCAATTCTGACGCCGGAGAGCTAGTTACTGGCCCACGCCAGAGCTGCCGCCGACCGGGCCAGTCCAGTCCTGGTGCAAGACTAGGAGGGTGTACGGGCCAGCCGGGCTGCGAGAAATTGCGCGTGACCGCGGGCGTCGCCGGAGACACCAGTGGTCCGGAAAGCGCTGAGGGGATGGCCGCTGAGGACAGGCAGGAGTTCTCCACCACTTTTCGACTTTGGGAAATCGCGATCACGGAAGCAGAAACCAGTCAACTCCAAGCGCCTCGGACCAGTGCCAGGCACCGCCTTTTCGACACCTCCGACACGCTCGCCTTCGAACTCCTCAACGCATGCCAGGTCGCCACAGCCCGCCCCCGCTGAGGCAATACCAGTCAATGAGCCAGCCCTCACTGGCCGCCCTTGGACCCTGGTGAGCTCCCCGTCCTTTCCTTTACGGGCAGTTCGGCGGACAGTGACCGTGCCAGCGCGCGGCTATTGGGCAGGTTTGGTCGCCGTTACCGCCCGACACGGCGGGAACATGCCGCCGAGCAGGCCGCTTCGGCCGACCTCCGTCATGCCGGCCTCGACAGCCAGCCGCGCGTACTGAGCTGTGCCGGAGAAGTCGATGAGCAACAACCTCCCGCCAGGACGGAGCACCCGGAAAGCCTCGGAGACGCATTCGGCGCGGCGGCTGTCGGGATGCAGGTTGTGGACCGAGAGGCAGCCTGTGACGAGGTCGAAGGAACCCGAAGGAAAGGGAAGCTTGGCCATGTCGCCGTCGACCAGTTCGATCTTGTCTGCGACCCCGGTTCTCACGGCGTTTTCCAAGCAGGTCTTGCGATCCGATCCGGCCTGGTCTCGCGTGCGCCAGAGGTCGATGCCAGTAGCCCTTCCCGTAGTGAGCCGTGCGGCGACACCGATGAGCAGGAGCCCGCTGCCGCACCCGAGATCGAGGACGACTTCGTCGCCGCGCAGGGCAAGCCGATCGAGCTGCTGTTCACGTGCTCTGCGCTTCCCGCGCAGCGAACTGTGGAGCATGAGCGCCGCGGTGCCTGAGCCTCCCACGATAAGCAGTACGCCAAACCAGGCGAAATCGATGATCCCAGCCAGAGACACTGCGGTAATCGCAATGCCGACGAAACCGAGCGCCGCGTTCGCGACGATCACCGGCGGAGCGTCGATCCCGAAGTAGGGTCGTGCTTGCTGCGAGGACACCATGGCGTGCAGGACTCCGTAATTCGTTGGTGACACCGGCGATTTCCGCAGTTTAGCGACGGGTTGCGCGCGCCACTTCAGGGAAACCCCTTAGGGGAGCCGGCCGACCCACAGGTTGGCGGCATCGAACCAGTAAGCGGAATTCGCATGAAGATCGACGGAGTGTCCCGCACTGGACAGTATGTACGTTTGCAGATGGGCCTCTCGGCTGAAATACTGCGATTCGTAGCGCTGCAGGGAATCCGCTATGCACAGTCGACCATGGTCCCGCACAGCAGAGCGTCCCGCTGGCCGTTGGCGATGAGGACTGGACAAATTTGGACCGGTGTTCACGTCTCCGTGGTTCGCTTTTCGCTGACCTAGAAACAAATATTTGAGAAATAAGCAGCTATTGACCGCGCCGAGCGCGGTGTCAGCTTTCCGGATTGCACAGCGCTGCCGATAGCCGTACGACCGCATCCGGAAGTCGGCCCGCAGTCGGCTCGAACCGGGTCCCGTCGGCGGGCCAGCGTGAAACTTGCGGGACTCGAGCGACGGGGCCGGAACTCGGACCACCCCAATGTTGCGGCAGATGGTCCTTGACGTCGCACGCACACACCTGCCGTTCCAGCGCCGAGCAGCCCGGCCAAGGTGCGGCGCGAGTGCCCGGAGAACCGCTGCTTCCGAACCGCGAACTGCACCGACCGGCTTCGTCGGGCCCGATCGAAGAACGCGTGGTCTCGACGGTATAGCGGCCGCGTCCGGGAAACGTGGGCCAGCGGAACGGTAGGCCATCTCGTTCGCTTTGCTACTCGCGGGCCGAGTGCCTCCAGGCTCACGTGGTAGTTGCAGACAGCGGCTGCGGCGGAGAACGCCTTGTGCCTGCGGACCCGCTCTGCTGCTGTGGCGGCATCGCGCTGGGCGCGGTGCGATTTCTGCGCCGAGGACGCCAGTTTGGGCCACCTGGCCGGTCGATTCCCGTTCACCAGGTGCTCGGTGACGGCGTCGCGCACGGAGCACATGAGGTGTGGCAGCAGCGGGTTGCCTCTGGCGAGCGCGACCGCGACGTGGAATTTGCCGTCCAAGGCGAGGTACGTGCCGCCATCCGCGTCGGCGGCGTCTATCTGGCCCAGCAGCGTCTCGAGGCGAGCGAGCTGCTCGTCGGTGCGTTCGGCAGCCGCAACACGTGCTGTCTCTTCTTCCAGCAGACGACGGGTGTGCAGCACGTCTTCGAGATCGAAATGCCCTAGCGCCGCGTACGGCCGCATGAGCCGGGAGATCGTCGGGCCGAGGCGGTCGCTGATCTTCGCACCGCCGCTTGCGCCGATGACCTGCAGCGACTCGCTCAACGCGCGTTCGCTCGGCAGCCGGTCGTCCGCCCACAGGCCACGGTCGCCGCGCGACTCACTCACGCCGAACTCGCCGCCGCGCTGACCGAACGACTGGACCGCTTCCACGCAGACAGCGGACCGCCATCTTCGAACCGGTCGCGGGCCGGATGCGCGAGGCGTTCGACGAGTGCGGATACGGGTGGGTCACGAGCCACGTGTTCCGGAAGACGGTCAGCACGCACCTCGACCAATCCGGTGTGTCCACAACGGAAGGCGCTGATCAGCTCGGCGACACCCCCACCGTCTATGAAGAGCGCTACCGGAAGAAGCGGCGCAAGGCTACGAACAGGGCCGCGATGGAAGCTTTGGAGTCGATCGAGAAGGCCCCGGAGGCGAAGTGAATCTTGGGAGTTTGCCTGGGAACTGATCAGTACCAGGGCAAGAAAGAAGCCCCAGGCCGTATCTGGCCTGGGGCTTTGGCTCCCCCGCTTGGACTCGAACCAAGAACCCTCCGGTTAACAGCCGAATGCTCTGCCAGTTGAGCTACAGGGGATCGTGCTCCGCCGGTCCGGATCTCTCCGGGCTGACAGGAAGAACTTTAGCCCATGCCGTTCCCGCCTCACACAGGGGGGTCGGTTTTCGGCGGCTCCGCGCGGACGGCGGTTGTGTTGGACAATGGACAGTCGGAAGTCCTGCTGAGAAAGAGGTGTAGCCGCCGATGAAGAAGTTCCTGCTGGGCGTGGGCCTGGGGTACGTGCTGGGCACCAAGGCCGGCCGGGGACGGTACGAGCAGATCGTGCGCACCTACCGCAAGCTGGCCGACCATCCGATGGTCCAGGGGGCCGCCGGGGTGGCGCGGGCGAAGCTGGGCGAGAAGTTCGGGCGCGGGAACGGCTGAGCGGAGCCCGGCTCAGGACGGTTTTCGCCAGGTGAGCGAGTACCGGCGCAGCACGTGCCTGCGGTAGCGCACCCCGGGCAGCAACCGCTGCGCTGTCGTGCGCACCTCGCGGTAGGTCATTCGCGGCTGCATCGCCGGCATGCCCTCCGGGCCGTGTGCGCGGCGGACCGTCTTCACGATTCGCACGATCGGGGCGGCTGCGATCGTCGCTGCCCAGTCCGTCGCGCTCGCGTCGCGGGCCAGGCCGACGACCACCAGTGCGCCGCCTGGGCGCAGCATGTCCCGCATCCGGGTGAGGGCTGCTTCGAAGTCCAGGTGGTGGATGGTGGCCACCGAGCAGATGAAGTCGTAGGCGCCCAGGTCGGCGGTGAGAAAGTCGCCCTCGACGAAGGTGTCGTCAGACTGCGCGCGGGCCTGAGCGACCATGTCCGCGGACTTGTCGATCCCGGTGACCGAAGGCACCGCGGAAGCCAGTTTCCGCACCAGCAGGCCGTCTCCGCAACCGACGTCCAGCGCGGTCGAGCAGCCGGCCGGCACCGCACGGAGAATGCCCGGATGGCGGGCGACGTTCGTATTCCAGTACGACATCAGCCAGGGATTTTAGCGACGAGGAAAATCCGCCGGAATTCGAACCAGGTGGTGCCGTCCGGGCGCGGCGGGTAGGCCTCGTCCAGCAGCGGGGCGAGGTCGTCTTGGAAGGCGGCCCAGTCCTCGTCGCCCAGGGCGGCGCGGATGGGGCGGAGCGCGGTTCCGGTGATCCACTCCAGGACTGCGCGCGGGCCGGAAAGTTGTTGTACGTACGTGGTTTCCCAGGCGTCGACCAGGCATCCGGCGTCGGCGAGGAGGTTCGCGTAGTCGCGGGGTTCGCCGACGGCGTCTTCGGCTCGCAAAGAAACCGACGACAGGCGTGCGGCCCACGCCGGAGAGGCCGCCAGCTGACGGCTGATGGCGTGCGAGGGGGCCGAGAAATTGCCGGGGACCTGCACCGCCAGGACTGCTCCGGCGGGGAGTTCCGAGGCCCAGCGGCGCAGCAGGTCCTCGTGCCCGGGCACCCACTGCAGGACGGCGTTCGAGACGACCACGTCGGTATCCGGCTTCGGGGCCCACGTCCGGACGTCGCCGAGCTCGGCGGCCACCCCGCGCTCGCGGGCCGCGGCGACCATCTCCGGCGAGCTGTCCATCGCTTCCAGGACCGCGTCGGGCCAGCGGAGAGCCAGGTCGAGGGTCAGGGTGCCGGGGCCGCAGCCGAGGTCGACCACCCGGCGGGGCGAAGTCGCCGAGATTCGCCCGATCAGGTCGTAGAACGGCCGTCCGCGCAGGTCGGAGTAGTCGAGGTACTTCGCCGGATCCCACATGAGCAGCCTCCCGCCAGTAACAGTACAACCGTACTGAGTACGAGCGTACTGCTACTTGGCGCGGTTGGCCAGCTTCTCCGCGACCTCCGCCGCGACCGCTTCGACCAGCGCCGGGTCGGTGCCGGGATCGGGACGGACCTGCAGCTCGACTCCGTCGCGGCCGGGGACCTTGCGCTGGACGAACCACGCGCCGCCCTCGGGGAACTCGTGCCGGTGCCGTCCGCGCACCGAGCCGTCGACCCGCAGCCGCACCTGCTGCGGCACCTTCCCCGGCTGCGGCAGCCGGAAGCGCACCGGCTCGCGGTCGGCCAGCACCGCGACCGCGCCGGCCCGCCCGGTCTCCTCGGATTCGGTCAGCGTGAACACGCCCTCGCCCCAGGTCGCTTTGCCCACCAGGTGCCAGCCGACGCGCCGCGCGCCCTCGCCGGACGGGATCCACAGGCCCAGCGACGTCACGACGAGGTGCCCGCCGCCCTCGACCGCGGCCGCGGCGACCGGGTCCTCGCCCCGGTCCAGCTCGCCGGGAAAACCCGGGGGCACGCCGCCGCCGAAGAACCGGTTCAGCAGTCCCACGTCACTCCCACCCGCTCGCCGCCTGCTCGCGCAGCGACTTCCGGTACTGCTCCAGCGCGACCAGGTCGCCGAACAGCGCCCGGTAGTCGTCCGGGGCCTCGACCGGCGACAGCCGCTGCAGCTTCGACTTGATCTCGCCGATCTGCCTGCCGACGAGGTTCTCCTGCACGCCCGCGAGCACGCCGGAGATGTAGCGCGAGTCCACTTCTCCCAAGGCGCGCAACGGTTCCACCGCCAGTTCGCTGAGCACGCGGCGGACCGTCCCTTCCGGACAGTGCGCCGACGCGGCGTCCAGCAGCGCGGGCCCGGTGAGCCCGGACGCCGCCCCGCCCGCCTTCAGCACGGCCAGGTGCACCGCGACGTACACCGGGTGCGTGAACGCCTCTTCCGGCAGGGAGTCGTACTCCGGACCGGCGATCGCGGGCTGCTGCAGCGCGGCTTTGAGCGCTTCGCGCTGCCCGACGAACCTGGGGTCGTTCGGCGCGGGACGCGGCAGGTCCTGCTTCTCCGGCTCGGGCGCGGGGGCCTCCTGCCGGGCCGCGGAACGGCGCGGCTGCACTTCGACCGGCCCGCGCCGCGCCGCCGCTCCGGCCGCGCCGCGCACCCGGTTGACCACCTGCGCGACGTCCTGCCAGCCGACCCACCACGCGAGCTTCGACGCGTACCCGTCCCGGCTCGCCCGGTCCTTGATCGCGGCGACCATCGGCACGGTCTTCTGCAGCGCGGAGACCTGGCCGTCGACCGAGTCCAGGTCGAACTGCTTCAGCATGCTCTTGATCACGAACTCGAACAGCGGCGTGCGCCGGGCCACCAGGTCGCGCACCGCGGCGTCGCCCTTCGCGATGCGCAGCTCGCACGGGTCCATCCCGTCCGGCGCGACCGCGATGTAGGTCTGCCCGGCGAACGTCTGGTCGCCCTCGAACGCCTTGAGCGCCGCCTTCTGCCCCGCCTCGTCACCGTCGAAGGTGAAGATGACCTCGCCGCGGAAGGCGTCGTCGTCCATCATCAGCCGCCGCAGGACCTTCATGTGGTCCTCGCCGAACGCGGTGCCCGACGACGCGACCGCCGTGGGCACGCCCGCCGCGTGCATCGCCATCACGTCGGTGTAGCCCTCGACCACGACGACCTGGTGCCGTTTCGCGATCTCCCGCTTGGCCTGGTCGAGGCCGAACATGACCTGCGACTTCTTGTAGATCTGCGTTTCGGAGGTGTTGAGGTACTTCGCCGAGATCCGGTCGTCGTCGAAGAGGCGCCGCGCGCCGAAGCCGACCACGTCGTTGCCGACGTCGCGGATCGGCCACACCAGCCGCCGGTGGAACCGGTCCATCGGGCCGCGCTGGCCCTCCTTCGACAAACCGGACGCCAGCAGCTCCTTCACCTCGAACCCGCGGTTGAGCAGGTGCTTGGTGAGCTTGTCCCAGCCGCCGGGCGCGAACCCGCAGCCGAACTGCTTGGCCGCCGCGGCGTCGAAACCGCGCTCGGTCAGGAAGTCCCGCGCCGCGCGCGCCTCCTCGGTGCCGAGCTGCTCGATGTAGAACTCGGCGGCCGCGCGGTGCGCTTCGATCAGCCGCGACCGGGTGCCGCGGTCGCGCTGCACCGACGCGCCGCCGCCCTCGTAGGTCAGCCGGATCCCGACGCGGTCGGCGAGCCGCTCGACCGCCTCGACGAACGACACGAGGTCGATCTTCTGAATGAACTTGATGACGTCGCCGCCCTCGCCACAGCCGAAGCAGTGGAAGGTCCCGTGAGTGGGGCGCACGTTGAACGACGGGGTCTTCTCGTTGTGGAACGGGCACAGGCCCTTCAGGCTGCCCCCGCCGGCACGGCGCAGCGCGACGTACTCCCCCACGACCTCGTCGATCCGGTTGCGCTCACGCACCTCCGCGATATCGCTCTCCCGAATCCGTCCTGCCACGCCGACCACAATAGTTCTCCCTCCCGCCGCGCCGTGCGGCACACTCGGGACATGGGCACACCGACCGCGCTGGAGGAGCTCGCCGCCGAGTTCGCCGTCCACCGGCCGCACCTGATCCGAGCGGCCTACCGGCTCACCGGCACCCGCGCGGACGCCGAAGACGCGGCCCAGGAGGCCTGGCTGCGGCTGTCCGGGCTCGACGACGCGGGCCGCGCCGGGATCCGCGACCTGCGCGGCTGGCTGACCGCTGTGGTCGGCCGGATCTGCCTCGACCGGCTGCGGTCGGCGGCCGTGCAGCGCGAGAAATACGTGGGCGAATGGCTGCCCGAGCCGATCGTCACGCCGATCGGCGCGCCGGCGAGCGAGGATCCGCTCGAGGCCGCGGTGCGCGACGACGGCCTGCGCATGGCCGCGATGGTGGTGCTCGACCGGCTCACACCCGAACAGCGCGTGGCGTTCGTGCTGCACGACGCGTTCGCGGTGCCGTTCGCCGAGATCGCCGGCGCGCTCGGCTGCAGCCCGGCCGCGGCGCGCCAGCACGCGTCGCGGGGCCGCCGCGCGGTCGAGGACTCCGACCCGCCCGCCCGGCTCGAACTGGCGCAGCAGCAGCCGGTGCTGGAGAAATTCGTCGTGGCGCTGCTGGCGGGCGACATCCGCGCGGTCACCGAACTGCTGCACCCGGACGTGGTCATGATCGGCGATTCCAACGGCCGTTCGCGCACCAGCCGCCGGATGATCGTCGGGCCGGACAAGGTCGCCCGCTTCGTGCTCGGGGTGCTGGCGAAATACGCGCCGGGCACGATGGAGAACGGGCGGCCGGTGCTCGTCAACGGCGACCTCGGCCTGTGGCTGCCGCAGCTGCCCGCCGTCGACGGCTACCTGGCCCTCGACGAGCGCGTCCAGACGTTCAGCGTGCGCGACGGCCGCATCGCCGGCGTCTACGACCAGGTCAACCCGGAGAAGCTCACCCGGATCACCCGGCCGGAGCAGTGACGCTCCGGCCGGAGCGAGAGATCACGGGATCGGGACGCGGCAGGCGTCTCCGGAGGTGAAGCCCTGGTCGACGATGCCGAGCGCGCTGTTCATCCGCGCCCGCGAGTTCTCCAGGCCGATCTGATACGTCAGCTCGACGACGCCCTTCTCGCCGAATTCGGCCACCAGCTCGGCGATCTGCTCGTCGGTGACCGTGACGGACGGGCCGGACATCGCGTCCGCGAGCGCCAGCGCCAGCCGCTCCTGGCGGGTGAACAGCGGCGACGTCGCGTACTCGTCGATGTGCTTGAGCCGGTCGATGTCGAGGCCGTCGTGCCGCTGCAGCATGGTGCCGAAGTCGACGCACCACGAGCAGCCGATCCGCGTCGCGACGCGGTAGACCGCGAGTTCCCGCACGTTGGCCGGCAGGTGCTTGGACGCCTTCTCCGCCATCAGCTCGTGCACGATGCTCGTCCGCAGCAGCCCGCGGTGGTGCGCCACGACGGCCATCGGCTCCGGCACCGCGCCGTACCGCTTGCCGGCGATCCGGTAGAAGAGCTTGAGCACCGGGCCGCCGTCCGCGGCTCGTTTGACCGGGATACGAGGCATGTCGGGTCCTCCTTCTGAGTGGTTCGAGGGAGGAACGGGACAGCCGCGCGAGATGTGACAGCGTCAGCGGCGTCCCGTGATCGGGCGCACATCCCAGATCCACACGCCGTCCACGAACTGCGCGGGTTTGCGCAGCAGGAGGTCGACGGTGGCGCGGTAGGCGTCGCTGTGCTCGCGCGGGATCAGCACGAGGACGCTGGCGTTCCAGTAGCGCAGGTCCTCGATCGCCTGGTCCCGGTCGGCGTCGGTGATCTCCTGCGCTTGCTTGGAGTCGCGGACCCGGTCGAACAGCGTCGAGGTCGGCCGCTGGTAGGAGCCATAGCGGCCGCGTTTGTCGTCCGGGCCCTGCGGTCCGACGAAGTAGCCTTCGGGCATCGCGTACCGCAGGCCGGCGTCCATCTGCCAGTGCAGCGGCTCCGACTCCCCCGAACTCGGCAGCGGCACGGGCACGACGGTGCCGCCGGGCGCGACGTAGGTCTGCCAGGTGCCGTCGGCGAAGAACGCGGGCGTCGGCGGGCGTTTCTGCACGAGCAGCTGGGTCGGCGCGATCGGCAGCAGCACGGCCGCGACCGCGCCGAGCCAGATCAGCCGCACCGGCAGCTTCAGTTCGCCCTTTCCGGCCGCGGCGAACACCCGATCGGTCGCGATCGCCAGCAGCGCGCCGATCGCGGGCACGCACGCCATCGCCAGCCGCGATTCCAGCAGCGATTCGAACAACGGCAGGTCCGCGAGCAGTTTCCACGGACCGGGCACACCGGTGTTCTCGTGCAGCACGGTGATCTCGGAGCCGAGCGAAAGCCACGCCATCAGGAACATCGAGATCGCCAGCGAACGGGCCACGACCTCGCGCCACAGCCACGCCGTGACCACGACCATCAGCACGATCAGCGGCCAGCCGAAGAACGCGTTCTCCTCGGTGCGGTTCAGCGACACCGCGGCCGCCGCCTCCGGCTGCCCGGACACCGACTGGGTCGCGAACCGGGTCATCGCGGCGGTGTCGTTGCCGACCTGGCCGTGCTCCAGCCCGGTGTAGCTGTCCGGGCCGAAGAACTGCCACCACAACGGGAACGCGACGACCACGAGCGTCAGCACCACCGCGATGCCGCCGCCGAGCAGCACCGGCCGCACCATCGCCTTGACCTCGCGACGCCGCGAAACGCAGTAGGAGACCGCGAAGATCAGGAAGCCGAGCGCGAAGATCAGCAGCGGCTCTTCGCCGAGGAAGATCTGGTACGCGGTGAGCACGCCGAGCCAGATCCCGTTGCGCACCGGGCGGTGGCCCTGCGCCAGCTGGATCACCTTGAGCGCGATGAACGGCAGCAGGAACCACGCGACGAAGTTCGGATGCGCGTTGGCGTGCGAGATCATCGGCGGCGCGAAACCGGCGAACGCGCCGCCGATCGCCGCGGGCACCCGGTGCCGCACGAGGTGCCGCGAGAACACCCAGTACCAGGCCGCCGCGCTGCCGGCGAGGCTGCCGGTGAGCACGATCGCCCAGGTGACGGTGGGGCCGAAGGCGAGCGTGATCGGGGTCAGCGGGACGCCGACGCCCAGCATGGCCGTGTTGGCCATCATGTTCACGCCGAGCGGGTAGTTCTGCAGGCTGCTGGTGAGCGGGTTTTCCAGGTGCTGCACCGATTTCGCGGTGACCGCGAAGAACCATTCCCACAGGTTCTGGTCCGACGCGCTGTTCCACAGGTAGCCCTGTCCGAGGTCGGCCCACAGGCCGCCGAACAGGAGCACGGAGAACGCCAGGTACGCGCCGATGATCCCGGCGTCCGCCCAGGACCGGCGCATCCGCGGCCCGGCGGCGGCGAGCGCGGTCGCGCCGGGTTCGCGCGGCGGCGCTTCGGGTTTCGCTTCGGGATTCGCTTCGGGCCGGAACACGCTCACGCGGGGCGCACCACCCGGGCGAAGAAGTACACCGCGCCGGTTTCGGCGTGGCGCACCAGCAGCAGGAACGGCCGGTCGACCCGGACCTCGAGCGGCTCGCCGGAGATGAGCGACATCGTGCGCATCTGGACCGCGGTGGCGGCCGCGCCTTCGAGGCCCTGTTCGTCCAGCCGGAGCACGGCCTGGTGCAGGATGCTGTCCACCCACAGCGGACGGTCCGGCGTGAGACCGGTGAGATCCGCGTCGTCGGTGAACAGTTCGCGCACGCCGAGGCCCTGCAACGCCCGTTCGAGGTCAGCGCGCACGTCGAGGGAGATCTTGGGCAGCGACAGCTGGATCTTGCGCTGCTTCGGGCTTTCCACGAGCGCGCGCAGCGATTGTCCGTCGAGCGCGGCTTCGGCGCTCTCGAGGTCGCCGTCCGGCAGCAGGATCACCGTCTCGACGCCGCCCTCAGCCGCCAGCCGGACGACCTGCCAGCCGTCTTCGTGCGCGTAGCCGACGGATTCGTCCAGATGCATCGTCGGCACCGGACGCACGCCGTCGGGCGTGTGGAAATCGGCGTCCGCGGTGGCGTGTTCGGGGAACGGGTGCCGCCAGGCGGTCTTCAGGTACAGCGCGTTGACCAGGCTGGCGCGCGTGTACGGGTGGATCGAGCCTTCGGGGAGCAGCTCCGGGATCAGCCCGTGAGTGGTCTGGTCCACGTCGGCGTTGATCCGCTCGCGCGCGCCCTCGGGATCGGTCTCGAACGGCGCGGTCTCGGCTTTGCCGCCGGGCCAGCGCACGAGTTCGGCTTGGAAGCTGTCCTCGACGGTGATCCCGTCGGCGGCCCAGAGCGTGTTCGCGACGGCCAGCTGGGCCTTGTCGCCCAGCTCAGCCGCTGTGTGGAGCAGCCCGCTCTGGTCGCGGCCGAGCACAGCGGCCAGTTCTTCCGCGGTGCGTCCGCGCGCGGCCTGTTCGGCTAGACCGAGCGCGCTCGCCGCCGAGTAGGGCGAGAAGCACGCGTCGGTTCCCGGGGGCGCGGTCGCACCGTGCAACGCCAGGGTGAAAGTGAGGTGGCTGTCCAGGGCCATGCGGCGACCGTACCGGAACGGGTGGTTCCGCGGCTCACGGTTCGGCAGGCGGCGCCGTTCCGTGCCGTCCGGTGTGCCATCGATGCCATTCGTACGCCTGCGCGTCGGTGAGCGACGCCACCTGGTCCACCACCACCCGCAGCCGCGCCGCGTCGTCGGATGCCGCGTTCCACGCGGGCGCCAGCAGCGGGTCCAGCGCTTCGGGAGCGCGCCGGCACAGGGCCGCCACCAGCTCGGTAATCACTTCCCGCTGCCCGTCCTGCATCGCCAGCCGGCGGCGATCGCTCATCACGTACCGCAGCGCCAGCGCCTTGAGCAGCGCCACCTCCGCCCCGACCTGCTCCGGCACCGCCAGCCGCGCCGCGTACCGGGTGAGCGGGCCGTCGCCGTAGCCCGCGCGAGTGCCGGTGACCGCCGCCGAGGCGAACCGGCCGACCAGTTCGCTGGTGAGCCGCTTCAGCGCGACCTGGGCACGCAGCGAACCGTCCGGCTCCGCGCGCACCAGTTCGGCGACCACCGGCAGGTCGAGCAGTTCCTTCGCCGCACCCTCCAGAGTGGACACCGACAGCGTGGAGAAATGCCGGGCCGCGGCCTCGGCGACCGCCGCGCGTTCCTCCGGATCGGCCAGCAGCCGCAACCGGATCCGCCCGGCCAGCACCCCGTCCTCGACGTCGTGCACCGAGTACGCCACGTCGTCCGACCAGTCCATGATCTGCGCTTCCAGGCACCGGCGCAGGCCCGGCGCGCCCTCCCGGATCCAGCCGAACACGGGGGTGTCGTCCGGGTACACGCCGTATTTCGGCTCCCCGGACCGGCGCGGCCACGGATATTTCGTGGTGGCGTCGAGACACGCCCGGGTGAGGTTGAGCCCCGCGGTCGCCCCGTCCGGGCCGACCGCCTTGGGTTCCAGCCTCGTCAGGATGCGCAGCGTCTGCGCGTTGCCTTCGAAGCCGCCGCACGCCTGGGCCGCCTGGTCGAGCGCGCGTTCGCCGTTGTGGCCGAACGGCGGGTGCCCGATGTCGTGCGCCAGCCCCGCGGTGTCGACCAGGTCCGGGTCCGCGCCGAGCTCCTCGGCGATGCCTCGGCCGATCTGCGCGACCTCCAGCGAATGCGTGAGCCGGGTCCGCGGCGCGCCGCTGACCTCCGCGCCCTCGCCCGGCCCGACCACCTGCGTTTTGCCCGCCAGCCTGCGCAGCGCGGCGGAATGCAGCACCCGCGCGCGGTCGCGGGCGAACGCGCTGCGCCCGTCCGGCCGCGCACCGGCCAGCGCCGCGCCCTTGGGTTCCTCGGCCAGCACGCGGGCGCGGTCGTGCTCGCGGTAGCCGTCACTCACCCCGTCAGCTTACTGATCCGACCAAAAGCAGGCCGACCTCCGCACGGCAGGTAACCGTTGCCACGAAAGCCATTCGGCCGTGGCTGTGGTCGGATCAGTAACGATCGGCACAGTGGCGCGGGGACCGACAATTCAGCCCATCGTCGTGCCGAACAGATCGTCCGCGGGCGACTTGGTCAGCTCGTAGAACAGCAGCGCGCCGGTTTCGCGGAAGATGTAGCGGACCTGAGTCGAGCGCTCCTGCACGATCGGCCCGCTGTGCGTCGGCGCGGTCCACGCCTCCAGCCCGAGGTCCTCGGACATCGTCCGCGACCGGTAGGAATGCCACGGATCGCTCACCAGCACCACCGAACGCCACCCGCGCGCTTTCACCTGATCGGCGACCGCGCGGAGGCTGCGCAGGGTGTCGTTGCCCTCGCCGACCGGCAGCGTCGCGGCTTCCGGCACGCCGTGCTTGGCCAGCCAGCGCGCCCCCGCTGTCGCCTCGGTGTAGTTGTCGCGGGTTTTCTTGCCGCCGGCCGTGACGACGGTCTTCGCGACGCCGTCGGCGTAGAGCTGCCGCGCCTTCTCCAGCCGCGCGGTGAAGATCTCCGACGGCTTGCCGTTGTATTGAGCGGCGCCCAGCACGACGATCGCGTCGGCAGGCGTCCGGTCGTTCTCGCGCGCGACCTGCCACACGCGGAACGCGGTGCCCCCGATGACCGCGACGAGGGCCAGCACCGCACCGAAAACGATGCGGCGCACCCAGTTTCCCGCAGTAGGACCTGTCCACGCCTCCATGGCAGCCATCCTCGCAGAGCCGCTGCCGGGTGCCGGGAAGGCACCCCGATGCAGCCCACCCCAGCATGCACGGCAGCGGCGAAAGCGCTAAAGCCAGCCGCGCTCCTCCGACAATCGCACCGCCTCCGCGCGCGTGCGCGCACCCGTCTTCCCGATCGCCGACGACAGATGGTTCCGCACCGTTCCGTCGGACAGGAAAAGAGCCTTCGCGATGTCCGCGACCGTGCTGCCGTCCTTGGCCGCGCTGAGCACGTCGCATTCCCGGGCGGTCAGCGGGCTGGTTCCCGTGGCGAGCGACTCGGCGGCCAGCGCCGGATCCACCACCCTCAGTCCACTGTGGACTCGACGCACCGCCTCGACGAGCTGCTCCGGCGGCGCGTCCTTCACCACGAACCCGGCCGCGCCCGCGGCCATTGCCCTGGCCAGGTAGCCGGGGCGGCCGAAGGTCGTGCAGATGATCACCCGGCACGCCGGCAGCGCGGTTTTCAGCTCGGCCGCCGCGGTGAGCCCGTCCATGCCGGGCATCTGCACGTCGAGCAGCGCGACGTCCGGCGCCGTTTCCTTCGCCGCGGCGACCACCTCGTCGCCGGTGCCGACCTGGGCCACCACTTCGATGTCGGCCTCCAGGCCGAGCACGGTGGCCAGCGCTCCGCGCACCATCGCCTGGTCGTCGGCCAGCAGCACCCGGATCACGCCAGTCCTCCAGCGGGTTCGGCCCGCACCGCGACGGCGGATCCGTCCGGGCTCGGCTCCGGGACCTCGGCCCGGACGACCCATCCTCCCCCGGGCCGCGCCCGCGCCGACACCGTGCCTCCGATCGCGGCCAGCCGTTCGGACAAGCCACGCAACCCGTTGCCCGGCACGACCTCCCCCGTGGCGCGGCCGTTGTCCTCGACCTCCAGCCAATCCCGCCCCAGCCGCACCTTCACCTGTTTCGCGCCGGAATGCCGCAGCACGTTCGTGATCGCCTCGCGCAGCACGTAACCGAACGTGCCCTGCAACTCAGCGCGGACGTTGTCCACGGCGTGCGGCAGGTCGGCGTCGACCTCCGCCGCACGCAACGCCGCTCGCGCCCCGGCGATCTCCGCGGGCAGCGACACCTCGCGATACTCCGACACCGTCGCCCGCACGTCCGACAGCGCCGAACGGGTGAGCCCCTCGACCTCGCGGATCTCCTGCACCGCCCGGTCGACGTCGCCGGAGCTTTCCAGCACCCGCCGCGCCAATCCGGCTTTGACGGTGATCGTGGTGAGGCTGTGCCCGAGCAGATCGTGCAGATCCCGGGCGACCCGCTCGCGTTCGTTGGCGACGGCGAGCGTCCCGATCTCCTTGTTCGCCAGCTCCAGCCTGCGGATCACCCGGATCAGATTGGACATGAAGAACATCGCCGACGTGACCGAGACGACCGTGATGACGTCGCCGAACTGCTCGGGCAGCGTCCCGCGCAGGTACAAGACCAGCACCAGCAGCCCCAGCGCCGACCCGTCGAAGATCACCGCCCAGGCCGCCGGGAACAGGAAGGCCAGCGTCGCGGTGGCGTAGAGCAGGATGTACGGGCTCGCGTGGACGATCAGCGCGCACAGCAGGCCCAGCGCCAGCATGACCCCGCCGAACCAGAGCTTCACCCGCCGGGGCTTGCCGAAGACCGCCGGGAACACGACGTAGCAGAGCGAGTAGACGCCGATCAGCGCGAAGAGCAGGATCCGGAGCCACAGCGGCCCGGGGTCCTGGATCAGGCTTCGGGTCGCGGGGATCAAGTACGGCAGCAGGAAGCCCACCGCGAAAACCGGCCAGCCGACCTTGTGCGGACCGCGTCCCGGGCGCGTCGGCGGGTCGTCCCACCAGGACGCCCGGTCGTTGAGCCCGAACCGGTGCTCCGGGGACCCGCCGGTCGTCGCCTCACGGCCGAGTGGCCACACGTCGTTCTTCCCTTCCCGCCCGGTCAAACCCGGGCGCTGTCCTTACGGTATCGCCTGACCACGACAATCCCGAGCACGAGCGTCCACGCGGCCAGCACCCCGACAGCGGCCGGCAGGCTCACGAGCAGCTGGTTCGCGACGACCGGCCGGACCAGTCCGAGGACCCAGTAGGTCGGCATGATCTGCGCGACGTCGTGCATCCAGGACGGCATGCCCTCCAACGGAATCCAGAGCCCGCCCAGGAAACCGATGCCGAGGGTGACGATCATGCTGATCGGCTGCATCGACTCGGGCGTGCCGAACTGGCCCAGCAGCAGTCCGAGCAGCACCAGCGGAATCGTGCCGAGGAAAATGCCGAGGAAGATCCGCAGCCAGCCCGCCGGGTCGAGGTGCACGCCCTGGGAGAACGCGGCGACGGCCGGCACCAGGATCAGCGCGGGCAGCCCGGCGAGCATCCCGGACAGCGCTTTGCCGCCGAGGTAGCCCGCGCCGGACAGCGGGGTCAGCCGCAGCTGCCGCTGCCAGCCGCCCGCCCGTTCGATCGCGAGCCGGGCGCCGTTCGTGGTGGCCGCGGCGAAGGTGCCGAAGGTCATCATGTTGACCATGAGCACGCCCGCGACCGCGACGTGGTCCGGCGCGGACTTGTCGGTGAACACGTTGGCCTGCAACAGGAACATGACGACCGGGAAGGCCACGACGAAGATCAGGAACCGCGGCGAGCGGAACAGCCTGCGGGTTTCCACGACGAGGTAGGCGGGGTTCATCGGACTGCTTCTTCCGTTTCGTCGGAGGTCAGGGAAAGGAACGCGCCTTCGAGGCCGACCGCGCCGATCTCGATGTCGCGCACGGCCGGGACAGCGGCGAGGAGCGCGCGCAAGGTGGTGTCGGAGTCCGAACTGGACAGTGCGACGCGTTCGCCGCGCAGTTCGAAGGAGGTGACCGCGGGCAGCGTCGAAACCAGCTGGTCGCTGACCCCGGCCGGGAGCACCGCGCGGATCGTGCGGCCGCCGGCGAGGGCGCGAACCTCCGCGACGGACCCGTCGGCGACGATCTCCCCGGCCCGCATCAGCACGACCCGGTCGGCGAATTCCTCGGCCTCTTCCAGGTAATGCGTCGCGAACAGCACGGTGCGGCCGGTGTCGGTGAAGGAGTACATCGACTTCCAGAACTCGCGCCTGCTGCCGACGTCCATCGCCGCGGTCGGCTCGTCGAGCACGAGCAGATCGGGATCCGACACCAGCGCGACCGCGAACCGCACGCGTTGTTTCTGGCCGCCGGAAAGCTTGTTGGCCCGCCGGTCGGCGATGTCCTCGACCCCGGCGGCCCGCAACGCGTCCCGCACCGGCATCGGACGGCGGTGCAGTTTCGCGACCAGACCGACGGTTTCGCGCACGGTCAGGTCGTCCAGCAGCGTGCCGCCCTGCAGCATCGCGCCGATCATCCCCGCGCGCACCGCGTCGGCGGGCGCCTGGCCGAACACCGAAACGGTACCCGCGTCGGGCGTGGTGAGCCCCAGAATCATGTCGACGGTGGTCGATTTGCCCGCCCCGTTGGGCCCGAGCAGCGCCACCACTTCCCCCGGCGCGATGGTCAGGTCGACGTGGCCGACCGCGCGCACGTCGCCGTAGCGCTTCGCGATCCCGCCCAGCCGGATCGCCGCCCCCGCCGCGATTTCCTGTGTGTTGTCCATGGCTTGAAGCCTGCCGCGCGCGGGCGGCCGGTACGCAGGCCGAGCGTCACGACCCGGCCGTGACAGGTGTCAGGGGTGCCTGGGGGTGAAACGCCGGACGGCCCCTCCCCGGCTTGTGCGGGGAGGGGCCGTCCGGGACGGGTTTCGCGGCGATCAGCAGCCGATCAGCCGACCGGCCAGGTACGACTCGACCTGGTCGATCGAAATCCGCTCCTGCTTCATGCTGTCGCGCTCGCGGATGGTCACCGCGTTGTCCTCAAGCGTGTCGAAGTCGACCGTGACGCAGTACGGCGTGCCGATCTCGTCCTGGCGGCGGTAGCGGCGGCCGATCGCCTGCGCGTCGTCGAAGTCGACGTTCCAGTGCTTGCGCAGCCGCGCGGCCAGGTCGCGCGCCTTCGGCGACAGGTCGGCGTTGCGCGACAGCGGCAGCACCGCGGCCTTGAACGGCGCGAGCCGCGGGTCGAGGTGCAGCACGGTGCGCTTGTCGGTGCCGCCCTTGGCGTTCGGCACCTCTTCCTCGTCGTACGCGTCGACCAGGAACGCCATCATCGACCGGCCCACGCCCGCCGCCGGCTCGATCACGAACGGCCGGTAGCGCTGGCCCGAAGCCTGGTCGAAGAACGACAGGTCCACGCCCGAGTGGTTCGAGTGCGTGGTCAGGTCGAAGTCGGTGCGGTTGGCGATGCCTTCCAGCTCGCCCCACTCCTGGCCGGCGTTGAACGCGAACCGGTACTCGATGTCGACGGTGCGCTTCGCGTAGTGCGAGAGCTTTTCCTTCGGGTGCTCGAAGTGGCGCAGGTTCTCGGGCTTGATGCCGAGGTCCTTGTACCAGTCAGTGCGCGCGTCGATCCAGTACTGGTGCCACTGCTCGTCGTCGCCCGGCTCGACGAAGAACTCCATCTCCATCTGCTCGAACTCGCGCGTGCGGAAGATGAAGTTGCCCGGCGTGATCTCGTTGCGGAAGGACTTGCCGATCTGGCCGATGCCGAACGGCGGCTTCTTGCGCGAGGCCTTCTGCACGTTGAGGAAGTTCACGAAGATGCCCTGCGCGGTCTCCGGGCGGAGGTAGGCGAGGCCTTCCTCGGTCTCGACCGGGCCGAGGTGCGTCTTCAGCATCATGTTGAAGTCGCGCGGCTCGGTGTACTTGCCCCGGGTGCCGCAGTTCGGGCACGGCACCTCGGACAGGTCGTCCTCGGTGGTCGCCTTGCCGGTGCGCGCCTCGAAGTCCTCGGCGAGCTGGTCGGCGCGGAACCGCTTGTGGCACGAAAGGCACTCGATCAGCGGGTCGGTGAACACGTTCACGTGGCCCGAGGCGACCCAGACCTGGCGCGGCAGGATCACCGACGAGTCGATGCCGACCACGTCCTCGCGGCTCTGCACGACGGTCTTCCACCACTGGCGCTTGATGTTGTCCTTCAGCTCAACGCCGAGCGGCCCGTAGTCCCACGCCGACCTGGTGCCGCCGTAGATGTCTCCCGACGGGAAGACGAAGCCACGGTGCTTGCACAGACTGACGACGGTTTCGATTTTGTTGGCGGGCACTCCACGCTCCGGACGCATGCGGGGTCAGTTATCGGAAGGTCCAGCGTATCCGGCCGGTCCCCGGGGCCTCCGCGCAGGTCGGAGGTCACGAACGGGTGACCGGAGAGGCCGTCACGACGCGGTTGTCGTCGTAGCCCTCCTGGCCGCCCACGTAGTCGCCGCCGCACGTCACGAGCACGAGCCGGTGCGGGCCCTCGGGGTCGAAGAGCTTCGCGGATTCGGCGGCCAGGTCCGACTTGTGGATCGTGCGCACCTCGTCGATCTTGTACTCCCACTGCTTGCCCGCGGTGTCGGCGACGGTGACGACCTGCCCTGCCCTCATCTTCCAGAGCTCCTGGAACGGCCCGGACTTGCCCGCCCAGTTGACGTGCCCGGACAGCAGCGTGACGCCTTGCGCGGCCCCGAGGCCGGATCCCCACCAGGCCGCTTCGGCGAGGCTCTTCGGGATCGGCAGCGCGCCGTCCGCGCCGACCTCCTCGGCGATCAGCTTCGCCTGCCCGCCGCCGGGCAGCTTGACGGTGCCGGGGGTCTGTCCGGGGTCCGGCTGGGTGTTGCCGGCCTGGCTGCTTCCGGCTTGGCCGGCGCCGACCTGCGCGGTGCCGGTCTGCTGCTGCGGTTGCGCCGAATTGTCGTTGCCGGTGAAGAAGATCAGCACGGCGGCGACGACCGCTGCCACTGCGACGACGGCAGCTACGACGATCGCCGCGCCGCGTTTGCGTGCTGGTTGTGCCTGTGTCCCCTGCATCGTGCTCCCCTGCTCTGGATGTTCTCTGGGGAGACATGCGCTGGGACGTCGAAGGGGTTGCACGGACTTTCGCCGTGCTTTCGCGATCTCGGGATTCGCGGGGGTTTCGGACGAAGGGGACCCGTCGCGCGGCGCGCTTCGCGGGCTCGGCCAGCCGGTCCCGTGCCCGGCTCAGTCCGGCCGGGAGACCAGGTCCGCCGTGACGATCCGGTTCTCGTCGTAGCCCTCGGTGCCGCCGACGTAGTCGCCGCCGCAGGTGACCAGCACCAGGCGGTGCGGGCCGGTCTGGGCGAACCAGCCGGGGGCCTGCGCGGGCAGCTGTTCCTTCGGGATCGTGGTCGCGCCGGTGACGCGGTAAAGCCAGCGGCCGCCGGCCGCGTCGACGATGCTGACGTTGTCGCCGGTGCGGACGCGCCACAGGTCGTCGAAGGGACCCTTCGTGCCGGCCCAGTTGACGTGCCCGGACAGCACCGCCGCGCCCTGTTGCGCGCCGAGGCGGGCGCCCCACCACGCGGCGTCGCTGAGGCCGCGCGGGATCGGCAGGATGCCTTTCTGGGTGATCTCGGTGCGCTTCAGCCGGGCCTCGGAACCGTCGGGCAGGCGGATGCTTCCGGGGCGTTGCAGGCCGATCGCCTGGCCGTCCGAGGGCAGTTCGGCGGGCGCGCCGTCCTCGCCCGGCAGCGAACCGGGCGGCGGGTCGGCGACGGAGACCGGAGCCGGGGCGGGCACCCAGGTCAAGACGATCACGCCGGCCGCGATCGCCAGAACGGCGATCACCGCCGACGCGACCGTCAGCACGGTGCGCGGCACGGCCTATTCGCCGCGGGAACGGACGACCCGCGCCGCGCGGCGCCGGCCGAGCACGATCGCGGCGGCCCCGAAGAGGAGACCGCCGCCGAGGAGGCCGAAGCCGAGCGGCAGGCGCAGGTCGTCGGACGGCGCCGCGGCCTGGGGGCCGAGGTAGCCCGCCGGGACCTCGGTGGGCACCGACGGCTGCTGCACGGTGCCCCCGCTGCCCGAGCCGTTGCCCGCCGCGGCGACGAAGTTCTTCGGGATCGAGCAGCTGACGCCGCCGAGCACCATGGTGGTCTGCACGTCGCTCAGCTTGGTGTCCTTGGCGTCGCGCGCGTGCGTGGTGATCTCGACGCGCCAGCCCGCCTGCGCGGTGACGTCGCCGGAGCGCCAGCCGTCCTGCTTGATCAGCTGGTCGAACGCGGAAACGCGGGACACGACGAGGTCCGAGGTGGTCTTGCCGGGGTCGCTCTGCGGCACGTTCGTGGGCGAGCCCATCTTGAGGCCGGTGACGCTGAGCGTCCCGGTGGCGGGCATCGCGACCTGCTTCAGCACGTCGTCCTCGCCCCGCACCCAGACGCGGGCGGTGGTGGTGGCGCCGGTGGCTTTGCCGGGCCCGGAGCAGTCGACCGAGCTGCGCGCGCCTTCGAGGACCAGCATCGTGTTGCCGACCGCCTTGAGCTGCTTGCGGCCGTTGTCGCGCAGCGCGTAGTTGGTCTCCGCGACGGCGGTGGGCACGTGCGTGGTCTGCAGCGCGGCGACGACCTGGTGGTCGCGGCTCGCGATGCCGGCCGGGTACGGGCTGACCGAGCTGTCGGCGTACTTGCCGAGGTCGATCTCGTAGTTCGGGCCGAAGGTGTTGCGCTCGCCGTCGTTCTTCGGCACCGCCACGCGGTCCGTGCCGAGCTGCGACTGGCCGGGGGTGAGCGGGGACCGCTGGGTTTCGGTGATGAGCGCGCCGCCGTGCTGCGGGTCGCCGCCGAGCCGCACGGACGCCACGTTGGCGAAAGAGACCGGACCGGTCTTCTCGTCGACGGCCTGCCCGGCCTGGGTCTGCGCCGCGGCGGCCGGGGCCAGCGCCGGCAGTGCCACCAGGGCCGCCACCGCGGCCTTCGTCACGAAACGAGTCATGTCTCCCCACTGCCCTCCGGCAACCCCGAGCGATGCGCCACTGTACGAGACGCGACGAATCGCCCCCGCGACAACCTTGCACCGTCCGCCACGACTTGCGAAGCGGACAAGCCAAATCTTCACGAACTCACCCGATCGGGTCAATCCGGAACGCCGGTCCCCCGGCCCCCGGCGATCACCGCGCCCGGGGAAGGGAACACTACGATGGCGGCGAAGGTTATCGGCAATGACATCCGGCTTCGGAAACGCCGTCCCCCTGGTCGTGCTGGCCGAGGGCGCGGCGGGACGGAGCGGACGGCGGGACGCGAGTGGAGGCAGCGATGACGTCGGCACCTTCGAGCGCCCTGTCCGACGGTGCGGGGGCCGGGTCTCCGGGTTCGGCTGCCGCGGGTACGGCAGGTCCGGCTGCCGCGGGTCCCGCTGCTGCGGATACGGCAGGTCCGGCTGCGGCACGTCCGGCTGCCGCGGGTCCGACGACTCCGGCATCGGCGGGTTCGGCTGCGGCGACCTCGGGCGTGAACCACTCCGGCCCGGCGGAAGCGACTGCCGCAGACTCAACCTCCCCAGCCTCGACGGCAACCGGAAGCGGTGAGGCGCCCGCGGCCCATGCAGCCGCGCACGAGACGACCGCCGCGGGTCCGGCCGCTCCGCACTCCGACGCGATCGCAGAACCCACCGGCCCGGCTGCCGCGGACTCGCGCACCCCGGGACCGGCAACGACCAGGAACACCGAGGCCCCCGTGAAGAACGCCGCCGCGGACCACACCGGGGCAGCCAGTCCTGCCGCTCCGGCCCCGACCGCGACCGAGAACGCCGAGTCTTCCGCCGAACGCGCTTCCGCCTCTGCCGAGGCCGCCGCCGGCGAGCAGGCAGATCTGCCCGCGGACCCGCCGCATCCCGTCGACGCGAGCGGCACGGCCGGCCCGGCTGGGCGGTCCGCCGGTTCCGGACCTGCGGTCATGCCTCCCGGCGTGCTCGCCGACGCCGGCGAACTGCTCCGGGCGCTCGCCGCTCCGGTGCGGATCGCTATCGTGCTGCAGTTGCGGGAGGCGGACCGGTGCGTGCACGAGCTCGTGGACGAACTCGACGTCGCCCAGCCGTTGATCAGCCAGCACCTCCGCGTTCTCAAGACCGCGGGCGTGGTCCAGGGCGAGCGGCGCGGCCGCGAGGTCGTCTACCGGCTGGTGGACGACCATTTGGCGCACATCGTCGTCGACGCGGTCGCCCACGTGCAGGAAGGGAAGTGACGATGTCCTCGGCCCCCAAACCGGTCCCGGTCCCCGGCCGGCGCTCCACGAAGCAGCGTGCGGCGGTGGTCGACCTGCTCAGCACCGTCGACGACTTCCGCTCGGCCCAGGAACTCCACGACGAACTCCGCAAACGCGGCGACGGCATCGGCCTGACCACCGTCTACCGGACGCTGCAGTCGCTCTCCGAGGCGGGCGAGATCGACGTGCTGCGCACCGACTCCGGCGAGGCGATCTACCGCCGGTGCTCGTCGCACCACCACCATCACCTCGTGTGCCGCGTGTGCGGGCGCACAGTGGAGGTCGAGGGTCCCGCGGTGGAACGCTGGGCGGAGAAAATCGCGGCGGACCACGGGTTCACCGACATCAGCCACACCGTGGAGATCACCGGCACCTGCGCCGAGCACGCCAGCTGACGCTCGTCCGCGGAGCTGACCGAACTCGCGCTCAAGCGGGCGCTCGCCGGCCAGCCCGTGCTCAACGCGTTCGCGTGCTGCGCGACGAAGCCCCGGCTCGCCAAGGCCGCTGACGCTGATCAGCGCCGCGCCGACGGTGATCGCGCGCCATTGCTCGGGTGCCGGTCGCGATCAAGGACGACATGGACCTCACCGGCCTGCCCACCGCGTTCGGCTGCCCCGGCGAGTTCCCGGCGGCGGGCTCGTGAGCGGGTTTCGGAACAGGCGTCTGGCAAGCGGAGCCGCTGCGAGAGCGTCGGGCCGCAGGGTTTCGCAACTCTGAGCGGTTCGAACCGATCGCGGCGAGGATCCGTTTCGGAGCCGTTTCAAGCGCGGCGGGCCTGAAAGAGCGCACGAAGCAGGACACTCCGGGATCCGTCGAAGAAACTCAGGTGCACCGGGCGGGCCGAGGCGGCGGGCCGCGTTCCGTGGCGGTCGCGGCGGACATGTCGGCGGCGTCGCTCCTTTCAGTATTCATACGGATCCTTCGGCGGCGTGATCCGTTCGACTGTCACCGGGACCAGATCCGGCGTGTAGCTGTTGGCCTCGGTCGCGGTGCCCGGGACGACCTGGCCCGCGACGCGCAGCCAGGTGTCGCTCGGGAAGCGGTCGGCGCCGCCGCCTTTGAGGTGCACGGTGACGGGGGCGGCGTCGGCGGCGCAGCAGCTGATTACCAAGCGGGCCAACAGGGTTTGGCCTCCGGTGTGCACGACGAAGCCGGAGATCTCGACAGTGCGTCCGTTCATGGTTCCGTTGGCGTCCCAGCCCGCGCGCGTGACGACCTCGTTCATCGCCATCGGCACCACTGCTCCGGCGGGGAGCGGCGGGAACGCGGCTGCCGAGGTGGTCGCGGCGCTGGCGGGCAGGCGCGCCTCGGTGCGGGTGACCGAATCCGCGCCGAGTGCGGGCGGGGCGACCAGGAACACCGCAAGTACCGGGACGACGAGGAGCCAGGCTGAGCGCGCGGGGTGATGGTGGTGGCCGTGCGCGTCTGGATGTTCGGCGCCTGCTCCGGATTCGTGCGCTGCTTTCGCCGCGGCGCGCGCGGATGCGATGTCGCGGATGATGGCTGTGGCGCCGAGGAGCAGCATCACCGCGCCGCCGGCGATGATCCATGGTTGCTGGGCTGGTTTCACGTAGCGCAGGTAGTCGCCGTTGAGCGCGATTTTCACCAGGGCGCCGCCCAGGAGGATCAGCAGTACGTTCTGGGTTTCGCGCCTCATTGGACGCCTCCGAGGAAGATCACGCCCGCGACGGTGCCGCAGGCGATCGCCACCACGAAGGTGACCGGTGCGAACCGCGCGGCGAAGGAACGGCCGAAAGTGCCTGTCTGCAAAGCGAAAAGCTTCACGTCGACGGCCGGGCCGACCACCAGGAACACCAGCTTCGGCAGCAAGGGCACCGCGGTGAGCGAAGCCGCGACGAACGCGTCGGCCTCGCTGCACAACGCGAGGACTACGGCGAGGACTGCCATCACCACAACGCCGACGATGATCTGCCCGGACAGCACTTCGAACCACTGCGCGGGCACGAGAACGTTGAGCGAGGCGGAAATCAGCGCGCCGAGAACGAGGAATCCGCCGGCTTCCACAAGATCGGTGCGAGCGGTTTCGGCGAATACGCGCCATCGTTGTCCGGGTTGGACATCGGGCAAGCGGCGCAGCGCCCGCTCGGTGATCCAGGAGAGTTTGCCCCAGCGGGCCCAGATCCAGCCCATCGCCATCGCGGTGGCGAGCGAACCGGCGAACCGCGCGAACACCATTTCCGGACGGCCGGGGAACGCGACCGCGGTGGCCACCAGCACGACAGGGTTCACCGCGGGCGCAGCAAGCAGGAAGGTGAGCGCGGCGGCGGGTGCGACGCCTTGGCCGATCAACCGCCGCGCGACGGGAACGGACGCGCATTCGCAGCCGGGCAAGGCGACTCCGGCCAGCCCCGCGACGCCGACCGCGGCCGACGCTTTCTTCGGCAGCACCCGTTCCAGCGCGCGGGCGGGCACGAAGGCGGCGATGGCGCCGCTGATCAGCACGCCGAGCACGAGGAACGGCAGCGCCTGCACGCACACCGCGACGAACACCGTGGATCCGGTGCGCAGCGCGGGCACGTCGAAGAGGTCCTGGAGCTTGCTTTGCGCGAGGACCGCGACCAGCAGGACGGCACACAGGATCTCGATGGAGCTGATCCGGAACCGCCGCGTGCGGGGGCGTTCCTCAGCGGCGTTGTTGGAAAGGGTTTCCACGAAGGCGATGATGCCAGCCGGGTCCGACAGAACCCCAGCCGCAGGTGGTGCGAGGGGACCCCTCACGCCGGTTTTGCGTGAATGTCACCCGATTGAGAGGGAGGAAGGGGCGGAAACGGGCGGTCAAAGCGGGGTGGTGGAGCGGCTTGGGCGGAAGGGCTCGGCGGCGAAGCGGCGCATCGAACAGATGGCAGGGCTCCACACGCAGCGCGCAACACAACCGAGGCAAGCGGCGGAGAGTCAAGAGGCAACGAAGCAGCACACCGCGCGAGGGGCAGGGCTCCGCACGCAGCCCGCGAACCAAGCCAAGCGCGGCCGCGCACGCGGAGGCCAGCGGAGGAAGCCAAGCAGGCAACTGCCAGCGGCGGCACAGACAAGGCGCGAAGTTCGGCCCGGCTGGGGAGATCCGCTGCGCAGGAGCAGCACCTGCGAGTGAGGGGTCAGCGAATTCCGTCCAGACGAGGCGGGACAGCGTCCAAAACGCAGCCTAGCCAAGAAGATCTCGCCAAGGACCGAGGCATCAGAGACACTCCCTGCGCCGCGCAGGCCAATCAGACAGGCGAACCCGCCGCCAGCCCGCGCAAACCGAGGCTCAAGACAGCAGCGAACCCGAACCCGCCGCCGGACCGGAAACCCAGAACCGCGAAACCCGGCTCAGGCCTCCACCCCAGGCAACTCGGTCCGCAGCTGCGAAGCAGTGGAGACCACCAGCATCAGCAACGTCCCCAACGGCGACGGATCCATCCCCTCCGCCGGGAACGCGTACCGCAGGGTCACGTCCACCCCGCGCTCCGTGTGGCCCACGCCCAGCGTCCCGAACAAACCCTGCCCGGCCCGTTCGGCGACCGCGACAGCGAGGGCCGGGTCGTCGGGCAGGTCCCAGGCCACCACGCAGGTCAGGCTGAGCACCGTGAGGCCGTCGGCGAGGCGGGTCGCCTGGATGACGCACGGGACGTCGGCGTGGGAGAACGTGATCGCGCCGTCGTCGTCGACGTGGACTTCCAGGTAGCGTTCCAGTGCTTCGCGCGCCCGGGTGAGCAGTGCGCCGGTCTCGGCGGCTTCCGCGGTGCTCATTTCGTGCTCCCTGCCTGGTCCACCGCGCCGCCGAACCGGCGGTCGCGTTTCGCGAAGTCGAGGCACGCCTGCCACAGGTGGGTCCGGTCGAAGTCCGGGAACAGCGTGTCCTGGTAGACCATCTCCGCGTACGCCGACTGCCACAGCAGGAAGTTCGACGTCCGCTGCTCGCCGGACGGCCGGAGGAACAGGTCCACGTCAGGCATGTCCGGCTGGTAGAGGTACTTCGCGACGGTGCGCTCGTCGATCTTGTCCGGGTTGATCTTCCCCGCCGCGACGTCCTGGCCGATCCGGCGCATCGCGTCGCCCAGTTCGGCGCGGCCGCCGTAGTTGACGCACATGGTCATGTTGAGCTTGGTGTTGTTCCTGGTCTTCTCTTCGGCGATCTGCAGTTCCTTGATCACGCTGGCCCACAGCTTCGGCCGCCGCCCCGCCCAGCGGATGCGCACGCCGATCGAGCCGAGGTAGTCGACCTGGCGGCGGATGGTGTCGCGGTTGAAGCCCATGAGGAACCGGACTTCCTCGGGGCTGCGCTTCCAGTTCTCCGTCGAGAAGGCGTACACCGAAAGCCACTTCACGCCGAGTTCGACCGCGCCGCTCGCGACGTCGATCATCACGGCCTCGCCGCGTTTGTGGCCCTCGATCCGCGGCAGGCCGCGCTGGTTGGCCCAGCGGCCGTTGCCGTCCATGACGAGCGCGACGTGCTTGGGCACCAGGTCCGCGGGGATCTCCGGCGGTTTCGCGCCCGAGGGATGCGGGTCCGGAGCCCGCAGCTCGTACCCCGCCGAGCGGGTCTCCCGTCCCCTGCGCAGCACTCGCGGCCTCCTGAAGAATGGACTTCCTACCCGGCCGACCCTACTGGGCCCGGCCCGGCGGCCTCCCGGGCACGCCGCTCCACGAGCGGGAGCGACCGCAGCTGCCGTTCCAGATGCCATTGCAGATGCGCCGCGACCAGGCCGGACGCGTCCCGGCGGGTGATCCCCGGCGACGATTCCGCGACCGCCCACTCCCCCTGCAGCAGCGCGTCCAGCAGGGTCAGCACCTCGGGCGCGGGATGCACCGAACCGGCGATGCGGCAGTCCGGGCACATCGAGCCGCCCGCGGCGACGTTGAACGCTGCGTGCGGGCCGGGAAGTCCGCAGCGGGCGCATTCGGTGATCGCCGGGGCCCAGCCCGCGTAGGCCATGGCCCGGAGGAAGAACGCGTCGAGCACCAGCGACGCGTCCCGCTGCCCGCCAGCCAGCGCCCGCAACGCGCCCACGACCAGCAGGTACAGCTTCAGGACCGGTTCGCCCTCCTCGGCCGAGAGCCGATCCGCGGTTTCCGCGATCGCCGACGCCGCGGTGTAGCGCTGGTAGTCGGCCACCAGCGGCAGCGCGAACGCGTCGACCGTCTCGACCTGGGTGATGACGTCGAGCGACCGGCCGGGATAGAACTGCACGTCCACGTGCCCGAACGGCTCCAGCCGCGCCCCGAACCGCGACGACGTGCGCCGCACGCCCTTCGCGACGGCCCGGACCTTGCCGTGCCGCCTCGTGAGCAGGGTGACGATCCGGTCGGCCTCGCCCAGCTTGTGCGTGCGCAGCACCACCCCGGTGTCGCGGTAGAGGTTCACCACCCCGACATCGTCGCACTTCGCCGTCGATGCCGGGGCGGGACACCCTGGTTCAGCAGTAGCTGCCGGTGCAGTAGTAGCTGTGCACCTCGGACGCGGCCACGAGGCTGATGATGATCAGGATGATCGCGACGACCCAGCCGAGCGCCCCGAGGATGGTGGCGATGAGGCACAGCGTCTTCGTCGTCTGCGACGCCTGCTGGGCCATCGCGTAGTTGCCCTGCATCTTGTACGTCTGGACTTCGTTCGACTTCATGATCGCGAAGATCGCGAGGATCCACATCAGGAAGATGCAGCCGATCGCCCAGCCCTTGTAGTCCTTGATGGCGCTCATGTCGCCGCCGGGCGCGCCGCCGAAGCCGGGCTGGCCGTACGGCGCGGGCTGGCCGTAAGGCTGCTGCGGGTACGGCTGCGCCGGCGTCGCACCGGACTGCGGGTACGGCTGCTGCTGGCCGTAGGGCTGCTGCGGCTGGCCGCCGTAGGGCTGCTGGGGCTGGCCGTAGGGATTGGTCATCTGGGGTTCCCCCGAGTTCCTCGTACTTACCGTGATCCGGTGCGGATCAGGACTGGGCCGGACCGGGCTTCGGCGATTCCGGCTTGATCATCTGCGTCGCTTCCGGCTCGCCTGCCGGGTGCACGACCTGGGTGCGCTCAGCGGCGCCGAACGCTTCGGACGGTGGTTGCCGGGACGCGGGCGGGCGCACGACCTGGGTCGGCTCGGGCTGGTCGAACGGCGTGGGGCCCGGCGCGGGCGGCTGCCCGGGGCCCGGCTGGTTCGGCTGGCCGAACGCGGGCTGCGGCTGGCCGAATCCTTGCTGCGGCGGGGTTCCCGGGGCCGGCGGCTGGCCGAATCCCGGCTGCGGGAATCCGGATCCGGGCGGTGCGGCGGGAAATCCGCCGTACGGCGAGGGTTGCGCGGCGAACCCGCCCGAGGCGGGCTGCCCGAATCCCGGCTGCGGCGCGGCTCCCGGCTGTCCCGGGAAACCGCCGGGCTGTCCGGGAAATCCGCCGGGCTGCCCGAAACCGCCGGGCTGACCTGGCTGGCCGAACCCGCCTTGCCCCAAGCCCGGAGCGCCCGAAGGCCCGGCGTCGGCGGGCACCACGACCGTGCTGAGGATCTTGTCCGAGAACGTCTGCGCCTTGTCGTCCCACAGCGGCCACAGGTAGCCGAGCCCGAAGGCCATGCCGTCCAGCGCGTGCGCGACGTCGCGGACGAACGCCGTCCCGGCCCCGATCGGTTCGCCGGTGGCCTCGCTGACGAGTTTGATGCCGACGATCCGCTTGCCCAGCGACTGGCCGGTGCCGCCGCCGTTGATCCAGCGGTTGAAGACCGTCCAGGCGAGCGTGCCGAGGATCGCGAGCAGGTAGACGATCGTTCCGCCGACGCCGGAGAACAGCGACACGAGCACGGCGATCAGCATCCCGGCGAGCAGCGGGGCGAAGTCGATGAGGTAGGCGCCGGCGCGCTGGCCCCAGTCCGCGTGGACCGGGCCCGGACGGTACGGCTGGCCGAAGCCCGCGGGCGGAGGGTAGCCCGGCGCCTGCTGTCCCGGCGGCGCGCCGAACGACGGTCCGCCTTGAGGCGGGCCGCCGGGCTGGCCGTAGGGATAGGTCATCGAGTGTCCCCCTCGTTGCTGCAAGCTGGGCCTGGCCGTGTCCGCTGTGGACACGTCAGTGCGCGGGAGCGTACCTCGTCCGGCGGGGCGGGGCCGAGCAGGTGTCCGCATCGGGTGACGCGTTCGACGGCACCGCCGCCGAACCGGTTCCGGGGACAGCGAAAACGGGGCTAACTCAGACGGACAGTCCGGTGAACGGCGCGAACGGAAGGTTGCGCACCACGAACCACACGACGAACACGACCGCTGCAACGTGCGGCGTCCAGCGCCAATGCAGCCAGGACCGCATCGTCCGGCCGCGCAGGCGTCCCATCGTCCAGGCGAGACCGCTCCACGCGAAGAGCGCGGCGAACGCCAAGGCCACCGCGTTGTAGTGGAGCGCCGCGGAAAAATCGCCGTGCAGCACGCTGTATGCCATGCGAAGCCCGCCGCAGCCGGGGCAGTCGATCCCGAAAAGCAGCTTGGTCGGGCACACCGGGAGCGGGCCGCCGGGGGTGGTCGGATCGCCGAACCACACCGCGACGCACGCGAGGCCGATCCCGCCCGCCGCGGCCGCCGGGCCCGCGAGAGCCCTTGCCACCGCACGGGTCCCGCGCGCCGGCTGTCCGGTGTAGACGGTGCTCAATGCCACCAGAGCACGTTTCCGGCGACCAGCAGCACGACTATCGCGACGAGCACGTACAGCCCGATCAGGATGGCGATGCTGAGCGCCGACCACATCGCCCACTTGCGCGCCTCGTCCGCCGCGCGGTGCGCTTCGGCCGCGTATCCCTGGTACCACAAGGTGTTCACCTGGCTGGCCTTGACGATCGCGACGATCCCCAGCGGAAGGCAGCAGAACACCGTCGCCAGGATCGCCCACACCAGGTTGCTGTCCGGCGGCGGCGGATACTGCGGCGGGTAGCCGTACGACGGAGGGTACGGGCCCTGCGGCGGATACGGGCCGGTCATGCGGTCCCCCTGGACAAATCGGATACGGTTCGGGTCGACGCTACCCGGCCGCGCCGCCGGGCGCGGGCACAACCGGTCAGAAACCCAGCCTGCGCAGCTGCTTCGGGTCCCGCTGCCAATCCTTGGCCACCTTGATGTGCAGGTCGAGATAGACCTTCGTGCCCAGCAGCCGTTCGATGTGCTTGCGCGCGGTCGCGCCGACCTCGCGCAGCCGTTCGCCCTTGTGCCCGAGGATGATCCCCTTCTGGCTGGGGCGTTCCACGTACAGCAGGGCGTGGATGTCGATGAGGTCGTCGCGGTCCTCGCGCGGGAGCATTTCCTCGACGGTCACCGCGATGGAGTGCGGCAGTTCGTCGCGGACGCCTTCGAGCGCGGCTTCGCGGATCAGTTCGGCGACGAGGGTCTGCTCGGGCTCGTCGGTGAGTTCGCCGCCCGGGTACAGCTGCGGTCCCTCGGGCAGCCGCTGCACCAGCAGGTCGGCGACCGTCTGCACCTGGAAACCGTCGACGGCGGACACCGGCACGAGGTCGGCGAACTCCATCACCTCTTGCAGCGCGACCAGTTGCTCGGCGACCTGCTCCGGTTTCACCAGGTCGGTCTTGGTGACGATGCCGATCACCGGGGTGCGCCGCGCGATCTTCTTCAGCTCGGCGGCGATGAACCGGTCGCCGGGGCCGACTTTCTCGTTGGCGGGCACGCAGAACCCGACGACGTCCACTTCGGACCAGGTCTCGTGCACGATGTCGTTGAGCCGCTGGCCGAGCAGCGTGCGCGGACGGTGCAGGCCGGGAGTGTCGATGATCACCAGCTGCGCGTCGTCGCGGTGGACGATGCCGCGGATGGCGTGCCGGGTGGTCTGCGGCTTGCTGGAGGTGATCGCGACTTTCGTGCCGACGAGCGCGTTCGTGAGCGTCGATTTGCCCGCGTTGGGGCGGCCGACGAAGCAGGCGAAACCGGAACGGTGCGGTTCGGTCACGAGTGAAGCACCTCGACCACGGCGCCGGACGGGTCGGCGAAGATGATCGGGGCGGCCTTGCTCACGTCGCGGACCGCGTGCACGGACGCCTCGGCGACCAGCGCGTCCGCGGTGACGACGACGGCGGCTTCGAGGCCTTCGGCTCCGCTGGACAGCGCGGCGGCGACGGCGGCCTGCACGGCGGTGAGCTTGAACGAGGGCTGGTCGACCGTGGTCGCGGCGTAGGTGCGGCCGTCGGTGTCGCGGACCGCGGCGCCTTCGTCCGCGCCGGTGCGGGCGCGGGCCGAACGGGCCAGCGTGACCAGCTTCTGGTCCTCGGCGTCGAGGTCAGGCATGTTCGACTCTCCTGTCGTGCTCTTGCGGCTGGGGCGGGCGGGTGCGCGGGCGCGCCGACGACGGCCGGACGACCACGGAGGTGATGCGCATCCGGCCGCGGCGGTCCTTGCCCCCTTCGGCGAACAGCCGAAGACCGGCGACCTCGGCTTCGGCCCCCGGCAGCGGGACCCTACCCAGTCGCTCGGCGAGCAGCCCGCCCACGGTCTCCACGTCGTGGTCTTCGAGGTCGATGCCGAACAGTTCGCCGAGGTCGTCGACGCCGAGCCGGGACGACACGCGGACCGAACCGTCCTCGAGTTCCTCGATCTCGGGGCGTTCGTCGGCGTCGGATTCGTCGGTGATCTCGCCGACGATCTCTTCGAGGATGTCCTCGATGGTGAGCAGGCCGGCCGTGCCGCCGTACTCGTCGACCGCGATCGCCATGTGGTTGTGCGTGCGCTGCATTTCCTTCAGCAGTTCGTCGAGCCGCTTCGAGTCGGGCACGAAGCTCGCCGGGTTCATCACGGCGTCGACCACGGTGCTCGGCCCGTCCGGGCCCATGTACTCGGGCATGAGGTCTTTGATGTTGACCACGCCGACGATGTCGTCCACCGAATCGTCGATCACCGGGACCCGGGTGAAGCCGGTGCGCAGCGCGAGCGCGAGGGCCTGGCGGACGGTTTTGGTGCGCTCGATCCACACGATTTCGGTGCGCGGCACCATGACCTCGCGGGCGACGGTATCGCCGAGTTCGAACACCGAGTGGATCATCTCGCGTTCGGAGTCCTCCACGACGCCGCGTTCCTGGGCGAGGTCGACGAGTTCGCGCAGTTCGACTTCGGAGGTGAACGGGCCTTCGCGGAAGCCGCGGCCGGGGGTGATCGCGTTGCCGAGCACGATCAGCAGCCGCGACAGCGGGCCGAGGACCGTGCCGAGGGCGCGGACCGGTCCGGCGACGATCGTGCCGACGCGGTACGGGTGCTGGCGGCCGATGGTGCGCGGGCCGACGCCGATGAGGACGTAGCTGACCACGACCATGACGACCGCGGACACCAGGATGGCGAGCCACAGCCGGTCGAACCAGGCGACGAAGGACACGGTGACGAGCACCGTGGCGGTGAGTTCGCAGGCCAGCCGCAGCAGGAGCAGCAGGTTGATGTGCCTGCGGCGTTCGGCGACCACCGCGGCGAGCTGGCGGGCTCCGACGCGGCCGTTGCGGACGAGGCCGTCGACGCGGGCTTGCGACACCGTGCCGACCGCGGCGTCCGCGGCCGCGAACACGCCCGCGAGCAGCACCAGCGTCACCGCGACGACGACCTGTGCCGGGGGGTTTCCCATCGTCGGAGCCTAGGGCGTTTCCCCGGGCCGCGGCGCGTCGAGCCCGGCGATGCCGAGCACGCGGTCGTCGACGTCGCGTTGCGCGTCGCGGGCCTGGTGCGCGGCGACCGCGGCCTGGAATTCGCCGAGGATCCGCTTCTGCAGCCCGAACATCTCGCGTTCCTCGGCGGGTTCGGCGTGGTCGTAGCCGAGGAGGTGCAGGCAGCCGTGGACGGTGAGCAGGTGCAGTTCGTCGATCAGCCGGTGACCCGCGGTTTTCGCCTGGTCTTTCGCGAAGGCCGGGCAGAGCACGATGTCGCCGAGCAGCGCCGGTGACGAGTCGGGCGCGTCGGGGCGGCGCGAGGAGTCGAGCTCGTCCATCGGGAAGGCCATGACGTCGGTGGGCCCGGGCAGGTCCATCCAGCGTTCGTGGAGGTCTTCCATCACCTCGAGGGTGACGCACAGGATGGACAGCTCGGCGAGCGGGCTGACCTCCATTTTCTCCAGCGTGTAGCGCGCGGCGGAGACGATGGACGCCTCGTCGACGTCGACGCCGGATTCGTTGGCGATCTCGATGCTCATCGGCGGGTGCCTTTCCAGCCGCCGGTCTGCTGCTCTTGCGCGTCCTGCACGGCCTGCCACTTCTCGTACGCGTCGACGATGTCGCCGACCAGTTTGTGCCGGACGACGTCCTGGCTGGTGAGCTCGGCGAAGTGCAGGTCCTCGACGCCGCCGAGGATGTCGCGCACGACGCGGAGCCCGCTGCGCTGCCCGCCGGGGAGGTCGATCTGGGTGATGTCGCCGGTGACGACGATCTTCGCGCCGAACCCGAGGCGGGTGAGGAACATCTTCATCTGCTCGGGCGTGGTGTTCTGCGCCTCGTCGAGGATGATGAAGGCGTCGTTCAGAGTTCTGCCCCTCATATATGCGAGAGGTGCGATTTCGATGGTGCCCGCCTGCATGAGCCGCGGAATCGACTCCGGTTCGACCATGTCGTGCAGCGCGTCGTAGAGCGGCCGCAGATACGGGTCGATCTTCTCGTTCAGCGTTCCCGGCAGGTACCCGAGCCGCTCCCCCGCCTCGACCGCGGGCCGGGTCAGCACGATCCGCGTGACCTGCTTGGCCTGCAACGCCTGCACGGCCTTCGCCATCGCGAGATACGTCTTGCCCGTACCGGCGGGCCCGATCCCGAACACGATCGTGTGCTTGTCGATCGCGTCGACGTACCGCTTCTGGTTCAGCGTCTTGGGCCGGATGGTCTTGCCACGCCGCGACACGATGTTGAGGCTCAGCACCTCCGCGGGCGACGCGTCCCCGCTGGACAGCATCCCCACAGTCCGCCGCACCGTGTCCGGCCCCACCTGCTGGCCGCCACCGGCGAGCTGCACCAGCTCGGTGAAGACACGCTCCGCGAACGCCACGTCAGCCGCGGACCCAGTCAACGTGACCTCGTTGCCGCGCACGTGCACGTCGGCGGCGAGCAGCTCCTCGGCCACCCGCAAATTCTCGTCCCGGGACCCCAGCAGGCTCAGCTGAGCCGCCTCCGGGATCGGGAATCGAACCTGTGCCTCGGCCGATACCCGATTGTCAGGTCGGGCGGCTCCACCCGTCTCAGTTCCGGCCACGTGGCCTCGGTCCTGCTTTCTGCGCACTTCGCAAGTCAACGTACAGGGACCCCATAGATGCTACTTGTCCCCGACACCCGCTCGCAGCCCGGTTTCAGTGCACCCCAGCCTGCGGCTTCCCGAACATCCCCAGCTGCTCCCCGCCCAACACGTGCGCGTGCACATGGAACACAGTCTGCCCGGCATCAGCATCAGTGTTGAACACCACCCGATACCCGCTCTCGGCGATCCCCTCGATCTCCGCGACCTTGCGCGCCGTCAACAGCACCGCACTCAGCAACTCCGGATCAGCCTCCGCCAGCTCGCCCACGTTCCGGTACCTCTTCCGAGGCACCACGAGCACATGCACCCGCGCCTGCGGATTGATGTCGCGAAACGCGAACGTGGCGTCGTCCTGGTACACCACATCCGCCGGAATCTCCCCAGCAATAATCCGCTCGAACAACGTCTCCGCCGCACCCGCATCGCTCATGCCCCCCACCCTACAAACAGGAACCAGCGCACGACACGCAACCAACCAGCGCACTAAAGGCGACCAACGCACGACACGCAACCACCGCACCGTGGGGGTCCGGGGGGCTCGGCCCCCCGGGAGCAATAGCGAAACCAGCGGCAGCGAAGAATCGCGCCAGCGATTCGAAGACGCCGCGGCGCGGTGGAGCCTGGGGGTCGCTCCACCGCCGCCGCGGCTCCGCCGGACCGAGGGGGGAGGTGCCCGGCGGGGCATGGGTTCGCGTACTCAAGAGTAATGCCCGCCTGGGGGCGGGCTGAAACCCTCGTGTTCGCACGTTGCGAAGCAGAGTAGCCGCCGGGGGTGCGGCGCGCCATCACCTGGTGCGGATGTTTAGGGGTTCTGCCGGGTTTTGCGGGTTCTGGTCAGTGCCAGCGGCCGGTGAGGACGCCTAGTGCGCCTAGTGCGACGGCGGCTGCCGTGGAGGTGCGGAGGACCGTCGGGCCGAGGCGGACGGTGGTGGCTCCGGCTTCTTCGAGGACGGCGAGTTCGTCGTCGGTGATGCCGCCCTCGGGGCCGACGACGAGGAGGAGGTCGCCGCCGTCGGGGAGGTCGAGTTCGGTGAGTTTGCTGGTGACACCGGATTCGAGGACGAGCGTCGCGGACATCGTGGCGGCCAGTTGCGCGAGTTCGCGCGTGCCGGCTGGTTCGGCGACGGCGGGCACGTGGGCGCGGCGGGCTTGTTTCGCGGCTGAGCGGGCGGTCGCGCGCCAGCGGGCGAGGGCTTTCTCGCCGCGGGGCCCGTCGTCCCAGCGGGCGACGCTGCGGGCGGCGCGCCAGGGCACGATCGCGTCCGCGCCGGCTTCGGTGGCCAGTTCGACTGCCAATTCTCCGCGGTCGCCCTTGGCGAGGGCTTGGGCCACGTGGACGCGCAGCGCGGGCGGTTCTTCTTGCCAGCGTTCGAGAACGGTGAGCGTGACCGTGGCCGCCCGGCCCGCTTCGACGGCGTCCACGGCGCAGCGGGCCATCGCGCCGGCTCCGTCGGAGAGCACGAGCTGCTCCCCCACGCGCAGCCGGCGCACGGTGGCCGCGTGCCGGGCTTCCTCGCCGTCGAGCAGCGCCCGTCCTTCGGCGGGCACCTCCGGGGCGAGGAAGACCGGCAGTGTGGTGTCCGGCACAGTCAGCGGTTCTTCGCGCGGAGCTTCGAGAACAGGCCGCCGTGCTTGCTGCCGTTGGCGGCGAGCGTCGGGACCTCTTCGCCGCGCTGCTGTGCGAGGTCGACGAGCAGGTCGCGCTGGGCCTCGTCGAGCTTGGTCGGCACCACGACGTCGATGTGCACGTGCAGGTCGCCGCGGCCGTCGACGCGGCCGGACGAGCGCAGCCGCGGCATGCCCTTGCCGGTGAGCACCAGTTCGGTGTTGGGCTGGGTGCCGGGTTCGATGTCGAGTTCGTAGTCGCCGTCGACCAGCGTGGCGATCGGGACCGTCGCGCCGAGCGCCGCGGTGGTCATCGGGATGCGGAAGTTGCAGTGCAGGTCGTTGCCCTCGCGGACGAACACCTCGTGCGGGGCCTCGTCGATCTCGACGTAGAGGTCGCCCGCCGGGCCGCCGCCGGGGCCGACCTCGCCCTGGCCGGACAGCCGGATCCGCATGCCGTCGCCGACGCCGGGCGGGATCTTCGCGGTGACGCCGCGCCGCGAACGGATCCGGCCGTCGCCGCCGCACTGGCGGCACGGGTCGGGGATGACCTCGCCGAAGCCGCGGCACACCGGGCACGGGCGCGCGGTGACGACCTGGCCGAGGAACGACCGCTGCACGGACTGGACCTCGCCGGCCCCGCCGCAGGTGTCGCAGGTCTTGGTGCTGGTGCCCTCGGCGGTGCCCGCGCCGCGGCACAGGTCGCAGACGATCGCGGTGTCGACGGTGATCTCGCGGTCGACGCCGGTCGCGCACTCCTCGAGGGTGAGGCCGAGCCGGATCAGCGCGTCGGACCCGGGCTGCACGCGGCTGCGCGGCCCGCGGCCCCGTCCGCCGCCTCCGCCCGCGGCGCCGAAGAAGGCGTCCATGATGTCGCCGAGCCCGCCGAAGCCCGCGAACGGGTCGCCGCCCCCGCCGCCGCGGCCGCCCCCGTCCATCGGGTCGCCGCCGAGGTCGACGATCTTGCGCTTCTGCGGATCGGAGAGCACCTCGTACGCGGTGGTCACCTCGCCGAAGCGGTGCTGGGCGTCCTCCGACGGGTTCACGTCGGGGTGCAGCTCGCGGGCCAGCTTGCGGTACGCGCGCTTGATCTCCTGATCGCTCGCGTTCTTGGCCACCCCGAGGATCCCGTAGTAGTCCCTCGCCACGTTGCTCTGCCTTCTCCTTCGTGTTCCGCCCTCGCCGCCGGTCAGCGGCCGGACAGGATCTGCCCCACGTAGTTGGCGACCGCGCGGACCGCCGCGATCGTGCCGGGGTAGTCCATCCTGGTCGGCCCGACGACGCCCATTCCCCCGAGCAGCATGTCGTCCCGGCCGTAGCCGATGGACACGACCGAGGTGCTGCGCATCTGCTCGTCCTCATTTTCCTCACCGATGAGCACGGTGACCGCACCGGGGTTGCGGGCGGCGGCGAGCAGCTTCAGCACCACCACCTGTTCCTCGAGCGCTTCGAGCACCTGGCGCAGCGAACCGGGGAAGTCCGCGACGTTGCGGGTGAGGTTGCCGGTGCCGCCGAGCACGATCCGCTCCTCCGGGTGCTCGACCAGCGATTCGACCAGTGTGGTGCAGATCCGGGTGAGGTGGTCGCGCAGGTCCGGCGGAGCGCCCTCGGGCAACTCCGCCACGTTCGCCGCCGCGTCGGCCAGCCGCCGTCCGGCGAGCGCGCCGTTGAGCACGGTGCGCAGCCGCAGCACGGTCTCCTCGGTGACCACGTCGCCGAGGTCGACGGTGCGCTGGTCGACCCGGCCGGAGTCGGTGATCAGCACGAGCATGAGCCGCGCGGGCGTGAGCGGGACCACCTCGAGGTGCCGCGCCACGGTATTGGTGAGCATCGGGTACTGCACCACCGCGACCTGGCGGGTGAGCTGCGCGAGCAGCCGGACCGACCGGCGCAGCACGTCGTCGAGGTCGGTGCCGGAATCGAGGAAGCTGGTGATCGCGCGCCGCTCGGCGGCCGACAGCGGCTTGATCTCCGAAAGCCGGTCGACGAACAGCCGGTACCCCTTGTCGGTCGGGATCCGGCCCGCGCTGGTGTGCGGCTGGGCGATGTACCCCTCTTCTTCCAGGGCGGCCATGTCGTTGCGCACGGTGGCACTGGAAACGCCGAGGTTGTGCCGCTCGACGATCGTCTTCGACCCGACCGGCTCCTGGTTCGAGACATAGTCGGCGACGATCGCGCGCAGCACCTCGAAGCGACGCTCGTCCGTGTTCGCCACCGGCACCTCCTTCGCGGTCCTCCTGCTACTCACAACGAGTTTACGGACCCGGTGGTGCCCGGCGCGCCCTCCGGTCCGGGCGGCCGGGGGTAAAAGGCAGGCAAACAATTTTTAATAGCGACGAACCGGGCAACTCGGAACTTGGCTTGCACGGGGAACCGGAACCCGGTTTTCTGCCTCGGAAAGACTATGAACCACTCGATCCGAAAGCAGTGGCCGACATGAACGCACTTTCCCCCGAAATCGCCGAAATCCGGCAGCGGGCCGCGGAAGCACAGGAACAGCTGAAGCACGTGTCGGCGACCGCGACGAGCCAGGACGGCGCGGTCACCGCGACCGTCAACACCGCCGGTGCGCTGCAGGAACTCCGGTTCGGCCCCCGCGCGGACGAGATGCCGCGCGCCGCCCTCGCCGCCGCCGTGCTGGCCACCGCCCGGCGCGCGCAGGCCCAGGCGGCGCAACAGCTGACCGCGATCATGGCTCCGGTGATCGGCGAGCACAGCGACGCGATGAAATTCCTCGAAGAACAGATCCCGGAACCGGAAGTTCCCGAGGAAACGGCCCCGCCTTCGACGCCGCAACCGCAATTTTTCGACGCGCAGGACGATTCCGCCCCGCCGCCCGCCCGGCCCGCGCGTCCGGCCCGCCCGGCGCCGGACCCGACCGATGACGACGACTACTACGGCGGCGGCTCGTTCCTGGGGAGGAACTGATGACCGGACCCCACGTCGACCTTCCGTCGCTGCGCGCGCACAAGGGAGAGGTCGAGAACATCGCGGCCGGGGTGCACACCGCGGCGCAGGCGACTGACTCCGTGCAGACGTTCGGGGACGACGCGTTCGGCATCGTCGGCCAGGTGTTCGCGATGCCGCTGCAGATCTGGATGTCAGTGGCGACGTCGTTCGTCAAGGACCTGGGCGGCGAAGGCGACGAGATCGCGAACCTGCTGCAACAGGCGCACGACCACTACGACACGCACGAGCAACAGACTGTCGGCCACATCAACGGCCTCGGCAAGGAGCTGCCGGAATGACCGAGACGCAGGAAAACCCGCTGGTCGCGAAGTCGGAGTCACCGAGCGGCCTCACTGCGAACATGGGGTCGTCCTCGAACGAGCTGGACAACCTCAACGCCCAGACCTCCGGCGCGGGCATCGTCAACGATCTCTCCGCGACCCAGACCGACTTCCGGCACGGCGACTGGGGCAACCTCGTCGTCGACGGGATCACCGACGGGCTCGACCTACTCGGCGTGGCGATGGACCCGCTCGGCAGCCTGGCCAGCGCTGGCGTCGGCTGGCTGATCGAGCACATCAGCTTCCTCAAGGAGGGCCTCGACCAGCTCGCCGGCAATCCGGAAGCGGTCACCGCCAAGGCCGTGACCTGGTCGAACATCGCGAAACAGCTCGCCGAGAGCGCGGACCAGTACGAACAGGCCGCGGGCAAGGTGGCGCCGAACTTCCAGGGCCAGGGCGGCCAGGCCTACCAGGGCCGGGCGAAGGAGTACGTGGACAAGCTCCGCAACGCGGCCGGACAGGCCAACGGCGCGTCCACCGCGATGAACGTCGCCGGCGCACTGGTCGGCACCGAACGCGGGCTGATCCGCGACATGATCTCGTCGTTCGTCGGCGAGTTGATCATCAAGGGGCTCGCCGCCCTGGCGTCGTCGTGGTGCACCTTCGGCGGCACGGTGGCCGCGTTCATCGCGGACACCGTCGTCGAGGGCGGGATCCTGGCGGAGAAGATCGGCACCCGGATCGCGAAGGTCGTGGAGAAGCTGGACAAGCTCGCGGAAAGCGCGGGCAAGTCGAAGGCGGCGATCGAGCAGGCGGCGAACGCGCTGCGCAAGGCCGGCAAGGCGGCGGGCAAGATCACCGACAAGAGCGTCGACGTCGGCGTGAACCTGGAGAAGAAGGCCGGGGAGCTGAAGGACGCGGGCAAGGCCGAGTCCGCCGCGGCCAAGGCCGAGGGCTGGAAGGACGCGGCCAAGGAAAAGGTGCAGTCGCCGCTGAACGAGAAGTGGAAGGACCGGGTCAACGAGTGGGGAGAGACCTACTCGGAGGACGGCCGCAGCGTGCTGAGCCCGAAGGGCTGGAGGGAGGCCGAGGGCGGCGTGCCGAAGTGGAGCCCCGCCGACACGGTCGGCGTCGGAGCCGAGACCCGGCGGCAGGAGAACGAACAATACGACCGATACTCCGAAGCGTCCGAAGCCGCCAAGAAGGAACGCGAGGCCGGGGAGGCCGAGGAGGCGAAGGGCGGCTCCGGCGAGTGACCCGGCAAGCTGTGCAAGCAGCCGCGGACCAGGCCAACCGCGAAGGCAGGCTGCATCCGTCCCAGCGGCGGATGGTGCTGGACGGCAACTTCTGGACGCTCGTCCTGGTGCTGCTCGTCCTCGTCGCGCTGGCGGTCCTGACCCCGATCTGGTTCGGCATCAGTCCCGCCATGATCCGGACCACCAACGATCTCAACGCCTACTTCGGCAAGCCGCTGGTGTCCTACTGGTCGAAGAACGCGCCGCTGTTCATCATGTCGCTGGTCTTCCTGGTCGGCGCGGTGTATCCGGGGCGCGCGATCGGGCGGCGGCTGGCGGACTGGCGCGGGGGCAAGGCGGACGTGGTGACGGGCTTGACGCACGATTTCGGGCACGTGCAGCACCGGCCGTCCGGCGTCCTGCCCCCGATGTATTTGTACGAGATCACCGAGCGGATCCCCTTCACCTACCTCGTCGTGAACGGCAAGAGCTACCGGCTCGATCCCGATCTGCGGAGCCGGGTGCTCGGCGGCCGCGCCAACGGAGCGGTATTCACCCCGCGCAGCAAGATCCTGGTCAACGTGGTCGCGGCATGACGACGAAGGCCGACCCCGGCGGGGTGGCCGCCGCCAACCTCGCCGGACGACTGCACCCGAGCCAGCGCGGGGTGGTCCTGGGCTGGTTCTTCTGGGCGGTCTGGGTGTTCGTCGCGATCGAGGTGGCGATCGCGGTGGTCGCGCTCGCCAAGTCCGGCTTCACCGCTTCCGCGTTGGTGGCGACGGCGGTCGCCGCGGTCGTGGCCGTGCTGGCGGTCCGGTTCGGGAGGCGGCAGTTCGCCGAGTACCGCGCGCCGCTGACAGTCGTGCCCGGGCCGGTGCACGATTTCGGCTCCGGCCCGATCACCGACGACTACCCGGTCGGGTTCAAGCACACCCCGCGCGGCCCGGGGACCGTCGAGAAATGGCAGCTCCGCGTGGGCGGCCGCACCCTTCGGGTCGATCCGGCGCGCGGCAAGCGGCTGGCGGCCGAGCGGGTCGTCGCGGTGTGCCTGCTGGCGAACAGCGGCACGGTGGCGAGCATCGTCGGCGAGAACGGCGTGTGGTGAACCCGGGTCAGGAGTTCTTCGGGAACCCCAGGTTCACCCCCGCGTGCGAGGTGTCCGGCCAACGGGACGTGACCACCTTCGTCCGCGTGAAGAAGTGGAATCCCTCCGGTCCGTAAGCGTGCGTGTCGCCGAACAGAGAGTCCTTCCAGCCGCCGAAGGAGTAGTACCCGACGGGCACCGGGATGGGCACGTTGACGCCCACCATGCCGACCTCGACCTCGTTCTGGAACCGGCGCGCCGCGCGTCCGTCGCCGGTGAAGACGGCGGTTCCGTTGCCGTACGGGTTGGCGTTGACGAGTGCGAGCGCGTCGTCGAAGCTCGCCGTCCGCGCGACGGACAGCACCGGGCCGAAGATTTCGTCGGTGTACACCGTCATACTGGGCGTGACGCGGTCGAAAAGCGTGGGGCCGAGCCAGAATCCGTCGTTCGCGCCGTCCGCTTCCACGCCCCGGCCGTCCATCACGAGTTCCGCGCCTTCGGCGACGCCGGTGTCCACATAGGACGAAACGCGCTCGTGGTGTGCCCTGGTGACCAGCGGGCCCATCTCCGACGACGGTTTGCGTCCGTCTCCGACGCGCAGTTTTCGCATCCGGTCAACGATTTTGGCCACCAGCTCGTCCGCGATCGGCTCGACGGCGACCACCACCGACACCGCCATGCACCGCTCCCCCGCGGACCCGAAACCAGCCGATACTGCGGCGTCCGAGGCCAGGTCGAGGTCGGCGTCCGGCAGCACGATCATGTGGTTCTTCGCCCCGCCGAGCGCCTGGACGCGTTTGCCGTGGCTGGTGCCGGTTTCGTAGACGTAGCGCGCGATCGGAGTGGAGCCGACGAAGGAGATCGCCTTGACGTCCGGGTGCGCGAGAAGTCCGTCGACCGCGACTTTGTCGCCCTGCAGCACGTTGAACGCGCCGGACGGCAGGCCTGCTTCAGCGAGAAGCTCCGCGATGAACAGCGCCGCGGACGGGTCCTTCTCGCTCGGCTTGAGCACGACGGTGTTGCCGCACGCCAGCGCGTTCGGCACGAACCAGAGCGGCACCATCGCCGGGAAGTTGAACGGCGAGATCACGCCGACCACGCCGAGCGGCTGCATGATCGAGTAGACGTCGACGCCGGTGGAGGCGTTCTCGCTGAACCCGCCCTTGAGCATTTGCGCCGCGCCGCACGCGTATTCGACGTTCTCGATCGCGCGCGCGACCTCGCCCGCGGCGTCCGATTCGACCTTGCCGTGCTCGCTCGTCACGATCTTCGCCAGCTCGTGTTTGCGGGCTTGAAGCAGCTCGCGGAACGCGAACAGCACCCGCGTGCGCCCGGCGAGCGAGGTGCCCCGCCAGCCTGGCAGCGCGGCGGTCGCGGCGGCTACCGCTTGGTCCACCTCGGCCGGTCCGGCGAAGTCCACCTGCGCGCTGACCTGGCCGGTCGCCGGGTCGTACACGTCGCCAGTGCGTCCGGCGCCGACGACCGGCTTGCCGTCGATCCAATGGCTGATGCGGTCGGTCACGACGTCCGCTCCTTCCGGTCGGGTGCCCACGAGTCTCCGGGCGAGGCGCCCGGCTCCGCCATCGACAACGTGTACGGACTACCCCTCTCCGCCGTACAGTCTGTGCCCTGCCGGCCAGCAAGGGGGGACCGATGTACCCGACCGTCGCCGAGGCGCTCGCGTTGCCGGTGCTGCGCCAGGGGTGTCCGCGCGTGGTCGCGGGCAGCACCGGGCTCGAACGGCGGGTCCGCTGGGCGCACGCGGCCGAGGTCGCCGACATCGCGCACCTGCTGCGCGGCGGGGAACTCGTGCTCACCACGGGGGTCGCGCTCCCGGACGACGACGCGACGCTGAGCCGATACGTCGCTGACCTCGCCGAAGTGGGTGTCGCGGGCTTGGTCGTCGAGCTGGTGCGGCACTGGAACGACCGGCTTCCGCGCGCCCTTGTCACGGCGGCCGAGCAGCGCGGATTGCCGCTGGTGACGCTGTCTCGCGAGACCCGCTACGTCGCGGTGACCGAGGCAGTGAACGGCATGATCGTGGACGCGCAGCTCGCCGAGCTCCGAGCGGCGGAGCGGGTGCACGAAACGTTCACATCGCTGACCGTCGCCGGCGCCGAGCCCGCCGCGGTGCTGGCCGAGGTAGCGCGGCTGACCGAACAGCCGGTCGTGCTGGAAACGCTGGAACACGAAGTCCTCGCCTACGACACGGCGGGCACCGATCCGGGCGAATTGCTGATCGGCTGGCCCGCCCGGTCGCGAGTGGTGCAGGTCGGCGAGCGCACCGGCTACCACTCGGCGGCGGGCTGGCTGGTCACCGTGGTCGGCGCGCGCGGCCACGACTGGGGTCGGCTGGTGCTCGTGTGCGCCGAGCCGCCGCCGCATCGGTACCAGGTGGTCGCCGAACGAGCCGCGTCCGCACTCGCGGTGCACCGTCTCGTCGCGCGCGACTCCGACACCCTCGAACGGCAAGCGCACCGTGCGGTGTTGACCGAGCTGCTGAATTCCCCTGCGCCGACCGCTGAGATCCTCGCACGCTCTTCTGCACTCGCCGTGCCCCTGACCGGACGACAGCTGGTCGGCCTCGCGGTACGGCCGCGCATCACCGCGACTACGCGTCCGACACTGTCCACGCCGCCACTGTTGCGCGAACTCGCCGAAGCGACCGCGCTCGCGACGCGCCGAGCGAAGGTGTCTGCGCTGGTCTCGACAGACGAGACTGCCGTACGCGCGCTTCTTGCGCTCTCGCCGGAAGCCAACGCCGACGCCGTACTCCAGCGCCTAGCCACCGACATCCACGACGCGCGCGCTTCCGCGCCAGCCGCGCTCGGCGTAGGCACGACGGTCACCGGACCCGCTGAGGCACAACGCACTTTGGTCGAAGCCGCGCACGTCGCTGCCGCTGCGCTCGACGAGGACGACGGGCAACCGTTGCACCGTCTCAAGGATGTTCGGCTACGCGGCCTGCTGCATCTTCTCGCCGACGACGAGCGCGTACACGCCTTCGCCGCGCGAGAGCTGGGCCCGCTCCTCGAACGCGACGCTGCTTCCGGCAGTCGCCTAGTCCCAGCGCTGCGGCACTACTGCGCGCACGGCGGCAACAAATCCGCCGCGGCTGTCGCCGCCCACACCTCGCGGACGGCGTACTACCAGCAACTCGCCCGCATCGAACAGGTGCTGGGAGTGCGACTGGAAGACCCGGAGTCGATGTTGTCGCTGTACGTGGCATTGCTCGCGCACGACCTCAGCGCTGCCACCCGTCCGAGCGAGGAAAACCCACCCGGACGAGGAGCACAGTGATCGGGTTCGCGGCGCCGATATCCCTCGTATGGTGTTCTCTTCCTTCGCTCCGGTCGCAGCCGCCCTGATCGGTTTCGGCGGCCTGGCCGCACCGCACGTCCCGGAGTCGGTGCTGCAGCTGACCATGCACGAGACCTCCGGGCGCGTCACGAGCGCGTCCCTGACCTGCGACCCCACCGGCGGCACGCACCGCCACCGCGACACCGCCTGCGCGACCCTCACGGCGGTCGACGGCGATTTCGCGCGCATCGCCCCGCACCGGCAGAAGTGCACGATGATCTACTCGCCGGTGGACGTCACGGCCCTGGGCACCTGGCGCGGCACACGGGTGACGTACCGGGCGACGTACCCGAACAAGTGCGCGGCGGACAGCCAGTCGAACGGGGTGTTCGCGCTTTAGGCCCGGCGGCGGCAATCGGTTCCGGCGGTCCCGGAACCGATTGCCGCGGCGAACAATTCGGTGGGACGACGCCGCGGGTCTCCGTAGGCTGCGTCGTCGTGATGACCCCCACGACCCTGCGCGAACTGTACTTCGCGGTGCACAGCTACACCGGCCCGGCGCTGTTCTCCGACGTGCTTTCGCCGTGGCTCGACGAGTTCGCCGTCGCCGCGCGCGAGATGCTCGCCCCGCTGGCGGTCTGCGGAGAATGGCAGCGGACGGAGTACGTGTGGGGCGATCTGCTCGAGCAAGCGTATGCGCTCAGCCGGATCAGCGATCTCCTGCTGCTGGGCTTCCAGTCCGGTCTCCCGGACGGAGCCGAAACGCCGTGGGCGCACCGATTGCACCTGCCCGAGCACGACGTGCGCGTCACCGCGGGCGAGTACGTCGGCTTTTTCTCGGCGCTGGGCATGCGACGGGTGGACGTCGCGCGGTTCGATCCGTTCTTTCACGAGATCGCGGCCGTCGACCAGAGCGATGATCCGGACACGCCGATCGAGATCACCGGCGAACAGTGGCCGTGCCTCATGCTCGGCGAGATGCTGTTCGGCCGGGCCGGCGTAGCCGTGCGGGCCGGGGAACGCCGTGCGACGGCCGGGATCGCGGACCGGTCGGCGCTGGAGGATTCGTTCCTCCGCCGCCACCGGCCGACCAGCGACGGATCGCTCGGCTGGGGGCACAATTCGCAATGGAAGACCGACTTCCGCCGCGACTACCTGACCGCGGACGCCTACCGGTTCAACGTCGACGCGAACGCGGACATCGACCAGCGAAGCCCGTTCGGTGACGAGGACCTGACCCCGGCGGAGCGCCGCGACCTGGTGCGCCATCGCTGCGCGATGCGCCGCTCCGAGCATCTCCCGGACGAGAATCCCGACGAAAACCCCCTCGCCGACTGGCGGCTGACCGTGCCCCGGAGCTGAACCCCGTCATTCGCACGGGGCCTGGGACCGGACGATCTCCCGCGCCTGCGAACGGCTCAAATTCCAGGCAGGCCAAGCGTCGTCGGCGATCGGGCGCAGCAGGCAAGCCGCGTCGGGGCGGCGGGCCGCGACGACCGGGGCCACGTCGGCGGAGAAGCGGCTCAGGTAGCGGACGTCGAGCGGCTTGCCCTGCGCCGCCCGGTCCAGGTTGGCGGTCGCGATCGCTGCCTCCGGGTTCGCGGCGGCCAGTCCCAGCAGCGCCAGCGCGGCGGTCGCGATCGCCGCGCGGGGCAGCCAGTTCGCGCGGAGGGTGCCGAGCGTCGCGCCGATCAGGACGAACACCACTCCCAGCCAGATCTCGCACACCTCCACCAGCAAGCGCAGCACGGTGAATCCGTAGGCCTGCTGGTAAGTCCACATGCGACTCAAGGCGGACAGCACCACGACCAGGCTCAGCACAGTCAGCGCACCGAGCAGCGCCCGCAAGACCGCCCGGTCGGCGCTGGTGGCTTTCGGGGCCCAGCGCAGGGCCGCAGCGAGGATGCCGAGGGTCAGCACCGTGCAGGCGCAGAGTTGCCAGAAACCGCCGCGTGCGTAGTCCGCCGAGGTGAGGCCGTCGGTGCGGAGAACGTAGTCCGTGCCGCCGAAAAGGGCGGTCGCTTGCACCCCGACGTACGCGGTGAACAGCACCGACAAAGTGCCCAGCAAGGACGTCCACGACAGCCGGTCGCCGACCGTGGTTCTCCGGTTTTCCCGTTCGGGCAAGGGATCCGCGGAGATCAGGAAGACGGCTGCCATCGCCGCGAAACCCACTCCGAACACGAGCGCGGTTCGGACGGCCGAGCTGGGACGCACTTCCGGGACGAGGTCGCCGACGAACTGCGCGAAGCGGGGGTCCGCGCTGATCAGCAACGGCAGGAACACGACCAGGACCAGGCCGGACAACAGCACCGCGCCGAGCACTCGGCCTTGTTGCCGACCGGGGCGGGGACTCCGGCGGAGCAGCCACGGCACCGCGCGGAACGCTTCGAGCGGGACGGCGAGAGCGTCGTACGTCGTGCCGTGCACCGTCCGCTTCCCGACGACGGCGAGCGACGCCACGACTGCCGCCGCGAGCCCGCACAACACGAACAGCCACTCGGCCGCCCGCAGGGCTCCTACCGCGAGCAGCGCGGTCGCCAGCAGCGCCCAACCGGCTTGCCGCCACCGCCTCGCGTTTCCTTCTCGCGTCCCGGACAGCCTCGTGCGCGTCAAAAGCACCGCGGCGGCGATCAGCAACGCCAGCACCCAGCCGATCCCGGGCCGGTCCACCGGCACGACGACCGCTCCTGCGACCGCGACTGCCAGCGCGGCCAGTTTCGCCCCGACGGGCACCGCTGTTTCGGCCCGCTCGAACAACGGCCTCGGCCCCGACTGCCGGACGACGCGCACCGCCCACGGCGGAACGGCATGCGCGGGGTGATTCTGGACCTGCTCGGACATGGAACCTCTCTCTTCGCGATAGCAAATAGCAGTGCGCGCGGCGGCTGCGGGGAGCCTCGGCGACGCGATGGGGGACTTCTCGGCAACGGAGGCGCGCGGCGATACTCATTCCGCCGACAGGCCCAAAGGTCCGTGAGGGTTTCCCTCACGGAATCAGATTCCCTCAGAGGCCCCCTCACGGACCGCAGTGGGAAAGCAGCCCGCCGTCAAGCGGGCAGTGTCACCCGGATCCGGCACCCCGGCCCGCCGCCGCCAGCAGCGAGACCTCCGCTGGAGACCGGCTCGGGATCGACCACCGCGACGGTCCCGCCGTGCAGTTCCACCACCCACCGCGCGATCGCCAGCCCCAGCCCGGTCCCGCCGCCCCCGGCGCGTTCTCCCCGGGTGAACCGCTCGAACACCCGGTCCCGGTCGGGTTCCGGGATCCCCGGCCCCTGGTCGTGCACCTCGATCCGCGCTTCCCCCGGCTCGACCCGCGCCAGCACCGCCACTTCTCCCCCGGCCGGGCCGTGCCTGGCGGCGTTCTCCAGCAGGTTCAGCACCACCTGGTAAATCCGCTCCCGGTCGGCGGACACCGTCGCGCCGGACGGCGTCACCGAGACCGCGAACCGGACTCCCCGGCCCGCCGCCGCGGCCATCGCTTCCGCCTCCGCCGCGACCTCGGCGAGCAGGTCTTCGAGGTCGACCGGCGAGAGGTCCAGCGGCAGCGTTCCGGCGTCGATCTGCGACAGGTCCAGCAGTTCGGCGACCAGCCGCCCCAGGCGTTCGGTCTGGTGCAAGGCCGTGCGGAGCGTCGCGGGATCCGGCGAGGCGACGCCGTCCACCAGGTTCTCCAGCACGGCGTTCAGCGCGGTGATCGGCGTCCGGAGCTCGTGCGAGACGTTCGCGATCAGTTCGCGGCGCTGCCGGTCCGCGGTGGACAGGTCGGCGGCCATCTGGTTGAACGCCGCGGCCAGCGAGCCGACCTCGTCGCGGGCGGTGGCGCGGATCCGGCGCGTGTAATCGCCTTTCGCCATCGCCCGCGCGGCCGCCGTCATCTCGCGCAGCGGCCTGGTCATGCCGTGCGCCAGGATCTGCGACGTCAGCAACGCGATCGCCACCGCGGTCACCGTCGTCCGCGGCGGCAGCCAGCCGATCTGGTAGCGGAAGAACGCGAACGCGATCCCGCCGGACGCGACCATCAGGATCGCCAGTTTCAGCTTGATCGACCGGATCCCGTCCAGCGGCCTCGGCAGGAAATCGACGGCCTTCGCGACGAACGGCTTCACGCGGGAACCTCCAGCGCGTACCCGACCCCGTGCACCGTCCGGATCAGGTCGGCCCCGAGCTTGCGCCGCAACGCCTTGATGTGGCTGTCGACCGCCCGCGTACCCGCTCCGGTCGCCTGCACGTCCCAGTCCCACACCTCGCTCAGCAGCCGTTCCCGCGGCTGCACCGCACGCGGACGGCGCGCGAAATGCACCAGGAGATCGAATTCGATCGGCGTCAGCTGGGCGGGTTCGCCCCCTCGGCGAACCCGGCGTTCCGCGATGTCGATCTCCAGGTCTCCCAGCACGATCCGCTCCTCCGCCGCGGCCGACGAGCGCTCCACCCGCCGCAGCAGCGCCTGGATCCGCGCGGACAGCACGCGCATCGAGAACGGCTTCGTGAGGTAGTCGTCCGCGCCGACGCCGAGGCCCACCAGCAGGTCGGTCTCGTCGGCGCGGGCGGTGAGCATGAGCACCGGCACCGGACGGCGCGCCTGGATCCGGCGGCACACCTCGAGACCGTCGAAACCGGGCAGCATCACGTCGAGAACCACCAGGTCGGGACTGGTCGCCGCCTCCGCCGCGACCGCACCGGGACCGTCGTGCGCGACCGTCACGGAGAACCCTTCCGCGCTCAGCCGGGCATCGATCGACGCGGCGATGGTGAGGTCGTCCTCGACGACCAGCACCCGTCTTCCCCCGTTGTCCATGCCGCCGACTTTAAGCAATCGCCGTGGAGGCCATCCGGGCGAGATGTGGAGATCCGGTGGAGATGTTTCCGCCGTTTTGCCCGGACGTCACGAGCAGGTTGTGACGCAGGTCATGCACCCCGGCGCGGTTCGGCGCAATCGACAGACTGCGCCAAGGGCGGCCGAACAGTGAACAGTCTGTCTCTGCCCCCGGCCCCCGCCCGGCGCGCAGGATTCCGCAATGGAGCCGACGACACGTGAGCACAGCCGGGTGGACCTCGGCGACGTGCGGGCGCTGCGAGGCAGCCGGTTCTTCAACGACGAACTGGCCCCGGTCCCGGTCGAGAAGCGGACCTGGACGACCTACAACTATTTCGCGCTCTGGATGGGGATGGCGCACAACATCCCTTCGTACGCACTGGCCGCGTCGCTCATCGCGCTCGGCATGAACTGGCTGCAAGCGCTGATCACGATCACCGTCGGCAACCTGATCGTGCTCGCGCCGATGCTGCTCAACAGCCACGCCGGCACCAAATACGGCATCCCGTTCCCGGTCTTCGCCCGCGCGTTCTACGGCCTGCGCGGCGCGAACCTCGCCGCGCTGCTGCGCGCGTTCATCGCCTGCGGCTGGTTCGGCATCCAGACCTGGGTGGGCGGCGAGGCGATCTACGTGATCGTCGGGCGCCTGGCCGGGTCCGGCTGGCGCGATTCGGCGGTGATCGCCGGGCAGCACTGGACGATGTGGCTGTCGTTCGCGGTGTTCTGGCTGTTGCAGATGCTGATCATCTGGCGCGGCATGGAGGCGGTCCGCAAGTTCGAGAACTGGACCGCGCCGCTGGTGTCGGTCGGGTTCCTGATCCTGCTCGGCTACGTGCTGGTGAAGGCGGGCGGCCTCGGCCCGATCCTGCACGACAGCGGGAAGCTCGGCTGGGGGCCGGGATTCTGGAAGGTGTTCGCGCCGTCGCTGATGGCGATGATCGCGTTCTGGTCGACGCTGTCGCTGAACATGCCGGACTTCACCCGCTTCGGCGGCAGCCAGCGCAAGCAGATGCGCGGGCAGATCCTCGGGCTGCCGACGACGATGACCTTCATCGCGATCGTCGCCATCCTCACCACGTCCGGCGGGCACGTGCTCTACGGGCAGGACATCTGGGACCCGGCGCAGCTGGCGGACAAGTTCTCCAGCCCGGTCGTGGTGGTCGTCGCGCTGATCGCGCTCGTGCTGGCGACGATCTCGGCCAACCTGGCGGCGAACGTCGTCAGCCCGTCCTACGATTTCTCCAACGCCTTCCCGAAGCGGATCACCTTCGCGCTCGGCGGACTGATCACCGGCGTGATCGGCGTCCTGATCCAGCCGTGGCGGCTCTACTCCGACCCGGACATCTACATTTTCGCCTGGCTCGGCTTCTACGGCGGCCTGCTCGGCGCGGTCGCCGGAGTGCTCGTCGCCGGGTACTGGGTGGTCAAGCGGACCCGGCTGAAGCTGGCCGACCTGTACCTGCCCAGCGGGCAGTACTGGTTCACCGCGGGCTGGCACTGGCGCGCGCTCGTCGCGACCCTGATCGGCGCGGTGCTCGCGGTCGGCGGGGCCTACGGCGGGCCGTTCCCGGCGGACGGGCTCATTCCGTTCCTGAAACCTTTGTACGACTACAACTGGGCAATGGGTTTCGTCGGCGCGTTCGTCGGCTACATCCTGCTCAGCCTTCCTGTGAACGCGCACCGGAACGAGGAGGAAACCAGTGTCTGACACGGTCCGAGCCGGCTTGATCCAGCAGCGGTGGACGGGCGACAAGGAGTCGATGATCGCGAACGCGGTCGACGCCATCGGCAAGGCGGCTTCGCAAGGCGCGCAAGTGGTGTGCCTTCAGGAACTGTTCTACGGCCCGTATTTCTGCCAGGTGCAGGACGCGGACTTCTATTCCTACACCGAGGCTATTCCGGACGGCCCCACCACGAAGCTCATGCAGGAGGTCGCCGAACGGCACGGCGTGGTGCTCGTGGTGCCGATGTACGAACAGGAACAGCCGGGCGTCTACTACAACACCGCGGCGGTGATCGACGCCGACGGGAAATACCTCGGAATGCACCGCAAGAACCACATTCCGCAGGTGAAGGGCTTCTGGGAGAAGTTCTACTTCAAGCCGGGCAACCTCGGCTATCCGGTCTTCGACACCGCGGTCGGCCGGATCGGCGTGTACATCTGCTACGAACGGCACTTCCCCGAAGGCTGGCGCGCGCTCGGGCTGGCCGGGGCGCAGATCGTGTTCAACCCGTCGGCGACGAGCCGCGGGCTGTCGGAATACCTGTGGCGGCTGGAGCAGCCCGCGGCCGCGGTGGCGAACGAATACTACGTGGGCACGATCAACCGGGTCGGCGTGGAACCGCTGGGCGACAACGACTTCTACGGCCAATCGTACTTTGTGGACCCGCGCGGCCAGCTCGTCGGCGAGGCGGCGTCGGACACCGAGGAGGAGATCGTGGTCCGCGATCTGGACATGGGCAGGCTCGCCGAGGTCCGCGATCTGTGGCAGTTCTACCGCGACCGCCGCCCGGACAGCTACGGCCCGCTCGCGGAGGCCTGATGACGACCCTTATCCGAGGCGGGCAAGTAGTTTCGCCTTCCGGCGCGGTCACCGCCGACGTGCTGGTGGACGGCGAAACCATCGCGGCGGTAGGCGCGCCCGGCACGCTCGCCGGCGACGAAACGATCGACGCGACCGGGAAGTACGTGCTGCCCGGCGGAATCGACGCGCACACGCACATGGAAATGCCGTTCGGCGGCACGCATTCGGTCGATTCCTTCGAAACCGGCACCATCGCCGCCGCATGGGGCGGCACGACGACGATCATCGACTTCGCCGTGCAGGCCAAGGGAACTTCCCTGTTGTCCACTCTGGACAAGTGGCATGCCAAAGCGGACGGCAACTGCGCGATCGACTACGGGTTCCACATGATCGTGTCGGACGTCAACGACTCCTCGCTCAAGGAAATGCGCGCGTGCGTCGACGGCGGGGTCGGCAGTTTCAAGATGTTCATGGCCTACCCCGGCGTTTTCTATTCCACCGACGGGGAAATCCTGCGCGCCATGCAGCAGGCGCGCGAGATCGGCGCGACGATCATGATGCACGCGGAAAACGGCATCGCGATCGACGAACTGGCCGCACAGGCGGTCGCCGCCGGGAACACCGATCCGGTGCAGCACGGCCTGACCCGGCCGCCCGAACTGGAAGGCGAGGCGACCTCACGGGCGATCCGGCTCGCTCAGGTGACCGGATCCCCGCTGTACATCGTGCATTTGTCGGCCGCGCAGGCGCTCGCCGCGGTCGCCGAGGCGCGGGACAACGGGCAGAACGTCTTCGCCGAAACCTGTCCGCAGTATCTGTATCTGTCCATTGAGGACCTGGCGAAACCCGATTTCGAGGGCGCCAAGTTCGTCGCTTCGCCGCCGCTGCGGGAAAAATCGCACCAGGCGGACCTGTGGCGCGGGCTGCGCACGAACGACCTGTCCGTGGTTTCCACCGACCATTGCCCGTTCTGCTTCAAGGATCAGAAGGAACTGGGGCGCGGCGACTTCCGGGCGATCCCGAACGGGATTCCGGGCGTCGAGCACCGGATGGACCTGCTGCACCAGGGTGTGGTCGCGGGCGAGATCTCGCTGGGCCGCTGGGTCGAGACGTGTTCGGCGACGCCCGCGCGGATGTTCGGGCTGTACCCGCGCAAGGGCGTGATCGCGGCGGGCTCGGACGCGGACATCGTGGTGTACGACCCCGCGGCGACCCAGACCCTGTCCGCGGCTACGCATCACATGAATGTGGATTACTCGGCGTACGAGGGGTTTTCGCTCACTGGAAAAGTCCACACTGTACTGTCGCGCGGTCGCGTCGTGGTCTCGCCGGACGGATTCCACGGCAGCCCCGGGCACGGCAAGTTCCTGTCCCGTGAACTCAATCAGTACCTGAATTGAGGGCCGCCTGATGGATTTCGGGATCGTGTTGCAGACCGACCCGCCCGCGGCGGAGGTCGTGCGGATGATGAAGGCCGCCGAGGACGCCGGGTTCCGGTACGGCTGGACGTTCGACTCGTGCGTGCTGTGGCAGGAACCGTTCGTGATCTACTCGCGGATCCTCGAAGCGACGTCCGCGCTGGTCGTGGGCCCGATGGTGACCAGCCCGGGCACGCGCGACTGGTCGGTGATGGCGTCGACCTTCGCGACGCTCAACGACATGTTCGGCAACCGCACGGTGTGCGGCATCGGCCGCGGCGACTCCGCGCACCGGGTGGTCGGCCGTCCGCCGTCCACTTTGGCCACCGTGCGGGAATGCATGCGCGTGGTCAAGGATCTCGCCGAAGGCCGCGAGGTCACGATGAACGACACCGCGGTCCGCATCCCGTGGATTCGCGGCGGCCGGCTGGAAATGTGGATGGCCGGGTACGGCCCGAAGGCGCTGCGGACCGTCGGCGAACACGCGGACGGCTTCATCCTGCAATGCGCCGACCCGGCCATCGCCCGCTGGACGATCGGCGCGGTCCGGGACGCCGCGCGCGCCGCGGGCCGCGATCCAGGCGGGATCACGATCTGCGTCGCGGCCCCGGCGTACGTCGGAGAAGACCTGGCACACCAACGGGAACAGCTCCGCTGGTTCGGCGGCATGGTCGGCAACCACGTCGCGGACCTGGTGGCCCGGTACGGCTCGTCCGGCCCGGTGCCGCGCGAACTGACCGACTACATCCGCGAGCGCGAAGGCTACGACTACTCCCACCACGGCCGCGCCGGAAACCCGTCGACCGCGTTCGTGCCGGACGAGATCGTCGACCGCTTCTGCCTGCTCGGCCCGGCCTCGGCGCACATCGCGCGGCTGGAGGAACTGGCGGAGCTGGGAGTGGACCAGTTCGCGTTGTACCTGATGCACGACGAGCGGGAGGAGACGATGGCCGCGTACGGGGCGCAGGTGATTCCGAAACTGACCGCCTGATCAGTCCGTCATCGCCTGGTACACCAGCTGCCGCAGCTGCTGCCGGATCGGATGCGTCGACGACGGCAGCAGCTGCGTGTAGAACGCCACCGTCAGATCCTCGTCCGGATCCACCCAGAACGCCGTCGAAGCGGCCCCGCCCCACGCGTATTCGCCAGGCGTGGCAAGGGTTTTCGCCTTCACCGAGTCGATCAGGACCGAGAAGCCCAGCCCGAAACCGTACCCGTCGAAGGGCATTTCCGCGAACAGCGGGCGGCCGTACGCCTCCAGGTCCACATGCCCCGGCAGGTGGTTGGCCGTCATCAGGTCCACCGTGCGCGGGCTCAGAATCCGCACGCCGTCGAGTTCGCCGCGGCGCAGCAGCATCTGCGTGAAGCGGTGGTAGTCCGCCGCCGTCGAGACCAGGCCGCCGCCGCCCGAAAGGCATGCCGGGCGCGACGTGCCGACTGCGCCGAAGGCATCGTTGCGGACCAGCTTCTTCGTCCCGGGCGCGGGCAGATACAACGCGGCCAGCCGGTCCGTGTCCGAAGTCCAGAACCCGGTGTCGGTCATGCCCAGCGGGCCGAAGATCCGCTCGGCGAGCACCTCGTCGAGCGGCTTCCCCGCGAGCACCTCGACCAGCCGGCCGAGGACGTCGCTCGCGACCGAGTAGTTCCATTCGGCGCCCGGCTGGAACACGAGCGGGAACCGCGCCCACGCCTTGGTGCATTCCGCCAGGTCCAGTCCCGGCGGCGTGCCCCATTCGTACCCGCCGGCGCGGTAGACCGCGTCGACCGGGTGCGTGTGGTGGAAGCCGTAGGTGAGGCCCGCGGTGTGCGAAAGCAGGTGCCACAGCCGGATCGGTTCGGTCGCCGGCTCCGTGACCGGAGCCAGCGCCGAACCTTTCGCGTACACCCGCGGCTCGGCGAATTCCGGCAGCCACCGGGAAATCGGGTCGGTGAGGTCGATCAGGCCCTCCTCGACGAACGTCATCGCCGCCACCGAGGTGACCGGCTTCGTCATCGAGAAGATCCGCCAGATCGTGTCGGTCTCGACCGGGGCGCCCGCTTCGACGTCCCGCGAGCCGTGCGAGGCGACGTGCACGATCCGGCCGTGCCTGCTCACCACCGCGAGGAAGCCCGGCAGCAAGCCGTCGTCGACGTACCGGGCGAAATGCCGGTCGATCCGCCGCAGCCGTGTCCCGTCGAAACCCGCGTCGGCCGGATCGGCCTCCACCTTCACCTCGGTCGCCATGGCGGCGACCTTACGCCGGACTGGCCGCTTTCCGCTCCGCTGCCTTTTCCTCGCGCCAGGCTTCGTCGTTCTTGCCCTCGCGCCAGTACCCGGACAGCGACACCGCGTCCCGAGCGACGCCGCGTTCGTCGAAGAGGTACCGCCGCAGCTCCCGCACGAAACCGGCCTCGCCGTGGACGAACGCGTGCACGTCCTCGTCCGGCCACGGCAGCCCCTTCACCGCCGCGACCAGATCGTCGGACGCCGAGCGGTGCAGCCACGTGACCTGCGCGTCGGCCTTCGTCGCGAGTGGCTGGTGCTCCGCTTTGTCCGCCACGAGCAGGAACACGTGCGCCAGCGCCCCCGGCGGCAGCGCCTCCAGCGCGGCGGCGATGGCGGGCAACGCCGATTCGTCGCCCACCAGCAGGTGCCAGCCGGCGTCGGCGCGCGGCGCGTACGCCCCGCCCGGACCGGCCAGCAGCAGTTCGTCGCCGGGTTGCGCGCGCTGCGCCCACGGCCCGGCGAGCCCCTCGTCGCCGTGCACGACGAAGTCGAGCACCAGTTCGCCCGCGGCCTCGTCGTACGAGCGGACGGTGTACGTGCGCAGCCGCGGAGCGTGCTCGCGCGGCAATTCCTCGCGGATCCGGTTCAGGTCGAACGGCTCCGGATACTCCACCCCGTCCACCTTGAAGATCACCTTCACGTACGCGTCGGTGAACTCGTTCGGGCGGAAATCCTTCAGCCCCTCGCCGCCGGCCACGATCCGGATCATGTGCGGCGTCAGGTGCTCCTTGCGCAGCACCTCCAGCCGCACCGCGGTCCTCCCCTTGCGCGCCGGACCTTCGGCCATCGAACACCCCTGTTTCAGTAAGGTTTACCTAAGTCGTGGCTCCCACGGTACGCGCCTTCACCCGTTCCGCCCAGTCCCGGACGCTGCGAGCGCCGCTCGGCCCCGCAATCCTTTGACGCCAAGTCCGTGAGGGGAACCTGCGGGACTCCGATTCCGTGATGGTCCCCCTCCGTCCGCGAGGCGCCGCCACCGCCCTCATGCTTCCCACGGCTTCGAGACCCGCGTGTTCTGGAACGCGGTGATCCGCCATCCCTCGTCGCCCCGCACCAGAACGTAGGTCAGCGAGCTCTCCCGCCCCTCGGCCGCCGGGTCGTCTCCGCCGGTCAGCGACGAACCGCCGCCGGTCACGATGACCGCGACGTCGTCCCGCAGGAACCGCACCCGCGGTTCGCCGAAGCCGGTGAGCTTCGAGCCCTTCAGCGGCCCCTCGAACAGCTCCCGGTGCGAGTCCACGATCGCCTGGCGGCCGGTGGACCGGAGCCCGAAGAACGTCACGTAATCGGCGTCTTCGGTGAACAGGTTCCCGTAGGCGGTGGCATCGCCGTTGTTCCAGGCGTCGGCGAGCCGGGTGAGGACGGACAGGACTTCTTCGCGCTGCGACATGCTGATACTCCTTAACGAACGTCGTTCGCGTACGAGGTCCAGTTGTACTCACGAACACCGTTCGCGTCAAGGCCGGGGGTCGTCTAGGCTTCGGGGATGACCGCACCGCCCCCGCCATGGCGCCGGACGCCGAGCCCGCGCCGGCGCGCCGCGAAGCAGATGCTGTCGCAGGAACTGATCGTGAAAACCGCGCTCGAAATCCTCGCCGCGGAGGGCATTGACGCCGTCTCGATGCGCCGGGTCGCGCAGCAGCTGGAGACCGGGCCCGCGTCCCTTTACGCGTACGTGGCCAACAAAGAGGAACTGGACGAGCTGATGCTCGACGCGGCGCTGAGCGAGGTGCCGTGCCCGGAACCGGATCCGCAGCGATGGACCGAACAGGTCAAAGAGCAAGTGCGGCAGCAGATCCGGGCGATGATGGCGTATCCGGGCATCGCGAAAGTCGCGTGGCAGACACCGATCCCGGTGACGCCGAATTCGCTGCGGCAGGGTGAAGTCATGCTTCAGCTGCTCCGCGCGGGCGGGCTCGATCTCAAGCAGGCGGTCTTCGCGGGCGACGCGTTGAGCACGTACGCCAAGGCATTCGCCTACGAGGCGAGCGGCTGGACGTTCGGCGATTACGACCCGGAAAAGATGAGCGAACGCGGCCGGCAGATGGCGGAGTACATGCAGTCGCTGCCCGCGAGCGCGTTCCCGAACCTGTTGCGGGCCGGGGAATTCTTCACCGCGGAGACCAGCCAGCCCCGCCTCGAATTCGCCCTGGAGGCGTTCGTGGCGGGGCTGGCGGCGATGGTCAAACGGTAAGCACGATCTTTCCGCGCGTGTGCCCCTGTTCCAGCTCGCGGTAGGCGGCTTGGACCTCGGCCAGCGGGTACGTCGCGGCGATCGGGACGTCGAGCAATCCCTTGTCCGCCAACGCGACGAGGTCGCGCAGAACCTCGGTGCTGGCCCCGGCGATGTTGCCCTCGGTCTTCACCCGGTACTTCTCGGCGGCGGCGAAGTCGACCACCGTGTCGATCCGGCCGGGGTAGACGCCGAGCCGCAAGGCGAGTTCGACGTAACCGTCGCCGTAGGTGTCGATGAACGCGTGCACCTGGTCGCCGGTCAGCTCCCGGAGCCGCTCCTCGAGCCCTTCGCCGTATGCGATCGGGACGATGTCGTGCTCGCGCAACCACTCATGGTTCGCTTCGCCGGCAATGCCGATCACGGTCGCGCCGGTGAGCTTCGCCAATTGCACAGCCAGCGAGCCGACTCCGCCAGCAGCCCCGGACACGACGATCGTCTCGCCCTCGCGCGGGCACACCGCGCCGACCGCGGCGTATGCGGTCGTTCCGGCCACGAACAAGCCGCCCGCGACCTCCCACGACAGCCCGCTCGGCTTCGGCACGAGGTGTTCCGCCGGGACGAGCACGTACTCGGCGTGACTGGAGCGGGTGTGCACGAAGCCGACGACCTCGTCCCCCGCCTGGATTTCCTCGACGTCCGCGCCGAGTTCGACCACCACTCCGGCCAGGTCGCTGCCCTGTCCGGACGGGAAGGTCGACGGCCAGCGTTCCGCCAGCGCGCCGACGCGGATCTTCGTTTCCCCCGGATTGATCCCCGCGGCCCGGACCTGGACGAGCACCTGCCCGGATTCCGGCTCCGGCCGGGGCACTTCGGCCAGCTGCAGCACTTCGATCCCGCCGTGTTCGCCGTATCTGACCGCTTGCGGCATACGCGTCTCCCTCGCTCGTATGCTTAGCCCAACAAACGATCGAACGGATTTATGCCCGGCGGGCGAAAATTCAGCCGGCCAGCCTCCGGACCACCGCATCCGCGAGCAGACGGCCCCGATCCGTCAGCACCGCGCGGCCTCGACTGTCCAAATCGGACACTTCGAGCAGGCCCTCCGCGGCGGCCGCCCGCGCCTGCGTGACCCCGGCTTCGTCGAGCGCGGCCAACGCCAGTCCGTCGGAGATCCGAAGCTCCAGCATGATCCGCTCCAGGTGCCGGTCTTCCGGGGTGAGCACCTCACGGTCGGCTTCCGGGCTCCGGCCCTCCGCGAGCAGGCTTGAGTACTTCGCCGGATGCTTGACGTTCCACCACCGCACGCCCCCGACATGGCTGTGCGCGCCCGGTCCGGCGCCCCACCAGTCGCCGCCCTGCCAGTAGCCGAGGTTGTGGCGGCATCGCGCGGCCTCGCCGCTCGCCCAGTTCGAGACCTCGTACCAGGTCAGGCCCGCACCGGCGAGGACCGAGTCGATCATCTCGTAGTAGCTGGCCAGCGTGTCGTCGTCCGGCGCGGGCAGTTCGCCGCGCCGGACCCGGCGGGCCAGCGCGGTGCCATCCTCCACGATGAGCGCGTACGCAGACACATGGTCGACTCCGGCCGACAACACCGCGTCGAGCGATGCGCGCAGGTCTTCGACCCGCTCCCCCGGCGTGCCGTAAATAAGGTCGAGGTTGACGTGCTCGAACCCGGCGGCCCGGGCCTCGCGCGCGGCGTCGACCGGACGGCCGGGGGTGTGCACGCGGTCCAGCACCTTCAGCACGTGCCGGGCCGCGGACTGCATGCCCAGCGACACCCGGGTGTAACCCGCGTCACGGATGCCCGCGAAGAACTCGGGCGAAGTGGACTCCGGGTTCGATTCGGTCGTCACCTCCGCGCCCGGCGCGAGCCCGAACACCGACCGGACCCCGTCGAGCACCTCGGCCAGCCCGTCCGCGCCGAGCAGGGACGGGGTCCCGCCGCCGACGAACACCGTCTCGGCCCGCGGTGCGGCGCCGAGGATCTCCGCGCCGAGCTCCAGCTCGCGACGCAGCGCGTCCAGCCACGACCGAGGCGAGGCGGCGGAGCCGAGTTCGCCCGCGGTGTAGGTGTTGAAGTCGCAGTAGCCGCAGCGGGTCGCGCAGAACGGCACGTGGACGTACACGCCGAACGGACGGGTGCCGAGGCCCGCGAGCGCGGTCTCGGGCAGTCCGGCAGGAGGACGGTGGGTGTCGGGAACAGGCACGACGTCCATTCTCCCCCGCCTCGCGCGGACCGCCGCGTGCCCCTGCGCCACCCGGCGGAAAGTTCGGCCGCCGAACGATGCGCCACCCGCAGCGCATCCGGTTGACAAGCGCGCGAAACCGTCCCACGATGCGTCCGAAAGCCGGGAAAGACCTGGCAGATCGTCCGGCCAATGCACATCCGAGGCGGTTTCGCACCCCTGGCGTGAGCCTTCTCCCACCATCCGGACGCCCTTGGACGACGTTCGGCCCGCGTGGCAATCTGAGCCGGTGAGTCCTGCCGGTGTCCTTCTCGTGGCGCGCCGCCACGTCGACCTTCTCCGGGTCGCGAGCGCGCTCTGCCGGCCTGTTCGCTGACTCCCGCGCAAAGCCTGCCCAGCCCGCCACCTGGACCACCGGCCCGCTCCAGCCCCCGCACCGACGCCGCGGCGGAGCCGCCTCGACAACCCTGCCCGGAGGATCTCCATGTCCGCACCCCCGCGTGAAACGCCCGCGAAGGGCCGCACGCCCCGGCCACGCCAGAAGCGGGGCGAGGGTCAGTGGGCGCTCGGTTACCGGGAGCCGCTGAACCCGAACGAGCGCTCGAAGAAGGACGACAGCCCGCTGAACGTCCGCTCGCGGATCGAAAACATCTACGCGCACCGGGGTTTCGACTCGATCGACCCGGGCGACCTGCGCGGCCGGTTCCGCTGGTTCGGCCTCTACACCCAGCGCAAGCCGGGCATCGACGGCGGCCGCACCGCGCTGCTGGAGCCCGAGGAGCTGGACGACCGCTACTTCATGATGCGCGTCCGCATCGACGGCGGTGCGCTCACCACCGAGCAGCTGCGGGTGGTCGGAGAGATCTCGCGGGAGCACGCGCGCGACACCGCCGACATCAGCGACCGGCAGAACGTCCAGTACCACTGGATCGAGATCGAGGACGTGCCCTCCATCTGGTCCCGGCTGGAGAACGTGGGCCTGACCACGACCGAAGCCTGCGGCGACTGCCCGCGCGTCGTGCTCGGCTCCCCGGTCGCCGGCATCGCCGCGAACGAGGTGCTCGACGCCACTCCGGCGATCGACGAGATCCTCGAGCGCTACATCGGCGACCCGCGGTTCGCGAACCTGCCGCGCAAGTTCAAGACCGCGATCTCCGGGCTGCCGGACATCGTGCACGAGATCAACGACGTCGCCTTCGTCGGCGTCGACCACCCGGAGCACGGCCCCGGCTTCGATCTCTGGGTCGGCGGCGGGCTCTCCACGAACCCGATGCTCGCGCAGCGGCTCGGCGCGTGGGTCCCGCTGGACGAGGTGCCGCAGGTCTGGGAAGGCGTCGTCTCGATCTTCCGCGACTACGGCTACCGGCGGCTGCGCTCGCGGGCGCGGCTGAAGTTCCTGGTCAAGGACTGGGGCACCGAAAAATTCCGGCAAGTTCTCGAGTCGGAGTACCTGAAGCGGAAGCTGATCGACGGCCCGCCGCCGGAAAACCCCGCGACCCCGATCGACCACGTCGGCGTGCATCCGCAGAAGGACGGCAACTACTACGTCGGGGCCGCGCCGGTCGCCGGGCGGGTGTCCGGCAGCACGCTGGTCGCCGTCGCCGACGCGGCCGAGCGGGCCGGATCGCGGCGGGTGCGGCTGACCCCGCACCAGAAGCTGGTCGTGCTCGACGTCCCCGAGGCCGAAGTTCCCGCGCTGCAAGCGGAACTGGCCGAGCTGGGCCTGCAGACCAAGCCGTCGCCGTGGCGGCGCAGCGTGATGGCGTGCACCGGGCTGGAGTTCTGCAAGCTCGCGATCGTCGAGACGAAGGTCCGCGCGCAGCAGCTGGTGGCGGACCTGGAGAAGTCGCTCGCCGACATCAACGCGCAGCTGGAAACGCCGGTGTCGGTGCATCTCAACGGCTGCCCGAACTCCTGCGCCCGGGTGCAGACCGCGGACATCGGGCTCAAGGGGCAGATCGTCACCGACGCCGACGGCAACCAGGTCGAAGGCTTCCAGGTGCACCTCGGCGGCGGCCTCGGGCTCGACGCCGGGTTCGGCCGGAAGCTGCGCGGCCACAAGGTCACCGCGGGCGAACTGGTCGAGTACGTGGAACGCGTGGTGCGCGCGTACGTCGCGGGCCGCGAACCGGGCGAACGCTTCCCGCAGTGGGCGTTGCGGGCGGACGAAGGGGTGCTGCAGTGACCGCGGTGGCGGACTACCGGGCGCTGGCCGAGCGTGCCGAGAAGGAACTGGCCGACGCGACCGCCGAAGAAGCGTTGCGCTGGACGGTCGAGACCTTCGGCGACGACTTCATCGTGGCGTCGAACATGCAGGACGCCGTGCTGATCGACCTCGCCACGAAGGTCAAGCCCGCGGTGGACGTGCTGTTCCTGGAAACCGGCTATCACTTCGCCGAAACCCTGGGAGTGCGCGACGCGGTCCAGACGGTGTACCCGGACGTGCGGATCGTCAACGCGCAGGCCGAGCAGAGCGTCGCCGAACAAGACGCGGAGTACGGGCCGAAGCTGCACGAACGCGACCCCGGCCAGTGCTGTTTCCTGCGCAAGGTCGTGCCGCTGCGGCAGACGCTCGGCAAGTACTCGGCGTGGGTCACCGGCGTGCGCCGGGTGGACGCGCCGACCCGCGCGAACACGCCGATCGTCACCTGGGACGAGCGCAACGGCCTGGTGAAGATCAACCCGATCGCGGCGTGGACCGACGACGAGTTCAACGGCTACCTGCACGAGAACGGGATCCTGGAGAACCCGCTGGTGTCGATCGGCTACCTGTCGATCGGCTGCGCGCCCTGCACGGCGAAGGTCGAACCGGGGCAGGATCCGCGCAGCGGCCGGTGGGCGGGACAGTCGAAAACCGAGTGCGGACTGCATGGCTGACACAGGAGGACTGATGACGACGGCGGAACCGGCGGCCGACGCGGCTGTCGACAACCTGGCCGCCTTGGAGTCCGAGGCCATCCACATCTTCCGCGAGGTCGCGGGCGAGTTCGACCGGCCGGTGATCCTGTTCTCCGGCGGCAAGGACTCGACGCTGATGCTGCACCTGGCGATCAAGGCCTTCTGGCCCGCGCCGGTGCCGTTCCCGCTGCTGCACGTGGACACCGGGCACAACTTCGACGAGGTCCTGGAGTTCCGCGACCGCGTCGTCGAAAAGCACGGGCTGCGCCTGGTGGTCGCGAAGGTCCAGGACTGGATCGACGACGGACGGCTCGAGGAGCGCGCCGACGGCCTGCGCAACCCGCTGCAGACCACGCCGTTGCTCGAGACGATCGCGGAGAACAAGTTCGACGCGGTCTTCGGCGGCGGTCGCCGCGACGAGGAACGGGCACGGGCGAAGGAGCGGATCTTCAGCCTGCGCAACGCTTTCGGCCAGTGGGAGCCGCGCAGGCAGCGGCCGGAGCTGTGGAACCTCTACAACGGGCGGCACCGTCCGGGCGAGCAGGTCCGCGTGTTCCCGCTGTCCAACTGGACCGAAGCCGACGTGTGGAACTACATCGCGCGGGAAAAGGTCGAGCTGCCTTCGATTTACTACGCCCACCAGCGCGCGGTCTACCAGCGCGACGGCATGTGGCTCAGCGAGGGCCCGTGGGGCGGGCCGCGTCCCGGCGAGGACGTGCGCGAGCTGAGCGTGCGCTACCGGACCGTCGGCGACGGTTCCTGCACCGGCGCGATCGAATCCACGGCGTCCACCGTGGAGGAAGTCATCGCCGAGGTACAGGCTTCGCGGCTCACCGAACGCGGCGCCACCCGCGCCGACGACCGGATGTCCGAGGCGGCCATGGAAGACCGCAAACGGGAGGGCTACTTCTGATGTCGAGCCTGCTGAGGCTGGCCACCGCGGGCAGCGTGGACGACGGGAAGTCCACGCTGGTCGGGCGGCTGCTGTACGACACCAAGTCCGTCCTGGCCGACCAGCTCGACGCGGTCACCCGCGCGTCTGTCGACAAAGGACTGTCCACTCCGGACCTGTCGCTGCTCGTCGACGGCCTGCGCTCGGAGCGCGAGCAGGGCATCACGATCGACGTCGCGTACCGCTATTTCGCCACGCCGAAGCGGTCGTTCGTGCTCGCTGACACCCCGGGGCACGTGCAGTACACGCGCAACACGGTCACCGGCGCGTCCACCGCGCAGCTCGCGGTACTGCTGGTCGACGCGCGCAACGGCGTGGTCGAGCAGACCCGGCGGCACGCGGCCGTGCTGGCGCTGCTCGGCGTGCCGCAGCTGGTGCTGGCGGTGAACAAGATCGACCTCGTCGGCTACGACGAGAACACCTTCGGCGTCATCGCCAAGGAGTTCACCGCGCACGCGGAATCGCTGGGCTATGACTCGGCGTCCGTCGTCACCATTCCGGTTTCCGCGCTGGTCGGCGACAACGTCGCCACCCGGTCGGAGAAGACTCCGTGGTACGACGGCCCGTCGCTGCTGGAGCACCTCGAAAACGTGCCGGTGGCACCGGATCCGCACGATTCCGCGCTGCGGTTCCCCGTGCAGTACGTGATCCGCCCGCGCACCGCCGAGTACCCGGACTATCGCGGCTACGCCGGCCAGATCGCTGCCGGAACGGTGCGTCCTGGAGACGAGATCGTCGTGCAGCCGCAAGGGATCCGCAGCCGGGTCGAGCGGATCGACACCGCGGACGGTCCGCTGGAAGAGGCAGGCGCCGGAACCTCGGTGACCCTGTTGCTCGCCGACGACATCGACATCAGCCGAGGCGACCTGATCGCGGCCGCCGACGCGCCGCCGGAAGTCACCGACGAGATCACCGGCACGCTGTGCTGGCTGTCGTCGAAGCCGCTCAAGACCGGCGCGCGGGTGCTGATCAAGCACGGCACCCGGACCGTGCAGGGGCTCGCCGCCGAGTTGCACGCCCGGTTCGACGAGCAGACTCTGTCCAGTGTGGACTCGCCGGGAAGCCTGGAGCTCAACGACATCGGCAGTGTCAGCCTGCAGCTGGCCGAGCCGCTGCCGGTGGACGACTACGGCGTGAGCCCGCGCACCGGCGCGTTCCTGGTCATCGACCCGAAGGACGGCGACACCCTCGCCGCCGGACTCGTCGGCGAGCGGTTCTCGTGACGCCACCCCTGGTCGCCGTCGCGCACGGCAGTCGTGACCCCCGCTCCGCCGCGACGGTGCGGGCGCTGGTCGACGTCGTCCGTGCGCAGGCACCGGGGCTGGACGTGCACGAGTCGTTCCTCGATCTGTCGGAGCCGCGCGTCACGGACGTGCTGCGCGGGCTTTACGCACAGGGGCACCGATCCGCGGTCGTCGTCCCATTGTTGCTGGGCAGCGCTTTTCACGCCCGGGTCGACCTGCCCGCGCTGGTCGACGAGGTGGCCGCGGAGTGCCCCGGGTTCCGGATCAAGGTCTCGGACGTGCTCGGCGCCGGCCCGGCCCTCGAAGCCGTCGCCCTGGACCGGATCGCCGGAGCCCGCCGCAGCAGCGGAACCGGAGTGCTGCTGAGCGCTGTCGGTTCCTCGAACCCCGAGGCCAACGCTGTCGTCGCCGGGGTGGCCGCACGCTGGGAAAAGCAGCTCGGTCTGCCGGTGAACGAGGCGTTCGCGAGCGCCGCCCAGCCGGACATCCCGGCCGCCGCGGCCCGGCTGCGCGACCGCGGCGTGCGGCATCTCGTGGTGGCGTCGTGGTTCCTGGCCCCCGGCCTGCTGCCAGACCGGATCGCGTCGCTGGCCCGCGAGGCCGATCCGGACGCGTTCATCGCCGAACCGCTCGCGGACGACCCGCGCGTGGCAGACGTGGTGATCGGCCGGTACGCCGCCGCGATTTCCGGGCTGCTGCGGACCGCCGCCTGACCGTCACACCGGGCAGCCCGCGCCGGTCGCCCGCAGCGAGGCCTCCCACAACCGCTTCTGCAGGTCGGCGTCGTGCGAACGCGCGCTGGACTGGACCAGCTCGGGGTAGCCGCGGATCTCGAAAAGCCCGCCGGGGCCGTAGTACTCGCCGTTGCTCGCGGCGGGATCGGCCGCCGCCCGCAGCGTCGGCAACGCACCCATCGCAGGCGTCCGCCCGAATAGTCGCGCGATCGCCAGGTTCGCACCCCGGAAAGCTGCCGACGAGTGCCGGAAGATCTCCGTGGCCGCCCCGCCGGGATGCGCGGCCAGCGAGACGGTTTCGGTGCCACGCAAGCGTTTCGCGAGTTCATAGGCGAACAGCAGATTGGCGAGTTTCGACGCCGGATACCCGCTGGCCGCCTTCAGGTCGTCCGGGTCGATCCGGCCGAACCGGTGCGCGATGCTGCTGACCGTCACCACGCGGGACCCCGCCACGTCCAGCAGCCGGTCGAGCAGCAGCGCCGTCCACGCGAAGTGGCCGAGGTGGTTGACCCCGAACTGCATCTCGAACCCGTCCGCGGTCCGGCCGGGCGCATTGGTCACGCCGGCGTTGTTGATCAGCAGGTCGATCCGGTCGTGCCGGCCGCGCACCTCGTCGGCTGCCTCGCGGACGGAGTCCAGCGACGCCAGGTCCAGCCGGACGACCTGGGTTTCCCGGCCGATCCGGCGAGCCGCGTCCTCCGCTTTCCCCGGATCCCGGCAAGCCAGCACGACGCGAGCGCCGCGGTCAGCCAGCGCGCGGGCTGTTTCGAAGCCGATGCCGGTGTTCGCTCCGGTGACCACCGCGACGCGGCCCTTCTCTAACCTGAACCACTCGTTCATGTTGTATAGTGAACCATCAGTTCATCTTCATCGGCAAGGAGCGGCAGTGCGGGCAGACGCGGCGCGGAACCGGGCGGCGATCCTCGCGTCCGCACGAACCCTGCTGATCGCTCGCGGACCCGACGCCGGAATGGACGAGATCGCCGCCGACGCCGGGGTCGCCGTCGGCACGCTCTATCGGCATTTCCCGGCCAAACAGGATCTGGTGCGCGAGATCGCGGAAGACCTCGGTGCCGCGATCGCCGAGGTGCTCGACAAGGCGGCCGCCCGCGTCGCCGCCGATCAGACTGCCGCGGCGGACGAACTTCTCGATCTCATCCGCCGGGTCGTCGTCGATCTCGGCGAAGAACGCCTTCTCCGCGCCGCACTCTCGAATCTCTCTCCCGAACCGCTCCAGACGATGCGCGAGCACGCCGCCAAAACGATCGAATCCCTGATCGCCGCCGCCCACCGCGACCACGCGCTGCGGCCGGGAATCTCCGCGGACGACGTCGGCCTGCTCCTCGCCGCCTCGCCGGGCGCGGACGTTCCGGAGCCCGCCCGGGAGCGATGGACCGAACTGGCCTGGCTCGCCCTGTCGGACCACAGCCGGTAGACCCGAACGGCCGATCAGGCCACTCCTACCGCCACAAGGTGAGCTCTATTCACATTTTCCGTCACGGTGCGCTGCTGTGAACGGTCAATCCTTGACGCGCTACTTAACTTGCCGGTAACTCTCTAATCGCTGCGCAGCTTTCTCTCTCCCCCGTGAAACCCGCAGGTAGGAGCACACAGATGAAAGCACCTCACTTTTACCGGCTGGCCGCGCTGACGGCGGTCGCCGCCCTTCCGCTCGCCCTCGCGGCCCCGGCGTCCGCCGCGACCGCGATCACCTTCGACTGCCAGGCCGACGCACCGGTGGTCGGCCCGCAGCAGGTGTCGCTCACCCAGAACGCCGACGTCACCGCACCCGCGACGGTCGCCCCCGGCGGGGCGTTCGACGTCGTCATCGACCCCGCGCCCAACACCGTCCCGAGCGACGTGGGCGGCAACAAGGTCAAGAACATCAACACCTTCGCGCTGAAGTTCCCAGTCCCGGCGAACTCGACCTACGTCAGCGCCGACCTCGCCGGCGGCTCCGGCCTCGGCGACACCCCGCCGACGATCAGCGTCGCCGACGGCGTCGCGACCCTGAGCTTCCCCGGCCCGATCGCCGGCGGTTCGACCTTCGAACTGCCGACCGTCACCGCGCACCTCAAGGCAGGCGACTCCGGCAAGATCGAGACGAAACTGTCCGGCACCAGCTACAGCGACCCCGGCCTGACCTTCAAGGCCGTGGCCAGCAGCATCATCGGCGACGTCACCGCGCCGACGGCGTGCTTCCCCAACCCGAGCCCGGTTTTCACCACCACGACCATCGGCTGACCCGGACCGCGGCCACCCGCTGCGCCCGGGTGGCCGCGCCCGGCTCACGGGAGCAACAGTCCCCAGTAGACCGCCCACGGCACGAACACCAGTCCCGCCACGAGCGGTGCGACCGCCCCGCGCCGCCGGCCCGGGTTTCTCAGCCCGGTTGCGGTCACCGCCAACGCGACCACGGTCGCGACCGCCAGCGCTTGCACTGCCAGCCACGGCAACGGCCGCCCGAGGAACACCGGTCCGAGATCCTTCATCCCGGACAACTGGGCCCAGCCGAGCATTCCGACGAAACCGGCGACCGTCGCCGTCCCGAGTCCGGCCAACCACCGCGACGACCTGGTCCCCCGGCGACGCATCAGCGCGACCACGCCGCCGACCGCGAAGCCTCCGAGCAGCAGCGCGAGCGCGATCCCTTGCGCCCAAACAGATTCCCACCAGGACAACGGCCTGAGCGCTTCCGTTGGCCGCTGCGTGAAGGCCGCGGTCTCGACATGGCCGCCCCGCCGATCCGCCAGCCACTCCGCGACCGCCGCCGGATAGCCAGGCACGACCCGAGGCAGCCGGTCGAACCCGGCGTCGCTGGTCGCGTACAGATCCGGCCCGCCACCGGTGACGAACCGGATCGTGTGGTTCGGGTGTCCTGCCAGCGCGTCCGCGAAAATCCGCGAACTCTCGACCGGCACGTGGTTGATGTCGAGGTCGCCCCACAACGCCAGGATCGGCTGCTTCAGTCGTCGCAGCACCGGCACCGGGTCGTAACCGGCCTCGGGGAACAATCCGGATCCGACCGCGAACCGCGTCCCCTGCACGGGCAACGCCCTCAGCAACGAACCGGAAATCCCTTGGTGGCGAAGGACATTGCCCCAGTACCACGAGGTTTGCCGCGCTCCGCCCCACCCGGACCCGCCGACCGTGATCACATACGAGATGTCCGGTGCCCGCGTCGCGGCGAGCGGCGCGACCCACGCGCCCTCGCTGACTCCCCAGACGCCGACCTCCGCGGCTCCCGACCGCGCCCGCAACGCGCGGACCGCCGAGACCAGATCGTCCGCCAGCACGCCGTAATCGCGCTGGGTCTTGGAATAGCCGCTGGCACGCCGGTCGTAGACGAGTGTCGTCACGCCGAGCCGCGTGAACATCTCGGCCTGCGCGCGGAGGTTGTCCCGCGTCCGCCAGTCCGACCCGCCTTGCAGGACGATCGCGGACTTCGCCGGCCCGTCCGGCCGGAATACCGTGCCGTGCAACGTGATTCCGCCCGCGCCGGCGAAACTGACCTCCGCGGACGGCTGTGCTTGTACCGGCTGGGCGGTCGGCAGGACCGAGCCCAGCACGAGGATCGCGGCGGCGAGCCGCGATTTGCCCCAGGGCAGCATGAAGTGTTCTCCTTGCTTCGGGAGATCGTGCGACGTTTTCCCTCGTTCCTGGGTGCCGAGTGGCCGCTCGGCACCCAGGGCCTTCCTCCGGTTCAGTCCCGGGCGGCCTCCTCTCCGCCCGGCGCCGGGAACGCGAGCATCCGCGTCTCGACCCGGCGCGCCCCCTCCGGCGTCTCGCCGTCCGGCCGCTGATACCGCCGCAGCAAGGCGAGATATGCCTCGAAGAAATCCCCCAGCTCGTCCAGCGTCACGGTGATCGCGCCGCGCGAGTACGGAATCGCGTCCGCCCACTCCCCCAGCTGCGGCCGCTCGCGCTCGAACCGTTCGTACAGGTCGGTGTCGCCCGCGAGCCACAGCCGGTGCAGTTCGCCGATCGCCGCTTTCGCCGGATCGTCTTCGGCAGGCGGCAACCGCAGGTCGTGCGGCACGGCGCGCCACCAGCGCTCCCGCCCGCGCGCGCGTTCGGGAAGCTCCTCGACGAACCCGTTCTCCGCCAGCACCCGCAGGTTGTAGCTGGTCCCGCCGCTGGTCACGCCCAGCCGCTCGGCGAGCGTCGTCGAGGTCGCCGGTCCGGACGCGGCCAGCAGCTCGAGAATCCGCTGCCGCAACGGGTTCGCGAGCGCCTTGAGGGCCTTCAGGTCAGCGGGACGGTGTTCTGCCATGCCCCCAAGGTAGCGGTGCACGAGTTTTGATGCACGAGTTTTCGTGCATCAACTTCACCCCCGCTCCCCGCGAGGCGGTGTGCGAAAGTGTCAGGCATGGCTGACGAACTGGTGCACTACGAGGTGGCGGCCGGCATCGCCACGATCACCCTGGACTCCCCGCACAACCGCAACGCGCTGTCGGCGCAGCTGCGGCGGGAACTGAGCGAGTCGCTGAACAAGGCCCGCGAGGACGACGCGGTGCGCGTGGTGCAGCTGACCCATACCGGCCCGGTCTTCTGCGCGGGCATGGACCTGAAGGAAGCCCGCGGCGCCGGTTCGTCCGACCAGGGCGTGAACGAGTTCCCGCGGATCCTGGACCAGCTGTGGACGAGCCCGAAACCGGTCGTCGCGCGCCTGGCGGGCCCGGCTCGCGCGGGCGGCATCGGCATGGTCGCCGCGTGCGACATCGCGGTGGCGGTCCCGGAAGCGACCTTCGCCTTCTCCGAGGTCCGGATCGGCGTCATCCCGGCGGTCATCAGCCTCACGGTGCTCCCGCGGCTGACCGCCCGGGCCGCGCACGAACTCTTCCTGACCGGCGACGTCTTCGACGCGAAGCGCGCGGTGGAGATCGGCCTGCTGAACGCCTGCGTTCCGGCGGAAGACCTGGACAAGACGGTCGAGGGCTACCTCAAGTCGCTGACCCTCGGCGGCCCGAAGGCCTTGGCCGCCACGAAGGAACTGCTGGCCCGCCCGCGTCCGGCGACCCCGGCCGAAGGCTTCGCCGACATGAACGCCCTGTCCGCGGGCTTCTTCGCGAGCGAAGAAGGACAGGAAGGCATCCAGGCTTTCGCGCAGAAGCGCAAGCCGAACTGGGTCCCGCAGGACTGACGCTGTCCGGGAGGGGAACCCGGAAGGACTCTGATTCCGCCAGGGTTCCCCTCACCGCCCGTTAAGCGTCCACCAGCACCAAGGTCAGCCGCCGGTCACCGGAGCCCATGGCCCGCTGCGCGTCCGACAACACGCTCCGCACCGCCAGGTACGCCTTGGGCTCGGCCGCCTTCAATCCGTCCGACCCGGCCCAGATCAGCACGTGCTCGCCGGTCGGCAGCCACGACAAATCCGTGAGCATGTCGTACAACGCGTCCAGATTCCGCCCGAAATAAGACGGAAAAGAAAGCGCCTCGCCGATCGCGTCCAGCGCCGACAGCTTGTCCAGCGTGCGCGTTCCGTCGACCCGATGCGGGTAAGCCCCGCGCGCGAACGCCGCGTCCGCCGCGGCCTGCGCCGTCTCCCCGCTCACCGCGCGGGATCCACAACGACGAACGACGCGTAATGGTCCGCTGTGTAATACAACTCTTTCCCCGCCCCCGTGATCAGCCTGCGCGCCCCTCGGTCCGGGCTGCCCGGCGTTTTCACGGTGTATTCGTGGTAATAGCCGTTCTTCTCCGCGGGAAGCTTTTTCTCCCGGTTCTGGAAGACGACGTCGTCATTGCGCGGATACGGGTAGGGCCCGCCCTTTTCAATCAGGTTCCACGTGTCCTTCGCCTGCGAAGGCAGCGAGGACAACGGTTTGACCGGCAGCTTCGAGTCCGCTCCCGGCACCTTCCCGGAGGCGGCGGCGGGAGCGCCCGACGAGGACGACGGCGCCGGCGAATCCGAGGAGCCGGCGGTTTCCTTGACGAGCCACCCGCCGAGCACCAGCACGAGGAGACCGACGAGCGCAGCGGTGATCCGCCTACGGTTGACCATGGTGTGCCAGCTTAGGAGCGGCCGGGACCGTCGTCGTCACGGGCCGTGCCGAACCGGCGGCCGAAGCGCTCCACCAGCTTGTCGATGGCCCACGCGGCGAGCAGGCACAGCGGCACGAGCACCGCCATCACCAGCACGAACTGCACGGGGAACCAGGCTTGGGCGAGCCACAGCTCGACCCCGTCCCACCAGTTGGCCAGGCCTTCGAACACGAATGTGAGCCTACGCGCGCTCCCCTGCGCCGGGTCGCGCAGGGGAGGTAGGTTGCTGCCATGTTCGCCGTATACGCGCAGGAACCCAACGCCGAGTCCCCGCTCGATTCGCTGGTCGTCGGCGAGCGGCCGGAACCCGAGGCGCCCGAAGGCTGGGTCCGGGTGCACGTCAAAGCCGCCAGCCTGAACATGCACGACCTGTGGACCTTGCGCGGCGTCGGCATCAAGCCCGACCAGTTCCCGATGATCCTCGGCTGCGACGGCGCGGGAACGCTCGACGACGGCACCGAGGTCGTGCTGCACTCGGTGATCAACGCGCCCGGCTGGCAGGGCGACGACACGCTCGACCCGAAGCGCACCCTGCTCACCGAAAAGCACCAGGGCACGTTCGCCGACCAGGTCGTGGTCCCGGCCCGCAACGCGGTGCCGAAGCCGGCCGGACTGAGCTTCGCCGAGGGCGCGACGATGGGCACCGCGTGGCTCACCGCGTACCGGATGCTGTTCGTGAAGTCGGGTCTGCGGCCCGGCCAGACGATGCTGGTGCAGGGCGCGTCCGGCGGGGTGTCGACCGCGCTGATCGCGCTCGGCCGCGCGGCCGGGTTCCGCGTGTGGGTCACCGGGCGGAGCGAGGAGAAGCGCGCGCTGGCCGAGAGCGTCGGCGCGCACCAGACGTTCGAATCCGGCGCACGGCTGCCGGAGCGGGTGGACGGCGTGTTCGAGACGGTCGGGAAGGCGACCTGGGGGCACACGCTGAAGTCGCTGAAGCCGGGCGGCGTGGTCGTGGTGTCCGGCTCGACCAGCGGCCCCGACCCCTCAGCCGACCTGCAGCGGGTGTTCTTCCTGCAACTGCGGGTCCTCGGCTCGACCATGGGCACCCGCGACGAGCTGGCCGACCTGCTCGCCTACCTCGACCTGAAGGGCATCAAGCCGCAGATCGGCACCGAGCTCCCCCTCACGGAGGCCCCCGCGGGATTCGCCGCGATGGCCGCCGGGGAGACCGCGGGCAAGATCGTTTTCACCCGCTGAAACCAGTCGCACCGCGCTGGCCTGGGCTTTTCACGTTCAGTGAGCTCGGGCCAGCGCTTTTACCTGTTCTCCGGTGAATCGTCAACACCCCAGCTTTGCAATCAGATAGTGACCCCCAAAGTTCCACCAGAACTCGACCTTGGGCGGTTAACCTGGAGAACATGACCGCGACGCAGCGGCCCGCCCCGGCCGGCCGGGGCGGCCGGCACCCCAGCGAACCGGAGCCGATCCGGGAATCCTTCCGGCGGTTCGCCGGCATGCGCACGCGCGTGCTGGAGGTCGGCCCGCCCGTCGCCGAGGCTCCCGCACCCAAGCGCACGCGCCGCAAGGGCGCCGAGAAGCCGCGCGCTCCCCGGCTCGTGTTGCTCCACGGGTATTGCGACAGTGCCGACACGTGGCGTCCGGTACTCGGAGAACTAGCCGCCGAGGGCATCGCCGCGATCGCCGTCGACCTCCCCGGCTTCGGCGAGGCGCAGCCGCTGCGCCCCGGCCCGATGCTGCCGCAGCTCGACGCCTTCACCGCCGCGGTAGTGCGAGAGCAGGCCGTGCTCGGCCCGGTCGTGCTCGCGGGCAACTCGCTCGGCGGCACGATGAGCCTCCGCGCGGCGCAGAACCACCGGCTGCCGACCAACGGCGTGGTGTCGATCGCCGCGCCGGGTTTCGTCGACTCGTGGCTGGTGCGCACGGTCGGGCGCAATCCGCTGCCGCTGCGGCTGTACTCCTCGCTTCCGTTGCCGGTGCCGGGTTTCCTGGTTCGCGCGGTCGCCGAACAGCTCGTGCCGCGGATCCTCTACGCCGACTCGCGCCAGGCGGACGCGGGCCAGGTCCGGCGGTTCACCACGCTCTTCCCCGACTACCGGGCCACCACGTCCCGGCTCGAAGAGGCCCGGCAGCTCGTCGCGGAGCTGGCCGACGCGTACCGGCTCGACCAGATCAAGATCCCGCTGCTCGCGGTCGCGTGCGGCAAGGACAAGCTGGTGACGGCCGCGTCCGGGCGGAAGCTGCACACCCTGGTGCCGCACAGCAGGCTCGTGGTGCGCGAGGACTGGGGCCACTGCCCGCAGCTGGACGACCCGGCCGAGGTCGCGGAGCTGCTCACGTTCTTCGCCGCGGGCGCGGTCCGCTCGGCCGCGCGCCCGGCGCCCACGGTCAGCGATGTCGAGGACAACTCCGCGACCGGGTGACGCAGGCTGCCGAGATCGTCACACTATGGAGTCGGTGACAGGCGCGGCGCCTCCGGGTACGGTGCCCTGCCAGGGCCCGGAACCCGGGTCCTGCGAACCACCAGTCTGAGGAGACATCGATGTCAGCTCCGCGCGGCCCTAACCTGGGCTCCGGGTCCGGGATCTTCCGGCGGAAGCCGATCGAAACCATCGAGCACACCGGGGAAAGCGGCCTGCAGCGCACGCTCGGCCTGCGGCAGCTGACCGCGATCGGCGTCGGCGGCATCATCGGCGCGGGCATCTTCTCGCTCGCCGGTGCGGTCGCGAACAAGACCGCGGGCCCGGCCGTGCTGATCTCGTTCCTGATCGCGGGCATCGCGAGCGCCGCGGCGGCGTTCTCCTACGCGGAATTCGCCGGTCTCATCCCGCGCGCGGGTTCGGCTTACACCTACGGCTACGCGGTGCTCGGCGAGATCGTCGGCTGGTTCATCGGCTGGGACCTGCTGCTGGAGTACACGGCGATCGTGTCCGTGGTCGCGATCGGAATCTCCGGCTACTTCAACGATTTGCTGGGCTTCCTGCACGTGTCCTTGCCGAACTGGATGGCCGGCGCACCCGGTACAGAACCAGCGGGCGTCGCGGCAGGCTCCTACAAGGTCAACCTGTTCGCGGTGCTGCTCTGCCTGCTGATCGCCTTCATTCTCAACCAGGGCATGAAGAACGCGGCGCGCTTCGAAACGCTGCTGGTGTACCTGAAGGTCGGCCTGGTGCTGCTGGTGATCGTGGTCGGCGCCTTCCACATCCAGAGCGGCAACTACAGCAACTTCTTCCCGTTCGGCCTGAGCGGCGCTTTCACCGGCGCGGCAACGGTGTTCTTCGCGGTCTTCGGCTACGACGCCATGTCCACCGCGGCGGAGGAGTCGCAGGACTCGCAGAAGCACATGCCGAAGGCGATCATCTACTCGCTGGCGATCTCGATGGTGCTGTACGTGCTGGCCTGCCTGGTCCTGACCGGCATGGTGAAGTACACCGACATCAACCCGGAAGCGGCCTTCTCGAGCGCGTTCGCGAAGGTCGGCCTCGGCTGGCTGGGCGCGATCATCGCGGTGGGAGCCATCATCGGCATCCTGACGGTCTTGTTCACATTCCTGATGGGCGCGACGCGCGTGGGCTACTCGATGAGCCGCGACGGCCTGCTGCCAAAGTGGTTCTCGAAGACCCATCCGGTGCGCAAGGTGCCTTCGCGCATCACCTGGATCCTGGGCGGCGCTTCGGCGTTGATCGCGGGCGTGCTCCCCATCGGCGAGGCCGCGGAACTGACGAACATCGGCATCCTGCTGGCCTTCGTGGTCGTCTGCATCGCGGTGATCGTGCTGCGCTACAAGCGCCCCGACCTGCCTCGCACGTTCAAAACTCCGGGCATGCCGGTGGTCCCGGTCATCGGCGTGGTGTTCTCGATCTGGCTGATCACGTTCCTGAAGCCGGAAACCTGGCTGCGCTTCGCGATCTGGTTCGCGATCGGCATGGTGATCTACTTCGCCTACGGCAAACGCCACTCCGCCATGGAGCGCGGCGCGGACGCTGGCGACGGGGAGTCCGGCGGAGTCAAGTCCACTTCGGACTGAGCTCTTCGACCGGATCGAACGGGTTGTGACGCGGGGGACGCCGTTGGTGGCGTCCCCCGCGTTTTCTTTGCGCTGCTGGTGAACTCGCTTCACCGGCCAGGTTCGCTCCGAAAACTCCGGAGCACGGCGCGGCCGGCACTGAGGCGATGCCTTGGTCCCGTGCACAATCGGGCACCGTTTCCGGTCCACCCGCGCGCACCGCCTCCGCGCTCGCCGCACGCGACCAGATCACGCATGGCGACTCGAGCCGGACTGCCACCGGGCCAGTATTCGAAACGCCGCCCGCGGCCACGCTGAACCTCAGTGCAGCCAGCAGCCGGGCCGCACGACCAGAGCGCGGCAACCGGCCAACCCGCGGTGTTCCCGGCCTCTCGTCACAGCGGGCATCGCACCGTCGCGACCCCAGCCCTCGCCGAAGCCAGACGCCTCAGCGCAACCGATCGAGCCGTTCCGCCGCCGCCTTTGCCTCGGTGCGCAGGCGGGCCACGATCGAGGCCGCTGAACCGTCACCGGCGAGCGGGTACGTCTGGCCCGCCCACAGCGACATCGCCTCCGGGTCACCGGCTTTGGCAGCCGCCGCGCGGACCGGTTTGCTCAGGTGGTGCAGTTGCGGGTACGCGGCTGGCGCGTCGGCGGAGAGGTCGCTCAGGACGCGGTTCACCATGCCCCGCGCCGGACGTCCGCTGAACGCGCGCGTGAACGCTGTCGTCCGGCCGGCTTCGGCGAGCGCGCGGCGTTGGGTGTCGCCGGTGCCGGCTTCCGTCGCGAGCAGGAAAGCCGTGCCCAGCTGCGCCGCCGACGCACCGGCGGCCAGCACCGCCGCGACGTCGGCGCCGTGGACCAGTCCCCCGGCCGCGATCAACGGCAGGCTCGTGCGCGCGCCGAGCAGCCGCAGCAGTGCGAGCAGGCCGTATTCCTCGCCGCCGGCCGGGCTGCCCGAGTCGTCGGTGAACAGGCCGCGGTGTCCGCCGGCTTCGAAGCCCTGCACAACCAGCGCGTCGGCTCCGCGCGCGGCGGCGAGGTCGGCTTCCTCCGGGTTCGTGACGGTGACCGCGACCTTGCCGCCCGCCTCGTGGATCCGCTGCACCTCGGCGGACGTCGGCGCGCCGAAGGTGAACGACACCACCGGAACCCGGTGCCGCACGACGAGGTCGAGTTTCGCCGGGTACTCGTCGTCGTCCCACACCGCGTCGCCGAGTTCGACGCCGTAGCGGACGGCTTCGGCCAGCAACCGTTCGCGGTGCGCGCTGAGATCGGCCACCGACCGGCCGCCGGGGACGAACAGGTTCACGCCGAACCGGCCGCTGGTGAGGTCGGCCGTGTGCGCGATCCGGGCGTCCAGCGTCTCCGGGCTGAGGTAGCCCGCGGCGAGGAAACCGAATCCGCCCGCGGCCGTGACGGCGCCGACCAGCTGCGGAGTCGTCGGCCCGCCCGCCATCGGAGCCACGATCACCGGGAACTCGAGATCATCGAACATGTCCCCGAGCCTAGTGCCGCACCGGAAATGCGCCGGGCCGCCGCCGCGTTGCAGAAGAGCATGACGGCAACCCTGGAACAGCTCCGCGCGCTGACGGTGGAGGAGAACGGCCTCGCCACCGTGGCCACGACCCGCGCCGACGGCACCGTGCACGCGTCCGTCGTGAACGCGGGCCTCCTGGACGACCCGGTGACCGGCAAGCCGAGCGTGGGCTTCGTCGCCGTCGGCGGCGCGCGCAAACTCGCCCTGCTGCGCCGCAACGGCCACGCGACCGTGACGTTCCGCCGCGGCTGGCGCTGGCTCTCGGTGACCGGCCCGGCCCGCCTGATCGGCCCGGACGACCCCGACCCCGCCTTCCCCGCCGACGGCCTCCCGCCCCTGCTGCGCGAGGTGTTCCGAGCCGCCACCGGCACCCACGACGACTGGGCGGAGTACGACCGCGTGATGGCCGCCGAACGCCGGGCCGCGGTGTTCGTGGAGGTCGGCAAGATCATCGGGAACGGCTGAGCCGACCCCGGTGCTGCGCGCACGAGCGGTTCGGCTCATCCCCTCCCGGCAAGCGCCTCGGGCACCACCCGGACCGGAAACGGCCGCCGCGCTTCGAAGACCTCTGCGCCCGCGGCTTTGGCGATCCGCTGGTAACAGCCGTCTTCGTCGAGTTCGAACACGGTCAGTTCGGGTGCGACGGGGTCGATCACCCAATAACTCGGCACTCGCAGCCGCTCGTAGACCGCTTTCTTGGTGTTCAGATCATGGATCGCCGTGCTCGGAGACAGAATCTCGACCGCGAGCACCGGGGGTGCCGGCAGGTCCTTGGCGGTGAAGTCTTCGCTCCAGCCCACCAACACATCCGGTTGCAGCTCCACCCGATCGCCGACGTGCACCGCGAACGGCGCGCCCAGGACGTCGAACTCCGGCGGGCAAGCGGCCTCCAGCACGTGATAGAGCCGGTATCCGATCTTCTGATGGCGGTATCCGGGCGCCGGAGTCACGAGCAGCGCCCCATCGATGAGTTCGTAACGGCGGCCATCATCCGGCATCCCCTCAAGGTCCCGCACTGTCATGGGACCGGACCCGGGCGGATTCTGGCTCTCCATCATGACCGTCATGGTGCTCTCCTTTCCCTGTTCGCGCCAGAGAATCCCTGTCAGCAATTGAGGACACCACCCGCCACCGACAAAAAACGGCGGCCCCGGAAACCCGGAGCCGCCGTTCACCCGAAGGTGGTGCTACTTCTTGTTCTTCCCGTTGTCCTCAGTGGACAGTGCCGCGACGAAGGCCTCCTGCGGCACTTCCACCCGGCCGACCGTCTTCATCCGCTTCTTGCCTTCCTTCTGCTTCTCCAGCAGCTTTCGCTTCCGCGAAATGTCGCCGCCGTAGCACTTGGCGAGCACGTCCTTGCGGATGGCGCGGATCGTTTCGCGCGCGATGATCCGCGAGCCGATCGCCGCCTGGATCGGGACCTCGAACTGCTGCCGCGGAATCAGCTCGCGCAGGCGGGTCGCCATGCGGTTTCCGTACGTGTAGGCAGCGTCCTTGTGCACGATCGCGGAGAACGCGTCCACCGTCTCGCCCTGCAGCAGGATGTCGACCTTCACCAGGTCCGCCACCTGCTCGCCGGACTCCTCGTAGTCGAGCGACGCGTAGCCGCGCGTGCGCGACTTCAGCGTGTCGAAGAAGTCGAAGATGATCTCCGCCAACGGGATCGTGTAGCGCAGCTCGACGCGGTCCTCGGACAGGTAGTCCATGCCCAGCAGGGTGCCGCGCTTCGCCTGGCACAGCTCCATGATCGTGCCCACGAACTCCGACGGCGCGAGGATGCTCACCTTGGACACCGGCTCGTGCACTTCGGAGATCTTGAGCCCGCCCGGCCAGTCCGACGGGTTCGTGACGACGACCTCGCTGCGGTCCTCCAGCACCACGCGGTACACCACGTTCGGCGCGGTCGAGATCAGATCGAGGCCGAACTCGCGCTCCAGCCGGTCCCGGGTGATCTCCAGGTGCAGCAGGCCGAGGAAGCCGCAGCGGAAGCCGAAGCCCAGCGCGACCGACGTCTCCGGCTCGTAGGTCAGCGCGGCGTCGTTGAGCTGCAGCTTCTCCAGCGCCTCGCGCAGCTCGGGGTAGTCCGAACCGTCCACCGGGTACAGCCCGGAGAACACCATCGGCTTCGGTTCGCGGTACCCGGCGAGCGGTTCCGTCGCGCCGTGCCGCTCGGACGTCACGGTGTCGCCGACCTTCGACTGGCGCACGTCTTTCACGCCGGTGATCAGGTAGCCGACCTCGCCGACGCCGAGTCCCTTGCTGGCCTTCGGCTCCGGCGAGATGATCCCGACCTCGAGCAGTTCGTGCGTCGCGCCGGTCGACATCATCTTGATCTTCTCGCGCGGCGTGATCTTGCCGTCCACCACGCGGATGTACGTCACGACGCCGCGGTAGGTGTCGTAGACCGAGTCGAAGATCATCGCGCGGGCGGGCGCGTCCGCGTCGCCCACCGGCGGCGGGACCTGGCGCACGCATTCGTCCAGCAGCTCGGTCACGCCCATGCCGGTCTTCGCCGACACGCGCAGCACGTCCGAGGGCTCGCAGCCGATGATGTGCGCGATCTCCGCCGCGTACTTCTCCGGGTCCGCCGAGGGCAGGTCGATCTTGTTCAGCACCGGGATGATGTGCAGGTCGTTCTCGAGCGCGAGGTACAGGTTCGCGAGCGTCTGCGCCTCGATCCCCTGCGCGGCGTCGACCAGCAGGATCGCGCCCTCGCACGCCTCCAGCGCCCGCGAGACCTCGTAGGTGAAGTCCACGTGGCCGGGCGTGTCGATCAGGTGCAGGACGTGGTCCTTGCCGTCCACCTGCCAGGGCAGCCGGACGTTCTGGGCCTTGATCGTGATGCCGCGTTCCCGCTCGATGTCCATGCGGTCGAGGTACTGCGCGCGCATGGCTCGCTCCTCGACGACGCCGGTCAGCTGCAGCATCCGGTCCGCCAGCGTCGACTTGCCGTGGTCGATGTGGGCGATGATGCAGAAGTTGCGGATCAACTCCGGCGGCGTGAAGGTGGTGTCGGCGAACGTCTTGGGCGCTGTCACTCGGGCTGTCCTCGGGATGGTGGGGGATGTCCGTACCCCATCGTCCCATGGACCTCCGGGTGCGGGTGGGGGTCATCCCCGATGCGGCCCCGCGCGACTCGTGATGACCTCGAAGCATGAGCACTTCACCCTCCCCCTCGCCGCCCGGTCCCGGCGTCCTCGACGCCGCCCTCGACCGGGCCTTCGGCCATCCCAGCGGGCTGCTGGGCAGGCTCGGCGGCAAGCTGATGGCGATCGGCAACGCCGCGACCGAGCACCGCGTCGTCGGCCTCGCCCGCCTCGAACCCGACGAGACCGTGCTCGTCATCGGCCCCGGCCCCGGAGTCGGCCTCGACGCGGCGAGCAAACTCGCCGGCGAGGTGATCGGCGTCGAACCCTCCCCGCAGATGCGCGAACTCTGCACGGACCGCTGCGGAGACCGCGCCGAGGTGCGCGCGGGCAGCGCGGCCCGGACCGGTTGCGCGAACGCGTCCGCGGACGTCGTGCTGACCGTGAACAACGTCCAGTTCTGGGAAGACCGCCCGGCGGCCTTCGCCGAACTGTTCCGCGTGCTGCGGCCGGGCGGGCGGCTGCTGCTTTCGGCGCACGAGAAGTGGCTTCCGGTGACGCGGCACGAACTGGCCGGCGAAGCCGCCGCCGCGGGATTCACCGACCTGCAGACCTGGACCTGGGACCCGCCGGGGTTCGCCGCGCTCGCCGCCCAGCTCCGGGCCGTGAAACCGGCCTAGCGCTGGTCGCGGCGCAACGGATGGTCCTCCGGGACCTCGACGAGCACGATCCGCAGCCCGTCCGGGTCGGCGATCCACGCCTCGTCGGTGCCCCACGGCTCGCGCCGGGCCTCGCGCACCGGTTCGACCCCGCGTCCGGCGAGTTCGGCCAGCGTCGCCGGGAGATCGCGGACCTGGAGGAAAAGATTGACGTCCGGACCGGGCCCCGCCTCGCCCGTGCCGACCACCTCGATCGACCCGCCGCCGGCGAAGAACCGCGTGCCGCCGGGGAACTCGCGCTCGATCGCGAGGCCGAGGGCATCGCGGTAGAACGCGGTGGACACCTCGTGGTCGCGGGGGTGGATCAGCACCCGGCTGCTCAGTACGTCCATGGCTCCTGCCTACCCGAGCGGCTCAGGCGACCGCAATCGCAGCGATCCCGGCCAGCACCACCAGCGATCCGGCGAGGCGGCGGACCGCGTTGCGCTCGCGGAGCACGAGCCAGGCCGCGACCCCGCCGAAGACGATCGACAACTCGCGCGCCGGCGCGACGAGGCTGACCGGCGCGATCCGCAGGGCGTACAGGACGAGCAGGTATCCGGCGGGCGAAGCGAGCCCGACGATCAGCACCTCGCGCCGGTGGTCCCGCCACAGCCGCTTGACCTCGGACCGGCCGCGGGCGGCGGACGGCGCGAGCAGGATGCTCTGGCCGATCGCGCCGCCGCCGAAGTAGACGAGCGGAGGCACGCCGAGCGACGTGACCGAGTGCGCGTCCCAGAGCGTGTAAGCCGCGATGACCGTTCCGGTGGCGACGCCGTAAAACACTCCGGCACGGCGAGCGTTCGCGTCGCCGCTGCTGCCGCCGACGCTGATCACCAGCACTCCCGCGACGACGAGGAAGGCACCGACCAGCCCGAGCACGCCGGGCCGTTCGCCGAGGACCGTGACAGCCACGAGCACCGACACCAGCGGCCCGGTGCCGCGGGCCAGCGGGTAGACGATCGACAGGTCGCCGACCTCGTAGCCGCGCTGCAGCACGATCCCGTACACCACGTGCAGCACCGCGGTGCCCAGCGCGGCGAACAGCCACGTCCATTGTGGACGCTCCGGTTCGACTGCCAGCGCGACCGCGATCGCCGGGAGCATCGCTGCGGCAGAAACCGTGTAGTAGAGCCAGACGAATCGCGGACCGCCGCCGGAAACCCGTTTGGCGGCGAGGTTCCACGCGGCGTGCACGACGGCGGCGACGAGGACCATGGCGAGGGCAGAGGTGTTCATCTGCGACCCTTTCAGGTTTTCAGCGCACGCTGAAGACCGGGTCCTCCAGGCTTTTGTCCCGTCAGATGAACGGCAGGGCTCGGTGTCCCGCCGAAGGTGCCGCTCGGACCAGGCCCGCCCGCCCTCGTTGTCTTTCGCGACCCGCTCCGCGGGACCACGGGCAGGCGACGGAACCCTAGGCACTACCGAGATCCACCGTAACCGAGCCGCGGACGGAACGCCGAACGGTTGCCGGCTCCGGGGCCGTCTCCAGCGCCGCGAGCAGGGCTGTTAAGATTTTCGACTGTTGCCGTGCGGCATTCCGTCAGGGAGGAAACCCGGCAGTCCCTCGGGACTGATCCGGAGCCACACGAAACGCGGCAGCGACCTTCACCGAGTGAAAGAGGAACGCCTCCATGGCCAACATCAAGTCGCAGGTCAAGCGCATCACGACGAACGAGAAGGCGCGGCAGCGCAACCTGGCGATCCGGTCCTCGGTGAAGACCGCGATCCGCAAGTTCCGCGAGGCCGCCGACGCCGGTGACAAGGACAAGGCCCTCGAACTGCAGCGCGACGCCGCTCGCAAGCTCGACAAGGCCGTCACCAAGGGCGTCATCCACGCCAACCAGGCCGCGAACAAGAAGTCGGCTCTCGCGAAGCGCGCGAACCAGCTCTGAGCGCAGTCTTTCCGGAAGGCCCGGCGGCTTTGGCTGCCGGGCCTTTTCCGTGTGCTGAGCAGGGGACGGCTCCGGCTCCGGCTCCGGCTCCGGCTCCGGCTCCGGCTCCGGCTCCGGCTCCGGCTCCGGAGGAACGGTCGCGGCGGCAGGCGCCTTGAAACTCAGCGGTCTCCCTTGGCCGCGACCACGTCGAGGACCGCGCGCTGCAGCGCGTAGTTCGCATCGGCCGCCGCGCCCTTGACCTCGGCGTTCAGCCGCGCCACGACGCGCATCGCGGTCGCCAGGCCGTCCTGGCCCCAGCCGCGGGACTGCCCTTGCGCCTTGCGGATCTTCCACGGCGGCATGCCCAGTTCGCCCGCCATCTGGTTCGGGTTGCCGCGCCCGGCCGCGGACACGCGAGCGATCGTGCGGACCGCGTCGGCCAGCGCGTCGGCCACCAGGACGTGCGGGACGCCCAGCTGCATCGCCCACTGCAGCGACTCCATCGCGGCTGCCCGGTCGCCCGCGACGGCCTTCTCAGCCACCGCGAAGCCGGTCACGTCGGCGCGTCCGGTGTGGTAGCGGCGGACCGCCTGCTCGTCGACGACTCCCCCGGTGTCGGCGACCAGCTGCGTCGCCGCCGAGGACAGCTCGCGCAGGTCCGAACCGACCGAGTCGAGCAGCGCCATCAGCCCCGCGGCGTCGATCTTGCCGCCCGCTCGGCGCACCTCGTTGCGGACGAACGCCTCGCGCTCGGCCGGCTTGGTGAGCTTGGGGCATTCGGTGATTTCCGCGCCCGCTTTTTTCAGCGCGCCCGGCAGTGCCTTGGCAGCCTTGCTCCGCCCGCCGCCGCTGTGCACGACCACGAGGACGATGCCGTCGGCGGGTGCCTTCACGTATGCGAGGACCGCGTCGGACAGCTCCTGCGAGATGTCCTGCGCCGACTCCAGCACGATGACGCGCCCCTCGGCGAACAGCGAAGGGCTCACCAGCTCGGCCAGCACGGGCGGTGTGAGATCGGACACCCGCATGCGCGTGAGGTCCGCCGTCGGGTCCGCGGCCTTGGCCGCGTCGAGAGACGCTCGCACAGCCCGTTCGATGAGCAGTTCTTCCTCGCCCGTGACGAGGTGCAGCGGCGCGGGTGCGGTGGTCACCCGGCCATCTTCTCACCCGGCCGCCGGGCCGTCCGCTCCGGTGATGTGGGCCGCCTCCGTGGCACGAGCTGATCGGGATGTCGTACGGTGTAGCCGAGGACGCGCCCACCGGCGCTCCGACAACCGAATACCGCTCATCCAGAGGGGCAGAGGGAACGGCCCGACGAAGCCCCGGCAACCGGCGTACAGCCTGTCATCCCGCGATCGCGGGGTAGCTGACGACCACGGTGCCAATTCCGGCCCGCTTCGGCGGGGCAGATGAGGAAAGGAACCTCGCGATGACTGCAGCCCTCAGCGCCACCTCCGCCAACAAGACGATCGACCTCGGTCCGGCCGTCGAACTGGTGTCGAAGGAAGAAGGGCACCGGCAGCCGCTCGCTCCGGAATTCGTCTCCGTCGAAGACTTCTCGCCGCTCGAGGTCGCCTACGACTTCGGCCGCGTCCGCCGCGAGGACATCGAGGCGGGCCCGCGCAACATCTGGCGTTACAAGAAGCTCCTTCCCGTCCCCTCGACCGTCGAGGAGACTCCGAACACCGAACCCGGCTGTACCAGGCTCGTCCGCGCCGACCGGCTCGCGAAGGAACTCGGCCTCAAGCGCGTGTGGGTCAAGGACGACACCGGCAACCCGACGCACTCGTTCAAGGACCGCGTGGTCGCCGTCGCGCTCGCCGCCGCCCGCGAGTTCGGTTTCGAGGTCCTCGCGTGTCCGTCGACCGGCAACCTGGCCAACGCGACCGCCGCCGCGGCGGCCCGCGCCGGCTGGCGGTCGGTCGTGCTGATCCCGAAGAGCCTCGAACGCGCGAAGATCCTCACCACCGCCGTCTACGACGGCGACCTGATCGCCGTCGACGGCAACTACGACGACGTGAACCGGCTCGCCACCGAACTGGCCGCCGAGCACCCGAAGTGGGCGTTCGTGAACGTCAACGTCCGCCCGTACTACTCCGAGGGCTCGAAGACGCTCGCCTACGAGGTCGCCGAGCAGCTCGGCTGGCGCATCCCCGAGCAGATCGTCGTGCCGATCGCCTCCGGTTCCCAGCTCACCAAGGTGGACAAGGGTTTCCGCGAACTGGGCCAGCTCGGTCTCGTGGACGCCAGCCCGTACAAGGTCTTCGGCGCACAGGCCACCGGCTGCTCGCCGGTCTCCACCGCGTACCGCAACGGCCACGACGTCGTCCAGCCGGTCAAGCCGGACACGATCGCCCGCTCGCTCGCGATCGGCAACCCGGCCGACGGCCCGTACGTGCTCGACGTGGTCAACCGCACCGGCGGCGCGATCGAGGACGTCACCGACGAAGAGGTCGTCGAAGGCATCCGGCTGCTCGCGCGCACCGAAGGCATCTTCACCGAAACCGCGGGCGGCGTCACCGTGGCGACCGCGAAGAAGCTCGTCGAAACCGGCAAGCTCGACCCGGACGCCGAAACCGTCCTCCTCATCACCGGCGACGGCCTCAAGACCCTCGACGCGGTCGAGAACCACATCGGCCCGAAGGCCACCGTGCCGCCGTCCGCCGAAGCCGTCGCCAAGGCGCTCGGCTACTGACGCACCGGCCCGGGGTCCTCCGCACTACCGCGGGGGACCCCGCGGCTCGCCCCGGCGCACAACCGCCGGGCCGCTTCCTTCCGGCAGGACGGCGGTGTCACCGTCCACATCGGTCCGGGTGACCAGCACTCCCATCGTGCCGAGAACGTCCACTGTGGACTTGCTCGGATGGCCGTATCCGTTGCCCGCGCCGACACTGATCAGCGCCGTGCGCGGCCGCACCGCCGCGAGGAACTGCGGCAGCGAATACCGCGAGCCGTGATGCGGCACCTTCAGGACGTCCGCTCGCAGGTCGACGCCCTCGGCGAGCAGATCCGCCTGTGCGGCCAGTTCGACGTCTCCGGTCAGCAAGACCCGGCCAGCCGCTGTTTCGGCGCGCAGGACGACCGAACTGTTGTTGATCATCGTGCCGTCCTGCAACGCCGGTGCACGCGTGGTGGCGTAGCGCGGACCGAGCACCTCCAGCGACAGCCCCGGCCATTCCAGCCGCTGCCCATCGCTCAACTGCGCCAGCGGCACGCCACGACGCCGCGCTTCGCCGGAAACCGACTGCCACGCCCACGCCGGAGCACGCCCTGGTCCAACCGCGATCGCACCGACTGCCCGACCGTCGAATACCGAGGCGAGACCGCCGATGTGATCCGCGTGCAGGTGACTCAGCACGAGCAACGGCACCCGCTCGACGCCCAGCCTTCGCAGGCATTCGTCGACCGGCCCTGGTTCCGGCCCGGTGTCGACGACCACGGCGCGGCCAGGCTCGGCGGTGGCCAGGACGACCGCATCTCCTTGTCCGACATCGCATTCCACCATCGCCCAGCCGTCCGGCGGCCAGCCAGGTGCCAAGACTTTGGCAGGCACGACCGTCAACAGCACGACGACCAGTCCGATCGCCACCAGCAGCCGGATCCGACGAAACCGCGCCGCCACCACGACTGCGACCAGCAAAGCCGCCGCGCACAGTCCGCCCCACCAGCCGCCAGGCCAGGACAGCGTCGCGCCCGGCGCTCTCGCCCCATGCCGGGCGACGGTGATCAGCCATCGGGCTTCCGGATCTGCTGCGTGGATCAGCACCTGACCCGCACCTGGCCACCACGGTCCGACGACTGTTGCCAGCACTCCCAGCACAGTCACCGGCGCAACTACTGGCGCCGCAAGGACATTGGTCACGACGGAGACCAGGCTGACCGTGCCTGCCATACCGGCGATGATGGGCGCGGTGACCACGAACGCGGCTAGCGGAACAGCGAGCCCTTCGGCGTAACCGGCTGGAACTCCCCTTCGCACCAACGAATCCGCCCAGCGCGGCGCGAGCAGCACCAGCCCCGCCGTGGCGAGCACCGACAATGCGAAGCCGAAATTACCCGCCATCGTCGGATCCCACGCCACCAGTGCGCACACCGCGAAGGCCAATGCGGGCAACGCTGAACCACGTCGTCCCAGTGCCAGCGCGAGCAGGCCGATGCCGCCCATGACGCCTGCCCGCACCACGCTCGGTTCAGGGCCCACCAGGACGAGGAATCCCGCCAAGCAGGTGCCAGCCGCTGCGGCGGACAACCTCGGACCTGCTCGGACCAATCGGCACAGCAGCAGGACGGCTCCACCGATGATCACAAGGTTCCCGCCGCTCACGGCCATCAAGTGGGTGAGCCCGGAGGCCTTGAACTCCCCCTCGACCCGTTGCGGCAGCGCGCTCGTGTCGCCTAGCACCAGTCCGGGCAGAAGGCCCGCTGGTTCTTCCGGCAGGATCGCGCACAGCGAATGCAAGCTGTTCCGCAGGGCCGCAGCGGCTTGCTGCCACCACGGTGCTGGCCCGACGCCGACTGGCGCGGCACGAACGGAGAGGACTGCCGCGGTTAGCTCGCCGCCGCGTGCGGGCAGGAGGCGACCGGACGCCGTTACCTCCTGGCCGGGCAGCAAGCCGCCCCATTCCGCGACTGGTGCCAGCAACAGGGCCCGGCCGGTCGATTCGACTGGCTGACCGTCCACTGTGGCCGTTGCGACCCGGGCGGGGATCGCCACCGACCTGGTTCCTGCTTGCTGGTCCGCATAGCCAGCTTGGTGAATCGGCCGCGGCCGCTCGCTGATCTCGACCCGCAGCGTCGCGGTGACGCCACGTGCGGCAGCGGCCCCCAACGGGTCGGACGCTGCGTCGTGAATGCGCAGCGCGGTTGGCACGGCAGCAATGAGCCCGACCAGCAGCAGCGCTCCCCCGGCTCCGACGTATCTGGCACGACCGCGCGCTAGGAGCACTGCAGCGCCGACCACCGCTACGGCACCGATCACTGTTGCGACCCACCAGCCGAGTTGCAGTCCGGCGAGCGTGGCCGCCCATCCGGCGACGGCAGCGGGAACGAGACGGAAATCGTGATCGCGCCGCGCCTCTTCCTCGATTTCCAGCTTCATCCGACGGTCACCTGCTCGCGGAGCTTCTCGAACTTGCTCTGGCCAATGCCGTCGACGTCGCGGAGTTGTTCCACGCTCGAGAATCCGCCGTGCTGGGTGCGCCAGTCGGTGATCCGCCGGGCGGTGACTTCACCGACGCCGGGGAGGCTGTCGAGTTGTTCGGCGGTCGCGGAGTTCAGGTCGACTTTGCTGGCTGCGGCTCCTGAGCCCGCCGGCGCTGCTTGCGCAGCCGGGACGCCGACCGCCACCTGCTCCCCGTCGGTGAGTTTGCGGGCGAGGTTCAGTGCGGTCAGGTCGACGCCTGGGTTGGCACCGCCCGCTGCGCGGAGTGCGTCGGCGACGCGGGAACCCGCCGGCACGGTAACCAGCCCCGGCGAGCGCACGTGGCCGACTACGCTGATTACCAGGTTCTCGTTGGTTTTCGACGCGTGCGGCACTTGCGCACGCGCCGCCGGGAGCGGCGGGGCGACTTCGGCCGCGGGTGAGCGACCGAAGATGGCCAAGCCTCCGGCGATGACGGCAGCGGCTGCCAGCAAAGCCAGGGCGAAGATCATTCCCCGGCGGCCCAGGAAGCCCGGCAGACCGGTTGAGCCGGGGAGCCAGCGACGGGCCAGGCGATGTTCGGTGTGTTCCGGCAGCCAGCTGCGGACCAGTTTGCCGCCTGGCAATGGGCTTTCCGGAGGGGTTGGGCTGTCGGCGAGTGCGGACAGGCGGGCTTTGCGGCCCGGTGGCCGCACGAGCGGCGCACCGTCCGCCGACGGGCCGCCCAGTAGTGGTGAACTGTCAGCAGACAGCCCAGCTTTCGAACCCGCGGTGCGGGAGTGCGGCATTGCGCCGTCAGCGCCCGCAGACGGGCGAGAGTTCGGTTCCCACTCCGTGCCCGTGGGCGGCTGGCTGCCTGCCGTTGCCGCCGCACTCCCCCGGCTGCGCGCTGACCGGCCCGCGCGACCGAGAGGCAGCCAGCGGCGTGCCGGCCCGCTGCCGGGTCCGGCGAGGTGCGGAACGGCGGCCAGCTGGTCGGCCAGCCAGGTGAGCCTGACGTTGACGGGAGTGCCCTGGTCTCGGGCGGAGTGCTCGAACACACGATCGACGCTAGGCGTCGGCCGGTCCGGCGGCGAGAGGGTTCCGCGCGATCTGTGGACAACCCGCCCCTTGGGGACAACTCGCCGGTCAGCGCAGGTCACGCGCCGGAGCTTGTCGGGGCACGCGGTCATACTGGCGGGTTCGGCCTGCGGCACCGGTGATCGAAAGGCCTTCGCATCCGCCGACCTCATCCGCCAGACCTGGCAGCCAGCTGTCGAACGGGAGCTTGCCGCAGCTGTGGACCACAACGGCCTGACCTTGCGCCCGATCTCCGGGCAAGAAGAACTCGATCTCTTCTGCCGACTCGCCCGCACCCTCGACCACGAACTCGCCACCGGCCGGAGTGGACGTGGGTCGCGCTCCGCGGCGGCGAGCTCGTCGCCAGGGCAGCGTGGTGGGGCCGCGCCGACGAACGTTTCTGCTGGACTTCTTCGATCTTGAGGAGGTGACCGTCGGCGCTCGGCTGCTCCGGACCGCGATGGCGGAGATCTTGCCTCAAACACCTGACTGGCGCGAAAAAGCCGAGACCCGAAGCGTTGTCGAGGACCGGATGACGGCGTTCGAACAGACTGGGGCTCGCCTGCTCGCCGAGCGGCTGCGTTTCGAGCGGCGGCAAGGGACTCCGGTCGCCCCGCCGCAAAAACGGCTGGTCTTCCGGAAGATCCGCGGCGAAGACGAGGTCCTCGACTTGATGACCCGAGTCTTGGACGGAACGCTCGACGCCCACAGCCGCGACGATCTCGCCCGAATGTCCGCTCGCGAAGCGGCGATCCGGCATTACGAGGACGAATTGGCGCACGACCGCAGCCTGCGGGACTGGTGGCGGGTCGCCGCGCTGCCCGACGGCACGCCGGTCGGGTTCGTCACGCCGGCGCGCAACGATTACCACCCCGTCATCGGCTACCTGGCCGTCCTGCCCGAGCATCGCGGCAACGGCTACCTCGACGAAATTCTCGCCGAGGGCACTCGAATCCTTGCCGCCCAAGAGGTTCCGCGCATCCGGGCGGCTCCGGCACCCTGATTACCGCGGGCCGGAGTTCGCCGCGCTCGGCGCCGAACTCGCCGGGGAAGGGCACCTCGACCCGCGGATACTCGGAAAAGCCGCTGGCCACGACGAACAAGACCTCAAGCGCGTCTGGCACCTGCTCGCGCGATTCGGCAACCCGGAATCCGGTTAGGCGCGCTGCACGACCACGCCGAGCACGCCAGGCCCGGTGTGCGCACCGATGACCGCGCCGATCTCCGACACCACGCATCCCCCGGCGCACCCCGGGATCGCTTCTTCGAGCCGGTTCGCCAGTTCGACGGCTCGCTCCGGCGACGCGAGATGATGCACCGCCAGTTCGACCGGCCCGGTGCCCGCCGCCTGTACGGACAACTCGACCAACCGCCCGATCGCGCGGTTCATCGTGCGCACTTTCTCCAGCGGCAGAATCCGGCCGTCGGACATGTGCAGCACCGGTTTAACCGCCAGCGCGGTGCCGAACAATGCCGCGGCCGAGCCGATCCGGCCGCCGCGGCGCAGGTGTTCCAACGTCTCGACCACGAACAACGTCGACGACCGTTCGGCCGCTTTCGTCGCGGCCTCTTCGACTTCCGCTGGGCTGGCCCCGGAAGCGGCGGCGTCCGCGGCGTGCAGGGCGGCGAAGCCCAAACCCATCGCTGTGGTGCGGGAATCGACGACGCGGACCCGGTCCGAGCCGACTTCTTCCGCTGCCAGAACGGCGGCTTCCCAGGTGCCGGACAGCTCTCTCGACAGGTGCACTGACACGACCGCGTCCGCGCCCGCGTCGAGCGCGGCCCGGAATTCGGTGGCGAACTCGGCGGGAGTCGGCCGGGAAGTCGTGACGATCTTGCGCTCCCCCAGCGCTTCCGCGAGCGCGGCGGGACCCATCTCGATGCCGTCGAGCGAGCACGCCCCTTCCACGAGGACGTGCAAGGGCACCACCCGCACCGAGTGCCGCTCGGCGAAGCCTTCGGGCAGGTGCGCGGTGGAGTCCGTGACCACGGCGACCGACACGTCGTCAGCCTACGTGGCCGGAGCCGAGGTGCGGGGCAACGAGTTTCGCCATCGCGGTGCCGACGGCTTCGTGTCCGGCCCATCCCCAGTGCATGCCGTCGGGATTTCCCGCGCCGCTCAAGACATGTTCGCCAACCACGCCGGGCGTGTCGAGCAACGGCACTTCGCGTCGCGCGGCCCACGAAGCGATTGCAGCGGCCGCTTCGGCGCGTCCCGTGTGTACGCGTCCGTACGCATCAGCGCGGTGCACCGAAGGCAGCATCCCGAACACAGGCAACTCAGGCCGCAACGCGCGCAACGCTTCGACGGACTGGTCCAGATAGCTCACGGTCAGCCGCGCAGGAAGCACGCGAGGACGTCCGCGCATCACGACAGACAACCGTGGCTGCGCAGCGAGATAGGCGCCGCGTACAACGCGACGCACGCCGTCAGGGCGAAGATAGCGAAGGCCCTGACGCAGATAAGTCGGCAACGGTGACGGCAGCGTGTCCATGTGGCCGACAGCGAGCACGACAGCGTCGACGCGCCGCAGATCCGCCCACACGCGCGGGTCGCCAGTGAGAGACCACCACAGGTCGCGTGCGGTCCAGCCGATACCTGCGACGAGGTCGGCTTGTCCGGACAGCGCGTTCGCCGCGACGTTGGGCCACAGGCGCGGATCGTCGGCCGCGCAAGGGCCCTCGGGGCCGTGGAAACAGAGTGAATCGCCGAAGACGAGCAACTGGGGGCTCATTCGGGTCAGCCGGTGATGCCCGCGTTGTACGCGTGCAACCGCCACTTCCCCTCGCGGTGGCCGAGGTCGACCCAGTGGCAGTTCATGATCCCGCCCAGCGACGGCCAGACCTCGACCGGAAGGCCGAGCAGCTTCGCCGTCAGCGCGAGGATCAGGCCGCCGTGCGAGGCGAGCAGCACCGATTCCCCGGCTCCGGAGTTCGGCTGCATCAGGTCGTCGACCACCTCGGCCGCGCGTTCGGCGACCTCGACGCGGGACTCGCCGCCCGGCGGGGCCCACGCGGCGTCGCCGCGCCACAGCTCGCGATCGCCGGGATAACCCTCGTCGACCTCGGCCCCGGTCAGGCCCTGCCACTCGCCCAGATGCGTCTCGCGCAGCCGCTTGTCGATCTGCAGCGGCACGCCGATCGCCTCGGTGAGCACCGTCGCCGTGTCAGTGGCGCGGCGCAGATCGGACGCGATCACCAGCTCCGGCGCGAACCGCGCGAGCGCGGGCACGGCGAAGCGCGCCTGGTTCCAGCCGACCGGGGTCAGCGCCGAATCGAGGTGTCCCTGCATGCGGCCGGCGGCGTTGTAGTCCGTCTCGCCGTGCCGCCAGAGCAGCAGCCGCCGCGGGCTCACGCCTCCGGGCCGTCCGCGTCGTCGCTGTCGTTGGCGGGGACCGTCGCCAGCCCTTCGACCTCGATCCGCGGGCAGTCCTTCCACAGCCGCTCGAGGCCGTAGAACGAGCGCTCGTCCGCGTGCTGGACGTGCACGACGACGTCGACGTAGTCGAGCAGCACCCACCGGCCCTCGCGCGCGCCTTCGCGCCGCACCGGTTTGTGCCCCTCCAGGCGGAGCTTCTCCTCCACGTTGTCGACGATCGCGCCGACCTGCCGCTCGTTGGCCGCGGACGCGATCACGAACGCGTCGGTGATCACGAGCTGCTCGGACACGTCCAGCACGACCACGTCGCTGGCCAGCTTGTCCGCCGCCGCGTGCGCGGCCGCCACCGCCAGGTCCCGTGCCTCGGACGTCGCTGCCACAGTGCTCCTTCAAGATTTCGGGTACGCCCGGACGAGGGTACCCGGTCAGGCATCGGCGTCCTTGCGGTAGAGGTCCTTCTTGGCGATGTAGCGCACAACGCCGTCGGGCACGAGGTACCAGACCGGCTCGCCGCGTTCGACGCGTTCGCGGCATCCGGTGGACGAAATGGCCATGGCGGTGACCTCGACCAGGCTCACCTTGCCGCTCGGCAGATGGTGCGAATTGAGCCGGTAGCCCGGCCGGGTGACGCCGATGAAATGCGCGAAGTCGAACAGCTCGCCGGCCTTGTGCCAGGTGAGGATCTGCTCTAGGGCGTCGGCCCCGGTGATGAAGAACAGCTCGTCGTCCGGGTACTCCTCGTGCAGGTCCCGCAGCGTGTCGACGGTGTAGGTCTGGCCGCCGCGGTCGATGTCGACCCGGCTCACCGAGAAGACCGGGTTGGACGCGGTGGCGATGACCGTCATCAGGTAGCGGTCCTCGGCGCGCGTGACGCGGCGGCCGGACTTCTGCCACGGCTGCCCGGTCGGCACGAAGATGACCTCGTCGAGCGCGAACCGCGACTGGACCTCGCTGGCCGCGACGAGGTGGCCGTGGTGCACGGGGTCGAAGGTGCCGCCCATGACCCCGATCCGGCGTGGTGACATAGCCGGTGAGCCTATACGCGCGGGCACGCGAGGGCTTCCCGTCGCGACTGCGACCTAGGTTACTGTTGTGACATGAGTCACATAACTGTGCGTTCTCAGGTGGAAACTGTCCGTCGCGGTCCGGGCGGCTCCCGGATTGTCGGGGGCATGGGGTAGACCGGGGGACGTGGACATCACCGACACCACCCCAGACCTCCGGACCCGCGCGGAAGCCCTGCTCCGGGCGCTCGCCGGGGACAGCGCCGCCCTCCGAGAGGACCAGTGGACCGCCATCGAGGCGCTGGTCGCGCACCACCGGCGCGCGCTCGTCGTGCAGCGCACCGGCTGGGGGAAGTCGGCCGTGTACTTCCTCGCCACCGCGCTGCTGCGGGAACAGGGAGCGGGGCCGACGGTGATCGTGTCGCCGCTGCTCGCCCTGATGCGCAACCAGATCTCCGCCGCCGCCAGGGCGGGGATCCACGCGGCCACCATCAACTCGGCGAACGCGCAGGAGTGGGACCAGGTCCAGGCGTCGGTGGCCGCGGGCGAGGTGGACGTGCTGCTGGTCAGTCCGGAACGGCTCAACAACCCGGACTTCCGCGACAGCGTGCTGCCGAAGCTCACCGCCAGCGCCGGCCTGCTGGTGGTGGACGAGGCGCACTGCATTTCCGACTGGGGCCACGATTTCCGGCCGGACTACCGGCGGCTGCGCACGCTGCTGGGCGATCTGCCGGAAGGCGTGCCGGTGCTGGCCACCACCGCGACCGCGAACGACCGGGTGGCCACGGACGTCGCCGAGCAGCTCGGCATCGGCGGCGAGACGGACACGCTCGTCCTGCGCGGTCCGCTCGACCGGGAAAGCCTGCGGCTGGCCATGGCCGAACTGCCCAGCGACGAAGCGCGGCTGGCGTGGCTCGCCGAACACCTGGCGGAGCTGCCGGGGTCGGGCATCATCTACACCCTCACCGTCGCCGCCGCGCACGACGTCACCGCGCTGCTGTCCGATCGCGGTTATCCGGTGGCCGCCTACACCGGGAAGACCGATCCGGCCGACCGCCAGGCCGCGGAGGACGACCTGCTGGAGAACCGGGTCAAGGCGCTGGTGGCGACGTCCGCGCTCGGGATGGGCTTCGACAAGCCGGACCTCGGGTTCGTGGTGCACCTCGGCGCGCCGTCGTCGCCGATCGCCTACTACCAGCAGGTCGGCCGCGCCGGCCGTGGCGTCGAACGGGCCGAGGTGGTGCTGCTGCCCGGACGGGAGGACAAGGCGATCTGGGCGTACTTCGGGTCGCTGGCGTTCCCGGACGAACTGCGCGTCACGCAGGTGCTCAACGCGCTCGCGTACGCCGACCGTCCACTTTCGACAGCCGCACTGGAGCCGTCGGTCGAGCTTTCCCGGTCTCGGCTGGAGATGGTGCTGAAAGTGCTCGATGTGGACGGTGCGGTGCGCCGGGTGCGCGGCGGCTGGGAGAGCACCGGCCAGCCGTGGGAGTACGACCGGGAACGGTACGAACGCGTCGGTGTCGCGCGGGCGGCGGAGCAGGAGGCGATGCTCGGGTACATCCGCACTGGCGGGTGCCGGATGGAGTATCTGCGGCGGCAGCTCGACGATCCGGAGGCAGCGCCGTGCGGCCGGTGCGACAACTGCACCGGGGAGCACTGGAGCACGGCGGTGTCCGACGAGATCGCGGGCGCCACGCGGGAACGGCTGGACCGGCCCGGGGTCGAGGTGGCGCCGCGGAAACAGTGGCCGAGCGGGATGAAAGGGCTCGACGTGCCGCTGTCGGGACGGATCAAGACGGAGGAGCAGGCCGAGCCGGGACAGGTGCTCGGCCGGCTCACGGACGTCGGCTGGGGCGGCAGGCTGCGCGAACTGCTCGGCCCGGGCGCGCCGGACGCCGAGGTCCCCGACTCGGTTTTCGACGCGTGCGTGAAGGTGCTCGCGGGATGGCAGTGGGCGCAACGTCCGGTGGCGGTGGTGGCGATCCCGTCGGCGACGCGGCCGCAACTGGTGGACAGCCTCGCACTGCGGCTGTCGGCGATCGGCAGGCTGGACTACCTGGGAGAGCTGGCGTCGGCCGGACCGCCGCCGCGGCAGGCGAACAGCGCGCAGCGGCTGGCCGATCTGTGGCGGAGGCTGAGCCTGCCGGAGGACGTGGCGGCGAGCGTCGCGCAGACGCGCGGACCCGTGCTGCTGGTGGACGACCTGATCGACACCGGCTGGACGATGACACTGGCGGCACGGCTGCTGCGCCGGGCCGGGGCGGAGGGGGTGCTGCCGTTCGCGCTGGCCACTACTGCTTGAGGCGAGCTGGGCCTGGGTGGCTGGGCGGGACGGCATGGGTGGCCGGGGTCGGCGGCTGGTGGGCGCCTTCATGCCTGGGCCGTCGTGCGGGATCGGCTCGGCGGCTTGGAGGCTAGGCGCGATCGGCTCGGCGGCACGATCGGCTTCGGCGGCTAGGCGGCTAGGCACGATCGGCTAGGCACGATCGGCTAGGCGCGATCGGCTAGGCGCGATCGGCTTCGGCGGCCGGAGGCGACGGCTGGCTGCCAGGTGCGCCGAGCGGGGACCGGGCGCGAGGCCGCCGACGTTCCGTCTGCTCGCACGGCGACCGACGAGCCACTCGCATCCCAGCAGCATCGCCTGCGGCAAAGGCAATCCCGCGTCACGGACCGCAGTGGGACAAGCACCAACTGCCATCCTTTGCCGGGATCTACCGATCTCCGGGCATTTCTGGCAAAGTCCCGTTCCACCCGTGCGGACGTGTGGAGGTTGCCCGATGGCCGGTTCTGCGACCGAAGGCATCGCCCGGCATCGGTTGCCGGTGCGGAAGTTGTTCGCTGCCAGCGCGGGCAATGCGCTCGAGTGGTTCGACTGGACGATCTACGCGACCTTCAGCATCTACTTCGCCGGCGCGTTCTTCCCTCCTGGCAACGAAACGCTCGCCCTGATCAACACGTTCGCGACCTACGCGCTCGCGTTCTTCTTCCGGCCGCTCGGCGGCGTGCTGCTCGGGCGGTTCGCCGACGTGCACGGGCGCAAGCCCGCCATGATTCTCACCATTTCGCTGATGGCGGGCGGGTCGGTCGCGATCGGGCTGCTTCCCACGTTCGCGCAGGTCGGGTGGCTCGCTCCGATTCTCCTGCTGCTCGCGCGGATCGCGCAGGGGCTTTCGCTCGGCGGCGAGGTTTCCAACGCTTCCGCGTACCTCGGCGAGGTCGCGCCCAAGGAGCGGCGGGGGCGCTACTCGTCCTTCTTCTACATCTCCACCGGGTCCGCGGTCCTCATCGCGACGGTGCTCGGGTTCGTGCTCGCCCGCACGATGGACAAGGCGCATCTCAGCTCGTTCGGCTGGCGGATTCCGTTCCTGCTCGGCGGGGTGCTCGGGCTGGTCGGGCTGTGGCTGCGCCGCAGTCTCGCGGAAACCGAGCTATACCACGAGAAAAAGGAGACCGCGCGGCAGGTTCAGCGGCCGCTGCTCACCACGATCACCCAGCATCCGCGGGCGGTCGGGCAGCTCATCGGGTTCTCGATGCTCTCGACGCTGTGCTACTACACCTTCTTCAGCGCCCTCACGTCCTTCGCCGTCAAGGGGCGCGGCGCGGACGACGTCGACACCTTCCTCGCGCTTTCCATCGCGACCGCGCTGTTCGTCGTCCTCCAGTACCCGATGGGCGCCCTCGCGGACCGGGTCGGGCGGCGGCCTCAGCTGCTGGTCTGGTCCGGGGCGACGGCACTCGTCATCGTCCCGCTCTCCTACCTCGTGCGGCCCGGGTTCGGGAATCTGCTCATCGTGTTCTGCGTCGGCCTCGCGCTCTACACCGCGATGACCTCGCTCGCCCCGGCGATCATGAGCGAGCTCTTCCCCACCGAACTCCGCGGGCTCGGCATCGGCGCTTGGTACAACCTGACCGTCGCCGTGTTCGGCGGGACCGCGCCGCTCGTGCTCAGCGCGTTGTCCGCGGCGGGCGCTGCCACCGCGTTCTTCTGGTACGTAGCCGCCGGGGCGGCGATCGCGTTCTTCGTGATCTTCCGGATGCCCGAAACGAAGGGCAGCGAACTGAGGTAAACCCGTTCGCGCGCGGTCGGTAGGCTTTGCCGATCGACTACGCGAAGGAGGGACACCGTGCGCAAGCCCGAGGTTAGTGAGGAACTGGCCCGACGCGTGGTGGCCGCTCTCCGCCGCGCCTTCGACGTCGATCTCGACCCGTCCGCGGCGCTCATCGCGGTGTCCACTCGCGACGGTGTCGACTACCAGTGCAACCTGGCGATGAGCCTCGGCAAACGGCTCGGCAAGCCGCCGCGCGAGGTCGCCGCCGGGATCGTCGAGAACCTGGAACTGGACGGCGTCGCCGACCGGCCCGAGATCGCCGGGCCCGGATTCCTGAACTTCGTGCTGCGCCGCGAATGGCTCGAGCAGCGCGTCGCCGAGCAGGCGAAGGACGACCGGCTCGGCGTGGCGGAAGCCGAACAGCCGCGCCGGGTCGCGCTCGACTACAGCAGTCCCAACGTCGCCAAGGAAATGCACGTCGGGCACGTGCGCTCCACGGTGATCGGCGACGCGATCACCAGGCTGCTGCGCTTCGCCGGGCACGAAGTGCTGCCGCACAACCACCTCGGCGACTGGGGCACGCCCTTCGGCATGCTCATCGAGCACCACCTCGACGAACCGTCCGGCGACCGCAGCGACCTCAACGCGTTCTACCAGGCCGCGCGCCGGAAGTTCGACGCCGACGCGGCCTTCGCGAACCGCTCCCGCGAGCGGGTGGTGAAACTCCAGAGCGGCGACCCGGAAACGCTCGCCTTCTGGCAGGAGCTGGTCGACGAGTCGACACGGCACTTCAACGCCGCCTACCGCAGGCTCGGCATCACGCTCACCGACGACGACATCTACGGCGAAAGCTTCTACAACCCGTACCTGGGCGAGGTCGTCGACGAGCTCGAAGCCGACGGGCTCACCGAGATCAGCGACGGCGCGGTCTGCGTGTTCCCCGACGGCTTCACCAACCGCGATGGCGACCGGCTCCCGCTGATCGTCCGCAAACGCGACGGCGGCTACGGCTACGCGGCCACCGACCTCGCCACCGTCCGGTACTGGACCGCCGAACGCGGCGCGACCGACTTGCTGTACGTCGTCGGCACCCCGCAGGCACAGCACTTCGCGATGGTCTTCGCGGTGTCCCGTGCGGCAGGCTGGCTCGACGGCGTGCACGCCGAGCACATCGGGTTCGGCTCGATCCTCGGCGCGGACGGCAAGGTGATCCGCACCCGCGCCGGCGAGACGATCAAACTCTCCAGCCTGCTCGACGAAGCGGTCGCGCAGGCCGCGGAAGTCGTTGCCGAGCGCAGTCAGCTCAGCAAGGAAGAGCAGCAGGAGGTCGCGCACGCGGTCGGGATCGGCGCGGTGAAGTACGCCGACCTTTCCAGCGACCGCGAACGCGACTACGTGTTCGACTGGGACCGCATGCTCGCCAAGGACGGCAATACGTCCGTCTACCTGCAGTACGCGCACGCACGGATCGAGTCGATCCTCGCCAAGGCAGGCGAAACCGCCGAAGAAGCACCAGTGCTGCTCAAAGAACCGGCGGAACGCGCGCTCGCGCTGACGCTGCTGCGGTTCAGCGAAGCGATCAGCGCGGCGACGTCCGCGTACGCGCCGCACAAGCTCTGTACGTACCTGTACGACACCGCAGTCACCTTCTCGCGCTTCTACGAACAGTGCCCGGTGCTGACCGCGGAGACGTCCGAGCTGCGCGCTTCGCGGGTGCAGCTCGCGAAGCTCACCTCGCGCACGCTCGTGCAGGGCTTGGGGTTGCTGGGCATCGAAGCCCCGAACCGCCTCTAGCTCAGCGGCCGAGCTGTCCAATGTGGACGAGCGCCATCAGCGTGTCGGCGACCTCGTCCACGGCTTTCCCCCGCGCGGCGGGCGGCAGTTCACCGCACCACGTCGGAGCCTGGCTCATCGCTGCGTGCATGCACTGCAGCACGGTGTCGACGCTGGTGACGGCGAACTCGCCGCTCGCTAAGCCTTCTTCGATCAGCGCGCGGAAAAGCGCGTCGTGGCGCAGGCGGAGCTCCTTGATCCGCTCGCGTTGCGCGCTCGGCCATTCGCGCGGCATCAGGAACAGCCGCAGCGCCGCCGGATAGTCGTTGACCGCGACCGTGACGTGCTCGTGGATCAACGCGCGCAGCCGGACTTCCGGCGTGCCCTCGGTGCGTTCGAGCAGGTGCTCCAGCCGGGCCGTCCACTCGTCGCCGAGCGTCTCGATCGCGGCCGTGCCCAGCTCGTCCTTGCTGGAGAAGTAGTAGTACAGCGAGCCCTTCGTGACGTCCAGGCGCTCGGCGACGTGCTCCAGGCTCACCGCGTCGTAGCCGCGTTCGCCGAACAGCTCGGCCGCCGCCGTCAGGATCTCCTGGATCCGCTTGCCCCGCTTGCGCTGAACGCGCTCGGACGGCGGTTTCACCGCGCCCATCCTGCTCCTCCCGGTTTTCCGCTGTCCTGGAAGCCTACCGGCTGACTACGCGTTCAACTCTTGACTCATCAGTCAAATTTTGTCACCGTGGTCAGACGACAGACGGGAGCGAACGATGGAGTTCGAGGACATCCGGTACGAAATCGACGGTCCGGCCGCGGTCGTCACGATCGACCGGCCGGAGCGCTACAACGCCTTCCGCGGGCGGACGGTCGACGAGCTGATCAAGGCGTTCCGCTTGGCGTGGGCGGACAAGCACGTGCAGGCGGTGATCCTCACCGGAGCCGGCGAGAAGGCGTTCTGCACCGGCGGCGACGTCAAACAGCGCGCGGAGACCGGCGACTACGGCCCGACCGAGAGCGGCATGTTCGAGATCGGCAACCTGCACAAGCTCATCCGCGACATCCCGAAGCCGGTGATCGCCGCGGTCAACGGCGTCGCGATCGGCGGCGGGCACGTGCTGCACGTCCTGTGCGACGTCACGATCGCCAGCGAGACCGCGCGGTTCGGCCAGGCCGGTCCGCGGGTCGGGTCGTTCGACGCCGGGTTCGGCTCGGCGTATCTCGCACGGGTCGTCGGCGAGAAGAAGGCACGCGAGATCTGGTTCTTCTGCCGCCAGTACGACGCGGCCGAAGCCGAGCGGATGGGCCTGGTCAACGCCGTCGTCCCGCCGGGCGAACTGCTCAAGACCGCCAAGGCGTGGGCCCAGGACGCTGCCGCGCTGAGCCCGACCGCACTGCGGTTTCTCAAGCAGTCCTTCAACGCGGACACCGATCACCAGGCCGGACTGTCCAATTTGGCCATGTCCGCGCTCGACCTGTTCACTGCCTCGCCGGAGGGCCTGGAGGGTGCGCAAGCGTTTGCGGAGAAGCGCAAGCCGGACTTCGTCTCGCACGTGAACTGGCACTGACCATGGACTTCACCTTCACCGGCGACGAGGACGCCTACCGGCAAGAGCTGCGCCGGTTCGCGGCGAAAGTCCTTGCACCGCATTACCAATCCGACGACAAGGCGGCGAAGCTGCGGCCTCAGCTCGTCGCGGACCTGGCCTCGATGGGCCTGACCGGCCTGCGCATCCCGGAACGGCACGGCGGCCAGGAGGCCAGCGCGGTCGTCGCCGGGATGGCCGCCGAGGAGGTCGCGCGCGGCGACTTCAACGCGGCTTACCTGATCATCGTCAGCGCGCTGGTCAGCGACATCCTCACCCGCAACGCGACCGAGGAGCAGCAGGCGGCGTGGCTGCCGCCGATCGCGTCCGGCGAGGTCGTGCCCGCGTTCTGCATCACCGAACCCGGGCACGGCACCGATGCCGCGAAGCTGGAGATGAAGGCCGAACCGGACGGCGACGGCTGGCGGCTCACCGGCGAGAAAACGTCGATCACGCTGGGCATGTCCGCTGACGTCGCGCTCGTGCTCGCCCGCACCGGCGGCCCCGGCGCCCGCGGCGTCAGCGCGTTCTGGGTCGAACTGGACGACGCGCATGTCTCGCGGGCGGCGTTCGACGACCTCGGCAGCCGGGCGATCGGACGCGCTTCATTGCACTTCGACGGGCTGCCCGTCCCGAAGGAAGCGTTGGTCGGCGGCGAGGGCCAAGGGTTCGTCTCGGTGATGCAGGGTTTCGACTATTCGCGCGCGATCATCGGCCTCGCTTGCCTTGGCGCAGCGCAGGTTTCGCTCGACGAGGCGTTGCAATGGTCGCGCGACCGCGAGGCCTTCGGCAGCCCGATCGGCACCTTCCAGGGCGTCGCGTTCCCGCTTGCCGAGCAGGCGACCTACCTGCGCGGAGCCCGGCACGTCTGTTACGAGGCGTTGTGGCGGAAGGACAACGACGTCGAGCACAGCACCGAGGCCGCGATGGCGAAGTTCTGGGCGCCGAAGCTGGCCGCCGAGACCATCCACCAGTGCCTGCTGACCTTCGGGCACCTCGGGTACTCCAGCGAAAGTCCCGTCGGGCAGCGGCTTCGCGACGTGATCGGCCTCGAAATCGGCGACGGCACCGCACAGGTGTCGAAGCTCGTCATCGCGCGCAATCTGCTCGGCCGCGCCTACGCCCCCTAAAGGAGAAAACATGCTCAAAGACAAAGTCGTCATCGTCACCGGCGCGGGTCAGGGCATCGGCCGCGGCATCGCCGGGAAGCTGGCCGCCGAGGGCGCGACCGTCGTGGTCAGCGACATCAACGAGACCACCGCGAAGGAAACCGCGGCCGCGATCGGCGGGCTCGGCGTCAAGACCGACGTCACCTCCCCCGAGTCCGTCGCCGGCGCGGTCGAGCAGGTCCGCGCGCAGTTCGGCCGGATCGACGTGCTGGTCAACAACGCAGGCTGGGACAAGGCGGGTCCGTTCGTGGAGTCCGATCGCGCCGATTGGGACCGCGTCGTGCAGATCAACCTCTACGGCGTCCTCAACACCTGCCGCGAGGTGCTGCCGGTGATGGTCGAGCAGGGCTTCGGGTCCGTGGTCAACATCGCGTCGGACGCCGGTCGCGTCGGCTCGTCGGGCGAGGCGGTGTACTCGGCGGCGAAGGGCGGCATCATCGCGTTCACGAAGTCGATCGCCCGGGAACTGGCGCGCAACACGGTCAACGCCAACGTCGTTTGCCCTGGTCCGGCGGACACCGAACTGTTCGCCTCGCTCGGCGGAGACAACCCGAAGCTGCGCGAAGCACTGACGAAAGCCATCCCGTTCCGGCGGCTCGCGCAGCCGTCCGACATCGCGAACGTGGTCGCCTTCCTGGCCTCCGACGAGGCCGCCTATGTCACCGGCCAGACCGTCAGCGTCAGCGGCGGCCTCACCATGAGCTGACCCGGAGCCCGTCATGCCGTTCGCGACGATCCTCAACGACGAGACGATCGAAGCCCACACCCGCGCCGGGTACTGGGTGAACCGCACCATCACCGACTACCTCGACGACGCCGCGGCGGCCACGCCGGACAAGACCGCGTTCGTCGATTCGCAGCGCAGCGTCACCTTCAGCCAGCTCAAGCGCGAGGTCGACCGGTGCGCGCTCGGGCTGCTGGAGCTGGGCGTCCGGCCCGGCGACGTCGTGTCGTTCCAGCTGCCGAACCGGATCGAATGGATCGTCGTGCACTACGCGGCGAGCCGGATCGGCGCGGTCAGCAATCCGCTCATCCCGATCTACCGGGACCGCGAGGTCGGCTTCATGGTCGCGCTCGCGAAGTCGAAAATCCTGGTGGTGCCGCGGGAATTCCGCGGTTTCGACTATCCGGCGATGGCGGAGCGGCTCCGTCCGCAGTGGCCGGAGCTGGAGCACGTGCTGGTAGTCGGGTCCTCCTGGGACGAGTTCGCCGCGACGCCCTGGGAAGAGCGCCGGGAGCGGCCGACGTGGCGGCCTGATCCCAACGACGTCACCCTGCTGATCTTCACCTCCGGCACCACCGGCGAGCCCAAGGGCGTGATGCACACGCACAACACCGCCGTCGCCGCGAACAATCCGCTCCCTGGCCGGCTCGGCATCACCTCAGACAGCGTCCTGCACATGGCGTCGACGCTCGCGCATCTCACCGGTTTCCTTTACGGCGCAAGGCTCGGCGTGCAGAACGGCGCGACCTGCGTGCTGCAGGACGTATGGGATGCCGCACGGTTCGTGGAACTGGTCGCCGAGTACGGCATCACCTACACCTCCGCCGCCACGCCGTTCCTGCACGACCTGCTGTCCGCGCCGAATCTCGCCGCCCACGATCTCAGTTCCCTGCAACGGTTCTGCTGCATGGGCGCACCGATCCCCCGTGCGCTCGTGCGGCAGGCACGGCAGAAACTTCCCGGTCTCGTCGTGCTCGGCGGCTGGGGCCAGAGCGAGGACGCGCTGGTCACGCTCGGCGTCCCGGGCGATCCGGACGACAAGCTGATCGACACCGACGGCTATCCGTGGCCTGGAATGCGGATCCGGATCGTCGGCGCGGACGGGACCGAATTGCCACCGGGCACCGAGGGCAGGTTGCAGGTCGCGGGGCCGTTCCTGTTCGTCGGTTACGCCGAACGGCTCGAACTGGCCCGCGAGAGTTTCACCGGCGATTGGTTCGACACCGGCGACCTCGCGACGATCGACGCCGACGGCTACCTCCGCATCGCCGGTCGCACCAAGGACGTGATCATCCGCGGCGGCGAGAACATCCCGGTCGCGTATGTGGAGAACGTCCTTTGCGAATACCCGGACGTCGAGGCGGTCGCCGTGGTCGCGGTCCCCGATCCGCGGCTTCAGGAACGCGCGTGCGCCTGCCTGGTGCTGAAACCCGGCACTCACCTGGATCTGGAGAAGCTGCGCGGTTTTCTCTCCGAGAAGGGCGTCGCCAAGCAGTACTGGCCGGAGCGGGTGGAACTGTTTCCGGAACTCCCCCGCACCGCCAGCGGCAAGATCCAGAAGTTCCAGCTCCGGTCGCTGGTCGAAACGGAGAGCGGGACCGGTCCCCGGCCGGCTCAGTAGCTTCGGGCGCGAGAGAGGGGAGAATCTCGTGTCCCGCACCGATCCCGACTACGCCCGCGCCCTCGTCCTGGTGGAGGAAGCGCTGTCCCGGCTGCACGGCCCGATCCGCCGCGAACGACGGCGGCTGCGCTGGGAGCGGTGGTGCAAGCGGCCGTACTACCGTTTCGAACCGGAGGGCAAGAAACCTCAGCTCGTGCATCTCGCCGGACTCCGCGTCACTCCGCTGTGGACGACCGTCAGCACCGGCGTCTCCGACGTCGACGTGCGTTATCCGGTGTCCGCGCGCCGCCGGTTCACGATCGGGTGGCGCTGGCTGGTGCGGCACGACTACGACGAGTTCCGCGTGCCGATCTCGCTGGTCGCCGACGCGAGCGGCCAGGCCGTGCTGATCGCACCAGGCGGCCAGACGTACCCCGCGGACGAAACCGGCTGGCAAGCCCTGGCCGCTCTGCTGTACAAGGAATACGCCATGCCGCCGGGCGGGCGCTGGTACGGCGCGGGCTGAGGTCAGCCGCGCAGCTTCCTCCGCAGCGAAAGACCCGCCCCCAGTGCGGTCATCGACGCGCGCGTCATCCCGCGGCTGAACCGGCTCTCGGTCACGAACTGCTCGGCGCTGCGCAGCGAACCACGCACTTGCGGGTACGCGTACTTCCGCATCCGCCGCTCGTAGTCGGCAACCGCAGCGGTCACATCGCCACCGCGGGAAAGGTTGCGGCACAACACTTGCGCGTCGCGCAGGGCGATGTTCGCGCCGATGCCGCGGAACGGGGTCATGCTGTGCACGGCGTCGCCGAGCAGGGTGACCGGGCCGGTCTCCCAGTCGCGGACCGGCACCGACGTGCGGATCGGCAGCATGCTCACCGTGCCGTCCGGCGAATCCCGCACCAGCCGGCCGAACGCGGGATGCCAGTCGCGGATCCGGCCCAGGATCAGTGAACGAAGCGCGGGAGCGTCCAATTCGGCGAGGTCGGCCGGGAAGTGTGCGGCCTTCGCGCCGTAGGACCACATCACGTAACTGGCGGTGTTGTCGAACAGCACGGGGTCGACGGCCGCGGTCTCGTCATTGACCGAAGCCGACGGAAACTCGTGCGGCGCGGTGAACATTCCGCAGCCCGGCGGGGGCAGCACGAGTGTCGGGGCCGTCGCGAGCCGCTTCGGAAGCTGCGTGCGGGACTCTTCGGTCAGCGGGAATTTGCCGATGACGGTACGGATTCCGGTGTCCACGCGCTTCGCGTGCGGCAACAATTGCGCACGGACCCGGGAGCTCGCGCCGTCCGCGCCGACGACCAGGTCCGCCTCGGCAGTGGTGCCGTCCGCGAAGTGCAGGCCGACCCCCTTCGAATCGGTCTCGTAACGCATGAATTCCTTGTCGTACCAGAGGATTCCGTCCAGTCCGGACGACAGCACCTGGTGCATCGAAATCCGGCTGACCGAATGGTGCGCGGCGGTCGCGTCCGAGCTGGGCGGAGCGTCGAAGGCCGCCAGCTCGCGCATCTTCTCGGTGACGAAGCCGAACGTCCCCTCGCTTACCCCCGTCGTGGCCAGGAACTGCTCCCACGCCTTCGGCGGGAGGCATTCGTGCAGCGCGGCGGAACCCATCGGCGCGATGTGCACGCGGTAGCCCTGCAAGCGCTCGGTCCGGGTGCGGCTGCGCTCGTACACCGCCACCTCGACTCCGGCCCGCGACAGGCCGTGCGCCAGGCACAACCCGCCGGTACCGCCGCCCACCACCGCCACCTTGATCTTCTTCACGGTCATCCCCTCTCGGTCGGCCTCCATAATTATCCGGATGGATGATTGTGTCAACCATAGAGATGATTAATGCGTCGGTTAGGCTGCGCAGGTGTCCGAGACCACCCCGCGCCGCGCGCCGCGCCCCGGTGAGCGCCAGCGCGATCCCGAACGCACGAAGGCCCGCATTTTCGAGGCGGCCAAGGCCGAGTTCGGCAGCAAGGGGTACGCGGCCGCGCGGGTCAGCGACATCGCGCAGCGCGCCGGAGTGAACAAACAGCTGATCTCGTACTACTTCGGCGGCAAGGAAGGCCTGTACGCGGAGGTCGCGAGCGAACCGTTCGCCGGGTTCTCCGCGATGACCACGGCGGACCGTCCGCTCGCGGACGTGGTCGCGGATTTCGCCAGGAGCGGCCTCTCCGACCAAGACCAGGCCCGGTTGTTCCTGCGGGAGAACATGGCCGAGGGCGCCCCGAGCGAGGCGGGGGCGGAGTCGCAGCGCGAGTTTTTGCGGGGCCAGCTCAAGTACATGCGGGCGCGGCAGGAAGCGGGCGACTTCCCGTCCGATGTGGACCCGAAGACGTTGCTGCTGATGCTGATGGCGGCGGCGAGCGCGCCGACGTCGCTGCCCCGGATCGCGGAGGCGCTCACCGGGGAGGATCCGTCGTCGGAATCCTTTGTGGAGTACTACGCGGAGCAACTGGCTCGCGTGGCTCGGTATCTCTCGGGGGCTTAGCGGCGCAGCGGAACGAGGTCGTCCGCGTGCACGACCTCCCGGCGGTGCTCCACCGGGACCTCGTGGCTCGACCGCCCGATCAACGCGGGCAACTCCCCCGCGTCGAACCCGACCACACCACGCGCCACCGGGACATCCGCCGCATCCACCAGATCGACCACGTCACCGGCCTCGAAATCGCCGTCCAAACCGGTGATCCCGGCCGCCAGCAGCGACCGGCGGCGCAGGATCGCCCGCACAGCGCCGTCGTCCAGGCGGAGCCGGCCGGAGGTGTCGGCGGCGTACCCGAGCCAGAATCGGCGGGCGGACAGGCGGGTGTCGGCGGGCGCGAACGCGGTGCCGACGTTCGCCTCGCGCAGCGCGTCGCCGGCGTCGGCGGCTGCGGCCAGCAGCACCGGGATTCCGGCGCCGGCCGCGGTGCGTGCGGCGGAAAGTTTCGAGACCATGCCGCCGGTGCCGAGGCCCGAGGACGACATTCCGACCGCGATGCCCTCCACATCGGACTCGCCGCGCACCTCGGTGATCTTGCGGGTCGCGCCGTCGCGCGGGTCGCCGTCGTACAGACCGTCCACATCGGACAGCAGGACCAGCGCGTCGGCGCCGACGAGGTGTGCCACGAGTGCGGCGAGCCGGTCGTTGTCGCCGAAGCGGATCTCTTGCGTGGCAACGGTGTCGTTCTCGTTCACGACCGGCACCGCGCCGAGCGCGAGCAACCGGGAGAACGTGCGCTGCGCGTTGCGGTAGTGCGAGCGGCGGACGACATCGTCGGAAGTGAGCAGCACTTGGCCGACCGTCAGGGAGTAGCGGCCGAACGATTCCGCGTACGCGTGCGCGAGCGCGAGTTGTCCGACGCTCGCCGCGGCCTGCTGGGTAGCCAGGTCACGCGGGCGCTTGCCCAGCTTCAACGGCGCCAGCCCGGCGCCGATCGCGCCCGAGGACACGAGGACGATCTGCGCGTCGCGGGCCACGCGGTCCGCGATGGCGTCGACGAGCGCGTCGAGGCGAGCCACGTCGAGCCCGCTGCCCGCGGTGGTCAGCGCCGAAGAACCGACTTTGACGACCAGCCGGCGGGCTTCCGCGATCTCGTGGCGCGTGCCGCTCACCGGTCGCGCTCCGCCTGCTCCTCGTCGTCCCACACGTCGTCCAGCTCGGCGTCGATGGACGGGGTCGTTTCCTCTTCTTCGACCAGGTCCTCGTCCTCGCCGGTGCCGTCGCGGCGGATCCGGCGGGCTTCCTTGCGGTCGGACGCGCTGACGCGGTCGTTGCGCTCCAGCCGGACGTCCGTGCCGCGGCCGGAAAGATGCACCGCGACGCCCGGGGTCGAGGGCTGCCATTCGAACTGGATGTCGCCGATGGTGACCGGGCTGCCCGGACGCGCGCCGTTCTTCGCGAGCGCTTCCTCGACGCCGAGCCGGTTGAGCCGGTCCGCGAGGTAGCCGACGGCCTCGTCGTTGGCGAAGTTCGTCTGCCGGATCCACCGCTCCGGGCGCGAGCCGCGGACGATGAACCCGCCTTCTTCCTCCGGATCGCGCTCGACGGTGAACCCGCTGTCATCGATCGCCAGCGGGTGCAGCACGATCTTCTCCGGCTCCAGCACCGGCTGCGCCTCGCGGTAGGCCTCGACGACCTCCGCCAGCGCGAAGCTCAGCTCCTTGAGGCCCTTGCGCGACGCGGTCGACACCTCGAACACGCGCAGCCCGCGCGCCTCCAGGTCGGGGCGCACGAACTCGGCCAGCTCGGCCGCTTCCGGGATGTCGATCTTGTTCAGCACCACCACGCGCGGACGTTCCTCGAGCTTGCCGCCGAGCCCCGGCGTGTAGCGGGCCAGCTCCTCCTCGAGAGCGTCCACATCGGACAGCGGATCGCGGCCGGGCTCCAGCGTCGCGCAGTCGACCACGTGCACCAGCACGGCGCAGCGTTCGATGTGGCGCAGGAAGTCCAGTCCGAGCCCGCGGCCCTCGGACGCGCCCGGGATCAGGCCCGGCACGTCGGCCATCGTGAACACCGACGACCCGGCGGTGATGACGCCGAGGTTCGGCACGAGCGTGGTGAACGGGTAGTCGGCGATCTTCGGCTTGGCCGCGGACAGCACGGAAATCAGCGACGACTTGCCCGCGGACGGGAAGCCGAGCAGGCCGACGTCGGCGACCGAACGCAGCTCCAGCACGAGGTTGCGGCTCTCGCCGGGCTCGCCGAGCAGCGCGAAACCCGGCGCCTTGCGGGCCTTCGACGCGAGCGCGGCGTTGCCGAGCCCGCCTCGGCCGCCCTGTGCGGCGACGAACCGGGTGCCCGGGTTGGTGAGGTCCGCGACGAGCTCGCCGTCCTCGGTGAACACGACGGTGCCCGGCGGGACCTTCATCTCCAAGCCCTCGCCCTGGGCCCCGTTGCGGTTGCTGCCCATGCCCATCTTGCCGTTGCCGGCGCGGGCGTGCGGGCGGAAGTGGAAGTCGAGAAGGGTGTGCACGTTGGCGTCGACGACGAGGGTGACGTCACCGCCGTTGCCGCCGTTGCCGCCGTCCGGGCCGCCGAGCGGCTTGAACTTTTCGCGGTGCACCGAGGCACAGCCGTTTCCCCCGTCCCCGGCGGTCAGATGGATGACCGCGCGGTCCACGAACCGGGACGCCATGGGTTTGCCTCACTTCACGTGCGAAAAAAGTATCCGGACAAAAACAAACGAGGGGTGGTGCCGGAGTTATTCCGGTCCCACCCCTCGCTTGGAGGTTCTGACGCTGTCGAGACCGAAGATCAGGCCTCGACTGGCACGATGTTGACCGTCTTGCGGCCGCGCTTCGAGCCGAACTCGACCGCACCGGCGGCGAGCGCGAACAGCGTGTCGTCGCCGCCACGGCCGACGTTCACGCCGGGGTGGAACTTGGTGCCCCGCTGGCGGATCAGGATCTCGCCCGCGTTCACCTCCTGGCCGCCGAAGCGCTTGACACCCAGTCGCTGGGCGTTCGAATCACGACCGTTGCGGGAGCTGGACGCACCCTTCTTGTGAGCCATCGCTCAAGCCCCTTCTGGGAAAAGTGTGTGTTGCGAAGATCCGGAGGACTACTTGGAGATGCCGGTGACCTCGACGCGGGTCAGCTTCTGCCGGTGACCCTGGCGCTTGTGGTAGCCGGTCTTGTTCTTGAACTTGTGGATCCGGATCTTCGGACCCTTGGTCTGCTCGACGACCTTGCCGGTGACCGAGACCTTCGCCAACGCGTCGGCGTCCGTGGTGACCTCGCCACCGTCCACGAACAGCACGGCGGTGAAGGTGTGCTCGGTGCCCGGCTCGCCCTCGAGCTTCTCGACCTCGACGACGTCGCCGACGGCAACCTTGTACTGCTTGCCACCGGTCTTGACGATCGCGTACGCCGACACGGAAGTCTCCTGCATTACTCGACAATGGGTTAGGGGGCTGGCGCGGCCGGCCCGCCCGGGGGCGGTCCAGGTGCTCGCGCAGCGGCTCATGCTTGCGATGAGCCGTACTACAGGTTACGGGAGGCCCCGGGCGCTGCTGCACCCGGGGTACCCGTGGTGGATCAACTCTGGTCCGAAGCCTTCACCGGCGGCCCTGCCGGACGCGAAGCGGCGCGGCGCGGACGGCGCCGGGTGCTGCGCACGGCCGGGGCCGGGACATCGACCTCGGGTTCTTCTTCGGAGGCCGCCTCGGCGGGCTCCTTCGGGGCTTCCGCCTCCGGCGCGGCCTGGCTGGCCGCGGGCTCCGGCTGCTTCGCTTCCGGCTGCTGGACGGGGGCCGGGGCCTCCGTCTTGTCTTCGGTCTTTTCCGGCGCGGCGGCCTGCTCGGCCGTTTCCGGCTCCGCCGGTTTCACGGCCTCGGCGGCGTCCGCCGCGGCTTCCGGAGCGTGGTGCTCGTGCTTGGCCTTGGACGCGTTGGCCATGGCCTGCACCGCCGACACGACCGACTCGCGCTGTTCCGGAGTCGGGGCCGGGGCGGACTGCTCCGGCTTGGGCTCGTGGTGCTGCTGCTCCTCGCCCTTGCCGCGGCCGCGGGAGCGCCGCGAGCTCTTGGTGTCGCCGCCGCCGTGGCTGTGGCCGTTGTGCCCGTTGCCGCCGTTGTGGCCGTTCCCGTTGCCTCCGCCGCCGGTGCGCTGCGGTTCGGTGGACACGACGACGCCGCGGCCCTTGCAGTGCTCGCACGGCGTGGAGAACGCCTCGAGCAGCCCGGTGCCGATCTTCTTGCGCGTCATCTGCACCAGGCCCAGCGACGTGACCTCGGCCACCTGGTGGCGCGTGCGGTCGCGGCCGAGGCATTCGGTGAGCCTGCGCAGCACCAGCTCGCGGTTGGATTCGAGCACCATGTCGATGAAGTCGATGACGATGATGCCGCCGATGTCCCGCAGCCGCAGCTGGCGGACGATCTCCTCCGCCGACTCCAGGTTGTTGCGGGTCACCGTCTCCTCGAGGTTGCCGCCCGAGCCGGTGAACTTGCCGGTGTTGACGTCGATCACAGTCATCGCCTCGGTGCGGTCGATGACCAGGTAGCCGCCCGAGGGCAGCCAGACCTTGCGGTCGAGCGCCTTCGTGATCTGCTCGTCGATCCGGTGCTCGGCGAAGGCGTCACCGGTGCCGGTGTAGCGCTTGAGCCGGTCGGTCAGGTCGGGCGCGACGTGCTGCACGTAGCCGTGGATGGTCTCCCACGCCGTCGAGCCCTGGACCTCCAGCTTCGCGAAGTCCTCGGTGAACAGGTCGCGCACGACCTTCACCAGCAGGTCCGGCTCCTCGTACAGCATGGTCGGGGCGCCGCCCTTCTTGGCGGACCCGGCCGAGGCCTTCTCCTTGATGACGTCCCACTGCGCCTTGAGCCGCTGGACGTCCCGGTCGAGCTCCTCCTCGCTGATGCCCTCCGAGGCGGTGCGGATGATGACGCCCGCGTCCTCCGGGACGATCCGCTTGAGGATGTCCTTGAGCCTGCGCCGCTCGTTCTCCGGCAGCTTGCGGGAGATGCCGGTGGCCCCGCCCGCGGGGACGTAGACGAGGAAGCGGCCGGGCAGCGAGATCTGCGTGGTCAGCCGGGCGCCCTTGTGCCCGACCGGGTCCTTGGTGACCTGCACCAGCACGCTGTCGCCGGTGGACAGCGCCTGCTCGATCTTGCGCGCCTTGCCTTCCAGGCCCGCGGCGTCCCAGTCGACCTCGCCCGCGTAGAGCACCGCGTTGCGGCCGCGGCCGATGTCGATGAACGCGGCCTCCATGCTGGGCAGCACGTTCTGGACGCGGCCGAGGTAGACGTTGCCGACGATCGAGCCGGTGCCCGACGACGTCACGAAGTGCTCGACCAGCACGCCGTCCTCGAGCACGGCGATCTGCGTGGAATCGCCCTTCTCGGCGACGACCATGGTGCGGTCGACCGACTCGCGGCGGGCGAGGAACTCGGCCTCGGACAGGATCGGGGCGCGGCGGCGGCCCGCCTCGCGGCCGTCGCGGCGGCGCTGGCGCTTGGCCTCCAGCCGCGTGGAACCGCGGACGCTGCGCACCTCGTCGCGCGCCGGGCGCTCGGCCTCGGCGGCCTTGGCCTGGCGGACGTGCGTGACGGTGTTCGGCGGGTCGTCGGCGCCGGTGGTCTCGGCCCCGTCGTCGTCCCCGCCCTTGCGACGGCGGCGACGGCGGCGGCGCTTGCTGCCGCTGTCGGACTCGGCGTCGTCGTCGGACTCCGCCTCGGCGTCGCCGGACTCGTCCGGCTTCTCGGTCTTGTCCTTGGCGTCCTTGGCGTCCTTGGCCTGCTGGTCGTGCTGGCCCTCGGAGGTTTCGTCCTCGTTCTCGTTCTGGGCCTCGTCGCCGCCCTTGCCCCGGCCGCGGCCGCGACGGCCGCGGCGGCGCCGGCGACGGCCGCCCGCGTCGTCGCCGTCCTCGTCGGACCGCTCGTCGCGGGTCTCGTCGGGGGTTTCTTCCTCGGCGGTGTCGGCGGCGCGCTCGGACCGGCCCGGACGCTCGGCCTGCGCGGGAGCCTCGCCGACGCCGAACACCGGCTCGGGCTTGCTCCGCGTCTGCTGCGCGGGCTCGGGCGGCAGGAACACCGGCGAGGGCGCGGCGAAGACCGGCACGTGCACCGGGCCGCGGGCCGGGGTGGCCTGCTCGGTTTCCTGCTGCTCGGCCGGGATCGCGGGCGCGACGGCCCGGCGGGCGCGCCGGGTGCGGGTGCGCTTCTCGCCGGATTCCTGAGCGGCTTCCGGTTCGGCGGTGTCGGCGGCGGACGGGCGGGCCGGTTCGGCCGTGGACGCCTGCTCGGCGGGGGTTTCCGACGCGGTGTCCGCAGCCGGCGCCGGGGCGGCGGCTGCGGGCGGCGCGGCGGCTTCCGGGGATTCGGGGGTCTGCGCGGCGGCGCCCTGGGCGGCTTCCGGGGCTTGCTCGCTGTCCTGGGCCGCGGCGGTCTGCTCGGCGGCGTCGTTTCCGGCTGCCTCCGGCTCGGCCGCGGCCGTGGCCTGCTCGGCGGCGTCGGCGGTCTCCGCGGCCGGAGCGGCGTCGCCGGTCTCGCCGGCGGCCTCCGCGTCGAGGATGACCGCGACGCGGTGCGCGACCTCCTTGGTCACGCTCGACTGGGCGCTGCGGGGGCTCTCCCCCAGCTCGGCGAGCTTGCCGAGCAGGTCGCGGCTGCTCAGGCCGAGCAGCTTGGCCAGCGCGTGCACGCGGATGCGCGGCGGCAGCTCGCCCAGCCTGCTGGTCGTGGGTGCGACGGTATTCCCGCCGGTCTGATCGGCGGGTGTGTCCGCGTTCGACATATGTCTCCTCCGCCCCCGGGCGCGTCAGCCGGTTCGCACCGGTGGTGACGCGGCCGCGCAGGGGCCCTTTCTGTTCCGTGCCCGCCGTGGTGGTGACCAGCGGCGGGAATCCTGCTGGCAGCCGTGCGGTCCGCCGGGTCGGCGGCCGCTCGGTTCCTGGTCTGCTCGGCGGGGTGCCGGCCTGCTCGCGACCCCCGGGCCACCCGCCACGACATCGACCTTGGCCCGGCCTCCCGGGGGCGACGCGCGTGGTGCCGGTCCGGCACTCCTCCGGGCCGCCCACGACGCGGGCGGGATGCCCGTCGGCGCAGCGGCCAACGCGAGTATCCCACACCCGGGGGGACACCCGGTGTAGTCGGTGTCCCGCGGCAGGCGCCCGGGCGTGCCGCGATCATGCACTCGGGCGAACTTCCGCGCTTCGCTTGTCGCGCCGGGCCAGGGGTGGTTAGCGTGCGGGCTCGGGCGCTCGCGCGGGCGCCCGGCATAGCCCCGCGCGCGGTGGGAGGTCCGGTGTCTGTGCTGGCGCGGCCGCTGCGGGCGGCCGTGTGCTCCGTCCTGGTCCTCGCCGGCTGCGCCGCGGTCTCCCCCGCCGCCGTCGCGAGCCCCGGATGCGCCTCCGGCGGCCGGGCGGTGCGCTACGTCGTGGCGTTCGACCGCGGAACCCCGGAATCTTCCGCCCGCCAGCAGACGAGCGCGGGCTGCGGGCGGCTCGTGGGCTACTACCCGCAGATTTCCGTGGCGGTCGTCACGTCAGCCGATCGGGGGTTCGCGGACCGCCTCGGCCCGGAACGGACATTCAGCGCGCAAGCCACCCGCGCGGCCGCCGGACAGCCGGGCGCCGCGGCCCAGCCCGCGCGGGCCGAACTCCCGCTCAGCGACCCGGCGCGGGTGCCCGCCGCGGACCTGTCCGCGCAGCAGTGGGACATGGACCTGATCGGCGCCCCGGCCGCGCACCAGGTCACCGAAGGCAGCCGCGCGGTGGTCGTCGGCGTCCTGGACTCCGGCGTCGACCCGAAGCACCCCGACCTCGCCGAGGCGATCGACCCGGACGATTCGGCGGGCTGTCTCACCGGCGTCCCGGACCCGAGCGCGGCCGCGTGGCAGCCGACGACCTCGGCGCACGGCACCCACGTCGCGGGCATCATCGCCGCGGCCGACGACCGCAAGGGCATCACCGGCGTCGCGCCGGGCGTGCGGATCGCGTCCGTGAAGGTGATCGACGACCGCGGCTACGCCGATCCCGAGGCGGCGGTCTGCGGGATCATGTGGTCGGCCGCGCGGCATCTGCCGATCGCCAACAGCAGCTGGTTCGTGAACCCGTGGTCCCTGTCCTGCGTGCGCGGCAACGACCGCGGCGTGGTGCACGAGGTGCTGGCGCGGGCCGTGGAGTACGCGACTTCGCAGGGCACGCTGAACGTCGCCGCCGCGACCAACGAGGCGGTCGACCTCACGCCGTCGGGCCGCTCGGGTTCGCCGTCCGCCGCCGGGAAGTGCGAGGCCCTGCCCGCCGGGCTGAGGGACGTGGTGACGGCGTCGGCGGTCAGCCCGGACCGGGTGAAGTCGGGCTACAGCTCGTACGGGCTCGGTGTGGTCGATGTCACGGCCCCGGGCGGCGACGACGACCGGTGCGTGGTTTCGACCGTGCCGGGCGGCTACGCGCCGATGTGCGGGACGTCGATGGCCGCGCCGCATGTCGCCGGAGTCCTGGCGTTGCTCAAGTCGGTGCATCCCACGTGGACGGCCGCCCAACTGCGCCGCACGCTGGATTCCCGCGCGACGCCGATGCCGTGCCCGGACAACTACGACCTCACCGGCGACGGCGCCCAAGACGCCTACTGCTCCGGCTACGACGGTTACAACGGCTTCTACGGCCACGGTCTCGTCGACGCCCGGTCCGCGGTGGCGCCCGCGCAGACCGGACTGCCCAGCCCGGCCCGCTGACCGAACCCGCGCTTCAGGCGTTAAGTCAGCAGCAGTTTCGCGATCCTCCTTGTCGCGCCCCAGATCCCGAGCGCGGCGAGCACCAGCAGGTACGCGAGGTTGCCCAGCATGCTCCAGGAGAAGATGCCGGCGGAGAGCCCGCGCATCAGCTCGATCCCGTGGTAAAGCGGGAAGCAGCGGACCAGCCACTGCAGCGCCTCCGGGTAGACCGTGATCGGGAAGAACGTGGTGGAGAACAGGAACATCGGCATCAGCACGAGCTGGATGTAGTCGAACTGGGAGGTCGACTTCAGGAAACTGACCAGCGTGATGCTGATGGCCGCGAACGCGAACGACACGAGCAGCGCGGCGGGCAGGAGCAGCAGCGCCCACCACGACGTCAGCAGCCCCATGACGCCGGTGACCGCCAGGAACGCCACCGAATAGAGACCGCCGCGCATCATCGCCCACGCGATCTCGCCGAGCGCGACGTCCAGCGGACCGACCGGGGTCGCCAGCATCGCGTCGTACGTCTTGGCGTAGCGCAGTTTGAAGAACAGGTTGTACGTGCACTCGAAAACCGCGCCGTTCATCGCCGACGACGCCAGCAGCGCGGGCGCGACGAACGCGACGTAGCTCATCGGCTGCCCGTCCGGCCCCGGCACGGTGGTGACCAGCTTGCCGAAACCGACCTGGAACGCGAGCAGGTAGAACAACGGCTCGAGCGCGCCGGACACCAGGATCGTCCACGACCGTCCGTAGACGGTGAGCGCGCGTTCGATCAACGCGGTCGCGCGGCCGCTGTACATGCCCGCGGGCAGCACGCGGAGCAGAATTCCGCGCCGCTGCGGGAGAATCGGGGCGTTTCGCAGATCGGTCATCACGCCACCAGCCGTCGGTAGAAGCCGCGGTGCGCGATCGTCCAGCCGATCGCGACCAGCGCCGCCAGATACGCGAGGTGCCCGAGCACCGGGAGCAGCTCACGGCCGCCGAGCGTGGCGGCGCGCGAGAGCTCGGTGCCGTGCCACAGCGGGGAAATCCAGGCGAGCCAGCGCAGGTACAGCGGCAATTGGGTGATCGGGAAGAAGGTGCCGGAGAACAGGGTCATCGGGATGACGATGAAGCGGAAGACCAGCCCGAACCGCTGTCCCTCGTCGAAGGTCCACGCCGCCATCGCGGCCATGAGCGATCCGCAGGCGAGGCCGGTGAGGACGCCGACGAGGATCACCAGCAGCGCTCCCGCGTTCGCCCAGGCGCCGAACAGCAACGCGATGAGCGCGTAGACGGTGCCGGAGAGGGCGAGCCGCAGAGTGGTCCAGATCTGGTGCCCGCCGAGGACCTGACCGGGAGACACCGGTGTCGCGGTGACCGCCAGATAGTCCTTCTGCCATTTGAATCCGCTGAGCACCGGATAACTCGACTCGCTGACGCCCTGCTGCGCCGCGCCCGCCACGAGCAGCGCCGGGGCGACGTACACGAGGTATGACACCCCGCCCGTCGCCGGACCGGCCTTGACCTGCGAGCCGAACCCGAGCCCCATCGCGGCGAGGAAGAGCACCGGTTGCAGGCCGGTGGAGTAGAGCGTGCTGAGCCAGTGCCTGCGGTACCAGGTCCAGTAGCCCTCGACGCGCAGCCAGGCGCCGTGGAACCGGCCGACGACGCGGCCGGTGGCGGGAGCGGTCATCAGTCCACCAACGTCCGGCCGGTGAGGCGGAGGAAGACGTCCTCCAGGGAACTGCGCCGGACCAGGCTCGACAACGGGCGCAGGCCGCGCTCGTGCGCGCGCTCGAGGGTGGCCTCGCCGGTCATCGTGTAGAGCAGCACCCGGTCCGGGAGGACTTCGACGCGTTCGGCCAGCCCCTCGAGCCGGTCGGCCGCGTCCTGCTGCTCTCCCGGCGCGAACCGCAGCTCGACGACTTCCCGGGTGGAATGCCGCGCGATCAGGCCGGCGGGCGAGCCTTCCGCGGCGATCCGCCCGCCGTCCATGACGACCAAGCGATCGCACAGCTGCTCTGCTTCGTCCATGTAATGGGTGGTGACGATGAGCGTGGTGCCGCGCGCTTTGAGCCGGAAAAGCCGGTCCCACAACAGATGTCGCGCTTGGGGGTCGAGGCCGGTGGTCGGTTCGTCGAGCAGCAGCAATTCCGGATCGTTGACCAGGGACCGGGCGATGGTGAGCCGCCGCTTCATGCCGCCGGACAGCGAATCGACCGGCTGCTCGGCGCGGTCGGACAACTGCGCGAACTCCATCAGCTCGACCGCTTTGCGCCGGACATGGGCGCGGGAGAGACCGAAGTAGCGGCCGTAGACGTGGAGGTTCTGCCGGACGGTGAGCTCCACGTCGAGGTTGTCCTCCTGCGGCACCACGCCGAGGCGCGCACGGATCCGCGGCCCTTCGACGTCCGGGTCCATGCCGAGGACGCGCAGATCGCCGTCGGTGCGCGGAGACACGCACGCGATCATCCGCATCGTCGACGATTTCCCGGCCCCGTTGGGCCCGAGGAAGCCGAACGCCTCCCCTGGCCGCACCTCGACGTCGACGCCGCGGACTGCCTCGAATTCTCCGAACCGTTTGACCAGCGCTTTCGCTTGCACGAGGGCTGGTTCCGATGCCGACTCTCCCACGAGGAACGACAGTAGAGGGAGGGACCGACAATTCTCGACCCGTTTCCCGAGCCGCGGAGACCAGGCGTACGCGAGGGGACCCCTGAAGGAATCAGATTCCCTCAGGGGCCCGCCTCGCGAACTCGATGCCGAGCCGGCGTCAGCGCACCGTCACCGGAACCGAACGGGTCACCCCGTTCACCGTCACCGAGACCTCCGCCGTCCCCGGGCGCAGGCCCCGCACCGTCCCGGTGGCCGGGTCGAGCGACACCACGTCCCACGGCGCGGGCGGCCAGCAGCCGATGTGCACCCCGCGACCGCCCCAAGCGGCGCTCACCGGATACGCCACCGGAATCGACCGGCCCTCCTGCGTCACCGCGGCGGTCACCTTCCCGGTCCCGCCGCGCGCAAGCGTGCCCGGGCCGGTCACCGTCAGCGCGTCGACGTTCGGGCGCGTCTCGAAGCGCACCGGCTGGCCGCGGTCCGCGGGGTCCGCTCGCACGAGGGTCCAGCCGACGAAGCCGCCGTCGCCGGGGGCCGCGGCCGGGGTCTTGCCCGAGTTGCCGTTCACGAGGTACGGCACGCCGTCCGTGCGCGACAGGCCGAATACGCCCGCGTGCGAGGCCAGCGAGGCGGCCGGTTTTCCGGATTTCTCCTCGAAACCGGTCAGCCACGTTTGCAGCAGCGCGGCCTCCTTCCGGTCGCCCAGCTGCGAATTGCCGGTCGGGCTCGGGTCTTTCACCGGGTGGTGCATCGCGACGACCACCCCGCGCACGGAACGGTCCTTCGCCGCGTTGTCGAGCGCCTCGCGCAGCATGCGCACCTGGTCGAATCCGCCCGCGCGCAGCGAGCCGCGCGAGGAGTCCATCAGGATCAGCCGCACGCCGTGGACGTCGACCACGCGGTGCGTTTCCCCGAACGCGTCCTGGAAGTTCTTCAGGCCGTTGCCGCCCTCGGCCTCGTGGTTGCCGGGGACGTAGTACCAGGGGACGCGGCCGTCCAGTTCTTCAGTGATGATCTTGCGGGCCAGCACGAAATCCGGCGCGGTGCCGCGGTCCACGAAGTCGCCGTTGATCAGCACGAGGTCCGGTTTCGCGGCGACTGCCTCGCGCAGTGCCCGGCGTGCTTGGGCGACCAGCGGGCCGTCCGGGGCGTCGGCGGTGAACTGGGCGTCGCTGACGACCGCGATCTTCAGGCCGCCCTCGCCGAGCGTGCCGTTGGCGACGAGCGCCGGGTCCGGGACGGCCGGATCGTGCGGCACGGCCGTGGTCGGCGCGACCTCGAAGGTGAGGTCGTTGAAGACCAGCTTGCCCTCGTATTGCTTGCCCGCCGCGGTTTCCACGGCATAGAACCGGGTGAGGCGCTGCCCGTCCGGCAGTCCGGCGGGCACCGCGGCGGTCACGTACCGCCAGCCGGTCCAGTTGACGCTCAGCGAAAGGTCCACAATGGACGCCGTGTTGGCGCCGTCGCGGAGTTCCGCGCGGATCCAGGCTCCCTTGCCGTCGCCGTTGATCCACATGCCGATCTTCTGCGTGCCGGCCGGAACCGCGATCGGGTTGGCAGCGTTGACGTACGCGGCGCGAGTGGCGGTGGTGCCGGTGAGCCGGTAGTCGAGCGCCAAGCCCTTGCCGCCGTTTCGTCCGTCCGCCGATGACAACGCGGCGCCGACGACCGCCGGGTACACCGTGGCGGACCAGCCTTCCGGACCGGCCAGCGGCGCCGCGACCTTGGCTTCGGTGCCCACCGAAGCCGCCAGGTGCATGGTCTTCCCGCCCGCGTGCACGGTGACCGCAGTGGCCCCGGACGCGGTCTTCGCGGTGGCTGCGAAGCCCTTGCCCGAAGGTTCGATCTTCACCACAGCGGGGTCGTATTCGAGCTTCACGTCCGACGGTTCGATCCAGGTGCCGTAACCGTCCGCGTCGTAGCCGTAGACCTGGAACTCGCCGCGCGCGTCCGCACCCGACAGCGCGACCTGCTTGGTGCTCGCGCCGAGGCGGACCGGCTTGCCCAGCACGGTCAGCTTCGTGCGGCCGTTCACGAAGTTCTGGTGCGCGGTGACCGTCACGTCGGCTCGCGCGTCTGGGTGCAGGAAGTCAGGCTGCGCGGTGAAAACGTTCTTCGTGACAGTGCCGCGGAACGGGTTCGACGTAGTCCAGAACGGCCTGGACGCCACCGCAGCACCCGTCTCGTCGTGGCCGTTCGGCACGAGCGCGCGGCTCAGGCCGGACAGCACGCGGGTCGAGTCGTCGCCCTCCTGCGCGGGGGCGGGCGCGAAGCCGGTCAGCCGTCCGCTGCCAGCGACGGTCGCGAAGCCGATGCCGTTGGGCACCAAGCGTTCGCCGCCGTCCGACGGCGAGTTGCGCACCAGCGGCGCGGCCTCGCCCTCGCCGCGCGCGAGCAGCGTCGAGGAGCCGCCGCCGTCGAGGTTGATCGCGTCGTCGGCACCGAGCCGCTTCAACTGCCGGGCCATTTCCAGCTCGGTCATCCCGCGGCTGTCGGCTTGGCGGCCGTCCACCGTGACGAGCCACATCCGCTTGCCGTCAGCGGAAAAACCGACGCCGGTACGCGGCGCGAGGGTGACGTCGTCGAGTTGCTGGAGCTGTCCGTCCTTCAGCAGTGTCTTGTTCCCGCCGACCGCGACCGCGATCTTGCCCGCGTCGGTCCGCGGCGCATACGAAACGCCCACGCGGTCACCGACGTGCAGCGCCGACAGCGTGTCCGCGCCAGCTTCCCGACCGAGCAGCAGCGTGCTGCCCGCTGGAATCGGGCCGTCCGCGGGCTTCGGACGCACCTGCGTCACGACGCCGTCGCGGACCTCGACCTCGACGACCTTCTGCGCACCGGCGACCGACGTCGCGCGCGCCGACGAGCCCCAAAGCGGCGTGTAGACCCCGAGAGCGTCCTTGCCGAGCACCGGGCTGTTGAAGTTCGTGGCGGGGACAGCGCGGCCGTCCGGCAGCGTGACCGACGCTTCGAGGAAGATGTCGGCGAGCTTCGCGCGTCCCTCCGCGGTGATCGCCGCGGTGGTGTTGTGGCCCGACGCGGGCGCGTTGTGCAGCTCGCCCTTGTCGATGCCGACGCCGAGCGGCGCGCCCGAGGCGTTGATGTCGAAGAAATCGCCGTTGACGCCCGCGACCGCACCGGCACGAGCGGCCTGCTGAGACAGCGGGGTGCGCGCGGAAACGGTGCCCGGGCTGAGGTAAGTCGGCTTCAGGACCTTGCTGGTGAGGTCGACGCTCAGCGCGTCGCCGCGGATCCAGCCCTTCGGGTCGAAGCGGTCGAACTGGGTGAGGTTCAGACCAGGCGCCACCGCGTTGGTGGCGCTGCTGGTCTCGAGGCCGTCGTCGGCGGCGGGCGCCGCGGCGATCGCCGGGGCCTCCCGGGCCGAGGAGAAGGCGGAGGCGCTCTCGACCGGCGGCGGGCCGAGCGGAGCGGAGAGCGGGTCGGCATGCGCAGGCGTGGCCAGCGACAGCGCCAGCAGGGCGCTGAGCAGCACAGATCTTGATCTTTTCACCAGGTACCCCACGATCGCGAAAATGGCTCAGGTCAGCCAAATCCATCGGCGCGACCGCCGGAAGGCCCTGCGGTGAACGGGACCTGAATGGCGCAGGATTATCCGCTCAGGGGGTCATGCGCGCGGCGAGGAACTCCTTCGCGACGGCCTCGTCGCCAGCGATCTCGGGCTGGGCGTCGGTGCGATTCCACAGCAGCACCAGCAAATCCTGCGCGGGCGCCGCGACCGTGGCGACCGCTTCGCCCTCGCCGAGCTCGGGCGGTTCGCCGGGCACAACGGTCCACGAGTGCCCGGTGTCGGTGGTGCGCAAGGTGATCGGCGCGGCCAGCGGAACCTCGTGCTTCCAGCGAGCGACGCGCGGCAGCATCGTGCCGAGCACCTCGTGGACGCCGTCCGCGGCGATCAGCGGATCAAGCCGCGTCGCTACTCCGCGTGCGCCGGACAAGTCGACCAAATGCACGGCGGTTTCGTGCACCTGACGGCGGAACCAGAACGCCTTCGTCTTCTCCGCGGCGCCGAAAACCCAGCACGAGTCGGCGGGATCGGCCGCGTCGAGCGCGTCCAGCAGCTCGGCCGCGCTCTCGGCGTACCAGGGCGCGAGGTCGGCGCCCGGCGAAACGTCGAATTCCTGGTTGCTCAGCTCGCCGGTGCGGACGATCCCGGCGGCCCAGCGGTGCACGTTGCCCAGATGCGTGACGAGGTCGCGCTTGGTCCAGTCGCCGCAGTACGGGACCGGGTTGCCGAGGTCGCCCGCGGCTTCCGCGGCGAAGGCTTCGGTGAGCGAACGGAGGTGCGGCAGGTAATCACGCGGAGGCAGCGGCAGAGCAGTCACCGGTGGAGGTTAACCGATCCGCTGGGTTCCGAGCACCGACAACAACCGCAGTGCTTCCTCTCCCGGCGAACCCGGCGCGGCGGTGTACAGCACGACCTCCTGGTCCCGGTCGGAGATGCCGAGCACGTCGCAATCCACCGTCACGGTCCCGACGACCGGATGCTCGAACGTCTTGCTGAAGGTCGATTCGGCCACCACGTCGTGCGACGCCCACAGCGCGGCGAACCGCTCGCTCCCCGCGAGCAAGTCCGCGACGAGAGTGCGCACCTCGGGGTCGTCCGGGTACTTCGCCGCCGTCACCCGCAGCCGGTTGGCCATCGCACGAGCGAACGCCTCGGCTTCCACCAGGCCGTACAAGCGGCCACGGCCGTGGGCGAGGAAGACCCGGCGCGGCAAGCTGCGCTCCTCGCGGGACAGAGCGGAGAAATCCTCCAGCAGCGCGGCGGCGAGCGGATTCCAGGCGAGCACCTCGTACGTCGCGGAGAACACGATCCCGGCCGTCCGCGGCAACCGGTCCAGCAGGTCGAGGATGGTTTGCCGGACCTCTCGCGACGGGCCCCGCGCGGGGCGCGGCGCGCCGGCGAGTTCGTGCAGGTGGTCGCGTTCGACGTCCGAAAGCCGCAACGCGCGGGTCAGCCCGGCCAGCACCTCGTTCGACGGGTTCGGGCCGCGCGCCTGTTCGAGCCGCGTGTAGTACTCGACCGAGATGAACGCCAGCCGCGCGACTTCCTCGCGGCGCAGGCCGGGGGTGCGCCGCCGCCTGCCCGCGGGAAGGCCCACGTCGGCCGGTGCGATGCGTTCGCGCCTGCTGCGCAGGAAACCCGCCAGTTCCGTTCGGTCCACCGGTCCAGTCTGCGCAGTCCGGCCGGGCTCAGCCAGGTACACCCGGTGCCTGGTTGCCCTCGCTTCGCCGACGAACGATCGAAGCCATGACCGAAACACGAACGAACCTCCTGCTCGACGGCAAGATCGCCTTCATCAGCGGCGCCGGGCGCGGGATCGGCGCGGCGGCGGCCCGGTTGTTCGCCAAGGAGGGCGCGAAGGTCGTCCTGGCCGCGCGCACCGAACCGCAGCTGAAGGCGGTCGCCGAACAGGTGCGCGCGGAAGGCAGTGTCGCGGATTATCTGCGATGCGATCTCGCCGACCCGACAAGCGTTCAGGCCGCGATAGACCGGGTCCTGGAGCTGCACGGACGCCTCGACCTCGCGTTCAACAACGGCGCGACCGCCACGCCGCCAAGACCGCTGGACCAGGTGCCGCTGGCCGATTTCGACCGCCTGTACGAGGTGAATCTGCGCGGGCCGTGGCTGGCGATGGCCGCCGAGGTGAAGGCGATGCGGGCCAGCGGCGGCGGGGCCATCGTGAACACGTCCAGCATCGGCAGCTTCGGCGCGAATCCCGCACTGCCGGTTTACGGGGCCGCGAAACGCGCGCTGAACAGCCTGACCGAATCGGCGGCCGTCGCTTACGGACCGGAGGGAATCCGGGTGAACGCGATCGCGCCCGGCACGACGATGACCGAGATGATCCGGCAGTGGGAAGCGGCATCGCCGGGATTGCTCGACCAGCTCGCCCAGACCACTCCCCTTGGCCGCGCGGCCGATCCCGCCGAAATCGCCGAAGCCGCGGCGTGGCTGCTGAGCGACCGCGCTTCCTACGTGACCGGCGCCGTCCTGCGCGTCGACGGCGGTGCCCGGGTCTAGAAACACGAACGCCGGGCGGGGACCGCAGTCCCTGCCCGGCGTCCGCGAGGGTCAGTGCCGGTTCAATGCCGGTTCAGCCGGATCACAGGTCCGGGAACCACAGCTTCAGCTCGCGCTCGGCCGACTCCGGCGAGTCCGAACCGTGCACCAGGTTGTACTGGGTCTCCAGCGCGAAGTCGCCGCGCAGGGTGCCCGGGGTGGCCTTCTCGACCGGGTCGGTGCCGCCGGCGAGCTGGCGGAACGCGGCGATCGCGCGCGGGCCCTCGACGGCCAGCGCGACGAGCGGGCCGGACGTGATGAACTCCAGCAGGTCGCCGAAGAACGGGCGCTCCTTGTGCTCCGCGTAGTGCTCCTCGGCCACGGAGCGCTCGACGGTGCGCAGTTCCAGCGCGGCCAGCTTCAGGCCCTTGCGCTCGATGCGCGAGACGACCTCGCCGACGAGGCCGCGCGCGACGCCATCGGGCTTGACGAGGACCAGCGTGCGTTCAGTCACGACGGTATTTCTCCTTGTGCGGATTCGTGTTATTCGGCGCTGAGCCTATCCGACGCCCCGGCCGGGCCGGTCAGCGCCGCTGCGGCTGCAGCGTCTTCGACCACAGCGAGGCCCCGGTCGCGTCGCGCAGGTCGACCGTCAGCGCTCCGCTCGCACCGTCCACATTCACCTCGCCGAAGTGCTGGAATCCTTGCAGCGGCGAGGAATTCTGCGTCTGCGGGGCGTGCACGAACACCGCTTCCGGGCCGAACGTCGGGTCGAGTTTGTTCGGGCCGAACGCACCGGCGTTGAGCGGGCCGGAGACGAATTCCCAGAACGGGTCGAAGTCCTGGAACGCGGCGCGCTCGGGCGAATAATGGTGCGCGGCGGTGTAGTGCACGTCGGCGGTCAGCCACACGACATTGCGCACGCGGTGGCGCGAGATCTGGTTCAGCACCCAGGCCAGTTCGGTCTCGCGGCCGCCGGGCGCGCCGGGCAGGCCGTTGGCGACCGCCTCGATGTCCTTGCCGTCCGGAACGACGAGGCCGATCGGCATGTCCGCCTGGACGATCTTCCACGTCGCGGTGCTGCGCCGGAGCCCGTCGGCCAGCCAGCGGGCCTGCGCGTCGCCGAGGATGTGGCCGGGTTTGGCCTGATCGGAGGTATTGGCGTCGCGGTAGGTGCGCATGTCGAGGACGAACACCTCGACCCGGCTGCCGTAGCGGAAGTTGCGGTACACCCGGCCGTCGACGGCCTGCTTGCGGTCGATCGGATGCCATTCGTGGAACGCCTGGAACGCGCGCCGGGCGAGGACGTCGGCCCGCTTTTCGGTGTATTCGGGGCGGTCGTTGAGGATTTCGCCCGGGTACCAGTTGTTGACGACCTCATGGTCCCACCACCTTTGACAACTAACTACACTGACAGGGCGTCTACCAGCGAGGATAGCGACGATGAGCGCACCAGCACCACGGAAGCGGCGGCGGTTCAAGAAGCAACTGAGCGAGCGGCCGCCGGTCGTCCCGTTCACGCCGGAAGACGACGCAGCAGTCTGCTACGCCCGTCAGTCGCACTTCTCCGACGAGAGCATGTCCAGCGAAGTGCAGGTCAGGGACACCCACCGGTGGACCAGCGCGTACGACGTGCCAGTCGTCGCGACTGTGGAGGATCTGCACGTCTCCGGCGACCTGGAGCCCCACAAGCGGGACGGGCTCAGGCTCTGGCTATCGGATGCACCACCTCAGCCGTGGAAGACCCTGGTCGTGCCCAAGCTGGACCGGCTCGTGCGCAACGTCATGGACGCACTCACCCTGCTGGAGTGGCTCCGGGCACGTGGCAAGCGCCTGATCTGCATCGCCGAGGGCATCGACTCCAGCAACTCGATGTCCGAGTTCATGATCACCTTGATCGCCGCGTTCGCCCGCATGGAACGCGAACGCATGAGGGAGCGCTTCCGCTCGGCGAAGGCGGCCCTCAAGGAGGCTGGTCGCTGGGGCGGCGAGGGCCATATCTACGGCTCCATGCCGGTCGAGTTGCCCGGCGGCGGCTGGGTCCTTGGAATCGACCAGTATGCCGTCAAGATCCTTCACCAGCTGTCCAAGAAGGCTCGGTCGGGCGACGGCCTTACCGACATGTCTCGGTGGCTGAACAAGAACAACATCGTCACGCCGAGGGACCGTCAACTTCAGCTGGGGGCCGAGCGACGCGGGCAAGATCCCACCACGGTCGAGCTGAAGGGCTACAAGTGGCAGTCGAACACTCTCGGCCGCCTGCTGACGGATCCAGCGCTAGTGGAGTTCGGCATCTTTGAGCCCGCGGAGCAGGCAGAGATCGTCGCCCGGCTTGCGGAGAAGTCACGCCGCAAGACGCGTGGCAGCAATCAGCCGTACGAGTTCTCTGGCATCTTGGTTTGCCCGGAGTGTCACGAGAACCTTTGGCATCGCCTCACCTGCGTCAAGCGGAAAGGCAAGGACGGTGCCCCGGTCGAGTACCTATACAGGCACTGGCAATGCCCATCCCGAAAGCACGGACCGGCGATGAAGGCTGAAGAAGTCGAGCCGTTGGCCACGCAGGCTTTTTACAAGATCTTCGCCATGGTTCCGGTCCGCGAGCGCATCATCCTGCCGCCGACCAACCACGCCAACCAGATAGCGAAGCTGGAACGGGAGTACGGCAAGTTGATGTCCGAGGTCGCGCGGGCCAAGTCTACGGCGGACCGGCGTCGGATCATGGATGATGGAGACAAGATTCTGTCCGACATCGATACTCTCCGGGCACTTCCGGCCGATCCCGGGGGTGTGCAATGGGTGCCAACTGACCGGACTTGGCAGCAAGAACTAGAGGGGATGACACCGGAGGACCGGCGGCTCAGGTGGCTTGAACTGGGCTTCTCGTTCGCGGTCCAGAAACGGTACGACGGCACTTGGTCCGCCGGATGGCGATTGCCGAACGGTTGGCAAGAAGCCATGCCAGAAGTAGCCGAATGGTACAGTCAGCCCACCGACGTTGAATCGACGATAGCGATCGTAGACTTACCCTATCCAAAAAATACGCAATGAAGTTTAGTTGGCGGTAGCCCTGACACGGATACAGCTAGCCTGCACCTTCCGCCTCCGCATCACGCTTTCGAGCTTCCTCCCTCGCCACATCGATACGCTCGTAGACCCTCGGTGGCGCTATCGTCGCGACCGTCTCCCAGTCATGCGCTGGCGTGTCTGCGGCGAGCACGCGCGATCCGTCGCGACTAAAGAAGCGTAGATCGAGCGATAGCACATGCAAATCATGTACATTCATGCCGATATCACGCACCCAGAATTTAATATACGGCGTCGAGTTTTCGAAGTCCGCTATGCCCACACCAGAAGGCGAGGTCGCGCGAATATCCGACGAACCAATAGACCTCCTAATAACCAGGCGATGCGTTTCAAGAGGGCTAACAAAAGTAACTCGCCCACTAGAATAACCAAAGAAGTCAAATCCTCCCGTGTCGACAACATCGATACGGGCCGGAAAATTTGATACATTGACTATTTCAACCGTAGCAGTGACGATAAAAAGATAACCTTCACCCTCCTGGACGACAAGAGCAGCATTTCTGGATACAGATTTTTCTTGCAAGCTACGCGAAATATCACCTGAGAATATTTTCTCCGCACTTGAAAGCGCAGCAAGTCGCGGGGCACCTGCTAGGACAACTCCATTGTGCCTAATAATTCCACTAGCATCGTATCCCCCACAGACTCGGATATACACATAAGGAGTTTGCGCATCCAGCTGAGCCTTGAGGAATCTTTCTTCGGAATTTTCGCTTTGAACCCTCTCTCTTTTCTCCACTCTCTCTGCTCGATCTTCTGCAATCCGAGCACGCTCTTCTTGTCTCTCAGCATTCCGTTCCGCAATTCTTACCTGCTTGTTCACCGCATCCACCTGATCCTTTGCAGCTTCAGCTGATTTTCGCGTATACCACGCTGCAGCACCAGCAAAAACTAGTGCGCCCGTAGTCGCAAAGGCCGACAGCCACTCCGGAAATCCGTCAGGCATAATATAACCTCCATGTAATCACTAAAAGACGATTGCACATGCCCGCCTAAGCGCATCAAATAGTAGCAATTAACTATTGAACGCCCCCTGCAACTTCAGTCCCAAAAACCCGACGATAATCCTCACGGGCAAGTGACATTACGTTGATCCTTACCAAAGATAACCACCCAAAGGTTTCCTGAAAGAAAAGATGGATCCGGACTGCAGATCTCCCGCTTTTCAAGCTTCTCTTTTGGTATTCTCTCCAGCCTGGTCGTGTTCCGATAAAGAACGGTTGTTGTTCCATCTTCGACCTTAAGGACATATCCGACACGAGCATCGCCTCCCTTTGCTTGGATAATCTCCGCGGGCTGCCAAGACGACGGAAGGTAAAGTAAACCTACCGTAAAGGAGAACAGTAATGGGAACTGCCACTCTTCAAGCAGAACTTGAGGAAAGCTTCTTAAACGCTTCTTAACTTCCTTGGATCGGCGCCTCTTGAGGGCCTTGCCCAGGAACACCAGGATGCCTACCGCCGCAGCAGCAACCATCATCAACCATGGCACCAGCAGGAGCGCACCCGCGAAACACAGCCCACCCCCATACTGAGCCCAACTGTGAGCATCACCGCTCAATCGCAAACTAATGCGCAGCAGGTAGTATCCCAAAAATATCATAATAAAAGGCAGCTGATCTATGACAACAGTCAGAACAATGGCCTTTAGGTCAAGGGAGGCCAACAGGGCAGCCCGTGCCGAGGAGTCATCTCCCGCCAGTCCGACGACACGAAAGATAGCCACCACGAACGGCGCGATAGGAATCAGTATAGGGGCAAACTTTGAGAGGCGATCATGATTTTTTTCTTCTGAATTAGGGCTAGAACTGTTCCCAGCCGTCGAGACGACTGTTTCCTGCGGTGCATCATCGGCCGCACTGTCATCCTGTTTCACCATGTAATGATTACACAAGTTGGCCCTAACGCATAAACTTTCGCATGAGCCATCACTCGCAGTTCGGCCAATGGTTCCGATCTGTGGATAACCCATCGGGACAGTGATCAGCAACCTTGAACTATGGATTGTTGCTGAATAGTTGCCCTGAAGTTAGCAGGTCGCATACGGCGTCGACCTTATCGGCAAGCTGATCGACATCCGCGCCGTCAACGACAACCCACAGATCGCCGTCTGAACATGCAATGAGGGTCGCCGCAACCCGACGCGGCGCGGGCAAAGCTAGGCGGCCGATAGCCAGTTGAGCTTGTCGCACGGTGGCGCTCTGCGTGAGGCGGCTGGATCGAATAGCGTCACGCTCGCTCGTACCGCAGTCCGCGCCCTCGGAGTGCCCCCGCTCCGAGGCATCGGGCCTGTTTGCCTTGCGATCGGGGACAGATCGTTTGCCATCGGAGGCTCGGCAGTAGTTGTGGTCATCGTCGTTGCCCTTCCGGTTGTGGCACATCGGCGTCTGTTGTGTGTGGGAGGTGTGGTCGGCCAACGGCCGTCACCTCTCCTCGCCTGGCTGAAACCAGACTGGGGAGGGACCCTCGTGCGGCTCGAAGTCGGTTAGGTTTCCGTCCAATCCCGACACTTCCCGGCGGCCGATCCCTGGCGTCCCTGCGGCAGGTTTACGCTGGCCAGAGCCAGGACTTTGACGCAGGGACCCGTCAGGGACAACTCCCTGGTTCCCTGCTAGGTCCCTGTTCGACGCTTTGCTGCCCCGGTCGACAAGCGCAGAGGTGACGTCCTCCGCGCGGACCACCTTGTTCCCGCCCGACTTGACGGGCGCGACTCCAAACACAGCGAGCGCGGCCGTGAGGTCCCGGAAGTTCCACTCGTCGTACTCACCGGGGTTAAGTCGAGCTAGCCGGCTCAAGACAACCTGCGTCCGGACACGACGCTCCCCATTCAGCACCGCATCGATATCGGCTAAGTGGTCAGCGACCGGTCTCTCCTCGATCTCCGGCTGCGTGGTTGATTCGACCGCCCGGCCCGCCTCTTCGATCAACGCCACGGCGCGGGCAATCACCGGGGTCACCTCATCGACCCCGTCTTCAAACGGCACATAGAACGTACGGACCAGCTCGAACGTCTCGTCAGTGATGCCGACCGCGACACAGGTTCCCCGGTCAGTGTTGATCCGCAGCTCAGTCGCGCGGACGCCAGCCGCGTACTTGCCGGAACCCAGCAAGCCGTCATTGGCAACCTGGTCAGCCACCGAGAACGCGACACCGCACGAGACGTTGCGAGTGATCTCACGAGGGATGCTGTCCTTTGTCGGCGATTGAGTGGCCAGCAGCAGCACGATGCCGTACTTACGGCCTCGCTTGATCAACCGGACGGCCAACTCCGCGGCTTTCTTGCCGAACTTCGGGTGCTGGAACAGTTCGTGACACTCATCGATCCCGCACACCAAGGGATGCAGTCCAAGCCCACGCTTGTCCGCCAGCTTGCGCGAAACCTTCGGCGGGCGGCCCGGCTGCTCCCCGAGCACCTTTCCGCGTCGCTCCATTTCAGTCAGCAAGTCCGCCAACGCCTGGGTAGCCGCCTCGGCCACGCTGTCGTCCATGCCCATCCGGTATCGGGAGAGCCGCGGTCGGAACGGCTCGAAGTCGGGAGACTCCCCCATCACGAACGCCCACAGTTCGACCGTGGGATCGAGCGCCGCGCCGAGCAGCAATGTCCGCAGCGCCGCCGACTTCCCTTGCCCCGGACGGCCTCCAATCAGCCAGTTGACCCCGAGCAACGGCGCGTTGATCACCAGGCCGCGTTGAGACAGTCCGAACGGGACGCCCTCGAAAACGTCAACCTGTCCCTCGTGGACCAGCGGCCAGGCCCCGGCACCACCCCGCAGAACGCCCTTGTCAGCGATCCACAGGTCGAGGATTCCGTCCTCATCTCCCTTGGTAGGCCAGGTTTCCAGTGATGCCCGCCCGAGGTTCGCCGCCAATTTGGACCGACGCGCGGCCACCATGTCCGCGGTGACTCCAAGCGGCAACCTGACCTGCGCGAACGTGCCGTCGCCGTCCTTGCGGGCCGCCACGGTGTAAACCAGCTCGCCGCCGTTGCGATAAAACCTGTCCAGCGGGCTGATTCCCAGGTGCGCCAACGCCTTCGAGATCATCCGCTCGTCAATCCATGAATCGGCGTCGTCCCGATCAGGCCGCACCAGCCAGCCGGCGCCCGGAGTCCGGTCCCGGCCTTCAAACGCCGCCGCCACGACCGCCACCAGCGGCAGCAGGACCAGCAGAAGCGGCACAACCGTTGCGAATGCCGACCATGCAGCTTCCGCTCCTGTGTAGACATTCGCCAGCCACGGCCACATGTCCGCCCGGTCCATCACCGAGTCGAGCAGCCACAACGCTGCCGCCACAGGTGCGGCGACACGCAGCGTGATCGCGCACCGGCGGAGCACGATACCGAGCTTGGCCCACCGCGCAGTGGCGTCCGACCGGATCAGCTCCTGCGCGGCACGCCGTGCTTCGGCATCCCCCGCCAGCCGGGCGCGACGGGCGTCCGCTCGCAGGTCGGAGTAGGTCGCCCAACTCCAGAACTTGACCAGCCAGCGCCAGTTGCCGCGGAGTACGAACCACACCAGCCGGGCAACATCCTGCGGAATCTTCCTTACTCGGTAAGCGGCCACTGACCGAGCCCTCACGAGCCGACCGGACCGCCAGACCCGCGCTGCCCAGTAGGCACAGCGCTGCCACGGGTGACCGAGGGATCGGGCTGTTACGCGGCACGGTTTGGGCAACGTGTCATCGATCAACTCCCCATCGAGTACCGGGCCGACGTGTTCGACACTTCGGCCGCCGTTCCGGGCCAACTCGGTGCTTTCGCGTTTCTCCCGGCTTGAATCAGTCATCGGCCCGCACCCCCTTGCCGATCTCGGCAGTCAAGGCCGACGCAAGCCGCGAGGACAGACCGCGGGAGCACCCTGTCGTCTCCCGCGCCCATGCCGGAGTGATCGTTATCTCGGGAGTCCACGCGTTCCGGGCATCGGTCAGGTAGTCGGCGAAGAGCTTCCGTCCGGCAGCTCGGTGCCTGGACTGCGTCGCCGATTCATGGACCGCGACCACCGGCTCATGAACGCTTGCCCGCTCGGTGGCGTTCATGAACGCCACCGTCACCGCCTCGGTGAGTTTGTCCCGCAGGTCAGTGACTGCCTCGGCGGCGACGAACACGACCAACGGCGGCACCGAGTGCAACACCACTCCCGCTGGCGAACCGGCCGCCCACGACGACCAGGTGTTCATGACGTAGGTCGCGGCCAGCGTCAGCCACTTCGCCGCCCTCACCCACGCTCCGGTGCGGACCTGGTACCGAGCGGTCACCTGCTCCGCCCGCAGAATCGCCAGCAAGACCAGGCACACAGTCGGATCAAGCAGCCACGCCGTCAGCCACGGCAGCGACCCGAATGCGGCGCCGGCCGCGGCGAACCATTGGACATTGGCCGTGGTGAACGCCAACCCGAGCACGATCCCGGCCCAGCACAGACGATCCACCTGCGCCCGGACACGTTCCACCCGTAGCGCCACGACGTCGGGATGGGTCTGCCAACGGCGGACGTCGGCCGCCTCGGCGGCGTCCTCGGCCAGCCGCCGAGCACGCCCCGGCACCGTTGTGACTTTCCGAGTCTCGATGGTCATCGGCGACCACCACCCCGGCGGCGCGTGGTGGTGTCCAGCGAGGTGACTGTCAGGACGCGCGTCAGGACATAGGCCGCGATGAGGTCCGGTGCCCCGAGGACCACCAGTACCAACACCGGGTTGTGAACATGAGTGATCACCAGCCACTGAACGCCCATGAACGCCGCACCACTGAACAGGACTCGCCCTGCGAGCGAGACCACGCGGGAACCTTCGCGGGCAGCATCGGCAGCCCGCCGCGCCTTGCGCACGCCATACCGCCACACTGCGAAAAGGGCCATCAATGCCCCGGCCCCGACCAGAATCTGTGTGGACGTCAGGTTGAGCGTCATCGCGCCTCACCGCCTTCACGGCGGCGAAGCCACACCGGGTACAGGGCACGCCGGTCGGTATCCGGCAATGCACCCCACACCCCGAGCGTGTCCGGCCCTGCCGTACGAAGGTCCAGTTCCCGGCACTCGTCGATCACCGGGCAACCCGCGCACATGCGGAAAGCCAGTTCCCGGTCCGGCGTAGCTTCGCCGCACAGCCGCGGCATGTCTGCCCGGTCGAACGCCCAGAAGCACAGGCCGTCACGGGCTACCACTTCGCTCAGGACGTCGTCCGGAACCTCGGCGTACTGGTCGAGTTGAGCGGCCATCTCCGTGTAGTCGTAATCGGTCATCGCGCACCGCCGTTGAGTACGCGCTGGAGTTCCGCGGCGGAGATGACGAGCCGGGAGCGTCGACGCTCCGCGCGGAGCGTGCCGACCCGGATAGCGCGATGTAGCTCGTCGCGGTCGATGCCGAGAATCCACGCGGCATCGGCCAAGGAGTAGAACGCCGGTCGACCGGCGTCAGGAAAGTTCTTAGGCATTAGTTGAGTCCCTATAAGTCAAGAACGATAATTTAGTCGCAAATTGTGCGCTGATTTAGTCGCATCAGAGCACGCGAATGGTCCGAATGCGCGACGCGGTGTCGATCTCGACCCCGCGGTTTCCGTTAAGCGCTAATGTCGGCGCTGAGGCGGACCACGGAGGAATAGGTGTCGGAAGACTGGGCGGCGGTCGCGAAGACCATCAACGAGCGCGTCCACGCGCTCGGATGGAAACAACGCGAACTGGCCGAACGCTCGCAGGTCTCCCAGGCGATCGTCCGCGAAATTCAGAACCACACTGTGGAGCGCAAGCGCAGTGACCGGACGCTGGAAGCGCTGGCCCTGGCACTCGGCTTGCACCCCCAACACCTGATCGCTGTCTTGCACGGCCGCATCCCGCCCGCGCCGGGCCAGCCGCGCGAAGACATGGAAGATGCTGTGTCGGCGCGGCTTGCCGTCATCGAGCGTCGGCTGTCCGACATCACCGACGAACTGGCGGCACTGCGCGTGGATATCGCCGACGCATTGAGTCGGCCGGACAGGCAGTAGGGGTGCCATGCCCAGGCACGTCGAATGCCTAGGCGGCCGGGAGACCGGTTCGGTTTCGTCTGCGTTCATGCCTCAAGAAAACGGCATCGACACGCGTTTTCGCAGGTGGCTGAAGTTAACCGCGGCCCCATTAACCGCAATTAACCGTGCAGGTCAGAGCGGTTATCAGTGGTGGGCTCCAGATGGCTGAAACAAGGCTTCAGGCGGTTCGCCGAACCCTCGGGTACAAGGCCGATGACGTCATCAAGATGCTGCTTCGCCGCGCCGACTCACTCGCCGTTCCTGTCATGTCGGCGACGAGCCTCAAAACAAAGTTGTCGCGATGGGAGAACGGGCGCGAAGCGGTCAGCCAGCCATACCGGCGGCTCTTCCGAGACGTCTACGGACGTACCAATGAGGAACTTGGCTTCCCGGACGAAGAGACGAACGATGAGGCGGAAGAGCTAGTCTCCCGCCTCGCTCTAGCTCGATCCGTCGACGCGGAGACAGTCGAGATCTTCAAACGCCAAGTCGACCAGGCGCGGCATGTCGACCGCCGGTTCGGCGGCGTGGCACTGCTCGACCAGTTACGCAGCAATATCGGGCAGCTTCAAAGCCTTCTCAACTTCAGCACGATGCACGGACAACGCGAGGCGCTGGCCGGCGTTCTCACTGAGGCATCCGCGCTCGCCGGGTGGGAAGCGCTTGACCGCAACGCCATTCGGCAGGCATGGGAGCACCACGAGACAGCTAAGGCAGCCGCACGCGAAGCTGGCTCGCCAATCCTGCTGGCGCACTCAACTGCGCAGCAGGCATTCATCTTGATCGACCTCGGCGAGATCGAGCCCGCGGTTGGGCAACTCGGCGAAGCACGCGCGATCGCGGAGCGCACCGCGCCACCTGTGTTGCGCGCGTGGATGGCGGCAGCACACGGAGAAGGGCTTGCGGCAGCGGGTCAACGGGACGACGCGCTGCGGGCTTTCGATTCGGCGGACACGCATTTGCCCACCGATCCCGTTGATCCGGCGCTGCCGTTTCTGTTCCTCGGCGGCGCCCACCTCGACCGCTGGCGTGGCCATGCTCTGAGCAGGCTGGGCGAAGCCGACGCGATCCAGCAACTCGCCGACGCACTGCCCCGCCTGCCGCCAGACTTCATCCGGGCCAAGACAGGCATGTTGGTTGACCTGGCTTTCGCGCACGCAGCGGCAGGCAATCGAGATGCCGCACTCGATCACGCACGCCAGGCACGACGGCTCGCCGCGCAGATCAGGTCGGACCGCCAGCTACGCCGTCTCAGCGGACTGATTCTGCCCGGCAGTGCCTCCGCCATTGCGTGACGCGATGTAGTACAGCAACGGAACCAACGCACCGGCGCCGAGGACTTCCTTGCGCAGAGCCAGTTCCGGAATCCTGGCAAGCGGAACCCATTCCAGACGACCGACTTCCTCAGTGTCGGTAGGCTCGCCGACCTTCTCGGCGTCGCGCCACAAGTAGACATCGGTCGGTGCCGTCACTTGACCTGGCAGCGGCTCGAAGCCGATCAGATGCTCGGCCTCGCCGAGAGGCTGATAGCCGCTTTCCTCACGAATCTCACGAGCAGCCGTTGCGGCGGGGTCTTCGCCTTCCTCCACCAGGCCGCCGAGCAGTTCGTATCCCCACTGATCGGTGGCGAACCGATAGCGCCAAAGCATGAGGACCTGGTCCTGGTCGTTCACGATCAGACCGATCGCGATCGGGGCCAGGTGCACGACGTGGTACTCCCATCGCTCCCCGTTCGGCGCTTGAACATCGGTCAGCCCGAGGCGCACCCACTTGTTGTCGTAGACAGTCCGTTCGCCAAAGGTCTCCCAGGACCCAACCTCGTCAGTCACCCCGGGAGCCTAGCGCGATTCGATGCGGGCCTTAAGCCGCTCAAGGCGCCGAAGCTGGCGGGCGGAACCGATGTCCGCGGCAAGTGTCTGGGCGCGGCGGATGTGCACGTGGGCTTGCTCATGCTCGCGCATCGCTACGAACGCCATCGCCAGGTCAACCCGCAACGCGGTTTCGGCCCGCACAAACGTCGGGTCGAGACGGCTAAGCGCGTCAGTCAGGACGTCGACCGCTTCTGGCTCGCCAATTCTGGCCAGCGCGTGGCCACGCCAGCGCCCAAGGTGCACCGCGTCCAACGCGAGGTACGGCCCGGCGTCTTGTTCACCCTCGTCCGCCAGCAGCGAGGCAGCCTGATCGAATGCCCGCAAGCTCGCCGAACGCTGACCGTCGGCCGCCAGCACTTCGCCGTGGGCGGCAGCCAGCCACGACCTGAGCAGCCTGTTCGTACTCCGGTCCGCGTCCCGCCGTACGGTCTCCATCAAGTCGACCGCCACCGCTGAATCGCCAATATCCAGCAGCACGAACGCCTGGCCCGCGCGTGTGTGCGCCTCGAACGCCCGGCCTGCCGGTTCTTTGGCGGCTGCCGTGCCACTTGCGTAGTGCTGCCACGCCTGCGCAGCGTTGCCCAGGTCGAGCGCCTGCCACCCGGCGAGCGTCCGCAGCTCCGACAGCAAGGCCGCCAGCGCCTCACGGGTAGTCGGCATGACGCTGTGCCCCATCAGCTTGCCGACCTGATCGATCTTCGCGACGACCTCATCGTGCGCGAGGATCGCGCCCAACTGCCGGTCAAGCCGACGCGTGACGTTGAGCTGAGCTCGCAAGAGATCAAGGACCGTGTTGTCAACCCGAGCGGACGCACGGAGAAGCGCTCGGAACTCACGGTCGTCGTCAGTGGCTTTCCGGGAATCCCGAGGCGGGGCGAGCAACTCGTCAATCCCGACGCCGAAGATCCTCTCCAGCAGTCTCGCGGTGGCGGGCTGCGGTCGGCCTAGCGCCTTGCCGCTGTCTCCGCGCCCCGAGGCCAGTCTCTTCACGTGCCGAGCACTGAGCGTGCCTGGTTCTCCGCAGTCCTTCGCGAAGTTCGTCGCGAAGGCGGAGAACTCGTCGTAAGTCTCATGTCGCCCGCGGATGAGCTGTTCGAGCAGAGTCCGCGAAGTGCGCGGCTCCTGCTCGTCGCTCATGCTGCGCTCCCTGTCCCGTGGCCCTGGCGCGGCACCGTCGTGGCCCTCCAATGACCTTTCGATGAAATCAGTCTAACTGCGACGCTGATGTCAGCGCATCTATTGGCGTCGGCCGGTCCATTGCGACCACGAGAGGCCGGGTTGCATCGGGAGGTTTCTCATGGGCTGGTGGATCAGCTTCGACGGCACAGAGGTAGACACCGATCCGGAGACTGGCGCAGTCATCTGCGAGGACCAGAATGTCCGGATCTTCGCCGAGTCCATGCTGAGCCACATCGAGCGAGGCGTCACGGTTGAGGCGCTCGCCGAGCGGACCGGGCTCGATGAATTCCCGATCCGCGTCGCGCTCGACATCGCACGGGAGCATCGGTGTCAGGCTGGCACCGGCGAGATCAACCCGGTGCACAGGCACGCTGAATGAAGCAACGCCACAACCGCAGCGGCGGCTGCCGTGCACGCTCCGCACTCCTCGGCGTGGAACTACGCGCCGCACGCGAAGAGAAGCAGTACGGCGTGCGCGAACTGGCACGGCGAATCGGCGTGAATCCGGCGCAAATCAACAGTTGGGAATCGGCCCTGCGGAGCCCAGACATGATGGACATCGCCGGAATCCTCGGCGCGCTCGGCGTGGTCGGCGAGCGGAAAGAACGCATCTTGGAGGTCGCCAGACTGGCCGAGTCCGAAGCTATCGTGCTAGGCCAGGCAGACAAACCGCATCACATTGAGGCCGCGGAGGCATGCGCTCGCATGGCGCGCAGCATTGTCGACTGGCACTCGTTCCTAATTCCGGACATCGTGCGCACCCGCGCTTACGCCGAAGCTGCGCTCCACCTCAGCGCGTTCCCTCGCGAGGCCGTGACGGAGGATCTGCTGAACACTCGAGCGCTGGCCGCCATCGGTCATCTTCACGTGAACGCAGACGTCGCTATCTTCATCGGCGAGCGTGCGATCACGCACACCATCGGCAACCCGCTCCTAGCCTTGCAGCAATTGCGGTCCCTCCTCTTAATGACTGACCCACAGCGCGCGCCGAACGTCACGATCAACATCGTGCCCAGCCGCAACGGCGGAACCGAGCAGGCGTTTACCCGCTACTACACCCACGCCGGGCCGATCACCTACGTCTCGCACGGGTTTTGCGGCTCGTTCACACTGGACCACCAGGAACTGTACGGTGCGGTCATAGATCAGCTCGCCGCTACTGCTTGCAACCCCCGGGAGTCAGCGATCCTGATCGAAGAGCACATTCAGCGACTTGATCACGAACTTACGGACGGGAATTGAATTCCCTGCGCGCACACCAAGGGCGCTACTTTAACAAATCATGAGCCTGTAAACAAACTTGACCCGAAGCTTACATGGTGATCCAACGTATTACGCCACGTCGTACGCGAGATTAAATCAGGACTCCATTCGTCATGGCAAGTTAGTCAATATGACCTGACTTGAAGGAACCATAAAAACACTACGAGACACGGGCTCTAAAAGAGCAAGCTGTCCACCAGAAGACCCAAGCAATAACATTTGTCTAATTTTTCCATCCCTGCCGGTGACTGACTTAAGAGACAACGGAATCCGGGCTGGGTCAACGTATTCCACAGAGTAGCGCTTCGGCCTAAGGTCACCCACAACGCGCAACTCCAGCCACGTCGCAGGTGCTGAAAAATCAGCCCGGTCGGCGGACCCGTAGGTCGCCGCCAAAGAGTACAAGAAGTAGTAGATAGAGACCGCAATAGATATACCCGCAAGCGCAATATATCGCCGAATCGAGCGCTCTGACACAGTTCGCGATAGCTTCCCTAAGCGGCCTGCGACCCATTTAGACCTATCCGCAATCCACCTAGATCTCGCAAAACTTCTGTTCAAACGTTTGACGCGTCGCAGATTTGACTTACCCTTTCTCGTTAATTTAAGTCCAGCCTTCCGCGCTTCTTCAAGCGTCCTTCTTCTCTTGATAATTTCCGACCAGAGCTCTTTGCGAGATATCAAAACCCCGTTCTGATCAGTCCGCAAGTCAGAATTAAAGAAGCTTCGCACTGTTAGTCGCGCACTTAGGCGCATGATCCTGGAAAGATCCGCGCGGGCAGCCTCTATTTCCGCAACACTTTCTCGAAGCTCATCACTTGTGCTACGTATTTCTACTTCCAAGTCACGCAGTCTTCGCATATTTCGCACAGCGGCGTCAATGGTCGCCGCCGCAAGTTTTGCACCGTCACTTATCGCGCGGTATACAGACGTCGCACATACGGCGAGCGTGGTTGCAAATACTAGAATTGGCGTAAGAGAAAGCATTCTTTGCGCCGCATTTAGTGGACTTATTCCCGCCTGCGACGGATCCAGATCGAAAGCTTTAAAATACTGATACGCTATGACATACGAAAAGAACTCAACTATCAGCACGGTAAGCGAAATACCAGCTATAACTTTAGAGACGACGCCCTCTCGCGGCGGTTTCGCACTACGTGCGGTGTTCGCGACCTTAGGCGTAATTGGACGCGCACGAACAACTTTCGATCGTGGTAGTCTGGAAACCATTTGACCCTCCCGCCCCAGGTCGCGTTACTCTTTCACCGCGATCCACCAATCATGCGGGTGCCAAAAGTTGAGCTGACTGCTCGCCCAGCTACTCGCGCACACAGTTTACAGCCCGCGAATGCAGCAGGTGCAGTCGGCTTCGAGCGCGACGGCGCGCGCATCTACAAAGTTCGACTGCATACACAAATGATCACCACTATCGGAACACTCGATGCGTACTGGCTGGTGCGGCGCACGTATTGGTTCGCCAGGTCGCTGTGCGAAGGCTCCGACGCTGCGCTCCCGCCCGACACCGACGTCGGGCACCCACAGCAGGTGCTAGTGTTGTTAGTTGTCGTACTTGGTGGTCATCCCACTGGACATAAGCGGGAACTTCCGCGGCGAATCGGCGGAAGTGGGCGTCGAGCCGGTTGTAGGCGTGCTGGCCGCGGTATTCGTCGAGGGTTTCGGCGACCTTCGACTTCTCCGGCGTCACGATGTTGTGCCAGGTGCCCGCGCCGCCGGGCAGCGTGACGGTTTCGGTGAGCGGGCCGTCGGCGTACACCGTGTCGCCGCTGTGCAGGAAGAGGTCCGGACGGCGGTCGGCCATCGCGGAGAAGATCGTCATGCCGCCGAGGGCCGGGTTGATGCCGTAGTTCTGGCCGACGACGTCGCCGCTCCACAGGATCCGCGTGTTCGCGCGGCCGACCGGCGCGGTGGCGAACCGGCCGGCGACCGGCTCGCTCGCGCTGCGGCCGTCGAGGTCCACGGCGGTGACGCGGTAGTGGTACTCGGTGCCCGGGGCCAGCCCGGCGACGCGCACCTTGCCGGTGCCGCCGGTGGCGGGCGTGACGAACGGGCCGGGCACCCGGCGGGCGTGCCGGAACGACGGGTCGCGCGCGACCTCGACCATCAGCCGCGCCGGCCGGTCGGCCCGCGACCACACGATGCCGGAGCCGGCGGTCACGTCCCCGGACGCGACGCCGTGGGCGAGCACCGGACGGTCGCGGCGGACGAGCGGGGCCGCCGAGGCGGAACCGGGCAGCAGCAGCCCGCCTGCCGCGGCGAGCGCGGGGACGGCGATCCCGGCTTTGAGCACGGAGCGCCGGGAAGGGGTCGTTTCGGTCATGGCGGCCGTTCTATCCGGCGACCACGGCCAAGCGGCCAACTCGGGCTGACCGCCGGGTGAACGGCTCACTCGCCAGGAGGAAGCTCACAGCCGGCCGTCACGCTCGGTGTGCTTCCCGAACCATCTCGTGCTCGCACTCGCTCGGTTCGGACAGCGGACGCTCCACAAACCCGTGCCGCTGATACAGCGCCATAGCGTGCTCGTTGCCGCCCGCGACGCGCAACGCCAGCTCGCCCGCCCCGCGTCCCTCGCTCCAGCGCACCACGGCCCGGATGAGCGCGTCCCCGACTCCCCTGCCGCGCGCCGACGGAGCGACCCACATCGACATCAGCTCGGCTTTGTCGCCGCGTTCGGAAAGGTGCCCGCTGACCATCCCGGCCGGAACGCCGTCGAGGTCGGCCAGCACGTTGAGCGACACGTCGCGCAGCCGGGCCCGCCAGCGCGGTTCGGCGTCGCCTTCGCCTTGCCAGTCCGCGAGTTTCGAGCTGAACGCCTGCGGGTCCTCGCGCAGCGCCGCCAGCCGGAGGTCGCGCCACTCCGCCCAGTTCTCCGCGCTCAGTTCCCGCACCACGATCACACTTGCACCGTCGCCGTGGCGGCCCGGCCGTTACATCGGAATAGGGTGAAACCATGCGCATCGACCGGCTCGACCACCTCGTCCTCACCGTCGCCGACCTCGGTGCGACGGTCGATTTCTACACGCGCGTCCTCGGCATGGCCGAGGTGACGTTCGGGGCCGGCCGCAAGGCGCTGACGTTCGGCGCGAGCAAGATCAACCTGCACGAGGCCGGGCACGAGTTCGAACCCAAGGCGGACCGGCCGACGCCGGGCAGTGCGGATCTGTGCCTGATCACGAGCGATTCGCTGGAGCAGGTCGTGGAAGACCTCGCCGCGCACGGGGTGCCGATCGAGGAGGGCCCGGTCGACCGCACGGGCGCGACCGGTCCGATCCGCAGCGTCTATTTCCGGGACCCGGACCGGAACCTGATCGAGGTCAGCGTCTACCGCTGAGCCGCACCTCGCGGGAGTACACCGGCGCGGCGCCCGGTTCCGGGAAGCATTCGAGGAGCAGGTCGCCGCGGAGGTCGTCGAGTTCGTCCGGCGCTTCCTCGAGCAGCGCGCCGGCCCAGGCTTCGAGCGATCCGGTCTTCAGCGCGGCGTCCGGGACCGGGCTGAACCCGCCCGGCCCCATCGGCGTCCAGCCCGGCTCGCCGTCCGCCCGGAACGACAGCCGCCACCAGTACGGCTGCCAGTAACGCCCGGGGCTCAAGCCTGCGGCTGCTGCTGGCTCGGCAGCGTGCCCGCGGCCATCCGGCGCGCGACGTCGCGGCGCAGCCACAGGAACCACACGAACGCGGCCAGGAAGATGATCCCGATGATCGCGATCGCCGGTTGCGTGACGCCGACCGCGATGATCGCCAGCTGCAGCAGCAGGATCACCGGCACCGCCCAGACGTGCTTGAGCATCCCGCACAGCACGATCAGCACGACCGCCAGCGCGATGACGGTCCAGCCGGTGAAGCTCGTGATGCCGCCGCCGAGTTTCGCGACCACCGGCAGCGCGAGCGCGACGGTGATCGCCTCCATGATCAGCGTGCCCGCCATGACGCCGCGGAAGCCCTTCATCGGGTCCTTCGCGGGCGGCTTCACCGGAGTGTCCGGGGTTTCACTCATGCCGGCTCCTTCCCGAACAGCGTGCGCGCGTCGCCCGCGGTGACCACGGAGCCGGTCACCAGCACGCCGCCGCCCGCGAGCGGTTCCTCCGGGTCGTCGTTCTGCTCCACGAGGCCGATCGCGGTCTCGATCGCGGTCTCCAGGTCGCCTTCGGCGAGCACGCGGTCCTCGCCGAAGATCGACGCGGCCAGTTCCGCCAGGTCCTCGACCGGCAGCGACCGCGGCGACGAACTGCGCGTGACCACGACGTCGGAGACCACCGGCTCCAGCGCGTCCAGGATGCCGCGCGCGTCCTTGTCGGCCAGCACGCCGACGACCGCGACGAGCCGGCGGAAGTTGAACTCGTCGGTGATCGTCGCGGCGAGCGCCCGCGCGCCCATCGGGTTGTGCGCGGCGTCGACCAGCACTGCCGGGGCGGCCCGCACGCGTTCGAGCCTGCCCGGGTTCTCGACCTCGGCGAACGCCTCGCGCACCGCCTCGACCACGAGCTGTTTGTCTTTGCCCGCCCCGAAAAACGCCTCGACCGCGGCCAGCGCGAGTGCCGCGTTCGCCGCCTGGTGCGCGCCGTGCAGCGGCAGGAAGATCTCGTCGTAGACGCCGCCGAGGCCCTGCAGCTTCAGCATCTGCCCGCCGACCGCGACCTCGCGTTCGAGCACGCCGAATTCGCTGCCCGCGCGCGCCACCGCGGCGTCGACCTCGACGGTGCGCTTCAGCAGGACGTTCAGCACCTCGGGGTCCTGCTCGCCGATCACCGCGACCGACCCCGGCTTGATGATCCCGGCCTTCTCCGCGGCCGCGTCGGCGGGCGTCGGGCCGAGGTATTCGGTGTGGTCCAGCCCGATCGGCGTGATGACCGCGACCTGGGCGTCGGCCACGTTCGTCGCGTCCCACGCGCCGCCCATGCCCGCCTCGAGCACCGCGGCCTCGACCGGCGCGTCGGCGAACGCCGCGAACGCCATCCCGGTGAGCACTTCGAACTTGCTCATCGGCACGCCGTCCTCGCTCGCGCCGTCCACCATCGCCACGTACGGCGCGATGTCCTGGTACAGCTCGGCGTAGCGGGCGGCGGAGACCGGACGGCCGTCGAGCGCGATCCGCTCGGTGACGAGTTGCAGGTGCGGGCTCGTGTAGCGGCCCGAGCGCAGGCCCATGCGGGTCAGCAGCGAATCGACCATCCGCGCGACCGAACCCTTGCCGTTGGTGCCCGCGATGTGCACGACGGGGTAGCCCTGGTTCGGCTCGCCGAGCAGCGTCATCAGCGCCTGGATCCGGGTGAGCGACGGTTCGAGTTTCGTCTCCGGCCAGCGCTGGTTCAGCTCGGCCTCGGCGGCCATCAGGTCGCGACGGGCCTCCGGGCCGTTCTCGTCGCCGAACTCGGCGGGCGCGCCCTCGTCGTCGAGCTCGTGCAGCTCGGCGCCCTCTTCGGCGTGCAGGTCCGGGACCGGGCCGAGCGCCAGGTTGTCGCCGAGCTGGCCGATGCCGCCGATCCCGCCGCGCGACCCGCCGCCGACGGTGTACGCCGCGTCCGGCGCGTCGAGGTCCGGTTCCAGCTCGTTGCCGGGATCGTCCTCGTCGCTGTGCGCGAGCGCGCCCAGTTCGTCGACCCCCGCGAAACTGTCCGGATCGGCGAGATCCGGCCGCCGGGTCTCCTCGGGCTCCTCACCGCGCGGCACTCGTGCACTCCTCGAAGTCGCTGTCCCGGCGCGGTCGCGCGACCGGGAAGACCAGGCGAAAGGTTCGGCCCGGCACACCGTCGAGCGTACCCGGGGCCGCCGCGCGCCCAGCGCCCCCGGGGCCTGCGCGTGATCACGCCCGCAGCGATCCGTGGCAAGGTCGGGAACATGCCCTTCGACCACAACCATCACTACCACCCTGCCCTGCTCCGGCTCCTGCCGCCGGGCCCCGGCCGAGCACTGGACGTCGGCTGCGGCGACGGCCGGTTCGCCCGCAGGCTGGCGGCCGCCGGAATGACCGTCGAAGGCATCGACACGTCGGCGGAAATGATCACCCGCGCGACGTCCGCCGGTTCGCCGGGACCGGGCACAGTGGAGTACCGCCGCGCGGACGTGACGACCGAGCCGCTGGAACCCGAGGCCTACGCGTACATCTCCTGCCTGGCCTCCCTGCACCACGTCCCGTTCGAAACCGTCACGAGACTGCGCGACGCCCTCGCCCCCGGCGGCGTCCTGGCCGTCCTCGGCTGCGCCCGCCCCAGCCGCCCCGGCGACTACGCCCGCGAACTCGTCGCCGCCCCCGCGAACGTCGCGGCCCGGCTGATCGTCTTCTCCGGAGACCGTCTCAACGGCGGCCCGGACCCGATCGCCAAGGCCCCGGTGCACATGAAATTCCCGCCGCTGAACGACGTCCGCCGCGACGCCGCGCGCCTGCTGCCCGGCAGCACAGTCCGCCCGCTGGTCTTCTGGCGGTACCTGCTGACCTGGCGGAAACCCACGGATCACCCCGCAGCCGGGTGAAAACCCGCCCCGACCACCCGATCGGCGGAGAGCGCGCACGCCCCGCTTGCCGAAAGGTAAAGCGGGTCGACCGCTAGGGAGGACGGGATTCGCATGCGCATCATCCGAATCGTGCTGGCCGCGATCGCGGCCATCGCACTGCTTCTGTCGACGGCGGCGGCCGCGAGCGCCGCGCCCCGGCACTACCGCCACTACGTCGCCCTCGGCGACTCGTACACGTCGGGCCCGCTCATCCCGCTGCCCAGGCTGGATCCGTTCGGCTGCTTCCGCTCGACGTCCAACTACCCGTCGATGGTCGCGGATTCCCTCGACGTGGACCGCTTCACCGACGTCAGCTGCGGCGGCGCGGACACGTCGGACATGACCAGCCCGCAAAGCGTGCCGCTGGGCCAGAACGCCCCGCAGTTCAACGCGCTGCGCTCAGACACCGACCTGGTGACCGTCGGCATCGGCGGCAACGACTCGGGCCTGTTCGGCAAGCTGGTGGACACCTGCCCGACCCTGCGCGCCTCGGATCCGACCGGAAACCCGTGCCAGCAGCACTTCACCGTTGACGGCGTGGACACGATCAAGGCGCTGCTGCCCAAGACGCAAGCCGCCATCCAGCAGGTACTGGCCGGAATCCACGCCCGCTCGCCGCACGCCAAGGTGCTGGCCGTCGGCTACCCGCGCATCGCCCCCGCAGAAGGCTATTGCCCCGACGTCCTGCCCTTCGCCAACGGCGACTACGCCTGGCTCTCCAGCGTGGAAGAAGCCTTGAACGCAGCAGTAAGCAACGCCGTCGAGGCGGACGGCCAATCGTCCTATGTGGACACCTACACGCCGTCCTTCGGCCACGACGCCTGCCAACCCCAAGGCGTCGCATGGATCAACGGCAAAGACCTGAACCTGCTGGCCGCGGCCCCCTACCACCCCCTCTACGCCGGGATGGAAGGCGAAGCAAAGGTAATCCGCCAGCAACTCCGCTAAAACGCCGTGAGGGGCCCCTTCACGGACTCAGATTCCCTCAAGGGGCCCTTCACGGACCGCGGACCCGCCGCCCCGCCCCGCCGGGATGCCGGGATGCGCCCCAATGTGGCATTGGGTGCATCCCACGCACCGAACGCCACATTGGGTGCGCCACATGCACCCAACGCCACATTGGGGCGCTAGCCCCACTCACAAACCGCAGCCGACGCACCCACCGACGGAGGCACCCCACACCGCCCCCAACCCCGATCCGAAGCCACCCTGCGGTTCGGGGGTGCTTGTCAAGGCATCTTTCCCGCCTTGACAAGCACCCCCGAACCGTCAGCACTGAGGTTTCCCCCGGGGATCGGACACCGGGTTTTATGCCGCGTGGGCGTGGTGGTGACGATAGCTGAGACGGGTTTCGTGGGGTGTTCGGTAGTCGAGGGTGGAGTGCAGGCGGTGGTGGTTGTAGTAGGCGAGGTAGGCGAAAACCGCTTGCCTGGCTTGGTGTCGGGTGGGCCAGGAGCGGGTGCCGATTTCGGTTTTGAGGGTGGCGAAGAAGGATTCGGCGGCGGCGTTGTCGTAGCAGGACCCGGTCCTGCCCATGGAGGCCCGGATGCCGTGCGCGGTCAGGGCGGCGCGGAATTCGGTGGAGGCGTATTGGGTGCCGCGGTCGGAGTGGAACACCGCGCCCGGGCCGGTCAGGCCGCGGTCCGCGGCGAGGGCGATCGCGTCGCAGACCAGGCCGGCGCGCATGTGCGGGGCGAGGGCGTGCCCGACGATTTCGCGGGTGTGCAGGTCGAGCACGGTCGCCAAATACAGCCAGCCCTCTTCGGTGGGCAGGTAGGTGATGTCCCCGACCAGCCGCCGGCCGGGGGCGTCGGCGGTGAAGTCGCGGCCGATCAGGTCCGGCGCGGCCGCGGTCGTGTCCGGCCTGGTCAGCGAGTGCCGCCGGCGGCGGGTGTTCCCGGCGAGCCGCCGTTCGCGCATGACCCGCTCCACCTTCTTGTGGTTGACCGTCTCGCCGCGGCGGCGCAGTTCGGCGGTGACCCGCGGGCTGCCGTAAGCGCCTTGGTGGGCGGCGTGGATCCCGGCGATCTCCCCGGCCAGCCGCTCCTCGGCCCGCGCCCGCTCCTCCCGCGCCGGGGCGGCGGCGAGCCATTCGTAGAACCCCGGGCGGCGGACCCCGAGGACACGGCACAGCCGGGCGACGCCGTAGGCGGCGCGGTGGGCGGAGATGAACCGGCAGCTGCGGGTCAACGACCCATCTCCTGCGCGAAATAGGCGGCCGCTTTGCGCAGGATCTCCTTTTCCTTCTCCAGCTCCGCGACCCGCTTGCGCAACGCCCGCAGCTCCCGCTCCGCCGCGTCCCCGCCCGACGCGGCCGCGCTCTCGGCGCGGTCGACCGCCCGCACCCACGTCCGCAAGGTCTCGTGATTCACCCCCAGCTCACGAGCCACCTGCGCCAACGGACGAGCCGACGACCGCGCCAACGCGACCGCATCCCGCCGGAACTCCTCCGGATACCTCGACGAACCAGACACAACAACATCCTTCCCCAGGCCAAAGCCAAGGATCAGAGTGTCCGGGCCACCGGGGGAACCTCACACAATCAACCTTCGGGGGTGGGGGCCCAACCCCCAGCGCAATGTCGCCCGCCAGAGCGACGAGCCGCCCGAGAAATCAGGACGCAGGCAACGCACCCAACCGAGCCTCGATCCGCCCGATATCGGCAACAGCAGTCTCCCGCCGCACCTTGATCTTCTCGATCACATGCTCCGGCGCTTTGGCGATAAACGCCTCATTGCCCAACTTCCCCTCAGTCTGCGCCAATTCCTTCCGCGCAGCCCCGAGGTCCTTCTCCAGCCGCTTCCGCTCGGCAGCGACGTCGATGGTCCCGGAAGTATCCAACTCCACCGTCACCACGCCGCCAGCCAGCGCGACCTCCAGCGAAGCACTGACCGAGAACCCCTCCTCCGGCTCGGTCAGCCGCACCAGCGACCGAATCGCATCCGAGTGCCCCTCCGGATACGCCTCGCCGGTCAGCCGCGCGGCGACCTTCTGCCCGGGCTTCAGTCCCTGATCAGCCCGGAACCGCCGGATCTCGGTAATCAGCTTCTGCACATCAGCGACCCGAGCGTCCGCGACCGGATCCGCATACCCCTCGACCGCCGAAGGCCAAGCCGCGATCACCAACGACTCGCCACCGGTCAAGGCAGTCCACAGCTTCTCGGTCACGAACGGAACGAACGGGTGCAGCAACCGCAGCACGGTGTCCAGCACCTGCCCCAGCACCTTCCGCGTAGCCTCGACCCGCGCGGAATCCCCTTGGTACAGCTGGACCTTCGCCAGTTCCAGATACCAGTCGCACAACTCGTTCCAGGTGAACTGGTACAGCGCGTTGGCGACCTTGGCGAACTGGAAGTCCTCGAACAGTCCGTCCACTTCGGACACCAAGGTCGCGAGCCGCCCGAGAATCCACCGGTCGGACTCGGTCAGCTCGGCAGCAGGCGGCAGCGAGCCCGCCGCGGTGGCTCCGTTCATCATCGCGAACTTGCTGGCGTTCCACAGCTTCGTGCAGAAGTTGCGGGATCCGGCCGCCCATTCGTCGGCCAGCGCCATGTCCGCGCCCGGGTTCGCGCCGCGGGCCAGGGTGAACCGGGTGGCGTCGGCCCCGTAGGCGTCCATCCACTCCAGCGGGTCGATCACGTTGCCGCGCGACTTCGACATCTTCTTGCCGTTCGCGTCGCGGATCAGGCCGTGCAGGTACACGTGGTCGAACGGCTGGCGGCCGTCCATCTGCTGCACGCCGAACATCATCATCCGCACGACCCAGAAGAACAGGATGTCGTAGCCGGTGGACAGCACGCTGGTCGGATAGAACTTCGCCAGGTCGTCCGTCTCGCCTGGCCAGCCCAGCGTCGACATCGGCCACAGTCCCGAGGAGAACCAGGTGTCGAGCACGTCCGGGTCCTGCGTCCACCCGTCGCCCGACGGCGGCTGCTCGTCCGGCCCCACGCACACGACCTCGCCGTCCGGCCCGTACCAGACCGGGATCCGGTGCCCCCACCACAGCTGGCGGGAAATCGTCCAGTCGTGCATATTGTCGACCCAGTCGAAGTACCGCTTCTCCAGCTCGGCCGGGTGGATCTTCGTCCGCCCGTCGCGCACCGCGTCGCCCGCGGCCTTGGCCAGTTCGGCGACCTTGACCCACCACTGCAGCGACAGCCGCGGCTCCACGACCGTGTCGCAGCGGGAGCAGTGCCCGACCGCGTGCACGTACGGCCGCTTCTCCGCGACGATCCGGCCCTGCTCGCGCAGCGCGGCGACCACCGCGGGACGCGCCTCGAAGCGGTCGAGGCCCTCGAACGGACCGGGCACGGTGACCTCGGCGCGCTCGTTCATGACGGTCAGCATCGGCAGGTCGTGGCGGCGGCCGATCTCGAAGTCGTTCGGGTCGTGCGCCGGGGTCACCTTGACCGCGCCGGTGCCGAATTCCGGGTCGACGTGCCGGTCCGCGACCACCGGGATCTTCCGGCCGGTGAGCGGCAGCTCGATTTCGGTGCCGACCAGGTGCGTGTAGCGCTCGTCGTCCGGGTGCACGGCCACCGCGGTGTCGCCCAGCATCGTCTCGGCGCGCGTGGTGGCCACGACGATCGAGGCGTCGCCGTCGCCGTAGCGGATCGACACGAGTTCGCCGTCGTCGTCGCTGTGGTCGACCTCGATGTCCGACAGCGCCGTCTGGCAGCGCGGGCACCAGTTGATGATCCGCTCGGCGCGGTAGATCAGGCCGGCGTCGTAGAAGTTCTTGAAGACTGTCTGGACGGCCTTGGACAGGTTCTCGTCCATGGTGAAGCGCTCGCGCGACCAGTCGACGCCGTCGCCGAGCCGCTTCATCTGGCCGAGGATCTTGCCGCCGTACTCGGCCTTCCACTCCCAGACGCGCTCGACGAACTTCTCGCGGCCCAGGTCGTGGCGAGACAGGCCCTCGCCCGCCAGCTGGCGCTCGACGACGTTCTGCGTCGCGATGCCCGCGTGGTCCATGCCCGGCAGCCAGAGCACCTCGTAGCCCTGCATCCGGCGGCGGCGGCTCATCGCGTCCATCAGGGTGTGGTTGAGCGCGTGGCCCATGTGCAGGCTGCCGGTGACGTTCGGCGGCGGCAGTACGATCGAGAACGGCGGCTTCTCCGACGTAGCGTCAGCCGTGAAGTACCCGGCCGCTACCCAGCGGTCGTACATCGGGGCTTCCTCGGCGGCCGGGTCCCAGGCACCCGGAAGGTCGGTTTTCTGCTGCGGAGCGTTCTCGGTCACAATGGACAAGTCTACGAACCCGCCGCGGCGGGGTTACGCAGGGGGAAAGGCGGTGCGCCGATGACTCGGCCGGAGGATCCGGACGACCGGATGGAAACCCATCCGGACCTCATGGACCCGGAGTGGCGCAAGCACGCCCAGCGGGACGCGTGGCTCGGTGCCAAGAAGGACATGAAGAAGCGGCGCAAGCGCGAACGCCGCAACGCTCCGTCGCCGGTGTACGGCCGCGGCGGCGCGGTGCCGAGCCGCTGGCCCGGGATCGCGGCGATCGTCGGCCTGGTCCTGCTGCTCGCCGCGGCGGTCGTGGTGCACCAGGTTCAGCCGATCGGGGTGAACGACGACAAGATCGGGTACGTCGTCGGCCTCGGCTCCCCCGCCGCGCCAAGCACCCGGCCGCTCTAGCTCAAAAGCCGTGAAGGGCTCTTTGAAGGAATCTGATTCCTTCAAAGAGCCCTTCACGGCTTTTGAGCCGAGGATGCACAGCCTGAACTCAACAGGCTAGACTGTGCTTATGCCTGAACACCCGTCCGTTCCGCCGCGGGTAGCCGAGTCCGCGGGCTGGATCCGCGGCGTCGTCGGCCAGCTGCACCGCAGGCTGCGGCAGGTCGACAACGCCGAGATCCTCACGCCGACGCAGACCGCCGTGCTCAACCGGCTGCACCGCGAGGGTCCCGGGACCCAGGCCGAACTGGCCGCCGCGGAGCACGTCCGGCAGCAGTCCATGGCCGCGACGCTCGGCGTGCTCGACTCGCTCGGCTACCTGAACCGCACGCGCGACCCGGCCGACGGCAGGCGCGTCGTGATCTCGCTCTCCGATCTCGGCGCGAAGACCGTCATCGGGATCCGGCAGCACCGCGACGAATGGCTCGCCGCCGCGCTGACCGACGAACTGACCGAAGACGAACTCGAAACGGTCCGGCGCGCGCTGCCCTTGCTGCAGCGGATCGCCCAGCGCTGACCCCCCTTGAACCCGAGGAGCACTGACGAACACCGCGACCGCCCCCGCGAAATCCCGTTTCGGCGCGCGCCTGGTGACCCCGCTGGTCGCGAGCGCCGTGCTGAACCCGATCAACTCCACGCTCATCGCCGTCGCGCTCGTCCCGATCGGACAGGCCTTCGGCGCCGGGCCGGGCCGCACGGCCTGGCTGATTTCCTCGTTGTACCTGGCCACCGCGGTCGGGCAGCCGGTCGTCGGGCTGCTCGTCGACCGCTACGGCGCGCGGCGCGTGCTGCTCGGCGGCGCGTCCGTCGTGATGGTGGCCGGGATCGCCGGGATGATCCCGATCTCGGTCGAATGGCTTACCGGTGTCCGTGCGGTGCTCGGCATCGGCACCTGTGCCGGGTTCCCGGCCGCGATGGCAGTCCTGCGACGGCGGGCGGACCAGATCGGCGAAGGCGTTCCGGCGCGGGTGTTGTCCGTGCTGGCGATGTCCGCGCAGACGGTCATGGTGATCGGCCCGACGCTCGGCGGCGTGCTGATCGCGCTCTTCGGCTGGCCGGCGATCTTCGCGGTGAACCTGCCGCTCGCCGGGATTTCCCTCGTGCTGACCCTCTTGTGGGTGCCCAAGGACACCCCCGCCGAGAAGCCGGCTGAGAAGATCGACGTGGCCGGGATCGCGCTGTTTTCCGCGGCGCTGCTGGTGTTGCTGTGCTACCTGATGGAACCCGGCATCGGCGATCTGTGGCTGCTGGCCGCGGCGCTCGTGCTCGGCGGTCTGTTCGTGCGGGTCGAACTCCGCGCCCGGAAGCCGTTCATCGACCTGCGGATGCTCGCCGCCAACGGCCCGGTCCTGCGCACGTATTCGCGGCAGGCACTGAGTTTCCTGGCGATCTACACGATCATGTTCGGCTACGTGCAGTGGCTCGAAGAGGCGCGCGGGTTCGCCGAATCCGCCGCCGGGCTGCTGCTTCTGCCGATGTCCGGGGTCGCCGTGGGCGCGGCCGCGCTGTCCGGGCGGCCCACTGGCGTCCGGCTGCGCCTGCTGCTGGTCGGCGCCGCGCTCCTGGGCGGATCCGTCGCGCTGCTGTTCGTGAACGACGGCACCGCGTTGATCTGGCTGCTCGTGCTCGCCGCGTTGTTCGGCCTGGCGCAAGGGCTCACCAGCGTCGCCAACCAGACGACGCTCTACCGCGAAACGCCGGCCGAGACGATGGGCACCGCGAGCGGTCTCTTCCGGACCGCGCAATACCTCGGCGCGATTGTCGCGGCCACGGTCATCGCCCAATGCTATGGCGGGCATGCGGATTCCGGAGGACTGCACCGGCTGGCCGTCGTGCTGATCGTGACCAGCGCGTTGCTGCTGGTCGTGACCGCCGCGGACCGCGCGCTGCTGCGGGCCGAACGCCGGGAACGGGACCGGCAGGCGGCGATGTGACCACCCCCGTCTTGGTTTCCGCAAGGCAAAGGCGGACGATGTGCCCATGACTCGCGAAGCTCCGACTGGTGACGTGGACGAAGCCCGCCTCGATGTAGGCAAGCCGAAAGGCTGGGCGGCCGGAATCCCGGGAGTCGCGGTTTCCCTCGCGCGCGGGGTGGAGCAGATGGGCCCGGTCCGCACCGCGCGCACGCTGCGGCTGCTGAACCAGCGGGACGGCTTCGACTGCCCGGGCTGCGCGTGGCCCGAACCGCGGCAGGTCGACGGCGAGAAGCGCAAGATGGCGGAGTTCTGCGAAAACGGCGCGAAAGCGGTCGCCGAAGAGGCGACGAAACGCCGGGTCGGCCGGGAGTTCTTCGCCGCGCATCCGGTGTCCGAGCTGAACGAGCGCACCGACTACTGGCTGGGCCAGCAGGGCCGGCTCACCGAGCCGATGGTGTTGCGCGAAGGCGCTTCGCACTACGAGCCGATCTCCTGGGACGACGCGTTCGGCCTGATCGCCGACGAACTGCGCGGTCTGGCGAGCCCGGACGAGGCGATCTTCTACACCTCCGGCCGCACCAGCAACGAGGCCGCGTTCGTGTACCAGCTGCTGGTGCGCGCGTACGGCACGAACAACCTGCCGGACTGCTCGAACATGTGCCACGAATCGTCCGGCGCGGCGCTGTCGGCGACCACCGGCATCGGCAAGGGTTCGGTGTCGCTGGCCGACATCCACCAGGCCGACCTGATCGTCGTCGTCGGGCAGAACCCGGGCACGAACCACCCGCGGATGCTGTCCGCGCTGGAGCAGGCGAAGGGCAACGGCGCGAAGGTCGTCGCGGTCAACCCGCTGCCCGAGGCAGGGCTGATGCGGTTCAAGAACCCGCAGAACGTGCGCGGCGTGGTCGGCAAGGGCACGCCGCTGGCCGACGAGTTCGCGCAGATCCGGCTCGGCGGCGACCTGGCGCTGTTCCAGGCGGTCGGGCATCTGCTGCTGCAGTGGGAGGACGCCGCACCCGGGTCCATTGTGGACCGCGAGTTCGTGGAGAAATCCACGCACGGGTTCGAGGACTGGGCCAAGCAGCTGCGCGAGATCGACTGGCCGGAGACCGAGAAGGCGACCGGGCTGGCCCGCGGGCAGATCGAGCACATCGCGCGGATGATCGCGACGTCCGAGCGCACGATCTACTGCTGGGCGATGGGATTGACCCAGCACAAGCACGCGGTGCCGACGATCGCCGAGGTCGTGAACCTGGCGCTGGTGCGCGGGATGATCGGCAAGCCGGGCGCGGGCCTGTGCCCGGTGCGCGGCCACTCGAACGTGCAAGGCGACCGCACCATGGGCGTGTGGGAGAAGATGCCCGAGCCGTTCATGGACGCGCTCGACCGGGAATTCGGCATCACCGTGCCGCGCGAGCACGGCTGGGACACCGTCGACTCGATCCGCGCGATGCTCGACGGGCGCGGCAAGGTGTTCTTCGCGATGGGCGGCAATTTCGCTTCCGCCACCCCGGATTCGGAGCGCACCGCGGAAGCGCTGCGAGCGTGCTCGCTGACTGTGCACGTGTCGACGAAACTCAACCGCTCGCACGTCGTCCCGGGCCGCACCGCGCTGATCCTGCCGACGCTCGGCCGCACCGAGCGTGATGAGCAGGAGTCCGGACGGCAGTTCGTGACCGTCGAGGACTCGATGTCGCAGGTCCACGCCTCGCGCGGCCGGCTGGCTCCCGCGAGCGAGGAACTGCTGTCCGAGGTCGCCATCGTGTGCCGCTTGGCGGAGCGGCTGCTCGGCGCCGACCACGCGGTGCCGTGGCGGTCGTTCGAGAAGAACTACGACCTGATCCGCGACCGCATCGCCGCGGTGGTGCCGGGCTGCCACGACTACAACCGCCGCGTCCGCGAACCGGACGGTTTCGTGCTCCCGCACGCGCCGCGCGACTCGCGGGAGTTCACCGGCACGGCGACCGGCAAGGGCACGTTCACGGTGTCGGAGCTGGAGTACCCCGAGGTTCCCGAGGGCCGGTTGCTGCTGCAGACGCTGCGCAGCCACGACCAGTACAACACGACGATTTACGGGCTGTCCGACCGTTATCGCGGGATCGAGGACGGGCGCCGGGTGGTCTTCGTGCACCCGGACGACCTGGCCGCGCTGGGGGTCGCGGACGGGGAGATCGTGGACCTGGTCTCGGAATGGCGGGACGGGGACCGGCGGGCGCCCAGCTTCCGCGCGGTGGCCTATCCGACGGCTCGCGGGTGCGCGGCGGCGTACTTCCCCGAGGCGAATGCGCTGGTGCCGCTGGATTCCGTGGCGGAGAAGTCCAACACCCCGGTGTCGAAGGCCGTGGTGATCCGGCTGGAGCGGCACAACCACGCGTAGGTGGCTCGTGAGTGCTGGCGCCGGTGGGAACCGGCGCCAGCACTCACAAGGCGTCAGTCGATGCAGTTGTCACCGTCTGACGTGACGGGCGGCGGCTGGTCGGCCTTCGCCGGCACGCCTGCCGCGGACCCGCCGTCCGACACCCCCGGTCCTGAGTAGACCTTCCCGAGCACCACCTGGATGTGCCCTGCCGGAACGTCTGCTGATTCCTTAGCGGACAGTCCGCCCAGCTCCTTCGCCACTTCCGCGCCCTCGGCGGCGAGCGCGGCTGGGTAGCGCACGATCGACGTCCGCTGCGACGGTGCGTTTCCCGCGGCGGTGGCGGCGAACCCCTTGCCCTTCAACACATCCGCGACGCGTGCCGCCAGGCCCGAGGTGCCGCCGGCGTTGGAAATCTCCACCGCGGCCTTCGGCGCTCCGGGCGGCGCGGCGGGCGGGGCGGCTCCGATCAGCCCCGCCGCAAACGCTTTCACCTGCGCCGGATCCACCTGCACCGCGGTCGCCGTGGGATGGGACTTGTCATAGCGGTAGTCCTGGTTCACCACCGGGATCGTCGTGAACTGGATGCCGCCGCCGGACACCCCGCGCATTTTGCCGACGAAGTCCAGGATGTCCCACGACTGGTCCAGCACGACCGAGCGCTTCACCGCGTCGATGAGGTCGCTCAGCTTGCCCGGGTCGGCGAGCGTCCCGGCCGAGAGCACCTCGTGCGCCATCGAGGCGAGGAAGACCTGCTGCCGCCGCATCCGGCCGAAATCGGTGCCGGGCAGATTGTCGCGCTGCCGCACGAAAGCGAGCGCGGCGCCGCCGGAGAGCCGCTGTTTGCCCGCCGGGAAGTCCGCGCCCGAGTTCTCGTCCTTCGTGGCCTTCTTCAGGCACACCTCGACCCCGCCGACGGCCTTGCTGATCTCGGAGAAGCTCAGCAGGTTGACCTCGGCGTAGTGGTCGATGGTGATGCCGGTGAGGTCCTCGACCGCCTGCCGCGTCGCCTTGCGCGCCGCGGTCATCGACTCCTGCTCGATCTTGTCCTTGTCGGTTTCCCCGGCCGCGCGCAGTTTCGAGGCCTCGGCCGCCTTGCCGCGGCCGAACGCGGCGTTGATCTTGCCTTTTCCGCCGGGCATCGAGACGTACGAGTCGCGCGGGATGGAGAACGCCTTGACCTCCTGCTGCCCGTCCGGGATCCGCAGCACGATCAACGTGTCGGTGAGGTCGTCGCCGTTCGCGCCCGCGCGCAGTTCGTCCAGGACGCTCTGCGGCAGCGGGCTCCCGTCCGGGCCTTTGCGCGCGTCCCGGCCGACCATCAGGATGTCCATCGCCCCGTCGGCGTGTTTCTGGCCTTCGTCCACCGATCCGCCGCCGCCGATGACGTCGCTGCGCGTGATGTCGTCGAGCGCGCTCAGGGTCGAGAACCCGTACGCCGTGCCGGCGAACACCACCGTCGACAGCGCTCCGGCGATAACTTTTCCTGCGATCCGCACGCCTCTCTGGACGTCCGGCCGCCCGGATGTGCTGCATTCGTGACGCAGCTCACAACTCAGCGCAGGTGTGAGGCTCCGTTCAGATCGAGGATCGAACCGGACGCCCACGGCGTCTCCGACGAGGCCAGGAACACCACCGCTTCGGCGATCTCCTCCGGTTCGGCGACCCGGCCGAACGGGCTCTGCCCGCGCACCTCGTCGGTGACCCGGTCGGCGACGCGCTCGGTCGCGGTGAAACCCGGGGCCACTGAGGTGACCGAAATCCCGTGCGGGGCCAGCTGGACCGCCAGCGACTGGCCGAACGCGTGCAGCGCGGCCTTGCTCGCCCCGTACGGCAGGTAGTCGGGCTCGCCGCGGAACGCCCCGCGCGATCCGATGTTCACGATCCGGCCGGGCACCCCGCGGGCGATGAGGTGGCGCGCGACGTGGAAGGACACGTTCGCCGCGCCGAGGAGGTTGACGTCCAGCGTGCGCCGCCACGCGTCCTGCCAGTCCGCATAGGACATTTCGGCGATCGGCGTGCGAGTGGCCGCAGTGGTGCCCACCGCGGCGTTGTTGACCAGTACGTCGACCCCGCCGAGCTGCTCCTCGGCCACGTCGGCGATCCACTGCGCGGCGTCGGGGTTGCCGAGGTCGCCGGACACGAGCACGTGCCCGGAACCGGGCAGCGCCTCCAGCGTTTCGCGCGCGGCCTCCCGGTTGGATCCACAGTGGACGGCGATCCGGTCGCCCCTGGTGGCGAAGGCGACGGCGATGGCGCGGCCGATCCCGCGCGAGGCTCCGGTGACGAGGACGTTCATTTCGCGAACAACTGCGTCTCGTCGCGGAAAGCCTTGAACTCCAGCGCGTTCCCGGCCGGGTCGTGCAGGAACATCGTCCACTGCTCCCCCGGCTCTCCGGCGAACCGCTGGTACGGCTCGATCACGAACTCGGCGCCCGTCGCGCGCAGCCGCCCGGCCAGGTCGTGGAAGGTGTCGACGTCGAGCACCAGCCCGAAGTGCGGCACCGGCACGGCATGCCCGTCGACCGGATTGCGGCCCGCTTCCGCACGGGCGCCCGCGACTACGTGCGTGACGACCTGGTGGCCGTGGAAGTTCCAGTCGACCCACGCGTCCGCCGAGCGCCCTTCCGCCAGCCCGAGCACGCCGCCGTAGAACTCGCGGGCTTTGGGCAGGTCGTCGACCGGTATGGCCAGGTGAAAGGCGGGACGGACGGCCATGAGGCACTCCTTCGGCACGGGGATCGGTGTCTTCACGTTGACTGGCGGATGTTCGAATGTCAACATTAGGACGTGGAAGTCACCCCCCTGAGGAAGGCGGCGCGCCGCGGGCTCGCCGACGAGGCCGCCGACCGGGTGCGCGAAGCGATCTTCGCCGGGCATTTCCGGCCTGGCGCGCCTTTGCGCGAGGTCGAGCTGGCCGCGTCGTTGGAGATCAGCCGCGGTTCAGTCCGCGAGGGCATCTCCCAACTCGCGCGAGAAGGCTTGGTCCGCTGCGGCTGGCACCGTCCGACCACGGTGGTCGACGTGACTCCCGAGGACGTCGACGAGGTCTACTCGGTCCGCGCCGCGCTCGACCGGCTGGCCGCGGTCACCGCGCGCGCCAACGCGGCCGAGGCGGATCTCGACGCACTGGACGCGCTGGTCGCCGACTTGGCGAAGGCGGTCCGGAGCAAAGCTCCCGGCCCGCAGTTGCTGGCGCTGGACATCGCGTTCCACGACCGGGTGTACGCCGCCGCGGGCAACGGCCGCCTCACCGAGGCATGGCACGCGGTGCGGTCGCAGGTGTTTCTGTTTCAGCTGCAACGGGTCTCGCTCGGACATGAGCATTACCGGGCCCGAGTCGTCGCGGAGCATCGCGAATTGGCGGAACTGATTCGCAGCGGCGACCGCGAACGGCTGGCCCGGGTGGCCGAGCACCACGTGGAGTCCGCGCGAGAAAGCCTGCTCGACCGCATCCGAACCGAGTAATTTCCCGCATCCGCCCACCGCGCCGGACTGGCAGACTCGTCAGGTGGACACCGATCCGAGCCGAGCACGCGTCGCATTCACCGGCGCGCTGCACGGCAGCGGCGCGTTCCTGATCTCCGCGCTCGGGCTGTGCGTGATCGCGGCCGCGCTGGCGGCGGGCGCGAAGGTGCTGAGCCTGCTGACCGCGTTCGAGATCATCGTGGTCGTGTCGTTCGTGCAGTTCGGGCTTTTCGCGCTGCCGGTCGCGGCCGGGATCGGCGCGCTGGTCGCCTCGCTGGGAGAGCCGAGCCGAGCAGCGCGCCGCGTGTGGATCACGGTTTCCGCGCTCACCGTGGTGTTCCCGATCGGTTTCATCGCCGTGACGGCTGTCCGGCCGGCGTAACCGGCCGGACAGCGCGAACCTGCGGGTTCAGCCGCGTTTCTCTCCCGGACCGCCCCGGAATCTCCACAACTCCCGGGCAGGCTGAGCCAGTGGACCTCACCAGCAGCCCAGCCCAGACCAGCCGAGCAGTTCTCGGCGCACTGCACGCCATCGTCGCGCTCGTGGCCGTGGTCGCCGCGCTCAGCCTGTACGTCGCGGCCGCCTTCACCGAATCCCCGCTCAACGTGGGGTACATCGTCGGCGTTTTCTGCCGCATGTACGGGATCCTCGTTTTTCCGCTCGCCGCCGCGACCGGGGCGGTCGCCGGACTTTTCGTCCCCCGGCCGTACTCCAGCGTCGTCATCTGGACCACCATGCCGGCAGCCGCGGTGCTGTTCCCGGGAATCACCCTGCTCACCGGGTGGCCGTCGCTGGAGTAGCTTTCGCCCGCGCGAGCGCCTCCTCGATCCGCTTGTTGCTCGTCATGCTCATCGTCACCAGCGTCATCGACACGAGCACCCCCGCCGCCGCCACGTACGGCACTCGTACTCCGGCCGTCGCGGCGAGCCAGCCGCCCAGAGCGGCGCCTGCCGGTGCGGCCGAGGCCGAGACCAGGCGCGACGCCGCGGCGACCCGGCCCATCAACCGCGCCGGGACCACGACCTGGCGCAGCGAACCGCCGAGCACCATGGTCACCGCCATGGCGCAGCCGCACAGCGCGAACATCGCCCCGGCTAGCCACGGGTCGCGGGCGAGGCCGAATGCCAGCACCGCCCCGCCCTCGATCACCGCAGTGACGGTGAGCGCGGTCCCGGTGCCCAGCCATTTCTCGAGCGGTCCGGCGAGCACCATCGCGCCTGCCAGTCCCCCGGCGGCTTCGGCGGCGAGCAGGAAGCCGTACCCGGCGGAGTGCAGTCCCAGCGCGTCCTTCGCGAACACCACCAGCACGGCCCCGAACGCGCCGAACGCCAGATTCCCCACCGCAGGTCGCAAAGCGAGGCCGAGCAGCAGCCGATCCTTGACCACGTAAGCGAAACCCTCTTTCGAGTCCGCCCACACCGACCGGCCCGGCGCGCGCTCCGGCACCGGCGCCGGCGGCAGCGTCCGGATCAGCACCGCGCTGGCGGCGTAGGTCAGCGCATTTACCGCGAACGGCAGCGTTCTCCCTACGGTGAAAAGGAAACTCCCGATCGGCGGTCCGGTGAACTGCCCGGCCGCGGTGGACGCCCCGCGCAGATAGCCGTTGGCGCGGCGCAGCAAGGTCTGGTCCCGCGCCAGCAGATCCGGCAGGTACGCCTGTGCGGCGGTGTCGAAGAACAGCGTGCCGGTGCCGAGCAGGAACGCCACGACGAGCAGGACCGGAATGCTGAGCCAGCCGACCGCGCCCGCGGCCACCGTCGCCACCAGCAACACTGCGCGCGCCAGGTCCGCGACCCACATCGTGCGCCGCCGGTCCCAGCGGTCGACCAGCGCGCCGGCGAACAGCCCGGCCACCGGATACGGCGCGAGCACCGCCACCGTCACCAGGCTGACCACCAGCGGATCGCTGTCCAGCAGCACCGCCAGCAGCGGCAAAGCCGCGGCATACGCGCCGTCGCCTAGGGAACTGACCGTCGCGGCTGTCCACAAGCGACTGAACGCGGGAGGCATTTTCGACTTGGTCATCTGGCCGCCCCCGGCCCCGGACGGAAGAACGCGACCGCGACGGTGGCGGCGGCCTCGTCGGCGTCGCGCGCGTCCCGCAGCTCGTCGAGCAGTCCGGCCAGCCGGCGCTCGAACTCCTCGAACTGCGTCTCGCTGATCCGCGTGTGCTGCATCCGGACGTACCGGTGCGAGCCCTCGGGTGCGGTCGAGAGGTCGTTGATCGCGTGCTGCAGCAGCACGTCCCGCTGCCCCGGGGCGGGCTCGGGCAGCTTGATCTTGCGCCCGACGTGCGCGTAGTAGCGCTCCAGCACGCCGCGCACCTTCCGCGTGCGCACGACGTGCACGATCCCGGCCCGCTCCAGCACCCGCATGTGGTAGCTGGAACTGCCTTTCGCGATCCCCAGCTGCTCGGCGACCTGCGTGATCGTCGCGGGCCCGTCGCGCAGCACCGCGAGCACGCGGTGCCGCACGACGTTGCTCACGGCGCGCAGCTGGTCGGTCGTCTCGACGTGGACAGTGTCCTGCGGCGGGACGTAGCCCGCTTGATCATCCCCAGTCACGGGGATAATGGTCAACGACTCTTGACCATTTGTCCAGGGAGTATTTCCGGGCCGTGCCGGTCAGCGGCACTCAGCCGCCGAACAGCCCCACCACCTTCCGGACCAGCTCGACCACGCCGTAGCCGAACGGGGCGAGCACCCACAGCCAGGCGATCACCAGCAGGAGGGTCCGGCCGCCGGAGCGGCCCTCGGCACTCGTCATCACGCCTCGCTCCCCACCGCGGCCGCACCGGCCGGTTCGTGGAATTTCTCCTTCACCGGGCGCACGCATTCGTTCGCGACGAACCCGACCACCAGCAGGCCGATCATGATCCAGAACGACAGCTGGTAGAGATCCGGCCCGGTCTTGCCCGCGGCCTTCTGGCTGTCCGCGATCCCGTCCACGATGAGCGGCCCGAGCACGCCCGCCGCCGACCACGCGGTCAGCAGCCTGCCGTGGATCGCGCCGACCTGGTAGGTGCCGAACAGGTCCTTGAGGTACGCCGGAAGCGTCGAGAAACCGCCGCCGTAGAAGGACAGGATCAGCATCGCGCACAGCACGAACACGAGCTTCGACGCGTTCGTGGTCAACGCGATCACGAGGTACAGCAGCGCGCCGACGCCGAGGTAGAACCGGTAGATGTTCTTGCGCCCCACCAGATCCGAGGCGGACGACCAGACGAACCGGCCCAGCATGTTGGTCAGCGAGAGCAGCGCGACGAACCCGGCGGCGGACGCGGCGCCGACCGGCGCGGAGGTGCCCTTGAAGAAGTCGGTGATCATCGGCGCGGCCTTCTCCAGGATGCCGATGCCCGCGGTCACGTTGAGGCACAAGACGATCCAGAGACACCAGAACTGCGGCGTCTTCAGCGCGTTCGCCGCCGAGACGTTCGCCGTGGAGATCATCGGTTTGGCCGCGGCCTGCTTCACCGCGCCCGCCGGACGCCAGTCGTCGGCCGGGACGCGGACGATCAGCACGCCCATCGTCATGAACACCGCGTACACGATCCCGTGGATCAGGAACGCTGTCGCGATGTCGCCGGTCGTGGGCGAGGAGCCGAGCATCGCCGACGACCACGGCGACGCGATCAGCGCGCCGCCGCCGAAGCCCATGATCGCGATCCCGGTGGCCATGCCCGGCCGGTCCGGGAACCACTTGATCAGCGTCGACACCGGCGAGATGTAGCCGATGCCGAGGCCGATCCCGCCGACCCCGCCGTAGCCCGCGACCACCAGCCAGAACTGCCCGGTCGCGACGCCGAGCGCGGCGAGCAGGAAGCCGGTGGAAAAGCAGACTGTGGCGACGGTCATGGCCCAGCGGGGACCGTTTTTCTCCACCAGGGTGCCGCCGAACGCGGCGGACAGCCCCAGCATCACGATGCCGAGCTGGAACGGCAGCCCGGATTGCGTGCCGGACAGTCCCAGTGTCTTCTCCAGCGGCGTCTTGAAGACGCTCCACGCGTAGGCTTGGCCGATCGACAGGTGGATGGACAGCGCAGCGGGCGGCACGAGCCAGCGGGTCCAGCCGGGCGGTGCGACGATGCGGGAACGGGCAAGGAAGCCGGGGACAGCCATCGGCGGTCTCCTCCCAACAGTGACGAGGTGCTGGGAATGGTTTACCAGATCCTCGGCGTTGCGCCGGATGACTGTCGAATGACTTGAGAATGTCTTGTCGATGACAACAAAAGACAGCGCCAAAGACGACAAATCGAGTGGAGCGGACTGATGGGCAGAGTGACGGTGCGGCGGCCGGTACGGCGGATCTCCGCGGCCGGCGAACGGCGCCGGCCGGACTCGCTGGCCGCCGAAGAACCGCTGGAGCTGCGGGTCGGCGGCAAGGCGCTGGCGGTGACGATGCGCACGCCCGGTCACGACGTCGAACTGGCGCACGGCTTTTTGCTGTCCGAGGGCGTGCTCGGGTCCCGTGAGGACGTGGCCGTCGCGCGCTACTGCGACGGGGTCGACGACCAAGGCCGCAACACCTACAACGTGCTCGACATCGCACTCGCCGAGGGAGTCGCCCCGCCGGACACCGGCGTCGAGCGGAACTTCTACACCACCTCGTCGTGCGGCGTCTGCGGCAAGGCCGCGCTCGACGCGGTGAAGCTGCGCAGCCGGTTCTCCCCCGCCGCGTCCGAGTTCGCCGTGAAGACCGACGTCCTCTCGCAGCTGCCGGACCGGTTGCGGGAACAGCAAAAGGTGTTCTCGTCCACCGGCGGGCTGCACGCCGCCGGACTGTTCGCTTCGGACGGTCAGCTCGTCGTCGTGCGCGAGGACGTCGGACGGCACAACGCGGTCGACAAGGTGCTCGGCTGGGCTCTGCAGGCGGGCCGGATCCCGGCGCCCGATCTGGGCTTGCTGGTCTCCGGCCGCGCCTCCTTCGAACTCGTGCAGAAGGCCGCGATGGCCGGGATCGGACTGCTCGCCGCGGTGTCCGCGCCGTCGTCGCTCGCGGTCGAACTGGCCGAGGAGAACGGCATGACGCTGATCGGTTTCCTGCGCGGCGACAGCATGAACCTCTACACCGGGGACCAGCGCCTGCTCACCTGATCAGGCTTCGGCGGGCACCCAGTTGCCGTGGAAGCCGTGCGGGACCCGGTCCGGCAGGTGCACCGCGGCGACGGCGTCGAGGGTGCCCGCGTCGAGCAGGACAAGATCGCTGCGCGCCTCGGCCGCGTCGTAGACATAGCCCATCAGCACGCCCTCGTCCTCGCCCGCGTCCGCACTGGACGGAACGAAGACGAACTCCCCCGGTTCGCGGCCTGGACCGAACCGGTGCGCATCGACGGAACCCTTGCGCAGATCGTGTTTGTACACCGCGCCGACGCTGCGCGACCGGTCGTCGAGCGCCGTCGCGTAGCCGTACCGGTGCGGCAGGCCGACCAGCCGCTCGTCCACCCTCGGGAACTCCTGGCCGTGCTCGTCGATCCGTTCCTCGACGACCTTCCCGAGCGTGAGGTCCACAGTCCAGCGGTCGAGCGTCGGCTCGCCCTCGGCCGGGCCGTGCAGCGCGCGGTCGAACATCTTCGGGTGCCGGACCACGTCGAGCACGATCCGGTCGTCCTCGTCGTAGGCGTTGAGCGGGTGGAAGACGTAACACTGGCCGACGTCGAACCAGCGGACGTCGCTGTTGTCCCCCTCGCGCGGCATCACGCCGATGCGCGCCGGGTAGTCCGGATTCCACCGGTACGGCAAGGAGCTCACGCCGCGGCCGGTGCGCGCGGTGAGCGGGTCGGGCACGTCGAGGCGCACCGGGGCCTGGTCCGGATCGAAGGTGACCGGCAGGTCGTAGAACACGACATACCGTTCGGTGAGCGAGAAGTCGTGCATCATCGGCGCTCCGGTGACCTCGACGTCGACCGTCCGCCGCGCCCGGCCGTCGGTGCCGACCACCGAGTACTGGACCTTGTTCCCCAGTCCGAATTGGTACGAGACGGCGTGCAGCTCGCCGGTCCGCGGATCGCGTTTCGGGTGCGCGGTGTACCCGGAGAGGGTGCCGTCGAAGTCCCAGACGCCCAGCGTGTCCAGCTCCTCGCTGAGTTCCCACTGCGGCATTCCGCCCTCGACCAGCGCGATCGTGCGCCCGGCGTGCCCGATGACGTTCGTGTTGGCCCCGCCTTCGTCCGTGCCGACGCGGCGGCTGCGGTACCACTCGGCCCGGCCGTCGCGCAGCCGTACGCCGTGCACCATGCCGCGGCCGAGGAACCAGTGGTGCGTTTCGGGATCCGGATCGGCCGGGTTCGGCCCGTTCCGCAGGTAGCGGCCGTCGAGGTAGTCGGGCAGTTGTCCGGTGACCGTCAATCGGGTGCTCGTGTACTCGCGCTCGACCGGCGCGAAGTTGCCTTCGAGGAAGTGATTTCCCATGACCCGCTCCGTCCATAACGTGGTTATGGCCACCGGTATAACAGGGTTATGGGATACTGGCAAGCATGAGCGAGCGGACTCGGGGCGAACACGCGCGGACGCAACTGGTCGAGGCGGCGATCCGGCTGCTGGCCGACGGCGGCGCGGAAGCACTGCAGGCCCGCAAGCTGGCGGCCGAGATCGGCGCGTCCACGATGGCCGTCTACACGCACTTCGGCGGGATGGCCGCGCTCATGGATGCCGTTGCGCGAGAAGGGTTTCGACGGCTGATCGCGAACATGGCGACAGTCGAGCGCACCGACGACCCGGTCGCCGATCTGTACCAGCTGGCGCTCGCCTACCGCCGCACCGCGGTCGAGCATCCGGAGCTGTTCACGCTCATGTTCCGCGAGGCGGGCGCGCACGGACAGCCGGTCGGCGACCTGCTGAAGGACAAGCAGGACAGCGAGGCGGCATCGTCGTTCCGAGGCATGGTCGCCGCCGTGGGACGCACCATCGACTCCGGACGGCTGCACGGCGACCCGCTCGCCGTCGCCTCACAGGTGTGGAGCGCGGTGCACGGCTATGTCACCCTCGAATTGCTGGGCCACTTCGGCCGGGGCGACCGCGGGGTGACCGAAGTGCTCGCGCCACTCTGCGTGACGCTGGTCGTGGGGCTCGGCGACCGCCCTGCCGCCGCCCGGGCGTCCGTGGGGCTGCTCACAACAACCGAGTGAAGATCTTCAGAAGGCAACGTTTCGTCCCTTCCTCACGTCTTACGCTATATGGGTGAGGGGGATCGGGTGACCGAGGAGACTGAGGGCCGAAGGCGGGTGAGCCGCCGGTCCATGCTGATCGCGGGCGCCTCGGGCCTCGGCATCGCCGGGCTCGCGGTGGGGAGCGCGACCGGCGTGGTGCCGTTCAACCAGGCCATGCAGCGGGCACTGGGCGTCACGTCGTCGACGCCGGTCACACAGCTCGGCAGCATGCGGGTGGAGCGCGTCTACTCGCACGCCCGCGGCCGGGAAGTGGACCTTGTTTTCCTGCTGCCGAGCAAGAAGCCGCCGGCCGGCCTGCCGATGTCGCTGATGCTGCACGGCCTGCACGGTTCCGCCCGCTCCGCCGCCCCGAGCGGGTTGCTCAAGCAGCTGGGCAGCGACGTCGCCCGCAAAGCCGTGCCGTCGTACGGCTTCGTCGCGGTCGACGGCGGCGACAACTACTGGCACCAGGTCCGCCCCGGCGACGACCCGATGGCGATGCTCCTGGAAGAAGTCCCGCAGTGGCTGCGCGCTCGCGGCTTCGGCGGCACGGACGGCCTGCCGTTCGCGGTCGCCGGAGTGTCGATGGGCGGTTTCGGGGCACTGCTGTACGCCCGCCGCCGAGCCGAACGCCGCCAGCCGCCCGCCGCGGTCGCCGCGATCGCCCCGGCGCTCATCACGTCCTGGCCGGAAATGGCGAAACGCCGCATTTTCACCGGGATGACCGATTGGACTTCACTGGATCCGCTGCGTCACCAGTCAGCTTTGCAGGGCATTCCGACGGCGATTTACTGCGGTACGGAAGACCCGTTCATCACCGGGGCGCGGCGGTATATCGCGGAAACGCATCCGACGATCGGGTACACGGCGCACGGGAAGCACAGCGACACGTTCTTCCGGACCACGGTGCCCAGCATGGTGGGGTTCCTGGGGAAGCATTTGCGGCAGAAGGCGTGAGCCTGCTCAACGGAGAATCCCGAGCTCGTCCACCAGATGGCTCGGCGTGCCCAGGAACAGTTCCCGCGACACCGGCCCGTACGCGACGTTCAGCGTGTCCAGCCGGTAATGCCATTCCCCGCAGCAGACACCGGTGAGGCGGTAATTCACCTGCCACCGCAGCCATTCCCCTCGGGCCAGGCGGTGGGCCGGAGGGCGGCGAAAGCGGCGTGGATTCCCGTGCGGGGTCGGTTTCACCTCGACCCGCAGCAGGCCGTCCGCCTCGCGGAAGCGGACCGTCGAATCCCAGGGCGACGGCGCTTCGTCCTCGGCACCGGATCGCGGCTCGAAGTCCGTCTCTTCACTCATCCGCACCACGTGCGTGAAGGGCGCGGTCAACGCCGGGAGCGGAAAGGCGATCGGGACGGCATTGCGGCGAGCCGCCTCCGCACCGCCGCGGGACTTCTTCGTCCACGAGGTGCGCACCCACTGCACGACTGCGTCCATCGCGCCATCCTCTACCGCGGAGGACGCCGCCGCGACGAAATTACGAGACCCAGCGGGCCACGACGGACATCACCCAGAACCCGACCATCGCCGCCAGCGCCATCAGCAGCGACCACCGCAGCTGCTGCGCCCGGGTCTCCGACCCGCGCAAGCGGCGCAGGAACAGCCACGAAACCACGAACAGCGGGATCGGAAGCAGCGGCAGCGCCGACAGCCGGGTGCCGACCGCGACCAGGCAGACCAGCGTGAACAGCGCGAGCATGATCTCGGACGCGCGGACCAGCCACGGGAAGCGCGTCAGCACGGACGCGGCGACCCGTTCGCTCAGCTCCACGATGCCGACCGGAGCGGCGGAAGGCTCGGTTTCGGCGGGGACCGCTTCGCCGGGGTCGGCAGTCTCGTCCCCCCGGGGTGCGGTCAGCGGCACGGTTGTCATCCTGTCCATTATCGCGCCTGCCGCCGACACCCGGACAGCCGACTCCTGCTAACGCCCGGCAGCCGCCGGGTCAGGCCGACTTCTCGCCGCGCTCGCTGCGGGTGCGGCGCGACGGCTGGCGAGCCACGATCGTGGGGTTGACGTTCTCCCGCACGGTCTGCTCGGTGATCACGACCTTCGCCACGTCCTCGCGGCTCGGGATGTCGTACATGACCGGCTGGAGGACTTCCTCCATGATCGCGCGCAGGCCGCGGGCGCCGGTGCCGCGGAGCACGGCCTGGTCGGCGATGGCCTCGAGCGCGGTCTTGGTGAACTCCAGCTCGACGTTGTCCATCTCGAAGAGCTTCTTGTACTGCTTCACCAGCGCGTTGCGCGGCTGCGTCAGGATCGAGACGAGCGATTCCTTGTCCAGGTGGTTCACCGTCGCCACGACCGGGAGCCTGCCGATGAACTCCGGGATCAGCCCGAACTTGATCAGGTCCTCCGGCATCGTCTCGGAGAACACGTCGCTGCCCTCGATCTCGGCCTTGGTGCGGATCTCCGCGCCGAACCCGAGGCCGCGCTTGCCGACCCGCTCGTTGATGATCTTTTCCAGCCCGGCGAACGCGCCCGCGACGATGAACAGCACGTTCGTGGTGTCGATCTGGATGAATTCCTGGTGCGGGTGCTTGCGCCCGCCCTGGGGCGGCACCGACGCGGTGGTGCCCTCGAGGATCTTCAGCAGCGCCTGCTGCACGCCCTCGCCGGACACGTCGCGGGTGATCGACGGGTTCTCGCTCTTGCGGGCGATCTTGTCGACCTCGTCGATGTAGATGATGCCGGTCTCGGCGCGCTTGACGTCGTAGTCGGCCGCCTGGATCAGCTTCAGCAGGATGTTCTCGACGTCCTCGCCGACATAGCCCGCCTCGGTGAGCGCGGTGGCGTCGGCGATCGCGAACGGGACGTTCAGCAGCTTCGCCAGCGTCTGCGCGAGGTAGGTCTTGCCGCAGCCGGTGGGGCCGAGCATCAGGATGTTGGACTTGGCCAGCTCGACCGGCTCGTCCTTGGAGTCCTTCGGCCCGGACTTGTCGTCGGCCTGGATCCGCTTGTAGTGGTTGTACACCGCGACCGCGAGCGTCTTCTTCGCGTCGTCCTGGCCGATGATGTACTGCTCGAGGAACTCGTGGATGTCGGCGGGCTTCGGCAGCTCGTCGAGCTTCACGTCGCCGGCTTCGGCCAGCTCCTCTTCGATGATCTCGTTGCAGAGGTCGATGCACTCATCGCAGATGTAGACCCCTGGCCCGGCAATGAGCTTCTTCACCTGCTTCTGGCTCTTGCCGCAGAAAGAACACTTCAGCAGGTCGCCGCCGTCACCGATCCGTGCCATGGCCGTTGACCTCGTCCCCTCCGGTGCGCGGGGCGCACCTGCACAACTGTCTGGCGGCCCCGGGACTGCCAGGCGTTCCCGGAACCAACACGCATTGCCATCGACGGTACCCGTCCGAAGGCGCGGTCGGGAACACCCGACCCCCTTCGGGCACGTCGACGACCGACACTAGACCAGCGGACCGGTGCGCGTCGCGGATTCGCCGCGCACCGGCCCGTCGCGGTCAGTTCGCCGAGGCCTTCCGGTACGGGAGCACCTCGTCGATCAGGCCGTAGGCCTTGGCCTCTTCGGCGGTGAGGATCTTGTCCCGCTCGATGTCGGCCTTGATCTCGTCCGGTTCCTTGTTCGTGTGCTTCGCCAGGATGACCTCCATCTGGCGGCGCACGCGCTGGATCTCGTTGGCCTGGATCTCCAGGTCCGAGACCTGCCCGTAGGTGCCCTCGGTGGCGGGCTGGTGGATCAGCACGCGCGCGTTCGGCAGCGCCATGCGCTTGCCCGGCGTGCCCGCCGCCAGCAGCACCGCGGCGGCCGAGGCGGCCTGGCCGAGGCACACGGTCGAGATGTCCGGGCGGATGTACTGCATGGTGTCGTAAATCGCCATCAGCGACGTGAACGACCCGCCCGGGCTGTTGATGTAGATGCTGATGTCGCGGTCCGGGTCCTCGTGCTCGAGGTGCAGCAGCTGGGCCATCACGTCGTTGGCCGACGCGTCGTCCACCTGCACGCCGAGGAAGATCGTCCGCTCCTCGTACAGCTTGTTGTACGGGTTGGACTCCTTCACGCCGTAGCTGGTGCGCTCGACGTAGGACGGGAGGATGTACCGCGACTGCGGAGTCTGCGGGGCCCGGAAGTCACCCGGGAGCCGGAAGTTGCTCATGACGCTCTCCTGTGTGCTTGCGGGCTCAGTTGCTCGAGTTCAGGCCGCTGTCGCGGGTCAGCACGTGGTCGACGAAGCCGTAGTCCTTCGCCTCCTGCGCGGTGAACCAGCGGTCGCGGTCGCCGTCCTTGATGATCTGCTCGGTGGTCTGCCCGGTCTGCTCGGCGGTGATCTTCGCGAGCTCCTGCTTCCACTTGTTGAACAGGTCCGCCTGGATCGCGATGTCGGAGGCGGTGCCGCCGACGCCCGCGGACGGCTGGTGCATCAGGATGCGCGCGTGCGGGAGCGCGTAGCGCTTGCCGGGGGTGCCCGAGGAGAGCAGGAACTGCCCCATCGAGGCCGCCATGCCCATCGCGTAGGTCGCCACGTCCGGGCGGATCAGCTGCATGGTGTCGTAGATCGCGAACCCGGCGGTCACCGAGCCGCCCGGCGAGTTGATGTAGAACCGGATGTCCGATTCGGCATCGTCCGCGTCGAGCAGCAGGAGCTGCGCGGTGAGCCGGTTGGCGACCTCGTCGTTGACCTCGGAGCCGAGAACGACGATGCGCTCCTGGAGCAACCGCTCGAACACCGAGTCGGTGAGGTTGAGCCCCGCGGTGCCGGTCCGCCCCTCGGGCATGTGCTGCTTCACGTCTGCCTGCCTTTTCACCGGCGGCGGGCCGGCCGGAGGGCCGCGCCGCCGCTGTCGTGTTCAGATGCTTGAGATCTTGCAACCGACCCTAACGAACTTGGGCGGTGCAGAATGCCTGACACCGCCCAAGTTCGCTCACAGCTTTACTCCGCGGGGGTCGCCGCCGCTTCTTCGGTGACCTGCGTCTCTTCGGCCGGGGCTTCTTCGTCCGCGCCGAACAGCTCGCTGAGGTCGACCTCGGACCCGGACGCGTCCTTCACCGTGGTGCCGCGCACGACCGAGGCCAGCGCCTTGCCGCGGCGGACGTCGGCGTAGATCGCGGTCAGCTGGCCGGACTGCTGGGCCCGCTGCACGTACTCGTCCGGGCTGACGCCGAAGCGCTGCGCCTGGTAGATGATCCGCTCGGTGAGCTCGCCGTCGTTGACCGACGTCTTCTCCTTGTCGGCGATGGTGTCCAGCAGCAGCTGCGTGCGGACGGCCTTCTCCGACTCCTCCTTGACCTCGGCGTTGAACTCGTCGAGGGTGCGGCCCTCGGCCTCGAGCGCCTTGGCGAACTGCGCCTCGTCGTGGTCGAACGGGTGAATCGCGTCGTGCTTGCGGTTCTCGATCTCGGCCTCGACGACCTTCTCCGGCAGCGGCACCTCGGTGCGCTCGAGAAGGATCTCGAGGACCTTGTCGCGCGCCTGGACGCCCTGCTGCATCGTCTTGACGCGGCCGAGGCGGGTGCGCAGGTCCTCGCGCAGCTCGTCGATCGTGTCGAACTCGCTCGCCAGCTGGGCGAACTCGTCGTCGGCCTCGGGCAGCTCGCGCTCCTTGACCGACTGCACGGTGACGGTGACCTCGGCGTCCTGGCCGGCGAACTCGCCCGCGACCAGCTTGGTGGTGAACACCTTGGTCTCGCCCGCGTTGGCTCCGACGATGGCCTCGTCGATGCCGTCCACGAGCTGGCCGGAGCCGATCTCGTAGGACAGGCCGGTGGTGGAGGCCTCTTCGACGGCCTTGCCGTCGACGGTGGCCGACAGGTCGATCGACACGAAGTCGCCGGTCTGGGCCGGGCGCTCGACGCCGGTCAGGGTGCCGAAGCGGGCGCGCAGCTCGTCGAGCTGCTCGGCGACCTCTTCGTCGGTCGTCTCGACGTCGTCGACGCTGATCTCGATGCCGGCGAGGTCGGGCAGCTCGATCTCCGGCCGCACGTCGACCTCGGCGCTGAACTCCAGCACCTCGCGGTCCTCGAGCTTGGTCACCTCGAACTCGGGCTGGCCGAGCGTCCGGACCTCGCCCGCGCGGACGGCCTCGATGTACTTGGCCGGGATGGCCTCGTTGACGACCTCGTCGAGCACCGGCGCGCGGCCGATCCGGCTTTCCAGGACGCGAGCGGGGACCTTGCCGGGACGGAAACCGGGGACCCGCACCTGCTGGGCGATCTTCCGGTACGCGGCGTCGAAGTTCGGCTTGAGCTCGTCGAACGGCACCTCGACATTGATCTTCACTCGCGTCGGGCTGAGCTGCTCGACGGTGCTCTTCAAGGTCTTCTCCTCGAGCGGTAAACGATGGGGGCGGACAGTCCCTCGGGACCGCCCCGGTCACCTGCTGACCGGGATATCCGAGTCTAGGCCAGAGGGTTGACAAGACTGGCTGCGGGTCACCTGCCGAGGCAAGCCGATCAGCGGCAGGCCGTGCGCGCCCGTAGCGTCGGGGACGTGGTTTCCGGGCAGCAGAGCGAAGGTCCGGCCGCCGCCGCGGCACGGCTAACCGGGTTCGAGACGGTCTCACACGGCCCTTCAGGCACCCTGAGTGAGATCGTGCTGACCGATGGCAACCAGCGCTACGAGACGGTAGTGAAACGCGGCCACACTCCAGGCGCGACCCGGGCCGAAGCCGCCGGACTGCGCTGGCTCGCCGAGGCGGACGCGGTGCGGATCCCCCGGGTGCACGGCGCGGACGACACCTGGCTGGTCCTGGACCGGGTGGCCGAGGCCACGCCGTCGCACGCGGAGGAGTTCGGCCGGGACCTCGCCCGCTTGCACGCGGCGGGAGCCCCGGCGTTCGGCGCCCCTCCTCCGGGCGGCTTGCCGGACGCCTGGATCGGCACCGCGCCCATGCGCAACACCCCGAGCGACTCATGGCCGGAGTGGTACGCCGAGCACCGAATCCTCCCCTACGTACGGATGGCCTCGGATCTTCTCGACCCGGCAGTCTTCGAACGAGCCTGCGCCCGTATCCCGTCGATAGCTGGCCCACCGGAACCACCCGCCCGGCTGCACGGCGATCTGTGGAACGGCAACGTCCTGTGGGACTCCGACGGAGCAGTACTGATCGACCCGGCCGCGCACGGCGGGCACCGGGAGACCGATCTCGCGATGCTGCACCTGTTCGGCTGCCCGCAGCTGGAGCGGATCGTCGCCGCCTACGACGAGGTCGCGCCGCTGGCGGACGGGTACCGGGAGCGGATCGCGCTGCATCAGCTCTTTCCGCTTCTGGTGCACACGGTCCTGTTCGGCCGGTCGTACGCCGGGCAGGCGACCGCAGCCGCGCGCTCGCTGGGCTGAGTCAGCCCGCTACGGGCCCGGCGCCGTCGGGCGGGGCTCCGGCCTCGGTGACGGAAGTCGCGGTCGCGGTGTCGCCGTTCACCGTCGCGACGATCGTCACGTCCTCGGCGGTCTTGACGCCGGTGGCTGTCGCGGAGTCGATGACGTAGACCTTCGTGAAGCCGTCGGCGCTTTTCGCGGTCAGCGAGGTGGCGCTCAACGCGGTGACCTCGCCGGTCTGCGTGAACTTCGGGCCGGCGCTGGTCGCGAATTCGCCGTGCAGCACGGAACCGAGCCCGCCGCCGGGACCGCCCTGTCCGGCCGGGCCGCCCGCCGAAGCCGCGGGTCCGGCGGCCGTGGACGAGGACGAGGACGAGGACGAGGACGAGGACGAGGACGACGTGGCCGCCCAGATCGCGCCGCCGCCGCCGCCCGCGATGAGCACCGCGGCGGTCCCGCCGGCGATCCACTTGGCCCGCTTCTTGCGTGCCTGGCCGGGTTCGGGTGCGGCGCCCCAGGCCGGTCCGGGGGCGGCGGGCGGGTTCGGAGCGGGATGCGGCGCGGTCATGGCGTTCTCCTTGGTTCGAAGCTTGCTGACCCCACCGTGCGGACGGCGGCTGTGCCGGTCCTGTGCCCCGGACAAGTCCTTCCTGTGTTCGCGAATCGGCGGAACCGGGCGCAACCGCACAGCACGCTCACAGGAAGCACACATCGCACCCACACCGTCCGAACGCACGCTCGGGGCATGAGTTCGCGCACGAGATCCGCCGCCGCCCGCTTCGGGCGCCGGTCCCTGCGCGCGAAACTCACGCTGTCCGTCGTCGTCCTGTTGTCCCTTGTCTGCTTGGTGATCGGCGTGATCAGCGAGTTCGCCCTCCGCGCGTTCCTGCTCTCGCAGACCGACAACCAGCTCTCCGCCACCGCCTCCCGCGCCCTCGATTTCGCCACCCACCCCGGCCCTCCCGGCGGCGGCGAACGCAACCCGCTGGACGCCCCAGGCCAAGGCGCGGGCACCGTCACCGCCCGCTTCTCCTCCGACGGCACGGACGGCAGCGGCGGCTGGCTCTCCCCGCACGGCCAGCGCGTCACCCTCACCTCCGACGAACTGGCGGCGCTGCAACAGCTCCCCACCAACGGCCGCCCGTACACCCGAACCATCGGCGACCTCGGCGACTACCGCCTCACCGCGTTCCCGGTCCCCGACGGCGTCGTCATCACCGGCGTTCCGCTGGCACCGATGCAGCAGACGTTGCTGACCGTCGGCCTGATCCTTTTCGGAGTTGCCGCCGCCGGAGTGACCGGCGCAGCCTTCCTAGGCGCCTTCGCCGTCCGCCGAACCCTCCGCCCGCTGGAACGCGTCGCGGAAACCGCCTCCCGAGTCTCCGAACTCCCCCTGGACCGAGGCGACGTCGACCTGTCTGTCCGCGTCCCCGCCCAAGACACCGACCCGCGCACCGAAGTCGGCCAGGTCGGCGCGGCGCTGAACCACATGCTCGGCCACATCTCCTCCGCCCTCGAAGCCCGGCACGCGAGCGAACTGCGCGTCCGCCGGTTCGTCGCCGACGCCAGCCACGAACTGCGCACGCCGCTCGCCGCCATCCGCGGTTACGCCGAACTCGCCGGACGGTCCGGCAGCCACGCCCCACCGGACGTCGCGCACTCGATGACCCGGATCGAGTCCGAAGCAGACCGCATGACGGCGCTCGTCGAAGACCTCCTCCTGCTCGCCCGGCTGGACGCGGGCCGCCCGTTGGACGTCGCCGAAGTCGACCTGACTCGCTTGGTCGCGGACGCGGTCGGCGACGCGCACGTGGCCGGTCCGCACCACGTCTGGCAGCTCGCGATGCCGGACGAACCAATCCTCGTCCTGGGCGATGTCCAACGGCTGCACCAAGTTTTGGCGAACTTGCTCGCGAACGCGCGCGTCCACACGCCGCCCGGCACCACGGTCGTCACCGCCCTCTCCCGGTCCGCGGACGGAAGCGCCGTGGTCACCGTGACCGACAACGGCCCGGGGATCCCGCCCGAACTGCAGCCGGCGGTGTTCGAACGCTTCGCTCGCGGGGACTCGTCACGGTCGCGGGCAGCCGGTTCGACTGGGCTCGGCTTGGCGATCGCGTCCGCAGTGCTGACCGCGCACCACGGCGCCATCGCGATGCGCAGCCGCCCCGGCCAGACGGAATTCGCCGTGCGGCTGCCGATCGCGGTACCGGCTCAACGGGCACCGCGAGCGGATGACCGCAAGTCCCACAGCGGGCACACAGGGTAGGCACATCCCGGGCCCAGGTGCCCCCACGAGGCTGACCGCATGACCGCAGTCGCGACCCATCCAGCCGTTCCCGCCGCGCCGGCGCAGCGCGCCGAACCGAGGTGGGTGCGCCCGGCCCTCGTGCTGCTGCTCGCCGCCACGGCCGCGCTGTACCTGTGGGAGCTCAGCGCTTCCGGCTGGGCCAACGCGTTCTACTCCGCCGCCGCGCAAGCCGGATCGCAGAGCTGGAAGGCGTTGTTCTTCGGCTCCACCGACGCCGCCAACGGCATCACCGTGGACAAGACGCCAGCCGCGCTCTGGGCGATGAGCCTGTCCGCGCGGCTGTTCGGCGTGAACGCGTGGAGCATCCTGGTGCCGCAAGCGTTGATGGGTGTCGGCTCCACGTGGCTGCTCTACACGACTGTCCGGCGCACTTCCGGCGCGGCTGCGGGATTGCTCGCTGGCGCGGTGCTCACGCTCACCCCCGCGGCAGCGCTGATCTTCCGCTTCAACAACCCGGACGCGCTGCTGGTGCTGTTGCTGATCGCCGCTGCTTACTGCACAGTGCGAGCGATCGAGAAGGCCAGCCCCCGCTGGCTCGTTTTCGCTGGGGTGGCAATCGGATTCGGCTTCCTCGCCAAGATGCTGCAAGCGTTCCTTGTGCTGCCCGCTTTCGCCCTCGCGTACCTCGTCGCCGCCCCGGCCACCCTCGGCAAGCGTCTGCTGCATTTGCTCGCCGGACTGGGCGCGGTCGTGGTTTCGGCAGGCTGGTATCTCGCCGTCGTGGCGTTGTGGCCTGCTGCGGACCGGCCGTACATCGGCGGGTCGCAGAACAACAGCCTGCTCGAACTCACCCTGGGCTACAACGGTTTCGGCCGCATCACCGGCGACGAGACCGGCAGCGTCGGCGGAAGTCCGGGCGGAGGTTGGGGCAGCACCGGGCTGTTCCGGTTGTTCGGCAGTGAAATGGCTGGCGGTATCGCATGGCTGCTGCCCGCGGCGGCGCTCGGGCTCGGCGCTGGCCTCTGGTTCACCCGCTACGCGCCACGCACCGACCGCAGTCGCGCTTCGCTGCTGCTCTGGGGCGGCTGGCTCGTCGTGACCGCCGCGGTGTTCAGCTTCATGGGCGGGATCATCCACCCGTACTACACCGTCGCACTCGCCCCGGCGATCGCCGCGCTCGTCGGGACCGCTGCCGTCCAGTTGTGGCGGATCCGCGGCAATCCGGCCGCTGTCGGGCTTTTGAGCGGCGGTGTCGCGCTGACGACGGTGACGAGTTACCTGCTGCTGGACAGTTCCTGGCAACCGTGGCTCGCGCCGACCGTGCTCATTCTCGGGCTTTTGGCGGCTATCGCACTGTTTTTCGTTCAGCATTTCGGCCGGATCGCCGCTGTGCTGGGACTGGTCGTGCTGCTCACCGGAACCGGCGCGTACAGCCTCGCCACCGCGGCGACTCCGCACAGCGGCGCGATTCCGTCCGCCGGACCGAACACGCGACAAATGTTCGGGGGCGGCGGATTGCTCGGCACCACAATGCCCGGAGCGAACCTGACGGCTTTGCTGCGGAATTCCGGCGACCACCGGTGGGCCGCGGCGACCGTCGGGTCCAACAACGCCGCCGGTTACCAGCTCGCCAGCGGCAAACCGGTGCTCGCCGTGGGCGGATTCAACGGCACCGACCCGTATCCGACGCTCGCGCAGTTCGAGCAGTACGTCCGGGAAGGACAGATCCGCTACTTCCTCGGCGACGGCATGACCATGCGCGGCTCCAGCAGCGGCAGCGACGCCGCCGCCCGGATCGTCCAGTGGGTGGCCGAGAACTGCCAAATGACCACAGTGGACGGTGTCACCGTCTATGACCTGACTGCCTGATTCCATGCCGTGCGGCCAAGATCACCCGAGCGGGCGTACGTCGCACAGCGCAGGCACAGGAACACCACAACGTGGCCAAAGCCCGGCGGACGACGGTGAACGCATGAACGCCACCGCCCCCTCCCGCAGCGGCGCCCCGCGGCCCGGGACGACTCCGGTCGGCCTCGGCGGCCCGCATCCCGTGCTCGACGTCGTCATCCCGGTCTACAACGAGGAAGCCGACCTCGAACCGTGCATCCGCAGACTGCGGGCGCACCTCGCCGAACGCGCCGGCTACCCGTACCGGATCACCGTCGCGGACAACGCGAGCACCGACAAGACCCTTGCCGTGGCCGAAGAACTGGCTCGCGAGTTCCCCGAGGTCGAGGTGCGCCACCTGGACCAGAAGGGCCGCGGCCGCGCGCTGCAGGCCGTCTGGTCCGCCTCGGACGCCGCCGTGCTGGCCTACATGGACGTGGACCTGTCCACCGACCTCGCCGCGCTGGACCCGCTCGTCGCGCCGCTGCTGTCCGGCCACTCGGACGTCGCGATCGGCAGCCGCCTCGCCCGCGGCGCCCGGGTGGTCCGCGGGCCGAAACGCGAGTTCATCTCCCGCTGCTACAACCTGATCCTCCGCGGCACGCTCGCCGCGAGATTCTCCGACGCGCAATGCGGGTTCAAGGCGATCCGCGCCGACGTCGCCCGCGCGCTGCTCCCCCACGTGCGCGACACCGGCTGGTTCTTCGACACCGAACTGCTCGTGCTCGCCCAGCGCGCCGGGCTGCGGATCCACGAGGTGCCGGTGGACTGGGTCGACGACCCGGACTCGTCGGTCGACCTGGTCGCGACCGCCACCGCCGACCTCAAAGGCATCGTCCGGGTCACCCGCGCGACCCTCACCGGCGAGATCCCCGTGCACCGGCTGCGCGAACAGCTCGGCCGCGAACCGATCGGCGTGGAGGCCCCCGGAGTGTCCCCGAGCCTGGTCAAACAACTCGTCCGGTTCGCCGCGGTCGGCGTCGCCAGCACCGTCGCGTACCTGCTGCTCTTCCTGCTGCTGCGGACCATGGTCGGCGCGCAAGCGGCCAACTTCGCCGCGCTGCTCGTCACCGCGATCGCGAACACCGCCGTGAACCGGCGGGTGACGTTCGGCGTCCGAGGGCGGGCGGGAGCCGGACGGCATCAGTTCGAGGGACTGATCGTGTTCGGCCTCGGACTGGCGCTGACCAGCGGTTCGCTCGCTTTGCTCAACCACGCCACCCATCCCGGGCTCGTCCTGGAGACGACCGTGCTCGTGCTGGCGAACCTCGCCGCCACGGTGCTGCGGTTCCTGCTGCTGCGGGGATGGGTCTTCAATCCGCGCCGTACCGCTACCGAGGAGTCGTCTTGAGCACTGTCCTGTCCGCCCGGCCCGCCGCCCCGGACGCGCCGGATCGCGCGAAACCTCGCTGGATCCGTCCGGCGGTGTCCGGTCTCCTGGTGCTCACCGCTGTCCTGTACTTCTGGGACCTCACCGCTTCCGGGTTCGGGAACTCGTTCTACGCCGCGGCCGTGCAATCGGGCACACAGAGCCTGAAGGCGTGGCTGTTCGGCTCGCTGGACGCCGGAAACGTGATCACTGTCGACAAACCGCCTGCCGCACTGTGGGTGGGGACGGCTTTCGCGCGGGTCTTCGGGTTCTCCAGCTTCACCGTGCTCGCTCCGCAGGCGCTGATGGGCGTCGGCTCGGTCGGGCTGCTGTACCTGACTGTTCGCCGGGTTTCCGGGCCGCTGCCGGGGTTGCTGGCCGGTGCGATGCTCGCGCTGACGCCAGTGGCCGCGCTGATGTTCCGCTTCAACAACCCGGACGCGCTGCTCACGCTGCTGCTGATCGCCGGTGCGTACTGCACGGTGCGGGCGGTTGAGAAGGCGAGCCCTCGATGGCTTGTTTTCGCTGGCGTGGCAATCGGTTTCGGGTTCCTGACGAAAATGATGCAGGCGTTCCTCGTGGTGCCCGCGTTCGCGCTGGCTTATCTGATCGCCGCGCCGACCGGGCTCGGGAAACGCTTGCTGCACTTGGTTTACGCCGGGGTCGCGGTGATCGTGTCGGCGGGCTGGTTCGTCGCGTTGGTGGAGCTCTGGCCTTCGGCTTCGCGGCCGTACATCGGCGGGTCGACCGGGAACAGCCTGCTGGAGCTGGCTCTCGGCTACAACGGGCTCGGGCGGATCTTCGGCGGACAAGGCAACGGCGGCGGGATGGGCGGCGGTTTTGGCGGCGGCGGGAACACCGCGTTCGGCGGCAGCTCCGGTCTCGGGCGGATGTTCGGCGCGAGCTTCGGCACCGAGGTCTCCTGGCTGCTTCCCGCCGCGTTGATCGGCCTGGTGGCCGGGCTGTGGTTCACCCGGCGGGCCGCGCGCACGGACCGGACCCGCGCGTCGCTGCTGGTCTGGGGCGGCTGGCTGCTCGTGACCGGGCTGGTGTTCAGCTTCATGAGCGGCACCGTGCACCCGTACTACGCGGTGCAGCTCGCGCCCGCGGTCGCCGCGCTGGTCGCGATTTCCGGGCACGCGCTGTGGCGCGGCCGGGCGCACACCGCGCCGCGAATGGTGCTGGGCGGGATGATCGCGGCGACCGCGGTGTGGGACTTCATCCTGCTCGACCGGACGCCGGACTGGTTCCCCCTGCTGCGCTGGGCGATCGTGGTGCTGGGGTTGCTCGTGAGCACCATTGTGGTGGTCGGGGTGCCGCGGGCGCGGACCGTCCTGACCGGCCTGGCGGCGGCGATCGTCCTGACGCTCGGAGTCGGCACCACTGGGTACGCGGTGGAGACGGTTTCCCTGCCGCACAGCGGTTCTATCCCGACTTCGGGTCCGCGCAGCAGCGGCATGGGCGGTTTCGGGGGCATGATGGACGAGACCAATGGCTCCGTCGCTCAGCTTTTGGGCGGCACGACGACGAAGTGGGCCGCCGCGACGACCGGATCGCAGTCCGCGGCGAGCCTGGAGCTGGCGAGCGGCAAGTCGGTGATCGCCATCGGCGGATGGGACGGCAGCGATCCGGCCCCGACACTGGAGGAGTTCAAGCAGTACGTCGCCGCGGGCGAAGTGGCGTACTACGTGGACGGCGGCCGGGGCGGCGGCCCCGGCGGCGGGTCGAGCGACATCTCCGAATGGGTGGCCGCGAACTTCGCCGCGACCGCGGTCGGCGGCGAAACTGTCTACCAGCTCACCCGGTGATCCTCAGCCTCCTCCCAGGAACGAGGCGCATTCTGGAAAGCACGGAGAGTCATCCGCCGCGAACGTCCGGAGGTCACGATGGCCGCATACCCACGCTGGCACACCGCGAGCGAGCAGGGACCGCGCGAGCGCAACGCCGACGCGGTGAGCGCCTACGCGGCCGCCGGGGCGCGCGGAATCACCTTCGCACTCGCCGACGGCGTCGGGGACGACCCCGGCGCCGGGCGAGCCGCACAGGTCGCCGCCGCGGCCGCCGCGCGCACGCCCGTCGAATCCGGCCCGGTCAAGGCGATTCTGGCCGCCCAGCAAGCAGTCCACCGGCTGGGCGGCACCGGAGACGCGGTGCTCGTGGTGGCGATGCCCTTCGCCGGCGGATACCGGATCGCCTGGGTCGGCGACGCGCGAGCGTACTCGTGGGACGGGTCGATGATCCACAAACTGACGCGGGACCACACGATGGCGGAGTACTTCCGCTCGCGGCACCAGCCGTACTCGCCGCGGATGGAGCACCTGGTCACCACGAGCGTCCGCACGACGAGGCCCGAGGAGATCGGCACGACGGAAACCCCGAGCGGCGGCCTCCTGCTCACCAGCGACGGCGTGCACAAGGTCCTGACGCCCGCCACCATCGACGAAATCCTCGCCGACCCGGCCCGCGGCGCCTCAGCACTGGTCGCCACCGCCATCGCCCTGGGCGGCCGCGACAACGCGACGGCGCTGTTCGTGGAAGCTCCGGACGTGGCCGCGCTGGTCACGGAGAGGTTTCCGGCTGCCGCCTGAGTGAGGTCAGGCGCGCTCGCGTTTGAGGTTCCGGTACTCGCGATAGACGAGCACGATGATCACCACGTCGAGTGCGGCGAAGAACGGCAGCGCGATGGAGTGCGTTTCGAAGGCGCGGTAGATCTCGTACACGACGAACGCCGCGAGCACGACCATCGCGACCGGATACGCGCGAACCCACTTGCGCGCGAGCGCCCACACGAGGCCGAGCTTGAGCAGCCCGTGCGCCAGCAGGTACCCGACAGCGAACGTCTTGGTGCCCCCTCCGGCGAAATGCTCGGCGGCGGTTTCCAGATGCCGCGCGAGCGTGCCGGAGGGGTCGCCAAGCAGGTCGCGGGTGATGACCGCGTTGACGAACCCGGTGACCACCGTCGCGGGGATGAACGCCAGGATCAGCGCTCCGATCAGCTGAAGGGCTCCGTCGAGGCCCTTCAGCGTGATCGCGATCTTGAACAGCCGCTCGGTGGAACGGGTGGAGGTCTCCTCGCTCATCGGTACAGGAAACCGGAAAAGCCCCGGGGTTGCTGGGCTGGCAGCCGGGTTTCGGACGGGTGATCCGGTTTGCGTGGGCTGTGACGTGGCCGCGTGCCGGTTCGCGCACGCTGTGGCTCCGATCCCCGTCCAGTGCTCCGGTTCCCGCGCCTCGCGGCCCGGTCGCGTTCCTTTCACTCGCGAAGCATTGCCGCACCGCCCTTGCTCTGGCATTCCGTACAGCGCGCGTACCGTTTCGTGTGATTGTGCGGATCCTGCCCGAACACCGGATAACACGCGGCCCCGCACAATCCGAGATACACCGGCCCGCAACGCAGCGGACGGCGCCCGACTTGATGCGCGAGCCGCGCCGCGTTGTCCGGCGCGCCCGCCTGCGGCAGCCAGCCGTGCGCGGGCAGGCTCGCCAGGACGATCTCGTTCAGGTGATCGGCCCGCCGGATCAACGCCCGCCCGAGGTCGAGCAGGCGCTCGCCGAGATCCCGCACCGCGTCCGGGCGCGGGTATCGCTCGTCGAGCGCACGGGTCAGGAAGGTGAGATCCAGTGCCAGGGTGGCTTGCAGGTCGCGAATCCAGGTCACCAGCTCGGGGCCGGTGAGCCCAACTGCCGAGGTGCGCTGCTCGGGCAATCTGCTCCAGTGCCCGGTCATGCGCTGTCCCCAGCAGGTGCCGGGATTCGCCCCTCCGCACGGTTCACGCCGGGCACCGTTCTTCGTTCGAGCGGGCCTGTCCGTCCTGACGGAGCCATTCGTCCGCGCAGTCAGAACACGTCGGATCGAACCAATGGCCGCCGAGCTGCGGCACGTCCCTGCGGGCGACCGTGACTTCGGCTCCGCACAGCGCGGTGAACGTTTCCCCGGGTCGCGGCGCGAACGGCCCGTCCAGTGCGTGCCGTTTCCCTTCCGCCTGCTGCCATCTGAACACCGGACTCCTCCCCTTGTGGTGCTTGGAGTCCCATTTCGGATGTCGCCGCCGCGTAACGCAAGCCCCCGTTCCGGGTGATCATCGGAACCGGGATTTCGCCGCAGCCACAAGGACTTTCCGCGCGTGCCGGGGACCGTGCGCGGGTTACCGCCGGGTTAGCTGTCACCAGATGGTGACACCCCCGGAAGGCGGACGCCGCCGCGAGCGTTACGGCGCCCGTGCTGCCTCAGCGATGCGAGGCGCGGCAGCAGCCACGGGTGCCGCGAGGGGGAAGGCGGCGAGCGTCCGCGCGGGCATCACCTCGCTTTCCGGAGTGCGGTCGCCGCAATGACTGCTGTCGCCAAGCGCATACGCAACCCCCGCGCGAGGGTTGTCACCCGGCAGTGGCGCGAATCGCCTGCGCACAGGCTTGAGCACGCCACGACGGTGGGGTCGATCAGGACTGCCGGAAGCCACGGCTGCGCCGTGCAGGACGGGCGGCAAAGCGAGGGCCGCGGTGCAGCCGGTCGGCATGCCGGGAGCGGCCTCGCGGTCCATGCGGCGCGGCGCCCGGAGCCTGTGCCCAGCGCCCGGCCGGGTCACGCCACGGTGGTGCGGCTGATCAGCACGTCGAGGCCGGGGCCGGTCAGATCGTCCGCCGCCGCGCGACGGCCCGCCAAAGCGAGCAGCAGGGCCTCCGCCGGGCCGCGGACCTCGATGCCGTCGCCGGACGTCCAGTCCAGGTCGGTCGCGACCGCGCGCAGACCGGTCAGCCGCCGGGACACCCCGATCGGCGGAGCGCGCAGCGACAGTTCCAGCGCCCGGCGCAACCGCGCCGCCGGGATCGTCCTCGGCAGCCCGAGCGGGCGGCGGATGTCCTGGTGATGGATCAGGCCGTCGAGAAATCCGACCATCCCGCCGAACTTGCCCAGGATCCGGCCCGGCTGCGGGTGCCGGCGCAGGACGCCGATCAGCTCCTCCGGCGCGCGCACGCGGTATTCGGCGAGCCCGATTTCGTTGGCCCGGCTCAGCGAGAGCCTCGCCCGGGCCAGCCGTCGCGCCAGCTGGCGCCCGCTCAGTTCGTCGTAGCTCACGACGTGGGCGACGACCGAACGAACGTTCCAGCCGGTGCACAGCGTCGGCTGGTCCCACTGCTCTGGTGTGAGCGTCTCCAGGAAGTCCGCGAAGTCGGCGCGTTCCTCGCGAGCCAGTGTCCGTACGTCCATGCCCTCCCCCGTCCGCGGCGGACACTCACCGTAGCAGCGCACCCGTCGCGTTCGCCGGGTTGATCAGGGCGGGGAACCCCAAAGTGGACCTCTCACCACATTCATCCGATCGGGTCGAATATACGCGGATGGATAACGCCGGGAATAGTCCGGCAGATCGCGAATACCCGTTCCGGAAACACCCGGACGGACGGCTTCGGCGAAGAATTTTCCGCCCCGGGTTAGCGCGATCGGCAGCGGGCATGCAAAGATGGCGTTGCCGCAGGCAGGAGGGGTTAAGAGGGTGGAATATTCCATTCCCCGGACGCCCGCCGCGGCCGCCGGAACCAGTTCCCCTCGGGGGCGGGCTGGGAACTGTGTTCCGGCACTTTTCCGGCGGACAAGAAAGGATGCGCAATGACCGTTCCTGGCGCGGAAAATGCAGGCCAGGCATACCGTCGGACAGAAAAAACGGACATTGGCGACGACAGACCGTATGCCGTCGCCGTGAGTCAACGCCCCGGCCGGGTGACAGTGACGTTTCACGAGCCGGGCATGCCCCAGCCGGCGCCGGTCGCACCCTCGCCGCGGCCGAGCACCAGACCGGCCTATCCGTCGTGGAAGACCGCGCGGACGGCGGTCGAACTGGCCGCGCGGCAGCCGGACGGCGGGACCCGGCCGTGGCAGCTGATCGCGCTCCTGCTGATCCTGCTCGCCGGCGCGACCGCGATCGTCTTCGCGACCGCCGGCGTCCTGGCCGGCCTGGCCACCGCGGGCGGAGTCGCCCTCGTACACGTCACCGGCGCCGTGCTGCGCAAGCAGCACTCCGCGAACCGGGACGCCTGACCACCCTCGAAGCGGACGCCGGCGGCGGCTCACGGCCGCCCGCGTTCTGCGCTCCCGGTGCCCGGCCGGGCAGGGCCGGGCACCGGGAGACGAGGTTGCCGTTCTGGATTGGTTTCGGGGCCCTGCCGAGTGCTGGCGACGGCAGGGCGGGGAGCCCTGCCGCATCGGGTTGCGCGAGTTTGATTCGCGCCCCGGCTCGACGCGACTTCGCCTTCCGGTGGTTCGGCTCCAGCCCCGCTCTCGGCCGACTCCGCCTAGTTGGCGTGGCTCGGCCCCTCGACACGGCGCGGCCAACCTCGCCTCTCTGACCGCGCTCGTGCGGCTCGCGAGAACCGGCCCGCTGGGCTGGGCTGGGCTGGGCTGGGCTGGGCTGGGCTGGGCTGGGCTGGGCTGGGCTGGGCTGGGCTGGGCTGGGCTGGGCTGGGCTGGGCTGGGCTGGGCTGGGCTGGGCTGGGCTGGGCTGGGCTGGGCTGGGCTGGGCTGGGCTGGGGAGACAGTCGCCCCGCCAACCCGGATCCGCAACCCTCAGCCGCGACCGGCAACCGGCAGGCTCAACCAGCACAGGCTCAACCAGCAACCGCAGTGCGCAGTCGCCGAGCCGCGACCCGGCCCGCCCTCGTCCCGCAGACCGCCCCTCCGCGCCCAGGCAACCGCATCCCGAAGCGGCGCAAGCAGCACTGCACCGAACAGCTCAGCCGCTCAACCGCCCGCCAGGTGTTATCAATTGCAGACACCCCAACCCGTCCCACACCCTAAAAACCACGAAAAAAGCACCATCACCCCACCACGACAACGGAATTCACATCACCACTTCGAAATTGCACGTGCGAAAGCACCACCCAATGCACGAGAAGTGTCCATTCAGGTGAAATCCCCGACCTGCAGCGCCATTGATCCACCAGCCCACTACCCTCAGGAATATTCCGAACACATTCCGTACTTCGCGGAATATTCCATTCACTCACCGAAAACGAGAAAACGAGGGGTTGCAGTGGACGCCTACGACCCGCACGAGCAGCAGCACCCGAACCACGTCCCGGCGGCCGGGCCGGCGGCGGGGTTCCCGGACGGCGCCTGGCGGAAACCCTCCGCCTGCGGGCCGAATTCCGGCAACTGCGTCGAGGTCAACCTGGCCGGGGACGGACTGGTCGGGGTGCGGGACAGCAAGATCGGCGACTCCCCCGTCCTGGTCTTCGACCGGGGCGAGTGGGCACGGTTCACCGAGGCCGTGCGGCGCGGGGAATTCGACGGCTGACCAGGCACGACAACCGCAGCACCTGCCGAAAACGCCGTGCACCTTGCGAAAAAGGCGCCGACCCGGAGTATTGCCCGCCGGGTCGGCGCATTATCATCGGAGGTTCTCACATCGGCCCCTGGACGAAATGACGGAGCCCCTGGTGACCTCCCCGATCCGGCAACCGCCGCCGTCCCTGCGGACCCAGCGTTCCCGGCTGGGCTCCCGGATCCTCAAGTGGCGCACCGCTCGCGGGCTGACCCAGGTCGACCTCGCCGACGGGATCGGCTGCAAGCAGCCCAAGATCCAGAAAATCGAATCCGGCAAGGCGGGCACCCGGCCGGAGGACCTCGAGCGGATCGTCGAGGTGCTGGAGATCCCGCCGGCGGACGCCGACCAGCTGCGGGAACTCAACCGGGCCAACGATCCCTCCGCGCGCCGGGCCGAGCGGAGGATGATCACGCCGCAGTGGTTCCGCGAGGTCCTGGAACGCGAGCAAGCGGCGGCGGAAATCCTGAGCTGGACCGGGAATCGCATCCCGGGACTGCTCCAATCGGAGTATTACATGCTCGCGCAGTTCCAGGCCAGCCGCCAGGAGCGGGTCACCGACCGGGTCGCCGAACGCAAGGCGCGGCAACGGCTTTTCGACGCCTGCCCGGGTCCGCGGGCGGTCTTCATGATGGAGTACAGCTGCGTCGAGAAGCTCGTCTACGGCACCAAGGCCAGCATCGCCACCGATCAGCTCGAGCACATGATCCGGATCGTCGAAACGCATCCCTTCGCCGAGGTCCGGATCCTCCCGCGCGACGCGGCCGCCTACCCGGACGAGGACTTCACCATCCTCCGCTTCGGCCATCCCGACCTGCCCGATTTCGCTTACCAGGAAAGCAAAGTCAAGCTCATCACCGTGCCGAGGGGCCAGGACGAGTTCGCCTCCTACGAGGAGTCGTGGGAAGCCCAGCTCGCCGCGACCCTCTCGCGCGACCAGTCCCTGCAATACCTGAAGGAATGGGCGAGCCGTTGCGCGACGCCCGCCCGCTGACCAGCAGTCCCTCACGAAAGGAACAGCCACCGGTGGCCGACGAACCCTTCCCGCCTCCCGGGGTCGACCTCGACCACCCGAGCGTCGCGCGGGTGTACGACTACTACCTCGGCGGCACCACGAACTGGACGATCGACCGGGAGTTCGCCGACGAGGTGATCCGCGAGTTCCCGCTGATCCGCCCGATCGCGAAGGCCAACCGGCTGTTCCTGCACCGGCTCGTGCGCCACCTGGTGAAAAAGGGCGTGCGGCAGTTCGTCGACATCGGCTCCGGCGTGCCGACCATGGGCCACGCGCACCAGGTCGCCGACGAGCTCGCGCCGGGCGAGAGCCGCGTCTGCTACGTCGACTACGAACCGGTCGCCGTCGCGCATTCGGAAACCCTGCTGCGCGAGGCGGGCGACCTCGACCGGCACGCGGTGATCCACGCCGACATGCGCGATCCGGAACGGCTGTGGGGCCAGATCGCGGCGACCGGCGTGATCGACGTCGAGAAGCCGCTCGCGCTGCTGCTGATCGCGGTGCTGCACGTCCAGCAGCCGCCCGCCGAGGACAGCGGCGGCACCGAGGACCTCGGGCCGTCCATCGTCGCGCAGTACCGCGATCTTCTCGTCCCCGGCTCGTTTCTCGCCCTCTCGCACATCACCGACCAGGGCGTTCCCTCCGACGTGGACGCCGGGCTGGTCGAGCTGAAGCAGTTGTACGACCGGTCCAGCAGCCCGGTGATCTGGCGTTCGCGCGAGGAGATCCAGGCGCTGTTCGGGTCGTTCGAGATGCTCGAACCGGGGCTCACCTGGACGCCGTCATGGCATCCGGAGGAGTCCGGCGCGGGCGCGCCGCAGGTGGAGTTCCAGACGCCCGCGCATTCGGTGATCCTGGCCGGAGCGGCACGGAAGCCGTAATTCGCTCGCTCCGCGTCCGCGCCGCTGCGACCATCGACGCATGCGCACGAGCACTGTGGCGGACCGGATCCGCGAGGCCACCGTCTTGCTCGGGGACGGACCGGACCGCCACCGCTACCCCGACCCGACGGGATGGTGGCGTGCGCCCGAATTGCTGCGCGAACTGGGTCCCGCGCTCGCCGCGCTGTTCGCCGGCGAACGGCCGAACGTCGTGCTGGGCCCCGAATCCCGCGGGTCGCTGCTGGGTCCGCTGGTCGCGGTGGAACTCGGCGCGGGCTTCGTCGAGGTGCGCAAGAACCGGTACCCGGCCTGCGATTCCGACCGGTGGCTCCAGCGCACCTCGCCGCCGGACTACCAGGACCGGCACCTGCGGCTCGGCTTCAGCCGCCGCCTGCTGCAAGCGGGCGATCGCGTGCTGCTCGTGGACGACTGGATCGACACCGGCGGCCAGGCCTTCGCCGCACAAGCCCTGGTCGCCGACGCCGGAGCGACGTGGGTCGGCGTCGCGGTGATTGTCGACGGGCTGCGTCGCCACGAGCCCCGACGGCAGCTCCGCGTGCGCTCCCTGCTGCACTCGCGCGACTTCTGATCACCGGAACGCGTCGACGCTGCGGCTGACCCACGAAGCGAACGAGGTCGCCGGACGGCCGAGCACCTTCTCGACGTCAGAGCTGCTCCGGATCTCCTCCGCAAGCGGCTTGCCGAGGATGTCGAGCGTGCCGTCGGCGACCGGTTCCGGCATCTGCTGCACCATCTGCTCGCGTGCCTGTGCACGGCCAAGTTCGACGAATTCCAGCGGCTCGCCAAGGGCCGCGCCGAGGATCTCCGTACGCTGCCGTGGGCTCGTCGCCTCCGGTCCGGTGAGGACATACGTCTGTCCGGCATGGCCGTCCCCGGTCAGCGCGGCCGCGGCGGCTTCGGCGATGTCGAGCGGGTCCACCGCCGGGAGCGCGATGTCGCCGAACGGCGAGAAAACCTTGCGCTGGGCCCGGATCGTCGGGATCCACGCGAAAGTATTGGTGGTGAATCCGCCGGGACGGAGGACTGTCCACTCCAGACCGGACGACCGCACCGTCTCTTCCAACGCGGCGAGCGGCGCGTGCGAAACCGCGTGCGGGCGAGTTCCGGCGGCCTGCGACGACTGCAGGACGACCCGCGAGACGCCAGCCTCGGCCGCCGACCGCAGGACAGCTTCCCCGTCGACGTGCGCGCCCGCGCCGGAGACCAGCAGAAACAGTGCGTCCGCGCCCTTCAACGCAGGGACCAGGCTGCCCGCGTCCGCCAGATCGGCGACCATCGAGGTCACCCCGGGCAGTGCAGGCGGCGGGGACGTCACGCCGCGCGAAACGGCGGTCACGGCGTGCCCGGCTCCGGCCAGGGACTCGACCAGCAGGCGGCCGACGTTGCCCGTGGCACCAGTGACGACGATCATGGCTTGCTCCTCAGCTAGGGGTCGAAAGCGACACAGCGAGGCTAAAAGCCGCCGTACAGTAGGTTCCCCAGGGAAAGTATTGGAGCCGCATGACCACCACCGCGCGGATCGGCGCCGATCCGCTCGCCGCGTGCCGGATCAGCCCGGCCGTCGACCTGCTGTTCAGCCGGTGGACGACCCCGATCCTGTGGACGCTCAGCCAGTCCGGTCCGGTGCGGTTCGTCGAGCTGGAGCGGCGGCTCGGCGCGACCGGGAAGGTCCTCACCCAGCGGCTCCGGCAGCTCGAACGCGACGGTTTGGTGGAGCGGCGCTACTACGCCGAGGTGCCGCCGCGCGTCGAGTACGAGATCACCGAACTCGGCCGGAGCCTGTCGCCGGTCTTCGCCGCGCTCGCCGAGTGGACCGACGAGCATCTGCCCGCCGTCGAGAGGGCCCGCGACGCGTATACCGGGCCGCTTCCGCGTTAGAGCTCGTGAGTGCTGGCGCCGGTTCTAACCGGCATAACCACTCACGACACCCCAGCTACCCGGCGAACTGCTCGTTTCCCAGCACGCCCAGCAGCTGGATCTTCTCGAACGCCTCGCTGCGCGGCGGCGCGGTCAGCACGAGCAACGCCTGCGACTGGTCCTCGGTGAACAGCACCTGGCAGTCCACCTCGATCTCGCCGAGCTGGGGATGCACGAGCACCTTGTGGTCCTCGAACCGTTTGGCCACTTGGCGTTCTTCCCACAGCCGCGCGAATTCCGGGCTCTCCCGGGTCAGCGCGCGCACCAGTTCGCCCGCCCGCGAGCGCGGCCCCATCGACCCGTGCACCACCCGCAGGTTCGCCACCAATGCGCGGCTTTGCCGGTCCCGGTCGTGCGCCGGATAGACGAGCCGCTCGTCCGGGTTGGTGAACCACCGGTAGATCTCGCTGCGCGCCAGTCCGGTGTACTGCGATCGGTCGCCGTACAACGCGTCCGCGAACCGGTTCTGCACCAGTACTTCGCCGAGGTTCGACAGGATGAGCGCGGGCGTGTCCGACAGCCGGTCCAGGACCCGCATCAACGCCGGAGCGACGTGGGTCGCCGCGACGATCGGTGACGGTGCGTTGCGGCCGGCGAGGTGGAACAGGTAGTCGCGCTCGTCGTCGGTGAGCCGCAAAGCCCTGGCCAGCGACGCCAGCATCTGCTCGCTCGGCTGCGGTCCGCGTTGCTGTTCCAGCCGCGTGTAGTAGTCGGTGGACATCGCCGCCAGCGCCGCGACCTCCTCGCGCCGCAGCCCCGCCGCTCGCCGCCGCGCACCGGCGGGCAGCCCGACGTCCTCGGGCCGCAATCCCTCGCGACGGCTGCGGAGGAAGGCAGCCAGCTCAGCTCGATCCATGGGTCCAGTATCCGGCGGGGCCGGCGCGCCAGCCAGGGATCGCCGATCCCCCGATATGCGGTCTCTGCCGCCGCGACGCCGGCCGGCCGAAACTCAGTGGCATGAACATCACCGGAAACACCGTCTTCATCCCCGGCTCGACCAGCGGCATCGGCCTCGCTCTCGCCCGTGAACTGCAGGCGAAGGGCAACACCGTCATCGTCGGCGGACGGCGCACCGAACTGCTCGCACGGATCGCCGCCGACAACCCCGGTCTCGACACCGTCCAGATCGACACCAGCGATCCGGCGAGCATCGAAGCCGCGGCCAAGGAGGTGCTCGCGAAGCATCCTGAGCTGAACGTGCTCGTCCCGATGGCGGGCATCATGCGCGTCGAGGACTGGCACCGTCCGGAGTCCTTTTTGGATAGTGCGGAAGCGACGCTGGCCACCAACGTCCTCGGCCCGATCCGGCTCATCGCCGCGTTCGTCGAGCACCTGCAAACCCGCCCGGACGCGACCATCCTCACCGTGTCGTCCGGTCTCGCCTTCGCGCCGCTGAAAGCCACGCCGAGCTACAACGCGTCCAAGGCCGCGATCCACATGCTCAGCGAATCACTGCGGCTGCAACTGGCCGACACCTCGGTGAAGGTCGTCGAACTGGAGCCGCCGTCCGTGCGCACCGCGCTCCTGCCCGGACAGGAGGAGAGCGAGTTCGCGATGCCGCTGGACGCCTTCGTCAGCGAGGTCATGACGCTGCTCGAAACGCAGCCGGACGCGACCGAGATCCAGGTCGAGAACGTCAAATTCCTCCGCTACGGCGAGGCCCGCGGCGACTACCGCCAGGTGGTGGCGATGCTCAACGCCGCGGACCCGCACGGGAAGTGAGTCAGAGATACAGCACGGCGGTGAGCACCATGCCGCCGAGCGCGACCACCCAGGTGTAGGGCAGCGTCGAGGCCATCGCCCGCTCCGGCCGCACGCCGGAGTACTGCGCCGCCCACACCGTCTGGGTGCTGGTCGGGTCGGAGACGCCGAACACCTGGTTGTACGAGGCCATCAGCCCGACCACCGCGGGCAGCGGGTAGATGCCGCCGGTCACCAGCACCCCGGCGACGCCCGCGCCGAGGCCGAACACGTTGAGCGGCCCGCGAAACAGGCACAGCGGCACGAGCAGCACGAAGACCACCACGAACCAGACCGCGCCGGACGGGCTGATCGCCGACACGATCGGCGTCAGCGCGTTCTTGGCGCCGGGCAGTTTCACCGCGGCGAGCAGCATGCCGATCGCGACGAACAGCGCGATCGGCGGAGCGGCCACGTCGAAGGCCTTGTACAGCGAACGCAGCGCGCGGCCGTTCAGTTCGCCCCATTTCGTGGTGGTGACCAGCCCGTACAGCACTCCGGCCAGCAGCGACGGCACGATCGGCACCGCGAAGCCGAGCGCGAGCACGATCGGCAGCAACGGCGTGAGGAGCGCATACCAGGGTGCGTCGCCGCGACGGACGCGCGCCTTGGGCCGGTCGAGCTTCACCGCCCACGCGTGCCGCGCGCCGCGGCGGGTCTGGACGAGGACGTAGGCGATGCCGACCACCAGCGCCATCGGGAACAGCTTGATCATGATGGACTTGACGTCGGAGACCGGGGCGCCCAGCGCGTCGGAGAGGAACTGCCACACCGGGAGTTCCAGCGGCGAGCCCGCGGAGATGCCCATCAGGACCGTGCCGCCCGCGGCGACCGGGCGCACGCCGACCGCGATCATCGCCGGGATGCCGACCACCCCGGCCAGCATCGCCGCAGGAGCCGAACCGGTGATGCTGCCGCACAGGATCGACACCGCGAACACGCCGAGTGCCACCGCGGCCGGCCGTTCCCCGCCGAACTCGACGATCTTGCGCACCAGCGTGCCCGCGATGCCGGTTTCGTCCATCAGCGTGCCGAGCCAGGACCCGAGCAGCACGGCGATCATCGTGGACGCCAGGGCCGCGGCACCGGTTTGCAGGACGCCGTTGAGAATGCTGTTCTTCCCCTCGGCCAGCGGCGCCCCGGCGAGCAACGAGATGCCGACCGCCAGGAACACCAGTGCGAACGCCGTCGGCAGCACGCGGGTCAGCATCAGCACCACGCCGACCGCCATCAGGACCAGAATCGCGATACCCATGGTCAGTTCCCTCCGGCGAGCGCGGTGGTGAGCAGCAGCGGGCTGACGCCCAGGCCGCTGCGGTGGTGTGCGAAGCGGTGCGCGACGATCTCCTCGGCCCCGGCGACGTGCCCGCGCACGCGGAACGGGCCGAGCCGAAGCGCGGTGTGGCCGAGTCGCCGGTTCAGCTCGCGGACGTCGATGCGGTGGTGCGCTTTTTCGTGGGCGACGGCCGCCGTCCGCAACGCCTCCCGGGAGACTTGGAAGCCGTGCTCCGCAGCGAGTTTTGCCAGGCGGGCCAAGGAATCCGGGTACACCGTGACGGTGCCGCCGCGGTGTTCGGCGACCAGGATCTCTCCGCGGCCGACGCCGCCCTCGCGCTCCACGACGGGCACGTCCTCGTCGGGTTCGGCGGCCAGTTCGTCGCCGTACGCCAGGGCGATCGCGGCCCATTCGCGGAGCTGTTCCTCGCTGCGGTTCTCGTGGGTGGGCGTCGCGCGCAGCAGGCCGACGGCCAGGTCCAGGTCGGTGGTCACCGGCGGTCCTCCAGGATCAGCACGACCGGTTCGTCCGCCGCGCGGGTCTTGACCTCGGCTCCGGCCAGCGCGACCAGCTGGTCCCGGTCGAGCACGCCGGACAGGTCGGCGATTTTCGGCCCGGCCAGCAGCCATACCGCCGGTGCCCGGGAACCGCCGTCGCCGTAGCGGGTGTGCTGGTCGGCCAGCGTCGCCAGGCGCGCCGGCGCGGAACCGGCGTCGGTGTGCTCCACAATGGAACCGGTGCTGTGCAGGCGGATCACGCCCTCGCCGTCGACCACGCGCACCTGCTCGACCGGTTTCGCGAACCGGCCGAGGAATCCCGTGCGCCGCGCTTTCGCGCCGAAGACCCGGTGCTGCGCCGTCCCGTCCAGCTCGCGCACCTCGCCTGGCCGGACGCCGATGCTGCGCGCGACCGCTGCCCGGATCGCCAGGTCGTCCACAGTGGAGGATCGGTCCTTGGTGCGCAGCTCGGTCGCCCCGGTGGCCACCGCGCGCACCAGATTGCGCCGCGGATCCACCGTCACGTCCACCTCGACGCCCGCCGGATCCGCCCCCTGGGCCACGACCGCGGACTCCGCCTCCGTGCGCACGGCGAGAATGTCCGCATTGGACGGACTCGGCACGATCCGTTCGACCGATTCCCGCACCAGCGCGAGCGCCGCGCCGAGCGGGCTGATGACCTCCGCGTGCGCGGCGATCCGCCAGTCGCGCAAGGACTTTTCGCCGAGGAACGGCGTGACCGACGCGGCCCCGCCACCTCCGCCGACCAGCGTCGGCCGCTCCAGCCGGTACTCGGCGATCAGCCCGTCCACGACCGCGCGGACGGGTTTGACCGCCTGTTCCAGCACGGCTCGCGCGGCCTCGTCGACGGTCGCGCCCATCGCCGCGGCAAGCGGCTCCAATGCCAACCGCGCCGATTCGCCTTCCGCGTGCGCGTAAGCGTCATCCGGAACCACGCCGAGCGCGTTCGCCGCGCAGGTGAGGGTGAGCGCGCAACGACGACCGCCGGACAGCTCCAGCGCGACGTAATCCGCCGGGTCGTCCGGCCTCGGCGAGACCGTGACCAGCTTGGCCCCGGCGAGCGCGGAAGCAGGCTCGAAACACGCGTACGGCAAACCAGCGATGTGCGCGCTGCGCGGCCCGACCTCGGTCACCGCGCGACCGGAGAACCGGATCAGCGAACCGCCGCCGACGCCGACGGTGCGCACGTCAAGCGCGGGCAGGTACGTCTCGTGCCCGCCGAGATGTGCGTGCCGGACCTGAACCCGGCCGCGCCGGATCACGCTGACGTCCGTGGAAGTCCCGCCGGTTTCCAGGAAAACGCCCTCGCTGAGCTTCTCCCCCATCAACGCACCCGCCACGCCCGCGGCCGGTCCGGACAACGCGGTCAGCAACGGACGGCGCCGCATCTCCGGCAACGACATCACCCCGCCGTCGCCGCGCACGACCATCAGCGGCGCGGTGATGCCAGCGCGCTCCACACTGGCTTCGACCAGATCCGCCGTCGACACCATCCGCGGCATGATCCCGGCGTTCAGCACCGCCGTCCGCGCCCGTTTGGTCAGCCCGTACAGGCCGGTGATCTCGTGCGTCGCCGTCGCGAGAACGCCGCGTTCCCTCGCCGCGGCGGTCACCGCCCGCTCGCCCTCGGGATCGTCCACGCTGAACGGTTCGACGGCGACGATCACCTCGGCGCCCTGTTTGGCCAGGTCGTCGACCGCGTCTCCGGCCGCTGCGAGATCGGTGACCGGCGCGAACCGGACCGGCATCCGGCGGCCGGGAGCCAGTTCCGTCTTGCCGAGCGCGGAGAGCCGCCGGGTGGCGAACGCGTCGAAGCCGGTGCCGATGCCCGCGATGCCGACCGTCGCCACGTCGCCTTCCAGCAACGCGTTCGTCGCCTGAGTGGTGCCGTGCGCGAGGAACGACACTTCACCGCCGACTTCCGCCTGCAGTTTCTCCAGCGCTTCGAGGATGCCGTGGGCGACCCCGTCTTCGTGGTCGTGGCTGGTCGGCACTTTCACTTGGCCGAGCAGTTCGAACGTCCGCGCGTCGACGGCCACAGCGTCGGTGAACGTGCCGCCGACGTCGATGCCGACGCGCACGGGACCGGGATGGAACGCCATTGTCCGCACCTCCTGGGGGAATCGTGGTCAGTAGCCGCGGACCTCGGGCCAGCGTCGTTCGACGCCGGCGCGGTCCAGCACGCGGGCGAACTCCGCGAACCGGTCGTCGCGGACCTGGTGCGGCTGCAGCCTTTCGCGCAGCGCGAAGCCCGCGAGATGGCCGGCGACCTCGCCGACGTTCCACTCCACGGGGTGCAGCCGGTGACAGCCGTTGGTGATGTGCGTGGTGCCGATGTTTTTTCCGGCCGGCAAAAGGTTTCGCATCCGGCGCGGCAGCAGCGCGCCCAGCGGGAGTTCGAACGGGACGCTCGGCACGTCGATGTAACTGTCCCCGGCGGTCGACGGGTGCAGGTCGATCCGGTAACTGCCGATGCCGACCGAATCCTCCCGCCGCTTCCGGCCGGTCGGACCGAGGATGTCGAGGGAGACGTCCTGCTCGACGATCGTGGTGACGGCCTGGATCCGCCTCGCCTCGCGCACGTATGCGGACTTCGCCAAGCCGTCGTCAGTCCCGACGATGTCCGGACGCAGCTTCAGCCCGGGGAAACCAGTGCCGCCGTCGAGTCGCGGCGCCTCGGTCTGCAACCAGTACAGGACCGACAGCGAAAGCTGTTTCGCCTCGTAATGCGCACGGGCGACGTCCTCGGCGGTCGTGACGCCGTCGATCTCCAGCGCGGGCCGCAGCCAGTAGTCGTTGAGCGGCCAGTTGACCAGCGTGATGTCGGAGTCGAACGCACCCGGCCGGTGCAGTTTGCGGGCGAGGATCCGGCGAAAGCCCCACAGCTCCTTGTCTCCCGCGTCGGCGCTCTGGTCGGCGCTCACCGCCAGCGGGTCCGTCTCCGGGTTCGGGTCGAAGGACCGCGGCACCGGTTCCAGCGACCGCGGGTCCGGGGCCAGGAACCCCAGCAGCGGGCCCGGCCAGAACTCCGGCCGGTACTCGCGCCATCGGCGGTACAGCTCAGGCCGGTCGATCGTGTGGTTCTCGCCCGCGTGATGGGACAGCGCGAAACAGTAGGTGATGCCTTGGAGATTGGCCGGGTCGGCCGCCTCCGGCGCATGCGGTTCGCCGTGCTCGGACTGGGCTTCGGCCCCGACCGAGAACTCGGTTCCGGTCAGCGGCAGCAGGTCGCCGTTCTCCGTAGCGTCCAATGCGTACTCGGCGCGGACCGTCGTGCGAGCGCCGTCCGGCCCTTCGAAGACGACCGCCTCGACCCGGTCGCCGGTGACGTCCGCGGCGACCGGCCGGTGTCGCAAAAGGACAGTCAACCGGCCCGACGAACGATGCGGCGCCAGCATCGCTTCCAGCACCGCGAGCGCGACTCGAGGCTCGTGGCACAGCTTGCTCACTCGACCCGCACCAGGGTTCAATTCCTTGAGCGCCGAGGCTTCCGCGCGCAAGGGGTAGTGCCGCCGGTAGTAGTCGCGCACGCCCTCGCGGAACTGGCGATACGTCGCGGTCCCGCCGAACTGCTCGATCCACGGGTTTTCGTCCGGGGGCACCGCTTGCGCGGTGAACTGGCCGCCGAGCCAGTCGGTTTCCTCGGTCAGCACGACGCGGTGTCCCGCCGAAGCGGCGGCAAGCGCGGCAGCGACGCCGCCCACTCCTCCGCCGGCGACGAGAATCTCCGTGCCGAGTTCAGCCATGCTCTGTCCTAACGGGATCGTGGTGCGCCGACGTCCTCGCCGGCGACCGGTGGGCACCACAGCAGCTGCTGCTGCGCGGTCGTCTTTTCGGTGACGAGGTCCACGAGCAGGCGCACGGCCCGCCGGCCCATCTCCCGCATCGGGACCTCGAATCCGCTCGTCCCGGCCGGCCCGCCCAGCACGGCGAGGGAAAGATCGTCCGGAGTGGACAGTCCGGCCGAGTCGACGGCGGCTCGCACCGCCCGGTGCGCCGCCCCGGTGTCGGTGCCTTCCACGACCACCGCCGTGACGCCCTCGCCGAGCCATTCGCGGATCGGGACCGGGTTTCCGTTCAGCCGGAGGATTTTCGTGTCCGGCGCCGCGCGCAGCACGCCGAGCTGCCGGTCCTCCGAGGACGGTGCCTCGTCGGCTTCGCGCACGTACCGGATTTCCCGGTGCCCCAGCCCGATCAGCCGCTCCAGCACCTGCGCCGAGGCGGTGACGTAATCCGCTCCGACGTACGGGATCCGTCCTTCCAGCTCCGGCCGGCGTCCGATGTAGACCAGCGGGAAGCCGGACGCCATCAGCCGCGACACCGGTCCCTCCGGCACGTGGCGGCCGAAGAACAGGCAGCCGTCGGCCATCCGCGTGCGGCGGATCGCTTCCTCCTGGCGCGCGTCCGGCCCGCTCGTGCCGGTGAACAGGAGCAGGTCCTGGCCCAGTGCCGCGGCTTCCTCCTCGACGCCGGAAAGGATCGGATGGTACGAATCGGCCTCGTCGGTCGGGAACGCGGTGCGGAAGGTGTACAGCCCCAGCAAATTCGCCCGCGACGACGCGAGCCGGGTCGCCGCCGGATGCGGCACGTAGCCCAGTTCCTCGGCCACCCGCAGCACCCGGCTGCGGGTCGACTCGGCCATCCGCACCGTGCGATTGCCCGCCAGCACGACCGAAACCGTCGCCTGGGACACCCCGGCGATCCGGGCGATGTCGGCTTGGCGGGGCATGCGGTTGCGGCCGGGCACGGTCACCTCCAGGGGCTAATGCGGATTAGCCGAGGATCTGCGCCGCCTGGACGGCCGTCAAGGCTTCGAGGTGGTTTGTGTCCGGTTTGGCCGTCGCACGGGACTAATACGTATTAGCACCTTGACAGCCCCTCGGCGGCGCCCGAAGAGTCGCTGCGGGTAACCGCCGACGAATGGGAGCGTCCGCATGACCGAACTTTCCCGCCGCACCGCCCTGCGCGGCGCCGCCGGAGCGAGTCTCGCCCTGGCCGCGCTGCCCCTGCTCGGCACCGGGACCGCGAGCGCCGCGCCCGCCGGGTTCCCGGAATACCGGTTCCTGCGCACCGCGTTCGACAAAAGCAAACTCCGCTACAACCCGACCGGCGAGCTGATCTTCCCGTGCATCCGGGGCGTCTACGACAAGCTCGCCGACCCGCTGGGCCGCTACTACCTCTACTACGCCCCGCACGACGCGCCGGGCGGCATCTGCCTGTCCTATGCGGACAGTCTCGAAGGGCCGTTCATCGAATACCCGCGCAACCCGATCGTCAAGAACGTCTGGAAGCCGCACTACGACGTGTCGCACGTGTCGTCGCCGTTCGTGCTGTGGCACGCGCAAAGCCGCGAACTGTGGCTGTATTTCCACGGCGAGAACACCACGACCCGGCTCGCGCGGTCGAAGGACGGGATCCACTTCACCTACGACAAGACCGTGCTCTCGACGTCGATGCTGCCCAAGGGAACCACCGAGACTTCCTACGCCAAGGTGTTCGAGCACGATCTCCCGGCGCACGGCGCGAAGTACGTGATGGTGTTCATGATCAACGACACGACCAACCACCGCAGCATCGGATGGGGCTGGTCGGCCGACGCTCGCGATTGGACCTTCTCGCAGAAGCCGTTGATCCGTCCCGAAGACGTCGGCGCGAGCAACATCGGCGCGCCGACGGTGGTGCGGCGCAAGAATTCCACGTACGTCGTGTACCACGAGAACATCGAGGCCGGCGGGAACATGCTGATCACTGAAGTCGGCAACGACTTCGGCAAACGCAATCACCTCGGCGTGTTCCACGCTCCGCTCAGCGGCGCGCCGGACAACGGCCGGTGCGCCGCCGCGTCGTTCGGCACGATGAACGGCAAGGAATACATGTTCTACGAAGCGGGCGAACGGCTCAAAGGCTCGATCGCCATCGCCCGCGCCGTCTGATTCGCCGCGTCAAGCCAGGTACGTCGGCCTTCCCGCCACGATCGTCGCGGACACGGGCATTTCCCGCAGTTCCTTTGTGGACAGTCCACTCGGGTCGGCCGCCGCGAGCACCAGGTCGGCCACGTCGCCGACCTGGACGCCGCGGCGGCCGCCCGAGGACGCCGCCAGCGCCTCCGCGAGCGGAATCGCCTGCTCCGGATGCCACGGCGGCCGGTCGTCGTCGGTCCGCCCGACCGCGGCGGCGATCCCGTCCCACGGATCGAGCGGCGCGACCGGTGCGTCCGAACCGAGTTCCAGCCGGGCGCCGGATTCCAGCAGGGCACGATAGGCGTACGCGCGATCGGTGCGGCCGGGCCAATGCCGGTCGGCGACGTCGCGGTCGTCGGGCTGATGCGCGGGCTGCACACTCGCGACCAGCCCGAGCGCGGCGAACCTCGGCACGTCCTCGGGCCGCAGCAACTGCGCGTGCTCGATCCGGCCCGGACAACCGACCTCGGCGAACGCGTCCAGCGCGATGGTGTTCGCGTGGTCGCCGATCGCGTGCACCGCCGGGGTCAGCCCGTTCTCGTGCGCGCGGCGCAGCAACGGAACCAGTTCCTCCGGCGGCAGCTCCAGCAGCCCGTTCTCGCCGGATCCCGGGTAGGAGTCGTGGCAGTAAGCGGTGCGGGTGTTGAGCGAACCGTCGACGAACAGCTTGAACGGGCCGACCGTGAGCAACCCTTCGCCTGCTGCCAGCACATCGCCGGTACGGTGTCCTCTTTGGATAGTCTCGTCCAGCAAATACCTCGCTATCACGCAGGAAACCCTCGTCGCCGGCGTTGCCGTGGCCGCCCGCCGAGTCCAATCCGCGACCGTGTCCGCGTATTCGTAGTCGACCACCGACGTCACGCCCCGCTTCGCCGCGGCAGCCAGCGCGTCGGCGACCCAAGCGTCCTGCACCTCGACCGGCGCGGACGGCAACGCCGCCGTGGCGCTCATGCAGTCGTTCTCCAGCAGGACTCCGGTCGGATGCTCGCGGCCGATCAACTTCAACGCGGCCGGGCTGAGCCACAACGTATGCAGGTCCGCGCTGAACAACGCCACCGCGCGGCCCGGGAGCGCACGTTGCAGCAGATCCTTGTGCGGCCGGTCCGGCCAAAGCCCGTCCCGGAACCCGACGCCGACGACGAGCTCCCCCGCCGGAGCGTCGAGCAGCTTCTCCATCAGCATTTCGACCGCGCCCACCGCGGATTGCGCACCATCCAGGGGAATACGCCTGCGGAAACCGGCCCACTGAACGAGGTGCGCGTGCGCGTCGACAAGCCCGGGCAGGAGCGTGCCGCCGTGCCCGTCGAGCACCCGCGCGGCGAACCCGGCTCCAGCGCCCGGTTCCTCGACAGCCGACACGACGCCGTCACGCACCCGAACGTCGGCGAGCGGCCCCCGCAACCCGACCCGGACGCGGCGGAGGAGAAGATCGTCCATGTGCCCAGTCTGCCAGCCGGCCCCGTTCGGGTGAAGCGGGAATTCCGGTGCGGGGACGGGCGTTGGAACGGGTACCCGGAAAACATGGCAGCCGTCGCCCGCCGAAGGGTCAGGGCCGGTCAGGAGCGCCGCCTTCACAAGCCGCGCAGGGTTCGACTCCCTCGGTTGCCGCTTCTTTCCGCTGAACCGCGCGGGTGCGCTCGGGTCGGCTGGGGCTGGGTCGCGGATCCAGCCCGGTGGCCGGTCCCTCACGCCCAACCTCGCGGGCGAGCGTGAGTCGACGGGAGCGGGCGAGCGTGGGTCGACGGCAGTCGGGTCGCGGATCCAGCCAGACGGCCGCTCCCTTCCGCTGGATCTCACGGCTGGGCGCGGGTCGCGAATCCGGCCCGGTGGCCACTCCATTCCGCTGACGCTCACGGCTGGGCACGGGCTGGCTGGAGTCGGATCGCGGGCCCAGCCCGGTTGCCGAACCTCGCGGCTGGGCGCGGGCTGGCGGGGTTGGGCGGTGGATGCTGCCCGACGGCCTCTCCTTTCCACCGAACCCCGTGGGCGAACGCGGGCTGGCCGGAGCCGGGTCGCGGGCCCAGCCGCCGTCCACCCGGGCCGGACTTCGCGCGGAGGTCGTTCCGACGTCAGCTGCCGCGCCGTTCGCTGCGACCGGATTGAACGGCGGGACCAGCTTGCCCGGCCCTGGGCGCGATAAGCAGCCGCAACAGGCCGCGATCCCGCAGCCGACAGGGCGTGGAGACGCTGCGAACTTCCCAGCGCAGCCCGAGCGCAGGTCCCGGATCCCGGCTGGACTCGCTTCAGCTACCTGCCGCTTTCCCGCCCCAGCGCAGGTCAGCCCGCCTCACTTCCCCACAGCTCAAACACTTAGCCCTTGCGCTAACCATCCCCACCCGGCAATACTTAGCCTCATGGCTCAGTATTCGACCACGCTCGACGGGGTCTTCGCCGCCCTCGCCGATCCGACCCGGCGGGCTGTCGTGCGGCGGCTCGGGCGGGGGCCGGCGAGTGTCGGGGAACTGGCGGGCGACGCGCCGATGACGTTGCCCTCCTTCATGAAGCACGTGCGGATGCTCGAGTCGCACGGGCTGATCCGCACCGAGAAAGCCGGGCGGGTGCGGACATGCGTCCTCAACCGCGACCGGTTCGCGCTCGTCGAGGACTGGCTCGCCGAGCAGCGGCGCGTCTGGGCCGAGCGCACCGACCGGCTCGAGCAGTTCGTCACCAGCCAGGAGGACCAGCCGTGAACCCCGACCTCGATCTCGCCCTCGACCGCGTCATCCGGGCGCCCCGCAAGCGCGTCTGGGACGCCTGGACCGACCCTGCCAGCCTCGCCCGGTGGTGGATTCCCGCGCCGCTGCGCTGCCGAGTCGAGGAACTGGACGTGCGCGCTGGGGGTGCGTTCGTCACGCGGATGAGCGAGGACGGCGACACTTTCGTCCCGCATCTCGACGCGTGTTTCCTCGTCGTGGAGGACTACGAGCGGATCGTCTTCACGAACGCGCTCGACAGTTCGTGGCGGCCGGCGAAACCGCAGCCAGTCGCGATGACGGCGGAAATCGTCCTGCGGGATCATCCGGACGGCACGGATTACCGCGTCGTCGTCCGACATGGGGATCCGGCGGCCAGGGAGCGGCACGCGGATCTGGGGTTCGCGGACGGATGGGGCACGGTCACCGCTCAGCTCGCCCGGGTCGCGGAAAGCGGGTCCTGACGCGGGTATCCGTCACCGCGTTCGTCACGCTCGGCGGTGTCAGCCAAGGGCCCAGATCGTCCACAGAGGACACCAGCGGCGAGTTCTCCCGCGGCGGCTGGTTCGTCCCGCATCTCGACCAGGCCTTCGTCCAGCGGGCGTCGGAGTGGCTGGATGCGGCTGACGGACTGCTGTTCGACCGCCGCACGTACACGTCGTCCGCGCGGGACTGGCCCGCGGTCACCGATCCGGACGATCCGTTCGCCGAGAGGATGAGCTCGCTGCCGAAGTACGCCGTGTCGAAAACGCTCGAAACCGGCACCTGGGCGCCGACCACCGTGTTGCGCGGCGACGCCGCAAAGGCAGTGCGCCAACTCAAAGCGCAGCCGGGCCGGGAGTTGCAGGTCCACGGCAGCGCCCGGCTCGGCAATACCCTGCTGTCCGCGGGGGTCGTGGACAAAGTGCGGTTGGTCATGACGCCGACAGTGCTCGAGGGTGGGGCGGCTGCGGTTCCCGCATCCGGTGTCGGCGATTGGGTTGCGGTTGGTCCGGCACGAAGCCACGCCTCGTGAGTGGCGTTGCCGGTTAGAACCGGCAACGCCACTCACGAGCGTCACAGGCGTGCGGCGGAGACCATCGCGCGGTAGACGTCGGTGTTGTCCAGCGTCCCGTCGAGCCGGTCCGAGCCGGGGCCGGTCGCGGTGACCGGGGTCGGCACGCCGCTGTGGTCGCCGGTCGTCCAGTCGACGGTCAGCGAAAGTTTGGTGCCGGGAACGGGAAACGGACCGTCCTCGTTTCCTTCGGGAGCGCCGTCGGTGTCCTCGATGGCCAGTCCGCCGGTCTCGTGGTCGCCGCCGATGATCACCAGCGTGTCCGGATGCGAGCGGGTGAAGCGAAGCACCTCGGCGACCGCCGCGTCGAGCGCCCGGCCCGCGTCGAGGACGCCGTGCGCGTTGTTTTCGTGGGACATGCCGTCGATGCCCTCTTCCTCCAGGAACAGGAAGAAACCGCGCGGGTTGGCGGAAAGCGTGTCCAGTGCTTTCCGAGCCATCACCGGCAGCGCGACCTTCGGCTGGTACGCGCCCTTGCCGTCCGGGCCGTAGTCGACCATGTCCTCGTTCGCGAACAGCCCGAGCAGCCGCGGCGCGCGGGTCGCGGCGAGTTCGCCGGCGTTGCGCACATAGGTGTAGCCGGAACGCTTCGCCTGCTCGATGAGATTTCCGTGCGTGCTGCGGCTTTCCTCGCCCGGCTTGTCCGGCCACGCGCCCGGATCGCCCTTCGGCAGCCACCAGTCTTCACCGCCGCCGAGGAGGACTTCCGGGCGGCTTTCGGTGATGTACTGCTTCGCGATGTCGCTCTGCAGATCCCGCGAGGGCACGTGCGACGCGAACGCGGCCGGCGACGCGCCGGTGACCTGCGCGGTGGTGACCAGACCGGTCGACTTCCCGGCGCGTTTCGCCTGCTCGAGCACGGTCAGCAGACGACGGCCCTGTGCGTCCTGGCCGACCGCGCCGTTGCGGGTCTTGTGCCCGGTGGCCAGCGCGGTCGCCGCCGCGGCCGAGTCGGTGACGAGTTCTTCCGGGTCGTCGGGGTCGGTGTGCACCATGCCGGTCACCGGGAGCCGGTTCATGACGAGGTCGCCCTTGCGGCCGGTCGTCGCGAGCCGGACGAACTCCCGCTGCGTCGCGCCCATGCCGTCGCCCTGGATGTAGACGATGTTGCGCGCCTTCGGATGCCAGCCGGCGGAGTCCGCGACGGGACCGTCCCCCGCCGTCGCGACCGCGGGCACTGCTCCGGCCGCCGCGAGCACAGCCGCGGCGAGCACCATCGTCTTGCGCATCCGGATCCTCCTTAGTTAGGAAGCTTTCCTAACATGTTTCCCGGAGCACCGCGAGAGGGTCACCTGAATGGACGTGTCCGCCGACGGTGAACAGGACCCCGCCGAGCCTCGGCGCTCATTACGGTGGGGCGCATGGAGACCGTCACGACGCGCACCGTCGAGTACCCGGCCGACGGCCTCACCATGGTCGGCCGCCTCGCGCTCCCGGCGGGCACCGGACCCGCGCCCGCGGTCCTGATCGGGCCCGAAGGCACCGGTCTCAACGACTTCCAGCGCGCACGGGCCGACGCGCTGGCCGAACTGGGCTACGTGGCGCTCGCGTTCGACATCCACGGCGGCCGCTGGTTCACCGATCCCGACGAGATGCTGGCCCGCTGCCTGCCGCTGCTCGACGATCCCGGCCGGATGCGCGACATCGGCCGCGCGGCACTCGACGTGCTGCTCGCCGAACCGCGGACCGATCCGGGCCGGATCGCCGGGATCGGCTACGGCACCGGCGGCGCGATCGTGCTGGAACTCGGCCGCGCTGGCGTCGATCTGCGCGCGATCGGCACGGTCAACGGACTGGTCACCGGACGGCCGGGCGAGGCCGCGAACATCCGCTGCCCGGTGTGGGCGGGCGTCGGCTCGGAGGACCCGATCATGCCGCCCGCGCAACGGGACGCGTTCGCCGACGAGATGCAAGCGGCGGGCGTCGACTGGCGGCTCACGGTCTACGGCGGCGCCCTGCACGCCTTCCACCATCCGCCGGTCGGCCCGGAGCAGCGGCTGCTCCCCGGCGTCGGCTATCACGCGCGGCACGCCGAACGGGCCTGGCGCGACGTCGTGACCCTGCTTGCCGACAACCTGGGCTAACGGGCGAGGAACGGCCCCGGATCAGCCAAAACGCCGTGGATGGTGCGGCCCGCGGCGCCTAGGGTCGCAGCGGAATCGCCGAGTGCGGACGGGCTCAGCACCGGCACCGAACCGCGGAGGCCCGTCAAGCGCGCCCGCAGCACGGCCTCCGCAGCGGGAGCCAGCCAGGGAAACAGCGGCCCGAACACGCCGCCGAGCACCACGCGGTCCACATCCACCAGATTGACCGCCGACGCCAGCGCCAACCCCAGCGCCTCCCCTGCCGCCGAGACGGCCGACAGCGCCGCGTCGTCGCCCGTCGTCAAGGCGGCCGCGAGAGCATCCACTGTGGACACTCCGGCTGCGGTCAACATCGCTTCCTGCCCGGCGTAGGTCTCCAGACAGCCGGCCGCGCCGCAGCGACAGGACGGGCCGGACGGGGACACCAGGACGTGCCCGAGTTCGCCGCCGGTGCCGCGGAACAACCGCGAGTCCGCGACCAGCCCCGCGCCGATGCCGATCTCGCCTGACACGTAAAGGAAATCCGCCGCACCGGCACCGAACCACAGCTCGCCCAGGGCACCGAGATTCGCCTCGTTGTCCACTGAACCCGGGACCGGCAGGTCCAGCTCGGCCGGAACGTTCCGCCATCCCAGGTTCGGCGCGCTCAGCACCACGCCGTCGCGCACCGGGCCGGACACCGCGAGCACCGCGCCAGCGACCGTCAAGCCCAGCTCGCGCGCTTCAGCCAACTCCGCGGAAGCCAGTTCCCGCACCGCTTCCAGCACGGTTCCCGCTGGCACGCCGCGGTTGTCCCGCTCGATTCGGACCGACCGGCGGACCGTGCCGGTCAAGTCCAGGACGCACGCGGCGAGATAGTCCACATTGGCCTCAAGACCCAGCGAAGCCATCCGCGCACCGCTCAGCGACACCTCGACGCCGGGCCGGCCGCGCTCCCCCGCGCGCACGGCGGCAGTCTCGGACAGGAAGCCCGCGTCCAGCAGCGAGCCGACCAAAGTGGACACGGTCGACTTGGTCAGCCCGGTCAGCTCCGCCAGCGCGGCGCGGGTCAGCGGCCCGCCGCGGCTGATCTCGCCGAGCACCAGTTCGAGGTTCCGCGCCCGCATCGCGTCGTGCCGGACCGGTTCCATGCGCACCTCCGCTCTTGACGGCCGGGGCGGCCGCGGCGCAGTATTTAGTCTACATCGTGAACTAAATGAAGGGACGGGCATGGCCGACTACGCCCCCGCGCCGGAGGACAAGTTTTCGTTCGGGTTGTGGACCGTCGGCTGGGCAGCCGCCGACCCGTTCGGCGTCGCGACCCGGCCGCCGCTCGATCCGGTCGAAAGCGTGCACCGGCTGGCCGAACTCGGCGCGTACGGCGTCACCTTCCACGACGACGACCTGCTGGCCACCGAACCGGACCGCGACACCGCGATCGCCCGGTTCCGGAAGGCGCTGGACGAAACCGGCCTGCGCGTGCCGATGGCGACGACGAACCTGTTCAGCCATCCGGTGTTCAAGGACGGCGGCCTGACCAGCAACGACCGCGACATCCGGCGCTACGCGCTGACGAAGGTCCGGCGCAATCTCGACCTCGCCGCGGAACTCGGCGCGCAGACCTACGTCCTGTGGGGCGGCCGCGAAGGCTCGGAATCCGACGCGGCGAAAGACGTCCGCGCCGCGCTCGCCCGGTACAAGGAAGGGCTCGACGTCCTCGCCGACTACGCCGTTTCGCAGGGCTACGACCTGCGGTTCGCGCTGGAGCCGAAGCCGAACGAACCGCGCGGCGACATCCTCCTGCCGACGATCGGCCACGCGCTCGGGTTCATCTCGCAGCTGGAGCGGCCCGAGCTGTTCGGGCTCAACCCGGAGGTCGGCCACGAGCAGATGGCCGGGCTGAACTTCGTGCACGGCGTCGCGCAGGCGTTGTGGCAGGGCAAGCTGTTCCACCTCGACCTCAACGGCCAGCACGGCCCGAAGTACGACCAGGACCTGATCTTCGGGCACGGCGATCTCACCAGCGCGTTCTTCCTCGTCGACCTCCTGGAGCACGGCGGCTACGACGGCCCGCGGCACTTCGACTACAAGCCGCTGCGCACCGAGGATCCCGAGGACGTCTGGGTTTCCGCGGCGGCGAACATGCGCACGTACCTGATCCTGCGCGAGAAAGCCCGCGCGTTCCGCGCCGATCCGGAAGTCGCCGAAGCGCTCGCCGCGTCGCGGGTGCCGGAGCTGGCCACGCCGACGCTCGCGCCCGGCGAAACCCTGGACGATCTGGCCGCCGACGAGTTCGACGCCGAAGCGGCCGGTCGCCGCGGGTATCACTTCACCAGGCTCAACCAGCTGGCCCTCGAGCATCTGCTCGGCGTCCGGTAAATCAGGCGACGCGGGCGGCGGCGGTGTTTTACCGTTGCGGGCAACACGTTGACGGAGACAAGTAGCGCAGGGCACCGCGAGGGACAGAGAGCTGCCGCCGGTGAGAAGGCAGCGTCGCGGCCCAGCGCGAAGACACTCCCGAGTGCGGGGAGGAAATGCCCCGCCGGCCCGGCCGCCGTCATCCGGCCAGAACGAGGCCGCCCACCGGCGGCGAAGGTGCGGTGGCACCGCGAGTGTCCCTTCTCGCCCGCACCCCCAAGGGGTCGCCGAGTGCGCTCAGGAGAAGGAATGAGTACCCGCACCCCGGTGGCCTGCCTGCGTGACCGCGTGGGCTCCACCGTGACGATCGCCGGCTGGGTGCACCGCCGGCGCGTGCTGAAATCCGTGGCATTTCTCGTCATTCGCGACCGGTCCGGCACCGCGCAGGCGGTGTTCGCCGAGCCGCCGGAGGTCGCCGAGGAGACCGTGGTGCGGCTCACCGGGCAGGTAGTCGCCAATCCGCGGGCACCGCAAGGAGTCGAGCTGCGGGAGCCGGCGTTAGAAGTGTTGTCCGCGCCGGAAAAGCGGCCGCCGTTCGATCTTTACCGGCCGGAAGTAGCCGCCGGTTTGCCTGTGGTGCTGGACAATGCCGCGGTCGCATTGCGACATCCGTTGCTGCGGCGGCGATTCGAGGTCGCCGCCGCCAGTGTCGCGGCGTTTCGACGAGTGTTGGACGGGCAGGGATTCACCGAGATTCACACCCCGAAAATCGTTGCCACCGCGACGGAATCCGGGGCGAATGTGTTCCAGCTCGACTACTTCGGCCGTCCGGCTTGCCTCGCGCAGTCGCCGCAGTTCTTCAAACAGGCCATGGTCGGGGTGTTCGAGCGGGTGTATGAGGTGGGGCCGGTTTTCCGGGCCGAACCGCATGACACCGCACGGCATCTGGCCCAGTACACGAGTCTCGACGCGGAACTGGGCTTCATCGCCGGCCACCGCGACGTGATGGCCGTGCTGCGCGACGTCATAGCGGAGATGGCCGCTGCCGCCGGACCGGACGCGCCCGCGGTGCCCGAAGAGATCCCGTCGATCGATTTCGCCGCGGCACAAGAACTTCTGGCCAGGAACACCGGCGAGGACCCGCGCGGCGAACCGGACCTCGCGCCCGCGCACGAACGCCGGCTCTGCGAGTGGGCCGAGCGGGAACACGGGTCGGAGTTCCTGTTCGTGACCGGATACCCGATGGCGAAACGGCCGTTCTACACCCATCCGGACCCGGCGGACCCAGTCCGGTCGAACAGTTTCGACCTGCTTTTCCGCGGCCTGGAACTGGTGACCGGCGGCCAGCGGCTCCATCGGCACGCGGACTACCTGGCCGTGCTGGGCGAGGCGGCCGCGCAGTACTCGGACTACCTGGACGTGTTCGCGTACGGCATGCCGCCGCACGGCGGGTTCGCGATCGGGCTGGAGCGCTGGGTCGCGCGCGTGCTGGGCGTGGCGAACGTGCGCGGGGCGACGCTCTTCCCCCGCGACCTGCACCGCCTGCGGCCCTGACTGTCCGTGCGGGGAACCCTGAGCAGGGTTCCCCGCACGTCACTTGGCAGCGAAAGTGAGCGACCCCAGCGCGGTGACCAGCGGGGCCAGCTCCGGCAGTTCCTCCGCCTCGGCGAGCGCGGCGGAAAGCGCCGCGTCGTGCGTCGGGCGGGCGGCGGCCAGCAGCTTCTGCCCGGACGGCGTGACCTCGGTGTAGATGCCGCGCCGGTCGTCCTGGCACAGGTAGCGCGAGAGCAGGCCGCGCTCCTCCAGCCGCGTGACCAGCCGGGTCGTCGCCGACTGGCTCAGCACCACCGCGTTGGCCAGCTGGCTCATCCGCAGGTGGAAGCCGTCCTGGCGGCCGAGCACGTCGAGCACCGTGTACTCGCTCACCGACAGCTCGTGCTCGCTTTCCAGCGCGCGGTTCAGCCGGTCTTCGATCCGCGCGTGCAGCGCCGCCAGCGTCCGCCAGCCTTGCGCGCGCGCCTCGACGGCGTCGTCCGACACCGACATGGTGCACCTCCTCCAGACGGCCCCGGTTGCGGGCGGCCGCGGCCCCGAGCGGCATCAGCGCAGGTCAATGTGGTTGCAAGTATTGCGCGCGCCGATAGTGCTCGACTGCCACTGTACTCGCGAAACGCCGGGAGGTCCGCCCCGCAGGGCCTCGGCCGTCCTCCCCCGAACCGCGGCGCGGCTTTTGTCCTCGCCCGCCGGCGAGTAAGTTGTCCCCGCTACCCGGGGGAAAGGCGAGCGGCACATGACCGGCACCGGCGATTCGGACGCGGGCACGACCGCGAGACGGTTCGCGCTGGGCCGGTACGGGCCCGCTCCGCTGGTCCTGGCCGGCCGGTACGAGGTGGGCGAGCGGATCGGCGAAGGCGCGACAGCCTGCGTGCACCGCGCCGAGGACCGCGAAACCGGAGCCGCGGTCGCGGTGAAGCTGTTCCACGCCGGAGCGGTCGAACTGGGACGCAACCGCCGGGAGCAAGAGATAGCGGCCCTGCGCGCGGTGCGGCATCCGGGACTGGTCGGGTTCGTCGACGCAGGGGTCGACGAGGAGCACGCGTACCTCGTGATGGACTGCGTGCACGGGCCCACTCTGTCCGAATGGCTGCGTTCCGGGCCGCTGCCCGCCGACAAGGTCGTCGATTTGGGTGCACAGCTGGCCGAGGCGCTCGCGCACGTCCACGCGCACGAAGTGACCCACCGCGACCTCAAACCCGCCAACATCCTCATGTCCGACGACGGTCCGCGGATCGCCGACTTCGGCGTCGCGCGCATCGTGGACGCGACCCGCGTGACCGACACCGGCGCGGTCGTCGGGACGGCGGCCTACCTCTCTCCGGAGCAGGTGCTCGGCGAGCACCCAGGCCCGGCTTCGGACGTGTACGCGCTCGGGCTCGTCCTCCTGGAATGCCTGACCGGCGTCCGCGAATACCCGGGCACGGCGGCGGAAACCGCGGTCGTGCGGCTGCACCGGTCGCCGCGAGTGCCGCCGGGTACGCCGGAACCGCTGGCGAGGACTCTGCGCGCGATGACCATGCGCGATCCGGAAGAAAGACCCTCCGCGACCGCCGTGGCGCGTGCGTTGCGCGGCACGGAAACGTTGCGGCTTCCGATCAAAACGCGGCTGGCGGTGTTCTGCCGCCGCCACCGGGTCTCGCGCCGGCGCGCGGTGCTCGCGGCGGGCCTGCCGGTCGTGCTGGTCGCGGCGGGAACGCTGCTGCTCGCCACTCCGCTCCGCCCCGCCACCGGGTCCGCGCCAGGCCCCGAACCGGCTCCGATTCCGGTTTCTCCGCCCTCTTCCGCTCCGTCCGATTCACCGGACTCGGCTCCCCGGCATTCGTCGGCCGCGCCCCCGGTCCGTTCGACGAACGCGGCGACGCCCGCGCAGACCACGACTGTGCCGCCCGGCACGACGGCCCAGACCGGACCGGCGCCGGAAAGCCAGGCCAGCCAGACGAGCCAGCCGGGCCGGACCCCGCCGAGAACCCCGCCGGGACAGGCGAAACCGCCCCGGAACACCGTCACCGGCCCGCCGAGCGGGAAGACTCCACATTAGACAGACCGGACCACCCGGTCGGCTGACGCGGCGCAATTCGGTGGCGAAGTCCGTCCCGGCGCGCGATCCTGGTGGCGAGCCGGGGAGGTGGAACCGATGACCGCACACTCACGTCGGTTCGGACGGCAGTGCCGCGAACACTTCGAGCGCCCGGAAACCGCCCGCGCGGCCGAGCCGGAACCGGACGCCAAGACCGTTCCGGAGCCGGAGCGCGCGCCGGAACCGGAGCCGGAAGTCCAGCCCGGGAAGTAGCTTTCCGTTGCCGCGCAGGGGAAGCCGGGCTTACTCCGCGCGCGGCGCGGCCTCGATCGCCAGCACCGCGATGTCGTCGTGGCCGGAGTTCCCGAGCCATTCCCGCACGGCCTCGCGCAACCGGCGCACGACTTCCCGCGCCGGTTGCCCGACGCAGTCCTCCAGCACCGTGTAGAGCCGTTCGTCGCCGAACAGTTCGGTGGATTCCGTGCGGTTGCGGGCTTCGGTGACGCCGTCGGTGTAGAGCAGGCAGACGTCGCCCTCCTCGAGATGCGTCGTCGCCTCGGCGAACCGCGCCTGCGGAGACACGCCGACGAGCGTGCCGGGCACGCTGATCTCCTCGACCCCTCCCCCGCGCCGCAGCACGAGCGGGGCGGGATGGCCGCCGGAGGCGAGGGTGACGTCGAGCCCGGACTCCGCGGCGGCGACCGAACCGAGCACGAGCGTCGCGAACCGGTTGCTGCCGCCGGAGATCAGGAGTTCGTTGAGCAGCCGCAGCATCGTCCGGCCGTCGCGTTCGACCAGATGCAGCGCGGCCAGCGAATGCCGCACCCGGCCGGTCAGCGCGGCCGCCTCGGCGCCTTTGCCGCAGATGTCGCCGACCACCACGAACGCGCTGCCGTCGGCGCGGGAAAGAACGTCGTAGAAATCGCCGCCGACCCCCAGCACCCCGCCCGCGGGCTCGTACCACAGCTCGAAATTCGCGCCGTCGACCTGCGCGGGCGGCGTCGGCAGCAAGGTCGATTCCAGCCCGCGCGTGGCTTCCTCCTGGCGGGCGTAGCGCTGCGCGTTGGCCAGCGCCGTGCCGGCCGCGTCCGCGAACGCCTCGACGGCCTCGCCTTGCGCCAGGCCGAACGCGGGCTCGCCGCGCCTGCCGAGCAGCACCGCGCCCGCCATTCCGGAGCCGAACGAGACCACCGACACCTCGAGGTGCCCCTCGAACGGCTCGGCGACCGCGGCCGGAAGCGCTGCCACTTCAGTCGCCGGGACCGCGCGGACCTCCGGCCGGGCGACTTCCGTGATCGCATCGGACACCACCGGCGCGAGCTGCGCCGGCACCCGCCGGATCCGGCCGTGGCCCGCCGCGCCGTGCTCGGTGCAGCTCCACCACTCCCAGCGGCCTCGGGTCGTCGGCAGCAGCACGAAGGCGCAATCACCCAAAGCGGACGCCGCCAGTTCGGCGATCACCCGCGCCGTGCCGTGCCGTCCGCGCGCGAGCGCCAGTTTCGGACCGGCCTCGGCGAGGAACTCTTCCGGACGGCGGCGGCCGTCGTCGACCACGGTCCAGGCGCGCCAGCCGCCGGGCAGCGCGCGGATCTTGGCCGGCCGGTGGCCGACCTTGCCGGTGGTCTCGGTCACGCTGACGAGCTCGGCCGGGCCGAGCCGCTGCGCCGCCGCGTTGGCCCAGCGCAGGGCGCCTTCCGGGTCCTGGAGGAACACCGGCTCCCGGACGTCGTCGAGCACCGAGCGCCAGAAGCCGGCGTGCCCGGGCAGCTCGGCGCCGGGTGGCAGGGCCGACGCCGGAGCGGGCCGTGACACCATGCACGAACCTCCTGCCTCCGGGTCGACCTGACGGTCCTGGTCCTTCCAGGTTGGCACAGTGTGCGCGGGCGGACTGGGTCGAAGTGTAGGGCGAACCGTGGCAGGCTGGGTCGACGACCATGGCTGGCACACGCGTGGTGGGAAGGTCGGCAGAGATGACAGAGACTCCCCAGGCTTCCGGGAGCACCCGGAACTCCGGGGCCCTTGACCCGGATTCCGTCCCGGCGCACGAGGTCGCGGCGCTGGAGCGGCTGCTCGCCGCGGTGCACGACCTCGGGGACGGCAACTTCCGGCGGCGGTTCGTGGCGCACGGCGACGGGATCACCGCCCGGCTCGCGTCGGCGTTCAACGACATCGCCGAACGCAACCAGCGGCTCGTGACGGAACTCATGCGCGTGCGCGGCGAGGTCGGCCAGGAGGGCAAGCTCACCGAGCGCGTGCGCACCGAGATCGGCCCCGGCGGCTGGGCCACCGCGGTCGACACGGTCAACGGGCTGATCGAGGACGTCAGCCGCCCGGTCGTGGAGCTGGACCGGGTGCTGGGCGCGGTCGCCGAGGGCGATCTGTCGCAGCCGATGGCGCTGCAGCTGGACGGCCGTCCGCTGCGCGGGCAGTACGCCGAGCTGGCGAAGACCGTGAACGGCCTCAACGCGCAGCTTTCGCGGTTCGCCGCCGAAGTGATCCGGCTTTCCCGCGAGATCGCCGGCGAGGGCCGCCTCGGCGGCCAGGCCGAGGTCCCCGGCGTGGCCGGGACCTGGCGCGACCTCACCGACTCGGTCAACTTCCTCGCCGACAACCTCACCGAGCAGGTCCGGAACATCGCCTCGGTCACCACGGCGGTGGCCCGCGGCGACCTGACGCAGAAGATCAACGTCGACGCCCGGGGCGAAATCCTCGAGCTGAAGAACACCATCAACACGATGGTCGACCAGCTCTCGTCGTTCGCCGACGAGGTCACCCGGGTGTCGCGCGAGGTCGGTTCCGAGGGACGCCTCGGCGGCCAGGCACGCGTGCCGGGCGTGGCGGGCACCTGGCGCGACCTCACCGACTCGGTGAACCTGATGGCGGACAACCTGACCGACCAGGTCCGGAACATCTCGCAGGTCGCCACGGCGGTCGCGGCGGGCGATCTGACGAAGAAGATCGACGTCGACGCGCGCGGCGAGATCCTGCAGCTGAAGACGACGCTGAACACGATGGTCGACCAGCTCTCGTCCTTCGCCGACGAGGTCACCCGAGTCGCCCGCGAGGTCGGCAGCGAGGGCCGCCTCGGCGGTCAGGCGGAAGTCCCCGGCGCGGCGGGCACGTGGCGCGGTCTGACCGACTCGGTCAACCAGATGGCCGACAACCTGACCGACCAGGTCCGGAACATCTCGCACGTGACCACCGCGGTCGCGAAGGGCGACCTGACGCAGAAGATCACCGTCGACGCGCGCGGCGAGATCCTCGAGCTCAAGACCACGATGAACACGATGGTCGACCAGCTCTCGTCCTTCGCCGACGAGGTCACCCGAGTGGCCCGCGAAGTGGGTACGGAAGGGCAGCTGGGCGGCCAGGCCACCGTGCCCGGGGTCGCCGGCATCTGGCGCGACCTGACCGGCTCGGTGAACTTCATGGCCAACAACCTCACCGCGCAGGTCCGGAACATCGCGCAGGTCGCGACGGCGGTCGCGCGGGGCGACCTGACCAAGAAGATCGCGGTCGACGCCAAGGGCGAGATCCTCGAACTCAAGACCACGCTGAACACGATGGTCGACCAGCTGTCCGCCTTCGCCGACGAAGTCACCCGCGTGTCCCGCGAAGTCGGCACGGACGGAAAGCTCGGCGGCCAGGCGACCGTGCCGGGCGTCGCGGGCACTTGGAAGGACCTCACCGACAACGTCAACTTCATGGCCAACAACCTGACCGAGCAGGTGCGGAACATTTCGCACGTCACCTCGGCGGTGGCCCGCGGCGACCTGACGCAGAAGATCACCGTCGACGCGCGCGGCGAGATCTTGGAGCTCAAGAACATCCTGAACACGATGGTCGACCAGCTGTCCGCCTTCGCGGACGAGGTCACCCGGGTCGCGCGCGAGGTCGGCACCGAAGGACGGCTGGGCGGTCAGGCGCGCGTCCCCGGCGTCGCGGGGATCTGGAAAGACCTCACCGACAACGTGAACGTCATGGCCGACAACCTGACCGTGCAGGTCCGGAGCATCGCCACGATGGCGAGCGCGGTGGCGAACGGCGACCTGTCGAAGAAGATCTCGATCGACGCGGCGGGCGAGGTCGCGGCGCTGGCCGGGACGCTGAACGACATGGTCGAGACGCTGCGCGCGTTCGCCGACGAGGTCACCCGGGTCGCCCGGGAAGTGGGCACGGAAGGCATCCTCGGCGGTCAGGCGCGGGTCCCCGGCGTGGCCGGGACCTGGAAGGACCTGACCGAGAACGTCAACTTCATGGCGCACAACCTGACCAGCCAGGTGCGGAACATCTCGCAGGTCACCACGGCGGTCGCGCGCGGCGACCTGTCCCGCAAGATCGACGTCGACGCCCGGGGCGAGATCCTGGAGCTCAAGACGACGATGAACACGATGGTGGACCAGCTATCGGCGTTCGCCGCGGAGGTCACCCGGGTCGCCCGGGAGGTCGGCACCGAGGGCAAGCTGGGCGGTCAGGCCGAGGTCGAAGGCGTGTCCGGCACCTGGAAGCGGCTGACCGAGAGCGTGAACCAGCTGGCGGGCAACCTGACCACCCAGGTCCGCGCGATCGGCCAGGTCGCGACGGCGGTCACCGCGGGCGATCTGACCCGGCACATCACCGTGGACGCGTCCGGCGAGCTGGCGGACCTCAAGGACAACATCAACCAGATGATCGCGAACCTCAAGGAGACGACCTCCGCGAACCGCGAACAGGACTGGCTGAAGACGAACCTGGCGCGGCTGTCCGGCCGGATGCAGGGGCACCGCGACCTCGCTTCGGTGGCGACCCTGATCCTGTCCGAGCTGGCCCCGCTGGTGAGCGCGCAGCAGGGCGCGTTCTTCATCGCGCACGACGACGAGGACGCCGGAGACCCGGACAAGCTGCTCGACTGCATCGCCGCCTACGGCCTCGCCCAGGCCCGCACCGGCCTGCGCTTCCGGCTCGGCGAATCGCTGATCGGCCAGGCCGCCGTGGACCGGCGGACGATACTGGTCAACGGCGCTCCCCCGGAGTACGCGCTGGTGTCGTCCGGGCTCGGCTCGGCCCCGCCGGTCAACGTGATCGTGCTGCCGGTGCTGTTCCAGGGCGAGGTGCTCGGCGTGCTGGAACTGGCGTCGGTCAACGAGTTCTCCGCGGTGCACCTGGACCTGCTGGAGCAGCTGCGGCACACGATCGGCGTCAACGTGAACACGATCCTGTCGAACTCGCGCACCGAGGCGCTGCTGACCGAATCGCAGCGGCTGGCCCAGGAACTGCGCGCGCGGTCCGAGCAGTTGCAGGCCCAGCAGGGCGAACTGCGCCGGTCGAACACCGAGCTGGCCGAGAAGGCGGCGCTGCTGGCTCAGCAGAACCGCGACATCGAGGTCAAGAACATCGAGATCGAGCAGGCTCGCCAGGAGCTCGAGGAACGGGCCGGGCAGCTGACGGTCGCGTCGCAGTACAAGAACGAGTTCATGGCGAACATGTCGCACGAGCTGCGAACTCCGCTCAACAGCGCGCTGATCCTGGCGAAACTGCTGTCGGAGAACCCGGAGGGCAACCTCACGGAGAAGCAGATCCAGTTCGCGAAGACGATCTGGGCGGCCGGGTCCGACCTCCAGCAGCTGATCAACGACATCCTGGACCTGGCGAAGGTCGAGGCCGGGAAGCTGGACCTGCAGATGTCCGACGTGACGCTGCCGGAACTGGTGAACTACGTCGAATCCCTGTGCCGGCCTTTGACCGCGGACAAGGGCCTGGAGTTCGCGGTCCTGATCGACCCGCCGGTGCCGGGCAGCGTGCACACCGACGAACACCGCCTCCAGCAGGTGCTCCGGAACCTCCTCTCGAACGCCGCGAAGTTCACCGACGAAGGCGGCGTACGCCTGCACATCCGGATGGCGGACCCCGAAGAAGTCGAGCAGGAGTCGCTGCGCTCGGCGGCCGGGATCATCGCGTTCGGCGTCGAGGACACCGGCATCGGCATCCCCGAGGAGAAGCTGGAAGTCATCTTCGACGCGTTCCGCCAAGCGGATGGAACGACCAGCCGCAAATACGGCGGCACCGGCCTGGGCCTGTCGATCAGCCAGCAGCTGACCGAGCTGTTGAGCGGCGAACTGCGGGTCAGCAGCGTCCCCGGCCGGGGCAGCACCTTCACGCTGTACCTGCCGGTCGGCGCCGCGAACCTGATCGCTCCCACGACGCCCGTGCGGCCCACCCCCAAGCTGCCGGTCCTGCCGAGCACCATCACCGTGGCAGAGCCGAACAGCGCCCCGAAACGCTTCAACGGCGAAAAGGTCCTCATCGTCGACGACGACCTGCGCAACGTCTTCGCCCTCGCAGCGGTCCTGGAACAGGCCGGATTGGAAGTCATCTACGCCGACACCGGCGTGGCCGGAATCCGGGCACTGGAACGCCACGAGGACACCGCACTGGTGCTGATGGACGTGATGATGCCGGAGCTGGACGGCAACGCCACCATCGCAGCCATCCGCGCCGAGGCGGCCCACGAAGACTTGCCTGTGATCGCCGTCACCGCGAAAGCGACGGAGGAAGACCGCGAACGAACCCTGGCTTCCGGCGCGGACGACTACATCACGAAGCCGGTGGACACAGACCTGCTGCTGGACGTGATCGCCGCCCGCCTGGAGGCGGACGCGGCGTCGTCCTCGTCGGACGGAGAAGTACTGGAGCGGGTGACGGGAATCGAACCCGCGTAGCTAGTTTGGAAGACTAGGGCTCTACCATTGAGCTACACCCGCAGCGCCCTCGGTGACCCGGGAGCGAAGCAAGCTTAGCGTGCCCGCTAGGGTGGGTCGTACACCCCCCGGGTACATGGGTTCCGGAGGCCTCGAGAGGGTCCGGAAGCCAGGGCTTCGGGGGTGCCGGGATGTGGCGCAGCTTGGTAGCGCATCCGCTTTGGGAGCGGAGGGTCGCAGGTTCAAATCCTGTCATCCCGACCGAGAGGGGCTGGACCTGCGGGTTCAGCCCCTTTTTCGTGCCGCCGGGCGCGGCCCGGGAGCTAGCACAGCGCTCAGTGACACTCCTATTTGAGGATTTTCAGCTGCGCACCTGAGTCTCGGTCTCGCTCCCGCCCCCTGAGAGATGCTGATCAATGAGTGAACTATGTCACTCGAGAGTGAAATCAGGGCCCGCTCACGATCCGCAGCCGCTGGGACGCCGCGTGATTCTTCCGCCCAGCTCGGCGCCCCTGCCGCGCCGCCGGAAGCCGGCACCCTGGAATCGTGGCTGGCGCGCGCAGGTTTACCCCCTCACGACGTGCACCGCCTACTCGGACGCCGACCAGTCGTGGAGAATGAATGCCTTTATGCTCTAACTGGTCGCGCGCGCAAAGGCGCGCTGGTATCGGCACCATATCTTCCGACCTGCATCTTCTCCGAAGGGGCAACAGCCGACATCGTGGTGCTCGCCGGGTCCACTGGGGTCGCACTTCATCGCCGGACTGCTACCGGAGTAGCCGCATCCGTTCGCCTGCCGCGAAAGAGCCGTGTCGAACAGGAGTCGGCGCGATCGGAGCACTGAGCCAGCTGTGTCGATGGCGAGTCGGCTCGATCCTTGGCGATCGCCGCCAGCACGCCGATCTAGCGGCCTGAACGACATATCTGCCACGAGCGCCACCGACGTCTGACTAAATTTACCGGAAGTATGCACTTACAACACGACGACTATGTGACCGCAGAGGTCCACGCCGCAAATTCGCCCAGCGTACGTTGCAGATCATCTCGCGAGTGAATTTCCCTGTGGTCATCTCGGTCGATATCCTGAAGAACATCTGCACGCATCAACTGCGCCTCTCCAGTGTCCCATATTATCAATTGACTAAGTCGGCTTCGGTAATCGATCGATATAGATATAGAGGTGTTCATTCGAGCACCTCCGGAATCTACGACTACCGTCATTCCGCGATCTTCTAAATCTGCGCGGCGATCAGTTATCCAGGCAGCGGTCTCGTCAACCACTGCGAATGTATCGGTCATTTCTGCGCCCAACCACTAATATTTGAAGCCGGCGGCAATTCTGGAATGGGTAGATTTTTAAGCCGCGCGATCCGCCCCGGCTGGCCGTCTGGTGTCGACATCCTCATCCATCTAGGATCACCGGCAGAATAAAGAGAATCTTCCGGCACATCAAACTCGACGTAGCCCGTATCAGGCTTAGCCGGACCCCTGTACGCTTCTGGAGTCGCCGGAAATGCCACGTAAGTCACTCCGCCTCGACCTTCCTGAACCATTCCCGTTTTTACCATCTTATCGTATTCGTCGCGACCCATCCAGCGACCCACCCTAACCATCGCCGAGCCTGCAATTTCAGGATCGACCACCGGTTCCGCTGCAGCCCGAGCCCCCGCACCCTCTGCCGCGACGGAACGCGCCCCACCAGCAGCAGTAGCGTAACTTCCTCTTCCAAGGAATATCGCAGCTTCCATCGCATCGTTTACCGCACCGTTAAGATACACCTCCGTGTGACAGTCGTCGGCATGATCCAAGCAATAGAATGCCGCGAGCTCTTTAGCCCCGTCCACATCGTCCGGATGTTCCAGAATATGGATCCATGCCATCCGGCATCCGGTTAGACCAAAACAGGCACGCTCGCCCTTGTCGCCAGTTTCCGCTTTCCAGAAATAGTCGCCAGTGTATGTTAGCTGCGCATACGCACCCCAGCGCTTCGCCAACATGTCAGGGTCCCGGGTCCGAAGCGAGTGATTGTTGACCCACGCTTTCCGGTGTGCCTGCTTCGCCGCAGGTTGTTCCCTGAGCACACCTTTCTGCGCCAACTGCTCGCGCGTGTAGTGGGGTCTATCTCGTGATCGGTGTTTCCGGCGTTGTTGATCAGTAGGTTTCGGCTCCCGGCCAGCGGTCACCGAACGTGATGGCGAATGCGTTGATCACGGGTTTCCAGCGCATCGTCCATCGGGCGCGGCCGGTCCCGGTCGGGTCCAGGCTGCGGGTCACAAGGTACAGGCACTTCATCGCGGCCTGCTCGGTCGGGAAATGCCCGCGGGCGCGAACCGCCCGCCGGTAGCGGGCGTTGAGTGATTCGATAGCGTTCGTCGAGCAGATCATGCGCCGGATTTCAACGTCGTAGTCAAGGAAGGGAACGAACTCTTCCCAAGCGTTGCGCCATAGCCGAATCACTGCTCCGTATTTGTTTCCCCATTTCTCCTCGAGATCGTCCAATGCCGTGAGCGCAGCGGCGGGATTGGGTGCCGTGTAGATGGGTTTGACGTCCCGCTTGACTGCGTCCCAGTGCTGCCGCGCGACCAAGCGGAACGTGTTGCGGATCAAGTGGACGATGCACGTCTGAACAACGGTTTGCGGCCATACGCTCGCGACAGTCTCGGGGAGGCCTTTGAGTCCGTCGCAGACGAGGAAGAACACGTCGCGGACGCCGCGGTTCTTCAGGTCGACCAGGACGCTCATCCAGAACTTCGCGCCTTCGCCGCCGACGCCTATCCACAGCCCCAGCACGTCCTTCTGCCCGTCCACGGTGACGCCGATGGCCGCGTAGACCGGCCGGTTGGCGACCTGGCCGTCGCGGACCTTGACGTGGATAGCGTCGATGAACACCGCCGCGTAGATCGCGTCGAGTGGACGGTTGACCCATTCCTGCATCTCGGCGACAACCTTGTCGGTGATCCGCGAGATCGTCTCCTTGCTCACCGACGCCCCGTAAATCTCACCGAAATGCGCGGAGATCTCCCCGGTTGTCATTCCTTTCGCGTACAGCGACAACACGATCTCGTCCACATCGGCCAGTCGACGCTGCCGCTTCTTCACAATCCGGGGTTCGAACGTGCTTTCCCGATCCCGCGGAACCTCGACCCGCACCTCGCCGGCCGAGTCCGAGATCACGGTCTTCGACCGACTGCCGTTTCGCACGTTGGTCGATTCCCGGTCCGGCTCCGCCTGATTCTTCTCGTGGCCGAGGTGCTCGGTCATTTCCTCGTTCAGCGCCGCGCCGCTGATGCGCGCGTCACACAGATGAAACAGCGGGGCTCGTCCGCGCCGCGGAGTCGCTCGGCCGAGCAGGACCCGCATGATGGTCGTCGCTGCCACTGATGCCAGACGCACCGGCTCACCCCTTTGGACATGACTCGCGATGCGTTGCTCGATCACGCGTTCAGGATTGCGGTTGCGCATAACCACGGACTATTCCGCAGAGGCACAGTCAGCGCGATCGTCCGAACGCTCGAATCGAAGCCCCTCGAAGTTCGTGCAGCTTCACGGACGGAGCCTGCGCCGCCGGACGAGGGACATTCGCCACTGCACCACTCTCAAACAAGATCGTTCTGCGACCCTCCTATTTGACGATTTCCGCTCATCCCCGACCAGCGGCTATACTGGTGTAGCACTGCGCTTAGCCGTTCCCGCTTTGGGAGCGGAGGGTCGCAGGTTCAAATCCTGTCATCCCGACCGATAGGGGCTGGACCTGCGGGTTCAGCCCCTTTTTCGTGCAGTGAGGCGCGGGGCGGGTGCTTGTGCGGTGGTTGGCGGCTCTTCTGTTTGAGGATTTCACCTGCGCGCCCGAGCCCTAATCCTCGCTCCCGCGTCCTGGCGGGCGTTGATCGACGAGTGGGCTATGTCACTCGAGGCCGAGACCAAGAGTCCCCGCACGATCCGCGGCTACTGCGACACCGTGCGCTTCTTCCGCATCTGGCTCGCCGACCCGATCGCACCGCCCGAAGCAGACGACCCCGAGGCGTGGCTCGCTTCCGTTCCGCCCGAGCCCGAAGACTACGAACCGAACCACGGCTAACGGTGGGTCGCCTACCGCATCGCAACAACCAGTCCTGGCAATGCGAACAACAATCGCCGTGCGTTGAGCGCGTGGTTCCACTGGCTGATAGCTGAGGAGGCGATCGAGCACCATCCGATGACCCGCATGAAACCGCCGCACATCCCGGACCAGCCGATTCCTATCACCCCGGTGGCATGCATCAAGGAGGTGCTCCGGAACTGCCAAGGCCGCGACTTCCACAGCCGCCGCGACGAAGTACCTGTGGTACCGAATCGGAGAACAGCTCCCGCAGGTCAAGAACCTCAGTGTCACCCCCCACTGGCTCAGATACACCACGCTGACCTGGGCCGAGCGCAACTTTGGGTTCGCCGTCGCAGCCGGGCACGCAGGGCACGTTCCCGTCGTCAGCCGGGCAGGCAACACGCACACCTACGTCGCGGCGAAGCTCGAAGAAATCGCTGCCGCTCTGCCAGGGCTGACCGGAGAACCGCATCCACTCGCGGCAGTCGGAGCGGAGTAAGGCTCGACGAACGGGCCGCGCCAGCAATACTGTCCTGACAAATCGGCGCCCATTCCGTCGGGGAAGCGGGACCACAGGGCGCAATCCTGTCATCTCGGCCAGATGGGGCTGGATCTACTGGCGTGAACGAGCGTCTTGACAACGAGCGCCGATACCCAAGGCACACCGCAGAAGACAGATTCCCTTGTTTAGAGTTCAACCTCCTTCCCTGCCCGGGTACGAAAAACGCACCGGGGAAAGGTTTACGAGAAGCGTCCGTTCGGTCGTATTGTCGACGCCTTCCCGGTGCTACCTTCACCCTGTCGACAGTCAAGAAGTCGGCCGACAGAGCACATTCAGCGAATAGGTCCGACACTGGCGCATCGCACTTACTCACAGCAGGCACCAAAGACGCGCAACAGGGGCTCGGTTGACGACAGGGGGTATATGCGTTTTTCGGCGCGCGGGCCGCAAGAACATGGAGAAACCGCTGATAAAAGGCGGTCGCGATACAAGCCCGCCACGCGCCAGACCGAGAAATGAAACCATGATCGATGCTTTCCTACCGCGCATCCCATGACGCAGGATGCTGAATTATCCGACGAGATTTGATTTTTTCGCATGACTGCAGATACTCAAATCTCATCCGTGAAGCAATGAACCAGTAGCGCCCTGAATTGGCGCGACAGCCGGTGCACCGTTGCGCAATAGCGAACGACCCCAGCATCGCTGCGGTCCATTGCGAAATCCGGTTCCACAGCAGGTTTCGAAACGGAAATTGCGGTATTCGATCGACTCTTCAGAAGAGAGGTGTTCGCTCGATGTCACGAAGAAGATCGGGCCGGTGGAAGGCGGGCGGGGCGCTGGCCGTGCTCGCGTCGTTGTGCATGATCGCGAGTTCGCTGCCCGCACAGGCCGTGGAACCACGGGCCGAGACGCGCAGGCTGGTGGGGTATGTCGTTTCTGATCCGGAGCTGGCGAAGCACCCCGAGAAGATAGTGACAGCACTGCAGCGGGACGGATCTCTGGACGCGCTGGGGATTAAACCAGTGTCCAGATCCGAGGGCGGGAAGACCGTGCTGTCTCCCCCTCCGTTGCAAGCTGTCGACGACCCGCCCTACGTCGTCGACAGCGCAGCGTTCGACCGGGGCGCCAAACCCGTCGAGCCCTACCAGTACGTCCAGACCCCGGCTGAGTGCTGGGGCAACACCTCGGTGTTCCACGACGCGGGGTGGATCAAGAACCGGTTCTCCTACTGCCAGCTCAAGATGAACTGGGCGGTGGACCTGAAATGCTCGATCCTCAGGTGCCGGCCGATCGGCTACCTGGCGGTGTTCAACACGCTCATCGGCTACGGCAAGATCGGCGGCGACCCCGCGAAGCCCGAGCGGCGCTTCGCTGACTTCCAGCTGCTGTCCGAGCCGATCATCACCAACGGCACGTTCGACAAGCCCACCGCGCGCATGAAGGCGACCTTCAAATGCGCCGGCGAGTACCGCATCAAGAACGGCGACCTCGGCAACGGCGACGCGTGCCATCCGCAGGCCGGCCGCGACAGCAGAGAGGACCTCCTCTCAGCATGGAAGGCCAACCCGCAGACCTGGTTCACCCTGCAGTCGGAGGGCTATCCCGCGAGCCCGCAGTACGGCGAGCAACTGGCTCAAGGGGTGTTCCACACCGAATACGAGTTCGCGCCCGACGCCGACATCACCCTCAACTTCGCCAAGAGTTTCGAAGGGGGCGTGCGCTTCGACAGCGCGGATTACCTGTGGGACAAACAGGGCAGCATCTTCGACCGCGCCGTGCCCGGACTCGCGTTCTCCAAGAGCGACCCCAAGGTCGGGCGGCACGCCAAGTTCGTCGAGGAGTCCCGCGCCAACCCCGGCGCCACCTGGCCCGCGAAGGCGGACAAGAAACTACTCGGCGGCTCCCCCGCCCATGCCGACTCCCTGCACCGCGTGGCTCGCGCCAAGGGCCATGACATCGTGCTCGACCGCAACCGAGACACTTCGGAAGCCGCCTGCAAGGCCGCGGGGATGCCAGCACCGCTGCCCGACGAACCGTCACCAGTCGACTGCGACGAATACGCCTACGCCTCCACCTACGAAGGGGCCGGGGACTGGCTGGACCCGGGCAAGCACACGAACGACTTCGCGGTCCGATGGGTCAACCACGACCACAACACCGAAGCTGGCAGACGACTGTACTCCTGGTATCAGACGCATCGGATCCTGGACGTGGAACTGCTGGTTCCCGAGCGCCACGACGCCCTGGACCCGCACGACCAGGAACGTTTCTTCATCCCGATTACTCCGTAGAGCGGCTGAGCGGTCCTGAGGACCGGATAGCCTGCGGGTGCGCCCGGCGAACACACCGGACGCACCCGCCTTTCGCCCATCAACCAGATGCCTGGCGCACGCAGGAGGCTGGCCCGAGTGACCGAACCGGTGACACAAGCGTGGCAGCGGATCACCGCGGTGCTGCGAGAACATGCACCAGCCACCGCGCACGCGATCCACCCCGCAGGCCCGGCCGACAACATCCGGGAGCTTGAACGCATTGTGGGCCGCCGCCTGCCCGCCGACCTGCTGACGTGGTGGAGCGTCACGGACGGTGTCGACGACCGGCGCGACTACCATGCCGGGTCGCTGATACCGACCCATTTCATGCCGCTCTCGGTGACACGCGCCCGAGAGGAATACGCGGGCAATGCGGAGTACCCAGACCCCGGCTGCTGCACCGCGTACGGCGAACATCGCAAACCAGCAGGCGAGCCCGCATTCCCTTACTGCACCGCCCTCGTCCCGGTCTGCCGCTCCATCGACGGCGGCCTGCTTTGCGTCGACCTCCGCCCCGGCCAGGACCACGGCTGCGTCATGACCTGGTACGCCAGCGAAGGGGCCTACGCTGTCGAATGGGACGACGTCACAGCCATGCTCGCCTACGTCGCCGAACGCCTCGACGACCACGCAGCCGGACGCGTGCCCGACCGACCCGAAAGCCGCGTCGTCATCGACAACGACGGGGCACTGAACTGGGGCATGGCCGCGAACTAGCGCGACGGAACACAGAACTCGCCCTGCCGCGGGACTTGTCCGCGGGCCGGACGAGCCGCCGAGTGCCGCAGCACCGCGCAGATGCGCCTGACGTTCCAGTTTGCGGCGGCGGCAATGGTCCGGTGAATGAGTTCGGGCAGAAGCTGCACTGGCCCGGCCCGCGTTGAGCAGCAAGGGGCCATGTCACCCGAAACAGAGAACAAGAGGCCCATACGCGCCGCGGTTGCTGCCGACGCCGTGTGCTTTTCCATATCCGGCTCGCCGACCCGGTCGCACCATCCGGCGTCGAGGGCTCGAAGCGCGGCCGGATCGGTACCGCTGGAGCCAGCCGAGCCCGAGGACACCGAACGGAGGGAACCCCGAGTTTCGCTGAACCCCGTCAGCTCCAGCCCGCCGGGTTCGAACCCGTCTCGTAGTCGACAGGGCTGACGTGCTCCCATTCTTTTCCTGTCGAACTCTCGTAGGCGTGTTGCGCGACGTAGAGCAGGAATTCCGCCTCAGGCCCGCCGACCCCGGTGTACGAACGGAATTTCTCCGGGTCTTCGAGAACGGACCGGTAGGCCTGCTCCCCCGCCAGCACCACCGCTCCCCGGTAGTACAGGAAGGAATCGCTGGAGAGAGGCAAACCGGTGGCGGCGGACGGCACCGCGGCAAGCTCTGACCGGTCCAGGTCGTAGAGACGCTGGGCGAGGATGTCCTCGAACTGCTTGATCTCCGCTTCCCCGCGCCTGCCGAGTTCCGCTTCCAGGGGAGCGAAAGCGGCCTGATCCGTCGCCGGAGGGTCCCGCCGCACCAAGGAGACGAGTGCCCAGAACTCGTGGTCGTTCATCAGGGCCTGTTCCTTCCGGGTGAGTCGATGGTGTCGCCGAGACAACCGATACCGCCCAGTTCTTCGATCGATGCGGCTTCGGCTCGCGCACGGCCCTTCCGGCGGGAAAGCCGCGCGCGCCAACGGGTTCCTCGGCAACGGCCAGTCCGACCGGGTCGGGAAGTCGGGGCAGAGACCCGGGGCTCCAGACCAGGTCACTGGCAGACACCCGCCTCGCCGAATGCCCGCTCGTCCATGACATTCCTTCCGCCTGAGGATCTGCATGCGACTGCCGCCTCCGGGAACCCCTGAATTCGATCAATACTGGATCTCGTCCAGCCATTCAAAACCACCAGAGCTGGCACGCAGTTGCGTGAGCCCTTGCTTCAGGCAGCCGTCGAGACTGGCTGCCTCGGCACGGATGAATCCCTGCCCGTCGAGCCCCGGGCCCGACATCACCAACGTCCACGGCTTACCACCCTCCGCCATCCTCTCGTCGTCCACTTTGAGGATTGCGGTGATGCCTGAGCGGCCCAGCTTCTCCATAAGCTGCTCGATATTCGTCACATTCACTCCCGTCGACAGTCTTTCCAGGCTGCCGATTTATCGTTGATGGCATGCCGCTTATTTCTTAACACCGAGCACTACGACGACTTCAGCTGGTTCCGCGGGATCGTCGCCGTAGACGGACACCGTGTTCAAGTCGCGTTCCACGGGCAATTCCAGACGGATCACGCCGCGGTGCAACAGTTCGAGCCCCTGCGGAATGGCGGGCTCTTCGACGCACGCGACAGCAACCGGTCCGCTGGCCGACTGGCGAACGGACACGTGCAACGAATCCTTGCCGGCATGCACATTCTCGCGAGCTGGATCCCAGCCCGCGTGGTCGTCGACGCTGTCCGGGGAAGAAACCACCAGCAGGCCGAAGGAAAACCGGGCCGCTCCGCCTCCGTAGTAGAGGTCACCGTGGCTGTCGAAGTCCGAAAAGCCCGCCACTGTCAGTACTACTCCCGGCCTGGTCCTGGACACGGCTGCTCTGGTGGGGAGAGCAGGCTCAGGCATGAGGATAGCGTCCGGGGGAATTTTCGCCATTAGTTCACGACGTCCACCGGCGTCGTTTTTCGTTACCCCTTTGTGCGCACCGACACAAATCGTCCTGCCGGTCACCGGAGCTCGCGGAGGTGTCTTACGCTCCTTTCCGCTGATCAAGAATCAAGGAGGACACGGGTGCGCTCCCGTATTCAGGCCGCACGCCGTGGGGGCGTCGCCGGTCTTGTCGTCGCGATCGTCGCGATGCTCATGGCAATAGTCTCTCCCGCACAGGCGTCCATTCTCTGCGACCGGCATCCGGAGCTGGCGGCGTGCAAGGCCGCCGATCGGGCCAAAGCGGCGCTCGTGGCGGGCAAGGCGGTCGCCCGCACCCAGCTCGGCGCTCTGGTGTTCGGGCACGTGCGCCAGGGCATCGCAGAGGTCGCCGGTCACGCGCTCAAGGAAGCCGCCCGGACCTTGGACGAGGTCGGGGAAGCGATCGACGCCGGAGACGTCTCCCGGGCGAACCAGGCGCTCGACCGGTTCCGCGAGGACTCGCTGCAGCCCTTGCGCGACACCGTCGTCGCGACGTCGGTCGTGGTGAAGTCTCTGCCCGAACTGGCTGCGATCGCCAAGTCGGCCATAGCGCAGTTCAACGCGCTCCCGGATCTGGACATCCACATCGACGTCGCCGCGCTGGAAGCCAACAACCGCGGGCTGGCGGCCACCGCGGCCGGCATCGCGCAGGCGGCGGCCCAGCTGGACGACAGCGCCGCCCGGATCCGCGTCGCCATGGCGCAGGCCGACCGGGATTTCGCCGGGGCCAAACGCGATCTGACCGCGGCGAACACGATCCTCGCCGAGGCCAACCGGACCCTGGACAAGTTCACGGCCACCCCGTGGATGCCGGTGGGCGGGTTGTCGCTGAAGGGCATCACCTTCGATTTCGACGAGGCCTTCGGCCACCCGACCCATTCGGGCTCGCTCAATCCGGACGTCAAGGCGGTCCTGTCGGCCGTGACGGACTTCCTTCCCGGGATCGGCAGCGTCAAGAGCGCGGTCGAGGCGATCGTCGGGAAGGACGCGTTCACCCAGCAGGAACTCGACGGTTTCGAACGCGCCCTCTACGGCATGGCCGCGGTCCCGGTCGGCGGCGGCGCCCTCAAGAAGCTCCTCGCCGTCGAACGAGCGGCGAAGGTTTCCCGCGCGATCGAGCTCGCGGCGAAGAACGGGGCCAAAAACTGGCGCGTTTCGTTCGACGCACTGCCCCAGGGCAAGAACAGCGGCGTGAAAATAGTGTCGAACGCCACCGAGCTGCGGACGCTGTTCGACCATTGGACCGCCGGCGCACGGAGGCTCCCCTCACGCGGAGACAAGATCCCCGACGTGTACGACCTCGGCGAAGGCGTCACTATTCAATGGCGGAACATGTCCAGATCAGGCGGCGAAACCATCGACTTCGACACGCCGCTCAAAGAAAAGCTCAAGGTGCACGTTGATGGATGAGTCAGGTTCGCCAGCGCCGAACGATGTCGAGCGGGTCGTCGCCGAGACCATCGCGGACGGTCTCGACGACTGGGTTCCGCTGGATTGGCTGATCACCAACGCCGCACAGGTGGTTCCCGAAGACAGCGACCGCTTCACCGGATTCTTCGCCTCCGTGCTCGACTGCCTGCTCCGCGAAGAACTGATGGTCGTGGGCGAGATCGGCAACACCGGATTCGAACCATGGCCCCCCGCCGCCGTCGAAGACACCGTGGACCGCGTCGTCCGCGACTGCCAAGCAGTCGGCTGGCGACCCCGGCTGGGCCTGTACTGGCTCGCCAACACGCCGGAAGGGGACCGCCGGGCGCGGTGAACCTCGGCGCTAACTCCGGCGGAGCCGGGCCAGGGTGTGTTCGACGTTGCGGCGCGTCGCCTGTGCGGCGGCGTCCGGATCGCCGGCTTCGATGGCGGCTACCAGGTCGTGGTGCGCGTGGTTCGGGTCCCCTTCGGTGTCCAGGGTGGTGACGCTGGTGGCCACGGCGCGCATGGCGTCGAGGAAAGAGTCGAATACGTCGAGCAGCACCGGATTGTGTGCCGCGGCGACGACCGCGCGGTGGAGGGCGATGTCGGCGTCCAGCAGTTCGGGCAGCGAGCCGGCGCGGTCGCGGGCGGCCAGTGCTGTGCGGAGCGCCTTGAGGTCGGCGGCGGTGCGGCGGGTCGCGGCCAGGCCGCCCGCCTCGACCTCCAGTGCGACGCGGACCTCGTATACGTCGATCACCTCGGCCCTGCGCAGCCTGCGGTCCAAATCGGACAGTGGGGTCGCGGAGGCGACGTAGGTGCCCGAGCCTTGCTGCGAGTACAGCTGGCCTGCGGAGATCAGGGCGCGGACGGCCTCTCTCGCGGTGGACCGTCCGACCCCGAGCAGGCGGCTCAGTTCGATCTCGTTGGGCAGCTTGGCCCCGACCGGCCACTCGCCCTCGCCGATCAGCCGGCGCAGTTCCGTCGTCGCCGCGTCGACCAGTGACGTTCGGTGTACTGCCCGGACCGTCATGTCGTGTTCCTCTCCCTGCCGGGCAATCCGGCCCGTCGCGCGGCGAGGCCCGGGTGATCCGCCGATCACCCGCGCAACATATCAGGTCACCAGCTCCTCAGAAGACTTTTCGCATGGCTGAACAGGCAGGACGCGGTCGCGCAAGCGGGTGCCGAACAGCACGGCGACGCCGTAGACCACGAGCACCGCGCCGAGCGTGAACCGCAGGCCCTCGGCGTCGGCCAGCCAGCCGAACAGCGGCGAACTCAGCCCGCCGACCGACATCGCCAGGCCGAGGGTCAGCCCGCTGGCGGTGCCGGGACGAGTGGGCAGGTAGTCCTGAGCGAGCGTCACCTGGTTGGCGAACGGCAGGAACATGGCCAGGCCGAACAGCACGGCGCTGAGTTCCAGGACGAGCCGGCCCGGGCTGAGCACGATGCCCGCCAGCGCCGGAATGCCCAGCAGGTAGCCGGTTCTGATCGGCATCAGGCGGCCCATCCGGTCGCCCAGCCAGCCGCCGAGCAAGGTGCCCGCGGCGCCGGCGAGCGTGAACGAGGTCAGGGTGACCGCGGCAGCCGCGGTCGAGGCGTGCAGTTCGCGAATCGCGTACAGCGAAAGCATCGAACTCACTGTCACGTAAGGGATCGACCAGCCGACAGTCGCCGCGACAAGTCTGCCGAAGGCTCGCCAGTCGTCCGGAACGTCTGCGGTGTGCTCGGTGGCCGCGCTTCCGCTGCTGACCAAAACAGGGGCATTGCGGCGGTTAAGCAACCACAGCAACGCCATGACCAAGGCAGGGACTGCCAGCAGGTAGGTCCCGGAAAGGCCGAGCGAGCCGACTACCGCGGTGACGAGCGCGGGGGCGAGCGAACTGCCCAAGGTGCCGCCCACCGAGAACAGGCTCATCGCCTGCTGCGACCTGCCACCGGCCGCGCGGGCTTGATTGGTGGCGGGCGGATGGTAGGCGGCGACGCCGATTCCCGCTACGGCAACGCAGATCCACGTGAGAAGGTAGCTGTCCGCGAAGCCCGCGGCGGCAAGGCCGGCGGCGGCCACGAGGAAACCCATGGGTGCCAGCCAGTTGCGGTGGGACCGGTCGACGATCATGCCGAACACCGGCTGTACGACACTGGACAAACCCGTTGCGGCCAAGGCGATTCCGGACACCGCCGCGTAACTGTAGTGCCGCTCGCTCATCATGAACGGCAGCAACGCGGGCACCGCGCCCTGGTACAGATCGTTGACGACATGGGTCCCGGTCAGGAATCCCAGTTGAGCTTTTCTCATCGCTGCGCCCGCTCCAGTTGTGCCGCAACGGAAATGAGCGTCGTCTCAGCGCCGTAGCGTCCGGTGAGCAGCACGCCCGCGGGCAGCCCGCCGGGTGTCCGGAGCGCCGGGACGGTCAGCGACGGCTGGCCGGTGATGTTCGCCAGCGGGGTGAGCGGATGAAACTCCAGCATGTTCTCGAAGGTCCGCTCGGGATCCGCGTCGGCAAGGCCGCCCACCAGCGGTGGCAGGGCGGCCGTGGCGGAGCTGAGGACCACGTCGAACCGGTCGTAGCGGGTGGCGATCCGCCGGGCGGCGGCCTGCATCGACACCAGCGCGGACATGAAGGTCACGGCGTCATAGCCACGGGCTTTTTCCCGCAGCCAGCGGGTCAGCGGCAGCAGGTCCTGCTCCCGCTCGGCGGGAACCGGCACCGAGGCGGCGAGCAGCGACCACACGACGGCGAACTCCTCGCGGTAGTCGTCCGGACCGGTCGGTGCGGCGTCCGCCACGTCGTGCCCCAGATCCGCGAGCAGCGCGGCGGTGTCTTCGCACGCCCGCCGGCACCACGGGTCGTCGCTCGCCGGTCCGCGAAGCACGCCGATCCGCAGCCGGCCGGGGTCGCGCTCGGCGCTGTTCGCGAAGTGTCCGTCGGGCACCGGAGGCAACTGGTGAGTGTCGCCGGGGCGCGCGGCGCTCATGGCGTCCAGCAGCAGTGCCGCGTCAGCGACCGTGCGGGCGATCGGACCCGCGGTGGCCAGCCCGGCCGAGTCCGGGCCGGGAGCGGGACTCACCCGGCCCCTGGTCGGTTTGATCCCCACCAGTCCGCAGCACGCGGCGGGGATCCGCACCGAGCCGCCGCCGTCGCTGCCGTGCGCCGCGGGGGCCAGTCCCGCCGCGACCGAAGCGGCGGCCCCGCCGCTGGACCCGCCCGCGGTGCGCGCGAGGTCGTGCGGATTGCGGGCCGCGCCGAACACTGTCTCGGTGCAGGAAGAGCACCCGAACTCGGCCGCGTTGGTCTTGCCCAGCACCACCATGCCCGCCTGGCGCAACTGCGTCACGACCGCCGCGTCCACCTCGGCCACCCGATCCGCGAAGACCTTCGAACCCGCGGTGTAGCGCAGCCCCTTCACCGGCCACGTGTCCTTCACCGAGACCGGCACCCCGCACAGCGCGGGCAGATCGCGCGTGCCGGACAAGACCAGCGCCTCGGCCTCGCGTGCGGCCGCGAGCGCCCCTTCGCGGTCCACCGCGAGGTAGGCGCCCACTTTTTCGTTGTCGCGATCGATCCGGCCCAGGTACTCCTCGGCGAGCTCCACCGGGGAAACGTCGCGGGCCCGCACCGCTGCCGCCAGCTCGGCCAGCGTCAGATCCGTCATCTCAACCCCTCATGTCATCTGAGGACTTGCACGGTAGCCGAGCGCTCGGAGTTAGGCAATCCTTACTTCTGTGGCGCGACCGATTAAGTTCTCGGGGCTCGCCCGTCTGTACGAGTGCGATCGACGCACAGGAGGCTGGCATGACCCGGAAACTGATCTACGGCATGAACCTGACGCTCGACGGCCGCATCGCCGCGGCCAGGGACGACATCGGCTGGAGCGGGCCGCCGAGCGAGGAGCTGTTCCGGTGGTGGCTCGAACAGGAGCTCGCGAACAGCATGTCGCTCTACGGGCGCAAGCTGTGGGAAGCGATGAGTTCCTACTGGCCGACCGGCGACCAGCAGCCGGGCGCCACGCCTGCGGAAGTCGAGTTCGCGCGGAACTGGCGGGATACCCCGAAGGTGGTGTTCTCGTCGACGATCGACAAGGTCGGCTGGAACACCCGGCTGTACGCCGGTGACGCGGTCGCCGAGATCGCCCGGCTCAAGGACGAGGACGGCGGGCCGCTGAGCATCGGCGGCGCGACGCTCGCCGGGGCGGCCATGCGGGCCGGGTTGGTCGACGAGTACGCGGTGGTCACCCATCCGGTCCTGGTGGGCGGGGGTACGCCGTTCTTCAGCGCGCTGGACAGCTGGGTGAACCTGAATCTGGTGGAGACCCGGACGTTTCCCGGCGGCGTGGTGCTGGCCCGATACGAGACCAGGCGGTGAGCACGGCGGTTCACAGTGCCGCGGGCAGCCCCAGCCATGGTTTGCCGGCGACCTCGAACCCGGTGAGCTCGGCGATCTTCCCGCCGGCGATGTGCAGGACTGCGAGGTTCAGCAGCCGGTACGCCGGGTCCCCGGGAGTGCGGAGGTAGAGCGCGGCGGCGGGCATGCGGTTGACCGTCGTGGCGATGCAGCGCCAGTCGTCGCAGCCGGGTTGGAAGAGGCCGCCGGAGACCCAGCCGTCGACCGAGTCCTTGGCCGTCGTGATCACGGTGCCGGGGTCGGGCAGCATCGCGAAGCGCAGGTCGTCGCGGAGGAGGGACGTCAGCCGGTCGAGGTCGTTGCGTTCGTGGGCGTCGATGTACGACTTCACCACGTCACGCTCGACTTGCGACAGTTCGTGGGTGGCGGGGCTGCGCCAGTCGAGGCGGCGGTCGGGCAGCTGTTCGCGCATCGTCACGCGTGCCCGTTGCAGCGCGCTGGTCACCGAGGCGACGGTCAGCTCAAGGGCGTCAGCGGCCTTTGCCGCCGGCCAGCCGAGGACGTCGCGCAGGACGAGCACTGCTCGTTGCCGCGGCGGCAGGTGCTGGACGGCGACAATGAACGCCAGTTCGATCGTCTCCCTCGCGACCGCCGATTCCTGCGGGTCCTCGGGGAGCATCCGATCGGGGTAGGGCTGCAGATACGGCAGCTCAGCGGCGGGAAGCTCGGACGGCACGGGGGTGCGGTCGTTGCGCTTGTCCAGGAAGTCGAGGCAGGCGTTGGTCGCGATGCGGTAGAGCCAGGTTCGCGGCGCGGCGTGGCCTTTGAACGACTCCCGTTTGCGCCACGCGCGCAGGAACGTCTCCTGCGTCAGGTCCTGGGCGTCTTCGTAGTTCGCGAGCATTCGGTAGCAGTGGACCTGCAGCTCACGCCGATGGCGCTCGGTGACGAGCGCGAACTGCGCCGGGTCCCCTGCCCGGACTGCCTCGGCGAACGCGGCTTCGTCGGCGTCCGGCGGTCCAGCGTCGGTCATGGTCGTCGATCCTCCCATCGGCGGCGGGGGTGCTGCCGGAATTGACGACCGGGCGGAGGATTTCTGATCGGTCCGTGAAGGGCCCCTTGAGGGACTTGGCTTCCCGCAAGGGGCCCTGCACAGCCGATGCGCGGGATCAGTCGGTGGCGAGAGCCTTGGTGGCCGGGCCGATCCCCGCCCAGCCGCCGGACTGGGCGCTCCAGCGGTAGATGCCGCCGCCGTTGACTCCGTAGACGCCGTCGGCGTTGGCCGCGAACGAGTCGCCCGAACCGCCGATCCGGGACCAGCCGTTGGCGGTCAGCAGGTTGACGTCCTTGGTGGACGGTTCGATGCCGAGCAGTGTGTGCGCGCCCGCGTACAGCGCGCTCTGCGCCTTGCCGACGCTCGCCCAAGCGCTGCCGGTGCCGGTCCAGTGGTAGACACCGCCGCCGTTGGCCCCGTAGATGCCGTCGTCGTTGATCGCGAAACCGTCGCCGGAGGAGCCGATCTTGACCCAGGTCCCGGGTGCGGTCATCAGGTAGAGGTCGCCGGTGCCGGGCACGGTCCGGGCGAGCAGGTGGCCCGCGGCGTAGAACCTGGTCCCGGCGGGTCCGACCGTTTCCCAGCCGGTGCCGGTGCCGGTCCAGCGCAGGACGCCGCCGCCGTTGTAGCCGTAGACGCCGTCGGCGTTGACCACGAACCCGTCGCCGGGGCCGCCGATCTTCGTCCACTGGCCGGGGGTCCCGGTGTAGCGGTAGACGTCGTGGGTGTCGGCGCGAGTCGCGACCAGCGCGCTTTCGCCTGCGTAGACCCGATCGAACCCGGTGCCCAGCGTCGTCCAGGCGCTGCCGGTGCCGGAGTAGCCCAGAACGGCGCCGTTGGCGTCGATCCGGTACAGGCCGTGGTGTCCCGCGACGGTGTGCGCCGTGACCCAATCGCCGAGGTCGTCCACCCGGGCGGCGCTCACCGCGGGGTTGGTGGCGGTCTCGCCGAGGCAGTTGCGCTGATACGAACCGGTGACCACGCCGGTGATCCGGCCGTCGGCAGTGAACACCGGCCCTCCGGCGTCACCGCGGCACACGCCGCTCGTGCCGGTCGCTTCGAGGGCCAGCCCGTGGTCCGGCGCGCCGGCCGCGATGCTCAGCGAAGCCGACTGCGGGGTGTCCGGGATCCACTCGGTCGCCGTGCGGCCGAACCCGGCCACCGTCACCTGCCCGCTCGACGGCGGCGGCGTGGCAGCGAGATTCCCCAATGCGGCCCCGAGAACCGGCGCGACCAGCCGCAGCAGCACGACGTCGCGGTCGGTCCGCGGCGCCACCCGGTCCACGGCGATCTGGCGGGCCGGCTTCCCGGTCTCGGTCACCGCGGCGGTTACGGCGACGGCCGGCGGCGCGCCGTCGACCAGCCCGTCTCCGGCGTGCGCCCCGGTCTTGCCGGTCAGGCACGACGCGGTCGTCAACACCCATTGCGAGGAAACCAGCGTTCCCGTGCAGGCGTGGCCGCCGCTGGTCGAGTCGCCCCCGATCGCGAGCCGGACCAGCGCGGACGCCGCCGCCCCCGTCACCGGCGCGCCCCCGGCCACCGCGCTCGCCGGCGACGCGGCGGCCAGCAGCCCCGCGGCGGTCACCCCGGCGACACAGCCGGCCAAGCGCGTGGCTTTCCGGTTGAATCCCATGAAGAAACCCTTTCGTTCAGTACGCCCAAGCCGTCCTGACTGGCAGGCTCAACGGGGTTGACGATGAATTCAGCGGGCGTGGTCCGGAGATATCCGTCGAATGGGCCGCCGCCGTGCTCGCCCGCATTTCCGCGGTCCCGGTCATCGGGACAGCGAATGCCTCGGCCGGCGCCCGTCGAATTCGACGAGTCCACGACGATGAATCCACGGCGGCACGAGAACCCGTTCCCCCTTTTGCCGCATGCCCCTCCCCCGTTTGCCGACGCACCCGATCCGCTGAGCGCGCCGCAAATACCATCGCGCCCACCGGGCCGTCATTACCGCGGCATGCGGTGACGTACACCACATTCCACCGGCTCCGCGCATCCGGTTAAGATGCGCCGCTCCGCCGCCGCCCAGGCAGCCAAGAATTGCCAGTTATTTCGCTGCGGTTTTTCCCGGGTTTCGCATTTCCGCGCGAAGGCGGCCTCAAGCGGCGCCGTTCTCCGAACCTCCGCCGAACTTGGCCCACACCTTGCTCGCGGTATCCGCGACCGTCTCCCCGACCTCGGTGAAGACCTTCGTCAGCGGATCGGCCGAGGCCGTCCAGGAATCCTTGTACGACTTCGCCGCGGACTTCAGGTCGTCCTTCCAGTCCGTGGCCGGCGCGTCGTCGTCGCGGCGCGGGTAATCGCCGGTGAGGATTGCCCGGTATTCCTCCGACGCTGCCCATTTCTGCAGTTGCGTCGCCCGGACCACGGCGAACGGGTGGGTTTCCGTCTCGACGTACTTCAGCTTCAGCAGGCTGTCGCGGATGTCTTCGCCCGATTCGTATTCCGCGCCCTGCTCGAGGAAGGACGGGATGTCGATGCGGGACGGGTCGACGCCGCCGGCGAGCTGGATCTGCGCCCGCAGCGCGGCGGTCGGATCCTGGCCGCAGAGCAGACCCGCGCGGTCGCAGGACAGTTCGGCCTTGCGGTACCACTCGCTCAGCGCCGCGATGATCGCCCGGATGCCGAGCGCGCTGACCGGGGTCCAGGACATCGACATCTGGAGGGTGATCAGGCGCATCATGATCGTGCGGTAGACCGCGTGCCCGGACAGCACGTGCCCCATTTCGTGGCCGATGGCGAAGCGCAGCGATTCGTGGCTCATCTGGTCGACGAGCGCGGTGCTGATCCGGATGAACGGCTCGTCCATGCCGAGCGCGGACGCTTGCAGCCGCGGATCCTGGTAGACGAACAGGTTCGGCACGGCGGGAAGATCGAGCGTCTCGGCGCATTCGTGGCGCAGCCGGTCGAGTTCCGGATACTGCCGCGGTCCGACGCGGATTGACGACGCCAGCGCCATCAGCCGTTCGCCGCGCTCGTTGTAGAAGCCGGAAACGGCCTTGATCACCTGGGCGAATCCGGGCACCGCGCGCAGAGTGGCGAGCGCGCCGCGGTCCACCGGATGTTCGTAGGCCCTCGGGCTGATTCCCGGAAAACGCACGGCGGCCCGGCGCGCAGGTTCGATTTCTTCAGTCATCTCTCCCCCAATAGAAGTCGGTGGCAGCAGCCTACTCAAGGACGATCACCGGACGGTTCCGCGGGACTGGGTCCACCGGTTTTGTTGCCCATTAACGGAATCGCGGCGGATCAAGCAAGCGAAAACCCTGTTGTCCAGACCACTACGCGAGTACGGCGCGCACCACGGCACGGGGTGGGCGGATCGGCCGATCGGAGCAGGCATTCGCCGAGGTTTTCGCGCGCGGGGAGTTCCGGGCATTGCTCGCCGTTTCCGCGGCCGGAGTGACGTTCGCGCCGCATCAGGTCAGCGGGCCGTTGCGGCCGGGGCACGCGGACCGGCATCCGCGCCGAGCGGCGATGATCGCGGCCGACGTCGTGCGATCGGCACGGCCGCCTCGCGGGCGACGCCGTTCTGAAATCGGTCGCTGGCGCCATCGGCGGCCGCCCCCGAGTTCAGTCCGCTGCCGCTCACCATTGACGACGCTCTCCACCGGGCGAAAACGGCGGCCGCGACCGCACCGTCCGGGCAGCGGCGCTCGACCCCGGCGAGATCCGGCAGCGCGCTGCCCGTCCGGCGGGATCGGCTGGATTGGATACGATTGGCCACGACTGCGGGGGAGGCAGCGTGGCGCACGGACCTGAAGAGCCCATCCCGGGCGTGGACCTCGACCGGCCCAGCGTGGCGCGGGTTTACGACTGGTATCTCGGCGGCACGGCCAACTGGGCGATCGACCGCGAGTTCGGCAAGATGGTCCTGTCCGCCTTCCCGGCCGGGATGTACTGCGCTCGAGCCAACCGCGCGTTTCTGCACCGCGCGGTGCGGCACCTCGTCCGGCTGGGCGTGCGCCAGTTCGTCGACATCGGTTCCGGCGTCCCCACGATGGGCAACGTGCACCAGATCGCCGACGAGGTCGCGCCGGATTCCCGCGTCGTCTACATCGACCGCGAACCCGTCGCGGTCGCGCATTCCCGCATCCTGCTGGAGCGCCACGGGGATCCCGGACGCCACGCGGTGATCCAGGGCGATCTTCGCGAACCGGACGAACTGTGGCAGGCCGTCGCGGACACCGGCGTCATCGATCTCGACCAGCCGCTGGCCCTGCTGGTCACCGCGGTCCTGCACATCCAGCAGCCCGGCCCGGACGGGCGCGACCTCGGGCCGGAGGCCATCGCGCGGTACCGGGAGATGCTGCCCTCGGGCTCGTATCTGGTGCTGTCGCAGATCACCCACGAAGGGCTGCCAGAGGACATCGCCCGGCAACTGCACACGGTGATCCAGTTGTACGACACCAATGTCAGCAAGCACGTGCTGCGCTCGAACGCGGAAATCCGCGCGCTGTTCGGCGATTTCGAGTTGCTGGACCCGGGCGTCACGTGGACCGCCGCCTGGCATCCCGAGGAAAGCGGACTCACCACACCAGTTGTCGACTTCGCGGATCCGAGCGAGGCAGCGATGCTGGCCGGGGTCGCACGCAAGCCGTGAACGAAGAAGCTGTTGTGGTGCAACGGGAATGTGATCACCGGCCTTCCCAGCTCGAGCACACGCGGCCTTGGCCGGATACCCGGCCGTCTCGGGGCTACACGTCCTCGGCGCGAGAAATTCTGTAACCTGGGCCACCGGAGCGCGATTATCCACAGTGGACGATTGTCCTCGACGTCGCTCACGAGGGTGACCTCCTCGGTGATTCCCCGGGAAGCACGTCGGCGCGCTCGTCCTTGCGCACCACCGGATTTGATCTCGGCGGCGTGCGCGGCCGACCTGCCGAAGTGTTCGTCCTACGAGGACACAGTCGAGCGCATCGAGTGACCGATTCCTTGCCTGCTAACGAATCCGACGGTGGTTGCCTACCCCTGAGTCGCGGTGTACACACGGCCAGGTGTCGGGATTACCAAGGTCGGCGCCGGTCACCGCGGCGCCCTGCCGGTGCGGCTGATTCCTGTGCCGCATCGGCCCGCGTGGGCTACTGCTGGTTCCGTCCCGAAGAGCACTCCGCAGCACCGGTGGGGCGTGCGGCTGCTCGTCGCGATCGGGCTGCTGGCGGGGAGCTGGCTGATCGGCGCCCTCGTCGGCGGAGACACCGCGGCGGCCGATCCGCTGGGCGGGCAGTGTCCGGCATCCGTGCCGCGGGCGGGCGGGCTCTGCCGGCTGGCTGCTGCCGCCTCGCCGGAGCACCTGACGACCAGCGTTCGCCAGGTTGCCAAGGGAGCCGACGCAGGGCGTCCGGCGAGCAAGAAGGACAGTGCTGCTCCGACCGGCCCGATGCCGGACGTCGTGCGTGCTGGCAAGCGGGCGTTGGACACGGTGACCCAGACAAAGCCGATCCACCGGACGATCCACGCGGTGACCACCCGCAGAACGCCCGTGCAATCGATCACGGCGCCGCTCACGAGCACCGCGCGGCGGGTGACCGACGAACTGCCTGGTCTCCTTGGCGCCGCACAGTCGATCAGCAACGAGGTGCTCCCCGTTCCCCTCGCGACCACCGATCGGCCTCTCGGTGCGGACACCGCGCGATCAGTCACCGCTCCCCCGATCAGCAGGAGCCACCATCCGCCCCCGAAGGTCGCTCCGACCCGCGCTGATCGGCCCATCGAGGCCCGCTGCGGCAAAGCGGTCGCCGCGCCAGTACCGGCACCCCGCCCGCACAAGTCCGGTGCAACCAACTGGACCACCGACGCGCCCCAAGAGCTTCCCTCGCCGGCCACGGCGTCCTCGTGCACCCCGTTGGCTCCGGTCGGCGACGGCACGTTGAGCCAGGCTGGTGCCGGCGCGGTCATCGCGTTGGCCGTGCACGCCGGACGCGTGGTGCCCCGTACTTCCGGCGGACCGCCGCGTGCGCGGTGGTGGCGGAGCCAGCGATCGATGGCGGACCTGCCGACTGTTTTCCCTGACTGACCAGGACCGAATCCCCTCGCGCGCCGCGACCGGGCGGTGCGCGGCGCCCCTTGGCTCACCGTGTCCTCCCCGAGCGGCGCGGAGCCTCCGACCGACGAGGAAAGGTCCTGTCCCCATGGAGTGGAACTTGCGGCTGGCCGCGGCCCGACGCGGCATCTGGACCGCCACCGACCTGCGCACCCGCCTGGCCGCGCACGGACTGGCCGTGTCCGCCGGGAAGATGTCCAAGTGGTGGTCCGGGCGACCGGCCAGCGTCAAACTCGACGACCTGGACGCGCTGTGCGCGGTGCTGGGCTGTCCGGTCGACGAACTGCTGATTCCCGAGCAAACGAGCCGTCCGCGGCTGACGCCGGTGCCCGCGCCCGCGCGGCGCGCCCGCTGACGGCCTCGTTTTTCATGAATCGTGAAACGCCGCGTTAGAGACCTTTTCAGGAATCCCGAAACCTGGTCCGGCGCACTGAAAAACACCACCGCATTCCCCCAGATTTTCCTTACCTTGCAAGACAATCTGGTGTTTGCTTCCCCGGCGCGAAGGATGTTACAAAGGAGTCGCCGCATTCGCGGGATCCGGGAAAAACACAACCGAGCGTCTTCGTGCGACGGAGAGCTCTTTTCCGGGATTGATCGAAAGAAGGATCGAGAACGAAAAAGGAGCATCATGGATTCGGTGAAGTTTGAGGAACTGGACGCGCTGGCCGCCGAGGTGCTGCCGGAGCGCGCGGTGCTGGGCATCGTGTCCACTCCGTTCAACAACGCCGGCGGCGGCGCGAACGGCTCCGCCTCCAGCAGCTCGGCGGCCGCGTCGGGCGGCAACACGGTCGTCTACGACGGCGGCAACCACGGCGCGACGGCGCTGTCGGCCTGCCAGTCCTCGCACTCCGAGGGCACTCCCGGCCTGACCGGGACGCTCGGGCTGGGCTCCAACAACCCCGGCGAGACGATGAGCTGCACCCCGGCGGCCGTCTCCAGCTACTGAGCGCGGTGACCGCACCCGCCCGGGCGGGTGCAGGGACGCCGACGGGGCGGGGCCTGCCGTTTTCCGGCCCTGCCCCGTGCGGCGGAAACCCCAGACGACAGCGGAGAGAAGGCGACTACCGTGCACCAAGCCAAGCCCACCGCGGGTGCCGCTCCGGCGGACGCGCGTTACGCGGAGCTGGACGCGCTGGCCGGGGAGGTGCTGCCGGCCCGCACCGCGCTCTCCGCGGTCACCGGCAGCCCCGCCGCTCCGACGGCCGGCCCGGGCCGCTACGCCGTGCCCGACGGACACGGCGGAACCGTCTACTACGCTTGCCAGACCACCCACAGCGAGGGCAGCGGCGGAGTGGTCGGCGCGCTGGGACTCGGCCAGCCGCCGTCGACGACCACCACCTGCATGCCCGCCGCGGTCGAGAGCCACTGATCCGGCCGGACGCGGTGATGCCGGGGCCGCGATCCGGCTCTGCCGCGGCTCGGGTGTCTTTCCGCGGCTGCCGAAGTGCGCTGACCGCCGGATTCCGGTCACACCGTGAGCAGTGGCCTGGTCCGGATCTACCGCCGCAGCACCAAACAGCGGGGCACCGCCGATTGACTCGGGCCCGGGCGGCCATCCACGACCGCCGAACGAATCGGACCCCACCCGCGATCGCCGACCGCCACCGACGAGACCGCCGCCTTCCGGACGACACCGGCCCGCGGCGTGCCAGGGCCCCCGTCGAAGAAACCGCCGCCGGGGCGCGCCCGGCCGTACTCAGCCCCGGAGAGGACCAGCATGTGCCCGCATCCCGGACTTCCCGCCGCCACCGCGGACAACGTCGACGCGCCTGCCGCGCCGGGCGGCGAAAGCGGGGCGGTCGCGAGGATCGGGGAAGCCGGGCCGGTCGGGTTGCTGCCGGACACCGAGCCCGTCGGGGAATTCCGCGGCAGCGGGTACCGCGAACCGCCGCTTCTCGTCGCGCGCACCGACGGGCAGCTCGTCCGGCTGCCCGCGCTGCTGTACCTGATCGTCCGGCTGCTGGTCGCCCAAGAAGCTTTCGTTCCCGAGGAACAAGAAGAGACCGAAAACCGCGACGACGCCGCGACGTTGGCGAAGGTCGCGGCGGCCGCGAGCGAGGAGTCCGGGCTGCGGCTGGAAGCCGAGCACGTCGCGTACCTGCTGGACCGCAAGCTCGCCCCGCTCGGACTGACCACCTGCGCCGACGGCACCGTGCCGGAATTGGCCCGGCACAACCCTTTCCTGGCCTTGCGGGTGCGCGTCCAGGTGCTCGCCCCGGCGGCCACGTGGGTCGTCGGCGGGATGCTGGGGTGGTTGTTCTTCCCGGTTGTGATCGCGCTCCTGCTGGCCGCCGCTGGCGTCGCGGAGTGGTGGCTGCTCGCCGGGCACAGCGTGTCCGATGCGATGAGCAGCACCCTCGCCGACCCGGTCGGCGTGCTGGCAGTGCTCGGGCTCGCGGTCGCGTCGACCGGGTTCCACGAATGCGGGCACGCCGCCGCCTGCCGTTATTCCGGTGCCGTCCCGGGCGGGATGGGTGCCGGGATTTACCTGGTGTGGCCCGCTTTCTACACCGACATCACCGACACGTACCGGCTCAACCGCGCCGGGCGGCTGCGCACCGATCTGGGCGGCGTGTACTTCAACGCGATCTTCGCGCTCGCCCTCGCCGCCGCCTACTTCAGCACGGGCTGGGCGCCGCTGCTCGTGGCGGTGCTGTCGGTGAACCTGGAGATCGTGCAGCAACTCCTGCCGACGCTGCGCTTCGACGGCTACTACCTCATGGCGGACCTCGTCGGCGTGCCGGACCTGTACCGCTACATCGGCCCGATCCTCTCCCATTACCTCCTGCGCCGCCCGCGCGACGCGCGTCTGGACGCGTTGAAGCGCTGGCCGCAGACCGCTGTCACGACGTGGGTGCTGCTGATCGTGCCCGCTCTCGCGCTGGAGCTGGGCTATGTCGCCTGGCAGGTCCCGGGGCTGGTGCGCACGGACGTCCAGGCGGTGTCCGGCCTGATTTCGCACGCCGCGGCCGATCCGCATCCCGTGCTGGGCGCGATCTCGGCGGCCGTGCAGATCTTGCTGCTGGCGCTGCCGATCGCCGGGATCGCCGCGATCGCCTGGCAACTCGGCCGTGCTCTGTGGCGACTCGCCCGGCTGCGCCTTCCCGGCCTGGTCCGCAAGATCACCGACGGACCGGAACCGGCCCGGGCCCGGCGGCGTCGGCTGGCTTTCGGCGCTCTTGCCGCGGCGTTGGCGATTCCCGTCGGCGGAGGGGTCGGCTGGGCGTTGGGCGTTCTGCCCGGCAGCCGGCCCGCGGAACCGGCGGCCGCCAGCCCGGCGCCCGCGCAACCGGAACAGCGCCCGAGCACCTCCTCGTCCGCACTGTCGCCTTCTTCCCCTTCCCCGGCGCCCGCTCCGTCGGACGCGGTGGCAGCGCAGGAAACCGCCCAGGAACCGACGCCGCGGGCCGAAACCCGCCGCCCGGCCAGGCACAGCACCCCGCGGTCCCGCACGCAGCGTCCGGCCGGACCGACTGGACCGGCCGGATCGACCGGGCATCGCGACACCGGCGCGCCCGCACCGCGGCCCGGACCGAACGGCGGCGGCCCGTCGGCCGGGCAACCGCCCGCCGAGAGCGGACCGCCGCCGTTGTCCCCGACCCAGAGCCCGTCCTGCCCGCTGCTGGGCGTCTCGATGAATTGCTGAGGAGTTGGTTGCCATGCCCGTACCGCGCACGATCCGCCGGACCTCGATCACCGTCGCGACAGCCCTCGCCGGCGGGGTGCTGGCCGCGGGGACCGCCAATGCGGACCCGTCGCTGTCGAATCCGCTGAACCGCTCTGCTTCCGCGACGGCCACGAGTTCCGACGGAGCCGCCCACGCGGTGGCGCGCTGCCCGTCCGGCTACCACGTCTCCTCGGGCGGCTACGCGGTTTCCAGCTACGGACCGGCCGTCTACACGAACCGGCCCGCCGACGACGGCGCGGGCTGGGAGGTATACGCGAGCGGACACACCGAGAAACCGTTCCAGCTCAAGGCTTACGCACGCTGCACGCTGGTCTGATCCCCATCCGTCGAATGAAGGTGAGTTGTCATGTCCGATGCCGTCCGCTGGTGCCGAATCGCGACGGTCGCCGCCGGTGCGGCGCTGGCCTTCGCCGCCATGACCGCGACAGCCAGCGCGACGCAGGTGTGTCCGATGTCCGTCCCGGCCGATCAGGGAATCCACGGCTGCGGCCCGATCCACCGCGACCCGCCGGCCCCGGCCCAGCCTGGTTCGCCGGAACAGCTGGCCCAGCTCCTGCCGACGGTGAGCGTGCCCGCCCAGCCCGCGGACGGCACGCGGGCCGAGCCGGGGCCAGGCGGTCCGGCGCGGTGATCCCTCCGCGCTTTACGGATGCAGTTCCGCCCGCAGCAGCATGGCGTTGCGCAGAATCCCGTCCGGCGGGGCGGTCGTGCCGCCGTCCGTGGTCACGTAGAAGGCTCGGCCTTCCTGGCCGGGAACCCAGGCGGCACTGGACGGCCCGACCAGGCGTTCGTCGAACGGCTCGCCCGCGACGTGCCGGACTTCGCTGCCGTGCCGCGGAATGAGCGGCACTCGGTCGAGCGTGTTGGCGCGATGCCTTGTCACGTAAGCGAACCCGGCCTCGTCGTCGAGGGCGAAGTCGTCGGCGTTGTCGATCGCGGCGACGAATTCCGCGGCACCGGCCGGGTCGAGCGTCTCGGGATCGACCGGCACGCGCATGAAGACTTTCTGCGCGGTGGACGTGTAGTAGAGGTACCCGGTCCGCGCGCTGTACCGGACGCCGTTGACGCCTGGCTGCCGCGGCGGGGCGATCTCGGCGTCCGGGTCGTCGGCCATGGTGTCGTGGGCCAGCCAGATCCGGGCCCGCGCACCGCGGGCGTCGGCGTCGAGGTCGACGCGCCAGATCAGCCCGGCGAAGCAGTCGGCGACGGCCAGTACTCCGCGGCCGAGCAGGCAGCTGCCGTTGAGTGCGCGCACGCGGTCGTCGAAGGTGAAGATGATCTCCGGGGCGACCGGTTCGCCCGGCGTCCAGCCGGTGAGGTCCAGCCGGGCCAGATGCGATTCGTGCGTCGTGTACCCCTCGGTCAGGCTGAGCACGAAGACGTCCGGCCGGACCTCGGCGATCCCCGTCACGGGATGGTCGAAGCGGTGCACGAGAACGGGGCGCCGCGGCTCCGGCACGATCCACAGCTCCTGTTGCAGGAGGACGGTGACCAGCACCGACCCGTCGGAGCGGACGGCGAGGTTTTCCGGGAAGTACTTCTCCGGGAAGGCCGCGACCGGGGTCAGCGTGAGGTCCGGGACGGGGGTCATCGGCATGGCGGGTTCTCCTGACACTAAAAGAGGACGGACATCCGCTTTTCTTTTACGCTAGGCTTCCCTCCCGACGGGTGTCAAGGCGAGGAGCGGACGTTGCCGAGGGTGAGCCAGCAGTACAAGGACGACCAGCGGGGCGAAATCCTGGCGGCCGCGCGCCGCTGTTTCCTCCGCGACGGCTTCCACCGCACGTCGATGCAGGACGTCTTCACCGAGGCGGGCAAGTCCGCGGGCGCGGTCTACCGGTACTTCCCGAAGAAGGACGACATGATCGTCGCGGTCGCCGCGCAGAACCTCGACGACGTCACCGGCGTGCTGCGCACAGCCCTCGCTCGCGGCAGCGGCGAGCACGGCGTCGGCGAGGTGATGGCGGAACTGCTGGAGGCCGTCACCGACCTGCACCGCGACCGGGAACTGGCGAGCATGGCCGTGCTGGTCTGGTCGGAAGCCCAGCGCAACCCGGACCTCGCCGAACGCCTCACCGCCGCATCGGCCGAGATGAGCGCCGAGGTGGCCGGCCTCGTGCGCAGCCGCCAGGAGGCCGGGACCTGGACCGGCGCACCTGCCGAGGCTCTCGCGCAGGCGATTGTGGCGCTCCTGCCCGGGTTTCTCTTCAACCTGGCGCTGTCCGGGCCGGACGGCGTGACCGGGTTCCCCGACGCGGTCCGCACGCTTTTGCCGCGGTGAACCCCGCTTAACACCCGGCGCACCGGGTATCCCCTCCGGACTGAACTGGGGACAGACTGGGGAGACCGTGCGACAACGCGCCATTACGGCCAGGCTGCTCACCGCGCACGGCATCACCGGCCTCGGCGACGGTTTGTGGTTCACCGTGTGGGCTGTCTACCTCACCCGGATCAGGGGCTTCCCGGCCGCGGAAATGGGCGTCGGCATGGGATTGGGCAGCGGGATCGGGCTGCTCGCCGTCCTGCCGATGGGTGTTCTCGCCGACCGGGCCGGGCCGCGGATCCTGCTCGTCGCGCTGTCCGCCGCGCGAGCGACCGCGGTCGTGGGGTTCGTCTGGGTGGACAGCCTGTGGTCGCTGATCCTCGCGTCGGCTGTTTCCGCTGGTGCGCAGAGCGCCGCCGGCGGAGTCCGGGTAACCCTTGTCTGCAAACTGACAGCGCAGGAATCGCGGCTGCGGGTTCTCGCGCAGTCGAGAGTCGTCCAGCACATCTCCTACGCGCTCGGCGGCCTCGCGGGTGGCGCGGTGCTGACGGTCGGCACTGCGACGCCGTTCTTCGCTGCGTTGCTGGTGACTGCGGCCGCGTACTTGGCCGCGGCCGGTTTGACGTCTCGGGTTCCGCACGTTCCGCCGGTCCCGCAGGCGCGTCAGCACGTCGCCACCCGGGCGGTGCGCGACTGGCCGTTCCTCGCCGTCATGCTCGCCACCGCGCCCCTGACGTTGTGCTGGGCGATGCTCTCGACCGGGCTTCCGGTGTGGGTTTTCCAGGCGACGGCCGCCCCTCCGTGGACTTCGGCGTTCGCCGTCGTGGTCAGTTCGCTTGCGATCGCATTGTTGCAGGTGCGCTTCACTGAGGGTGCGAAGCGGGTGGTCAACGCGGTGCGCGCGGCGCGCTGGGCGGGGATTTTCCTGGCTCTCGCGTGCTTGCTGTACGCGACGGGTGCGTGGCCGCGCAGCACGCTCCTGGCCTTCGCGGTGCTCGCCGCCGGAGTCGTGGCCATGTTCGTCGGGGAGCTTTTCTTCGTGTCGTGCCGGTGGGGGTTGTCGCTGCGGTTGATGGCGCGGGACGCGGAAGGGCAATACCAGGGCGTTGTCGCGACGACCGAATCCGCCGTCAGCGCGGTCGGCCCGGCGGTCGTCACCGGGCTGCTGGCCGGTGCGGGAGCCGGTGGCTGGCTGATTCTCGCGGGGATCGTTCTCGTGCCGGTGCTTCCGGTGCCCGCGCTGGTGCGCCGGGCGTTGCGCACGCGTCAGCGGGCCGGGTTTGCGTCTGTCGCGGAGAGCGAGTGAGATGCTCTGATGCTCATCCCGTCCGAAGTCGCCCCGGTCGCCTGGCGCAACGGCGCAGGCACCACCCGCGAACTCGCCGCCGACGCCGATCCGTCCCGGTGGCGGATCAGCGTCGCGGACCTGCTCGAGGACGCGCCGTTCTCGTCTTTCCCGGGAATCGACCGGCTTTTCACCGCTCTCGGGCCGCTCCGGCTGACCGTCAACGGGACCCCGACGGACCTCGGGCGCGGCGACCAGATCCGGTTCGCCGGGGAGGACACCGTGAGCGTCGCCCTGGATCAGCCGACCCGCGCCCTCAACGTGATGACCCGGCGCGGGCTGTACCGGGCGGAGGTCGTCCTTCGCTCCCCCGCGGAGAGCGGCACGGACGGAGCGGTCGCGACGATCGACCTCGGCGGGCAAATCGCCGACGTTTTCCTCACGACGCTGGCATGATGCAGCGATGACCAGCACCGCCCGGCGCATGTTCGAGCTCCTTGAGCCGATCTGCCTCGTCACCTTCTTCGCCGACGAATGCAACGAGGAACTGGCCGCACTCGGCCACCGCACCTACTGGGACGGGTACTTCGCCAGCCGGGCCGCGCCGCTGGGCCGGGTGCCGGCGGAGGTCGTCCACGCAGCGTTCTACAACTTCGCCGACGGTGAGGCCGCGCGGCACATCCCGAGCGCGTGGGAGACGATCCCGCCCGAGGCGTCCGTCGCGGCGCGGGAACGAGGCAGCGCCGCTTCGGTGCGCCGGATCCTCGGCGACGAACTGGCCAGCTCGCCGGGACTGGTGCGCGCCGCCGATCTGACCGCCAAGGCCGCGACGAGCGCCCCCGTCGAGGGCCGGATGATGTACGCCGGGATGCGCACCCTGCCGGTGCCGAGCGATCCCGTTGCCCGGCTGTGGCATTCCGCGACCATGCTGCGCGAGCATCGCGGGGACGGGCACATCGCCGCGCTGGTCGGCGCGCGGATCGGCGGGGCGGAAGCGCATATCCTCTCCGCGCTGGAGATGGGAATCCACCCGCCGGAGTCGTTCGGGCGCGTGCATCACCTGCCGAAGAAGCGGTTGGCCGCGATCATGAACGGCCTGCGCGAACGAGGTCTCGTCGACGCCGAGGGCCGGTTCACCGAGGCGGGCCGTGCGGTGAAGCAGCGCATCGAGAGCATGACCGACGAGCTCGCCGCTGCGCCGTATGAAGCTCTGTCGGCGGCCGAACTCGACGAGCTGATCGCCGTGCTGGAACCGATCACGGCGAAGCTGGTGGCCGCCGGATCGCGGTGACGTAACAAGCCCGGCCCTCGCCGCGACTTCGGGTAACCCGAGTCACGACGAGGTGCCTCATGTCCATCGCCAAAGCCTTCGCCACCACCACCGCTGCCGCTGAACCCACCAGCGGCAACCTCGGCGACGCCGCACCGGCGGGCACGAAGAACGTCAGCGATTTCGTCACCGTCCAATCGCTGACCAACTTCGCCGCCATGACCGGTGCGGTTTCCGCGGCGTGGGGCGGCGCGCAGCGTCTGTGGAATCCCTTGCACGGCCAATGGTTCCCGTTCACCCTCTGTGCCCTGTTCGGCCTCGTCTCGCTGCTCGCGTCCCGGCCCGGCGAGAAAGCGCTCGACGCCGACGGCACCCCGTTGCCCAATCAGGCCGCGCCGTTCGTCCGCTGGCTCCAGCCGTCGTTTATCGCGCTGGTCAACGTCTTCGTGCTCTACGGGGCCGTCGTCGGAGCAGTCACCGCGATCAAGTGACCTCAGTCGTGCCGCGCGGCGAGGCGGACGGCGTCCGTCGCAGCGACCTCCTTGGGCGTCCGGCGTTGCGCGCCCACCCCGAGGAATCCGCCCTCCTGGTTCACCTCGGCGACGACGGTGGCGATCTCCACCAGGAACTCGCGGAAGTCCGGCAGCTCCGCCGGCGCGGCGCTCGCGACGATCGACGCGGCCGAGCGGATGGTCTTTTCCGCGTACGGCAGGTATTCGGAGTATTTGACGCCCGGCCGCAGTCCCGTGTCGAAGGCCGACGAGGCGGCGACCTCGCGGATGAACCGCCGCGGGTGCGCGACGCTCGCTTCCCGCAAGGTCTTCACCAGCGCGAACATTTCGTCCGAATCGACCCCGCCGACCGAAAGCCCGACCAGGATCCCGGACGCCATCCTCGCGCGTTGCAGGGTCGCCCAGTCCTCGGCCGTGAAGTCCTCCTCGCCTTTCGCCGCGAGCCGCTTTCCGCGACCCAGTATCCCGGCGCGGTCCGGGAGGGGTCCACAGCACCCGTGCCGGACTGTCCACTGAGGACTTTCAATGACCGGAGCGCGGCAACGAGGACAGCGATACGGAAGAGAAGCCGTTTTCCGGGCCAATTCGTCCAGCACGGCGACAACGCGGTCTCCCGGTGCGGCGTTTTCGCATTCGGCGCGCTGCCGAGGGACGGCGTTTCCTCCGGCCCGGAATCGCCTGCCCGGCAGGCAGCGCTCCGCTGCCCGGGCGCACGTCTCCCGCAATGACGCGGGAACGCTCAGTGTGCACGATCTCGAGTTCGATTGCGCCATGAGCCACGACGCCGGGGACCCTCGGCACCGTGCATTCCGGCGCGATCGTCCGGCAGCGCTTCCCCGACGGCGAGGTGCCGGCCCGGGTGGGCCGCAGGCCCGATCCGGTGCGGCTGATCGGCGACCGGCCGGTTTCCCCGGCGGCCGCGCGGCGTGCCATCGCGTACCTGCGCGAGGGCGGCTGCGCCGATCCGGAACTGAGCCAGCAGCCGCTGCTCGTCCCGGCCGCGTCGCACCTGCTGGCGACCAGCGTGTGACCGCGCTGAACTTCCGGGTCGTGCTCGAACAGGCCAAGGGGATTCTCGCCGCGCACCTGAGCATCGAGGCGGGAGAGGTGTTCTAACGGCTGCGCACGCACGCCCCGCACGCAACGGATGAAGCTCAGCGAGGTCGCGGACCGGATCGTCCGGGGAGAGTCCCCGTCCGGGCTGTCCTCGATCGCCTGAGCCACTATTTCCGATTCATGCCCGCTCGGCAATGCTTTAGCCTCGTCCGGTGGACCGGGGAGGCTACGCGATGGCGCTGGAGTTCCGGGTGCTGGGCGAGGTCGGCGCGACCGCGGGCGGCGAGGTGCTGGCGGTCGGGCACGCGCGGCAGCGGCTCGTGCTGGCCGCTCTGCTGCTCGACGCCGGCCGGGTCGTTCCGGCCGATCAGCTCGTGAGCAGGGTGTGGGGCGAGCATCCGCCGTCCCGCGTCGCGAACGCGCTGCAGACCTACGTCGCGCGCCTCCGCCGGGTCCTGCAGCCGCACGGCGGCGGCATCGAACGGCGGTCCGGCGGATACGTCATCCCGCTGCCCAGGCCGGACGCGCTCGATCTGCACCAGTTCGCCGACCTGGTCAGCCAGGCCCGCGCGACCGCCGACGACGCCGAAGCCGCGCGGTTGTACGAGCGGGCCCTCGACCGGTGGCAGGGCGACGCCTTGCTCGGGCTCGATTCGGCGTGGGCCGACAACGTCCGGCATTCCCTCACCCGCCAGCGCACCGCCGCCGAACTCGACTACGCCGACCGGCAGTTGCGCCGAGGACAGCACGGTGCCGTCCTCAGTCTCCTGGCCCGGCGCGCGGACGAATACCCGCTGGACGAACGCATCGCTGCCGCCCTCATGCGCGCCCTGCACCACAGCGGCCGCACGGACGAAGCCCTCGCCCGCTATCAGCGAACCCGCACGATGCTTCTCGACGAACTCGGTGCTGACCCGTCCCCGCACCTGCGCGCGGTGCACGAGGAGATCCTTGCCGCCCAAACCCCTACGCCCGCGCCGTTGCGGGCGTGGGCCGCGCCCGTCCCCCAGCAGCTTCCGTCCCCGCCGCCTCGGTTCGCCGGCCGCGAAGACGAACTGCGCCACCTCGACACCCTCGCCGGACAACACCCCACCGTCCCCGTCACCGTCCTGCACGGCGGGGGCGGAATGGGCAAAACCGCACTCGCGCTGCACTGGGCCCATCGGCAATCGACCGCGTTCCCGGACGGCCGCCTCTACGCCGACCTGCGCGGCTTCAGCCCGGACGGAGACCCGACCGCGCCTGATGTCGCGCTACGCGGTTTTCTGCACGCACTCGGCGTCACCGGCACTGCCATCCCCGCCGACCCCGACGCGCAGACCGCGCTCTACCGCACGCTTCTCGCCGGGAAACGCGTCCTCGTCGTCCTAGACAATGCCCGCGACACCAGCCAGATCACGCCGCTGCTGCCGGGCGAGCCGAGTTGCGCCGTCGTCGTGACCAGCCGCAACCGCATGAACAGCCTGACGACAACGCACGGCGCCACACCGCTCGCGGTCCGGCCGCTGCCCGCGTCACACGCCCGAAGCGTCCTGCTCGCCCGGCTCGGCCCGGATTATCTCGATGCCGACCCCGACGCTGCCGAACAACTCGTCACCCGTTGCGCCGGCTCTCCCCTGGCGCTGGGAATCCTGGCCGCCCGCGCCGCCGAACACCCCGGCTTCCCGTTGGCCGCGCTGGCCGCCGAACTCACCGACGTGAGCGCGCTCGACGACGGCGACGCCAGTGTCGCCGCGGTCCTGTCGTGGTCCCTGCGCGCGCTCCCGGCGCAGCACGCCGAGGTATTCGAATTGCTCGGCCTCGCACCCGGACCCGACATCAGCGTCCGCGCGGCCGCCAACCTCACCGGGTTGTCCCCCAACGCGGTCGCGGCGATTCTTCTTGCCCTCGAACGAGTTTCCCTCGTGGAGCAGGACTCGCCCGGCCGCTACCGGATGCACGACCTGGTCCGCCTTTTCGCGAGGACCCACACCAGCCTTCCCGCCGAGGCGCGCACCGCCGCGCTGGTCCGCGTCATCGGCTACTACACCGGCACCGCGCTGGCCGGAAACCGTGTCCTGCATCCGCACGGAGTTCTCCCGCAGGGCATCGACACCGGACACGACCATCCCTATCCGCATCCGCCGGCGAGCACCGGCGAAGCCCTCGACTGGTTCGACGCGGACCACGACTGCCTTCTCGACGCCCAGCGCGTCGCCTCCGCGCAAGCGTGGCACCAACCCGCGTGGCAGATCGCCTTGGCCTTGACCGCGTACCACTACCGGCGCGGATTCCTGCACGACGACCTCGCGGTCTGGCCCCTCGCCGTGCAGGCAGCCGACGCGCTCGGAACTCCGGAAACCCGCGTCCTCGCCCACCGCCGCTACGGACTGGCCTGCGCCCGCGGAGCCCGGCACGACGACGCCCTCGCCCACCTCGCCGAAGCCCTGGACCTGGCCGGCCGGGGCGAGGACCGGCGCGTCCGGGCGATCATCGAACACGACCTCGCCCAAACCTGGGAACTGCACGGCGACCAGCGCGCCGCGCTCGAGCACGCCCAGCGCTCGCTGGCGCTGTTCCGCCCGCTCGGAAACCCGGTGTGGGAAGCACAGGCCCAGAACGGCGTCGGCTGGTATCTCACCCTCCTCGGCCGGCACGAGCAGGCCCGGCCGCATTGCGAGCGCGCGCTCCGGCTTTACCGGGCAGCGAACCATCCGGCGGTGGCCGACGTCCTCGACAGCCTCGCGCACATCGCCCACCACACCGGCCGCCACGCCGACGCCATCGAGCATTACCGCGAAGCGCTCGCGCTGTACCGGGAATCCGGCAACACCTACCTCGAAGCCGACACCCTCGAACATCTCGGCCACACCCACCGCGAAACGGGCGACTCCGGCAAGGCCCGCGCGGCGTGGCAGCTGGCGCTCGACCTGTTCCGCGCCCAAGGCCGGTTCGCGGAGGTCAACGCGGTGGAAACGGCACTGGCCCGGCTCGATTCCGGGAGGACGTCCGCGTCGCGGTGAACCGCGCAGTCCAGCAGGCGGTTGTTCTAGCGGTCGCGCCGCAGCAATGCGCGTCCGGTGAGTTTCCGGTCCGCGGCAAGCAAATACGCGACCGGCGACTTCGTCACCTGCTGCCGACGAGCCTTCGCCTTCCCCGCCAGATAGGGCACGAGCGTCACGGCGACCGCCGCCCCCGCTACCGCCAACTGCCCGCCCGCGGCGGCGACACTGCCGAGCACTGTGCCCGCAGCAACGTTGAGGTCGATCTTCTGCACCAGCGTTCCCGCGGAAGCCTCGATGCCCATTCCGCGCAACGCTTTGCGGAGTTCGTCCAGCTGCGGCCGCGTCCGGGTTTCGTACAGCGCGCGCAGATGCGCTGCCGCCACTTCCAGATTCTCCACTGCGGCGACGGCTTGCAGTTCCGGGCCGAGGCTCGCGACGTGCGCCTGGAACGCGGCGAGTCCGGCCCGGTGCGTTTCCCGGAACCTGATGAGCTTTTCCACCGGCACCCGGTCCACATGGGACGGTTCGAGCACCGTCTCGAGCGCGATCTGCAGGTAGGCGCCGGAGACGTTTTCCACCGCCGGAAGCGGAACGTGCTCGTCGAACACCAGCGACACCAGCCGGTCGAGCGCACCGGTCGCGTGGTGCATGCGCGGGTCGTCGGTGACCGGTGACAGCGCTTCGCGCCTGCTCATCGCGTCGGCCAGCACGGCGAGGTAGATCGAGGCCAGTTTCGGGTCGAGGCCGACCCATGGCCCGTCCATCGGCACCGCGAGGCCGATGCCGAGAAGCCCGTCCCGCAGGGTGCTGGTCATCTTCGCGCCGGGGCCGTCGACCGGGACCGCAGTCAGCACCTCGACCGGTGGCGGCCCCGTCACCACGTGCTGGGTGATCGGCGGCGCGTACCCGCGCCAGCCCGGCCCTCTCAGGTCTCCGTGGAACGTTCGCGGCTCGTCCAGCCCGAACCGGTCCAGCAGGCGGCCGGGATCCACGTCGAAGATCTCGCCGAACGACTCGGCGACGACGTCCAGGACAGCGGCGCTCGGCGCGGTCTCCACGAGGAAGTCGGTCTCGGCGCGAAGACGGCGGACGAGGTCCCCGTCCCGGTCTTCCGCCCCGGGCGGGCGCATCCGGGCCAGACGATCCCAGGTCAGCAGCGCGAGCTTGAGCCAGTTGTCGTTCTGGACGTGCGTCCACGGGTAGTACAGGGCGAGCGACGGCATGCTGCTCCTTCACCTGGCTCCGGCGTTCCGGCAAGCTGGACCCGTGCCCATGGAATCAGCGATCGACAACCCCGCCAAGGCTCAGTTCGAGTACTTCGTCAACGAGCACCGCGACGCGCTTCAGCACTGCCTCGACGGGCTCACCGAGGAGCAGGCCCGCCGGTCGCTCGTGCCGTCGAAGACCACGTTGCTCGGGCTGGTCAAACACGTGACCTTCGTGGAGAAGGTCTGGTTCGACGAAGCCGTCACCGGTCGTTCCCGGGCCGAGATCGGGATCCCGGAGACGCCCGACGAATCGTTCGACCTCGCCGAGGACGACACCATCGCGTCGATCCAGCAGGAGCACCGCGAGGCGTGCGAAGCCGCGCGTCAGGCGACCGCGCCGCTCGAACTGACCGACGTCCTGCCCGGCAACCGGCGCGGCCCGTTGCCGCTGCGCTTCGTCTACCTGCACGTTCTGCGGGAACTCGCGCAGCATTGCGGGCACGCGGACATCCTCCGCGAGCAGATCCTCGCGGAGGACGGCGCGCCGGCTACTTCTTGACCGGATACGCCTTGGGCGAGCCGTCCTTGTCGACGCCTGCCGCGGCGTACTTGCTGACCCAGTCCGGCACGAAACCCACCTCGGTGGACAGGTCCTTGCCGGTCTTGGCGTCGAGCACGATCGGCTGCCTTCCGTTGGTGTAGCCGTACAGCGCGCCGTGCCAGGCGACGGTCAGGCCGCCCGGCGCGACGCGGTTCGCGGCCTGGTCCGGCAGGCTCCACAGTTTGGTCCCGGCCTTCGCGTCGTACGCGGTCAGCACGCCGGAGTCGGTGCAGGCGAGCACCGACTGCTCGTCGTACAGGCAGTCGCCGTACGAGTCGGGGCCCAGGTTCCGGGTGCCTTCCACGGAGAACTTCTCCGCGCCGGTCGCCGGGTCGAGGAACTTCAGGAAGGCGTGGCCGCTGCTGTACTCGTTGGCCTTCAGGACCACCATCGCGGGATCGGCGGGCAGGATCTCGACCGCGCTGGACTTCGCGGCGCCGACCCACTTCTGCTGGCCGGTGGCGAGGTCGAGCGCGGTCGCCTGGACCATGGACGAATTCTCGGCCACGTTGGAGTCGACGCCGACCACGACGTCGCCGTTCAGGCTGCCCGCGTCGTAGTCCTTGCGCTCCCACAGCTGTTTCCCGGTCGCCGGGTCCAGTGCGACGGTGAGGTTGCCCTCCGACTGCGCGAAGCTCGCGACCACAGCCTTGTCGGTGACCGCGACGACGTGCGTGACCGAACGGTCGCCGCTGATCCCGTACTGGTCGTCGGCGATCTTGGTGTTCGTCTGCCAGGCCTTGGCCCCGGTTTCGGGATTCACCGCGATGACGGCGAGCGCGAGGTAGCCGGGCGTGGTGCCCTGCTCGGGCATCCGCAGCGGGACGGCCCCGACGGCGAGTTTGCCGGTGACGAGCGGCGGGCGCGGCCCGCTCTGCTCGACGAACGGGCCCTTGTGCGCGTTCGGGTCGGCGGCCGGGCCCTCGATCTTGGTGGTGAACTTCTCGCGGCCGGTGAGGACGTCGACCGCGCTCAGCGATTCGGGGGCGATGATGTAGCCGGTGCGGTCGCGCAGCGTCATGAACTTCGACGTCACCGAGCCGCCCATGTTGGCCTGCAGCGCCGTGCTGGGCAGCGCGACGCCTTTGCTCGTGTCGAACGCCATCGGCGGGTCCGCGGTGACCGCTTCCGGTTCGGCGGAGGAGGCGGGCGCCTGCCCGGCCGGTCCGGCCTGGTCGGTGGGCAGGGTCGGGGCGGCCCCGCCGCCGCACGCGGCCGTGGCCGCCAGCACCCCCAGACAGGCCGCAGTGATCAACATTCGCCGCATCGGTGTCCCCATTCTCCCGAATCACTGCTCCATTCGGAGTCGTCCGGGAACTTAGCCGACAGAACGGCCGTCTGTGCGCGAGATTGCGCAAATGCGGCGAAAAAGGTGTCACGCGTCCGCGCGGCTACCCGGACGGGTGAAACACGCCCACCCGTCCGCGTTCGGTCCGGCTGCGCATGCCTGCCATGACCTTCCGTCCGCGGATCCTTCCGGCAGCGCTGTGCGACGAGCTCGGCAGATGGCGGCCGACGCCCGCACCGGAACCGTGCCCGACTGGCATTCCCCGACCTTTGCCGCGGCCTGGCCAATCCGGCTCCCGCCCGGCGCCGAATCCCTGTCGATCAGTCCACTGTGAACGGAGAATTGCCGTGAAGACCCTTCGCCTCGCCGGTATCGGCGCAGCTGCCGCCCTCGCCCTCACCGCGTGCGGCAGCAGCACCGACGACAACGCTTCGGGCAGTTCCTCGCCGGCGATGCCGTCCTCGGCGCCGATGTCCAGCAGCAGCGGCTCCGGCGTCACCACCAACGACCAGGTCTTCGGCCCTGCCTGTTCCCAGCTCCCGCAGGGCAGCGCGCCGGGTTCGCTCGACTCGATGGGCCCGCAGCCGGTCGCGTCCGCCGCCTCGACGAACCCGCTGCTCACGAAGCTGGTCGCGGCGGTCAAGGCCACCAACCTGGTCGACACGCTCAACAGCCAGCAGGCCATCACCGTCTTCGCCCCGGCCGATCCGGCGTTCGACGCGCTCGGCGACGCGAAGTTCAAGGAGCTCGCGGCCAACCCGAACCAGCTCGCCCCGATCCTGCAGTACCACGTCGTCGGCAAGCGCTACGACGCCAAGGGCCTCGAACAGGCCGGCGCCGTCACCTCGCTGAACACCGCGGGCGGTCCGCTGAAGATCGAGGGTTCCGGCGAGAACATGACCGTCAACGGCGCGAAGATCCTGTGCGGGAACATCCCGACCAAGAACGCGACCGTTTTCGTCATCGACAAGGTGCTCACCCCCGGCGCCAACAAGAACTGAAGCCACCGGGCCCGGCGCGCCTCCCCAGCGCCGGGCCCGGTTTCCGCTCTCTTCTCAGCTGAGCGACGAAGCGACGTGCAGATCGACGTTCTTGGTCTCCGGGGCCATGAACGCGCTCACGATCGCGCCCAGCGCGGCGATCCCGGCGGCGATGTACATCGTGGCCGACAGCCCGAGATTGGCGAGCGACCACGGCGTCGCGAACGTGCCGACCGCCGCGCCGATCCGGCTGATCCCGGTGCACAGCCCCACCGCGGACGCGCGGACCTCGGTCGGGAACAGCTCGTTCGGGTAGATCCATTCCAGAATGGACGGTCCGCCGTTGAACACCGCGTACACCGCGAACGCGAGCGCGATCAGCCACAGCGCGGCGCCCGGTTGCAGGCCGAGGTAGAACAGTCCGGCCGCGGAGATCGCGAAGCCCCAGATCAGGACGGGACGACGGCCGAGCCGGTCCACCAGCAGCAGCGCGGCGATGTTTCCGACGAAGAAGAAGAAATTGATCAGGCCGTACCCGAGGTGCGACAGGTTGCCGCCGCCGAGGTTGAACAGTTCGAGGATCTGCGGCCCGAAGGCGTAGATCGCGAACAGCGGGACGACCGTGCACGTCCAGAAAATCGAAATGAACACGACCCGCTTGAGATACCCGCCGCGCCACAACGCGGACATCGGGGTCTTCGTTTCGGCTTCCGGGAGATCGTCCAGCGTCGCGTGCTCGCCGATCGTCGCGCGCAGCACCTCCAGCGCTTCGGCGTCGCGGCCCTTGCTGTGCAGCCAGCGCGGCGATTCCGGGATGCTGGTGCGGGCGATCACGATCAGCAGCGCGGGCACCGCCGACGACAGCAGCATCCATTTCCAGCCCTGGTCCACGTTCAGCAGGAAGAACCCGACGAACGCGGCGACCGTCGCGCCGACGAACCACATCGCGTTCAGCCCGCCGACCAGCCGCGCCCGCCACGCCTTCGGCGCGAATTCGGTGACCAGCGCGGTCGCGATGGGATAGTCCGCGCCCACCGCGACGCCGATCAGCAGCCGCAGCACGAACAATTGCGCGGCGTCGGCGACGAAGAACTGCAGCACCGAGCACACGATGATCGCGATCAGGTCGATCGTGTACATCAGTTTCCGGCCGATGCGGTCGGTGAGCGGGCCGAACACCGCTCCCCCGATGAACACGCCGACGAGCGCGGACGCGCCGATCAGGCCGGACCACAGCGAGTCCATCTGCCACTGCGGGCCGATCTGCACCAGCGCGATGCCGATGATGCTGAGGATGTAGCCGTCCAGGAACGGGCCGCCGGACGAATACAACGCGAGCTTGCGATGAAACCCGTTGAGGCGGGCCGAATCCAGGGTTGCGCGAACAACAGAGCCGGCTGTGTCCGATGCGCGGTCAGTCTTCATGTCGGTTGGTCTCCTCGCTGCCGACCGCCGCCACGGCGTCGATCTCGATGCGTTTCGTCCCCCGGAACCCGGCGACCTGGACCGTCGTCCGCGGCGGCAGGTCGATGCCGGCGAAACGGTCGAGGTAAGCCTGGTGGTAGGCGTCGAACTCGCCGAGGTCGGCGAGGAACACCGTCAGTTTGAGCAGCGTGCGCAGGCTCCCTCCCGCGGCCCGCAAGGTGTCCTCGAGGTTGTCGAGAGCCACCCGCACCTGCTCGTCGATCGCTTCCGGGACGCTGCCGTCCCGCCGTGCCGGGACCTGCCCGCACGCCCAGATCACTCCGCCGAACACGGCGGCCCCGGCGTAGGGACGAGGTCCGTGCGGATGCGCCACCAGTTCGCGCGAGTTCATCGGCCCTCCCGGTGGTCCGGAATCAGGAACCCGCGCGCGATCGAATACGCGAGAGTCCACAGTGGAGTTTCTACGGACACGCCATGGGTGACCGCTTCGCGATGCCGCTGTTTCCGTTCCGCCGCAGTGGAAATCACCTGACCGTCCGGAACCTCGGACAGCGGACGGATCACCAATCCCGCGACCGGCGGGCGCGGTTCAGCGATGGCGGGCAGCCTCAGCAGGTCCCCGCCAGGCGTGCCGACCGTCCTTTCGCCACCGTCGGAAAGGGACAGTATCCGGCCAGACCGTTCCGCGATGTCCACCGCAGCCCAATCCAGCACCGGACTGCCGGCCATTCCCGGCACGACCAACGTGCCCACCACGGCGGCCGTTTCGCACGCAGGCACGAATGCCTGCAGCGGACCGCGCGAAGCCGGGTCGTGCGCCACGGCGTAGCCGTCGCAATGTTCCAGCCGGAGGCCGACCCGTCCGGCCGGGATCCGGGTCGTCTCGGCGGCCAAGGCGTCGAGCCCGGCGCCCTCGTGGACTTCGGCGGTCGCGATGACTTCGGCCAGGTATTCCGCCTCGCCGCTGCTCAGTCCCGAGGCCCGCAAGGCACGCAGGGAGACCTCGTGGATTTCCCGCACGGACACCCGGGTCCGCACCGTTTCGGCCGCCGAGACGCGCTCGGCCCTCGCCGCGGTCATTGCCCGGCCCCGGGGAACACCGTGTCGAACAGCCGGAGCCAGTTGCCGCCCAGCACCTGCGCCACGACGGTTTCGTCCAGGCCCGCTTCCAGCAATCCTTCGGTGAGAACCGGGAAATCGGCCGGTCCGCCGAACCAGGTGGGCCACACCGGCCACTGCGGTTCCACCGGGACCGCGGACGCGGGCCGCCACCGGCCGTTGCGCAGCCAGGCGACGTAGTCCTGCGACCAGTTCCGCGTGCAGTCGCTGCCGAGCGCGACGTGGTCCGGTCCGATCCGCTCGACCAGTCCCGCGACCATCTCGCAGAACTGCCGCCGGGTCGTCTTCTCGCCGCCGATCACGTTGGGGTACAAGCAACAGCCGAGCACTCCGCCGCGCGCGGCGAGGGCGTCGACGACGTCGTCCGGCTTGTTGCGCGGCGAATCCGCGAAGGACAGCGGGTTCGCGTGCGTGATCGCGACCGGCCCGGCCGAGGCGTCGATCGCGTCGCGGCTCGTGCGGTTGCCGACGTGCGACAGATCGACCAGCATTCCGACGCGGTTCATCTCCGCGACGATGAACCGGCCGTACGCGGTGAGCCCGGAATCGTGCTCGTCGTAGCAGGCCCCGCCGACGAGGTTCTGGATGTTGTAGGTCAGCTGTGCGATCCGCACGCCGAGCCGGCGGAAGACCTCGACCATCCGGTAGTCGTCGCCGAACGGCGAGGTGTTCTGGAAGCCGAGCAGCACGGCGAGCCTGCCGTCGCGCTTCGCCTGCCGGATGTCGTCGGCGTTCTCGGCGAGGACGACCAGATCGGCGTTGTCCCGCGCGAGTTCGTACCAGTCCGCGACCGCGCGCAGCGTTTCCTGCGGGCCTTCCCAGACCGCGCACGTCGCGTTCACGCCGGTGACGCCGCCCGCTTTCAGTTCCTCCAGGACTTTGCGGTCCCAGTTGTTGATCTGCAGTCCGTCGACGACAGTGAGGTCGCCGTGCTCCAGGGGGTCCACTCAGGACTCCTTTCCGGGCTTGCGGGTGAACAGCCAGTCGTCGTCCGCTCCGGACTGGACGTCGTGCGCCCGGGGCGCGCCGGAGAACAGCGTGACGCGCAACCAGTCGGTCGACTGCGGGCTGTAGTTCTCCATGCCGTAGAGGGCGAGCTGGAATCGCTGCAGGTGCAGCGGAAGGAAATCGTCGGCGAGCAGGTTCGCGCGGACCTCGCCGTAGCGGAGCCCGGCGACGGACTGCACGCGCGCGACGATGCCGCGGTGCCACGGGAATTCGAGCAGGAACTCGGCCACCGAACGGCCCGCGCCGGCGGCCGCCAGATCGTGCCGGAGGGCGTGCACGGCGCGGGCGATGCCGATCGGGTGCTCCATCGATTCGCCCGGGTCCTGACCGCGGTTGCCGCGCCGGGGTTCCTCGTTGTCCTCCGCGGAGAACCAGAACCTCGCCTGTTCACCGGGGTCGGTGAAGTCGAACTCGCGGGTCCAGTCGTAGCGGCGGGCAAGCAGGTCGCGCAGCTGACCGCAGGTCTGGGCGAGGTCGACTCGCCGGCGCTGGTCGCACGTCAGCAGGCGTTCGATCTCCGCGTCGAGCGAGTCGTCCAGTTCGACCAGGACGGTGTGCAGCACGGCTCGGGCCTCGGCGCCGAACTCCGCGGCTCGGCCGTCGAGGTCCCGCCACCGGAAACCGCCCGCCGGGAATTCGCTGAGCAGCGAAGCGATTCCGTCGAGTCGTCCGGCCAGTTCGGGACCGGTCAGGTACGGCGCGGTCGCCAGGGTGTCCCGTTCGCGGAAGTACCGGCGCGCGCGATCGAGCAGTTCGCTCGCCCGCCGGACCGAACCGGCGTCCGCCTCGGCGTCGAGGGCATGGGCCAGCGGGAGTTCCCGAGCCGAGCACCAGGCGTCGAGGATGTGCGGATGGTTCACCACGAACGGGACCATGCCGAGCCCGGTCGCGTTGCCGAGGCCGAGGTACCGCCGCCAATCGCCGGAAAGCTGTGCCGCGGACGGGTTTCGGCGAGCGGCGCAATGCTCGACCAGGTCGTAGCTGAACTCGCGCAGCAGCCACGCGGCCAGCATCTGCGCACGGTAGGGCACCTGCAACGGCGGGATTCCGGCCAGCCGGTCGAAGTCGGCGAGACCGAACTTTCCGTTGCTGTAGAAGGCTGTGCTGCGCAGGATGTAGCAGGCGTCGCCCATCGTGGCGCAATCTGGCTGTTCACCGGCAGCCAGTTGCGCCACCACGTAGTCGAAGAACCGCTCGCTGCGGTTCGCCCGAGTCCACACCAGCGTCGCAGCGTCTGCGCGGCCAGCCTCCTGCCGTGGTACTTCACGACGCAGCTCTGCCATCCGAGTGTCCGGAACTGGGCCTTCCACCAAGGCAGCGGTGACATCCCAGCGTTTCGCGATCACGCGGTCGGTGCGCTCGTTTTCCTGCAGTACGGTGGAAAACACCGCGAAGTGCAGCAGCGTGCCATCCGCGTCGATCCGGTAGACGGCCTCGCCGTGGCCGCTGTCGTCGAACTCCCACCGGGTGCGAGACACTGCCCAGCGTTCCCGCGCCGCCTGGCGGAGGAACGACCGCGCGAAGCTGTGCCGGGTGTAGCGGGAAGCGCCCAGCTCCGCCGGGGCGAGCGCGGTGTCCGCGGGCCGGGTCACGATTGTTCCCGGGGCGCGGACGTCCGCAGGTACGCGGTTTTGGTCCAGGTGAAGAACTCCGCGGCGGATTCGCCGTTCTGCTCGCGCGGCGCGGGGAACGACGAGTCCTTCAGACCGCCGAACGGCGCGTGCACCTCGGACCCGGTGTTCGGCGCGTTGACCTTCACGATGCCCGCGTCGAGGTCGCGCAGGCACTGCCGCACCGCGCGCTCGTCGTCGGTGAACACCGCCGCGGTGAGCCCGAACCGGGTGCCGTTCGCGAGCCGGATCGCCTCGTCCAGGTCGGCGGCGCGCAGCACGGTGGCGACCGGGCCGAACACCTCCTCCTGGCTGATCGTCAGCTCGGGCGTCCCGGCCAGCAGCGTCGGCGCGACGAACGCACCGCCCTCCGGGCAGTCCGCGCGGGCCAACACAGTCGCTCCCTCGTCGACCGCCTGCTGGATCGCGCCCTCGACCTCCTCCGCCGCCTGAGCGGACACCAACGGTCCGATCTCGACTCCCGGCGTCGTCCCGGCCCCGACGACGAGGCCCTTGACCCGCGCGGACAGCTCGGCGACCAGCCGGTCGCAGGCGTCCCCGACCGTGATGATCCGGCGCGCGGCCGTGCACTTCTGCCCGGTCCCGCTCATCGACGCGGTGACCAGCGCCGCGGCGGCCTGGGCCGGGTCGGCGTCGGGCAGGACGATCGCCGCGCTGTGCCCGCCGAGTTCGAGCTGCACCTTCGCGCCGCGCGGCACGACAGCGGCCTGGATCGCGCGGCCGACCGGCACCGATCCGGTGAACGTGACACCGGACAGCTCCGGCCGTTCCACCAGCTCGGCGCCCAGCGATCCGGGCGCGAGCAGCAGGTTGAGCACGCCGTCCGGAACCCCGGCCTCGATCAGGATCTCGGCGAACGCCACCGCCAGCGCGACCGTGTCGCTCGCCGGCTTCCACACCACGGAGTTGCCCCACAGCAGCGCGGGCGCGAGCTTCCACGCCGGGATCTGCACCGGGAAGTTCCACGGCGTGATCACGCCGACGACACCCAGCGGACGGCGCACGGTCCGCACCACCTCGTCCGGGTTGCCGGACGGGTAGAGCACGCCGTCGGCGCTGCGCGCCCGGCCCGCGTGATAGTGCAGCGTCTCGACCGAGGCGGCCACCTCGCCGCGCGACTCCGCCAGCGTCTTGCCCTGTTCCCGGGTCATCAACGCGGCCACCGATTCGGCGCGCTGGGCCAGCAGTTCCGCGGCCCGCCGCAGCACGAGACCGCGCGCGATGACGCCCTGGCGATCCCATTCCGGCTGCGCCGCCACCGCCGCGCGCACCGCCTCGTCCAGCAGTTCCGGCCCGGCCGTCCGGTACTCGGCCACGATCTGCGCGGGATCCGCCGGGTCGGTACTCCGCGCGACCGGTCCGTCGCCGGGAACCCACCGTCCCGCTACGAAGTGCTGCAACGACAATGCGTGATCCACGGGTGCTCCTCGACGTTCGCGACGGTGCTTGTCGTCCATGACGCTAAGTCGCGCGGAACACAGAGTGAAGTATCTATTGCCTACGCACTGATAAGGAACCATTATCAGCGGCGTGGAACTCCGCCAGCTTCGCTACTTCGTCGCGGTCGCCGAGGAACGCAGCTTCCGCCGCGCCGCCGAACGGCTGCACCTCGCTCAGCCCGCGCTCAGCCAGCAGATCGCGAAGCTGGAGAAGGAACTGTCCGTGCGGCTGCTCCTGCGGACGACCCGAAGCGTCGAGCTGACCGAACCGGGTCGCGTGCTGCTGGCTGAGGGTCGACGCGTGCTCGCGGGCAGCCAGCACGCCCTCACCGCTGTCGCGCACGCCGCACGCGGCGAACTCGGGCTGCTGCGGATCGGGTTCGTCAGCTCGGCCGCGCTCGAAATCGTGCCCGCCACCGTGCTGGAAATGCGGCGGCAGTGGCCGAATGTCCGATTCGAACTGACCGAATCGACCACCGACGCGCAGATCGCCGCGCTCGGCGACGGTCAGCTCGACGTCGGCATCGCCCGCGAGGTCGGCGAAGCGCCCGGACTCACCGTGCACCCGCTGGGCCGCGAACGGCTGATCGTGGCCGTGTCCGAGACGCATCCGTTGGCGGACAAGGAAACCGTCGAGATGGCGGAGCTGGCCGACGAGCCGTTCCTCGCCTTCCCGCGGACGCGCGTCTCGCGGTTGCACGACCACATCGAGACGCTGTGCCTGCGGTCCGGATTCCGGATGCGCGTGGTCCAGGAGGCGGTCCAGTTCCCGACCATGCTCGGCCTTGTCGCCGCCGACACCGGCATCGCCATCGTGCCGAACGCCTTGCGCGCCTTGCAGTTGCCCGGACTTCGCTATCTCGCCCTCGCCGATGCGGGCGCGGTCTCGGCCGTCTCGGCGATCTCGCGCACCGACCACGAGAACAACCCGGTGGTCGACCGTTTCCTCAGCGTCGCGCGTGCCGGATGATGGCGCGGTGGACTTCGAACCGCACCGCGGCGAACTGACCGCTTACTGCTACCGGATGGCCGGCTCGTTCCACGAGGCCGAGGATCTGGTGCAGGAAACGCTGCTGCGCGCGTGGAAAGCCCGCGACCGGTACGACCCGGCCCGCGCTTCGGTCCGGACCTGGCTGTACCGGATCGCGACGAACGTCTGCCTGACCGCTTTGGAGGGCCGGGCCCGGCGTCCGTTGCCGTCCGGTCTCGGCGCCGCCAGCGACGATCCCGGCGCGCCGCTGCGACCGGCGACGGACATCCCGTGGCTGCAACCCTTCCCGGACGCCCGCTGCGACGCCGACACCCGCGCCGGACTGCGGCTGGCGTGGGTCGCCGCGACCCAGGTCCTCCCCGCACGGCAACGGGCGGTCGTCGTGCTCCGGTCGGTGCTCGAGTTCAGCGCGGCCGAGGTCGCCACCCAGCTGGAGACGACCGTTCCGGCGGTCAACAGCGCGCTGCAACGAGCCCGCGCCGCACTCGCCGGCGCGGGCGGGATGGACGAGATCGCCGAACCGGACGACGCGGAAACCCAGGCCGTGATCGACCGGTACGCACGAGCCTTCGAGGCCGCCGACGTCGAGGCGCTCGTCCGGCTGCTCACCGACGACGCGATCCTGGAAATGCCGCCGGTGCCGCTCTGGTTCCGCGGCAGCGAGGACTACGGCCGGTTCGTGCATCGGGTCTTCGAGATGCGCGGAGCCGGCTGGAGCGTCCGCGGCCTCGCCGCCAACGGGCAGCCCGCGCTCGCCGCCTACACCCCCGACCGGCAGTTGCACACCCTGCAAGTCTTCACCGTGGCCGGCGGGCGGATTTCGCACAACGTCGTGTTCGCCGATCCGCGCGTTTTCAAGGCGTTCGACCTGCCGCCGAAGATTTTTTGACTTTCGCCGATGAGTTCGCTCGGCGCCGCCGGTAAGTACTGGCGACACCGATTGAAGGGAACTCCGCCATGAGCGTCATCGTCATCGCCTTCACCACCCTCGACGGCATCTCGTCCGATCCGGACGGCTCGTCGGCCGCCCCGGACGGCGGCTGGGCGTTCCGGCACGGCCCGGAGTCCGTGGCGGGCGACAAATTCCGCCTGGGCGCCACGCTGGACGACGGGGTCCTGCTGCTCGGCCGCAAGACCTGGGAGCTGTTCTCCGGTCTGTGGCCGCACCGCGACGACCCGTTCTCGCGGCGGATGAACGCCGTGCCCAAGCTGGTCGCCACCAGCACCCTCGCCGACACCAGCGCGTGGCAGAACTCGTCGGTTCTGGAGGGCGACCTGGTCGACGCGGTGAAACGGGAAGAGCGCGACGTCGTCGTCACCGGCAGCCTGAGCGTCGTGCACACGCTGATGGCAGCGGACCTGGTCGACGAATACCGGCTGCTGACCTTCCCCACCGTCCTCGGCCGCGGCACCCGCCTGTTCCCGGACGGCACCCGGCTCGCGCATCTGGAATGCACGTCGGCTGAACGCGTTGGCGCGGCGACGCTTTCGCGGTACGTGCGCGAAAATTCGGTGGATGGTTCCGGGCGCTAGGCCGTAGCGTCGGGGGCCATGTTGCTGGTTGTCTCGGGCGCGTCCTGCGTCGGCAAAACCACCGCTCGCTTGCACGCGCGGCATCTGCTCGGCGAAACGTACGAGACCGCCGAACTGAGCACGCTCGGCCCGATCCCGGCCGCGCCGACCGTCGCGTGGCGGCAGGAGCGAGTGGAAGTCGCGGTGCGACGCGCGATCGCGCTCGAAGCCGAGGACAGGCACCTGCTGCTGGCCGGCGATCCGATACCGGTCGGCGAAGCACTGGCGGCGCCGAGCGCGGACCGGATCGACATCGCCGGTTGCCTGCTCGACCTCAGCGACGAGGCCCACCTGGCTCGGCTCGCCCGCCGCGGCGAGCCGAGCCCCGCGAATCAAGCATTCGCGGCGTGGCTGCGTGCGCACGCGCACGACCCGGGTCATCTTCCGGAAGCCGTCACGACGGACGCCTGGCCGGAAATGCGCTGGGACCGCTGGGTCGGGCGCACCCCGGGCCCGGAGTGGGCGACAACGGTGATCGACACGTCTTCGCTCGGCCCGGCAGAGGCGGGCGAGGCAGTCGCGGACTGGTGCCGCCGCGCCGTGGCAGGCATCGCTCCGGTCTTCCGCGCGGGCTGGTTCGCCCGCTGACCGTCCGTGCGGGGAACCCTCATCGACTCTGCTTCCCTCACGGACCGGCGAACCGGCCCATCGGTCAGTCGGCGTAGCCGTGTTGGTGTGCGTAGTGCACCGCCTGCGCCCGGGTCCCGCAGCCGGTCTTCGCGAAGATCCGGTTCACATGCGTCTTCACCGTCGCCTCGCTGACCTGCAGTTCCCGCGCGATCTCCCGGTTCCCCCGGCCCGCCGCGACCAGCTTCAGCACGTCCACCTCCCGCGCCGTCAGCCCGTCCTGCGGCGGCGCGGCCGGACGCCGGGCCGCGGCCAGCAAAGTCCGCTGCACCGACAGGTCCATCACGGTCTGCCCAGCCGCCGCCGCGTGGATCGCGCGGCCGATCTCGTCGCCGTTCGCCGCCTTGGTCACGTAGCCGACCGCGCCCGCGTCCAGGGCGCGCACGATCGACGCGCTGTCCGCATAGGTCGTCAGCACGACGACCCGCGTGCCCGGCAGGTCCGCGACGATCCGCCGGGTCGCCGCCGCCCCGTCGCAGCGCGGCAGATCCAGGTCCATCAGCACCACATCGGGCTGCAGCCGCAGGGTCTCCTCGATCGCCGCGGCTCCGTCGCCCGCCTGCCCGACGACCTCGATGCCGGGCAGCAACCCGACCAGCAGCACCAGACCCTCCCGCACCGCGGGCTGGTCCTCGGCCACGAGCACGCGCACGATCGTCATGCCGGGATCCTCGCCGACAATCGCCAGCCCGCGCCGTCCGGGCCCGCGGTCACCTCGCCGCCGACCAGTTCCGCGCGCTCGCGCAGACCGGTCAAGCCGTACCCGGCGCCGGGCAAACCGCTGCCGGAACCCGTCCGGTTGACGACCGTCATCGTCACCGCGTCGTCCAGATAGGACAGTTCGACCGACACCGGCGCGCCCGCCGCGTGTTTGCGCGCATTGGACAGTCCTTCTTGGACAGTGCGGTACAGCAGCAGGGTGACGTCCGCGGGGAGTTCGCGCGGCTCGCCGGTCACCTGGATCGACGCGTTGTCCGGCAGCGAGCCGAACAACTCCGGCAACGCCATCGGATCGCCGCGCAACGCGTGCACCGCCCGCCGCGTCTCGATCAGGCCCTCCTGCGCCAACTGCCCGGCCTTCCGCACGCACGCGGCGAGTTTCTCGTCCGGCGACGGCAACTCGGCCACCAACCGTGCCGCCGCCTGCAAGTGCAGCGACAGCGCCGAAAGCGAATGCGCCTGGATGTCGTGGACCTCCCTGGCCAGCCGCGCGCGTTCCTCCAGCGTCGCGCCCCTGGCGACGGCTTCCTGGGTGAGCCTCGTCTGGTCCAGCAGGTCGCGGGCGTGGCGCGCCTGCACCCGGTACTGCCGCCGGTTGAGCCCGAGCAGCACCACGACCGACACCGCGAGCGCGTTCCCCGCCACGAGCCCGCCCGGCTGCCCGGCGAGGTATCCGCCGGCGGTTGCCGCGACCCCCACGACCGCAGCCACGGTGATGATCTCCGCCGGGGTGATCGCCGCCAGCGAGGACAACACGAGCAAGGACAGGCAGACCAGCGACGGTCCGGTGAGGCTCGGGTCCGCGACCGCCACGACCGCGCCGAACAGCGCGGCCAGCGAGAGCAGCACGCCCGCCGCCCGCGGCCAGCGGAGGTCCAGCGCCCCGAACGCCAGGCCGCTCGCGGCGGAAGCGGCCAGCGGCACCCGCTCCCACTCCGCCGCGGGCTGCGCGGTGACGAGAATCGCGACGAAGGCCGCCGGCGTCAGCAGCCGCATCAGGACCAGCGGCAGCCGAGTCATCGCATTCCCTCCCCTTGGGCGTCTTCGCTGCTCAGCGTAGTCAGGCCCGCACCGGCTGCCCGTCACGGACGGGTTCGAGCCGCCGGGATCGCCACAGCACCCCGCCCGCCCGCACCGCGACCATCGCCAGCGCCATCAACACGAAGAACAAGCCCACCCCGTCCTCGTCCAGATGCGTGCTGACCAGGAATTCGCCGACCTGCACCGCGAACGAGCGCACGTTCTCCACCGCCCACACGAACACCAGCCGCCCGACCAGCACGGCGAGCCAGATCAGCAGGTACGGCCAGCCAGCCCAGGTCTGCACGCGCCCGGTGCCCGGACTGCGCTCCACCCGGGTGGTCGCGATCAGCCCCGCCCCGGCGATCGCCCCGACGACGGCCCCGGCCAGGCCGGCCACCAGGTTCGGCGCGGTGAGCGAGATGCCGCCGGTGAAGTACAGGACCCCGATGACGGTGCACGAAACGAACGGCATGATGCCCATGACCAGGTTGTGCCGATGGCGGCCCACCTGGGTGAAAAGAACGAGAGCGAGCAGGATCCCGCCCATGACGAGAGCGTCGGTCATCACGGCCTTCTTCTGGATTCAGGCGGGCCGGAACACCCGCGTCCTCGACGCTAGGGAGCGGACCCCAGCGAATCGTCCAACCATCGACCGATTCCGGGTGGACGTGACGTACACCCGGAATACCGGGACCGGCGCGGCTCCGCCGGTACACTGTGGAGCGTCAGCGGCCGAAGACGGCTGGGCGCGATCAAAAGCCGTGGAGCCGGACGAACGATGATTCCCGCATTGCTGGTCCTGTCGACCGCGGTTCTGCTGCGCGCGCTCGCGGCCAAACAGCTCGACCGGTGGAACATCGCCGCGCCCGTGCTGATGGTGCTGTGCGGGGTCGCGACCGCGTCGTTCGCGAATCCGGGAAAACTGCTCGACCTCTTCGACACGGAAATCGCCCAGCACGTCGCCGAACTCATTCTCGCGATGCTGCTTTTCGTCGACGCCACCGAGGTCCGCGGCGGACGGCTGTGGGGACACGCGCCCAGCCTCGTCGCGCGGGTGCTGTTCCTCGCGCTGCCGCTGAGCCTCGGGCTGGCCATGCTGGCGGGCTGGGCGTTCTTCCCGGAACTGTCGTGGCCGTTGCTGCTGATCGTCGCGTGCATCGTGATCCCGAGCGATTTCGCCGCCGCCGAACGCGTCGTGCGGGACAAAACCCTGACACCGCAAGTGCGCAGCGTGCTGAACGTCGAAAGCGGCTACAACGACGGATTGGTCTCGCCGCTGTTCCTGTTCGCGCTCATCCTCGCGCGCAGCGACAACACCGCGAATACCGCCGGGAAAGCACTCGCGACCGCCTTGCCGTTCGCGATCAAAGCCATTGTCGCCGGTGCTGTCATCGGCACGGCGATCGGTTTGCTGCTGTTCCTCGCCGTCCGCGCCGGCTGGACATCCGGGCAAGGACGGCGCATCGCCCTCCTCACGACTCCACTGCTGACTTATGCGGCGACAGTCGCCATTGACGGCAACGGATTCGTCGCCTGTTTCGTCTCCGGGATCGCCTTCCGCTACGTCTACCGCGCTTTCGCCGCACGGCACCTCCGCACCGCGCACAGCCCCGCCCGGGAGCATTTCGCCCGCCCCTCGGAAGACCTGCGACTGCTCGAAGAGGTCACCGGAATCCTGACGATGGCGATGTGGTTCGTCGTCGGCGGGGCGGCGGTCGTCATGGTGTCCTTCGGCGTGCCGTGGCAGCCGATCGTGTTCTGCCTGCTCGCGCTGACCGTCCTGCGGATCATCCCGGTGATGCTGTCGCTGACCCGAACCCGGATGTCGCGCCGGGACCGGTTCCTCGTCGGCGCGCTCGGCCCGCGCGGCACGACGTCGGTCGTGTTCGGCCTGCTCGCGATCAACGGCCTCACCGGAGCGGAAAGCGACCTTGTCTTGACCCTGACGGTGGTCTGCGTCCTCGGCAGCGTGGCCCTGCACGGACTCGGCTCGACACCGCTCATCACCCGCCTGATGACGCCTCGAACGCACCGTCCGTCCGCATAGCGTGCACGCATAGTAGCCAGCGTTTTTCGGGCCATCACCGTACTTTCCCTGGTTTTTCTCCCCCGCGCGGGTGGCCTCCGGACAGTGCCCGTAACATTCCGTGACCGCCGGCAGAGTAAGGGTCAAGCGCGACGCACCACGTCGCAGTTCCGCGCAGAGGACCCCGCTCATGTCCGCACCCACGCTCGCCGAACCCCAAGCCGGACGGCACCGTTCCGGCAGCGTGCGCGTCGTCGCCGTCATTCCCGCGCACGACGAAGAAGCCCAGATCGCGCATACCGTCGCCGCGCTGCGCGGGCAGGACCGGACCGTTGACGAGGTCTTCGTCGTCACCGACAACTGCACCGACAACACCGCCACAGCGGCTTCGTCCGCCGGAGCCCGAGTCCGACCGTCCGCAAACAACACGCACAAGAAGGCCGGCGCCCTCAACCAACTGCTCGCCTGGCTGCTGCCACGGCTGGACGAGGACGACGTAATCCTCGTCCAAGACGCGGACTCCGCTTTGGACCCGCACTTCGTCAGCACCGCACTGCACCACCTCGACCACGGATACGGCGGCGTAGGCGGAGTCTTCCGCGGCGGCCCAGGCGGCGGTTTCGTCGGCCACCTGCAGCGCAACGAATACGCCCGCTACGCCCGCGACGTGCACCGGCTCCACGGAAAATGCCTGGTACTGACCGGAACCGCGGCGATGTTCCGCGTCCGTACCCTCCGCGAAGTCTCCGCCGCGCGGCTCGCCGAACGCCTGCCCGCGGGCGACGGTCACGGCGGGATCTACGACACCACCGTGCTCACCGAGGACAACGAACTCACTTTCGCCCTGCTGCACCTCGGCCACCGGGTGATCTCACCCAGTGCCTGCACACTGGAAACCGAGGTCATGACGAGCTGGAGTGCACTGTGGACACAGCGCCTGCGGTGGAAGCGCGGCGCGGTCGAGAACTGTGTCCAATACGGACTGACCCGCGTCACGTGGCGGTACTGGGGCAGGCAGCTGATGACCATCGCGGGCGTACTGGTCAGCGGCATCTACCTGACCGCCCTCGCGATCGCCCTCTGCCACGGCGGCCTGCACCTCAACCCGTGGTGGCTCGGCATCTCGGCGATTTTCGTGGTGGAGCGAGCCGTGACCGTGCGCTACCGCGGCTGGCGCCAGATGCTGCTCGCCACGTCGATGTACGAGCTGGTGCTCGACTATTTCCTGCAAGCCTGCCATCTCAAGGCATACGCGGACGCACTCCTGCGCACCCGCAAGAACTGGTGAACACCCGCACTCGGAAGAGAGAACCCCATGTACCAGAAAATCGGCGCGGCCTCGGCCGCGGGAGTGACCGGCGGACTGGCGTTCACCGGAGTGAACGTCCTGTGGCTGCTGCTGGCGGGATTCGCTTTGCTGGCAGCGGGAACGGCCATGCTGCGGATTTTGCCGAGGGTGCGGAAGCAGGAGCTGTAGCGGCGCTGTCCTGAGCGCTCTCGCAGCATCGGAGGCGCGGATGCCGAGCGAAATCGACCTGCGCCCCGCGACGGCCGCGGACAGCGACTTCTGTTTCCAGGTGCACCGGGCCGCGTTGGGCGAGCATGTCGCCGCGATCTGGGGCTGGGACGACGAAATCCAGCGTGGGTACCACGACCGTGCCTTCGTCCCCGGCCGATGGCAGGTGATCACGGCCGACGGAGCGGACGCCGGTCTGCTCGTGGTCGAGTACCGGTCGGCTGAGGTCTGTCTCGGCCGGATCGAACTCGACCCGCGGTACCAAAGCCGCGGAATCGGCGGGCGGCTGATCCGCTGGCTGATCGGCGTCGCGGCGGAACGGGGACAGCCGCTCGTGCTCGAGGTGCTCACGGTCAACACCCGAGCGCACGCGTTCTGCTTGCGCCACGGTTTCCGCGAAACCGGCCGACACGGAAGGAAAATCCTCCTGGCCCCCAGGCCAGGAGGATTGACGTCAGCCCGCGTCAGTCACCGTCCCCGTGACGTCCACATCCGGTCCGGACTCCTTCGGCTCGCCCGTCAGATGCAGCAGCACCTGCTTCGCCGGATCCGCACCGTCGTGCCGCACGGTCGGGATCGTCAGCTCGCCGCTGGTCTTTCCCGCCGGAATCCGCACCACCACCGTCAGCCGGGCCCCTGACAACGGCTGCTTCTTTTCCGGATCGACGCCGTGCTCGATCAGCCACTCCGGATCGACATCGGACGTCATCAGTTCCGGACCGTTCTTCGGCGGCCGCACCTCCCCGAGCACACTGAGGTCCGCATCGGCCGCTGTGGACAGCCGGACCGGCCACGTCAGCGCGGTGCCCTCGACCGCTGTCACGTCTGACTTCCCGACGCTGATCTTCGGGGCCGGGTCGTCGTTCTCGACGTTCAGCGAGCCCTGCGCCGACCCGACCACCGTGCCGCGGGTGGCCTTCACGTCGGCCAGGATCCGGTACGGCCAGCTCCACCGGGTGTTCCCGACGACCGTCGCGGGCAGGTCGAGCGTGTGCTGGCCCGGCGCGAGCGTGACCGCCTGGTACGTCCACTTCACCGGCATCGGCGAGACCGTCTCCGGCCGGAAGACGCGCAGCGAACCGCCGCCGTCGCCGGTCACCGTGACCGGGATCTGGTACGTCTTCGACCCGGAATCGCCTTCCTTGACCGTCAGGGCGCCGAGATCGACCCGCGTCAGCGGAGCCGGGGCCGGATCAGGCAGGCCGGGCCGCCACGCGTACACGTCCAGCAGCCACGCTTCGCTGCCCGAGGTCCGCGGCGTCAGCTCCAGGCTCGCCACCTCCTGGTGCGGCGGCAGCGGGACCCGGACTTCCTGTCCCCAGAACGACCTCGTCCGTTCGGTCCCGGCCAGGCCGGCCACCGTGAACGAGCCCAGTTTCGTGCGCACGCCCCGGGAATCGGCGACCGCGACGTCGAACGAGGCGGCCGGGGCGTTCTCCGGCGCGATGACCCGCATCGCCAGCGCCCGCGCGCCGCCGGAGGAAACCGGGCGGGGCAACTGGATCTGCGCCGGAGCACCCGCCGAGCGCACATGCACCGCGGTGCGGGTCGGGTCGGGCGCGTCTTCCAGCCCGACGAAATGCGGCGATTTGGAGGCGCCCGAGCTGACGAGGCACCGCTGATCCGGGCCGACCTGCTGGCAGACGTCCGCGCTGCCGGCGACCTTGGTCGACGAATCCGGGACCAGCACTGGCGTCCGCGCGCCGCCGAGGGCGTGCGACAGCACGCGGGCCGGATCGGCGGACGGGGCGCGCACGCCGGAACCGTCCAGCAGCGGCTCCATGCGCAGATCGTGCTTCTGGAACAGCTGCGCCGCCGCGGCGACATAGGTGGCGCCGACCGCCCGCTGCTGCGCGTCCGTCAGCCGCGCGGGCACGCCGGGCGAGCAGTTCGGATCCGGCTCGCGGGAGGAGAAATCGTCATTTGCCGGGGCCACCGCGACGCCCGGAGTCCATTCGGCATTGAAGTAATTGTGGTTCGCGCCCGAGACATAAAGCGCGCTGTGCAAGGCCGTGTCCCGGCTGACGCCGCGCGCCCCGTCGATGTATTGCTGCCCTTGGAGGTCCGAGACGTCGCCGTCGCACGAAGGCAGGAAGGTGACCGACGGGACGTCCGGCACCGGGTTGAGCCCGAACACGGTCGGCGCGATGAGCACGTCGCCGCGGATCTTCCAGCGGACCGGCCCGGAGAACCCGGTGTCGCCCGGCGGCGGGTACAAACTGTCCGTCGCCGCGCGGTTCACGCCCTCGCCGCCGCGGGAATGCCCGACCAGCAAGACATTCGACAGGTCCGCGGCCGGAGCGTCCCGGACTATCTGCGGGGCGGTCGCGCGGGCGCTGCCGGACCAGTCCGCCCAGTGCGCGAGGTGCAGCCGGACCAGCGACGACCGGGCCTGCGCGCCGCCGTCCTCCGCCGCGTGGTCGAGCGCGTTGATCGCGTTGGCCGAAATGGACACTGTCAGGAATCCCTGCGACGCCAGCAGTTCCTGGGTCTGCAGGTAGCCGCGGTAGCTCGGGATCGGCAGCATCCCGGTCTTGCACGGCCAGGCCGTCGAGTAGTCGCGCGGATCAGCCGGGTTGTAACACGGCTGATGCCGGCCGTGCAGGAACACCACCAGCGGCCGGTTGCCCGGCGCGTGCTTCGGCGCGACGACCACGCCCTGCATCTCGATCGGCCCGTCCAGTCCCGGCAGCCGCACCGGGTCGAGCGAGTACTCGCCCTTGACCGTCGAGAACTGCCCGGGTTTACCGGGATCCACCGCATTAGCGGGCAACTCCGGCAGCGGCGCCGCAGCCGGTTGCTTCGCCGTCGCGCGAGGCGGCTCGGTCAGCGAACGGCCGCCGACGCGCGCCTCCAGCCCGCGCAGATCGCGGATCCCGCCGGCCGGCAGCGAGAACGTCCGCAGATCAGCCCGTGGCTGGGCACGGCCGAGCAGCTTGCCGCCGGACCAGAACTCCACCGCACCGTCGCCGAACAGCGGTTTCGGCGCGGTCCAGACCAGCCGGCCGTCGGCGACCCGCCACTCCGGCGGCGACGCCGGGCCGGCCGGACTCGCCGCCGCGGGCTGCGCCAGCGTGACCGCCATGACCGCGGCCGCCGCGATGGGGACAAATTTGCGCAGAAGGACCTTCACTGGGTGCTCCCTCCCCGATGATCTTTCTTTTCTACCGGGAAAGCAGCCCGCCGTGCCAGAACGGCGTCCGGGAGTTCAGGCCCGGTTCTCCGCCAGCGACCCGGTGCGCAGACCGGCCACCACGATCTCGCCGAACGCGTCGCCGATCTGCCGGGGCGTCATCTCGCCGCGCGGATCGAGCCAGGTGTGCGCCCACGCGGCCACGCCGATCACCGCGAACGCCAGCACCCGCGCCGTCGCGACCGGTTTGAACGCACCGCTTTCGATTCCGCGCTCGACCACCTGCGTGACCAGGGCTTCGAACTCGTCGCGCTTGCGCTCGATCGAGGCGAACGTCGTGCTGGAAAGGAACCGGCGCTCCTGCTGGAAAATCGAGATCTCGGCCCGGTAGATGCCGATCGGCTCGACCAGCACCTCGGTCATCACCCTGCGGAGCACCCGCTCCGGCGCGCCGCCCTCGGCGAGCACCTCGCGGATCCGCCGCAGCTGGAAATCCATGAACTGGTCGTGGATTTCGTGCAGCACGTCCTCTTTGGTCTCGAAGTGGTAGTAGAACGCGCCTTTGGTGAGCTTCGCGGTGTCGACGATTTTCTGCACCGAAGTGGCGTGGAACCCGTCCTTTTCGAACAGCTTGAGCGCGGCCTCGACGAGGGCCCGCCGGGTGGCGTCCGGATCGCGCGGCGCCCTGGCCCTGCCGTCGCGTTTGCCCGTGGACGGCGGGACAGCGGGCATCGAAGTGCTCCTCACTGGCCGGGCGGCCGCGGCTACGGAGCCCAGAAGGTAACAAACACTCGCCCCTGGACGACGCGGAATCGGCAAGTCGGCCGCTTCGCACCAGGGCAGAACTGCCGGCAGCGCGCGCCCGCAGCAACCGGCTGGCACGAACGGAGCAACGATCCCGGCTTGTCAGGGACCGGAAAGACAGTGCGCGGATGGCGGCTCTCCCGCGGTTCTCCGTGCCGCACACCGCCGGCCTGGAGCAGTTCCGGGCCGCCAACACCGGCGCGCCGGCCACCCTCGCCGCGTCGGGCGTCAAGGAAACCGGCCTGGCCGCGGTCGCCGACGAGGTGCTGGCCGAGCCCTGCGCCAGCCCTCGTCCAGTGCACCGCCGCGACCTGGAAACCTTGCTGCACCAAGCTTTCAGGCCCGCATAGCCGTCTCAGCCCATTCCTCGAAGGAGGTCAGCGGAATCCCGAGCTCCCGCGCGAACTCGGGCCGCGCCGGTTGTCCGAGTTCGTTCAGCATCTTGTGCGAAAAGCCCATCGGCGGCATGCCCGCGGCAAGCGCCTCCTCGACGGTCATGTCCGGCACCGGCAACGGCACGCCCAGCACGCGCGACAGAATCGGCGCGATCTCCGCCATCGACCGGTAGTCGCTCGCCAGTTCCAGTTCGACCCGGTGGAACCGCTCCGGCTCCGCGATCGCCGCCGCGGCCGCCCGGCCGATGTCGCGCGTCGCGGCCAGCGACAGCCGGGTTTCCGGACGCAGGATCGTCACCAGCCCGCCCTCGATGCCGCGCGGGAACACGTACTGCGTGGCCGGCAGGAAGTTCTCCATGAAGAACCCCGGCTTGAGCAACGTCCACCGCGGGAATTCCGCCGCCCGGAGCCGATCCTGGATCGCCGCCTTGGCCTCCATCGACGGAGCCAGGAACGCCCAGCGCTCCTCGGCCAGTTCCGGCGACCCCGCCCCGCTCACCGAGGTATGCACGAACTGCGGCACGCCCGCGTCTTTCGCCGCCTCGATGAGGTTCACCGCCTGGGTCACCTCCCCGGCGAAATCCGGCTCCGGCCCGCTCATGTCCGGCATCTGCACGCTGAACACCGCCCGCGCGCCCTTCACCGCCCGAGCCAGCCCGTTCTTCTCCAGCAAATCCCCGGCGACGAGCTCGGCACCCGCCGCCTCGACCGCCTTCGCCCGGTCCGACGCCGGATCCCGGACCAGCGCCCGGACGGGAACGCCTGCCGCCAGCAGTTCGCGCGCCGTCGCGCCGCCCTGCCGTCCCGTCGCGCCGACCACCAGTACCGGTGCTTCCTCATCCATGATTCTCCCTGGGAACGATAAGTGGCGGGGCCCGCCGTTTCGTGTCCGCTACGATACGGCGGGGCCCGCCACTTAGCAAACCCGGAGGTCACGCCATGCCCGGCCAGCAGCGCGCGGACGCGCGACGCAACTACGCACGGATCCTCGAAGTGGCCGAGGCGGAGGTCGCCGCGCACGGCGCGAACGCGTCGCTGGAACAGATCGCGCGCACCGCCGGAGTCGGCTCCGCGACCGTGCGACGGCACTTCCCCACGCGGCACGCCCTGCTCGAAGCCGTTTCGCGGGAACGGATCGCGCTGCTGGCCGCGCGCGCCCAGGAACTAGCCGGCGAAGCCGACAGCCGCGCCGCGCTCCTGGAATGGCTGGACGACGTGGTCAGCTACTGCGTAACCGCGCGCGGTCTCGCGGCGGCTCTGGCGTACGACGTGCCGGATCCGGCGCACGGCAACTCCTGCTCGACAACCCTGGAGGAATCCGCGGCGCCGCTAGTGGCCCGAGCCGCTCGCGACGGGGCCGTTTCGCCGGAGGTGACGGTCGGCGACCTGATCGCGTTGATCGTCGGCGTCACCCTGACGACCGAACGCCATCCGGAACCAGCCGCCGAAGCCAGTCGGCTGTTCCGGATCGCGGTGGCGGGAATCAGCCCACAGCGCTGATCGCCGCGGCAAGCCGGTCGGCGACCGTGCGCGGCTCGCGCCCGAGAAGTTCGGCCAGCAAGGTACTGGATTCGGCGAAATAACCGGCCCGGGCGGCCTGGTACCAGCTCAGCATCAGCCGGGCCGCCTGCTCCGGCCAGCCGGTCGCGACCTGGTCGGCAACCCACTGTTCGTCATCGACGACAAGCCGTTTGACGCTCCGGCCCGTGAGACTCGAAGCGATCTCGGCAAGATCGTCGAAAGCGACCGCGGCCGGAGCGGCGAGCGCGACGGGACCGTCGACCGCCCGGGCGCCGGCCAGGACGACCGCAGTGGCCTCGGCGATGTCGGCACGGTCGGTGTACGGAACGGGCCCGTCTTCCGGCTGCGCGATCTCGCCGGTCCGCTGCCACGGGCCGAGCACCTGGTCAAGCGAGCCGTAAGCACCGTTGCGCAGTGCGGTCCAAGCAACCCCGGAGCCGGCGAGAATCGCCTCGGTGGCGAGATGGAAATCCGACGGCCGGTACGGGTTGCCCGGAGCAGCGCCGTGCTGGCTCGTGTAGACGATCCGCCGGACGCCGGCCGCGACAGCCGCGTCGATCGCGCTGCGGTGCAGGCTGACCAGGTCGGCAGCCGGGTCGTTCCCGGAGATCAGCAGGACCTGCTCGGCGCCGGCGAAGGAGTCGCGCAGCGCGGCCGGATCCTCGTAGGAACCGCGCCGCACGCGCACGCCGAGGTCGGCGAAATGCCGCGCCTTGGCGGTATCGCGGACGCTGACGCCGATCTGGCCGGCCGGCAGGCGCTGGAGGAGGTGCTCGACGACGGCGCCGCCCAGCCCTCCGGTCGCGCCGGTGACAACGATCATCTCTTCCCTGCCCGAGTCATAAGTTGACCCCACTGGTCAACTTCTCCTCCGCTCGACTTTAGGTAAGCTGACCAAGCTAGTCAACTTAGGTCGCGGGACGACGGCGAGAGGAGCACGGTGTCTCCGGAATCCCGGCTGCGCGCCGACGCCAGGCGCAATTCCGAGCAGATCCGCTCCGCCGCGATCGGCGCCTTCCAGGGCCGCGGCCTGACGGTTCCGCTGGAGGAGGTCGCGCGAGCGGCGGGGGTCAGCAAGGCCACGATCTTCAACCGGTTCGGCGGCCGGATCGGACTCATCGAGGCCGTGATCGAAGAGGTCGTCGCGACGGAACTGTTCGCCGTCATCGACCGCATGCGGACCATCGACGACGTCGGCGAGCAGGTCGCGTACTACCTCGCCGCGCTGCGCGACCTCCAGTACCGCCAACCCGCCGTCAACGACGTCCTGCTGCAGATCTATCCGGATTCGCCGCAGCTCATGGAGATCTGCCGCGTCGGCGGCGAAGCCAACGAAGAACTCGTCGCGGCAGCGCGGACCGCGGGCGTGGTGCGGCCCGAGTTCACGGCAGACGACCTCCATGCGCTCGTCGTCGACAACGCCCTCGCCCTCAAACACGGGGAACTGCCCGCCCGGGACGCCTACGACCGCCGCACCGCCTACCTCCTGGACGGAATCCGCGCTCTGGACTGAGGCCGCCCAGCCCAAGCGTCGATCCCGGCGAGCAGCAACTCCAGCCCGAACTGGAACCGCTCCTCGAAATCGAGCATGGACTCCACCGGCCCCGCCTCCAGGTGCACGTACTTCCGCGCCCCCAGCACGCCCTTCAGCACCTCGACCTCGTCCCCGGTCGCGCCCTGCTCCTCGAGCGTTTCGCCGAGCACGTAGCAAAAAACCGCGCTCGTCGCCCAGATCGCCCGCTTCCGCGGCAACCCGGACGCCAGCAGACCCCCGAGCAGACTGTCCACAAAGGTCAGATTGCTGCGCTTCGCCGCGTAGTTCCCGCCGACGATCCGCGCCCCGTCCCGGTGCGCGAGCAGCGCCGTGCGCAATCCGGCGGCCATGCTCCGCACGCGGCCCTTCCAATCGCCGTCCTCCGCGGGCAGCTTCGCGACCGCGCCGGCGAGGATCGCCTCGGCCATCTCGTCGATCAGCGCGTCCTTGCCGTCGAACAGGCGGTAGATCGCGGGCAGGTGCAGCCCCATCCGGTCGGCCAGCTGGCGCATGGTGAGCGCCTCCAGCCCGCCCGCGTCGACCAGGTCCAGCGCCTCGGCCACCGCCCGCTCGGCGCGCGTCGCCGCGATTCCCGCCCGTTTCGTGCCGGTTGACATGTTAACGATGTTACCAATACTCTCGCCGAGGCGGCAAGTAACAACGTTAACAAAGGAAGGGAAGCCGATGCCCCCGAATGCCGGAACCGCCGGGCAGCTGGACGTCTTCGTCCGGCAGCTGCGCTGGGAAGCCGACGGCGTCGTCTCGCTCGACCTGGCGGCCACCGCCGGGAAACCGCTGCCGAGCTGGGAGCCCGGCGCGCACATCGATCTCGTGCTGCCGAACGGCGTCGAGCGGCAGTACTCGCTCTGCGGTCCGCCCGGCGAACGCTCGTACTACCGGATCGGCGTCCGCCGGGAACGCGCGAGCCGCGGCGGTTCGGAATACGTGCACGCGTTTCTCCGCCCCGGCCAGCGTCTCGCGATCAAAGGCCCGCGGAACAATTTCGGTTTCCACCCCGCCCAGTCGTACGTCTTCGTGGCGGGCGGCATCGGCATCACCCCGATCCTTCCGATGGTCCGCGTCGCGGCCTCCCAGGGAGCCGACTGGCAGCTGTACTTCGGCGGCCGCACCAGCACGTCGATGCCGTTCCTCGGCGAACTCCGCGGCTACGGCGAGCGCGTGCACTGCCACCCGTCGGACACCATCGGCCGGATTTCGTTGTCCGCATTGGAAAAGCCCGTCGAAGCGGGCGCGAAGGTCTACGCCTGCGGCCCGGCTTCCCTGCTGTCCGATTTGGACACCGCAGCGGAGAACTGGCCCGCCGAAGCACTGCGCTTGGAACGCTTCAAAGCCCCGCAGGCCGCCCCCGCGGAGAACAAGCCGATCGAAGTCGAATGCGCGGCCTCGAAGAAGACCGTGTCCGTCGGCGCCGGCGAAAGCATCGTGAGCGCACTCGAAAAGGCCGGCATCCGCCCGGCGACCTCATGCCGGTCCGGAATCTGCGGCTCGTGCGAGACCAAGGTGCTCGACGGCGTCCCCGACCACCGCGACGGCATCCTTTCCGCGAGCGAACAAGCGGCGGGCGACCGGATGTTCGTCTGCGTGTCCCGCGCCCGCACCCCACGCCTCGTCCTCTACCTGTGACGGGAGAGATCATGACCACCGCGGCCGACGCCTACACCCCGATCACCATGGCGCGCATCCGGGAGATCATCGGGTTCCCGGACCAGTTCATCGCGGAGAAGAAGGAACCGCGGCTCGGCGAGTTCGCCATGCGGTTCATCGCGCACAGCCCGTTCTTCTGCGCCGCCACCTTCGGCGCGGACGGCCTGATGGACGTCAGCCCGAAGGGCGACCCGCCCGGTTCGGTGCGGATCCTCGACCCGTGGACGCTCGCCATCCCCGACCGGCCCGGCAACAAACTCGCCGACACCTTCGAAAACGTCACCGCGACTTCGTCGATCGGGCTCGTCTTCTTCGTGCCCGGCCTGCGCGAGGTGATCCGGGTCAACGGCGACGCCTTCGTCACCGACGACCCGGAACTGCTGGGCATGCTCAGTGCGGACAGCAAACCCGCGGTGCTCGCGACGGTCGTCCGGGTGCGCGAAGTGTTCGGGCAATGCGGAAAAGCCGTCATCCGGGCGAAACTGTGGGAGGGCGACACGCGCGGGCTCGCCGAAGCGGCGACCCTCGGCGGCGATTTCTACACGCTCTCCATCGCCGAACAGGCGCAGAAAATCAACAACAGCCTCGGCGATCTCGTCAACGGCGGCCTCTACGACGTGGTCGAGGAAAACTACCGGACCGAGCTGTTCTAGAAACTCCGTTGCTCCCGCCACGAAGCTCTGCCTAGTATCCGTTTTGTGCGATCTCGCCCCTCTTCCCTCACCGACGACACCATCATCCGCGCACTCGCCGAGCATTGGCAGCCCGTCTCCGAGATCGCTTACCTGCCTTGGGGTTTCGGCGCGCACCACTGGCGCGCCGGCTCCCTGTTCGTCACGCTGGACCAGCTCGAACCCCGGCACACCGCGGCGTCGCTGGAAAGCACTTACGCGAGCACCGCCGAACTGGCCGCCGCCGGGCTGGCGTTCGTCTGCGCCCCGGTGCCGACACGTTCCGGCCGGTTCACCGTCGGCACCGGAGTCGGCGCGCTCAGCGTCACCCCGATGCTGGACGGCCGCAGCCCCGCGGAAGACGAAGTCGACAAACCGGCAATCCTCGCCGCGCTCGACGCCCTGCACCGCACCCCGCCGCCCGCCGGACTGCGCGAGTGGGCACCGCAGGCCGGCCCCGGCTTCGCCGACGAGCTGCGCGCCCGCACCGCCGTGCCATGGACATCCGGCCCGCTGGCCGAAGATGCCCGCACCGCCCTCGCTTCCCGCGGCGACGCGATCAAACGCTGGAACGACCGCTACCTCGAGCTGGCCGCGCTAGCCGCCTCCCGGCGCGGCTCCTGGGTCCCGACCCACGGCGAACCCCACAACGACAACCAGGTCGTCACGCCCGACGGCCTGCGCCTGGTCGACTGGGAAACCCTCGCCGTCGCCCCGCGCGAACGCGATTACGCCGACCTGCCCGGCACCCCGGGCCTGGACCCGGAAATGACCGAACTGTTCGCCCTCGACTGGCGGCTCTCCGAACTGCGCGAGTACGCGGACTGGTTTTCCGCGCCGCACACCGGGAACGAGGACGACGTCATCGCACTCGAAGGCCTGCGCGAGGAACTAGGGCTCGGCTGACAGCGGCCTCAGCCGCTCAGACCAGGCTGTTCTCCTTGGCAGGCAAGGTGTTCCGAGTGGCGAGGCCAACAGCTCGGCCGACGGTATTGCGCAGCGCCAGCCCGTACCGAGTTCGCGGAACAAGCAGCGTGGCGACGAGGCTGACACGCCGACGCCTCGGATCCACCTGCCGCCGTTGTTTCGCCTCGTAGACCTGAAAAGCTCGCGCATGATCGCCAGGATGCGCTGCGAGCGCTTCGGCCAGCGTGTGCGCGCCTGCCATCGCCATGCTCGACCCGTCGCCGAGCAGCGCTACCGCGGACGCCGCGTCGCCGAGCAACGCCACGCGGCCGCGCCACCACTGGTCCATCCGCACGTTGGCGAGCGGATCGAAGAACGGTGTGGGGTGCTTCTGGTACGCCTCGACCAGTTCGGGGCTTCGCCAGCCGATTCCCGCGTACGCCTCGGCCACCATGCGCTTGTGCAGCGCGATGTCGTGACGGTCGTAGCCGGGCACTCGCCCGCTGCGGAAGGTGAACATCGCGAGCGGTTTTCCCTGGGACGGATGGAGGGTGAGCATCCGGCCGGGCGCAGTGAACATCACCGCCGTCTCCGGGTCGTCGAGGGCACTGGGCTCCACCGGCACCGTCGCGCTGTACAGGCCCAGGCTGGTCGTGAACTGCTCCGCAGGGCCGAAAACCATGCGGCGTACCGGGGAATGGATGCCGTCCGTGCCGACGACCAGGTCGAAACGGCGCGGCGGCGACCGGCGGAAGGTGACCTCGACGCCCGACCGGTCCTGCCGGAGGCTGGTGATCGTTTCGGCGAAGAGGAACTCCGCGTCGTCCCGCGCTGCCCGGTGCAGCACCGCGGACAGGTCAGCCCGGGTTACCTCGATCGACTGCGGAGAAGCCGTCGGGACCCGGAGAAGCTGCCGCCCGTCCGGACCGAGCAGCGAAAGGGCGCTCGCCCCGGTAGCGACCTCGCGCAACCGCGGGAGGATGCCCATGCTCCTCGCGAAGGTCAACGCCGGCTCCTTGACGACGACGGCGCTCCCTCCGGACCGCAACTCTTTGGCCTGCTCGACGACCGTCGGCCGATACCCGTGCCGGGCCAGCCAATACGCGAGAGCCGGACCGGCGATACCGGCACCGTGGATCAGGACGCGCGAAGGCGCCATAGCCGCAACCTTTCCGAAGAGGGAAGCGACGAGCGCCGCGAGCAGGCTTCGAAGCCCGGGCGCGGGTTCTCAGGTACGTCACTCGTCGTACCTGCAAGTCAAACACGCCCTTCAGGTACGATGCAAGACGTACCTGAAAGAGGTGAGGCGATGAGCGAGTCACATCCGGCCGGAGACGCCGACCTGGGCACGGTGTTCCGCGCGCTCGCCGACGAGCACCGCCGCACCGTGATCGCCGAACTGGCGGCGGACGAGGGCGACAGCGAGCGCACCTGCAACTCGTTCGATCTCCCGGTGTCCAAGCAGACGCAGACGCACCACTTCCGGGTGCTGCGCGAGGCCGGGCTGATCCACGAGATCAACTACGGCAACCGCAAGGGAATCCGGTTGCGCCGGGCCGAGATCGACCGCCGCCTCCCCGGACTGCTCGACCTGCTGACCGCGGAACGCCGCGCCGCCAAGCTCACCTGACCCGAACTACGACGTCCGGCTGCCGGAATCCCCGGGCGTCGACCCAGCGCCCGCCGTCGAGGCGGCCGGTGGCGGCCACCCGGTCAAGCTGGCCAGGCGAACAGAACCTGCCCCCGCCCCGACGATCTCCCCGGTGTCCGCGAACAGATAGACGCACCGCGTGAGCGTCCATTCGCAACGCACGACCGGGCGCCGCAGAACGGCCTCGAACCAGTCCGCCGCCCGGGCCGCCAGTTCTTCCGGATCGCCGGTCGCCGCGAACGCGAGGCCGGTGGGCTCGTCCGGGAGCGTGAACAACTGGTCGTGCACCTGGTCGCCGCGCAGAGTCCGGCCGTCCAGATGCACCCCGAGGGTCAAGAGAACGCATCCGGCGACGGGATCGGACAGGTCCAGGGAAGCTACCAGCGGAAGCTCCGCGCCGGGCGGGTCCGCTCGGCTGTCGAGCGGACTTGCGCGCCACTGAGCCGCGCGAATCCGCAGCGCCTCGACAAAGCGGCGTTCGGTCTCGCCGAGGTCCCCGCCGTACTCGAACCATTCGTCCGCCACAGTCAGGAAGCATGCCAGCGGAACGGCTAAGTGCCCAGCAATTCCGGCACGAAAAGATCTTCCGCCTTCATCGGCCTCTTCGACAATCCCTGCTCGAAATGCCACCGCAAGAACGCTTCCAGCGACAACCGGTTCCGCTCAATCCCGTACGGCCACCAATCCTCCCCGAACAACCGGCGGTTCTCGTCGTACAGCGCACTGAACCACGGCACCATCCCGGCGTCGCCCATGTGATTGACGACGCGGCCACGCCGGTAATCCGCCATCGCGACTTCCTTCGCCTCGACGAACCCCCGATACAGCCGCTCCGCCAACCCAGGCTGCTCCGCCAGCAGCTCCCGCCGGACCACCACTGTGTGCATGATCGGCCGGATCCCGGTGCGCCGGTAATACTCGCGCTCCACCTGCACGTAATCCGGGAACAACTGCGCCACCTCGGGCGAATCCTCCCGGATCCCGCGCGGCGGATCCGCGGTGATCAACGCGTCGATCTCCCCGCTTTCCAGCATCGGCCCGAGTGCTTTCCCCGCCGGGGCCTGCCGCGCCTCCACTTCCGCGGGATGCAGGCGCGGAACGAAATCGAACCACTCCATCGGCCAGTCGAATCCGCCGATCACCCACCGGCTTTGCTCCGGCCGCACGCCGTATTCGTCCGACAGCACGCCTTTCGCGACCACGCCCGCGTCGTGCCCGTAAGTCGCGAACTCGCCGATCGTCTTGCCGATCAAGTCGCGCGGCGCCCGGATCCCGCTGCGGGCGTTGACGTAGATCGCCGAATGCCGGAACTGCCGGTTCGGGAACACCGGCAGGGCGACGAACGGCGGATCCGGCAGGTCAAGGGTGCGCAGGTAGAACGTGAGCCCGAGCTCGGCGACAGCGAACTCCCTGCCCCGCACCATCCGCTCGAACAGGTCCGAGACGACGTCGGCGGTGTGCAGGGTCGCCTCGACGCCTTCGAAGCGGACCCGGCCGTCGAACAGCGGGCGGGTGTTGTCGTAGCGGTACAGGCCGACGTCCAGCCGCAGGTCAGTCATCACATGCCCCTCTCCGTCCCTTCTAATACTAAACGCGTTTACTATCTGCGGGCAACCGCTACGATGCCTCCCGATGGACAAGGACGCACTCGCCGAACTCTTCGCCACCGCCTCGCTCGGCGCCCCCGAGAACGCGGTGGGGTTCGTGATGTGGCGCGTCGTGCACCGCTACGTCCGCGAGGTCGACCAGGCCCTCGCCCCGCTCGACCTGACGCACCTGCAGTTCCAGACGCTCGCGCTCGCCGGCTGGCTGAACCGCACCGGCGGCCCGGTGACCCAATCCGGTCTCGCGACGTCCGGCGACATCCATCCGATGCAAGTGTCGCAGATCCTCAAAACGCTGGAGCGCAAGGGATTCGTCGCCCGCGCCCGCAGTGCCGACGACGTGCGCGCCAAACGCGTCGAGGTCACCGACTCCGGCGGAGCCGCCCTGCGCGCCGCGATGCCGCTCGTGATCGAGGTGCAGCACCGGATCTTCGGCGACGAGGGGCTGCCGGGCGGAAGCCTGCTGAACACCTTGCTGCGCCTGGACAATTCCTGACCGGGCCGCTCGCCGGGCTGCTACAGTGGAAGCGCACCTGTCTCGGGGAGGGACGATGCCGGGAGCTTTCACCGACCGCAAAGCACAAGAACGCTACTTCGCCGTCTACGCGGAAGTCCTGCGAAAGTGGCCGGTTCCGGCCGAGGAACTGGACATTCCCACGAAGTTCGGCCCCACGCGCGTCCGGCGCAGCGGCCCCGGACACGGCACGCCGATCGTGTTGCTGCACGGCATCATGGGCTCGTCGCTGTCCTGGTACCCGCACCTCGCCGAACTCGCCGCCCGGCACCCGGTCTACGCCGTCGATTCGATCGGCGAACCGGGCCACTCGGTCGAGACCGAGCCCGCGAGCACCGACGACGACCTCGCCGAATGGCTTTCCGAAGTCCTCGCCGCCCTCGACCAGGAGAAGGCGTACCTGGCCGGGGTTTCGCGCGGCGGCTACCTGGCGCTCAACCTCGCGACCCGTTCCACCGACCGGATCGCGGGCGTCATCGGGCTGGAACCGGCCGGATTCGCGGAGCTCAGCGTCCCGAAATTCATCCTTTGGAGCATGAAAGAGATCTTCCCCTGGCTGCTGCCCGCCGCGATCCAGCGCCGGATCATCGACGGCGACCCGGCCGTGCGGCGCACCCTGCGGCCCCTGCTGTTCGCCACCTTCAAGTACAAAGCACAGCTGCCGCCGCAGCGCGTCTTCGCCGACGACGAACTCCGCGCGATCGACGTCCCCGTCCAGTTGGTCCTCGGCGCGCGCAGCCACATCCACCGCGCGCGCGAAGTCGCCGCCCGGGTCGCGAAGCTGAATCCCCGTATCCGCACGGAAATCGTACCGAGAACAACGCACGCGCTAACGCTTCAGCAACCCGAACTCGTCACCACGCACGTTCTCGACTTCGTCGAAGCAGACCGGACCTGACGTCAAACCTGCCGCGCGGTCGCCATCGCCCGCTCCGTCTCCCAGAACGCACGCATCGAAACGACCAGCCCGTCCTCGTTCACCCGGTACACGAACACCCCGTCGGTGTCGACGCGGTAGCCGCCGGGCAGGTACGTCGTGATGGTGCCGACGTTCGCGACCTCCGAGCCCGCCGCGTGCGAATCGCGGATCACGAACTCGAACTTCTCGACGTTCCCGATCGTCTTGTCCCAGAAGGCGGAAAGACCGTCGCGGCCGTGGTGGCCCTTGCCCTCCTCGTCGAACATCGACGGGCCGACCGGGTCCTCGACGACCGCGTCCGGGGCGAACAGCGCGAGCCAGCCGTCCTTGTCCCCCGCGGTCGCCGCCGTCATCGACTTGAACGCCGCTTCCCGCGCGGGCGGCTGCTTCGCCGCGGGGTCCCAGCAGACCTCGACTCCCATGTCACTCCTCGATTTTCGCGATGATCTCGTCGCCGAACTTGCGGATCGCGTCGACCTTCGGGCCGAGGTCCGCGTCGAATCCGTGGCCCTCGAACACCCACGGCATGGTGATCGCGTCGGTGACGCCCGCCTCGGCCTGTTCGCGGAACCCGTCGAGCCCGAACCGGTCGACGCACACCGCCTGGAACTCGAACGGGTCCTCAGCGCGCCCGCGCTCGGCGAGCAGGCCCTTCAGCTTGCCGATGGTCTCGCGCAGCTGGTCGAGCGTCATCATCGCGGACGACCAGCCGTCCGCCACGCGCGCGGCCCGGCGCAGCGCGACGTCGGTGTGCCCGCCGATGTAGAACGGCACCCGCGACGGCGGCGCCGGGCTCATCTTGAGCTTGTCGAAGTCGAAGAACTCGCCGTGGAACTCGACCATGTCGCCGCCGAGGATCAGCCGCAGCACCTCGATCGCCTCGTCGAACCGCTTGCCGCGGCGCGCGTACGGCGCGCCGCACCATTCGAATTCCTCCGGCGACCAGCCGATCCCCAGCCCTAGGCCGAAGCGCCCGCCGGTCAGCGCGGCGACCGAGTTGACCTGCCGGGCGAGCAGCACCGGATTGCGCGAACCGAGTTTCAGCACCGAGGTGTAGAACCGGATCCGCTCGGTCACCGCGCCCATCGAAGCGGTCGCGACCAGCGGATCGGCCCAGGGCGTGTTCTCGTCCCAGAACCGGCTGCCGTCGGGGGTGTAGGGATAGTCGGCGGACACTTTCTCGGAGTAGAAGAGCGAATCGGGCAGCACGATCGAGGAGAACCCGGCCTCCTCGGCGGCGCGGGCCAGACCGGTCAGCTGGTCGAGCGGGCTCATCGCGATCGACAAGGAGAACTTCATGCCGCGGACTATAACGTGTTCTAGTTTTGTCGGCCACCGCCCGATCGGCGGCGCCGCCGGGAACTCTCCGCGCACGGTCCGCGTTGTCCGTTTCAGGGACGGCTGCCCGGCCGTCGCGTCAGATCGAGACACGGAGTGACCCATGGGCACCGCGATCCTCCTGATCGTGCTGGTCGTCGTCATCGTCGGAGGCGGGTTGTACCTGGCCAGGAAGCAGGCCGCGACCAGGCAGAGCCAGCTCGACGACGCGAAGGCCGACGCGCGCCGCCTCGTCGAGCGCCTCGGCGGCCAGGTCCTCAACATCACCGGCACCGACACCGCCTCCCAGCAGGCGATGGCCGACGCGAGCGAGCGCTACAACGCCGCCGGTTCGCAACTGGAGCAGGCCAAGACCGTCGAACAGGCCCGGCTGGTGAAGGAAACCGCCATCGAAGGCCTGTACTACGTCCGCGCCGCGCGCACGGCGATGGGCATGGACCCCGGCCCCGCACTGCCGGACGAGGCCGAGCGCGAACGCGCGGGCAAGGTCACCGAACACCGCGAGGTGGACGTCGAAGGCCAGCGCTACGCCGCCTCGCCCGACCCCGGCCAGGACACGCCGTACTACTACCCCGGCGGCCGCGTCGCGGGACGCCCGGTGCCGCAGGGCTGGTACAGCGAACCGTGGTGGAAGCCCGCGCTCGTGGCGGGCGCGTGGGGCCTCGGCTCGATGTTCCTGTTCAGCGCCATGTTCTCCGGCATGAGCGGCATCGCCAGCGCCTCGGCCTGGGAATCCGGCTACGACGCGGGCCAGGCGGACGCCCTGGACGCCGGCGGCATGGACGGCGGCTTCGACGGCGGAGGCTTTGACGGCGGCGGTTTCGACGGAAGCCAGGACTTCGGCGGAGGTTTCGACGGAGGCGGCTTCGACGGCGGCGGGTTTGACGGCGGAGGCTTCGACTTCTGACCCGGTGATCCGGCTGAAGGCCCCGCGGCAGATTTGCCGCGGGGCCTTCGTCGTCTCCCTGTCCCGCGGCTAGAGGCTGCTGCGCGGCTGGTCATGGTTGACCGGGCAGCGCCGCGGCGTCCCGCAGCCAGCACACCGCGTCGGAAATCGCCTCAAGCGGGCTGGCAGGTGGGACACCAATAAAGATTCCGCGCAGCCAATTCCTTCTGCGCCACCGGCGTCCCGCAGATCAAACACGGCATCCCGGCCCGCCGGTACACGTAAACCTCGCCCCCGTGCCGATCCTCCCGGGGAGCGCGCCCCATCGCCGCGGGCAGATGCTCCGGCGCGACCGTGTCGATCCGCCCGACGCGGACCCCGGCGCGCATCAGCGTCACCAGATCCGCCCACATGCCCTCCCACTGCGCGCGGTCCAGCGAACGGCCCGGGATCATCGGCGAAATCCCGTGCCGGAACAGCACTTCCGCGCGATAAACGTTTCCGACCCCGGCCAGTACAGCCTGGTCCATCAGCAACGCGGCGATCGTCGTACGAGACCGGGAAATCCGCTCCCACGCGCGATCCGGCTTGGCGTCGCGGCGCAGCGGGTCCGGGCCGAGCCTGGCCTTGATCGCGTCGACCTGCGCCGGATCCAGCAGTTCGCACCGGGTCGGGCCGCGCAAATCGGTCCAGTGAGTGCGGCCGACCAGCCGCATCCGCACCTGGCCGACCGGCGCGGTCTCCGGCAACGGCGTCTCGGCAAAAGTGCCGTACAGACCTAAGTGGACATGGACTGTCCCCAACGGACCGTAGTTGTGGAACAGGTGCTTCCCGTACGCCTCGGCGGAAACGAGCACCTGCCCGTCGAGTTTCCCCGCCTCCGCGGCGAACCGGCCCTGCGGACTGCTGAGGCCGACCGGTCCGCCGGCGTAGCGGCGTTTGTGGAGACGGGCCAGCCGATGGAGCGTGTGCCCCTCGGGCATCAGGCCTCCGGCAGGGCGGGCGGAGTGCCGGTGCGCTCGTAGTCGAGCAGCTGCTGCACGCGCCGCGTGTGGCGCTCGGCCGGGTCCACCGGCGTGGCGAGGAACGCGTCGACGATCTCGGTCGCCTGCTCCTCGGTGTGCATCCGGGCGCCGACGCCCAGCACCTGGGCGTGGTTGTGCTGCCGGGTCAGCTGCGCGGTTTCGACGCTCCAGCCCAGCCCGGCGCGGATGCCCGGCACCTTGTTCGCGGCGATCTGCTCGCCGTTGCCGGACCCGCCGATGACGATCCCGAGGCTGCCCTCGTCGGCGGCCACGCGGCGCGCGGTTTCGACGCAGAACGCCGGGTAGTCGTCCGCCGCGTCGTAGACGAACGGACCGATGTCGGTCACCTCGTGCCCCTGTTCGCCGAGGTGGCGGACAAGGTGGTTCTTCAGCTCGAAACCGGCATGGTCGGATCCCAAGTAGACACGCACAGCGGGAGTGTGCCATCTCGCCGCCTGCCCGGCATGCTCCGGGGGTGGACATCGCAGCGCAGCGCGGCACGGACGTCCGGCTCGAATGGGGCGGCGAAGGCGTCGCCGTCCTCGGCCGGGAATGCGCCGTGCTGATCATCGTGGACGTGCTTTCCTTCAGCACCACAACGGATCTCGTCGTCAGCCGCGGCGGCCGCGTGCTGCCGGTGCGATGGCGCGACGAACGCGGGGTCGCCGAGGCGCGCGGAGCGGGAGCGGTGGTCGCCGGAGAAGAGGAATGGACGCTCCGGCCGTCTTCTGTGACGGAGATCCCGTCCGGCACGCTGCTCGCGCTCCCCTCCCCCAATGGTGCGACGCTCTGTGCGGCCGCGGCGAAAACCGGCGCGCACGTATTGGCCGGTTGCCTGCGGAATGCGTCGGCGACCGCGGCGAAAGCCAGGGAAATCGCCGGCGGGCGGCCGATCGGCGTCATTCCCGCCGGGGAACGGTGGGGCGTCGACCTGTTCGGGGAAGGAGCGGAATCCGGTCCGCTGCGGCCGTGCGTCGAGGACCAGCTGGGCGCGGGCGCGATCGTCAGCGCGCTGCCCGGCTCGTGGTCCGCCGAAGCCGCGCTCGCCGCCGCTGCCTACGCGGGCACCGACGTGCCAGCCGCGCTGCGCGCCTGCAGCTCCGGCCGGGAACTCGCCGCGACCGGCCACGGCAACGACGTCGTCCTCGCGGCCCAGCAGGACGTCAGCGCTAGCGTGGCGAGCCTGGCACACGGAATCCTGGAGGGGCGATGAGCTGGACCGAGGTGGCCGACCGGGTTTTCGCCCGCCGGTACGACGAACTGGACCTGACGACCGGCCTCGTGCTCGGCCAGGAGCGATGCCTGGTGATCGACACCCGCGGCGACGTCGACCAGGGCGCCGAATTCGCCGCCGCGATCCGGGAGCTGACCGAACTGCCGTGGTCGGTCGTCTACACGCACGCGCATTTCGACCACGCCTTCGGCACCACGCCGTTCCTGCCGTGCGACGTCTGGGCCCACCCCGGGTGCCTGCGAGCCATGCTGGAAAACGGCGAAGCTGACAAACAAACCTGGGCCGCGCACTACCGCGAAGAGGGCAAGCCGGAGATCGCCGACGCCATCGAACGAACCGGGCTCATGCCGCCGGACCGCCTCGTGCCCGACCGCGCCGAACTCGACCTCGGCGGCCGCACAGCCGCGCTCGTGCACCCCGGCCCCGCGCACACCGACCACGACCTGCTGGTCCACGTGCCGGACGCGGACGTCGTCTTCGCCGGAGACGTCGTGGAACACGGCCCGCACGGCTTCACCGCGTACTCGTTCGGGCCGGACGACCAACTCGACGCGTGGGCCGCAGCGATGGACGCGCTGCTCGCGCTCGAACCTCGCGTCGTCGTGCCTGGGCACGGCGACCCGGTGGATGCGGCGTTCGTGCGGACGCATCGCGACGGGCTGCTGCGGCTGCACGAACTGAAGGCGACCAAGGCGTCGCGCGAAGAGGCGCTGAAGGGCTCGCCGTATCCGGAGGACGTCACCAAGGCGGCGCTCGGGTTCTCGTGAGTGTTTATGCCGGTTAGAACCGGCATAAACACTCACGACGGCGTCAGTCGAAGTTCAGGTCCCCGGTCCGGGTGCGCTTCAGTTCGAAGAAGTCCGGGTAGCTGGCCAGCGCGACCGCGCCGTCGAACACCTTCAGCGCGTCCTCGCCCCGCGGGATCGACGACAGCACCGGGCCGAAGAACGCGCTCCCGTTGACGTGGATGGTCGGCGTGCCGACATCCATGCCGACCGGGTCCATGCCCTCGTGGTGGCTCTTGCGCAGCGCCTCGTCGTATTCGGTCGATTCGCCCGCCTCGGCGAGTTCGGCCGGGGCGCCGATCGCGGCCAGCGCCTCCTTGATGACGAGCTTGCGGTCCTCGTTGTGCTGGTTGTGGTAGCGGGTGCCGAACTCGGTGTAGAAGTCGCGCACGGCCTGCTGGCCCTGGGTCTGCGCCAGCGCGGTCGCGACGCGGACCGGGGCCCAGCCCTCGCTCAGCAGTTCCTTGTACCGCTCGGGCAGGTCTTCGCGGCCTTCGTTCAGCACCGAAAGGCTCATCACCCGGAAGGTCAGGTCCAGCTCGCGGTGCTTCTCGACTTCGAGGATCCACCGCGACGAGATCCACGCGAACGGGCAGATCGGGTCGAAGTAGAAGTCCACCGTGGTGGGCTGGGACGAGTCAGTCATTTTTCACGGGCTCCTCGGCGAGGCTGCTCCCCGGCGCTCGCCGAGGGCGGGGCGAACCCCCGCACTGCGAGGCAACGCGGCGGCCCCTCCGCATTGTTCCCTGGTCGCCCCTTCCGGGCGCGTCATGATTGGATGCTGAACGTCGTGCCCACCGGATCCGAAGACCAGAGGTGCCCGTGCCCGCCCCCAACCTGACGCGTGACGAAGCCAAGCAGCGCTCCGGCCTGCTGGACGTGTCGTCCTACGACATCGAGCTGGACCTCACCGACGGCAACGGCCGTCCCGGGGAGAAGACCTTCCGCTCCACCACCACGGTGCGGTTCTCCAGCAGCCGTCCCGGCGAAGCGTCGTGGATCGACCTCGTCGCCGAAGGCGTCCGCTCCGCCGTGCTGAACGGCACCGAGCTCGATGTCAGCGGCTACGCCGAGGAAAAGGGCATCGCGCTGCCCGGCCTTGCCGCGGAGAACGAACTCGTCGTCACCGCGGACTGCCGCTACATGAACACCGGCGAGGGCCTGCACCGGTTCGTCGACCCGGTCGACGACGGCGTCTACCTCTACACCCAGTTCGAGACCGCCGACGCGAAGCGCATGTTCGCCTGCTTCGACCAGCCGGACCTCAAGTCCGTCTACCGGCTCGCGGTGCACGCCCCGCGCGACTGGAAGGTCGTGTCCAACGCGCTGGTCGAAAGCGCCGAAGACACCGAGGACGGCGCGCGCCGCACGCAGTTCGCCGAATCCGAGCGCATTTCCACCTATCTGGTGGCGCTCGTCGCCGGCCCGTACGCGGAGTGGACCGACGAGTTCCGCGACGAGCACCGCACCATCCCGCTCGGCATCTACTGCCGCGCGTCGCTCGCCGAGCACATGGACGCCGAGCGGCTGTTCGTCGAAACCAAACAGGGTTTCGCCTTCTACCACGAGAAATTCGGCACCCCGTACCCGTTCTCCAAGTACGACCAGCTGTTCGTGCCGGAGTTCAACGCGGGCGCGATGGAGAACGCCGGCGCGGTCACCTTCCTCGAGGACTACGTCTTCCGCAGCCGCGTCACCCGCTACGCCTACGAGCGGCGCGCCGAGACGCTGCTGCACGAGATGGCGCACATGTGGTTCGGCGACCTGGTCACCATGCGCTGGTGGGACGACCTGTGGCTGAACGAGTCGTTCGCGACCTTCGCCAGCGTGTTCGCCCAGGCCGAGGCGACCGAGTACAAGAACGCCTGGACCAGCTTCGCGAACATCGAGAAGTCCTGGGCCTACCGCCAGGACCAGCTGCCCTCGACGCACCCGATCGCGGCCGACATCGTCGACCTGCACGCGGTCGAGGTCAACTTCGACGGCATCACCTACGCCAAGGGCGCGAGCGTGCTGAAGCAGCTGGTGTCCTACGTGGGCATCGAGCACTTCCTCGACGGCCTCAAGGTGTATTTCGGCAAGCACGCGTGGGGCAACGCCACCCTCGCCGACCTGCTGGCGGCGCTGGAAGAAGCGTCCGGCCGCGATCTGTCGTGGTGGAGCGCGGAATGGCTGGAGACCACCGGCCTCAACTCGCTCAGCCCGCGCTATGAGATCGCCGCCGACGGCACCTTCGCGTCCTTCGCCGTCGTGCAGACCGGCGCGAAGCCGGGCGCCGGCGAACTGCGCACGCACCGCGTCGCGGTCGGCGTCTACGACGAGGACGGCGACGGCAAGATCGTCCGCACCCGCCGCGTCGAACTGGACGTCACCGGCGAGCGCACCGAGGTCCCGGACCTCGTCGGCCAGGCGGCGGGCAAGCTCGTGCTGGTCAACGACGACGACCTGACCTACTGCCGGATGCGCCTCGACCCGGCGTCGCTGACCACGCTGATCGACCGGATCGGCGACATCACCGAATCGCTGCCGCGCACGCTGTGCTGGTCGGCTGCTTGGGAGATGACGCGCGAGGCCGAGTTGAAGGCTCGCGACTTCGTGACGCTCGTGGCGCGCGGGATTCACGCCGAAAGCGAGGTCGGCGTGGTGCAGCGGTTGCTGTTGCAGGCGCAGACGGCGTTGAACTCTTACGCGGACCAGAAGTGGGCTGCCGCGGAGGGGTGGCCTGCGTTGAGCGGACGGCTGCTGGAGCTGGCCCGTACCGCGGAGGCTGGGTCGGATCACCAGCTGGCGTTTGTGAATTCGCTGGCCGGGGGTGTGTTGAGCGAGGAGATCCTGTCCGCGATCGCGGGCTGGCTCGACGGCTCCGCGCCGCTGCCGGGCCTCACTGTGGACACGGATCTTCGGTGGCGGTTGCTGCAGGCGTTGGTCGCGCACGGGAAGGCCGGTGCGGACGAGATCAATGCCGAGCAGGAGCGGGATGACACCGCTGCTGGCCGGCGGCACGCTGAGCGGTCGCGGGCGTTGCAGCCTACGGCTGAGGCCAAGGCTGATACTTGGCAGCGGGCGATCTACGACGACGAGATCCCGAACGCGGTGAGTGATGCGTTGATTTCCGGGTTCTCGCACCCGGGGCAGAAGCATCTGCTCGGGGAGTACATCGAGCGGTACTTCGAGGTTATCGACGATGTGTGGGCTCGGCGGTCCAGTGAGCGGGCTCAGCCGACGGCGATCGGGTTGTATCCGTCTTGGGCGGTTGAGCCTGCGACGGTGAATGCTTCGGACGAGTGGCTCGAAGGGGATCATCCGGCGGCGTTGCGGCGGCTGGTTTCCGAGGGGCGGGCTGGGATTGTCCGGGCGTTGGCTGCTCGGGACTTTGACAGTCAGGCCTGAGGCTGTTCGGCTGTTCGGCTCGTCGCCTGGCGGCGACATTGCGCCCGGTCTTGGGTTGCGTGGGGCACCCCGAATTTTCATGGTGCTGACGGTTCGGGGGTGCTTGTCAAGGCGGGAAAGATGCCTTGACAAGCACCCCCGAACCGCAGGGCGGCTTCGTATCGGGGTTGGGGAGGGGCTGGGTGCCTCGCTGGGGGGTGCACCGGCTGCGGTGTCGTAGGCGGCGGGGCTAGCGCCCCAATGTGGCATTGGGTGCGTCCCACGCACCCAATGTGGCGTTCGGTGCGTCGCATGCACCCAATGCGGCGTTGGGGCGCAACCCTCGCGGCGGCGGGTGAGCCGTGAAAGGCCCCTCGAGGACCAGCGGCTGGTCGTGAGGGGAACCCTGACGGAATCAGGGTCAATGAGGGTGGCCCGCACGAACGGCGGGGGCAGAACGTAAAAGAGCCGTCCCGCTGGGTGCGGGACGGCTCTGGCGTTTGCGGGAGTATCAGTGCTTCGGGGCGGGGCCTGCCTGGTCGCTCAGCATGCGCAGGGCGTTGACCAAGCCGCCGGTCAGGTCGCCTTCCTTGAAGGAGGCCACCATGCTCGCCACGGCCAGGTTCGCGCCTCGGTCGGGCAGGCGGGAGTGGGCGCGCTCGCCGGTGACGATCTCGATGGCGCGCTGGGCGGGGGAAACGCCGAGCAGCACCGCGTTCGAGGGGTCGTCGGTGGCGGCGTGCAGCTTTTCCGCGCCGGCGCGGGTGTCTTCGCCGAGGTCGCCCAGGTAGATGCTGAAGCCGAGACCGGTTTCGCGCGTCGCGAAGGTCAGGGCCTCGTCGAGGCGGGCCAGCTGCTGCACCGTGAACGGGCTCGTCGGCGCGGCGGGCTCGTACATTTTCGCCGCGGACAGCCTGCCGCTGTTGGTGATGACCTCGCCGAAGGCCAGGTCCTTTTCCGCGACCGCGGTCTGGGTCACTTCACCACTTGCCACGAGCGCCTCCTGCGGCCGTCGAAGCGCCCGCGGGCGCCGCATTCACGTCAACCGCCGGGCCGTGGGCGGCTCCCACGCCGTCCGGGTTGGCGGTCCACCACATCGCGGGGTATTCCCACGGCTGCCCCGGCCGGTACCGCGGCGTCCCCGAGAACTTCTTCCGCAAGGTCGCGGCGCCGACCACGAAGTAAATGGCCCCGGGGATGACCGCGTAGACCAGGATCGTCTCGACAACGTTCACGCCGGTGAGCGTATCGGATGCCTCCCGGAGCCACCGCGCGACACCGGCGTCCGGGGGCGACCGTTCGTCGCCGCTGAGGCGCCGTCCGCCGCTTGGCCCGCCCCCGCTGGAACGTTGGGGCGAAGGGCTGCGGGCCGAAAGATGGCAACTCGCCGTACAGGCGGCCGTACCGGGCGATACCGGCTTGTCCGAACCTTGAAATCCTCGTAGCTTTTTCACCTGTACGGGCCTTGCGCCCGCCTCCCCAGCCCCAGCCCGTCACGCACCGGTCCCAGGAGGACACCTCATGCAGAGCGTCCAGACCCCCGCTCAGGCGATCACCGAGACCATTTCGTCACCCAGCGAGACCGGATTCGTGCCCGGAACGCGGGTCACGTCCGGCACCAGGGTTACGCGGGGCACTCGGGTCACCCGCGGAACCCGGGTCACCGCGGGCACGCGCGTGACGATGGGTACCCGGGTCACCATGGGAACTCGAGTCACCAGGGGAACCCGCGTTACCCGCGGGACCCGCGTCACGATGGGCACCCGCGTCACGCGCGGCACCCGGGTCACGGCAGGCACCCGCGTCACCTGCGGCACGCGGGTCACGATGGGCACGCGGGTCACGATGGGCACGCGCGTCACCCGCGGCACCAGGGTCACCGCCGGAACCCGCGTCACGATGGGCACCCGTGTCACCCGCGGCACGCGCGTCACGCGCGGCACCCGGGTCACGATGGGCACGCGCGTCACCTGCCAGGCCGACTACAGCCTCGCCGCCTGAGCGAAAGCGCCACGTCGAGCAGGTCCACCGGCTCGCCCCGGCCGCCGTACTGGCAGCCGGGGCGCCGACGTGTGCGGGGCTAGGCCGCCGACCCGAGATACGGCCGCCACAGCGGATCGGCCTCTTTGGAATGCGCCAGCAGCCGCCAGTGCGGGCCGTGCGGGGCGCGGGGCACCACGCGCAGCCTCCAGCCGATCTCCGACAGGAGCCGGTCGGCCTTGCGGTGGTTGCACTTCGCGCAGCAGGCGACGCAATTGGTCCAGCTGTGCGGACCGCCCTTGCTGCGCGGGACGACGTGGTCGATGGTTTCCGCGCGCCCGCCGCAGTACGCGCAGCGGTGCCGGTCGCGGTGCATCAGCCCGGCCCTGGTCAACGGCACCTGCGCCCGGTAGGGCACCCGCACGTACGTGCTGAGCCGGATCACCGAGGGCACGGGCAGCGACACCGTCGCGGCGTGCAGTTCGACGCCGCCCGGATCGCCGTGGACGACCTCCGCCTTGCCGCACATGACGAGCACCACCGCGCGCCGCATGGGCACCGCGGTCAGCGGCTCGAAAGTGGCGTTGAGCAGGAGGACCCGGCGCCGCCCCCACGCCGGGGCGACCGGATCGCGGGCTCTACGCTGTCCGGGCGGACGGGATGCTCCCCCTGGACGGGTCCCCGGCCCGGACGGGACGGAGCCGCCGGATGCGGACCCTCCCGGGCAGGCACGCAGGATCGCCTCCGGCGGCAGCTCGGCCATGGCTTGGCCGGCGCCGCCGAGGGGGACGGGTTGTCGGTCTGGCACTCGACCACCTCCACCGGTGCAGGCATAGTCGACCACACATCAGGGCCCCCGCGCACGCGTGTTCTGTGACGTGTCACATACCCGCGACCCGGCGGCCACCCCGCGGCCGCTTGCGCGTCGCGGGGCCAGCAAAGCGAGAAGGGACTTTCCCAGCCAGTGAATGCCGTGCTCAGCGCTCCGCCCAGCTGCATCTCCGAGACCGGGTCGTGGTGCGCCCAGGTCTACTCGGTCACGCACAACGAGTGGCTCGCCGCGTCGGCGGGCTGGCTCGTCACCAAGCCGCTGAAGATCATCATGATCCTCGTCATCGCGTTCGTGGTGCGCTATCTCACCAAGCGGCTGATCGAGCGGGTCACCACGCTCCCGGCCTCGGGCAGCAACGGCAAGATCCCGTCGCTGTTGAGACCGCTGCGCGAACGCGCGCCGGAGATGCTCGGCAGCGCCGTGGTGGAACGCCGCAGGCAGCGCGCCAAGACGATCGGCTCGGTGCTGAAGTCGATGGCGACGTTCCTGATCTACGGCCTCGCGTTCATCCTCGTGCTGGGCGAACTGGGCATCGACCTGGCCCCGATCATCGCCTCGGCCGGGATCGTCGGCGTCGCGCTCGGGTTCGGCGCGCAGAATCTGGTCAAGGACTTCCTTTCCGGGATGTTCATGATGATCGAGGACCAGTACGGCGTCGGCGACGTCGTGGACATCGGCGAGGCCACCGGGACCGTCGAGGCGGTCGGCCTGCGCATCACCACGCTGCGCGACCTGAAGGGCACCGTCTGGTACGTCCGCAACGGCGAGGTGCTGCGCGTCGGCAACTCGAGCCAGGGCTTCGCCTACGCCGTGGTGGACGTCCCGCTGAGCTACTCCGCGGACGTCGACAAGGCCACCGAGGTGCTCAGCGGCGCGGCCACGAAGGCGGTCGAAACGGACGCGCTCTCGGCGAACGTGCTGGAGCCGCCGGAAATGCTCGGCGTCGAACAGGTCACGCCGGAGGGCATCGTGTTGCGCCTGACGGTCAAGGTGCGACCGGGCAAGCAGTGGGCGGTGCAGCGGAAGCTGCGCGGGCAGCTGCTCGGCGCGCTCGAGGAGGCCGGTTTCGAACCACCGCTCGGCCGGTTGCTGTCGTCCATGCAGGACAAGCAGTCGGGCGCGCAGCGCAGCTGAGGCAGGGCAAGATGGAGGTGTGTCGACTGTGAGCGAGCCGGAACCGGCGAACCTGTACGAGGCGGTGGGCGGCGAACCGACCTTCCGCCGGATCATCAAGCGGTTCTACGAGGAAGTGGCCCGCGACGAGGTGCTGCGCCCGCTCTACCCGGAGGAGGACCTCGGCCCGGCGGAGGAGCGGTTCCGGCTGTTTCTCATCCAGTACTGGGGCGGTCCGCACACCTACTCCGACCAGCGCGGCCACCCCCGGCTGCGGATGCGGCACGCGCCGTTCAAGATCGGCCCGATCGAACGCGACGCGTGGCTGCGCTGCATCCGGATCGCGATCGACGAGGAGAACCTGCCCGAGCCGTACCTCAGCCAGCTGTGGGCGTACCTGGAAATGGCCGCGCACAGCATGATGAACAGCTTCGTCTGATGAGACGCAGGGCCGGCCGGCGGCGGCCGGACCGCCTTCCGCGGCCGTCGTGGTGGTCGGACGCGGTGTTCTACGAGATCTACGTGCGGTCCTTCGCCGATTCGGGCGAGGACGGCATCGGCGATCTGGAGGGCATCCGCAGCAAGCTCGGCTACCTGGAGCTGCTGGGCGTCGACGCGCTGTGGCTGACGCCGTTCTACCCGTCGCCGATGGCCGACCACGGCTACGACGTCGCGGATCCGCGCGGCGTCGACCCGATGTTCGGCACCCTCGGCGACTTCGACGTGCTGCTCACCGAGGCGCACCGGCGCGGCATCCGGGTCACTGTGGACGTCGTGCCGAACCACACGAGCAACCGGCACGCGTGGTTCAAGTCCGCGCTGGCCGCCGGGCCGGGCAGCCCGGAACGGGAGCGCTACCACTTCCGCGACGGCCGCGGCCCGGGCGGAGCGGAGCCGCCCAACAACTGGGTCAGCGTGTTCGGCGGCCCGGCGTGGACGCGGGTGCCGGACGGGCAGTGGTACCTGCACCTGTTCGCGCCGCAGCAGCCGGACCTGAACTGGGCCAATCCGGACGTCCGCGCCGATCTCGAGCGCACCCTGCGGTTCTGGCTCGACCGGGGCGTGGACGGCTTCCGGATCGACGTCGCGCACGGAATGGCCAAACCCGCCGGGCTGCCCGACATGGACCCGGACACGCCCGCGCACGGCGGCGGCGCGCCCGGCGATCCGCGCTTCGACGACGACGGCGTGCACGAGGTGCACCAGTTGATCCGCAAGGTGCTCGACGAGTACCCGGACGCGATGGCCGTCGGCGAGATCTGGGTGCAGGACGAGGAGCGGCTGGCCCGCTACCTGCGGCCGGACGAACTTCATCTGGCGTTCAACTTCCGCCTGGTGCTCACCCATTTCGACGCGGACGCGATGCGCACGTCGATCGAGCGTTCGCTGGCCGTGCCGCGTTCGGCGGCCGCTCCGGCGGCCTGGACGCTGTCCAACCACGACGTCTGGCGCGCGGCGAGCCGCTACGGCGGCGGCGAGACCGGGGTCCGCCGGGCACGCGCGATGGCGCTGGTGGAGCTCGCCCTGCCCGGCGCGGTCTACCTGTACCAGGGCGAAGAGCTGGGCCTGCCGAACGCCGACCTGCCGCTTGAGGCGATGACCGACCCGCGCGCCCGCTCGCAGGGCCCGGAGTTCAGCCGCGACGGCGAGCGCGTGCCGCTGCCCTGGGAGGGCACGCTCCCGCCGTACGGGTTTTCGCGCACCGCGCAGACCTGGCTGCCGATGCCCGCGGACTGGGCGTCGCTGACCGTGGAGCGGCAGCTTGAGGAGCCGGAATCGACGCTGTCGCTGTACCGGCGCGCGATAGAGCTGCGGAAACAGCATCCGGCGTTCCGCGGCGGCGACGAGTTGCAGTGGTTCGGCGCGCCCGCGGGCTGCTTCGCGTTCCGCCGCGGCCGGGGCGGCCTGATCTGCGCGCTGAACACCTCGGCCAGCTCGATCGCCCTGCCGCCGGGAGAGGTGCTGCTCACCAGCAGCCCGCTGGTGGACGGCAGGCTCGCCCCGGACTCGGCCGCCTGGCTCGGGTAGCGCATTCGCGGCCTGCCTGAGCGAGCCGGGCCGTCAGCGCCGAGGCCGGCGGCCCGGCCCGGCCGGGTCAGACGCGGGCACCCGCCTCCAGCCCGAGCATCGCGAGCAGTCCCCGCAGGTCATCGGCGTCGCGCGCGTGCTCGGCGACGGTGCGGGCGGCGTGCTCCTGCTGGACGCGCAGGTCTTGTTCGGCGGACACCCGGGCACGGGCGAATTCACTGGTTTCGGCGGACAGCGGACGTCGTTCCGAGCGCATGTCGCTCCTCGTCGAGGTGGAAGGGGCCACCGGCGGCTCCCGCATGAGGCAGACCCGCCGGGGACGACGCCGGCTCGAGCGCCGGCGCACGATGGGACTTCTCGACGGTGCTGACGCTACTCCCCGCCCCCGACCTGCCCGCTCGCGCGTCCCGCCGTGCGCGTCGCGGCGTCCACAGTGGACCGTTCGGGCGGCAGCCCTGGTGAGACCGGCCCGGGCGTGCTTTACTGACGACGGTCGTGTTTTGTGTTCGTGCGGTGGGTACGTCCCGCAGCCACGCTCGCAAGATGTAGCGGGCGTGGTGTTTCTCTTTTCGGAAGGCACACCGTCGGTTGCCAGGCCCGGATGCCGAGGTGGCATCTGTTGTGAGTCCGATGGAGATCGTTTTTATGACGCAAGGCACCGTGAAGTGGTTCAACGCCGAAAAGGGCTTCGGGTTCATCAGCCCGGACGACGGCAGCGCCGACGTCTTCGTGCACTACTCCGAGATCCAGGGCAACGGGTTCCGCAGCCTTGAGGAGAACGCGCGCGTCGAGTTCGAGGTCGGCCAGGGCCAGAAGGGCCCGCAGGCCACCGGCGTTCGCGCCATCTGAGTTTCCCCGGTGTTTCCCCTGGTGCGAAAAGCTTTTCGCACCAGGGGACCCGCGCCGAAGCGGACTTTTCCGCACACGGCAGCCGAAACGGCTCGGCACCCCGGTGCGGCCCGGTGAATTTTCCCGGCCGCACAAGGTCTTCCGCGTCCCGGGAACCCGGACGCGAGATCACCCGTTGACCAGAGCAGGTCGCGACTGGCCTTGAGGCCCTCCCCTGCCTGGCCAGTACGCAACGCACGGCGCATCCCCCGAGGCGGCCCCCTCCGCCTTGCCCGCGCCGCGGCATCGGCCTCGGCCCCGCAGAGCGCGGCGGCCGGACCAGCTCGAGTAGGAGCGTTACCCATCGACACCCAGAGCACCGTCCAGCGTCCCCCGAAATCGCCGCAGCCCATGCTCGCCGGCCGCAAGACCGGCACCGAGGCCTTCCTGGTGAAGCTCTTCGCCGTCGTCCCCCTCCTCGCGGTCGCCGTCGCGGTGCCGCTGGCCTGGGGCTGGGGCCTGAGCTGGCTGGACGTCGGCCTCGCCGCCGCGTTCTACTGCGTCAGCGGCCTCGGCATCACCGTCGGCTTCCACCGGTACTTCACCCACGGCGCCTTCCGCGCCCGCCGCGGGCTGCGGATCGCGCTCGCCGTCGCGGGCAGCATGGCCATGCAGGGACCGGTGATCGACTGGGTCGCCGACCACCGCCGCCACCACGCGTACTCCGACCGCGACGGCGACCCGCATTCGCCGTGGCGCTTCGGCACGTCGCCCGCCGCGCTCGCGAAGGGTTTCTGGCACGCGCACATGGGCTGGCTGTTCGGCCGCGACCGCACCAACCCGCGCCGGTTCGCCCCCGACCTGCTCGACGACGCCGACCTGAAGCGGATCGACCGGCTCTTCCCGGTGCTGACCCTCGTGACGCTGCTCGGTCCCGCGCTGCTGGGCGGGCTCATCACGATGACCTGGTGGGGTGCGCTGACCGCGTTCTTCTGGGCCGGGCTGGTCCGGGTCGCCGCGCTGCACCACGTGACCTGGTCGGTCAACTCGCTGTGCCACCTGATCGGCGAGCGCCCGTTCGAGGCGCGCGACCGTTCGGCGAACTTCTGGCCGCTGGCGATCGCGTCGTTCGGCGAGTCCTGGCACAACTCGCACCACGCCGACCCGACCGGAGCCCGGCACGGCGTCGGCCGCGGCCAGCTCGACATTTCCGCGCGGCTGATCTGGATGTTCGAGAAGTTCCGCTGGGCCTCGCACGTGCGCTGGCCCCGGCCGGAACGCCTCGCCCGCAAGCTCAAGGCCGCCTGAACCCCGTTCGCGGTCCGTGAGGGCCACCTTGAGGGACGCAGAGTCCCTCAAGGTGGCCCTCACGGGCGTCAAGACCGGGTCAGCCGGCGACGCCTCAGGCTCTGCGGACCCGCTCCTCGAGCCGGGTCCGCAGGTCGCCGTGGCTGGACACCGCCAGCACCGGCCCCGGGTTCGCGGCCGTCTCGGCCGAACTCACGACGTCCGCGACGAACCGCCGCACCCGTTCCGGCGCGGGCGTCACGTCGCCGCCCAGCTGGGCCACCGGCTGCGGGGATTCGGCGGGCGTCGTCTCCACCGCCACCGACCAGCCCTGCCGCATGGTCCACAACAGCATCAGATCCCGGCCGGGAAACCGCGGGGACCGGCCGCTCAGCGCGACGTACGCGGTGATCGTGTCGGTGACCTCGCACGACGTGCACTCCACCGACACCCCGATCGCGGCGGCGACCTCGCGCACGTACGCGGCCAGCGCCTGCCGCAGCACCTGCGGATCGTCGGCGGTGGGCAGGGACATCGGGCGTTCCGGACCGGACAGGAGCATGGGTCTCCTCTTCCGCCGCCGCGTCCGCTTCGCGCGGAAACCGGGGTCGTCGAGGCACGCGAAGGCCGGCGGTCGCGATGATCGGGGTCGCACCGGATCGGGCATCCGGCAGCTGGACCGGACTCCGACTCTACCCGCTGGGACAAGCCCGCAGCCGAGATCAACCCGTCTGGCCGCCGCCGAAATCGCTCGATCGGCCGCCTCCGTCAGCGAAATCGGCGCTCGACGTGCCGATCCGCCCGGCAAAGAATCCTATGAGGACAGCCGCGGAAACCGCAGCCGGCACCACGCTCACCCCGATTGGCCGCCGAAATCGCCACCGTCCCCCGACTCCGCGATCGACGTCGCCACCCACGCGGCGAACAACCCCGCCTGCACATACGGCGCGGCCTCGCCCACCGCACGCACCACCGACCGCGCGCGTCCCGGGGCGGGTTCGGCTTCCGGAGCGGGTTCGGCGTCCGCGGGCCGGTCGGTGCGCCACGGCGTCTCCTCGGCCCGGACCTCGGCGAGGAAGTCCGCGGTCGGGTCGCCGTCGGGTTCGGTCATCCGTTCACGATGACACCAGCGGAGCGCTCCCGCCAGCAGATCGGCTCAGAACAGCAGCGGCAGCAACGCTTGGCGCCGCTTCAGCACCGCGCCGTAACGGGCGTCGAGGCGCAGCCACGAATCGGTGGCGGTCACGCGCACCACGTCGCCGTCGATCGACGAGTCGAACAACCCCATCCCGGACAGCGCGAACAGGCACCGCATCTGGACCTTGACCTCGAGGTCTCCCCCGGTGACGGTCAGCACCGCCTGGTCCATCAGCGAGGCGGGCGGCGTGCCGTGCGGCCCGGCGTTGTCGCGGGCGAGCGCGACGCCGCGGTCAGCGAGATCCGACACCACGCCGACCGGCAGCTCGTCGACCTTCTGCCACCGGTCGGACACCGGCAGCTCGGCATGCCACAGCAGATCGCGCGCCGGACCCGGGTCCATCACCTCGCCGCCCGCGACGGCGAGCGCCGCGAGCAGTTCGTTGCCGGACACCGTGACGTCCGCCGGGGTCACCGTCCCCGCGACCGCGCGGGTCGCGAGGACCTCGAACGGCGTGGCCGTCCACGCCTCGACGACGTCGTCGCCCCGGCGGCGCAGCCGGACGGCGGTCGTGCCGTCCAGCCGCACCGCGCGGGCCACGAACGCGCTGAGCGTCTCCCGGTCGCCCGGATCGGGAATCCGCAGCTCAGGCATCGGCCAGCACCCGCTTGAGGAATTCGGATTCCTCGTCGCTGAGCCGGCGCGGCCGGAGGTTGGCCGTGTCGTACGGGGCCAGCACGGTCTCGGCGGTGACCGCGACCGGATCGGTCGCGTCCGGACCGGTCCGCACGACGTACCCGAGCGTCACCGTCGAGGCCTTCAGCTCGGTGAGCGTGATCTCCACGCGCACCGAGCGGCCGGGCGCCGCGACGATCGGCGCGCGGTAATGCACGCCGAGCTTCACGACCACGACGCCTTTCGGCAGCTCGGTGAGCCCCGCGCGCTCGGCTTCGCCGAACAGCACGGGCACCCGGGCCTCTTCGAGCAGCGTCACCACGTTCGCGTGGTTGACGTGCCCGTACACGTCCATGTCCGACCATCGCGGCTGGACGTGGGAAACGAATGTCACCGCACCGTGCTCCGGATCTGGCGCGCGGCCACGGACAGCGTCGCGAGGTCGAGCCGCCCGGAACGGGTGATCTCGTCCAGCGCCACGCGCGCCCGCGAAAGCCGCGACGCGTTGGCCTTCTCCCATTGCTCGATCTGCTCGTCGACGGACAGGTCCTGGTCGCTGTGCCGCAGTGCGTCGAGCGCGATCGCGCGCAGGGAACCGTACACGTCGTCGCGCAGCGAGAGCCGGGCGAGGGCGTGCCAGCGGTTGCCGCGTTCCAGCGCGCTGATCTCGGTGAGCATCTTGTCGATGTCCAGGTGGTCCGACAGCGCGTAGTACAGCTCGGCGGTGTCGGCCGGGGTGTGCGTCGCGTCGAGCCCGACCTGCTGCTCGGCCAGCTCCGCCACCTCGACCACGTCGAGCAGGCCGTAGCTGTGCAGCAGCAGCGCCACCTGGCGGGCGAGTTCGGCGGGCACGCCTTCCTCGACCATCCCGGCCGCGTCCTGCTCCACCGACTCCAGTTCGCGTCCGCGCAGCAGCTCGCCCAGCTTCGGGCCGAGTTCCGCGAGCACCGGGCCGAACCGGTTGATCTCGGCCAGCGGCGCGAGCGGCTGCGGGCGGTTGGTGAGGAACCAGCGCGCGGCCCGGTCGAGCAGCCGGCGCGTCTCCAGCACCATCCGGTCCGCGACCGCGGTCGGCACCACGTTGTCCAGCGCGTCGATCTCGGCCCACAGCTTCGGCAGGTCGTAGACGTGCGTGACCACCGCGTACGCGCGCACCGCGTCGGTGGCGGTCGCGTTCATCTCCTCCATCAGGCGGTAGACGAACGAGATGCCGCCGCCGTCGACCAGCTCGTTGGTGATGAGCGTGGTGATGATCTGACGGCGCAGCGGGTGCTGCGCGATCGCCGCGGCGAAGCGCTCCCGCAACGGGGCCGGGAAGTACTCCGGCAGCCTCCGGGTGAACACCTCGGACTCGGGCAGGTCGGAGGCGAGCAGCTCGTCCTTGAGGTCGAGCTTCACGTGCGCGAGCAGCGTCGCCAGCTCCGGCGAGGTCAGGCCCTCGCCCGCCTTCTCCAGCGCGCGGAACTGCGACGGGGTCGGCAGCGCCTCCAGCTTGCGGTCGAACGCGCCCTTCGCGACCAGCGCGGACACCTGCCGCGCGTGCACCGACACCATCGGCCCGGCGTGCGCCCGGCTGACGCCGAGCACCGCGTTCTGCCGGTAGTTGTCCGCGAGCACGAGCGAGCCGACCTCGTCGGTCATCTCGCCGAGCAGCTCGTTGCGCCGCGCGTGCTCCAGTTCGCCGCCGGCCACCAGGTGATCCAGCAGGATCTTGATGTTGACCTCGTGGTCGGAGCAGTCGACGCCCGCGGAGTTGTCGAGCGCGTCGGTGTTGATCTTGCCGCCGGCGCGGGCGAATTCGATGCGGCCGAGCTGGGTCAGGCCCAGGTTGCCGCCCTCGCCGACGACCTTCACGCGCAGCTGGTTGCCGTTGACGCGGATCGCGTCGTTGGCCTTGTCGCCCGCCGCGGCCTGGCTTTCGCTCTCGGCCTTGACGTAGGTGCCGATGCCGCCGTTCCACAGCAGTTCGACCGGGGCCAGCAGGATCGCCTGGATCAGGTCCATCGGCGCGAGCTTCGTGACGCCCTCGTCGAGGCCGAGCGCCTCGCGGACCTGCGGGGTGATCGGGATGGTCTTGGCCGAGCGCGGGTAGATCCCGCCGCCCTCGCTGATCAGCGAACGGTCGTAGTCGTCCCACGAGCTGCGCGGCAGGTCGAACAGCCGCCGCCGTTCCGCGTACGACGACGCGGCGTCCGGGTTCGGGTCGAGGAAGACGTGCATGTGGTTGAACGCCGCGACCAGCCGGATGTGCTCGGACAGCAGCATGCCGTTGCCGAAGACGTCGCCCATCATGTCGCCGATGCCGACGACGGTGAAGTCCTCGGTCTGGGTGTCCTTGCCCAGCTCGCGGAAGTGCCGCTTCACGCTCTCCCAGGCGCCCTTGGCGGTGATGCCCATGGCCTTGTGGTCGTAGCCGACCGAACCGCCGGAGGCGAACGCGTCGCCGAGCCAGAAGCCGTACTGCGCCGAGACTTCGTTGGCGATGTCGGAGAACTTCGCGGTGCCCTTGTCCGCCGCGACGACCAGGTAGCTGTCGTCGGCGTCGTGGCGCACCACGTTCGGCGCGGGCACGGTTTCGCCCTCGACGCGGTTGTCGGTGAGGTCCAGCAGGCCGGAGATGAACATCCGGTAGCAGGAAATGCCTTCGGTGAGCTGGGCGTCGCGGTCGACCCCGGCGTCGCCGGTGGGCGCCGGCGGACGCTTCACCACGAAGCCGCCCTTCGCGCCGACCGGCACGATCACCGCGTTCTTCACCGCCTGCGCCTTGACCAGGCCCAGGATCTCGGTGCGGAAGTCCTCCCGCCGGTCCGACCAGCGCAGGCCGCCTCGGGCGACCTCGCCGAACCGCAGGTGCACGCCCTCCACCCGCGGCGAGTACACGAAGATCTCGTACTTCGGGTGCGGCTCGGGCAGCTCCGGCACGCCGCTCGGGTCGAGTTTGAGCGCCAGGTACGGCCGCGGGTTCCCGTCGGCGTCGCGCACGTGGTAGTTCGTGCGCAGGGTCGCGTTGATGACCGCGAGCAGCCTGCGCAGGATCCGGTCCTCGTCGAGGCTGGTGACCTCGTCGACCATCGAGGAGATCTCGGCGGTCAGCGATTCCGCGTGCGTCTTGCGGTCCACATCGGACAGTTGCGGATCGCAGCGGGTTTCGAAGAGCCGCACCAGTTTCGTCGCGACCTCGGTGTGCTTGACGACCGTGTTCTGGATGTAGGACTGGGAGAACGGGCTGCGCGCCTGCTGCAGGTAGCGCGAGTAGGCCCGCAGCACGGCGGCCTGGCGCCAGGTGAGCCCGGCGCGCAGGACGAGCCCGTTGAGGCCGTCGACCTCCGCGTCGCCGTGCCACGCCGCGTGGAAGGCGTCCTGGAACCGCTCGCGCACCTCGACCGCCGCGGCCTCGTCGGCTTCTTCGAGGCCCTTCTTGTCGACGCGCAGGCCGAAGTCGTAGATCCAGCTGGCCCCGCCGTCCTCGCGGAACAGCTCGTACGGCCGCTCGTCCACCACCTCGACGCCCATCGCCTGCAGCACCGGCAGCACCTTGGACAGGGTGACGCCCTCGCCGCGCAGGTAGAGCTTGAACCGCCGCTCGCCGGGTTCGGCGTCGGCGGGCAGGTAGAACGACAGCGCGAGGTCGCCCTCGTCCGCGAGGGTGTCGAGCTTGGCCAGGTCGGCCAGCGCGTCCTCGGCGGTGAAGTCCTCTTTGTAGGCCTCGGGGAACACCGCGCCGAAGCGCTGTCCCCGGTCGACCACGGACTCCTCGCCCATCATGCCGATCGGACCGCCGTCGCCGACGCGCTCGCGGCGTTCGGCGATGATCGCCTCGACGAGCCGGTCGTCCCAGCTGCGCACAACGGTGTTGAGGCGTTCCTGGATCCGCAGCGTGTCCGGTTCGACCGCGTTCGACGGGTCGGTGTGCACCATGAAGTGCACCTGCGCCAGCAGCGTTTCGCCGACGCGCGCGCTGTACTCCAGCTGCGTGCCTTCGAGCTCCTCCAGCAGCACTTCCTGCATCGCCAGCCGCGAACGCGTGGTGTAGCGGTCGCGCGGGAGGTAGACGAGGCAGGAGTAGAAGCGGCCGTACGGGTCGCGGCGGAGGAACAGCCGCAGCCGGCGGCGGTCGGACAGCGTGATCGCGCCAGTGGTGGTGTAGAAGAGCGAATCGGTGTCCGCGGAGAACAGGTCCGCGCGCGGCCAGTTCTGCAGGACCTCCAGCATCCGCTGCCCGGAGAACGACTCCATCGGGAACCCGGCGCGGTGGATCACCTCGCGCACGCGCTGGCCGACCACCGGGATGTCGAGCACGTTCTCGTGCAGCGCGGTGGTGGTGAACATCCCGAGGAACCGGTGCTCGCCGGTCACCTTGCCGTTCTCGTCGAACGTCTTCACGCCGACGTAATACGGATAGACCGGACGGTGCACCGTGCTCGGCGCGCTGGCCTGGGTGAGCACGAGCAGCGACGGCGCGAGCGCGTCGACCGAACTGTCCGGCCCCGCGGTGAGGCTGCGCGCGGCGAGGCTGTCCTGGCGCAGCACGCCGAGCCCGGACGCGAGAACCGCGCGCAGGGCGGGCTCGTCGCTGTCCGGCTGCGGGCTGTCGACCAGCTCGTACTTGCGGTAGCCGAGGAAGGTGAAGTGGCCGTCGGCGAGCCAGCGCAGCAGGCGCGCGCCCTCGGTGACCTCGTCGGTGCTGGGCAGCTTCGGCGGGTGCTGCTCCAGCGTTTCCGCGAGCGAGCAGGCCGTCTGCGCCATCTTCTCGGCGTCCTCGACGACCTCGCGCACGTCGCCGAGCACCGACGTCAGCCGGTTGTCCAGCTCGCGCGCCCGCTGCGGGTCGGTGACGAGGTCGATTTCCACCAGCATCCACGATTCCGCGGACGCGCCGGCGGGCGGATCGGCCGGGTCGGCGTCGAGGTGCAGGCCCTCCAGTTCGCCGGTCAGGCCGCGGCTCACCACGACGATCGGGTGCACGATGCGCTGCACCTGCACGCCGTCGCGGGCGAATTCCGCGGTGACGCTGTCCACGAGGTAAGGCATGTCGTCAGTGACGACCTGCACGACGGTCGCGTCGCGCGTCCAGCCGTCCTCGGCGGTGGTCGGGTTCAGCAGCCGGACCGCCGGGCGTCCGGGCATGCGCTGCTCCGCCAGCTGCAGGTGCGAGCGCACCGCGCCGACGAGCGCGGCCGGATCGTCGCCGACGATCTCGTCGGCCGGGATGTGCCGGTAGTACAAGCGGATCAGGTCCGCGATCTCCGGCGCCTGCGCCGCGGCGGTGTCGATCAGCTCGTCCCGGATCTGCTCCGGGCTGGCCGTCGTGCGGCGGGCGGCGCCGGCTTCGGTGCCGACATCGGGCGGGGACGAGACTCCCGTCGAGCTCATTGAGCAACTCTCCAGTGTGCGAGACCGAGATGCGTCCGTCACCACAACGTGCCGGACTTCCCTCACCCTAATCCGCTCTCTACGGCCCCTGTGCGCGGCTGGGAAAGACTTAAGGTTCGTTTCCGGGGTCCCTGACGACGCGCTCGCGCGGGATCGGTTCAGCTACCGGCGGGTTCGACGCGGGCGGTTCCCGGCAAAAGGCTTGGCACGAGGCCGGAGCGCCGGTTTCCCGGATGCGGCGGCCGCTTCGGGATCGGTTCAGCGTCTGTATCGCCCGCGGCGAGAACGGAAAAGGTTGCCTCCCTCCCCTGCGAGAATTCCCACCCGTACGGGCTAATTCTTCCGTTGCGGCGGAGGGAGCCGGGTGCGCCGGGCGGAGCAGCCTGGGTTTCAGGATGGGGCAAGCGAGGGGAGCGCGCAGATCGGCGGGCCGGGTGGTTTGTTGCTGCATGATCTCGGCGCGTTCTGCCAGTGACTGGGAAAATCGCTTGGGGCGGCGGGAAAACGGGGGATCGGCTGGAGTTGCTTCCGCTCCGCTACCGCGGAAGTCCGTGAAGGGCCGCTTGAGGGAATCAGATTCCGTGAGGGTTCCCCTCACGGACCACTCGGAGCCGAAGCCGCAGGACTCTCCCCGTCGACGAGGCTCCCGCACAAGCAGCGCAGGCCGCGCCGGTGCACTTCCGCAAAAGTCCGTGAAGGGAACCCTCATAAACCTCTGGGGGCCAAAGCCGCAGGCCCCCGCGCCGACGAGGTTTCCCGCCAGCAGCGCGAACCGCGTGGCCGCACTCCCGCAGTGGCCCGTGAAGGGCCCTTCACCGACCACTCGAGCCCAAAGCCGAGTCCGAATCGATGCGCGATCCCCTGCCCCCGCCGCGGAATCTGCCCGGTACAGCCAGCATTTCCCCTGCGGCGCAAGAACTTTCCGGCGCGCGTCAGTCGCCGTTGTTGTGGTGGCGGTCGGCGGTCGCGCGGCCGTTGATCGGCTTCGGTTCGTCGTTCGGGCCGAGGCGTTTCACCAGCGCGGCCGCGCTCGCGGTGCCCGCCTGGTGTTCGGCGAGGGCGCGGGCGAGCAGTTCGGCGAGACCGGCGTCCGGCGGCGGTTCGTCCTCCGCGATGGCTCGCGCGTAGCCCTCCGGGAACGGCTGCTCCGACGGCGTCCACGCGTCGACGTCGGACAGCGGGTCCAGGGCGGGCGGCATCCGCAAGCGCGGCAGCCAGGGCTCCTCGGCCGGCTCCGGTTCCTCCGGCCGCGGCGCGGGAGCCAGCTCCGGCTTGTCCTTGGCGGCGGTTTCCGGTGCGGCGGTTTCGGAACGTCCGGGCTCGTCGGCCCGGCGCCGTCCGCCGCCTCCGCCGCTGGCGGTGATGCCCAGCCGGTCCAGCACGGACTTCGCGGCGACCGACCCGTGTTCGGCGTCGTGCCGGGTCTTGCGTCCGCGGGCGTCGCGACGGGCCGCTTCCTCCTGCGCCCACTCGGCGCTTTCCCACAACGGCGCGGCGGGCTCGTCCGCGGGAGCCGGGGCGAGCGGGAGCTCCGGCAGGATGTCCGACAGATCCGGCATCCGCAGCGAGAACCGCGGCGCCTCCTCGGCCGGGGCCTGCGCTTCGTCAGCCGCCCGCGACGGACGGACCGGCGTCTCCTCAGGCTTCGTCTTCTCTTCCCGACGGGCGGGCGCGTCCTCAGCCGACCGCCGCGCGGCCGGCGGCTTCTCCGGCCAGCGGACCGACGTCTCCTCAGCAGGCTGCGCCCGGCGACGACCCGGCGCGGCCTCAGCGACCGGGCTCGGCACCGAAACGTCCTTGGCGGCCCGCGCCCCGGCAGCGCTCTCCGCAGCCTCCGTCCGACGCACCGCCGCAACGCTCGCCGCGTCGTTCGTTCGCTGCACCGCCGCAGCGCTCTCCGCGACCGGCACCGGCCGTTCCGACGCTGCCCGCGAGGCCTCCGCCCGGCTGACCGGCTCCACAGCCGCCCGCTTCCGCGGCGCAGGCGCGTCGGCGCTCTTCCGCCCGAACGGCCGCGCCCATCCGGGCAGCACCGGCGGCTTGCGGTCCTCAGCCCGCCGCCGTCCGCCGGTCCGCGGAGTCTCCTCGGCCTCTTCCCGGATCGCCGGAAGCACTGAGGTCTGCTCGACCTCCGCCTCCGCCGCGGCCCGCCGGAACGACCACGCGGGCTTCTTGTCCGCCGCCTCGATCAAGGCCGCGGCCGAACCCGGCACCGCAGGCACCTCGACCTGCGCCGGGACGACCGGCAGCGGAGCCGCGACCGGGCCCGGCCGCTCGGCGGGGACGTCGCGGATCGCCGGCATCACCGAGGTCTCCTCGGCCGCGACCCGCGGCTCGACCTCCATCGACACCGGGCGCCCGTCGCGCGGGGCGGACGCGGCGAGGACGTCGTCGAGGTCCATCGACGCGACCGACTCGGCGCCCAGTTCGCCCGCGATCAGCCCGCAGGCCTGGCGCCGGGCCCGCGCGTGCACGTGTTCGGCGGCCCGCGCCCGGTGCAGGCATCCGATGGCCTCTTCCGCGCTGCCGAACCGTTCCTCGATCTGCGCCAGCTCCAGCCACAACCGCGCGGTGACCGCCGCGAGCCCGTGCCGGTCGGCGGCCGCGACGGCCTCCCCCACCAGCTCGGCAGCGGCGTCGCCGGCGCCGGAGGGCAAGTGGATGCGCGTCGCCACCGCCAGCCGCAGCCACGCCGCGGGCGCGACCCCGGCGGCACGGACCGGTTCCCGCAGCACGGGCTCGGCGATGTCGTAAGCCATGTCCGCGTCGCCGCGGTCGAGCAGCGTGCTGACCAGTTGCAGCACGAGCCGGATCCGGACGAGACCGCCGTCGTCGCCGGGACGGTCCATCTTCTCCAGGAACCCGAGTCCGGTGCGCGCGGCGTCCGCGGCCGCGGTGAGGTCGCCGTGCCTGCGCCGGTGCGCCGCGGTTCCGTTGCGCAGCAGCGCCCGCATCAGCAGCCGGTCGTCCGCGTCGAGCGAATCGTCGGCCACCAGCAGCCGGTCCGCCTCGACGAGCACCCGGTCCAGTTCCGTCTTCCGGCCGAACTGGGCGAGGCATCCGACGAGATGGCACAGCGCTTCCGCGCGCAGCGACGGCGGCACGTCCTCCGACAGCACCGGCCGCAGCGCGGCCAGCCCCATCAGCGGAACGCCGAGACTGCGCGCGCAGATCGCCAGGTCGACGCGCAGCCGCGCCGCCGTCGTGGCGTACCCGGCGTGCTCAGCCGCGCGCAAGGCCGCGACCGCGCGGCCGACCGTGGACGTCCGCGCCCCGGTCCGCACGCGAGCGGACACCACGAGCGCTTCCGCCCGGATCCAGTGCCCGTCCGCGCCCGCCGTCTCCGCGAGCGCGGCCGAGCGTTCGCCGAGGACCAGCGACAGCTCGGGCGCGCGGAAGCGCAGCGATTCCGCCCGGTCGATGAGCCGACCGAGGTCGGCGAGGGTCCCGCCACTGGCAACGGCGGGCCGCCCGTCCGCGGTCGCGGACGGGCTGGGCCGGTTGTGCCTGCTGGTTTCCACTCGGGACCCCCGCGCCGGTCAGTCGCGCTTCAGCTTGCGGTGGGTGACCCGGTGCGGACGAGCCGCTTCGGCGCCGAGGCGCTCGACCTTGTTCTTCTCGTAGCCCTCGAAGTTGCCCTCGAACCAGAACCACTTCGCCGGGTCCTCGTCGGTGCCTTCCCAGGCGAGGATGTGCGTCGCGACCCGGTCGAGGAACCACCGGTCGTGGGAGATCACGACGGCGCAGCCGGGGAACTGCTCGAGCGCGTTCTCCAGCGAGCCCAGCGTTTCGACGTCCAGGTCGTTCGTCGGCTCGTCCAGCAGGATCAGGTTCCCGCCCTCTTTGAGCGTCAGCGCGAGATTGAGCCGGTTGCGCTCGCCGCCGGAGAGCACGCCCGCCGGCTTCTGCTGGTCCGGGCCCTTGAAGCCGAACGCGCTCACGTAAGCGCGCGAGGGCATTTCGGTCTGCCCGACGTGGATGTAGTCGAGCTTGTCCGAGACGACCTCCCACACGGTCTTCTTCGGGTCGATCCCGCCGCGGCTCTGGTCCACATAGGACAGTTTGACCGTCTCGCCGATCTTGACCGAGCCGCCGTCCGGCTCCTCGAGCCCGACGATGGTCTTGAACAGCGTGGTCTTGCCGACGCCGTTCGGGCCGATCACGCCGACGATGCCGTTGCGCGGCAGGTCGAACGAGAGCCCGTCGATCAGCACGCGGTCGTCGAAGCCCTTGCGCAGCTTCTCGACCTCGACCACGACGCTGCCCAGGCGCGGGCCCGGCGGGATCTGGATCTCCTCGAAGTCGAGCTTGCGGTGCTTGTCCGCCTCCGCGGCCATCTCCTCGTAGCGGTCGAGCCGCGAACGGGACTTGGTCTGGCGCGCCTTGGCGTTGGACCGCACCCATTCCAGCTCGCTCTTGAGCCGCTTGGCCAGCTTGGCGTCCTTCTTGCCCTGGACCTCGAGCCGCTCGCGCTTCTTCTCCAGGTACGTGGAGTAGTTGCCCTCGTAGCCGACGACGCGGCCGCGGTCGAGCTCCATGATCCACTCGGCGACGTTGTCCAGGAAGTACCGGTCGTGCGTGACGGCGAGGACGGCGCCCTTGTAGGTGGCCAGGAACTGCTCCAGCCACAGCACGCTTTCGGCGTCCAGGTGGTTGGTGGGCTCGTCGAGCAGCAGCAGGTCGGGCGCGGACAGCAGCAGCTTGCACAGCGCGACGCGGCGGCGCTCGCCGCCGGAGAGGTGGGTGACCGGCTCGTCCGGCGGCGGGCAGCGCAGGGCGTCCATCGCCTGCTCGACGGTCGAGTCGAGCTCCCAGGCGTCGGCGTGGTCCAGCTCCTCCTGAAGCTGGCCCATCTCCTCCATCAGCGCGTCGCTGTAGTCGGTCGCCATCTGCTCGGCGATCTCGTTGTAGCGGTCGAGCTTCTTCTTGGTGTCGCCGAGCCCCTCCTCGACGTTCTGCCGGACGGTCTTGGTCTCGTCCAGCTCCGGCTCCTGCATGAGGATGCCGACGCTCGCGCCCGGCTGCAGGAAAGCCTCGCCGTTGCTGGCCTGCTCGATCCCCGCCATGATCTTGAGAACGGTCGACTTGCCGGCGCCGTTCGGGCCCACGACGCCGATCTTGGCTCCGGGGTAGAACGCGGTGCTCACGTCGTCGAGGATCACCTTGTCCCCGACGGTCTTGCGCACCTTCTTCATGGTGTAGATGAACTCGGCCATGCCATCGATCGTAGAGTGGCTCCTCCGGCGGCCTGACGGCGGTCACCACCGCGCTACCGAGGGTCAGGTCGTCCTCACTCCGGCGATATCAAATCCGGGCAGTCACTCCGCCCGTTTGCCCTCGGCGAGATTCTTCAGCATCGCGTTGTAGGCGGCGAGTTCCTCGCCGCCGGTGGTCTCCTCGCGCCGGTCGCGCCGCTTCGCCTCGCGCTCGTCCTGGCGCGCCCACTGCACCAGCAGCGCGATCAGCACGAGCAGCACCGGCACCTCGCCCGAGGCCCACGCGATGCCGCCGCCGAGGCGCTGGTCGGTCAGCAGGTCGCCGACCCACGGCAGCTTCAGCGACGTGTAGAACTCGCGGCCGATCACGGTCTGCATGTTCATCAGGATCACGCCGAAGAACGCGTGGAACGGCATGGCGCCGAACATCATCCCGAGCTTCCCGACCGGAGGCAGCCGCCGCGGCGCCGGGTCGACGCCGATCACCGGCCAGTAGAAGACATAGCCGACGAGCAGGAAGTGCGCGTTCATCGCCAGGTGCGCCCAGTGGTAGTTGAGCGCGTTGTCGAAGAGGCCGGAGAAGTACAGCGCGTAGAAGGATCCGACGAACAGCAGCAGCGCGACGATCGGGTTCGTCAGGAACCGCGAAACCGGCGAGTGCACGGCGGCCAGCAGCCATTCGCGCGGGCCGGGAGGGGCGTCGCGGCCGGCGGGCGGGAGCGCGCGCAGGGCGAGCGTGACCGGGCCGCCGAGCACCAGCAGGACCGGCGCGACCATCGACATCAGCATGTGGGTGCCCATGTGCACGCTGAACATCGCGGGCGCGTACCGGCCGATGCCCGACGAGGTGGCCAGCAGGATCACCAGGCAGCCGGCGAGCCACGCGACGGTCCGGCCGACCGGCCAGGCGTCGCCGCGCTTGCGCAGCCGCCGCACGCCGAGCAGGTAGAGGCCGGCGAGAACGATCGCGAGGGTGCCGTAGATCAGGTCGAACCGCCAGTCGGTGAGCAGCCGCCAGAACGTCGGCGGGCCCTGGAGGTCGTAGCCGATGAGGAGTTCGACGGTGCCCGGCTGGGTGACCGCGTCCGGCGGCGGCGGCGTGCGGGCGAGGCCGGACGCGATGCCGATGGTGACGAACATGATCAGCACCTCGACCGCGGCGAGCCGCAGCAATTGGCTGCCGCCCTTGCCGTCCACGAGGTTCGCGACGCCGCGGCTGCGCTGCTGCTGGCCGAAGACGCCGAGCAGCAGCAGCGCGACGATCTTGGCGACGACGAGCAGGCCGTAGTCGGTGGTGAAGAGGTCGCCGAGGTTGATCCGGACCAGCGCGTTGACGATGCCGGACACCGCCATCACGACCCAGCACACCAGCGCGAGCTTGGAGAACCGCTGCGCGGCGAGGCTGAGGTTCTTGCCCCGGCGCCAGCCGAGCGCGAGCACGGCCAGCAGGCCGCCGACCCACAGCGCGGCCGCGACGAGGTGGAACAGCAGGCTGTTGGTGGCGAGGTCGTGCGAACCGCCGCTGGCCGAGTGCCCGGTGACCGCGACCGGGACGAGCCCGGCGACGGACAGGAAGAACAGCACCGCCGTCCAGCCCCAGCTGAGCACCAGGCGGCAGCCGAGGGCGAGCAGGATCGCGATCAGCGCCGTCCACAGCCACGCCTTGGGCTGTTCGATCGCGCCGACGAGGCTCAGCAGGGTGTCCGGGGAAAGGACGTCGCCGAACGGTTTGCCCGCGCTGTCCGCGGCGGTGAAGGCGACGGACAGGATCGAGGCGGCGAACCACACCCACGCGGCGATTCCCGCGGTGCGGACCGCGGCGTACCCCTCGGGGGCGAGCGTGCCGGATTTCTGGGGCGGCACGAGGAAAGCGGCCAGCAGCAAGCCGCCGACGCACACGACCGACGCCGCTTCGGCGAGCACGCGGACCACCGTGACGCCGTAACGCGTGACGAGCCCGGGGTCCGGCAGCCCGGCGATGACGTAGCCCGCGCCGCCGGTGAGCGCGACGAGCCCGACCGCGACGACCGCGCCGAGCACCACTCCGACCGAAAGCAGCGGGAGCACACTCGTCTTGCGTCCGCGGTTCGGGGCGGGTTTCGTCACAGGTTCCGAGCTCACGGTACGAGACTAGGCCGGTCGCGCGGGCGGCGGCACGGGGGTCGGCCGCCCGCCGGGTTTCGCGCCGGATCGCTCGCTTGCGATGTTTGCGCTGGTCGAGCCGGGTTCCTGGACGGAATCCGGTGCACGGCAAGGCTTTCCTCTATGCTCCGCCGATGACCAGCAGCCGTCGCCGCCGCCCGACGCTGGACGACGTCGCGGAGGCGGTCGGGGTGTCGCGCGCCACTGTGTCGAACGCCTACAACCGGCCTGACCAGCTGTCCGCGCAGCTGCGGGAACAGATTCTGCGCGTGGCGGGTGAACTCGGTTACCCCGGTCCGAACCCGACCGCCCGCAGCCTCGCCACGAGCCGCACCGGCGCGATCGCTTTCCTGCTCGATTCGTCGCTGTCGGCGGCCTTCTCCGATCCCGCGCTGTCGATCACCCTCGACGCGCTCGCGAAAACCGTGGAACCCACCGGCAACGCGCTGTTGCTGCTGCCCGGCCGCGAAGCCCAGGAAGGCCCGCCGGCGTCGCGAGTCCTGGCCGCACAAGCGGATATCGCCGTGGCGTACTCCCTCGCCGACGGCACTCCCGCGCTGGAAGCCGTGCGGGCACGGGGTTTGCCGCTCGTAGTCATCGACCAGCCGCCCCTCCCGGACACGGCCCGAGTCGGCTGCGACGACCGCGGCGGCGCCTCGTTGGCCGCACGCCATTTAGTCGAGCTTGGCCATCGCCGCTTCGGAATCCTCGCCGCCCCGCGCCTTTCCGGCGCCGCGGTTTCCAGCGCCTTCCACGGCACCCGCGAACGCCTCGCCGGATACCTCGACACGCTGGCCGCCGCCGGGATCAGCGACATCACCATCACCGAAGCCCCCTGGCTGTCGGCTTCGACCGCCCGCGCCGCCGCGACGGACCTGCTCACCGCTTCCGTGCGTCCGACGGCCTTGCTGTGCATGTCCGACCAGCTGGCCTTCGCCGCGATCGCCGCCGCCCATCGGCTGGGCCTGCGGGTTCCCGCCGACGTTTCGATCGTCGGCTTCGACGACACCCCGCAGGCCGCGTGGTCTGAACCACCGCTCACCACCGTGCGGCAGGACCTGGCGGGCAAGGGCCGCGTCGCGGGGGAACTGGTGATGGGCCTGCTGGCGGGGGAACCAGTCCCGCCGCCGGTCGAACTCCCGGTGTCGCTCGCCGTCCGCGAAAGCACCGCGGCGATTTAGCAAGACCGTTCGGCGATCTGTGGACAACTAGGTCCCGTCCGGGTGACGGGAAACTACTTGTCCACAGACGTAGGAATGCGGGCAGACAAATCGCACGGAACCCGCCAAGGTGGAGATCACACCGGGTTTCCCGGGATACCTGCCGGCCTCTTCGCCCGGCATCGCTTCGATTGAGGGGGAGTTCCCACGATGTTCCGCCGTCTTCTGCCGTCCCTGCCTTTCCCCGGCCGCCGCTCGTGGCCCGCCTCCGCCCCGGCCCGCCTGCCCGGCGTACTGCTGCTGGTCACCGCCGGTCTGCTGACCGCCTCCGGCCTGGCCCAAGCCGCGCCGTCCGTTCCGCCCGCTCCCGCCTGCGGTGCGGGCGAGTTCTGCCTGTGGGACACCGAAACCTATTCCGGCGGCGTGCAGAGTTATGACCTGCGCACGGCGAATCCGGGTGATTGCATTCCCCTGCCCGAGGGATTCCAAGGCCATTCCTTCGTCAACCGGATGACGCGTGACGTCACCATCTACCAAGGAGCGGACTGTTCCACCGAGGGCGATTTCATCACCTATCCGGGCGGTGGCACGTACGTTCCGCAGTCCCCGTTCGCGGTGCGTGCCCTGAAAGTGTGGGAATAGCCCCTGCCCCTGAGACCGGGCCAGGCGAACGAGGCAGCTCCGGCCGAGTCGACTCGCCGCCCCAGTTCGCCGGCCCGGGGGCCGCACCCCCGAGCGGCCCCTAGGCCCGTGGGCGCGCAGCCCGGAAGATCCGCGCCCACGGGCCCCTGCCCCTCGCTTCCCGTTCCCGGCCCCGACCCGGGAGCGGGAGGCGAGGCCCGGGTTTGCGCTCCACCGCAGCTCAGGCGGTTCGGCGCCATTCGGGTGCGGTCTGCTCTGACGTGGCCGCCGCGGACCGGCACCTGGCTCGCGGCAGGTGCGCCCCGGCCACGGCTGCGAGCCGGCAGCCTCGGGGCGAGCCCGACTGTCCGCAGGCCACGCCCCCGTAGTGCGACTGGCTCGGGGTGGGCTCCCCAGTCCGCGTCCGCTTAGTCACACCGGCATCGCGCCAGGCTTGAGCGCGGGTCCGATGCCGCCGGGCCACCGGCGGTCCGGCCTGACACCTTTCCGCCGTACCGCAACCGCCGAACCGCCCAACTGTCATCGCCAGGCCAGAAGCCTTACATCACAAGATCGCCACAGTCTTTCCAGCAGAACAGCCTCGAACCCCGTCCCGCCCACCGCCCCAGCCAGGAGATCCAGGTGCCCAAGCTGCACAAACCGTCGCCCGCCAGCCAGGCCAGGCCGCTTTCCCGCGCAGTGCGTACCGGAACCGTCGCGCGCTGTGGCATTCCGCCTCCGGGCACCCGCAAATCCGACGAACGGAAGCTGAAACGATTCGACGGTGTCGAACGATCGAGAGATTGGCGATGACTAAGCTGCCCATGCTGGAGGTCAGCAGCTGTCAGCCACCCGGGCCCTCGTAGCTCAGCTGGATAGAGCAAGAGCCTTCTAATCTCTAGGTCGCAGGTTCGAGTCCTGCCGGGGGCACAAACGGCCTGGTCAGGGGAACCCCTGGCCAGGCCCGGCCGAGGGCCGGAAGCCGGCCGGCGCACACTGTTGCCGGACTCGGCCGAGCCGCACCCGGCATCCCCCTTGCAAGGCATTGCCCCGAGTCGGCACGCGTGCCGTCCAGAAGCACGCCGCCATCACGACGCCTCAACCAGGCCGAAACGCATTCGTGATCTTGCCCTCAGCCAGCTCGACCACGCCAGGAACCCCTATGTCCGACCGTCCCAGTCCCAGCCGACGGACCCGAAACGAGGCTGCCCGAGTTCTCTTCGAGCAAGCACGCCGCGCCGGGCTCGTCCAGCGGCATCTCCGCAGACTCCACTACCTCGCCCGGCACCCGCGCTCACCGACAGCGAGCGCGCCGCGACCAACCGCGAACCTGCCCGGCACCGGCGTGGTGACCCAGCCGACCAGAGCCTGCCGGTCGCCCGGGCAGCTCAGCCTTGGCATCGAACTCGCCCACCGGCCCGCAACGCCGCCGCGCCGACCGTCCACAAAGACCACCGCATCGGAGGAAGCTGCCTAGCCGCCAACCACATTGGTCGATCGCGCTCCGGCGACAAGAGCCAGTGCGCCATAGCCTTGCCCGCGCTCGCGTCAGCAGCGGGGAAAGGAGGTGTCCGCGCTCCTCGTATGCGAAGCCGCCTAGCGCATTCACGGCGGCGGAAGCGTCCGGCGGCATCGCTTAGCACGGCAGGATTTCGGTTATCGGGCCGGTGTTTTCGTCGAACGTGATCCATTCCGTCGCCGCGGGGGGCGGCCAGCGCGTGGCGGCCCGTTGAGAGCCCTCGCAACCTTTCCGTACCTGCGATTGAGTGCGCGTCGGCAGGCGGGGCGGGGCGGGGCGACGGTTGGCCGCGTGAAATGGCGACGCCGGCACCGCCGGAGTGGATGCACTGTCGCGTAGGTCGCGTGTCGCAAGCTCTCAACAAATGAATCTTCCGCAATCCGGTGCTCTATCCAGAGCTGAACGTGCGCTGGCCGCTATCGCGTTAGTGCCGAGCAACGCGACGCGATCCAGGATCTGGCACGGCACCGTTGGCACTCGAGGTCGCAATTCCATTCCTCACGATTGCGGTTGCCGCGCTGGCTAGCGTCTCGCCGGACTAGTTGGCCGTGTATTCGCCGAGAGCGACAGTGCTCGTCGGGCTGACGATCGGACTGCCTGTGGTCGCCAGCACCCGATATCGCGCGACCGCCCGTGGCCGCCTCTGTGGCCGGAGCCCGGTTCGATCGACGGATCAGCTGAGCGTCGGACAGCCACCCGCAGGCAGCCGCCCAGCTCAGGCACGGCGGCAGAAGCGTGCGGCGGCACCGCGTAATGGGGCTAAATTGACAATCGGGCCGGTGTTTTCGTCGAACGCGGATCAGCGAACCGGGGCGACCAGAAGGCGCACGCCGCCGAGCGGGAGGCGGAGCCGTTCGGACCTCTTCGGCCCGGGCAAGACACGCTGAGCTTCCCGCTTGAGCCCGCGCGGAGGTCGAGTGACGATCACGACGCCCCCTGGAGATGTCCGATCATCGCGGTGGCGAACTTCTTCGCGATGCCGCAGGGGTCCTTCTTGTTCGACCCCATGCTGATGTTCGGGAGGACCGAGACGGCGAGCTGGTCGGTGACGCCGACCCAGAGGGTGCAGATGCCGTTCGCGCGGCTGTCCTCGGCGCCCGCGAAAACGGCCGGGTAGCCGTTGACCGCGGTGGGCTCGAAGTAAGCCTGCTTGGCCTTCTGGTCGTAGATGTCGCTGATCCCGTGCTTGTTCTGCTCGATCGGCGTGTCGTTGACGAAGTTCAGGTTGCTTCCGGAGGAGGTCCACCGGCACCCGTTCAGCACGCCGGTGCTTTTCTCGCCGGGGTACTTGAGGCCGACCTGTTCCGCTTCCGAGGCGTTGAGCACGCTGCACGGGTTGGCGATCAAGTCCTTGGTGGGCAGCGGGGACGGAACCTTGGGTCCCGAGCCGCTGCCGTCGTCCGGCGCGCTTGAGCCCGCGCTGCCCGGCGGCTGAGCAGTTCCTCCGGTCCCGTCGATGTCACCGCCGCAGGCGGAGGCGGCGAGCAAGCCGATGGCGGCGACGGCAGCGGTGGCGAGTCGGACGGTGCGGTGCGGCATCTGGTGCTCAGACTCCCTTTGCCTGCTGGTTCATCTGGTCGCGGCTATCTTGCTCCGCCCAGCTCCGGTGCTGCGCGGCTGGGGCCCGGGCTCCTTTGCGGCGAGGGACAATCTCCGTGATCACCAGCGATATCGTGCCCGCCCTTGTTTCCGGCCAGGAGACCCGCGAGGGACAGTCGCCTGCCCCGAACGCTCAGCCAGGCCGACCAACTGGCACTGAGATCTGGCTCACAACTGGACCTGTCGGAAAACCGCGCCGGCCTCCTACCGTAGTTCTGGTATACCAAAATGCCGCCGGAGTATCGCGCCGGTGCCGGGAAACTGGCCCGGCCACCGTCGCCCCGGCAGCCGCCTTTCCAGGCTTCAGGAGGTCCCATGCTCGGAAGTCGCTGGTCCGTCTTGATCGCACTCGGCCTGCCCGGCTTGGCGATCTTCGTCGGCGTGCCGCTCTGCAGTCAGAGCACCGCCACCGTGTTCGGCATACCACTGGTGTTCGCGTGGCTGTTCGCTTGGCTCCCGCTGACCACGCTCTGCCTGTGGGCGTCGTGGCGGTTCTTCGATCGTGCGCAGTACCGGCGAGTGGAAGGCGGCGAAGAATGATCGCAACGGTATTCGCCGTCGTCATGGCTTTGTCGATCGGAGTGGCGCTGGCCGCTCGCCGGGGCGGAACCGGCAAGGGCGCGGTCGCCACGCTGGTCGCCGGGCGGGCGCTGCCGAGCCGCTTGATCTTCTTCCTCGCCGTGGGAGAGATCTACAGCATCGGCACCATGCTCGGCTTCCCGGGCGGCATCTACGCCAAAGGCGCCTCCTACGGGATCTGGTTCATCGGCTACATCCTGGCGGGCTACGTCCTCGGCTATTTCCTCGCGCCGCTCGTGTGGCGCGCGGGCAAGGCGTACGACGCGGTCACCGTCGCCGACGTCATGTACGGCCACTACCGCAACCGGCTGCTGGAACGGCTCACCGCGGTCTCGTTCGTGCTGGCATTGGTGCCGTGGGCGATCTTCCAGTTCATCGGACTGCAGACAGTCCTCACCGGACTCGGCATCCCGGTCACCCGGCTGGAGGCGATCGTCGGGGCCGGAGTCATCGCGTTCGTCTACGTCGCCGCGTCGGGCATGCGCTCGACCGCTTTCGTCGCGATCGTCAAAGACGTGTTCATGCTGCTGGGCATCATGCTCGCCGGCATCGCGGCGGTGATCGCGGCGAAGGGTGTTCCCGGTGTTTTCGCCGTGGTCGAAACGACGCCGCGCCTGGCCACCGTCAGCGGAGCCGGGCTGGTCTTCGCGATGACCACGATTTTCCTGCAGTCCTTGCAGTTCTACCTCACGCTGCCCGCACAGTTCCTGTTCTCCGCGCGGTCCGAGGCCGGGGTGAAGAAGTCCGTGATCTGGATGCCGCTCTACATGCTGATGTACCCGCTGCTGGTCTTCGCCGCCTACTACGGCCTGCAGACCAGGCCAGGCCTGCACAACGCCGATTCGGTCTTTCTCGAGGTGACCCGCGAACTCGCGCCGGACTGGATCGTGGGTCTCGTGGCGGCGGGCGCGGGGCTGGCCGGAGTCCTGGTCCTGGCAGGCAACGCGCTGATGTTCAGCGGCGTGCTCACCCGCAACATCCTGCCGAAGCGCTCGCAAGCGGCCGCGCAGAGCAGGCTCAAGCCGATCATGGCGGCGTTCCTGGTCGGCACCGCGGCGCTGACGACGTTCGCGTCCTCGATCATGCTGACGTTCCTCAACCTGGCGCTGTCGCTGACGGCTCAACTGGTGCCGGCCTGGCTCGGCGTGCTGTTCTTCCGCAAGCTGCGAGCAGTCCCGCTGGCCGTCGGGCTGATCGCGGGTTGCACCACCGTGGCGTTCTTGTACTTCAGCCATGCCGCGGTCGGCGGAGTGGTCAACAGCGGTCTGATCGCGGCCGCGGTGAACGCGGCGGTCGCGGCGGGCATGTCCGCCCTGTATGCGGGCAAACCGGTCGACCACGAGATCCCGATCGTCCGCCTGGCCCGCGAAATCCTTTCGCCGGCCAGGAAGACAGTCCAGCCGGAGAGCGTCCCGGCGACCGGCGAAGGGCGAAGCTGACATGGTTCGCATCGTGACGCGTTCGGAGGTCGAGGAAGTCCTCGACCTCCGCGAGGTGATCGACGCCGTCGAGCACGCACACCGGCAGCTCGTGCTCGGCGGAGCCACCCAGCCCGGCCGCGCCTGCGCGCCGATCCCCGGCAACGACGGGCTTCTCGTTCCGATGACCGCCACAGTGGACGGTGCCGGAGGCGTCAAGCTGCTGGCCGACCTGCCGGGAAATCCGGAGGCAGGCAGGCCGCGCCAGCAGTCGACGATCACTCTGGTCGACAGCGCGACCGGCCGTGCCGAAGCCCTGGTGGACGGTGCGGTCATCACCCGTTACCGCACAGCGGCGGCATCCGCGGTGGCGACCAGAGCACTGTCCAATCCGGACAGCTCGGTGCTCGGCCTGATCGGGGCCGGTGCGCTGGCGCGGGCGCACCTGGCGGCTGTCTCCTGTGTCCGTCCGATCAGGACGGCAGTGGTCTGGAGCCGCAATCCCGCGACAGCACAGGCGTTCCGGGAAGAGGCAGCCGGCTCCGGGTGCGAAATCCGTTTGGCGGACACTCCTGCCGAAGCAGTCCAGGCCGCCGACGTGGTGTGCACGCTCACCCCGGCGGTGGATCCGATCGTGCACGGAACATGGCTGCGAGCAGGCCAGCATCTGAACGTGGTCGGCGCGCCGCCCCGTCCCCGCCACCGCGAAATCGACGCGGAATGCCTGCGACGCGCCCGCGTCGTCGTGGACAGCAGGCATACCGCGCTGACCGAGTCCGGCGCCACGCTCTCCGCACTGCACGAGGGTGTGATCAGCGAGCAGCACCTGGCGACCGAACTGGGCGAAGTTCTCGCGGGAATCTGCCCCGGGCGCACCGGCGAAAGCGAGATCACCCTGTTCAACTCGGTCGGAGTGGCGGTCCAGGACATCGCGACGGCGGCGCTGGTGCTGCGGCGTGCGGTGAGCAAGGGGCTCGGCGTCGAAATCGCACTGGACCGATGACCTCGCCCTTCGGACAATATGGCAATACCGGATTCAGTCGCGTGCGCGAGCCAGCGCCTCCCGCCTGATTCGTTTCGTGGCACCGGAGGACGCTAAATACTCGAGCACTTGCCGATGCGAAGAGAGTTTCGCGGCGCGCAACTGCAGCCATTGCGACCAGCCTGCCATCGAAGTCGCTCCGGGAGGCTCGCTCGGCCGCGAAGCGAGAGCGTCGAGAACCGATAGATCCGCCATTCTCGCCCTTGCGAGGCCCTGTGAACCACCGGCAGGAAGCGCATTTACCACACTTGCCAGGAGCGGCTCTGGGACTTCCTCCAGGCACTGCAAGGCAACCGAAGCAGCAATCGTCGCGTCCGGCTCACAGCTCAGCAACGGGATCAGCCGATCAATCCCGACCGATACCCGAATCGCCCTGGAATAGAGATGCCAGCGCGCGTGCCCGCTTTCGAATGAATCAACCTTTATCTCCAGCTCGCGCGCCAAGTTTCGCAGATCGCGCACAAAGCCCTCTTCAAGCATCAGCAGCCCGTCACAGAACCTCGTAAGACAGGTCCGCCAACCGGTCGAGGACCGCCAGGAAAGCATCTTCCGACACCACCGGGACCCCGAGCTCACGTGCCTTGCGGGCCTTGCCTGACAGCGAATCCGGGTCCGCGGCCACCACCACGCGAGTCTGCCCGCTGACGCTCCCGGTCACCCGGACACCGGCGGACGCTGCCTGCTCGACGATCTCTTCGCGTCCCCGCGCCATGCTCCCGGTCAGCACCACCTTGTCGCCTGGTCTCAGCGCGAGCCCGCCGAGTTTGCCACCGGAAGGCGCCGCGGGAGAGGCCGCCGTGCGTTCCTCGTCGAGGATTTGGTCCACCACCGCGTGATCGAGCGCCAGAAGCTTCGCGACGGTGAGCAAGTCGTGTCGTTCCTCGTCGGTGACGACCTCGTCGGCCCATGCCTCGCGGGCAAGATCGCGCACATAGCTCAAATGCAGCGCGGTCAATTCGTTCCGGCCCAGGCCGAGATCATGCGCGAGGTCGACGAGCAGGTCCCCCTCGGTCGACGAGATGTCCCGGTCGAGCAGCGCCGCGTCGAGCATGGCCAGGTACGCGTCGGTGACAGGTTCCTCGTCACGCGGCATCCGTTCGACCAGCCGGGCGAGAAAATGCGGTTCCGCTCGTCCTGGTTCGCTGCGCCGCACGGCCGTTGCGGTGCCGGCTGGAATCCGCGGCCAGTCCCAGAACGCGGCACCCACCTGTGCTTCGGTGAGCGTCACCGCCTCCGGCGCGTTTCGAATGAAGTACGCCAGCAGTTCGGCCGCCGCCAGCGCGTCGTCCCGCGCGCTGTGCCAGGAACGTTCGGGCACGCCTGCCGCCGCGCAGCAGTCGGCCAGAGAACGTCGCGAACCCAGGTGGATCCGGCCTGCCGCGCGCATCGTGCACACGCCCGACGAAGCGTCGAACGGCGTCTCGATGCCGAGGCGTTCGAACTCGGATCGGAGGTGCCTGGCGTCGAACGACCAGTTGTGCGCGACCGGCACTCGTCCGCGCAACCGCGCGACGAGGTCGCCGGCCAGTTCGCCGAACAACGGGGCTCGCCGCGCGTCGACGGCGCGGATGCCGTGCACGTTCTGCGGCCCCAGATCACGCTCCGGATTGACCAAGGTCGACCACTCGCCGGTGATCGTGCCGTCCGGGCTGACGTGGACGACGGCGATCTCCGCGATCCGGTGCCGCCATCCGCCGGCGAGGATTCCGGTGGTCTCGGTGTCGATGACGGCGTAACCGTGCACGGCCTTCACAGCGGCAACCTCGTCTCGCTGGCGACCTGCACCGCACTCAGCCAGCTCGGCGGCAAGGGTTCCGCCTCGCCGTGCGCTTCCCGCACGTAACGACGGCGGTTCTTGACCTTCTCAGTCTCGGCCCACACAGACACCACCCACCTCAACGTCCGCGCGATCGTCAGCGCCTCCGACACGACCGGGTTCCCCACCGCGGGACGAACCCCGGCGACCCGCCGCAGATCCTCGAAACAGCCGATCTCAACGCTGTCCGAGAGTTCGTGCACCCACTCCAGCTCGGTGATCGCCTTGTTCCGCGCGCGTTCCTCTTCGACGGTGTCCGCGTACCGCCGCCGGCGCTCGACGATCTCCCCGAACGCTTCGGCCGGCGAGAACTCCTGGCGTTTCCACCAGCCATTCCGCTCCGGAAGGTCCGCTGCCCCAGTCAACTGCTCCAGCCAGCCCGGCACCTTCTCCGGGTACACGGCGGCGACAGCGCGGCGTTCGAGAAACGCCAGAACACGCCGCGCCGCCGCGCGAGCCCCGAACACCTCCGCGACCGGCGCGACCCAAGCTCCCGTCAGCGCACCCGCCACGCTGACATGCCACACGGCAAGCGACTCCGCACCGTCGTCTCCCCCGCCCATGGCAAGCACCGCAGTTCCGGGAACTTGGAACGCCGCAGCATCACTCGCCGCGGCTTCGTCAGTCACCGCATCCGTCATCGAACCTCCTCTTCCGACAACAACAGGTCGTCGCCGCGGAGAATCCGTTACACAGAGCAGTGCGCGCCGGAGCCGAAAAGCAAGCGACACAACCATTGCGAGCAGGCACAATCAGCTTCACAAGCATGGAGGAAACCACGTGTCCGACCAGCTCGCCCCCAACCGGCCCCCGGCGAACCGCCCCGGCGCCCGGCCAAGCGCCCCGCGCCGTGACGTGCGGGCCGGCTTCACCGACCAGACCATCACCGTCTATCAGGCGTACTCACGGGAAATAGCCGATGCGGCAGTCGAATCCCAGACGTTCGCGGCTCCGTTCAAGCGGGAGCGGATGACCTGGATCAAACCCTCGTTCCTGTGGATGATGTACCGGTCCGGATGGGCGGCCAAACCCGGCCAGGAACGCGTCCTGGAAATCCAGCTCACCCGAGACGGCTTCGAATGGGCCCTCGCGCACGCCGCCCTCAGCAGCTACGAGCCGGGCACCTACGCGAGCGAGCGGCACTGGGCTGAACGCAAGAACGCCAGCCCGGTCCGCATCCAGTGGGATCCCGACCGGTCGCCGACCCTCGCGCCGCTCAACCGCCGTGCGATCCAGATCGGCCTTTCCGGCGAGGCGGTCGATCGTTATCTCGACCAGTGGATCACGCGGATCACGGACATCACCACGTTCGCCACGCGGATCCACGGGCTGGTCAGTTCCGGCCGTGTCGATGCCGCGCAGGAAGAGCTGCCGATTGAGCGGGTTTATCCGGTGCCTGCGCCTGTTCTGGGGCTCATCGGGGCGAGTGATCCGCAGCCCGGCGAGGTGCGTTAGCTGCCTGCGCCAACCAGCCCAGCTAGCGACGGCGACGTGGTCCGAGGTAAACCGCGCGGGGCCGTAGCCGTGACGGCCGTTCGTAGGCTTCCGCCGCGTGGGCTAGCCAGCCTGCGGTCCTGGCCACGACCACCAATCCCGTCGAAGCTTCCTCGGGCCAGCGGTGAAGCCAAGCCATGGCACCGAGTGCGAGGTCGATGTTGGGTGCGGGCAAGCCGCGCCGGGTTGCCGACTCCAGGACCGTCCGCACGAGGTCCAAGCGATCGCTCCCCGCGTGGACTCGCTCGAGAGCGGCCAGCAGGTGCGGTGCCCGAGGGTCGGAGTCGGTGTACACCGGGTGCCCGAATCCCGGCAGCTCACCCGCGCGCCGATCGTCCGCGGCCACAATGGACAGTCCTTCTTCCGCGACTCGTTGCAGCATCCGGTGGACGTCGCGGGCAGTTCCGCCGTGGTCGGCCGCTCGCATGGTCTGGATTCCGATGTCCACGACGGCGTAGGGATCCGCGCCGGCGGCGGCGGCGATCCGGGACACGAAGGTGGACGCCGCGAGTTCGTGGTCGGCCAGCAGGCAAAGGGCCAGGTCGACCGGTGCCGCGGGAAGGACGTCGTCGCGGGCGAGCCGGTCGGAGATGGTGGCCGCGACCGATCCTGGCGCCGGACGCGGATCGGGGTGCGCCGAGATCGCTGAGGCCATGGCCGGGACGAGTCGCCTGCCGACGTCGGCGACAGCGGCCGGTCCGCGGTCATGTCGTGCCGGATCCACCATGCCCAGTACCGAAACCACCGCGCTCATCCGGTCGGGCACTCCTGCGGTCTCGGGGAGCGCGGCCAGCACGCGGGCGGCCTCACGCCGACTCTCGCTCGGCCAGGAAACCGGGCCAGCGGGCAGATCCGCGGTCCAGAGCAATTCAGCGACGTCCTCGAAACTCCGGTCCAGCAAGTCCTCGATCGGATAGCCGCGAAACGCCAACGCGCCCGCCGGTTTGAGGTCGGTGACGGCGGTCTCGACGCGGATTTCGACCTGACCGGCTCGTTCTCGTTTCGCCGTCCGGGCAGCGAGCGCCTCGACCTGTGCTCGTTCGTACTGGGAACGACGGCCGCCACCGCCGCGAACGGGCCGCGCGGTCAGGACGCCTCGGCTCGCGTAGGCGTAAAGAGTGCGCACTGTGACGCCCAGCCGATCCGCAGCTTCGGCAGCGGTCATCCACCCGCCGTCCATGGCCGGACCATAGTGCAGGCAATCAACGTTGACAACGTTGATTGTCCCTGGCCAGAGTCGGTGCATGGGCAATTCGAGCAGGCGCGGACTCGGGCCGCGTTTTCTTGGCTTGTGGTGCTCGACCGCGCTCTCCGACACCGGCAACGGAATTTTCCTTGTCGGCGCGACTCTTTTCGCCATCCACACCCTGGACAGCCCTGCGCTCGCCGGGCTCCTGTTCACCCTGGCGGCCGTTCCCTGGCTTGTCGCGGCCATCCCCGCGGGGATCGTCGTGGACCGCATGGATGCGCACCGCGTGATCCAGGCTGCCAACCTCGCCCGCGCGGCGATCATGCTCGGAGTCGGTGCCACTGGACACGCTTCCGCCGTCGTTCTCGCCGTAGCTGTCTTCGCTTCAGGAGTACTCCAAACCTTCGTCGACGGTGCCGCGGAAGCGCTTGTCCCCGAACTCGTCGGCCGCGACCGGCTCTCGGACGCGAACGGCGCGCTGTCGGTGTCGACTCGGGTCTTCTACCAGTTCCTCGGGCCCCCGATCGCCGGTCTGACCTACGCGCTCTGGCCGCCGGCAGCGCCTCTGCTCTCCGCCATTCTCTGCGGTGTCTCGACGTTGTGCATCGCCGCGGTACGGCGGCCCTGGCCCCACCGGCACAGTGCCCGGGGCAAGATCGACGTCCGGAGCGGGCTGCGGATCGTGCGCCGAAGCCGGATCCTCAAAGCCGCTATCGCCATCAGCGGCCTCACCAGCATCGCCAACGGCATCTATCTGACCGCCTTCGCTGTCTACGCCAACTCGGACACCGGCCTCGGCCTCGCCCCGGCGACCTACGGAGTGCTCACCGGCCTCGTCGGCGCCGGAGCGGGCGTCGGGGCGTACCTCACGAGCCGGGCCGAACGGCTCTTCGGAGAGGTCGCCACGATGCGGCTCACCCGGGTCGGCTGGGCTTTGTTGTTTCTCAGCCCATTGCTGCGCTCTCCCTGGCTCATCGCACCCGTCATGGTCGTGGGGAGCGCGTTCGGGGCGATGTGGGCGGTCCAGGCGATGAGCCTGCGGCAACGCGCCACCAGTCCTGGTCAGCGAGCGCAAGTCCTGGGCGTCTTCCGCACCCTGACCTACGGAGCCACACCGCTCGGGACACTCACCGCCACGACCTTCCAGAACACCGTCAGCAGTCAGGTCTTGCTCTGCACCGCAGCGGTTCTCACTGCGGGCGCCATTGGCCTGGTCCCGGCTAACGAGCAGACTCCGCCGCAGGTGCCGAGATGAGGTAAAGCCAGTTGTGCCACGGATCGGCTTCGGAATCCGCACCAGAGCGGAGCATCGCCGCCGTCATCGGGTGGTTTGCCACATCGACCAGGGACTGCACCGCCGCGAAGCCGCGCGTCCGGGCGGCTCGGTAGGCCGCCAGCAGGAGTCGGTCCACGTGGCGGCGGCCTCGCTGTTCCGGGAGGACGCCGATCAGCACGATCGTGCCCACCGCTGGATCGCTTTCCCGTTGGGCCAGGCCCACGAACCCGACCGGCACACCGGCGGGCGTTTCGGCGTACAGCCACGACTGGGCGTCCGCGCCCGATGCGTGGTGGTCCAGGAATGTGGCGACCCACTGCTCGGGCTGGCGCCGACCGAACACCAGGGCGTCGGTTCGGTCGAGGGTCTGGGCCACGCACTGCGCGATCACGTGGGCGAACGGTTCCCGGCCGATCCGCGACATCGGCTCCAGCCGCAGTCCGACGGGATCGGGGATCGCTTGGCCGGTGTCAGCCCACCAGAAGCCCTCTTTTTCCTGGAACAGCGCGAAACCGCACGCTTGCGCGACGTCGCGGCGCTCGGCGTGGTCAGCACTCACTGAGGCGCTGACGGGCAGGTAAACCGAACCGCCGGCCGGAGCAGCGGCTACGGCTGCGGTCACCGCGGCCCGGGCGGCGTCCAGCCGGCCGTCTCGCCAGGAAAGCCGAGCCACCACGTGATCGAGGGGTTCGCGTTCGAAGATCTCCGCTCGGCCCAACACCGCCGAGGCCAGTTCCACGCCGCCCCGCTCCACGGCAAAACGCGCGACCGGCCTCAGTGTCGAACCTGGCGTGATCTGCGAAGGATCTAGCGCGGACCGGCGAACCTCATCCACTGGGCACACCCCCGCGTCGCGGTCGGCAAGTCAAGAGCAGGCTATGCCAGCTTCCGGGACGAGGACTCACGGCTGGCTGGCGGCCACTTTGACGCCGAACCCGATCAGGACGACGCCGGTGATGCGGTGCATGGTTCGGCGCACGGCGGGCCTTTCGAAGAACGCGCGTGCTTTCGCGAGCAACAGCACGTAACTGCCGAGCCAGACGAGGGTGAGGACGGCATGCAGCAGGACCAGCAACGCCATCCCGGCTTGCGGGGCGAGCCCGGCGGGCGCGAGCGTCGGAAGCAGGCCGGTGTAGAAGACCGCGATCTTCGGGTTGAAGAGGTTGCTGATCAGACCGGTCCGCCACGGGTTCCCGCCGGGCGACGATGCTTTCGGGCCGGACTGTGCCGAGCGCTTTCGGCTGTGGAGCAGTGCTTGAATGCCGAGCACCAGCAGAAAAGCCGCTCCGGCCAGTTTGACGATGGTGTAGGCCGTGGCGGACGCGGCGAGAAGGGCAGCCAGGCCGACCACGGTGAGCAGGCCCCACACCAGCAATCCCGCGGTGATGCCGCCGACCGTTCGCAGGCCGTCCTGCCAGCCGGAGGCGATGGACCGCTTCGTCACTACCGCCATGTCGGGGCCCGGAACGACGGTCAGCACGGCGAGAACGCCTGCCGCCGCGAGAAACTGGATCAACATGGGTCCCACTGTCGCATCATCAACCGGTGGCGCCTACCTCATTACGCCGCTGTGCCTGTCCGGCGACGGTGCCGGGTCTCCTCCCCCGCGGATCGCGAAGCGGCAACCACAGCAACGGTTTCCGCGTCCGGGTCCGGGTCCGGCAAGGCGACCGCAATCGTCGCGCGGCCCAGCCAGCCTGGGCCGGCTACTCCGAATGGGGCATCGAGAACTTCCTCGAGGCGGCCACCCGGATGCCGGGCCCGCCGATCAGGAACCGATTCCGGCGGAAGCGAGGCCCGGCAGCCAGGAACGCACCGTCGCGGGCGTCGTCCGCGCCGCGGCCGCTCGCAGCGGGCTCGGACGCCTGGCAGTCGATGACCGGTGCGCGGCGAGAGCGACTGGCGGAAGTGGAAGTCCAGCGCGAAAACGCCGCCACCGCCGACGCCTGCGGATAAGCAGCCTTAATCAATTTCGCCGCACCATTGATCCGACCTGTCGCTCCCCGGATCAGAAATACGGTGCAGCCGACCGGGAAACAGCGGGCAAGCAGCCGACTGCCGCGCGTCCGATCAGCGGTTTTCGCCACGACTCCAGTCGAGCCATAATTCCCTCATGAGCGCATTCAGCGCGCATCGGGAGGGGTTCTGGCATGCGACTAAGACATTTCCTGCCGGGTACTTTCTTGTCCATTCTTTTACTCGCCGCCGCCGTCGTCACGGGCGGGAATCAGACGGCGGCGGCCGCGACGGCTCCGGTTGTCGATCTCGGCGCGTTTCCCGGCGAGACCACGAGCGAGATCGCCGGGATCACCGACAGCGGCCTCGCGGTCGGCTCCTACAACACCGGGGCCGAGGCCTCGGTCGCGGCGCGCTGGAATCCGGACGGCTCGGTGGCCCGGCTTCCGGTTCCCGCCCCTTACCGCACGACGGCGGCGCGGGCGGTCAATGCCCGCGGAGTCGTCACCGGATCCGCCGACGACCGCAACGGCACCCGGAAACCGGTGCGCTGGCAGCCGGACGGCTCGTTCGCCGAGTTGCGTTCGGCGAGCGATTACGGTTGCGGCGAGGCCGTCGCGGTCAATTCCGCGGGTGTCGCCGTGGGCATGACCACGCCCGCCAACGCTTCCCGTCTGGCGGCGCGGTGGGACACCGACGGGACCCTGAAGATGCTCGCGATGCCGCCGGGCGCCGCGGAGTCGGAGGCCTTCGCGATCAACGACCGCGGGACGATCGCCGGAATCATCGGAAACCGTGCGGCCCGGTGGAATCCGGACGGCACGTTCAGCCTGCTCGCCCTCCTTCCCGGCACGAACGACAGCAAGGCGAACGGCATCAGCGACGCCGGGGTCGTCGTCGGCAGCTCCGGCGGCCAGCCGGTGCGCTGGGATGCGAACGGGACTGTCCGGCAACTGCCGGGCCTTCGCCAGAAAGACCCGGCGGGCAGCGGAAACGCGATCAACAAATTCGGTGTCGTCACCGGCACTTCTACCGCTGAGGACGGAGTGAACCACGCTGTGCGCTGGGATTCCCGCGGCGGCGTCACCGATCTCGCCGCGCTGCCGGGGCACCGCGAGAGCGGCGGTTCCGCGATCGACTCCCGCGGCACGGTGGCCGGTTACTCCGTGCCGAGTTCCAGCGTTGCCCGGCACGCGGTGCGCTGGTCGCCTTCGGGCCAGTCCGCCGATCTGAGCCGCGCGCTGCCGCGGTACGAGTCGGCGGAAGCGGTCGCGATCAATGCCAGAGGAGAGGCCGTCGGCAGTTCCCGGACCGTCGACGGCGGGGTCCGTCCAGTGCTCTGGTCTCGCGACGGCGGCATGACCGACCTCGACCCGGAAGGGAAGTCCCGGCGGGCGAACGCGATCAACGCCAGCGGCGTCATCGCAGGAGAAGAAGGCTCCTGGGCGATCCGCTGGAACCCGGACCGGACCGTCACCCGGCTCGCGACTCCGAGCGACCGCGTCCGGTCCCTGGCCTCGGCGATCAACGACAGCGGAGTGATCGTCGGCAGGACAGCGAAGCGGTTCAGGTCGCTGACGCCGGTCCGGTGGAACTCGGACGGGAGCACGACCGACCTGCCCATCCCCGACCACGACGCGCTGGGCGCCGCGCTGGCGATCAACGACCGGGGCGTGATCGCCGGGTACTCCGGCCGCCGGAACGACACCTCCCGGAACGCGCTCCGCTGGGCGGCGGACGGGACCGTGACCCAGTTGCCCGCCCTGCCGGGCGGCTACTCCGCGGCCCTCGCCGTCAACGACCGCGGCGAGGCGGCCGGCTATTCCCGCGGCCTCCCCGTGCGCTGGAGCGCCGAGGGCAAGCTCACCGTCCTCGCCGTGCCCGCCGGGGCGACCCACAGCGAGGCAACGGGAATCACCGCCGCCGGAGAGACGGTCGGCTGGGCCCACTTCAACTCCGGCGTTCCGGACCGGGCGCTGCGGTGGAGCGCCGACGGAACCCTGACCCTGTTGCCGCCGTTGCCCGGCGGAGCCTCGAACCAGGCACTCGGCGTCAACGCGCGCGGGGACGTCGTGGGCAAGTCCGACACTCGCGATCACCAGGTGCACGCGGTGCGCTGGCCCGCGCATTGACCGGCGGAAAGCGTTGGGAGGCAGTGGTTCCGGCCTTTGGCCGCTGGCCGGCGCCGAACCGCGGTGAAACAATGTCCTGATCCCAGAAGCAGGCCGCGATCTCCATTTCCCGCCTGGCCGAGATCGTTTCCGGACAAGGACGGATTCCATGGCAGCAACACGAAGACGTTCGCCGGTGCTGGCAGCCGTGCTGACCGGCCTCCTCGCCCTCGCACCCGGAGCAGCAAAACCTTTTCCCGCCAACGTATCCGCAGCGGCGGCGCAAGACCAGGCACAAGCCAGGCCGGCGGCTCCCCTGCGCGGAGCCGCCACGGTCACCAACTACACCTCCCGGAACTGGGCGGGCTATTTCACCACCAACGCGGCGCACACGACCGATTTCCGGTCCGTGCACGCACGCTGGATCCAGCCCAAAATCGTCTGCCCGGCCGCGAAAGACGCCTGGGTCGTCTCCTGGGTGGGCATGGACGGCTGGTGGAACGACATCGTCGAGCAAGGCGGTTCTTCGGCACGCTGCGCGAACGGCGTCCCGCAGTACGCGCTCTGGTGGGAAATGTTCCCGCACAACGACATCCAAATCGCGAACCCGACCAAACCGGGCGATCTGATCGACGCCACCGTCACCTACGAACCCGTGCCGAAGAAGTTCCGCATCGTCGTCAAGGACCTCACGACCGGGCAGACGCTGGTGCGGGTCCAGCCCTGCTACCCGGACATGGGCGGATGCCCTCGCGTCAACGCCGAGGCGATCACCGAGACCCCGCTCGGCGGGAACGCGGGCGACGGCGTGTTCTTCCTGCCCGACTACGGAGCCGTGCGATACGACCACGTGTCCGTCACCGACACCGCCGGGCACGTCGGCACCCTCGCCGACGCCCATTGGGACCTCGGACACGTCAACCAGGTGAGCCCGTCGAGCAGCGTCCGCAAGCAGACCGCGTTGCCGCTCGGGCCGAACGGCGCGTCTTTCACCACGGTGTGGGTCCACGAGTGATCTCGACGGCCTGATCGCGGACTCGAAGGGGCGTCGCCGGTCCCATCCGGCGCCGCCCCTTCGTTTCGCGATGCTCAGACCAGCAAAACCCGCCGCCCGCGAGCGTGTCCCGCCTGGCTGTCCGCGTGCGCCGCCGAGGCTTCGGCCAGCGGGTAGGACTTGTCGACCGGGATGCGGAGTTTTCCGCGTTCGATCAGGTCTGCCGTCTCGGCAAGGGCTTCCTTCATGTTCCCGCCCGTCCCGGCGAACCGGATGCCCAGCATCGGGGCCTCCAGATCGGCGATCGTGATCACCTTGTCCGGGTCCCCGGTCAGGTCCAGCAGGCCGCGGATCACCCCGGTGCCGTTGAGGTCGAGGGCGGCGTCGACCTGGCCGAGCTGGCGCACCCGGTCGACCCAGCCGTCGCCGTAGGTGGTCGCGATGGCGTCCAGGCTTCGCACGTAGTCCTGATTCGCGGCGCTGGCGGTGCCGATCACTTTGATCCCCCGGTCGCGGGCGACCTGCAGCACCGCCGATCCGACTCCGCCCGCGGCTCCGCTCACCAGCAGCGTCTGTCCGGTTTGGACGCCCACCAGCCGGATGACGCGGAGCGCGGTCTCGACCACCGACGGGTACCCGGCCGCTTCGGCGAAGGTCAGCCCGGACGGCAACGGCGCCCAGGAATTCAGCACGGCGAACTCGGCGTAGGTATTCGCACCTCGGCCCAGCACCGGGTCTCCCACCGCGATGCCGGTGACGCCCTCGCCGACCTCGTCGACCACGCCGGAGGCGTCCTGGCCGACCCCGGAGGGCAGTTCGATCGGGCGGATCCGCTGGAACTGGCCCTCGCGAGTGCGCCAATCGTGCGGGTTCACGCCCGCCGCCCGCACGGCGACGCGGATCTGGCCGGGTCCGGCGTGGGGTTCGGGGACTTCGGCCAGCTCAAGGACTTCGGGGCCGCCATAGGCGGCGAAGCGCACTGCTTTCATGCCGCCAACTTAACAACAACGGTTAGTGTTTTGCAACGGTTAGTGTTACGGTCGGTCGCCTCAGCTCCTCTCCGAACGGGAGTAACCGTGCATCCACCTCGCATCGACGCCGGCGTCGAAATGAAGACCCGCGACGGCGTCACCCTGGCCGGCGACCTGTACCGGCCGGCCACCGAAGGCCGCTGGCCCGTGCTGCTGCACCGGACCCCTTACGACCGCACCGGCGTTTTCCGCGTTTCGGGACTCGTCGCAGATCCGGTGTGGCTGGCCCGCCAGGGCTTCGCCGTCCTGGTGCAGGACGTCCGCGGGCGGTTCGGGTCCGGCGGCGAGTTCGGCTTCATCGCGCAGGAGTCCCACGATTCCTCCGACGCGATCGACTGGGCCGCGGCGCAGCCCTGGAGCGACGGCAACGTCGGGATCTACGGCTCGTCCTACCTGGGCATGACCGTGCTGCAAGCGGTCGCCGCGCGGAACCCGCGGCTCAAGGCGGCCGTCGCGCTGATCGGGACCGCCGACATGCGCCACACCGCGCGTCCGGGCGGGCTGTTCGAACTGGGTTTTCTGACGCTGTACGCCCTCGGGATGGTGCAGGAAGGCCTGGACCACACCTCGTTGAGCGCGGCCGAGCAGGAACGGGTGCGCGAACTGCTGGACGAAGCCTTCGCCGATCGTCGTGCCGCGGTGGGCCAGTTGCCGTTGACCAGCCTCGCCCCGCTCGACGACAGCCGCGTCGCGCCGTTCTGGACGGATTGGCTGCGGTCGCCGCACGACGAGTTCTGGGATCGGCCGACGCTGCTCACCGAGCCCGAGCGGATCGACATTCCGTTCCTGCAGATCAGCGGCTACCGGGATTTCACCAGTCCTACCCAGTTCCGGCTCGCGACCCGGTTGGCCGGCAACGAAAAAGCCGGTCTGATCGCGGGGCCGTGGACGCACGCGGGCACCTACAGCGCGTTCGGCGACGTCGGGGCCCGGGTGTTGCCGAACGCGGCGGCCGGGGCGCCGACGTGGAGTCCGGTGCTCGCCGCGTTCTTCGATCGGCATCTGCGCGGCGGCGACGGTTCGGATTACCCTTCGGCAGCACCATATCTGTCCGGGCGGGTCAGCTTTTTCGTTGGCGGATCGAATGCCTGGGCAACCGCACCGGCGTGGCCGCCCGCATCGACGGTCGAAGAATGGGCGCTTTCCTCAGGCGGTGAGCTGACGCGCGGGAAAGGCGACGGTTCGGACACCTTCACCGCCGATCCGCACGATCCCTTTCCCACCCACGGCGGGGTAATCGCGTTCGAAGGCGATCCAGCCGCGGCACCGGGCGGCATTCAGGACCAGCGCGCGGTCGACGGGCGCGAAGACGTGCTCCGCTACACGAGCGCGCCGTTGACCGAGGAAGTGACGATCGCCGGGCAGGCTGAGCTGATCGCGGATGTCACCAGTACCGCGCCGGATGCCGACATCTGCGTCACGTTGGTGGACGTCGAGCCCGATGGTTTCGCGCTCAATGTCGCCGAGGGCGCGCAACGGGCGCGGTATCGCACCGGCGGCGACACCGACTGGCTCGACCCCGAAGAACCCAGCCGGGTAGCAGTAACGTTGCACGACGTCTCGCACCGATTCGGTCGAGGACACCGGATCCGGGTGCAGATCGCCGGGTTCAGTTTTCCGCGCTACAGCCGCAATCTGCACACTCGCACGGTGCCGGAATTCGGCACTCTCGACGAGGCGGTCGTCGCGCAGCACACCGTGCACCACACCTCAGCGCTGCGCCTTCCGGTGCTCAGCGCGTAAGAAAGCAGGAGAATTCCATGTCCGAGATCGTGGTTGTCGCCCGCCTTCAGGCCAAATTGGGCCGCGGAGCCGAACTGCTCGCGCTGTTTTCCGAACTGGTCCCCGAAGTGCTGCGCGATGAGCCGGACACGCTGCGGTACGCCTTTTACGTCGAGCCGGGCTCCGAGCCGTTGCGGGTGACGGTGGTCGAGAAGTATCCCTCGCGCACGGCCCTCGACGCGCACAACACCGGCGTGCTGACCAAATACCTGCCCCGGCTGCTCGAATTGCTCGACGGCGCACCCGAACCTGTCGAACTGCGACCGGCGGAGCTGGCATTTTCGGCCAGCGCGGCCGACGCGGCCCGGCTGAGCCTCTAGCGTCGCCGGGGCAAAGCAAGCACCCCGGACGGAGCGGATCCGTCCGGGGTACCCCCAGCATTTCCTTACACGGCAGCGAAAGCCTGCTCCAGCCGCGGCAGGTAGTCGACCAGATCCTGTCCCCAGCATCCGGCCGTGTGCTTGCCCTGGCAATTCGGTCCCCAGGTCTTGCCGTTGCCGTAATCCACGGCGTAGTAGGGATGTCCGGTCTTGTCCAGCGCTGCCTTCAGGTTCTGCTGGGCGGCCTCGGTGACCGACTCGGCGAACGCCGGTTCGTCGAGCAGGACGTTGACCGGGTTGCCGTTGCCGGAGCCGGTGTAGAGCGAAACACCGACCTCGGCGAGTTTTCCGGCGTTCACGACCGGACCGCGGGCCAGCGCCGCGGACATGTCGCCCGCCTCGTTGAGCGGCCCGAACGCGGAGTCCGTCGGCACGGCCGGGCCGAACCCGCTGCCGCCGGTTCCCTCTCCGGAGCCGGACGTGCCGGACATGGCGAACCCGGCGTTGGACAACGTGCCCCGGATCGCCGTGCGGACCCAGTAGAGGTTGAAGTCGATCGCGCCGGACAGCGAAACGGCCTGCGTGAACAACTCCGGACGGTCCTCGGCGTAGTGCAGCGCACCGAATCCGCCCATCGACAGCCCGCCGACGGCCCGTCCCGATTTGGCGGCGACGGTGCGGAAGTTCGCGTCGATGAACGGGATCACCTGGTTGAGATGGAAGGTTTCCCAGTTCTGCGCCCCGGCCGCGGTGTCCTGGCGGACCCAGTCGGTGTACCAGCCGCGGAGCCCGCCGTCCGGGATCACGGTGATCATCTTCTGTCCGGCCAGCATCGCGGGGTAGGCCAGGTGCGGGTTGCCCGGATCGTCGCCGACGCCGTGCAGGAAGTAGAACACCGGGTAGCGCGTGGCGGTGTCGGCGTAATAGCTGCTCGGGACGATGACGCGGATGTGGTGCTGTCCCGCGACCGCCGGGGTCGTCACGGTGAAGACGAAGTTGGTCGCGGTGCCCTGAGCGGTCCCGACCTGGGTGAGGCCGTAGCCGTCGGTCAAGGTCGGCAGGGCTGGGGTGTCGGCGTGGGCGGCGGGACCGGTGAAGGCCAGCATCGCGGCGGCAGCGGACACCAGCGCGCGGGTAAGCAACCGTCTCATTGTCACTCTCTCGGTAGCGAGGGTCACGGGTTCTGGGTCACGTGGAAACCGGCGCCGTAGGTGCCGGGGTGCGCGGCGTCGCGGGCGCGCAGGTCGGCGAGGATGTTCGCCGAGCTGGTGTAAACGTACTGCGGGACGCCGAGGATGATCGCCTTGGTGATGCCCGCCCATGGGCCGGCGGCCTGGAAGTTGTTGCCCTGTCCGGGATATTCGGTGCCGGGGACGTGCCAGATCGCCGGGCCGCCGGAGTCGTTCGCCTGGTGCTTGGCCCAGCACTGGTAGACGCCGTTGGCGTTGTTGGTGACGCGGCCGTACCAGACGCCGAGCTGACCGGACACCACGAGCTCGTTGTTGTTGTTCAGCGCGGCGCCGAGGAGGCGTTCGTTGTTCAGCGACGGGTTGAGCGCGTTGGGGCTGGGCTGCCCGTCGGGGACTTCCAGCTCGCCGGTCTGCTTCAGGTACGGCCCCTGCGAGGAGAGCGTCACCGACGGAACCAGCTCGATGATCATGTAGTCCTTGGTCGGGTGGCCCGTCATCGAGCCTTCCCGGTTCTTGAAGTACCGGACGTAGCCGATCGGGCCGAACCCGGTGTCGTTGCGGTCGTAGACCGGTGCGATGTCCTCCGGGATGTCCCGGTCGGAGTAGTGCTGCCCGGGTCCGTCCATCAGGCAGTGCCCCGCCGAGACGGCGATCTTCCGGTCGTACTTGTCGGTCCCGACCGCCCCGATCGTGCAGAAATGATCGGGAGTGCTCAGGTTGAACAGGATCTGCATCGAGTTGAAGACCCGTTTCGCGGGTTCGGCCGAGGCGCTGGCCGCCCCGGTGACCACGAGGACGATCGCCGCGATCGCGGCGAGGAAACGTCGGGTGCGCACGCACGCTCCTTGATTCGTAGGGTTCACTGCCTGCTGCCGCAGAGAGCGGAGTCGATCACGTCGAGAGGCGAGGGGCGGATGCTCGTCTCCTCCCACGCGTTGGTCATCATCGAGGCATACCGGCCGTCGTCGGTCGCCGCGGTCCACGAGGTGTAGCCGGACGCCGCGATGCCGTTGTGGAACCAGGCCTCGCCGCCGCAGGACAGCGTGACGGCCTGCAGCCCGAGGCCCAGACCGACGTAACTCGGGACGTGCTCGGGGACCTGGACCGTCCGGCGCATCTCGGCCAGCGCGGCAGGCGAAACGACCTTGCCGGCAAGCAGTGCGCGGTAGAACGCCGACATATCCGCCAGCGTCGAGACGATCGCTCCGGCCGAGCTTTCGATCGACGGTTCGGAGACGACCGGGGCCGAGGTCGTCTCGGTCCAGAAGAAGAACGGGCCCGCCCGGACCCCGCGGTACCCGGGGAGGTACGGCGCGGGCAGCGATCGGTCGCCCGCGCGCGGGAAGCTGGTCTGAGTCAAGCCGAGCCGGTCGATGATCCGGGCGGTGATCGCGTCGCCGACGGACCTCCCGGTGACCTGCTCGATCAGCAGTCCGTTGATCAGATAGCCCAGATTGGAGTAGAGCACGCCCGTGCCGGGCGCGGACGCGGGCGGGAAGTTCCGCAGCCCGACCTGGACCAGATCGCGCAGGCCGATGCTGCCGTCCGGGTTGACCAGGCCGGCGGCTTTCCGCGCCCACGCCACCACATCCGGGGCGGGGATTCCGGCGGTGTGCTGGAGGAGCTGCCGGACGGTGATCCGGTTGCCGTCGTAGCCGTTGCCGTCGACGAGACCGGGCAGGTAGCGCTCGATCGGCGCGTCGAGCGCGACCTTGCCTTCGTCGACCAGTTGCAGGACGACCGCGGCGGTGAAGGTCTTGGTCTGGCTGGCGACGCGGAAATGCTCGTCCGGCTGAAGGGGACGCGCGGGGCCGGTGATCGTGGCGCTGCCGGTCGACAGATGCCACGACCCGGACGCGTTGCCCGCGTAGACGGCCGCGCCCGGTCCGGCGTGGGATTGGTAGCCGTTGAGGACAGCCTGGGTGTCGGCGTGGGCGTCGGCCGCGGACGCCGGTGCGGCCAGCGCCACAGCGACGGCCGCGCTCGCCAGGATCGGGACTGCCCGTCTCAGTCTGCGCACGAATTCTCTCTTTCGCTCGAAGGGTTCCGGAGCTACCGGGCCTGGTACCGCCAGACGGCCACCGCCACGACGATCAGCAGCAGCACACCCACCAGCACCAGGCAGCCGGCCCCGCCGCTGTCCGACCGGCGGCGCTCCGCCTGCCCCCTTGGCGGAACGCCGGGATGGCACCGGGCGTAGTGCCGCGCTCGCTGTTCGGCGCTCTGCGGCCTCGTGAGCCAAGGTGTCCGGTAGCCGCATTCGCCGCACCAGTACCGAAAGTCGGCGGCCATATCTCTCCGATGCCGAGGTGACCCGATGCCGATCATCGTGGGGTTCGCGCAGGTCACCGCACCAGAGCACAAGCCGGTCAGGCGTGACCGGTCGCGCGGTAAGCTCGGTTCGGGGTAAGCGGGCGCATAGTGAGGGGTCTCCGCGGTGACGAGCCGGGCCGGCGTTCTGCTGCGCGAGATGCGGCGCCAGACGGGGTTGACGCAGGAGCAGCTGGCGGAGCGTTCCGGGGTCAGCGTCAGCACCATCCGGCGGCTCGAAAACGGCAGACCCGTCGATCCGCGGATGGGCACCGTCAAACTTCTGGCCGACGCGCTGGGCACCACGGCGGCCGAGCGGCGCGCGCTGCTGGCCGAGTTCGGCGCCGCCGCCGAGCCGGCGGAAGCCGAGCCGCCGCGGATCCGGAGCGCGCTGTCCGACGCCGCGGACCAGTTCGCGCAAGTGGTCGCTTCTCGCTGGCAACGCGAGGAAGAGCAGCGCCGGGTCCACGATCCTTACCCGCTGCCGGTGCGCTGGCAGCAGGCTTCGCCGAACCTGACCGACCGCTGGGACAACATCCGCGGCGTCCGGCCGGGCGGATCCGCGGAGCCGCTGGACCTGAACGGCGAACTGGACGACATCGCGGACGTCTACCGGCGGATCCCGTCCGGACGCCTGGCGGTGCTCGGCCGGGCCGGGTCGGGAAAGACGATCCTGACACTGCGGTTCGTGCTGGGCTTTCTCCGCACGCGCACCCCCGCCGAACCGGTGCCGGCGATCTTCACCCTCAGCTCGTGGGACCCGACGGCCAGCACGCTGCGGAATTGGCTGATCGAACGCCTGCCGCAGGACTACCCCGACTGCCCCGGCCTGACCGGCCCGCTGGCCGCCGAACTGGTCGAAACCGGGTGCCTCCTCCCGGTTCTGGACGGATTCGACGAACTCGCCACCGGATTGCACGCCGCCGCGCTGGCCGCGCTCAGCGCCACGTCGCTGCCGTTCCTGCTGACCAGCCGTCCCGCCGAGTACGCGACCGCGGTCGCCGCGACGGACGTGCCGACCTCGACCGCGGGCGTGGAACTGCTCGACCTCACCCCGGCCGACGTCTCCGGCTACCTGCCCCGCACGACTTCCCGCGCCGGAGACCGATGGGACCCGGTGCTCGCCGAACTGCGCGCCTGTCCCGGCGGGCCCCTGTCGACCGCGCTGAGAACGCCGTTGATGGTGGCGCTCGCCCGAACCGTCTACAGCGCCGGCCGGGACCCGGCGGTTTTGCTGGACACCGCCCGGTTCCCGACCTCGCACGCGCTGGAAGACCACCTGCTCGCCAGCTTCGTGCCCACCGTCTACGAGCATCGGCCGCCGCACGCGGCCCGCCCGCTCCGGAGCTGGGATCCCGAACGCGCCCAGCGGTGGCTGGGCTATCTGGCCCAGCACGTCGGTCAGCTCGACGAGCACGATCTGGCGTGGTGGCAGCTGGGCGCTTCGCTGCGCCGGTCGTCGCGAATCCTCGCTGTCGTCCTGGCCTCGACACTCGCCATCGCCGTGCTGAACTGGCTCGTCTTCGTTCCGCTCGACCTCGTCGGCCGCGGCACCGCGTTCACCTTCCGCGCGGGCCTGATGGACGGGCTCCTGATCGGCCCGATGGTCGGTCTGGCGTTCGGGCTGGTCCACGGCCTGATGATCGTGTGCGGCGGCCGGGGAATCGAACCGTCGCGCGTCCAGATCCGGCTGCGCGGACGACATCGGACCGGACGGCAGTTCTTCCGCGCTTACGCCTCCCGGCTCGGCGCCGCGTTGCTGGGCGGGTTCGTGATCGGACTCGGCTACGGCCCGGTCAACACGGCTTTGCACGGCCTGCTCTTCGGATTCCCGCCGGACGGCAAGTCGCTTGCCGAGAAGATGCTCGTCCCGACGCTCGTCTACGGACTCATCTTCGGGCTCGCCGCCGGACTGGTGTTCGGGCTGATGGCCGCGCTGGAGATCCCGCTGGACGTCGGCACGGCCGCCACCCCGCTCGGTCTGCTGGCAACGAATCGCGCGACAGCTTTGCGGCAGTTGCTCATCCTGGTGCCGGCAGTCGCCCTCGCGATCGCTTTCGGCGGTTCGCTGCTGGTCGAGCTTCTCCAAGGCCCGCTGGGCCCGCTCCGGTGGCCGCTGTCGTCCGGCCTGCTGATCGGAGCTGTCGGCGGTCTGGGCGGCGGGCTCTCGTATGTCCTGGCGTTCACGGCTTGGGGACAGTGGGTGCTGCTGGCGCGCATCTGGCTGCCGTTGACCGGCCGCCTGCCTTGGGCGGTGCCAGCGTTTCTCGACGACGCGTACCGGCGCGGGGTGCTGCGGCAGGCTGGGGCGGTTTACCAGTTTCGCCATGCGCGGCTTCAGGATCATCTCGGCCGCGGGTACCGGGCGCATCGCTGATCCGGCATGCTGGCCGGCATGCGTGACGAGGGGTGGAGAGGCTTCGGCTGGCGAAGCTGGACGGATCTCGGCGAGGTGCGGGCGCGGCTGGACGAGGGCGCCGACCCGAACGTCGGCTTTCTTTACGATCCTCCGCTGCACGCCGCAGCGGAGCACGGCTCCGCTGAGGTCGTGGCCGAACTGGCGCGGCGGGTGAACGACGTGGACGCGCTGTCGTACGGGCGGACCGCGCTGTGGCGGGCAGTGGCCGCGCACCGGCCGGACAATGTCCGCGTCCTGGTCGCCGCGGGCGCGGATCCGTTGCTGGACATGATGTCGGGCTGGTCACCGGCACGGTTGAGCCTCACGAGCCCCGCCCCGGAACTGCCCGATGCGGGCCTTTCGCTGACGCAGGAGGAAATCGCGACCGTCGAGGAAAGCCGCCGGCTCATCGCCGCGCTCGGCGATCCGTACTACGAGGGGTTGGGCATCGCCTGCGTCTCGGGCATCGACGTCGCGGAAGCGGTGCGCAGGCTCGACGCCGAGGTGGTCGAAGGCGACTACGAGGAAATGCGCGACTATCCCTTCGATCCCACCGTCGTCCACACCATGTGGGCCACCGATGTGCCCGGCGGGTGCGTGCTCGCGCAGCCCTGGGGCTACTCGCCGCAGATGTCCGGCGTCACCAAGGCTTTGTCCGCGGGGACGACCTGCTACGGCATGTACGCCAACCCCAAGAGCGGCAACCAGGGCAGCATCATCCGCGACGGCGAGATCATCGGCTGGGACTTGCACCCCGGCGGCGAGCCCGACGAAGACGGCGACGTGCTGCTGGCTTCGCTCTATACGGGCCACGCACTCGCCTACTGCTTCGCGTACGCGGGGCTGCGGCCCGCTGACAACCGTTCGGTCACCGGGCCGCCCGACGTCTGGATCCGGATTCCTGACCGCGACTACCGGAACTAACCGCGAGCAGTCCGCACCCGCACCGCGCTCCCCGCGCAGCCGAGCACGGCCAGTCCGCCCAGAATGGTCTGCCAGGTCAGTTCCTCGCCGAGGAACACCGTTGCCCACAGCAGATTCAGCACCGGCTGCACCAACTGCACCTGGCTGACCTGAGTCATCGGCCCGAGTCCCAGCCCGCGGTACCACGCGAAGAAGCCCAGATACATGCTCACCACCGCCAAATAGGCGAAAGCGGCCCACTCGCCCGCTGTCGCATGTGGAGGGTGGCTCGACACCGACACGACGGTCAACGCGACCATCAACGGCGAAGCCACCACCAGCGCCCACGAAACCGTTTGCCAGGCACCCAATTCCCGCGCGAGCAGCCCGCCCTCCGCGTAGCCGACCGCGGCGGCCAGTACTGCGCCGAAGAACAGCGCGTCCGACCATTGCAGTCCACTGAAGCCACCGCCTTGCAGGACGGCGAAGCCGATCGCCGCGACGGCACCGACGGCGGCGAGGGCCCAGAAAGTCGCGGGTGGCCGTTCGCGGGTGCGGAGCACCGCTACGACCGCTGTCGCGGCGGGGAGCAGCGCGATGACGACGGCGCCGTGGCTGGCGGAGGCTGTGGTGAGCGCGTACGAGGTCAGCATCGGAAACCCGATCACCACTCCGCCGGCGACGACGGCGAGACGGAACCACTGGGTGCCGCGCGGAAGTCGTTGTCTGGTGGCGATCAGCGCGACGCTCGCGAGCACCGCGGCGACCGCTGCTCGCGCGGAGCCGATGAACATCGGCGAGAGGCCGCCGTTTTCCACCGCGACCCGGGTGAACGGCACGGTGAACGAGAAAGCCACGACACCGACCAGGCCCCACCAGAGCCCGGCCCGGGGTAGCGCCGGTGCCGCCTGGAGAGTAGCGCTATCCTTCAGTTTCATGTCCGACGATAGCAGCTCCCGGATCGCTTCGACACTGCGCGAGTGGATCGCCACCGCCCCGGCGGGAGCGAAGCTGCCCTCGTCGCGGGAGCTGGTAGCGCGTTATTCGGCCAGTCCGGTGACTGTCCAGAAAGCACTGCGCAGCCTGTCTTCCCAAGGCCTGGTGGAGAGTCTGCCGGGAGTCGGCACATTCGTCCGCGCCGCGCCCGCCACCGGGTCCGGCGACTACGGCTGGCAGACCGCGGCGCTGGGCACCCCCGGGCGCGGACCGCTCAAACAGCCCGCGTCGCTGCAGTCGGTCTCCACTGGCTCAGTAGCGCTTCATTCCGGCTATCCTGACCCGGAGCTGCTTCCGGAGCGTCTCGTCCGGAGCGCGTTCTCCCGGGCCGCGCGCACAGCCGCGCTGGTCGGACGGCCGCCGACCGCGGGCGTTCCCGAACTGCAGGCCTGGTTCGCCGCGGAACTGCGCGCGACGACCCCGGCCGGAATCGCCCCGGTGACCCCGCGGGACGTCGTGATCACCCCGGGCAGCCAGAGCGGCCTGGTCACCGCGTTCCGCGCGCTGGTCGGCCCGGGACAGCCGCTGCTGCTGGAGTCTCCGACGTACTGGGGCGCGATCCTCGCGGCGACGAAAGCGGGCGTCGCGGTGGTTCCGGTGCCGAGCGGCCCGAACGGACCGGATCCCGGCGCACTGGCCAGGACGTTCGAGCAGACCGGCGCGCGGGCCTTCTACGCGCAGCCCAGTTTCGCCAGCCCGACCGGCGCGCTGTGGCAGCCCGACCTGGCCGGCCGCGTCCTCGACACCGTCCGCCGGCACGGCGCTTTCCTGATCGAGGACGATTCCGCGCACGATTTCGGCATCACCGCGGAACCGCAGCCGCTCGCGGGCCGCGACGACGACGGCCACGTGGTCTACCTCCGCTCCCTCACCAAGAGCGTCTCCCCCGCGATCCGCGTCGCCGCGCTGATCGCCCGCGGCCCGGCGCGCGACCGGATTCTCGTCGACACACTGGCGGAATCGATGTACGTCAGCACCGTGCTGCAAACCGTCGCGCTCGACGTCGTGACCCAGCCTGCCTGGCGCACCCACCTGCGCCGGGTCCGGCAGCAGCTCAAGACCCGCCGCGACCTGCTGCTCGCCGGCCTCCGCGAACACGCGCCCGCGGTGCGGGCGGAATCCGTGCCGCAGGGCGGGCTGAACCTCTGGGCGCGCCTGCCCGGAACGGTCGACCTGGCGCGCGTGGTCCGCGATTGCGAGTCCGCCGGAGTCGTCATCGGCCCTGGCGACGAATGGTTCCCCGCCGAGCCGACCGGACGGTTCATCCGGCTCAACTACGCCGGACCGAACCCGGACGCGTTCGCCGACGCCGCCCGGGTGATCCAGGAGGCGGTCCTGGCGAACGCCTAATCAAGGTTTCTCAGCAGCGCGGGTGGACTCAGCGGCTCCGAGGCCGTCTCTGCTCCGATTGGCCCGGCGCGCGATGCCGACAGCGGCCCGTTTCGTCAGGCCACTAGCCGTTTTCCGCGCGCAGGGCCGCTTTCTGCACCTTCCCGGACGGCGTCAGCGGCAGGCTGTCCCGCACCACGATCTGCCGAGGAACCTTGTAATCAGCCACCTGCGCCGCGCAGAACTCCCTCAGCTCCGCCTCGGTGACCGCCGAACCCGGCGCCGGGACCACGTAATACCGGCCGATCTCCCCCAGCACCGGATCGGGCACGCCGACCCCGGCCGCCAGCAGCACCCCGGGATGCGCGGCGAGGACGTTCTCCACCTCGACCGGATAAATGTTGAATCCGCCTTGGACGAACATGTCCTTGGCGCGGCCGTGCAGCGTCAGGTAGCCGTCCTCGTCCGCGCGGGCCATGTCGCCGGTGTGCAGCCAGCCGTCCGCGTCGAGCGCCGCGGCGGTTTCGGCCGGCAGATTGTGATAACCAGCCATGATCGACGGAGTCCGGAACAGCAGTTCGCCGGTTTCGCCTGCTGGCAGCGCTTCTCCGGACGGAGACGCGATTTTCGCTTCCACCCCGGGGAAAGGGACGCCGATCGAGCGTTCAGTCGCTTCTGTACTGGCATTCCACGGCGTCATCACGACAGCACCGGATACCTCGCTCAGCCCGTACAGATTCATCACTGTCGCCTTCGGGAACGCGGCCGTAAGGCGTTGCAGCAAAGCAGGTTCCGCGTTCGCGCCACCGGTGACGACTACGCGGATCGCGGAAGTGTCGATACCGGCGAAACGCTCGTGGTTCAGCAGCAGCGTATGCATCGTCGGCACGCCGACCCACATCGTCAGACCGGCCGTCCGGAACAGGTCAGCGGCGGCACCGGCGTCGAAGGACGGCAACAGCACCGTCCGGCTGCGCGCGACCAACGCGGACAGGACGCAGCAGGTGATGCCGCTGACGTGGTTCAGCGGAACGGCCACCGGCAGCACGTCGTCGGCGCTCAACTGCAGGTGATCGGCTTCCGCGGCGGCGGACGCCAGCTGGCCGCGATGAGTCAGCGTCGCGCCTTTGGGACGGCCGGTGGTGCCGGAGGTGTAAATGATCATCACCGGGTCGTCCTTCTCGACCGCCGCCGCAGCCGCGGCCAACGCCTCGGTGTCCGGCTCCGCTGTGCCCACTTCGGCGAAAGTCGCCACGGAAACGCCCGGCAGCGCGAGGTTTCCCAGCAGGGCAAGGAAATCGACGTCGCCCGCCGAAGGTTCGGTGACCACGAGACGCGCGCCGGAATCGCCGAGGATGTGCGCGAATTCGGTTTCCCGGTACCGGGGACTCAATCCGACGACCGCCGCGCCGATCTTCGCGGCCGCGAAGTACACCGCCAGCCACTCCGGCGTCGTGCGCCCGTTGACCGCGATCCGGTCGCCGCGCCGCACGCCCCGCCGCAGGAAATCGGCGGCGATCCGGTCCGACCAGGCGTCCATCTCGGCGAACCGGAGATCCCGGGAACCGGCCGTCCAGCCGACGGCGTCCGCCGGGGCGGTGCGGAGCAGGTCGTGAATACGCGTCATCGCTCGTCCTCACTGGGTCAGGTGGACGGCGAGGAAGCCGAGCTGATCCGCGACGACCTTTCCGGCCACAGGCCGGATGGTAGACCGTGAAACGCTCCGGGTCGCGGGCGGGAAATCCGGTGACCGCCCGGGACGGCCACCGGATTTCCCGCGATGCTCAAGACAGGTGATGCACCTCCTGCAGCCCGTACACCGGCGTCTCAAGGCCCTCGAAGCGCGCCTTGAGCTGCAAAGCGAGATACAGCGAGTAGTGCCGCGACTGGTGCAGATTCCCGCCGTGGAACCACAATCCCTCCTGCTGGGTGGGCTTCCACATGTTGCGCTGCTCGCCCTCCCACGGACCGGGGTCCTTCGTCGTCTCCGAGCCGAGGCCCCAGCATTTGCCGACCTTGTCCGCGGTCTCCTGGCCGACCAGGTCGGCGACCCAGCCGTTCATCGAGCCGTAGCCGGTCGCGTAGACGACCACGTCGGCTTCCAGTTCGGCGCCGTCCGAAAGCACCACCGAGTTCGCGGTCAGGTGGTCGACCTGGCCGTGCGCGAGCTTGATGCTGCCGTTCGCGACGAGTTCCGACGCGCCCACGTCGATGTAGTAGCCGGAACCGCGGCGCAGGTACTTCAGGAACAGGCCGGAACCGTCGTCGCCCCAGTCGTGCTCGAAGCCCGCCGCTTCGAGCCGGGCGTAGAAGTCCGCGTCGCGTTCGCGGATCGCTTGGTACACCGGGATCTGGAACTCCGGCATGATCCGGTACGGGATCGACGCGAAGATCAGGTCGGCCTTCTCGGTGGTGACGCCCGCGGCGAGCGCGCGCTCCGAGTACAGGTCGCCGAGGCCGAGGTCCATCAGCGAATCCGACTTCACGATGTGCGTGGACGAGCGCTGCACCATCGTCACGTCCGCGCCGTGCTCCCACAGCGCCGCGCAGATGTCGTGCGCCGAGTTGTTCGACCCGACGACGACCGCCTTCTTGCCCGCGTACGCGTCCGGGCCGGGGTGCTGCGACGAGTGGTGCTGGTCGCCCTCGAACTCGTCCATGCCGGGGAACGACGGCAGATTCGGCTTTCCGGACATCCCGGTCGCGAACACGACGTGCCGCGGCGTGAGGATTACCTGCTCGCCGTCGCGGTCCACCGTGACGTGCCACTGCTTCGCGTCGTCGTCCCACACCGCCGAGGTGACCGCCGACCGCGTCCAGTACGGCACCTCCATCAGCCGCGTGTACATCTCGAGCCAGTCGGCGATCTTGTCCTTCGGCGCGAACACCGGCCAGTTCTCCGGGAACGGCAGGTAAGGCAGGTGGTCGTACCAGACCGGGTCGTGCAGGCAGAGGTTCTTGTACCGCTTGCGCCACGAATCGCCTGGCCGGTCGTTGCGCTCCACCACCAGCGACGGCACGCCGAGCTGGCGCAGCCGGGCGCCGAGCGCGATCCCGCCCTGCCCGCCGCCGATCACGACGACGTAGGGCTGCCGGCCGTAGCCGAGCGTCTCCTGCTCCTCGGCCCGTTTCTCCGCCCACGACCGGCGGCCGCGGACCACGCCGTGCTCGACGCCCTTGGGCCGCCGTTCCCGCTGCGACTCCTCGAAGCCCTTCAGCTCGCGCAGGCTGGTGAGCAGCGTCCACGCGCCTTCGTCCTTCAGCCGCAGATGCCCTTTCGCGCGTCCGGCGGCGGTCTCGAACTCGATCCACGCCTCGGTGACGCCGTCGGCCTCGGTGGCCGGTTCACTGGTGCGGAAGCCGCTCGGATCGGTCGTCTCCAGGCAGCCGCCGAGCAGACCCGCGACCCCGTCCCGGCCCTCGACGGTCTTGAGGTTCCAGGTGAACGAAACCAAGTCGCGCCAATAGGAATCGACGGCGAACAACGCCGAGGCAGCCTCGATGTCGCGGGCGGCCAGCGCGGCCTCGAACCGGGCCAGCCAGTCCTCGACCCGGGCCTGCGGCGTACTCGCCTCCGCGATCCGGTCGACTGTCTGTGTCATCGCTACTCCTCGGACGTCGCTGTCGTGGGTGTAGCGCCGATCACACTCCCCGGCGCAGGCGCCCGGCAAGGGTTGCAGCGAGTTGCACGCGCCTGGAGCGTGGAAACATCGGTGCAGGTCACCTATGCTGGGCGGCTGACGCGACGGTGCGGGAGGTGACTGTGGTGGTGCACAGTGCGGTGCCTCCGGGCCGCAACCTGCCCACCCACGCACGCGACCTGGTCCGCATGCACGAGGCGGTCATCGGCGGCAGCCGTCCCGCGGTGCCGCCGCGTCCGCTGGTCTCGCGTTCCTGGTCCCGCGTGCTGAGCCTCGGCCTCACCGCCGACGGGATGAACGCCCGCGATTCGGTGCCCGGCGACGAGGTCGAACGCCGCAGGCACGGCTCCCCGCTGCGGCACGTCATCGAAGACCTCCGCCAGGTCGTCGGCGCGACCTCCGATTCCGCGCACATGCTGCTGGTAGTCACCGACGCCGACGGCATCATCCTGTGGCGCGAAGGCTCGTCCGCCGTCCGGCGCAAGGCGGACACGCTGGGCTTCGTCGAAGGCTCCGAATGGACCGAATCCCGCGTCGGCACGAACGCGATCGGCACCGCGCTCGCCGAAGCCGCCCCGATCGAACTGCTCGCCGGCGAACACTTCGAACAGAACCAGCACCCGTGGTACTGCACCGCCTCGCCGATCCACGACCCGCGCACCGGCGAACTCCTCGGCGTCATCGACGTCAGCGGCCCCGCGCTCACCCTGCACCCCGCCATCGGCGCCCTGGTCGAAACCGGCAAGCGCCTTGCCGAATCCGAACTGTGGCGCACCCACCGCCAGCGCCTCGAACGACTGCGCCAAATGGCTGAACCTGTCCTCGCCTCCGGCCCCGCCCTGGTCGTGGACGAGGACGGCTGGGTCGCGCACAGCGTGGGCGTCTCCGCGGGCGAACGCATCGCCGCCCCCCAAGCAGGCCAGGTAGTCGCCGTCCCCGGCCTGGGAGCCTGCCTCCCCGAACCCATCGCCGACGGCTGGCTCGTCCGCCCCGCCGACACCGCCCGCACCGTCCGGCTCGACCTGGACCTCACGCCCGCTCCCCTGCTGAGCCTCCGAGCAGGCGACACCGGCTGGCGCCGCCCGATCACCAGACGACACGCGGAAATCCTGGTCCGCCTGGAAAAGGCCGGCCGCGACGGACTGTCCGCGGTCGCGCTGAGCCACGCCCTCTACGGAGACGCCGAACACCTCGTGACCGTCCGCGCCGAGGTGTCCCGCCTGCGCCGCCTCCTGGGAGCCATCGTCGACACCCGCCCCTACCGCCTGGCCGAAGGCGTGCGCATGACTGTCCACGCAGGACAGTGACCAGCGAAGTCCGGTAAACCGGGCCCCCCGTGCGGCGTCGCCGAGGCGTCCGCTAATGTTTACGACACGTTGCACAGCAGCAAGCGCGATTAGCTCAGCGGGAGAGCGCTTCCCTGACACGGAAGAGGTCACTGGTTCAATCCCAGTATCGCGCACTCCAGTCCACCCCAGGCTGGTGCGTTGCACAACGGGCGATTAGCTCAGGGGGAGAGCGCTTCGTTCACACCGAAGAGGTCACTGGTTCGATCCCAGTATCGCCCACGCTCGGATCTCGAGGCGAGGTATGCCCGCACAATGCGCGGGCCTTCCTCGCCTCGCGGTGTTTTCTGGGGGTGCAACCCCCAGGCCCCGCCCGGAGGGGCCTTCGCCCCCCGGACCCCCCACAGTGCGTGGTTCCGTCGGTCTTGTCGGTGCCGGTAGTGCGTGGTCTTGTCGGTGCCGGGTTTGGGGTGCTGGGGTCAGGGGTTGCGGGGGTTTGTTTTGGTTGCGGCGGTGTGGCGGGTTTTCTTCGTGCGGGCGTGGCCGGCTAGCAGGGCGAGGGTCTGAGGCGACGCGGAGAAATCGGCTAGGCGTCGCTGCATCCAGTCGCTCGCGGCGGACAGGGCGGCGGCGTCCGGGGGCTGGCCGTTTTCGGTGTCCAGCCACAGTTGCCAGTCTCGTATTCGTTGGCGGACGAAGTCGCGGTCGGTTGACGCTGCTAGGCGGTCTGCTTCGGTGACGATGTCTGCCGCCTGCTGCTGGAATTTGGCCGGGTCTGCGGTTTTTTCTGCGATGTGGTCGAGCAGGTTCACCATTGCGGTCTTGGCTGTCAGCGGTTCCGGGTCCCGTGCCAGCACTGCGGCCAGCTCTCGAGGGTCGGTGCTGTCCGCCGCGATGACCCGGCGGTAGGCGGCGGAACGGACGTGCTCGTCCGCGATCGCGGCGTCGACTTCCACGTCGGTCAACTCGGCGGCCGCGAACAAGGCGGTCAGGTCGGCTCGCAGTGTCGTCACTTCGTACATCCTTTGGCCGGGCGCGCTGCTCGGCGACCTGGTCAGCGATCCGGCCGGGCCGTCCGGACGGTTTCCCCGGCCCGCCGCGGCAAAACCGAAACTCCATGTTGCGCAGGGCGAGCGGCGACCCTGGACCGCAGGCAGCCGAGACGGGAGGCGGGGCCAGTGGTCCGTGAAGGGCTCCTTCACGGACCGCTGCTGCCAATGCCCGGGACTTACAATAAGCCGCGTGGCCGCAGTCTCGCCGACCGTCCACACGAGGCGCCACCGCCACCGAAATGCCTGATTCATCCCCTCCTGACGGTGCCTTGACCGCACATCCCGCGTACCAGGCCAGCGGCACCTTCGGCCTGAGCGGACACGGCTCGAACGCACCCGCAACACCGCCCCGAGTCCCCGGCCTTGAAATCCAAGTCCGCACAGGAGTCCTTCACGGACCTCAAGCATCAGTCAGCTGGCCATCAATCAGGCATTTCGGCACCGCTGACGTCTCTTGTGGACGGTCGCCGGCGGCATCGGCGTGGCGCAAGCCCCTGGCATTGCCGGCATGGGGTGGGGCGGACGTTTCCGTTCCGGCCTCGGTTGAGCCGGGTGTTTCTGGCTGGTCAGAAGCTCCAGGGGTCGGGGTGCGGGGTTCTGGTGGGGTCCGCCGACCAGATGAGGCGGGTTTCCACGTCGGGAGCGGCCAGGGTCCGCAGGCGGTCGGCCGCCCATTCGTTCCAGTAGAGCTTGGTCGACTGCGGAACCCGGAAAACCGGGAGGCCGGAGGGCACCGCGTCGGGGCGGAACACCGATTTCCGGATCACCCCGTCCCATTCCGGCTCGGACGACTCGCCGAGATCCAGGCAGTCGACGACCTGCTCGACGAGAAAGAGGAACCACTCGTCGCTTTCCTTGCCGTCGACAATGAGCGGCAGCAAGCTTCCGGAAGCCTCGAAATCGGCGCGGAACTCGTCGGCGACGCCGCGGCCGACGATCGGGGCCTCGTCCGCGCCCGGCGAGAACTCGACCGGCCGCCAGCCCGGGTCGCCGACCCACTCCGCGACGATCCCGCGCGGATAATCGTCCGGAGAGCCCGACAGCATCCAGCGGACGACCTTCGTCAGTTCGCCCCCGATGGTCAGCGCGCGATACTCCCCGCGGGCTTCGCTCACGCTCGGCAGCAGGCGGCACACCGCCCGGCCACGTGGGATGTCGGCCATCACGCCGTCCAGTATGCCCCAGGCCCCGGCGCTCCGCTGGAAAGCTCGCCCAGCACCGATTTCCCGATGCCGCGCAACTCGTTCCGCAGCAGCCCGCCGATCGCGGTCTGGCTGAGGCCGCGCGCCTGGCCCTGTGCGACGACGCCCTGCAGCCGGTTGTAGACCTTCTCGTGGAACCCGCCGCGGTGCGTGTAGTTGTGCGGCGTCGGATGCCCCAGCGGAATGCCGTTCGCCGGGTCGTTGATGTCGACCTTGTGCGCGTCCAGCAGATCCCGGCTCTTCGCGCCCCACGCCCACTGGTTCTTGGTCCCGCCCGACGGGACGATGTGCGCCGCCGCCTCCCCCGGCGCGGGCGCGCGCCCCTCGGCCGCCATGTTGTTGCGCAGGATCGCGGCGTTCTGCTTGCACGTCAGCAATCCGAGATAGTCCAGCCACGCCATCGGGTTGATCGCGTACGAACGCTGGTTCGGACCGCCGGCGAGGCCGAGCGGGTCGGCGCTGGTGTACTCCGCGGTGGCCGGGTCGTAATGCCGGAAGTAGTTGTAGTGCCAGCCGGTTTCGGGATCGAAGTACTGCCCGGGGAACCGCAGCGGCGTGTCCGTGGTCGAGTCCGGGGCCCGGCTGGTGACGCCCCACACGGTGCGCCGCGCGTGCCACGCGACGGCGCCGCTCTCGTCGACCAGTTCGGTGGGAGTGCCGAGCAAATCGGTGACGATCGCGAAAAACCGTTCGTCCACCACATGTTGCGGAGCGTCCGCCGCCGTCCGGCGTTCGACCTGGCTCACCGGACGCACCCCGTCGCGGTCCCAGGTCGTGGTCGTCACGTCCGGACGGTCGACGGCACGAGTGCTCTGTTCGACGAGATGCACGCCGTCCCAGGCGAAAACGGTTTCTTCGGCCACGCTCACGCCGTCCGGGCCGAGCCGTTCCTTGGCGATCCGCCGCCCGAGCGGGTCGTGCCGGTAGCGCCACCTGGTCCCGTCCGGGGTCGTCACGCCGGTCAGCCGGTCGTCGGAATCCCAGGTGTAGCTCCACACCCGCCGCTGCCCGGACAGCGTGCGGCTGGAACGTTCGACGATCCGGCCCTGCGCGTCGTGCCGGTAATGCACGGCGCCGCCGCGGCGAAGGACGACGCCCGCGTATTCGCGACCGCCCTGCGGGGCAGGGTCCTGATCCGGCCACTCGGCGCTGCTGACATCGCCGAATTCGTTGTAGGCGTAGCGTTCCGTCCATCCGGCCCCGCGCACCGCGGTGACGCGTCCCCAACGGTCCAGGTCGTACTGCCGGGTGCCGGCGAGCTGGTCCTGAATACTGGTGACGACGCTGTCCGCGCGGTAGTGGTAGGCGCGCCGCTGACGCGACCGGGCGGAGGCGTCGGTCACCTGCTGCCCGACGAGGCGATGGTTCGCATCCCAGCTCTGGTTCACCATCGCGCCGCCGCCGAGCTGACGGCGGACCTCGCGACCGGCCGCGTCGTAGCTGAGCCGGACCGTGTGGCCGTCGGTGCGGACCACCACCGGCTGGTCGTTCCCGTTGTACTCGCAGCCAGTCCGCACCCCGGCCGGGGTCACGCGCAGGATCCGCCTGCCGAGCAGGTCGTACACCGATTCGACGGCCCGGCCGTTGCAGCTTTCCCTGAGCACCCGGCCGAGCGCGTCCCGCTCGAGGACCAGTTCGGCATCCGGCCCGGCCGCCCGGATCAGCTGATCGGCCGCGTCGAACTCATACGTCGTGACTCGGCCGCCGACGCTCTTCTCGATGACGTTCCCCCGCGCGTCGTGGCGGAACGTCATGACTTCGCCCGCTCCGTTCGTCCGCGCGATCAGCTGGCGGGCCGGATCGTACGCATAGGACGACGTCCGCCCGCCGAAGTCGGTCTCCGAAACCAGGTTGCCCGCCGCGTCGTAGTCGTACCGCCACACCCGGCCGCCGGCGCCGGTGACCGACCGCAGGCGCAGTTCGGTGTCGTACGCGAATTCCAGCCGGGACCCGTCGACGTCGATCTTCGCGGACGGCGAGTCGAAAAAGGTGTACTCGGTGCGGATGGTCTGGCCGAGCGCGTCGACGTAAGCGATCTCGTTGCCCTCGCCGTCGTACCGCCAGTGTTCGGTGGTCCCGTCCGGCTGCGTGCACGACAGCAGTTTGCCTTCGACCGTCCAGGAGAACCGGGTGATCCCGCCGAGCGGATCGGTGACCGTGCTGATCCGGCCGAACACGTCCCGGGTGTAGCGGGTGGTCGCACCGAGAAAATCCGTGACCGCGACCGGTTGGCCCGCCGCGTCGGATTCGACGCGGCGGGTCTGGCCGAGCGCGTCGGTCAGCCCGGCCGGATGCCCGCGGCTGTCGAGGTGGTACCGGGTGAGCGCTCCCGCGGGATCGGTGACGGCGGCGAGATTGCCGCGTTCGTCGTACTCGTTGCGCCACACCGCCCCGTCCGGCCCGGTCAGCACGACCGGCTGGCCGTCGCTGTCGTACTCGGCGGTCGTGGTCCGGCCGTCCGGGTCGGTGACGGCGATCAGCCTGCCGTCCTCGTCGTAGCGGAACCGCGTCGTCTGCCCGAGCGGATCGGTGCGCGACAGCAGCCGGTCGTACCGGTCCCGCTCGGTGACGACGGTGTGGCCCAAGGGATCGACCGCGCGGACGAGCTGCCACGCGTCGTTGAAGTGGTAGGTGGTGACCTGTCCCAGCGAATCGGTGTAGGTCGTCGTCCGGGACGCCGAGTCGTAGCCGATGGAACAGGCCAGCGCGCCGCCGGTGCCGTCGGTGCGGACGCAGCGGCCGAGTTCGTCGAAAACGTAGGCGTACCAACGGTCGTTGCGGTCGGTCCACTTGACCACCCGCCCGTGGCTGTCGTACTCGAACCGGACCGGAAGGCCGGAGGAGTTGAGGATCTCGGCCAGCCGGCCCGCGTCGTCGTAGCGGTAGCGCACCAGGTCGATCCCGGCCCCGGCGTCCGGGCCGAGCAGGCGAAGCCCGGTCACCAGCCCGTTGCCGCTGTCCACCGCGATCCGGTACCCGCCCGAATGCCGCAGCAGAGTCGGGACGCCGTTCTCGTCGCGGTCGACGTCGATCCGGTCGCCGTTGCGGTCGGCGATCGACGCGAGCGGCAGCACGGTGATCGCGCCGGCCTGGTGCGAGGGCGAGAAACTCAGCGTGCGGCGGAGTTCCGGGCAGGTGATCGCGTAGCCGCCGTCCGGCGTGCGCGCCAGCGGCCACCGCGCGCCTTCCTCCGGCAGCACCGGCGAACCGTCCTCGGGCGGGACCGGGTACGCCAGCAGCACGCCGTCCGGGGCGGCGTACCAGATCCGCGTGCCGTCCGACTCGAGCCGCTCGTCCAGCGTCGAGGCCCAGGACGGACCGAAGAACCGGCCGGCGCGGTAGGAGGACAGGTGCGCCCTGGTCACCACGAGCGGCAGCGCGCCGGGCAGTTCGACGTCGGTCTGCACCATCAGCATGTCGCCGGTGGCCAGGTCGATCGGGTCGCCGCCCTCGCATTTCCCGTCGTTGGAGCGGCCGTCCTTGCGCGGCTCGCCGTTCTCGTGCACCGAGCCTTCGCCGTCCGGGTTGCCGGGGCGCGCCTCGCTCGGCGAGGTGTGCCCGTCCGGCGCGGCAGCGGGATCGTCGGCGTGCGCGGCCTGCGTTCCGTCGGCGCCGGGTTCCTTGCCGTGCGGGGAGGTGTGCGGATCCTCGGCCGACGACACATGGGTCGCGTCGCCGGCTTCGCCCCGTCCGCCGTGGAGTTCGGCCAGCACCTTCTTGATCGACGCGAAGATCTCTTCGAGCTTCGACATCAGCGGCCGCAGCTTCTCGACCGAGTTGATCAGCTTCTTGATCAGCGCGCCGATCTTCTCCAGCCACGCCGACACCTGCTCGACCACCTGCGCCACCACGACCGGCGTGCCGAGCCCGAGCGAGCACACCTCCTCCAGCGCGTCCTGGATGAAGTCGCCGACCGCCTGGGTGATCATGTCGCGGACCAGGCAGCGCACCGCGGCGGTGATCACGCCGACGACCTCCACCACCGTGCTGATCGTGTTCGCGCACGTCGCGGCGGCGTTGATGTGGTCGATCTTCTTCCCGATATTGGCCCGGTACGCGTCGGCCGCCGCGCCCTTCCAGTTCGCGGTGTCCTTCTGCACGGTCGCGGCGAGGTCCTTCGCCGCCTGCTGCGTGGCCTGGCCGACGTTCTTCCACGTCTGCGAGTACGCCGAGATCTGGTCGCCGTCGCCGGCCAGCTGGTTCAGCGCGTCCTGCAACGGTTTGACGTGCTCGATCAGCCAGTTCAGCCCGTAGGAGATCAGCGTGCCGACCGGGTTCATCGCGATGGTCAGCATGTCCAGTCCGGTGCCGAGGGCGGCGATCCCGCCTTCGATCCACGAACCGGACTGCACCCCGTCGTACACGCCCGCGGCGTCGTCGAGGACGTTGATCCCGCTGTGCCAGGTGGTCGAGTCCTGCCGCTGCGCCACCAACGGGTTGCTCACGAGAGCTTCTTCCCGAGGCCGTTGATGGTCTGCGTGTGGTTCTGCTCAGCGGTCTGATACGTCGTCACGGCCTGGTTCACCGTGTGCGCCACCTGGCCCATCGCTTGCTGCGCCAACGCCAGCGTCGCCAGCCCCGGCGCGCTCACCGCGAGCACGATCGGCACGAACAACGGCCCGGTGATCAGGCCGTACGCCTGCACCCCCACCGTCACCTGCTCCGCCGCCGCCAACGCCTGCCCCAGCGTTTTGCCGACCTGCTCCACCGCTTGCGCGTGCTTGGCGAGATCGTCCGGATGGACCTCGTAGCCGCCGGAACCGTCACCTGCCATCGGATCATCCCCGTGTCATGAAGGACTGGCCGAAGCCGTCGTCGCCGTCGTCGGAGTCGCCGGGCGGCCTGCGCACCGGAGACGGCTTCGGCGCGGATTCTTCTTCGATGCCGCCGAGATTCCGGACGTTGCGGTCCTCCCCGGGGTCCGGTTCCTCCGGCTCCGGCTCGGGAAACCTGGCCCGGTAGTTGCCGACGATCGTGTCCATCGTCTGCCGGTCGTCGCCGATCGTCTCCGCCATGACCTCGCCGAGCCGGTCCGGCAACCGCGCCTGCGCGCGCCGCAAAGTCGTCAGCACCGCCGCGGCGACCTGCGCGCCGGAGCACTCCCGGACCTGATCGGTGATCCGCAGATCGGTCACGTTCCCCGCGGAGTCGACCGTGACCGTGACCAGACCGTCCTTGCCTGTCTCGGTCACCGAGACCTGCCCGACCGCCGCCTGCATCGCTTGATACCGCTGGGCTTTCTGCTTCGCCTCAGCCACCATCCGGTCCACGCGCGCCGCCGCGTCGCCGGCGTCACCGGACAGCGGATCGCTCATCCCCGCATCCCCCGTTCCCCCGTTTTCGGACCCACCAGAGGAAACCACCGGCGTTCGAGGCACATGGTTCGCGCAAGGCAAGTTAGCTCGAATAGCCGAGCCGTTATGAGCAGTTAACTCGCCGTTTGCCCGGAATGCCCGGCAACCGGCCCCTCGGCATGACGGGCGGGTGGCGTCCGGATTGCCGGGATCCGGCGCGGTCGCGGCGAACCGGAAGTATTCACCCGCGCGCCAGATCCGGGACACTCGGCTCGTTCATGCTCTCCCCCGGGCGAGCGGCGGCCGGTAACTCCGGGCGACCGCTGTCTCGCCGTGAACACGTGGAGGAACGCACCATGGCGGGTACGAGTCGCCGGAACTTTCTGGGCATGGCGGGCGCTTCGCTCGCCGGGGCGGCGGCAGGCGGGCTGCTGCCCGGGTCGATCGGAAAGGCGCTCGCGGTCGAACCGGCCCGCCGATCGGGAACCATCGAGGACGTCGAGCACGTCGTCGTCCTCATGCAGGAGAACCGGTCCTTCGACCACTACTTCGGCACCATGCGCGGCGTGCGCGGCTACGGCGACCCGCGGCCGCACCTGCTGCCCAACGGGCGGCCGGTGTTCTACCAGCCGCCGGCGAAGACGCGCACCTCCCGCTACAACGGCCGCGGCCTTCCCGACGACGCCGAGTACGTGCTGCCGTTCCCGCTCGACGCCCTGCGCACCAGCGAGCACATCGCCGGCACCGACCACAGCTGGGGCAGCGGCGAGCCGCTCTGGAACGGCGGACGCTATGACGGCTGGGTGAACGAGAAGCAGGACGTGTTCACCATGTGCTACCAGCAGCGTTCCGAGCTGCCTTACCACTACGCGCTGGCCGAGGCGTTCACCATCTGCGACGCCTACCACTGCTCGGTTCCCGCCGACACCGCGCCAAACCGGATCATGCTCTGGTCGGGCACCATCGACACGCAGAACCGGCTCGGCGCCAAGCCGAACGGCCCCGGTCTGGACGAGCGCGCGAACACCAACGGCTACACCTGGACCACCTACCCCGAGCGGCTGCAGAAGGCCGGCGTCACCTGGAAGCTTTACCAGGGCGGCAGCGGCATCCCGGGCGAGCCGACGGACAACTACACGGACAACTCCCTCGAGTTTTTCGCGCAGTACCACCCGCAGGAGGGCGCTTCCGGCCCGCTGGTCGAGCAGGGCGTCTCGACGCACACGCTCAAGGAGTTCCGCGCCGACGTGCAGGCCGGGAAGCTGCCGCAGGTCACCTGGATCGTCCCGCCGTACAAGTACAGCGAGCACGCGGCGGCGTCCGCCAGCGACGGCGCGTACTACCTGAACCTCGTCCTCGACGCGCTGGTCTCGAACCCCGAGGTGTGGAGCAAGACCGTCTTCTTCGTCAACTACGACGAGAACGACGGCCTGTTCGACCACGTCGTCCCGCCGATGCCGCCGCTGCTGAACCAGCCGGGCACGGACGGCCTCGTGTCGCGGACGCTCTCGGCCAGCCTCGCCGACGAGTTCCTCGACTTCGACAAGCTGCGCCCGAGCACCGGAACCGGCCCGAGCGGCCACCGGCTGGCCGGCAAGCACCCGGCCGGACTCGGTTCCCGGGTGCCGATGTTCGTCGTGTCGCCGTGGTCGCGCGGCGGCTGGGTCTGCTCGGAAACCTTCGACCACACGTCGGTGCTGCGCTTCCTGGAAGCCCGGTTCGGCGTGGCGGAGCCGAACATCAGCGCCTGGCGCCGGTCCGTCTGCGGCGACCTCACCTCGGCGTTCGACTTCTCCCGCCCGCAGACCAAGCCGGTCGTCACCCCCACGCCCGCCCCGCTGCCGAGCAAAAACCAGCCGTTCTCGGTGAAGCTGCCGCAGGCGATGCCGAAGCAGGAGCCGGGCGTCCGTCCCGCGCGGGCGCTGCCGTACCGGTTCACCACCGCGCTCGCCGGGAACCGTGACGGGCACTCGGTTTCGGTGCGGTTCGCCAACGACGGCACCGTGGGCGCGCACTTCTACGTCTACGCGCACGGCGACTCGCCCCGCCGCTACACGGTCGCCGCGCACGACACCCTCACCGACACTTGGGAAGGCGCGCCGGGCACCGACGAGCACGGCAACTACGACCTGCGCGTGACCGGCGCGAACGGTTACCTAGCGCAGTTCACTGGCACTACCGCGGACACCACCGAACCCGAGGTGTCGGTGTCCACGAACAATTACGGTGCCCCGCTGCTGACGCTGACCGTCACGAACCCGGGCCGCCAGCGTCGGAAAGTGAAGCTGCGCAACGATTACAGCCGTGGTGCCGCCCGCACGATCGTGCTCGGCCCGGGCGAAACCCGCCGGGTGCCGTGCGAAACGGCGTCCGCGTTCGGCTGGTTCGACATCTCGCTGACCGACCCCGCCGCGCCGGGCTACCTGCGCCGGTTCGCCGGGCACAACGAGACCGGCCGACCGAGCTTCAGCGACCCCGGTCCGCGGCGATGATCCCCGCGGAACACGTTCGCGCATAACGGAAACGCCCGGCCGGGCAGTCCTGGCCGGGCGTTTCCGCGTCCCGATTGTTACGTCGATAGCGGCGCGGGCGGATCGCGCAGGCTCTCCGCTGGCGAAGCGGCTAAAGTCCGGCGCATGAAGCGCGCATCGGCGGCCGACGGGCTCGACCTCTACCTGCCCGTGTCCACCACCCGCCCAGCGCACGCGCTCGAAACGGCTTTGCGCGCCGCGGTCGTCGACGGCCGTCTCCCGGTGGGCACCCGGCTGCCCGCCTCGCGCGCACTCGCCACCGACCTCGGCATCGCCCGCAGCACCGTCTCCGAGGTCTACTCGCGACTCGCCGCCGAAGGCTGGCTGGAAAGCCGCGTCGGCGCCGGAACGTGGATCGCCGGCTTCCCGCGGCAGGCGCAACCAGCTGCCAAGCAACAACAATCGCCGCCCGAATACGAATTGCGCGGCGGCCTCGCCGACGCCGGAGACTTCCCGCGCAGCCAATGGAGCGCGCAAACCCGGCGGGCGCTGTCGGAAATGCCGGTCTCCGCGTTCGCCTACGCACCGCCCGAAGGAGTGCCCGAACTCCGCGACACCCTCGCCGGATACCTGGCCCGCACGCGCGGCGTCACCGCGGGGGACATCGTGATCGGCAGCGGCTTCGGCGACCTGCTTTCGTTGACCTGCCGCAGTATTCGCGCCCGCGGCGGCAAGCGGATCGCCGTCGAGGAGTACGGGCACGAGCGGCACCGGCGCATCATCGCCGAGTCCGGGTTGGACATCGTCGCGATCCCTGTCGACGCGGAAGGCGCGGACCTCGCCGGCACGAAGGCCGACGCGGTCTTCCTCACTCCAGCCCACCAATTCCCGACCGGGGTCCCGCTCTCCCCGGAACGCCGCCGAGCCGCCGTCGAATGGGCGAACGCCCGCGACGCGCTGATCCTGGAAGACGACTACGACGGCGAATTCCGCTACGACCGCCGCAGTATCGGCGCGCTCCAAGCCCTCGCGCCGGATCGAGTCGTGTACCTGGGCACGTCGAGCAAAGCGCTCGCCCCGGCCGTCGGCGTCGCCTGGGCCGTGGCCCCGCCCGATCTCCTCCCCGAACTGCTCCGGCAGCGGAACCTCAGCGGCGTCACGCCCAGCGGCCTGCACCAGCAGGTCCTCGCCCGTTTCCTCGATTCCCACGAGTACGACCGCGCCGTCCGCCGACGCCGGGCCACGTTCCGGACGCGCCGCGAACTGTTCGCCCGGCTCCTCGCCGAACGCACCCCGGACCTGCGGCCCGGCGGTCTCGCCGCGGGTCTGCAATGCCTGGTCGAACTCCCGGACACCGCCGCCGAAGAACGCACCCTCGCCGCCGCCCGCCAGTTCGGCGTCGCCCTCGAAGGACTCGCCGGCTACCGCGCACCCGGCGGCGACCCGGACCGCGCCGGGGTCGTCATCGGATACGGCGCGGTGTCGTCCGCCCGCGCCGCCCGCGCCCTCTCCTTGGCCGCCGACGCGCTGGCAAATGGTCTGAGTTACTAGCGTCAGATTGGCCGGGAACCCGGTCCATTCGCGACCTAATCTAGGTCCATGACAACGACGATCCCCATCCCCCAGCGCCTCGATTTCGACGCTCTGGCCCCGATTTTCTCCCGTGCGATGAGCACTTTGGACGACGCCGCCACCCAGCAGCTCGACCACGCCGGCATCGACCCGGCCCTGCGCGAACTGGTCCGCCTCCGCGCATCCCAGATCAACGGCTGCGCGTACTGCGTCGACATGCACTCGCAGGCCGCGCGCAAGGAAGGCGTCACAGCTCAGCGGGTCGACGCGCTCGCGGTCTGGGCGGAATCCGGCCTGTTCACTGCGGCCGAGCGGGCCGCGTTCGCGCTCACCGAGGACGTCACGCGCCTTTCCGAAACGCACGTGCCCGAGTCGACCGTGTCCGAGGCCGTCGCAGCATTCGGCGAGGAAGGCGCGGCCGCGCTGCTCTCGCTCATCACCGCCATCAACATGTGGAACACGGTCGGCGTGACGACCCGCTGCTGGTCGGTCAGCCCGGCATGACCACCGCGCGCACGGCGATCCGGCGGCTCGCCACCGCCCAAGCCCTGACCTCGGCGGGCGACGGCGCGGTGCTGGCCGTGTCCGCCGTCCACTTCACCACCAGGGTCGGCCTGCCGGCGGGAATCGTGGCGCTCGGGCTGTCGCTCGGCGCCGCGACGAGCCTGACCACCACCGTTCCGTTCGGGACGCTGCTGGACCGGATCGGCGCCCGCCGCGCACTCGCCGCGGCAACCGCCGCTGCGGTCGCGGGCCTGCTGCTGTTCGCCGTCGCGCACACCGTTCCGCTGTACATCGCCGCGTGCGCGCTCTTCGCCTGCGGGCAGAGCGCGCTCGCGGCGGGCCGCCAAGCCGTCGTCGCGACCGTGGTGGCTCCCGAAGGCCGCGTCCGGGCCCGCGCGCTGCTGCACACGGCCGTCAACATCGGCATCGGCGCGGGCTCCGGCATCGGCGCACTCGTCCTGGCCGCCGGAACCAACGCGGTCACCGTTTTCCTCGTCGACGCCGGATTGTTCGTCTTCGCCACCGCGCTGTACCTGCACGCTGGGCCGGACGCACCCACCGAACGCCAAACCGGCTGGCCAGCCCTGCGCGACCGCCGCTACGTCACCCTGACGGTGCTAGCCGCGGTCACCCAGCTGACCATGCCAATCCTCAGCGTCACGCTTCCACTGTGGATAGTCACGCGCAGTTCCGCTCCACAATGGACGTCCGCGGTGGTGCTGCTGGCCAACACCGTCCTCGTCGTGCTCCTCCAGCTGCCGATCAGCCGCCAGGTACGCGACGCCCACACAGCACGCCGATCCCTTGCGGTAGCCGGAATCTTCCTCATCGCCGCCTGTTCGGTCTTCGGCTCGCTCGGCGCTTCAGCACACCCGGTAGTCCTGGCGCTAGTGGGCGCACTCCTGCTCACCCTCGCCGAAGCGACCGCCTCCGCCGGTGCCTGGCACCTCGCGTTCAGCCTTGCCCCCGAAGGACATCAGGGCCAATACCAAGCACTGTTCGCCACCAGCACCGCGCTCGCCCGCATCACCGGACCGATCGTGCTGGTCCCGCTCGTGCTGACGTTCGGCTTCCTCGGCTGGACGCTCGCCGGGCTCGGGATGCTGGCCGCGGCCGCCGCGCTGGCGGCCATGGCCGTCCCCCGGCGGAAACCTCAGCGGAAAGCCGACTGCCCGGTGATCGCCTGACCCACCACGAGCGTGTGCATCTCGACGGTGCCCTCGTAGGTGAGCACCGATTCGAGGTTGTTCATGTGCCGGATCACCGGGTACTCCAGCGAAATCCCGTTCGCACCGAGGATCGTACGGGCGGTGCGGCAGATCTCGATCGCCTCGCGGACGTTGTTCAGCTTGCCCATGCTGACCTGCTCCGGCCGCAGCACCCCGGCGTCCTTGCGCCGTCCCAAGTGGATCGCGAGCAGCAACGCCTTCGTGTACTCGAGCGTCATGTCGACAAGTTTCTGCTGCGTCAGCTGGAACGCGGAGATCGGCTTCCCGAACTGCGTGCGGTCCTCGGCGTAGGACATCGCCGCCTGCAAGCACGAACGCGCCGCGCCGACCGAACCCCACACGATGCCGAAGCGGGCTTCGTTAAGACAGCTCAACGGTCCCTTCAGCCCGGTGACCTCCGGCAGCACCGCGTCCGCGGGCAGCCGCACGCCGTCCAGAACGAGTTCGCTGGTGATCGAAGCGCGCAACGACAGCTTGTGTTTGATCTCCGGCGCCGAGAAGCCCGGCGTGTCGGTGGGCACTACGAAACCGCGCACGCCCTTGTCGGTCTGCGCCCACACTACGGCGACGTCGGCGACGCTTCCGTTGGTGATCCACATCTTCCGGCCGTCGAGGACCCAGTCGTCGCCGTCGCGCCGCGCGCGGGTGCGCATGCTGGCCGGGTCCGAGCCCGCGTCCGGTTCGGTCAGCCCGAAGCAGCCGATCGCCTCGCCAGCCGCCATCGACGGCAGCCATTGCTGCTTCTGCTCCTCCGAACCCCACTTCCAGATCGCGAACATCGCGAGCGATCCCTGCACCGACACCAGCGAGCGGATGCCCGAGTCGCTCGCCTCCAGTTCCAAGCAGGCGAGCCCGTACTCGGTCGCCGACATCCCGGCGCAGCCGTAGCCCTCCAGGTGCATGCCGAGCACCCCGAGCGAGCCGAGGTCCTTGGCGAGGCCGCGGACGTCGGGCAGTTCGCCGCGCTCGAACCAGTCGCCGACGTACGGGTCGATCCGGTCGGCGCAGACCCGGCGGACCGCGTCCGCGATCGCCTTCTCGTCTTCGGTGAACAGGTCGCCGAGCCCGGCGGGGTCGCGCGGATCCAGCGGCGGCAGGGACTTCGTGGCGCTCATTTCTTCTCCTCTGCGAGCCAGCGGCGAATCTCGTCGCTGTGCTGCCCCAGCCGGGGCGGGGCGGTGTAGCGGGCGACCGGCGTCTCCGAATAGCCGATCGGGTGACGGACCTGGGGCGGCGAGTCGCCGACCGGCACGGTGGGCGCGAGACCGAGCGATTCCGCGAGCTTGAACCCGTCCGCGAGATCGCCGACCGGACCGGCGGGCACGCCCGCCTCGGTCAACCGAGCCGCCCACGCCTCCACGGTGTCGGCGCCGAGCCGCTGTTCGAGCGCGGCTCGCAGCTCCGGACGGTTGTGCACGCGTTCGGCATTGGTCGCGAACCGCTCGTCGTCGGCCAGTTCCGGAATGCCCAGCACCTCGGCGAGCCGGCGGAACTGGCCGTCGTTGCCGCAGGCCAACGCGAGCACGTCGTCCTTGCAGCGCAACGTTTCGTACGGCGCGATCGACGGATGCGAGTTGCCCATCCGGCGCGGCGCGCGTCCGGTCGTGAGATACGAGGACGCTTGGTTGGCCATCGAACCGAGCAAACTGGACAGCAGATTCACCTCGACCCGCTGCCCGCGTCCGCTCTGCTCACGGGCCCGCAACGCGGCGAGAATGCCGATGGTGGCGTCCTTCGCGGCGAGCACGTCGACGAGCGCGACGCCGACCTTCGCCGGTTCGTCGGTGCCGGTGACGCTCATCAGGCCGCCCATCGCCTGCACGAGGAAGTCGTAGCCGGGCAGGTCCGCGTCGCCGCCGAAGCCGGAAACCGAGCAGTACACGATGCCGGGATTACCCACGCGGACGGATTCGTAGTCGAGCCCGCGCCGCCGCAGGGCGCCGGAGCGGAAGTTCTCCACGAGCACGTCGGCGCGTTGGGCGAGTTCGCGCGCCAGCACCAGGTCGCCCGGATCGCCGAGGTCGAGCACCACCGACTGCTTGGACCGGTTGGCGCATTCGAAGTACGAGCTGGAGTGCGCGGTCCACGGCGGTCCCCAGCCGCGCGTGTCGTCCCCGGAGCCGGGCCGTTCGACCTTGATCACCGTGGCGCCGAGGTCGGCCAGGTTCACGCACGCCAGCGGACCGGCCAGCACCCGGCTGAAGTCCGCGACGACGACACCGTCCAGTGGCATGCTCACGAGCGCACCTCCTCGCTACGCATACTGGCATCAAAATACGTATTTACGCAACCCGCAGGTCCGGGTAGAGTTCCCGATCACCCGAGGAGAGAAAGCACCGATGCCGACGCACCCCACGCCGGACGGCCGCCCGAGGCCGCACCACCGGATGATCGACCGGGTGTCGACCATCCTGGAGCGGGCCGCGCGCTCCCGGAACGGGGTCACGCTCACCGAGTTCGCCCGCGAGCTCGACGCGCCGATGAGCTCGATCCAGGGCCTGGTCAACGGCCTCGTCGCCACCGGTTACCTCGACGAGCACGACCGCCGCTACTCCCTCGGCCCGGCCCCGTTCCTGCTCGTCCGGCTGGTCGGGCGCCCCACCGTCACCACGGTGTCGCACGAGGATCTCGAAGCGCTGCACACCGAAACCGGGATGACCGCGGTGCTGGCGATCATGGTCGGCAGCGACCTCTATTACGTCGACTACGCCTCGCACGACCCGCGGTACGCCTACCTCGCCGAAGGGTTCGTGCGCCGGTCGCCGATCCGCACGTCGACCGGCTGGATCTTGCTGGCCGCCATGGAAAACCGCGATCTGTGGCCGCAGATCGGCGCGCTGCCGCCCGCGGACGCGGAACTGGTCGAGCGCTTCGTGCAGGACCTGACGCGCATCCGCGCCGAGGGTTTGGTCGCCGCGCCGAATGCTTCCACCGAAGCCGACGGCGTGTCCGTCGCCGTGGTCGAGGACGGCCGGACCGTCGCCGCCGTCGGGATCATGGGCAGCCACACCGAAGTGGCCAACCGCAAAGCCGAACTGATCGAGGTGCTGGGGCGGCACCGTCGTGAGTGGCGAAGCGGGTTCTGACCGGCGCGAGCACGCACGACCCCAGCCCACCGACGTCGTGCGCGGCAATCACGGTTCTAACCGGGATCAACACTCACGAGCTTCGCCAGCACCTCGCCGCCCGGATCCAGCTCCTCCTCCAGTTCGGCCAGCTTCGCCGAGGCCCGCTGATACGCACTGCGCCCGCGCGGCGCGAGATACACCCGCACCCGCCGCCGGTCCTCCGCGTCCACCTCGCGATACGCCGCCGCGGTGGTGACCAGCCGGTCCACCACCCGAGTCAACGTCGGCCCGGTGACCAGCGTGCGCCCGGCCAGCTCAGTCATCGTCAGTCCGTCGCCAGCCACGAGCGCGTCCAGCACCAGCCAGCCGTCGAGGGTGAGCCCCTCCGTTTTGAGCAGCGGCTCGATCCGCAGCGTGACCGCCCGTGCGGTGCGGGTGAGCGCGCGGATCAACGACGCCTCGGCCGCCTGTGCCTGCCTCATCGCACCCGCCCTCGTTCCGCCCTTGCGCAAATGCCTCCGCATTGTAAGACTTTCAAATGGAAGCAAGTCAACCGGCAAAGAAGCCCGGAGCCGGCATGGGACTCGGAGTCGCCAGCCGCGCGAGCGCGTTGCGCGTCGCGCTGGTTGTCCCGCTGCAGGGACCGGCGGGCCTTTTCGGGCCTTCGTGCGAGGCGATCAGCGAACTCGCGGTCCGGGAACTCAACGACGCGGGCGGAATCCTCGGGCGCGAGGTGACCCTGGAAGTCGTCGACGGCGGCGCTCCCCCGGCCCAGGTCGCGTCGGCCGTGCGCCGGCTGGTCGACGCGGGCGAGGTCGACGCGGTCACCGGGTGGCACATTTCCTCAGTCCGCAACGCGCTCGCGCCAGTGCTCGCCGATCGCGTTCCGTACGTGTACACGTCGCTCTACGAAGGCGGCGAAAGCCGTTCTGGCATCTACTGTTCCGGCGAGGTTCCGCGCGTGCAGATCCAGCCCGCCCTGCGGTGGCTGCGCGACAACTGCGGCGCTCGGACCTGGTTCGTGGCAGGCGACGATTACGTATGGCCGCGCGGTTCCGCGGACGCGATCCGGCGCTACGCAAGGGAACTCGATCTCCAGATCGCCGGAGAAGCCTTCGTCGGACTGGGTTCGGGCGACATGGCACGGCTCGTCCGGCGGGTCGAAACCTCGGCGTGCGACGGAGTTCTGATGCTGTTCGTCGGACAGGACGCGGTCCGGTTCAACCGCCGGTTCGCCGCGCGCGGCCTTCACGAGCAGATGCTGCGCTTCAGTCCGCTGATGGAAGAAAACATGCTGCTGGCCAGCGGAGCCGAGGCGACCCGAAACCTCTTCGCGTCCGCCGCGTACTTCCGTTCCCTCGTCACCGCGGACGCGATGGACCTGCTCGGCCGCTACGTCCGCCTGCACGGCCCGGCCGCGCCGCCGCTCAACAACGCGGCCGAATCCTGTTACGAGGGCTTGCACACGCTCGCCGAACTCGCCCGCCGGGCAGGCACTCCGGACATGCGCGCCTTCAACGCCGCCATCGACGGCGTCGCCTACGACGGACCGCGCGGCACGGTCGAATTCCACGGCCAGCAAGCCGCCCAGCACGTGCACCTCGCCGCCGCCCAAGGCTGCGACTTCGATCCGATCACCCGGCTCTGACCCGTCCCGCTCCGCTCTTGACGACCGCCGTCCGCCCATTTATTTTCACCTGACAGTATTTCATCTGGTACCAACTGAGGAGCGTGCGATGAACAACGTCGGCCTGCTCTACGTCGGGGCGGTACTGCTGGTCAACGGGCTGATGCTGCTCGGGCGCGTGCCCGCGCGGTCGGCCGCCGCGCTGAACCTGTTCGTGGGCGCGCTGCAGTGCGTGACGCCGACGGTGCTGATCATCCAGGCGCACGGGGATTCCGAAGCGATCCTCGGCGCGTCCGGGCTGTTCCTGTTCGGCTTCACCTATCTGTACGTCGGGATCGCGAACCTCGCCGGGCTCGAACCCGAGGGCATCGGCTGGTTCTCGCTGTTCGTCGCCGGCGCCGCGATCGTGTACGCCGGTTTGGCGTTCTGGCGGCAGGACGATCCGGTGTTCGGCGTCATCTGGCTGTCCTGGGCTCTGTTGTGGGGCCTGTTCTTCCTCGTGCTCGGGCTCGGCCGCGAGGAACTGACCCGGTTCACCGGCTGGACGACCGTCCTGCTGAGCCAGCCGACCTGCACGCTGCCCGCGTTCCTCGCGCTCACCGGCGGCTACCGCTCCACCGCGACCGCCGCTCTCATCGCGGCGGCGGCCGCCGTCCTGCTCGTCGCCCTCGCCGCGGTGCTCGGGTTCCGCGGCCAGCCCCGCTCCGTCCACGACCGCGCCACGGCCGCGGCCTGACCCTCCATCTGAAGGAGAAATCCCATGCGACACGGTGACATTTCCTCGAGCCCGGACACGGTCGGCGTCGCGGTCGTGAACTACAAGATGCCGCGGCTGCATTCGAAGGCCGAGGTGCTCGACAACGCGCGCAAGATCGCCGACATGGTGGTCGGCATGAAGGGCGGCCTGCCCGGAATGGACCTCGTCGTGTTCCCCGAATACTCGACGCAGGGGATCATGTACGACGAGCAGGAAATGTACGACACCGCGGCCACCGTCCCCGGCGAGGAGACCGCGATCTTCTCCGCCGCCTGCCGCGAAGCCGACACCTGGGGCGTTTTCTCGATCACCGGCGAACAGCACGAGGACCACCCGGACAAACCGCCGTACAACACTTTGGTGCTGATCGACAACCACGGCGAGATCGTGCAGAAGTACCGGAAAATCCTGCCGTGGTGCCCGATCGAAGGCTGGTACCCGGGCGATCAGACGTACGTCACGGACGGCCCGAAGGGCCTGAAGATCTCGCTGATCATCTGCGACGACGGCAATTACCCGGAAATCTGGCGGGATTGCGCGATGAAGGGCGCCGAGCTGATCGTCCGCTGCCAGGGCTACATGTATCCGGCGAAGGACCAGCAGGTGCTGATGGCGAAAGCCATGGCGTGGGCCAACAACTGCTACGTCGCGGTCGCCAACGCGGCCGGATTCGACGGCGTGTACTCGTATTTCGGCCACTCCTCGATCATCGGTTTCGACGGCCGGACGCTCGGCGAAACCGGCGAGGAGGAATACGGCATCCAGTTCGCCCAGCTGTCGCTTTCGGCGATCCGGGACGCGCGCGAGTACGACCAGTCGCAGAACCACCTGTTCAAGCTGCTGCACCGCGGTTACTCGGGCGTGCACGCGGCCGGCGACGGCGACAAGGGCGTCGCGGACTGCCCGTTCGAGTTCTACCGCACGTGGGTCACCGACGCGCAGAAGGCACAGGAGAACGTCGAGGCCATCACGCGCAGCACGATCGGCGTGGCCGAGTGCCCGGTCGGCCAGCTGCCCGCGGAAAAGACCAAGCAGGCCTGATCCTCCGCCGGCCGCCGGTTCCGGTTTTTCGGTTCAGGGAAAGGACACCATGCCGTTCATCACCGACAGGTACCACGACCAGAACCGGAACCGGCGGCCAGCCGCTCCGGCCGCCGCCCCCGTCGCGTCCGCCCCGGACACCCCCGATGCTCTGGCGCAACGCCTGCGCAGCCGCGTCCTGGGCCAAGACCCAGCCATCGACGCCGTCGTCCGGGCCATCACCCTGGCCCGCGCGGGGGCGACCGAACCCGACCGTCCACCCGCGACAGTCCTTCTCCTCGGCCCCACCGGCGTAGGCAAAACCGAGCTGGTCCGCCAAGTAGCCGCCGCCTTGCGGTCCGGCCCGGACGACCTGTGCCGAGTGGACATGAACTCCCTCGCCCAAGAACACTATGCCGCCTCCTTCAACGGAGCCCCACCCGGTTACGCGGGCAGCAAGGAAGCCTTCACCGTCTTCGACCGGTCCACTGTGGAGGGTGACCCGTACACACCGGGCATCGTCCTCTTCGACGAGGTGGAAAAAGCCCACCCCACCGTCTTGCGCGCCCTCCTGGGCGTCCTGGACAACGGAATGCTGCGTCTCGCGAACGGCCAGGAAAAGATCTCCTTCCGCAACAGCTTCGTCTTCCTCACCTCGAACCTGGGCTCGAAAGAACTCGCCCGCCGCCGCGGTTCCCGCTGGCGCACCCTCTTGGACCGCGGCCACACCCGCCGCACCGTCGTCGACAGGGCCTTGCAGTCGTTCTTCGACCCGGAGTTCCTGAACCGCATCGACGAAACAGTGATCTTCGACGAACTCAGCCGCTCCACCGTCGAACAAGTCGCCCGCCTCGAAACCGACCTCCTGCGCGCGAGACTCCGCCGCCGCGGCGTCGATCTCCAGGTAGCCGAATCCGCTGTCCTGTTTTTGGCCGATCAAGGCTTCGACCCGGTCTACGGCGCCCGCGGCCTGCGCCGAACCCTCCGCACCCACCTGGCCGCCCCAGTAGCCGCGGAAATCATGCGCGTGCGCCCGACCGGCACCGCCCCACTGCGGATCACCGCGGCCGCCGAGGCCGGAACCGTCCACGCGACCGCCACCGATCCGGAGTCTTGACGCCGCGCGGCCGCCTCTCTAAGTTCTCCGGACATAGGACGTCGGACATCCCACGTCCGGAGCGAGAGGCGGTCCCCCAGTGCTCCCGAGAACAGTCACGCTTGCGCTCGCCGCAACGATCTTGAGCGTCATCCCGGCCCCGCAGGCCAGCGCACGCGGCGGCTGCACGTCGTCGACCCCGTTCGTCTCGGGCACCGAGGGCTACCACACCTTCCGCATCCCCGCGGCGGTCCGCGCGGCGGACAACTCCCTGATCGCCTTCGCCGAAGGCCGCCGCGACTCCCCCGGTGATTCCGGCGCGATCCAGACCGTCGCCAAAACCTCCCGCGACGGCGGCTGCACCTGGGGCGACCTGCGCGTAGTCGACAGCAACGGCGAAGCCACCGCGGGCAACCCGACCCCCGTCGCAGCCCGCAACGGCGACCTGGTGCTGCTGACTGTCCACAACGGACCCGTCAGCGAGAAAGCCATCATGTCCGGCACCGTGTCCCCTCAGGACGCCCGCCGGGTATTCGTCCAACGCAGCCCCGACAACGGCCGCACCTGGACCCAGGCACGCGACATCACCGCCACGACAAAACTGTCAACTTGGCGCTGGTACGCCACCGCCCCCGGCCACGCCACCCTCCTCCGCCACGGCCGCCACGCCGGGCGAATCATCGTCCCCGCCAACCACTCCAGCGCCCCGCCCGCAGGTTCCGCCGACGCGGGAACCGAAGCCAAGTACTACGGCGGCCACGACCTCTACAGCGACGACAACGGCCGCACCTGGCACATCGGCTTCACCGACGACCCGACCGACGGCGTCCTCGCCCCCAACGAAACCACCGCCACCGAACTACCCGACGGCACGGTGTATTTCTCGAGCCGCAACCAAGGCTCAGCCCCCGAACATCGCCTGGACGCCTACAGCACCGACGGCGGCCGCACCCTGACCCGCCCCTACCAAGCGCAGCCGGCCCTGTCCGGCCCGAAGGTAGAAGGCAGCGTCCTGCAAACGACCGACCGCCGCGTCCTGCTCTACTCCGGCCCCTCTGATCCGTCGGTCCGCCGCACGATGCAACTCAGGACCAGCTCCGACCGCGGCAAAACCTGGCAACCGTCCACCGTTCTCGCCGACGCCCCCGCCGGCTACTCCGACCTGGTACAACCGGACCGCTTCACCGTCGGAGTCCTGTTCGAAACCGGCGTCACCAGCGCGTACGAGAAGATCGAATTCCGCCGCTTGCCCCTTTCCTGACGGGCTTCCCCGGTAAAATCGCCCGCATGACGGACCCGTGGCTACGCCGCTTCCATCCCGCCGACGACGCCCCCGCCCGCGTGGTGTGCCTCCCGCACGCAGGCGGCGCAGCCCCGTTCTTCCACCCGCTGTCGAAATCGCTGTCCCCGGCCGTCGACGTCCTGGCAGTGCAATACCCCGGCCGCCAGGACCGAATGTCCGAACCGCCTCTGCGCACTATCGAAGAACTGGCAGACGGCGTCACCCAAGCCCTCCTGGCGTGGCTGGACCTCCCGGTAGTCCTGTTCGGCCACAGCATGGGCGCGACCCTTGCCTACGAGGTAGGGCTGCGCCTGGAGTCAAGAGGAACCCCCGCGGAAGCAGTGGTCGTCTCCGGCCGCCGAGCCCCGTCCCGCCTGGTCAACGAACAAGTCCACCTCCAAGACGACGACGGTTTGCTGTCCGAGATCGAAGGCTTGGCCGGCACTGACCCGAAGGTGCTGCGAGATCCCGAGTTGAGAGAACTGTTCCTCCCAGCCCTGCGCGCGGACTACACGGCCGTCGAGACGTACCGCCCGAGCCCAGGCCCGCTAGCCGCACCCATCCACGCCCACACCGGAGACGCCGACCCGCACGCCCCGGTGGACGACGTCCAAGCCTGGTCGTCCCACACAAGCGGCGATTTCACCCTGACCACTTACTCGGGCGGCCATTTCTACCTGGTGGACCACGCCGCCGCGCTGACCGACGCCCTCCTGAAACTGACCACGAGCGGACGCTGACTCCTCGACTCGTTCCGGTCCTCCCCGCTGTGCAATTCCTTACCGGACAGCCTGCTGTGCGACTCAGCCGAACTGCTGACGTTCCTCCCGCCGCCGCCCAACCATCAGCGCCTCCGAGGTCTGTCCGCCAAAGACGTTGATCGGCGCGCGAACCGACGGCATTCCATCGGCACCCACCGCCCGGCTTCGGCACACTTCCGCCCGCTCCACTTGCCATATCGCCGCCCGAACTCCCGTCCGCTCGCCAACCGGTCCCGCCCGGCCACGCCCGCACGACTGCCGCCCCGCCTGCACCGTCCATTCAAGCCGCTGCCTCGCCAGCCTCCCCCCTCGCCATATCCCGCGCCGTCCCCTCAAGCTGCTGCCTCGCCGCATCCCCGCGCCCTCCCCACAAGCTGCCACCTCGCCGCATCCCCGCGCCCTCCCCACAAGCTGCCACCTCGCCATATCCCCGCGCCCTCCCCACAAGCTGCCACCTCGCCATATCCCCGCGCCCTCCCCACAAGCTGCCACCTCGCCATATCCCCGCGCCCTCCCCACAAGCTGCCACCTCGCCATATCCCCGCGCCCTCCCCACAAGCTGCCACCTCGCCATATCCCCGCGCCCTCCCCATAAGCTGCCGCCTCGCACCCTCACCGCCTCGCCCGCTCAAGCCGCCGCCCCGCCAGCGTCACGTCGCCGCACCGTCCGCTCAAGCTGCCGCCCCGCTAGCCCTCGCCCCTCGTCACATCCCCGCGCCGTCCCCTCAAGCTGTCGCCTGGCCCCCTCGCCGCCTCGTCCGCCCAAGCCGCCGCCCAACCGGCCCCTTGCCGCCCCGTAGGCTGCGCCCCATGGAATTGCGCAGGATGTTCGCCGGGGTGGGCCGCAGCAAGGCATTCGCCGCGTTCGGCCAAGCGATGATGCCCGCCGACCGCCTGCTCCTCCGCATCAGCGGCGGCCGCCTGGGCGTAGGCGCGGCAGTCGGATTGCGCACCCTCCTGCTCACCACGATCGGCCGCACCTCCGGCGAGCCACGCCAGGTCCCGCTGCTGTACGTCGAACGCTCCGGCGGATACGTAGTGATCGGCTCCAACTGGGGCGGCGAACACCACCCCGCCTGGACCGCAAACCTCCTGTCCCGCCCCGACGCGACAGTCTCCGTCCACGGCCGCACGGTGCCAGTCCGAGGCCGCCTCCTGAAAGACGCCGAACGACAGGAAATGTGGGACGCCGTCGCCTCCTACTGGCCGGCCTACGACCGCTACGCCGAACGCGCCGCCCACCGCGAAATCCGGGTCTTCCTCCTGGAACGCACCAACCCTGCTGCTTGACCCGGCCTGTTCCGTTCCGGAATCCCCGAGTCCTCCGGCACGCTCCGCCCCTCTCTACAAGGCTCGCCCAGCCAACCCTCCCCGGCCGGATCGACCGCCCACGGCCCACGCGCGAGAGGCATTGGCAGGGGCGGTTTCCGTCACCTCAGCCGGTCAATCCGCTCCTCACCGAACTAACCGTCCGTCTGAGGCTCCACCCGCCAACTGGCCAGGCAACCCGCCAGACCGGCCAGCCGACCACTCCACCAGCCCGACCGACCCGCGAGCCGGCCAACCCGCCAGACCGGCCAACCCGCTTACTTTCCGCGCGGAAGGAACTTCGCCGCCTTCGCCTGGAGATATCGGCGTTCGGGCATGCTGCTCGTCCGTTTCGCCGCACGCAGGTAGTGCTCGTGCGCACCTGCGGGATCGCCGGCGAGTTCGAGCAGATGCGCACGAACCGCGTCGAGCCGGTGGCCCTGTTTCAGGCGCGCGTCGTCCTCAAGGGTGGCGAGCAGCGCCAGCGCTTTCTCCGGGCCGTGAACCATCGCGACCGCGATCGCCCGGTTGAGCGTCGTCACAGGGCCGGGCGCGAGTTGTTCGAGCAGGCCGTACAACTCCAGGATCTGCGCCCAGTCAGTGGAATCGGTTCCTGCCGCCTGGTCGTGCAGCGCCGCGATGGCAGCTTGCACCTGGTACGGCCCCACCGGACCTTGCCCCAGCACCCGGTTCACCAATTCCAGGCCCTCGACGATCAACGGCACCGTCCACTGTCGACGGTCCTGTTCGGCGAGCGGCGTCAACGCCCCGTCGGGCCCGGTGCGCGCCGGCCGTCGCGCGTCGGTGAGCAGCATGAGCGCGAGCAGTCCAGCGACCTCGCCGTCGTCCGGAAGCAACCCATGGACGGCACGGGTCAGCCGGATCGCTTCCTCGGACAACTCTGCCCGGTGCAATTCCTCGCCTGACGTCGCGGTGTATCCCTCGTTGAAAATCAGGTACAGCACATGCAAGACAACCTGCAGCCGAGCCGGCCAATCCTCGGCGGACGGAGGTGTGAAGGCCGACCCGGCCGCCGCGACGCTTTCCTTCGCCCGCGTGATCCGACGCGCCATGGTGCCTTCCGGCACGAGGAACGCGCGCGCTATCTCGGCCGTCGTCAGCCCGCCGACCGCGCGCAGCGTCAACGCGACCTGCGAGCTGGGCGTAACCGCCGGATGGCAGCACAGGAACAGCAACGTCAGCGTGTCGTCCTGTTCCGGCACCTGCTCGTCCTCAGGCCCGGGCACGACCGCGGTCAGCGCGACGTCCTGCACCGCAACGGTTTCTTCGCGCCGCCGCCGAGCGCTCTCGCTGCGCCATAGGTCGGTTAGCCGCCGCGTCGCCACCGTGAGCAGCCACGCGCGCGGGTTGTCCGGCACCTCGCCTGCCGACCACTGCTCGACCGCCGCGACCAGCGCCTCCTGGACCGCGTCCTCGCACGCCTCGAACTGCCCGTACCGCCGCACGAGAGTCCCGAGCACCTGCGGCACGAGCGGCCGGAGCAGCTCGCCGACGTCCGCCATCAGCCGAGGCCGGACTCGGTTTCCGCGTCAGCGAAGAACACGACCGGCCGGACCTCGATGCCGAGCCCGTCGATCCCCGCGTCGGGAATCATCGCGGCGACCTCCAGCGCGCGGTCGCGGCTCGCGCAGTCGACCAGGTAGAACCCGGCGAGGAACTCCTTCGACTCCGCGTACGGGCCGTCGGTGACCGCAGGCACCCCGCCGCGCACCCGCACGACCGCGCTGTCCTCCGGCCCGCCGAGCGCCTGCGTGTTGATCATCTCGCCGGACGCGCGGATCTTGGCGATGAAGTCAGCGTGCCCGTCCATCACCTCCTGTCGGGTCTCCTCGCTCAGTCCCTCCCATACCTCGGGGTTCATGTGCATCGTCAGCAGAAACTTCACGTCGACCTCCCCGGCAGCCGGTCCAGGCGACCAACCTAGCGGAGCCGCGCGGCGATGCCGTCCAGCAGACATTCGAGGCCGAGCTCGAACTGCGCGTCCTCAGCCGCGGCCTCAGCCACGTTCCGCGCGTCAGCGACAGCGTGCGCGTCCGGTGCCCGGCCCGAGACCGCCTGGTCTGACCCGACCGCCCGACCAGCCGCGGCACTCTCGCGGTCCGCCTCGGCGACCCGCCCGGCGCCGACCGCTTCCGCACCCGGCCGAGCGCCCTGCATGCCAGCCACCCGGCCAGATGAGTCCGGCTCGGCGTCCGGTCCACCACCGTCCGCACTGACCTCACCAGTCTCATCGGTCTCGCCCGCCGCGTCGTGCCGCTCCGCCAGAAAGCTCTCCAGCACCCGGACGAGCAACGGATACGGCCCGTCCTCCGACACGACGTCGCCGAACCAAGCCCGCGCCTGCCGCTGCACGTCCACCACGTCGACGAACGCGTTGCGCTGCCACATCGCCCGCTCTTCCGCCCACTGCAGCGCCTGACCGGTCACGTACCCGTCGAGCAGCCGCGCGTACCCGAGCGCCGACGCGAGGTCCTGGCCCAGCCGGTCGAACGTCGCCAGCACGAACTCGGTCCGCCGGCTCGCGTTCGGCCCCGCCGGAGGTCGCTGGTGCACGAGCCGCGCGTACCACGGATGCCGTTTCGTCATCGCCCACGTGTCGACCGCGACGGCCGTCAGTTCGCCCCGCCAGTCCTCGCCCGGGACTTCCGGGGTGCGCACCTCGGCGTTCGCCAGGTCCAGCATCAGGTCCACCAGACCGTCTTTGCTGTGCACGTAGCGGTACAGCGACATCGGTGTGGACGCGCCCAGCTCCTTCGCCACTGCCCGCATCGTGAGCGCCTCCGCGCCGCCGTGGTCGGCCAGCCGCACGGCCGCGTTGACGATGTCGACTCGTCCGAGACCCCATCCGCGTTCCGGCGGCTCAGGCAACAGCCAAATCGGCGGTGTCGGCCCTTGATCTCCCATTCATCTCCCTGTCTCCAGCCCGCTTGCGTACACAGTACATCGTCATGTACAACGTACACAAGATGTACGACGTACACGACCCTGGGGGTTATGAGATGACTGCCCGAATTCCTGTTCTGATCTGCGGCGGAGGGATCGCCGGACTCACCGCGGCACTGCTGCTGCACCGCGAGGGAGTAGCGCCGGTGCTCGTCGAGAAGCACGCCGGCACGTCCCCGCAGCCGAAAGCACGCCGGTTCAACCCGCGCAGCACCGAGGTGTTCCGCTGGCTCGGCATCATGGACCAGGTCGAGCAAGCCAGCGCACCGCTCGCGTCGTTCACCGGAATGCTCTCCGGCACCACACTGGCCGACGCGACCTGGCCGGAGGTCACCGAAACCCTGCGCGAACGGCTCGTCCAACACGGCAAAATGCCCGACCTCAGCCCAGCGCCAAGCGTGTTGTGCCCGCAGGACGTGCTGGAACCGGTGCTGCGGCAGGCCGCGATCGAGCGGGGCGTGTCGGTTCGCTTCGGCACCGAGCTGGTGTCGTTCGAACAGGACGATGCTGGGATCACCGCCCACCTGCGCCCGGCCGACGGCGAGCCGTACCAGGTCAGCGCCGACTATCTGATCGCGGCGGACGGCGCGCGCAGTCCGATCCGCACCGCGCTCGGGATTCCGCGCAGCGGGCACGGGCACCTGGCCGACAACCTCGACGTCTGCTTCCGCGCCGACCTCGCCGAGCTCGTCCGAGACAAACCGTTCAACCTGTGCCGGATCGAAAACCCGGCCGCCTCCGGCGCGTTCGTGTCGGTCAACGGCACCGACCGGTGGCTCTTCTCCACCTCCGACTTCCCCGGTTCGGATTCCCTGGGCGAGGACGGCTGGCGGGAATTGCTGCGCACCGTCGTCGGCGTGCCGGACCTCGAGGTCGAAGTGCTCAGCCGGATGCACTGGGAGTCGGGGATGTACGTCGCCGACCGGTTCTCCTCCGGGCGGGTCTTCCTGGCCGGCGACGCCGCGCACGCGATGCCGCCGATGGCCGCCGCCGGCGCGAATACCGCGATCGCGGACGTTGCCAACCTCGCCTGGAAGCTCGCCGCGGTATTGGCCGGCACGGCGACGCCCGCCCTGCTCGACACCTATCACGCCGAGCGGTACCCGATCGGGTACGCGACAGCGGAGTTCTCCAGCATGGCCAGCGGCCATCTCGGCACCATGCTCGCCTCGATCACCAGCGACGACGCGCCGCGCATCGACCCGCTCGCCGCGTTGTTCGGCGTGCAGTACGAACGCGGCGCCTTCGTCCCGGACGGACGCGGTCCCGCCCCGGAGGACCGGTACGACCCAGCCGGCCGCCCGGGCACCCGGGTGCCGCACGCTTGGCTCGACGCCTCGACGTCCACAGTGGACTTGGCGGTACCTGGCTTCGTATTGCTTTGCGGACCGGACAGCACCCGGTGGGCAGCCGAAGCCGGCCGGCTGGGCCTCCGCCTCGTTTCCGTCTCGGACGAGGCGTGGCTGGCCGAGACGGAACTGCCTGCGGACGGTGCGCTGCTGCTTCGGCCGGACGCCATCGTCGGCTGGCATTCCTCGTCGGAGGTCCCGCTCGCGGATGCCCTGCCGCGCCTGCTCAACACCTCCGCGGAGGCGCCCGTGTGACCTCTTCGACGGTGCTCGGGTTCGCCCGCCCCGCGCACTGGATCTGCCACACCTTCGACGCAAGAAAGGAGCATTGACCGGACACACCTGAGCGCACGGACCCCCGGTGCCGGTACCTGCCAGCCCGCTTCGGCACCTGACCGGATGCGATCCGCCGCTGCTTCTCCTGACCAGGTCGAACCGCGCCACCGTGCCAGCCCGCACCTACCGCGGCTCGTACCGGAAGAAGACTGCAGCTGCTGCCGCCGATGACAGCGAGGATCGCTGCGGCCCGCGCCAACGGCACGCTCCGCGTGCGAGAGAAATCCAGGGCGCTACGGCCAGCGCTGACGGAGACGCTGGAGTGGCTGCCGGCCGCCTTGAACGCTGGGTCTGCGAGCAGGTCGTGATGGCCGCTGTCGGCGGTGCTCGGCGTCTCGGGCGATGACGACCATCGGCAGCATGCACGAGGAGGAGGTCCACCAGCGCCCTGCGCCGTCGTCCGCCGACCTGACGCAGTCGGCACTTCGAGTGGCGTGCGCCAGCGTGTGCGCTCGTGTCCGCCAGCAGGTCGGAGCAGCGATCGACCGGCGCATGACATGCGCTCGCGCCCTCGCCGACGAGCCTCCCGAGCCGAGCGGCTCGCTCCGCGCACGGAGCGGTCGATCCAAGCGGCCCTCGCCAGTTCGGGCAGCTCATGTCCGCAGCTGTCGAGACGAGAACCGTCACGTCAAGAAGCTGTCTGAGGCAGCCGTCGAATCGAGCAAAACCGCATCAACAGCCGTCGCGCCGAGCGACCCGGAACCGCCGCCCGCACCAGAATCGAACACAACCCGGTCAGGAGGAGACAAAACCGATGACGACCCCGCTCACTCGAACCGGGACGGGTCTCCCGCCCCGTGCCGCACGACCTCCGCCTCGCCGGAGGAGAAGTCGATCACCGTGGTGGGCTCGACGCCGCAGTCGCCGGAGTCGATGACGGCGTCCAGCACGTGGTCGAGTTCTTCCTTGATCTCCCAGCCCCGGGTGAGGGGCTCGCCGGAATCGGGCAGCAGCAGCGTGCTCGACAGGATCGGCTCGCCCAGTTCGCCGAGCAGTTCCTGGGTCACCACGTGATCGGGGATCCGCACGCCGACGGTCTTCTTCTTGGCGTGCAGCAGCCGACGCGGGACTTCCTTCGTCGCCGGGAGGATGAACGTGTACGCGCCAGGTGTGCTGGCCTTGATGGCCCGGAACACCGCGTTGTCGATGTGCACGAACTGGCCGAGCTGCGCGAAGTCCTGGCAGACGAGCGTGAAGTGGTGCCGGTGGTCGAGCTTGCGGATGGTGCGGATCCGTTCCATGCCCTGCTGGTTGCCGATGCGGCAGCCGAGCGCGAAGCACGAGTCGGTCGGGTAGGCGATGAGCCCGTCGTCGCGCAGCAGGTCGACCACCTGGGAGAGCGCGCGGCGCTGCGGGTTCTGCGGGTGCACGTCGAAGTAGCGGGCCATTGCCCGAGCTTAGGCGTGCTCGCCGGGCCGGGCGCGCGGGCTCTCCGCGGGCCGGGCACAGTGACGGGCGAGGAGGTACGTCCGTGCATGCTCTCTGGTCCACCGGCGAACAGTGGGAACTGCTGCCGCCGGTGCTGCTCGCCCTGCTGCTGAGCACGGTGATCGGCATCGAGCGCGAGGTCGGCAACAAACAAGCCGGCCTGCGCACGCACACGCTGGTCGGCGTCGGGTCGGCGGTCTTCATGCTGGTGTCGAAATACGGTTTCGCCGATTTGCTCGGCATCGAGCACGTGGCGCTCGACCCGTCGCGGATCGCCGCGCAGATCGTGTCCGGCATCGGGTTCGTCGGCGGCGGGCTGATCTTCGTGCGCCGCGACGCGGTGCGCGGCCTCACGACCGCGGCGACCGTCTGGCTCGCGGCGGCCGTCGGAGTCGCGTGCGGCGCCGGGCTGCCGGTGCTGGCCGTCGCGACCACTGCCGGGCTCGTCGTGATCACTCGCGGATTCCCGCCGCTTTCCCGGTTCGTCGCACGCCATCGGCGGCAGCCGCCGATCCTCCGGTTGAGCTATAACGACGGGCACGGCGTACTGCGGGCCGTGCTCGCGGCTTGCACCGATCGGGGCTGGGCCGTCCACCGGGTGGCGGTCGATCGCGAGACAGTTTCCGAAGAGGGGCAACGGATCGCGGTCGTCACATTGCTGTTGCAGGGGCGCGGCGATCTTGCCGACCTCACCGCGGAACTGGCCGAATTGCCCGGCGTGCGAAGCACTGCGACGGGCACCGAAGATCCGCTCGAAGATTGACCCGCCCCAGGCTCCCACGGATCGCCGGACTTCAGGCACACTGGAGGCAGTGCGGAAACCCCGGCGCGGCAAGAAAAACGAGCGCCGAGGAGAAACCATCCAAATGGGAGGTGAGAGCATGGCCCCCGGCGGTGGCGAGGACCTCTTGGCCGTCCGGCCGTCCTTCGACTCGGCTTGGCGCGGCTATCAGCGCGGCCAGGTCGAAGAATTCGTCACGTGGGTCGAGGCGGAATTCCAGCGCCTCGCCGCGGAACGCGACGCCGCGGCACGCCAAGCGGCCGAACTCGCCGAGCGCAACCGCGAACTGCGCGCGACGGTCGACCGGATCAGCCGCACCCCCATCGAGCCGGACGCATTGCAGGAACGCTCGCGCCGGATGGTCGAGCTGACGCGCGAGGAAGCCGCGGAGATCACCGCCCGCGCCGAGGACACCGCCGCGCGGATCATCGCTGACGCCAAGGCAGAAGCCGTCCGCCTCACCGAAAAGGAACGCGCGCTCGTCGAAGCTGTCGCCGCGGATCGCGAGCAACAGCGGCGAGAACACGAAGATCTGCTGCGCCGCGCAGTCGAAGAACGCCGAGCCGCGGACGAAGCGGCGGCGAAGGAACGCCGCCGGCTCGAAGAACACCTCACCCGCACCTTGGCCGACCGCCGCACTGACGCACTCCGCGAAATCGCCGACCGCACCGCCGCCGCCCGCGCCGAAGCCGACGCGCACATCCGCCAAGCCACGGACCACGCCACCCGCATCGTCGCCGACGCCGAACAGCGGGTCGCCGAACTCACAGCCGTCCAGCAACGGGTGAAGGCCGCACTGCGCGGAGCCCGCGAACTGCTGGCGACCGCGAACGCCGACCTCGCCCCGGACGGCACGCCGGTGCCGAATCAGCGACGAACCTCCGCGCTCACCGAAGCTTCCCCCACCCCTACGGGCTGAACACCGGCCCTGGAGGCGGCAGGCACGTCTGCTCCGCGGGCAACCACCGCGAACGCCGAGCTCATGCCGAACCGGCGTGACCTCGGCCGCCCACTGCCCCCGGCACGGGCGCGTCAACTCGGCAATCGCCCGCGAACGCCGAGTTGCTGCCGAACCGAAGCCGCCCCCTACCGCCTGACCGACTGTCCCCGAGGCGCAGCTGGTACCGAACCGAACGCTGGACCTCCGCACTCACCGAGGCCACCGACGTCGTCCCGACCGGTTGAAGACCAGCGCCGCGTACGGTGGGCAGTCTGCGCAGCGGGCAACCGCCGCGAAGCGCAGACCTCCCGACCGCGACCGCCTCGTTGTCCGTGCTGGTGGCTGTCGATGGAGGAAGCCGTCAACCCATGCCGAACCAACGCCGGACCTCGGTGCTGAGCGAAGTCGCTGAGGTCGCCGCCACTGGCCGAACACCGGCCCCAGATACGCCGGGTGGGTATACTGGGCAATGAACCAACGGGGACGCCGAGAAAAAGGACCGATGTGCGATGACCGGCTACGGCAGTGAACGAGAGGCCTACCTCAAGCGCCTTCGCCGGATCGAGGGGCAGATCCGCGGCCTGCAGCGCATGGTCGAGGAGGACAAGTACTGCATCGACATCCTGACGCAGGTGTCCGCGGCGACGAAGGCGCTGCAGTCCTTCTCGCTGGAGTTGCTCGACGAGCACCTGGCGACTTGCGTCGTCCAGGCAGCGGCCGCGGGCGGGGAGGAAGCGGACCTGAAAGTGCGCGAGGCCTCGGACGCGATTGCCCGGCTGGTGCGTTCGTAACGTAGTTTCCCCTGTGCGCGGCCCCAGCACGGTGTTTCTTCCCGTGCGGGGAGCATCGAAACGCTTCGCCGCCGGCGGAATCCCGGTGCGCAGAAGTATGGGCAAGAGATCCACGCGAAGGGACGCGAGAGGATCCGACACGCGGTTGCCCGATGAGGGTCGTTTCTGAGGTAGTTCCCGGCTGGTGCCGCAGCCCGAGCCAGCGAGGCTGCCGCGCCGGGCCGATCATCTCGGATATCCAAGCAGGCCAGCACCAAGGGCAGACCGCGAAAACGGGCCAGCAGCGGGAACTTCCGCCGCTGGCCCGTCGCCGTTAGAGCGAGCCGACCGGAACCGTCGCGGCCGCTGACCGATCCCTCGGCGAATGAAGCGCCCAGGACCTCCGCATTCGCTGGCCCGTCCTCGCATCTCCAACCGCCCGGGACCGTCACAACCGCTTGCCGGTTCCGGGCAGATCAAGCGGCCCGGAACCGCGGGAACCCTCGCCGGTCCCAGGCATAACGAGCCGCGCGGGACCGTCGCGGCCGCTGGCCCGCCCCTGGACAGGGTCAGCGGCCGCAACCGCGGAAACCACTGGCCGGTCCCAGGCAAATCAAGCCGATCGGAGCTGCCACAGTCGCTGGCCCGGCTTCAAGCACATCGCGCGGCGCGGAACCGCCGTAGCCGAAGGCCCCGTCCCCAGCCACATCGCGCGGCGCAGGACCGCCGTAGCCGACAGCCCGTCCCCAGACACATCACGCGGCACAGGACCGTAGAACCGGCTGGCGGTCCCGGTCGCATCCAGCCGACCGGGACCGCCAGCCCTATCCAGGGCACATCAGGCTGCCCGGAACCGCCTCAGTCGAAGGCTGTTCGACACCACGAACACGGACGAGAAGGCCATCGCCGCGCCTGCGATCATGGGGTTGAGCAGGCCGAACGCTGCCAGCGGCAGTGCTGCGACGTTGTAGGCGAACGCCCAGAACAGGTTTCCCTTGATCGTGCCCAGCGTGCGCCGAGCCAGGCGGATCGCGTCTACCGCGGCGCGCAGGTCCCCTCGGACGAGGGTCAGGTCGCCCGCCTCGATAGCTGCGTCCGTTCCGGTGCCCATGGCCAGGCCGAGGTCGGCTTGGGCGAGTGCGGCCGCGTCGTTGACTCCGTCGCCGACCATCGCCACCACTCGGCCTTCGGATTGCAGGCGCTTCACCACGGCCACCTTTTCCTCGGGCAGCACCTCGGCGACCACCTCGGTGATGCCCGCGGCGTCGGCGATCGCTCGCGCGGCGCCTGCGTTGTCGCCGGTCAGCAGCACCGGCTTCAGGCCCAGCGACCGGAGTTCGGCGACGGCTTGTGCGGACGTCGGCTTGATCGTGTCCGCGACTACCAGCACACCTCGTGCGACGCCGTCCCAGGCGACGAAGACCGCAGTCGCACCTCGTTCTTCTGCTGCGGTTTTGGCCGAGGAGAGTTGGTCGTCGATCTTGACGCTCCAGTCGGCCAGGAAGGCCGCGCGGCCGGCCAGGACGGCCGCGCCTTCTACCAGGCCGGAGACGCCCAGGCCCTCGGTGTTCCGGAACTCCGTCGCCGACGGGAGGTCGCTGACTCGCTCGCGGGCGCCGTCTGCGATTGCCTTCGCGATCGGGTGCTCTGAAGCATGCTCGACGGCCCCGGCGTAGCGCAGCAGCTCGCGCTCCGTGACGCCCTCCCCGACGTGGACGTCCACCAGGCTCATTCGCCCGGTCGTGACGGTTCCGGTCTTGTCGAGCACCACGGTGTCGACCCGGCGAGTGGATTCGAGCACCTTCGGGCCCTTGATGAGGATCCCGAGTTGCGCGCCGCGGCCGGTGCCGACCAGCAGGGCGGTCGGGGTCGCGAGGCCCAGTGCACACGGGCAGGCGATGATCAGCACGGCTACCGCCGCGGTGAACGCCTCGGTAGCGTTTCCGCTGGTCAGCAACCAGGTGATGAGCGTGCCCAGGGCCAGCACCAGCACGATCGGCACGAACACTGCCGAGACGCGGTCGGCCAGCCGCTGGACCGCGGCCTTGCCGTTCTGCGCTTCCTCGACGAGCCGGGCCATCTGCGCGAGCTGCGTGTCCGCGCCGACCCGGGTCGCGCGCACTGTGATCCGGCCGCCGACGTTCACCGTCGCGCCCGTCACGCCGTCGCCCACTGCGACCTCGACCGGGACGGATTCCCCGGTAATCATGCTGACGTCGACCGCGGAGCCACCGTCGGTAACCACGCCGTCCGTGGCGATCTTCTCGCCAGGGCGCACCACGAACGTGTCCCCGACCCGGAGCTGGTCGACCGGGATCCGCTGCTCGCGACCGTCGCGCAGGACTGTGACGTCCTTCGCGCCGAGTTCGAGCAGAGCCCGCAGCGCGGCGCCGGAGCGACGCTTGGACCTTGCTTCGAAGTAGCGGCCGGCGAGGATGAACGTGGTGACGCCCGCCGCGACCTCGAGGTAGATGTTGTCGGTTCCCGATCCCGCGGACACGCTGAACTCGAAGCCGTGCCGCAGGCCCGGCATGCCCGCCATGCCGAAGAACAGCGCGTACAGCGACCACAGTGTGGCGGCCGAAACGCCGAGCGAAATCAGTGTGTCCATCGTCGCGGCGCCGTGCCGGAGGTTGGTCCAGGCGGCGCGGTGGAACGGCCATGCGCCCCAGACCACGACCGGCGCGGCGAGCGTGAGCGACAGCCACTGCCAGTTCGTGAACTGCAGTGCGGGGACCATCGCCAGCACGATGACCGGGACGGTGAGGATCGCCGAGTATAGCAGCCGGTCCCGCAGCGGCCGCGTCTCGTCCTGCTCGGGTTCTTCCGGCTTCTCCGGTTCCGGCGCTTGCGCGGTGTAACCGGTCGCTTCGACGACGCCCACCAGTTCGTCGACCGAAACGGTGGAGGGGTATTCGACGTGCGCCTTCTCGGTCGCGTAGTTGACGCTCGCGGTGACGCCGTCGACCTTGTTGAGCTTCCGTTCGACCCGAGCAGCGCACGACGCGCAGGTCATCCCGCCGATGGCGAGCTCGACTGACTGCACGGGGGCTGGTGTCGTGGTGCTCATGTCACTCCTTTTTACGCGACGACCTGGTAACCGGCCTCGGCGACGGCGGCCTCGACGGCCTCGCGCGAGATCGGCTCCGCACTGGTGACCTTCACGGCGCCGGTGGCGAGGTCGACGTCGACCGTCTGCACCCCGGCCAGGCCGCCTACCTCCTCTTTCACCGATCCGACGCAGTGCCCGCACGTCATGCCCTTGACGGTGTAAGTCGTTTCGGTCATCGCCACACTCCCTATCGTGCTCTCTGCTTCCGTCTCCTTTATACCCCTAGGGGGTAGCGGCATGCCAGGGGACCCTGTCGTGAACCCGGTTACCCGCCGGGAGAGACTGCACGGATGCGGAAGATCTACGCGATCGGAATCGGCGCCGGCGACCCGGAACACCTCACGGTGCAGGCTGTCGACCGGCTCAATCGCGTCGACGTGTTCTTCGTGCTCGACAAGGGCAGCGCGAAGGCCGACCTGGTGCAGCTGCGGCAGGAGATACTGGAGAGGTTCGTGAGCCGACCGGGGTATCGCGTGGTGAGCGCGAAGGACCCGGACCGCGACCGGAAGCCCGCCGACTACCGCACCGCGGTCGCCGACTGGCATCAGCTCCGCACCGACGTCTACGAGCGGCTGATCCGCGACGAGCTGGCGGACGGCGAGACCGGGGCGTTCCTCGTCTGGGGCGATCCGGCGCTGTACGACAGCACCATCGCGTTGATCGAGGCCGTGCTGGCGCGCGGGAACGTGGCGTTCGATTACGAGGTCGTGCCGGGGATCAGCAGCATCTCGGCGTTGGTGGCTCGGCATCGCACGACAATGAATCAGATCGGCCGTGCCGTGCAGCTCACGACCGGTCGCCGGTTGGCCGAGGGTTGGCCCAGTGACGCTGACGACGTCTTCGTGTTGCTCGACGCGCACATGACATTCGATCAGTACGCGAACCAGGGGCTGTGGATCTATTGGGGTGCGTACGTGGGGACTCCGGACGAGATTTTGCTGTCCGGACCGTTGGACGATGCGTTGGCGGCCAAGATCCGGGAGACGCGGGCCGCGGCTCGGGAGCGGCACGGGTGGATCATGGACACGTATTTGCTGCGCCGGCCGGAATGAGAGCGGCGGGCCGTCTTCACGGCCTGCCGTTTTTGGGCATGAAAAAAGGGCGGGGCTCCGGGAAAACCTTCTCAGGTTCTCAACCGGGGCCCCGCCCCCTTTTCTAAGGTAAGTTCGGCGGTGTCCTACTCTCCCACAACCCTTCGGTTGCAGTACCATCGGCGCAGTCAGGCTTAGCTTCCGGGTTCGGAATGGGACCGGGCGTTTCCCTGACGCTAAAACCACCGAAACACTCCGAAACAACACACACCCGCCACATGAGTGACAGCCGGCGTGGTGTTTCAGAACCGTAGAGTGGATGCGAGCGATCTTTGTGGGCAAGTCCTCGGCCTATTAGTACCAGTCAACTCGACAACACATTACTGTGCTTCCATTTCTGGCCTATCAACCCAATCGTCTCTTGGGGGCCTTAACCCACATGGGGTGGGATACCTCATCTTGGAACAGGCTTCCCGCTTAGATGCCTTCAGCGGTTATCCCTTCCGAACATAGCCAACCAGCCATGCCACTGGCGTGACAACTGGCACACCAGAGGTCCGTCCGTCCCGGTCCTCTCGTACTAGGGACAGCCTTCCTCAAGTATCCTGCGCGCGCGGCGGATAGGGACCGAACTGTCTCACGACGTTCTAAACCCAGCTCGCGTGCCGCTTTAATGGGCGAACAGCCCAACCCTTGGGACCTACTCCGGCCCCAGGATGCGACGAGCCGACATCGAGGTGCCAAACCATGCCGTCGATATGGACTCTTGGGCAAGATCAGCCTGTTATCCCCGGGGTACCTTTTATCCGTTGAGCGACACCCCTTCCACCAGGAGGTGCCGGATCACTAGTCCCGACTTTCGTCCCTGCTCGACATGTCTGTCTCACAGTCAAGCTCCCTTGTGCACTTGCACTCGACACCTGATTGCCAACCAGGCTGAGGGAACCTTTGGGCGCCTCCGTTACCCTTTAGGAGGCAACCGCCCCAGTTAAACTACCCATCAGGCACTGTCCCTGAACCAGATCATGGTCCGAGGTTCAGATTCCCAATCCGACCAGAGTGGTATTTCAACAACGACTCCACACCCACTAGCGTGAGCGCTTCACAGTCTCCCACCTATCCTACACAAGCCGAACCGAAAACCAATACCAAACTATAGTAAAGGTCCCGGGGTCTTTCCGTCCTGCCGCGCGTAACGAGCATCTTTACTCGTAATGCAATTTCGCCGGGCCTGTGGTCGAGACAGCCGGAAAGTCGTTACGCCATTCGTGCAGGTCGGAACTTACCCGACAAGGAATTTCGCTACCTTAGGATGGTTATAGTTACCACCGCCGTTTACTGGCGCTTAAATTCTCAGCTTCACCCACAAAGTGAGTTAACCGGTCCTCTTAACGTTCCAGCACCGGGCAGGCGTCAGTCCATATACATCGTCTTGCGACTTCGCATGGACCTGTGTTTTTAGTAAACAGTCGCTTTCCGCTGGTCTCTGCGGCCAACCACCCCTCCGTCCGCACGGGACTTCAAGATGCTTGGCCCCCCTTCTCCCGAAGTTACGGGGGCATTTTGCCGAGTTCCTTAACCACAGTTCACCCGATCGCCTTGGTATTCTCTACCTGACCACCTGTGTTGGTTTGGGGTACGGGCCGTGCATGCACTCACTAGAGGCTTTTCTCGACAGCATAGGATCACCCACTTCGCCTCAAACGGCTACGCATCACGTCTCAGCCTATGTGCCATGCGGATTTGCCTACATGACGGCCTACACGCTTACACCAGGACAACCATCGCCTGGCGGAGCTACCTTCCTGCGTCACCCCATCGCTTGACTACTACGGAATCAGGTCCCACGCTCCACACACGGAATCCGTCCGAAGACTTCAACCGCGGCTTCGGGTGGTTAGTGTCAACCGCCTCGCCATGGGCGCACATGCTCGGGTACGGGAATATCAACCCGTTGTCCATCGACTACGCCTGTCGGCCTCGCCTTAGGTCCCGACTTACCCTGGGCGGATTAGCCTGGCCCAGGAACCCTTGGTCATCCGGCGGCAGAGTTTCTCACTCTGCATTCGCTACTCATGCCTGCATTCTCACTCCCGCACCCTCCACGACTCGCTTCCGCGGCCGCTTCCCTGGATGCAGGACGCTCCCCTACCCATCCACACGACTGGATGACCCCCGAAGGAATCACCGATCTATTGTGCGAATGACACAGCTTCGGCGGTGTGCTTAAGCCCCGCTACATTGTCGGCGCAGGACCACTTGACCAGTGAGCTATTACGCACTCTTTCAAGGGTGGCTGCTTCTAAGCCAACCTCCTGGTTGTCTGGGCAATCCCACATCCTTTCCCACTGAGCACACACTTAGGGGCCTTAGCTGGTGTTCTGGGCTGTTTCCCTCTCGACGACGAAGCTTATCCCCCGCCGTCTCACTGCCGCGCTCTCACTAACCGGTATTCGGAGTTTGGTTGATTTCGGTAACCCGGTAAGGCCCCTAGACCATCCAGTAGCTCTACCCCCGGCAAGAAACACGCGACGCTGCACCTAAATGCATTTCGGGGAGAACCAGCTATCACGGAGTTTGATTGGCCTTTCACCCCTACCCACAGCTCATCCCCTCAGTTTTCAACCTAAGTGGGTTCGGGCCTCCACGACGTCTTACCGTCGCTTCACCCTGGCCATGGGTAGATCACTCCGCTTCGGGTCTAGACCACGCGACTCAATCGCCCTATTCAGACTCGCTTTCGCTACGGCTACCCCACCCGGGTTAACCTCGCCACGCAGCACTAACTCGCAGGCTCATTCTTCAAAAGGCACGCCATCACCCAACAAGTGAGCTCTGACGGCTTGTAGGCACACGGTTTCAGGTACTCTTTCACTCCCCTCCCGGGGTACTTTTCATCTTTCCCTCACGGTACTCGTCCGCTATCGGTCTCCAGGAAGTATTTAGGCTTACCGGGTGGTCCCGGCAGATTCACAGCAAATTCCACGAGCTCGCTGCTACTCGGGAACACCACCAAGACCTACGACAACAGCTTTCGCGTACGGGGCTCTCACCCGCTCCGGCCGCCCGTCCCAAGGCGTTCCGCTAACCATCGCGTACATCCGGAGAAATGTCAGTCTCTCCAAGGTGGGTCCCACAACACCGCCTGCACAACGCCTGACAGCTTGACATGCAAACGGTTTAGCCTCTTCCGCTTTCGCTCGCCACTACTCACGGAATCACTTTTGTTTTCTCTTCCTGCGGGTACTGAGATGTTTCACTTCCCCGCGTTCCCTCCGCACCGGCTATATATTCACCGGCGGGTAACACCACATCACTGGTGCTGGGTTTCCCCATTCGGAAATCCTCGGATCACAGCTCGGTTGACAGCTCCCCGAGGCATATCGCAGCCTCCCACGTCCTTCATCGGCTCCTGAAGCCAAGACATCCACCATGTGCCCTTAACAACTTGACCACAAAGATGCTCGCATCCACTCTACAGTTCTCAAACACCACACCAGAAACAACGTGTGTTGCCTCAGGACCCAACAGCGCGCCAGCAAACAACCCACCACCCGGATCCGCGACCGGTCTTCCACGCGGCAAGCCGCAGTACTAACCGGCGGCGTCCCCACCGCGATGAGCCTTAACCAGTAGTTCCACAATTCCTTGAGCAAGCCCGGCAACACCGCGTGCGGGTGTTAAACCGTGCCCACCCCACGCCTCTGGCCCCGGGTATCCCGGGAAACGTGGATGTGTTGTGCTCCTTAGAAAGGAGGTGATCCAGCCGCACCTTCCGGTACGGCTACCTTGTTACGACTTCGTCCCAATCGCCAGTCCCACCTTCGACCACTCCCTCCCTTGCGGGTTGGGCCATGGGCTTCGGGTGTTACCGACTTTCATGACGTGACGGGCGGTGTGTACAAGGCCCGGGAACGTATTCACCGCAGCGTTGCTGATCTGCGATTACTAGCGACTCCGACTTCACGCAGTCGAGTTGCAGACTGCGATCCGAACTGAGACCGGCTTTAAGGGATTCGCTCCACCTCGCGGTATCGCAGCCCTCTGTACCAGCCATTGTAGCATGTGTGAAGCCCTGGACATAAGGGGCATGATGACTTGACGTCATCCCCACCTTCCTCCGAGTTGACCCCGGCAGTCTCCCACGAGTCCCCGCCATGACGCGCTGGCAACGTAGGATAAGGGTTGCGCTCGTTGCGGGACTTAACCCAACATCTCACGACACGAGCTGACGACAGCCATGCACCACCTGTACACCAACCACAAGGGAAGCCCCATCTCTGGGGATGTCTGGCGCATGTCAAGCCCAGGTAAGGTTCTTCGCGTTGCATCGAATTAATCCACATGCTCCGCCGCTTGTGCGGGCCCCCGTCAATTCCTTTGAGTTTTAGCCTTGCGGCCGTACTCCCCAGGCGGGGCGCTTAATGCGTTAGCTACGGCACGGACAACGTGGAATGTCGCCCACACCTAGCGCCCAACGTTTACAGCGTGGACTACCAGGGTATCTAATCCTGTTCGCTCCCCACGCTTTCGCTCCTCAGCGTCAGTATCGGCCCAGAGACCCGCCTTCGCCACCGGTGTTCCTCCTGATATCTGCGCATTTCACCGCTACACCAGGAATTCCAGTCTCCCCTGCCGAACTCAAGTCTGCCCGTATCGACTGCACGCTGAAGGTTAAGCCTCCAGATTTCACAGCCGACGCGACAAACCGCCTACGAGCTCTTTACGCCCAATAATTCCGGACAACGCTCGCACCCTACGTATTACCGCGGCTGCTGGCACGTAGTTAGCCGGTGCTTCTTATCCAGGTACCGTCACTTGCGCTTCGTCCCTGGCGAAAGAGGTTTACAACCCGAAGGCCGTCATCCCTCACGCGGCGTCGCTGCATCAGGCTTGCGCCCATTGTGCAATATTCCCCACTGCTGCCTCCCGTAGGAGTCTGGGCCGTGTCTCAGTCCCAGTGTGGCCGGTCACCCTCTCAGGCCGGCTACCCGTCGTCGCCTTGGTAGGCCATTACCCCACCAACAAGCTGATAGGCCGCGGGTTCATCCCATACCGCCGGAACTTTCCACCCCCCACCATGCGGTGAAAGGTCATATCCGGTATTAGACCCAGTTTCCCAGGCTTATCCCAGAGTACAGGGCAGATTACCCACGTGTTACTCACCCGTTCGCCACTCATCCCCGGCCGAAACCGGTTCAGCGTTCGACTTGCATGTGTTAAGCACGCCGCCAGCGTTCGTCCTGAGCCAGGATCAAACTCTCCAACAATGAACAGTTCGATCGAGACTACTTCTCAATCATTCTCAAAGGAAACCCCGACGAGGGGGTTTCATATAAGCTCTACTGGCTTAGTTCACTAGCACACTGTTGAGTTCTCAAGCAACACACCCCGAACCAAACCCGACCCCCGCGAGGGCGAGCCTGACCGAAGCGGTCATTCCTAGCAGTTTTTGGTGGGACACCCACTCAATCACCCTAGAGGCGAGAGCTTGGTTCGTGTCCCGGCGGCCGCCCGGTTTCCCTGGCGACGAAGAGAAGATTACACGGCTCAAAACGGCCCGGAACAGGGGGGTCCCTTAATGCGATCTTCGCAGGTCAACCGGCCGAATAGGCCCACTGCAACCGATCCGGCGGGCCGCGTGGCCGCGAGTCGGCGGGCCAGAGCGCGGCGATTCCGGCGGCTTATCGGCTCGCGGATGCCGTAATGCGGGAGAACGGGGCGGCTCGCGTTATCGGTGAATGCCCGAGCCCCGACCGGCGTCGGCTGCCGAGCTAAACGGATTGCCGCTGGACATCGGCCTGCGCGTGCGCGACGCACGCGGAAGCAAGACGGTTCGAGGGCATCATCAGCGGCGAGCCGGTCGCGACTGGCGAGTGACCCGGGTCACCGGAAACCATGTCCGGTCTGGGGCAGGCAGCTTCGTTCTTCCCCCGGCTGGCGGCCAAGCGCCGGTCGCAAGAGCACAGAGGGAGCATCCGATGGAGTACCTGATCCTCGCGTACGGCAACCAGCAGGACTACGACCACCTCAGCGCCGAGGAAGGCGGGGCGACGCCCCAGGAGGTGGCGGCGGTCGACGACTTCCTCGCCGGGTTCACCGGGGCGCTGGCCGATTCGGGAGAACTCGTCGAGACCCAGGGGCTCGCCGCATCCAGCTGCGGGACGGGGCTCCGGTCGTCACAGACGGGCCGTTCGGCGAAACCGAAGAGGTCATCGCCGGGTACTGGATGGTCGACTGCGCTGGTTTCGACCGCGCGACCGAGATCGCGGCGGGACTGCTCAAGGCGCCGGGGCGGCTGGCGAACGCCGGAGTCGTGGTCCGGCCGGTGATGGGCAGCGAAGACGAACTCTGACCTCCTGCCACAAGACCGAACCAAGGCGGCAGAGATGACCGGCCCTTCCGTCCCGGCCACGCTCAACGACACCCTGCGCACTCTCGCGCCGCAGGTGCTGGGCGCGCTGGTCCGCCGTTACGGGCGGTTCGACCCGGCCGAGGACGCGGTCCAGGAAGCGCTGCTCAAAGCCGCCCAGCAGTGGCCGGAGGCAGGGATTCCCGAGCGGCCCTTCGGCTGGCTGCTGCAGGTCGCGAGCCGGAAGCTGATCGATCTGCTTCGCGCTGACCAGGCAAGACGGGAGCGGGAGGTCCGCGCCGCGCGCGAGGACATCGGCGAGCAGGCCGGGGACGACACCTTGATCCTGCTTTTGCTCTGCTGCCATCCGTCGTTGTCGGCGGCGTCGCAGATCGCGCTCGCCTTGCGGGCGGTCGGCGGGCTCACGACGGCCGAGATCGCGCGGGCGTTCCTCACCTCCGAGGACTCGATGACGCGCCGGATCTCCCGGGCCAAGCGGACCGTCCAGGACAGCGGCGTGCCGTTCCGGATGCCGCCGGAAGAGGCGCGCGGCGAGCGGCTCGAAGCCGTCCTGCACGTCCTGTACCTGATTTTCACCGAGGGATATTCGGCGACGTCGGGGCCGGATTTGCGCCGCGGCGACCTGGCAAGGGAGGCGATCCGGCTGGCCGAGCTGACGGCCGCGTTGCTGCCGGACGACAGCGAGGCCGCGGGGCTGCTCGCGTTGATGTTGCTGACGGACGCGCGGTCGCCGGCGCGAGCGACTGAGCAGGGCGAGCTGGTTCCGCTGCACGAGCAGGACCGGACGCGGTGGAAGGCAGAGTCGATCCGGCGCGGGGTGGAGCTGGTGACGGCGGCGTTGCCGCGCGGACCGGTCGGGCCGTATCAGCTGCAGGCGGCGATCGCGGCGGTCCATGACGAGGCAGCCACCGCGGCGGAGACCGACTGGCGGCAGATCGTCGGGCTTTACCGGCTGCTGCTCAAGGTTTCGGCGAGTCCAGTCGCGAGGTGAGCCACGCCGTCGCGGTCGGGATGGCGGACGGGCCAGCCGCCGGGCTTGAACTGCTTGGCGCGCTGGACCACCGCGACCGGCGGTTTTATGCGGCGCGGGCGCATCTTCTGGAAAAGGCGGGCGACCGCGAAGCGGCCCGGAGCGCGTACCTGCGCGCGGCCGAACTCGCCACCAACGTCCGCCAGGTGCGGTATCTCAACGCCTGCGCCCGGCGGCTCTCCGAAGGAGCTGAGCATGACTGACGAGATCCGGCCGTATCGGCTCGAGATCCCGGAAGCAGACCTGGTCGATCTGCGAGAACGGCTTGACCGGACAAGGTGGGCGCCGGAACCGGCCGGCGGCGACCAGGGATATGGCGTCAGCACTGGCCGGGTGCGCGAGCTGGCCGAGTACTGGCGGCAGCGCTACGACTGGCGGGCTTTGGAGCGGCGGTTCAACGAGTATCCGCAGTTCACGACCACGATCGACGGCAGCAATGTGCATTTCCTGCACGCCCGTTCGCCGGAGCCGGACGCGATCCCGTTGATCCTCAGCCACGGGTGGCCGGGCTCGGCGGCGGAATATCTGGCCGCGGTCGGGCCGTTGAGCAACCCTCGCGCGCACGGGCTTGATCCGTCGATCGCGTTCGACGTCGTGCTGCCGTCGTTGCCGGGGTTCGGGTTTTCCGGTCCGACGACCGACACCGGCTGGGGTCCGCGGCGGATCGCGCGGGCGTGGGCGGAGTTGATGCGCCAGCTCGGGTACGAGCGCTACGGGACCGCGGGCAACGACTGGGGTTCGGGGATCGCGCCGGAGGTCGGCCGCATTGCTCCGGACCAGGTGATCGGCGCGCACGTGACGCAGACCTGGGATCCGCCGCCGGACGACGATCCACAGTGGATCGCCGACCTGTCCGATAAGGACAAAGCCGCCTGGGACGCGTTCCACCGCTACTTCACCGACGAAGCGTCCTACGGCGTCGTCCAGGCGCAGCAGCCGCAGACTCTCGCGCACGCGTTGTCCGATTCCCCCGCCGGCCTGCTCGGCTGGAAGGCGCAGGCGATGCACGACCACGGCCTCGACGCCGACGGGATCCTCGCCCACGTCACGGTCCACTGGCTGACCGGCACGGCGGGTTCGGCGATCCGGATCTACGCCGAGCAAGCCCGGGAGACGCCCGCCGAAGGCCGTGCTCCGGTGCCGCTCGGGGTCGCGCAGTTCCCGGGCGACCTGCCGTCGATCCGAGTGTTCACCGAACATCGCCGGAACCTCGTGTCGTGGAACGAGTACGACCGCGGCGGCCACTACGCGGCACAGGAGGTACCGGAGCTGTGGGCGGGCGACGTCCGGCAGTTCTTCGCGAAGCTGCGGTAAGAACATTGCTCCGACTACATTGCACCTTATTGCACTGAGAAATCGCCCCGATTAGCGTCGGGGACATGCAGACAGTCCTTCTCCCCTCCGGCGCTCGGATCGCCTACGACGACCTCGGACCGCGGCCGGGGACCCCGGTGCTTCTCGTGCACGGGCACCCGTTCGACCGGTCGATGTGGGCTCCGCAGGCCGAGTACCTCGCCCGCAACGGGCACCGTGTCGTGGTGCCTGACCTGCGGGGATACGGCGAAAGCACCGGTCCGGCGGTCCGCGGGCTCGAAGATTTCGCCGAGGACGTCGTCGGACTGGCCGATCGCCTCGGCATCGGCCGTTTAGCGCTGGGCGGGCTGTCGATGGGCGGGCAGATCGTGATGCAGACCGTCCGGGATCACCCGGAGCGCATCGCCGCGCTGCTGCTCGCCGACACATTCGCCGAGCCCGAGACCGACGAAGGAAAGGTGACCCGCGACCAGGCCGCGGACCGGGTGCTCGCGGAAGGCATGACCTCCTACGCCGACGAGCTGTTGCCGAAGATGGTGTCGCCGCGCACCTTCCGCGAGAACCCAGAAGTGACTGGGCACGTCCAGAAGATGATGCGCAACGCACCGGCGGCAGGCGCGGCGGCAGCCTTGCGGGCCCGGGCGAAGCGACCGGACTACCGCGATTCGCTGAAGCAGGTCAGCGTGCCGACGCTGGTCGCGGTGGGCAGCGAGGACGAGTTCACTCCGGTCGCCGACGCGCAGCTGCTGCACCAGCTCGTGGCCAGCTCGCAGCTGGTGGTGCTCGACGGCGCGGGGCACCTGCCTAACCTGGAACGCGCGGCCGAGTTCAACGACGTGTTCGGCCGCTTCCTTGACCAGGACCACGCGGAAGAACGGTGACGCACTCCATGAAGACCGTATTGGTGACCGGCGCGAGCGCCGGATTCGGTGCCGCGATCACGCGCCGGTTCGTCGCGGAGGGCGCGCGGGTCGTCGCCGCGGCCCGCAGCGGCGACCGGCTCAAGACACTCGCGGACGAACTGGGCGACGCGGTGTACCCGCTGGTCCTCGACGTCCGCGACCCCGCCGCGGTCGCGGGCGTCGTCGCGCAACTGCCCGGGGAGTGGGCGAAGATCGACATCCTGGTCAACAACGCCGGTCTCGCGAAGGGTCTCGAACCCGCGCACGAGGCGAAGCTGGAAGACTGGGACCAGATGATCGAGACCAACGTGACCGGTCTCGTCCACCTCACCCGCGCAGTGCTCCCCGGCATGGTCGAACGCGGCACCGGACACGTGATCAACATCGGCTCCGTCGCGGGCAGCTACGCCTACCCCGGCGCGAATGTCTACGGCGCGACAAAGGCGTTCGTCCACCAGTTCAGCCTCAACCTGCGCTCCGACCTGCGCGGTACCGGCGTCCGCGTAACGAACGTCGAACCGGGTTTGGTAGGCGGCACCGAATTCTCCACCGTCCGCTTCGGCGGCGACCAGGCCAAGGCGAACAACGTCTACGCGGGCACCACCCCGCTGACCGCAGACGACGTCGCCGAATCCGTCTTCTGGGCCAGTTCCCAGCCACAACACGTGAACATCAACGTCATCGAACTAATGCCGGTCGTGCAAACCTTCTCCGCGCTGAACATCGACCGCGAAAACTGAGCCGACGTCCGTGAGGGGAACCCTGAGACTCTGATTCCCTCAGAGGGTGTTGTGGAACCTGGTGGTCGGTTCGGTGTGTCGGCTGTGGTAGCGGTGCGGTGATGATGATCATCGGGTCGGGTGTGCGTCTGTGTGTGCAAGCCGGGGTATGACTCGTCGTTGACTGATGCGCAGTGGGCGGTGGTGGAGCCGTTGCTGCCCAGGACTCATCCGGGCCTGGGCGGTCGGCCGCCGGTGCATTCGCGTCGCCTGGTGATCGACACGATCAGTTATGTGCTGGTCAGCGGGTGCGCGTGGCGGTTGGCGCCGCGTGATCTCGCGCCGTGGGCCACGGCGTATCGGGTGTTCGCGGCCTGGACCGCGGACGGCACCTGGGCGCGTGTGCACGACGTGCTGCGCGACAGGGTCCGCGTCCGTGAGGGCCGGGACCCGCAGCCCTCGGCGGCGATCCTCGACTCGCAGTCGGTGAAAACCGTCGAGGGCGGCGAACACATCGGTTACGACGCGGGGAAACGGGTGCGGGGCCGCAAACGACATGTCCTGGTCGACACGCTCGGGCTGATCCTGGGCGTGTCCGTGGGGTCGGCGTCGGTGCAGGACCGTCCCGGAGCCCGGCTGCTGCTGGCGGGGCTCCGGGCACGGTTTCCGCTGCTCGGGCTGGTGTGGGTGGACGGCGGCTACGTCAACTCCAAAGACGCCACCCTCGTCCGCTGGGCCGAGGAGAACGAGAACATCGAGATCGTGGCGGTGCCCCGCAACGCCGATGTGAAAGGCTTCCAGGTGCTGCCCCGCCGGTGGGTGGTGGAACGAACCTTCGGCTGGCTCACGAGGTGCAGACGCTTGACCCGCGACTACGAACGCAAAACCGCGCACGCCGAGGCGATGATCCAGTTCGCGATGATCCGGCTCATGGCAGCCCGCCTCGCCGACGAACACATCGAACCCCACGGCCCCATCGAAACCGAAGCAGCACGCCGCCTAGCAGAAGACCACAACGACTAACCACCCAGGTTCCACAACACCCTCTCAGGGTTCCCGCACGACCCGCCGCCAGGGCGACGAGCCGCTCACCCGGGCGCGAACCTCTCCAACCCGAACAACTCGAACAACGCCTGCTGCCGCTCCGTCCGATCAGACAGAATCCGCCGCGTCCGAGGCCTCCCCCCGGTAGACCGATGCCGCAGCACGGTCTCCCCAATCCCCCGCAACTGATCCAGCAACTCAGCCACCGACAGATTCATCCCAGCCCGGTCCGCCTCCCGCCGCATCACGTGCGTAACCGTCGCAGCCAGCACCGACACCAACGCATGCACCGCGATCCGATGCGCACTCCACTCCCACCGAGGCGACGGCCCCGCCACCGCGGACCCGGTCAGCCACCGGAACGTCGAGTCGAGATACGTCCGAGCCCGATAAGCGGTAACAACCTCGGCAACCGGCCAATCCCGGTCAGTCACCAAAATCTGCTTGCCAAAAAACTCCTCGGCCAGCCGAGCAACCGCCGCCTCGTCAACCCGCCGCTCCAGCCGCAATTCCCCAGCACGACTCCCGGTAAGCGAAGTATTCAACACCCGCTCCACCCGACGCCCCCGGATGATCCGGGACATCTCCGCGTGCACCTGAGTCCGGTCCCCGCGATGCGTACCGGCCGCCAGCGCAGCCGCCAGCCCGTCCAACTCCCGCACAGTAGTGCTCAATTCACTGGTGAACGCCCGATACTGCGCCGCGTGCAGCGTCGCGGAGTGGAGGAGGATGACGCGTCGGCGGGCACCGTCCACAGTCGCCACAGTGTCAAACGCAGTCAGCCCGGCGAACCGCTCCGGATCCACCCGCCGCCGCACCGACGCGGGCCGCGCGAGCAACTCCGGGTGATCCGCCAACGGAAGCGACCCGACAAACCCGGTCCGCGCGCCGAGGTCGAGCTGCGCGGCCTGGCCGGAGTGGAAGACCACCGTGTGCCGCTCCCCCAATTCGGCGGCCAGGGCAGCGAAAGTCGGCGCGTTCTCCCTCCGATAAACCTTGGAAGCCAACGGAATCGCCCCGTCCCGCGTGACGACCAGCCCCAGCCCGGCCAGCACGTCCTGACAAGCCGACGGCATCGTGCAATCGGCGGCGGTGAACGCGGCGAACTGCGCTACATCAACCGCCAGCGCCTCCGTCCCGTCATCGCCCAGAAGCTCCAGAACCGCTTCCGCCACAACAGTTTCCACCCGAGCGATCCGCTCCGGAGTGAGCCGCTGCAGCGCCCGCCAATGCCCAGCCGTCGTGATCGCCCCTTTGGGCGGCCGAGGCCGGACCAGATCCTGCGCGAGGCAGCCAGTCCACCACTCCTCGAACTCCGTCTCCGGCGCGGTCGCCCGATGCAGCACGGCAAGCGCGACATGGAGCCCCAGCGTCGGCCGAGCTCGCTGCGGTCCGGCCACGGAGTCCACGCGCCGGACGAGGTCGAGCCGCTGCAGCGTCCCCCACACGGCGGAAACATCGCCGAACGACCGGTGCCGCGCACCAGCCGCTTCCGGACCGCCGCCTGCCACCGCCGCCGCGATGTCCTCGGCCGTCCCGAGATACCGCTGGCCGACCACGCGCGGCTTGCCGTCGACGCGCGCGGACTCGGCGAAGTAGTAGTACGTCCGCCCGCCGATGCGCTTCCCGATCACTGACGCCACCCTTTAGGTAATACCGTTGCCACCCGTCGCCGACAAGCCCGCAACCTGCGCGAATGATCACTCCGGCCCGGTCGCGCGCACGGCGGCGGGCTAAGAGCTGGCTGGTCGCGGCGGGCGGGTCCTAGCGTGGCGGGAATGGAGCCCGAAGCTGGCGTGACCACGCCCACCCCGTCGGCCATGCGCCGTGCGCTCGCCCGGGCGCGAGACGGGAAGACGCTCGACGTCGCCGAGGCGGCCGTGCTGCTGCACGCCCGCGGCGACGACCTCAAGACTTTGTCCGACCACGCCTCCCGCATCCGCGACGCGGGCCTCGAAGAAGCCGGTCGCGCGGGAATCATCACCTACAGCCGCAAGGTGTTCATCCCGCTGACCCGGCTGTGCCGGGACCGGTGCGGCTACTGCACTTTCGTCACCGTCCCCGGCAAGCTCGAATCGCCGTTCCTGTCGCCGGACGAGGTCCTCGACATCGCTCGCAAGGGTGCCGAGATGGGCTGCAAGGAGGCCCTGTTCACGCTCGGCGACCGGCCGGAGGACCGCTGGAAGGCCGCGCGCGAATGGCTGGACGCGCACGGCTACGACGACACGCTGTCCTACGTCCGCGCGATGGCGATCCGGGTGCTCGAGGAGACCGGCCTGCTGCCGCACCTCAACCCGGGCGTCCTGAGCTGGCAGGACTTCCAGCGGCTCAAGCCGGTCGCGCCGTCGATGGGTATGATGCTGGAGACCACCGCGCGCCGATTGTGGAGCGAGAAGGGCGGGCCGCATTACGGTTCGCCGGACAAGGATCCCGAGGTCCGGCTGCGAGTGCTGGAGGATGCCGGCCGCAGCTCGGTGCCGTTCACCACCGGCGTGCTGATCGGGATCGGCGAGACGCACGAGGAACGCGCCGACGCGCTGTTCGCGATCCGCAAGACCGCGCGCGAATACGGCGGCATCCAGGAAGTCATCGTGCAGAACTTCCGGGCCAAGCCGGACACGAAGATGCGCGCGACCCCGGACGCCGGCCTCGAAGAACTGGCCGCGAACATCGCCGTGGCCCGGCTGGTGCTGGGTCCGCGGATGCGCATCCAGGCGCCGCCGAACCTCATCGGCGACCAGTACGACCTGATGATCCGCGCGGGCATCGACGACTGGGGCGGCGTTTCGCCGCTCACCCCGGACCACGTGAACCCGGAACGCGCGTGGCCGCAGATCGACCTGCTGGCGCGGCAGACCGAGAAGGCCGGGTACGCGCTGCGCGAGCGGCTGACCATCTACCCGGAGTACGTGAAGCGCGGCCAGCCGTGGCTCGACCCGCGCGTCACGCGGCACGTGGCGGCGCTGGTCGACGCGGAAACCGGGCTGGCCCGCGACGGCGCGATGCCGGTCGGGATCCCGTGGCAGGAGCCGGACGGCGGCTGGCAGGAATCCGGCCGCACCGATCTGCACACCGAGATCGACACCACTGGCCGCACCGAGGACCGGCGAGGCGACTTCGATTCGGTCTACGGCGACTGGAAGGAAATCGGCCGGAAGATCAAGACCGGACCGCAGCGGTTCGACACCGACGTGCGGGACGCGTTGCGCAGTGCGGAAAAGGACCCGGCCGGGCTGTCCGACGACGCCGCGCTCGCCCTGCTGCACGCCGACGGGCCGGAGCTGGACGCGCTCACGAAACTGGCCGACGACCTGCGGCGTGAGGTCGTCGGGGACGACATCACGTTCGTCGTCACGCGGAACATCAACTTCACCAACGTCTGCTACACCGGCTGCCGGTTCTGCGCCTTCGCGCAGCGGAAGACCGACGCGGACGCGTACACGCTCTCGCTGGAGCAGGTCGGCGACCGGGTGGACGAGGCTTGGGCCGCGGGCGCGACCGAGATCTGCATGCAGGGCGGCATCCATCCGGATCTGCCGGGCACCGCGTACTTCGACCTCGCGGCCGAGGTGAAGCGGCGGCAGCCGGACATCCACCTGCACTCGTTCAGCCCGATGGAGGTCGTGAACGGCGCGTCGCGGACGAATCTGTCCATTCGCGACTTCCTGATCCGGGCGAAAGAGTCCGGAGTGGACTCGCTGCCGGGCACCGCGGCGGAGATCCTCGACGACGACGTCCGCTGGGTGCTCACCAAGGGCAAGCTGCCGACCGACGCGTGGATCGAAGTGGTCACCACCGCGCACGACATCGGGCTGCCGACCACGGCGACGATGATGTACGGCCACGTGGACAACCCGAGCCACTGGGTCGGGCACCTGAAACTGCTGGCCACACTGCAGCGCGAGGGTGTGGAACGCAACGGGCGGCGCGGGTTCAGCGAGTTCGTGCTGCTGCCGTTCATCCACCAGAGCTCGCCGATCTACCTGGCCGGGCTCGCCCGCGCGGGCACGACGCTGCGCGAGAACCGGGCGGTGCACGCGCTGTCTCGGCTGCTGCTGCACGGCACGTTCGACAACATCCAGAGTTCCTGGGTGAAGCTCGGCGAGGAGGGCAGCCGGGCGGTGCTGCAGGGCGGCGTCAACGACATCGGCGGCACGCTGATGGAGGAGACGATCAGCCGGATGGCGGGCGCGGCGAACGGGTCGTACAAGACGATCAGCGACATGCGCGCGATGGTCGAGCCGCTCGGGCGTCCGCTGCGGCAGCGGACCACGTCGTACGGGACGCCGCCCGACGAGCGGATCGCCGCCGCGCAGGCGTCGGACGGAGTCGCGACGGCGGTGCGGAAGCCGTTGCTGCCGCTGCTCACGCCGTGATCAGCCGGTGCGGTGCAGCCGCCACAGCGCGATAGCCAGCTGCAACCGCAACCGGCCGGCGGGATCGCGCACTGGCCAGCCGAGCAGCGCCTCGGCGTGGGCCAGGCGCTCCTGCAAGGTCGAATGGTGCACGACCAGCGTGTTCGCGGCGGCACGCAAACTCGGAGCGCCCGCTACGGCGGCCAGCGTGGGCAGTACCCACGGGGCGGCCGAGCGGGCGTTCTCCAGGCTGACGACGTCCGCGACCGGTGGGGTACGAGGTCCGACCGCATCGGCGAGCACGGCCAGTCCGCCGAGTTCGGCGTAGTCCACAACGGACGGTCCAGGATCGTCCTCGGCAGCGGTGAACCGGAAAGCCGTCCGGGCTTGCGCACCGGACAACGGCAGGTCGACCAGCTCGACCACGGTGCCAAGGCCCGCCCGGGCGCGCTCCGGCGGAGTCCATTGCGGAGGGACGACCAGCGGGACCGCGTCGGTCACGACAGCTCGCGCGGTGGAGCCGAGGCCAAGGCGATGTGCGGCGCGAAGGCGGGTTCGTTCGTCCGCCGACGCGTCGAGCACCACTTCCACGGACGCCGGATCGACGACCCGGCCGCGGGTGCGGTCCAGCACCGACCGGGCCGCGGCCGACGCGCGCTCCAGCACCATCGCGTCCACCGGGCTCGCCGGGCCGGGCCGTTCCAGCCACAACGCGACCGGCCCGTCCGGACGCAGTGCGGCGGCGGGCCATTCCGGATCGGGCGGTTCGGCCGACGGCACGACGCGCCCGTCCGGTTCGACGCGGACGCGCACCCGGCGTTCGTCGTCGGCCAGCCGCGCGGGACAGCCGGACAGCACCGCCGCCCCGCGCACGATCGGCTCCAGCCCCGCGCGGCCCTCGACCAGCCGGTCGAAATACGCGATGACCTTGACCGTCTCGGCCGCGCCGGGATCGAGCGCGCTCAGATGCGTGACCAGCTCCCTCATCGGTCCATCATCGCTCGTCCGGTTCAGCCGAGCAGCCGCCGCAGCCACGGCGTCCGCTCGGCGCGGGCCTGCTGCGACAGCGCCGCCTGCGGAGCCGAGCCGTCGAAGCCGTGGAAAGCGCCGGGCCAGACGTGCAGTTCCGCCTGCACTCCGGACAGCCACAGCCGGTTGGCGTAGGCGATGACCTCGTCGCGGAAGGTCTCGGTGCTGCCGACGTCGAGGAACGCCGGCGGGAGGCCGGACAGGTCTTCGGCGCGGGCGGGCGCGGCGTACGGCGACACGTCCGGGCCGCCGCGAGCATCGCCGAGCAACGCGGTCCAGCCGACGTTGTTCGCGGTGCGGTCCCAGCTGCCCATCTCGGCCATCTGGATCGCCGACGGCGAGTCGTTGCGGTCGTCGAGCATCGGGTACACGAGCAGCTGGCCGAGCAGTTCCGGTCCGCCGCGGTCCCGGGCGAGCAGCGCCGTTCCCGCCGCGAGCCCGCCGCCCGCGCTCGCCCCGCCGATCACGACGCGGGAGGCGTCGAAGCCGTACTCGGCGGCGTGCTTGACGGTCCATTCCAGGCCGGCGTAGCAGTCCTCGACCGGAGCCGGATGCGGGTGCTCGGGGGCGACCCGGTAGTCGACGCAGACGAAGCCGAGGCCCAGTTCGGCCGCGTACTCCTTGAGGAAGTACAAGTCGCCGCCCTTGTGGCCGCCGATGATCATGCCTCCGCCGTGCAGCCAGTACAGCACCGGGACGTCGACCGCCCCGGCCGGCCGCGCGACGATCAGCGGGATCGGGCCGCGCGGACCCTCGGCATCCGCTTCGGACACTTCGAGGGCTCCGTCCGCGGTGATCTCCTCCAGCGAGATCTGCCGCTTCGCCGCGGCCGCGCGCACCGCCGGGATCGATTCGAGCGTCTTGATCGGCGGACGCTCGGCCGCCAGCACCTCGAGCGCCGCGGCGAGCTCGGGGTCGAACGGGAGCGGCGGATAGGCGGTCATCGCGGGGGCCTCCAAGGGATCGGGGTGCTGGCCCCATCCTCGCCGCCCGGGAGCCGGACCGGGCCAGCCGGGCGGCGGGAATCTCCCGCCAGGTGGCGGGTCAGCGGGTCAGGCTGATCGCGTTCTTCGCCCGCTCGACCGATTCCTCCGCCGCGGGCCCGGCCGCGTTTTCCGTGGCCAGCGCCTGGTTCAGCTCGACGAACGGGCGCATCCGGGTCTCGTAGTCGGCGAGACTGTCGGCCAGGATGTACGCGCCGACCAGCGCGAGGCTCGTGCCCTGCCCGGACAGCACGGACGCGCAGTACCCGGCGTCGCCGACCAGCGCCACCCGGCCGGTCGTCCAGCGGTCGAGGCGGATCTGGAGCATGGCGTCGAAGAAGAACGTCTCGGCTTCCTCCATGGCTTTGACCAGGTCCGGCACCGGGCCGCCGACCTCGCTCAGGCGTTCCGCGACGAGTTTCTTCTGCTCCGCGACGTCCCGGATCTCGCGGTACTCCGGTTCGGCGAAGCCGAGCGTCACCCGGATCGCCTCGTTGCCCGGCACCGGGTAGACCGCGCCGCCGGCGCCCTCGCCCTGGAACCAGATCTGCCAGTCTTCGAGGCCGATCGTGTTGGCCGCCGGGAAGATCGCCAGGTACTGGCCCAGGTAGCGGCGGAACTGGTCCTCCGGGCCGAAGGCGAGCCGCCGGACCGCCGAATGCGCGCCGTCCGCGCCCACGATCAGGTCGAACGTGCGCGGTTCGGCCTTGGCGAACTCGACTCGGCCGGACTCGGCGTCGAGGGCGGTGATCTCGTCGCCGAAGCGGAACTCGGCGCCGGCCGCGTCGTGCAGCAGCTCGACCAGCTCGTCTCGGAGGATCTCGACGTCCTCGCTGTCGAGCCGTCCGCTGCTGTAGGCGCGTTCCTCGGAACGGAACACCTCGTTGCCGGACGCGTCGAGCATCGACATCCCGCGCATCCGCGTCCGTGCGGCGCGGACCTGCTCGCCAAGGCCCATCCGGTCGATGACCTCCAGCGCGACCCCGCGGATGTCGATCGCCTGGCCTCCGCTGCGCAGCCCCTCGGCGCGCTCCACGACCGTCACGTCGTAGCCGTTGCGGCGCAGCCAGTAGGCCGACGCGCACCCAGCGACTCCGGCGCCGCAAACCAGTGCTTCAGACATGTCCTCACCCCTCAGTACGGTGCATCATTACCCTGATGAACCTGCCGTGAGCTGGCTTCCGCCGCCAAAACTGACCTAGTACAGATGACGCGCTGACCTAGTACAGACAGGACCTCGATGCCGACCGAACCGCCGTACCTCCGCATAGCCGCCGCGCTGCGCGAAGAGATCTCGCAGCTGCCGCCGGGCGCGAAGGTGCCTTCGACGCGTCAGCTGGCTTCGGCGCATGGTGTCGCGAACGCCACCGCGGCCAAGGCGCTCGACGTTTTGCGCCGCGAAGGCGTGATCCGTGCCGAACCGCGGTCGGGCCATGTCGTCGCTGGCCAGCACGCTGAGGCCGAGTCGAAGCGTCCGGTGCTGTCTCGGGATCGGTTGGTACGCGCGGCAATCGCGATCGCCGACACGGAGGGCGTGGCGGCGCTGTCGATGCGCGGGCTCGCCGCGCGGCTGGGCGTTCCGGCGATGGCGCCGTACCGGTATCTGTCCGGAAAGGACGAACTGATCTTCCTGATGGCGGACACCGTCTACGGCGAAACCGGTTACCCGGCACGGGAACCGGAGGGGTGGCGGGCGCAGTTGGAGCTGGTGGCGCGCACGCTGTGGTCCGTGCACCGGCGGCATCCGTGGCTGGCGCATCTCGTGCCGCTCACCCGGCCTTGGCCGCTGCCGAACCTGGCGGCGCACAACGAACGCGCGCTGGCCGCGTTGTCGGTCTTCGGACTGAACTCGGCTGATCTGTGCGATTTGAATGTGTTGTTCTACAACCACATTCAGGGCACCGCGATCCATCTGGAACGTGAGCGGCACGCGATGGGGACGACCGGGATCACCGAGGACCAGTGGATGGAGAAGCAGGCGCGGGGGTACGCGGCGCTGACCGGTTCGGGGCGGTATCCGGTGCTGGCGCGGATGGTGCGGGACCTCGCCGAGGAGGGGTACGACCTCGATCTGGACCACTTGTTCGAGATCGGGCTGCAGGCGCTGCTGGACGGGCTGGCTGTCCGATATCCGGTTGGCGGGGCGGTTTCCGGGCGGCAGGATCAGGGATCGTGAACCGCCTCCGCCTGGTCCCGATGGTCCGCGAGCGCCGGAAATACCAGCGTGCGCGCGAGTATCTCGACTTCGAGGTCGACGGCGCCAGCGTGCGCGGCTTGGCCGACACCGGACTAGACCTGATCTCAGTGCTGGCCACCGATCGCCCGCGCGACCCGCTGCGCGTGGCACGCGTGCTCGGCGAGGCTCCAGGCGACACGCCGGACGGCAGGGTGCTGCTGTACGTCTGCCCCGAATGCGAAGACATCGAGTGCGGCGCCATCGCCGCGAAGGTCTCGCGGCGCGGGGATCTCGTCACCTGGCGAGACTTCGGCGTACCAGAGGAAGACGAGGCGGACAACGAATTCGCCGAGCACGCGGTCACCTTCTCCGCGCGCGAGTTCCGCCGCGAACTGGCCAGCCGCTAAGCAGTCAGCTTCAGGATGTCGATGCCCCGCTTGTTGTCCGCCACATACACGTACCCGTCGTGCCAGTACGGAGCCCACGAAGCCGCGTCCGCCGGGCGGAAGTAGGCGATCTGCGTCGGGTTCGACGGGTCGCTCACGTCCAGGAATCGCGTGCCCTGCGCGTAAAACGACTGCACCAGCACGTGCCCGTGCAGGTCGAAGTAGTGCGCCGAGCAGTCGTCGGACACCGGGTCGCTGCCTTCCTGCCCGGCGACGCTCCAGGTGCCGACGCTGCGCATCCGGAACGGCTTCTCCGGCGTGGACCGCCAGCCTTCGCCCTGGTACGAGCCCTCCAGCGCCGAAATCGTCAGGACGCCGTCGCCCGCGCAGCCGGGGAGGAAGCTTTCCTCGGTGGCGTACACCAGGTCGTGCCCGCGCCAGGCGCCGTCGTCGCGGGAGCCGACCGGGTGGAAGCTGTTGTGCAGGAACTTCGACGGCGCGGCGGTTTCCGACACTCCGCCGCCCGCGTACGGCACCGGCTTGAGCGCGCTCGCCCAGCGGTATCGGTTCTGCACCGGGTCGCGATGGAGGCCGGACGTCCAGTATCCGCGCACACCGCCCTTGCCCGACACCCACGCGACGCCCATCTTGTCCACCTGCACGTCGTGCACGTAGTCGGTTTTGCCGTCGTTGCGGGCGAGTTCGATCGGGTCCGGATGCACCTTCGGGTCGCGCGGGTCGCGCACGTCGGTGACCCAGATCGGCCTGCCGCCCCAGTCCGCGGGCTGGTCGTCGGCCTTCGCCGGGCCGCCGGTCCAGAGGTAGCGGCAGTCGTCGACGCAGCTGGTGGTGTGGCCCGCCGGAACCTTGACGTAGCTGAGGATCTCCGGTTTCTCCGGACGCGCCACGTCGACCACGTAGATGCCGGACTCGCCGGTGTGCGTGTTGCCCTTGAACGCGCGCGGGTCGCGGGAAAGGAACACGAGCTTGCGTTTCGCGTCGACCTCGGTGTCCTCGGTTTCCCACAGCCCGGGCAGGCTCAGCTCGCCGATCGCGCGCGGCTTCGCCGGATTGTCCGTGAGGTCGTACGCCTTCAGGCCGAACTGGCCGGACACGACCATCACGTCGCGTTTGCCGTAGCTGAGGAAATTCGCCGAAATAGCCCCTTGCGCGTCGGGCACGTTGCCGACCGGCCGCACGCCCTTGATCGCGCCCGGATCGCCGAGGCTGTGCTTCGCTTCGGTGACCGGCTTGTCGTCCTCGCAGGCCGCGGCGGGCAATCCGGTGGCGACGAGAGTCGCCGCCGCGGTCGCGATCGCCAGTCCGGAACGAATCCACCAACGGCGCACGCGAAACCTCCAGGAGACCCCAGTGTGACTGAAGTACTTTAAGCCGGTCCCTAACCGGACACAACCGCCTTTCGTTGCTTTCCACCTGGTAGTAAGACACCATGCGATCGCGTCTGCTGGTCCCGCTCACGCTCGCCGCCGTCGTCGCGGCCGGTCTCCCCGGCTGTTCGTCGTCGGCCGAACCCGCCCAGCCCGGCGTCCTCTCGGTCGGCCTCGGCGAACCCGGCACGCTGCTGCCCGCCGACGTCACCGATCCGTCCGGACGGCTCGTCACCGGCGCGTTGTGGACTCCGCTCGCCGATTACGATCCGGCCAGCGGAAAAGTCACCCCGCGCGCGGCCGAGTCGATCGCCAGCACGGACCAGGCGACCTGGACCGTGCGGCTGCGGCCCGCTCGATTCCACGACGGCACACCGGTCACCGCACAGTCCTATGTGGACACCTGGAAGGCGATCGCGGGCCACCATTGGGCGAGTACGCCGGTGCTCACGAAGTCGTTGCGGGCCAAGGAGATCACCGCAGTCGACGCGAAGCAGCTGCGGATCGTGCTCGACCGGCCGTCGAATCAGGTGCCGGCCTGGCTGTCCGCGCCCGGACTCGTGCCGCTGCCCGCGTCGGTGCTGAAATCGCGCGACTGGAACGGATTTGCCCGCCATCCGATCGGCAACGGCCCGCTGCGGCTGGAGGGCGACTGGCAGTCCGGCTCCGGCGGCAAGCTCGTCCGGGTCGCCGCGGATCCGGGCCGGGCCAAGGAAATCGAGCTGCGCGTCGGCAATCCGGCGGAGCAGTACGACGACGTCAAAGAGGGCAAACTCGACGTCGCCACGTCCGTCCCCGGCGACCGGCACGAGGCGATGCACGCCGATTTCGCCGACCGGCACGCGACGTGGGCGCTGCCCCGCGCCGGCTACCTGGTGTTTTCCGCCGAGGCAACGCGATTCGCCGATCCGACGGTGCGGCACGCCTTCGCGCTCGGCACCGACCGCGCCGCGCTGGAGTCCGGCCCGCTCGCGCACCAGGCGGACGCGGCCAAGGGATTGCTGCCGCCGGTGGTCGCGCCCGGCGAGCGGTCCGGGAACTGCCGTCCGTGCACCTTCGACGGTCCGGCCGCCAAATCCCTGCTGGAGCAAGCCGGATTCACCGGCGACGCGGCCGTGTACTACGACAGTTTCGACAGCACCTGGCCGCAGGCACTGGCCGAGGGATTGTCGAAAAACCTGGGAATTTCGGTTACCGCACAGCGAAAAGCCACCGGAGGCAAGCCGACCGGACCGTCCGCACTGGAAGTCAAGGCCGTGTCGCCGAGCCCCGCCGACCTGCTCCACGCGCTCGCGGACGCCGCTGGTTACACCGATGCCGGATTCGCCGCTGACCTCAACTCCGCGGAAACCACCGCGTCGCCGGAAGAAGCCGCGCAGCTGTTCCGGATCGCGGAGAACCAAGCCCTGCGCGATCTCCCGGCGATTCCACTGTGGACTGGACACGGCCACGCCGTCTGGGCCGCCCGGGTCCACGACGCCGTGACCACGCCGTTCGCCGGAATAGACCTGACGCGGCTGCGTGACTAAACCCGCGCGTGTTGCGCGAGCACTTCGCCGAACGCCGCCGTCAACGGATCCGGTTCACTGCGGCCGTAAGCGACCAGCTCGCGCCGGATAGGCTTGCCAGGACGCAAAACCCGGCCGCCGAACTCCGCGGGCAGGACATTCGCCGGAACCAGCGCAGGCCCCAACCCGGCAGCCGCGAGCAACGGTGCGGCGGCGGTCTGTTCCGTGCGCACGGCGGGCCGCGGCCGGAATCCGGCTTCCGCACAGGCGGCGTCGAGAAGTTCGGCTAAGCCGTGGCCAGGCGCGTAGTGTACCCATGCGCAGCCGGCCAACTCGGCCAGGTCGACCGTACTGTCCGAAGTGGACTCCGTCGCACCGTCGGCCGGGAGCACGACGACGAACTCTTCCGTACCCAGCTTGCGAACCGGGCCAGTCCACCCGTCCGGACGCGGACCGATCGCGAGATCCGCTTCCCCGGCCAGCATCGCGTCGCGCAGTTCGTCGGCGTGGCGGTACTCGAAAAGCCGCACGTCGACGTCCGGCCGTTCGCGCCGCCACACTCGCAGCGCAGGCGGGAGCACACCGAGGCTCACCGAGTAGACGGTGGCGATCAGCAGCTCTCCGGCGACCTGACCGGACGCCTGCCGTGCGGCGCATCTAGCACGTTCGGCGTCGGCGAGCGCGGCGCGGGCGTGCGGAAGCATCGCGCGGCCCATCGGCGTGAGCCGGACCGAACGCGGCAGCCGCTCCAGCAACGGCCCGCCGACGCTGTGCTCCAGCGCCCGCATCTGATGCGACAGCGCGGGCTGCGTCACGTGCAACTGCTCGGCGGCGCGGGTGAACGAACCGGTGTCGACCACCGTGACCAGGTATTCGAGCTGCCGCAGACTTGTCATAAACCTAGTTTATCGAAGCGGTGAAAAGTAAGCCTTGGACTCATTGTGCGTGCAAGGACAAGATCGAAGACATGAGCAGCACACGCGTGGCCCTCGTGGCCGGGGCCAACGGGATCATCGGCCGGAAACTCATCTCTCACCTGCGGACTCTCGACGGCTGGGAGGTGCTCGGGCTCTCCCGTCGCGGCGGACCGGGCAGCCTCGCCGTCGACCTGCTCGACCCGGCGGGCACGCGGGCGGCGCTCGCCGGCGTCGGCGCGACGCACCTGTTCTACGCGGCCTACCAGGACCGGCCGACCTGGGCGGAACTCGTGGCGCCGAACGTCGCGATGCTGGAGAACCTGGTGAACGGCCTCGACGAAGGCTCGCTGGAGCACGTCAGCCTGATGCAGGGCTACAAGGTCTACGGCGCGCATCTCGGCCCGTTCAAGACCCCCGCCCGCGAAGCCGACGCCGGACAGCACATGCCGCCGGAGTTCAACGTGGACCAGCAGAAGTTCCTGGAGCGCCGGGCCGCGGCCGGAGGCTGGTCGTGGTCGGCGATCCGGCCGTCCGTGGTCGGCGGGACGACGCTCGGCAACCCGATGAACCTCGCGCTCGTGATCGCGGTCTACGCCTCGATCTCGAAGGAACTCGGCCTGCCGCTGCGCTTTCCCGGCAAGCCCGGCGCGTACGACAGCCTGCTGGAGATGACGGACGCGCAGTTGCTCGCCGAGGGCACGGTGTGGGCGGCGACGTCCAGTCAGAACGAAGCGTTCAACATCGCCAACGGTGATCTCTTCCGCTGGCGAGAGCTGTGGCCGAAGCTCGCCGCGTACTTCGACCTCGAAGTCGCTTCGCCGTTGCAGTTGCCGCTAACGACAGTGATGGCAGATAAGGAACCACTGTGGACCGAGATGGCAGCGAAGCACGGTCTCACCGCTTCGTACGCCGACGTCTCTTCGTGGGCCTTCGGCGACTTCGTGTTCTCGTGGGACTACGACATGTTCGCGGACACGTCGAAGTCACGCCGCGCCGGCTTTCACTCCTATGCGGACACTGAGCAGATGTTCTACCGGCTGTTCGACGAGTTCCGCCGCGACCACGTCATCCCCGGCCGATGAACGGCATCGTGGTGGCGGTGATGGTGAGGAACTGGACGTTGGCCTCCAGCGGCAATCCCGCCATGTAGAGCACCGCGTCGGCAACGTGGCCCGCGTCGAAGGTCGGCTCGGCCAGCAGCCGTCCGTCAGCCTGCGGGATGCCCGCGGCCATCCGCTCGGTCATCTCGGTGGCCGCGTTGCCGATGTCGATCTGTCCACACGCGACGTTCCAGGCGCGGCCGTCGAGCGAAATCGACCGGGTGAGGCCGGTGACAGCGTGCTTGGTGGCGGTGTAGGCGACGCTCGCCGGACGGGGCGCGTGCGCGGAGATCGAGCCGTTGTTGATGATCCGGCCGCCGCGGGGGTCCTGGTCGCGCATCAGCCGCACAGCCTGCTGCGCGCACAGGAACATGCCGGTCAGGTTCGTGTCGACGGTGCGCCGCCAGTCCTCGACGGACAGATCCGCGACAGTGCCGCCGAGCGACACCCCGGCGTTGTTCACCAGCAGATCCAGCCGGCCCCATTCGCCGCGCACGGCCGAGAAAAGCGCCTCCACCGAAGCCGGATCGGCGACATCCGCGGGCACGACCAGCGCGTTCGCGTCGGAACCGGCCGTCTCGCGCAAGGCCTCCTCGCGACGTCCGGCGAGCGCGACCCGGTAACCGGCGCCGAGCAGCGCCCCGGCGATCCGGCGGCCCAGCCCGGAACCTGCCCCGGTGACCACAGCAGTCTTCTCCGACACGTCGCCTCCTCGAAAGTCCGTTCGCCCGCACGTTGCCATATCGCGGCACACTGGACGCATGGGACCACGTGACACTCTGCTCGCCGGGTTCGCCAAACAGCTGGGCCATCCGCGGGGCCGGGCCGGACAGGCTGTTGTCCGGCTGCTCAACAACGTCAACCGCGGGCCGGTGACCGCAGCGGTCGAGGCGCTGGAGATCCGCCGCGGCGAAACCGCGCTGGACCTGGGTTTCGGCGGCGGTCTCGGTCTCGACCTCCTGCTGCGCGCGACCGAGGGCGGCGCCGTGCACGGCGCGGAGATCTCGGAAACGGCGCTGGCCCGGGCGCGGCGGACGTTCCCGAAGAACCTCGCCGCCGGACGGCTGGTGCTGCACCAAGCCGGAATGGCCGAGCTTCCGCTCGGCGACGGGACGATCGACGCGGCGCTGACGGTCAACACCGTCTACTTCATTCCCGACCTGGCGCCCGCGTTCGCCGAGGTCGCGCGCGTGCTCTCCGGCGGAGGCCGGTTCGTCGTCGGCATCGGCGATCCCTCGACGATGCGCGAAATGCCGTTCACCAGCCACGGCTTCCGGCTGCGGCCGCCGGAAGAGATCGAGCAAGCGCTCGCGGACGCGGGCCTCGAACTGCGCCGCCACGACCGGCTGGGAGACGGGCCGAAGGCGTTCCACCTGCTGGTCGCCGGCCACTGAAAAGGGCGGGTTCCCCGGTCGGGGAACCCGCCCTTCGCGGTACCGCTACTTCGTCGGCACGCCCAGCGCGGCCAGCGCCGGACCCGCCATGATCACGCCGTTGCCGGTCACCGCGTCGAACCCGGGCGCGCCGAGGTCGATCGCGCTCGACACCAGCGCCGTGCGGACCTCCGCCGGGGTCGCGGACGGCTTGCCGGACAGCAGCAGCGCCGCGATCGCCGCCGCGTGCGGGGCCGCCGCCGAGGTGCCGAAGAACGGCTGGAAGCCGGTGACCGAGGTGGCCACGCCGTCGGCCGCGGTGATGTCCGGCTTCGCGCGGGTCGCGCCGCCGGTCGAGGACACGTTGCCCGGGGTCAGCTCGGTGCCGTCGGCGTTGTAGAAGAGGTGCCGCTGGCCGTCGGAGGTGAAGCGCTCCCACTTGCTGGCCGAGGTGAACAGGCCCGGGTACGGGCCGGCCGGGTTCGCCGGGTCGCCGGTCTCCAGCGGACGGCCGAACGCGGTCGCCGCCGGGGCCGCGGCCACCGAGAACGCCGCGGCCGCCGCCGAGTGGCCCGAGGTCACGCCAGCGGTGCTGAAGCCCTTGAGCGAACCGGAGTCGACGAACCGGCCGCGGACCACGTTGAGCGCGAAGAACCGGTCCGCGCCGCTGTACTTGACCACCGCGAGGCGGTAGCCCGAGCCGGAGGTCGGCACGGTCAGGCTCTCGTACGGGTTCTGCGAACCGTTCTGCGCGTTGGCGCTGGAGGCGACGACGCTGCCGGAAGCGTTGAGCAGGAACAGGTCGTAGTCGTTGGCCGAGTGGCCCCACGGGTCCGACCAGAACAACGTCACCGGCCTGCCGAGCGAACCCGGCGAGAGCGGGTCGGTCGTCTGCACGCCGCTGCCCGGGTCGAAGTCGTGCGGGGTGCCGGTGACGCCCGGCAGCGTGGTGCCGGACGAGCGGAAGTCGCCCTCGTAGTAGCCGCTGGTGCCGTCGGTGAAGTTGCCGGAGTTGCCCGCGGAGGAGAAGTAGAGCGCGCCGGCCGCGGTCACGTCGTTGACCGCCTGAGCGACCTGCGTGTCCTGGAACGGCGACTCGTCGAAGTACGCGACGTCGTCGACGATCACCGTGCACTTGCCGGTCGTGCGCAGCGCGCGGATGTTGTCCGCGAAGCTCGACTCGCTGGTGAACGCGGTCGCGAAGCCGAGCGTCGCACCCGGGGCGAGGTCGTGGACGATCTCCAGCATCGCGGTGCCCTCGTCGCCGCTGCCTGCCTGGCCGGGCAGCACGTCGACGGCGGGAAGCTCGCCCGCGTCCTGCGACTTCTTCAGCGAATTGACGCCGTCGGAAAGCACGCAGACCTTCACGCCGGTGCCGTTCACGCCGTATTGCGTGCGCGCGGTGTCGGCACCGTGGGTCTTGTCCCCTTCGGACACCTGCACGGCGGCGACGGCCTTCTTGGCCAGCTGCCTGCGCTGCGCGTCGGGCTCGTTCCAGGTCATCGCCTGCGTCGCGGGCTGGACCTGCCGGACGTCGCCGCGCGCCGCGATCCGGTCCACCGCGTCGAGCGGCAGCTGGGCGCGAACCGAGCCATTGGACGAAGTGGACTGAACGGTGCCGCCCGCGGCGCGCACGGCCTTCGCGATCGCGGCACCGGCCGTGCCCGCGATGTCCACCGAAACCGTTCCCGCCTGAGTGACCGGCAGGCCGGTGCGGTAATCCGGCAGCTGCGCGGCGAGATTGCGGTCGGCTCGCAGGCGCTTCTCCACGACGAGCTGGCTGGACTGCTTCTGCTCGGCCGGGCTGAGGGTCTTCTTGATCCCCTGCAACGCGCTGATCCCTGTCCCCGTGCGCGCGTTCGCCACGTCCGCGGCGGACGGCTGCGCGACCGCGACCCCGCTCCCGGCGAGCACCACCCCGACCGCGAGGGGCACCGAATACCCCACCACCCGGCTCGTTCTTCTCATGACAACTCCTGTCCTCGCCCCCGGCCACCCACTGTGGTCACGTGAATCTAAATAGCGACCGCGGTTAAGACCACCGACCAAAGTGGTATCTGCCCGGATGGCCCACCTGGTGAGACTCACCGGCCTCTTCCGGCTCGGAACCGGAGCTGGCACTCTGCTCTCGTGGCGAACCTGGGGAGGGACTTCGCGCGGCTGTGGACTGCGTACGCGATCAGCACGGCGGGCAGCACGGTCGGCGCGGGCGCGCTCGGGCTCGTCGCGGTGCTCGTGCTCGACGCCCCCGCGTGGCAGGTCTCCCTGATCACCGCCATCTCGGCTGCCGCGAGCGCGCTCCTCGCCTTCCCTCTCGGGCCCCGCGTCGAGTTCGCCCGGAAGCGTCCCGCGATGATCACCGGAGACCTGGTCCGCTGCGCCGCGCTGGCGAGCGTGCCGGTGGCGGCCGCGCTGCACGTGCTGACCATGCCGCAGCTCTACGCCGTCGACATCGTCGTCGCCACCGCGGCCGTCATTTTCTCCGCAGCCAGCGGCGCGCATCTCAAAGCCCTTGTCGCGCCGGACGAACGGGCTGCCGCCTTGAGCCGCTTCGAAAGCACCGACTGGGTCTGCTGGTCGGCCGGACCGCCGCTGGGCGGGGTGTTGATCAGCGGACTGGGCGCGACCGCGACGATGCTCATCGACGCTTTCTCGTTCCTGCTGTCCGCGCTCGGAATCCGCCGCTTGCGCACGCCGGAACCACCGCCTGCCGCTGCTTCCGGGTCTCCTCGGCGCGGGTTCACCGACGGCTGGCGGTTCCTGCTGCGAAGTCCTGAACTGCGGCCGTTGTTTTTCAACTCGGTGTTGTTCAGCGGAGCGGTTCTTTGGGTCACGCCGCTGCAAACCGTGCTGATGCTGAGGGATCTCCGCTTCGCGCCGTGGGAATACGGTCTGGTGCTGGGCGTTCCTTGTCTCGGCGGGCTGCTCGGGGCTCGGCTCGCGCCGACGCTCAGCTCTCATTTTGGCGCGCAGAAAGTCTTGCGGTGGACCAGTTTCGCGCGTACGCCGTGGCTGCTCGCTGCCCCGTTCGCCTTTCCCGGACCGGCCGGAGTCGCCTTGCTGATCGCCGCGGACTTCGGGCTGTTGCTGGTGGCGGGGATCTTCAACCCGACCTATTCGGCGTACCGCCTGTCGCTGATCGACGACGCCGTTCTGACCCGGACGCTCACCGCCTGGTCGACCGGAACCCGTACCGCCAAACCGGTTTTCATCACCTTCGGCGGGATCGCCGCCGGGGTGCTCGGCGTGCGCTTCTCCCTGGGGATCGGCGCCATGCTCTGTCTGCTCAGCGCCGCCGCGTTGCCCGCCCGCCGGGTCGCGTGATCAGTTTTTGTCGGTGGCGCCGGTTACCGTGGCCGGCATGTTCAAGATCGACCGCGCGGCCGCTGCCGACGCCGCCGCGCTCACCGACCTCATGCACGCCTCATCGGCCTATCAAGGCCAGTACGCCTCGATCCTGGAGGGGTACGCCGTCACTCCGGATTACCTTCGCCAGCACCAGGTTCTGGTCGCCCGCGGTCCTTCGGGACCAGTGGGGTTCGCGGCGCTCACGGATGCCGAGCTTGACCTGTTGTTCGTCGCGGACGAAGCACAGGGAACCGGGCTCGGTGCGCGGCTGGTGCAGCAAATCCTTGCGGTGGCGCGGAAAAACGGGCTGACCGAGGTCCGTGTGGTGTCGCATCCGCCCGCGGTGAAGTTCTACGAACGCGTGGGAGCCCGGCAGATCGGGACCGTACCGCCGAAGCCGCCGCGGATCTCGTGGTCGCGGCCGGAACTGGCGTTCTCCTTGCCCGGAAACGACAGCGCCCCGGCCCGCGAAACCACCGCGGGCCAGGGCGACCGTCGAAGAATCAGAAGTTGATCATATGACCGGCCAGTCCGTGCACCGCTTCCTTGACCGCCTCGCCCAGTGTCGGGTGCGCGTGCACGTTGCGCGAAATCTCGTGCACCGTAAGGTCCCACTGCTGCGCCAGCGTCAGCTCCGGCAGCAGCTCCGTCACGTCCGGGCCGATGAGGTGCGCGCCGAGCAGTTCGCCGTACTTCGCGTCGCTCAGCACCTTCACGAAGCCCGCCGCGTCGCCGAGGCCGTGCGCCTTGCCGTTGGCCGTGAACGGGAACTTCGACACCTGGACGTCAAAGCCCTTCTCGCGCGCCTGCTCCTCGGTCCAGCCGAAGCTCGCGATCTGCGGCTGGCAGTAGGTCGCGCGCGGGATCATCACGAAGTCCAGCTCCATGGTCTCCGCGCCGGCGATCGTCTCGGCCGCCACGATGCCCATCGACTCCGACGCGTGCGCCAGCATCAGCTTCGCCGTCACGTCGCCGATCGCGAACAGGTGCGGCACGTTCGTCCGGCCGCGGCCGTCGATCGCGATCGCGCCGCGCTCGGTCAGCTCGACGCCGGTGTTCTCCAGGCCGTAGCCCTCGACGTTCGGCCGGAACCCGATGGCCTGCAACACCTTGTCGGCCTCGAGCACCTGCTGCTCGCCGTCCTTCGAGACGGTCACCAGCACTTTGGCTCCCGAGTCGTCGATCGCCTCGACCTTGGTGCCCAGCAGGACCTTGATCCCCAGCTTGCGGTAGCGCTTGGCCAGTTCGGCCGACACCTCGGCGTCCTCGAGCGGCACCATCCGGTCGAGGAATTCGACGATCGTCACGTCCACGCCGTAGTTGCGCAGCACGTAGGCGAACTCGACGCCGATCGCGCCGGCCCCGGCGATCACGATGCTGCCCGGCAGCTCGCTTTCGAGGATCTGCTTTTCGTAGGTGACCACGCGCTCGCTGCGCTGCGTGCCCGGCAGCAGCCGGGCCGTCGCGCCGGTGGCGATGATGCCGTAGGTGAAGGTGATGCGCTCGCCGTTCACCTCGAGGGTGTTGGCGTCCACGAAGGCGCCGCGCCCGTTGTACTCGGTGATCTTGTTCTTCTTCATCAGGAAGTGCACGCCCTTGACGCGCCCGTCCGCGACCTTGCGGCTGCGCTCGTACGCCGCGGTGTAGTCGAAGCGGATCTCCCCGTCGGAGGAGATGCCGTAGGTCTTGGCCTCCTCCTTCACCGTGTGCGCGAGCTCGGCGTTGCGCAGCAGCGCCTTCGAAGGGATGCAGCCGACGTTGAGGCACACCCCGCCCCAGTACTTCTCTTCCACGACCGCCACGCTCAGGCCCAGCTGCGAAGCCCGGATCGCCGCGACGTACCCACCGACTCCGGCCCCGAGGACCACCACGTCATAGTCTGCGCTCATACCGTTGAAACTACCTCCCGCGCCCGCGCGGGGCGGCGTGACGGCGCCCGCTTTCGGCCCGGCCGCCGCTCGTCCTGGGCCGTCTGCCTGCTGCCCCGGCGCGTCCGCCGGCGGCTGATCCCGGCGAAACCCGCCGGACCCTCTTCTGGCGCGACCGGATCGTCCACAGTGGCGGCTTCGCCAGCCGGTACCGCGGAGTCCGCCGTTCAGACCGGCGGACGCACGCCCCGGATCCCGGCCAGCAGCTCCGTCACCGCGGCCATGATCCGCGCGGTCGCCTCCTCCAGCACGTCCCTGGTCAGCTCCCGCCCGCGCAGGTCGCCGAGGTCCACCGGCTCGCCGGCGACGAACTCGATCTTCCGCCGCGGCAGGACGCGCGGGAACCAGGAGCCGGCGGGCAGCAGTTCATGCGTTCCCCAGTTCGCGACCGGAATCACCGGCACGCCGGTCTCCAGCGCGATGCGCGCCGCGCCGGTCTTGCCCTTCGCCGGCCAGCCGTCCGGGTCCGCGGAGAGCCCGGCCTCCGGGAAAATCGCGACGCATTCGCCCGCCCGCACGGCGGCGACGGCGTCGCGGTACGCGCCCGCGGCGGTCGGCGCGCCGCGGTGGACCGGGATGTGCTTGCCCGAACGCATCACCGCCTTGATCACCGGCGCGTTCCACAGGCTCGCCTTCGCCAGGTACCGCGGCACCCGGCCGGAGCCGAGGCAGAAGGCGGTGAGCGTCGTCGGGTCGGCGTTCGACAGGTGGTTGGAAGCCACCACGACCCCGCCCGATTCCGGGATGTGCCGCGCGCCGCGCACGCGGAACCGGCTCGTGAGGGCGAGCAGCTGCCACACGACCTCGATGGCGAAGTGGTACCAGGCGCCCCGGCCGGAGCGGGCGAAGCGCCTGCCGTACCTCTGCATGCCGCGGAAGCCGAGCAGCTCCCCTTCGAGCGGGGTCCAGTGGTCCCGGGTCCGGGTGCACAGCGCCATGAGCGTCATTCGTAGCGGAAGACGCTCCGGTTCGGCGCCGCACGACCTCAGGACGCGGCGGGAATCACACCCGCTCGAGCACCACCACGGGGATCTCGCGGTCGGTCTTCTTCTGGTAGTCGTTGTAGGCGGGCCACACCGCGGCGAGCTTGTCCCACAGCCGGGCGCGTTCCTCGCCGGTCGCGGTCCGGGCGCGCGCGGTGAACTTGTCCGCCCGCACCTGCACGCGGACCTCGGGGTTCTCCTGCAAGTTCAGGTACCAGCCGGGGTGGTTCGGGGCGCCGCCCTTCGAGGCGACGATCACCGGGTTGCCGTCGTCCTCCTGGTAGATCAGGGCGAACTTGCGGTCCTGCCCGGTCTTGCGGCCCTTCGTGGTGAGCACCAGCGTCGGCACGCCCTCCTGCCAGTCGTGCCCGACCTCCCCGTCGGTCTCCTCGTAACGGCGAACGTGCTCGTCACCGAACAGCATGCGGATTTCCTTTCGTTCGACTTCCGCGCTCGACAGCCCGGACCTGCCCTCCCACCCTGCCGCGAACCGGTCGGTCGCGCTGATCAGCTCGTGCAGCGTGCCCGGTTCGTCGAAGGCGTGCCCGGCGTCGCCGATCATCTTCAGCTCGGCGCCCGGCAGCACCTGCGCGAGTTCCCAGGCGGTGGTGGCGGGAGTGACCACGTCGTACCTGCCCTGGACCAGAACGCACGGGATGCCCGACAGCTTCCCGGCGCCGCGGATCAGCTGGTCGGGGGCGAGCCAGCCGCCGTGGCGGAAGTAGTGGTTCTCGATCCGCGCGATCGCGAGCGCGAACTCCGGCTCGGCGAACGCGGCGACCACCTCTTCCTGCGGGGTGAACTTCACCGTCTCGCCCTCCCACCGGCTCCAGGCGAGCGCGGCGGGCCCGTGCACGTTCGGGTCCGGGTGATTCAGCAGTTCGTGGTACACCTCCAGCAGGTCGCCGCCGCGGCGCGCGTAGGGCACCGGCGCGAGGAAACGCGACCACGCTTCCGGGAACATGCACGCCGCACCGCCGCCGAAGAGCCACTGCACTTCCTTGAGCCGGAGCGTCGCGACGCCGCGCAGGACCAGCTCGGTCACCCGCTCCGGATGGGTTTCGGCGTAGGCGAGCGCGAGCACGCTGCCCCACGAGCCGCCGAACAGCTGCCAGCGGTCGATGCCGCGGTCCTCGCGCAGCTGCTCCATGTCGGACACCAGGTGCCAGGTCGTGTTCACCGACAGGTCGACGTCGGGTTCGCTGCAGTGCGGCGTGCTCCGCCCGCAGCCGCGCTGGTCGAACAGCACGATCCGGTAGCGCTCCGGGTCGAACAGCCGCCGGTGCCGCGCGGACGCGCCGCCCCCGGGCCCGCCGTGCAGGAACGCGACCGGTTTGCCCTCGGGATTGCCGCATTCCTCCCAATACAGCGTGTTGCCGTCGCCGACCGGCAGCATCCCGTGGTCGTACGGATCGAGTTCCGGGTACAGACCGAGCATGCAGCCACTATGCCCGACCTCGGCCGCGTCCCGCTGGGGGTCCACTGTGGACGCGCGGCAGCTCCCGGGAGGGGCCGGTTAGGCTTCCCTCATGGCGAAGGTACTGGTGGTGGAGGACGACGCGGCGATCGGCAGCGTCCTCGACTCCGCGCTGCGCGGGCACGGCCACACAGTGCAATGGTGCCGGGACGGCCGGAGCGCGCTGCGCGAGACCGCGGCCGATCTCGTGCTGCTGGACCTGGGCCTCCCGGACGTCGACGGCGTCGAGGTGTGCCGGCGGCTGCGGTCGGCCCTGCCGGGCGCGGTGCTGGTGATCCTCACCGCGAGGGCGGACGAGATGGACGTCGTGGTCGGGCTGGAGGCCGGTGCCGACGACTACCTCACCAAGCCCATCCGGCTGGCCGAACTGCTCGCCAGGGTGCGCGCGCACCTCCGCCGGGGCGCGCCCGCCGCGCCGTCGACGCCGGTCGTGCGGATCGGCGCGCTGGAGGTCGACATCGCGAGCAGGCGGGTCAGCGTGGGCGGCCGGGAGGTCGTGCTGCGGGCACGCGAGTTCGACCTGCTCGCGCGGCTGGCCGTCCAGCCGGGGCAGGCGGTGAGCCGGGACACGCTGATGTCCGACGTGTGGGATTCGCACTGGCACGGCTCCACCAAAACGCTCGACGTGCACATCGCCGCGCTGCGCCGCAAGCTCGCCTCGGCCGCCGAGTCGCCGTACGAGGCGCCGAGGATCGCCACCCTGCGCGGGCACGGATACCGGTTAGAGGGGGACTGAACGGGGTGCGCCGCCGGATCGTGACGCTCACCGTCCTCGCGGCGGTCCTGGCCACGAGCCTGTTCGGGCTGCCGCTCGCCATCGGGGCGCTGTGGTACTTCCGCACGCACACCACGGCCGCGCTGGAGCGGGCCGCCGACGGCGCGGCCGTCGTGGTGTCCGACGCGCTCGCCGCCGGCGAACCCTTCCAAGTCCCGGACAACGAGGACGGCGCCGAGGTCGCCGTCTACGACCCGAATGGCCGCCTCCTCGCCGGGGAGGGCCCGCCCGCCGCGGACGACGTCGTGCGCGGAGTCGCCGTGACCCGCAGCGACATGCTGAACCAGAAGGTCGGCGACGAGGATGTGCTGGCCGTCCCGGTGCTGACCGGCGCCCGCCTCACCGGCATCGTGCGCGCGGCGCTCCCCCGCTCGGCGCTGACCCGCGACGTCGGCATCACCTGGCTGGTGATGGCCGGGTGCGCGATCGGCGCGGTGCTCGCGAGCTGGCTGGTGGCCCGCCGGATCGCCGCCCGGCTGACCCGCCCGCTGGAAGACCTGGCCTGTGCTGCGGCCCGGCTCGGCGAAGGCGACTTCTCCGCCCGGTCCCGCCGCTCGGCGATCCCGGAGATCGACCGCGTCGGCGCCGCCCTGGACGTCACCGCGACCCGCATCGGCGAAACGCTGGAACGGGAACGCGCCTTCTCCGCCGAGGCGTCGCACCAGCTCCGCACCCCGCTGGCCGGACTGCGCCTGCAACTGGAATCCGCTTTGGAAACCCCCGGCCGCGACCCCTACGCGGCCGTGCGCGCCGGAATCACCGCCGCCGACCGGTTGGAACGAACCGTCGAAGACCTGCTCGCCCTGTCCCGCGAACGCCGCGCCCCTCGCGACGAACTCGACCTGCCCGCCCTCCTGGCAGAACTATCCGACGTCCCCTTGCCCGACCACCGCGAGCTACGCCTCGAGATCGCCGACCCGCCTCCAGTCCGCGCATCGGCCCCCGCCGTCCGGCAAGTACTGGCCGTCCTGCTGGACAACGCGGTGAACCACGGCGAAGGCGCCATCACCGTCCGAGCCCGAGACGCCGGCGGCGCGCTGGCCGTGGACGTCGTCGACGAAGGCCCGGACCTGGGCGAACGCGATCCGTTCTCCGACCACACCCCCGGCGGGCACGGCATCGGCCTTCGTTTGGCAAGAAGCCTGGCCGAAGCCGAAGGCGGCCGGTTGCGCCTGTCGCGTCCCGATCCGCCGACGTTCACCCTGCTGCTTCCGGAAGCACCCGCCTCCTGACCAAGGCCTGGCGGTGCTTGCTCTCGCCAGCCGACCCGCCCGGCAGGCGACCGCGATAGCTGCCCGCCGCGCCACCGAGATCTTCACGTTGCGGGCAGTCCGGCACTGCGTCGCGCTGCCGGAGCACTGCCCGGAATCCGATTCCCGCCTGGCAACCTCCGCGCAGCACAGCCAACGCGGCTGACTGCACAGTTCCTCGCCCGGCCCGCCGTCGCGACCAGCCCCGCGCACACGCCGCCCCACCCGGCGTCCGCCTCACCCCGGCTCTCTCCGCTCGCGCCCGCAGCGACGAGCGCCGACGGAACACTCACCGCAACCCAGACCCCACGCAGCCCTCGCCGACCCGCCCTGACCTGCGCAGGCAGCCCCGCGACCGCGAGTCCCCCACCCCGATCACTTAGAGTCAGCAACGGCCCGCAAGCCCACCCGCCGCAGGCCGCAACCCCCGCAGGAACCAACCCCGAGAGCGCAATGAATCACGCATCACCGGCAGCAATCCACAACACATCTCGGTTCTCGGGGCAATTTTCGATCGATACCGTGGCTCGAAGTCGACAGTGGCGTCACAATCAATCGCTAGGAGCCGCCCGGTGAGCACCACCTCCAGTTCTGCGCGCGGGAGGCTCGGCGCGGCCGTGCTGCGCCGCAAGCCGGTCACCGATCTGGTGGCCGAAGCGGACCACGGGCCGCTCAAGCGGTCGCTGGGGCTCAGTCAGCTGACCATGCTCAGCATCGGGGCCACCCTGGGCAGCGGGATCTTCGTGGTGCTCGGCGAGGCGGTTCCGGTGGCCGGGCCCGCTGTCGTGGTTTCGTTCGTGCTGGCCGGGATCACCGCGTTGTTCTCCGCGCTTTCCTACGCCGAGCTGGCGGGCATGATCCCGCTTTCCGGCTCCTCTTACTCCTACGCGTACGCGACGCTCGGCGAGCTGGTCGCCTGGGTGTGCGGCTGGTGTTTGGTGCTGGAGTACGGCGTCTCCGTCGCGTCCGTCGCGGTCGGGTGGGGGCAGTACGTCAACGAACTGCTGCATCTGGCGTTCGGCATCACGTTGCCGGAAGCGCTCAGCGGGCCTCCCGGCGACGGCGGGCTGGTCAACATCCCGGCGATTGTCGTGGTCCTGCTGGCGATGGTGCTGCTGCTGTCCGGCGCGAAGGAAAGCGCGCGGGCCAACGCGATCATGGTCGTGGTGAAGATCGGGACGCTGATTCTGTTCTGCGCCATCGCCTTCACCGCGGTCCGGGCGCAGAACTTCACGCCGTTCCTGCCGCTCGGGCTGGCCGGGGTCAGCGCCGGCGGAGCGAAGTTGTTCTTCTCCTACATCGGGTTCGATGCTGCGTCCACCGCCGGCGAGGAGGCGCGCAACCCGCAGCGTGACCTGCCTCGTGCGATCCTTCTGTCGCTCGGCATCGTGACCGTTCTCTACTGCCTCGTCGCGTTCGCGGCGATCGGGGCGCTGCCCTGGCAGGAGTTCGGCGACAAGCAGGCCGCGCTGTCGCACGTGCTCACCACGATCTCGAGCAACCCGCTCTGGGCGATCCTCCTCGCGATCGGCGCGATCGTGGCGATCTCCAGCGTCGTGCTGACCGTCCTTTACGGGCAGACGCGGATCCTGTTCGCCATGTCCCGCGACGGGCTCGTGCCGAAGGCGCTGTCCACCGTGCATCCAAAGACCGGCGTGCCGCGCACCAACACCTTCGTGGTGTCCGGGTTCGTCGCGCTGCTCGCCGCGTTCATCCCGCTCGGCAAGCTCGCCGACGCCACCAGCATCGGGACGCTGTTCGCGTTCGGGCTGGTCAACGTCGCCGTGCTGATCCTGCGCAAACGCCGTCCCGAGGCAAAGCGCACGTTCCGGGTGCCGTTCTCGCCGGTCACGCCGATCCTCGGGCTGGCCTGCTGCGCGTACATGATGTTCAGCCTCGACGGGGCGACCTGGATCGTGTTCGGCGCGTGGATGCTGGTCGGGCTCGTCATCTACTTCGGCTACAGCGTCCGTCGTTCACGGCTCGCGGAGGTCGTCCGATGATCATCGCCGTCCATCAAGGACCGTTTGACCGGCTGCCTGAAGCGATGGCCGCCGCGGCGGAGCGCGGTGCCGAGCTGATCGTGACTGCCGAGATGGGCACGACCGGCTACAACATCGGCGCGAAAGCGGTCGCGGAACTGGCGGAACCGGCGGACGGGCCGCGTGCCGCCGAGTTGGGTGCGTTGGCTGCCAAGCACAAGATCGCGGTGGTCTACGGCTATCCCGAGCGCGACGGCGACGCGGTGTACAACTCGGCGCAATTGCTGTCCGCGCAGGGGGAACGGCTCGCGAACTACCGCAAGACCCATCTGTTCGGAGACCTTGACCGCGACCAGTTCTCCCCTGGCGACGAGCCGGTGGTGCAGGCCGACTTCAACGGTCTGCGCGCTGGCCTGCTGATCTGTTACGACGTCGAGTTCCCCGAACTGGTCCGCGCGCACGCGCTCGCGGGCACGGAACTGCTGCTCGTCCCGACCGCGTTGATGCGGCCGTACGAGCGCGTCGCCGACCTGCTCATTCCGGTTCGTGCACACGAAAGCCAGCTGTACATCGTGTATGCGAACCGCTGTGACACCGAAGGCGAACTCACCTACTGCGGACGTTCGACAGTCGCGTCGCCGGATGAAGTCGTCGCGAAGGCCGGGCCGGGCGAAGAGCTGTTGTTCGCCGAGCTGAACCCCGCTGTGCTCGCCCAGGCGCGAGCCGAAACCCCGTACCTGGCCGACCGACGGCCGTCGCTGTACCGCTCTCTCACCGAAGGACCCCGGGCATGACCTCCGCAGTTCCCGCCGCGATCCACGCCGAGGAACCCGACGGCCGGCCGATCACCATGTTCGGCCCCGATTTCCCGTTCGCCTACGACGATTACCTCGCGCATCCGGCCGGGCTCGGCAGCGTGCCGGAGCAGGTGCACGGCACCGAGGTCGCGGTGATCGGCGGCGGGCTCTCCGGCATCGTGACCGCCTACGAGCTGATGAAGCTCGGGCTGCGGCCGGTCGTGTACGAGATCGACGGCATCGGCGGGCGGCTGCGGACGCACCACTTCCCCGGTCTGCCCGGCGACGTGGTCGCCGAGATGGGCGCGATGCGGTTCCCGCCGTCGTCGACGTCGCTGTTCCACTACATCGCCAAGGCCGGGCTGGAAACCACGCCGTTCCCGAACCCGCTTTCGCCCGCCACACCGAGCACGGTCGTCGATCTCAAGGGCCGCAGCCATTACGCGCGCACGCCCGAAGATCTGCCCGACGTCTACGGCGAAGTGGCGCGGGCGTGGCAGCGCACGCTCGATGAGCACGCTTCGTTCGCCGAGATGCAGACCGCGATCCGCAATCGCGACGTCGCGACGGTCAAAAAGATCTGGAACGAACTGGTGCCCCGGCTCGACAACCAGACCTTCTACGGATTCCTGTGCGATTCCCCGGCGTTTTCCTCGTTTCGGCATCGGGAGATCTTCGGTCAGGTCGGATTCGGCACGGGCGGCTGGGACACCGACTTCCCGAACTCGATTCTCGAAATCCTCCGGGTCGTCTACACCGGCGCGGACGACGAGCACCGCAGCATCGTCGGCGGCAGCGGGCAGCTCCCGAAACGGCTGTGGGAGCGCGTCCCGGAGAAGCTCGCGCACTGGCCGTCCGGCACGAATCTGGCTTCCCTGCACGAAAACGGCGTGCCGCGACCGGGGGTCACGCGGCTGCACCGCACCGCGCCGAACAACATCACCGTCACCGACGCCTCCGGCCACATCCGCACGTTCGGCGCGGCGGTGTTCACCGCGCAGAGCTGGATGCTGCTGTCGAAGATCGAATGCGACGAGGCGCTGTTCCCGATCGACCACTGGACGGCCATCGAGCGCACGCACTACATGGCCTCCTCCAAGGTGTTCGTGCCGGTCGACCGCCCGTTCTGGCTCGACGCCGACCCGGTCACCGGCCGCGACACGATGAGCATGACGCTGACCGACCGGATGCCGCGCGGCACCTACCTTCTCGGCGACGATCCGGACCGGCCCGCGGTGATCTGCCTGTCCTACACGTGGGCCGACGATTCGCTGAAGTGGCTGCCGCTTCCGGTGTCCGACCGCGTCGAGGTGATGCTGCAGTCCCTGCGCGAGATCTACCCCGGCGTCGACGTGCGGCGGCACATCGTGGGCGACCCGGTGACCGTGTCGTGGGAGGCCGAACCGCATTTCATGGGCGCGTTCAAGGCGAACCTGCCTGGGCATTACCGGTACCAGCACCGGCTTTTCACGCACTTCGTGCAGGATTCACTGCCCGAGCGCTATCGCGGTTTGTTCCTCGCGGGCGACGACATTTCGTGGACGGCGGGCTGGGCCGAGGGCGCGGTGCAGACCGCGCTCAACGCGGTGTGGGGCGTGCAGCGGCACTTCGGCGGCGCGAGCGATCCGGCGAATCCCGGTCCTGGCGACCGTTTCGCGGACCTCGCGCCGATCGAGCTTCCGGACTGAGCGAGGCCGTCAACCCATACCGCGCGGTAGCAGCCGAACGTGTTTCCGCCGCGACATTCCGCCCGGTTGATCCGCCTTACTGAACCGATCATGCCAAACTGATGCCATGAGCACCGATCCGGCGCCGAAGTGGCGGCGACTCGAACCGGACGAACGCAAAGAGCAGATCTACGCCTGTGCGGCGCGGCTGTTCGGCGAACGACCGTATTCGGAAGTGTCCACTTCGGACATCGCGGCCGAGGCAGGCGTGGCCCGCGGACTGATCAATCATTATTTCGGAACAAAAAGGGAGTTGTACCTCGAAATCGTTCGGCGCGCGCTTACCGTGCCGCGGATTGCGGTGCAGATTCTGCCGGAGGGCCCGCTGGAAGTACGCGCGGACGCCGCCATCGACTGGCTGCTCGACATGGTGCGCGGGCAGGAGAAGCTGTGGCTCGCCGCGATCGCGCCGGAGGGCATCGGCCGCGATCCGGAGGTGGACCGGATCGTCGCCGAGGCCGACCGCGCGTCGGCCGACCGCGTGCTCGAAGCGGTCGGGCTGTCCCGCGACAGCGCGCACGGCGAGGAGCTGAACGCCGCGGTGCGCGCTTTCGCCGGCATGGTGAAGGCGGCGGGCCGCGAATGGCTCGTGCACCGCTCGCTGGACCGGCGCCAAGTGCACACGCTGCTGACCATGTCGCTCGTGACCGTGGTCGGCCAGGTCTTCCCCGCGATCCAGCATCCGCCCCAGCACTGACGTACCGGAAGGAGAACCCCCGGCACCACGAGGGGGGAGGAAAGTGCCGGGGGCCCCTTCCGGAGGCAAGGCCCCCGGTAGCTGTCCACGCTACGCCGGGAAGGCGTCGAATCGGTGTCGGTCGGCGCAGCGACAGCCCGACTTTTCACCACGACCACGCGGACGGCCCAGCGCGGACGCCCCGGCCGGGCAATTTCGCGAATTTCAGTCGCGCAAACGGGCCAATCGGCACGTGAGCCCGTCCAGGCAGCTGCGGATCGCGAAGTCGAACAGCTGCGGATGGTAACCGGCGGCGGCTTCGGGGTCGGCGAGCAGCTCCTGCATCACGCGGCCGTGCGCGGCCATGCCGGGCAAGTCCTCGCGGTCGTGGTAGGAGGCGTACTCCTCGGTGTTGTCCAGGCGCAGCCCGAGGCTGCAGTCCCGGTCGTCCTCCAGTGCGACGTACTGGCACGCGGTGGTGGTGAGCATCGTGTAGGCCAGCGCGCTCTCGTCGCCGAACCCCGCGTCCAGCAGCATCCGCACGCCGCGGTCCAGGGTGGGCGTCGCCGCGGCCACCGACGGGCCGAACGACGCCATCCGGCGCGCCGTGCCCGGGTGCTTGCGCAGCACCTCGCGCAGCCCGGTCAGCAGTTGGACGAACCACTCCTGCCACTCCAGGTTTTCGTCGGGCAGCCGCAGCTGGCCGACCACCCGGTCGAGCACCGCGCACACGACCGCGTCGCGGTCCCCGACGTGGTGGTAGACGACCGCCGGGTACGCCCCGATCGCCGCGGCCAGCTGCCGCAGCGTCCAGTTCTCCAGGCCGCGTTCGACGGTGAGCTTCACCGCCGCGTCGACCACCTTCGTCGCGGTGACCGCGGGCAGCCCGGCGGCGGAACGGGACCGGGCGCGCTGTCCGGCACGCGGAGTCGGCATGGCGTGCACCGTAACCGGCGACCGGCCGGTTCGGCCACACGCGGTTCCACGCTGCGGCATGATCGGGGCATGCCACGCGCACAGGCCAACGGCCTCGAACTCGAGTACGACACGTTCGGCGATCCGTCCGCGCCGCCGATCGTGCTGGTGATGGGACTCGGCGCCCAGATGATCACCTGGGAGGAGGGTTTCTGCGAGCTGCTCGCGAGCCGCGGCTTCCACGTCGTGCGCTTCGACAACCGCGACGCGGGCCTGTCCACCTGGTTCGACGAGCTCGGCACGCCGGACCTCGCCGGGATCATGGCGGGCACGGCCGCGGCTCCGTACCTGCTCTCGGACCTCGCGGACGACGTCGTCGGGCTGTTCGACGCGCTCGGTTTCGCGAAGGCGCACGTCGTCGGCGCTTCGATGGGCGGAATGGTCGCGCAGCAGCTCGCGATCGACCACCCGGACCGGCTGCTGAGCCTGACGTCGATCATGTCGACGACCGGCGACCAGTCGGTCGGCCAGGTCTCGCCCGCCGCGCTCGCGACGCTCACCAAGCCGGTGCCGGAAACGCGCGAGGAGCAGATCGAGCTGAGCGTCGCGAACTACCGCGTGACGGGGTCCCCGGGCTATCCCGCCACCGAGGAGTACTTGCGGCGCAAGGCAACCCGGAACTACGACCGGGGACGGCATCCGGTCGGGATGCAGCGGCAGGCCGCGGCGGTCGTCGCGTCGGGCGATCGCACTGAACGACTGCACGACGTCCGGATCCCGACCGTCGTGCTGCACGGCGACTCCGACGTGATGATCGACGTCAGCGGCGGGAAAGCCACCGCGGCGGCGATCCCGGAGGCAGAGCTGGTCATCATTCCGGGCATGGGGCACGACCTGCCGGAGCCGCTGTGGCCGGAGATCGTGGCCGCGATCGTCCGCGCGACCGCCCGCGCCTGACGGGGTCAAGAAGCCGTCAATAACGGAGGCCGGGGCGTACGGAACTCGTCCGCGCGTCCCGCGTGACGCGCCCGCGCGGGGTGCCATGGGGCATGCGTACTGAAGGACGGCTGGTCGGCGGATTCGGCTTCCCGCTCGGTTGCGTGGCGGCGGTGGCGGCTGCGCTCGCGGCGAAGCTCGCTAGTGCGTACCCCGGTTATGCCGTGGTGGCCGTCGCGATCGCGGTCGGCGCAGTGGCAGTGATCACGACTCCCCTCGCGGCGGGCGGGGCGGCGGCGGTGGGCTGGGCGGTGCTTTCCGGCTTCGTCTACAGCCGGGCCGGGGATCTGGTTTTCACCGCGGCGACCGGCTGGGTCGCGGTGATCTTGGCTGGTGCGGCGGGGTTCGGGCTCGCCGCCGGCGCTGGGTGGCGCGCGGTCCGGCGGGAGCGTCCGGCGGTCGCGGAGGCTGTCGTGCCGACGCCGCGGAAGGCGGTCGAATCGGGCCACCGCCGGGTGGCGTCACTCTGAAATGGCTCGCCAAGGTGCGGGAAGGGTGCCAGGCTGACGGGGTATCACGTCGTCACCTTCTCGTCACCTTCGGAGGTCAGCCATGAGTGAAGCACAACCGGCACCCAGCGACGGGGAGGGCGACGTCAAGCGGAAGTTCCGCGAGGCGCTGGAGCGGAAGCAAGCCAAGGCGCGGGACGGGGCCGCGCACGAGAACGGCGGGCAGCAGAGCCAGCACGCGCACGGGCCTGCCGCCAACAAGCGGACTTTTCGGCGGAAGAGCGGCTGATCGCCGCTCCTCGGCTCGGGCACCCCGAAGCCCGATTGTGACTACGGTCTGGGGTTGCTTGTCAAGGCGGGAAAGATGCCTTGACAAGCAACCCCAGACCGCGTTTTGGCTTCGTATCGGGGTGCGGGGGTGGTGTGGGCGCCTCGATCGTTGGGTGCACCGGCTGCGGTGTCGTAGGCGGCGGGGCTAGCGCCCCAATGTGGCATTGGGTGCATGTCACGCACCCAATGTGGCGTTCGGTGCGTGGGACGCACCCAATGCCACATTGGGGCGGCACCGGGAGCGGCGGCCGAGCGGGTCGTGAGGGGAACCCTGAAGGAATCAGAGTTCCCCTCACGGACGTTCGCGGAGCTACACCGTGAGGATCGAGCGCAGGCGGCCGACGTCGGTCATCCGGCGTTCGGCGAGGCGATCGGCAGCGGCGGCGGGAGGTACGCCGTCGGCCTTCGCCAACTCGTACACCGCCTTCGTGGTGTCGAAGATGGCCGCTGTTTTGCGCTGAGCGCGGGCGAAGTCGAAGCCGTGGCGTTCGTCGTCCACCTGGATTACGCCGCCCGCGTTCACCAGGTAGTCGGGGGCGAACAGGATGCCGCGGTCGTCAAGGAGCTTGTCGACGCCGGGGTGCGCGAGCTGGTTGTTCGCCGCGCCGCAGACGATTCGGGCGCGCAATGCGGCTACCGTCTCGTCGGTGAGCACGCCGCCCATCGCGCAGGGGGCGAAGACGTCCAGTTCGGTCCCGATCATGGTGTCCACATCGGACACCACCTCGACCTCCGGGTACGCCGCGCGGGTGCGTTCCACCGCGCCGGGCGCGACATCGGTGATCACCACGTGCGCGCCTGCCTCGACGAGATGGCCGACGAGGATGTGGCCGACCTTGCCGACACCGGCGACGCCGACGCGGCGGCCGGTCAGTTCGGGCACGCCCCACACCTGGTCCGCCGACGCGCGCATTCCCTGGTACACACCGAAAGCAGTGAGCACCGACGAGTCGCCCGCGCCACCGTCCTCGGGGGAACGTCCGGTGACGTGGCGGGTCTCGCGGGCGACCACGTCCATGTCGCGCACGTACGTGCCCATGTCGCAGGCGGTGATGTAACGGCCGCCGAGTGATTCGACGAAGCGGCCGTACGCGCGCAGAAGCGCTTCGGACTTCAACGTGTTCGGGTCGCCGATGATGACGGCCTTGCCGCCGCCGAGATCGAGGCCGGCGAGTGCGTTCTTGTACGCCATTCCTTTGGAGAGCGCGAGAACGTCGTCGAGGGCGGCGTCCTCACTGGCGTAGGGGTAGAACCGGGTGCCGCCGAGGGCCGGGCCCAGAGCGGTGGAGTAGATGCCGATGATGGCTTTCAGCCCGCTGGCCTCGTCGTGGCAGAACACGACTTGTTCATGGCCGCTGTGCCGGCCGAACACGCCTTCGGTCACGGTGGTGACTCCTTTGTCTCCCACGCGGCTCGTGGCCGCGCAAATGTGTGAACGGTGCGCACCGGGAGACGAGGGTTGCCCGTCCCGCAGTGCACACCGCCAACCTACTTCGCCGTTCTCCGGGCCACCACCCGCCTCCCGGGAGCTTCACCCCAGATCCGCGACAGCTTCCCGAAGTGTGGAAATCGCGGTCTCGAGTTGTTCATCCGACAGGTACGGCGCGGGCCCGAACCGAAGGTATTGGCCCCGGCTGTCGGTCCGCACGCCGCGCGCGGCCAGGCGTTCGCACAGTTGCCCGGCGACGGGGCTGCGCAGCGAGAGGAAGCCGCCGATGCCGTCGAGCGGCGTCTCGCGGTCGCGGGTGACGACGTCGTCCGGGAGGCCGAGACTGTCGAAGCAACTGGCCAGCAAGCCGACTTGGTGCTGCGAAACCTCGCGCAGGAACTCGGCGGTGAGCCCTTGCTCGGCGAAGAATTGCTGCACTCGCACGCCGCGGTAGTGGCTCGACGGGTCGTAAGTGGCTCCGGCGAACCGGTCGCCGCCGGGTGCGTACGCGACTTCGTCCGGCCGGCGTTCGTCGGCGAGTGCGCCGAATTCCGCGTACCAGCCGGTAATCACCGGGCGCAGTTCCTGGGCGTGCGCGGGCAGGCACAGGAAGCAGTTGCCCTCGCCGAGCTGCAGGTACTTGTAGCCGCCGCCGAGCACCCACGCGTTGGTGAGGCCGAGGTCGTGCAACGGGAACGGGACCGCGCCGACCGCGTGGTAGGCGTCGACGACCAGTTCGACCGAGCGGCTCCGGCAGGTTTCGGCCAGATGCGCGAGGCCCGGCACGATCCACGACGTCTCGAACAGCACCGCCGACGTGAGCACCGCGGCAGTGCGGTCGTCGGCCTGCTCGGCGAGCCGTTCGGCCAACGTCGCGACCGGCGCGGCGGGCACGCGGACGACCTCGACGCCCTCCTCGGCCAACCGGGTGAGCTGGCGGCGCAGAGTGTGGAATTCCCCGTCCGTGGTCACCAGCCGCGGCCGCTTCCGCAGCTCGATCGCGGACAGGAACCGCAAGACGAGTTCGTGCGTGTTCTGGCCGAGCGCGTAGTCGCCGTGCGGATCGGACAGCCACTGCCGGAACCCGTTCCGCAGTTCACCGGCCTTCGCGAACGCCCGGCCCCACTTCTCGTCCACCTCCTCCGCGGCGTCGGCGAACGCTTCGCGCAGCCCCTCTTCGGCGACGTCCGGCCAGGCCTGGTGCGAATGCGCGGACAGCAGCAGCCGGTCGGCGACGCGGAACCGCGAGTAGTGCGGGGCGAGCGCGTTTTCCTTGGCGCGCAGGGATTCCACAGTGGTCACAGCCGGCTCCGGACGGCCCACAGGTCCGGGAACATCGGGTTGAACAGCGTGGTGCGCAGGTAGGTCGCGCCGGACGAACCGCCGGTGCCGGCCTTGTCGCCGATCGTGCGTTCGACCATCTTCACGTGCCGGTAGCGCCATTCCTGAAGGCCCTCGTCGAGGTCGACCAGCGCCTCGGCGAGCACCGACGGGCCGCCGTCGTCGTGGTAGACCTTCAGCAGCACTTCCTGCAGTTCCGGCGACGGCTCCAGCGGACGGCTCACGTCGCGGTCGGTGGCGACCGGGTAGCCCTTTCCGGACAGATAGGCCAGGAACGAATCGAACACCGACGGGCGGCGCATCGCGTCGGCGATCCGCGTGCGCTGCTCGCCGCCGTCCGGGTAGTGCGCGAAGACGCGCTCGTCGCGGCGGCCGAGCACCGCCTCCAGTTCGCGGAACTGGCCGGACTGGAAGCCGCTCGAAGCGTCGAGGCGGGCGCGGAAGCTGGTGAACTGGCTGGGCGTCATCGTCTCCAGCACGTCGATCTGCGCGACCACCACCTTCAGCACGGTCAGGATGCGGCGCAGCGTGCGGATCGAATGCGCGGTGTTGCCCGCCTCCAGGTTCTCTTGCAGGAACGCGGCCTCGTGCAGGATCTGCTTGAACCACAGTTCGTAGACCTGGTGGATCACGATGAACAGCAGTTCGTCGTGTTCGTCCGAGCGCGGGCGCTGCGCGGCCAGCACCTCGTCGAGCGCCAGATAGGACGTGTAGCTGAGCGCGGCTTGCGTGTCGTCGGTTCCGGTCATCGGGTTCCTCATCTCGTGGACAGGGTTCGGTCGAAGTGGCGCTGAGCGGGTGGCGCGAGCGCCGAGTACAGGTCGTGGAACAACGCGACCGCCGCCGCCCGGGTCTCGGGCTCGGGGATCAGTTCAGACGGTAGCTCCGGGTCCAGCGAAGGGAATTCGCGGTAGGTGTGCACCAGTCTGGTCCGCACGGCAAACGCTCGCGCGTCGCCGAGGTCGCGCGGGCAGTCTCCGAATTCGGCCACGAACGCGGCGTACCGGGCGGACAGTCCGTCGAGGTCCCAGGCCCGTCCGGCGAGCCGGCGCACGTCCAGCGCGGCGGACGGGGTGCCGAGCATCAACCCGGCGTGTTCGGCGACCTCGAGTTCGGTGAGCAGGGCGAGCACCTCGGCCTCGCGGTCGTGCGGGGCGAGCCAGGTGCCGTCCTGGACCGGGCCGAACCCGAGGAAGCGCAGCCGCCGCACCAATCGTTCGCGGGACTTGCGCCGGGTTTCCGGAATGTTCTGCCACAGCACGGTCCAGGTCCCGGCCGGTTCGTCCCGGCGGCCGAGGCCGAAGATCCGCCGGTCGCCGTCGTCGAGCAGGGCGACCGTGCGCGCGGTCAGCGAATAGTGCACCAGCCTGCCCTCGCGGTGCCGGGACAGCAGGCCGCGGCGCACCAGCCGGGTCAGCGCGATCCGGGCCGCTCCGTCGGAGAAGCCCAGCTCGTGCAGCAGCGCGACGAGCCCGCCGGACCACACACGCCTGCTCTCGCGCGGGCGCACGTAGCTCCCCAGCAGCGTCATCACGAGCTCCTGGGGCGTGCGGGCGGGTTCGGTGTCGGGCACGAGGCAACTCTATACACCTCAGCCCGCTGCGGTGTAGCTTTCGGGAGTGAGCAGTTTTTCCGACCGAGTCGTCGTGGTCACCGGCGGCACTCGCGGCATCGGCGCGGCCGTCGCCGAGCGGTTCCGCAGTGCGGGTGCGACCGTGCACTCCCCCGGCCGAGCCGAATGCGATGTGACCGACGAGGCCGCCGTCCGTGCGTACTTCGCCCAGCTCGGACCGGTCGACGTGCTGGTCAACAACGCGGGAGTGTCCTCGAGCGCGCCGCTGGCGAAGACGGACCTCGACGACTGGCGCGGCCAGTTCGAGGTGAACGCGACCGGCGCGTTCCTGTGCACGCGGGAGGTGCTGGCGGGGATGCGCGAACGCGACTTCGGGCGGATCGTCACGGTCGCGTCGACCGCGGGCCTGGCCGGCGCGCGCTACACCTCGGGCTACACCGCGTCGAAGCACGCGGCGGTCGGTTTGATGCGCGCGGTGGCGGCGGAGGTGGCTGGCACCGGCGTCACGTCGAACGCGGTGTGCCCGTCGTTCGTGCGCACCGACATGACCGCGGCTTCGGTCGCCCGGATCCGCGAACGGACCGGCCGCGACGAGGCCGGCGCGGAAGCCGCGCTCGCCGCTGCCTCCCCGCTCGGACGGCTGCTCGAACCCGGTGAAATCGCGTACGCCGTGGAGTTTTTCGCCGCCCCGGAGGCGGCCGCGATCAACGGACAGACCCTCGTACTCGACGGTGGAGGAATCCAGAAATGAGCCCGTTCCGCGCCAGTGTCCCGCTCACGAAATCGTGGGAGCACTTCGAGTTCACAGTGGACGACGGGGTCGCGACGGTGACCTTCGACCGTCCGGAAAAGCTCAACGCGCTCACTTTCGACGTCTACGCCGATCTCCGCGACCTCGTCGCCGAATTGCCGCACCGGGGCGACGTGCGGGTGCTGGTGCTCACCGGAAAGGGCCGCGGTTTCTGCTCGGGCGGCGACGTCGAGGAAATCATCGGCGAACTCCAGAAAATGGACACCGCGGAACTGCTCGAATTCACCCGGATGACCGGCGCGGTGGTGAAAGCCATGCGCGAAACGCCGATCCCGATCATCGCGGCGGTCAACGGCGTCGCGGCCGGCGCCGGTTCGGTCCTCGCGCTGGCGAGCGATTTCCGGCTGCTGGCCGAATCGGCGAAGTTCGCGTTCCTGTTCACGAAGGTCGGCTTGGCCGGCGCGGACATGGGTTCGGCGTACCTGCTGCCGCGCCTGGTCGGCCTCGGGCGCGCGACGGAATTGCTGATGCTGGGCGACAAACTCCCCGCCGCGCGCGCCGAAACCATCGGACTGGCGAACCGCGTGGTGCCGGACGCCGAACTGGCCGGCGAGGCCGCCGCGCTGGCGCGACGGCTCGCGGACGGTCCGGCGTTGGCGTACTCCACCACGAAGGTGCTGCTGACCCGCGAACTCGACAGCGACCTCGGCAGTTCGATCGAACTGGAAGCCATCACGCAGGCGCTGCTGATGACGGCCAAGGACCACAAGGAGTTCTACGCCGCCTGGGCCGCGGGCCGCAGTCCGCAGTGGACTGGTCGCTGATCAGGCCCTGGTCACCGAGACCTGGAGTTCCGTCACCCAGTCGTCGCGGTTCTCCGGGCACTCCAGGTTGACCTCGCGGGGGTAGCCGGTCGACCGGTAGCCGTTGGCGTCGATCCAGCGGGCCAAGGCCTGGGCCGCCGGGTCGACGGTCTCCATGGAACCGCGGTGCACGACGGCCGCCGCCTGATCCAGCGGCGGCAGGTCGAGGACCCGGACGTCGCCGTCCCGCAGCGGTGCGGAAACCTCGACGGCGGCGTGGACGACGACCTTGCCGTCGCCCTCCGGGACGTCCTCGTAATAGGCCACTCCGGGTCCGGTGCACGCGATTCCCGCCGCCTCCAGCCGCCGGGAAAGCTCGGCGTAGAGCGGTCCGATGACGGGACCGATGTCCTCGGGCTCGAAGCTCGCGGCGATCGCGGTCAGCTCCGCCACTCGCACGGCGGGGACGCTCTTGACGACGACGTCGGTCTCGGGCATGTGCCCCTCGCTTTCGATCGCTCGGAGCCTCGCCTCGACCCGGACCAGCCGGGCCGCCGCGGCCGCCATCGCCGTCTCCAGATCGGCCCGCCGCAGCCGCAGCATCGCACCCAGCTGCTCAGTGGTGACCTTCTCGTCGAGGATCGCCTGGACCTGCTGGAGGGTGAAGCCGAGATCCTTGAGCGCGATGACGCGGTTGAGGCGCGCCAGCTGGGCGGCGGCGTAATAACGGTAGCCGGTGGCGGGGTCGACGTGGGCGGGGCGCAGCAGTCCGGTCGCGTCGTAGTGCCGCAGCATGCGGACCGAGACGCGGCCGTGCCGGGCGAAGTCTCCGATAGTGAACATGACGTCTTAAAGCTGACCGCCTGACACGGTGTGAGAGTCAAGCACCCTGATCAGAGATCCGTGTAAGCGATCGCGTTCTCCTCCAGCGAGCCGAACCACAACCGCCCGTGATACTCCCGGATCCCCACCAGCAGGTGGAATCCCGGGATCTCGCCGCGCAGTTCCCGCGCCACCGCGCCCTCCGGGGTGACCGCGACCGCGCCCACCCGGCGTTTCGGCGCGGGCTGCAGGGAATCCGGCAACGCGCGCACCGCCGTCCGGACCGGCGCGGGCAGGCGGCGCACGACGTCGAGGGCACGGATGCGCGGGCTCGCCTCGGTGATCCAGATCAGCCCGTCCGAACCGGTCGCGATGTTGTCCGGGAAGCCCGGCAGGTCGTCGATCAGGACCTCGCGGTCGCCCGCCCGCGGACCGGTCAGCCAGACCCGGCTCACCCGGCACGCGCCGGTTTCGGCGACCGCCACGAAGGACTCGTCCGGCGGCAGCGCGACGCCGTTCGCGAACTGGAGACCGTCGGCGAGCAGGTCGATGCGGCCGTCGGGGGCGCGGCGCAGCAGCCGTCCGCCCGCGGTCTGTTCGATGAGGTCGTCGCGCCAGTTGTCGATGCCGAAGCGGCGCGAGGAATCCGTGAAGTAGACCGTTCCGTCGGCGGCGACCGCGGCGTTGTTGCAGAACACGAAGTCCAGCCCGGCTCCGGACGTCGCGAGGGTCGTGGTCTCGCCGCCGGCCAGCGGCATGGTCAGCAAGCCCGCGCGGGCGTCGCAGATCAGCAGTTCGTCGTCGCCGTACAGCTCCAGTCCGAGCGGGCGGCCGCCGGTGTCGCCGATCAGGTCGATCCGCCGTCCGTCGGGCGAAACGCGCAGGATCCGGCCGTCGTCGACGCCGGTGTAGACCCGGCCCTCGGCGTCCACGACCACGTCCTCCGGACCGTGCCCGTTCACCGGCACGATCGCGACCTCACCGAACTGCACGCCGGCCTCCTACCGGTAGCTGAGCAGCCGCGCGTTCTCGCCTTCGAGATGCGGATGCTCGTTGAAGGACAACAGGTTCACGCCGCCGCGGCCGGACGTCAGCTTCGTGATGCCGGTGTTCACGGTGACGCGGTTCAGCTTCAGCAGCCCCGGTCCTGGCGTGCCCAGCAACGAGCCCGCGACCGCGCCCAGCACGCCGCCGGAGGTGAACACGAGCCCGTTCTCGCCCTTGCCGAGCGAGCCGGCGAGCTCGGCCAGCGCCGCCGTGCAGCGGCCGAGGAAAACCGGCCAGCTTTCCGTGCACGGGCCGCTGTCGCCGGAGTCGACCCACGCGGTCAGCGCGGCGTCCAGCAACCGCTGGTACTCGCGCGAATCCTGTTGCGGCGCACCGCCCGCGTGGTGCCGCGCGATGTCGACGTGGTCGTATTCGTTCCAGCGTTCGTCCTCGACCACCGGCACGTCGCAGCCGAGGGCCTTCAACGCCGTCGCCGCGGTGTCCCGCTGGCGGGCCAGCGTTCCCGAGCGCACCTGCGCGAACTCAACGCCGCGCCGTTTCAGCTCCGCGCCGACCACTGTGGACTGTTCGAAACCCAGCGGCGACAACGCGTCGTAATCCGCCGCGCCGAACGACGCCTGGCCGTGCCGGATCAGGTAGATCGCACCCATTATGCCGTCCCGTCAGGCAAACATCCGCAGCAACCGGCCAGGAGCCAAGCGTACCGCGAGACTCAGCGGCACCCAGGGCCACGAAGGCACGTACGCGCGCTTCGGCTCCGCTTCGATCGCCTTGACCAGCGCGTGCGCTCCGGCTTCGGCCGACACCATCAGCGGATTGCGTTTGGTCGAGCGGGCGGTCATCTCGGAACTGATGTAGCCGGGCCGCACGTCGGTGACCGTGATGCCGTGGCCGCTCAGCTCCAGCCTCGCCCCCTCGGCGAACGCGGAGATCCCGGCCTTCGACGCGGAGTACGCGGTGAGGTTCCGGGGAAAACCGCGCAGCGCCATGAACGACGAGATCACCGCGAGATGCCCGTCGCGCTGCTCGCGGAAGATGCCCGCCGCCGCCTCGATCTGGGCCACCGCGCCGACAAGGTTGGTCTCGAGGGTCTGCCGGTTGGCGTCGAACCGTCCCGCGCCGACCGGCTGTCCCTTGCCCAGCCCGGCGTTGACGACGACGCGATCGAGCCTGCCGAGTTCCGCCCGGAATTCCTCGAACACCTGGAAGACGCGGCCGTGCTCGGTGACGTCGAGCGCGCGCGTGACGACAGTGATCCCCGGGTACGCGGCACGCAGCTCCGCCGCCAGATCGTCGAGCCGTTCGGTGCGCCGGGCGCAGAGCGCGAGATTGCGGCCGCGAGCGGCGAACTGCCGGGCCATTCCCTCGCCGAGACCGGAGCTGGCTCCGGTGATCAGGATGTTCTGCCGCAAGACCATGCCCGGAGCCTACCCGCTGGTAACCATTCGGGCGGCCCGGTGTGACAGCGTCGCCAGCGCGGTTCCCGGCCGCCGGGACTGTCCAGTCGACACAGCGGAAGCCGAAGGAATTTCGCCATTCCCGCGGCTGGAGGTATGCGGATCCGGCGCGGATGACCGGTGGCCCGGCCTCTGGGGGCATGCCGGGCCACCGGTTCCGGGCGCGGCCGCCGGCCGGGCGCGGGGCGCGGTCCGCGCTGCCGGGGCCGAGGCTCCGGACGCGCCGGGGGCGGCGCGTTCCGTCCTGGCCATGGAAGCGCGACCGCGCAGGTCACGGCAATGGTTGCCAGTTGCCAGTACTAGCCCGTTCGTCCGAATGGCACGGCGGTACAACCTGGTGGGGCGGCTGCTACCGTGCCTGTGTCGGGCTCGGCACGGTCGGTTACCAGCGGGGGCGGGCGGCGGGACATGACGCAGCGGCATGCGGACCACGCCGGTCCGGACACCGACGGAGGTGCCCGGACCGCGTTCGCGAGCGCGCTGCGCGCCGCGATCGGAGCGAGCGGGCTTTCTCTGGACCGGATCCAGGCAAGGCTGCGCGCGCGAGGCGCGACGGTCAGCGTCACCGCGCTCAGCTATTGGCAGTCGGGCAAACGCCAGCCGGAACGAGCCGGGTCGCTCTCCGCGGTGCGGGTGCTGGAGGAAATCCTCGACGTCCCCGACGGCGCGCTGCTCGGCTTGCTGCCGCCGCCCCGTCCGCGCGGCGCGAGCAAGCGGGACCGGGCGGGCGAGGAACCGGTCACCTTCACCCGCGAGATCCTGCAGCCGCTGCTGGAACGCGTCGGCGCGCCCGACGCGCTGGACCAGCAGCACCAGCTGAAGCTGATCGGCCTGCACGACCGCTGCGACATCGCGGCCGACGGCGGCCAGCTCTCGGTCACCTCGCGCGCGGTCTTCCAGTCCGGTGCGGACGGTCAGGACCGCTGGCTGCTGGTGTACGCACAGGGCGACGCGACGGCGGTGCCCGACTTGCAGCCGGTGCGCAACTGCCGCGTCGGACGCGCCGAAGTGGACGACGACCACGGCATCCTGGTAGCCGAACTGCTCTTCGACCGCGCGCTGGAACGCGGCGAAACGCACCTCATCGAGTACACCCTGCGCAACTCCGGGCCGCCGTATCCGCAATGCCGGGCCACGCACTACCGGGAATTCCGCCGCCCGGTCCGCGAGTACCTGCTGGAGATCCGCTTCGACCCGACCGCGGTGCCCGCCCGGTGCTGGCAGTACGCGAACGCCACCGACGAAGCCCCCGCCCGGCGCCGGCTGCGGCTCGACAGCGGCAATGGCGTGCACGCGATCGCGCTGGACTTCGGGCCGGGGATCTTCGGCATCGGCTGGGGTTCGTGAGCCGACCGTCGTGTCGGCACGAGGCATCCCGGCGGCCTCGCTGTCCGAACTGGACCAGCTCGTCGCGGCCGGACCGGCACCGCCGGGTCCCGACCGAAATCCGCGCCCTCCTCGGATCCCCGCGTGCCGAGCTTCTTCCCCTGACCGCGCTCAGCTCAGCTTGGTCCGCAGCACCTTCCCGGTCGCGTTGCGCGGCAGTTCGTCCAGGAATTCCACATCCCGCGGCACCTTGTAGCGCGCCAGGTTCGCCTTCACGTACTCGCGCACGCCGTCCTCGTCGAGCGTCGATCCCTCGGCCCGCACCACGAACGCCTTGAGCCGCTCGCCGAAGTCCGGGTCCTCGACGCCGATCACCGCCGCCTCGAGAACGTCTTCGCGCTCCACCAAGAGGTTCTCCACCTCGATCGGGAACACGTTCTCTCCGCCGGAGACGATCATTTCGTCGTCGCGGCCGTCGATGAACAGCAGGCCGTCTTCGTCGAAGTGGCCGACGTCGCCGCTGGAGAGCAGGCCGTCGATGATTTCCTTGTTGCGGCCGTCTGTATAGCCGCCGAAGCTGAGCCCGCTGCCGACGAACACCCGCCCGGTCACGTGCGGCTCGGTGATCTTGTTGCCGCGTTCGTCGTACAGCGCGACGCGACAGCCGACCGGCGCGCGGCCGACCGTGCCCGGCGCGCGCTTCCAGTCCTCCGGCGTCGCGACCGTCGCCACCGCGACTTCCGTGGAGCCGTACAGGTTGTGCACGACGTCGCCGAATTCCTCGTTCGCCCGGTTGCCGAGATCCGGCGACAGCGCGGACCCGGCGACGAAGATGATCCGCAGGCACGAGGTGTCGTACCGGTCGCGGACCTCCTTCGGCAGGTCGACGATCCGCTGCAGCATGGTCGGCACCAGGACGAGCGCGGTGCACCGATGCGCGGCGACGCCCTTCAGCGTGGCCTCCGGGTCGAACTTCCGGCGCATCACCACCGTGCAGCCGAGCGCGAAGCTGAGGATGAACTGCGACAGCCCGGTGCCGTGGAACAGCGGCGCGCCCATGAACGTCGCTTCGCCGGAGCGCAGCGGGATGCGGTCGAGGAACTGCGCCGACGCCAGCGCGGACGTGTGCGGTCGCGGCGCGCCCTTGGGAGTGCCAGTGGTGCCGCTGGTGAGCAGCACGAAACCGCCGGGTTTGGCGGGCGCGGGCAGCGGGCGGTCGTCGGTGCTGGCGATGATCTCGGCGAGCACCGGGATCTCGTGCCCGCCCGGTTCGTCCACCCAGGCCAGGTAGCGGTCGACCGTGCCGGCGCTGTCGTCGATCGCGTCGAGCAGGCCGGTGAACTCCTGGTCGTAGACGAGCGCGGTGACGCCCTCGCGCTTGGCGACGTCGGCGAACTGCGGTTTGGCGAACCCGGTGTTCATCAGCAGCAGCCGCGCGCCGAGCTTGCCCGAGGCGGCCATCGTGAGCACGAGCCCGCGGTGGTCGCGGCACAGCGCGGCGATCACCGAACCGGGGCCGAGCCCGCGCTGCGACCAGGCGCGGGCGAGCGCGTTGGACTGGTCGTCGAGCTGTTTGAAGGTGAGCGGGCCGAGGTCGTCGACGATCCCGACGGCCGTCGAATCGCGCCGGGCCGCGATGTGGTTCGCGCCGGCGAACGGGCCGTACTTGCGGATCGCGACGAGGGAGCGCAGGCCCTCGTCGAGCCGGGGGAACGGCACCAGCCCGGCGCGGCGCATCACCTCGACGCTGCGCACGGTCTCGGTCAGCTTGCCTGCCACCTGGCCGGCCAGCTCGGCCACACTCATCCGGGCACCTCCATTGCTGCTGCGGGAGCGCCCACGCCGACGGACTCCGTACCGCCGGTATGGGAGTTACTCGACAGTAAAGCAAGGCCCGCCCGCGCACCAGTGCCCGGCCAGGGAGGAAATCTCCGGTACCGGTCACGGACGGTCTGTGAAGGGCCCCTCGCGGGAATCCGAGTCCGTCGAGGGGCCCTTCACAGACCGCTGAGCGTCCGGTGCGCGGAAATTGTCGGTGCCGGTCCGCACAATGTGACGGTGCAGGTGATCACCGGCCGGGAGGAGGACTCCGGCTACACGATCGAGGGCCCCGCGGGGACCCTCCGCGGGCTTTCGCGCGCCGACTGGGCCGACGAGGTGCGCCGGCTCGAGGCGGCCGAGAGCCCGCGCTGGGTGCTGCCCTCGGCCGAGGAGATCTATCCCACGCTGATCAAGGCCGGGGTGCGGCTGGGCCGGTGCTACGACCTGTCGCTCGCCGAAGGGCTGCTGCTCGCCTACGAGGGCCGGGAGGGCGAATCGCGCAGCCTGCGGGCGGCGTGGGCGCGGGCGAGCGGAGAGGAACCGCCCGACGACGGCCCGGCCTTCGGCGAGGACGTGCAGCCCACGCTGTTCTCCCCGCGCGGCCCTGGCCTGCCGCCGGGCGTCACCGTCGTCGCCGCGGCCCGGCGCGTGCTGGCCGAACAAGAGAAACGCGTCGCCGCCACCGAGGCCCCCGCTCGGATGCGACTGCTGCTCGCGGCCGAATCGGCCAGCGCCCTGGCCGCCGCGGAAATCTCCGCCGCCGGGCTCCCCTGGCGCGCCGATCGGCACCTGCAGTTGCTGGAAGAACGCCTGGGCCCACGCGTACCCGCTGGTCAACGTCCGAAAGCCCTCGTCGACCTCGCCGCGAAGATCTCCGCGGCGCTGGGCGGGCGGCCGGTCAATCCCGACTCGTCGGCCAGCGTCGTCCGCGCACTGGCCAGGGAGGGCATCGAAATCCCGGCGGCGCGGAAGTACCTGCTGCAAGACATCGACCATCCCGCGGTCGCACCGCTGCTGGAGTACAAGGAACTGTCGCGGCTCCACTCGGCCAACGGCTGGGCGTGGCTGGACGAATGGGTCGCCGACGGACGCTTCCGCCCGCACTACGTGGTCGGCGGCGTGGTGTCCGGCCGCTGGGCCACCCGGGGCGGTGGTGCGCTGCAGATCCCGCGCGCGCTGCGTTCGTGTGCGTCCGCGGACCCCGGCTGGAAACTCGTCGTCGCCGACGGGGCGCAACTGGAGCCGCGCGTCCTCACCGCCTTGTCCGGCGACCGCCGCCTTGCCGAAGTCGCCGCGGCCACCGATCTGTACGCCCGTTTGGCGGAGGCGCTGTTCTCCGGCACCCGCTACGTCCCGCTCCGCCCTGGGGATACCCGAGACGACCGTTCCCGCGCGAAGATCGCGATGCTGTCCGCGATGTACGGCGGCACCTCCGGCGAGGCCGGGCCGCTGCTCGCGTTGCTGCGTCAGCGTTTCCCGGACGCAGTGTCCTATGTGGAACACGCCGCCGCGGCGGGCGAACGGGGCGAACGAGTCCGCTCTCGGCTGGGCCGTACTTCTCCTGCTCCGTCTGCTGCTTGGCGCGCCCTGACCGGCGGGCTCACCGAGGACGAGGCGACGGAAACCCGGGCGCGGCGGGCGTCGCGCAGTTGGGGCCGGTTCACGCGGAACTTCGTGGTGCAGGCGAGTGCGGCCGACCTGACGGCGGTCCTGCTGGCCACTTTGCGCGGCCGGCTTCCTGAACCGGCGCATCTGGTGTTCTTCCTGCACGACGAGGTGATCGTGCACGCACCCGCCGAACTGGCGGACGAAGTCGCGGAGATCGTGGAGACCGCGATTCAAGAAGCGGCTCGGCTGGTCTTCGGGGAGGCGTGCCCGGTGCGATTTCCCATGGACGCGAAATCGGTGGACAATTATGCGGAGGCGAAGTGATCAGCTGACTCATCTTCCCCACCCACCACATGGGCGAGGCCGAGAAATCCTTTTGGCGGAGCACAGTGTTGCCGTCGGTGGCGCTCACCGCGGCGCGTTCCACCGCAAAGGCGCTATCCACCAGGCGACACTGATCAGTACCTTCGTGCTCCATGGCGGGGAGAAAAGGAAAAAAGAAAACCGGCAGCCTCTGGAGCTTTCTGGCTTTTATCGCGGTCATCGCCCTCTGGGCGGTCCCGGCGATCGGGCCGGGCGTCATCGCGGTCCTGTCGGCCTTCGTAGTGCTGTACGGCCTCTTTCAAGCACCGACCTGGTGTTGCGCGCCCACCCGGAAAAACGAGTTCTGCCGCAACAACGCCAGTGGAATCCTCCTCGGGTGCCATATCCGGCAGCACAAATGGCAGAAGCTCAAGATGGCGTTCAAGGAGCAAGCACCGGCGAAAGCGCTCCGGAGAATGCTCGGCAACGTGAACGGGGTGGCGGCCTCGCTGTCCGCCGTCGCGGGCACGGTGTCAGCCAGCGCCGCCACCGTCACGCTCCTGGTGAAGTGATCGCTAGGCCAGCGCCTCGTCCAGCGCCTTGGTGATCCGCTTCAACGACACCGGATGCGCCGTCCCCAAGGTCTGCGCGAAGAAGCTCACCCGAAGCTCCTCGATCATCCACCGCACCTCCGCCAGCGCGGGCGACGAGGTCCCCGGCGGCAAAGCGGCCACCGCGTCTTCGTACTCCTTCGTGATCCACGCGACGTCCGCCATCCGCTGCAGGTCACGCGTCTGTTCCAGCGGCAGCTTCTCCAGCCGCCGCTCGATGCCGCGCAGATACCGGACCACGTTCGGCAGCCGGGCCGCACCCGTTTCCGTCACGAAGCCCTTGTGCACCAAGCCGTCCAGCTGCCGGCGGATGTCCGCCAGCGACTCGGCCGGGCCGCGGGTGTCCGACAGGCGCGTTTCGACGTCGATGGCCGCGCGCAGGATCCGCTCGACCTCCGTCAGCACCTCCAGCACCTTCGGGTTCAACCCGGCCCGCACCTTCTCCAGCAGCGCCGCGAAACCGGCCTCGTCCCAGACCGGGCCGCCCGCCGAGGCCATCAGCGCGTCGACCGCGCAGTCGACGCAATCCTCCAGCAGGCCCGCGACGCTGCCGTGCGGATTGCGGTTCAGCACGAGCTTCGAGGAGTTCGACAGCGACCGCGTAATGAACTTCATCGGCGAGTTCAGGTTCAGCCGCAGCATCCGCCGCGTGCCGGACCACATCGCGTGCTGCTGTTCGGCGGGCGTGTCGAGCAGCCGCACGGCCACCGACGCGCCCTCGTCGACCAGCGCCGGATACGCCTTCACGTCGTGTCCGCGCCGGGTCGACGCGAACACCTTCGGCAGCTCGCCGAACGACGGCTGCACCAGGCCGGCCTTCTCGATGCTGTTGGCAGCCTTGGAAATCGTCTCTCGCACGCGCGGCGCGAGACGGCGCTTCAGCTCGTCCAGATCCTTGCCCTCGGCCACCCGCTTGCCGCGCTCGTCCACCACGCGGAAGGTGATCCGGAGGTGGTCCGGCACCGTCGAGAGGTCCCACGCCGAATGCGGGATGTCGATGCCGCGCATGGCGTGCAGCTCGTCGCCGAGGATGTCGAGCAGCGGACCGTCCGAAGGGGACATTCGCGTCAACGCGTCGGCAGCCGTGTCCGGAGCCGGGACGAAGTTGCGCCGCAACGCTTTCGGCAGCGATTTGATCAGCTGCGTCGCCAGTTCGCCGCGCAGGCCGGGCACCTGCCAGTCGAAACCGTCCGGCGTCACCTGGTTCAGCACCGGCAGCGGGATGTGCACGGTGACGCCGTCGGCGTCCGCGCCCGGTTCGAACTGGTAGGTCAGCTTGAAGACGTGCGTGCCCTGCGTCCACGAGTCCGGGTAGTC